>CBDCDL010000002.1:0-4826496 GCA_965215345.1 Spirochaetia bacterium | reverse complement strand
CGGCCTCCAGTTCGGCCTCGCCTTCCAGTTGATGGATGACCAGATGGACCAGGACGCCCTGGCGGCGCTGCCCGCCGGCGCTGCCCGCAGCGCCATGGAAGCCCTCAACCGACTTCGTGCTGAGCCAACGGCCCGGCGCCGTATCTCGCGGCCCGGCAGCGGTATGGTCCCCGACTTGGTCGACCCCGGCGTGCAGTTCGGGCGCAATGAGCCTGGTCGAGGTAAAGAGCTGTCGAGGGAGAATCCGCCCGCGCCGTCCGCCGGGCTACGGGCGGAATGTGCGCGGCTTGAAGTTCTCGGCGTTGGTGATGCTGGCACTGCTGCCGGTCGCCCGGATCACGAACAGACCCTGGCCTTCCGCGTAGCGGTCGGCGGATTCGTCCGCCTTCAGGTACGCCACCGCACCGTACACGGGCTTGCCCCCGGTAGACCGTCGGCGCCTGCTGTGGGAATACCTTCAGCGTATCGACGAAGTGCGCGACGTGCCGCACCTTGAGGGTGGTCTTCACTTCCACCGCCACCACCTCGTCGCCGTTGGCGGCGAGGATGTCGATCTCCCAGCGCCGCGCACCGTTGCTGCTCTTGAGGTGGCTCACCGTATGGTCGACTACGATCCCGCGCTGTGCCAGCAGCTTGACCAGGTCGCCCTCCACCAGCGCTTCTATCAGCTTGCCCCACCTGGCCGTTGAACAGCTCCTCGCTGCGGCGTAGACGGCGGTCGGTCTCCCGCATCTGGCGATCGGTCTCCTGCATTCGCCGATCGGTCTCCTGCATCCGGCGATCGGTCTCCTGCTGGCTCGCGGAGACCGCGCGCAGGATCGCCCATATTTCCTCCGGCGTTGCCGGCGGACGTTGCACCGTGTCTGCCATCGCTGGGTTCCTTACCCGGAAAGCATAGCGCTGCGCCCAGGAGACGGCAAGCGTCCGTCCGGTACAACAGCAATTCTCGATGAGCGGCAGTAGCGTCCGAGATAGGCAGTCTGGGGGTAGCCACGGCCCAGTGGCGGCAGGTGGGGCACACTTTGGCGGGCGCCAGCTCTGTCACCGCACCATTTCAGTCACCGTAGAGCCGCACAGAACGCCGCTCCCAGCACTCATCCTGGTCTCCTGGCCAAACTTCATGGCATACCGATCCGGTCGCGGTCGGCGTGCGGTCCGCGCGGCAGGCATCAAGCAGGCAATACGGTCAGGACTCCGCAGACTGATTACTCCGGCAACGGCTCCGGCGGCGAGTTCATCCTCGTCAGCACCTGGTCCCAGGATGTAATCAGGAACAGCCGGAACACCGACCGCACCTCGTCCCAGAACGCCCGCCGGGAACTGAAACAACGTGCGCACCCGCTGATACAAGCCATCCACCAGTTCGAACATCTGATGCAGGAAGAACGCCAGCAGGTTGAGCACGAACAACGCTTCCGACAGATGCTCGTCACCATGGCCGAAGTTGTGCTCCAGATGGTAGCCCTGGTTCTTAAGTGTGTTGAACCCCTCATTCTCGATCTTCCAGCGCGCCCGCGCGGCGCGCACCAAGTGGACGATGTTGTCGCCGCTGGGCTCCAGGTCGGTGACCCAGGCGTTGCGATAGGTAACCTTGCCGCGCTTGACGATCTGGAACTGGATGAAGTTGACCAGCGGCGAGTCCGCCTTGCCGGTCAGCGGCACCTCGCTCACCCACTCGTACTGGCGGCGTACGCCGTGAAGGTCGGCTACACCACCGATCATCAGGAAGATCCACAAGCGAGGCACGACCGCCGATCTGCTGCGCGGCCGGTTCGCCGCCGCCATCGACGGCAGACCCGCCGTGGTGGAGTACGAGCCCGATACGGCCCTGCGCGACACCGAGCAGATCCCGCTGCAGGAGCCGGGTGGGATCGAAGCCTTCCTGCGCCGCGAGGTCCTGCCGTACGCTTCCGACGCGTGGTACCAGCCCGACAGCGTACGGATCGGTTACGAGATCAGCTTCACCCGCTCCTTCTACAAGCCGCTGCCGATGCGTACGCTGCAGGAGATTCGCGCCGACATCCTGGCCCTGGAGAAGCAGACGGAAGGGCTGCTCGGCGAGATTCTGGGCGAGGCGAGATGAAGACCAGCGAGAAGGGATTCGATCGCAGGGAGGGGAAGCCGCCGCAACATGAAGCGGAGCAGGGAGAACCATGGCACGAGCCGACCTGATCCTGAACCTGATCAAGGCGAGCAGGCAGGGGGACGAGGTCCAGGTGCGCAAGACCGTCGAGGCGCTGGCGGCCGACGAACGGGCGAAGAAGCACACCATCCTTGCCGATCGGCTGCTGGCGCAGCTTCAGGCCGACAACGGCCGGTCCGGACAGCCGGCGCCGCTCCCCAATCGCTCGGCGGCAGGTCCTCTGGTAGCGGAAACCGTTCCAGCTCGCCGCCTGGAAGACCTGATTCTGCCCGCCGAGGCCGACGAGACCATACGCGAGCTGGTGACCGAACAGCACCGCGCCGACCTGCTGCGCTCGTACGGGCTGGAGCCACGCAACCGCGTACTGCTGGCCGGGCCGCCGGGAAACGGCAAGACCACGCTCGCCGAGGCGCTGGCGTACGCCTTGCACGTCCCGCTGCTCTCGGTACGGTACGAATCCGTCATCGGCAGCTATCTGGGCGAGACCGCACAGCGGATCGCGCAGGTGTTCGAGCACGCCAGCTCGCGCCACTGCGTCCTGTTCTTCGACGAATTCGACTCGGTGGGCAAGGAGCGCGGCGACGTGCACGAGACCGGCGAGATCAAGCGCGTCGTCAGCTCGCTGCTGCCCCGGATCGACGCCGTCCCCAGTTACGTCGTCGTGGTGACGGCGAGCAACCATCCGGAACTCCTCGACCGCGCCGTATGGCGGCGCTTCCAGATTCGGCTGGAGTTGCCGTCGCCGACGCAGGGCCGGATCGAGGAGTGGTTCAAACGCTTCGAGAACCGGCACGGACAGCCGCTCGGCCTGTCGCCGCGCAGCCTCGCCCAGCGGCTGCGCGGCCTGAGCTTCGCGGAGGTCGAAGACTTCGGAACGGACGTACTGCGACAGATCGTATTGAACCGGCCGGGCGCCGATGTCGAGGCTATCGTCGAACGTCGCCTGCGCCACTGGAAGAAGCGATTCACGCTCCGGCAACCCGGTGATAGCGGAGACGGCGCGTAGCCGTGGCGGACACCGACTATCCGCTCCTGATATTTCCCGGTCCGGCTCCGGCCGAGCGGGCCAGGCGAACCGGTGTAATCGCTCTGTGCATCAAGCTCGATCCGTGCCGATCGCCAACATGCTGAGGCTGGATGGCCCCGATACCCTGGTCGTTCCGAGTGGCAGAGCCGGTGCGGGCGACCTCGGCCTTGGCCTCGCCATCGCAGCCCTCCTCCACAGTCACGTCGTGCCGGCACTCGTCACCGAACATTATTGCAACTCCCGTCGCCACAAAACCGCATCATATAGCCTCCCCTTCCTGCTTATCCATCACAATAGTGGCTGTCCTCGACTCCTCCCGCCGCACGCGGGCCTCACCAGCCATGAAGAGAAGCTTGGTCGTTCAGCCAGTTTCCTGCCTTTTCCTGAGGTCCTCAGCCACAAGACCGACCATCTCGACGAACCTCTCCAATCGATCGATGCGGTCCTGGAGGCGATCATACTTCTTGCAAGCACTCGGCTCCGCACTTGATTTGTCCGAGACAGCTTCGATAACAACACTAGCGACTCCCGAATCGGCCCCGGCGTCTTCGGCAAGCTCGACCCAGGCTTTGGATCTATCGATGGCCGAACGGGCAGCATCCGACAGAATCTCGCCAACAAGGACTCTTGCGGCAATGTCGATCTCGCAAACGAGCTCGATCAGGGACTGCGTCTCTCGGCCCTCATCGCTCTCGTCGATCGTGCCTCTGATGGTACGGTAGTACCGGGGGGTGTCATTCTCTGGATCCAAGCTCTTGAGCGCACGCATGATCGGCTCCAGGTCCTCAAACGGGCGCTTGACGTCCGGCAGTCCTGCACGATGCGTCCATAGCTTCAGAATTGCGTCGAAGCATCTGCTTCGCGCCGCTTCACGTTCCTCCGAAGGCGCGTTCTCAGCGGCATCCATGAGTTCGGCCACGTAGTGCGCCATCCAGCGGCCGAGCGTATCCGTCGATGACTCCATTCCAAGCTCCTCAACGAGCTTGCGACCCAACGCCGTAGCTTGTTCAAAGCGTGATGAAATGCCCGTCGCTCTTGACAACGTAGAGTCTGGTTCTCTCTGGGATTCGTTCATCGTCGTCCTCTCTGGCCTCGTACCGCCAACGACGTCCGCGTCTTCCTATCTGAACTTCAACTATCAGATCACGATCAAGACTTCTCAATACCTCTTTGACAAAGTCGATGGACGCTAGAAGCCTCTCCCCGCGCTCATCATCGCGGTCATCGCGCTCCGTCTCCAGGTTTCCCCACGTCTGCGAACGCATTACGGGTGTCTTTGCTTCGTCGCGCCACACCCGCTCATCCGAGTCGGTCCCAAGGCCCATCAACTCGACGATCTCTATTGCTGGCGCTGGCGGCGGATAGCGGACCCCTCCTGACCATCTGTCTTTTCGGTCCAGTCCACTATCGCGATCGCGATATTCGATCCATCCCTTGAGGACGAAGCCGCCCTGATCAATCTCCAGATCGTCATCCGAGCATGGGATCCGATAGTCCCGCGCGTTCTCGGCCGTGCTCAACGCCCTGAGTAACGCCATAGATCTGTCGCGCGACACCAAAGCACTACTAACGTAAACCTCCTGAACACGTGCCGAGTTTACTGTCGACCAGTTTCCCCAAACATTCATACGGTTACCCTGCACAAACGCCTGATCAAAGTCACCTGTTGTCACCACACCGTACTCGGGGTGGTCTTTCTCACGCTCGCACCACGCGGGCCGCTCCCGTGGCGCGGCGTCTCGGCGATCCGCAAGCCACCGGCCGTCGTCCCTTGACATCCCATGCCGCAGTAGCCACGCGCCGAACTCGTCGTGTTCCCATCCATCCGGATTGCGGTGTGTCGATCTCGTGGCAAGAAACTTGCCGGCCACGATCATCATGGCGTGATAGGAGAGATAGTAATGAAGGTCATCCGTGTCCGGATAGGAACCGTGTGACGCGTAGGTTTGACGGTGGTCATAGATGTTGCGACGTGCCCGCTCGTCCTCGTAGCATGCCCACCGGGCACGATAGTTGAGGTCACCTCGGATCACACCGAGCGCCTCTCTCTCGACATCGATCTGCGACAAGGCGAATATTCGGCCGAGGGGCTCATACCAGTACGGACCGATATCGATCCCAAAATGGTACCTGTCTTCGTCATCTTCCCCCGCGTCCTCAGTCGTGTCACGGCTGACGCGCTCGAAGGATTTCGATTCCACGACGGGAAGTGAGCTGACGTTCACACTTGACAGACGTTCCCTTAGATCGCCACGGGAAAGAACTCCGTGCTCAATCAGTGCCTCCGCGGCCTGTGACGCAAACATCCTGATCATGACATGTGGCTTATCGTGGAGGGCAAGATCGACGAATCGATCGACGAATGGCGCAAGTACGTCCGGAGCCTCGGTAGCGACTCTTGCTAGTGCGATCAGTAGCCACTGCCGAGCATGAAGTCGATAGAACGGCAGTCGACGGTCGGCGAACGGCCCGCCGGAGTTGGTCTCATCGAGACTCACGAGATGACGTAGCACTTCCCGCCTGCCCAACGCGCAAAGCCCTCGAACCACATGCGCTGCTTCCCAACGAACCGCGGCAGTCGGCGCGGCGAGCCCGGCGTAGACGTAGCCAGCAATTGATTCTTCCATGGACTCCGGCGGAAGAAGACTCTTCGACCAGGAGCCGTCCCCGTCCTTTTCCTCCAGAATCGAATCGAAGAGTCGCAGTCCAAACTTCAGCGCCTCAAGCGCCTCGTCGTGCGCCATGCTTGATGTGAGCAAGCCAACCACCGAGAACAGGCGCCTTGCATCCGCAAGATCCGGCGACTCGCCGATAGCATCCAACACAACGTCGATGATGTCCGTATCAGCCAGACCGGTGAGTTGGCTGGCCAGGTCGAAGGGCATCACCTCATAGTGCCGGTTCCGTTCGATCTTCATGCAGTAGCGGCGACAATAGCTCTTCAACGTTCCAGCCATGGCATGCTTGACCGACGGTCGTCCTCTCCAAGTGTCGGGGATTTTCTCCATTATCGTTTGCAGGTCATACAGGTCAAGCACAAGAATACAACCTACGCTCGCAATGAAATCAGCTTCGCCACCGACCGGCACCCGGCGTAGCGCTTCGACGAAGAACCCATCGCGACTCCATGGAGCGGGTGTCGCCTTGAACCCTGCATAGGAACGGGCAATCCCGACGGCCGTCGTAAGGTCGTTCCCCGAAAAAATGTCGTCCCACTTACGCTCCGTCGGCTCGCCTGCGGACCACTCGTTCCCATGTCTCGCGGAGCGTTCGCTATTCGCACGTTCTTGATTCGGTGCGAACACGAGTTGATCGTCAAGCTCGGGAACCTTCAGTCCATACCGTGCGATGACCTCCTTCAAGCTCAGCCAAACAGACGATGGCTGGTCCTCGACTTCCAGGTATCGAAAAACCAACGAAATGGCAGCTTCCATCTCGACTCGATTTGTGCATACTTCCAGAACACTCCCTAATAGCCTTGCGTAATCCCACTCAGCATTGAACCCGATCAACGCCAACGCGTCGCGAGCGTCGACGCTTCCCCGCTCGACCATCGCGCGTACTGCGACAGGTAGAGTCCTTCCCGTACGCCCGAAGCCGCGATCCCGCCAGCGGCTGAGGATTGCGAAGCACGAACGTGGGCACAGGGACGACAAGGCCTCCACGGTCGACCACCAGTCGAAGTGTTTGTCTCGTATCACGTAGTCCCATGTGAGCTCCGCACAGCGAGCAAACTGATACGCGGTCTCGGGAGCCGGCCGGTCGCGCCGAGCAGCTCGCTCCGCCAGATCCAGCATCGCGTCCCATCGCCACAAGTTCTCTTCCCCGACCCGGCCGGCAACCGTCAGGGCTTCCTTGAAGTACGCCTGAGCCTCGGGTCCGTTGATTGCAAGCACTGAGCGGCCGACGTCGACATAGTCCGCCGATTTCGTCTCGGCGTCCGTACGCTCGTCCCGTGTAAGCCCGAACGCCTGCTTGGCGAATTCCAGGGCGACCGCCTTTGTTTCGTCCTGCCACGCTCCTTTTCGTGCGAGCGCCGTCAGTGTGCGCGTGTAGAGAGGCGCCCGCAAGCTCTTGATCCATGACATCAGACTCTCGATCGACGTCGCGTCCACGGCATGCAAGTGCGTCAGAACGTCGAACCAGATGAGCGCCACTTCGTTCAATGTAGCCGACTCGTTGCCATATAGCGTTCGGTTTGCCAGTCCCTCTCGTACCCGCGCTAGGCGATCGGTCAATCCGCTCCGATCTATCTTGTCAAGAAACGCTTCCGTCCACAGCTCGTACCACGGCACCAATGCTCCAACATGTTCCCTGAACTCCTGAGCTTCCTGCGACCACTGATGCTGCGAACTTTCTTCCAGTTCGCTTCTAAGATTCGGATGAGCAAGGTCGTTGATCTGAAGTTTCCGCCCCTCCAACGCTGCCCAAAGGTAGTACGCGCGTAACAAAGGAGAACGAGAACCCGAGTACGGCGACGACAGTCCGCGCGGCGGACTTTCCGGCAGATGACACGCGAGCAGCTCTGCGGCATCAGCTTGGGAGCAGACACACACCCGCAGCGCGGCCTCAACGAGCGCTATGACCGCCACCAGCCCAGTCTTCTCTATATCCCGAACGTCTTCCTTCATGAACTTGCCACCCTTACGCAAGCCATACTGAAAGGCGCGTTCGACCACCGCTGGCGGTGGTGTCCGCTGAATCTCACAAAGTTCCAGGATGATGGCGACTACGAGCCTGATGTTATTTCCCGCGGCGACCGCGAGATTGTTCAAATCAGCAACTCGTCCGTGGTCGATAAGCCGCGATGCCAACATTCGGCCCACTTGGAACGACACCTCACGAGGCTTCCACCCTCCGACACTCGCCGCTGCGGCACGGACTCCGTGGACGTTCAACTCCGCCATCGCCAGCTCGGCAATGTCGGCGTAGTCAACCGGCTCGTCTTTACGTTTCTCCTCCGTCAAGCGACTCCAACTGTCCAGCCACTCGTAGGCCATCCGAAGTCGACTGCGCGCGTCGCCGACAAGCGCTGCACAGCCAGAGAGCAGACTCGCATCGTAAGCATGATGAGAACCCATCCAGGCTGAACCGAACGTCCGTCGCGACACGAGCTCCTGAATACGCTCGGATTCAATGAACCGCGCCGCAAGATCGGTATTAGCCTGAATAGTCGTACGATTGAGGTCGTCTCCCGCGGTCACCCCGCCCGCCTTCAGTGCGAGTTTCGCAGCATCAAGGTATTGCTTCTGACGCAGGCTCGCCTTCAACGCAAACTGAAGACGATACAGCTCGACCTCGTGTTTTTCGAGTTCGTTTGTCTCCGGGAGTCCGGTCGAAGCAAGCGCCAGCGCCACCAGCTCCGAGAGCTGCCCCGCCTCCAGCATCAATTGCGGCAGCGTCGACCCTACGTACGCGCTCTCTGCCGCAAGTGGACTCAGCTTATGAATGAACGCCTGCAACTCTTCTTGCGACGGCTTGAACATCTCACGGAACCATGTCTCGACCGGTTCGTCGAGGAATCGAACGGCATCATCCGATAAGTGCAGCGGCCGGCCAAGATCCAGGACCAGACTTCGTATCAAATCCTCAGACACTCCTGATATCCCCGAGAGAACAGAAATGGGAACCAGAGGACGTAACACGGCCAAGGCGGCGCACACCTTGTCAATCGCCTCCGCTTCGATCGCACCGGCGCAATCACGGACCGCCGCGATGCTATCGTGTAAAAGGTTCCCGATTGAGCTTTCTACGGTCGTCGGGTCTGGACCAAGACGCCGAAGAGTCTCTCCAAGCGACAGTCCGCGGGAAAGCTCAATCGCCTGAACACGAGGGTTCTGTGAGCTGAGACGATGAAACTCGGCCACGTCATGCTCGGAAGCATCAGGAAAGGTCCGGCGGAGATGGGCTGCGGTCTCGACTCTGCTAAAGGACTTCAACTCCAACCTCAGAGCGTGTGGAGGCGGATCAAGGATGTCCTGTCGATGACTGCGGCAAAGGACAACCAGACGCACGCCGCTCGGCAGTGTCTCTCGCAGCAGATCACGCACGAACGAACGCGACTGACCGATCTCCTCCGCTGCCATCTGGGCGTTGTCCGCGGCATCGACTACTATGCACAGCACTGCCTGAGACTCGGCATTGCGGATACATGTGATGGCTTGCCGAAGCCGGTACAGGAAAGCCCGAACGTAAGCCGCCACGTCGGCGTTAACGGTAGGTATCAGGAGGTCGCACAGGCGTCTCGAGGCAAGTTCGTTGGCGATCTGGACGAGCGCTTCTTGATGGCGATGTCGGTAGCCAGTCGGGCTGCGATACTGACCCTTTCCGAAGCAGTCGTACAAGATCGACACCGAGCCTGCCGGTACGAGCCCTGCGATACGCGTTGAGAACACCGACTTGCCGATACCGCTTACCGCGTGGATGATGATCGGCTGTTCGTCAGCTTCTACTATCGCGCGAACAAGGTCGCTCTCCTGTTCGCGGGGAACGGCGTTGTCGATCGTCTCGATCAGGCATCGTGTAGGGAATAGACGGTCTTCGTCGGTCTTCAGTGCCCGCAGAACATCCATCTTGGTAATGGCCGGATCGTCTTCCGATTCGGAAAGCGCCTTGCGCGTGACAAGCTCCTTGAGCTGTGTAGGTGCATCGAAATCATACTCCGGTAAATATACGTTCACTTCTCGAAACAGTATGTTGCGTTGATCCAAATAACCTTCTTCACGAGGCTTGAAATGAAGAAGCCTACAGAGTGACGAAATCTTGGAGCCGTCAAGGCCCACACACTGTTTCAGTTTCTCGTGCTCCTTGGGACACTGGGATATCTCATCTTGTACGGCTCCGCTTACCGCTTCCAGGAATGCCTGGCTGATCGGACGGTTCGTTACAAACCAGAACTCGAACCTGTCTGCCACGTCATCCTGGTTGAATGTTTGCAGGAGATCCCGGTAGCGGGCCGCGAAGCCAGTCAGGGTCTTCTTCAGTTCGCTTGCGGTCCAGGGAACAGAGGTACGGCGGGTGGAGTGTTTGAGCTGCATGTAGCGCACGAGACGCGCCCTGCTCAAGTCTTCGTCACCGTAGTATTCGACAATGTCGATTACTTCCTCACCGGACAAGGGGGCGGACTCAGGAGGAAGCTCTTGGGGTGAAGAGCTCTCTATGGCGATGGCAACGAGATCTCCCTGCGGGGCGAGCAGCGACAAGCAGCGCCGGGCGGCCCAAAGGTAGTGGAATTGATCGCCGTCGCGGCTCGGTCTAATCAGGTCTGGCATTTGGAGTTAGGTTCTCCAGCGTACCACGCCGTTTGATCACCAGACGCATCCTCTCGGCCACACACAAGCTGCAATGTCACTTCACGGAAGTCTCCGCCACGTCGCGCATTCGACGTTCAACGACAGCGCCGTAGTCCCGGAAGAAGCCTCGGAGTGGGAGATTATGTCCGGCTTGGAGGATACCATCGCGTGACATCGCGGTCATCTCCTTCATCTGGAGTCGAGCAGGTCGCGCAAGGTTCCAGTGGCGTCTGCGGGCAGCTCCGTCGCGGGTTGCAGCAACTCCGGTGGCTGGAACAATGGGTTGCCCGAGGACCAGAACTCCACGCTCTCGGCGTTCGTTTCATAGTAGTCGGGATCGGTCGTGACGCGCAAGTGGTCCTGCATTCCCGGGGCGAGGAGGCCACTGCGCCGTCGTCGTCCCATCCGAAGGTAACGCGGAAGTTGGCCGTCAGGCGAACGGCGTAGCGGCCCGCCCAGTCGCCGCGATCGGAAGATCTCGTCGCGGGTGCCCGCGATGATCAGCATGGGTTTGGGCGCGAACACGGCCGCGATCTCCCCGCATCTCGCCCACCGCATCAGGTCGGGCACGCAGTTGCAGATGCAGTGGTAGATGGAGAAGATCGAGTCCCGGAACGTGCAGTAGTAGCTGCCGATCATGGCCAGCCCGATCCGCGGCTCCAGGGCGGTCAGGAAGAGGCCGGTCGTTCCGCCCCCCGACAGCCCGGCGACACCGATCCGCCCGCGGTCGACCCGGCTCCTGGGTCTCCAGGAAGTCGAGCAGACGGGGCGTCTCAGCACCGAGTCCGACCGGGGTCATGCCGAGCAGGAACGCGTCCATGGTGACGCGGTGGCAACTATGGGTGGCCCCTGGCCCGGTCCTCCGGCAGCGGGGTCTCGTTCCAGCCCCGCTGCACCGCCGCCAGCGTGATGTATCCGTGCTCGGCCAGATGGACGGCGTAGTCCAGGTACCCCTCCCGGCTCTTGCGGAGCTGGGCGGCGTCGCCCTCGCGGATGTAGGAAACGATGAACGATGCCGCTGTGGCCGTGCAGGCACAGGATCGCGGGCGTCCTGTCCCGCACCTGCTTCGGGACGAAGTAGTAGGCGGGCACCCAGTAGTGGCCTCCGAGCGCACGTAGATCTTGCGCCGCACAAGGTCCCGAGGTCGACTTCGTCCCACCTGACCTCCAGCGGCACTCGCTCGGGCCGCGTTCCGACCAGTCGCTTCAGCCGTCGCGAGAAGGCTCGGCGCCAGTCGTCATGCTCCGCCGGTGACCCGGCCGCCCACCGGAGCGCGGGCTCTACCCCGTCAGCGGCCAGCTCGAAGTGGCGCTTGATCGTGCTGTTGGGGTCGGCATCCGCCGAGGTCTTCCCATGCCGGCGTGGCTCCTCCCACGAGATGGATGCCACGGATCGTCGGCAGCGGTCACCCCTTGATCGCGCCGATCATCACGCCGCCGATGAAGTACCGCTGATGTGTGGCCTGATCTGACGATGATCGGCCGTGGCGCACCCCGATCTCGAACATGATCATTCGAACAGTTCGGCATGGGCGCCGACCCGGGCAAAATAGATGGAGCCGCTTGGTCCGTCCGTGTCGTCGAGTCGATAGATCAGAAGGCAATCACCACCGACGTGGCATTCCCGGTAGCGCGCCCACGAGCCTCTGAGCCGGTGATCCCTCTGTTCGGGACCGAGCGGCGCCTCGTTGGCGATGAGCATGAGCATGACCGCCTTCAGCCGATTCATATCGTAACGACCCGGAACGCGAGAGGCGCTCCCAGTCCTTGAGGAATGGTCGGGCAACGCGACGCGGTCAGCTACAAGCAGGAAATGGAGATTCCACGACTTGAGGTGTTAGACCCGGTTGGCCTAGATCATGCTGTCCGATGCTTCCGGTATCGCGAGCAGCCCGGCACGGTCGAGCATGTGCATGAGGAGCCTGTTCGCGGCCACCGTCGAGGGTCGGCAGGCGGTGGTGGAGTACGAGCCGGACGCCGAGCTGCGCGACACCGAGCAGATCCCGCTGCAGGAGAGGGCGGCATCGAGGCGTTCCTGCGGCCAGGGCAATCCCCATGCTGACAGGGACTGATAGTCCGGTGAGTGAGTCGATAGGCTGCGGTCATGGGCCTTCAGAAGGCGTGATGTCCGCCTGCTGCCCGCCGGCGCCCTGGTCGTCGGCGACGGGGACCCGCATGTGGCCGCCGCCGCCGAGTTCGGCCTCCAGTTCGGCCTCGCCTTCCAGTTGATGGATGACCAGATGGACCAGGACGCCCTGGCGGCGCTGCCCGCCGGCGCTGCCCGCAGCGCTATGGAAGCCCTCACCGACTTCGTGCTGAGCCAACGGCCCGGCGCCGTATATCGCGGCCCGGCAGCGGTATGGTCCCCGACTTGGTCGACCCCGGCGTGCAGTTCGGGCGCAATGAGCTGGTCGAGGTAAAGAGCTGTCGAGGGAGAATCCGCCCACGCCGTCCGCCGGGCTACGGGCGGAATGTGCGCGGCTTGAAGTTCTCGGCGTTGGTGATGCTGGCACTGCTGCCGGTCGCCCGGATCACGAACAGACCCTGGCCTTCCGCGTAGCGGTCGGCGGATTCGTCCGCCTTCAGGTACGCCACCGCACCGTACACGGGCTTGCCCCGGTAGACCGTCGGCGCCTGCTGTGGGAATACCTTCAGCGTATCGACGAAGTGCGCGACGTGCCGCACCTTGAGGGTGGTCTTCACTTCCACCGCCACCACCTCGTCGCCGTTGGCGGCGAGGATGTCGATCTCCCAGCGCCGCGCACCGTTGCTGCTCTTGAGGTGGCTCACCGTATGGTCGACTACGATCCCGCGCTGTGCCAGCAGCTTGACCAGGTCGCCCTCCACCAGCGCTTCTATCAGCTTGCCCCACTGGCCGTTGAACAGCTCCTCGCTGCGGCGTAGACGGCGGTCGGTCTCCCGCATCTGGCGATCGGTCTCCTGCATTCGCCGATCGGTCTCCTGCATCTGGCGATCGGTCTCCTGCATCCGGCGATCGGTCTCCTGCTGGCTCGCGGAGACCGCGCGCAGGATCGCCCATATTTCCTCCGGCGTTGCCGGCGGCCGTTGCACCGTGTCTGCCATCGCTGGTTCCTTACCCGGAAAGCATAGCGCTGCGCCCAGGAGACGGCAAGCGTCCGTCCGGTACAACAGCAATTCTCGATGAGCGGCAGTAGCGGTCCGAGATAGGCAGTCTGGGGGTAGCCACGGCCCAGTGGCGGCAGGTGGGGCACACTTTGGCGGCGCCAGCTCTGTCACCGCACCATTTCAGTCACCGTAGAGCCGCACAGAACGCCGCTCCCAGCACTCATCCTGGTCTCCTGGCCAAACTTCATGGCATACCGATCCGGTCGCGGTCGGCGTGCGGTCCGCGCGGCAGGCATCAAGCAGGCAATACGACCCCCGTCGTCTGCCGGATATAACTACGGCGCCACACTGGGATTTGCGCCGGCGGGACTTTCACCCGCAAGTTCAGCAGCTAGCCTCGCTGCACCCTCCCCCGGCCCCCTCCCCCTTTACCGCCACCTGCTTTGAGTGGATATTTGGATGAGGCATCGACTTTCATTTCGAGTGGATCTTTCAGTGAGGCACCGGGGGGAGCCGGTCTGTCCCCGTTTATCCAGCCTCGGTCAGTCTTCTGTCCATAATTCCGGCTGCCCCGAGATTTTTGCAAGAGGCTCGAGGGAGAATCCGCCCGCGCCGTCCGCCGGGCTACGGGCGGAATGTGCGCGGCTTGAAGTTCTCGGCGTTGGTGATGCTGGCACTGCTGCCGGTCGCCCGGATCACGAACAGACCCTGGCCTTCCGCGTAGCGGTCGGCGGATTCGTCCGCCTTCAGGTACGCCACCGCACCGTACACGGGCTTGCCCCGGTAGACCGTCGGCGCCTGCTGTGGGAATACCTTCAGCGTATCGACGAAGTGCGCGACGTGCCGCACCTTGAGGGTGGTCTTCACTTCCACCGCCACCACCTCGTCGCCGTTGGCGGCGAGGATGTCGATCTCCCAGCGCCGCGCACCGTTGCTGCTCTTGAGGTGGCTCACCGTATGGTCGACTACGATCCCGCGCTGTGCCAGCAGCTTGACCAGGTCGCCCTCCACCAGCGCTTCTATCAGCTTGCCCCACTGGCCGTTGAACAGCTCCTCGCTGCGGCGTAGACGGCGGTCGGTCTCCCGCATCTGGCGATCGGTCTCCTGCATTCGCCGATCGGTCTCCTGCATCCGGCGATCGGTCTCCTGCTGGCTCGCGGAGACCGCGCGCAGGATCGCCCATATTTCCTCCGGCGTTGCCGGCGGACGTTGCACCGTGTCTGCCATCGCTGGTTCCTTACCCGGAAAGCATAGCGCTGCGCCCAGGAGACGGCAAGCGTCCGTCCGGTACAACGACTGGATCCCGGGTGTCGATCTCCCCGGCGTGGGCGCTCCATCGGGCGCGTCGCCCGGGGGGTGGCCCGGCCGATTTCGGCGATAAACTGGTAGACCTCGGGGACGGACGCCGTCCGGACTTCATCGGCCGGGTCGAAACCATCGACGCGGATTTGAACCGGGTCGCCTGCCACCTCTGCATGCCTCAGCCGGTGTTGCTGCAGATGAACACAAGAGCGGGCTGGCTATCGACGCCGGAGGCGCTGAAAGCCGCCAAAGTGGCTCAGGAAGCCTGCCTGACCGAGCACAACAAGGAATTGCTGAGAAACCGATACGTCGGCGACTTCGAGCTGGGCGGCTATGTGCCGTGACCAAGGTTCCGCGATTTGGTGACGCAGGATGTTGGTGACGCAGGGATGACGGCATGGCTTCAGCAAAGATCAGTCAGCCGTTCCGACCCTGCGCTGGAGTGGTGCCGTAGAGCACGCGGACGAGGTTGGTGAGCGCGTGCCGGCGATGGTTGCAGGTCGAGGCGGCGAGCGTCCGACGCCCCCGCCTGCTCGTGGCCGTCGCCGGCGGCTGGTGGGCTGGTGGCCGTTCCCGGCCCCGGTCGCCGACCCGGCCGCCCTCCTGACAGGCGTACGTGGAACCTCGTGCGCTGGATCAGGTTCGGCGGCGCTCGCTCACGTCGTCTGGAACAAGGTCGAGGCGGCCAACGCCCACTCGGACCTGTTCGAGCGCCAGCGACGGCTCACGAACGATCGGGGTGCGTACCTCGACTGGGCGGAAGCCGGTGATGCGTCCCGACGCGAGCCGCGTCCTCGGTAGGACGAGCGGGGGTCACGCTGAAACGTTCGTGCGGAACGTGGCGGCCGTGCGTCGTCAATCGCCGCCGCCGGCCTCCGCCAGACGGCGCTCCAGTTCCGCTATGCGCTCCGCCGCCGCGGCGCGCTCCGCCCGTTCTACCTCCAGGGCCGCGTCCTTCCCGGCCAGGGCCGCGTCCTTTTCGGCCAGGGCCGCGTCCTTTCCGGCCAGCGCCGCGTCCTTCTCGGTCAGCGCCGCGTCCTTTCCGGCCAGCGCCGCGTCCTTCTCGGTCAGCGCCGCGTCCTTCTCGGCCAGCGCCGCGTCCTTCTCGGTCAGCGCCGCGTCCTTTTCGGCCAGCGCCGCGTCCTTTTCGGCCAACGCCGCGTCCTTCGCGGCGCTCTCCCGCTTCATCCGCCCCCAGGTCTCCGCTACTTCGTCCTCCAGCGCCATCGAATCCGCCACCTCCACGCTCGCTGCGGCGCCCTCCAGTCGCCGCAGCACCGGCGCGTAGCGCTCCGGTATCTCGCGCTCGTCCACCTCCAGCACGTGCCGGTCTTCAGGCACCCGCAGTTCCTGGTCGAACACGCTCAGCAGCCGCTCCAGGTCGGTGCGCCGCCGCGACGCCAGCAGCGGCACCTGCACCACCCAGCAGTCGTGGCTCAGCGCTTCCACGAACTCTTCCCGCTCGCTCAGCCGCTCGCCGCTCACCCCGTCCACGTACTCCCGCGCCACCCGCAGCACCGTCGCTGCGGTGCGCGGCAGGCACTCGCCCAGGATGTAGATCGCGCGCAGCGACCGGTGCCGCCGGCGCCCGTCGACCGCCTCGTCGTAGTTGTCGCGGTCCGCGTAATGCCGGCCCAGATACTCCCGGAACCGCATCACCTCGTCGGTGAAGCGCGCCTTCTGCACCTCCACCAGCACGCGCAGCCGCTCTCCGCCCGCCGTGCGCACCGTCGCCGCGAAGTCCACCCGACGCACCGTCAACAGCTCGCCTGACGGCGGCTCACCGGGCGCCGCCGCTGGCGCCGACCGTCCAACGCGCTCCTGAGGCAGCGCCTGCAGGCTCTCGACCTCCTCGCCCAACACCGCGCCTACCAGCAGGCGCGCGGCTGCCTGGTCGTCCATCAGGTACTTGAAGGCAGCGTCGTACATCGGGTTGGCGATACGCATCGCCCAAGCTTAGCTCTCCGCCTGCGGGCCGGCAAACGCTCCGCCTCCTTCAGACACGGCAATCCCATGCTGACAGGGACTGATAGTCCGGTGAGTGAGTCGATAGGCTGGTCATGGGCCTTCGAAATTGCCCGCGGAGCCGCTGGCGCAGGCCACCCCGGCGGCTTTGCGCTCGACGAGGCACTACACCGACCCGCACGGCAAGCCGAAGCGGCTCTACGTCTGCGCACTGCGCCGTGATGCGCGGCGGATCCTGCGCCGGCACGGTGAACTGGCCGACCGGCGATGTGGTACCATGCGGACCGCGTGAAGGTCGGCTACGAGGTCAGCTTCACGCGGTACTGCTACAAGCCGAAGCCGATGCGGACGCTGCCGGAGATCCGGGAAGATATTCTGGCGCTGGAGCGAGAGACCGTGGGGCTGCTGGGGGAGATCCGGGCCACGGCGAACTGGCCTCAACGCGATGAAGACGAGCGCAAGGGAAGCAGGTGATGACGGACAATCCATCGACGGAGTCGCGGCCGCGGCCCGCGGAGATCATCTTCGAGGTCACGGAAGCGGTCGAAGGCGGGTACGACGCCAGGGCGCTCGGATACAGCATCTACACGCAGGGAGAGAACCGGGACGATCTGAAGGAGATGGCGCGGGACGCCGTGCTCTGCCACTTTGATGGAGATGAGACGCCGCGCGTGATCCGGCTCCATCTCGTCCGGGATGAGGCCATCGCGGTATGAAGCTGCCCCCGCGACCTCTCGGGAACCGAGGTCGCCCGGCGGCTCTCCTGTCACTACGGCTACCGCGTAGCTCGGATCCGGGAAGCACATGACCGTGACGGCGGGAGGCGACCGGCATCACGTGACCGGACCGCGGCATCGGGACGTGCGGATTGGCACGCTGGACGCGATCATCGCCGATGTGGCGGCCTTCCTCGGTCTGCCCAAGCAGGCAGTACGAGACACCCTCTTCGGTTGAAGTGATGGCCGCAGAACTCAAGCCTTACCGGGCGTACAAGGACTCCGGGGTGGAGTGGCTGGGGGAAGTTCCGGCGCACTGGGAGGTGCGCCGGTTGCGGAATATCTGCCGACTGCGAGTGAGCAACGTCGACAAGCACACGAAGGAGGGCGAGGTTCCGGTCCGGCTCTGCAACTACGTGGACGTCTACAAGAATGACCGAATCCTATCCGACCTAGCCTTCATGGCCGCAACCGCTACCGAGAGTGATGTCGAACGGTTCCGATTGCGGTCTGGAGACGTCCTGATCACCAAGGATTCGGAGGCTTGGAACGATATAGGCGTTCCGGCTTTCGTGCAGGAGGTCGGCGATGACGTCGTAAGCGGTTACCACTTGGCCCTGCTTCGTCCCGATACAGGACGCCTCCATGGTGGATTCTTATTTCGAGCCATGGAGAGTCGCGGGGTTGGGCACCAGCTTCACGTGCGGGCGAATGGGGTAACGCGCTACGGCCTGTCACATGATGCAATCAAGTCGATCCGTCTTCCCGCGCCCCCTCCCCGCGAACAAGCCGCCATCGTCCGCTTCCTCGACCACGCCGACCAGCGCATCCGGCGCTACATCCGCGCCAAGGAGAAGCTGATCGCGCTGCTGGAGGAGCAGAAGCAGGCCGTCGTCCACGAGGCCGTCACGGGCCGGATCGACGTGCGGACCGGACGACCGTATCCGGCGTACAAGGACTCCGGATCAAGGTGGTTGGGCAAGGTGCCGGCGCATTGGGACGTGCGGAGGTTGCGCACAATATCAGACATGCGGGTCAGCAACGTCGATAAGCACTCGCGAGCCGGTGAACAACCGATCCACCTCTGCAACTACGTAGATGTCTACAAGGCTGATCGCATCCGACCTGAAATGCCGCTCATGAGTGCGACTGCGACCTCGGAAGAAATCGAAAAGTTCCGCCTGTGGCGCGGCGATGTTCTCATCACGAAGGACTCCGAAACGTGGAATGATATCGGCGTGGCGGCTCTTGTTGAAGGTGCGGCAGACAACACGGTCTGTGGCTACCATCTGGCACTGCTCCGGCCTTTTTCCGACCTCGTCATTAGTAGTGAGTACCTGTTTCAAGCGGTACAGAGTTCGGCGATCGCGTACCAGCTTCATGTGCGAGCGAATGGGGTCACGAGATTTGGCCTCACACACAACGCAATCAAGTCCACGTGGTTGCCCGTTCCACCCCTGCCCGAACAGGCTGCCATCGTTCGCTTCCTCGACCGCGTGACGGACAATATGAGGGCGGCCGTCACGAACAGTCGTCGCCACATCGAACACGTACGAGAATACCGCGCCCGCCTGATCGCGGACGTCGTCACGGGCAAGCTCGACGTGCGCGAGGCGGCGGCTCGACTGCCAGAGATGCCGGAGATCGATCCGCTCGGCGGCGACGACGGACCGAACGGTGACGACCAGGCGGCGGATGTATGTGTGGAGAAGCAGCGATCGTCGGGACGAGGACCGCGGGCGGGAGTCTCGTCCGGGATGACGGCGGCGGTACAGTAGGTCGGGAGGCGTGGGCGTGAGCGGACGGCGCGCGCAGCGGAGGCTGCAACCCGCGGTGCTGCGCTGGGCTCGGGAACGGGCCGGACTCGGGGTGGAGACGCTTGCCGCCCGAGTGAGAGTCCGGGCGAACCGGGTCGTGGAATGGGAAGAGTCCGGAAGGATCAGCATCTCGCAAGCGGACAGGCTGGCGCGGTGTACCCATACGCCTCTCGGGCACCTCTACTTGCATGAGCCCCCGGACGACCGCCTTCCGATACCGGATTTCCGCGCACCGGAAGTGCGGCCCCGGCGGCCGAGTCCCGATCTTCTCGACACGGTGTATCTGATGGCGCGCCGGCAGGCGTGGATGCGCGACGAGATGATCGAGGACGGCGCCGGTCCGTTGCCCTTCGTCGGTTGTTGCGCCCCGGGTTCTACCCCGGCGGGTGCTGCCGCAGTGATGCGGGAGCATCTGGAGCTGGAGCCTGGTTGGGCTGCACGACGGCGCTCGTGGACGGACGCGCTGCGGGGCCTGCGGGAGTGCGCGGAAGCACACGGCATGCTGGTGGTGTTCAACGGCGTCGTGGGCAACGACACGCACCGGAAGCTCGATCGGCACGAGTTTCAAGGCTTTGCCCTCATCGACCGCTACGCGCCGCTGATCTTCGTCAACGGGGCGGACTTCAAGGCGGCGCAGATGTTCACGCTGGCGCATGAGCTCGCGCACGTGTTCGCCGGCGCCGCAGGAGTAACAAACCTGGACGCGGCGCAGGCTCCGGTCCATGACATGGAGCGGTTCTGCAACGCCGTCGCAGCGGAGTTCCTGGTGCCCGAAGAAGAGCTGACGGCACATTGGAGGCGGGGCGGCGCAGTCGCCGACGCGCTCCAGGCCGTGGCCAGGCAGTTCAAGGTGAGTGTCCTGGTAGCCGCCTGGCGGACGTTGCACCAGGGCTTGATCGACCGGGACGAGTTCCGACGATTCTACGACGCCTACCAACAGCACGCGGCTCGCAGGCCAGACGAGTCCGGAGGCAACTTCTGGAACAGCCAGAACGTTCGCATCGGCCGTCGATTCGGGGCAGCGGTTCGACGCGCTGTGATGGAAGGCCGACTGTCCTGGCGTGAGGCGTATTCGCTCACCGGATTGCGCGGTGACGCTTTCGACACCTTCGCGCGGCGATTGGAGCCGACCGCGTGAACGGCGTGTTCGCACTCGACGCGAACGTTTTCATCGAGGCGCACAGGCGCTACTACGGTCTGGACCTGTGCCCGGGTTTCTGGATGTGTCTGCGTCATTACGGCGTACGGCAGCGGGTAGTCAGCATCGACAGAGTTCATGACGAGTTGTCGGCAGGGCGCGATGCGCTGGCGCAGTGGGTGAAGGATGGGCCGGCCGAGCTGTTCGTGTCCTCCACCGAGCCGGAGGTGGGTGACGCTTTCGCGGACATGATGGCCTGGGTTCAGGGCAGCGTAGCGTTTCGGCCCGAGGCCAAGATGGAGTTTGCGGCGGCGGCCGACGGATGGCTGGCGGCGTACGCGAAGGTCCACGGAGCGATAGTCGTCACGCACGAACAGTACCGTCCGCACGTAAAGCGGCGCGTGCCGCTCGGCAACGTCTGTCACACGTTCGGTGTGGTCACGCAGGATACGTTCGAGATGCTGCGTGAACTCGACGTTCGCTTCGATTGGAGGAAGAGTTGAACAGAGTCCGCGGCGAGACGGTGCATCGTGCCACGGATACGTCCGAGCGCGGGCTTGAACGGCTGATCTGTACGGGGCTGGCGGGCCATCCGTGCGAACCGCCGGCCAGGGGGAACGTGGCCGATCCGCCAGCCGGTTACGGCGGAGTGGGGTGGCGTGGCGGCAACTTCCACGACTACGACCGCGAGCACTGCGTCGACCTGGTGCAGCTCGCCGGCTTTCTGAGCGCCACCCAGCGGGAGGCGGCCGAAGCGCTGGCGCTCTCCGAGGACGGTCCGACCCGGCGGGCGTTCCTGACCCGGCTGCAGGGCGAGATCGCCAAGCGCGGCACCATCGAGGTGCTGCGCAACGGGATCAAGCACGGCGCGCTGCACCTGGACCTGCTCTACGGCGCGCCCTCGCCCGGCAACCTGCAGGCACAGGAACGGTTCGACCAGAACCGCTTCACCGTCACCCGGCAGCTCCGCTACAGCCGGGACCAGGCGCAGCGGGCGCTGGACATCGTGCTGTTCATCAACGGGCTGCCGGTGTTCACCTTCGAGCTGAAGAACAGCCTCACCAAGCAGACTTCGGACGACGCGGTCCTGCAGTATCAGCAGGACCGCAGTCCGCGCGAGAAGCTGTTCGCGTTCGGGCGCTGCATCGCGCACTTCGCGGTAGACGAGCGCGCGGTGCAGTTCTGCACCCGCCTCGCCGGCAAGGCGTCGTGGTTCCTGCCGTTCAACCGCGGCTGGAACGACGGCGCCGGCAACCCGCCCAACCCGGACGGGCTGGCGATCGACTACCTGTGGCGGGAGGTCCTGACCCGGCGGGGCCTCACCGACATCCTGGAGAACTACGCCCAGGTGGTGGAGGCGAAGGACGAGACGAGCGGCAGGAAGCGGAGGGACCAGATCTGGCCGCGCTACCACCAGCTCGACGTGGTGCGCCGGCTGCTGGACGACGCCCGCTCCCACGGGGCGGGCCGGCGCTACCTGATCCAGCACTCGGCCGGCAGCGGCAAGAGCAACTCCATCGCCTGGCTGGCCCACCAACTGATCGGGCTGACCCGGGCCGACGCGCCGGTGTTCGACTCGATCATCGTGGTTACCGACCGGGTCATCCTCGACCGTCAGATCCGCGACACGATCCGGCACTACGCCCAAGTGTCGGCAACCGTGGGGCATGCCGACCGCTCCGGCGACCTGCGCCGGTTCATCGAGAGCGGCAAGAAGATCATCATCTCCACGGTCCAGAAGTTCCCGTTCATCCTGGACGAGATCGGCACCGGGCAGCGCGGGCGCAGCTTCGCGATCGTCATCGACGAGGCGCACTCCAGCCAGGGCGGGCGCACCAGCGCGGCCATGACGCAGGCGCTTTCGGAGACAGGCGAGGCAGGCGAAGGGGAGACGTTCGAGGACCGGATCAACCGCGAGATGGAGTCGCGCAAGCTGCTGCCCAACGCCAGCTACTTCGCGTTCACGGCCACGCCCAAGAACAGGACGCTGGAGATCTTCGGGACCCCGGACCCGCAGCCGGACGGCACGGTCAGGCATCACGCGTTCCACAGCTACACCATGAAGCAGGCGATCCAGGAGGGGTTCATCCTGGACGTGCTGGCCCACTACACGCCGGTGGCCAGCTACTACCGGCTCGCCAAGACGGTGCAGGACGACCCGGAGTTCGACGCCCGCAAGGCGCAGAAGAAGCTGCGCCGGTTCGTGGAGGGCAGCGACCACGCGATCCGCCTCAAAGCCGAGATCATGGTCGACCATTTCCACGACCAGGTGCTCTCGCAGGGCAGGATCGGCGGCGCGGCGCGGGCGATGGTGGTCACCAACGGCATCGAACGCGCGATCCAGTACCACCACGCCATCCGCGACTACCTGGCCGAGCGGAAGAGCCGCTACCAGGCGCTGGTCGCCTTCTCGGGCGAGTACGAGCTGGGCGGGGCGAAGGTCACCGAGGCGGCGCTGAACGGCCTGCCCTCATCGCAGATCGCCGCGCGGTTCCGGGAGGATCCCTACCGCTTCCTGGTGTGCGCGGACAAGTTCCAGACCGGCTACGACGAACCGCTGCTGCACACCATGTACGTGGACAAGACGCTGTCCGGCATCAAGGCGGTGCAGACCCTGTCGCGCCTGAACCGGGCGCACCCCAAGAAGCACGACGTGTTCGTGCTCGACTTCCTCAACCACGCCGACACCATCCGCGACGCGTTCGCGGACTTCTACCGGGCGACGATCCTGGCCGACGAGACCGACCCCGACAAGCTGCACGACCTGCAGGCGGACCTGGACCGCGCTCAGGTCTATGCCGAGGAGCAGGTCGAGGCGCTCGTGCGGCGCTACCTGGGCGGGGAGGATCGCGACCGGCTCGATCCGATCCTGGACGCTTGCGTGGCGGTCTACCGGAGCGAGCTGGACGAGGATGGACAGGTGGCGTTCAAGGGCGGCGCCAAGACGTTCGTGCGCACCTACGCCTTCCTGTCGTCGGTGCTGCCATACACCAATGCCGAGTGGGAGAAGCGCTCGATCTTCCTGAACTTCCTCATCCCCAAGCTGCCGGCCCCCGAGGAGCCGGACCTCTCCAAGGGCATCCTCGACGCCATCGACCTGGACAGCTACCGGGTGGAGAAGCGGGCGATGCAGCGCATCATGCTGCCGGACGAGGACGCCGAGATCGATCCGGTGCCGGGCGCCGGTGGCGGCGGCCGCGGCGAGCCCGAGCTGGACCGGCTGTCGAGCATCCTGCGCACGTTCAACGAGCACTTCGGCGACATCAAGTGGGAGGACGCCGACCGCGTGCGGCAGCTCATCATCGAGACCATCCCGGAGCGTGTGCGGGAGGACACCGCCTTCCGCAACGCCCAGCGCAACTCGGATCGGCAGAACGCGCGGATCGAGCACGACAAGGCGCTGCTGCGCGTGATGACCGCGGTGATGCGCGACGACACGGAGCTGTTCAAGCAGTTCGTGGACAACGACAGCTTCAAGCGCTGGATGACCGACACGGTGTTCAGCCTCGCCTGCGAGCCGGTGGCCGCCTCCTGATCGAGCCCCCCCTCGGGGTCGTCCGGTGAAGCGCCAACTCGACGCCACCCACGACGGCGCCTCGGCAGCGGCATCCGCACGCGCATGTTCACCGCGGCGGCCGACGGCTCCGACCTGCACGTGGTCGACGACTATGGCGGCATGTCGCACTTCATCTGGCGCGATCTCCAGACCATCCTGGCGTGGTCATGGCAACCCTCGCACCAGGGTTCGTTCTATGTATCGGGATCGGACCGACCAAGTAGCAGTAATCGGTAAGCACGCGATGACCCTGGACGGGCATTGCACCTACCTGAGCAACCGCGACTGGATCCTCAACGACTGCTACCCGCGGGAAGGGACCCGCACCCAGGAGCTGTACCTGTACCACGTGCCCAGCACCACCCGTGTCGAGCTGGGCGGATTCCGCGCGCCGGAGGCGTACCGGAACGAGTCGCGCTGCGACCTGCACCCGCGCTCCGACCCGAGCGGCCGGCTGGTCACCATCGACTCCGCTCACGCCGGCGGCCGGCAGATCTACCTGCTCGACATCGGCAGCGTCCTGGACTCCGCCGCCGCATCCCGCCACCGTTCGGGCCGCTCCTGAACGAACAGCGGCTGTGAGGGTAGGCGGAGTCGGTAGTCCTTAGGGACGGCGCAGAATTAAGTCCATGTAAACGGACGCAATCAAGCCGCTCCCAGTAGGCCGCGATGGCCGGATGACGGCTCTCGTGGCGTTTCCGGTGGAAAGCGCAGCATCATTGTGGCACTATTACGAATATGACATTCGTAATAGTGCCACAATGAGAACGCCCCAGTACTCGACCGCCGCGATCGTCGACCTGTTTCGTCAGCAGACCGTCGCCTCGCTGCCGGACGTCATGGCGGCGCTCGGCACCCGCGCCAGACGCACCGCCTTTCGCAAGCTCAAGCAACTGCCCTACCGCACCAGCTACTCCCACCGCGGCGGTTACTACACCCTGGCAGAACTCATCGACTTCGATGAGCACGGCCTGTGGTCGTTCCGCAACGTACGGTTCTCGACTGCCGGCACCCTGCTGGCCACCGCCGCAGCGATGGTCACCGATGCGCCGACCGGACAGTTCAGCGACGAGTTGGACAACCGGCTGCACGTCGGCACCCAGGATGCCTTGCGTACGCTCGTGCGGGACGGCAAGCTGACCCGTCACAGCCTTGCCGGTCGATTCCTGTACTGCGCCGCCGACCGCACCCGCAAGGCGCAGCAACTGAGCGCCCGGCGCGCTGTGCTGGCCGCCCCCGGGCTGACCGGACCGCTGCCGGATGCCGACCTCGTGCCCGAGGAACTGCGCGCCGCAATCGTGCTGTTCGCCAGCTTGCTCGATGAACGTCAGCGCCGCCTGTACGCCGGCCTCGAATCGCTCAAATGCGGCTGGGGCGGCGACCGGCGCATCGCATCGTTGCTCGGCATCGATGCCGGTACCGTGGCCACAGGACGCAAGCAACTGATCGCCGGCGACGTCGAGCGCACCCGCGTGCGCCGCCCCGGTGGCGGGCGGCCGCCGGTGGAAAAAAAACGCCCGAGGTGATCGCCGCCATCGAACAGGCGCTGCAACCCGACACCGCCGGCGACCCGATCACCGGCATCCGCTGGACACGCCGCACCACCGAGAAGATCTCCGACGAACTGGCCTCAGGCGGCATCCAGGTCGGTGCCAGGACCGTGGCCCGCCTCCTCAAGGACCTCGACTATCGGCTGCGCGTCAACCACAAGCGCGTCTCGGCCGGCTCCGGCCCGGACCGCGACGAACAGTTCCAGCACATCACACAGCAGCGGCGGAGGTTCGCCGAACGCGGCTTGCCGATCGTCAGCATCGACACCAAGAAGCGTGAACTGGTCGGCAACTTCAAGAACCACGGCACGACCTGGGAACGTTCCCCTCAAGCCGTCAACGACCACGACTTCCGCTCCCAGGCCGACGGCATCGCCATCCCCTACGGCGTCTACGACTTGGGCGCCAACCGCGGCTTCGTGGTCGTCGGCACCTCACACGACACCCCCGACTTCGCCGCCGACAACCTGCTGCGCTGGTGGCAAGACGAAGGACTCCAGCACTACCCCGACGCCCGCGAACTGCTGGTCCTCGCCGACTCCGGCGGCAGCAACTCGCCGCGCATCAGAAGCTTCAAGTATGCCCTCCAGACACGCCTCGTCGACCCGCACCGCCTCAAGATCACCGTCTGTCACTACCCCAGTGGCGCCTCCAAGTGGAATCCGATCGATCACCGCCTGTTCAGTGAGATCAGCAAGAACTGGGCCGGCGTGCCGCTGCGCGACTATGAGACGATCCTCAACCACATCCGCACCACCACCACCGACTCCGGCCTGTCGGTCGTCGCCCAGCTGGTCGAACAGGAGTACCCAACCGGCGTCAAGATAGCCGACGCCGAGTTCGCCTCCATCGCCCTGCAACCTCACCAGACTCAACCACTGCGCAACTACACCATCTGTCCCCGCTCTTGAGCACACCAAAATCGGCATTTATTCTTGCGCCGTCCCTTAGCGTCTACGAGAACGGCGCGTGACCCGTCGTCAAGTGGCCTGCCGTTCATCCGCCATCCTGGGAATCGTCGAGTCTCCGCTGATCACGGCGTTCGCGACTCGTTCCCGTCGCCGTCGCGCTCCAGCAGCAATGCCTTCAGTTCCCGGGCGCGCGCCTCGGTTGCGCGGCGGGCCGCAGCTTCCGCCTTGAGGCGGGTTTCGGCCTCGTTGCGCTCCCGTCGCGTCCGCTCCCACCGCTCGCGCATCTCCGTAATCGTGAGCAGGTCCTCACCGGTTCCCGGATCGTGGAACCGCCACCGGGTTGACCACGGCCATCGTCAGCCCTTCAATTCGGAAGCCATGGGCACCGCGCGCGGCTACTCCGCATCCGAGCTCAGGGCCATGGCGCAGGACGTCGAGTCCGACCTGGTCGAGCGCAAGGAGTCGCTGCGCGGAGACGCCCCAACCGGCATCAGGGAGGCCGTATGCGCCTTTGCCAACGACCTCCCCGACCACCAGCGTCCCGGCGTCGTGTTCGTCGGAGTGAATGACGCGGGCAGGCCCACCGGTCTGCCGATCACGGATGCACTGCTGCGTCAGCTTGCCGACATCAAGACCGACGGCAACATCGTGCCGCCACCGACGTTGACCGTCGGCACGCACGCCGTGGCGGGACACGACGTTGCGGTCGTCACCGTCCAGCCGGCCGACTCCCCGCCGGTCCGCTACCGGGGACGCACCTGGATTCGCGTGGGGCCGCGGCGTGCCGTGGCGAGCCTGCAGGACGAACGGATCCTCAACGAGAAGCGCCGCCACCACGAGAGCTCATTCGATGCACGTACGGCACCGGGAGCGCGGCTCGCCGACCTGGATCTGCGCTACTTCGAAGAGGAGTACCTGCCGCGCGCGGTGGACGCGGCGACGTTGGAGCAGAACGACCGCAGCACCATCGAGCGGCTCGCGTCCATGAAGATGCTCGCATCGGCCGACGACCCGCGGCCCACGATCTGCGGGATACTGATTCTGGGAAAGCACCCGCGGGACTACCTGCCGGGAGCTTACGTTCAGTTTCTTCGTATCGCCGGGACCGCGCTGGACAGCCCGATCGTGGACGAACGCCTGTTCGACGGAGCGATCGGACCCCTGATCGGAAGCCTCGAAGACAAGCTTGATTCTCACAACCGTACGGCGGTCGACGTTGCCTCCGGCGCGCTGGAGACGCGCGCATCCACGCATGCCCTCGGAGCGCTTCGGCAACTCGTCCGCAACGCGGTGATGCACCGCAGCTACGAAGGTACCAACAGCCCGATCCACGTGTACTGGTACGACGACCGCATCGAGATCAACAGTCCGGGCGGCCCCTACGGCGAAGTCTCGGCCCGGAACTTCGGCCAGCCGGGCTTCGTCGCGTACCGCAACCCGCTGGTAGCGGAGGCGATGCGAGTCCTCGACCTCGTGCAGCGATGGGGAGCGGGACTGCCCATCGCGCGGCGCGAGCTGCGCGCCAACCAGCAGTCGGACCCGCTGTTCGACGTCACGTCGCAGCGAATCTTCTGTACCGTGCACGCACGCAGTGCCGCACGCCGCTGACAGTGCCGCACGCCGCTGAATCGTCCCGTCAGCCTGCCAGGCTTCGCTACCGTGCCTCGGGGAGCGGAGCACCGGGTTCGAGCAGCCCAGCCGCGCGCAATTCCGCCCAGAGGGCCGGCGCCGGGGCTGCGCGCGTGCCGGCCAGCGCCTGATCCAACTCGGCGGGGCTGCAGGCGCCGAAGATCAGCGAGGCTATGGCCGGCTGCGCGGCCACGAACTGCACCGCCGCGTGCGGCAACTCCACTCCGTGCCGTTCGCACACCTGCCGCAGGCGGCCCCTTCGCTCCTGCACCTCCTGCGGCGCCGGAACGTAATTGTATCGCGTGCCGCCGCGCGGGCCGGTGGCCAGGATGCCGCTGTTGAAGATGCCGGCGCCGAGCACCGGGCGCCCTGACTGCCGCTGGCGCTCCAGGAACGGCAGCGCGCCCTGCTCCAGCAGCGTGTAGCGCCCCGCCAGCAGCACGCAGTCCAGATGCTCGACGAACGGCTCCACCATGTCCCAGTGGTTGACGCCGGCGCTCACGGCCCGGATCAGGCCCCGCTCGCGCCACCCCGCCACCAGCGGCAGGGTCTCGTGCAGCACCTGGTCGGCGAACCCTTCCGGCTCGTGCAGATGCAGGATGTCGATCCGCCCGGTACCGAGGCGGTGCAGGCTGCGCTCGAAGCAGCGCTCCACGCCGGGCGCGCTGAAGTCGTAGTCGAAGCCGCCGGCCACTCCGCCGGAAAGGATGCCCACCTTGGTGTTGAGCACGTAGCTGTCGCGCGGAACGCCGCGCAGGGCGATGCCGAGCCGCTCCTCGGCGAGCCCGTTGCCGTACAGCGGGGCGGTATCGAAGAAGCGCACGCCGCACGCCATGGCGTGCTCGATGGTGGCCACCGATTGCCGCTCCGACACCTCGCCGTGCAGACCGGTGCCCAGACCGATCCGCGGCACGCGCAATCCGGATGCGCCCACGGTCACGGATGCCCGCTCCCGCCGTTCCATGAGCGCACCGTACCGCGGGGCTCGGTCTCAGACCATCCCTTCGACGCAGTGAACGGGCCGGGGTTCAGCGTGCCACGCCGACGGACCGCGTCCGGGGGCTGATCATGAAGACAGCTTCAGTAGACGGGGAAGCCCAGGACCGTGCGCTGCTCCCGGGTCAGCTCCGCGAGCTGCCGGTCGTCGAGCGCCTTGACCTCCGAGTAGTCGGGCGCGGCCGAGGTGATGCCGACCAGCCGCTTTGCGGCGTCCGACATGCGCTCGACCGCCGCGGGGGGCAGCATGCGGATGCTGTCGGTCTTGCCGCGCAGCCACGGCCGCAGGTAGTAGCCGATCACCGTCCAGCGCGGCTCGTCGCCGCGGTTGATGCCGCCCTGGTGCCAGAGCGCGGCGTCCCAGACGATGGCGGACCCGGCGCGCGCCTCGACCTGGACTGACCCGTCCGGGGCCAAGTCGGGGTCCGGCACCGCGCAGGACCGGTGCGAGCCGGGCCAGAGCAGCGTCCCGCCGTTGCGATGGTCGAAGTCGACCAGGCACCAGACCACGTTCAGCGCCATGGGGAAGTGCGCGCCGCCGGCGAACGGCAGCACCGTGTAGTCCTCGCGGTCGACGTGCACCTGGAAACCCTTGGCCGCGTCCCGCCGTCCGGTCGGCATGGGGACGCGGATGTTCCCGTCGTACAGCAGCGCGCCGTCGCCGAGCACGGCGCGCACGATGTCCATGACCGGCGGGTTGAGGTAGAACTCGTGGAAGTGCGGGTGCTTGCCGACGATGGCGTGGGCGTTGCGCAGGTTGTCGGTCTGCGTGCCCGTGGTGCGCGCCACCGGCTCCTCGGCGTCGAGCAACTCGCGCACGGCACGACACGTGGCGGCGACCTCGGCCGCCGGCAGCGCGCCGGGCACGATGGTGTAGCCCCGCTCGGCCAGCTCCGCGAGCCGGGTGTCGAGGCTCATCGTTCGATCAGCTCCGGAAGCCGCCGGCCTCGTAGAACCCGCGCGACTGGTCGACGGTGCGCTCGGTCTCCTTCAGGAAGCCGAGCAGGCCGTCCAGGACCTCGGCCAGGTCCGGCCGGTCCGGATTGGCCGCACCGCCCTGCAGGATCGCCTGCGTGGTCTTGGGCAGGTACGTGCACAGGTAACCGTCGTAGCCGATCCCCTTGAGGATCCTGAAGATCTCCTGGTAGTCGCCGTGGCCGGTGCCGTGCTGGCAGTGGTTGGTCTCATTGAGGTGGAAGTGCCTGATGTGCCGGCCGGCGTGGCGCAGCGCGTCCGGAATCGAACCTTCCTCGACGTTCATGTGGTACACGTCGGGCTGCACGCCGAGGTTGTCGATCCCCAGCTCGTCGATGTAGTTGACCGCCTCGTACAGGGTGGTCAACACCTCCGGAAGTCCCTCGTAGGTGTTGAGCGGCTCCAGCAGGATGGTGATGCCGCGCGGCGCCGCGTGCGCGCAGATCTCCCTGATCGACTGCCGGAAGTTGTCGCGCAGCGCCGCCACCGGCTCGACCGGGAAGGGGAGTTGCGGGACCGCCGGTTGCGCCGCGCACAGCTCCGTGAAGCTGGCGCCCAGGTCCGCGGCCAGGTCGACGGTGTCTTTGGCGTACTGTACGGCGTACGCCCGCGTGGCGGGATCCGAGCTGGCCAGGTTGCGCTCCTCGCCGGCGTGGTAGTAGCCCCAGGCGGCGAGCACCTCAGGCACCGCCAGACCGTAGTCCGCGACCCGCGTGCGCCATTCGCGGGCATCGACCGCCTGCGGGTTGCCGGGCAGGTCGACGCCCTCGTAGCCGGCATCGCGGGCCGCTGCCAGCACCACGTCGGGCTCTTCGAGGACGTGGTATCCGACCCACTGCAGGGTGTCGCACTGCAGGCTGTACTTGAAGGACATGAGGGCGATTCTACCCGATGGCCCCGGGTGGCCAACCGGTTGCTGGCGATCGCAGGTCAAAAAGGCCGTGCCACCACCTCGTGATGGCACGGCCGCAGACCGCAAGGGTTGGCGTGGGCCTACAGGCCCATCTCCTTCGCCTTCGCGGTGATCGCCGCCACGGCGTCCGCGTAGCCGTTGGCGTTCCACTCGTCGATCATCTCCTGATACAGTTCCTCGTTGGACTTGCCGGAGTCGTCGATGATGAACCGGGCCCAGGAGGCGCCGGCGTCGATGGTCAGGTTCTGCTTCTCCGGCACGTCGATCGCCTGCACGGCGGGAATCGCCGGCGTGTCCCTGCCGCCGACCGAGTGGAACCACTCGATCTCGGCGATGGATGCCGCCCGGACTTCCGCCGGGATCTTGGGATTGACGTACTGGACATTGTCCTCCGGCCAGTTGGCCAGGTAGGAGAAGCCGCCGGCCGCGCTCATGATCGGATAGAGATCGCTCGCGACCAGCGGGTTGCCGTCCGCGTCGGTCTTCAGGGGCACGATCTCGGCCCCGTCCATGCGGTAGTCCTGCCCCTCGTGACCGAACATGACCGTCATGGTCCCTTCCGGGCTGTACAGCCAGTTGTAGAGGTCCATGATGCGGCTCAGCTTCTCGTCGTCGACGGTGCCGGCGATGAAGCTCTCCGACCAGAATCCGGTCTCGCCCGCGCGCCCGATGGCGTGAAAGTCGTAGCCGTCGACCGGGAAGGGCCGCAGCACCTTCACGTGGTCGAAGAAGTTGCGGTCCGGGTTGAACTGCTTCCAGCGCTCCACGAATCCGTTGTAGTGCACGGGAACGGACTGGAAGTTGGTCAGTCCCGCCTTGTCGGTGGCGAACAGGTCCACGGAGTCGAAGCCGCCGGTGTTCAGGATGAAGTCGGGATCCAGGCCGCCACGCTGGTAGAGCTCGCGCAGGAAGCTGAACAGCTCGAATGCCGCCCGCGTGGTGGTGCCCAGGTGGTACTCGTCGCCCACCTTGATCCAGTTTCCGTCGGTGAATCCGTAGCCGAACGTCTGGCTGTGGAAGGGCCAGATCGCCCGCAGGCTGAAGCCCAGGGTGTCGTCCTCGCCGTTGCCGTCGGGATCGTCCGTGACGAACCGCACGCACATCTCGATGAACTCCTCGGCCGTCTGCGGATCGTCGATGCCGAGCTTCTCCATCCAGTCCTTGCGCACGAACAGGGTGCGGCCGCCCCAGGACAGGTTGGAGGTGGCCAGCTCCGGGTGGCTGGAGGGCAGGACCTTCGCGCCGCCCCGCGGCAGCGCGTACGTGCGGCCGTCCACGTCGTACGTACGCACGCCGGTATTCTCGACCGTCCACTCCAGGTCCGGCCATGCCGAGAGGTCCTCCGGCAGCGCCCGGACGACGCCGTCCTCGATCCACTGGAAATACCTGCCGGTGCCGATGTGGGCCATGAAGAACACGTCGGGGAGCGTCGATGATGCCGCCCAGGTGTTGATCTTGGTTTCCATGTCACCCCAGTTGTAGTCCTTCGGGGTGAGCGTTATGTCGAACCGCTCCTCGATCCAGTCGCGCATCGGATCCTCGGCTCCCTCCGGGAACGCCGCACCGATGTTGATGCTCCCCAGGGTTACCTCGATCGGTTCCGCGAAGCCGAGTGTCGCGACTACCATGAGCTGGACGAATACGATCGCCAGCACCTTGATGAGTCTTCTCATCGTATCCTCCTGTGTTTTTCGGGCATGCGCCCGAATCAGGTCCGAATTCATGCCTTGATCGCACCGATCATGATCCCTCGTGCGAAATATTTCTGCACGAACGGATACACGATGAGGATAGGCAGGGTCGCGATCGCGACCGTGGCCATCTGTACGGACAGCCGGTAATAGTGCTTGCCGAACATGACCGAGACGCGGTCGAGCCGGGTGGCCATCTCCTGCTCGATGACGATCCTGCGCAGCAGGAGCTGCAACGGATACTTGTCGGGATCCTGCAGGAACAGCATCGGGAACCACCAGTCGTTCCAGAAGGTGACCGCGTAGAAGAGCGATATCGTCGCCATGATCGGGGCGGCGATGGGGACCACGATCCGGAACATGATGAGGATGTCGTTGGCCCCGTCGATCTTCGCCGACTCCTCCAGGGATTCCGGGATGGTCAGGAAGTAATTCTTCATGAGGATGAGAAAGAACGTGTTGACTGCCAGTGGGATGATCATCACCAGGTAGCTGTCGATGAAGCCGAGGTCCTGCATCACCAGGTAGAGGGGAATGAGCCCGCCCGAGAAGAACATGGTGATGATGATGTAGGTGAAGATGGCGTTGCGCCCCGGCAGGCCCTTCTTGGACAGCGCGTAGGCAGCCGATGTGGTGACCAGCATGCTCACCGCGGTGCCGACGATGGTGACCGCGGTGCTGACAAGGAACGCCCGCGGAATCGTGTCGTCTTCGAAGATGAACGCGTAGGCGCCCAGGTCGATGTGCTTGGGAATCAGGTAGAAGGCCCCGCCGGTCACATCCTCGTAGCGCGCGAACGAGACCACCAGCATGTAGTAGAAGGGCACGACCGTGAGCACCAGGAGCACCAGCAGCACGCTGTGGATGACGGCGTCCGCCAGCTTGTCGCCCGCGCTCCGCGTCCGGGCATATGCTTTCTTCCGTTCCCGGTACGATCCGGCAAGGGTCTGGCGATCAACGCCGAGCAGTCGGTCAGACATGTCCCGGGCTGCCCTAGAACAATCCCTGTTGGCCGAGCAATCTTGCTCCCCAGTTGGCGGCGAGCAGGAGCACGAAGTTGATGACCGACTTGAACAGGCCCACGGCGGTCGTGAAGCCGAAGTTCTTGGAATCCCAGAAGGACATTCTGAACACGTAGGTGTCGATGATGTCGGCGACCTCGTACACGGCCGGGTTCATCATGTTGAGGATCTGGTCGAAGCCGGCGTTGAGGATGTTGCCCACCTGCAGGATGAGCAGGATGACGGCCGTGGTCGTGATGCCCGGCCAGGTGATGTGGAGCATGCACTTCCAGCGGCCGGCTCCGTCGATGGTCGCCGCCTCGTAGAGCTGGGGATCGATGCCGGCGATCGCCGCCAGGAAGATGATCGATCCCCAGCCGATGCTCTTCCAGATCTCCGTGCTCACCAGGAGGCCCCGGAACAGGGAGGTATCGGTCAGAAACTGGGCCTTCGCGCCGCCGAGCTTGACGATGAGCTGGTTGAGGGCGCCGTTGGTGCTGAGTATTCCGAACAGCACGCCTGCGACCAGGACCCAGGAGAGAAAGTGGGGAAAGGTGTAGACGGTCTGATACACGCGCTTCAAGCCGCCCTGCTGCACCTCGTTCATCAGCAACGCCAGGATGATGGGGGCGGGGAAGCCGAACAGAATGCGGTAGAAGCTGATGAGCAGCGTGTTGGTGAAGGCGCGCCAGAAGTCCGGTCTTCCCCACAGCATCTCGAACCACTGCAGCCCGACCCACTTCATGTTCATGAACTGCCCGACGTAACTGATGATGGGCAGGTCGCCGAGCGCGCTGGGCGTGTTGAACCGGTAGTGCTTGAAGGCCAGCACGATCCCGTACATGGGGACGTAGTTGAAGATGAAGTAGAACAGGACCGCCGGCAGCAGCAGGATGTAGAAGTACTTGTAGCGCTCCAGCCGCGCGCCGAGTCCGGCGGCCGACGTCGCCGGCGTCAGGCGGGCCTGGGCGGAGAGCGCTCCATCCTTCTTGGTCGTGAGCATGACCGCCACGGGCCGATTCTCAGGCGCCCCTTCGCGGACGGCCATGGTACGCGAGTCACGTTGTCGCGGACGTAGTACGGGAGTACCGCCTACGGGGCTTTCAGGACCTCCTTGGCGGCGCGCTTCGCGTGCGTGCGGTCGCCGACGCCCAGCTTGGTGTAGATGACGCTGACGTGGTTGCGGACCGTCTGCTCGGCGATGAACAGGCGCTCGGCGATCTCCCGGTTGTCGAAGTCGCGCAGCAACAGGTGCAGGATCTCGGCCTCGCGGCGCGTCAGGCTCTCGAACTTCGACTGGATGAAGTTGAGCTCCCCCTGGAACTGGGCCGCATCCCGCTTGCCCATCTGCACGCCTTCCTGGGCGCGTTGCACGAGCTTGTAGCCCACGGCCGGCGACACGAAGTAGTCGCCGGCGTGCACGGCACGGATCGCGGTCACGAGCTGGTCGGGCTTGACGTTCTTGAGCACGTAGCCGATCGCGCCGGCGTCCAGGGCGCTGAACACGTAGTCGTCGTCGTCGAACGTGGTCAGCATCAGGATCTTGATCGCCGGGTGCTTCCGGTGAATGGTCCGCGTGGCCTCCGTGCCGTCCATCACCGGCATGCGGACGTCCATGAGGATGACGTCCGGGCGCAGGCGCTCTGCCATGCGGACTGCCTGGCTGCCGTTCTCGGCGATCCCGGCGACGGTTATCCCGTCCTTCCCGTAGGTGCGCAGGATGATCTCTATGCCGTGCGCGAACAGCCGCTGGTCATCCGCGATCAGAACCTTGATCCGGTCCAATGATGTCTCCCATCGCGTACGGAATCGTGCCCGAGAGCTGGAACCCGTCCGGGACGTTGCGGGCGCTGATCCCGCCGCCGAGGTCGGCGAACCGCTCCCGCATGCCGGACATGCCGATGCCGTCCTGGACCGTTCCGTCCGCCGGCAAGCCGCTGCCGTTGTCCCATACGCTCACCCGGATCTCCTCGGACGCCCGCCACATGGTAATCCGTACGCGGGAAGCGTTCCCATGCCGGAACGCGTTGGTCAGGCCCTCCTGGACCAGGCGGAACAGCACCGAGTCGATGCGCGGCCCGAGCGTGGGCGGCAGGTTGCCCACGTGCAGCTCGACCGACAGGCCCATCGCCTCCTCGAACGCGCGCGTGAGCTGGAAGATCGCGTCGATGCCCTTGCGCTCGAACTGCTCGACGGAGCGCAACAGGTGCAGGATCCGCCGCGTGTCGTTCAGCGCCAGCTCGCTCTGCGCGCGCACGTCGTCCAGGAGCGAGTCCAGGGATTCGGGTTCCTCGCGCGCCCGCGCCTTGGCGGCGTCCATCATGACGATGACGTTGGTCAGGGCGTACCCGACGGTGTCGTGCAGCTCGCGGGTGATCCGGCTGCGCTCCTCGGCCGCGCTTTCCGACTTGACCGTCCCGGCGTACGCCTGGAACTCCCGGTTCGCGCGGGCAAGGCGTCCGATGGTGGAGTCCAGGCTGCGCACGCGCGCGGTGAGCTCGACCACCCGCTCGCGGTGGAGGGTCGCCACCCAGCCCAATCCCGCGGGCAGACCGGTCACAAGCGCGAATGTCGCCAGGTAGTGAACGGGTGGGGGCGGCCCGGCCGGCGCGCGCGTGGCCATGACCGCCAGCGCGACGGCGAAGAACCCGCCGGACAGCGCCATGCCGACGCGGTCGTCGTCGTAGAGCACCGGCTCGATCAGCAGCGGCGCCGTGAGCAGAGCGGGCACGAACACCGGCGGGCCGTCCAGCAGCGCGAGCGCGATCAGGACCGCGGCGCCTCGGGCGACGGTGACCGCCCGTACCCGCACGGCGCGGCGCATCGCGAACATCGCCACGGCCAGAGCCGCCGATGCTGCGAGCGGCAGGTAGACTTGGAGGCGTGCGGCCTCGGCCACACCGCCGGCGACGATCCAGGAGATGCACGCGAGGTGCGCTGCGAGCGTGGTGAGCAGCAGGACGAAGGAGAGCCGCCTCCCGGTCACCGCCTCGCTCGGGAGCTGCCATCCTCGCTGCAGCCACCGAACGAGCAACCTCGCCATCCGGACGTGCGTTATAACAGAATTCAGGGAGTGTCCGGAGGTGCGCGCCGAAAGGGCCTTCTGTTGATCGTCACGACCCGTGAGGTCGAAGTTCGTGGGCTGCGGACGCGGCCCCTTGGGGGGGGAGGATTACGGTGAGCCGGAGGCGCCGCGCGCGAGTTCCGGGGTCTTGCCGGTCCAGACGCGGAAGGCCCGGTAGAAGGAGCGGGTGTCCTCGTAGCCGAGGAGGAACGCGATCTCTCCGGCCGGCATGTCCGACTCCGCGAGGTAGTGGAGCGCCAGGGACTCCCGGGTATCGTCCAGAACCCGTTGAAAGGTGATCCCTTCATCCCTGAGCCGCCGTTGCAGCGTCCGCGTGCTCATCGCCAAGTCGTGAGCGACGGCCCCCATCGACCCGGCGCCCGTGGGGAGCCGCTCCAGCAGTGAGGCCCGGACCCGCTCTTCGGCCGTCGTCCCGGCTTCCAGCTCGGACAATCGACGGCGCAGCTCGGGTTCGAAGAAGCTCCACATCCGGTCGTTGGCGGTCAGGAAGGGCCGGGTCGCGTCCTGCGCCGAGAACGCAACGGACCAGGCGGGACCTTTCGTCACCGCCACGCCGAAGTAGTCGCGGTAGGCCTCGGAGTCATCCGGGGGATCCGGTGACGTCACCCGGATCGGACGGATCGGTGCGCGCGTGCACAAACGGGCAAGCGTCACCCAGAACACCAGCTCGGTCATCGAGAGCGACCGCGGCGGCGTCACATCCGGAGGCCAGATGATCTTCATGACCGTCCCGGTCTCGGACCGAACCACCGAAAGCCGTATCGGCCCGATCAGCTTCTTGTGCTGCGCGAGCCGCCGGGCAGCCACGTTCAGGTCGGGGCTGCAGGTCGCCGCGAACAAGGGTGGATCGAACGCCTCGAACGAGATCGCTCGCCCGATGGCCAACGGAAGCAGCGGATCGCCGCACTCGGCCTCGATCTGCTTCACCACCCTCCGGACGTCCTCTTCTCCGGTGACGTCCATCTGCACCGCAACCGCGCCGATCTCCGCGAGGTCGTGCATCTGCGCGAGGCGACGCGCGGCCACGTAGACCGTGTAGCCGTCTTCGACGAGCTTTCGGGCCGTCGCCTTGCCGATACCCGACGACGCCCCCGTAACCAGTACGGTTTCCACCAAGCCGCTCCTTTCGTCCGCTTCGATCGGAACATACGGCCGACGTGCCCCCCGGTCATGGTCGGATCGCGCCACGTATGTGACAGAAGGCGCCAACCGGATCCGTTGTGGTCCGACGCGGCGCCGTGGACAATGGCCGGCCATGGGAACCCCGATCCCCGTGCTCGACGTGATGACCGACGACCTGGAGCCGTGGCCGATGGCGGCCGAGCAGATCCTGAGCGGACCGCCCGTGATGGCGTCGCGGGACCTGTACCGCGCTGAGGACGACAGCACGTGGATCGCCGTCTGGACCTGCACCGAGGGTTCGTTCTGGTCGCGGTATGCCGGTGACGAGGCGATCTACCTGATCTCCGGGCGTGTCCGCATCACCGATCAGGACGGCCGCAGCGCCACCTACCGCGCCGGGCACGCGATCCTGATCCGCGCCGGCAGCCGCTGCACCTGGGAGATCGAGGAGCCGGTGCGCATGCTGTTCCACTACCGGGCGGACGACGCGGAGGCGGACTCGTGAGCCGCTCCGGGGCCGTCGTCGACCGGCTGAAGGGGCCGGTGGTCCCGGTCAACATCTGCTTCGCCGACGACCACTCGGTCGACTACGAAGCGATGCGCCGCTACGTCGGCTGGCTGTGCGAGCAGCGGGTTCCGGTCATCCTTCTGACCTACGGCAGCAGCGAGTTCTCGGTCCTGTCTTCGGAGGAGATCTGGAGGCTCACCGAGCTGTTCGCGCGCACCGTGGACGGCCGCGCGCTGTTCGTGACGTCCACGGGCTACTGGAGCATCGACGAGTGCCGGGAGTTTCTGCGTCACGCCGATGCCGTGGGGGCCGACGCGGTCAAGGTGCAGATCAATCCGTGGCTGGGTCAGGAGCGGGAGGTGCTGGTGGGCTACTTCGACGCCATCCGGGGCGCGGCCGGCATCCCCGTGCTGGTGTGGGGCGCGTGGCCCGACCCGTATCCGGTCGCCACCGTGCGCGAGCTGGCCGCCCGCGACGAGGTCGTCGGGATCAAGAACGACGGCGATCCGTTCTACGCGTACTACGACCTGCTGCGCGCGACCGCCGATCAGAGCTTCGCGGTGATCTCGGGAGGCCAGATGCGCAACTTCATGCTGGGCTATCCGCTCGGCGGCGCCGCCTACCTGTGCACGGTGGCGCCGTTCCGCCCCGACCTGGCCTTGCGGTTCTACCGGCACCTGCAGGCCGGCGAGGTGGACGCCGCGTGGGCGATGGTGGAGCGATACGAGGACCGCTGGCTGCCGGTGGCCGTCGAGCACGGCTGGCTGGAGAGCGTGAAGGTGGCGATGGAGCTGCACGGACTCGTACCGAACGCCCGGCTGGGGCGTCCGCGCCCGTCGCTGGAGGGCGCGGCGCGCGAGGCGGTGCAGGCGACCGTAAGGGAGGTCTTCGGCGCCACGGGCTCGTGACGGCTCCTCAGGTGTAGTCAGAGCGTTCCGGACCTCGTCGCCGGAGGGCCGGCCGAAGAAGCAGGGGAGGGCGAGGGGGACGTCGAGAAGTCAGGAACGGGCAATGCGGGATTCGAACCCACGACCTCTGGCTCCGGAGGCCAGCGCTCTATCCAGCTGAGCTAATTGCCCTGCAGCTTCGTGCATGCTTGCGCACGTCTACGTCATGTCCCAATTACCATGGTCGGACGGCGCCGCGCAACCCCCCACATCATACCATGTCCCCGCATGCGCGGTCCCGGGGTGTTCCGTGGCGACAGGCAGACCGCGTCCTTGACCGGGTCGTCGTCGAGGTCGGCGGCTGCGCCAGTGCACGTCGTCGCTGTCCGCGTGGCTCCTCCTTGCCGCCGGTGGGCTGCGGCCATGTTCGCGGGTCGGACGTCGCCGCGAGTCCGACGGCACGGCCCGAGCGAGACATGCACCCTTTGGTAGGATGGTCGCATGTCCTCGCCGGATACGTCGCCCCACGGTTTCGCGCAGTTCCCCGCGATCCCCTACGGGCGCGCCTACTTCAAGGGCATCCGCCTGGAGGGCTGCCTGTACGTCGACAAGACGCGCTTCCTGCACGCGTTGGAACAGGAGCGCTTCGTCTTCTTCATCCGCCCGCGGCGGTTCGGCAAGACCTGCTGGCTGTCGATGCTGGAGAGTTACTACGACCGTAATCAGGCGGAAGATTTCGACCGGGTGTTCGGCGGCCTGGACATCTGCCGGCTGCCGACCCCGAACCGCGGCCGCTACGTGGTCGTGCGCTTCAACTTCTCCACCTTCGGCAGCGATCCGGCCAGACTGGAACGGGAGTTCGACGAGTACTGCCGCAGGCACGTCCGGGACGCCGTGGAGGACAATCCCGACCTCTTCACCGATGCGGCGTTCGACCGCATCCAGGCCCCGCCCACCATCAATGGCCAGCTCGACGAGCTGTTCCTGCACGCCCGGCGGGAGGGGATTCCGCTCTACGTCCTGATCGACGAGTACGACAACTTCGCCAACACGATTCTGGCAGGCGAAGGAGCGGAAGCGTACCACGCGTTTACCCACGGCGGCGGCTTCTACCGCAGCTTCTTCGCGACGCTCAAGGCGGGCACCGAGAATGGCAGCGTCGAGCGGCTGTTCGTCACCGGAGTCTCGCCGGTGACCATGGACGACGTCACGAGCGGCTTCAACATCGGCGCCAACCTGAGCCTCCGGGCCGAGTTCAACGAGATGCTCGGTTTCACGGAGGGCGAGGTGCGGCGCATGCTGGAGACCTACCGGGACCTGGGAGTGTTCGACCAGGACGTCGAGACGGCGCTCGGCACCATGCGCGAGTGGTACGACGGCTACCGTTTCGCGAAGACCGCCGAAACCGTCATCTACAACACCGACATGGTGCTCCACTACCTGAAGCACTCGGTTCCCGCCAAACGTGGCCCCGACAACCTGATCGACACCAACGTGCGCATCGACTACGGCAAGCTGCGCCACCTGCTGCTCACCGGGCGGCAGTTGAACGGCAACTTCGACTTGCTGCGCCGCGTGATCGCCGAAGGACGGACGGACAGCGACATCGTGGAGACGTTTCCGCAGGCGCGGCTGACAGATCCGGAAAACTTCATCTCCCTGCTGCACTACTTCGGCCTGCTGAGCATCCGCGACGTGGTCGCCGGCGTACCGCGTCTGGGCATCCCCAACCAGACCGTGCGGCGGCTGATGTACGGCTACCTGCGCGACGCCTACGGGGACGTCGGGGTGTTCTCGCTGAACCTCGTGGAGTTCGACCGGCTCACGCGGCGGATGGCGCTGGAGGGCGATTGGCGGCCGGCCGTCGAGCGGCTGTCCAAGGCCGTGACCGAGCACACCGGCATCCGCGACTACATCCGGGGAGAGAAGGTCCTGCAAGGATTCCTGGCGGCCTACCTGGGCGCATCGGAGTACTTCGTCTTCCACACGGAGCAGGAACTGGCGAAGGGCTATGCGGACATCGTGCTGGAGCCGCTGGTCGCGCGCTATCCGGGCATGCGGCACGGCTTCGTGATCGAGCTGAAGTACCTGAGCCGCGGTCCCGAAACCGAGGCACGGGTGACAGCGGTGGCCGATGATGCCCTCGCGCAGTTGCGTGCCTACCTGGCGGACGGCCGGCTGGCGCAGCAGTACCCGGACGCGGCATTCAAGGGCGTGGCGCTGGTGTTCCGCGGCTGGGAGCTCGTGTACGGCGAGGAGGTGGCGGTCGTCGACGCCGGTTGACAGGATCGACGAAGCCAGCGCGCGTGGGTCGGTCAGCCCCGCTCCGCGATATGCGGCGTGTGCACGAATCGATTGCCCCCGCAACCGGCCACGTACGGATCGTGCTCGTCGCTCATGATGACGACGATGTTCGGGCGACTCACCGTGCTGATCCTCGGGCGCTGTGGCGCCGCCAGGCGTGCATGGCTCAAAGCTCCTGGGAGCGGGTGGCGATGCGGTCCTGCACGCGGTCGATGAATGCCTGCCGGGAAAGGGTCTCCCGGGAACCTGCGCGGGTGCGCAGCGCGACCGTGCCGTCGGTCACTTCGCGGTCGCCGAGCACCGCCATGTAGGGCACCTTCATGAGCTGCGCCTCGCGGATCTTGCGGTTCATGCGCTCCGCGCCCAAGTCGGCGTCCGCGCGGATGGCGAGCGTGCGCAGCGCCTTCACCAGGTCCGCGGCAGCATCGTGGTGGTCGGAGCCGATCGGCACGACGCGCACCTGCTCCGGGGCCAGCCACACCGGGAAGCTGCCGGCGAAGTGCTCGATCAGGAAGCCGATGAAGCGTTCGTGGGTGCCGAGCGGCGCGCGGTGGATGCACAGCGGCGTCTCGTCCCGGCCGTCGCGATTGACGAAGGACAGGTCGAAGCGCGGCGGCACCGCGAAGTCGACCTGGTTGGTGGCCAGGCTGAACTCGCGGCCGGCGGCGCTCCACACCTGTACGTCGATCTTGGGGCCATAGAAGGCGGCTTCGTCGGCGACCTCGTCGAAGGGGACGCCGGAGCGCTGCATGGCCCGCCTCACCATCTCTTCCGTCTTGAGCCAGAGCCGCTCGTCGTCCACGTACTTCTTGCCAAGGCCGCGCTTGTGATGGGTGCTCAGCCGCATGCTGTAGCGCTCCAGGCCCATCAGCTCGAAGTAGCCCAGGTACATGTCCACGACCGCCAGGAACTCCTCCTCGAACTGCTCCTCCGAGCAGTAGATGTGTGCGTCGTTCATCTGCATGGAGCGCACCCGCAGCAGGCCGTACAGCTCTCCCGACTGCTCGTAGCGGTAGCAGGTGCCGTACTCGGCCAGGCGCATGGGCAGGTCGCGGTAGCTGCGCGGCCGCTCGGCGAAGATCTTGTGGTGGAAGGGGCAGTTCATGGGCTTGATGTAGTAGGAGAAGCCCTCCATCTGCATGGGCGGAAACATGCTCTCGGCAAAGTAGGGCAGGTGGCCGGAGCGCACGAACAGCGATTCCTTGGTCAGGTGCGGCGTGCGCACGCGGTCGTAGCCGGCGGCGAACTCGACCTCCTTGGCGAGCTTTTCCAGCTCCTCGATCAGCACCGCGCCGCGCGGCAGCCACAGCGGCAGCCCCGGGCCCACCTCGTCGTCGAAGGTGAACAGCTCCAGGTCCCGGCCGAGCCGCCGGTGGTCGCGTTTCTTTACCTCCTCCAGCATCTGCAGGTGGTCGCGCAGGTCCTGCTTGCGCAGCCAGGCGGTGCCGTAGATGCGCTGCAGCATCGGCTTGTGCTCGTCGCCGCGCCAGTAGGCGCCGGCGACGTTCATCAGCGTGAAGGCGTCCGAGGGGATCTTCCCGGTGTGCTCGACGTGCGGGCCGCGGCAGAGGTCCTCGAAGTCGCTCTGCCGGTAGGTGCTCAGGACCGGCTCTGCCCCGTTCTCCTGCTCCTGCCCGTATTCGTCGGCGCCGCCGGCCATGATCGCGTCGATCAGCTCCAGCTTGTAGGGCTGGTCGGCGAATTGCGTGCGCGCGTCCTCGGCGCTCAGCTCCCGGTACTCGAACGGGTGGCGCTGGCCGATGATCTGGCGCATGCGCCGCTCGATCTGCTCAATGTCTTCCGGCGTGAAGGAGCGCGGCCGGCCGTCCTCGTCCGGTCCCAGGTCGAAGTCGTAGTAGAAACCGGTGTCGATGGGGGGACCGATGCCCATCTTCGCCTGCGGATAGCGCTCGACCACCGCCTGCGCCATCACGTGCGCCAAGCTGTGGCGCACCCGGTACAGCCGTTGCTGCTCAGCTTCGTTCGCCATAGTCGATGATACCCTACGGCATGCCCCCGCGCGATGGACACCGCACCGGAGAGGCGACCGGCCGGTGCTGTTCCCGGGCGATGCGATCGGACTGTCTCCGGACGAGGTGACCGTCGCATCGCTGCTCCGGGATAGCGGATACGCCACCCGCATGGTGGGCACGTGGCGCCCTCGGCTGCCAGCGCGTTCCTGCCGCCGGCGCATGGGAGCGTCGGGTTACGCCGGAGCGCCCTCGGCCTGTGCGAGGTGGGCTCGCCGCAGTCCTTCCCGGAAGCCGACCATCTGCCGGGTCGTCTCATCGTAGAGGCGCACGGACATGCATCTCGCCGTATCGCGCAGGCGGAGAACCGGAACCTGGCGGAACATCGGCTGTTCCCGGTGTGCGCGCGCCAAGTGGTAATTGGGGATGCCGGGATTCAGGTGGTGCACGTGATGGAAGCCGATGTTGCCGGTGAACCACTGCAGGACCCGCGGCAGCTTCAGGTAGGACGATCCCCGCAACGCCGCGTCGGCAAACTCCCAGCCCTCGCGGCGGCTCCAGTACACGTCCTCGAATTGATGCTGAACGTAGAACAGCCAAGTGCCGACCACGGAAGCCGTCACGAACACCGGCGTGAAGACCCGGACGAAGTCGACGAACCCGAAGGGCAGCGACATGACGGCCACGAACGAAACCACCCCGGCGTTGGTCCACATGATGGCCCGCTTGGCGCGAGCGCTGACGTGCTTGCGGGGAAAGCGGTGATTGAGCAGGAAGCTGAGGGGAGCGATCAGGACGAACAGCACCAGCGGATTCCGGAACACCCGGTACGCCAGGCGCAGGATGCGCGGTGCACCGGCAAACTCCTGCACGGTCATCGTCCATACGTCGCCCAGGCCGCGCCGGTCCAGGTCACCGGCGTTGGCGTGGTGCATGGCATGCATGTGGGTCCAGTGGTGGAACGGCGTGAAGGCAAGGATTCCCGCGACGAAGCCGATGGCGCGGTTCCAGCGGCTGACGGGGAGAAAGGACCCGTGTCCGGCATCGTGGAATACGATGAATATGCGGATCAGGAACCCTGCGGTCGGCAGGGCCAGGAGCAGGCTGAGCGGCCAGGAAACCTGCGCGATCGCGCCCATGGCGAGGATCCCGACGACGTACGGGACGACCGAGGTCGCAAGCTGGCCGATGCCCCGTGCCACCGACGGCTTCCGGTACCGGCGGAGCGCGCTCTGCAGTGCGCGGGACTCATCCCCGGCAGCGGTCAACTGGTCATCCACGTCCTCTTGCCCTCCCTGACGGCGAGGGCCGGTTCCTGACCTTCCCCAGCATCCTCAGGTGCGCGTCGTGCACCCGGTTGCAGCCATTGCTGCACTGCTTCGATCGCCACGGACGATGATAGCCGAAACCGCGCGGAAGTTCGCGCTGCGGTGACGGCCGTGCGCCGGCTCAGCGCCGCGCCCCGTGCCGGCGCAGCAGCGCGGCGAGCTCGCCGTGGCCCTGCCCCGACGCCCACGCCAGCGGCGTCGCCCACGGCTCGGCTTCGGGTTCGTCGACCGCGGCGCCGCGCCCGATCAGGAGCTCGGCCAGCTCGCGGCGCCCCCACCGGCACGCCCAGCCCAGCGGCGTGGAGCGGAGCAGCGGGTCGCGCCGGGTCAGGCCGGCGCCCGCGTCGAGCAGCAGCGTCGCGAACGCGACGCGCTCCTCCTCCGTGATCACCTGGCGGCCCCACGTCTCACCGGCCTGCGCCACGTGCTGCAGGGCCGTGAAGCCGTGGTGGTCGGTGACGTCCGGATCCACCCCGTGCGCCAGGATCACCGCAAGGCAGCGGGGGTAGGTGGACCGGTCGAGGCCCCCGGGTCCGTCCAGCGGACCGTGATTCCAGATGCGCATGGGCTGGCGCAGGACGTGGCTCCACCAGGGATCGTTCGGCGCGCGCTCGATGCGCGGCAGGCAGAGCCCGATGATCTCGGGCTCGCCGCCGCATGCCGCGGCCCACAGCAACTGTTCGAACGCCGTGCGACCGGTCCGGTCCGTTACCGCTGGCGCCGCGCCTGCGATGACGTCCCGCGCCGCGTGCACGTCCCGGAACAGGCCGATGGTCTCCACCGGCACGTCGGCGCCCCGCCGCCGCAGCAGGGCCTTCATCCGTTCGTCTCCGGCGCCGTAGGCGCGCTCCATCGGGCCGCCGGATGCGTACACGCTCGCGTTCACGTCGGCCCCGGCGTCGAGCAGCATCTCCGTCATCGCGTACTCGCCGTACGCGGCGGCGTGCCAGAGCGGCATGCCCCAGCTCTGCACCGGCTCGTCGACGTTCGGCAGATCGATACGCTCGTCGGGATCCAGGCCCCTGGCGAGCAGCAGGTCCAGCACCGCCGGCTGCCCGTAGGTGACCGCCAGCGTGAGGAGGCCCCCGGCGTTCCCGGTGGCCTGTTGCAACCGCTCCTTCGGGACCGGCCGAAGAAAGGCGAGGTCGCCCAGCGCCGCGGCGCCCCGCGGCGTCTGCGCCCCGCCGGCGTCGAGCAACGCCTGCACCGCGGCCCGCGCCGCGGGCGCCCGCTCGCGCTGCGTCCACCCGAACGACAGCACCGCGCAATCGAGCGGCGTCTGCCCCGCGGCATCCTCTTGGGAGAGCCGCTCGTCGCGCGCCGCCAGGTACCGGACCAGCGGCAGGTCTGCTTGCGCGGCGGCGGCGTGCAGCGGTTTGCGCCCCTGCGCGTCGACCTCGGCGATGCGCTCCGGTGACGCCTCCAGCAGCCGCTCGACGCCCTGCAGGTCGCCGTCGCGGACCAGGTCGAACAGCTCGTCGCCCCGTTGCGGGTCGGCGCCCGCCTGCGCGGCGCGGCGGTCCAGCTCGGCGCGGATGAGCGCGACGACGTCGTCGTACCCGCGGTCCGCCGCCAGGGTCAGCGGCGAGGTGGCGTCGCGGTGCGGGTAGATGCCCTTGTGCGGGTCCGCGCCGGCCTCCAGCAGGAAGCGCGTGCAGGCCAGGTCGCGGTTGAGCACCGCGTAGTGCAGGGCGGTGTGCTCGTCGTCCTCGGCACGATCCAGCTTCACCAGACCGGGACGGGCGGCCACCAGCTCGCGGAGGGTCGGGAGGTCCCCCTGCTCGGCGGCTCGGAAGAAGCGCGAAGTGGCAGCGCGATGCACCTCGGCCGCGAGCCTGGTCCAGCTTGCGAACCCGTAGGCACGGGCCAGGACGAGCTGGGCGTCGACCAACGAGAACCGCGCCGGATCAGGGTTCCGCTCGTGCGTCGCCACCTTGGCGACGGCGTCCGCATCCCCCCGGCGGAACGCGTTCAGCAGATCACGTGCCTGCTTCCTGAGTTGTTCGAGACTGGGCTGGTCGGGCAGGGAGTGTTCCCTGCGGGGCGATCCGGATGATGAATGAGACACGACAACCTCCTCGTGTGGGGTACCCGATGCCCGCGTTCGGGTGTGAAAAGGTCGTCAGATGCGATTACTTTCTGACCGCCAGGTGGGCTCAGCCCTGTCCGCGGACCGGAAGCGTCCTGGAACGCTCGCCGATCATCCTTCCACGGTCTTCATGCGCGGTCAAACGCCGGGGCCGCTCGTCGCCCGTCGGCGTCGGGTGAGTCCCGGAACGCGCGTACGGTATGGGCCGCCGACAGAAGACGCCCCGCTCCATCGCGAGCGTCGTCCGGGGCAGCCGAACCCGACCTCAACCCAGCTTTTCGGTCAGGATTCGGCGCGCCCGGCGAAAGCTCGGCAGGTGTTCTTCCAGAACGGTCGGATCGAGTCTGCTCAACACCTCGAACGAGCTCGGCCCCTTGCCCTCGACATGGATCTCCGCCCTCACCAGCGCACACCACCCAGCTTCCCCTTGGTCCAGAGCTGCCCCAGCCCGTACCGTTCGAGCCAGCGGGCGAGGTCCGATCGGTCGAGACGCCTCATGCTGGTCCGGCCGTCGTGCTTCTCGCATACGACTACCGATTCCGGGTGCTCGGACAGCGCGTCGACCAGCAGGTCGGAGTGAGTCGTCACGAGAAGCTGGCACCGGCTTGACGCATCGACCAGCAGATCCGCCAGCTTGGGAAGCAGATCCGGGTGCAGCCCCAGCTCAGGCTCCTCGATTCCCAGGAACCTGGGCGGTTCCGGGTCCAGCAGCGCGGCCAGCAGAAAGAGATACCTGAGGCTGCCGTCGGACAGGCGCGATGCCGGGATCGAGTAATCGCCCTCCGTGAAGAGGAGTTGTACGGAGTTCGGATCGAAGTAGAGTTCGAAGTCGGTGATGCCTTCGTAAAGCTCGGTCAGATGCGCCTTCAGACGCGCTCTGGCGGCCGGGTACGGCGCCAGCCGGTTGAGAAACATGCCAAGGTTCGACAGGTTCTCGGTCAGTGGACTCGGGCGAACGTCGCTTCTCTGCGCGTCACGGATGCCGGCGCTCCGCCCGAACTCCCAGGAGCCGTACAGTCTGATGCCCTCGTAGAACGCGCTCAGATAGGCGAGCTCCGGATACTGATCGGGCTCTTTCCGCTGCGACAGAATCGACCGGTCGGGTTCGACGTCGCCCCATTGAAGATCCCGCCTGCCTGCCTCGTTTATGTTCAGCGCAGGGCGCCCGCCCTGGAGTCGGTAGTAGAAGTACGAGTCGCTATGTTTCTTGTAAGGATGCTCGTTCTCGATCCGCTCGTCGTCCAGGGTGAACCGGCGACCGGACTCTCTGAACGCGATCACGTGCCGTAGCGGTTGGGTTCCATGCGGGTTGTCGATGATGACCTCGACCGTCGCCGAGGACTGCGGCTGGCCTCTCCAAATCCAATCACTGACGCCGCCGCCGGTGCGGACGGGATCGGCCAGATCGTGGGGAGCTGCTTGCAGCAGCCTGATGACCTCCAACAGGTTCGATTTTCCCGAGCCGTTCGGACCGATCAGCACGTTGAGGGCAGAAAGTTCGAGGTCGATCCCCTCAGGCCCGAAAGACAGCAGGTTCGTGGCCCTGATCCTCCTCAGAGTCGCCGGTTCGATGGGTGTCTGTGAAGCAAGAAGCGGGCGGGAGGTCGCTGCGTTCATATCGGTACGGTGCGGCCGGTGCGGACCGATTCGTCGGCGGCCAGCACGATGCGCAGGCTGTCGACGGCGTCGCGCAGGTCGGCGGACAGGTCGCGGTTCTCGCGGATGGCGTCGAGCAGGGAGCGCTGCTCGCGGTCGCACAGCTCCTGGTGGTCGGGCTCGTCCGAGGTGTCGATGAAGCGGTCGGCGGTGGTGAACTCGCCGGCGGCGCCGGTCTCGGCGGCGTGCAGCAGCATGCCGCCGGTGGTGGTGTGCTTGTCGATCACGTCCGACTCACCCGGCGGGTGGTCGACCATGCTGACGCTGCCGCGCGGGCCGATCACGTCCTTCACGAAACAGGCGGTCTCGCTCATCATCGGACCCCAGCCGGCCTCGTACCAGCCCACCGAGCCGTCGTCGAACGTCACCTGGAGTTGCCCGTAGTTGTACATGTCGTCTGCGATCTCCGCGCTCAGCCGGGCGCCGACCGCCTGCACCCGGACCGGCCGCGCGCCGGTCATGCGGCTCATGACGTCCACGTAGTGCACGCCGCAGTCGACGATCGGGGACATGGACTTCATCAGGTTGCGGTGGCCGAGCCAGCGCTCGGCCGAAGACTGCTGGTTGAGGTTCATGCGCATCACCAGCGGCCGGCCCAGCCGCTGCGCGTGCTCGATGAAGGTCCGCCACGACGGGTGGTGGCGGAGGATGTAGCCCACCACCACCTTGCGGCCGGCGTCCCGCGCCGCGGACACGATCTCCTTGGCCTGCTCGACGGTCTCCGCCAGCGGCTTCTCCATGAACAGGTGGCAGCCGGCCGCAAGCGCCTGCATGGCGTAGGCGTGGTGGGAGTCGGGATGGGTATTGATCGACACCACCTGCGGCGAGACGGCCGCGAGCGCGTCGTCCAGTGACGCGAACGGGGTGGCGTCGAGCTCACGGGCCAGCGCTTCCCGCGACGACGGGCCGCGGCTGACGACGCCGGCCAGCGCGTAGCCGTCGATGCTGCGGTAGGCGCGCGCGTGCGACGCGCCCATGGTCCCGCAGCCGACGACGACGACCTTGAGATCCTCCTTCATCGGGGCGCTACCGTTGGTCGCCGTCGCCGCCGATCGTGCCGCGCGCCTTGCGCGAGAAGAGCTTCTCCAGGTTGGCGCCGGCGACCTCGCCCAGGTCCAGGTCCAGCTCCGTGCAGATCTGCGCCAGGTACCAGAGCACGTCGCCCAGCTCCATCTTCAGCGATTCGCGGTCGGCGTCGCCGATGCGGCCGTCCTTGTCGCGGAACAGTTTCTTGATCTTGCCGGCCACCTCGCCTGCCTCGTTCGCCAGTCCCAGTGTCGGGTAGACGATGGGGTGGTCGGTCCTGACCAAGCCCCAGGTCTTGCGCGACTGGCGCTGGTACTCCGCGAACTCCTGGACATCCATCGCTGACCCGCGCAGGGTAGTCCCGGCATGAAGCCTCCGCAACGGGGCGGTCCGATGAGAGCCGCAGGATGAAGCGCATCGGCGCGCACGTGTCGATCGCCGGCGGCGTGCAGAACGCGGTGGCCAACGCGGTGGAGCTGGGCGCCACCGCCATCGGCATGTTCACCCGCAACCAGCGTATCTGGAACCAGCGCCCGCTGGCGGAGGAGGACGCCGCCGCCTTCCGCGACGCCTTGCACGAGCACGGGTTCGCGCCGCGGCACGTGCTCCCGCACGACAGCTACCTGATCAACCTGGGGAGCTCCGATCCGGAGGTGGTCGCCAAGTCGCGGGCCGCGTTCCTGGACGAGATGAGCCGCTGCCAGATGCTCGGGCTCTGCTACCTGAACTTCCACCCCGGCGCCCCCAAGCAGGGAGCCGACATGCCGGCCGAGCGCTGTATCGAGCAGATCGCCGGTTACGTCAACGAGACGCTGGAGCAGACCGAAGGGGTGGCGGCCGTGGTGGAGTGCACGGCGGGGCAGGGGACCAACATCGGCCGGACCTTCGCCGAGCTCGCCGCCTTGATCGAGAGGATTGCCGATCGCGAGCGCGCCGGGGTGTGCCTGGACACCTGCCACTTGTTCGCGGCCGGCTACGACCTGCGCACGCGCAAAGGCTACGAGGCGACGATCGCCGAATTCGACGCGACCGTCGGCCTGCGCTACCTGCGCGGCTGGCACCTCAACGACTCCAAGGGCGACCTGGGCAGTCGCGTGGACCGGCACGCCGCGATCGGCGCCGGCCTGATCGGCCGCGAGCCATTCACGTGGATCGTCCAGGACCCGCGCTTCGACGAGATGCCGCTGATCCTGGAGACGCCGGAGCCGGAGAACTGGGCGACCGAGATCGCCGAGCTGCAGCGGCTGGCGGGAGCCTGCGCTCAGAGCGGATCGAAGTAGGTCAGGTCGGCGCCGTGGTTCTCCATGGCCGCCACCGCGTCGCCGCGCAGCCGCACGCGGATGTCCCGCGTGCGGTGGTGCAGGACGATCTCGCGCTCGGTCAACGGAAAGCGGATGTCGATGGCCTGGCCGACCGGCGGTTCCGCGATCAGCAGGTAGCCGCCGGACCAGGTGAGTCGGGGCGGCACCGGCTCGACCACGAGGTCCGAGGGCTTCACCCATGACGGAATGCGCACGTAGAGGGGACCGGCGGTCCTGACCGTGACGCGCAGACAGTCGTGCGTGTAGGGCGACTCGACCGCGACGTGGTCGGTCTCCCGGTCGAACAGCAGGTTCACGCGATGGATGCCGTGCTCGGTCCGCACCGCCTCGCGGACCGCCTCGCACAGTGAGCCCACCCCGCCGCCGACGATGTCGGTGTTGAAGCTGACGTCCCGGTGCGGGTCCAGCGGTTCGTGCCCGTACGGGGCGGGAAACCCGAAGCCGCCGAGGTGCCGGTCGGCGATGCGGTGCAAGTGGTCGGCGCCGTCGGGGTTGGGCGGGTCCTCGATGAAGCTGTTGTCGCGGAGCTGCGACGGCAGGATGTGGCAGCGAATGATGCGCTCGGCGTCCTCGAAGTACTCCGGATACCCGCGCCGGCCCAGGATCAGCGCCGTCTCCACGATGTCGCCGGTGTTGTTGATCTCCCCCCGGTCGGCGACCGCGTCGTCCCGGCTGGACTCGATCACCCAGCCGATCTCGTCGCGGATCTCCCACAGGCCGTTGTCGTAGAACGCCCTGACCCGCGCCAGCAGCCGCGCGTCGTCGAGCAGGTCGGCGAGCTGCGCCAGCGACGACATCACGCAGGTGGTCGAGTGGGTGTGCGCGCCGAACCGCTCGCGGTCGTACGCCCCCGACTCCAGGAAGAACTCCCCGGTGGTCTTGTCGGCGAGCGTCACGGCCAGCTCCAGCGCCGGCCCGTGTCCGGTCGCCCGGAAGTATTTGACCAGCGGGCCGATCGCGCGCGCGATGCCGGTGATGAAGGTGTCCTCGCGGACCGTCAGCCCGCACCGCTGCAGGCGGTCGAGGTCCCAGCCCGTGTCGGGCCGGAACAGCTCGAACAGCTCGCGGATGCTGCGCTCGGCGAGTTCGCGGGCTCGCTCGGAGCCGCGGTACTTCACCAGCGGGTACAGGGCGTGGAACCCCTCGCGCACGTTGTGGGTGGTGAAGAGCTCGAGCGGCCCGCCGATCCGCGACCGGTTCAGCGGCAGGGCCAGCGGGCCGCCGTAGGAGAAGAACGCGGCGTTGGCGTGCTTGTCGATCGCGTCGGCGGGCACGGCGATCCCGGCCGCGTCCTCGGCGTTGAGCAGGGCGTTGAGATGGCGTCCGGGTACGTGCGATTCGGTGTGGGCGCCTGAGAAACCGAACTGCGGGTCGGGCCTGACCTCCGAGCCGAAGAAAGGGATATCGCCGTCGTCGGCGTTGAAGACGTTGCACATCATCCGGCAACCCAGCCGGATCGCCTCGGTCAGGTCGGTGGTGTTGACGTCGTTCAGTCGCATCGTCCCTCCTATCAGCCGCCCGGTCGCAGTCCCGGCGCGGCGTCGAAGCGCAACGCGTCCCGGATCGCGCGGGCGGCCGCCAGCACGGCCGCGTCCGATCCCGCCGGCGCCGCGCACTGCAGGCCGAGGGGCAGCCCGTCCGAGCCGAGCCGGGCCGGCAGCGACACCACCGGCGCGCGCACGTGGGTGAACGGCAGGTTGGCGCGCGGATCACCGGTGATGCTCAGGTCGCGCGGCGCCGCGCCCGGCGCCGCCGGCGCCAGCGCCACGTCGACGTCTTCGAACAGCGCCGCGAAGCGCTCCTGCGCGTCCGCGCGCGCCGCGCAGGCGTCCGCGTAGCGCGCGGGCGAGTCGCCGGCCGCGGCCGACTCCAGCACCGCCTTCATCTTCGGTGGGTAGGCGTCCCGGTGGCGGGCCCAGAGCGCGGCGTGCGCGCGGGCGGCCTCCACCTCGAAGATCACGCGGTTGTTGTCGTAGACCGCCGCCAGCTCCGCCGGCAGCGAAAGCTCCCGAGCGGCGATCCCGCACGCGCGCAGCCGTTCGGCGGCCCAGCGGAGCGTGGCGGCCATCTCCGGGTCGAACGGTCCGCTCAGGAGATCCTCGACGATGCCGACCACGGGAGGCTGCCCCGCGTCCGGCGCGGACGAACCGGACGGCGCGGACGCGCCGTCCGGGGCGACGGCCTGCCAGAGCGTCGTCATGTCTTCCACGGTTCGCGTGAAGAAGCCGACGGTGTCGAAGGTGGGGACCAGCGCGAAGCAGCCGTCCGTCGAGATCGCCCCGTAGGACGGCTTGAAGCCGACCACCCCGCAGAACGACGCGGGCCGGCACACCGATCCCACCGTCTGCGTGCCGATCGCGGCCCGCACCATGCCGGTGGCGACCGCGGCCGCGGAGCCCATCGACGATCCTCCCGGCGTGTGCTCGGGATTCCACGGGTTGCGCGTGGGGCCGGGGTCCAGGTAGGCGAAGCCGGTCGTGACCGTCTTGGCCAGCGCGTACGCGCCCTGCTCCTCGAGCTGCTCGACGATGCGGGCCGATGCCTGTTTCGGCTCCGGTGACAGGAAGTCGACGCCGCACGCCGTCGGGGTCCCGGCCAGATCCAGGATGTCCTTGACGCCGATCGCCCAGCCGGACAGCGGCCCCGCGCCCGCGGCCTCCGCCCGCCGCCGCGCCGACTCGGCGTCCCGGGCCACCAGCGCCCGCACCACGGGCTCCCACCGTTCGATCGCGCTCAGGTGTTCGGCGAACCGATGCCCGGCGCCATGCATGGCCCCGCTCACGCGATCCCCCGGGCGGAGAGCGGCGAGCCGATCGCCGTGAGCGTCGGGTCGATGCTCACGCGGGCGCGGCGCAGATCCTCCAGCGTCCGCGACCCGGTCAGCAGCATGACCGAGCGCAGGACGCGGCCGAGCAACCGGATGCGCTGCGCGACCCGTTCCGCGCCGCCTTCGAACACGTCCTTGATGAACGGCAGGGCCAGTGCGCCGATCTCGGCCCCCAGGGCGACCGCCTTGGCCAGATCCTGGCCGTGGCGCAGGCCGCCGGAGGCGATGATCGAGCCGGACAGCCGCGGCTCGTCGCGCATGGCGGCAAGCACCGCGGCGGTGGGATTGCCCCAGCCGGCGAGCTCGCGCGCCGCTTCCGCGTCGTCGCCGTGCAGGCGGTGCGCTTCCACCAGCACCCAGTTGGTGCCGCCGGCTCCGGCCACGTCGACGTACTCGACACCGGCATCCAGCAGCCTGAGCGCCGTGGAGACGGAGATGCCGAAGCCGGTTTCCTTGACGATCACCGGCAGCCGGCAGTGCTCGGTGAACTCCGCGATCGCGGCCTCCAGCCCGCGGAAGCTGCGGTCGCCGTCTTGCTGGAACAACTCCTGGCCGGGGTTCAGATGCAGCGCGATCGCCTGCACCCGCAGGTGCTCCAGGGCATCGATGACCCGACCATGGTCGATCTCGCGGAGTTGCGCGGCGGCCAGGTTGGCGATCACCGGCACGTCCGGCGCCTCGACCTTGACCGCGAAGTGGTCGAGCACGCCGGGGTTCTCGATCCCCACGCGCATCGACCCCAGGCCGACGGCCACCCCGCACTCCTGCGCCGCGATCGCAAGGTCACGGTTCGCGTCGCGTCCCTGGTGCGTGCCGCCGGTCATGCATGAGATCATCAGCGGCAGCGCGAGTTCGGCCCCCAGGAAGCCGGTGGTGGTGTCGATCTCGTCCAGGTCCAGTTCCGGCAGCGCTTCGTGCTCGAAACGGACCAGCTCGAAGCCGGTCCCCACGCTGCTGGAGATGTCCTCCTCGGGGCCGTCGACGCACGCGTCGAGATGGCGCTTCTTGCGAGACTGAATGGAGGACAGGGGAACGGACACGGTGAACCTGCCGTTAGTATGGCACGCGTCCGATGTCGCCGCGAATGATCGTGCTGGCCTCCGGTTCGGAAGGCCGCCGCGAACTGCTGCGCCGGGAGGGGCTGCCGTTCGTCGCGGTCCCGAGCGGTGTGGAAGAACCGCCGCCTTCGCCCGCCGAGTCGGCCCGGCCGGATGTCCATACCCGCCGGCTCGCGCGCGACAAGGCGATGGCGGTGGGCGCTCGTCTGGGAGCCATCCCGTCCCTGGCGGAGTCGTTCCGGGCGGGGGCGCCCCGGCCGTTCGTGCTGGGCTGCGACACCTGCATCCACGTCGACGGCGCGATTCTGGGCAAGCCGCGAGATGCCCGCCAGGCCGCCGGGTTTCTGCGAACGCTGGCGGGCCGCGAGCATCGCGTGGTCAGCGGCCTGTGCGTGATCGATGCCCACACCGGCTCCGTCCACGAGACCAGCGTCGAGAGCACCGTGCGCGTGCGGAGGCTGAGCAGCGATGAGATCCGGGATTACCTGCGGAGCGGCGAGTGGGCCGGCGCGGCCGGCGGATACCGTGTGCAGGGGAAGGGGGCACGGCTGATCGAGCGTATCCACGGCTCGCACAGCAACGTGGTCGGCTTGCCACTGGAGGCCCTGTATGGCATCTTGCAGCGAGCCGATGCTCTGGAACAACCATAACCAGCCAGGGAACCAACCAAGGGGGAGAGCGTGGCGGTAGTCACGATGAAGAACCTCCTGGAGTCCGGTGTGCACTTCGGTCATCAGACCAAGCGCTGGGACCCCAGGATGCGCAGATACATTTTTGCCGAGCGCAACGGCATCCATATCATCGACCTGCAGAAGACGATCGCGGCCATCAAGAGCTCGTACGACGTGGTTCGCCAGGTCGTGCTGGAAGGAAAGTCCGTGCTGTTCGTGGGCACCAAGAAGCAGGCCCAGCAGTCGATCGAGCGCGAAGCGAAGCGGTGCCAGATGTTCTATGTGAACAATCGCTGGCTCGGCGGCATGCTGACCAACTTCTCGACCATCAAGCGATCGCTGCTGAAGCTCAAGAAGATCGAGAAGATGGAAGTGGACGGCACGTTCCGCAATCTCACCAAGAAAGAGATCTCGCTGATGCTCAAGGAGCGGGCGCGCCTGGAGCGCAACCTCGGCGGCATCAAGGAGATGAAGGAACTTCCCGGCGTCGTGTTCATCATCGACACGCGCAACGAGTCCATCGCGGTGGACGAGGCGCGCGCCGTCGGCGTGCCGATCGTCGCGGTGGTGGACACCAACAGCAATCCGGAAGGCATCGACTATCCCATTCCCGGCAATGATGACGCGATCCGCGCCATCAACCTGTTCACGCAGATCATCGCCAACGCCGTGGTCGAGGCGGAGAACGAGGTGGGCCTGGAGGTGATCGAGAACCTGCAGGATGACGAGATGTCCGAGGAGTATGCGGGCTATCCCGAGCAGGCCGCCGACGGCCGGGACGAAGAGGAAGAAGAAGAACAGGACGAGGTGGAGACGGTCGCGCTCGGCGAAGCGCTGCAGGCCGATGATCCCGACGCCCCGGAGCGGTTCACCGATCAGGACTACTCCGACTTCGACCCCTCCAAGTACGAGCGTGACGAGACGGTTGCCGAGCAGCCGACCGTGGAAGAAACCGCCGGCATCGACGAAGACCGGCTCTACGAAGACCTGTGAGCCCTCCCGGACCTTCGGGCGCTCCCGGACCTGCGGTCGTTACCGCAGCCGCGGTCAAGGAGTTGCGCGCCATGACCGGCGCCGGCATGATGGACTGCAAGACGGCGTTGGTCGAGGCGGACGGCGACCTGCAGGCGGCCGAGCGCAGGCTCAAGGAGCAGGGCCTTGCTGCGGCGGCCAAGCGCGTCGGCCGCGCGGCAGACGAGGGGCGCGTCTTCGCAGCCGTTCGGAACGGCGGCGCCGCCCTGCTCGAACTGTCGAGCGAGACCGACTTCGTCGCCCGCAACGATCAATTCGTGGAGCTGGGGCGGTCGCTGGTCGTGCATGCCCTGGAGCAGGCCCTGCAGGAACCGGACGAGCACATGCAGGAGGCGATCGGCGACCTTGCTTCACGCATCCGCGAGAATATCGGCTTCAAGCGGTGCGCCGTGGTAGCCGTCGACACCGCAGCCGGCGAGCATGTCGCGGACTACGTGCACGGCGAAGGCTCGATCGGGGTGCTGGTCAAGCTGCGCACCGGCGGAACGGTCGACGAGGAAGTGCGACAGACCGCGCACGATCTGGCGCTGCACGTGGCTGCGTTCGCGCCGCGCTTTCTGTCACCGGATGACGTGGACGCCGCCTACCGTGACGAGCAGGAGCAGATCTTCCGCACGCAGGCAGAGGCGCTCGGCAAGCCGGAGAAGGTCACCGAGGGGATCGTCCGCGGCAAGCTGGGCAAGCACCTGTCGGAGATCTGTCTGCTGGAGCAGGGATTCGTGAAGGACGAGAAGCAGAAAGTGAAGCAGGTCCTTGCCGGCCTCGGCAAGCGCCTCGGAGTGAAGGTGAGCGTCGCCGAGTTCCGCTACTTCAAGGTGGGAGAGCAGGACTGATGGGCGAGCAGGCAGCGACGAAGGGATTTGGGACGACCGGGTTCGGGACGACCGGGTTCGGGGAGAACACACATGGCTGACGCGACCGCGGATGCGAGGAAGCGCATGACGAAGGCGATTCAGGCGCTGGAGTCGGAGTTCCGCACCATCCGGACCGGCCGGGCCTCCGCCTCGCTGTTCGACCGCATCACGGTGCGGTACTACGACCAGGAGATGCCCCTGAATCAGGTGGCCACGATCACCGTGCCGGAAGCGCGTCTGGTCGTGATCCAGCCCTGGGATCTCTCCCTCCTGGGGGAAGTCGAACGCGCGATCCAGAAGTCCGATCTGTCGTTCAACCCCAGCAACGACGGCAAGGTGATCCGCATAGCCATTCCTCAGCTCACCGCCGAACGCCGGCAGGAGATCGCCAAGTTGGCCCGGGCGGCAGGGGAGCGCGCTCGCGTCGGCATTCGCAACGTGCGACGCGACGCCAACGAGGCGATCAGGAAAGCGCAGAAGGACGGTGACACCTCGGAGGACGATGCGCGTCGCATGACGGGGGAAATCCAGAAGCTGACCGACGCCCGGATTGCCAAAGTCCGCGACTTGGTGGAGCAGAAGGAGCAGGAGATCCTCTCGATCTAGGAGTCCCACCGGCTTCCAGGCGAGGGTTGGGGATGGCGGCACCCGCTTCGCGGCCCTCCGGGGCCCGGGCGAAGGAATCGGCCCGGGCGAAGGAATCGGGAAGGCCCGCCCCCGACGGCTCGCCCCACGCCGAGAGCCGCCGGGAGACGGCCGGCCGCCTGTTGCTGTTTGCCCTTGCCGTTCCCTTCTTCATCGCGGTGACGCTGCTGCTGCCGGGGTACCGGCACCTTGCGCTGGCGGTGTCGACCACGGTGGCCACCGGGTTCGCCGCGCGCGAGGTGGTGCGTCTCATGCCGGGCGCGAACCGGAACCGCTTCGGGGACGGCGTCGCGATCGTCGCGAGCGCCGGCGTGCCGGCCGTGACGTGGCTGCAGATCGCCGGCGTGGCCGATGAGCATGCGCTGGTCGGATACCTGGCAGGAGGCGCCGTCGCGCTGCTGGTGGTCAGCACGGTTCCCAGCAGGCGGCCGGTGTCCGAGCCGCTTCGTGAACGAGCATCTGCGTCGGCGCTGGTTCTGCTCTACCCGGGGCTGCTGGTCAGCTACGTCGTCAGGATTGCGTCGCTGGACCATGCCGGCCAGGCGCTGCTCGCATTCTTCATCCTGGTGTTCGGCACCGACATCGCCGGGTACCTGGTCGGGCGCCTTACCCGCGCCCGTCCCTGGGGTCTGCCGGTCAGTCCCAACAAGACCGTGGCCGGGTTTGCCGGCTCGCTGATCATGGCGCTGATCCTGGGCGTTGCCGTGACGAGGCTGTTTCCGCTTGCGGTGCCGTTCGGCGCGGCCGCGGCTCTCGGTCTGGGCGCCGCCGTCGGGACCGCGACCATCGCCGGCGACCTGGTGGAGTCGGGCCTCAAGCGCGCCGCCGCCGTCAAGCACTCCGGCCGGCACATTCCGGGGCGCGGCGGGGTGATGGACTCGATCGACTCCATCCTGCTGGGTGCCCCCGTGTTCTACGCGGTAGTAGCTTAACGTCGTGGATACGGTACTCACCATCGTCATCGGCGTGGTCGGGCTGGGGGTGATGATCCTGGTCCACGAATCCGGCCACTTCCTCGCGGCCCGCGCGGCAGGCGTGCACGTGGAGATCTTCTCCCTCGGCTGGGGCAAGCGGCTGGTCGGCCTGCAGCGCGGCGGCACGTGGTATCAGATCTCCTGGTTTCCGTTCGGCGGCTACTGCAAGATGCGCGGCGACGAGGTGCTGCGCGGCGGGCGGGACGCGTGGACGCCGGGGCTCAGCGAGCACGGGGCGTTCTTCGCCGCCGGGCCGTGGCGGCGTATCGCGATCGTCGCCGCCGGGCCGGTCGCCAACCTGGTGTTCGCGTTGCTGGTGCTGACCATCGTCGCATGGGCGGGCTTCACGGTCCGTACGCCCGGCAACCGCATCGTGGTCCCGGTAGACCGGCCGTCGCCGGCGCTCAGCGCCGGGCTGCAGACCGGCGACCGCATCACGGCCATCGACGGGCGGCCGGTGCAGAGTTTCCGCGACATCCGCCGCGAAGTCGCGCCCGCACCGGAGCGGGGGCTGCGAGTCCGGGTGGAGCGCGCAGGCCGGGAGCTCGTGGCCGACGTCAGGCCCGAGCTGGATCCCCAGACGCAGGGCGGCCGTATCGGCGTCTACGCATGGGTCGACCCGGTGATCGGCGCCGTCGATGGTCGTGGCGGAGCATCCGGCCAGGGCGCGGTCGCCGGGCTCGCGCCCGGCGACCGCATCGTGGCCGTGGACGGGAGGACCGTCGCGCACACGATCGACCTCTACGAGGCGCTCCGCGCCAGCGACAATCCGGCAGAGCTCACGGTGGAACGCGACGGCCGCTCGCTTGCCGTGCGGCAGGCGCTCACGGAGACCGCCGCGGGCGTCGACCTCGCCGGCGCGCGCGTGCGGGTCCCGCTGATCCGCTACCGTGAACCGGGGCCCGCGCAGGCGTTCGGAGCCGCGCTCCGCGAAGTGGTGCTCACGGTCGCCGTGACGATCGAGGGGATCGGCCGACTGCTGCGCGGCGGCGGCGGCGTGCAGGACTCCGTCGCGGGCCCGTTGAGGCTGACCTACTACGTGGGCACGGTGGCGGCAGGCGGCCTGCAGATCGGCCTTGCCGCCGGCGCCACCGACTTCCTGCGCTTCCTGAGCGTGATCAGCGTCGTCCTCTTCCTGATGAACCTTCTGCCGATTCCGGCGCTGGACGGCGGTCACATCGCGCTCTACGCCGTCGAGGTGATCCTGGGCCGCCGTGTCAAGCCGTCGGTGGTCTACCGCATACAGACCATAGGCGTGTCGCTTCTGATCCTGTTCGCGATTTCGGTAACCCTGAGCGACATCCTGTTCCTTGCAGGGCGCCGCTGATCCCGTGGCTCGGAGCGGCGTTCCGCCGGCATCGGGCGGGGTACGGCGGTGTCCGCGGGGGATGGCACTCATCACGATCGCACTGTCGGGCCTGGTAGCGGCCGTTCACGGCGCCACCTCGGCACCCCTGCAGACGGTGGGCGCATCGGGCCGCATCCCCGATTCCGGACTGCAGCTCAACACCGGTCACCGGGGTGCGGTGACGTTGATGGCGTCGTGGCGGGGCGGATCGTTCGTGGTGTCCTCTGGTGTGGACGGGACCCTGAGGGTATGGGACCCCCGTGACGGGTCGCTCCGGCGCATGGTGGCGCTGGGAGGCGTCCCGTCGGCGCTGGTGGCGCACCCGTGGTTGCCGCGTGTCTTCGCCGCGCTCGGCGACGGATCCGAGGAGCGGCTGGCAGCCTGGGATTGGGAGCAGGGGCTGGAGCTGTTCACCATTCCGCTGGGCGATCCACCGCTGTTCCTGGGTTTGTCACGCACGGCCGGATCACTGCTCGTCGGGCGGGCGTCGGTCGACGGCCTGTGGCTTCTCGATCCGACCACCGGGGAGCGGCAGCCGGGCTTGGAGAGCGGCACCGGCATCGTCACGTTCGCGGTCACGTCCCGCGACGAACGGACGGTGATGACCTACCAGCCGTCGGGCTCTCTGGTGTATCGCGATCGGGCGACCGGCGGGATCCTGCAGAGCCGGCGGGTTCCCGGGGACCTTGCCGATCTGGGTCTGAGCAGCGACCGGCGCTACCTGATCGGCCGCTCCGGGGAGTGGTTGGTGTCGGTCGATGCGATCGACGGCGCGGAAACCGACCGCCTGCGCATCGCCGGCCTGCGCACGATGGATGTCTGGGGCGCTGCCGACCGGGTCGTGGTGGCGGCGGAGGACGAGTCCGGCCCGTCCCTGCGCACGGTCTCGGTCAGCGCGGGCCGTTTCGACGCGACAAGGTCGGCGTGGCGGGTCGCGCAGACTCCGACGGCGCTGTCGTACGGCCACGAGAAGCTGTTCGCGGGCCTGCCCGACGGCACGATACTGACGTTCGACCTGCGCGATCCCGAACCGGCGGCTGCCGTGCTCGCACGCGACGAGCGGCTCGCGATCCTGGACGTGGCAGTCGCCGGCAACACGATGGTGCTGGCGACCCGAGCCGGATTGGTCACCCTGACCGGCGGCTTCGTCGGCGGGTCGCCGCTGCGACTCGCTGCCGGAGTGAGAACCGGCATCGCCGCGCGGGTGTTGGCGGCACCGTTCGGGGAGCGTACGGCGAGCACCATGCGGGTCACGGCGCTCGACGCCGAGCGCGTGCTGGTCTGGTCGGATGGCGAGCCCGGCATCGCCGTGCTGCATCTCCCGGAACACCTGGTCGGTATGCCGCAGCCGCCGTTGCCCGCTCCGCTGGCGAACCTGGACGCCACCGGCGGGACGATTGCCGCGGTCGACCGGACCGGACGGGTCGCACTGCTCGCCGCGCACACCGGGAAACTCCTGACGGAGTCGGGCGACGGAACGTCCATCTCGCCCGCTACCGTATTCGAGACGCTCCGTGCCGTCAGGATCGCGGGCACGACCGACGCGGTGGCCGCAGCGCGTGACGGCGGGCCGGCGTTGGTCGCCGCGCTGGCCGGCCTCGGCAGGATGGGCGCCTCGATCGTGAGCATCGCCGCGGCGACGGGAGAGACGGTGGCGATGCCCGATCGGCGCAGCTTCGTCTACGATCTGGCGTACGACCCGGACGCGGGAGCGCTGTACTCGCTGGGCGTGCACGCAGGGGCCGGGAGCCGCACCACCTTGATGCTCCATGCAGGCCCGGGGCTCGATCAGCGCCGTGCGCTGTTCGTCTCCGCGGGTGAGGACCTGCGGGCATCCGTGGCGGTCGAGCCGGCCGATGCAGCCGGTGGGAGGGCCTTCTTCTCGCTGGCGGGGCAGGTGCGGCTCTGGGACGGGCGGCGCATACGGCCGCTTGCCGAAACCGGCCGGGAGGCGCGCCGGCTCTCCGTGCACCAGGGCAGGGTCTACGCGGTCAACTCCGACGGCACCCTCAGCGCGTGGTCGGCCGACACCCTGGCCCATCAGTTCGACCTGCATGTGTGGCGTGACTTCGAGTGGCTGGTGAGCGCCGGAGATCGGTACTGGACCTCGCCGGACGGTACCCGGTATGTGGGCAGTCCCGATACGGGACGCGGGAGTGGGAGATAGGAGTCTGTCGGATGCGCCGCGCCAGCGGGAAGGCCGCGCAGCGGGGGGCCGACAGACTCCGACGCGAAGGTGGGGATGGGCCGAAAGCGGAGCCGGAGGCGACGGTTTCGGGGCGCTAGGCCGCCGACTGTCCGTGCTGGAATGACTCGAACCGGACGTACCGGGGGATGAACGCCAGCTTGATGTCCTCGGTCGGGCCGTTGCGCTGTTTGGCGACCATCAGCTCGGTCTCGATCTGCGGTCCTTCCGGCTCGCGCTCGCGATGCAGGAACATCACCACGTCGGCATCCTGCTCGATGGAGCCCGATTCGCGCAGGTCGGCCAGCGCGGGGCGTCTGCCCTCGGTTTCGCGCCGGACCTGGGACAGCGCCACGACCGGAATGTTGAGCTCCCGCGCCAGCGCCTTCAGCGATCGCGAGATCTCCGCGATCTGTTCATGGCGGGGCAGGTCCAGGTGCTCGGATGTCACCAGGGTCAGGTAGTCGATGAAGATGATTCCCACCTCGTGCCTGGCGCGCATGCGGCGCGCCTGGGCGCGAAGGTCGAGGAGGCGGAGTCCCGGCGTGTCGTCGATGTACAGCGGGGCGTCGTAGATGCGGCCGGCGGCATCGGTGATCTGCTGCCAGTCCGACGGTTTCAGCAGGCCGGCGCGAATCCGCGTGGAGTCGATCCGTGCCTCGCTCGCCAGCACGCGCTGCATCACGGCGTAGTCTGACATCTCCAGTGTAAACAGGCCGACCGGTACCGGCTTGTCTGCGCGGATCGCGATGTTCGTCGCCATGGACAGAGCGAGTGCGGTCTTGCCAACCGACGGCCGCGCGCCGATGACGATGAACTCCGATTCCTGGAAGCCGCTGGTCAGGCGGTCCAGGTCCGGATAGCCGCTCGGCACACCCGTGTACGCGGATCCGGTACGGGACAGCGCTTCGATCTTCTCCACGGTCCGGGTGACGATCTCCCGGGCGCTCTGGTAGGAGCCTGAGAGCTGCAGGTCGGACAGGTCGAAAATACGCTGCTCGGCGTCGTCGATCACCTCGCGGACGTCGCGGCCCGCGGCGTGTGCATCGGCCGACAGCTCCGCGGACAGCGTCAGCATGCGCCGGCGCAGGCTGCACCCCTGAACGATCCTGGCGTAGTATTCGACGTTGGCGCTGGTAGGGACGCCGGTGGTGAGGCCGGAGATGTAGGAGGCGCCCCCGCAGGCGTCGAGCGCTTCGACGCGCTCGAGCTCGTCCGTGAGCGTGATCAGGTCCACCGGATCGCTGCGGTTGAAGAGCGCGACGATCGCTTCGAAGACCCGCCGGTGGGCGGGGCGGTAGAAGTCCTCCGGCCGCAGGTAGCGCAGCACGACGGGCAACGCTTCCTCGTTGAGCAGCAACGCGCCGAGCGCCGCCACCTCCGCTTCGAGGTTGTGGGGAGGGACGGAGTCGGGCAGGGCTCCGTCAGCCACGGGAGCCGCTACGACCGGGACGGGTCTATGCGAATCGAGAGCGTCGCCATCTCTCGGTCGTAGAGGCGTACGGCGGCATTGTGTTCGCCCGTGGTCCGCAACGAATGGCCGGGCACGTCGATCCGGCGGCGTTCGATGTCGTAGCCCAGCTTCCCGAGTTCGGTCGCGATATTCGCACTCGAGATCGACCCGAACAGTTTCCCGGTTTCCCCGGCGGCGACCTCGAAGACCAGCAACTCGGCCTCGAGCCGTTCCTTGAGGCTGGCCGCATCGTGGCGCTTCTGCCGCTTGCGCAACTCGATCTCGGCGGCGCGGCGTTCGACGGCCCGCACGTTCCGCGGGGTATGCGGCAGGGCCATCTCCTGAGGGATCAGGAAGTTGCGTGCGTAGCCAGGCTTGACGTCGCGGACGTCACCCTCTTCGCCCAGTCCGACGACGTCGGTGTTCAGTATCACCCTCATGAGGCACCTCGTTTCATGTGTCCATCCGGACCGCGCCCGCTCCGGTCACGGTCGATCGGTATCGTCTTCGGAGTCCGAGCCGCCGGCCTGCAGGCGCTGGCGGTAGTGGACCCAGATCTCGGAAGCTCCGAACGCGGAGATGATAAGCAACAGCCACGGCCACGCAAAGAGGCCGATGATCAGCATCACGCCGATCAGGAGACTGGTCGTCGTGCCGGATTGCCTGTACCGGCCGGCGAACGCCCGCATGATCGCGATCCCCTGGATGCCGAACACGAACGCCATCACCAGGACGGCGTTCCAGCCGATCGCGGCCAGCAGCTCGATCCCGGCGTTGCCGAGCGCCCCGGTCTGGTCGATCGCCACCACGGCAAGGCCGCCGACCAGCACCCAGACCAAGCGGTCCGGCGCGTGGAACTCCGTCACCGGCCGCAAGGGTGACGGCATCCGGGCGCTGCGGGCACCGACCGCGGTGCCGATCCACCACTGGCTGGTCAGGAACACGAAGTAGATCAGCAGGTAGCTGCGCAGGATACCGGGCGCAGCCTCCCGGAACGTATCGGCCATGCTGCGCGCGGCCGTGATCGCGTCGGCGGCAAGTTCGTCGCCGAGTGACGCGGAAGCGTTGCGCGCCCAGTTCATCAGGAACGACTCCGCCGCCTGGCTGGCGGTCTCCAGGAATCCCGCCATCAGGGGCATGGTGGCCACGCCGGCCGCCGCGGTTGCCCCGAGCAGCCGGTACAGCACCCGGTACTGCCTGAAGCGTGCCGACGCCAGGACGTAGAGGCCGCCCACCGTCAGGATCAGTACCAGGATCTCGGCGCGCATCAGCCCGTCGGCGATCTGCTCAGGCAGCTCGCCCCAGCCGGTGAGCAGACGGAACGACACCGCGGCGATCCCGAACAGGGCCGCGGCATAGCCGAACGCCGTGATGCCGCGACGGACGAGCAACGCCTGCAGCGGCACGAGGCAGAGCAACGGTCCGAACAACGGCAGGACCAAGTAGCTGACGGAAGCCACGACCGATAGCAGGATCACCTCGATCCAGTAGGAGCGGGCTGCGCGTGTCTCGTCGACTTCACTCATCGGTGAGCTCCGAACGCGGAATGCGAGATAGTATTCTTTTGCAGACGATCCCTAGAACGGTATATCGTCCTCGAAGTCTCTGGAGGGACCCGGATCGGGACCCATGTGGTCGCCGGGCACACCCCCGGGCGCACCCGATGACGGCGCACCACCCGATGGGGCAGGCCCTCGGCCCGTGGCGTCACCGCGTCCGCCGAGCAACTGTATGTTGCGGGTGAAGATCTCCACCTTGCTGCGCCGCTGGCCATCCTGCTCCCAGCGGTTCTGACGCAATTCACCCTCGATTCCGATCTGCTTGCCCTTGGTGAGGTATGGCGACAAGCTCTCCGCGGTCTTGCCCCATACCACGCAGTCGAAGAAATGCGCTTCATCAACCCACTGGTCATCGCGGCGCCGGCGGGTGTTGATCGCCAACGATATGTTGGCCACCGCGCTGCCGCTGTTCGTGTACCGCAATTCCGCATCGCGCGTGAGGCGCCCGACGAGGACCACATGATTGATATCCAACTCACGCCTCCTTGCGCACGATCAGGTACTTCAGGATCTCCGGCGCGAGCTGCAGTGCGCGCTCCGCGTCGCGGATGGCAGTCGGTTCGGACTCCACCTCGTAGTGGAAGTAGTGACCTCGGTCGGACTTCTTTATGGCGTAAGCCAAAGGCCGTTCGCCCATGTCCTCCTCGGTGAGGAAGGTCCCGCCGGCCCCGGAGAGGACCTCCTTGACCAGCCCCTGACCACGGTCGACGCTATCGGCTTCCGGCTTGAAAATGAACGTAGCTTCGTAGATCCGCACAACTGGATGCAAGCTAACACCGGCCCGTGGGCGCAGTCAACGCCGGCCTGCCCGGGTCGCCAAGGTCAGCCAGGGTCAGGCGCAGTTCGATGCGCCTTCGGCCAGGCGCCAGCACACGCGGCCGACCGCGCCTCCGGCGAGAGGCCGGACCAGGACCAGATAGTCGCCCTGTACCAACTCGAAGCGGCTCAGACCGGGTTCCTGAGGTGAGATGTCGATCATGCCCGGCAGGTAGAACACCGCCACCTCCGCCGGTGTCTCCGAAGCGGCTTCAAGGGATATCTGATAGGCATCGCGGTCGAACACCCGCAGGTTGTGGTGCTTGATGGGGCCGAGGTCAGCCTGCTCGACCCAGGCGCGGTCGGCGAACACCCGAGGCGGCGTCACCACGTCGAGCGCGACGCTGTAGCGCTGTCCCAGGTCCTCCTCCCCGGCAGTCACCTGGAGGACGGCCGGGTCCGCGCCCAGGTACAGCGCGCCTACCAGCTCGCCGGCTTCGGATGGAATGAGAGGCAGGAACGGCGGTTCGTCTCTCGCGTTGTGCAGGCTCGCGCGCACGGAGTCCGAATCCGAACGGATCGTCACGCTGTAGAACAGGCCCGGCCGCGCGCTGAGCTGAAACCACTCCCGCGCCTGCCGCAGCGATCGTTCCTGGGGCTCGCCGGGCTGCAGCTCCGCAGGCTGGGCAAGCGCCTCCGCGCCGCCGGCGCCGGTCGCGGCCTCGTCGGCAGGTTCGGCATCTTCCTCGGAGACGAGCGGCGCCGCCTTGACGGAGAGCGCATATGCTCCCGAGGAGGAGGCGTCGGCGGCCAACACCTCGATCACGTAGACGCCGGCGTCCATCTCGCCGGTGAAGCCTCTGTCGTGGAGCCCGAACGGGACGGCGCTGCCGGCGTGGTAGAGGGCGATCAGCGTGTCGAGATCGGACTCGATGGCGACGGTGACCGTCGACGGTGCGGGAAGCGACAGCTCGAAGCGGTCGCGGTCGCTCGTGGTGAGCGTGCGATCGAAGCGGGCGTCCTCCAGCGGCAGCGGGACTTCGTCGCCGGCGATGTCGTCCGGCTCGTACGGGTCGTCGGCCGACGGTGGTGGAGCGGCCGGCGGACCCGCCGGGGCGGGTCGCTCGAAGCCCTGCGGAGCCACGGGCTGAGCCACCGGCTCCACGGGATCCGGAGGGACGTCCTCCTCCTCGAGCGGGGGAATGGGCGGTTCGATGGACGGCTGGGGAGCGGCCGCCGGAGGCCCGGCAGGTTCCTGGGGGCTCACCACCGCCCCGGGCACCGCAAGCGCCGGCTGCGGCACCTCGGCTTCGGTCGGTGCTTCCGGCGCTTCGGTGGCAGGCTGCCCGTCCGCCTCAACCGGCGTCACCGCCTCCGGCGCAGCCGCTGCTTCCAGGCGCGCTTCCGGTTCGGCGGCGATCACGGTGCCCGTTGCGGCCGGCCCATCCAGCAGGTCCGGCTGCAGCAACTCGGAGATGCCGGTGGAGCGCGGCATTTCGACCCAGTCGGCGTCGACGAGCAGGCCATCCCGATCGAGGACTCTGACCACGCCCAGCACCTGGTGATCGAACGGCTGCAGCTCCACCGAGACACGAATCGCCGAGGGTGGCGGTTCGCCGGACGTCGGGGCGTCGAGCAGGCGGGCGCTCCGGTAGTGCTGCACCAGCATGATCTGGAGCGCCCCCCGCACACGGGCGCCGAGCCGGGTCATGCGGTGCGAGTCGGTCCGCACCGGCTCGACGTACAGGATCGTGTGGACGTGATCCGGCACCGTGCGCGTGACCACGTCCGCCGCCTGCTGTGCGGCGCGTTCAACGGTCTGGCGAACGGGCACCTCGAGAACGGCGTCGAGCTCCTGGCCGGCTGCGGTCGACGACGGCCACAGCAGCAACCCGAGGACGTACAGGGACATGGCCGGAACACCGGCCGTCCGCCGGACGTTCAGCCGGCTCAAAAGTGGCTCCACCCGGCCGGCCGGGGCAACGGGATCGGGTCGGGGGCGGGCTGGGTGCGCTGCAGCGCCGCCCAGTCAGCCTGCAGATCATCCACGAACCAGCGATCGGATTCGAGGACCAGGTAGACCTCGGCCGGAATGCTGCCGAGCGGCCCGGACAGTCTGGCGCGCAGGAACGCGGTGTCGCCGGTCCGTTCGACCCGTCCCAGCCGAAACCCGGCCAGAGTCACGCCGCGGCGCAGGTGGTAGTCGAGGGTCGCGCCCACGTGCACCTGCCCCGTGGCGGACAGCGGAAGATCGTGCAGATCGCCGCTCCGAACCGCTCCGAGCAGTTGATCGGCCGTGCGCACCGCGGCGCGTTCGCTCGCGGTAGCGTCCAGGTCATCGGCGAGCGGTCCGATCATCGCGTCGTCCGGGAGCAGACGCCGCGCCGGCCGATACGCCAGGAAGTCCGAGGATCCGATCGCGGCAGGCTGGTCGTCCACCGGCTGATCATCGGCCGCCGGCGAAACCTCCGCAACCGGCCGGGGTCCCGGCATCGCGTCCTCCACGGCCAGAGCATCGCCGGCCGCGGGCCCGTCGTTTCGGGAGCGCGAACAAGAGGACGCAAGCAACATGATGCCGAGCAGCAGGCAGGGCAGGGCAGGGCGAGCCCAGCGGATCACGCGGCACGGTATCCGGTCCCGGCGTGACGGGTCAAATCCCTGCGTAACTGCCCCCGCGCAACGTGGTAGTCTTGGCCCGTGCCGTCGGACGCCGCCCGAGTGGTGCGCGAGGTGCAGGCGGAATTCACCGAGCCGGTTCGCGACCCGCTGTGGCAGAACATCGACCTCAGCCCCGGTCTGTACCGGCTGGCGCAGACGGCGCCGTTCCAGCGTCTGCGGGACATCCGGCAGCTCGGGCCGGTGTATCTGGTGTATCCGGGCGCCACGCATACCCGTCTGAGTCACTCGATCGGCGTGATGCATCTTGCCGGCCGCATGATCGCCGCGATCGCCGACAGGTCACCGGAGTGGCGCATCGAGCCGGAGGAAGTCCGTGCGTTTCTCGCGGCGACGTTGCTGCACGACCTCGGGCACTACCCGAACGCCCACTCGCTCAAGGACCTGGCGGTGGCCCGGCACGAGACGCTGACCGCACGGATGGCGCAGGAGGGCGAGGTGGCGCGCACGCTGCGCGAGCGAGTCGGAGCCCCGCCCGAGCTGGTCGCGGCCATCATAGACGTCACCCTGCCGCACCCCTCGCCGGGGCTGCCGTTCCTGCGGGCGCTGCTGGCCGGAGTGCTCGATCCCGATCGGCTGGACTACCTGAGCAGAGACGCGTTCTTCTGTGGCGTACCGTATGGGATGCAGGACGTGGACTTCGTGATCGGGGAGATGCGCCGCACGGCCTGCGGCCGCGTCGCGATCACGGAGAAAGGCACGCTGGCCGTGGAAAGTCTGCTGTTTTCCCGCTACCTGATGTATCGGGCGGTGTACTGGCACCGCACCGTGCGCATCGCCACGGCGATGATCAAGCGCGCGGTGCTGCTGGGGATGAAGGACGGGGAGATCCGGGCTCATGACCTGTACGGCCTGACCGATCCCGGCTTCCTGCGGCTGCTCGACGTCAGGCGCCACCCGGCGTTCGTGCTGGTCGGCGACGTGCACGCCAGGCGCCTGCATCGGCAGGCGTTCCGGGTCCGCTTCGAGCCGGGTCGCGGCTCCCATCGCCGCCTGGAGCTGCCGATCGACCGGCTGCAGGTCGAAAGCCGGCTGCGCGCCGCGGCGTCGGCGGAGCTTGGCACCCCCGTGGAAGACCACGAGGTGCTCATCGACGTGCCGGAGCGCAACAGCTTCGCCACGGACCTGCTGGTACAGCCGGACGATGGCTCGGATCCGATCCCGTTCTCGGGAAGGCACACGGTGTTCGGTCCCGACGTCGTGGCCCGCTTCGGCGCGACGTTGCGCTCGATCGCCGTGATCGGCTCCCGGCGTCCGGGTCTGGACGCCGCGTTGCGCCGGGTCGCTCCGGCGGTGATCGACGGCGGCTGATTCCGGTCGCACCGAGACAGGGCGCACCGAGACAGGGCGCACCGAGACACGGCGCACCGAGACCTCACGCACGCCGGTCTTCAGTAGTCGTCCTCCGGGTCGTAGTGCTCCGTGAACACGTGCGCACCGCTGACACGGTCCGGGACGGCGTCCTCCACGAAGCGCATCACCTTCTGCAGGACCGATTCGGTGTGAGCGCCGCTGTTGGCGACCGCGGCGAACGCCAGCACGGCCCGCCGCAGGTCGTCGTTCGCGGCGACCTCGGCGGCCGCGACCCGGAACCGGGTTCCGGCCCGCTCCTTGAGCGAGGCGATGACTCGCCGCTTCTCCTTCAGCGACGTCATTCCCGGCAGATCGATGCGCAGGCGCAGCACGGAGACAACCATGGAATACCTCCCGCCCGGCGTCGGTCGCACAACGTCGGCGCCGATATGCGCCGATAAACATAGCAGATACATCTTCAACCGCGACAGGCTGGTTCATCGATGAGGTCATACGCTGCTCGGATCTTCACCGGACGCTCGCACGCCGCCCGCATCGTGCTCGCTGCCCTGATGCTGGGTGCCGCCGGTGCCCGCGGCGGCGTGGCGCAGGAGGACGCAGAACCCGAAGGCGAAGGCGTCGGCGACGGCATGACCATCGGAGCGCTTCTCGGCGGCGTCGAGCACATTCCCGATGATGATGACGGCGGCGCGACCTGGCAGTCGTTGACCTTCGCGCCGGAGTTCAGCGCAGGCAAGTTCAGCCTGGGTCTGGGAGTGCAGCTTCGCCTCCGGTTCGACGGCGGACCCGCAGGCAGCGAGTGGGAGATCCGGGAGGACGACTGGAGTCCGGACGAATCGATTGCGGGACGGTCGTTCCTGGACCTGTTCCTGCCGATCGTCCGCCATGTGCGCTACGGAGGTGATGGTGAGCCCCTCGTGGTGCGCGCCGGTTCGTTCGAGGACGCCACTCTGGGAACGGGTTTTCTGCTCGGCGAGTATGCGAACACCGTGCTGCTGCCGGGCCGCCGGTTGTTCGGGGTGGATCTGGACATCGACGGGGCGGTGTTCAACGTACCGGTTGCCGGTCTGGAGACGGTCGTGGGCCATGTACCTGCCCTGGACGTGATGGGGGCCCGGCTCTGGGCCCGCCCGATGTATGCCCTGAGCATGCCCCTGCTCTCATCGCTGCGGATCGGGGCCGTGGCAGCCGCCGACTTCGATCCGTTCCGGTACGTCCGGGATACCGACGAACAGGGCAGCGTCTCGGCATTCGGGTTCGACCTCAGGGTCCCGGTCGTCGCGACGCCGTGGTTCTCCGCTATCGCTCACGGCGACGTGGTGCTGCTGGGGACCTCGGAGATCGAGTCGCGGTCGGTCGGGACGGCGGTGGGTGTCTCCGGCACGGCAGTCAGCAACCTCCGCTACGGGCTGCATCTGCGGCTCACCGACGACCGTTTTCTGCCGGTCTACTTCGATCGCGACTATGATCGGCAGCGAGCCGACAAGTTCCGCGCGCTGCGAGCCGCGGAGCGGGCCTCGACACAGTCCGACGCGCTGGAGGGATTGATCCATGCCGGGTGGGCTGCACGAGTCGGCACCTCCCTGCTGGGCCGTCGCGTCGACTTGGACCTGGGACTGTCCGGATCGTTGTCCGGCGCACGCGGCGCCCTGGCGGAGGTTCCTTACGCGCAGCTCAGCGGCCTGGACGTGAAGTGGCGTGTCGGCGTGCGCAACCTTGGTGTCGACGGGATGTCGTTCGACCTGGACTACCGCAAGCGCCAGCTCGACAGTCTGGGGGATCTCACCGAGCCCGAGCACCTTTCGGTCGGTACGGCCCTCAGCTACCGGACGGGCGATACGCTGATCATCCTGTCCTACCGCGGCTACTATGACCCCGCGGCCGACGGCCTGGTCGGAGCGCCGGCCGTGGAGAGCTGGATCGAGCTGTTCTGACGGCCATCCGACCGCGTGATGGCCTGACCGCGTGATGGCCCGAGTGGCCGACGGCCTTTCCGCGTGCGCGCCGAATCCGACACACTCCCCGGCGATGGGCCGCATACGCGTCCTTGCAGACGATACGGCTCGGCAGATCGCCGCCGGAGAAGTCATCGATCGGCCGTACTCGATCGTCCGCGAGTTGCTCGACAACGCCATCGATGCCGGTGCCGCCAATGTGCGGGTGGATATCGTCAGGGGAGGGTTGGAGCAGATTCGCGTGGTGGACGACGGTGCCGGCATGGACGAAGAGGATCTGCGCCTGTGCGCGCTCCGGCACGCCACCTCCAAGATTGCCGACCACCGCGACCTCGCGCGCGTGCGCACTCTGGGGTTTCGGGGCGAGGCGCTTGCGAGCATCGGCGCCTGCAGCGTGCTCACGCTGACCTCCCGAAGGAAGGAACGAACCTCGGCACACCGCGCGATGGTGCGTTTCGGCCGCGCCGAGGGCGTGCGACCGAGCGCGGGAGTCCCGGGCACCACTGCGGAGGTGAGCTCGCTGTTCTTCGAGCTTCCGGCCCGGCGCCGGTTCCTGAAGAGCCGTGGCGCGGAGACGGCGCTGTGCCGGCGCACCTTCCTGGAGAAGGCGCTTCCGCACCCGGAGGTCGCGTTCGAGTTTGCCGTCGATGGCAAGCAGGTGATGAGAATGCCTGCCGGGTCGCCGCTCGATCGGGCGGCAGCGGCCGCGGGACTGAACGCGTCCGACTTCGCCTGCGTGCACGGCGGTGGCGAGGGCCTGCGAGTGGCAGCGCTGGCGGCGCGCCCGGAGCGGGCCCGTCGCGACCGGTCGGGGATCCACGTCTATCTCAACCGGCGGCGGGTCACCGACTTCGGGCTCGTCCAGGCGGTGGAGCACGGGTACGGCGAGTTCCTGCCGGGTGGCCTGCGCCCGGTGGCGTATCTGTTCGTCGAGATCGATCCCGAGATGGTCGATTTCAACGTGCACCCGGCGAAGCGGGAGGTGCGGCTGCGGCGTCCGGGCGAGCTGCATCGGGCGATCAGCTCGACGCTGCAGCGGGAGGTCCGGAGCTGGCAATCGCAGCTCGAGCGCGGCGCGGCTGCCGGGGAGAACCGGTCGGCAGCGCCCTCCGCGTCGTTCCTGGCCGAGGCTCCGCCGGTCCTTCCGGCACTGCGCCGGCCTCCTCGGGCGAGCGCGGACGGATCGCCGCCCGACCTGCTCTCCTCCCGTCGGGACGCGGGGACGGCCCCTGGGGCGTGGCGCGGGCGCGCTCCCGACCCGGACGCCGAGATGCGCTACCTCGGTCAGGCCTTCCATCTCTTCCTGGTCGCCGAGGTGGGCGACCGTATCTACTTCGTGGACCAGCATGCCGCCCACGAGCGCGTGCTGTACGAGCAGCTTCGCGGTGGCCTGATCGAGCGGCAGAACCTGCTGGCCGGGCCATCCGTCGAGCTGTCACCGGAAGAGGACGCCGAGCTCCGCGGTTTCCTGGACGATCTCGAGCGTTGCGGGTTCCGCTTGCAGGCTCGGGGTGGCGGGCGCTACACGATCGTGGAGATACCGGCCGCGGCGGCGCGTCTGCCGGCGGAACATCTGTGTCGCTTCGTGCGCCTGTGCGCGGGGACCTCGGAGGACTGGGACCGGGACGTGTACAGCGGTCTGGCCTGCCGCCTTGCGGTCAAGGACGGGGAGGTCATCGACGATCGGTCCGGCCGCGAGTTGCTCGAGCGCTCGTTCCGGATCGATCCTCAGCGGTGTCCGCACGGTCGCCCGCTCTGGTTCGAGATCAGCAGGCAGGCGCTGGCCGGTTCGGTAGGGCGTCCGTCTCGCTGAGGTGGCAGGACGCGACAACCACGTATACCAGGTAAATCAGGCTACGGGTCGTTCTGGGCGCTTCCTCGACGCGAAAGGCGTGTGTACAGCCTTTCCAGCGGGCGGACGACCACGGTGCGCGCCAGCCGCGCCAGTCCCTTCAGGGCCCGCCGCCACCACCTGACGCGCTGCAGCCGCTGCATCCGCTCGATCGCTTCACGCAGCTCCTCCGGCCGAAGTTCCTTGCGCTGGACGTTCTCCTCCAACTCGAGCTCCAGCGTCTCCCACTCCGACTCCTTGTCGATCACGATCGCGTTGATGCTTTTCCACCCCAGGCGGCGCGCGCTTTCCAGCCGCCGGTTTCCAGCGATCAGTTCCGACCGGCGATTGATCAGGATCGGACAGAGTTGGCCGTGCTTGCGCAGGCTCTCCATCAGTGACGACAGGTCGCCGAGCGAATACCGGACCCGCTTGCGGATGACGATGGCATCGATCTCCACCTGCATCAGCCGGAGCCCTCTGCACGCCCGATCAGGCCCCGGTATTCGTCGCTGTCCAGCAGATCGTCGAGCTCGGCAGCGTCATCGATGCCGAGCTCGAAGATCCACCCCGCTCCTTCCGCGTCGGCGTTGATCAGGCGGCCGGCCCCCGGCTCCCGCAGCCGTTCGTTGACGGCGGTTACGACCCCGCCGACCGGCGCGTACAACTCGGTCGCTGCCTTCAGCGCGTCGATGGCGCACACCGCGGCGCCCCGTTCGATACGGGTGCCCACATCGGGGAGCTGCACGAAGGTGATTTCGCCGAGCTCCTCCTGCGCGAAATCGGTCAGTCCCACCCGCACGCCGGACCGATGGCGTAGCGCCCAATGGTGGTCGCGTGTGAAGCGGCGTTCGTTCGAGTTCATCAGTCGAGCAGCGGATTGCCGTCCGGCGGTTTCGGGTCCGGCGGCTTCGATTGTCCCGTCCCGACCGAGGGTTCGTCCAGGGGTGCCTGGAATGGCGGCGGATCGACGTCGATCGTTGCCAGGGCCCTGCGCAGGTTGTTCGCCACCACGTCCCCGCGGGCGGCCACGGCGCCGGACAGCGTGTCGCGTGTCTTCGGTTCCGTACCGGTCAGAAACAGCTCGTGGATGATGGGTTCGTCTCCCGACGGCAGCAGGCCGGAGCGCGCGTCGACCGCGACCCGAATCAGGCCCGTGGCCGGCATCTCGAAGTCCCGGACGGGCGAGCCGGCGTGGATTCGCTTCATGTAGTCCGCCCAGGTAGTGCCCGCGGCGCGTCCGCCCGACAGGCTCCGTCCCAGCGACTCTCCCGGTTCATCGAAACCCATCCACACAGCCGTCACGACGTCCGGGGTGAACCCTACGGTCCACGCGTCCGACCAGTTCTGCGTGGTGCCGGTCTTGCCCGCGATGGGGAAGTCGAGACCGCCGACCCGGCCCGCCGACGCCGTCAGCGTTCCCGACCGGACAGTGCTGGTCAGCAGGTCGACCATCAGGTACGCGGCGGCCGGATCCATGATCTTCAGCCGTTCCCCCGCTGCCCGCTGGCGATCACGCAGCTCCTTCTCGACCTCCAGCACGTCGTTTCCGTCCCGGTCCCTGACGAAGCGGATCGCGATCGGCTCCACTTCGCGGCCCTGGTTGGCGAAGGTGGCATAGGCTCGCGCCATCTGCAGCGGCGTCACCGTGACCACGCCCAGCCCGAGCGGGTACGCGCGCGCGAACGCTTGCTCGATTTCGAGCGGATCGGCGATCCCGAGCAGCCGGCTGGCTCGGTCTATGGCGGCATCGAAGCCGACCAGGTTCAACACGCGCAGAGATGGAATGTTCATGGAGTGCTTCAACGCGGTTCGCGTCAGCACCCGCCCCTGCCACTCGCCCAGGTAGTTTTGCGGGACGTAAGGGGTACCGTCGGGATTGTAGAACACGACCGGCGCGTCCATCAGCATGGTCGCCGGAGTCACCGCTCCGGAACTGATAGCGGCCGAGTAGTACAGCGGCTTGAATGCGGACCCCGGCTGCACCTTCGACTGGACGGCGCGGTTGAACTGATTGCCACGCGCGAGGTCGCGGCCGCCGACCATGCACAGGATGTGCCCGCTTGACGGCTCGATCGACACCAGGGCGCCCTGCACCTCGACGCGTCGCTGCCGCACCATCTGTTCCTCGCGGATCCGCCGGGTGAGCGCCTTGAGTTGTCCGGTGTCCCAGGTCAACGAGAGCAGGTCGAGGGCCGGGCTCAGTTCATCGCCGAACCGCCCGCGTCCGGCCATGCGGTCCGCCTGGTTTCCGACCCGCAGGCGGCCGACGTCGAGGGCGAGCGACAACAGGTCCACCACGGGCAGGAATTCGTCCTCGGCTACGGCGACCCGTGTGCTGCGCTGGGTATTGCGCAGGTCGTTCACCCGATTCAGGTGCTGCTCCATCACCTCGTTGGCGATCGCCTGATGATCCAGATCGAGCGTGGTGTAGACGATCAGGCCGTCCCGGTACAGGTCCGCCTTCCCGAGCAGCAGTTCCTCCAGGCGCAGGCGAACGTACTCGCTGAAGTGCCGGGCGCGGTCGACGCGTTCGTAAAACGCGCTGCTCACGTTCGAGCGCGTGAAGTCGAAGGCGTCCCAATACCGGACGAGCGACCGGTCGGCCTCCTCCTGGGTGACGTAACCCAGCTCCACCATCTGTTGCAGATTGTTCATCTGCAACTCGCGAGCGCGATTCGGATAGGTGAACGGTGAGTTGCCGCCCGGCCGGTTGAGCTGGACGACCAGCATCGACGCCTCCGCAACCGTGATGTCGCGTGCCGAATGCCCGGTATAGAACTGTGCCGCGGCTTCGATCCCGTAGGTGCCCTCTCCGAAGTACACCAGGTTCAGGTATCGCTCGAGGATCTCGTCCTTGGTCAGCCAGCGTTCGAGCTGGATCGCGTACCACAGTTCGACGAGCTTGCGGCGCAGCGTGATCTCGGACCGGTCGGCAAACAGGCTGCCGGCAAGCTGCTGGGTGATGGTGCTGGCGCCTCCTCCGAAACCGCCGCGCAAGGTGGTCCAGGTCGCGCGCAGTATGTCCGGTACCCGGAATCCGCGATGCCGGTAGAAGTGCCGGTCCTCGCGCGTGAGCAACGCGTCGATCAGATGCCGGGGCAGTTCCTCGAAGCGGATGATCTCGCGCTTCTCCACCGAGAAGAACTGCGTGATGAGCCGGTCGTTGCGGTCCAGTATCTGCGTGGGAAGGGCGGGACGGTCGGTCCCGTATATGTCGAATCCGCGGATGTTCCGAGTGCCCGCGAAGGCAAGGCCCAATCCCGTGCCGACCCCGGCGGAAAGCAATAGCAGGGTGATGAGGAGCGCTGCGGTGCGCGGGCGGATGCGCGCGCGCGGCATGCCACGATACTACGGACCACCGCCGCGGGCCGTCAAATTCCGCGTCCGCGGACACGGCGTCCAGGACGCACTCGGCATGACCCCGCTGCCGGCAACGGTCGCGAAGTCGTGAGCGTCAAAAAAGGTCGGCCCCATATGGGGCCGACCAACCCTTGCGGGAATGCCGGTTACGGTATAGTAAACTGGGAGGGGAACTATAGATAACCGACACTCTCCTTATCGACACCTGCCTCTCGTACCTTAGCGGCACCGGGCGAATGTCGCCAAAGATTTGTCCAGTAGTATAACTGCTTGCACCGACAGGTCAACCTGCCGCTCGCCGGGTCGCCGGGGGGTCACCCGCGACGGTCGACCGGGGCGCGCCGGCCCGAGGTGAGCAGGAAACCGATCGCCCCAAGATCGACGACGATAACGGCAATCGCCGCGATGTATGCCCCGGTGCCGAACAGTGCCAGGACGAACAACGGCGCAGCCGCCAGCGTGGCCACCCACGCGATCAGGCGCGCCGCCGCGACGGCGGCCGCGGCGAGCGCCGTCCGTAAGTCGGTTTCCTCTGCCCGGAGATGGATTCGCCGAACGATCATCGCGCCCACGCCGATCGCGAGCGCGGCGATCAGCAGGATGTTGTAGAGGGAGCGCATGCGGGTGGCAACCAACCAGAGCGGCAGGACGATCGCGGCGCTCGCGGCCACCACCGCGCCGGTCAGCAGCAGTCCGACGCCGATCCGGCGGGCAGCCGCCGCGTACGCGGCGGCTGCCGCCCGCGCCGCACGCCTCAGCGCTGCCGTGGCCTCACCTCCGTCCGCGGCTGGACCTCCGTCCCCGGCAACGCGGCGGCGACTTCCTGCGGAATGGGCTCACCTGCGTGCCAGAACCCGAGCGCCCGGCCAGGCGAATGCAAGCCGTGATAGTCGGATCCGCCGGTGACGAACAGGCCGAGGCGTCCGGCCAGCGTCCGTACCAACGACGATCGTTGCGGGGACAGGGACGGGTGATAGGCCTCGACGCCGGTCACCCCGGCTGCGGATACCGCGCGCAGCAGTGCCTCGAGCTCCTCGGCCGATCCTTCCTGCGGATGGGCCAGCACGCCGTGACCGCCGGAGGCTCGCAGCGCCTCGATCGCCTCGCCAAGTTGCACGGCGCGGCGCGGTACGTGGAACGGGCGTCCGGAGCCGAGCAGCCGGCGGAACGCGTCGGCGGTGCTCGTGGCGACACCCCGCTTGACCAGCAACGCGGCCATGTGCGGCCGGCCGACGCTGGCGCCTCCCGCCTCCGCCTGCACGTCCGCGTACTCGACCGCGAGCCCGTGCCGGCGCATCCGTTCGACCATCGCCAGGTTGCGCTCCACGCGGCGTTGGAGGATTCGGCCCAGCAGTTCCGAGAGGCGAGAGCGGCCAGCGTGAGGTTCGAAACCGAGGCCGAGCAGGTGTACCTGGTGTGTGCCGTGCCGGAGCGCCAACTCGACTCCTGCGATGAAGCGGATGCCGCGCCGGGCGGCGGCGCGCGCGGCATCGGCGACGCCGCTGACGGTGTCGTGGTCGGTCAGCGCCAGGGTGGTGACGCCGGCGCGGTGGGCGGCCTCGACCAGGTCCTCGGGCCGGTCGCTGCCGTCGGAGCAGCTCGAGTGCGTGTGCAGGTCGACCAACGCCGTCACCGCCATGCGCTCAATAACCCCGTTCCAGGTCGCAGCGGAAGCGGAGTTCCTTGCCGGCCTGGTAGCGGCGCAGGTTGTCTATGAATATCTCGCCTCGTCGTGCCAGGAGCTGCGCCGACTCCGCGGACACGTGGGGGGTCACGTAGATTCGCGGATGGTCCCACAGCGGGCTGTCCGCCGCCGGTGGCTCCGCGCTGGTGGCGTCGATGGCCGCCCCTGCCACATGGCCGCGGTCGATCGCGGCCATCAGCGCGTCCTCGTCCAGGATGCCGCCGCGCGAGACCACCACGACGTGCGCCCCCGGACGCAGGCGCCCGAGCTGCTCGGCGCCGATCATGTGCTCGGTGGCGGTCGTGCGCGGCGCGGTAATCACCAGCCAGTCGGTCCGCGCAAGCATGTCGTGCAACCGATCGATCGGCCACACGGCGGTGACGCCGGGCGGGCAGGGGACCGGCGCCAGGTCGACGGCGTACACCTGCATGCCGAATGCCAGGGCGCGGTGCGCGACCGCGCGGCCGATGTCGCCGAAGGCCAGGATTCCGAGGGTCGATCCGGACAGCTCCAGGATGCGACCGCGGTACTCTGCGGTCCGCCACCGCCTGGCGGCCTGGTCCTCGAACGACTCACGGAGGTGGTGGGCGAGCGCCAGCATCATCCCCAGCGTGTACTCGGCCATCGGGATCACATGCGTTTCGCGGGCGTTGGTCATCGCCACGCCGCTGGACGCGAACTCCGGCACCTTGCGCAGCACCGAGTCGAAACCGATGCCGATGAAGTGAAACCAGCGCAGGTTCGAGGCGTGCCGGAAGGCCTCGCGGTCGAGTTGGCCGAAGATGACGTCCAGCTCGGGCGCGATCCGGCGCTGGTCTTCGGGTGTGTGTGCGATGCTGAAGCGGGTGTCGGGGAACTCCGTTCGAAGCCGGGCCTCGAAGTCGCGGCCGAGGTCGTAGCAGACGCCGACGTGGAGCGGGCGTGCGGGTGCGTTCATCGGCGTCATGATAGCCGACGCCCGGCCGCACGCGCCGGGGGCAAGCCAGCCTTGGCGGAGCGGGACGCGGCGGACATGGGACGCTATGATCGGTCGGTATGGAGGCGCGACGCCTCGTGGACAAGGCGGCCCTGGTCACGGGCGCCGGTTCCGGCATCGGCGCGGGCATCGCCGGCCTGTTCGCCCGGCACGGAGCCCGGGTCGCGGTCGCCGATCGGGACGCGGATGCCGCGCAGCGCACCGTTCGCGCGATCGTCGCCGGCGGCGGGCGCGGCGTGGCGATCACCGCCGACATCTCCACCGGCCGCGGGGCCGAAGGGTGCGTGGACGAGGCGGTCGCCGCCCTCGGCGGACTGCAGATCGTGGTCAACTCCGCGGGCGTCACGCCGCGCTACGCTCCGGACGACTGGCACTACGAACAGATCTGGGACTGGGTGATGGCGGTCAACCTCAAGGGTACCTACCTGGTTTCGCGCCGCGCGGTTCAGGCGATGAGCGGCGGTGGCGCGATCGTCAATCTGTCCTCCATCTACGGCTTGGTGGGCCGGCCCATGTTCTTCGGCACCGGCGACGATCCGTATCCGCCCGGCAAGCACGGCGTCGTCGGCCTGACCAGGGACATGGCGAACAACTTCGGCGCGCGCGGCATCCGCGTGAACGCGCTGTGCCCGGCGTTCGTGTACAGCCCGTTGACCCGCACGCTCACCGAGGATCCGGCCTGGCGTTCGCAGATGGAGGCGATGCAGCCGCTCGGCCGCCTGGGCACGGTCGAGGAGGTGGCGTACGCGGCGCTGTTTCTTGCGTCCGACGAGGCATCGTTCATCACCGGCGTCGCGCTGCCGGTGGACGGTGGGTACACCTCCGTATGAGTGTCTGGCGCAAGAGTGTCTGGCGCATGAGCGCACGGGGGTGAGCGTCGGCACCTTCGATCTGCTCACCCCGCACGTGGCGGTGCAGGCGATCGAGTCGGTCATCGGCGTCCACGTGGACGGTTCGCTGGCCAGTTTCCCCAGCTACGTGAACCGGGTGTACGGCTTCGCGGCCGCCGACGGCCGGCAGTATGTGGCCAAGTTCTACCGCCCCGGACGCTGGACGTACGAGGCCATCGAGGAGGAGCACCGGCTGGTCGGCGAGTGCGCGGCCCTCGACCTGCCGGTCGTGGCGCCGATCGCCGACGACGACGGAGACCGGCTGCACCTATTGGGAGCCGCCGGCCCGGACCGGGAGCAGGAGTTCTTCTTCTCCGTCTATCCGAAACGGAGCGGACGCACCTTCGACGCGGACCGGGACGAGGACTGGCTGCGCATCGGCTCGCTGGTGGGCCGGTTGCACGTGGCCGCCGCGCACGGGGGTGCCGAGCATCGGATCACCTGCACCCCGCGGTCGTCGACCGCGCGGTTCCTGGATGAGCTGGACGAGTCGGAGTTGGTACCGCCCGACCTGGACGCCGAGTTCTACGACCTGGCGGACTCGGCCGTCGAGCGGATAGCTCCGCTGTTCGACGGCGTGACGCTGCAGCGCCTGCACGGCGATTGCCACCGCGGCAACATCCTGGATCGGGCGGAGGAGGGGCTCCTGATCATCGACTTCGACGACATGATGGTCGGTCCCGCCGTGCAGGACCTGTGGCTGCTCCTGCCGGGCCGCGTCGCCGACAGCCGTCGCGAGCTGGGGCTGCTGCTGGAGGGTTACGAAGAGTTCCAGCCGTTCGACCGGGCTACCGTGGCGCTGATCGAACCGCTGCGGCTCATGCGGATGATCTACTACCTGGCATGGCAGGGGCTGCAGCGCCACGATCTGCGCTTCCGCGAGTCATTCCCCCAATGGGGCGGCCCGGCGTTCTGGGAGCAGGAGATCGAAGACCTGCGCACGCAGCTCGGCGTGATATCCGACCAGCTCGGCTGATCCTGCAGGCCGGCGTCATGCGCCGGCGTCGGCGATCGCCGCCCTGAGGCTTGCCTCGATCCGTTCGCAGATGGCCTCCAGCTCCTCGCGGCTGGCCGTAAGCGCCGGGGCGACCGCGAACCAGCCAGGGTCGATGCGCATGATGAGGCCGTCGGCGACTGACCGCCGTCCCAAGGCCGCGCCGACGCTCCGATCGGTCAGTTCGACGCCCAGCAGGACGCCGCGACCGCGCACCTCGCGCACCACCCCGGTGGCGTGCAGCGCCTCCAGACGGGAGCGCAGGCAGGCGCCGTTGTCCCGCGCCCGCGCGAGCAGATCGTCGTCCGCGATCGTGTCGATCACGGCGATGGCGGCGGCGGCGGCCAACGGGTTGCCGGCGTAGGTATGGCCGTGCATGAAGTGGACGTCCTCGTGCTCCGAGCCCCAGAACGCATCGCCGATGCCGCGGCGGGCGGCGATGGCGCCGATCGGGATGACGCCGGACGACATGCCCTTGCCGCAGCAGATGACGTCCGGCGTGACGCCGAAGGTCTGGGCGGCGAACATGTTGCCGGTCTTGCCGAAACCGGTGATCACCTCGTCGAAGATCAGCAGGACGGCGTGGCGGTCGCAGATCTCGCGCAGCAGTGCGAGGTACTCCTCGGTTGGGGTGATGATGCCGCCGGTGTTGCCGATCGGCTCGACGATGACGGCGGCCACCGTCTCCGGATCTTCGGCGACGATCGCATCCTCCACGGTGGCGGCGGCGAAGCGGTTGCACTCCTCCCAGGTGGGGAAGCGGCCCCGGTAGTGGGTCGGGGGAAACACCTTCACGAAGCCGCCCATCTGCGGCTCGAACTTGCTCTTGCGCGGGCCGGTGCCGCTGGCGGCCATGGCGCCGAAGGTGCCGCCGTGGTAGCCGAGGTAGCGGCTGATCACCTTGTACTTGCCGGGGTGGCCGCTCTGTTTCCAGTACTGGCGGGCGAGTTTGAGGGCCGCCTCGTTCGCCTCCGAGCCGCCGGAGAAGGTCTTGACGAAGTCCAGGTCGCCCGGCGTGATCGCGCCGAGCTTTTCGACCAGCTCCAGCGTGACGTCGGCCACGCCGTGCATCGGCGGGGCGAGCGTCACCCGTTCCATCTGCTCCCGCACCGCGGCGAGCACGCGCGGATGGCGGTGGCCCAGGCTGGCCACGAACACGCCGCCGATCGCGTCCAGGTAGCGGGTGCCGCCGACGTCCCAGTAGTAGATGCCGTCCGCGCGCTCGATGATCAGCGGCGCGTCGGCGAAGCGCTGCATGGGCATGAAGTCCACCCAAGTGCGCCCCAGCAGCTCCCGCTGCCGAGGTGAGATACTACCCATCGCCGGCAGCGTACCACACGGCCGCCGACCGGCTGAGGCTCCTGCTTGGAACCGGTACGGCTACGTGCGCGGCGTGAGCCGCAGCGTGTGGGCCGCCGTTGCGCCTGCGGATCGATCCAGCGGGAGAAGCGGCCTCCTGGTTGACGTTTCGACATCGGTCACAGTCTGACGCCGCGGCGCTGGCGTCGCTATCGCCGGCCGCGGCAGATAGGATGGGAAGCGTAGCCATGGATGGAGCACAGCGGGACTGGCGGCAGCACGGCGTGCGTGTCGTCACGAGCGAGAGGCTGGATTTCAACACCCCGCAGACGCCGGGCATGACACGGGCGGCAGCGATCAACCGGGCGACAGCCGGCGCCGAGAAGCTCTGTGCCGGCACGGTGGAGATCCTGCCCGATGCCAAGTCCGGCGCTCACCACCACGGAGCTCTGGAGAGCGTGATCTACGTGGTGTCGGCCGGGCGCGCATGCGCTGGGGAGACCGCCTGGAGTTCGTGGCGGAGGCAGGGCCGGGAGACTTCATTTACGTGCCGCCTACGTTCACATCAGGAGATCAACGCGAGCAAGGATCAGCCGCTGAGCTGCATCCTGGTCTGGAGCGACCAGGAACCGGTCGTCGTGAACCTGGACATCCCGGCGGTCGAGGAACCGGAAGAGGTGCGCTGGGTCGATCCCATGCATCCTGGATGACAGCGCGGCAGGCGGTGCGGAGCTGCCCGGTAGGCTTGTCGACGCCTGCCACCGCGCGGGCGTCCACGCCCATGCGTGCGCGCCAGGGCCGGGACGTCGGGGGTGGCCAGGTCGACGCCGAACCTGCGCCCGCCGAAGCGTGTCTCCTCGATGCGGCGCAGCACGCCGTAACCCCGGTCGTTGAACAGGCAGATGGTGACCGGCAAGCGGTACGGCGCCGCCACGGCGAGCTCGCCCAGGTGCAGCATGAAGCCGCCGTCGCCGGAGATCAGCACGGCACGCCGTTTCGGTGGCCGCGGCGATGGTACGATGTCTCGCCTGTACCATGAGTCTGTCGGCTTTGCCGCGTCAGCGGGAAGGCCGACAGACACCGTAGCGAAGGGTGGGGATGGGCCGAAAGCGGAGCCGGAGGCGACGGTTTCGGGGCGCTGGAATGTTACTCAGCATATATCTAAAACAATTCTCCATGGTACTGTGAATCATACGCCATGTCCCAAGGACCACCGGTGCCGGCGCTCATGATCAGGGCGCTCTGTCGCACGGAACGATCTTGTACCCTGCCTCGATGATGAATGCCATACGTGGATGCCATCATGGCATGACCGTTACCATCGATCGTGCCGGGAGGATCGTCGTGCCGAAGCAGTTCCGTGACCGGTTCAATCTGGTCCCTGGCACGGAGCTGGAGATCGAAGCGTCTGGCGACGGCGTGACCCTCCGCAAGGTGGGAGCCGAGCCGTCGCTGATTCGCAAGAAGGGCATCCTGGTGCATCACGGCGGCGCCCGGGTGGCGGTGGACATCGTCGAGTTCATTCGCGCGGAGCGCGAGGCACGGAGCCGGGACATCGTCTCGGCCTTCGACTGATGCGGACCCTGTTCGACACGTCGGTACTGGTGCCGGCCATAGTGGATCAACTCGGAAATCACCGCGCAGCGTTCGACGCGCTCCACCGCTTCACGGACGGCGATGACCGGGGGTACTGCTCCACCCACGCGCTGGCGGAGTGCTACGCGACGCTCACCGTGCTGCCGCTGCCGAAACGCGTGCTGCCGGACGAGGCGCGATCGCTGGTCGAGGAGAGCATCCGCGGGCGGCTGTCGGCGGTCGAACTGGTGCTCGACGACTACCTGGAGGTCCTCCGCGAAGTCGCCCGGCGGGGTCTGACGAGCGGTGCGATCTACGACGCGCTCCACGTGCGGTGCGCGCGGAAGGCTGCCGTGGACCGGATCCTGACCTACGATGTCGCTCACTTCGAGCGGTTCGATCTTGCCGGCATCGACGTGATGGCGCCCTGACGAGCGCTGACGGTCTCGTTTCAGGGGGGGAGGTCGTGTCCGAATGTCGGACCTGCCGTGTTAGCGACAGATCCGACAGACTCCGAGGCGGGGTCAGTTGAGCGGGAGCGGTCTCAGACCCGGGTTCGCCAGGTAGTACTCGTTGGTCTTGTCTATGTAGATGCCTCCTCCCATCTTGTGGAACTCGGCGTATATCTCCCTGCCGCGGGCGATCTTCTCCTCGACGTCCATGTCCCTGTCCATCAGCACGCCATCGAAGAACTCGCTGGTGATGAAGGCGAAGGAGTCCGCGACCTTCTGCTGCTCCTCCGGGGTGTAGACGAAGCGCGCGAACACGTACGGCTCGATGGTGCTGTTCTGCGCGTTCAGCGCGTCGAACAGGTCGTTGATCGCATTGCCCGCGAACGTCAGCCCGGCCCGCTCATACTTGCGGTCGTAGTTTCCGAGCAGCCACCGGTGCTCGAAGCCCATGAGCTGGTACGGCTCCTGGATGGTGTCGGTCATTTCGGATTCCGGGATATGGAGACTCATGTCGCCGCCGTCCGTCTGCTCGATCTCGAAGGTGAGGCCCTGGATCCCGTAGCGTGCCAGGTTGTAGTTCGCCTCATCCTTGGACATCCAGTTGATGAACTGCAGATACTTCTCGACCTGCTCCTGCGAGTTCCGCTTGGTGAGGAACAGTCCCCTGAATCCGGCGCTCCAGATAGGCTGTTTCTTCGAAGCCGCACCGTAGACCAGGATCTTGGTTTCGTTGGCCGGATCTTCGTTGATCCATTCCTTGTAGGTCGGGTTGCCTCCGTACCAGCCCTGGCCGTCTCTGCCCAGGATGGTGCCGTTGATGAAACCCCTGTCCCGCTCCGTTCCGGCCGGCTCGGCCAGGCTGTGCCAGTAGTATCCCTTCTTCAGGAACTTGTCGAACAGCCTGACCGAGTCCTCGTAGTACTCGGAATCGACCCAATCCTTCCAGATCCCCTCCTCCTGATCAAAATAGTTCACGTACCCCTGGGGGTTCCAGTTGGACATGGAGATATTGTCTTCGAAGGCGCCCAGGAAGGTCTTGAAGGTGTGGTACCACATGATGCCCATGCCGTCGGGCACCTCGCGGTTGAACGCCTCTCCCAACTGCTCCAGGTGATCGAACGTCAGGTCGAACCGTCCCTCCGGCAGCGGCGGCAGCTCGACTCCCAACCTGTCGATCAGGTCCTGGTTGAACAGGTACACCAGCCCGCGCATGCGGACCAGGTGGGGAAGGCCGGCGAGGTTGCCGTCCTTGTCGCTGAACGTCTCCAGCAACAGCGGATTGTAATCGTTCACCAGCTCCACGTAGTCCGGCGCATGCTCTTCCACAAGACCTTCCACCGGGATCCACATCGGCGCCCACTCGGTGGCGCCGCCCATTTCACCCGTGCCCTGGACGATGTGGATCGGGTCGCCGCCGGCGGCGGACAACTGGATCAACTGATTGACGGCCATGCCCGCCTGGCTCAGGTCGGTCACGTCGATCGTGAATCCCAGCTCGGCCGCCATCTTCTCGTCGAGCGCCGCCTTGACCGCATCGTAATGCTTGAGCTCGCCGCGCTCCATGGCTTGTGGCGCGGGGCCTATGATCACGTATTCGTAGTGCGGCACCATGCCTTCCCCGCCTTCTTCGCTCTCTGCCGCCGCGAACAGCAGGGAGGTGGCGAAACCGGCCAGCAGCACCGCTATCGTTGCCCTCTTGATCATTCGTTCAACTCCTTGTCACCGATGCTCGGCATCGATGCACGTCGATTCGATCTGTTTTCGAGGATCTTCCGTTACGACTCCCTCCCCCCTCCCTCAAGCTTTCATGTGCATGCCCTTCACCCCTGTGTACGGATGTCCGTAACGAGTCCGCAGCATCCCTGGGTCACCCCTTCACGGCGCCGATGATGATCCCCTTCGCAAAGTGCTTCTGCAGGAACGGATACAGAAGCAGGATGGGAACGGTTGCGATGAACAGGGCCGCCATCTTGAATCCCTCGGACGGCGCCTCCGACATGTCGACGCTCCTCCCCAGTTGCTCGGCGAAGTCGCCGCTGTACACCTCGATCATGCTCTGCAACAGGCGCATGACCACCATCTTCTTGCGGGACGGCACGAACAGCACGGCTTCCATGTACGTGTTCCAGAACATCACCGCGCTGAACAGCGCGATGGTCGCCATGATCGGCAGGGCCAAGGGCATGACGATGCGTATGAGTATCTGGAACGTGCTGGCGCCATCGAGCTTCGCGGACTCCTCGATCGCCTCCGGGAGCGCCATGATGAAGTAGTTCTTGATCAACAGGTAGTTGAAGACGGCGGCGGTGGGTATGATCAGCGCCCAGTAGGTGTTGATGAGGCCCATGCGCTGCAATACGAAGAATTTCGGTATCAGGCCGCCGGCGAAGAAGCCGGAGAGGTAGAGGAAGATCAACACCAGCTTTCTGCCGGGGACGTCCCGCTTGGAGAACGCATATCCGGTCATCGTGCTCAGGAACACCGTGACGCTCGTGCCCATCACGGTGAGGACCAGCGTGTTGGTCAAGGCCCGCCGGAACAGCGTGGCGTCCACCAGCAGCGAGCGATAGGCCGCGAACGTCACGTCGTTCGGTATCAGCCGCGCGCCTTCGAGATAGAAGGCCTGCGAGGTCGTGATCGACACGGAGATCACGTACAGGAAGGGCATGACGCAGGTCAGCGACAGCAGGATGATCGCGCCGTTGGACACGATGGAGAAGAGCTTGTCGGAGGCGGTCTCCCTCACCACAGCACCTCATACCCGATCTTGCTGACGAGGTAGTTCGCGAACAACGAAAGGACGATCCCGAACATCGTCTGGAACAGGCCCATGGCGGTCGCCATCCCGTAGTTTCCCCTGAGCAGGCCCCAATCGTAGATCCAGGTCTCGAAGACCTCGACGTTGGGCATGTTGCGGCCCAGCAGCAGGATCTGCGTGAGGTTCTCCATGAAGATCGTCGTGATCGCGAACACGAACGAGATCGCGATCACCGGGAAGATCGCCGGGACCGAGATGTGCCACATCTGCGTGAGCTTGCCGGCGCCGTCGACGATCGCGTTCTCATAGAGACCGGGGTCGACGGCGGACAAGGCGGCGAGGTAGATGATCGTGCTCCAGCCCATGGTCTTCCATATGCCGCTGCCGATGACGACGACGCGGATCCATTCCCGCTTCCAGGTGATGTCCTCGTAGGGCAGGCCGACGGCGCCGAACAGACGGCTCAGAACCCCGGAGTGCTCGTTGAAGACCATGTAGAGCAGGGTCGCTATGATCACCCAGTTGAGAAAATGGGGAAGGTAGAGCACCGACTGGGATGCGTTCTTCAGCGCCTTGCTGCGCATGTCGTTGAGCAGCAGCGCCAAGAGTATGACGACCGGGAACCCGAACAGGAGGCGAAGGAAGGTTATCTCCACCGTGTTCCGCATCAGGCGGAAGAACCGTGGCATGCCGAACAGCACCCGGAAGTACTCCCAGCCGATGGAGGGGCTGTTCAAACCGTCCTGGAAGTTGAAATCGAGCCAGGCTATCTTCAACCCGTAGGTGGTGAACAGGTTGAAGACGATGACGGTGAGAATCGCGGGCAGATACATCAGATAGATCTGCCTGTTCATGAGCATTCTGTGGCGCGTGGACCGGTCGATGTGAAAGAGTCCGCGTGCCCCGTTCCGGTTGCCGCGCAGGTGCCGGGGGCGAGCGTTCTTCGCCGTCGGATTCAGCGTTCGCATACGGGCGATGTCCATCCGGCGTGAGACGCGGCCGGTGAGCCGATGACGGCCGGGGTCATGGCTTGGTGGGTGTGGGTTGTGGTGTGCGGATGGGGAGCCGCCGGACCGCGATGAGGTCGCCGAGCGCCTGGCGTGGACTCGTTCGATCCGATGATCGCGGACTCCGACCGCTCGGGTCAGGGCGATCGACTCTCGGCATGCTGCTCCCCCTCGCGGAACGCGTCGGCCTCGGATCTGCGTTCATTCTCCATGGATGGGCCCCATCCGGCAAGACCCCGCCCGGGAGCCCGGGAGCCGGGGATCCCTCAAGCTCGGCGGCGCCGGCGGAGTGAGCCAAGCGAACTTCACTCGAAGAGTGACAAGACTCCGCCAGCCGGCTACGGTGGCGGCACGAAATCTGGCGGCTGGGGTTCATCATGAAGCTCTACAGGGCGAAGGAAGCGCCGAGCCTGAAAGAGACCGGTATCAACTACATCCGCCGCGACATTCCGGATCTCGTACTTCCCCGATACCGGGGAGAGTCCTGCGAAGATCTGGTGCCGGACACGCTCGACATCCAGGAGCGAGCCCTCCTGGGGATCAACGGGATGACCTCTCCCACGGATCCGGAGCGCGACTACGAGGTGTACTGGCTGGTCTCGTTCTACCGCAACCCGCCCATGATGTTTCACCAGATCCATGACCATGTGCAGTCCAAGTTCCTGGAGAGCGTTCCGCTGCTGCGAACCATCACCGGATCCGACCACAACAGCCACGTGGACCGGCGGTGGTTCGAGGTGCTCCTGCACTGGCAGGGGCCCGACGGCTGTTATTACGAACCGGTCGATCCCAAGCGGCCCTGGAGCGACACCACGTTCTTCGACTTCTACCCGACGACCGGTCTGGGCCACTACGCCATTCCCATCGTCTGTTCCGTGCGCATGGCCGCGGCGGCGCTGATGCACGAGCTGACCGGCGACGAAGGCTGGAAGGAATCCTCCCTGCGCGCGGTGCACGGGCTGCTGAAGCGGTGTCTCCCCTGTGAAGATCACCTCTACCTCCCGGACATCGTCTTCGGGCCGGACACCCCCGTCGACGTGCACGCTCCCAAGATCGTGGCCACGCCGAACGTGGACGTCAGCTCCAGCCCCGTGGTGGACAATGCTCAGCTCGCATGCAACGAGGGGTGGATCGGTCAGGCTCTGGTGCAGGTGTACCGCACGCTTGGCTGCGAAGAGGCTCTCGACGCGGCGGGGAAGCTGCTCCGGGGCTCCGCGTTGCACAGCGTCGCCTTCGATGCCGACACCGCCGAGTTCATCAATTCCCCGCACTTCCACGGCCACACCCGCGTGCTGCTGGGGATGACCGAGTACGCGACGGAGACCGGCGACGCGGAGTTCTGGGAATTCATCGGGCGCGGATACGCCTGGGGCAAGACATACGGCGAGCCTCTGGTCGGCTTCTTCCCCGAATGGGTCAGGGCGAGCAAGCGCTGCACCTGCGAGCTCTGCGGACTGGCCGAGATGATCGCCCTTGCCGTCAAGATCAGTCAGGCCGGGCGGGAAGACCTGTGGGACGACGCCGACCGCTGGATCCGCAACCACTTTGCCGAGGGTCAGCTCACCGAGATCTCCTGGATCCAGCGGAGGATCGAGCGCCGTCCCGGCATCCCGGCGCAGCCGCCGGAGACCGAATCTCCGGACGCCGTGCACAAGGTGGCCGAGAGACACGTCGGAGCCTTCGGCGGTTGGCTCTCGGGCAACGAGTGGGGCAACAACGTCATGCACTGCTGCACGGCCAACGCGACCCGTGCCCTCTACTACATCTGGAACGGCACGTGTGACTATCGGGACGATGTGCTGAGGGTGAACCTGCTGCTGAACCGCTCTTCCTCGTGGGCCGACATCGACAGCCACATCCCCTACAGGGGGCAGGTCGACGTGAAGGTGAAGCGCCCGCTCGACCGCTGCGCGGTGAGGATCCCCGCAGGGACGAGACCGCAGGACGCGGTGTACGCGGTCGACGGACAACGGCGCAATGCCCGGTGGGATGGACGCTATTGCGCCGCCGGTCCGGTCAAGCCGGGCCAGACGGTCTCGGTGTGCTTTCCACTGCGTGCCAGAGACGAGCTCGCCTACATCGAGAAGGTCCCGCACATCTACACCCTGAAGGGGACAACGGCAATCGACGTGGATCCACCGGGAAGGGACGGAGCGATCTATCGCCGGGAGCGCTACCGGCAGGACGAGACGCGCTGGAAGAAGGTCACCCGGTTCGTTCCGGAACGGGAGTTCAGGTGGTGAGGAACGCGCCTGACCCGTGGCGCCGTATCGTTCGCGCGGCGGATTGCTTGAGGGTGACGGCTCCCACTACGATGCGGGCATGGGCGATCCACGGCTGACGCGACTGAGTGAACATCTGTATTATTTCGCAGACGCTTGTAACGTATACATTATTGTAGACGACGGCAGGGTACTGCTGATCGATGCCGGCTCCGGTGCGGTCGCCGAGGCTCTGGCCGAGACGGGAGCGGCGGGCGTGGAGTGGGTGCTGCACACCCACCACCACCGGGATCAGTGTGCGGGCACGCCGTCCTTGGCTGCCGCAGGCGCGAGCGTCGCGGTGCCGGAGCATGAGCGCCACCTGTTCGCGGAGGCCGAGCTGTTCTGGCGGACGCGCCGGGTGTATGACAATTACGACGACCGCAACACCTTCTTCACGTCAGCGCGAGACATCGCCGTCGACGCCGTGCTGGAGGACTACGAGACCTTCACGTGGCGCGGCTACCGCTTCGAGATCATTCCGGCCAAGGGGCACACGCGGGGCTCCTCGATGCTCGTCGCCACGATCGACGGGCAGCGGGTAGCGTTCACGGGGGACCTGATGAGCGCTGGCGGCCGGCTCTACCAGCTCCATGCCATGGAGTACGCCTACGGCGGGATGGAGGGGATCGCGTTCACGATCGAATCGATCGACGCGCTGGCCCGGCTGGACGTGCAGGTCGCCTATCCTTCGCACGGGGATGCGATCACGGACGTCGCCGGCGACGTCGCGCGCCTGCGCCGCCGGCTTGCCGACTGCGTCGCGCTCGGCAACGGCCTGCGCATTGCCGGCTCGCGCGAGGACCTGCCTGCCTCCCACTTCCTGCCGGACGCCAGGCTGCAGCCCCTGTCCCGCCACCTGCTGTGGGGCGGGCCGTGGACGTGCAGCAACTTCTACGTGGTGCTGAGCGATTCCGGCAAGGCGATGTTCGTGGACTACGGCCACTCGCTGGCCACCCACATGCACACCAACTCCGAGCACCACGGCCAGGAGTCACTGCGCTTCGTCGCCCACCACCTGGAGGAGCTGCGCGACGACTACGGCGTGACCGAGCTCGACCTGGTGGTGCCCACCCACATCCACGACGACCACACGTGCGGCATTCCCTACCTGCAGCGCCACCACGGCACCCGCTGCTGGGCGCTGGGCGAGGTCGCGCAGGTGCTCGAGGATCCCGCCGCGTGGGCCAGCACGCCGTGCACGTACCCGCGGCCGATCCGCGTCGACCGTTACCTGCGCGACGGCGAGTGCTTCGCGTGGGAGGAGTACCGCTTCGACATCTATTTCGCGCCCGGCCAGACCGAGTTCCACTCCGTCTACGCCGCTCTGATCGACGGCCGTCGGGTGGCCTTCACGGGTGACAATTTCTTCCTCTCGAACGAACTGCGAGCCGGAGAGACGATCAGAAAACCGATTCAGACCACGGTCATGCGCAACAGCTTCCAGCTCGGCATGCACCGGCGCTGCGCGGAGGTGATGCGCCGCGTCGCCCCGGAGCTGATCTGCCCCGGCCACGGCGGCGTGATCGACTGCTCGAAGCAGCAGCTCGACGAGTACGCCGACTTCATCGCCCGCAAGGAGCGGGCGTTCCGCAACTTGGTGGCCGAGCCGGCCGATCACTACGTCGACCTGTTCTGGGCTCGGCTGCTGCCGTACCTGGCCACCGTGGAACCGGACGGGTCGGTCACCTACCGGCTGCTGCTGCGCAACAACCTGGAGCGGGACGCGACCTACACCGCGGAGCTCGACGCGCCGCCGGGCTGGCGCGCCGGCGCCGCGGCTTCGGTGCGGCTGCGGGCGGGCGAGCGGGGGGAGGTCGCGCTGCAGGCCACGGCTCCGGCCGACGGCGACGGGATCCGCCGGCTGGTGACCGCGCGGATCGATGTCGACGGCGAGTCGCACGGCGCCATCGCCGAGGCGCTGGTCACGGTCGCCTGCTGACCGGACTCGGCGGAGCACACCATGAACGTCCTGTTCTTTCACCTGATGCCGTACGCGGAGCTTCCCGACGACTTCCGCGAGTCGCATCCGTCGATCTGGGTGGACATCGACTCGCGGCTGTACGACCCCGAGCGCGGCGGCGCCATGTACCGCGACTACCTCGACGAGCTGGAGGAAGCGGCGGCACTCGGCTTCGACGGGGTCTGCGTCAACGAGCACCATTCCAATGGCTACGGGATGATGCCGTCGCCCAACCTGATGGCGTCGGTGCTGGCGCGCAACACGACGCGCGGGGCGGTGTGCGTGATGGGCAACGCGCCGGCGCTGTACGACCCGCCGCTGCGGGTCGCCGAGGAAATGGCGATGCTGGACTGCATCTCCGGCGGGCGGCTGATCGCGGGGCTGCCGCTCGGCACGCCCATGGACACCTGTTACGCGTACGGGCGCAACCCCAGCACGCTGCGCGACAAGTACGTCGAGGCGTGCGACGTGGTGGTACGGGCGTGGCAGGAACGGGAGCCGTTCGCGTTCGCCGGGCGCTTCTTCCAGCACCGCTACGTCAACATCTGGCCGCGGCCGATCCAGACGCCGCGTCCGCCGATCTGGATCCCCGGCGGCGGCTCGCCGGACACGTGGCGTATGTGTGGACGCAACAGCTACGTGTACGCGGCGCTGTCCTACTTCGGCTACCACACCGCCCGCGGGGTGCTGAAGGGCTACTGGGCGGAACTTGGGCGCCAGGGCCTGGAGTCCAACCCGTTCCAGGCCGGCTACCTGCAGCTCGTCGGCGTGGCCGAGACCAGGCGCGAGGCGCTCGATCTCTACCGCGAGCCGGCCGGGTACTTCTACACCAACTGCCTGCACACCAACCCGCGCTTCGCGGTGCCGCCCGGCTACGCGACCGAGGAGTCCGTCCGTTTCCGCGCCCGGCAGGCCAATCCGGGCAACCCGGTGGCGCAGTTCACCACCGCGCCCACCTACGACCAGATCCTGGAGCGCGGCTACCTGATCGTGGGCACCCCGGACGAGGTGGCCGAGCGCCTCCGCGACATCGCCGTGGACCTGAACATCGGCCAGCTCATGCTGCTCCTGCACTTCGGCAACATGGATCGCGGTCTGACCCGCCACAACACGACGCTGTTCGCCGAGCGGGTGCTGCCGCAGATCCGCGACCTGTTCACCGACCGGTGGGAGGACCACTGGTGGCCGGAGGCGGCCCGTCGGGCTCCGGTGGACGACTCGCGGGAGGACGGCTCGTGAGCGAGCCGCGGGAACGGACGGTGCGGGTCGCCGGTGCGGCCTGCCGCGTATGGGAGCAAGGGACCGGCGAGCCGGTCGCGTTCCTGGCCGGCGTGGGCGGCCTGCCGCGCTGGACACGGTTCCTGGACCGGCTGGCGCGCACGCGGCGCGTGATCGCGCCGAGCCTGCCCGGTTTCCCCGGCGCGGACGCGATCGGCCCGCTCGACGAACACCTCGACTGGCTGCTGGCCACCCATGACCTGCTGGCCGCGGCCGGAGCCGCCGGAGCCGACCTGATCGGCGTCTCCGTGGGCGCCTCGCTGGCCGCCGACGTGGCCTGCGTGTGGCCGGCGTCGGTGCGCCGGCTGGCGCTGGCGTCGCCGCTGGGACTGTTCGACGCCGACGATCCCACGGCCGATCTGTTCGCGCAGGGGCCGGGCGATCTGGGTCCGTTGCTGTGCCGCGACGCGGCCACATGGGACGCGCACGTCGCCGTGCCGGAGTCGGCCGATCGGGTGGAGTGGACGGTGGTGCAGGTGCGCGCCCAGGAGGCGGCGGCGCGCCTGCTCTGGCCGGTGGGCGACACGCGGCTCTCGCGCCGCCTGCATCGCCTGACGCGGCCGACGTTGCTGCTGTTCGGCGGCGCGGACCGCGTGCTGCCCGCAGGGTACCGTGCGCTCTGGGCCCGCGCGCTGCCGGACGCGGTGCTGCAGGTGATCGAGGGCGCCGGTCACCAGGTAGACCTGGATGCGCCGGAGGAATCGGCCGCCGCGGTCGATGCGTTCCTGGAGTGAGAAGCGAACCTCACTCGAAGAGTGACCGGTCCCGGCACCTGCGACGACACTCGGGACCGGGGAGGACGCAGCGATGATCAGCGAGTTCATGGAACCGCGGCCGCACGCGAAGGCACGGGCGGCGCTGATCGTCGTCGCCTCGGTGGCTGCCATCGCGGCTGCGCTCATCGGGTTTCACGTTCGCGTTGCGCCGGAAGACGCCACGCCGGACTTCGGAGACCGGAGAGTCGACACTCAGGTGTACGTCGTCGGTGACGAGGTCCGACTGAAGCTGCCGGCGGCGAAGCGGGCCAACGGACCGCTGGTCTATACGCTGTATCCGAAGGTCCCGGGCCTCACTCTGACCGGGACCACGTTGAGAGGCATTCCAGCAGAGCCGGGCGCGTACTCGATGGTGTACACGGTGGCCGACTCGGATGGCGACACCACCGGGGCCGACAGGGACTGGCTGACGTTTACGATACTCGTGGAGTCGACACGCTCGGGATGGAGCGTCGAGGAGCTCGGCGAGGATGTCGACGCGTTCGACGATCGTGGTACCGCGCTGTGCAAGGCCGCCAGGTACGCTGGGCATGCCGAAGTGAAGATGCTGTTGGACCGTGGCGCCGATCCGAATCTCTATCGTGACGACAGGCACGACACCCATCCGGTCTCCTGCGCCCTGGCGAGCCGGAAGCCGTTGGCCGACATCCGTTTGATCATGGAGGCGCTCGCCGATGGCGGAGCGGCCATCCCGAGTGCCGGTGTCTTTTTCGAGCATTCATCAGGTCTGGAACCGGACGAGTTTCGGTTCCTCCTGAGCCCGTTCTTCGAGGCGAGGCGGGGTGGGGTGAGACTCATCGGATCCGCACGGGAGAGGGAGTGATGCGGCGGCTCGACGTGCTCTTCATGCCGCATCCCGCCGGGATCGACCCGTCCTGGGCCGAGGAGGTCGTGGCCGCCGTGGCGGGCAGTCACGATCTGCGGGTGTTCGACCCGGAACGTGAGGCCGGACCCCAGCTCGCGGGCGTGGAGGTGATCGTCGACCTGGGCGGCAACATCGGCGGCGAGCTGGTGGACGCCGCCGCACACGCCGGGGTCAGGTTCATCCAGGCGCAGACGAACGGCCTGGACCACGTCGAGGTCGACCGGATCCTCGACGCCGGCATGCTGCTGTGCCACTGCCCCGGCCATCTGAGCAGCGTCGCCTTGGCGGACCGCGCCATGCTGTTCCTGCTCATGCTCGCGCACCGCTACGAGGAGGGCCGGCGTACCTTCATGCGGGGCGAGCTCTACTCCCCGAACGGCCTGGAGCCGGAGGGACTCAGCTTGGCGATCGTCGGCTTCGGCAACAGCGGCCAGTTGCTGGCCCGCCGCGCCAGGGCGTTCGGGATGCGGATCCTGGCGATCGACGTGCGTCCGATCGAGCAGCAGGTGCTCGATGAACTGCAGCCTGAGTTTCTGGGCAGCCCCGAAGACCTGGACCGCGTGGTCGCGCAGTGCGACTTCCTCTCGCCCCACCTGCATCTGACCGAGCAGACCAAGCACATCATCGACCGGCGGCGCATCGGGCTGATGAAGCCGACCGCCTGCGTCATCAACGTCGCCCGCGGCGAGCTGATCGACGAACACGCGCTGTACGAGGCGTTGCTCGAGCGGCGGCTCGGCGGGGCGGGACTGGACGTGTTCGCCCGGGAGCCGGCCGATCCGGCGCACCCGATCTTTCGGTTGCCGAACGTCTACGTCAGCCCGCACACCGCCGGCAGCACGGACGGCACATCGCGCAATCGCGCTCGATTCGCCCTGGAGAACCTGAACCGCTTTGCCCGCGGGGAAGAGCTCCAGGCCGTCGTGGAGAGGCGGCGCTGACCCATGCGTTCGTTCAACACGGCCGCGGCTTGGATCGGTAATGGAGGTACGCGAGCATGGTCGGCACGTAGCGGGTCTCGTGACAGAGGGACGGTCCGACGCCGCGCGCCGCGGAGGCGCCCGGCGCGCCGAGCGCGAGCGGGTCGGCGGCCCGCCGCTCACGGCCCAGCGTGTCCAGACCGTGGCGGGCGATGTCTTCGAGCTCGGCGTCGGGCCGCAGGGAGAGCGCGTACACCAGCCCCTCGATGACCTGCTGGGTGTGGGCCGGACCGCTGTCGCCGCGCGAAGGACTGGAGGTGTACCTGAAGTGGCGCGCCTGCCGGTCGTAGGTGTGCTCGACCAGCCAGCGGGCGCCGTCCAGGATCGCGGTCGCGACCCGCTGGTCGCCGGTCAGCTCGTGGTAGCGCCGCAACGCCGACAGGCAGACGCCTACCATGAAGCCGGCCTCGCCGCGGGTTCGTGGCGGCCCGGAGAAGCAGTGTCCTTCGCCGAGCAGGCGCTCCCAGCCGCCGCCCGGGGTACGCCGCTCCAGCAGCCGCTCCGCGACCAGGTGCGCGGCATTCATGAAACGGGGGTCGTCGCTCCAGCGCGCCAGGGCGCACAGGTGGATGAGGTGCCAGCCGGCGTCCCGGAGCTGCCCGTAGTCGTAGGCGTCCAGCCCCTGCCGGTCGGCCACGACGCTGCCGCCGATGACCCCGTGGGTGCGGCCGGCCAGCATCCACGCGCCGATGCGGTCGAGCGTCTCCCGCACGCTTTCGTCGCCGGTGAGCAGGTAGTGGAGCACCGGGCCCTCCACCCACGAGTGGGAGTAGAACATGCAGGAGCAGGCGACCTTGCTGCGGAAGTAGGCCGGCAGGTAGCCGCCGGCGTGGCCGGGCATGTGGCCGTATTGGCCGCCGACCTGGGCCGGGTCCGACGAGTGGTTGCAGGTGTCGACGTCGACCAGGTGGCGCGCCGCCTCCGCTGCCAGCACCGCCCACTCGGCCCGGCCTCCGCGCAGGAACTCCTGGTAGTGGGCGAACGCCGGGTCGTACTCGTTGTTGCCCCACGACCAGCCGCTCTCCCCGTACCAGTCGCCGAAGTTCAGGAACCCGTACTGCCGGAGGTTCTCCCGTTCCCGCAGCCACTCGTCGCACGCCTGGTCGACGGCCCGTTCGTAGCGCGGGTGGGGCGAGGCCGACTTGGGCCGGATGGGGCTCAGGACGCCGGTCCCGTTCAGCCAGTCGATCGCGGGGCGCACCAGCGCCGGCTGCTCGCACCAGGCGGCGATGCGCTCGGCTTCCTCCGGTGAGCCGGGCAGGCTGACGGCGACCTCGCCGGTAAGCGCCTGCCCGGCCTTGAGGAGATAGCCGCGGCTCGTGCGCCAGAAGAGGAGCTGGTGCCAGCTCTCGGCGTCTGTCGGATCGGGCGCGTCGGCGCCTGGCTGCCCGGCCGCGGGCTCCGGCGTCAGCGGGGGCAGCAGCTCCACCGCTGCGCCGTCCCCATCGACCCGCAGCCCCGTGGGGCAGGTCTGCCAGAACCGGCGCACCGCCAGCCCGACCAGTCCGTCCTCCGTCTCCAGCAGGAGCCGGCCCGAGAACCGGCCCTCCGCAGCCTCGGTCGGACCGTCGCATGCCTCGACCTTGTATACTTGGTATCCGCGGTCGTCGGCCTGTACCAGCCGCCAGGGTCCGTTCGCGGCGACTTCGTGGCGGCGTCCGTCCGCGACCAGCGCCCGGGTGCCGGGGACTGCGATGCGGGCGATGGCCGATGAGATCTCCAGCAGCGTGTTCTCTTCTCCCGGACCGCTGCCGACACAGGCGGCTACGTCCGCGGCGGTGGCCGTCGCGTCTCCGCGGCCGGCTTCGGTGATGCCGCGCGATGCGGCGCCGGACTCCACCGGTGCCGGCGTGTCGCGCGGGTCGCCGGCGGCCGGCCCCAGCGCCGGGCTCACGACCTCCAGCCGGTGCTGGATGCGCAGGTGGCGCTGCGCGCGGTACCCGTGGATGCGGACGGTGCTCCTGAGGTGCGGGGTCCCGTCGCGGTCGCAGTGATCGACGTGGTAGCGGATCACGCTCCGCTCGGGGCCGGATTCCTCCTGGACGCGGGCCGAGCTGCGTGGAATCAGCGCGGCGCCGTTGGCCAGTCGAATCTCCACGGTCGAGGCGGGCGGGACGCGGGCACCGACTTCGCGTTCTGCGAGCACGGCGGGGAACACGGGCCGTTCGGAGTCGATCCCGACGCACAGACGATCCTCTTCCAGGAGTGCGTTGCCGCGCGCGCTTGCGCCCATGCCGGAGACGGCTTCGGGTGTCACGTGCACGGACCCGGCGATCCGTCCGTCCGGCGGGAGCGGTGCCGGGACGACGGCGTCCACCAGCACCCAGCGTGCGCTGCCGTCGGGCCACGGCGAGTGGACCCGACACTGGGCGGGGGTCGACACGCCGCCGGCCTGCAGCCGGCCGGTCAGTGCCCGCGGGAGCCGTCCGCGGGGCAGGGGAACGCCAAACGTCACCGGCATGCCGGCCGCGGCCTGACCGGCTCCCGTCACGTCGACGATCTCGACCGGTACGGACACCTCCTGCACCGAGCCCGCGGGGAGGGCGGCGGAAGCGGTGTCGTCGCGAACGGAGACATCGAGCGACGCGCGCTCCGTCTCGCCGGCGATACCGACGGCGGTCACTTCGCAGCGGTAGTCGCCGCCGGCCAGTTCCTCCAACGCCACGGCGTGGAGCCTGGTCCGCCGGTCCGAACGCGACCGGCCCGCCACCGTCTCGCCGGAACGCACGACCAGCTCGGCTCGTGCGACGTGGTCGGTGGTGAAGTGCAGCTCGACGCCTCCCGGACGCGAACGCGCGGCGAGGTGGCGGATGGTCGGCGCGAAGCTGCTCGGCTCCGGGCGCGAGGCAAGGAACGCAAGTGCCTCGATCCGGTAGGTCCCCGGCCCCGGCGCGGTGAGCTGGAACACCTCCATGCCGCCGAAGAACTCCACCGGCCGATCGGCGACGATCAGGTGGCGACGATTGTCGTGCCGGATCGGTTCGAGCCGGCCCACGGCGCGTCCGGCCACCTGCAGCTCCATCGGGCACTGCTCGCCCTGCTGGTCGTAGATCAGCACGCCGATCCACCGGGTCCCGGTGTGGTCCATCAGGCCCTCACTCGTGCGCCAGAAGCGATGGGCCAGGGTGGTCGCCAGTCCGGACCGCGCCAGGACGGGCGGCCGATAGATGCTCCGGTGTGAGTAGGTCGTGAGGCCGATGTCGGGGACCCAGCCGCCCAGCGTCTCGCAGGTGACCGCCTCGACCACCGCATTGGCCGGATCCTTCAGGATCGCCTCGATGCCGGGGTCGCCGGTGATGTCGATGTGCGGCAGGGGCTCCATGCTGCCCGGTCAGTGTACCGCGGGTGACTTGGCAGCGGGCGCCGCCCCGGTGCAGAGTCCGCGGCCATGTCGGGGAACAGCGTTCGGCGGTGCCTGGCCGTCGGCATGGGCGGGGTCGCCCGGGTGATGGCGCCCGGCATCGCCCGGCAGCCGTGGGCACGGATCGTCGGTATCGTGGACGTCCGTGACGAGGCGCTCGCGCACGGGCAGGAAGCGCTCGGACTGCCGGTCAGCGCGCTGCATCGGGACCTGGACACGGCGCTGGAGACCGTGGAGGCGGACCTCGCGATCGTCAACACGCCGTCGGAGTGGCACTTCGCCCAGTGTCTCTCCTGCATCGACGCCGGGCTGGACGTGCTGGTGGCCAAGCCGATCACCAACGACTTCGCCGAGGCGGTACGGCTCGTCGATCGTGCCGACCGCGCCGGCCGGTCGCTGTCGGTGGGCCAGCAGGTGCGCTACAACCGGCATTATCAGGCGGTGCGCCGGTTCCTGGCCGGCGGCGAGCTCGGCACGCCCGAGAGCGTGACCTTCCTCAACTCGAAGCCTCGGCACAAGGCGCTCAACCTCACCACGCTGTCGCAGCCGGCGCTCTACGAGATGTCATGCCACCACTTCGACAGCCTCATGGCGCTGTTCCCGGAACATGCGCCGGATGCCATCGCCTGTGACGGGTTCCGGCCTTCCTGGTCCGTGTACGCCGGTCCCTGCATGGTGAATGCCCTCATCCGCTGCGCCGGCGGGCTGCACGTGCTGTACCACGGCGGGTTCTCCTCGCAGAGCGATCATTACGAGCTCCGCATCGAGGGCACCGGGGGAGTGCTGCGCTGCCGCGGCATCCACATGAGCAACGACGAGATGGAGTACGAGTTCGCCGAACGCGGCGGGACGTTCGCCCGGCGCGACGACATCGACGCGGGTCTCGGCAGGGTCGACGCGTGGCAGACGTTCTACGACACGTGGCGCGACTACCTTTCGGGCGGGCCCGAACCGCCGTTCAGCGGCAGGAACAACCTGAAGGTGTTCGCGTTGCTGAGCGCCGCGATCGACTCCATCGACAGCGGTCAACCGGCCGACGTGGCCACCGGCACTCGCTACGCGGCCGCGTACGGCCACGCGGGGGAGTGGTCCATCCGCTGAGCCCGCAGCCCGGCGCCGCTCCCTGGACCCGGTACTGGGCGACCGGTGCGCTCTCTTCTCTTCCGGAGGTGTACGGCGATCCGGCCGAGGGGCCGCTGGCAGCCGTCTGGCGGCGCGAGCTGGCATCGCTCGGCGACCGGGCGCGTATCCTCGACTTGGGGTGCGGCAACGGGGCGGTGGCGTTGCTGGCGGCACGCACCGCCGCGGAGCGCGGCGTCTTCTGGGAGCTGCATGGGGTCGATCTCGCGGCGATCGATCCGGCCCGCGCGGTGAGCGGGCGCTACCGCGATGCGGTCTGCGGCGTCACGTTCCATCCCGCCACGCCGATGTCGGCCACACCGTTCGCCGGCAGGTACTTCGACTTGGTGGCTGGCCAGTTCGCCATCGAGTACGGCGATCCTCCACAGGTGCTGGCCGAGGTGAGCCGCGTGCTGCGGCCGGGCGGGCGGGCGGCGTTCGTCGTCCACCTGCGGGAGTCGGCGGTGGTGGCCACCGCACGCGTGGAACTGGCACAGCTCCAGGAGGTACTCGCTCCCGGCGCCGTGCTCGACTTGGCCTTCGCGGTACTGGATTCCGGTGCCGGCGTCGCGTCGGCACGTGAACGGAGCTCCGCATGGAGTTCCTTCGCGCGCGAGGTCATCAGGTTGGACCGGATCGGCAGCTTCCAGGAGGCAACGTGGCCGACCGGGACGCTGCGCGACGTGCCCGCCGCCCTGCGCGACGCCCTGACGGGCGCCGTCGAGGTCGGCGGCGCGGCTCGGCCGACGCGCGCCGCCGCATGCCGCAGCGAGTTGACGGACTTGGCGGCGACGCTGCGCGACCGGTCGGCGCGATTGGCGGAGCTGGTGTCGGCCGCCCCCGACCGCGCGGGACTGGACCGCATGATCGCCACCGCCAGGTGCCTCGGCCTCGATGTCAGCCGCCGCGAGGATCTGCATGATCCGCGCGGGCCGCTGATCGCCCACGCGGTGGCTCTCGGCACGCGCGGCCGATCGGGCGGGGACGGAGGTAGCCGGACAACTCCTAATCGGTGCGCGCCAGCAGGCCGCCGTCCACGGTCAGGGCGGTGCCGGTGATGAAGGATGCCTCGTCCGAGGCCAGGAACAGCACCGCGTTGGCCACGTCCCGGCCGGCGCCGAGGCGCTTGGCCGGCACCATCTCTGCGAAGCGCTGCCGGTCCTCCTGCGAAGACTCGTCCCAGATCGGCGTCAGGATCGCGCCGGGCAGCACGGCGCACACGCGGATGTCCGGTCCGTAGTCGATCGCCAGGGTGCGGGTGAGGCCGAGGATGCCGGCCTTGGCCGCGTCGTAGGCGGTGCAGGTGGCGAATCCGACCAGCGAGTGCACGGATCCGGTGTTGATGATCGCGCCGCCGCCGGTTTTGCGCATGACCGGAATGCCGTGCTTGGCGGCCAGGAAGACCGCCTTCAGCCCCACGTTCAGCGTGCCGTCCCAGTCGGCCTCGTCCAGCTCGGTGGCCACCCCGTTGCGAAACCAGATCGCGTTGTTGTGGATGATGTCGAGCCGCCCGAACGCTGCCTCGGTGCGTTCGATCATGCCTGCCACATCCGCGCTCACGCCCACGTCGGTGCGGACGAAGATCGCCGCGCCGCCGTCCGCCGCGATGCCGTCGGACACCTGCCGCCCCCGGTCGGCGTCGACATCCGCAATGCAGACCGATGCGCCCTCCCGCGCGAGCAACCGCGCGGTGGCTTCGCCGATGCCGGAAGCGGCTCCGGTGACGATGGCCGCCTTGCCGGCCACGCGGCCGCCTGTACTCATGAATCGCTCCGTGCCGATCAGGTTGCGGCGATTGTCGCAGGTATTACTCCCAGCGGAACAGCCGCACGGACAGCGCTGCGGCCACTGCCAGCCAGGTGCCCAGCACCAGCGCGTCCAGGCCGAGCGCGTGCGCGGGCGGCGCGCCCACCATGGTCTGCCGCAGCGCGTCGACGAGGTAGGTGAGGGGGATCGCCTGCACCACCGGTCGGATCCAGTCCGGCATGGTCTCCAGGGGGAAGAAGATCCCGGAGAGGAACATCATCGGGAAGTTGAGCACCGACGTGATGCCGAACACGCTCTCCTCGGTCCTGGACAGCGCGGCGATCAGGTAGCCGAGCGAGACGAAGGTGAGCGCGCCGAGCACGCAGAAGCCGGCCACCAGCCCGATCCGATCGCCGATCTCCACGCCGAACACCAGCCGGCCCACGGCGACGATCATCACCACCTGCGCGAGCGCGATCGTCAGCCGATGCAGGAGCTGCGACAGCAGCAGCGCCGAGCGTGGCAGCGGCGTGGCGCCCAGCCGGCGCAGCACCTGCCGTTCGCGGAGCTGCACCAGCGGCGCCGCGGTCCCGAACAGGCCGAGCTGCATCAGGGCCATCGCCAGGATCCCGGGGACCAGGAAGTCGATCGTGCGCAGGCGGTCGGCCGTGACGCTCGTGAAGCGGGTCGTGATCAGCGCCGGCCGCCGGCGGATCACGCCGTCCAGCTCGCGCAGCGCGGCGCCGATCACCGGCACCGCGACCTGGCGGGCCGCGGCGGAGGTGGGGTCGAAGATCACCTCCACCTCCACCGCCCGGCCTCCGGCCACGTCTCCGGCCAGACTCGGAGGCGCATCCACCACGACGCGCAGATCGCCGTCGCCGAGCCGGTCCATCAGCTCGGTCCGCGTCCCGGTGCGAACCTCCAGCGCGGGGATGCTGCTCAGCGCCGCCAACACGGGGTCCGGTACGCCGGCCGCGTCCCCGGGTCGCACCACGCCGACGGCGACCGGGTCCTGTCCGGAGCCGGAGAAGATCGCCCCGAACAGCAGGATGAACAGGACGGGGAACGCGAGGGTCCAGAACAGCGCCATGCGGTCGCGCATGAAGCTCTTCTGGGCGGCGACGTAGAGGGGAACGACGGAGATCATGGCGGTCAGTCGCGGATGTGGCGGCCGGTGAGGAGCAGGAAGACGTCCTCGAGGGTCGGGCGGCGCACGTGCAGGCCGTCGATGTCGGTGCGTCCGCCGGCCGCCAGGGCGGTGAGCGCGCTCAGGGTGGCGCCGGTGTCCGACGAGTACAGCGTCACGCCGCCACCCTCGCGCTGCAGGCGCTCGACCCCGGGTACGGCGCGGAGCTCGCCGTCGCCGGCGGGCAGTTCGATAGCCGTTTCCCTGAAGTGCTCGTCGACCAGGCGGGCCGGCGGCCCTTCGGCGATGATCCTGCCGCCGTCCATGATCGCGACCCGGTCGCAGAGCTCCTCGGCCTCTTCCATGTAGTGGGTGGTGAGCAGGATGGTCGCGCCGCGCCGCCGCACATCGTGGATGGTGTCCCACAGCGCCCGCCGCGCCTGCGGGTCCAGGCCGGTGGTGGGTTCGTCCATGAACACCAGCTCCGGCCGGTTGACCAGCGCCAGGGCCACCGACAGGCGCTGCGCCTGGCCGCCGGACAGCGTGCGGGTCAGGCTGCCGGCCTTCTCGGCGAGGTCGAGCAGCTCGATCAGCTCGCCGGCGCTGGCCGTGTCTCCGGCGTAGAAGGTGCGGAACAGGTCCAGCACCTCGCGCACCGTGAGCCGCGGAAAGAGCGCGGTGGTCTGGAGCTGCACGCCGATGCGCTGCCGCACCGCCGGCAGGTCGGTGCGCAGATCGTGGCCGAGGACGTGGACGGTGCCCGCGTCCGGCTGGCGCAGCCCCTCGATCATCTCCACCGTCGTGGTCTTGCCGGCGCCGTTGGGGCCGAGCAGCCCCAGGATCTGGCCCGCTTCGACAGCGATCGACACACCGTCGACCGCCAGGATGTCGCCGTAGCGCTTGCGCAGCTCGACGGCCCGGATGGCCTGCACGTCGCTTCTCATAACACGGTCGTGCCCGCGTGTCTTGACACGGGCGTGGAGACGGCAAACGCTCGGTGGGAGCCGAGGAGGATCTGTCGATGTCCAGCGTACATCCGCCGCTCGCCGACGTGCGCCGCACCCTGCGGGTGCGGTGGTATCGGAGCCCCATCGAACCGGCCGTCCTGCGCCGCCTGATGCAGCGCAGCGACGTGCGCGGAGCCTTCCAGGCGGTCGGCCACCTGGCCCTGGCCGCCGGCACCGGCGTGCTGACCTGGTATCTGTTCTCGCAGCGGCTGTGGGTCGCGTGCGCGTTGGCGTTCCTGCTGCACGGAGGGGTCACCAGCTTCTTCAGCTCCGGATGCCACGAGCTCGATCACGGCACCGTGTTCCGGACCAAGCGGCTCAACCGCCTGTTCCTGCACGTCTACGGCCTGCTGGCGTGGTTCAACTTCCACGACTATGCGCTCAGCCACACCTACCACCACCGCTACACCCTGCATCCGGACGGCGACCGCGAGGTCGAGCTGCCGAAGACGCCTTCGCTGCGGTTCCTGTACCTGCTGCAGCTCTGCACCATCAGCATCACCGGCGGCTTCGAGTCCAAGGGGCTCTACCCGCTGCTCCGCACCACGGTCGGAACCGCGCTCGGGGTCTTCCCCCGCCGCGGCGTCGAGAGCTCGCCGGAAACGACGGGCCCGAACTCCGAGGAGTGGGTGCGCGCCCTGTACGACGCGCATCCGGAAGAGCGCGCAAAGTCCGTGCGCTGGGCGCGGCTCACGCTGCTGTTCCACGCGACGGTGACCGTCGCCGGGATCGCGTCGGGGCTGTGGCTGCTGCCGCTGCTGGTGAGCTTTCCGATCTTCTTCGGGAACATCTGGAAATACTTCGTCGGCGCGCCCATGCACTGCGGCCTGCGCGACAACGTTCCCGACTTTCGCAAGTGCGTGCGCACCATCACGCTCGACCCGCTGTCCACGTTCGTCTACTGGCGCATGAACTGGCACATGGAGCACCACATGTACGCCGGCGTGCCGTGCTACAACCTGCGCGAGCTGAGCCGCACCATCGCCGGTGACCTGCCTGCGCCGCGCACGCTGGTGGGCGCGTGGCGGGAGATGCGCGCCACCTGGAAGCGCCAGCAGACCGAGCCGGACTACCAGTACGACACGCCCGTGCCCACGCCCGGGATCGTCGGGACTGCCCGGGCACGGGACGACGACGGGCTCGGCGCCTCCATCGGCGACCTCGCGCCGGGCATCCTGGCGCGGGCCGGCGCCTGAGCGGGCCGGCGTCCGAAGAGGGGCAACCGTGCGCTTCGATCGCGATTCCTGGACCTTCGACTGTCAGCCCACCATGACCGACTCGGAGGTCCTGGCGTTCTGCCGCGACGGCTGCGTGCTGCTGCGCGGGGTGGTGCCCGACGAGATCAACCGGCGCGCCTGCGACTGGCTCGACGGCACGATCCCGGCGGAGCCCGGTTTCGTCCCGGACGGGATGACGCAGGCGGAGATGGATCGCATCCGGGCAAGCCACGAGCCGACGACGATCTTCCTGGAGGAGTGGTTCATCGAGCACGTGCTCCTCAACCCGCGGGTCGCCGGGATCATGCGGTCGCTGCTCGGGCCCACGGTCGGCCTGCCGATCCTGGCCAGCCTGCACCGGGTGGAGTGCCCGGAGGACGCCGGCAACTGGCACCAGGACGCCGACTGCGTGTTCGGGCCGGAGCTGCATTTCGTGGAGGTGTTCTACTTCCCGCAGGACACGCCGCCCGAGCTGGGTCCGACCGAGATCCTGGCCGGCAGCCACCTGGCGCGGTTCGACCGTTCCGGGGAACCGGACGGCGGCGTGCTGAGCGACGGCCCGGCCGGCACCATCGGCATCCACCACCAGAGCATCCTGCACCGCAGGGCGCCGTCCGTGGCCGCCGGCAGCCGCCGCATGCTCAAGTACAACTACTGGCGCACCTCGCCGCCGCGGCGCGACTGGCTGGACGACGCCGCCTTCGACCCGCGCACCGCCGACTACGGCGGGCACTTCGTGGCGCGCTACGTCGCGCACATGATGGCGTGGCTTGCCGGGAAGGGTGACGAGTTCCGCGTGATCGGCGGGCAGGGCTGGCCCTGGCGGACCGAGAACCAGATCCGCCCGTCCTACGGCTTCGGCTCCGCCGGCGGCTACGTTCCGGACTGGCGCAAGGGCAACTCCGACGGCTACGCGCGGTCGAGTTGACGGAGGGCACGCTCAGGTGCGACCCTGAGGTGGTAGTTACCTCCTGATTGGCGACTTCCCGTCCCGGGCGTCGCTGCCTCGACGATCTGCAAGGCCGTGACCGAGCGGCCGCCATCTTCTTCCACAGGGACATCCTCTTGTCATCGAACAACTTTTCGTCTCTCGGGCTCACCGAGACCATCGTCCGCGCGCTGCGAGCCAGAGGCTACGCGGCGCCCACTCCCATCCAGCAACAGGCGATCCCGCGGCTCCTGGCCGGTGATGACCTGCTGGGCATCGCCCAGACCGGAACGGGCAAGACCGCCGCGTTTGCCCTGCCGGTGCTCCAGCAGCTTGCCGAAGCCCGCGAGCGGGCCGAGCCGCGCACGCCGCGCGCCCTGGTGCTGGCGCCGACCCGCGAGCTCGCCATCCAGATCCACGACGACTTCCGCGACTACGGTGCCGGCCTCCGCCTGCGCCAGACGGTCATCCTGGGCGGCGTGGGGCAGGGGCCCCAGGTGGCGGCCCTTGCGAAGCGCATCGACATCGTGGTCGCGACACCCGGCCGCCTGCTGGACCTGTTCGAGCAGGGCCACGTCCGCCTCGACCGCATCGCCTTCTTCGTGCTCGACGAGGCGGACCGCATGCTGGACATGGGGTTCATTCACGACGTCAAGCGGATCATCCGGGAGTTGCCGCGCCGCCGCCGCTCGCTGCTGTTCTCGGCGACCATGCCGCCCGAGGTCGCCGGCCTGGCGGCGGAGATCCTGCACCGGCCGAAGCGCGTGGAGGTGACCCCGGCCGCGACCACGGTGGACACCGTGCGGCAGTTCGTCTACTCCGTGAAGAGCGCGGACAAGCCCAAGTTGCTCCGCGAGCTGCTGGAGGACAGCAGGCTGTCCCGCGTGCTGGTGTTCGCGCGGACCAAGCATCGCGCCAACCGGGTCGCCGAGCACGTCTCCAAGCTGGGGGTCGAGGCGGACGCCATCCACGGCAACAAGTCGCAGACCGCCCGCCAGCGCGCGCTGGAGCGGTTTCGAGCGGGCCGTTCGCGGGTGCTGGTGGCGACCGACATCGCCGCACGCGGCCTCGACGTGGACGGGATCAGTCACGTCATCAATTTCGAGCTTCCCCACGAGCCGGAGAGCTACGTGCACCGCATCGGCCGAACCGCGCGTGCCGGCGCTTCCGGGACCGCGCTGTCGTTTTGCGATCCCAGCGAGGCGCCGCAGCTCCGCGGCATCGAGAGGCTTACCGGCGTCGCCCTGAAGAAGGTTGATGGCCAGCCGTTCCTCGCTGCGACCGCGGTCGACGAGCGGGCGGGCAACGGCCGGCACGGACGCTCGACCATGCCGGTCCGCATCGAGCGGAGCGGCGGTCGCGCGCACCGCGGTGGGCCGCCCCGCCGTGGCCGTGGCCGTCGCGGGGGGAAGGGCACCCCAGCGTTTCAGGGAAGCTGAACGCGGCAGGGCATCGGACACCAGTTGTACTTGGTAAGGGCGACCGAGAGTGCCATGGAGCTCACGGAGGCGCCTGCGAGGCGCTCCCCGCGGGCACGGCGATTGCGGCATGCCGGGGTCGAGCCGACAGCGCCGAAACACGGCATAATCGTCGCGACCACGGTCCTTGAGAGGAATCCATGATGCTGACGGATCGCCATGTGGCGCAATTCGAGACCTTCGGCTTCGTCGTGCTGCGCGGCGTGCTCGGCTCCGATGAGCTCTCCTCGGCGCGCGCCGAGTTCGACACCGGCCTGGCGCGCGCGGCCGCAGCCACCGAGCGGCGCGGCATCCGCAAGCAGCTCAACTGGTCCAACCTGGGACCGGACACGCCGTATCTGGGATCGCTGCTGGAGGACGCCCGCTTCGTCGGCGCCGCCGAGCGTTTCTACGGCGGGGAGGTGATCGGCTACTACGCCAACTCCAACTCGTTCGACGGCGACCGCACGGAGTGGCATCCGGACACCTCCATACTCCTCAGGCGCGGCGTCAAGTTCGCATTCTATCTGCAGCCGCTGGACGGGACGACCGGTGCCCTGCGGTTCATTCCCGGATCACACAGGGAGCCACTCCACTCCGGCGTGCGGAAGATCGGCATCAAGGAGTCCAACCTGCGCGTCCTGGACGCCGGCGGGCTGGAGGTCGACGAGGTGCCGTCGTACGTGGCGCGGTCCGAGCCGGGCGACGTCATCGCGTTCGACAGCCGCGTCTGGCACGCGAGCTGGGGCGGCAGACCCGACCGCAGGATGTGCAGCCTGGGCTACTTCGCCGCTCCGGTGACCGCGGCGGAGAAGGATGCGATGGCGGAGCTGGCGCGTCAGGACGCCGAGCTGCTGGAGTCGTTTCCACTGGTCGCCCGCCCGCAGCACTGGGTACGCAACCCGGCGGGCAGCCCGACGCGCGGCCGCTGGATCCGGGCGCTGCGGCAGTGGGGCTTCGCCGGCGTCGCCGGCTGAGGTCAGGCCGGTCCGGTCGCGACCTGCGCGGCGGCGTCCGCCGCGATCTCGGAGGCGCGCCGCACACCGTGCCGCTCCGCCCACGCGCGCAGCGGACCGTCATCGATCTGGGTGTTGGGCTTGCGCAGGCGGCCCAGGAGCTGGCGCTCGATCGGATCGTGCGCGCGCTCCAGCACGTCGGGATCCTGCACGACGTAGTCGTTGGGAGACAGCCACGCGTAGGAATAGCCGATCATCAGGCACTTGCGGGTGCGATCGGTCAGGTTGAGACCTTGCCGGTGGAAGGTACGGTTCTCGAAGAGGAAGGCATCGCCGGCCGCCAGCTCGGGCTCGAATGCATCGGCGGGATCGGTGCCGCCCGGGACCAGGTCCATCTCCCGCTCCAGGGTGTGGCTTCCCGGTGCCAGCCAAGTGTTCCCGTACCCGGGCGCGGGGCAGTCGCTGAAGTGGTAGGCGACCCTGACCTGCATGCGGGTGTTGCCGTGCAGGCCCACGTCGTCTGAGCTGTTGGCGATGTCGCGGTGCCAGTAGGTCGGCTGCTCGGCGGTGGGCGGATCGGGGTAGTTGTAGATCAGGTGCGACTTGGTCAGGTGGATGTTGTGGCTCAGGAGCTGAACCACCAGCGGCACCGTGGTGTGCCACGTGAGGAGCGGCAGAAGATCGGCCTCGGAGGCGATCACGTTGGTGAGGCTGGCGCGGCGGGCGCCGGCGTCTCGGTAGCAACGGTCGACCAGGCGGTCGGCGGCGGCAATGAAGCGCGCGAGCGGTGCAGGCGGGATCGCGTCGCGGACGACCAGGTAGCCGTGGTCGTCGAAAAACCGCCGCTGCTCGCCGGTGAGCCGAACGAACCGCATCAGGGCTTCCAGTCGTCGACCAAGCCGGCGTACTGCGTGGCCTGGGCGGGGATGTCCACGCCCACGTTCGCCGACCACGCATCCAGCAGGCGCCGGTAGATCGGCCCCGGCATTCCCGAACCGACCGGCCCGCCGTCGAAACGCGTCACCGGCACCATCGCGATCGAGGTGGAGGTGTACCACGCCTCGTTCGCCTGGCGGACGTCGTAGGGCTCGATGTCGGTCTCGTGGACGGTGAGGCCGGCCGCCCGCGCCAGCTCCATGCAGTAGCCGCGCGAGACGCCGCGCAGGATGTCGTGCGGCTTCGGGGTCAGGATCTCGCCGTCGCGGACCATGAAGAAGTTGTTGCCGGTGCCCTCGGTGATGAAGCCGCGCTCGTCGGTGAGCAGCGCCATCGCGCCCGGCTCGATGCGCGCGGCCGCAAGCTCCGCGAGCTTGTAGTAGATGCGGCTGCGGTTCTTGGCCTTGGGGTCGATGTAGCGCGCCGGCACCGACCGCTGCGAGGTGGTCACGAAGTGCGCGCCCCGCTCGTAGGCGTCGGCGCTGCGGCCGATGTGGCGGATGAGCGGGATCACGTTGATGGTCACCACCGGCGCGGTCCCCTCGCGGATCAGCTCCGCGTACAGGTCCATGCCGCCGCGCGTGACGTTGTGCATGATCTGGAAGTCGTAGTCGCCGAGCGCGGCGCGGTTGCGCTCGATCGTCTGCTCGGTGGCGGCCAGCATCTGCGCCTGGCTCAGGCCGCAGTCGAGCTGCGCGTAGCGGATCGAGTCGTACAGCCGGTCCAGGTGGCGGTCGAGCAGGAACGGCTCCTGCCGGAAGGACCTGGTCATCTCGAACACCATGTCGCCGTACATGAGGGCGCTGTCGAAGATCGAGATGCGGGCGTCCTGCTCGGGAACGAACTGCCCGTTCAGGTAGACGAGGCGTTGCGCGGCCGTGTTCTGCTTCACGTCGCCAACTATGGCACGGGCAGGGGATGGGGTTCAGCCTGCATCCTGTTCTCCGGCGGGGCGATCCGTACTATAATACGTATGTCGCGCGTACCGGCGGCGCGACGGCCGGCCAGAATAGCTCAGTTGGCAGAGCGGTTCACTCGTAATGAACAGGTCGTCGGTTCAAATCCGACTTCTGGCTCCTCTTCAGTGCTGGTGAGTCTCCGCCAGCGTCGTCCGCATAGACCCACGGGGACACGCCGCTTCCGTGTCGCCGTGCTACGTTGCCGCCGCCATGCTGCCCCGCGACCTGCTGCCCCGCGACCTGCTGCCCCGCGACCTGCTGCCACGCGGCCTGCTCCCACGCGACCCGCAGAGCCGATCGCTGTTCGCGGCGCTCGTGCTGCACATCGGCGCCATGGGTGGCGCGGTCGGGGCCATCGGCGCCCTGATCCCGGAGATGATCCGCTCCTTCGACTGGCCGTACACCCATGCCGGGCTGGTCGTGGCGGCCGGGTCCGCGTCGTTCGTGCTGTCGACCACGGCGGCCGGTTTCGTGCTGCCGCGGCTCGGCGCGCGAACGACCGTGGCGGCCGGCCTCCTGCTGGAGGTGCTCGGCCTGCTGCTGTTCGGTGCGTGGCCCGGCGTCGCGCTCACGGCCGCGGTCTATGCGCTGCTCGGCGTCGGCTTCGGCGCGATGGAGGTGGCCGGCAACGAACTGGTGATCTCCATGGAACGCGGCGGGCGCGGTCAGCTCATGAACCTCGTGCACGCCGCGTTCGCCGTCGGCGGGATCACCGTCACGTGGGCGACGTCGTGGTTTCTGGAGAGCGGAGGCGACTGGCGGCTGGTGTACCGGCTGCTCGCCGGGGCGACCCTGCTCGTGGCGCTGTTCCTGCTCACCCGCCCGGCGCTCGCCGTGACCGGCATGGCGCGGGGCGCGGGCGGCGCCGCGCAGCAGGGACGGAGGCGTCGGAGCGTCCCGGATCGGAGCCAGGCGCTGCTCCTGGTGATCCTGGCCGCGATGGGCGTCTACGTCGGTATCGAGCTGGGCGTGGCGGCCTGGATGAGCGAGTTCATCGTCACGGCGGTCGGCGGATCGGTCGCGGAGGGGGCGCGGATCGTGTCCCTGTACTGGGTCGGGCTGTGCCTGGGCCGCGTGGGCGTTGGCATCCTGCACCGGGGCACGGGCCATGCCCGAGTGATCCTGACGTTGGCCGCGGTCGCCGTGGTCGGCCTGACCATCACCGTTCCGGCCGGCGGCCTGGGCTGGGCTGCCGCCGGCGCCGTGATCACCGGGATCGGCCTCTCGGCGCTCTATCCGCTCTTGATCTCGCTGGCGGGTTCGGAGTACCCGACGCGCCGCAGCCAGGCGATGGGGCTGACCGCCGCCAGCGGAGGACTCGGCAGCATGCTCGTCCCGCTGGCGATCACGGTGGTGGCCGACGCGTTCGGCATCCGTGCCGGCATGCTCGTGTACCTGGGACTGGCCGTCATCCTGAGTGGTCTGTCGGTTGCGCTGCTCTCCATGACGCGGGCCGTCACGGATGCTCCGTGATCATGTATGAGAAGTAACAACCGACCGTATCTACGCCGACCGTATCTACGCCGACCGTATCTACGCCGACCGTAGCTACGTGGTCTCCCACGGCACGTCGGCGGGCCAGTCGGCGACCGCCTGGTCGGCGGCCAGGATGGGCTCGACCATCGACCGCAGGCGGGGACGGTCGCACGCGCGGAGCTGCGGCGCCGGATCGAGAGCTCCGGAGGGCCAGCGCTGCAGCGTGGCGAACTGGGCGTAGCTCCGCGGCCAGCTCGCGTACTTGAGCGCGATGTACCGCCGGGCCGGGCGTAGCCTGAAGTATACGGAGTGATACAGGGTCTGGGAAAAGAGCACCGCGTCCCCAGGGCTGGTCTCGATGACGTGCGCGGGGACGTTAGAGCCGTGCTCGCCGAAGAAGAGCGGGTCCCGTTCCACGTGGCGCCGGACGAAGGGGAGCAGCGCCTGGTGGAACGGCGCGCGGTGCGAGCCGGGGATCACCCGCAGGGCGCCGTTGTCCTGCGTCATCGGCACGAGGTACAGCATCACCTTGATGCGCAGGTAGCCCAGCTCGGCGGCGCCGGGCCGGTCCGCGTGCCAGTGGTGGGCGGTGGGCGATCCCACGACGCCGTGGTTTCCTTCCGATCCGCAGAAGACGAACCGCTCGCCCAGGAGCTGCTCCAGCTTCTCGTACAGGCGGGCGTCGTCAATCAGGCGCATGAGGACCGGCCTGCGCTCGACAAAACGGTCCTGGTGCAGGGTTGCGGTGGGATCGGGCCGGCCGCCGAAGTCCTCGCGCCAGAGGGCGTCGGCGGCCTGGATGACCGGCGCCATCGTCGCGTCGTCGAACAGCCCGCGCAGCAGGAGAAAGCCGAACGCCTCGAAGTAGTCGATCTGGTCCTGCGTCAGCCGATGCCTGGGTTCCATCAGAACGGAAGCCTACCGTAGCGGCCGGGCATGGCGCACACCTGCTAAGGGACGGCGCAGAATTAAGTCCATGTAAACGGACGCAATCAAGCCGCTCCCAGTAGGCCGCGATGGCCGGATGACGGCTCTCGTGGCGTTTCCGGTGGAAAGCGCAGCATCATTGTGGCACTATTACGAATATGACATTCGTAATAGTGCCACAATGAGAACGCCCCAGTACTCGACCGCCGCGATCGTCGACCTGTTTCGTCAGCAGACCGTCGCCTCGCTGCCGGACGTCATGGCGGCGCTCGGCACCCGCGCCAGACGCACCGCCTTTCGCAAGCTCAAGCAACTGCCCTACCGCACCAGCTACTCCCACCGCGGCGGTTACTACACCCTGGCAGAACTCATCGACTTCGATGAGCACGGCCTGTGGTCGTTCCGCAACGTACGGTTCTCGACTGCCGGCACCCTGCTGGCCACCGCCGCAGCGATGGTCACCGATGCGCCGACCGGACAGTTCAGCGACGAGTTGGACAACCGGCTGCACGTCGGCACCCAGGATGCCTTGCGTACGCTCGTGCGGGACGGCAAGCTGACCCGTCACAGCCTTGCCGGTCGATTCCTGTACTGCGCCGCCGACCGCACCCGCAAGGCGCAGCAACTGAGCGCCCGGCGCGCTGTGCTGGCCGCCCCCGGGCTGACCGGACCGCTGCCGGATGCCGACCTCGTGCCCGAGGAACTGCGCGCCGCAATCGTGCTGTTCGCCAGCTTGCTCGATGAACGTCAGCGCCGCCTGTACGCCGGCCTCGAATCGCTCAAATGCGGCTGGGGCGGCGACCGGCGCATCGCATCGTTGCTCGGCATCGATGCCGGTACCGTGGCCACAGGACGCAAGCAACTGATCGCCGGCGACGTCGAGCGCACCCGCGTGCGCCGCCCCGGTGGCGGGCGGCCGCCGGTGGAAAAAAAACGCCCGAGGTGATCGCCGCCATCGAACAGGCGCTGCAACCCGACACCGCCGGCGACCCGATCACCGGCATCCGCTGGACACGCCGCACCACCGAGAAGATCTCCGACGAACTGGCCTCAGGCGGCATCCAGGTCGGTGCCAGGACCGTGGCCCGCCTCCTCAAGGACCTCGACTATCGGCTGCGCGTCAACCACAAGCGCGTCTCGGCCGGCTCCGGCCCGGACCGCGACGAACAGTTCCAGCACATCACACAGCAGCGGCGGAGGTTCGCCGAACGCGGCTTGCCGATCGTCAGCATCGACACCAAGAAGCGTGAACTGGTCGGCAACTTCAAGAACCACGGCACGACCTGGGAACGTTCCCCTCAAGCCGTCAACGACCACGACTTCCGCTCCCAGGCCGACGGCATCGCCATCCCCTACGGCGTCTACGACTTGGGCGCCAACCGCGGCTTCGTGGTCGTCGGCACCTCACACGACACCCCCGACTTCGCCGCCGACAACCTGCTGCGCTGGTGGCAAGACGAAGGACTCCAGCACTACCCCGACGCCCGCGAACTGCTGGTCCTCGCCGACTCCGGCGGCAGCAACTCGCCGCGCATCAGAAGCTTCAAGTATGCCCTCCAGACACGCCTCGTCGACCCGCACCGCCTCAAGATCACCGTCTGTCACTACCCCAGTGGCGCCTCCAAGTGGAATCCGATCGATCACCGCCTGTTCAGTGAGATCAGCAAGAACTGGGCCGGCGTGCCGCTGCGCGACTATGAGACGATCCTCAACCACATCCGCACCACCACCACCGACTCCGGCCTGTCGGTCGTCGCCCAGCTGGTCGAACAGGAGTACCCAACCGGCGTCAAGATAGCCGACGCCGAGTTCGCCTCCATCGCCCTGCAACCTCACCAGACTCAACCACTGCGCAACTACACCATCTGTCCCCGCTCTTGAGCACACCAAAAATCGGCATTTATTCTTGCGCCGTCCCTAAGATCGCATGCGAATGAGGGGACATCGCCGATGAGTGAGGCAGCCGACCCGCTGGCGGGACACTGGGACTCGCTGGAGAGAACCGTGGGAGCGGCGGTGGAGGCCGGCCGGATCGGTACGCCGAAGGCGCTCCGTCTGACCGTGCACGTCCACGCCGGCGATCCCGCAGGCGCCGCCGAGGTGCGGGAGCGGACAGCGGCTGCCGCGCGCCGCTGCGCCGCCGCCTGGTTCGGAGGAGAGGCCGACGGCGAGCACGGGGTGGGGGAGGCGCGCCCCGCGGCCGCGTGGCTGCTGCGCTGGCCCGGCGGGCAGAGCGCGCTGCTCGCGGTCAGCGCGGGCCGCGGCGCCACCGCCGGCAACTTGGTGCTGATGGGTTCGCACGGCAGCATCTATCACCACATCGGGCACCGCGTCGGGGAGGCATGGTGATGGCCGCCCATCGCGTGGTCGCGCTCGGCGGCAACCGGAGCCACCTGGAGAGCTACGCGCGCGAGTTCGCGGCCGACCCGCGCTGCGAGCTGGTCGCCGTCGCCGACGAGAGCGGGATCTCGCAGTACCGCGAGGGGCTGAACCGGCTGCTCGCCGCCGAACTGGAGGTCCCGTACCTTTCGCTGCCCGAGGCGCTGGCGCTGCCGGGGGTGGACGTGGTCGTAAGCTGCGTCGACGTCGAACGGCGCGCGCGCGTGGCGCAGGCGGTGCTGGCGAGCGGCAAGCATCTCTTCCTGGACAAGCCCCTGGCCGGCAGCGTGGAGGACGCGCGCGGCATCGCCGACGCCGCCGATGCCGCCGGGGTGGTCACGCAGATGCTCACCACCGTGCACACCGCGTGGGCGCAGGAGGCCAAGGCCGCCGTCCGCTCGGGGGCGCTGGGCCTGATCGCGGCCGTGCACGCCGACATGCTGATGGCCAAGGGCCGCCCCGGCACGGTGCCCGACGGCACCGTCCGCCGCGAGCACGGCTCGGACGGCACCTTCACCCACGTCGCGGCGAAGCGCGAGCTGTTCGACATGGGCGTGTACCCGGTGGCCCTCATCCTGTGGCTGACCGGCCGGCGCGTCACGTCGGTCCGCGGCGTGACCGGCAACTACTTCTTCGCCGAGCATGCCGAGCTGGGGATCGAGGACTACGGAGCGCTGCTGCTGACGCTCGACGACGGCACCGTGGCCACCGCCTGCGCGGGACGCATCGGCATGCCGTGCCACCCGCAGGTGGGCGAGCGGCGCGTCACCCTGGTGGGCGAGGAGGGGCTGGCAACGTTCGCGGGCTCCGAGCCGCACATCGAGATCTACAACACCGAGCCGGTCGCGACCACCGCCCCGGTGCATCCCTGCGACCCGATGCAGATGTGGGCCTCGACGATACGGGAGACGCAGCCGCCGGCCAGGGACCGGCGGGTCTCCCTGGACCGCGACGAGCGTTCCGACATCGAGGCGTTCCTGGACTGCCTGGACGCAGGCGTACGTCCGGAGGTGACCGCCCGCGACGCCCTGCACCACGTGGAGGTGCTGATGGCCGGCTACGCGTCGGCGGTTTCGGGTCAGTCGGTCAGGATCTTGACCCCTCACCAGTAGCGCATCGCGCGTTCGAACAGCCCCCGCAGGTCCGCTTCGTCGAAGGGGCGGGGGGAGAGCTTGGTCACCCGGTGCTGGGGCAGCGTGCCGCGCACCAGCGTGTCGATGTCGGCCGGCGTGTAGCCCACCCCGGACAGGCCGTTGGGCATGCCGGTGCGCCGCATCAGGCCGATGATCGCGTCCGCCGCCGCCTGGCCCGCTGCGTCCGGGCCGATGCCGGCGACGTCGGCCCCCATCAGCGCCGCCGCCCGCAGATGGCGGTGCGGGTCCGCGGCGGCGGTCCAGCGGAAGACCGCCGGGGCGTTCAGGATCACCGACATGCCGTGCGGGATGAGTGGATGGTCGTCGGGATACCCCTCCGGCTGGAAGTCGCGCACGTTGCTGGACACCGGATAGGACATCCCGTGCGGGAGGTGGACGCCGGCGTTGCCGAAGCCGAAGCCGGCAAAGGTGGCGGCCAGCAGCATCTGCGCCTGAGACGCCGCGTCCCCGGCCATGGCGGCCGGCAGGTTGGCGGCCACCATCTCGATGGCGCGGGCCGACCAGACGTCGCTCATCGGGTTGCTGCCCTGGTACGCCGGCCGCAGGGCCGGATCGTCCGGCGCCGGCCTGCGGGTGTAGGGCAGGGCGGTGTAGGACTCGATCGCGTGGCTGAGCACGTCCAGCCCCGTGCACGCGGCCGCCAGCGGCGGCATCGAGCGGGTGTTGTCGGGATCGACGATCCCTATCGTCGGCTTGAGGGCGCGGTGCGCGATGCCGGTCTTGGCGTGCAGCTCCTCCAGGTCGAAGATCGCCACGCCGGTGGTCTCGCTGCCGGTGCCGGCGGTGGTCGGCACCGCGATGAGCGGCTTCAGCGGTCCGGGCACCGGCCGGCCGCGGCCGATCGGCGCATTGACGTAGTCCAGGAATTCGGCCGGATGGGTGTGGTACAGGTTGGCCGCCTTCGCCGTGTCGATGACCGAACCGCCGCCGACCGCCACGAAGCCGTCGTAGCCTCCGCGGTCCGCCGCCCGAACCGCTTCCCGAAAGGAGCGGTCGGTGGGCTCGACGCGCACCCGGTCGTACACCGTCCAGGCCACGCCGCTGTCGTCCAGGGAACGTAGCGCGGCGGCGACCTGCGGCCCGTCGCGGAGTCCCGGATCGGTGAGCACCAGCACCCGCGCAAGCCCCAGGCGCCGGGCTTCGAAGCCGGTCTCGGCGGTCGCGCCGGGACCGAACTTGATGTTGGCCGCATCCAGTGTGACGATTCGCTCGAACTCGATGGCCGGGGACGCAACGTGACTCATGGTAGCGGATCAGATGGTAGCGGAGCATGGCGCCGCCGCGCACGTGGGGCGTCAACGCGGGCGGTGCCGATGCCGATAAGCGACACAGGCCCGTCGAGGGCGTGCCTGTCCGCGCGACCTCCTTGGAGTGAGTCTGCTTGAAACACAAGAAGACACCAAAGAAGCGTTCCTCTCGGCTCACGTGGGTCCGTGGCTCCGGAGTCGTGGCAGCCGGCGCGCTGGCGATCGGTATCCTGTTGGTGATTCCTCCCGGAAGCGGCCGCGCGCCGGCTCCGCTGGTGGCGCCTGCCGTCGAGCCGGCGCTGCCCGCCCTCGACCTTCCTCCGGCCCCGGCACCCCGGAGCCCCGCCGCGCCGGGGTCTTCCGCCGGCCGTTCGTACCTGCGCACGCCGCGCCACGACGGACCGCCGATCCCACTGGCGTTCGTGGTCGATGACGCCGGCTACAGCATGGCCGACGCCGAAGCGTACTTGCGCTTCCCCGGCAAGCTGACCGTCGCGGTGCTGCCTCAGCTCGATTACAGCGAGCAGGTCGTCGAGCGCGGGATGCAGGCGGGCAAGGAGGTGATCCTGCACCTCCCGATGGAGCCGAACGGACCTTCCGACCCGGGACCCGGCGCGATCAGGGTGGGCTACGACCAGCCCGACGTGATCGGTCTGCTGGAGCGCCACTTCGGGTCGGTGGTCACGCGCGGCGCCAACAACCACATGGGATCGCGGGCCACCGCCGACCCGCTCATCATGGATACGCTGATGGCGTACCTGAAGCGGACCGGCCGGTTCTTCCTGGACAGCCGTACCACCGCGGAATCGGTTGCCGAGGAAGCGGCCATGCGGCACGGGGTGCCGTTCCTCAGACGCGACGTGTTTCTGGACGTGCGCGTCGACGAGGCGACGGTGAGCTCGGCGATCGACCGCGGCATGGCGATCGCCCTGGAGCAGGGCAGCGCGATCCTCATCGGTCACGTGACCAACCGCGTGGTCCTCTCCGTCCTGGAACGGCGGCTCGCCGAGATCGAGCAGGCCGGATTCAAGCTGGTGTATCTCTCCGAACTGCTGCCGCGGTGACGGTTGCCGGCGCAGTGAGGCGCGGCCTGATTCTGGGCATCGAGACATCCTGTGACGAGTGTGCGGCGGCGGTGGTTCGCGACGGGGGCACCATCCTTTCCAACGAGGTGGCGTCCCAGGTCGAGGCGCACCGTCCGTTCGCCGGGGTCGTGCCGGAGATCGCCTCGCGCATGCACATCGAGTGGATCGACGCCGTGGTCGCCCGCGGACTGGCGGCGGCGGGTTGCACTCTGGCCGAGATGGACGCCCTGGCGGTCACCTGCCGGCCGGGGCTGATCGGGTCGCTGCTGGTCGGGGTCTCGTACGCCAAGGGGCTGGCGCTGGCCACGGGCAAGCCGCTGGTCGCCGTGGATCACATCCGCGCGCACGTGTACTCCCCGCACATGGAGCGGGACATCCGCTACCCGTACATCGCGCTGCTCCTGTCGGGCGGGCACACCATGGTGATCGACGTGCAGGGGCTTGACCGCTGGGAGGTGCTCGGCGCGACCGTCGACGACGCCTGCGGCGAGGCGTTCGACAAGGTCGCCAAGTACTTCGACATCGGCTTTCCCGGCGGCGTGGCCATCCAGCGGCTCTCCGAACACGGTGACCCAGGTGCCTATCGATTCCCGGTGCCGTCGGTGCGCACCGCGGCGAACCGGTTCGACGTCTCCTACTCGGGCCTGAAGACCGCGGTGATCCATCAACGCAGCCGGTTTCGCGTCGATCCGTCCACGCCGGAGCGCGTCGAGGACGTGGTCGCCTCCTTTCAGAAGACCGCGATCGACATCGTGGTCGACCAGGCAATCGCCGCGGCGCGTTCGCGGGGCAGGAGCCGGATCGTCGCCGCCGGCGGCGTCGCCGCCAACCGCTACCTGCGCCAGCGCCTCGCGGATGAGCCCGAGTTCGAGGAGTTCTTTCCCGGCATGGCGCTCTGCACCGACAACGCGGCGATGATTGCCGGGCTCGGCTACCACGTGCTGCATCGCGACGGACCGGCGGACCTGGGGTTCGGTGCAGCGGCGCGCGTCGCCGGCTTTCGCCGCGCGCAGTAGCGGGAATCCACTCCGCCGAGCCGCATCTGTGAGTGCCTGGGAGGGATGGAGATGCGTTCAGGCGCCGGCGTCGAGTGCGCCAACCTCGGTACCCGGATCGAGCCCGGCGTTGGTTGACAGAATATAGATTATCGGAAGATGCGGGAAATCGGCGGCGTCGGAGTCACCGGCGGCGCCTGGCGATGGACAGCAGCCAGATGCAGAGCAGCGAAGCGCCGGCGGCGGCGTACAGGTTGACCGTATTGACGTCGGTGAGCCGTTCGAACACGCCCGCCAGAAGCTGGTCGGCGATCCCGCCGAGCACGGCGCCGATCAGTCCCACGACGAGCGCTCCCCAGAAGCGGCCCGGCGTCTCGCGCCTCACCGCGTAGAACATCAGGATCGCACAGCCCAGGGCGACCGCCACATAGGTCAGCGCGACGTTCAGGTACGCCAGCACCTACTGGAACGGCAGGGCCAGCTCCACCCGGCCCACGCGAAGCGGCGCGCTGTACAGCCGCTGGCCGCGATCGAATCCGTAGCTGACCGCGTACGCGTGGAGGTAGATCACGCCACCGGCATCGGCGATCGCATCCGCGGCATCCAGGCTGACGTCGATGTCCGCGGATCGGTAGCTGTCCACGTCGGCAAAGCGCCTGCATGTGCCGAACTCGTCCGCGACGCCGCGGCGGACAGGGATCTCTCCGGAACGCCACGACAGCCGGAGAAACGGATCGGTGTCGGTGGCGCCGGTGAGCCGGAACACCGTCAGCTCCAGGTGCACGGTGTGATCCGGCTCCGCGTCGGTCGCCCGGATCAGCGGCGGGCGTCCCATGTCGCACGACCGGACCCCATCCGATGACAGACGGCCGAACCTGGCGCGCAGTTCGTCGTGGTGACGCGGTTCCGACGGAGCGCCTTCGTTCGCCGTCCGGATGGTGTAGTATATTTCATACCCTTGAAACGGGGGCTGTACGGATGAGCCGCAGAAGCTCAACACGCCGGGCGTTCCCGCGGGACAGGTCTCCGGACTCGGCAGCGTCGACGGAAACGGCAGACCGCACGCCGCGATCAGGCCGCACCCCGCGATCAGGGCGCTTGCGCCGATCACGGTTGCCGTCGGTACCCGGGCGAGCGGACACGTGCTGACCACTGCCCGGGTACGGGGATCAGTTGCCGTCAAGCGCGCCGCTGGCGCGGAGATGGATCCGCCGGTTGAGGGCCAGCAGCGACCAGCGGCTGTGGGGGTACTTCGCTTCCAGAGCGACGTACGCCTCGTTCGCCCCGACAGGATCGCCGCGTTCCTCATCGAGCCGCGCCACCGCGAACAGCGCGCGCGGCGCCAGCGTCGCTTCATTCGGGTACCGGTCTGCGACGTCGCGATAGAACCGTTCGGCGGTGTCGCGGTCGCCGAACTCCTCGTACGCGACCGCGGCGTTGCTCAGCGCCAGCGCGGCCAGGTAGCCGGTGGACCGGTCGGCCAGCTCCGTGAATCGTTCCGCGGCCTCCTGCCACTCCTCGCGCTCGGCGTACCGGGCTGCCAATAGCTGCAGCGCCCGCCTGCCGGCGTAGCGTCCGTGGTAGCGCTCGGCCATCGACTCCAATTGAGGGAGCACCTCGCTGTCCAGGCTCGCACGCTCTTCTTCCGACGCGATCAGCCAGCGTTGCTCGATCTCTTCGATCAACTCGGTCGATCGCTCGAGCACCGCCCGCCGCTGGTCGGTGACCACCACGATCGCGATCAGCATCACCCCCACGGCAGCCAGCAGCACCAGCAGGGGCACCCGGAACCGGGTAATGACGTGGCCGACGGCTTCGTCCATGCGAAAGGGCTCGCGTTGCTGCGCTTCGCTCATCGATTCGAGATCTCCAGTTCCTTGATCAGGCGCGACAGATACGTGCGCTGTATGCCCAATGAACGGGCGGTAGTGGTCTGATTCCAGCCATGTGACTCAAGCGCCCCGCGAATGAAGCGGCGTTTGTACGCGCGCACGGCTTCCTTCAGTTGCTCTCCATGGTACGCCTTGCCGGACTGGTCCGGCAAGGCGCCGTCAAGGCCGAAATCGAGGTGCCGGGTGTCTACCACCGAATCGGCGGCGATCACGGCTCGCTCGACGACGTTGGCGAGCTCGCGCGCATTCCCGGGCCAACTGTGGCCGCGCAGCGCAGCGATCGCCGCGGCCGTGAACTTGAGTGGCCTGCGGCCGGCGGATGCGGAGGACCGTTTCAGAAAGTGCTGCGCCAGGGCGGCGACGTCGGCCGGTCGTTCCCGCAACGGCGGCAGGTAGATCGGCAGAACGTTGAGCCGATAGAACAGGTCGCGCCGGAACGCCGCCCGATCCACCTGACTCTCCAGGTCGACGTCGCTGGCGGCGATGATGCGCGTGTCCACCGTCCGCGCGCCGCCGTCCACCGGGTAGATCCGGCCGTGCTGCAGGACGCCGAGGAGCTTGGCCTGCATGTCCGGGGACAGGCCGTCCACGGCGTCCAGCAGGATGGTGCCGCCATCGGCGCGTTCGAGACGGCCCGTCCGATGCATGCCCGAGGTCGGGGACGGGCCGCCGTCGGCACCGCCGAACAGTTCCTCGTCGATCAGGTCGGGGGGAACGGCAGAGCAATTGATCTCCTCGAACGGGCCTGCCCGCCGGGCCGACGAGGCGTGGATCAGGCGGGCAAACAGCGCCTTCCCTACCCCATGTTCACCGAGCAGCAGCACCGACAGGTCGGTGGCCGCGGCCCTGGTGGCCACATCCAGCTTCGCCCGCGTCGTGCGGTCGGCAGCGACTATGTCCGGACGCATCACTCTGCATCCGGCGCGTGGAGAAGCACGGCACGATCGAGCCAAGGCCCGTGGGGACGCGGCATCATGCTCGTCGCCTGCGCGCTCTATCCTACCCCGGGTTCTTGCGGCGAATCAGGTCGCCCAGCGAAACGGTATCGTCGCTGCCGTCGGTATGTGCGTACCGGACCAGCTCCTCGCGCTCCTGACGCCGCTGCAATTCGCGGACGGAAAGCGCGAGCCGCTGACTCTGCGGGTTGATCTCGAGCACGATCGCCTGGATCGGATCGCCGACCTTGAGCGCGTTGGAAGCCTCCTCGAAGGAGGTTTCGCCGGAGGTCAGGTGGTTCTTGCTGATCAGCGCCTCCAGGTCGCCTTCGACGGTCACGAACACACCGAAGTCGGTCTTGCGGCTCACCGTTCCGGCAATCTTCGAGCCCTTCTTGTAGGCGCGAGCCAGCGTCGTCCACGGGTCCTCGGTCAACTGCTTGAGACCGAGCTTGATGCGCCGCTGGCGCGAGTCGACCATGAGCACCATCACCTCTATCTCATCGCCGACCTTGACGATCGTCGACGGGTCGGCAATCCGTTCGGTCCAGGACATGTCCTCGACGTGCAGCAGTCCGTCGATCCCGTCCTCTATGCTGAGAAACGCCCCGAAGCTGACCAGATTGCTGACGCGGGCGGTGATGCGCCGGCCGACCGGATAGCGTTCCGGGACGTCGTCCCACGGGTTGGCAAGGAGTTGCTTGAGGCCGAGCGACAACTTGGCATGCTCCAGGTCGTACGCGAGGATCTTCACCTCCATCTCGTCGCCCGGTGCAAGGATCTCCTTCGGGTGTCGAATCCTCTTCGCCCAGGACAGGTCCGAGACGTGCACCAGCCCCTCGATGCCGTCGGCAATGGCCACGAACGCGCCGAAATCGGTCAGCTTGGTGACCGTGCCGTGTACGGTATCGCCCACCTGGAACCGCTCTTCGAAGGTCGTCCAGGGATCTTCGGTGAAGTGCTTGAGGCTGAGGTTCACCTTCTGCGCTTCGCGATCGAGCCGGATGATCTTGACCGTGAGCTGTTGGCCGAGCTCCACGAGATCCCGCGGCGACGCGACGTGACCCCAGCGCATGTCGTTGACGTGCAGCAAGCCGTCGAACCCCCCGAGGTCGACGAACGCCCCGAACGAGGTGAACGACTTGACGACGCCGTCGACGACGTCGCCGATCTCGGCATGGCTGTAGAATTGCTCCCGCCGATTGCGGATCTCCTGCTCCAGCCAGTCGCGACGGTTGACCACAACGTTGGCGCGGCCCTTGCTGAACAGTTGCTCGATGAAGAATGACGTCTGCAGGTTCAGATAGTCGTCCTCGTTGCGGACACGCATGATGTCGACCTTCGAGAACGGCACGAATGCCCGCGTGCCGGCGCCGAGGTCGACCTCGTAGCCACCCTTGATCTTGCGGCGGATGATTCCCTGGACCGGCGTCCTCTGCTCGGCGGCCTCCCTGAGCGTCCGCCACAGGACCTGCTCCTCCGCTTTTCGCCGGGAGACGATCACCTCTCCGGAACGGCTCTCCTTGCGCAGCAGGACTACGTCCACCGACTGCCCCACTGCCGGGATCTCCGTGAACTCCGAAGCCGGTACGCGGCCTTCGGACTTCAGGCCAACATCGATGTAGACCGTCTCCGGTCCCACCTCGATCACCTGTCCGGTCAACAGCTGTCCTTCCTCGACCGGCTGGAAGGAGTTCACATACTGCTGCTGCAGACTTCCCTCGGCGGGACCGACTTTGCCCCGATCGTCTCTATCACTCACCAGACTGCTCGCTAAGACTCAATCGCGCCATCGCGCGTGAGGAAATATCTTGGCACATGAACTCGATGGAGGATACAACAACTGGAAATGCGCTGGCGAACGCTGCGATTCACGTTCCACGCCGCGCGATATGCTCCACCCTGTCACACACCGCGCCGGCGGTCAAGTCGGTGGTGTCGACGCGTACCGCGTCGGCGGCCCGAGCAAGCCGGCCCCATGCCTTTGCCCGGTCGGCGGCGTCGCGCTCCATGATCGCGGCGGCGATGGCATGGAGGTCGCCGCCCTGCTGGCGCTGCCGGCGGCGCGCGCGCACGGCGGGCGCCGCGTCCAGGAACACCTTCGTCTCCGCATCGGGGAACACGACCGTGCCGATGTCCCGGCCCTCGATCACGCACGGAGCCAGCGTCGACGCGGCGCGCAGCAAGGCGTTGATGTGCAGCCGCAACGTACGCATCGCCGTATGCATGGGCAGCCAGCGGGCTACCTCGGCGCCGTGCAGGATCCTGCTGTCGAGGGGGCGGCCGGCGGCGCTGACGCCATGGACATCGATGGACAGATCGGCGGCGGCCACAGCCGAAACCACGGCCGCCTCCCGGGCCGGGTCCCCGCACTCGCGCAGGGCGATGGCCGACGCGGCCCGGTAGAGCAGGCCGGAGCTGATGTAGCGGTATCCCAGACGGTCGGCCAGACAGCGCGCCACCGTGGACTTTCCGGAGGCCGCCGGACCGTCTATGGCGACGATCGTTTTTCGAGCCGGAGGAACCATGCGACTTCGTCTTCGGAGAGCTCTCGATGGTGACCGGAGTCGAGCGCCCCGAGTCGTACCGGGCCGATTCGGATGCGATGGACGAGGCCGAGCCCGATGCCGGCGTCGGCGAAGACGCGGCGGATCTCGCGGTTTCTGCCGGTCGACAGCGTGAGGAGCGCCGCATCGGGGGCACGGCGTTGGTAGCCGTTCAACCGATAGTGCTCGCGGTCCACCCACAGGCCGTTGCGGTAACCGCGCAGGAGATCGTCCGGTATCGCTGCCCCGTCGGCGGTCCGTACCAGGTAGTCCTTGTCCACTCCGTAGGACGGATGAGCTGCATGCTCCGCGAACTGCCCGTCGTTGGTGAACAGCAGCAGGCCGCTCGATCGATAGTCGAGCCGGCCGACGCTGAAGAGCCGGCCGCCGTGCCCGGCCACCCCTCCGTCCCCGTCGACCAGCTCCACCGCGCGCGGTCGTCCCTGCGGGTCGTGGGCGGTGCAGACGAACCCGGGCGGCTTGTGCAGGGCAAGGTAGCGGCTGCGCTGGGCGAGCTTCACGAGCATTCCGTCCAGGCAGACGCGATCGCCGTCGGAGACGGTGAATCCGAGTCGTGTGACCGGGGCGCCGTTCACCGTCACGCGGCCGGCGGTGATCAGTGCGTCGGAGGAGCGCCGGGAAGCGACGCCGCCGCGCGCGAGATAGAGGTTGAGCCTCATGTCAGGCTCGCCGGAACCTGCTCTCTTCCACCTTGTCCAGCTTCGGCAGGTCATCGATCGTCTCCAGACCGAAGCTCTCGAGGAATCGGTTGGTGGTGCCGAAGAGGGTCGGACGGCCCACCGAGTCCTCCTTGTACCCGACCGCCCGAATCAGTTGCCGGTCGCTCAGCAACCGGATCATCGCGTCGGCGGAAACCCCGCGCATCGCCTCGATCTGGCTTCGCGTCACTGGCTGCGAGTAGGCGACGATGGTAAGGGTCTCCATGGCCGCACGCGACAACTTCCTGCCGGAGTCGGTGCCGTAGTGATGACGCAGCCGTTCCCACAGTTCCGCCTTGGGCATGAGCGAGTAGCTGTCGGCGACGCGAGCAACCTGCAGGCCGAATTCCGGGGCCGCGTAGCGCTGGCGCAGCACCGTCAGGGCGTGCTCTATCTCCCGAACGGGCAGGCCGGTGATCCGCGCGAGCCGCGCGGGGGTCGCCGGATGACCTTCCAGCAGCAGGGCAGCTTCGACGACCGGCGCGCTGCCGGCAGGGAGATGGCGTCCGTTCGATCCACCGCGTTCGGCAGCGGCATCCTCCTGCCCGGCGGCCGCGGGCGGGACATCCACCGCCGTCGGGCGCGCGTGCCCGTTGCCGGAGCCGTTGGCCGGCGCGGAGACCTCCAGGTGCGCGCCGTTCGGCGATCTCCCCGGGGGTGCGGGGACGCGCGGATCATGAACGGCGAGCGCGTCCCCGCTGGACCGCCGGGAGGTTCCGTCGTCGGCGCTCATCGCCTGGCCACCAGCGAAATCTCGGCGAACGGGGTGTGCTGGACAACCCGGGCCCGACCGGCCTTGACCACTTCCAGGATCGCGAGCAAGGCGCAGACCAGCTCCACCGCGGATCCCATGCCGATCAGGACCGCGAACCTCACGCGCTCCTGGCGGTCCAGCCGTTCGCGCAGCAGCGTTACCTTCTCCGCCACGGTCACGCCGTCATGCAGGTCGAATGGAGCGGCATCGGCGATCCCGGACCGCAACTCGCGATAGACTTCGACCAGCTCGGCGATCGATCCGTCCATCTCCGCGTCGTCGTCCTCGTCTTCCAGGGCTTCCTGCGCCGTGTGGACGCGGCGTTCCGGCCTGATGTGCCACTCGCGCGGCTCGAAGCGCTCGGAGAGTGCCTCGCCGAGCAGGCGCAACCGGCGGTACTCGATGAGCTGCTCGACAAGCTCGGCGCGCGGGTCGTCTTCATCGTCACTGCCGCCCGCGACACTGCCGACCGGCAGCAGCATCCGCGACTTGATATGCAGCAGTGTCGCAGCCATGCGGTAGAAGTCGGTGGTCCGCTCCAGGTCGAGGTCGTCCGAGGCATCGAGCACGGCCAGGTACTGTTGGGTGATGGCGGCGATCGGGATGTTCCAGATGTTGATCCGGGCGCTCCGGACCAAGTGCAGCAACAGGTCGAGCGGCCCGTCGAAGTCGCCGAGCCGGTAGCACATGCCGTTCCCGTTGGCGCCGCCGGAGTATCGCTGTTCGCTGATCGCTCCCCTCCCCGGAAGAGCGGCCCACGAGGCTGGCCGTCAGGCCTCCTTCGCGCCGTCACTCTCGGTCTGCGATGGTTCTGCTGGTGGCGCCGCGTCCGGAAACAGCAGCGCGCGTACCTTTCCCTCGATGGCGGCGGCCATCTTCGGCTGCGCTTCGAGAAACGCCTTGGCGTTTTCCCTGCCCTGGCCGATCCGTTCCCCGTCGTAGGAATACCAGGTGCCGCTCTTGTCGATGATGTTCTCCTGCAGCGCCGCCTCCAGCAGGCTGCCGGAAGAGGAAAGGCCGGTGCCGAACATGATCTCCAGCTCGGCCCGGCGGAACGGCGGCGCGACCTTGTTCTTGACCACCTTGATGCGAACCCGGTTGCCGATCGCGTTTTCCCCGGTGCGCTGAATGGTTTCGATCTTGCGCACTTCCAGTCGCACCGACGAGTAGAACTTCAGCGCGTTGCCGCCGGTGGTGGTCTCCGGATTGCCGAACATGACCCCGATCTTCATGCGGATCTGGTTGATGAAGATCAGGCAGGTACCCGACTTGGCGATCGTGGCGGTAAGCTTGCGCAGCGCTTGGCTCATCAGCCGTGCCTGCAGGCCCATGTGGGAGTCGCCCATCTCCCCTTCGATCTCGGCCCGGGGCGTGAGCGCGGCTACCGAGTCGACGACCACGATGTCCACCGCGCCGGAGCGCACCAGGGACTCCACGATCTCGAGCGCCTGCTCTCCGTTGTCGGGTTGCGACACCCACAACTCGTCGGTGTCCACGCCCAGGCCCTTGGCGTAGACCGGGTCCAGGGCGTGCTCGGCATCGATGAACGCGGCGATGCCACCGGTACGCTGCGCCTCGGCGATCGCGTGCAGTGCAAGCGTCGTCTTGCCGGAAGACTCGGGGCCGAAGATCTCCACGATGCGGCCTTTCGGATAGCCGCCGACGCCGAGCGCAGCATCGAGCAGGATGGAGCCGGAGTGGATCGCCTGGTGATCGCGCTGGGCGCTCTGCTCCCCCAACTGCATCAGCGATCCCTTGCCGAACTGCTTTTCGATCTGCAGACGGGCTGCGTCGAGCGCCTGCTTTCGTTCGGCGTGCAGGGTGTCGAGGGTGCCATTGCCGGTCGAACGGGCACCACCGGTCGAACGAGCCCTCACTGCGGCTTCGGAACGGTTGGCCATGTGTACTACTCCTTCCCCCGGGCCTTCGCACACAGAAATGCACCCCGCCGCCGCAGCGCTTCTGTTCGCTGGATTCGAGCGGCGATCCCACCCGCCAGCGTGACCTTTCCCAGCGTCACCGCCAGTCTACCGGGACGAAGCGGCGCCGGTCAACGCCGCGCCGCCGGGAGGCGCTCCCGGGCGTTCTCGTTCTCTCCACCCCTCAGAACGTCCGGCGGGAGTCCAGGAGGATGGTCACAGGTCCCTCATTGCACGACTCCACCTGCATGAAGGCGCGGAAGACCCCGGTGTTGACCGGCAGTCCGGCGGCTCGGAGCAGGCACACCAGTCGCTCGTACAGTTGGTTCGCGCGGTCAGGATCTTCCGCCTGCGTGAACGACGGACGCCGGCCGCGCCGGACGTCGCCGGCCAGGGTGAACTGCGATACCACGGTGACCGCGCCGCCGACCTGTGCGACCGAGCGGTTCATCTTCCCATCATCGTCCAGGAATATGCGCAGGCCGGCCGCCTTGTCGGCGATGTATGCGGCATCGGACTCGCTGTCGCCGCGCTCGACCCCCACGTAGAGCAGCAGACCGGCTCCCTGGCTCCTCGGGGCTTCGCCGGCGGAGCGCACGGCACAACGTGAGACGCGCTGAACGACCGCTCTCACCGCTCACCCGCCCCTTCCCGAGGCTCCTGCGTCACGTGGCGTCTCCGCCTCACGCCGAGCCGGCGCGGGCGCCGAGCGCCGCCCGGATGGCGCGAATCTCGTCGGCGGGCACGGCCGCCCGCCAGATGGCCGACCCGATCACGGCGACGTCGATGCCTGCCGCAACGGCAGAGCCGACGTTGCCGCGGTGCAGGCCCCCGTCCGTGGAGATCCAGAACGAATGGCGTGCCCGATGCCGGCGCTCCGCGAGTTCCCGCGCCTTGTCCAGACATGATGGAATGAGTTCCTGGCCGCCGGCGCCAGGATGTACCGTCATGACCAGCGCCAGGTCGATAACGTCCAGCAACGGCTCCAGGGCGGCTGCCGGCGTCGGCGGCGAGACGGCGATCCCGGCCCGTATTCCCGAGTCCCGGATCGCCTGCAGGAGCGCCCGTGGATCGTCTCCGGCGTCACGGCACGCTTCCAGGTGCACGGTGACCAGGTCGGCGCCGGCAGCGGCGAACCGTTCGACGTGGCGCGCCGGCTCCCGCACCATCAGGTGCACGTCGAAGGGCAACCGGGAGCGGGGACGCAGGTCGGCGACCAGCTTGGCGCCGAAGGTGATCTCGTCGACGAAGCTGCCGTCCATGACGTCGAGGTGCACCAGATCCGCAGGCGCTTCCTCGACGGTCGCCAGCGCCCGGGCCAGATGGCCGAAGTCGGCCGACAACAGCGACGGCGCCATCCGCACCCGATTCGGTCCCCGCCGGACGTTCATGGCGGCATCGTAGCGCCGCTGCGGGAGCGTGCACAGGAGGCACGAGGATTTGACCTCGGCACCTCTCCCGGCGCATACTTGAAGTCATCCGGATGGCCGATCGGCAACTCAGTTTTACGGCCAATGAAGTCGCGCATCTCGTCAATCGCGCAGACGCGTGTTTTCGCGAAGGCGCCTTCGCCAAGGCGATCCGTGTGTTGGAGCGAGCCCTGCGTCTGGACGCCGGGCTCACCAGCGTCGCGTCGGCGTTGAAATGTGCGACGTTCTGGCAGGACCGCGAGGCGCGCCTGGCTACCATCGACGACCCGTACGAGCGGGCCGAATACCTGGAGCAGCAGTGGGAACTCTTTCAGCCGTTCGCCGGACGCCTGGAGGACATGTCGGAGCGCATGTTGTTCGACATCCGGCGGTACGTGATGACCGAGTGCCTGCGGGGATACCGCAACCTCCTGGAGGCGCATCCGGAGCGGGAGGACGCAGACCTGCTGCTGCGTATCGGCCGTAGCTACAAGGGCTTGGGGAACTACGCCAGTGCCATCGAACACCTGGAGACCGCAAGCAGAAAGCAGCGCCGTTCGCCGGAGATCCTGGCCGAGCTGGCGGACTGTTACGGACTGGTCGATGAAGACCGCTTTTCGCGGGTGCTGTTCCGGGAAGCATTCTTCATCGGAGCCGAGTCGATCCAGCTCGATCGACTGGAGGCACCGGTCATCCGGCGGCTGATCGAGACGATGGAGCAGGCCGGCCGGACGCCTCGCGAGATCGCCTCGTGGCTGCCGGTATACGCCACCCTGCACGGCGTGTTTACGGTGAAGCGCGAGCTCAAACCGCTGGAGCTGGGACGCCTCAAGCAGACGATCTTCGCCATGGAACGACAGGTCGCCGCAGGCGATGCGCCGCCGGAGGTTACCCCGGGACTGCTCAACCACTACTTCTGGCTCATCGACCATTTCGTCGTGACCGGCGAAGAGAAGCCACGCGTCCGCGAAGTGCTGACGAAGATCCGCGATCTGGACCGCCAGGTTCACGACGAGTACGTACGATAGTCGAGACGACGAGACACCCTCTGATGGGAAACCAATGCCGGTGCCGCATGGAGGCGCCGAAACCGAGGTAAGCATGACTCCTACCGTGACGGATACACCGACAGGGACCACGGCCGATGGCGCCGCCGGCAGCCTGACCGCCAAGGTCACCGAGCTGCTCAATCAGGAGAAGTGGACCCGAGCTGCGCTGAACAGCTACGTGACGTCCAACTTCGTCGAACTCGACAGCCTGCTGGAGGACGTGAGGAAGGAAGATCGCGAGGCGGAGCTGTTGGAGCTCTGCGAAGAGCACCTGCGCAGCAATCGCAACAGCATCATCGCCCTGTACCTGTCCGGCATCGTGTCGATCGGCCGCCGACTGGTGGACGACTCCAACCTGATTCTGCTGGTGAACATCTTCACCGACAACCACAAGTGGAATATCGTCGAATATCTGTGCAACCGCATCCTCGAGTTCGGAGAGAACCGCTTCGCGCTGAGAACGCTCGCCGAGAGCTACGACAACAAGAACGAGGAAGCGTCGAAGCTCGAGGTATACGAGCGGCTGATACGCGTCGACTACGAAGAGGCGGACTTCGTCAAGGTGCTCGCCCGCAACCGCGAAAAGGCGGGCGACATCGGCGGCGCGGTCAACTACTACCGCAAGGCGCTGCACCGCTATATCAACAAGCGGAACTACGCGAACATCAAGGAGATATGGGAGCGCCTGATCGAGCACCGGCCGGACGATACCGAGTTCTATCTGCAACTCGAGCGCAAGGTCGCCCGCACGGTCAGCGAGGAACGGGCGGTGGCGCTTCTCGAGGCGCTGTATCCCCACTACTACGAAAAGGAGGACTGGGACACCACCATAGAGATCCTCAAGCGCATTCTGCGCTATGAGCCGAAGAACGCGGAGGCGCGCGCCCAGATCGCGGAGGCGTATACCGAGAAGCACGCCGGCCACAGCCACCTGGACGAGTACCTGCGCATTTCCAACCTGACGCAGGCGTGGCGCAACGCCCAGGAAGCGATCGCGGACTTCGAAAAGCACATCGCCTTCGACGCCGGCAACTTCGTGTTCCACCGCAGTTGGGGCATAGGGCGAATTTCCGCAATCGACGATGATGAGATCACCGTCGACTTTCCGAAGAAGCGCAACCACCGAATGTCGCTGAAGATGGCCGTCAGCGCACTGAAGATCCTGGCCAGGGACCACTTCTGGGTGCAGAAGGCCACCACCTCCCGCACCAGGCTGCGGGACAGCGTCAAGAGCGATCCGGCGGCGACCCTGCGTTCCATCATCAGGAGCTTCGGCAATCAGGCCGACATGAAGCGCATCAAGAAGGAGCTCGTCCCCCGTATTCTGACCGCCTCCGAGTGGTCCAAGTGGAGCACGGCGGCGCGACGCATTCTGAAGACCGACCCGTCCTTCGGCAGCCACGAAGAGAAGCTGGACACCTACGTGGTGCGCGACACCCCGATCTCCTACGAGGAGAAGACCTTCAACAAGTTCTCGGCGGAAAAATCGTTCTTCGGAAGGGTCTCCATCCTGCAGGACTACCTGCAGAACGCCAGTCCCGACTCCGAGTACTTCAGCGAGATGTTCTCCTACTTCAGCGGGTTCCTGAAGGCATACACCGTGGCCAACGATCAGGTGATTGCGAGCTTCCTCCTGGTACAGCAGATCGGCAAGAAGCATCCCTACCTTGCCACCGATGTCGACCGGGAGTTCGCCGACCTGCTCGGACAGGTCGACGATCTGGAGGAATTGTTCCTGGCACTGGACAACAACGAGCTGCGCAAGGACTTCCTCGCGCACGTGCGCGAGGAAGTCGCGGACTGGCCGGCGGTCTACTCCCGTTTCTTCTATCTGCAGCCGAGCCGGCTGCTGGTGGACGCCCTCATCAACAACAAGGAGTTCGATTCACTGGAGCGGATCGCCGCCAGGGTGTTCGAAAGCTATCGCGACCTGCGCGAGCCGTTCGTATGGCTGTTGCGCAACTGCGAGGACGAAGCGTGGTTCACGAGCGTGGCCGCCAGGCAGGAGAAGTGCCTGACCGCGCTGATCCACCTGCTCGATCTCACCTACCGCGACATCGAGAACAGGCGTGACGTCTCCGCCGGGCGACGCCTCAACAAGCAGATCCACGACTACCTGTTCAAGGATGGCAACCTGCTCCGCTTTACCCTCCTGGCAGACCTGGACACGATCACCCGCATCCACTCGATGGTCGCCGACATCGAGCACCTGGATCCGTCGATCAAGATCCGTCTCAAGGAGAAGATCACGGATCGGTTTCCGGAATTCGAGTCGGTCGGCGAGCCGCTGGCAGTGGAACGCACGCGGGCCGGCCTGCTGGTCACGCGCGGCGGTTACGAAGCCAAGCAGCGCGATCTTCGCCACCTGATCGAGATGGAGATCCCGCTCAACTCCAAGGAGATCGGCGTGGCGATGCAGAAGGGAGACCTGCGCGAGAACGCCGAATACAAGGCCGCGCTCGAGAAGCAGGAGCTGCTGAAGAGCTCCGCATCGCGGCTCCAGGAAGAGCTGCAGGAGGCACAGATCTTCGATTCCGGTCAGGTCGACGATCAGACGGTGTCATTCGGGACCACGGTGCGTCTGACCAACGTCGCCACCGGCGACAACGAGCACTTCACCATCCTCGGTCCGTGGGAGTCGGACCCGGCGAGAAACGTGATCTCGTATCTGTCCCCGCTCGGCGCCCATCTGTGGAATCATCGCCCCGACGATGTGCTGCAGTTCACGATCAACGAAAAGCCGTTTCACTATCGGGTGGAGAGCATCGAGCGGGCCGAGGCTCTGCGCTAGCGCCCCGAAACCGTCGCCTACGGCTCCGCTTTCGGCCCATCCCCACCGTTCGCGTCGGAGTCTGTCGGCCCCCCGCTGCGCGGCCTTCCCGCTGACGCGGCAAAGCCGACAGACTCATAGGCCGTACGCTCTCTCCGAGGCGTCAGGGCTCGGGGTTGTCGGGACGCCGCAAGGCGAGTTGCCGGACGAATGGCAGGCCGACGAGCCGGTACAGCACGATCGTGACCAGCGCGGCCGCCGCGACCACGCCCACGAGCAGCGCCACGTGCTCCACGTCGGCTGGTCCCTCTCGTGGATCGGGCAGCCGGGAGGCGGCGATCCACATGAGAGCGCCTGCCGGCGCCACACCGGCCGCTACCTGCAGAGCACCCCTTGCCAGAACTCTCCACGCCACGAGGCGAGACGGCAGCGTCAGCAGCAGCGTCCCGGCCGAGAACGCCGCGGAGTTGGCAAGGGCGAGCCCGGCCACTCCCAGCGCCGTCTCCTTCCACCACAGCGACAGGGCCACGTCGACGATGGCGACCACGATGGCGGCCCGAAGAGCCCGGCGGGGAGCGTCCAGCGCATAGCAAAGACGCTGGAGAAAGGTGAACACGCCGACGCTGGGCAAGCCGATGGCAAAGCCGCGCAGCACGGCGGCGGTCAGCTCGGTGGCTTCGGCGTCAAAGAGTCCGCGCTGCAGGGCGGCGTGGACGATGGAGTCCCCGAGCAGGAGGTATGCGACCGCTGCCGGCACGAGGAGCGCGGCGAGCGTCACCATCCCGTCCGTCGCGCTGCGGCGCAGCTCCGTGGTTCGATTGTCGGCCGCCAGCTCGGCCAGACGCGGAAATGCGGCGGTTACCACGGAAACCGACAGCACCCCCAGCGGCAACTGGAAGAAGACCACCGCGTAGTAGATCGCACTGGTGCTGCCGTCGCCGAGGCCGCTGGCCAGCAGGAACGAAACCTGCTGCACGACCGCGAACACCAGAGCTGAGGCGACCGCCGGCCCCCAGCCGCGCACGATCCGTCGCATCCGATCGTCGAACCGCAGGCGTGGCACGATGCTGAACCCGCGGCGCAGGAAGGCCGGTACCTGGAACAGGAATTGCAGTACGCCGCCTGCGAGGACTCCGGCGGCAGCCGCAAGGATACCCCAGCGTGGCGCCAGGACAAGAACGCTGGCGATCACGCCGACCGAAAACAGCAGCGGCGCGAGCGCGGGCACCACGAACACGTTGCGTGCGTGCAGGGCGCCCATGAGCACCGCGGCCGCCCCTGCCAGTGCGGCGTACGGCACCATGACGCGGAACAGCCCGACGGCGCTCGCCATCTTCTCCGGTTCGGGAAAAGCGACAAGGATGCGGGTGATCGGCGCGGCGACCAGCACGGCGACCGCGATCAACGGCACGGTGACGGCGAGCTGCAGGCCGAACGCCGACCGTGCCAGCTCGACCTGCGCCCGTGGATCGCGGTCGCGGGCCAGTGCCGGTACCAGTGCGGCGGAGAACGCACCCTCGGCCAGAAGACGGCGCAGCGTGTTGGGGACCTGGAACATGACGGTGAAGACGTCGACGGTGCCGCCGGCTCCGAACACGGCGGCGAGCACCGCCGCGCGAACGAAGCCGAGCGCCCGGCTGGCCGCGGTACAGGCCATGAGCACCGCGGCCGTCCGCTCGGTCCCGCCGGAAGCGGCGGACCGGGCGGTCTGACCCGTACTCACGGGCGTTCGTCTGCGCTCGACCGATCCAGGTACCTGTCGAGAAAGGCGCTCTTGAAGGGAGCGAACGCGCCGGCGGCGATCGCCTCTCGCGTAGATTCCATCAGCGCCGCCATGAAGGCCAGGTTGTGGTAGGTCGTCAGCACCGCAGCCATGATCTCGCGCGCCTTAAACAGGTGCCGGAGATAGGCACGGCTGTGTGCCGCGCACACCGCGCACGCGCACTCGGCGTCGAGAGGATCGTCACGAAGGGAGGCGCTCCCGGTGCGCAGCGACAGGGCGCCGGAATGCGTGAGCGCCAGCGCGTTGCGTGCGACCCGCGTGGGATACACGGAATCGAACAGGTCCACGCCGTGCTCGACTCCGCACAGGATCAGGTCAGGGCTACCGACGCCCATCAGGTAACGGGGCCGCTCCGGATCGAGCAACGGTGCGGTGTGGGCGACGGTCGCTTCGAAGCGGGCAGCAGACTCCCCTATCGACAGCCCCCCGATCGCGCTTCCGGGCAGGTCCAGTGCCCGGATCTGTGATGTCGACCGCGCGCGCAGGTCGGGGAACAGGCCTCCCTGCACGATGCCCCAGAGTTGCTGGTCGGTCGTCGTGCTTCCACACCGCCACCGTGCGGCCGCCCGGGCTGCCCAGCGTGCGGTAATCTCCGCGGCCTGCTCCGCTCCGGCGTGATCCACATCGGCCGACGAGCATACGTCCAGCGGCATGATGACATCGCTGCCGAGGGCGGTCTGGACGTCGACGACCGACTCCGGGGTCAGCCGGTGCCGCGATCCGTCCAGGTGCGACCGGAAGGCCACTCCATCATCGTCCACGTTGCGCAGGGGCGCCAGGGAGAAAACCTGGAAGCCTCCCGAATCGGTCAGCAGGTTGCCCTGCCACGCCATGAACCGGTGGAGTCCGCCGTGGCGGGCAACCGTGTCGGCGCCGGGACGCAGGTAGAGATGGTAGGAATTGGCCAGAACCATCCGGAAGCCCAGGGCGACCAGGTCGCGCGGCCAGACCGCCTTCACGGACGCGTTCGTCCCTACCGGCATGAACGCGGGGGTGCTGACGGTTCCGTGCGGCAGAGTCAGGCTGGCCGTGCGGGCGGCCGAGCGCGTGTCGCATGCGTGGAGCCGGAAGCTCACGTGCGCGCCCGCCACAGCAGGACGGTGCCCAGCACCAGAAAGACCATGGCCGACAGTGAGGCGCCGAGCAGCGGCGGTATCACATCGGTCTTGGCCAGGATGTGGGCAACCATCTGCAGGACGAAGTAGCCGACCGAGCCGATCAGGGCGATCAGCATGCTGGTCAGCAGCACGTTGCGCCGCAGCATCCCGCCGACTGCGGTGGCGATCACCGACACCACGAACGGCGTGACGGCGAATCCGGCCTTGGCATACAGGTCGGTCTGCGCCGACCGATAGGGCAGTCCGGCGCGGCGGAGCGTTCGCACCCAGGCCCAGCCCTCGCGCAGGGTCATGTCGGCCACATCGCGCGACTCCTGCCGGAAGGTATCGGGGCCGGGAGCGTGGTGGTCCGCCGACTCGGCGATGCTCTCCTGCATCAGACGCTCTTCGGCGGTGTCCCATCGATAGTGTCGGATGTCGTAGAGCATCCATCGGTCGTCCATCCATTCGGCGCGCGCGGCGTCGGTGCGGCTGACGAGTCGGCCGTCCGCCGTCCGCTCGACGACGGTCAGCCCGCTCAACACGCCTTCGCGGTCGTTGTAGTAGTCGGCGCGGTACACGCGCCGCCCTCCCCTGTCCATGACCGTGACGTCCGTGTTGTTGAGAAACAGCGGGTGGCCGACAGCCGCGCGATACCGCTCGTTGTAGGCGCGCAGGGCGGGCGTGCCGATGCCTTCGTCGAAGGCCAGCAGGCCCGGCGATGCGATCAGGCCGACCAGGAGCAGCGGGCTCATGAAGCTGCGCAGCCCGACGCCCGCGCCGAGGACGGCGATCAGCTCGTTGCGGGCCTGGATCGTACCGAGCGTATACGTGATCGCAAACAGCAGCCCGATCGGCACCGCGAACCGGGCCGCCGTAGGCGCATACCGTGCGGCGATGCCGGCGATCTGAGCGACGCTCACCCCGTTGGCGGCGAAGGCCGACAGCTTCGGATACAGATCGACCAGGAGCAGTATCAGCACGAAGAAGGCGGCGGCGGCCGCGAACACGGGCAGGAATGCGCGCACCAGCATGCGTTGCAGGATGTTCATCGGGCGCGGTTCAGCACGGCGATCGCGCCTGCGGCCACCAGCACCACGGCGTTCGGCAGCCACACCGGCAACGCCGGTGCGAAGCCGGCGCGCAGCGAGGTGGTCTCGCCGATGGACAACAGCGTCCAATAGAGAAAGCAGAGACAGATGCCGACCAGGAAGCCGAACGTTCGCCCTGCTCGCCGTGCAAGCAGGCCGGCGGGCAGGGCAAGAGCCACGAAGGCAAGGCAGGCCAGCGGTATCGCGAATTTCTTGTGAAGCTCCAGCAGGTAGGTATGCACCGTGCGTTCCGAGGCTGTCCGGCGCAACCTCCGCTCGAATCCGGTGGAGATGGCAGCGATCCGGTCGCGCTCGTCCGGCAGCCGTCCGGGGTCCGCCGTGACGGTCCGCTCGGCTGCGGCCACCTCCGCGAGCAACCGGTAGCGTTCGCTTTCCCGCGTCTCGGCGCGCTGCTCCCCTTCGGTCTCCAACTGCACCTGCATGGCCCGGATCTCGCGGCGCAGGTCGACCGAGCTCATCTCGGTCGGGCCAGCGGCGCTGAGAGCGCCGCTGACGTCGCGGAGCAGGATGTTGTATTCCATGGAGGCCGCCCGCAGGTACTCGTGCCGCGTCTCGTCGATGTCCGCGACATGGGAGAACACGTCCTTCAGGTGCAGTGATATGACGCCGTCCTGGGCGGTGCTCTCCGCGATGGAGGCGCTGCCGGCGATGATGAGCCTTCGCTCGCCCGTGGTCGTCCGGTCCAGGATCAGGGGCGCCTCGATGGTACCGCCGTCGATCGCTCCGGTCACGATCGCCATCCCCTCGTAGCGCTCGACGGCGAACGGCTCCAGCTCCACCGATGGATTGGTGGCGAGCATGCGGCGGTAGGTCCGGTTGAACTCGATGTTGCCGGCCGGCAGCAGCAGATCGTTGAAGACGAACGACAGGCCGGACAGGAGGACGCCGGCGGCGGCAAGCGGCAGGAACAGGCGTCGCAGTGGGATGCCCGCTGCCATGACGGCGATGATCTCATTGTCGGCCGAGAGGCGGCTGACCGCCATCAGCGCCCCGAGCAGCGTCCCGAACGGAACCGAGTAGAAGACGATCACGGGCAGGGAGAACAGCATCAGGCGCGCCACCTCCCCGATCGGCACCTGATTCGCGAAGATCTGCTCCGCGGTGACCAACAGGACGTTGGCGACGAACACGAAGAAGAAGAACAGGAAGGCGACCAGGAACGCGGACAGGAACTCGCGCGCCACGTAGCGCGACATCACGCCGAACAACGACCTGCGCTCCTGCCGCCCACGCGGCAACTCGCCTGGGGCGCTAGTTGGAAGCGGCGTCGGCCGCGTACTGCAGCGAGTCGGCCAGCACGGCGACTCCGCACCCTTGGGTTCCGAAGTACGCGAACGGCCCGGCCTGAGCGACCGCCCTGATCTCGTTGGCCCCCATTCCGTGCCTGGGCGGGCAGTCGACGACGGCCGTCATGTCGAAATGAGTCCATCCGCCGCCGTTCAGAGCGTACCGGTACGCGCCTCCGCCGTGGGTTCCGAATAGGACCGTCCCGGGGGCGGCCGTGGCAGCAAGGACGAAGTCGTCGCCCAGGGAACCCGACCTATTGGTGAACCGGGTGACCTCGCCGCTTTCGGGATCCCACCTGAACAGCCCGTTGCCGTGGTCGCCGACCCAGAGCCGCCCGGACTCGTCGAAGGAGAGAGCGTGTATGTTCTTCGCCCCCGCGGCCCACAGGCGATCGACCCGGCGCACTCGTTCGGTCTCCAGGTCCATGACGGCAACCCCCCGATCCAGCGTGCCGATGTACATCATGGAGCCCCGGCGCAGCAGCGCCTGCACGAATCGGATCAGCGAGTTCCCGTCTTCGACCTGTGTCCACTCTCCATCCGGATCATCGGCCAGCCAGAGCCCTTGGCCCAGGGTCCCGGCGGCGATGCGGCCGTCGATTCCCTCCAGCGCCCACACGTTGGGCCGGCCGTTCCCACCGACGCCGAACCGATCGATCCTCCAGAGGCGGCTGGTCGCCTTCGAGTACACGGACAAACCCTCGGCGGTGCCCAGCCAGACCCAGTTTCCGTCTACTTCGATCGCGCGAACGGTGTCGGACAGTTCGCCTCCGGTGGTGGCGCTGGTGAAGCGGCTGGCGATGCCGGTGTTCTGCGAATACCGAGCGACGCCGCCGTTGGAAGTGCCGATCCACACGTCGTCGGCATCCACGGAAATCGCCGTGACGTTGCCGTCCGGAAGCCCCAGCATCGCCGGGGTGATGGTGCTCCACAGAACGTCCCGAACGAGACGGTCATAGGTGCGGCGATCCGCCGGTTCGAGCGCCGGGGGCTGGGCGACCTGCTGGGTCAGGTACGCGGCGGCGGCAAGGTCGTTCATTTCGTAGAGGGCCAGCTCGGCCGCCTGAATCCGCACCTCATCGAGGCGGAGCCTGGGGATGTCGGCCGGCTGAAGGCGCAGGGCTCTCTGCAGCTCTTCCAGTGAATCGGCCAGAAGACGGTCCCGCCGGGCGAGCTCTGCCGCCGTCACCGCGATCTCGAAATGAACGGCGTCGGAGGTCTGTGGGTGGGAGCGGGCCTGGTCCAGGAAGAACCGTGCCCGAAACGGCTCCGAGATCAGCGCCGCCTGGGCGGCGAGCAGCAACGCTTCCGGAAGGTGCCTGCTGCCGGGGGTCTGGATGCGCATCGAGCGCACCACTCCCAGAGCGTCGGCATAGTCACCTCTCGCGAACGCAGCCTTCGTCTCCGCCAGCGCCGCGGCCGGGTCCAGCGTCTGGGCGGACGCCGCGCATGCGGCCAGCAGACCGATCGCGACCAGCTTGGCGCGGATGGCACGGCTCCTCAGTGGCGGCTCAGTCGGACGGCTGCGGGTCGACATCATGATCAATTGGGTCCCCCCCGTACGCTACGAGTGTGAAGGCATCGGTGTCCGCGATCAGCCCGGCCATGGCTTCCAGCTCGTCGCGGGCAACGCCGTGGATGTACGAGTCCATCTCTTCAAAACTTAATATCGGCCCGAACGTCTGTCGTTGGTACACCATTCGGCGCATGCGCGCCTCCATGTCCTCGCGGGCGAAGATCAGGGCGCCGCGCAGATGGCTCATCGCCTCGTCCACTTCCTCCCTGCCCGGCGGGCGTGCGTGCAGTCCGCGCAACTCGGCGAGCAGGCCGTCGATGAGTTCCTCGCGAGCCTCCGGCACGCAGTTCGCGAACACCGACCACAGCCACAGGTCGCTGAGGTGTGTCCGGAACGAGCCGATCGAGTAACACAACCCGCGCCGCTCCCGCAGGTTCTGGAACAGCCGCGAGCTCATCGACTCCCCGACCAGGGTGCTGAGCAGCGTCAGTGCGTAGTAGTTTCGCACCGTTCGATCCACGGGAAGTGGGCGGCCGGCGTACAGGTAGGTCTGATGGCAATTGTCCCCGTGCCGCCAGACGCCCGCGTGATGATCGGGCGAGCGCCGCGCCGCGGGCGACTCCACCGCTTCGTCCAGCACTGGTTCGTCCAACCACCCCGCCGCGCTTCTCTGCAGCGTATCCTCTATCGTGGCGATTACCTCTTCAACGGCGACGCGGCCCGCGACCGAGACGACCAGCCGCGAGGGATGGAACCGTTCCCGAAAGAAACGCAGCAGCCGATCGCGATCGATCCCCGCAACCTCATGTACGTCGCCGGCGATACGGCGGGAGAGGGCGTGCGAGCCCCAGAGCCGTTCTACGTACGTCTGAAAGGCGCGCTCGTCGGGTGAATCGTCGGCCGCGTGTATCTCGTTGATGACTACCTGACGTTCCTTGGTCAGTTCAGCGCCATCGAGCGCCGGAGCGGTGGCCATGTCGGCCAGCACCTCGGCCGCAGCGGGCGCAGCGTCTCCTGGAACGCTGCAATGCAGACAGGTGGTCTCGCGGTCGGTGAAGGCGTTGATCGAGCCCCCGACGCGATCGATGTCACGAGCGATCCGCGACGCCGACCGCGTCGGCGTCCCCTTGAAGACCATGTGTTCCAGGAGATGACTGCAGCCGTGCTCGTGGGCACGTTCGTCCCGCGACCCGTGGCCGTACCAGAAACCCAAGGCCGCGGTGCCGGTGTGTTCGACCGGATCGACCAGCAGCGTGGCCCCGAGGCTCAGCTCAAACTCCTGAATCAATCCGATGCATGCTCGTCGTCAGGTCTGCCCTGGCGACGCGGTCCGCGCCCGCCGGACATGCTCCTCGACCGGGGCGGACGGCCGTCGCGTCCATCCCTGCGTTCGCGCCCATCCCTGCGGCTGGGCCCGAAACGCTCTCTCCTTCCCGGACCGGGGCGACGGCCGCCGCCGCCGACGCGGTCGCGCAACGGATCGCCGACCGGCCGCGATCCCGGGGCGCCCGCGAAGTCCTCGACATCCGGGCCCACGGCATCCAGCGTAGCAAGGTTCAGGCGGCCCATACGGTCGATCTCGATGAGCTTCACCTTCACCTCGTCGCCCAGCTTGACCACGTCCTCGACCTGGCCGACATGGTCGGCGGTCAGGCGGGAAATGTGGCAGAGGCCTTCCTTGCCCGGGAGGATCTCCATGAAGGCGCCGAAGTCCATGATGCGGGTGACGCGGGCCGTGTAGGTCTTGCCGACCTCCGGCTCCTCCACCGCCTGCTCGACCAGCCGCTGGGCGCGCTCGGCGCCTTCCTTGCGGCGGCAGTAGATGGTCACCACGCCATCGTCCTCGATATTCACGTCGGCCCCGGTGGTCTCCGTGATCGATCGGATGTTGGAACCGCCGGAGCCGATGACGGCTCCGATCTTGTCGACGTCGATGCGCATGGTGATGATCTTCGGCGCGAAGTCCGATACCGCGTCACGCGGTCGGTCCATGGTCTGCCGCATGATCTCCAGAATCTTCAGGCGGCCGGCGCGCGCCTTGTCGAGCGCTTCGCGCAGGAGCTCCGAGCTGACGCCCGCGATCTTGATGTCCATCTGGAAGGCGGTGATGCCCTGCTCCGTGCCGGCGACCTTGAAGTCCATGTCGCCCAGGTGATCTTCCTCTCCCAGAATGTCGGACAGGACCACGAAGCGGTCGCCGTCGGAGATCAGCCCCATGGCGATGCCTGCCACCGAGCGCGTGATCGGCACGCCGGCGTTGAGCATGCTCAGCGTGCCGCCGCATACCGACGCCATGGATGACGATCCGTTGCTCTCCAGAGTTTCGGAGACCACGCGTACCGTGTACGGGAACTCCTCCTTGGTGGGGATGACACGTTCCAGCGCCCGTTCGGCCAGATGGCCGTGTCCGATCTCCCGGCGTCCGGTGCCGAGGCGCCCCGTCTCTCCTACCGAGAAGTTCGGGAAGTTGTAATGCAGCATGAAGTGCTTCTTGCGGTCGACGTCGGTCTCCAGCGCGTCCAGGATGCGCAACTCGTCATTGGCGGTGCCGAGCGTGGTGACCGCCAGGGCCTGGGTTTCGCCGCGCGTGAACAGCGCTGCTCCGTGCGCCCGCGGCAGCACGTCGACCTCACAACTGATGTCGCGGATGTCGTCGGGCGAGCGCCCGTCCGTGCGCACGCGGTTGTCCAGGATCGAGGTGCGCACCACGTCGGTTTCGATCTTCTCCAACAGCGCTTCGACCGCGTCGCTGTCCGTATCGCCTATACGATCGGCGAACTGCTCGAAGGTGTCCTGCTTCACTTGGCGAATCGCGGCGTAGCGCGCTTCCTTGCCCTTCACAAAGCAGGCTTCCTCCATTCTCGGACGCACCCAGGAAGCGATCTCGGTTTCCGTCTCCGCGCCGGCGACTTCGGGCAGCGGCAGCTTCTCCCGGCCGCCGAGCTCGGTGAGACGCAGTTGCGCGTCGCAGATTTCGACGATCACCTCGTGCGCCCGCTCGATGCAGGAAATCATCGTTTCTTCGTCGGCTTCCTGGGCACCCCCTTCGACCATGGTGATGCCGTCCCGCGTGCCGGCGACCACGATGTCAAGGTCGCTGGACTCGATCTGGTCGTGGGTCGGATTGATCACGACATCCCCGTCAAGGACGGCAACCCGCACGCCGCCGACCGGACCCTCGAACGGTATGTCCGAGACGGTGACCGCCGCGGATGCCGCCACGATGGCCAGCACATCGGGGGGGTTGACCTGATCCGCCGAGATCACGGTGGGGATCACCTGGATGTCGCGGCTGAACGACTTGTGGAACAGCGGCCGCATGGGCCGGTCGATCAGGCGGGACACCAGGATCTCACGATCCCGAGGCCTGCCTTCGCGGCGGAATATCGACCCCGGAATCTTGCCCGAGGCGTATGCCTTTTCGTTGTACTCCACCTGCAGGGGGACGTAGTCGAGCCCCTCGATCTCCTTGGCGGAGCAGCAGACCGTCGCCAGGACGGCGGAGCCTGCGTACTGCGCGTAGACCGCGCCGTTGGCCTGTTTGGCCAGCCGACCGGTCTGCAGTGTCAGCGTCTCGGCGCCGACCTTCAGTTCTACGGTATGTGCCATGTTACTTCCTTGCGCCGCGGCTTCTGCGCAGCGCCGTGTCGCGGGACGCTACTTCCTCAGGTTCAGCTCTTTGAGCAGATTCCGGTACGTGTCCGCGTCCTTGCGGCTGATATAGCCCATGAGCCGACGCCGCTGCCCTACCATCCGCTGGAGGCCGTGGCGCGAAGCATGGTCCTTGGGGTGTGTTCTGAAATGTTCGGTGAGTTGGGTGATCCGGCGGGTAAGCAACGCTACCTGCACCGCCGAAGCTCCGGTATCGGTATCGCCTTTTCCGAAGCCGGTTACGATTTCCGTTTTTTCCTCTTTGGTCAATCCCATCCTGTCCTCGATGTCATCCTGCCTCGATATCGTCCTGTCTCGATCCTGCCCGTTCGCATGATCCGTCAGGATTCCCGTCGTGCAAAGCGGATTCCGCTCAAGCGGGCAGTCGCCCCGTGAACGATTATCCGGTCGTACTCCACCGTGATCACGGCGTCCGAACCACCCGATGCGCTGCGGGCGAACCCCGAATAGCGGCCCGTTCGGGGCAGGAGCTGAGTCAACGACGAGGCCGGAAAAACCAAGCCGTCCCCCGTACAGTCGGGCGAGACGTGCTCGACATCCAGTTCATAATCCCCTCCGAGCATGGACCGTACCACGGAGAAGTCACCGCTGTCGATCGCCTGCCGTATGCCGCTGCTGCTCACTTTCGCTCCGTCGCCACCCCGTCCGTCCTGAGTACCCCGTCCGTCCGCGTTCGCCCACTCGTCGCGGACCAGATCCACCACTTCCAACCCTACTCCGTGCCGGTGCAACAGTCCATGGAGCTGTTCGGTATCGGTGTCGCGTTGTCGCCCGCACCGAAAGTCCCGTCCGACCACGACGCCGCGAACGGCGACGCGGCGCAGCAACTGGGTGACGAACTCTTCCCCCGTAAACTTACTGAAGCTGAGGGAAAAGTCAACGACGATCAGGTGGCGGATGCCGATGCGCCCCAGTGCACGTTCCTTCTGACGCCGCGACAGGATCAGGCGTTCGCTGGTCCCGAACAGCACCGAACTGGGCAAGGGATCGAAGGTCAGCACCGCGGAGGCGCCCGCGCCGTGCGCGATCACGCGTTGCAGCAACGCTCGATGGCCTCTATGGAGGCCGTCGAACACGCCCATGGCGAGCACCACGCCGTCTTCGAGTGGTCGGTCGGCCAGTCCCTGCCAGTCCGCGACGGTCAACCGGGTGTCTCCGTCATGGGTGCGGCGTCGCGCTGCTCACGGCTTCCGCCGCGCCGGGATCCGGCCGTGCGGCCAGAACGCAGCGATAGCGGTACCGACGGTGCGAACGGGTGCAGGCCGTGCCTCGCCCGGACGTCCGGTCGTCCCCTGGATCGAGGACGGCGAGCAGCTCCTGGCCGCTGAGGAGCGCACAGAATCGCTTGCCGGACGGTGCTTCCACCATGAACGCGGACTCTGCCGGCTGCCCGTCGCGGACGCGCCGCGCGCCTTCGGGCGTCACCTGCCGCAGTTCCAGACCCTCGATGCGGTGCAGGAACCCGGCCGGAGGGATGACGTCGCCTTCGCCTGCGGCGTCGACCGGCGCGGCGGCCTCCACCGGGAAATCTCCCACCGAGAGCCTGCGCAGTGCGGTCAGGTGCCCACAGCTTCCCGCGGCACAGGCAAGGTCGCGGGCAAGGGAACGCACGTAGGTCCCCTTGCCGCAGACGACCTCGATCTCCACCAGAGGCAGGTCCATGGCGATGATCCGCAGGCTGTCCACGTACACGTCCCGTGCGCGTGGTTCCACGGGGAGGCCTCGTCGCGCGCGCCGCGATGCGCGCTCGCCGTCGACGTGCACGGCGCTGTAGGCGGGCGGCACCTGACGTATGCGGCCGAGGAAGCCCGGCAACGCATCGTGCAGCGCTTCGGGTGTCGGCAGGTTCCTTCGCAATTCGACCGAACCCTCGGGGTCAAGCGTGGTCGTCTGTTCGCCGAGGCGGATGGTCGCCCGATAGCGCTTGGGCAGCTCGGTAATCAACCAGCTGATGCGGGTAAGCCGGCCGACCATGGCGATCAGCAGACCGGACGCAAACCGGTCCAGGGTGCCGGTATGGCCGATACGACCGGTCCCGAGCACGCGTTTCAGGCGCCCGAGCGCCGCGAAGGAGGTCATGCCGGACGGTTTGCTCAGAAGGACCATCCCGCCGCCGTGCGGCACGTCTGCCACGTCCGGGTTCCGTCTGACCGGCACGTCTCGCGTACGCGTGTCCTAAGTCAGGTTGCGAATCTTCTGCAGCACGCGAAACCCGTCCGCCACCGAAGAGTCCGCCACGAAACGCAGCCTTGGCGTTTCCCGCAAGCGGATACGGCGCGCCATCTCCGCCTGCAGGTAGCCGGCGGCGTGGTTGAGCGCATCCGTGGCAGGTCCGACAACGGGAGCTTCGCCGTGATGGGATACGAACACGACGGCGTGCTTGAGGTCCCGGGAAACCTTGACCCGCGTCAGGTTCAGCAGGGGATCGATACGCGGGTCGGCCAGCCGTCCGCCCACGATCATCTCGCCCAACACTTCGCGCAGCAGTCGGCCGACCTTCTCGCCCCGCTGGTTCGCCATGTTCCCTCCGTCCCCTGCTCTGCCGTTCCCGGCGCCGACGATGCTCAGAGCTTCTGGTCTCAGAGCTTCTTGGCGACCTCTTTCGTCTCGAACGCTTCGATGCTGTCGCCCTGCTTGAGATCATTGAAGTTCTCGATGCGGATGCCGCACTCGAACCCCGCTTCCACCTCGTTGACGTCCTCCTTGAAGCGGCGCAGGGTGAGGATTCTTCCTTCGTACACCTGCGCTCCGTCGCGGACGACATGGACCATCGCGTTCCGGCGCACGTGCCCGGAGCTAACGTGGCAGCCGGCGATCGTGCCGAGGCGGGAGATGCGGAACAGCTCGCGCACCTCGGCGACGCCCACCGACTCGGTGAGCACCTCGGGCGTCAGCATCCCTTCCATGGAATCGCGGATCTCCTCGACCGCTTCGTAGATCAGGTCGTAGCGGCGAATCTCGACCTTCTCCTGGTCCGCCAGTTCCTGCGCTTTCGGTGTCGGTCGGATGTGGAAGCCGATGATCAACGCATTCGACGCGGAGGCCAGCATCACGTCGTTCTCGTTGATCGCCCCTGCCGAGGAGTGGATGACCGTGAGCTTGATGTCGTCCGTCGACAGACGCTCCAGCGCGGAAACCAGCGCCTCCACCGATCCGTGCACGTCGCCCTTGGCAACGACCTTGAGCTCCTGGATCTCCCCTTCCTTGATGGTCTCGTACAGGTTGTCGAGGGTGATCTGGCTGACCGATCCGGCCTCCTTCATCTTGCGCAACTCCTGCCGTTTGTCACCGACGGTGCGGGCGGTGCGCTCGTCGGCGGTCACCTGAAACGGGTCGCCGGCCGCCGGCAGCCCGGAGAAGCCCAGTATCTCGACCGGCAGCGACGGGGTGGCCTCCTTCACCGGATTACCGAGGTCATCGAACATCGCCCGCACCTTCCCGGGATACACCCCGGCGACGAACGGGTCGCCCGAGCGCAGCGTGCCCCGTTCGATCAGCACCGTGCCGACCGTGCCGCGACCCAGGTCGACCCTGGACTCGATCACGCGGCCTTCCGCGCGGACGTCGTACGGCGCGCGGAGCTCCAGCAGGTCTGCCTGCAGAAGGATCGCCTCCAGCAGCTCGTCGATCCCGGTCTTGGCAAGCGCGGACACCTCCCGGTACAGGGTGTCACCTCCCCACTCCTCCGGGACCAGCTCGTGGTCCGAGAGCTGCTGCTTCACCCGTTCGGGGTTTGCGTCCGCCAGGTCACACTTGTTGACGGCCACGATGATGGGGACGTCCGCCTCGCGCGCGTGCGATATCGCTTCCACCGTCTGCGGCATCGTGCCGTCGTCTGCCGCGACCACCAGCACCACGATATCGGTCACCTGGGCTCCGCGGGCGCGCATGTTCGTGAACGCTTCGTGGCCGGGGGTATCCAGGAACACGATGCGGCCCTGAGCGGGCGAGTCGCGGTCGATGGAGACCGCGTATGCGCCGATGTGCTGGGTGATGCCGCCGTGTTCCTGGTCGGCGACGTTCGCCTCGCGGATGGCGTCCATCAATTTGGTCTTGCCGTGGTCGACGTGGCCCATGATGGTCACGATCGGCGGCCGCGACTGGTCATCGGAATCGCCGGGTTGTTCCGATTCGATCACCGTCTCGTGGTACAGCGACACGACGTTGACGGTGCAGTTGTACTGCTCCGCGATCACCGTTGCGGTATCCGAGTCGATCTGCTGGTTGATGGTGACCATGCTGCCCATCTCCATCAGCTTGGCGATCAGGCTGGAGGCCTTGAGGTTCATCTTGCGTGCCAGCTCGGAGACGGTGACCTGCTCCATGATGTCGATCTCGCTCGGCACGGCCGCCGCCTCGTCCTCGCGGCGACGCTGCTGTACGAGCTTCTCGGCGTGTTCCTCGAACCGTTCGCGCGAGTATTGGCCGCGCCTGCGCGGCTTGCCCCTCGAACGCCCCGGCCCTCTCCCGGGAGAGGGCGGCGGCCCCGATCCCCCTCCCGGACCCATCGGTGGCCTTCCCGGTCCTCTCCCCGGTTGCGGTGGCCGAAAGTTGAGCGGCCGGTCCGGCGTGCGCCGGTCCGGCCCGCCCGGAGCTCCCCGCTGGCCGGGCGGACGCAGTCCCTGCGGCGGACGAAAGCCCCGCGGTGGCCGGAATCCGGGCGGCGGCGACGGCCGGTCGGGCCGCTGGATGACAGGTCTCGGGTCGCGCTTGGGAAGCTGAAACGGCTGATGCAGCGGATCGATGCGCGGGCCCGACTTCGGGGGGGCAGCCGGCCGCGACGCCGGTACCTCCTCCTTGCGAGGCTGGCGCTTGGGTGGCGCAGGCGACCCGGGCGGCGGCGGGGGTGTCGCCGGGCGCGCCGGTACCTCGATCGGACGCCGGCGGATGACGACTTTCCGCTTCACCGGCGGCCGGGCGGGCTCTGCGTCGCTTGCGGCTTGAGGCTCGGGCCGCTTCTTTATGAGCGTTACCTTCGGCTTGGGTTTGCTCTCCGTTTCGTCTTCCGGCGTTCTCTGCGCGCGCTTCTCGTTCTTCTCCGCCATGGTCTCTGCTGCCCGCCCCCTACTCGTCGCCTTCCGGCCGTTCCTCGATGATCACCACATTCTCCTCAAGCAGTTGCCGTATGCCCGCCACGTCGTCCGGGCTGAGACCGGGCACGCCGGCGAGCTCGGCTTCCGACATCGACATGAGAGCTTCGGCCTCCTGGACTCCGGCTGCCGCCAGCGTATCGGTGACGCGCTGCTCGAGCCCCAGTTCCGATACGGCGGTGATCTCCTCGACCTCTTCCACCACGTCGGCCTCTTCGGCTCCATCGCCGGCAGGTTCAGCTTCCGCGACCGGCGCGTCGGCCTGATGAGCGGGCGGCGGAGCTTCGTCCACGGGCGGCGGAGCTCCGTCCACCTGGTCCACCTGGTCCACCTGGTCCATCTCGTCCTCTTCGACGATCTCGACCGTCTCGTCGAGAAGGTTGCGGATCGTCGAAATGTCCTCGGAGGTCAGGCCGCGGGTGGAAGCAAGCTGGTCATCGGACATTTCGACCAGATCCTCGATGCGTTCTATGCCCTGCTCGGCCAATGCCGCCGCGATGCGTTCGGGAACTCCCGGCAACTCCGAGATGCGGTCGATTTCCTGCGCCTCGTCTTCCGAGAACAGCGCCGCCGCTTCCCGTTTCTTCTCTCCGCCCAGATCCATGTCCGCGACCTGGGCGCGGGTCTTGACGTCGATGTTCCAGTCCACCAGGCGGTTCGCGAGCCGGACATTCAGTCCCTGGCGGCCGATGGCGAGCGAGAATTGAGCATCGTGGACGACGGCCAGGGCATGCCGTGTCGCGTCGTCCACGATGATCACTTCTTCGACCTCCGCCGGCTGCAGGGCGTTCCTGATGAACACGGCAGGATCGGGATCATACTTCAGAACGTCGATTTTCTCGCCTTCCAGCTCCCGGACGACCGCCTGGATGCGCGCGCCGCGCACGCCGACGCAGGCGCCGACCGGATCCACGTCATCGCGGGTGGAGTACACGGCCATCTTGGTTCGGTAGCCGGGCTCCCGGACCATCTTGTAGATCTCGATCGTGCCATCGTAGATCTCCGGCACCTCGAGCTCGAAGATCTTGCGAACGAACTGCGTGTGCGTGCGCGACAGGATGATCTGCAGGCCGGTGGGGGTCTTCTCCACTTCGTAGATGAGAGCTCGGATGCGGTCGTTCGGCCGATACACTTCCCGCGGGCTCTGGTACTTGCGCGGCATGAGGCCTTCCGTCTTGCCCAGGTCCACGAAGATGGCGCCGTTCCGCTCGCGCTGGTGGTAGCCGATGATCATCTCACCGACCTTGTCCTCATACTCCGAGTACAGCGTATCCTTCTGGATCTCGCGCAGGGTCTGTCGAGCGCGCTGCTTGGCGCTCTGGATGGAGACGCGATCGAAGTCGCGCGGATTGATCTCGATCAGCAGTTCGTCGCCGATCTCCGCCTGATCGTCGTAACCCAGCGCGTCCTGCAGCCCGATCTCCGTGACCGGGTCGTCGACCACGGCGACGATGCGCTTCTGCGCATAGATGGTGACATCGGTGGCGTCATCGTTGAAGCGGATGACGGCGTTCTCGGACGTGCCGAATCGGCGCTTGTAGGCTGCGAGCAGCACGTCCTCGACCGTCTTGACGATCAGGTCCTCGGAGATGCCGCGGTCCTGTACCAGCTGGCGGATCGCCAACGCCATCTCACTGGACATCGTTTCCGTCCCCGTCCGCAGGTCCGTCGTGCCCAGGTCCGCCGTGACTGCTTCGGTCAATCATGTCTTCGCTCAACCGTCCCTTCCTGATCCGTCCTGTCTCGATCTTCTGCTCTGCCGTGCCGGTGTGAAGCGTTACTATACCGTCTTCGGCCGACAGGATGACGCCCCGCAACCAGTCGTCACCCACGAGCACCGCCACCGTCCGCCCGCGGAAGATCGCGTACTCGTGCGGTGACTTGAGCTGGCGTGCGGTCCCGGGCGTGCTCACCTCCAGCCGGGCATCTTCGGCGCCGGGAACCAGTGCCAGCCGATAGCGCACGGCCCGCGCCAGCTCCGCGCAGTCGTCCACCGTCATCGCGCCGGCCCGGTACACCACCAGCCGGACCAAGCTGCGCCGCGCGAGGCGTGCGGCGTCCAGCTCCACCAGGGCAAAGCCGTACGAACGTACCGCCGGTTCCACTTCCGAGCGCACCTGCTCGGCGAATCCGCTCAACCGCACGCCGTCGTGCTGCCGCGCCGCAGGTTCCGCAACGGACGGCGAGGCGGCCGCTGCCGCATCGCGATCGCCGCCGGCGCCGTACTGACCGTCGCCTGTCACCTCACCTCCCCGGACAATCCGGACTCATAGGCCCGACGTGAGTCCCCGCGACCCAAGCCACCGCCTCAGGCACAAAAAAGGAGCCGAACCCATCGACTCCCACCGATACAATCCCGCCAGGATCACCGCTCCGCGCGGCTCACCGGCGCATGATCAAGGTAGAGCGGATCGGGCGAGCCGGTCAAGGCCGGGGGGTGCCCGGGGGTATCGGAGCGGCGGCTCAACCTAGCGCGACGGTCACCACGCGAGTTTCCCGCACCCCGCAGCGCGCCAGCACCAGAGCACATTCATGCGCGGTCGCTCCCGTCGTGAACACGTCGTCCAGCACTATGACCCGCTCCGGCAGCGGCCGACTGGTGGCGGGACGGATGCGGCCGGCGACGTTACGCGATCGCGCATCGTAGTCGAGCCGCTTCTGGGGCGGCCCCGTGGTGCGGCGGAGGGCGTTGTGGACGGTGCAACCGGTGCGGCGGCGCAGACGGCGTGCGATCAGTCCGGTCTGGTCGAATCTCGTCGACGTCCGGTGCACCGGGCTTCGCGGTCGAGCCGGGACCGGGATGATGCAACTGTCCCCGGCCACGAGCCCGGCAGTGTCCAGGGCTTCGGCGAACAGGTCGGCCAGCCGCGTTCGCGCCCTGAACTTGTAGTGGTACAGCAGGCGCCGGGTCGCGCCGGTATAGGCGAGAAGCGATGTGTTGCACGCGAACGCGTAGTCCCGGTTCCGGCACCGGGTGCACCGGTTCGTCTCCGACATGAGCTGGCGGCTGCACGTGAGGCACCGGCGTCCCGTGATCACCTCCAGCCGCGACCGGCAGGCAGCGCACACGGGACCGCGGCAGTCGCCGGCGCACGTCAGCACCGCGCCGCATGCCAGGCAACGTTCCATGAGCGCGTGCGTGATCAGCGCGCGCAGCGCGGAGCCGCATGCCGCGGCGGTACCGCTCACCGGACGCGCCGCTGCCATTCGTGCAGAAGGTTGAGCGCGTCGATCGGGCGCAGGATGCCCAGGTCCAGCCGGAGCAACTCGTCGATGACGGCAGCGCCGCGCACCGGCGCCCGGCCGTCGGGGCCGCGGGTGTCGAACAAGGGCGGCTGCGGCGGTGCCTCGGTCTGCGCCGGGGTTCCTGCCGGCCGCGCGCGGCCCGCCCTCAGCGAGTCTTCGAGATACCGTGCGGCCAGATCGCTGACGCTGCCCGGGATCCCGGCCATGCGCGCCACGTGGATGCCGTGCGAGCGGTCGGCCGGCCCGTCCACCACCGTCTTCAGGAACACGACATCGCCGTCGCGCTCCGTGACGGCCATCGACCGGTTCACGAGCCGGGGATGCTCCAGTGCCGTCAGTTCCCGGAAGTGGGTGGCGAACAGCGTCTTGGCGTGCACGGCGGAAAGCAGATGCTCCAGTACGGCACGGGCGATCGCCAGCCCGTCGTCGCTGCCGGTTCCCCGGCCGATTTCATCCATGATCACCAGGCTGGTCGGGCGCGCCAGGCGCAGGATGCGCGCCGTTTCGGCCATCTCCACCAGGAACGTCGATTCCCCGCGTGCGATGTTGTCGCTTGCGCCGACCCGACAGTAGACGGCGTCGACGACCCCGAGGCGGGCCTGCTCGGCGGGCACGAACGAGCCGACGTGGCCCATGATCGCGATCAGGGCCGCCTGCCGCAGATAGGTGGACTTGCCGGCCATGTTGGGTCCCGTCAGCAGCACGACCCGTTCCGAGGTCCCCAGGTCGATCCCGTTCGGGATGAAGGCCCCGCCCGGCAAGGCAGCCTCCACCACCGGATGCCGGCCGCCGCGGATTTCCAGAACATCCTCGTCGACGAAGGTCGGACGGGTGTAGCCGAGCTCGGTGGCAGCCGACGCCAGCGACTGCACCAGATCGACCTCCGCGACCGCGGCGGCCCGTCTCAGCAGCGCGGCCGACTGCCCGGCGACCCGTTGCCGCAGCGCGACCAGGCCCTCCCGCTCCAGCTCCTCCCGGTCGGCCTGCGCCCGTCCGATGCGGGCGTCCAGGTCCATGAGCCGTTCGGTCGTGAACCGTTCCGAGTTGGCAAGGCTCTGCCTGCGGATGAAGTGGCCGGGCACGCGGCTCAGGTTCGCTCTGGTGATGTCAAAGAAATAGCCGAGCACGCGGTTGTGCTTCAGCCGCACCGACGCGATGCCGGTTTCCGTCCGCACCTCGTCCGTGTACTGCGCAAGTTCCCGTTCGGCCGCCTCGGCGGCGGCCTGCAGGCGGTCCAGGTCCGCCGAGTGTCCGGCCCTGAACGCCGTGCCGCCGGGCGCGTCGCACAGGGCTTCGAGCAAGGCTTCGAGCAGCGGTCCGAGGTGGTCGTCGTGAACGCGGAGTGCCGCAGCCAGCCGGGGAACGCAGTCCGTCAGGAGCTCGGCGACGGCGAGCGCGCACTGCAGGCAGGTGCGGATCGCCAGCAGCTCGCGCGCGTCGGAACGGCCCAGGGAGCTGCGCGCCGTCAGCCGCTCGAGATCCCGGAAGCGGTCCAGCTCCGCGCGCAGGCGGGAGAGCAGCGCCTGATCGCGGAACAGCGCCTCCACGTCGTCGAGGCGGCGCTCGATCGAGTCCCGATCGCGCATCGGCGCCAGGATCGACCGGCGCAGCAGCCGTGCTCCCACCGATGTCCGCGTGCGGTCCAGGGTCGCGAGCAGAGTGTGCTCGCGACCGCCGTCGAGGAGATTGGCGGTGAGCTCCAGATTGCGTTGCGTGGGCTCGTCGATGCGGAGATGTGCGTCGACCGCCTCCACGACGAGGTCGTCGAGGTGGGGAGCATCGTGCAGGGCGTGCTGCCGGATGAAGCCGACCAGAGCGCCGGCGGCCCGCACTTCCGCGTCGGTGCGCCCCAGTCCGAACGAGCGCAGGTCGATCACGCCGAACTGGCGGCACAGGATCTCGTGGGTTCCGTCGGCGTCGAAGTGCCAGTCCGGATAGCGGTTGAGCACCAGGTCCGGCCGTTCCGCCAGCACCCGCTCCGCCGGAGAGCCGGCGTCCAGCAGGCTCTCCTGGACGATCAGCTCGCGCGGTGCCAGACGCTGCATGTGGTCGCGCAGCCACAGCTCCGTCTGGCCGGGCGGCAGGCGGGTGGCTCGCAGTTCCCCGGTGGAAAGATCGGCCCACGCCAGCGCCAAGGCCGCGCCGCCGTCGGCCAGCGCCGCCAGGTAGTTGTTGCTGGCGTGGTCGAGCAGGCGCTCGTCCACGATCGTTCCCGGGGTGACCACCTCGACGACCCGCCGTTCGGCCAGCCCGCCCTCGGGAAGCCCGACCTGCTCGCAGATAGCTACCTTGCGTCCGGCCCGCAGCAGCTTCGTCAGGTAGGTCTGCGCGGCGTGATGGGGAACGCCGCACATCGGCACGCCGTTGCGTTTCGTGAGCGCGATGTCCAGGATCGGCGCGGCCTGCTCCGCGTCCTCGGCGAACATCTCGTAGAAGTCCCCGAGCCGAAAGAACAGGATCGCACCGGGCTGCGACGCCTTCAGACGCAGATACTGCCCCATCATGGGGGTCGGTCCGCTCATCCGCTCAAGCGTACCCGTGCTCGAGGTAGTCCTGCAGCATGAGCGCGGCCGCCATGCGGTCTATCCGGCCGCGGTCGCCATGGCGCCGCCTGGGGCCGATCGCGGTGGCTGCGGCTCGGCTGGTGAACTGCTCGTCCCACGTGCAGGCGGGAACCCCGCCGGCGGTCAGCTTCGCCGCAAGCCGTTCGGCGCGCACGCCGAGCGGCGTCGGCGTGCCGTCGGTGCGGACCGGATGCCCGATCACGATCAGCCGAACCCCGTGTTCGCCGCAGGTGCCGAGGAGATCGTCGAGCAGCGCCGCTTCGGTCGTGAACGGCAGGGTCACCAGCGGAGAGGCGATGACCCCGGCGGGATCCGACAGGGCCAGGCCGATGCGCCGCGCACCCAGATCCACGCCCAGGAGCCGCCCCGGGGCGCTATCGCCCTGAAACCGTCGCCTTCGGCTCCGTTTTCGGCCCATACCCACCGGCCGCGTCGGAGTCTGTCGGCCTTCCCGCTCGCGCGGCAAGTCCGGCAGATTCCTAGCGTCGGGCGGCTCGCCGGGCAAGCTCAGCGATGACCTCGTCGGTCAGGTCGACGTCGGTATCCCAGTGCAACACGTCGTCGGTGTCCAGAATCACCGTGTAGCCAAGCTCCTCTGCCACGTATGGGAGCGTCTCCGCGAGCTCGCCGATGAACAGGTCCGATGTCTTCAGTCCATTGTACGTGCGCTGCAGTCGGTCGTTCATCACGCGCACGTACTGCGACAGGTGCTCCTTCATGTCGAAGACCTGCTGTTCGAGACGCAGCGCCAGACTGCGGTTCCCGTCCTGCCGTGCGCGGATGAGATCCAGCTCCAGGAGGTGGATCTCATCCGCGATCTCCTCGCGCTCCGCGACGACTTCCGCACGCCGTGCCTGGTAGGTCCGGAACGCTTCCGATTCGAGGTAGAAGGCGCGCACGACCCGGTCGAGATCGACCACTCCCATACGGGTGAACAGCTCCTGGGCGGTCGCGGGCGCCGACAGCGCCAGCAGTGCGGCAAGGACGGACGCCGCTGCACGCAGCCGTCGCCGCCGTTCGAGCATCATCATCCGCGCCGCTCCGGCCAGCGTTGCGACGCCCGCCCGGGCGCCGCCGGGCACGTTCCTCAGAACGTATCGCCGCCGAGTCCCAGGACCAGATTCATGCCGCCCAGCGGGCCGCTGCTCTGGGTGCCGGGAGGGTCACCGAGTCTGCCGTCATGGAACGCGAACGGCTTGGCGAGATAGAGCCGCAACGGCAATTGCGGCACCGCGAAGCGAAGGCCGAAGCCGGCGCTGAAGTGAACGTCGTCGAGCGACGTGTCGCCGATGGCGCCGCGGTCGTCCCACAGCAGGGCGGCGTCCAGGAACGCTACGCCCCAGATGATCTGCGGATCGATCGGCACCCGCAGCTCCAGCTTGTTGTCCCACAGCGCCTCGCCGTCGAGCACCGGCTCCCACCCCCGGCCCACACTGGTTCCATCGATGATCAGCAGGTCTTCCTGGCCCAGGACCTGGTCCCAGCACAGTCCCGGATCGCCGTTGACGGCGCCGCAACTGCGGAGTTGGGGAAGGATCACGGAGAAGCCGGTGTGGCCGGCGAGCACGACACTCAGGTCGAACACGTCGGACACCGGTATTTCGAACAGCGTGGCGAAGGCTTCGGCCTGGCTGTCCAGGACGATGAAGTGCCGGTCTCCGGACAGCGGCCCGCCGGTCAGGGTGACGCGCTGGCTCAGCAGCGTCCCGTCGGTGGGGTTCAGGAAGAAGTCGCGCCGATCCCATGCCACGCCTGTCCAGAGGCTGTTGACCACGCTCCAGCGCTCGAACTGGTCGCGGATCGTCTTGTCGAAGGGCCGGTTGACCTGCGGGTCGTAGACCAGGAACTCGAGGCTGGAGCCGAGTCCGCCGCGCACGATGAAGCGGCCGTGGAGGGTGTCGAAACGGTAGCCGCTGGAGACCTCCGCCGAGATCGCGAACGTGTCGTACTGCATGGTGTACTGGTCCGGGATCAACGTGCCGGAGCTGTAGTCGTCCCTGGAGATGTAGGGGTCGGGCACGGCCTGCTCTGATTCGGCGTCGGTGAACACCGGGTGGAGGACGTCCTGCGCGACGCCGCGGACCACCGAGTGCTCGACGCCCAGGGTGATCCCTGCCGACCACGGCTGACCGAGCAGCCAGGGCTCGTGGAACCCGATCGACAGCGCCTGACGGAGTTGAGACGCCGACAGGTCCACGCTGACCGTCTGCCCAAGTCCGCTGAAATTCCGTTCGGACCAGCGCACGAAGCCGGACAGCGGGAACTCGCCGCCGGAAAAGGTGGCTCCGAAGCCGATGTCCGCGGTCGTGCCCTCCTCCACGGTGATGGCGACGTCCATCAGGCCGGGAGCGCTGCCTGCCGTCGGCGCCGGCTCGACGGAGGTGAAGTACTGCAGGTTGTAGAGATTCTGCAGGCCGCGGATGATCTCGGTGCGGTTGAACACGTCGCCGACCTCGAACGGAAGCTCACGACGCAGCACATGCTCCTGGGTCTTGACGTTGCCTTCGATGGTGATGTTCTCGATGTGGGCGCCGTCGCGTTCGGTGATGGTGACCCGCACCAGGATCGTTCCCCGTTCGTCGTCGCGGATCAGTTCCTGATCGAAGCCGTTGAAGATGTAGCCGTTCTCGTAGTAGAGGTCCTGCACGCGCGAGAAGTCGGCTTCGACGGTCTCGAGGTTGATCGAGCGGTCGGGGCGGTGGCGTACGAGCGCCTGCAGCTCTTCGTCGGTGAACGCGCTGTTGCCCTCGAATCGCGTGCCCGCGTACTGGAACGCCCGTCCCTCGCTCACATGCAGGGTGAGGCTGATCAGATCCTCGTCTCCTTCGGCGTCGTGCTCGATGCTGCGCTCGACCCGGTCGATGGAGGCGTCCACGTACCCGTTGCTCTGGTAGTAGGAGATCAGGCTCTCGAGATCCCGCTGAAGGGCGCGTTCGGAGAACAGACCGCGTTGCAGCAATGCCCGTTCCCGGGTCTCCATCTGGCTCCGCAGGGTGCCTGCCGAGGCGAACTCGTTGCCCACGAAGTCGATCGCGACCACGGTGGTGCGGACGCCTTCCGTGATGGAGATGCGTACGGTGACGCGATTGACGGCCGCGTCGGGGACGACCGTGGCCTCCACCCGCGCGCTCACGAACCCGTCCGCCTCGTACAGGCTGCGGATCGCGTCCAGATCCTCCTCGAGCCGGCCGGAGTTCAGGATCGTATCCGCTTCTGACGCCATCACGTTCAGTATCTGTCCTTCCCGGATCCGGCGCTGGCCCTCGATGACGATGTCGTCGATCGTCGGCCGCTCCCGCACCGACAAGCGTACGATGACCGTCGATCCCTCCTCGTCGCCTTCGGCGGCGTCCGCCTCCAGGCGTTCGAACAGCTCCGTCGCGTACAGCGCGCCCTCCATCTCGAAGTACAGGGGCCATTCGAAGGTCTGCCCCACGTACGGGTCCACGATCGGCCGGAGATCGCCTTCGTCGACGGTGTCCAGGCCGAGGAACTCCACTGCGCCGATCGGCTTGCCGAGAAACCAGTCGCGTGCCTGCTGCTCCGGCTGCTGCGCGGTGCCGGGCACGGCGGCGAGCAGGACGGCCACCGCCGGCAGGGCGCGGAGGATGCGCGCAGGCGTCGAGCGCGTGCGCATCAGTAGTTGAAGCGCCACGACAGCGACAACGCGCTGTCGGTCTGAAACGGGTCGGTGAGGGACGGCAAGACGGACCACTCCAGGAGAAAGAATGGCGTCGCCCATTCCAGGCTGAGCTCCAGGTCGGTGCGCAACTCGGGTACCGGCGACACGGTGTCGGATTCTACCCGCACGAGCGCCTCGAAGAACAGGTCATCGCCAAGATACTTGCCCACGACGATTTCCGTGTTGTCGAGCAGGTCGGGGCTGGAGACGCCAAGTGGGGTGCGCAGCAGGTTTTCGACGAGTTGCGAGCGTATGCTGAACAGGTCGAGCCCGAGTGAATCGCGCAGCGCGCGCTCCATGGGGCGGACCATGCCGAATTGACTTGCCATGCCGCCGGCGATCACCAGCAGGTCCACGTCTTCGCCCGCCGTGCCGTCGGCGAACGGCGCCCCCAGCATGGCGCGCAGCTCGGACAGCGGTCGCGTCGGCGTGGAGCTGAGCCGAACGGTCTGCGGGTCCAGCGCGCTCAGCGGGGAGTCCGCATCCAGGTAGATCCACAGCGTGCCGTCGTCCGGGCTGCGCTCGCGCGTCTCGGCCCGGACGGTGACCATCGGATCGAAGCGTCCTCCGTCCTCGGCGAATGAGACCAGTCCATTGCGCAGGATGAAGGTGCGGTTGAAGAAAAACAGCTCGCCGCGGCGGACCGCCACGTCTCCTACGACCGAGTAGTCGCCGCTGAACCCGTCGTAGCTCACCGAAACGGTCTGATCCACGTCGACCAGCGCTTCCAGGATCGGCAGGTCCTCCGAGGGCCAGGTCAGCTCGACGCCGCGACCGGTGGTGGCCTCCAGCTCGACCGTCAGCGGTTCCCAGGCTGGAGGCGAGCTCCGTCCGGCGTTGTCGATGAACACGCGCGCCGAGTCGGCTTCGACGGCGCCGGTGATGTGGGTGGTGTCCCGGTCGCCTGTTATCCGCAGGCCTCCCAGGGCGATGCCTTCGATGGAAATGGGCCCGAAGCGATAGTCGACCGGCACCCCCTCCCCGGTAGCGGTCTGCACGCTGAAGTCATAGGCGACCGGCGCCCACTGCCCGAACCGCACCGTCCCGTTCACGACGACCGGGGCGACGGCCCGTTCCGAACGGGTGCGGCCCACCGTCAGCTCCCGATCGTCGGCAGCCACGGGAAACGCCAGCGGTCCGATGCGTTGCGGGATCAGGGTCGACTCCAGGACCACGCCGGTCGCCTGCAGGGCGCCACGCATGGAGGGGTCGTTGATCGGGCCGTGGAGGCGCACGGCTCCGGCCGCCGAGCCGGCGAGGACGGTCACCGCCGTGGTGTGCATGAGGGTGTTGAGGAGTGTCAGATCCAGCGCCGCGATCGACAGGTCCGCGGACAACTCGTTGCCGGACAGCGTCCCCGACGCGCTGCCCTGGAGCGGCAACGGCGCCGAAGCCGCCACTTCGAAGGTTCCATCCGTCGCGATCCTGCCCGACAGGCCGTCAAGAGGGCCGCCCGAGAAGGCGAGCCCGTCCCCTTCCCACCGGACCGCGGCGTCCCAGGAAGGCTTGCTCAGGCCGCCGACGGTCACCGCGGTGGCCGCGATGGTCAGGACGGCTTCCACGGGCAGCGATCGCTCGGGGGCCGGACTCGCGGAGAACGATGCCGTCCCGGTCACGGCCAGATCGAGCAACAGCGGTTGCCCCAGGTAATCGCCTTCGTAGCGCCCTCCCAGGCCTACGGTTCCGGTGCTCGTATCGATGCTCCCGGCTACTGCGCGGATCCGGTGGTCCCGGAAATCGGCCGCCAAGTCGTCGATGACGATGCGTCGCCCGTCATACGTGCTCTGCAGCGCGAGCGTCACGTAATCCTCACCGAGAGGGATGTCATAGGAGGTCAGATCCGCGGTGATCACCGGATCGGCGAGCGAGCCGATGATCCGGACTCGCCCGGAAGCGGTTCCCGAAATCGGCAACGCCACGAATCGGTCCAGCCGCAGGTCGTCCACGTCCACTTCGAGATCGAGTGTTTCGGGAGTGACGGCGACGATGGCGTCGTAGCGCTCCGTTCCGGTCTCCAGCATCACGGTGCCGGCGGCGCGCAGCCCGTCCTCCGTCGTCACGGTCAGCGCTCCGTCGCCCATGAGGTCGAACTCGTCGTTGGTGAAGCGGATGCGGCTCGCGGTGAGGACTTCGTCCCGGTACGCGAACTGGAGGTCCAGGCGGTTCGGGAGGTTTCCTATCGGCAGCCCCTGCACGCTGAGCCGCGAGTCCGCGAGGACCAGGCCGGCGGCGGCGATGTCCCACGCTCCGTCATGATCCGCCCCGGCCGGATCGAGCCCCTCCAGGAGCGCCCACGGGCGCAGCACGGTGCCGGCGAGCTCCGCGTCGGCCGTCGCGTCCTCGCCCAGCGCGGCGACCGGATACCCGCTCGCGCTCAGTCGAAACGGCGTGGGAAGCCCCGCATCCGTTCCCGCCACGCGCGATGGCAGGTCCACGGGTCGCAGCGTCTCGCCGGGCCAGAGCTGCAGGACGAGCCCCCACGGGCCGCGCACCGTGAGCCCGTCACCCGTGTCGATGCGGACCGGGCCGGGAAGCGGCTCGCCGTCCAGCTCGATGCTTCCGGAGAACGACAGCCGTTCGCCATCCAGCTCGGCGGTTCCGGCGGCGCGAAGCGACTGCTCGACCACCACGTCCAGATCGGCGATCCGCACCGACTGCTCCGTGGCGACGGCGCTGAAATGCGCCCGGAATGGACCGTCCCGCTGGACCACGGATGCGGCCGGCACGTGCAGCGACAGAAGATCGGGGCCGGCCGAGCCCTGCAGCCGCGCGCTGACCAGCAGCCCGTCGGCCAGGCCGTATGCCTCCGAAGCGTCCGCATCCGCCGGGCGCAGCAGACCGTACAGGACGCCTGCGTCCATGTTCTCCAGTTCGACGCGACCGGCGAACGCCGGTCGCGGCCCCAGGGTGACGGCTCCGGTCACCGTCGCCGTTCCGCCCGGTGAGTCGGGCGGGACCCCGGTCAGATCGACCTGCGCGGACGGAGAGGCGGTCGCCGCCGCCCCGTCGGGCGCGGCACCGGACAGAACGACGCGACCGGCCAATTCCGTCACCGCCACATCGCCGATGGCCGCCTCGCCCTCCTCCAGCGTCAGCCGCCGCTCCTGCAGGTCGGCTTCCACCTGGGCACTCGCGTCGATCGGCCGGCCGTCCAGATTCAGGCCCGTCACCGCCAGCCGGCCGACCGCGACTCCGGTTCCGGTGTCGATCGTGCCGTCGTAGCGGGCGGCGGCGTCGGCCGAACGCAGAACGAGAGGCGCGAACGTGGCGATCGCCCCGTCGCCCTGCACGGTGAGATCCACCTCCACGGGCCCCGGCGGCAACTCGCCGAGCGACGCGGGAGGAGCGACGAAAACGATGTCGGCGGCGTAGCTGAGAACGCCGGCGGGGCCGGCGACGATCGTAGCCGTTCCGCTCACGGTCGTGTCGAACCAGGGACGCAGGTGGCGGAGCGGACCTGCGGGCCGAACGACATCCGGCGGGTGGAGCTGCTCGGCCCGCAGGTCGGCGCGGATCAGCCGCCGCTCCGGTTCGATCCACACCCTGAGCACCGATCCGCGGTCATCGGGCAGCGCCGTCAGGGAGATCGTCTTTCCGTCCCACGCGGCCTGCACCTCGAGGGCGGGCAAGGTGCCGAGGTTGCTCTGCACGTCGCCGACGCGAACCGTCGTCCGCGAGGCTTCCTGCCCCGGTCCCAGCCGTCCGTCGACACGGATCCTCGTGTCCAGGGTCGCTTCGTGACCGGCCACGTCGGCGAGTGCGGCATCCAGACGGGCGCGCGCGTCGACGATGCGCACGCCGTCGCCGTCCGGTTCCAGCCGCAGGGACAGATCTCGCAGGTCCAGGCGGTCGGAGCCCGCGGTGACGGTGACGCGCGCATCGGCGATGGTCAGCGGCCACGGCAGGACCGAGGGCTGCACGGCGCCGTCGGCGGCGGCGCCGACCCCGCCGAGTGCGGCGGACACCGGGCCCTGGTCGCGCGGCAACTGCAGGTTCGCCACGACGCCGGTCAACTCGACCCGGTTCACGGCGTCGACCGCGCTGCGCGTGCTCAACAGCGTGCGCAGCGAGTAGTGGACCCGCAGGCGGCGCGCCGACAGCAGCACGTCACCAGACGCGCCGAACAGCTCCAGGTCGCTGACCTGCAGCGTGCGCAGCGCCGACGGGGCGACGGTGCCGTACCGCACGCGCGCTCCGAGCCGGTCGGCCACCTGCACGGACACCTGCTCCCGCAGGTGTCCGACCATCCGGTCCAGGCGGTCGCGCGCATAGCCCATGCCGAACACGACGGCGGCGAACAGGGCGACGAACACGGTGATCTCGATCGTGACGATCGCCCCGCGGGGCAGTCGCCGCCGCTCGCGAGCCCTCATCACCGACGGCGCGGGTCAAACGTGATAGGCACCCTGTAGGTCGTATCGGCAGCACCGCGCCTTGCGTCGAATCGGCACTCGCTCGCCACCGCCTGCGCCGCGATGTCGATCGACGGGAAGACCGACTCGTCGTCTTCCTGGATCCAGGCAGCGGTCACCAGCCCGCGCGCGTCGACCGTCACGTGGACCAGCACGGTGACAGCGGCACCCTCCCGTGCCATCCGCTCCGGGTACTTTCCGTCCTCCAGGTAGCCGACGACATCCGGGCACTTCCAGTCCCGCGTCGTCTCGCCGCCCGCCTCGTCGCCCGGCCCCGACGACGCGATGGGGCGGTTCAGCGCCGCGTCGGCCAGACCGATCGTGTCGTCCTCGGCAGGACCGGGCACGGACAGGTCCGAGGTCCACGCCGGCCCGGTTTCCGCGTCCGGCCTGGGCACCGCGGGGGCCTGATACGGCGTGGTCTGGATGAGATCCGCGGCAGCCTTGGCGGCGGCTTCCCGGGCCAGCCTGGCCAGGTCGACCTTCGGCTCCGGCGGGGGTTCGGGTTCCGGTTCCGGCTCGTCTGCCGGCTCCGGTTCGGGTTCCGGCTCAGGCGTTGGTTCCGGTTCCGGTTCGGGCTCTGGCTCAGGCACGGGTTCCGGCTCCGGTTCGGGCTCAGGCACGGGCTCCGGTTCCGGTTCTGGTTCCGGCTCTGGCTCGGTCGTCGGTTCCGGCTCAGGCTCGGGTTCGGGCTCTGGCGGCGGTTCCGGCTCCGGCTCCGGTTCTGGCTTCGGCTCCGGTTCTGGCTTCGGCTCGGGTTCGGGCTCCGGCTCGGGTTCGGGCTCTGGCTCAGGCACGGGCTGCCGGCTCCGGTTCGGGCTCCGGCTCGGGTTCGGGCTCTGGCTCAGGCACGGGCTCCGGCTCCGGCGGGGGTTCGGGCTCGGGTTCGGGCTCCGGCTCCGGCTCTGGCTCGGGTTCTGGCTCAGGTTCCGGCTCCGGCTCAGGTTCGGGTTCTGCGGGTTCCGGCGCCGCGGCCGACTCGGGCTCCGGCTCCGCTTCCTCGGCGGGCTCCGGACTGCCGGCCGGCGCGCTGTCTCCCGGCGACTCGGCGACGATCTGCACGGCGATCGCCGTTTCGATGGGCGGCGTCGGCGCCGACAGGCGGGACGCGACGACCAGCAGGATGAGGTGAACGGCCACCGACACGGCGAGCGACGCCGGCCGGCGCGGGCCCCTCACGGCGTGGATTCGGGGTCGGTCAACAGAGACAGCTTGCCGATTCCAGCGTCTCGGACCGCGCCGAGCACGTCGACCAGGACCTGGTACGGAAGGGTAGCGTCGGCATTGACGTAGACGGCGAGCTCGGGGTCGCTCTCATGCTTCTCGCGCAGCACGTCGACCAGGTCCTCGGAGTAGAAGGGCTCTTCGTCCACGTAGACAAGGCCGGCGGCGTCGATCGTGACCACGATGGCGCGGCTGCCCGAGGTGGCGTCTCCCGGTTCGTCGGGAAGATCGACCGGGATCTGCGAGGTCACCGCGAACACGGCGTTGATCATGAAGAAGATGACCACCAGGAAGATGACGTCGATGAGCGCCGTCAGCGGCAGGGCGGATGACCCGCCCAGATCGCTGCCGGTGACCCGGATGGCGCCCCGGCGGTTCACCGTACCTGCTCGGCACCGTCGCTGACGGCAGCCACCAGCGATTCCAGCTCGGAGGTGGTGACGTTCAGTTCCGCGGTGCGTCGCTTCACGTAATTGGTGTACATGTGGTGAAAGAACGTCGCCGGTACGGCGACGCCGAGCCCGGCGGCGGTGGTGACCATCGCCTGGGAGATCCCCTGCGTCAGTCCGCCCATGTCCGCCGTGGCGACTCCTCCCATGCCGATGAATGCGGCGATCATGCCGACCACCGTTCCCAGCAGGCCCAGGAGGGTGGCTACGTTGGCGATGCTGCCGAGCGGCGCGACGTTGTGCTCCAGGGCGGTGACGACCTCCAGCAGCGACCGCTCCAGTCGGCGGTGCGCATCGCCCGCGTCCGCCCCCTGAGCGTCCAGACCGACGCGCGCCAGCGTCGCTTCCGGCGCGATGCTCGATCCCAGCGTCTCCTCCAGGCTCGTCGGCGGTTCGCCGCCAAGGAACGCGGTCAGCGCCTCCTGGATCTGCGGAGTGGGTCGCGATTGCAGGAAGTAGATCGCCCGCTCGACGATCAGGTAGAGGGCTGCGACCGACAGCAGGCCGATCGGCCACAGGAACACGCCGCCGCGCAAGAAAAACTCTATCATTCGTCTCCCCCGTTGCTCTGATCGCTGATGTTGTCGCGTGCCGTCGCGGAATGAAGGATGCCCAAGGCTTGCATTTGCGGGATCGGAGGCTCGCCGGGCATCAGGAAGAATGGCAGCCAGTCCGAGAATGCGGACAGATCGATGCATAACGGTTCGATCACCGGCGCGGCGTCGCTCACGTCGCACCCTGTCGGGTGAGGCCGGAACGGTAGCGGCTGCAGCTCGACCCGCGGCACGGGTATGCTGCCGCCGGGCAGGACCGGCAATGGCGGAACGATGATGATCGCATCCGCGCCCGTGATGACGATGTCGGGGACATTGAGGGGACTCGCCCCGGGCACGGGCGCGTCCGCCTCCTGGCCCGGAACCGAGAGCGCGACCAGCAGCAGCGCCAGGATGGAGACACGGCGGCGGTGCCCGGGTAGTGTCACGGCGATCGGTGCGATCATGATGATCGGTGCGATCATAGCGTGATGGACCGAAGCGGCAACCGGATCCTGCCGCGATTCGTTGCGGTCGAAGGCCTCGACGGTGCGGGTACGACGACGCAGGTGGGCCTGATCGCCGACCGCCTGCGCGCGCGGGGCGTGCGCCACTTCCGTACCCGCGAACCCACGGAAGGGCCGATCGGCCAGCTCATCCGCTCGCTGCTGGCGACGCGCCAACCGGTGTCCGGCAGAGCCTTCACGTTGCTGTTCGCCGCCGACCGGGCCGAGCACTGCCACGGGGCCGGCGGCATCCTCGATCGCCACGCTGCCGGAGATGTGGTGATCAGCGATCGCTGCATCGCATCCAGTCTGGCGTACCAGAGCCTGGATGTCCCTGCCGACTATATCGAGACGGTCAACGACGCCTCGCCCCTGCCCGGCCTCGTGGCGTTCCTGACCAGCCCGGTCGAGCTCTGCCAGGAGCGGTTGCGCGGCCGCGCGGGAGTCCCGCAGCGATTCGACGCGGCCGCGACGCAGCGGCGGGTGCTCGCCGCCTACGAGCACGCCCTGGATCGGTTGCAGGCGCGTGGGGTGACGGTTCACCGGATCGACGGCTCGGGCAGTACGGAGGAGGTGTTCTCCCGGCTGTGGCCGTTCCTCGAACTCGACTGATCCCGTCCGGGCGCGCACCGCGAGGGCATCACCAATGAGACCAACGGCGGCGCGTTTCGTTACAGGATCGGCCCGTTACAGGATCGGCCCGTTACAGGATCGGCCCGTTACAGGATCAGCATGGCGTCGCCGTAGGAGAAGAACCGGTAGCCGCGCGACACCGCCTCCTCGTACGCGGACAAGAGCCGCTCGCGGCCGGCGAGGGCCGCCACCAGGGCAACCAGGGTCGATCCCGGCGTGTGCAGATTGGTCAGCAGGCGCGTGACCACCCGGAACCGGTAGCCGGGCCGGATGAACAGGTCGGTTCGCCACCGGCCGGGCGCCAACGCTCCGCAGCGGTCACCGGCGGCGGCCGCCCGTGACTCCAGGGCGCGGACCACCGTGGTGCCGACCGCGATCACGTCGCGGCCGCCGCGCCGCGCCGCCTCGATAGCCGCCGCCGCCGGACGGCTCAGCGCCACCGACTCGGAGTGCATGCGGTGGTCCTCGAGGCGCTCGGTGCGGATCGGCTGGAACGTTCCCGCGCCGACGTGCAGGGTCACGCGCTGAACGTCGATTCCGCGCGCCCGGATCGTCCCGAGGAGCTCCGGAGTCAGGTGCAGCCCAGCGGTCGGCGCCGCCGCCGAGCCGAACTCGCGTGCGTACACCGTCTGGAAGCGGGCGTCGTCCTGCGCGTCCGGCGCACGCTCGATATACGGCGGAAGCGGCATCGCGCCGTTTCGTTCGAAGTAGTCCTCCCCGACGGGCGGCTCCAGCTCCAGCTCGCGCTGGTCGCCGTGGACGGCCGCAATGCGCGCCTCGACGTCCTCCGGCAGGAACAGCCGCTTGCCTGTCCGCTGGCGCCGCGCCCGGCGCGCCAGCGCTCGCCAGCGTCCGGGGCCGATCTCTTCCAGGAAGACCAGCTCCACCGCCCCGCCGTTCTCGGACGATCCGAACACCCGCGCCTTGCGTACGCGCGAGTCGTTGAGCACCAGCACGGACCCTGCCGGCAGCAGCTCGGGAAGGGCCGCCATGGTCGTGTGCCGGTTGTCGGCGCGGGACCGATCGACGACCATGAGCCGCTCGGCGCCGCGCCTCCCCGCCGGACGCTGCGCGATGAGCTGCGGCGGGACCTCAAAAGAGAAGTCCCGGACGAGCACCGGTTCCCTCCTGACTGCCCGAGGCTCCCCCGACATGGCGAACGGCAAGATCGGTCACGACGCGGCCCCGGGCGGTGCGCTTCAGGAATCCGCTCTGCACGAGAAACGGCTCGTACACGTCTTCCACCGTGTCCGCCGTCTCCCCCAGGGAGATCGCCAGCGTCTCCACGCCGACCGGACCGCCCGCGTAGCGTTCGATGATGATCGACAGGATCTCCCGGTCGGTACGGTCCAGGCCGTACCGGTCGATGCCCAGCGCGCGCAGGCCGCGATCGACGATCGCGTCGGTCAGGGTGCCGTCACCCCAGACCTGCGCGTAGTCCCGCATGCGCCGCACCAGGCGGATGGCCACGCGCGGCGTGCCGCGGGAACTCCGCGCCAGCAACGGCCTCACGTCCGGCGCCATCTCCATGGACAACAGCGAGGCCGTCCGCTCGACGATCTGCTCCAGCTCCTCCTGGTCGTACAGGTCCAGCCGCGCGGTGATCCCGAACCGCGAGTACAGCGGCGCGGACACCAGGCCGGTCTTGGTGGTGGCGCCGATCAGCGTGAAGCGAGGGAGCGAGATCTTGATGGTGCGTGCGCTCGGCCCCTCGCCGATGACCACGTCCACCTCGTAGTCCTCCATCGCCGTGTACAGCAGCTCCTCGATCGGCGGCCGAAGGCGATGAATCTCGTCGATGAAGAAGACGTGGTGGCGGCCCAGGCTGGTCAGGATCGCCACCAGATCCCCGGTCTTCTCCAGCGCCGGTGCGGAGGTGCTGCGGAACTCGACGTCCAGCTCATTGGCGACGATCGCCGCCAGGGTGGTCTTGCCCAGTCCCGGCGGTCCGGAGAAGAACACGTGGTCGAGCGCTTCCGCGCGATCGCGGGCAGCGCTGACGAACACGCGCAGATTCTCCCGCAACTGCTTCTGCCCGATGAAGTCGTGCAGCAGGCGGGGCCGCAGCCGGACCTCGTCCCCGTCGCCCGGCCCCACTCCCGGCGACATGATGCGGTCGCTCACCGCCCGGCACCCAGGAGCTGGATGGCCGCGCGCAGCAGGTGCGCCTCATCCGGCCTGCTGCCGGACCGCTCGGATTCCTGCAGCGCGGCAGCGACCGCCCGCGCCGCTTGACGCTGACTGAATCCCATGCCCGTGAGCGCCCCGATCAGCTCGGTCTCGACCCCGGAGGACACTTCGGCCGGCGGCAGCAGCTTGCCGCGCAGAGCGAGGATGATCTTCTGTGCGCTCCTGGCCCCCAGTCCCGGTACGCGGGCCAGCGCGTCGGCGTCACCGGCCTGCACCGCGGCGCGGATGTCGCGCTCGGTCGCCGCCGACAGCATCCGCATGATCAGGCGCGGTCCGACGCCGTTGACCTGCATGAGATTGAGGAACAGCTCCCGCTCGGCCTCGGAGGCGAAGCCGTAGAGCTTCATGACGTCTTCGCGATGATGCAGAAAAGTGAACACTCTCGCTTCAGCGCCCGCCTCGGGCAGCGCGTCCGCGGTGCTGCCGGAGATGGCGAGGTCCCACTCGACCCCCGCCAGCGTCAGGTACAGCCGCTCGCGGTCCTTGAAGGTGACCGTGCCCGTCAGGCTGTTGTACATCTACTCGGGTGCTCGCTCGTCCAGGGGTGAGGAGTGAGCATGACACACCGCGACCGCCAGCGCGTCAGCCGCGTGGTGAGGCAGAGGCTCGTCAGGTCCGAGCTGAAACAGAAACCGCACCATCGCGCTCATCTGCTGCTTGTCGGCGCTGCCGTGGCCGAGGATGGCCTGCTTGACGCGCAGCGGCGTATGTTCGCCGACGGTCACGCCTGCGTCGGCCAGGCACATCAGGATGACACCGCGCGCCTCCGCCACCGGCAGTGCGGAGCGGACATTGCGGGAGAAGAACAGCGACTCCACGCCGGCCTGGTCGGGGCGGTACCGATCGAGCACTGCGGCCAAGGCATCGCGAATCGCCAGCAGCCGCCCGCCCCGGTCCTGGGCGGGCGCCGTGGTGAACGATCCGTGCGCGACGTGGCGCAGGTGGCTGCCCTCGACCTGGATCACCCCGTACCCGGTGGCGGCCAGTCCGGGATCGATGCCCAGGATTACCGCCAACGTGCTCTGACTACCGCCAAACCGCCCTGCGCTCAGTCGGCGACGAGTGAGGGCTCCGGGAGCTCGAGGTTGCCAAGTTCGAGGTTGCTGGCCACCGACTGCACGTCGTCCAGGTCCTCGATCAGCTCGATCAGCCGCACCGCGGCCGTTGCCGGCTTCGACGGCAGCTCCAGCGGCGCGTCGGCGACCCACGTGATCTCCGCCCCGGTCGTGGCCAACTCCGCCGTCTGGATCGACTGCAGCACGACGTCGAAATCCGCAGGCTCCGTCAGTACTTCGATGATGCCGTCGTCGGCGACCACGTCGAGGGCACCGGATTCGATCGCGACCTCCATCACCTGGTCTTCGGAGTGCTGCTCGCCATCGACCGCCACCACGCCGCGCCGCTTGAAGAGGTAGGACACGGAGCCTGCGTCGCCGAGGTTTCCGCCGTGCTTGGACAGGGTGTTGCGGACCTCCGCGGCGCTGCGGTTCCGGTTGTCGGTGAGGATCTCGATCAGCATCGCCACCCCGCCCGGACCGTACGCCTCATACAGCAGCTCGTGGAATTCGCTGTCGCCCGCCTCTCCGGCGCCCTTCCTGATCGCGCGGTCGATGTTGTCGGCGGGCATGTTGGCGGCGCGCGCCTTCAGCACGGCCTGCCGCAGCCGCGGGTTCGCCCCTTCGTCGGAGCCTCCCAGACGCGCGGCGACCGTCACTTCCTTGATGAGCTTGGCGAAGAGCTTGCCGCGCTTCGCGTCCGCGGCGCCTTTCTTGTGGCGTATCGAGTGCCACTTGCTGTGTCCTGACATCCCCTGCCCGGCGCCAAGGCTACCAATCGGAGCCGATCTCGGTCAAATCGGACGGGACCCCGGGACCCGCGAGAGGTGGCCGAGCTACCGTATCGCCGCCCAGCGGGTCGGCGGCCAGTAGTGGAACATCGCCTTGCCGAGCACCCGCCGGAGCGTCACCGGTCCGAAGTAGCGGCCATCCCTCGACTCGTCCCGATTGTCGCCGAGCGGAAACACCGTGCCGGCCGGCACCACCCAGCCCCGCTCCCGGAGCTGCCACTGCCGGGCGGAATTGCGGTCGGTCGGGTCCATCTCGGCCTTCGTACGGAGCCGCCACTGGTCCCTGAACACCAGGTCCGCCGTCCCGTCGCGTCGCTTCCAGCGGTTCAGGTCGACGCGCTCCTGCTCGGTCGGGGGCAGCCCCGCCTCCAGCCTGGTCTCTGCCGTCACGCCGGCTTGCAGGACGTCGTAGTCGATCAGGCTCGGGCTGCGCCGCGTCGGATAGTCGAGTCCGAACGCAGCCTGCAATGTCGCTTCGTCGCTCCATCCGTCGGCTCCGGGAAGCAGCACCTGCACCTCGCCCCGGCGCAGGCGGATGCGGTCCCCGCCCACGCCGATCGCGCGCTTGATGAGGATGTGCGGCTTGGCGTTGCCGTACGCGTCGCGGTCGATGTCGACCATCGACAGCGTCAGCATGTAGATGATGCGCTTCAGAATGTCCTTGAGCGGCCCGATCGGCTCGTAGGTGGGGTTCTCGAAGATGATCACGTCGCCGCGGCCGGGGCGCCGGGGGCCGGGAAGCTTGACCTGCCCCGGCACCAGCTCGGGCCCGTAGACGAGCTTGTTCACGAAGATGCGGTCGCTGATCTCCAGGGTCGGGCGCATCGACTGCGACGGGATCTTGTAGGCCTGAAACAGGAACTGGTTGATGACCAGGACGATGAGCACCGCCGAGCCGATCGCGTCCAGCCAGTCGACCACGGGATTGCGGCGGCGATGACGCTCCCGGCGGCGCAATTTCCTGCGGCGACGGCCGGTGAGCAGCCGTTCGGTGCCGCGCTGCAGCGCCGCGCTCCATGTCTGCCACCCGGAGCCCATGTGTCCGGAGCGAGCCTGTGCAGCGGCCACGGCGGCGAGCCTACGTGCCGTCGGCGATGCGGGCAAGCCGCGTCCGACGGCGTGCTTTGACACCGCGAGCGGCGCCGCTCCATCCTGAGGGCGCATTCCGCTCGATGGTGAACGTCACAAGAACCGCACGGTGGCCCATGACGGCGGTTCCGTACCGCAGATCGCGTGTCCCGGAAAAGCATCGCTCCCTGCCGGGCGTTCGGCCGGAGTCACGATGAAACGAGACCGGCGGCCGCCGGCCGCGCGCGCTGCAGCGCCCGAGACCGCGGACCTCGAACGCGCATCCCAGGTCCGCCTGCGGCGGTTCCTGGGGATGTCGCCGGGAACGTACCTCACCGGCATCTACGCACTGATCCTGCTGCTGGCGCTGTTCCTGGTGCTGGTGTATCCCGGACTGCGCGCTCCCGGCGGCCGTATCGCGGTCACCGCCACCCCGCGGAACGTGACGGTGTGGCTGGACGGCCGGTTCGTGGGCACCACGCCGCTGTCGGTGAAAGCCGGTCCGGGGACGCACGACCTGGAGCTTGCGCGCGCCGGCTTCGCCGCGGCACGGCTGCAGGTCGAACTGGCGCCGCGAGTCGTCGGCACGTCGATCGTTCGCAGCCGTGCGTCCGTTCACGCCGACCTGGAGCTGGTGGACGCGGCCGGCGTGGCGCGTCGAAGCGTCGCGCAGTTCGGCGGCGCATCGCACGTGACCGGAATCATCGAGGATGCGGGACGCGCCCTGGCGCGAGCCGAACCGTCCGTTCAATACGCGTTTCTGCGGGACGTCCTGCCGTTCGTGGACCGCCGTCAGGCGCTCGGCGCCCTGGTGCGCGCCGCGGCAACCTCCGCCGCTCGCGGCGGGCCGGTGACGCCGCAGGCCGCGCGCAGCCTGTTCGACCGGTTGTTGCAACTGGATCGCGACTACCCGGGCCTGCCGCTGTGGCTCGCCGCCGCCGTTCCGAGTGATCTCAGGCCCCGTGTGGCGGCGCAGCGCTGGTACCACGAGCGTGGCGAGCACTACCGGCGTGCCGTCGCCTCCCACCTCTCCCCCGATCCGGCGGCGTTGCAGGACGCCGTGACGGTCGGCGGCATACGCTTCCGGCCGATCCCCGGCGGGACACTGCTCATGGGGGATGACGTGGAACGCGGCGTGCGCGCGGACGCCGCGCACGATCATCAGCCGCACCTGCGCGCGGTCGCGCCGTTCCTGATGGCGGAGACCGAGATCACCAACCGGCAGTTCGCACGGTTCGTGGCCGACGTGCCGCGCTGGTCGCCGCAGGCTGCCTCCGTGCTGGTGAGAGAAGGGCTGGCCGAGCCGACCTATCTGGCATCGTGGTCCGACGGGATTCCGGCGCCCGGAACCCTCGATCAGCCGGTCACGCACGTGTCCCACCACGCCGCGGCCGCGTTCGCTGCCTGGCTCGCTGCGCGCGCTTCGTCGGGTGGTGCCTGGCCGTACGGAGACATGATCGTGCGCCTGCCCACCGAAACCGAGTGGGAGTGGGCGGCGCGGGGAGGCCTGTCGGGCCAGCCCTATCCCAACGGCTCGGGCACGGGCGGCGCGCGGCTGGCGCGGACCCGGGTCGGTGGCGCACAGGTCCACGGGCCCGGCACCGCGCCGGTATCCGAGCCGAACGGCTACGGACTTCGCGACCTGCTCGGCAATGTCTGGGAGTGGACGGCCACGTGGTACGCGCCGGCCTCCTATCTGCTGTGGACGGGGGACGAGCCGGTGCAGCGGTTCGCCGGACAGCCGCGCGCCGGCGCCGAGCGGGTCGTACGCGGCGGCTCCTGGGCGAGCGAGCGTGATCTGATCCGCGTCTACTCGCGCGGAGCGCAGGAACCGGCGTGGGCCACGCCGTACCTGGGGTTTCGGGTCGTCATCGCCCTGCCGGATGCGCCCGATGGCTGAGCAGGCCGGCCCGCGCACGCTGGCGACCAACCGGCGGGCGCTGCACCGCTATCAGCCCGTCGAGCGGCTGGAGGTGGGCGTGGTCCTCTCCGGCACCGAGGTCAAGTCGATGCGCGCCGGGCGATTCGCCTTCGCGGACGCGCACGGGCGGGTGGAGAACGGCGAGCTATGGCTGCATGGGCTGCACATCTCGCACTACGAGCACGGCAACCGCTACAACCACGAGCCGGATCGTCCGCGCAGGCTGCTGGCCCACAAGAAGGAGATCATGGCTCTCCGCCGGCGCGTGTCCGAACGTGGCTTGACCCTGGTCCCGCTGCGCTTCTACACTGTGCGTGGTCTGGTCAAGGTCGAGCTGGCCCTGTGTCGGGGCAAGCGCGACGTGGACAAGCGCCAAGACATACGGCGCCGGGACGACGAGCGCGAGGCGCAGCGAGCACTGCGGACTCGCCGGTGAACCGGCGCACCACGGGGGTGAACAGCCTCCACGGGGGGTGAACAGGGCTCGACTGGAAGAACGTCTCGCAGGTTGCAGGTGGAGAGCCATTCTCCTAAAACATGGCACTTCTTTCTTAACTGCCAACAACAACCTGGCACTGGCTGCCTGAAGTAGCAGCCACGGGGTTTCGGGAGCGCAGCTCTGAGCGACCGCCACCCTGGTGCAAATCAGGGCTCACCTGACGGCCGGCCCGCGGGCCGTCGGGGACACTACAGCGGGATTGGATGGGACGCGGCCGCCGGCGGTCTCACGTCCACATCGACAATGAATCGCCGGACAAACCTGTAGAAGCCTGCGCGGTGCCTTTCAGGACGCGGGTTCGATTCCCGCCACCTCCACTTGGGACCGGTTTGGCACTTGGGACCGGTCCGGTTGCCGGTCGCCGCTCGACGCGGCGGATCCATCCCCGCCCGCTCCGGGCCGGATCATCCGGATCATGCCCAGCACGCCGCCGATCAGCCCGGCCAGCGCGAACACCGCCGCGTAGTCGATGAAGGGAATCCGCACCACCTCGGCGAGCCGCTCCCAGCCCAGCGCGCCGTACACGGCCAGGACGCCCGCGACGTAGGCGGCGAGCACCAGCCCGCGCACCCAGCGTGCCCAGCCCAGGCCGTGCATCTGCGTGATCACGAAGATCCCGCCGAACCCGAACGCGAACATCGGCCACATGCCCTCGCCCTGCATGATCGCCACCAGCGTTCCGTGCGCCAGCACCGACACCTCCAGGAAGAGCGTCCACCACCGGTTCACGTGCGCGCGGGTGAAGAACAGGCTGCCCTGCAGCAGCAGCAGGAACATGTACAGGAAGCCGATGAGGTGGCCGCTGGTGGCCTCCGTCGGGTGGTACCAGAGCGTGTAGACGGTGGCCCAGGCGAAGTAGTAGCCGTGGTAGCGCCGCGCCACGGAGATGATCCGCGTGGGGAAGCCGATCTTCTTCCCGAAGAACAGGCCGCGCCGCGGGTTCTCCATCAACAGCACCCAGACCAGCATGAGCGCCACCGATCCCAGCGAGCTCCAGATGGAGACGTCCTGCGCCAGGCCGTCGTACCAGAGATGCGTCTGCACCACGCGCAGCGCGATGAAGAAGCCGTTGACCCCCAGCGCCAGGCCGTTGGCCAAGCGTAGGGATCCGCTGTAGCGCGGCGTGCCGCGCCCGATCGTGAGCTGGGCGTACGCGATCACCGCCCAGAACGCTACCTGGTGCAACAGGTAAAACCCCCAGGCGGTCAATCTGCTGGCCAGCGTGGGGTCGATGAGCTTCCAGTAGTACCACGACGGGCCGGCGTCCGCGGCGTGCGGGATGTCGGCCAGCCTGCCCGCGAGCAGCCAGATGAGAGCCGTGAAGGCGACGCTGATCAGGACGCCCGCGGCCAGCGCACGGTACGCGGGAGCCGGGGTCGCCGGTCGTGCGGGAGTACGTTCGCTGACGTGCACGGGTTCTGCTGCCAATGTCGCCCGGTCCTCCGTCGCGGGCAACGTCTTCATCGCCGCCCGCCGCCCAGCGTGCTCGCTGCGATGGTCGCCAGGATGCGGGCCGCCGACGGCCGGACCTTGCGCCGGTACACGACCAGCGGGTCCTCGCGGATGCGATCCGCGGTCCAGCGGTACATGTCGGACGCGGTGCGGATCGCCACCCGCGGACGGCGCGGGATGAAGTGGAAGCCGGCATCGGCGGCCCGCTGCCAGCCAAGGTAGCGGTCGATCTCGGCCCGCACGAAGCGACGGAACGCCGGCACGTCGCGGTGCGCCTCTTCCGGGTCCAGGCTGCGCAGGCCGGCGGCAGCCAGCTCCGTGGCCGGCAAGTAGGTGCGGCCCAGCTCCAGGTCCTCGGCGATGTCGCGGATGAAGTTGATGTACTGCATGGCGCGTCCGAGCATCCGCGCCGGTGCGTACGCCTCCTCCGGCAGCTCCATGATGGCCGCCATCATCAGCCCGATCACCTCCGCGCTTCCGTACATGTAGGCCACGGTGTCGTCGACGGTCGGGTAGTCGGTCTGCCGCAGATCCTGAGCCATCGCGTCGAGGAACGCCTCCACCCATTCGTCGCGGAATCGCTTGCGGACCGCCAGCTCGACGAAGGAGTCGATGACGGGGTCGCCGTCCGCGCTGCCGGCGGCCGCCGACCCGTAACGCTCCCGGAAGCGGTCGAAGCCTGCGCCGTCCTGCCGGCCGGGGGGCTGGTCGACGAAATTGTCGGCGGTGCGCACGAAGGCATAGAGCGCGAACACGTCGTCGCGCAGCGCCGGCGGAAATGCGACGCTGGAGAAGAAGTAGGTCCTGCTGCCGCGGCGGAAGATGCGGGTGAGGCGGCGGTCAGGCATCGTGCCGTGCGGCCGCCGCCGCGATGCGGTCACGCGCGATGGTGGCGGCGATCAGCGTCATCGGTACGCCGATGCCGGGAGTCGTGTACTGGCCGGCGAAGAACAGGTTGCCGACGCGCCTGCTCCGGATCGACGGCCGCAGGAACCCCGTCTGCCGCAGCGTGTGCGCCAGTCCCAGAGCGGTCCCGCGGAACGCGTTGTAGGTGCCGGTGAAGTCGCGGTGGGTGAACAGCCGGCAGACGCGGATCGAGGCCTCGATCCCCTCCCCGACCGTCGTCTCCAGCGCGCGCAGCATCAGCCGCCGGCAGCGCTCGCGCGCGTCGTCGTCGTCCAGCAGCCCGGCCGCCGCCGGCATCATCAGGAACAGGTTCTCGCTTCCTTCCGGCGCGACCGCGGGATCGGTCAGCGACGGCCGGCAGACGTACAGCGCCGGCCGCGCCGGCCACCCCGGCCGGTCGAAGATGCTCCGGAAGTGCTCGTCCCACCCGTGCTGCAGCAGCAGGTTGTGATGCGCCAGCGCCGGCACCCGTCTGTCCAAGCCGAGGTAGACGATACACGCCGACGGCGCCACCACGCGCCGAGCCCAGTAGCGCGCCGAGTAGCTGCGCGCCCCTGCGGGGAGCAGCGCCTGCTCGACGTGGTGGTAGTCGGCGTTCGCCAGCACCGCGTCGGCGGGGTAGCTCCCGGAAGGCGAGTCGACGGCGATCGCCCGGCGGCCGGCCAGCCGGATCGCGGTCACCGGCGAATCGAACACGAACCTGGCTCCCTGGCCCTTCGCCAGGCGGTACAGGCTGCGCGCGACGCCGTTCATGCCGCCCTCCGGATACCAGACGCCCAGATTGAAGTCCGCATGGGCCATCAGCGCGTACAGGGCCGGTGCGTGCCTGGGCGAGCAGCCCAGGAAGACGAGGTTGTACGTCAGCAGCTTGCGCAGGCGGTCGTCCCCGAACGAGCGCGCGACCAGCCGGTCCATGCGGCCGAACAGCCGCATACGGGTTCCTTCGACGAGCAGCGCCCGGTCCAGGAGGTCGCCGGCGCCGCGGAAGTCGCGGTAGATGAACCGTTCCATCGCCACGCGGTACTGGTATTCCGCACGCGCCAGGTAGCCGCGGAGCGCGTCCGCGCCGCCGCGCTCGATACGCTCGAACAGCGCCAGGTTGGGCTCCAGGTCGGCGGACACGTCGGTGGGCGGCCCGTCGCCGAAGAAGACCCGGTAGGCCGGATCCAGCCGTGTCAGGCCGTAGTGATCGGCCGGCACGCTGCCGAAACGGGCGAAGAACCGCTCGAACACGTCCGGCAGCAGGTACCACGACGGACCCATGTCGAATGAGAAGCCGCCTTCGCGATAGAGCATGGCGCGTCCGCCGGGCTGATCGTTGCGCTCCAGGACGGTCACGTCGAACCCGTCCCTGGCCAGCAGGGCGGCGGTGGCCAGCCCGCCGAAGCCCGCGCCGATCACCACGACGCGCTTCATGGCTTGGTCCTCAAGGCGGTACGCCGCGCACTGGCTCGTAGCGACGCAGCCGCCGGGACGGAATCAGACGAGCCTCACCTGCAGGCCCTCGCCTCTTCCCAGGGCCGATTGCCGGCCGTCACCGGTCACGAACAGGTCGACCCCGAGCAGGTCGGCTGCGGCAACGTGCAGGACGTCGAGCGATCGGCATCCCGATCGTCGCTACCCGACCTCGATTCAGGACCTCGAAGGTCTCTCCGACGCGAACTTCCGACTCGATCTTGGCCCCGTAGGCCTTGAGTTCTTTCACTGTGATCGTCTTCATGCACTTGAAGTATATCTTCAAGTTCATATAGCACATCAGCCGTGCAGGGTGCCGCCGCCCGGAACCACGTAGCCGACCACGATGGTCACCAGGTAGGCGCCGAGCAACGCGAAGCCGAACGCCTTGCTGAACTGGCCCGTCCCGGTGCGGCTGATGCCGAGCCGCAGCACCAGCACCACGAACAGCATCGACGGGAAGAACAGGTAGAAGAACTGCGGCGGCACGGCCAGTCCGCCCGCGGTCACCGCGGCGGCGGCGCCGCTCACGAACAGCACGTTGAGCACGTCGGCGCCCAACACGTTGCCGATGGCAAGCTCGCCATGTCCCCGGCGCACGGCCGTGACCGCGGTCACCAACTCCGGGAGCGAGGTCCCGAACGCGACCAGGGTGGCGCCGATGATCGCGTCGGGGATTCGCAGTCGGTGCGCCAGCTCTTCGACCGCCGTGATCAGCACGTTCGCACCCGCGACGACCATCACCACGCCCAGTACGAGCAACACCAGCGCCTTGATCGGTGTTGGCGCCTCGGCCCCGTCCTCGTCGCCGCCATCTTCCGCGGCGCCGCCCGGTGCGGTCCGCGACCAGGAGACCGAGCGCCACAGGTACAGGCCGAGCAGCACCAGGAAGAGGATGCCCACCGGCTGCGGCAGGCGTCCGCCATCGGTGAACATGCCGCGCAGCGCCAGGTAGGGCACGCACACCAGCACCAGAAGCAGCGCGCTCGAGACCTGGATCCAGCTCTGACGGCTCACCAGACGCCGTTCGGTCGGCACGCGGCCGATCAGGATCGCCAGACCCAGGATCAGTCCCGTGTCGGCGATGATCGAGCCGACGGAGTTGCTGAGCGCCAGCCCGGGATTGCCCTGCACGGCGGCCAGCACGCTGACCGCCGCTTCGGGAAGCGTCGTGCCGACGCTGACGATGGTGGCTCCAATGAGCATCTTCGGCACGCCGAGGCGGTTCGACAGCGAAACGGCCTGATCAACCAGGATGTCGGCGCCCTTCGCGAGCACGGCCAGCGATATGACTATCGTGACGAGCAGTCCGATGAGCGGAGCGTCGGCGGCGATCCCGGACAGCAGTGCTTCCAGGGCGTTCGTTTCGGTGGAATGCGGTTCGTTGATGCGCGTACCTTACTATCAGCCCGTGCGAAAGGCGAAACTGCCCGGGAGGATGCCTCCGAATCGTTGTGCGAGCACGGGCCAGCCGTCGGAACAGATGCAACAGTTTTTCTTGGTTACCTTTCTCGAGTGCCGAGAGAGGCCCCTGGGCTCTCGTTCCCAACCACGCACGGTCCGGATTCGTCGTGCGACTGGCCCGCTTCAGCCTTGGCGTGACTCACCGGCGGAGCCACGCGCATGGGTTCCTGATGCACGAGCCGGTCATCCGCGGAATCGGGCTGCCGCTGATGGGCCCCCGTGGTGCGGTGTACCCTGACCGCGACGTTCGGAGAGGTTCGGAACATGGGTAGGCTGATCGGCGGGTGCTGTCTGATCGCGGTAGGGCTGTTCGTGCTGCTCGGATTCACGCAGGCGGACGTGCACGGCGGGTTGGCCACGGTCGTGGCGCTGCTGATCGGGGCAGGTCTGCCGGTGGCGGGAGGAGCTTGGTTGATCGCCGGGCATTTCGGCGCCGGGCGGGTACATGGAGAGCGGCGGGAGGCGTTGCGGCGCGAGACGCTGGAGGCGGAGGTGCTGCGCCTGGCCGGACAGCACGGTGGGCGGCTTACCGCCGTGGAGGTGGCCGCAGGGCTGGCGGTGTCCCCGGAGGCGGCGGAAGAGGCGTTGCATGCGCTCGCGCTGAGAAAGGTGGCGGATCTCCAGATCACGGACTCGGGCGTGCTGGTGTACGTATTCCACGACGTCCTGCACACGCCGGAAAAGGACCAGGCGAGGAGGCTGCTGGACCCATGAGCGAACCCCGCTGGCCCTGTCCGGTCTGTCTCGGGGTCAAGATGGACAAGGTGCGCATGGACGGACCCGCCGCGCACGGGACGTCTGCCGGCCAGCCGCTCATCCTCGACCACTGCAGCCGCTGCGGCGGCATGTGGTTCGAGCCGGGGGAGGTCCAGCGCGTCCGCCGCCAGCGCCCGGAGGCGCTGCGGGCCCGCGTCCCTGTCCGTGACCGGAAGCACCGGGCGCAGTGCCACTCCTGCCGCGCCTTCCTGGACCGCGACAGCCCGGTCTGCGGAGCGTGCGGCGCGAAGACCCGACTGGCGTGCCCGGCCTGCGAGCAACCCATGCTGCAGGTGCCGCGCGCCGGCGTGACGCTCGACATCTGTACGAAGTGCAAGGGGGTGTGGTTCGACCACCACGAGCTCGAGGCGATCTGGCAGATGGAGCGCAGCCGCGTCGTGACTCGCGGTGACGGGCGGGGCGCCGACGTGGTCGCCGAAGCCCTGCTCTGGACGGACCCGGACGTGGCACTCCTCGGAGCGGCGGGCGCGGCACAGGTCGCGGACGCCGCGGCCGAAACCGCTCCCGCGCTCCTGGAGGGGGTGACCGAGGCGGCCGGCAACGTGTTCGAGTCCCTGGTGGAGATCGTGGCCGACCTCTTCGGGTGAGGTTGGCAGACACCGCACGTGCGCGCACGGAATGCGCACCGCAGCCTATAGCCCCTAGGGGAATCGAACCCCTCTTTCGAGAATGAGAGTCTCGCGTCCTGGCCGATAGACGAAGGGGCCGCAGTCGCTGTGCCGGAGTATGGGCATCCGGACCGAAAAGATCAACCGCCCGCATTGACTCATCAAAAATCTAACCCTGCGGAAAGCATGCCTCACCTAAAAATCTAACCGAAGGGCTGGACCTGCGGGTCCGGTCCGGAGCCCCTCGCAGACCGCAGAGGAGGTTCCGAGGAAATGGGGCTGAGGATGGGTGAACGCAGGGCACTCACGGATGAAGTGGCGCGGCGGTACCGCCGCGCCGGCAGGAAGGAGAAGGCGGTCATGCTCGGCGAGTTCGTCGAGTCCACCGGCTACACCCGCAAGTACGCGATCCATCTGCTGAACGCATGGGGGCGTACCCGCTTGGTGCGCATCGACGGTCAGCTGGTCAAGCTCGTCGTCGGACGCCCCCGGCGCGGCAAGCGCCGCGCGCGACCGCGCCGCTACGACCAGGAGGTGCTGAAGGCCCTCACGCAGATCTGGTACGTGTTCGACTTCATGTGCGGCAAGCGCCTGGTGGTCGTGCTGCGCACCATGCTGCCGGTGCTCGACTCGTTCGGCGAGATCCCGCTCACCGCAGAGGTGCGCGCCAAGCTGCTGAGCATCAGCGCCGCCACCATCGACCGGCTGTTGCAGCCCGAGCGCGCGCGGCTGCAGATCAAGGGCCGCACCCACACCAAGCCGGGCAGCCTCCTGAAGCACCAGATCCCGATCCGCACCTTCGCCGACTGGGACGAGCAGGAGCCGGGGTTCTTCGAGATCGACTTGGTGGCCCACGACGGCGGCGATGCCTCGGGCGACTTCTGCCAGACGCTGACCATCGCCGACGTCGACACCGGCTGGGTCCAACTGCACGGGCTGCAGAACAAGGCGCAGCGCTGGACCCACGCGGCCCTACAGGCCGCACGCCGGACGCTGCCGATCCCGATCAAGGGCATCGACACCGACAACGGCAGCGAGTTCATCAACCATCATTTGGTCGGCTACTGCCGCGAGCATCAGATCACCTTCACCCGCGGGCGCCCGTACCGCAAGAACGACACCTGCTACGTCGAGCAGAAGAACGGCCACGTGGTGCGCCGCGCGGTCGGCTACCACCGCTACGACACCGACGAGGAGCTGGCCGCTCTCCACGCCATCTACGGCACCCTCGGCCTCCTGGTCAACTTCTTCTACCCCTCGGTGAAGCTGATCAAGAAGACCCGCTACGGCAGCAAGGTGCGCCGCATCTATGACGAGCCCCAGACGCCGTATCAGCGCATGCTGCAATCCCCGGCGGTGGACGCAGAGGTGAAGGCGCGGCTCAAGCAGCAGTACGCGACACTGAACCCGGTGGCCCTCAAGCGCGAGTTGACCCGCTTGACCGAGCACCTGCTGCGGGTGCATGCCGACAAGACACCGCCCTCGGTGCGACCGAGCAACCGATGAGCGTTTGCCGCCGGCGGGTCGGACCGGTCTCTGGGGGGCGCCTCGCCCCTCGGCCGGTCGTGATCGGACCGTGACGCTGAGCCGTACGCGCTCGCTGTCGGGGCTGCACGCGCGCCCCGCGCCGCTGCCAGACCGAACCGGCCAAGCGTCCCCTCTGGGGCTACCGCCCGGAAACGATCGTCGGCCGCTCGTGGGAGCCGACCGCAGCCCCGGCGCGAGGCACGGTGGTGACCCTGGTTGGCGCGAACCGGCAGAGCCGCACGGATGATCCGGGTCCCGTTACGTAACGGTGTTCAATCGGATCAGGTAGGATGGCTCGATGGCTTTGAGTAACGCGGAACGACAACGGCGCTATCGACAGCGCCGCAACGCCGAGCAACCCCGGGTGCAGTATCGCAGGCGGCACGACCGCAGGTCCCGACCGCAACGCTGGCAGGATGCGGTACGGACCCTGCTCGACCTCCAGAGTGAATATCAAGCGTGGCTCGACCATCTGCCCGACAGCCTTCAGGAGTCGGTGGTTGCCCAGAAGCTGGAGACGATATGCGGGCTGGATCTTGCCGAACTGGAAAGCGTCGAGCCGCCGCGAGGGTTCGGGCGCGACTGAGCGGCCCGCAGCCCGTTCAGGTCGGGTCCCTGCGGGCTGCACGGCACCCCGGTGATCCATGCGGATAGAGCGATCTTCCCGCCCGCGTGCCACCGGCGCGGCCGCCTCCCGGCTGCCGGCGGCACTTATCCACATATCCACAGGCAGTTGCGCCCCCTCCCCCGCACCCCCACCCCCTTTACCGCCGCCTCTGCTGCATTCCTTCTGAACTGCTGGGTATGCCTCTCTCTTGAGGGGGGAGAAAACCGCCCTTCGTTGGGTTAGATTCTTACGTGAGGCATGCTGCCTCTACGGTTAGATTTTTGGGTGAGGCAACACGCCGCCCGGTCGGCGTTCGCCGCGCGGTGGTCCGCCCGGCTCCGTGACGGTAGCTTGTTCCCATGGAGACGTACGAGCGTTCGACGGCGCGCTTGGAGCTCGGCTTGCCGGCGCAGGCCGACTGACGCCAGGCGCGGCAGCGCTATGCCAGGCGGAAGACCTCCTCCAGGAACTGGATCGGCTCGGCCTCCTCGAAGTCGAACGATCCCTCCACCATCGTGCTGGTGATCGCGTTCCAGCGCTGGCACGCCTCGGATTCGGCAAGGTAGCGAAACGCAGCCTCCACGTCGTCGCACTCGAAGGTGTAGAAGAACCGGTTGCCGTCCCGGTAGATGGAGTAATCGCTGATACCGGCCGCGGAGTGCTCGCGCATGATCTCCGGCCACGGCTCGCGGTGCATGCGCACGTACTCGTCGATCCGGTCCGGCCTGATCCGCCACGTCCACGCGTATCTCATGGCCGCCAGCATCGCAGATCGGGGACTCTTCGTCATGACGATCGGACCCTTGCGCGGCGCTGCCACGCCGATGTTCCATTCAAGCCATGGGTAACCATGCATTCACGTTGGGCATCTTCATCGGCGAACTGCCGATCCCGGATTTCGACCGGGCATTGGAACGGGTGCGGGCGATCGGCGCAGAGCACATCCTCGTTCACTCGCTGGGGGCCGAAGGCCCGGTCGGCGAGCTGACGGACGCGCAGGCCGACCGCCTCGGCAAGCGCCTGGAAGCGCACGGCGTGCGGCCCTTGCTGTTCGGCGGGAACGTCTTCAAGGAGGTGCACCTGGCCGACCTGGAGATCGACACGATGGCCGAGCATCCGCAGTTCAGGGATCACTTCGCGCGGCTGGAGCGGGGCATGCAGATCGGCGCCCGGCTCGGTTTCCGCGACGTGTGCACCTTCACCCTGGCCTGGCCGGGCGAGTACTCCGCGCAGGGCCGCGTGTCGCCCACCTGGCCGATGCGCTGGGCCACGCGTGGCGGCATCATCGGCCGCGCCGACATGGACAAGCTGGAGAAGGCGTACACGCTGATGCTGGAGGCGGCCGAGCGCCACGACGTCAACCTGGTGCTGATGCAGATGCCGTGGAACTACACCAACACCACCGGCAACTTCAGGCGCATCGCCGAGCGGCTGGCATCACCGCGCATCAAGGTGATGTGGGGACCGGCCGACAACGTCAACTGCGGCGAATCGGACACCGCCACCGCCGGCTTCCGCAATGTCCGTCCCTACGTGCACGGCCTGCACATGAAGGACCTGCGCGTCAATTGCGGCCCGGAGCTCGACTTCACCTACTGTCCGATCGGCCAGGGCCATACCGACTACGAGACCGTGCTGCGCAACCTGCACGAGCACCGCTGCCCGGCCTTCCTGTCGGTCGCCAGCCACTACGTGCCGGCAGGCCGCGATCCCAAGGACCCGGACGCCTGCGAGGAGGCGCTGCGCGCCAACTTCCGTACGGTCTCGGCATTGGTCGACAAGGTCACCGCCTGAATTCGATCGGTTCGGGGCGAGGGTCGCTTACCGCCCCCTATCGCCGCGCGGCATGACAGGCGGTGGCATCGTGGTGTAGGACTCCGCTATCCGCATCGGCATCATCTACGGCGGCCGCTCCGCAGAACACGACGTCTCCCGTCAGTCCGCGTTCAATGTCCTGAACGCGATCGACCGGTCGGCGCACGAGGTGGTGGTGTTGCGCATCGACCGGCACGGCTCCTGGCGGCGCGAGGATCCCGACGCATTCCTGGCGCGCACCCTGCTGGCGGACGAGCGCGGCGCGGTCCCGGCGGGGGGGGACGAGTTCCCGCTCGGGGCGGGCGACCAGCCGGTTGCCGCTCCGGCGCGCCCGAGCATCTCCGCGCCCGCGGCGCTGCAGACGCTGGACGTGGTGTTCCCGGTGCTGCACGGGCCCTACGGCGAGGACGGGTCGGTGCAGGGAATGCTGAAGACCGCCGGCATCCCGTTCGCGGGGCCCGGCGTGCTTGCGGCCGCGGTCGGCATGGACAAGGATGTGATGAAGCGGTTGCTGGTGGGCGCGGGCATCCCCGTCGCCGACTTCCGGGTCGCGCACGCGAGCGACCCGCAGCCCAGGTGGGATGCGATCGCCGGGCCGCTGGGCACGCCCGTGTTCGTCAAGCCGGCCAACCTGGGATCGTCGGTCGGCATCCGCAGGGTGGCGGAGCCGGCGGCGTTTGCCGAAGCGGTCGAGCAGGCATTCGCGTACGACAGCAAGATCGTCATCGAGCGCGCCATCGCCGGGCGCGAGATCGAGTGCGCCGTGCTGGGCAATGACAAGCCGATCGTGTCGCTGCCGGGCGAAGTGATCCCCCACCACGAGTTCTACAGCTACGAGGCGAAGTACCTGGACGAGGACGGAGCCGAGCTCGTGATTCCCGCCGACCTGGAGCCGTCGGTGAGCGAGCGGGTCCGGGAGATGACGCTGGGCGCCTTTCGCGCACTCTGTTGCGACGGCATGGCCCGTGTCGATTTTTTTCTACAAGAGGACGGCGCCCTGCTGGTGAACGAGTTGAACACCATTCCGGGGTTCACGCGTATCAGCATGTATCCCAAATTGTGGGAAGCGTCGGGGATTCCGTATGGGGAGTTGATCGAGCGGTTGTTGCGGTTGGGGATCGAGCGGTACGAGAGGGAGCGCGGTCTCCGTTGCGACTGACCGGTTGTCACATTGCGGCTTGTCACATTGCGACCAAGTCCTTGATCTTCATGAGGCGGCTGATGTTGCCGCGTTCCAGCTCTTGAAGCTTGGCGCTGATGTACTTGATGGTGTCGGCCTGCTGCGGGATCAGCACGTACTCCAGCGCGTTCACGCGGCGCCGCGTGCGCTCGATCTCGTCGGCCACCAGCTCGATCGTCTTCTCGATCTCCGCCAGCTCGACCATGCGCTGCAGCGTCTCGCGCAGCGCGCCCATGGCGTCGTCGAGGTCGCTGGTGGTATCGTCGATGCCGTAGGAGATCATGTTGCCTTCGATGGAGAAGTCGAAGACCGGCACGTGCACGTTCATGATCATGCGCTCGCTCATGGACAGCCGCGCTTCGCACTCCGGGAATGCCAGGGCCGCGCGGTACAGGGGAGCCGGCATGGACGCCGAGGCCATGATGAACCGCTTGAACAGCTCGGCGATCTCCGCGTCCACTTCCCGGCGCAGGACCTGGTAGCGGCGCACGATCTCGGTGAAGTCCTGCAGCAGCCCTTCGAGCTTGTCCTTGAGCAGCTTGTGGCCCCGCTCCGCAACCACCTGTTTCTTCTTCAGGCGCAGCAACTCCATCCTGTTCGGACTGACCGCGATCGCCATCCGCCGCTCCCCTGCTCTCCGCTGCCGGCCTCAGGCGCTGGCCGCCGCGGGCTCGGCCTGCTCGGCGTCCAGGTACTTCTCGATGTGCTCGGCGTCCACGCGCTTCAGCTCGCCCCTAGGCAGCAGACTCAACAGCCGCCAGCCGATGCGCAGCGTGTCCTCGATCCCGCGGTTCTCGTAGAAGCCCTGGTTCACGTACTCGCGCTCGAAGCGGTCGGCGAAGGTCACGTACTGGCGGTCGACCTCGCTCAGCGACGCCTCGCCCAGCACCACGGCCAGCTCGCGCATCTCGTTGCCGCGCGCATAGGCGGCGAAGAGCTGGTTGGCGACGCCCTGGTGGTCGTCGCGCGTCTTGCCCTCGCCTATCCCCTTCTGCATGAGCCGCGACAGTGACGGCGACACGTTGATCGGCGGCAGGATGCCCTTCCGGTAGATCGCCCGGTCCAGGAAGATCTGGCCCTCGGTGATGTAGCCGGTCAGATCCGGGATCGGGTGCGTGCGGTCGTCCTCCGGCATGGTCAGGATCGGGAACTGCGTGATCGAGCCGTGCTTGCCCTTGATGCGGCCGGCGCGCTCGTAGATCTGCGACAGGTCGGTGTACATGTAGCCGGGATAGCCGCGGCGTCCCGGCACCTCCTTGCGCGCCGCCGACACCTCGCGCAGCGCCTCGCAGTAGTTGGTCATGTCGGTGAGGATGACCAGCACGTGCATGTCGTGCTCGAACGCCAGGTACTCGGCCGTGGTCAGCGCCACGCGCGGGATGGAGATGCGCTCGACCACGGGGTCGTCGGCCAGGTTGATGAACAGCACCGCCCGCTCGATGGCGCCGGTGCGCTCGAAGTCGTCGCGGAAGAAGTTGGCTTCCTCGAAGGTGATGCCCATGGCCGCGAACACGACCGCGAAGTCGCCGGAGTCGCCGAGCGTGCGTGCCTGGCGGGCGATCTGCGCGGCGAGCTGCGAGTGCGGCAGGCCGGAGCCGGAGAAGATCGGCAGCTTCTGGCCGCGCACCAGTGTGAAGTTGCCGTCGATGGCGGAGATGCCGGTCTGGATGAACTCCGACGGGAAGTCGCGGCTGAACGGATTGATCGGCGACCCGGAGATGTCCCGGAACGCCTCCGGCACGATCTCTCCCGAGTCGTCGATCGGAACGCCTGCGCCGTTGAGGATACGGCCCAGCATCTCGCGCGTGACGCGCACGCGCATGCTCTTGCCCAGGAAGCGCACGGTCGCCTCACCGGTGCCGATGCCCTGCGATGACTCGAAGAGCTGCACCAGGGCGCGGCCCGTGGATGCCTCCAGCACTTGGCCGCGGCGTATGCTGCCGTCGGCCAGCTCGACCTCGGCCAGCTCGCCGAACTTGACGTCCTCGATTCTGTCGACGATCAACAGCGGGCCTTCCAGCCCTTCGACGGTACGGTACTCGCGGATCATCTGGCCCCCTCGGTCGCCGCCAGCTCGGCCCCGGCTGCGGAACCGGAACCGGAGCCGAGCGATGCGATGTCCTGCTTCATTTCTTCCTGGAGCTCGGCGAGCGACTCGCGCTCCTGCTCCGGCACGAATTTCATGCGGCCGATCCGCTCGCGGATGGGCCGCTCGGCGACGGCGTTGACGTCGGCGCCGCGGTCCAGCGCCGCAAGCCCCTGCTCGTGAAAGCTCAGGATGGTGCGCAGCATCAGGCGCTGCTTGTCCAGCGACGCGTAGGTGTCCACGTCGTGGAAGGCGTTCTGCTGCAGGAAGTCCTCGCGCAGCGACCGCGCGGTCTCCAGCACCAGCCGGTCCTGCGGTGACACCGAGTCGATGCCGACCAGACGCACGATCTCCTGCAGGTCCGATTCCTCCTGCAACAGGCGCAGCGCCTCGGCGCGGTCGGACAGGAACGCAGGCGAGACTTCCGTGTCGTAGAAGCGGCCCATCGCGTCGGAGTACAGCGAATAGGACGTCAGCCAGTCGACCGACGGGAAGTGCCGGGCGTAGGCCAGCCGCGCCTCCAGCGACCAGAACACGCGCACCTCGCGCAGGGTGCCCTGCACGACCGGGTCGGACAGGTCGCCGCCCGGCGGCGACACCGCGCCGATCACCGACAGCGAGCACAGCTCTTCCGATCCCAGCGGGATCACCTTGCCGGCGCGCTCGTAGAACTCGGCGATCCGCGACGAGAGGTAAGCCGGGTACCCCTCCTCGCCCGGCATCTCCTCCAGGCGGCCGGAGATCTCGCGCATGGCTTCCGCCCAGCGTGAGGTGGAGTCGGCCATGAGCGCCACGTCGTAGCCCATGTCGCGGAAGTACTCGGCCAGCGTGATGCCGGTGAAGACCGACGCCTCGCGGGCGGCGACCGGCATGTTGGAAGTATTGGCGATCAGCACGGTGCGCTCCATGAGCGGGCGCCCCGACTTCGGGTCGGTCAGCTCCGGGAACTCCAGCAGGACGTCGGTCATCTCGTTGCCGCGCTCGCCGCAGCCCACGTAGACGATGATGTCGGCGTCCGCCCACTTGGAGAGCTGGTGCTGGACGACCGTCTTGCCGGAGCCGAACGGCCCCGGCACGCAGGCGGTGCCGCCCTTGGCCAGCGGGAAGAAGGTGTCGACCACCCGCTGGCCGGTGACCAGCGGCGTGTCGGGGTTGACCTTGCGCCGGTAGGGCCGTCCGATGCGGACCGGCCAGCGGTGCGCGAGGCGCAGCTCGTGGGTGGTGCCCAGCTCGTCGGTGAGCGTGCCGATCACGTCCTTGACCGTGAACGAGCCGGAGCGCAGGCCGCTGAGCGTGCCGGACAGGCCGGGCGGCACCATGATCCAGTGCCTGACGATCTCCGTCTCCTGAACCCAGCCGAGCCGCTGTCCGGCGGTCACCTGCTCGCCGCTGTCGGCGGTTGCGTTGAATTCCCAGATGCACTCCTGATCGATCGGGGGCGCCTCGATGCCGCGCGCGATGAACTCGCCGTGGTCGCCGGCGATCACGTCCAGCGGGCGCTGGATGCCGTCGTAGATCTGCTCGATGAGGCCGGGGCCGAGCTCGACCGAGAGCTGCGTGCCGGTGCTGGCCACCTGCTCGCCGGGGCCGATGCCGCCGGTCTCCTCGTAGACCTGGATGGACACGCTGTCGCCTTCGATGCCGATGATCTCGCCGAACAGGCCCGCGTCGCCGACCTTGACCACCTCGTACATGATCGGGTTGTCCAGGCCTTGCGCCTGCACCAATGGGCCCGAAACCCGCGTGATGATCCCAGCCATTTCCTGCTTTCTCCCCTGTCTGTGTGTCAGCTCGCGCCGAGCAGATCGATGCCGATCGCCCGTTCGACGGCATGGCGGATGCGCTCGTAGCCGATGCCGCGGGTCCCCGACTGATCGGGGACGATGATGATCGCCGGCACCGCGCCGGTCTCTATCCGTTCGATGGCGTCGAACAGCGGCTCGGCCAACTGCTCGGTGATGAAGATGATCGCATACTCGCCGCTCCGCGCCAGATCGGTCAGGACGGACAGGGTCTGCGCCGGATCGTCCGGGTCCTGCGGGTAGCCCTGCACGCCGCCGGCCGCGAAGCCCGCGACCGTGGACGCGTCGCCGATCATGGCGATCTTGTAGCTCGTCTCCGAAGAGCCGGCCATGATCAACCGAAACCCAGGTTCAGACGGGCCGCCTGCGCTTCGTTCGACAGCTCGCGCAGCGCGCCCAGGCAGGAGATGCGGAAGCTGGCCAGATCGTTGAGCTTGCGGCGCACGAAGTAGTAGGCGTACTCCAGAGACGCCGGTGCGTAGCGGGAGGCTCCCAACCGTGTGGTGAGCTCGGCCTGCAGCCGCAGGATCGTCTCCCGCGTGCCTGCGCCCTGGCCCAGCGCCTGCACGGCGGCGGTGAGCAGCGGGCGCGCGAAGACGCGCATCTGCGCCCACTCGCCCGTGGGACTGTCGAACAGTTCCTGCAGCCGCGTCTGCTCCGGCAGTCCGTGCGATCCCCAGCGGACGACCCGCCACGGAAGCCCGGCGTCCTTGCCGCGCATGATCGTCTCGGCCACGGCCAGGTCGCTCCAGTCGGCAAGGATCGCGGCCAGTGCGCGCGAACGCCGCGCGGCGATGTCGACCAGCAGGAGACTGCGCGAGCGGTCCATCGCCAGCTCCAGCGCCTGCGGGGAGCGATCAGCGCCGTAGTAGGCGGTGAGGCCGGCCTGGATGGCGGGCAGGTAGTGGTAGGGGACGCGGGCGGTCGAGAGCTCTCCCACCTCGGCCAGCACATCGTCGTCCACCAGCGCGGTGGGCTGATACAGGCCGGTCGACTGCTCGCCACGCAGGTGGCCGAGCAGCGCCGTCTTGAGATTGTGCAGATCGAGCGGGGCGGCCACCAGATCGGCCAGCTCCGGGACCGGGGCGTAGTCGGCCACGACCTTCCAGAGCTCCGCCAGCTCTTCGGTGGCGGCCCGTTCGATGCCGGCGTCGGTGGGGTCGGCCGCGACGACTTGGGCGAAGCGGCCCGGCGGCAGTGCCGCGACCACCTCGGCCATGCTGCGTGCCGACACCAGCTCCCGCGCGAGGGACTCGTCGCCCAGCTCGCGCTCCCGGCACTTCAGGAGGCCGGTCAGGAAGTTGAAGTCGCGCTCGGTTCGCGGCATCGCTCGCTCAGGCGCTCCCGGCGGATTCCGTGCCGAACAGGACCTCGGCCGCATCGATCTCGGTGTCTTCCTGAAGCTCGCTGAACGCCTGATCCAGCGTACAGTTGAGACGCACCTCCGCTCGGCCGGCAGGGCCGCGCTCGATGATGAATCCGCCGCGGAACCTGCCCTGCTCATCGGCCAGGGATACGCCGTGGTCGGCCAGCAGACCGCTCAATGCGCCGGCGAAGAGGTCCGCTTCGCGCTGCGAGACGACCAGCCGGTCGCCGGGCGTGGCATGCTCGCGGAGTTGGGCTTCCAGGTAGGCGCGGTAGGCGTCCCCGGAGCTCACATGATCCCACGCGTCGCGGTAGAGGTCGTCGATCAGTCGCCGGCGCAGCGACACGAGCTGCTTTTTCTGTTCCAGCCGCGCCCCCGACAGCCGCTGCCGCAGCCGGTCCTCGGCCTGCCGGTTCTCGCGCTCGCGCCGCTCCTCGATGGTGCGCGTGAGCTCGTTCAGCCCCGCCCGATACCGTTCGTCGTAGTCCGCCTGCGCCGCCTGCAGCGCCTGTTCGCCGCGCTCGCGCGCCGCGGTCAGGATCTGCTCGACCAGGTTGTCGCCGGCCATCTCAGACAAGGGACGGGATGGCGACCTGCAGGATGATCAGGGTGGCGATCAGCGCGAACAAGCCGAAGGTCTCCACCATGACCGGCAGGATCAGCGCGCGCCCGAAGGTGTCCGGCTTCTTGGCCACCGCGCCCATCGACGCGACCGCCACCTTGCCCTGCCAGATCGGCGATATGAGCTCGCCGAACATCGCCGGCACACAGGCCGCGAACACCCAGAGACCGCTCTTCAGGTCGAGGTCGACCAGGGCGTTGCCACTGAGCGCTTCGAGCTTGAGCAGTACCAGGATCGCTACCACCAGCCCGTAGATCGCCTGCGTCGCCGGCAGCGCCTGCAGGATCAGCATGAGGCCGAAACGGTCGGGATCTTCCGAGATGACGCCGCCGGCCATCTCGCCGGCCAGGCCGACGCCCACCGACGATCCGTATGCCGCCAGACCGGCGGCCAGGGCCCCGCCGAGCAGGGCGATCGCAAAGCCGAGAGAGATCTCCATCCGTGCCTCCTTAGGTCACCGATTCAATATGGTGTCGACGATTCGATAGTGCTTGGCTTCGCCGCGCAACGGGGCGAACGCACGGCCTCCGCCCTCGAAGTACCGCTGGAAGGACTCCAGGTAATTCAACCGCAGCGAGTGTACGAAGGCCCCCAGCATGCTGAGAACCAGGTTCAGGACATGGAACAGGACGATGATGAGTACCCCGATGAGCACGCCGATCACCAGCGCCGCACCGCCTCCGGCAGCGAAGAACAGGCCGCCCATCAGGTTGCCGACCTGGCCGATGAACGCCGAGGTCAGGGCCAGGATTCCCAGCCGCATGTAGGACAGGACGTCCGAGAAGAACGCCACCAGGCCGTAGTAGCCGACGATCCCGTACAGCGAAAGGATACCCGTCAGCACGCGGGTGATGCTCCCTCCCTCCCGGATGCTGAAGAGGATCACCGCCACCGCGGCAGCCGCCAGCAGCACCGTGGAAGGAACATCCAGCGCGGACGCACCGGCGGCGCGCACGGCGATCCAGAAGATCAGCGCTACCAGGAGTGCCAGCCACGTCCCCCGCTCCAGTACGGCGTCCAGACGCTGGCCCGACTTCCAGAAGTCGACCACGCCGGCGACGATCGAAGCGAGCTGGAGGACGACGCCGACGCCGATGGTGAATGCCATCAGTTCCGTGATCTGCGTGGTCGGTGTAATCAGCGGCAGGAACCCCAGTATCTTGCCTCCTTCGATGCCCGGGCTGGCGCCGAAGAAGCTCCAGGTGAGCACGCCCACCACGATCGCGGCGATGCCCGTGATGACGAACATGCGCAGGAACAGCCGGGTCTCGCCGGCCGACTCGTAGCGGCGCATCAGCCACAGGCAGAGGAGCACCTGCAGCATTCCGTAGCCGGCATCGCCGAGCGCCACGGCGTAGAACAGCGTCATCGCCACCGCCACGAACGGCGTCGGGTCGATGCCGAAGTACCTCGGCATGCCGAACATGCGGATCAGGAATTCGAAGGGTCGGATCAAGGTATGATTGTTGAGGTCGACCGGCGGATCATCGGCCGTCTCCGGCGCCGAGAATCGCGCCCGCGCCCCCGGGCAGGTCTGGGACAGCACGAGGCGCAGGGGGTCGGCGTGTTCGCTGCGCACCCAGCCGGTGAGGACCGCAGCGCGCTTCGTGTAGTACAGCCGGCGCCGGGCGTCCTGTTCCGCCCGTGTGCCGGACGCGGCATCGGCGTGCGCGAGGATCGCGCCCCGATAGCGCTCCGAAGCGGTCACGAACCTGCGCCGCAGCTCGGTGAGCCGGCCGTCGATCTCCGCGATGCGGGCGTCGGTCGCGCGCAGCGCGGCTGCCGGGGTCAGGTCGTCGCCGGGCAGGTCGACCGCCTCGCCGCGCAGCCGGCGCAGGCCGTCCTGGGCATCGGCGAGCTGCTCGTTCAGGACGGCCAGCACCCCGTAGCTGTCGCGCTTGCCGGCCGAAACCGGAGCGTAGGCCGCCGACGGGCCGAGCGCGCCGTCGCCGACGGCAGCGGTCAGGGCGTCGGCGCTGCCGGGCATCCGCACCGGTAGCAGCGTGGTGTGGCGGCCGGCGGACAGATCCGCCAGGCTCGCGTCGAGCGGCTGCCAGGGTTCGAGGTTGGTCCGGCGCTGCTGCAGGAGCGCCTGCTCAGAGAGCAGCTCGTCGTAGCGGGCGAGCTCCGCGCCGAGCCGGCCGCGCAACTCCGCCACGTCGACGCTTTCGACCAGGTGCGTGAGCTGGTCGCGTGTCCGTGGCGGGGGGGAGCCGAAGAACTCCTCCAGCAACCCCTTCTTGACGGGTGCGAAGCGCTGGAAGAGCTGCAACAGGAAGTCGATGTCTGCCTGCCGGCCTGCCGCGCCCCCGCCCGCCACGGGCGCCTCCGCTTCCTGCTCGGCGAGCTCTTCATCGAGCCGGTCGTGGATATCGTCGACATGCAGCAACCCGGAGCGCTCCAGTCCGGACAGAGCGCTGTCCAGGTCGTCCTTCGGCAGGACGACCTCCACCTTGATGAGGTCTGCGATGGCCACGCGCGGACTACCGCTGTATTCGCTTCAGGATGAGCTGCAGTGCCGCGTCATGGCGGCTGCTCGCGGAGGTTTCCGCCGCTTTGCGCTGCCGGCGCCCGGAGGCGACGATCGTTTCCCGTTCGGCATGGAACTGGCGATCGAGCTCGGCAGTACGCCGCTCCAGATCGCCGTCAAGCTCCGCCGTGAGGTCCTGCCGGCGTTCGTCGAGTCTGTCGGTCACGGAGGCAAGAAGCTCGGCGGCTTTGGCACGGTAGTCCCGTTCGATGCTCTCGGCGTCTTCCTCCGCCTTCTTCACGTCTTTGAGAACGTCCATCGTACCGAGCTCCAGTGGATGTTTTGCCTAAGGGGAAATCAGGCGGTCGTACCGCCACAGGCGGCTGGTGCCCATACTATGGCCCATCGCATGCCCTTGCGTCAACCCTACCACCGGACCGTCAGATCCACCGGGCCGGCCTCCGTCAGGTAGTCGGCCAGCGACTGCGAGAAGCGCGCGGTGCGGCGGTCGGCGTCGATCGTCCCCCCGTCGGCAGCCTGAATGTCGCGGGGCGCGACCACCACGAACGTCACCCGCGAATCGCCGGCATGGGCCTGCACGAACTCCACCATGCGCTCGTCCGGCGCGTCGCGGGCGGGCCGTGCGGGCACCACGCGCTGGGACAGCTCCCCGCCGCCTGCGCCCGTGGCCGTGAAGGATACCGGCAGGTCCGCGAACCCCGGGACGGCGCGGAGCGCGTCGATGCTGTCGAAGTCGATCCGGGCTTCGATGCGCACCTCTTCCTCCTGGTCCGTGCGCCGGAACCGGCGCAGGCGGACGCCGTCCGCGCCGGCGAGCGACGCCTCGAAGTCCGCCCGGTCGATCGGCAGCGGCACGGCCGGGACGCCTTCGACCGGGTCCATCAGGGTGGCCGCCTCCCGCGGGACGCGATAGCTGAACTCCAGGCGGCCGGCGCCGTCGCGCCGCATGACGAGGCGCATCTCGATGTCCACGCACGACGTGAGCGTGACGGCCGCCAGGCACACGGCCGCCAGGGAGCGCACCGCGCTCACCCCGGCGCTCCGTCGGCGCGTTCCGCAAGCGTCAGGTAGCTCCGGCGGCACACCCAGGCGTCGGTGGCCGCATAGCGCTGCTGAGCGGGTGTCAGGCGGCGTTCGGCCCAGTTGGACACCTGCGCGCTCTTGGAGATGCGGATACCCAGAAAGTGCGCGGCCTGACCGCGCACGCTCGAGGGGGTGAAGCCCGCTTCGCGCACGGTGCGGCCGACATCGACGACTCCGCGGGGTCGTACCCCGTAGAGCGTGCGCAGCGCGCGCAATTCGTCAGCCGGCGCCTGCGCGGCCTTGACGATCCGCTCCGACTCCAGGAGGTCGCGCAGCGGCGGCGGCACACCCGCCCAGCGAAGCTGCACCAGCACCGCGTGTTCGTCGGAAGCGAGCTGCAGGACGGCAACCGGATGCCGCTCGCCACGCCGGAACGAGGGGCGGGTCTCGGTGTCCAGGCCCAGCACGCCGACGCCGTCGAAGGCCGTGAGCGCATCGGCGACCGCCTCGGCCGAATCGGCCACGTGGATCGTGCCGGGAAACCAGCCGAGCGGAAGGGCCGCGATCTGCGTCTTGTCGAGGGTGCGGTCCGCCAGGCGGCTACCGTCCGTCGGGGGCATCGACCGGAAAGCGCAACAGCTCGACGTCGAAGACCAGGTAGGCGCCCGGCGGGATCCGCGCCTGCGGGAAGCCGCGGTCGCCGTAGCCGAGTTCCGGCGGAACGATCAACGTCCGCCGTTCGCCCTTGCGCATGTCCTGCAGGGCTTCCTGCCATCCGAGGATGACGCGGTTGACCGGAAACACCGCAGGGGTGCCGCGCTCCCGCGAGCTGTCGAACACCGTGCCGTCCAACAGGCTGCCGACGTAGTGGACCTCCACGTACGTATCGGGCCCGGGCCGTTCCTCTCCCTCGCCCGCTTGCTCGACCAGGTACCGCAGACCGCTCTCCGTCACCGTGGCGCCGGGCCAGCGGCGGCTCACCTCGGCATCGGCCTCCGCACGTGCGCTGCCGCGCAAGTCGTCGAACATGCGCTGGTCGACCCGAAAGCCGTCAGCCGACGGTCCGATGCGGAGGATGCGCAGGTTCTCGATCCTGTCCCCCTGGCGGATGGCGTCGACCACGTCCTGACCGGACACGACGTAGCCGAACACGGCGTGGCGGTCGTCAAGCCACGGCGTCTCCACGTGGGTGATGAAGAACTGGCTGCCGTTGGTGTCGGGGCCGGCGTTGGCCATCGACAGGGTGCCGGGTCGGTCGTGGCGGAGCGACGGGTCGATCTCGTCCGGGAACTGATAGCCCGGGCCACCGCGGCCGGTGCCGGTCGGGTCGCCGCCCTGGATCATGAAATCGTCGATCACGCGATGGAAGGTCAGTCCGTCGTAGTACGGCCCCTCCTTCTTGCCGCTGAATTGAATCGTTCCTTCGGCGAGGCCGACGAAGTTGGCGACCGTCAGCGGCACCTTCTCATGCTCAAGCCGCAGGATGATCGTCCCGCGGCTGGTCTCCATCTCGGCATACAGGCCGGGATCCAGGTCGGCGGCGGCGTTTCCCTCATCTGCCTGGCAGGCGACGGCCAGCAGCGCCGCAAGACCGGCGCCGCCGATCCGCGCCGCCAGGCGCCGGGCGCCCGCAGTTCGATCGCTTGAAGTCGGTTTCGAGTCGTTCACGGGCGGCATTCTACGTCAGACCCGCGGCATCGGCGAGCGCCATCGACCCGACCGCTCCGCCGGTCCGCCGGCGGCTACCACGTGTCGCCGGCTCAGTCGCGCAGCAGCGGCTCGGCCGTGGACTGCGCTGAAGGGACGCGGATGCCGGCGGCGACCACGGCGGTCACGCCGGCGATCACCGCCGCGGCCACGAACACGGATTCGTAGCCGAGCGTCTTCCAGAGCAGCCCACCGGCCAGCGGCACCGTCATGGAGAAGACGTGGTCGATCGTCACGCCCATCGACAGGGTCGGCGACAGGTCCGAGCGGCCGGGCGCCACGCTGCCGGCGTACACCGCGCGCGCGGAGCCCGCGAAGAACAGCAGGTGGTCGAGCACGTAGGTGGCTCCGACCACGATGAGCGCCACGCCCGCGGAGAACAGGTGCTCGGCGAATCCGTACAGCAGGCAGACCAGCAGCAGGATCAGCGCGTCGACGGTCAGGGTCAGCCGCGGACCCACGCGATCGATGACCGCGCCGATCAGCGGCTGCGTGACCAGCCCCGCCCCCGAGAACAGGAACCAGAGCAGCGCCACCGTGCCGAGCGGCTGCTCGTACACCGTCACCAGCGTCCACAGCGCGAACGTGATGAACACCTGCTTGCGCACGCCGAACAGCGCGCACAGCAGGTAGTAGCGGTTGAACCGGCGCTCGAACCGCAGGCGACGCCGGGTGCCGCGCGCGCTCGGGTCTCCGCGGGTGGCGACCGTGATGAGCACGGCGGCCGCCAGCGACAGCGCCGCCCCGGCGACGAAGTACGGCCGGTTGCCGACGTCGAACAGCCTGCCGATGCCCAGGATCGCGAGCGCCGCGACCAGCGCGGCGATGGTCCGCCAGAAGGCGACCCAGCCCAGGCGCCGCCCGGCGCCGCTCAGCCCGCCGGACTCGATGACGATCGACTGCTCCATCACCATCGCCAGGTGCATGCCGGCCGAGTGCACCATCACCAGGCCCAGCAGCGGCAGGGAGGGAGCCAGTCCGGCGATCGAGTCCGGGATGGCGCGCGCGGGCAGCAGCGCCAGCGCCGTCATGCCGACCGCGGTCACCGTCGCCGCCAGCGCGAACAGGCGCCGCTCGGTGGCCGCGCCGAGCAGCACCGCGTAGAACACCACGGCAAAGCCTTGCGACTCGCGCGGAAACTCCAGGAAGCTGCGGAAGCCCGCGCCCATCTGGAACTGCCCGCGCAGGTAGTGCGGGAAGTTGATCTCGAACATGGTCATGCCCGCCGAGAACAGCGCGAACGCGCCGATCAGCAGCACGAAGCGCGTGCCGCCCCCATCGCTCAGAGACCGGATCCGGGTCAAGCGTGGTACTGCAGTCGGTATTGCTCGGAGCCTATATGAGATCGACGCTGGCGGCGCCCACGATCTCCATGGTGACCGGGTCGTGGACGATGCAGATCAGGGACGCCTTCGCCGGGTCGATTTCCTCCGACATCTGCAGCGTTGTCGTTCCGCTCGTCTCCCGCCCGAACCGTCCCATGTCGTGGTGCGCGCGGACGACCTCGTCATGGCGCAGCGTCTTGCCCCGGTTCTCGCCCCGCGGCACGTGGTTGCCGAGGTCGCGTTCGACGACGATCAGCATCACGGCCGCCCGTCGCGGCGCGTCGTTGACCGCGTAGGTGATGTCGAGCGATCCGTCCACGAGGTCGGCGCTCAGGGACACCTCCGCCTTCGCGGGCTTCTGGAGCGTCAGCTCCGCCTGGTCGAACACGAGCCGCTTGCGTTGGGCGGGCCGCACGATGGTGGTGCCGTTGACGATGATCTGCGGCGTGTAGGGGCCGCGCTGGCCCAGCGCGCGGGCGTAGCGCCGCTGGCGCTGTGAGTGCTCGGGTGCTCCGAACGGATCGGGCCAGCCCAGCCGGTCCCAGTAGTCGACGTGCCACTCGATCGGGATGATGCGCAGGCCGGACTCACGCGCGTGGGCGCTCAGGTCGCGCAGCACCGCCTCCGCGCCGGGGCATGAGTTGCACCCCTGGGAGGTGAACAGCTCCACGACCGCGAACGGCTCGCCTGCGGCGATGCCGACCGGAGTGAGGGTGACGAGCAGAGCAATCAGGGGTTTTCGCATGAGATCAGCCTCCGCTTACGGCCGGCACGAACAGGATCGTTTCGGCCTGGTCGATCCGTCTCAGTGACGCCGCGCGGATGTTGTCGGCGACGATGTCGCCGTCCACGGCCACGGCCGACGTCAGCCGCAGCTCCCGGCCGAGGCCGGGAAACTGCGCGTCCAGCTCCTCGATGAGGGCGCGCACCGTCGGTGCCGTGCTCTCCACCTCGCCGACGCCACCGGTGAAGGTCCGGAAGCGAGCCGGAATCTCGACCCGCACGCCGCTACGCCGTTCCCCGGCCCTACCCGGCAGCCGCCGCCTGCGGTGAGCGGGCCTTCGCCTTGAGCTCCGCCAGCACGCGCGGCGGGGACATCGGGCAGGCGGTCATGCGTACGCCGACCGCCGCGTGGACGGCGTTGGCGATCGCGGCGATGGGCGGCACGATCGGCACCTCGCCGACGCCGCGCACCCCGTAGGGGTGGCGGGGATTGGGCACTTCCACGATCACGGTGTCGATCATCGGCAGGTCGAGGGCCACCGGCATGCGGTAGTCCAGGAAGCCGGCGTTCTCCATCACACCGTCGGGGTTGAAGACGTATTCCTCGTTGATCGCCCAGCCGATGCCCTGCGCGGCGCCGCCCTGCATCTGGCCTTCCACATAGGAGGGGTGCAGCGCCTTGCCGGCGTCCTGGCACACCGTGTAGCGGGTGACCAGCACGCGGCCTGTCTCCGGATCGACCTCGACGTCGGCGATGTGCGTCCCGAAGGCGGCCGCCGCGCCCGGCGCGTTGAGCGAGCTCGCGGCGGTGATCATGCCGCCGGTAGCGTGCGCCTCCGCGACGATCTCCTTCAGGGACAGCTCCTTGCCCTGGCCCGGGAGAACGGCCTTGCCGTCGGACCACTCGACCTGCTCGGCGTCCACCTCCCAGATCTTGGCGGCGCATTCGCGCATCTGCTTGATGGCGTCACGGCAGGCGTTGGTGACCGCCCAGCCGGTGGCGTAGGCGACCCGACTGCCGCCGGTCACGCCGGTATAGCCGACCGACTCGGTGTCGGCCACCTGCGGGCGCACCTTGTCGACCGGGATGCCCAGCTCCTCGGAGACGATCATCGCCATCACCGCGCGCGAGCCGCCGATGTCCGGACTGCCCTCGCCGACCGAAGCGGTGCCGTCCTCGTTGATCTGCAGCGTCGCGGAGGAGAGGCCGCCCGCGTTCATCCACCAGCCGGCGGCGACGCCGCGGCCCTGATTGGGTCCGAGCGGGGCGCTGTAGTGATCGTGTGCCTGCGCCGCCTCCAGCGTCTCCACGAGGCCGATACGCGGCCATTGCACACCGGTGGCGTTGGTGATCCCCTCGACGGCCGCGTTGCGAAGCCGGATGTCCAGCGAATCGATGCCGAGCTTCTCGGCGATCTCCTCCAGGATGGTCTCCGCGGAGAAGGTGGCGTTGGGAGCGCCCGGCGCCCGGTAGGCGGTGGAGCGCGGCTTGTTCACGCACACGTCGTAGCCTTCGATCCTGAGGTTCGGCAGATCATAGGGAGCGAAGATGCCCATCATGCCGGCTCCCACGGCGGAGCCGGGGAAGGCGCCCGCCTCGTAGGCCATGTAGGCGTAGCCGGCGGTCAGCGTGCCGTCCCTGGTGGCGCCGAGCTTGCAGCGGATGTAGGAGGCCGGCGCCGGACCGGATGCGCGGAACACCTCGTCGCGGGTCATGACCAGCTTCACCGGCCGGTCGGACTTGCGCGACAGCAGGATGCCGACCGGCTCCAGATAGACGGTGGTCTTGCCGCCGAAGCCGCCGCCGATCTCGGCGGGCAGCACCTTGATCTGGGAGATGTCCATGTGCAGGAGCTGCGCGGAGAGCTCGCGGATCATGAAGTGTCCCTGGCTGGAGGCCCAGATCGTCACCTGGCCGTCCTCGCTGGTGCGCACGACTGCGGCGTGCGGCTCGATGTAGCCCTGGTGGACGGTGTTGACGGTGTGTTCGCGCTCGATGACGACGTCGGCCTCGGCGAACCCGGCCTCGATGTCGCCGAGCTCGTAGACGGAGTAGCTGGCGATGTTGGTGGGCCGGTCGGGCGGATCGGCCAGGCCTTTGGTGCGCATCGACTCGTGCAGCACCGGCGCGTCGTCGCGCATGGCGTCGCGGACATCCAGGACCGGCGGCAGCACGTCGTACTCGACCGCGACCGCCTTGGCGGCCTCTTCCGCTTGCCGCAGGGTGGTCGCCGCCACCGCGGCGATCGCGTGGCCGTGATACAGCGCCTTGTCCTGCGCCATCACGTTGCGCGCCAGGTCGGAGAAGTCGGCCGGGGTCTCGCCCGACTCGGCGATGCCGACAGGCGGCGGCGGAAAGTCCGCGCCGGTGACCACGGCCTTCACGCCGGGCATCGCCTCCGCCCTGGAGGTGTCGATCGAGAGGATCCGCGCGTGCGCGTGCGGGCTGCGCACGAACTTGGCGTGCAGCATGCCGGGCAGCGACAGGTCGGCGCCGTAGTTGGCGTGGCCGGTGACCTTGTCCAGCCCGTCGTGACGGACCGGCCGCGTGCCCAGGACCTTGTAGGTGCCGTTGCCCTCGGAGCCGTTCTTGCCGTTGGTCTCTGCCATGTTCCTTCCTCCTACCCGGTTGCCGCGGCGGCCTGCTGCACCGCGCGAATGATCTTGTCGTAGCCGGTACAGCGGCACAGGTTGCCGGCCAGCCAGTAGCGTATCTCCTGCTCGGACGGATCGGGGTTGCGTTCCAGCAGGTTCTTGGCGGCGACGATGAAGCCCGGCGTGCACACGCCGCACTGCAGCGCCGCGTTCTCCAGGAACGCCTCCTGCAGCGGGTGCAGCTTCTCGCCGTCGGCGACGCCCTCGATCGTGTCGATGGTCTTGCCGTGCCCCTCGGCGGCGAGCACCAGGCACGAGCACACGATGCGGCCGTCCATCACGACCGTGCACGCGCCGCAGTCGCCGGTGGTGCAGCCCTCCTTGGTGCCGAACAGGTGCAACTCCTCGCGCAACACCTCGGAGAGACTCTGATGCGCCTCACACAGGAACTCCGTCGGGTCGCCGTTGATCGTCGTCTCTACGTGGATCTTCGCCATCTTCTTCTCGTTCCTTCCCTCTCGCGTATCAGTTTCGCGCCCGCGCGCGGTCGCGCGCTACGGCAGCGGTGCGTCTGGTCAATACCTCGGTCACGTCATGCCGGAACTCGGCCGTGCCGCGCCGGTCGCTGATGGGCCGGGCCGCGGCCGACGCCCGCCGGCCCGCTTCGGCGAGCGCTTCGTCGCCCAGGTCGGTGCCGACCAGGGCCGCGCACGCCTCCTCCGCCACGAAGGCGGTGGGAGCGACCGCGCCCAGCGCGACCCGTGCCGCCGTGCAGGCGCCGGATGCGTCCAGGGCCACGCTCACGCCCACGCCGACCACGGCGATGTCCATCTCCGTGCGCGGGATGAACCGCTGGTACGCATCGGCAGAGCCCGTCGGCGGCACCGGGATCTGGAACGCGACCAGCATCTCGCCGGGGCCGAGAGAGGTGGAGCCGGGGCCGGTTGGCACGTCGGTCACCTTGACCGTGCGCGTTCCCTGTGGCCCGGCGATCACCGCGTCCGCATCGAGCGCAATCAGCGACGGCACCGTGTCGGCGGCGGGGCTGGCGTTGCACAGGTTGCCGCCCAGCGTGGCGCGGCTCTGGATCTGCGTGGAGCCGATCAGCTCCGCCGCCTCGACCAGGCCGGGAAAGGCCGCGCGGACGTCGTCGCGGTCTGCCAGCGCCGCGCATGAGACGGCGGCGCCGATCTGCAGGCAGCCGTCCTGCAGATCGATGACGTTGACCTCGGGGATGTGCTTGATGTCGACGTAATGCTCGGGATAGGTGCCGGTGATGCGCACCTGCACCATCAGGTCGGTGGCGCCGGCTACCACGCGCGCGGCGGAGCCGTGCTCGGCCAGCAGGGCCGTCGCCTCCTCCAGGGTACATGGTGCGGCGAACTGTGAACTCGTGCTCAACGCTCTGTTCCTCTTGCCTCTGTTCTGCTCTGTCGGGTCCCGCGCCTGCGGAGTCGCAGGAACCCGTGCCGACGCATCTTACTCCCGGAACTGCGTCTCGTACAGCCGCTGATACAGGCCGCCGTCGACGCTGAGTTCGGCGTGCGGCCCGCGCTCCACGATCCGGCCTCGGTCCAGCACCAGGATCAGGTCGGCCGCCAGGATGGTGCTCAGCCGGTGGGCGATGATGATCGAGGTGCGGCCGGTCACGACGCGGCTCAGGGCCTCCTGGATCAGCGCCTCCGAGCGGGTGTCCAGATGGCTGGTCGCCTCGTCCAGGATCAGCACGCGCGGGTCCTTGAGGATCACGCGGGCGATGGCCAGCCGCTGCTTCTCGCCGCCCGAGAGGCGGTACCCGCGCTCTCCCACCACCGTGTCGTAGCCGGACGGCAACGCGGCGATGAAGTCGTGGATGTTGGCGGCGCGGCATGCGTCGGCGACGCGCGCTTCGTCCGCGTCGGGCGCCGCGTAGAGCAGGTTGGCGCGGACCGAATCGTGGAACAGGTACGGCTCCTGGGTCACCATGCCGATCTGGGCGGCCAGCGACTCCATGGTGAGCTCGCGCGTGTCGTGGTCGTCCAGCAGGATCCGGCCGCGGGTCGGGTCGTAGAGCCGGGGGATCAGGTAGGTGAGCGTGGTCTTGCCGGCGCCGCTCGGCCCCACCACCGCCACGCTCCGTCCGGGCTCGACGGTGAAGCTCACGTCGTCCAGGGCCCAGGTTCGCGCCTGGTGGGCGGGCGGCGGCGCGGCGGCGGCGCTCACCCGCTCCGGTCGCGGCCTGCGTCGTCCCGGGCCGGCCGGCTGGTCGCCGGCCGGCGGCGTGCCGGTGGCGGTGAACGCCATGTCCTCGACCCGCGCCGCGCGCCGCGCCTCGGTCAGCAGGAGCTGCTCGTCGCGCTCGTAGCGGAAGCCGACCTCCCGGAACTCCAGCCTGCCCTCGGCCCGGTCCAGCCGATGCGCGTGCGGCGACTCCTCGATGTCGACCGGCAGGTCCAGCACCTCGAACACGCGCTCGAAGCTCACCAGCGACTGCGCGACCACGACCGCGACGTTGCTCAGCGAGCGCAGTGGCCCGTAGAGCTGGGCAAGGTACGTGCTGAAGGCGACCACCGTGCCGATGGTCAGGCCGCCGCGGATGTGCAGGTGGCCGCCGACCAGATAGATCCCCGCCGTGCCGACCGCGGTGGCGATCCCCATCAGCACGAAGAAGCGGCTGCCGATCACCGCCTGCCGGATGGCCAGGTTTCGTACCCCCTCGGCCTGCTCCCCGAAGCGCCGCTGCTCCTCCCGCCGGCGCCCGAACAGCTTCACCAGGACCAGGCCGCTGATGTTCAGCGTCTCGCTCATGATGGCGTTCATGCGCGCGTTGCGCTCCATCGACTGCCGGGACACCTCGCGCAGCGCCTTGCCGAAGCGGCGTCCGAGCACCAGGAAGATAGGCAGCACGGCCAGCCCCAGCACGGTGAGGCGCCACTCCAGGGCCACCATGATCGCCAGCGTGCCGGCCACCTGGATCAGATTGGTGGTGACGTCGACCATCGTGTTGGTGACCGCGCTCTGAGCGCCGACGACGTCGCTGTTGAGCCGGCTCATCAGCTCACCGGTCTTGTTGCTGGTGAAGAAGCGCATCGACATGCGCTGCAGGTGGGAGTACAGCGCCGTGCGCAGATCCAGGATGATCCCGGAGCCGATCGTGGCATCCAGCTTGCGCTGCCAGATGCGGATCACGGCGCCCGCCACGGGGATGGCGATCAGGCCGGCGGCCAGCAGGTTGAGCCGCGATGCGTCCTTCTCCGGCAGCGCGGTGTCGATCAGGTCGCGCACGATCAGCGGCGTCAGCAGCCCGAGGCCGATGGTCGCGCAGATGCTCGTGAACAGCAGGATGATCCTGCCGATGTACGGGCGCGCGTAGGCGAGCACGCGGCCCAGCAACGCGCGGCTGATCTGCGGGCGTGCCTGCTCGTCCCCGTGGCGGAGCAGGTAGCCCATGCCGCCGCGGCCGCCCCCGCCCCCGCCGAACATGCCGTACACGCCGCTATCCTGGTTCGAGATCAGGTGCCGGCGGGTTGCGCGTGCGGAGCTCGGGAAGGAGCGCGAAGTCGCGATCCGCACTCGGCAGCTCGTCCGACAGCGCCTCCAGCGGATCGGCCGCGTCCGGGTCGCCGACGCTACGGTCGGGAAGGCGGTACGGCTCGGTGCGTGGGGATCGATCCAGCGCGAGTCGCAGTCCCTCTTCCACCACGGTCCGCAACGCCTGCCCTGATCGCCTGGCGTGTCGCGTGGCCCGAACCATGGGCGCGGGAGTCTTCACCGCCGTCAGACGGTCAGCGCGCGATCCCGCGCGGTCACTTCGTACGTCGCCTGCACGCGGTCGTCCTGCACGGCGTAGAACTGCCGGTGCAGCGCCACGCAGGGGCACACGTGGGTGGGAATCACGTAGTGCTCCTCGCCTACCCGGAACCGCAGCTCGGGCGAGACCGCCAGCAGCCAATGCTCCTCGTTGTGGATCAAGGTGCGCGCGCCGTCGATCGCCAGGAAGCGGCCACGCTCGCCCGGCGGATCGGCGGCGATCGCCTTGTTGCCCAGGTCGAAGGTCACGTAGCCCGGGGTGGAGGCGCTCAGCACCCGCGTGAGCAGCAGCGCTGCGAACTCGAACGTCAGGTCCGGGAGCATGGCGGCATAGCCCAGGTCGTGCAGGAAGCAGGTGCCGGGGGACAGCTCCGCGTCCGCGTGGCGGGCGTGACAGGGGAAGGTGGGCGTGCCGCCCATGATGCGGCGCGGCACCGCCAGGCGGGCCGCCTCGAGCGTCCCCTGCAGGGCCTTGATGGCGGCGGTCCCCCGGTCGCAGGCGGCGATGCGCTCGTCGCGGCTGCGCTGGTGGTTGTGGCCGTCGTAGCCGTGCAGGCCGGCCGGCTCGACCCCCGGCAGGTCGGCGATGAGCCGATAGAGGGCGATCGCCGCCTCGCCGTCGGGTGCGACGCCGGTGCGGTGCATGCCCAGGTCCACGTCGAGCATGACCCCGATCGTCACGCCGGCCCCGGCGGCGGCCGCGGACACCGCGCGCAGCGGCCCGGGATCGTCGACCAGCGTGGAGAATCGCGTGCCGGGATGGCGCCGGGCCAGCTCCGCGAGGCGTCGCGGATGCGGTCCGAGGAGTTGATAGGAGACCAGCACCTCCGGCGCCTCCACGCAGGCAAGCATCTCCGCTTCGGCGATGGTCGTGCACTTGAAGCGGCGGAAGCCGCGCCGCATGAGGCGGCGCGCCAGGTCGGCCGACTTCTGGGTCTTCACGTGCGGCCAGACGCGGTCCGGGGATCCGGCGATCTCGATCACGCGGTCGGCGTTGCGGTCGAACCGGTCCAGGTCGATCAGCAGTGCCGGGCTCGGCAGGTCACCCGCGTCGCGCAGTCGGTAGTCCATCGCCAGCCTCCAGCTTCGATTATGGGTCAGGCGCGGCGGAGCAGCACGATGCCTCGCATGCTGTGAAAGAGGGTCTGCAGCCGCTCGCACTCGGGCGCGGCCAGCGCCGCCCGCGCCAGGACGTCGCGCAGGAACACGCGCAGCTCCTCGGGCCCGGCCTGCCGGAAGAAGTCGATCCCGACCAGCAGGTCGAGCAGCGGATCCAGCGCGGCGTCCACTTCCTGCAGGGATACCGGTTCGTAATAGCGCGCCGGCAGGTGCTGGCCGCGGGCGCGGAACAGCTCGTAGGTGACGATCTGCGCCGCGTGCGAGAGGTTCAGGGAAGGGAAGTCCGGATGGGTGGGGATGGACAGCATGCCGGAACAGCAGGCGATCTCCTCGTCGCGCAGGCCCGTCGCCTCGGTGCCGAAGACCAGGGCGGTCGTGCCCGGCCCGCGGCCTGCCAAGTGCCCGGCCAGTTCGGAGAGCGGCATGGGCGCCCGTTTGCGGCGCTTGCCGCGGCGCCGGCTGATGGCGATCGCCTCGTCGCAGTCGGCAATCGCTTCCTGCAGCGTCGCGGGGCGCGCCGCGGAATCGAACACGTCGGCGGCGTGCACGGCGGCCGCGCGCGCGTCGGTGGGATCGAAGTCGCCGGCGACGATGGAAAGGTCGCGCATCCCCATGGTCTTCATCGCCCGGCACACCGAGCCCACGTTGCGCCCGTCACGGGGGCCGGCCAGCACCAGCCGGACATGCCGGTCGCAGGCGGTCATCGCGTCGCGGCGACGATGCGGCGCAGCGCCTCGAACTCTTCGAAGCAGTCCCCGCACGCCTGCAGGTGGAGGTACACCAGCGGCAGCAAAGCCTTTACGTCCTTGCCGGCGGCGTGCATCTCCGCGAACAGGTCCAGCAGCTCGTGGCACTCGCCGCAGTCGAGCTCCTCGTCGCGGGTCATGTCCAGCGCGGCGCGCAGTGCTTCGCGAGCCAAGCGCGTCATCTCGTCGTGCAGCGCCGCGGTCCGGCGTGGCGGACGCGCCGGCCGGCCGTGCGCGGCTTTCAGCTCGCGGTACGGATCGCCGCTACGCACGAGCATTCCTCGCCTCCTCCTTCATCATCGGTCCGTCAGAATGCCGCCAGTATGTCGTCAGGGCGTATACCGTCTTGGAGCATGCGGCGCTTCAAACGCTTACGTGCATCGTGCAGGAGCTTGTAGAGCGCGTTACGATTCATCGACATGCGCCGCGCCACCTCCTCCAGCGGCATCCCGCGGAGGATCGCGGCGGTCATGGCGGTGCGCTGCTTGTCGGTGAGGTCCTCGCGGATGTAGCGCAGCACCCGTTCCAGGCTGGCGGCGCGTTGCGCTGCCAGCTCCGGGCCGACCGACGGATCGGCCAGCGCCCGCGGGATCGAATCCCCTTCCGAGGACATGAGCAGCGTGTCGAACGACACGTCGTTCCAGCGCTTGCGGCGCAATTCGGTCAGGGCGACGCGAATGGCGATCTTGTGCGCCCAGGTGACGAAGCGGCTCTCGTCGCGGAAGGAGTCCAGGCTCGCAAGGATCTTGACCAGCGCTTCCTGGGCGAAATCCTCGGCCTGCTCGGCGAACTCGCGCCGCCGCATGCTGCGGCTCCCCAGCAGGCCGCGGCGCAGACCCGCGACGAGCGTCTGGCGAAGTTCCTCGATCGCGGCCGACCGCGCCGGCGACTCCGGAGCGAGCGCCGCCAGCCACTCTGCGTTGCTGCGCTCGGCCGCTGACGTTCGCGGAGCCATCGCATCACTATAGTAGGCGCGCCGCGCGCACACGCCAACCGTACGAGGCGGCGATGACCGCCCGCGTCCCAGGGTGGAAGAGCTACGATCTGCGGCGGTGGACGGCGACGACATTCTCACCCGACCCGCCCGTCTGCAGGAGTACTTCGAAGCCGAAGGACTCGACTTCCTTCCGCAGGCGCGGACCGTTGCGATAACGGCGGGCCGGGAAGAAGCGCGCCCCGTCGACGATGATGGCGCCGTCGATCTCGACGTCGCCGTGGCAGGGCCAGTAGCAGAGATCGGTGGCCGGGTCGTACAGGCACTCCTCGTCGTAGCCGTCGAACACCCGCCCTGTCCTCCAGTCGGCCACCCGACAGCCGGGGCGATGGCGGGCGGCGTCGTACATCGCGGTGCTCAGCAGATAGCAGCCGCGGGGGGCGAGCCGCGCCTTGACGGCGCGGAGAACCGCCCGGCGGTCCGCGTCGAGCACGATGCCCTGCAGGCAGTAGCTGTCGACGATCAGGTCGTATGCCGGCCCGGCGTGCGGGATGCGCGTGACGTCCATGACCTCGAAATCGATGTCGAGTCCGCGCGCCGAGGCGGTGCGCCGGGCCTGCTCGATGGCTTCCGGGACAGGTCGATCGCGTGCACCCGGAACCCGAGGCCGGCCAGGAGGAGCGCGCCCGCGCCCACGCCCGTTCCCAGCTCCAAGGCCGTCGGGCGCTCCCGGTCGAAACGGAGCCGAGGGAGCACGTCTTCCAGGAACCCGCGTGACGAGAAGTCCGCGGAATCCGTGGTCCCGTGCTTCTCCGCTGCCGGAGCATCGACGACCGTGCCCGCCACCCTCCGGTAGCGGGTGGCGTTCTCGTGCTGGTAGTTTTTCACGGCGCTACAGCTCGTCCAGCAGGGCGGCGAGCTTGCGCACCGTGTTGCGGTTGCGGATCGTCACATGCGCGATCAGACCAGCGGCTGCCGCAGCAGCGCAAGCAGCTCGGCAGGGTCCAGCCGTGCGGGTGCGCCGCCGGTCTCCAGCAGGCGATCGGCGAGCTCGCGCTTGCTGTGGTGCAGGTCGACGATCTGCTCCTCGATGGTCCCCTTGGTGACCAGACGGTAAATGGTCACCGGGCGGGTCTGACCGATGCGGTGGGCGCGGTCCGAAGCCTGATCCTCGACCGCCGGGTTCCACCAGGGATCCATGTGCATCACGTAGTCGGCGGCGGTCAGGTTCAGCCCGACGCCGCCGGCAGTCAGGGAGATCAGGAACACGTCGCCCTGACCGGCCTGGAATGCGGCGATCCGCTCGCGGCGCGCGCCGACCGGGATACTGCCGTCGAGGTACTGGTAACCGATGTCCGCCTCCTGCAGGTGCGTTTCGATCAACTTCAGGTGTCCGACGAATTGCGAGAACACCAGCACCTTGTGGCGGTTGGCGAGCAGCTCGTCGAGCGTCTCGGCGAACGTCGCCAGCTTGGAGCTGGCCGGCGCGTCGGCCGGATTCACCAGCGCGGGGTTGCAGCACGCGCGGCGCAGGCGCGTCAGGTGCGCCAGCATCAGCATCCGTCCGTCGTCGTCGCCCGGACCTTCGGCGCGCAGCGCCTCCAGGTCCTCCACCGCCCGGCGGCGCAGCGCCTCGTAGAACGACGCCTCGGCCGGGGACATCTCCACGTGCAGCGTGATCTCGGTACGCGGCGGCAGGTCGTCCAGGACCTCCGCCTTCAGTCTGCGCAGGACGAACGGCGCCACCAGACGCCGCAACCGCGCCCGCGCCGTGCCGCTCGCCTCCGCCTCGATCGGCGCGGCGAAGGTGCGCCGGAACTGTTGGAGGGAGCCCAGCATGCCGGGGTTGATGAAGCTGAACAGCGAGTGCAGGTCCGTCAGGTTGTTCTGGATCGGCGTCCCGGTGGTGACCAGGCGAAAGCGGGCGTTCAGGGCGCGGGCGGCGCGCGAGCGTTTGGCGGCCGGATTCTTGATGGCCTGCGCCTCGTCGAGCACCGCGCTGTGCCACGCGATGCCGCAGAGCCGCTCCGCGTCGATGTGCAGCAGCGCGTAGGTGGTGATGACCAGATCGAACGGGCCGAGCTCTTCGAGCAGGGCGGCGCGGGAGTCGGCGGCGCCGGTGCACGCGCGCACGTTCAGGGTCGGTGCGAAACGGCGCGCCTCCTCGATCCAGTTGGCGGCGACCGAGGTCGGCACGACCACCAGCGCCGGTCCGTCCGGGGCGCGCTCCAGGAGCAGCGCCAGCGCCTGCACGGTCTTGCCGAGACCCATGTCATCGGCCAGGCAGGCGCCGGCGTCCCAGCGGCTCAGGCGCGACAGCCAGCGGAACCCCTCCTGCTGGTAGGGGCGCAACTCCGCCTGCAGCGTGCTCGGCACCTCCGGTTCGTACTCGTGCGCGTCGCGCAGCCGCTGCTGTCGTGCGCGCCACGCCCGGTCGGCGTCGAGCCGGGTCCGTTCGATCCATTCGTCGAGGACGAGCGCCGCAAGGGGATGCAGGCGCTGCGCGCCGCGCGCCGCCGGTGACGACACGCTGCGCAGATCGTCCAACCGGCGGCGGAACGACGCCGTCAGCGAAAGGAACTCGCCCTGCGCCAGCTCCAGAAACCGGGAGCCCGGATTGGCGTCCAGCAACGCGAACAACTCCTTCAGGTTGAGCGCGCGGTGCTCGTCGATCCTGAGCTCGCCGGAGGCCTGCACCCACTCGTCGGCGGTCTTGATCTGCAACCGGAACTGGCCGGTGTCGCCGCGCCCCACGATCTTGAACCGCTCCCCCTGCGGCCACAGGCAGCGCGCCCCGGCAGCGTCGAGCTGCTCCAACAGCTCCAGTGCGTCGGCGCCATCGGGCACCTCGACCGACCACGGCGCCGCGTCCGTGCCGGCGAGCCGTGGACACGCCGCCGCCAGCCGCTCGGCAGCCGTCCGTTCGGCCGCCAGGTCGCGCCGAGCCTGCACCGGTTTGCCGACCTGCTGGCCGAACACCAGCGCCCCTCCGGCGCCGGGCGCGAAGCAGATCCCGGACCCGGGGACCGGCTCCACCACCACCGCCGCGGCCAGCCCGCCGCCGTACGGCTCCAGCCGCACGCGCGGCTGTGCGTCCGCCTCGATGAGGCGCGCCGAGCTGGCGCTGCCGTCGACGCCGCCATGAATGCGCATCACCGGCACGAGCGCCGATGCAGCCTCCAGCAGGCGCGGGCCGGCCTCGGCCGGCAACGTCAAGCCGCCCTGCGGAATGATCTTCCGCACGTAGTGGTGATCGGGCGTGAACCGGATCACTTCGCACCGCCGTTTGCCCACCATCCGGGCGTGGAAGCGCTCGTGGTCCCAGTCATCGGGCATGATGGCGGCGTGCACCTCGCCGGCCTTCTGCTCGATGACCAACTCCGGCTCGGAGCGGACGACCTCGACGGAATCCCCGGCCGCATTGACGACGTGCGGATGGCCCGCGAGCTCGAACAGCACCGCCATGGTCAGGCGGCCATCCGCGGTCGTTTGCAGACCGAACTGTTCGCGCTTGACCACCTGCGCGGCGGCGCGGTCCTGCGCCAGCAGAACGTCGAGTCTGCCGTCCGAGCCGACCAGCCATCGCAGCGACCGGACGCCGCCCTTCGTCCACCCGCCGCCCTTGGCGCGGCGCTGCTCGCGCGGGGTCACGGTGATGGCGTCCGCGTCGTGCGCCAGCTCCCAGATCAGGCGACGCTCGGTGTTGCCGCCGGTCTTGGCCGCTTTGCGGCGGGTCTCGGACGCGAGTCGCTCCAACGCTCTCAGCGGGAATTCCCACGTCGCGGACGCGGGCACCAGCGTGACCAGCGTCTGCGTGCCGAGTTGCCGGTGCATCGCCGCCGCCTGTCTACCTGCCTTCGCCGGCGATCGATCGACGTGCGCGTTCAGCGCGGTGCCGGCGTCGCCGATGATCGCCAGACATTCGGCCAGCGCCCAGTGAAACCCGTGTGCCGAGAGCCGATCCACGTAGCGCCCGAACTCGTACCGCGATTCGCTCGGCGCGTACGGGCTGATGACGCGCTGAGCCCAGCAGTAGACCCAGCCGTGCAGCAAGCCGCGCACGTCGCCGGTGACCTCGATCGGCCCGTGCGGCGCCGTGCCGGCGCGGAGATCCGCGGCCGATGCGACGATGTCGAGCGCCATCGGCGGCCGACTCTGCTTCCGTGCGGCAAGCAGGATATCTTCGAGCAGGGTGCGGTGTTCCGGCGCATCGGAACGAACGAGGGACAACAGCGACAGGATGAACGGCATGGAGCCGGGAACCGACGTGCGGCGTCGGTTCCCGGCTCGCTCGGCGGCGATCGCCGTCTCGATGGAACGGAGCGCCGACTCGTCATCCCCGCGCAGGGTTGCGATCAGCGCCTGCACGGCGGCGCGGTCGGCGCGCACCTGCGTGCGGTCCTGTACCGGTGAAGGCAGGTCTTCGAAGGTGGTGGCCGCGTCGTCCAGCCGCCCCTGCAGGATGCGGATGAAGGCGACGTCGATCGCGAACCGCGCCGGGGCGGAGCCGAGCTCCCGGCAGGCGGTCACCACGGGTTCCGGCGGGGCGGCGCGGTCGATCACTTCGGTCAGGCAGCCTCTGAGCGCGGCGTCCCGGTGCTGCTCGGGCAGCGTGTCGAGCAGGCCGGCCGCGCCCGGCTGCGCCAGGAATCCCCAGTCCGAGTCCGCGACGTGCCGGGGCAGGAGATCGAATCGGCCGGCAACGGTGGCGCATCGCAGCTTCATCGGATCGGTTCCCGGTCGTCCGTACCCGTAGTACGACGGAACGGTCTTGTCGTGGGCGTCCCGGATCGGCTGCAGCAGGTCGAGGCGGTGCGCTTCCCTGGTCAGCCACGTCGCCCATTGCGGCTCGATCGTCATGATCCGGGAGTCGCGATGCGAGCGGCCGGCGATGTCCCTCCGCTCCAGTTCTTCAGCGGCCTTCCTGACGAGCGCGGCCGTGACGGTGCGGCCGCCCGCCTTGAGATCCGCCAGCCGCAGCATGCGCGCCAGTTCCGCGGCGCCGTACGCGAGCGGGCTCAGGACGCCGCCGACCAGCGCCGTGAGCCGCGCCCACGGCGGCAGGGACCGGAAGACGGCTTGCAGGTCGATCGGCTCGGGCTTCGGCAGGTTCACGAACGGCTCTCACCGAGCCGGTCGCCGATGCGCAGGGGCGCGCCCGCCGGATCCGGGCGGTCCTCCACCACGCCGGCGACCAGCGGCCCGAAGACCCCGCCGAACTTGAAGGCGTGGCCGCTGCCGCCGCCGGCCACCACCAGGCGCTCGCTCCCCGGCACCCGGTCGATGAGGAAGTGCGTGTCCGGCGTCATGGTGTACAGGCAGCTCCGGCCGCTCGCTCCCGACGAACCCGCCAGCGCCGGGATGCGCCGCCGCAGCATTGCCTGCGCGTCGGCCGCGAACGCGTCGGTGCCGGCGCGGTCCACGTCGGCATCGACCGCGGGACCGAGCCGGTCGCGCGCCACCTTGACGTACCCTTCGCGTAGCAACGGGAATCCGTACCACTCCTCCCCGTCCGGCTCGGCGCCCCAGGTCGGCATGCGCGGGTAGCAGAAGGCCGTCGGATCGGGCGCCGGCAGCAGTATCATCTCCTGGCGGGTGACCGTCAGCGGCCGGGCCAGCTCGGGCAGCAGCCGCCCGATCCAGGCGCCGGCGGCGGCGACCACGTGGTCGAACGGATGCTCGACGCCATCGACCTGCACCGTGGCCGCGCCCGCGCGTTCATCCACGGCGTCGACTGTCGTGCGCTCGCGCAGCATGACGCCCGTATCGACTGCCAGGTCGACGATCATGCGCACCGCGGCGGCGCTCTCCAGATAGCCGCCCCACGGGTCGTAGACGCCCACCTCGTCACCGGCCACCACGAACTGCGGAAAGCGCCGTCGTAGCGCCGCAGCGGGCAGTTCCTGCACCTCGACGGCTCCCCTGCCGCGGAGCATGTGCACACTTTGATACATCGACGACCCTGGCCCCGCATCTCGGAGGATGCTCAGGTGGCCGGTGCGGTGCAGTATATGCCGTCCCGTCGCCCGTTCCCAGGCGTGCCAGCGATCAGCGGAGCGCTCGACCAGGTCCACGTAGCCTGCCGTACCCCCGGCGTACCAGACGCGGCGGATCGCCTTGGACACGTCGGTGGAGGCAGCGCGGGGCGCCGGCACCGCTTCGGCGTCGAACAGCGTGACCCGGTGGCCGCGCCGGGCCAGCTCCAGGGCAGCGGCGGATCCGAACACCCCCGCCCCCACCACGGCGACCGTCACGGCCGCCACGCTATCATGTCAGCCGGTCACCTCCGGCGGTGTTCATCGCCCGCAGCAGGGCCCCGAACCGTTCCAGCGCCTCCAGGTTGTGCGCCGGCAGGTGCAGGTCCACGAACGGCAGCGCCGCCTGCAGGCCGCGCGTGCGCGGCTCGAAACCGGGCGAGCCCGCCAGCGGATTGAGCCAGATCAGCTGCCCGCAACTGCGGCGCAGCCGGTCGATCTCCGTGCGCAGCAGGGCGGCGTCGCCGCGGTCCCAGCCGTCCGAGATCAGCACCACCACCGCCCGCTCCGACAGGACGCGCCGTGCCCAGCGGTAGTTGAAGTCGCGCAGCACCTCGCCGATGCGCGTGCCGCCGCCCCAGTCCAGCACGCGGTCGGACACGGCGCGCAGCGCGTCGGCGATACGGCGGCCGGTCAGCAGGCGGGTGATGCGCGACAGCCGCGTGCCGAACACGAACGCCTCGCCGCGCTGCAGCCCGCGCGCGGCGGCATGCACGAAGGCCAGGAGCGCGCCGCTGTAGCGCTCCATCGAGCCGGAGATGTCGCAGATCAGGATCAGGCGGCGCGGCCGGCGCTTGCGACGGCGCCAGCGCAGCCGGGTGAGCTCGCCGCCCGAGCGCAACCCGCCCCGCAGGGAGCCGCGCAGGTCGATCAGGTGGCCGCGCTGCGCCGGGCGCGTGCGCCGCGCTGCGCGCATGGGCAACGCGATCCGTATCATGTCCACCAAATCATACATCGCCTGCAGCTCGGCATCGTCCATGGCGCCGAAGTCCTTGCGTCGCAGGCGCTCGGTCGCCGACCACGTCAACGTCCGGTCGGAGCGCTCCGACTCCTCGGTGCCGTCCGTCGCCGTCGTCGCATCGCCGATCACCGTCCGCTCCAGTTCGACCTCCGGCGGCGGCAGCCCTTCCCGATCGGGCAACCGCCGGTGGCTCCAGAAGCGGTCGAAGGCGCGGTCGAAGCGCTCGTGCTGGGTGACGCTGGTCGTGAACAGGCTGCGGGCGGCGGCGCGTACGTCGTCACGCGAACGGACGCCGACCGCCTGCATCGACTGCAGGAAGGCGCTCACGTCGGTGGCGGCGACGCTCAGGCCAAGGCCGCGCAGCACGCGCGCGAACAGCAACGCCGAGCGCGGCAGATGCGGCGCGTCGGTCACCGGACGGACTCAGGCGCTGATGCGCGCCTGCTCGATCAGGCCTGGCACCGAGCCCCGCACCGACTGCACGTCGTCCTGATACTTGAGCAGCACGCCCAGGGTGCGCTCCACCACGTCGGCGGCCAGCTCCTGCTCACCGAGGGCGCGCAGGGCGTGCAGCCAGTCCAGGGTCTCGGCGACGCCGGGCCGCTTGTACAGCTCCTGCGAGCGCAGCTCCTGCACGAAGGCCACCACCTGCGCCGACAGCTCCTCTGCCGCCTCCGGGATGCGGCGCTGCACGATGCGCAGCTCCTTGTCCAGGTCGGGAAAGTCGATCCAGTGGTACAGGCAGCGCCGCTTGAGGGCGTCGTGCACCTCGCGCGTGCGGTTGGAGGTGATGATGACCACCGGCGGCTCGCTCGCCTTGAAGGTGCCGATCTCCGGCACCGTGACCTGGAAGTCGGAGAGCGCCTCCAGCAGGAACGCCTCGAACTCCTCGTCGGCGCGGTCCAGCTCGTCCACCAGCAGCACGCGGCGGCGCGTCGCCGCCGGGTCGACCGCCTGCAGCAGCGGGCGGGCCAGCAGGAACTCGCGGGTGAAGATGTCGGCGTCGGCGGTCGCCTCCCCGGCTGCCTCCAGCATGCGGATGCGCAGGATCTGGCGCGCGTAGTTCCACTCGTAGACGGCGGTCGACACGTCCAGCCCCTCGTAGCACTGCAGCCGGATCAGGTCGGCGTCCAGGATCGACGAGAGCACCTTGGCGATCTCGGTCTTGCCGACGCCGGTCTCCCCCTCCAGGAACAGCGGCCGGTCGAGCTGCACCGCCAGGAACACGCACGTGGCCAAGTCGCGGTCCGCGACGTATGCGCACCGCTCCATCGCTTCCTGTACGGCGTCGACGCTGTCCAGCGCCGGCACCGGTTCAGCCACCGGCACCGTCTGCGAGACCGCCGGCGGTGCGGGCGCGGTCGCGGGCGGCGCGCAGCGCGCGGCGGGCGTACACGCGGGCGAGGTGCGCGCGGTACTCCCCGGACGCGAAGGTGTCGGCCAGCGGCTCCTCGACGAGCAGGCAGTCGCCGACCGCCTGCTCGATCGCGGAGTCCTCCAGGTCGCTGCCGGCCAGCTCCGCGGCAACCGCGTCTGCGTCGAGCGGTACTTCCGTGACGCCGTTGAAGCACAGGCGCGCCCGCGCGCAGCGGCCGTCCGCGTCCAGCTCGACCACGGCGGCGCCGCCGCAGACCGCAAACCCGGACGCGGGATGCTCGAACTTCAGGTAGACGGAGCCGGTGCGGGGACCGGGCGTGGGCAGCCGCAGCTCGGTGAGGACCTCGGCCGGCTCCAGTGCCGTGGTCAGCAGGCCCTGGAAGAACCCTTCCGCCGGCAGGCGCCGCGCTCCGTCCGGACCGGTGGCGCAGAGCTCGCCGTCCAGCGCCAGCAACGCGGCCGGCAGGTCCGAGGCGGGATCGGCGTGCGCGACGTTGCCACCGGCGGTGCCGTGGTTGCGGACGATCGGGTCTCCGATGCTCGCCGCCGCTTCCGCGAACGCCTGCCAGCGGCCGGCCACCTCGGCCGACGTCGCGACACGATGGTGGGTGGTCAGAGCGCCGACGGTCAGGCCGTCCGCCCGCGCGTCGATCCCGGCAAGCGGCAGGCGGCCGATGTCGACCAGCACCTCCGGCTGCGCCAGACGCAGCTTCATCATCGGCAGCAGGCTGTGCCCTCCGGCGAGCAGCTTGGCGTCTTCGTGCTCGCCGAGCAGCTCGACGGCCGTTTCTACCGACTCGGCGCGGTGGTAGGCAAAGGGTGCCGGGTACATGTCAGCCCTGTCCCGCCATGGCCCGGGCGGCCTGCCGGACGGCCAGGACGATGTTGTGGTACCCGGTGCAGCGGCAGAGATTGCCTTCGAGCGCCTCCCGCACCTCCCGGTCGGACGGATCCGGGTTCTTCTGCAGCAGGTCGACGCATGCAAGGATCATGCCGGGCGTGCAGTAGCCGCACTGCAGGGCGTGCTGCTCCCAGAATGCCTGCTGCAGCGGGTGCAGCGTGTCGCCGTCGGCAAGCCCCTCGATGGTGGTCACCGCACGGCCGTCGGCCTGCGCGGCAAGCTGCGTGCAGGAACGCACGCCGACGCCGTCCAGCAGCACCGTGCATGCCCCGCACAGCCCGGTCTCGCAGCCGATGTTGGTGCCGGTGAGGCCGGCCTGCTCGCGGATGAAGTGCACGAGCAGCGTGCGCGGCTCCACCTGCGCCCGGTGGGCATGGCCGTTGATCGTGATGGTGACCGACACCGGATCGGGGGCAGCGCTCACCGGCCGCTTCCCGGGCGGGATCCGCCACCGACGCGCCGGCGAATCTCTTCGGCCAGCCCCTGCAGGGCGTCGCGCACCAGGGAGCGCATGGAGCTCTCGACCAGCCGCTGCCCGATGCCGGCCAGCCGGCCGCTGATGCGCGACTCCAGGTCGTACTGAAGCAGCGTACCCCCGCCGTGCGCGCGCAGCCGGAAATCCGCCTCGCCGGTGACGACGCCGACCGGTCCGCGGCCGGTCGCGCTCAGGTGGTAGGAGAGCGGCGGCTGCAGGTCGGAGAGCTCGATCGCGCCCGCGAAGGTGCCGCGGATCGGGCCGATCTTGACGCGCCACGACGCATCGAAGTGCGTTTCGTCGATCCGGTCCAGCCGATCGGTTCCCGGCAGCGTCGAGCGCAGCACCTCCGGGTCCATCAACGCGTCCCAGACCGCTTCGGGAGCCGCGTCGAAGGAGAATTCGCCTGTGAGTCGCATGTCGGTATCGGGTGGCCGCCGAGCCGATGACGCGGCGTGAGCCTGCGTGACCGTAGGGGCGCGTCCTCGCCCCTGTCAACTCGACCGGGACGGGCGGGACGGGCGGTCGCCTCCTCCGGTACTGTCTGCGGGCAGATGCGCGACATTGAGGCAGCGGCGCGCCGCTGGCACGCGGCCGGCACGCGGTTTGCGCTGGCGCGCGTGGTGGCCGCCTGGGGCTCGGCGCCGCGCCGGCCCGGCGGCGCCATGGCGGTCACCGCCGACCTGCAGGTGGCCGGTTCGCTGAGCGGCGGTTGCATCGAGGCGGCGGTCATTGAGGAGGCGGTGCGCCTGCTGGCCGGCGAACGCGGCCCCGGCCGCCTGGAGTACGGCATCGAGGATGAACGCGCGTGGTCGGTCGGCTTGTCGTGCGGGGGCACGCTGTCGGTCTACCTGACGGAGCCGGGGCGGGAGCTGTGGGAGGCGATCCTGGACGGCCTGCAGCGGCAGCGGCCGGCGGTCCTGCTCACCCGGCTGCACGACGGGAGCGCGTCGCATGCGCTGATCGACCTCGACGAACAGCGCGTGCGGGCATCCGCCGGCGACGGCGACACCTACGGCCCCGAGGCGGTGACTGCTGCCTGTGCGTTCGCCGCCGCCACGCAGGAAAGCGATCTGGTCCAGGTGGACGGAGTGGAAACTTTCGTGCACATTCTGCCACGCCCGGACGAGTTGCTGATCGTCGGCGCTGGCCACATCGCCGTGCACCTGGTCGCCTTCGCACGCGAGCTGGGCTTCCACACGGCGGTGATCGACCCGCGGCGGGTGTTCGCGACGAGCGAGCGCTTCGCCGTGGAGCCGGACGAGTTGCTGGCCGAGTGGCCCGACCGCGTGCTCGTCGGCAGGCCCGTGACGGAGAGCACCTACGCGGTGCTGCTCACCCACGATCCCAGGATCGACGACCAAGCCCTGCGCCACCTGCTGCCGAGCAACGCCGCCTACCTCGGTGCGCTCGGTAGCTCCCGCACGCACGCCAAGCGGCGCGGGCGCCTGCAGGAGGCCGGGTTCGACGAGCAGGCCATCGACCGCGTCAGAGGCCCGGCCGGGCTGTCGATCGGCGCCGTGTCGCCGGCCGAGATCGCGTTGGCGATCATGGCGCAGGTGATCGAAGCCAAGCGCGCGGCGCGCGGCCCAGCCCGCCCGGCCCCGCGTGACAGGGTTTCCTGATGGCCCGGATGACCGTCACGCGGCCGCGCGGCCGTCTGCAGGAGCGCATCTACCGCATCATCTTCGAGGCTGACACGCCGGCCGGCAAGAGCTTCGACCTCCTGCTCATCCTGGCCATCGTCGCCAGCGTCGTGGCCGTGATGCTGGACAGCGTGCTCCGGGTTCGTGCCGCCGTCGGGGGTCTGCTGGCGACCGCCGAGTGGGCGTTCACCATCCTGTTCACCGTCGAGTACGTGCTGCGTCTCTACTCGGCTCCCCGCCGGCTGCGCTACGCCCGCAGCTTCTTCGGCGTCATCGACCTGCTGGCGCTGGCGCCCACCTATTTGAGCATCCTGCTGCCCGGCGGCCACTACCTCCTGGTGGTCCGCGTGCTGCGGGTGCTGCGCGTCTTCCGCGTGCTCAAGCTCGCCAAGTACGTGGCGGAGGCCGAGCTCATCGTGGACGCCCTGAAGGCGAGCGGACGCAAGATCGCCGTGTTCCTGTTCGCGGTGCTGTCGATCGTGGTCGTGGTGGGGTCGCTGATCTATCTGATCGAGGGCGATGCGAGCGGCTTCACCAGCATCCCGCGCTCGGTGTACTGGGCGATCGTCACGCTGACCACGGTCGGCTACGGCGACATCTCGCCCCGCACGCCGCTGGGCCAGACGATGGCGGCGGCCATCATGATCCTGGGCTATGGGCTGATCGCCGTCCCGACCGGGCTGGTCAGCATGGAGATCTCGCTGGCCCTGAGCCGCCACCAGAAGCGTATCTGCCCCGAGTGCGGCACCGCCGAGAGCGATCCCGACGCCAGGTTCTGCCGGCGCTGCGCGGCGGATCTGAGCTGCACGGATCGGATGTGATCTCGCCCGACCGCAGACCGCTGGCCGGCATCGTCGTCGTCGATCTGACGAGGGTGCTCGCCGGGCCGTTCGCGACCATGGTCCTGCGCGATCTGGGCGCGCGGATCATCAAGGTCGAGCCGCCGCAGGGGGACGACGCGCGCGGATTCGGGCCGTTCCTGCCCGACGGCGCTTCCAGCTACTTCGTCAGCCTCAACTGCGGCAAGCGCTCGATCGTGCTTGACCTCAAGAACCGGGCCGGGAGCGCGGTGTTCGCCGACCTGCTGCGCGCGGCCGACGTCCTGATCGAGAGCTTTCGCCCCGGGGTGCTGGCGCGACTGGGGTTCGACGACGAGCGGGTCGGGGCCCTCAACGAGCGACTGGTGTACGTGACCTGTTCCGGATTCGGCCATACCGGGCCCGACGCCGACAAGCCGGCCTACGACATGATCATCCAGGGCCGTTCCGGCCTGCTGTCCATCACCGGCACCGAGTCCGGTGAGACCGTGCGGGTCGGCACCTCGATCGCGGACATCGTCAGCGGCCTGTACGCCGCGATCGGCGTGTTGGCCGGGCTGCTGCGGCGCGAACGCGGCGCGGCACGCGGCAGCGGCGCCCGCGTCGACATCGCCATGCTCGACAGCGTCGTGTCCGTCCTGGAGAACGCCGTGGCGCGCTACCAGGCGACCGGCGTCGAGCCCGCGCCGCTGGGGTCTCGGCACCCCTCCATCACGCCGTTCGAGACCTTCCCTACCGCCGACGGCCAGATCGTGATCGCAGCCGGCAACGACCGGCTGTTCGGGCGGCTCTGCGAGGTGCTGGGCGTGCCGGAGTTGGCATCCGATCCGCGGTTCGCTGCAAACTCCGCCCGCACCGATCACCGGGACGCGCTCAAGGCGGCCCTGGAGGCTGCCCTGGCGCGGCGCGGCACCGCTGCCTGGATCGCCGCGCTGGAGGCGGCCGGCGTGCCGGTATCGCCGGTCGCGGGAATCGGCGACGTGTTCGCCGACCCGCAGGTGGCGGCCCGAAACATGCTGGTGGAGGCGGCCGGCACGGACCGGTTCCGCGTGACCGGCACGCCGGTCAAGATGGCCGGTGTCGACGACCCTGCGGACAAGCCGGGCGCGCCCGCCCTCGGCGAGCACCGCGACACGGTCCTGCGGGAACTGCTCGCCTACTCCTCCGATCGCATCGGCGACCTGGAGGCAGCCGGCGCGTTCGGCGACCCGGCAGGATCGGAGCCGTAAACCGGCCGCCCTACCCGCGTCCCAGTCGCCGGTCCTCGTGCGCCAGCCACTCCACGTACGGGCGGGGAGCGGCCGGCGGCGGCCCCAGCCCGTGGTCGGCCCGCCAGCGCAGCAGCGGGTGGTCGCGCCGCTGCTGCGGCAACTCGACAGGATGCCCGTACGCCGCCGACTCGAACGCGCCCATGATCATCTCCAGCGAGTGGGTGCCAACGGCGCCGCTCGACTCGTGCTCGTCGCCCGCGTCCAGCGCGCGCACGTACTCGTCCACGAACGCCAACTCCATGCCGTTGCGGAGCTCGGGCGAGTCGCCCCGCCCGCCCAGCTCGTTCTCTATCTCCGTCCACCGGTCATCGCCACCGTCGGGTCGCGCGAACGGGGTCGGCAGGTGCCACGCGCCGCCGTGCTGGATCAGGACCCGGCCCTCGGTTCCCATCAGCTCGACTCCCATGGAGCCGCCATGCACGGCGGGAAGCCGGTCGTGCATCAGGGTCAGGTTGATCCCCCCGGCGAACTCCAGCTCGGCGGACAGGCGCTCGCCCGCGATCGTGCCCATCCCGTTCGGTGATGGCACCACGTCGGCCGGCGTGATCGGCCGTCCGTCCGTGCGCAGGCTGGCGGTGACGCGCCGGCAGCGGCCCAGGAACGCCTGCGCGCCGGTCAAGAGGTGGCAGCCGATGTTCATGATGCCGTAGCCGCCGTAGTAGCCCTTGCCCCGCGCGATGGCGTGGATCACGTCGCCGATCAGCCCGTCCGCGACCGCGGCCGCGGCCGCCCGCGCCGCCGGGCTCACGCGGCCCTGGTGATGGACCGCGACCTGTACGCCGCGCTCGCGTGCCCGGCGCAGGACGCCGTCGGCCTGCTCCAGATCGACACAGATCGGCTTCTCCACGTCCAGGTGATACGCCCCGTGCGCGAGCACGCGCATCGCGAGCTCGTGGTGGAACTCGGTGCCGGTGGGGATCACGACGATCTGCGGCTGCATGTCGTCGAGCATCGCCTCCACGCCGGTGAAGCGGGCGGCCACGCCCAGCGCGTCTCCCAGCGTGCGCAGCCGCTCCGCGTCCAGGTCGCACAGCGCCACCAGCTCGGTGCGGCGGTGCTCGGCGTAGCCCCGGCCGATGGCGGTGCCGCGGGGGCCGCAGCCGATCAAGGCGGCGCGGTACGGAGCGGCCATCAGGACTGCAGCCGCGCGAGCGGATGGCCGCGGTCGGCCAGCGGCGCCGCCACGCGCGCGCCGGCGAGCTGTGATGCGTACACGCCGTGGATCATCTCCAGCGCTGCGCGGGCCGCGCGGGCGCTGGACAGCGGTTCGGTGTCCGCGTCGATGGCCGCGATCAGATCCTCGATCGCCAGCCGGTTGCCGTCCTTGTGGAGCTCGCCGGCCCCAAGGTCCAGGGGGTCCCAGCCGTCGATGCCGTCCCACGGCGCCCAGTGGTCGTGGCGGGCGATCACGAAGTCGCTGCCGGCGCCGCGCATCGCCACGCTGCCGCGGTCGCCGATCAACTGCAGGCTGAATCCGCGGCCGTCGCCGGGCTGGTTCGCGCGCGTGGTGAAGCTGCCGACCGCGCCGCCGGCGAAGCTGTAGTAGCCGGTGACCGCGTCGCCGGCGATCAGGCCGATGGGCTCGGTCGCCTCGCGCGCGTCGCCGGGGCCGATCTCCCGCCCGCCGGCGGTGACGTGGCCGGAGATCCAGGCGACATCGCCGGCGAAGTAGCGCATCGTGTTGAACAGGTGGGTGCCCAGCACCAGCATGTCCTCTCCGCCGCCGCGCCGATCCTGCTTGCCGGTTCCGCGCAGCTCCAGCAGCGTGCCGATCAGGCCGTCGCCGACCCGCCGGCGCAGCTCCTGCAGCTGCGGCAGGTAGACGTTCTGATGGGCGACCGCGATCTTCAGCTCCCTGGCGTCGGCCGCGGCGATCACGCGGTCGGCGGTCGCCAAATCGGCGGTCATCGGCTTCTCGCAGTAGATGTGGCATCCCGCGTCGATCGCGGCCATGAGCAGCTCCTCATGGCGGTCGACGTAGCGCGGGCAGATCGCGACGATGTCCAGCGACTCGGCCTCCAGCATCTCGCGGTAGTCGGCGTAGACACGCTCGGCGTCGATCTCCTGCCGGGCTGCGGCTCGCCCGGCCGGGTCGGGGTCGGCCACCGCCACCGGCTGCACGCCGTCGACTCCTCGGAAGCCGAGGTGCAGGCCGTGACCGAAATTGCCGCGCCCGGTGTGCCCGATCGCGCCGACGCGGAAGCGCACTTGGGTACTCATGGCGTCGAGTATACCCTCGCCTGACGAATGGTGAGATCGATGGAGCGGAGCCGCCCGATGACCGCGCCGTACCGCTACGTGGGACACCCGCGGCCGACCATCGATGGGCGGGCCAAGGCGCTGGGCGCCACCCGCTACGCCGCCGACGTGGAGCTTGCCGGCATGCTGCATGCGCAGCCGGTGTTGAGCACCGAGGCGCATGCGCGGCTGCGCACCGTGCATGCCGAGGCGGCGCGCGCCGCCCCCGGCGTGGTGGCCGTGCTCACCGCCGCCGATCTGCCGGTAACCGCCGAGTCGCCGACGGTTCGGCAGGAGATGGTGCTGGCGCGCGAGGTGGTCACCTTCGCGGGGCAACCGGTCGCCCTGGTGGTCGGCGAGTCGGCGGCAGCCGCCGCCGACGGTGCAGCGCTCGTCGAGGTGGACTACGAGCCGCTGCCGCCGGTCGTCGGCGCCTCGGCCGCGACAGAGGGCCGGCCGCCGCTGGCAGACGGCGAGTATGTCCGCGGCGACGTCCAGGCGGCGCTGGCGGCCTCCGCTCACGTGGTGAAGCGGACGTGCCGCACGCCGTTCGTGCATCAGGGCTATCTGGAGCCGTCGGCGGCGGTGGCCGCCCCGGACCCGGCCGGTGACGGCGCGAGCGGAGCGAACCTCACTCGAAGAGTGACCGTCTATTCCGGCTGTCAGGGCCAGTTCGACGTGCGCGCCCGGCTCGCCTCGATCCTGGATCTGCCGCCCGCCGCGGTCCGTGTCGTGCCGATGACCGTGGGCGGCGGCTTCGGCGGCAAGGTCGGCGTGATCGATCCGCTGGCCGCGGCCGCGGCGCTGCGGCTGAACCGGCCGGTGAAGCTGGTGCTCGATCGATCGACCGACCTGCAGACCACCACGCCGACCCCGGCGATGGCGATCGAGTTGGAGCTGGGCGCTGACCGCCGCGGCGCGCTCACCGCCTTGCGCGCGGACGTCACCCTGGACAACGGCGCGTTCCCGAACGGCATGGGAGGCGGCATCGCCAAGCGGCTGGCCGGATGCTATCGGATTCCGCACCTCTCCATCCGCTGGCGAGATGTGTGCACGAACGTGCACGCGACCGGCCCGTATCGCGCGCCCGGCGCGCCGCAGACCACCTTCGTGCTCGAGACCGCAGTCGACGCCCTGGCCGCCGTGCTGGACCTGGACCCGCTGGAATTCCGCAAACGCAACGTGGTGCGGGCCGGCGACCCGCAGCCCGACGGCACGCCGTGGCCGGCGGGCGGCCAGCTCGCCTGCCTGGAGGCGGTCGAGTCGCATCCGTTGTGGCAGTCTCGTCATGCGGACGACGCCGGCGGCACGGGGATCGCCATCGCCGGATGGATCCCCCTGGTCGATCCGTGCGCGGCCGCCTGCCGGGTGGATCCGGACGGCACCGTGCTGGTCACGCTGGGCGCGGTCGACATCTCCGGGGTGTACTCGTCGCTCGTGCTGGTGGCCGCGGAGGAGATGGGCGTCGACCCGCAGCAGGTCCGCGTGCAGATCGCCGACTCGGCCTCAGCGCCGTACGGGCCGAGCGCCGGCGGCAGCAACATCGCCTGTTCGGCGGCCGATGCCGTACGCGTGGCCGTCGGCGACGCCAAGCGTCAGCTCCTGGCCCTGGCGGCCGATCATTTCGAGGCCGCGGTGGAGGATCTGGAGATCGCCGACGGCGCCGTGCGGGTCGTGGGGGTACCGGACCGGACGATTTCCGTCGGCGCGCTGGCCCACGCGGCGCAGAGCGCAGAATCATCCCTGCCGCGACGCGGACCGATCCAGGCGAGCGGCCAGGCCGCCGGCCCCGGCGGCGCCGCGGTGTTCGTCGCCCACATGGTGCGCGTCTCCGTGGACCGGGAGACCGGCCGGGTGCGGCCGACCGACTACCTGTCGGTGCAGGACGTGGGCTTCGCGATGAACCCCTTGCTGGTGGAGGGCCAGCTCCATGGCGGAGCCGCGCAGGGGCTGGGCATCGGCCTGCACGAGGCGCTGCGCCACGACGACGCCGGCCAGCTCCTGACCGGCACGTTGATGGACTACAGCCTGCCCAAGGCGACCTCGGTACCTCCCGTGACCGCCCATCTCGTGGAAACGCCTTCGCACGGGCCGTACGGAGCCCTCGGCGTCGGCGAGCCGCCGATCGTCGCCGGCGCGGCGGCCACCGCCAACGCCGTCAGAGCCGCCACCGGCGCGCAGCCAACGGCGCTCCCGCTCGACCCGGAAACGGTCTGGCGAGCTGCCGGACCGACGGGATCTACCAGATCGACAGGATGATGCCCACGATCGGATAGGCGACCACCCGGTAACCCACGTTGATCAGCACCAGCGGCCGCGGCCGTCCCTCGAAGGCTCCGTTGGAGATGATGGACATCCCCGAGAAGGCGATCGCCAGGCCGAGCGCCGCGACGATGCCGCCGCCGACTCCGGAGATACCCGCTGCCTGGAAGACGATCGCCAGCACCAGGGAGGTGAGGATGGCGTCCGCCAGCGCGGCGACCAGTGCCGGGCTGGGTCCGGCGGCCCGCATCTCCTCCTCGCTCTTGCCGAGCGCCGCCATCCACGCCTTGCCGAACAGGAACGGCGCGTACCAGGTGAAGCCCAGCGCCATCAGCACCACCGCCGACACGGCGGTCGCCACGTAGTTGATCGCCCCGAGGTCTATCGTCGCCATCGAATCCTCCTGACCCGCTCGTCTCCCCCGTCAGGCCCGGACGCCTCTCACGGGGGGATCGGCGCCGCGGACGCCTGTGACAGCCGGATGGTGCCCCACAGCACGATCAGGCCGATGCCGACCGTCGTCGCCACCGAGCCGGCCACCGTCCAGGTGTTCCAGGCGTCGATCTGCTGCTGGCGGTTCGCCGTCCCCTCCGGCATCGCCTCCCACCGCTCCGCCTCCAGATGGGCCAGGCGCGCCCCCGCCAAGCCGCCCGCCGCCACGCCGACGCCGGCCGCCAGCAGCGGCCAGTAATCTCCGACCGACTCCGCGGGTGGCGTCGGCGCCGGTGCCGCTTCCGCCGGAGCATCCGCAGGCGATTCCTCCGTTTCCGCAGGCGCGTCCTGGGCGCCGACCGGTGCGCCCAGCAGCGTCACGACGACCAGCGCCGCGATCAGCCGCGGTCCCGACGAGCGGTCCATCGCCGCGACGGTAGCGCAACCGCCGTGCCGCGCCAAGGCATCGCCTTGCTATGATGCGGCCCGCATGCTGACGCGACGTCTCGGCCGGACCGGGCTGATGGTGTCCGAGCTCTGCCTGGGAACGGCCGGATTCGGCGCGCAGCCGTTCGCGGAGACGAGCGACCCGGTGCTCGACGCCTTCGTCGAGTGCGGCGGCACCTTCATCGACACCGCCGACATCTACGGACCGGAGGTGGGCGCATCCGAGGCCGCCCTCGGCGACTGGATGCGCAGGCGTGGCAATCGTCAGGCGCTGGTGGTGGCGACCAAGGGCGGCTCGCCGACCGGTCCGCATCCCACCGACCGCGGCCTCGGCCGGCGGCATCTGCTGGCCGCCGTGGAGGCCAGCCTGACGCGCCTGGGCAGCGACTGGATCGACCTGTACCAGACGCACTGGCCCGATCCCGACACGCCCGACGAGGAGACGCTGTCCGCGCTGGACCAGATGGTCCGCCAGGGGAAAGTCCGCTACGTGGGGTGTTCCAACGTGCCCGCCTGGCGCCTTGCGCATGCGCAGGGCATCAGCGCCCGGGCGCACCTGGTCTCCTACGCGAGCGTGCAGCCGCACTACAGCCTGCTGGCCCGCAGCGCCTTCGAGCGCGAGCTGGCCGACGCCGCCGTCGCGCTCGGCGTCGCCGTGTTGCCGTACCGGCCGCTGGCGCGCGGCATCCTGACCGGCCGCTTTCACGGGGGAGCCATCCCGGAAACGCGCTGGCGCAGCGGGCCGCACGGCTACGACCTGGATCCCGTACGAGCCGCCCACCTGGTGACCGAGATCGGCAAGATCGCCGCCCGCGACCGGCACACGGTGACGCAGACGGCGCTCGCTTGGCTGTTCTCGAAGCCCGGGGTCACCGCTCCGGTAGTCGGCGCTTCCACCCCCGATCAGGTGACCGAGCTCGCCGGCGCGGTCGGCTACCGGCTGTCCGCGGAGCACCTGGAGCACCTGGACGAGGCATCGGAATGGAAATCATGAAATCGTCGTTGCCTAAGTGACCGGGTCCTGCTAAACTGGCCGCGAGATGGGAAAACGACTCTACATCGGGGGCCTGCCATTCAGCGCTACCGATGAAACACTCTTCCAGCTGTTTGCACAGCATGGCAAAGTCGAATCCGCCGAGGTGGTGACGGATCGGTATTCCGGCAGCTCGCGCGGCTTTGGATTCGTGGAGATGGGCTCGGACGAGGAAGCCGCCGCCGCGGTTCGCGGACTGAACGGCGCGGAGCTCGAGGGCCGGTACCTGACCGTGGAGGAAGCGCGCAGCGCGCGCGGCGACCGCGGCGGAGGCAGACGTGGCGGAGGCGGCGACCGTGGCGGAGGCGGCGACCGCGGCGGAGGCGGCGGGCCCCGGCGCTGGTAACCGGTCTCGTCGGGGACCGACCAGCGCACGAAGCCCGGCTGATTCCGAGCCGGCATTCGTGCATCGCGGGCGTCATAGACGCTCGTAAAACAGATTCCGTGTTCGCTACAAGGCGGTGCGAGCGAGGTCACTGCACCGCGTCCATGTGAGTCGGTCGCCGTAATGGCGGCCGATTCGCGTTAACACCTCATCGAGCTCCCGGAGGCCGGCCGCCTCAGACATGGCCGGATCGATGAGCTGCAGCATGTGCCACGGCGCGCGCGTCACCGGGATGCCGATGCGGTCGAGCAACGCGAGCACGCCGGTCTGGCTGCGGGACCTCGACCTGAGGTCGCTGGTCAGATCGACGCGGTCCCGGGCGTCACGGTCTGTGGCGAGCGACCCTCGTTGACCGCGTCCACACGGCCAGCGCCAGCAGCTCGGAGCGCTCCTCCGGACGGCAGGCTCGTGGGCCGTCGATCCGTGATCCCATGCTCGGCAGATGTCGTGGTGTGGCCCCGGCGACGGCGCGTGCGAGCGCCGTGAGACGGGCAGCGCCGGCGAGGTGCCGGCTCCCGCCCGGATCAGGACGTGCGCCGACGCTACGAGATGTCCCGGTCCTTCACCGTCTTGCGTCGATCCTTGCGTGCCGTTTCGATCGCCGCGTCGCAGACTTCCTTGACCTTGCTCGACAGTGCGTCGATCGCCGTGGCGGAAGTGTTGAACCCTGATGCTGACTTGATGTACGCCTTCACCTTGGACGCGACCACCAGGACCTCGTTCTCCATGCTGACCTCCTCTGAAATCGAACCCGCGCGGACGCTGCTCCAGAGCACCGCGCACTGCCGATCCTATGGCGACTTCATGAGGCATGGCAAACGCCACTCATGCGTGCAGGCCTACCCGGGATCGCCCCGGCGCCGCGCCAGCCGGCGACCGCTCCAGGCGGCGATCGCGGCAGTCGTCGCTCCGAGGATGGCTCCGAGCACGTCGGCGGCCAGGTCCTGCACCTCCGCCGACCGGCCGGTGAGCGGCTGCAGTGCCTCGATCAACGCTCCGAAGCAGACCGCCGCCAGCGCCGCCAGCGCCGCCGCCCCGATCGGCGGGCGGGACTTCGCCCAGGCGACCGCGGTCAGGAACGCCAGCACCGTCCACGCCGCGACGTGCAGCAACGCGTCGCTCCGCGAGATCAAGGGGTCGGGATCGTCCCACGGCACCAGGGTGACCACGACCAGCGCGGCCGCGTACAACGAGACGATCATCCACCGCATGGCACTCATGCTACCGTGCACCGCGGAGCGAAATGATGGAACAGGCACCACTCGGGCGCACGGGCCGCACGGTCAGCCGCATCGCCCTGGGGACGACGACGTTCGGCCGCGAGATCGACGAAGACGCATCGCGCAGGATCCTCGACCACGCCGTGGAGCACGGCCTGACCCTGCTGGACACCGCGGAGGCGTACGGCGGCGGCAACGCCCGCCTGTACCGGCGCGACGTGATGGGCGTGCAGGATGTGCGCGAGACCACCGGGGAGGTGTCGAGCTCGGAGCGCATGATCGGCACCTGGATGCGCGACCGCGGCGTGGCCGACCAGGTGACGGTGCTCACCAAGGTGTCGAGCGGCAACTCGCCTGCGAACATCGAACGCGCCCTCGACGCCAGCCTGGAGCGTCTGCAGCTCGACTCGATACCGATCTACATGGTGCACAACTACGACGACCAGGTACCTCTGGACGAGACCATGGACGCGCTCAACCGGGCCGTGGCCGACGGCCGTGCGCAGGCGCTGGGCTGCAGCAACTTCACCGGCGCCCAGCTCCGCGCCGCACTGGCGATCAGCGCCGCCAGCGGCTACGCCCGCTTCGAGATCGTGGAGAACATCTACAACTTGGCGCGCCCCGAAGAGGAGCGGGACAGCATGCCGGTCTGCGTCGGCGAGGAGATCACCTTCCTGGCGTACAGCCCGCTCGGCGCCGGCTTCCTCGCCGGAAAGTACACGGACGACCGTGACGCGCTGCCTGAGCGCACCCGCTTCCACGTCATCCCCGGCCACTGCGACGTCTACTTCTCCGAGCGCAACTTCCGCGTCGTGGAGCGACTGCGCGCCAAGGCCGCCGAGCTCGGCGAGTCGATGGTCTATCTGGCCGCCGCCTGGGTGGTGGCCAACCGCTCGGTCGGCAGCACGCTGTTCGGCGCCCGCACGACCGCCCACCTCGACAACGCCCTGCGCGCCTGCCGTGAGGGCATCCCGGCGGAGCTGCGCGCCGAGATGGCCGCCTGGGACTGAACGCGGGGGACACGAAACTCGGCCACGCGTACCGGCGTGCGTCGTGGAACCACACTGACATCAGCTCCACGCCGCGCCGTTCGTATTCCCGGAACAGCTCCGGATACCGGTAGTCGTGGCAGATCAGCAGGCCGCAGCGCACGCCGTCCACGTCGAACGTGGTGAAGGCGCTGCCGGGGGCTGGAGTGCTTGAGGTCCTGGTCGTCGCAGTCCGCGCCGGTGAATCTGGCCACGGCGCGGATACTACCGGCGGCACGGCCGCGTGTCCTGCGGCCTTGGGGACCGGACCACCGGCGCGTACACTCGCGCGATGTCCCTGCATGCCGCCGCGCGGTCGATCGACTTCACGCCGTCCGCCGGCGTCCCGGTGCCGGGTCCGCTGGAGTGCGGCGCTGCCGCCGTCCTCGGCCCGCTGCGGGGGGCGTTGCTGCTGCTGGAGGACCGGGCGGAGAGGGTCGCGTGGCTCAGCCTCAACATCTGTTACGTCACCGTGGAACTGCAGGAGGCCATCGCCGACGCGGTGCGGATGGCCGCCGGCGTCGCCCCGGATGCGCTCGTGATCGCCTGCACCCGCAACCTCTCCTCACCCGTGCCGTTCCCGGACGTTGCGCGCGGGCCGCAACACGATCGCCTGCTCGACGGGATCGCGGCTGCTGCCGCCGCGTCCGTCGCGGATCTGGCGCCCGCCCGCGTCGCGTTCGCGGAAGGGAGTTGGCCGCGGCTGCAGTACAACCGCAAGGGGGTCGCCGCCGACGGCACCACGTTTTTCAGGCGCGAGCCCGATCGCCTCGCCCGGCCGGAGCCGGTGGGGCTGATCGATCCGCGCGTGGCCGTGCTGCGCGTGGACCGCTGCGACGACGAGCGCCCGATGGCGGCGGTGGTCCAGTACACGGGCGACCCCTGCATCGCCACCTCCCTGACCAACCCGGTCATCAGCCCGGACGTGAACGGGTACGCCTGCATGGCCCTGGCCGACGCGATCGCGCCGGAGTTCCCGGTGCTCTACCTGCAAGGCGCCAAGGGCGACGTCGCTCTCAAGCACATGTTCGCCGGCGACGAGGTGGCGCGCGCCGAAGGGGTGCTGCTCGGTTCCCGCCTGCAGGACCTGGTCGACGCCGCACGTCCCCTGCCCGGCCGCACGCTCACGACCGGTGCCGTGACCGTACGCTTGCCGTTGCGGGAGTTGCCCGGCCGGCAAGAGCTTGCCGCTGCACGGACGGAGCTGGATCGCTTCTTCGACGCCGTGCAGCAGGGCGACCTGCAGGCGACGCGGACCGGGCTCGGCTACAACCTGCCGGACGACACCTCGCTCGAGTTCCGGGAGGCGTACCTGCGGAGCATCGAGGAATGGGTCGACTGGGCCGAACGGACCCGGGAGAACGGCGCTCCGATCCGCACGCACGTCGATCTCCGCCTCCACGGACACGGGGTCGGCGGCTTCGCGCTCGTCACGACCTGGGCCGAGGTGTTCGGCAGCATCGGGCTGTCGATACGCGAGCACACGGCTTCGACCCGATTCATGTTCGCCTGTTGTTGCGGCGCGGCGTGGCCGGATGACCCCGGAACGGCGAAATGGGCGTATATTCCCGGCGCACGGGACCTGGACGGAAACGAGTACATGAGCGCCTTCTACCGCCACACCCGGCACCTGACCCAGTACCGGGGACCTGCCGGCGATCTGCTGATCGCCCCGGCCGCGGAGCTGGTCGATCGGATGTCCCGTGGCGATGGCGATGCCGGCGGCGCCGATGGACGATAGCAGCCCGCCGGCCGGGGAACGGCGGTTCCGCACCGCGCGCACGCTGCGGCTCGGCACCTTTCACATCGGCTCGGCGATGAGCGACGTACTGGTTTCCAGCGTGCTCAACCGCGTCCTGATCAGCCACTTCGGCTTCATGGCGTGGCCGGTGGCGCTGCTGCTCGGCCTGCGATACCTGTTGTCGCCACTGAGTCTGTGGGCCGGCGCGCGCAGCGACATCTCCGCGGCTGCGCCGTTCGGCCGGACCCGCTTCATCTGGGCCGGCCGCGCGCTGATGATGATCGGCCTGGGGCTGATCGGCATCAGCCTGGCATGGTTCGGCCGCGGCCAGTCAGTGCCGGGCTGGCTGATCGTGATCGGCGGGTTCCTGGCCTACGGCGTCGGCGGACTGATCTCGGGCAGCCCGTTCCTGGCGCTCGTCCGCCACTCCGTTCCGGCCGGCAAGCAGGGAATGGCGATCGCGATCGTGGAGACGGTGCTGATCGCCTGCTTTCCGCTGGCGGCACTGGGCTTCGGCCTGCTGATGGAGCACTACGAGCTGCGCCTGTTCTGGCGCCTGGTGGCCCTCACCACGGGTGTCGGCGGCCTGTTCTGGCTCGTGTCGATCGCGGGCGTCGAACGCCGCGTGCAGGCCGAGCTGCGCGCCGCCGGCGAGCCCGTGCAGCCGCACGACCGGCCGCTCCGGGAGCGGCTGCGTACGTTGCTCGGCGACCGGAGCAAGATCCGCTTCTTCCTGTTCCTGTCGGTGGCTGCCGCGGCCGCGTGGCTGCAGGAGGCGGTGCTCGAACCGTTCGGGGCGGAGGTGCTGGAGCTCAGCCTGGGGCAGACCACGCGACTCAACACGGTGTGGCTGGCGCCCACGCTGCTGACGCTGGTGGCCAGCATGGCGCTGTGGCGCAACCGTCCCCCGGAGCGGCAGGGCGGCATCGCCGGCGCCGGACTGTGCTTCATGGCGGCCGGCATGGCGCTGCTGGCGGCGGCGGCATTCGCGCGCATGAGCGTGCTGGTCATGCCCGCGCTCATCGCCTATGGTGCCGGCTTCGGCGTGTATACCTTCGGAGGGATTTCATTGATGGCGGCAATGACCACGGACCAGCAGGCAGGCGCGGAGCTCGGCCTGTGGACGATCGCTCAGGTGGTGTTTCGCGGCGTCGGAATCGGCGCCGGTGGAACGATCCGTGACGTGGGGCTGGTGCTCGGCGGGTCGCCGGCGGTCGCCTATGGCGTGGTGTTCGCCGTCGCGTCCGCCGGCATCGTGGCAGCGGTTGCGATCCTGACCAGGGTCGCCGAGGGTCTGCGGGCCCGGCCGGGCAGCGCGGCGGCGCCCGTGGCGGTGAGCTGACGTGGCAGTCGCGCGAAGCGCGAAGCGCGAGCGGATCGTCTTCGGTTGCATCGCCCATGAGACGAGCGCTTTCAGCCCGGTGCCGACCAGGCTCGCCAGCGCCGACGAGCGGTTCGGATACGTGCGCGGCCGGGATCTCTTCACGGACTTCCGCGGCACCAACACTCCGGTTGGCGGTTTCATCGAGGGCGGGGAGCAACACGGCTTCGAGTTGGTCCCGACCGTCTACTGGGAGGCGCATCCCGGCGGGCCGCTGCCGGCGGCCGACTTCGCGCAGGTGTTGGACGACCTGGTCGAGGCGATCACCGGCGCCGGCGCCATCGAAGGAGTGCTGCTGGAGTTGCACGGCTCCATGGTCGCGGAGGGAGAGGACGACGCGGACGGCGCCATCCTGCGCGCCGTCCGGCGCACGGTCGGCACGCTGCCGATCATCGTCCAGCTCGACATCCACTCCAACGTCTCCGCGGAGATGGTCGAGCTCGCCGACGGCATCATCGTGCGCGAGACCTATCCGGAGATCGATCAGGCCGAGCGCGGACGCGAGTGCGCCGACCTGATGGCGCGGGTGCTGCGCGACGGCGTGCGGCCGGCCATGGCGCTGGCGCCGCTGCCGATGATCTGGGGCAAGAACCAGATCACCGCTCACCCGCCGATGCGCCAGGCGATCGAGCGCCTGCATGAGCTCGAGGCGCGCCCGGGCATCCTGTACGCGTCGATCTCCACCTGCTTTCCGCTGGCCGACGCCCCCCACGTCGGTTCCTCGGTCACGGTGATCACCGACGGCGACCAGGATCTGGCGCAGCGCAGCGCCGACGAGCTGGCGGCGTGGATCTTCGCGCGACGCGCCGACTGGCAGATGGCCATCCCCACGACCGCCGAGGTGATCGACGAGCTCGGCTCGACCGGCCCCTACCCGATCGTGATCGCCGACAGCAACGACAACTGCGGCGGCGGCTCTCCCGGCGACAGCACCGGCATGCTCCGCACCTTCATCGAGCGCTCGCTGCAAGACGCATGCGTGCTCTACATCGTCGATCCCGAGGCGGCTCTGGCGTGCCATCGCGCCGGTGCGGGAGCCACACTGCGCATGGCCCTGGGAGGCACGTCCGATCCCGCGCAGGGCGAACCGGTGGAAGCGGAGTGGCAGGTGATGGCCGTCTCCGACGGCGCCTACACCTACGACGGCCCGATGCTCGCCGGCCTCTCCACGACGCTCGGGCCGTCGGCGCACGTGCGCAGCGAAGGTGTGCACGTGATCATCGTCACCTACCGCGACCAGCCGTTCGATTCGGCGCTGGCGCGAAGCCTGGGCCTCCATCCGCGGCGGATGCGCTACATCGGCGTGAAGTCGACCGGGCACTTTCGCGCCCACTTCGAGCCCTTCGCCGGCGTGATCCGTACGGTGAACGAGCCGAGCGTGCACGATCCCACGCACATCCGCTACCGCAACCTGGGCCGTCCCGTGTACCCCATCGACCCGATCTGAGGTACGCTCGAGTCGTCCGATGTCCCGATATCCCGGCGCGAAGACTGGTCGGTCGCCGCGGCGGCCGCGGTGACCCTGCCGGCGGGCACGATCTTCGGGATCGGTACGGAATGGATCAAGGGATCGGACGCTCCCCCGCCCCTGCGGTGGCGCGACCTGACCGCTCCGCGCCTCCAGCGGTAGTGCCCGACTGATCGAGCGCCGATCGGCAGCGATGGTACGCGTGCGCCACCCCTGGAGGACGCTGGCAGCGGCAGCCGGTGTGGTCGCGGTTGCCGCGTCGCTTGCCGCCCAGTCGGATTCGGCTCCGACGCTGCCCGTCGAGGTGCTCCACGCGCCCGCCACGCTATCCCCAGGCGATCCGCTCAGCACCTACGTGATGAGCGCCGCGTCGCTTGCCGAGTTGGAGCTCGCGGTGGAGCTGGCCGACGGAGAACGGGTCGCCGGCTACGGGTTCGCGGTGCGCAGAGGCTCCGCCGGGACGACGTGGGCGGCCGTGATCGGGATTCCCGGCACCGCCCCGGCGGGTGAGGCACGGTTGTCGATCTCCGGACTCCTCGTCGGCAACGCGTCTCGGGCAGAGACGCGCGTGATGCTGCACGAGCAGCCGATCGCCATCGGCGAGCGCGAGTTCGCCGTCGAGGAGATCCCCCTGAATACCGGTCTCTCCAACTTGCGGCGCACGACCGATCCGCAACGCAAGACGGAGTCATGGGAGCTCTGGTTGCTGCTGAGCGCCTCGCGGCCGGTCGCGTGGCCGCACTACGGACCGCTGCGGCTGCCGCTGGGCGACGTGCGGCGCACCGGCGGCTTCGGCGATCGCAGGCGCTACCGCTACGCCGACGGCAACACCGCCACCACCATCCACAACGGCGTGGACTTCGGCGTTCCCACGGGCACGGTGGTGGCCGCGGCCGGCGGCGGCACGGTCGCCATGGCCCGCGAACGCATCGTCACCGGATTCACGGTCGTGATCGAGCATCTGCCCGCGGTGTACTCGCTCTACTACCACCTGGACGGCCTTGCGGTGCGGGAAGGCCAGCGTGTGTACGCCGGAGATCCGATCGGCACCGTGGGCAGCACCGGCTTGGCCACGGGACCGCACCTGCACTGGGAGGTGCGCGCCGCCGGCGTGGCCGTCGACCCGGATGTCCTGGTGACGGCGCCGCTGGTCGACCTGTCGGGGGATTGACACGGGGAAGACATCCGTCTGCCAATGGGCAGGGATGAGCGACGTCGGCCGGCCGATGCCACGGTCCGAGGGGCGCAGGCGCCGCATCTTCCTGTTCGTGCGCGACCGCATCCTGGCCGGCTCGCCGCCCACGACCCGTGAGGTGCAGGAGCACTTCGGCTTTCGCGCCGTGCAGTCCGCGCGAGCACACCTGGAGGCGCTGGTGCATGACGGGCTGTTGGACAAGGAGCCGGGCAGGGCGCGCGGCTACCGGTTGCCGGCCGGCTCCGGGCACCCTGCCGTTCTGATCCCCCTGGTCGGCCACGTACAGGCCGGCGCCCTCACCACGGCGGTCGAGGATCCGGAGGGATTCGTCCCGGTACAGTCGCCTGCCGACCGCGGCGAGCTGTTCGCGCTGCGGGTGCGCGGCGACAGCATGCGCGATGCCGCCATCCTGCCGGGGGACGTGGTGATCGTGCATCGGCAGGACACCGCCCGCTCCGGCGACATCGTCGTCGCCTTGGTGGAGGACGAGGCGACGGTGAAACGGCTGAAGCTGCGCGCCGGCAGGATCGAGCTGCACCCGGCCAACCCGGCGTTCGATCCCATCACCCCCGCGCCGGACGAGGTGCGGATCCTGGGCAGGGTGATCGAGATTCGCCGCTATCTGGAGGGATCGGCGCCCGCGGGTTGACGACGGCGACGACATCCGATCCAATAACAGACGAATGTCTTATTATGTGAAGATATTTGTCTTCATACCATGTTCAACAGGTATGCCCGCACTGCCCTGCAGAGCCACGGCGGTCCCGTGCGCAGCAGCGTCCTGAACGGACAGCCGTACCGGCTGGTGCGAGCTGCGGATCTCGTGGCCGATTCGGGGACTCCTGCCGGGGACGGGCAGGCCGGTATCGGAGAACAGGCCGGAGTCTGGGGGCCGGCAGAGCTGGCAGGCCGTCTCTGCGAGCTCTGTGCGGCCCCGCGGCAGGTCCATCTGACGCTGGCCTGCGCGATCGTCCGTGAGTTTCAACGCTCGGCGGAACCCACGGCCTGGGTGACGACCAGCTCGGACACGTTCTTTCCGCCCGACTTGGCGCGGGCCGGAGTCGACCTGGCGGCGTTGCCGGTCGTGCGGGCGCCCGATCTGCGCGCCTCGGTCATCGCCGCCGAGCGCCTGACCCGATCCGGTGCGTTCGGCCTGGTCCTGCTGGAGCTGGACTCCGGCCGGATCATCCCGGCAGCGGTCCTGGGGCGCCTGGGGCGCCTGGCCCGGCAGCACGACACCGCCCTGCTCTTCCTTACCACGCCCGACATCGAGCTGGGATCGATGGTGTCGCTGCGCGGCCGGGGCGCGCGCTGCGCCACCACGCGGCACGACCGCTTCCGGTGCCGCATCGACGTGATCAAGGACCGGCGGCGGGGGCCGGGACGATCTCTGGACACCACCTACCGTGCGCCGTACGGCGTGTGTTGACGTCGGCTCCTCTCCGAGGCGACCCGCCGCGGTCACGCCCGGCCATGCTTGGCACCGCGGTTGGAAGACGGCCTGTGTCGACGTCGGCTCGTTTCCGCTGCAGATCCTGCTCCGCCGTCATCCCGACTGGCATGACCGGCCCGCCGCGGTCGTCAGCGAGGACAAGCCACTGGGCATCGTGGTGTCGGTGAACCGGCCGGCCCGTGCCGCCGGGGTGCGGGTGGGAATGCGCTATGCCGCGGCGCTCTCACTGGCCGCGCACCTGCAGGCGGGCACCGTCGGCCCCGGGGAAGTGGCAGCCGGCGTCGAGTTGATCATCGACCGTCTGCTCTCCATCAGCCCCTTCGTCGAAGGGACCGGATCGGGAGCGGATGCGGAGTCGTACGCCGCGTGCACGGGGCCGGGCGTGTTCTGGCTGGACGTGTCCGGCCTGCAGCGCCACCACCGATCGCCCGCGGAGCTGGGTCGGACCATCTGGAGCCTCCTGGGCGAGCTGCGGTTCGACGCCACGGTCGTCATCGGCTATACGCGTATCGGCACCTTCCTGCTGGCGCGCGATGCGCGCCGCGGCTGGCTGGTGGCACGCGATGCCGCCTCCGAGCGCAATGCCGCCCGGCAGGCTCCCCTGGAACGGCTGCCGCTGGCACCCGAAGCCCGCGACCTGCTGGAAAAGCTGGACGTCACCACGGTCGACGCCTTCTTGCGGCTTCCTTACGCGGGGGTGCTTCGGCGCTTCGGGGATGAGGCGGCTGCGGTTCACCGCTCGGTCCGCAGCGACCTGGAGCTGCCGGTCCAGGGCGACGTTCCGGCATCACCGTTCCTGCACCGGAGGCGTCTGTCGCATGCGGAGACCGACGCCGGGCGCCTTCAGCGTCACGTCGCGGCGCTGCTCGATGCGCTGCTCGACCGCCTGCGGAAGGAGGACCGGGCGGCCGCGGCGCTGCACCTGCGGCTGTTGCTTGAGGACGGATCGCACCACCACGAAATGATCCGTCCCGCCGCTCCCACCTGCGAACGGCGTCTTCTGGTAGACCTGATCGAACTCCGCCTGCGGGCGCTCGACCTGAGCGCCGGGGTCGATGAGCTGGTCGTCGATGCCGAACACGTGAGAGCGCACGCGAATCAGCCGACCCTGTTCAGGACGCTCAGGCGGCGTGATCCGGCGGCCGGGTCGGAGGCGCTGGCGCGCATCCGCGCCCAGTTCGGCAACCATGCCGTGGTCCATGCCGTGCTCTCCGACGAGCACCTGCCGGAAGCGCAGTTCCGCTGGCAGCCGGTGACAGAGGTCGTGCTGCCTCGGCCGGATGCGCGCCACGGGCAGGGGCCGGTTCCGGTGAGCTGGCTGGTGCGGCGGATGCTGCGGCAGCCAGTCGAGGCGCCGCCGCCGAAGTCCGCCGCCTGCGGTCCCTTCCTGATCTCCGGCGGCTGGTGGCACGTCCGCGGCGCCCGGCTGCCTGGAGGCGTCGACCGCGCCTACTACATCGTCCGAGCCCGGAACGACACGCTGGAATGGATCTACTACGACCGGCTGACCGGCCGCTGGCATCTGCAGGGATGGGTGGAATGAACGACTCCGTTCCGTACGTGCCGCTGTGGTGCAAGAGCAACTTCTCCTTCCTGGAAGGGGCCAGCCACCCGGAGGAGCTGGTGCGGCGCTGCCGGCAGCTCGGCATTCCCGCGCTGGTCCTGGCCGACCGCGACGGGGTGCATGGCGTGGTGCGCGCCCACGTGGAGACCGCCGCCGGCCAGGCGACCGGCACGCAGGCGACCGGCACGCGGACGCCGCGGCTGATCGTCGGCGCTCAGATCACCGTCGCCGACGACCCCGGCGACCCTGCCGCCCCGACCGTCGCGCTGCTGCTGCTGGCGCAGAGCAGGGCCGGCTACGCCAACCTCTGCCGGCTGATCTCCGCCGGTCGCCTGCGCTGCGCCAAGGGCGAATGCCGCGTCGGCTGGCAGGAGGTGGCCGAGCGCGCTGCCGGCCTCATCGTGCTGTGGGAAGGGCGCCGACTGCTGGTTGCCGAGAACGAGGAGCTCTGGCGGCGGCGGGCCGACCTGCTCAAGGAGGCGTTTCGCTGCCGTCTGTACGGACTGGTCACGCGCCATCGGCTGCCCGACGACCAGCGCATCGAGCGGCGGTTGACGGCGCTCGGCGGAGGGCTCGCCCTCCCCCTCGCCGCCGCCACCGAGGTGCTCTACCACCACCGCGGCAGGCGCCCGCTGCAGGACGTGGTCACCTGCATCCGGCACCGCACCACCCTGAACGGCGCCGGCACCCTGCTGCGCCCCAACGGCGAGCACGACCTGAAGTCACCGCACGCGTTCGCGCGCCTGTTCGCCGACCGCCCCGACCTGGTGGCCGCGACCCGTGAGATCGCCGATCGCTGCCCCTTCTCCCTGTCCGACCTGCGCTACCGCTACCCCTCCGAGCGGCTGCCGGCGGGGTACACCTCCGCGGAGTGGTTGCGCCGCCTCACCTTCGCCGGTGCGCGCACGCGTTATGGAGGCGAGATTCCGAAGGAGGTCGGCGCGCAGCTCGACACCGAGCTGGCTGTCATCGAAGATCTCGACTACTGCGGCTACTTCCTCACGGTACATGAAGTAGTCGACTTCTGCCGCGAACGGGGAATCCTCTGTCAGGGACGCGGCTCGGCCGCCAACTCCGCCGTGTGCTATTGCCTGGGCATCACCGCCATCGACCCGGTGCGCATGCAATTGCTGTTCGAGCGCTTTCTGTCCCGCGAGCGTGCCGAACCGCCGGACATCGACCTGGACATCGGCCACCGGCGCCGCGAGGAGGCGATCCGGTTCATGTACCGGAAGTACGGGCGCGAGCACGCGGCCATGGTCGCCAACGTCATCCGCTACCAGGCCAAGTCCGCGATCCGGGACGTGGGCAAGACCCTGGGCATGCCGGTTACTTCGCTGGACCGAGCGGCGCGGCACGTCTCCCACCACGACAGCGATTTCCCGACGGCGGTGGCCGATGCTCTCACGGAGGCGGGCCTCGATCCCGGAGCACCCATCCATCGCCTGCTGATCGCGCTCACTGACCAGATCCGCGACGCCCCCCGCCACCTGTCCATCCATCCCGGCGGCTTCCTGCTCGGCAGCGAGCCGGTCACCACCCTGGTGCCGGTCGAGAACGCCGCCATGGAAGGGCGCACCGTCATCCAGTGGGACAAGTACGACGTGGAGGCGCTGGGGCTGTTCAAGGTGGACCTGCTGGGGCTCGGCGCCCTCACTCACCTGGACCTGGGGTTCGAGCTGATCCGGCGCCACTACGGACGTGACTACAGCATGGCCACGGTGCCGTTCGAGGATCCGGAGGTGTTCGACATGGTCTCACGCGGCGATACGGTCGGCGTGTTCCAGATCGAGAGCCGGGCGCAGATGTCGATGTTGCCGCGTCTGCGGCCGCGCACCTTCTACGACTTGGTGATCGAGGTGGCGATCGTGCGGCCCGGACCGATCACCGGCGGCATGGTGCACCCCTACTTGCGGCGGCGGAACAAGGAGGAGCCGGTGGAATACCCCCATCCTGCCCTGCGCCCGGTGCTTGCGAAGACCCTGGGGGTACCGCTGTTCCAGGAACAGGTGATGAAGCTGGCGGTGGTCGCCGCCGACTACACTCCCGGAGAGGCGGATCAACTGCGCCGCGACATGGCGGCGTGGCGCCGCTCCGGCGCCATCGAGAAGCATGCGGAGAAGCTGATCTCGCGCATGGAAGCCAAGGGGATCTCCCGCGAGTTCGCCGAGCGGGTATTCGACCAGATCCGCGGCTTCGGCGAGTACGGTTTTCCGGAGTCGCACGCCGCCAGCTTCGCGCTGGTGGCGTACCTGACGGCGTGGCTCAAGCGCCGCTACCACGACGTGTTCACCGCGGCGCTGCTCAACGCCTGGCCGATGGGGTTCTACGCGCCGGCGACGCTCGTCGACGACGCCCGCCGCCACGGCGTGGAGGTGCGGCCGGTGGACGTGACCCGCAGCGACTGGTATTGCACGCTGGAGCCGGTGTCCGGCCCTGACGGCCGCCAGCGCTTCGCGGTGCGGATGGGTCTGCGCTTCGTGAAGGGGTTGGCGGAAGTCGACGGCGCGGCACTGATCGCCGCACGCGCCGAGCATCCGTTCACGACGATCGAGGAGCTGCAGGCGCAGGCCGGCATGCCTCAGGAGGCGCTGATCCGGCTGGCGGAAAGCGGCGCCTTCGACTCGCTGGCTGCCGGGTCGAGGCAGGGCGCCGCGCGGCGCCGCGACAGTCTGTGGCAGGTGCTGGGCGCGGTACGCGGGCGCGAGCGAGCGACGCCCCTTTCCCTCCACGTCCCGTCCCTGGAGCCGGCCTTCACCCCGCTCGATCGCTTCGACACCATCGCCTGGGACTATGAAGCGTCCAGCCACAGCACTCGTGGGCATCCGCTGGAGCCGTTCCGGCGCCATCTCGCCGAGCGTGGGTTACCCCATGCCGGTCAGGTCGCCGCCATGGCGGACGGACAGCCGGTCTCCTACGCCGGACTGGTGATCTGCCGGCAGCGCCCCGGCACCGCGGAGGGTGTCGTGTTCATGACGCTCGAAGACGAGGCCGGTTTCGTCAACTTGGTGGTATGGATCTCGGTGTTCCAGCGCTATCGGACGGTCATCCTGACCACGTCGTTCCTGGGCGTGAGCGGCAGGATCCAGGCCCGCCACGACGTGGTGCACGTCGTCGCCGACCGGTTCTGGAAAGCGGAGTTGCCGGTGGAGCCGGACGACGACCGACCCGGCGGCCCGCTGCCCCGCGCGCGGCAGACGATCCCGCTCAAGAGCCGCGACTTCCACTGAGTCCGCCGGGTGATCGTCGATCGTGCCGCGAACGACTGGACGGCAACGGGACAATCCTGGTCGACGCGCCGGCTGGCGAAAGGCTACCTTCAGACAGGAGCCTGCCGATGCCGTTCACGGTCGAAGATTTCCACGACTTGGTGAGACTGCTCGATGAGCGCCCGGAGTGGCGGGCGGAGATGCGTCGCCTCGTCTTGAGCGATGACTATCTGACCGTGCCGGAGCAGATCGCGGAGTTGCGCCGCGAGACCGAGCAGCGCTTTCGCGACGTGGATGGGCACATCGCCGAGTTGCGGCAGGAGATCGCGGAGTTGCGCCGCGACACCGAAAGGCACTTTGGCCGGGTCGGCCTGCAGATCGGGCAACTCCAGACTGACATGAAGGCCGTCAAGGACGATCTCGGGCAACTCAAGGGCGAGGCCCTGGAGCGTCGGTACCGCGAGCGAGCGCACGCCTATTTCGGACGCCTGATCCGCAAGCCGCAGGTCCTGACTCCGGCAGAGCTGACCGCTCTCCTCGACGACGACGCAGCCCGGAGCGTTCTGTCCGAGAGCGACCGGGACGAGGTGGGGTGGGCGGATCTGGTCCTGCGCGGCACGTGGCGTGTCGATGACCGACCGGTCATGGTGCTCGCGGAGATCTCGTGGGTCGTCGACCGCCACGACGTGCTGCGAGCCACGGACCGAGCGACGCTGCTGGCCCAGCTCGGCACGCCCGTGGTGCCGGTCGTAGCGGGGGCGTCCGTGACCGAGCGGGCCGCCGACATGGCGCGGAGCCGCAGCGTGTGGCAGATGCTGGACGGACGCGTGGTCGAGCCGGCCGGAGAAGCAGCCACCGACTCCTGATCGTGCGCAACCGTCCGCCGATGCCGGATACGCGGCGCGCTCAGGTCCCCTTGAACGGGTGCACGAACAGGCCGCTGCGCAGCTTCGGCTCGATCCAGGTGCTCTTGGGGGGCATGACCCGGCCGGCATCGGCGACCGACAGCATCTGCTCGACCGTAGGGGCGACCAGCGAGAACCCCACGGCGGCCTCCCCGGAGTCGACCAGTCGCTCCAGGCGAGCCACGCTGTCGCGCCCGCCCACCGGGATGAACCGGTCGTCGGTGCGCGGGTCGCCGACGCCCAGCAACGGCCCCAGGATGGTGCGTTGCAGCCGCTCCGCATCGAGCGACGCGACCGGATCGTCGCGCTCCTCCGAAGCCGGCTCCAGGTGGAGTTGGTGCCATCTGGAGCGCAGCCGTATCGCGAAGCTGCCGGCGCGCTCCGGCACCGGCGCCGCCGGAGAGACCAGCCTGCCGAGGCCCTCCAGACGCCGCAGTAGATCGCTCGCGTCGCCGTGCGAGCCCAGACCGCGGATCGCCCGGTTGTACGCCAGGATGCGCAGTTCGTCGGCGGGGAAGAGCACGGCCGGGAAGTGATCCGACGTTCCGCCCGCGGCAACGCGCGCCGCGGCGGCCGACCGGTGATGGCCGTCGGCCACGTAGCAGTGCGGGACGCCGGCAAACGCGGCGACCAGCGCGGCCGCATCCGGGGCGCGCCACACCAGATGGCGCACCGCGTCCGCGTCGGTGGCGGCCAGCAGGGGCTCGCCGCGGGCCGACCGCTCCAGCAGGTCGCGCAGGTCCCGCGGCGCCCGAAAGGTGAACAACACCGGTTCCGGATGGGCGTCCAAGGCGCGCATGTGGCGCACGCGGTCGTCCTCCTGCGCGGCGCGCGTGCGCTCGTGCGTGCGGATCAGCCCGCTCCGGTAGTCGGCGGCGCGCACGCAGGCGACGATGCCGGTCTGCCGGTACGCCCCGTCCTCCATCCGGTACAGGTAGAACCCCGGCCGCCGTTCCCGGACCAGGACGCCCTGCTCCTGCAGCCCGGCGAGATTGCGGCGCGCCCGCTCGTAGACCCGCGAGTCGGCGGCGTCGACCTCGTCCGGCAGGTCGACCTCCGCACGTATCACGTGCAGGAAGTTGCGCCGGTCGCCCTGCGCCAGGGCCGTGGCCTCGGCGCGGGTGGGCACGTCGAACGGTGGGGAGACGACCGCCTGCGCCTGGTCCGGCGCAGGCAGCCACGGGCGGAACGGGACGATGGTCACGGCGCAGGAGTGATGATGCCGGATCGGCTGCCGGCCGAACAGGACCGGCGCCTGCTGGAACGGGGCATAATGGCCGGGTCATGAACGAGCCATTGCGGATTCTCTCCATCGGGGCCCATCCCGCCGACATCTTCGATCAGTCCGGCGGCACCATGGCCCACCACGTCGAGCGCGGCGACTGGGTCGGATGCGTCGTCCTCACCCACGGCGCGCGGGTGCACGACGAGGTCATCAGCGAGCAGATGTTCCACCGCGACGTCATCCCGGAAGCGGACGAGCTGCGCACCACGATGCAGGAGCGCGCCGACGTCAAGGAGCAGGAGACGCGCGCCGCCTGCGCCGCGCTGGGGGTGGAGCACATCGTGTTCTTCGGCGCCGACGACGCGGTGCTGCTGGTCACCGAGGAGGTCGTGCGGCGGCTGGCCCGCGTGCTGCGCGAGCTGCGGCCGGACGTGGTGCTGACCCACTTCCCCAAGGAAGACGACGGCATCACCAGCCCGCACGCGATCGCCGGCCAGATCGTCATGTACGCGCTGCGGCTTGCCGGCAGCGTCGATCCCGGCGACACCAACCCGCCCCACCGGGCCGCGCAGGTGTTCTATTTCGGTATCGGCGCGGCCTCGACCCGCCACGGCCTGTGGGACCAGACCGGCGGCTACGCCTGCGATGTGTTCGTCGACATCACCGACGTGGCGGAGAAGAAGCTCGCGGCGCTGGACGCGCTGGTCAGCCAGGGCTACGGCGGCGCCTACGCACGCAAGCGGATCGAGACTTCGGACGGCGCGTTCGGGCTGGCCGGCGACTGTGCCTATGGCGAGGGATTCATATCCCGCAACCCCACCACGCACTACCACCTGCCGGTGACCGATCACGCCCTGCGTCAGGCGCGCGCTTCCGAACACGAGGTGATGAAGTCCTACTCGTACAAGCTGCCGGTCTGAACGGACGCATCGCCGAGTCGGCACTAGGGGAACATGAGTATCGAGCGAGACTTCGACGTTTCGATGATCGCCGGCTTGGCGCTCAGGGAGAAGCAGATCCAACAGAACTATCGCCCCGTCATCGGCGTTCACAAGTGGTTCGCCCGCCGGCCTGGCACACTGTTTCGCGGTCTGATCCTCGCCGAGTTCGGGAACGGCGCCCTGCAGGATACGTTCTTTGCTTCCAACGACCTCGCCCGTCGGCGGATCGCAGATCCGTTCATGGGCGGAGGAACGCCGCTGATCGAAGCCAATCGGCTCGGATGCGACGTGCACGGATTCGACGTCAATCCGATGTCTGCATGGATCGTTCGCGAGGAGATCCAATATCTCGACGTGGTGGCGTATGAACGTGTTGCAAGAGCGCTCCTTGAGGCGCTCCACGAAGAGATCGGGCGATACTATCGCACGTCCTGCCCGCGATACGGCGACGCGGAGGTTGCCGTGAAGTCGTTCCTGTGGGTGAAGACGATCGACTGCGCGTCCTGCGGCGAGTCGATCGATCTGTTTCCCGGGTATCTACTCGCTGCGAGTCGAAGACACCCGCAGAACGTCCTGGTCTGTTCGGAGTGCGGCGATCTCAACGAGGTCATCGATCCTGGCGAGCCGGGGCAATGCGCTACGTGCGACGCGCCGCTCCAACAGGCGGGACCCGCGCGTCGAGGCCGGTGCGCCTGTCCTCGTTGCGGGTATGTCAATTCATACCCAGCGAAGGGCACCCGCCCGCTGGACCACCGCATGTTCGCCATCGAGTACCACAACCACAAACGGAAAACGGAGCATCGGGGCCGCTTCTTCAAGCGCCCCGACGCCGAGGACCTCGCTCGTGCCGAGGCGGCCGGCGCGCGCTGGAAGCAGCTCTCCGCGAGCTTCGTCCCTGATGACCCGATCCCGCGCGGGGACGAGACCGACCGGCTCCATCGCTGGGGATACACTCGCTACCGCGATCTGTTCAACGCACGTCAGCTTCTCGGTCTGGAACTGAGCGGCCGCCTCGTTTCGCGGGTCGAAGACCGACGGGTGCGTTGCGCGCTTGCCACGAATCTCTCGGATTTGCTGCGCTATCAGAACCTGCTGTGCCGGTACGACACCACGGCGCTCAAAGCCCTCGACATCTTCTCCATACACGGCTTCCCGGTCGGTTTGGTGCAATGCGAATCCAACCTGCTCGGCATCATCGGTGAGAATGGATCGAACGTCGGCTCAGGAGGCTGGACCAACATCATCGAGAAGTACGCGAAGGCGAAGCGCTACTGTCACGAGCCGTTCGAAACTCGCCGCGTCGGTTCACGCAATGTCCAGGTTCCGATCTCGGGCGAATGGATCGGCGAGCAACACAATGGACGACAGCGAACAGTCGGCATTCGCTGCGCGGACGCGAGGGAGATCGAGTTTCCTCCCCAGAGCCTCGACGCCGTCTTCACGGATCCGCCCTACTTCGGCAACGTGCAGTACGGCGAGTTGATGGACTTCTGCTACGTGTGGCTCCGTCGCCTGGTCGGCAACGATGCCGAGGGCTTCGATCGCCCTTCGACACGATCTCCGCAGGAGCTGACGGGTAATGTCACCGAAGAGCGAGGCCTCGACCACTTCACTGAGGGACTTGCCACCGCGTACTCGTGTATGGCCCACGCCTTGAAGTCAGGCGGGCCGCTGACGTTCACCTTCCATCACAACAAACTCGAGGCGTACTATGCCGTCGGGATCGCGATTCTGGACGCAGGCCTTGTCTGCTCGGCATCCCTGCCATGCCCCGCTGAGATGGGCGGCTCGATCCACATCCACGGCACGGCATCGTCGATCATCGACACCGTGTTCGTGTGCCGGTCGACGGGTGCCGTGCCGCGTCGGTGGCTCGCCGACACGCTCGACGACGTTGCCTCTATCGTCGCCGACGATCTGGCCCTGCTGGCGGCCGGCGGACGAACGCCAACGCGCGGCGACACCCGCTGCATCGTGTTCGGGCATCTGACGCGCTTGGCGGTATGGAACCTGCGCCTGACTTGGGACCGCACGCTTGCCACGTCTCAGAAGATCGCCACGTTCGCCGCCGCGGTTGCCGCGCTCCCAACTCCCGACTCGGTCGTCGCTGCCGCACAGCCCCAGGCCCCACCGCCGGGACCGCTGTTCGCGTCGATACGCGACCGCGGAGAGCAGTATGCGGTTTCCTTTTGAGATCAGCTTCGATGAGCTTCGAGCCGATCCGGATGCTTATGTCGACGTGGTATTCGATTGTCTCGAGTCCGAGTTCATGGTGATGCCCCGAGGCCACGGATTCGTGGAGTACCCGACGTTCGAGTCCGGCTACGAGACCTTGAAGAGAGTCACACGGGGGTTCCGAGAGGTGAACCCGGAGACCCTCGCCTCCGCGGTTGTCAGCGCCCCGGTCGCTCTGCTTGTCCTACGCTGCATGCTGGGTTTCACGCCTTCGGAGTGGGCCGAGTACGCCAAGCGTCACACCGGCGTACACGTCACCCAAGGTGCCGCCCGATCTCTTGATCGCACGATCCGCGTGAACCCGGACAAGGGATTCCCTGGCGGAGGAACAGTCACGAAAGAACGTATTGATGCGCTGATCTCCTCCGCATGTCATCTCCTCCGGTCCGGCATGCCTAGTAGCGTCCCGCGCGACAGCCTCCATCGATCCGACAAGGCGGACACCAGAGAGGGCCTCACCGGTCTGCGCTCCATAGCCGACTTGGGAGTGCCCTACTCTGTTTTGTTGTACGAGCGTTTCCTCGGCCGACCGTTCGCCGCCCACCGCAATTCCGTCAGTGAATTGGTCGGGAACCTCGTGGAGAGCGCCATCGAAGACGTGCTAACCCGCGCCAGGATCAGCTATCGCAAGACTCGCCGAGCTGAGCGCGTCGAAGGCTTCGATCAGGCACCCGACTTCATCGTGCCCAACGAGTTCAACCCGCAGATCGTCATCGAGGCGAAGCTCACCGAGGATGACGGTACGGCCCGCGACAAGGTCACGCGCGTTCAGCACCTCGCATCCCTCAGCACCAGAGACCGCCCACGGGATCAGCCGGCGTTCGAAGTGGTCGCCTGCATCGCCGGGCGCGGTTTCGGGGTGCGTCGCGAAGACATGCGCAAGCTCCTCCTCGCAACCCGAGGTAAGGTCTTCACGCTGCAGAACATGCGACAACTCGTGGAGCACACGCGCCTCCGTGAGTTTGACTCACGGTAGGCGCTCGGGACGTGGTATATCGGTCAATCGGACTCTCTCGGATCCATAGAAGACACATAGATACCCTATTTGATCGCAAAGTCATTGCCCAAAAAACTGTTCCGGTACTTGCGGGACGTCTCCGGGCTGATTGGTACTGGAATGTTGCGCAGATTATCGTTGACGATTCCATAGTATCCGTCGACACGTGTTCCACCGAGCCCAATGGATACTGCAACCGGTGCTCTGGTTGCCTCTCTTGCCATGTATCCGGCTTACCATCGCCAATGGGTGACTCCAACGCCCTGGACTCTTTTGGGAGGCCATCGATACAGCATGCTCCGATAGCCGGCTGTCAAGGCGTTCTCGTTGACGATCTTCAGGTTGGCGATACCATTCCATCCTCCGGGTGCTTGAAAATCGGACTCGCCGGCTAAGCTAAGATTCCCTCCAGCACGGCTTCGTCCGTAGGCACGCCGATCGAGCGGATGCTGTCGATGTATGGAAGCTGGTTGCCGGCCGTGTCGATCTTCCAGTAATAGGGGTTGCGGCTCATCACCAGCACTTGGTCGGTCTTCTCGTTCTCGAGCTTCCAGGGGCCGATCACCGGCGTCTCGGGGCCGCTTTCCGGGTTGTAGATCTCCTTGAACTGGTCGGTCCAGGTCTCGAAGCCGTTCTCCTTCATCGCTGCCTCGATCTTCTCCATCGAGGTGTAGTCCGGGTGGAACGCCTTGAGAAACTCGGAGTGGGCGTAGTTAGTTCCTGTCCGGTAATCCCGGTTTTCGGAGTGAGCCGGCGAGGAGCGCCTGTAGGGGCGTACCGGACGTGTGAAGATCGGGATTCGGAAGCTGTCGAGCTCGGTTTTCGCACGATCGAGGAGACTATTTGATGGCGACGGCGATCACGGCCTCTTCGATGTCGATCAGTCCCAGGGTGGCCTTCGCGCAGGTCGACGACGGACCGGGCTCTACTGCGAGCTCATGCGCAACCCTGGCGGCGTCGTTCAGGGAGTGCCCGGGCGCGACCGGACAAGCGTCAGAAGACGTCCGGGACGAACCGCTGGCTGTCGATCGGCGGCCGGTCCGGATCGGGATCGATCTGCCGCTCCGGCAACTCGACGGCCTCCGGGGACTCGTAGCGGTACGGAAACAGTCCCAGCAGATGGTGGATGCAGTTGAGCCGCGCACGCCGCTTGCTGTCCGACCTGACCACGTACCACGGGCACGCGTCGGTGTCGGTGTAGGCCATCATCCGGTCCTTGGCATGGGAGTAGTCGTCCCATTTGAGGTACGACTGCAGGTCCATGTCGCTGAACTTCCAGCGCTTCACCGGGCTGTCGAGCCGCTGCCGGAAGCGCCGCGCCTGCTCCTCGGGACCGACCGAGAACCAGTACTTGACCAGGTCGATGCCTTCGCGGACCAGCATGTTCTCGAATTCCGGGCAGGACCTCAGGAACTCCCAGTACTGCTGCTCCGTGCAGAACCCCATCACCCGCTCCACCCCCGCGCGGTTGTACCAGCTCCGGTCGAACAGGACGATCTCGCCGGCCGAAGGGAGGTGGGCGGCGTAGCGCTGGAAGTACCACTGCGTGCGCTCGCGCTCGGTCGGTCTGGCCAGAGCCGCGACCCGGCAGACGCGCGGGTTGAGCGACTCCGTGATGCGCGTGATGACGCTGCCCTTGCCCGCCGCGTCGCGGCCCTCGAAGATCGCCACCACCCGTTTGTCCTGCTTCACGACCCACTCCTGCAGCTTGAACAGCTCCGCCTGCAGCCGCCGCAACTCCTTCTGATACTTCGCGCGCTTCATCGGGCCGCCTTGCCGTCGGCGCCGAACTGGCTGCGGTAGAGGTCGCGGTACCGTCCCCGGCGCCGCGTCAGCTCGCGGTGGGTCCCCTGCTGGACGATGCGGCCGTCCTCGATCACGGCGATCTGGTCGGCTGCCTGCACGGTGCTCAGGCGGTGGGCGACGACGATGCTGGTGCGGCCGCTCCGCAGCTCCTCCAGCCCCTGCTGGATCAGCCGCTCCGTGCGCGTGTCGATGTTGGCGGTCGCCTCGTCCAGGATCAGGATGCGCGGATCGGCGATCAGCGCCCGCGCGATGGCCAGAAGCTGCTGCTGGCCGCGGCTGAGGTTGCGCGCGCCCTCGGTGACGACGGTGGCGTAGCCGTCCGGCAGCCCGCGGATGAACGCGTCGGCCCGCGCCCGCTCGGCCGCCTCCCGCACCTCCGCGTCGGTCGCCGACAGGCGTCCGTAGCGGATGTTCTCGGCAAGGGTGCCGGCGAACAGGTACGGCTCCTGCGTGACGACGCCCAGCACCTGCCGCACGTGGCTGCGCCGCAGGCCGGCGACGTCCTGTCCGTCCAGCAGGATGCGCCCGGCCGTCGGGTCGTAGAGCCGCTGCACGAGCGCCAGGATCGTCGTCTTGCCGGCGCCGGTGGGACCCACCAGCGCCGCCATCGTCCCCGCCTCCACGGTCAGGTCGACGTCGTGGAGCACCGGCACGTCGGGCATGTATGCGAACGAGACGCCGCGCAACTCGACCCGGCCCGGACCGTCGGACAGCGCCGTCGGCGACGCCGGCTCGGCGGCGACGCGGCGGTCGTCGAGCAGCTCGAAGATACGCTCCATGCCGGCGATCCCGGACTGGATGTTCGCCCACAGCACGGACATGGAGCGCATCGGCATGAAGAAGCGGCGTACGTACTGGACGAACGCCACCAGCACGCCGATCGTCACCAGGTCGCGCCCGGTGAGGAAGCCGCCCCAGAGCAGCACCACGGCGATGGCGATGACGGCCAGCACGTCCAGCGTCGGCGCGAAGGCGGCGGTGATCGTCTCCGCGGTGACGTTGGCGTCGCGGTTGGCGGCGTTGGCGCGCCGGAACGCGCCGGCGTTGCTCCGTTCCCGCCCGAACGCCTGGATCTCGCGGACGCCCGTGATGTTGCGCTCCAGGTGCGAGCTCACCTCCCCCATCGTCTGCCGCGTGCGCCGGAAGGCGACGCGCGCCTTGCGGGAGAAGAACCACGTGCACCACATCATCACCGGCAGCACGGTGAAGCTGACCAGCGCCATGCGCCAGCTCAGCGCCAGCATCGCGACCAGAATGCCGATGACCTGCAGGAACGCCTGCAGCATGCGCACCGCGCCCATGCGCAGCACGCGATCGATGACGCTGGTGTCGTTGGCCATGCGCGACACCAGGTCGCCGGCCTGGATCGAGTCGAAGTAGCCGAGCGACAGCTCGTGCACCTTGGCGAACACGTCGCGGCGGATGTTGGCCAGGATCCCCTGGCCGATGCCGACCATCTGCCAGCGCGCCACCGCGTTGGCCCCCCAGCCGACCGCGAACAGCGCCAGCGCGATGACCATCGCCATGGCGACCCCGCCGCGCGCCTCCGGCAGCGTCAGCCCGCCGTCCAGGTAGGCGACGATGTCGTCGACCGCCACCTGCAGCATGCGTGGCGCATAGGAGGTGAACGCCACGTCCACGACGACCAGCAGGACGATGCCGGCGATCGGCAGGCGAAAGCCGCCCAGGTAGTGGTTGAACCGCCGCAGCGTGCCGCGGCGGTCGCCGGCCTTCTGCAGCTCGGCGCCGATCTGCATCGGCCCCGCCGCTCCGGTGAACCCGCCGCCGATGTTCATCATGGGCCGGCAACCGCCTCCACGTCGTCGACGAGCTGCGAGGCGCAGATCTCGACGTACAGGGGACTCTCCTCCTGCAGCATGTCGTGAGTGCCGATCGCGGCGATCCGTCCCCGGTCGAGCACGACGATGAGATCGGCCTCGCGCACGCTCGAGATGCGCTGCGCGATCACGAACGACAGGCGGTTGCGGCGCAACTCCGCCATCCGCTCGCGGATCGCCGCCTCGGTGGCGAAGTCGACACTGGAGGTGGAGTCGTCAAGGATCAGGATGCGCGGGTCGACCAGCAGCGCACGGGCGATGGCGATGCGCTGCCGCTGGCCGCCGGAAAGCCTGATGCCCCGTTCGCCGACGATCGCGTCGTAGCCGTCCGGCAGCCCCGCGATGAACTCGTGCGCGGCGGCGGCGCGGGCCGCCGCCTCGACATCGGCGTCCGTGGCGTCCGGCTGCCCGTAGCTGATGTTGTGCCGGATGCTGCCGCCCAGCAGCTTGGCGTCCTGCAGGACGATGCCGATCTGCCGGCGCAACGACTCGATCTGCACCTCCCGCACGTCCGTGCCGTCGATCCGGACGCTGCCGTCGGAGACGTCGTAGAAGCGAGGGATCAGGCCGACGAGCGAGCTCTTGCCCGAGCCCGTACCTCCCAGCAGCGCGATCGTCTGGCCGGGCGTGGTCGAGAAGGAAACGTCCTGCAGGGCGTACGCCCCGCTGCGCGTGTAGCGAAAGCAGACGCGGTCGAAGGTCACGAATCCGTCCACCCGCCGCAGCGGCACGGCGTCCGGGGCATCCTTGACGTCGACGGTCGTGTCCAGGATTTCCAGGATGCGCTCCGCCCCCGCCGACGCCTGGGCGATGGCCATCATGATCTGCCCGAGCAGGGTCACCGGAAACATCGCCAGCAGCAGGTAGCTCTGCAGCGCCACCAGCTCGCCGATCGTGAGCTGACCCCCCAGCACCTCCAGGCCGCCGGCCCAGGAGATGACGATCGTGCCGAAGTTGGGAATCGCGTACACCAGGGGTATGGACAGCGCGAAGATGCGGCCGGCCCTGAGGTTGAGCTCCCGCACCTCGTCGTTCTCTGCGGCGAAGAGCTCGGTCTCGTGCGGCTCGCGGGCGAAGGCGCGCACCACCCGGATGCCCAGGATGTTGTGTTCCAGGCGTCCGTTGAGGATGGCAAGCCGATCCTGCGCCAGCCGGAACAGCGGCCGTCCCACCCTGCCCATGATCACGAACAGCGCCCCGACCGCGCACAGGATCGGGATGAACACGGCCAGCAGCCGCGCGTTGGTGGCGATGATGAAGGCGAGGCTGCCGCCCAGCAGCACCGCGGCGTTGACGAGATGCAGGAGCCCGGCGCCGATGAACTGCTGCACCAGGTCGACGTCGCTGGTGGATCGCGTCAGGAGCTGGCCGGTCTCCGCCTGGTCGTGGAAGCTGAAGGACAGTCCCTGGATCTTGTCGTTGAGGGCGTTGCGGATGTCGAACGCCGCGCCCTGCGAGATCTGGGCGGCGCGCCGCTGCTGCAGGTACGTGAAACAGGCGCGCGCGAGCGCCAGCCCCACCACCACCAGCGCCCCGATCAGGACGACGGTGAAGTCGCCGCCGATGATGCCGCGGTCGACCGCCCGCTGCGTCACCATCGGCACCGCCAGGTTGCCGGCCGAGCCGACCAGCAACGCGAATGTCGCAACCGTGATCGCCCCGCGGTACGGGATCAGGAAGCGCAGGCAGCGGGCCAGCGCGCGCGGAGAGCCCTTCATCGACTGCCCGGCGCCGCCCTGCCCTCCACCCCGCGGTGTCACCGGGGGCAAGCGTACCACGGCCGGCGATCGCCTGACCGTTCGTTCTGCGGCGCCTTCCTCGGTCCGCTGTCGTCAGCCGCGCAGGGACCGGTCGGCGTCGGCCAGCGCGGCGCCCAGCACCTCGGCCAGCACGGCGCGCTCGTCCGGCCTGCCCACCGTGATGCGGACGGTGCGGTCGAGCGGCGGCGCCTTCGCCTTGCGCACGAACACGCCGTCCCGGATCAGCGCATCGAGCAACGCGTCGGCGCGGTCCGCCGCGCCGATGTCGAAGTTGACGAAGTTGGTCCCGGATTCGAGCACCGTCAGGCCGTGCTCGGCGGCGATCCGCGCGTATTCGCGGCGGCCTGCCTCCACCGACGCCACCACGCCGGCGATGAAGTCCGGATCGCCGAGCGATGCCAGCGCCACCTCCTGGGCGATGCGGTTCATTCCGTAGTGGTGGCGGATCTTCTCGAACCCCTGCCACGCCTCCGCGGTGCAGACCGCGTAGCCGACGCGGCCGCCGGCCATGCCGTGCGCCTTGGAGAAGGTGCGCAGGCGCATCACGTTGGCACCCAGCAGCCCGGCCGGCGGGATCGCTGCGGCAGGGGCGAATTCCGCGTACGCCTCGTCCAGGAGCAGCACCACGCCCGGCGGCAGCCGCTCGATCAGCCGCTCGACGTCGGCCGCTTCGCGCCAGGTGCCGGCCGGGTTGTCGGGATTGGCAACGTACAGCAGCGTGGCGCCCCCGGCGATGGCGGCATCCAGCAGGCCGTCCAGATCGACGCGGTCGTCCCGGTAGGGCACCGTGATGAGCCGGGCTCCGAAGCCGGCGACGTGGAAGGCGAAGGTGGGATAGGAGCCGGCGGTCATCACCGCGCACCGCTCGGCCGCGAACGCGCGCACGGCCAGCCCGAGCAGGTCGTCGATGCCGATGGCGATGGCGATGTTGTCGGGCGCCACGCCGTGGGCGGCGGCCAGGGCCACGCGCAGCTCGTGGTTCTCCGGATCGGCGTACCGGGACATCCGTCCCAGCGCCGTCATGCCTGCCTCACGCGCGACCGGCGAGATCCCGAACGCGCTCTCGTTCGCCCCCAAGCGGGCCCGGAACCGCCCTCCGCGTTCGCGTTCCAGCGCCTCGGGCCCGACGAACGGCACCAGCGGCGGCAGCCCCGCCATGGTGGGCGTGTACGGCAGCCGTCGATCAGCCACGTCTATGGGTCAGGCCGGGCTGGCGCTCAGACTCCTGAAGCTCACCATGCGGCCGCTCTCCTCATCGTAGAGGTTCTGCCGGAAGCACCTGATCGTGTCGAACAGGGTCAGCACCGGCGCCCGGGCCATCAGTGGGTGTGATCGGTGGCACCGCGGCAGGTAGTAGTACGGGATTCTGGGATCCAGGTGGTGGATGTGGTGGAAGCCGATGTTGCCGGTGAACCACTGCAGCACCGCGGGCAGCCGGAGATACGAAGCGCCGTCCATGGCCGCCCGGACGAACGTCCAGTCTTCGTGTCGGCGCCAGTACACGTCCTCGAACTGGTGCTGCATGTAGAACAGCCACACGCCGATCAGGCCGGCAAGCCCGATCATCGGCAGGTACACCAGCACCAGGTACCGCCACCCGGCGAGCAGCAGCATCGCCGCGATCATCGCCGCGACCCCGAGATTGGTGAGCAACAGGGAGCTCCGCCCCTTCCCCTTGGTGATCTTGCGAGGCAGGCGATGGTTGAGCACGAAGCTCCAGATCCAACCGAACAGCAGCAGGACCAGCGGATTGCGGTATGCGCGGTATGCCAGGCGCGCCCATCGTGAGCGGCTCCGATACTCGGCCACCGTGATGGTCTGGATGTCGGTGTTGGTGCGGCGGTCGAGGTCGCCGGAGCTGGCGTGGTGGATGGCGTGGTTGTGCGACCAGTCGCGCAGCGGCGTGAGGGCCAGGATTCCGGTGAGATGGCCGATCAGGCCGTTCATGCGGCGGCTGCGGAACAGCGTGCCGTGGCCGGCGTCGTGCATGATGATGAAGTTGCGGATGTTGAACCCGGCAGCCAGCACCATCAACGGCAGGCACAGCCAATAGGAGATCGGCAACACGAGCGCCGCGGCCGCCATGCAGGCGACGAACGGCAGCACCGAGTTGCCCACGTTCCAAAGCGTGAGAAGGGTCGAGGGCTTTCGGTACGGAGCTATGGCATCACGAAGCGATCGGATTTCGTCCGCGCCCCACCCCTGTGCGCCGGAAGCCGGCGCCGCGGAACTCATCTGCACCGCACTATAGCGAATCCGCGGCGCCGCGGCTACCCGCCATCGCAGGCAAGTGTATCATGCCCGCGTGACCGACACGGCCGTCACCGTCGCCTCGCTGCGCTCGGTGCCGACTCCCAGACCGTGGACAAGAACATGAGCGAGGTGATGCCGTGAAACTGGCACTCTCCGTACGGGTGGCCGAAGGCTTCGGCGACAAGCGGCGGGCGACCGCCTCCCTGGACGACCTGGCGCGCATCGCGACCGACAACGGCTATGCCGCGCTGTGCATGCGCGCGTCCCAGCTCGGCACCCATTCGCCGCCGGATGAGATCCGCCGGAGCCGGCAGACCCTGGACGCGGCCGGTCTGGCCGTGTCGATGGTGACCGGCGACTTCCCGATCCCGGAGAACGACGACGTGCACGGACCGGAAGCGCTGCGCGACATCGACCCGTACCTCGATCTGGCCGAGGCGTTGGGCAGCGACCTGTTGAGGATGTGCATGAAATCAGACGACGACATCCCGCACGCGCAGCGGGCCGCCGATCAGGCGGCGGAGCGGGGTCTGCGCCTTGCCCACCAGTGCCATACCCGCAGCCTCTTCGAGGAGGTGGACCGGTCGCTGGACGTGCTGTCCGCGATCGACCGCCCCAACTTCGGGCTGATCTACGAACCGGCCAATCTCGACCACGCCGGACAGGAGTACGGGGCGCCGACCATCCGCCGTTTCGCCCCCCACATCATCAACGTCTATCTGCAGAACCATCGCGTCCATCCACAGGGTGCGGACTCGATGGGCACCTGGTGCCGCGGCGCGGTCCCCTTCGATCACGTGCCGATGTGGGAGCCGGGGCTGCCGTTCGGCGCCATCCTGGCCGCGCTGGCCGACGTCGGCTACGACGGCTACGTCACCGTGCACCAGGCCTTCGCCAGCCTGAGCGGCCCGGCCGAGGCCGCGGCCCGCACCGCCGACTACCTGCGGTCGATCGCGCCCTTCGACTGATGGCCGCCCGCGCAGCCCCTCGGCGTGGGCGTGCTCGGCGCCACCGGCAACATCGGACGAAAGTACCGCGCCGAGCTGCGCGAGATTCCCGAGCAGGCGCGCATCGTCGCGCTCTGCGCACGCCGCCGGCGAGCGGCTCATCCAAGCCGTACGCGGGCGAGGTCGTGGACATGCAGGAGGCGGAGGCCTGGCACCGAGGCGGACGAGGCGCGCCGGCCCACCGCCTGGGACCACGGCACAGCGGACTCGCTGGTGGAGCTGTCCGGCGGCATCGCCGGCGTGCTGCGCTGACCTATCCGAGTCCGCGCGCGGGTGCGCGGCGGCCTGTCGCCGGAGCTCGCCGAGGGCGTGCATGATCACGGCGATGGACGGCATCTGGCTCTGGAGTCCGCCGACGCGAGCTGGACATGCGGACGGATCGAGCTGCGAGGCGCGGGCGCCTGGGACCACGGCACCGCCGCATCGCCGGCGGAGACGTCCGTGGCGACCGATGTCGCCGGCGTCAACCGGCATTCGGACTCGAGCAGCGGACGTCCTGCCGGCGGACTCCGTGGCGACCGACGGGCGTCAACCGTTTCAAGCTACGTCCTGCCGGCACTCCGGGAACGGGCGTCAACCCCGGCGGGGTCAGGTTCGGACCATCCGGGACTCGACGACGGCGTGCACGCGGCACGCTACGTCGACGCCTGCCTGAAGTCAGCCGAGACCGGATCCTGGGCGACCATCGAAACGCCGCGCTGACCGGCGGTTCGGGGGCCGCCTACCCTCGCCCGAACAGAGGCATCCCCGTGGCCATCACGGTGATGAACGGCACGTTCGCGCCCAGCGGCAGCGACGCCATGTAGAGCACGGCGTCGGCCACGTTCTGGACGTCGATGCGCGGCTCCGGCCGCACCGACCCGTCTGGCTGCAGCACGCCGTCGTTCATCCGCTCCGTCATCTCCGTGGCCGCGTTGCCGATGTCGATCTGGCCGCAGGCGATGTCGAAGGCGCGTCCGTCCAGGGCTGTGGACCGGGTCAGGCCGGCGACGCCGAACTTTGATGCCGTGTAGGCGGCGGCGTTCGGCCGCGGCACCTGCGCGGAAACCGATCCGTTGTTGACGATCCGGCCGCCACGCGGGCGCTGGTTCTTCATCAGCGCCATCGCCTGCCGCGTGCACAGGAAGGTGCCGGTGAGGTTGATGTCGATCACCATCCGCCACTGATCGACGTCGAGCTCGTCGGCAGGGACCGCGGCCGTGTTCGTGCCGGCGTTGTTGAACAGCAGGTCGAGCCGGCCGTGGTCCCCGCGGATCCGCTCGAAAAGCGCCGCGACCGCGTCGGCGTCCGTCACGTCCGAGGGCACGGCGATCGCGCGATCGGGGCTCTGAGCCCGATCGACGGTCTCCTGGAGCGCTGCTGCCCGCCTGCCCGACAGGTAGACGGTGTAGCCGTTCGCGCACAGCGTCAGCGCCGTGGCGCGCCCCACGCCGCTGCCGGCGCCGGTCACGAGCGCGATGGTGGGGCCGTTCACGACCCGCTCCTTCGGGAACGGTTCACAGAACCGTGCCGCTGCTCTACGTTGTGCATGAAGCTGTCCTCTGGATGGTGCCCTCTGGATGGCTGACCGGTGGTTCGGAAAGTTGAATGACGATCACGTGATGCATTTTATCGCCTTCGGCTACGTGCCTCTACGCGGGCTGTTCGGCCGTGCGGAGGCGGCAGCCCTGCGCGAGGAGTTCGACCGTCTGCTGCTGGAAGAGTTCCCGGACTTCGACGGCTCGCAGAGCCGGGACGTCGCCCACATCTGTGAGCGCGGCGAGCGGCACGGGGCGCTGCTTGGCGACGAGCGTCTGCTGGACATTCCCCGCAAGATCCTCGGGCACGACTTCGTCTACGAGGGATCGGCCGGCCACGGTCACGTGGGAGACACTCCCTGGCACGGCGGCAGCGGCGTGGTCACCTGGGGGCTCCCGCACATCAAGGTGTCGCTGTACCTGGACGACCTGACCGCGGATGACGGCTGCCTGCGCGTCGTGCCGGGCGCGCACCGCAACTACCTGCGCTTCGTGGACCCCCGCTGGTCGCAGGCCCCGGACTACTACCTGCCGCTGCGCAACCGCAACACCACGGAGGAGTTCCGGCCGTGGGGACTGCGCCCGGACGAGGTGCCGCACATACCGCTGGAGTCGAGCCTGGGCGACGTGCTGGTGTTCACGGAGGACATCCCGCACGCCGCCTTCGGCGGTCCCGGCCTGCGCGTGCAGCTTGCCATCGCGTTCATGGCCAACCCGGTCAGCGCCGAGCAGCAGGGGTGGCTGAAGGAGCGCCAGGCATCCTCCGGCGGAGCGATCGGTCCGCCCCGCAGCTTCATCGAGAGCGACGATCCCCGCAAGCGCAAGATGGTGCAGCCGCTGGTCGATCTGGGTTTCGAGCCCCGCGACCCGTAGCAGGGCGGTGGTCGCGATCGAGCCCGTGCGCCGCTCTCCGTGAAGCGGCAGCGCCAACTCGTGCGTTGCTACCGGTAGACCACGAGCCGACCTCCTGCGGACGCTTGGTCACGGTGACATCGAGCCCGCCGGCCGGTAGGATCCCGTCAGGAGCGGAGGCACCGGAGAGGTGTATGTGAACGCAGAGCCGATTGCTATCGTCGCAGCGGCGATCGCCCTGGGCACCGCCATGCTCGCGGCGATGCGCGGCGTGCGCCAAGAAGTGCGCGACCTGCGCAGCGACATGAACGACCTGCGCACCGAGCTGAAGGGCGACATGAACGACCTGCGCGCCGAGATGAAGGCAGTCGAGAGCAGGCTGCGGGACGAGATGCAGGCCGGCTTCAAGGAGCTCACCGCGCGGGTCGTCAACATCGGCGACCGGCTGTCCAAGGTCGAAGGAGTCATCGAAGGGATGTTCTGGGGCGCCCGCAAGCAGCCGACCAAGAAGCCGGGGGAAGGAGCCGCGTAGCGCCCCGATTAGAACGACCCCCGGTAGCACTCGGGGTCGATCCGCACTCCGATCACGCTGGCGCTGCGACGTTCGAGACCGCGGGCGAGTTCCATCCGCAAGCCGGCGGCGCTGCCGACCGTGACCGCCGGTAGCCCGAACGCCGCGCCGATCCGCTCGACGTCGGGTGCGGGGAACTCCGTCCCGAACGGCTGGGCGCCCTGCCGGCGCTGGTGGGCGCGGATCAGGTCCAGGGCGCCGTCGATGAGCACCACCATCAGCACCGGCGTCGAGAGCTGCGCCAGGGTGGCGAGGCCGCCGGCGCACATCAGCAGCCCTGCGTCTCCGGTGAGGCAGAGCACCGGCGCACGGCCGGCCAGCGCCGCGGCCGACGCGGACGCCGGCCCGAACCCCATCGCGGACAGCCCGTTGGAGACCAGGTAGCGGTTGGGCAACTCCGCGTCCCATTCCAGCGCCGCCAGGATCTTGTGCGAGCCGACGTCGGTGGTGATCACCGCGTCGTCCGGCAGTACCGCCTGCGCTTCCGTCAGCATGGTCTGCGGCGCAATCGTGCCGGGCGCTGCCCGGTCCGCGGCATCGCGGCTGCGACTGCGCCGCGCCTGGCGGTAGTGGGCGGCGCGATCGGCTCCCCAGCCGATCAGGGATTCCGGGAGCCGCCCGGCTAGGTCGGCAAGCATCGGCCCGAGCGGTCCGATCAGCGCCTGCTCGGCCGTTGCGGCGCCGATCCGGTCGTACCACGGGGCGATCCACAGCACAGGCGCCTCGATGGACCAGGGCAGCACCACCTCGACCACGTCCATGCCGACCGCGATCACCCGGTCCGCCTCCGCGATCAGGTCGTAGCCCGGGTCGGTGCGGGTCAGCCCGATCGTCTCCGAGCCCAGCGGATGCGACGCCGGAAATGCACCCTTCGCCTTGGGAGCCGCCAGGACCGGTGCACCGATCCGCTCCGCAAACGCGCGGAGCTCCGCGTAGGGCCCCTCCGGCTCCAGCCCCAGTCCGACGACGATCACCGGCCGCTCCGCGGCAGCCAGGCCGGCCGCCGCGCGGGCGAGGTCTGCCGGTGGTGCCGGCGGCGGCTCATCGTGGACAACGGGTGACGCTTCTTGTCGATCCATCTCCACCTGGTCCGTCCCGAGCGCGGCCACGTCGTTGGGAATCTGCAGGTGCACGGGGCCCGGCATCCCGCCGGTGGCGATGCGCAGCGCATCGCGCACCGCAGTGGCCGCCCCCTCCGGGGTGACGTCCAGGGTCGCCTTGGTGATCGGCGCGAACAACCGGTGCAGGTCGACGAGTTGGTGGGTGTGCCGATCCTGCAGGCTCGGCGCCATCTGCGCGGTGAGCACCAGCACCGGGCAGCGGTCCAGAAAGGCATGAGCGACGCCGGCCACGCAGTTGACCGCCCCCGGCCCCAGCGTCGTCAGGCATGCGGTGGGCTTGCGCGTGAGCTGGCTGGCAGCTCCGGCCATGAAGGCGGCGGCGTTCTCGTGCTCGCTCAACACGAACCGGAGGCCCGTCTGCCGCATCGCCTCCATCAGGTGGACGTTCTCGCCTCCCGGCAGCCCGAACACGGTGTCGATGCCGGCCGCCTGCAGGCCGTCGGCGACGGCGGTTGCAACCGTGGCGCGATGCGCGATGATCGTGGACATGGAGCACAGCGTGATCTATCGCGACCCGGATGCCTACTCACCGTGGCCGGTGCTGTGGCCGCTCCCCGACGGCAGCATCGGCGCCGGGGTGGTCACCTCCCCCATCGGCAGCCACCCGGGCGCCAGCACCTTCGGCCGCTTCCTCGCGATGGCGTCTCGCGACGGCGGGCGGACCTGGCAGTCGAGCGACCATCCAGCGCATCCGGCCAACTGGCCGTTCGGCACCGCGGACGAGCACATGGACCGCTTCGCCGTGGTGCTCCCGGATCCCGGCGGCGACACCTTCGTGACCGTCGGCGCGCACGGGTTCGAGGCGTGGGATGCCGGCCGCCTCGACGAGGCGCGATCACAGCACCGCTGGGTGCGCATGCTGCCGGAGCGTCCGGATCACATCGCCGCGCAATCGCCTTTGCTGATTTCGCGGCGCTCCACCGACGGCGGCAGGACCTGGGACGTCCGCGAATGGGAGGTGCCCGGCGTGCAGGGCTTCTGGTGCTTCAACCGCGGCGTCGTCATGCACGACGGCGCGCTGGCCGTCAGCGTGTATACCCACGATCACGACGGCGACGAGCGCCCGTACGTGCTGCGCTCGGAGAACGCCGGCCGGACGTGGCGGCTGCACGACTTGTGCGCGAACGCGAAGGCCGTGCCGGCCAATGAGACCGCGCTGTGCGAGGTCGCCCCCGGCAAGCTCATCGCCCTCACCCGCTCCGATCCGGGACGGGACGACCATCGCGGCGATGATAGCCGGATGCTCGCCTTCGGCTTCTTGAACACGGCACCAGTCAGGAAGGCCGGTCATCGCCGGTTTCACCTGCTCCGGGGGCGTGAAATGGTAGATCTCCCCGGTCGAGGTTTCACGTTGTTCGGCGCGGCTTGTAGTCGCCGAGCGCGATGGGCCGCATCGTGTGCCGGCCGTCGCGGGTCAGGGCCTCGGTCTCATATGGTTCCTTCAACAGAACTCGGTGCAGATTCGGATGAAGACCTCGTTATCCCCCGTTCTTGATTGGCGGCGCGCTCGATCGCCTTGACGGCGTCGTCGTGCCCCTGGATGTCCAGATGGTCGCGCATCGGTTTGGCGCGGGCGGTGAGACCGTGGAGGATCAGGCTCCGGGTTTCGCCCAGCGTGAGCGAGTTTCCCTCGACGGCGTTCGGATTCGATGCGTAGCTTCTGTTCGACCCTGGCGAGCAGGTCAGCGGGGAGCGGACGCAGCGCTTCAAGCTCGTTCTTGAGCCGGTCGATCGTCTCCAGGATGTCCGAAGCCATGGGACCCACACCGCCCGTCGGAAGATTAGTGGATCATCGCCAGATCCTCGAAGATCGGCTGCATCTCGCGGGAACTGACCATGGCTTCCATCTCCGCGTCGGCGGGACGCTCGCCCGGTGACTCGGCGGCCTGCAGCAGCAGGGGCAACAGGTCGACGTCGGCCATTGCGTTGATGAACGCGGGGGCGTAGCTCAGGGCGTAGGCTACGGCGCGGGCGATGTCCTCCGGCGCTTCCAGCGGCTGGTACCAGGGCCCGCGGGAGCGCTCGCGTCCACCCCACGGCCGCCGCGCGGTCGACTTGATGAGCTGCACCGCCACGCCGCGGTCGTCGCACACCGTCTTGAGCGCAGCGAAGTCGGCGCGGTAGCGCGGGTCGCTGGCCATGATGAAGTTCATGGGCAGCAGCACCGAGTCGAACGGGAAGCGTTCCAGGCTGCGCAGGTGCATGCGCGGTGCGGCGAATCCATGCCCGGTCACCCCGATGAAGCGCACGTGGCGTTGCTCCCGCTCCTCGACCAGCGTCTCCAGGGCGCCGCCGGGACCGAACGCGGTCGTCTGGTCATCCTCCGCGGTGAGGCTGTGAAGCTGGATCAGGTCGATGGTGTCGGTGCGCAGGCGGCGGCGGGAGAGCTCCACCTGGGCGCGGGCGCCCGCGGCGGTCCGATCGCCGGTCTTGGTGGCCAGGAAGAAGCGGTCGCGGTGCCGCTCCATCCAGCCGCCGATGAGGGTCTCCGAGTTGCCCTGGCCGTAGCCGTGGGCGGTGTCGATGTGATTGACGCCGTGGCGAAACAGCAGTTCCAGGACGCGCTCGGCGTCGGTCTCGGTCGAGGTGGGCTTGAAGGCAGCGCCGCCGAACAGGGCCAGCGTGCTGTGGTGTCCGGTGCTCCCGAACGGTCTGGTCGGAATCATGATCGCCGCGTATGATCCCACCGATGTCTGTCAGCGTCGAGTTCGTGGGCCACGCCTGCTTCCGCATCTGGGTCGACGGCCGCCCGTCGATCGTCACCGACCCCTACCCGCCGGCCCGGCTCGGCCTGCCGCCGCTGGAGCCGCTGGCCGCCGACACGGTCATCGTCAGCTCGCTCACCGACGACGCGCATTCGCACGTCGAGCTGGTTGCCGGCCGCCCGCGCGTGATCAACGCGCTGGACGTGGCCCGCGGCCGGGAGGCGTTCATCGGCGGCGAGCCGGTCGTCACCGTGGAGGCGACCGAGGCGCGCGACCATCCCCGCGGGCCGGAGGACAACGCGCTGTACGCCTTCAAGGTCGGCGGTCTGTGGCTGATGCACATGGGGGACGTGGGCTACGAGCTCACCGCCGAGGAGCTGGCGCCGTTCGCGGGCAAGTGCGACGCGCTGTTCGCGCTGGCCGGCCAGCGGCTGACCCCGAAGTTCGCGGAGCTCGACCGCATGTTCGAGGTGCTGGCGCCGCGCTGGATCCTGCCCATGCACTACGAGCTGCCGCCGCTCGGGTTCGGCATGACCACGGTCGAGGAGTTCCTGGCCGATCGCTCGGACGACCCGCTGGTGCGGCCGCGGCATCACACCATCGAACTGCCGTTGCCCGCCCTCAAGGATGGCCATCCGACCATCGTGGTCCTGGAGCCCTCGGGCTATACGCCGGACTGACCCTGCCCCCGCTGCGACTGCGAGGTGCGCTGATGCTCGACTACGGCCCGGTCTCCCTGTTCAACACCTTCGGCTACGTGCATCTGCCCGGTTTCTTCGGCGCCGAGGAGGTGGATCGCGTGTCGGCGGAGTTCGACGCTGCCGTACAGGCCGGGGCTTCCGACGGTGACGGCACGCAGACGCTGTCGGTGCCCCCGTGGGGCGCGCAGGACGGCCTGGGTCTGCGGCTGCTGACCGACGAGCGCGTGGCCGACATCCCCTCCAGGGTACTGGGCCACGGCTCGTTGCTCCTGAACGTGCGCTGCGTCCGACTTGGCGAGGACCTGCCGTGGCAGGGGGGCGGCGAACTGATCCCCTGGCCGCTGCAGCACATCACCGTCGCCGTGGCCCTCGACCGAGCCGGCGTCGACGACGGGTGCCTGCGTTTCGTGCCGTGCTCGCACCGCAACTATCTGCGGTTGCTGGAGCCGCGCTGGCAGCAGGCGCCCGACTACCTGTACGGCCTGCGCAACCCCCGGATGCGCTGGGACCACAACGCCCTGGGCGTCACCGACGAGCAGGTCCCGGCCTTCACGGCGCCCACCGAGCCCGGCGACGTGGTGGTCTACACGCCGGACGTCCTGCACGCCGCGTTCGGCGTCACCGAGCCGCGCCGGCTGATCGAGATCACCTACGTGGCCGAGCCGCGCACCGACGCGCAGCTCTACTTTCTGCGCGAGCGCGACGCCTGCTCCGGCGGCGAGTTCCGGATGCCGCCGGCGGTCGCGGCCAGCACCGACCCCGCCCTGAGGGACACGGTGGCCCGGTGGACGGAGCTCGGCTTCGGTCCCGCGTAGGAGGCGGATCGTGTTGACGAGCGATCAGGTCGACCTGTTCCAGGCGTTCGGATTCCTGCATCTGAAGCAGGCGTTCGATGCGGAGGAGACCGCGTTCATCCAGCGCGAGTTCGACGCGGCCATCCGCCGCTCCGGCGTCGCCCCGGACACCACGGACCAGGTCAGCGCCGACCGGGCATCCGTGCGGGACCTGCGCGACTGGTTCCTGACCCACGAGCTGATCCGGGACATCCCGGATCAGCTGCTCGGCGAGCGGTTCCAGTTCGAGGGATTCGGCTGCGGGATCTACGGCTCCGACTCGCCGTGGCACGCCGATTCGGCCGTGATCCGCTGGCCGTTCCGTCACATCAAGATCGCGCTCTATCTGGACCCGCTGGACGGCGAGAGCGGCGCGCTGCGGGTCATCCCCGGCACCCACCGGGACTGGCACTGGATCGGCGACCCGGTCTGGCACGACGTGCCGGACTACTTCTTCGGGCTCAAGAACCGCGACGTCATCTGGCAGCATCCGCCGTTCGGGCTCTCCCCGCAGGACGTGCCGCACCAGGCGCTCGCCACCCGGCCGGGGGACGTGCTGGTGTTTCCGGAGAACCTCCTGCACTGCGCCTTCGGCACCACGTTCCCCCGGCGCCAGATCGCCATCTCCTTCCTGCAGCTCCCGTGGCGGGAGGATCAGGTCGTCCACCTGAAGTCGCGCGCAGCCGTCCAGCCGGAGGGCTGCTACCAGCCCCGCTCCCTGCTTGCCCACCCGGACCCGCGGGTGCGCGCGATGGTCACGGGGCTGCAGGAGCTCGGCTTTCCCGAGGGAGGACCCGACTCATGATCGGCAACGAGAACGTCTGGCACTTCATCGTCTTCGGTTTTCTGCCGCTGCCCGGCCTGCTGTCCCGCGACGAAGCGCTGGCGATCCGCGAGGAGCTGGAGCGGCTCGGCCACGCGCGCGGCCAGGTTCCGGGCGATGCCGTCATGGAGAGCGGCGGCATCGGCGACGTGGCCGTGATCGGCGAGCGCGTCCGCGCGTTGCTGCTGGACGAGCGCGTGTACGACATCCCGGCCAAGATCCTGGGGCACGACTTCACGTACGAGGGCTCCGATGCGCAGTGGCACGTCGGGGATACCCCCTGGCACGGCGCCAGCGGCGTCGAACAGAAACCGCTCGTCTCGATCAAGGTCTCCCTGTACCTGGACGACCTGGACGAGACCAACGGCTGCCTGCGCATCATTCCCGGCGCCCACCGCAACCTGCTGCGGTGGATGGACTCGCGCTGGGGCGGGGTGCCGGACTACCTCTTCCCGGTGCGGAATCGCACGCTGCAGGACGAGCTCCCGTGGGGGATCAGCCCGCAGGAGGTGCCGCATCTGCCGCTGCCGTCACGGCTCGGCGACGCGTGCGTGTTCACCGAGGACCTCCCGCACGCGGCGTTCGGCGCGAAGGGAGTACGCCGGCAGCTCTCGTTCGCGTTCATGGCCAATCCGATCGCTGCGCACCAGAAGCGATGGGTGAAGTACCGGAACGCCATGGGCCGCGGGATCAACGCGCCGCGCGCGTTCGCGGAGTCCGGCGACCCGCGGCTGCGGAAGATGGTCGCGCCCCTGCTGGAACTGGGTCTGGAGCCGAGCCCCAAGGTTGCGGCACCTACGGCGCCGTAACCTTGGCCCAGCCCCTCCTTTGGCATGGAGCGCATCGTTCCGATGCGCTCCATGCCGGATACGGGTAGGCCCGGCGCCTGCGGCGCCGTTCTCGTCGAACCCGCACGGCCACCGCGGAGCCGGTCCGGACGCTGCAGACGCTGTGGGATCAGATCGCCCGCATCACCGAGCAGGTCGACTCGCTCATCGTGCTGGACGAGTTCCAGGACGTGGCGTTCGTCGACGAAGCCCCGGCACAGATGCGCTCCTGCCTGGAAGCGCTCGGCAACGTGCCCATCGTGCTCCTCGGTTCCAAGAGGCACATGCTGGCCGACCTCTTCGCGGCGCCCGGCGCGCCGCTGAGTCAGTGAGGAACCGACCTGCAGTTCAGGCCGATCCCGTACGACGACTATCACGCATACATGCAGGAACGGTTCAGCCGGCACCGGCTCATCCACAGTCGAAGAGCTTCCTGCGAAGCGTGAACCTGTCGAGCCGGACGGTGGGGCTGTCGGTCAAGCGACTGTGGGACCAGGGGGTGGTCGAGCACGTGGAAGGCAGCTATCGGATCGCCGATCCGCTGCTCGCCGCCTATCTCCGCCGCTACCGCTAACGCCGTCCGCTCACTGGAATGCCTGGCGTCCTATCTGCTGCAGCGGCGCGGGTACGCCGGGTTGCGCCGGCGTGCTGGCCGCGGAGTCGTACGCGAACACGACGACGCCGCCCACCCCCCGGTCGCGTGCAGCGTCGATCTGCCGCAGGGTGTCATCCACCTGGTTCTTGTAGGCGCCGACGCCGACCCAGACGCGCTCGCGGTCGCCGGCCGAGATCTCTGCCTCTTCGACCCAGGCGTCGAACTGCTCGTGGTCGGTCGTGTACGCCATCGGCACCGCCACGTCCAGCACGCCGTCTGCCAGCCAACCCCACCAGTCCTGGTAGCGCTTCACGCGAGCCTCCTTCGGGTCCGGGACCAGGGCCGCGGAAACGATCAGGTCGGGGCGGACCTCCTTCACGGAACGGTAGATGCGGCGAACCAGCATCGATACCTGATCGCGCCGGAACTGGTCCCACAGATCGCTTAGCGCATCTGCCATCGCGAACGGGTTGGAGTCGGACGCCGTGACCAGGTCGGCGTAACGCTGGCCGGTCAGGTAGGGCCTGACCCAACCGCGGAACCGGTCGAGCGTTCCGCGCGAGTAGTCGAACTCCCCGGACGGCAGCCGCACATAGTCGAAGTGGATGCCCTGCAGGTCGTAGTTGGTGGCCAGCTCCAGCCAGACCGCCTGCACTCGCGCCTGCACCGCCGGATGCGAGGGACTGGACCACAGCCCGGTGACGGTCTGCCGGTTGGCGCGCGCGTGTTCGGTCAGGAGCCGCAGGTAACGGGGGTCGCTCGGGTTGCGGGTGTGGAGCTCCCGGCCCAGGCTGCGCGGCACCGCCAGCCACTCGGGGTTGGCGTTGACCAGGTGCAGGCGGCTGCGCGGCGGGTCCTGCAGTCCCCACACCAGGTAGGTGTTCACCCACGCGTGCACGTCCATGCCGCGCGCGTGCGCTTCGCCGATCACGACCTGCAGCGGGTCGAACGCCGGGTCTTCGGGCAGAGATTCCGCCCGCGGTTCAAGGCTCGATGCGTACAGGGCGTCGCCGCGGCCGCGCACCTGCACCAGGAGCGTGTTGAAGCCGCTGGCCGCGGCCTCCTCCACCATCGCTCGCACCTCTGCGGGGCTGTCGATCGAGTGGCGGATCACCCACAGCGCGCGCACCTCCTCGAACCGGCGCGCGACGGCGGAGTCCGCGTCGGTCGGCTCGGCCCCTGCCGAAACGACGGTCATCAGCGCCATGGCGAGCGACGCCGCGCGCCGTACGATGCGGGCGACCTCGCCCGGCTGCCGGAGTCTGGACATCGGGCTACCCGGCGCTGCCGGCGACCTCGGCGTAGAGGTCGGTGCCGACCACCTCGCTCCAACGGTCCAGCACGCGCCGCCACACCGGCCCGGGCCTGCCGTCGCCGATCGGAACGCCGTTGAAGCGCACCACCGGCGCCAGGCAATACGGCGTGGTGGGCACCCATGCCTCCTCCGCGTTGATCGCGTCATAGGTCTGCAGGTCGTCCTCCATGAAGCCGATGCCAAGATCGGCCAGCAGCTCGGTGAGCACCGTCAGGCTGATGCCCCACAGGATGTTGCGCCGCCGCGGAGACACCACCTGGCCGTCGCGGTAGATGACGAAGTTGGAGCCGCCGGTCTCGGTGATGTTGCCGTGGATGTCCAGGTAGACGGCCATCGCCTCGGGATCGATCTGGTGCGCCTGGTAGTCGCCGATCCACATGTGCAGCCGGTTGCGGTTCTTGATCTTCGACGACAGGCACTCGGGCGGCCAGTGCCGGTTGGAGGGCGTCACGCAGTGGACGCCGCGGGTGAACATCGGCTTCCAGAGATGGAACGGCATCGGGAAGGTGTGCTGTACGTAGGTGGGAGTTCGGCGTTCCGGCAGGGCCGCGGCGCCGGCGTAGATCGGGTTCTGCCCCGCCGTGACGTAGTAGATCACCCCGAGCTCGGCGCCGCCCGTGACCTGCCGGTTGTGGGCGATCAGCCGGCGCGTGACCTCCATGGACTCCTCGGCGTCGATGGGCGGATCGATGTGCGCGTACCGGCACGACCGGTACAGGCGGTTCACGTGGTCGGACAGCCGGTAGGGCTCGCCGCCGAAGGTGCGCAGGAAGTCGGTGACCGCCGCTCCCAGCACGATGCCCAGGTCGTAGACCGGCAGCTTGCACTCCTCGGTCGGAATGAACTCGCCGTTCAGGTAGGCGAGCGGTCCTGCGTGCGCCGCGGTCACGTTCGAAGCCCGGAGGTTATGCTGGAGTCGGGATGCGTCATGTCCCGATCATGCCCGCTTACCCCGCCGTTGAGGAAGGAGCATGAGCGCTGCCGGCCCACGACGTACCTCGCGTGTGCTGAGTACCTCGCATGCGCTGACGTGGGAGTTCCTCTTCCAGAACCTGTTCAGCTACGCGACCGAGGGCGTGGTGTTCACGGGCCTGGCGCTGTGGCTCGGGGCCACGACCATCCAGATCGGCCTGCTGGGCTCGATCGGAGGCTTCGGGTTCACGGCGATCCTGGTCGCGCCATGGCTGGTGCGGGCGGCGCGCGGGTCGCGGCGCATCGTCATGATGACCGTGTACGCGATCCGGTTGTGCAGCCGGATCGGCATCCTGTTGTTGCTGTTCACGCGCCCGCCGGACGCGGTGTGGTGGCTGCTGGCGTTGGCCGGCACCGCCCGCATCGCGTCTGCGCTGTACGCGCCGTTGAGCCGGGCGTGGATCTCCGACGCCATTCCGCCGGCGGAGCACAGCCGGTTCCTGAGCACCCGGCTGTCGATCGCCATGATCGGCGCGGTGGTGGCGCCGCCGCTGGCCGGCGCGCTGGTCGATGCGCTGCCCGGCACCGCCGGCTTCGCGCTGGCATTCGGCACCGGCCTGCTGTTCGGGACGGTGGCGCTGTGGCTGCTGGCGTCGGCGCATGACCCGGCCGCCGGGCAGCCGGCGCGCCGGTCGGTCCGCGGCCAGGTGGCGCGGTCGCTGCGGTTCGGCCCGTTCCGGCGCATGTACCTGTTCCAGACCGCGACGGCGTTCGCCGACGGGCTCGGCAGCTCGTTTCTGGACATCCTCTACCTCAAGTACCTGGGGCTGTCGTTCTTCCTGATCAACGTGTTCCTGGCGGCGTCGAAGGGCGCGAAGGGCCTGTCCGCGTTCTCCAACCGATGGCTGCAGAAGCACCACGAGCCGCTGCCGCTGTTCCAGGTGTCGGTGGTGGTCAGCGCGCTGATTCCTCTGCTGCTGATCGGCGCCACGCCGGGAGCGGCGGCTCTGGTCGCGGTCGCCCTGATCCTGCAGGAGGCGGCGCGGGGCATCATGAGCCCGGCAGAGCAGACGCTGATCATGCGCTGGGGCACGCGGGGCGATCAGACCGGCGACTTCACGTTGATCTTCTTCAGCCGCGGACTGGTGAGCGCCTTCACCCCGCTGCTCGCCGCCGCGTCGCTGCGCAGCGTGTTCGGGCTCGACGTGCAGGCCGACGTGATCGATCCGCGGCCGATCCACCTGCTGATCGGTGCCGGCGTCGCGCTGAAGCTGCTGGCGTTGCTGCTCATGCCTCGGCGGGGCGACGCCGCCGTCCGCGAGGAGCCGGGCTGAGCCCGGCTGAGCGCCATGGCCGGGCGCACAGCGCGTCCGTATGGGGTACGATCCGCGGGGCGCGGCCCCGTCATGCAGCAACGCACGTATCTCCTGCTCCTCCACGACGCCGTCCGGTCGCATATCGCTTCCCTCGGCAGCCGTCAGAAGGAGCGACTGCGCGAGAAGCTGGAGTTTCTCCGGCACGGCATGTGGGATGCCGGCGTACGGGTCAAGAAGCTCAGGGGAGGTCGCTCCAGCTACGAGGCGCGGCTGACGCGCGGCGACCGCATCCTGTTTACGCTGGGGCGCGCGCCCGTGACCGGCGCTCCGGGCGGTGCCGTCGGCGGCGCCGGCGCCACCCGGATCTACGTCTGGGGCGTGGTCAAGCACGACGACGTCACCGCGGCGGAGCGCCGCATCGTCGCCGCCAACGCGCCGTTTCTGGACTTCCGTCCCGACGAGATCGAGCAGCTCCCTGATCTGGTGCTGGACGACCTGCCCGAGGAGCGCCTCGGCGCGCCGTTCGAGCGCCCGTTTTCCGCCGCAGCGGACCGTGCCGGCGCCGATCACCCGATCTGCCACCCGAACGGCGGCGCCCCGGACGCCGGACCGCAGCGCTGGCTGGTGGTCGACGACGAGGAGTGGCGCCGCCTGTTGGAGACGGAAGACCCGGAAGATGTCCGCTTGTATCTTTTTCTGACCGGCGAGCAAGCTCGCCTGCTGCGCAGCGAGCCGCCGGTGCTGTTGTCCGGGACGGCCGGCAGCGGCAAGACGACCATCGCCGTCTACTACCTGCTCCGGCACCGCGCGTGCCAGCTCGCCGGGAGTGCGGTCGACACCGCCGGCGTCCAGAACGGTGACCATGCCGATGCCCACGATTCCCAGGCCGACGTCCACGCGGCCGTTGCGGCGGCGGCCCGCGAACGCGCCCTGTTCGTGACCGGAAGCCCGCACCTGAAACGGTTCTCGGAGCGCATCTACCGCGGCTTGGTGACGGCGACGGAACTGGCGGACGCCCCGGACTCGGCGCGTTTCGCCACCTTCGCCGAGTTGCTGGAAGAGATCCTGCCCGCCGACGGGCATGCATCCGCATCATCGACCGCGGGATTGCGGGAGTTCCGTGCCATCTTCCACAGCCACCCGCACGCGGCCCGCTACGACGCCGAACTGGTATGGGAGGAGATACGCTCGATCATCAAGGGCGCCAAGCCGCCGGTGAGCAGGCGCCGCTTCGCGGAGCTGACGGATCGCGTTGCGCGCTCGCGGATCACCATGCGCGAGCGCGCCGAGCTGGCCGAGTACTTGGTGCGTCTGGGCAACCTGGAGCTCGGCGACAGACTCGATGCGGTCCGCGAGCGCAAGACGTCATTCTCGTCCCTGCGTGCGTTCGCCGCCGGGGTGCGCGACCCCGGCGCCGGCCGGCACGCGGAGCAGATGTTCGTGCTGGACGCGGCGCTGCGCCTGCTGGACCGGCAGGCGGATCGTCTCGACCAGCCGCTGCTGACCCGGCGGGAGTACGAGAGCCTCGGCCGCAAGCGAGCCCCCAATTTTCCGTTCGACCGCCGCGACATTTACGGGATCGCCGAGTACTACCAGGACCGCCTGCAACAGAGCTCGCGATTCGATGAGATCGATCTGACCCGCACCGCGCTGCAGCGGCTGGAGCAGGACGACGACTCGTTCCGCTATGACCTGGTCGTCTGCGACGAGGTGCAGGACTTCACCGACATGCAGCTTGCCCTGCTGTTTCGGCTGGCGGCCGACCCGCTGCGCACGGTGCTGGCCGGCGACCCCAAGCAGATCATCAACCCCAGCGGTTTCCGCTGGGCGGAGGTGCGTGCCCGCTACTACGAGCGAGGGCTGCGGGTCCCGGAGGTGGTCAACCTCAGCGTCAACTTCCGCAGCGTGGGCAACATCGTCGCGCTGGCCAACGAGCTGCTGAAGCTGAAGCGGTCGTTGGTCGGCCTGGCCTCGGGCGAGGTCGCCGAGCGCTGGACCTTCCGCGGTCGGCCGGCGCTGCTGGTGGACGGCCTCGCGGAGCCGGAGCTGATGCACGCGATGACGCAGGCCGGCGCGGGTCAGGTGGTCCTGGTCCGCACCCCCGCGGAGCGCGACCGCCTGCGCGCGGCGCTGCGCACCGAGTTGGTGTTCACCATCAACGACGCCAAGGGGCTGGAGTTCGACGGGGTCCTGCTCTGGCGGTTCGCCGAGACCGCAGGCTCGGCGAACCGGTGGCGGCGCATCGCGCGGGGACACCACCTGGACGCGGCGGAGTCGTCTTGCATTCGTCACGAGCTCAACCTGCTGTACGTGGCGGTGACGCGGGCGCGCAATACCCTGGTGATCTGGGACGGCCCCGAGGCCGGTCCGGTCTGGTCGGTCGACCAGCTTGCCGGGCATGTGCTTCGCTCCGGCGACGCGGACGCGCTCGGCACCGTCTGGAAGCGCGTGTCGAGCCCGGAGGAGTGGGAGGCTCAGGGAGACTACTTCTTCGACCGCGAGCATTTCGCGGCCGCCGAGGAGTGCTACCGGAACGCCGCCGCGCACACCAAGGAGGCGCTGTCACGCGCGCACCACCTGGAGCGGGCCGGAGACCATGTCGCGGCTGCCGACGTGTTCGTCGCCCACGGCCACCCGCAGCGGGCGGCGGAGAACCTGGAGCGCGGCAACGCCTACCGGGAGGCGGCGCGGGTCTGGCGGCGCGCCGGCGAAGACCGGCGCGCCGTGACCTGCGACGCCCTTCACTTCGAGGGGTCGGGGCGATACGTCAAGGCGGCCGCATGCTGGGAGCAGCTCGGCGACACGGAGCGGATGCTGGGCAATTGGGAGCGCGGCGGCGAGCACCGCCTGCTGGCCGACCACTACCTCGGCCTCAAGAAGAGCGGCAAGGCCGCGCACCATCTCAAGCTGCTGGGCGACCATGCAGAGGCGGCGCTGCAGTATCGCCATGCGGGGATGATCGACTACGCGGCGGAGGAGTTCGAGAAGGACGGGCAGTACGAGAGCGCGGCGCCGCTGTACCGCAGGCTGGACGACGTGCAGGCGTTGCTGCGCTGCCTCCTGAAGCTCGATGACTACCACGAGGCGGCGCTCGTCCATGAAAAACAGGGCGATCTCGACCAGGCGATCGCCTGCTTCCGCGAATACGCCGCCGGCTCGGACGCCAATCGGCAGGACCTGGAGCAGCGGCTGGAGGAAATCGGAGGCAAGCGGCCGGGCGTCAAGGAGGCCGTCCGGATGGCGGGCCTCGGACGGCACCGGGAGGCCGCGGAGATCTTCGAGCGCGGCGGCAGGCACCTGCCGCAGGCTGTCGCGCTCTACCAGGAGGCCGGAGACCACGCCGCGGCGGCCGCCTGCCTGGCCAGCGACAACCGCTACCGTGCGGCAGCGCGCGAGATCGCCCTCACCGGCACGCCGGAGAGCCTCGGGCAGGCGGTGGAATACCTGGGCGAGTACGTGCTGGCCACCTGGGACCGGCGCCGGGAGCGGATCGAGCAGTTGGCGCGCTCCGCGCGCCGCCTGAGCGCGGCAGGCGAGCACGAACGCGCTCTGGCCCACTGGCTGGCCCTGCAGCGCATCCACGGTGACCGGGTCCCGGCGTCCGTGACGGACGAGGCATGCAAGCAGTACGCACGTCTGGAGCGCCACGAGGAGGCGATCCGCTACTTCCTGGACCAGGCGCGGACCGAGCAGGCCGCCGCCTACCTGGACGCACGGCCCGACCTGGTGCTGCCGCTCGACACCGTCGAGCGCATGGCGCGGAACCGGCAGTCTCAGGTCACGCTGTGGACGCTGCCGGACGACCGCCTGGAGACCGTGCTGCGCCTGCTGCACGGCTGCCTGCAGCGCGGCCGCGGCTCCGACCGGCGCGACCGGATCGACGCCATCCTTGCCACGCTGCCGAAGCAGTACGGGGTCACCTCACCGCTGTACGAGGAGCTGGGCGAGATGCTCATCGAACTGCGTCTTGTCAACCCGATCGTGTCGCTCTTGTCCGTGGTCCGGGACAGCTCGGAGGACGACCGCTGCAACGCGTTCTTCGCCCGACTCCGGGAGACGGTGGCGAAGACCGGCGATCGGGAGTTGCAACTGTGCCTGCGGGTCATCGAGCCGGAACGGCTCGACGAGGAGCTGGGCGACCTGCAACCGACCGAACGCAACCACCTGCTGTTCGCTCACAGCCCCACCCGCTATGCCGAAGCGGTCGAGGTGTTGCGCAGGCTCGGCGACGCCGAGGAAGCGGTGATCGTGTGCCGCCGGCATGGCGATGAGCGGCTCGCTGAGGAGATACTCGGGGAAGCAGGCGAGGAGGCCCCGGAACGATGATCAGCACGTACCGGGAGCGGGTTGCCGCGGTCCGTCATCTCGCCCCCTTACGCACTACACGCTGGTTGCCGCCTTGCCGTCCAGCTCTGCGAGCGCAAATCTCACGCTCACGATCGAGTGTCTCTCCTTTCCGGGCCGGTATTTGATGTAGGTGGTCGCCACGAACGTCCCGTCAGGAAGAAGCTCGATCGCAGAGTATGACGCGTCGGCGCCGGCGTGGGTTCGCAGGAGCCTTGCCCGGTATCGCCCCTCGCGGCCCATGACGATGTCGTCGTAGGTACCGATCCATGCGACGAGGTCGCCGGTTTCCGGGCAACCCGGTGCGGTGTTTCGCATGGTTACCACCAGCCTCCCGTCGAGGGCATACCGGTGCCTGGGTCGATCGCCGGTGAGGCCGAGCGGCAGTTCGCGCGGCTCTGACCACGTAGCCCCCTCGTCGTTCGACGTCATGAACAGCGACCGGCTCATCCGCTCCCATCGTCCCGCCTTGTCCCCCATCAGACACAGGAGTTGCGAGCCATCGGGCGACCGAACGACCTCGGGGTTGATGGGGATGTGAGGCGGGATGTCCAGAACGATGTCCCACGGACTCCAGGTGAGCCCTCCGTCGGAAGACACGCTCCGAGCGATGCGGTTCCCTTTATGTCCCGCGGGCGTCAGGGGGGCATCCCTGTCCACCGCCCTGCGAATGTTGCTCATCCCCAGGAGCCGTGAACCGCCGTTCACGGGCTCGATCGAACAGAACGGCATGACGCACTCCAGGCCGTTGGACGCCATCGGCGACCAGGTCGCGCCGTCATCTGTCGAGTGCGACTGCTGCATGGTGTTCTCCGTGGGAGGATCCTCGATCGCTCCCTGACACCCGGCGAACACGAACAGGCGCGCCTGACCCTGCGGGTCGAGCAGACGGTAGATGGTCGGGGCGTTCCTCACCCTGCTCCAGCTCTCCGGGACCGGCAGCAGCTCGCTCCACGTGAGGCCCCCGTCCGTGCTCCTTGCAAGCGGCCCGCACCAGCCTGCGTGGTCGTAGGTCCACACGGCATACAGCGTCTTGTCGTCCGGCAGAAGCACCGTGGTCGGCGCGCAGTGATAGACCGACTCCGTTCCCCGTGCGACGAATACGTGCCGCTCCGTCTCCTCCGATAGGTCGATGAGAGGAATCGGAAGACTCATCTCGGTTACTCCTTGCGTACGCGATTCGCGTTGCGAAGTCGTCTCTTCCGCGCGCTAAATAGGAGAGCCCGCCAAAGCGGCGGGCTCTCCAGTCAGCGATCCAGTACTCGGCGATCGCTGCTACATGTTCTGCTCGGCCAGGCTGGCCAGCAGGGTTTCGAGTCCGGCGTCCATCATCGACTGCACGTAGTTGTCCCAATCGGCGTCGATGTCGACCTGGCCGGTAATCGCCTTCCAGCCCCACTCGTGCTCGATCGTGCTCACGTTCGCCGCCAGGGCGCGCTCCTCCTCCGACCATGTCGGCCGGAAGCCGATGCCCGGGTTGACCGTCTGGTTGTCCTGCAGGAACGTCTGCAGGGCGTGGCGCGGCGGGTTGATGTAGACCTTGTCCACGGGCTCCACGATCTGCGGTATGATCGTCAGCATGCGCACGCCGAGCAACGTTCCGGTGGCGCTGTCCTTGCCCCCTCCGGTGCCGGGTATGGAGACCCGGTAGCCGTTCGCATCGAGCTCCCACGTCTCACCCTCGCGGCCGCCGTAATGGTTCTCGGCGTAGACGTCGGCATCCGAGTAGATGTCCTCCAGCATCTGCATGACCTTCACCACCTTCTCGTCGCTGGCGTCGATGCCGAAACCGGCGGACGATCCGGTCGGGTCGCGGAACCAGGTGCCGCGGTCTCCGGTCGAGCCCACCGGGGTGATCGAGTAGACGATCTCCACGTCGGGATGCGCTTCCCGCAGGGCACCCCACGGTCCGGCGCTGTATTGGGACATCCAGGCATCCAGCTCGGACCAGGCGCCGAACTCGTCGTTCGCCATCGCCCGAATCACGTCGGCGCGTACGGCGGTGGGCGTATCGGGGTGGATGATCTCCATCTCCCACCAGCGGTTGACGAACTTGAGGGCATCCCGGTAATTCGGGTCGACCATGGAGTAGTAGCCCTTGCCGTCGCGCACGTCCCACGTGAACAGGCGGATGCCGTATGAGCCGAACACGTTGGGCAGGATCGTGCTGTCCATGTTCGGACCGTTCTTCCACACCATGTAGCCGTACGTGTCCTGCTGTCCGTCTCTGTCAGGGTCCTCGTTGCGGAACTTGAGGAGCAGATCCTCGATCTCCGCGATCGTGTCCGGGCCACGGAAGAACTCACGGTCGGGAACCGGCTCCGGCTCCACGCCGACCGCTCGCATCCAGTCAGCACGGAAGCCCATCACCTGCCCCGTGGACGCCATCGACATCGCCGACGGAATGAGGTAGTTCGTCCCGTCGTAGACGGTCGTGCGCCACTTCGTGTCGCCGAGGTAGTGCTCCACCTGCTGCATCCAGCCGGGCATGTGCTCCATGATCAGGTCCTGGGCGATCGATCTCACGATGCCCGCGTCGATCCAGGCCGTGTTGCGTGCCCAGACGGACAGGTAGTCGGGGATGTCCCCCGATGCGATCCGCACGTTCCTGGCCTCTCCGTCGTACGCGTCGATGTCGTACCAGGGCTCCAGGTTCACGTCGTAGCGCTCTTCCAGGAAGAGCTCGACCCAGCTATCCGGAGCCAAGGTCGTGCCACGAGCCGTGAACGGTATCATCGAGATCGTGAGCTGCTCCTCCGCTGCCTGCTCTTCCTGGCCCTCCGCAAACAGCGGCGTGGCCGCCACCATCAGCAGCGTCGCCAGCGCGCACAGTCGCATAGCGCGTTTCATCATGTCCCTCCTCGGGAGTATGGATTGCCCCTTGCGGGGTGCCGACACCCCGAACCCGGGGTGGCATAGCCGTGAATCGGTCCGGACCACATCGAAATCATCCCTTTACCGCTCCCAGCATGATGCCTTTCACGAAGTAGCGCTGGATGAACGGGTAGACCGCGATGATGGGTCCGATGGAAATGAACAGGAGCGCCGCCTTGACGGTCTCCGCGGTGATGTTGCGCACCTCGCGCTCCTCGAACAGTTCGAGCTCGGAGGTCTGGTTCTCCACCAGCACGCGGCGAAGCAGCACCTGCAGGACGGTCTTGTCCTTCTCGGGCGTGAATATCAACGGAAAGAACCAGTCGTTCCAGTGCGCCACCGCCGCCCACAGGGCCACGGTCGCGACGACCGGCGCGGACAGCGGGACGACGATGCGGAACAGGACGTCCGTCAGAGTCGCCCCGTCGATCGTCGCGCTCTCCGTGAGCTCGGCCGGAATCTCACGGAAGAAGTTTCGCATGATGATGATGTAGAAGGCGTTCGCCAGCGCGGGAAGAAACCATACCAACCGCGAGTTGAGGAGCCCGAGCTGCTTGTACCAGAGATAGGTCGGCATCAGGCCGCCCGAGAAGAACATCGTGAAGATCATGAAGAACGTGATGATCTTGATGCCGGGCAGGGTTCGGTCCGCCAGGCCGAAGGCGGCGATGAAGCTCACCAGCAGGATCGAGCCGGTGCCGACGATCGCCTTGAACAATGAGTTGAGATAGGCCGTGCCGATGATCCCGCTGTCGAACACCTTCCCGTAGTTCTCGAGCGTCATGTCGCGGGGCCAGAGCTTCACCCGGTCCAGGATGGATGCTTCCGGCGTGTTGAACGAGTCGACGAACAGGTACCAGAAGGGATAGACGATCGACAGGGCGAACGCCACCATCCCCAAGTGGATGACGGCCACCAGCAACCGGTCCGCGAGCGTGCGCTCCCCTGACCGGCTTGCGGTCAGCCGCGTGACAGGCCCCGGCGTGGCGGCGGCATCACTCATGTCGCCTCACTCATGTCAGGGTATAGCTGCCCGCATGTCCCAGCTTCTTGACGAACCAGTTCGCCCCCACCAGCGCGATCAGACCGACGACGTTCTGGAACAGTCCGGCGGCGGTCGCGAAGCTGTAGCGGAAGTCCTGGAGCCCGCTGCGATAGATGTAGGTGCCGATGATGTCACCGACCTCGTAGACGAGTGGATGGTAGAGGTTGAAGATCTGGTCGAAGCCGAGCTCCAGCACGTTGCCGAGCTGGAGCAGGAACATGATGACGATGACGAAGGTGATCGAAGGCACGGTGATGTAACGCATCTTCTGTATACGGCCGGCGCCGTCGATCTCGGCCGACTCGTACAGCGATGGGTCGATGCTCGAGATCGCGGCCAGGTAGATGATCGATCCCCAGCCTATGCCCTTCCAGATGTCCGAGACCAGAATGATGCCGAGGAACCATCCCGGTCGCTGCAGGAACAGTATCGGCGTGTCCATGCCGGCCATCTCCGCCAGCAGGTTCATCGGTCCGTGTGCCGAGGTGAGCGGCCTGATCAGGCTGGCCACCACGACCCATGACAGGAAGTGCGGCAGATAGCTGATGGTCTGCACCACGCGCTTGAACCGCATGTTCATGATTTCGTTGAGCAGCAGCGCGAACAGGATGGGCATGAAGAAGGCGATGCCCATGCGCAGGACGACGTTGATGAACACCGTATTGCGGAGCACGCGAAGGAAGTCCGGAGCGGTGAACAGCCGCTCGAAATAGGTCCACCCGGCCCACGGACTGCCGAACAATCCGCCGGACACGGTGAATTTCTTCCAGGCCAGAACGAGGCCGGCCATCGGCACGTAACGGAACACGAAGAACAGGACTATCGCCAGCACCAGGAGGAGATAACGCTCCTTGTACTTCAGAAAGGTGGCAACGACTCCCCGTTTGCCGAGCGCGTACCCGGACAGCGGAGATGCACCGGTCTCCGACATGTTCCTCCCATGCTTCGGCATCTGCCGACCGCTGTCAAGGAACCGCAACGCAAGGCTTTCACCCGCCGCCTGCCATTGCGCCTGACGGCCGCCAACCCCACTGCCTGCCGCGCGACGAGAGGATGAGCGGCGGCACCCCTGTCCTTGTCAGCCGCCTCCGGACCTGACAGCCTCGAAGGCCGTGGCTCAACCGGCCGTACCGACCGCGGCGCTGCCCCGGCGCGGCATGCTCGCGACCCACCGGCGGACGCGGCACCTGGTACCGCAACCCCAACTGGGGTCCGGTCTCGATCGGGGCCGGCACCAGCGACGAGGTGCTGATCAAGATCACGGAGATTCTGGAATCTCAGTTCTCGGACGCCGAGTCGTACGTCACCGTGCCCGGCGCCGTATCCGAGGCGGTGCTGCGGCCGGCCACGGGGCTGCTGGAACGTGCCGCTGGTCGACGTGGACCAGAGCAACGGCTGCCTGTGGGTGATGCCGGGAAGCCACCGCTGGGGCCTGCAGGACGGCGCGCGCGATGCGGACGGCAACATGCGTAGCGCGCAGGCGGTCATCGAGCGCGGAACGCCGGTGCCGCTGGTGCTGCGCCGCGGCGACCTTGCGGTGTTCTCCAACCTCACCTTCCATTGCAGCGAGTTGAACCGCACCCGCACGGTGCGCTGGAACGTGGACCTGCGCTACCGGCCCACGCCGGCGCAGAACGGGGCTGCGGAGACCGACGGACTGGCCCGCGAGTATCTGCGGGACTTTGGTGAGACCGAAGGCCGGCTGCGGCCGTTCCCGGTGCGGAGCGCCGACCCGCGGCTGGTCCCCGATTCCTGGAGCGACCACGTGGCCCGCTATCAACGAGGAAAAATGGATCCATGACCGAATCAGCTCTTCCTATTCCGTTGATCGACCTGTCCAGCGAGTCCGAGCGGCACGTGATGGTCGCCGCCGGCACCGAGGAGACCTACTACTGCAGTCCGACGACGGTGCTGATGCCGGACGGCAGAACCATCTTCTGCGCCTTCAGCTACGAACACGGCGGCCGCTGCGGGCCGTTGAAGAAGAGCACCGACGGCGGTCTGACCTGGAGCGGGCTGCTGCCGGTGCCGGACAACTGGGGCGGGGTCCAGAACTGCCCGGCCATCTACCGGCTCACCGATCCACAGGGGACCGCCCGCCTGCTGGTGTTCGCCGGGCGCGCCGGCGCCCAGCTCCGCGCCGGGCCCGAGAACACCATGCACCAGGCGCACTCCGACGACGACGGCCGCACCTGGACGCCGATGGTCTCAAACGGCCTGGAGTGCGTGATGCCGTTCTGCTCCATCCTCCCGATCGACGGCGGCTCCCGCCTGCTGGGGATCACCAACATCCGCCGTGACGAGGACCCGAACAACCGCAAGCCGATGACGCCCGGCGGCCACGTCGGCAACCGCATCGCGCAGAGCATCTCCGCGGACGGCGGGCTGACCTGGAGCCGTTGGCGCATCACCCTGGACTGCCCGCCGCGAATCCCCGGCGAGCCGGAGTTGATCCGCTCACCCGACGGGCGTCAGCTCCTCTGCCTGCTGCGGGACAACACCGGCCGCTGGGAGTACACCAGCCGCTCGCTGTTCATCACCTCCGACGACGAGGGCGAGACCTGGTCCGAGCCGCGCGAGCTGCCGCTGGGACTCACCGGCGACCGCCACCGGCACCGGGTTTCACGCGACGGACGTCTGCTGGTGACCATGCGCAACACGGCCCCCGGCTGCCCGGAGCGCGGCGACCTGACGCTATGGGTCGGCACCTATGACGACATCCTGGCCGGCCGCGAAGGCCAGTACCGGGTGCGCCTGTTGACCAGCCACGCCGGCTTCGACGGCTCCTACTCCTCGATCGAGCTGCTGCCCGACAACACCTTCCTGGTCGCCACCTACGTCAAGTACCGGCCCGGCGCCGAGCGGCAGTCGATCGTCAGCGTGCGTTTCAAGCTTGCGGAACTCGACGCGCATCCGAGTTGACGACCGCACCGGAACGACGCCGGATCCTCCCGATATTCGTAGACGGCACCTCAAACGATTCGCCGGGCAGGCGCTGATCCATCGCTGACATCAACCGCCTCGCAGTACGCCAGCTTCCAGCCGTGGAAGATCACCACCAGCCCCGTGAACCGCACGCCCGGAAACTGCCGCGCCAGCCGGTCGTCCGCCAGGTACCGCGCGAGCTGCGCAGTCGCGTCGCTTACCGCCGCCGCCACGCCTGCCTCGACCGCCCGCTCGCTGCGCTTGAGATACTTGAGCTCGATCAGGTAGCCGACCCGCAGGTGCGGGAAGCGCGCCAGCAGCGGCTCCAGGCTGATGTCCGCATGCCCCTTGCCCAGCTCCGCCTCCGAGCGGAACACGTAGTAGTCGGTCACGCTCAGGTACGCTGCCAGGAATCCCTGCAGCACCTTCTCCCCCGCGATGTAGTCCCGGATCCCCGTCTGCTGCGCGATCGCTTCGCCCAGGAACTCCAGCGCCGGCCGCCACTCCCCCTCGTTGGCCATCCGCATCATCAACTGCTCGAACCGGAACAGGTCGACCCGGAACACCTCCACGTCCCGGTAGCCGTCGCGCAGGTAGCCGTACATGAGCTGTTTCACGGTCTGGTTCGGGATCCCCAGCCGCGGCGCGCCGCGCACCACCTCGCGGATGCTCAGCAGCCCGAAGTAGTGCAGCAGCGACAGGAAATTCTCCGCATCGGCGAGCTGCTTCACCGGAAAGCTCGGCTGTATGCGCAGCACGTCCACGTGCTCCTCGCCGATCACGCTGCGTAGCAGGTCGAAGTTGCCGTTCAACTGCCGGCCCACCACCAGCAGGTGGCGCAGCTTGCCGTAGTCGATGCGCACGTTGGTGTCGATCAGGTAGGTCGGAACGTGCCGGTTCGGGATCGAATACTTCAGGTAGTAGAGCACCATGTCGGAGTTGTAGAGATCGGTGTCGGCTTCCTCGGCGAACCGGTAGCCGTTGTACCACTCGCCCATCAGTGCCATGGCTTCCTCGACGTCTTGGTCAAATGCACCATGGTCCCGGTAGATCTCCAGCAGGCGCCGCACCTCCACCTCGGTGAAGCCGACCATTTCGTTGAAGTCAGGTTCCAGGCTGAGGTTGGAGCCGATGTTGAAGCCGCTGGTGACGTCGTCCATGGTCACCGGCGACACCCCGGTGATGAACAGGCGGTCGATGCCCCCGCCGCTGCGGTCCGTCCCCGATTTGAGGGTAGCGAAGAAGTTGCGGAAAAAGCCGACACCGTGAGTGAAGGCGTGGTACGCATCCGTGCCGTGGTGCGCCAGGATGGTGTTGGCGAAGTTGTCGTACTCGTCGATCAGCACGTACAGCGGGATGCCGTGATCGCCGACATACCGGAACAGCTCCGTGAGCTTCGAAGAGATGGAGGGCGGAGCGAGGATCTCCCGCAGCGCCGCTTCGGGAAACAGGTCGGGATGGCGCCGCAACGCCCCCCGGAGCTCTATCGTGCAGTGGGTCTCGAACTCCCGCTCCAGCGTCTCGAGCTTGTCGTTGACCGCCGAGAAGTTGAAGCGCAGCACGACGTAGCGGTGGCGCTCTGCCGTCGGGTTGCGGCCGATGTCGGTGCCGGCGAATGTGGCGTCGAACTCGTGGCCCCACCAACGGTCGTAGTAGTTCTCCAGCAGCGAGATCCACAGCGACTTGCCGAAGCGCCGCGGGCGGATCAGGAAGACGTAGTCCTCCTGTTCCAGACGCCGCAGGAAGCGGGTCTTGTCGACGTACAGCCACCGGTTCAGGCGGATGCGCCGGAAGTCGGCCTTGGCCGTAGGGAATGCGCGGGTACGCGGGAATCTCGTCCACTACCGGACCTGCGCCGTCAGTCTACGGCGTCCGGGACCGGTGCTCAACGCGCTGGTCTACACGGATGTCGCAACGGTCAGCGTGGCGGTGAGCAGGTCGTGCTCGGCGTCGCGGCCGATGATCACGGTGAAGTCGCCGGGTTCGACGATCCACTCCCCGTCGGGGCCATGGAAGGACAGCTCGTGGGGGCCGAGCGGCATGCGCGCCGTGCCGGTCTCTCCGGGTTCCAGGCGGAGGCGCCGGAAGCCGCGCAGCAACCGGTACGGCCGGGCCACGGAGCTCACTTCGTCGCGGATGTAGAGCTGCACCACCTCGTCGCCGGCGACGTCGCCGACATTGGTCACGTCCACGGACACCGTCGCCGTCTCGTCCGGGGGGATGACGGCGGGCTCGACGCGCAGGTTCGCGTACTCGAAACGGGTATAGCTCAGCCCGTAACCGAACGGATAGCGCGGCCCGGTCGGCAGGTCGACGTACGGGTGCCGGCCCGCGCGGATCCAGCGGTAGTAGTGCACGGGGACCTGTCCCACGTGGCGCGGCACCGACACGGTGACCCGTCCGCCCGGGTTGTGGAGGCCGTAGAGCACCTCGGCTACCGCCGTGCCGCCCGCCTCGCCCGGGTAGCCGGCGTCGACGATCGCATCGGCGTGCTCGGCGATCCACTCGATCGTCAGCGTCCGGCCGTGCACGAGCACCACCACCAGCGGCACCCCGGTCTCATGCAGCGCCTCCAGCAGTTCCAGTTGCAGGCCCAGCAGGTCGAGCGTCGCGCGGTCGGAGCTCTCCCCGCAGTCGGACTCCGAGGTGCGGCGGCCGCTCCACACGCCGTCCTCCTGCACGTGCTCGGCCGCACTGGAGCCGCCCACGACCGCGACCACCGCGTCGGCGGCGCGCGCGGTCTGCACGGCATCCGCCAGTCCCGACCGGTCGAGCGAGCGGATGCCGCAGCCGCGTGCGTAACGGACGCGCGTGCCCGACGGAGCCAACCGTTCCAAGCCCTGCAGGATAGTCGTCACCGTCTCCGGTGGATGCGGCGGGCTGAGGTCGCCGAGCTGCACCATCTCGTCGTGGGCGTTGGGGCCGACCACGGCGACGTTTCGCACCCCTTCGCCGAGCGGCAGCATGCCGCGGTCGTTCTTGAGCAGCACGATGCCGGCGCGCGCCGTCTCGTGCGCCAGTTCCAGGTGGGCAGGCGTGCGCGACGCCGACGCCGCAAGGGAGCGGTCGACCGACGGATCGTCGAACAGCCCGAGCCGGAACTTGACGCGGAGTACGCGGCGCACGGCCCGGTCGATGTCCTCCTGCTCGATGAGGCCCGCCTCAAGGGCCTCCGGCAGGACGCTGTACATGGCCTTGCTCCCGTCGCCGTCGTCCCGTTCGTCCATGACGCCGTCGGGCGATGCCTGGTCCGTGCCGGCCCGCAGCGCCAGGGCCGCGGCCTGGACCCGGTCGCCCGCGACCCGGCACTGGATGATGAAGCGCACCGCCCAGGAGTCGGTCATGGTGAAGCCGTCGAACCCCCACCGCTCGCGGAGCAGCTCGGTGAGCAGATGGCGGCTGGCCGCCGCCGGCACCCGGTCGTAGGTGGCGAACTCGACCATGATCGCCTGCGCGCCGGCGCGCACGGCTTCGCGCCACGGCCACAGCGACACCTCCTCCATGTCGTGAGCGCCGCGGCTGGTGTCGGAGAAGTCCAGCCCGCCGTCGAAGTCGCCGGCGCCGGGGTAGCAGCGCAGCAGCGCCGCCATGCTGCGGTCCGAGCGCAGGTCGTCGCCCTGCAGGCCGCGGACGAAGTGAACGCCGCCCAGCTCGCCGACCAGGTAGGGGTCCTCGCCGTAGTTCTCCTCGCTCCGGCCAAGGCGCGGGTCGCGGATCACGTCCAGGTCCGGCGCGAAGTTCAAGGTCTCGCCCCGGCTGCGCGACTCGGCGGCGATGGCAGCGGCAACACGGCGGTTCAGGTCCCGATCCCAGGTGCAGCCCATGTTGCGCACCGCCGGGAAGATCGTGGCCTGCATGCCCTCGTGGCAGCGGCTGTTGTCGTTGCCGATCGTCACCGGGATGCCCAGGCGCGTGTGCTCGCGCACGAAGCGGTGCATCTGGTTGACCAGGTCGGCGCACTCCTCCGGGCTGAGTGCGGCCTCCGGGTCGATGCCGATGAACGGATCGGCGCGCAGCAGCAGGCCGATGTTGCCCACGGGCGGGTCGGAAAGGAGCCCGACGAGGCTGTCGTCCATCTCCACGCCGCGCTCGGTCCGCCGGTAGAGCTTGTCCGGCCTGCCGATATCGGCGCGAAGCTGCATCACCTTCTCTTCCAGCGTCATGCGCTGCAGAAGGTCCGAAACCCGCTCCTCGACGGGACGCGCCGCATCCCGATACGGCGCGGATTGCAATTCATCCATGCGGCGATCATAAAACGATCACGGCGCGTGGATCGCGCGACGAAGGAGGACACCGATGAAGCTGCTGTTCATGGATCGCGAGGACGTCTTCAACACCTGGGGGCACCTCCGGTTCCGCGGGGCGGTGCTGGAACGGGTGGCGGAGCTGGAGCCGGACCCGGCGGTGAGCCCCGACTTCACGGTGCGCTGCTGCGTGCGGCAGGACGACGGCTCCTACGTCGTCTACGCCTGCGACGGCGGCCGCGACCACAAGCCGTGGCAGATCTACCGCTACCGCACCGAGGACGGCATCCACCTGGAAGCGAAGGAGCTGGTGTACCAGAGCGAGCCGGGACGCTGGTCGCAGACGACCACGCTGAACTACAGCCCGGAACAGGAGCTGTTCCTCTGCCTGAAGAACATGAAGGAGGACGACGGCGGCAGCACCTACGCCTATCTGAGCCGGGACGGCGAGCGCTGGGACCCCTGCCCCGCCAATCCCGTCTACATCGAAGGCGACCGCTGGGGCTGCGTCTGGAGCTCGGCCGTGCAGCGGTTCATCACCTACAACAAGGGCATCCAGCGCCACGCGAGCAAGCTGACCCCGGAGCTCCTGTACGGCGGGGTCGGCCTGTCCGAGCGGTGGGATGCGCGCCGCGTGGTCACCATACGCACCAGCCGGGACGGCTGTCGGTGGGAGCCGGACGATCCCGACTGGTCCCGCCGCGGGACGCACGTCGTCGACGGGGTCAAGCGGTTCGGCGGCCCGGCGGTGCCGCCGGAGTACCAGATCACCCCCGACGATCAGGATCCGCCCGACCTGGAGTTCTATGCCGGCTACGTCTTCGAGTACGAGGGGCGCTACTTCATGAACATGTTGAACTACGCCCCCAGCCTGCTGCCGGCCGGCTCGCCGGGCGTCGCCCCCGGCGGCCACGGTCCGAACATCGACTCCGAGTGGTGGATCAGCCGCGACGGGCTGCGCTGGGAGCGTCCGTTCCGCGAAGCCAACACGATCACGGACCGGGTGGCATTCATCCAGCACAACCCGATGGTCGTGGACGGCCGGTTGCTGTTCCACCAGCGGGACCTGGGACGCGTCACCGGCGAGGGGACGGTGCTGCGCCAGGCCCACGACGTCCTGGGCACGCCGCAGGACCGGCTGACCGGCGTGACCTCACGGTCGAACGCCGTGTTCGAGACCACGCGGTTCGCCATGCCCGGCGGCCCGCTCAGGCTGAACGCGAAGATCCCCGGCGACGGCTACCCCAACGGCCGCATCCAGTCCTTCGTCATGGCCGAGCTGATCGACGACTGCGACCGCATCGTCCCGGGCTACGAGCGCCACCGCTGCCGGCTCCTGCCCCCGCAGGACTCGCTGGCGATCGAGCTCGACTGGCAGGGCAGGAACGGCGCGGAGCTCGCCGGCCGCACGGTGCGCATCCGCTTCTTCCTGCGCGCGGCCGACCTGTTTGCCGTGACCGCCTGAACGCGCCCTCGCCTTCAGGCGAGGGCCACTACTTGATGGCGCCGATGCGTATGCCCTTGACGAAGAACCGCTGGATGAACGGATAGACCAGCAGGACGGGCGCCATCGCGATGACGACCGCCGCGAACCGGACCCCCTGCACGTTCATCCGGTCGCGGTACTCGTACAGCAGGTCCTGCAGCTCCTCGCTCAGGGTCGCCTGCTGCACCAGCCTGATGAGGTACGCCGAGAAGGTGCGCAACTCCTCGGTGAGGACGAAGTACATGGCGTCGAACCACGCTCCCCAGTGATGCACGCCCGCGAACAGGGCGATCGCGGCGATGATGGGCGCCGACATCGGCAGGTAGATGCGCAGGCAGATGAGCAGCGACCTGGCCCCGTCCATCCGCGCCGACTCCTCGATGGAGTCGTCGATGTCGTTGAAGGCCGACATCAGGATGACCAGGAAGAAGAAGCTCCACGCCTGCGGCAGGATGTAGACGGCGAAGGTGTCCAGCAGCCCGAATCGCTTGAGGTTCAGGAACTCCGGGATCAGCCCGCCACCGAAGAACAGCGGGATCGTGAAGATCGCCAGGTAGACCTTTCTGAGCTTCAGCGCCCGCTTGCGCAACGCGAACGCGCACGTCGCGTTCACGACGACCATCACGGTGACGCCGGCCGCCACTCGCAGGATCGACACCATGAGCGAGTTGCGCAGCAACGGCTCCCGGAACGCGAACTCGAAGTTGACCAGCGACCAGCGCCGCGGCAGGTACAGGGAGACGCCGTAGTCGAGCATGCCGTTGAGCGAGTTGATGAGCACGAACCAGAACGGGTAGAAGACCAGCAGCGCGAACAGCGCGAATCCGGCGTACACGGCGACGTGGAACGCCGCGTCGACCGGCGACAGCGTACGCACGCGTGCGGACGGGACGCGTAACGACGCCACGTCAGAACAGTCCCTTGCCGGTCAGCCGCCAGCTCAGCCAGTTCGCCGACAGCAGCAGCAGCAGGTTGACCACGTTCTTCATCAGCCCGACGGCGGTCGCGAACGAGTGGCGGCCCTGATCCAGGCCGATGCGGACGATGTAGACGTCCAGGATCTGCGACATGGACCGGTTGCTGGGCGTTCCCAGCACGTACGACTGGTCGAACGACGCGCCGAGACCGGCCATGATCTGGCCGCAGGCCAGGATGAACAGGATCATGAAGGTCCCCTTGAGCGCCGGCCAGGTGATGTTCAGCATCTTGACCAGCCGGCCGCCGCCGTCCACCTCGGCCGCCTCGTAGAGCTCGGCGTCGATCGAGGCGATCACCGCCAGGTAGATGATCGCGCTCCAGCCGACCTCCTTCCACAGGTGCGACAGGACGAACACCGGCCACACGTAGCCCGGCCGGTTCAGGACGTCGGTGGGCGACTCGATCGCACCGAGCGCGAACAGCACGCGATTGAAGGGCGCGTCGGGAGTCCGCAGGAAGAACGTGATCATGATGCCGCCCAGCACCACCCAGGAAATGAAGTGCGGCAGGTAGGAGATCGTCTGCGTGACCAGCTTGAACGGCCGGTTGCCGATCTCGTTGAGGAAGATGGCGAACAGGACCGGCGGAAAGGAGAGGAATACCAGCTTCAGCAGCGCGATCGCGACCGTGTTGCGGAGCACGGCGGCCACGTTCGGGCTCTGGAAGAAGTCGATGAAGTGCTCGAACCCGCCGTCCCTGGCCCAGGGGCTTCCGAGCACGCCCTTGAACACGTTGAAGTGCTTGAAGGCGATCAGGATGCCGTACAGCGGCAGGTAGTTGAAGACGATCACCAGCAGCAGGCACGGCAGGATCATGAGATGGACGTCGCGCTGTGCGTGGAACTGCCGCCACCACGCGGCGCGCCGCCCGGAGGATGAGAGCGGGCCGGCGTCCGGCGCCGGCCCGCTCAATCGATCGGAGACAGGGCGATCGGAAATGGTCCGCTCTTGAGATGGGCCGATCAGTAGTTGTACTTCTCGATCAGCGCATCGAAGTCGATCATGTGCTGGGTGTGGAGGTCGTTGAGGACCCCGACGCCCAGCTCTTCGATCCGCGCAAGCAGCGCCGCGTAGTCGCCCGCCACGTCATCGGACTGCAGGACGATCCGGGTCGCGCCGTCGCCGAGCACCTCGCGGATCGCCGAGTAGATCTTCAACTCCTCCGAATCGGTCTCGTAATTGACCGGGGCCGCCTCCGCCGACACCGACGTGTCCTGGAAGTTCTCCAGCGCCGGCTGTATGACGTTCAGCGCCTCCACCATCGACGTCTGCTCCTGCTGCCGCTTCACCATCGCCCAGAAGTCGTCACGGAACGCGCCGTGCCAGAGATTGAAGTTGTACTTGAGGCCGGCAACGGTCCGGTCGGCCCCGTACTCCGCCTGGATCTCCGGCTTCATCGCCGGCCACCCGTCCACGACGTCGTGGTGGACGCCCTCCTCGCCGAACTGCTGCAGCTTCTGGAAGTACTCGGACATCAGGTAGGCGACGTAGGCGGCCGCGCGCAGCGTGTTCTCCTTGTTCTTCGGCAGCGTCAACCCCAGCCAGCCGACAGACACGCGGCCGGACGGATAGTTGCGGTACTTGGCCGGATCGGCCGAGAAGCGGGGGAGGAACGCGTAGCGCTCGCCGGGGTAGATCTCCTGCAAGCTGCGCGTGCGGCCCCCCACGTTGTCGGCGTCGTCCTCGCCCTCGATGAAGATCTCGCCGCGGTTCAGCAGCGCCAGCTTCTCCTGGCTCTCGGTGGTGGTCCAGATGATGGGGTTGAAGAGGCCCAGGCCCTCCATGCGGTTGAGGTCCTGCAGCATGTCGACGAACGCATCGGTCTGAAAGAAGAAACGGTGCGGCTCCCCGGCCGTGTTGTAGTCCTCCGGGTTGCGCAGGTCGTAGAACACGCGCCAGCGATCGATGTTGTGGGGAAGGTTCCAGCGGTTCTCCACGCCGGCGTTGCGCACGTCCATGACCGGGTGCCGGAAGCGCTCCGGATGCATGTTCCGCGCCTGCACCGCCGCGTCGACCATGGCGTCCATGGAGTCGATCGGCGGCCTGCCCATCTGCTCGTAGACGGTGTCGTTGATCATGGTGCCGGACATGAACTTGACCACCCACGGGCTGTCCAGGTAGCGGTCGGGGATCGAGTAGAACGCGGAGATGTAGAGATCGTCGCGGCCGTAGCGCAGCCGCTGGTTGAACCGCGTGTTGATGTTCATCTCGGTCATGACGTCGATCCCGTAGAGATCCTTGATCTCGTTCCAGGAGTAGATCACGTCGTTCTCGACCAGGATCTGCGTGGGCTGCGTGGCCTGCCGCAGCAGCATGATGTCCGGGTATTCGCCGGAGGCGATGAACAGGTTCAACCCTTCCGGCCCCCAGCCGGCGCCGGGCCGCAGGTCGACGGTGACCCCGGTGTCCTCGCGCATCTTCTGGCGCAGCCAACTGTCCGGGTTGTTGGTCACCTCGGGAAACGGCCAGCCGCCGTCCACCCAGATGTCGAGGGTGATCGGCTCGTCCTTGAACGCCTCCCAGGGCTTCTGGGGGTCGAAGTCGTCGGGCAAGGCGCCGGACGCCTCCTCGGTCGGCGCGGCGATCAGCATGGCGGGGACGGCCAGGGCCAGCGCGAACATGAGGGCGAGTGGCTTGTTCATCGCACTCCTCCTGCGGAAACTCGGCCCCGGCGGTGCATCGTCGCCGCGTAGCGTCGTCTCGTCGGAGTTGCGCGGCGACGCGCGAGCACCCTCGGAAGACCGAGCGAGATCGTAGGATTCCCACGGTGGCGGGTCAACCGGCGCATCGCCAGACGTTCAGCCCGCTGCCCGACTTCTTGCTGGCGGCGCGGCTGCCCCGGGGACGCCGAGGCGGCTTGAGGAGGTCCTCGCGCACGCCGAGCAGGCGCCTCACTTCTTCTTCAGGGCCATGGATCAGGGCTCGTCGGATCACGCTTCGGAAGCCGTGACCTCACATCGGCGCGCCACCTCGCGTGCGAGCGCTCGAAAGTCATGGTAGCAGCCTCGCACGGCACTGACGTGCCCGCCGATGGCGCCATCGGCGGGCTTCAAGGCGAACATCGGCTTGCGAGCCTCCTGTGCGAGAGGCATGAGGCTGCGGAAGTGTTTCAGCGTCGCCAGGCAATGCGGGTCCTCTTCCATGGAAGGGGCCGGCTCATCCTCATTCCCCACGACGGAGCCGCGGTATGCCCCCGGAATGCGGTCCATCCACCGTTCATATGCCTTGACCGGACGGTTCAAACGAACCGCGTGCTGAAGCACCACGTAGCCGATCGGTTGCATGCCGCCCCGCGGCAGATCGAGTTCGCGCAGGGGGTTCCGTTCCCGTCGCTCCGACCACCCCTGCCGCCACTGATCGAGCGTCGGACCGAGATTGCGAAGCCCTTGAAGAGCATGCAGATCCGGCGCCAATGGCACTACGACATGGTCCGCGGAGACCAGTGCGGCGCGGTTGAGAGCTCCGATGTTCGGACCCACATCCAGGAGAATGAGGTCCCCTCGATACTCATCAGCCGCCATACGCAGCACCCGCCAGATAGCTGACAACACACGGAACGCACGAGGCTTCTCGTCGAGGCAGCCGGGCCAGTTGCTTCCCAGCTCGTCTTCGGCGCCTGACAACAGCAGGTCGCCTGGAACCAGTGCGATACCCGATGACGGTACTGCAACACGCGGCTTCTTTACATCTCCGGTTCCCTCGATGAGAGGTCGCAGTGACGAATAGATCGTTCCATCGGTTCCATCGTCGGCCCAGAGTCGTTCCAGATCTTCATCTTCCAGAAACATGCTGGTGAGGTTCGCCTGCGGGTCGAGATCGGCCACTACGACGCTGTAATCCAGATTGGCATACATCCAGGCGAGGTGATAGACCAGGGACGTCTTCCCAACCCCTCCCTTGTTGTTGAATACGGCGATGCTCCTCATGCTGCTGCCCTCACCGTGACGGCGACCAGCGTGTGCTCAAATCGGAACTCGGGATCGGGGTTGCCATTCGCTGAAAGCGCTTTCCGGGCGAGTGGCACTCCCAGTCCGAACCGCTGTGCAAACCCCAGATTGTACATGGCCTCGGCCAATAGCGGATTGCGATAGTCGGTATCGCCGGTGCCAAACGTCTCCGGAGTGATCCTGCCGTACAGCCCCCCAGGGCTGATGACCTCCACGCGGTCAGCGAACCAATGGATGCGCACCGGTGTATTGGTCGTCTCATAGCTGCGATGCATGACAGCGTTGTGGGCGAATTGGCGCAGCGCATCAACAGGATAGTCAGGCCGGCGCACCTCCCGCAGCTCCCCCGCGACCTGCGTCCGAACCGATACGTTCAGCTCGATGAGCTCATCGAGTCGGCGAACCACATCATCCAATCGGCCAGTCAGTTGCTTCTGGTCCCGGATCGGATCCGTTATCTCGGTGCCGTCCATGCGCAGGAGTTGGACATATGCTCCCGGCACGAATGCCTGAGGGATCCGACCCAACGCCAGGAGCGCACCCCACGTTGGGCGGCCTGACTGTACCAGCCGTAGCGAACGAAGTTGGTGCTCGATGGATCTTTCATTCCGATCCAGGACTTGGGGGCTGATAGCATTCGGCAGGTACTGGTTGCGCGTGAAGTCCAGATCGAGGTCGTCGACACTCGCCCCGGTAGCCGGCCGCATATCGAACGGAAGGTCCGCCGCGCGACGCCGCTCGCCAAGCAGACGCTCGTCTTCCACCGAACCTTCGCGCACCGACGGTCCGACCCGGACCCAAACGCGACCCTTGAACCGGACCGGAGTATCCGAGGAAGGCTCCACGGTGATTACCGCGACAGCGCAGCCGAGCAGCACGCGTTTCTGCACAGTCATCGACGGCAGTGGCAGAATGTCTCCCTCCCCATGGATGTTCGCCAACCGGGTGAGCAACTCATCGTCGATCGACAGCGACGCGCAGGAACCGTCATCCTGCACGCCGACGAACACGACACCCGGCTTACCGTTTCCCGGCAGATCATTCGCGAATGCACAGATGTTACGGCGGATCTTCCTGCCGTCGACGGCGCTTTCCTTCCGCTCCACCAGATCGGACTCGATGTCCGACATAAGCGATTCGAGCTCAGCGTCGGAGTAGGCGGCCATCAACTCTCATTTTGTGCACGTTCGGGCCGATGCCCGCGGCAGGGCCGATGCGGTCGAACGGGATCGCCTGCATACCGGCCTCGTAGGCGAGCGACCCGGTCGTCAGCCGCAGGTCGTCGTTCGGCTCGTCCGCGAAGCCGGGATCGACCCCTATCAGGTTCCCGTCGTCCGGCAGCAGATGGGGGTCGACGTCGCGCAGGGTGAGCAGCCAGCGTCCGCCGTAGCAGAGGTTGTTGACGATGACGTTGCCGGTGGGAGCGAAGCCCTCGCCTGCCTCGTACACGGCGTCCAGCTCGGCCAACTGCGGGTACCGCTCGGCGTAGGGCGGCTCGCGGTGGTTCATCTCCTCGAGCCGGGGGCGCATGGTGTGGTAGACCATGTCCCGCCACTGCTCGGTCAGGCACTGGCCGCGGCCGTCGAGCTGGATGGCCGGCTCGCAGTGGACGAACAGGTTGTTCTGCACCCGGTTGTCGCGTCCCCCGCCGATCAGCACGGCGCGCGTGCAGCGCAGGAAGACGTTGCCGTAGATCGTGGTGCCGCTGGCGCAGTCGTCCAGGTAGACCGCGCGCACGCCGTGCCGGCCGTAGCCGAAGATACCCAGGTCGTGGAAGAAGTTGTGCCGGACCACGTTGCCCCGCTCGGTCCAGTCTCGCCCCATGTAGAAGGCGCCGGCGTCGCCGGTCTGGGTGCAGACGCGGTCGATCTCGTTGAGCTCCACCACGTGGTCGTTGCCGGTCAGCAGCACCGCGGTGTGCGGCGCGTCGTGCAGGTGGTTGTGCGCCACCCGGTGGCCGACGCCGTGCAGGTCGACCGCGGGCGTGTAGGTGAGCTGCAGGCGGCTGAAGTGGTGGATGTCGCAGTTCTCGACCACGTGGCCGCCAGGGGTCAGCGTGCGGCGGTCCCCGCCCGAGAGCTGCACGCCGCCGGCGCCGGTGTGGTGGATCCGGCACCGTTCGATGCGGTGGCCGGCGCCCCCCGCCACCCTGATGCCGTACTCCCCGGTGTTGCGAACCTCGCAGCAGCAGACGGTGACGGCCCGGCCGCCGCTGATGGAGATGCCGTCGCCCCGGCAGCACTCGACGGTGATGCCGCGAAGCCGCACGTGCGATGCGCCGCGCAGGGCGACCACCGGCTCCGACAGGGTCGACACGGTGACCGCCACTTCCTGAGGTGACGGATCGCCCGGCGGCCAGAAGTACAGGAGGCCGGCCCGCCGGTCCAGGTACCACTCGCCCGGCGAGTCCAGCTCCTCCAGCACGTTCAGGTAGTAGTAGCGCTGCCCGGTGGTGTAGCCATAGGCGCCGGGCTGATCGGTGGTGATCAGGCGGGCGTCGAGGTCGATGGACTCGATGCGCTGGCAGGAGTCGGCCCAGTCGTAGGTCCAGTAGCCGTGCACCAGCGCCTCCGCCGGTTCGCGCCAGCCGCGCGGCCGGTCGCCGAAGTACTCGAAGCTGCGGTTGGGCTCGTCGCTGCTGGCGTCCCAGGGCACGTCGTCGGTGCCGCTGCGCCCCGGCACGTCGACGCGGGCGATGTTCACGAACGAGTGGTCGGGCCAGCGCGCCAGGGTCATGCGCCGGTCCCCGTGGAACACCTCCAGGGCGGTCGGCCGCCGGCCCCGGCCGAAGCCCACCGGCTCGAGGGAACCGTAGTCGCTGATGCCCTGCGCGCGCAGGTCCGCCACCAGCACGCGGCTGCGCGCAGCCGGCGACAGCCGTTGCCACGCCCCGGCGGTTGCGCCCGATTCCGAGATCGGCCGGAACCCCGACACCGTGCGTCCGCCGAGTCGCACCTCCTCGCCCGGGAACCCGCGGTAGACGACCGGCGCGTCCTCGCTGCCGCTGTCCTCGGCGCCGAGCTCGAACGTGGCCTCCCGCTGGTAGCTCCAGCCGCGCAGCCACACCGTCGCGCCGCCCGTCGCTCCGGAACGACGCCGCTCCCGCAGCGCATCGCGCGCCGCCTCCAGCGTCGCGAACGGCCCATCGCCGCCGTCGCCGGTCGGATCCGGATGGCGGCCGCTCCAGGCGTCATTCCCTGCGGGCGATACGTACAGGTCAAGGCTCTCAGCCATTCACACGCTCCTCGCGCTCCGGCTCAGTCTATCACCGGCGCCCATCGGTATCGGCACAATCTGAACGGCGCGGACTTGACCGGCGCGCGCGGGTTGCGACAGTACGTTCCCTGCCGGCCTACTCTTGCCCGACGGCAGGAAAGGCGCGTTTCGACGTGACGCATTACCCGGCGGACGGTTGCGTAACGCCCTTCCCTGTCACATGATCCCGGACGGCATTGAAAGGAAGGCCCTGGCCGAGGAGGTTGCGATGCTGACAGCGCAGCAGATCGAGCGGTTCCACACCGACGGCTACTTGCTGGTGGAGGACGTGATTCCGCCGGAGCGGTATCTTGACCCGGTGATCCACGAGTACGAGGGCGTGCTCGACAATCTCGCCGGCGAGCTCTACTCCGACGGTGAGATCGAATCCACGTACGCCGACCTGCCGTTCGACAAGCGGGTGACACGGATCTATGCGGAGACCGGGCGCGCGCATGCGCAGTACTTCGACTTCTCGCTGCCATTCAGCGACGTGACCGCCGAGACGCCGTTCTGGGCGGGCCAGGCGGTGCTCGACGCCCTGACCGCGGAGCCGGTCCTGGACGTGGTCGAATCGCTGATCGGACCGGAGATCTACTCCAACCCCGTGCAGCACGTGCGCATCAAGCCGCCGGAGCAGTACCTGCCGAAGAAGAACGGCAAGGCCGTGCTCGCCGCCACCGAGTGGCACCAGGACAACGGCGTGGTCACCGAGGATGCGGACGAGACCAACATGCTCACGGTCTGGTTCAGCCTCACCGACACGCCGGTGGAGATGGGCTGCCTGAAGGTGGTGCCCGGCAGCCACCGCAGCGGCCTGCTGACGCACTGCCTGCACTACACGGGACCGGGGACCAGGACCATTCCCGAGAAGCTGTTCGAGGTGGAGAACACCATTCCCCTGCCCACGAAGCGCGGCGACCTGATCTGCTTCCACAAGCAGACCGTGCACGGCTCCCTGGCCAACGTCAGCGAGGAAGTGCGGTGGAGCTTCGACCTGCGCTACAACCCGATCGGCCAGCACACCGGCCGCGAGGCGTTTCCGGGCTTCGTCGCGCGCAGCCGCAAGGCTCCCCATCTCGAGCTGCGCGACGGGGACCGGTGGCGTGCGAGCTGGGAGGAAGCCCGCTCGCGCATGGCCACCATCAATCAGGGCGGCCAGACCGACGTGCCGTTCGGACGCTGGACCGAAGGGCACCCCGACTGCGCCTGAGGCAGACCGACTCGCGCTACCTCCCCACACCGTGATCGGGACGCCATTGCCCGTCTCTTCGCGCCGAAACAGGGTCCCGGCAGCGTCGTGGTCCCGGCAGCGTCGTGCCTGTCGACCGGACCGGCGCATACCTGTTGTACCAAGTATGCGCCCGGGGCGAGGCTCTACCGCAGAATCAACTCCGCGATCCGCTCGCCGATCGCCATGGACGTGCAGTTGGTGTTGGCCCGCACGCAGTCCGGCATGATCGACGCGTCCGCGATCCGCAGCCCGTCGACGCCGTATACCCGTCCTTCCTGATCGACGACGCTGTCCGGGTCGGCGGCAGACCCCATGCGGCAGGTCGACGAGACGTGGTGGCTGGTCCCGGCGACACGCAGGAGCCAGTCGTCCAGGGCCGCGTCGCTCGCCAGGTCCGCGGGCGTGGGCCTGACCACCTCGGCCACCAGCGGGCGGAAACTGCGATGCCGGAGCAGCTCGATGGCGATGCGGACCCCTTCCCGCATCCGCTCCCGGTCCACTGCCTCGCCGAGCAGGTTGTAGTCCAGCGCCGGAGGATCCTCGGGGTGCGGCGATCGCAGGCGGACGCTGCCGGAGGCGGCAGCCAGGTACAGCGCGGGCACCACGTGGAAGCCGATCGGCGCCGATCGCGAGCGATGGTAGTACCCTTCCGGGATAGCCCACCCGGTCGGCAGCATGATCATGTCGTTGCGCAGCGATGATCCCGCGGCCGTGTAGCGCAGGGCGGTTTGCAGCCTGGGAGCCGTATCGGCGTGCCGGCAGGAAGTGGGAGTACGCACGGTGACCGCCGCCTGCGGGTGGTCGCGCAGGTTGGCGCCGACCCCGCGCAGGTCGCACGCGACCGGCACCCCGACCCGGCGCAGATGGTCGGCCGGGCCGATGCCGGAACGCAGCAGCAGATGCGGCGTGCCGATCGCGCCGGCGGCGACCACGATCTCGTCGCCGTACACGGTCCGCACCGCCCCCTCGCCTGCTGACGGCCCCCGCAACGTGACGCCGGCCGCGCGGCCGCGCTCGGTCACCAGCCGGTGCGCCGGGCTGTCAGGCAGGATGGTCAGGTTGGACCGGCGGCGTACCGGGTCCAGGTAACCCATGGCGGCGCTCCAGCGGACGCCGTCGAGGCTGTTGAACGGCAACGGGCCGAATCCGGTCGAATCGGGCGCGTTGTGGTCCGGGCAGGCGTCGTAGCCGGCATCGCGGCATGCATCGAGGAACGCCTGCTGTTCCGGGCGCAACTCCGCCGGCAGGAACCGGCGTACGGGGATCGGTCCGTCGCTGCCGTGGTACGGATCGCGGTAGTCGTGATCGGTCTCGACGCGACGCAGGCTTGGCAGCAGAGCGTCGAAACTCCAGTCCGGACAGCCCATGGCCGCCCAGCCGTCGTAGTCCTCGGGCACGCCGCGCAGGAAGATCAACGCGTTGACCGCGCTCGAACCGCCGACGATTCTGCCGCGCGGCACGAACATGTCCGGCTGGTGGCGGGTGGCGCGCGCCCGGTAGCCCCAGCCGAACCGCGTCTCGTACCCATGCGCCAGCGCCCAGGCATCGCGGTAGCGGCCGTAACCGTAGCGGATCTCCTGCGGCAGATACCCGTCCGGAAAGTCGGGACCCGCCTCGATGAGGAGCACTTGGCGCCGATCGTCGCGGCTCAGACGGGCGGCCAACACCGACCCGGCCGCGCCGGCGCCGACGATGACGGTGTCGTAGTGGGCATGGCCCACGACGCTCATCCCGCCGGCGCCAGTTCCTCCTCGGTCAGGTGAAATGCCTTCAGCACCGGCTGCGGTCCGCCGGTGTTGATGTTCCGGAAGTCGGCGCTGGAGTAGTCGGCCACGACGATGGTGCCGTCGTCGCGCTGGGTCCAGTCGCTGTATCCCGAGTCGGAGGTGTAGTCGAGCACCACCACGCGGTCGCGCTCGAACTGATCGGGAAATCCGTTCGAGCTGTCCCAGGACCAGTCGATCGAGTGGTCGTCGGGGTTGTGCACCCGCGCGCTCGCGCTGCGCCAGCGGGAGGTCAATTCGCCCCCGGAGCCGAAGCGGACCACGCGCTGCCGCAGTTCGGGTTCGTCGCTGGCCAGGGCGACCTGACCGTCCACCAGCAGGCGGCAGGCGTCGGGGGTGCGCTCCAGGCGGTAGCGGTGGAAGCCGCCGGTGTCCATCGCGCAGTGAGTGGCGCCGCGCCCCTGCCACGGGGTGGCGTCCTCCAGGGAGCCGGTCTCGTGCCGTTTCGTGCTGAGCTTCACCAGGCGCACGCAGCCGTCCTCGACCCGCACCCCGAAGCCGGCCGACAGCAGCACGGCGCCGCCGCCGCGCTCGCGGCTCAGCTCGACCTCCAGCGAGACCTCGGCCTTCGAGGTCATGGCCGGGTACACCGAGAACTCGACCTCGTGCTGCCGGCCGCTCTCGGTGCGGCAGACCATCACGCCGTCCTTTAGCAGGCAGCGGTCGCGATCCCAGATGTAGGAGGTGGGCTGGAAGCCGAGCTCCTCGCCGGGGTCCCACATGAACACGCAGCTTGCCGGTGTGCCCCAGCGGTGGCGGTAGGTACAGAGCAGCTTGCCGGAACGCAGCGCGCGCACCACGGTGCGCTGCCCGTAGATCGGCGACAGCTCCGGGGTCTGCCAGGTGCGGCCGCCGTCGTAGCTGCGCACGAAGCGGCTGGGCTGGCCCAGTTTGCCGCCGGAGAAGCCGATGCGGGTCACCGCCAGGAGGTGCCCGGGCTCGACCTCCACGGTGCCGACCTCGGCGTCGCCGTGGTACGGAGCATCGGTCACCAGCCCGCCGGGTGCCCAGGTGCGGCCGCCGTCGGTGGAGATGACGGCCTGGTTGCGGTAGTAGATGTCGTTCCAGGGCTCGGGCGGATCCTCCATCGCGGCGCACCGCTCGGACTCGGTCCGCGTGTACAGCAGCGTGCCGTCGGCCAGCTCGGTGATGTAGCCGGGCTCGCCGCCGACGTCGTCGATCCGCACCGGATCGCTCCAGGTGGCCCCGTCGTCGTCGCTCCAGAACAGGTAGTTGGCCATGCCGCGCGGCGGCCGCTGCTGCCAGCGGGTCAGCATCGGCCAGTCGGTGCCGCTGGTGCGGTGCCCCTCGTCGCAGATGATCACCAGCCGCCCGTCGGACAGGCGGCTGAGCTGCGGGGCGACCCAGCAGGCGTGGTGCTCCCAGACGTTGCGGCAGGAGATCGAACGGTGCTCCGACCACGTCCGGCCCCCGTCGCGGGAGCGGGCGGCCATGATGTGCGTGTAGACCGCGGTGTGCGAGTCGGACAGCCGGTAGGTGGCGACCAGGCCGTCGCCGGTGTTCTTGATGCCGCCGACCGAGTGGTACCAGCCGAGCGGGTTCGGGCAGGGCGGCAGATCGGCGGTCGTGACGGTATGGTGGTCGGCGATGATGAACTTCTGCGATTCGGGGACGGTACGCATGGGGATGGTTGTAGCGAGGCGGCCCGCGGCCGGCAAGCGGGCCCCGGGGTGGCTCGGGTCGTGATCGATCGCTTCACGGTCGGCGGCGCCGAGTTCGCCATCGCGCGGGATCTGGGCTGCAACCTGTTCTCGTGGGTGGTGGACGGCCGGGAGGTGTTCCACCGGCCCGCCGGTTTCCCGGAGCGCGGGCTTCCTTGGGCGGGCGGCAATCCGCTGCTGTTCCCGGCGGTGGGCCGGACCTGGGACCGGTCGGTCGAGCCGCCGGCCGCCGACGCCTACCGGCTGGCCGGTCATGGGGCGCCGCTCGCCATGCCCATCCACGGCTTCCTGGACCGCTGCCGGATCGGCCCGCCGCAGGTCGATCGGTCGGCGGAGTACGTCGCCCTGATCTATGCCGTCGCGATCCCCGAGGAGTTGGCGCGGGCGAGCTATCCCTGGCCGGTCGCGTTGCGCCTTGAGCTGTCCCTGACTCCTCGGCGCGTGGAGATCGAGCTGTGCGTGCGAAACCTGGGGGGCGTGCCCGCGCCCTACGCGTTCGGAGCGCACCCGTACCTGGCGATCTCCGACCCCGGCCGTGAGGGGGTGTCGCTTGCCCTCCCCGCCTCCCGGTCCGTCGAGCTGGATCCCGAGCTGCTGGTGCCGTCGGGCGCCACACGCGCGCTGGCCGAGCCGTTCCGGCTCGACCGGGAGACGATCTACGACAACGTGTTCACGGACCTGAGCGGGACGGAGGCGGTGCTCACCGACCGCAGCGCCGGCCGCCGCATCGCGGTGGGCTACGACGGCTCGATCACGCAGCTCGTGATCTACGCGCCGCGGGCGGCACCCTTCGTATGCGTGGAGCCCTGGACCGCCGGCCTGGACGGCTTCTCGCGCCTCGCCGATCCCGCATGGCGCGATGCGCCGCCGTTGCCGCTGCTGGCTGCGGGTGCCGAGGCGCGCGTCGTGGTCAGCATTTCCGTCAGCGAGCGATAGTCTCGTTCGAATTCCTCTTCGATCGCGGCGAGCCCGCGGCGGTTCTCATCGGCGAGGTCGGCCAAGGCGCCGAATCCCGCCATCCACGGCCGGCTCGTCCTCCGAACAGGTAGATCCCCTCGCTCGCTGCTGCGCTGATCAGTTCGGGGCCTCGTCGGCGGAGGGACCGTAGAGCGAAGGGACCGCGATGTCGTTGAGCCGCAGGTATACGCCGAGCTGCGCACGGTGGTGGATCAGGTGGTTGAACACGAAGGTGCGCAGCACCGCCACCTTGGGCATGGTCATGAGGGTGACGCCGTTCCGCAGCAGTGACCAGGGCCGCAACAGGTCGGCGTCGCCAGCACCGGCGATGGCGGCCCGAGCGGCCGCGGCATTGCGGTCGAGGGTGTCCACCAGCGCCGCGCTGTCGGCAGGCGGCGGAGGCTGGTCGAGCGGTGTACCGCCGGGCAGAAGGTCCAGCTCATCCTGCTGGATGGTCAGCACCGCCCAAGTGGGCAGGTTGGCCAAGTGTCCCGCGAGCCATCCCATGGAACCTGACGCCGGGTGCGGCTTCCAATCGAGCTTGTCGGACGGCACCCGCTCCAGCGTCGTGCGGACCCCCGCAACCTCATGGTCGAACTCAGGTAACATGCTCTCACTGATCGACATGCCCGACACGGTACTATGCGACAAGGTATCGAGCACGTCGCCGAGCTCCGGAGGCACGGTGCGCCCCTTGAAGGGGGTCAGGCGCTCGTAGATCTCCGCCGCGGCGGCGTGGAAGCCGCCGGGCAGGCCGGATTCCGCGAAGGTCCCTGCGATCTCGTGCATCTCGCCCACGAACCGCCACGCCTTGAGGGCGCTGTCGGCGGCGCGCTTGTGCGCGGAGGCGGTCAGGCCTTCTCCCCACTGCCGTTCCAGCGCGCCGCGCACCCCTTCCTGCTCGGCCAGCGCCAGAATCGCCGCGAACAGGGCGGAGGTGCCCTTGGTGTTGGCCGCGTAGCACATCTTCAGCGCGGAAGCCGCGCCGATGCGGTCGGAGAGCACGACCGCGTGCAGCGCCTCGGCCGGGAAGCATGCGGCCACCCGGTCCGCGGCAGCGCCCGAAAGGTAGAGCGAGGTTCGCGGCGGCCCGCCGGCAGGAGGACCGCCGACGATGCCGCCGTCGACGTAGGTCGCGCCGGCGCCGGCGATGGTCGTCTCGACGGCGCGTGTCCGGTGGGGCGAGATGGCGTTGCAGTCGGCGTAGATACCGGTGAACGCGCGGGCGGCCACCTGCTCGGCGACGTCGGGCGCCGCGTGCGGGGGACAGATCGACAGGATCACCTCCGCCTGCGCGGCGAGCGCCTCCAGGGTGCCGGCGTCTTCCAGCCCGGCCGCCGCCGCGCGCTGGCGCGACTCCGGGGACCGGTCCGTGGACACCCACAGCACCCGGTGTCCAGCCTTTGCCAAGGCGCGGCCCACCGCGGAGCCCATCTGGCCCGGATGAAGCAGGCCGATTCGCGTATGTTCCATGACCAGATCATCGTACCCCACAGGGGCCGCGGGAGGGTGGTCCGTGATCCGCCGGCGCTGTTGCGGTCAAACCCGTGCCGATGGGCCAGACAACACGAATCCCTGTTCGATGCAGCGTCATCAGAAGGTTCGGCTTCTCTTCCGGGCGGTACACGCCACGCGCCGTCTCGATCTTCGTCCCGGTCTCCGCGAAAGGGAACTGCCACGCCGGTTCGTAGAATGCCTCCGCAGCGCTTCCTCCTCCGAAACGCACGCCCACGGCGATCTGCGGCCGCGCGTGCCATCCCAAGCGGTACGTATTGTAATACTCCGTGTCGCTCAGCAGGTGCGAGTCGCGGTCATCGGCCAGCGACAACAGGGAGACCGCTGCGCCCAGCCGCCCATAGAACCCGGCCCCCGTCTGTCCCACCTCCACGAAGGCGCCGACATCGAACACTTGGTGGAGCATCACATAGCGGATGAGCTGTTCGTCATCGGCGAACCGTCCCTTTCTGCCTCGGTACTCGTACTCGCCCCCGTGGGCCGACCAAGCATGGTAGGTGCCGCGATAGCCCACGCGTGCAAACGATCGCAGGAACACCTTCCCGCGCGTCGTCTCCACCAGCATGACATCGTTCGAGAGCTGCCAGTCCACGCCGACCAGATCGGTCGGGCTGACCGAGCGGTGGGTAACGGCATCGCTGGTCGCATCCAGGTAATCCAGATTCACCAGCTTCCCTGCCCCCGCACCGCCCAAGTACCGCACCCCGCCGTTCAGGCGCAGGACCCCGAGCGTACGGTAACTGAGACGGATGCCGGCAAAGCCCGCAGGAGTCTTCCAGGTCAGGTGGCTCAGCCGCTCCGCCGCATGAGCCGGCCGTGCTTCCACGATCTCGTCCGTCTTCACCCACGTGACCCCGGACTCCACGCCGACCGCCCATCCGCGCTCCATCTCGCAGCACGGCGGGGATGGGGGCGCGTCGGCGCTTCCCGTACCGACAAGTACGGCGAGCAAAGCGAACGTTAGACACTGCCGTATGCTCACCCTGCTCGCCGTTGTCGATCTCCGGCGGTCAGCGTCGCACCAAAGACCCATCCCGCACGCACGCTCGGCTCCGGATTCCGCGCTCGGCACGAACGTGATCACGATCCTGGCCAGTTCGGGGTCGTCGTCGTCCCTTTCGAGGTAGAACGGACGGTCCGGCGACTCCACGAATAGTCGCTCCCACGTGCCGTCGGACAACTGATGCTGGTATTGGGCGTCGCTGCCCGCCCAACTCGAGTGCGGATAATCGTAGGTCCGATAAGGGTCCTCAGCACGCTCATCATAGAACCGGATTCTGCTGAACCCGCGTACGAGCACGTTGGGCTCCGGTAGCGGCGGACAGGGCCCACCAAGGGACTGCGTGCCCATTCGGTACGTCCGTCTCGCGCCACTCTCCAAGACGATAAGCGGCTGCCACTGGCCGTGACCGAGCTCAAGAATCCGGCCGACGAGAACGCCACCGTCTGGTCGGCGTTCCACCAGTTGCTCAGGACCATACCTAGGACCATGATCTGCCCCTAAAAACACGGCAGCAAGGTATATACGTACCCTGACCCGTTCGGCCGCATCATTGGCGACCTCGAGCGAGTAGTCGTGGCTACACCCATCATCAATGTGTGGCACCGGCGGCGTTCCTCCTACTCGGCACGCGATCACGAGAGCCCCCGCCACGACCGCGGCCATCGCACTACGTGCCGCGGACTCGCGCAAGCGGCCGCCGTCCGGTCGTGCCTCTCCTAGGGGCACGACGCATCTCCAGCGCGTGGCGGGTACGTCGGCGTGGGCGTGTACGTCGGCTTGGGGTTCGGCGATATGCCGTACCGAAGCTTGACGGTATAGAAGTCCCACGGCGTAAAATACGTGCACTGGTTCTGTGCCCCCCAGGCCTTCTTATTCTCGCTGAACGTGTCCCACGGACCGCCGTTATTCGGAAGTGTAGGCGACTTCGGGGTTCGTTTCGAATGCTCGGAGTAGTAGTGCATCACGGACTGGTAGTCGTATGGCGTATCGTACGTCATCGCATTCCTCACGGCCGAGTACCAGCACCACCACAAGAAGCAGAACTGTTGGTCACGCCAGCGATCGATCCTGTCCCAGGAAGGGCCCGTGAGGTTTCTTCCGTTCGAGTCGTACACACGGATGTAGTCACCTCTGTCATATCGCTGATGCTCGTGAAGCAGACCCAGGACATGTCCTACCTCATGGTAGAACGTGTTCTCTTCACCCCGGCTTATTCACGGAGGAGTAGAGAAAGAGTAGGCGCGTCCGCCGATTTGCAGTAGAGTCAAGGTGTTACGCCAAAACCTCCGCAAAGGACGGGACACGCCGTGGGTGAGACTCTACCGATCTTTTCGACGACCTTCAACGGCTCGGTGCAGGTCGAGGCGCGGGCGGAGCATCTGAGCGCCGACAGCGGCGCGCTGCTGCTGCGCGAGATCATGGAGCGCACCGGCATCGTCGAGTGGATGGACGAGCGGCTGCTGGATCCGCGCAATCCGCTGCTGATCACCTACCCGCTGGCCGACGTGCTGCGGACCAGCCTGTTGCTGCTGGGCCAGGGCTGGCGCGACCAGGACGACGCTGACCGGCTGCGGCACGACCCGAGCTTTCGCGTGGCCAACGACACGCGCCGCGGCACCGCGTCGCTGGAGCCCGACAGCGTGCTGCCCTCGCAGCCGACGTTGTCGCGGTTGGTGGGTCTGTTGAGCGTGCCGACCAATCAGGATGTGGTGCGTGAGGGGATCATCGAGCTGGCGGTGCGCCGGCTGTGGAAGGACAACGGGGAGCGGCGGTACAAGCGGTTGATGATCGACCTGGACGGCCTGCCGTTCGAGGTGCACGGGCAGCAGGCCGGCAGCCAGTACAACGGCCACTACGGGCAGCGGATGTTTCATGCGCTCATCGCCAGTTGCGCGGAGAGCGGCGACCTGCTCGACGGCACGCTGCGGCCCGGCGCGGTGGGCTCGGCCGACGGCGCGCTTGAGTTTATCCAGCGGGTGGTCGAGCGCTGCCGGCCGCGGGTGTGCGAGTCGGTGCTGGTGCGGATGGACGCCGGGTTTCCCGACGGAAAAACGCTCACGGGCCTGGAGTCATCGGGCATCGACTACGTGGCGCGCATCCGCAACAACGCGGTGCTGGACCGCATGGCGCAGCCGTATCTGCGCCGGCCGCCGGGGCGTCCGCCGCGCGAGGGGCGGGTGTGGTGCCACGAACTGCGCTACCAGGCCGATTCCTGGGAGCACGCGCGGCGGGTGGTGCTGGTGGTGGTGGAGCGGCCCGGAGAGTTGTTCCTCGACTACTTCTGGCTGATCACCAACCTCAAACGCAACCGCTACAGCGGCGCGCGGCTGTTGGGGCTGTACCGCATGCGGGGCAAGGCCGAAGGGCACATGGGAGAGTTCATGGACGTGCTGGCGCCGGCGCTGTCCTCGGCGCCGCGTGCGAAGAGCCACTACCGGGGCCGCTGCCTGGAGGCCGCCACCGAGCCGCAAGAAGCAGGAGTGCGGGCCCAGAACGAGACGCTGTTGCTGTTGAATCTGCTGGCCTACGAGGTGCTGCACGCGGGGCGCTGTCTGATGCAGCGGGCGACCGGCGTCGGCTGGAGTTTGCGCCGGCTGCGCGAGCGGGTGCTGCGGGTGGCCAGCCGGGTGGTCCGCCACGGCCGGCGGGCGACCGTCGTGATCGCGCAGCATGCGGCGGCCGACTGGCTGCGGCTGTGGAACAAGCTCACCCTCCTGGACTGGGCGCCCAACGGCTGAGGCCGACAGGCCGGCACGTTCAGAACCTCTTCGTCGAGCACCTGGGCGCGGTCATCTGTGTCCTCGCCGGCGTGCTCGACTGCCGTCAGCGTTTCGGTCCCGACCAACCGCGCCCTTTCAACGCTGCACGCGCTCTTGGCCATCTGCTCCCAGCCGCGCCGTCACTCCTGCACGGCTGCGCCAGCACACCCATTTTCTGGAATAATCGTTCTTCCATCTCCAGGCATGGCTTGTCAGACCGACGCGTGAATAAGCCGGGTTCAAGCTGCCTGGTGCGGAAGTCCTGGCTACGATCCATCTTGAGAAACGGGCAGCCCCACAGATAGCCGACGGACGCCTCTCCCGGGTGGCTCATGTTCTCTCTGGATATCTTGAGACGAGAGGTCCTGCACCGGTCCCACCGAGTTCGGTAATATGAGGTACTGGCGGATTCCTGAAGCCGCACGCCCGTTGCGCTCGACACGCGATTGAGCTTGTCCCGCATCCAGATCTTGTCTGACTCGGACAGGCCGGAGTCGAAGAAATACCAGACTATGTTGTTGGGCCATGGCCTGCCGCCTCCCTCCCAGTCAACATCCACGACGAAACCGCGTTCGGGTCGGCTTTGTTGCGACGGTATCCACAGTAGAAGTTGCTGGACGGTAAGACTTTGAAAGCCGAAATTGATGACGCCGTTCTCGGATCTGATGGTATATGGATCGCCCACCGGATTGTCGTTGTCGTCCAGGTCCTGCACGTTGATTTCGATCGGCGGTATGGCGGAATACGCGGCCTCAAGTTCGTCGGACATTTGCTTGAACGCAGCGTTCAGCTCCGGATCGTCCGCGATGAGCGAGTCTATTTCCTCCTGGTCCTGCTCCGTGACGACGTCGGCGCCGTCCGGATCCAGCGTGCGCTCGACAGCCCAGTCGCTGTCTCGGTCTCGGTGCAGCGCCCGGCTCAGCGTTGCATACCGGGGATCCCGCCCGACATTGCGAGCTGCGGCGGCATCCACGACAGCTATGACCTTGTCCAGAGAGGCGTCCATGGCACGTAAATGTCTGGAAAGCCATCGCGAAAGCCCCCTTTCGTCGATTCCGGGTCCGGAATCGCGGTCGGCTCTTCCTGCAAAGTCAGCCGCGCACAGGACACTATGCCGCTGAGCACGGCGATCGCCACGGCAAAGGACAGTAGACGTACGTTCGGTTGCATGACCATCAATCTCCTTGAATACAGTGGATGACGGCGATCCTACTCCCCTCCCATCCTCATTTCAAGGTGTCATAAATAGCTCAACGGTAATAAGTTATAGAAACTGCTCTCGTCACTCGCCGCTGCCGGGCACGTGCATCGTCTCCGAGCCGCATGTCGGCTACCCCCTCACGCGCGACCCGGTGGGTAGCGGCGAGTGGTTCCAGGCGATTCGCCATCTTGCATGACCTCGGGCTGCGGCGCGGCAGACCGACCGCTTGGGGCGACTGCCGTTCCTGGTATACTGTCCGCCTTGGCGAGCCTGTTCGGCCGATTCTTCCGTTACCTGCGCCCCTACCGACCGCTCATGGCAGGGGCGTACGCCGCAATGGCCGCGCACACCGCCGCCCTCCTGGTCATCCCCGTGTTCGTCCGCTGGATCGTCGACCACGGGATCATCGCCGGCGACCGTTCGGTGCTGATCCGCTCGGTCATCGCTCTGGTCGGGCTGGCGGCCGCGCGCGCGGTGTTCGGATTCCTGCAGGGCCGACTGGCGGAGATGGCCGCCCAGCGGCTCGCCTACGACCTGCGCAACGAGCTGTTCCTCAGGCTCGGCGTGGTGGAGATCTCGTTCATCGAGCGGATGGAAACCGGTCAGGTCCTGCAGCGCGCGATCCAGGACGTGGAGCGCCTCCGGTTCGTGGTCAGCAAGGCGCTGCTGCGCGTCCTCGACGCGGTGGTGCTGTTCGCGGGGACGCTGGCGTTCATGGTCGCGATGAATCCGGTGCTCGGCGCCGCGTCGCTGATCCCGGTCCCGTTCCTGGCGGTCCAGGCGTTCATATTCGGCAAGCAGCAGCGGCCGCTGGCGTCCCGGCTGCAGCAGCAACTCGGCGTGATGACCTCGGCGCTGGAGCAGAACCTGCAGGGCGCGCGGCTGGTCAAGGCGTTCGCGCAGGAGCAGCGGGAGACCGTGCGGTTCCAGCGGCAGGTCGATCGCTGGTTCGTGATCTCGGCGCTCAACACGAAGCTGAAGGCGATACACACGCCGCTCCTGTCGCTGATCGCCAACCTGGGCTTGGTGGTGGTCGTGGGCATCGGCGGCCTGATGGTCGTGCGCGGCGAGAGCCTGGGGCTGCTCGTGGCGTTCACTGCCTACCTCACGCAGCTCTTCGCGCCGGTGCGCCGGGTCGGGGCCATGCTGCCGATGATGGTGCAGGGGTTAGCGTCCGCCGAACGCGTCGCGGAGATTCTGGACGCCCCGGACGCCATCCCGGAGGCCCCGGACGCCCGGCCGTTGCCGCGTGGCCGGGGCGGGGTCCGGTTCCGGGACGTGAGTTTCGCGTTCGGTGGGGACGATGAACCCGAGGCGATCTCCGACATCGACCTGACCGTCCCCGCCGGGAGCAGGCTGGCGGTGCTCGGCGCCACCGGCTCGGGAAAGACGACCCTGATCTCGTTGCTGCTGCGCCTGTACGACCCGACCCGCGGCGTGATCGAGATCGACGACATCGACATCCGCGGGGTGACGATGGCGTCGCTGCGCTCGCAGATCGGCGTCGTGCTGCAGGACACGGTCCTGTTCGCGGCCACCATCGGGGAGAACATCGCCTTCGGCCGTCCCGACGCCTCGCAGGCGGAGATCGAGACGGCGGCGGAAGCGGCGCAGATCCGCACCTTCATCGAGGGACTGCCCGAGCGCTACGACACGCCGGTGGGCGAACGCGGCGTCACCCTGTCCGGGGGGCAGAAGCAGCGCATCGCCATCGCCCGCGCGCTGCTGACCGATCCGCGCATCCTCATCCTCGATGACGCCACCTCCAGCGTCGACGCCCGTACCGAGGGCCGGATCCTGCGGGCGCTGCGCGACTCCGCCGGCGGGCGCACCATGATCGTCATCGCGCAGCGCGCCAGCACCTGCAAGGACGCGGACGCGGTGGTGGTGCTGGAGGAAGGCCGTATCGCCGCCCACGGCACCCATGAGGAATTGCTGGCAGGCTCCCCGCTCTATGCCGCCATCTTCGCCTCCGCCGGGACCGCAGCACCCTCACCCGCCGCGGCCGGGGGCGACGGCGACGGCCACCTGGCGCGGGCGGCCGCCCATGTACTGAGAAGAGCGGCCCGATGAGCACCTTCTCCACCGGCAGCATGGGGGGCGGCGGACCGAGGTCCACGCTGGCCGCGCTCGCCGGCGGCGGCCAGGGCCGGGCGATCGATCCGCACGTCATCCGCCGCCTGACGGTCTACCTGCGTCCCTATCGCAGGCACATGGCCGCCGCATCGCTCGCCATGCTGGTGGTCACCGCACTGAGCCTGGCGGCGCCGTGGCTGATCCAGCTCGCCATCGACGACGCCATCGCCTCCCGCGACCTGAGGAGCCTGGCGCTGATCTCCGGCCTCCTGGTCCTGACGTTCCTGGGCACCTATGCCGCGCATGCGCTGCAGACCTACCTGCTGTCGTGGGTCGGCCAGAGGATGCTCGCCACGATGCGGGCGCAGCTCTTCCGCCACCTGCAGCGGCTGTCGCTGCGCTATCACACCGAGCACCCGGTCGGCGTCACCATCTCGCGGGTGATCAACGACGTCGCCACCATCAACGAGGTGCTGTCGCAGGGGCTGGTGCAGATCATCGGCGATTCCCTGGTCCTGATCGGCATCGTCGTGGCCATGCTGATCATGAACACGGAGCTGGCGCTGACCACCTTCGCGGTGGTCCCCGTGATGATGGTCGCCACGCTGATCTTTGCCCGCCTGGCGCGGCGCGCGTTCCGCGCCACGCGGACGGCGATCGCCTCGATGGTCGGCAACCTGGCCGAGGCGATCGGCGGGATGCGCGTGATCCGGGCGTTCGCGCAGATGCCGGCGGCCGCCGAGCGGTTCGAACGACGCAATCGTGACGCGCGGGACGCGCAGCTCCGGGCGTTCTCCCTGTCTCTCGCCTTCACGCCGTCGGTCGAGTTCCTGGGGCTGCTGGCGACGGCGGCGGTGCTGCTCTTCGGCGGCCTCGCCCACGGCCGGGACGCGGTCTCGATCGGCGTGATCGTCGCCTTCCTGGCCTACGTCAGCCGCTTCTTCCAGCCGGTCCAGGAGCTCAGCCAGCTCTACGCCTCCATGCAGTCGGCGATGGCCGGCGGCGAGAAGGTGCTGGAGCTGCTGGACACGGAGCCGCGCATCGTCGACGCCCCCGACGCCCCGCCGATGCGTCGTATCGACGGCCGCATCGAACTGCGCGGCGTCTCCTTCGCCTACGAGCCGGACCAGCCCGTGCTGCAGGACGTCGACCTGACCATCGAGGCGGGCCAGACGGTGGCGCTGATCGGCGAGACCGGCGCCGGCAAGACGACGATCGCCAACCTGATCGCCCGCTTCTACGACGTCACCGGCGGGCAGGTGCTGATCGACGGCGTCGACGTCCGCTCGGTGCAGCAACGCACGCTGCGCGCGCAGATGGCGCTGGTCTCGCAGGATCCGTTCCTGTTTCCGGGCACGATCGCCGACAACGTCCGCTTCGGCGCACCGGCGGCCTCGGAGGAGGCGGTCGTGGAAGCCGCGCGGGCGGTCGGCCTGCACCGGTTCGTCGAGCGGCTGCCGGACGGCTACGACACCGAGATCCTGGAGTTCGGCACCAACATCTCGGTCGGTCAGCGCCAGCTCATCGCCATCGCCCGCGCGTTGCTGCCCGACCCGCGCCTGATCGTCCTGGACGAGGCGACCTCCAGCGTGGACGTGATGACCGAGACGGTGATCCAGGCCGCGCTGCGTCGGCTCCTGCAGGGACGCACGGCGATCGTCATCGCCCACCGGCTGAGCACGGTGCGCGCCGCCGATTGCCTGTTCGTGATCAAGGACCACGGCATCGCCGAGCGCGGCACGCACGACGACCTGATGGCCACAGACGGCGTGTACGCCGACCTCTATCGGCGGCAGGCCGGGCGCGAAGAGCCGTCCTGACCGGGAGTGGCGGCCAGCGGCGCCACGGCGCGCGCCGTCAGCGCCGGGCGGCTCCCGTCGCGGCGCCGATGATGAACAGCAGCACGCCGCCCAGCAGCACCGCGCCGACCGGAATGGCGATCGCCGCCAAGTTCACCCGCGAGTAGGAAAGCGCCCAGGCCAGATAGGCAAGGGCGATGCCCGCCGCCACCATGATGCCGCCGACCCGCATCAGGATCAGCGGCACGCGGGGAGCTTCGCTCACGCCGGCAGCACCAGCAGGCTGCGGCTCGGCGCCGGCAGCCGTTGCGCGGCGCCGAGCTCCGTCAACACGGATCGCCTTCTCGTCCGGCACTGTCAAGACCCGATCCAGGCCGCTGTGGTCATTCGTCATCACCGGTTCGGTACGGCGACAGGGTCGGCCACGCACCGCGAACGCGGCCTCTGTGGCGCGTCAACCAAGCGAGCGGCGTGTGGGCGTTTCGATGCAGGACGGTCGCACCGGCGACGTAACTGTCAGGGCTGCGGTTCGCGGCGATGCGACCGAGGAGCTCCCTGTGCATGCGCGTCAGCGGCATAGCTGTTCGGCGAGCAGAAACCCGTCACGCCCGCCGTTCCTACGCAGGCCGTCCGCGATCATGGGGAGGTCCTTGGCCGTGATCTCCAGATCGGCGCGCAGGTACCAGAAACACTGCGCGTGGTGCCGGAGGAATGCCTGCCGCGCCGCGCGCACGCGAGCCACCTCTGCCGTGCCGTCGATCTCGTCCGCGTGCAGCGGACGCATGGGATCGGTCGTCATGGTGGATCTCGCTGAAGTATAGGGTCGGCACGACGGCCGTCAAAGGATCGAGTCAGCGAACGCCGGGGCCTATGCCGGCAGCACCAGCAAGCTGCGGCTCGCTACCGGCAGCCGTTGCGCGCCGTCCAGGCCGTCCAGCTCGATCAGGAACGCGGCGCCCGCGACGGTGGCGCCGGCGCGCTCGATCAGCCGACATGCCGCCGCGGCGGTGCCGCCGGTGGCCAGCACGTCATCGACCAGCAACACGCGCTGTCCCGGCCCGCAGGCGTCCGCGTGCATCTCCAGCGAGTCGGTACCGTACTCCAGGTCGTAGTCCTGCCGTAGCGTCTCGCGCGGCAGCTTGTCCGGCTTGCGCACCGGGATCAGCCCAACGCCCAGCTCGCGCGCCACCAGCGGGCCGAGCATGAAGCCGCGCGCCTCCACGCACGCGACCGCGTCGATGCGGTGGTCGCCCGCATCAGCCGCGAACGCGGCCGCCATCCACGAGGCGACGCGAAGCGGCAGGTGGATCTCTCCGAACACCGGCGTGATGTCCCGGAACATGATCCCCGGCTGAGGAAAGTCCGGCACGTCGCGGACCACCTCGCGAACGGCATCCGTAAGGGAATTGTCGGCATGTGTCATGTTGTCTCACTCGGCATCAGCGCCATCGGCGGCTCTTGCACTTCGACGTCGGTACGACCTCGAACGTGCCGGGCGTTCCAGCTCACCAGTCCCATGCCTCGGCAAACGGTCGGACGGGCCGTGGTCCATCGGCGGTGCGAACGGCCCGAGCACCGCCACCGGTTTGCCGCGCGGCGAGGGAGCCAGGCATTCGAGGATGCCCGCGCAGACGGTGCAGGAGTTGGCGGCCGCGCGGCGCAGGAAGGCGCCGAAGTCGGCCGGCGCGGCGGCGTCGGCCTTGTCGGACACGGAGCGGATGATCACGAACGGCACGCGGTTGACGGTCGCTACCAGCGCGATCGCCGCGCCTTCCATCTCCACGACGGAGCCGTCCAGCTCGCTCAGCCTCCGGCGCAACCCGGCATCGGGATCGCTGACGAACTGGTCGCCGGTCAGGATGCGGCCCGCCACCACGCGCTGTCCGTCCACCGGCGTGGCGAGCGCCAGCGCCACCAGCCGCGGGTCGGCGCGCAGGATGCGGTGCTCGGTGTACGGCACCTGGCCGAGCTCGAAACCCAGCGCGGACGCGTCCAGGTCGTGCTGCACGCAGTCGCGGCTGACCACCACGTCGCCCAGGTCCAGGCCGTCGCGCACGCTGCCGGCGATGCCGGTGACGATCAGGTAGTCGGGCCGCAGGCGGTCGATCGCTCGCTGTGCGACCATGGCCGCGAACGCCTTGCCGACCCCGGTGCGCATCAGCACGGCGTCGACGCCGCCGACCCGGAAGCGGAATGCCGCGAACGGCGTCCCCTCCTCCACGGGCTCCAGCTCGTGGCCCCCGCGGAACGCCTCGATCTCCTCATCCAGCGCGGCCAGGACCGCTACCACGGGCATGCCGAAACCTACCGTATCGCGCCCCTTCCGAACCAGCCTTGCCCGGACCAGCGGCGATCCGGTGTACCTTTCGCCCATGCCCAAGTCCATGGTCATCAGCCCGGAGGAGGTTCGCCGGCCCGGCAACCTCGAAATCGACCCGATCCCGCTGAACCGGTACCGGTCCGACATCGGGGCGGAGCGCGAACGCTGGGGCGACGCGGCGCTCCTCGGCGCCTACCGCGACATGATGCTCATCCGCCAGTTCGAGCGGATGCTCGACAGCGTCAAGACCACCGGCGGCTACGCCGGCGTCGACTACGTGCACGAGGGCCCGTCGCACCTGTCGATCGGTCAGGAAGCCGCCGTGGTCGGCCTTTGCCTGCCGCTCGCCCGTGAGGACATGATCTTCGGGTCGCACCGCAGCCATGCCGAGATCCTGGCCAAGAGCCTGCAGGGCATCCGCCACGCCGACGGTTCCGACCTGCAGCGTGTCATGGAGGCGTATCTGGACGGCGACATCCTGCGGGTGGTGGAGCCGGCCGCACAGGACCGTGACATCAAGGATCTGGCCATCGACTTCGTCGTGTACGGCTTCATGGCCGAGGTGTTCGGGCGGCGCACCGGTTTGAACCGCGGGCTCGGCGGCTCCATGCACGCCTTCTTCGCGCCGCTCGGCAGCATGCCGAACAACGCCATCGTCGGCGGCTCGGCCGGGATCGCGGCCGGCGCGGCGCTCTTCAAGCGGGTGAACCGCCGCCCCGGCATCGTCGTCGCCTGCGTCGGCGACGCCTCGGCGAGTTGCGGGCCGACCTGGGAGGCGCTGAGCTTCGCCGCCATGGACCAGTACCGGACGCTCTGGGATCCCGATCTCGGGGGCTCGCCGCCGGTGCTGTTCAATTTCATGAACAACTTCTACGGGATGGGGAGCCAGACCGCGGGCGAGACGATGGGCTTTCAGGTGCTGGCCCGCATGGGCGCGGGCGTGAACCCGGACAACCTGCATGCCGAGCGGGTCGACGGCTACAACCCGCTGGCGGTTGCGGCCGCAGTGGACGCCAAGCGCGAGCTGCTGCTCGCGGGCCGCGGCCCGGCGCTGCTGGACACCGTCACCTACCGCCTGGCCGGCCACTCGGCGCGCGATCCGGCCACCTACCGCACGCGCGAGGAAATCGAGGCGTGGGAGCAGCGCGACAGCTTGCGCAGCTACGGCGACTACCTGGAAGAAGGGGGCCTGCTCGACGCTGCCGAGCGCGAGCGCATCGAGTCGTGGGCCGTCGACGTGATGGAGCGGGCCTTCCGGCTGGCGGCGCCGCTCGACACCTCGCCTCGGTTCGGCGGCAGCGCGCACGAGATCGAGGCGGTCATGTTCTCCGCGCGCGCAGCCGACGCGCTGGCCGAGGGCGAGCCCGATCTCTCCGTGCGGGTGGCCGACAACCCGCGCGTCAAGTCGCTGGCGAATCGCTCGCGCTCGGCGTTCGACGCCGACGGCAAGCGGCTGCCGGTCTCGCAGGTGATCACGCTGAGAGACGGCCTGTTCGAGGCGCTGCTGCACCGCTTCGCCGAGGACCCGACGATGATCGCCTACGGTGAGGAGAACCGCGACTGGGGCGGCGCGTTCGGCGTCTACCGCGGGCTCACCGAGTCCCTGCCCTACCATCGGCTGTTCAACTCGCCCATCTCCGAGGCCTCCATCGTCGGCAGCGCCATCGGCTACGCCATGAGCGGCGGCCGCGTGGTGGTGGAGTTGATGTACTGCGACTTCCTGGGCCGCGCCGGCGACGAAGTCTTCAACCAGCTCGCCAAGTGGCAGGCGATGTCGGCCGGCGTGCTGTCGCTGCCGATCGTGCTGCGTATCGCCGTGGGCTTCCGCTACGGCGCCCAGCACTCGCAGGAGTGGTCGGCGATGGTCAGCCACATTCCCGGCCTCAAGGTGTACTACCCGGTGACCCCGTACGACGCCAAGGGCATGCTCAACCTGGCGTTGCGCGGCACCGATCCGGTGGTCTTCTTCGAGAGCCAGCAGCTCTACGGGGAACCCGAGGTGCTGCACGAATCGGTGCCCGCCGGCTACTACGAAATCGAGGAGGGCGCTCCGTACATCCACCGACACGGCGACGACCTGACCATCCTCACGGTCGGCGCAAACCTGTACCGCGCCCTGGACGCGGCGGACATCCTGTCCGAGCGGCACGGGCTCGAGGCGGAGGTGATCGACGCCCGTTTCCTGAACCCGCTCGACTACGGCCCGATCGCGGAGTCGGTGCGCAAGACCGGCCGCATCCTGCTCACCTCCGATGCCTGCGAACGCGGCAGCATGCTGCACACCATGGCCACCACCATAGGCCGGCTGTGCTTCGACGACCTGGACGCGCCGCCGGTGGTGCTGGGCGCCCGCAACTGGATCACGCCGCCGGTCGAGCTGGAGTCCGTGTTCTTCCCGCAGGCCGACTGGATCGTGGACGCCATCCACGAACAGCTCCTGCCGCTGCCCGGCTACCGGCCGGCGACCGACCAGACCCTGGGCGAGCTCAGCCGCCGCAGCGCGGCCGGCGTGTGACCAGCTTGCGACTGCGCGGGTGAGCGTCGACACGATCCGCGCGATCCGGTTCGAGGCGCCATACCAGGCCCGCGCCGTACCGGTGCCGGCGCCGGCCGAGCCGGCGGCGGGCGAGGCGCTGGTGCGGACGCACTCGGTCGGCGTGTGCGGTACCGACGTGAGCGCCTATCGCGGCACCTTTCCGTTCTTCGAATTCCCGCGCATCCCCGGCCACGAGCTGGGCGTCGAGGTGCTGGCCGTCGGCGACGGCGTCACCGCGGTCGCGCCCGGAGACACCTGCAGCGTGGAGCCCTACCTGAACTGCGGGCGCTGCTACGCGTGCGGCAAGGGCCGGACCAACTGCTGCGAGCGGCTCAGCGTGATCGGCGTCATGCAGGACGGCGGCCTCTGCGACCGCTTCACGATCCCGGCCGCCAAGCTGCATCGCGCCGAGGGGCTGACCTTCGATCAGCTCGCGCTGGTGGAGACGCTCACCATCGGCTGCCACGCCGCCGCGCGAGCCGCGCCCGGCAGCGAGGATCGGGTACTCATCATCGGCCTGGGACCCATCGGGCTGGCGGCGCTGGAGTTCGTCCGGCTGCGCACGCGGCACGTGACGGTCATGGACCGGCTCCCGGCGCGCGTGGACTTCTGTCGGGACACCTACGCTCCGGCCGGTGCCCTCGTCGCCGGCGACGGCAAGGAGCCGGGGCGCCTCCTCGAGCTGTCGGGCGGCAGGATGTTCGACGTGGTGATCGACGCCACCGGCAGCCCGCAGTCGATGGCGGCGGCCCTCACGTACGCCGCGCAGGGCGGCGCCGTCGTCTTCCTGGGGCTCACCCGTCAGGAGATCTCCTTCGCCCAGCCGGAGATGCACCGGCGCGAGCTCACGCTGCTGGCCTCCCGCAACGCGCTCCCCGGCGACTTCCGGCAGGTGATTGACGCCATCGCCGGAGGCACCATCGACACGGACTCCTGGATCACCCACCGCATCGCCTTCGACGAGGTGGAGCGACGCTTCGAGGCACTCACCCGCCCGGAGACCGGCGCGCTCAAGGCGGTCATCGACCTGGGCTGACGCCGGGACCGTAGCCGGTGCCGTGCCGCTGGCGCTGCGCGGAGCAGGGTCGGCGGGCGGAGTGGCTTGCAACGGCGGCCCCGGGCAGCTATCACCCACTCATGGCAGAGATGATGAGCTGGCGTGACCGGATGCGCGGCCGCAACGCCGCCCCGGTGGTGGACCATCCCGGACTGGCTTGGTGGCGCGAGGCGCGCTTCGGGATGTTCATCCACTGGGGCCTGTACGCCATCCCCGCCGGCGTCTGGGAGGGCGAGGAGGTGCCCGGCATCGGCGAGTGGATCATGTTCCGCAGGCGCATCCCGCGCGAGCGGTACGCGGCGCTCGCCGAGCGGTTCGACCCGGTGCGCTTCGACGCCCGCGCCTGGGTGGACTTGGCGGTGCAGGCGGGGATGCGTTACCTGGTCATCACCTCCAAGCACCACGACGGGTTCGCGATCTTCCGCTCGCCGTGCTGCCCGTACAACGTCGTCGACGCCACGCCGTTCGGCCGCGATCCGCTGGCGGAGCTGGCGGAGGCGTGCGCGGAGTCCCGCATCAAGCTCGGCTTCTACTACTCGCAGGACCAGGATTGGCACGACCCCGACGGGTCGCGCAACGACTGGGACTTCGACGAAGGCGGCAAGGACTTCGGCGCCTACCTGGAGCGCAAGGTCAAGCCGCAGCTCCGCGAGCTGTTGACCCAGTACGGGCCGATCGGGCTGATCTGGTTCGACACCCCCTACACCATCAGCCGCGAGCACAGCATCGAGCTGCGCGACCTCGTGCACGGCCTGCAGCCGGACTGCCTGGTCTCAGGCCGCATCGGCAACGACGTGGGCGACTACGGCAGTCTGGGCGACAACCAGATCCCGGCCGGGCGCGTGCGCGCCGACTACGAGACGCCCGCCACCCTCAACGACACCTGGGGCTACAAGACCACCGACCACAACTGGAAATCGGCCTCCACGCTGATCCTGCTGCTGATCGACCTGGCCAGCAAGGGCGTGAACTACCTGCTCAACGTCGGACCCACCGCCGAGGGGGTGATCCCGGAGCCCAGCGCCGAGCGGCTGCGGGCGATCGGCTCCTGGATGGAGGTCAACGGTCAGGCGATCTACGGCACCAACGGCAGCCCGTTTCCGTACGAGCACGATGGTCTCCGGATGACGTGCAAGCCCGGCCGGCTGTTCCTGCATCTGCTGCAGCCGGACGCCGGATCCCTGATCGTGCACGGTTTCCGCTCGCGCGTGACGGGAGCCGAGGTGCTGGGCATGGACGCACACGTGGAGGTGACGCAGGACCGGACCGAAGCAGGCGGGATCGACCGGCTGACACTGAGCCTCCCCGACCTGAGCGCCTTGGAGCACGTGCCGGTCGTGGCCCTGAGCATCGACGGCGACGCCGAGGCCGACGCGCTGACCGTCCAGCAGCCGGACGGCGCCATCCGCCTGCACGCACACCTGGCCGACGTGAGCCTGGGGCCGGATTCCACGCTCGAGGTCCTCTCCAACGGCCTGACCGCCGGTTGGATGGACACCGAAAGTACCCTGTCGTGGCAGGTCCGCGTCTGTCGTTCCGGCACCTTCGCGGTGTCCGTAGTCGCTGCGCCCGTGCACGACACCGAGGAGGTGACTCCGCACGGCGTCGAAGTATCGGTCGGCGGCAGCCACGGCGAGGGCCGCACGGCCGAAGGCACCCTGAGCGACACCGAGCGCGCCGCCACGCCGCGCTCGCAGTACTTTCCGGAGTTCAGCGCCCTGATCGGCCACATCACCGTCGATGAGCCGGGTGTCCATACCTTCACGCTGCGCGCGATCCGCATCATTCCCGGCACGCTGGACGGCGTCACCGTGTTCGGCGCCACGCTGCGGCCGGCATGAGCGACGGCCCGGAGGATCGAGCAATGAAGCTCGGCTACAGCGCCATATTCTGGCAGGAGCCGGACCTGGAGCGCTGTCTGGCGGCGCTGGCGGAAGCCGGCTGGGATGGCTGGGAGTGCCGGCTGCCGCTCGACTGGCTGGGGACGCCGGCCCGCGTGCGGCGCGTCTGCGCGGACGCCGGCATGCCGCCGGCCGTCTTCACCGCGAGCGGCGTCCCCGAGGACCGGAGCTTCGGCAACCGGGAGCTGAACCGGCGTCGGATCGAGTTCGCCGCCGAAGTGGAGGCCGACTGCTTCATGTTCATGACCGGCCCCAAGCCGTCCGGCCGGGCGGTGACCGACGCCGACCTGCAGGCGGCGGCCGAGGCGGCCGACGAATGGGCCGAGCACGGCGCAGCGTACGGCGTCGAACTCAGCTACCACATCCACACCAACACGCTGGTGGACTGCGCGGCCGACTGGCGCCGCTACCTCGCCTTGCTGCAACGGGCGCAACTATGCATCGACGTCTCCCATTCCCAGCTCTGGGGCGTCGATCCGGTGGCGGCGATCCGGGAGTTCGCGCCGCGGCTCAACTACGTCCACCTGCAGGACTACAGCGCCAGTTCGCGCGATCCGGACGGCGCCTACCGGCCGGTATGGTGCGACGTGGGAGAGGCGGAGGCGGTCGACTTCCCGGCCGTGCTGGAGGCTCTGGCCGACCTGGACTTCGGCCGCTGGGTCACCGCCTGCCCCCGGAGCGGTGACGATCCGCTGACCGAGGCGCGGCGCAGCCGGCAGACGCGGGACTATCTGCGCCGGCTGGGCTACTGAACCGAGCCGGGAGCGTGTTCCACGGCCGCCCCGGAGGCATGCGTGTTGTGACACACCAAAACTGGCGGTATACTCAGCCGGTCGGCGGACGCTGTGGTCGCCGCCTTCGCACCAAACTTCGTTGGGAGATGATTCGATGAGACGCTTATGTGCAGGATTGCTGCTGATGCTGCTGCCGCTCGGCGCAGCGTTCGCGGAGGACGTCAGGCTGGGAGTGATCTTTGGCTTTACCGGCCCGATCGAGTCGCTGACGCCGCCCATGGCGGACGGCGCAGAGTTGGCGATCGAGGAGGTCAACGATAGCGGCGCATTGCTCGGCGGCCTGCAGGTCGTCTCCGTACGGGGCGATTCGACGTGCATCGATTCCGCCGCCGCAACCGCGACGGCCGAGCGCTTGGTGACCTCGGACCGGGTCGACGCCATCGTTGGCGGCGACTGCTCGGGCGTGACCATCGCCATGCTGCAGAACGTGGCCATGCCCAACGGGATCGTGATGATCTCTCCGTCGGCTACCTCACCGGCCCTGTCGACGATCGAAGACGACGGCCTGTTCTTCCGGACGGCGCCGTCCGATGCCCGGCAAGGCGAGGTGGTCGCCGACATCCTGAGGGAGATGGATATCCAGGAGGCGGCGATGACCTACACCAACAACGACTACGGAAAGGGACTCGCCGACAGCATCGCGGCCAACTTCGAGCAGCGGGGTGGGACGATCACCATCAGCACGCCTCACGAGGACGGCAAGGGCGATTACAGCGCCGAGGTGAGCGCACTGGATGCGGCCGGCGGCGACATCCTGATCGTGGCCGGCTACGTCGATCAGGGCGGCAAGGGCATCATCCAGGCTTCGGTCGATTCGGGGGCGTTCGACCAGTTCTTTCTCCCCGACGGCATGATCGGCGACAGTCTGGTGGAAGCGATCGGCGCCGACCTGAACGGTTCGATCGGGACGGTCCCCGGAACCGACAGTCCCGGTGCTGCAAGGCTTGGTGACATGCTCGAATCGGCAAGCCAGCCGTTCGTGGGCGAAGCGTACGACGCGGCCGCCCTGATCCTGCTGGCCATGCAGGCGGCGGGATCGACCGAGAGCGGCGCGTTCAAGGACCACGTCATGGCGGTCGCCAACGCGCCCGGCGAACAGATCTATCCTGGTGAGTTGGCCAAGGCGCTCGACATTCTCGCCGACGGAGGCGACATCGACTACGTCGGCGCCTCGGCCGTGGAGTTGATCGGACCGGGAGAGAGCGCCGGCAACTACCGGCAGATCGAGGTCCGGGACGAAGCGCTCGAAACCGTCCGCTTCCGCTAAGCAGCGGCGGCCATGAGCGGGAGCCGTCCAGCACCGGTCCCGCTCATGCGCCGGGCGCGAGCTGGAGCAGGCGCGGCCGGTTTCCGCTCGCGCCCCGTAACCCAGGAGAGTGGCGGCTCCGTTCCGCTGCCTGGGCTCGGCATGTACCTGACCGAATGATCGCCGTACGGGATCTCCACATGCGCTTCGGCGGCATCCGGGCCGTCGACGGTGCGTCGCTCACCATCGAGAGCGGCAGGATCACCGGCTTGATCGGCCCCAACGGCGCCGGCAAGACGACACTCTTCAACGTCATCGCCGGCATGCACCTGCCGACCTCGGGTAGTGTGCACCTGGACGGCGAGGAGATCACCGGGCTCCCGCCCCACCAGCTCTTCGCCCGAGGGGTGCTGCGCACCTTCCAGATCGCGCACGAGTTCTCGACGCTGACGGTCAGGGAGAACCTCATGACCGTGCCCGCCGCTCAATCCGGCGAGCACCTGCCTGACGTGTGGCTGCGGCCTCGGAAGATACGCTCCGAAGAGGCCGCCCTTCGCGCCAAGGCTGACGAGGTGATCGAGTTCCTGAAGCTGGACCCCGTGGCGGGCGAGTTGGCCGGCAACCTGTCGGGGGGACAGAAGAAGCTGGTCGAGCTCGGCCGCACCATGATGGCGGAGCCGCGCGTCGTCCTGCTCGACGAGGTCGGCGCGGGCGTCAACCGCACCCTGCTCAAGGAGATCGCCGGCGCCATCCTGCGTCTCAACCTGCATCGCGGGTACACGTTCTGCATCATCGAGCACAACATGGATCTGATCTCGCTGCTGTGCGATCCGGTGATCGTCATGGTGGAAGGAAGGGTGCTGACGCAGGGATCGGCCCCGGAGGTCCAGTCCGACGAGCGCGTGGTCGAGGCCTATCTCGGAGCGGGAGCCGTGACCCGGGAAGGACGCGCCTGAGTCCGGCATGAGTCTGCTGGCGGGCGAGGCGCTGACGGGAGGCTACGGCGGCCCCGACATCCTGCGCGGCTGCTCCATCGCCGTCGACGCGGGCGAGATCGCCGTGGTGGTAGGTCCGAATGGAGCCGGCAAGTCGACCGCCATGAAGGCGCTGTTCGGTCTGCTGAACCTGCGCGCCGGGACCGTGCACCTTGACGGAGAGGACATCACGCCGCTGGCTCCGCAGGCGCGAGCGCGCAAGGGCATGGGCTTCGTGCCGCAGACCGAGAACGTGTTCCGGTCGATGACCGTGCAGGAGAACCTCGAGATGGGGGCGTTCATCCGCGACGACGACATCGCCGGCACCATGGACTCTGTCTATCGGCTGTTTCCGGTTCTCGGTGAAAAGCGGCGGCAGGCGGCGGGCGAGCTGTCCGGCGGTCAGCGCCAGCAGGTGGCGATCGGACGCGCGCTGATGAACCGTCCGCGGGTGCTCATGCTGGACGAGCCCACGGCCGGCGTGTCGCCGATCGTCACCCGCGAGCTGTTCGAGCGCATCGTCGATATCGCCGAGGGCGGCGTCGCCGTCCTCATCGTCGAGCAGAACGCCCGAGCGGCCCTGGAGCTGGCCGACACGGGATTCGTTCTGGTGCAGGGCCGCAACCGCCACACCGGCGCGGGATCGGAGCTGCTGGCCGATCCCGAGATACGCCGCTCCTTTCTCGGAGGCTGACCGATGACGGACATCGTCAACGCGGTGGTGCTCCTGGCCAACTTCGTGATCGTTCCGGCCTCCGTCTACGGCTGCCAGCTCGCGCTCGGCGCCCTGGGCGTGACGCTGGTGTACGGCGTGCTGCGCTTCTCCAACTTCGCGCACGGCGAGACCATGGCGTTCGGCGCCATGATCTCGATCCTGGTCACCTGGCTCCTGCAGTCCGGCGAGGTCGGCCTGGGTCCCCTGCCGACGGCGCTGCTGGCCCTGCCCGCCGGCATCGTGGCCACCGGCGGCCTGTGCCTGGTCACCGATCGCTGGGTGTACCGTTTCTACCGTCGCAGGAAGGCGGCGCCTGTCATCCTGCTGGTCGCCTCCGTCGGCGTCATGTTCGTGCTCAACGGGCTCATCCGCTTCGTGATCGGCCCGGACGACCAGGTGTTCACCGACGGGACGCGGTTCGTCGTCAGTGTCCGCCAGTTCAAGGAAGCCACCGGCCTCCGCGAGGGCCTGGCGATCAAGACCACGCAGACCATCACCGTCGCGGTGACGGCCATCCTGGTGTTCTGGCTGTTCTGGTTCCTCGGCAGGACGCGGACCGGCAAGTCGATGCGCGCCTACTCGGACAACGAGGACCTGGCTCTGCTGTCCGGCATCAACCCGGAACGGGTGGTGGCGGTCACCTGGGTCATCGTCGGCGCGCTCGCCGCCGTGGCGGGGACGCTGTACGGCCTGGACAAGAGCTTCAAACCATTCGTCTACCTGTCGCTGCTGCTGCCGATCTTCGCCGCCGCTATCGTCGGCGGCCTGGGCAGCCCCCTTGGCGCCATCGCCGGCGGTTTCGTGGTGGCGTTCTCGGAAGTGCTGCTCACCTACCCCTACAAGAAGTTTCTGAGCTATCTGGGACCGGAAGGCTGGCGTCCGGATGGCTTGGTGCAGTTGCTCTCCACCGACTACAAATTTGCCGTCTCGTTCTTCATCCTGGTCGTGGTGCTGGTCGTGAAGCCCACCGGCATCTTCGGCGGCAAGTCCATATGAGCGACCGGCTCGGCGCATGGACGGCACGAGTCCCGCGCAAGCCCCTCCTGTTCGCGACCATGGGGGCGCTGGTCTGCCTGGTGGGCCTGGTACAGAGCTGGTCGCTGGCGCTGGCGATCCTCAACCTGTGTCTGATCTCGGCGATCATGACCCTCGGCGTCAACATCCAATGGGGCTACGCCGGCCTGTTCAACTCCGGTGTCATGGGCTTCGCCGCCCTCGGCGGGCTGGCCGGCGTGCTGGTCTCGATGCCGCCGGTGACCGCCGCCTGGCGCGCCGGCGGCGCCGGCGTGCTGGTGGCGTCGGGATTGGCGGCCCTCACCGTCGTCGCCGTGCTCTTCGTCCGCCGCCGTGTCGGCACGCCGCTGTACCGCCGGCTGGCGGTGGCGTGCCTGCTGATCGGCGGCAGCCTGGCGGCCCGCGCCGTGTTCGCGCCGGCGGTGAGCGCCATCGAAGCGGTGGAACCGACCGTCACCGGCTATCTCGGCGGGCTCGGCCTGCCGATCGTGCTGTCCTGGCTGGTCGGCGGCGCGTTCGCCGCCGGGGCGGCCTGGGTCTGCAAGATCAGCCTCAGCCTCCGTTCCGACTACCTGGCGATCGCGACCCTGGGCATCTCCGAGATCATCGTCGCCTTCCTCAAGTACGAGGAGTGGTTGACGCGGGGGGTGAAGAACGTCAACGGCCTGCCGCGTCCGGTCCCGTACGAGATCGATCTCCAGAACGCGGCGTGGTTCCAGGAGTGGGCGGCGACGCTCGGCGTGTCGCACGTGGACCTGTCCTCGATCGTCGTCAAGCTCTGCTACGCGGGCCTGTTCCTGCTGGTGCTGGTCATTCTGACGTGGCTGTCCGAAACCGCCTTGCGCTCGCCGTGGGGCCGGATGATGCGCGCCATACGGGACAACGAGACGGCCGCCCGCGCGATGGGAAAGGACGTCACCGCCCGTCATCTGCAGGTCTTCGTGCTGGGCTCGGCGGTGATCGGCATCGGCGGCGCCATGTTGACGACGCTCGACGGTCAGTTCACGCCCGCCTCCTACCAGCCGATGCGCTTCACCTTCCTGATCTGGGTGATGGTGATCGTGGGCGGCTCCGGCAACAACTGGGGCGCCGTGCTCGGCGGCTTCCTGATCTGGTACGTGTGGATCCAGGCCGAGCCGGTCGGCCTGCGCCTGATGGTGCTGGCAACGTCCCCGCTGTCACCGGAGAGCGGGCTGCGAAGTCACCTGCTGGACAGCGCCGCCCACATGCGGCCGGTCGTCATGGGGCTGGTCCTGCTGCTCGTGCTGCGGTTCGCCCCGCGTGGCCTGATCCCCGAGGAGCGGAGATAGGGCGCGTTGCCGGCGCCCTGCCTCCGGCGTAGGCTGAGGCCGCCATGGACCGGCGCAAGCTCCCCATCGGCATTCAGACCTTCCGCCAGATCCGCGAGGAAGGCTACTACTACGTCGACAAGACTGCCTGGGCTCGCCGGCTCGCGGATGACGCCGGCAAGCACTACTTCCTGTCGCGCCCGCGACGCTTCGGCAAGAGCCTGTTCGTGGACACCCTCAAGGAGCTGTACGAAGGCAACGAGGCTCTGTTCCGCGGCCTGTCCGTGCACGACGGCTGGGACTGGTCGAAGCGCCATCCGGTGGTGCGCCTGGACTTCAGCAGCGGGGATTTCTTCGACCCGGACGAACTGCCCGACAACCTGACGGAGCAGTTCGACGCGTTGGAGAGCGAGTACGCGGCGAAGTCCGGCTATGACAGAGCGCCGATCCGCTTTCGGAGTCTGCTGCGGGACCTGCACCGCCGTACCGGGCGGCGGGTGGTGGTGCTGGTGGACGAGTACGACAAGCCGATCCTGGACGCGATCGACGACCCCGAGATCGCCACGCTCAACCGGCGCCGCCTGCGCGCGCTGTACGGGACGGTCAAGTTCGCCGACGCGCACGTCGAAATGACCTTCATCACCGGCGTGAGCAAGTTCAGCAAGGCCAGCCTGTTCTCCGACCTGAACAACCTCATCGACCTGACCCTGGACGCGGCCTACGCGGCGATCTGCGGCTACACCGAGGCGGACCTGGATGCGGTATTCACACCGGAGTTGCCGGGCCTGGACCGGGCCGCGATCCGTGCGTGGTACAACGGCTACCATTGGCTGGGCGAAGAACGGCTGTACAACCCGTTCGGCCTGCTCATGCTGTTCCGCAGCCGCGTGTTCAAGGCGCACTGGTTCGAGACGGCGACGCCGCGGTTCCTGATCGACACGCTGCTGCGGAGCGGCTTCGCCGCCCCGGATCTGGAGAGTGTGCACGCCAGCGAGACGCTGCTGTCGTCGTTCGACGTGGAGGCGATCGCGCCGGAGGCTCTGCTGTTCCAGACCGGCTACCTGACCATCGCCGACGAGCGTCAGGACGACGGATTTCCGCAGTACCGGCTGAGCTATCCCAACCGGGAGGTGCGGCGCGCCCTGAACGCCAGCCTGCTGGACGCGCTGGCGCCGCAGTGGCGGCAGTCGGCGCAGGGCGGCGCGGCGCTGCGCCGGCTGCTGGCCGCCTGCGACTGGGCCGGCCTGGAGTCGCTGCTCCGCGCGCTGCTGGCCGGCATTCCGCACGATTGGCACCGGCGCAACGAGATCGCCAACTACGAAGGGTATTGGGCGAGCGTGTTCTACGCGTTCTTCCAGGCATCGCTGGACGGCGTATCCGTGGAGGACGCCACGAGCCGGGGGCGGCTGGACCTGGCGGTGCAGATGGGCCGGCACGTGTACCTGTTCGAGTTCAAGGTGGCGCAACGCGCCGGGCGAGGCGGAGCCCTGGCGCAGATGCAGGCGCGGCGCTACGCCGACAAGTACCGCGCGCCGGATCGCCTGGTCCACCTGATCGGAGTCGAGATCGACGCCGAGTCACGTGACCTCGCGGCATTCGAGACCGAACCCGCCTGAGCGTCCTTGAACGCACGTGGCTACCACCCGGATAGCGGCACCACGCGTTCGTGACCTGATCCCAGAGGAGCGACGGCAGTGATCCGAGTGACGTTGCGCTGAGACCACTGGTAGCTTGACAGCGTCCGTAGCGGTCAATCGCCGCCGCCCAACTCCGCCAGCCGGCGCTCCAGTTCCGCGATCACCCCGTCCACGTACTCCCGCGCCACCCGCAGCACCGTCGCCGAGGTGTGCGGCAGGCACTCCCCCAGGATGTAGATCGCGCGCAGCGGCCGGTGCCGCCGCCGCCCGTCCGCCCCCTCGTCGTAGTTGTCGCGGTCCGTGTAATGGCGGCCCAAGTACTCCCGGAACCGCATCACCTCGTCGGTGAAACGCGCCTTCTGCACCTCCACCAGCACCCGCAGCCGCTCCCCTGCCGCCGTGCGCACCGTCGCCGCGAAGTCCACCCGTCGCACCGTCAGTACCTCGGGCGGCGGCTCACCGGGTGCCGCCGCCGGCTTCCAGCGGGCCGCCCGCTCCTGCGGCAGCGGCTCCAGGCTCACCACTTCCTCGCCCAGCACCGCCCCCACCGCGGTGCAGGTTCCTCCCCGACCGGGCGGCCGCGAGCTGTGCCATGGCGCTGCGCAGGGCGCTGACCGCGGCGGCGAGCGCCGTGTCCGCACGGAGCCGGTTCCGGGTGAGTCCCAACGACTCCTCGACCTGCGCTTCACCTGCCAGGTCGGTGCCGCGCAGGGCCTCGACCATCCCGGAGAGCGCGTCGATCACCTGCCGCGGATCGCTGGACAGGGTGGCTTCGACCGTGGTGGCGGTGCCTTCGCCGTCGCCCAGCACCGCGAACGTCCAGGTGGTGTGCGGCGTGGCGGTGACCACCGCGACCCGCTCCAGGTGGATGCGCATGCCGCTTCCGCCCCTCACGACTCGGAGGACAGCCGCGTCACCAGCAGGTCCACCGAGCGGGCGACGGCCGACTCCACCCAGCTCGCGAACGGACCGGGCAGGCCGTACTCCAGCATGCCGGTGGTGCCCTCGTAGTCCCCTTCGGCCAGTACCCGCCCCGACGGGATGTAGGCCAGCAGCACGTGGTTGTAGCCGGCCACCCAGGTGCGGTTCCAGCCGTAGGCGGCGCGGAAGCGCAGCGAGTAGTCGACCACCGGCTCGCCGGCCAGGGCGATCACGAGCTGTCCGGTGCCGAAGCGCCAGACGCGGATGGGATACGGGCAGTGGTCCGGCAGCGGCCCGCCCCGCTCCAGCAGGGCGAGCTGGTGCTCGATCGCCCGCCGCTGCACCTCCGAGCCGCCAGGCCCGAGGCGCTGTAGCGCGTCTTGCAGGACCTCGCGGCCCGGCGGGTCCAGCAGCGACAGCAGCGGCTCGTCGGCGCCGCTGCCCAGAGGACCGGTCACCGGCGTCATGGCGCCGTAGCGTCCATCGAGCACGTCCTGCACCGCGGCACTCAGCATGGCGCCGCAACTCTCCCCCAGCCCCTCCCGCCAGCGCGGCAGCGGATTGATGTCACCGCCGCACCCGGCGGCGAACATGGCCGTCGCGTCGGGACAGGCGGCCTCCAGGAGGCTCTGCGCGTAGCCGGCGTAGTCGCCGTTGATGCGGTAGTCGTACACGGCCGTGGTGTGGCAGGCGTAGCCGAACAGAATGCCACGCAGCGCGCCGTCCGGCGCCCGCACGGCCAGCACCGGCACGTCATGATCGACCGCCTGCGGGCGGCCCAACGTGTCCGCTCCGCGCGCGCGGCGGCGGTTGACACCGAACCCGGCCAGCCCGAAGCCCATGCTCAACTCGGCCGGCGCCAGGTCTGCCAGGGCGCGGCCGACCACGGCGACGATCCGCTCCAGAAACTCCCCGGTGTAGCGCGCAACGGCTGCCTCATCCTCCGCCGGCAGATCGAAGTAGAGATGCAGCAGGTTGCCGACCATCGGACCGCTGTGGTTGTGAGAGCTGCCCAGGATGAGCTGGTCCGGGGACAGGCCGTAGCGCTCCCGGACCAGCCGCTCCAGCGTGTCCGCCATGGAGCGGCTGTAGCCCAGGATGTCGGCGGTAACCCAGACGCCGGTGTGCCCGCCGGCGTCGCGGAGGGCCAGCGCCTTGGCGTAGATCGGATGGCTCACCCCGTCCGACGGACGGTCGCGGCTCGCCCACCCGGCCATGCGGATCGGATCGGTCGGAGTGATGTCCGCAAACGCCGATTCCCGCGGACAGCGCCGCGGCCGAAGCGCCTTCCGTCGATCCCACGACCACGTGCCCGCTCAGCGGACGATCCGCGCCGAGCTGCCGCCGGCCAAGGTGCGCACCTGGTCCAGCGTCGCCATGGTCGTGTCGCCCGGGAACGTGGTCAGCAGCGCGCCGTGCGCCCAGCCCAGCCGGAGAGCGGTCTCCGGGGACTCGCCACTCATCAAGCCGTAGAAGAATCCGGCGGCGAAGCCGTCCCCGCCGCCGACCCGGTCGTACACGTCGAGCTGACACGTGGGAGCGGTGACCGTTTCACCGTCCACCCAGGCGACCGCGCTCCAGTCGTGGCGGTTCGCGGAGTGCACCTCGCGCAGCGTGGTGGCCACCACGGAGATGTTCGGGAACTCCGCGGTAACACGATCGATCATCTGCAGGAAGGCGCGCGGGTCGAGCCTGGACTCCCCGGCCGCCTCCGGCCCGGCGATGCCGAGGCCCTCCTGCAGGTCTTCCTCGTTGCCGACCAGCACGTCGACGTTGCTGACGATGGCGCGCAGCGTGGCGTGCGCGGTGTCCGCGCCGCCGGCGACCTGCCACAGCTTGCCGCGGTAGTTCAGGTCGAAGGAGACGACCGCGCCGGCGGCCTTCGCAGCCTGCATGGCCTCGACGATCACCTGCGGGGTCGTCTCCGAGAGCGCCGCGAAGATGCCGCCCGAGTGCAGCCAGCGCACGCCGTCCCGCATGATGCCGGACCAGTCGAAGTCGCCGGGTCGCAGGCGGGCGGCCGCCTCGTTCGCGCGGTTGTAGAACACCTCCGGCGCCCGCACCCCGGCGCCCCGGTCGCTGTACACCGTCGCCATGTTCGGGCCGCGCACGCCGTCGTGTGCGAAGCGCTTGTAGAACGGCCGCACGCCGGTGGCGCGCACCGAGCGGTCGATCAGGTCCCCGATCGGATACGACACCATCCCCGCGGCGATGCCAGTACGCATCCCGAAACAGGAGGCCAGGTTGGCGGCGCAGTTGTACTCGCCGCCGGAGACGTGGATGGAGAGCTCCGACGCGTGCGGGAACGGGACGACGCCGGGATCCAGGCGGTGGACCAGGGCTCCCACCGCCAGAAAGTCGAGCGCGCCGGAATCAGGGATCTTCAGCATGCGGGTTGTGCTCCTCGCCGCCGATCATGACCGAGGCGCCCCGCCTCGGAAAGCCGCATCTCCGTCGGGTTGCCAGCGCAGCCATGCGTCGCGCATCGTCCGCGCATGGATCAGATCATCGACACCCACACCCACTTCTTCGATCCCTACCGCCCGCAGGGCGTGCCGTGGCCACCCTCGGACAACCCCGATCTGTATCGCACCACCCTTCCCGAGCACTTTCTGGAGGTGGCGGCCGGTCACGGGGTGACCCGCACGGTCGTGGTCGAGGCCAGCCGCTGGCTGGAGGACAACCAATGGATCCTGGACCTCGCCGACGACACGGAGCTCACCGGGCGCACCGCCATCGCGGGGTTCGTGGGCAACATTCGCAACGACGACGCTGACTTCCGCAGACATCTCGACCGATTCCGCGTGCATCCGTTGTTCCGTGGAATTCGCCTGGGCAACGACGCGATCACCGGACGCGGCCGCGCGATGCTGGTCGACACCGTGCGCGAGCTGACTGCCCGCGATCTGGCCCTGGACGTGGTGCCGGGAGCCCCGGAGCTGCCGGCCCTGATCGATCTCTGCGACGCCGTGCCCGAGGCGCACGTCGTGATCGACCACATCGGCCACGTGCCCATCGACGGATCGGCACCCGACCCCGACTGGTGCGACGGCATGGCCGTGCTCGCCCGCGCGCCGCACGTGTACTGCAAGATCTCCGGCCTGGTGGAGAACGCCGTCACGAAGCCGTCACCGGCCGACGTGCGTTTCTACGAGCCCACCTTGGACGCGCTCTGGGAGCGCTTCGGCGCCGAGCGCCTGCTGTACGCCAGCAACTGGCCGGTCTGCCGCAGAGGCGGCCCGTACGCGACGGTGTTCGCGCTCGCGCAGGGTTACGTGGAGCGGCACGGCGCCGAGGCTCTGGCCCGCGTCTTTCGGGAGAACGCCATCGCCGCCTACCGCCTGCCGGCACCGCGTTCGTAACGTCGCGGAGGGCTCCGACTATGCGGCCCGGTACAACTCGATGCCGGTCCGGAGCGCCGTGGCGGCCACGGGAATGGTTCTCCCGGAGACCTCCTGCCGGGTGTACACGAAGAGGTCGACCCCTACGCCGATGTCGCTGAAGTAGTCCCGGAAGAGTGCGGCGCGGTCGAGAAACGGCGTGTCGGAGTCTCTCACCACCACGAGGATGTCGGCGTCGCTCGACGGGACGGCGCGGCCGCACGCGACCGATCCGAACAGAACGACCTGCACCACCTCCTCATGCTGGCGACTCAGGCTCCTCGCCGCCTGCCTGATCCGGCTCTTCAGCAGGTTCCGGTCCAGCCAGAACACGGTCACAGAACCGAAGGATTGCTTCTGCATGACAGATCGCGGCATTGGCGTCCTCGTCGGTGAAATAATCGGCAGGGCTCCCCGATGCCCAACCATTGGGATACCGGGCGGGAATGTAGTAGCGGTCGAGGTTGACGGCCGATGCGTGCAGTTCGTCCGGGGCGTCGACCCGTTCGCGCAGGGTTCTGAGCAGATCGACGATCGAGTGACCCCACGCTTCGCCGCCACGCTTCTGAAAGACCGCCTTCAGGGCCTTCTCGCTCGCTTGCTGGGAGATGAAACACGCCCACTCACAGAAGCCGGAAGCCGCCTGCGCTCGCGCGCTGTCGAGGTCACGCCGAGCCTGGCGGAACCAATCGGCGCTTCTCTCGGCCATGGCTCATCATACGTGCGTTCTCGCGGGCGCAGCCAGCCGGAACCGGCTCAGATCCGCTCGCAGGTGGCCCACGCCTTGATCAGGTGGTGGGCGATGGCGATGGGGCCGGGAACTGACAGCCGCTCGCTCTTCTCCTCCAACGCCATCAGCACCTCCTGCCGGCCGAACCAGCGGACGTCGGACATCTCCTCGTCATCCTTGCGGATCGTCGTGGTGGCCGCCTCGGCAAGGCAGCCGATCATCAGCGAGCACGGAAACGGCCACGGCTGCGAGGAGTGGTAGCGGATGTTCTTCACGCAGACGCCGGCTTCCTCCATCACCTCGCGGGCGACGGCTTCCTCGATCGACTCGCCCTGATCCACGAACCCGGCGAGCGCGGAGTACATGCGCAGGCGCGACAGGCGCCCGCGCGACTGGCCGAGCAGGCAGCGGTCGGTGGCGGCGTCGCCGACCACGGTGATCACCACCGGATCGGTGCGCGGGAAGTGCAGGGCGCTGCAGGACGAGCACTCGCGTACCTGGCCGCCCCGCTTGCTGTCGGTGGGGTGGCCGCACACCGAACAGAAGCCATGCCGGGCATGCCAGTCGAGGTTCGACCTCGCCTGCGCCAGGATGCCGGTCTCCCCGGCCGCCAGCACCGTCCCCGCCGCACGGCAATCCTCGAAGCGCACGGGCGGATCCTGCCCCTCCGCCCAGGACACGGCAGCCGCGCCGTCGGACAGCTCCACGGCGAAGTGCGCGGCGCCCTCCAGCATGCCCAGCAGCAGCGGCCGGGCGTCCGGCGCCAGCGAACGGAGCTGATCGGTGCGGAGCCAACCCAGCCGCGGTTGCGGCTGATCGGCGATCAGGACGTCGAGCTTCCGGAACGGCAGAAACCTGCTGCCTTCGTCGCCGGCGGCGGCTGCGATCCACCCCTCGTCCCGGCGCTCCTGCTCGCCGCGGTCGAGGGGATTGCCCGCGAACCTGTGCAGGTGTCTCACACCCGGCAACTCTAAGATGGGACCATTACAGCACGATCAGAGGAATGCGGACCTCGTCAGGGCTCATGCCGCCGTGGATGCCGATGTTCTTCAGCCCGATGGAGTCCTTGGACCGGTAGTAGCCCACGCTGAGGGGTTCCAGCGTCACGCCGACGTAGTCGCCGAAGCGGCGCCGTGCCTGATCGCTCAGCGGCTCCGGCCCGAACAGCCGCATCTCCTCCGTCTCGTCCAGGCTGAGCACCGCCATCCGTCCGCCGCACCGATCAGCCAGGCGGTCGACCAGCTCCCGGCCGCGGCCGGGCCGGACGTGGAAGTGGGGCGTGCGCCCTTCCCCGCTGGGTACGGTGCGCAGGCAGTCGAGCACCGGGTCGCCGTCGAAGATCGCCACCTTCTGATCCCCGTTCAGATCGATCAGGCCGTGATCGGCCGTGAGCGCCATGCGCGCCCCGTCGGGCAGCGCCCCGGCCAGCTCCAGCAGCATGCCCTGGAGATCTCTCAGGACACCGCGCGCCTGCGCGCCGGCAACGCCATGGTCATGGCACAGGGTGTCGTAGTGGGGGATGTACCAGAAGGTCACCGCACGCATTCCGCGGCGCTGCAACCGCCGTGAACGGCGCCGGATCCGGCGCGCAGCCTGTGGCAGCGACCGGTAGCCACGTGCCCGGCAGCGACCGCTCAGGTAACGGTTGAAGGTGCTGCGCACGTAGCCGGAAGGCATGTGGATCTCCATGTCGGCGGTCACCTCCGCAAAGCGGGACGGCTCGGGCCAGAGCTCGCCCAGCTCCACGCCGAATCGCCGGAGCGCGCGACCGGAGTGACGTTCGGTGTACGGCAGCACCGTCACGGGCAGGTCGCGTTCCTGCAGGTAGGCGTACCATCCCGGGACACCGTGGCGTCCGGGCCAGAGGCCGGTCGCCACGGTGGTGATGGCGCAGGCGGTCGTCGCGGGAAACACGGAATCGAGCTCCATGCGCACACGGCCGCGGAGGTCGGCATAGGCCGGATCGTCGAGCGCCGCCATGCCCATGCCGTCCACCAGCACGATCACCAAGTGATCGCGGTCGAACAGGTGCTTCGCAATCTCGTCGCTATGCGGGGCGGGCGCGACCGGCACGCCGGCGCCGCGGTGTACGGCGTTCACCAGGTCCACGAAGCCGGGCACTGCGGGCGACGGGAGGCGCACTCGGCCGTCCGCCAACGCCTCCCGGACCAGCCTCGCCTGCACGGTCACCCCTCGAAGACGACGTGCGAGTTGCGCGGGATGATGCGGGTCGGCGGTCCGTCGCCCGGAAATGCGGCGGCCCACTCGGCCGGGTCGTAGTCGCGCGCCACGAAACACGCATAGTGCGCGGGGCAAGCAATGCCGACCCGGCAACGCGTCGCCATGCGCACGCAGCCTTCGAAGTACGGGAACTCCCCTTCCGTGGGATGGTTCGTCATGAACCCCACGGTGGGTGCGAGCGCTGCGACCGGCCCCGTCAGCGACTCGTGCTCGGCGAACGTGTTGATCGGGTCGCCGGTGAAGTAGAGCCGGTGCCGGCTCGCTTCGACCACGTAGCCCAGGTGCGGGGTGTCCGGCGGTGCGATGCCGGCACCCGGGTCGCCGTCCGGCGGCTTCGCGTAGACGACGCTCAACGCCATGGTGCCGATCTGCACGCGGTCGCCGGCGGAGACCGCCGTGCATTGGGCGGCAGTGACGGGCGTCTCCGAGAGGATCTGGTCGACCGATTCCTGCGAGCCCAGATACCGTGTGTCCGATGTGCCGGCGTGCAGGCGTGCCAGGGTCTCAGGGTCGGTGTGGTCGCCGTGCGCATGCGTGAGGAGTACGAAACGGGCCGGCCACTCGGCCTCGTCCATGGGGGGCTCCGCGTGGATGAAGCGGTCTGCGGGGCGATCGTGTGGCGAATAGGGATCGACCAGAACCAGGGTGCCCGCGTCATCGCGGACCGCGAAGCTGCTCTGCTCGAACCAGTGAACGGCTGCGGCGCCGTCGGGGACATCGTGTCGAGTAAACGGATGCATGGGGGACGCATACCACGCCCCTCGACCGCGGGCAACGGGTGGCTCCCGCCGCTACGCTGTCGCGGCCCGCAGGTCCTCGTGATCGAACGCGCTTGCGCCGCAGGAGCATCTGTCCCCAGCGGTCAGGCGCGGGGTCGGTGAAGGCGTTGAACAAGGGCCGATCGGTGTGGAACGGGCCGGGTGCCGGCGGCAGCACCGGATCGATGCCGAAGGCTTCCCGGCGCGCCAGCCACGACCGATCGTACTCGAAGGAGGCCGTCTGCCTGGCCCCGCGCGACCGGGCCCGGAGCGTGCCTACGGGAACGCTCTCGCCGGCCAGCTCGATGAAGACCAGGACCTCACGGTCCATGCCCGGAACCCGCCGATGTCGACCGCGCCGCGCGGATACGCCGGGGCAATCGTTCTTCTTCCAGGCTCAGCCCCACCGGATCATGAGCCACGTCCGCCAAGTCACCCAGCCGGTCCGCCATCCCCAGGACGAAGAGCACCGATGCGTAGATGCCCAGCGACACGCCGGGATCGCCTTTCTCCACCCGCACGAGCGTCGAGCGGCTGATGAAGGCGCGTTCGGCCATCAGCGCTGCCGATATCCGTCTTCGCCTGCGAGCAGCGGAGAGGTCCGTGCCCAGTTTGCGCAGGGCGCGGCGCACGCTCAGCGGCAGGGCCTGCTGAGATCTTGAAGCTTTCATGGTGCCAAAAAACGGTCTCTATCACGGATAAGGATCAATATATAGCACTTCAACCGTAGAACCGATTGACGGCTACCTGCCGCGGATGGCGCCGTTCGGGAGCTACTCGACCGCGTTCCAGCGTGAAGGCGCGATGCCGGCGCTGCTGCGGTCCAGGTCGTCTGGACGGTTGGGCACGTCGTAGTCGATGCGCCGGGTGTTGGGGTCCCGGAAGAAGCGTCGCGCTGCCGGCGGCAGCAGCGCGAGATGCCCCTCGTCCCACGGAGCGACGTCCGTCACCGGTCCGGCCCAGGCCGGCCGGTAGGCGATCGCCAGCATGCGCCGGTCGCGGTCGGAGAAGTTGGGGAAGTTGCCGTGGAACACCTTCTGGTTGATGACCACCGCGGAGCCCGCGCCGCAGGTGACCATCACCTCCTCGTCGTGGCGCAGGAAGCGGTTGTAGGGGTTGGCGTCGACGTGCACGGACAGGTGCGAGCGCGGCACCACCTTGAAGGGCGAGCACTCCGGGGTCAGGTCGTCCAGGTAGTAGAGCACGCGCATCAGCACCGGCGAGCTGGACAGGCTGCCGAAGATGCGCGAGCCGTATGGTTGCGCGTCGGTGTGGATGGCGATGCCGGGATGGCCGGGCTCGCAGAGCTGGTAGGCGATGGAGGTGAACAGCACCTCGTCCCCGAACAGACGCTCCAGGAACGCGACCGTGGCCGGCAACGCGATCGTCTCCATCGTCCGCGGCAGATCGTGGCCGAGCAGGTCGTCGGTCGCCTTCTTGTGCGGCGAGTAGTCCGTCTCCGTGAGCGGCAGCGAGGCCACCTCCGCGCCGATGGCGCCGATCTGCTCCGCCGTCAGCAGGTCGGGCAGGACCAAGTACCCTTCCAGCTCCAGGTGGCGGATGCGCTCGCCGGCGGTCAGGGCGCTCCAGTCGGCATCGGGCCGCCGTGCGCCGGCGATCTCGCTGCGTTCGTTGGTGTTGCGGGTGTCCATGGTGTCCTCAATCGTCGACGACCGATCCGTCTTCGTGCAAGCGAGTCACGAACGGGCGCGGGCGCGGCGGAATCCGCTCGGCGCCCGGTGCCAGGTCGATGCCGATGCCGGGGCCGTCGGGAACCAGCAGGTAGCCGTCGCACACCGTGAGCGGCTGCGTGACGATGTCACGTTTCGGAGACTCCTCCTCGCTGGTCGGCAGCTCCTGGATGGCGAAGTTCGGGATCGAGGCGGCAAGCTGCACGCACACGGCGGTGCTGACCGGACTCAGCGGATTGTGCGGCACCACCTGCACGTGGAACGCCTCGGCCAGCGCGGCGATCTTGCGGGCGTGGCTGATGCCGCCGACCATGCAGACGTCCACCCGCGCGAACTGCACCGCGCCGCGCTGCAGCAGCGCCTGGAACTCCCAGATGCTGTGCAACCGCTCACCCGTGGCGATGGGGATGTTCACGCGGCGGGCCACCTCGACCATTTCGTCGAGGTTGTCGGGCGTGACCGGGTCCTCGTAGAACATCGGGTGATAACCCTCGATGGCGTCGGCGAACACGACCGCCTCCGACGGCGTGAGGCGGCGGTGGATCTCCACGCACAGGTCGACCTCGTTGCCGACGGCTTCCCGGCAGCGGGCCACGGTCTCGATGGCGTCGGCCATCTTGGCGGCGTGCGTCCCCGGCGCGTACGGTTTCTCGCGCGGCACGTCGTAGAAGGGCGACAGGTGCCCGACGGCGGTGAAGCCGCGCTCCTTGGCGGCGACGCAGGCGCTGACCAGCTCCTCCCTCGTCTCTCCGAACACGTGGTAGTAGACCCGCGTCCGGTCGCGGCAGCGTCCGCCGAGCAACTGGTGCACCGGCACGCCGAAATGCTTGCCGGCGATGTCCCACAGGGCGATGTCGATGGCGCTCAGGGCGCCCATGACCGCCGCACCGCGGAAGTGCATGGATCGGTACAGGTACTGCCAGTGGTGCTCGATACGGAGTGGGTCCTGCCCGATCAGGTACTCCCGCCAGCGCTCGATGACGGCGCCGGACGCCTCCAGATAGCCCCAGGTGCCCGACTCGCCCAAACCGGTGATGCCGGCGTCGGTGTCGACGAGGGCGTACAGGTAGCGGTCGATGTGCAGCACGCGAACCGCGGTGATCTTCATCTGCTTCGGTCGTGGGCCCCAGTGGTTGCCGTCATCCTGCATGTAATAGTAGACGGTGAAGACGCGCCTGTCGTCCAGCCGCTCCGCGGCCTCCGTGAGCATCGCTGATCGGAGCTCCGGCGCCCTCGATTGCCGGCGTCGGGGCGCCGGTATACGCTTGTCGGCATGACGGCGACGGCGCAACGCGTGTTCACTCCCGGTGACGGCGCGACCCCGCCGGCCCTCACCGGGCGCGAGCGGGAGGAGGCGGTGTTGACCCAGTGCTTGGCGGACCTGCTCGGCGGCGCCTCCCCGCCGCACAACGTCGCCCTGATGGGCCCGCGCGGCAACGGCAAGACCGTGCTGCTCAACTGGTTCGAGCACGCCTGCCGCGACCACGAAGCGGGCGTGGACGTGGCGCCCCTGACCCCGAGCGACATCCCCACCCGGAACGCGCTGCTCGACGTGCTGGCGCCGCCGTCGGCGATGGCGAAGCTGCTGCCCCGGAAAGTAGGCGTGACGGCGGTCGGCTCGGTCGAATGGGCGCCGCCGTCCGGGGGCGTGCGGAACCTGCGGGAGGAATTGACCGCCCGCTGCCGCAGGAAGCCGCTGACGGTGTTGCTCGACGAGGCGCACACGTTGGACCTGGAGGTGGGCCGCACGCTGCTCAACGCCAGTCAACAGGTACGTGCCAGGGCGCCGTTCCTGCTGGTGCTGGCCGGCACGCCGGGTCTGCCGGCGCATCTCGCCACCATGAACGTGTCCTTCTGGAGCCGCCTGGGCAAGGGGCGGCTGGGCATCGGCCTGCTGAGCGCCGCGGCCGCCCGCGCCGCCGTGGTCGAGCCGCTGGCGACCCACGGCGTGGGTATCGACGCCGATGCCCTCGCCACGGTCGAGGAGGAGAGTCAGCGCTATCCCTACTTCGTCCAACTCTGGGGCGAGGCCCTGTGGGACCAGCGCCTGGCCACCGGCGCGACCCGGCTGACCGCCGCCCACGTGGACGCGGCGCGGCCTGACGTGGCCGCCCGGGTTGCGGACTACTATCAGGACCGCTACAGGGAGTTGGAGACCCGCGGCCTGGTGCCTGCAGCCATCGCCACGGCACCGCTGTTCCAGACCGGCGCCGGCGCTTCCGACCGCGCCATCGACGCCGCCCTCATGGAGACCGGTGCCGACGCCACGGGGCGGATGGCGGCACGCGAGGGACTGAACCGGCTGGGCTACCTCTGGAGCCCGCCGGGCCAATTGCAGCCGGTCTGGGTCGCCGGCATCCCGTCGCTGATGACCTACGTACTCCACCGCACCCGATAAGTCAGTCGCGGACCCCTTCCGCGATCGGCGTCGCCAGCGCCGGGAACACCGGCAGGACTCCCATCAGGCCGCCCACGCCCAGCGTGGCGGCAACTCCGACCAGCACGCCCTCCGGCGAGACGACGGCGCCGCCAAGATCGGCCTCCGTCACGCCGCGAAAGATCGGCATCACCAAGTCGGTCAGCGGCCCGGACAGCACCACGCTCAGGGCGACGCCGATCGCGCACGCGCCGCCCACCAGGATCAGCGATCGGGCCAGGAACTCGCGGAGCATCGCCCCTTTCGTGGCTCCGAACGCGCGGGCGATGGCGATCTGGCGCGTCCGGCCCAGCACCTCCACCAGCATGATGCTGAGGATCTGTACCAGCGACTGGGCGATGTCGGCCAGTCCCTTGGCGGACACGATCTCCTTCACATCGTCGCCGGAAACCGCCGGCAACTCCTTCGCCCCCTTGGCCTCCGCGAAGGCCGTGCCGGCAGCTTCAGCGGCACCCGGCGAGCCGGGGCGTGACCCCGAACCGGACTCGGTGGCATCGCCCGGCAGGACGAATACCTGCACCGAACCGGCCATGCCGGCCGGCCCGGCTGACGACGCCGACTCTCCGACTGGCCCGGCCGCGGACTTCGACAGGCCGCTGGGAAGCGGAATCTCGCCCAGCAGGAACCCGGTCGGGTTGGACAGGTAGGCGTATTGGACTGCCTGGGTCACCGATCGGGCACGTTCCAGGTCGTCGACGCCGACGACCTGGCCGTCGGCGCCGCGCATCCGCGCCGGCAGCACCATGGTGGACGTCTCCGCGCGGGTGGAAACCACGATTTCCCGGTAGCGAGGCGATGCCAGCAGCGCCTCGGACTGCGCCCGCGTGGTGCCGGCCAGCGTGACGCCGGCTGCCGTGGCGCCGACCGCCAGCGCCACGCCGAGCGCCAGCAGCAGCGACTCGGCCGGCCGGCCGAGCAACGCGCGCACGCTCATGCGCAGATCCTTGCGCAAGATCACTGGACGTGCTTGGCGTCTGCGATGATCACTGTCGCGTCGCCTTTTTTCCGCGGCAGCTCCTCATCCTTGAGGAGCTCTTTCAACCGTTCCTTCGCCTGGCGGATCAACCGTGGTGACTCTCTTCATGGGTGTTTCTCCCCTGTGCTGTCCACTTCCGGGGCGGGTCCAGAAACGATTGTGGTTCGTCTCGCAAGCCCGTGGCGGCATCCCCCCGTAGGTTCTACCTTGCTAAAACCGTTGCCTATCTATCCTCCACGGTGAAAAGACAAGCACGGCTGTTGGGACCGCGCAATCCGTGAACGTCGGGCATTTGCCGATATGCGGCTTCATTATTGCCGACGCTTGTCCAGGCCGCCGCCACCCCAGCCAGGTCAATCCCCCGTCTTTTTCGGCCTTTAGGCGTCCTGCTCATGGGTCGGACGGAGTTGCCCTTGATCCGCCGCGCGCCCGGTACAGGTCGACGTAGGCGCGAGCGGATGCCTCGGACACCCGGAAGGAACGGACCGGCCAGTACCCGAACGCGTCGTGGATGCGCACCTTGGCGTGCAGCAGGCACTCGACCGGCTCGCCGACCATCGGGAACGCCGGGTTGTCGCGCCTGGACTCCAGGCTCGTGTCGAGCAGGTTGTCGTACTTGTGGGGGCTCACCAGGTAGCTGCCGCCACCACCGTTGACGTGGAGATAGAAGGCATGACTGGAGGTCACGGTCGCGTGGGCCATGCGCTCCAGGCCATCCACGCTTCCCCGCTGCTTGCCGCCGTTGGAAGGATGGAGGATCAGGCGGGCTCCGAACATGACCGGCAGCGTCCACGTATCCGGGTAGCGCGCGTCGTGACAGACGTGGAGGCTGACGGGCACGCCGTGAACGTCGAACTCGTTCAGGCTCTGACCGTGCCAGAAGTCGACCTCGCAGGAGTGGACCTTGGGGCAGTCGGCGAGAATCCCGCCGTCGGGGTCGTAGACGCGCGATACGTTGTAGCGAACCACCCGGTCGGGGCGCTCCGGATCCGGCTCCCAAACGGGCAGCCCCACCACCAGAAACGGGGCGTCGGGGATCTCGGCAAGGAACCTCCGCAGCCTGCCCTCCGCTTCTTGCACGGGAGTGGGGTTCTGCGTCACCTCGTGCTCGGCGAACAAGCCGGTCAGGCTTGTCTCGGGAGTCACCAGAAGCTGGATCCCCAGCTCGGCCGCCTGCCGCGCACCCCGGCAGATGGCCTGCAGGTTCGTCTCGATGGAAGGCTGGTTGAGCACCTGGTAGCCGCCGACGTGGAGGAATTCCGGCAGCGGGGGCTGCTCTCCGTAGAGCACGAAGCGGCGCGCCAGGATTGTCTGGTTGCACACCGCCAGGCGCACGCCCATCTCGGGAAGCACGTCCTGATCCGGTTCACGGATCACGCTCCGCCCGTCCCAGAACAGCTCCAGGTCGGACAATCCGATCAGGTTGCCGCCGCCGTCGGTCTTGCGCAGGCACAGCACGTGGTCCCGATCCGGGGCGATGTCGATCTTGATGGAGGCGACCGGCTGACGAAGGCGCCAGTCGCTGGTCCACAGGGCGAGCGTCGACGCAGCGAAGTCCACAGCCGCGACGGCGCGCTCCGCACCGCCGAAGTACCCGAACTCCAGTGTGCCGCGAGCATCGCCTTCCGGCCGGAACGTGAGCTCGATGGCGTCACCGTTCCAGGTGTGGACATCCGCGGCCCCCACCGACACGGCTTCCTCACCCGTGGATCGCAGGCGCGCTCCGTCGGGTGTGGCCTCGACTCCGTCAGCCGCAACCGGCCAGACCCAGCCGGGATAGCTCCTGGCGTCGAACGTCATCTCTTGACGGATGTTCATCCGCGGACTCTATGACATCATGCCGATGATCAGCCCGCGGCAACAGATGACACGGGATGAAGAGCATCGCTGTCCATGCATGCGCCGCGGCTCGAAGCGGACATTTCCGGCCCAATTTGCGATCATGGGGCCGAGCTTCGATGACTGTTGCCGACCCGTTCGAATCGTTCGACCGCTGGCTGGCCGACGCGCGCAACGCCGGGGCCGTGTTGCCGCAGGCGATGGCGCTGGCGACCGCGGACGCCGACGGCATGCCCGACGCCCGCATGGTGATGGTGCGCAGCGCCGGCGCTGACGGCTTCGTGTTCTTCACCGATCGGGAGAGCGCCAAGGGCGACCAGATCCGCGCCAACCCGCGCGCCGTCCTGCTTGGCTATTGGCGGGAGCTCGGCCGTCAGGTTCGCATCGGCGGTCCGGTCGAGGAGACTTCGGCGGCCGAGGACGAGGCGGCGTTTCGCGAGCGGCCGCGCGACGCGCAGCTCGCCATCGCGGCGTGGCGACAGGGGACGCGGATCGACCACCCGGCGCTGCTCCATACCGTCGTACTGGGTATCGAGGAACGTGTGCGCAACTTCGATGTCCCACGGCCGGCGCGGTGGGGAGGCTATCGCCTGCTCCCGGACCGGTTCGTCTTCTGGGAGGAACGCCCGGACCGGCTGCACCGACGAGTGGAGTACCGCCGTACGGAGAACGGGCCGTGGGAGCGCAGCCTGCTCTCCCCCTGACCGGACGGCTCTTGGCGGAGCGGCAGAGCCGCCCGGGTTCGACACGCATCTCCCGCCGATCAGCATATCGTCCGCTCGCGCATCACCCGCGCCGATGACGCGCGTTCGTGGCATGCTGCCATGGAATGGCGGAGCGGTTCATCGTCGTCGGCGCCGGCATCTTCGGCGTCACTGCAGCCCTGGAGTTGCGCGCCCGCGGCCACGCCGTGACCCTTGTGGACCCGGGCCCGATCCCGGCGCCGCTGGCCGCCAGCACCGACATCAGCAAGGTCGTGCGCATGGAGTACGGACCCGACCGGGACTACATGGCGCTCATGGAGGAGGCTCACGCCGGTTGGCTGCGCTGGAACGAGCGATGGACGGCGGACGGCACCGGGCCGCTTTACCACGAGAGCGGCGTGCTGATGGTTACCCGCGACGCCATGACGCCCGGCGGCTTCGAACACGACAGCTACCGGATGCTCCTGGCGCGCGGCCACCGGCCCGAGCGCATGGACGCAGCCACGATTACACGCCGCTACCCCGCGTGGAGCACCGGACGCTTCCTGGACGGCTTCTTCCATCGCAAGGGCGGTTACGCGGAAAGCGGCGCGGTGGTCGCGGACCTGGCGCACCGGGCGCGCACCGACGGGGTCACGGTATTCGAGGGATCCCGGATGACGGATCTGATCGAGGAGGCCGGCCGCGTCCGCGGCGTCCGTACCGACCAGGGGCAGGAACTCCTCGCCGATGCCGTGGTGCTGGCCACCGGTGCCTGGGCGGGGACCCTGCACCCGCCCCTGACCGGCGCCATTCGCGCGAGCGGCCACCCGGTGTTCCATCTGCGCCCGGTCGACTCCGACCTCTTCCGGGCCGAACGGTTTCCGACCTTCACCGCCGATGTGGCGCGCACCGGCTACTACGGCTTCCCGGTCAACGCGCAAGGAGTGGTCAAGATCGCCTCCCATGCGCTGGGTCGACCGATCGATCCGGACGCTCCGCGCCACCTTGCACCCGGCGCGGAAACGCGACTGCGCCGCTTTCTGCACGACACCTTTCCGGCCCTGGCCGACGCGCCCGTCGTGTACACTCGCCTGTGCCTGTACGCCGACACGCAGGACGAGGATTTCTGGATCGCGCCCGACCCGGAGCGGGCCGGATTGACCGTGGCCGGCGGCGGCAGCGGGCACGGATTCAAGTTCGCGCCGGTGCTGGGGGATCTGATCGCCGACGCGGCGACCGACGTGGTTAACCCCACCCTCGACAGGTTCCGGTGGCGTCCCGAGGTCACCCTGGCGCATGGAACCGAGGCAGCCCGCTGCCACCTCCCCGAAGTGGACGACTGAGCGCCGGGAAGGTGCTCGGTCCGTTTGCGTCGTGACGCCCGCCGCCCCCGTGCCAATACCCGTGATATGGTCACGAGATGGACGTGAAGGAAGCGGTACGAACGGCGAAGGATTACATCACAACGCTCTACGCCGATGAAGGCGTGAGCCGCATCGGACTGGAGGAGGTGAAGTTCGAAGACGGGCTGCCAAGCACGTGGGATGTAACGATCGGGTTCTTCCGTTCATTCAAGGAAACGCCGATGGGACAGTTGGCTGCGGAACTGCAGACCGACCCGTGGCTGCGGGTGTACAAGATCGTTCGCATCAAAGACGAGGACGGTCAGGTCATCTCCGTGACCCATCGAGCGATAGGCGATGGCGAGTGATCCAGGCACGAGGGACTGGCGTTCTCAGGCACCTGACGGCCATCTGATCGGCCCGAGGCTTCATCAGGATCTCGGACATGCTCTTCCATGGCGATCTTGCAGATTTCATCGCAACCCAGCGCGGCAACCTGAAGAAGTGGGAGGCGGCAAATATCCCGGAAGTGGGAGTCATCCGCGATGTCTTTGGGCCCAATGAGAACCAGGAAATGGCCACCAATCCCGGCGGGCACTCCGTCACCAGAAAGGTTGAACGGCTCGCCATCGACTGCCATGGCATTGCCGGTGATCGTCACCGCGGCCTCGCCAGACCGTCCACGGGACGAGAAGCCCCGCTCTACAAGGAGGTCGGCGCTACCATCGTAAACCGGCGCCAGATCTTCGCCGTCTCCTCGAATGAATGCCACCTGCTGAGCCTCAGCCTCGGGGTGAGCATCACCCCCGAGCTGCTTGGCGCGAACCTCGTCATCGATCGGGACGACGGCGCCGATTACTGCATCTCCGATGTGCCTCTCAACACCTACTTCGCGGTAGCCCCTGCGGACGCCGCCGAACCGCCGCGCACCCCCATCGCGACACTGATCCAGTACCTGCAGCAGAAGGGCTGCAGCCGTACCGGGCGCGCCATCGCCAAGGCACACGGAGACGCCTCGCTGACGAAACGGTTCGTCGACAATGCGGAACACCGGCGCGGAATCCTCTGCAGCGTGGAGTATCCCGTCGATGCTCCTGCCCATCTCGAGCGCGGTCAGAAGGTGTTCTTCAGGTTCCCGATGGGTGCCTGCTACTGATCAGTCCAGGACGCGCCGCCCGCTTTCGTGCGCGCGCACCCAGTCCCGGTCGATCTCCACGCCCAGGCCGGGCCCGGTCGGCACCGGCACATGGCCCCGGTCGTCGATGGCGTCCAGCGCGTCCGAGTAGTCGGCGTACAACCCGGCGTTCCGGGCCGTCGGAACATCGGGATGAACGAGCCCCAGCTCGTAGTAGTTGGTGTTGCGGATCGCCGCCATGCACTGCCGCTGCGCGGGTCCGGGCCCGTGGAACTCGATGTCGATGCCCAGCGCCTCGGCGGCGTGCGCGAGCTTCACCACCCCGGTGATGCCGTCGTAGCCCACATCGCCGCGCACGAAGTCGGTGGCGTCGGCCAGCGCGAAGTCGATGTGCGGCTCCAGGGTGCGCACGTGCTCGGTCATCAACAGCGGCGTGCGGATGAGCTGGCGCAGCTTGCGGTGCGCGAATTGCGATATGCCGCCGTCGCGGAACGGGTCCTCGTACCAGTAGTAACGGGCGTCGTCGCAGGCGTGGCCGACCTTGACCGCGTCCGCGAAGGTGCGCAACTCGCACGCAGGGTCGAGCATCAGGTCCATCTGGTCGCCGACCGCGCGCCGCACGGCCAGCACGTTGTCCACCTCGCGGCTCACCGGCCCCTGCCCCCAGCCGTGGATCTTGAACGCCGGGTAGCCCATGTCCCGGCACTGCACCGCGAAGTCCGCGAACGCCTGCGGAGTGTCGAGGCCGCCGTTCTCGTCGCCGTGGTAGGTGGAGGCATAGCACGGCACCGATTCCTTCCACCCGCCGAGCAGCCGGTAGATCGGCTGGTCGAGCAACCGGCCGGCCAAGTCCCAGAGGGCGATGTCCACCGGCGCGACGCCGATGCGCGCACTCTGGCGCTGGGCGCGCTTGATCTCGTCGTAGATGAACTCGCGCTCCAGCGCATTGCGGCCCTTGAGGAACGGCCACAGGCGAGGAATGACCGCGACGTCCACCGGGGAGATCCCGGCACAGGAGCCGGAAACCCCGGCGTCGGTATGAACCACCAGGATCGTGCCGCCAGCCTGCAGGCGCGCGCCCGGCACGTACACCTGGTTGAACGTATTGTAGTCGGTCCCCAGCTCGCGCTGCTCGTAGGAGAAGTCGATCAGCTCCAGGGAGGTGATGACGGGATCTGCCATGGCCCTCACCCCGCGTACTCGAAGGCCCGCACGCCGCGCGCGCCCGGGACGGCCCGAAACAGGGCTCCCGCCAGCGGCTGCGCGGCCAGCTCGGCGGCGGTCAGCCGGTACGACGCGGAGGTGATGTAGAGCTGATCCAGGTCAGGCCCCCCGAACGCGCACGACGTCACGCATGTCACCGGCAGCTCGATGGTGGCCAGGTGCTCGCCGGTCTCCGGGTTGTAGCGCTTCACCGCGCCGCCGCCGAAGATGGCGATCCACACCATGCCCTCCGAGTCCAGGGTCATGCCGTCGAAGTGGCCTTCCCCGTCGTGGCGGCAGGTCACCCGCTCGTTGGCGATCGCGCCGGTGTCCAGGTCGTAGTCGAAGGCGCGCACGTCGTTCCTGACCGTGTCGATGTAGTACATGGTGCGCGCGTCGGCGCTCCAGACGATGCCGTTGGAGATGCTGATGCGGCCGAGCTTCCAGGTGACCGCGCCGTCGGTGTCCAGGCAGTACAGCGATCCCTGCTCCTGCTCGCGCATGCCGTCGAAGGCCATGGTGCCGGCCCACAGCCGGCCGGCCGGGTCGCACTTGCCGTCGTTGAAACGGTTGCCGGGAATGTCCGCCTCCGGGTCGGCGATCGACGTCATTCGCTCGGTCTCCAGGTCCAGGAACGCGAAGCCGTTGTGCAGGGCGACCACGACACCCCCGGCCTTCCGTGGTACAACCGTGCCGACGGCCTGCAGCAGGTTGATCTCGCGGTTCTTGCCTGTGGCCGGGTCGTAGATGAACAGCAGATGACCCAGAATATCCACCCACAGGAGATGCCGGCGGCGCGAGTCCCAGATGGCTCCCTCGCCCACCAGGCAACGGCGATCGACGATCACTTCGACTTCACTCATGCACAGGCCCTCACAGCACAGGGTAAGACAGGAGTCTGGCGGACTTGCCGCGCGAGCGGCAAGTCCCACGGACTCCGTGCTGAGAGGTGGGGATGGGCCAAAGGCGGTGCCGCAGGCGACGGCTTTGGGGCGATAGCACGGGTGCCGACGTGAACGCCGCAGCCCGGCGCGAAGCGCTGATCGTGCAGGGCGGCTGGGACGGCCACGAGCCACAGAAAGTAAGCGAGGTGTTCCGGCAGGTGCTCGAACGCGAGAGCTTCGCCGTCACCGTCTCCGACCGCCTGGAGTCTCTGCAGGACGGGACGCTGATGGGACGGATCGACCTGCTGGTGCCGATCTGGACCATGGGCACCATCGACAGGGAGCAGGTCGAGGCGGTCTCCGAGGCGGTGGCCGGAGGCGTCGGCATGGCCGGTTGCCACGGCGGCATGTGCGACGCGTTCCGCAACTCCACCCTCTGGCAGTTCATCACCGGCGGCAACTGGGTCGATCACCCCGGCGGGGACGGAGTCGAGTACACGGTCAACGTCCGCGCTTCGTCCAGCGGGATCACCGACGGCATCGAGGACTTCGCGGTGTGCTCGGAGCAGTACTACCTGCACGTGGACCCGGCGGTGGAGGTGCTTGCCACGACGCGGTTTCCGGTCGCCGATGGCCCGCACGCGGCCAACGGCGTCGTGGACATGCCGGTGGTGTGGACCAAGCGTTGGGGCGAAGGACGCGTGTTCTACAACTCGCTCGGCCACCACGCCGACGTCATCGCCGCCCCCGCCCCGCTGGAGTTGATGCGGCGCGGCTTTCTTTGGGCGGCCGGCGGCTGAACGCGGGATCCTCGGGAACAGCACATGACATACGAGGAACATGACGTGAAACCGGTCCGCATCGGCCTGATCGGCTGCGGGAAGATCAGCGACGCATACCTGACGGCGGCGCCGGACTACCCGGCGCTGGACATGGTCGCCTGTGCGGACATCGATCGCGCCGCCGCGGAGCGCATCGGCGGAGCGTTCGGGCTGCAGGTGATGGAGGTCGACGATCTGCTCGCGCGCGACGACATCGAGGCCATCCTCAACCTGACCGTCCCTGCCGCGCACGCGCCGGTGAACCTGGCGGCGCTGCAGGCCGGCAAGCACGTCTACTGCGAGAAGGCCTTTGCCGTGGATCCGGCAGCCGGCGCCGAAGTGCTGGCCGCCGCGCGCGAGCGCGGGTTGCGCGTCGGCAGCGCGCCCGACACCTTCCTGGGCGCCGGCCACCAGACGGTCCGCGCCCTGGTCGACGCCGGGCGCATCGGCCGCGTGGTGGCGGCATCGGCGATCTGGATGGGCCACGGCCACGAGGGCTGGCACCCCAGTCCCGCCTTCTTCTACGAGCCGGGCGGCGGGCCGCACTTCGACATGGGGCCGTACTACCTGACGGCGCTCGTGCACGCCCTGGGACCGGTGCGAGCGGTCACGGCCATGACCGGGAGGGCCTTCGAGACCCGCACCGTGGGCTCGGGGCCGAACGCCGGCGCAGCCGTGCCGGTACAGGTGGACACCCACGTGTCCGGTACGCTGGAGTTCGCCAGCGGCTGCATCGGCACCATCGCCCTGAGCTTCGACGTGTGGCGGCACGCCCATCCGTGCCTGGAGCTGTACGGCACCACGGGCAGCATCTCCGCTCCGGACCCCAACCACTTCGGCGGGCCGGTGGCGGTGGCCGACCCCGGCGGTGAGTGGGAAGAGGTGCCGCTACGAGCCGGACCAACGCAGAACGCCCGCAGCATCGGTCTGGCCGATCTGTGCCTTGGCCTGCGCACCGGCGCACCTCACCGCTGCAACGGCGAGCTGGCGCAGCACGTCCTGGAAGTGATGGCAGCTCTCGACCGATCCGCCGAGGAACGCACCCAGGTCACGATCGAGTCGCGGCCGGACCGCCCGGCCCCATGGCGGCGGCCGCAGGCTGAGCGCAGGGACCGGGGAACGGCGCATGACACCCTGGAGCCATGACATGGAGCCGGTGCGCATCGGCGTGATCGGCTGCGGGAGCATCAGCAGCCACTACCTGCAGGCGGCGCGAGCCTACCCGGTGCTGGACATGATCGCGTGCGCGGACATCGACCACGCGGCAGCCGAACGCTTGGGCGCCGAATGTGTGGCAGCACCGGAATCCGAGCCTGGAGCTGTACGGCACCGCGGGCAGCATTTCGGCGCCGGATCCCAACGGCTTCGGAGGACCGGTCGCGGTAGCCGATCCCGAGGGCGAGTGGACGGAGGTGCCGCTGGGCGCCGGACCCACCGAGGACGCCCGCAGCATCGGCCTGGCCGACCTGTGCATCGGCCTGCGCACGGGCGCGCCGCACCGCTGCAACGGCAAGCTGGCCCAGCACGTCCTTGAGGTCATGGCCGCCCTGGACCGATCCGCCACGGAGCGGACGCAGATCGAGATCGACTCCCGTCCGGATCGCCCTGCCCCGCTCGCGGCGGCGCCCTGACCGCTACTGCTTACGGCAGCACGAGGTCTCGCGCTTCGCGGACAAAGAACTCCTTGCATCGTTCCCAATCGAACGGCTTGAGCATGTGTGGCATCGGCTCGCCTTCCGCGTCGTCGAAGTAGGTCAGGCTCATGACGACCTGATTGGGATTGAGCCGTCCCGGACCGTATTTCCGCGGGAGCATCTCCAGGTAGTCCTTCAGGACTTCTCCCGCATGCAGGATCTCGTAGAGATCGACGAAGTCCTTACGGCTCCCTCGATTGTTGAGCGCCAGCAGCTTCATCAGGGCGATATCCCGACGATTGGCAACGCCGAAGAACCGGTACGGGGCCGTTTCGAACAGGAACGGGAAGTCGATCTGGAAAAAGGACATCTGTACGCCTTTCAACAGCACGCTCAACGTCCTCTCGCCATACTGAAGGGCTTCGCACCTTCCTGTGTCGCTCAGCCGTTCGAAAAGCGCCGCCGTATCCATGCCGGACGTGCGAAAGAAATCGAAGTCCTCGGAGATCCGGTGGCCAAGCTGGAGGGCCAACCCCGTCCCCCCGGCCAACACCCAACCGGAGAGCTCGTCGCCGCCGTCGGCCGTCAAGGCGGCCAGGAGATCGTTGCTCGCGTCCGGGAGCGCTTCCTCGTGCATGGGATACCTTCCAGCTTCAGAATGGCGTCCCAGAGCGCGGCCACTTTCGGCGATAGCGCTCCGAGACCGGCGATCGTCTCCAGGAACGCGCGCCGCCCCATGATCTTCGCGAGCCCGCGCACGTCTTCCAGGTCCCCGTAGTGGATGACCCTGGAGACCACCCATCCGGGATACTCATCGAGGTGGGCGGAAACGAGTGGCCGATCCCAGAACAACCTGCCAATGCGCTGCACTACGCAATCCCTGGAAACCGTCCCGTCCGTCCGGAACATCGCCCGGAGAGTTTATCACGGATGCCAGCATCTCACGTGTAGCCAACGACATCCGAACCGGCCGCGCCGGCGTCAGGCCAATCCCAGTTCGCGAAGGCGATCGGCATGGCCGAGGTGGAAGCCGTCAGTGAGGAGGAGGCGCTGCAACTCGCGGCGTTCGACCCCCTTCACCGTGGTGTTCGACTCGATCGCGAGCGTCGCGGCCACGCCGGCCGCTTGGCCGAGCACCATCACCAGCGGCCGGGCGCGCATGCCGGTCGGGTCGTGCCCGCGGCGGACGTAGGCCGCGCCACGCCCGACCACCAGCAGGTTGTCGACGCCCCGCGGCAGCAGGCAGCGGTACGGGACGTCGCAGCCCTCTACCGCGCCCGCGTGCGGCGGCCGGCCCTCGTGGACGTTCACGAACAGCACGTCGTCGAAGCGCGCGACCCCGGCCTCGGCCATCATCTCGGTCGCCACTGCCGAGACCAGCAGCACGTCCTCGGCATAGTTGAAGCGCGCAGGTTGCGCATCGACCCCGATCGGGTTCACGCGGGCCTCCACCCGCTCCAGCAGTTCCCTGGGGATCCCGTGCAGGCCGCCGATCAGGGTGACGTCGGCTTCGCCGGCAAAGTTGCCGCCGACCACCATGCCCGGCCCCATGTTGCCGCCAAGAGCGCCCAGGCGGTCGATCAGCAGCGTGCGCAGGCCGGCGCGCCCGCAGCGCAGCGCAGCGAACATGCCGGCGATCCCCGACCCCGCCACGGCCACGTCCACCTCGGCAGCGACCGGCACACGGCGCTGCGGTTCGACCACGAACGGAGGTTCGGTCATGGTCCGCCGTCGAAGCCCTTCATCAGAGCGAGGCGCGCACGTCGTCCAGCCAGCTCCGCGTATTGTTCGCGCCCTCGGTGAGGATCCCGAAGTCGCCGGTGGACAGCACGAACAGGAACCCTTCGCGCAGGTGCTGCTCGGCGCCGGGGCCGCCGGTGGCTATGCCGGGAAACCGGCCCAGCTCCAGGCAGATGTCGCGGACCTGAATTTGCAGGCGCGCCTGCTCCTCCCGGTCCACGGACGGGCCGAGGGACTTGCCCAGGTCGCTCGGTCCGATCATGCAGCCGTCCACGCCGTCGACGGACAGGATCTCCCGCGCGGCGGCCACCGCCTCTTTCGTCTCGATCTGCACCATCAGGCAGATCTCGCCGTTGGTTTCCTCGCCATAGTCCGCGTCGTAGGTCAGGTAGCCGGTGGGCGCTCCACTCGATCGCCTGCCTCGCGGCGGATAGCGCACCGCGCCGGCGGCGGCCTCGGCCTCCTCGGGCGAGTTGACCATGGGCACGACCACCGTGAGCGCGCCGCGGTCGAGCACGCGGCCGATGGCGGCGTAGTCGTTGCCGACGACGCGCACCGACGGGGTCGCCTGGCCCAGGCAGATGCGATGGAACGCCTGCAGGGCCGTGTCGTCCGTCCACATGCCGTGCTGCATGTCGACCTGCACGAAGTCGAATCCCGCCAGTGAGAAGATCTCCCCCGCCAGGGGATTGCCCAGCGCGAGCTCCGCGCCTACCACGGGCGATCCGGCCCGCATCGATCGCTTCATCGTGTTCGTTTTCATGGTCTTGTTCCGTGGTTGTGGAGCCGTGACCGGAAGCGTATCAGCTCCCGGTCACGGTCCGATCCGATTCGATGATCGATCAGCGGTAGTCGCCGATCTCGTCGGCGAACCGCGTGTGGGCCGCCTGGTGCAGCTCCACGTAGCGGTCGATCCTCATGGCCTTCATCTGCTCGACGTACTGGTCCCACTCCGCGTCGATGTCGCCCGTGCCGGTGATCCAGCGGGCTTCATTGCTCTTCCAGAGCGTGTCGATGTCGGTCCGCAGCTCGTTGACCTCGGTCTGCTCCGAGTCCGTGAACTCCGGCCGCACCCACTGCTCGTCAGCCTTGTAGTCAATGTAGTGGGCGTAGTAGTTGTCGTACAGAAGCTGCGAGCTGGCGTCCATGGCCAGCCTGACGCCGTAGTCCTCGGCACGGAAGAGCGCGGGAATCGCACCCGGGGTGGCGATCTTCACGCGTGCTTCGGCGGGGATCTCCTGCGGAGTCCAGACGCCGTCGACCAGCTTGACCCCTTCCGGAGCGATGCCGTACATGCTCTGCACGCTGTTCTCCAGCGTATAGAGGCGGTCGGCCCACGCCATGGTGTGCTCGGGATACGGGTTCGCGTCGGTCATGAACCAGACGTGCTTGATGGCCAGCCGGCCGGGATGGATCCACATCTCGGGCTCGTAGCCGGGGGCGCGGAACGGCGGCACCGACTCGAACTCGGCCCGGCCGTCGGTGCCCTGGTAGCCGCGCACCGCGATGATGAATCCGTATACGTTGCCGGCCGGATCGTCGACCTTTGCGTCGAAGTCCGCCCGCGACTGGGTGAAGCTCTCCGGATCGATCAGCCCCTCGCTGTACAGATCCGCGAAGTACGTGATCATGTCGCGATAGGCGTCGGTGATCGGCGCGAAGTACGCCGTGCCGTCGGTGATGGCGATGCCGTTCTTGGTGGCCATGCCCCAGATGCCGTACATCGAGCGCAGGTGCTGCGCGTAACCGTCGGTGGCCATGTAGCCGAACGGCAGCTCGTCGTCCGTGTTTCCGTTCCCGTTGGGATCGTTGTCACGGAACGCGATCAGCACGTCGCGCAGCTCGTCGGTGGTCGTCGGAACGTCCAGTCCGAGGGCATCGAGCCACGTGCGGTTGATCATGTAGTTCTGTTCCAGGTAATGCGCTTCCTGGAACTGAAAGCGGGCCAGGTTGGAGAGCTTGCCCTCGGGATTGAGCATGTAGGACAGCGCCTCCGGCTTCTCGGTGAAGATCTGGTCCAGATTGGGCGTGTACCCCTGGAACAGGTAGGGCCGCAGGTCGAGCGCGACGCCCTCCTGCAACAGCCGGGCGATGAGGTTCTTCTCGAGGCCGGCGGTGCCGAGCATCAGGTCGGGATAGTCGTCGGCGGAGAACGCGATCGTGATCTTTTCCACGTTCTCCATCTCCACGAACTCCAGCGTCACGTTGGTGTCGGCTTCCCACTGCTGCGCCCAGAGATTCTCGTCGGCGCTGCCCCACCGGCCGGAATTCCAGCCGGCCTGCAGCGTGATGCCCGGCTGCACCGGGAACACGCCCGGCTCGGTGAGCTCGCCGGAGCTCATGGACTCCTCCTCGCCGGCAGCGAACAGGAACGCGGGGGTCATCAGCATGCCGACAACCAGCATGGCGATCCCCGGAATCGAAACGAGTGCCTTCTTCATAGCACCCTCCTTGGTGATTTCGGGTCCCATCACTCGGGACCCGTAAGCGCAGCGAACCGCCCCGAAGGGGCCGCTCGTTGCTGCTGAACGGGCCATGGCGGCCGGCATCATCCCTTGATCGAGCCGACCATGATGCCCTTGACGAAATGACGCTGTATGAACGGATAGAGGATCAGCAGCGGTGCGATCGCGACCACGATGATGCCGTAGCGCAACAGATCGGACAGGATCTGGCGCCGCTGGATCTCCTCCGGGGAATAGCTCTCCAGGCCCTCCCCCCCCGACAACAGCTCGTTCAAGATGAGCATCCGCCGGAGCACAAGCTGGAGGGGGTATTTCTCCGAGTCGTTGATGAACAGCAGCGCGTGGAAGAACGCATTCCAGTTCTGCACCACGTTGAACAGCACGATGATGGCGACGATCGCCTGGCTGAGCGGCAGGGCGATGTTGGCGAAGAACCGGGTGTTCGTGCAGCCGTCGATCTGCGCGGACTCCAGGAGCTCGTCCGGCACGTTGCTTGCGAAGAACGTGCGCGCCACGATCAGGTTGAAGACGTTGACGGCGTTGGGCAGGATCAGCGCCCACGCCGAGTTGTTCAGACCCAGGCGCCGCACCACGACGTAGAACGGGATGATGCCGCCCGTGAAGTACAGGGTGAACACGAAGTAGAACATGATCAGTCCACGCAGCCGCAGGTCCTTGCGCGACAGGGCGTAGGCCGCGGGGATCGTCAACGCCAGCGACACGGCGGTCTGCCCGACGGCGTACAGGACCGAGTTGCGGTAGCCGGCCAGGATGTGGCGGGTGCGGAAGATGTAGGAGTACCCCTCGACATTCAGTCCCCGCGGCCACAGGTAGACGTGCCCGGCCGAGACCAGCGTCGGCTCGCTGATGGAGGCGATGACGACGAAGTACAGGGGATAGATGGTCACGGCCAGGATGACCGCCAGGAGAGCGACGTTGACCCCGTCGGTGACGCGGTCGGCCCTGCTGCGGAAATCTACCACGTGACGGCTACCACAGGGAGGTCTGGCCGAAGTGCCGGGCCAGGCGGTTGGCGAGCACCAGCAGCGCGAAGTTGGCCACCGTCTCCAGCAGCCCGACGGCGGTCGCGTAGTCGTACTGCGCCTGCTGGATGCCCGACCGGTACACGTAGGTCGATACGACCTCCATGGTCGTGATGTTCAGGTTGTTCTGCATCAGCAGGACCTTCTCGAAGCCGATGGTCAGCAACTGGCCCAGCCGCATGATGAACAGGATCACGATGGTCGGCGTGATCCAGGGCAAATCGACGTGCCAGATGATGCGCAGCTTGTGCGCACCGTCGCAGAACGCCGCCTCGCGAAGCTGAGGGTCGACCGCCGACAGCGCCGCCAAGTAGATGATCGCCCCGAACCCGGCGTTCTGCCACAGCTCGGACAGCACGAACAGCGTCGGGCCCCACGAGGGGCTGCCCATGAAGAAGATCGCCTCGCCGCCGAGCAGCTTGATGAACGAGTTGATCACGCCGATGCGCGGACTCAGGAATACCGTGAGCATGCTTACGACGACCACGGTCGATATGAAGTACGGTGCGTAGGTGGCCATCTGCACGGCCTTCTTGAAGTGACGGTTGCGCGCCTCGTTCATCATCAGCGCCAGCACCAGCGCGATCGGCCAGGTAGCCAAGCTGTACAGGGCGATCACCACCGTGTTGCGTATGACCGGCACGAAGAACGCGGAGTCGAAGAACCGCAGGAAATGGGCGAAGTTGTTCCACTCCGGCGCCGACCGCCCGGTGCGCAGGGAGAATCCGTCGGTGAAGGCAATGCTCAGGCCGTAGATCGGCAGGTACTTGAACAGGAAAATGTGCACGACCGCGGGGAGGATGAAGACGTAGAGCTCCCAGGAGCGGCTCAGGTAGCGCGCCGTCCGGTACAGGCGGTCGGTCAAGGCGGGCTGCGCCAGCGCGGACGCGGTCCCGCCAACGGGCGGTCCGTCAGTATTACTCATCCAGGGGGAGATGGCCGTTCGTTTCGGAGTCCGGCCGAAGCCGCGGTCACATCGGGTCCAACATACTACGCATCGGCAGGCCCGGACAGGCCTCGCGGCACGATCGCGGGTTCGACGCGGTGACGCAGCCCGACATGGGCGACCGCCGCGCCATGCGAACCGGCGTGGCCGCGATGCTTGCGGCCACCGCGGTGTGGATGATGATCCCCATCCTGGTGAAGGTCGCCCTCCGCTCCTTCGACCCGATCCTGATCTCCGCGACGCGGCTGCCGGTGGCGGCGGTGCTGCTGACCGTGCTCCATCGAGCGCGCGGCGGACGACTGAGCGACGTGGCTCCCTGCACCGGCTGGCACCTGCTTGGGGGCATCGCGTTGGGCGTCAACTATCAGCTCTACGCGCTGGGGATGAGCCTGACCACCGCGGGCGCGGGGACGGTGATGATACAGGTTCAGATCGTCACCCTGGTCCTGCTGGCGCGCTGGATCCTCGGGGAGCGCCTGTCCGCGGTCAAGCTGGCGGCGATCGCCTGCGTCATCGGCGGCGGCGGGCTGCTTCTGGCGGCGCCGGGCGCCCTCGACGAGCTCACGGCGTCGTAACTACTCAGGGGGGCGGGCCGGTTATGAGGCAGGGTGGAACCATCGGACGGCCTTCGAAGACGGAACTCAGAGCATCGATCACAGACAAGCCGTTCTTGCGGATCGTGGAGATATAGGCCCTGGTCCGGCAGAACTCCTCGGCGCCGTGCTGGCTGCGGAACGTCCCTGAGATCTTCTGCTGCACTTTCATCATCCGCAGATCCCGCTCCGCCTGGTTGTTGTCGAACGGAACCCGCAAGTCGTTCATGAACGCCAGCACCGACTCCGCGCGCTTCGACAGCCTCAGCAGCAGGTTGCGCGGCTTGCTCTGCTTCGTGCGTCCGCGGCGCTTGCCGCTGACCGCCGGCGGCTGCGGCGCCGGTGGATTGGCCGCCATCCCCGCCGCGATGATTCGCTGGTACTCGGCCGTATAGCGCTCGCACAGCGCTTGGTCCAGGTGCTGACTCCCCTCTTCACGCGCGCCATCCACTGCCTCCTTGACCGTCAGCAGCAACTCCTTGAGGTCCGCCGCCCACCCCTGTTCGTACTGCTCCTCGACGAACCTCAGTTCCCGCAGATGATGCGCGTTGCACAACCCATGCTCACACTCGTAGCCGAAGTAGCTCTGCCAGTGGTCGTGCACCGCCACCCCGGCGAACTCCGGCAAGATGCCGATGTCGGCAATCGCCTCCCTCCCCCGCTTGGCGTGCGCCGCGTAGTACGTCAGCAGCTCCGTGCTCGCCACGTGCAGCCAGTGCAGCCTGCCGCCGATACTCATCCCGGTCTCGTCAAAACACGCCATCGGCTGCACGGTGATCGCTGTACGGATCGTCTCGACCATCCCGGCCAAGCGCTGCCCGCAGGCAGCGTTGATGCTCGCCAACGTCCCCTCGCTGATCGGCATCGAGAACAGGTCCTTGCACAATTCGGCAGTCCGCCGATACGGCAACAGGCCATAGGTGCGCAGATACGCCGCTATCGCCTGCAGCCGATGGCCGTACTGGACCGGCTGCTCGACGCCGTCGGGGAACGCCGCCACCGTGATCTGCCCGCAGTCCGGGCAGCGCTTGCGTTCGCTGCGGTGTTCGCTGACCTCGACCGCAAGCGGCGGCACATCGAACACCTGACGGCGTTCGTAGCCCGCTACCGGCTGTTCGCGCAGAGAGCTGCCGCACGGGCAGTCGTCCACGGTGTGGATCGTGGTCCGCGTCGGTTCCTCTACCTGACACAGCGTCGCGCCCGCATGGTCCGGCTGCCCGCCCGGACGCCTGCGGCGCTCTTTGCGTGACTTCCTCTTGCGCTCCTGTTGCTTGCGCTCGAAGCTGTCCCGAGACGGCGGCTTGCCGCTGTCGTGACTGTCCGTCCTCAGTTCCTGCAGTTCCCGCTCCAGCGTCGCGATCCGCTGCTCCTGGTGCTCGATCCGCTGCTTCTGTTGCTCGATGCGTTGCTGCTGGTCCGTATTGATCTCGATGATCTGCTCTATCAGTGCGACCACTGAGCCACGGCCGGCCTCGTAGGCCGCAGCTATATCTGCACGTGTGAGTTCGGAAACCAGTCTCACTTGATGCCGCCCCTCCCGCCTGCGAGGCTAGCCCATCGCCTCCAACCATGTCCAGCCCTTGGAACCACTTGCTCCGTGGGCTGAGTAGTTACACGGCGTCTTCCTATCGGGCCGGCAACCTCGTGATGATCGCCGCCTCCGTCGGGTTCGGGATTTACGGACTGACAAGCCGCGCACTGGCCGGCGGCCACGGGCCGGGCCGCGGCGCCGCTCTGAAGATCGCGGTACCGATCCTGGCGATCGCCTCCGCCGTGAACCTGTGCCTGCTGCCGTTCGCCAGCCGGCCGGACTCGGTGTCCCTCGAGGCGGTGGCCGCGCTGGCGGCGCTGGGCGTGATCGGCACGGCGGCCAACTACGCGCTGATGACCGTCGCCTTCCGGCGCCTGTCCGCAGCGACGGCGGGGACCATTACCGCGCTGACTCCATCCGGCGTGATCGTGTTGGCCGCGCTCACCCTGGGCGAGCCGGTGCCGCTGTCCGTGGTCGCCGCCGCCGCGATCGTCACCGCGGCCCTGTTGGTCTTCATGTGGGACGAGCGCGGCGCCGGCGCACGGTCGCGAAACGTCAGCCGTCGGTGAACGAATCGGAACTCAGGCGGTGCCGCCCTCGTAGCGCAGCAGGCCGCGCCGGAACACCGCGGCGGACGCCAGCGCGGTTGCCACCACGCCGGCGCCGAACCCGGCCACGTGCCAGCCGAGCCCGCCCCAGAGCACCGACGCCGGCAGCGCCGCGCTCACCACCGCCGGCAGTAGCACGGTCGCGGCCACGCGCACCGCAGCCGGCAGGACCGTCGGCGGATAGCGGGAGAGGCTCAGCGCCTCCAGGTAGGGCACCTGCAGGCCGTCCACCTTCTCGATCCAGAACGCCAAGCACATCACCAGGAACCAGAGGCTGTAGTTGCCGGCCACGGCCAGGAGCAGTACGGCCAGATACCCGGCCACGCCCGCCGGCGAAGGCCGTCCCTCGCCGGCGGCGGCTCCGGCGGCCACCAGGAAGATGCCGAGCGCGGCGGGCAGCGCGCTCATCACCGACAGCCGGCGGCAGGAAACCAGGAACCGCGTGTTGACCGGGACGAGCAGGTCGTAGTCCAGATCCCCCGTGTGGATGCGGTCCTGGAGAGCCGGCAGGTTGCGGATGAACAGCGCCTGCACGACCGCCCGGACGATCTCGAAGGTGCCGGCCAGGGTGAGGATCCGGGCGTAGGTCCACCCTTCGATCCCGTCGGTCCGGGTGTAGATCAGTCCGTAGAATCCGATCGACAGGGCCAGGCTGGCGACGCCCTCGCCGGCGCGCGCCAGGAAGGCGCCCCGATACGCCGTGTCGGCGCGCACGCTCGCCCTGAACACCGCCGCGCCGACGGTCATGGCCTTACGCGGCGACATTCGTATACCGTCGCAGGCCGGCGCGGGTCAGCGCCCAGGCGGCGGCCAGCAGCAGCACTGCCCACACCAGTTGGCCCGCGAGTACCGGATGGTGCGGTGTCCCGCCTGCCAGCAGCGTCGCCGGGCCGAAGGTGAGGTAGTAGAACGGCGTCAACGCCAGGATCGCTTCCACCCGCTCGCCCAACAGATGGAGCGGGATGAGTCGGCCGGACAGCACGCTCGCCGCCAACTGTATGGTGAAGTAGATGCCCGCGACGTCGTCGATCCAGAACGAGAGCGCCGACACCGCCACGGAAAGCAGGAACCGACCCGCGAAGGCGCCGCAGAGAGCCAGGAGCGCGTAGCCCAGGTGACCGACGCTCACCCAGTCGCCGGCAAGCAGCAAGCCGGTGACCAGCAGCACCAGCCCCGGACTCTTGGCGATGATCTGACCGACGCGCATGCCGACTGCCGTCCCGAACCAGACGATGCCCAGCGGAGCGCCGGCCAGCGCTTCCAGCTCGACCCCGCCGTTCCGGATCCGCCCTGCCAGTCCCCATTGAAACTCACCGGTATCCGTGACCTGCTCCACCAGTCCGGCGGCCAGGAAGTACGCCAGCAGGACCAGGCGCTCGGGGCCGCTGCGCGCCCCCTGGACCGACCACCAGATGAGGGTGAGCATCAGGGTCGGCAGCAGCGACATGCCGATGCCGATCAGGTAGTCGGCCCGGTAGGTCATCGACTGCGTCACCAGGGCCTTCGTCAGGCTCCGGATCATTCGCGGTGTCTCGCGGAAGGTGGCCGCCAGGCGCCAACGAGCGTTCATCCCCGCCCCAAAGCCGTCGTCTTCGGCCCCGCGTTCGGCCCATCCCCACCTTTCATCCCGGAGTCGGTCGGATTGGCCGCTGGCGCGCCAATCCGACCGACTCCGTAGTGGCGATACAACTCGTCGAGCGCCTCCTCGGCGCTCGGGACGTCGGTGCGCACGTCCTGTACGTCGTGCGTCTCCGTGACCGCCGCCAGCACGCGGCGGACCGCCCGCGGGTGCACGGCGAGCTCCAGCTCGTCCTGCGTGTCCCGAATGACGCGCGCTTCGAGCAGCGGCCCCGCCTGCAGGCGCCGTCCCCGCACCTTGATGCGCACCGACTCGCGCGCCGCGGCGACCACGTCGCGCAGCATGCCGTCGTACACCAGGCGGCCCTCCCGGATCAGCAGCACGCGCCGGGCGATGCGCGTGATGTCGGCCAGGTTGTGCGAGGTGAGCACGAGCGCCGCTTCGCGTCCCAGGCCGTCAGGGTGGTCGCTGCCCAGGAAGTCGTGGAGCGCCTCACGCGTGCGCTGGTCCACCCCCACGGTGGGCTCGTCCAGGAACATCACGCGCGGCGCGTGCAGCAGCCCGCCCATCAGCTCCAGCTTGGTTCGCGTCCCGAACGACAACTTGCGCACCTGGGTCCGCAGGTCGCCGGCCACCCCCAGCAGCTCGGCCAGCCGCGCCGTGCGCGCGGCGTGCGCGGCCGCATCCAGACCGTACAGCGCGTACAGCAACTCGAAGTTGTCATTCGCGGTGAGCTCCGGCCACAGCCGCACGCGGCCCGCCAGCACCAGGCCCATCTGCCGGCGCACGGCGATCCGGCGGCGGATCGGCTCCGTGCCGAGCAGCTCGACCTGTCCGGCGGTGGGGCGAAGCAGGCCGCACATCAGCTTGACCAGGGTCGTCTTGCCGGCGCCGTTGGCCCCCAGCACGGCCACGCGCTCTCCGGCTCGTATCGAGAACGACACTCCGTCCACCGCCCGTACCGCCCGGTAGCGGCGCCGCACCAAGTGGCGCAGCGTGCTGAAGCGGCCGCTCGGCTTCTGCGCGACCCTGAAATCCTTGGTGAGCGAGCGTGCCTCGACCATGCACGAGCTCATCGAACGGCACCTCCACGTGGTTCCGCCCTCGGTTCAGGGCGAACCGACAGAATGCCACACGCGGCCAGCAGGCTCAACGGCGGCGTGCGTAAGGGGTGCATTCCGTCAGCGTGACGGCTCAGGCAGCCAAGCGTTCAGGCTCCTGTGGAGGTGAGAGGGGGAACAGCCGTTCGTGATCGCTGTCGAAGCGGCGGCTGTTAGGCATACCGAAATACCACCTAGTCCCGTTCCAGCGCCGTCAGCGGGCAGGAACGGCGACCCACCATCGAACCACATTCACCGCTTCAAGGCTTGTATGAAACCATTCGCTATGGTCAGATCCGCCTCGTTGCCGCGGAATTGCGGCGCGAAGCATCTTGATTCGATCCTGGACGGCTGTCGCGTCGTCTGCTCGACGTTGATCTTGAAACCAGCCTGCTCCATCGCCTTCACATGCCACGAGTGCATCCATCGATTGAGCAGATACGGCCTCCTTCCGTAAACCAATTTCCATGCGAAATCTGAGTAGGTCCAATGTCCGTTCCAGTCATTTGCGTTGCCGTGGCAGCGGTAGTCGATCTCATGCGACCCCCCCCCCCCCGGCGGGCTTTAGCCACTGATACATCTGATCGTAGATGATGGCCACCTTGTCGACATGTTCGAGCACGGCCTGCGAAAACAGCATGTCGACCGAGCCGGCTTCAATGGCCGTTACGTCGTACCAGGGCACGATATAACGAACGTACGAATCGCCTTGGGTGGGATGGGCTACCGACCGGCGTATCCTGGCGAGCCGCGCCGGTTCGAGAGCGTGACCGAGCCTTTTACGGTCCAGCAATTGGTGGGGGAATCGGTATGACGCGAGCTTTGGATAGACGCCAGGAAATTGCTCATCGCCCGGGATGTCCGCTCTGCTGTGCAGGAGATCGATCAATTCATCGAACACTCTGAGATTCCTGGCAACGTTTGCATGCCGGACGATGTCCAATGCGTAATAGCGCTCTGCACCCGTAAGGAGCGCTGCCAAGCCCGATCCCAACGAACTCCCTGGCCCCAACTCGGCAACCACTCGTGGATTCTTCGGTAGTCCGTTCTCGCTTGCCAGGATCAAGTGTCGCAACCAAACCGTGTAATGGTACGATGCCGATCGAATACTGTTCGGCGACTGTGTACCCGTAAGCCCTAAGGCGCGGAACAGCGGATACACGCCGGGAATAAACGTCGCCATGCCTTTGACGAACGGGGTAACCTTCAGCATCGTCAGGATCGTAGCCCACGCCAAGGATCGCGTCTACGGCCCGTCACGGCGCCCGTCCCAAGTACCGGTCAGTGCCCTCCGCCCGCGTCAGCGGCCAGGAAACGCGATTCTCGACGCGCCCCATGATCGACACGCAACGCGACATTGCCGGGCGGGCGGCCGGTGCGCCGAAGTCCCAATTCAGACCAGTGTTCCGTAACAGACCGTCGATCATGACCAGCCCCGGAATCGCCACCTGCGCGCCGTAGCGGCCCGTCACGGCCTCGACAAGCTCCAGGACGGGCCCCAAAAACACCACCGACGCGCAGACAGGCCGTCAGCGGCGCAGGAATGGCCGTTCGGAGACTTGGCGGACGCGATGCTGGTCCATCAGCGCGTCCCACGTGACCCGCTCGTCCGCGCGCGCCAGCCGCCTCACCACCTCGTCGAGCACAACCCTGCTGGCGTGGGTCTGCGCCAGTAGCTGCTCCCGCAACCCCCGAAGGTCCATGGCGCACAGCCATGGCAACTCATTCGGGTGCGGCTCTTTTGCGACGACCACCGTTGTGAGGGATGGATCCTTCCCTAAGTGACTGTGGTGAAGGCAAATGCACGTAATCGCTGCGGTGGGGGCGAAGAAGGATCGCATGGCGAAGGGGGCCGCGGAGGCTGGGTATTGATCCGACAAATACGCGGGACCGTGGGTGCGCTGAGCTTGGGGATTGAGCCCAGGGAACGAGGAGCGTAAACCGGCTAAATCGCAGCCTAAGAATAGTCCTGCTGAGCTGCTTGTAACTCTTTGTGAGGGAATGACATAAGAACGATGACAGATGCCGGACACTTCGAGAGTCACTCTGCACAGCCAGAACCCAGGCGCGCTCAATCTACGTCGCGCCAAGTCTGGAACGCGAAGTACAAGGCAGCGGCGCCTGCTCGTTACCGGTCGGTCGGGCCGCGACCACCGTCCCGAGCGAGCAGGGACCTTACGACTTACGACTGGTCAGGTGCATATGTGCCGTTCAGACGGCGCGTCAAGGGTAGGAACGATTCCTAAATCATTATCCCATATGACTTTGATGGTCGTCCTAAAAGAGCCGCACCCAACTCATTCAGGAACATCCAGTCCCTTATCAGCGTGGGATCGCCCTACTAGTGCCTCGTCACTCTTTCATGACCGGATAGAGATGACGCAACTTGATCCGTGCATCAGCGGTGGTAAAGCGCCAGTTGACCGGCGCGCTGGTCCGATTGCGCTCGTCGGTCCATGCGCGGACTTCCTCGCTCAGCATGTCGATGTCGGCTATCCGCCGATCCAGGCACTGCTGCGACAGGACACTGAACTCCGCCTCTGCCATGTTCAGCCAACTGCCATGTTTCGGCGTGTACACGAACTCCAGCTTGTCCAGCAACGCACGCGCCTTGGCCGGCGGGAAGCTCTTGTACAGCGAGGCGCCGCTATGCGTGTTCAAGTTGTCCATGACCAGCGTAATCCGCCGGGCTGTGGGGAAGTCGTCTTCCACCAAGCGGCGCACCCCTTCGGCCCACGTCGCCGCCTTATGATCGGCCGCCACGTCGGTGCGCCGCCAATCGTCGAACGGCGCGTAGTACATCAGCAGGTGCCCGACCCCGTTGCGCTCGTACTCGGCATCGTAGTGGGCTGCGTGTCCAGGCACCGCAGGCAGCGGCACGCGCGTCTCGCGCACGCACTGCTTGCGCGTCTCATCCATGCAGATCACCGGATGCGCCGGATCATGAGGACGGGTATACACCGCAAGGACTTGCTCCATCGCACAGACGAACGCGGCGTCCTGCTTGGGCGGGATGCACCACATCTTCTTGCGCCACGGCTTGAGCTTGTTTTTTTTTCAATACCCTGCGCACGGTCTCGTGCGATATCGACTGCACCACCTCGCGTCGCTGCAACTCATCAGACAACAGCCGCAGCGTCCACCGCGCGCGTCCTGCCGGTGGTTCACTACAGGCGATGGCGATCAACTGAGCTTCCCCTTCGCCATCCAGCACCGATGAGCGCACGCGGCTGCGCTTGCGGCGCTCCAGGGCAGCCTCCAACCCTTCCTGCACACATCGTTTGCGCACCTTCTCTACGGTCGTTCGCCAGACGCGCACCTGCTTTGCGATTTCATGATCGGGCTCGGCGGGTCCGTGCTCTCCTTGGTCGGCCAGCAGCAGGATTTGCGCATGGCGCCGACGGTAGGCGGCCTGCTTCCCGGTGTCGACCAGACTCGTCAGTTCCTTCCGTTCTTCGGCGCTCAAACGGATCACGTAGAGCTTCTTCACTTCACCCCTCCCAGCAGCGTGACTGTGACTTGCTGAGAGGCATGTTAGCATGCAGCCTTATATCGTTGACACGATACTAGCGTGAAGGATCTCCGCTAACCCAGTCCGATGTCCCGGAGGTACTCCCTGGTCCGCTTGGCGATGGGAAAGGGTGCGCCGGGCGCCGGCGGGTACATGTCCTGCTCCACCACCCCGAAGCCGTCGTAGCCGATCCGATGGGCGACGTCGCGCAGGCGCTCGAAGTCGACCTCCCCCTCGGATGGCTCGCAGAACATCCCCTGCCCGACCGCGGTCGCGAACGGTATTCCCTCGCGGTGCACCTGCTCGCGCAGGTCGCCGCGGATGCTTTTCAGGTGCAGGTAGGGAATGCGCTCGTGGTGCTTCTCGAAGAAGGCGATCGGATCGCCGCCGGTGTAGGCGTCGTGACCGGTGTCCAGGCAGAGCATGACCGACGGATCGACGTCCGCCAGGAAGCGCTCCATCTGCCGGTGGTTCTCCACGTGGGTATCGGCGTGCGGGTGGTACACCACCTGTAATCCGTAGCCGGCCGCCCGTTCCTGGGCGCGATCGGCGGTCTGGACCAGGCGCGCCCACGCCGCGTCGTCCAGCTCCCTGGGACGCTCCAGTTCACCCGTTTGCAGGTTGGTGTACGCGTCGTCGATGAGGACGACGAAGCGTGCGCCAAGCTGGTTGAACGGCCCGGACACGTGGTCGATGTCGCGCAGCACCACGTCGGCGACTCCTTCGTCCTCCAGGTGATGCATGATGAAGCCGCCACAGAGCTTCAGGGAACGCCTCTCCAGCTCCGCCTGCAGGACGTCGGTATCGGTCGGCAGGTAGCCGATGGGCCCCAGCTCCGTCCATTCGTAGCCGGCCGCGGCGGCCTCATCCAGGTACTGTTCCCAAGGGGGTTGCTTCGGATCGGACGGAAACCAGACACCCCACGAGTCCGGCCCCGTCCCTACGGTAATCGCCATACGCGGCGATTATAGTGCAACCGCCACTCAGTCCACCCCGATCCAGAGCCGTTCGACGCCGCGCAGCGCCACTCCCTCCGGTACTCCGGCTCCACGGCCAGCCGCATCGACACGTACGCTATCACCGTGACCGGCAGCGGGTATCCCGGCGACCCGACCACGTCGAATTGGCGCTGTCCCGCGACCTCGCAGGTCGTAGGCGACGCCCGATTCCCGCCGCTCCCATGCCGACCAGCAGCCTTGCGATTGTCGATTTCAGCCGCAGACCCCTCCCCTTTCTGACGCTGCGACATCTGGCACCGGCACGGTGCCGCCGCTCTCCAGGGAGCTCAGCGCGGCCACCGCCAACGCCAGCGCGCGCCGGCCGTCTGCGAACGTCACCGACGGCTCCCGGCCGGTCGCGACCGCGTCGATGAAATCGCCCAGTTCGGCCTGGTAGGCCGCCGCGTAACGCTCGATGAAGAAGCGCTGGAGCGGCGCCGGCGCTCCGGCGCCCGCCGCCGTGAACAGCCGCGCCTCGTCCTCCAGCCGGTTGCCGGAACAGACCATGCCGAGCGAGCCGTGCACCTCCAGCCGCTGGTCGTAGCCGTAGGCGGCGTGGCGGGAGCAGTTGATGTGGCACTGGACCCCTGACGCCGTGGACATCATGACCATGGCGGTGTCGACGTCGCACAGCTCGCCGATCGCGGGATCCACCAGCGCGCTGCCTATCGCCGTGATCGACGTGGGCTCCTCGCCGAGCACGAAGCGGGCGAGGTCGAAATCATGGATCATCATGTCCCGGAACAGCCCGCCGGACACGCGCAGGTAGGCTGCCGGCGGTGGCTCCGGGTCGCGGCTTGAGATGATCACTTGGTGAATCGCGCCGATGGCGCCGCCCGCTGCCAGATCCCGCACCCGCCGGTGGGTCGGGTCGTAGCGGCGGTTGAAGCCGATCTGGATCGGCACCCCGGTATCGCGCACCTCCCGCCAGCACCGATCCACGCGCTCCAGGCTCAGGTCGATCGGCTTCTCGCACAGCACCGCCTTGCCGGCGCCGGCCGCCGCGATGATCAGGTCCACGTGGGTGTCGGTGGACGATGCGATCAGCACTGCGTCGACGTCCGTGCCGAGCGCGGCATCGATGTCCGGCACGACCGCTGCTCCGTGCCGCGCGGCGACCGCCGACGCCATGGACGCTACCGGGTCGTGCACGTACGCCAGCCGGGTGTCGGGTCGCGCGGCGAGGTTGGCTGCGTGCATGGCGCCGATCCTCCCCGCCCCCAGGAGTGCGAAGTTGACCATGGGCCGATCGTAACGCAAGCGGAGATGAGAACGTCGCGGGTCAGAGGCTGGAGCAGAATCCGACTCTCCGACTCGACCAACAACCACCCCCATGAAACAGCAGGACGACGACGGAACGTCACCAGCATGCCGCTTGGCGAACCGGGGCAGGCCGCGCAGACTGCCACGCGTGGATCTGAGCGGACGCGCCGCGGTTGTGACCGGCGCCAACTCCGGCGTCGGCAGATCGGTGACGGAGTTGCTGCTTGCGGCGGGGGCCGAGGTCACGCTGGTGTGCCGCGACCGGGCGCGGGGCGTGCGGGCGCTGGCCGAACTCGAAGGCTCCCGTTCCGGCGCCGCCGCCACGCTGGAGCTGGCGGACCTGTCCTCCCCGGCCTCCGTGCGGGGACTGGCGTCGCGACTGAGCGATCGCCTCGCGCGGATCGACATCCTGGTGAACAACGCGGGCCTGGCGCTCGACCGTCTGCAGACCACGGCCGAGGGCTTCGAGCAGACCTTCGCCACCAGCCATCTCGGCCACTTCCTGTTGACCAATTTGCTGCTGGACCGCCTGCACGGAGGCGGCCGGATCGTGAACGTCAGCTCCACCGCCCATCGCTTTGGTGACCTGCTCCGCGCGCCTCTTGAAGAGATCGCCCGCGGCCGGGCGTGGAGGGGCGGGTTCCCGGCCTATTGCGATGCCAAGCTGGCCAATGTCCTGTTTACGATGGAGTCGGCACGGCGCTGGCAAGCCGATGGCGTTGCCGCGGCCGCCGTGCACCCCGGCGTGCTGGCCACCGGCATCTGGAGCCGCCACCACGGCGCGCTCGGCCTGCTGATGCGGGCCGTGACGATCTTCATGCGCGATCCCGACGTGGGGGGCAACGCGGTCATGGCAGCGATCCGGCGCTCCGCTGACGGGGCCGCGTCCGGCCGTTACTTCCACGTCGCCGCGGAACGCAGACCGCAGCCACAGGCGGGGAACCGCGACCTGGCTCGCGACCTCTGGGAGCGCAGCCTGACCTGGACCGGCCTGGGTCGATGAATCGTCAGTTGATGGCGGCCAGTTCTTCCTCGAGGTCGGCCATCTGAGCGCCGCCCGCCATGAGCGTGCGGATGTCGCCGCCGCCAAGGTCTTCGGCAACCCCCTTGCCGATCACTTGGCCGAGGCTGAGGAAGGTGTAGCGGTCGGCGACCAACTGCGCGTGTATCTCGTTGTGAGTGATGAGGATGATGGCGATATCCCCGCGGCTCCGCACGCGCTTGATGGTCTTGAGCACCTCGAGCTGCTGCTTCTGTCCGAGGGCGGAGGTCGGCTCGTCGAGGATGAGCACCCGTGCCCCGAAGAAGATGGCGCGAGCGATCGCGAGAGCCTGCTTCTGGCCGCCGGACATCGTCCCCACGGCCTGCTCGGGATCGGCGATGTTGATGCCGATCTTGGCCATCTCCTCACGGGTGATCCGGTTCATGGTGGCCGTCCTCATGACCCCGAACGGCCGCGGCCCCCGTGTGAGCTCTCGCCCCATGAAGAAATTGCGCGTTACCGAGGTCAGGGGATTGAGGGCGAGGTCCTGGTAGACGGTACCGATCCCGGCATCGGATGCGGCCAGCGGGTTGCGGAACACGACGGGCTGGCCATCGAGATAGATCGTTCCCGCGGTCGGCTGATGGACGCCGGCAAGCACCTTGATCAAGGTGGACTTCCCGGCTCCGTTGTCGCCGAGGAGCGCGTGCACTTCGCCGGCGTGCACGTCCACGGACACGCCGTTCAGCGCCGTGAAGTTGCCGAAGCGCTTGACGATGCCGTCGAGCCTGATCAGCGCCCCGGTCACGTCATATACCCCCGGTAAACCGTTTGCGGATGGTCTCGTTGCTGAGCGCCGCCACAAGCAGCACCGTGCCCAGGAACATCCGGTAATACGAGCCATCGATCCAGGAGATGTAGAACACCGAGTTCTGCACGAGCCCGAAGATGACCGCCCCGAAAATGACTCCGACGATCGATCCGAAACCTCCTGACAGGATCACTCCGCCGACCACGGATGCCGCGATCGCCTCCAGCTCCTTGAGGTTCCCCTTCGCGGCGTCGGCCGTGTTCGTGTCGAACACCTGGGTCGCGGCGAAGATGGTGGCGCAGAACGCCGTGAACATGAACAGCGACACCTTCACCTTGTTTGTGGGCACGCCGTTCGCCCGCGCGGCCTCCTCGTTTCCGCCGGTCGCGTAGATCCAGTTGCCCAGCTCGGTACGCGACAGCACGAACCAGGCGGCAGCCGAGATCACGATCCACCAGGCGACCTTCGCGTCGAAGCCGGTGACCCACTGGTCGCCGGCCCGGTTGAAGTTGAGGCCGAGCCAGAAGAGGAGGTCGTAGAACCACTGGAAGGTCTCGCCCCCGAACAGGGCGGCGAAGAAGTCCGTCTCCTTGAAATCCGGCAGTCCGGAAACCTGTGTGGAACCCTGGTTGAAAGTCCGGAAGCTCACCTCGGTCGCGCCGCGCAGGATGAAGAGGAAGGAGAGCGAGACGATGAAGGACGAGAGCCGGGTGCGGACGACGATCGTGCCGATCAGCCAGCCGATGATCAGGGTGATGCACAGGGTGATCAGGAACGCCGCGAGCGGCGATGCCGGGCCCAGACCGAACGGGAGTCCCCACTTGAGCATGATCGCCATCGACATGCCGGCGAAGCCGATCATCGAACCGATGGACAGATCGAACTCGCCCGCGATCATCAGCATGCAGGCTCCGGTCGCGATGATCCCGAGCTGAGCGACGATCGCGAGGTTGTTCTTGATCCCGAGCGGGTTGTAGACGACGTCCCCGGCAGCGATTGCCAGGAACACGAGCAGGACGCACATGCCGGAGAAGGACCCGATTTCCGGGCTATGTACGAGGCGGGAGAGCCAGCCGGCTTCCTTCAGCCGGTCGGCCTCCGAACGGAGTCCGGAGCTTCCCGTTCTCACTCCCTTGTCAGTCGTAGAAGCCATCCTGATCGCAGCCTCCTCCGAGCCATGAACGATCCGTCGGCGGCCGGCTCACTCCCCCACCCGGGGAGCGAGCCGGCCGCCGGCGTACCCTCAGGCGACCGTTCTCCTATCGGTTCACGCCGGCCTGAGCGGCGACGCCGGCCGCGTTCGACGCGTCGACGAAGCCGGGGCCGGACGGGATGTTCGCGCCCGGAAGCAGACCTGCATTCTGGTTGTAGAGATGCAGCACGATGATGGGCATGTAGCCCTGCAGGCGTTGCTGCTGATCGATCGTGAACGCTACGTCGCCTGCCTCGATCAGGTTGATCACCTCGGGCGACAGATCGAAGCAGCTGAGGTGGACTTCCGCTCCGACCTCCCGCACCGCGTCGGCAGCCGCCACGCATACGTGCGGCCCGACCGCCAGCACGGCATCGATGTCCTGGTCCGCCTGCAGGGCGGCGGCGGTGCGCGTCTTGATCTGCGCGACGTCGTTCGAGACGTCGATCATGTTGAGATCCATCCCCATCGACGCGAAGTACCCGGCGCAACGGTCGACCAGCGCCGTGTTGAACGACTCCTGGTTGAGACAGATCGCCTTGGTGGCGCCTTCGGCCTTGGCGCGCTCTCCCGCCTTTTCGCCGGCCAGCCTCTCGGGTTGCCCGACGTGCATGAGCGCTCCGACCGCGGCGGATGACTCGAGCCCGGAGTTCATGGTGATGACCGGGATGCCGGCTTCGACGGCGCTCTCGATGGCGCCCCCAAGCGCGTCGGCGTCCGGGAGGGACACGACGATCCCATCCGGCTGCGTCGCGACCGCCGCCTCGATGAGGCGCGCCATGTCGGCCATGTCTCCGGAGGGGGCGAAGTTGTACTCGAAATCGGCCCCGACGGCGCGGGCCGCGTCCTCGCCGCCCTTCTGAACGACGGGCCAGAACGGATCGGTGCCCTGGGTGTGCGTAATCATCACGAAGCGCTCGGCGCTCGCGATCCCGGCCACGAGCAGTACCCCGAGAAGGGCCGCTACTGAAACGACAACTGCTTTCTTCAAAGGTGGAACCTCCACAATGTGTGTTGCGGACCAGTTCCTATCACGGACCCGTCCGGGCAGGCAACGGCTGTCGGTCAGAAGCGCACGGCGCCCTGGGCGGTCACTCCGTGGTCGACCGCACCCGGTCCACGCTCACTGCGCGTGCCTTCCAGGCTGAGGTTGAAGGTGTCGGTCTCCGGACGAGCCCTGAGCGGTGGAGAACATCCGCCGAGCGGAGGGCGCCCGTTCAGTAGTGGTAGCGCTGCAAAGCGGCTCGGTCCCGTTCGTACTCGGAGCGCAGGGTCTGGGTCACCTCGCTGCGGCTCACCTCGGCCGGGGCGACGTCCCACCAGGTGCCGGCGCCCGGCACGTAGCGGTGCTTCTCGATCTCGGCGACGATCACGCAGCTCCGCCGCTCGGAACGCGCCTCGCGCACGGCCGCGCGCACCTCGTCCGGGGTGGTGCAGCGGAAGCCGCGTGCGCCCATGGCCTCGGCGATCGCGGCCATGTCGACCGCCAGGTATTCGCCGTCCAGACGGCGGCCGTCGTCGCCGTCGACGCGGGTGCGGAACTCGGTGCCGAACGAGTGGCCGGCGCGCGCCATCTGCAGGCGGCGGATCACCTGGAAGCCGTGGTTGTCGGCCACGACCACCGTGATCTTCATGTCTTCCTGCAGCGCCGTCATCAGCTCCATGGGGTTCAGCAGGTAGTTGCCGTCGCCCAGGTAGACGTAAACCTCACCTTCCGGCTGCTCCATGCGGACGCCCAAGGCGGCCGGCATCTCCCAGCCCATGCAGGAGAAGCCGAACTCCAGGTGGCACTCGGCCCCGCCGGTGGCATCCCAGAGCTTCAGCAGGTTGCCGACCGGGCCGCCGGCCGCGGCCACCACCGAGTCGCCGGCCTGCGCCTCGGCGTTGAAGGCCTGGATCAACTCGCCCTCGCCCATCGCCTGGCCGGGCTGCGGGGCGAAGGCGTCGCTGGCCTTGACCTCCTCCCACTCGGCGTGGAGCCTTGCGATCTCCGTCTTCCGGTGCGTGAGGTCCACTCCCCGTTGCCGGCACGCCGCTGCCAAGGCAGCCATCGCCTCGCGCGCGTCGCCGACGACCGGCAACGCGCCGTTCTTGAAGGCGTCGTGGGCGTTCACGTTGAGACTCACGAACTTCACGTCCGGGTGGTGGAAGAGGCTGTTGGATGCCGTGGCGAAGTCGCCGAGACGCGTGCCGACCGCGATCACCACGTCGGCCTGCTCCGCCGAGCGCGCGGCGGCGGTGGTGCCCTCGACGCCGTGCCCGCCCAGCGACCACTCGCGCGGGCCGCGGTAGCAGCCCTTGCCGCCGAAGGTCTCCGACACCGGGATCCCCAGTATGGCCAGCTCGGTCAGCGCCTCCCATGCTTCCGAGTAGTTGACGCCCCCGCCGGCGATGACCATGGGCCGCCGCGAGCGCTCGATCAGCCGCGCGGCCTCCGCGATGCGTTCGGCGGCCGGCGGCGTGCGCTCGATCAGCCACGTTCGCTCCTCGAACAGATGCGACGGGAAGTGCCAGGCGTGCGCCTGCACGTCCTGGGGAAGCGCGATCGTCACCGTGCCGGTGTCGGCCGGGTCGGTGAGGACGCGCATCGCCTCCGGCAGCGCGGTGAGAAGCTGTTCGGGCCGGGAGATGCGGTCGAAGAAGCGGCTGAGCGGCCGGAAACAGTCGTTGACGCTGACGTCGGCCGCCGTCGGGTGCTCCAGCTCCTGCAGGACGTTGCCCTGGTGGCGGGTGACGTAGTAGTCGGAAGGGAGCAGCAGCACCGGCAGGCGGTTGATGGTCGCCGTGGCGGCGCCGGTCACCATGTTGGTGGCGCCGGGGCCGATCGAGCTGGTGCAGGCCAGGGTGGCGGCCCGCCGCGTCGCCTTGGCGTAGCCGGAGGCGACGTGCACCATCGACTGCTCGTTGCGCGCCTGGTAGAGCGGCAGATCGGCGCCGACCGACTCCAGCGCCTGGCCGAGACCGGCGACGTTGCCGTGGCCGAAGATGCCGAAGATGGCCGGTACGAGCCGGCGGCGGCGCCCGTCGCGCTCGCTGTACTGGACGCTCAGGTACCTGACGAGCGCCTGGGCGACGGTCAGTTGTTCGGTTGCTGCCATGACTCGATCATAGATCGGCATGCGCCAACGCGGAATCGACGCCGGCCGGGTCAGACACCGGCCAACGCCTGCGTGGCCTGCTCCGGCGAGGAGGAAGCCTTGAGGCCGTCCAGCGCCTGCGGGTTGCGGACGAAGCCGGCGATCGCGGACACCAGCTCCAGGTGCGGCTCAGGCGGTTCCGGCGGCGAGAGCACCAGGAAGATCACGCTCACCACGTAGCGGAAGCCGCCGCCGAACCGGAACGACGTGCCCGGCGGCGCGACGCCCAGGGCGGTCACCGAGCGCGGCAACCCGTCGATGCGGCTGTGGATGATGGCGGCGCCGTGGCCGACCAGCGCCGCGCGCAGCACCGGCTCGTGCAGCAGCCGGTCCAGCACGCCCGCGGCGTCCGGGATCTGCAGGTCGGCGGCGACCGCCGCCAGCAGGCGGTTGAGCGCCTCGTCATCGGTCCCGGCCCGCAGCGGCGCCAGGATCCGGGACGCCGGGATGGACTCGCCCAGGTTCACCGACACGCGGCCACCTCCCTCATGCCGGGACAGGGACGGGCGCCACCGTCTCCCATGCGCCGGAGTCGACCGAGCGGTCGAACGCGGCCAGCACCTGACCCACATGGTCGGCTTCCACCAGGCCGGGCTCGCCCTGCGCGCCACAGACCACGGCCTTCGCGAACTGCGCAGCCTCGACCACCTTGAGGTCCTCGAAGCTCATGCCCAGCGCCGCGCCGGGATTGAAGTTGGCGAAGAACGGATGCTCCGGGCCGGCCTGCACCCAGACCGTGCCGTCCCGCTCCGGGGTGCCGTCCGGCAGGTAGAGCTGCAGCTCGTTCATGCGCTCGAAGTCCCACAGGATCGTCCCGTCGGCGCCCGAGATCTCGAAGGCGAGCTGGCACTTGGGGCCGTTGATCACCCGGCACACCTCGTAGGTGCCCTGCGCGCCGCAGGCGAACCGTACCAGCGCGCTGCCGTAGTCCTCGTTGGTGACCGGTCCGGTGGGACCGCCGCGCTTGACCGAGAAGTGCGTCCCCTCTCCCGGAGTCGGCAACGGCCGCTCGGCGATGAAAGTGTGCCGATTGGCGACCAGCCGCTCCACGGGCCCGGCCAGCATGTGGGCCAGGTCGGCGACGTGCGACATCAGGTCGGCGACCGCGCCGGACCCGGACTGCTCGCGGTCGAAGCGCCACGACAGCACGCCGTGCGGGTCGCGGGCGTAACCGACCAGGAAGCGGCCGCGAAAATGGGTGATCGGCCCCAGCCGGCCTTCCCGGATCAGGCCGAGCGCATACTGGACGACCGGCGCCCAGCGGTAGTTGTAGCCGACGCCGCTGATGATCCCGGCCGCCTTCGCCGCCGCCGCGATGGTGGCCGTCTCGGCCGGGTTGCGGCCGACCGGCTTCTCGCAGAAGACGTGCTTGCCCGCCTCTATCGCCGCCAGCGCGATCGGCTTGTGCAGGGCGTTCTGGGTGGTGATGTTGACCACCTGCACCTCCGGGTCGGTCACGGCGTCGTGCCAGTCCGTGGTGGCTCGCTCGAATCCGGCCCGTGTGACGCCCTCCTGCGCGCGCGCCTCGACGCTGTCCGCGCACACCACCAAGCGCGGCTCGATGTCGAGCTCCGGAAACCGTTGCGGCACCAGCCGGTAGCAGCGGGCATGGACCGAGCCCATCCAGCCCATGCCGATCACGGCGACGCCGAGGGGGCGGATCACCGGCGCCCGTCCGATCGTGCGGCGGATCGTGCGGAGGTCACGGCCGCCCTGGTCGTTAGCGTGCCTGCGTTCATCGCGGTCGAACTCCTCAGGTGTCGAGGGGTGGCTTTCACTCTACCATCGGAACCGCATGGCTACTAAAGCAAGAGCGCGACTTTGACCTCTATTCATGACGTGGAGCTGGACGCCGGCCTGCAGCACTTCGGGCTTGCCGCGTTCCGCCCGGGACAGCGCGAGGCGATTCAGTTGCTGCTGGGCAGCGGCCGCCTGCTGCTCGTGGCGCCGACCGGGGGCGGCAAGAGCCTGACGTATCAGCTTCCGGCGGCGCTGCTGCCGGGCACGACCGTGGTGGTGTCGCCGCTGATCGCCCTCATGCACGACCAAGTGGCCGCCCTGGAGGGCCGTGGCGTCCCGGCCACCTATCTGGCCGGGACCCTGCCGGCGGACGAGGTGCGGCGCCGGCTCGGCATGATCGCCGCCGGCCGCTGCAAATTGGTGTACGTGGCGCCGGAGCGGCTGGCCTCCGATCGGCTGCGCTCCGTGCTGGCGCGCATGGACTGCCCGCTGGTGGCCATCGACGAGGCGCACTGCATCAGCTCGTGGGGCCACGACTTCCGCCCCGACTACCTGCAACTGGGCGAGCTGGTGGAGCTTCTGCCGGGAGCGCGCGTGCTGGCCTGCACCGCCACCGCGACGCCGGTGGTGCGCGACGAGATCATCGAGCGCCTCGGCCTGCCGGCCGACACGCCGCAGCTCATCCACGGCTTCGCGCGGCCCAACTTGGCGCTGCGGGTGATCGAGGTGATGACCGGGCGGGAACGCGAGCGGCACGTCGACGCCGTGCTCGCGGAGACGCTAAGCGAGCCCGGAGGGCAGAGCGGGACGGCGATCGTCTACGCGCCCACGCGACGGAGTACGGAGGAGCAGGCGCACCGGCTGGACACGCTCGGGTGGCGGACGGCGGCGTATCACGCCGGCATGGACGGCGGCCGACGCGAGCGCGTGCAGCGCGCCTTCATGGCCGGTGAGCTCGACGTCGTCGTGGCCACCAACGCCTTCGGCATGGGCATCGACCGGGCCGACGTGCGCTGCGTGGCCCACGTGGCGCCCCCGGGGTCATTGGAGGCGTATTACCAGGAGGCGGGGCGCGCCGGACGCGACGGAGAACCCGCCGTCTGCCTGCTGATCGTGTCGCCGGGGGACATGGCGCTGCGCCGCCACTTGGTCGAGCGCAACGGCGACGGGCAACCGGTGGCGCCGGAGGTGGCGCAGCACCAGTGGAACCTGTTCCTGGAGCTGATGCGCTGGGCGGAGGGAGGCGCCTGCCGCCACGACGCGATCCTGCGCTACTTCGGCGACGAAGCGGAAACCCTGGCCGGTTGCGGGCGCTGCGACGTCTGCCTGCGCCTGGCGGACGACGAGGAGCAGGATCCCGAGCAGGCCGCACTCGTGGTCCGCAAGGGACTGTGCGGCGTCGCGCGCATCCACGGCCGTTTCGGCCTGACGGCTGCCGTGAAGCTGCTCAAGGGAGCGTCCGACGAGCGGCTGCGGCGCGCCCGCCTCGACCGGACGCCCACCTTCGGCACGCTCGCCGACCACACGGAGGAGTGGTTGATGCGGCTGCTCCGGCGCTGCGTTACCGCCGGCTGGGTCGACTTCCACGGCGGCGACCGCCCGGTCGCGGTCGTCACCGCCGAGGGTCGGGAGGTGATCCACGACCGGCGCCCGGCGCGCCTGCTCCTGCCGCCCACGCTGCGGGCCCGGCCGGCCGGCGGGGCGAACGCTGCATCGCGATCACGGCCCGGCGGGTACGCGGCTGCCGATACCACCGTGGAGGAGCTCGATGAAGCAGGGCTCGAGCTGTTCGAGGCGTTGCGCGCGTTCCGCATCGAAGAGGCGCGCCGCCAGCAGGTGCCTCCCTACGTCATCGCCAGCGACCGCACGCTGCGCCACCTCGCCGTCCTCCGCCCCGACTCCCCGGCGACCCTGGAGATGGTCCACGGCATCGGCCCCGCGAAGGCGGAGCGCTACGGCGAAGCGTTGCTCGCGATCGTGAAAGACCATGATGGCAGGAGTCAGCATGACGACGAACAATCCGACCACAACTCCAGAAGGTATCCTGACACTCGTTCCCGCACTGCCGACCGGTAGCCAGGCTATTCAGCCCGGCGGCGTGACACGCCGGGCGAGTTGGCCACGCTCCTCAGGAGTCGATGATCTGCTCGAACAGCAGGCCATTGTCGTGCGCCACGGTCCGCGCGTGGCTGTGGCCGGCGGGCGGAGCCCGCTCGACGCGGAAGGTGGGCACCACGCGCGCGCCGTCGGCGGGCACCTCGCGGGTCGTCGCCGCCAGGTTGAACGCTCCCGAGACCAGCGCCACCGGCGAACTCGCCATCACCATGCAGGCGGCCGTCGCCCAATGGGAGCGGCGCACCATCGCGGCGCGCACCTCGCGAGCTCTCCAGGTCAAGAAAGCGCAGGGCCTCCGCCATTGCAACGTCCCGCCGTTCGGCTCCCGGTGGGCCGACGGGCGCCGGTAGACCATGCCGGCGAGCAAGCCACGCTTGCGGCCATCGCGCGCGCCCGCGCCGAAGGGCTCTCGTGGGCGAAGGTCGCGGCGGCGCTCAACGCCGAAGGGCACCGCACGCGCACCGGCGCGCGGCGGACCCGCCAAGGCGCGCAGCAGGTAGCCGCACTCTGACGCGCCCGGACCCGCGCCGGCGCACCAAGCGCGCCATCAAGCGGCCGGCAGCCTCACGGGGGTTGCCGGCCGTCTTGCGTCCCGGGCTACTCAGGTACTGGTGGCTTCAACGCGCACGTTCCGGAACTGCAGCTATACTCTGACTGGAGGACTGATCCTGGATGATCCTTGCCGTTCCGTACACGTCGGTCGAAACGCGACTGCAGTTGCCTTGACCACGCAGTCGCAAGCGGCGATGACGTGAGGATCCAACCGGAGATCGACGACGTAGGTGTCGTGCTTGTCGGCAGCCTCAACCCGTCGATCTTCACACCAGCGTGGTTCGCGTTGCACGGTCTCCTGCCGGAGAGCGCTGCCGAAAGCGCGGAGTTGGAGGTGGCTCATGCGCAATTGACCCGGTTCTCGACGGACTGGCTGCGGTTGCAGGTCACGACCGACCGTTTCATGGCCGAATCGGCGCAGGCACCGTACGTTCGCGTACGCGACCTCGTCGTGCGTGTGTTCAAAGAGCATCTCGATCACACGCCTCTCACAGCGATGGGCATCAACCGCCGTGTGCACTTTCGAGTGACAGGTTCGACTGAGCGAGACCGGATCGGAAGAACGCTTGCACCGGTAGCTCCGTGGGGCGCCTACGCCCAGGAACTCGATCTGGCGGGCGAGCACGGTGGAATGACATCACTCACGATGTCGCAGCTTCAGCTCGCGGGCAGGCCTCCCGGTGGCCAAGTCAACGTCACCGTCGAACCGTCCAACCGGATCGGCGGTGGTCGGTCAGGTGTCTACGTCCGGGTCAATGATCACTTCGCAGTCGATCCGGCGGACACAGGCGGACGAGCACAACTGATCGGGTTCCTGGAAGGCGGCTTCGATAACTCGATACGGCGAAGCGATGGTATCGTTGATCACATCATGTCCTTGGCGAAGGAGGATTAGCCTCGTGGCACAGTCTGGCGAAACTGCCACCGCCCATAGCTTCGACGACGTCGACGACGGTACCGGCGCGGGGAGTGTGGGCGCCGCCGCAGCTTCGCTTCTGGATGAAGCGGTGCGTTTGGCACTGGTTCGGCAGGAGGACGCCGCGGAGACAACCGACTCCAGGCCACGCGCGACGGCAGCGGAAGGCCTGACGATGCAATCAGGTCCCTGGCAGCTCGGGGCGGACATCTCTCTGGTAAACGCTCCGCCGTCTGTAGCGCCCGCGTCAAGGCGAGCGACGTTGCACGCTCTTCAGGAGTGGGAAGGCTACGTTCTGGAGACAATTGGAGACGAGTTTGTGGCGAGGCTGGTCGACTTGACCAGCGGCTCTTCGCATGAGGAGGAAGAAGCGATCATTCCCTTGGCCGAGATCTCCGACGACGATGCTGCCAAGCTACACGTGGGTGCTATCTTCCGTTGGGTCATCGGATACGAACGAGCTCCTTCCGGGACCAAGAAACGCGTGTCCCAGATCGTGTTCCGAGACCTTCCTCGGCTGACCGAAGGGGACCTCCAGCAAGCTTGGCAGCCTGGGGGATCACCGGCGGCTTCTTGCTGGACGCGCCTCTGATCAGGACGGCGGCGCTGGGAGCACCGTTCCAGTTGGCCGGATCGACGTCGACCAGGATCGGCTGCAGCACCGACTGCCGGTGCCGGATCTGGTCCACCGTGCCGAGCTGGGCTCCAAGCAGCGCGGTCAGATAACGCTCGACAGACCCGTGGACGGCCATGGCGCGGACGACTTCGGCGAGCTGCAGGTCCTGCCGCGTCCGAGCGGGCAGCTCGTGCACGGTCCGCTCGGGCTCCGGGCCGTCCCGGAGGAAGCTGAACCGGTCCAGCTCCGCCTGCGAGGGGCCGGCCGGCGCGTCGCCGCCGCTCCGGCGCAGCGCGTGCGCCTGTTCCCTGACACCGCTCGACTCCGCAAGCAGGTTCTGAGCGACGGCCCGCTTCTGAAGCTCCCGAGAGGCCGGATCGACGAGTTTCTGGAGACCGGCAGCTTCCTTCCGGCCCTCGCCGCCCGGAGTAGGGCTCATCACCTACGATCCTCCAACGCGCTCATGAAACGCTCGAACCGTTGCAGATCGTGGAGCACCAGCGGGTGCGCCTGAGAGAGCTTGGCCACCAGGAAGTCGAGCCGATCCCAGTCGTATTCCAGCTCGAAGTAGTAGCGCTTGAAGTGCCGGAACTTGAGCAACTCGAAGAGCGCAGAGAAAGCCGCCTGCGACACGGCTGCCGCCCGCACGCCGTCGATCTCCAGCGTCATCTTCTGCAGGAGATCGCTGTGCCACCGCTCGGATTCGAGGTCGTTGTCGAAATGCTGAGAGATCCGGAGGAAGATCGTCTCGAGGCAGGTGTAGTAGCTCTCCAGCAGGCCCGCGGCGATGAGCGCCGATACGCGGGTCTTGCCGAGTTGCGCGATCTCATTCTGGAGGGCGCTCTGCAGCGACCCGTGCACGGCAACGAGCCGGTGCCGGTGCGCCCGAATCAGCGCGGCGAGCTCACGGATCGCTTCGCTCATGGACCAGTTCGCCCCGCTCGCGGATACGCTTGGCGACATCGGCGGGAACCTTCTCCATCTCGACGATGTCGACCGGCACGCCGGTCGCCTCCATGGCGATGCCGAGCGCCATGAAGAACTCCTCAGGGCCGGTCAACCCCTCGACCGCGATGTCGATGTCCGAGATCTCGCTGAAGCGCTCGCGATCGAGGAGTGACCCCCACTGGTAGATCCGGCGCGGGTTCACGCGCGCCGCGATCTCGGTGATGATCGCCTGCGCGTCGCGGGTGGCCCGCGCGAAGCGCGCGTCGATCCGCGCTCGGCGGCGCTCATCCCTGGCGGCGAGGAACGCCCGTACCCGGTCCAGATCTACCCCGAATTGCTCGGCCATTGGCAGATTCCTACCCCTTCGTCCTGGTAGACAGGGACCCTTCCCTCCTGCCGCGTTCTGCCCCTTGCGCAGCGGTCGTGGCCTTCGCCGTGGCATGAGCGGCTCGGCTCCCGGATCGTTCCTCTGTCGAGGCTGCAAGATTCACTTCACGGCGCACCACGGCTCCCGAGTATAGCCGCTCGCCGGCCTTGACAGGACGGCCCGCCGCCTTACGATGGACCGCGTGATGACAAGCGCGAACCTCCGCTGCATGTGGGCCGGTCCGCCGATGCCGTGGACGGACGACGACCGCGTGCGCGCCTGGGTGGCCGAGCACACGCCGGCACTCCTGCGGCTGGACTGAAGAGGACCGATCACCCATGCGCATCGACTTCGCCGGCGGCACCGTCATCGTCACCGGCGGCACCGGCGCGCTGGGTGGCTCGGTGGTGCGCCGCTTCCTGGAGGCGGGCGCGCACGTGCTCGTGACCTACGTGGCGGAAGACGAGGTGGCCCCGTTCCGGCAGCGGTTCGCGGGCGCCGCCGACCGCGTGGAGCTGCACCGCTGCGACGTGCGCCGGGCGGCCGACGTGGAGGAGCTGTTCCTGCAGGTCCCGTCCGGAGCCCTGCAGGCGGTGGTCAACCTGGCCGGCGGCTATCGGTGGACGAAGATCGCGGACGCGGACGACGCGACCCTGGAGCACCTCCTGGACCTCAACCTTCGCACCACCTTCGCCATGTGCCGCGCGGCGGCGCCGGCGCTGGTGGCCTCCGGCGGGGGTGCGATCGTCAACGTGTCCGCCCGCGCGGCGCTGCGCGGCGAGGCAGGCAACGGTGTGTACGGCGCAACCAAGGCGGCGGTCCTGGCCCTCACGCAGTCGCTGTCGGCGGAGTTGAAGCGTGACGGCGTCAACGTCAACGCCGTGCTGCCGAGCATCATCGACACGCCCGCCAACCGGCAGGCGATGCCGAAGTCCGACCCCGCCGCGTGGGTGGCGCCGGGGGAGCTGGCCAACGTGATCCTGTTTCTGGCCTCGGACGCCGCCGCGGCGGTCCACGGCGCGGCCATCCCCGTCTACGGCCTAGCCTGAGCCGGCGTGGAGGGACCGTACCAGATCTCCCGCAGCGTCATCGGCGCCGTCGTCAGCGACCCGCAGTCTCCTGCTGCGCCGCATCGAGGCGACCCCGCAGTACGCCACTACCGCGGCCGCGTGGGGCGCACGCGGCGCGGCGAGAGCCTGGGATCGGCCCTGGCCCGCCGGGACGGACCCGGCTACCGGGTCTTCTGGTTCGAGCATGCGGACTCGGACCGCGACGCCTTCGAGCGCGAGTGCCGGCTGTGGCATGAGCTCGACGGTCACGCGGCAAAGCTCGACAACGACTGCCACCCGCGGCCCGACGGCATCGGCGGCGGGTACTGTCCTCTCTGCCCGGCTTCCGCCCGGGCGGGAGCCGCCTGATGTCTGCCGGCCACCAGCGCGACAATCTGTTCTGGGGCTGAATCCGCACGACCGATCCGTAGGGCGACCAGGAGGTAACGGAAATGAGCAAGAAGCTGACGTGGCCCTTCGAGGACCACTACAAGTGCTCGATCGGCAGCAAGCGGCACCTGTTCGTCGACGACGCGCTGGTGCAGCGCACCCGCGGCGTCAGCAAGCAACTGCATCAGCCGGTCAAGCACCCTGCGAATCCGGTCATCCGCGGCGACCTGCCGTATGAGAACGACTACGCCGTGCTGCACGGCACGGTGCTGCGCGAAGCGGACGGGAGGTTCCGCGCCTGGTACCTGAGCGGCACCGGCGCGCTGGCCTACGCCGAGTCGGACGACGGGCTCGCGTGGCGCAAGCCGCTGTTCGACCGCTACCGCATCGATGGCCGGAAGACCAACGTCGTCTACTGGACGCAGCACCCCGAGCTGGCCAGGCGCGACGAGTGGAAGTTCGGCGGCGGGTCGATCATGCCCGATACGGACGCCCCGCCCGCCGAGCGCTACCGGATGTTCACCTTCGAGGTGCCATTGAGCGAGGCCGCGCGCGAACGCTTCCGGACCGGCTACGGGTACTACGCGATCTCCTCGCCGGACGGCATCCACTGGCCCACGGGGCAGCCGCCGGCGCTCACCCGCCGTGACGACGATCCGCACATGAGCGACGCCAACGCCTGCATGTACGACCCGCTGCGGCGGCGCTTCATCGCCTTCACCAAGCGGCACCAGATCCGCCCGGACGCGGTCGGCGATCAGGGCGTCATGTCACGGGTGCGCGGCATCAGCTTCAGCGACGACTTCCGCGCCTGGACGCGGCCGGTCAACTGCCTGCTTCCCGACGACCGGGATCCGCGCGACGTGCAGTTCTACCGGCAGGGGGGCTGGACCCACCAGGGGATGTACCTTGGCCTGCTGGAGATCTACCACTCCGATCCGGACAACCCCACGCAGCCGCTGATGCGCGACCTGCAGCTCATCTCCAGCCGCGACGGCGAGCTGTGGTGGCGCGCCGGCGGGCGGCAGACCTTCATTCCCTGCGGGCCGACGGGCTCCTGGGACGGGCAGATGCTCGACCTCAACGCCGGCGGTCCGATCGACGTGGGCGACGAGCACTGGATCTACTACGGCGGCCGCGCCTACCCGCACGAGATCAACGACGAGCTCTTCCCGTGGGACGGACCGCGCGGCGCCGGCATCGGCATCGCCACGCTGCGCCGGGACCGTTACGCGTCGTACGACGCCGGGTCGGAGTCAGGCGAGGTGGTCACCCGCCTGCTGCGCTTCGAGCGGGGCACCTCGCTGCGGGTCAACGCCCGCACCGGACCGAACGGCTACCTGCGCTGCGAGGTGCTGGATTCGATCGAGCGGCACGGTATCCCGCGCCGACAGCTCTTCTGGGACTGGGGGATCGGCGCGCCCCTGTCCGGCTTCGGCGCCGAAGCGTGCCAGCCGGTCGCGGGCGACCACCTCGACGCCGAGATCCGCTGGCGCGGCGGCCGCTCCATCGGCGAGCTGGCCGGCCGCTGGGTGGCGTTCCGCTTCGTCATGCGTGACTGCTCGCTGTTCGCGTTCCAGATCCACTGACGCGCCCTTGACGAAACCTGCATGGTGACCCAATCTAAGGCAGACCCTTATTATGGTCATGCGAAGAACGAAATGAACATTACCCTCAGCGTCGATGATCGCGTCGTTCGTACGGTACGGAAAATCGCAATCGACAAGAACACGACCCTCACCGCCATGGTGCGCTCCTACCTCGAGTCACTGGCGGAGCGAGATGACTTGGCCAGGGAACAAGCCGTGGCGAAGCTTGAGGACTCCTTTCGCAGGCTCAGTCGCCCCATGGGGGCGCACGACTGGACGCGCCAGGATCTGTATGAGCGATAGGCGGTTCGTCGACACCAACGTGGTGGTGTACGCCTATGACTCGGCCGATCCTGCAAAACAGGCCGAAGCGCAACGAATCCTTCGTGAGGGGACGGTGCGTGACGCCCTTGTCGTGTCCGCTCAGGTGCTCGGTGAGTTCTTCACCGTCGTCACACGACGCATCCCGACGCCGATGACGGCCGATCGGGCGGCGGTGGCCATCGACGCCCTGAAGCCGATCCCCGTGGTCGAGATCGACCGTCAGCTCGTGGAGCGGGCGATCGAAACCCACAAACGGTATGAGATCGCCTACTGGGACGCTCTGATCATCGCGGCAGCGGAACGCGCGGGATGCGTCGAAGTCCTGACCGAGGATCTGAACGACGGTCAGCGCTACCTCGACATCGTCGTGAGCAATCCGTTCACCACTACGTGATTGAGGCGAGGTGCGCCGGCGCTACCGTCACACCCTGCCGTACGTATAGGAGGTCATCCTGGCAGAGCCCCCGCATCTGCACAGTCCGGCAGCAGGCCGGCTCCGACGGCACCCATCACCAGCCGGCCGGACAGGAGCTGAGGCGCATACTGCGCCGCCAGACCGTGGCCCGAGGCATCCGCATGCGCGAGTTCTACGTCCTCATGGTGATCGGCCTCACGGTGATGGTGATCTTCAAGTTCGTGCCGATCTACGGGATCCTGATCGCCTTCAAGGACTACAACGTCACCAAGGGCATCATCGGCAGTCCCTGGAACAACTTCCGCTGGTTCGAGTGGATCTTCGAGGATTTCTTCTTCTGGCTCTCGTAGAGTTGGGGGTCGACGCCGGACAACGCGGCCAAGTAGAGGATGGTGCCCCAGCCCACTCCCTGCCAGAAGCGTCGCCCGCGGCGAGTACGCGGTGGCCGTCAGATCGCGCTCGTCCGGTGTGCCGTGTGCGAAGTAGGCGGCCGGAGTGCGGCCGGGCACGCCCTCCTTGGCCTCCCCGCCGGTCGCGGTGACGTTGCGCTCCACCAGGCCGGGATCGGCGATCAACTCCTCTGCCGAGGCCGCTCCGTCGCCGTCCGCGCGCGGGTAGTTAGGTTAGTAGGTGCGCAGGTAGGCGCTGAGCAAGTTCCACGATCCGGCGTAGAACACCTCGCAGTTGTAGTCCCCGTGCAGGCGCACGCCCCGCGCCCTGAGCCCCGCCGCCTGCCACAGCGCCGGAGCGAGCCGGTTGACGGTGCTGCAATACCCGTAGCCGTAGGCGTTGATCAGCTCCAGCGGATCAGAGGTGGCGTGCAGGGACATGCGGTAGGTGATCCACCCGATCAGCTCCCAGATGGCCCACGCCTTCTCCGCGTCGGTCATGCCGGGGCGCACGACGCTTGCGGCCAGGCTCCGCAGCGAGCCGGTGTCCCAGCCGCCGCCCACCGCGACCCAGCCCGACGCCATCGGCCCGATCAGGGTCAGCTCGACGTTCTCCGGGTCGGTCAACCCGTCCACGTCGATCGTGTAGTGGGTCTCCGTCGCGCCCAGCGGCTGCACGTGGCAGCGTTCGACCGGCGCGACGTCGAAGTCCGGCAGGCCCGCCCCGGCGGAGTCCGTCACCCGAGCCGGCCGTGCTCCGCGCGGACCCTACGCCGCCAGCGGCCCGACCACTTGTCCGTCACCCTCGAAGACCACTCGCCACGACCCGCCGTGTATCGAGCGCGTGGCGGCGTCCATGTAGCAGACGCTGAACGCCCGGCGCGGGATGTCGGTCGAGTTGGTCCCGGACCGGTGCAGCGTCCAGTTATGCAGCAGCACCGCCTCGCCCGCGTCCAGCTCCAGGTGCACGGTCCGACAGTCAGGGTCTCCCGACTGGATCTTCCCGTTGAGCTCGTCGACCTGGGCGTCCGTCAGGAACCCCGAACCGTTGCTCGGATTGACCAGCCGCCGGTGCGATCCCGGCACGATCTCCACGCAGCCGTTGGCGATCGTGGCCGGGTCGAGAGCCATCCACACGGTGACCTTGGGATCGCGGTCGAGGTCGGTCCAGCGATCCTGGTGCCACCTGAGGTCGGAGCCGCCCCTGGCCGGCTTGTTCATGAACATCGCCCGCATGCAGGCGACCGGGCGTCCCTCGCCGTACACGCGCCGGCACAGGTCGGCGAACAGCGGGCGCGTCAGGTAGGCGTGGAACAGCGGGTCCAGCTCCAGGTCCTGGATCTTGCGGTACGCCAGCGTCGGCAGCTTGTGGCCCTTCCTCTGTCCGGTCAGCTCTTTCGGCGGATTGGTCGACGGTTCGAGCTGCATCATCATCTCGTCGTAGGGCGCGTCCGCGGTGCCCAGCATGATCTGGTCGATCCGCTCGCCGAGCGCTGCAAGCTCCCTGTCATCCAGCAGCCTGCCGAGCGGCGCGTACCCGTCCGCACGGAACCGCCGCATCTCGTCGGCCGTAACCATCGCCTCGACACCGCGCTTCATGCCCCTTCTCCTCAACAAACCTGTTTTACTTGGTATCGACAGTTTTGATGTCCCACGTGCAGCACGCGGCTGCCGATCTGCGCCTGATCAAGGGTCACCGTCAGCCGGTGCACGCCCGGCGCCCGGAACCCGGCCCCCGCCATCGGAAACACGATCTCCACGTCGGTTGCCGGCGTCCTCACCTGCACCTTGCCGTGCGACCGGACGATCACCGAGCCCGTGTCGTCGTGGACGACGTTGACCGTCACGTCGTGCCTGCCCTTCGGCACGTTGCCGAAGGCGACGTACGCGTACCAAGTCGGGGCGACCGTCGGGAATCGCGTGAAGTTGAAGCTCTGGAAGATGCCGATGAGCCCCTTCTTGCCGTTGTTCTCCTCGATCGCCTTGTCGGCGAATACGATGGCATGGAGGACGACTTCCATGTGCTCAGTGTACTCCGCTGATCATTCGATGGATACCGCGCGGGCCGGCCACTTCAGTATCCTCGCCTCCGCGGACCTGTTCAACGACCGCACGAACACCTCCCCACGCGTCCGCTCCACCAGCATGACGTCGGTCGACAGCTCTCAGCCCACGCCGACGAGGTCGGATGGGCTGACCGAACGATGGGTAGCCACGTCGCTCGTTGCATCCCACCCGCCCCCGACCTCGATGGCGACCGCCCACCCCGGCGTCCGGTCGCAGCACCTCGGTCCCGACTGTGCATCCGAACGTGATCACGATCCTGGCCAAGTCCGGATCGTCCTTGTCTCTCTGGAGGTAGAACGGGCGATCCGGCGACTCCACGAACAGCCTTTCCCACGTTCCGTTCGACGATCGGTGGTAAAACCTTTCATCGCTACAGGAGTCGGAGGACCCGTCACACATACGTGTCAGATAGACAAAGCTCCTGTATGGTTGGCTCGCACCCTCACGGAAAAAGTGTATCTCATCGAGCGACGCTACGAGGCGGTTGCCCTCCCTCGGTCTGGGGCATCCAATGGGTCCAACGAACATATCGTCCACCTTCGTTTCGCCGCTCTCCAGGACGACGATGCCACGACGGCCATTGTTTACTGGCAGGGGATCCCACGACTGGTCGGGAAATACCAGTCTTATCCAGACGCGTTCGCTAGCCGCATTGGTGGCTTCAAGTGTCCATACTATCGCGCAATCCTCCGTCCCTGACCCAGGACCGACCCGCTCGGCTACTAAGGGGCAAGCCGTCACGAGACACCCAGCCAATGCCGCAGCCGCCAGACCGAAAGATACAAAGAGCCGCTGATTGCCACAAGTACGGTTACGGCCGTTCATTACTGCTGCGATGCCGGGTACGTCGGTCTGGGAGTATAGGTCGCCTGCTTGATAACCTCACCCTCTGCCGGTTGGCCGGCCCCGCCGGATCGGATAGCGTGCTGCCATGCACGCCGTCCCCGGCGGGCTGCGTCCGGAGGACGTGGCGCGCTTCAACGCGTTCGGGTTCCTGTCGCTGCCCGGCCTGCTCTCCCGCGCGGAGGCCGAGGCGCTGCGCGTCGAGTGCAAGGAGATCACCCTCGCCGAGAACCCGGGCTGGGACCGGACGACCGCCGCCGGCGTCGCCGGTCTCTGCGAGAAGGGCGAGCGTCATGCCCGGCTGCTGGACGACGACCGGCTGCACGACATCCCCCACAAGCTGCTGGGACACGACTTTCTCTACGAGGGCTCGGCCTGCAGTTGGTACGACGGCGACACGCCTTGGCACGGCGGCAGCGGTGCGGTCACCTGGGCGGTCCCGCACATCAAGGTCGCGCTCTACCTGGACGATCTGGGGCCGGACGAAGGCTGCCTGCGGGTGCTCCCGGGAGCCCACCGCAACTACCTGCGCATGATCGACGACCGCTGGTGCGACCCGCCCGACTACTTCCTGCCGGTCCGCAACCGCAACACGCGTGACGACTTCAGGCCATGGGGGCTGGCCCCGGAGGAGGTCCCGCACGTGCTGCTGCCGACGCGGCCGGGCGACGTGCTGGTCTTCACCGAGGACCTGCCGCACGCCGCGTTCGGTTCCGGCGGGCTGCGCCTGCAGGTGGCGCTGTCGTTCCTGGCCAAGCCCAGGACCCCGCAGCAGATCGCCTACCTGCACTCGCGCTCTGGCTGGGGCGGCCCCATCGGCGCCCCCCGCGCCCTGCTGGAGTCCGGCAGCGAACGGCGCCGGCGCATGGCCCAGGGGCTGGTGGACGTGGGACTGGAGATCCGCTGAGCGGGCCGGCTCCCGTTATCCGAGCATCAGCCGCCGGCACACCTCCGCAAGCTTCTCCAGCTCGTCGATCGGCATCGACTCCTGGTTGGTATGGATGTCCAGGTAGCCGACCGAGATCACCACGGTCGGCAGCCCCTTGGCGTTGAACTCGTTGGCGTCGCTGCCGCCGCAGGTGGTGGCGCGCCACGGATCCAGTCCGGCCGCCCGGATCGCCGCCTCCGCGCGCCGCACGGGCGGATCGTCCTCGCCGAACCGATAGCCTTCGGTACCGCCTTTCGACTCCACGTCGATGGTGCCGCCGAATGCCTCGGCGCCCCGCCGGCAGCATTCCACCAGCGCGTCGCGATGGACGCGGAACTTCTCCCGGTCCAGGCTGCGCACCTGCAGGGTAAGCGTGGCCTCCGGCGGGATGATGTTGGCCGCCTCGCCGCCGGTCAGCACCCCGGCGTTGGCGGTGGTCTCGCCGTCGACGCGGCCGAGCTGCATGCGGTCGATCGCCCGCGCGGCCATCTGCAGTGCGTTGCGGCCTTCCTCCGGCTCGGTTCCGGCGTGCGCGGCGCGGCCGTGGAAGGTGACGTGGAAGCTCTCCGCCGTCGGACCCGCCATGATGATGCCGCCCACCGGGCCGTCGACGTCGGGCACGAAGGCCATGCGCGAACGCACCTCGGCCACGTCGAACGCCTTGGAGCCGATGTGACCGACATCCTCGCCCACCGTGAACAGGACCTCCACGGGCGGATGCGGCGCGCCGGAGGCCGCGATCGCCTCCACCGCTTCGACGATCGCTGCCACGGCCGCCTTGTCGTCGGCGCCGAGCACGCTCGATCCGTCGGTGTGCACCGCGCCGTCGCGGATCACCGGCTCCATGCCCGGGGTCGGCCGCACCGTGTCGGTGTGCGCGCACAGCAGGACCGGCTCCTCGCCGGCCCGCTCCTCAGAGCCCGGCCAGAAGCCAAGGACGTTGCGGTGCGGGTCAACGCTCAGGCGGACCCCGGCGCCTTCCAGCTTGGGCCGCAGGGCGTCGATCACGGGATCCTCGTTCGGGTGGTAGCTGTCGATGCGCAGGATCGTCAGGAAGGTGTCGAGCAGTCGTCGGGAATCGATCATCGTGTCTCCTCGGTGGCCGCCTCGTTCAGCCCGGGCGTTCGTGCGCGCGTACTTCTGCAAGCCCCGCCGTGAGCCCAACGGTGCCGAGGTAGCCCAGGGAGCCGATGTTGATGAACCGGTACCCCTGGTCGTACGCCTTCCTGGAGGGCTCGACGCCCAGCCAGGTGATGCCCGCCGGCTTGCCGAAGGCGCCGACCCGCCGCGGGAACTCGGCGATGAACGCCTGCACCTTCGGGTGTTGGGGCTGCCCGATGACCCCCAGGGACGCCGACAGGTCGGCCGGCCCGGCGAACACCACGTCCACCCCCTCGACCGCCGCGATGGCATCCAGGTTGGCGATGCCCTCGGGGCTCTCGATCTGCACGATCACGCAGGTCTCGTCGTTGGCCGCCGGCAGGTAGTCGTCCCAACTGACGTCCAGGTAGGTGGTCCAGGTCGGTGTGATGCCGCGCGATCCCTGCGGCGGATACTTGGCGTACTCGACGGCGCGCCTGGCCTCGTCCTCGGTTCCTACCTGCGGCACCATCACCGTGCTGGCGCCGATGTCGAGCGCCTTCTTGATGATGCTCGCGTCCAGACTGGGCACGCGAACCATCGGCACGACGCCCTTCTGGCGGCACAGGATCGGCGACCAGCGCACCTCGTTGACCCCGTAGGGGCGATGCTCCAGGTCGATCCAGAGGAAGTCCGGGTCGCAGTTGATCGCGAGCTTGGCGGAGTATTCCGATTCGTCTATCGCGCCGACGCCCCACGCCGCCCTGCCGGACGACAGCAGCCGCTTGACGCGGTTCTCGAACGCCGGTGCGGCGTTCCCTTCAGAGTTCATGACGCGCGCAGTGTGACTCCATCCCCGTTCACCGCGCCACCCCACAGGCGTCGGGTACTGCGGCCGTCCGAAACCCGGAGGCGCCTGCTTGACGCGTCCGGCTCTCCATGTCTACGGTCTTATTTTGAAGGGTCAAAATAGAATGTTCTGGATGCAAAAGAAAGACGTGTGGCGGACCGCGCTCGTGACGGCCCTCGCCGTGCTGGTGCTCGCCGCGTGCGGCGGCGGCTCGCCGGACGGGGCATCCGCCGCGCCGGCCGACAGCGGCACCGATGAGCGCACCTATCCCTACCGGATCACGGCCACCACCGGCATGGTCGCCGACATCGTCCGCCAAGTGGCCGGGGACCGCGGCAGCGTGGTTTCGATCATCGGCGAGGGCGTCGATCCGCACCTGTACGTCCCGACCCGCAGCGACGTGGCGGCGCTGATGGACGCCGACATCGTCTTCTACTCGGGGCTCCTCCTCGAGGGCAAGATGACCGACACCCTCATCAAGGTGGCCGGCAGCCGCCGCGTGCACGCGGTCACCGAGCTGGTGGACGAGTCGCTGCTGCTGCAGCCGGCGGAGTTCGCCGGCCACTTCGATCCGCACCTGTGGATGGACGTGTCGGGCTGGACGCAGGCCGTGCACGCGGTCACCGAGGCGCTGGTCGCCTTCGACCCGGACGGGGCGAGCGGCTACCGGGAGCGCTCGGCGGATTACACCGTGACCCTGGGCAAGCTGCACGAGTATGCGCTCCAGGCGCTGGGCTCGATTCCGGAGCAGCAGCGCATGCTGGTGACCGCCCACGACGCGTTCAACTACTTCGGCCGCGCCTACGGGCTGGAGGTGGCAGGCATCCAGGGTATCTCGACCGAGTCGGAGGCGGGGCTCGACCGCATCAACCGGCTGGTGGACCTGCTGGTCACGCGGCGCATCGCGGCGGTGTTCGTGGAGACCACCATCGCCGACCGCAACGTCCGCGCCCTGATCGAGGGAGCGGACGCGCGCGGCCACACCGTGGTCGTGGGCGGCGAGCTGTTCTCGGACGCGATGGGACAGCCGGGAACCTACGAGGGCACCTACGTCGGCATGCTGGACCACAACGTCACCACGGTCGCGCGGGCGCTGGGCGGCGAAGCTCCGGAACGCGGCTTCCAGGGACTGCTGTCCCACGCCGTCGGGGACGGATCGTGAACCGCCCGGCCGGCAGCCCGCTGACCGTCCGCGGCCTGACCATCGCCTACCGGCGGAGACCGGTGCTGTGGGACGTCGACGTGACCGCCCGTGACGGGGCGATCACGGGCATCGTCGGCCCCAACGGCGCCGGCAAGAGCACCCTGCTCAAGGGAGTGCTGGACCTGGTGCCGCGGGTGGCGGGGTCGGTGAGCATCTACGGCAAGCCGTACCGGCGGCAGCGGCCGCTGGTGGCGTACGTGCCGCAGCGCGAGAGCGTGGACTGGGACTACCCGGTGAGCGCGCTGGACCTGGTCGCCATGGGCCTCTACCGGTCGGTGGGCTGGCTGCGCCCGGTGCGCCGCGCGACCCGCGAGGCGGCCCTTGCGGCCATGGACCTGGTCGGGATGGCCGACTACGCCGGCCGTCAGATCTCGGAGCTCTCCGGCGGACAGCAGCAGCGCCTGTTCCTCGCCCGCGCGCTGGCCCAGGCCCCTCGCGTCTTCTTCATGGACGAGCCGTTCGCGGGCGTGGACGCCGCCACCGAGCGCACGATCGTCGATCTGCTGCAGCGCCTGCGGCGGGAAGGCAAGAGCGTGTTCGTCGTGCACCACGATCTGCAGACGGTCGACAGCTACTTCGACGACCTGTTGATGCTCAACCTGCGGGTGGTCGCCTACGGGAGGGTCGCCGACGTGTTCACGGACGACAACCTGCACAAGACCTACGGTGGACGGCTGACCCTGCTGGACCGTGCCGTCGACGCGCTGGGCCGGCGCGGGAGCGGCGCGTGAGCTACCTGCCGACGTGGGAGCAGGTGCTGCGCGTGCTCACACTGAGCGACTTCAACACGCGCGTCGTGGTGGTCGGTGTCGGCATCCTGGGCATGGCGGCAGGCATCGTCGGCACCTTCACCCTGCTCCGCAAGCGCGCGCTGGTGTCCGACGCCGTCAGCCACGCGACCCTGCCCGGCATCGCGGCGGCGTGGCTGGTGATGGTGGCGTTGGGCGGCACCGGCAAATGGTTTCCGGGACTGTTGCTCGGCGCCGCCGCGGGCGGGCTGGCAGCCATCGCGGCCGTGATGGTGGTGCGCGCCGTGCTGCGCCTGCACGAAGACGCCGCCCTGGGCATCGTGCTGTCGGTGTCCTTCGGCGTCGGCATCGCGCTGCTCGCGATGATCCAGCAGATGCGCCGCGGCTCGGCCGCCGGGCTCGACTCCTTCATCTACGGCAAGACGGCGTCGATGCTGGTCTCCGACGCCCTGCTGATCGGCGTGACCTCGCTGGTGCTGGTGGTGAGCTCCGCCCTGATGTTCAAGGAACTGAACATGTTGTGCTTCGACGCCGACTATGCCGCGTCGCAAGGATTGCCGGTCGGGGTTCTGGACGTCCTCATGCTGGCGCTGGTGGTGGCGGTCACGGTGATCGGACTGCAGGCGGTGGGCCTGATCCTGATCGTTGCCCTGTTGATCACTCCCGCCGCCGCCGCGCGCTTCTGGACCTACAACCTGCGCAGGATGACGATCCTGTCCGCGGTCATCGGCGCGCTGGGGGGCTTCGTCGGGGCCGCGCTGTCGGCGCTGGTGCCGCGCCTGCCGGCCGGCGCGGTCATCGTTGCGACCACCGCGGTCGGCTTCGTCATCAGCGTCCTGTTCGGTACCCGCCGCGGCCTGCTGCGGATGCTGATCGAGCGCCACCGAAGCGACCGCCGGATCCGGCGCGAGCACCTGCTGCGGGCGGCGTTCGAGCAGGTCGAGGGGCGGCTCGGCGCCACCCCGAGCCGCGCCGATCTGCAGGCAGCCGCGGTCGACCGGGCGCAGTTGGCCCATCGCCGCGGATGGACCGGGGGCGATCTGGCCGCGGCGATGCGGGCCGGCCATCGGGACGGCCTGCTGCAGCCGGCGCCGCTCGACCCGGATTCCGTGCGGCTGACGCCCACCGGCGCCGCCCAGGCGCTGCAGCTCGTGCGCAACCACCGGCTGTGGGAGCTGTACCTGATCCGCCACGCGGAGGTCGCCACCAGCCGCGTGGACCGTGGCGCCGACCGCATCGAGCACGTGCTGGAACCGGACCTGGTCGCGGAGCTGGAGGCGGAGCTCGACGGCCAGGCGGATTCGGCGGCGGTGGCCGCAAGCCCGCACGAGCTGCCCAGTCCGCGCGAGCCGAGGGGCAGCGACACGTGACCTGGACCGCCCTCGACACCGGCATCGTGGTGGTGGCCGCGGTCAGCGCCATGGCGTCGGCGCTGATCGGCAGCTTCCTGGTGCTGCGCCGCATGAGCATGATGGGCGATGCCATCAGCCACGCCGTGCTCCCCGGCATCGCCGTCGCGTTCCTGGCCACGTTGAGCCGGGACACGGCCGTGATCGTGATCGGCGCCGCGGTCGCCGGCGTGCTCACCGCCGCCTTCACGCAGCTCATCCACCAGGTGGGCAACGTGGACCGCGGCGCGGCCATGGGCGTGGTGTTCACGACCATGTTCGCCGTCGGCCTGATCCTGATCGTGCGCAGCGCCGACTCCGTGCACATCGACGTGCACACGGTCTTCTACGGCTCGGTCGAGCTGGCGCCGCTCAACGACGTGGTGGTGGCCGGCGTGCGCATGCCGCGGGCGCTGCTGATCCTGGGCGCGGTATTCGCGGCCGACCTCGCCTTCGTCCTGCTGCTGTTCAAGGAGCTCAACCTCACCTCGTTCGACGAGGACTTCGCCCGGTCGATCGGCTGCAACGCACGCCTCATGCACTACGGGCTGATGGTGATGGTGGCGGTGACCATCGTCGCGGCGTTCGAGAGCGTCGGCAGCATCCTGGTGATCGCGATGCTGATCGTGCCCGGCGTGGTGGCAAGCCTGTTCACCCGCCGGCTGTGGTCGCTGCTGGTGTTCGGCCAGGGGGTGGCGCTGGTCTGTGCCGTCGGCGGACACGTCGGCGCGATCACGGTGCCCCGCTGGTTCGGGCTGGCCGACACGAGCACCGCCGGCATGATGACCGTGGTGGCCGGGGGGGTGGTGGCGGTTGCGCTGGTGGCGGCACCGGAACGCGGCCTGATCGCGCGAGCCCTGCACCGGCTCCGCGGTGCCCGGCACGCCGGCACGACGTCGGAGGCAGGCGGGTCCATCGACGGCAGGATGCCGCCGGCGGCTCAGGCGCCGCGCCAGTCGAACACGACGCCCAGCATCTCCTTCTCGCGACGGTAGGCCATCTCGTAAGCCTGCTTCATGTCCTGGTACGGCATTCGGTGGGTGATCAGCCGCTTGGGTGACAGGCGTCCGTCGGCCATCAGCGACAGGACGTGAGCGCATGAGTTGTTCCACGAGAAGCGCTCGGGATCGTCCCGCTCGCCCGGGAAGCGGTAGCCGGCACTGCCGTTGACGGCAATCAGCGAGATGCCCTTGTCGTAGAACCAGTCGAGCACCAGCGGGTTGAAGTCCAGCTTCTCCTCGCCACGCCCCAGCAGGCTGACGATCGACACCCGGCCGCCTGAGCGGACCACCTCGACCGACGTCCGGTACGCGGGCCACGGGTTGGCCGTCAGGATCACCAGGTCGATGCCGACCCCGTCCGTGAACCGATCCAGCTTCCCGGCCAGGTCAGGGTCGGAGGACAGGAACGCCTCGTGCGCGCCCATGCGGCGGGCCATCTCCATGCGCACGGGGCTGTTGCCCAGCGCCACCACGCGCGCCCCGAACAGCGGGCCCAGCGCCACGGCGCCCAGCCCCAGCACGCCCAAGCCGACCACGGCGACGTTCTCGCCCGGCTCGAATCCGGCCTTGCGGTAGCAGAAGCCGGACAGCGTATAGAGGTGCGACCAGACCGCGTCCTCCGGGTCGACCCCGGGCGGCACCTTGGTCAGGTGTCCTGTTTCGTCGAACACGTGCGCGGACGCATGGCCATGGCGGTCGGCGACACGGTCCCCCACCGCCACGCGCGTGACGGCGCTGCCGACCGAGCGCACGACGCCCACGCTGCTGTCGCCGACCGGACGCGGGTACTCGATCGGCTGCATGCCGTAGTCCGCGCCTTCGTAGTTGCCGCGGTCGGTGCCGATCTTGAGAGCCGACACCTCGGTGTCCACCAGGACCTCGTGCGGGCCGAGCCCATCCGGGTCCAGCTCCACCGGCTCGATGTGCAGGTCGCGCGGGCCGTGGAGAACCGCTTGCAGTGCGGTCATGCGGTCACCTCCTGTGATGCGGGCACCTCGTGTCGGTGGGGATACCAGCCCCCGCCGCCCGGCACGATCTGCCCGCGGCGCACGGTGGCGGCCGCACGCAGGCAGCGCGTCCCGATCCGGTCCGTTCCCATGCTGTCGGTGAACACGAAGCGGCCCTCGCGCTCCTCCAGGACGGCTATGTCGGCGCGCGTCCCCGGCCGCAGCGTGCCGATCTCGTGGTCGCGGAGCAATGCCTTGGCAGGCGCCAGAGTCGATCGCTCGACCACCTCCTCCAGCGAGAGTCCCAAGTGCAGAAATTTGGACATGGTGGTAGGCATGTCGAACACCGGGCCGTTGACGTTCAGGGTATGCAGGTCGGTGCTGATGGTCTGCGGCAGGAACCCCTGCTCGATCGCCGCCTCGGCGACCTCCCACTCGAAGCTGCCGGAGCCGTGGCCGATGTCGAAGACGACGCCGCGCTCGGCCGCTTGGCGCACCGCGGGCCAGACCCGGTCGTCGGGATCCAGGATGCGCTCCGAGCCGCCCTTGAAGCAGTGCGTGATGCAGTCGCCGGGCTCCAGCAGCTCCACGATCTCGGGCACCGGCATCGGCGTCTCGCCGATGTGCACCATCAACATCGTACGCGCCTCGCGCGCCGCCGCGACGGCGTCCCTGAGGTTGGCCCAGCCGGCCTCCCCCCTGCCCATCAGGCGGCCGGTGGCGCGGATCTTCACGCCGACGGCGACACTCGGGTGGGCGCGGATGGTTTCCACCACGCCTTCAGGGTCGGCCAGCGCGCGGTCGAGCAACTCCCCGGTCCGGTTGAACGTGGCCAGGCCCAGCGCCGACAGGTGAATGAGCGCCAGCACCTCGGTCCGGGCCGGGATGATCACGTCGCGCAGGAAGCCGGGAAAGTTGTGGCTGCCGGAGCTCCCGGTGTCGAGCATCGTGGTCACCCCGCCGGCGGCGCACAGCGGGTCCGGGTCCAGCCCGAGCGTGGTGTGATCCCGGTAGGCATGCATGTGCAGGTCGATCAGGCCCGGCATCACCAGCCTGCCGCGCGCGTCGATCACGTGGCGGGCCTGCTCGGCGGGTAGATCCGGGCGGATGTCCGCGATGCGCTCGCCCGCGACCGCGACGTCGAGCCGGCCGCGCATCCTCTGCGACGGGTCGATCACCTCGCCGCCGGCGATGAGAACGTCGTACTTCACCCTCTTCCTCCTGTGCCCAGTATGGTGCACCGATCGACCGGAGTGTTACGACCGCCCGTAGCCTGGAACATATGAGATACCCATCACAATATATCCACATGAAAGCTATACAGGTCATGTTCGACGAAAGATTGCTCGCGCGGCTCGACGCATCGGAGGAGGTGCGCCGGGACGGCCGCTCGGCGGTCCTGCGCCGGGCCGCGGAGCAGTTCCTGCATCGCATGGAGCAGAAATCTCTCGACGCCCAGTACCGGAAAGCCTACGAGGGGATCGACGTCCTGGGTAAGGAACTCTCCGGCTGGGAGCAGCAAGGCGCGTGGCCCGAGAACTGAAGCGGGGCGAGATCTGGCTCTACACTTTCAAAGCTCCGGACAAACGCCGACCCGTGTTGATCATCAGCCGGCAGGCGGCACTCCGGTTCCTGCGAACGGCCCTGGTCGCTCCCGTCTCTTCGACGATACATGGTTCGCCGGCCGAGGTGCCGGTCGGAGGCGCCGAGGGCCTCAAGCACCCATCGGCAGTGAATCTCGACCACGTTCAGACGGTGGAACAGTCGCTCCTGCGCCAGTTCATAGGGACCGTCGATGCTGACACCATGCGGCGGGTCTGCCGTGCCCTGGCGGTCGCCACCGGCTGCGCCTGATCGCCGGCGGTTCCTCTACGGCTCCGCAAGCGACGGTTTCGAGGCGCTAAAATCCGGCGCGCTTGTCGACGATGTTCTGCAGCGGCTGGCCCGTGAGGTAGCGCTCGAGCTGCTCCAGCGCGAAGGCATGGACCTCCGCCGGCCGCCGCTGCGAGTACCCGGCGCGGTGCGGCGTCAGCACCAGGTTGGGCGTGGTCCAGAGCGGGCTGTCGTCCGGCACCGGCTCCTCCTCGCACACGTCCAGCCCCGCTCCCGCGATCGTGCCGGCGTGCAGCGCGGCCATCAACGCCGGCTCGTCGATGATGCCGCCGCGGCTGACGTTCACCAAGTAGGCGGTGGGCTTCATCCGCGACAGCTCCTCGGCGCCGATCAGGTGGTAGGTCGAAGGAAGCAGCGGGCAGGTCACCGCCACCGCGTCGGCGCGCGACAGGAACGCGTGCAGGTTCTCCCGCGTCGGCGGCAGCAGCTCGGCGACGCCTTCGGGGACCGGACCGGCGCTCTTCACCGGGTCCAGGGCCAGCACGGTCATCTCGTAGCCGGCGGCGCGGTACAGCGTGTGCATGCCGAACCCCCCGAGCCCGATGATCAGCAGCGTGCCGCCGGTCAACGACATCGCCGTCGCCTGCTCCCAGCGGCGGATTGCCGCCGCGTGCACGACGCCCCGGCTCAGTGCGAGCAGCAGCGCCCAGGCGTGCTCTCCCCCCTGCACCGCGTACTTCCCGGCCATGTTGGTAAGCGTGAACGGCAGCGCCGCGGCCTCCGGGGAAAGGACCTTGTCCAGCCCGGCGCTGAAGGAGTGCGCCCATTTCAGGTTGCCCGCGGCCAGGAACATCTCCGGAGTGAGGGTGCCCATCGCCACTTCCGCCTCCGGCGCCGCCGCCAGCGCCGCCCCCGGACCGTCGGTGTGCACCACCTCGTGGCCGCCGTGGCGCCGCGCCACGGCTTCGAGATCCGCGCGTTGCGCGGCGGTGAGCGAAAAATTGACCAGAATCTTCATCGTCGGCTCCCAGGCCGTCAGGCCTCGAAATCAGCCTGTTCGTTCGATTGGCCGATGCCCCGCGTGACCGGCTCGGTCAGCCAGCGCTCGGCCGCGTTCTTCAAGTAAGGGGTGCCGGTCTCGGCGCCAAGCCGGTCGTGGAAGTGCCACCGTGCCGTGTCGGGGTCCGGCCCGTCATCGCGGACCAGCTCCTCGTGCGGGCAGGCGTAGACGCGGCAGACGTCGGCCGAGCCGTCACCGACCAGGTAGTCGCCGACGTAGCTGACCCAGGGCAGATCGCCGCCGAGCTGCGGGCGGGCCGCGCCCATCAGGGCGTCGATCACGTTGTCCTCGTCGGTGCCGACCCGCTTCAGGGCCGGCTGCGCCGCCCCCCCGGGTACGACGGGCGATCCGTCCGGCCCGTCGAGGACGAGGAACCGCTCCTCCGCCTCGACCAGCAGCTTGGTCTGCGCGACGCGGCCCTCGATCCGGTTCTCCAGCAACTCCGCTCCGGCGGCGTCGAACAGCTCCGCCGAGTGCTCGCGGAACAGATAGGGCCCGCAGCCCGGCGGCGCGTTGCGCGCCCGGTACTTGTTGTAGACGCCGAAGCGCAGCGTCTCGGAGCGGTTTCCGAACGCCTGGTGCCAGGTGAACATGTCCATGAACGCCACCTGTCCGCGCCGCAGCCGCGTGTCCTGGAACGGCCGGAGCTGATCGCCCCGCGCCCGCTCCACGTGGGTGACCCGTCCCCGGCGCCTCAGCTTTGGGATCTTGTGCGATCCCGGCGATACCAGCAGCGGACCCACCTCCTCGGTGTAGTCGACCAGCGGCACGATCACGAACAGCCAGCGCATCGAAGAGCCGACCGGCCGGTACGGCTTGTAGTCGCAGTGGGCGGATTCGTGGGTCCCCTTGTAGTCGCCGCCGGTGCCCGGGCTTCCGGGCGGCATCGCGTAGATCACGAACGCCGAGATGCGGATCTCGTCCTCCAGCAGTTCGGAGACGGCTGCCGTGATCTGCGGGTGATCGACCACGCGGCGCACGTCGGGCAGGCGCAGGCTGTCCTCGGACAGGGTGTACTTGCCGGGGTCCGGGAACCGCCGGCCCACACCGATGTGGCGCTGGCTCACGAACTCGGAACGAGCCGCATCGGCCAGTCCATCGATCTCGTCGCCGGTCATCAGGTCCGGCACGACCAGGAAGCCGTCGTCGCGGAAGCGGGCGATCTGCGCGGGGCTCAGGACTCCCATGTGAACACCACCTTGCCGGTCGCGCCCGCGTCGAACACCCGGAACGCCTCTTCGGCCTGGTCGATCGAGTAGCGATGCGTGATCAGCTCCTCCAGCGGGAGGTCCCGCTCCAGCACGTGGTCGACGATCTCCTCGAACTGGCCCAGGTTGTAGATCCAGGAGCCCATCAGGGTGATCTGGCGCATGATCATGCCGCGGAAGGCATCGAGCTCGAACGGCTCGCCGACACCGACCAGCCCCAGCCGCGCCCACTTGCCGGCGGACGCCACCATCGCCTGCTGCGCCCGCGGGCTGCCCGAGTAGTCGGCGGCGGCGTCCAGGCCGCGTCCGCCGGTCATCTCCAGCAGCTCCGCGACCGCGTCCTGACAGGAGACGTCGATCACCCGCTCGGCGCCCATCGCCCGCGCCAGCCGCAGCCGTTCGGGCTGCAGGTCCAGCCCCACCACGCGCGCACCGCGCGCGACCGCGAACGCCGTCGCGCACAGGCCCACCGGGCCAAGCCCGAAGATGCCCACCGCGTCGGCGCCGGAAGGGTCGATGCGCTGGATCGACTGGTACGCCGTGCCGCCGGCGCAGGAGAGCACCACGGCGCGGTCGAAGCTCAGCGCATCCGGGATGCGCATGCAGTTGCGTGCCGGCGCCAGCGTGTAGTCCGCGGACGAGCCGTCATGCACCGATCCGTAGCCGGTGCGCCCCGGGCAGAACATCACCTCACCGCGGCGGCAGTAGCCGCAACTCTCGCACCCCACGTGCTGGTAGACGGTCACCCGGTCCCCGGGCGCGACCGTGGTGACGTTCGCACCCACCGCCTCGACCACCCCGCACGGCTCGTGGCCGGGAATGGTGTCCGGCGAGCCGTTGAACGACCGGCGGAACTCCACCAGCTCGTCCCAGCTCTTGCGGTAGAAGTGCATGTCGGTCCCGCAGATGGAGGAGGCGGCCATCCGCACCAACGCCTGCTCCGGTCCTGGCTCCGGAATCGGCAGCTCGCGAACCTCCAGTTGACGGTCCCCCGTGAAGACGACGCCTTTCATCGCTCCCCCGATTGCCCATAGGCACTGCGCTAGAACGTACAGCGGTACGGCGCCTCGCGTCACGCCTGGGAGACTGCGGTAATCGCGCCCCACCCTGTCATACTCTGGTTTCTCGTGCGATTCTTCAACACCACCGGCCCCGTTGTCTCCACCGACCACTACTGCATTCCGCCGTTGGAGCGCATCGACAGAGACGAAGTGCTCGGGCTCATCCACGACAAACGCTACTTCGTCCTGCATGCGCCCCGGCAGTCGGGCAAGACCTCGATCCTGCTGGCGCTGCGCGACGTCCTGAACAGTGGCGTCGAAGGCCACTATCGCTGCGTGTACGCGGACTTCGAGGTCGGACAGGCGATGCGCGAAGACGTGGATCAGGCGATGCGCGCCATCCTGGGCGAGACGGCCTCCTGGGCGCGGTCGCTGGGCGACGGATTCCTGGACGAGGTCTGGCCCGACATCCTCGCCACATACGGTCCCGGCGGCGCGCTGCGCGAGGCGCTGACCCGCTGGGCCGAAGCCGATCCGACACCCCTGGTGCTGCTGATCGACGAGATCGACGCGCTGATCGGCGACTCGCTGCTGGCGGTGTTGCGGCAACTGCGGGCCGGCTACGTCCGCCGTCCGGCGAGCTTCCCGCACAGCATCGTCCTCTGCGGGGTGCGCGACGTGCGTGACTATCGCGTCCACTCCGGCTCGGCCAACGCCGTGGTCGCCAGTCCGTTCAACATCAAGGCCCGATCGCTGCGCCTGGGTGACTTCTCGCGGCACGAGGTACGGGCGCTGCTCGGCCAGCACACGGCCGAGACCGGCCAGGTGTTCGCCGACGATGCGGTGGAGGCCGTCTGGACGCGGACGCGCGGCCAGCCGTGGCTGGTCAACGCGCTCGCTGACCAGACCTGCTTCCGGCGCGAGTCAGGACGAGACCGCTCTCGCCCGGTCACCGCCGACGATGTGCTCGACGCGCAGGAGAGACTGATCCTGTGCCGGGAGACCCACGTGGACCAGTTGGCGGACATCTTGACGGAGGAGCGCGTGCGGCGCGTGATCGAGCCGCTGCTGACCGGCGGCGACCAGCGCACCGCCACCGCTCGCGACCTCGATTACGTCCGAGACCTGGGTCTGATCGCCCGCGACCGCCCGCCGCGCATCGCCAACCCGATTTACGCGGAGGTGGTGCCGCGGGAGCTCACCTCCGTGGTCCAGGCCGAGCTCCTCGCGGATGTCGCCTGGTACGTCGATGCCGGCGGCGGCCTGGACGTCGTCAAGCTGCTGGCCGCGTTCCAGGGGTTCTTCCGCGAGCACTCGGAACATTGGGTGGAGCGGTTCCAGTACCGGGAGGCGGGGCCGCAGCTTCTCTTGCAGGCGTTCCTGCAGCGGGTCGTCAACAGTGGGGGCCGCATCGAGCGGGAGTACGGCCTGGGCCGCGGGCGCACGGACCTGCTGATCGTCTGGCCGCACGGCGGGCGGTCGCGCAGGTTCGTGGTCGAGTGCAAGATTCTGCACCGGAGCCTGGAGCGGACGATCGCCGACGGACTGGAACAGACCGCGCGCTACCTGGACCGTTGCGCGGCGGAGGCAGGCCATCTGGTGATCTTCGATCGCAGCGAGGGGAAGAGCTGGGATGACAAGGTGTTCCACCGTCGCCGGCAGTCGGCCGGCGGCGTCGAGATCGATGTGTGGGGCATGTGACGCGCACCGACTCGCCGCGCGTGTTGCCTACCGTGTTGCGGTTGCCAACGGAGCCTGCACGGTCTCGGTCTGCGTGCGCAGGAATACGACCAGACCGTCGTGATCCGACGACCTGAGCGCCACCGTCGCGTCGTCTTCCCGCTCTCTCGGCGCGTCCGCGTTGCCGCGCCCGTACTGCATCTCGATCACGTTCCCGCGCAGCGCGTGGTTCACCAGCGCGTGGTCGAGCGCCAGGGCGCTGCCGCCGAATACGTAGGAGTAGCGTTCCGCGGCCGGCAGTCGGGCGATCGCGTTGTACAGGTTCGGATCGACCAGATCATCTTCACATTCGAGGCTGTGTTCCGGGTTCGCGGTGCCGGCGATCTGACCGACCACGTCGACGTAGCCGTCGCTGAACTGGAAGCCGTTGAAGTCGCCGACGACCATCAACTTCGAGCCCTGCAGCGACTGTACCAGACGTGCCACGGACTGCGCCTGTTCGAGCCGTTTGCGACGGACGCGCGCGGACGTGTCCGTCTCCAGGAGCGATCGGTTGTGAAGCACCAGTACCGAAAGCGGCAGCTTCTCGATCACCGCATGCAGCAAGAACGGCGGCCGGTCATGCAGGCGGTCGACACTCAGATCGGTCGGATCGACGAACGCCTCGTCCGTGCCGTATTGCTTCAATTCGACGACCTGGACTCTCGAACGGACCAGAAAGCCGACCTCGATGTCACTGCTGCTCGACGCGAGATGCGCGCGGTAGTCCACGCTCGGGGCATCGGTACGGATCACGTCGGCGAGGTCGCTCAGCTCGGCGATGCTACGCACCTCCTGTGCGCCCAGGATGTCCGGCGAGAGCAGCACCTCTCGGATGTAGAGCGAGAGTTTGCTGAGGCGGGTAACATAATCCTCCGCAGAGGAAGACAGCCGATGCAGGTTCAATGAGCCGACCGTGACCTCGTCCGCCCGTCTCGCCCGCACCGGGCGAGGCACCGCCGCCTCGCTGAGAACCGTCAGCTCGAACGGCCACATCTCGTAGTCACCGTGCTCGAAGCCCAGAACGCCGATAGCGCTTACGGTGGACCCCGACGGGAGCGCCACGTTGTCGAGGCCCAGCTTGTCAGGGTCCAACTCGAAGAGCTCGGGGTTGCCGTCGAAGACCGGAATGTCGGGCTTGATCGGAATCCCCGGATGAGGCAGGCCGGGCTCCCGAAAAGCCCGCGACGAGGTCGCCGTGAGGTACATCTCGGCGACCGGATCTTCAGGGAATCTCTGATTCGGACCGCTGATCGTGCCGGTGGCGATCCGGATCAGCATGCCCTCGTAACACTCGAACTCGATCGCGCAGCTCGGAGCATCCGGATCCGGTGACGGCCGCGTCGCGTCGAACTCCACCGCCGCCGGGACTTCGCCGAAGCCGACCACATTGACCTTGGCCCCTGACACGGAGGAACCTGCCGCGATCGTGGTGAAGCCATCGGACTCCACGACCTGGCCCGTCACGCTCACGACATCACCGGGGGCCACGGTCGGCGCTGAGGCGGTGTTGACGAAGATGCCATCCGAGGTGTCGGCATCGGCGTCGCTACGGTCGCTCGGAGTCTGGATGAAGAAGCCGTTCGCTGCGACCGCGGTGACCACGTTGTTCGCAGTCCTCACCATCGCACCGTCGTGAGAGCTGGTTTCTGCCTTGCCCTGGATCTCGAAGATCTCCGCCGAGACCACAGTCCTGTCCGTACAGGCGTTCTTGGCGCCCGGAGTGCCGTGGTCGCCGCCGGCACCATAATCTTCGGCGCTCGTGCACCAGCTCTCGGGGGCTTCGTTGTCGAGGTCGGGAGAGATGAGCGCCATCGATGAGCCCTCGTTTTTCAACTGGAACGTTTCGGCTTTGTAGTTGACACGGTCGTGCTCGTGGTTATTGGCATCGATCAGCACGACTTCATCGGCCCTGTTGCTCAACTTGAAACTGTTGTAGTCGTAGTCATAGTCACACGGGACCCCGGCCGCACCCTCGTTCGCGCACAGCACGAGGTAACCGCCGGCGGCGATCGTCGTCGTTCCGTGTTCCGTATCGATGACGTGGCTGTCGTGCTCGTCGTCCTTGATCTTCCAGCCAGCGATGTTCACGGGCCCACTACCGGCGTTATAGAGCTCGAACCATTCGCCGGCGTCCGTGTCGCGCACCTGCTTGGGGTTCTCCATGATCTCGTTGATCACGATCTGCCCCGAAACCAGCGGCGGCCCGACCAGAGCGAACGCGAAGCCAATCGCCGCTCTCGACAGCGCCCGGCCGAAACCGTATTCCCCCATCTCGCCTCCTGCCCCTACTCGCGCCAAGATCGGTTGCCTGCGAGCCACAATGTAGCAGATACTCACGCGCGTCACCGACGCCACAAGAATCCATGACATTCGACGACCGGCAACTCGCCTTCTACCGGACTTTCGGGTTCCTGCGCTTCCCGGCGCTGTTCGCCGACCAGATCGGCGACATCACTGCCGCCTTCGAACGGATCTGGGCGGCCAGCGGCCTGGTCCACGATCACCGGGAGCGGTCGGTGATCACCCCGTTCGCGGACCGGGACGAGTACCTGTGCGGCCTGCTGGACGACCCGCGCATCGACGGCGTGGTGCGGAGCCTGTTGGGACCGGACTACAACTACGCCGGCAGCGACGGCAACTACTACGTGGGCGACACGACCTGGCACTCCGACCACGACTTGGCGGCGCCGTACCACTCGCTGAAAATCGCCTTCTACCTCGATCCCGTGGACGCCGGCAGCGGCTGCCTGCGCGTGTTTCCCGGGAGCTGCCACGCCGGCGACCGTTTCGCGGACGGCCTGCACCGGGTGGTGCCCCTCAGCCGCCACAACCGCAGCGACCACGTCTGGGGCATGCACGGCAGCGAATTGCCCGGCTACGCCGTCGCCTCCACACCGGGCGACATGCTGCTGTTCAACCACAAGACCAAGCACAGCGCCTGGGGCGGCGGCACGGAGCGGCGCATGTTCACGTACAACCTCGAGGAGCACATGGCGGGTCCGGCGTTGCCGCACCTGGTCCGGCTCCTCCGCAACGCGGTCGGCCAGGACGGGACGGTGTACGCGGAGCCGATGCTGCGCACTGCCGGCCAGGAACGCATGCGGCACCTGACGCAGCGCCTGCAGGTCGCGCGCGAACACGGACTCGACCATGCCACTGGAGCACAAGCCAACGGAGGACAGGCACGATGAAAGAATCCGGTAGTTCACTTCGAGATACAGTCACAGGATCCCGTCGCGCTGAGGGCGTTCTACGGCGAGCTGTTCGACTGGCACATCCAGCAGCACGAGGCGATCGACTACGGCGTGGTCACCACCAAGGCCGAGGACGATCCGGCCGGCATCAACGGCGGCATCACCGGCACCCAAGGCGGCCCGAATTGCGTCACCTTTTACGTACAGGTGGACGACATCGAGGAGCGCCTGCAGAAAGCGGTGGAGCTCGGCGCCACCGTGATCATGCCGGTGACCACGATCCCCGGGACGGTGACGTTCGCCCTGTTCGCCGATCCGCAGGGCAACTGCATCGGCATGGCTGCCAGCCGGACCCCGGACTGACCGGGCCCGGCGGCCGGCCCTGACGACCCGTGTGAGGGCCTACCCCCGCGTGGCCAGCCGGTACTCCTTCGTGTCGGCCAGCCCGCCGATACGGATGACCTCCGGCATTGGCTGCACCTCTGCGACGTCGTCGTATGGCCAGTAGTACAGGTTGACGTCATCGAAGTCGCGGGCGTTGCTGAGCGTCCACAGCACCGAACCTGGCCCCTTCTCGGAGTTGTCGATCACGGCCACCAGCGGCGCGCCCGCCTCCGCGAAGCCGGCACGCCAGCGCCGCCAGTGGTCCAGGTCCTGTCGTTTGCCTTTCGGTGAGACGACAATGTGCTCGGCCGGGCAGTAGGGAGACAGTCCCAGGGCGTCGAGCACCTCCACCACTTCCCACCGCTCATGGGTGGTCACGATCGCAAAGGCGTGCGTGTGCTTCATCGCCTCCAGATCGGCGACGGCGAGCCGAGCCTCGGCGTCCAGGCGGCCTTCCTTCACTTGGCGCTGCGTCTCGGGAATGGAGGGCAGCCGCGCTGCCGTCCGCAAGCTCAGGGCGATTACTCTCTTACTCATCGCATCGAGGTGGTCCGGTTCGTTGGACAGCTCGAGGGTAGGCTAAGGTGTAATCCGTTGGTCTTCAACCCACCCCTCGGTCTCCTGCTGGCTCGCGGAGACCGCGCGCAGGATCGCCCATATTTCCTCCGGCGTTGCCGGCGGCCGTTGCACCGTGTCTGCCATCGCTGGTCCCTTCCCGGAAAGCATAGCGCTGCGCCCAGGAGACGGCAAGCGTCCGTCCGGTACAACGACTGGATCCCGGGTGTCGATCACCCGGGCGTGGGCACTCCATCGGGCGCGTCGCGCCGGGGCGACCCGGCCGATTTCGGCGATAAAGGGGACGGTATCCGCGCGTTCCTTTGCAGATCCAGGTCGACGCGTCGCCGGGCGCGGATCGCACCGCATCGACGCTTGTGGTAGAGTTCCCGCCGATTGGGAGCGCAACTTGGCGACGGAAGCACGACGTTGCGCTGGAGGGACGAATGACCATCAAAGGCGTGTTTCATGCGGCGCCGAGGGTGCTGAGCGCGGTAGCGTCCAGACCCGTCATCGCCGGGAAGATGGCTGGCGCACTGGCGCGTGGGAGGTTCCGCGACGCGAGGAGCATCGCGCGGAACATCGCGCATAGACCCCATCTCCGCATGGAGAAGATCGTTTCCCGAAGATACCGATATCTCTGGATATGCGTTGCCAAGGCGGCCTCACGGAGTCTCGTGACCGCGCTATTCGATGCGGACCCGGATGCCGAGAGGTTTCGCCACATGACCCTCAGCGAAATTTTCGCGATGCGCACCGAAGCGAAGGACTACTACAGTTTCGCGTTCGTCAGGCATCCGTTCGACAGGGCTTTCTCCTGGTATCGGGAGATATTCTTCGCCCACAAGATCTATGCGGAAACGTACGGTCCCTGCTCGAAGCAGACCGACCGACACGTGTTCGACGCGGCTACGGGCCGGAGCGTATCTTTGCCTTCTTTTGTTTCTGAAGAGGCACATCCACGCAGGAAGGAGGAGAAACACCGAAACTTCTTCCGAAGATATCATGGGATAGATGAAACGAGCACCTTCGACGACTACTGCCGGTGGCTCAATACGCCATTCGGCTCCGACACTTTCGCCGACAGACACTATCTCTCCCAACATTTGCTGGTAGACCTCGGGGACGGACGCCGTCCTGACTTCATCGGCCGGGTCGAAAACATCGACGCGGATTTGAGCCGGGTCGCCCGCCACCTCTGCATGCCTCAGCCGGTGTTGCTGCACATGAACACAAGAGCGGGATGGCTAGCGACGCCGGAGGAGCTGAAAGCCGCCAAAGTGGCTCAGGAAGCCTGCCTGACCGAGCACAACAAGGAATTGCTGAGAAACCGATACGTCGGCGACTTCGAGCTGGGCGGCTATGTGCCGTGACCAAGGGTCCGCGAGTGGCTTCAGACGATGATCGTCGCCGACGCCGGCAGCGCCATGCTGGAACAGCTCGGCCTCGCCGTGGGCGCGTACGTGAACCTCGTGCGCTGGATCATCGAGCTGCACCGGATGACGCCGGACCGCCGGGTGACGCTCAGGGATGTCTACCGCTGCACGCTCGACCAGGAGCGCATCGACCTCAGGATCCTGGAGACCGGCGGCGGGCGGTGCGTCCGAGCGCCCACCGCAAGACCGCGCCCCCGAACCACCGGACGAACCGCCCAAGCCGCCACGGACCGTCGATCTGCGACCATTCGGCCCGCAGACGCTTCAACGGTGCTCGCAACGCCCCCGCCCGCCGGTGCAGGTCTCGGCACAGCTTCCTGGCCGGGATCGTCACCTCTTCGCCGAAGTCGGAGGCGTCCAACTCGCTCGGCGCGCGCAACGCCCGATGCAGCGCCCACGCCCGCGTGATCGACGCACGAGAGCCGTCGGGAAACACCGAACTGCCGACCACCGCCGTCCCCAGCTCGGCGCGCAGCCTTTGCACCACGTCCGCATGCAGCCGCCTCCCGGCGGGCAGCGCGATGTGGAACGAGGACGCGGGGAACTCCTCCAAAGCGGAGCGGGCCGGCGCAACCCGCACCCGCGGGTCCGGACCCAACTGGCGCTCCAGCCACGCCTGATCCGGGTGGTCCTCGTCCAGCTCCACCCGCACCACCAGATCGTGCATCGGGCCGGCCAGCAGGTGCTCGACGTCCGCCAGCAGATGCTCCACCGGCATGCCGTCCCCTCGGAGCGTCACCACATATTGCGGCACCGTGAAGGTCCGGCCCGCTTGGCCGGTGCGGAACTCGGGGTGCGCAATCAGGTGAGCGCACTTCGCCCGCTGCAGCTCCAGGCTCTTCTTCTTTTCCGCCCGACCCTCCTCCCAAAGGCCCTGGTGCCAGGCGAACGCGTCCCGCGCCGGCACCAGCAATGCGCCCCGCGTATAGGCCCGGTAGCCGAACTCCACATCCTCCGCGCCCCACTGCGTGAACGACTCGTCGCTCCCCCCCACCAGCTCGTAGAACGTGCGGCGGACCCCGAAGTTCGAACCCACCACCGCACAGAACAGATCGTCCGCCCTCGACCCTCGACGTCAGATCGTTGGTCCTGCGCAGGTAGTACTCGACCCACGACGGATTGGACGGATTCACCCTCCGCCCCTCGAACAGCTCCTTCAGCGTCCCCGGCCGGTTCCGGATCATCTCGGCGTCCATGCCGTCCACCGACACGTAGGCCCGCAACCCCAGCGTCACCGCGTCCGAGACCCCGTGATGCCAGCGTGCGTGTGCCGTCAGCCAGCCCGCCTCCGGCAGCATGTCGCCGTCGAGAAACAACAGGATGTCGTGCGCCGCCGCGCGCACCCCGGTGTTGCGCGCCCGCGCCAGCCCGAAGCCCCGGTCCTCCTGCCGCACCACCTTCACGTCCAGCGGCGTCGACCGCGGCCGCTCCAACGGCTCCGGCGAGCCGTCGTCGACCACCACTACCTCGAAGAGCTTCCGCGGATAGGTCTGGCCCTCCAGCGCCGCCAGCGTCCGCTCGAGCTCTTCCGGCTGCGCGTAGTACGGCACCACCACGCTCACCGGCAGCACCGGCGTGAACGCCCCGGGCGCCGGCAACGCCACCTGCCGCCAGTCGTTGTACCAAATGGTGGACTGTTCTCCACTCTCAACTCGATGGTTCGTGACAAGTGTTCGGGAGGTTGTCCCCCCCCCAAAAAAACCCCCGGGCTCCGCCCCTGGACGGGTGAGGTTGCCCGGCTATGCAGAGCTCCGCATAGCTGGGGCAACTCCAAAGGCGACTTCGACGGCGCGGAGCCGTTCGTCGAGCCCGTCATCTCGGTGCGAAGCTCAATCGCCGCTGCCGGACTCCGCGCTTCGACCCCCCGCTCCTTGGCCTCCCGCAACAGCACGCGGTCGAGCTGCTCCCAGGTCCTGGCGTCGATCATGCTGATGGCGCTCTGCAGCGCTGACTTCTTCGGCACACGCAACGGATCCACCCGCGCAAAGCGCTGCGTGGACTTCGAATCGTGCAGCGCGAACTCCAACTCCCGGTACGAGAAGTTCATCAGACGCGCGATCACTGCGCAGCGCAGGATGGTCTCGCAGGTCAGCCCGACACGACCACGGGTGGCCGAGCCGCCGACGCAGCGGCCGACCATTTCGAGCAGTTCGGAGTGTTGATCGAGCAACAGGGATGCCAGTTCCAGATCGGCGCCGACGGTATGGTCAATCTGCGGTGCCTGGAATACACTTGGTTGTTCGGTGCGTGTCGTGCGCATTGGGCTCTCCGGGTGTTTCGGTTGTTTCGTGGTTATCCACCAGCGATGATAACCGAAACACCCTTTTCTTTCAACTCCTTGACCGTACTGACGTCAACTATCAAACTGGGTGTAGCTCTGGAACTGAGCGATTCGGGAGGGTCTGGCGTGGTTTGAGAGGGGTGAGGTGGGCGGAGGTGACAAAGTGTCAGCGAACACGATGGCGGGCGCACGGCGAATATGACGCGTGCAGGAGAAAGGCATCGCTCCTCTGGGGTAAGGTTGACGGAACCTCCCGCAACCTGAACCGCCAGAAGGAGCGAGCCCAATGTCTGTGTCACTATCGCATACCTGCACCGAGCACACCATCGCCGACGACCGTGAGGCGAGCGGCGAGCGCATCCAACAGATCATCTGCAAGCTGACCAACGACCTGCGCGTACTCAGCGAGCAGACGCCGCCGGAGCAGGACTTCGAGCGCTTCGAGCGCGAACTGCATCAGCGCTTCGTGGCTGCCGAGCGCGAGGTGCTGGCCGGCGAGTTGCAGCGACTTGACGTGAACGAGCCGGCCGTGACGATCGACGGTCGCCGGCACCGGCGGGTGCTGCGGTCCACCGAGACCTACCTGAGCGCAGTCGGCCCGATGACCGTGGAACGCACATTGTACCGCGCGGGCCACGAACCGGCGGTCGTCGCCCTGGAGGTGCGGGCGGGGATCATCGCCGGGCACTGGACGCCGTTGGCGGCGCGGCAGGCGAGCGTGCTGGTGGCGCGCATGACGCCGCAGGAGTGCGCCGACACGCTGCGCGAGCTGGGCAACATGAGTCCGTCGAAGAGCACGCTGGACCGGCTGCCGAAGCACCTGAGCAGCCGCTGGGAGGAGCATCGGGAAGCGTTCGAGGAGGCGCTGCGGGCCGACGCCGTGACGGTGCCGGCAGAGGCGAGAACGCTGGCGGTGTCGCTGGACGGGGTGATGGCGCCGATGAAAGACGGGCAGCGGCAGGCCAAGCGTGCTGCTGCGCAGGCAGCGGGGCGGGCGCCCAAGGGGCCTGCCGGCTACCGGGAGGTTGGCTGCGGCACGGTGAGCTGCTACGACGGCGACGGGCAGCGGTTGAACACGCTGCGGATCGGCCGGATGCCGGAGGCGAACAAGGCGACGCTGAAGCAGATGCTGAGCGCGGAGGTGGAGGCGGTGCTGAGGCAGCGGCCCGATCTGGAAGTGGTCAAACTGGCCGATGGGGCGCACGACAACTGGAGCTATCTGGACGAACTGGCGCCGCAGGCGCAGTGCAGCGAGCGGTTGATCGACTTCTTCCACGCCGCCGGTCAGGTGCGCGCTGCCACCGACGCTGCCTACGGGGAGAACGATGCGAGGGGACGCATGCAGTACGAGAAGCATCGGCATGTGTTGCGCCACGATCATGGCGGCGTGGAGCGGGTCATCCGTGCGCTGCGCTACCTGTGCGGCAAGCACCCGCGGCGGGAGCGGATCCAGGAAGTGTTGGGCTACTTTCGGCGCAACCGGCACCGGATGGACTACGCGGGGGCGGCTGAACGGGGGCTGCCGATCGGCTCGGGGGTGGTGGAGGCGGCGTGTAAGACGCTGGTCACCGAGCGGATGAAACGATCGGGAATGCATTGGCGAGAGGCCGGCGGGCAAGCGATCCTGACGCTACGAGGATGGACGCAAAGCGACCGCTTTCCGGCGGCGTGGTCGTCGCTTTCGACAACCTATCGAGGCGACGTCTCGCTCCCCGATGAGATCGAGTCCACCTACGGCCGTGCCGCCTGACCCGTCAATATGAGACCTACACCCATCAAACTGGTCCGCAAGGATCCCGTCGAGATGGTGAACGTGCCAACGGTCAGCCGCCGAACGACGCTTCAACGGATTTCGGCTCCATGGCTCAGGTAAGAGTAGAACTACCGGATGCGGTCTGCTCGCTGCTGCAGTGTGCTCCGGGAACACTCGACAACGAGCTGCGGCTGGCTGCCGCTGTCCAGTGGTATCAGCAGGGACGTATCTCGCAAGAGTGGGCGGCCCGCATCGCGGGAATGGATCGCACGGATTTCATGCTGACACTTTCCCACATGGGAAAGGAATCGTTTCTGGTAGACTTCGAGGATCTGGATCGCGAACTCGCCCGTGGCTGATCGGGCGATCATCAACGCGTCTCCACTGATCTTCTTCTCTCGCAGCCTTCGTCTGAAACTGCTTCGAGCATTTGCCGATGAAGTCTGGGGTACCCGAACCGGTAGCGGTGGAGATCCTTCGCCGGGGCATCAAGGATGTCAGTGCTCGGGCCATCCAGGAAACGGCGTGGCTGACCGTCCATCCTGCGGGCACTATTCCCGACACCATCGCTGCGTGGCGATTGGGGGCTGGCGAGACGAGCGTTCTCTCATTGGCTGCCGAACATCCCGGGACCGAGGCCATCATCGACGACCTGGCAGGTAGACGATGTGCCGCCAGTCTGAACATCCCGGTCCGAGGAACGCTGGGAGTCGTGCTGGTCGCCAAGAGACGAGGGCTCATTCCCGAGGCTCGGCCCGTCATCGAGGAAATGATGAACGCCGGTCTTCATCTCTCCCGACGAGTGCTGGATGAAGCTCTCCGGCGGGTGAAAGAATAGGCAGCGGCTCGCTGCATCGAACCTCAGCCGCGGAGACTCCGTCGACCCGTGGTAACATCGGCGGCTTCCACCATGGCCACCCAGAACGACCACGGAGGCATCCGGGTCCGCGACATCACCCGCGAATTCAAGCGCCAGCGCCGCCGGCCCGGTCTCGGCGGCGCGGTGCGAGGGCTGTTCGCTCCCGAGTACGACGTGCTCACCGCGGTCGACCGCATCTCCTTCGACATCGAGCCGGGCGAGGTGGTCGGCTACATCGGCCCCAACGGCGCCGGCAAGTCCACCACCATCAAGATGCTGGTCGGCATCCTGGTGCCCACCGGCGGCGAGGTCTCCGTGGGCGGCATCGTCCCCCACCGCCAGCGCATGGCCAACGCCCGCAACATCGGCGTCGTGTTCGGCCAGCGCACCCAGCTCTGGTGGGACATCCCGGTGTCCGACACCTTCAAGGTCATCCGCCACATGTACGGCATCCCGTTGCCCGCCTACGAGCGAGCGCTGGCGCGCTTCGCCGACCTCCTGGCGATCGACGAGTTCATGGACGTGGCGGTGCGGCAGCTCAGCCTGGGACAGCGCATGCGCGCCGACTTCTGCTGCGCGATGCTGCACGACCCGGACTTCATCTTCCTGGACGAGCCGACGATCGGCCTGGACGTGGTGGCCAAGGAGCACATCCGCCAGTTCATCCGCCAGATCAACCGCACGCACGGAAAGACCGTCATCCTCACCACGCACGACATGGGCGACATCGAGAAGCTTTGCGACCGCGTGATCGTCATCGACAAGGGCCGGATCATGTACGACGGCGACCTCGATGCGTTGAAGCGGCGCTACGCGGCCGACAGCGTGATCACCGCCGACGTGCAGGGCGACATCCGGGACCGGGCACGGCTGGAGGCGGCGGGAGCGAAGAGCGTCGAGGTGAACGACGGCACGGTGACGATCGCGTTCGACGCGGCGCGGACGAAGGCCGCGGCGATCGTCGGCGAGCTGCTGCGGTCCAACGAGGTGACCGACTTCTCCACCGAGGAGCCGGACATCGAACACGTCATCCGCAACCTCTACGCAACCCTGTAGGGCGAAGCCCCCATGCTGTCCCGCTTCCGCATCTACCTGCACCTGTTCCTCAATGAGGCGAGCTCGCACGTCGCCTACCGGTTCAACACGTTCCTGGGAATGGCCAGCCGCATGGTGTTCATCTTCGTGCAGTTCGCCATATGGCGCGCCCTGTACGGCGGCCGGGACGCGATGCAGACCGGGTTCGGATCGGTGTCGCTGCGCGAGATGACCACCTACGTCGTGTTGACCACGGCGCTCTCCTACCTGATCGACGCCTACGTGATCGAACGGATCGACCAGCGCATCAAGAGCGGGGAGATCGCCATCGACTTCATCCGGCCGATCAGCCACCTGCTGTCGCACCTGGCCGCGGTGTGGGGCCAGACGCTCTACGGAATCGCCGTGCAACTCGTCCCCATGGTGATCCTGGTGGCCGTGGTCACGGGATTGCAGGCTCCGCCGACCGTGGAGGCCGGCCTGCTTGCCCTGGCGCTCGTGCCCGGCGCCTCGCTGCTGCTGTTCCTGATGTCGTACGCGCTCGGGCTGCTCGGGTTCTGGCACTCGTCGGTCTGGCAGCTCGGCGCCCTGCTCGGCATGTTGCTCGGCCTGTTCTCCGGTTCGTTCATCCCGCTGTGGTTCTTCCCGGACTGGCTGCTGGCGATCTCCGAGTACCTGCCGTTCCGGCTGCTCTACTTCGCTCCGTCGGCAACGTGGCTGGGGAAGATCGCGGCCGCGGACGCGGCGTGGCTGATCGCCTGGCAGTGGGTCTGGATCGGCGGGTTGCTGGTGCTGCAACGCCTGCTGTGGCTGGCCGGCATTCGCAAGGTCGTGGTGCAGGGCGGTTGAGGCAGTGAGATTGCTCAGACTCTACGGAACCTACGTGCGGGTCCTCCTGAAGGGCATGATGGAGTACCGCCTCAACTTCTGGACGGACTTCCTGTCGTTCTTCATCACCAACATCGCCGCCTACGCGTCGGTCTGGATCATCATGAACCGGTTTCAGGTGATCAACGGCTGGACCTACTTCGAGGTGCTGGTGCTGGTCGCCCTGTATCAAGTCAGTTGGGGCGCGTGCGGGGTGTTCATCCGCTCGCCGCTGCTCACGGTCGAGCACCTGGTCCGCGACGGCAAGTTCGACAACGTCCTGACCAAGCCCATCCCGACGCTCGTGCACGTCATCCTGATGAAGTTCAACCACATCTGGTTCAGCAACATCATCATCGGGCTGATCGTCCTGATCGTCAGCCTGCGCGAGCTGGGCATCAGCCTGGGAGCGGCCGACGTGGTCTGGCTGGTCGTCACCCTGCTCAGCGGCGTGATGATCATGAGCGGCCTGATCATCATGATCGGCACGCTCAACTTCCGTTTCATCCGTGCCGGCGGCATCGGCGAGACCATCTTCCGGAACTTCGCGGACTTCATCCGCTACCCGATCACGATCTATCCCAAGGTGATTCAACTCCTGGTCACCATCGTGCCGTTCGCGTTCGTGAACTTCTATCCCGCGCACCTGTTCCTGGACCGTGGCGACACCATCTTCGCGCCCGCCCTGCGCTACGGCGGCCCGCCGGTGGCCGCGGCGACCCTGGTGCTTGGCATCCTGCTGTGGAACGCAAGCATCAAGCGCTACCAGAGCACGGGTTCGTAAGGTGTATTCGTCGACCGATTTCACAGAGGAGGTTTCGATGCCCGATCCATTCGGGGTGATCCCTGAGGTGCATCTTTTCCTGCTGAACGACGACAGGCTTCTACTCCTGAGGAGATGCAACACCGACTACGAAAACGGCAACTACAGCGTGATCGCCGGAGGCGTGGAAGCCGACGAAGAGGTCACCGCGGCGGCGATCAGGGAAGCGACGGAGGAGGCCGGCATCGACATCCGACCCGCGGACATCGACGTGGTAGGCGTAATGCACCGAAAGGGGGCGGACGGAGTCGTGTCGGTGGTGTTCTTCCTGACCGCTCGCGCCTGGGGCGCAGAGATCGTCAATGCGGAGCCATGGAACCACGATGAAGTGTCGTGGCATTCCGTCGACAATCTGCCGGAGAACATGATCGCGTACGTCAGAGGCGCATTCACGAACTATCGCCAAGGCAGATTCTACGACACTGTCGGGTGGGATGACACGGTGCCCGTGCAACCGAACCCCTGGCCTCATCGTTTCACGCTGATCTGTGACGTCCACGTCTTTCTGATCGACGACCGCCGTCGGGTTCTTCTCCTGAATCGACACGACACCGACTCCGGAGACAAGAGCTTCAGTGTGATCGCCGGAGACGTGCAGGCCCACGAGGAGATTACCGACGCAGCGCTCCGAAGAGCGAAGGAAGAGCTTGGGATCGAGATCCATTGCCCGGACCTCTCAGTGGTGGGGGTCATGTACCGGCGATTCGCCGACGGCCGAGTTTCGTTCTTTCTCACCGCATCCACGTGGACCGGCGACATCGCGAGTGCCCAACCGGACCTGTGTGATGACGTGTCGTGGCACTTTCTCGACGACGTGCCGAGGAACACGATCCCTTACGTCAGACAAGCTCTGAGGAATTACCAGAACGGAACGTTCTACGAGGCACTTGGGTGGGAAGGGCTGCCGTAGAAGACGCCGGCCGGGAGTCCTGCTTCATCGTCGAGCAACTCTTTACCCCCAATCTCGACGGCATGTCCGGCCGGTACATCCGTCTCGTTACTGTCACTTCGCCAGTGGGACGCCGCTGATGTCGATCTCGAGCAGTCGAGACGGTTCGCGTTCAACGAACCAGTGACGGATGTGCATCAACATCGTTTTCTGCCCCGGAAACGAAAGCAGATCGATAGCCCGGCCGAGGGAGGTCCAGCAATACTCGCTGTGCTCCTCATTCAACCTGACGGTGGCCTCCCAGTCCACGAACGCGACGAAGATCGGCGCGACCCAGATGGAATCCGTTCCGATTTCGTAGAACTGCTCGCAGAGATCAGCGGAATAAAGGCGGCTGGGCACCAGTGCAGTCTCTTCCCTCATCTCGCGCAGCGCGGCCTGCCACGCTGTTTCACCTGGTTCTATGGAGCCGGCAATCTGGCACCATTCTCCCGCGTTGCTGCCGGTTCTGCGCATCAGCAGAACCTCGTGCTCTCTCGTGGTCGTGCGTAGTGCCACGACCGCTGCTCCCCTCATTCCGAACTCCCTTGAACCGAGCGATTCCGAACCGGTCTGCGTCACAACATCTTTCGGAAATACGTCGCCGACTCCTCGTAGCCCACGGCCCGGTAGAACTCGGCTGCCCGGCGGGTGGCCAGGGCGACGAGCTTAACTCCCCGCGCGGCTGACCATCTCTCGAACGCCGCCATCAGCGAACGTCCGACACCCTGGCTCCTGCGCGCCGAGCTTACCATTATCTCCTCAACCCATGCGATATTGCCATTCGCGAAGAACGTGGCGTGCTCGAATCCCAGGCAATAGCCGAGGACCTCTTCGTCTTCAGCCGCTACCAGGAGCAGGGCATGATCATCAAGCAGGATCTGCTGAAACGACTCCCGAAATGATCGCTCCTCAACATCAAATGAGGTCGCAAGACTCGATGGGAGAGGGTATATCGCATGGACGTCTTCAGGTATGGCCGTTCGTATGCGCATCGCTCCCCTTCACCCTTGCGATAGTGCAGCCAGACGTCAATCACGGGTCAGCCTACCCAGCCGCCGCAGCGAGGAAGTTTCGGCCGAGACGATACGCGGTGGAAAGGTTGCGCTCTTTCGCCTGCGGAGCGCTCTGCGGATCGGCCAAGCCTGGCAGGAGGACGAACTCGCAGTGGGCCACGCCGGCTCCCGGATGGAGGCGGTCCTTTGTATAGACTCGTTTCATGCTCTGCGCAACACCCGACTGCTCCAGCGCTTCCCCGGCGTTGCCAGCGGGGCAGAGAACGAGCGCTCTGGCGATCGAGAGACGCGGAAACGGGAAGTTCTCGCTGGGAATGCCGTAGTCGTAGGTGTATCCGCATACCCAGACCCGGTCGAACCATCCCTTCAGCTTCGCCGGACAATCGCTCCACCAGACCGGAAACACGAACGCCAGACCGTCCGCCCGTCCGATCTTTCGATGCTCCTCCAGGACATCCATGGGGAGAGAACGGTGCGATCGATTGCCGTGGACGTTCATCTCGCGCTGGTACTCGGCAAGCGTCATGTCCGATCTGAAGCCCATCGCGTACAGGTCGCCGACCTCGAAGGTATGCCCTCCGTCACGAAGCCCGCGACACAGTGCGTTCAGGACCGCACCGCTGAACGACTGCCGGGTGGGATGCGCGAAGATGACGTAAGCGTGCATGTGTTCAGGACGACCGCTCGTATCAGGCCGAGTCCTGCTTCGCGAACAGGTGCCGGTATGCGGGACTGCCTGCCATAAGCTGAGCGTGCGTACCGGTAGCCGTCACCCTTCCTTCCTCCAGCACGACGATGGCCTCCGCGGCTTTGACGGACGCGAGGCGATGCGCGATCGTGATCACCGTCTTGGTACCGCGCAGTCGCCTGAGTGAACTCTGGATCGTCAGGTCGGCGCGCGGGTCCACCTGCGACGTCGCTTCATCGAGCAGCAAGCCGGCACGGTCGAGCAGCAGCGCGCGGGCCAGCAGCAGCCGCTGGCGCTGGCCTCCGGAGAGCTTCATGCCCCGCTCGCCGATCAGCGTGCTCAGGCCGTCCGGCAAGGACCGGACTTCGTCTTCGAAAGAGGCGCGCGCGAGCGCCTTCCAGAGCTCGCCGTCCGGGGCGCGCGGCGACGCCAGCAACAGATTGTCGCGAATCGTGATGTTGAGCACGGAGCTGTCGTCGCCGACCCATGCGAAGCTGTCGTGCAGGACGCGTCGGGACAGGGAGGTGGTCGGGACATCATCAAGCAGAACGTCCCCGGACGCGGGCTCAAGCTCCCCCGCGATCAGTCGTGTGAGCGTGGTTTTCCCACTTCCGCTCTCCCCGGCGATGCACACGAAGGCGCCGGCGCGGATGTCGACCGTCGCCCGCTCGACCACCGGCACCCCACCCTCCCCTCGGAACGTCGCCTCCGCTACCCTGACGCTGACCGGCTTCGCGGATCGCTGACCGATCCATTCATCCGTGCGAATTTCCTCGAGCGGATGCTCGGCGTGCAGCGCAAGAGCCCGTTCGACCGCTGCCGCCGCCTCGTGGAAGGCGATGTTGTTCTCGCGCAACGCCTGTACGTCCTCGACGAAGCTGGAGTAGTACCGGACGACGGCGATCAGGATCCCGGCCGTGATCTGTCCCGCGAAGATCATCACCGCGCCGACGAAGTAGAGCGCGGCGCGCGTCGCCAGTTCGTCCACCGCCTGGCCCATGGCGCGGTTGCTCCAGCGCGCGAGGTTCAACCTGCCGGCCGCCTGCTGAGCAGGGACGCGGACTCGCAGGACCGCATCCGTCTCGCGCTGTTCGAGCTGCAGCGTCTTGATCTCCATCCAGCCGCGCAGTGAACGAGTGAGCCAATTGTCCCAGATGCCGTCCGCTCTACGCATGGCGACTCCGGTCTCACGCGCCCCTCGTGCCAGTCGCCCGGAGATGAGACTGATGCCGCCCGCCAGCGCCAAACCGATGAGCGCAAGCTGCCAGCTCATGGCGATGAGGATCGTGGCCAGCACCAGCAGCCGTATGCCGACGAGCAGCGTCCCGAGAATGTGATCCTGCAGCACCCCATCGATGTGGGTGACATCCTCTTCCACGGCGCGTTTCAGGTCTCCGGAGCCGACCGTCCGCCCGGTCATCAGCGCGGCCTCGCAGTTGCGGTGCCGCATGCGCACGGCGAGTCGAGCGGCGACGCGGTGCCGTGCCGCCACTTCAGCCGCCTTCAGTGCGGTCTCAGCGGCGAACGCGACAAGAAACCCCAGCAGCAACCATACCACCAGTCCGATACTGCCTCCGATGATCACGTCGTCGACGAACGAACGAAGCAGCAGTGGCGGCGCCAGGGCGACGGCGAACTGGAGTGCACGGACGCAGAGCGATGTCGTCAGCGCCAAGCGGACGGACTTCAGGAACGGCGCCAGGCGCCGCAGAAGCCTCCAGCGTACGACGAAGTAGCGAGGCACTACCCGGTCGCTCCTTCGGACATGGAATCGCTGGATATCAGCTCGCGATAGCCGGCGTTGCGGAGGAGCAACTCCTCATGTGTCCCGATCGCGGCGATCACGCCGGCATCGAGGAACGCGACACGGCCGGCGCGGCGGATCGTCGACGGCCGATGCGAGACGATCAGCGCGGTGCGCCCCGGCAGCTCTTCGAAGATCGCGTCGTACACGGCCGACTCACGCGCGTCGTCGATCCCGGAGGTGGCCTCGTCGAGTACGAGCACCTCCGGACGGCGCAGGATAGTGCGGGCGATGGCCAGACGCTGTCGCTCGCCGCGCGAGATGGCGGTGTCCGCCATCGGAGCGTCGAGCCCGTCGCCGAGCGATGCCAGCCAATCGCCGAGCCCTACGCGCTCGCAGGCCGCCACGAGCGTGCTGTCGTCGCCGCCGTACCACGGCGGAGCCAGATTGGAGCGTACGGTGTCGGCGAACAGCATCGGGGTCTGATACACCACGCCCACGGCGCGCCGAAGCTCATCGAGCGAGAACTCCCGTACGTCCCGGCCGGAGACGAAGAGCCGGCCCTCGGCGGGCCGATACAGCCTGAGCAGCAGTTGGATCAGCGACGTCTTGCCGCCGCCGCTCCGCCCGACGAGCGCCAACCGCTCCCCGTGGCCGACCCGCAGCGAGACCCCTCGGAGGACCTCATCGCCGTCCGGCCGATAGCGAAACCGCACCGCATCCAGCGCAACGCCATCCCCTGTGCAGTCGCCACGCGTGCTCCGGGCCCGGTCCGAGCGTCCTGCATCGGCCGCCGGCGCCATGATCGGGCCGGTCACCTCGGCCGGCCTCTGCCAGGCCGCATGCACCCGGGTGATGCCGGCGATGTCATGCTGCAACTGCACGTGGCCCCAGCCCATGCGCACGATGGCGAGCCGGCCGAGCACGAAATACTCCACAAGGGCGAGGAACGTGCCCAGGGTCATCGACTCGGTGGCCACCAGAGCCGCCGTCAGTCCGTACAGAACCAGCGTCGCCGCCAGTGCGACGAACTCGACGCTGCGCTCCCCCACCAGATCGACCCAAAGCGCCCGCAGAAGCGCGCGGAAAGCGAGGTTGTGTTTCCTGAGAATCCAAGAAACGGCCGTCGCGCGCGAGCCCAGGCGCCTCACCTCGGCGCGTGCGTTGATGAACTCCAGCAACAAGGCAACGTAATCGCCGTACAGCGCCCGATGGCGGATGCGATGTGACCGGGATGTACGGCCTCGCAGCATGCCGACGATCAACGTCGCCACCCCGGATACCGCAAGCACCGCTGCTGCGCGTACGTCGATGGTGGCGACGATGGCAACGGCGATTGAGAACTGCAGCGTAGAGCTCACCACCGTCCAGAGCGTGTAGAGCGCGATGTTGGAAAAGCCGGCGATGTTGGAATTGATGGTAGTGACCAAATCACCCGTCTGGATGTCGTCGAGCACGGATGCTTCGGTACGGATCACCCGTTCGAACGCGCGCTGCTTGAGTTCGTTGTGAAAATCCACCTTGAGCGTTCCCCACGAGGCGGAGCTGGCGCCCGAAAGGAGTTGAATCGCTACGAACAGGATGAGGAAGGCGAATCCCAGGTACGGGACGAGATCGAGCTGCTTGTAGTGAATGACCTCGTCCACGACCAGCGCGAACAGGTACGGAAGCGTCATCTGCAGGACCGAGACTGCCGACGACGCGATAGCCATGTTGACGAACGTCGACCGATAGCCACGCGTCATTCGCCAGGAGAAGGCGAGGAGTTCCCGGAAACGCATGCCGACAGACGCCTAGCGTTGGACGACTCGGCCCAGAACGCGGCCGCTAAGTCGTTGCGCGATCGTCTCGACCCCTGATGGAAAGTCGACGGTCGCTGCGCCCGCCGGTGAGACGTCCGTGTCGGTGATCATGACGACGAAGTCTGCCGACTCTCCGTCGCGTTCCCGCCAGCCGACAAGCCGTGCCGTCCGGGGTGCACCCTGATCATCGGGCAGCCTCCAGAGCACTTCCCCTTCCCGTCCGACGGATTCCAGCACCGCCAGGGGCGCGCGACCGCGCAGTGCACGGCCGTCCACGGTCGCGGCAGCCGAAGTGAACTGGGTCAGCTCGACCCCAACGGCAAGCAGCCACAGACCGATAACCGTCGCCGCGAGGATCACCAGCGATCCGACGGGCGTTCTGGTCACCAGTTTCGCGTACCATCGATTCCGGATCGCGAACAGCCACCCGGAGGCACGCATGCCCTTCTGTTCCAAGCCCGATTCTATACCATGAATCGCCAACGATGACAACGACCCCGCACGCGTACGCCTACCGTCAGATGCCCGGAGCGACTGTCGGCGACACGAGAGAGTATGCACATTCTACGATATTGCCGTAATTGGACCTTTCCGCATATCGAGTGCGGTGTTATCTCACAATCGCGATGCGTTCCCCGGAACCGTGATATAGTCGAATTCGTGTCTTCCCCGGGTCGCTTTACGCACGGCGCAACTCCTCTACGCGCGGCTGTTGGGTACTCGATCGCGGTGATCGACCGCCGCCGACTGGTCGCGACCGGCACCCGCGCCGACCTGCTCGAATCGAGCGCGGAGTACCGCCGCCTCTTCGCCCGCAGGACGAAGACGGCAGCGATCGCCCTGCGGGGCAGGTTCAGGCGTATGTCTGAGGGAGACGGTGATCACGTTGCCCGGGTACCGAAATGAGCACGCGACCGGTGGCGGTGGTGACCGCAGCGAGCCGTGGGATCGGCGCGGCCTGCGCGCGTCGACTGTCCGCTGACGGCTACGATGTTGCGGTGATGTCGCGCTCCGAGGCGGTTCATTCGATAGCCGCGGAAGTCGACGGCCTATCGTTTCAGGGTGACCTGACGATCCCGCACGACGTCTCGCGGTTCGTGCAGGCGGTAAAGGAACGGTGGGGGCGGTTGGACGTGCTGGTGAACAACGCCGGCGACGCCGCCAAGGGTGATCTGGAAACCCTGCCGGACGACGCATGGCTCGGCGGGTTCGAGCTGTTGTTCATGAGCGTGCTCAGGACATCACGGGAAGCCCTGCCGTTGATGCGCTCGTCGGGCGGCGGGGTTATCGTCAATGTGTCCGCGGCTGACGGGTTGGAACCGACGCTGATGTTCCCCGTCAGCGCGTCAATGCGCGCAGCCGTCAGCGCGCTCACCAAGCTGATGGCTCGCCGCTTCGGGCCGGAGCGCATCCGCGTCAACTCCGTACTTCCGTGGGTCGTCCTGGATCCTGACAGCGACTGGGAATCGAGCGAGATCCCCCTGTCACGAGCGGCCACCTACGAACAGGTCGCCGCCGTGGTCTCCTTCCTCTGCAGCGCCGATGGATCCTATCTCAACGGCGTGAACCTCCCGGTAGACGGTGGGTGGTCGAAGCGATTATAGGGCACGGAGGAGTCTGTCGGGTTTGCCGCGCAAGCGGCAGAGCCGAACAGAGTCCGTAGCCGAGGTGGGGATGGGCCAAGAGCGGAGCCGAAGGCGACGGTCTTGGGGCGCTATTCGTCCGGCGCGAAGAGCTGCCGGTATCGTTCACTCGTACGCATGAGCGTTCGATGCGTTCCATCGGCCGAGATCCGTCCGTCGTCGAGGACGACGATGCGCGGCATGTCCATGATCGTGCTCACCCGGTGCGCGATGATGATCACCGTCCCGTCGAAACGAGGGTCGAGCAGCTTCTGGTTGATCAGGCGTGCCGTGGGGTCGTCGAGCTGCGAGGTCGCTTCGTCCAGAATCAGTATCGGCCTCTCGATCAGCATCGACCGCGCGAGGATGAGTCGTTGGCGCTGGCCGCTGGACAACTGGCGGCCGCGCTCGCCGATGACCGTGTCGAGTCCCTCCGGCAGTTCCTCTACAAGGGGGAGGATCTGCGCGTCGGCGCACACCCGGCGGAGCTCGGATTCCGTGCTGCTCGGTCGTACCATCCTGAGATTGTCTCTGATGGACATGTTGTAGATGACGCTGTCCTGGCCGACGAGCAACGCGGTGCCCAGCGCCGCCGCACCGCCGGTGTCGGTCAACAGTCGTCCGCCCATGCGCAGATCGCCTGACGTAGGCGCGAGCTGTCCGGCGACGATCCGCGCGAGAGTGGATTTCCCACACCCGGAGGAGCCGACGACGGCTATCCTGGTGCCGCCGGGTATCGCGCACGTGATCCCACGAAGTACGGGGTCTCCACCTTCGTAGGAGAGGCTGACCTGCCGTAGATCGACGTCTGTCGGTCCGCGATGGTCGAGGCGCGCTCGCGGAGGTGGTATCTGCGTCCATCGCGATACTTCGAAGGACCTGTGGAGCGGAGCCAGCATGCCGCCCAGGAGCACGTTGAGCGAGTTGATCTTGTCGATGGCGCGAAGGACATGCGCGAAGTATCGGATGAACGCGATCAGGCCACCCAGGGTCATCGTGCCGAGGAAGATCAGGAGGCCGCCAAGGAGATAGAGAGCCGCCTGCGAGACGTAGCTCTCCTGGATACGGCCCATGGTCATCTGCAGAAACTTGAACGTGAACTGAGCTCCACGAAGTCGGTCTACCCTCCTCAGCCACGCTGCCATCTTGGCGTTCTGAGCGCCCTCTGCGGCGAGCAATCGCACCTCACGCCAGCCGAGCAGCGATTCGTGCAGCCACGCCGACCACTTTCCCAAGGCTACCCGGAACGCTTCCCCGCGGACCGTGGCCTTGCGCTTGAACCACCGTCCCAGCATCCAGACGGTCACGGTGAGCACGGTTCCCGCCACCGACAGGCGCCAGCTCACGCTTACGCAGACCACCGCACCGACTGCGACCAGGCACCAGTTGAAGATGCGCTCGATGCGCTGGAGCAGAAGGGCGCCGAGCTCTTCCGTGTCTTCCTCTACCCGCTTCAGGACCTCTCCGGGCGCGCGCTTCATCAGCTCCGCCCACGCGAGCCGTTGCACGGACCGAAAGACCCGCATCCGCTGCCGGAAGACGGTCCGGTGAACGGCCCGATTGGCGGCCCAGACCTCGATGACCTTGAGCAACGTTTCGACGACATATACGGCGACGAGTGCCGCCAACAGAAGGTAGAGTCGATCACTGGTGCCGGCGACGATCACCTCGTCGACGAACACGCCGACGATCGCCGGCGGCAGGAACGTGGTGGCAACGAGGAGTCCCTTGAGGGCAACGAGCAGTACCACGAACGGGCGCGCTCCGCGCATGGCTGCCTGCGCCATCCGGAGGGTGCTATCGGCAGCCAATCGCGTGCCTCATTCCACCTGATCCCTGAACAGGCGCTGGTAGACGTCGCAGTCGCGAATCAGTTCTTCGTGGGAACCGGAGGCGACGACCGCTCCCGCATCGAGGACCAGAATGCGATCGCAGTCGATGATCGTGCTCAGCCGATGGGCGATGATGATCGTCGACCGGCCCCGCGAATCTGCGGCAAACAACCGCCGATAGATCGCTCGCTCGGTGTCGGGGTCGACTGCCGACAGGCCCTCGTCGATCACCAGCACGCTCGGACTCCGGAGCAGGACGCGGGCCAGCTCCACGCGTTGCTTCTCTCCGGCCGAGAGCGTTCGCCCTTCCGAGCCGATGAGGGTGTCGAGACCTTCCGGGAACGCGTGCACGGTTTCGCTGATCTGCGCCGTCCGGCATGCGTCCCACAGGGACTCATCAGGGATCGACTCTCCGCTTTGAGTCAGCTCTCCCAGGCAGAGATTGGCGCGCACGGTATCGCTGAAGATCAGAGGATCCTGCTGAACGAATCCGAACCATCTCCTGACGGATCTGTGGGAGTAATCGCCAATGCTGCGCCGCCGGATCATGATCGAGCCAGCATCCGGATCGTAGAGACGAGCCAGCAGGGAGACGATGGAGGACTTGCCGACGCCGCTGCCGCCGACGATGGCCACGCGCTCGCCCGCATCGACCTGAAAGGAGATGTCTTCGAGCACGGGAACGTCGGGGCGGTATCGGAACCGGACGCGATCGAACATGACGGAGCCTGGACCGCGCTCAAGGGGATGTCCTCCGTCGCTCTCCGCGGCCAGCTCGACGACGCTCCGGATCCGGTCCACGCCCACGGTGTACAGGCGCATTCTGAACAGCATGCTGCTGAGCTCGGTGACCTCGCCGAGGGCGGTCGCGAAGTAGGCGGCAAGGGCGACATAACCGCCCAGTGAGAGCCGGTCGGAAAGCACGAGCGCACTGGCCACGAGAAAGAACGCGATCTCCAGCACCAGTGCCACGAACTCGCGGACCCGGTCGGAAGAGAGCTCCACGATCGACGCACGCACCTTGAGGCCGATCAACGCTCGCAACCGCTCCACGAGCCAGCGTGCCACCGTACTGGTGGCGCCGAGCTGTTGGATGTCGGCAACGCCCCGTATGATCTCGAACAGCCAGCTCGAGTGCGCGCCGTACTTGCTGCGATACTCGTCCGCTATCCGGCGCCCTCTCAACGCCATGCGATGGGAAACGAATGCGGACAGCGGAGCTGCAACGGCAGCCATGAGTGCGACGATGGGACTGATCGCCGCCATGAACACGAGCACGATGACCATGGCGATCAGAGCATCGGGTATCCACACGGCGAAGACGTCGGTGTACCAGGTGATCTGGTTTGCATCCGTCTCGACCGTTTCGGCCAGGTCGCCGGTTCTCCTCCGTTCCAGGAGCTCGGTCTTCGCGTCGAGAATCCGGCCGAACAGCCGCCGCCGGATCTTGGAGTCGAAGTCCGTGATCTTGTAGACCCACGACACGTGACCGATGGCGTACAGCCCCTCGTTGGCCACGAGCAGGATGCCGAAGCAGAGCGCTATCGCGGGGATGAGTGACAGTTCCCCACGGATGATGACCTCGTCGACGATGAGCGCATAGATGATGGGGAGGAGCGCGCGAAACAGGTGGGTGAACAGCGCGTTGATGACGGTCGCGAACCAGGCCATCCGGTCTCCGCGGGCCATCTCCCACGCGAATGCCAACCGGCTTCGATGATGTACTCCGTTCGGATCTGAGGGGGCGCGGCTCATCGATCGGGGCCGAACAGCGCTTCAACCGTATGGGTGAGCAGCGTCCGCTCCCCAACTCGGAGTTCGATCGACGCTTCGTCAACCTCCGGTTGTCCTTCGACCCGGACCCAGACACGGGTGCCCTCGCCGGACCACTCCGCTCGGATCAGCGTCGCGGCATGCCGATTCGTCTTGGCATCGACGATCGTTACTTCGGCATCTGACACTGCCGGCGTGCCCGGAAAGAGCGCCACGTAGACACCGCCGTCGACCAACTCCGCTTGCGCACGAACGAAGTCACCCACGGTCGTTGCCGTCGTCACGTGCCACAGCCCGTATGCGGCCGCCGCGGTAAGGATGATGCTCGCTACCGGGGTCTTGGCGACCACGACGCGAAGTCGGCGCCGAAGCGTCTCCAAGTACACTTCACCAAAGGACTGTGTCCCCGGCCCGTGTATCCGTCAAGGAGACGGGCCGATGGTAACGACTGGCTGCCGAACGCTATGCTCCCGTCATGGTTCGCATAGGAGTCATCGGGGCGGGAGGCATCGCCCAGGGAAGCTGCAGCGCGTTCGCCGAGCATCCCGAAGCCGAGATCGTCGCCGTGGCCGAGCCCAACGCGGAACGGGCCGCGGAGTTCGCGCTGCGCTACGACACCGTGACACAGGTGGTGGAGGAGCCGGAGCGGTTGCTGGCCATCGACGAGGTCGACGCGGTCTACGTCGCCGTGCCCAACCACCTGCACGCGCCGCTGTCGGCCCTGTCGCTGCAGGCCGGCAAGCACGTGCTGCAGGAGAAGCCGCTGGCGCTGAGCCGGGAAGACGCCGAGCAGACCGCCGCCGCCGCGCGCGCGGCGGACACCCACTTCATGCTGGGCATGAACCAGCGCTTCTCGCCGGAGGTGCAGCGCGCCCGGCAGCTCATGGAGGCGGGCCGGATCGGACGCGCCTACCACTGCAAGGCGTTCTGGCGGCGACGTTCCGGGATTCCCCGCATCGGGAGCTGGTTCACCCGCAAGGAGCTGTCCGGCGGCGGCGGGTTGCTGGACATCGGCGTGCACATGCTGGACAACGCCCTCTACCTGCTCGACAACTTCCGGCCGCGCTCCGTGTCGGGAGCGACCTACACCGAGTTCGGCAATCGCGGCCTCGGCGAGGGCGGCTGGGGGGTGTCCGAGCGGACGGTCGCCCACTTCGACGTGGACGACTTCGCCACCGCGGTCATCAAGCTCGACGGCGGCGCCACCGTGCTGCTGGAGGCGGCCTGGGCCATGCACCTGGACCGATCAGGCGACATGAACGTCGAGCTGTACGGCACCGAAGGGGCGATCGACACCTACGGAGAACGGCTCTGCCTGCAGGCAGCCGACGGCTACCACGTCATCGAGTCTCCGGACGTGGGCGAGCTCACCTACCCGCACGCCAGCCGCATGCACCACTTCATCGACGTGATCCTGGGCCGTGAGGAGCCCTGCGTCACGCTCGAGCAGGTGCTCAGCGTGCAGCGCGTGCTGGACGCGATCTATCGATCGGCCGCCACCGGCCGCGAGGTGACGCTCGACTGAACGCATCGACACATGATCACGGTCGCGCTTGGAGTGCGATACTGGCTGCCGTGCGCAAGTTCAACATCGAAGGTCCCATCATCGCGGAGGATCACTACCACATTCCGCCGCTGGAACGGGTGAATCTCGACGAGATCCTCGAGCTGATCCGGGACAAGCGCTACTTCGTGCTGCACGCCCCCCGGCAGACCGGCAAGACCTCCGCACTGCTGGCGCTCCGCGACCTGCTCAACAGCGGCGATGCCGGCGACTTCCGGTGCGTGTACGTAAACGTCGAGCCCGCTCAGGCGATGCGGGAGGCCGTGGAACCCGCCATGCGCGTCATTCTCGGGGCACTCGCCTCACGGGCCCGCTCGGTGGGCGACGAGTTCCTGTACGATGTCTGGCCCGACATCCTGTCCACCTTCGGCACCGGAGCTCTGGCGGAGGCGTTGACGCGGTGGTGCGAGGCGGAGCCGAAATCCGTGGTGTTGCTGGTCGACGAGATCGACACCCTGATCGGCGACACGCTGATCTCCGTGCTTCGCCAGTTGCGCGCCGGCTACGACCAGCGCCCAGCCGGCTTCCCGCAGAGCGTCGTGCTGTGCGGGGTGCGCGACGTGCGCGACTACCGCATTCACTCCAGCTCCGAGAACGCGATGGTCACCGGCGGCAGCGCGTTCAACATCAAGGCCGAGTCGCTACGCCTCGGCGACTTCACGGAAGCCGACGTGCGCGCGCTGCTCGCCCAGCACACCGACGAAACCGGGCAGCCGTTCACCCCGGAGGCGCTCGGCACGGTGTGGCGGCAGACGCGCGGCCAGCCGTGGCTGGTGAACGCGCTGTGCCGCAGAGCGTGCTTCGATAGCGAGGCGGGCCGCGACCGCTCACGGGCGATTACCGCGGAGGACCTCCTCGACGCCCAGGAGCACCTCATCCTGACGCGTGTGACCCACCTCGACCAGCTCGCCGACAAGCTCCGGGAGGAGCGCGTGCGGCGCGTGGTCGAGCCGTTGCTGAGCGGCGGTGACGAGCGCCCGTTCACGGACCGCGACCTGGAGTACGTCCGCGACCTGGGCCTGGTGGCGCAGGAACCGCCGGTACGCATCGCCAACCCCCTGTACGCGGAGGTGGTGCCGCGGGAGTTGACCTGGATCGCGCAGGAGGAGTTGGCGCACGACGTCGCCTGGTACGTGGACGCTGACGGCGTCCTCGACCTCGACACGCTGTTGGCCGCCTTCCAGGCGTTCTTTCGCGAGCACTCCGAGCACTGGGTCGCGCGCTTCGATTACGTCGAAGCCGGCCCGCAGCTTCTGTTGCAGGCGTTCCTGCATCGCATCGTGAACGGCGGGGGGCGCATCGAGCGCGAGTACGGGCTGGGACGAGGCCGCACCGACCTGCTCATCATCTGGCCGCATGCCGGCGGAGCGGAGCCGAACGCCGCGTGCAGGTTCGTGATCGAGTGCAAGGTGCTGCACGAGGGCCTGGAGCGCACGATACGCGAGGGACTGGCGCAGACGGCCGGCTACATGGACCGCTGCGCGGCGCGGTCCGGCCATCTGGTGGTCTTCGACCGAACCGAAGGCAAGCCGTGGCAGGAGAAGATCTTCCGCCGCGACGAACACGCCGATGACGGCCGCGCGATCACGGTCTGGGGGATGTAACCGACGACGGACGGAGTTCTTGACATGAAGGGATCATGTTTTCATGCTCCCGACATGCCACACATTCAGATTCGCGATGTCCCCGAGTCCCTTCATCGACGTCTGAAGGCACGGGCGGCGATGGAGGGCGTGTCCATGTCGCAGTACCTGATGTGGCAGATCGAGCGCGCGCTGTCACGGCCGAGCCGGCAGGAAACGCTTGATGCCATTCGCCGGGAACGTCCCGTGGTACTGGATCCGGCACCTGCCGACGTACTCCGCCAGGAACGAGACGCGCGCTGATGGTCCTGGACGCCTCGGCGGCGGTGGAGCTCCTGCTCAATACACCCGCGGGTAATCGAATCGCATCCCGTCTTGAGGACGAGACCGAAGGCATCCACGCGCCCCATCTGATCGACATCGAGGTCGTCCAGGTGCTGCGCCGACACCTGGTGCACGGGCTGTTGGAGGACGCTCGCGTCGGGCGGGCGCTCGATCGCTGGCGCGACCTCGACGTCGAACGATACGCGCATGAGCCACTTCTGGACCGGGTCTGGCAACTTCGGCACAACGTGAGCGCCTACGATGCCGTCTACGTGGCGCTCGCAGAGGCGCTCTCCGTGTCACTGGTTACCGGCGACGAGAAGCTCGCGCGGGCACCGGGGCTCCGCGCCCGGATCGAGCTGGCGTAGCCCCCGCTCGCCTGATCGGGTCGCCTGCGCGCGCCTTCAGACGATGCGGTTCGGCAACTCCCTGCCTTCCAGCCCGGCCAGCAGGTTCCTTACCGAGAGGTCGGACATCGCCTGGCGCGTCTGCTCGGTGGCGCTGCCGAGGTGGGGGATGACGACGATGTTGTCGAGTTCCAGGAGCGGGTGGTCGCGGGGCAGCGGCTCGGGCTCGGTCACGTCGAGGGCCGCGCAGTGGAGCTTGCCGGCCCGCATCGTGTCGAGCAGCGCGTCGTGGTCGATCACGCCGCCGCGCGCGGCGTTGACCAGCACGGCCGATTCCTTCATCAGCCCCAGTTCCCGCGCGCCGATCATGCCGCGCGTCTCGTCGGTCAGCGGCATGTTCAGCGCCACGAAGTCCGACTGCGCGAGAAGCTCGTCGAGCGTCACGTAGCGTGCGCCGAGGTCCGTTTCGGCTTTGAGGTTGCGGGTGCGGTTGTGGTAGAGCACGGCCATGTCGAAGCCCTGCGCCCGCCGCGCGACCTGGTAGCCGATGTTGCCCAGCCCGACTATCCCCAGCGTCTGGTGGTGTACCTCCTGGCCGAGCATGAAGCTGGGGTCGTATTCGAGGAAGTCGGGCCCGCGCGCGAAGTGGTCGCCCTTGACGATGTTGCGCGCCCCGGCCAACAGCAGCGCGAAGGTGATGTCGGCGGTAGCCCCGTCAAGGACATGGGGCGTGTTGCCCACCGGGATGCCCCGCTCCGCTGCCGCCGCCAGATCGATGTGGTCGCAGCCGACGCCGAAGTTGCTGATCACCTTGAGCCCGGGGATGTCGTCCATCAGCTCGGCCGAGACCGTGACGTGCGCGTACGTGTAGATCCCGTCGATCCGGGGAAGCTCATCCCGCCAGGCGTCATCGTCCGGGCGCCAGCGCACGACCCGGCACCGTTCCGCGATCATCGGCACGATCGTGCGGTAGGGCTCTACTTCTGCCATCACCATTACGTCATGAGCCATCGCCATGCTCCTTCCTACCGCCAGTCGCGGGAGTCGGGCACGTCGAGCCACGCGCCGGCCTGCTCGATCGACTGCTGGCTGACCAGTCCGGGCAGGGTCATGTCCATTGCGGCGTCGATGCCGAGCTCCAGATCGGTGCCGTCACGCACCGCGTTGACGAAGTCCAGCATCTGGATCAGGTCGCCCCCGCCGTGGCCGGAGCCGCGCGCGACCTCGCCCCAGACCCGCCAGCTCGCAGGCAGGAACTCCTCGGCCAAGTCCTCCAGGTCCCGCCACTCGGTGCCCGAGGAGCGCGCCCGCACCCAGATGCGGTCCCGCTCGCCTTCCGCCCGCGCCGACTCGTAGCAGCCGTCGGTGCCCTGCAACTGGTAGTTATGGGCCGCGTGCGGGCGGTCCGACAGCATGTCCACCCGGATCTTGACCAGGCCGCCGGAGCCCATCTTGCCCAGCATCACCGAGGAATCTTCCGCCTCGTACTGCCGCCCCTCGTGGTCGAGGTAGTGATGGCCGGTGCCGGCGCAGGAGACCTGCGCCACGCGGTCGCCGGGCATCCAGCTCAGCAGCGGGCCCAGGCTGTGGGTGCCGTAGGTGATGCCGTTGATGCCCTGCTGCCAGCGCCGCCGCCACGGCGTGGGGTTGTACTGCGGCGCGCCGCGCAGCTCGTGCAGGTACTCGCCGTCACCGAAGTAGACGGTTCCGAACAGGCCGGCGGCGACGATCTCCTTGACGATCTGGTTCTGCCGCATGCAGATGTAGTTCTCGGCCATCATGTAGGTGCCGGAGCTGGCCCGGCATGCCGCCACCAGCCGCCGGCACTCGTCGATCGACACGGCTGCCGGCACCTCCGAGACCACGCTCAACCCACGCTCCAGCGCCGCGATCGCGTGCTCGGCATGAAACGGCATGGGGGTGCCCACGATCACGGCATCGAGCCGGACCGAATCGAGCATGTCGCGGTAGTCGGCAAACGACCGCTCCGCTCCCAGCTCCCGCTTCACGGCTTCGAGAGGCTCCGCGCGGGTGTCGCACACCGCCCGCACATGCACGTCCAGCCCGTCCTGTACGCGCAGCAGGCTGCCGCCCCGCCCCGCCGCGCCGATGACGCCGATCGCCAACCGTTCGCCCATGCTCAATCGCCCTGCCGGTCACCGGCCCAGTTGCCGGCCCGCTCGACCGCGCGCTCCCACGACGCACGCAGCCCGGCCACCCGGTCCCCGGACAGCGCCGGCTCGAAACGCCGCTCCGCGCGCCAGTTCTCGGCCAGTTCCTCGACGCCCTGCCAGTACCCGACCGCCAAGCCGGCCAGGTAGGCGGCGCCCAGCGCCGTCGATTCGGTGACCTCCGGCCGCACCACGGGCAGCGCGGTCACATCGGCCTGAAACTGCATCAGCAGGTCGTTGCAAGCCGCCCCGCCGTCGACCCGCATCTCCGCCGGCGCCGCGCCCGCGTCCGCGGCCAGCGCGTCCAGCAGGTCGGCGACCTGGAAGGCGATCCCCTCCAGCGCCGCGCGCGCCACGTGGCCGGCGCCGGTGCCCAGGGTCATGCCGACGATCGTGCCCCGCGCATGCGGGTCCCAGTGCGGGACGCCCAGCCCCGTGAACGCCGGCACCAGCACGACGCCGCCGGAGTCGGGAACCGAGGCGGCGAGCGCCTCGACCTCCTTGGCCGAGCCGATCAGGCCGAGCCCGTCCCGCAGCCAGCGGACCACGGCTCCCCCGGTGAACACGCTCCCTTCCAGGGCGTAGCGCGGGCGCCCGTCCGTCGAACAGGCGATCGTGGTCAGCAGCCCCCGCCCCGACGGCTGCGGCGCCGTGCCGGTGTGCAGCAACGCGAAGCAGCCGGTCCCGTAGGTGGTCTTGACCGAGCCGCGCTCCGTGCAGAGCTGGCCCATCAGCGCCGCCTGCTGGTCTCCGGCGATGCCCGCCAGCGGCACGCCGGCCAGCGACTCGATCGTGGCGATCTCGCCGTAGAGGGCGCTGGATCCCCGCACCTCGGGGAGCAGCGCGCGCGGCACGCCGAACAGGTCGAGCAGCTCCCCGTCCCAGTCTCCCGCGTGGATGTCGTACAGCAGGGTCCGGCTGGCGTTGGTGGCGTCGGTGACGTGCAGCCGCCCGTCGGTCAGCCGGAACGCCAGCCACGAGTCGACGGTGCCGAAGGCGAGCTCCCCGGCTTCCGCCCGCTCACGAGCGCCTGCGACGTGCTCCAGGATCCAGGCGATCTTGGTGCCGGAAAAGTACGGGTCGAGCAACAGCCCCGTCGCGGCGCGCACGCGCTCCTCGGCACCGTCGCGGCGCAGCGTGCCGCAGATGTCCGCCGTCCTCCGGTCCTGCCAGACGATGGCCTTGCCGACCGGCTCACCCGTGCGCCGGTCCCAGATGACGGTGGTCTCGCGCTGGTTGGTGATGCCGACCGCCGCGACCTGGCTGCCGTCGATGCCGGCGGAACGCAGCGCCTCCACCGCCACCTCGGCCTGGGTCTCCCAGATCTCGCGCGCGTCCTGCTCGACCCAACCCGGCTGCGGGAAGTGCTGGGTCGTCTCGCGCTGCGCCACCGAACGGATGCCGCCGCGGCGATCGAAGACGATCGCCCGCGAGCTGGTGGTTCCCTGATCCAGCGCCATCACGTACATCGATTCAACTCCGATCCTGGCGGTTGCAGACCAGGGGGCTCTGCGTTCGGCGCGCCGGATCGCGCAGCCACGATACCAGCGCGTGGCGGAGCCCTTCCCAGCTCATCTCCGGGTGAGGCGGCTGCACGCCGTCGGCCGCCAGCAGGAAGTGCACGCTGTCATGGTCCTCGCCCGGGTCCGGATCATCCCACACCAGCAGGCGGTTGCCGCCCCTGGGCGCGTCCGGCAGCAGAGCGTGGCTGCTGCCGTCCCGCCGTGTCTCCGCGTCGAAGCCCACCGTGACCCGATCCTCGCTCAGCACGACCAGCCGGTCCGGAGCCATGTGCGGCGGCATGAACACCTCCGTGGGCGCCGCCGAGCGGCGGCCGCGCCACAGCACCAGGATAAAGCGTCGGTCGGCGAGCAGCGACGGACCGTCCTGCGTGGGCTTCAGCGCCAGCCAGCGCAGCTCGTTTCCCGCGCGATCGCGAGCGCGCGCGTTGTAGCCGAAGCTCAGCAGATCGCCCTGGATCCTGCGCGGAAAGGCACGCTCCACCAGGTACGGGTCCACCCGGTACGCGGCCTCGTCGCCGGCGACCACCGAGAACGAGTGGATCCCCCACTCCCACTGCGCGGCCGACAGCGGCGGCGCCTCCAGGTGCAGCCGCTCGTCCCGACGGACACCGGTCGCGTCCAGCCCCACGTAGGCGGCGCCGACCATGCGCGCGGGGTCGGGAGCCGCGCCGCCGGTCACGCGCGATCCGAACTCGCCCACGAACACCGGCAGATCCAGGAAGCGCCCCTCGGTGCGAATGCGGTCGAAGTCCCGGAAGTAGGCATCGGGCCTGGGCGGTCCGCGCACCAGTCCGCCCAGCCGGGCGATGTCGTAGAAGTGCGGCGCGAACGCGAAGCCGGGGCCGGGCGGTGCCGACAGGTGGCCGCCACCGGTGCGGAGCAGTCCCTGGTTGCCGCCCGGGAACCCCAGGTTGGTGTTCCAGAACGCCGACGGGCCGGCGAACACCAGCTTGCCGCCCCAGCCGGCGTCATCGAGCACCCCGCGCACGCGGCGGTAGAACGGCCAGAGCTTCTCGTTGTCCCAGGCCGCGGCGCTCATGCCGCGCCGCCCGCCGTCCACCGGCTCGTTCATAGGCTCGACGCCCAGCACCCGCTCGAACGCCGGTGCCGGCAGCGCGTCGCCCAGGTAGGCCAGCACCCGCGCGAGCTGCCAGAGGAACTCGTCCTGCAGGCGACGGGGGCCCGCGGAGGTGGGAAACTCCGCGTTGTCCCAGAAGTTGCGGAACGCCGTGCGGACGGAGCGGTTGACCAGGTAGTGCTGGACCGAGTCGATGCAGGGTGGACCGCACGGACGGCGCGGGAGGCCGGGTGTCACCCAGGCCGGCGCACCGTCGCCGTGGCCGTGCGGGACCAGGTGGCGGGAGAAGTTGTCCTGGTGGTAGTCCAGCACCACGTAGATGCCGCGGTCGGTCACCACCTGGATCTGCTCGGCGATCGTGCGCAGGTAGTCGGGGTCGATCCGGTCGACCTCCGGGTGCGTGCCCTCCCACGAGATGAGAAAGCGCGTGACGTTGGCCCCCGTGCGCTGCCGGAGCACGTCGGTGAGCGTTCGCCCCTGCTCCAGGTCGGCGAACGGGGTGAGGCCGCCGCGGGTCACCAGCGTCCGCGAGGTGACGTTGTAGCCGCGCAGCAGCACCTCGCGCCCGAACGAGTCGCGGAACACCCGGTCGACGTAGGGACCGGTACGCTTGCCGCCCACGTGCAGCGGCCCGCCTCCGGCAAGCTGGGCCAAGCCGATGCGCTCGGCGCGGGACTCCTGCGGAAACGGGTCAGCGGCCGGCGGAACGCTCTGCTGCGCCGTCGAGCAACACGGCAGCAGCAGGATGGAGACGAGCGCGGCCAGTGCCACGTACGTCGATACCCGGCGAGGTTGCCCCGAAGGAGGCTCATGGCGCACCCGGATTCCGTCCCTCAGGAGACCAACGCTGCCCCCGCCGAGATCAGCCGAGCCACTTGGCCATCGTGTGCTTCGCTTCGGATTCCGTGAGGATCCTGTTCTCGACCAACGCGCGCTCGCCGCGGGCAATGCCTCCAGGATCCGCATCTTGCTCTGCATGGCTTCGTACCGCTCCACGTTGACGAGGTATGCCGACGGCTTGCCATGTTGGGTGATGAGGATCGGCCGCCCTGACTCCTTCAACTCAGCGAGGAGTCGAGCAGCCTGCCGCTTGAGGGTGGTGACCTCCGCCTTCACGGGGAAACACTCACTCGAGCGAAACCAAGACATCCTACAGGTTACCATGCCGCGCGATGGCTCCCGCCACCGCACGCCGACGTATCGACGTCGCCGAGCGGCGCGCCCGCCTGGCGGTGCGCCACCGTCTCGCCGCGCCCGCGCCGGACGTGGCGACGGCAGCAGCCGATCTGGTCGGACTGCACTCCAGCGACCCGGTCAGCGTCTATCTGAGCGCCTGGAGCCGCGTGCGCGGTTTCGAGGTCGCCGACCTGGAGGAGGCGCTCTACGACCGGCGCGCGCTCGTGCGCCTGCTGGGGATGCGCCGCACCATGTTCGTGGTGCCGCGCGACCTTGCCGCGGTGGTCGACGCCGCCTGCACGCGCGCGCTGGCTCCGGCCGAACGGCGCCGGCTGTTCAAGCTGATCGGCGAACAGGGCATCGACCCGCACCCGGACCGGTGGCTGGCGAAGGTGACGGAGCGGACGCTCTCGGCGCTCCGGGAGCGGGGCCAGGCCACCGCCAAGGAGCTCACCGCCGCGGTCCCCGAGCTTACGGCGCGCCTCAGCTTCGGCGAAGGCCGCACGTGGGCCGGAACCGTCGGTCTGTCCACCCGGATTCTGTTCCTGCTGGCCACCGAGGCGCGTATCGTCCGCGGACGACCGCGCGGCACATGGATCTCCAGCCAGTACCGGTGGGCGGCAACGGCCGACTGGCTCGGTGAAGACGTGCCGGCCCTGGAGCCCGAGACGGCCCGGACCGAACTGGTGCGACGCTGGCTCGCCGCCTTCGGGCCGGGCACGCTGTTGGACCTGGCATGGTGGACGGGCTGGTCACAACGGCAGACCCGCCAGGCGCTGGCCGCGGCCGGCGCGGTCGAGATCGAACTGGATGCCGGAACCGGCTACGTGCTGGCGGACGATCTGGACCCGGTCGAGCCGCCGTCCGAGTGGGTGGCACTGCTGCCCGCCCTGGACCCGACGGTCATGGGCTGGAAGGAGCGCTCCTGGTATCTGGGCGACCATCGGGAGCGCCTGTTCGACCGCAACGGCAACGCCGGCCCCACCGTCTGGGCCGACGGCCGCATCGTGGGTGGCTGGGGGCAGCGTCTGGACGGAACGATCGCCGTCGAACTGCTCGAATCCGTTTTACCAAGTGTACAAGGAAGCATTGAAAAGGAAGCCCTCCGCCTGCAGGAGTGGCTCTCGGGCACGGTGATCACGCCCCGCTTCCGCACGCCGCTGGAAAAGCGGTTGACCTCGAAGCCGTAAGGAGACAGATCGTGCCTGCCCGCACTCATGAGTTCCCAGCCCGAACCATCCACCTGGACTTCCACACCGGCCCGCACATCCCTGACGTGGCGAGCGACTTCGACGCGGACGCCTTCGCCGAGCGCTTCGCCAAGGCGAGTATCGACAGCGTGACCGTGTTCGGGCTCTGCCATCACGGCCACGCGTACTTCCGGACCTCGCACCCGTGCCGCCACCCTGCCCTGCCGGACGACCTCGACCTGACCGGAGCGCAGATCGATGCCCTGCACCGGCGCGGCATCCGCGCTCCGATCTACCTGTCGGGGCAAGTGAACGAGTATGCGGCTGACGAGCACCCGGAGTGGGTGGCCGTCGACCCGGAGGGCCGGAGAGTGAAGCGCCTGCCGGCAGACCCGCCGCCGCGGCCGCCGGAGGCGCTCGTCGCCGGCTGGCAGGTCCTGGACATGTCCAGCCCCTACCAGGACTACCTGGCCGAGCTGGTCGAGGAGGTGTTGCGCCGCTACGCCCCGGTCGACGGCATCTTCCTGGACATGTGCTGGGATCAGCCGAGCGTCTCCAAGTGGGCGCTGGCCGGCATGGCCAAGCGCCGCCTCGATCCGCGCTCGGACGCCGACCGCGACCGCTATGCGCGCGAGGTGGCGATGGCATACATGAAGCGCTTTTCCGGCATGGTCGAGGCCGTCGGCGGCGACGCGGACCACTTGGGCATCTGGTTCAACTCGCGGCCCAAGACCAACCTGCACGTGGAGAAGCGGTTCCTGCGCCACATCGAGATCGAAGCGCTGCCGACCGGGGGCTGGGGCTACGCCTACTTCCCCTACGTGGCCCGCTTCGTCCGGCCGCTGGGCCTGCCGACCCTCAGCCACACCGGCCGCTTCTTCAAGAGCTGGGGCGACAACGCGGGACTGAAGCCGCGCGCGGCGCTCAGGTACGAGTGCTGCCAGATTCTCAGCCAGGGGATGACCCTGGGCGTCGGCGACCTGCTGCACCCGCACGGCGTCCCCGCCCCCGCCGTCTACGACCTGATCGGAGGCGTCTACCGCTACATCGAACGATGCCAGGAGGTGGCGGCAGGCGGCCGCCTGCAGAGCGAGGTCGCCGTGGTCGTCGACCCGGACCTGGGCGACCGTCCCGGCCCCGCCGGGCTCGGCGCCACTTGCGCCCTGCAGCAACTCCGGCTGCAGTTCGACGTCGTACCGCCCACGGCCCGGCTGCAGCGCTACCCGGTGGTGGTCGTGCTGTCCAACACGCCGGTGGACGAGGGGCTCCGGGCGGCGTTGCGCGACTACGTGGCAGGCGGCGGCTGCCTGATGCTCTGCGGCGCGGCGGCGCTCGACCCCGACGGAGCGCCGCTGCTCGCCGAGCAGGGAATCGAGACTCGCGGATCGAGCCCGTACCGCACCACGTTCCTGAGGCCGTCCCGCGCCGTGTCGGACGGGCTGGCCGACTTCGACCACGCCTTCTACGAGCCTGGTTTCCGCATGGTGCCGGCCGCCGGCGCCCGCTCGCTGGCCCGCGTCGTGGAGCCGTACTTCGAGCGGTCGCACGACCGCTTCTCCGGGCACTCCTACACTCCGCCCGGCCGGCTGTCGCGCTACTCCGCGATCGTGCTGAATCGCCTGGAGGCCGGCAGCGCCGTGCTCACCGCGTCGGCGCCGCTGTTCGCCGCCTACGGCCGCCACGCCGTGCCCGAGCACCGGCGGCTGATCGGCAACTGCCTGGCGCTGCTGCTTCCCCGCCCGCTGGTGCGCGCTCCGGAGGCGCCGAGCGTGCTGGAGACCACCGTGCTCAGGAAGGGCGCCGCTACCATCGTGCACCTGCTGAGCTTCGCGCGCGAGCGGCGCGGCGACCTGGACATCGTCGAGGACGCCCTGCCGCTGGTCGACCAGCCGGTCTCCATCCGCACGGACCGTCCGCCCAGGCGCGTCGAGCTCGCCCCGCACGGCGAGCGGCTGGACCACGAGTACCACGACGGCTACGCCACCGTGCGCGTCACCCTGCGCGACGGTCACGGCATGCTGGTGTGCCGATGATCACGATGCGCTCCGACTGGTGGAACGCGGACTCCTACCTGCCGTGGATCGACCCGCTGGTGGAGGCCGCGTTCGGCGCGCGGATCGACCTGCACTGGGACCTGTACCTGCGTACGCATGCCCACCGGATGCAGCACGGCCCCGAGTGCGAGGCCTACCCCAGCCCGCCTTCCCGCGCCCCGCTCTGGACCGTCCTGGCCGAGCAGCTCGCGAGTTCACCCGAGGTCATCCTGGAGACCGGCACCGGCATCGGCTACGCGACCGTGCTGATCGCCGAGGCGTTTCCGCGCGCGCGGGTGTTCACCGTCGAGCACGACGCCCAGCACCGCCGGATCGCCGAGCGGACGTTCGCAGACGTCGGCGTCGCAGACCGCGTCACTATCGTGCCCTCGATGGAGGGGGCGCCGTTCGAGGGCTCCGACCTGGTATTCGTCGACGGACCGGTCGTGGACCCCGCGCGCCTGCGCCCGCACTGCCTGCTGATCGACGACGCCGTGAAACGGACCTTCCGCTGCGCCGCGATCGCTGCCCTGCAACCGTTGCGTGCCCCGAGCTCAGATCCTGCGACGGCCCTGGAGCACGCTCGCCGAAGATACCGCGATGCCGCAGCCCGACTGCTGCGCGCGGCGCGCGACCGCTGACGCGAGCACCTCCGATTCCTCAGGATGGATCTGGTGCGGTTGCCGCTGACGTGTGCAACCGCAGGCCCAAGGCGCGCATGACCTTGAGCACCGTGGCGACTCCGGATTGCCGTCGGGCGACAGTGCCTTGTACAGGCTCTCCCTGCCCAGACCGGCGTCCGCGGCCACCATCGTCATCCCCTTGGCGCGTCGCTCGACAGCAGAGCTTCGCGCCTTCCGCGTATAGATAACCGGCATCTACGAACACGGCAAAGCGGTCCATCGTTCGCCTCAAAAAAAGGGGCCTCCGAAGAGGCCCGGCTCCCCATCGAGGAGCTATCAAAAAAGCCGACCGCCGCATTGGCGACCGGGTTGCAAACCTACAGCACGGGGAAGCCGAGCGTCAACCCGCGCATCTGTCTGGCGCGGCCGTGGGCGACGCATACGCGCGAACGCGTTACTTGTGCTGTGTGACGCTCCGCGCGCTCTCGCCCACGCCCAGGGTGACGTTGGGCAGCCCGTTCAGGCCGGCGACGACCGGGTACGCCTTGCTTGGCGAGTCGCGCTTGGCGGGCATGTAGCGGGCCGTGGGCGGGAAGTACGCATACAGCGCCGTGTGCCGGGGCCGGTCGGAGTGGTTGGGGCCGGAGCCGTGCACGATGTTGCTGTGGAACAGGACGGCGCTGCCGGCCGGCAGGGGCACGTCGCGGAGCTGTGACAGGTCGACGTCGTCGCGGTCGGTCTGCGCGGCGTCGTCGCGGCGGGAGATGTTCCCCCACTCGCCGACCGGCCAGCGATGGCTGCCGGGGATGACGTGGATGCAGCCGTTCTCCGCGTCGCTGGCCGAGATGGCGATGCTCACCGTCACCAGATCGGGCGGCTCCAGCGGCCAGTAGGCCACGTCCTGGTGCAGTCCGTGCTGCGAACCATGGCGAGCCGGCTTCAGCATCAGCGTCGACCGGAACAGCAGCAGCTCCGGGCCGAGGATCTCGGACACGACCGCCACCATCCGCGGGGTGCGGGCCATGCCCGCGAACAGGTCGGAGACCAGGTCGGTGCGCTCGATCTTGCGCAGCACGGGGCGGCCGCGCTCGGAGCGCACGTCGGTGTGCGGCTCGAACTGGAACGTCGCCTCGCCCGGCGGCGTCTCCTCGCCTGCCGCCAGATCGTGCAGCCGCTCGATCTCCTGCTGGGCAGCATCCACCTCGGCCGGCCCGAGGACCTCGGGAATGACGAGGTAACCCTGCTCCTGATACGCGGTCATATCGGCGGTCAAATCGAGCGGCATCCGCAATTCACCTCGCGCCACAGTACCGCCGGTTCGGGAACGGGATCAACGATCCAGGAGCCACCGTGCCGCCGGGACCCAGGTGATGCGCTCCGGCAGCGGGCGGCGGGGCGGTGACAAATCGAGCGTGACCAGCAGGAGCCGGGCATCCGGGTATGCTTCGCCGGCCGAGCGCAGCGCTCGCACCTCCCGTTCCCAGGTCGCGTCCTCGGCCGTCTCCAGGCACACCTGCACGAGCAAGGGCCGTTCCCCCGCCCGATGCGCGAAGAAGTCGACCTCCCACCCTTCCATCGTGCGCACGTAGGACACCTCCCAGCCACGCCGCTCCAGCTCCAGCAGGACCACGGTTTCGAGGGCGCGGCCGGCGTGGCTGCGGTCGCTGGTCGCGAACAGCTCGATCAACCCCGGGTCCACGGGATACGCCTTGCGCGCGTGGACCATGCGCCGCCGCTCGGAGGGCGAGTGCAGGGAGACGGTGCGAACCAGAAACGCATCCTCCAGGTAGCCGAGGTAGGCGTGCAGGGTGTCCTTGCCGACTCGCACCCCTTGTGAGCGCAGGGTGTCGTACTGCTTCTGCACCGAGAACCGGCCGCCCGGGTTCACCAGCAACTGCCGCTGCATCCACCGCAGGGCAAGCGGATTGGTCACCTCGTGCCGTTCGATGACGTCGCGCAGCACCACGATGTCGACGTAGCCGGTGAGCAGCGCGGCGCGGTCCTGCGGCTCCACACCCTGCGCCTCGGGAAACCCTCCTTCGACGAGATAGCGCCGCAGGCGGTGGTCGATCGTCTCGTGCGCCGGTGGATCGTCGCCGGTGTGGCGCAACGCCTCGCCAAAGCTGAACGGGTGCACCAGCACTTCCATCCCGCGTCCGCGGAGGCTGGTCGCCACCTCGCGGCTCAGGAGCCGGGCCGAGGAGCCGGTCACGAATACCTCCATGCCGCGGGTGTCGATGAGACGGCGAACGAGCCGCTCCCAGCCGGGGACGTTCTGGACCTCATCCAGGTACAGCGTGACGCCGCCTTCTCCCTGCAGCTCCGGAAACCGCCGGGCGTGCTCCTCCAGCAGCCAGCCCAGGTCGGCGACGGTGAGCCCGGTGAGCCGCTCGTCCTCCAGCAGGAGCAGCAATTGTGATGCGGGACGCGCGCCCGCGCGCAGGCGTGCCGTGCGGCATTGGTGGAGAAACGAGGTCTTGCCGCTACGGCGTACACCGATGACCGCGAACGCCTTGCCGGCGATCCCCGGCAGCCGGACGTCCCGCCGCGTTACGAGGCGCGACGGTTCCGCCAGCGACTCGTCGAGCTTCGCCCGGAGAACATCTCTGGATATTGTCACTTTATGAGTGACAATATAAGCGTTATTTATCCTTTTGTAAAGGACAAGTAAGCCTACTCCAGGCCGGTCCCCTCGGGCAGGTCGCCCTCGATGATCTCCACGCGCAGGTTGTCGGGCCCTTCGATGAAGGCCACTCGCAGGTGCGGGCCGACGGCGGCCGGCTCGGTGTGGAAGCGGGCGCCGCGGCGCTTGAGGTCGGCGATCGCGGCGTCGAAGTCGTCGGGACGCATGGCGAAGTGATGGATCACCGCGTCCTCCGGGGTCACGTCCGGGTTGGTCGGCGGCCGGTGGAAGACATTGACGAAGGTGCCGTGGAACCCCAGGTGGGTGATCTTGGTGCCCTTGAACTCCCCGATCCACAGCCGGCGCGCATCGAACATGCGCTCGAACCAGGCGACCGTGGCGTCCAGGTCGTTGGTCTGCAGGTGGACGTGGTCGTACGAGTATCTCATCCGTCTACGGTAGCACGACTCACCGCTCGCATTCCGAGGATGTCCGGTGGTGGTCATGCGGCGGGTTGCCTTGTGCCTGCCTGGATTCGCATAGAATAAGCATCGTATAAGATTCCTCAAGGGGATGGCATGGACATCACACAGGACATTCGGCCGCTCACCGAGTTCAAGCGCAATACGGCTCGCTTCGTGTCTCGTCTGAAGGATACCGGTCGGCCATCGGTGTTGACCGTGAATGGTCGGCCCGAGCTCGTCGTCATGGACGCTCGTGCGTGGCAGGACCTTCAGGACCAGCTCGAGTACGCCAGCGCCGTCGCCGGCATCCGCAGGGGGCTGGATCACGTTCGCGACGGCCGCGGCGTTCGGGCGTCCGCCTTCTTCGCGCAATTCGGCGCTCAGGAGGAATGAAGCGCTACGAGGTCATCATCACGTCATCTGCGGCCCGCGACATCACCGAGGCTCACGCTTGGTTGTCCGCGAGAAACCCCGTATTCGCCGAACGGTGGCTTGAGAGGATCCGTGACGCAATCCTCAGCCTCGATTCGTTGCCGGAGTCCCATGCCTTGGCACCCGAGAACGATGCTTTCAATGATGAGATCCGGCACCTGCTCGTTGGTCGCGGCACCCCCTGGCGGGCGTTCTTCACCATCAAGGGGTCGACGGTCCACGTGCTACACGTTCGATACGGCGGTCGCGACGCGTGGCGGCCGTGACGCATTCGATTGCCGATCCGGGCGAGCGCCGCCTGCCCGGCGCGCGGCGCCGTCCGTGTCAGCGCAGGCCGTGCTCGGCCTTGAACGACGCCCAGCGCTGCTTGAGATCGAAGAACGCCTCGAAGTCCTCGCAGCCCAGGAACGGGTTGGTGCGCCGTTCCATGCCGATGGTGGACGCCGGCCGGCAACCGTAGTCGTGCCCCGGCCAGACCGTGACGTCGTCGCCGGCGGCATCGAGCAGCCGCTGCAGGCTGTCCCACTCGATGCGGGCGTCTTCGCGCCCGGAGGTGCCGCCCACCTTGCCCACGAACAGCAGGTCGCCGGTCAGTGCGAACCGCTCGTCCGGCTCGAACAGGACCAGGTGGTCGTCGGCGTGGCCGGGGGTGTGCAGCGCCCGCAGGTGCAGCGCGCCGACATCCAGCACGTCGCCGTCGCCCAGGCGGTGGCCGGCGTCGCCGGCGAAGGCGACGAGCGGGGCGCCGGTGAGCCCGCGCGCCTCGTCGTTGCCGTTGGTGTGGTCGCCGTGTCCGTGCGTGTTGACGACGTACCGTACCGTCAGCCCCTGGACGGTCGCCCGCTCGACCACGGCGGCCGGATCGAACGACGGGTCGACGATCGCCGCCACTCCGGCCTCGCGGTCGCCGATCAGGTAGGCGAAGTTCCGGTCGCCGCCGGTCCGCATCTGTTCCAGGATCAGTCTCATCGCGCCGAGCACGAGTATGTCACACTGGCGGCGCAGCCGGTACCGGCGGCGTGCAGGAGGAACAGATGTTGAAAGTAGGGATCGTCGGCCTGGGCGGGATCAGCGGATCCCACCTGCAGGCGATCGCGACGCTCGACGACGTCGAGGTGGTGGCGTGCGCGGATCTCCTCGAAGAGCCGCGCGCCCGTGTCATGAAGGAGTACGGCGTCGCCAGGGGCTACGCCTCGCACACCGAGTTGCTGGCCGACGACGAGGTCGAGGCGGTCGCCATCACCCTCGGGCACCAGCTCCACCACCGCCTCACCGTCGCCGCCTGCCGCGCCGGCAAGCATGTGATGGTGGAGAAGCCGATGGCCCTCAACCTCCAGCAGTGCGACGAGATGGTCGCGGCGGCCGAGGAGGCCGGCGTGAAGCTGATGGTCGGCCTGACCCAGCACTTCGGCGGGCCGGCGATGAAGGCGAAGGAGATCCTGGATTCGGGCGAGATCGGACCGGTCGTCACCGCCGTCAGCTACATGTGCAAGAACTGGAGCCACGCCACGCGCCGGCCGCAGTACCGCAGCCGCTTCCACGGCGGCGGCATGTGGCTGACCAACGGCGTGCACGTCGTCGACCGGCTGACCTGGGTGATGGCCTCACAGGCGCTGTCGGTGTCGGCGGCGATCGGCACCCGCGCCCACTACCAGGCGGCCGACGACACGTCCACGGTCTTCATCCGCTACAAGAACGGCGCGGCCGGCATCGCCATCGCCGTGGCGTACGCGGACGGTGCGCCCACGCACGACTGCATCATGTACGGCACCACCGGCTCCCTGCGCTTCTCCAGCGGCTCGGTGCAGCTCGGCAAGGACAACCAATGGACGGCCATCCCGTTCCAGACGCCCCCGGCGGGCATGACCGAGCAGTGGCGGGCGTTCGTGGAAGCGATCCGGCTGAACATCGAGCCGCCGGCGCACGGCCAGTGGACGCGCCACATCATGGAGATCCTGTTCGCCGCCGAGGAGTCCGCGCTCACCGGCCGCGAGGTGATGCTGTCCGCCGGGCCGGTCTGGGAGACGCAGCGCGCCGGCGTACCGGTCTCCATCCGCCACGGCTGGATATGACACCCATGCCCACCACCTACGACGCCATCGTCATCGGCACCGGCCAGGCGGGACCCAGCCTTGCCGCGGCGCTGGCCGGCGCCGGCATGAGCACCGCCATCATCGAGCGCCACCGCTTCGGCGGCACCTGCGTCAACGTGGGCTGCATTCCCACCAAGTCGCTGGTGGCCAGCGCCCGCGCCGCGCACGTGGCGCGCCGGGCCGCCGACTTCGGCGTCGTGATCGACGGCCCAGTGCGCGTCGACATGGCGCGCGTGAAGGCGCGCAAGGACGCGATCGCGCGCACGTCCGAGGTCGGCGTCGAGCGCTGGCTCCGGTCGCTCGCCAACTGCACGGTCTGGCAGGGGCACGCCCGCTTCGAGGCCGCTCACCGGGTCCGCGTGGGCGACGACCTGCTGGAAGCCGAGCGGATCTTCATCAACGTGGGAGCGCGCGCGTTCGTGCCGCCGTTCGCGGGGCTCGACCGGGTCGACTACCTGACCAACTCGACCGTCATGGAGCTGGAGGTCCTGCCCGAGCACCTGGTCATCGTCGGCGGCGGCTACATCGGGCTGGAGTTCGCGCAGATGTACCGCCGCTTCGGCAGCGAAGTGACGCTCATCGACACCGGCGACCGCCTGATCAAGCGCGAGTCGCCGGACATCTCCGCGGCGGTGACCGGGATCCTGGAAGCCGAGGGCGTGAACGTGCGCCTGAACGCGAAGTGCATGGACGTGGGCCGGGACGGCGACGCGGTCACGGCCACCCTGGACTGCGCATCCGGGGAACCCGCCGTGGCCGGATCGCACCTGCTGCTGGCGGTCGGCCGGCGCCCCAACACCGACGACCTCGGCCTGGACGCCGCCGGCATCGAGGTCGACCGGCGAGGCATGATCCCCGTGGACGACCGGCTGCAGACCGCCGTCCCCGGCGTGTGGGCGCTGGGCGAGTGCAACGGCCGCGGCGCCTTCACGCACACCGCCTACAACGACTACGAGATCGTCGCCGCCAACCTCCTGCACGACGACCCGCGCAGCGTCGCGGACCGCATCGACTGCTACGCCCTCTACGTCGACCCGCCGCTCGGCCGCGTCGGCATGACCGAGCAGCAGGTCCGCGAGTCGGGCCGGCCCGCGCTGATCGCCACGCGGGCGATGACCCGCGTCGGCCGCGCCGTGGAGAAGGGCGAGACGCAGGGCTTCATGAAGGTGCTGGTGGACGCCGAGACGGAGCGGATCCTGGGCGCGGCCATCCTCGGCGTCGGCGGCGACGAGGTCATCCACTCGATCCTGGACGTGATGTACGCCAAGGCGCCGTATACCGTGATACAGCGAGCGGTGCACATTCACCCCACCGTCGCCGAGCTGATCCCAACGATGCTGGCGGACCTCAAACCCCTGGAGGCGTGAACATGTGGACGGAACGACAACTCGCCACCTACCGCGAGGACGGATTCCTGGTCCAGCGGGGCGTGATCCCGCCGGACCGGCTCGAGGAGTTGCGCGCCGCGGCGGACGCGGCGATGGCACAGGACGCGGTCAACCCGCCGGAGGTGCACGTGGTGCGGGAGAAGAGCGGCCCGGTGCGCTCGGTGTTCTGCGCGCACCGCAGCATCGAGCCGTTCCGCGACCTCTGCCGGTCCGAGCCGATCGCCGGGCCGGTCAAGCAGATCTTCGGGGACGACGCGTACGTCTTCCACAGCAAGCTCAACTACAAGGAGTCGTTCGAGGGCACCGTGTGGCTCTGGCACCAGGACTACGGCTACTGGCGCTACGACGGCGTCGACGACCGCATGGCATCGGCGCTGGTGATGCTCGGCCCAAACACGAGCGCCAACGGCTGCGTGATGCTGATCCGGGGCTCGCACCGCTGGGGGGTGCTGGACCACTACAGCGACGAGGTCACCACCAGCTACAAGCAGTGGTGCATTACCCCTGCGGCGCTGCGCGAGCACATCACCGACGAGGCGATGATCATTCCGATCGAGGGCGACGCCGGCGACGTCTGCTTCTTCGACTGCCGGATCGTGCACGGCTCCAACCACAACCTGTCGCCCGCGAAGCGCTACAGCCTGATCTACGCCTTCGCGGCGGTCGACAACGTGCCGTCCAGCGTGGAGAACCCGCGGCCGGACTGGGTCGTGGCGCGTCAGTTCGAGCCGGTCACCGCCGGCGTCAAGGAGGCGGCCACGGCCACCTAGTACCCTGTCAAGATGTAATTCATGGATAGACACGATGCCCTGTAGGAAGTTTCCGGCTTGTCCAGCGTGAGAATGAGCGACTCAGGCGGATTCCCGCATCCGTCAATTTCACGTTGACGGGGGTACTAGCCGCGGCGTCCCGCGGCATCGGGCGGACCGGCCCATGACCTGCGCCGTCCTGTCCGACATTCACGGCAACCTCGAAGCGCTGCAGGCGGTGGAGGCGGCGCTGGACGCCCTGCCGGTCCGCATCGACGCGTACCTGCTTCTGGGCGACTTGGTCGGCTACAACGCCGACCCCGCGGCGTGCCTGGAGCGCGGGCTGGCGATCGCCGACCACTGCGTCCGCGGGAATCACGACAAGGTGGTGGCCGGCATCGCCAGCGACCGCGGCTTCAACGACGTGGCGCGGGCCGCGGCGATCCGCCACCGCCGGATGCTGCCGGCGGCTGACCTGGAACAGTTGCGCGACATTCCGCAGGGGCCGGTGCAGGCGGCCCCAGGGATCGTGCTGTGCCATGGCTCACCTCAGGACGAGGATCTGTATCTCTTCGACGCATTCGACGCACGCGAGTCGTTCCAGACATTGAGCGACGGCTTTCCCGAGTCGGATGTGTGTTTTTTCGGACACACGCATGTCGCTGCCGTCGTACGGCAGAAACGGCCCGAGCGTGCGTTCAGGACGCCCGTTCGCCGGGTGAGGTCTGCTTCTGGAGACTCCCTGACACTGGACGCCGCCAGCCGCTACCTGATCAATCCCGGCTCCGTGGGACAGCCCCGCGACGGCAACCCGGACGCCGCATTCGGCGTGTTCGACGCCGAACGGAAGCGCTACACGCAGTACCGCGTGCCGTACCCGGTGGAGGTGACGCAGCGCAAGATCCGGGCGCTCGGCCTGCCCGAACGGCTCGCCGACCGGCTGGCGGTCGGCCGCTGAGCCCACGCAGCGCCAGCGGAAGTCAGCCTGGAACTTCGGCCTGCTCCCTTGGGCGACGCAGCTCTGAGACCCCATTCGCTCTGGGAACCCCGGAGTCGGCGAACAGACCGCGGAGCTCTTGCCGGAGGGGCGCACTCACCGCGCGTGCCGGGGGACGCGGCGGGCCGGCTGCCAGTCCGACCTCCTCCATGGCCGCCTTGATGAACGGGCCCCTCTCCTTCGGTCTCCTCGCACACCTTGTGCGTCCACTCGTCCCAGCGCCAACTGAAGCGGGCAAGCTCCGCGACCGCCGCGTCGTAGTCCTTGCGCTCCAGAAGCTCCCAGAGCGACAGCGGGTACTCGGGCCAGAAATTGCTCTGATGGGTGATGAAGCCGACGGCACCCAGCAGGTGCGCCCACACCGCCATGCCCAGGTTGTCGATGATCGCCAGGCGGTCGGCGAACCGGTGCAGTCCTGCGGTGTACTCGCCCATGGACGATGACGACCACTTGAGCGCGACGACACCGGGCAGCCGCGCCAGGCGATCGACCGTGTCGACGTTCATGTTGGGCGTCGTCCACCAGTTGTTGTAGATCATGATCGGCAGCTCGGTTTCCTCGCTGACCGCTTCGAACAGATCGCAGATGTCCTGTGCCGGCGGCGGATAATACGAGGGGGCCGAGAGTTGCCCGAGACTGGCGCCAACGCGATGGGCGTAGTGCGCCAGCTCGATGATCTCCCGCGTGCCGTCGAACTGGATGCTGGCCGCGACCGGGATACGACCGGCCGCCGCCTCGACGCTGGCGCGGATGACCTCCTTGCGCTCCTCCATGCTCAGCATCGGGAACTCGCCGCCCGCCGCGGCGACCAGCAACACCCCCTGCCCGGTCGCCATCCCGCGGTCGAGCATGAACTCGATGTTGTCCCGCAGCGCATCGAGGTCGAGGTCGAAACGAGGCGTGAACGGCGTCGCCACCGACACCATGGGGCCGCGGAACAGGTCCTTGGCCTCGCGAACGTCAATCATGGATCCATCGTAGCGGAGTCCGACAAGAAACGCAGCAACCGGCCGCGTGTTTCATCATCGCAGAACGACGCCGCCACGGCCGCTTGAGTGCAGGCCAGCAGCTCCGCTCCGGAGAAGCCCAGTTCCGACGCGATCGCATACTCGCGCCCGATCGTGGTGCCGGCCTTCAACGGGTCGTCGGTGCAGATGGTCACCGGGATCCCTCGCTTCACGAAGCGGCGAATCGGGTGAGCCTCATAGCTCTCCACGGCTCCAAGGATCACGTTGCACGAAAGTGGACATTCGATGGTGACGCCCCGTTCGGCGATGCGGTCGAGCAGGCGCGGGGCGGAGCCGGCGCCCCACGGCATGGCCGATCCGCGTCATGCCCGGGACCTCAACGGCCTCGGACAGGTGCAGAGCCCCGAACTCGCCCGCGTGTGCGGTGATGCCCCCAGTCACCTGCTCCAGGCGTGGACCCGCTTCCGAGTGCAGATGGATGTCGGCCTTCGGCAGAGCGGCGATCGCCGGCCCGACCTCGACGGCGGCCAGCGGCTCGATCACGGGTCGCGCAGACCCGGGACCTCGTCCGCGCCGGCCTTCACCTGGATCGACGAGCCTTCGAAGTCGTCGCCGACTGCCTCGTGCCGGCCGCCCAGGCAGCGCGCCAGGAACGCCTCCGCCACGGCCATGAAGGACAGGTTGTTCTCCGGCCGGGCGAAGCCGTGCCCCTCATCGGGGTACAGCAGGTAGGTAACCGGTATGCCGTGCTCAGTCATCGCCGCCACGATCTGGTCGGACTCGGCTTGCTTGACCCGCGGGTCGTTGGCGCCCTGCCCGATCAGCAGCGGCCGGACGATCCGGTCGACCCGCGACAGCGGTGAGCGTTCGGCCAGGAACCGCTGTCCCTCCACGGTGGAGTTGTCGCCGACCCCGGGTGCGCAGCATCCCGAGCATCGGCTTCCAGTACGGGGGAACGGATTCGAGCAGGGTGTTGAGGTTGGACGGCCCGACCAGGTCGACGCCGCAGGCGAACACCTCAGGCGTGAAGGTGAGCCCCACCAGGGTAGCGTACCCGCCGTAGCTGCCGCCCATGATCGCGATCCGGTCGCGGTCGGCGATCCCCTGCTCCACCGCCCAGTCGACCACGTCGATCAGGTCGTCGTGCATCCTGCCCGCCCACTCGCCGTTCGCGGCGTTCACGAACGCCTTGCCGAAGCCCATGGAGCCACGATAGTTCACGCTGATCGTGGCGTAGCCGCGGTTGGTCATGATTTGGTGCACGGGATCGTAGCCCCAACTGTCTCGGGACCATGGGCCGCCGTGAACGTAGAGAACCGCCGGCAGCGGTTCGGTCGGACGGTCCGCGCCGTCCTTCGTCGAGCCCACGGGGAGGCTGTAGTAGGCGACGATGTCGAATTGGTCGCGCGATCGGACCACGGTGGAGATCATCGGCGCCAGGACCGTCTTCTCGAGGTCCGGGCGGTTGGAGAACAGGTACTGCAGCCTGCCCGATTCCCGGTCGTACTGGTAGTACGCCTGAGGGCCGTCGGCACGGTCGTAGGCGACGATCCAGGTCCGATCGTCGAGCGATCGAGAGATCGCGTGGAGTTCGCCCCTGTCGCCGTCCGCCAAGCGTTCGAAATCGGATGCAATCGACTGGTCCATCACCGTCCACGTGACGCGCTCATACTCGAACGCGACCGCCTGCGGCCGGTGGGTAGCGGGATGATTGATCATCTGTGAGGCATCCGCCCTCGCGTCCGACGCCAGCTCCTCGACCGCGCCGGTCTCCGTGTCCAGGGCCATCAGCGCCGCCGTGTCCCGGCCGCGGCTGTCACGCAGGTACAGGAATCTGCCGGTCTCATCGAAGTGGAGCGGACCGGTCGTCACGTCGTCCTCGGGGCCGATGGTCATGTATGGCTCCCACTCCCCGGACCCGGAGCGCGACAGGATCTGCACGCCACCGTCCGGTGGGATCACCACTGCAAGCCGGGCGTTGAAGTCGTGGTCAGCCATGAGCCGAATGGCTCCCACGTCGTTTTCGACGACGAGCCTCGACTCTCCCGTAAGGATGTTGACCCGATACAGGTCGTGATGCTTCGGGTCGCGCCGGTTGATCCCGATCAGCACCTCGTCCGAGACCCGCTCCGACAAGCCGTGCGGGATCGCCTGGACCCCGTCATACGGCGTAAGGTCGCGCGTGCGGCCGCTCTCGATCTCGACGGCGTGGACATGCCAGTTCTCGTCGCCGTCCCGGTCCTGATCATAGAGGAGGTAGCCGGGATGGTAGCTCCACAGGTAGTGCCTGATGCCCCTGCCCCGGTCGCTGGTCACCGGCCTGGCATCCTCGATCGCGTCCAGCGGCGCCACCCAGACGTTGAGCACGCCGTCCGCCGGCGCCAGCCAGGCGATCCGCGTGCCGTCGTGGCTCAACGTGACCGCGGTCCGCTCCGGATTTCCGAACAGCGTCCTTCTGGGGATCAGCTCCACTCCGTAGTCCTTCATTCGCTCTGCTCCTTGCGTTGCACAGAACGTACGCAGGCCGACACTCGATGGCGAAGTGACGCACATGTGATTGGGCGGCCTGCGCCGAAGTGCTATGGTCTCCCATGGAAGCGCAAGGGATCCGAATCCGGCAGGCGGTCGACTCGGACGCCCGCGGGATCGCTCAGGTTCACATCGATAGCTGGCGGTCCACCTACGCCGGCATCGTACCCACGGAACATCTCGCCGGCCTGGACTACGAGGAACGGGAGGAGCGCTGGCATCGCATCCTCGCCGACCGGCGGCAGAACGCCTTCGTCGCCGAGGAGCAGGACGGGCGGATCATCGGGTTCGCCTCCGGAGGACCGGAGCGCAGCGGTGCCCCCCCGGCGGGCGGCACCGCATCGTGTTCGGACGCTCCGCAGGTCGACGCCGACGCACCGGAGCCGAGTCCCGCTCCCGAGTACACAGCCGAGCTCTACGCCATCTACCTCCACGAGTCCGGCCAGCGGCAGGGAGTGGGACGGCGGCTGGTCGTAGCGCTCTGCTCGTGGTTTCTCTCCCGGGGGTGGCGCTCGATGCTCACCTGGGTCCTCACGGACAATCCGTCCCGGAACTTTTACGAGGATCTGGGCGGTGAGGAGGTCCGAGTGGAGACGATCACGATCGGCGGCACGGAGCTGACCGAGGTGGCCTATGGCTGGAGCGACATTTCACCGCTGACGACCGGCTCCTGATGCGCTGACGGGTCAGCCCGACTGCGACTCCACTCCGAGCGACTCGAGGACCACCTGCAGCGCCCGTTCCGCATCGATCCGGTAGCCGACCTTTGCGTCTGCCGGGTCGCCCCGCAGCCCGCGGCGCTGGTCGACGACCGTCATCCCGCGGGTGAGCGTGCCGTCGAGCTCGACGCTGACTGCGCGCGGCGCAGTCTCGATCAGCTCCGGGTGCGTCACCGCGAGCACTGCGCAGGGGTCGTGCAGCGCCGCTTCCCGGAAGCCGGTCAGGGTCGCGATGCGTCCGTGCAGGTCGTCGAACACCTGCGCGGCGAAGCCGGCCACCGGCGTCCCCGCCCCGCGCAGTCGCTTCACCAGCGCATCGGTCGTCATGACTTGGTGGGTGAGGTTGAGACCGCACATGGTGATGTCCGAGCCGGAGCGGAATACCCGTTCGGCCGCTTCCGGGTCTGCGTACACGTTGAACTCCGCGACCCGCGTCACGTTGCCGACGTCGGTGCTGCCGCCCATGAGCGCGATCCCGGCGATCCGTTTCGCCCATCCTGGGTCGCGCTCGATCGCCAGCGCCACGTTGGTCAGCGGGCCCAGGGCGACGACCCAGACGTCGGGGTCGGCGTCCAGGAGGAAGCCGACCCCGTCGTCACTGGCCACCACCCTGTCGTGCTCCATGCGGGTCACGTCGCCCAGGCCGGACTCGCCGTGGACGTGCGGGGCGTGCTGCGGCTCGCCCACCAGCGGCCGCGCCGCGCCCGCGTGCACGGGCGTGTCGACGTCGAGCAGCGCCGTGAGCAGCAGCGCGTTCGCGGTCGTGGCCGCAAGCGGCACATTGCCGCTCACGGTCGTGATGCCATGCACCTGCGCGTGCCGGTGCGCGAGTATCAGGGCGATGGCGTCGTCGTGCCCGGGGTCGCAGTCGATGATCATGCGTTTCATGGCACTCCCTCTGCCGGCCGCTTCAGTCGACGATCGCCGCGCGGATGGCGTTCTCGAAGTCCTGACCCACACCCTGGCTGCCCTGCTGTACCATCAGCACGGCCGCGATTTCCAGATCCGGGTCGGTCCAGGTCATCGTGCCGAACGCCCCGCCCCAGCCGAAGGCCCCCTGGCCGCGTCCGCTCTTCGCGGCGGCCGGGTCCAACAGGACCGCCACGGCGTAGCCGAACCCCCAGCCCGACTGTTTGCCCTTCTGCCCGAAGAGCTCACCGACCTGGTTGCTTGCCATGGTCGCGACCGACCGTGGGCTGAGGATCCGATTCCCGAACAGGGTGCCCCCGTTGGCCAGCATCTGCTCGAAACGAAGGTAATCTCCGGCGGTGCTGGAGAGCCCGCCGGAGGCCGAGACGTAGCGAGTCGGCTGATCCCAGCCCTTCGCCTTGGCATCCAGACCGTGAATGACCACCCGCATGGCTTCCTTCTCCGGCGGCAGGCTGAAGTGCGTGTCGGTCATGCCGAGCGGCTCGAAGATCCTGGTGCGCACGAACTCGTCGTAGGGCATCCCGGACACGATCTCGATGATGCGTGCGACCACGTCGTGGCCCACACGCGCGCTGTAAGCCCAGCGGGTGCCCGGCTGAAAGTCCAGCGGCATGCCGGCGTAGAGCGGTACGCGGCTCGCCAGGGTTGCCTCCGGGCCCTGTTCCGGGAGCACGGCGACGGCCGAGCCCAGGCCCTCGCTGGCCAGCCCGGAGGTGTGCGTCAGCAGGTGATGGATGGTAATGGCCCGCTCCGCCGGCACCAGGCGGTGGTCGGGCGCCTTGCCCTTCGCCACGTACACGGGGCTGACGTCCCGGTCTGCGGGCTCCTTGAGCACGGCAACCTGCATGTCCTTGAACTCCGGGAGGTAGGTGGCGACCTCGTCGGTCGGGCGCAGGAGCCCCTCCTCGATCACGATCATCGCTGCCACGGCGAGCACGGGCTTGGACGAGGAGGCCATGCGAAAGATCGCATCTTCCTGCATGGCCCGGCCGTGCTCGACGTCCATCAAGCCGTACGCCTTGAAGTGCACGACCTTCCCGCGCCGGGCCACCGCGGTGACCGCACCCTGCAGCGTGCCGGCGTCGACGTGGCGCTGCATCGCGGCATCGATCTCCAGCAGGCGCTCGCTCGACATCCCCACCTCCTCCGGGGAAGCCGTCGGAAGCTCGTCGGCGGGGAGCGCCGCCGCGGCGATCGTCGCCATCGCCACGAGGAGACCGTTTCTCAGGAACCTTCCGATCCCGACTGTCCGCTGAATCCCTGCTCTTATCATGTTCCGGCTGCCGGTGGGAGAGTATCATCGCCGCCGTGAAGGTCGAACCGCTCGGTCGCCTGATCCACGAGTGCTCGCTGCCCGGCGAGCGACGGGCGGACGACGTGTTCCCGGCCCATCCGAACGGGCTCCAGGCCAGCAGGCGCACGTGGCTGCTGCTGTACGCCACCCGCGGCTGGCGCGCCGTCGACGACGACCGGTCGATCGTCTACCAGCTCCGCCGCGGCGCGCCGGACGGCGATCTGGTCACCGAGGGCGTGCTGGCCGCCGCGGCCGACGACTGGGACGCCACCGGTGACGGCACCCCGTACGTCCGCCAGCACGGCCACCCGGTGCTGTTCGGCCTGCCCAGGGGCGCCCTCATCGACGGCCGGGAGCCCGCGCACGCCGGCGTGTTCGTGGCCAAGTGGCGGATCAAGGCGATGGGACGCGTCGATCCGGCCACCGGCACGGTATCGCGTGACCATGACCTGTGGGAGCGGACGCAGGGCGTGCGGTGGGCGCAGTTCCGCCTGAACGATCGCGAGGACGACATCGAGGTCGTGCAGCCGGCCGCCGAGCTGCGGCAGCAGGGCTGGGAATCAGGCCCCCGGTTCTGCGCGGCGGATGTCCGCTGGATGAACCAGACCTTCACGCAGGCGGTCCCGTACGCGGAGGACGGCAGCCAGTGGGTGGACGTCAACCACTTCGACGGCGGCCGGGTCGCGGCGCTGCGCTACCGGTTCGACGCCGGCGCGGGCGTCTACCGCTGGACCGACACCGGTCCCCTGGTCACCGGTCCCGGGCCGTGGCGCCACTCGGAAGCCTCCATCGCGCGTTGCGACGACGGCTGGCTCATCGCGACACGCGCGAGCACCGCGGATCGGGACGGGGACCACGCCACCGGCTGGGTCCGTACCGCCGACCCGTTCGGCGACGTCAGTGACCTGACGCTGGCCGCCGATCCGCTCACCAGTAGCCCGCGCACCCTGTACCGCTGTCCCGACGGCGTCCTCAGGCTCCTCAGCGGCGACCTGCACGGCTCACCCTATGGCCTGGGCCGCAACCCGCTCTACCTCTGGGACTTCGACCCGCGCACTCTGCGTACCTCCCGAAGGCGTGAGATCTTCGACTGCGTGGCCAGCGGCACGCTGCCGCGAGAGACCGACCCGGTGGCCGACATGGGCAAGCTCCTCCCGCACGCCGGCGGCCGCGCGCAGTGGGTGATATGGCGCGTGCGCACCCGCAACGTCCACCACACCTACGGCGATCCCGCCGAAGGGGCCAAGGTGGCGAGCGCCTACGGCTTCCCGCCGCTCCGCGACGAGTGGAAGGAGCCGCAGGGCATCTACTACGGCCGGATCGCGTACGACGGCGACCTGCCGGGCCTCTGGCGGCTGTAGGGAGCAGCGGGCATGCGGCTGGTGCACGAGGACTTCCACTGGAAGCGGCTGATCCTCGAACCCGCAGGAGTCATGTCGGACGGTCCGCTCACAGCGCGCGTCACGGTGATTCAGCCCCAGGGCTACCGCCAGGAGCTGACGGTGAGCGGCGACCGAATCCAGGTCCGCGAAGGCGCGGTCGAGCTCGCCATCTTCTACCCCATGGTCGATGACGGCCGCTACGACCCTTCGCATGGAACCTGGAACGGCGCGTGGGAGATGGGCTCCTATCGCTTCGCCGCCGAAGTCGCAGCCGGCGGCCGCACCGTGGCCACCGAAACGCTGGAGATCGACCCGAGCGACTTCTTCCCGCGAGACCACCGCTACGTGGTCGCCGTCGACGCCGCCCCGCAGATCATCGAGTGCGCGCCGCGCCAGGCGCTCTACACGGACGAGCCGGAGGCGCGCTTTACCGCCCGCATCCGCCGCCACCGCGTCAGCCGCTGCCACGTGAGCGTGGACGTCACCGCGCGCGAGGGCTCCGAGCCGCTGGCCGGCCCCTGGCGGCTCGGCCTCACCCACGGCGGCCTGGAGCAAACGTTCCCGATCGACCGATGGCCCGACGGCGAGTACTGGATCCGCCTGCGCGTTCTGGTCGGCGGCACACCGGCCGGACCGTTCTGCGTGCGCAAGTTCTGGAAGCAAGCCCCCCTGCCCGACCGGCGGCCGGCGGTGCTGGACCTGGCCGGCCATCCGCAGGTGCTGGTCGACGGCTGGTGCTTCGACGAGGTGCGCGGCGTGCGGTTCGTCCCCGACCCGTTCGAGCGCCCGGCGGCGCCGGTGGTGGACGGCTCCGCCCCGCACGAGGAGGAGGGACTGCAGTTCACGTCCCTGGGCTGGAACGAGGCATCAGGCCGCTGGGAGGCGGAATACGAGAACTTCCTGGTGGCCGGCGACCGCCTGGACGACCACGAGACCCGCGCCGCACTGCGCATGCTGGCGGAGAGCTCCGACGCCCGCACCTGGAAGCGCGCGGAGCTCGGCGCGGTGGAGTACGCCGGCAGCAGCGCCAACAACATCCTGAGCGACGAGCCGGGTCCCCGCACGACGCGTGATCGGGAGCTGGAGCACGACATCGAGCACGCCACGTTCCGGTACTACGACGAGCGCCGCGACGGCCCGGTCGAGCTGGACGGCGTCTTCGTCGCGTCCGGCAAGGGACGGTTTCCTTTCGCGTGCAAGAGCCTGCAGATGGTCGAGTCGGCGGCAACGCTCTCCGCAGCCGAACGCGACGAGGCACCCGGTCTGCGCCAGGACGGCCTGGGCGTCCTGAACGATCCGGCAGCCCCTGAGGACGGCGGCTTCCGCCCGCGCCCGGGCGAGTTCTGGCCGTTCGAGAAGCGCGGCGACGAGTACCTGGTCCTGAGCCGCGAGCCGGTGCTGTACCTGGGCACCGGCATGGACCTCATGCACACCACGGAGTCGATGCGCTGCCACGTGGAGCGGGTCGGCGCCAGGCGCCGGCTGTTCTGGTACTTCCGGCCGGGCTCGCCGGCCTACCCCCCGCACGGAGCGGAGTGCGACAACATGCACATGTGCCTGCGCTGCCTGGGGGTGATGTGGACGGACGACGGCCTGACCTACCACCGGCGCTTCGCGCTCGGGCCGGACGCGTTCGACCGCACCGGCACGCAGTTCTACGCGATGGGTCTGCTGCAGCGCTTCGGCACGTCCGGCGACGCCGGCGGCAGGCCGGTGCTGGACAAGCTCGACGGCAAGATCAACCAAGCGTTCGTCGACCGCACCTTGTACCTGGGCTCCGTCCTGCTCCACCACGGGATCGAGCAGACCCAGGACCCGGAGCTGATCTGGACACGGGACCTGCTGCACTTCCACCGCTTCCGGGACGACCGGCGGCCGCTGGTCGAGCGCGGGCCGGGCGGTTCGTTCGACTGCGGCATGCTGCGCGACCGATACCGCTACGTGGAGCGCGACGGCAAGTGGCTGTACGCCTACGTAGGCGTCAACACCCGGCACAACGGCTACGGCATCATGGCCGGCGACTTCCGGGATGCCGCCGACCTGCGCGACCGCCGGCCAAGCCACGCGCTGGCGTCGTACTTCTCGACGTGGGAGGGACACCTGGCCGACGGCCGGGCGACCCGCTACCTGCCGGCCCTGGCGCGCGGCCGGGCGTATCGCGTCGCCCATGCGGAGCCGGACGACGTCGACGGCACCCTCATCACCTGCCTGCTCCGCGTCGGCCAGCCGGACCTGCGCATCAACGCCGCCACGGAGCGGAGCGGCTCCATCGTAGTTCGGGTCGAGGACGAGGAAGGCCGTCCGCTGGGCGATCCCGCCAGGTTCGAGGGCGACTCGGTCGACGCCGCGGTCGTGCCACTCGACGGCCTGCGCGGCCGGCCGGTGCGCGTCCACTTCGAGCTGGTTCGCGCCCGCCTCTACGCCTTTCTGCTGTAGGTACCCACGGCCCCGGCTTCCCGAGTATCGTCCCGCACCACCATGGAATCCTCGGTACGGGTGATCCTGGCCGGCTGCGGCGGCATGTCGCGCGTCTGGCTGCGCTACCTGACAGCGCGGACGTGCAGATCGTGGGCCTGGTCGACCCGGTCGCAGGGCGCGCCGCGGAGCGTGCGCGCGAGTTCGAGCTGCCCGCGCCCTGCTTCACGGACATCGGCGCGGCGCTGGCGGGCTGCGACGCCGACCTGGTGTGCGATACCAGCGTGCCCGACGCGCACGCCGGCAATGCCGCCGCGGCACTCGCCGCTGGCTGCGACGTGTTCACGGAGAAGCCGATGACCGCGACCAGCGCTTCGACGGCGACTTCCGCCGGGAGATGGACAGCCCGCTGATCCTGGACATGGCCATCCATCACTTCGACCAGGCGCGCTGCATGACCGGCGCCGACGCGCTGGCCGTCACCTGCCACGAGTTCAATCCCGCGTGGTCCTGGTACCGGCACGGCGCTGGCGCCTCGGCCATCTTCGAGATGACGGACGGCTTGGTGTTCACCTACCGCGGCTGCTGGTGCGCCAGCGGCCACATCACCGAGTGGCCAGCCGCCTGGCGGATGGTCGGCGAGCGCGGCACGCTCACCTGGTACGGCGAGAACGCCCCCATGATCGCGTTGCAGGAGGCTGAACCTGGGGAGGTAGCCGCCACCTACACCGGCAACACCGGATGCCTGGACGAGATGTTCGCGGCGCGGGCAGCCGGCCGCGCGTCCGACACCAGCTACACGGACAACATCAGGAGCCTGGCGATGTGCCACGCCGCGATCGACAGTGCCCGCCGCAGCGCCCGCATCGAGATCGACGACCCGCTCGCGAACCTGTCCTGACAGAGCTCGGACTCAGCCGAGCGCTCGACATCGGCATCGGCGGGACTCTGCCCCTACAGCACAGAGCGCGCGCCTTCCGCGCCGTCGTCGGCTATTCGCTCCATCGGCTCGCGGTCAGGCACGAACTGCAACGTGGGTCGTAGCGATAGCGCAGCGGCGATGTCGGAGACGGTCCTCAGCGTCAGATTCCTTCCGCCACCGAATACCTGTGAGTGAGACGAACTCGAGGCTCTTTCCGAGGCGCTCCGCCAACTCCCCCTTCGTGATCCCGGCGTTGTCGAGTGCCTCGGTGAGTCTATCGGTTACATCCAGAATCAGTTCCTCCTGGCGAACCAGAAGGTCAAGCCGCTCGCCACTCCCGTTCGACACGACGGTTTGATTCATGTCGTCGTTACCTCCTCTGGCTTTGATGTGCGCCCAGTCGATCACGGCTTCGCCGGCGGTGCATCGCCTCAGGCAGCCCGGGCCGCTGTGAGTTCGGACGCGTCCGCCGCCGCACATGCCATCACGGCGACAGCGATCCCCTGTCGTTCGCTCGGACCCGCGCTAGCCAGTCGTTTCTGCGTTTGTCGCATATAGACGTCTACGGCGCGAAGTGCCGTACCATCGCCTGATCCATAGCGAAGGCGCCAGTGTTCAGCAGCCTGATTGCCGTCGTCCGTTGCGGATAAGACGCGTAGGAACTCCGTCTCCGGGAGAGCCTCGGGAAAATTCGTCGCCAGATTCCGCCAGCGATCGACGCTCGCCGAGTCCTGCCAATGCCGGCATGCGTTCCACGCCCAAGCGTGGGGAGGACACTCCGGCGTCTCCTCCGGCAGCAGCCACTGCGAATAGAAGCCGGCCAACGGGTCGCCTCTCTTGGCTTCCTGCTTGATTGAATTCGTCGGTGAAATTCGCCCTTGAGCCTTGGCGATTTGGGCCCGACTGAACTCGCATGCGAGCGTGCCGCGGCGGTAGAGTTCGTACACAGCGTCGGAGATCCGTATCCGTTCTCCTTCACCATTGATCGCCTCTTTGATCTCCGTATCTCGACCATCGCCAACCGCTTGGGCAGCAGTTCCGATGAATATGCCTGACCGCAACCGATCGAGGAGTCGCCGCGAAACCCTGTCGTCTGGATTCCGTTCGAGAGACTCTACAAGCTCGTCCCTGCGACGACGTGAGTCCAGCAATTGGTCCATGAACTCCTGTGAGCGACCGCCATCCGAGTCTTGTTCCCTTGCTTGCTTCAGCCAGTGCTCGGCCTCGTCCCAACCATCCTCCCCATGGATGATCAGCAGACGCGCCAGCTCGATCTGTGCATCGAGGTTACTGGGGAATAGTCGCAACGTCTCGCGCAACGTCGCCTCGTACGCGTCGCGTTGGCCCTGATCCCGGAACCAATGTGCCCAGAGCATCCAGCAATACGGATTCGAAGGCTCCCAGACCAGAGCACGTTCGATCATGAGTCCGAATCGACTCATGTCAGTATCAACGAGCTGATAGTTCTCCAGCAGCCTGTGGCCCAAGTTGTGCAAAGTACGGACAAAGAAGTGGCTCACTCCCGTGGCTACGGCGTAGTCGTGGTTCTTCTCCAGAATCTCGAACAGCCACCCGGCAAGCGCCTCCGGAGGATGCTTGAAACTGAGAATGCGCGACTGTAGATCGCTCCATTCTTCTTCTGTTACCGGCATAACAGCCGCCGTCCTTCCGGTTGATGACTTACCGGGTCCGGCCAGCCTTGTCGTCCGCAAGGTGTCGGCTAGGTCCATCGCCACCTGCTCGTTCGTGTAGTTCAGGAAGCCCTCTAGAACTTCGTCAAGAACCCGGTTCCAGTGTTGGGGAGCACGTGGAAAGAGCCCCCGCAGGGCCGCAAAGTGCCGCGTGAAGAGCGTGCGTGCCCCGCGAGGCTCGTGGTGCCTCTTTACCGAGTGGCGTAACAGGGCATGCAGCATCAGTGTCTGGTTCGTTTCAGCGTTGTCCTGGTTTGGCAATAACCGCAATCCCGCGAGTGCCACCGTCAGATATTCCGGCCGGGGATCCGCGGCGAGGCGCAACCACAGCGCGGTGTGGCCGCCGTCAGGTTGGCCGCGAGTAAGCAACCGAAAACACTCGAGCGCCGGATCTCGTTCCGGCGCCAGCCTCAAAGGCCGCAGCCAGCGCAGCCAGTCGCTCAGGCCCTCACGGATCCGACGTCTGCCTTCCGGCAGTTCAAGGAGTTGCAGCGCAATTAGGGCATCGCCGACGCGCTTGCCATATGTCGCAAAACCAAGGCGCTTGACCCGCGAATCGTATTCGTCCCGCATGTCCAGCAGCCAAGCCATGAGCGCTTGGTCAAGCTGCTCACGCTCCTGGATCAGATTCGGCGGAAACGCCTGATAAAGCACTTCCGGTACATCCAGGCGCATGGTGGAACCGACACCCGCGCGCCCGCTGAATAGGTCGGCGATCGCTTCTTCGGGACCGTCGCGAAACGCGTGGAACCATGGATCGGTCATGTTCGCCCTTTAAGAGTCTCGCCGAAGTCATCGCGACCGCACTCGGCTTGCAGCGCGAGAAGGTGCAGGTCGCGGGCGTCTCGCAGGTCGTCGGTCAATCGATGCGGTCGCGTGATCGTCCCCAGCCGGTACAGATGCGGGCGCTGATAGTCAATCCGGCAATGGACAAACTCAGCAGTCAGGGTGTCCGCCCGGCTCGGTACCAAGTGCACGGTAGCACTGGCAGTTCGGTACCTCCGGCGTACCCGTAGTGCCCAAGCCCCAGGCGATCACGGAGCGTGTGCGGCCAATCATCGCCGTCCGACTCTTGTTGCACTTCGTCATAAAGGCGGCAAACGAGGGACGGGCGTCGCGGCGCTGATTCCATGCGTCGAAGAAGGAGCGGACGGCAGGGGCCGCGTCGCGGTCGCCGTCGTCCGCCCGCTGCAGCAGGTCGGTCAAACTGCCAAGGTCCAAGTCGCTACTTTGCAACGGCCGAGCGAGAGCTTCGATACGGACCAAGGACTGGTTCTCGGACAGCACGTTCAGCCAAACGTTCTGATTGATCTCAAGAAATGCATCGGGCACGCTCAGACTTGGGACATTGCAGTACCGATCCAGATGCAATTGATTGGCCTCGGCCCAGTCCATCCAGTGAATCGTGCCGCGCCCCTCCACCAGCTCCGAAAGGAGAGCGTCGAACCGGTGCCAGCGCTCAGTGCCTGCCCGTTCGTCAAAGCGACAATTGTCAGCTACGGCGGCGACGACCGTGTCGCGGGAGCGACTGGAACGCCGTAGGAAGTCCCTATGGGCTGTCATATCTCGGCATCACGGTAACACGACATCGGGATTGACCACGTCGGCCGGCCTGCCGCCCCGCAGCACATCCACGACGCCTTGGGCACAGTCGGTGGCCATGCGGTCCATCGACTCGCGGCTGGACGACGCGATGTGCGGCGTCATCAGCACGTTGGGCGCCCGGCACAGGGGGTGATCGGCGGCGATCGGCTCCTCCTCGAACACGTCGAGCGCCGCGCCGGCGATCCGGCCCTGCTCCAGAGCCCGCACGAGCGCGCGCTCGTCGATCACGGCGCCTCGGGAGGTGTTGAGCACACGGCAGCCAGGCTTGAGTCGGGCGAGGCGCCGGTCGTCGAGCAGGTGGCGGGTCTCCGCGGTCAGCCCCACGTGCAGGGTGAGGAAGTCCGCCACGGCGAGCAGCTCGTCGAGCGACTCCACCCGTTCGGCCGGACCCGAGTACGCACCGGGCGCGACGTAGGGGTCGTAGCCGCAGACCTTCATCGCCAGACCCTTCGCAGCGATCTCCGCAACGCGGCTACCGATGCGGCCCAGGCCGACGATGCCCAGCGTCCGGCCCGCCAGCTCGACGCCGATGAACTGCGAACGGTCGGCAAAGCGCCCCTCGCGCAGGGCGACGGAGGCCGGGACGACGTTCCGGGCCAGGGCCAGCATCAGGCCGATCGTGTGCTCGGCGACCGAGTTGGCGTTCGCTTTCGGAGTGAATACGACCGGGATGCCGCGCGCGGTGGCCGCGTCGCAGTCGATGTTGTCGACGCCAACGCCGTGCTTGGCGATCACTTTCAACCGGGGACACTGCTCAAGGTCCGTGGCGCCGATCTCGAACAGCCGCACGATGACGGCATCCGCGCCACGCAGCATCTCCCTGGCTTCGGCATCGGATGGCACGCGACCCTCGGCCCAGGGCGCCGCGCAATCGCACGCCGCCTCCAGCAGCGCCATCCCGCATGCAGCGATCGGCTCGGGGACGAAGACGATCGGTCTCACAGGCCTCCGGTCTCCCGCAGGTAGGCAAGCTGGCGGACGATCTGACGGTCGCGGCGTTCGGCTACTTCCGCCGCGTCGCGGTTGGCCCAGTCGTGGAAGCCGGCGCCGCTCTTGGCGCCGAGCTCGCCCCGGCCGATCCGTTCGCGCAGCGCCGGCAACGGCTCGCCTGTGTTCGACAGCGACTCCATCAGGTAGTCGTGGATGGCGCCGATCAGGTCGAGCCCCACCAAGTCCATGTTCTCCAGCGGACCGAGGGCGGGCATCCGCAGCGCGAACGTCAGGCGCGCGACCGTGTCGATCTCCTCGGCCGTGGCAACACCTTCCTGCACCAGGTAGATCGCTTCGCGCCAGAGCGCGTGCAGCATGCGGTTGCCGATGAAACCGGGGATGTCGCGATTGACGCGCACGGGCATCTTTCCGATCGAGGTCATCACCGCGCACACCCGGTCCATCACGGCTGTCCGGCGTCCCTTCGCCGCGCACCACCTCGACCAGGGGCATCAGGTGGGGCGGGTTCCAGAAGTGCGTGCCCGCCAGCAGTTCGGCGCAGTCGCCGCGGCGCCCCAGCTCGGTGATGGGGAGTCCGCTTGTCGTGCTGATGAACGTAGCCCCGCGCTCCCTGGCGACCTTGAACCCGCGGAGCAGATCCCCCTTGCGATCGAGGTCTTCGACGATGGCGTCCATGATCAGGTCGGCGCTCCGGTCGAGCTCCGCCGGGTCTCCGGCAAGCGTGATCGCGCCCCCCGCCCGCAACGCGAGACCGACGTGGCGATCCATCCACTCCTCCAGGGACGCCGCGGTCTGCTCGACGGCGGCGAGCCGCTCCGCGTCCCGGTCCCAGGCAAGCACCTCGTAGCCGCCGCGCTTGAAGGCGACGGCTGCCGCGGCGCCCATCTGGCCGAGGCCGCAGATGCCGACCCGGCGGACGCCTGCCGCGATCATCACGGGCTCGCGGCTCGCTTCGGCGGTGCGGCGGCGACGCCCTCCATGCCGCCGGAGATGCGCAGGATCTCTCCGGTCACCCAGGAGGAGTTCGGATCGCAGAGCGTGGCGACGCCGAAGGCGATGTCCTCGGGCTCGCCCCAGCGCCCCAGCGGGATCGCCTGGCGGATGCGTTCGATCATCTCCTCCTCGGTGATCCCCAGCGTCTCGCAGCGCTGCGCCATCACCTTCCGGTTGAATTCCGTGTACACCGGTCCCGGACAGATGGCGTTGACGCGCACGCCGTAGGCGGCCAGCTCCAGCGCCAGCGAACGCGTGAAGCCGATCACCCCGGCCTTGGCCACGTTGTAGGCGGCGACCCATGCGGCCGGGTTCTGGCCGTTGATCGACGCCAGGTTGACGATGCAGCCGGACTCCTGGCGCTCCATGATCCGCGCCGCCGCGCGGCAACACTTGAACGTGCCGTTGAGGTTCACGTCCAGCACCCGCTCCCACTCCTCGTCGCCGAGATCGACGATCGGGGCCACGTTCTGGCCCAGCCCGGCGCTGTTCACGAGGATGTCCAGCCGCCCGCGCGTCCTCCAGACCTCGGCGAAGAAACCGTCCACCTCGGCGGTCGACGTCACGTCCAGGCTCGCGGCTGCCGCGGCCAGCCCTTCGCCGGCGATCGCTGCGGCGACCGCCTCGGCCTTGTCTTCCTGCAGGTCAGCGACGATCACCGTGGCGTCCCGCGACGCGAGGGTCTCCGCGATGCCCCTCCCCAGCCCCTGCGCCGCGCCGGTGACCACCGCGACCTGCCCTGACAGCGCCTGCGGAGAGTCGGGCTTCGGATCAGCCATAGTCGAAGAGTCGCCGGGCGTTCTCGCCGAGGATCGACGCGCGCTCGGTGGCGGTGAGCCAGTCGAGGCCCTCGCGCACCAAGCGCAGCTCGTCGGCCAGCGGCGGCCAGCCATGCGCGACGCGGAGGTGGCCGGGGAAGCCGGTTCCCCACAGGCAGCGGTCGATCCCGAACGCGTCGATGCTGCGTCTGATCACCTCGTGCATGTCCCGGAACGGAAACCCCACGTCCGAGCGGCTGTGCACGTCCGAGATCGTCAGAAAGACGTTCTCCCGCTCCGCCAAGCGGAGGACCGGCCCGTACTCGCGCCAGCCGCCCGCGGCCATGCGTGGCTGCGGATACATCAGGTGATCGATGATCCAGGTCATGCCCGGATAGCGGCGCGCGGCGTCGGCGAGTTGGTGCGCGTTGGACACGCGGTTGTGCACCTTGGCGATGCCCTTCCGGCTCTCGATTTCCTTGAGCAGCGCCGCGCTGCGCGGGTCGGTGAGGATCTGGTCATCAGGATAGTAATCGGGGTGGAAGCGGAAGCCCCGCATACCCAGCCCATCCATCCAGTGCCCGACCAGGTCCGCGCTGCCGGGGTCCAGCGCATCGATCAGGCCGATCGAGCGCAGGCGCCGCGGATACCGCGCGGCCGCTTCCGCCACGTAGGTGTTGTCCCAGGTCGACCAACTGGTCTGCACCAGCACCGCGGCGTCGACCCCGTTGGCGTCCATGTCGTCGATCAGCAACGCCACGGGGCCGGCCTCCTCCGGCAGCGAGGTGAACGAGGACGCGGTCGGTCCGATCGGCGCGACCGGCGGCATCTCCCAGACGTGCACGTGCGTGTCGACGATCATGACAGCCTTATCATGACGGTCCCGCTCCGTACTCTACCCGGACCTCGCGCACACGCGGGGTGCAGCCGCCGTTGGTCGCCCCCAGCGCCAGCCGGTACTGCATCCAGCGCCCGCGGGTCGCGTCCGCGCGCAGCGGTTGCCGGCGTCCCAACCACGGGTCCTCTTCACGCCCTCCGCGCCACGGCGCGCCGTCGAGTTGCTCGGGCGTGGCCGCGGTGCGGATCTGCGCCCGCACCCACGTCGACCGTGCGTGCTCGACGTCCCAGTCCAGCCGCTGCACGGTCGCCCCCTCCGGCAGCCGGTACGGCTCGGAGACGTAGTACTCCTGCTCCGAGCCGTCGACCTGGTTGCGGGGTTGGGCGAACGCCAGCCCGTGCGGGCCCACGGTGGGCAGGCGCGTGACCCGCTGCTCGCTGAATCCGTCCGGGCCGTTCCAGTACACGAAGGATTCGCCCACGTGGTCGCCGAAGGTCTTGTGGTTGGCGATGGCGATGTCGACGCGTCCATCGCCGTCGAAGTCGGCCGCGATACAGCCGGCCGACGAGTGCGCGCGCAACCGCGTGAAGTCGCCGGCGCGGAATCCGGTCTCCCGGTTGCCCCAGTAGATGAGCGCGTCGACGTCCCGGTCGACCGCGCTCTGGTAGCCGCAGCTCAGCAGGTCCGGCACCCCGTCGCCGTCGAAGTCGGCGATCGCCAGGCCGTGGCCGCAGTTGGACGGGAGCTGCGTCTGCCGGTCTGCGCGCAACCCGTCCGGCCCGTTCCAGAAGACGTGGTTGAACGAGTCGTGCGGCTGGCCGGGATTGGGCTTGCCGCCGCCGAGCAGCAGGTCGGGATAGCCGTTGCCGGTGATGTCGTGCGCCACCGGGTAGCCGGCGCTGAACGAGGTAGGCAGCACCCACGTTCGTTCGGTGCTGAACCCGTCCGGGCCGCCGCGCAGGACCACGCAGCGGTTGCGCCCGGCCGGCGCGATCGCCAGGTCCAGCCAGCCCGAGCGGTCGAAGTCAGCCAGCACCATGCGCCGGGGAGGGATATAGTCGCCCGGCCCCTGGAGCACGGTCAGAACCGCCGGATCCTCGAAGTCGAAGCCGCCGCTCCTGCCGTGGTAGATCGTGATCGTCGGGTCGTGGAAGTGGGAGACGATCAGGTCCAGGTAGCCGTCGCGGTCGAGGTCCGCAATCGCGCAGGCCCAGCCCAGCCGGGTCGGGATGACCACGTCGGGCTCGGCCCCGAAGCCGTCCGGGCCGCCGAAGTAGACGAAGGAGCCGGCATCCAGGTGGATGGCGTTCTCGTAGCTGTTGATCAGGATGACGTCGGCCCAGCCATCGTCGTCGATGTCGCAAGCGAGGGCCTCGGCGGCCCCCGGGCTGCGGAGATCTGTCCGGCGTTCGGGCGAGAAGCCGTCCCGTCCCCCGTAGTAGAGGTAGCTGTCCACCGCCATGTCCGCGCGCCGGCCGGACTGGTTGGCGAACACCACCTCCGGCAGCGGGTCGTCGGAGAAACGGGCGGCGTGCACCCGCCGTGCGCCGTGCGTCTGCAGCGCCACCGGGTCGGCGAGCTGGCGGCTGCCGCCGGCATAGGCAGGCGAGTCCACCGTGAACGACTGCGCCGTGCGCTGCTGACAGATCACCAGGTCGCAGGCGCCGCGGCCCCTCAGGTCGGCAAGCGCCACGTCGCATGCCCGATGGGTAGGCACGGCCAGGCGAGATGACTCCGCGAAGCCGTCCGCGCCGGCCCAGTACAGCCAACTGCACTCCCGGCCGCCTTCGAAATCCCGGCACGCGAAGGCCAGGTCGCCCCGCCCGTCGCCGTCGAAGTCCCCGGCCGCCACCGACAGGGCGTTGCGGCACGCGAACCGCAGCGGCCGGCCGAAGCCGCGCTCCGGGGTGACCGGCACCAGGAACTGCTCTGCCCCGCCTGCGACGAACACCAGCGGTTCGGAGCCGAGGTCGACGGCGACCGCCAGGGGCGCCACGGCGCCAACCCGCTCCGTCTCGGATAGTTCCTCGGTCTCGGTCAGGTCCGGCGGCGCCCACCCGTCGGGAGCCGGCACGTCCGACCAGCGCTCCGCGTCGATGCCGCCGGGACCGCCCCAGTAGATGCGCGGCGGCCGGTCGGCCGCGGTCACGATCAGCTCCGCGTGGCCGTCCCCGTCCAGGTCGGCAGCGCCGAGCTGCACGCCCTCGATCGGCGTGTCGACGTACTCCTTGGCCTCGATGCCCAGATCGGTCTGATGGAACAGCCGCACCCGCCCCTCGGTCAGGAAGGCCAGGTCCGCGCGGCCGTCGCCGTCGAAGTCGCCGGCGGCCACCGACGTGCAGCGGTGCGCCGGCAGAACGGTCTGGAAGCGCTCGCTCAGGCCGGCCGGCGACCCGAAGTAGAGGTTGGCGTTCATGCGGCCGGCGTTGCCGCTCTTCTCGTTGCCGATGACCAGGTCGGCGTAGCCGTCGCCTGAGATGTCGGCCACCGCCGCCGTGGGGCTGCCGCCGGCCGGCAGCTCGGTGCGCTCGCAGGCGCCGAACACGTCCCGGTACACGCAGGCCGGCGGCGCCTCCAGGTGAACCTGCGCGTTGCAGAACAGCAGGTCCACGTATCCGTCCCGGTTCAGATCCAGGTGGTGGATGCGCTGCAGCACCCCGGCCCTCGACACGTAGAGATTCTGTCCGGCGTTGCCGAAGGTGCCGCGCCGAAACGCCTCGAAGCCGCGAGTGACCCAGACCCCGTTCATCTTGACAACGGTAGAACTCTACCGCATTCTCGAAACATGAAACAGAAGGTCGGGACGCTGCTCGAGGAAGACCTCGTCAAGGAGGTCCGGCGCGTCGCGGCCGAGGAAGGCAGGCGCATGAGCGACGTGATCGGCGATGCGCTCGCCGGATACCTCGCCGAGCGACGACCGGACCAGCAACGGGCGATGCGGGCGTACCGCGTGTTCTGTGAGAGCCCGATGCCCATAGAGCCGGCCGACCTGCAACTCATCATCGACGACGACATGCTCGCCCCGTGACGGTCCAGGCGATCCCCACGGGATCGCGGTGTTGCATCGATGCAAACATCCTGATCCATGCGGAAGCAGGATACTCCGAACAGGCAAAGGCGCTGCTGGCTCGCTGCACGCAGGCGACGATCGTCGGCATCCTGCCCTTTGCGGCGCTCCTGGAAGTATGCCATCGACTCATGCTCATCGAGGCGCGAGCGACCGGGAAGCTCACGGGCTCCAGCCCCGCGCGCACGCTCGCCTCGCGCCCCGAGCTCGTGCGGCGATTGCACGTCTACCGGACCAAGCTGGACGCCCTGAAAGACATGGGACTGAGGATCGCGCAGCACAGCAGCGCGGACTTTTCCACAGCGCTCGACCTGCAGTCCGAGCACGGCCTGCTCACGACCGACTCCGTCATCCTTGCCACCGCACTGCGCATCGGGGCCGATCACCTGGTGACCACGGACCGCGCCTTCCGATCCGTCCCTGACCTCGACGTCGTGGTGGTCGACGATGGCGACATCCCGGAGGACACTCCGTTCCAGGTCCCAACGTGATGACCTACAACGAGTGGCAGGATCCCGACGGCCGCATCCGCGATCACTACGCGCCGCTGGCGCAGACCGCAGAGGCGCTCGGCGCAGGCGAACTCGGCCGGCGCTGGGAGGACGCCGCCCGGCACGTCAGCCTGGACGCGTTCACCTTCTACCTGGACCCGAAGCGGTTCCGGCCCGCGCCGGCCGACTGGATTCCCCGCATCGTCCCGCCGGACCACTGGCAGCGGATCGCCGCGGGCGTCGCGCAGCGGCTCAAGGCGATCAACCGGTTCCTGGCGGACCTGTACGGCGGCGGCCAGGACATCGTGCCGGACGACGTGGTCTACACCTCCCGGCACTTCTACCCGGAGGTGCAGGGCTTCCGGCCGCCGCGGGACCTGTTCGTGCACATCTACGGCGTCGATCTCGTGCACTTGGGCGACGGACGCTACGTCGTGCTCGAAGACAACCTGCGCATCCCGTCCGGCATCAGCTACCAGCTCAAGAGCGTCGAGCTGGCATCGCGGCTGGTCCCCGAGCTCGCCTCCGGCTACGACATCGCCCCGTACGCCATCCGCGAGGCGTACCTGCAGATGTTCCGATCGCTGTGCGACTCCCCCTCCCCCGCATGCGTGCTGCTGACCGACGGGCGGTACGGTTCGGCCTTCTTCGAGCACCGCTACCTTTCGGACCTGCTCGGCATCCCGCTGGTGGAGGGCGCCGACCTCTACGTCGGCCACGACAGGCGCGTGTACGCGCGCACCCTGGATGGCGACTTCGCCGTGGACCTGGTGTACCGGCGGGTCGAGGACCTGGAGCTGTTCGTCCCCGGACTGCGCGAGGCGTACCTGGACGGCCGGGTGGTGCTGGTCAACGGCATCGGCACCGGTGTGGCGGACGACAAGCTGGTCTTCCTGTGGGTCCCGGACATGATCGAGCGCTACCTGTGCGAACCCCCGGTGCTGGAACAGGCGCCGAGCTACAACCTGCAGGATGGCGAGAAGCGCCGTTACGTGCTCGGGAATCTCGAACGCCTGGTGATCAAGGCGCGAGGAGGGTACGGCGGCATCGGCGTGTTCGTGATGCCCGATCTGGGCCCGGCATACAAGACGCGCGTTACGCACAGCATCCTGGAGAATCCGGAGATGTTCATCGCGCAGGAGGCGCTGGACTTCTCCCAACACGTGGTCTTGAATGAGCGGACCGGCATGCTGGAGCCGCGCCACGTGGATTTGCGGGTGTTTGCCATCCAGGACGCGGACAGGAACGTGACGGTGTTCCCGGGCGGCCTGACCCGCGTGGCGCTGGAAGGCGGACGCATTACCAACAACTCTTCGGGGGGACTGTGCAAGCCCACGTGGGTGCTCAGTTAGCCGCACAGACGCTCACGGCGTCCTATCTCTACGCTGCGCGCTACGACTACTCCGACCGGGTCCTCCACAACGACAACCAGCTCCGGATCTTCCCCTGTGCCGATGCCGGCCAGGAACCGCTGGACCAGCAGTTGTGGACCCGGCCCGAGGGCAGCTCCGTGGAATACCGGGACCGCTTCGGCAACCACGTGCGGCGCGTGCGCATCGTCGTCCAGCACGACCGCTTGGTGGTCGCCACCGCGGGGCGGATCCGGCTGGCTGCCGCGGCACCGGCGCCCGACGACGCCGCCGTGGACGAGGTGACCGATCTGCCTGACGGCCTCGACTTCGCCTTCCGGTCGCCGCTGGTCGATCCTGACGGCGTCGCGGAGGCAGCGCGGGAGATCGCCGGCGACGCCCGATCGCTGCTGGCGGCGGTGAGTGCGACCGTCGCATGGGTGCACCGCGAGATCGGCTACCGCCGCGGCGCCACCGGGATCGCGACCACCGCCGAGCAGGTGCTGGCGACCCGGGAGGGAGTGTGCCAGGACAAGACCCACTTGGCCCTGGGCATGCTGCGCGCGCTACGGATTCCCTGCCGCTACGTCAGCGGGCTGCTCACCGGTCAGGTGGGAGAGACGCACGCCTGGCTGGAGGTGCTCCATCCGCGGTCGGGCTGGGTCGCGGTCGATCCCACCCGCGGCGTCCTCTTCCCGCCGGCCCGCGACTACGTCAAGCTGGCGGTCGGCCGCGACTATTCGGACGTCTCGCCGGTCTGCGGATCGTTCCTGTCGAAAGGAGCGGCGACCGAGTGCGCGGCCATTTCCGCGGTACGGTTTGCCGACACCGAGGCCGTGCTCGATGATGCGCTGGAGTTGCTCTCGACCGCCTATGTGGTCAGCAACGGCGCCTGACCGGCCGAGAAAGCCCTGAAGGTAACGACACGACATGGATCCAAGAACGATCACCCACGGGACCGATCGCTGGCTGACCGACTCACGCGTCTACAACCTGATCTGGCTGGGACGCTGGGTCGAGCGCGCCCAGAACGTCGCCCGCATGCTGCTGTGGGCATCCGAGCACGAGGCGACCAACGACCTCGATGACGTGCTCGCCATCGCGGCCGACATGCGCGGCATCACCGTGGCGGCCGACGACTCGGCGCTCGAGGTGCTGCTGACCCGCGACAGCGGCGGCTCGCTGCGCGGCTGCCTGGAGGCGGCCCGCTACAACGCCACCCACGTGGCCCCGGTCGAGGTGACCCGCATCGTCGGCACCGCAGTCGAGACGCTCAACCGGCACGACCCGGCCTCGTCGCCGGCCGACGTGGCAGCGCTGATGCGGAGCATCCTGGCTACCCTCGACGAGCTGCACGGCGCGGTCGAGGAAGCCTGGTTCCACTCCGACGCGCTCTCCGAGGAAGAGGTTTACCGCCGCTTCGTCCAGCAACAGCAACAGCAGTAGTCCTGACGCGACCCCATTGGGATTCAGAGCGACTCCCTGTGCCTATTGGCTCCAAGGAATCACAGGCTCGGGAAATGTCGATAATTTCGAAACGTAAACCACGACTGCTTGTCGCCCGCTAGCCTACACGGCATACGGTTCAAAGTGTAAGTCCAGTGATCTGCCACAGCGCGGTCGCCGGAAATTAGGCTCTGTTCTATAAGGTCATATATCTCTTTACATGCCGAATTGTCTACCCGCTCGCCGAGAATCACGCCTTTGATACATTCGGGAGGCAAGTGCGCCACGTAGATCGGAAAACCGCCACGCATCCCCTTTAGCTTAGCTGACAGTCCATTAGGTTCCTTGGGACACGTACTTCTTCTCGAATTTCCACTCAGTTGATTTGTCACACATTTCGCCGATCGGAATCCGTTCACGCAAGTATAGTGTCAACTCACGGATTGGCCGGCGTCGTGAATACTGAATCTCAAATGCCCGCGCGAAAAACTTATGGCTACCATCGAACTCTATAACTGCTCCAGAGAATTCTTCGGCATAATGAGCCCACATTGGCAACGACTTCCACGTTTTGCATAGACTAAGAAAACCTACATTCCGATCTAGTGATTCGCGCAGTTCACGGGAGTGGTGATCACTACAATGATCCTCGTCGACCTTCGTGTAATCCACGTCGATAGGTCGTCGGGACGCTGCAATGTCAAACTCGTAAGATACGCGTCCTTGAGCCACATAGTCTTTCGGCACCAATAGACGAGGAACCAACTCGAACGGATCATTGAAGGCACCTGGTTGCGTGAACCGAATCGTGTGATCAATGAGGATATTCTTTAGTCTTTCAATCGATATATACTTGTATAGTTTCATGGATATAGCCAGCCTTTCAAGTCAAAAGTTCTCTTTATAGAGAGTCTTTCGTCACGTGGTCACCCCGCGGAGCACCGTTGGGTTGCCGATACATTCCGCCGGCCCGGATGGTCGAGTTGATCAGCGTCGTCGGCGAGCGGGTCGCCGCGAGCCGCTCCTCCGGACAGTCCGCGGACCGCCTTCATGGCGACGTCCCGGGCGTGGCGGAGGATGTCGGCCTTGAGCATGTCCTCGTTCTCACGGCCGTGGCATCCGCCATCCGAACAACTCGCGCCAGGCTTCGACCGCTGCTCGCTCCTTTCCTTCATACTCCAATTGCAAGGCTTCCTCTGCCACCTCCAGCCATCCGCGTACCACGTCCGACAGTTCTTTGCGTCGACCGACCCTGACTCCCGCGTTGACGTCCGGACCGAGCCCCACCGGATCCGGCCAGTCGTCCACGATCCGGTCTGCCACCGAAGCCAGGAAGAACCGAATCTCGTCGCGGTACCCTCTAAACGGTTCGATCACCAGTTCCAGCCCCATAACCTCAAGTAGGAACGCGGGCTCGATCGGGTCTCCCGCCTCCCTATTTATTCCCTTTACCATCTTTACGAACGGCACGAACTTTGTGTCGCACGCCTTGTTCTTCGCGGTCACGAGCTCAGCCTGTTTCTGCGGATCGGTGTCCATCCATCCGGCTCCGTTAGGCATCGAGTAGCCGCCGCCGGCGCGGGGGAACACCGGCGCAACCTCGTACGAAGCGACGTCTTCGTCGCCATAGTTGATCGTTACGACGTTGTCGTCGGCATCCAGATCGCTCCAACGATCAGCCAAGAGGTCGCGCAACTCCAGCACGGCGGCCGTTCCTTTACCGTTAGCCAATGAGCCCTGAGGTCCGTCAGGGTCCACGACGACGAATATGTCCACGTCCTTCAGCTTCTTCGTCTTGGTGTGCCGGGCGTAGCTGCCAGTCAGAAAGTGGTCTACGAGCTCCCAAGAGCCCTCGATGTGATCGCGCACCAACTGATGCCGTGTTTTCGCCAAATCGCTTTCCGTCGTTGTGATTTCAAGATTCGACTTCAACTTGTCGAAAGCGTCGTCCACGTAGCTCATCTCCATTCACCTCTATTTTCGGTAGTAGCGCATGCTAGCGCCCGCGTGCGGCCCGGAGGCGAGTGTACCGAAGCTGCTCGATCGCATACCGTCAACCGACGCCCGCGTACCCGGCGACCAACCGGGCTGTGGCGAGTGCGGCCTGCTGAAGCTGCAGAAAAGGCGGTACGCAGTTCCGCGTGGGACGTGCTGCAGCTTCGCCAGGTACGCGGCCAAGGCCGCGCGATCCGCCGTGAACTTCCTGTTCCCGACACCGCTTACGGTATACGAGACCGGAAACTCGAAGATCGGGTTCACCGTTCCATTCGGCCGATGGCATTCAAGCGCCACGCACTTGAGCGAGCCCTCGGCAATCCAAGCCGAGATTGCCGATTGGTCGGTAGGCCAATCCGCAAACAGCTGCGTCGGATCGATGCCCAAAGTTGCCAAGATGTCGGCGATCGAACCAAGTATCACGTCCGCCAGATGAGTCGCCGTGTGCGTGCGCGTGAAGGTTGAGACGGACGTTCTCGACGACGTCACCATTTCGCTGCCTCGTCGCGCAGCGCATCCAAATCTATCGCCGATCCCACCTCGGTTTTCTTCGAAGTCGGCGCCGGCGCCGACTTCGGCGGCGTCTCTACCGAGAGATGAGAGGATCGCTCTGCCGCCGCCACGACACTCGCATCGAGCGCTCCCGGCAACGGTATGTAGAGGGTCCATCCGTCCGTGGCGCTCGAGCCGCCGGGGACGGGGTTCAGATTCTCCTTCACGCCGAGCGCCGCATCGGCGGTCACCACAGTTACGGTCACATGCAGGCCAGCGTCGCAAAGCACCAGACCCTTCCGTTCGAGGTGTCCGCCTGCGACAAGCGCGGGACCAAGACCGGCCAGTGCCGCCAGTTCAGCGTCTACACTCCCCGCCGGGACCGCTGGACTACGCTCCAGCGTGTCGGCGATAAGGGTCGTCACTACCTCCCACGCTTCGAAGGCGCTCCGAACCGGTGACGCGGCGATTGTTCTGTGTCGCTCCATATCAACCCTCCACTCCCCGATCTTGGATGCCGCCGTCCTCTTTCGCTCGCCTAGCGCCCGCAAGCAGGTCATCGATCGTCGTGGTTCCCGGATCCGAAACGGTCTCGTGGCGTCCTATCATCGCCTCCATGATCGTCTTGCGAACCCGCCGCCCGTCCGCGCCCGCAAGGCGTTTCGCGACCCTCTCGATTCCGGGGTCGCAGGCCAGATGACGAAGCTCCGGGAAGGCCGGAGCCATTGACTCAAGCGCATGCTTCAGGATCCTCACGATCCCCGTCTCATCGGGAGCCGGTACATGGATGTGCACGTCGACGCGCGACAGCAATGCCTCGTCCAGGGCCCCCACGAAGTTGCTGGTCGCGACGAAGACCAGATTGGGGTGGTCGACCGTGTTCGAATCGAGAGCCGCCAGCACCGCGTCCGTCGCGCGATGGACATCCGCGGGATTCGCCGCCAGCGACGCCTCGCTTCTTGCGACAGCCATCGACTCCACCTCATCCAGCAGCACCACGGTCGCCACACCGTCGTCGCCGAGACTTGGCACAAACTCGGTAAGGAGCTGCGTCACCGCCTTTTGGCTCTCCCCATGTTCAGCGCTCATCAAGCCGTGCGGGTTGATCTCGATCAGCCGGGCCATGCGGCCCTTGGTGATCTTCGCAAGTTCATGAGCCAAACCGCGCGCAAGCGTCGTCTTGCCCGTTCCCGGAGGCCCGTGAAGCAGTACGAGCCCGTGCAGAGCCGTCGTTTCGAACGGCAGGTCGGCGCGCAGGCGCAGATTCAGTGCCGTCGCTCGAAGCAGCCGTTCCTTGACCGAGCGGTCCACAACAATCGAATCCCAGAGCCCCGCGTACGCCGGATCGGGCATCACCCGTACGACCCGCGCCGTCTCCGCCATCTGGCCATTTGCGTGTATTGTTTGCATCAGTGCTACTGTACTTCGCAATCCCGACGAAGGCAACCTCCCTCGAGCGCGAGCTGACCCGGTTGACCGATCACCTGCTGCGGATGCCGACAAGACACCGCCCCGGTCCGGCCAAGCAACCGATGAGCGGCGGTGGCCGCCGCGGCAGCGACCACCACCTCGGTGAGCCGGCACGAGGTGCCTCCACCTGCCGGCCGTCCGGCAGATGACCGATTCGCTGTTCATGGCGGCCGCCGCCACCGATCGGCGATGCCGGAACGGCTGTGCTGCCGTCCAAGGGGCGGACCAGAGCACCGGCAGGACTCAGGCACTCGGATCGCAGCCGGATGCTTGCCGATGGGATCGTGGCGGCGTCCAGCCAGACCAGCAGCGGAACTGTCCACATATCCACTGACACCAACGCTCCCTCCCCCGTTGGTGCTCTGATCACCTTGGAGGCTACACTGGACCCTATTGATGGCACCTCTGATCGATCACGCTTCCGGCAGATCAGCAACCACTCGGCCTTCCGCCAAGCCTGATCCCGCCGCCCGACAGACCCCTCCACAGATCGGGGGCGTCCTGCGCCGCGCACGCATGCACCGCCAACTCTCTCTCCGTGAAGTCGAACGACGAATCGGCAGGTCGAACGCGTACCTGTCTCAAGTCGAACGGGGGCTGATCAAGCAGCCCGACCCCATCGTGCTCCTCGAGTTGTCCGAACTCTATGGCCTGAACTTCCGAACCCTTGCAACCTGGGCGCTTTGGCTTACCGATGAGCCCGACCAAGCGAACGCGCCCGCGCGTGACACAACTACCGTCCTTGTCCGTCAGATCATGGAACTCGACGCCAGCGAACGGGCAACGGTGCTCCGCTACGTTGAGTCCATCCTTCGCAGACGTCGGACATAGTCGATTTCCTTCGGATAGCCCCTTCCAAACGTGTTTCCCTATTCCCCGGGCGCCCCGATTCCGCCCTTTGCGTCGCCCTGCATGTTCGCGTCGTCTACACCCGCGAAGCCCCACCACCCCACCGGCTCAACTCTGTCTCTTTCCTCCGTATGCCTTCTTCCTGATTTCGTAGAACCAGTCCGGCACGGTCGGACAAACGCGGCGATGCTCGAAGATCGCGGCCTGCGCGAGACGCACCTCGCACAACGTCATCTGGCCGCTATCCGATTCTGCTCGCGACAGGTATCCGTGAAGATCATTTACTCGCTCTTGGGCAAGAGATTGTGCACGCTGCTCCAACCACAGCCATGCGACTAACCTGATTCCCGCCGCCACACCTAACACCACCGTGAGCAGGGTAACCCCGACCACCGCACCCACCACGAAACCAACTATCACGATCACGCCCACGACGAGCCTGACCAGACAGATCCACTCTCTGCGCAACCGTGCGTCCCAACGGCAGTTCATCCTTTGGCAGTGCAGCCGCGCTGCTACGGCCTCCACTGGAATGTCATCTGCGCAATACCAGTCCGCGAGTTCTCTCCTCGTCACTCCTGCGCCGCTTGCCTCTTTCTTCAGTTCTGCCACCCGGTCATTGGTCGGGCATGCTACGCTGAGGTGCTCGGGCCACGGGATGTCCAAGACGAAACAGTCGAAATCTTCTTGTATCGCCGCCGCCTCCTCCTTCTTCCTGCCAGCGGATCGCACCAGCACCTGATCGACGAACCACAAGAAAACAACAGCCATCGTCGCTCCCTGACTGAATGGGCCCGCCTTCACGGTCAAGCCTGTTAGCAGTAAGCCCGCGACCACGAGAACCAGCACTAGCCGCCAATTCTCCACGGTCTTGACCTGCCTATATAGGAAGCGCTGCGCGGCCAGTCTGTCCAACGACCGCTCGCTGTTCTGCCGCTCGCTAATGTCCATCATGTCGCCTCCCTAATCTAATGCTCGATGTTGCCCGCCAAGTGCGAGTGCATAGTATTTTGCAGCCCCGCCCGGGCACCTCTCTAATCTAAGGCCCGCAGACGCCGTACTAGCGTATGATGGCCTCAAAGTCGGTGTGTAACGAGGCGAATACCCGCCTCAATTAGCGTTTTAATACGGTCGCCATCAGCTCGATCTGATGAGCTCATGACCATTGCCTCCCAATGTCCAATCTACTGCCAAACCTCCACATATTATTGTGATCACCGACGGCCGGCCATCTTCACGCGCGGGGAATCCCAAGCCCAACTTGACTTAAACTTGACAAGCCACCTGCTTAGCAGGTGGTAATGTCCTGATCGGCTATGCCTTGAGACAGGAAGGGGGTGAAATGGTGCACGGGAGAGCAGATGAAGCGTACACGTGGTGAGGTGCGCCGGCCGTAGTGCTCGGAATCACAAGGAGTACGGTGATTACTCAACGGGGGACATTGTGTTTTATGTGCGAGAGCATGGGCGGACTGGCGTTCTGGAACGCTGGGAGCATGACGAAGTCCTCCGTGAACCATGCAGAACTGACAGCAGATGGCCCCTTTCAGGGGCCGCCCTTGAAAGCCACCGGCTTTGCCGGTGGTTTGTTTACTCCCTGTCACGTGGTCACCCCCGCAGCCAACGCCACGCCGTGTTGTTGCTGCGTGAGGAAATGGCCGAAGACCAAGTTCGACTTCATCGTGATCTCGTCCTCGGAGTACGCCTCGGGCAATCCCGTCTCGTCGCTGTAGAGGAAGTCGAAGATCGTCTGTTTCACCTGATCGCGCGTCGCCTGCTTCTTGTCCCAATCGCGGATGCGGTCCAGTTCCTTTCGCAGTCGTGCGTAGAGGTCGACGGCGACCTGCTTGATCCGCTTGATGTCCGTCGGTGTCAACTCTTCCTTCTTGAGCAGATCGAACAGGGTCAGCGTCGGCTCGTCGAGGCCCTCTCGGAGGGCACGCTCCTGCTCATCGTCGAGCTTGGAGACGAACTTCAGCAGCGCCTCGAAGGTGCTCTCGATCGTCACGCGGTCCTTCTCCCGATTGTAGCCGGCGACCAGTTGCTCGAAGTGGTGCTGGAAGTCGGTACGCAATGGGTTCTCTGCGAGCATCCGGGCAAGTCGCTTCTCGATGGCGGCCTTGAGATTCTGCACATGCGTGTTCTGCGTCGTGCTGCGGGCGAACTCCTGGCGCAGCCGCGCGAAGTCGATGGCCGAGATGTCATAGGTCGCCGGTGACTCCCGGATCTGTCCCGCGTCGACGGGGTTGATGCTATCGCCGACGACGTCGTGCAGCTCCCGGATGATCTGGGAGATGTCGGCGTTGTCGCGGTCCTCCTGAAGGCTCTTGTAGACGATGTTGATCGCGTCATGGGTGTTTCGGTGAACGTGGACGTCCTTCACGGTCAGGCAGGCCCTGAACGTGCGGAACACGACGCGGACCATGATCTCGAAGCGCTTCCTCGTCTCGTCGTTCTCGTTGGCCGCTTCCTTGGCGGCGGCGATGGCCGCGTTCCGCTCGAAGCCGTCCTTTTCGACGATCTCGTCGAGCCGGAACCCCTGTGCGGCGAGAAACGCGCGCACCGCTTCGATGGCCTCGGCCAGCTCGTCGAGCAACTCCTCGTGAGGCTTCGCGGGCAGATCCTCCCCTCCGCCGTCGTCCGCCCCCGTGTGCCCGGCGAAGGTGGCGAGCGCGCTCCGGAGGTTCTTCAGGATGCCGCAGTAGTCGACGATGAGGCCGTTGTCTTGCCTTCGTGCACGCGGTTCGCCCGCGCGATGGCCTGCATCAGCGTGTGCGCCTTGAGCGGCTTGTCGAGGTAGAGGGTTGCGAGGCTCTTTACGTCGAACCCGGTGAGCCACATCGCGCAGACGATGGCGACCCGGAACGGGTGGCCGTCCTTCTTGAAGGCGTTCTCCACGTCGATCCTCTCGCCGTCGGCGGTCTCGAACCCCTCCTTGACCAGCCGGCGGTGCGGCTGAATGTCGAGACCCCAGTTGCGGAACTTGGCAACCTCGCCCTGCTCCTCGCTCACCACGACGGCGATCTTCGTTTCCTTCATCCAGGCGAGCTGGCCTTCCAGAGCCACGCGATCTTCGCCGCCGGGCACGCCGGAAAGCCTGCGTTCGAGTCGCCTGACGTGATCCCGCCAGTGTTTCTCGATCAGGCCGTGCACTCTGACGGCGGTGACCTTGTCGATGGCGATGAACATCGCCTTGCCGCTCTCCCACGCCGTGGTGTAGTGCGTGACGAAATCCCTGGCGATGGCGTCGAGACGGTCGGGCGCGGTGATGAGGTGGTAGTCCCGCTTCAGCTCGCGTTCGAGGCGCTGTTCCACGTCGAAGTCATCGGTCTCGAACTCGTCGAGCTTCTCCGCGATCCGCTCGTTGAGCTCGTCGGTGGCGACGCCGAGCTTCTCGCCCCGCGCATCGTAGTAGAGAGGCACCGTGGCGCCGTCCTCCACCGCCCGCTGGAATCCGTACCGGGAGACGTAGTCGCCGAACACCCGCCGGGTGATCTCGTCCTCCTTCATCAGCGGCGTGCCCGTGAACGCGATGTAGAGGGCGTTGGGCAGAGCGTTGCGCTGGTTCAGCGCCAGCCGGCCGTACTGGGTGCGGTGCGCCTCGTCCACGATGACGATGATGTCGTCCCGCTCCGAGTAGGGCTTGTCGGGCACGACGTCCTGGTTGAACTTCTGAATCAGGGAGAAGACGTACGCCTTGTGCTCGCCGAGCAGCCGTTTGAGGTGCCGGCCGCTTCCAGCCCGGACCTCCTCCTGCTCGCCGACGACACCGCAGCCGGCGTAGGTACGGTAGATCTGGTTGTCCAGGTCGTCGCGGTCGCAGAGCACCAGGAAAGTGAAGTTGCCGCCGAGCTTGCGGTGCACCGTGCGGCTGAAGAACACCATGGAGTAGGACTTGCCGGCCCCTTGCGTGTGCCAGAAGACGCCGAGCCTGCCGCCTGCGCTCTTCCGTTCCTCCACGGCGCGCACCGCCCGGGTCACACCAAGGTACTGCTGGTTCTGGGCGACCACCTTGACCAGCCTCTCGCCACTGTCGTCGAAGAGGACGTAGTTCTCGAACAGGTCGAGGAAGTTCGCCTTGGTGCACACCCCCTTGAGCAGCGTCTCCATGTCCACGACGCCGGGTTCGTCCTCATCGAGACGCTTCCACTCGCGGAAGTACTCGAAGGGCGCCGAGTAGCTGCCGATGCGGGCGTCCACGCCGTTGCCGAGCACCACGAAGGCGTTGTGATGGAAGACGTGGGCGATGGTGTCCTGGTAGTCGGCGAGGTTCTCGTCGTAGGCGCGGCGGACGTTGCGGTGGATGTTCTTCAACTCCATGAACAGGAGTGGGATGCCGTTGACGAAGCCGACCAAGTCGGCGCGGCGGCGGTAGAGCGGCCCCTTGATCCACAGCTCGCGCACCGCGAGGAAATGGTTGTTCTCCGGGACGTCGAAGTCGAAGACGCGCAGGGTACGCGTCTCCATGGCGCCGCGCGGGGGGGGGTCCCGGTACGTGACCTTCACGCCGTTGCGCAACAGATCGTACTTCTCCTGGTTGGCCTGTAGCGTGGACTGGGCCGCGCTCACTTGGACGATGGCGCGGACGGCGTTGTCGACCGCTTCGCACGGCAAGCCCGGATTGAGCAAATCGAGCGCCGGGCCGAGGTATCGCGTGAGCACCACCTCTTCCTCGCCGGTCCGGCCCAGTGTTCCGTCCGGTCCGAAGGTCTCGGAGTTGTATGCGTAGACCGACTGCCAGCCGAGCCGTTCTTTGAGGTACTCGGCTGTCGTCTGCTGGACGAGGGTGTCTTCGCTGTAGAGCTCCGGGCTCATCGAGTCTCCGTCAATCCAAAGCGGGATCTTACGGCCGCTTCGGCCATCCGGACCACCTTACCGTCGTCCGCCACCCGAGCATAGCCGTCCCATCGGTCGCACTCGCCATACGGACATCTTCGTCTCGAACTCCGACGTGTCAGCACGCATTAACTACGTCGGGAGGCCTTCGCCGAGGACGGTCAGACCGGCGACGGCCGTGCGGTTCATACTCCGATCTCTCCCGACATCACGCGAGGTAGCAGGAGATCTCGGGCTTGGACGATTGCTCTGTTTTGGCCCGTCAGGGTATTCCGTTGTTCATTTGTAGCTGACGCAATCTGGCCAAAGGTGAGTTGGAGTGCCATTGGAGGCAGAAGTATCGGAAGTGCTCCCATGGCTTTCCGGGAAATGCGAGGACGGGTCGCGCCCGTTGCTCTAAGCTCACAGCGCGCGATATGCGCTTGTGAGTTGAGGTGGTAGAGATAGTAGAGGGGATCAACGGCAGTTTGATCGGGTCGTGCAATGGTAACGTCAACGGCCGTGATCATTCTCCATGGCTGTGCATACACCAACCACGCTCGCCCGATCGGCTTGGGCATTCGAGATATGAGAAGGTCACCCGGAAGGACTTCGTTACACCGTAATCCCCTGAAGGTTTCGGAAGTGATCCAGCGGTAGTTTCCAGTTTCCACGAATTCGTTGTTCCCAATGTTTGAAATCTGAAGTAGCCGAAAATCTTCTCCTCCTTGGTCCTTTGTCTCGATCCAGTCACCGTCGTCGAAGGACAAACAGACATCTTCAATAGTTCTCCGTTCCCATCTCTCCGGCAGGCCACCGACGATTCTGGTGTTCTCGTGGCCGGGAAAGCGGAGCCGGACGAACCATTCTTGGTAGAGCTCCCGCGCCGCCTGTTCCAGCAGTGCAATCCGCCGCAGATTGTTCTCGATCAGATCGTCGTATGCGGAGAGGGATTCGGTGATGCGCTCTTGGCAAGTTCGATCCGGTAGGCGCACATTCAACCTATGAAGAACATTTCGATCAACGCCAGGCACTGCCGCCTTGTCGCTCCTGTAGTCGCGGAGGGCGTTCTTCAAGAAATATGAGACGAACTGTGGGTCATTCCCCTTGAAGTCAGTTACGTAGAGTGCTGTATTGAGAGGCCAAAATGCACGCCGCATGAAGTAAACCTCGCCAAGTGTGCCGTACCGACCAGTTACGACACCCGGAGCACCTGCTTTGGGCTCGTTGTGGAACCCGGTAATGCCGGACGAAGAGACAATCGGAATGTCTCCATCCTGACGATTCTGCATAGGGAGATCATGACCGCGTTTCAGGGTCATGACATCGCCAAGCTTACAATCTGTCCACGTCATGTGCCCTACTCTCAAGAACGCGAGAGATCGCCCGTGCTACTTCTACAGCCTGTCCGTCTAATTCGTCAGGCTCTTTCGTGCGCATCACTAAACTCGGCCTCGATCTCCTCGATGGTCGGCAGGCTGCCCGTCAGATTGTCCGGCAGGACATCGACCAAGCGGGTCTCCCAGTCCGCGACGCCTACGGGCTTGGCGAGGTCGCGCAGGGCGTACTCCACGACCATCCGGTCCTTGCCCTTGCAGAGCAGCAGGCCGATGGTGGGTGCGTCGTCAGGGTGGCGCATCAGGTCGTCCACGGCGGAGAGATACAGGTTCATCCGGCCGACGAAGGCGGGGCTGAACGGGACCGCCTTGAGCTCGACTACGACGAAGCGGCGCAGTTCGAGATGGTAGAACAGCAGGTCCACGCGAAAGTCGCTGTCGCCCACCTCCAGGAGCACCTGCCGGCCGACGAAGGCGAATCCGGCTCCCATCTCCAGCAGGAAGCGCTGGATGTGGTCCACGAGACCCTGCTCCAGCTCCCGTTCCGTGCGCGGCTCGGCGGTGCCGAGGAAGTCGAACAGGTATGGGTCCTTGAACGCCTGCGTGGCCAGATCGGAGTCGGCCGGCGGCAGCGTCCGGGAGAAGTTAGTGACGGCACCGCCCTGGCGCTCGTACAGGCGCGCGCGGATCTGTAGCTCGAGTATCTCCCGGCTCCAGCCCTGCTCGATGGCCTTGCGGGCGTACCAGATGCGCGTCTCGGGGAGGTCCAGTTTGTGCAACAGGGCCAGATTGCTGCGCCACGGAATTTGTGCAACGGTGCGTTGCACAAATTCGCGCTCGGGCCAGGCTGCGGCGAAGGCGCGCATGTACTTGAGGTTGCGAGGCGAGAGTCCCCGCATGTCCGGGAACGCCTCCCGGAGGTCGTGCGAGAGGCGGTCGATGGTCCCGGCGCCCCACCCTTCCCGCTCCTGGCGGGCCAGGATCGCCTTGCCGATGTCCCAGTAGAGCAGCACCATCGCCTGGTTGGCAGCCAGCACGACGCGCACGCGCTCGGTGCGGATGCGCTCCTTGATCTCACCGAGCAGGGTCACGTAGTCGGTGGGCAGCTCTCCCCTGCCCGGAGGCGCGGGGATCGAAGCGCCCGCGCGCCGGCGTCCCATGGACTTCCGCTCCGTCACAGCCCCAGGGCCTCGAAGTTCTGCTTGATGGTCGCCGCGAGGCGGATGGACTCTGCGTTGAGCTCGTCCAGCTCCGAGTGGATGTCCCGCATCGTCTGCGCGAAGTCGAAGTCCTCGTCTTCCTCCTCCGGCGCGACGCCGACGTAGCGGCCCGGCGTCAGGCTCCAGTCGTTGGCTGCCAGCTCGTCGTGGCCGACCAGCTTCACGAGCCCTTCGACGTCCCGCAGGGCGGCTTCCGGGAACCGCTCCTGGAGCCAGTGTGCCTGCTGCCAGAAGTAGCGGGGCGCCTTGAGATGCTCGGCCGCGTCGCTGCGTGCTTCGCCGACCGCCTTGAGCGGGCTGCCGCGGCCGTTCCGGCGACCCTCGGCCACGCGCGACAGCAGCCTGTGGAGATGATCGGCCTGACGGATCAGGTCGCGCCCTGCTTCTGCCAGAGGCTGGGCGCGAGCGGCGAATGCGGTCAGCCCGGCGTGGTCGCGGGAGGCCGAGTTCCATGCATCGCGGACATCGTCCGCTCCCGACTCGAAAGCGTCCAGGTCGTGTGTGAACGCCTCCCGTGCGTTCTCGAACTCCGTCCGGGTCTGTGCGAGATCCTCGGAGAGTTCGCCATCGGCACACGTCGTGGCCACCGCGGCGAACTCGGTGACAAGGCGCCGGACCGGCGCCACGGCTTCGCCGGCTGCTTCGACCATGCGTTCGAGGTGCTCGGCCACGAGGGCGACGAAGCGCTCGTTCCGGCCCCGATAGAGCCAGACGATGGCCGCCAGGTTCTTCTGCTGCTCGGGCGTGAAGTCGTAGATCTTGCGCGTCACCTTCCGGTGGACGTTGCGCGCGTCGATCATCAGCACCTTCCCCTGTCGCTCAGCGGGCTTGGCCTTGTCGAGGAACCACAGCTCGCACGGCACGGTGCGCGTGTAGAAGAAGCCGGAGCGGATCGCCATCATCACATCCAGGTGGCCGGTCTCGATCAACTTCCGGCGCACCTTCGCTTCCTCGCCACCCGCCGACGACGCCTGTGAGGACATGACGAACCCGGCGCGGCCGGTGTCGTTCAGGTAGCTGTCGAAGTAGGAGATCCAGAGGTAGTTGCCGTTGGAGACCTTGCCCTTCTTGTTCACCCCGGGAAGGGCATAGGGCAGGCGCGGGTCGTTCTTGACCTTCTCCGCGTCCACTTCGTCGACGTTGAACGGCGGGTTGGCCATGACGAAGTCGCACCTGCCGAACAGCTCGTGCGGGTCCTCGTAGTAGGTGATGGCCTTCTGGATGTTGCCCTCAAGGCCGTGCACGGCAAGGTTCATGTTGGCCAGGCGGATCGTCGTCGGGTTCTTCTCCATGCCGAAGAACGTCGCCTGTTCGGTCGGATCGAGGTGCATGCGTTCGATGAAGTGCGCGCTCTGCACGAACATCCCGCCCGATCCGCAGGCCGGGTCGAGCACCCGGCCGTGGTCGGGCTCAATCACGTTGACGATGGTCTGCACCAGCGCCACCGGGGTGAAGAACTCGCCTCCGTCATGCGCCTTCTGGTCGGCGAACTGGGTGAGGAAGTACTCGTAGATGCGCCCGAACACGTCGCCGTCCGCACGCTTCAGGGCCGGATCGTTGAAGGTGCGCAGGAGCTGGCCGAGCACGTCGTTGTCCAGCTCCTGGTACTCGGCCTTGGGCAGGGCGCCGCGCAGGGTCCCGTAGTCCTGCTCGATCTGCTCCATCGCGTCGATGATCGCCTGCGCGCGATCGGCACCGTCGGGCAGGGAGACGAGGTGGTCGAATTGCGCCTCCGGATGCAGGAAGATCGCGCCCTTCCGGGAGAAGTCCTCCTTGGTGAGGGCGCGCGGCCGGCCGCCGCGCCTCGGCAGCGAGGGCTCGATCTCGGCCTTGACCCTGAGGAAGCGGCTGTGGGCGTGGCGCAGGAAGATCAGCCCCATGACCGGCAGGAAGTACTCGTTGCTGGCGAAGGGAGAGTTGGCCCGCAGGTTGTCCGCGCCGGACCAGAGCCGTTTCTCGATCTCGCCGATGTGTTCCAACCGTGTGTCTCCTGCTCGGATTCTCGAATCCGTCGATCTGCCGGTCGGCGGGATCACTGCGTCCATGGGGTCTGTCTTTCCAGAACCCCGTCGGAGCCACCGCTGACAATGCCCATTTCCGCAAGGAAGCGGGACGGCTGCTTTGGCCATCCCTTGTACCGTAGCGCCCGGGTCAGGATCAGGCGCTGCTTCGTCCTGGTAATGGCGACGAAGCAGCCGCGGCGTTCCTCTTCCAGCGCCGCGCTGCCGTTCCCCTTCCTGACGCTGTGCCAGGAGGGCAATACCCCTTCCGCCAAGCCGATGAGGTACACGGTGTCGAACTCCAGACCCTTGGCGCCATGAATCGTCGCGAGAGAGACCGCTCCCGGTGCCGGGACGGGTTCCTTGGACCGCAGTTCAAGATCCTGAAGAAACCGATCGAGCGACGCAGGTCCTATCGCCGCTCTGATCTCGCCCGACAACCGGCGCCAGGCGCTCAGGTCGTCTTTGAGTTCCTCGTCGGGTGCGTCGCTCTCGAAGTGGGCGAGAACCTGTTCGATCGTCGTAGCGACTTTCAGATCTCCGTCGGCAAGGCCAGCAATCAGGTTGACGATCTCTGCGACGGGCGATGGCAGCCTGTCGTGTCGTGCCGCACTCAACCAGACCGAAAGGTACGTGACGCCCTCCGCCGCCGAGCGGGACAACACGTCGTCGAGGTCCAGCCGCGCGCACGCGAAGCCGCTGAATGCCTCGACCAGCGTGGCCATGTTGCACCGGTCGAGTGGGCGGTTGATCTGCTTCAGGCAGGCGACCAGCCATCGCATCTCGGGCGATACGAATTCGTCGCGACGACTCAGAATCGTCGCGGGCACACCTGCGGCCTGCAAGGCGCTGCGCATGGACTCCATCGACGCGCGGCTTCTGCCCAGTACAAGCGTCTGGTCGCGCTTGGCGATGTCCCGACTCGCCAGCTCGGCGGCGATTCCGGCCACCTCGTCCCGGTCCGTCTCGAACACGCGGCATCGGACCTGCTGGATGTCGAAGGAACGACTGCGCCGCGCCGGTTCGGCGGGGCGCTTCGATTCGTGGCGCCGGGAGTTATAGACCACGAGACGGTTCGCAGCCTCCACTATGCGAGGCGGGCAGCGAAAGTTGGCGGGAAGTTGCACCACGTCGCAGGCGAAGTCCTTCACCAAGGAACTGATCCGGCGGACGTTGGCGCCGTTCCATTCGGAGATCGTCTGATCGTCGTCGGCCACCGCGAAGAGCTGACGAAAGTCCCCTCCCGCCATGCGCTGAAGAAGCGCGTACTGGGCTCCGTTGGTGTCCTGGAACTCGTCGATCAGCCAGTATCGGTAGACGGACTGATAGTGCCCGGCCATGGCGGAATGTGCGAATAGTTTGTACGTCTCGAAGATGAGCGAACTGAAGTCCAGTGCATTGGTGCGGCGCAGCTCTTGTTCGTAGAGGCGGTAGGCGCGGACCACGCGGCAGGCGGCGTCGAGAGATAGGTCCGTTCGTTCGGCGATCCAACTTTCGGCTCGTTCCGGGACCACCAGACGGGCCTTCAGGGTGTCGATCCTGGGCAAGAGACGATGGTCTTCGCTGTCGAAGCGCTGGGAGTCGCGCTCGAGTGCATCGCGCAACACGGCTTGTCGGTCTGATGTCCGGGAGTAGATCGCGAAGTCGGGCTTGATGCCGAGATGCACGCCATGTTGGCGCAGAACCTGGGCGCAGAAGCTATGGAACGTGTGGATGGCGGCCCGCTCTTCAAGCCTCGATGCAAGTGTATTCACCCGAACCGACATCTCGTGCGCGGCCTTGTTGGTGAACGTCAGCGCAAGGACGCGGAAGCGCTCGTTCGGCGATCGGTCGAGAATCCGGGCGAGCCGACAAGTGAGCACGCGCGTCTTCCCGGAACCGGGGCCGGCAAGAACGAGGACAGCCCCGTCGTCCCACTCGACGGCCTTGCGCTGAATGTCCGACAGTTCCTGTATAGTGGTTTCAAGCGGTGTTACCACTATGCCAGCCCCCGCAACCGCATGATGGTGGTACGGAACGCCTCCGGGGCACGTTGCGCCAAGCTGGTGTCGTGACGCACACGTGCCGCGAACTCCGCCGCATACGCCGTCTTGTTGTCCCGCAAGCGGGCCGATAGGTTGTCGTCGCTCAGTTCATTCGCTTCCTGAATGTCCATCGCCGCCAGCACGTCCCGCAATTCCGGCCCAAGCTCGTCGGCGACGAGTTGCGCCTCCAGGTCACCAGCGGCATGGGTTCGAAAGCGTTGCTCCAACTCGACGGCGTCGAAGCCGCGGTCAGCGATCGCCTGTCGCAGTCGCTGGCCCGCTTCGTCGCCGTCGAATACCGCCAGCCACGGAATGTCCAGCGCTCGCGCGAGTGCTGCAAAGGTAGCAGGGTTGCCGTTGTTCTGCGCGTCGATGACGGATACGCCATGCTGGTCGAGATCGTAGCCCATCGCGTGCGCAACGGCGTGCACGATCAAGTAGTCAGCTTGGCCCTCCACGATCATCCAGCGCTCCGCGAAGAAGATCTCGCCGCGCATGCGCCGGGCGTAGGTTTCCAGTGCCTGTAGCTCTTCATCGTCGATGTACAGAGATGAGCGATCTCTCAAGTCGCGCAGCAGCGGCTCGAGCTCGGCGCGGCGCTGGTCCGTCCCGCAGCAAGCAAGCTGGGCGCGGTAGGTGTTCTCGTCGAGGATGCCGTGGACCGTGATCGTCTCCGACGCTCGTTCGTAGGTCAGTAATCCCGACGAGTTGGCCACGACCGTGTCGAGGCCATTGACCGGAGGAATCGAGGCGGAGAAATCCGCCGGCAGCGATCGCACTTCGGTTCCAATCGGGGTGAGTCGCACCAATCGCAGATCGCGGAAGGGCACGTGCTGAACGAAGTACGGCGAGTGGGTGGTGACGATCTTCTGTCCCGGCAAGGCGCTGACGTGTCGCCACAGGGTGCGAACGGCCTGGGGTGAAGGTGCGTCTCCGGTTCTTCGAGAGCGAGGACCGGATCACTTCCCGGCTCGTACAATTCCCGCAACAGGTGGTTCACGAACGCTCGAAACAGGAAGATCACCGAGAGACTCTGGATCCCCTGCCCCTGGTTCCGCAGCGGCAACCACGGTAGGTTCGGTTCGTTGCGGAGGATGATCTCGGCTCTGGAGAGCAGGTCCCAGGTCTTGAGCGGAACCATCCGCAGATCGAGGCCGCCTTGCCTGTCCCTTGCGGCGATCCTCGTGGCCTCGGACAACGTCTCCGCGATTTCCTCAAGGCGCGGATCGGCCTTGAGCAAGCGACGGTTGAGCAGATCAAGGACCCGCAACGCGCGGGACTCAAGATCCGGCGGGATCTCCAACGCTCTGAGCAGTCGCCCCCAGAACTGCGAGGACCGCGGCGAAAATTCGTCGCTGACGTCACGCAAAGCATCGAGATAGAACACAGGAAGGTAGCGCCAGAAGCGTTCCAGGTTGACGCGACGCGCGCTGCGGCCAGCCAACGGTTCGCGCCTGGCGTCCAGGAATTCCCAGCTCGGCTCGAAAGCACCCGTCTCTTCGCTCCAAGCGCACCGGGTTCTCAGGGAGATGGTTCGGCGTCCCGTAGTCGGATTCAGTTGGACGATGTCTCCAAGGTCCGCCACGATCATCTGGGGCCACTCGCCGGATTCGCTCTCCTCCGACCGGATCTCGATACTCACGCCGCCGGATGTCTTCGGATCCGCGTCGTCATCGATAAGGTGGATGTCGTACTCGCTGAAGCCCGTGCCGCGCTGCCCCCAGCGGCGCGTGAGCGCGATCCGCAACGCATCGAGAATCGCGGTCTTGCCGGCGTTGTTCGGGCCGACGAATACGGTCGTGTCTCCAAGATCGACGACCAGACGCCGGATCGACCGGAAGTTCTCGATCTCGATACGCGTTATGCGCATGTGCGACAGACTCTCCAATTGGTCAGCATCTCGGTCAATCGATGCTCCGCTGACCGGCAGCAGTGCCCCGTGAGGGACACTTGGTTCCGATCTGCGATGCAAGGGGTTTTCAGCCATACTTAAGGGCGTCAGCCCTGGAGGAACAGCCCCGGCACGAAGGGATGGGGCAGGAAGGGATGGTCGGGCATCACGCGCACCGTCGCGGCCACCCTGCCGGTCTTCCGGCACACGGTGCTGGCGCGGTAGGTCGCCGACTCCCCGTGCCGTTCGATCAACTCCATCGGCGTGCTCTGGCCGTCGACGATCTCGTCGTCGCCGGGCTGCAGGTCGATGCTGCCCGGCAGCGCGCCGTGATAGAGCGCCACCTGCACGTCGGACGGCTCCAGTCCGCCCAGCCGGATCCGCGCGGTGACGTCCAACGAGTCGCCCACCTCGAGCGTGGCAGAGCTGTCGGAGTCGAGCTGCTCGACCGCGATCCCTGGCCAGTGGTGGTGCAGCCGCTGCAGGTGGCCGGCGAGCTCGACGGCGTCCCGGTTGCCCGAGTCCCGCAGCCGGCGGGCGTGCGCGAGCGCCGGCTCGTAGAGCGTCCCGTGATACTCGGCGACCATGCGCTGTGCGCTGAAGTGCTCGCCGATCACGGTCATGGAGCGCCGCATCTTGGCGATCCACGACCGCGGCAGGCCGTCGATGCCGCGGTCGTAGAACATGGGGATGACCATATGCTCCAGCTCCGCGAACACGGCGTCGGCCTCCAGCTCGTCCTGGACGTTCTCGTCCTGGTAGGTCTCGCCCGACCCCACGGCCCAGCCGATGTCCGGGTTGTACGCCTCGTCCCACCAGCCGTCCAGCGTGGACACCATCAGCGATCCGTTGACCGAAGCCTTCATGCCGCTCGTGCCACTGGCCTCGTGAGGTCGGCGCGGGATGTTGAGCCATACATCGCAACCCGCGACCAGGTAGCGCGCCACGTTGATGTCGTAGTCGTCCAGGAAGACCATCCGGCTGCGCAGGTCGTGCTCGGTCGCGAACTGGACGATGCGCCGGATCATCTCCTTGCCCTGGTGATCGTTGGGGTGCGACTTGCCGGCGAAGATGATCTGCACCGGCTGCTCGCGGCTGCTCAGCAACCGTACCAGGCGCTCCGGTTGCCGGAAGAGAAGTCCCAGGCGCTTGTACCCGGCGACGCGGCGCGCGAAGCCGATCGTCAGGGCATCCGGGCGCAGCGCTACCTCGGCCGCCCGCAGGTCGGCCTCCGCGGCCCCTTCGCGCCGCATCTGCGCCACGATGCGCCGTCGGGCGAACCAGATCACCCGTTCGCGGCGCCGCTCGTGCGTCCGCCACAGCTCTTCGTCGGCGATGTTGTCCACCTGCCGCCACACCGCCACCTCGGGCGCGTGCTTGGCCACCGCAGGACCCAGGTAACGCACCAGCAGTTCCTGGACGTCATGCGAGATCCAGCTCCGCAGATGGACCCCGTTGGTGATGTGACGGATCGGCACCTCGTCCGCCGGCACGCCCGGCCACAGGCCGCGCCACATGCGCCGCGACACCTGACCGTGCAGCTTGCTGACCCCGTTGCAGTGGGCGGCGAGGCGCAGCGCGAGCGGCGTGAGCCCGAACTGGCCGTGCGCATCGCCGTCGTGACCGATCCGGCCCAGCGACAGGAACTCGTGCTCGTCCAGCCCCAGGGCGGAGCGCAGCGTTCCGGCCTGGTCCAGGACCAGGTGCGGGTCGAACGTCTCGTTGCCGGCCGGGACCGGCGTGTGGGTGGTGAACACCGTGGTGCTCCACACCGCCTGGCGGGCCTCGAAGTAGCTCATGCCGTGCTCGTGCATGAGCTCACGGACCCGCTCCAGGGCCAGGAACGCCGAGTGCCCCTCGTTCATGTGGGTCACCGCCACCGGAATCTCCAGCGCGCGCAACGCGCGAATGCCGCCGATGCCCAGCAGCAATTCCTGCCGGAGGCGCATGCGGCGGTCCGACACGTAGAGTTGACCGGTGATCTCGCGCGTCGACGGGTCGTTGGCGTCGATGTCGGTGTCGAGCAGATACAGGGGCACGCGCCCCACCCGCACGCGCCAGATGCACGCGTGCGCCCGTTCTCCACCCAGCTCCAGGGTGACCGTCACCGGCTTTCCGTCCGCAGAAGTGCACAGCGCAAGAGGCATGTTGTAGAAGTCGTTGGCCGGGTAGCTCTCGAGCTGGTGGCCGTCCATGGTGACGCGCTGGCGAAAGTAGCCGGTGCGGTACAGCAGCCCGACGCCGACGACCGGCAGCCCCAGGTCGGAGCAACTCTTCAGGTGGTCGCCGGCCAGCACGCCCAGGCCGCCGGAGTAGATCGGCAGCGTGGCGTCCAGTCCGAACTCCATGGAGAAGTAGGCGACCACGGCGTCACGGGGGCCCGAGTACCACGGATCGGCCTGCAGGTAATCGTGATATTCGGCGATGACGCGGTCCATGTGGGCGAGAAATGCCTTGTCCTGCTCCAGCTCCTGGAGCCGCTCCTGAGGCATCTCGCTGAGTAGCCTCAGTGGACTCTGCTGCGCCTGCTGCCAGGCATCGGCGCCGAACCGCATGAACAGCCGGATGGCGTCGAAGTGCCAGGTGATCCAGAAGTCGTGGGCCAGCTCGGCCAGGGGCGCCAAGCGCTCGGGCAAGTGGGGCTTTACCGTGAAGGTGAGTCGATGCGTCATGGATGGACGTGGTGTCGTCGTGGTTTCGGAACCGCTTCCAGGGCGGCAATAGTGCCCGCTACGGGGCGGGGCGTCCATCGTCCATCGCCTGCCCGGCAGAAGCGGCAGAAGCCATGACGCGCGACTGCGCCACAGGATCCGCCGTCAGCAGATGCGGGGGAGTTGCTCGCCGCTCAACCGGGTAATGATGCGGCGGGCCCCCAGCAGGCTGCGGCCGGTGACGACTCCCGAGGCGCCCTCGCCCACCGAGCCGATCCGACATGAGCCCGCCCCGTGCGTATGAGAACGCATCACGTCCAGGGCGGCGGGCGCCTGGGCGGCGGGCAGGAACGCCGCGAAGCGGCCTTCGTTGGCGACGTAGTGCGGATCGAGTCCCAATATCTCGCACGCCGCGCGCACCTGTTCCAGCACCGGGACCGCGGCCTCGTCGATCTCGATCGGCAGGTTGGCCGCCGCGGCGATCTCCACGAGAGCCGTGGCCAGACCGCCTCGGGTAAGATCGCGCAGGCAGTGTATCTCGATCCCGGCAGCCAGCAGGGCCAGCACGATGTCGGCCACGGTAGCGCTGTCGCTTTCGATCGCCGACTCGAATTCCAGGCCTTCGCGGGCGGCCATGATCGCCATGCCGTGGCGCCCCACGTCGCCGTTGATCAGTATGGCATCCCCCGGACGAACCGCGCGCGGGGTGATGGGCCGGTCAGCTTCCACCAAGCCGATGCCGGCGGTGTTGATGAACACGCCGTCGCCCTTGCCCCGATCTACCACCTTGAGATCGCCGGTCACCACCTGCACCCCCGCCTCGTCGGCTGCGCGGCGCATGGAGTCCACGATGCGGGTGAGGGTCGCAATGGCCAAGCCCTCTTCGATGATCAGCCCGCAGCTCAGATAGCGCGCTCGGCTGCCGCACATCGCCAGATCGTTGACCGTGCCGTACACGGCCAGCGAGCCGATGTCGCCCCCCGGAAAGAACAGCGGATGGACCACGTAGGAATCGGTCGAGAAGGCGATCGCACGGTCGCCGCACGGGAGCACCGCGCCGTCGTGGCGCTCGGCCAGGTACTCGTTCGCGAACGCGGGAACCAGCAGCCGCTCGATCAGGTCGCTCGTCAGGGTGCCGCCGCCGCCGTGCCCGAGCAAGACGTGCGGGTGATGGCCGACCGGCAGCGGACAAGCGAGATCGAACGTGCGTGCGGGCGGCACGATCACGATGCCGCCGCGCGGCAACGGTAGGCGTAATAGGCGGCGCACGCCCCCTCGGAAGAGACCATGGTAGCGCCCAGCGGGTGTTCGGGTACGCAACGGGTGCCGAAGGCGGGGCAATCGGTCGGCTTCCTGCGTCCCTGCAGGATCAGCCCGCTGATGCACTCGCCCGACTCCTCGACGACCTGTCCCGCCACGCCGAAGCGGGTTTCGGCGTCGAGAGCGGCGTAGGCAGGCTGCAATCCCAACCCGCTGGCTCGCAACTCGCCGACTCCCCGCCACGCGCGGGGCACCACCTGGAACACCTCGCGCAGCATCTGCAGCGCCGTGGCGTTGCCCTGCCGCCGCACGGTGCGTGCGTACTGGTTCTCCACCTCCGCCCGGCCCTCCTCCAACTGGCGGATCGCCAGATACACACCCTGCAGAATGTCGAGTGGCTCGAACCCGGTCACCACCACCGGTACCGCGTAGCGACGCGCGATCGGTTCGTATTCACGATACCCCATCACCATGCAGACGTGGCCGGCAGCCAGAAACGCCTGCACCTGATTGCCGGGCGATGCCAGAATCGCCTCCATGGCCGGCGGCACCAGCACGTGCGAGACCAGCATCGAGAAGTTGTCGATGCCCTCGCTCCGGGCGCGATGGGCGGCAAGCGCATTGGCCGGCGCCGTGGTCTCGAAGCCCACCGCGAAGAACACCACCTGGCGGCCGGGGTTGTCGGTGGCGATCGCGACGGCGTCCAGTGGTGAGTAGAGAATGCGCACGTCGCCTCCGCGTGCCTTGACGGACAGCAGGTCGGATTCGCTGCCGGGGACCCGCAGCATGTCGCCGAAGGAGCAGAAGATCACCTCCGGGCGGGCGGCTATCTCCATCGCCTTGTCGATCAGCTCCACGGGGGTCACGCACACCGGGCAGCCGGGACCGTGCACCAGCCGGACGGTATCGGGAAGGAGCTGGTCGATACCGAACCTGACGATCGCGTGCGTCTGACCGCCGCAGATCTCCATCAGCGTCCACGGCCGGGTCGCCAACCGGCTGATCGCCGTCGCGTACCGGCGCGCCTGGGCGGGATCGCGGTACTCGTCGAGAAACCTCATCCGTCGCCGCCCTGCAGATCCTGCAGCTCGCCCACCTCGCGCAAGTACGAGAAGACGCGCCCCGCCTCGGTTTCATCCACCACGCTCAGCGCCACGCCGACGTGGACGATGACGAAGTCCCCGACCCGCGCTTCCGGCACGCACGCCAGACTCACCCGCTTGACGACGCCGCCGAAACTCACCCTGCCGGTCCGCAACAACGGTGCTTCGCCCGTGATTTCCAGCACTTCACCGGGAATCGCAAGACACATCATCGTCCCCCCGTTCGCTGCGGGCGCCCGCTCGCTCGCAGGGCGCCCGATATCGCGCTGCCACCCAGCGGGCGGCGCCGCCCGCCTGCCCAAGCGCGATGCCGCCGTCGTTGGGAGGGACGCGCTGATGCCAGTATGGCGACAATCCGGCGGCACGCAAGCCCGTCACCGCCCGCTCGGTGAGCTGCACGTTCTGGAAACAGCCGCCCGACAGCACCACCCGTCGCGCGCCGAGCCGCTGCGCCATCCGCACGATCAGCCGCGCCAAGCCGTTGTGAAACCTGGTCGCGATCGCGCCGACGCCAACTTCGTCGTGCAGATCCCGACGGAGCCGCCGCAGCACCGGCTCCCAATCGGCAATCACCGGGCGGCCGTTCTCCGGCAACGGCGCGACCAGCGCAAAGTCGTAGTGGCCGTCCTCTGCCGCGGTCGCCGCGAACTCCAGCTCCATGGCCGCCTGGCCCTCGAAGCGGGAGAAGCGACGCAGGCCGACCAGGGCGCTCACGGCGTCGAACAAGCGGCCGACGCTGGAGGTACGCGGGCTGTTGACGCGGCGGCGCAGCGCCGCGCGCAACAGCCGCAGCTCTCCGGCGGAGAAGCCGCAGCGATCGATGAGGGGACGCAGATCAGGACGTTCGAACGCTGCCTCCCCGTACCGCTCGAACAGCAGTCCCAGCGCCGCCCGGCGCGGTTCGCGGGCGGCCGCATCTCCGCCCGGCAGCGGAAACGTGCGCAGGTGACCGGCGCGACGGATACCGGCTTCGGTCACCTGCAGGAACTCGCCGCCCCAGACGGTACCGTCAGGACCGTAGCCGGTCCCGTCCCAGGCGACCCCCAGCACCGGAGCCTGAAGCCGGTTGTCGACCATGCACGACAGGACGTGCGCGCAGTGGTGCTGAACCGGTACGACCCGGCGGTCGCAGTCGCGGGCGTAGCGGGTCGACAGGTAGTCCGGATGCGCATCGCAGGCGATCAGCGCGGGCTGCCGATCGCAGAGCTGCTGCAGGTCGCCGATCACCTGACGGAAGGCGGCCTGCGCTTCGGCCGTCTGCAGGTCGCCGACGTGCTGGCTCACGAACACGTCCCGGCCGGCGGCCACGGCGACGGCGTTCTTGAGATCGGCGCCGACCGCCAGAACGCCGGGCAGCGGCCGGTCGACCTGGATCGGTAGCGGTGCGTAGCCCCGGCCGCGCCGCAGCACCAGCTCGCGTCCCTGCACCACACGCACGATCGAGTCGTCCACGTGGCGGCGGATCGGCCGATCGTGGACCAGCAGCAGGTCCGTGAGCGGACCGAGGCGCAGCAACGCATCGCGCTCGTCGGTGCAGATCGGCTCGTCGGCCCGGTTGCCGCTGGTCGCCACCACCGGCGCGCCGAGGTCGCGCAGCACCAGGTGATGCAGCGGCGTGGCCGGCAGCATGATGCCCAGACAGGGGTTGCCGGGCGCGACGGCGGGAGCGAGACCCGCCGGGCCGCGACGCCGCAACAGGACGATGGGCGCTTCCGGCGATCGGAGCAGCCGCGCTTCCAGCACCGATAGCTCGCAATCGCGGCGGATCGCCGCCACGTGAGGGTACATCAGGGCGAACGGCTTCTCCTCGCGCCGCTTGCGCTCGCGCAGACGCAGTACGGCCGCCTGGATGCGGGCGTCGGCCAGCAGGTGAAAGCCGCCCAGTCCCTTGACGGCCACGATCCTGCCCTGCCGGAGCGCGGCCACGGTCCGGCGCAGGGCGGCGTCCTCCACCGCGAGCGGGGCGCCCGCGGGGGCAACGCGCGGGTCCCAGAGGGCCAGCCGCGGCCCGCACGCAGGGCAGGCGTTCGGCTGGGCGTGGAACCGCCGGTCACGCGGATCATCGTATTCGGCGCGGCAGCGTGGACATTGGGCGAAGTGGCGCATGGTGGTGCGGGCGCGGTCGTAGGGAAGCCGTTCGATGATGCTGTAGCGCGGCCCGCAGTGGGTGCAATTGGTGAAGGGATAGCGGTAGCGGCGATCGTCGGGATCGAATATCTCGGCGATACACTCCCGACAGGTGGCGATGTCCGGCAGGATCAGCGCCCGCACCGGTCCGGCGTGGACGCTGGGACGAATCTCGAACCCGGCGTACCCTGCCGGGTCGAGATAGACCGGCTCCAGGCTCTGAATGGAAGCCCGCGGCGGTTTCTCCCGTTCGATGCGCAGCAGAAACGCCGCCAAGCGGTCCGGGTCTCCCTCCACCTCCAGGCTGACGCCGGCCGGCGTATTGGTGACCCAGCCGTCCAGCTCCAGCGCGCATGCGAGGCGGTAGACGAAGGGACGGAATCCGACCCCCTGGACCACCCCGCCCACGGTGACCGCCAGCCGCGCCCGCTGACTCACCGTGCGGGGCAGTCCGGTGCCGGGTTTGCCGGTCATCGCTCGGCAACGGTCACGCGCTGCAGCAGAATCTCCTGGGCGTGCGGATCGCTGACGTCGTGCGAACGCTCCACCAATAGGCGCGCCCCGTCCGCGACCGTCCCGCGTGCCGCGGCGGTGAAGTGGTCGCGGAAGTGTCCCGGTGAAATGTGGGCCAGGGCACCCAGGCGCACCGTTACCTCCAGTACCGTGTCGCTGGCAGCGTCGGCGGCGACCGCGTCGACCTTGCGCAGCAGATCGGCGATCAGCGACAGTTCATGCACTTCGTTTCGTGACCGCTCCGCCCAGCTCTTCCAGCACCGCGGCGACCGCGCGCGCGACCGCGGCGCGGACCGGGAGCGACAGCGCCATGCCGGGAGCGAAGTCGGTTCCTTCGACGCCGATGACGATCAACCGATCCGGCAGACGACGCAGGGCGCGCGCCAGCTCGACGACATCGTGCAGCCCCAGGTCGTGGGTCGAGCAGGCCGCGCGCACCTGCGCGGGCAACGGCCGGCCGCTGACGTCGAAGCGGTGCACCGCGCCGGGCGCGCCGCCTGCGGTCACCGCGTCTACCAGAACGACCCGCTCCGCCCCGTGCCAGCGTTCCATCAGCTCCGGGCCGCCCCCGGCGTGGATATGGACGTCGACTCCGGTCGGCGCCAGGGCGGCAAGCCGCTCCGCCACCCGTACGCCGATCCCATCGTCGCGACGCAGCGGGTTGCCCATGCCGATGATCATGCGGGCGCCCGGCGCGGCGGTCACGATCGGTCGACCTCCAGCCTGAGGAAGTGGGCGGAACAGGAGATGCACGGATCGTAATTGCGGATCGCCTGCTCGCACTGCCACTGCAGCTCCTGGTCCGACAGGTCCACCCGAGGCGTGATGAAGTGCCACAGATCGTGCTCTATGGTCTTCTGATTGGCCGCCGTGGGGGACACGATCTTGGCGTCGGTAATGGCACCCGACTCGTCGAGGGTGTAACGGTGGTAGCAGACGCCGCGCGGTGCTTCGGTGCAGCCGTATCCGGTCCCGGCGCGCGGCTCCACCGGAACCGCCGGCCGGTCCGGCTCCTGGTAGGCGTCGATCAGGCGCAGCGCTTCCTCGAACGCGTACAGTATCTCGACGCCGCGCACGATGATGCTCTGAAACGGATTGCTGCACGCGTCCTGCAGGCCGGCCGCTCGCGCCGCGTCCTGACAGCGCGGCGAGAGCTGGTCGAAATTGAGATTGAAGCGCGCCAACGGCCCCATGACGCACGAATCGCGGCCCGCCACCACGGTGTGCAGTGCGGTGGAATGCGGGACGTGCTCCTCGATCAGGTGATCGTCGTAGCCGTGTACCGGACAGTCGATGCCGTGGTTCGAGCGCAGCCGTCCATCGACGATGGCGTACTGCTCGGCGTCGCGCATGGCGACGAATTCGTACTCCTGCGCGAAGGCGGGAAACGGCAGCGTGGCCGCCCAGCGTACGGTGTCCAGCGCCGCGTCCAGACCCCACTCCAGGTCCTCCCGCAACCCTTCCAGCTCGCGCCGCGTCGGAACCTTGAAGAAGCCGCCGACGCGCAGGTTGATGGGGTGAACCTCGCGACCGCCCAACAGCACCATGATGTCGTTGCCGATCCGCTTGATGCGCAACCCGCGCTGCACCAGCTCGGCATGGTCGCGAGCCATCTGCACGGCGTCCTGATAGCCAAGGAAATCGGGCGCGTGCAGCAGGAACAGGTGCAATGCGTGGCTCTCGATCCACTCACCGCAGTAGATCAGACGGCGCAGGAGCCGTAACGGCTCGGGGACCTGCACGCCGCACACGTCCTCCATCGCCTTGGCAGCGCCGAGCAGGTAGGCGATCGGACAGATCCCGCAGATGCGGGACGTGATGTCCGGCGCCTCGGTGAAGTCGCGCCCCCGCAGCAGCGCCTCGAAGAAGCGCGGCGGCTCGAAGATCTTGAGCTTGACCTCGGCCACCGCCCGGTCGGCAAGCCTGACGTACAGTGCGCCCTCCCCCTCGACTCGAGCCAGGTAATCGACCTGGATCGTCCTACCTTTCATGCTCTGCCTCTTCCTGTTGTTCGCTCTCCCGCCGAAACGGCTCTGCGCCGGCGTTGAACCCGCGAAACGCGCGCATCAGGTCACGGCGATCCGCCCCCAGCGCACGCCAGGCGGCGCTCAGGGAGGCCGTGTTGGGGCTCTCCATCGGCCCGAAGCAGCCGTAGCACCCGCGCTGGTAGGCGGGACAGAGAGCACCGCAGCCAGCCTGCGTCACCGGTCCGAGACAGGGGGCGCCGCGGGTGACCATCACGCACGGCGTGCCGCGCAGCTTGCACTCCACGCACACGCTGTGGCGGGGAATGCGCGGCCGGCGGCGATGCAGAAAGGCGGTCAACAGCTCCAGGAGCTGGCGCTTGTCGATGGGGCAGCCGCGCAACTCGAAGTCGACCGGCACGTGGTCGGCGATCGCGGTCGAGGTGGCGAGCGTGCTGATGTATTCGGGACGGGCGTACACGATGGAGGTGAACTCCTTGACGTCCTTGAAGTTGCGCAGCGCCTGGATGCCCCCGGCGGTGGCGCAGGCGCCGATGGTCACCAGCAAGCGGGACGCCGCGCGCACCTCCTGGATGCGTGCGGCATCGTGCGCGGTGGTGATCGATCCCTCCACCAGGGACACGTCGTACGGCCCCTCCACCATGGTCCGCGAGGCCTCGGCGAAGTGGGCGATCTCGACGCTCCCGGCAAGCGCCAGCAGCTCGTCCTCGCAGTCCAGCAGGGTGAGCTGGCAGCCATCGCAGGAGGCGAACTTCCATACTGCCAGCTTGGGTCGGTCCGCCACGTCACACCTCCGGCGAGCCGATGATGGCCGCGATGCGATCGAACCGGAACACCGGTCCGTCCTTGCATACGAACTCGGGACCGAACTGGCAATGACCGCAATGGCCCACGGCGCACTGCATGTTGCGTTCCAGCGACACGTACACCGCCTCGGGCGACATGCCGCAGGCGACCAGGGCACGCACCGCGAAGCGCATCATGATCTCCGGCCCGCAGACCATGGCCAGTGCGCGGGCCGGGTCGAACACCGCCCGCCCGATCAGCGTGGTCACCACGCCCACCTGCCCGCGCCAGTCGCGGTCGCCGCTGTCCACGGTCACCTCTACCTGCAGATCGAATCGGCTGCGCCAACTCGCCAGCTCATCCCGATACAGCAGATCGGCGGGGGTGCGCGTTCCGTACAGGAGCGCGATGCTGCCGAACCGGTCGCGCGCTGCCAGCAGGGCGTACAGCGCCGGCCGCAACGGCGCCAATCCGATGCCGCCGGCGACGATCACCACGTCGCGGCCCTCCGCCTGAGCCAGCGGCCAGCAGGTCCCGAACGGGCCGCGTACGCCGAGCGTCTGACCCTCCTGCACGGTGGTCAGCGCCCGTGTCACCGCGCCCACTGCCCGAATGGTATGGGTCAGCGGCGCCGCGCGCTCGGGATCGCCGCTGATGGAGACCGGCACCTCACCGATCCCGAACGCGTACAGCATGTTGAACTGGCCGGGAGCGAACGCGAAGTCCCGGTCCCGGTCGCCGCTGTCCAACTCCAGCGTGCAGGTGTCGTGGGTGTCCGCGCGCAGCCGCAGCACGCGGTGGGCGTCCGGGAGCAACGGGTGTCGTGCGGTCGGCGCTGCCGCAGCCGGGGTCGAGGTCGAGCCGCCTGCCACGTCAGTCCCGTGCGCCGTACACGTCCATGAGCTGCAGGCGGGTCGCCTCCAGTCGCTTCGCCATGACGCCGGAAAGTCGAGAGAGCACGTGATACCCGAGTTCGTGATGGTCCGAGAACGCGGCGCGCAGGCAGGCGCCATCCAGCCCGATGGCCCAGACCGGTTCCACGGCCCGCACGTCGAAGTGCCAGCGGTGGGGCGCGATCAGCCAGGACCAGCCCACCACCTCTCCGGCGCTCACCGTCTGCAGCGACCGGCGCCCGCGGCTCGGGGCGGCGATCTCGATCGACGCCATGCCGCCGCCGAGCAGGTAGAACCGATTTGCCGGCTCTCCCTCGCGGCAGAGGTAGGCGCCGGCGTCGAAGCGCACCGTGACGGCGCAGCCGGCCAGCGGCTCCAGGGTCGCCGCTGCCAGACCGGCGAAGAACGGGTGCCGGGCCAGCAACCGTCCGGGGCCGGCGCCGTCGTCGCCTGTGGGCTCGGCGTCACGCGCGGGCATGGCCTTCACCGTCGTCTCGTGCGCGGATCGCCGCCACCTCCGCGGTGATGTCGATGCCGACCGGACACCAGGTGATGCAGCGACCACAGCCGACGCAGCCCGACGTCCCGAATTGGTCGAACCAGGACGCGAGTTTGTGGGTGAGCCACTGCCGGTAGCGGCCGGCGGTCGACGCGCGCACGCTGCCGCCGTGGAGATGGGAGAAGTCCATCGTGAAACAGGAGTCCCACTTCTGCCAGCGCTCGGCGTGGGTGCCGCCCAGGTCGGTGACATCCTCGACCGTGGTGCAGAAGCACGTGGGGCACACCAGCGTGCAGTTGGCGCAGCTCAGACAGCGGTCCGCCACCTCCTGCCAGTGCGCACTGTCCCGGTTGCGGTACAGGAGATCCTTGATGTCGGCGGTGTCCAGGGTCCGGCCCATCCGGGCGGCGGTGGAGCGCACGATCCGCTCCCCCGTTTCGCGTTCCGGGTCGGTAGCGCGGCGATGCGGGATCTCTCCCATCACCTCGGCGCCGCGCGTGGAGCCCACGTCGACCAGCAGGCGATGGGTGTCCGCCTGCAGCAACTCGGTGAGAGCCAGGTCGAACCCTTTGGTCGCCTTGGGACCGCTCCCCATCGAGGTGCAGAAACAGGTGCCGCCGGCCTGCGCGCAGTTGACGGCAACGATGAACGCCGGCTCTCTCCGCGCACGGTAGCCCGGATCGGAGTACGCGTCGTCGAGGAACACGCGGTCCTGGATCGCGATCGCCTGCAACTCGCACGCGCGCACGCCGATGAAGGCGTACTGCGGCGCCGCCGTCTCTCCGGGCGAGAACGACAATGCCCCGTCAGTCGCTTCCACCTGCACGAGCCGTCGAGTGGGTGGGTGCAGGAACTTCCTCCAGGAGTGAGGGCCGACGTTGTAGCCGAACAGGGCGCCGTCATCGCGTCGCGTGAGGCGATACGTGCCGGCTTCCTGCTCGTCGGACCAGCCGGCGGGCAGATCGGCGATCGACTGCAGATCGTCGTAGATGATCGCCCCGTCACGTACCGTAGGGCCGACGATCTGAAAGCCTCGTGCCTGCAGCGCGTCGAAGAGCGTCTGCAGCCGTTCCTTGTCGATGATCAGACGGTCCCGGTCGCTGACGTGTGTCCCTCTTCAGATAGCGTACCGCTCTGCGGGCGGGATTTCAACCGCACGACGGATCCTCGGATCCTCTGGATCGCGGTCGAATCCGTTATCATGCCGGCAGTGCGCATTGGCGATGGTGAGGCGTTCCTCCCGGCTTTCGGAACCCGGCACGGCCGGCCGCAGCCGTTGGGCGCGACCGTGCTCGACGGCGCCACGCAGTTCGCGCTGTTCAGCCGGCATGCCACCGCCGTGACCCTGGTGCTGTTCGACGACGCCGGGAGTCCCACGCCGAGCGCGCTGATTCCGCTGCATCGCACGGGGGACGTCTGGCACGGAGTCGTCGCCGGTGCAGGCCCCGGCCACGCCTACGTGTACCGGGTGGACGGTCCCCATGCGCCTGCGGCCGGTCACCGCTTCGACCCGTCCGCCGCGCTGTTCGACCCCTACGCCAAGGCGTTCACCGGCGCCCTGCCCCCGCGTCTGCGCGCCGCGGGCCTGCCCGCTGACGGCCCGCGCTGCCTGGTGGTGGACGAAACCTTCGACTGGGGCGACGACCGCGCGCCGCGCCACCCGCTCGCGCGGACCGTGATCTACGAGACCCACGTGCGCGGCTTCACCGTGCACCCCTCCTCCGGCGTGGAACATCCGGGCACCTTCCGCGGCCTCGCCGAGCGCATCCCGTACCTGAACGAGCTGGGCGTGACCGCGGTCGAACTGCTGCCGGTGACCGAGTCGGACGAGCACGCCCCCGGATCGGCTTCGGGTGAGCCGCTGGTCAACTACTGGGCGTACAACCCGATCGGCCTGTTCGCCCCCAAGCGCCGCTACGCCGCCGGAACGGAGCCGGGCAGCCAGGTCATCGAGTTCAAGGAGATGGTCAAGGCGCTGCACGCCGCCGGCATCGAGGTGATCCTGGACATGGTGTTCAACCACTCGCCGGAGGGAGGCACGGAGGGGCCCACCTTCTCCTACCGGGGACTGGACAACAGCGTCTACTACCTGCTCGACCCCGACGATCCGGGCCGCTACCTGGACTTCACCGGCTGCCACAACACCCTCAATTGCAACCATCCCGTGGTGCGCGAGCTGATCATCGACTGCCTCCACTACTGGGCGGTGGAAATGCACGTCGACGGCTTCCGGTTCGATCTGGCCTCCGTGCTCGGACGCGACCGGTCCGGCAATCTCAGCGCCAACACGCCGATCCTGGAGCGGATCGGCGAGGACCCGGTGCTGCGCGACACCAAGATCATCGCCGAGGCGTGGGATGCTGCCGGGGCCTACCAGGTCGGCCAGTTTCCCGGCGAGCGCTGGGCGGAGCTCAACGACCGCTTTCGCGACGACGTGCGCCGCTTCTGGCGCGGTGACGGCTCTGCCGCCGCGCTCGCCACCCGGCTGACGGGAAGCGCCGACCTGTACGGAGATGACGGCCGTCGACCGGTTCACAGCATCAACTTCGTCACATCGCACGACGGGTTCACCCTCAGGGACCTGGTCAGCTACACCGCCAAGCACAACGCCGCCAACGGCGAGGACAACCTCGACGGCAGCGACCACAACCTCAGCGCCAACTACGGCGTGGAGGGCCCCGCCGACGACCCGGAAATCCACGCCACGCGGCTGCGCCAGAGCAAGAACCTGATGGCGACCCTGTTCCTGTCGCTCGGCACGCCGATGCTGCTGGGCGGCGACGAGATGGCTCACACACAGGGCGGCAACAACAACGCCTACTGCCAGGACAACGAAGTTTCCTGGTACGACTGGACCCTGCACGCGAGCAACGGCGAGCTCGCCCGTTTCTGCCGCGAGGTGATCGCGCTACGCGCCCGCCACCCCGCCCTGCGCCGCGACACGTTCTACGAAGACGACGGCTCGGAGATTCGCTGGCTGGACCCGCGCGGCGCCCATCCCGACTGGAGCAGCGGGGAGCCCCGGCTTGTCGTGTGCCTGCACGAAGAGGCCCGGGACCTGTGCCTGATCCTGAACGCCGCCGAGGAACCGTGCGAGTTCGCGGTTCCCTCCGCTTCCCGCGGCGGCGCGTGGCGCCGGGCGATCGACACCGCGCTGCCGGCGCCGCACGACATCTGCGATCTCGGCCGGGGGCTGCCGATCACCCCCCAGGAGGCCTATCACGCGGCCCCCCGCTCCCTGGTGCTCCTCGCGGCCGCGTCCGGCGAATGAATACTCACATTAGTAGCATACGACCAAGCTGCGTATCCGCAGGGATCTGGCGTACCGGCCGCGTGAGCGGCCGGTACGCCAGATCCCTGCCAAAGGCGGGGCTGGGCCGATAACCGGAGCCCCGCGGGCTCCGGTTATCGGGGCGGGGGCGGGAGGTCCGCGGCCGGGATCGTCTCCTGCAGGGCGTGCAGCTCTTCCAGGTAGCGGCGGGCGGCACCGTCCCAGTACACGATGTTGCGCCGCGCGTTGTTGCGCGCGCGGCGGATCTGCGCGGCCGTGGCGTGACGGAAGAACCACGTGCAGCGCGCCATCGCGTCCAGGAACGCGTCGGCCTGGTAGTCCCCGAACAGCACGCCATACCCGCTCACGGTCGAGCCACGAAGCTGCAGCGGGGTCACCGTGTCGCGCAGGCCGCCGGTGGCGTGCGCGACCACCAGGCAGCCGCAGCTCATCGCCTCGAGCTGGGATATGCCGCCGGGCTCGAACCGGGACGGCATCAGGAACGCGTCGGCTGCCAGCAGCGGCAGGCTGATCTCCTGGTAGCCGATCCGCGTGGCGACCGCGCCCGGATAAAACTCCATCAGCGCGTGCATGCCGGCGGCGAGTTCCTCGGCGCGGTGGTCGTTGGGCGCGATGGGACCGCCCAGGATCGCCTGCACGCCGAGGTTGCGGAAGATCCCCTCGGAAGCCTCCAGCAGGATCTGGAACCCCTTCTGATCGCTGACCCGGTGGATCATCACGTACAGCACCTGGTCCGGATCGACCGTGAGCCCGTACTCGAGCTGCGCCAGCAGCTTGGTGCGCATGCGGGTGACCTCGTCACGGCGCGCCTGGCTGCGGAAGCGGACGGCATCCGGGTCGTCGGCCAGCAACTCCGGGAACCGCCGTTCGAGCTTGGCGCGCAGCAACGGGTCCTCGGCGACGCGCGCGCGCAACCGCGGGTACTGGTGCTCCTCCAGCCCGGAGCGCGACAGGCGCTGCCGCACGCCGCGCGGGAACCCGCGGGCGATGCCGTTGTTGATGCCGATCACGTCCTCCAGCAGCGGCTCCAGGCCATCGCAGTTCTGTTCGATCTGCCGCGCGTAGGAGGGGCTCACGGTGAACACCCGGTCCGCGAAGCGGATGCCGGCGGCCATCAGGTTGAACAGGCCGTCGTCACGCGGATCCGTGAACTGCGACGCGTGGTGTCCTGGGAGGTTGAACAGCCCGAACAGATCGGCGCCGTCCTCGTAGCGGCCATAGCAGTCGAAGTACTGCCAGCCGCCGTTGTGGATGACGTGCACGAAACTGGTGCGCGCCAAGGGTTCTGCATAGTGCGGGTCGGACCGGACGATGCCGGTGAGCAGGCCGGCAGCCGCGTCGTTGGTGGCGACCACCAGCGGATCCAGGTCGAAGCTGACGATCACCTCTGCCGCCGCCCGCGCCAGGCCCAGGCGGCGGCGGATGCGTTCGTTCGACCGGTAGCCCCAGTACAGCCCGTCGAACAGCTCGTGGTGGTCGAGCAGGTAGTAGGTCACCCCGTCGACCTCGCCCGCGTGCACGCCCACCTCGTAGTGCTCGTCGCCGAGCTGAAAACGCACGTTCACGCCGGAGTAGGTGATGCCGTACCGGTCGATCGCGGCCTGCATCTTCTCCACCGCGCGCGGCTCACCCGCACGATACCGTGGCGTGATCACGGACAGCCGCTCCCCCAGGCGGGCCAGCTCGCGAGGCAGCTCGCAGGTCACGTTGGCCAGTCCGCCGCTCTTGGAGAACGGTTCCGCCTCCGCCGACACGAACACCACCGCGCGGCTGCGTAGTCCGTCCAGCACCCGTGCCAGCAGCCGGGAGCGCCGCGTGCGGCCTTTCCCGGAGGCGCCCACCGGGAAGGCGACCTCGCCGCCGCGGCCGCCTTCCCGGTGGGCGTGATACAGCACCCGCTTCAGGCCGAGGACGACGGCGTCGTGCTCGGCGTCCTCGTAGAGCGGCAGCAGCTTCTCGTCCAGAAACCGTCCCAGACCGCCACGAGTCGCCGCAGCGCGCGTGATCTCCCGGTACGCGAACGAGGGGTCCAGCCGCTCGCGGGACGGCGCGTCCTGCAGGCGGTCGAACGAATCGCGCAGGAAACGCGGATAACCGGATTCGGCCGTCCCGCCCGAATCGTCGTCGGCGATCCGGTCGATGCGCAGCAGCTTCACCCGCTGCCGGTAGCTCACCGACGTGGTCAGCGTCGAGTGTCGCAACTCCTCTCCCGTGTAGTGGGCGTAGCGGCGGGTGACCGGCGAGTAGGTGGGATCCGCCACCACGTAGCGCCCGGCGGGATCGATCGAGCCAGATTCCATCGACGAGGCGGCGGCGCGCATGTCGACGCTCACCGTGGCGCTGTCCGCCGAGAAGCTGCACACGGCCAGCCAGAGTCCCTCGGGGGCGGGCTTGATCACCGCAGCCACCTGGTGATGGTCGGTGGGCACCAGCGTTCCGCGGCCGGGGTTGCGGCGGTGGATGGCGTACGCGTCGCGGAAGATGCCCTCGACGCTGCGGTCGGCGGCGCCGTCGAACCGGTTCCAGTCGACGTAGACGTTGTCCGGGAACACCTTCCACGCCTCGCCCTCGGCGTTTCCCTCGAAGTCCATCACCACGTTGCTCAGAAACGATGTGAGCGTGAGCACGGGCCGCAGGTTGTCGCGCCCGAAGGTGTTGACCGGGCGGCGCTCGTCGTGGTTGCCGAACATCCCGATCAGCTCGGTGCCGGGCGGCAGTGCGCCGCGGTAGTGCTGGTCGTACAGGTGGTAGACCTCGCCGACCGCGGAGGTCCCCTGGGCGATGCGCTCGCAGATCTTGAACAGCGCCGAGTTGTACGAAACGATGCCGACGCGGCTGAGGTACTGCTCGCGGCCCCAGTACGCTTCGGCAAGGTGGACGTAGAAGGGCTTGCCGGCCGCATGCGCGGCCTGCTCCATCTCGCGCATCAGCAGGTAGTGCAGGGGGCTGGCGATCAGATCCCGGCACGCCGAGTCGAAAAAACCGGTGGTGACGTAGTGGTCGTCGACGCGTTCGTTGACCACGATGGTGCCCTCCACCTGCTCCTCGTCCGAACGGGCGCCGGCCGGCACCACCGGGGCGTTGTTGCGCTTCATCATGACCGGCAGGGCGTGCGAGCTGTCGCAGCGCACCCCGTCGACGTCGAACCGGTCGATCAGGGTGCGCACCGAATCGACCAGCCACTCCCATACCGACAGGCGCCGGTAGTTGAGCAGCACGCCGTCGTTCCAGCTTCCGTAGCGGCCGTCGGTCGAGGAGCGCGCGACCAGGGCGCCGGCGTCGTCGAAGCAATTCACGACGTCCTCATCCGGCACGTCGTGCACCCGCCGGTTGAGGTGCGGGATCACGTCCACCAGCACCTTGATATCAAGCTCGTGGGCGGCGGCGACCAGGGCGCGCAGGCCGTCGTTCCCGCCGAGCGCCGGTTCCATCTCGGTCAGGCTCTCCGGCGCGAACGGAGAAGGCGAGGTGGCCTGGCTGGTCCAGTCTTCCCGGTTGCTGCCCCGTTTTTGCGCTCCGAGCACGTAGATGGCCGTGAACCCGTACCTGCGCTTGATCTCCGGGAGATGCGCGGCGATGTCCCCGAACGTGCCCAGGCGGATCACCTGGCCGTGCTCGTTGTAAACCAGACCGGGGTGCGCGCCGTCGGCCCAGTAGGCGCCGGTGTGACCGTGGATGTCGGGAAAGATCTGCAGCACCAGCTCGCCGCGGAGGTCGGGCAGCACGTTGACGCGCCCGCTGCACTCGGCGTCCGAAACCCACTCCCGGCGGCCGCTGTCGAACTCCCTCGCCACGCAGAAGTCGTAGTGCCCGAGCTCGTCGAACCGCCAGGTGGCGGTGTGCGGCGATCCCGGCGACGACCGGGCCAGATCGACATCCACGTAGTCCAGGTCGGCCTCGCTCGGATAGCGCCGGTGGCCGCGGGCGCGGTAGATCCGGAGCCGGTACCGGCCCCGGCTGCGCGGGAGATCGAAGCTGAAGTGATGGGCCGTCCCCTGCTCGACGTTCAGAAACGTCCGCGCCAGGGGAGCGGCGAATTCCTTGGGGGCGAGCATGCGCTCCAGCAGCAGGTTGGCGTGGTTGCGCACCTCGTCCAGGTCGTGCCCGGAGGCGGCGACCAGCAGCCGCATCACCTCGCGGCGCGCCGAATCGCCGCCGTACGCCTTGGCGCGCTGCGCGGTGCGCTCCAGGCGGCGCATGGCGGACACGCAGGTGGCGGGGTCGAAATCCAGCGGGGCGTCGGCGCGCCGTGCGTTCAACTGACGCAGGGTCGCCTGCCTGAGCGCCTGCGAGAAGCGCATCGGCCGCTGCCGCTCGGGCTCGGGCTCGGCCGGGATCAGTCCCGCGATCGGCTGGCGCAGGACGCCGAACAGGCGTTCCAGGGGCTCCCGCCTGGGTGCGTCCAGCGGCTCCAGGTGCGAATAGCCGGTCTCGATCGCACGCTCTTCCAGTCGCAGGATGGAAAGCAGCGCTTCCGGCACCGTGCCGCCGCGATCCACCTGCTCCGCGGCCAGCAGGTCGAACAAGCGCAGGCCCAGGTAGATCGTCGGCTGACGCAGCTCCAGGGGGCCCTGCCCGACGCGCGCGACGACGCCGGTCTCCCCTTCCTCGTAGAGGCAGGTGGCCTCCGGCGCTTCCCGGATCAGCACGAATCGTCGCCGTTCGAGCGCCTGACGGCCGTCGCCGCCGATCGCGGCGATCGCTTCATGCGTGAGGCGAACCGCGGCGTCCAGCCGTTCGATCAGCCGTGCGTCACGGTTGAGGCGATCGACCGTGGTCGGGCTCTTCGTCGCCGCGGCCACCGCGTCCGAGCGGACGGCAGCCGTCCGCTCGGCATGCTCCTCGGGGGCGGCGGCGCTCCACTCCGGGTCCGGCAGGAAGGGAAACGCCCGTTGCTCCGCGAACGCGCGGGCGACCGCCGCCCGTACCGCCATGTGGTCGATGCCGGTCACCGTCAGCGGTGTCGTCAGACAGCCGCCGACCCCGACGACTTCCGCGCCGGGCATCATGCGGCCCCGGCGCGGGGGGTTTCACGGAGACGCATGGCGGTTTCAAGATAGCCTTCCCAGGACGGCCGGCCAACTCGGACCGGGCGTTCCCGTAATGACGGCCTGGAGGAAGGAACGACTCTCGGATTCCGGCAGATCGGAACGATCCCGCACGGATTCGATCACTCGGGCATCGGCCTTGCGGATGCGCTGATCACGCACCGGTTCCGGTGAGGATGCGGGACTTGCATCACAGGGTGATCCGACACATCGTGGAGACGAGGGAGCGGGAACCCGATCCCATCGGATATTCCGTTACCATCAAACGCCCAGGATGAACCCATGGAACGATTGATCAGAACCCTCCCGGCGGTGATCGCCGCCATTGCCCTGTGCGCCGCCGGCGCCGCAGCCGAACCGATCAGGATCGGCGTGTTGCTGCCTTCCTCGGGCGTCTACGCCGGGCTCGGCGGCGACCAGACGCTGGCCCTGGAGCTGGGCTTCGACGAGTTCGGCCGCGAGGTCGCCGGTCGTCCCATTGAGCTGATCCATGCCGACAGCGAAGCGAATCCGGGCACCGGCCTGGCGCTGATCAAGAGACTGATCCTCAGAGACGAGGTGGACATCGTGGTGGGCATCATCTCTTCCGCGGTGGCCGGCGCCGTGCGCGACTTCGTGCACAACGCCGAGGTGCCGCTGATCGTCTCCAACGCCGGCAACGACGACCTCACCGGCCCGCTCTGCAGCCCGTGGATCCTGCGATCTTCCTTCTCCAACGCGCAGATCAGCCGCGAGATGGGGCCGTGGATGGCCGCCCAAGGCTACCGGAACGTATTCCTGATGGCGTTCGACTATGCGGCGGGACACCAAGCCATGGAGGCGTTCCGCTCAGGCTTCGTCGCCGCCGGAGGCACCGTCATCGGCGAGGAGTATCCGCCGCTGGGCGAGACCGAGGACTTCGGCCCTTACCTGGCGAAAGTGAAGGCCGCGAACCCGGATGCGGCGTACGTGTTCTTCGCGGGCGGCCCGGCGATCCAGTTCGTCAAGGAGTGGGCGGCCTTCGGGCTGAAGGACGAGATCCAGCTCGCCGGCGCCGGATGGCTCAATTCCGCGCTGTACGTCAACGCGCAGGGCATGGACGCGGAGGGAACCCTGGGGATCCTCAACTACGTGCCGTCGATCGACACGCCGGCGAATCACGTCTTCCAGGAGAAGTTCCGCGCCGCCCACGGCCGTGACGGGTCGGAGTTCGGCGTCGCAGCCTACGACAGCGCGCGGCTCATCGTCGAAGCCCTGAAGGCAACCGGAGGCGACACCGAGGACAAGGCAGCCTTGGTCGCGGCCATGCGCGAGACCCGTTTCGACGGCCCCCGCGGTCCGTTTCGCATCGATCCGGCCACCAACAACGTGATCCAGAACGTCTACATCTTCGAGGTGCAGGCACAGGGCGACGGCGTCGCGACGGTCGTGCAGGACATGGTCGCCGACGTTCAGGACCCGCCCAACGGCTGCGAGCTGTAGTCGCCTCTCCCGTAGTCAGCAGCGGCCGCCACCCAGTCGGCGGCCGCATGCAGTTTCCCCGAGACGGTGTGTCCGAAACCGACACAACACCGCGGCAGTCTGAACTCCGATAGGCAACGGAACAGCCGTGCTCCTTGACCCAGGGTTCCTGATCGTCCAGACCCTCAACGGGCTGCAGCTCTCGGCGTTGCTGTTCCTGCTGTCGATCGGGCTGTCCGTGGTGTTCGGGCTGATGAACTTCATCAACCTGGCGCACGGAACGCTGTTCATGGTCGGCGCCTACCTGGCCCTGAGCGCGGTCCGCGCCTTCGAGTCGTTCTGGCTGGCCCTGCTGCTTGCCCCGCTTGGCGTCGCCCTGATCGGTGGACTGCTCTACTTGGTCCTGCTGCGCCACATGCAGCGGGCCGACCCCATGAAGCAGGTGCTGGTGACCTTCGGCCTGATCTTCGTCGGCATCGAGACGGTCGACATCATCTGGGGCTCGCTGCCGCACATCATCGACGTGCCGGCGCTGCTTTCCGGCCGCGGCTCCGTGCTGGGACAGGTCTATCCCACCTACCGCCTGTTCATCATCGCGCTTGGCGTGGCGGCGTTCGTACTGCTCTACCTGGGACTGGAGCGCACCCGCGTCGGGGCCATCGTGCGCGCCGGCGTGGACGACCGCACCATGGTGGCGGCGCTCGGCATCGACATCGGCCGCGTCTTCTTCCTGGTGTTCTGCCTGGGGTGCCTGCTGGCCGGAGTCGCCGGGGTGATCGCGGCGCCGGTGCTCTCCATCGCTCCGGGGATGGACATGACGGTGCTGATCCTCGCGCTGATCGTGGTGGTGCTGGGCGGCCCCGGCAGCCTCAAGGGCGTGGCGCTCGGCTCGCTGATCATCGGCATCGCCGACACTTATGGACAGGTCGTGCTTCCCGAGCTGGCGCGGGTGACGATCTACGCCCTGATGGCCGTGATCCTGCTCATCAAGCCGGCCGGCCTGATCCCGGTCCGCGGCGGAGGGCACTGATGAGCGGACGCGACCCCCTCCAGCTCCCGGTGGCGGGACTGCTCGCGGGCATCGCAGTCGCCGCCTGGTTCGGAGCCGACTCCTTCGGTATGGAGCTCCTGGCCGAGGTGGCGATCCTGGCCATCTTCGCCATGAGCCTCGATCTCCTGGTGGGCGCCGCCGGGATGGTTTCGCTCGGGCACGCGGGCTTTCTGGCGCTCGGCGCCTACGCCACCGCCGCTGCCACGGTGCTTTGGGGCTGGCCGCCGGTCGCGGCACTGGGCCTGTCGGTGGCGTCCGCCGCGGCGATCGCCGTGGGGGTCGGATTCTTCGCGGTGCGTCTGACCGGCGTGTTCTTCATCATGATCACCCTCGCCATCGGGCAGATGGTGCACGCCTACTTCGTCAAGGCGCGCGTCTTCGGCGGCGACAACGGCATGGCCGGCACGCCCCGTTTCGATCTGGCCCCGCTCGGGCTGGACTCGGGCGACCCGGCGGTGTTCGCCGCCGGACTCCTCATCGCCGCGCTGCTGGTCTACCTGGCGCTGCTGCTCCTGCGCCGCTCTCCATTCGGGATGATGCTCACCGCCATCCACCGGAACCCGGGCCGGCTGGCCTCGCTCGGGTGCCCGGTCCGGCGCTACAAGCTGGCCGCCTTCGGCGCCGCGGGAGCCGTCGCCGGTCTGGCCGGAGCCCTCATGGCGCAGCACACCGGCTTCGTGTCCCCGGACCTCGCCTTCTGGACCCTGTCGGGCGAGGCGCTCATCATCGTCATCCTCGGCGGCAGCGGCAGCCTGATCGGCGCCGCCGGCGGCGCGGCGCTCTACATCCTCCTGCGCAATCAATTGAACGATGCCGCGTTCTGGCGGAGCCTGTCCCTGCCGCCGGAGATGGCCGATCATTGGCAGCTCGTCATGGGGCTGTTCTTCATCGCCGTGGTGTTGCTGGCCAGGGACGGCCTGTACGGGCGCCTGACCTGGGCGATCCGGCACGCGGCGCTCGCGGTGATCCGGCGGAGAAGCCGAACGTGAAGACCGACGCGTTGCAGGCGACCGACCTGTGCAAGGCGTTCGGGTCGCTGCAGGTGACCGATCACGTCTCGCTGCGGCTCCCGCCGGGCGAGCGGCGCGGGCTGATCGGCCCCAACGGCGCCGGCAAGACCACGCTGTTCAACCTGATCACGGGCGAGGTCGCCGCGGACGCGGGCCGGGTGTACCTCGGGGGCCGCGACGTGAGCGGGACAGCGCCCGACGTCCGGGCGCGGGCCGGGCTGGCGCGCAGCTTCCAGCGCAACAACCTGTTCGGCGACCTCACCGTCAGGGAGAACCTGGCGCTCGCCTGCGCGCTCAGGCACCGCATCGGCCACGTGTTCTGGCGCCCCGCCGGCCGGTTCGCCGCGGTGCGGGAGGAGGCGGAGGCGAACGCCGAGCGGCTCGGCCTTGCCGAGCATCTGCCGGTACCGGTGTCGACCCTGCCCTACGGCACCCAGCGGCACCTCGAGATCGGCTTGGCGCTGGTGCGGGAACCGACCGTGCTGCTGCTCGACGAGCCCACCGCAGGGATGAGCCCGGAGGAGACGGCCGACATCGTCGAACTGCTGGCTTCGCTGCCCGCTTCCCTGACGCTGCTCATCGTCGAGCACGACATGGACGTGATGTTCGAGCTGGCCGAGCGGATCACCGTGCTCGACTATGGCCGCGTGCTGCTGGAAGGCACGCCGGGCGAGGTTCGCGGCTCGGCGGAAGTGCGCAGCCGCTACCTCGGGGTGCGGGACTGATGGCGGCCCCGCTGTTGTCCATGGAGGGGGTGGACACCTACTACGGGCGCAGCCACGTCCTGCAGAACGTGTCGCTGGAGGTGGCGAGCGGCAGTCTCGTCGCGCTGCTCGGACGCAACGGAGCAGGCAAATCGACCGCGCTCAAGTCGATCATGGGCATCGTCACCGCTGCGCGCGGCAGCATCCGGTTCGCGGATGAGGCGATCGAGCACCTGCCCCCGCACCGCATCGCGCGCCGCGGCATCGCCTACGTCCCCGAGGACCGCGGCATCTTCGCCTCGCTCACGGTGGACGAGCACCTGAACCTGAACCGGCGTCCGGGCGCCGGCGGCCACCCCGTCCCGGTGGAGGAGCTCTATGAGCGGTTTCCCCTGCTGGCCGAGCGGCGCCGCAACCGCGGCAACGAGTTGAGCGGCGGCGAGCAGCAGATGCTGGCCATCGCGCGCGCCATCACCCTGTCACCGCGCCTGCTGACCCTTGACGAGCCAACCGAAGGGCTGGCGCCGATCGTCGTCGAGCGGATCGCCGGAATCGTCCACGACCTGCGGGCGGCCGGCATGACGATGCTGCTGGTGGAGCAGAACTATCCGTTCGCCATCGGGCTCGCCGAGCACGTCTACGTGCTCGGAAAGGGCCGCATCCGCTGGAACGGCACCGCGGAGGAGCTCGAGCGCAACCCGAAGGTCCGGTCTACATGGTTGGGAGTGTAAATTCCGTCTTGACCTGCTCCCAAGGGATCCGTTCCGAGTCCCTCACCGCTTCTTCGATTGCCTTGAGGTCGTCCTGCTGCTCGACCTGTTCGACGAGCTCTTCGTAGACATCGATCGGCACCACGACGGCAACCTTGTTGCCGGTTTCATCAAGGACGAAGCGAGGTTCGGTCGACGTCATGGTCACGATCCTACTCGCCATGAACCCATCTGTCCTGCGGCGTCCCGCGTCCCGGCGTCCCTCAAGCCGAGTGGCGCAGCGTGACGAGGTGGGACGACCGCCTTAAGGTGATGAGATGAGCTCATTCTGGGACCAGGTTCACGGGCACCTGAGTGCGGGAAGCCGGGTGTTCGTCGCCAGCGTGGCCGAGCATGCCCGCGGCTCGCCGGGGACCGCGGGCGCCAAGCTGCTGGTCACCGAGTCGGGCGAGCTGTTCGGGACGATCGGCGGGGGTGCTATGGAGCACCGGCTGGTCCAACAGGCGAGGGCGCTGCTGCAGAGCGACGGTCAGGGAGCCGGGAAGCACACCGTGGTCCATCGCGAGGCAGCCGGCGGCGACGCATCCGGCCTGATCTGCGAGGGCAGCCAGACCAACGTGTTCTGCGTGCTCGGCGGGCCGCGGGACCTGGACAGCGTGCGCTCCATCGCCGACACGGTCCGGAACGATCAGCGCGGCTGGATCGAGATCGACGACGCCGGCCTGCGGCTCGTGGAGGACAGGGCCGGCTCCGACGCACCGCGCATCACCCTGACGGAGGCGGACGGGGCTTGGCGGTACCGGGAGGATCTCCTCAATCGGCGCCGGCTCGCCGTCATCGGCGGCGGGCACTGCGCGGCCGCGCTGGGCGAAGTGATGGCGCCGCTGGGCTACCGGGTGAACTTCTTCGACACCCGCACGCACGTGGTCAGCCATGACCGGGCGACTGCGGCCGGCGGGCTCTCCATCGTCTCTGACTATTCCGACGCAGGGCCCGCGATCGCCCATCCCGAGTCGACCGCCGTGGTGGTGATGACCGCGGACTACCGCACCGACATGCGTGCCCTGCTCGGCGTGGCGGCCCTGCCCTTCCCGTTCCTCGGCTTGATGGGCGGGCGAAAGAAAGTCGAGCGCATATTCTCCCTGCTGCGGGAGGAAGGGCTCTCCCGGGAGACGATCGACCGCATCCACGCGCCGGTGGGTCTGGACATCGGCAGCGAGACGCCCGAAGAGATTGCCATCAGCATCGCCGCGCAGGTCCTGCGCGAGCGCACGCGCCGGTAGACCCATGCCGCCGAGCACTCGTTTCATCCTCAACGACCGGCTGGTGGAGACCTCCGCGTCCGCGGGTCTGCTGCTGCTTGACTTCCTCCGCCTCAGCGAGCGGCTGACGGGCACCAAGGAGGGCTGCAAGGAGGGCGACTGCGGCGCCTGCGCCGTCCTGATCGGAGAGCCGGCTGGCGACGCCGTCCGCTACCAGCCGGTCACCTCGTGCCTGGTGCCGCTGGCGGAGGTGCATGGCCGGCACGTGGTCACGATCGAGGGGTGCAACCTGGAAGCCGGGCTTACCCCCGTGCAGGAAGCCGTGGTCGAGCACGGCGGCACGCAGTGCGGGTTCTGTACGCCGGGCATCGTCGTGTCCCTGCACGGACTCCTCCTGGACGAATCGAGGGGGCTCTCCCTCGAAGACGTGAAGTACGCCCTGAGCGGCCACCTGTGCCGCTGTACCGGGTACCGCTCGCTGAAGGACTGTGCCGAGACGCTGGCCCACCGGCTCGGCAACCGGCTCGACGGGACTGGCGGCGGCGATCGGGTGAGCGGAGCGAACCTCACTCGAAGAGTGGCGGCGATGGCGGCCGCGGAAGCGATCCCCGCGTACTTCGCGACCATCCCGGAGCGGTTGCGGGCGCTGGCGGAAGAGGCCACGGCACCCGAAGCCGATGCCGAGCCTGAAGTGCGCATCGCCGGGGGCACCGACCTGTACGTGCAGAAGGGCGAGGAGATCCCGGACCGCCGCGTCGACGTGCTCAACCGGCGGCCGGCGCTGAAAGGCATCCGGCGCTCCGGCGGGCAGTTCCGCATCGGCGCGCTCACCACCTTCGAGGAGTTCGGCGCCGACCCGCGCGTGATCGAGGCGATCCCGCGCATCGCAGCGTTCAACCACCTCATCGCCTCCTGGCAGATCCGCAACCGCGCCACCCTGGCCGGCAACATCGTCAACGCCTCCCCGATCGGGGACTTCACCGCCCTGCTGCTGGCGCTGGACGCGCGCGTCGTGCTGGACGGCGGCGGCACGCGACGGTCGGTCTTGCTCAAGGAGTTCTACCGCGGTTACAAGCAGATGGACCTGCTGCCCGGCGAGCTGCTCACCGAGGTGGCGTTCCCCGATCCGTCCGCCGCCCGGGTCAACTTCGAAAAGGTCTCCAAGCGGACCTGCCTGGACATCGCGTCGGTCAACAGCGCGTGCGCGATCCGCTGCACGGGGGACACGATCGCCGACGCGCACGTCAGCCTGGGCGGCGTGGCGCCGATCCCGCTCTACCTGCACGAGACTTCGAGGGCGCTGCGCGGCCGCGCCCTCGACCTGGACACGGCGTGGGAGGCGGTACGCCTCGCCCGGCAGGAAATCGCACCGATCACGGACATCCGCGGGTCAGCCGAGTACAAGCGCCTGCTGGCGCGGCAGTTGCTGATCGCCCACTTCGTGACCCTGTTTCCCGAGCGCTTCGCCGTGGAAGCGTTCTATGCGCGGGGCCTGTCGTGAATCACATCGACGCCCACCTGCACGTGCGCGGCGAGTCGCAGTACGTGGACGATGTGCCGCCCCCGCCCGAGATGCTGCACGCCGCGGTGGCCGGCTCCCCGCTAGCGCACGGCATCGTGACCCGGCTCGACACCGCCGCTGCGCGCGCCGCTCCCGGCGTGGTGGCGGTGCTCACCGCCGTCGACATCCCCGGCGTCAACCGCTTCGGCCCGGTCATCGAGGACGAGGAGCTGCTGGTAGAGCACGAGGCGTGCTTCATCGGCCACCCCATCGCCCTGGTGGTGGCCCGCACCGCGCGCCAGGCGCGGCAGGCGCGCGACCTGATCGAGGTGGAGATCGACGAGTTGCCGGTGGTGATCGACCCGCGCGCGGCGTTCGCGACCGGCGACCTGATCCATCCGCCGCGCACCATGGCCGCCGGCGACGTGGCCGCCACGTGGGGCGACTGCGACCTGGTGGTCGAGGGGCGCTGCGAGATCGGCGGCCAGGAGCACCTCTACCTGGAGACCCAGCGCGCCCGCGCCGTACCCGGGGAGGACGGCGCGATGCGGGTGTTCTCTTCCACTCAGGGGCCGGCAGCGGTCCAGCACGTCGTGGCGACGGTGCTCGGCAGATCCATGCACAAGATCGAGGTGGACGTGAAGCGGCTCGGCGGCGGCTTCGGCGGCAAGGAGGACCAGGCCACCCACTGGGCGGCGCTGGCCGCGCTGGCCGCCGACCATCTGGACGCGCCGGTGGAGCTGGTGCTGAACCGACTGGACGACATCAGGATGACCGGCAAGCGCCATCCCTACTCCGCCGACTTCAGGATCGGGCTGAACGCTGCCGGCAGGATTCTGGCCTACGAGGCCATCTTCTACCAGAACTCCGGCGCCTTCGCCGACCTGTCGCCGCCGGTGCTGGCGCGCACGCTGTTCCACGCCACCAACGCCTATTTCATCCCCAACGTGCGCGTGACCGCCGCTCCGTGCCGGACCAACCTGCCACCGCACACCGCCTTCCGCGGCTTCGGCGGCCCGCAGGGCATGTACGTGATCGAGGCCGCGATCGCCAAGGCCGCCGAAGCGATGGGGATCGAGGCGTCCAGGATCCAGCGCGCCAACCTGCTGCGCGACGGCGACGTCTTCCACTACGGGCAGGTCGTGGAGCGGAGCCGCGCCGAGCGGACCTGGGACGAACTGGTGTCGTCGTTCGACGTCGACGGGATCCGGCATCGGGTCGACGAGCACAACCGGCGCAACTTCGCGGTCAAGAAAGGCTGCGCCCTGATGCCGGTGTGCTTCGGCATCTCGTTCACCAAGAGCCACCTCAATCAGGGCAACGCCCTGGTCCACGTCTATGCCGACGGCAGCGTGAGCGTGACCACCGGTGGCATCGAGATGGGCCAGGGCATCAGCAGCAACGTCGCCGCCGTGGTGGCGCGCACCTTCGGCATCTCGCGGCGGCGGGTACGCGTCGAGAGCACCAATACCACCAGGGTCGCCAACATGTCACCGAGCGCCGCCAGCGCAACCACCGACCTGAACGGCAACGCCGCGATCATCGCGGTCGAGTCCATCCTCGAGGGCATGCGCGAGGTGGCAGCCCGGGAGTCGGGGACGGACCCGGCCATGGTCACCATCGCTTCCGAACAGATTCATGTCGCCGGCAAGCCTTCCGGCATGGGCTGGACCGACTTGGTGGGCCTCACCTACCGTTCCCGCAAGCGCCTCTCCGCGCACGGCTACTATGCCACGCCCGGCATCCACTATGACGAGGAGCGCGAGCACGGCCGCCCGTTCGCCTACCACGTCTACGGCACCGCCGTGTTCGAGGTGACCGTCGACTGCCTGCGCGGCACCTACGCCGTCGACCAAGTGAAGATCGTCCACGACCTCGGCCGCACCATCAATCCCACCGTGGACCGCGGCCAGGTGGAGGGCGGGCTGGCCCAGGGCATGGGCTGGATGACCATGGAAGACCTGCAGTGGGACTCGGAAGGCCGCTGCCTCTCCCACGCCCTGTCCACCTACAAGGCCCCGGACGTCTACTTCATGCCGGACGACATGGCCGTGAAGTTCCTGGAGCCGGAGGACAACCCGTACGGACCGCTCGGCGCCAAGGCGGTCGGCGAGCCGCCGCTGATGTACGGCATCGGCGTCTTCTTCGCCCTCCGCAACGCCATGAAGGCCTTCCGCCCGGACGCCGATCTGACCCTCGACGCCCCCATGACCCCGGAACGCGTGTTGCTCGACCTGCACCGAGGAGTCGACGCACCGAACGTGCCGTCGAGTGCTCCTTACCGGTCCATCGGGGCACGCGCTGTGACTTGACCGTCCTTGCAATATGCCGCAATACTATCGGCATATTGCAGGGATGGAAGGGCAAGTGCCTGCGGAAGTGACCTGCACGGTAGCGGAAGCCGCAGCAGCGCGCCTCGGCGGCGTCGACGGCGTTGGGCTTGAGGTGCGCACGGATGCGGAAATGGCAGGAGCGGTGGCACGCGGCTTCGGCGTCAGGGCAATCGATGCGCTCCGGGAAAGCGGCGTCACCGAGGCGGAAGTGGGCTCTCTCATCATCAAGCCGCGCACCCTGTCCCACCGGCGGGCGAACGGAGGCCCCCTGACGGTGGATGAGTCCGATCGTGCGGCACGCGTTGCGCGTGGCCTGGTGCTTGCCGAGAGGACGTTCGGCAGCCGCGACAAGGCGCATCGCTGGCTGCACCGAAGCCTGGGCTCGCTTGGTGGCCACGCGCCGATGGACTTGATCCGCACCGATGCCGGCGCCCGTGTGGTCGAGAGCCTGCTGGCGAGCATCGCCTGGGGTGCGGCGGCCTGATGCGCCTCTGGCGGCTATCGGCTGCGGCATACGCCGAGCGATTCGACGGCGGCTACGGGCTCGAATACGCAGGCCGTTGGAACGAGCGAGGCCGGCTGGTCACCTACTGCGCCAGCGGACCCGCACTGTGCGTTCTGGAGAAGCTCGTACACGTCGAGGAAGCCGACCTGCTGCCGGACGACGCCCTGCTCATCCGCTACGACGTGCCGGACGACCTGCAGGTGGACGAGTCGCTGCTTGCCGACCTGCCGCACGACTGGCGGGGCGATCAGCGGGTGACCCGCTCGATCGGCAGTGCGTGGCTGGACCGTGTGTCTGCATGTCTCTTGCGGGTTCCATCCGTGATCGTACCGATCCCGGACGCCGACGACAGGAACTTCCTGATCAACCATCGGCATCGGGACGCCGCGCGCATCACGATTTCCGGAGTCGAGAAGTTCACATTCGACCCGCGACTGATTTCACGATTTCCGTCGTCGTCCTGAACCGATGTTCCGACATAACGTGCTTGTCTCACCACGAGCCGCATACTCCCACTCAGCTTCACTTACTAGCCGATAATTGTTCCCCGTCCTACTCGACAGCCAACGCACATACTCTTGGGCGTCATGCCAACTCACGTTGATACGGGACGCACGACCCCAGCCTTCATCAGAGGTTTGTGCGAGTACCCTCCTGCAAGACGGAATGCATCCCACTCCGAGAAATCACCTCATAAATCCCTACTGCTAGTCCTCTATCAATCTTTGATGACAGGATAGGAGATGGTACAATTTGATCCGTGCATCGGCGGTGGTAAAGCGCCACTCCACTGGCTTGCTCGTCCGATTTGCGCTGTTCCGTCCAGGCATTCACCTCGTCCCGCAGCGTGTCGATGCCCGCTATCCGGCGGTCCAGACATCGCCGTGACAGCACGCTGAACTCGCACTCTGCCATGTTCATCCAACTGCCGTGCTTCGGCGTGTACACGAACTCCAGGTTGTCCAGCAACGCGGGCACCTTCTCCGACGCAAAGGTCCGGTACAGCGAGACGCGCGTATGCGTGTTCAAGTTGTCCATCACCAGCGTGATCCGTTGCGCCTCGGGAAAGTCTTCTCCTCCAGGCGGCGCACCTTTCCGCCCAAGTCGGCCTGGTATGGTCGTCGGCTACATCGGTCCTGCGCCAATCGTCGAACGGCGCGTAGTACGTCAGCGGATGCCCCACGCCGTTGCGCTCGTACTCGGCGTCGTAGCGAATCTCGTGGCCGGCACGCATCGGTTCGGGAGTCCTGATCTCCTGTCAAACGTGATCGCGTCGTTTCCCGGCCCCGCCGGCCGATATGCCCATTCGATACGCGCCCAATGGCAACACAGTCAGATGAGGACACTCGTTACAGTCACGGATCATCCTACCATACCAAGCGGCTCTGGATGCCATGACGACGCCCGAGCTTCAACATCGCTTTTGAGTCTCTATTATTTGAGGTAGCAAGCAATTGCACTCGCGCCTCAGCATAGCGCCTGCCTCCCATGCTTGTATCTCCACTCCATTATCTGCGCGGCTGAAAGTAATCTAACGTGATAGTTATTTCGGCCCACTTGCTTCTGTCATTTCCTCTGTGAGCACGAACGCACACTCTCCAGGTACTACGGTAGTTCGCAAGTTCAATCGTCCATCCGTTGCTACTCGTCCTGATCTTTCGTGGGAATACATACTTCCCATCAGCCTCGATTTCTTGCGCTTCTCTATCTATTGCATCGCACTCTGGAGGCTCAGGCATCTGGACCAATTCCAAGACTCCATTTGTCTCAACGTATTTGTATGTCGATGCCCACAGCAACAAGTAACCGTCGACGCTGGTTACGTCGTTCCACCAGACCGACGCTATTCCGTCGCGGTTCTCATCACGGAACTGCAGGTTCTGTGGAGCATTGACAGCAGTTCTCGCTTTGGCTGCTGCTTCTTCCGCCAGGACCTCGTGCGAAGCGGATTCTCTATTGACCGTCCCCAGTTTCTTGGGAAACACACCGCAGTAAGAGGGTGTCGCTACGAGACTAGATAACATTTGGGCCAACGAACGCTCTTGGCTCATTAGCCACACTTGCTGACTATAACGGCCCCTGGTCTCCGCCAGTTCATCCAATTTACGTGCGATCTCTTGTCCCACCGCGCGTCCTGCTCGTGGATGTCCTACGCCAAATTTCATCAGAAGGTCAAAGAATAGATTCTTCGCTAAATCGTCTTGTGATTCACTCCACGCACCTATTTTGTCAGCGAAATGTTGGGCACTATCAGGAACAAACAAGATGTGTCCTATCGGCAAATTTTGGGTGATGCCAGAGTCCGTTAGCTCGGCCATTATAATCGACATCGGTCGATAGCGGACAAAGCCAACATCATCAAGTATTGCTCTCCACTGCTCCCGGTTACTATCATTTATCAGTACATCACTTCCGCCGATTCGATCAAGTGCCTCTAATGCCATGAATCTTGCAGCTTCCATATCGTCGTGGATGGCCATGATTCGCATGTATTCGTCGTTCGCGTAGGCTATTGCTTTCCAGTCCTCGATTTCTCGATCAATGGCTTGTATCTTGGGCTCAATGTCCTGGATGTGGGTCTCCGCAGCAATGATCTTTTGCCGCAAATCGTTGCTCATGAACTCTTTGTCACGACAAGTCCCTAGACCAAAAAGGGCGATCGTAAGAACTATTCCGACGACACCTAGGACGATTCCGTTACGGAGCATCGGCATCTTGATTAGCCACATGCCGGTTGCGCTGAGGCTCACCAATAGACGGGTAAGAAGATTGTCATCGGTAGTGGTTGACCGATATAGGGACCGGTTTACACAATCGGATTTGTTCGATTTCCTGCCGGAAACCTCTAATAACAGAGATCGTACCGAAGTGTAGAGCTTGCAAGTCGAGACCACACTTTGAATGGTCATCCAAACATTCACAGATGCTTCGGTTGACGAATTCGTGGATCTTGAGTTGAGACCGTGCACCATGTTTCTGGGTGGGCAGCGATCCGTGGAAGCTGAGAAGCCGTTCCAAGCCAGGCTAACTCCATTCCCATACCCTCTTGATCAAATCCATGGTCGTATGACTATAATCACAGTTCAAGGTTCGCACAACCCCGCTCCATGCGCACGAAGAACAACTCGCGGAGGCACAACGCGCTGCGCGTCGGTCCATGAAGCGGATGGCCGCGGTTGCCTGATCAACTGCCGCGGTAGGTGGTGTAGCCCCACGGCGCCACCAGCAGCGGCACGTGGTAGTGGGCGTCGGCCGCGATGCCGAAGCGGATCGTGACCCGGTCCAGGAACGGCGGATTCGCGGTCGGCAGGTCGGTCGCGGCGAAGTACTCGCCGACGTGAAACACCAGCTCCCACTGGCCCGGGTGGAAGGCGTCGCCTTCGAGCAACGGTGCGTCGCAGCGCCCGTCCTGATTGGTGCGGACGGCGGTGACCGGACGGCGGCCGTCGTTCTCGTCGAAGAGCTCCACCTTGATGCCGGCTCCCGGCCGGCCCTGCGCGGTGTCCAGCACGTGCGTGGTGAGCGCGCCCATCATTCCCTCCGGAGGGTCGCTTCGATCTGGCCGCTGGGCTCGTCCGTGGGAAGGAACACCTTGCCGCGTGCGTCCTGCCCGAACGAAGAGAGGTCGATCGGCAGATAATGGACGTTAGGCATGCGCAGGGTAATCTCGCTGACGGCGGGCGCGGCGGCGAGCGCGGCCTCCCCCATCCGGTACAGGCTGTCCTGCACCGAGCGGCTGTAGGTGGTAGCGAAGACATGCAGCAACGCCTCGCTGATCGCGCCGGCGACCGCGTCGTAGTCGCCGCGGTCGCCGAGCGCGCCGCCCGCGAACTGCCAAGCCGCCGCCATACGGGTGGCCAGGATGCGGTCGGTCGTCGGCGGCAGCGTGGTGTACTCGTCCTGCAGGTAATCGACGAACCCGGAGCCCGTGGTCTTCATGATGGAGAAATCCCGGAAGCCGGCTTCGACCTCCCGCGACGACCGCGTCACGGTCGCGCAGGCAAACGGTGTCCCGCCCTCCGCCCTCACGAAGCCGTGCTCGTGCTCGCGGCCGTCGATCCGCATGCGGTCCCACACCGTTTCCTCGACCCGGACGCGCGCGTCGGCAACCTGCTCGTAACGGTCCAGGAAGCACTGCGCGATAGTCAGCGCGAACGACTCGTTGGCCGCGTCCAGGTGCAGCAACGCCAGCATGTTGACCAGGTTCTTCATGGTGTCGGTGGCCACGACCGGTGCGTTGTCGGCGTCCGTATACGCTCGGGAAAACTCTCCGTCCAGGATGACCGTGACGCGGTTCTCGCGGACCTGGTGACGATCGCCGTCGCGCCGCACGCGCAACACGCGGACGTTGGCCTTTCCGTAGCGCTGTCGAACGAATGCCATCGGCGTTGTCCGTCGGAGGGTATGGGAGCGGGGAGCCGGCGTCCAGCGATCCTCGATCGATCGCGCGATCAGTCGGCTTCGACTATCACGGGGACGTGGATGAAGTGCGAGACGTCGACCAAGCCAAGGTCGGAAATCCGCATCTCGGGAATTACGGCCAGCGCCAGCAGGCTGAGCTGCATGTAGCCGTTGTTGAGCGCGCAGCCACACTCGGTGAGCGCCTGCATCACACGGGCGGACTTCTCGGCGACCACGCCGGCCGGCTCGTCGGACATCAGTCCGCCGATCGGCAGCTCGACCAGCGCGGTCACCGTGCCGTCGCGCACCACGGCCACGCCGCCGCCGGCGTCGACCAGCGCGTTCGCGGCCCGCGCCATGTTCGCGGCGCAGGTCCCGGTCACCAGCAGGTGGTGGCAGTCGTGGGCGACGGTGGTGGCCACGCCGCAGGCAGTGTCGAAGCCGAAGCCCTGCACGAAGCCGTTCACGACCCTGCCGGTTCCGTGGTGGCGCTCCACCAGGGCCAGCGGCAGCACGTCCTGCGCCGGATCGGGCTGCACCAAGCCGTCGCGCACTGCCAGGGTCGCGGTCAGGCGGCGGGTGGCGGCGTGGTTCTCGATCACGCCGATCACGTTGGCCGTCACCGGTCCCGAGCGGCTTCCGGCGTCCACCGCGAAGTCCCCGGCGGCCAGCGGCCGCGCCACTCGGACCGACCGGCGAAAGCGTTCTTCATGGTTCCAGGGCGGCAGGTCGAGGAGCAGCCTCCCCTCCTCGGCCGCCACTTCGCCGCGTGCGATCACGGTCCCGGCGACGAAGTCGTCGAGATCCTCCACCAGCACCACGTCGGCAGAGCGCCCCGGCGCAAGGCAGCCCAGATCGCGATCGACACCGAAGTTCTGCGCGGTGTTGATGGTCGCCATCTGCAGGGCGATCAGGGGGTCGAGGCCGAGCCCGATCGCATGCCGCAGCACGCGGTCCATGTGACCCTCCGCCACCAGCGTGCCGGCGTGCGCGTCGTCCGTGCACAGGATGAACTGGCGCGGGTCGAGCCCGCGCTCCGTGATGGCCGTGATCTGAGCCGCCACGTCGTACCAGGCCGACCCCAGCCGCAGCATCGGCCGCATGCCGCGTCGGGCGCGCTCGACGGCGTCCACCTCCCGCGTGTTCTCGTGATCGTCGGCGGGGCCGCCGGCCACGTAGGCGTGGAAGTCCCGGTCCAGCTCCGGGCCCGGGTAGTGGCCGCCGACCGTCTTGCCGGCGCGCATGGTGGCGGCCATCTCGGCGTGCATCTGCGCATCGCCGCCGACCACGCCGGAGAAGTTCATCATCTCGCCCAGACCGACGATCCCCGGCCAAGTCATCGCCTCCTGCACGTCCGGCGGCGTGATGCGCGCCCCGGGCGTCTCCAACCCCGGAGCCGACGGAACGCAGGAAGGCATCTGCACGAAGACGTGAATGGGCGCCGCTTCCGCCTCGGCCACCATCATGCGGACGCCGTCCAGGCCGAACACGTTGGCGACCTCGTGAGGGTCGGTGAAGATGGCCGTGGTGCCGTGCGGGAGCACGGCGCGCACGTACTCCGTGGTCGTGCACATGCTGCTCTCGACGTGCAGGTGGCCGTCGGTCAGTCCGGGCACCAGGAAGCGGCCTTCGGCCTCGACCACGCGGGTGGCCTCGCCGATGCAGTAGCCGGCGTCCTCGACGATGCAGGCGATGCGGCCCCGGCGCACGGCGATGTCCATGCCGGGAACCACCTCGCGCGTGAGCACGTTGACCCAGCGGCCGCCGCGGATCACCAAGTCGGCGGCCGCCCGGCCGGCCGCGACGTCCACCAAGTCCGTCGCCACCGCATGCCACGGTTCGTGCTGTGGCATCTGGAGCCTACTTCCAGTCGTCGTCCGGCGGCCAGACATTGTAGCTGCCCGCGCCCGCGCCGACGGGCCGGTCGTCCATCCAGTCCCTGACGGTGTCCCGCCACTTGAGAAAGTGCGGGGTCTTCGTATGGGCCTGGAAGGCCGCTTCGTCCACGTACACCTCGTAGAGCCAGATGCGGTTCGGATCGGCTCCGTCCTGGATCACGTCGAATCGCAGACAGCCCGGCTCGTCGTTCACGGAGCCGCGTGCGTCCCCGAGCATCGCCTCGATGAACTCGGCCTTGTGCCCTTCCTTGATCTGGATGGGGGCGACGATCACATACATGGGTTCCTCCTCGGAGACCGGATGTCGTCAGAATTTCTACCGGCCGCAGGCCGGCGTGATCATGTGAGAACCGAGTCATACTGTAAACACGGATCCGAGTGCGAACGCAGGCCGGCCAGCCCGGTGCGAACGCTTGATTGCAACGCAATCGGGCCGTAGATTGAGCTCTCGGAAGAACGGAGGGCTTGGCCATGGCGAGCATCACGATCCGCAACCTCGACGACGACGTGAAGACGCGCCTGCGCGTGCGCGCCGCCGAACACCACCGCTCCATGGAGGAGGAGGCGCGGCTGATCCTGCGCGATGCGGTGGGGCGCACGGCGGATTCGCGGAACCTCGCGAGCATCGTGCGCTCGCATTTCGGACCGGACAACGGCGTGGACCTGGAGTTGCCGCCGCGCGAGCCCGCGCGCGAGCCGTCGTCCTTCGGTTGATCCGCGATCATGTCCGTACTGCTCGACACCAATGTGGTGTCCGAACTGATTCGCAAGGCGCCCGATCCGGCCGTCGAGGCGTGGGCCGCTGATCACGCCCTGGAAGACCTGTTCTTCTCGGTGGTCGGCGCAGCGGAGCTGCGCTACGGTGCCGCCATTCTGTCGGCGGGCCGGCGGCGGGAATCGCTGGTCTCGGACATCGAGCGAATGCTGAGCGACGCCTTCGGTGACCGCGTGCTGCCGTTCGACAGCGGGGCGGCCCGCGCCTATGCGGATATCGCGACCATGCGCCGTTCCGCCGGCCGCACGGTCCCGCCGGCGGACTGCCAGATCGCAGCGATCGCCCGATCGCGCGATATGGCGGTAGCGACGCGCAACGTCAGGGACTTCGATGATATCGACATCGAGATCGTCAATCCGTGGACGGCGGCGTGACCGGCGTGACCGGAACCACCGAAGCCTTCGCGCGCGTCAAGATCGACGCCCTGCTCGAGGATGCACGATGGAACCTGACCGACGGCTCGAGCGTTCTGTTCGAGCACGCACTCCCCGACGGCACGCAAGCCGACTACGTGCTGTGCGACCGACAGGGCCGGCCGATGGCGGTGCTGGAGGCCAAACGCGCAGGCATCGATTCCATCTCGGCGCAGGACCAGGGCTGCCGCTATGCCGAGCGGCTCGGCGTACCGTTCGTCTTCCTGTCGAACGGCGAGGAGGTGTGGTTCCTGGATCGGGAGACCGATGCCCATGCGCGCAGGATCGCAGGGTTCTACTCGCAGGACGATCTCGAGCGGCGGATCGCCGCGCGCCACGTCCGCCGCGACCTGTCCACCGTCGCGATCGACCGGAAGATCGTCGATCGCGATTACCAGATCGACTGCATCGAGGCGCTGTGCGCCGAGCTGTTGCGCGGTCGGCGCAAACTGCTGGTCGAGATGGCGACGGGGACCGGAAAGACCCGCACGGCGGCGGCATTCGTCAAACGGCTGTTCGAGGCGGGGATCATCACCCGCGTGCTGTTCCTCGTCGATCGGATCGCGCTGGCGCGCCAAGCCGAAGACGCGTTCACGGATCATCTCCGGGACTATCCCTGCCATGTGCTGCGGCCGGGCCGCGGCTTCGACCGCGTCAAGCGGATCACCGTCGCGACCTTGCAGACCATGATCGCGGAGTACCGCAGTTTGTCGCCCGGCTACTTCGATCTGGTCATCACCGACGAATGCCACCGCTCGATCTATGGGAAGTGGAGCGGCGTGTTGCGGCACTTCGACGGCATCCAGCTCGGTCTCACGGCTACGCCGTGCGTGGCTGAGGCCGACGCGCAGCCCGATCCCGAGGACGAGCTGTTCGTGCGCGATACGCTGCGCTTCTTCGGGCTTGCGGAGCCCACCTTCCGCTTCACCCTGCGCCGGGCCATCGCGGAAGGCCATCTCGTGCCCTACCGCATCTACCGGGCGATGACCGTGAAGACAGCGGCCGGAGACGGCTTTCCCGTCCGCCGCGACGAGCTCGACTGGACGGCGATGGACGCGGCCACACGAGAGGAGTTCGAGGAGCTGTTCGCAAGTTCGGATGTCATCACGGTGGACCCACGCGCACTGGAGCGCACGTTCACCATCCCCGAGCGCAACCGCGCCCTGGTGCGGGAGTTCCGCGATGCGCACGGGAACGGTTTCACCGGCCGGGACGGCATCCGGCGCTGGCCCGCCTGGGGCAAGACCATCGTGTTCGCGGTGACCCGGCGGCATGCCGAGACGCTGGCGGAGATGTTCGACGAACACTTCGCGGACCTGAAGCCGCACCCAGGCGTGCGCTATGCCGACTTCGTGGTGAGCGATGTCGGCGGCGGTCCCGCGCCCGATGCCAGCGCCATCGTCAAGCGCTTCAAGGACGAGGACTATCCGAAGATACTCGTCAGCGTGAACATGCTGGACACCGGATTCGATTGCCCGGAGGTGGTCAATCTCGTGATGGCGCGGTTCACGCGCAGCGTCATCCTCTACCGGCAGATGCGCGGGCGGGGCACGCGCAAGGCGCCGCACATCGAAAAGACCGGGTTCACGATCTTCGACTTCGTCGGGGTGACGGATTTCCACGGCGATGACGACGTGGAGATCGAAGGCGGCTTCATCCGGGAATCACAGCCCGGCTACCGTCCCGGCGAGCCTCGCATGCTGCTGACCCTGGACGTGGATGACCATATCGACCCGGAGAGCCGCGACTGGCTGACGCTCGACGAGACGGGCCGTATCGTGCGCACGCCCGAGCACGAGGCGCGCGCCGCCGACGTCGGCCTGCGCTTCGAGGCGTGGCGTGGCGAGCATGAAGAGTTCGATGCGGAACAGGCGCGCTGGGCGGCCCTGATCGGAAGCCGGGTACGGGCGGACGCAACGAGCCTGGACGCCTTCGGCGGATGGGACTTCGACGAACATCCGTTCGCCGCGCTCGGCGGCTACGACCAGGCGCGGCGCGTGTTCGGTGGCGAGGAATCGCTCGGTCGGCTGATCTCTGGATTCAATGCCTCGGTGTTCGGGCAGCGGCCGGCAGCAGGCGGCGGGGCCGAAACCGGCCGCGCCGGGGAAGCGATAACGGTATGCCGATGACGCCCGAGCTCCGGCGCGGCATCGACCGCATCCGCGATTACCTGTTCGGTGGCGGCTATCCGAACCCGGCCCAGAACGCAGAACAGCTCAGCTTCCTGATCTATTTCTCCAGGTACGAGGCGGCGGACGCGGCGCGGGTGCGCGCGGCCGGGCGGCCGGGGAGCCCTCCGTACGCCAGCGTCTTCGAGGGCGACTGGACCCTGCGCGATCCGCGCAACGCCCGGCACCCCGGCGCCACGACGGCACCGCGTGAGCTTCTGCGCTGGTCGTCCTGGGCGCATGCGCTCAACGGCGAGCGGCTGGTCAACTGGGTGCGCGAGGAGGTCTTCCCGTTCCACGCCGAACTCGCCGCGAACGGCGTCACCGACTTCATGGACGGCGCGCGGCTGGTGATCGACGAGCCGACCGTGCTCACCCAGGTCGTCAGCCAGTTGAACGACCTGCATCTCGACCGGGTGGACGCGGACACCAAGGGCGACCTGTTCGAGCACGTACTGCGCCAGATCCGGCAGGCCGGCGAGCTGGGCCAGTTCCGCACGCCGCGCCACGTCATCCGCGCCCTGGTCCGGCTCGTCGATCCCCGGCTGGGCGAGACGGTATACGACCCGGCAGCGGGGACGGCCGGCTTCCTGGTCGGCGCGTGGGACCATATCCGGCTCGCCAACTCCTCGCCCGACGGGATCGAGGAGATCGACGCGGAGGGCAAGACCGTCCGGCGCGGCCTTGGCGACATGCTGAGCCGCAACGCCGTGCAGCAGTTGCAGGAATCGACGTTCTACGGGGCGGATGTCGATCCGCAGATGGTCCGGCTCGCCACCATGAACCTGACCCTGCGCGGGCTGGATCGAGTGCGCATCCTGCGCCGCGACGCACTCACCCGTTCTCTCGACCGGGCGGCGAAGGCGGAACTCGGATTCCCGGCGCACGGCTTCGACGTGATCCTCGCCAATCCACCCTTCTCCGGCCGGCTGGACCGGGACCGCATCGTCGAGGACGTGAAGGTCGGACGGACGGCGCAGACCGAGCTCCTGTTCCTGCAATACATGCTCAACCACCTGAAGGACGGCGGTCGTTGTGGCGTCGTGGTGCCGGAAGGCGTGCTGTTCGGCTCCACCGGCGCGCACCGTGAATTGCGCCGTCGGCTGGTCGAGAACAACACGGTGGAGGCGGTGCTGTCGCTGCCGGGCGGCGTTTTCAACCCCTACTCCGGCGTCAAGACCTCGGTGCTGGTGTTCCGCAAGGGCGGCGCGACCGGGCGCGTCCTGTTCCTCCACGCCGACAACGACGGCTTCAAGCTCGACGCCAACCACGACCAGCCGATCAAGGAAGACGACCTGCCCGGCCTGATCGAGGCGTTCCTCGACCGGCAAGCACGGTGGGCCGCATGGCGGGACCGGGACACGGACGCCGACTGGACAGAGAACTGGTGGATCGCCGAGGCTGACATGATCCGTGCCGCCGACTTCAACCTGAGCGCCAACCGCCACCGGCCGCTGAGCCAAGCGAAGGTCGAACACCGCGATCCGCTGGAAATCCTGGATGAACTGCGGGCCATCGAGACCAAGATATTGGGCGAGATCGACGATCTCACGGACGCGGTGCAGGAGACGGTGAAGGGATGATCACGTCCTCGCAGGTTCGCCTGGATCAGCTTGCCACGACGATGGAGAGTGGCTTTGCGTGCGGCAAGTCCAAGCTTGTGACGCAGGGCCTACTTCATCTGAGACCGTTCAACATCGGACGAAACGGAGAGATCGACCTAACTCAGGAGTATCGGGTGCCAAGCGAGGCTGCCCCTCGATCGAAGGCAGGTCTGCACGCTGGCGATATCCTCTTCAACAACACGAACAGTCCCGAGCTTGTCGGCAAGACGGCTGTTGTTCGCGAGAATCTCAATGCCGGCTTTTCGAATCATGTAACCCTCATCCGGATCGATCCTGCGCGTTGCGACCCGATGTTCGTTGCGGCATATCTCCGGCGGCTCTGGATGCAAGGGCATTTTCGAGCTCACTGCACACAGTGGGTGAGCCAGGCAGCCTTCGGTACTCGGCTCTTGGCGCGCTTGCCCGTCTCTCTCCCCCCGCTCGAAGAACAGCGGCGGATCGTCGGTATCCTGAACCGGGCGGCGAAGATCGAGCGGTTGCGGGCGCGGGCACAGGAGCGGTTGGCGGAATTCATACCGGCGCTGTTCGTGAAGATGTTCGGGGATCCGGTGGAGAACCCGATGGAGTGGGAGGTCAGCCCACTGGGCGATGTTTGCATTTCGACGCAATACGGCACTAGCAGGAAAGCCAATAATTACGCCGAAGGGGTGCCGGTACTGAGGATGGGAAATGTCACCTACGATGGCAATCTCGACTGCGCCGAATTGAAATATGTCCTGTTATCGGACATTGACATCGCGAAACATGCGCTTTGTGCCGGAGATATTCTGTTCAATCGGACTAATAGCAAGGAACTTGTCGGCAAGACGGGAATGTGGGACGGCCGCTTCGCAGCGGTCGCTGCCTCATACTTTATCCGACTGCGCCTTGACAAGGCCCGCGCCTGTCCTTCCTACGTTTGGGCATTCATGAACTCCAGTGCCATGAAGCGCCGGCTCTTCGACAACGCGCGCGGCGCAATCGGACAAGCCAACATCAATGCGAGGGAGATCAAGTCCCTGCCGTTACCGATACCACCGCTTTCTCTTCAACGTCGCTATGACCAAGCTGTTGCAGCGACGCGTGCCACTGCCGCCATCTCGGAGGCTGGCTCACAGTCTGCTTCAGCACTGAACGATTCCCTGATGTCCCTGCTGTTGGAGGCCAGCGCATGACCGACATCGTGGACAGCCAGCGACGAAGCGAACTGATGAGGGGGATTCGCGGACGCGACACGGCCCCCGAACTGGCCGTCCGCCGAATCGCCCACCGGATGGGCCTGCGCTTCCGCCTGCACCGGAAGGATCTTCCAGGCCGTCCCGATCTGGTGCTTCCGAAACACCGGCTGGCCGTGCTCGTTCACGGCTGCTTCTGGCACCGGCACGAGGACTGCCGCTACGCCTATACGCCCAAGTCTCGCGTCGTGTTCTGGACCGAGAAATTCGCGCAGAATATCGCCCGTGACAGGCGCAATGAACAGGCGTTGCGGAATCTCGGCTGGCGGGTCCTGGTGATCTGGGAATGCGAAACGCGGGACGAGGAGAACATCGAACAAAGACTGGCGGAGTTCATCCGCTGCGACGGGCCTGCTCCAAGCCGGGGAGATCATCCGCTTTCCTCTGGCCCCCCGATGGGGGCGAGCGCCGGCGGATGATACGAGCATTTGACATGTTCTGCGGCGCGGGCGGCAGTAGCGCGGGCGCACGGGCAGCGGGGATGGACGTGGTCGCTGGTGTGGACATGTGCGACATCGCGGCCGGGACGTTTGCCGCCAACTTCCCGGACGCCCGGATCGTCGCCCGCCGTCTGGAAGACATCCGCCTCGGTGCCCTGAGCAGGACAGTCGGCAGGATCGACCTGCTGCTGGCGTCGCCGGAATGCACCAGCCATACCTGCGCCAGGGGCGGAGCCCCGCGCGACGAGGCGAGCCGCGCCACCGCCATGCTCGTCGTCAAGTACGCCCACGCACTTCACCCCAGATGGCTGGTTCTGGAGAACGTCATCCATATGCGCCCCTGGTCGCGCTACGGCGAGCTGAAACACGCTCTGGAAGACCTCGGCTATCACCTTCGGGAACATGTGCTGGACGCAGCCGACTTCGGCGTGCCGCAGCGCCGCCGCCGACTGTTCCTCGTGGGCGACCGCACACGGCAACCCGCGCGGGCCATTCGCGGTCGGTCCGGCCCGATGCGAACGGCCGAATCTGTGCTGGACGCCGCGGAAGTCTGGAGAACATCGGCGCTGTTCGACGCCCGCCGCGCTCCGGCAACGCTCGAACGAGCGGAGCGCGGATTTCGGGCGCTTGGCAATGATGCCAGCTTTCTGCTGGTCTATTACGGAAACGATGGGGCCGGCGGCTGGCAGCCGCTGGACCGCCCCCTGCGCACGATCACGACCCTCGACCGCTTCGCCCTAGTCCGGCATGACGGGTGCGAACCGCGAATGCGAATGCTCCAGGTGCCGGAGCTCAAACGGGCCATGGGGTTCGACGAGGACTTCAAGCTGCCGGTCGGCACGCGCCGCGACCGCATCCGCCTGCTCGGGAACGGTGTCTGCCCGCCGGTAATGAAGGCGGTGGTCGAGACGCTGATCGCATCCTCCTGAGCGACAGCAATCTACGCCTTGCGGAACGAGATGATTCCGGGACGGGCGCCGTAGCCATGCAACTGGTAGATCAGATCGTTGAGAAGTTGTTCCCGCAACCGAAAGAGCGGTGCTGCCTGCTCGGCCTTTGCTCTGGGCAACGACACCTGGAATCGCGCGTTCACATGCAGAACACGGACTTGGTCATCCAATTTGAAGCACGGACTGCGCCAGAGAGCAGCCGGCGCACTTCCCCTTTTGACTCTTGATTCAGGCAGGCACAAGCCAAGATGAAAAGGGAGCGGTCCGGACTGGGACTGCGCGTAATCACAGGCCGCTTGTGTCTGGATCAGGACCCAGAAAAACGGTTCGTTGTCGTCTCCGGATTGCCTGCAACGGAATTGATGTGTTGCCGCCTCTTCTGGGCTGAGATCGAATGTCTTCACAAACGCCTCCCCGATAAACTCCTCTGGCAGAGCGATCACAGTGCCGCGTTCGCCTCCATTATCGTCGGGATTCGAAGGCGCAATGTGAAGCAAGCGGTTGAGCCTTGCAGCTTCATCCAGGGTCAACCTGCCACCAGATCCTGCCCCGTCAAGCGCGGCTTGCCACAGCCCATTATCGGCCTTTCGTGAACGCATGGATGCGATACGGTCTGCGAGGATGGGCAGAAGCGCGTCGTTCACCGCCCGAAACCGGTCTTCTTCAACATGCTCGCCGCCAACAGCCCCAACGGCCAGACTCGCAAGCAGTCTTCCGACTTCATGACCGGGGCCTGTGTCTTCTGCAGCCGACTCCGCCATCTCCGTGATGGATGCGACGGTACCCGCGGCGGCACCCAGCACCCGTTCCTCCCAATTGAGCAACGCCCCGATTTGCGCCTGTTCTGCAATGGCCTGTCCTATGGCTTCGACAAGTGCCTTCGGGCTTTTCACGTTACCCTGCGGATCAAGATGATCGTTCTTGTTGAGTGCTTGCACCGTAAATGGTTTCGCCACGTTCTCAAGACGCCCCACAAGGAAATCATGCAGGGCGATCGCTTTATCCGGGTACATGGTCCAGAGGACAATGAAATAGGGCCCCGCTGGCTGAATCGTATCTTCAATCAGGCCGCCAATCACGGCGAAGTCCTGGGCGTGATCCCCGGGAGGGCCGGCGCTGAGGTGGAGGTCGGCAAATATCACTCGTACGTGAGAACACGGCGCGATGGCCGCCTCACCCGTGAAATGAACTGGCAGGCATGCCGCACCATAGCGGTTGAGCCCCTGCGTCAATCCTGCGAGGTGTTGCGGTTCGTCGTCGATCGCGATGACTCGCGGTGGAGGTAGCCTCATTGCGTTTCCTTGAATATCAGGGCGACGACAGCGCCGTCGAAGTCGGCAGGTAGCTCAACCTCTCCCGGCTTTGGGAAGGCAAGCTGCCCGCCATTCAGTTCCATGGCCAGATTTGCATAGTAGAGGCCAAGCCCCATGCCTTCGGGTTTGCGGGTGAAGAATGGCCTGGCAAGGTTTTCTGGATCGTCTCCTTGAAATCCGATGCCGTTGTCCGCGACAACAATCGCGGGGCCTGCCTCCAAGTCGTGCGAGACGCCGATGTAGAGCCTTCGTTCAGGTGATTCGTCCGGCCCTGGAGTGTCCGGCCACCGTACCCGGAGCCAGTAGAGAGCGTTATCCACGAGATTGTTCAGAGCTCCCACTACCAGACCGAACGAAAACCGGGACTGAAAGCCCTCGTCTGTGCTCTGCAGCGACGGACATACGAGCTGGATGCGATGATGTCGGAAGCGCAGCGTATTGAACCGCCGGGCGGCATCAAGAAGCTTTCTTGCGCTGTGCTGCTGCTTGCTGTCCCGCCGAAGCAGCGTCGCGAATCCGTCGAGCAGTCGCATGAGATCACGCGCCTGCAGAGCAGCACTTTCCAGATCGGCACCTTCGGAGATTTCTTGATGGAGTGCCCTCACACCTCGCTCCACTTCATGAAACACGACCGCCAGATTCAGACCGGACATGCCCGCCGTGAGCAGCGTTTCCTGCATGCTCTGGTAGTCCTTCTCGATCTTTGCGACATAGCTCTCGAATTTCTCCTGCACCCCCTGCTTTTCGAGCTCGCGCCGCAATGCCTGTATCGGTTTCTCGATCCTCGTCGCTACGGGATCATCTGGTCTTTCCGTCAATTGTCTGATGCGTTCCTTGTCGGCCTGCCGCTCTGTCTCAAGAGCGGCAAGCGCGCCGAGAACGATGCGACGCAATTGTGCACAGGGCTCGTTCTCCACGAAACCCTCTCGATTGGTCTTTTCGACAAGACCGGTCGATTCTTTCAGGCGCAGGTGTATCGCGCCCAGGATGATATTGCGGCTGATTCGGCGTGTCGGCACGTTCACGCGGCGCAGATCGAGGCCAAGCCAGTCGTCCCCAAGCTCGCCGTAGTTGTATACCCGGATGCCGTCCCGGTAGACCCGTACTCCTCCCGTTTCGTCGAGGATGGACTCCAGCAGCCGGATATTGGGCATTCGCTGACGAATCTCCCGGTCACGGTCGTAGACGTAGAACTTCCCGGTGACGGGGCCAATGCCCTTGAAAACCGCTGCGTCTGCAACAACCTTCTTTTCCATCTGATCGTCGCCTGAACGCGAAGGGAGCTTCAACCGGTCGCCGGACTTCTTGACGACTCTACCGTCGAGCATGAAGCCTGGAACCTGCCGGAATTCGTAGGTCCAGTCGAAGCTGTCGTCCCTGGATCGAAAGGAGAATCTCCAGATCGCACGCTCAAGGATCTCGTGGATGTCCAGCAGGTCGTCAATCCAGCTCTCACGCCCGGGGACAAGCAACCTGGCCTTGAATCCTTCCGGCTCCTCGAACGGTGAGCAGATGGAGGTGATCTGGTTGTGCAGACGCCGCACTTCGCCACGCGGCCAGTCGGCCGTCCGCAATTGCCGGATTTCGATCCGGGTTCCTGTCCGCCCGTCGGAGAATGTTCCAGGAGAACGGACCCGGATCGTCACGGGCGCCTCATCCAGATAGGGCTGGTCGATCAGCTCGTTCCAGTCGATTTCCACGACGCATTCGTCTGAATCCCGAGCCCGCGTCACGAGGGTGATGTGATTCCCGAGTTTGTGGGCCGCAAAGCGGCCCAGCCCCTTCTCTCCTAATGGAAGTCGCCCATGCTTCGCCGTTCTTCGTTCGGACAGGCGCTGTTTCCGGCGATGGTCGTCCCCAGGGACCAGCCAGACCGACCGAAGCACGTCGAGCCTCATGCCCTCCCCGTCGTCGGTGACGGTGATTGTGGGCTCCTGCTGCGATGCAAGATCAAGGCTCACGACGACTTCGTTCGCATCCGCATCATACGCGTTCTTGACCAGTTCAAAGACCGCCAGCCGAGCGCTGCCGATCAGCTCGTCGCCGAGCAGTTGCAGTACCCTGGCCCGCGGCCGGAACGGTTGGCTGAATTCACTCTGCACGCTGTGGTTCAAGAGATCGTCCTCCAGCCGCCATTCAGTAGCTGGCGTCGCACGGACGATAGCGAGATCGCTCGCTCATGTCGTGCTCCAACAACTTCAGGGCTGGCCGCGTCCTTCCCTGCAGCCGGAACAGAGCAGGATGCATCAATACCGGAGTTGCTCGCACGGCGTGGATGAGCCGTCGCGAGGCCGTCACCGCGGGACCTGAACCACCTCATGAGGATGTGGTCACAGCCAGTCGACGGCGGGACGTCGGGAGGCTGTCCCGAGCCACACCCGGATGCCGGCGACGTAGGTGGCGCGCACCGCGCGGTCGTCGCCCAGGATCGCCAGCGCGAACAGGGTCTCTTCGAGGTCCTCCGACAGCTCGTTACGGTCGGCCAGCACCGGCGTGGCGGCGGGGTCGAGTACCACGAGGTCCGCCCAGCGGCCGGGTTCCAGGCTCCCGATCTGGTCATCCAGGCCGAGCCGAAGAGCGTTGCCGCGGGTGGCGAGGTGGAACAGCTCGTGCGCTGTCGGCCGGTAGCCGCGCAGCATCGCCACCTTGTACGCCTCGCCCATGGTCTGCAGCATCGAATAGGTGGTGCCGCCGCCGATGTCGGTGGCAAGGCCGACGCCCACCGCGTGCGTTCCGTTCCCGAGGCGGCGGAGGTCGAACAGGCCCGATCCCAGGAAGGTGTTCGAGGTCGGGCAGTGCACGACCGTGGCGTCAGCCGCCGACAGGCATGCGCGCTCGCGCTCGGAGAGGTGGATGCCGTGCGCGAACAGGCTGCGGGCGGCGACTAGGCCGAAGCGGTCGTACACGTCGGTGTAGTCCTTCGCCCAGGGGAAGTCGCGCGCCACCAGAGCGATCTCGGACGCGCTCTCCGACAGGTGCGTGTGCACGTGGCAGCCCGGGTGGCGGGCGGCAAGCCGGCCGGCGGCGCGGAGTTGCTCCTCGCTGGAAGTGACCGCGAAGCGCACGGTGATCGCGTAGCGCAGGCGCCCCCGGCCGTGCCAACGCTCGATCAGCGCCCGGCTCTCCTCCGCCCCGCGCGCCGGGTCGTCGCACAGCTCCGCGGGCGCGTTGCGGTCCATCATGGTCTTGCCGGTGACGATCGCCATGCGGCGCGCGTCGGCAGCGGCGAACAGCGCCTCGGTGGCGGCGCGATGGACGGTGGAGAACACCACGGCGGCGGTCGTGCCGTGCCGGACCAGCCGGTCCAGGAACACCTCGGCCGCCGCGCACGCATGGGCGCGCGAGCCGTAGCGACACTCCTCCGGGAACGTGAAGCGCTGCAGCCAGTCGAGCAGGTTCCGTCCCGGCGCCGCCAGCATCCGGTACTGGGGAAAGTGGATGTGGGCGTCGATGAACCCGGGGAGCACCAGCGACGACCCGTAGTCGTCGGCGGCCAGCGCGCGGAAGCGGGCGGGCAGCTTGGCGGCCGGGCCGCACCAGGCGATCCTGCCGTCGCCGCCCAGCACCACCGCGCCGCTCGGATGGTACCGGACCGCGATCTGCGCGCCTGCCCGAGCCGGGTCGTCGCGGTAGCTCAGCACGGCGCCGCGCACGATCCGCCCGGCGGCGGCCGCGCTCATGGCGCGATCCGGTCTTCGATGCGGAAACGGAGGATGCGCTCCACGTTGGCGAGCGCAGTAGCGCGTTCGGTGGCGGGATCGTTGCCGATCCGCTCCTCGAAGGCGGCCAGGATCATCTCCTTGTTCGCGCCCTTCACCGCGAAGATGAACGGAAAGCCGAAACGGGCGCGGTAGCGGGCGTTGAGCTCCGCGAAGCGGGCGAACTCGGCCGGCGTCAGGCGGTCCAGGCCGGCGCCGGCCTGCTCCCGCCGCGACTCGGCGGCGACTGCCCCGGACCCGGCGTCGTCGGCCACGGCGGCCCGGCCGGCCAGGTCAGGATGAGCGCGGATCAGCTCGAGCTGCGACTCCGGTGGCGCGTCACGCACTGCGGCGACGAAGGCGGCGACCACCGCCTCCCTGTCTGCGAACGGCCGCACGGCCGCCGCGCGCTCCGCCACCCACGGAGAGTGCTCGGCGATGTCGCCGAAGAGCGCGGTGAAGTCCGCGGCGCCGAGCGCGTTGATCGCGGCGACGGACAACGGCGAAGGATCACATGTTGGCATCGAACGCCCCTCTCATTATCGGCAGTCCGGCCGATGCGCGATCCCTGTCCCGCGATCGGAAGCGCTACGCCGTGGCGGTGAGCCGGCGATCGAACACGATCGCGACGCCACATGGCCTCAACGGAGCAGGCGGCGGAAGAAACGAGCGGCAACCGCCACGGAGGCCGTCGGATCGGCGTTACGGACGCCGGATCCCAAGACCTCGTGGCGGACCCGCGTGGGGTTTCAGGAAAGCGTCCCCAGGGGCGACGCTCGCTGCGACGCTACCCCGGCAGCTTGTCGTCGACGCCCTGCACGTACCAGTTCATGCCCAGCAGCGTGCCGTCGTCGAGCACATCGCCCTCGCCGATCACCATCTCGCCGTCCTGGTTGTAGATCGGGCCCTTGAACGGGTGCAGCTCGCCGGAAGCGATCATCGCCTCCGTCTCCATGGCCAGCGCCTTCACCTCGTCCGGCATGTTGGTGTACTCCGCCATCCGCACCATGCCCGGTGCGATGCCGTCCCAGGTGTCCGTGGACTCCCAGGTGCCTTCGAGCACGGCCCTGGTGCGGGCCACGTAGTAGGGAGCCCACTCGTCGATGACGGCGGTGAGCTGCGCGTTCGGGGCGAACGTGATCATGTCCGACGCCTGCCCGAAGCCGACCACGCCCTGCTCTTCCGCGATCTGCAGCGGCGCGGTGGAGTCGGTGTGCTGCGTGATGATGTCCGCGCCCTGGCCGATCAGGACCTTGGCGGCGTCCGCTTCCTTGCCGGGATCGAACCAGGTATTGACCCACACCACCTTGAGCTTGAAGTCGGGATCGATCGTCTGCGCGCCGAGCAGGAACGCGTTGATGCCGCGCACCACTTCGGGGATCGGAAAGGAGGCGATGTAGCCGGCGACGCCGCTCTCCGACATCTGCGCCGCGATCTGGCCGATGATGTAGCGGCCCTCGTAGAAGCGGGCGGAGTAGATGGACACGTTGTCGGCGCGCTTGTAGCCGGTGGCGTGTTCGAACTTCACGTCCGGGAAGCGCGCGGCCACGTTGATGGTCGGATCCATGAAGCCGAACGAGGTGGTGAAGATCAGGCCGGCGCCCTCACGGGCCATGCGGGTGATGGCGCGCTCGGCATCCGGGCCCTCCGCGATGTTTTCGACGTAGATCGTCTCGACGTGGTCGCCGAACTCCTCCTGCACTGCCAGCAGGCCGTCATGGTGCTGGTACGTCCAGCCGTGATCGCCGATCGGGCCGACGTAGACGAAGCCGACCTTCAGCTTGTCGTGGCCGAACGCCGCCACGGTCAGCATCAGCGCCAGCGTGACGATGAGTAGCTTCTTCATCTCTTCGAGATCTCCTTTTCGCGGGGTCGTCGCCCCCGTCCGATGATGGATGGATAGCCGGCCGCGGCGACCTACCGATCGGGCACGAACGGCTGCCCAATGCAAGCAGGGGTGTTCGCCTTCGTCAAGAAACGGTTGCCGGAGATCAGCACGAGCGCGGCGATGGTCGCCAGATAGGGCAGGGCCGACAGCAGTTGCGAGGCCACGGCGATCCCCACCCCCTGTGCGTACAGGCCCATGATCCACACGGTGCCGAACAGGTAGGCGCCGACCGCGACCCGCCGGGGCTCCCAGGTGGAGAACACCACCAGCGCCAGCGCGATCCAGCCCCGGCCGGCGGTCATGTTCTCGATCCACTGCGGCGTGTAGACGAGGGAGAGATAGCCGCCGGCCAGCCCCGCGCAGGCCCCGCCGAAGGCGATGCAGACGTACCGGACGGCGATCACCCGGAAGCCCAGCGCGTGGGCGGAATGGTGATTGCCGCCGGTGGCGCGGATCACCAGCCCGATGCGCGTGCGCGCCAGCGTCCAGGCGACCAGCCCCGTGATCGCGATCGAGGCATATACCAGCGGGTCCTGGCCGAACACCACCGGCCCGAGGAACGGGATGTCCGTGAGCACCGGGATCTGCACGTTCGGCAGCCTCACTCCGGGGAGGCCGGTGAAGTTCTCGCCGATCATCCCGGCGAGCCCGAGCCCGAACAGGGTGAGCGCCAGCCCGGTGGCGACCTGGTTGGTCATCAGCGTCTGGGTCAGGCAGGCGAACAGCAGCGCGACGGCGATGCCGGTCCCGAGCGACACGGCCACGCCCGCCAGCGCCGATCCGGACGTGTAGGCGGCCGCGAATCCGCTCACCGCGCCCATGATCATGATCCCCTCGACGCCCAGGTTGAGGACACCCGAGCGCTCGACCACCAGCTCTCCGACGGACGCCAGCAGCAGCGGCGTCGAGGCCGTGATGATGGTGAGGATCACCGCCTCCACCCCCGTCATCGCGGCAGCTCCGCGACCGCTCCCGGACGGAATCGCAGCCGGTACCGGATCAGCGTGTCGCACGCCAGGATGAAGAACAGCAGCGTTCCCTGGAACACCTGAGCCGTCTTGCTGGAGAGCCCCAGAGAGATCTGTGCGCCTTCCCCGCCCAGGTAGCTGCTGGCGAGCACGATCCCCGCCAGCAGTACCCCGATCGGGTTCAGCCGGCCGAGGAACGCCACGATGATCGCCGTGAATCCGTAGCCCGGTGAGATGGACGGCTGCAACTGCCTGATCGGCCCCGCGATCTCGCCGATGCCGGCCAGTCCCGCCAGTCCCCCGGACAGAAGCAGGCAGAACCACACGGTGCGCGGACGCCGGAAGCCGCCGAACCCGCCGGCGCGCGGGGCATCGCCGGACACCTGGATCTCGAAACCCTTCAGGGTGCGCGACAGGAACACGAACAGCACCAGCACCGCCAGCAGCGCGAACGCGCCACCCAGGTGGACGCGGCTGTAGCCGAGTGTCGGCAGAAGCTGAACGCCCTGCAGCGCCACCGACTCCGGGAAGTTGTATCCGTCAGGGTCGCGCCATGGGCCGCGCACCAGCCAGTCCAGGATGAACTGCGCCACGTAGACGAGCATCAGACTGGTGAGTATCTCGTTCGCGCCGAACCGGTTGCGGAGCAGCGCCGGGATCGCTGCCCACGCCATGCCGCCCGCGATGCCGAGCGCCATCATCAGCGGCAGCACCAGCGGCGACTGCCACTCCGTGGCCAGGACCGGGATGGCGGCGCCGACGATGGCGCCCATGGTGAGCTGCCCCTCGGCGCCGATGTTCCAGACATTGGCGCGGAAGCAGACCGCCAGCCCGACGCCGATCAGGACCAGCGGCGTCGCCTTCACGATCAGCTCCTCGATCGACCACAGCGTGGTCACGGGCTCGACGAAGTAGACGTACAGGGCCGGCAACGGCTCCAGGCCGCGGGCGGCAAAGAGTATGCCGCCCACGATCACGGTGAGCAGGATCGCCAGCACCGGCGAGCCCACCACCATCACGCGGCTGGGGTACCGGCGCTTCTCGAACTGCAGGGTCACGCGGGGATCCCGTCGCCCGGGCTCGTCTCCTCGACTCCGGCCATCAGCAGGCCGACGCGTTCCCGGTCGATGCGACCCGCCGGACAGGTCTCCGACAGCTCGCCGCGGGAGATCACTGCGATGCGATCCGCGATCTCGAAGATCTCGTCCAGGTCCTGGCTGATGACCAGCACCGCCGCGCCGTCCTTGGCCATGTCGGCGAGCACCTGCCGGATCAGCGTCGCCGCGCCCGCGTCGACGCCCCAGGTAGGCTGATTGATCACCAGGACCGCCGGCGCCCGGTCCAGCTCCCGGCCGACCACGAACTTCTGCAGGTTGCCGCCGGACAGGGCGCCGGCCTGCGGATTCGCTTCGCTGACGCGCACGTCGAACCGTTCCGTGACCCGCTGCGCGGCCGAACGGGTCCCGGGCCGGTCGATGAACCCGCCGCGGACCATCCCCCGGTCCGACGCATGGCGCGTGAGCAACACGTTCTCCGACAGCTCCATGCCCGGCACGGCGCTGTGGCCGAGCCGTTCTTCCGGCACGAAGGCGGCGCCCAGCCGGCGTCTGCTGGTCACGCCGCGTGTCCCGCACGGCCGGCCGGCGATCGTGATCGCGCCGGCCGACGGAGCCAGCCGTTCCCCGGACAGGGCCTCGAACAACTCCGACTGGCCGTTGCCGGCGACTCCCGCGATCGCCATCACTTCGCCGGCACGGACGGTGAGCTTGATGTCGCGCAGCGCAACACCGAACGGTCCCTCCGCCGCCAGCGTCAGCCCATTGACCGCGAGCGCCGCTTCGCCATCGTGCGCGTGTCCCTCCGCGCGCACGGCGTGGACGTCCTCGCCGACCATCAGCCGCGCCAGGGACGCAGCCGTCTCGGCCTGCGGATCGACGATCGCGACGACCTTGGCGCGGCGAAGGATCGTGGCGTCGTGGCAGAGCCGCTGCACCTCCTCCAGCCGATGGGAGATGTAGAGCACCGCGCACCCGTCGTCGGCCAGACGCCGCAACGTCAGGAAGAGCTGGTCCGCCTCCTGTGGCGTGAGCACCGAGGTCGGCTCGTCCATGATCAGCAGGCGCGGCTCCTGCAGCAGGCAGCGCACGATCTCGATGCGCTGCCGCTCGCCGACGGACAGGTCCGCGACGAGCGCCCCTGGTTCCAGCGGCAGCCCGTACTCCGCGGAAACGGCGGTCACGCGCCTGGCCAGCGCCCCGGGGTCGAACCGGCCGGGCAGCGCCAGCGCGATGTTTTCCACCACGGTCAGCGCCTCGAACAGGGAGAAGTGCTGGAAGACCATGGCGATGCCGAGCCGGCGCGCGGCGGCGGGATTGGCGATGGACACCGGGCCGCCGCGCCAGCGCAGCGTGCCCGCCGTCGGCTGCAGCGCCCCGTACATGATCTTCACCAGGGTCGACTTGCCGGCGCCGTTCTCGCCGAGCAGCGCGTGGATCTGGCCGGGACGCAGCTTCAGGGTGACCCGGTCGTTGGCCGTGAAGTCTCCGTAGCGCTTGACGATGTCGAGCGCCTCCAGCAGGTACTCGCCGCCCGCCTCGCGCATATCGCTCATCGGTTTTCCGCTCGCGGACTCCGTCGTTCCATCGATGCGGGATTGTGACCAGCACGAACGCTCGCCACAACCGGCGGTATGACGCCGTGCGCGCCGGGCCGCACGCTGCAGGCATGCCTGCGCACGCCGTCATCGTCACCACCCGCGGCGGCGCCATCCAGAAGGTGGTCCTGACCAGGACCAATACCACCGACATGCGGTCCGGCGGTGAGCGTCGGCCTGGCCCTGGCACTGCCGGCGCTCCAGGGAAAGGCTGTCGCATGATCGATCGGCGGGAGACCCGCCGGTCGCTATACCTGGTTCAGGTAGCTGCGGTAGTAGGCGAGGCCGGCCATGACGTTGCCGACCACATTGAGCACCTCCTCCAGGCTCGGCGCTCCGCCGGTAGCGGATGCCTCCGGCAGCCAGCTTCCGTCGGTCTGTTGCGCCGCTGCGAGGTATCGGGCGCAGTTGCCGGCCGCGGCGCGGTACTCCTCGGCGGGGATGAGCTGCAGCAGTTCGCAAAGCGCCCAGAGATACTTGTGGCACTCCACGCACAGGTAGAGCTCGTCCCGCTGCAGAAACAGATCGGCGTAGCGGCGGGCGCAGGAGAGGTGGACGCCGTCGCCCGTGAGCCGATGCAGCCGCACCAGGAGCGCGATCGCCGGCCCGAAGCGGGCGGGCCGCTGCGCGGTACCGTGCAGGTCCACGTAGTGGCGGGAGGTGCGCTCACGGTAGAGCGGCGGCGTGCCGCCGTCGCGTCCATCCCAGCAAGCGGGCACCTGCCGGTTGGCATCGAACCCGTCGTCGGGGCTCGCCTGCCCGTCCCGGAGCTGATCCAGAAACCGCGCCGCCAGGCGCGCAGGCTCGGTCCGGCCGGCCGCGAGCAGCGCCAAGCCTGCCATGCCGGCGGTCATCGCACCCTGCAATCCGGCCTGCGCCGACCGGGCGGCCGCCGAGTCCCAGAACCCGCCCGTGCGCCGGTCCTGGTAGGCGGTCAGGTCGTCCGCCAGCGCCTGCTGCAGGTCGTAGCGCTCGCAGAGTGCCGCCCCCCACGACAGCCAGCCGCGGTCGTAGGTGTTCACCGGACGCTCCCGTTCGACTTCGGCTGCGAGCTTGAGCGTGCCGTCGGCCGCCAGCAGGCGACGGGCGACCCGGTCGAGCACGCGCGCGGCGGCGCCCCGCCTGCCGTTCAGGGCGAGCGCCGCCGGCACCTTGAAGTAGAGCCCCGGTGCGTCGCCCCCGGCGATCGCGCCGTCGGCATCGATCCGCTCCTCCAGCCACGCGGTGCCCCGTTCGACGGCCGTGGCGACGGCCTCGGCTACCTCCGGATGCGCGCCCATCGCCAGCATCTTATCCTGAACGCGAGAGACTGGCCGTGAACGATCCGCACCTTCATCTGCTCGTCGACGACGAGGAAATCGATGCCCGCTGGCACGTGACGCGGGTGCTCGCCCGGCCCGAGGCTCGCACCGCCGAACCGGTGCTGAAACCGGATCGGGCATGGGAGGGACGCGCCGCCGGGCTCTCCGGAACGGTGCTCCGCGACGGCCCGAACGGAGCCTACCGGCTGTGGTACCGGAGCTTTCACGACGGCAGGCCGGAATCCGACCGGAACTTCCTCAACTACGCGGAGTCGGCCGACGGGCTGGCCTGGGAGAAACCCGCGCTGCGGCTGATCGAGTACGAAGGAGACCGCGACACCAACATCGTCTACCGCCCCCGCCACGCCGGCCTGCGCTCGTTCGAGTCGAACGGTGTGATCGTCGACGAGGTCGGCGGCCCTCGACGGCGCTACAAGCTGGTCGCCCATCACGGCTTCGAAGACAAGGCGCACAACGGGCTGTTCGGACTGTTCAGCCCCGATGGAGTCCGCTGGACGGTGACCGACCGGCCGCTGCTGCCGGGTGCGGGAGACCGCCACGGAGCGCTCAAGGATCCGGTGACCGGCGAGTACGTCGTGTTCACCCGCAGCCCCCGCTACAAGACCCGGGCGCGCGGGCGCAGTGACCCGGACGCCGCGCCCCTGCCTTACAAGCGCATCGTCGGCCGCACCACCAGCCGTGACTTCCTCAACTGGTCGCCGTTCCGGACCGTGCTCCGCAACGACGACTTCGACGCCCCCGGCATGCAGTTCTATTCGATCAGCCCGTTCCGCCATGGCAACCGGCTGCTGGCGTTCGTCGACGTCTACGACACCGACGTGGAGCGGATGTGGGTGACGCTTGCCTCCAGCCTGGACGGCATCCACTGGAACCGCCCGCTGCGCGGCCAGCCCATCCTGGACCTGGGGCCGGAGGGGCGCTGGGACGACACCTGGGTGAACGTCACCAACAACCCGCCGGTCACCGAAGGCGACAAGCTGCGATTCTGGTACACGGGTCGGACCACCGCGCACGGCCTGCCGCGCCGAGCGGGCGCGATCGGGTCGTTCCTGCTGCCGCGCGACCGGTTTGCCGGGCTGACTGCGGGTCGCCGAACCGGCACGATCGTCACGGTTCCGGCAGCCGTGCCCCTGGACGGTACCGGTCTCTACGTGAACGCCAACGTGCGCAACGGGCAGATGCGCGTGGCGGTCGCGGACGCGCTGGGACAGCCGATACCGGCGCTGGGCATGAACCGCTGCACGCCGCTCACCGGCGACCACGTCGACCATCGGGTGCGCTGGGACGGCGGCGCGGACCTCGCACCGCTGCGCGGGCGCATGGTTCGGCTGCACATCGAGATCACCTACGGCTCGGTTTTCTCCTACCGTTTCGGCGAAGCGTGCACACTCGGCAGGTAAAGATTGCGCCTGCGGAAGCTGTGGTTGATCTTCGCGTTGGTCATGTCGATGACCGGGCGGCCGTCCAGGTCGCCGTGGGTGCCGAACCGCTGCAGGAAGCCCATCGAGTAGAACTCGGTGCCGATCGGGTCCCAGGCGTCAGGTCCGATCACGAACCGACGATGCCAGGTCAGACCGTCCTCCGTCCACATCACCGCCAGACAGCGCAGCGATGATCCACAGCTTCGGCCGCGCCACGCCGACCGGCGGATCGTAGCGGCCGTCGTCGACCATCGGGTAGCGGAAGGTCGCGCGCAGCGCGGTCCCGCAGGCGCGAATCGCGATCGCCCGCGCCCGCTGGCGGTAGCCGCACGGCTGGGTGGCGTGCAGCGTTGCATGCAGCCGTGAAGCCGCCCCGGCGGCTTCACGGCCCACCTCCAGGCTGAACGTGACGAGCGTGTGCGAGTCGTGCGCAAGCGTCACGGCGGCGTCACTCCAGGCCGAGCTCGCGCAGCCGTTCCGGACCGCCCAGGTGGAAGCCGCGCGCGACGAGCTCGCGCTGCAGCGCCTTCACGTCCAGCGCACGCGGCGGCACGCCCGCGCGCACCGCCATCGCCGCCGCCAGGCCGCACACCTCGCCGAGTTGCAGCAACGCCGGCCGCGCGCGCACGCTGCCGGGGTCGTGGCCGCGGCGCAGGTAGCCGGAGGCGCGGCCGGTCGCCATCAGCCCGTCCAGCCCGCGCGGGATCAGCGTCCGGTACGGCGTGTCGAATCCCGCAGGCGCCGCACCCCACTTGGGCTGGGCGGAGTGGGTGTTCACGAACACCACGTCGTCGAAGCGGCGCCCCTCGTACACGTCGTACGGCGTGATCGTGCGCTCGGCGTCGATGTGCGGGCCGCCGCGTGATCCGAAATAGGGCGCGGTGATCAGCAGGTACGCCTGCTCGAAGCCGGGCACATTCGCGCGGTAGAACTGGACGGTCTCGAACACGTGCTGGCGGATCTCCGTCTCCAGGCGGGCGTGCTGCCACATGTCGTCGCGGCGGATCGCCCCGCCCAGGTTGATGCGGCTGCCGGCCAGGCCGCCGTCGAACGGCCCCTTCCAGATGTTCGGGGTGGTCAGGTGGACGTGCTCGTCCACGCTCTTGTACAGGCGGAAGGAGCCGTCCTGCCACGCGCGGCGGAGCAGCGGCACCATCGGCCGCTCGAACTTCTGCGTGCTGATCGGAAACCGCCGCATCTCCTCGAGCCACCGCTCGTCCTCTTCCGACAGGGTCGTCTCTCCCTCGGCGAAGGCACGGAACCGCGCGAAGTCGACGCCGCCGGCCACGAAGTAGATCGCCGTGTCGTTCCAGGGAACGTAGGCCGGGTCCAGCCGGTGCTTGCCGATCACCGGCCAGTTCGGGTCGGGCGCCTGGTCGGTCACCACCGGCACGCCTGCCCGTCGGCACACGTCCGCGTCGGCCGAGCCATCGATGACCACGTTCGCCCGCAGCGCCACGCGGCCGCCCTTGCCCTCCACGAACAGGCCGGTCACCGCGCCGTCCTCCACGATCGGATCGGCCGCCCACACGGGCAGCAGCAGGTCGACGCCGGCCTCCCGGGCCCACCTCGCGCCCAGGTAGGAGATGATGTTGGTCTCGTCGGCATAGCGATGCGCGGCCGGCAGCTTCAGCCGCTGCATGGCATCCACCAGCTCCCGCGGGATGCCGGCGATGCCGCCGGGCAGCGTGACCTGAGCCTCCCCGGCGACGCTGCCGCCGACGATCATGGCCGGCCCCAGGTTGCCGCCGACCATCCCGAACCGGTCCAGCAGCACGGTGGAAGCGCCGGCGCGTCCGGCGGCGATGGCGGCGATCAGCCCGGACAGGCCGGCGCCGACCACGGCCACGTCGCAGGACCCGGCGACCGGGGTCCGCCTTACGGCCTCGACAACCGTGGCGGGATCGGTTCCGGGCGACTCCGCGGACGATGACGGATGCAACCTCTTTGACATGGTTCTACCCCGGCGATAGCCTAACGTGCTTGCCGTGAGCACCACCACGGATCTCCAGATGGGAGCCATGGCAGGCCGGCGGCGCGGCCTGCTTTACCATCTCAGGCATGAGCCCGCCCTGTACCTGATGCTCGTCCCGGCGCTGGTGTACCTGGCGCTGTTCAAGTACCTGCCGATCTACGGCATCACCGTGGCCTTCCAGGAATTCCGCATGGCGCGCGGCTACTTCGGCAGCCGCTGGGTCGGTTTCGATCACATCGTTCGCTTTCTCACCGACCCCTACGCGCCGCGCATCATCCGCAACACGGTCATCCTCAGCTTCCTCCTGCTGATGACCTTTCCGGCGCCGATCGCGCTGGCCCTGCTGCTCAACGAGGTCGGCAGCGTCGGCTACAAGCGCACCATCCAGACCATCTCCTACCTGCCCCACTTCATCTCCGTGGTGGTGGTGGTCGGTCTGCTGAAGATCTACTTCGCCTCCGACGGGCTGGTGAACGACCTGATCGGCCGCCTCGGCGTCGAGCCGCAGCGCTTCTTCATCGATCCGCAGTGGTTCCGGCCCCTGTACGTCATGTCCGACGTCTGGCAGTCGGTCGGCTGGGGATCGATCCTCTACCTGGCCGCGCTCAACAACGTCAATCCCGAGATGTACGAGTCCGCGTACGTCGACGGCGCCAACCGCTGGCGGCGGATCTGGCACGTGACGCTGCCGGCGATCAGCCCGGTGATCGTCATCGTGCTCATCTTCCGGATCGGCAACCTGATGGACGTCGGCTTCGAGAAGGTCTTCCTGATGTACACGGAGACTACCTACGAGGTCGCCGACGTCATCAAGACCTACACCTATCGGCGCGGGATCGAGGAGCTGCAATTCAGCTACGCGGCGGCCGTCGGCCTGTTCGAATCGGTGATCAACTTCTTCCTGATCGTCGGCGCCAACTACCTGTCGCGGCGCGTCACCGGGAACAGCCTGTGGTAGCACCGGAACGCCGATGATCCGCGCAGCGTCTTCCGTGCTCTACCGCTACGACAATCGAGGCGGCGCGCTGGTGTTCCGCGTCGCGAACACGGTGCTGCTGGGCGGCGTGGCGCTGGCGATGCTGTATCCGTTCGTCTACGTCGTGTCGGTCTCGATCAGCGACCTGTCGGCGGTCGCCACCCGCGAGGTGCGGCTGCTGCCGATCGGTTTCGACCTGAACGCCTACCGGCGCATCTTCCGCAGCGACCTCCTCCTCGGCTCCTACTGGAACACCATCTACTACACGACCGTAGGCGTCGCCGTGTCGCTGACCATGCTGGCGCTCACCGCCTATCCCCTGTCGATCCGCACCTTCTACGGCCGCCGCGTGATCACGCTGCTGTTCGTGATCACCATGTTCTTCTCCGGGGGCTTCATCCCGCTGTTCCTGATCGTGCGCGGCCTGGGCTTCATGGACACGGTATGGGCGCTGGCGGTGCCGGGGGCGATCGCGGTGTTCCACCTGATCATCGCCCGCACCCAGTTCGAGCAGATCCCGGACTCGCTGCGCGAATCGGCGAAGATGGACGGCGCCGGCCACTTCCGCATCCTGGCCGTGCTGTACCTGCCGCTGTCGCTGCCGATGTTCGCGACGCTGTTCCTGTTCATCTCCGTCGGTCACTGGAACAGCTTCTTCGCGCCGCTGATGTACATGCGCGAGCTCACCCGGCAGCCGCTGCAGGTGATCCTGCGCGACATTCTGGTCCGCAATCAGCTCACGGGCATCCTCGGCGAGTTCCAGAGTTTCGAGTGGCGGCAGGAGGAGTACGTGCCCGGGTTGCAGCAGGCGTTGCGCGCCGGCGCCATCATCGTCAGCACGGGGCCGATCCTGCTGGTGTATCCGTTCATTCAACGGTACTTTGTCAAAGGTGCGCTGCTCGGCTCCCTGAAGGAGTAGGTCAGCGCATGCACCCCGAGTTTCGGGGAACCATCATCGGAGAAGGAGAGAGAGATGAAACGACTCCTCATCGCCCTCACGAGCGTTGCGATGCTCACCGTGATCGGCACCGCAGCCTGGTCGGAAGGCAGCGCGGAGCAGGCGGCCGCGCCGGCAGCCGACGAGGTGGTCACCGTCACACTGTTGCAGCGTCAGGACCCGCTTGCGGTCGGGGACTTCCGCACGCGCGGCCTCTACCAGGTGATCCTGGACCGGTTCGCGCTCGACATCGAAGCCCGGTTGATGGCGAACGAACCGTTCCGGGAGCAGTTCAAGCTGATCATCGCGGCCGGCGACATGCCGGACATGCTTGCCGGCGTCAGCCGCACCACCATCGACGAGCTCAACCAGTGGGGAACGGACGGGCTGCTCTACCCGGTCGACACGCTCATGCACGTGGCGCCCGAGCTGCAGCGTTTCTATGCCCAGTACCCGGACGCCGTGGACTACAACACCGCGCCCGACGGGCACATGTACAACATCCCCGGCGGCTACGACACGCCGATCTTCTATCATGGGACCGCCGTGCGGAAGGACTTGCTGGACTCGGTCGGTTTCGACATGGACGGCGTCAAGGACTTCGACGACTACATCGACATGTACCGCGCGTTGATGGAGGCCAACGACGGCAAGCCGGTGATGAGCACCCGGTCGGGTGTCGGCGGCCTGATGGCGCTGCCGATGAAGGCGGTCGGTCTGGACGGCCCGTCGACGATCTCCTTCGACGACGCAGCCGACCGGTTCGTCTTCCCGTACACTTCGGATGCAGCCCGCTTCGCGGTCGGCTGGGTTCGGCAACTCTACGAGGAAGGCATCCTGCACCCGGACGCGCTGATCCACGGTGAGGACGACTGGGAGCCGGACATGGGCGAGCTGGTCTACCCCGCCCTGTTCCACGACTGCGTCTTCTGCTTCACCTACAACAACGAGGAGCGCTACAAGCGCGAGCATCCGGAGTCCACCTCGAACTTCGTCGCGGTGACGCCGCCGGAGTACCAGGGCGAGCTGCAGCCGTGGCGCAACCGCAGCGTCGGCACCGGCCTGGAGATCATCCTCAACGCCGACCTGCCGGAGTGGAAGGCGGAGCGCGTGATGGGCATGCTCGACTGGTTCCGCGGCGAGGAAGGACACGCCATATCCCTGTTCGGCATCGAAGGCGAGGACTGGGTGCTGCTCGACGGCCTGCCGCGGCAGCTCTATGCCCGGGCCGGCAACGAGTACGTCTTTCCCGAGGAGTGGCAGTCCAAGGTCAAGAGCGCCGAGGAGTTCGAGGCGTGGCAGGAGAACTGGGGCTACATCAAGTTTGCCGGCGACGTCGCGCAGAAGGCGTGGCAGCTCGGCAGTCAGCACCTGAAGAACGCGGACACCAACAAGTTCCTGAACGACTACGTGCCCACGTACTCGCAGGTGTATGCCAAGACACCGGCGCCGCGGATCACCTTCAACGAGGAAGAGGCGGAAGAGATCGCCTCGCTCCGCAACGCCCTCAACACCGCCGCCTACGAATGGGTGGCAAAGGCGATCGTCGGCCAGGTCGACATGGCCGAGTGGGACGACTTCCAGGGGCAGCTCCAGGCGCTGGGTCTGGAGCGCTACGAGGAGATCTACAACACCGCGTACGCGCGCACCAAGTAGCGCGCTTCTTCGCGCCGGTTCCGGCGTGAACGAGCCGGATAGAGAGGGTGGCCCGCCGAGGGCCGCCCTCTTCGTCACCGCACGGGGTGAAGGAAACGGAGGCACACGATGAGCAACGCACCGAGGAAGTACCTGTTCACGGACTTCCGTCACATCCGCTGCGGAGACGTGGTGTGGCGCGATCCCGGAGGCGAAACGCTCGGCCGCCCGCCGGCGCCGCCGTTCCGCCGCCTCACGCCCGAGGCGCGCTTTCTGCCGTGGGGCGTGCGCCTGCAGGCGCAGCCGGCCGAGCAGCTCGGCCCGGACGACGGGCTGACCAACTTCGGCGGCACCGTGGTCCAGGAAGGAGGCGGATACCGCTCATGGAAGCTCGCCATCCCCGAGGGTCCCGAGACGCTCGGCGTCGGGACCCCCGGAGGGGTCAGCGTCATCTGCCGCGAGTCGGACGACGGATTCGCCTGGCGGACGGCCGCCGAGTGCCCGATCGACACCGGCGGCCAGTTCAAGCTGATGGGCTCCGGCTTCTTCCGCGACGACCACGGACCGTCCGCCGAGCGCTACAAGGCGGTCTGGACCGCGCGCGCGCCGCGCGAGCTGTGGGAGGCGATCTACCGCGAGTACTGCACGGTGCATCCGCGCTACCGCGACTGGCGCATCCATCCGGCCCGCAAGGTGGTGTGCGTGTACGGCGCGGTGTCGCCGGACGGCCTCTCCTGGAAGGCGCTCCCCGACCCGCTCCTGACCCACATGAGCGACACCGACAGCGCCATCTACTTCGACGAGCGCCTGGGCCGCTACGTGTTCTACACCCGCTGGTACAACGACGAGCGCCGCTCGGTCGGGCGCACCGAATCGGACGACTTCCGCCACTGGGACCCGGTCATGCCGTGCCTGGAGGTGCCGCTCGACAACCCCACGGTGGACATCTACACGAACGGCCGCACCAGCTATCCGGGCCTGCCCGACTACCACCTGATGTTCCCGATGTTCTACGAGCGCTGGACGCAGCAGTCGGACCTCCGCCTCTACTCCAGCACCGACGGGATCATCTGGAAGGAGGTGCCGGGCGGGCCGGTGATCCGCCCGGGCCAGGCCGGTTCCTGGGACGGGTACTTCCTGTACTCCTCGCGCAACCTGGTGGAGTTGCCGCAGGGCCGCATCGGCGTCCCCTATGCCGGCACCCGCTACCCGCACAAGTACCCGCGCTGGCCGGAAGTCGTGGACGACATCAGGAGCGGCTGGGCGGTGTGGCCTTGCGACCGGCTGTCCGCCCTCGTGGCGGACCGGCAGGGCGAAGTGTTCACCTTTCCCATGCGGCCGGCGGGACGCGAGCTGCGCCTGAACGTGCGCACCGGGGACGCGGGAGAGGTCCGGGTGGGCGTGCTGCGCGCCGAGGGGCAGATCGCCGACGGCACCGACCGGCTGCCCGACCGCGAGGCCGTGCCCGTGGAGGACCGCGGCGCCGACGACTGCGTGCGCATCTCCGGCGACCATGCCTCCGCCGTCGTGCGCTGGCGGACCGGAACGGATCTCGGCGTGGGGCCGGACGACTCGGTCATGCTGCACATCACGCTGCGCGCGGCCGAGCTGTTCGCCTTCGAGTGGATCTGAGCAGATCTGAGCCCGTTGCCGCAGACGGAAGGCCGAGGACGTGGTGACGGTGACCCCGAACGACATCCCGACGCGGGAAGCGCTGATCGACGTTCTTGCGCCGCGGTCCGGGATCGCCGGCATCCCGTCGCTGATGGCGCACGTGCTCCACCACGCCCCCGCCGCTCGGTGATCCGGCGCCACGCAGCTCATGAATCGCCGCTGAGCGCCCCCGTCATACCCCTTCGATCGCAGGCGGCGTCACGCCGAGCACGCGAGCGATGTTCGCGGTGCGCTCCCAGGTGGACGGTTCGATCGTGACCGCTTCGCTGCGCTCCGCCTCCGCGCGCGCCTCCGGCTCGCCCGGATAGAGGATCTCTTCGTGGCCGGCCATCAGCCGTGACGACTTCACGTGCGGGACGAGCGCACCCAGCTCGGCGCGGTAGAAATCCTCGCCGCAGAACGCGGCCGGGTCCAGGAACAGCGCCAGGAACCCGTTCGCCACCCGCTGCACGCCCATCCGGCTGCAGCCGGCGCCGGTCAGCGCCCCTGCAAGCACCTCGCAGAACATCGCCAAGCTGTAGCCCTTGTGCCCGCCGAAGGGCAGCAACGCCCCCGGCAGCCCTGTTTCGTCCGGACGGCCGGCGTACGCCTTCGGATCGGTGGAAGGCTGCCCGGCGCCGTCGACCAGGTGTCCAGGCGCCAGCGTCTCATCCCGCTCGACGGCGACCTGCACCTTGCCGGCGGCGATCGACGAGGTGGCGATGTCCATCATCATCGGCGGCCCGTCCGGCAGCGGCGCGCCGGCCGCCAGCGGGTTGGCCGACAGGCGGCGCTCGCAGCCGCCGTGCGGCGCGGTGACCAGCCCGCCGCCGTGCGTGTTCGTGAACGAGAAGCAGACCAGCCCCGCCTCGGCCGCCTGCTCCATGAACTCGCCCATGCGGCCCAGGTGCGCGGACCGCCGGATGGTGAGCACGCAGTGCCCGCCGCGCGCCGCCTCGATCGCCCAGCCGGTGGCGACGCGGCCGACGTACTGGCCCCACCCGAAGTGGCCGTCCACCTGCACCACGTGCGGTTCGTCGACCACCCGCTCGGGCTCCGCCGCGGGATCGACCCAGCCGCGGTCGACATAGTCGCAGTACGAGGCGGCACGGATGAAGCCGTGCGAGTCGTGGCCGCGCCGGTTGGAAAGCACCAGCGAGTCGGCGACGACGCGGGCGATGTGCACGGGCGTGCCCTTGGCATGCAGGAGTTCGGCGACGTAGGCGCGCAGCGCCGGGACCGGGACGGAAACCATGCCGCCTATCCTTCCACGACCGCTTCGGTCGCGATGGTCAGCTTCTCGGCGCCGTCGTCGGTGACGACGTAGGTGTTCTCGATTCCGATCACGCCATACTCCTGGTCGGTGTATTTGGGCTCCAGAGCGATCACGTTGCCAGCCTCGAGCGGCCGGTCCGAGCGCGGACCGATCACCGGCAGTTCGTTGACCTCCAGCCCCACGCCGTGCCCGACGAAGCTTACCTGATAGCCGGGCGGCCCCATGAACCCGTCGTTCAGCCCCGCGGCCTTCGCCTCCGCCACCGCCGCCCGGTAGATCTCCGACGGCCGCACGCCGGACCTGAGCCGGCCCTCCATGCCGCGCAGCAAGTCGCCGATCCGCGCCAGGATCGACGCCGCCCGATCCGGGAAGGCGCCGCGCACGGCCATGCGCGAGCAGTCCACGTGGTAGCCGCTGGTGCTCATCAGGAAGTCCAGGATGATCGGCACGTCGCGCCGGATCGGAACGCGCGAACCGCCGTGCGACACCCACGCGTGCGGGCCGGTGCCGCCGATCGGGAACATGGAATTGCTCGGCACCGCGCCGTCGGGGCCGCTCACCGCGATGCCGATGCCGGTCTCCGCGTCCAGGCCGCGCAGCCGCACGATGCCGCAGTGACCGAGCGCCCGCGCCTCGGCTTCCAGCCGCGCCTGCAGGTCGCAGGGCGAGACGTCGTCGGCCAGCAACCGCCGCAGAGGGTCGCCGAACAGCAGCGGATGGAGGCGGGCGGCGTCGCGGAACTGGTCCAGCTCCCACGCGCTCTTGCGCGAGCGCGCCGCCAGGAGCGCGGGCGAGCAGTCCACGATCTCGGCGTCGTCGCCGAACACGCCCCGGTAGGTGCGCCACAGTCCGACCGGCAGCACGTCCAGCTCCATGCCGACTCGCCACGGCGGCGGTCCGGCCAGGTCGCGCACGTGCCCCGGCAGCTCTCGGAAGCTGCGCATGGGGACGATGTCGCCGAGCGGCGAGTCGGCCTCCGCGCTCTCGCGCACCTTGCGCACCAGCAGGCGCGGCGAGCCTTGGGCCGGCAGCGCCAAGTGGCACTGCTGGACGGTGCCGCTCAGGTAGAACAGGTCGGCCTTCTGCACGACCAGCAGCAGGTCGACCGGCGGCTCCGCGCGGGTCAGCTCCTCCTGCACCGCGCGCACGCGGCGGTCGATCTCTGTCGCCGGGACGCTCGACATCGCTACTACTCCCTCCGGTCCTTCAGGGCTCCGGCCACGGCGGTCCGCGTGCGCCGAGCAACGCGCAGGCGGATCAGTGGCGCGAGGGCTCGGGCATCTCCGCGCGCTTGCGGCGCGAAAGCTCGGCCAAGTGCCCGTCGTTGGCCATGATCTGCTCCAGGTGGACCATGCGCTCAGGACCGGCGGTGCGCACCATCGCTGCGCCGTACACGCGGTCCAGCCAGAAACGCGCGAAGCTGTCGATGCGCTCCCGCAACCCGTCCATGCGTTCGTCCGGATAGCGGGCGTGGCAGTTGATGGTGAACATCCGGCGGCGCGGGCTGCCGCCGAAGGAGGCGTGCTTGGTGTTGTGGTTGAAGCAGGCGACGTCGCCTGGCCGCGTCTCCAGCGCGTACGCCGGCACGTCGGGACCCTCGATCCCCCACAGCGACTCGCTCTCCCGGACCTGCTCCTGCAGCGCGTCTGCGTAGGTGTCGCCGGGCCGGTGGCTGCCGGGAATGACCCGCAACGCCCCGGTGTCGCGCGTCAGCGGGTCGAGGTACAGGGCGATCTTGATCGACGGCGGTCCGTCCACGTTCCAGCCGTCCGAGTGCCAGCGCGTGTCGCCGGCATAGTAGTTCCCGTCGCTGCCGGCGTAGTTGAAGTCGTCGCCCAACAGGTCGGCGGCGATGTCGTGGATGCGCGGGTCGTCGATCAGCGCCGACAGCAGCGCGCTCTGGTCGATGAAGGGGACGATGCAGGACCGGCGCTCGCCGTCGTGGGGCTTGCCGTGGTGTCCGCCGCCGTGCCGGGCCCAGACCGCTTCGAACTCGTCGATGATCTCGTCGATGCAGTCGGCCAGCAGGCCAGGGAACTCCAGAAACCCGAAGTCGGCGAAGAACGCCTTCTGCTGCTCGGTCAGTCGCGTCTGCGCCATGAACCCTCCCCGGTCCGTCGCTGTGTACCACACGGTCTGTTCATGATCAAACCAGCAGAAATCCAAACGATCTGTTGGAGGTGCGGCCGGTCGTCGACGTCGGAAGCGACGCACCACCGGAGTGATCGGAACCCGCCGACGCCGAGTAGTCAGGCGCTCCTGGCGAGGGCCGAGATGACGCCACGCCGGAGGAAGTACTCCAGCTTACCGGCGCCGGGAGACGGAGCGCCGGGGGTCTCCACGCAGGCCAGCGAGGCGGTCGACAGATCGATGGGAGCGGCGTGCAGGCCCCCGATCAGCGCCCCGACCAGTGCCCCGAGCGTCGGCTGATGGCCTACCAGCATCACGGTCGGCAGGTCCGTCGGGACCGCCGCCAGCACGTCGCCGGCATAGGCCCCCGGCGCCAGGCGGTCGAGCACCCGAATCGGCGGGCGGCTGCGCTTGTCGGCCATGGCCTTCACGGCAAACTCGGCGGTCTGCCGCGCCCGCGGCAACGGGCTGGTGAGGACCACGGCCGGGATTTCGCCGAGCACACGCAGGGCGACGCCGACGCGTTCGGCTTGGCGCTTTCCCTTCCCGGTGAGTTGCCGCCCGGCGTCGGACGATCCCAAGGCTGCGAACTCGGCCTCGCCGTGCCTGACGATGTAGATTCGCATGGATCCTCTCACCGCAGCATACCCGATCCGGAGGCATGCGCTGCACCGTTGGGCCCCCCGAGTCGCTTTACCCGACTTCGGCGCCGAAGTAGCCTCGAACGGTCGGTGATGGCCCCGGCCGACCGGCTGTCACTGACGATCCCTCGCCGAGGAGCGTTCCGTGATCGTCGACGTTCATACCCACTGCCTGCAGCCCGACCACATCAGCGACGCGGCGCACCGGGCCGACCAGCGCGCCGGCTATCCGCCGATGCAGCCGCTGACCACCGAGCGCTACGACGAGGAGCTGTCGGTGGTCGACCGCGCGATCGTGTTCGGCGTCAGAGGTGTCGCCACCGGCGTGCGCAGCCCCAACGAGTTCACCGCGGAGTGGGTCAAGCACGATCCCGAGAAGCTCATCGGCTTCATGGCGATCGATCCGATGGAGGACGATCACATGGAACAGATCGAGCACGGCATCGAGCTCGGCCTGCGCGGCATCAAGATCTACCCGATGCTGGGACGGTACGACCCGTCCGATCCGACCAACTTCCCCATGTTCGAGAAGGCGCAGCGGCTCGGGCTGCCGGTCCTGTCGCATACCGGCACGCACCCCAACCCGCGCGCCATGCTCAAGTACAGCCATCCGCTGCTGGTCGACGAGATCGCCCAAGCATTCCCGGACCTGAAGTACATCATGGCGCACATGTCCCACCCTTGGCAGCGGGACTGCGCCATCGTGCTGCGCAAGCATCCCAACGTGTACGCCGACATCTCCGGCGTGTGGGTCCGGCCCTGGCAGGGCTGGGAAGCGCTGGTCGGCATGTGCGAGTGGAGCGTCACGGACAAGCTGCTGTTCGGCTCCGACTTCCCGCTGTGGACGCCGCGTGAGGCGTTGCACAAGATCCGGCGGTTCAACGATCAGGTCGAGGGCACGCGACTGCCGCGCGTCCCCGATGAGGTGATCGACGGCATCATCCATCGCGACTCACTGCGGCTGCTCGGCCTGGAATGAGTGGAGTCCGGCCATGGAACGCATGAGAATCACCGACGTAAAGACCTTCCTGGTCGGCGGAAGCTGGCGCAACTGGCTGGTCGTGAAGATGGAGACCGATGCCGGCGTGCACGGCGTGGGCGAGGCCACGCTGGAGGGCAAGGCGAAGACGGTGGAAGCGGCCGTCGCGGAGCTGGCCCGCTACCTGATCGGCAAGGATCCGGCGGCCATCGAGCGCCACTTTCAGGAAATGTACCGAAGGGCGTTCTACGCAGGGGGAGAGGTGCTCACCAGCGCCATCACCGGCGTCGAGACCGCGATGTGGGACATCAAGGGCAAGGCGCTCGGGGTGCCGGTGTACGAGCTGCTCGGCGGGCGCACGCGCGACCGCGTCAAGCTGTACGCCAACGGCTGGTACCGGCAGGGCATGAGCCCGGCGGAGTTCGTGACCGCGGCCAGAAAGGTGGTGGCGCTCGGCGCCAAGGGGATCAAGTTCAACCCCTGGGGCGGCCGGCCCGGCATCGACTTCCATCGGCTGGAGAACGACATCCTGAATGCCGGCGTCGAGGTGGTGGGCGCGCTGCGGGAGGCCCTGGGACCGGCCGTGGACCTGTATATCGACTGCAACGGCATCTTCAACACCGTCGGCAACGCGGTCCGCGCGGCCAAGGCGGTCGAACAATTCAACATCAGCTTCTTCGAGGAGCCGGTTCCGCACGAGAACACCGACGCGATGGCGTACGTGCGGCGCAAGATCGACATCCCGGTGGCCACCGGCGAACGCCTGTTCACCATCTTCCGCTTCCGGGAACTGCTGGAGCGGGGCGGTGCGGACGTCGTTCAGCCCGACATGTCGCACTGCGGCGGCATGCTGGAGGCACGCAAGATCTCCGCCATCGCCGATGCCCACTACACGGCTTTCGCCCCGCACAACGCCAACGGCGAAGTCTCGTATGCATCGGCGGTGCAACTCGCCGCCTGCGTGCCCAACTTCCTGGTGCTGGAGCACTTCCCGCCGGAGCCGTGGCGCTTCGAGGTATGCCGCAACCCGATGGAGATCGAAGACGGTTGGCTGCATATCCCCGAACGGCCCGGCCTGGGCGTGGAGTTCGACGAAGCAGCCGCCCTCTCCCACCCGTACGAGCCGATCGATCTCTACGATCTGCATCGGCCCGAGATGCAGCTCAAGGTCCCGCGGTTCGGCGACCGCCTGCGCTGACCGGTCGCTGCGGAGTCGCTATCGGTCGCCGGTTCGGCGCAGAAGCGAAATGTAGAACAGGGTCAATCCCAGATTGATCAGGAACATGATCACCGACAGGCTCGCTCCGCGGCCCATGCGGTACTGGCGGAACGCCGTGTGATAGATGTGCAGCGACAGGGTCTCCGTCGCCCGCCCCGGCCCGCCGCCTGACAGCGCCTCCACGATATCGAACACCCCGAACGTGAGAATCGAGCCGTAGATCCAGCTTATCAGGATGGAAAAACGCATCAGCGGCAGCGTGACGCGAAGGAACGACTGAACGCGGCCGGCGCCGTCCACGTACGCGGCCTCGTACAGCTCGTCGGAGATGGTCTGCAGGCCGGCGAGCTGCACGATCATGTGAAAGCTCACCCCGCGCCAGACGTTGCCGACCAGCAGCGCGATCATCGCCGGCGCGGGCTCGTAGAACCACCCGACCGGTGGGAGACCGACGCTGATGAGCAGGAAGTTGAACAGCCCGTACCGCTCGCTCTGAAAGATCCACTGCCACGTGAAGCCGGTGATGATGCCCGGCACGACCCAGGTGAGGAGCAGGATGCTGCGGATGATCGCGACGGTCGGCCGGTTCTGCTTCAGCAGCAGGGCCAAGCCGAATCCGAGGAGAAACTGCGCCGCCACCGAGCCGAGCACGAACACGGCCGTGTTGCCGAGCACCTGCCAGAACACCGGCTGTTCCAGCAGGATCCGGTAGTTCTCCAGGAAGATGAAGCTGCCGGGCTCCCGGCTCAGGAGGTCCTTGTCGGTGAGGCTCAACTGGAACGACGTGGCCACCGGGAACACGCTCATCACCCCCACGTACAACACCATCGGGAGGATGAAGACGAGGTGTTCCCTGCGCTTGAGGAATCGCGCCAGCGGGTTCATGGGCATCGTCCGTGATCAGCCCTTTACCGCACCCCGCCATCCGGTCACGAAGTACCGGTTGAAGGAGAGGTACAGCAGTATGACCGGCACCATCATCAGCATCGCGCCGGAGGCGATGCCGGCCCAGTTGGTCTCATGGGGCGTCTTGAACAGGTACAGCGCCACCGTGGCCAGCCGCTTCGAGGAGCTGGAGGTCATGGTCAGAGGGATGATGAACTCGTTCCAGGAGAACAGAAACGTGAACACGCCCGCCGCGACCAGGCCCGGCGAAGCCAAGGGCACGACAATCCGGAAATAGGTGTAGAGCCTGCTCGCTCCGTCGACCAGCGCCGACTCGTCCAGGCTGACCGGAATCGAGTCGAAGAAGCCCTTCAGCATCCACACCGCCAGCGGCACGTTCATGGCCGCCAGGATCAGATATGCCGCCGCCAGCGTGTTCAACAGCCCGAAGGCTATCATCATCTGATAGAGGGGGATGATGTTGATCACGCCCGGAAGCATCTGCGTGCCGAGCACGGCCAGCAGCGCCAACTCCTTGCCGCGGAACCGGTAGCGGGAAAACCCGTAGGCCGCGAAGCCGGACAGCGCCAGGACGATCAACGTCGCCATGAAGGAGACCAGGCAGCTTCGCAGGATCGCCTGTACGAAGCCGCGGTTTACCAGGAACGGATACCACTCGAACGTGGGCTCCGCCGGAATGATGGTCGGCGGGTACGCGTACAGGTCTGCTTCGGTCTTGATCGACGTGGACGCGACCCACAGCAACGGAGCGATCGTGACGACGACCGCCACAAGCAGAACCAGCGCGCGCGGGGTCTTGCGAGCAAGCCGGCGGAGCATCGAATCCATGAGCGCCGATAAACGCGGCCGGGCCTGCTGCCCCTGCTCAACACGTTCGCCCGCAGCCAAGGTGCGGACGGGCCAAGAGCGGAGCCGCAGGCGACGGTCTTGGAGTGCTACCGCATGCCCTGAATCATCTCGTCCGTGGCCTCCTCGGGAGTCGCCAGATCAAGCGCGACCTTGTTGATCGCGATCTGCAGCAACTCGTCAAGGGTCGACCAGAGTGGCGACTTCGGCGTCGGGCGCGCAGAGTCCAACTGCCCGAGCGCCGCCGCCGAGATCGGCGAGGGCCGGTACGTGGCGGAGTCGAACGCGCTCTTGCGCGTCGGGAAGGAGCTGATCGCGCTGGCGTTCTGCGCCATTGCGTCCGCTCTGGTGATGAACTCCAGCACCTGCCACGCCTTCTCCTTCTTCACCGGATCGTCGGTGGCGATTCCGTACCCGTAGCCGCCGTTGCGGGCGGCCGGATTCGCACCGGCTTCCTGCGGCAGGAACCCGGCTGCCAGATGCTCGTAGATGGCGGGAGCGCCGTCGGCGATCGCTCCGACCTGCCACGTTCCGCCGAGGTACATCGCCACCTTGCCGTCCAGGAACGCCTGCGGCGGAGCTCCGCCCTTCCAGTCGGCCGACTCCCTGGTCGATACGCCGTGCGTGTAGATCAGGTCGTGGTACCACTGCAGCACGTCGATCATGGCCTGGCGGTTGTCCGGATCGTCGAGCACGAACTCTCCGGCGTCATCGAACAGGAGGCCACCCTGGCCCCAGAACATCCCGAGCATGCCGGTGCTGGCGCCGGCCCATCGTGCGGCCGGGAACATGAAGCCGGTGACGTCGCCGGTGTTGAGCTTCATGGCGGTCTCCGTGAACTCGTCCCACGTGAGCGCCCGATCGACCGGCAACGGATCGATGCCCGCCGCGTCGAACAGGTCCGCGCGGTAATAGATCAGGTAGGTATCGGTCCAGAACCAGAGCGCGTAGATCTTTCCGTCCGGGCCGACGGCATGACTGATGGTTCCGGGAAAGAAATCCGCTCGATCCGCCTCCGACCAGAACTCGTCCAGCGGCTGCAGCGCACCCAGGCGAATCATCTCCGGAAACCACGAGTTGTCGACGCTGACGATCTCCGGCAAGGCATCCGCCTGCGCCGTCGCCACCAGCTTGTCCCGGTACTCGCCGTAGCCGAGCTGATACTCCTCGACGATGTCGACGTTGAACATCTCCTCGGCCTGAGCATAGAGCTCCGTGAACATGGTGGAGATCTCCTCGATCGGCGACTCGGTGCCGTTGTAGTTCTGCACCCACATCGTGATCGTGACCGGCCCCTCGGCCGCTTCCGTCTCTCCGGTGGCAACCGCAACCGGCGCGATCGACACCGCAAGCGCGGCCGAGAACATGAGGATATGCGTTCTGCTGTTCATCCCGGACCTCCTGGAACATCGCTCGCCCCGCGAGAGGACGAGATGGTGGTCGACAAGCTGACTTCCGGCGCGTTCACGCCTCGATCCTCGACCACGGCGCATCGGGTTCAATCCACCGCCGACCCTGCGGCCGACCACGGGGGCCAGCGCCCGAAGGGCCCGGCTGTCCTGCCCGAGTAGGCGATCGCGATGAGCCCCCTCGCTTCGTCGCCGATACCGACGAGGAGACCGGACGCCCGCCCGCCGGCGCTGATGGCAATGATGCCGCCCGCATCGTCTCCGCTGATCGCGACGATACCGCGCGCCGACCCGGCACCGATGGCGATGATGCCTATGGCGCTGCCCATACCGATGGCGACGACGCCGACCGCAACCAGGGGACTCAGCGCGAACACCCCCACCCCGACCACGTACGCCAGCGCAAACCCGTCGGTCTGCACAGCCTTCATGTCGACCACCCCGAAAATGCCGAGCAGCACGAAGACCACGGTGGCGAGCACCGTCAGGGCGGCCAGGACCCCGGACAAGCCCTGGTACGCCTTGCCGGCATGGGAAACGTTGTCTGACACGGTGGTGCCTCCAGCGCTGCCGACCCTGCGCGTCCGTGCGTGGTTTGTCAACCACGCGAGCCACGCGCCCGGCTCAATCGTGGTCCAGGGCGCGCTCCCCGTGGAAGGTCAGGTCCAGGCCGACCTCCAGCTCGTCGGTCTCCGGCTTGAGCCGCTTGATCCAGCCGATCACCTTCAGGACGATCCACGTCATCCCGAAGGCGTACACGACGCTGATCGCGGTGGCCGCCAGATTGGCCAGGAACAGCCCGGTCTCGCCGAAGATCAATCCCGGCGCCGCCCCGGTCTTCGGCGAGGCGAAGACGCCGGTCAGGATCGATCCCAGCACGCCGCCGACGCCGTGCACGGCCCACACGTCCAGGGCGTCGTCCCAGTCCATGCGCTCCTTGAACAGCACGGCGCCGTAGCAGACCGCGCCGGCCAGCACGCCGATGATCGCGGCCGAGCCCGGCGTCACGTAGCCGGCCGCGGGCGTGATCGCGATCAGTCCGGCGATGGCGCCGGTGAGCGCGCCGATGATGCTGGGCTTGCCCTTGTGCAGCCACGACAACAGCATCCAGACCACCATCGCCGTGGATGCGGAGATGTCGGTGTTGAGGAAGGCGATCGAGGCGATCGCGTTGGGAGACAGCGCGCTGCCGCCGTTGAAACCGAACCAGCCGAACCACAGCAGCGCCGCGCCCAGGGCCACGAAGCGCACGTCGTGCGGCGCGGTCCGCGTATGGCGCTTGCCCAGCACGGAGATGGTGGCGAGCGCCGCCATGCCGGCCGAGATGTGCACGACCGTGCCGCCGGCGAAGTCGATGGCGCCCAGCCCGGCCAGAAGGCCGCCGCCCCACACCCAGTGCGCCAGAACCGAGTAGACCACGACGCTCCAGACCGAGATGAAGATCAGGTAGCTGGAGAACCGGAAGCGGTCGACGAAGGCGCCGGTGATGAGCGCCGGCGTGATCACCGCGAACATCATCTGGAACAGGAAGAACGTCCAGGTCGGGATCCTCGTGCCGGGAAACACGTCGTTCACGTCGATCTTGAACAGCCCGTACCGGAGGTCCCCGAAGATGCCGCCGATGCTGTCGCCGAACGCCAGGGAGAACCCCAGCACGATCCAGACGACGGTGACGACCCCGAGCGAGATCAGGTTCTGCGCCATGATCGTCAGGGTGTTGTGGCGGCCGACCAGTCCGCCGTAGAAGAAGGCCAGACCCGGTGTCATCAGGAACACGAGGGTCGAGCAGAGAAGAACGAAACCCGTATCGACGAGATCCATGCCGTATCCTTCAGCTCCACGAGGCGCGCAACAACCGCACCCAGTTGCCGTGCATGACGTTCGCCACGTCGGCGTCGCCGTAACCGCGCCTCTTGAGGATTCCCGCCACCTTGCGCACGTCGGCGATGGTGTACAGGTCGGCGGGAGATTGCTCTCTTCCGTAGCCGCCGTCAAGATCCGTGCCGATCGCGGCATGCTCGCTGCTGCCGGTGAGCTGACAGATGTGGTCGACATGGTCGGCCACCGTCGCCAGCGTGATGCCGGTGTTGTCCATCGCCTCCCGGTCCCAGAGCGGCGACAACATCCAGTCGTCGAACGCGGTGCCGATCACCCCGCCGCGCTCGGCGAGCGCCCGGATCTGATCGTCGTCCAGTTGGCGATCGTGGTCGCAGAGCGCCCGGCAGCAGTTGTGGGTCGCCAGAACCTGCCCGCCGAACCGCTCCAGCGCCTCCCGGAACGCCTGCTCCGCCAGGTGACTGACGTCGAGCAGGATCCCCGCCCGCTCCAGCGCGTCCAGCATCGGGCCGCCCCGTTCGGTCAGTCCGCCGGGCGCCTGCGTCCCGTGCGAGTACGAGCTGATGCCGTAGTGGACGAGGCTGACGATACGCAGCCCCTCATCCCACCACGCGCCGACCTGCTCGGGGCCGACGATCGGGTCCGCCCCCTCCATGGTCAGCACGAAGCCGATAGGCGTGCGCTCGGGGGCCTGCACCCACTCCGCGAGATGGTCGTCGAGTCCCGCCCGGTCCCGGATCTGGCGCAGGAAACCGCGCTCCTCCATCAACCGGTAGTAGGCCAGCTCGCCCATCGCCTTGGCGAAGGCGATGTCCTGCGTGCGCGCGCCGGCGAACCGCTTGCCGACCGATGCCAGCCGGCAGTGCACGGTGACGAAGACCAGCCCCATGCCGCCGCGCCGCAACTCCTCGAAGCTGACTACCCCGGCTCCCCGCCCCTTGCCGGCCATGCCGGCCTCCGCCTCACGGATCGACGTGATGCTCTGCGTCAGGTCGCGGTTCCATTCGACCGCGTTGAAGGCGATGTCCAGGTGCGAGTCTACGATCAACATGGGCGGGATCCTCCGGTACGGATGATGTCGGCCGGAAGCGTGGCACATTTCGGCGGACGCCGTTCCCGGTGTTACCATCCGGTCGTGGCTGACATCACCGTACGCCACGTCACCGTCCAGTACGGCGACGTGATCGCCACCCATGGCGTGACCCTGCACGTGGAGGAAGGCGAGTTTCTGGTCGTCGTGGGCGCATCCGGCTGCGGCAAGACGACCATGCTGCGCGCCATCGCCGGGCTGGAGCAGCCGGTGCTGGGCGAGATCCTGATCGGCGGCGAAGCGGTGTTCAGCGAGCCACGGCAGATCGACGTGGCGCCCGCCAAGCGACGCGTCGGCATGGTGTTCCAGTCGTATGCGCTGTATCCGCACATGACGGTGGCGCAGAACATCTCCTTTCCGCTTCACCTCCGGCGCGTCGGGCGGGGCCGGATCGGCACGGCGGTCCGGCAGGCGCTGGACGTCGTGGAGCTCATCGGTCTGGAGCAGCGCTATCCCAAGGAGCTGTCGGGCGGCCAGCAGCAGCGTGTTGCGATCGCGCGGGCGCTGGTCAAGCAGCCGCAGGTGTTGCTGCTCGACGAGCCGCTGTCCAACGTCGATCCCAAGCTGCGCGTCCAGCTCCGCACCGAGCTCAAGCAGCTCCACCGGCGTATCGGCGCCACCACGCTCTACGTCACCCACGACGTGGCGGAGGCGATGGCGCTCGGCGACCGCGTGGCCGCGATGTTCTCCGGCGAGATCCACCAGGCAGGCCGGCCTGCGGAACTCTACCGGACGCCCGCAACCGTGCCGGTGGCCGCACTGTTCGGCGCGCATGGCGGCGCGCTGCTGCGTGGCGAGATCGTCTCCGCGGCCGGCGGCACTCTGGCCCTCCAACCCGAGGGCAGCACCTCGCAGGCGGTCCCCTTCCTGCCCGACGGGTCGCTGTTCCCCGGCCAGCGGGTGGTCATGGACATCCGCGCGGAGAACGTCGCGGTGCTGGACCCGACGGCCCGCGACACCGCCGGCGCGCTGCAGGTCGAGGTGACCGCGGCACAGCCGGAGGGGGCGGCCAGCGTCCTGCATCTGCGCCTGGGCGATGGATGGCAGGAGCTGGTCGCGCGCTACGGCGGACCGCAGCCCCCGCGGCCGGGTCAGCGGCTCGCCGTGCGGGTGCGGTCAGGCAATCTCTACGACGCCGGCACCCAGCGGCTCATCGCCCGTTGTCCCCCGGAGGAGACTCCGCCGGCTGCCGGCGGCGAGCCTGTATCTTCGGCCGCAGCCGCTCGAAGCTGATCTCGTAGCGGTCGGCGATGTCGCGCGCGTAACTCGATCCGACCGGCGGTCCGGGGGCGATGCGGTAGGTACGGCGCATCCGGGCCTTCGCGCCGTCGGCGCCGTCACCGTCGGCGGCGATGCCCGCGACCAGGCTCACCACCAGGCTGCCGCCGTCCACCTCCGCATTGATCCGCTCAAGCCGCTCGCCCAGCTCGTGCAGGTGCGTGGCGAAGATCGCCCGCGCGCCCAGCAGCCGGAGAGCCCGAACGACGTCCTCGGCCAGGTACAGGCTTTCGCTCGGACTGGTGCTGGACAGCGACTCGTTGCACAGCACGATGCTCCGCTCCGAGGCGTCGTCGAAGATCGCGCCCAGGCGCCGCGCCTCCTCCGCCAGCCTGCCTCCCTCGATGCCGTTGCCCTCTTCCGCCGGGAAATGGGTGATCACCCGGTCGGCCGGACTGATCACCGCCTCGCGCGCGGCCACGTGCAGTCCGGCCTGCGCCAGCACGTGCATCACGCCCACCGCGCGCACGAAGGTCGTCTTACCTCCCTGGTTCGGCCCGGTCAGGATGGCGATGCGCCCCCGCTCGTCCGCGTCCAGGTCGTTGCGAACGACGGTGCGGGCGGGCTCGTCCTGAGCGCCGTTCAGCGCCAGGGAGATGTCGTACAGCTCGCGCGCCTGCGATCGCCGCTCGCCGGCCGGCGCCAGCTCCGGCATGCAGGTCGGCATGCCGCGCTCCTGCAGCGCCAGCACCATCCGCGCGCCGCCCAGGTAGAAGCGGATCTCCTGCTCCAGCGGCAGCACGTCCCGAACCTGAAGCTGCACGAACTGCCCCAGCGCCTTGGCCAGCGGACGCGCCACCGCGCCGATGACCCGGTCCAGCTCGCCGAGCAGCGGCGCCATCGCCGACGTCCGGTGCACCTTGGTCAGCGGCCGGAACGGATTGGAGACGCCGAACAGGCGCGTGAGCAGGGGCGTGTCCTCGAACTTGCGGTCGTGGACGCGCAGCAGCGTCGCCTCCGACGGCCGGAGCTGCGAGTCCAGGTTGATGCCGATCGTGATGCTGGCACGTCGCTTGAGACCGCCGCGCAGCGCCGGCAGCTCGGCCTCCAGGCGCTTGTAGACCTCGTCCTGCTGCCGCTCGCGGACGAACTTGGCCAGTGCCCGCATCCCCGCGGAGCGCACACCCGGCAGCGCCGCCGCCTCGCCCAGCGCCGTCAGGCACGCCACGTAGGTCTCCAGCTCGCCCAGCCGCCACACGGCCTGCTGCAGCGGCGAGCTCTGCTCCGTGCGGGTCTTCGTGAAGTAGGCCAGCTCGTGCAGCATCGGCTGGAGTTGTGCGAAGAGCGTGCGCAGCTCGCCGGAGGCGACCGCGTCGGCCAGCACCTCCTGGCGAAAGCGGATGGTCTTCGGGTCGGTGCCGAGCTCGTAGAGGAACTCCGAGGGCAGCTCGAAGCGGGTGCGCAGCGAGTTCAGTCCCAGATCGCCGGCTGCCCGGTCGACCAGCGGGCGATGCTCCCCGCGAGACGACGCCGGCCGCCCCGCCGGGTAACAGAGACTTACGCCCATCGCGTCACGCTCCGCCGAATCGCGCCGCACTCGGTCACGGGGCCGCGGGCGACTCGTCCTCGATTCGTCCACACAGCTCCCGCGCCATGCGCTGAACCTCGGCTGTCTGCTCGGAGGTCATCTGGCACTGGCGTCGACATCGCCCCGTGCGACGGCGGCAAGCGGGTCGTCACCCCTTGGACGCACCCTGAGCGCTGGGCAGGCTACCTTCGCCACCGATCCCGTCGAGCGTCGTGCACACTACCGCAGTCTATCGCATCCGTCATCGACATCGTGTGCGCGTGTGCGCGCCTCCCGCGCCGACAGCCATCGAAGGCTGTCGCGCAGCGCCCGTACCGTGCGTTCGGCGCCCACGGCGCGTTTCCACCTCACGGGCTGTCGGCCGCTCGAAGGATCACAGCCTTCCGGCGCTTGGCCGTCTGGCGCACGGATCGATCGGCCTGTACTACCGGGCTCCCCACACTGCTACGATAGCCCCATGATGCGGGTGGCGGTCTGGGGCAACGACCTTTCCGACGGGTATCTCCGTACGGTGACGCAGCTTGGCGCGGAAGCGATCGATATGGGCCGCGGGGCCTTCTTTCCCGGCGTAGAGGAGCAGGGCTATCCGGACGCGGACGCGCTGACCGCACTGGTGCGCAAGCTGCGGCCGTACGGCCTGAGCTTCAATCGCGTGACCCTGCCGGACATCACCGACGAGTTCATGCTGGGCCGTGACGGCGCTGCCCGGGAGCTTGCGAACACCTGCCGGGCGCTGCGCGTGTTCGCCGACGCCGGCGTCCCGATCGCCCGCCAGCGCTTCGCCGGCGACACCTTCAACCACCGGCTGCTGAAGTACGAGTCCGTGCACCGAGGCGGCTACCGATCGCGCGGCGAGAGCCGCGACCTGGGGCCGGGCGACCCCGATCCGGCCACGCACGAGAGACTGGAGGCATGGTGGGACCGCTTCTGCGCGGTCTACGAGAAGCTGGTGCCGATCGCCGACGAGTACGGCATCCGCCTGGCCATTCACCCCTCGGACACGCCGCTGCCCGACACGCCGCTCGGCACCCTGGGGTTCCACCGGGTGATCGACGCCTTTCCCAGCCCCAACGTGGGCTATCTGTACTGCTGCGGCACTCGTGCCGAGGCGGGCGGGCCGCCGCTGGTGATGGACGAGATCAACCTGTACGGCCGCAAGGGACGGATCTTCACCCTGCACCTGCGCAATGTCCGGGGCAATCTGGCGACAGCCGGCGGATTCGAGGAGGTGCTGCTGGACGACGGCGACATGAACATGGCGCGGATCGTGCGCGAGCTCGCGCGGGTGGGCTTCGACGGCTGCCTGAATCCCGACCACCTGCAGCCGATCGAAGGCGACGGCGACAGCGCCCATCAGGCGCTCGCCTACTCGATCGGTTACATCAAGGCGCTGCTGGCCGGGCTGGCAGCCTGAGGTTTCGTGACGCGATGGTCTCGCCCGAGGCAGTCACCGGCAGCGCTGCGGACAACTGCAGGTCGTACGTTCAAGGGGCCGCATCGTGAGCCCCGGCGTCTGGATCATCGTCGCCGTGGTGCTGTCGCTGGCACTGTACGGAGCCGGCGCGGTCGGCTGGAGGCTCGGCCGGCGGTCGGCGCTCCGGGAGCACGGCATCGAAGCGAAGCCCGTCCAGCGGGAGGTCCCGGTACGCACCCGCGCGGATCGCCTGGTGGATCTGGGCGAGCTTGGCGAGCTGCTCGATCGCCGTGACGTGCTGATCATCAGCACCGTCACCGCGGGAACGGGGGTCCGCGAGGAGGTCGTGGAGACGGCCGTACTCGATACGACGGGAGTCGTGCGGCTCGATGGTTCGAGCCTGCCGGCCGGCGGCGCCCCGAGCTCGGGACGTGCGCGGCCGTGGCCGGACATCTACGGCGAGCTGGTCGAGCTCCTGACCGCCGCTACGCTGGTGGTGAGCTACGGCGCCGCCCTCCACCTGCGCATGCTGGCGCAGACCGCCGAGCGCCAACGGGTGAAGAAGCTGCCCGGGACGGATTGGGGTTGCCTGATGCGGCGCTACACGGAAGCTACGGCCGGCGCCGGTGCCCGGTGGATCGAGCTGGACGCCGCGCGTACGCGCGAGGACATCGCCGCACCGGCCACGCCCGGGGCCCTGGAAGACGCCCGCACCGCCCTGCAGATCCTGCGTATCCTGGCACGCCGCGAAGCGGCGGAGGCCGAGCAACCGCGCCGCGGCCACTGAGCGCCATCCAACGACGAGCACGGCCCTCTGCATCATCGTCGTCGTCGCGGCGGCGCTGGCACTCCATGCCGCCGGCGCGATCAGATGCCCTTCCCCAACTACCGTCTCAGGGATCGTGATCGCTGCCCGCCCGCAGGTCGAGCACCACCAGCATTGGCCAGCCGAGGTAGCGCTCGGCGCGCGGATAGCGCGCGGCGAAGTCGGCATCCGGGGCGTACTCCCCCACACCACAGAGGGTGAATCCCGCGCCGACTGCGGCCATGACGATCTCCCCGATCCGATGGGGAAGGCTCCCCGGCATGACCACCTCCCCGGAGATGGGGTCGGTGAAGCGCGCTTGGCTTCCGCGCAGAAACATGGCGGGGTGCATTGCGGATACGACGGCGCGGCCGGCCGGGCGCAAGACCCGATGAGCCTCGGCGAAGAAAGCATGGAGATCCCGGAGGTGCTCGAGGACGAGTCCGCTCACCGCCGCATCGAACGACGTGTCCCCGAAGGGCAGCGGCTCGTGCAGGTCGTGGGTGACGAAGCGGACGTCGCCGGTGGCGACCCTTTTCCGGGCCTGCTCCAGCATCCCCGCCGAGAAGTCGACCGCCGTGGTCCGGGCGCCCGCCTCGACGAGCCACGCGGTGTGCCGGCCGGTTCCGCACCCGAGGTCCAGCACTTCCCGCCCCCTCGGGTCGCCGAGCGCTTCGCGGACGCGCGGCTCCTCCAGGGCTTGCAGCGGGTTGGCATCGTGGTCGTAGACCGCCGACCACCGATCGTAGCCCTCCTGCACCCCCGCGAGCGGGTCATGGTCGCCGGTCATTGCGCACGAGGAATCGAGTCCATCCATGGATCATACAGACGGGCGCTGCCGCGACCACGTTCCATGTGATTGCTCCAGCTCGCGCGGATGCACGTGGCCGGCTGGTAGCTTCGTGGGGAACGAGTACTTGCAGACCAAGTGATTGCATGCAATCATTCGCTCGCTCGCTCGCAGGAGGTTCCATGGCAAGCATCACTATCCGCAGACTGTCGGACGAGTCGAAGGAACGGCTCCGCATTCGCGCAGAGCGAAGCGGGTGCAGCCTCGAGGCGCTCGCCCGATCGATCCTCGATCAAGCAGCACATGAACCGATTCAGTCCTCCCCTGCGTATCCATACAACCTGATGGCAGTAGTCGAGCCGGGCGAGGACATCGAGCCGTATATCCGGGAGCACAACCAGAAGCAGAGACCGATCGACCTGTGATCCTGCTCGACACCAACGTCCTTTCCGAGCTCACCCGGCGCAAACCAGCGCCACAGGTGATCGCTTGGCACCGGCGGCACGAACCGTTGCTCGCCCTGCCGACGATTGCGCTTGCGGAGTTGCGCTTCGGGATCGTGCGCATGCCGGAGGGGCGCAGGCGATCGAGCTTGCTCCGATTCTGGATCACGACGCGCGACCACTATCTGGGTCGGATCATCTCGTTCGACGAGCGTGCCGCTCAGACCTACGGCGACTTGGCTGCGGAGGCCGAGCGCGTCGGCAGACCGATCAATATCGCCGATGGGCAGATCGCGGCTATCGCCAGGACGCACGGGATGAAGGTCGCGACGCGCGACGTCAGCGACTTCGAAGTCGCGGGAATCACGGTGGTGAATCCTTGGGACTACGTCATTCCCGATCCGGATCCTTCTCTGAGGCGGATTTCACCGGAGCAGAGCAGGGCCACCGAAGCCGCTGACGATGGTTACACCTCGGGCGGCTCGTTCTCGTAGCCGGGGACCAGCGCCTGATGGCCCTGGTGCCGGCCGGTCATGCAGGCACGGTCGCCGGTCTCCTCGATCCAGTCCTTGAGCAGCGCGCGGTGGCGGCCGAGCTCGCCGGCATGGCGCGCTTCCACGGCCAGGTTGACCATCTCGCCCGGGTCCCGCTTCAGGTCGAAGAGCTGCTCGCGGTTCCTGCCGCTGCCGTACAGGCAGTACTTGTAGCGGGCGGTACGCACCATCCGCGCCTGCTGCGCGGCGCCTGCGTCCGGACCGAAGCAGGTTTCGGCGACCACGTGATCCCGCCACCCGGGCCCACCGGAGCCGTTCCCGCCGTCGACGAGCGGCCGCAGCGATCGTCCCCGCAGGTCGGACGGCGGCTGCACGCCCGCGTAGTCGCAGATCGTCGGCAGCAGGTCGAGCCCGTTGGAGACCAGGTGCTGGTCGTCCACGCGCGCCGGGCAGCCGGCCGGCGGCATGACGATGAGCGGAATGCGGGTCGACTCGTCATAGAGCACCCACTTCTGGTTCCAGCGATGGGCGCCCATGCCGTCGCCGTGATCGCTGGTGAAGATCACCAGCGTGTCGCCGCCGTGTCCGGCTTCTTCGAGCGCGGCCATGATGCGCGCCACGTCGGCGTCGACCTTCTCGATCAGGCGGTAGTAGGTGTGGCGGTAGATGCGCCACTCGTCCTCGGTGAGCTCGGAGGCCGGCTTCAGGGCGCGCTCCCGCTTGATCAGCGACGGCTCGTAGGCCGGCACCTCGAAATTGGCCGGCAGGTTCGGACACTCGCCGACCGGCGCCTGCGGCACCGGCCCCCACGGCAGCCGCTGCCGGCGCGAGTGCTCGCAGATGTTGTGCGGATTGTCGAACGAGGCGACCAGGAGGAACGGGGCGCTGCGCGGCGTGCGCAGGAAGTCGATACAGCGGTCGGCCAGCGCCCAGTCGTCGAAGCGGCAGATCTTGCGGAAGCCGTGTCCCTCGCCGATCTCGATCTCCGGCACGTGCCACTTGCCGCCGTAGGCGCAGTCGTAGCCGGCGGAAGCCATCAGGTTGCCCAGCTCCCGCGAGCGGAACTCGGGCGCGATCGGCTTGTTGTTGTAGTCGGCGCCCACCTCGTGCGGCATGCGCCCGGTGTACAGGCTCGCCCGCGACGGCGTGCACAGCGGAAAGGTGCAGTAGGCGCGCTCGAAGCGCACCCCGCGCTCCCCGAGCGCGTCCATGGCGGGCGTGGACAGATCCGGATTGCCGGCTGCGCCCACGGCCAGCGCGGCCTGCTGGTCGGTGGTGATGAGCAGCACGTTGGGCCGGGAGGCGGAGCTCAATTGCCGATCACCTCGGTCACGCCGAAGAAGGTGGCGCGCAGCCTTTGCATGACATCGTCCGGGAGCGGAGGGCCGGTGACGGCGGCGACGTTCCGCTCCAGATGGCGGAGGTCGTTGGTCCCGGTCATCACCGTGCTCACCGCCGGATGGGCGGCGCAGAACTTGTAGGCGGCGCTGATCAGGTCCGGGGTGTCGCCGTCGAGCAGCCAGCCGAGCGGGTCGCCGGCCGGCAGCGCGCCGGTGGCGACGATCCGCTTGCGCTCGAGCTCCGCGAGCGTCTCGCCCACGCGTGCCGGATCGGGAAACAGGCGCCGCACCGCGAACATCACCTGCGTGCCCACGTCGCGCTCCCGGCACAGGGGGAACACCTCGCGCTCGGCGGACTGGTTGATCATGTTGTAGGCGACCATCACCGAGTCGAACAGGTCGTCCCGGAGTCCGCGCGTCAGGTAGGCATGGGCTCCGTCGTAGGCGGACACTTCGCTCGACGACAGGAAGCGAAACTTGCCCTGCTGCTGCAACCGTCTGAGCGCCGGAATGGTCTCGTCGACGATCCGCCGGTAGGCGTCCGGCTGCGGCCAACCGGCCAGCAGCAGCACGTCCACGTGATCGACCCGCAGGCGGCGGAGGCTTGCCTCCACGCTGGCGGCCACCTGCTCGAAGGGAGCGGGATGTTCCCCGGCGATCGCGTCGTCGATCACGACCTTGGTGCTGAGGTGGTAGCGGTCGCGCGGGACGCCCGCGAGCGTCCTGCCCAGGATCAGCTCGCTGTCGCTGTAACCCGGCGAGGTGTCGAACAGGTTGATCCCCAGGTCGAGCGCGTGCCGCACCAAGCGGTGGATGTCCGCCTCCGGGACCCCGGTGCGCTGGCCGAAGCGGTTCGGCCCTCCCGAGCCCAGTGCGATCGCCGACACCTGCAGGCCGGTCCGACCAAGGCGCCGGTACTCCATCCGGCCGGGTAGTATAGCCGGCCTGGGGGCGAACCATGCGAACGCTGAAGATCACCGGGACGCGCACCTTCCCGCTCGACGACGGGTCGCTGCTGCTGGAGATGAGCACCGACGCCGGCATCGTCGGCTACGGCCAGCCGCTGAGCTACGGCCACAGGCGGCTGGTGATGGCCGCGGTCGAGGAGCTCACCGGCTACCTGGTCGGGCGCGACCCGTTCCGGATCGAAGACCACTGGCAGGTGCTGTACCGCACCAGCTACGCGCGGGCGATGCCGATCCTGGTCGGCGCGCTGAGCGGCCTGGAGATGGCGATGTGGGACATCGCCGGCAAGGCGGTCGGCGAGCCGGTGTGGCGGCTGCTCGGCGGCCCGGTGCGCGATCGCGTGCGCGTCTACGCCGGATGCCGCGAACCGGGACGGGCGCGCGAGCTGGTCGATCAGGGCTTCACGGCGCTGAAGATGGTCTCCGAGCGCAAGCCGTGGCGCTACCTGGAGCCGCCGGCCGGCATGGAGCCGACGGTGCGCGCGGTCGCCGCCGTGCGGGAGGAGGTCGGCGACCGCGTGGACATCGCCATCGACCTGCACCGCCGGCTGAGTCCCGCGATGTCGCGGGTGCTGCTGCGCGAGCTCGAGCCGTACCGGCTGCTGTTCGCCGAGGAGCCCTGCCACTGGGAGAACGTGGAAGCGCTCGTCGGCGTGGCGCGGGCGTCGCCGGTGCCCATCGCGGTGGGCGAACGGCAGATCACCCGCTGGGGCTTCCGCGAGGTGGTCGAGCGCGAGGCGGCGGCCGTGCTGCAGCCGGATATCCGCGCCTGCGGCGGCATCCTGGAGATGCGCAAGATCGCCGCCCTGGCCGAGAGCCATTACCTGGCGCTGGCCCCGCACTCGGGCGCCAACGGCGGCCCGGTCGGGATCGCCGCGTCGCTGCACGTGTGCGCCGCCATCCCGAATTTCCTGGTCATGGAGGGTGGCCTGCAACGCGGCGAGCGGCTGTTCCGCGAACCGTTCCGCTTGTCGGGCGGCTTCCTGGAGCTCCCCACCGGTCCGGGTTTGGGCTTCGAGATCGACCCGGACGCCGTTGCCGCGCGCACCGTCGATCCGGAGCCGCTGGACCGGCCCATGCAGCGGCTGGCCGAGGACGACTCGTACGCGGACCTCTAAGTCCCGGCCCTGCGTCCAGTCCCCGGCTTGCGCCGCAGCGTCGGCGATGACTACCATCGCGTTTGGGGCCATGCTCACCCACCCTGCCCTCCACTGCCCGCCCGAGTGCAAGGGCAATCGACGCAAGCGCCGCCAGCCCGTTCAGCGTCCATGAGCACCGCCGGCGACGCGGCAGCGGATCCGCACGTCGCCTCGCCGGCGGCCGTTCGCAAGACGTGGTGGCAGCGGTACGTGTCCGACTGGCGCCTGCTGGTGATGGTCCTCCCCGCCACGGTCGCCGTCATCGTGTTCGACTACATCCCCATCTACGGGGTCACCTTCTCGATCCGCGAGCTGGACTTCGGCAGGGGCATCTGGTTCAGCCCGCTCGCCGATCCCTGGCACCGCTACTTCCGTTTCCTCGGCGATCCGTCGTTCTGGCAGGTGATGCGCAACACGGTCGTCATCGCCTCCGCCAAGCTCATCTTCGGCTTCCCGGCGCCGATCATCCTGGCGCTGCTCATCAACGAGATGCGCGTCAAGTGGTTCAAACGGACCACGCAGACCATCAGCTATCTGCCCCACTTCGTGTCCTGGGTCATCATCGCCGGGCTGTTCGACCAGCTCCTGTCGATCGACACGGGGCCGGTCAATCAGGTCCTGAAGGCCACGATCGGCGAGCCCATCGCGTTCCTGGGGACGCCCGGCCTGTTCGCGCCCATGATCGTCCTGACCGCCATCTGGCAGGGCGTCGGCTGGGGGACGATCATCTACCTGGCCGCGCTCTCGACCATCGATACGGAGCTCTACGAGGCGGCCATCGTCGACGGCGCCGGCCGCTTCCGGCAGGTGCGCCACATCACCCTGCCCGGCCTGGTGCCGACCATCACCATCCTGCTGGTGCTGGCGATCCCGAACATCACCAACGCCGGCTTTGACCAGATCTACAACTTTCTCAACCCGATCGTGATCGAGACCGGCGACGTCGTGCAGACGTACGTGGTGCGGCTCGGCCTGGAACAGGCGAAGTACAGCCTGACCACCGCGGTGGGCCTGTTCGACTCGGTGATCTCGGTGATCCTGGTGCTGACCGCCAACGCGCTGTCGAAACGCTTCGGCGGCTCCGGAATCTGGTAGGGCGGCCGTGGCCGAGATCCTCTCCCCGTCGGAAAGGGCGTTCCAGGTGCTCAACAACGCGCTGATGGTCCTGCTGATCGGCATCACGCTCTACCCGTTCTGGTACGTCCTGATCCTGTCGATCAACAACCCGAGCGACACGGCTTTCGGCGGCGTGTACTTCTGGCCGCGCCGCTTCACGCTCGTCAACTATCTCCTGATCCTGCAGGACAGCGCCGTGCTGCGCACCTTCCTGCTGAGCGTAGCGCGCATCGCCGCCCACGTGCCGTCTCACCTGCTGGTCACCGGCATGGCCGCATACGCCCTGTCGCGCAAGGAGTTCCGCATCCGCAAGCCGTTTATCACGCTGTTCTTCATCACGTTGCTGTTCAACGGCGGCCTCATCCCGACCTACCTGCTGATCAACGATCTGCGCTTGCTCAACACGTTCTGGGTGTACGTGCTGCCGCACCTGTTCCTCGCCTGGAACTTCGTGATCATCAAGACCGTGATGCAGACCTCGATTCCCGAGAGCCTGATCGAGGCCGCCCTGATCGACGGCGCCAACCACTTCTTCATCTTCACGAAGATCGTCGTACCGCTGTCCACGGCCGTGCTGGCGACCATCGGCCTGTTCCAGGCGGTCAACCACTGGAACGACTGGTTCTGGGGCGCCTACTACGTGTTCGACGACCACCTGATCCCGCTGCAGACCTATCTGCAGCGGCTGATCCGCCAAGCCTACATGACGGAGCAGGAGCTTGCGTACATGGCCGAGAACGCCACGGAGATCGACCTGATCATCACCCCGAAATCGCTGACGATGGCGGCCGTGATCGTCGCCACCGGGCCGATCATCCTGGTCTATCCGTGGATCCAGAAATATTTCATGAAAGGGATCCGTCTTGGTTCGATCAAGGGTTGACCCCCGTCCAACGCAAAGGAGGTGATGCCACTGCCTGCATGAAGCCCGGATGAAATCTCATGCCGAGTCGAAACAGACCGTTCGAAGAGGAGTATCGAGACATGAAAACGAGACTCAGTTTCCTTGCAGGCGCAGCGCTCATGGCGGTGGCTGCGCTGCTCGTCCCGCTGACGGCCGGCGCTCAGGACGTCGAGCCGGTGGAGTTCTGGCGCGGCCCGTCGGGCGGCGTCCCCAACAACACCTACGGGCCGGACGCGTTCGTGAACCAGTTCATCGCCAGGAAGTTCGGGCTGGCGGTGACCGTGCGCTTCGCGCGCGAAAACGCGCTGACCGAGTTCACCCTGATGCGCACGACCCGCAGGCTGCCGGACATGTTCACCGTCCCGAACGTGCAGGTCTTCAGTGAAACCGCGCGCCAAGGCGTGCTCAAGGCGCTGGAGGACTACTACGACGACCCGACCTATCCGCACCTGCAGCAGATCCCGCGGGTGCAGCTTGCATTCGTGACGCTCGACGGCCATCAGTACGGCATACCCATCCGCTACGACCGCGACCTGGACAATCCCAGCCGCGAGGTGGTGCCGTGGCTGCTGATGCCCAGGAGCCTCCCCGGGCGCCTGGGCATCGATACGCCGGAGACGCTGGACGACCTGCTGTCCGCCATGCGGGCGGTCAGGGACGGCGACATGATGAGCTGGACCGGGCAGCCGATGATACCGATGGGGATGGGCGAAGCCGAGCCGCGTTTTCTGATCACGTTCGGCGACCGCATCTACGGAGCGCCGGGAGCCGGCACCCGCAACGTGGGCAACCTGCAGGCCATGGCCCTGCACCTGGACGACGCCGGACGGGTGGTGCCGTCATGGGGCTCGACCGAACGCCGCGAGGGCATGCGGCTGGTGAACCTCCTGTGGCGCGAAGGCCTGCTGGATCCCGAGGTGTTCACGCAGAAGAACGACGTGGTCACCACAAAGCTCGCCAACGGCAGGCCTGCGTTCTGGTTCGGGCGCTGGCGCGGGGCGTCCGCGTACTCCATCACCGCGGTGGAGAACAACCCCAACATGTCCGACGCGGAGAAGGAGGCGTGGTACGCCGAGCATGAGGCCACGATCATTCCGGTCATCAGGGCCGAAGGCCACGATTCGACGCCGTTCGGGGTGGTCGACCCCTTCCCGACGAATCTCTCCGCGATCAACGTCAAGACGTCGCAGTCGATCACCGACATGCTCATGGCGTGGGCCGACTGGTACCACACCGACGAGGGCATGTTCACCAACTACTACCAGGGCCCGATGGGGACCGAGGGCGCGGAGCCCTATACCGAGGAAGGCGGCATGTGGTACTACGACTCGGACGGCATCCCGCGCCGCAACCGGCCGGCCGACTACCTGGAGTTCCGCAGGACCAAGTACGGGTACGAAGGCGGCTACCTGTATCCGTACGAGGGTTTCTTCGGCTACAACTGGCAGCGCGAGTTCCTGGCCTCTGGAGCCGATTACACGCGCGCCGGGCACTGGTGGGACTGGCTGTACGGCACCCAGAAGGACCTGATCGCCTCCGGCGAGATCGGCAAGGTGAGCGCCCTGAACAAGCTGCCGCCCGGTCCGATCGAGTCGGACCTGGCTCCGGTGATCGAGGACATCTGGACCAAGAGCTGGGCCAAGCTGGTCACCGCCGGCAGCGAAGCGGAGTTCGACGAGAGCTACGACAACCTCCTGCGGCAGCTCCTGGCGACCGACTGGAAACAGGTGGTCTCGGAGCGGCAGGCAAGCTGGGACACCTTCCTGGCCGAGAACCCCGGGATCGCCGCTCTGGGCGGATTCCCGACGCACACGGCGATCCCGGAAGTGGAGGCGCAGCTCTAACGCTCGAGTCAGTGCTGCTCGTCCGACGGCGGCCCCGCCCGTTGAACAGGGTGGGGCCGCTCCTTGTCCGCCCCACGGGCGTCTCGGGCGCATCCGACCTACCAGAAGCCCAGTCGCCGATCACCGGCTCGCATTCAGCTCCAGCAGCGTCACGCTGTGCGGGGGGAACCGGTACGGGAAGCGCTGCCCGGCGTCGCGCAACGGCGCACTCCTCGGGCACACCGTATCAGGATGGTCGAAGTCGTTGGCCGCCGTTTCGGAATCGCCTGCAAGCTCGATCAGTCGGCCGTCCGGTTGAATCGCCCGCCCGGCGATCTCGACGTCCGCGAGGATCTCCTCCTGCCGGTGGCGGTTGATCACGAACACGGCAATCCGGCTTCCGTCCTCGGCAGCGGTCGCCGCGCAGTCCAGCAGCGGAACGGGCTCGTAGACGCCGGCGGCGCAATAGTCGTCACAGCGCACGGTCACGGGCAGCACATCGGGGCCGGCGTGCACGCTGTACAGCCAGAACGCGTGGTAGATCGGGTTCAGGTAGTGCTGGTCGCCGCGGGTGACCAGGGCCGGGAGGTGATTCACCAGATTGCACAGGTTGGCCATGGTCACGTGCCGGTGGTTCCGGTACACCATGTGGAAGAAACCCGCCGCATAGATCGCGTCCTGCAGGGTGCAGGTCTGCTCGCCGCCGTTCTCCGGAGTCGCCTCCTCGTGGAGAACCTGCCACTCGTCGATCGCGATCTTGATCCGGTCGTCGCCGGTCAGCTCGCGGATCATCCACTTCAGCTCGACCACCTCCTGCTCGATGCGGAGCGGACAGGCGACGAAATCCTCGTAGGTGTCGATCGCGCGTCCGGTCCTGCCCACGAAAGTACTCGTCGACGTCCCGAAGTAGGGGTGCAGCGACAGATAGTCGATGTAATCGCCGGCACGCTCCAGGACCGTACGGTTCCAGTCGCGCCGCGGCGAGCGCCGCTTGTACTCGCCGACCTTGAAGTCGCCGACGCCGATGGTCCTGATCGACGCGTCGACGCCCCGCATGATCTTCGCGTAACGCTTCAGCTCCGCGGCGTACTCGGCCGCGTCGTACCACACCATCGACTCGTTGCCGATGCCCCAGTAGGTGACGCCGTACGGCCGCGGATGGCCGTTGGCCGCGCGCATGGCCGCGAACCTGGTGTCGCCGCCGTGATTGCAATACTCGACCCACTCGGCAGCCTCCTCGGCGCTGCCGGTACCGATGTTCACGCAGATGTAGGGCTCGAAGCCGATCTCCCGGCTGAGCGCCAGGTACTCGTCGGTTCCGAGCTGATACGTCTCCGGCGGTGCGCTCCAGCACGTGTTCTGGTCCATCAACTTCCTGGGCCGTGCCGCCTGCGGGCCGATGCCGTCCTGCCAGTGATAGGTCTCGCTCGGCGTACCGCCCGGCCAGCGAAGGATCGTCGCCCCGATCTCGCGCAGGCGCGCGAGCACGTCGCTGCGGAATCCGCACCAGTTCGGGATCGGAGAATCCTCGCCTACCCAGAGCCCGTCGTAGATGGTCCGCCCCGAGTTCTCGAACATCACGCCGTAGACGTGCGGATGGATCCGGCCGCTTGGGCGCGCGGCGTCGACGCGTATCAGGGTGTCCATGATCCGTCTGGCGGCGGAGGCCCCGGCTGGGAGAACCAGCCGACCGGATAGATCTTCAGCCGCACCTCCCCGTTCATGGTGCCCAGTCCCGACCGCACGGTCGCGTAGTAGGTCACCAGCGCCTCGTCGTCCATGAACGTCACCGACGGATAGGCGTTGCCATAGCCGTGCCGGTCCTCGATCGTGCGGCGGTTCTCCCAGCTCTCCCCGTCGTCCCTGGAGATCGCGCTGCGCAGCGGATTGCGCGGCTTGTGCGCCCACTCCCTGCGCGGATTGCTCAGGTCATACGGCGGCGTGTCGTTCCAGATCAGCAGCAGGTCGCCGCCCGGCATGCGTTTCATGCAGGTCGCGACCGCCGGCGAGTCGAGCTCGGTCGGCTCGGTCTCGCTCCACGTCTCGCCGGCATCGGTCGACCAGCCGCGGTACAGCTTGCCCACCGTGGTCCGCAATATCGCCAGCAGCGAACCGTCGCGCCGCTCGATCACCGCCGGCTCCTCGGCGCCGCGCGCCGGCGCGTCCAGCTTGGTGCGACTCTCCTGCCACGTCTCTCCCTCGTCATCCGAGTACAGGCAGAACGCCCGGTAGTGATCGCCGCGCCCCCATACCGGGCTCGCGAAGCACGGCAGGATGATGCGCCCCGAGCTGTGCCGGAGGATGTGGTCGGCGTTGGTGAAGTACCACCCGGAGCCGGTCGTGATGTCGCGCGGCGGGCCGAACGTCTCGCACTCGTCGTCGGAGGTGCGCAGGAACACGCGCAGCCGCTCCGCCGCACGGTCGCGTTCGGAATAGGTGAACAGGATCCGGCCGCCCGGCAGCCTCACCAGGTTGGGGTGCTTCACGTTGTCCACCCCGTGGTTCTCCTGCAGGGTCATCACGTCGCTCCAGGTGCGCCCCCGGTCGGCGGAGACGCGCGCCGAGATCTGGCACGGCGCCTCGTCCTGTACGATGGCATCCTCCGCGAACACCGTCTGGTTGATCACGCTCGGCCGCCGCACGTAGTAGGCGCACCAGACGAACAGCAGCCGGTCGGCCGAGAGCGGAAAGATGAGCTGATGGTCGTTGCGTGGGTGCGCATGGCTCCACGGCGCCGCCGCCACGGAGTGGATCTCGTTCTGGTACGCGGAAGGGTCGAGCATGATGCTGCCTCCGGGGAGTTCACCGCATCGTACCCGGAGCTTGCCCGCGGCGCCACGTACGCGTAGCGTAGGGCCGTGGCTGAGCGCGCCGATTTTCGCCGTTGGAACATCTCGCGCCTGTCGATGACCGCGTGGCGCAACTTCAGCCACGAAACCTCGTTGACGCTCCGAGGCCGGGCGTTCTTCGTGGGACCGAACGCGTCCGGGAAGTCCAACATCCTCGATGCTCTGCGGTTCATGCGAGACGTCGCCGCCATGGGTCTCGACGACGCCGTTTCCCTGCGCGGCGGTATGCGCGAGGTTCGGTCGCTGCACGCCAGGCAATTTCGGGGCGTTCGGATCGCAGTCGATGCCGGTCCCCGCGATCAGAGCTCCCGGTGGTCGTACGAACTTCACTTCCGGAACCATCCGCAGAGTCATCGCCCGGTCGTCGAACGGGAGCGTATCCGCCTGAACGACCTGCCCATTCTGGATCGACCGGACGAAAAAGACGAATCCGATCCGGAGCGGCTCACGCAGACCCATCTGGAACAGGTCAGCGAGAACCAGAGATTCCGTTCGCTGGCGGCGTTCTTCGGATCCATCCGGTACCTGCATCTGGTTCCGCAGATCGTCCGCGAACGCAGGCGCAGCGGTGACACGCGCGACGATCCCTACGGCTCCGATTTGCTCGAACATATAGCGGACACGAATCGACGTACGCGAGAGGCGAGACTGCGCAAGATCCAGGCAGCCCTGCGCGCTGCCGTGCCCCACTTCGACCGATTCGACCTAGAGAGAGACATAAGGGGCAACTGGCATCTGAACGCGACATACAATCACTGGCGAGCGCACGACGCTCGACAGAATGAAACCGCTCTTTCCGACGGCACCCTCCGCCTGCTGGGGTTGTTCTGGGCTCTTGCCGAAGGAGGTGGCCCCTTGCTCCTCGAAGAGCCCGAACTGAGCCTGCACGACTACCTGGTCTCGCGGTTGGCAGGCATCATGGCGCGCATGCATCGCAAGTCCGGTCGGCAAGTGCTGATGACCACCCACTCGGCTGCTCTTCTCGACGACGAGGGAATCGACCTGCAGGAGGTCTTCTTGCTCAATCCCGGAGACGAAGGAACCACCGTGCAAAGGGCCGCCGACATAGAAGAAGTCCGTCGCCTGGTCGAACAGAATCTCACGCCGGGCGAAGCGATCATGCCTCGCGCCGCTTCGAGGAGCGCCGACCAGCTCGCATTCGATTTCTGATGCTACCGCAGCCGGTTAGCTGCCTTGTGGAAGGGGTGCTCGACGAGGCCGTGGTCCGAAGGGTCTTGGCAACTGCATCCATAGACGCTGGCGTGTTCTATCGGCGGAGCTTGCCTGCGTTCAAGACATACCTGCGACGGTTCAATCAAGCGGCGCACAACTCACTCTGGTTTGCGGTGTGCGATCTGGACCGCGTGGAGTGTGCTCCTGTTCGTCTGCAAGATTTCCTTCCGCACCCCGCAGCGGGAATGTGCTTCAGGATCGCCGTACGCACCATCGAAACGTGGCTGCTGGCCGATCGGCAGTCGCTCGCACGGTTCCTCAGCATTTCGATGGCCGTCATTCCCCATCCCGCGGAAGACGAACGAGAACCGAAAGCCCGGCTGATTTCGCTCGCCCGGCGCTCGAGAAGCCGGGCTATCCGGGAGGGTATGGTGCCTCACGAAGGGGACCTCCGCACGGTCGGACCCGAGTACGCGACGATGATGGGGGAGTACGTTCGCGAACGGTGGAACCCGGAGCGCGCGAGCGCACACGCGCAAAGCCTGAGCCGGACTCTGGAGCGCTGCCGCACGCTCGCGAGCACCGGTCGCTGGTGAGCAGCTCAACCCATCGCTATTGTTCAACCCGGTCGTGAGGACAGCGCCGCGATCAGGGTGTCAAGGTGCATGACGTATTCCAGGGTGAGCCAGATGCGGTCGGGTTCGATCCGCTCCACCCAGGGGTGCCAATACCCCTCCTCCTCCTGGATCGCCACGTACCAGTCGCCCATCCGCATCGCCCAGCGGCGGTAGCGCTCCTCGCCGGTCACCTAGTACAGCAACGCGCTGCCCCAGCTCGACTTGCAGACCGAGGGGTACTTGAACTGGGCGTCGGTCGCAGCCATCGAGAAGGCCTGGTACCGCCGCGCCAGGTCGAGGTACGCAGGGTCGGGATCGGCCAGGTAGAGGCGGCAGAGGAAACCGGCGCCGATGCCGCCGACCGTCCAGCGCTGCATCCGGTCGGCGCCGTTCTGGACGACCATGTCCGCTCTGAAGTCGGGGTCCGACTCCACGATGGGCCGCTGGCGCGAGCGCGACCAGAACGAGTAGAACCGGCTGGGGAGCCCACCTTCGGCGTCCAGTGTCTGCGCATCCCAGATCATGCGCAGGAAGCCGGCGACTCGCCGCGCCGCGTCCAACCGGCCCACCGCCAAGGCCGCGAAGCCGGGGCCGCATGCATACGGGACATCCATGTCGTCCGACATCGATCCGTCCGGGAGACGGTCGTTGGAGAATGCGCCGCTGGCGGGGTCCTGCCAGCGCAGCAGCTCGTCGAGAAGGCCGTAGGACAGGTCGTACTCGCCGATCTGCTGAGCCCCCAGGATGAAGGTGGCGTCCCGGTAGGCCCAGTCGGTCCGGACGACACGCAGCGGGCCGTCGAGCCTCCCGTCGGGCGTCACCAAGTTGCGCCGGACGAAGCCGCAGACCGCGTGCGCGGCCTCTACCTCGCCGACCAAGCCGAACGTCCACGGCGCCCGGTAGTACTCGAACCCGGCGGCCGGATCCCCGAGCGCGCCGTCCGGACGCATGCGTGCGAGCAGCCAGTCGGTTCCGCGCCGCCGCGCCGCGAGGTACCGGCCGATCCGCTCGGCGTCATCCGCGCTCCCCAGGTCGTGCCCGCGAGCCACTGCCGCCAGGCAGGCTTCGGTCGTCCACCAGTTCTCATGCTCGGTGGGTGTGCTCATGGTCCGCCTCCTTCGCCCGCCAGGGCCTCGTCCACCATATCGAATACCGTTCGCGTGGGCCGGTAGCCCAGGACCCGCCGTGCCCGTTCACTCGACACGACCCAACTCGGCCGTGCCCGCGGGGTGCGGATCACGACGACGGGCACGTGCAGCCGCTCCCCGAGGTAGTGCAGCAGCTCGGCCTCGTCGTGAGAGCCGGCCGGTCCGACGTTGAACGCCTTGCCTACCGCGTCCGGGCTGTCGAGAGCCGACACGATCCCGGCCGCGGCGTCGCGCGCGTCGTTCAGGCTCATCCTGGCCGTCCGTCCCTCCATGTCGGCCGTGACGAACAGCCGCGGCCTGCCGTCGTCATGCGCGCGCAGGGCCGCAAGCAGGTCGGTGTCCGGCACGCCCGACCGGGAGCACTCCATGGCGCGGATCGCCGCCGTGACGAACATCCGTGCTCCGAACACGCTGATCGCATCGACGAGCTCCGCGGCGTCGGCGGTCGCGCTCGGCCGCACGACCGTGACCGGGAGACCATGGGCCCGCCAGAACGCCAGACTGAGCTCCTCGGCCGCCACCTTGGACGCGCCGTAGACCGACCCCGGCCGCCGCGGATGCTCCTCGTCCACAGGACGGTACTCGGCCGGGACGGAGCCACCGCGCCAGTAGACGGCGTCCGAGCTGATGTACACGAACCGGCCGACGTCGCAGCCGCGGTCCCTGATCGCAGACAGCAGTCGGTACGTCCCCGCCACGTTGGTCTCGAAGTACTCGTCGTCGACGTGGTTGCGGGTCGTGAGCGCCGCCGCAAGGTGGATGACCGCATCGACTCCGTCGACCGCCTCGCGCAGCGCCGCCTCGTCCGCAAGAGCACCCTCGACGAACTCCACACCCGGCCTCTCGATCAGGGGCCGACGCGGGTCATCGCGAACGACGAGCGCCCGCACCGAGCGGCCCTCGGCCAATAGCCGTTCCGTGACGTGGCGGCCGATCCGACCGCTGGCACCCGTGACGAGAACCCTCACGGCGCAGCGCGGCGCTCCGGCCGGGGGAACCGGTCGATTGGATGTCGCACCTCAGTTTCCATCGTGGTCATTCTCTCCTTGGTGACGTTCACCATTCCACGCGGCGACGGCCTGGGCGCGCAGGCGCAAGCGGGCCGCGTGTAATGATCGGCGGCGTGGGCGAGCATGGCGTTGCGACCGTCTCACGACAGACCGAGCACGATGGAGTGCCGCCGCTGGAGTTTCCGGGATGTCGGCCGGTGCGCATTTCGCGGGCCGAGATCGCCGACTGCGATCGCCGCATCGAGTACTGGGAAGCCACGACGGAAGTCGCCATGATATGCGACCCGGTCAGCACGTACCACGAACGACCGGCACAGCGTCTCCGCGAGCTGCTGACAGTGATCGCTCAGACGCGCGGATCGCCGATCGCCACGTTCGGGGCCGCCGACCTCCTGGTTCGAGACGAACACGGCGCGTATCTGCGCATCCTGGAGGCAAACCAGACGGTGTATCTGCACCCGCGCGCGACGCGGCCCCGAGGTCCCGCGATCGAGGTCAGCAGGGACGCGGTGCTGTAGGTGGACCACACCACCGACGTGCGCCGCGGCAAGCTCGCGCTCTACGAGTCGTGGGGCTTCCCGGAGGTGTGGGTAGAGGTGCCGGACGAGTCGTCACCGAGCCGTCCGCCGGGGCTGCGCCCCGGCTTGGCGATTCACGTGTCGGGGGATCGGGGCTATCGCACGACTCCGAGCAGGCCGGGCGTTCCGGAGTGGACGGCGCAGGAGATATACGAGGCACTGAACGAGGTCGAGATCTCGGACGCCACCACGACGGCCTTGCGCCGGGTGGGGCACGCTACGCTATGGGCGCGCCGGAGGGCACGGGACCGGACGATGATCCGTTGCTGGGCGCCGAGCACCTGGAGAGCAGGACGGCGAGTCGGCGCGAGACGCAGGTCGCTACGGTCGTGCAGATACTCAGGACGCGAAGCCTGGCTGGTACAGGCGGCGATGGCGTGCCGGGACGAGGCGGACTTTCTACGGCTGGCTCGCGAGAGCTGGCGTCGCTGATCCACGGCAGCCGCGACCTCCCCCACTCCTCCCAGAACCACTTCGGCTAACACTTTGACTCTACTGCAAATCGGCGGGCACGTCTACCTTCTCCACTCCTTCGCGGATAAGCCGGGCTGACGCAGGTTGGCCGTTCCGCCGAGAATTGGTACGGTGCCGTTCCGTGGAACTCCGAACACTCTGCGTTGAGCGCTACAAGGGTTACGCGCAAAGGGCGGAGGTCGAACTTGCTCCTCTGACCATCCTGGTAGGGCCAAACAACTCAGGCAAGACGGCGCTCGCTGAGGCCATCCAGTTGTTCGCCGGAGGTCTAGCTCCTGCAGAGAAGGATACGCCGGAACCACTCCCTCTCGAATCCGGCGGAATCAAGCACGGAGAGACATTTGCCGATCTTGTGACCGGACGCACGATCCACGGTCAGCTACACATCGCAGCGACGCTGGTAGACGACGCAGGTGAGTGCTCCTTGTCGGCCACCGTCCAAAACATAGCGGCACCGCCCCGACCCCCTTCCCGCCAGATTTCCCATTGGCACCTGAAGAGTGACGTCAATCAGATCGTGCTGAAAGGAACCGGCTTCGACGACTTATCCGAGTATGATGTCTCTGTATCGGGAACCGATCCGCGCCGCCGCCACCTGCGTTGGAGAGGGCTCATTCCATCACAAGCAGACCAGCTTGCGGACTGGACTGAGCCACGAGTGGACGCACTCCAAGACTGGGCTCTCGGCGTGCGCCATCTGCGGTGCCCGCGCATCATGCCTCGGTCGCCGTTCGTCACACCGGAGAACATGCCGATCCTGCTCGGACCCGGGGGGGTGTACGCACCGCTACTGCTCGCAGCAAACGACGAATTGAGGGATTCCGTGCGCAGGTGGTATCGCAACGCCTTCGGACAAACCATCGATATCCTGGCTCAGGGAACCTATTCTGAACTCGTCGCCGGAGCCGCAGGCCCGGGCACCAACATACGATTGACGCAATCCGGTCGTGGGCTGTCGCATGTGCTCCCCGTTGTAGTCATGGCACTCACCGCATCGGAGGCCGGCCCAGGAGTTGATGTCATCGAACATCCAGAGGCCGAACTCCATCCGGCCGCTCATGCCAACGTCGCGGAACTGTTGCTTTCAAACCTCACAGGACCCGAGCGACCCTTGGTCGTCGAGACGCACTCCGAGATGGTGCTGCTGCGCGCAAGACGCTGGGTTGCGGAGGGACGAATTCCGGCTGACCACGTTCTCGTTTACTGGGTTCACGTAGAACCTGGGAGTGGATCGATGCTGCGGAAGATCAGGATCAACGCAAGAGGTGAATTGGATAGCTGGCCCGACGGCGTGTTCATCGAAGACTACGAAGAGATCTTGGCGATACGACGCGCCGCCCGGGCAAACGGATAAACAGCTCGTGCGTATCGTCATCGATCCATGCGTAGCGAACGATCCAGACGCCCACCAATGGCTCGATCGAATCCTGTACAAGATTGACGAAGGGTGGCATGTGTGGGACACGACCGACACGGTTACCGACGAGTTGGGCGCCACAACGTGGATTCATAGCAGCAGCGAGCGCGTGCACGAAATGCTCGTTACTTCGATCCGCCGTTCCGCCTACCCGCTCGAGCCGCACGGAAGATCGGTGCGAGTGAAGGCCAAGCCCAGCAACCCGGACGAGTTCACACCCGAAGACGCTGCTCGCCTCGCCGAAGAACCGCTCTGGATCCTGGTCGAGAATCGCGTCAGTGACGGCGCATTCGTGGAACGGGTGGTGAAGGAGCTTGACCGGGCCCTCGGCCGGATGTGGGATCGGGCCGGGCACCCCATACGACTCGACAGTGTCGGCGGCAAGGGCCAAATGCCGCAGGAGGTCGATCGCCGCATGCACAGGAAAACGTATCGTCCCCGATTCGTCGCCGTGATCGATAGTGACCGACGAGCGCCTGATGCGTTACCCACCCACGATGCTCGTCGCCTGTCTCGCACATGCGAACAACACCACGTGCCTTGCTGGATCCTCGCCAAACGCGAAGCGGATAACTACCTGTCGCGCAGTCTGCTCAGTGCGCGACCAAACGTGGGCGCAGACCATCGGCAACGAGTTGAGGCTTGGAACAGGCTCACCGATGATCAAAAGGACTTCTTCGACATGAAGGATGGTCTTCCCGAAATCCTCTCCGCTGACGAGGAGAAACTGTTCGACAGGCTGTCTGCGACCGATCGTGCGACTCTGTCCACCGGCTTCGGTCCGAACATTGACGCCTGCTGGACTCTCTGGCATGTGCCCGCCAAGGCGGAACTGGCCACTCGTGGGCAGGGCGACCTCGAGCGAGGCATCGACTTGATTCGGAGCGAAGTATAGGAGATGGCCGACGACAAGCTCAGTCGTACCGACGTTGCGACCGAGGTCATGTTTCTCGGCAAGCTGGTCGAGCGCGTCGCCGCCGGGAAAATCCGGGTGCCGAGATTCCAGCGTGCATTCGTGTGGAAGCAGGCCAACCTCCTCTCGCTGCTCGACAGCATTCTGCGAGGATTTCCAATCGGTTCGATTCTCGTATGGGATACGGAGGAGAACATAGAGTCCACTGATCGAATCGGCCCAGTCAGGATTGGTTCCTCACCGGGAGGCGTAGTTGGTTACTTGATAGACGGCCAACAGCGCGTTTCTACTCTCTTGGGAACGTTACGATTGACTGACGACATGGACGACAACGTGGACAACGTCGATTGGCGCGTATACTTCAACCTTGACACCCAAGAGTTCACCGTTCGCCGTCAGAAGGTACTGGTCCGGAGCATTTTCCGGTGCGCAGCTTGCTAAACACGGCAGGATTCTTCGAAGCTTGTCGCCGCATCGAGTCCGAAATCTCTGACCCGGATACAAGTCAACGATGGTTGGATGAAGCAGATCGCCTCGCAAATGTGTTTCGAGACTATCAGATTCCGCTCATCCATATTCGCGAGGCTGATCTCGACAGCGCCGTGACCGTCTTCGCCCGGCTGAATCGCACCGGGCGGAAGATGGCCGCCGACGAGATGGTATCGGCGTTGACTTACAAGAAGGGGCGATTTCATCTTGCCCAGAACCTGGATGAGTTCAAGTCCGAGCTCGACAAGAAGAGGTTTGGGAATCTCGACCGCGTCTTTCTTCTCAGATCGGTGCTGGCAGCGCTCGATCGCGACATCTACGCGAAGGATTGGGCCGACCTCATGGTCAAGCCCGAGGTTCGCGCGAAGCTCCCAGAAGCGTTTGAGTCTGCGGCGAATGGTATCCGGAGAGCACTGGAGTTCCTATGTCGTCTTGGCGTTACGTCCGACCGGCTACTTCCATATGGACTGCAACTCGTGTTTCTTGGTGAGTTCTTCCGACTGTGCGAAGAGCCAGATGACTATCAGATTGGGAGGATTCACCAATGGTTTTGGGTGACGTCTTTTACCGGATGGTTCGGCGGGGTGAACACAGCGAAAGCCAACTACGCGTTGAGCGATGTTCAAAAACTGGCCACGGGGGTCGCTACCGAGTTCGACGTTGTCACTCTTGACGATCCGGCGCAACCATTCCCCGATCGATTCGATGGCAGAAGCGCCCGTGTACGCGCCTTTCTTCTCTTCCTTGCGTCGCTCAAGCCGCGTTCCCTCCGGAAGGAGAGTGAACTGGATCCTGGGGAACTACTCTCCACGGTGGGAACCGGAGCCGTTGGGCACGTGTGTTCCAATCAGCCCCAACTTGGGGATCTGATCAGCAGTCCCGCCAACCGCATGTTCGTGGATCGAGACCACGTTGGCCAGGCGTTCGGAACGCTAAAGGAACTCAGCGACGAACGACTGAAGGACTTGCTACCAACACACGGATTTCCGGAGGGCTCGATCGAGCGGTTGCGAACTGATAACAGAGTAGGATTGATCCTGGAGCGTCGAAGGACCCTCATTGAACGTGAGCGTGCATTCATCCGAAGTATGAACGTAGTGGTGCCGACCGAGGAGACGTCCGTTACCATTGCAGACAGCGATGTTTCCGACGATGAACCCGGCTTATTCACGCGTCGGTCTGACAAGCCATGCCTGGAGATAGAAGAACGATTATTCCAGAAAATGGGTGTGCTGGCGCAGCCTTGCAGGAGTGACGGCGCGGCTGGGAGCAGATGGCCAAGAGCGCGTGCAGCGTTGAAAGGGCGCGGTTGGTCGGGACCGAAAGGCTGACGGCCGTCGAGCACGCCGGCGAGGACACAGATGACCGCGCCCAGGTGCTCGACGAAGAGGTTCTGAACGTGCCGGCCTGTCGGCCTCAGCCGTTGGGCGCCCAGTCCAGGAGGGTGAGCTTGTTCCACAGCCGCAGCCAGTCGGCCGCCGCATGCTGCGCGATCACGACGGTCGCCCGCCGGCCGTGGCGGACCACCCGGCTGGCCACCCGCAGCACCCGCTCGCGCAGCCGGCGCAAACTCCAGCCGACGCCGGTCGCCCGCTGCATCAGACAGCGCCCCGCGTGCAGCACCTCGTAGGCCAGCAGATTCAACAGCAACAGCGTCTCGTTCTGGGCCCGCACTCCTGCTTCTTGCGGCTCGGTGGCCGCCTCCAGGCGGCGGCCCCGGTAGTGGCTCTTCGCACGCGGCGCCGAGGACAGCGCCGGCGCCAGCACGTCCATGAACTCTCCCATGTGCCCTTCGGCCTTGCCCCGCATGCGGTACAGCCCCAACAGCCGCGCGCCGCTGTAGCGGTTGCGTTTGAGGTTGGTGATCAGCCAGAAGTAGTCGAGGAACAACTCTCCGGGCCGCTCCACCACCACCAGCACCACCCGCCGCGCGTGCTCCCAGGAATCGGCCTGGTAGCGCAGTTCGTGGCACCACACCCGCCCCTCGCGCGGCGGACGCCCCGGCGGCCGGCGCAGATACGGCTGCGCCATGCGGTCCAGCACCGCGTTGTTGCGGATGCGCGCCACGTAGTCGATGCCTGATGACTCCAGGCCCGTGAGCGTTTTTCCATCGGGAAACCCGGCGTCCATACGCACCAGCACCGACTCGCACACCCGCGGCCGGCAGCGCTCGACCACCCGCTGGATACACTCAAGCGCGCCGTCGGCCGAGCCCACCGCGCCAGGCCGCAGCGTGCCGTCGAGCAGGTCGCCGCTCTCCGCGCAACTGGCGATGAGCGCATGAAACATCCGCTGCCCGTAGTGGCCGTTGTACTGGCTGCCGGCCTGCTGCCCGTGCACCTCGAACGGCAGGCCGTCCAGGTCGATCATCAACCGCTTGTACCGCCGCTCCCCGTTGTCCTTCCACAGCCGGCGCACCGCCAGCTCGATGATCCCCTCACGCACCACATCCTGGTTGGTCGGCGCGCTCAACAGACCCACCAACCTCGACAACGTCGGCTGCGAGGGCAGCACGCTGTCGGGCTCCAACGACGCGGTGCCGCGGCGCGTGTCGTTGGCCACGCGAAAGCTCGGGTCGTGTCGCAGCCGGTCAGCGTCGTCCTGGTCGCGCCAGCCCTGGCCCAGCAGCAACAGACTGGTCCGCAGCACGTCGGCCAGCGGGTAGGTGATCAGCAGCGGATTGCGCGGATCCAGCAGCCGCTCGTCCATCCACTCGACGATGCCGGTGCGCTCCATGATCTCGCGCAGCAGCAGCGCGCCGCTGTCGGCGCTCAGATGCTCCGCCCGCGCCTCGACCTGCACCGAGCCGTTGAAGGTCGTCGAAAAGATCGGTAGAGTCTCACCCACGGCGTGTCCCGTCCTTTGCGGAGGTTTTGGCGTAACACCTTGACTCTACTGCAAATCGGCGGACGCGCCTACTCTTTCTCTACTCCTCCGTGAATAAGCCGGGATGAATACATCGACATCTACCTCGGTCTGTCGGACACAGATAGCGATTAGACAGCGGACTACCTTCGGGTCGGATCATCTCCCGGGTCGTGGCTCCGGTTGCGAGAACCAAGGGAGCGGGTAGATCTTCAGCCGCACCTCGCCCAGCATGCCTCCCACGCCCGACCTCACCGTCGTGTAGTACCCGACCAACGCCTCGTCTCCGACGAACGTGACCGACGGATAGGCGTTGTCGTAGCCGAAGCGGTCCTCGATGGTGCGCCGGTTCTGCCACGTCTCGCCGTCGTCCTCCGAGATCGCGCTGCGCAGCGGATTGCGCGGCTGATGGGTCAGCCCCGAGCCCGGAATCGACGCCGCGTACGGCGGCGTGTCGTTCCAGATCAGCAGCAGGTCGCCGCCCGGCATGCGCTTCATGCACGTGGCCACACTCGGCGAGTCGAGCTCGGTCGCCTCGGGCGTGCTCCAGGTCTCGCCGCCATCGGTCGACCAGCCGCGGTACAGCTTGCCGAGCGAGGTGCGCAGCAACGCCAGCAGCGAGCCGTCGCGCCGCTCGATCACCGCCGGCTCCTCGGCGCCCCGCTTCGGGAGATCCATCTTCACCCGGCTCTCCCGCCACGTCTCGCCCTCGTCGTCGGAGTACAGGCAGAACGCCCGCCAGTGGTCTCCCTTGCCGTAGATCGGCCCGGCGTGGCACGGCAGGATGATCCGCCCCGAACTGTGCCGGAGGATGTGGTCGGCGTTGGTGAAGTACCAGCCCGGGGCCGGCGTGATGTCGCGCGACGGACCGAACGTCTCGCATTCGTCGTCGGAAACCCGCAAGCGCACCCGCAACCGCTGCGCCTCCGCGTCGCGCTCGGTGTAGGAGAACAGGATGCGCCCGCTCGGCAGGCGCAGCAGATTGGGGTGCTTGACGTTGCTCGCCCCGTGGTTCTCCTGCAGCGTCATCACGCCGCTCCACGTCCGCCCGCGGTCGGACGACACGCGCGCGGAGATCTGGCACGGCGCGTCGTCGAGCAGGCCGGCGTCCTCCGCGAACGGCGTGCGGCCGATCGCGCCCGGGCGCCGTACGTAGTAGGCGCACCAGACGAACAGCAGCCGGTCGCCCGTGAGCGGGAAGACGAGCTGGTGGTCGTTGCGCGGGTGCGCGTGGCTCCATGGCGCCGCCGTGACGGCGTGAACCTCGTTTCGGTAGGCGGATCGGTCAGGCACGTGGCTCCCTCCGTATGCTCATCATGACACCAGGCGGGCAAAAGGCCAGACTGCCGGCATGCATGAGCACGCGTGGGACAGCACCCTGCTGGCGGTCGGCCTGGAACCGCAGTTGTTCGTCGACAACCTGTTGATCGCCTCCGTCCAGGACGCCACGCGGCGCTGGCATGCGCCGACGCGCTACCAGGACGGACCGCTGTTCACGGAAGACCGGCCCTGGGAGCACCGGCTGTGGATCGCCTACTACGGCTCCACCACCCTGATCCGCGACCCGGACGACGGCCTGTTCAAGTGCTGGTACCAGGACCAGGAAGGCGATCCCCGCAAGGGCGAGTCCCCCGGCAGCCGGCCGCCGGCGAACTTCGCCATGCGCGCCACGCTGCTGTACGCGCAGAGCGCAGACGGCGTGCACTGGGAGAAGCCGGAGCTGGACGTGCGCACGATCGACGGCCGGCGCACCAACATCGTGCTGGGCGGCGGCGACTTCGGCGACGCCCACGCCATGACCGTCGTCCGCGACCCGTACCCGCCGCGCCCGGAGGAGCGCTTCCGCGGCATGCTCCGCCGCATCTGGTTCGAGGGCGAGGTCCGCAATCGCGTGACCACCGCCGTGCACTCGCCGGACGGCATCCACTGGTCCCTGTACCCGGAGCGTCCTACCTTCGGCAGTCGCGGCGGCAATCCCGGGGACGTCAACATCCTCTGGTACGACGAGCACTCGCGCGAGTTCGTGGTCAACATCCGCGCCCACATCGGCGGACTGCCGGGCGCGGCGAACCTGCGCCACCCGTACCGCGCGCACGGCTTCCTGCACCCCTATCAGCCGCACCACCCGTTGGCTCAAAACAAGCGGCGCGTCTGGCAGAGTCGCAGTCACGACTTCATCCATTGGAGCGAGCCGCTCCTGATCGCGGTGCCCGACGATGACGAGGACGGCCTGGACGAGGGGTACTACGGCCTGTCGCAGTTCCGCATCGGCCACCAGCACCTGGGCACGGCCGGCCTGTTCCGCAAGGTGGACAACACGATGGAGGTGCAGCTCCTGCAGAGCCGCGACGGCGTGCGCTGGCGCCCGGCCGCGCAGCGGCAGCCGTTCCTGGCGCCGCGCGGCCCCGGCCACTGGGACGCCTGGATGACGTCGCTGTTCAGCCAGCCGATCGACGTCGGCGACGAGCACTGGTTCTACCAGGGAGGCTTCAACTACCACCACGACTGGTTCCTGGCCGGGCCGAACGAGGGGCTGGACCACGACGAGGCGCGCCATCCGGCCGGAACCTCCGGCGGACTGGGCCTGGTGACGCTACGCCGCCACGGCTTCGCATCGCTGTCGGCCAACGCCGTGCGCGAGGGTATCGTCGCCACGCAGCCGGTGCAGAGCTCCGGCCGCCGGCTGGCGATCAACGCCCGCTGCCGCCCCGGAGGCTCGATCCGGGTGGAGGTGGCCGACCGCCGCGACCAGGTGATCGAACCGTGCAGCCGCGATGCCTGCGACCCGATCGCGGGCGACTCCGTGCAACACGTGGTGAGATGGTGTGGAGACCCGCGGGTGCCCATGGCCGAAGGCGACGGCGCTTGGCGGGCGCTGCGCTTCTTCCTGCGCGACGCCGACCTCTACTCCTTCACCTTTCTGGACGGGGAGTGAGCGAAGCGAACGTCACTCGGGGAGTGACTCTGCCTGCCGCGCGCTGGATGGCTCCGCGGGGCGGTCGCTGGCAGGACGGCCGCTGCTGGGACGCCGGACGCCCGCCGCTCCCGGACGAACGGGCGTGCTTCGACCGCCCGGTGGCCGGAGTCGTGAACATCGACGAGCGCGTAGCGGTGGCCCGCGTCGAAGTGGAGCTGGGCAACCCGGGCGCAGCGGTTACGCTCGGCGGCCCCGGCCCGCTGGCCCTGACCGGCGCGGACCGCCTCCTGGGCAAGCCGGTCGCCCTGCAGGTCGCCGACGGCACCCTGCATCTGGCGGCTCCGCTGCGAGTCGAGGTCGCCGCCCCGCGCTTCGGCGCGCACCCCGGCGGCACGCTGGTCGTCGCCACCCCGCACGTCCGGGCGGTCGCCTGTGACCTGAAGCTGATGGTGTCGCAGACCGGTGTGCTGGCGCTGCGCACCGACCGCTGGGAGCCGGGCTTCGACCTGGACGTGGCCACCAGCAGAACGCTCGGCCTTGGCCCGCACGTCATCGACTTCGGCGCCGAACGCGGTCCCGAGCCGCGTCTGCTCGCGTTCCGGAGCTTCAAGGAGCACGACGGAGACGAGCTCCTGATCCGGGGCTTCCGCCCCGGTGACCAGCTTCGCTTCGGAGAAGACCCGCACGAGTCGACCGACCCCGGCAAGGACCTGCGCCTCGACGCCGTGCGGTTCGCCGGTGCCGGGCACGCGGGCGCGGCCCGCCTGGAGCGGAGGGGCCGCTTCTTCTACCTGCTGCCCGAGGATCGCAGATACGCGGCGCCGGCCTCGGCTTCGACCGAGGAGCGGCCGGCCACGCGGCCTGTGACGGCCGTGCAGACGGCCTCGCAGGAACCGATCGCGCAGACGGCCCGGTCCGGCGATGCGGTTTCGCTTCCCGACGGACGGCTGCTGGCTGCGGTCGCCGCCGACCGGCCGCCGCTTTCGATCTCGGTGAGCGATGGCCGTCGCTGGTCCCGGCCCGCGGCTCTGCCTCTGCCGCACGGTGCGATCGGCGCCACTGCACCGAGCCTGCTGCGCCTGCCCTCCGGGGCAATCCTCCTGGTCTGTCAGGCGCTGCTGGCCTCGGACGCTGCGACTGTGGAGGTGGCGGCATGTCCCGATCCGACGCGTGCCGGCACCGCCGCCGCTTGGTCGCCGCCACGGATGGTCCCGGATCTGAATCCGAACCTGCGGCTCGCCAACGGTCGGCTGGCGCAGGCGCGGGACGCCCTGCTGCTGCCGTTCACCCTCGGCTCAGAGGCGGGGTTGCTGACCTCGACCGACGAGGGAGCCACTTGGCAGCGGCTCGGACCGCTGCTGCCCGGCCCGGGCGCCGGCCTCCGTTACCCCGCGGTGGCAGAGGTCGGCCGGGGGAAGCTGCTCCTGTTGGCCGCCACCTCTACCCACCGCATCTACCGCAGCGAATCGGCCGACGGCGGCTCGACGTGGTCCACGCCGACGGAAGTCACCACTCTGATCGCTCCGGAGTCGCCCCTCGCTCTGACCTTGATTCCCGGCGCCGGCCTGCTGGTTGCCTGGAACCATCACAGCCGCCGCGGCGACGGCCGCGACCGCACAAGGCTGTCGGTCGCCACCTCCGCGGACGGACTGCGCTGGGACCGGCCCCGCCTGCTCACGCCTGATCCGTCGCTGCTCGCCACCTGCCCCTCGATTGCCCCGATCGACAATGAGCCCGGCCGTTTCGTCGCCACCTACGTCCGGCTCACGGATCCCGATAGCGGAACGGGGGTGCTGCAATCTGTCGAGCTCACCATCCCGTAGTTACACGGTGCCGATCAGGCGCCGTTGGCCGAGATCTTCCTTCAGCGTCTTGTCGAGTACGCGATGATTGCATCGCAATCAATGCTGTCTCCCGCTTTGCCATATCGCTTCCTGGCCGGAAACGGACAACCCCTCGGCTGACCCTGTAGCATGAGCGCATGGACTGTGATGCCGCGATAGCGAAGATCCTCAAGGCCGAGGGCGTGGAGTGGATGGCCGCCTTTCCGATGCAGAACCTGATCGAGGCCGCCGGCAGGGAAGGCATCCGGCCGATCATCACGCGCCAGGAACGAGCCGGGGTGAACATGGCCGACGGCTACAGTCGCGTCATGAACGGGCGCCGGATCGGCGTGTTCACCATGCAGCGCGGCCCCGGCGCCGAGAACGCCTTCGGCGGCGTCGCGCAGGGCTTCGCGGACAACGTGCCGCTGCTGGTGCTTCCCGGAGGCGCCGAGCGCAACCGGATGCGCGCCCACCCCGGCTTCGACGCGGTCGACAACTACGGCGGCATCACCAAGTGGTGCGGCTACCTGGCCGACCCTGCGCAGGTCCCCGGCCACTTCCGCACGGCGTTCACCCGGCTCAAGCACGGCCGGCCGGCGCCGGTGCTGATCGAGATCCCCTCCGACCTTGGCACCGCCGAATACGGCGACCACCTGGACTACCGGCCGGTCAAGGTGAACCGTTCCACCGCCGCCCCGGACGACGTACGCGACCTGGTGACGGCTCTCCTCAAGGCCAAGGCGCCGGTCCTGTACGTCGGCCAGGGCGTCCACTACGCGGAGGCGTACCGGGAGCTGATCGAGTTCGCGGAGCTGACCCGCGTCCCGGTGCTGACCACGCTGGCCGGCAAGAGCGCCTTTCCGGAGAGCCATCCGCTGTCCCTGGGCACCGGCGCCAACTCCGCCACGCTCATGGCCCACCGCTTCCTGGAGCAGGCCGACTTCGTGCTGGGGGTCGGCGCCGGCTTCACCACCACGACGTTCAACGCGCCGCTTCCGGCAGGCGTGCCCCTCGCCCAGGTCACCAACGCCATCGAGGACCTCAACAAGGAGCACGCGATCGACTACGGCGCGATCGGCGACGCCCGGCTGGTGCTCGGGCAACTGATCGGGGAGGTGCGCCGCCAGGCGGGTCCGGACGGGCCCGCCGGCCGCGAAGGCGTCGCCGCCGAGGTAGCCGGTTGCAGAGCCGAGTTCATGCAGGAGTGGACGCCGCACCTGCACTCGGACGAGGTGCCGATCAGCCCGTACCGCGTGCTCACCGAGCTCACCCGCGCCATCGACCCGCGCAACGCCATCGTCACCCACGACTCCGGCTACCCGCGCGAGCAGTTCGTGCCCTTCTGGCCGGCCGACACGCCCCACTCCTACATCGGCTGGGGGAAGTCCACGCAGCTCGGCTACGGCCTCGGCCTGGCGCTCGGCGCCAAGCTGGCAGCGCCCGAGCGGCAGGTGGTCAACGTCATGGGAGACGCCGCCTTCGGGATGGCCGGCCTGGACATCGAGACGGCGACGAGGAACGGCATCGGCATCATGACCGTGGTGCTCAACAACGGCGTCATGACCCACTACGACTCCTACATGCCCTACACCAGCGAGCGCTACGGCACCAACGCCCTGGGCGGCGAGTACGCCAAGGTCGCCGAGGGGCTGGGCGCCCACGCGGAGGTGGTCACGACCCCGGACCAGCTCGGCCCGGCCATCCGGCGCGCCGCCGAGGTCAACCGGACCGGCCGCCCGGCGCTGATCGAGGCCAAGACCAAGGTCGAGGAGACGGTGGCGCGCTACTACCGCCGGTAGGAGGGCAGGAACTGAGCACCGCGTATCCACAGATACCGTACGGCTGGGCCGACTTCGAGTCGATGCGCCGCGAACGCACCCTGTACGTCGACAAGACCCCGCTTCCTGCACGATCTGGAGCAGGAGCGCTATGCCTTCCTGATCCGCCCGCGCCGCTTCGGCAAGTCGTGCTGGGTGGCGTTGCTGGAAAGCTACTACGACCGCACCCGCGCCGAACGCTTCGAGGCGATCTTCGGCGGCACCGACATCGCCCGGCACCCGACACCCAACCGCCATCGCTACGTGATCCTGAGGTTCGATTTCTCCGCGTTCGACGACACCCTGGAAACGCTGCCCGAACGGTTCGAGTACTACTGCTTCCAACAACTCCGTTACGCGCTGGAGTGCAACCCCGACCTGTTTTCCGAAGCGGCGGCGCGGCGCATCCTGGCGGCGCCGGCCATCGATACCAAACTGAATGAACTGTTCCTGCACGCGGCGCGACACGACATCCCGCTGTACGTGCTGATCGACGAGTACGACAACTTCGCCAACACCATCCTGGCCTACCGCGGGGCGGAAGCGTACGAGTCGGTCACCCACGGCGGCGGCTTCTACCGCAACTTCTTCTCCACCCTCAAGGCCGGCGCCGGCCACGGCGGCGGCATCGAGCGGCTGTTCATCACCGGCGTGTCGCCGATCACCATGGACGATGTGACCTCGGGCTTCAACATCGGCGCCAACATCAGCCTGCGCCTCCCGTTCAACGATCTGCTCGGCTTCACCGCCGCGGAAGTGCGCGCGGTTCTGCAGACCTACCGCGACCATGGCGTGCTCGACCAGGACGTCGACGAGGCACTGGCGGTGATGAGCGAGTGGTACGACGGCTACCGCTTCGCCAGGCGTGCGCAGCAGGACGTGTACAACACGGACATGGTGCTCTATTACGTGAAGGCGTCGGTGCCGCACCGGGGGGCGCCGGACGAGTTGATCGACCGCAACGTGCGCATCGACTACGGCAAGCTGCGCCACCTGCTGACGGTCAACCGGCAGTTGAATGGCAACTTCGACCTGCTGCGGCACGTCATCGGCGAAGGTTGGGTAGACACCGAGCTACGCAGCGGGTTTCCGCTGGAAGAACTGACGCAGCCGGCGAACTTCGTGTCGTTGCTGCACTACTTCGGGCTGCTGAGCATCCGCGAGGTGCGCGATGACGTGCCGCGGCTGGCGATCCCCAACCAGACGGTGCGGCGGCTCATGTACAGCTACCTGCGCGACGACCGCGAGGAGCCGCGCGCCGGGTCGTGAGTCGGTTCCCTGGAGGCGTGCGCTACCTCAGCCCCATCCCCCGCAGGTTGCGGTAGCTGGTCGCCAGGCACGCGAACGGGTCCTGACCGTAGCAGTCGTCCTGCTCCACGAACGCCCACTCGATCTCCGCCGCCCGGCAGGCGGCCACGATCTTCGGCCAGTTGAGGTTGCCCTCGCCCACTTCGGCGAAGCGCTGCGTGCGGTCCGGCGCCATCGCCATGTCCTTGAAGTGCACGATGGTCTGCCGGCCGCTCAGCTCGTCGATCCACTGCACGGGGTCGGCGCCGCCGGCCACCAGCCAGTAGACGTCCAGCTCCGCCTTCAGCGCCTCCGCCGGCACCTCGTCGTACAGCTCGGCCAGCCACGTGCGGCGGCCTGCGCGCACGAGCTCGTGATTGTGGTTGTGGTAGGAAAAGTCGATGCCGGCCGCGCCCAGCCGCTCGGCGACCGGGCCCAGCTCCGCGGCGAAGCGCTCGATCCCGCCGGCTTCGCCGTACTCCTCCGGCAACCCGCCGATGGCCGCGTGCCGGCACCCCCAGCTCCGGTGGGTGTCGATCATGCGGTCGAGGTCGGTGAGGAACTCGTCCCACCCGAAGTGCGTGGCGGCGATCTCCAGGCCGTGCTCGCCGGCCAGGCGCGCGACGTCGGCCGGATCGACCGGACCGAAGGCGGACACCTGCACGCCGGTGTATCCGGCGGCTTTCACCTTGGCGAACGTCGCCGCCACGTCGTCCGCGGTATCCGTATGGCCGCGCACCGTATAGAGTTGCGCGCCGATTCTGAGGTCGTTCACGTGACTCCTCCCGTATTCGTTGACGCCGCCGCCAGCGCGTCCCGTATCGAGCGCGCTACCTGGGCGGCCAGCACCTCGGCGCCGGCCTCGGTGAAATGGACGTTGCGCGGCGGCTGCAGCTCGGTCATGCGCGGCAGCGCCAGCGCGTAGAGATCGTCGACGGCGATCCCGCGCGCGGCGACGATCCGCGCGCCGACCCGGTTGTAGCGCACCGCGTCGGCGGGCGATCGCGACGACGCCCCCTCCGGCACCGGCGTGGTGGTCGCCCAGATCAGCGCGGCGCCGGTGGCGGCCAGCCGGTCGAACAGCGTCTCCAGGTTCCGTTCGTACTCCTCGATCCCGACCTGCTGCACACCCGCCCTTTCCACCTGGGCGATGTCGTGGAGGCCCCAGTTGCAGTGGATGACCCGCCACCTCCCGTCGCCCAGCCAGCGATCCAGCTCGGCCAGGCTATGGCGCGTCGACCGGCAGTTGTCCGGCGCGCGGTGCACGGTGGCGGTGCCGGCCAGCAGCCGGCGCACGGCGACGGTGTAGGAGATCGAGATCGAGTCACCCAGCAGCAACACGCGCGGCAGCTCGGGATCGTCGGCGACCCAGGAGAATTCCGGGCGCTCGCGCCGCTCCGCCGGCACCAGGCTCCACCACTGCGACTCCGTCATCGCACGCTACCGTACCCGACCGTGAACGCTAGGGCCAGTTGCCGGCGGGCGGGCGCCCACGATGACCTGGGGTCGATGCTATCATCGGGCACTGTGTGACGAAGGCGCCCCGGAGGAGAGATGGCCGATCTGGGAAGGCGCTGGACTGACACTCCAAGGCCCGGATGCTAACCCATCCGGCGTGGGTTCGATTCCCACTCTCTCCGCAACACGCCTACCGCGCTACGGGGTCCCGCGGCCCACCGCAGGACTTCCACCCCTCCTCGGGTGGGGCTCACGAACCCGAAGCTATCAGCCGGGTATCACATCGTCAAGGAAATATGCGGCCGGTTGCCGCCCCCGCGCCTTTCCCACAGACTGCCGGCCAGTGAACCGCTCCCACTCGTCATGAGCACGGCCAACACCCTCGACCGCAGGACCCTCGGCGCGTTGCGCAGCGAGCGGCGCCGCAGGGCGCGCAGGTACCTGATGCTCTACGGGTTCTGCGTCATCCCGGTGGCGGCGCTGTTCGTCTTCCACTACATCCCGATCTATGGGATCCTGCTGGCCTTCAAGGACTTCAGGTACCACCTGGGCATCCTGGGGAGCCCCTGGAACGACTTCCAGCACTTCCGCGACCTGTTCACGGACCCGTTCTTCCCGCGGATCGTCCGCAACAGCATCATCATCAGCGTCCTCAAGATCGTCTTCGCCTTTCCGGCGCCGATCCTGCTGGCGATCCTGATCAACGAGATCCACACCTCCTCCCTCAAGCGCACCATACAGTCGATCTCCTACCTGCCCCACTTCATGTCGTGGGTGGTGCTGGCCGGCATCATCGAGGAGTTGCTCTCCCCGCAGCGCGGCGTACCGTTCTTCTTCGCCAGCCTGCTCGGCGCCGAGCAGGTGCCCGACCTGCTGGCGGACCCCCAGTTCTTCCGCGCCATGCTGGTGATGACCCACATCTGGCAGGCGATCGGCTGGGGCAGCATCATCTACTTCGCGGCGATCTCCACGATCGATCCGGAGCTGTACGAGGTGGCCGCCCTGGACGGCGCCGGCCGCGTGCGCATGGCCTGGCACATCACGGTGCCGTCGCTGGTGCCGGTGATCACGGTGGTGTTCATCCTGCAGATCGGCCGGCTGCTCAACGCCGGCTTCGACCAGATATTCAACCTGTACCACCCGCTGGTGTACGAGGTGGCCGACATCCTGGACACCTACGAGTACCGGGTCGGCATCCTGCGCGGCGAGTTCGGCATCGGCACGGCCGTCGGCCTGTTCAAGAACGTGATCGGCGTGACGCTCCTGGTGGGCACAAACCTGATCATCAAGCGGTACAACCAGTATGGCATCTGGTGAGCTGACGCCGACGGCGCCCACCGCCGGCCGCGGCGGCTCCTGGCTGCGGCGGCGCACGGTCGGGGAGTCGGCCTTCAGCGTGGTCAACGTGACGGTGCTGTTGCTGTTCTGCTTCACCATCGTCTACCCCTTCTGGCGGGTGATCCTGACCTCCTTCGCCGGTCCGGAAGAGCTCGTGCACCTGGGATTCAAGTTCTGGAACGACACCTGGTCGACCTACGCCTACCAGTACTCGGTCTCCAGCTACGGCAACGTCCGGGTCGGCTACCTCAACTCCATCCTGCGCGTCGTGCTCGGCACCGTGCTCACCCTGGCCTGCACCATGCTGATGGCCTATCCGCTGTCCAAGCGCGACCTGCCGGGCCGCACGGCACTGACGCTGTACGTGGTGATCACCCTGTTCTTCGGTGGCGGCCTGATCCCGCTCTACGTCGTGGTGCGCAAGCTGGGGCTGATGGACACGCGGCTGGCGCTGGTGCTTCCCGTGATGGCCAACGGTTTCTACATCGTGATCATGCGCAACTTCCTGATGACCCTGGACTTGGCCTACGAGGAGGCGGCGCTGATCGACGGCGCCAACTACCTGCAGGTGCTGGCCCGCATCGTCGTGCCGCTGTCGGCGCCGGTCATCGCCGTGGTGGTGCTGTGGGCGTCGGTCCAGCACTGGAACGAGTGGTTCCACGCCATGCTCTTCACCAAGAGCCGCGACAAGCACGTGCTGCAGTTCCTGCTGCGCCGCATGCTGCAGGACATGACCGCCGTGCGCCTGGAGATGGCGTCGTTCGAGGAGGAGGTCGACCTGCTGCCGCTGCCGTCGGTGCGCGCCGCGATCACGGTGCTGACCATCGGGCCGATCATCCTGCTCTATCCCTTCATCCAGCGGCACATGGTCAAGGGCATCTTCATCGGCTCCCTGAAAGGCTGAGCGATTCCCTGTAGCATGAGACCCGGAACGCAACGACATTGTTACACGCCGGCCGCGCGGGCCGGCACACCCCCCGCATCGACAGGAGGAGACAGATGCGACACAGGACCTTGGCGATCGCGCTGATGCTGGCCTTGGCCGTTCCGGCGGCATTGCTGGCAACAGGAGAAGAGGAGGCGGCAGCCGCCGACGCGCACCTGGAGATCACCTGGCTGGGCGACTCGCCCGACGAATCGTGGTGGATCGGCCAGCTCGAGGAGATGTTCAACGTCACCATCACGCTGGACGGCACCGCCCGCTTCGACGGCGAGCGCGAGCGCATCATCGTGGCCGCCGGCGAGTTCCCGGACACCGGGGCGCCGTGCTGCCTGAACACGCTGAAGCTGTACGAGGACCAGGTGATCCGCAGCCTCCCGGAGGAGATGCTGCGCACCCACGCGCCCGACTACGCGCGCGCCATGGACGAGCGCTACCCGGCGATCTGGACGATCTACGGCGCGCCGGACATGGAAGGCGAGCAGATGGCCATGGGCGCCATCGCCGAGGGCTCGATGGCATCGGTGTTCCACCTGTTCACCCGCAAGGACTGGCTGGACGCGCTGGGCGTGGAGCTGCCGGACTATGACGACACCAAGACTTTCCTGGCGCGCGGCATCCACTACTACGAGAACGACGCCCTGAGCCTGGACTGGCTGGAGGACCTGCTGGTCGCCTACCGCGACGGCGATCCGGACGGCAACGGCAAGAACGACACGATCCCGTACGGCGCCTACACGCAGGGCGCGCGGCCCTACGGCTCGTGGCCGTGGGGAGCGATCCAGGGCGCACTGGGCGTGCCGACCACGAACCTGGACCGCAACCAGTACGTCGACGGCGAGCTGTACATCGCCCTGGTCAGCCCGCGCTTCAGGGAGTTCACGGAGCTGGTGGCGCGCTGGTGGGACATGGGCCTGATCGACAGCGAGTTCTTCACCATCGACCGCGGCGCGAGCTGGGAGAAGGCGGCCACCGGCGCGTTCGGGGTCTACAACTCCAACTACAACTACGTCGGCCGCGTACCGGCGCGTCCGCCCGACAACATGATCTCCGACGAGGACGTCGCCAACGGTGTCGAGCTGGTGATGTTCGCGCCGATCGGACCGCGCGGCGAGCAGTTCGCCGGCATGTACGGCACCTCGTACGTGCGCGGCCAGGTGCAGGTCATGAACAAGAACCTCGACGACGCCAAGACCGCTCGGATCATGGAGATCGTCAACACCAAGTACCGGCTCAACGACGGCACGAACGAGGGCATCGACCTGTGGATCCAGTGGGAGTACAACCACGGAGAGGAAGGCGTCCATTGGGAGTGGGCGGGCGAGCCGTACCAGTCGCAGACGCGCAGGATCCCTCCCGACCAGCGGCCCGAAGGCGCGGCTGGGCGTGGCGGCTTCCCGACCAACTACCCGAACTACAGCCCGGTGGAGAGCTTCGCGTTCACGTATCCCCCGCAGCAGACCGACTGGATCCTCAACCACCTGTTCGGCGACCGGGTGCAGGGGCAGACGTTCGCCACCGAGTACTTCGACATCTTCAACGAGACCGACTTCCGCGAGGTCTCGGGACGCCGCGGCGAGGCGCTGCAGACGATGACCGCCGAGTTCTTCGCCAAGGCGGTCACGGGCGAGATCGACATCGACGCCGAGTGGGACGGCTACGTCTCCCGCTGGATGGAAGCCGGCGGCAACGAGCTGATGGCCGAAATCGCCAAGATGCCGCGCTGGTCGGACTTCTTCTAATAGCGCCGGTCCGTAGGAAACGCGCCCCGCTCGGACGGGGCGCGTTTCCCATAGCTGATTATCGGCGCAGTCGCCAGCGGCTCGGGTTCTGGCGGCCATGGACCGCCAATACCACGATGTCGTCCCCCGCTACACGGAAATAGACGGCGTAGGGAACCGCTCCGGAGCGCTCCCCGCTGACGTGTCAGGGCAGATGGATGATGTCGAGCCTGACCCGCGCCACGCCGGCTTTCACCATGTCCAGGTCGTTGGCTGCGCCGTTCGACAGGTCGATGACGCGACCCTCGACGTGCGGGCCCCGATCGTTGATGCGCACGACCGTGGATGCGCCGGTGTCGAGCCGGGTCACCCGCACGAGCGTCCCGAACGGCAGCGTGCGGTGCGCGGCCGTGCGCGCGTGCATGTCGTAGACCTCGCCGTTGGCGGTCTTGTTGCCGTGGAACCCCGGCCCGTACCAGGAAGCGACGCCCATCTGCTCTTCCGGCGCCATCCAGGTCGCACAGCCGGCGACCGCCACACACGACACGATCCCCGCAAGCAGCATCCCGCGGAACTTCATGTTCTATCGTATCGGCACGATCGGACCCGAGACGCAGCGAAGCTGATACGATCGGCGCATGACACGGACGAACGACGCCGCCCGCGGGCTGGAACGCCGCATCATGGCCTCCTCGCCGGAGCAGATGTCGCTGCTGGAGCGCGCGCGGGCCGAAGGGCTCATGGAGCTGGAGCCCGTGGTGCTGCCGGTGAATCCCCTCGGCGACAACGACCACATGGGCTGGCCGGTGGCGGCCATGGTCCCCGATTCGCGGGCGGGAGACGCCATCGTCGTCATCCACCGCCGCATCCCAGGACACAACCCCAAGGGCGCGGGCCGCGGCGGGGCCGACTCGACCTTCTCCATGGCGACCCGCTCGACCGACGGGGGCGCCACCTGGAGCGAGCCGTACGACCTGCGCGACGCGATGGGGCCCGAGCGCAACCGCGGGGGCGAGCTGCCGCTGTCGCACCGCTACAAGTTCGGCCCGTTCAACCCCGGCAAGCAGGGCTACAAGCTCCACCTCAACGCCATCGGCACGGACCGCGACGGCACGGTGGTGGTGCTCAGCAACTACGGCGCGTTCCGGTCGGAGGACGGCGGCGTCACCTGGGAGCACCGGAGCGAGCCGTTCCGGGAGGATACCACCCCCGGCGACATCGTCTACCTCGGACCCCGCATCATCGACCACCCGGACCACGGCCTGCTGGCCTTCGGCAACACCGTGGGCTACGTGCCGGCCGGCACCGAGGGCGCGAACTACTCCCGGAATGCCGTGGACGCTCCCGGCGATCACGGCCGCCCGTTCCTGGTCGTGCTCCGCTCCGGTGACGGCGGACGGTCGTGGGAACGCATCGATCACCGCCTGCCCGACTGGGCGGCGCAGCACGAGCCGGCCGCCCTGCTCCACGACGGCATCCTGTGGGTGATCGGCCGCGACCAGATCACCGGCACCGATCACGTGCAGATGCGCTTCCGCTCCCTCGGCGACGCTGTCGAGACGGAGCGCACCAACATGCGCAACCGCCGGGGCATCGACACGGTCGACCTGGACTTCAACCCGGTGACCGGCCGGCTGGAGGTGGTGCGCTCCAAGCGCGAGGCGATGCGCGTCGACCTGTGGAGCATCGATCCGGCCGACTGGGAGTCGGCCGAATGGCGGCTGGAGGCGACCCTGTACCGCCGCGGCGGCAGCTTCTACCGGGACGGAGACGGCTTCCACCCCGCCGGCGCGATCATCGATGCCGCGGCCGGCGTGCAGCACATCTTCATCTACATGGGCCATCCCAACGGGCCGGCCGGCTCGTTCCGGCTTACCCGCACGCTGGACACGCCGCGCCTGGTTCGATTCCTGGGCGCCGCGTAAGGGCTTCCGCGGGACGGGTCCGGCATGCTCAGGACGCTGCGTTCGGTGATGCGGTTCCGCCGCCGCGCCCGTACGCGGATCGAGCGGCTGCGCAGGAAGGCGGTGAATGTCGCCGAGTTGCGCCGCCTGGCGCGGCGCCGGCTGCCGCGCGGCGTGTTCGGCTACATCGACGGAGGAGCCGAGGACGAGGTGACGCTGCACGCCAACACAGCCGCCTACCGCCGCCGGCGCTTCGCTCCGCGTGTGCTCCGCGACATGTCGGTGGTCGACACCGGCACCACGTTGCTCGGGCAACCGCTCAGCATTCCGCTGGTGCTGGCGCCGACCGGGTTCACCCGCATCGCCGATCCGCAGGGCGAGCTGGCCGTCGCACGCGCCGCGGCCCGCGCCGGCCTCCCTTACAGCCTGTCCACGGTGAGCACCCGATCCATCGAAGAGGTCGCGGCCGTCAGCGACGGGCCGCTCTGGTTTCAGCTCTACATGCAGCGCGACCGCGGCCTGGTCCGCGAGCTCGTGCAGCGCGCGGCAGCGGCCGGCTACGCGGTGCTGATGCCCACCGTGGACATCGCCTCACCCGGCCGCCGCGAGCGCGACGTCCGCAACGGCTTTACCCTTCCACCGCAGTTGCAGCTCTCGACGCTGCTCGAAGGACCACGGCGGCCGGGCTGGACCTGGGACTTCGTCCGCGCCGACCCGATCACCTTCGCCAATTTCCACGGCCGGGCGTCTGCCGACGGCTCCACGGCGGTGGCGCTGGCCGACTACATCAAGCACCAGTTCGACCCCACCGTGAACTGGCGCGACCTGGACTGGCTGCGCTCGCTCTGGGACGGTCCGCTCGTGGTCAAGGGAATCCAGAGCGTGGCCGACGCCAGGCTTGCCGCCGAGCGCGGTTGCCAGGCGATCGTCCTGTCCAACCACGGCGGGCGGCAGCTCGACGGCGCACCGGCACCGGTGGACCTCGTGGCGCCGGTCGTCGACGCGGTGGCCGGCCGGGCGGCCGTGATCTGCGACGGCGGCGTCCGTCGCGGCGGCGACCTCGTCAAGGCGATCGCCCTGGGCGCCGACGCCTGCATGGCCGGCCGCTTCTACCTGTACGGCCTGGGCGCCGGCGGCGAGGCAGGCGTCGACTACGCCATCGAGCTGCTGACGGAGGAGGTGCGCCGGACGATGACGCTCATCGGCTGCACGGCCGTCGACCAGGTCGGCCGTGAGCACCTCATGCCGGCGTAGCCGGCTGCCTGCCGGGACGCCGCTTCGGATCGGCGGCGGTCACCAGCGCCTTGGCGTAGGCCACCGCCCAGGTGGTCGCCAGCTTCTTGTCCCACTCCTGCTCGACGTCCAGGATCGGGATGTGGTCGATGTTGAGCACTCCGTCGTAACCGGCGGCCGCAAGCGTGGCCACGACCGCGCCCATGTCCATGTCGCCGTCGTCCAGGAAGGTCTCCAGGTACTCGCCACGCGCCGGGATCGGGCCGATCACGTTGCGGAAGTGGACGTTGAAGATCCGTTCGGAGCCGAAGTGGGCGATGCCGGCCAGCACGTCCTCGCCTGACTCGTAGCGGGTGCCGACGCAGTAGGTCATGCCGTTGCTCGGGCTCGGGAACTCATCGAACAGCCGGTCGAACGCGGCGAAGCTGTTCAGCACGTGCGGGATGCCGCGGTAGACCGGGATCGGTGGGTCGTTGCCGTGCTGGCAGAGGCGGACCCCCGCCTCCTCCGCCACCGGCAGCGCCGCTTCGTAGACGCGGCGGTAGCCGTCCCAGATGCGTTCCGGCTCGACGGCGCCGAGCGGCGCATCCATCACCCGGTCGGCGTCGGTGAAGTTGATGCCGGGCCGGCCGTAGCCGCCGCGCCCGCGCCCCACGGTGTGCCCCGGCGGCCCCGCCGGCGGCAGGTACTGGGCGTTGTTGGGCTTGATGCCGACCAGCGGGATGCCCGCCTCGGCGAGGTTGCGGATCAGCTCGCAGAGTTGGCCGATCCCGCGATCGGCGCCGGGTCGGCCGTAGTAGGCGTCCCAGAGGTGCTCGATCGCGGTGTTGGCGACGTTGATCCGCAGGCCGGACCCGCCATAGCGCTCGACCACGCGGCGGGCCGTGGCGGCCGTCAGCGACCCGGTGGTGCGGTACTCCTCCAGGTACTCCAGCCGCAGGTCGACGTCGTCGACGCCGATCTGCTTCAGGAACCGCAGGCCCTCGTCGCTGGTGTCCTTGGCGAATACGCCTACGCGCATGGCTCAACCTCCAGATCGGTGACGAGTACGTGTTCGGTCGCCGCCGCGCTGACCAGCAGCAGGCGGTAGGCCGGCTCCTTGGTGCCCATGACGAAGTCCTCCGCGCCCTCCTCCGCCTGCGGCCGCCAGCGGGGCGTTACCGTGAGGCGGCCATGCGGGCCCGCGGTGACCCAGCCGCGCTCGCCCCGCTCCCACGGGTAGCGGCTGTGCAGGGAGAATCCGACCGCCAGCGGCCGCTCCAGTCGCAGCCGGTCGGTGACCGCGAGCTGCCGCGGATCGTCCGAGTCCAGCAGTCGTTCGGCGCCGGTGACCGGCTCCGGCCAGACGTCGTTCAGGTCGACCCGGCAGTGCAGGCGCTGCTCATCGCCCTTCCCCTCGGCCACGGTGGCCACCGGGCACGGGTTGCGCTGGCGCAGCGGCGCGCCGTCGGCGGCCCGCGGGACAGCAAGGTTGTGGTAGCGGGCGTGCTTGATGACGCCTGAGCGCGGGTCGACGTACGGCATCTGGCCGCGGTCGACCGCCAGCTCGTCCCCGAATGCCTCCAGCACGAAGCTGCCGCGGTCGTCGTGGCCGTGTCCGGCACCGGCCGGACCGCCGATGACCTGCACGCGCACCGGCCCGTCCGGGGTCGGCCGGTTCGAGCACAGCAGGCCGGTCACGGACAGGTTGCGGAACACGGGCGGGCGCGTCGCCGCCGGCGGCAGTTCATCCGGACCATAGATGATGTTGAGCTCGTGCTCCGGGGCGTAGTTGGCCCGCGGCATCTCCTCCTTGATGCCGGCCAGCAGTGCCGGCACGGCCGGGTCGTCGGACAGCCGGCACAGCAAACCCAGCGCCCCGGAGGCCACGCACACGCCGGCCCGGCCCCCGTCGGAGTGCTTGATGACCGCGCCCACCGGCGGCTCGGTGCTGAGCATGGCCGTGATGTAGTCCACCGACCGGACGGCGACGTCGGGAACGATCTCCTCCAGAGTCACGCCGCGGTGCCGGGCGTAGATCGCATAGCCGGCCAGCGCCTGCTGCAAGGATCCGGTGGCGTAGCCGATCCCCTCGTACGTCCCGCCGTCGGCCGCGTAGTAGGCGCGCACCGTCTGGTCGAGTGCATCCCGGAACGGCTCCAGGAACTCGCCGCCGTACGGCCAGTGCCGGGCCAGGGCCACGCTGGTGACGATGCCCCCGAACGCGAAGAAGATGCCCTGGTTGTTGCCGCGCACGTACGGATGGCGCAGCAGCGTCTGCTGGATCCACGGCATCGCCTTGATCGACACCGCCTGCGCCAGCAGCTCCTTGCCGGCGTCGGTCAGCAGCGACCCCGCCCAGTCCCACGCGAAGATGGCGTTGATCGCGACCCGGTACTCGCTGAAGCAGCGGGTCTCCCAACTCGACCCGGGCATGCCGCTCATGAAGCCCGGCGACCAGACGTCGCAGTGCGCGGCGGCCAGGGCGTGGTGGAGCGCGACGCGCATCAGCTCCCGGTCGCCGTCCAGCAGCCCCACGAACGCGCAGATGCGCATCGCCGCGATGTCGATCCAGTGGTGGGGCGTGTTGAGCCCGTCGCCGCGGTGTCCGTTGCGCACCGGGAAGTTGTTGATGGTGGGGCCGATGCCGCGCCACGGCTCGCTGCCGCGGCAGGACCGGGCCACTTCGCGCAGGCGGTCGTACACCGGCCCCCAGGTGCGTCCCCGTACGCGCGCCCGCAGCCGTTCCAGGTCGGCGGCGCCGAAGAACAGGCCGAGCTGCGGCTCGGCCGGGACTCCGCCGGCGCGGTCGGGGAGCAGCAGGTCGTGCCAGTCGTCGGGATACGGCAGCTCGCGGGCGCGGCGTGCGTCGCGCGCGGCGCTGTCGGTGACGCCGAGCCAGAACAGGTCGGCCACGCCCGGCAGCTCCCCGGGATCGGTGAGCTCGATCTCCAGGGCGGAGATGCGGCGTCCGCCGATCTCTCCCTCCAGCTCCTGGCCGGCGTCGATGCCCGGCGCCGCGTCCACGATCACGCGGGGCGAGCCGTCCACCGTCGCCCGTATGGTGATCGCCGTCGACCGCATCGACTGGACGCAGAGCACCAGCCGGTCGTAGCCGGCCACGTCGATGTCCACGTCGCAGCGCAACGCCATGGCCAGCGGGCTGCCGCCCGGCCACCGGCACTGCCACGTATGGAAGGTCTCCGCGATCTCGCCGGAATCGGTGCCGGCGACCGTCCAGTCGTCCAGGCGGTGCCGCCGCGGATCGAACATGCGGACCAGGATCGCCTCACCCTCGCCGTGCCGGATCGGAAACAGACGTTGACTCACCGGTTTCTCCTTCTTCCCGGATCTGCAGCCGGAAGCGTCAGCAAGCCGGATCCTTCCACGCGGCCTGCCGGCGCCTCCAGCCAGGTGCCCCCAAAGCCGCCACGGCCGCAACCGCGCCGCCGGCATCGAGGACGGCCGCGAGCAACGCGCCGTCGGTCGCACAGCCCCAGGCGTCCAGCCCGCCGCCACCGCACGCCACGCTTGACCTCCGGTTGCGCGGCGCCGGCGTTGCGCAGAAACACCCAGCCGCCGGCCCGGTATGCCGACATGGTGCGCCGCGGCGGCGACAGCGCCTCGGTCCGTTCCGCCGGAGCCCAGATCGCGTCCAGGCCCAGCACCCCGAACTCCGCCCCGTTGCGCTTTCCGAAGATGTCGGCGAGCGCCGATGACGGCATGCACTGCTCGCGGAAGCTCCCGTCACCCAGCACGCCCGCGGCGAATGCCGCGCCCACATGCCGGTCACTCCAGCCCGATGGAGCCGTCTCCCTGCACGATGATCGGGCGGTCGTACGGGCGCGGGGGAAACCCGGCTGCCGCCCGCTCATCCAGGTCGATGCCGATGCCGGGCGCTTCCGGAAGCTCCAGGAAGCCGTCGCGGATGACCGGCAGCGGCGACAGGATGCTGCGCGCCACCTCGTCGTAGGGGAAGCAGTTGCACTCCTGGATCAGGAAGTTGGGGATGGCGGCGTCCACGTGCGCGTTCACCAGCAACGACACCGGGCTGCACGCCTGGTGCGGCGCGACCGTGATGTGGGCGGCCTCCGCCATGGCGGACAGCTTGAAGGTCTCCAGGATGCCGCCGTTGGCGGTCGGTTCCGGCTGGATGATGTGCACGGCGCGCAACTCGATCAGGTCGCGCATGTTCGACCGCGTCACCGCGCGTTCGCCCGCGGCGATCGGGATCGTGGTCTTGTCCTTGGCCTCCAGCAGCGACCGCGGGCTCTCCGACAGCGCCGGTTCCTCCAGGAAGTAGATGCCGAGCGGGGCGAGCTCGCCGGCCAGCTTGACCGCCTCCACCGGGCTGAAGCTGCGGCCGTGGTAGTCCAGGCAGATGTCGACGTCCGGCCCGACCCGCTCCCGCACGGCACGCACGCGGGCGACCGAGCCGCGGATCACCTCCGTCTCGCCCATGGCGCCGTAGTCCGGCGGCTGCGGACTGAACTTGAGCGCCCCGAACCCCCGCGCCACCACCGTGGCCGCGGCGACGGCCGGATCGGGATCGTCCCCCTTCAGTCCGGAGTACAGGCGCACCCGGTCGCGGGTCGGTCCGCCCAGCAACCGGAAGACGGGTGCCCCCAGCCGCTTGCCGGCGATGTCCCAGAGGGCGTGCTCGATGGCGCTCAGCGCCGACAGCTCCGCGGTGCCCAGCGGGTAGCGCAGGCCGCGGTAGACGCGCTGCCAGTTGCGGGTGACGGCCGTGGGATCCTCGCCGATCAGCGACCGGGCGAACTTGCCCACGGACGCCGCGATCGGCTCGTCCAGGCTGTGGAACCCCTCGCCCAGGCCGCGCAGCCCGGTGTCGGTCTCCACCACCACGAACACGTAGTTGCTGCGCACCATGACATCGGCGCCCTTGCCCACGGTCACCGCGCGGATCCGTTCTATGCGCAACGCCGCCCTCCTTTCGCTCGCACGGCGCGACGCTTCCTGAGCATCAACGGATCAGCGCGAGCGCCTGCTCAAGCGAAACCTCGCTGAACGACTGCTCGGGAATCGAGCCGCCCGTGACGACGCGCAACCAGTGGCTGCGCACGAAGCTGTCGTCGGGCGGCAGGGACTCGATCACGACGCGGGCCCATTCGGCCGGCTCGGCACGTCCGCAGGCCACCGCCAGCGTGGGATGCTCCGTCGATCCGGTCGACGAGTACGTGTAGCACCGCCGGATGGTGCGCCGCGCGCTGGCCATCTGCACGGGTGCGAACTCGGCGGATCCGGCGGTCCCGGCGGGAACCACGATCACGTTGATCGCCCGGTCCAGGATGGCGTCGAGCGTCCCGCCCGCGTCCTCCGGGACCGTCACGTTCTTGTGCCCCGGCCACACGTCCAGCATGGAATACGAGGCGGTCGGGGTTCGGCGCTGGAACGTGAAGTAGTCGGGATAGGCAAAGAACTCGCTGCCCGACTCGCGATAGCGGTCGTAGAACGCCGTGGTGTGCGCCAGCAACAGCAGGCTGGCCCCCAGCCCGTCGAGGCCGCCGGGAGCGAACACGCCCACGCGATCGGTCGCGGCGAGGTCACGGAAGAAGCGCGCGTGAGGCACCTCCTCCCGATGGAGCGTGATCCGAAAGTCGGATCCCCGGAGAAAGCTGCTATGCACGACCGCCGTCCGCTCGCCTATTCAGGGCCACCGACGGCGTCCCGTCAAGTTCGGCCGTCAAGTTCCGGCTCGGAGCCCGGAGCGTCCGGTGAGTTCCGGCATGGTAGGTTGCTCGTCGTGGCGCAGCCGACGCAACTCGGGGAGACGGTCATCCGGCGCATGACGCGCCTCGCGACAGCCCACGGCGCGGTGAACCTGGCTCAGGGGTTCACCGATGAAACCCCGACCTACGACATGGTGTGGAGTGGCGTCGCCGCGATGCTCGGCGGCACCGAGCAGGGCGCGCGCCGCGTCGAGTCGCTCACGGTGCGCGAACTCCTGGACGCGAGCGGGAAGGCGGACGCCGACTCGCTCGATCGTCCCGTGAAGGAGCTGTTCAGGCAGATGCGCGGCTCCCGCGACGAGCTCAACCAGTACTCCGTTCCGTTCGGGCTCCCCGAGTTGCGGCACGCGATCGCCGACTACACGCAGGCGTGCCACGGCTACCGGCCGGACCCCGAGGAGCAGATCACGGTGGTGCTCGGGGCCAGCGAGGGCATGGCCGCCGCGTTCCGCTCGCTGCTCGAACCGGGCGACGGCGTGGTGGTGATGCAGCCCTATCACGAGCTGTACCCGTCGCAGGCGGCGATCTTCGGACTCGCGCCCCGCTTCGTGACCCTGCGCGAGGACCGCCGCGCCGGAACGTGGCGGCTGGACCGCGACGAGCTGCGGGCCGCCCTTTCCGATCCGTCCGTCAAGGCGGTCGTCGTCAACACCCCCCAGAACCCGACCGGCACGGTGCTGGGCGAGGAGGATCTGGGGCTCATCGCCGAGCTCTGCCGGACGCACGACCGGTTCGCGATCACCGACGAGATCTACGAGCACATCACCTTCGACGGCCATCGCCACCGCTGCCTGGCGCGCTTCGAGGAAATGGCGGAGCGCACGCTGGTGGTGAACGCGATCTCCAAGACCGGCCGCGCGACCGGCTGGCGCGTCGGCTGGGTGATCACGCCGCCGGACCGCACGCCGGCGTTGCGCGCGGTGCACGACAACCTCGTGGTGCAGGCGCCGACGCCGTTGCAGAAGGGGGCGGTGACGCTGCTGCGCCAGCCCGTGTCGTTCTTCGCCGGCATCGCCGAGGGCTATCGCGAGAAACGGGACCTGCTGGTCGGCGGCCTGCGCGAGATCGGATTCGCGGCGACCCCTCCGGACGGCGCGTACTACCTGTTCGCGGACTACCACGGCGTGCCGGCGCTGGCGGCGATGTCGCCGATGCAGGCCGCCATGCATCTCATCGAGCAGGCCGGGGTCGCGACGGTGCCGGGCGACAACTTCTACGCCACCGGACGGGAGGGAGACCGCTACCTGCGATTCGCCTTCTGCCGCTCGTTCGAGACGCTGCAGGAAGCCATCGAACGGCTGCGTGCCCGGCTTCAGCCGGTGGCGGAGCCAAGATAGGCTTCCCGCACCTCCGGCATCTCCTTGAGAGTGTCCGCCGGCCCCTCCACGACCACGCGGCCCTGTTCGATGACGTAGCCGTACCGAGCGACCTCCAGCGCCATCGCCGCGTTCTGCTCGACCAGCAGCATCGACACTCCACGCTCGCGGTTGATGCGGGCGATGCCGGCGAAGATCTCCTCCCGGAGCCGGGGTGCGAGGCCCAGCGACGGCTCGTCCAGCACCATGACGGCCGGCTCGGTCAGCAGCGCCCGGCCGATGGCCAGCATCTGCTGCTCGCCGCCCGACAGGTAGCCGGCGCGGTGCCGGCGGCGCGCTTCCAGCAGCGGAAAGAACCGGTACACCGCCTCCAGGCCGCCGCGGGGATGGGCGCGGCGGCCGCTCAGGGCCCAGGATGCGGCGCGCAGGTTCTCGTCGACGGTCAGGTCGGCGAACACGTGCCGCCCCTCCAGCACCGCGACCAGGCGGCGTCGCACCCGGTGATGAGCCCGCATGCGGTCGATGCGCCGCCCGTCGAGCAGGATCACGCCCGCGGTGACCGCGCCCTTCTCGTAGGACAGCAGGCCGGCGACGGCGCGGATCGCGGTGGTCTTGCCGGCCCCGTTCGCGCCGAGCAACGCGACGATGCGTCCCCGCGGCACCCGTAGCGACAGGCCGCGCAGCACCGGCGCGGCCTGCCCGTAGGCCGCCTCGACGCGGCGGAACTCCAGCGCGGCGACGGCCCCCGCTGCCGGCAGCTCCGTTGTCTCGGCCGTCGTCAGCTCAGTCGTCGAGCACGATCCAGTCCGACACCGGATCCATGCGCCCGGTGGCCGCGTTGCCCTGGTAGATGCGCCCGACCGGTATCGAGTTGTTCCTGAAGCTCACCGGCACGCCGATCAGGCCGCCGGTGTCCCAGTCCCGGATACCGTCGAGCGTCTCCTTGAGGTTGTCGCCGGTGAGCTCCTTGCCGGCATCCAGCGTGCGCTTGATCACCTCCGTGAGGATCATGCCGGAGAACCACGCCTGCAGGGCGAAGATCGGCACGTACTCCTGCTGCGTCACCTGCGCGATCAGCCGCAGCGTCGCGGACTCTTCCTGCTCCCAGTAGTACCGATACGGAAACACGCCCATGTAACGGTCGGCCAGCGGCCCGAGCTGCTGGATCACCAGCGGCTCCATCGCCCAGAACGTGCCCATGAACATCGCGTCCACGCCCGACAGCACCGCCTGCTTCATCACCTCCGGCCAGACCGTGGTCACGTAGCCGTGGAAGATGACGTAGTCGGGCTCCGCCCGGCGCAGCTTCAGCACCTCCGGGGCCACGTCGATGCCGGCAGGCTCGGTCTCGATCTCCTCAACGATCTCGATGCCGAGCTCCGCCGCGCGCTCCCTGGCGGCCGGGATCGGGTCGCGGCCGAACTCCAGGTTGGAATGGAACAGCACGACGCGCGGCGCCTCGCCCTCCGTGCCGCCCTGCTCCGCGATGTACTCCAGCAGCATGCCGACCATCTCCGCGTAGGTGGGTCCGGTCAGGAACTGGTAGGGATAGTTGACCGGATCGGCGAGCACGGTGGCCAGCGAGCTGCCGCCCATCAGGATCTGATAGCGATCGTTGACCTCCGGCGCCGAGAGAATGGAGAAGCCCGTGGAGTCGCCGTAGAACGCCACGGCGTCCTCTTCCTCGGCCATTATCTGTTTGAAGATGGCGAGCGCCTGCTCCGGTTCCGAGGCGGAGTCGCGGGTCTCCATGCGCACCGGCCTGCCGTTGATCCCGCCCGTGGCGTTCAGATAGCCGACGTAGGCTTCCATCCCCACCGAGCCGAGTTGACCGGCCTGCGCGTAGATGCCGGTGAGCGGCACCGAGCCGCCCCAGACGATCTCGCCGTCGTCGGCCAACGCGGGCGTGGTCGACCCGAGTGCCAGCGCGAGGGTCAGTGCCGATCCCGCGGCCAGCCGCCAGGCACCATGCGCGAATCGGAATAGTGCTGTCGTCATCCGCCTGCTCCTGCTCCGGTTCTCTTCATGCTGCCCAGTCTGGAACGCCGGCTCCCTATTCGTCTACCGATGCCGGCCATGCCCTGCGGCTCGAACGTCAGGAAACCGACGATGAGCAGCCCGAACAGCACCTCACGGGCCGGCGACAAGAGCCCGGCGACGCGCGGGCCGAAGGCGCCGGTGACCCACGCGAACAGCTCGGGCGTCAACGTGATGAAGAGCGCGCCGAGCACGCCGCCGGTCACCGTGCCCATCCCGCCGGCGACGATCGCAGCCAGGAAGAACAGCGACAGGTCGAAGCCGAACTGGCCGGGGGTCACGACCCGGAAAAAGTAGGCCATCAGGCCGCCGGCGACGCCGGCGTAGAAGGAGCTGACGCCGAACGCGGTCAGCTTGTAGCGCCGCGGGTCGACACCCAGCACCGACGCGGCGATCTCCCGGTCGCGCAGCGCGATGAAGGCGCGGCCGACGCGGGTGCGGAACAGGTTGCGGGCGAACAGCAACGCACCCACCGTCAAGGGAGCGATCAGAAAGTAGAGCTCACGCTCCGTGGTGAGCGTGAGCGCGCCGATCCGGGCAGGCGCCACCGGCGTGCCCCCCCGGCCGCCGGTCACCGGCTGCCACTCATTGAACACGAAGGTGAGGATGAACTGCGCTGCCAGGGTGGCCATCGCCAGGTACAGCCCCTTCAGCCTCAGGGACGGCAGGCCCGCGATCATCCCGACCGCCGCAGCCAGCAGACCGCCGAGCGGCAGGCAGATGTAGAACGGCAGTCCCACGTGGGTGCCGAACCAGGCCACGGCGTAGGCGCCCACGCCCATGAACACCGCGTGGCCAAGCGAGACCATGCCCGCATAGCCCGTAAGCAGGTTGAGCCCGGTCGCGCTGATCACGTTGATGCCGATCATGCAGGCCATGTGCAGGTGATAGCTGTTGCCGGCCAGCGGCAGGGCCAGCACCGCCGCGCCCAGCACTGCCGTGCCGGCCGCGGACCTGCCTGCGCGGGTGAATCGTCCCCCGAGAACGGTTCCACCGCCGAAAGCGATCCGACCGTCGGACGCGGTCCGACCGCCGGACGCGGTCCGACCGCCGGTCACAGGCGTTCCACCCGCGGCGTGCCCAGCAATCCGTGCGGACGAATCATCAGGATGAGCAGCATCACCGCGAACGGGACCACGTCCTTGTACGACGCCCCCAGGTAGAAGCCGGTAACCGCCTCCAGCCAGCCGATGATCAGACCGGCGAGGACGGCTCCCGTCAGGCTGTCGAGGCCACCCAGGATGACGACCGCCAGCACGGACAGCCCGATCAGGCCCATGGACGGATTGAGCGTCGTGATCGAGGCGACCACGACCCCGGCGAGCGCCGCGCTGGCGGCCGCGCAGGCCCAGGTCAGGTTGAACGTCGCCGGCACGTCGATGCCCAGCGAGCTGGCCGCAACCTGGTCGGAGGCGGTGGCGCGCATGGCAAGGCCGATCCGGGTGATCCGGAACAGGACCAGGAACACCCCGACCGCGGCCAGAGCCACCAGCGCCCCGAAGCCGGTGTTGGCGGGAAGGTACATGCCGCCGATGACGATCGGCCGCTCCGGGAAGACCGACGGCAGCAGGAAGTCGCGCGGCCTCCAGATCATCTGCACCAGCCCGTGCAGGACGGCCGCCAGGCCGACGGTCGCCAGCACCGCCACCGTCGTCTCCCGCCGGAGCAGCGGGCGCATCAGGACGCGCTCGATCCCGGCCCCCAGCACCGCTGCGGCACAGATCGACAACGGCAGCGCGGCCCACCAGGCGAGCTCCAGAAGCACGGCGAAGGTGAAGAAGAAGTAGGCCCCGAACATCATGAGGTTGCCGTGCGCGAAGTTGACCACCCGGGTGGTGCGGTAGACGATGACGTAGCCCAGCGCGATCAGCGCGTAGACCCCGCCGACGGCAAGGCCGACCAGGCTGATCTCGAGAAAGAACTCCATCAGGACCGTGCGGCCCCGGTGCCGAGATAGGCGGCGATCACCGCCGGATCATCGCGCACGGCCGCCGGCGTGCCGGCCGCGATCACGCGGCCGAAGTCCAGCACGATCACCTGGTCGGAGATGTCCATCACCACGCTCATGTCGTGCTCGACCAGCAGGATGGTCGCGCCGCGCTGACGCCGGAGGGTGAGAATGAGCTCCACCATCTCCTCCCGCTCGCGGCGGTTCATGCCGGCGACCGGCTCATCCAGCAGCAGCAGCCGAGGGCGCAGCGCCAGCGCGCGGGCCAGCTCCACCCTCTTCTGCAGGCCGTAGGGGAGCGTCGCCGCGGGCTGCTGCAGGTTGCCGCCGAAGCCGACCAGCTCGGCGAGGTCGGCTTCGATTTCCGATTGCAGGTGCAACTCCTCCCGCCGCGCGCGGCCCGCGTACAACCCGGCGGCCGGCAGGCCGGCGCGCAGGTGCACGTGGCCGCCCAGCTTGATGTTGTCCAGCACCGTCATGCCGGGAAACAGCGCGATGTTCTGAAACGTGCGCGCCATGCCGAGCGCGGCGCGGCGCGCCGCCGGCAGGCGCGTGACGTCCGACCCGGCGAACGTGATGCGGCCCGCCCCCGGCCTATAGCACCCGGAGACGGCGTTGAACAGGCTGGTCTTGCCCGCCCCGTTCGGCCCGATGAGCGCCGTGATGCTGCCGGCCGGGACCTGCAGCGACACCTCGTCCAGCACGGTCAGGCCGCCGAAGCGCAGGCACAGGCCCTCCACTTCGAGCAGGGCCGGCGGTCCGCCGTCTCGCCGTGCCGTGTCGATCCGCCCGCTGCCGCTCGGCCGGCGCCTCAGGCCCCGGTCACATGCTCGCGATGACGCCGCAGGCGATGCGTCCACCCGCGCCGGCATGTCGCCGCCCGCGACCGACACGAGCGTGGTGAAGAATTCCGCCATCGCCGAGCCGTCGGCCCCCACGTACCGGTTGGGCAAGTCGCCGTTGTCCGGTCCGCCCGGGTGGCGCAGGCCGTGCGCACCCCATCCGGGTTGATGTGCCCGGTCGCGTATGGATCTTCATGGGTAACGTCTCCTCGTGCTTCTGTGAAGGCGGGAGCGGCATACCACGCTCATCGCCCAATGGAAGAATAGCCATTGCACTTCATCGCGTACATCGGTCGACGTGGCGCACACGGGCGTAGGATGATCCACGCCCATGCGGCGGACGGACCTGCTGTCGAGCGCCGGAAGCCAGGCGGCGACCAACGAGGCCGGCAACAAGGTGGTCACCGTTGGCCGCCGCACGCACGTCACCTGGCAGGACGTGACGCCCGAGGGCTACTTCAACCGGGTCCGCACCCTCGACCTGGACAGCGGCGGGTGGTCGGCAACGTACACGCTCGGCAGCGCCTACGACGACCACGCGCGGGCGGTGATGGTCGCCGACGGCGACGGGTTCCTGCACACGATCCTGAGCGGACACAACACGCCGTGCACCTACCGCCGGTCGCTGCGGGGCAACGACGCGGCCGACTGGACCGAGCCGGTTCCCGTGGCCGACGGCACCTATCCCTACCTGGTGTGCGGCCCCGGCGGCGACCTGTTCCTGACGCTGCGCAACGCCGAGCGCTGGAATGGTGTCGATATATATACAAAGCCTCACGATGAACCATGGCGTCATGTCGGCAAGGTCATCGAACGGCTGGCGGACTACCCGGGATACGCGGCGTTCCACTGCGGGTTCTGCTTCGGCGGCGACGGAGTGCTGCACCTGGTCAGCGACTTCTACGAGGGGTTCGGGGTCTGGGAGGAACGCGGCGTCCACCAGGCGGTCGCCTACCTGCAGTCTCCGGACTGCGGGAGTACTTGGCGCACCCATCGCGGCGAGCCGGCCGCCACACCCGCCCGGCCGTGCGCGATGGACGTGATCTGCCAGAGCACCGGCCTCCGCCACGAGCCGATGCCACCGCCGGTGCTGGCCGCGCAGGGCAACATCGCCCTGGACCCCGCGGGCGTTCCGCACGTGCTGTACCTCTACCACCTCAACCGGGCCGGGCAGCTCATCCTGGCCGCGCCTGACGAGCGGGGCATCTGGCGGCGGCGCTCGATCGACGCGCTGGAGCAGGCCTACCCTCGCCACCGTGCCGCCATCTGTCGCGGCGCGTTCACGATCGACGCGGACGGGGTGATGCGCGCTCTGGTGACCCTGACACCGGCCGACCACAGCGGCTGGTCAGGCCATCTGCCCAGCCGCCCCGGGCTCGCAGGCCTGAGCGGCGGCGCCACGCCGGACCCCGGCACGCCCGGCGACAATCCGGTCGTCTGGCTGACATCGACCGACGGCGGCGCGACGTTCACCGTACGCGAGGCCCTGTCCGGCGAGGCCGGGGCACGGTCTCCCAAGTACGAGCTTCCGGTCTCGGGCGGCCCGGCCCGCACGCCCGAGGCGGTCCGCGCCGGCGGCATCCTCTACTTCGACCGCACCTCGCACCACCTGCCCGGCTTTCCCGAGGACGGCGGCTACCAGAACCGGGTGTACTATTGCCGCGGCTCGGCATGGGGAGCGGCATGAACGGCTCGGTGCGGATCGGTGTCATCGGCTGCGGCGTGGTCGGCACCATCCACCTGCGCGCGGCGGCCGCGGCCCCGGAGGTCACGCTCGCCGCGGTCGCCGACCAACTGCCGGGGCGCGCGCAGGAGGCGGCGGACGAATTCGGGGCCGGGCGGGCCTACCTCGACGCGGAGGAACTGATCGGCGATCCCGAGGTCGAGGCGGTGGTGCTGGCCCTGCACGCGGCCGGTCGGGCGCAGCTTGCCGTGCGTGCGCTCGAAGCCGGTAAGCACGTGCTGGTCGAGAAGCCGCCGGCGCTGAACGCCGCCGAGGTGCGGGCGATGCTGGCCGCGCAGGGCGACCGGGTCGCCGCCTGCTGCTCGTCGCGCCGCCGCTTCTACGAATCCTACGATGCCGCCGAAGCGTGCGTCGCGTCCGGAGCGCTGGGCGATCTGCGCGAGATCTACTGCCGCGTGATCGAGGGCGCCGGGCCGCCCATCGCCAGGGAGCCGCCGCAGTGGCGGGTGAGCCGACGGTTGAACGGCGGCGGCATCGCCGCCAACTGGACCTCCTACGACCTGGACTACCTGCTGGGACTCACCGGCTGGCGGTTGCGGCCGGAGCTCACCCTGGCCCGCACCTGGCCGGTCGCCGGTCACCTGGCTTCCCGCGTGGCCCCCGGTTCCGACGGAGAGAGCCACTACGTGGCCCTGGTGCTCTGCGCGGACGGCGTGGCCCTTCACCTGGAACGGGGCGAGTTCGCCGCCGTGCGGCGCGAGCACGCCTGGCAGGTGATCGGCACCCGCGGATCGCTCCGGCTGGAGATCGAGGCGGACGAGCACAAGCGCATCGTCCTGGACACGGCGACGGACGCCGAGGGCGTCGCCAGCCGCGTCATCTGGGAAGGCGCCGAGGATCCGTGGCGCCAGCACCGCTGGCCGGTCGCCGACTTCTGCCGCGCCATCCTGGACGGCGACCCGCCCAAAACCACGCTCCGTCAGGCGCTGGTGGTCCAGCGCATCCTGGACAGCGTCTACGCATCCGCGGACCTCGGCGCCGCGGTGGCCGTGGGCTGCGCCTGACGACAGCGCCGGTCGCCCCGCATGACACGGCGAATCCTGGGACGCACCGGCTTGCCGGTCTCCATCATGGGCATGGGCTCGGGCGGCTACGACCCTCTGGGGGCGACGAGCGGCCGGCCGGACGCCGACATGGTCCGGCTCCTGCGGCGGGCGTTCGACCTGGGCATCAACGTGTTCGACACCTCGCCCGATTACGGCGGCGGACGCAGCGAGCGACTGATCGGCGAAGCGCTTCAGGAGCTGCCGCGCGACCAGGTGTTGGTGTCCACCAAGATACCGCTTGCGGTCGCGCCGCCCGGCATACCGGTGGTGTCAGCGCGCCCGGAAGCGCTGGCCCCGGCAGTCGAGGCCAGCCTGAAACGGCTGCGTACCGACTACGTCGACGGCCTGCTGGCGGCGGTGGCCGACCTGCCCGAGCACTTCGATACCGTCGTGGACGACCTGTTCCCGGTGCTCGACCGGCTGCGCCGGCAGGGCAAGGTGCGCTTCCTGGGATCGAGCGAGCAGACCCGCTCGGACGGCGCGCACCTGTGGCTGCGCCACCTGCTGCCGGCGGACTTGGCCGACGTGGTGATGGTCGGCCACAACCTGATCAACCAGTCGGCGCAGCGCTCGCTGTTCCCGGCCTGCCGGCGGCAGGACGTGGGCGTGCTCAACATCTTCACGGTCCGGCGCGTGTTCCGGAGCGCCGGACGCGTGCGGCAGGTCATCGACGAGCTGCGCCGCGACGGCCTGCTGGACGCGCCGCTGCCGGCAGACGATCCGCTCGGCTGGCTCACCGCCGACGGCGACTGCGGATCGGGCGACTGCGAGTCGTTGGTGGAGGCAGCCTACCGCTACGCGGCATACACCCCCGGGGTGACCACCGTGATGTGCGGGACCGTCGATGCCCACAAGCTCGCCCAGACCGCCCGATGGATCGAGCGCGGGCCGCTGGCCGCCGCGCACATCGAACGGCTGGCGCGCACGTTCGCCCGTGTGGCCCAACCCGTCGGCGACTGAGGAGCGTTGCCATGCTGGTCCGGCCGTCGAAGAGGAGTTGCTCATCGACGAGCCGACCGAACCGCCTGAGACGCTGGCTCGGCTCGACCGCCTGCCCGGCAGGTCGATTCCGGGGGTAGCCGCATTGCTGGCCGACCGCAGACGGCGATGACCGTCTACCTCGATACGTCGGTGGTGCTGAGCTGGCTGCTCAATCAGGACCCGTCGATCGAAGGATGAGGACGCTGGCAGGCCGCATACACCAGCGAGGTCTGCCGGGTCGAAGCGCAGTCGTCGAACAGGATCGGCATCATGGTGATGCCGGCCGCGTCGGCCAGCCGCAGGAAGTCTCCATGCGCTCGTCATGGCCCGCCGGGTCGGCTCCCACACATGAACTGCAGGAACACGCGCACCTTGTCGGAGCGGTTGCCGGGGCGCCGTGCACGGTCCAGCCCAGGTGCAGCCCTCCCGAACGACAGCGTCAGCCCGCGGGCGCGCGCCATCTCCAAGAGGTCCTCGGTGGTGCGCGCCTGTCAGTGCAGGCCCGTGATGCGCCCGGTGGCCGTATCCACGTCGATGCGCCGGAACGACCCGACATGGACCAGCCGATGTTCGAAGACCTTTTCGAGTTTGAGTATGGTCTTGAGCGTGGGATTGGACCGTGCGGGATCTTCGATCCGCTGATAGGTCTGATAGGCGACGCCAAGCTGCTCGGCCACCTCCGACTGGGACATTCCCATCGCCTCACGACGCTGCTTGAGCCATATCGCAAAACCGACGTTGGTGTCGGGCTCAATCGGGAACACGTTGGTGCCAGTCAGCTCCGATGCGGCAGGCACCTTCAGTTTGCGGCTGTCTATCGACTCGAGGTACGCGCTCAGTGCTTCCTTCGCGTTCTCCTTGGCGTCGTCGATGGTGTCGCCGAACGTCAAGCACCCGGACAGGTCGGGGAAGCCGACGTTGTACGTGTTGTCTTCACGATCGTATTCGATCACCGCCGGATAACAGATCATCGAATCCCAGCCTCCTTGAGGATCGCGTGCAGGGTCCCTTTCGGGAGGTCTCGCGAGCCGTGCACCGGAACCGAAACGGTCGCACTCCCCTTCACCAGAATGTGATGTGAGAGCTGTATGAGCAAGATGTGGAACGAGCACGACCGCAACGACGCCGGCGGCCGATCAGTGCAGTCCGGTGATGCGACCCGTGTCCGTATCCACGTCGATGCGCCGGAAAGCGGGGTCGGAGGCCGTGCCGGGCATCAGCTTGATGTCGCCCGCCACCGGTACCGCCAGCCCGGCGCCGTGGTAGAGCAGGATGTCGCGCACGGGTAGCTCCCATCCGGTGGGCCGCCCCTTCAGCGCCGGGTCGTGGCTGAGGCTGAGGTGGGTCTTGACCATGCACGTTCCGAGGCCGGCCAGCGCCGCGTCCTCCAGCTCCTTCAGCCGCGCTCGTGCCGCCGGCGCATAGGTCACGCCGGCGCCGCCGTACACCTCGGTGGTGATGCGCTCGATGCGCTCGCGCAACGGCAGCGTGTCCGGGTACAGGTAGCGGAACTCGGCCGGCTCGTCGCACGCCGCGGCCACCGCCTCCGCCAGGTCCCGCGCTCCGGCGCCGCCATGGCGCCAGTGGCGGCTCACCACACAGGTGCCGCCGTGCGCCTCGACCGCGCGCCGCACCAGGGCCACTTCCTCGTCGGTGTCGGTGACGAAGTGGTTGAGGCAGACCACCGGCGAGACGCCGCTCTTCCGGACCGTGGCCAGATGCGCCAGCAGGTTCGGGACCCCCTGCTCCACCAGCGCCGGATTGCTCTCCGTATAGGCGGCATCCAGCGCCTTGCCCGGCACCACGCGCGGGCCGCCACCGTGCATCTTCAGCGCCCGGATGGTCGCCACCACCACCGCGCAGTCAGGCTGCAGCCCGCTCAGCCGGCACTTGAGGTTCCAGAACTTCTCGAAGCCGATGTCGGCGCCAAAGCCGCTCTCGGTCACGTGGTAGTCGGCGAGCTTGAGCCCCACCCGGTCGGCGATGATCGACGACTGGCCGATGGCGATGTTCGCGAACGGCCCGGCGTGCACGAGCACCGGCTGGCCCTCGACCGTCTGCATCAGGTTGGGGTCGATGGCGCGCGCCATGATCGCGGTCATGGCGCCGTCCACCTCCAGGTCGGCGGTCGTGACCGGGCTGCCGTCGCGGGCGTAGGCCATCACGATGCGGCCCAGCCGCTCCCTCAGATCGGCCAGGTCGGCGGCGACCGCCAGGATCGCCATGACCTCGGAGGAGACCGAGATCTGGAAGTGGCTCTGCATCATGAGGCCGTCCATGCGGCCGCCCAGGCCGATGACGATGTCGCGCAGCGCCTGGGCGCTGAAGTCCATGGCCCAGCCCATGGTGACGGTGCGCGGGTCGACGTCCAGGCGGCGGAGCTTCCGGCGGGCCAGGCTCCGGTCACCGTAGTTGGCCTCGTGCTGCAGGCGGCTGGTCAGGGCGACCATCGCCAGGTTGTGGGCGCTGGTGATGGCGTCGATGTCGCCGGTGAGTCCCAGGCTGAGGTCGTCGAGCGGGATGCACTGCGCCAGCCCGCCGCCGGCTGCCGAACCCTTGATGTTGAAGGTCGGCCCGCCGGACGGCTGGCGGATCGCGCCGGTGACGCGCGTGCCGATGGCGGCCAGCCCTTCCACCAGCCCCATCGTGGTGGTGGTCTTGCCCTCGCCCAGCGTGGTGGGCGTGATGGCGGTGACGTTCACATACTTGCCGTCCGGCCGGTCAGCGAGCCGCCGGAGCACGCTCGCCTGGTCCACCTTGCCGACGTGGTGGCCGTACGGCAGCACCTCGTGCGGCTCGAGCCCGAGCTCGTCCGCGAGCTGCCGCACGCTCTTCATGTCGCGCTCGGCGGCCTCGCTGATCTGCCAGTCCGCCATCGTGACGGGATCGAGGTTGCTCATCGCGGCGCTACCTTACCCGCGCGCGATCGGGGAAGCGACCGGAGCCGGTCAGCTCAGGAAGCCGAGGTCCTCCCGCAGCCGCGCCTGCACGTGCGCTTCGTCGGGGACGAGACCCAGGCCGGGCGCCTCCGTCATCCGCACGTACCCGTCCTGGATCAGGTGGCCGTCGGGACCGAGCGGGCTCTGGCCGGGATCCGCGGCGCGGGCGAACAGCGGCCAGTTCGGGTCGTGGTGGAAGTGGTACTCCAGGACCAGAAAGTTGGGGACCGTTGCGCACACGTGCGCCATCGCGTAGGTGCCCACCGGGCTGCACACGTTGTGCGGCGCCAGCGGCAAGTAGTAGAGCTCGCCCAGCTCGGCGATGCGCTTGCTCTCGGCCAAGCCGCCGGCCTTGGCGATGTCCGGACAGATGATGTCGGCCGCCTGCGTCTCCACCAGTTCGCGGAACCCGTGCCGGGTATAGAAGTTCTCGCCCGTGCAGATCGGCAGGGTCGTCTGGCGCTTCACCTCGCGCATGGCGGCAATGTTCTCCGGCGGTATCGGGTCCTCCAGCCAGAGCAGGTCCAGCCCCTCCAGGCGGTGCGCGACCTTGAGGATGTCCACGGGCGGGTAGTACCAGTGGGCATCGATGGCCAGCTCGGTGGCGGGACCGATCCCCTCGCGAAGCGCCGTCACCACCTCGACGTAGTGGTCGATCTCGGCGCTCGAGAGCCCCCGGCTGTGCTTGTCGCGCATCTGCGGCAGCGGGTCGATGTCGAACTTGAGCGCGGTGAAGCCGCACGCCTCCACCGCGCGCGCCTTCTCCACGTACGACACCGGCGTCTCCTCGTCGCCGGCGTGGCAGTCGGCGTAGATGCGGATGGTGTCGCGGTAGCAGCCGCCCAGCATGCGCCAGATGGGCTGGCCGCAGGCTTGGCCCGTGATGTCCCACAGCGCCATCTCGATGCCGCTGATGGCGCTCATCACCGCTCCCTGGTAGAACCCGGAGGCGGACATCGCCCCCATCATGTCCTTGAACAGCCGGTTGACGTTGCGCGGGTCCTGGCCGATGAGCGCCTTCGTCAGGCGGTCGTCGACGGCGATCTGGTGCACGCCCGCGCCGTGATACGCCTCGCCCAGGCCGGTGATCCCGGCGTCGGTGCGGACCCTGATCAGCACCCAGCCCGACTCGACCAGCGCCGCTCCCACCTGTGTGATGCGCATCGCCAGCGAGTATACCCGAATAAGCGAGCTCCCTCCCAGTGGTGTCATCTTCGATGGATGAGTGTCGGCTCACAGTGGCCATGCAATACAACGGCGAGGCTTCGGCTGCCGGTCCGTGTGACGAGCGCAGCGACTGAGGCTGCACAAACGGTCCGTAATTGAACCGACAAGCGAGTACGCGGGTTTCGCACGTTGACCTATCACAACGAAGACTATACCTTCGAGCCGAGGGACGAACACCGGATAAGTGACCCCAGCGGGAGTAGCCCGTCAAGCATCCACTACGGAGAGGATCAAACGGATCATGACACCCCTATTTGCCATCAAGATCTGCCGAGAAAAATGCTATGCAGACAGATTTCGGCGCGGCGAGCTATACTGCAACAGGATCAAGCACTTCAAGAAGACAGGTGTCGACGACTACGAAGGCGATATTCTGATGTGGCCCGACAGATTCTCCCTGAGCATCGTCGGGGAACCTCTCCCCGTTCTTACTCGCGACGATTTAGGGGTTCCTTTGCGGGCGTCTCTGGATAGGATAGGTAATCTGAACGTATTCTGCATGCATGGTATTTATAGCAACGGCAACCCGCAGACCACGAAACAATTCAAGGAACAATTGGAGATTTCCGATAGATGCGTGGAAGATTTCGGAGAGCACGCAGTGATGCTCACGAACGGCAAGGAGTTTTTCACGCGGGTCAGAGAGGCTGCAAGGCGCATGGGTTATCGTAGCGCACGGCGTCTTGTGAAATACTATCAAGACATCCATCCGGCGTTGGCAAGCGATCTGGACGGCGCCTTCTATAAGCGAAAGAAGTATAGCTACCAACGGGAGTATAGGATAGCGATCAGCACTGGCACCGTAGGCTACGATCCGCTTGTCTTGAACATAGGTGACATATCTGACATCACGGCATATGTGAAGACACGGGATATCAACGAGGGATTGCAGGTTCATTCCAAGTGACATAGTAGATTTCGTGCACATGAGAACGCCAACCCGCCCAGCTCAGGCGTTAGAGTACTTACGCCTGCCGATCGGGAGAATCTCGATGCGCATGCTCGACCCACCTCGGTGAATTCGTTGAGACCGAGATCATCAATCCTCTCGGCCTGACCGTCGCCGCGGCGGTCTCCGTGCTCGGAGTCTGTCCACCGCTGCCGACACTTCTCAATGGCCATTCCGTCTTTCCGCCACGATGGCGCTTCGGATCAGACTTCCTGACGTGGTGTGCCGGCCCATAGCTTCCAGTAGTCTCAAACTCTGGTTTCGGGCTTCTTCCGGGCAAATGCACCATTTTCGGCTTCTTCGCTTCGCACCGGTGGAAAGAGTGAAATGACGCATAATCGCGAGTTGCTTGGTATGCTCCGAGCGCAACCGGGCCGCTCATCCGGCATGGGCCTCAAGATCGTCTACAAGAACGTCGGCGGTCCCATCCCGATGTGTCACACGATTCCGGCTGAGGTCAGGAAGTCTGCGGATAGAAAGGGAAGGCATTCGGCGTCAAGATGGACACGATGCAGGCGTCGTGCGACATCGCCCGAGCACGCCGTCCCGTCACGGAGACGACATCAAGGTCGAGCGCTTCTCGGCCATCCGAGCCGGGGCATAGATGGCATTACGAAAGCTCCCGGTACAAGCCGCGCTACTCGACGGTAGCAATGACGTATTCCATGTGACGCTGCTGGCACCACAATTCGGCCGCCTTGCGCTTCCGCTGCACGTCGTTCGACTCCAGCCGGCTGGGGTCCTTGACTTCTATCACCGCCTTACGGCTGTCCTCGTACTCCACGAGGAAGTCGGGCACGTACCGCCGTTGATGCTTGCGACCGTCGATCCAGGGGATGGTGACGCCGTGCCGCTTCATCCACTTGACGACATGTGGATCGCGCTCCAGCCGCGTCATCATCCGCCGCTCCAAGTCGCTGTCGTAGTGCTCGAAATTCCACGGACTCTTCGCCGGCCCGTCGTACGTGCCGCGTATGCTAATCGCCATATTCGATGACTCCGGCTACCAATCCGGGGACGTCCGAGACCCGAGCCTTCATCTGCGGCAGCATCTTCCATGCGAGCTCGACCTCCACCCGCTCGGCCAACCCCAGCGACGAGCCATTGAGGAATCTGGCCCGCACGTGGTGAAGCAGCGCGCTGTAGACCCGACCCATGAACGTGGAAGCGTATCCCGCCGCTACGGTCAGCTCATCGGCCATCGCCAACAAACCGTCCTTCACGGCCTCGCGCAGGGACTCGTCCGCGACCTCTATCCGCACCACCGGGCCGGAATCAGCACTATCTGGTGCTGAGTAGATCGTCTTCCATCCCTCGCCGCCCAACTCCTGACCCACCACGCCGGCCAGATCGACCCGGGTGATCTCGGCGACCGCAGGGTCGTACTCGATCGCGTCGAGAGCCTCTTGCCAGTCTTCGAGCGGCGGCGGCGGCGGGGGAATATCGCCCACGTCGAACTCGCCATCGTCGACCACCGACGGGTCGACCGGGGGAACGTCGATCACGAGGTCCGGATTCCGAAGCTCCTGTTTTGGAGGCGGATCGGGCAGATCGTCGGTCTCCTCGAACTCGTCGTCGATGGAGACGTCCGTCCGTTTCCTGGCGTTGAAGATGTCCCACAGCCATCCATGCTCCAGCTTGGGATGGTCGACTGCGGCGCAGATCTGCGGCTCTCCGGGCGGTACGCCCCGGCTGCGCACGCGGCGCAGACCGCGTCCGATCACCTGCTGGCCGTAGACCCTGCTGCCGAACTTGCGCAGGAGCAGGATGACACCGACCTCCGGCACGTCCCACCCCTCCCGCAGCATCAGCACGCTGACGACGGCCTTGTACGGCGTACCGGTTTTCCGCTGCCGTCCCAGCTCACGCGCCTTCTGTCGCTCCGCCTCGCCACTGTCCTCGGTGATCAGCAGCGTCTTTACCTTGAAGTACTTGCTCAGGGTCTGCGCGGCCTTCTCCGCGTCCGCCTTGCACACCGCCACCACGAACAGAATCGGCTGATAGCGCCGCCGGGCTCGCCGTTCCTGTTCATCCAGGCGGCGCAGGGCGATGGCCATCTGCTGCCGCATCGGCTCGTCGTCCGTCACCCACTGCGTGGCATTCAGACCGAGGCGATCCACCTCGTCCCAGTCGATCTCCTCCACATTGCAGCGCTCACCGGTGCGTGCGTCGGTGTAGGTGAGTTGCACGGTCTTGATGTCCGGCTGGTAGACCACAGGCGTCTTGACGATGCCGTCGGACAACGCGTCGGTCACGCCATATTCGAAGATCATGTCGCTGTCCGGCGTCCTCCCGTCGGCGCGGTCGGGAGTCGCCGTCGTGTCCACGCGCAGCACGACCTTCTTCCGCATGCGTGCGAGGGTCTCCTCGTATTCCGGCGCGGGCGAGTTGTGCGCCTCGTCGTTGAACAACGCGAAGTCGGGCCCGTTCATCAGGCCCGACAGATTGCTCTGCCCGCTTTTGTTGCTCTGATAGAACTGGTGGATGTTGCCTACGACCACGCTGGCGCTGAACAGACTGGCCCAGCCTCCCTCACGCCCACCACCCAAGGTCGTGAGCGCGAAATCTGCCGGCGTGCAGTGCGTCCAGTCTGGCAGCAGGCCGCGGTCGGCAAATACCTTGCCACCCTGGAAGTCGTCTTCCAACCGGTCGCGCACGATCAGGTTGGGACAGATCATGACGAACTTCTGAACGTCGTAGGCGATGCGCAGCCATGCCGTCAGCGCGGCGATGATCGCCGTCTTGCCGCCGCCCGTCACCACGTTGAGCAGCAGCCCGTCGTCGCCGATCTCCGTCTTGCCCAGTATCTCGTGGGCATAGACGACGCGCAGGAACGACTCCCACTGGTGCGGCCACAGCGTGCCGACCCGCGGCGCTTGGTCGTCATCCGCCGATGTGAGGAACTCGACGTAGCGGTAGGACTCCGGTTTCAGTTTTGGCATCCCGTCCCGACGCCAGTCACGGAAGGCGTCCTCGTAGCGAACGAACTGGTTGAACACGATCAGGTCACCTCAATCTCGACCGCGCCGATCCCCTCGCCGCCCACGTCGTCCTGCACCTTGCAGGCGATGCGGTGCAGGCCGACGGCAGGGAACTCGTACCGTGTCTGCAAGGCCGGCCCCTTCTTACCGCCGCGCACGAAGGAGTATCCCGGCGTGCTGCTGAAACGATCGCCGTAGTCGAAGTCCCATTGGACGTTGATGATCTTCGCTCCCGCATTCATGACGACGGTCTCGCTGACGTCGAACGCGTACGTGCGCGACGCGATGCGCCTGGATCCGAGCTCGACGCGCGGCGGCTGCACGAAAGTCAGGAAGTTCTCGTAGTCGGCGTGTTCGGTCGAAAGCGCCGCCACGTGCTCGCGAAAGCGCGGTGAGTCGATGCGGATGAGATCCAGCCGAATGAAGTTCAAGTCGGTATGTTCCAGTCGGCGCAGCCGCTCGGCAGCCTCGGTCGCATCGGGTCGGAACGCCCACCCCAGCATGAACCCGTCGCGCAGATTGTCCTGGCGATAACGCAGCGTCCCGCGGATCGCGTTGGCGAACGCCTGCACTTCAGATGCCGTCACCGCGTCGCTCTGGCTCGGAGCGCCTACCCAAACGGGAACCGCACCCTTGTAGCCATGGATGTCCTGATCCGGTCCTCCGTCCTGCGCGCCAAAACAGCGCAAGACGAATGCGCGGAACTGCTCGGGCGGGGCTTCGGACAAGCGTTGCGTCTCGTAGACGCCCCAGTGCTCGATCGTGAAGTCGGGCACGGGAAATATCCTGCCGGTCCGTTCCTCGACCTGCCTGGTGAGCCTGTCCCGCGTGATTGCGACCGCTACACGCGATTGGTCGCAGGCTATCCATCGCCGGTCCAAGCGTTGTCCGACGGCGGCAGTCGTGCCGCCGCCACAGAAGAAGTCGGCCACAATGTCGCCTTCGTTCGACGACGCTACTATGACCCGTTCAAGCAACGCTTCCGGCTTCTGCGTCGGATAACCGATGCGCTCCTTTGCCATGTTGTTTATCGTCGGTATGTCCCATACATCCGTTACGCCCTTTGTCATCCCCCGCATGCGAACCGAGGTGGCAGGTTCCTGTGGTTTGTCGAAGTAGTAGTCTTCCGTCTTCGTATAGAAGAACATCACATCATGTTTCTTGGAGTAAAGGCGTGGAGACGACCCTCCTAATCCATAGCTCCAGATGATCTCATTCTTGAATCTTTCGTTCCCGAAAACCTTGTCCATCTCCACCTTGATGTAGTGACTCGCGTGCCAGTCGCAGTGGACATAGATACTTCCGGTCTTCTTGAGCAGCCGCTTCATCTCGTAGAGGCGGGCGTTGAGCCAGATCAGATAGCCGGGCATTCCGCCTTCCCAGATGTCAGAAAACGACCGCAGCTCGTTCTGGTCGCCGAAGATGACGTTGTACTGTCGCCCCGAGAAGAACGGCGGATCGATGTAGATCAGGTCGATACTCTCGCTCGGCAACTGGCGCATCACGTGCAAGTTGTCGCCCCAGAAAAGGCGATTGGACGCCAGTTTAGGATGACCGAACGGCACGCGCTCCACCACCTGGAACGGTAGCATCACGTGAGGAAAGAGCTTGCGAAAGCCTCTGCGTCGGTCCCAGCCCAGAGGCTCCTTCTCCACCGGCACGGAGCCGAAGCGCACCGGCGGCCGCCAGAACTCCTCCTGATTCGGCAGCGCGTCCCCGTGCTCGTCCCGTTCATCGACCTCCGGCGGCGCGATGAAGTCGCCCCGGACCGTGGCGGTCGATCGATCGTCAGCCTGTATATCCATTATTCGGAAGCTACTATAGCCGATCAGGAGGATCACCATGCGCATGCTCAACCCACCCCACCCCGGGGAGTTCGTCAGGACCGAGGTCATCGAGCCCCTTGGCTTGACCGTTGCCGCCGCGGCGTCCGTGCTCGGCGTTTCCCGCCCGACGCTGTCGACACTTCTCAACGGCCGCTCCGACCTGTCCGGAACCATGGCGCTTCGCATGGAGAAGGCATTCGGCGTAAAGATGGACACGCTCATGCGGATGCAGGCGGCCTGCGACATCGCCCGCGCGCGCAAGCGCGAAGACGAGGTTCACGTCGAGCGCTACCGGCCATCCACAGCTCCTGTCTGATCCCGTACCGATCCACCCGGCGTCATGAGGATCACGCGGGTCGGCTCGGTGCTGTTCGACAGTCCGCCCTGGGTGCTGGTGCGGGTGTTCACAGACGATGGTCTGACGGGGCTTGGCGAGGCGTACCACGGTGCGGGCGTCCATCGCATCGCGGTCGATCCGCGCCTGACCGGCGCGCTGCTCGGCCGCGACCCGCGCAACGTGGAGCGGCTGGCCCGCGACATGGGGGCGGCCATGTCCGGGTCGGGCTTCTACCAGGGCGCCGTGATGAGCGCGATCAGCGGGGTGGAGATGGCGCTCTGGGACGTGGCGGGGCAGGCCGCGGGCGTGCCGATCTGGCAGCTCTTCGGCGGCCGGATGCGGGAACGGGTCGCGCTGTACGTGACCGGCCACAACGGCGTGCCGGACACGCCGGCCGCCTACGCCCGGCGTGCCGAGGAACTGCAGCGCCTCGGCATGCGGGCCTTGAAGCTGAGCGTGCATCCGCGCTCACCGGGCGCCGAGCCGCCGCTGCATCTGGTGCGCGCCGTGCATGACGTGCTCGACCGGCACACTTGGCTGGCGGTCGACGCGCACGGAAGCTGCGACCCGAGCGGCGCGCTGCAGCTCGCGGAGCGGCTCGCGCCGCTGGACCTGCGCTGGTTGGAGGACCCGATCCCGCCGGAGAACGCGGCGGCGATGGCCGAGGTGACCGCCGCGTCGCCCGTTCCCATCTGCACCGGCGAGAACCGGTACGGCGTGCACGGCTTCCGTGAGCTTCTGACCGGGCACGGCACCGACATCGCCTCCCCGGACATCGCCAAGACCGGCGGGCTGGCGCAGGGCCGCCGCATCGCCGACCTGGCCGCGTCGTACGGCGTGCTGATGGCTCCGCACGACATCGGAAGCCCGGTGCAGACGGTGGCCGCCGGCCACCTCGCCTGCTCGCTCCCCAACCTGCTGGCGATGGAGCAGCACTTTCCGGACCTGCCGCTCTGGCACCGCCTTGTCGGCGATCACCAGCTCATCGCCGATGGCGAGCTGGTGGTTCCCGACCGGCCAGGCTTGGGCATCCGCCTGGACGACGCCGTGGTGCGCCGCCACCTGAGGGAAGAGCATGGTTTCTTCCCTCAGGCGCGCAGACACGGCACCTCATAGCGCGGAATTCGCCCGTCGCGGGTGACGATCGTGAGCCCCTCCAGACGAGCCTGCGCGATCTGTATCCGATCGATAGGGTCTGCATGTATCGGCGGAAGCTCGGCCACGGCGAGGGCATGGCGCATGGCGATCGGCAGGTGCCGGAACCGTTCCCGTTCCAGGGCGTCCTCGAGATCGTCAGGGGCGTCCAGCTTGCCGAGTTGTCGCTTGATGGTGATCTCCCAGGCTGCCGCCGCGCTCACGAAGACCGCCCTGCTCGGATCGGCGATGAGCTCGCGCGCCCGGCCGGCGATCGACGACGGATCGTCCAGCCACCAGAGCAGGACGTGCGTGTCGAGCAACAGCACGTTCAGTCGACGCGGCCCGCAAACGCCGCCTCCACCGCCGCCGGCAACTCGTCGAAGTCATCGGCGATCCTGACCTGCCCGCGCCACTGTCCCCCGCGTCGGGGAGCGCCGCTCCGGTCGTATGGAACGAGCCTGGCTACCGGGTCGCCCGCCTTGCCGATGACGATCTCCTCGCCATTGCGGACCCGCTCGACGAGCCGGGAGAAGTTCGTCTTGGCATCGTGAATGTTGTGAATCTCCATGGACTACCATTAGTCCACTTGACCGAGGCGAACAAACCGTGAGCACGTGGCACGCATCAGGGGGGTTCCGTGAGCGGGAGTGAAGACCATGCGCACATCTGGGGCGACGGCAGCCACCGCTACCGCGCCGTGCCCGGCTGGGGCGCAGGACCGCAGGGCCGCGAGCCCGGCGGCATGGTGACCGGCGTGGCGGTGGGCACCGGCGACGCCGATCGCGACCGGCTGTATGCGTTCCAGCGCGAACCGGTGGGAGAGGTCCGCGTCTACGAGCGCGACGGTCGCTTCGTCGGCTCGTGGGGCGGCGGCACCTTCGCGGAGGCACACAACGTCTCCGTCAGCGCCGACGGCCGGGTGCTCTGTACCGACCGCAACGACCACACGGTGCGCGTGTTCACCCGCGACGGCGCGCTCGAGCGGACCCTGGGGACGGTCAACCGACCCGGCGCTCCGGGCGAGCCGTTCAACAAGCCGTGCCAAGCGGTCGTCGATCCGGACACCGGCGGCATCTGGGTCGCCGACGGCTACGGCAACGCGCGCATCCACCGCTTCACCGGGGACGGAGTCCTGGAGCTCTCGTTCGGCGCCGCCGGCGACGGCGACGGGCAGTTCAACCTGCCGCACAGCCTGGCGGTGGACAGCCGCGGCCGGCTGGTGGTGGTCGACCGGGAGAACTACCGGCTGCAGCTCTTTGGCCGCGACGGCAGCCTGCTCGCCATATGGGGGGTCGGCGACCTGCGGCAGCCCATGGACGTCCACGTCGACGCCGAAGGCGTGATCTACGTGGCCGAGTGCTACCAGCGGATCACCATCTACGACCCGGACGGCGCCGTGCTCTCGCGATGGGGGCAACAGGGCGACCCGCCCGGACGCTTCCCATCGTTCCTGCACGGCATCTGCACCGACTCGCGCGGCGACCTGTATGTGGCCGACGAGCAACGCCTGCAGAAGTTCGAGCGGGTAGGATGATCTGCGGGGAGGCATGATGCAGGTTCGGAGATTCGGAGACACAGACCTGGAGGTATCGCCGATCTGCTTCGGCCCGATGCGCTTCGCGAGCCGGGACGGCAGCGACGACGACGTGTCCCGGAACGGCAGGCGGGCGCTCGAGCGCGCGCTGGAGCGCGGCGTCAACTTCCTCCACTCCAGCTACGAGTACGGGACCCGTTGGTCGATGGCGCCGGTGCTGGCCAACCATCCACGCCGGCACGACATCCATCACGTCATCAAGGTTCCGGTTCCCGACTTCGACGACGGCGGCCACTTCGACCCGGCGAAATTCCGCCTGCGCGTGGAGGAAGCGCTCGCCGAACTGCACGCCGACCGCATCGCGGTCATACAGCACCTGCAGCGGGCGGAGCCGAACACCGACGAGAGCCGGCTACCGGACATCGAGGCGATCGACGAGCCGCTCCGCGAGACGTTCGAGACGCTCCGCGCCGAGGGCAAGGTCGGCTACCTGGCCTCCTTTCCGTACACGCCGGCATTTGCCGAGTCCGCGCTCGCGACCGGAACCTTCTCCGGCCTGGTCGCCTACTACAACGTGATCGAGATGGAGATGGCCCGCTTCTTTCCCTCCCTCGAGCGTAGCGGCGGCGGGTTCCTGTGCATCCGGCCGTTCCTGGCCGGGTTGCTCACGGACCGGCGCGCGGACCGCCTTGCGCTGCCGGACGAGGACCGGATGCGCGAACGGTCGTGGGACGGCGCCTACGATCGCCTGGCGGTGGTCCGGGAGCGCATGGGGCCGGAGCCGATGACGCGCTTCGCGATCCGCTTCGCGCTCGCTCACCCGATCGTGTCGAGCCTGATCGTCGGGCTGAACACGGTGGAGCAGGTGGACGAGGTGATCGATGCCGCCGCGGAGCCGGCCGAACGGGCGGTCTTCGACCAGGCGCTGGCGATCTTCGACGAGCTGGGGCCCGTCCCGGTCGGTTAGGTCACGCGGGATGTCGAGCGCGGTCAGCCGTTCGCGGAGCGGTTCGGTCATGCATCTCCGCTGGTCCGGGTGCGGCGGCTTCGAAGCGCGCTTCCCGAGCGTCGGCATCGCCTTCGATCCCTACTTCTTCGGCGAGGCGCTGACCGCCGCGGAGCCGGTCTACGACTACATCTTCATCACCCACGAACACTTCGATCATTGTCATCCTCCCACCCTGGAGCGGCTCTGCCGGGGAGACAGGTTCCGGCGGCTCTACGTGAGTCCCGGCTGCGTCCACCCCGCACGGCCGGTTGCCGAGGTCTATGGAGACGCGGCCTTCGAACGCGACCTGCCGATCACGAAGAGCGTCCCGCGGGACCGTGTGAAGGTCATGTATCCGATCGCAAAGAGCAGCCTGATCGGCGCGAACCGCGAGTTTCCTGCGAACGCCGGGCTCGACCTCCACGGCATAGCGGTCGAAGTCGTGGAGAGCGGCGAAAACGCCTCCCCCGACGTGACCGACGCCAACGCCTTCGTCGAGTGGATCCGCGCTCAGGTGGGCGGCCGGACGACGGTTCTCCCCTTCACCGCCGGCGTCTGGTACGAGATCGCCCTGCCCTCCCTGGATGTAGCCTGGAAGTGGAATTGGCGCCGGACCTGGGATGTGCCGCCGTGGCGGGCGTAGGAGCCGCCCCGCACGACCTGCTTCGTTCCCGGCGTGGACGTCACGTCCGGCCGCTGATTCGCTCCCTGAGCGCGGCGTCGATCAGCGATTGATAGCCGACCTTCCTGAGACCGGCGAGTTTCTTGAAAGAGAGCACGACGTCATCGTCAAGCCGGATGGTGACGGAGGTCTTCTTCGAGAGTAGAACCTTCCCCGCTCCGTTCGGCGGGACCGCGAACGGTCATCGGGTCACGGCGGAAGCGGATCTGGCGTCCGTCGTCTCGAACCCCACCGTCGCGCCTCCACCCCATCGCCTCGTAGAAGGCGATGCCCTGGCGGTAGCCGGAAACGGTCCACAGTATCCAGGTACGATAGCCGTCCTGGAGCAGATGGCGGTGAGCAACTGCGATCAGCGCGCTGCCGACTCCCATCCGCCAGTACGGCTCATCGACGAAGATGCTGTCCAGCTCGCCGATCGAGGGATCCACCGGATCGCGGCTCGGGCCAATTCCGACGCACCCGCCGATCGTGCCCGCCCGCTCGGCGACCCACCACCGGTGAGGGACAGGCCGATCGAGACCCCTCCGCCAGCGCGCGAGCAGTTCCGGCGTTACGGTTCGTCCCGTTCGCGACAGCAGCGCTCCGAACGAGGCATTCCAGGAATCGACGTAGATGCGCGCGACCGTCCCGGCGTCCGCCGCGCACGCTGGTCGGATGGCGAGGGAGGCGCCGACCCGGTCAGATGGTTTGTTCATCCGACATGGATCAGGATGAAAGCAAGGTGGTTTCGATGTCAAAGCAGACGAACGGACGCCGGCGCATCGCGCGGTTTCTCGGCCTGGTGTGCTCGACCACGGAGTGCGGCCTGGCGGCGGCCGCGGAGGACGGCGCCGAAGGATACGCGAGCCTGCCGATGGCCGGCGCGGTCGAATGGCACGGGAGCCCGGCGTTCGACCTGAAGGCGCTTCCGGGGATGGTGCTGGAGCTGCTGACGCGCCTCCGCGACGACGGATGGGACCTCTCCGAGCCGGGCCATCTCAGCCAGGCGTGGCGGCAGCACGACCTGGCCCTGGTCGGCCGGAACGGCGAGCCGCTGATCCCGGCGTTGAGCTGGCAGTGCGTCCTGGCCGGCGCGCAGACCGAGGCGCTCAACGGCATGCCGGCGTTCCGGGATGCGGTCGGCGCCGTCGAGGCCCGCTTCATCGCCGCCAAGCTCCCCTGGGCGCTGGAGCAGGAGCCGCGCCTGCGCGACGGACTGCACGCCGCGATGACCAGCGGCGACTGGCTGGCCGGCCGGCTCACCGGCGGCCGGTACCGCCTGAGTTCCTCGGATGCCCTCTCCAACGGACTGCTCGACCAGCAGTCCAAGCGGCTGGCGACGGCGCCTCTCCGGGAGGCCAACCGGCTCCTTGGAGACACCCTGCGGCCGGAGTGGTTCCCCCCGGTAATCGCTTCAAGCGGCGTGGTCGGCACCGTCGAACCGTCCATGGCCGCGGGCTGGCGCGAGCTGACCGAGCGGCTTCGCGGCTGGAACGTCACGGCGCTGCTCGGCGACAATCACGCCTCCGCCGCCGGCTGCGGCGCCAACGAGTACGACACCATCGTGCTGTCGCTTGGCACCAGCGGATCGGTCAACCTGCCGGCGCCGCACACGCGCCGTCCCAGCGGGGACGCCCTGGGGTTCGAGTACTGGGACGACCGCCTGTTCCTGCTGATGCTGGCCCGGTGCGGAGCGTGGTACGAACGGTTCCGCGCCGACGCCGCGCCCGGGACGGACTACGAAGAGCTGAACCGCTTGGCGCTGGCGTGCGACCCCGCACGGATCGTCCGTGTCCCCGAGCCAGACCCCGCCCACAAGGGCTGGCCGCAGCTCGCCGGCCTCGACCTGGCGGCCCGGACCGCCAGCACGCAGTGCTCGATCTCCGTGGAGATGCTCGATCGGGTGCGGGCGATGCTCCCCTCCGCCGCCGAGCCGATTCGCGCGTTCGTGCTGACCGGCGGCCTGTCGCGGGCGCCGCTGATCCGCGACGTGCTTCACACCGGCCTGCGCATGCTTGCCGAGACCGACGCCCGAGTGGCCACCGATGCTCGCATACTCCTGAACGACCGCTCAGGCCACCTCGCCCACAAGACGGACGCGCTCGGCGCGCTGATCAACGCCCGCATCGCAGCCGGCGGCGGGAGCCCGCGCGACGTGATCGCGGCCGACCGGAACTGGCGGCCGTGCGACGCCCCGGAGCCCGAACGCGGACGGCGCCTGCGACGGCTGCTGCAGGAGGCCGGTGAAGCGCCTGCAAGCTCGTCTTGACGACCCTCCGCATGAACAACACCCTATGGGTGTCTCATGAGATCCGACCGAGATGAGTCAGGAGGACACCATGAGCGAGATGCAGACGGAGACGACGTTCGAAGACCAGATCGCCACGCGCGTCTGGTTGGGGCTTCTGGACACCGACAGGGAGCACCTCTATTTCGTCTCCATCGCCGCTCGAATGCGCAAGCTCAGCAACCTGACCAATGTCTTCATAGCGTTCGGAGCGTCGGGTGCCGTCGTGACCACGGTGGGCGGCCTGCCGCCGGTCGTAGCGATCTGCCTCAACCTCCTGGTCGCCCTGGTTGCCATCTGGTCGCGGGTTTGCGGCCATGCCGAGAAGGCTGCAACGGCTGCCGCTGTCGCGAAAGAGTGTTCTGCACTTGCGCGCGAATGGCGGCGACTCTGGGCGGAGATGAGCCGTATGGACGGCGATGACGTACTTGATCGTTGCGAGGTTCTGGAACGCAAAGCGACGGACATTGTCGACGTCGTGCCGCGTGTAATACCTCTCGACCTGTCTCTCAACGAGAGATGTGCCGAGAGAGCTTACGCGACGACCCGGCACGAATATGCCACGTCGTGACCATCAGGATGAGCAACGCCCAAATACCCGCTCCTTGCCACGTCCCACCACTCCTGTGCCACCTGTCAGACCGCCCATTCCGAGTCCGCCATCGCCACCCGACCCCAAACCCACCCCGCCAGCCCCAAAGCAGCGGAGCGAGTAGGAGTGCAGTCTCCGTGCAGCCATACCGCGCATGAAGATCACGTCGGTCGAGACGCTTTGCCTGTCGCGAGCCCATGAGCCCGAACGCCAGTGGGTGACCGGCTCGATACGCGCGGTCAAGGCCGACTGCGCCATCGTCGTCATCGACACGGACGAAGGCGTTCGCGGCATCGCCGAGCCCAGCGCCTACGGCACTCCTCCGCGCATCCGCGAGCGCGTCGCCGAGCTGGCGACCGGCCTGATCGGCCGCGATCCGCTGGACCCGGACATCACGCCCCGGCTCACCGGCGGCGACCGCCGCGACGACATCCCGCTGGCCGGCATCGACTGCGCCCTCCGGGACCTGCGCGCCCGCATCGCCGGCCGGCCGGTGAGCGAGGTGCTCGCCTCCGCGGGCGGCCCCGCCACCAACCCGCCGCTGCGGCGCGTGCGCCTGTACGCCTCCGGCGGCGTCAGCTACGACTGGGAGGACGATCCCGACCAACTCGTGCGGGAGGCGCACGCGCACATCGCCGCCGGCTACACGGCGTTCAAGATGCGCGTCGGCACCGAGTGGAGCCGCTCCGGCATCGACGCCGCCCGCATGATCGACCTGCTGCGTCGCGTGACCGACGCGGCGGCGGGCCGCTTGGAGCTGATGCTGGACGGCAACTGCCGGCTGAACGAAGCCGACTCCCACACCATCGCCGGCGCCCTGGACGAGCTGAACTGGACGTGGTTCGAGGAGCCGATGCCGCGCGATCCGGAGACGTACGCCAGGCTGAACCGTGCCGTCGATCTGCCGATCACCGGCGGCGAGGTGTTCAGCCGGGCGGAGCAGTTCGATCCCTATCTGGAGGCGGGTGCGCTGGCGATCGCCCAGCCCGACGTTGGCGTCTGCGGCATCGGCGAGTGGCTGCGCATCGTCGAGCGCGCCCATCGGTGCGGCGTCGACGTGTGCCCCCACTCCTGGCACAACGGCCTGATGGGGGTCGCCCACGCCCACGCGGTGGCCGCCCTGCCACAGCCGCGCGTGCTGGAGCTCTGCATGGTGCAGGGTCCGCTGCAGTGGGGCATCCTGCGCGACCCGCCGGCGATCGAGGACGGACATCTGGTCGTGCCTGACGGCCCCGGCTGGGGCGTGGAGCTGGCCGACGATCTGGAAGCGCGCTTTCCCTATCTCGACGGCGACTACAGCGTACCGCTGGACGGAACGCCGTGGACCGATAGCTGACACCGCCGTCGAGCCGCCACGCCGCAGCCGCGCGATCCTTGCGGCCGTTGTTGCCGTAGCACGCCCGGCGATACGATGCAGCCTTCGGCCGTCATGCGCTACTTCAACACGACCGGTCCCGTGGTCGCCGCGGACCACTACTGCATCCCGCCGCTGGAGCGCCTGGACCTGGACCAGGTGCTTACGTTGATACGGCAGAAGAAGTACTTCGTTCTGCACGCGCCTCGGCAGACCGGCAAGACGTCGGCACTGCTGGCGCTGCGCGATCTGCTGAACAGCGGCGCGGAGGGTGAGTACCGCTGCGTGTATGTGGACGTCGAAGCCGCCCAGGCGATGCGCGAAAACGTGGAGCAGGCGACTCGCGTGATCCTGGGCCAACTTGCCCTGTTCGCTCGTGCGACACTGGGCGATGAGTTCCTGACTCGAACCTGGTCGGGTATCTTTGCGGAATTCGGTCCCGGCGCCCTGAGCGAAGCGATCACACGGTGGGCGGAAGCGGACCCGAAGCCACTGGTTCTGCTGATCGACGAGATCGACTCTCTTCTCGGCGATTCACTACTGTCGGTCCTGCGCCAGCTCCGGGCCGGCTACGTGCTTCGCCCTGCCAAGTTCCCGCAGAGCGTGATTCTGTGTGGAGTACGCGACGTGCGCGACTACGGGACCCGTTCCGTAGGCGGAAGTCCCTTCAACGTCAAGGCCGAATCGCTCCGGCTCGGCGACTTCTCGGAGCGGGACGTCCATGCACTGCTGCGCATGCACACCGAACAGACCGGACAGGCGTTCACGCTGCCGGCACTGCACACGGTGTGGGAACGGACGCGCGGCCAGCCGTGGCTGGTCAACGCGCTCGCCTACGAGGCGTGCTTCCGTGCCAAGGCCGGACGCGACCGGAGCCGGCCGATCACGGCAGCCGGTCTGCTGGACGCCCAGGAGCAGATCATCCTGCGCCGCGAGACGCACGTCGATCATCTCGCCGAACGGCTCCGGGACGACCGCGTGCGTCGCGTGGTGGAGCCGCTGCTCAGTGGTACCGGCGTGGACGACTCATCGGTCCGCGACCTGGAGTACGTGCGTGATCTGGGACTGATTGCCCGCGACGACCCGCCGCGCATCGCCAACCCGATCTACGCCGAGGTCGTGCCGCGGGAACTGAGCTACGAGGTACAGGTGAAGCTGATCCAGGATCAGGCTTGGTACGTGGACGCCGGGGGCAGCCTGAACGTGAACAAGCTCATGGAGAGGTTCCAGCGGTTCTTCCGGGAGCATTCGGAGCATTGGAGACGGCGGTTCGAGTATCGGGAAGCGTGGCCACAGTTGCTGTTACAGGCATTCCTCCAGCGGATCGTCAATGGGGGCGGCCGCATCGATCGCGAGTATGGTCTGGGGCGGGGCCGGACCGACCTGCTGATCCGGTGGCCGAACGGCGGCGAAGGCGGTGGCGAGGCCGTCTACGTCATCGAGTGCAAGGTGCTGTACGGGGATCTGGAACGGACCATCGAGGAAGGCTTGGCGCAGACGGTCGGCTACATGGACCGGAGTGGAGCGGTTGCGGGCCACGTGGTGATCTTCGACCGCCGGGAGGGGAGGAGCTGGAACGACAAGCTGTTCCACCGCCGCACATCGGCGCCGGGCGGCGCGACCATCGACGTGTGGGGCATGTAGCCGCCCTACCGTCAGCAGCTCACGTCCTTTCCCTCGGAGCCGAACACGGCCATGCGCTCCTCGAGGCTTGTGAGCTCGGCGTCGGCGGGCCGGTAGTGGAACTGCACCGCGCGGCGCCGGTCGTCGCTGGTGTTCGGGGCGGTGCCGTGCTGCATGAGGCTGGAGAAGAACAGGCAGCCGCCCGGCTCCAGCGGCACCGCCAGTGTCCCGAGCGGGTCGACGTCCGCATCGCAGATCTGCCAGTCGCGGCGCTTGAAGTGCACGACCGGGCCCTGCAGGTGCGATCCGGGCTTGACGAGCATGCAGCCGTTGCCGGTGGTCGATCGGTCGAGGGCGATCCAGACGCCGACCACCCGCGTCCGCAACTCCAGGTCGAAGTAGGCGTGGTCCTGGTGCCACGGCTTCTCCCGCCCGACGCGAGGAGGCTTGAGCAGCGCCATGTCCTGGAACAGCATCGGCTCCTCGCCGATGATGCGGCGCACCACGCGCATCAGGGCGGGGTCCTCGGATAGCGCGCGCAGGCGCTCGTCATGGCCCACGAACCACATGAACTTGCGCACGTAGTCCTGACGCTCTGCCGCTGACATGCCATCGAGCGTCGCCGGGTCCACGCCGGACTCGTAATCCACGCTGTCGAACGAGGGGCTCCGGCCGGCCAGAAGGTCGAGCAGGCCGTCCAGCGCATCCTGCACCCGGTCGATGGTGAACGCCTCGTGCACGACCAGATAGCCCTGCTCGCGAAAGCGAGCGATCTCCCGCTCCGTGACCGAGTCGAACCCCGTCACGCCCTCCGCCAGACCGTCGTAGCGGTACAATCCTTCGGGCGCGGGCCTGCTCGCCTGAGTCCCCGTCGCGGTTGCCATGGTCGGTCAGTATAGCCGAGTCGCCCCCCGCGCCGGCGCTACCGCCCCGAAACCGTCGCCTACCGGCCGGTATACCACTCGCGCTCGACGCGCGGGTCGGAGGCGACCTCGATGTAGAACGAGCGCTGACTGGGCGTCATCCGCTCCAGCGCGGCGCGGCCGGGGAAGAAGCGGTGAAACTTCATGCCGGCGTGGTGGTACTTGTAGAACAGGGTCACCCGCTCGCGATCGCTCTGCCACGGCGCGGCGCCGTGGCAGAGCGCCTCGGTGAAGATCACCGCCGAGCCGGCGCGGCACGGCACGCAGCGGACCAGCGACCGGTCGACGCCGTGCTCGAAGGTCTTCATCTCCTCCGGGATCGGAAAGTTGGCCTTGTGGCTGCCGGGGATGCAGGCGAAGCCGCCCTCCTCCTCGTCCACATCGGTGAGATTGAAGGCGACCACGGTGTGCCCGCTGAAGATGCTCCCGTTGAAGTGGCGGTACATCAGCGTCAGGTCCTGCCCGTTGCTGTCGAACTCCCCTCCGCCGTGCAGCGGCAGGCCGGCAAACCCCTTGCGGCGGATGTACCCGTAGGTGATCTCCAGCCGCAACTCGTGGTGGACGATCACCTTGAGGACGTCGATGACGCGCGGGATGTCGATCAGCGCGCAGAACACCGCGCCGGCGCTGGTCAGATCGCCGAGGTTCGCCTGGGTCGGTTCGTCCTTGCTGCTCACCCCTTCCGGCTTCTCGTCGTCGGGAAGGTCGATGAGTCGCTTCATCTCGTCGACGAGACGCCTGCACTGGTCCCGCGTCAGCACGTCGTCGAGCTCCAGGTATCCGCGCACGTCGAACAGGTACTTCTGACGGTCGTCCATGCCGGCATTGGACCCCGTCGGCGCCGGGGTGGCAACGACTCACCGGCCGCCGAGCGCCGCGCGTTCGCGAGATGTTACGGTTCGGCCCGTCATGAACGGATTCCCGGACGTCGAACGCATCCCCTACGAGGGTCCCGATTCCAAGAACCCGCTGGCCTTCCGCTGGTACGACGAGACGGAAGTCGTCGAGGGCCGCACCATGCGCGAGCACCTGCGGTTCAGCACCGTCTACTGGCACACCTTCCGCGCCACCGGCGCGGACCCCTTCGGCGCGCCCACGCTGCAGCGGCCGTGGGACGACGGCAGCGACTCGGTCGACAACGCCCGCGAGCGCGTGCGCGTCGCCTTCGAGTTCATGGCGAAGCTCGGCACGCGCTACTACGCTTTCCACGACCGCGACGTGGCTCCCGAGGGGGCGTCGCTGCGCGAGACCAACCGCAACCTGGATGCGGTGGTGGAAGCGCTCAAGGCGGAGCAGGAACGCACCGGCATCCGCCTGCTGTGGGGCACCGCCAACCTGTTCAGCCATCCGCGCTACGTGCACGGAGCCGCCACGAGCTGCAACGCCGACGCCTTCGCGTTCGCGGCCGCACAGGTGAAGAAATGCATGGAGGTCACCCGCGAGCTCGGCGGCCGGAACTACGTCTTCTGGGGAGGCCGCGAGGGGTATCAGAGCCTGCTGAACACCGACATGAAGCGCGAGCTGGACCACCTGGGCCGGTTCCTGCACCTGGCGGCCGACCACGCCGACCGCATCGGCTTCGACGCCACCCTGCTGGTCGAGCCCAAGCCCAGGGAGCCCACCAAGCACCAGTACGACTCCGACGCCGCCGCCTGCATCAACTTCCTGCGCGCCTACGGCCTGACCGAGCGCTTCAAGCTCAACATCGAGACCAACCACGCGACGCTCGCCGGCCACGAGATGGCGCACGAGCTGGAGTACGCCGCCCACCAGGGGCTGTTGGGCTCGATCGACGCCAACACCGGCGACCTGCTGCTGGGCTGGGACACCGACCAGTTTCCGACCAGCTTCTACCTGACCGCGCAGGTCATGCTGATCCTGCTCAACCACGGCGGCATCGCCCCCGGCGGCATCAACTTCGACGCCAAGGTGCGCCGTGAGAGCTTCGAGCCGGTCGACCTCTTCCACGCTCACGTCGGCGGCATGGACGCGTTCGCCCGCGGGCTGAAGATCGCCGCGGCCATCCGCGCCGACGGCGAGCTGCGGTCGTTCGTCCAGGAGCGCTACGCGAGCTGGGACTCCGGCATCGGCGCCCGCATCGAGTCGGGCGACGCGGACTTCGCGGCGCTCGAGTCCTACATGCTCGACAAGGGCGAGATCGCCGCCAACGCCAGCGGCCGGCAGGAGATGCTGGAGCACCTTCTCAATCGCTACCTGTAGCAAGGATCAACGGATGAACACACAACTGACCGATGAGCAGATCAGTTCCTATCGCGCCGATGGCTATCTGGTCGTACGCGAATTCCTCGGCGCCGCGGAGCTGGCCGAGTTGCGCGCCGGCATCGACGAAGCGGTCGCGCAACTGGGACGCCGCAAGCTGAGCGGCACGACCGGCGACCGGTGGCTTGCCGGCGAGACCTACTACGACCACGTGTTCCTGCAGCGCATCAACCTGTGGAAGATCAATGAGACCGTGAAGAAATACATGCTCGCTGCCGAGCTGGGGCAGATGCTGTGCGCGCTGGAGGGCATCGACGGCATCCGCCTCTGGCACGACCAGACCCTGCAGAAACAGCCGTGGGCCAATCCCACCGCCTGGCACTCCGACAACCCCAAGTGGTCGTACCACTCGCCGCACGCCATCTCCATCTGGATCGCCCTCGAACCGGCGACGATACAGAACGGCTGCATGTACTACCTGCCGGGCAGCCACCAGGTGGACGGTTTCACGGATGCGCCCATCGGTCAGGAGATCGCCGATTACTTCGAGCACTTTCCACAGTTCCGCGGCGTCATGCCGGTTGCGGGCGAGATGGAGCCGGGCGACGCCGGCTTCCACAACGGCCTGCTGGCGCACGCCGCCGGCCCCAACATGACCCCGAACTGGCGGCGCGCCATGACCGCCGGCTACATGCCCGACGGCTCGGTATTCAACGGCATCCAGAACGTCCTCTCCGACGCCCAGGTGGCGGCCCTGAAGGTCGGCGACCCGCTCGACGACGACGGCCAGAACCCCCTGCTGTGGCGCCGGCCGGCATGAACGCGTCGTCATTTCTCCATGCAGAGGACGGCGACACGGAACCCGTATCCTCGGTAGAAGGCGATCGCTTCCTCATTGTGGGCAAACACGTCCAGCCGTACCGGCTTCCCGGTCCAGACGTTCGCATACATCCAGTCCATCAGCGCCGTGGCGATCCCGCGCCGGCGCTGGCCGCGAGCGACGAAGAGCTGGCGCAGATAGTAGTGCTTGCCGTCGTCGCGGAAGAGGCAGTAACCGGCGGTCGTGCCGTCGACGCGAGCGACGTAGCACCGGTATCCCTCCTTCATCCACCTGGACATTCGCTCGGCGAGCTCGTCCCGTGTCATCCGATCGGGATGTCGCTCGTCCTCGATGAGCTGCCGATTGAGCTCGGCCAGCTCCTTCAAGTCCGACGTATCAGCTCTGTTTATCGTCATGTTCGCGCCATGATGACCTGCGCCTGACTCAGGAACGCCGATGGACACAGCTTCCTACATCTCGGCGGCAAGTCGGCTCCGCAGCGCGTCGACGGCCGCGAGCGTTTCCTCCGCTCTGGCCACGGAGTCCTCGGCTTCGTCCCGCGTGATCGACTCGAAGTCGCCGTAGTCGACGTCCTCCCGACGAGAGAGCAGCGTCTTGACGTGTTTGACGATCGTGATGGGGAGCAGCCCGGTCTTGATGAAGTGCAGGCTGAGCATCGTGACGGCGCCGGCATGAGACTCCGGACCTATGCCATCGAGCCTCGAGTATGAGCAGGGAGCGGACCTGCGGCAAGCGCCGCGTAGTAGCTGCGGTTCACCGAGGTGTTGAGTCGGCCCTGTTCGAGGTTCGCGCGGGCATCGTCGAGTGCGGCCTGTGCCTTCTCGAACCTGATGCCGCTCAGCCCGGCTTATTCACGCGTCGGTCTGACAAGCCATGCCTGGAGATAGAAGAACGATGATCTCGCGCAGCAACACGGCACCTCAGTCGGCGCTCAGATGGTCCTCGCGTGCCTCGACCTGAAGACCTGAACCGAGCCGTTGAAGGTCGTCGAAAAGATCGGTAGAGTCTCACCCATGGCGTGTCCCGTCCTTTGTGGTCGTGTTGGCGTAACACCTTGACTCTACTGCAAATCGGCGGACGCGCCTACTCTTTCTCTACTCCTCCGTGAATGAGCCGGGATGAAAGTGCAGCAGAAGATCTCAGGGACGTTCCGCAGCCAGCACGGCGCCGAGGAGTACCGCCGGACCAGGGCCTATCTCCACGATCCGCAAGAACGGCTTGTCTGTGATCGATGCTCTGAGTTCCGTCTTCGAAGGCCGTCCGATGGTTCCACCCTGCCTCATAACCGGCCTGCCCCCCTGAGTAGTTACCAGCACTCGGGCATGACGACGTGAGCGGTGGGCACGTGCAGTTTGTCGTGATCGCGCAGTGCGCGGTGAGTCATGCCGGCCGCTACCTGATGATCGTCCGGGGCGAGGGGGTGCGGCAGGCACCGGGAGCTCTGGCCTTCCCCGGCGGCAAGGTCGACGTTGGAGACGGCCCCGACAGCGTTCTGGAAGCCGCCGTCCGGCGCGAGGTCAGAGAAGAGACCGGCGTGACGGTCGCCCCCGAGTTGAAGTATGTCCGCAGTGTGAACTTCACCATGGCCGACGGCACGCCGGTCGTGGATATCCTCTTCCTCGGCGCACACACGACAGGCGAGCCGGCGATCACGGAACCGGACGAGGTGGCCGACATCCGCTGGATGACCGCGAGAGAGATCCTGGCTCACAAGAGGACGCCGTCGTGGCTGAAGGCCGACGTCGAGTGCGTTGAGGCGGTCAGCGCACCCTGCGAATAGAGGCTGTCGCGCAGCGTGGGAACCCATCTGGAGTTCGTGTGTGGCTGGTTGTCGGCAGTGCGCGGGCCACCGTACGCTATACTTGGACAGACAACATGAGCAGCATGGGCAGGGATTTGGCGCGATGAAGATCTTCATCAGCCACGCACACACCGATGAACCCCTTGCTCGCAGGATCGCCGAGATCCTGGAAGAGGACGGTCTGGAAGTCTGGGATGCCACCCGCGAAGTCCTGCCCGGGGACAACTGGGCCGCCTTAGGGACGGCGCAGAATTAAGTCCATGTAAACGGACGCAATCAAGCCGCTCCCAGTAGGCCGCGATGGCCGGATGACGGCTCTCGTGGCGTTTCCGGTGGAAAGCGCAGCATCATTGTGGCACTATTACGAATATGACATTCGTAATAGTGCCACAATGAGAACGCCCCAGTACTCGACCGCCGCGATCGTCGACCTGTTTCGTCAGCAGACCGTCGCCTCGCTGCCGGACGTCATGGCGGCGCTCGGCACCCGCGCCAGACGCACCGCCTTTCGCAAGCTCAAGCAACTGCCCTACCGCACCAGCTACTCCCACCGCGGCGGTTACTACACCCTGGCAGAACTCATCGACTTCGATGAGCACGGCCTGTGGTCGTTCCGCAACGTACGGTTCTCGACTGCCGGCACCCTGCTGGCCACCGCCGCAGCGATGGTCACCGATGCGCCGACCGGACAGTTCAGCGACGAGTTGGACAACCGGCTGCACGTCGGCACCCAGGATGCCTTGCGTACGCTCGTGCGGGACGGCAAGCTGACCCGTCACAGCCTTGCCGGTCGATTCCTGTACTGCGCCGCCGACCGCACCCGCAAGGCGCAGCAACTGAGCGCCCGGCGCGCTGTGCTGGCCGCCCCCGGGCTGACCGGACCGCTGCCGGATGCCGACCTCGTGCCCGAGGAACTGCGCGCCGCAATCGTGCTGTTCGCCAGCTTGCTCGATGAACGTCAGCGCCGCCTGTACGCCGGCCTCGAATCGCTCAAATGCGGCTGGGGCGGCGACCGGCGCATCGCATCGTTGCTCGGCATCGATGCCGGTACCGTGGCCACAGGACGCAAGCAACTGATCGCCGGCGACGTCGAGCGCACCCGCGTGCGCCGCCCCGGTGGCGGGCGGCCGCCGGTGGAAAAAAAACGCCCGAGGTGATCGCCGCCATCGAACAGGCGCTGCAACCCGACACCGCCGGCGACCCGATCACCGGCATCCGCTGGACACGCCGCACCACCGAGAAGATCTCCGACGAACTGGCCTCAGGCGGCATCCAGGTCGGTGCCAGGACCGTGGCCCGCCTCCTCAAGGACCTCGACTATCGGCTGCGCGTCAACCACAAGCGCGTCTCGGCCGGCTCCGGCCCGGACCGCGACGAACAGTTCCAGCACATCACACAGCAGCGGCGGAGGTTCGCCGAACGCGGCTTGCCGATCGTCAGCATCGACACCAAGAAGCGTGAACTGGTCGGCAACTTCAAGAACCACGGCACGACCTGGGAACGTTCCCCTCAAGCCGTCAACGACCACGACTTCCGCTCCCAGGCCGACGGCATCGCCATCCCCTACGGCGTCTACGACTTGGGCGCCAACCGCGGCTTCGTGGTCGTCGGCACCTCACACGACACCCCCGACTTCGCCGCCGACAACCTGCTGCGCTGGTGGCAAGACGAAGGACTCCAGCACTACCCCGACGCCCGCGAACTGCTGGTCCTCGCCGACTCCGGCGGCAGCAACTCGCCGCGCATCAGAAGCTTCAAGTATGCCCTCCAGACACGCCTCGTCGACCCGCACCGCCTCAAGATCACCGTCTGTCACTACCCCAGTGGCGCCTCCAAGTGGAATCCGATCGATCACCGCCTGTTCAGTGAGATCAGCAAGAACTGGGCCGGCGTGCCGCTGCGCGACTATGAGACGATCCTCAACCACATCCGCACCACCACCACCGACTCCGGCCTGTCGGTCGTCGCCCAGCTGGTCGAACAGGAGTACCCAACCGGCGTCAAGATAGCCGACGCCGAGTTCGCCTCCATCGCCCTGCAACCTCACCAGACTCAACCACTGCGCAACTACACCATCTGTCCCCGCTCTTGAGCACACCAAAATCGGCATTTATTCTTGCGCCGTCCCTTAGTGAGTCAGGCGCTGCAGGAGTCACAGGGAATGGTCGTTCTTCTGACGCCAGATGCTATGCGCTCGCGTTGGGTGCGCTCGGAGATAGAGTATGCCCTCGGAGAGGCACGTTTTCGGGGCCGTCTGATCCCGGTCGTAGTGGGAAGCCCGGAGAAGCTGAGGGATGAAGACGTTCCCTGGATTCTCTGGAAGCTGAAGACGATCAGGCTCGAACAAGCCAACGAAGACGAAGGCATCAAGGAAATCGCTCGGACCCTCCATCAGGTTGCCTGACGAAGCTCGTCTACTACAACCACAATCAATGGCTCCACAAGAGATATTTCTCTCTCATGCGGATGGCGATCGAGATTTCGTGGAGAGGTTGGCGGCTATGATGCGCCGTCACGGAATTCCAGTGCAGCGTCTTGACGTGTTTGACGATCGTGATGAGGGAGCAGCCCGGTCTTGATGAAGTGCAGGCTGAGCATCGTGACGGCGCCGGCATGAGACTCCGGACCTATACCCTCGAGAATGAGCAGGGAGCGGACTGCGGCAAGCGCCGCGTAGTAGCTGCGGTTCACCGAGGTGTTGAGTCGGCCCTGTTCGAGGTTCGCGCGGGCATCGTCGAGTGCGGCCTGCGCCTTCTCGAACCTGATGCCGCTCAGGGCACGCTTGTCTCAGCGGAAAGGGTCAAACCTGAATACTCTCGGCGCTGACGTTCTGGTAGAAAGGGGTATGACGCTGCCGCTCAAGATCGAACGTGGCCACATCCTTGATCACCGGATCGAAGCAGATGCCACTGCGCTGTTCATGCTCGACGCACAGATCGACAATCGACCGCTCTACTTCGAGCGTGCGCTCACGCACGACGACCAGGACGTCGAGATCCGAGTCGCCGCGGTGATCTCCCCTTACCCGTGAACCAAACGCGTGCACGGAGACGACGATATGCGGGAGCGCGTCCCGTACCTCGGATCCGAAGTGGGCCAGTGCGTTGCGGATGTGGGCAAACATGACGGACCTTTCCCGAATACAGCGCTCCCAATGTAGCACGGGGTTGCGATCGGCGCGATCCTGCTGGTGGACACACGCACCGGTCGGACCGCCGTCGATCCGCTATCGCAACGGTCATCGGCCCGAGTATGATCGGCCATGGCCGCTATCGCATCCGACCGCTTCGCACCCCTCTCCCTCGCCGGCGCCTGCAACGCCGATCGAGCCTCGCTGCCGGAGGCCTTGACGCCGCCGGCGGCCCTCCGGGACGCCTTCGGGCAGCAGGCCTTTCGCGGCGTCCCCTTCGACCTGAGCGCAGCCGGCGCCGCCAACGTCGCGCTGGTCGCGGATGCGCCGCTGACGGTTGCCGCCGGCGGCCTTGCGGCCACGTACCTGATCTTCCTGCACCAGGGCGAGGATCGCGCCTCCAGCTACCTGACCGGCTTCGCGGACACGGGCGTGGACGGCAACGAGCTGGGCGACCACGTCGCCGACTACGTACTGCGCTACGCCGACGGCTCCGAGCACGTGCACCCGATTCGCCGCCGCTTCGCCATCCAGCAGGCGCGCATCGGCTGGGGGGCCAGCCCCTTCGCCGCCGTGCCGATGTATGCGGATCGGGTGATCGCCTCCGCCGCGGAGGACCAGGCGGCCGGCAGGATCTCCACCGTGGGCTATGGCCGCGGCGAGACCCGGCACGGCTCCGGCCGCGACAGCGGGCAGGACCTGGCCTGGCTCTACGCCCTGCCCAACCCCCACCCCGACCGTTCCATCGACGCGGTCGAGCTCAGGCCGCGCGGCGAGCGCTGCGCGATATACGGCATCGCCACGACCGACCTGACCGACCACCCGCTGAGGCCGGGGACGCGGCGCAAGCTGCGCCTGGAGCTGCCGCCGGGAGCCGCATTCGACGCTGACCGGCAACTCTCCGGCCTGGAGCTCGACCTTGGCACCATCATCTCCGCTCGCCCAGCCCTGGACTACGACCATGCCGGGTGGACCGACGGCAACGGTGCGGCCGCCCCGGACGTGCAACCCGCCGTCTCCACCACCCGCGCCCTCGTGGAGTACGCCGCGCACCCGGACGCCAAGCTCCATTCCGGCGGCCGGGCGTACCCGCTGCGCGAGCTGGAAGCCGGCTCGGCCGCGGTGGCCGCGGCCGAGCGGCCGGTGAAGATCCGCGTGGTCGAGCGCGGCTCGTCGCAACCGGTCGCCGTGCGCCTCCACCTGCACGGCGCTGCCGGCGAGTACCTGCCCCCGAAGGGGAACCACCGCACGGTCAACGGCAACTGGTTCGAGGACAACTACGGCGAGTTCGTCAACGGCGCCAACCAGTACGCCTACATACCCGGCGAGTGCGTGACGGACCTGCCGCTCGGCGACGTGTACGTGGAGATCGCCCGCGGCTACGAAGTGCGCCCCCTGCGCACGCGCGTGACCGTCGCCTCGGACACCGAAGAGCTGACGTTCGAGCTCGACCGGGTGCTGCGCTGGCGCGAGCGCGGCTGGGTCACCGCGGACACCCACGTGCACTTCCTGAGCCCGCAGACCGCGCTTCTGGAGGGGGCGGCCGAGGGCGTCAACGTCGTCAACCTGCTGGCCAGCCAGTGGGGGGAGATGTTCAGCAACGTCAGCGACTTCGACGGCGCCACCACGCTGGGCGCGCGCGACTTCGGCGGCCTGGGCGAGTTCCTGGTGCGGGTCGGCACCGAGAACCGCATGCAGGTGCTGGGCCACATCTCGCTCCTGGGCTACTCCGGGCCGATGATCCATCCACTGTGCACGGGCGGACCGTCGGAGTCCGCGATCGGCGATCCGCAGGAGGTCACCATGGCGGACTGGGCCGCCCGCTGCATCGAGCAGGGCGGCGTGGTGGTGATGCCGCATGGCCCCAACCCGCAGTGCGAGCGGGCCGCCGACATCGTCCTGGGGATGATCGACGCGATGGAGATGATGACCTTCAACCCCTGCGAGGGGCAGATCAATCCGTACGGCATCGCCGACTGGTACCGCTACCTCAACCTGGGCTACCGCCTGCCGGTGGTGGGCGGCTCGGACAAGATGGCCGCCGCCTCGCAGCTCGGCGGCGTGCGCACCTACACGCAGCTTGGCGAGCGCGCGTTCACGTACGACAACTGGATGACGGCCCTCAAGGCCGGCAACACCTTCGTGACGGTGGGCCCACTCGCGCAGATCACGGTCGAAGGGGCCACGCCCGGAGGCATCGTCGACGTGCCGGCCGGCGGCGGCAGCGTCGCCGTCGAGTGGCGGGTCGAGTCGGTGGCAGTGCCGATCGCAACGGTGGAACTGATCTGCGGCGGCCTCATGGTCGAGGAGTCCGACACTGGCGGGCAGCTTGCAGCGGCAGGCAGCACGACGGTGCGCGTCGACCGCTCCACGTGGATCGCGCTACGGGTGCGTGGCAGTTACCGCGCACGCGCAGCCGACATCGCCGCCCACACCAGCGCCGTGCAGGTTCGGGTGGACGGCGCGCGGCCGTTCTCCGCCCACGACGCGGGGTTGATCCTGGACCAGATCGAGGGCGCCATGGCCTACGTCGACACCATCGCCCCGCGCCCGGACGCCGAGCGTTACCGGCAACTCCGCGCCACCCTGGAGGGTGCCTGGAACCGCCTGCACCAGACCATGCACCGCCACGGCGTCTTCCACGACCACGTGCCGCTGCACGACCACGCCGAGCACCACGAGCACTGATCGAATGCCTGCAACGTCTCCGGAAGGGCGGCTCACAGCCGTTCCCGGGGCTCGGAAGATGGCCAGGAAGTACGTCTGGTGGCAGCCGCCCGAGCAGACGCTTGACGATGCGCCGTTGTTTCTGGCGCAACTGATGACGTTGGGTACCGCAGACGACGTTCGCTGGCTGCTTTCAGTAACGTCCGACGACGATCTGCGCGGCGTGCTGCGCGATCCTCCGGTTGGAATATTCAACGCCCGTTCCTGGTCGTACTGGCATCTGCGGCTGGGGTTCGAGTCAGTGCCCGACCTTCCGGTCAGGCGCCTGCCGCGGTAGTGCTCGAACCGATCCTGTCAGCGCTCCCTCACGAGCAGCGCCGGCTGTGGACGGAGCTCGAGGACGTACCTGATTCCTTCGTCCTCTACGGCGGAACTGCGCTCGCGCTCCGGTTGGGACACCGGTCCTCGGTTGACTTCGACTTCTTTTCATCGGCCGCGCTCGATCACGATGCGTTGTTCGCGATTCCCTTTGTCGCCCGTGCCGAGGTTCTTCAGCGCGATCCCACCGCGCTGACGCTGTCCGTGGCCATGAACGGCGAACCGGTCAAGGTATCGTTCTTCGGCAATATCGACATCGGCCGGGTAGGCCATCCCGAACAGACCGAAGACGAAGTTCTGTGGGTCGCCTCGCTGCTGGACCTCTTCGGAACCAAGCTCAAGGTGCTGTTGCAGGGTATTGCCGCACGGGACTATCTCGACCTTGCGGCGATCCTGCGTACCGGGAAGCCGCTACAGGACGGCCTCGGCGCCGCCAGGGCGCTCTTCGGAAGCGGATTCCCGCCGATGGAAGCCGTCAAGGTGCTTGCGTACTTCGACGAAGGTGACGCGGTGAGCGTGGATTCGGCGACGCGCGATTATCTGTCGCGGCACGCCGCCGGGTGGGACAGCACGGTGAGCATGATCGACAAGGTCGCCGAGTCCGTCGCCGCAACTCCGTAAGCCTACCCGCGTGATCGCCTCACGCGCTGCGGCGATACTCCGGGCCACCTGGATCAGAGGGGCGACCCATAGCTGATCGCCGCCGGGCCAGGTGATCGAGCAGTGCGCCAAAGTCCTCGCCGGTGACCCGGAGGTGTCCCTCGCCTATCCCGTGAAAGGTCAGGATCGTCCACATCCCCAGCTCCCGTCCCCGCTCGACCGCGGCGATCAATTGAACCTGCCTGCCGAGCGTTACTCGCTGGAGGTGCGCCGCCGCGTCGCGTTGGAGGCATCGAAGAACTCGTTCGACGAGACGGTCCAGACTGTCCGGCCCATCCGCTCGGAAGCTCCGCGAATCCTCAGACGCGGCCGATCACGGCCCGCGGATCGCTCCACCAGTGCCCCGGTCGACCACAAGCGTCAACCGAGATTCGCGTTCTCACCGGTCCGCCCCGCGAACCACCTCGAATCCTCAATTCAGCCAACTTTCGCACTGTAGGGTGAATAACCCGGGCTCGTACACCTCTGCGTCCTCAGACACCTTGGCGCTGTCGTACACCTTCGCGTTGCCGTATACCTTGCCGGCTATCTTGGCGTTGTCGTACACTAAGGCGTCCTCGTACACCTCCGCTTCCTCAAACACTTTAGCGTTGTCGAACACCTGGGCGTTGCCGTATACCTTCCCGAATATCTTGGCGTCGCTGTACACGCTGGCTCTTCCGTACACCACAGCGTCGACCGCTACCATGGCGGTGTCCTCCACGATAGCCGTGGCGGCGACCCAGCCGCCACCATTGCGGTGCTTGCGTGCTGGAACCGGTCCGGCACCGTCGCCGAAGTCGTGCGCGTCTTCCCTGTTTTCCGTTCTGTCGCTCACTGGTTTCCCTCCTTCTCGCAGATGTGAGATGTGAGTCGCAGGCTGTGCATGGGAGTTCGTGCGGCCGGTGAGTCACAGCCGTGGTCGGCCGCTTCGTCGAGCAGCAACCGCAGGCGAAGCGGCAACCGCGCGGCGGGTCGGAGATTCGGCGGGCGCCCGATGGATTTCCACCGACGACATGAACTCCCGCACACATCGCTGGCATCGTCGTTGCAGAGAACGTGCATCGGCGGCGTTCTGCCGATGGTACTCTCTACGATCCTGGATGTTCTCCCGAAGTCGATCCAGCATCTTGCGGCCAGAACTGTCTTCCTCGTCCGGCAGAAGAAAACCAAGTCGATGCAGCGCGCCATGATATTCGGTAAACTGGCTGAGCTCCTTGTCGTGATGCTCGATGTAGCTGTCGAATGTGGTCTTTACATCGTGATCCAGAGTCTCCTCGATGCGCGCGTTATCGACCTTATCGACCATTTCCAGAAACTCGGGGAACGCCCGACCAGTATGGTCGTACCATTCGTTGTCGTGAGCACTGTAGAGACCAATCCCGAAACAGGGAAAGGCATGTTTCTGTACCGAATCCGCTACTACTCTCAATACCGCGCGCCGATCAGATGCCGACTTCTTGTCCGCCTTGTTCAGCACGAAGTAGATCGCCGGCTTCTCGGAATCGCGTATTGATGGATTCTGCTCGATCAGTTGTCGAACCAGATCGACATCCTCTCTCGGCAATGCGCCCTTCTCACAGTCCACGACCCAGATCAGAAAACGACACGTCCTTATCTCTTCCAGGGCAACCTGTCGGTCCTGCTTGACGTGGCCTCCCTCATCGGGATTCGTATAACCCGGTGTATCCACGAAGGCCACTCGCCTCCAGCTCTTCAGCCCGGGCGTATGAATGGACACGCGGTTCACGATGGGTGTCAAAGCTACTCTGTGTTCGTGCTCGAACTCGTGCGTCATGCGCTGCAGCATAGGCGTGTCGATCTGTATCCTCCCACCGTCATGGTTGAAGACGTTGATCGTCAACCGATCATCGTCACCGTAGAACAGGTAGGTCGGAATCGAGGTGGTCGGCGTGATCCGCGTCGGCAGCACCGCGTCCTCGCTCTTGTTCGCACCCATCAACGCATTCAGCATACTGGATTTGCCGCTGCTGAATCCGCCGGCCACGGTGCAGACGTTCCGGGAAAACAGGCGTGGCGCCAACCTGATCTGACGCATGCGCTCGAACACACGGGTCAGGCTGGCATACGCCTCCGCCTCGCGCGGATGATTGCTCTTGCTGGCGAATTCGTGGTAATCACCTTTGAACAGCCGTTCGAACTCATCGAAGGGCCTCGAACTCGCCATGTCGGGACGCGACGATACGATCTGTCCTACCAGATCGATGGCGCTGCGGTATTTGTCTGAGTACTCTACGATGGTCTTCGCTGCCTGTGGTATCCTGGCCAGATCTGCCGAGTGCAGTTCGCTGGCGGCCGTGCTGATATTGGCTGCGGCCTGTTCAAGATGTGGCGTCGTACGTCCGTCCGCCAGCGCCCCATCGAGCTTGCCCAATTCCTTCTCCGCTGCTTGCAGGCTGTCCGCAACGCTGCGGTGAACGGATTCGATCGAGGCGTGAGCTTCAAGCAGATATCGATGGGCCTCCTTGGGCGTCATTCGCTGCCGTGGCGACCTTTGGAACTTTCGAGCCATGGTGAACTTTTCTCCTCCGTCTTATCAGCCCGTGGAAGAAGTCTGTTTGCTGCGGCGGTCTGCTCGGGCAGCTTGGCGATGAGCGATGGAGCCGAAGAACGCCAGTGGTGACCAATGAGACGCCCAAGCGACCGTTAGCGAGGCGGCCCATGTGGTTCCACCAACGGCAATCGCGTTCACGGCGAAGTAAGTCGTGTCGTGATCGACCCCGACGCTGACCCATCCTTCGTCGCGGCTCAGGTCGTATATCCCGTAAGAAATGCCCATATTATCCCCATTTACCACCCTCATACTACCTCGTTATCGAACACTTGTCTTCCTTCTCCCACATTTGCATCTTCGGACACCGTGGCGTTGTCGCACACCACGGCGTTACCGCATACCTTGCCGTATATCTCGGCGTTTCCGTACACCTCTGCGTCCTCAAACACCTCTGCGTCCTCAAACACCTTGGCGTTGTCATGCACTCTAGGGTTGCCGTATACTTTGCCGCATATCTCAGCGCTGCCGTACACCGATGCGCTCTCGCGCACCTCCGCGTTCCCAAACACTTTGGCGGTGTCGCTCACCTTGGCGTTGCCGTACACTCGTGCGTTATCAGCTACTCGGGCGTTGCCTCTCACTTCGACATCGCCGTGCACACGGGCCTTATCGCTTACCTTGGCGCTGTCGTACACTTTGGCGTTGTCGAACACATGAACATTGCCGAACAGTTTGGCGCTGTCGAACACCTGGGCGTCGTCACCCACCTCGGCGCTGCCGTACACCTTGGCGTTGTCGAACACTTGCGCTTTGCCGATCACTTTGGCATCGTCCAACACGATGGCTCTTCCGTACACCACGGCGTCGACCGCTACCATGGCGGTGTCCTCCACGATAGCCGTGGCGGCGACCCAGCCGCCACCATGCTGGTGCTTGCGCGCTGGAACCGGTCCGGCACCGTCGCCGAAGTCGTGCGCGTCTTCTCTGTTTTCCGTCTTATCGCTCACTGGTTCTCCCTCCTTCTCGCAGATGTGAGATCTGAGTCCTGCCGGCCGTCTTGGCCATCGGCATACCGGTCCTGCGCGGAGTCGGCTCGCGCGAAGCGTCGGCCGTGCTGCTTCAGATCCTGGATCGCCTTGTCGTACGCTGCAGCGTGAATTTCCCTATTCTTGATCTCCTGTTGCAGGCGTTCGTGGTACTTCTCCAAGTCCCGTCTTGCCACCGGCAGCAACCTCTTTCTCAGCCTGCTTGTTAGCGTACTCTGCAGTCGCTTCGGCGTGGAAGAGTCGATCAACCGCTCGCTGCACTGCGCCTGCGGCGCCAGTTCGTCCAGATAGCTCCAGTTGTTGTGCGCCCCATCGGCCAGTTTGACCACTTCCAGATCGGGCCGCTGCCTCAGCACCGCCTCCACCTCCGCGCTCAGCATCTGCTTCAGCGTCGCCTTGTTCGCCTCCGGCATCCGGCCGATCCGCAGCGTGTTCAACCGCTGCCCGTCGCCGTCGTAGCAGCTCACCGTGCCGCAGCCAACCTCCCGGTAGCCGGCAGGCCCCTTGGTCGCCCGCCCCGCTGCCTGCGCAGCAGCACGCTTGGCCTGCCGCTGCCCGTCTTTCATCGGCGCCATCACCCCGTCCAGCGACACCGCCAGCGTTCTCGCCTCTGCCGGCACCGTCACGGCGTCGGCCCGCAGCGCCTCCTCGAACGCTTCGCGATGCTCCTCCCAGCGGCTGCTCAGGTGCTTCGGCAGCCGGTCCAGCGTGCTCTTCGACGGACTCATGTTGCCCAGCTCGCGCAGCGTGTCGGCGCACTCCTGCGGCGTCATGCGCGCCACCAGCACGCTCGCCTGCCGCGCCGCCAACGGCGTCCAGTGCCCGGCGATGATCCCCGCCCGCACCTCCAGGGCGACGACCGCCGGTTCGTGGCCCGCGCGGTACCATGTGCGTTCCACGGTCATCGGGCCGACCGCGCTCAGGTAGGTCTCGGTGGACCGCAGCACCTGCCGGTGCCGGCGACCGTCGATCGTCTGATCTGTTGGATGCGCTCGCCGCTCGCCTCACGGTCGTCGGCGATGGTGTGCTCGGTGCAGGTATGCGATAGTGACACAGACATTGGGCTCGCTCCTTCTGGCGGTTCAGGTTGCGGGAGGTTCCGTCAACCTTACCCCAGAGGAGCGATGCCTTTCTCCTGCACGCGTCATATTCGCCGTGCGCCCGCCATCGTGTTCGCTGACACTTTGTCACCTCCGCCCACCTCACCCCTCTCAAACCACGCCAGACCCTCCCGAATCGCTCAGTTCCAGAGCTACACCCAATCCGATGGCGGGGTGTGTCGGTAGCGGAGCGCGCACCGCATCCACCGAGGGGCACTCCGCGGCCGCGAGAAGCTACTTGATCTGCGACTCGATGTACGCCAGCGCGTCCTTCACGGTCTCGAACTCGTTCGCCTTCTCGTCGGGGATGGTGATGCCGAACTCTTCCTCTATCGCGTAGAGGAGCTCGTACTCGTCCAGACTGTCGGCACCGAGATCCTGCCGAAACGAGGATTCGAGCGTGATCTTGCCCTCCTCGATCTCCAGCCGATCCGCGATCACTTTTTTCATCTTGTCGTATCGGGCCAACCACGCGAGGCCCAGAAAACCTTTTTTGGCGTTGTCGCTCACCCTGGCGTTGTCGCTCACCCTGGCTTTGCCGATCACCCTGGCGTTGTCGCTCACCCTGGCGTTGCCGATCACCTTGGCCTTCCCTGTTTCGTTCCGCTCGCTCACTGGTTCTCCCTTCCTCTCGCTTCTCCCTCCTTTACGATCTGCCAATCCGACGGACTTCATGAACGATTGTGTACACTGCACGAATGAGTCTCTCAACCTGAGGGATTCTTGCATGGCTTCAGCGTGGCGTTTCATCTCTTGCTCGACGCTTTTCGCGTGCTGTTGCAGGTCGGAACCGAGCGTTATTCCCGCAGCCATGTCCTCGTCATCGTCTCGCTCCAACCGGAGTCGCTTCAACAGTCCATCGAATTCCTGCCACCGCTTCCTTGCGTTATCATGAAACTTCGCATAGTCGTCGAACACCGACGCGACGTCGGCATCCAACGCCGGCCCGATCGGATTGCCATCGATCATCTGCAGAAACGCGTCGAACGTACCACCCTCATGCTCGTACCACTGCCCGGCGTGCGCACTATACAGTCCAACACCGAAGCACGGGATCTCGTGCTTTTTGACGGTTGCCGCCACGGACTCCAAGATTGAGCGCCGATCCGATGCCTTCTTGTCTGCCTTGTTCAGCACGACATAGATCGGGGCGCTGTCCGGTGGCAGTCGACCGAGGCCAGGCTGGTTGCGGGTCTCTGCCGTCAATTTTCCAGCAAACTCTTTGATGAAATCGATGTCCTGCTGCGACAATTCGCCGCGCTCACAATCCACTACCGAGAGCAGAAATCGCGACGCGAGCGCCTCACGCTTGGCGATCTGTTCATCCTGTGACACTCCGTCGGCGTCGCTATTCGTGTGGCCCGGAGTGTCCACGAACGCCACTTTGCTCCACTGCTGCAGGCTCGGCGTGAGAACGGAAACACGGTCGACGATTGGCTGCAACGGTATGCCTTTGCCGCGCCCGTCGATCGTCCCGAAGCCATGCGTCATCTGCCGGAGCGTGTCCGGTTGGACCGTCACGCTTCCTCCGTTGCGGTTGAAGACCTTGATCGTCACGTCGCCCACGTCGCCATGCGACACATACGTCGGAATCGAGGTCGTTGGCGTGATACGGGTAGGGAGCAGGTTGTTGGTACCCATCAAACTGTTCAGCAGGCTGGATTTGCCGCTGCTGAACCCCCCCGTGACGGCGCAGATGTTACGGGACGCCAAGTGTGGCGCCAGCCTGATCTGGCGCATGTGGTTGAACACCTCCGTCAATCGGGACACCGCTTCCACTTCGCGGGGGAAGTCTTTGGTCCGGGCGAACTCCCGGTAGTCGTAGCGGAACATGTTTTCGAAGGTGCGGAAGTGTTCCTCGCTGGTGCCGGTGTCGTGGCGAGCGGACATGATATTCGCAATCAGGTCGAGATGCCTTCGAAGATGGTCGCGGGCTTCCTCCGCGGTCATCTTCGCGTACGCGGCGGAGGGATTCCTGCCGGCCGTCTTGGCCATCGGCTTACCGGTCCTGCGCGGAGTCGGCGCGCGCGAAGCGTCGGCCGTGCCGCTCCAGATCGTGGATCGCCTTGTCGTATCGTTGCAGCGTGAATACCTTGTTCTTGATCTCCTGTTGCAGGCGTTCGTGGTACTTCTCCAGGTCCCGTCTTGCCACCGGCAGCAACTCTTTCTTGGCCTTCTTGTTCGCGTCCTCTGCGGTCGCTTCGGCGGCCTCGAAGATGGAGCTGACCTCGTTGCTCAGGACGTTCGCGTAGGCGAACGCCGCTGACTCTTTCTGTTGCATGTCACCGGACAAGTCCACCGATAATACGCCGAGTTTCGCAGAATTCCGGAGAGCCCGCCGCGCCTGCTCGGATATGTGCTCGACGGCGCTGCCAAGCGCGCGCCCGAACGAAGGCTGGGCTTCCGAGGCGGTCGTGTCGTCCATCGTATCTGCACAGACGGCGCGCAGCTTCTTCCCTGCATCTGCAGCAAAATCGAAGCTGAACATCGTGCCCAATTCCCGGTCGACGTGCATACGCACGTTGTCGCTGGCTTCCCCCAGTTTCGCTCGCAACCTGGACTCGTTCATGACCTTCTGTTCGTGTGTCTCGTAGTCTTCATGCGAGATGCCCGCGATCGATCGGAACAACCACCTGAGGCCCAGAAAACCCTTTTTCTTGGGGATCGTTCGGCGCATCTGCTCGACTTCGATCGAGTCCGGGATGGCTCGTCTTCCCTCGTCAACCGCCTCTTGGCAGCGGTGTCGAGCCGTGCCTAATCCTTTCATCTGGTTGGCAATCAAGCGTTCCCACTCCTCATAAATCCGAGAAGACATTTCGTCGATGATGCGTACGACCGCTTTCTTCCTGTCCTCGATCGTTGCGAGATCGCCGGAGCGGAGCTCTTCCCGCTTTTCCTTCAGGTCTGCGATCACCGTGTCGACGTGACTCCTGCAGGCATCCTCCTTCTCCTTCAGGTAGTCCCGCATCTTCTGCTCCATGATCCTGTCCTTGTCGGCGCGAATGGTCTGGATCGCCTCGTCGACCTCTTCTTTTCGCCCCAACACATTCGTGAGATTGCTTCTCGTGTCATCGTTGATCTCCCCGTTCTTCGGGGGGTCGAGCCAGTCCGGATACGCTTTTCGCAGCCTTGCGAAGACGTCGCGTTCGGCAGCACTCCACTGCGCGCAGGGCTTGCCGCCCAGGGTCGCGCACAACCCCGACGTGAACAGCACGTGTTCGGGGGCTAGCCCGATGTCGGCGTCCTCGTCACGCATCCGCTCGATCCGATCTCGAAGCTGCCGTTCGACATCATCGGCGGCTTCCAGCAGGTCGCCCCGGTAATCGGGCGCCACGTCGATCAGAGCGCTATCGAACTTGCTGCCGATCAACACGCGCCTGCTGATGCCTTCGGCCGGCAGGGTATCGGTGAACAGATTGTGGTCGGAGCTGTCCATGAATTGGCCCGCATAACTGAGCAGCAGTACGGCATCGCACTTGCCGAGCAGTCTGCGCGTTGCGCGGGCGCGCGAGATGATGGGGTCGTTCAGACCGGGCGTGTCCACGACGTCGAGATCGGGGATTCCCCCGCCGTATCGAATCGTGACGTTCTTGACCAGCGGCGTGAGTTCCCCATCCACGCCGACCAGGCTGCACAGGCGGTCGCTCAGACGGTCCATGGATACCGTCTCGGTTTCCGTGCCCGCATGGTCCGTGACGCGGAGGCGGCGCTGCCCGGCCATGGCTACCAGCTCGGCACAGGCGCGGGGGAACTCGCCGGGACTCCGGCCGGCATCCTCTTCCTTCCGGAACTCGCTGGCGTGATTCTCGATCTCGCGCCATTCTTCCGGAGTGTAGTACTCGACGTCGATCTGCGCGTGATCGGCGCCGACCGCATCGCTGTGCACGATGTGGGTCAGCGCCGCCGTCATGGGTGTTGCCGCCTTCGGCAGCACCTCGTCGCCGCCGAAGAGCAGCAGGTTGAGGAGGGTCGATTTTCCCGCCTTGATCTGTCCCACGATGCCGAGGCGGAGGAGGCGTCCGTCTTCCAGCATCTCGTCCGACTCGTCTCGTATGGCCTGTGCGATGTCCCGCAACGGCGTTACGCCGGCAACGTGCTGCAGCTCCTCACGGTACTCGTCCGCCGTCCGTATCACGGACGACAGTTCGTCGGCCAGCCGGTCCCGCTCTTCTCTCATGGATATCATCCCTCCACCGGTGTACGCGCATCGATGAGTCGCTCGATGGCGGCCTTGAGCTGCTCCCTGCGCTGCTCGACATCCCGCTTCTGGTCTTCGATCTCCGCGCGGCTGCGGTCGATGTCGGCCTGAATCCGCTCGACCTTGCCGCGCACCTCGCCCCGGAGGCCGGCGATCAAGTCGCGGGCGGCGGACGCGTAGCCTTCGCCGGCGCGCTCGCGCAGATCGGACGCGACCCGAGGCGCGACCCGGCTCGTGATCTGTGCTTGCAGGTGCGTGAGCCGCTCCTCCATCTGCTGCTGTCGCCGCTGCCCCTCCGCCTTCTCGCGCAGCCAGCGGACGATCGTGGGCGCCGCGATCAGCACGACCTCCAGCCACGGCGCGACGATCGCGGTGGTGGCAGCCAGCACCCCGACGGCGACGGTGGACGCCGTGGCTCCGGCGAACCGCTTGCGTGCCTGATCCCACGCTTGCGTGCTGGCCTGCGCGGCGGCGCCGACCCGTCCGGCGAGCTCGCCGGGGAGGTCGAACGTGGCCGCTTGCGAGCCGGCGTGCAGGAACGCTTCGCGATGCTCGTCGAGAGCCGCCAAGTCGGCGCCGTACCCGGCGACGATCTGCGCCCACGTCTCCTGTAGTTGCTTGTCGACGACGCGGTTCAGCGTGCGCCGCACCACCTCGTTGAGCTCGTATTGGAATGCCTGATGGCCGCCGCTCTGCCACGTCTGCGCCAGCGGCTGCGCATGGTCGCGGATCGCGTCCCGCACACCGCCGACGATGCGGTCGACCGCCCCATCGGAATAGCGTTCTCGAATTTCCTGCTCGTCGTCGGCCAGTCTTCCCTCCAACGCCCGCTTCCTTTCCTCAAGGTCGGCCACCGCCCGCTCGCGGTCGGCGGAGGACACGTTGAGCGCGCTGTAGCGCGTGTGCAGGCTCTCGACCGCGTCGTCGAAGAGCTGCAGGATGCGCGTTCGCCAGTAGTTGCGCAGGGGGCTGTCGAAATCGATCGAATCGACGACCGTACGGAACGCATCGATGTCGGGCGCGTGCGCCGACACCGGGAGTACCTCGACGTCCTTGCCAAGCGCCCGGCGCACCTGTTGGCGGATGTGTTCGACGACGGCGGCGGCTTCCTGCTGCTTGTCGATCTTGTTGACGAGCACGGCGAACCGGACGTCGCGGTCGAGAAACTCGCGAAGTTGCTCGATCTCGGTGGCGCGCAGGGCGCCGTGCTCGACGTCCACGACCAGGATGAAGTAGCTGCCCAACGGCAGATAGCGCTGGATCGCCGCGTTGTGGGTGCGCAGGCCGGAGTCCAGCCCCGGCATGTCGACCAGCACCTTCCAGCCAGGCCACGCGCCATCGTACCCGGCCGGCGCGCGGAGCGTGGCCCTCGCGTACTCCGCCTCGGTCTCTCCGGTCGTGATCGACTCCTTCTCGATGCGCCCGAACTCCGCCAGATCGATGCGTCGCAACGATCGGTCATCCGTGCCGTACAGCTCGACGCGCTCCGCACCGTCCGGGCCGGCCATGTGGATCTCGGTAGCCAGCGCCGTCTGCGGCACGATGTCGGTCGGAAGGCCCCCACCGGCAGGTCGTTCGAGCCACGCGTTCACCAGCGATGTCTTGCCGGCGTTGAACGATCCCACGAGCGGAATCAGCACCCGAAACCCGGTCACCTGCTCCCGATAGTCATCCGCGCGATCGACGAGACCGCTGTCCGCCTCGGCGTCGCGCGCGACGTCTCCGAAACGGTCGAGGGCGGTCAGGTACGTGTCTTGAATCGTCATGTCTTCGATGCCTCCTTCGGATGCCCTTCCTCTGCACACCCCGGCACCTCTTGCCGGGACCGACGACAATAATACGGGGCGGGTACGTCAGAATCCGACGTGGGCGGTCTGCATCGCGACGTAACCGACGAACGGACCCGAGTGTACCAGAGCACGTCGCCCAGCTCCATCTTCAGCGACTCGCGGTCGCCGGAGCCGGGTCACGGTGACCGCCGCGGCGTCTACTCCACGACGATTGCCAGGCGAGTCACGGCCGACCACCAATCAGGTTCTTCTCCCAAAGCTGCCCGGGGGAGAATGCTTCGATCCGGCGCTGGTACTCCTGTCCGTCGAGCCTGCGCGGCTCGGTCCGTCCATCGCGTAGTTCCAACACGATAACTTCGTCGAGATCGAAGGAGTCGACGAATCGGGGTGACTGGGTGGCAACGATGATCTGACAATCCACGGAACGCTGCTTGACCATGCTGGCGACCAAGCCGATCGCCGCCGGGTGCAGTCCCAGTTCGGGTTCGTCCAGCAGAACGACATCCGGAAGCATGGGGGAAGGAAGGTTCAGCAGGGTCACGAGAGCGAACAGACGCAGCGAGCCGTCCGACGTGAGATGCGCGCCGAAGGTCTTGTCAACGTCCTTGGCTCTCCATCTCAGCAGTACCGTGCCGTTGGCTTCCTCGATTTCGAAGCGGTCGAATACCGGCAGGACCCGTCCGATGTGATAGCAGATCATGTCAAATCGTCGTATGTCTTCCCGCTCGAGTCTGAGCAGCACTGCCGCCAGATTGCCACCGTGCGAGTGAAGATGGGCGTTATCCTCCGAGTCCCACATCTTCTTGAAGCGCGACTCGTTGGAGGTGTCGTGGAACTGATAGACCGCACAGCTCCGTAGCATCGCCACGATCACGCGCGCGGTCTGACTGCCGGGTCTGTCGGACTGCCCGTGCTCCAGGATCCCTGCTTCCGTATGGCCGCTAGAATCGAGAGAAACCCAGCCCGGTTCCGTGGGCACCGTCTCACGATTGAAGCGGAATGCCTCATCGACAAACATGAACCGATCGGGATGGGCGTATGCAAGCGCGAACCGATACTCGTTGCGGCCCGCATCGGTGCGCAGGGTCAGCGTCGCCTCCATGCGCGGAGTGACCCGGTTGCCGCAAAATAGTTGGTCGTCCGCTCCACCCATTTTTGTGACGAAACCAGCCAACCGGCGGGACTTGAGCATCCAGCTCATCATCTCGAAGAAACGGATCAGATTGGACTTGCCCGAGCCATTCGCGCCGATCAGAACCGCCGCCCTTGGCAGGTTCCGGATCTCGATATCGGCGAGGGACCGGAAGCCGCGGATGCGGATGGCTTCCAGGTGGCTGTCGGTCATGCGGCTCTCCGCTTCGTCTTCAGCGTTCGTTCCGGTCGGCGCGTTCCGGGTCCAGGTCCATGCCGACGCCGGGGACATCTCCCAGTGTCACGGCTCCGTCCCGTACCGTCATCGGGTTGCGGATCAGGCCGTCGGCGGTGCGCGCCCGCTCGCCGCTCCTTCCTGTCACCCACAGCAGGAACATCGCGTTGCGCAGGGCGCCCATGAGACCGGCCGCGACGAGGCCCCCGTTGCCGTCGTCGGGATCGATCTCGCAGTTGACGCCGAACGCCTCGGCGGCGTGGGCGATCTTCAACGCCTCGGTGATGCCGCCGACGTCCGGAACGCGTACCCGGATCAGGTCGGCCGACTGCCGGGACAGGTGCGCCGCCGCCTGGCGGGCGGCATCAGGGCCGCCCACCGTCGCCAGGACCGGCGTATCGAGTTCCGCGGCCAGCCGCCCGAGCGCTTCGCCGTCCGCGCCCGGCAGCGGATCCTCGAACCACGTGTAGCCGGCCTCGTCGAGCGCGCGGCCGATGCCCAGCGCCTCCAGGTGGCCGCCGGCAGGGACGCCACGGTACTGCCCCGGAACCGGAGCCTCCGGCTCCGCTCCTGGTCCTGCCCCACCGTCTGCTGGCTGTGCCGCCGGCGCGCCAATCCTGCGAGCCCCATGGAGCAGCGGGAAGTCTGCCGGCACGGCTTCCCGCACTGTGCGGATCGCATCCAGAACGCGCTTCCGCACCGCGGCCGGCGTCTTCGCGCCGATCGCGGTCGCGGTGCCCGTAACCCGATAGCCGCGGTAGCCGTCACGAACTGCGCCAGCCGCCTCGACCGCCGCATCGCCCGAGTCGCAGGGGGCCTCGCCCGAGAGACAGACCGGGATCTCCGTCCGGAAGCCGCCGATCGCCCGGTAGAGGGGCAACCTCAGCGCCTTGGACCAGAGGTCCCAGAGCGCGATGTCGACGCCGGCCAGGCCCGCCGGGTCGCTTCCGGCCGCGGCGGCGCGCAGATCGCGCCAGAGGCGCTCCCGGTCGGCGAGCGGCCGCCCGACGAGGGCAGCACGCATGCGCTCGACGGTCGCCGCCGGCGGCAGCCGGTCGGCGCAGATGAGCGCCGCTCCCGAGACCTCCTCGCCTGCCCCATCCGCTGAGATGCGCACGACGCCGGCCGGCGCCTGCACCTGCAGCCGCGTGATCTTCGCTTCGGCAAGCACGCTTCGATCCACGGCCATCACAGCACCTCCAGCGCTTCCGACTCGATCCGCTCCCAGTCGGGCTCCGGGACCGGCAGGTCACCGCACTGGATGCGCATGTGCCCGTCGTCGATCACCTTGATCCCCTGGAACGTGAGGGTCGCCGGGTCCTGCGGGGGCGGCAGCGGCCCCTCGGATCCGTACTCGTACAACGGGTCGTTGTGGATGGCCAGCACCACGTGCGCGTTGCCGCCGTGCACGTCCAGGCCGAAGGTCTCGGCGAGCTGGGCCAGCTTGATCTGGCCGGTGATGCCGATGGCGCGCTGGCGGACGATGTCCGTGGCGTGCATGGCGATGAACGGCGTCGCGTTGAACGGCTGCCCGGCCAGCGATCCGATCCACTCCATGGCCATCACCGGCAGGTCCAGCGCCGCACACAGCTTCTTCAGGCCCATGAGGTCGAAGTCCTGCAGCGGCTCCTCGATCCAGGCGTAGCCCAGGCGCTCCATCTCGCGGCCGATCCTGATCGCCTCGTCGCAGGTGTAGTGCTCGACCGCGTCGTGGATGAGGATGAAATCGTCGCCCATCGCCTCCCGCAGCGCCCGGAACAGCTCGGTGTTGCCGGCGACGCCCCGGTAGGAGTGGTCCTTGCCGCCCTTGAAGCCCTGCTCGCGCGCCTCCATCGCATCGGCGACGTAGTCGTCGACGGTCCTGCCGCCGATGTTCCGGTAGGCCGGGATCGAGTCGCGGGCGCCGCCGAGCAGCCGGTAGAGCGGCAGGCGGGCGTGGCGGCTGGCCAGGTCCCAGAGCATCTCGTCCACGGTCTGTATCAGGCCGCGGCCGGTGTACATGAACCGCTGCGTGTACCAGAGACGCTGCCAGATGCGCTCGCGGTCGAACGCGTCCATTCCGGTCAGGAGGTGGGCGATCTTCACCTGGAACTCCCTCGCCTGCCATGCCAGCTCGCTCGCGCTGAAGCCGCCGGCAAAGGTGGCATGCGCGTCCAGGTCGCCGTCCGTGACCAGGCGCAGGATCAGGTCATATCCCGGCGCCTGCTCGCGGTACTCCGCGATCTCGGTGTCCGAGCCGATCCCCTCGCCATGGGTGAACAGGCCGGAGAGCCCCGGCGGCACCAGTTCCATGCCGCCACGCCCGACGGCCGCCCGTTCCCGTACGCCTGCGGCGACGACGTAGAGCTTGACTTCCTTGATCAACAACGCGGCGTCCTCCTCGCCGCTCACCGTGCGGAGTGGGGGTCGGCATGTCAAAGCATGAAGGCGAGGCCTTCGGCCCGTTCCGCCGCGGCGCGCGCGCGGGTATGCTCCGCGCCATGCACGCGATCGAATACGAACGCCGCCGGCTGGGAAAGACCGACTTGCAAGTGCCGGTGCTCGGCATCGGCGGCGCCCAGCTCGGCCGCCGCGGAGGCACGCACGACGAGCAGTTGGGCGTGGACACGACGCTGGCCGCGCTGGAGGCCGGCATCGACCTGATCGACACCTCGGCCGCCTACATCGGCGGCGAGAGCGAGCGCTACATCGGCATCGCCCTGCAGGAGTGGTACCGCCGCGGCAACCGGCGCGAGGACCTGATCATCGAGAGCAAGGCCGGCTCGCGGCAGCGCCCGCACGACTACTCCTACGACGCGATCATGGCCAGCACCGAGCTGAGCCTGCGCGCGCTGCAGACCGACTACCTGGACGTGATGCTTGTGCACGACCCCGCGGAGATCGAGCCGGTGCTGGCCCCGCACGCAGCCCGCGACGCGTTGCTGGACCTGAAGCGTCAGGGCGTCATCCGCCACCTCGGCCTGGGCTGCCGGCCGCACGCTCACCACCAGGCCTGCATCGCCACCGGCGACTTCGAGGTGTCGCTGACCTTCCGCGACCACAACCTGATCGAGCGCTCGGCGCTGTCCGGCGTGGTGGAGCCGGCCGTGGCGGCCGACGTGGGCCTGTTCAATGCGTCGATCATGCTCAGCGGCCTGCTCGGCGGCGACGACCCGGTCCGGGTGGCGGCGAGCGCGGCCGGCGTCTCGCCGGACCGGGTGGAGATGACCGAGGAGCTGCGCCGCGCCAAGCGGATGTACGACTGGTGCGCGGCCCGCGACCTGGATCTGCATATCGTCAACCTGCACTACTGCCTGCGCGAGACGCGCTTCGCGTCGGTCCTGCTGGGCTTCTCCACGCCGGAACGGGTCGCCCGGAACGTCGCCGCCTACCAGCAGGAAGTCGATCCGGCGGTGTGGGAAGAGCTGGACCGGGACTTCCCGGACTTCGCGTGAGGAGGGGTGCGTCACCGATGAAGCGAGAGAAATTGCGGGTCGCCGTGGTCGGCGGCTGCGGCGACTGGGGCCGGCGCTACACCTATGCGTACGCCCGCCATCCGGAGGCGGAGCTGATCGCCCTGGTCGACACCGCCCGCGCGCGCCGCGCACGGTTCGCCGAGCACTACGGAATCCCGCGGCAGTTCGACACGGTCCAGGAGTTGCTCGCGTGGCAGGTGCCGGACGTCGTCGCCAACATCCTGCCGGTGAACGCCGCCCGCGACGCCGTGATCGCCTGCGCGGACGCGGGCGTCAGGGGGATCTCCTGCGAGAAGCCGATCGCCGCCAAGCTGGCCGACGCCGATGCCATGGTCGCCGCCTGCGAGGAGCGCGGCGCGGCGTTCGCCTGCGGCACCGCCTCGTGGGAAGTGCACCAGGTGACCCGGATCGGCGCATGGGTACGCGACGGCGCCATCGGCCGGCTGACCGGCGCGGCGATCGACGGGTTCCTGGCGGAAGGCGACCAGGTATCGGGCCTGGGCTGCGTGATCCTCAACTTCCTGCGCTTCGCCACCGGTGACGAGGTGGCGTGGGCGGAGGGCTGGACGGTGCCCGAGGAGGCGGCCGCCAGCGACGACGACTGTTCCGCGTACGGGACGCTGGGCATGACCGGCGGCTACGAGTGCATCGCCGCGCGGGACGTCCCGGACGAAGGCGCCCACAAGGTGGCGCTATTCGGCGAGAACGGGGCGGTGTACCTCGCGGGTGGCGACGGCACGGTGCTGATCAAGGGCACCGGGACGACCGCGCGTCCGGTGCGGCCCGACTTCCTGGACGAGCCAACCGACGACGAACGTCTCGGGGGGAAGTTCCTGGGCGTCGTCGACAGCCTGATGAACGCCGTGCGGGACGGCCGGCCCGCGCCGTGCAGCGGCCACGACTACCGGCAGGTGCTCGAGATCGCTGCCGCCATCAAGCTGTCGGCGCGCCAGGGGCACCGCCGCGTGGCGCTGCCGCTGGCCGACCGGTCCGCGACCGTGATGCCGATGCCCTACCGCTGGCACGGCGGCGACGTCACCGGCTGGGAGGTGATCAACCGGGGCGAGCCCACCCCCATCCACCCGGCAGACTGAGCGGGAGCCGGCTACTCGCTGACCAAGTGGACCATGCCCTGGAACTCCAGGACGGTGGTGCCGCCGTCCTCGCGGGCAAGCTCGATGCGGGAGTGGCCCTGAGCCGTGGCCCGTCCCGGCTGGACCACGCCGTCGGTGAAGCAGCCGACCACCTCGCCCAGGAACAGGTCGTGCGATCCCAGGCTGACGACCTCGCGCACCTTGCACTCGTAGCTGATCGGGCACTCGGCGATGTGCGGAGACTTGATGCGCGTGCCGGGCAGCGGCGTCAGGCCCGTCTCCTTGAACTTGTCGACGACCGCGTCCTTGGCGCGCGACAGCCGGCCGCAGGCTGCCACCGCCTCGCGCAGTCGGTCCGTGGGCACGTTCAGCGCGAAGTCGCGGGCGCGCCGCAGCAGCTCGTGCGTGCCGCGCTTGAAGTAGTCGCCGGTGATCTCCTGCACGCTCACCGCCACCCCCAGGTAGAACGGCAGCCGGTTGAGCCAACCCCACCCGACCGACGGCATGATGTTGGGGATGCCGGTCTCCTCGTCCAGGACGCTGATCAGCGCCGGGGTGACCGGCAGAAAGCCGGGGGTGTCGAATTCCCGGCCCCGCGGCGGGACGGAGCGATCGTGGGGCGTATAGACTTTGGCCATCTGGCGCTGACGATGGCGAAGCGGGTGCGTGCCGTCAACGACATGAAGCCGGGGAGAGGAGCCGATGACGAATGACGGCGTGCTGAACATCGGCACCGACAGACAGCTCTTCGTCGATGCCTTCTGGGTCTCCGCCGCGACCGGCGTTTCCCGAAAGCTGCATGCTCCGCGGAAGCGCGAGACCGTCCTCGAGCGGGACAGGCCGTGGGAACACGACCATGTCTCCTACATGGGCACCATGCAGGACGGCGACAGGATCCGGGCGTACTACCGCTGCGGACGGATCGCGACGACGGAAGCGGTGACGGAGACCACCGCATACCAGGAGAGCGCCGACGGCATCCACTGGCACAAGCCCGACCTCGGCATCCTGGAATACGACGGTTCCAGGGACAACAACATCGTCTGGCTCGGACCGGGAGCCAACATGGCCCCGTTCAGGGACGACAATCCTGACGTTCCTGCCGACGAGCGGTACAAGGCCGTGGTCCGTACCAGGGATCTCTGGGCCCTGGTCTCGGCCGACGGACTGCGCTGGCGTCTGATGCAGAAGGATCCGATCTCCACCGCCGGACCCTTCGATTCCTTCAATGTCTCGTTCTGGGACCCCTGGCGCGAAGAATACGTTGCCTATACGCGCGGCAAGGCCGGCACGAGCGGCAGCTTCGTCGGCCCGACCGGAGGCGAGGGCGGCGTGCGCTGGATCAGGAGAACCACCTCGAAGGACTTCCGGAACTGGAGTACCCCGGAGGACATCGATGCCGGGGGCACGCCGTTCGAACACCTGTACACCAACTCGTGCGTCGCCTACCGGCGCGCACCGGGGACCTACCTCATGTTCCCTTCGAGATTCGTCCCGGAGAGGGAACCCACGCCGGGCTGGCCCGGAGGGCCGGGCGTGAGTGACATCGTGTTCATGTCCAGCCGCGACGGCATTCACTTCGACCGCAGCTTCATGGAAGCCCTGATCCGCCCCGGGCCGGACCAGGACAACTGGCATGAACGAGGGCTGTACATCGACCCCGGACTGATCGAGACGTCACCCACGGAGCTCTCGGTGTACGGCAGCGAGCACTGGCGCCTGCCAACCGTGCGTATCGTCCGCTACACCTTCCGCATCGATGGCTTCGTGTCCCTGAACGCCGGCTACACCGGGGGAGAGGTCCTGACCAGGCCGTTCGTCTTCGAGGGCCGCCGGCTCGAGCTCAACTACGCGACGTCGGCCGTGGGTTCGGTACGGGTGGAAATCCAGGACGACCGGGGCGGTGTCATCCCGGGGTTCGGCCTGGCGGACTGCCCGGAGATGTTCGGAGACCTCATCGACGGCGCGGTGACCTGGCAGGGCGGAGGAGACGTGAGCAGACTGGCAGGAAGACCCGTCAGGTTGCGGTTCACCCTCATGGATGCCAATCTTTACGCCTTCAAGTTCAACGAATAGGGCCTTGTGATGCGGCTCGACCACATCCATCTCGTGGCGAGCTTCGAGATCGACGAAATGCGCGTGCTGTTCGCCGGAGTGACGCACTCACGCGGCGCCTGACCAACGCCGATACTCGTCACAGGCGGCGACCAGGGATGACGGTGCAGGCTCGCGAAGCCGACGTTTTCGGCACATCTCAACCAGCGCTTTCACGTGCTGATTACAGTCTCTTTGTCGTGGCAACTTGGGATAGTCAGCCTTCGACTCGTCGACGGTGTCGCCATCAAGGTAGGCAAGCCACGTCTCGATGCACCAAGTGGGTACGAATACAAGAACAGCCTCTTTACTCGTTCTAACGGGGCACTGTCGGCGTTCGCACTCAGCGTTGAGCTCAGCGATGCGGTTTTCAACGCCTCGGTCGTCGCCGTCCACCATCACCATGAGCACTCTCGATACGCTACTACTTCGGTGTCCGGCGAGTTCATCGGGAAAGTGCTTCCGCACGAATTTCTCGGCCGATCCTTTTCCTTTCGGCGCCATTACTGGTCGCATATCGCGGTCTCCATATCCCATCTTTTTCAGAAACCGTTTCGCGAAAACTTGTTGCTGCCGATCCTCGCAGAGCAGCACGATCTGAACGTTCCTACTCATTCCCAACCTCGTGCCATCAGTTCGGAGAGCTTGAGCCCCGGGGTGTCTTCCGCTCGTACCTCGGGCCGCCGGGTTATGATGTTTCCCGACGTTTCTCGCTTCAGCAACACACCATTCTCAGGACCAAGGTAGTCGATCAGCTCGGGGTTGTGCGACGTGATCACAGCTTGTGACACAGAGTCTCCGCACACGTCCTCAAGGGCCATAAGCCAGGGCTGAATCTCCGGAAGCGCAACATAGTTGTCCGGTTCGTCAATGAACAACGTGTACGCCTGGTCCCTGGCCAAGTGAACCAAGCCGTATAACGCGACCAGTGCCCGCTGTCCGTCCGAGATCTCTTCGAATTTCAGCCCATGTGTCTTGAGCAATTCCCCGCCGCTCTTATAATCGAACTCCACGACGAGAGATCGTGCTTCATTTCCAACTCTCGCCAGACGGATCCCATGGAAGCCTCCACCTATCGCCCGCTTCAGCGCCTCGGTGAAATCGGAAGAAAGATCTGGACGTTCCTGAAGAACATGTCGATACCAGTCAACGAAATTCTCGGCATTTCTCGCGAGTAACGGACTCTCAACTTCCGACACGGTATTGAATACGGGCGGATACAAGCCACATACGAGTACGTTCCTCATGAAATCCAGGAAGCGCGAAAGGCGCGTGTTGTCGCTGCGAGAGGCAACTCTCGCAAGGGCGGACTCTGACCAGTCGGCGGAGTAGATTGGTCCCTCAGAGTGATCGTCGCGAAACAGATGCACATCACCCAGCGCAAATCTGAACAGCGGGCCTCCATCGGCAAGCAAGTACTCAAGGCGGATTCGTGCGCGCTTCGACGTTCGGTCATGTTCCACCTCAAGCCGATAGGTGAACGTATCTTCCTCTAATCGGACCTCGATCTCGATCACCTGGACGTTAAGACTCTGCCAGATAGTCAGGCTGCGAGATTGGAATGATGTGTCGGTGATCCTGGCGTCGCCCGAGAGCAGTCGGCGTAAGGAGAATACGATGTCCAGCACGGAGGTCTTCCCGACGCCGCTCTGGCCGAGCAACAAGGAAAGCTCCTGAAGGTGCAACTCGAAGTTCACCAAACACTTGTAGTTGTTGACGTACAGTCTCTGTATCATCTGAAACTCCGATCGACGGCTTGGAAAACCATTCCGGTAGACGGTACTATGTCCCATGCTCCAAGTGCACGCAAGACGGCGGTCAGGCTCTACTCTGCCATGAGTGGTTCCAAACTGCCGCATGAGCCGATGAAGAAGACGCTGATACGCGGCCGCCTGCTGGTCTGGAGCGCCGTGGCGGAACCCCGCACCGACGCCGCCCTGCTGGTCGAGGACGGCGCGATCGCGGCGGTAGGCGAGGACGCGCTGCGGTTGGCCGACGGCGCCACCCGCCGGCTCGACTTCCCGGATCAGGTGATCGCCCCCGGGCTGATCGACAGCCACGTGCACCTGATGTGGAGCGGTGAGCCCGAGCGGGACGGGCTCAACCCGCTGTACGCCGCGATCGGCCAACCCATCGCGACCCTGACCGTCCAGACGGTGAACAACCTGCGCGCCGCGCTCGGCCGCGGCATCACCACCGTGCGCGACTGCGGCGGCCTGGTCGACGTGATCGTCCCGGTCGCGCGGGCCGTACGCGACGGACTGCTCATCGGGCCGCGGATCCTCACCGGCGGCGCGCCGATCACCTCCACCGGCGGCCACTGCTGGTTCCTGGAGAACGAGGCCGAGGGAGAGTACGCCGTACGCCGCGCGGTGCGGCGCATGCACAAGGCCGGCGCCGACTTCATCAAGGTGATGGCCAGCGGCGGCGGCACGCGCGGCACCAACCCTCGTGCAGCCCAGTACAGCCTGGCCGAGCTGCAGGCGATCACCCACGACGCCCACCGCCTGGGGCTGCGCTCCAGCGCCCACGCGCACGGCACCGAGGCGATCGAGCGCTGCGTCGCGGCCGGCTTCGACGGCATCGAGCACTGCACCTGGCTGGCGCGCGATGACGATGGCGAGGACTACCGCCCGGAGATCGTCGAGCGCATCCGCGACCGGCGGATCTTTGTCTGCAAGACGATCGCCGGTTTCGAGCGCTGGCCGCTGGAGGAGATCGAGGCGGCCGGGCCGGACCACGCCGGATGGGCCAAGTTCCGGATGTTCCGAGACATGCTCGCCGCAGGCGTGACGGTCATCGCCGGCACCGACGCCGGCATCACCGACACGAACTTCGTCGACCTGGCGCGCACCATGGAAACGATGGTCGGGCTCGGCGGCATGTCGCCGGCGGGGGTGCTGCAGTCCGCCACGGCGACGGCGGCCGAGGCGCTGACGCTGGGCGACACGATCGGCACCCTGGAGGTCGGCAAGCGGGCCGACTGCATCGTGCTCGACGGCGACCCGCTGGCGGATGTGCGGGCGCTGCGGCAGGTACGGACGGTGATCCGCGACGGGGAGGTGGTGGCTCGGGACGGCTACGTGCTGGCGGCGCCTGCCGCTTGCGCGGCAGTTTCACACACTCCATATTCCCCATCGCCATGAGTACCGCGCTGCAACTCAACCTGTCCTGCGGGCAGACCGACCTGTATCCGGCCGCACGCCAGGCGATGAGCCAGGCGCTGCCCAATCCGATCTACTACCCGCCGTTCCACGACGTCGAGGGCGACTGCGTGGCGATGCTGGCCGAGATCCTGCACACCGAAGGCGACGTGCTGCTGCCGGTCGGATCGGCCACCTACGGCGAGGAGGCGGCATTCAACACCTTCCTGGAGCACGGCGACGTCTGTGTGACGGTCAACACCGGCATGTTCGGCCAGGTCCTCACCGACCTGGTCACCGTGGTGGGCGCCACCGCCGCGGAGATCAAGCTGCCGCGCGGGACCGCGATCACGGTCGAGCAGGCGCGGCAGGCGCTGCGCGATCACCCCGACGCCAAGATGTTCGCGGTCGTCCACCTGGAGACCACGGCCGGCACCGTCAACCCCGTGCGCGAGATCGGCGCGATGATCCGCGAGGAGTTCCCCGATGTCCTCTACCTGGTGGACGCGGTGTCGTCCCTTACCTCCGAACCGCTGCACATCGACGAGTGGGGCATCGACGTCTGCTGCACCAGCAGCCAGAAGTGCGTGAACGCGCCGCAGGGGATCGCCATCGTCACCGTCGGGCCGCGCGCCTGGCAGGCGGCCGAGCGGCGGTCGAGCCCGATCCCCGGCCTGTGCCTGGACTTGGTGACGTGGCGGAAGTGGCATCATGGACAGCGGCAGGCCAGGGCGACGGCGCGAGGCGAGGCGCCGCTCGAACCGTCCGCGAACGGCGACTCGGGCGAGGAAGATGGCGCCGTCGACAGCTCGGTGACCGAATACAAGGCCGCGCACGGCCCGTCGCAGTCGTACTCGCTGCTGCTGGCGCTGCAAGGCGCGCTGCGCGAGATCATGGACGAGGGACCCGACGGGTGATCGCCCGCCACGCCGCCGCCGGCCGGGCTCTGCGCGCGGGCGTGCGCGCCATGGGACTGCGGGTGCTGGCCGACGAGCGGGTCGCCGCCTCCTGCTCGACCTGCGTGGCCATGCCGGGCGACACCTTCCCGACGCAGGACTACATGCGGACCGTCTGGCGCGAGTACGGCATCGCCACCGCCGGCGGCTCGCAGGCGGTGGGCGAGTTGGGCTACGCCGGCAGCCGGATCGGCCTGATGGGCTTCGTCGCCAACCTCGACTCGGTGTGCGCGATCCTGAACGCCATGGAGCAGGTGCTGCCGCGATTCGGCGTGTCCGTGACGCCCGGACGCGCCGTCGCAGCGGCCCGCAACGCCTGAGCGGGAGCCTCCCCTGCGGTCGATCAATCCCCGCGTCGCGGCCGTGCCGCGCTCGGGCATCCGCGAGATCATGGACCTCGCGCAGCGCCCCGGCGTCATCCACTTGGAGATCGGCCAGCCGGACTTTCCCACCCCTTCGCACATCGTGGCGGCAGCGAACGACGCCGCCGAGCACGGCCATACCGGCTACACCGCCAACGCCGGCCTGCCGGAGCTGTGCGAGGCACTCGCCGGCAAGCTGCACCGGGACAACGGCATCGGCGTCGCGAGCGAGCAGATCATCGTCACCATCGGCGCCATGGGAGCCCTGTACGGCAGCCTGCTGAGCGTCCTGGAGCCAGGCGACCAGCTCCTGGTCCCCGATCCCGGCTATCCCAACTACCGGATGACCGCCGAGCTGTGCGGCGTCGAGTGGGTCCCCTACCCCTTGCCCGCCGCGGACGGCTATCAACCAGACCTCGATGCGCTGGCCGCCGCCATCTCGCCGCGCACCAAGGCGATCGTGATCGGCAGCCCGTCGAACCCGACCGGGACCGTCATCCATCGCGACCGGCTGGCCGCGATCGTCGAGCTGGCCGAGCGCCACGACCTCTATCTCGTCAGCGACGAGTGCTACGAGAGGATCGTCTTCGATGGCGCGCACGTCAGCCCGGCCAGCCTGGGCGCCGGCGACCGCTGCTTCACGGTCGGCAGCTTCTCCAAGAGCTACGCCATGACCGGCTGGCGGATCGGCTACGTCGCCTGCCCCAGGCCGTTCGCGCCGCTGCTGGTGAAGCTCCAGGAGGCGACCGTGTCGTGCGCCCCGGTGCTCTCCCAGCACGCGGCGCTGGCCGCGCTCGCCGGGCCGCAGGACTGCGTCGCCGCCATGGTCGACGCCTACCGCGAGCGCCGCGACCTGGCGTGTGAGTTGCTGACGAACGCCGGGCTCTGCCGCTATCGGCCGGAGGGGGCCTTCTACCTGCTGGTCGATCTGCCGGATCAGGTCGCCGACACCTACGCCTGCGCGCGCCGCCTGGTCGAAGAGGCCGACGTCGCCGTAGCGCCCGGCGAGACGTTCGGCGCCGGCGGCCGGGGCCGCGTGCGCATCTCCCTGGCCACCAGCCCGTACCTCCTCCGCGATGGCCTGGAACGGCTTGTCACCTTCGCCACCACCAACACCTCTGCGGATTGAAGCGTAGGCGCGGCACGGAGCATAGTAGTCAGCAGAGGCCAACCCGGTGCGAAACCAAGGATGTTCCATGGCGGAACAAGAAACCATGCGACTCTCTGTTCTTGATGAGACAGGAACCTCTCTTTGTGTCGCTTCCGATGACGGGCATGCCTTGTACGGACGCCTTGCTCGCGCGCTCGACTCCGGGCGGCGGACGGTGCTGTCGTTCCGTGGCGTGACTACCTTGACGCCGGCTTTCCTGAGTGCTGCGATCGGTCAGCTCTACGGACGCTTCGAGGAAGAGCACGTACGTACGTCGTTTTCCGTTGAAGATCTTTCGCCTGACGACCGGACGCTGCTCAACCGGTCAATCGACACGGCAAAATTGTATTACAGGGACAAAGTTGCCTTCGCGCAGGCTATTCGAGAGGTTGAGGACGATTATTGACCTCGGTGAAACCTCGAACTGACATGGCGGACTCTGCTGTGCTGCAGCCGTTGCTCGACGGATTGGAACCCCTCTCTCCACCTGACATCGTGGATGATGGTCCCGAACTCCCGGCGAGCTCTTCTCAAAAGAACACCGGCGCGTACTACACCCCGGAAGCCGTTGTTTCGACACTGGTTCGCTGGGTCGTGCGCGCCGATACCGACCGACTCCTGGACCCGTCCTGTGGCGACGGTCGCTTCGTTGCCTGCCATCCAAACAGCGTTGGAATCGAGCGGGATGTACGGTCAGCAACGACCGCAAAGCGTCGTGCGCCGCTCGCACGGATCTACCGAAGCGATTTCTTCGCGTGGGCAACCGATACTGACGAGCGTTTCGAGTGTGCGGCCGGCAATCCGCCCTTCATTCGATATCAGACCTTCAACGGGCCGGTACGCGCCCGTGCCTTGCGTCTCTGCAGGTCTCTGGGCGCTCCATTCTCAGGGCTGACGTCGTCGTGGGCTCCGTTTCTGGTCGCGACGGCAAGCCTCTTGAGGCGAGGAGGTCGACTGGCGTTCGTCGTGCCCGCGGAGATTGGCCATGCCCCCTATGCGGCTCCGCTTCTGGAGTTCCTCGCATCCCGTTTTGACGTAGTGCAGATCATCGCCGTCCGCGACAAGCTGTTCCCGAGGCTGTCAGAAGACTGCTGGCTTCTCTACGCTGATGGGTTCGGCGGAGCTGCTTCGGAGGTGCGGTTCTCCTTTCTGAAGCAGTTCACTCCTTCGCCTCGACCTCCTGGCAACGGCATGCGCATCACCTTGAACGAGTGGCGAAATGGCTGGAACTGCCGCTTGAGGCCCTTCCTGCTGTCCAGCGACGCGCGTTCCCTGTACCAGCAGGCACTCGGACATCCTGGATCGAGGCGGTTCGGGATGATCGCGTCCGTCGGGATCGGATACGTCAGCGGCGCAAACGGCTTCTTCCATCTGCGGCCATCGGAAGCAGAGCGCTGGCGGATTCCCGCCGAATTTCTGCATCCCAGCGTCCGCAAGAGCCGCATGCTGCCTCCGCGCCGCCTGACCAGCAAGTCCATAGATCGGTGGCACCGCCACGGCTCATGCGGATCTGGGAAACCTCGTTCGTCCGGCTGAGCTGTGAAATCGAGGGACACCCGCTCGGCGGCGGCATGCTCAAGCTGGAACCACGGGAGGCGGCCCGGGTCGTGCTGCCCGATGCTTCGCTGCTTCCCATGTTGTCGGGTGCGGAAATCGAGGACGCTCTCGTGACGCTGCGGACATGGAGACACTATGTCACCGGCGAATGATGGTCCCACTCATCCACGGCGAACGTGCCAGTGGATCACCCGACGGGAAGCGCTCCGCCACTTCGCCACCTATGACGGCCCGACGCAGAGCCAACAGCACATCAAGCCACTCCATTGGTACGTCACCTGCCGCCTCGTGCTCGAAGGCGGGTTTCATCCTGACGAACTGACGCCCCGGCCTCCCTTCACCGTCGACACCAGGCGGGGTCGTCATCTCCTTCACCACACGCCGGAGACGGCGACCGGGGCCGAAGCCACAATCCTGGGCGGGCTCAAGACCAAGAACGTAGACATCGTCGTGGACAAACCGGGAACGTCGTCAGTGCACCGGATTTGGCAACGAGAAACCGCCGAATCGAGTGGTCCCCGACTCTCCGGCAATCGCGGATCATCTGCCCCCGAGTATCGACTACGACGTTCGCGTCTCGAACTGACCGCCGGTCAGATCGGGCAGATGAGCGCGCCCAGCCGCTCCATCATGCGCAGGTTCTCGGTGTAGTCGACCGGGCAGTCGATGACCGCCGGCCGCCCGCACGCGAATGCGTCGCGCAGGATCGGCTGCAGCTCGTCGGCGGCGCCGACGCGGTAGCCGGCGACGCCGAAGCTCTCCGCGTACTTCACCAAGTCGGGGTTGCCGAACCGGATGTGGGAGATGCGGCCGAAGCGGCGCTGCTGCTTCATGCCGATCAGGCTGTAGCTGTCGTCGTGGAAGATCAGCGTCACGAAGGGGACCTCCTCCCTGACCGCCGTCTCCAGCTCCTGCGAGTTCATCAGGAAGCCGCCGTCGCCGGTCACGGCGACCACGTTCTGCCGCGGGTGAACGAGCTTCGCCGCCAGCGCGCCAGGCACGCCGATGCCCATGGCCGCGAACCCGTTCGAGATGATACAGGTGTTGGGCCGGTAGCACGGAAACAGGCGGGCGATCCACATCTTGTGCGCGCCGACGTCGGAGACCAGGATGTCCTCGCTGTCCATGACCGTGCGCAGGTCGCCCAGGACCCGCTGCGGCTTCATGGGAAACGACGTGTCGGCGCGGAACTCGTCCCGCTCGTGCAGGATGAAGGTGCGCAGACCCTGCGTGTAGTCGTCGGTCCGGCATGGCCGGGCGCGCTCGGCGATCCGGTCCAGCGTGGTGGAGATGTCGCCCAGGACCCCGACGCCCACCGTGTAGTGCTGGTCGACCTCGGCCGGCAGCATGTCGATGTGGATGATCGTCTTGTCTCTCCCCGGGTTCCAGCGCTCCGGGGAGTACTCGACCAGGTCGTAGCCGACCGCGATCACCACGTCGGCGCGGTCGAAACCGCACGACACGTAGTCCCGCGCCTGCAGCCCGCAGGTCAGGAGCGACAGCGGATGATCGTCGCGCAGCACGCCCTTGCCCATGAACGTCTCTGCCACCGGGACGTTCAGGCGCTCGGCGAAACGGGTCAGCGCCTCCGAAGCCGCCCGGCGCACCACCCCGTTGCCGGCCAGGATGATCGGGCTCTTCGCGCCCGATATGATCGTCGCCGCCCGGTCGATCTGCGCCACCGCCGGCTCCCACGGATACGGCGCCTGCGGGAGCAGCGGCTCGGCGTCGATCTCCTCCTCGGCCACGTCCTCGGGAAAGTCGATGTGGGTGGCGCCGGGCTTCTCGGTCTCCGCCACCTTGAACGCCTTGCGGACGATCTCGGGAATGATGGCCGCCTTGGTGATCTGGGCGTTCCACTTGGTGATGGGCTGGAAGATGTCGACCACGTCGATGTGCTGGTGCGACTCCTTGTGCATGCGGTCGAGCGAGGCCTGGCCGGTGATCGCCACCACCGGGCTGCCGTCCATGGTGGCGTCGGCGACGCCGGTCATCAGGTTGGTCGCGCCCGGCCCCAGCGTCGACAGGCAGACGCCCGCCTTGCCGGTCAGCCGGCCGTACACGTCGGCCATGAAGGCGCCGCCCTGCTCGTGGCGCACGCCGATGAAGCGGATCGTGGAGTCCAGCAGCGACTCCATCACGTCGATGTTCTCCTCGCCCGGCAGGCCGAAGATGAACTCGACCTTCTCGTTCTCCAGGCAGCGAACCAGCAGATCGGATGCCTTCATGACTGCGTCTCGAATCCCTGGGGCCCGATCCGGTCCACGGGGATCGGCTGGAAGCCCAGCTCGAACGCCGGTGAATCGGGCCGCAGCGTGAAATCGCCCGCGGCCGGGTCGGTGAACAGCGGATCGGCGATCGTGCTGTTGCGGTCGAAGCCGGCGTCGCGCCAGCGCTGCAGGCTGCCGAGCGGAGTGACGTCGATCTCCGGCGACTCCAGGTCCAGCGAGCCGCCGCGGAAGTGGTACAGGTTGTGGTCGCACTCGCGCAGGATCTCCGGATACCAGCGCCGCGGCCGGCACCAGATGACCGCCGCGGTCCGCTCCGACCAGGCGACGACGTTGCGCCGGAAGATGTTGTCGCGCAGCGTGGTGCTCTGCAGGTCGCTGAAGATCGGCGCCAGCGAGAACTGCCGGCGCTGGCCGTCAACCAGGATGTTGTTCTCCACCAGGTTGCCCCAGCCGCCGTGCATGTTCACGCCGCCGACCACGTTGCCGACGATGATGTTGCCGTGGATGGTGACGCCCGAGCACCAGTCGTCGAGGTAGATCCCCCATGAATACACCGGCGTCACGAAGTGGCCGCGGTCGTCGACCTTGAGCCCCACCGAGTTGACGATGCGGTTGAAGCGGACGACGTTGCCGGTCGGCTTGCGGTCGCCGCCGTAGATCTCGATCGCCCCGGTGTCGCTGGTCTCCAGGTTGAGGTCGACGATCTCGTTGTACTCCAGCACGTTCTGGTGCGCGGAGTGGCCGCCGCCCGACTTCAGCGAGATGCCGTAGCGCGGCATGCGGCGGATGCGGTTGTGGGCGATGCGGTTGCGGCTCGACGCGTTGCCGTAGACGCCGGCGACGTGCGCATACACGCGGCCGCAGTCGGCGATGTCGTTGGCCAGGATCTCGTTCTCGAACGGCTGCGTGTAGTCGTCGCCGGACAGCTCGATGCCGCCCTGCCCCAGGCCGTGCATGGTGCAGCGCTCGACCCGGTTGTGGTGGCTGCGGTTCACCATCCGCACCCCCCAGCCGTTGACGCATTCGAAGCGGCAGTTGACCACGGAGCAGTACTCGGCTCGGTCGAGCTCGATGGCGCCGTCCTGCGCGGCCGCCGGGGAGCCGACGCCGTAGTCGGTGTCGGCGATCACCAGGTCGCGCAACTCGATGTGGCTGCCGGTGATGCGGACCGCCGTCTTCAGCAGCGCCGCTACCGCGCCGTCGACGGCCTGAGTGCCCGGCGGCGCCAGGTAGCGGATGGTGCCGGTCGCCGGGTCCAGGTGCCACTCGCCGGGATCGGTCAGGCAGCCGCGCACCCCGGAGATGAAGTAGCGGTTGCCCGGGCGCACGTCGTTGTAGGACTCGAAGTGGATGGTCCGCGACTCCGCGTCGAACCGGTGCACGGGCTGGATCAGGTTGTTCCAGCCCCAGGCGGAGAAGACGTTGATCTCCGCCCCCGACCAGTCGTCCCATACCGGCACGTCGTCGGGAGCCATCGTCACCAAGCCCGGACGTCCGCCCGGCTCGGCGCGGGGCGCCCCGCTCGGCTCGACGTCGGCGATGCCCACGCCGGGGCCGGCGCTCGAGAACGCCTCCGCCTGGATCACCAGGTAGTCGGTGCCAGGCGCAGGCGGACGCACCTCGTAGGCGCGCGGATGCCAGATCGTCAGGCGGATGTTCTCGGCGGGGTCCCAGCCGAGGTCGCTGCACAGCACCACGCAGTCGAAGTCGATCTGGCCGCCGGAGAGGTTCTCCCAATACAGGTCGTGCTCGCCTTCCTGCAGTTGGATCTCGCCGGATGCCACGAACGGGAATGCCTCGTGCTGCCCCGACCGCCAGCCATGGGTGGCGCCCAGGTCGGCCAGCTTCACCCGCTCTCCGCCGCGAGCGCCGAACACCGAGGAGATCGCCGGATGGGTGGTGCTCTCGTCCTTGACGTAGCTGATCCACACCCGGTAGGTCCCGGTCGACGGGACCGTCACCCGCCACTGCAAGTAGTCGCCGGCGCGGCGCACGCGGCTGACCGGCTGCTCGAACCGGCCGCGCTCCCACGGGTGGCGCCACCAGTCCGCGAACAGCCAGCCGCCCTGGATGCGGTCGGCCGGGTCGGCCGAGGGATAGCGCGCGCGCTCGGCCAGCCGGTCGCCGACCCGCAGGGTGCGGAACATCTCGCCGGTTGGGGTGGAGGCGGCCCAGAGATCACCGGAGCCCTCCTCACGCTGCCATCCGGTCACCGGCACGCCGCCGGAGAGCACGACCCGCTCGCCCGGCGCCGCGGTGAACACGACTGGCGTGTCGGCGGTGCCGGAGACGGCTCCGTCCAGTTCCAGGGTCCCGCTCAGGTGGTAGGTGCCGGCGTGGATCAGCACCGTGATCGCCCGCGGCGGGCCGGCGCGCAGACGCTCGGCCACCTCGTCGCGGGCTCGTTCGACCGTCGCGAACGGCGCCTCCTCGGTCCCCGGACCGGCGTCATCACCGCCGGTCGCTACGTGCAATGTGAGAGGTTCCATCGTTTCTCCTGTAGAAGATGCCGGTCAGCACCGCGGTCGGTCCCCGGCGACGGCAAGCCCGCGGGCCGCACACCTGCGGGGCGATGAATACCGGTACCGCGACCCGGCATGGCAAAAGCGGCCGAGCACCGCTGCGCCGCCGCTGTCGGCCGATCGACGGCGATCAATGCTTGCCGGTGTCGAACACCTCCGTCAGGCTTTGCGCGTCAAGCAGTGCGTCGATCCAGCCATTGATCTCCGCCGCCGACCCGACCGCTACTCGCGCCCGGGTACTCTCCGTAACGGGACCGAATCGCCGCTGCAGAAGACGAATCAGCGTCTCGGCCTTGCCTTCGACTCTACCCTCGGCCTTGCCTTCGGCTCTACCCTCGGCCTTGGCCTCCCGCACCCATGCTTCCGCGACGGTTGACATCAGCGCCTCCCAGCGTTGCGGCTTCGCTGCCCGCGCCGCCGTCTCCAGCACCGCAGGCGTCAGCTCGTAGGTCCTCACGATATACGAGAGCACCTGCAGCTCCAACTCGCTTCCGTCCGGCACCCCCGACAGAATCCGCCGCAGCACCCCTTCCTCCGGCTGCCCACGGAACGCCGCCACCAACGCCGCCAGCCCCGACCAAACCGCAGGGTCGCCCGACAGCTCGGCCAGCGGCCGCTCACCCAGATCATGCAGCACGCAGCACAGCCGGCGCGCAAACGCCGCCAACTCCCCCTCGCCCGCGATCATCTCCGCCACTGACAGCGCCCCGCTCCAGCGCTCCCGGCCGTGGTAGAAAATCAGCGGCACGATCGGCGGCAGCGCCCGCAGGCGCGATGCACGGCCCTCCGCATAGCGCTGCCAGATGCGCACCATGTAGCCGAGCATCTGCAGCGGCGTGCCCGGATCAGGCGCCGCCTTGTGCTCAAGCAACACGTAGACATATGCGGTGCCGCCGCCGTTCAGGCGCGCCTCGAACAGCCGGTCGCTGTGGCTCCGATGCAGCACGGCATCCACGAAGCTCGCATCCACCAAGCGGATCGGGGCGTCCGTCAGTTCCGCAGCAACTGCGGGAGGCAGATACTCCCGTACCAACGTGTCCGCCCGTCCAGGGTCTGCGAGCAACGCGCGGAACAGCGCATCATGGGGCGCGGCAGGTGGTAGATCGGGCATCGGCTCCACTCTGAACTCACGCGCGTTCAGAACGTGCGGTCTCCTCGGACGGCCGCGCTCCCACGGATGGCGCCACCAGTCAGCGAACAGCCAGCCGCCCTGGATGCGGTCGGCCGGGTCGGCCGAGGGATAGCGTGCGCTCGGCCAGCCGGTCGCGGACCCGCAGGGTGCGGAACATCTCGCCGGTTGGGGTGGAGGCGGCCCAGAGATCACCTGAGTCCCCCTCACGCTGCCATCCGGTCACCGGCACGCCGCCGGAGAGCACGACCCGCTCGCCCGGCGCCGCAGCGAACACGACTGGCGTGTCAGCGGCGCCGGAGACGGCTCCGTCCAGCAGACGCTCGGCCACCTCGTCGCGGGCTCGTTCGATCGTCGCGAACGGCGCCTCCTCGGTCCCCGGACCGGCGTCATCACCGCCGGTCGCTACGTGCAATGTGAGAGGTTCCATCGTTTCTCCTGTAGAAGATGCCGGTCAGCACCGCGGTCGGTCCCCGGCGACGGCAAGCCCGCGGGCCGCACACCTGCGGGGCGATGAATACCGGTACCGCGACTTGGCATGGCAAAAGCGGCCGAGCACCGCTGCGCCGCCGCTGTCGGCCGATCGACGGCGATCAATGCTTGCCGGTGTCGAACACCTCCGTCAGGCTTTGCGCGTCAAGCAGTGCGTCGATCCAGCCATTGATCTCCGCCGCCGACCCGACCGCTACTCGCGCCCGGGTACTCTCCGTAACGGGACCGAATCGCCGCTGCAGAAGACGAATCAGCGTCTCGGCCTTGCCTTCGGCTCTACCCTCGGCCTTGCCTTCGGCTCTACCCTCGGCCTTGCCTTCCACTCTACCCTCGGCCTTGGCCTCCCGCACCCATGCTTCCGCGACGGTTGACATCAGCGCCTCCCAGCGTTGCGGCTTCGCTGCCCGCGCCGCCGTCTCCAGCACCGCAGGCGTCAGCTCGTAGGTCCTCACGATATACGAGAGCACCTGCAGCTCCAACTCGCTTCCGTCCGGCACCCCCGACAGAATCCGCCGCAGCACCCCTTCCTCCGGCTGCCCACGGAACGCCGCCACCAACGCCGCCAGCCCCGACCAAACCGCAGGGTCGCCCGACAGCTCGGCCAGCGGCCGCTCACCCAGATCATGCAGCACGCAGCACAGCCGGCGCGCAAACGCCGCCAACTCCCCCTCGCCCGCGATCATCTCCGCCACTGACAGCGCCCCGCTCCAGCGCTCCCGGCCGTGGTAGAAAATCAGCGGCACGATCGGCGGCAGCGCCCGCAGGCGCGATGCACGGCCCTCCGCATAGCGCTGCCAGATGCGCACCATGTAGCCGAGCATCTGCAGCGGCGTGCCCGGATCAGGCGCCGCCTTGTGCTCAAGCAACACGTAGACATATGCGGTGCCGCCGCCGTTCAGGCGCGCCTCGAACAGCCGGTCGCTGTGGCTCCGATGCAGCACGGCATCCACGAAGCTCGCATCCACCAAGCGGATCGGGGCGTCCGACAGTTCCGCAGCAACTGCGGGAGGCAGATACTCCCGTACCAACGTGTCCGCCCGTCCAGGGCTGCGAGCAACGCGCGGAACAGCGCATCATGGGGCGCGGCAGGTGGCAGATCGGGCATCGGCTCCACTCTGAACTCACGCGCGTTCGGGACGTGCGGTCTCCTCGGACGGCCGCGCTCCCACGGATGGCGCCACCAGTCAGCGAACAGCCAGCCGCCCTGGATGCGGTCGGCCGGGTCGGCCGAGGGATAGCGTGCGCTCGGCCAGCCGGTCGCGGACCCGCAGGGTGCGGAACATCTCGCCGGTTGGGGTGGAGGCGGCCCAGAGATCACCTGAGTCCCCCTCACGCTGCCATCCGGTCACCGGCACGCCGCCGGAGAGCACGACCCGCTCGCCCGGCGCCGCAGCGAACACGACTGGCGTGTCAGCGGCGCCGGAGACGGCTCCGTCCAGCAGACGCTCGGCCACCTCGTCGCGGGCTCGTTCGATCGTCGCGAACGGCGCCTCCTCGGTCCCCGGACCGGCGTCATCACCGCCGGTCGCTACGTGCAATGTGAGAGGTTCCATCGTTTCTCCTGTAGAAGATGCCGGTCAGCACCGCGGTCGGTCCCCGGCGACGGCAAGCCCGCGGGCCGCACACCTGCGGGGCGATGAATACCGGTACCGCGACCCGGCATGGCAAAAGCGGCCGAGCACCGCTGCGCCGCCGCTGTCGGCCGATCGACGGCGATCAATGCTTGCCGGTGTCGAACACCTCCGTCAGGCTTTGCGCGTCAAGCAGTGCGTCGATCCAGCCATTGATCTCCGCCGCCGACCCGACCGCTACTCGCGCCCGGGTACTTTCCGTAACGGGACCGAATCGCCGCTGCAGAAGACGAATCAGCGTCTCGGCCTTGCCTTCGGCTCTACCCTCGGCCTTGCCTTCGACTCTACCCTCGGCCTTGCCTTCGGCTCTACCCTCGGCCTTGCCTTCGGCTCTACCCTCGGCCTTGCCTTCCACTCTACCCTCGGCCTTGGCCTCCCGCACCCATGCTTCCGCGACGGTTGACATCAGCGCCTCCCAGCGTTGCGGCTTCGCCGCCCGCGCCGCCGTCTCCAGCACCGCAGGCGTCAGCTCGTAGGTCCTCACGATATACGAGAGCACCTGCAGCTCCAACTCGCTTCCGTCCGGCACCCCCGACAGAATCCGCCGCAGCACCCCTTCCTCCGGCTGCCCACGGAACGCCGCCACCAACGCCGCCAGCCCCGACCAAACCGCAGGGTCGCCCGACAGCTCGGCCAGCGGCCGCTCACCCAGATCATGCAGCACGCAGCACAGCCGGCGCGCAAACGCCGCCAACTCCCCCTCGCCCGCGATCATCTCCGCCACTGACAGCGCCCCGCTCCAGCGCTCCCGGCCGTGGTAGAAGATCAGCGGCACGATCGGCGGCAGCGCCCGCAGGCGCGATGCACGGCCCTCCGCATAGCGCTGCCAGATGCGCACCATGTAGCCGAGCATCTGCAGCGGCGTGCCCGGATCAGGCGCCGCCTTGTGCTCAAGCAACACGTAGACATATGCGGTGCCGCCGCCGTTCAGGCGCGCCTCGAACAGCCGGTCGCTGTGGCTCCGATGCAGCACGGCATCCACGAAGCTCGCATCCACCAAGCGGATCGGGGCGTCCGACAGTTCCGCAGCAACTGCGGGAGGCAGATACTCCCGTACCAACGTGTCCGCCCGTCCAGGGTCTGCGAGCAACGCGCGGAACAGCGCATCATGGGGCGCGGCAGGTGGTAGATCGGGCATCGGCTCCACTCTGAACTCACGCGCGCTCGGGACGTGCGGTCTCCTCGGTCTGGTCCAGGACGGCTTGAATGACCGCGTCCGACAGCCTGAAGTCGCTCTTCTCCAGCCGGTCAGGGTACGGACGAACGCCGTCCATGAAGCCGGCGCGATGGGCCGCGATCAGGGACGCCCGCCAGGCCGGTCACGGTTAGTCCACGCGCGTTGGCATGCCAGCGGCCCAGCGCCTCCTCCAGCACTACCAGACACGGCCCCGGGTGTTGTAACGCCGACGTGAGGGTGCTGGCCTCTCCGGTGTCGAGGTCGCCGACCGCCGTCGTGTCCGCCTCGGCATCGACGACCTGGATCCATCCGGCCCGCACGGCCTCGGCGAGCTCCGCGGCGCCCGGCAGGTCGTCGCCCGCCAGCACCTCGTCCCGTACCACCGCCGTCACCGTGACGGTCCCGAAGCTGGTCAACAGATCGAACGCTCCGGCGGCCGCCAGACCGATCAGCGGGCTCGCGTCGGCCGCGACGAGCCTTGTGTCCATGGCCCGATCGCCTCCGCGTCCGTGCCGACTTCGGCTGCCGTCCCGCGCACCACCGGGATGCCGCATCGCGACACGTACCGGATGAACTCCGCCAGCGGGACGCCCGCGAATCGCGCCGCCCGGCCAAGAGACAGGCTCCGGTCACGGTAGAGCGCGGTCGCGAGCGACCGCCGGATCCCCGGTTCCGCCAGCGAGTCGTCGTCCAGATGGACCAGTAGCGCCTCCGAGTCATGGCGGTTGAACACGATGACCGGGTGCTTGCGCGCCTCAGGTGTTGCATCATGTCTCCCAAGTCATCAGACCGCCGTCAGCCCAGCCTGCAGGACATACACTGTATGAGCGAGGCACCGAGCGGCAAGGAGCGGCAACGCCGATTCGCGCAGCTTGCGCCAATCGCCGGTGTTCGGTACCCTCCGGCCCCGATTCTCGATGGCATCCCTCCCCACCTACCGGCAGACCGTCACCCCGTCCTCAACTCCGGCCGGCCGGCCGTTGCGCCGCAAGCGGACACAGTGGATACGAGACGTCTACGTCCACCGTTCCCTGCTGCTACTGCTCATCCCCGGCACGATCTGGCTGATCATCTTTCAGTACCTGCCACTCTACGGGATGACTCTCGCCTTCAAGTCCTTCGACGTCAACGACGGAATCCTGGGAAGCCCGTGGGCGACCCCGTTGCTGAAGCACTTCGAGAGACTGTTCCTGGACCCCACGGCCTTCCTGCGTGCGATACGGAACACCATTCGCCTCGCCGTGCTGACCACCATATTCGGCTTTCCCGCACCGATCATCCTGGCACTCCTGCTCAACGAGCTGCGTTCCCAGGCATACAAGCGCACCGTTCAGACGGTCGTGTACTTCCCGCACTTCCTGTCATGGGTGTTCCTGGGCGCCTTGGTCGTCGAGTTCATGTCCCCGGGCTCGGGGGTCGTGGGGGCGATCTACCGTTTCTTCGGCGCTCAGGCGCCCTACTTCATGGTCTTTCCGCGGCCATGGCTTGCAGTGTACATCATCAGCGGAATCTGGAAGGAAGTCGGCTTCGGCACGATCGTCTACCTGGCCAGCATCGCCAGCATCGACCAGGAGTTGTACGAGGCAGGCTACATCGACGGCGCCGGACGGCTCAGCATGGCGTGGCACATCACCCTGCCCAGCATGATCCCGGTAATCACCATCCTGTTCATCTTCCGCATGGGAGGACTGGTAACCGCCAACTTCGAGCAGGTCTTCAACCTGTACAACCCGCTGGTGTACGGAGTAGCCGACGTGGTCGACACCTATATCTACCGGCTCGCGTTCGAAGGGTTCCAGTACGAATTCAGCACGGCGGTGACCATCTTGCGGACCGGCGTCAACATAGTCCTCGTCTGGGGCACCAACTTGATCGTGCGCCGATTCTCGGAGTACGCGCTGTGGTAGTCGCGGTGCGCCGCCGCTTCGGCGAGCGGTTCGGACAGGTGGTGATCGTGCTTTTCATGGCGGTGTTCGCACTCAGCGTGCTGCTCCCGTTCGCACGCCACATTTCTCTGTCGGTGAGCACCCCGGTGGCCGTGGTGACGGGTGGCCTCTACCTGCTGCCTCAAGCAGGCGAAGTGACCCTGGAGTCCTGGAAGCGTATCTTCCGACAGCGTTCGACAGTGGAGGCGTACTACTGGTCGCTCTATCGCACCGTGGTCGGCATCGTGCTGAACGTCATCTTCACGGCGTTGGCCGCCTATCCGTTGTCGAAGAGGTACCTTCCATTTCGCCGCTCGTATACGATCTTCGTGCTCATCGCGATGTTCACTACGGGCGGTATCGTGCCACTGTTCCTCCTGGTGCGCGGGCTGGGGTTGTTCAACACCATGGGCTCGCTGTGGATGCCGACCCTGATCAATCTATTCTGGATGATCATAACGCGCAACTTCTTCATGACGCTGCCCGAGGAGCTGACGGAGAGCGCACGCATAGACGGCGCCGGCGAGCTGCGTGTCTTTGTGCGACTGATCCTGCCGCTGTCCAAGCCGGTGCTCGCCGTCCTCGCCCTGATCACGTTCGTCACCCACTGGAACGCCTGGTTCGACATCCTGATCTACATCAGCCGCGGCAAGATCTTCATCCCGCAGCTCCTGGGCCGCATCATCGCGGACGTGAACGAGGCGTCACGCGGCGGCATAGCCGCCGAGATCCGGCTGCAGCAGCTCCTGGAGGAGAGCCACGACAGACAGTACACGGCTGAGACCATCCGCTCCGCCATCCTGCTCTACTCGTTGATCCCGATCGTGCTGGTCTACCCGTTCCTGCAGAAGTACTTCGCCAAGGGGATTCTCATCGGCTCGCTGAAGGGGTAGACTATGAAGCCAACGATCGGATCCTGATCAGTCGTCCGATGAAGACAGGCGTACGGCCATGGTCGTCATGGACCGTACGGTGTCCATACCTTCCATACGGAGCAAAGGATGACGAGAGTACTGGTACTGCTGTTCAGTGTGGTGGTAGCCGTCGGCGCCCTGGCTGAAGGCCAATCCGATCCCGGCGGCGAGCCGATCACGATCACCCTCATACGGGAGGGTTGCAACCATTGGCCGGAGACCAGCACCCCGTTGCTGGAGCAGATGAACGTGGTGCTGGGCGTCAACTGGGTCCACGTTCCCTGCTCGGGGCAGGGCGGCATCTCATATGGAGACAAGCTAAGAGTCCTGTTCGGCGCCAACGACCTCCCTGACGTGTTCGAGACCTACTGGTTCGAGCAACTCATCCAGCAGGGCACGTCGGACCTGAGCGTGGAAGAGGTTCAGACGTACCTGCCGTTCTATTGGTGGGGAATTTCCAACTTCGCCGAAGGCGCCGGCCTGGACCTGGACTTTATCCTGGAGCGCTATAAGCGCGACGGCGTGCTGAGACATGTTCCGATGCTCTGGAGCTCAGCCAATTACGGCCATGGGTACCTGTGGCGCCAGGACTATCTGGACGAACTGGGCATGGACGTCCCGCATACGATGGAAGAGTGGGAGGCGGTGTTCGCGGCCTACAAGGCCAAGTACCCCGACCGCTACTCGTACGGCACCCGCTACCGGGACACCGAGTACTACCGCTCCTTCAACGCCGTGATGAACGCCTTCGGCCTGTCGAACAACCGCTTCATCAAGAAGGGCGACAAGCTGGTGTACAGCCAGGGGCAGCCGGAGATGATCCAGGCGCTGGGGATCCTGGCCCGCTGGTACCAGAAAGGCTACCTGGATCCCGAGTTCGTCACCGTCAACGGCGAAAGCGAGCCGTTCGACGCCGGCGTCACCATCATGAAGGGCTGGGAGCATCCGCACTGGCCGTTCGACGACGAGAGATTCCACCCGACGCTGAAGGAGCACAGCCCGGACGCCACCTTTGCGTACACCGGCCCTCCGCGGGTCGAAGGCTACTTCCCGGTGACTTACGCATGGCATCCGATGCACGGCAACGGCATCGGCATCGCCCGGCGCAACAACGACGATCGTGAGCGGGTTCACGCGATCATGCAGGCCATCGACGTAGTGAACCGGTTCGAGGATGCCAACAGGTTGGTACGATGGGGATTCGAGAATGTGCACTGGACACTCGGCGAGGATGGAAAGGAACAGTGGACTGACGAGTTCGCGGATGCGGAAGTACGTTCCGGGATGGGCTTCAGTGTTATCTACCCCTCTCCGCTGGATTACGCCTCGATCCGACGATTCGCGGGATATCCGGCGTTCACCGATACCGTTCACAACAATTGGATGCAGGAAATTCGCTTCGACGACGACGCCATCCTGGGACCGAACAACGTGTGCATGCTGACGCAGTCCTTCGTGAGCGCGCTCGATGAGGATGGCAACGACGTACGAGCCGCCAACCAGGACTTCCTGAACGAGTCGGTTGCCCTGTTCGGCCAGATCATCATCGGCCAGAAGCCGTTGTCGGCTTATCAGGACTGGCTGGAACGCTGGAATGCAGGCCCTGGTCCGGCGATCGAGGAAGCCGCGACCCGCATGTGGGGCCATTTGGTAGAGGAGTGCCCCTCACCCTGACCTCGCTGTCTGACGACTGATCACGAGCCGGCCGGTTCCTTCTGTCAACCGCCCTCTTCTCCATGGCCAGGCGATCTGTTCTCGACAACACTCTCAGTGTCGAGCTATCCTGTTCCGGGCTCACTGGTGTGATGGGAACCGCGACAGCCTTACAGCCCTCCGACAGCCGCAAGTGCTTTACGCGTGAGGACTACCACGCCATGGGGGAAGCGGGAATCCTCGCTCCGGAGGAACGGGTCGAGCTCGTGGAGGGCGAGGTCATCGTCATGTCACCGATAGGCAATCGTCATGCTGCCTGCGTCGGCCGCCTGACCAACGGGTTTGCCCAGTCGGGCAATCTTGGGGGGCGAGCCTTGGTGTGGGTGCAGAACCCGCTGGCTGAATCGGACGTGTCCGAGCCTCAGCCGGACCTGATGCTGCTGATCCCGCGCGACGACCACTACGATTACGGCCATCCCGCCGCAGCGGACGTGCTGCTTCTGGTGGAGGTGGCGGATTCCTCGCTCGATTACGACCTGAACACCAAGGTGCCCTTCTACGCGCGTGCCGGCATCCGCGAGGTGTGGATCGTGGATCTGGAGCACGATCGAATCGAAGTCCATACCGAGCCCTCGCATCGGGGGTACGGGTTCGTGCGTCGCTTCGTGCCGGGCGACGTGTTGGCTCCGTCCGCGCTTCCCGAGGTTACGCTGGAGGTCGCCGGCATCGTTCCTGCCCGTCGCCAAGCATAGACTCGTACGGCATCGCACGTCGTTCCCGGTGTCGATGATCCAGCGGTGCGAGCCGAAGAGACGGATACTGATTACGACGCGCCCGACCTGACGAGTGCCGATACACGACAAGGAAGATCATGGAGCATCTGATGCTGCACGTAGCGACCGGCGGTGATGACGCCGGTCCGGGGACCGGGAGGCGCCGTTCGCGACGGTCGAGCGAGCCCGCGACGAGGTGGCCGTTCGCAAGAGAGCGCGGATCGCAGAAACCAGGCAGAGTCCGCCGTGCGGATGCTTGAGCGCCGCCGGCTCCAGGGTAAGATGACCTCGATGTCCAGGCGCCGGCTCCCCATCGGCATCCAGACCTTCCGCAAGCTGCGGGAGCGGGACTGCTACTACGTGGACAAGACCGCCTACGTCCAACGGTTGCTCAACGAGGACACGCACTACTTCCTGTCGAGGCCGCGGCGGTTCGGCAAGAGTCTGTTCCTGGACACGCTGAAGGAGTTCTTCGAGGGCAACGAGGCGCTGTTCGCCGGGCTGTACATCCACGACCGCCACGACTGGTCGAAGCGGAACCCCGTGGTGCGGCTGAGCTTCGGCGGCGGCAACTTCAAGGAGCCGGGCACCTTGCACGCGGACGTGATGGCGCAACTGGACGGCCTGGCGCGAGACAGGGAGATCCCGGTGCGGTACGACACCGCTCCGGCGCGCTTTCGGCATCTGCTGCAGGCTCTTCACAAGGAGACGGGGCGGCGGGTGGCAGTGCTGGTGGACGAGTACGACAAGCCGATCCTGGACGCGCTGGTGGACGAGCCGGAGGTGGCGCTGGCCAACCGAGACTACCTGCGCGGGCTGTACGGGGTGATCAAGGACTCGGACGCGCACGTGCGGTTCACCTTCCTGACCGGCATCAGCAAGTTCTCGAAGGTCAATCTCTTCTCCCAGTTGAACAATCTCACGGACCTCACGCTGGATCCGGTCTATTCGTCGATCTGTGGCTACACGGAAGATGACCTGGACACGGTGTTCGCGCCGGAACTGGCCGGCCTGGACCGGGAACAGGTACGCGAATGGTACAACGGCTATAGCTGGCGCGGCGCGGAGAAGGTGTACAACCCGTACGACGTACTGTTGCTGCTGCGCCGGCGTGAGTTCGAGGCGCACTGGTTCGAGACGGGTACGCCGGCGTTTCTGGTCGACAAGCTGTTCGAGCGGCGGGTCTCGTCGGTGTCGCTGGACCGGACGGTGAGCACCACCGAGCTGCTGTCGTCGTTCGACGTGGACCACGTCGAGACGGAGGCATTACTGTTCCAGACCGGCTACCTGACGATCACCGGCGAGGAGCGGCTGGGCGGCAAGCCGCTGTATCGGCTCGGCTATCCCAACCGCGAGGTGCGCCAGAGCCTGAACGAGCATCTGCTGCGCCACTTGGTGCGGGACGCGGAGCGCCAGACGGGGAACAGCATGCGCTTGGCGCGCCTGCTTGCGGCGCACGACTGCGCCGGGCTTCAGGAGCTGTTCCATGCGTTCTTCGCGAGCATCCCGTACGAATGGCACACGAGCAACGACATCGCGAACTACGAGGGCTACTACGCGAGCGTGTTCTACTCGTACTTCGCGGCGCTGGGCTACGAGATCGCCGTCGAGGAGTCGAGCAGCCACGGCCGGCTGGACATGGCCGTGCGCACCGGCGGGCACGTCTACCTGTTCGAGTTCAAGGTGGTCGAGATGTCGCCGCCGGGGTCAGCGCTCGCCCAGTTGCGGGAACGGGACTACGCGGCCAAGTACCGCGGCAGCGGCGAGCCCATCCACCTGATCGGCGTGGAGTTCAGCCGCCGGATGCGCAACGTGATCGCATTCGAGGTAGCCGACGGCTGACCAGGTATCCCATGAGGTCACGCTCGTGGTAGTCGTTCAGGGTGATGGAAGCGGCGCCCTTTGGGCGCTGTCGGTCAGTTAGGGAATCCGCTCCGAGTCCTTCATCGCTTCTTCGATCGCTTTGAGGTCGTCCTGTTGCTCAAGCTGCTCGACAAGCTCCTCGTGGACATCGATCTGCAGCACGACGGCTACCCTCCAGGAAATTCGCCAAGAGGGTATTCTCATGGGCTCGATGAAGGGGTAGAATGTGTAACACGTTCGGAACCGATCAGTCGTCCGACGAGGACATATGCATGAGCCGCGGACCATCGCGGTCGGCATGTTGTCCATAATTCCTACAAGGAGAACGAATTGAAGAAACTACTGGTACTGCTGTTGAGCATGACGGTAGCCGGCGGGGCTTTCGCCGAGGGCCAGACCGAGATGGCCGCCGACGAGCCGATCACGATCACATTCATGACCGAGCACTGCCATGTGTGGCCGGAGACCTCCACGCCGCTGCTCGAAGAGATCAACGCGAACCTCGGCGTGAACTGGGTCCACATCCCCTGTTCGGGCCAGGGCGGCATCTCCTATCGGGACAAGCTGCGCGTGGTGTTCGGCGCCAACGACCTGCCCGACCTGTTCGAGACCTACTGGTTCGAGCAGCTCATCCAGCAGGGCACTTCCGACCTGAGCGTCGCAGAGGTTGCCGAGCACATGCCCACGTACTACGAGGGTCTCAGCGCCTTTGCCTCCGGCGCAGGACTGGACCTGGACTTCACCCTGGAGCGCTACAAGCGCGACGGCGTGCTGAAGCACTATCCGATGGTCTGGAAGCACGCCAACTACGGCCACGGCTACCTGTGGCGCCAGGACTATCTGGATGAGCTGGGCATGAATGTCCCGCACACGATGGAAGAGTGGGAGGCGGTGTTCGCGGCCTACAAGGCCAAGTACCCCGACCGCTACTCGTACGGCACCCGCTACCGGGACACCGAGTACTACCGCTCCTTCAACGCCGTGATGAACGCCTTCGGCCTGTCGAACAACCGCTTCCTCAAGAAGGGCGACAAGCTGGTGTACAGCCAGGGGCAGCCGGAGATGATCCAGGCGCTGGAGATCCTGGCCCGCTGGTACGCAGAGGGCTATCTCGACCCCGAGTTCGTCACCGTCAACGGCGAAAGTGAGCCGTTCGACGCCGGCGTGGCCATCATGAAGGGCTGGGAGCATCCGGGCTGGCCGTTCGAACACGAGGACTTCCACAAGACCCTGAAGGAGCACAGCCCGGACGCCACGTTCGCGTACACCGGCCCTCCGCGGGTCGAAGGCTACTTCCCGGTGACCTACGCCTGGCACCCGATGCACGGCAACGGCCATGGTATCGGCGTCCAGAACAACGACGATCGCGATCGCGTGCATGCGATCATGCAGGCCGTCGACGCGCTGAACCAGCGCGATGCCTCGCACCTGATCAGTTATGGTATCGAGGGCACCCACTGGACGCTCGGTGAGAACAACAAGCCGCAGTGGGCGGAGGCGTTCTCGGAGTCCGAGTCCCGGCAGGGGCTGGGTTTCGGCGTCGTGGCGCGCAACACGCCGCTGGGCTACGGCGCGATCCGCGACTTCATGGGCGATCCCGAGTTTACCAATACCATTCAGAACGACTGGGTGCAGCAGGTCCGCTTCGACCCGGACTCGCCCTTGGGAGCGAACAACGTGTGCATGCTGACGCAGTCCTTCGTCAGCGCGCTCGATGAGGACGGCAACGATCTGCGCGCCGCCAATCAGGACTTCCTGAACGAGTCGGTGGCGCTGTTCGGTCAGATCATCATCGGCCAGAAGCCGGTGTCCGCCTATCAGGACTGGCTCGACCGCTGGAACGGAGGGCCCGGCCCGGAGATCGAGGCAGCGGCGACCCGCATGTGGGGCCACTTGGTAGCGGAGTGCCCCTCACCGTAACGCTTTCCGCCTGACGACTGATCACGAGCCGGCTGGCACCTTGCCAGCCGGCTCTTTCTTGTGGTGCGCCCGGCATGGGCTCTCGCCAGGAGGTGCGGCGTGCGCGAAACATGCAAGTCCTCTACTGGCCCGGCGAGGGAACGGTGAGTCGAAGGCAAGGGTGTCGTGAGGCGGGATCTGAAGGAAGCCGGAGACAAACCGCTGGCCCGACGAACAGGAACCGCATAGGAGGCAGCCGCAGCGCGGCCTCGTCAACGACGCTCCCGCACTCGACAACAGACTGCTCGCGACGGTCATTCGCGTCCGTGATCGAGCCTGGTCAGCCGTCGCCTACCTCGAATGCCGTCACGTTGCGCGTCTGACGGCTGAATTCCACGCCGATCAGATGGATCGGCTCACCGTGCCCGCGATACTTGTCCGCGTAGCCGCGCTCCCGCAGCTGCGCGAGCGCCGAGCCCGGCGGCGCCATTTCCACCACCTTGAACTCGAACAGATACCTGTGCCCGCCGACACGCACGGCCATGTCCAGCCGGCCGTGGCTGCTCGATTCCTCCACCGAAATCTCGTATCCCAGCGCCGCGAAATAGGAGTAGAACACGCTCGCGTAGTACCCCTCGTAGTTGGCGATGTCATTGCTCGTGTGCCACTCGTACGGGATGCTCGCGAAGAAGGCATGGAACATATCTCGCAGGCCCGCGCAATCGACCGTCTCCAGCAGACGCGCCAAGCGGATGCTGTTCGCCATCTGCCGCGCCGCGTCCTGAACCAGATGGCGCAGCAGCACCCGGTTCAGGCTCTGGCGGACCTCCCGGTTCGGATAGCCGAGCCGATACAGGGGCATGCCGCCCAGCCGCTCTTCCCCCGTGATCGTCAGGTAGCCGGTCTGGAACAGCAACGCCTCGGTGCCGATGTGGTCCACGTCGAACGCCGACAGCAGATCCGCGGTGCTCAGCGTCTCGTCCAGTGACACCGATGAAACCCGGCGCTCGAAAAGGGTCTCGACCAGAAACGTCGGCGTACCGGTCTCGAACCAGTGCGCCTCGAACTCGCGGCTGTCGAACAGCAGCAGCACGTCGTAGGGGTTGTACACCTTCTCCTCGCCGCGCCAGCGGTAGCCGTTGTACCACTCGCGCACCTGCTCCCGGTCCAGGCCGGCGATCTCGGGCGCAAACACCGTGTCCAGATCCCGCTGCGTGTATCCGCAGATCGCCGAGTAGCGCCGGTCGAGGGTGAGGTCGGTGAGGTTGTTCAACTGCGAGAACAGGTTCACCTTGGAGAACTTGCTGATGCCCGTCAGGAACGTGAACCGCACGTGCGCGTCGCTGTCCTTGATCACCCCGTACAGGCCGCGCAGGTAGTCGCGGTTGGCCCGGGCTACCTCCGGCTTCTCCACCAGCGCGTCCAGGATCGGCTTGTCGTACTCGTCCACCAGCACCGCGACCCGCTGCCCGGCATGCCTGTGCAGCGTCCTGATCAGATGCGCGAACCGCTCCGGCGCGGTGGCGTAGCGCGCGCTCACGCCTTCTTGTTCCGCCATGTCCTCCAACTGAGCCATCACGCTCGCGTGCAGATTCGCCGGCTCCGTGAAGCTGCTGCCGCCGAAGCTCAACCGCACCACCGGATGACGCTCCAACCAGTCATGGCGACCGTGAATGTGCAGCCCTGCGAACAGTTCCTCGCTGCCCTCGAACAGCTCCTTCAGCGTGTCCAGGAACAGGCTCTTGCCGAACCGCCGCGGCCGCGACAGGAAGTAGCGCGACCCCTCACGGAGGAGGCGCTCGATGTACGGCGTCTTGTCCACGTAGTAGCAGTCCTGCTCCCGCAGCGTGCGGAAGGTCTGTATGCCGATGGGCAGACGGCGCCGGGTCATCGGCCCATCTTACTCTGGAGCCGCTGCTCAGGGAGACCCGTCGCCCGACCGACCTTGAACTCGAACATTAACTTTGTATTGACAAGTACTTTTCAATAGTTGCACTCTGCCCTCCATGGACACCATGATCGTCGTCATCCGGCTGCTCCGCTTCGCCCGCCTCTGTCTCGCCGCCTGCACGGCACTGGCCGCTACCGCGTGGTCCGCGGTCGTGTTGCTCCACGCCCCCTGGGGATCCGGCTGGCCGGCCCTGCAACTCGTCGCGGCCAGCCTCATCATCGCCATCGGGCTCCTGACGTGGCTCTCAATGCGCGCGCGCTCCGCCGCCCTGCCCCTGGTCGTCGGTGGCCTTCTGCTCGTCATCCTCGGCAGCGCGGCGCTCATCTGGTCGATCCACCTCGGACTCACGACGAGCGACTTCGAGTACTGGGCGATGCTCCTCCATCTCCTGATCGGCTCGCAAGGCGTGATCATCGTCCTCGGCCTCTACCTGGAAGCCGTCGTCACGGCAGACGTGACCGGCGCGCCTGTCGCAGCTTCAAGAGAGACGTAAACCGGAACCCGTCCTGTTCATCTCAGCCGTCGGCCACCTCGAATGCGGTGACGTTGCGCATCCGGCGGCTGAACTCCACGCCGATCAGGTGGATGGGCTCGCCGCTGCCGCGGTACTTGGCCGCGTAGTCCCGCTCCTGCAACTGGGCGAGGGCCGATCCCGGCGGCGACATCTCGACCACCTTGAACTCGAACAGGTAGACGTGCCCGCCGGTGCGCACGGCCATGTCCAGCCGGCCGTGGCTGCTCGACTCCTCGACGGCGATCTCGTAGCCCAGCGCCGCGAAGTACGAGTAGAACACGCTCGCGTAGTAGCCCTCGTAGTTGGCGATGTCGTTGCTCGTGTGCCATTCGTACGGGATGCTCGCGAAGAACGCATGGAACAACTCCTGCAGCCCGGCGCAGTCGTGCGCCGCAAGCAGGCGCGCCAAGCGCATGCTGTTCCCCGTCTGGCGCTCCGCGTCCCGCACCAGGTGGCACAGCAGATGCTCGTTCAGGCTCTGGCGCACCTCGCGGTTGGGATAGCCGAGCCGATACAGCGGCTTGCCGCCCAGCCGCTCCTCGCCGGTGATCGTCAGGTAGCCGGTCTGGAACAGCAGCGCCTCCGTGCCGATATGGTCCACGTCGAACGCCGACAGCAGGGCCGCGGTGCTCACCGTCCGGTCCAGCGACACCGACGAGACCCGCCGCTCGAACAGCTTGTCGACCAGAAACGCCGGCGTACCCGTCTCGAACCAGTGCGCCTCGAACTCACGCCGGCGCAGCAGCAACAGTACGTCGTACGGGTTGTACACCTTCTCCGCGCCGCGCCAGCTATAGCCGTTGTACCATTCGCGCACCCGTTCCCGGTCCAGGCCGGCCAGTTCCGGCGCGAACACCGTGTCCAGGTCGTCTTCCGTGTAGCCGCAGATCGACGAATAGACCGGATCCAGCGTGAGGTCCGTGAGATTGTTCAACTGGGAGAAGAGATTGACCTTCGAGAACTTGCTGACGCCGGTCAGAAAGGTGAACCGCACGTGCGCGTCCGAGTCCTTGATCACCCCGTACAGGCCGCGCAGATAGTCTCGGTTGGCCAGCGCCACCTCCGGCTCGTCCACCAGCGCGTCCAGGATCGGCTTGTCGTACTCGTCCACCAGCACCGCGACACGCTGCCCGGTGTGCGTGTGCAACGTCCGTATCAGGTGAGCGAACCGCTCCGGCGCGGTGGCGTAGCGCGCCCTCACGCCCGCCTGCTCCGCAACGCCCTCCAACTGTGCCATCACGCTCGTTTCCAGATTCGCGGGTTCCGTGAAGCTGCCGCCTCCGAAGCTCAGCCGCATCACCGGATGCCGCTCCGACCAGTCATGGCGGTCGTGGATATACAGCCCGGCGAACAACTCCTCGCTGCCCTCGAAGAACTCCTTCAGCGTGTCCAGGAACAGGCTCTTGCCGAACCGCCGCGGCCGCGACAGGAAGTAGTGGGTACCCTCGTGGAGCAACCGCACGATGTAGGCCGTCTTGTCCACGTAGTAGCAGCCCTGCTCTCGGAGTTTCCGAAAGGTCTGGATGCCGATCGGCAGTCTGCGTCTGGTCGCCGGCGCCATCTTCAGCGAAGCGAGGCCGCCATCGCCGCGCCCGCCCACGTCCTCACTCTCCGAACAAGCCTGACAACCCGGCTGGCAGAGGACCATACTCCGGCAACGCCCGGTTCGGCTGTGCCGGGAGACCCGACAGAATCTGCCGAGCACGCCGCTCATCGTCGGCCTCCAGGCGGTACCCGGTATGCACGAATTGCTCGGGAAACAGCTCATCGAACTCGTGACGATAGCCATCGTCGATGATCACGAAGCGATCGATCTCCGGATGCGATTCCAGGTATTCCTTGACCTCTCCCGCCCGGTAGTGCGGCGGGCCGTCGATCTCCTTCGTCGCATCGATCACGTAGTCATGCAGATCGTGTATGCGAAACAACGCCTGGAGCTTGCGGATGGAGCTGCTTCTGCGCCAATCCGAGCTGATCACGATATTCGCGCTGAAGTCTGCGCACAGCGCGCGCAGCCGTTCGACCGCTTCGCTGTCCCAGTCATGGTAGACCGCCCCAAGATCGTACTTGTCCATGCTCAGATAGAGCGCGTCGTCGAACGTGTCAGCCAGCGAGCGTCGCAGCTTCTCCAGGTCATGCTTGAATCGTGTCTGTCGTTCGGGAGGCTGCAGAACGCCATCGATGTCGAGGAAGATGACGATGCGTCGAGTCGTTTCAGGTCTGTCGCTGTCTGCCATATCTTCCTCCGTCGCTCGGATGGTAGCATCGGCCTCGGCAGCCGGCAAACACGCGGCCCGATTCTCAGTACCCGCGCGCGTCGAAGTGGCGCTTCATCGCCGTGTTGTATTCGCGACCACCCAGGCGGTAGAGGCCCATGTAGAAGTAGGGAACCGCGCCGCGGCGGCACATCTCGTCGGTCATCTGTGCCAGCAGCATCTGCGTGAGCACGTTGTCGATGATGCCGCTCGTGGGGCAGATCGGTTCGGCGCAGCCGAACACCTCGACCACGCCGCCCGCCTCGTCGCAGGCGTTGCCCAGGTAGCGGTCGCTCAGCTCCTGCATGCGTGGCGAGGTCTCCATGCCGACGGTCACCACGCGGGTGCCGTTCGCCCGAGCCTCCTCCGCCCACGCGATCTCCTGCGGATGGTCGGCGCTCACGGCGGTGATGATCAGGGTGTCGGTATCGCCGCCCTCGGAGGCTGACCGCGGCGGATGAGCGCAGGTCAGCATCAGGCCCTGGGCCACGGTGTTCGCGTCCGCCCGCACCCCTTCGTTGCTGCCGTTGAGGTCGACGTGGCCTCCTGAGATCACCCTCCGGGCCAGCTCCACCGCTTCCTCGCCGATCGCCTGGCGGTGGCGGCGGTTCACCTCGCCCAGCCGCTCCAGCAGAACGGCCAGGTAGGCGCGCGCCCTGGACCCGTCGGGCGAGCCGCCTGTGCCGAGCGCCTGCGTCACCTCCGCGGTCAGGCACCAGTGGATGGCGCAGCTCACGTTGGAGGAGCCGGGAAAGACCTTCATCTCCGGCACCTGCGGCACTTCGACCAGCCCCTGCTCCCATGGGATGTGGGTGTCGATCACCTGATCGGCCACGTCCGCCGGCATCAGCCCGCCGGGGTTGTCGGTCAGCCAGCCGGGCGCCGCCCCCGAGTTGACGTACGCGGTGGTGAAGACGATGACGCGCACCCCGCGGTCGCGCACGTCCCGAACCGCCGGCGTCACACAGTTGGTCAGCAGCAGGTCGCCCGCGCGCATCGCCGCGTACTGCTCGGGGGTGTGGTGGTCGGGACCCTGGAACGCGAACGGCGCCGGGTTGCCTTCGCGTTCGTTCGCCAGCTCCGTGGTCGGCATGTGGCCGGTGGTGATGTTGGCGTGCACGGTGCTGCCGGCACGGATCGTCCGTACCGCCCGATCGGCGACCGCCGTCCAGGTCGGCACCTCGTCCAGGGTGGTCCGCAGCAATGCGCAGGCGCGCTGGAAGTACTGGTCGCAGAACGCGATCGTGTGGCCCCAAGTGTGCTCGGGGTCGTGCCTCATGCCGTCTCCTGCGCGCACTCTATGGGTCGGGCGTGGCGGCGGCAACCACGCCACGGCACGATGCGTCCGCGTGGCCGACTCCGCATACCGAACCTCGTTCCACTACCAGCCGGCGTCCGGGCACATCGGCGATCCGCTGACGTTCGTCCGACCAGCGGCCGGGTCACCGCGGACCGCCTCGACGTCTGGCAGATGGCATCGGTCTGACGGCGCGCGCAGACGGCCTTCGCACGACTTGGCATACGGACGGGTGAATGAATATGGTCACCCATATGAAAACGACCATAGAGATTCCCGACGCCCTCATGGAGGACGCAAAAGAGGTGGCGGCCGCACGCGGTACGACGCTCAAGGAGTTGGTCGCGACCGGTCTCCACGCGGTCGTGCACGATGCGCACAACCCGACGTGTGTCGCGTACCGACGTCACACGGTCGCCGGCAACGGCTTGCAGCCGGGCGTGAGCGCCGGAACCTGGGAGACCATCCGATCGCTCGCGTATGAGGGCCACGGCGGATGATTGCCGTCGACACGAACATTCTCATCTACGCTCACCGCGAAGACTCCCCGTTCCACGAGCAGGCCGACCTCGTCATCGAGCGCCTCTTCACGGGGATCGGCGCATGGGCGATCCCTGGCCCTGTCTGCATGAGTTCATCGCAATCACGACGCACCCTCGCGTGTACGATCCGCCTTCCTCGATGGATGATGCGCTGCAGCAGGTCGACATGTGGCAGGAGTCACCGACCCTTCGCCTGATCGGCGAGCACGGCATTCGCTCGTGGAGCACCCTGCGAGCTCTCCTGGAAGGCGGGAAAGCCGTCGGCCCGCGCGTGCACGACGCTCGCATCGCGGCGATTTGTCAGGAGCACGGTGTAGACCCGCTCTACACCGCCGACCGCGATTTCTCTCGATTTCCCGCTCTCAAGACACGCAACCCCCTGCAGACGTAGCTCACTCGGGCGCTCCTGCGAAGCCTGCTTCGGCGCCACCGGATCCGCCTTGGAGTCCACGGAGTGCCGGGAGTGCAGGTGCTGGGTCGTGGAGCTTCACCGCATGCCCGGCAGGGTCTGCCGGTAGAGCTCCTCACGCCGCTTGAGTGTGTCGTAGGGCGCGTCGTAGGCCCGCTCCAGTTGCTCGCGGGTGTGCACCTCGGCCGTAGGGCCGATCAGCGGGTCTCCGTCCGGCCGGAACAGCACAACGTGATCGGAGTATTGCTCGGACAGGTCGAGTTCGTGCGCGGAGTAGTACCAGGTGAGCCCTTCACCACGCACGTACTCGTACAGGAAGCCCATCGCCGCGCGCTTCTGGTGGTCCTCCATCGCGAACACCGGCTCGTCCATCATCAGTATCCGCGACCCGTACAGCAGGCAGAACGCCAGCAGCGTGCGCTGCAGCTCGCCCTTGCTCACCTCCTGCGTGCGCTTGAGCAGCACGCCCCGCAGATTGAAGACGCGGACCAGCTCGCGCACGAACTCCTCCGAGTGCTCCTCGTGGTAGCCGCTCAGGTAGACTTGGGCCAGCAGGTCGCCGATCGGCTCCTCGGTCTCGAATTCCATGTTCTGATGGATCAGGGACACGAAGCGCTGCCGCTCGTGCAGGTCGCGCAGATCGCGCGTGTCGACGCCCTGCAGCAGCACGGTTCCCGCGTCCGGCAGGGCGATGCCACCGGCCAGCAGCATCAGGGTGGACTTGCCGGTCCCGTTCTGGCCCACGAAGGCGGCCACGCCGGATGGCAGCCGGACTGACAGGTCGGTAAACACCGGCTCGTCGCCCTCCGGGTACGTGTAGGTCACCCACAGCAGCTCGACCGCGTGCATCCTTCAGGCCTCGGACTCGAACGGTAACCGATACTGCCGCCGCCAGTACGCCGGCCCGCGCTGCGACTCGCCGTGCAGGGGCCCTTCGGCGGCGATCAGGCGGTCCAGCAGGGCGCGGGTAAGCCGCTCGCGCTGCGGAGCCAGGTCGGGATCGTCGAAGCGGTTGTCCGCCTCGTGCGGGTCGCGCTGCAGATCGTACATCTCACCGTACGGCTGCCCCGGGTAGTGCACGAGCTTGTAGCGCTCGCCACGCACCATCTTCACCGGCCCGGACTCCGCGAACACGTACTCGCGCCGCGCCGGCTCGCCTCCGAACAGCGCGCTGCGCTGACTCGTCCCCTGCATCTCCGGCGGCACCTCCAAACCCGCGCATGAGAGCAGGGTCGGCGCCAAGTCGACCAGCTCGACCGGCTCGTCCACCACCCGGCCCGCTTCGCCGCCGGGCGCACGGATGATCAGCGGCACGTGCAGCCCCACATCGTACAGCATCGGGTATTCGTCGATGCTCTTGATCAGCATGCCGAAGTGGCCGAGCAGCTCGCCGTGGTCGGACAGGAACGCGACCACCGTGTCCTCCAGCATCTCGCGCTCCGCGAGTGCCGCGATCACCTTGCCCACCTGCACATCCACCAGGGAGATGCTGCCGTAGTAGAGCGCGGTGACGCGGCGCAGCGCCGCCTCGTCCAGATGCTCGAAGTTCTCCTTGCGGCCCTGGCGCTTGTAGCCGAGGTGCTGAGGCGGCTTGTTGGCCAGCCCCGCGCCGAACGTCGGCGGCAGCGGAAGCGACTCCGGGTCGTACATCGACGCGTACGGCTCGGGGGCGTCGAAGGGTATGTGCGGGTTGGGCAGGCCCATGAACAGGAACAGCGGCTGTTCGGCAGGGTGCCGGCGAATCAGCTCGACGGTCCGGTCGCCCACCCAGCCGTCGAAGTAGGCGTGCTCGGGCAGCGGGTTGACGGCCGCACGGAACCCTTCCAGGTACTCCGGCCGGCCGTGCATGGCGAACGCCTCCACCGCCGTCTGCCAGTGGCCGTTGGCCTTCAGCCACGCCTTGTAGTGCGGGTGCAGCACCTCCGGGTCGGTGGCGCCGGAGCGCTGGCCTTCGCTCTGGATCAGCTCGTCGAAGGCGGAGAGCTTTGCGTCCGACAGGTGCAGCTTGCCGGTGCCGGCGGTGCGGTACCCGTGGGCGCGCAGATACTCCGGCAGGGTGAGTTCGTGGTCGCCGACGGCGACGTAGTTGGACGTGCTGCCGTTCACGTGCGGATAGCGGGAGGTCAGGATCGAGGCACGGCTGGGCGCGCACTGGGGGTGTTGCGAGAACGCCTGCGCGAAGCGCGTGCCCTCTGCCGCCAGCGCGTCGACGTGCGGCGTCCGGATGATCGGATTGCCGTAGCAGCCGACGCAGTCGGCGCGCAGTTGGTCCGACAGGATCACGACGATGTGGGGGGGCCGGCCGGCCGCGCCTCCGGTCACTTCGACAACAGGCCGCGCACGCCGGCCACGTCGGCACGGACCGCCTCGTCCACGCTCATGCCGCAGCGCTCGTCGGCCGGGAACTCGATCATGAAGGAGCCGTCGTAGCCCGATTCGCGGGCCGCCGCGCCGAGCTCGCCATAGTCCACCACGCCGTCGGCGATCAGGGTCCGCGGCGGCCGGTCGCCGGCTGCCGCCACGTAGTTCTGCAGGTGCGCGTGGCGTGCGTGCGGGAGCAGGCGCCGGTAATCCGGCACTGCGCGGGTGGTCAGATCCTCGCGCGGCGCCGGATACACCACCTGGTAGTTGAGCGCCACGTTGGCGTGGCCGATCTCGGCAAGCACCGTCAGCGGCGCGTCCCACCCCTCGGTCAGCGAGCCGGCGTGCCGCTCCAGCACCACCAGGATGCCCGCGTCGCCGGCGGCGTCGGCGAAGTTGCGGATCTCCGCGTACAGCCGCTTACGCTCCGCGGGCTCCGTGTCCCGACGGGCGGCGCTCCCCGGCCAGATGCGGACGATCGGCGCGCCCAGCGCCCGCGCCGCGGCGAGCTGGTTCTCCTTCGTCACCGGATGGCCGTCGTAGGCCGGATGATTGCCGGGGCAGTAGTAGGAGCCGAGGGCGGAGAAGCTCAGTCCCATCTCGGACGCCTGTTCGCGCAGGTCGGCGCACCACGCTTCGTCCACGGGATACGGCAGGTGCGGCGGCTGCCCCCACAGCTCGACGCTGTCGGCGCCGGCGGCGGCGATGGCGCGCAGCGCATCGGCGGCGCTCCGCTCCTTGAAGGCGATGCTGCACACGCCGACGCGGGGAGTGAACTCCGTCATGATCCGTGGCGATTATACTGCGGCGCGCGGAGGCGCGCGGATCAGGCGGTTGCCATGCCGTGCGTGTTCAACGGTTCGGCGCCATCACGGCGGCCGGTCCGATGACCGGCGCCCCGTCCACATGCTCGACATCGGGGGCTTTCAGCCAGAGGGCGTAGTGCACCTGTCTGCCGTTGCGGAACGGGGCCCGATCCGCCTTGTCAACCAGTTCCGCGCGGATGCGCTCCGGGTCGGAGCGGTCCGACCACCTTACTTCACCGACGAGCAGGTGACGCCGGTCGGCGGACTCGGCCACCACGTCGATCTCCAGCGGGGTTCCGCCGGCGCCCCTGCCCCACCAGCGCGACGGGGGGTTCCAGTCGAGGCCGTGGAGCTTGAGACGCGGGACCGAATCCCTCGCCAGCCACTCCCACACCTCGGCCACGTGGCCGGCAAGCTGCGCCTTCACGTCGGCGTGCACCGACTCGATCAGATCGTGTTCGAGACGGGACCGGTTCGGCGCCACGAACCGGTACCAGAACAGCAGGAACGGATCGTCCAGCCGGTACAGACTGCGCTTGGTCGACCTGGTGCTCTCCCCGAAGGGCAGTTCACGCCGGACGTAGCCAAGATCGATCAGGCGCGCCAGCGGGCGGCTCAGATTCGAGGCCGACTGGCCGACGCGCCGGCCGATCTCGCTCAGACGGTGGCACCCCGCACCGATCAACGCGAGCAGGGAATTGGCCTGAACGGCGCTGCGCATGTCGTCCAGCAGCAGGCGGGGCGGTTCTCCATGCAGCACGCCGTTGCGATCGAGGACGAGCGCGACGAGCGCCTCCTGCGTGCTGCCGTAGTCGACGGCGAGCTCCCAGTTGCGCGGCAACCCGCCCCAGACGGAATAGGCGATGACCGCTTCTTCCGGCGCCAAGCCCAACGCCTCGGGCAGCGCCGCCGGGGGCATCGGCGTGACCTTGATGATCTCCGTAGCGCGGCCGTACAGCGGCGCGGTCTCGTCCAGTACCAGACCGTGCATCATGCGCTGCGCGGAGAGCCTCCTGCACCAGCCGCGACTTCCCGCATCGGCGCCGCCCGTAGACGACGATCAGCGAGCCGCCCGGCCGCGACAGGGCGCGGCGCAGCCGGGTCAGTTCGCGCGTTCGGTCAAGGAACGGAAGGCGCATCGGGATGGATATGCTCCTGAGACATTATGTCCGATAAACATAATGTTTTTCGAGCAGTGTCATTCGCTGATGGCGCGGAGGAGCACATCCGCCGAACCGCGCCCTCGGATCACTCCTTCGCGATGCCCTGCAGCAGATCCGGGGGGTGCCGGGTGTGCCAGTCGGTCAGCTCCTGGAAGGCGGCGGCGACGGCCAGCACCACGTTCTCGTCATAGGCTCGGCCCAGGATCTGCAGACCGGCAGGCAGGCCGTCGTCGGCAGGCCCCATCGGCACGGAAACCGCCGGCAGCCCGATGCAGCTCCCGAACGCTCCCAGTGGATCCGCCGCGCGTCCGCCGGGTTTCCTGACCCAGGGCCGGTCGGCCGGCGGGGCGACCGTCGGGCGCGTCGGCGACAGTAGCGCGTCGTACCGTTCCAGCAGTCGGTCGGCCGCCACGGCGATGGCCCGCCGCAGTCGCAGCGCCCGCAGGTAGTCCGTGGCCAGCATGGCGGTGCGGGGATAGACGCCGATGCGCGCCTCCGGTGCGGTCAGCCCCGCAGTGATGCCGCTGTCGATGATCTCCTCCATCACGCTGGCCGACTCGGCCAGGAAGATCGCGCTGGAGACCTCCGCATACGGCAGATCCGGGAGTTCGACCACCTCGACGTCCGCCACCTCCGCCAGCGCGGCCAGTGCCTCGCGAAAGCGGTCCTGCACGCCCGGCTGCGAGCCTTCGGGCACCCCCTTGGGGACCCCCAGGCGGAAGCGGCCGCGTTCCGGGCGGTGCGGGCGGTATTCGTAGGCCCGCGTCGTGGTCGCCTCGTCGCGCTCGTCCTGTCCGGCCACGGCGTCCAGCACCAGCCCGCAGTCTTCGGCCGTGAGGCACATCGGCCCCGGCTTGTCCATCCCGTAGGTGAGCGGCATGCCGCCGTGGCGGCTCACGCGGCCGAAGGTGGGACGCAGCCCGGACACGGCGCAGTTGGTTGACGGTCCCATGATCGATCCCCACGTCTCGGTGCCGATCGCGAACGGCACCAGCCCCGCCGCCACCGCCGCCCCCGAGCCGCTGGAGGAGCCGCCGCTCCACGTGCCGGGGTCCCACGGATTGAGGCCGGGGCCGGTGAACGAGGCGTTCGCCCGCCGGTAACCGGTCCCGCCGGCCAGCTCCACCAGCGCCAACTTGGCGGCCAGTACGGCGCCGGCGTCCCGCAGCCTGCGCACGATCGTCGCGTCGTAGTCGAACGCCTGGTCGCGCAGCGGCCCCGCGCCCCAGGTGGTCGGGTAGCCCTCGGTGGCGAACACGTCCTTGAGGCCGTACGGGATGCCGTGCAGGGGACCGCGGTAACTCCCCTCGCCTATCTCCCGCTCCGCTTCCCGCGCCTGCGACTCGGCCAAGTCGGCGGTCAGCGTCACGACCGCGTTGTACCGCGGCCCCAGACGCTCCAGTCGGTCCACGAACAGCCGCGTCAGCGCCACCGGCGACATCTGCCGCGTGCGCACCCGCTCGGCCAGCTCGCGAACCGGCAGGAAGACGGCGTCGCGATCGCTCACCGACCGTCGCCCCGGTAGGGCCTGAACGGCGGAAACGGCTCCTGGTCCGCCTCGATCCGGGCAGCGCGGAGCACCCTGGAAGCCCTGACCATCTCCTGCGCCACCTGCCTGCGGACCTCCGCCTCCTGCTCCGGCTCCGCGAACCGATCGCCGTACCGCTCCCGGAGCAGCGCCATGCGCAGCTCCACCTCGCGCTCGTCGTTCCCTTCCGTTTCAGCCACTACGTCTCTCCCCTATCCCTTCAACGCCCCGATCACCCCGATCAGCAGTCATCGCTGCAGGAACGGGCAGACGAATAGTAGGCGAGCCCTGAACGGCGCTCGCCGGCGCCTCGCGGATTTCCCACAGCCACTGCTTGAACAGGCCGGGGTCGCCGAAGGTGCCGTCGTCGATGCGGTTGGCCAGCGCCAAGCGCGGCGGGGCGTCTTCGAACGGAGTCCATAGCGGGCACATGTCGGCCGCGCCCACGCCGGGGCGGTCGCTGCTGGTGACGTAGGCGGCATCGTTGACCAGCTCCCAGTGAAACGGGTCCTCGCCGCGGTAGTGGCCGTAACGGCGCATCCCCGGCCGCTCCGGCGTGCTGTAGCGCAGCACGAACATGTGCCACGCGTCGCCGACCCGGAACACGCGCGGCGACTCGCAGCCGCGCTCGGACCGCAGCACCGGCTCGGGATGGATCGCGTACGGCCCCGCCGGGCGGTCGATCGGAGTACGTGCCAGCCCGATCACCCGGTTGGCGTAGGTGTCGCCGGGTCCAATGCCTTTGAAAAACAGCAGGATCTCGTCGTCGGTGACCACCGGCCGCGGGTCGTCGTGCCGGATCGAGCGCCACGGCGCGCCGTAGTCGGTCACCGCGCCCTGTTTCACGAACGGACCGGCCGGCGCGCCGTCGGCATCGGCCGGCGCGATGGCCAGCATGATCTGCCCCGGCAGGTCTGCGCGGTTCATGCTGCGCTCGAACGAGCCGGCCGGGTCGGCCGGCCCGCGGCCGGCGTAGAACAGCAGCACCCGGTCGCCGGCGACGGTCACGCCGGGGCTGCCGGCTCCCACGCAGTCCGGGTCCGAGGTGCCGGGATCGCCGGTCCAGCGCCCGCGCCCGACCACCACGCCGTGATCGTCGAAGCGCTCGAAATCGTTCGTCGAGTAGTAGCGCTGCACCGCCGCCCAGGAGCTCAACCGGTCCTGGAACCGGCCCGGCTCGCTCGGGTCGAACGAGTCGGCGAAGATGTGCACGCGGCCAGCGCGGTCACGGTACGGCGACACCATGCGCGTACAGAGCGGCGCCGTGCTCCACACGGGCCGGTCGCGCGCCGGAACAAAGGTGAATGTGCTGCCCATCGGTCCTTGAGGTTCCGAAGACCATCGTAACGGCACCACACCGGACGGGCCACGGCCGGCCTCCAGCACCACGCGGTAGCGAGGTATCCTTCCGCGTGCTCGATTCCGTTACGATCGATGAGGCGGCGGCGTGCCGAGCCGGGCGATGAGGCCCGGCGCAGTGGCTTCCGGCACGCTGCCGGTACTGGCCACGCCGTTCGCGGCCGACGGCGGCGAGGTGGACCGGGCGTCGCTGCGCCGGCTGGTCGACTACGCGGTGGACGCCGGGGCCGACGGGCTGGTCTATCCCGGCGTGGCAAGCGAGTTCAACCTGCTGACCGTCGAAGAACGGACCGCCGCCCTGGAGACGATCACCGCCGCCGCGCGCGGCCGGCTGCCGGTGATCGTGGGCGCCAGCGCCGACGATTCGCGGGTGGCTGCGGGCCTCGCCTCCCACGGCCGGCGCCTGGGCGCGACCGCGGCCATGGTCATGGCCCCGCCGGCCCTCGGGAACGACCGCAGCGGCTTGATCGCGTTCTTCTCACGAGTGGCGGCGGACGGCGGCCTGCCGATCGTTCTGCAGAACGCACCGCCGCCGGTCGGCGCGGGGCTCGCCGTCTCCGAGGTCGCCGCCGTGGCCACGGCGGTTGCGGCGATCCGCAGCGTGAAGGAGGAGACGCTGCCGTCGGGGCAGCGCATCACGCAGCTTCTGGCTCAGGCTCCCGCTACGGTGCAGAGCGTGATCGGCGGCGCCGGCGGGCGCTACCTGGTCGATGAGTTGCTGCGCGGCGCGGGCGGGACGATGCCTGCCTGCGAGCTGACCGAGGTGCACGCGGCGATGGTCGCCGCCCACCGCCGTGGCGACGAGCCCCTCCTGCGGGAGCTGTTCGCGAGGGTGCTGCCGCTGCTGAACATGCAGGCGGTGTTCCGCATGAGCATGACCAAGGCGACGCTACGCCGGCGCGGGCTGATCGACTCGGAGTTCGTGCGGGCGCCGGTGCCGGCCCTCGACACGCGCGACCGCTCCGAGCTGGCGGTCATGCTGGACGCGGTGCGCGACCTGCTGATCGAGCCGCTCCCCGCCCCGGTACCGGAGACGACCGCGTGAGCCACCGGGTCGCCCGCGTCGAGTCGTTCGTGCTCACGCTGCCGCGGGACGATCCGTACCTCGGTCCTCTCGGGCCAGGGGAAGCGGTCAACGCCAAGGGCTACTTCGTGCGCAGCAGCAACCGCACGGTCTACCCGACGTTCGACCGCTCGGTGTTGGTGCGCGTCACGTCGGCCGAGGGCGCCGAGGGATGGGGCGAGACCTACGGCCTGGTGGCGCCCGGCGCGACGACGGCCATCATCGACGACCTGCTCGCCGACTTCGTCGTCGGACGCGACCCGTTCGAGGCGGCCGCCATCCACGACAATCTGTACGACCTGATGCGCGTCCGGGGATACACGGGCGGCTTCTACCTCGATGCGCTGGCCGCCGTCGACATCGCGCTCTGGGACCTAGCCGGGCAACTCAGCGGACGCCCGCTCGCGGACCTGCTCGGCGGGCGGCGTCGGACCTCGATCCCGGCCTACGTCTCGGGCCTGCCGGCAGCCACCCTTGCCGAACGCGCGGCCATCGCCCGCCGGTGGTGCGCCCGTGGGTTCGACGCCGTGAAGTTCGCCGACGGCCTGGCCGACAGCGGACCGGTGGCCGAACTCGCCGCGCTGCGCCGGGCGCTCGGCGCCGAGGTGCGGATCGGCGTCGACCTGCACTGGCGCTATCGGACGCCGGAGGCGATCCGGGTGATCCGTGAGATGGAGCCGTACGATCCCTGGTTCGCGGAAGCGCCGGTGGCCCCGGAGGACGTTGCAGCCCAGGCGGAGGTGGCGCACTCCGTACGGACGCCGATCGCCTTGGGCGAGGAGTGGCGCACGGCCCACGATGCCAAGCTGCGCTTCGAACGCGGCTGCCCGGCGATCGTCCAGCCGGAGATGGGCCACACCGGACCGACCGAGTTCCTGCGCATCGCCGCACTGGCCCATGCCGAGGGGATCGCGGTCATGCCGCACGCCACCATCGGCGTGGGCATCTTCCTGGCCGCCAGCCTGCATGCCGCCGCGGCCATCGACGGGCTGGGCAGCCACGAGTTCCAGCACTCCATTCTGCTCCGCCATCGCGGGCTGCTGGACGGCCCGCTGGAGTGTGCCGATGGCGCCTACACGCTGCCTCCGGATCCCGGGCTCGGCGTCCGTCCGGGCGCCGAAGTGCGGCAAGCGATCGGACTTCCTCCGTGATGCAGCAGGCGCGGCCTACTCCCAACAGGGGTGAGCCGGGAGACTCGTGGCACTCAGCACGCCGACATGCCGCTCGTACGGGTCTCCGCCGGCGGCATCTGCGGCGAAACAGCTCGAAGGCGCATTCGCTGCCCCGACGTCGACCTGCCGGCGATCAGAACTTGGCAACGATCTTCTCCAAGGTGTTCCAGTTGCGCGCCGTGGCGACTACGCCGAACCGTTTTTCCAGGTACGCATACGACAGGGTCATCGCCTTGACGCCATCCGGAGTCCAGACGTATGCCTCGGCACCTGCGATCGCGATGTGCTCGGGGCTGTGATCCTCCTCCAGCAGCACCCCTGCCACCTCGGGATCGGGCGCCTTGGAGAGGAAATTCACCAAGTAGCGGGATGGGTCCGAGACGACCCCCTCCAATGGATTGCGCTCGATCACCTCGCGAATCTGGTTCGCCGTTCGGATGACGCAGGGAACATTGACCTCGAACTCGCCGCTGACCAAACGCTGTATGGCGCCGGCCACCCCGTCGGGATGATCGGACTCGGTAGAAACGATCACGTTCCCGCTCTGCAGGACGGTGGCCACGTCGGAGTAGCCGGCGTCGGCCAACATCGCCCTGAGCTCCGCCATCGGCACCCGATTACGGGTCCCGACGTTGATGCCCCGGAGCATCACGAGATAGCGCTCGGTCATCGATGATCGTACTCGAGGACGTAGGAGTGCTCTCCCGCGTCGTTGTCGATCTCGAGGGTGCCCGAGATTCCCGCCAGTTCACCCGTGCCTGAGTCCGGGACGATCGTCACCGTCAACGCAGCATTACCCCTGTCCATCAGACCGCTGTGCTGCAGGACGAACGAGCCCGACCTGCCGGCAACCGAGCCGGTGAAGTGCTCAATGGCAACGTAGCCGGCCGAGCCAGGGGTGGCCGTGTAGGCCGCCACCATCTGCGCCTCGGACGTGCCGAGCACGTCTCCGGAGAACTCCTTGCGCACCACGTTCCGGTTGAGCTTGATCCCGTCGTGCTCAAGAAACGGAGGCTCAGCCTCCATGCTGACATCGAACGTTCCGTGGGCGGTAGGCATGGCAGTGTTTCCCCTTGGGTGCTCTCGCCATCATACCAGAAGATCGCGGGCGTGTTACCAGTCCGATCACAGGATGTGTTGCCGCGCAGGTCGCACCGGCGCTTGACTGAGGCGACGGTCCACCTCGATCAAGAAGGCGTTCGCCAACCGTAGGATTTCGGTTGTGTGTCGGATCATCTCCGCCTTGCGACGAGGACGACGGTTTCGGTTCGTCTGGTCGAAATCGACATCCATCTCGTGCACGATTTCGTTGCGAGCACGGAAGATACCCTCCAGCATCTTCAAGTTGGGAGCGAGCGTTGCTGATGGGATGTCAAAGTATGAGGCCGCACGTAGTACCTGTTCTTTGGACTGCAAGCTCTGCGAGACCAGGTCGTCAATCAGTGCGCTCACAAGCACGTCCCTCGGGTCACGGCTTGCGAGAACTGAAGAGAGAAAGCTCGGATCGAGTGTGTCTTGCCGAGCAAGACGTCTTGAAATAAATGCCTTTAGATTCTCCTCGGCTCCCTTCGAACGATCGATCGTGAGTGACAAGGCGTCGCGAACGAGCTGCTTGATCATCGAATCAAGACCAGCGCCTGCGAACACCAACATCGCTCGAAGCAGATCCTGCTCTTCATCTGTTGGTGTTCCCTTCGCCTGGCGCGTTTGTCTCGTACCCTCAAAGATGTCGAGAAACGAGGATGCCGCGGCGTGAGCACTGCGCAGGATCGTGAAAGCGTTCCGAGCGGCATCCGCAGCCGGCGCGTTCGGGTAGTGCTCGAACCTGCTCACGATCTCAGAATCTTGGGCAGGTCGACGTCTTCGGCGCCAAGCGGAGGCAGATCGTGTCCAGCAAAACCAGGATAACCAGGATAGCCCGGATAACCAGGATAGCCCGGATAGCCCGGATAGCCACGGTATGGACGAGCCGTGAAACGGTACAAGCGACTCTTGTTGACGATCGTGGCCAGATATTCGCCATTAGGATCCACGACATCATCGTCGTTCCACGGAAGCCAACCGATCCATGTTCCGTCAGGGTTGTAAACGTACTTCCCCTTCCGAAAAGCGATCCAACTGCCACTGGAGTCGAACAGGTGCCTCACGACCATCCGTTCATCATATTGGGGCGTGAGAGGCCGTCAAGTCATCAGGGCTCGGAGGGGTCAGCCGTCTTCATACAGCCAGCAGGCGACGCGCCGCCCGCCGCCCATCTCTTCGAGACGTGGCACCTCCTGCGCGCAGCGCTCGAAGGCGCGGGGACAGCGCGGGTGGAACCGGCAGCCGGTCGGCACGTCGGCCAGGTCCGGGACGTCGCCGGCGATCTCTTCCAGCCGGACCCCTCGCTCGGTGCCGAGGCTCGGCAGCGACTTGAGCAGCTCCACGGTGTAGGGGTGCTGCGGGTCGTCGATCACCTGCGTGGTGCTGCCCAGCTCGGCGATCTTGCCGGCGTACATCACCATGATCCGTTCGGCGATCTGGGCGATCACGCCGATGTCGTGGGTGATGAAGATCAGCCCCGCCCCCTTCTCCCGCACCAAGTTGGAGAGCAGCGTCAGGATCTGCGCCTGGATGGTCACGTCCAGGCTGGTGGTAGGCTCGTCGGCGATCAGCAGCTTGGGGTCGCAGGCCAGCGCGATGGCGATCATGCAGCGCTGCTGCATGCCGCCGCTCAACTGGTGCGGATAGTCGCGGTAACGCCGCTCGGGCGCCGGGATGCCGACGTCGCGGAGGTGGCCGACGGCGCGCTTGCGCGCCTCGCCTTTCCCCATCCCCAGGTGCGTGATCAGCACCTCCGAGATCTGCTCCCCCACCGTCAGCACCGGGTTGAGGGCGGCCGACGGCTCCTGGAAGACCATGCTGATCTCCCGGCCGCGCACGGCGGTCATCGCCGCCTCGTCGAGCGCCAGCAGGTCCACCCCGTCCAGCAGCACGCGCCCGGCCGCGATCCGTCCCGGCGGACGGACCAGCCGCAGGATCGAGCGCACCGTGACCGACTTGCCGGAACCGGACTCGCCGACGATGCCGAGCGTCTCGCCCCGGTCCACGGAGAAGCTCGACCCCGAGACCGCCTGCACCACGCCGCGCTCCAGCTCGAACCGGGTGTGCAGATCCTCCACCACCAGCAGCGCATCGGTCGCGCTCATGCGCGCGACACCCGGCGCAGGTAGCGCGATACGAACTGCAACGCCAGGATCAGCCCCATCAGGAACAGTCCGGGGATCACGCCGTACCAGACCATCCGCTTCATGTAGTTGCGGCCGGTGTTGAGCATCGCCCCCCAGGAGGGATTCGGGGGAGGAATCCCCAGCCCCAGGAAGCTCAGGCTGGACTCGGTGATGATGGCGCGGGTGGCGATCAGCAGCGCCTGGATGAACACCTCCGTGGTGCAATTGGGCAGCACCGTCCGGAACATGATGTACCGGTTGGACGCGCCGGCCGAGCGCGCCGCGTCCACGTACGGCAGCACGCGCACCTGCAGCGCCACCGCCCGCGTGACGCGGAAGATCGCCGGCGTGTTCACCAGGCCGATCACGAGCGCCAGGACGATGGGATTGCGGCCGGTCACCGCGATCAGGGCCATGGCGATGATGATGCCGGGGAAGGAGACGAGGATGTCGTTGGTACGGGCGAGGAGCTCGTCCAGCCGTCCGCCCACGTAGCCGGAGAACAGCCCGCCGGTCGCCCCCACGATCACGCTGAACAGCACGGCGATCACGGCCGTGCGGATCGAGGTGCGCGCACCGTGGATGCAGCGGCTGAACAGGTCGCGGCCCAGCTCGTCGGTCCCGAACCAGTGCTCGGCCGACGGGAATGCCAGCCGGTCGAGGATGTCCTGCTCGATCGGATCGTGGGTGGCCAGGGCGCCGGGTATCAGCGTCATGAGCAGGTAGGCGACCAGGACCAGGACGCCCAGCCACTCGGCCAGCTTCATCCGCTTCGCCGCCTGACCCAGGACGCCCGCCGCACGCCGCGCGGAAGCCACGACCGCCGAGCCGGGCGCCGTTTTGTCTCCGCTGCCCATCAGTCCAGCCTGATGCGCGGGTCCAGCCAGCCGTACAGCAGGTCGGCCATCAGATTGGCCAGCATCACGGCACAGATCAGCACCATGAAATCCGCTTGCACCACCGCGTAGTCGCGGGCGGTGATGGCGTCCACCAGCAGCCGCCCGATGCCCGGAATGCCGAACACGCTCTCGGTCACCACAGCCCCGCCCACGGTAGTGCCCAACTGCAGGGCGGCGACGGTCACGACCGGGATCAGCGCGTTCTTGAGGATGTGCCGGTACACCACCCGCCGCCGCGGCAGCCCCTTGGCGATGGCGGCCAGGATGAACTCCTTCCCGGCGATCTCGCTCACGGAGGCCGAGATGAAGTTCGTATACACCACCGCGCCGGAGATGCCGCCGGCCAGCGACGGCATGATCAGGAACCGGATCGACTGGATCGGGTCCTCGGTGATGCTGCGGAACCCCGAGGTCGGCAGGATGCCCAGGAACACGCTGAAGAACAGGATCAGCAGGATGCCGAGCCAGAACGGCGGGATGGCGAAGCCGATGCCGGTGTAGACCGGCAGCACCCGTCGCGCCAGGAATCCGTCGGGATACAGCCCCATCCGGATGCCGAGCGGCAGCGAGATCAGCACCGACACCAGAAAGGCGCCGACGGTCACGTGCAGGGTGACGCCGATCTTCCTGGTGATCAGCTCGGCGACCGTCCAGGCCGGCTTGCTGAGCGAGTCGCCCAGGTCGCCGCGCAGCAGCTTGCTCAGCCATATCAGGTACTGCTCGTAGAGCGGCTTGTCGAACCCGTAGGCGGCGCGCACCTCGGCGATCAGCTCCTGCGTCGGCGGCGGCGACATCGGCACCAGCAGCACCGCCGGATCGCCCGGGATGAGGTGGATGATCAGGAAGATGAGGATGGAGCCGATGAACAGCGCCGGAATCACGCCGAGCAGGCGGCGGACGACGTACGACCTCATGGGTTCACCGGCGTATCGGACGAGGGAGCCGGCGCCGCTCCGGGGCGGCACCGGCTCGCATGGATCCTGTCGGAGCTATTCGAAATGGACGTGCTTGAACACCGGCTTGTCGTGCTGGGTCCAGGTGAGCCCCTTGAGCCTGGACGTGCTCACGCTGATGTAGGGCTGCGAGCTCAGGAACAGCACCCAGGCCCCGTCGTTGATCGCCAGCAGCGCGTTCGACCACGCCTCCACCGACTCCTCGTCGGTCGTGGCGGCCATGCCCTTGTTGAAGTTGTCGACGTAGCTCTGGTACTCGGGGATGACCGTTTCGTCCGGGTCGTTGAAGAAGCCGTGGTTGGCCGGATGGAACACGAAGCTGTCGGTCAGGTCGGCCGGATGGCCGTTGCTGCCGGCCATGACCGAGGCCATCATCTGGAAGGTCTGGCTGGTGCGCATCTGGATGTAGATGTTGCGCTCCTGCGGGTCCAGCTCCAGGGTGATGCCGACGTCCTTGAGGTTGGCCTGCACCACCTGGGCGATCAACTCCGCGGAGGTGTCGTTCGACGGATACGTGAACTTCACGCTCACCTCCGGGTTGCCGGCCGCAGCCAGCAACTCCCGCGCCTTGTCCGGGTCACCCTGCGGCGGAATGGCGTCCAGCTCCGGGGTGTAGGCGAAGCTCGACGGGACCGCCGGTGAGGCGGTGGCCATGCCCAGCCCCTCGAAGATGGCGCCGGAGACCGCCTCGCGGTTGATGGCCCAGCTGATCGCCTGACGGACGCGCTTGTCCTCCAGCCCCGGCGCGTTGGGGTTGACCATCAGGATGGAGGCCAGACCGACGGTCTCCGGGATCCACACGGTGTACTCGGAATCGTCCAGGAAGCGCACCGCGTCCGCGTAGGGCGGCCGGTACGCCAGGTCGATCTCGCCCGCTTCGAGCGCGGCCACCATGGCGGCGGCGTCGCCGAAGTAGGTGATCTCCACGCGCTCGAGCGCGACCGAGTCCGCGTCCCAGTGATCGGCGAACTTCTCCCAGTGCATGTGCGAGCCGGGCTCGTACTCCACCAGCTTGAAGGGACCGGAGCCGATCACCTTGTCCTCCTGATTGAACTCGGCCACGGCGCCGTCGTCGCGCAGGTACATGTCGGGGTCGGTGAGCATGAACAGCGACAGCTTGGTCTCCATGTTCGCGAACGGCTGGCTGAGCGTGATCTCGGCGGTCACGTCGTCGATGACGTCGACGGTCGCGTCGACGCCGCCGAACACCGGCATGTCGGAACGGCCCCAGCCCTTGCGCCGCTCTTCGATGTCCCACTTGAGCATGTGGGCGTCGGCCGGCGTGCCGTCGTGGCTGACCATCCCCTCGCGCAGCGTGACGGTGGCGGTGGTGAAGTCGGAGGAAACCTCCCACGACACGGCCGCCTCCCCTTCGAACCCGCCGTTGCGCGGATTGAACAGAAGCTGGTCGTAGAGGTTCTCGATGAACAGGTAGTTGGGCGTCGCGTTGCGGTACGGTTCCAGGCTGCGGATGTCGCCTACCTGACCGATCCTGAGGGTGGTGCCGTCGGCGAACGCGGAAAACGCGCCGAGCAGCAGCAGGGCCGACGCGATGGCGCCGAGCCGTGTCGTGGTCTTCATGGGTTCCTCCCCTGGGTTGTCGTTTGGCCCGTAGGGCCGTGCGGGTCGGCGGATGGCCGCTCCGCCTCCTCGTGGTGGAGGAAGCAGGCGACCGTCCGGCCTTCCGCTACTTCATGGAGCGCCGGCGAGCGGCGCTCGCAGATATCCATCTTACGCGGACAGCGGGTGTGGAATCGACAGCCGCGCGGCGGCGTGATGTTGCTCGGGATCTCGCCCGGCAGCACGGTGAATCCCTTGCGGTCGTAGGGATCGGGCACCGACGCGAGCAACGCCTCCGTGTAGGGGTGCAGCGGCTCCGCGAACAGCGCGTCGGCCGGGGCGGTCTCCACCAGCTTGCCCAGGTACATCACCGCGATCCGGTCGGAGACCAGCCGTACGACGCTCAAGTCATGCGAGATGAACAGGTAGGTCAGCGCGAACTGCCGTTGCAGGTCGTTGAGCAGGTTGAGGATCTTGGCCTGGATGGAGACGTCGAGGGCGGACACCGCCTCGTCGCACACCACGATCCGTGGATTGAGCGCGATGGCGCGGCAGATGGCGATGCGCTGCCGCTGCCCGCCGGAGAAGTCCGACGGCATGCGGCCGGCGTCGCGCGCCGACAGGCCGACGGTGTCGAGCAGCTCGTGGACGCGCCGCTCGATACGCCGCCGGGAACCGAAGCGGTTGATGCGCAGCGGCTCGGCGATGATCCTGCCGATCGAAAGCCGTGGATTGAGCGAGGTGTGCGGGTCCTGGAACACGACCTGCACGTTGGGCATGTAGCGGCGCAGCGCCCGGCCGCGCAGGTGGGTGACGTCCTGCCCGGCGAAGGTGACGGTGCCGCCGGTGGGCTCCAGCAGCCGGGCGATCATGCGCCCGATGGTGGTCTTGCCGCTGCCCGACTCGCCGACCAGTCCCAGCGACTGCCCGTCGCGGAGATCGAGGTCGACGTCGTCCACGGCGCGCACGAACTGGCGCCGCCCGCTCGGGAAGTACTGGTGCGCGCCGCGCAGGGAGAGGATGCTCCGCTCGGCGGATGCGTCCCGGTGGCGGCTCCCGTCGCGTGACTGCATGTGTCCTCTCGGCGCCGGGCTCGGCCTACTCGAACGCCGAGTCGCCTTCCAGGCGCGCCACCAGATCGGAGGTGTATACGACGTCGCGAATGTCGTTGATCGGCGTGCGGCCTTCGCGGATCGAGGCAGCCACGTGCCGGTGCATCTCGAGCGTGCCGTCGTAGGCTCGGGAGTCGTCCGCGGCCACCCCGGCCAAGTCGGCGCCGTGCTCGGTGCGCGGCTCGCGGCCCTGCTCCAGCACCTCGAGGTGGTCGGGAATCCGGAAGGAGCAGCCCACGCCGATGCCGTGCAGCTCCCCCTTGAGCACGCGTCCGCCCGAGGATCGGTGGGCAAGCACGACACCGGTGGCGCCGTTCTCGAAGCGCAGCACCGAGGTGTAGTCGTTGGTCCACTCCGTGCCGCGCGCGTCCTGGAAGGCCGCGACGTCGGCCACCTCGCTGCCGGCCAGGTAGCGGACCAGGTCCACCGCATGGCAGACGTCCTGCCACATGGTCGTGCGCGGCGGCTTGGACCGGCCGAGCAGGCACTTGTGGAACTCGCCGACCGCCAGAGTCGGCCCTCCCCGCTGCGCCACCAGGCGCTTCGCCTCCACGCTGACCGCGGCGAAGCGGCGTTGGTAGCCGACGGCACAGGTCACGCGGTTGGCCTCCGCCGCCGCCAGCAGCGCCCGCGACTCCTCCGGGTTCGCCCCCGCCGGCTTTTCGATGAACACGTGCGTGCCGGCGTTCATGCAGTCGATGGCGATCGGCGCCATCAGCTCCTCGCCCATGATCACGTAGACCAGGTCGAGGTCGATCTCGTCGAGCATCCGCCCGTAGTCGTCGAACGTCCGCGGGATAGCGTACTGCTCGACCACCTGGGCCATGAGTGCCGCGTCGAGCTCGCACACCGCCTCGACGTGCACGTCGGCCAGTGTGGTCACGGTCGGATAGTGGGCAGATCGCGCCCTGCCTCCAGCGCCGATGAACGCTGTTCTGAGCATCAAGGACTCCTCCGGTGGGCCCGGATGCTACCGTGCCCACCGTGGCCAGCGTGCCAGATCCGGCGTTGGATCGCTACCTGACGTCGGACGCCTTCTACGCCGACCCCTACCCGATGTACGCGCGCCTGCGGGCGAAGCATCCGGTCTACTGGTGCGAACCGTGGCGGAGCTGGATCGTCACCCGGCACTCCGACGTGATGGCGATGCTGCACGCACCGGCCCTCTACTCAAGCGCCGGGCGCCAGACGCCGCTGCTGGAGCGGCTGCCGGCCGAAGAGCAGGAACGGCTGCGCCCGCTGCGACGCATCTTCGCGGCCGGTGGCCTGCTGAACAGCGACCCTCCGGACCACACGCGCCTGCGCCGGCAGGTGCAGCGCGCCTTCACGCCGCGCATCGTCGCCGCCCTGCGGCCGAGCGTGGAGCGCATCGTCGCAGATCTCCTGGCCGGAGCGGACCGGTCAGGGCGGCTGGACGTGGTCGGCGAACTGGCCTACCCGCTGTCGCTGCGGGTGATCGCGGAGCTGCTCGGCGTACCGCGGTCGTCCGGCCACGACGCCTACCGCCTGTTCCGGGACTACGCGGAGGCGCTGCGAGCCTACTTCGACGGCAACGGCCACCTGAGCGCCAGCAACGCGCTGCGGGTGCAGGCGACCACCTTCGCCGTCTACGACCGCTTCCGGGCGCTGCTGGCCGAGCGGCGCGCCGCTCCCCGCGATGACCTGCTCACCGGGCTGGCGGGCGCCGACGAGTCGGGCGACTTCCTGAGCGAAGAGGAGTTGCTCGCCACCTGTGCCATCCTGTTCCAGGCTGGGCACGAGACCACCGCCAACCTGATCTCCAACGGCCTGTTCACCCTGCTCCGACATCCCGGGCAGATGGCGTTGCTGCGCGGCGATCCTGCGCTCCTGCCGGCCGCGATCGAGGAGATCCTGCGCTGGGTCGGCTCGGTGCCGGCGGTCCGCCGCGTGGTCACCGAGGACGTGGAGGTCCGCGGCGCCCACCTGCGGCGCGGCCAGCTCGTCCACTTGGTGCTCGCATCCGCCAACCACGACCCCGAGGTATTCGCCGACCCGGAGCGGTTCGACGTCCGCCGCCCCACGGCCGAGCTCCGCCACGTCGCCTTCGGCCACGGCGTGCACTTCTGCATCGGCGCCGCCCTGGCGCGGCTGGAGACGGCCATCGCCCTGCCCGCGCTCCTGGCCCGCCGGCCTACGCTGCGTCCGGGCGAGCGGCCGCGCTACCATCCGGGCATGCTCCGGCCCGTGCTCCGCTCGCTCATCGTCGCCCTGGAGCCGCGCCGTGCAGAGGCGACCGATGGCCACTGACCTGATCGCCGACGGCGGCGGCTACCCCGGCCACTGGCGCGGGCGATTCGTCTGGTACGGCGACGAGCGCCACCCCTTCCACCGCTTCCTGATGGCCCGCCGCGCCTTCGAGTTGCCGGCCGCCCCGCGCCGCGCCCGGCTGGCGGTCACCGCCGAGGACCGCTTCCTGCTGTACGTCAACGGCACCTACCTCGGCCGCCGCGCGGCCGCATGGTTCGAGCGGCAGCACGGCTCCGACAACGTGCTCTACCAGCTCCCCAAGGAGACCTTCATCGACTGGATGCCGCACGACATGCGCGGCGCCAGCTTCGCGCTCAACGTGCTGTACTCGCGCTTCCTCGCCGTCCTGGGCGACCTGGCCGAGTCGCTGGGCAAACCGGACGAGGCGGCCTCCTGGCGGGCGGATGCCGGCCGCCTGCGGGAGCACCTGCGCGCCAGCCACTGGGACGAAGGACGCGGCCTGTTCGTGGACAGCGTATTCGAAGGCGAGCTCTCGCGGACGGTCTCCGAGCTCTCCAACGGCATGGCGCTGGTGTTCGGAATCGCCGACGACCGCCAGACCGCGCGCATCGCCGCGCACCTGGAGCAGCCCCCGGACGACCTGTTGCGCACCACGCCGCTGATCCTGTTCCTGGTGCTGGAGGGCCTGGCGGCGGCCGGCCGCACTGACTTGGCGGTGCGCCTCATGCGCGACCGCTACGCGCCGATGATGGCCGCAACCGACGCGCCGACCATGTGGGAGAGCTGGAGCATGTTCGTGCGCGAGCGCGGCGCCATGACGCGCGCGGAGTCGCGCTTCACCACCGAGCCGCAGTTCGCCTCGCCCAGCCCCTACTCGGGCGAACTGACCGGCCTCGTCCATTCCTCGTCGGTTGCCCCGGCGTGGACGCTGTCGCGCCACGACCTGGGCATCCTGCCCGATCCCCACGGACGCCGCGACGGCGGAAGGCGCCGAGCTGTCCCCGTCCTCGATCACCCTGCGCCTGACCGGCGGAGCGCACCGGATCGAGCTCTCGCCGGCAACGTGAACGCCCGTTTGTTATAGTTCCTGCCGTCATGAGTACCGTCGCACCCGTCCGCAGTCCCGCTACCGGCAGCACCATCGAGGAGATCGTCGACACGCTCGGCCGCCACGGCTACTGTGTGGTCCCCGGCGTGATCCCGGCCGACAAGGTCGGCCACGTGCGCGAAGAGGTATTCGCCGCGCAGCGCGCCAACCACGCGCAGGCCCTTGCGGAGCTGGAGAAGACGCGCTCACGCGGCCACCGCGTCGGCGCCCCCGGCGTGGACAACCTGCGGCAGGTGATCAACGAGACCCAGTGCTTCGCCGAATACCTGTCCGACCCGCGCATCCTGGGCGTCGCCACCGAGCTGTTCGGTGACTTCGTGCGCATTTCCTGCACCGACTGCGTGATCACCAACCCCGGCAGCGCTTCAGGCTACTGGCACTCCGACTGGCCCTACAACGCCACCAACTCCACCCACGTCAAGGCGCCCTACCCCGACGCGCTGATGCACCTGTCCGGCATCTGGATGCTCACCGACTTCACCACACGGAACGGCGGCACCTTCATCGTCCCCGGCAGCCACAAGCTCACCGACAACCCGGCCGGCGAAACCCTCACGGGCTTCGACAAAGACGGCCCCCACCCCGACCAGCTCCAGGTCACCGGCACCGCCGGCAGCGTGCTGCTCTACGACAGCCGCCTGTGGCACGCGGTCGCGGCCAACGTCAGCGACGACACGCGCGTCGCGTTGATCATCCGCTACGCGCCGTGGTGGCTGAACCTCACGCCGTCGATCCGCGGCACCCCCGACCACGACCGCATGGTCCTGGCCACCGGCGGCAAGAACTACGACGCCGTCCCCATGCGCCACGAAGTGTTCGAGCGCCTGCCGGCGGATGTGCAGCCGCTCTACCAGCATTTCGTCACCGAAGAGTAGTGGCCCGGCCGCGATCGACGACCGCTACCGGCCGCGCTTCCACTTCCTGCCGCCCTCCAGGTGTGTCCCTGAGGAGCGCGGCACACCAATGAACGCACAAGTATTGGTTGGAAGGGCTCGACTTTCGTCTTTCTGTGAAGCAAATGGAATCCGACGGCTGGCGATCTTTGGTTCAGCGCTACGGGATGATTTTCGATCGGATAGCGACATTGACGTGCTCGTCGAGTTCGACGCAGATCGCATCCCGGGACTACTGGGACTCGCGGGAATCGAGTTGGAGTTGTCCAAGTTGTTCAGAGGAAGAAGGGTGGATCTGCGGACGCGCGAGGATCTAAGCCCCTACTTCAGGCAGGAGGTTCTCGCCGGGGCGGAAGTGCTCTATGTCCAAGGATGGGATTCGCTTGCGTCACATGCTTGAAGCCGCTCGCGAGGCAGCTTCGTTCGCATGTAGCCGAGTCCGCAGCGATCTCGAAACCGATCGTCAGTTGGTCTTGGCGTTGGTCAAGGACATCGAAATCCTGGGCGAGGCTGCGGCTCAGATTGGCGACGACTCGAGCTCTTAATCCAGGCATTCCATGGGAGAAGATCATCGCGATGCGGAATCGACTCGTTCACGCTTACTTCAGCATCAACCTGGACATCGTCTGGCAAACGGTCCAGAAGGACCTGCCGCCGCTCATCGAGACGCTTGAGAGAGTCGTCCCGGAGGTAAGCGATGGATGATGGCTTCACCGCGTGCCGCGACGACGTGATCACGATGGGCGCGCACTACGACTTCGGCTGGCCGGCGATGATCGACGGCCAGAGCGTGCCGTACTTCCCGTTCCCAGGTGCCCGCGACCTCGACCCCGTACTTCGCGCGGCCGCCGGTGGCACGCGGGCCGGTCACGAAAGGCCGGGTGCGGCGGTCGCCCTCCACAAGGTCAGGGGCGGCGTAGTCGGCGTGCAGGAGTGGAAGGCCATGCCGGCCCGTTCGCGTTCGGTGGTGTTGGCGCGCGTGCAGTGCGCGGTGCCGTAAGCAGAAGAAGGCGACGCCGCCGGCCGCAAGCTCGATCGGCACGGCCCGCTCCTGAGAGCAAGGCCGGGCTGGGCACCTGGGGACAGTTCATCACCCGCGACCTGCGGCTCAACGAGCCGCGCGCACAACTCCTGCGGTCTGAACAGACCTTCGCCTGCCCGCAGTCATACGGCAACTGCTCATTCGACGAGTTCCGCCGCCACACCGAAGCCGCCGCCCGTCAGGCCGGCCTCTGAGGCGGCGCCCAACCCCGCTCAGCCGACTGCGGGCAGCTCGGCCAGAGCCTCGTCGATGCGCTCCTGCGGGTACTCGTAGTTGACGAGCTGGCCGTCCAGGAACGAGCGGTAGGCCTGCATGTCGAAGTGGCCGTGGCCGCACAGGTTGATGGCGATCACCTTCGACTCGCCTGACTCCTTGCAGCGCAAGGCTTCGTCGATGGCGACGCGCACCGCGTGCGCGGGCTCCGGCGCCGGCACGATCCCCTCGGTGCGCGCGAACAGTTGCGCCGCCTCGAACACCGGCACCTGCGGCACGGCCTGCGCCTCGATCACGCCCAGGTCGTGCAGGTGGCAGATCAGCGGCGCCATGCCGTGGTAGCGCAGGCCGCCGGCGTGGATGGGCGCCGGCACGAACGAGTGGCCGAGGGTGTACATCTTGATCAGCGGCGTGGTGGCCGCCGAGTCCCCGAAGTCGTAGCGGTACTGGCCTCCGGTCAGGCTGGGCGCAGCCGTGGGCTCGACCGCCACGAAACGCGTGGCGCGCTGCCCGTTGAGCTTGTCCGGCACGAACGGGAAGATGAATCCCCCGAAGGAGGAGCCGCCGCCCGTGCAGCCCACCATGACGTCCGGGTAGACGCCGGCGCGCTCGAACTGCGCCTGCGCCTCGCGGCCGATCACGGTCTGGTGCATGAGCACGTGGTTGAGCACCGAGCCCAGGCAGTACTTCTTGCTGCCGCCGCTGGCGGCGGCGGCTTCCACCGCCTCCGAGATGGCGATGCCCAGCGAGCCGGGCGAATCGGGCTGTGACTCCAGCACCTGCCGGCCGGCGTTGGTCGCGCTCGACGGACTGGCGGTGACGCTGGCGCCGTACGCCTCCATCATCGAGCGCCGGTAGGGCTTGCCGTCGTAGGAGACGCGGACCATGTAGACCTCGCAGTCCACGCCGAGGAAGGCGCCGGCCATTGCCAGCGCGCTGCCCCACTGCCCCGCTCCGGTCTCGGTGGTGAGCTGCGTCACCCCTTCCTCGCGGTTGTAGAAGGCCTGCGCCACCGCCGTGTTGGGTTTGTGCGAGCCCACGGGCGAGACGCCCTCGTACTTGTAGTAGAGTTGGGCGGGCGTATCGAGCTCCCGCTCGAGCCGCCGCGCCCGGAACAGCGGAGTCGGGCGCCACAGGCGGTAGATCTCGCGCACCGGCTCCGGAATCGGGATCTCCCGCTCCTGGCTCACCTCCTGCTTGATCAGCTCCATCGCGAACAGCGGCGCCAAGTCGTCGGGACCGATCGGGTCCATGCGGCCCGGATGGATCACCGGCGGCAGCGGCTCCGGCAGGTCGGCCTGGATGTTGTACCAGGAGGTCGGAATCTCCGACTGCGCCAGATCGAACCGGATCGTCTCCATGGGCTACCTCCTTATGTCAGCCGGGCATACTGTAGCGCACGGACAGCTTCCTGAAAGAGCGGGACGGCTACGTCGCCGGGCAACGCTCGTCACTCCACTGCCACCACAGTCCCGTCCAGTTGGCACCATGGGCCTCCCCAAGCGGGCTACACAAAGGGACTGTTGCCGGCCATGGTACGCTGACAATCGGCCCACGCCGCTTCCCGCAGTCTTTCGCCACGACGGTACTACCCGACAACCCGCGAGCCTCCTGCCGTCGAAACAATCCGGGAATTCCATGGACGAAGCTATCCGGGATTCAACACCTGCTCGTCACCGAGTGCCGCCGCCATGCCCGACTCCGCTCACATGGCCAGAGCGTGCCGCACTTCCCGCTCCCACGTGCCGGCGACCTCGACCCCGTACTCCGCGCGGCCGCCGGTGGCGCGGGGGCCGGTCACGCAGGGGCGGGTGCGGCGGTCGCCCTCTACCAAGTCCGGGGCCGCGTAGTCGGTGTGCAGGAAGTGGAACGCCATGCCGGCCCGTTCGCGGTCGGTGGTATTGGCGCGCGTGCAATGGGCGGTGCCGTAGCAGAAGAAGGCGACGCCGCCGGCTGCAAGCTCGATCGGCGCGGCTCGCTCCTCGGGCGGCCAAGCGCGGATGTGATGGTCGGAGTCCGGGTCGCGGCGGTGCTCGTAGCGTTCGCGGTGGCTGCCGGGGATCAGGTGCAGGGTGCCGTTGGCGAGGGTGGCGTCGTGGATGGCGATCCACATCGCCGTGCCGCGCAGGGGATCGGCGATCTTGAAGTACGCGTTGTCCTGGTGCCACGCGGTGCCGACGCCGTGCCGGGCCGGCTTGAGGAACATCTGGTCCAGGTGCAGCAGGAATGGGTCGCCGATCAGTTGGCCCACGGCCTCCACCACCTTCGCGTCGAACGGCAGCGCCCGGACCAAGTCGCTCTTGTCGAACAGCGGGATAAGCTGGAGGTTGGCCTTGGTGGTCGAGTGGGTCGTGCCATCCCCGTCGGTGGCCACGTTGCGCACCAGCCCCTCGCGCTTGAAGCGATCCACCTCGGCCTGCAGCGCGGCGACTTCGTTCGTGCCGTAGAATCCCGGCGCCACAAGGTAGCCGTCGCGGCGGAAGCGCTCGATCTGCTGGACGCTGAATCTCATCGGGGGCGAGTGTAGTCGCCCGATGACAGCGCGTCTCGCGGATGCAGCCGGCGAAGGAAGCGGTCGCACGGCAGGCACAGGACGCCGTCGATGGACAGTTCCTCATCACCCAGGTAAAGCAGCAGTCGGTCCGCCTCCGGGTAGTCGTCGTGGAACGAGCGCAGCGAGCGCAGGTCCGAGCTCCGCACTGTGGCGCTGTGCTTGACCTCGATGGCTGTGAATTGCGTCGGTCCATAGAGGACGAAATCCACCTCGGCTCCGGCCCGCGTGCGCCAGTAGAACAGGCGGTCGCCACCACCGCGGTAGGCGAGCCACGCCCGCAGGTGCTGGGCCACCAGCCCTTCCAGCGCCGCTCCCTCGATCTCCTCGAGCCGATCGAGCGGTCCGGACGGACGCAGCGAGCGGAACACCCCAGAGTCGAACAGGTAAAGCTTGTCGTGCGTGACCGTGGCGCGCGCGGCACGCTTCCGGAACACCGGCACGCGAAAGCTCAGCAGCAAGTCCTCCAGAACGCCCAGGTAGCCCTCCGCGGTCTTGCGGCTCACCTCGCTGTCGCGGGAGATGTTGCTGACGTTCAGGATCTGAGCGTGCGAGAAGGAGACTGCCTCCAGGAACCGGGAGAACCCGTCCAGATCGCGCACCAGCCCCTCCATCTGCACCTCTTCGCGCACGTAGACGGCGACGTAGCTCTGCAACGTGTCGGCAGGATCGTCGGCGCCGAGCACGAGCGGCAGCATGCCGCACTGCAGCGCCGCCCGCAGATCGAACGAGTCTCCCAACTCCTCGGCCATGAAGGGATGCATGGTCCGCACGACGGCCCGGCCGGCCATGAGATCGACGCCGCTGCGCCTGAGCTTGCGCGCGCTGGATCCGGTCAGCACGAACCGCCAGCCGCGCTGCTCTTCAATGAGGGCGTGGACGGCACTGAGCAGATCCGGGACTCGCTGGACCTCGTCGATGACGATCACCTGCCCGTCGGGCTGAGCGCGCACCAGATCGAAGAGGCGCTCGGGGCGCGCGCGGTAGCGCTGCAAGGTGGCCGGATGGAGCAGGTCGATGCGTACGCTGTCCCGGTAATGACGTTGCGTCCAGGCCGACTTGCCGGTTCCGCGCGGGCCGAACAGGTAGTAGCTCTGTGCGGGAGGGTCGAAAAATCTACCTACGAACGCCATTTTGAGACTCAATGTGGCGACAACGTAGCCATATTGCAACCCGTATCCTCGGTGGCCGGATATGACCAGTACCGCACAGGTGTTGAGCAGGTGCCGTGTCGAGAGAAGCGGACTTGGCCGGTGCGTGAGGTGGTCCCGAAACCTGGACAGGTGTAATCCTGGCCAGAGGAGGGCCAACGAGATGGCGACGAAACGGCGTCAGTTCAACCTGCACGCGAAGATCGGCGAGTTGACCGTGGAGCGCGATTTGTCACGCGGGCTCGGGCGCTGAGCGGGCAGCAGCGACGGATGATGATCGCAGGCGACCACCCGAGCCTGAGCCTGAGCGGTCAGTGCCGGCTATCAGATGAGAAACAATTCCCGGAATACGATGGCACGGAACCGACCGGCTGTTGTTCGCTCTGCGAGCCGGAGAAGATTGGCGGATTGTGGACATTGCAATAGCAAAACCAAGTTACGGCAGCAGGGTGGAGCCCATCAGGTAGCGGTCGCACTCGCGGGCGGCGCCGCGTCCTTCCATGATCGCCCACACGACCAAGCTGGCGCCGCGGCGCACGTCGCCGGCGGCGAACACACCGTCCACGTTGGTGGTGAAGCGGCCGTACTCGGCGGCGGCGTTGGAGCGGCCGTCGCGGTCGATGCGGAGCTCGTCCAGCAGGAAGCTCTCCGGTCCCAGGAAGCCCATGGACAGCAACACCAGGCCGGCGGGGATCGCCCGCCCGCTGCCGGGGACCGGCGTCGGGCGGCCCTGCCTCCATTCCACGTCCACCAAGCGGACCTCTTGCACGCGGCCGTCGGCGTCGCCGGTGAAGCGTTGCGCCGTGACGCTGTAGCGGCGCGGCTCGGTCCCGAAGGCGGCGGCCGCCTCCTCCTGACCGTAGTCGGGGGTCGAGGTACGGCCGAACTCCGGCCAAGGCAACTCCGGCGGGAACTCCGGCACGATCTCGATCTGGGTCATGGACGTGCAGCCTTGACGCATGGCCGTGCCAACGCAGTCGGTGCCGGTGTCGCCGCCGCCGATCACCAGCACGTCCTTGCCGCCGGCGTCGATGCGCGGGCGTCCCTGCTCGCCGTCGAGCAGCCATTTGGTGTTCACCGTCAGGTACTCCATCGCCTGGTGAACGCCGTCGAGCTCACGCCCCGGGATCGGCAGGTCGCGCGGGTTGGTGGCGCCGCAGCAGAGCACGACCGCGTCGCTCTGCGTCCGCAACTCGGCCCCGGAGAGGTTCCGGCCGACCTCCACGCCGGTACGGAACTCCACCCCCTCTTCGGCCATGAGCTGCGCGCGCCGGTCGACCAAGTGCTTCTCCAGCTTCATGTTGGGAATGCCGTACATGAGCAGGCCGCCGATGCGGTCGGCGCGCTCGTAGACGGTCACCTGGTGGCCGACCTTGTTGAGCTGGTCCGCGCAGGCGAGCCCCGCAGGGCCGGATCCGACCACCGCCACCCGCTTGCCGGTGCGGACCGCCGGCGGCTGGGGGCGCACCCACCCCTCCTCGAAGCCGCGCTCGATGATCGACCACTCGGTGCTCTTGATGGTGACGGCCGGCTCGATAATCGCCAGCACGCAGGCCGACTCGCACGGGGCGGGGCACACCTTGCCGGTGAACTCCGGGAAGTTGTTGGTCTTGTGCAGCCGGTGCAGGGCGTCGTGCCAGAGGCCCCGGTAGACCAAGTCGTTCCACTCCGGGATCAGGTTGGTCAGCGGGCAACCCACCGTCTGCCGGGTGTCGGCGCGGCCGGCGCCGGTGTGGCAGAACGGCGTCCCGCAGTCCATGCAGCGCGACGCCTGCGAGCGGAGCTCCTCCTCCGGGGCGTGGCCGTGAAAGTCCAGCCAGTCGCCGATCCGCTTCGCGGGGGCTCGGTCCGGTGGCAGGTGGCGTTCTACTTCCTTGAACCCTGTCGGTTTTCCCATGGCTCCGTGCGACCGCGGCTGGCGCGGTCAGTTCCCCGAGATGCGGGCCGCCACGTCGTGGGCGTTCTCTTCGAAGGCCGCCATCACGGCAGCTTCGCCGGTCAGGCCTTCCTGCTGCACCCGCGCCACCGCTTCGTGCATGCGCCGGTAGTCACGGGGATAGATCTTGACGAAGCGGGGGATCATCTCCGCCCAGCCGTCCAGGATCTGCGCGGCGCGCGGACTGCCGGTGTAGCGCAGGTGGCGCTCCACCATCCCGCGCAACTCCTCGATGTCCGCCGCGGCCTCCAGCGGCAGCACGTCGGCCATGTCCGTATTGCAGTTCAGGCGAAATTCGCCGTCGATGTCCAGCACGTAGGCGATGCCGCCGCTCATGCCGGCCGCGAAGTTGCGCCCGGTGGCGCCGAGCACGGCGACCCGGCCGCCGGTCATGTACTCGCAGCCGTGGTCTCCCACGCCCTCCACCACCGCGGACGCGCCGCTGTTGCGGACGCAGAAGCGCTCGCCGGCGACGCCGGACACGTGCGCTTCGCCGCTGGTGGCCCCGTAGAAGGCGACGTTGCCGACGATGATGTTCTCTTCCGGTGCGAACGTGCTGCCCGGCGGCGGCTTGACGATGATCTTGCCCCCGGATAGCCCCTTGCCGATGTAGTCGTTGGAGTCGCCGGCAAGGACCAGCGTCATCCCGCGCGGGACGAAGGCGCCGAAGCTCTGCCCGGCCGAGCCGTTGAACGCCAGGGTGACCGTGTCCTCCGGCAACCCCTCCGCGCCGTGGCGACGGGTGATCTCGCTGCCGATGATGGTCCCGACCACGCGGTCGGAATTGGTGATCGGCAGCGACTCGGTCACCTGCTCGCCCCGCTCCAGCCTGGGCAGCACCAAGTCGCGCAGCGTCGTGTTGTCCAGCGCCTTCTCCAGGCCGTGGTCCTGCTCGATCTGGCAGTACGTGCCGACCGACTCGTCCACCTGCGGCCGGTGCAGCAGCGGGGTGAGGTCGATCCCCTGGGCCTTCCAGTGGTTGATGGCGCGGCGCGGCTCCAGGCAGTCCACGCGGCCCACCATCTCGTTGAAGGTGCGGAAGCCGAGCGAGGCCATCAGCTCGCGCGCCTCCTCGGCGACGAAGTACATGAAGTTGACCACGTGCGCGGGGTCGCCCGTGAACTTCTCGCGCAGGTCCGGGTCCTGGGTGGCGACTCCGACCGGGCAGGTGTTCAGGTGGCAGACGCGCATCATGATGCAGCCCATGACGATGATCGGCGCGGTGGCGAAGCCGAACTCCTCGGCCCCGAGCAGCGCCGCGATCACGACGTCACGCCCGGTCTTGAGCTGGCCGTCGGCCTCCACGACGATGCGGCTGCGCAGATCGTTCAGCAGCAGGGTCTGGTGCGTCTCGGCGATGCCGAGCTCCCACGGCAGCCCCGCGTGCTTGATGCTGGTCACGGGCGAGGCGCCGGTGCCGCCCTCCCCGCCGGAAATCAGCACCACGTCGGCGTGCGCCTTGGCCACGCCGGCCGCGACTGTGCCGACGCCGACCTCGGAGACCAGCTTCACGTTGATGCGCGCGTCGCTGTTGGCGTTCTTGAGGTCGTGGATGAGCTCGGCCAGGTCCTCGATCGAGTAGATGTCGTGGTGTGGCGGCGGCGAGATCAGCCCCACGCCCGGGGTCGAGTGGCGGACCTCGGCGATCCACGGGTAGACCTTGTATCCCGGGAGCTGCCCGCCTTCGCCCGGCTTGGCGCCCTGCGCCATCTTGATCTGCAACTCCTGGGAGTTGACCAGGTACTGGCTGGTCACCCCGAAGCGGGCCGAGGCCACCTGCTTGATGGCGCTGCTGCGGGAGTCGCCGTTGGCGTCGGGCACGTAGCGCGCCGGGTCCTCCCCTCCCTCGCCGGTGTTGCTCTTGCCGCCGATCCGGTTCATGGCGATCGCCAGGGTCTCGTGCGCCTCCTTGCTGATCGACCCGTAGGACATGGCGCCGGTCTTGAAGCGCTTGACGATCCCGGCGGCGGGCTCTACCTCGTCCAGCGGGACGGCGTTCTCCGGCGGCTTGAGCGATAGAAGACCGCGCAGGGTCGCCAGCTTCTCCTGCTGGGCGTCCACCTGGGCGCTGTACTCCTTGAATACGCCGTAGCCCGCGGACCGGCAGGCGCGTTGCAACGTGTGGATGGTCTGTGGGTTGTTGAGGTGATACTCGCCGTCGTCCCGCCACTGGATGTCTCCGCCCACCTCCAGGGCGCCGTTCCCGCCGTTCCGCTCGGCGTAGCCGCGCAGGTGGCGGGCGGCGGATTCGGCCGCGATCTCCTCCAGGCTCACGCCCGAAAGGCGCGCCGCCGTGCCGGTGAAGTAGCGGTCCACCACGTCGCGGCAGATGCCCACCGACTCGAATACCTGCGCTCCCTGGTAGCCCTGGATGGTCGAGATCCCCATCTTGGAGATGACCTTGACGATGCCCTTCAGGAGCGCCTTGCGGTAGTTGTAGCGCGCGCTGCGGTGGAACTCCTCGTCGTGCCCGGCCTCGCCGTGGCCGTCGGCGCCGCCGCCGTTGCCCGACCGGGAGTGTCCGCCGCCTGCGCCATTGTGCGCCGTGGCCGTTCGTGCCGTCTTCCTCGGGATCGATGAACAGCCCTTCGTCGATGCCGGCGTCGATGCTCTCGTAGGCCAGGTAGGGACAGATGGCACTGGCGCCGTAGCCGAGCAACACGGCCATGTGATGCACCTCGCGCGGCTCGCCCGACTCGACCACGAGCCCCACCAGGGTGCGGGTACCGGCGCGGATCAAATGGTGGTGGACGGCCGACGTGGCCAGCAGGGCCGGGATCGGCGCGTGGCCGGCGTCCACGCCCCGGTCGGAGAGGATAAGCACCGTCGCTCCCGTGGCGACCGCGGCGTCGGCCTCCCGGAACATGCCTTCGAGCGCTTCCTCAAGCGCACTGCCGCCGCCTGCGGGTGAGAACAGCATCGGCACGGTGACGGAGCGGTGCCCGTGGCCGCCGTCCAGCGCGCGCAGCCGCTCCAGGTCCTCCATGGCAAGCACGGGGTTGCCCAGGCGGATCTGCCGGCAGCTTTCCGGCCGCGCCTCCAGAAGGTTCCCCTCCGGTCCCGTGGTGGTGATCGTGTCGGTGATCAACTCCTCGCGGATGGCGTCGATGGGTGGATTGGTGACCTGGGCGAAGAGCTGCTTGAAGTAGTTGTAGAGCAGCTTGGGCGCGTCGGAGAGGGCCGCCGGCGGCGCGTCGTTGCCCATGGAGCCGATCGGCTCGTTGGCGGTGCGCGCCATCGGCGCCAGAATCATGCGCAGTTCCTCGAACGTGTAGCCGAAGGCGCGCTGGTTGTTCAGCAACTCGGCGCCGGACACGCTCGGCGGCTCCTGCCCGGACGGCAGGTCGTCGAGGTCCACCAGGTGCTCGCGGAGCCACAGCCCGTAGTCCTCGGCGCCCGCGATCTCGGCCTTCAGCTCGGCGTCGTCGATGATGCGGCCCTGCTCGGTGTCGACCAGCAGCATGCGGCCCGGCCGCAGGCGGTCCTTGAGCACGATCTCGTCGGGCGGCAGGTCGAGCACGCCGACCTCCGATGCCAGCACCACCAAGCCGCTCCTGGTCACGCAGTAGCGGGATGGTCGCAGCCCGTTGCGGTCCAGCACCGCGCCGACCTGCCGGCCGTCGGTGAACGCGATCGACGCCGGGCCGTCCCACGTCTCCATCAGGCAGGAGTGGTATTCGTAGAACGCGCGTTTCTCCGCGCTCATGCTCTCGTGGTTCGCCCACGGCTCCGGGATGAGCATCATGAAGGCGTGCGCCAGAGAGCGCCCGCTCAGCACCATCAGCTCGAAGGTGCTATCCAGCTTGGCGGTGTCGCTGCCCGACGGCTCGATCACCGGCAGCGTGGCGGCAAGGTCGTCGCCGAACAGCTCCGAGCGCAGCAACGGCTCGCGCGCGCGCATCCAGTTCTCGTTGCCCCGCAGGGTGTTGATTTCACCGTTGTGCATGAGGTAGCGATACGGATGGGCGCGATCCCAGCTCGGGAAGGTGTTGGTGGAGAACCGCGAGTGCACCAGCGCGATCGCCGTCTCGATCGCCGGATGGTCGAGCTCCGGGTAGAACGGGCGGAGCTGCAGTGCGGTCAGCATGCCCTTGAAGACGATGGTGCGGTGGGAAAGGCTGGCGATGTAGAAACGGCCCACTGCCTGCGGGACACGCTCCCGCACCCGGTTCTCGATCAGCTTGCGGATCACGTACAGGCGCCGCTCGAAGGCGTCGTCATCGTCCATGCCCCGGCCGCGGGCGATGAACACCTGGCTGACGTGCGGCTGCTGCTCCCGCGCCGCCCTGCCCAAGCGCGCCCCGTCTGTCGCCACGTCACGCCAGCCCAGCAGCGTCTGCCCCTTCTCGGCGACCACCTCGGCGACGATGCGGTGAATGCGCAGCCGCAGGTCGTCGTCCGTTGGCAGGAAGCACATGCCGACGCCGTATTCGCCCGCGCCCGGAAGCTCCACCCCCGACTCGCGGGCCAGGATGCGCAGCGCCGCGTGCGGGACCTGGATCAGCACGCCGGCGCCGTCGCCGGTATTGGGGTCGCAGCCCAGGGCGCCGCGGTGGTTGAGGTTGGTCAGCACCTCCAGGGCGTTGTCGAGCAGCCGGCGCGAACGGCGGCCGTGCACGTCGACGACGAAGCCGACCCCGCACGCGTCGTGTTCATGCGCGGGGTCGTACAGGCCCTGACGGGGCGGGACGCTGGAGAATCTCATGGCTCGATTTCGACGGACTGCTACAACCTTTTCGGAGCGCGTTATGGCAGGACGGGTGACGCTCCGCGGGTAAGTCCTACCATGGTGCATGATAACGCATAATGGCGGCGTCCGGGAAACCCCGTCGACACAGCCGACCCATCAACCCGCGATTCGGAGGTCCATGTCCCATGCCAGCGTCCAGCCCTGATCTCGCCTACGCCCCCGCGCACGCCCTGCGCGACCTGATCGGCACGCGCCGATTGTCCCCGGTCGAACTGATGCAGTTCACGCTCGACCGCATCGAACGGCTCGACGGGTCGCTCGGCGGTTTCGTGACGGTCATGGCCGACCACGCCATGGGCGAGGCGCATGCCGCCGAGCAGGCGGTCATGGACGGTCGTGAACTGGGTGCCCTGCACGGCATCCCGGTGCCGATCAAGGACCTGGAAGCGGTCGACGGCTTCCGGCTCTCCCAGGGGTCGCTCGTCGACGACGGGATCGCAACGTCGAACGCGATGTGCACCGACCGGGTGCGCGCGGCCGGCGGCATCGTCGTCGGCAAGACCAACACCCCCGAGCACGGCCACAACGGCACCACCGAGAACCGGGTGTCCGGGCCGGCTCGCAACCCGTGGGACCCGGCACGCACGCCGGGAGGCTCCAGTGGCGGAGCGGCGGTCTCGGTGGCCGCCGGCATCACCGCGATCGCGCAGGGCTCGGACGGCGGCGGCTCGATTCGCATCCCCGGCTCGCTGTCCGGCATCTACGGCATCAAGGCCACCCAGGGGCGCGTGCCGCGCAAGCACGTGGACGAGCACTCCTGCAGCATCTTCAACAACTCCTCGGTCGGGCCCATGACCTGGGACGTGCGGGATGCGGCAATCTTCCTGAACGTGCTGGCCGGGCCGGCCGACGACGCCGAGTTCGGCACCCTGCCGGACGAGCCGCCGGACTTCACGGAGGCGTTGCCGCGCGGCGTGGCCGGACTGCGCATCGGGCTCGACACCAGCGGCCTGGGCGGCGCCGGCTGCGATCCCGAGGTCCGGCAGGCGGTGGCCGCCGCCGCGCGCATCTTCGAGGAGCTCGGCGCCCGGGTCGAGGAGGTCGAGTACGCCCCGGACGGGCACGAGGCGATCTTCCGCACCTTCATGGACATGTTCTGCATCAGGGCGTACGCGCGGTGGAGCGTGCAACTCCACGATCCGGAACGGACCGCGCAACTCACGGGCTATTTCACGGAGGACCTGGAGCGGGGACGGCGCGCGCAGGCGACCGACTACCTCGCCTGCATGAACAAGATCGGCCGGTACAAGGCGTACGCCACGCGCTTCTTCGCCGCGCACGACCTGCTGTTGACGCCCGCCACCGCCACCACGGCGTTTCCGATCGGCGAGTATCCGCACACGGTCGGCGGCGAGCCGGTCGTGCACGACCGCTTCGGCTTCACGCCGTTCACCTACCTGTTCAACCTGTCCGGCAACCCCGCCGCCACGGTGCCGTGCGGCTTCGACGCGGACGGAATGCCGATCGGCCTGCAGATCGCGGGGGCCATGGAGGACGAGATGACGGTGCTGGCCGCCTCCGCCGCGTTCGAGGCCGCCCGCCCCTGGGCTGGCACCCGTCCCGCCGGCATCGACAACCCGGCGGAGGGTCGTTGACAGGAACCGCTCCGGGGCCGCTGCGATGGATCGATGAACGGTCTCCGGGAGGCGTGCGCGCTGCTCCGGGAGCGGTGGGGACTGGAGTATGAAGGGGAATTCAGAGACGGCGAGCCTCACGGAGAAGGCGTCTACACGTGGCTCAGCGGCTCCCGGTACGTCGGTTCATACCGGTACGGCGTGGCAGTTGGGGGGCTCGTCTACGCGACCGAAGACGACGGTAGGGAGATGGCATTCTACGCCTCCCAGGATGCAGACGGCTCTTGGGTCTTAGAGCACCCGCGACGACAGTTGGATTACCCGCGGCGGTAGCGCCGCGCCAGCGGGGGGCGCCGCTGGGGCCGGGGCAAGCGAGCGAATCTACGGCAGAGGTCCTACTTGACGCTTCGAGGATGGGCGCAAAGCGAGGCTTCGTGCGATCCGAAGTCCGAACAAAATGCCTCGTCCAATCTCTCTCTCGCTCCCATGGCAATAGCAGTCGTCCGACAGGGGTTCGCACCAAAGATAGGGAGACACCTCGATCCGGTATTCGCCGTCGTCCCGTCCCGCGGGTAGCCGCTCGACAATTGACGCCCAGTTCGCGACGTAGCGGGATCGTCCGTGATCGATCCGTTCGAGCCCACCCCGGAAACACTCTCGCCACCGACGGAGAGTCCGCCGCCCGCATCGACCGACCCTGCGTGGTACCCTCCGCGCGGGAGTGAGCCATGGACCGAGTCAAACAACTGCTCAACGAGCTGTACATCAATGGATTCGCGGTGATGGAGGACGCCATCCCCATCCCCACCATCGAGCGCATCCACGCGGAGTTCCTGCCGATGCTGGAGCACGTCCGCCACCGCGAGCATGAGCTCGGCCACGACGAGCGGGGCGACATCCGCGTCGGCTGCGGGCGCCTGCAGCACCCCAATCGATACACCTTGCAGTGGCCGTGGGAAGGAGGGCTGGCCTGCCCGGAGATCGCCGAGCACCCCACCCTGCTGGCGCTGCTGGAGGCGTACTGGGAGACCGACGACTTCCTGGTCACCTGCCTGCACTCAAACAACCCCTACCCCGGCTCCATCCACCAGGCCTGGCACCGGGACATCAGTCTGATGGCCCCGCACGTGGCCATGGAGCGGGTGCCCCACTTCGGCGTCAAGTTTCCGCTGGTCGACACGACCGTCGAGAACGGCAGCTTCGAGGTCCTGCCGTCCACCCAGTTCCTGGCCGACCCGGACCTGGAAGGCGACTACAACGACATCGTCGAGAGCGGCTCCTTACCCGCACCGCACCCGCGTCAACATGAAACGCGGCACCCTGTGGGTGCAGGACCCACGCGCGCTGCACCGCGGAACCCCCAACCGCTCCGACGGCCCTCGCCCGGAGCTGGTGATCTGCTACTCGCTGCGCTGGTGCGCGCCGCTCATGACGCGCCCGCTCTGGGTGGGCGCCCGCGAGTTCGAGGAGCTCTCCGAGCGCGGCCGCACGCTGTTCGAGCGGGCGACCATCCTGCCCGAGCGCGCGGCCGCCTGATGGAGCGCGCCGTGGGCACGGTCACGCACCTGCGCAACGAGCTGTACATCAACGGGTTCGCGGTGATGGAGAACGCCATCCCCATCCCCACCATCGAGCGCATCCACGCGTCGTTCCTGCCGTTGCTGGAGCACGTGCGGGACCGCGACCACGAGCTCGGCCTCGAGGAACGCGGCGACATCCGCGTCGGCTGCGGGCACCTGCAGCACCCCAACCGCTACACCCTGCACTGGCCGTGGGAGGGCGGACTGGCCTGCCCGGCGATCGCCGAGCATCCCACCCTGCTCGCGCTGCTGGAGGCGTACTGGGAAACCGACGACTTCCTGGTGTCCTGCCTGCACTCCAACACCCCGTACCCCGGCTCCCTCCACCAGAACTGGCACCGTGATATCGCGCTCATGGCCCCGCACGTGCCGATGGCGCGGGTGCCCCACCTGGGGGTCAAGTTCCCGCTGGTCGACACCAGCGTCGAGAACGGCAGCTTCGAGGTCCTGCCGTCGACCCAGTACCTGGCCGACCCGCGCGTGGAAGGCGAATACGACGACATCCTTGAGAGCGGCACGTACCCGCACCGCATGCGGCTCAACATGAAGCGCGGCACCCTCTGGGTGCAGGACCCGCGCGCGCTGCACCGCGGCACTCCCAACCGCTCCGACGGCCCGCGCCCGGAGCTGGTGATCTGCTATTCGCTGCGCTGGGCCGCCCCGCTCCTGACGGCTCGCCGCCCGATCTGGGTGGGCGCGAGGGAGCTCGAGCAACTCTCCGAGCGCGGCCGCAAGCTGTTCGAGCAGGCGAAGATCCTGCCCGAGCGCGCCACGGCCTGACGGAGGCTACGGACTCACGACGATCGTGCCGTTCCGCCCGACGGCGACGATGCGGCTCTCGCTGGCGGCGACCGCGACGAGATGCTCGCGGACGGGACTTGTGCTCGCCTGCCAGCTGTTTTGCGCACCCATACGGCGAGGTTATTTCTCCCAATGATTCCTCGATAGTCTCCTCGGTCGTGCGAAAACCGTGCTCGACTCCGTCCGATTCCCGATCTCCACCGCTCAGCAGGACCCCCTACAGGCGCTCCTGCTGGCTCCCTCGCCCAAAACGGGGATTACCGGACAGGAACTCGCTACCGGTCCATGGGACCGGCCCAGCCGGCCTGCTCCAGGTCGGTCAGGTGGTCCCACGGGTACAGGGGCCGCGTCGTCTGCGTAAACCGGAACCGTTCCAGAAACGGCGACGCGGAGCCGGGAGCGGCGCAGAACAGGATGCCGGCCGCGAACGGCTCGTAGTCGTTGCGGAAGCCCTCCGGGCTCTTGGCCAGCACGATCTTGAAGTCGCGCGGGTCGGCGCCCGCCGCCTCGTAGAGGAGCGGCGAGCTGCCGGGGCCGCTCTTCTCCACCAGCACCACGGTGACCTCGCCGGCGCGGATGCGCGCCATGCGCCCCATGTCGACCGGGAAGTTGTGGCCGCCGTGGCCGCTCAGCCGGTAGGCCAGCGTGCCCAGCCGCTCCACTTGCGCACTCACCGCCAGCGGTTCCGAGTACGGGTCGCGCTTGCCGCCCAGGCTCAGGTCCACGCTGGAGCCCACGCCGGCCTGCGCGCAGCGTTCGACCGACTCCGGGTCCACGCAGAAGGCCAGCACTCCCCCCTCGCCTGCTGGCTCGGCCAGCAGCGCCGCCAGCAGGTGGGTGCTGTCGCCGGGCGCCCCGCTGTTGGTGGCGTCGTGGATCTCCGACACCGCCACCGGCCCACCGTCGATGGCGCGCGCCGCCGCCACGAGCTGATCCGGCGTGATGAACCGCTCCTCTTCGGTGTAGGCGCGCGTCGCCCAGCACTCCCGCGCGACCGACCGCGGCTCCATCGGCGGCTCAGCGCCCCAGTACGCCTGGTAGAAGGTCCAGCCAAGGTGCGGGGCGTCCAGCCACGGCTGCACGGGGTACAGCCCGATCGAGGCCACGTCGTCCGCCGCCTCGGCCGCGACGATGCGGCGCCACAGGTCGCGCTGGATGCCGCGGTCGGTGGAGCGGCCGTCACCGTTGTGCACCATCGGCATCTTCCACGCGCTCACGGCCGGCCGTTCGGCGGTGTCCAGGAGGCGCGCCAGCACCGCCGCGGCGCGCGCGCCGGTCGTGTCCTCGTCGACGTGCGGATGGGTGTGGTAGCCGACCAGCACGTCGGCCGAGCGCACCATCAGCGGCGTCAGGTTCGCGTGCAGGTCCAGGGTCGCCACCAGCGGCACGGCGGGACCGACCGCCGCGCGGATCGCGTCCAGGACGCGCCCCGACACGTCCGGGTCGTCGACCGCCGACTGCGCCCCGTGCAGGGAGAGCAGCACCCCGTCGACCGCACCCGCGCGCAGCGGCTGCACGGTCATCTCGATCAGCTCGTCCAGCAGGCCGGCGGCGAGCGGCCCGCCCGACCAGGTGACCGCCCGGCACAGGCCGACCCACGCCACCGGCGCGCCGAGGATCGCGGGCAGCTCCGTGAACCCCGACAGCTCGCCCACGTCGCCGTAGCGCTCGACGATGTCGGCGCCCCGCACCAGGCCGTAGTCCTCGAAATGGGAGCGTTCGGTGAGGACGGGATTGAAGGAGTTGGTCTCCTGCCGAACCTGCCCGATGGCTATGCGTCTCATGCTCGACTCCACCGGAGCGTAGCGGAATCGGAGCCTAATGCGTATCGTGCTGCCTCGCGGACGGCGTCGATGCCGCAGGAGGGTGACAGATGAAGTTCGAAGGAAAGGCAGCGCTGGTGACCGGCGCAGGCTCCGGCATCGGCAAGGCCGCCGCCCTGGAGCTGGCCCGAGAGGGCGCGCACGTGGGCGTGCTCTCCCGGACGACCGCCGAGATCGATCAGACGGTGGCCGAGATCGAGGCGGATGGCGGACAGGCGCTCGCGCTGACCGCGGACGTTTCACAGGCCGACCAGGTGTCAGCCGCGGTCGACGCGCTCGTCGCCGCGTACGGACGGCTGGACATCGTGTTCGCCAACGCCGGCATCAACGGCGTCTGGGCGCCGGTCGAGGAGATCACCCCTGAGGAGTGGGACACCACCATCGACATCAACCTCAAGGGCACCTTCCTCACCGTCAAGTACAGCGTGCCGCACCTCAAGCGCGCGGGAGGCTCGATCGCGATCTGCTCGTCCGTGCAGGGAACGCGCATGTTCAGCGTCACCGGCTCGTCGGTGTACGCGGCCTCCAAGGCGGCGCAGGTCACATTCACCAAGAAACTCGCGGTCGAGTTGGGGCCGGCGCGCATCCGCGTCAACGCCGTCTGCCCGGGTTGGTTCGCAACCGAGATCGACGAGAACACCTTCCCGCGCAACGCCGCCAGCATCGAGATGCGGGCGGACCGCTCCGACTTCCCGCGCGGATCGATCCCGCTGACCGGCGGCAAGGCCGGAGACCCGGCGCAGGTCGGCAAGCTGGTGGCGTTCCTGGCCTCCGACGACGCCCGCCACATCAGCGGCACCGAGGTGTGGATCGACGGCGCCGAGTCGTTGCTGATCGGCTGACCGGCGGCCTCGCCGCCGCCCCTACGGCGCCATGGACACCAGGGCGATGCCGGCCACGATCACGACCGCAGCGCCGATGCGCACGACCGGCGCGCGCTCCCGCATCAGCACCGCCGCGGCCACCACGCCCAGGACGATGCTGAACTGCCGCAGCGCCACGACATAGCTGGCGCGCTCCGAGAGCTGGTAGGCCCACAGCACCAGCGAATAGGCGGCGAACATGCTGAAGCCGACCGCGGCGGTGCGCCAGTCACCGAACAGCCCCCGCCATGACCTCCAGGACGCCTGTGCCCGCGGTGCCGGCGCCGCCGCGCGCCGGCGGGCGCTCGCCCGCATGGCCACGACCAGCAGCGGCGCGTACAGGACCGTCGTGATCACGAACTCCCAGAGCCCGTACTGGACCGCGTCGATCAGCCCGCCGCCGGCCTGCCGGCTCAGCGCCTCGGCCGCCAGCTTGTCGAACGCGGTGTATCCCACGGTACCGGCGGCGCCGACCATCGCCCACCCGATCGTGGCATGCAGCACGCGCGGCCGGCGGCCGCCGTCCGGCGCACCTCTCGCCGGCCGGCTGGCCCAGGAAATGACCACACAGCCAGCCGCCACCAGCGCAAGCCCAAGCCACCCCATCGCGCTCGGCGACAGGCTGCGGGCCAAGTCGAACCCGCCCAGGAACAGGACGGGCAAGGCCCTGGTCACCGGATACACGACCCCCAGGTCGCCGGCCCGGTAGCCCAGCGTGAGCCCCAGGAAATACACCGCCTGCGAGGCGCTCGCGCCCAGCAGGAACGGCCACACCAGGGGCAGGATCCCCGCGCCGAACAGCTCGGCCCACACCGCGACCACGAGCGCCGGCACGCTGATCGTGCACAGGATCTGGCGGAACGTCGCCCAGGAGTCGCTGCGCTGCTTGGCGACCAGGTTCCAACCGGCATGCAGGATCGTCGAGAACAGGACGATCCCGACAGCGAGCGGAGGCACGTCAGCTCATGGCCGCATCAGACGCTGTCGGGACCGCTCAGCCGTAGGAGCCGTGCTTGTGGCGGCCGAGCATCCGCTGCAGCCGCGGGCCTGCTCCCTCCCACACGTGCTCGGGCATGTGGTAGTCGATGAACGGATAGAAGCGCTGCGCGACGAAGCGCTTGCTGTACGTGGCTCCGCCGAGCAGCCGGTTGCGGTCCGAGGCATTGGGCGCGCCGCGGTGCCAGACCTGGTTGTTGAAGATGTAGGCGTCGCCCGGCTCCGCCAGGATCGACACCGGCCCGTTGCCGTCGAAGTGCGGGCGGTCCTGGATCGTCGGGCGGCGGCCCGCGTAGTGGCTCTGCGGCACCACCTGCGTCGGCCCGCACGCGACCGAGTCGATGCTGGTCAGCGGCGTGAAGAGCTGCATGACGTTGCACGGAAGCGGCACACCGGGGTCGTGGCGGGGAATCTCCGGCGGCAGCGGGAACTGCACCAGGTCGTCGAGGTGCCAGCCGCCCGGACCGTCGACCGTGGCGTCGGGATCGGGCTCCGTGAACAGCGCGTTCTGGCCCATGACGTGGCACTGGTCGCCCAGCACCGCCTCCGCCAGGCTGGCGAACGGCTCGCGCACCATCAGGTCGCGGAACGAGCGGTCGTACTCGAACATCCGCATCAGCGACCTGCCCTTGCGATGGTTGCCGGGCTGGTCCTCCTGCATCGCGGGATCGTCTACCTTGCGCTCCATGGCGTCGCGGAGCGCCGCCACTTCGTCCTGTTCCAGGATCGAAGTGCCCAGGAAGCAGTACCCGTTGCGACTCAGCGCCTCCGTGATCCGCTTCGTCTCGGCCTCCGTGAACCGCTCGCCCGCGTGAATCGGCCCGGCCGACGCGCCGTTTGTGTATGCCATGCCGGCAAGTCTACACTTTCGGTTCCACGGACGCCGCAACGGCGGCAAGTACCACATCTCCTGGAACCACACCCGATGAGACCCCTTCCTTCCGTGCACCTGCATCCCTGCCTGAGCGCCGCGGCGCTCGCCTTCCTGCTCCTGGGCGGCGCCCTGGCTTCGGCGTCCGGCGCCGGCGAAGGGGAGTCGGGCGAGGTGGTCGTGCTGATCACCGACCATCGCGAGGCGATCGACGACTTCTCGTCGCTGATCGTGACGATGGAGGGGGTACGGTTGCACCTGCGCGGCGCCCGCACCGACGAGGGCTGGCAGTCGATCGTGGTCGATCCGGAGGAGATCGACCTGACCCGCTACCAGGACGGCGCCACGGTCGAGCTCGCCCGCCAGCGGGTACCGGCCGGGCGCTACGACGCGGCCGAAGTCCTGGCTTCCGCCGCCGGCGGCGTCGTGAAGAGCGGCGAGCGCGTGGACGTGCCGCTGGAGCTCACGCCGGTAAGGGCCGACATCGACGTGCGCGCCGACCAAGTCACGCAGGTCACCTTCGACCTGGTCGTCCACGACCTGCGCGACCATCCGGGAAAGACCTGGGGCGTGCTGCTCGAAGAGATACGGGTGGAGAACCTGGCGGTGCAGGCGCGATAGAGACGGGTCGGAAGGCGGCTCCGACTACCTCGCGCGGTCGCCGAGGGCGGCGTACATGGTGCGCGCGCCGGTGAACGTGGAGCGGCCGTGCGCCATGAGCATGTTGTCCAGGATGATCATCTCGCCCCGGCCGAGCGCATAGGAGACCTGCGCCGCCGAGCAGAGCTCGAACCAGGCCGCGCAGTCCTCCGGCGGCACCTCGCTGCCGTCCTCCATGACCATGGCATCGAGGGTGTCCGGCTCCTCCCGCATGGCCGTGGCGATCCGGATGGCGTCTCCCATCCTGCCGTCGCGCTCGGCGACCAGGCGCCGGCCCATCGGCTGGTAGTGGAGGCCCTGGCTGCACCACATCTCGCCGTGCACGGGATGCGGCCGGAAGAAGCGCGCCGGCTCCTGCAGGAAGATCAGCGAATCGTCGGCGGTCCAGGTCAGGTCCCAGCCCTTGCGCGCGGCGATGGCCCTCGCCTCCCCCCGGTCGCCGGTGCCCAGGACCTCCTGCCAGCTCCTCTCCCTGCGGGAGACGACCCGCTCGCTCCCCTCGGTGCGCAGCGTGCGTCGCAGGCGGGCGCGCCTTCCGTGGTACTTCCGTCTGAGCTCATCCGGCAGTTCCGCGGACAGCCGGCGCATGTCGCCGATCAGGTTCGTCTTCTGGCCGTTCCCGGGCGGCACGTGGCAGTAGAAGGAGACGTAGTCGGGGACATCGTCCAGGTAGCTCATCTCCTGGTGGATCATCACGGTCGTGTCGGGAGGCAGGTCGGTCGCCGTGTACACGCCGCGGCCGAGATCGGTACGCGGCGCCGTGCCGCCCACGTAGGAGTGGTGACGGAAGCCAATCGCAGCCAGGAACCCGGCATACCCGGCCGGGCCGTCGATGCCGGCGTCGCGGAACAGCAACGCCCCTTCCCGGTCGGCGATCTCGAAGATCCGGTCCCTGATCCGCCTGCCGGCCCGCGCCCCGTTCGCGCCGCTCAGGTCCATGCGCACGCACGGAACCGCCACGCCGTTGCCGAGCTCCTCGTACTCGTACGTCATCGGGGCCTCTCCCGGTAGCGTAGAAGCGACCGAACCCGTGTCAAGCTCTCCTACTGGCCGGTGCCCGGCGTGGTCATGGAAGAAACAGGGGAGGGGCATTATTGTGTGAACCACATCTCCGGGTGAAGCGCGAAGTAGGCCGGCACGTCATTGGTGTATCCGTCGCAAGACGAACCCGTTGTCAAGCTTGGTCCCGAGGCTCGTGGCGTAGTCATTGGTGAGGTCGACGCTGGCCGGTGCCGGCCATCCCGATAAGGAGAATGCTTGTTGCTCACGCCTCGGCCGCTTCACTCGGTTCACAGTGGAGGTTCACTATGGCTCGACGCAGGCGCCGACGCACCGGCAGACGCACGGCACAACCGAAGACGGTCAATCCGGATGCCGCAGGCTTGGATGTGGGCGCCACCGCGGTGTACGCAGCGGTGCGCGCAGACCGCGCCAGCCCCGCGATCCGCAATTTCCCCACGTTCACCAGCGACCTGCACGCCTTGGCCGACTGGCTCAGCGAGTGCCAGGTAACGACCGTTGCCATGGAGTCGACGGGAGTCTACTGGATTCCGGTGATGCAGATCCTGGAAGCTCGCGGCTTCGACGTGGTGCTGGTCAACGCGCGCCACGTACGTTCTGCACCCGGACGCAAGAGCGACGTAGCCGACTGCGAGTGGCTGCGCTACTTGCACTCGGTAGGACTGCTGAGCGGCTCCTTCCGACCGCCTGACGAGGTCTGTGCGCTGCGCGCGTTGCTGCGTCAGCGCGAAACGCTGGTGAAGTCGGCCTCCCGCAGTGTGATGCACATGCAGAAGTCCTTCGATCAGATGAACGTCCACCTGCACCATGCCATCTCTGACCTGACCGGGGTGAGCGGCTTGGCCATTACCGACGCCATCCTGGACGGTGAGCACGACCCGGCGCGCTTGGCGGATCTGGCCCACAGCACGATCAGAGCCAACCGCCTCACGCTCATCAAGGCGTTGGAGGGTGATTGGCGTCCCGAGCACCTGTTCACGTTGGGCCAAGCACGGCAGACGTATGCCCACTACCAACAGCTGATCAGCGCGTGTGACCAGCAGATCGAGGGCTGCATCCGCTCGTTGGAGGCGGCCCAGAAGGCGCCGCCCCAAGAGCCCTCCGACGACACGCCCAGCAGCGCCGACAGCACTCCCGAGGCCGACTCTGAGGGCGCCACGAGTTCGCCGCAAGGCACTCCCGCTCCTGCTGAGCCGTTCGAACTGAACGACTACCTTACGCGCCTGTTCGGTACCGACCTGACGCTCATTCCCGGCATCGGCGAGAGCACTGCCCTGACCCTGTTCGCCGAACTCGGCCCCGATCTGTCCCGTTTTCCCGATGCGAGCCATTTCGCGTCCTGGTTGCACCTCTGTCCCCAGAACAAGATCACGGGCGGCAAGATCATCAGTTCGCACACCGGACCCGGCGCCAATCGCGCCGCGCAGGCGCTGCGCTGGGCGACGCAGTCGCTGTATCGCAGCCCCACCGCCCTCGGCGAGTACTTCCGGCGCAAGCGCGCCCGCCTCGGCACTCCGAAGGCGGTCACCGCCACCGCCCACAAGCTGGCGCGCATCATCTACCACCTCATCACCTACCACGTGGACTACGACGACAGCCTCCTCGACAACCACCAGCGCCAGGACCGCAAACGCCTTGAACGCCGCCTTCGCAACGACGCCCGCGCTCTCGGTTTCCAGCTCGTTCCGGAGGCCGCCTGACTATTGTTTCTAAGGAGGTCCGCCGTCCGCGGGCGCTGCGCCGGACGGTTCCGTCGAATCTCCAGGGAGCGGCGGGCTGGCCTGACCGAGGAGCGGTTCCATGCGACCGATCAGCCGCTCCGCGATGCCGATCGCGCGTTCCGCATCACGCTCGAAGTACGCCTGGTCGGGCAGGATGTCAGGCAAGCCGTTCGGATATCGGGTCGGGATGGAGAGACGGTCCAGCTCGGCTGCCATGGCCACGAGGTCCTGCAAGCGGGCGTAGCAGTCCGCGTGGAGCCCCTTCGGCTCCGGGCGCCAGTCGTGGCATAATCGGTTCCATGATCGAGAGCTTTGGCGAGTTTCGTGTCTCCAACGACGCGCTGGCCGACGCAGGCGAGCTGCGGCGGCGCATGGACGACGAAGGTTACCTGTTCTTCCGCGGCCTCCTCGACCGCGGACGGCTGACGGCGCTGCGCCGCGACGTGCTGGAGGTCATCGGCGCCAACGGGTGGCTGGTGCCCGGCACCGATCCGATGGACGGCATCGCCGACCCGGACAGGCGCTGCACGGAAGGCGACCTCGACTACGCGGCCGTCTACCACCAAGTCTACCGGCTGGAGAGCTTCCACCGCGCCGGGCACTGGCCGGAGGTCCTGGACGTGCTGGGTAACGTCATCGACGGACCCGTGTTCGCGTTCCCGCACAAGATCGCACGCATCTGGTTCCCGCAGTTCACGGAGCACACCACGCCCATCCACCAGGACTTCGTCCACTTCCAGAGCAGCATGGACGTGTATTCGTGCTGGCATCCGGTCGGCGACTGCCCGCGCGACCTGGGCGGCCTGGCCGTGCTGCCGGGCTCGCATCGCATCGGACGGGTGGTCGATCACCATTTCTCGCTCGGCGCCGGCAGCCTCAGCATCGACCCGGAGGAGCACCCGGACGGCTGGGTCTCCACCGACTACCAGCTCGGGGACGTGCTGTTCTTCCACGCCCTGACCATCCACGGCGCCCTGCCGAACGTGACAGCCGACCGGTTGCGCGTATCGCTGGACAACCGCTACCAGCGCATGGGCTCCCCGGTGACCGACCACATGCTCGAGCCCCACCTGTCCGGCCACCGTCCGCTGTCGTGGGATCAGGTCTACGCGGCCTGGAGCGGCTCCGAAGACCTGCGCTACTACTGGCACGAGTACGAGTTCGAGGTGATCGACAAGGACACCAGCTTCCAGGAGAAAGGCTTCGCCGAGGCAGTCGAGCAGGCACGCGAAGGCGACCCGCTGGCACGGCTGCACCTGCAGCGGATCGTGACCATGCACCCCGAATCGGAGCAGGCGCAGAGAGCCGAGCGCATTCTGGCCGAGGCGTCGACGATCGCGTAGCGCCAGGAGAAGGGGGCGCGCGGCCCCAGGCGCGGAGCCAAGGCTCCACCGCCCGGGGCCGGCGCGCGCGACGCCACTCGGACGCCGCTCGAATAGGTCAGCGCAGATCAGGAGGCAACGTCGGGTAGCGCCGCTCTCCAAGGCTGAACTGCTTGCCACTGGCATAGTGGTCCAGCACCACGTCGATGTCGCCCAGAGCGATCACTTCAGCTACAAAGTCATCCCACTCCGCCATGTCGCGATCACCGGTGATGAACTTGATCCGCTGTTCCTCGACGTAGGTGTTGACCGGCGTCATGATCTTGCTGATCTCGTCGTTCTGCTCAGCGGTCATCAGCGGCCGTGGCCAACTCACGATCGGATTCATCTCACCGTTCTGCAGGCGCTTGATGTCGGCGGCCACCGCAGCGCGGCCCACGTCGTCCGGCTTGGTGAAGTACTTGCCGAACCAGATCAGCGCATGGTCGTTGTAGTGGATGTACCGCGGATCGTGAAAGTTGCCCACTCCCAGCGCCCGCAACGCCGCCGCATCGTTGGCGTATTCGGGCAGGTACTCGTACCCGCCGTCAGTCCGGCGGTATGTCAGTCCCTCGATCCCCCACTCGAACAGCTCGTAGGTCTCTTCGGACATGACGTTGTCGATGTAGGCGGCCAGCAGCTCGGGGTTCTTCACCTGCGAGTTCGCCATGTACCCCCAGTAGGGAATGTTGTCGTGGCCCACGGTGATCCAGTAGTTGGTCTCACCCTCGAAGCTCGGCGGTTTCATTCCCTGAAATCCCGAGGGCGGCCGCTTGCCGGCCTCGTAATTCCACAGGCCGGTGGTCTGGCTGTAGTAGATGTAGGTGAACGCGTAGTTGCCCGCTTCCTGCAACTCGCGGACGCGGTCGGACGTGATCGATTCGACCAGCGCGTCCGGGTTGAACGCGCCGGCGGCGTAAGCTTCGTGCATGAACTGGATAAGCTTGCGGTAGTTTGGATCGTGGGTAGGACCGTACACCCACTTGCCGAGTTCCCGATCGTACTCGACTCCGCCGATCTTGGCGTCCATCAACCGGCCGAACGCCTGCAGATAATAGCCCAGCCCCCACTGGGAGAGGAACGCATCCACATCCGGCAGCCGCTCCTTGATCTGCTTCATCTGAGCGAGCCATTCCTGCATGGTCTCGGGCGGTCCGTCGATGCCGGCCCGCGCCAATATCTCCGCGTTGTAGAAGAAACCCTCGCCGATGTACTCGGCCGTCGTGACGTCGTTGATCGCGTAGCGCTCGCCGGTGTCGGTCAGCACGTTGTCGAGGTGCGGAAACTTCGCAACCCACTTGCGCATGTTGGGCATGTACTCCTGGTACGCGTCCCAATTCAGGAGAATCCCCAGTGGCCCGTAGGTGTTGGCCTTGGGCACCGAGTCCCGCGCCCACACGATATCCGGCATGTCCCCGGATTGCAGGTACAGGTTGAGCTTCGTGTCGTAGTCGTTCCAGGGAACCGTATCCCACTCGATCCGAACGTTGCCGGTAGTCGCCCGGTACGCCTGCACCACCGCCGCCTCCGGGTCTTCCTGGATCCCCAGGTCCGCTCCGAAGCCGCTGTACACGACCTCTTCCCCCGTCCACGGCAGCGCCGCTCCGGTGGCCGGATCGGCGCCTGCCGCCTCCTCCGTACCGGTAGCGAACAGGGCTCCGGACGAAAGAAGGAGCCCGGCGATCAACGCCGCCGAGAGCCGCAGCCCCTTCGATCCCACATGATTGGACATTGTGTCCTCCTCGTGATTGTTTGGCATGACGCCAACGGCGTCCCATGCTTTCACGCCTTGATCGCCCCGATCATCATCCCCTTCGTGAAGTGCTTCTGCAGAAACGGATACACGCAGAGGATCGGGGTGATCGTGATGATGACGGCCGCCCCCTTGACGGTCCGCGAGCTGATGTTGTGCACCACCTGCAGGATGCTGCTGTTCTCCACGTCACGAAAGTCGAGCAGCACAAGGATCCGCCGCAGGAAAAGCTGGATCGGCTGCTTGTCCTGATCGCGCAGGAAGATCAGCGCCTGGAAGAAGTCGTTCCAGAACGCCACCGCGGTGTACAGCGCGAACGTCACCAGCAGCGGCTTCGACAGCGGAGCGATGATCCGCCACACGACGGTGAAGTGCCCCGCCCCGTCGATGCTCGCCGACTCGCGCAGCGACTCCGGTATGTTGGCGAAGAACGTGCGAAAAATCATCACGTTGAACGCCGAAATGGCGTTGGGCAGGACCAGTGCCCACATCGTGTCGACCAGCCGCAGCCGCAGCACGACCAGGTAGAAGGGGACCAGTCCGCCGGAGAAGAACAGCGAAACGATCAGCAGGATGGCCACCAGTTTACCGCCGACGAAACGTCTGAACGTGAGTGGGTACGCCATCAGCGACGTGCTCACGAGCATGATCACGGTGCCGGTGAAGGCGTAGTTGATCGTGTTCAGATAGTAGCGCAGGATACGTCCGTCCGACAGCAGGAGACGGTATGCGTCGGTGGAGAATCCGACCGGCCAGACGCCGATGCTGGCGTGGCCGAGCTGGTCGGCATCGCTGATGGAGAGCGCCAGCGTCATCACCACCGGGTAGAGAAACGCGGCGCTCATCACGGCCAGCAGGGCGTAGTTGGCGATGTCGAACGAACCCGTCCGCCGCTCAATCCACATGCGTCCTCCGGCCCGCGATCACCACAGCGACGTCTCGCTGAGCGCCCTGGCGACGCGATTGGTGATGATCAGGAAGATGAGCGAGATGACCGCGGTGAACACGCCTACCGCCGTCGCGTAGCTGAAGTTGGAGCCTTCGCTCTCTATCCCCACGCGGTAGATGTAGGTCGATATGACGTCCGCGGTCTCGTAGATGAAGGGGCTGTACATCAACAGAATCTTCTGAAAGTCGCTGGCCAGGATGCCGCCGACGGAAAGGATGAACAGGATCACGACGACGGGCAGAATGGACGGGAGCGTGATGTGCCACATCTGCGAGAAGCGTTTGGCGCCGTCCATCACCGCCGATTCGTACAGCTCCGGGTTGATGTTCGATATGGCAGCGAGATAGATGATCGACGAGAATCCGATCTGCGTCCATATGCCGGAAAGGATGTAGAGCGAACGAAACCACTCCGGGCGCATGAAGAAGGGTATCTTCTCCCCCCCGAAGAACGCGATCGCGGCGTTGACGATGCCGTCCGTGGGGCTGGTGACGTCGCGCAGCAGACCGATCACGACCACCGTCGAGATGAAGTACGGCATGTAGGAGATGGTCTGCGTGACCCGCTTGAAGCGGATGCTGCGCACCTCGTTGAGCAGCAGCGCCAGCACGATCGGCGCCGGAAACGCGAACACGAGGGTATACAGACCGAGCAGCAGGGTGTTGCGGATCAGCCGGAAGAAGTAGGGGTCGTTGATGAAGTCGACGTAGTGCTTGAACCCCACCCACTTGCTGCCGAATACGCCGAGGGCCGGATGGAACTGCTGGAACCCGATGACGACGCCCCACATCGGCAGGTACTTGAACAAGAGCAGATTCAGCAGTCCGGGGATGAGCATCACGTACAGAGCGGGGTTGCTGCGGATGTACCGCAGCCAGGAACCGCGTTCGCGTGACCTGGTGCCCAGTGCATCGATTCTGGCGATGGAGCTTTCGATACCCGGGGCAGACACCAACCAATCCTGATCGACAGCTTGGCAGGCTCCTCCTTCGCCGTCAAGTCACGGGGAGCCGGCCACCAACCGCGCACCGGGTTGCGCCGATGCGCCGATTGCGATGGGTTGACGGAACGAGCAAATCCGTATGAGAACGGGACCGATGGTCCGCCCCCGATTCTTTCCGGCAGACATTCTGATCCATCTGATTCTGGTCCTGGTCAGCGCCTCGTTCCTGTACCCGCTGCTCAACCAGCTTGCGTTCTCGGTCAGCGACGCCGCGCGGCTGGGGTGGCAGCGTGTCGATCTGCTGCCGGTGGGTTTCAGCCTGGACGCTTATGGAGCGCTGCTCGGCGACGCCACGATCCTGCGGTATTACTACAACACGGTGCGGTACGCGGTGGTCGGCACCATGATCATGTTGGGGTGCACGGCGCTGATGGCCTATCCGCTCACCTTTCCGGACTTCCGGGGCCGAAACGTGGTCATGTTCCTGCTCGTGGCTACGCTGTTCTTTTCCGGTGGTCTGGTGCCGTATTACCTGGTGGTGCTCCGCCTGGGTCTGGTGGACACGATCTGGGCGCTGGTGCTTCCGAACGCCATAGCGGCCTGGAACGTGATCATATTCCGCACGTTCTTCCGTACCGTTCCCGCGGCGCTGCAGGAGTCGGCGCACGTCGACGGCGCCGGTCATTTCCAGGTCCTGTTCCGCATCGTACTGCCGCTCTCCACGCCGCTGCTGGCGACCTTCGCCCTGTTTTCGCTCGTGGGCCACTGGAACGACTACTTCTGGGCGCTCATCCTGTTGCGCGATCAGGACAAGCAGCCGATCCAACTGTTTCTGCGGCGGATCCTCATTCTGATCGACCTGGCCGACTTGCAGAACACGTCGGCGCTGCAGGTGTTCAGGAACGTGAGCTCCCGGACGATGAAGGCGGCCGCGCTCATCATCACCATCGCGCCCATCCTGTGCGTGTACCCGTTTCTGCAGAAATACTTCACCAAGGGGTTGCTGATCGGATCGCTCAAGGACTGAACCCGGCGCGCTCACCGCAGGTGGTCTGCCGACGACCGGCCTTCGTGCGTCGCCGTGGAGCGCTCCGAAGTTCACTCGCTCACGCCGGTAATCAGGGAGACGATCTCGTTCATGTCGGTCTCGTCCTTCACCAGCTCCCTCATCTTCCTGCCGTTTCTCAGCACGACGATCCGATCCACCAGTTCTATGACGTGCTTGAGATTGTGGCTGATCAGGATGATGGTCATGTCGAAGTCGTCTCTCAACCTGCGGACGAGATCCAGCGCCCTCCTCTCCTGCACGACGCCGAGATTGTTGGTAGGCTCGTCGAGGATGAGGATCTTCCCTCCCCAGTAGACGGCCCTCCCGATCGCCACGGTCTGTGCCTGTCCGCCGGAGAGGTCGCGGGTGTCGCCCTTGATGTCCATCAGCGTGACGCCGAATCGCTCGAGGAGCTGCTCTGTCTCTCTCTTCATGAAGTCGAAGTCCAGGACCTTGAAGAGGCGGCCCAGGATGCCGTCCCTCAGCTTCTCCCTGCCCAGGAAGATGTTCGCCGGCGCATCCAGAATCTTGATCAGGCTCTCGGTCTGGTACACCGTCTCGATCCCGTAGTTCTTCGCGTCCATCGGGCTCTCGATGTGAGCGAGCTCACCGTTCACGTGAATCGTGCCGCTGTCTCTGCTGTAGACGCCCGAAATCATCTTGATGAGGGTCGATTTACCGGCGCCATTGTCGCCGACGACTGCCATGATCTCGTTCCTGTGGAGTGTCACGTCCACGTCGTCGACCGCCTTGACGCCGCCAAAGCTCTTGCTGATATTGCGCACTTCCAGAATGGCGTCGCCGTTCGCCTTCGAGTCCTGCTCATGCGCCATGCCGGGCCTCCGCAAGATTCCTGTTTCTGATGGAGTCGAAGACGATCGCCCCGATCAGAACCAGTCCTGTGAATGCGTCCCTGGCGTTGATCGGGACATGCACGACCGCCAGCCCGTTCGCTATGGACCCGACGATGAAGATAGCGACCAGCACCCCGATCATCGCTCCGCGCCCGCCGGAGAGAGAGATACCTCCCAGGATCACCACCGTGAGCGCCTTGAAGGTCAGGTCCTCACCGGCGGTGTAGGACGCCCGCGCAAGCTGTGACATGAGCAGAACTCCGCCAATCGCAGAGAACGACCCGGAGATGACGAAGGTGGAGAACCGTATCTTCCTGGTCGCCACGCCATACAACGTGGCGACCATCTCACTGGCGCCGGTGGCGTACACGTGCCTTCCATACCTGGTGAAGCCCAGCACCAGCGAGCAGATCACGAGGAGCGCAACCATGTACGCGAACGTCACCGGGATGTAGTCGAAGAGGTAGCCGCGCCCCAGGAACAGCAACGCTTCATTCTCGATTCTGGTGAGATAGGTGTTGCTGCCGAGGATCTGAGCCAGGCCTCTGAAGATCGCCATGGTGCCGAGTGTCGTGATGATCGAGTTGACGCCGAGCACCGTCACCACGAAGCCGTTGAGCGCGCCCACCGCAGCACCGGTCAGGACTCCCATGGCTATTCCCACCGGGATCGGTACGCCGCTTCCCTCCTGGATCAGGATCCCGGCGATGTAGGCGGAGAACGCGAATATCGACCCGACCGAGAGGTCGACGTGACCAGTCAGCACGACAAAGGTCAGGCCGATGGCCACGATCCCTGGAATGCCGAGGTTGAGAATGATGCTGCCGATGTTCTCCACGCTGATGAAGATGGGGTTGCCCAGCGAGAAGGCAGCGATCATCACGACGTAGAACAGGGTCAGAACCGGTAGTACGGACTTCGCATTCAACAGGCGCGATGCGCTGCGCGCTGTCGGCCCGATCGCAGACGCGGATGGGTCAGTCACCTGCAACCTGCCTTCGGTCACGCCAGGCATACGCGGCGACGATGACGATCAACATGAGACCCTGGATGACCAGGATGTAGTTCGAGCCGACATTCATGGTGGCAAGCCCGTTGTAGAGCACGGTGATGGCGACCGTACCCAGCACCGTGCCGAACACGTTGCCGCTGCCTCCGGTGAGGGCTACCCCTCCGATCAGAACCGCAGACAGCGTTCGGAGCGGCATCGTGTCGCCGAAGAACGGAGATCCGACCCCGGAAGCCGCGACCATCATGATGGTAGCGATACCGGTCAGGAGCCCTGCCGAGGCGTAGAGCAGCATCAGGATGCGGTCGGTCCTGATACCGAAGATGGCGGCGATTTCCGGATTGCCGCCGATCGCCTTTATCCAGGCTCCCAGCCTGGTGTAGTCCATCGTCAGCCAGTAGACGACGACCAGCACGACGAGCACCCAGAACATGAAGGGAACCAGCAGAAAGGAACCGGTGTAGAAGCCGTACAACGCGTCGTTCATCATGAGGATCATGAATCCCTGCGAGCCCTGTCCGACGGCGCCTTCCTCCCCGATGGTGGCGGCGTACAGCGCCAGCGATCTCAGGATGAACAACATCCCCAGGGTAAACAGCAAGGGGATGAGCTTGAGCTTCACGATGAAAACGCCGTTCAGCATCCCGACCAGAACGCACACGAGCACCGCGGCGAGCAGGGCGATCCAGAGACTGACGCCCATGTTGGTATACAGCAGCGCGGTGATGACCGAGCTGAACGAGAGGCTGGAGCCGAACGACAGATCCAGGCCCCTGGCTATCATGAGCGGGGTCAATCCGAGCGCGATCACTCCGGAGATGACCATGCTCCGCAACAGCGTCTTGAAGTTGCCGAGCGACACGAAATTGTTGCCGGACGACTCGCCGACCACGGCGAAGACCGCCACCATGGCGATGGTGACCAGCAGAATCGCAACGGTATTGCTGATCCGGATCCGTTTGCGCACGTGCACTGTCAACCTGTTCGAGACCCCGGTACTCCACTCAACGCGAACGGCTGCGTAGTCATCGAGCTGCCACACGCAGCCAGGTCTGACGCACACGCCTGAGGACCGGGCGGATCACACCGGCGGAACGCCACCGCCAACAGATGCCTGGATGGGGCGTCGCCTGTGGTCCTGCAGACGTGCGCGCTGTGCGCGGACCTTCGCCGGCTACCGGTACTGCGGGCTCTCCAGCAGTTCCATCTCCACGAACATGTGCGAGGGCACGGGATTGCCGTGCATGTGCGCGAGCGCACCGGGGATGAGGTATCTGGCGTACTCGTCGAAGTGGAAGTTGACGTCGACGTCCAGCTCCCCGGCTCTCATGAGCTCCGTCCCGAACTCGTCGATTCCCATCCCGATCACCGTCCACTTGTCAGGATCCCATCGGCCCGCGAGCTTGGCGCCCTCGACCACGCCGGCAGCCTCCGGATTGTTCCAGGTGAAGTACACGATGTTCTCCGCGTCCGGGTGCGCTGCCAGGGCGTTCAGTATCTCCTCCTGGCCGCCTTCCACCAGACCGGTGGCGTTCACGCTGACCACTTTCGAGCCCTCCCCGTCGAGGACTCCCGTGTCGCCGAATCGTTCGGCGAGGACATCGGCGACACCGGTTGTTCTGAGCGCCGTGCTCTCGCCGCTGGCCGCGGTCCAGCTCAGAAATACCACGTCCACGTTGTCCCAGCCGCCGTAGATCTCATCGACATGGTCGGCAAACCAGGTGCCCGTCATCTGTGAGATTCCGTAGTTGTCAGCTCCCATGAAGGGGAAACCGGGAACCGGTATGTCGATGCCGATCATGAACACGCCCTGGTCCGTGGCCCTTCTCCCGATCTGCGCGTTCACCTTCGTGAACGCCTGGAATTGCAGGAACACCTCGGCGTCGCTGTTGAAGACGATCTCGGCGTTGTCCAGCGCCACCTGGGCGTCGACCTGGTTGTCCAGTATGAGAAGGTCGTCCGGATCACCTCCGGCGAGAGCCCACTCCTCGACGATCCCGGCCTGGACATCGCGGGTCAATTGAATCACCAGGAACAGGTTGGCGAACGCGATCTTCTTGCCCTGTGCCGGTTCGCCTTCGTAGCTGCGGGCCTCCGACATGGCTCGCAGATTGTCATAGGTGAAGCTGGCGTCTGCCGCCATCCCACCGCCGACCACGGCGCCTTCGTCCTCGCCTGCGGCCGACGCCCAGGCGAATGTACCAAGGGCCAGCAGGCCCATTACGATGACCAGTTTCCTGCTCACACGATCCTCCTCAGATGACCTATCGTGTGCCGACCGTGGACGACGGATCAGGCAGAGTCAAGCTCCCCCACCGGCCGGGTCGGACCGGCGTTGACATGGAGAAACACGGACGCTGGCGTAGACTGGGACGAGTAATCTTGAGGGAGCGCGAAGTAGGCCGGCCCGTCACTGCAAGGCATCGCCAGCGTCGCCGCCATCGGTGCACAGAAAGGAGAACCGCCCCTGCCCGAGAACGTCGTCGTGAACCGCGGGCCGACGCGGCAGTCGATCGAGGGCTCACGCGCCGCCGGATTCAGCCAAGCGGCGCTCCAACTCCGCGATACGCTGCTCAGCCGCCGCGCGCTCTCGCTGCAGCACCGCGTCCTTCTCGGCCAGCACCGCGTCCTTCTCGGCCAGCGCCGCGGCGTGCTCCGCGCGCTCTCGCTGCAGTACCGCGTCCTTTTCGGCGCTCTCCCGTTTCATGCGACCCCACGTATCCGCTACCTCGTCCTCCAACGCCATCGAGTCCGCCACCTCTTCGCTCGCCGCAGCTCCCTCCAGCCGCCGCAGCACCGGCGCGTACCGCTCCGGTATCTCCCGCTCGTCCACATCCAGCACGTGCCGGTCGCCCGGCACTCGCAACTCCTGGTCGAACACGCTCAGCAACCGCTCCAGGTCCGTACGCCGTCGCGACGCCAGCAGCGGCACCTGCACCACCCAGCAGTCGTGGCTCAGCGCCTCCACGAACTCCTCCCGCTCGCTCAGCCGCTCCCCGTTCACTCCATCGACGTACTCCCGCGCCACACGCAGCACCGTCGCCGCCGTGCGCGGCAGGCATTCCCCAAGGATGTAGATCGCTCGCAACGGCCGGTGCCGCCGCCGTCCGTCCTCACCCTCGTCGTAGTTTTCGCGGTCCGCGTAATGCCGGCCCAGATACTCCCGGAACCGCATCACCTCGTCGGTGAACCGCGCCTTCTGCACCTCGACCAGCACCCGCAGCCGCTCGCCCACGGCCGTCCGCACCGTCGCCGCGAAGTCCACCCGCCGCACCGTCAGCATCTCCGCTGACGACGGATCTCCGGCCGGCGACGGCCGCCCGGACCGCTCCTGCGGCAGCGCCTCCAGGCTCACGATTTCCTCGCCCAGCACGGCCCCGACCAGCAGGCGCGCGGCTGCCTGATCGTCCATCAGGTACTTGAACGCCGCGTCGTACATCGGGTTGGCGATGCGCATCGCTTCACCCTACCTCCCACTCCGCAACCCGGCAACACCGAACGAGCCGCCCGGTTTGGTGCTCCGTGCTCCTTTGCGCAGAAACCTGCCGACGATCAAGCCGGAGCCGTCCGGTCGGCTCCACGTTTCCCGTTGGCCCGGCATTCAGCACGATACGCTGAGACTCCTGCTCTCACTGGAGTCTCAGCGCATCCGATACGTCGGCCAGCAACGCATTGATTCTCTCCACGGCCTCGGACGGAGGAGGACCCCTGCCGCCGAACTCGATGCGGATACCGAACTTCAAGTCGTTGCCGACGGCGGCCTTGGCGATTTCGGGCACGTGATCCGCCAAGTCCTGTATGCCGTTGGCTTCCAGGACCGCCTCGGCCGTCAACAGCCCCGGTCGCCTCCCTTCGTCCGGCCGTGGTCCGCCGTCGCCCGATGTGCCGTCGGCCGGGACCAACAGGAGCACGTGCCGCGCACCGGCGAAGTCGCACGGCCACGCGGCGCCGGTGGCGTCGAGCTCGATCCAGTGGGCGCGGATCGCGTCGTCGATCAGCGCGCGCACGGTCGGCCAGGGCAGGGTCGCGCCGTGCCTGGTGGAGAGTGCGGTGGCGACGGCCAAGGCGTTGGTCGTGCCGTCCTGCCATGCCTCGGGGATGGACTCGGCCATCATTTCGTCGACGGGAATCCGCGGGGGCGGCGGACGCAGCGTCGCGGCGGCGCTGAGCACGCCGGCCGGCACCGGCTCGCTCAGGAACGACGCCGGTCCGCTGGTCAGCCATACCAGACCCTGCTCGACCGCCTGCAACACGGCGGCGTCGACGCGAGCCGGTTCGCACTTGGGGATGGCGAGGATCTCCTCGTAGCCTTCTCGCGGTAGCGCAACCGTGTGGCCGCCGGCGAAATAGTCGTACACGTCCTGAACCGTGACTACGTCGGACTCCCAGAGTCCCGGGAGCGTGCCCTGCCCGATCAGATCGGCTTCGATGCCGCTCAGCGTTGCGGCTTCCGGCAGCAGCAGCTCCAGAGCGGGGTCGTCGAGCGCAGGCCCGTCGATCGCCGTGCGCCAGAACGTCCGCACCGTTCGATCAGGGCGCACGAGGCGAGCCACCCAGATGCCGGCCTCCACGCCGTCCGTGACCGTGTCGAGTATCTCCCGTGTGCGCAGCATCTTCGGCAGCTTCGGAAACTGCGCGAACGCGCCGACCAGGTCCTTGACGCGGCGCGACCGTTCATCCTCGCGCCACAGGTCGTAGGGCCCCCCGGGCAGCATCGCCTCCGCGCTGATGGCGGTCTCCTGGATGCGCGACCGCCGATCGGCCTTGATGGTGGCGAACAGCGGTTCGTCGCCGACCACGACCCGGAACGCGTGGACGGCGCCGCTCTCGTTGACGGTCACGACCACGCACCAGGCCGACCTGATCGCATCCGGGACGCGCTTTCTCGCGGCCGCAATCTCGGTGGCGAGCATCTGCTCGCGGAGCGGGTCGATCGGCTGATCCTGCAACTGCGTACGGACTTCCTCCCAGCCGAGAAATTCCCGCACCCGCGTGCGCGCGGCGTCGAGACCGTCGCGCGAGGGCACGGCGAGGACGACGGCGTTGCGGTGGACCCGCTCGCGGTCCGGCGTCGTGGTCTGCTCGATGAAGCGGCGCGCCTCCGCGCTCGGCTTGCCCGCTTCGGAGGCCGCCCGCGGGCCGAGCACGGCGTAGTGGAACTCCCCGTCGTCGGCGATGTCCCGCGGGCGCGCCGGCAGGGTGTGCGCCTTCGCGCCGGCCGCCGCGGCGCCCGACGTGAGCGTCCGCTGTTTCTCGATGGCGTCGACGAGCTGCGACTCGACCAGCGCCGGCGGCACCCGGTTGCGGCAGGCGTCGTGATGCATCTGCCGCAGGTTGGGGCGGTTGCCCAATCGCCACGCCTTGGGCAACCGGCGACCCGTCCCCGAGTCATCGCCACCCGTCGCCACCTCCACCTCGTCCAGGAACCACGACACCTCCGTCCACCGGTGCAGCCCCGTCTCCAGCTCGATCCGGTCGGGGTTCCCCGCGCCGAGCAGCACCAGCAGCTCCAGCGTCAACGCCTTCTGGCCGGTCGGCTGACAGCTCAGGAACACCGCGATCACCGCCTGCTCCAGCTCACGGTGGTGGAGACGGGCGGCGTCCGCCTGGATCGCGCGCGCCTTGGCGAGCTCGCCTTCGAGTATCGGACGCCACTCCTGGTGGGCGCCCGAGTCGGCGTCCACGCTGGCGAAGGAGGCCAACTCGCTCGCCGCCTCGGCCACGTCGCCCTGTCCCGGCGCACTCAGAAACACGTTCGGCCCGATCAGCGGGCCGGTATCCCATCGCTCGGCATCCCGCAGGGCGATCGCGAACGTCCGCAGTATGCCGCGCGTGCGCTGGAATCCGTCGAGCTGCGTCCACCGGGCGTAGAAAATCTCGGTCAGCTCCGGGTGAAAGGGATAGCTGTCGAGATACCGTTGCTCGGCGGCCTCCTGCTCCTTGGCGGTCTGCTCGTCGAGCCCGGAGATGCTGCCGACGGCCGCTGCCACGTGTGGCCGGAATACGGCAGGATCGCGTATCGACTCCGGGGTGAAGAAGCGCCGCCGCAACACCTGCGCCACGTCCTCCTTGCCGACCGGGCTCGCATCTTCCTCCATCTGCCGGCCGAACACGTCGGAGACGTCGCTCAGCAGCTCGTTACCCAGGGTGTCATGCCTGCGCGGATCGGAGGCGAGCAGCGACGCCACCATGGCGCAGCGGTCCACCTTGACCACCGCCTGCGTCAGATACTGGAAGAAGCCGATCAGCCTGCCGCGCCAGCTCGGGTCGATTTCCGCCTGAGCGCGGAGATACATCAGCACCTCGTCGAGCAGCACCAGCGTCGAGAGACCGTCGGCCTGCGGTCGTGCCAGCAACTCCGCCAGCAACGGTTCTGCCGGCGGGGTCTCCCGTTCGGCGTCCGTGCCGTCCGCGTGGATCAGGCGCAGCCCGTCGGCCCCCGCGAGTTGCCAAGCCAGCACGCTCCACGGATGCCGGAGCCTCCGCACGGTACCCTCCGGCCCCGGCGTGTAGACACCCGTCTCCAGGTCGATCTTGTCGAAGCACAGCGCCGCGACGCGCGCCTGCGGCATCCTGAACCCGACGTGCGCCTCGAACTCCTGCACTACCGGCAGGCCGGACAGCTCGGCTGAGGCATGCGCCAGGTGACGGAGTGCGATCAGCGTATGGGTCTTGCCGCCACCGTAGTTTACGGCGAGCTTTCGGTACGCCTTGTCGCTGCGTCCGGCCAGGCGGAGCGCCACCTCCTTGACCAGCTCGCGCAGATTGAACGTCGGATAGGTGAGCGCGAAGAACTCGGCCGGATCCTCGTACACCGGCCGCTTCCCCTTCCCCATCACCACGTCGTACAGGTCGGCGGCAAACACCGCCAGCGACAGCTCGCCGGTCTTCAGGTCGTCGCGGAGCTGCACGACTTCATGCCACGGGCTTGCGGATCGTCGCGCACTGTTCATGGTGTCGGTGTTCTCCTCATAGCGAACGGACCGCCGCATCGAGGCGCCGCGCGAGCGCATCGAAATCCTCGGGACACTTCTGCCGGATGGCGTCGATCCGGCGCGCCGCCTCGATGCCGAGCGGTCTTCTGCCTTCGCCGGGAGCGTTCGAGAGTCCGCGCTGCCGGACAAGTGGATCGAAGTACTGTTCCTTCACGTGGACTTCCGCCCGAACGTCTGCCCAGCGCCATCCACGAGGGAGATCCAATCCCGCCAGCACCCATGTCTCGAGTTCCTCCCAAGCGTTCTCAGCGAGAAAAGCGCGCCCGCTCGTCCCGAATTGACCCTCCATCTGGCGGAGCCTGAGATGCCGGCCGAGGTTCCCGTCGCGGTCGACGCACAAGACGACGATGTGCGCCATCCCGCCGTGCCGCCTCATGACCTCGGCCATACGGCTCGACTTCAAAGCTTCGTCAACGCCGCCGAGCAGCGGGGCACGACAGATTGTGACCTGGACACGCGGTCTGCCGATGCTCTGAAACAGCCGCGAGAACAGCGGACGCAGCAGGTACTGATCCTTCCGAAAATCCTCGGGAATGACGAGCACTCTCACGAGCCATCTCCGTGGTCTTCATCGTCTTCGGCAAAGGCGACCGCGGTTTCCATCCAGCCTTCAGCAAGAAGTGGCCCCAGACCGGCTCCTGACCTGCGCAACTCGCGGGCGTCGTGCAACTCGGCCACCGGGCGGATGACCGCGTCGTGGGCGTCTTCCGGACGGCAGACAACCGACAGCGATTCGAACGTGCTGTCGTTCGCGTAGGTCAACAGTTCCGGGGAGTGAGTGGTCGTCACCACCTGGATGCCGCGGCTTACGGCCTGGGTTTCGATCAGCTCCAGCAACAGCGACTGGCGCGCCGCATGAATCCCGACGTCAATCTCCTCGAAGAAACACAGGCCCGGCGGGTCCTTGCCGAGCAGCACCGCCAGCATCGCCAGGAAGCGCAGTGTGCCGTCCGAGGCGCTGTCTGCCGAAATGCTCCTTCCGTTCGTCTCGCGGAGCATCAGGTGCACGAGGCCCCGCGGATCATGCGGGAATTCAAAGTCGGACACTTCCATGGGAGTGAGTTCCTGCAGCCATGCTGCCAGCACATCTCGTCTGTCGCCATCAGCGCACAGGTCCTCCAACACGGCCGACAGGCTGTCTCCCCGATCCCCGAGCGGAGTACCGGGAAACGCGCCACTTCGCATGAGGTCAGGTGACAGATCCCAAAAGCGCATGTCCGCAAGAACTCGGGCCACACCCAGGTCCATCAATTCGGATAACGTTGCGGACGGCCACGCACTCTTACGAAGATCGAGCTGAGTCAGAGCCGGCTGCAACGGGCCGACCTCGACCTGGGCACCGTCGCCGCAGCAGACCCAATGGGAATCATCCTTGACCTCCATCGTTTCGTAGATCGTCCGCGACTCGGTGCGGAGTGCCTCCCGGAGCACCCGGAACCCGAGAGGATGCGGATCAAACCCGATCTCGATGGAGTAGGACACGGGCTTGTCGGCCGCGGTCAGGTCGATGTGAAACGAAAACGTGGAAGGCGCCGACGTGGGATGATCGACGCGGGCAATCTCCATCGCCGCGCCGCGGATCGGATCCCATTCGCGTTGACCGCCGCCCCCCCATTTCCCGCCGACGACTTCCATCAACGTGTAACCGCGGCCAATGCCGTGTAGAAAGCGAAACGCGTCGCGGATGTTGCTCTTGCCACTGGCGTTCGGTCCCACGACGACGGTGAACGGGCCGAGGCGCAGCGTTTCGTCGACAAAGTTCTTGAAATTGATCATTCGAAGCGACGTGATCATTTCCGCTACCCTTGCCGTACGCGATGAGCGTTCGCGCGAAATCGACTCCCTTGCCTCTTCTTCGTCGCAGTCCGTAGCTCGTAGCGGCTCTGCAGATTCGACCAGAACTCCTCAGTGGAATCGAAAAAGCAGGCCAGCCTCCGTGCCACAAACCGGTCGATGGCAACATGCCCATCGAGAATCCCGGTAATTCGCTTCACAGGCACCCCGATCCTCCCCGAGAACGCGGCGACGCTCATGTCGAGCACCTCAGTTCTTCCGCGATGTGTTCTCCCGGATGGATTGCGGACACGGCCATGGCTATCCTCCGAATCCCAATCTATCGAAAGCAACCGAAACGCGCCGGCCCCACCGGCGGAGTCGCTGGCGATACCGTAGAGTAGTCAACTGGTCAGCAGCTCCTTCTGGCGATAGCCTATACCACCACGGCCGGCCACGTGGTTGCTCAGGGCTTCAAGCAGCGAGCGCTCGTCGGAGCCGGTGTCGGCCAACTCGATGAGCGCCTGCAGGATACGGTTGAACAGCGCGCTGCGCAGCAGGCCGCGGTCGTCGAGGTACCCGTCGACCCTGACATGATCCCCCGCGCGCCACAGATGCATCAGCCGATGCACCTGATCGATGAGCGGCGGTGGCCGCCCGCCCGGCGCTTCCAGGCCGAGGGTGCGACCTCGCCTACGGCTCCATGCCTTGAGCCTGACCTTGGAGCCGCCACCTTCCGCTCGTTCCTCGTCCTCGGCCGTGTCGTCGCCCTCCGCTTCATCCGGGCTCCCACGACCCGATTGAGACAGCAGGTCGTGCCGGTGGACCAGGGCGGCGTCGGAGAGGTTGCAGGACAGCGCATAGAGGATGCAGCCGCCCACCGGCGCCTCGCCCATGCCGAAGTCGTGACGATGCAGCAGGTAGTACGTAGTCACGTCGTCCAGGCCGGTTGCGGCTTCCCTGCCGTCGTCCGCAAGGACCCGTCCGACCACGAAATCGACCACCATCCGCCGTACCTCGCGCAGGAACTCCGACACCGTCATGAACTGGTTCGGAGCGTTGGCTTTCTTCACGGCGGGGTACCTGCTGAATGCCTCCAGAGCCGGCCCGGTCGCCGCCCACACGAAGTCCGGCCCGCGAATGCCGGCGTCCCAGAAGTCGCGCAGCTTCCCCGTGATGTTCGCGCGCATCTCGCCGAGTACGCTACTATCCCATCCGGGGCGGGCAGCCGCCCGCTTCTTGCAGACGATCCACACAGACGACGACAGAGCGGCGGACGCGATCGCCCGGTTGCGGTTTCCTCGCTCCGTCTGGATGGGCCACGAGCCGTTCACGACGAAGCCGGCGCGGATCAGGGCCGCCACCAGCGTCTCCCAGGCGTCGGGGTGCTTGTTGGCGAATACCACCACCAGCCGACCCTCCGGCCGCAGCGCTGCATGACAGGCGCCGAACGCGCGCGCCATGCCGTCTTCGTAGTTCTGCTTGGACCGCGATCGGTCACCGCCGAACCGGCTCGCGTCGTCGATCAGCTCGCCGTCGCCGGCTTCATGATCCCATTTGGGACCAAGCGCACCGGAGAATGCAGCGTCGATCTCGACGGACAGTCCGGCCAGCGCCCGCTTCAGCCAGACGTAGAAGAAGTCCATCAAGTCGGAGTACGGGATCGCGTCGTAATAGGGCGGGTCGGTGACCACCAGATCGACGTCGGAAATCCGACACGTGGTTGCCGATCCCAGCAGGACGGTGCCGCTGCGAGCCGTGTCGACGCTGTTCTGGAGATGCTCGCAGACCTTGAACACCCAATCGACAGACTGGACGAAGCCGCCCGTCGTGTCGGAGAGCGGCGCGTACTCGGAGAAGTCCCAGGTGATGGGCAAGGCGAATCGCGCAAACGTGTTCCTGATTTTCTCGGGATTATTGGTCCACGTTGCCAACGTGCTCCCCCGGTCGGCCATGCGGCTGATGATGGGCGCACACAGCGAGACGATCGATTCTCGCCACACCGGCGGATAGTCGACGAGGTGTTCCGGCATGCTGCGCAACTCGCGAATGAACGCGCCGAGCGCCAGGAGCTGGCGATTCGTGAACAGCTTTCTCCACGTGTCGAAACCGTACAGCGGGACGCGAAACCCAAGAGCCTCTTTGCCCGCCAGCGGTTCCTCGGGCAAGCCATATGGGATGTCCGCATAGACCGCTTGAAGCTGCTCCTCGGTCACCTCCGCCGCCGCGCGTTCGTGCTCAGTCGGCAACCGGTACTCCTTGCCGTGCGGACCATCGACGACCACCGCCGTCATCACCGCGCCCAGCCGTCCCGACCGTCCTTCCAGGCGGATGTCTTCCATGGTCATGACGGTGCGGCAGCATGGGCAGGTGGCGCCGGTGCGCGACATGGTGCCCGCCCCGATGCGCTTGTCGTGCTCGCGCCGCCGCGCCGCGTTGCTGCCGCCCTGTGGCACGTCGGTCTGCACCCCGAAGGTGACCCCATTTTGTGAGGCGTCGGGCTCAATCGTAAGCAGAATGCGCTTGCGGTCCTTCTTGCACAGCCAGCGAGTCTTGAGCAGAGGCAGCGTAGCGCGGCACCGCTTGCAGATGACCGTGCGCGCATGCAGATAGACGACCGTGGGCTTGGCGACCCAACGCGGATTGCGCGGGTCGCCGAGATAGGCGGCGTCGAATTCGGCGTTCAGCGGATCGAGTACCGGGCGACCCTCGGCATCGGTCTCCAGGAGTCGCGCGGACCGCGGCTCGTACTCGATGTCGCGCTTCAGCGGTACGAACTCCGCGTAGGTCGGGTAGTGGCGAGCCAGCTCCTTTCGCGCTTGCGCAAGGACCCAACGGCCCCACGCGCGCACGTGCCACGCGAAGCCGGCATCCAGCAGCGGATCGCCCGGGCTGACGAGGTCGAGCTGCATCCCGTCGGGGTCCCCGTGTCCAAGCCGTTGGAGCAGGGTCCGCAGCCTCGCCGCTTTGAATCCCCGCGCCGTCAGAAACCCGGTCATGAACTCGGTGTCGCGCACCGCGAACCCCGGCAGCGGATGGGTCTGACCGGCAAGTCGCTGCGGATATTCGAGCGTGCACTTGAGGATGAACCACGCCACCGGATTGACGTCGACCGCGGTCACCTCGCAGCCCAGGCGCATCGCTTCGAGCGGAATGGCGCCCCCGCCAGCGAACGGATCCAGGACTCTGGGCTTCCGCCCGCCCCAGTCGCTGCGAATCTCATCTCGAAACCACTGCAGGTCGCCGGTGTTCTCGCGACCCCAGTGGATGACGCCGTCCGCAGTCTCCTCCTTCACTTTCTCCACCAACCCGCCGTTCACCCGTCTGCGATCAACGCTCTCGACCACGCGCCCGGCCATACGCTCCAGAATCGCCTTCCGTTGTCCGACGTCGCCCGGGTCTGCCAACAGCGTAGCAATCAACGCCGCCCGGCACGCCGCCAGAGGTCGCCGTGCTGGCCAGATATGGAGCGTAGACACATGCCCGTGCCGCACGTTCTTCTCGTGCACCGAATCCAGCGACACTTCCTTTACCGGAAACGCTCGTTCGATCAAGCGAATGTCAGACACGTGACGACGCACTCCTCTAACCTATCACGGACCACGATACGCGACGAAGATCGAAAATCCTAAGCGCTCTTACAAATTGAACGATCGTCGAACTTCCGGAAGAGCATCCGACTTATAAATGCTCCTGAGCTCGGAAATCGCACTAGGCTCTGGCCGATCCGGGGACTCCCATTCCGCTGTCTCTCTACCTGAACGGGGATGGATTTCTTCGAACATGGCCCTGGCAAGTTGACGCCATGTCGGGAACGGAGTGTCCACGCCGGGAGATGGCCGTGCGTTGAGGCTGAATCCCGCCCCGACCATTACTGCAGCGCGAGAGTGCGGCCGTTGCCACAACTCCTTGCGCAGTTGGAGAAGGTGGTGGCGGTCGGGGAAACTCATGCTCAACGCTGTCCCGAATCGTCGATCCGGCCCGGCAGCAGCCGGAGGTAGCGCTCGTGCTCCGTCTCGCCCGCCAGATCGGCAAGGCGCCGCCGCACGTCGCCGCTTTCCCCGTACAGCACTCGCTCCCGTTCCGTCAGCGCCACTACCTGCTCGTCGGTGAGGCGGCCCATCCAGCCGTTCGGCCGCGCCGTCACCGCCTTCCGTGACCGCCTGTTCCAGGTAGTCCCGCACGGACACTCCCTCGAATAGCCGCCCGACGACATCGAACACCTGTCCGACCGGAGCTGCCGTCGGATCGCCTCCAGCTTGTCGAGCAGGGTCTTCAGTACCCGTCCCTCGCGCGTGCCGCCGGCCACCAGATTTGACGATGACGACCGGATCGTGCTCCTGGCCGTAGCGGTGGATGCGGTCCATGTGCTCCAGGCGCGCCGGGTTCCAGGGGATATAGAGAAGTCGACCAACCGCTCGCTGCGTAACGCCTGCGGCGCCAGTTCATCCAGATAGCTCCAGTTGTCGCGCGCCCCATCGGCCAGTTTGACCACTTCCAGATCGGGCCGCTGCCTCAGCACCGCCTCCACCTCCGCGCTCAGCATCTGCTTCAACGTCGCCCTGTTCGCCTCCGGCATCCGACCGATCCGCAGCGTGTTCAACCGCTGCCCGTCGCCGTCGTAGCACGACACCGTGCCACAGCCGACCTCCTGGTAGCCGGCAGGCCCCTTGGGCGCTCGGCCCGCTGCCTGCGCAACAGCACGCTTGGCCTGCCGCTCCCCGTCTTTCATCGGCGCCATCACCCCGTCCAGCGACACCGCCAGCGTTCTCGCCTCTGCCGGCACCGTCACGGCGTCGGCCCGCAGCGAGTCCTCGAACGCTTCGCGATGCTCCTCCCAGCGGCCGCTCATGTGCTTCGGCAGCCGGTCCGGCGTACTCTTCGACGGACTCATGGTGCCCAGCTCGTGCAGCGTGTCGGCACACTCCTGCAGCGTCATACGCGCAGCCAGCACGCTCGCCTGCCGCGCCGCCAGCGGCGTCCCGTGCCCGGCGATGATCCCCGCCCGCACTTCCAGTTTACACTCCCAGATACACGTCTGTGCCGACGGTATGCCTGAACTGATCGATGCACCAGCACCGACAAGGAAGGCTATCGGAACGTTCCGCCTGATCCCGATCGATCTGACAAAGGCATCGAGAGACAGAACCAGATCGTCTTCACTCTCGTGCTGCGGAAGCTTACTGGTTGCGTTCGTCACAGCGCACTCTCTTTTGTCTCACCGAGGTCTCCCTTCCGTTGGAGCAGACGCCGTGGAACAGTAGCCAACGCCAGGATCGTCAGCGTGGTTGGGGACGCTCTCCCGACGCGTCTTGATCGGATGCTCGCCTTAGAGCACACAGATCCACGACCTGCTGCCCCTCAAGTCGCTTTCTGGTTTTGAGGTGGGCAATCAGCCGCTCAATATCATATCCATGTTCCCGGGCGATGCTGTCCTTTATCTGCCAGAGATCCTCGATTATTTCGTCAGCCATCTTCGGCTACTCCCATCAGTTCCTGAGGCGTGCATATTTCAGGAAAGCGATGCCCATGTGTGTTGCAAACGCTCCGCATGATCGGCTTGGTTTCGGCATTATCAAGATGCCGAAACTTCCCCGTCAAGAGAAAGTCGACGTTGTGCACGGAGGATGGAGCTATATGAACGGCATCGCTCGTAGGACGAGCCGTCAAGTACGAAATGATCGATGTCTCGATGTACACCGTTTGCTTTGCCATGACTTGCTCCATGTGTGCCGTCACTCAGCCGCTTCAAGGATAGCACGCGAGGCAACCTTGTGAGCGAGAGTGTTCCGACTGCGCGTGAGCAGCTTGGCGAACGGGTCGCGCACGCGCAGCAGGCGCGGGCGAGGCGTGGCGCAGTCGTAGACGACGTAGAGCCAGTACTCGTCACGGAGATTGCACGCCTTGGCCCATTCGTTGTCGCTGACTTCGACACTGCCGCTCCCGGCGCGTCCCTTGACCTCGATGCAGCGACGTTCGCCATCGGCATGATCGGACAGCACATCGAAGCCGGGCCAGTCGGACAACCCGGCGCGCCGCGCCTGCTCGGGCCGCGACACGTCTTTCACCTCGGCGCCGGCATGCTCTTCATGTGCGATTGCGATCCGGACGGCGACTGCCTCCACGTCGGCGTCGAAACGGTCGGTGTCCTCGGGATCCTGGGCGGGTACGACGAGGGCGTGCACCAGGAACTCCACGTCTCCTGACTGGATGGCGTCCGCTTCGGCGTGTAGTGAGGCCACGCGCCGCGCGCGGGTGGCCGTCAGGCTGCGCTGTCGCTCCTTGACCTTGGCCAGCTCCGCCTGAGCGCCGCCGACACCGGTGCGAGCCTGGGCGGTGAGGCGGGCACGCATCGCGGCCAGCTCGGCGGCCTGAAAATCGAAGCCTCGGTTGACGAACTCGACGCGGGACGGCAGATCGGCGGCCACTCGCTGGCGGTGGGACTGCACGAGCCGCTGGGCTACTTCGTGGCGACCGAAGTCGGCAGCAGCATCGACCATTCCGCGAGCGAGGGCGGCAAGCGGCTCGCGACTCGGCGCGAAGCCGTCGGCTCCCCGTAGCAACAGCAAGCGCTCGACCGGAGACTCCTCCACCGTACCGTCGCTCGCCTGACGCAGACCGATCAGGCGTGACTCCAGCAGGCCGGCGGTCGCTGCCGGGCCGGCCTCGTTCTCCGTGCGCCGCGCTTCGACGGAGACCAGGGCGACGTGGAACAGGTACGCCTCGGTTGCGTAGGGATCGATGAACACCGCGCCGCGCAGGGCGTCATGGCCGAACCGGCTCAGGATCGCCGCCGAGATGCCGTCGAACACCGGCTCGCCGGGGTGCAGCCAGATCGCGTCGTCCCGGTCCGCTGGCTTGTACACGGTGAGCCGAGCCCGCGCCGGCTCGGGGTAGGTCTCAAGGGCCGGCAGCAGGGCGTCGGCCGCACCAAGACGGCGGGGCGCCAGCGCAAACGTCGCGTCCGGATCCCCCTCGATTCTCACGTCGAGCAGCGGCGCGGCCTGCTCCACGAAGCGGCGCACGTAGCCCGGCAGCAGCCGGAGGTAGTGTTCGTGCTCCGTCTCGTCCGCCAGATCGGCAAGGCGCCCGCGCACTTCGCCGCCCTCCCCGTACAGGACACGCTCGCGTTGCGCCAGCGCCAGCACCTGCTCCTCGGTGAGGTGGCCATCCAGCCGTTCGGCCGCGCCGTCACCGCCTTCCGTGACCGCCTGTTCCAGGTAGTCCCGCACGGACACTCCCTCGAACAGCCGGCCTACCACGTCGAACACCTTGTCCGACCGGAGCTGCCGTCGGATCGCTTCCAGCTTGTCGAGCAGGGTCTTCAACACCCGTCCCTCGCGCGTGCCGCCGGCCACCAGATTGACGATGACGACCGGATCGTGCTCCTGGCCGTAGCGGTGGATGCGGCCCATGCGCTGCTCCAGGCGCGCCGGGTTCCAGGGGATGTCGTAGTTCACCATCAACCAGCAGAACTGCAGGTTGATCCCCTCGCCTGCGGCGTCGGTGGCCACAAGGTAGCCGGCGCCGCCTTCGGTCGCCGGTCGGCGAAAGAACTCGACCTGCCGGTCCCGCTCCCGATATGGCAGACCGCCGTGAATCAGGGCGACGCGACCGGCGTGGCCCTGACCTTCGAGCCGGCGCACCAGGAACTCCGCGGTGTCCCGGTGCTCGGTGAAGACGATCAGTTTCTCGTCGCCGAAGCGCGGATCGCGGAGCACTTCCCGCAGCGTGTCGAACTTGGACTCGTCACCTGCCGCGAGCAGCTTCCGAGCCGTCTCGCGGAGCGACGCGACCTTGAGACGCTCGGCCTCCAGCTCGCCGAGGTTCACCGCCACGGTGGCCCCCAGCGCGCGGTCCTCGAACGTCTCGTGCCGCTCGCCTTCGCCGTCGGCCGCGGCATCCTCGTCGGCCGTCCGGGTCTCGAACTCGTCGTCGAGACCGTCGAGGCTTCGCTGTCGCCACAGGAGTCGCTCCTCCGAGAGTCGCCCCGCTCTGATGTCGGCGATCAGAGCCTCGATTTTCTCCATGCGCCGTTCGAACGAGCGCATCAGGGCGTACGTCGAGCTGGCCAGCCGTCGCTGGAACACGCTCATGGCCAAGCGAGCGGCGGATCGGTTCAGAACGCGAGCCCGGTTGTAGTAGAAGCGGATGTAGTCGGTCGTTCCGTCGTAGAGCTCCTGCTCGCTCCCCGGACCCTGCGACAGGTCGTAGCTCAGGGTGTCGCAGTTCCGCTGGGGATACAGGGGCGAGCCGTCGAAGCGGACCATCTCCTCCTTGGTCCGGCGGATGAAGTGCCTGCTCCGCGATTCCTGCGGGAACCGGTCGAACGCGTCACCGGTCGAGAGCGCGTCGGGGAGCAGCAGACGCCACAGAAAGTAGTAAGGATCGTCCTTGCCCATGTGCGGCGTTGCCGTCAGCAGCAGGAGATGCTGCGCCGACCAGTGCAGCGCCCAGCGCTCGCCATCAGCCCCGGCGCCGGCGATGGTCTCCGCGAGCCGGTAGCGGTCCGTCTTGCGGACGCGGAAGTCGGGCTCACGATGAGCCGACAGCTTGTGCGCCTCGTCGAAGACGACCAGATCGTACGGTGCGGTGGCCGCGTCGGCGAGACAGCGGAACGAGCGCTCGCCTGCCAAGGTGTCGATGCTGACGATCACGAGATCGCCGTCCGGCCCCGTGAAGGGATTGCCCGAGCGGAGGTCGGAACCGCCGACGATGCGAAACGGGAGCCGGAACAGGGTGCGCATCTCCCGCTCCCAGTTGCCGACCAGACCGGCGGGCGGCGCGATCAGCACCCGGCGGATGAGCCGCCGGGACAGCATCTCGCGCACGTACAGGCCGGTCATGATGGTCTTGCCGGCGCCGGCGTCGTCAGCCAGCAGGAAGCGCAGGGGAGCCTGCCGCAGCAGGTGCTCGTACACGGCGATGCGCTGGTGCGGCAGCGGATGGATCGACGAGGTCTCGGTCGCGAAGGCGGGATTGAACAGATGCCCGTTCGCAAGGCGATGCGCCTCCGCGACGGCCGCAACGGCGTTGGGATCGGCGGCGAAGTCCATGCTCGGCGGCGGGCTTGACGGGTCGTACGCGGCCGGTTGCTCCGCGATCCGCTGGTCGTTCCGGCGTTCGAGCTCGACGATACGGCGCCACGCCAAGCGGTTGGGGCGGGACTGCTCGTTCTCCCACCGGTTGACCGTGGCGTACGACACGCCGATCAACTCTGCCAACTGCCCCTGGGTGAGCTCTCTGACACCGCGCAGGCTCCGTATCCTGACCGCGTAGTCATGCGGCGTCTCGGCCGATGCCGACGGCGTGGCACCCACCCTCATGCTTCCTTGCAGATCCTGCGCACCGGACACGTTACCGTGCGGTGCGTGAGGCGTCAAGCATCGTATGGCATATGTTATATCCGGAGGACCGTGAGCGGGGGACGCATCGGCACGCGAACCCCGACCCGGTAGAATACGGCCGGGACGGTGAGCTACCTTTCGTTGCATGATCGACGGTGAGACCGGTTCCGCAACCGCCGCCGAAACACTGCCCGCCAGGCACGCCGAGGGCGCGGTCGTGCAGCCGCGCACCGCTCCCGAGGCTCCGGTGTTCCCCGGCTGCACGCCGGTGCACCTGCCGCGCGCCGAGTTGGAACGGTTCGACCGGCGCCTGGAGCATTGGGATGCGGCCACCGAGACCGCCTGGGTCTGCGAGCCGGTCACGGCGTATCACGAACGCCCTGCGCGTCTGCTGGGCAGGTTGGCCGAGCGGATCGCCCAAGTACGCGGTTCGCGCATCGAATGCTACGGCTCGATGGACCTGTCGCTGCGCGACGACCGCGGCGAGCCGCAGAGCATCATGCAGGCCGACGAGTCGCTGTACCTGCATCCGGACCGCGTCAGGCTGCCGGGCGCGGCGATGGTGACCGGGGAGGACGATTTCCCCGACGTGGTGCTGGAAGTGGACCACAGCACCGACGCGCGGCGGGGCAAGCTGTCGCTGTACGAGTCGTGGGGCTTCCCGGAAGTATGGGTCGACGTGCCGGAGGCGCCGTCTCCGAGCCGCCCGCGTGCGCGGCGGCCGGGGCTGACGATCCACGTGTTGGAGGACGGTCGCTACCGGGAGGCGGCGGAGAGCCGCGTGTTCCCGGGGTGGACGGCGGCGGAGATACACGTGGCGCTGAACGAACCGGAGCCGTCGGAGCAGACGAGCGCGGTACTGGTGCGGGTGGGTGGCGTGCTGGGCGCGCGGGAAGGAACCGGACCGGACGACGACCCGTTGCTGCGCTCGCAGCGGCGAGCCGGGTTCGAGCGCGGCCGCTTGGAAGGCCGTGCGGAAGGCCGGAAACAAGGCCGTGCCGAAGGGGTGAACGAGGGCGTGCAGAGAGCCCGCGTGGAGATGATCTGTCAGATACTGCGGTCGCGGGGCATCGAGGTCTCGGAGCGATTCTCCGCCAAGCCGGCGTTCGCCGCAGCGTCCGAGGCCGAGCTCCTTGCTGCGGCGTTGGCCTGCACGGACGAAGTGGACTTCCTCGCCACCCTTGATCGAGTCGGTCGATGACGGCTGCCCGAGCGGGCATCGGCCGGCCGTGTCCCCTCCCCAGGGGACGTTTCTGGTAGGATCGCGCCCACACAAGGGAGGGAAACAGGTGTCCGATTCGATCAAGATCGCCGTCATCGGCGGTGACGGCACGGGCCCGGAGGTGACCGCCGAGGCGTGCAAGGTGCTGGAGGCGGTGGCCCCGCTGGAGGGGATCTCCTACGAGCGGGTGGACTTCGACTACGGCGGCGACCGCTACCTGGCCACCGGCGAGGTGATCAACGAGCAGCAGATCGACGAGCTGCGCCAGTTCGACGCCATCTACCTGGGCGCCATCGGCCACCCGGAGGTGACGCCGGGCATCCTGGAGAAGGGGTTGCTGCTGGCCATCCGCTTCCAGCTCGACCAGTACATCAACCTGCGGCCGATCAAGCTCTACCCCGGCGTGGACACGCCGCTCAAGGACAAGGGGCCGGAGGACATCAGTTTCGAGGTCGTGCGCGAGAACACCGAGGACCTGTACTGCGGCGCCGGCGGCTTCCTGCGCAAGAACACCCCGCAGGAGGTGGCGACGCAGGAGATGATCGCCACCCGCTTCGGCGTCGACCGCTGCCTGCGCTACGCCTTCGAGCTGTGCCGCCGCCGCAAGGACAAGATGCAGCTCACGCTCGTGCACAAGACCAACGTGCTGACCTACGCGGCCAACCTGTGGGAGCGCGCCTTCCACGAGATGGGACCCGAATACCCGGACGTGACCCGCGACTACAACCACATCGACGCCGCCTGCATGTGGTTCGTGAAGAACCCGGAGTACTACGACACGGTCGTGGTGCCCAACATGTTCGGCGACATCATCACCGACATCGGCGCCATGATTCAGGGCGGCCTGGGCGTCAGCGCCGGCGGCAATATCAACCCGGATCCGGGCGGCTGCAGCATGTTCGAGTGCATGGGCGGTTCGGCGCCGAAGTATACCGGCAGGAACGTGATCAACCCGATCGCGGCCATCGCCGCCATGGGGATGCTGCTCTCGGTGATCGGCGAGCAGAAGGGGCTGGGCAACCTGACCCGCGCGTCGCAGCGGGTCGAGAACGCGATCCGCGCCACCACGCCGAAGATGCAGAGCATGTCCGCCGGCCGGATGGGCTACTCCACCACCGAAGTCGGCGACTTGGTGGCTTCCGCGCTCTGAACCCGCGTTCGAGCATGGCCGCGCCTTGCGGTGTCGCGACCTCCGGCGCCGACGAATTCCTGTTCGCGGCGTGCACGGGACGCGGATGCTTGACGCCGCGACTTCGCAGGTTCATGCTGCCATGGACCTGCATAACGCAGAAGATTCTCTGCGAGCGCAGAGGTCAGGAGGTACGTGATGACAACAGCCCGTTTTCTTGCCTTGGTCGCGACGTTGCTGGTGGTCGTGACTCTGCAGGCCACGGCCGGCGCGGACATGGAAGCGACCGCGGTAGAGGAGCCGATGGAGATCTCCTGGTTCGGTCCGTTCGGAGGGGAGATCCAGGACGGCAACCCGGTGCAGGCGCACCTCGAGGAGAAGTTCAACGTCAAGCTGGTCAACACGCAGCTCTGGCGGCGCGACCGGGAGAAGTACCAGCTCCTGTTCGCATCCGGCGAAGAACCCGATGCCGGCTACATGTACGTTACGCCGCGCGACTACTACATGCAGGGCGTGTTCCGCTCCATTCCCAAGGAGATGATCGTCAAGCACGTTCCGTCGATGGCCGCGTGGCTCGACTCCATGGGACCGGCCGCGTGGATGTACGGGCTGGTGCCGGGCAAGGACGACGAGTACACGGGGCTCGTGAGGAGTTACGACTATGCCGGTGGCGTCTCCTACTTTCCTGTCTTTCGCCTGGATTGGCTGGAGAAGATCGACATGGTCCCCGCCGACCTGATCCATGCGGGTGCCGGTATCTCGGAAGGCAAGACCTACTGGACCAAGACCCCCTACACCTTCGCGGAGTTCGAGAAGATCCTGTACGCCTTCCGCAACGAAGACCTGGACGGTAACGGACTGGCGGACACGATTCCGTATGCCACGGACAGCACCATCGGCTCCCGCGGGCTGCACATGCTGCTGACGATGTTCGGCCTGAACGGCGTGGACAATTTCGATGACGGCGGCACGGCGGTGAAGATGGCGGTCCACCCCAACCTCAGGGAAGCATTGAAGACCGGCCAGCGCTGGTACCGGGACGGGATCATCGACTCGGAGCTGCCGACCGTATCGAAGGAGCAGCGTGACAACAAGATCATCAACGGCCTCGCCGGCGCCTACACCAGTGCCCCGGTCTACGTCGCCTCCGGCGCCAACCCCAGTGGCGAGAACTGGCTGCCGCATCCGCTCTATGCGCAGGACGCCGGCGCCAAGGCGGTGATGACTCCGGTCCCGGTCGGGCCGGACGGCACCCATACCGGCTACGCCAAGGCCGGCGGCACCCTGCCGATCGATGCGCGCCAGATCATGTTCATGGTGTCAAGGAGAGTCGACGACGCAAAGCTGGCCAAGATCCTGGACATCGTCGAGTACACCAACTGGGACCCGGAGGGCAGGGTCTACGCCTACTTCGGTTGGCCGGGCGTCCACTTCAACTGGACGGGCGAGCCGTTCAAGTCGCCGGTGCAGTACACGGAGGAGTATGGACGCGGCGGCAACACCGGCATCCTCTACTACCCGTACATGAACTTCTACCGTGAGCTGCACCTGATGTACGTGTCGCCCGAGCAGGCTCCGCTGCAAGCCTACTTCGGCGAGGGCGGCGAGGGCGGCGCGATCGCTGTCCCGAGCTATCGCGAGGACTTGTTCAGCGAGACCGACTACGCTGCGGTGTGGGCCGAGTACGCGGGCGCGCTCGACACCATCAGAGACGAGTTCATCTGGGAAGCGATTACCAGCGACCTGGAGATCGATGCCGCGTGGGACAGCTATGTGGAGAAATGGTTGCAGGCGGGCGGCAGCGAAGTGCACGCCGAGATGGCCAAGATGCCGATCGTCGCGGAATTGCGCAAGGGTAACGTGGTCTACTGAGGTCGACCGTCGAGGGAATGCCCTCCCCTGCGATGGTTCCGGTTGCAGCGGTGCGATCCGTGAGATCAGCAGCTCCGGCATCGCAACGCACGAGCGAGGGATTCGAGGTATTCCGCGAGGGTCTCGACCTGTTGGAGGAGGTCGTTGCCGATCCCGAGAATATCGTCGTAGGTCCGCAAGCATTCTATCTGGACTCTTACGGTTACCAGGGGTTCGTGCATGACTTGGTCAGCGACTACCGTGCGCTCTCCGTTGTCAGAACCAAGCCGGGTGCCGCGTTCTTCATCAGCAAGCCGGCACGCGGCACCTACTACCCGGCGTTCATCATGTACGACGAGCAGGGCGTCCCCGATCAGGTGGTGACGTACTTCGTCGGCAACGAACGCAAGGGAGTCGCGGTCGCCGCCGCCCACGACAATCGTTCGTACCTGTTCGTGCTGACGGAGGCGTGCGAGTTCACCGGCAACGCGCTGATCACGCTGATGACGCCGGCCAGCGGCGGGGGCTCGTATCGGATCGAGAACCTGTTGCTGCTCAAGGACAAGCCGCAGCAGGAGCCGCGCAGCCATGGGTTCGGTTCCGTGCGCGCGGTCCCGCTGGAGCGCGCGGGAAGGCGGCAGGCGCGGATCACCTGGATCACCGATTGGGCGACACGCTCGCGGCTTGAGTACGGGCCGTCCGCCGACTACGGCAGCCGCGTGGAGACCGAGGAAGTGGCGTTGCCACCCTCCGCGGCGACCTACGCGCAGGTGTACATGCCACCGGTCACGTCAATCTACAACAACCATCGTATCATCCTGGACGACCTGCAGGCGGACCGAACCTATCACTATCGCCTGCTGGGAACTGCGCCGGACGGTACCGAGGTGAGGTCGCAGGACTATACGTTCTCGACCGCTCCGCGACGCCGGCCTCGCGGTGACGTGGCACGTGATGCCGTGCCCCTCCAGGTTGCCAACGAGGCGCCGGTACAGCGGCGGGGGTGGCCGGTGACGTCGGGACTTCCATTCCCGCAGGGCGCGCTCACGGCCGCCGGGAATACGCGGCTGCTGGACGGATCGGGAGCGGAGATCCCGCTGCAGACCGCCGTGCTCGCGGAATGGCCGGACGGCAGCGTCAAGTGGCTGCTGATCGACTTTCAGGCCGATGTGGCGGCCGCGGACAGCTCCGAGTATCGGCTGGAATTCGGCCATGCCGTGGTCCGCCGGGAAGACCGGCCGCGCACGCCGCTCGGGCTCACCGAACACGGCACCGAGGTAGCGTTGCATACGGGACCGCTCAAGGTGCTGCTGGACGGCCGGGCGCCTTGCTTCCCCGCAAGAGTATGGATCGACGCCAACGGCGACGGCGCGTTCTCCGCGGATGAAGAGGTCACCGACCCTCGCTCTCCGGGGCTCATGGAGCTGACGACCGCCGACGGCACCATCTTCCGCACGCACGAGGGGGTGTGCTCCGTCGCGGTGGAGGAACGAGGTCCGCTGCGGACCACGGTGAAGATGCAGGGCGGGCTCCAGGCCGCTGATGCCCGCCGCATGTTCACCTACGTCACCCGACTCACCGCCTACGCCGGCAAGGACTTCGTGCGCATTCTGCATACTTGGGAGAACGACCACGTAACGGACAACTTCACCGCCGTCCGAAGTCTCATGCTGCGTACGCCGCTACGGTTGGCTGACCCTTCGTGCACGCTGTTCTGCGCCGATGAGGCAGCATACCGGAGCGACGGCCAGCCGACGCTGGCGCAGCTTGAGGACGACGAATACACGGTAACGGAGCCCGGTGGCGCCGGGCAGAGCGGCGTCCGGCAGAACGGCGGGCGGGCGTCGGGAACGATCGATCTGAGCGACCGGACGCGCGGGCTTACCATCGCCGTGCGCGACTTCTGGCAGAACTACCCCAAGAGCCTCGGGGCCACGGCCAACGGCCTGGAGGTGGGGCTCTGCCCGCCGCTTCCAGACGACCGCTACTGCGCCCGCGGGGAGCTGGAGGACAAGCTCTACTACTACCTGCAGGACGGCACGTACAAGCTCAAGCAGGGCGTGTCGCGCACCCACGAACTGGTGTACCAGTTTCACACCGCCCCCGCCCCGAGCTCGTCCCCGCATCTGCAGGAACCGTTGCGGGCCCGCGCTCCGGCGGCATGGTATTGCGACAGCAAGGCGTTCGGAGACGTGGCCGCCGTCGACCCGGGCAAGTTCCCGGAGTACGAGCACTACGCCGACTACAGCCTCGCCAACTACCTGGAAACCAGGGAAACCGGCAGAGAATACGGCATGCTCAACTTCGGCGACTGGTACCACGTTCAGAAGTGGGGCAACATCGAATACGACACGCCGCATGTGTTTTTCCTCCACTACGCGCGCGGCGGCGACTCCCGATTTTTCACGGCCGGCGAGCAGGCGGCACGCCACTACATGGACGTCGACACCTGCCACCATCACGCCGACCACGGTTTCGTCGACCGGGTGTACGCCCATTGCATCGGCCATATCGGCGACTACTATCCTTATTACTACCGCAAGGGGGGCGCTCAAGGCGTAATCGAGATGGAGGTCGACCACACCTGGGTGCAGGGATTGCTGGACTACCACCTGCTGAGCGGCGACCGGCGGGCGCTCGAGATCGCGATCAGGATCGGCGACAAGTACGACCAACTCTACACCGTCAACTTCGACTTCTGTAACTGTCGTCGGCCCGGGTGGCACCTGATCCTCACCATGGCGCTGTACCAGACCACCGGCGATCATTTCCATTTGAATGCCGCCGAGCTGATCGTTCAGCGAGTGCGCGAGCGCTACACGCCCAACGGCTGGCCGCATCAGTTGTTGCTGGGCCACTGCGAGTGTCTCCCGCGCTGCTCCGGCAACGCGGACTTCATGGTGGGGGTGCTGCTGTCCGGCTTGAAACGTTATCACCAGGCCACCGGAGATCAAGCGGCCGCAGACCTGATCGTGGGCGCCTGTGAGTTCCTGATTCGAGAGCACTGGATCGCCGCCAAGAAGGCGTTCCGCTACACGCGTTGCCCCAAGAGCGGCATCAGCGCCGCCAGAAACAGCCTCATTCTCGAGGGGCCGGCCTACGCCTACCGGCTGACCGGCGACGAGCGCTTCAAGAGCGCGGTGCTGAACGGCTTCTCCGCCGGGCTGAAGGGCTCGGCGCACGCCGCGCAGCCGATCGGCAAGCACTTCGGTGAGCGGGCCTGCGTGGCACCCCACATTCTCTACGACATCGACACCTGCATGCGCTGATATGCGGCGGAACGCAGCGGCAGCGACCACGAGCGAGCAGGTGATCGCCGCGCATCGCCGCGTGTTGAGGCGGCAGACCATCGCGCGGGCGATTCGCATGCGCCCCATCTATCTGCTGCTGCTGCTCTCCATGAGCCTGCTGGTGGTATTCAAGTACGGTCCGATCTACGGGCTGATCATCGCGTTCAAGGACTACAACTTCTACGACGGTGCGCTGGGCAGCCCATGGAACGACTTCGCGCACTTCAGGCGTCTGTTCAAGGACCCGTTCTTCCTGCGCGTGTTCTTCAATACCTTCTGGTTGAGCGTCCTGCGACTGGTGTTCGGCTTCCCCTGCCCCATCATTCTGGCGTTGCTGCTCAACGAGGTGAGGGTGTCGCTCTACAGGCGGGTGGTGCAGACCATCTCCTATCTCCCGCACTTCATCTCGTGGGTGATCCTGGCGGGCATCCTGACGGAGATTCTCTCTCCGCAGCGCGGCATCATCGCTTACTTCTACACGCTGATGGGGATGGAGCCGGTGCATTGGCTGACCAACAAGGCCACCTTCCGCGGCCTGTTGGTGGTGACCGGCATCTGGCAGGGGATCGGCTGGAGCAGCATCGTCTATCTGGCGGCGCTGTCGTCCATCGATCCCGGGCTCTACGAGAGCGCGTCGATCGACGGAGCGAACCGCTGGCAGAAAACCCTCCGCATTACGCTCCCTTCCCTGATCCCGGTGATGACGATTCTGTTCCTGATCCAGATCGGCAACATCCTGGACGAGTCGTTCGCCCAGATATTCAACCTCTACAACCCGCTGGTGTATCCCGTGGCTGACGTGTTCGACACCTACATCTACCGCTCGGGGATCGAGGAGGCGCAGTTCGACTACTCGGCCGCCGTGGGGCTGTTCAAGAACGCGGCAGGGGTGACCATCCTGGTGGCCGCGAACAGCATCATCAAACGGTTCAGCGAATACCATATCTGGTAGCACAGAGTCGATGGCTTCTCCCACCGTTCAGCACTCGCTTGCAGGCCGCATGTTCGACGCCGGCAACGCGACCGTACTGTTCCTGCTCAGCGTCACCATCCTGTACCCGTTCTGGTACCTGTTCCTGAGTTCGTTCTCCCCTTTCGACGAGGTTTCTTCGCTGGGGCTGCACATCTGGATCGACCGCTGGACTCTCAACTCGTGGCGCTACGTGTTCATCGACAACGATCTGTTCGTGGCCTACGCCAACACCCTGCACAGAACCCTGTTCGGCACTTCCCTGACGCTGCTGGTGACGTTCACGGCGGCGTACGCGCTCGCCAAGCGGGATCTTCCCGGACGCGGGTTCCTTACCGTGTGTTACGTACTGACGATGTTCTTCTCGGGCGGACTGATCCCCACCTACCTGTTGATCCGGTCGCTGGGGCTGATGGACACGCGTTGGGTGCTGATCCTCCCGATCGCGATGAACGTCTACTACATCATCGTGGCGCGCAACTTTCTGATGACGATCGATCAGGCGATGGAGGATTCAGCGATCATCGACGGCGCCGGATACTGGACCATCCTGGTCCGCGTCATCGCACCGCTCTCCAAGCCCGTGCTCATGACCGTCGGACTGTGGGCCGCGGTGGAACACTGGAACGCGTGGTTCGACGCCATGATCTACATCGACGACAGGAACAAGCAGGTGCTGCAGCTCCTCATCCGCGACATGATCAAGGTGCTGGACTTCGCCGAGCTGGACGAAGCGGGCGACGTGCTGGGGCTCAGTGAGCCCGTGCCGGTGCAGGCGGTGCAGGCGGTCACCATCCTTCTCACCATCGGACCGATCGTGGTGGTCTACCCGTTCATCCAGAAGTACTTCGTCAAAGGCATCATGCTCGGCGCCATCAAGGGCTGACCGGCGCGGTCAGCCCTTCACCGAAACACACTCGGGACACGGACGGCCGCTCGTGCGCCCGCACGAGGTAGCACAGGCTCCGGTTGGAGATCGTTCGTAGCGGTCGCCCAAGTCGTCGACGAAGTACGGGGCGCAGCTATGGCGCTCACGGCACGGCGACGCGCACCGAGTTCGTGATACCGGACAGCCAGTCGTGGTGGAACAGGTAGAGGCCGCCGGACTCGCCGCCGATGATCAGGTCGGGGGTGCCGTCGCCGTTCCAGTCGAACGCGGTGACGTGGCTCTCGTGCTGCGATAGCTTGTGCGCCGCGCCGTCAGGAGAGCGGATCGGTCGCGGCCGCTCGAAGCGGGAGGTGATCCCGGTTCCGACGTTCTCCAGGTAGAAGGTATACCAGTTGGAGGAGACGAACAGGTCGAACACCCCGCGCCGCCGCCAGTCGCATGCGGCCAAGGTGATGCTGGGCTCGCGCCACAGTGAGGGCAGCCCGCCGGGAAACGAGACCCCGTCGGTGTCGGCCAGTCCCTGTCCTATGTCGGCGTTCAGGAGCGTCCCGCCGTCGCGATAGGTGAGCGGCACCGGCGGTTCCAGCACCAGCGTACCGTCGGCGCCGCTGCCCTGACGGAACACGCTGATCCGTCCGAGGCTGTCCACCGCCAGCAGCTCCACACGCCCGTCGCCGTCAAAGTCGACCGCCGCGGGACCCTTGCGAAACCCGAACGGATCCGCCATGCCGCGCACCGCCAGTTCGCGCCGGCCGGCGATCCGGTTGGTGCGCGGGTCATAGCCCTCGAGCCAGATGATGCGGTTGGTATTGTTGCCGACGATGATGTCCGGCCTGCCGTCGCCGTCCCAGTCGCAGACGTACGGTTTGAGCTGGCCGCAGTTACGCTCGGAGTTGTTGTCGCGCAGAATGCTCTCCCGGTAGATGCGGACCCGCTCGCCGGCGGCGTCGCGGATCGGCTCCGGCGGCGCAAAGGCGGGCGCCGCGGCCGTGCCGGTATTACGCACCAGCGTGACGTATCCCGCGAGGTCGCCGCAGACCAGATCGAAGGCACCGGTGCCGCGGATGTCGATCGGGTCCCCCTTGACCATGCCCTCGTGCTTGACCTTGCTGGCTTCGCCGAGCAGGGGGCCGGTATCGTGGAAACTGTCCGCGGCGAACAGGTCGGACCCGACCTGCTCGAAGTAGTGGAACCCGAAGCCGTCGTACCAGGTCGCCCGGAGGCACCCCTGAAACGCCGCGTCCTGCACGAAGTGGAAGCCGAACGCCATGGCGGCGCGGCTCCACGCCAACTGCCCCTGGTTCATCATGGCCGGCTCGTCGACCGAGCCGACGTTGCGCCACAGCTCGAGAATCGGGCTGTGCAGGTCCTGCACGTGGCAGCACAGCAGCTCCAGCATGCCGTCGCCATCGACGTCGAACACGTCGATGCTCAGGGCGCGATGGTTGGAGAAGTTGGAGAACTGCGGGTCGGCGATCAGCACGTCATGCCCGATGCGCGCCCCTGATATCGGCAGCACCGTGGTGGAGAAGGTCCAGTCGCCAGTGGCGGCGTCGCGGCCGGTGTTGCGCATGAGCACGATCTGCTCGCGCTGGAGGTGCATGTCGCGGTCGTGGAACACGCTGCCGATGATCAGCGACGGTCGTCCGCTGCCGTCCCAGTCCCGTACCTTGATCTGCAGGTAGCGGCCGACCGCCAACTGCGACGGAAACGGGACCGTGGCCGCCAGCTCGAGGGCGGGCAGACCGGCGGTGTCGGGCTCGCCGGAATTGCGGTACACCTTGATGCCGCCGCACCGGCTGATGGTGACGAGGTCGGGATGTCCGCTGCCGAACCAGTCGAACACGTCGCAGCACAGATAGTCCTCGCTGATGAACTCCCGCTGTGGCGGGATGTCGCACATGCGGTACTCGCGCTGGACGAGATTTACCCCATCGGCGTACAGACGCATCGGCGGCGCGAAGCGCGGCTTGCGGTTGCTGCCGATGTTGCGCCAGAAGAACACGCCGCCCCACGGCATGCCGATGCCGTTGGCGTGGTGACTGGCGCAGAGGAGGTCGATCAAGCCATCACCGTCCCAGTCCACCGTCAGCGGCATCGCGTGACGTCCCGGGGCGGCGATCGGTTGCCAGCGGTCGCCGTTGTAGTGGATCTCGTCACCCACTCCGACCAGCGGCAGGTAGGGAGCCGGTGCCAAGCCTCCATCGATCGCACGCGGTGACGCTTCCAGCCGCCAGTCGCCGCCGGCGGCCGGCTCGTCGACCAGCCAGGCGACCCAACCCTGCGGCTGGTAGTAGAGCCGCTCGTCGAACTGCACCGGATAGGTCCGCTCGCGCCCGTCGCGGCGCCGCCTGGCGACCAGGGTGTGGGGATCGATCAGCCGGCCGAAGTCCAACTCGACCCGCACAGGGCTGGTGGCGCCGGCGCGGCGGTCGAACGCGATTTCCAGGGGGATTTCGTAACCCACAGCTACGCCACGCCCTCGCGCGGTTTCTCGGGCGACTGCGTGCGGGTGCCCCAGAGCATTCTTTCCATGATCCCCTCGACCTTCGACTGCCGCAGCGCCCGAGTCAACTCCTTGACGATGGGCCGGATCATCACGTCGACGGGCAACACGAACCGCTCGGCAGTCGCCCGACGAATCGGATTGCCACGCCGTGGCTGCGCTGCATCCGCCCGCAGCACGACCAGCAGGTCGACGTCGCTGTACTCTCTGGTGCCTGGGTCAGCTCGACACGAAGCGCGCGGGCCCCGACATCGGCACAAGCGGATCACGCTCCGGCAGGCAACGAGATCATCGTCGACCGTGGAAGTTTGCCTCGCACAGCGGGTCCCGGTACCATGGTCGGCCATGCGCATCGAAGATCGAGATCTGGACGATTATCCCGTCGTCGGAAAGCCGAGATCAGACAAGGCTGGAGGATTGACTCGAAGCGAGAGCCATCACTCGTTCTGGGACTCTCCAACCCTCGAGGCGTTGGCACGTTCGCAGAACGTAGCGCCGGTTTCCGACGTCGAGGATCTGTTCGGCACGTGGCCGGGTGACGAGAGCGATGGATTCGAGGCCGCGGTCGACGCACTTCGGCATCCCGATTCCGCTCACGGGAACTCTTGACCGTGGAGCGCGTCGTCCTCGATACGAACATCGTCTCGTACGTGATGAAAGGCGACCCACGTGCGACACACTATAAGCCGCACCTGCAGGGACGACTGCTGACCATCGCGTTCATCACGGTTGGCGAGCTCTACTTCGGTGCCGAGAAGAATCGATGGGGTGCGGGCAACCGCAGGAATCTCGAGACTACTCTGCGTAGATTTCTCGTTATTCCCTATGACAATCGCATTGCCCGCTGCTACGGTCGCCTGGTCGCAGAGCGACAGAGGGACGGCAATCCCATTGCGCCGAACGACGCATGGATCGCCGCCTGCGCAGTCCGCCATGCAGTACCTCTGGTTACCCACAACGGCAGGCACTTCGACGGCATACGCTCGCTCGAGGTCATCACGGAGTCATGACTCCGACCCGACCGTTACCCGAGAGGCCGACGGATCGGCGCCTGTTCGGGATGCGGGTCGTGGCAGTGCCCCTGCCGTCCGCGAGGTGCAGGCGATACAGCAGCGGGTCACACGGCTGGCCCCCGGCACGGCCATGATCGACGGTGCGATGGGCGCGATCCGGTATCTCTGGCGCTACCGGTGGCTGTACGCCCTGGCTCTGCCGGCGGTCGCGGCGGTCATCGTCTTCAATTACCTGCCCATCTACGGCATCACGCTGGCGTTCCGGGACTTCAACGCCTCGCTCGGACCGTTCCGGAGCCCCTGGTCGAAGCCGCTGTTCTACAACTTCTGGTTCCTGCAGGACTCCGAGTTCTGGTACGTGCTGCGCAACACCGTGCGCATCTCGGTCGTCAAGTTCGTCTTCTCCTGGCCGGCGCCGATCGTCCTGGCGCTGCTGCTCAACGAAGTGCGGCGGCCCGGCTTCAAGCGCGTCGTGCAGACGATCAGCTACCTCCCCCACTTCATCTCCTGGGTAATCCTGGCCGGCATCACGTACCGCGTCCTGGGTTTCGAGGCCGACAGCCCGATCAACCTGGTGCGCGGCCTGTTCGGCCTGGCGCCGGTGGCGCTGATGGGCGATCAGTCCTTCTTTCTGCCGCTGGTGGTGATCACCGCGATCTTCAAGGAAGTGGGCTGGGGCACGATCATCTACCTGGCCGCGATGAGCACCATCAATCCCGAGCTCTACGAGCAGGGCGAGATCGACGGCGCCGGACGGCTGCGCCAGGCGTGGAACATCACGCTGCCGGGCATCCTGCCGATCATCGCCATCCTGCTGGTGCTGCAGGTCCCGGCGATCCTGCAGGCCGGACTCGACCAGATCTGGAATCTCTCCAACCCCGCGACGCGCCGCGTCGCCTACATCACCGACATCTACGTGATCCGCATCGGCCTCATGCAGGGGCAGTACTCGTTCGCCACCGCGGTCGGCCTGATCTATTCGGTCGTCGGGCTGGCGTTGACGATGATCGCCAACCGCGTCTCCAAGGGCTCGGTCGGCCACGGTATTTTCTGACATTCGAGGAGGAGACGAGGATGCCTTTCGCCGAACCGTTCGAGTGCATGCCGATCGCCGAGGACCTCACCCCCTGGGAGGCGAGCGTGGTGACGCTCGAAGACGACGCGGTCATGCTCACCTACAGCCTGCGGGAGGTGCGCTATCTGCAGGGCATCGTCTCCCGCGACCGCTGCCGCACCTGGGAGGAGCCGTTCTTCCTCAGGTCGGTGTCCGGTGAGCGGATCGCCGGCTGGCGCTCCAGCCCGTTGCGGCTGGCCTCCGGCAAGCTCGGCATCTTCTATTCGACCCTGCCGCAGCAGCCGGGCCGCGACGGCCCGCTCGGATTTCGGACATCTGCCGACGAGGGAAGGAGTTGGTCGGAACAGACCCTGGTGGACCCGCACTTCGCGATCGTGCGCAACGGCTGCGCGCGGGTGCTCGGCGACGGTCGCATCCTCTGCCCCGCCTACCGCTGGATCAGCCACCACCTGGAGGACGCCGAGCAGGACGGCACGCAGCTCTCCTATTCGTTCGCCTACTTCTCCGATGACGAGGGCGGTACGTGGCAGCGCAGCGCCAACGAGCTGATGATCCGCCACAACGACGTCGAGTACGACCTGGTGGACGGCAAGGGGTTCCGCCTGGTCGAGGAGGAGCCGGCCGGCCTGTACGAGTACCTGCAGTTCGAGAAGTACGGCGAGCCGGTAGTGGAGGAGTTGCGCGAGGGCCGGCTGATCAACATGGCCCGCTGCCGGCTGGGCACGCTGTTCCTGTGCTACTCGGCGGACGGCGGCGTGAGCTGGTCGAAGCCGCAGCCGAGCGGCCTGGCCGCCGCCGACGCGCCGCCGACCACCGCGCGCCTGCCCGGCTCGGGCGACCTGCTGGTCATCTGGAACCAGGCGTCGCCCGATGAGATCGCCTGCGGCCTGGCCCGGCATCGCCTCTCCAGCGCGGTGTCCTCGGACGAAGGGCGTACCTGGAATCACTTCCGGAACCTGGAGTCGCTGGACGACGAGTGCCGCCTGCCGGTGCCGCCCCTGCAGGTCTATCAGCAGCCGATCGACGGCTACAAGCAGCCGATCGACCGCGGCCGGTACCATCGCGCGCCCGGCGCGGTGCGTTGCGCCTATGCGGCGATCACCTTCGCCGGCACCGACGCCGTGATCTGCTACGACTACGGGTGGCGGCCGGACCCGGTCACCGGCAAACGCAAGCACTTCGGCACCAAGGTCAAGGTGGTGCCGTGCGACTGGTTCACGGAGGGATGATGCGATGGAGCGGCTGACCGACACGTTCCTGGTGGTGGACGCCCACTGCGACACCCTGATCCGGCGGCAGAACAAGAGCGATGCGGTCGATCTGACGCGCCCCGACCCGAGTTACCAGATCGACTTGCCGCGCCTGCGCGCCGGCGGCGTCGACTGCCTGTTCTGCATGGTCGGGGACAGCGATCTCGACGCCTCCGTATCGCTGATCGACGCGATCTACTGCATGTGCGGAGACCCCGACGGGGAGTACGCGTTCTGCCGGTCCGCCGGCGACGTGCGGCGGGCACGGGCCGCCGGCAAGATCGCCATCGTGATGACGATCGAGGGGCAGAAGATGTTCCGCGAACGGCTCGGCCACCTGCGCACGTGGCACCGGCTGGGCGTACGGATCGCCAACCTCACGCACGGCGGCGGCCGGCCCCCGGAGTTGCAGTACTCGGACAGCTTCTTCGGGTACATCACGCCCGCCGAGCGGGAGACCCTGCGGCGGCAGTCCAAGGGGCTGACGCCGTTCGCGCGCGAGGCGCTTGCGGAGATGGCCCGCCTGGCGATGCCCGTGGACCTGGCGCACAGCAACGATGCGGCGTTCTGGGAGGTGCTGGAGGTGGCCGACGTCCCGGTCTGCTACACGCACGGGGGGTGCTACGCGCTCTGCCCGCACTCCCGCTCGCTGACCGACGACATGATGCGCGCGCTGGCCGAGCGCGGCGGGGTGATGGGCATCGCCTTCTACCCCGGCTTCATCGATCGGGAGCAGCCCACGCTGGAGCGGCTCGCGGACCACGTGCTGCACGCCCTGTCGATCATGGGACCCGACCTCGTCGGCATCGGTTCCGACTTCGACGGCCTGCCGATGTGGAGCGAGGCGATCCCGGCGGACGTGTCCCACCTCGACGACCTGTTCCAGGTGCTGGACCGCCGCGGCGTGGACCGCGGGACCCTGGCGAAGATCGCGGGCGAGAACTTCCTGCGCCTGCTGCCTGCGTAGATGAACCGCGGAGTGTAGCGGCGATGGTTGCCGGGTATCGCTTGACGGCTTCGGAGCGGTTGTTCGGGATCGCCAACCACCTGTTCCTGACGCTGTTCGCGCTGGCGACCCTGTATCCGTTCTGGTTCGTGCTGCAAGGGTCGTTCACGGATCCGGGCTTTCCGCTCCGCTCCCTGTGGCCGAGGGGCTTCTACTACGCCAACTACCAGCAGGTGTTCACCGTCACCGGGATCTGGAAGGCTTACGTGATCACGATCGCGCGGGTGGGCGTGGCGGTGCCGCTTACGCTGATGGTCACCGGTGGCGCGGCATTCGCGCTCACGCGTCCGGAGTTCGTGGGCCGCAACGCCGTGATCCTGCTGTTCTTCATCACCATGTTCATCAACGGCGGACTGATCCCCTTCTACATGGTGCTGCGCAGCATCGGCCTGATCAACAACTTCCTGGTCTACGTCATACCCGTGGTCTTCAACGTGTGGATGATGATCGTCATGAAGACATCGTTCCGCACGCTGCCGGACGGGCTGGTGGAGGCGGCGGTGATCGACGGCGCGAACTACCTGACCATCTTCTTCCGGATCGCGATGCCGCTGTCGCTGCCGATGATCGCCACGATGGGCCTGTTCAACGCCGTCTGGCACTGGAACGACTGGTTCTTCGGCGCGTTCTACGTGAGCGAGCCCGACCTGCGGCCGTTGCAGACCTTCCTGCAGGAGGCGATCCTCGAAGGCGGACTGTCGAATCGCTTGGCGGCGCTCTGGCATCACGGCGGCGGCAGCGGCCGCGACGACCTTCGCCTCGACCACAACGTGCTGCGCCAACTCAGGCGCCTCACCCCGGAGTCGCTGAAGTTCGCCTTCATCACGGTGACAACGGTGCCGATCCTGTGCGTCTACCCCTTCATCCAGCGCTACTTCATCAAGGGCGTCATGATCGGCTCCATCAAGGAGTAGCGCCCGTCACCCGTCACAGCGCCGTGACATCCACCGTGCCGAGCTCGATGTCTTCCTTGTTCACGGAATAGCCGACCAGCAGGCGACCGGGCTCCTCCAGGCAGCACGGGTACATGTAGCCCGGCAGCTTGAGCAGCCCCAGGATCCGCTGGTCGGTCGGATCGTCGACCAGGATGTACACGCTGTCGAACCGATACCCGTCCTCGCCGATCAGCAGCGTCAGGTGCATGCGGTTGTGCAGCGTCGCGTTGGCGTTGCTGCACAGGTAGTAGCGGCCGTCGGTCAGCCGCCCCGCGTAGTTGCGCGACATTGCATCCGGAATGTCGGAGATCATCGGATCGCTGAACGTGTGTCCGCCGTCGCTGCTGTGGTTGACCCAGACACGGCCGGACTGGCTCTCGTCCCGCCAGAAAATCACGATCGTGCCGTCGTCGGTCTGGTACCAGCTCGACTCGCCGCCGTCCAGCTTCGCCCCGAACGGCTGCGGCAGCGGCAGGATCTCGGGCGTCTGCAGGAGATCCGCTCCCGGCCACAGGAGGATCGCCGGCCCGCTGCGCCGGTCGATCGATGCCACGCCGAGGAGCCGTCCCTCGGAGGTCAGGCGAGGCGACTCGTAGGTCGCCGCCACGAGCTCGGGGAGCTCCGCTTCCCGCGACCAGGTGCTGCCGTCGCGTGAGGCGTAGACGTAGGTTCGCGCGTTGTGCCAGTCGGCGTAGTAGCCGCCGCCGACCGCGGTCGAGTCGGGATCGCGCACGCGGCGCGCCCAGCGGATCAGCAGGTAGAGCGATCCGTTCAGCGCCGTCAGGCCCACGCACTTGTACGAGTCGCGCGTGTCCTCTTCGCCGCCGATCACGGACGCGGGCGGGCTCCAGGCGCGCCCGTCGGCGGAGTGGGAGATGCGCACCTGCTGACCCTCGGTGTCCTCGTCGAGGCGGCCGTTGGTGAACCCGTAGTAGTAGCGGCCGTCCAGCGCGGCGAGCTGCGAGTCGATGTTCCAGGAGCCGGCCTCGCGGCTCGCGGTATAGACCCGCGAGCGCTCGAACGGCGCGTAGGGAACGATCGGCGGCACGCGCGCCCGCAGCCCCTGATCGGTATAGCGCAGGATGCAGCCGCGTTCCTGCAGGCACTCCAGCGTGTGGAACTTGCGGAGCTGATCGGCCGCCTCCGGGCCGAGCATCGTGATATACGGTCGAGACGCGATCTCCAGCCCTGCGGAGCGTTTCGTCATCGGCATCGAGCCTCTCTTGTCGTCTCTTACGAAAAGTGGTCGAGCGGGCACGTGCCCGCATCGACCACTTGCTTCTCCGATCCGGTCGGAACGTCGCGCGGACTACCAGCCCATCACCGCGGCCCACTCGGGACGCGGCGCGACGGTGAGCAGCGACTCGCGGTCGTCGACATTGTTGTCGGCCATCCACTGCTCCCATCGCTGCTGGCGCTCCGCGTAGATGGGCCGCCAGTCGGTGATGTCGATCATGCTCGCCAGAAAGGCATCGTAGTCGGCCTCGAAGTTGCCGGAGGTGACCAGCCCGGCCAGGGCGGCGTCGAATCGCTCCATGGCGGTGGCCATCGCCGAGGCTTCGCGCGGCGGCAGCGTCACCGTAAGCTGCGCATACGACGGGATCGGGCTCACCACGTCCGCCAGCGGAATCGTGAACGCCGGCGACCAGGACGGAACCGTGGGATCACCGGGGCGCTCGCCGACCAGGACGCCGTTGTCACGCATCGTCTGCAGGCTGTGGTAGTTGAGCCGCTGTTGCCACGAGGCGTAGTTCGGCGTGCCGAACCAGTGCGCGTGCGGCGTCACCAGCGGCGGCCGTCCCGCCTGACGGGTGACCTCGACGGGGTCCTGCGAGTTGGCGATCTGCCGCGTGTCGTGGGGATGTCTGCCCTGCAACTCCGCCTTCATGCGCCATACCTCCGGCCCGTCCACGAAGTCCCAGTGGGTGCCCAGGTAGCCGGCGGCGAACATGTTGGAAATCCGTCCCTCGTCGGTCATGTGCCACTGGATGAAACTCATCACCCCGTCCGGATTCGGGATGTCCGCCGAGAGCAACGACGGGTTGGGCTGCTTGTTGACGATCCGGCCCGGAGCGTCCTTGATGGGGTTGACCATCATGATGAACTGCGCGTCGAGCGCTGCTTTCGTCTCCGGCGCGTCGCGGCCGTATTCCTCGATGAGAGCCGGGATCGTGGCATCGGCTATGAGCGATGCGTACCACGGCTCGCCGGTGGCGACCGCGATGCTGGCGGTCTTCAGCAGGTCCTGGAATCCGGCCGTGTCCATGATGAACTGACCCTTGCCGAGCAGCTCCTCGTTCCAGAGCAGGTTGAGGAACTTGAACGCCTCGTAGGTCTCCACCGACGCCCACTCCGGCAGCAGCCGCTTTTCGGCGTCCACTTCCCAGCCGGCTCCCTTGAGCTGATAGATGACCCGGCTGTTGACCGGCGACCAGGCGCTGCGCCACTGGAACGGAATGACCGGATCGCCGTTGAGGTCGGTCAGGCCGGACGCCTTGACCGCCCGCAGCACCTCCAGCAGCTCATCGGTGGTCTGGGGATAGCCGTGCTCGTCGTAGAGGTCCTTGCGGATGTACCAGAGGATGTCCATCGACACGTCCTCGCACTTCACCGCCCATTCCCAGCCGGGCAGGCCGTAGATCTGCCCGTTGACCTTGTACTTCGACATATAGCTCTGGCAGGCGCTGGCGATGATCGGGTAGTTCACGGAGTCGCGGAAATACGTGTCGAGCGGCAGCAACCGCCCCCCGGCCGCCAAGTCGGCCATGGTCGTGAAGGGCATGTTCCACATCAGGTCCGGGAACTGGTCCTGCGCGATCAGGAGCTGCAGCGCCTGGTCGGCGGTCTGCCCGGTGGGCACCTTGTCGATTCGGTCGACGGTGATGCCGAACTTCTCGAGCGCCCACTCGTTGGAGACAGCGAGCAACTCCTCGTCGAAGGGGCCGTGCGGCACACCCCATATCCAGATACCGCGATCCGCCTCCATCGTCGCGGACTCTCCGCCGCCTTCCGCGAACAGCGGCAGCGCCATGAAAAGAATGATCAGAATTGCGGCGACTTTTCTCATGTAGGTTCCTCCCTTGTTGTGAGCATCGACTTGGTCGATGATGATACGCAGATTACACACCCTAGGCAGCATGCCACCGACCGTCAAGGTCGATTCCCGCTGCCGCACCCGGAGCACGACATGGCAGCACCGCCCGCGGAGGCATCCCTCCTCGACGATCTGGCTCGCATCGATACTCCGACCATCTGCAACATCGTCGAGCTGTTCGACGTGCGCTCGCCCGCCGCCGGCTACCTGGACGGGCGCATCCGCTGCGAGTATCCCGACCTGCCGCCGATGGTCGGCTATGCGGCGACGGCGACGTATCGGTCCGCCTACGCTCCGGCGGAAGGCGAGGGAAGCGAGCCCGCCGACCTGCTCGAGAGCTTCGCGTCGCTGCCCGGCCCCGCGGTGGTGGTGATCCAGGACCTGGACGAGCCGCCGGCCGCGGCCTGCTTCGGGGACGTCGCCTGCAGCAGCTACCAGGCGTTCGGCGCGCGCGGCGTGGTCACCTCCGGCGCCGGGCGCGACCTGGAGCAGGTAGAGGCCCTGCGCTTCCCGGCGTTCACCGCCGGGACGATCTGCTCGCACGGGTTCAGCTACCTGGTGGACACCGGCATCCCCGTGCAGGTCGGCGGGATCACGATACGCCCCGGCGACCTGATCCATGGAGACCGCAACGGCGTGGTGACCATCCCGACAGAGATCGCCGCTCAGGTCGCCGCGCTGGCCGACGACTTCATGGCCGCCGAGCAGGAGGTGCTGGCGTACCTGCAATCGGCCCGCCCGCCGACCGTCGCCGGCTACCGCGACGCCGTGGCGAGCATGCAGCGGCAGCAGGCCGAGCTCAGAGAACGAATCGCCGCCGGGCGGGGCTGACCCGTGGCCACCGAGCCTGACCTGAACGCAGCGGGCGGCGACCGTCCCACGCCCGAGGAGGCGGCGCGCAACGCTCCGCTGCTCGCGGGCTACGACTACGACCGCTACCCGTCGTCGATCACGGGGTTCACGGGCATCAACCTGCAGCGCGTGTTCGTGCGGCGGCAGGCGCCCGCCGTGCGCACCCGCGTCGGGCCGCGCGGCAACTTCAAGGGAGCCATCGCGCGCCTGTCCGACGGCACGCTGGTCGCCGCGGCGTGCCGCAGGATCGATGTGCATGGGCTGTTCGGCGTCCACGTCTACCGCAGTGCCGACCGGGGACTGACCTGGCGAGAGATCGGCGAGACGACGCTCCTCGGCAAGGAGATGAGCCTGACCGCCCTGCAGGACGACTCCCTGCTGCTCACGGTGGAGTCGATGGCGATTCCCGGCAATGGGATCCGGATGCAGTACCACCGCTCGACAGACGGCGGCCGGAAGTGGACGACCGATTCGCTCGACGGGCTGGGCAAGCCGCGCAACGTGCTGGTGGACTCGGACGGCAGCCTGCTCATGGTGCGCCCTCTCGGCTCGGCGTACCTGCAGCGCTTCTACGACGCGGCCGGCAGGGACTTCACACCGAACCCGCATCTCGAGTTGAGCCGCTCGCGGGACGGCGGTCGTACCTGGCAGAGCACGACGGGGCACGTCGCATGGTCGGTGAGCACCTTCGGCGAGGTTTCCATCGCCCGCCTTCCCGACGGCCGGCTGCTCGCCTCTCTGCGCACCAACCCGCCCGGCACGGTGGGAGAGGGGCAGCAGCTCACCTACCTCACCGAGTCGGACGACGACGGGGCCACGTGGTGCGAGCCGTGGCCGATGACCAATCTCGCCGAGGTGCAGGTGAACCTGCTCGTCCTGCGCGACGGCCGGCTGCTGGCGACCTACACCAACTACCACCTGCCGTTCGGCGTGTGTGCCCAGACCTCCGAGGACGGCGGCCGGACGTGGAGCTTCGACGCGCCGATCCAGCTCGCGGTCTCGGCGGACTGCTACACCGGCTGGCCGGTGACGGTCGAGCTCGACGACGATGAGCTGATCACCTGCTACATGATCACCGCTTTCCTGAAGGAGCCGCCGGAACCCACGGGCGTGCAGCGCAACGTGTGCGAGGTGGTCCGCTGGCGGCTGCCCTGACCGAAACCGCTCAGTTGCCCACGCCCGACCGGTAGGTCACCGTTACGTTTCTGTATGATCGAGAGCTTCGCGGACAAGGTGACCGCGGCTGTCTTCACGGGTCACGCCGTGCGCGGCCTGCCCATGCAGATACAGCGTCGGGCGCGCGCGAAGCTCCTGGCGATCGATGCGGCCGGTCGGCTCGATGATCTGCGCGCGCCGCCCGGCAATCGTCTCGAGGTTCTCCGTGCCGACCGAGCCGACCAGCACAGTGTTCGCATCAACGACCGATGGCGGATCTGTTTCGTCTGGCGCGATGGTAACGCTTGGGAAGTCGAGATCGTCGACTACCAGTGAGGAAGGAGAATGAATATGGGCATCAAACGCGAAGCGGTGGACCGACGGCAGATTGACTTCTCGGATGTAAGCACGGGGAGGCGGCTGCCGCCGGTGCACCCTGGCGAGATCCTGCGCGACGAGTTCCTGAAGCCCATGGATCTGAGCGTATATGCGCTGGCTCGGGCGCTTGGCATCTCGCGACCTCGGCTGAATGATATCGTGCTCGGCCGCCGCGGCGTGACGACCGATACTGCGCTGCGTCTTGGGCGCTACTTCGGCATGACGCCGGAGTTCTGGATAAACCTCCAAACGCGCTATGACCTCGACGTTGCGGAGCGCACGGTCCGCGTCCGGATCGAGCAGGAGGTCGAGCCGCGCGCTGGAGCAATGCGGCCCAAAGCTTAGGCAAGCGACGACCGGAGAGTCCGGTCACTACTGTTGCCGGTCAGGTATCAGGGCACACGCGGCTAACGGTACCCGCTTGCCTGTGTCTCGAACATCCGTGCGTACAGTCCGTTGACCGCAGACAGCTCTTCGTGCGTTCCCTGCTGGACCACCCGCCCGGAATCGAGCACGACAATGTGATCGGCCAAGCGGACATTCGAGAACCGGTGGGAGATCATCACCGAGGTCCGCTCGCCCGTCAGCTCCAGGAACGAGCGAAAGACCTCGAACTCCGCCAAGGCGTCCAGGTGCGCCGTCGGCTCATCGATGACGAACAGCGATCCCTTGCGCATATAGCCGCGCGCGAGTCCCAGCTTCTGCCACTGCCCTCCCGACAGGTCCCTGCCGATCCCGAACTGCCCACCGAGAAACGTCTCGTATCCATCCGGAAGGGCTGACAGATCGGCCCCCAAAACCGCGGCGCCCGCAGCCGCACGGATCCGCTCCAGATCGGAAACGTGCGCGACGTCGCCGAATCCGACATTCTCCCGTGCAGTCAGCGCATACCGCACGCAGTCCTGAAACACCACCGCGAATCTGCTCTGCAGTTCAGCCAGGTCGAACTCCCTGATGTCCGTGCCGTTGATCAGTATCTGACCGTCGGCCGGATCGTAGAGACGCGTGAGCAGCTTGACGATCGTCGTCTTGCCCGAACCGTTTTGCCCGACCAGTGCGACCTTCTGCCCGCCTTCTATCGCAAAGCTGACATCGTCCAACACCTTTCGCTGTACCGATGGATACGCGAAGCTGACGTTCCTGAACTCCACGCGTTCGATAGTGCAAGGCACGCTGCGGGTCGTCGCTTGCCGGCGCAGCGAACCCGGCACCGTCGCGGGATCGAGGTCCAGAAACGCAAAGAGGTTCACCAGCGTCAACGTCTGCTCGAAGAACTGTCCGCCATAGCTGAAGGTCTGCTGCAGCGCCTCCTTGCCTCGCCATGCCGCCTGCGTACCCAGGACGACATCGCCGACCGAGATGGCCCTGGCCAGTGCCCGGAGCACGATGAACACCCAGACCCCGGCTACCGCGGCGTCCGAGAGCAGACCGAGGCTCGCGCGCCACACGGTGCTCTTCCGCATAAAGGAGTGCTCGCGTTGCAGCCGCTGTTCGTTGACCTCCCGAAACCGGGGTATGAAATAGTCCGACAAGCCGAACAGCCGTACCTCGTTCGCCGCCTGGCGCTCGCTCATCAATCCGGTGAGATATTTCAGGAGCCGGAAATGCGTCGACAGGCTGTTCTCCAGCGCCCAGCCCTGCTTGGCGAAATGGCTTGTAGCGATGAGCTGCGGCAACGCCGACAGCACCATCGCCACGGGAATCCCCCAGTGTATCGTCGACAGAACCGCGACCGTCGCGAGCAGCGAGATGGCCGCCTGCATCAGAAAGTAGAACCCCCCACATGAAGCTCAGCGCGTTCATCAACGCGCCCCGCACGGCCCGCTCCAGCATGTCGAGATACGTCGGACTCTCGTAGAATGCGGCATCGAGCGTGCTGCACTTGCGCATGATGAGCGCGTGCACGTGGGACTCCACCCGATTCGTCGAGTGCGTGCGGACGACCTCCTCCGCGGCACCGGTCGCCTTGTCCAGCAGCCAGACCGCCAGCAGCAGGCCTCCCAGCAGGTAGAGCCCTCGGGCCGGGTCGGCAGGCACCCCCACGACCGGAAGGACCAGCGTCCCGCCACCGATGACCTCGACGGCCGCGTCCACGAACAGCTTCGCGACGCCGAGCACGAGCAGCGGGATGACGGCGCGAATCGCCGTGATGGCGAGCTGGGTCAGCGACAGACCCGGAGCAGCCCGGAAGAACAGGAGAAGGGCCCTCGGGATGGTCCTGAGGACGCTCGGCCACTCCTTGGCGACCGTCGTTTCACGTTGCATGCGCCGAATCGTAGAGGCCGTAGAAGCGCCCACCAAGCGCGCGTGCCCTTACCGCTGCGGAGCGACACCCTCGACGCACAAGAGATAGTGTTTCTGATGGACCGCAGAGTCCGCCGCCCATGACCGGAATTGCTTCTCGGCCAAGGCTCGCTCGGCCTCGGTGAAGCTGACCTTCTCGTGGTTGTAGTCCAGGACCAGAACGAGCCCGCCGGGACGGCACGCGGCGATCACCGCACTGAGCGCGGCCCTCGGCTTCGCAAGCCATTGCAAGACCCTGCTGCTCGTGACGACATCGAACTCGCTCGTGAATCCGAGGTCGTAAGCGTCGCGTACCTCGAAACTGAGTCCGGCCGAACGGTGTGACCGCCGAGCTTCGGCGATCAGAGACTCGTCGGCGTCGACCCCGACCACGCGGCCTTCCGCGCGAACGCCCTCAGCGATCCCCACCGTGATCGCACCGGTTCCACAGCCGACATCAAGCACCGACATGCCAGGCTGGAGGACCTCGCCGAGGCGCCGGTGGCTGGTCGCCAGCGTCCGCGATGCAAGCACGGAGTGCGGGCCGCGCGGCACCATGGCACGGAGCCGGTCGATCTCCATGCGCGCGTCAGCTCGTTTCCGGATCGAGGAGCGGCAGTCCCACCCGCTCAGTGGCGGGTGATGACCGGGGCTGCGACGGGCTGCAGGGACACGTTGACGCAGGCGGCGACACCGGACGCATGGGCCGCATCCAGTGCCGTGTGCAGCTCGGCGGCCGAATCGACCGCGGCGCCGTGGGCGTCGAGGGCGCGGGCCAGCTCGTCGTAGCGGCTGGCGCGGAGGTCGCAGCCGACCGCGCGGTCGGACCCGTAGGTGCGGTGCTGGATCTGGACCTCCGCGTTCCAGCGGGCGTCGTTGCCGACCACGGCCACGAACGGCAGGGCGTGCCGGAGCGAGGTGTCGAGCTCCAGCGGGTGGAAGCCGAAGGTGCCGTCGCCCAGGGTCGCGGCGATGCGCGCCTGCGAAAACAGCGTGCGCGCGGCGAGCGCGAACGGCAGCGCCGATCCGATCGCGCCGGCAGGGCCGTTGATGATGCGGTGCGGCGCGTTCACGCACGCCTGCGCCCACTGGCCGACTTCGCCGCCGTCGGAGATGAACACCGATTCGGGCGAGCCGGCCAGGAAGTCGTGCACGGCGTAGCCGAGCTGCGCCGGGTGCACCGGCGACTCGCTGCCGATCTTGCGCCACTCCGCGGGTCGATAGACGACCGCGGCATCGACAGCCGCCCGCCAACCGGCATCGAGCGAGCAGCCGGCCAGCCGTTCCGCCATCGCGGCCGTCCACGCCGCGGGATCGCCCTGCGCCTGCAGCAGCATCCGGTCGCCCGCGTTGCCCGCACCCTGACGCAGCGCCTCCGGCTCCGGGTCGATCTGCATGAAACGGCACCCCGGCGCGAACGGCGGCGACGCGCCGAGCTCCAGCATGTGATCGAGCCGCTTGCCGAGGAGGACGACCAGGTCCGTCTCGACCGCCGCCTCCGCGAACGCGCCCAGCGCCGGGTCGCGCAACCCGCGCGGGCTGTCCATCGCCAGCGCCGCAGCGCCCGCGTCGCGCAGCAGGCGGATCGCATCGGCAGCGTGCCGGCGGCGGTACGGCGGACCGGCGATCACCAGCGGGCGCGCGGCATCGCCAATCGCCTGGCAGACGGCGGCAAGATCTGCCTCTGCCGGGGACGCCGGGGGCGCGTCCGGTTCGACCGCCGGCTCCGCGTCCCGCACGGCCGACTCCAGCACGTCCACGGGCAGAGCCACGTGCACGGGTCCGGGACGTCCGGAGGCCGCACATCGCCACGCCTGCGCGAAGTCGGCGGCGATCCGTTCCGGGTCGGTGCAGGTCCACGACGCCTTGCAGACCTTGGCGGCGAGCCCCGCCTGGTCCATCTCCTGAAACGCCCCGGCGCCCGGATTGCCGGCCGGCGAGGCACCGGACAGCAGCACCAGCGGCGACTCCGCGCACTGCGCCACGTACAGCGCCGACAGCGTGTTGGCGAATCCCGGCCCGGCCGTGACCATCGCCACACCGGGCCGGCCGCTCAGCCGGCCGATGGCGTCGGCCGCGTGCACGGCCGGCGCCTCGTGGCGGACGTGGATCAGCTCCAGCGGCACGTCGATCGCCGCGTCGAACAGCGACATGATCTGGTTGCCGGAGAGCGTGAAGACGTGCTGCGTGCCCGTGCCCACGATGGCGCGCACCAGCGCGTCTGCGGCTCTCATCGAACGCTGGATCGTGGGCGTGCCTCAGTCGCTGCCGACGACCGGGCTGTCCTTGGTCTGATCGTACCGCCGCTGGAACTCGGCGCTGCCGTCGTCCTCGACCAGCTCGGTCGCGACGCCGCGTTCGTAGGCGGGCTGGTTGCCGGCCGCGAAGTAGTTCCACATCGTCGATCCGGGCCGCGCCTCGGAAGAGAAGTGCACGGTCAGCCCGGACGGCCGCCGGTAGCGGACCAGCCGCCGCGGCAGGCTCACGTCCGCCTGGTCGACGCGGTATCGGTCGAGGGCCTCTTCATCGACCTCGACGCCCAGGCCGGGCCCTGTTGGCACCGCGCCGTAGCCGCCGGAGACCGGGATGCGCGCCGTGAGCAGATTGTGCTCGTACAGCTCGTGCACGGTGACCGCCGGCCAGCGCGCCGATGCCAACACCGATCCCAGGTGCAGGCACAGGCTGGCCGTCAGCCCGGTGCCGACCATCTGCAGGAAGAAGGGCATCCGTGCCGCGCCCGCGAAGTGGCCCGCGCGGGTGATCCCGGCGATGCCGCCGCCGACCACGTACCCGTCGCAATGCTCGCTGCGCGCCACGCCCTGGCGAGCCTCGTTGTAGTGGTGGGCGATCTGCGTGCGCAGGCCCGCGCGCAGCCGTCGGTTGCCGTCGATGTCGTCGACCGGGATCGGCCCCTCGTAGATCTTGATCTTCGGGAACTCCGTTTCCAGGGCGCTCAGCACCGGCAGCGCGGTCGGCGCGTCGAGCAGGAAGTCGTTCCAGTCGGCGTCGATCGCGAACCAGGGCGGGGTGGCCTCGGATATCCGTGCGATCGTCTCGTGCACGTCCCACCAGGGCCGGGTCTTGATCTTCATGCAGGTGTAGCCCAGGCGCACCGCCTCGCGCGCCTCCGCCTCGTACAGCTCCGGCGACATGTCGTGGTCCCAGAAGGACAGCGGGCAGTGGCTGCGCACCTGCTCGCCGAGCAGGCGATGCGCCGGCACGCCGGCCAGCTTGCCGGCCAGGTCAAGCACCGCCATCTGCAGGCCGGCGCCAAGGCTGTCGTCCCAGTACAGGTCGAACGGCGACCGGCCGATCACCCGCTCGTCGATGTCGGCGCGGCCCCAGGTGTAGTTCTGGATGGTCTCGCCCCAGCCGATGACCCCGGACTCGCTGGTGACGCGGATCACCTCGACTTCCGACCACGCGTGGATGCCCGCCCGCTCCATCTCGAGGCGGATGCGATCCACCATCGGCACCCAGTGCAGGGTGCGCTCGACCGAAGCGATTCTGTCGTCCATCTGGCCCCCCATCGAAGCGCCGGGTACTGTATCACGGCCTTGGGTGAAGGATTCGACGTGGTGGTGACCGGCGCCGGGGCCTGCGGCTGCACGACCGCCTACGAGCTGGCCCGCGAAGGTGCGCGGGTGGCGCTGCTGGATTCGGGCGAGGTCGGGCGCGAGGCGTCCTGGGCCTCCGCCGGCATCGTGGGACCGGGGACGAGCCCGGAACGCGACCCCTGGTTCGTAGAGGCTACCCGACTGTCAGCGAAGCGGTATGAGCAGCTCGACGGTGAGCTGCGCGAGCTCACGGGCCGGAGCATCGGTTACGGCGGCGCCGGCAGCCTGCTGGTGGCGCGGACGGAGGAGGAGCTGCCGGCGGTGCGGGAGAACGCGGACCTGTACCGGGCGGCCGGCGTCGAGGCTCAGCTCCTTGACGGTGCGGAGGCTCGCAGGCGCGAGCCGGCCCTCCCCGAGGACGTGGTCGAGGCAGCGCTCAACCCCGAAGGCCGTCACCTGGACGCGCGTGCCTACACGGCCGCCGCCGCGGGCGCGGCGCAGGTGCTCGGCGTGGAGGTGTTCCCGGGCCGGCCGGTGACCGGGCTGCATTGGAGCGGCGACCAGGTGGCCGGTGTGCGGACCGAGTCCGGCTCGCTGCACGCCGAAGTGGTAGTGAACGCCGCCGGCGCCTGGGCCGGACGCATCGACGGACGCCTGACCCATCCGGTGTTCCCCGTGCACGGGCAGATCATGGCGGTCGCGGCGCCGCCGGCCGGCCTGCGTCACAACGTATCCCGCGCCGCCGGCTACGGTTATGCAACCCCGCGACCCGACGGGCGGATCGTGGTCGGCGCCACCCACGAGGCATGGGGCTTCGCCAAGCGCGTGACCCCGGACGGCTTGGCGTCGCTGTCCGATATCGTCACGTCGGTCCTTCCCGTCCTCGCCTCGCAGCCCATCCTCGACATCTGGAGCGGCCTGCGGCCGGGCACGATCGACTCGCTACCCACCATCGGCCCGGACCCGCGCGCCGCCGGCGGTTTTATCTGGGCGACCGGCCACTACAGCTCCGGCATGATGCAGATGCCGGCCACCGCGCTGGTGGTCACGGACCTCGCCCTGGGGCGCGCCCCGCGCCTCGCGATCGATCAGCTTACCGTCGAACGCTACCTGGACGGCCGCACCGTCGCCGCCTCATCGCAGATCCAGGCCGTCGAGCGCCGGCGTCTGCCGATCTGACCGCTCGCGCGCAGCCTGATCAGCTACCTGCAACGACCGGTTGGCTTCAAGCGCTCACGTCCGTTTCAGGCCGCAGTGGCGAGCTCAGGCCCCTCATCGATCAGGTTGTCGGCGGGCGTCATCTCCGAACGCAAGACCGCGGTCATTGAAGGCGTCATGCCGGGCCGACATGATCGGCAACTGCTTCATCTGCGCCCAATCGAGCGGCTTTCTGCGGTTGGCATCCACGGCTGCAGCCCACTCCTCAAATGCCCTGTCGTCGCGTTCCTCCAGGAACCGGGCGACTTCCGTCTGGAACGCGGAGAAGTCGCCGACGGACGACGCGATGTCTGCCAGCACGCCGACGAAAGCCTGTCGAAACGCCATGCGCGCTTCCCACAGGTCCTGTCCCCCAGCCGCAATCCCTCCCGGTTGGACCCCGCTGAGCCAGATCCCATCTTCCTCCTGAATCCCGAGAACGCGACTCGTCGCAGAAACCGAAGCGAAATAGCCTTGATCGAACACGTTGCCCCGGTACGAAAAGATCAGCGGCCACGTAACCCGAGACTGCGCTTTCTCAGCCATCGTCGCCCCCCACGGCAGAATACCGTACGCGGACACCCTGATCACGTCGACGACGCCTCCTGCAGCCGGCCCGTGCCCGCCAGGGCCTGATCCTTGATCGGCAGGTGCACGATCGCCGCGGCGATGCCCAGCACGATCGCGGCGATCCAGACCGGGTCGTACGAGCCGGTCGCGTCGTAGATGCGGCCGCCGAGCCAGACACCCAGGAAGCTGCCGACCTGGTGGGACAGGAAGACGATCCCGTACAGCGACGACAGGTGGCGCGTGCCGAAGATCTGCGCCACGGTCCCGCTGGTCAGCGGCACGGTCGCCAGCCACAGGAAGCCGATGACCGCCGAGAACACCAGCGCCGTGGCGCCGGTGACCGGGACGATCAGGAAACAGGTGATGGCCACGGCGCGCAGGAAGTACAGCAGGCTCAGCAGCCGCTTCTTGCGGAAGCGGTCTCCCAGCCGGCCGAACAGAAACGAGCCGAGCATGTTGAACAGCCCGATGAGCGACAGCGCGGTGGCGCCGATCATCTGCGCCACGCCGTGATCGACCAGGAAGGACGGCAGGTGGGTGGCGACGAACGCGACATGGAACCCGCAGACGAAGAACCCGGCGACGAGCAGCAGGTAGCCGGAGTGCGTGCCGGCCTGGCGGAGCACGGCGCCGAAACTCACCTCGTCCGCATCGCCGGCGGGCGTGTCCGTACGGCCGGAGCCCGACGCGCGGACCGGGAACCCGACCGCGAACAGGACGACGGCGGCGACCGCGAGCGCGGCGTACAGCAGAGTGGCCTGCCACTGGACCGTGCCGATCAGCCACTGCATGCCCGGCACCACGGCAAACGTCCCGAACGACCCGGCGGCGGTGATGAAGCCGAAGGCCGTCCCTCGCCTCTTCTCCGGAACCACCTGCGCGACAGCGCCGAGAATGACCACGTACGAGGTCGCGCTCAGCGCCAGCCCGACCATGACCCCCAGGCCCAGGTACAGCGTTGCAGTGGAGGCTGCCAGCGACAGCAGCGCCAATCCCACCGCGTACAGCGCGGCGCCGGCGGCGACCACCCAGCGCGGTCCGATCCGATCGGCGACCATGCCCGCCAGCGGCAACCCGAAGAGGATGTTCTGCACCGCCATCGACAGGCTGAACGTCTCGCGTCCCGTGGACAGGGTTGCCGTGATCGGCTGCAGGAACAGCCCGAACGACTGCCGCGCCCCCATGGCGACGGCCACGGTGAGGGCGCCGAGCACGATGACCATCGCGGGACGCTTCATGAGGCCCCGAAGCATACCGGACCGGCGAAGTCGGGCGCCGACCGTCCGCTCCAGGCGCCATTGACGCCGACGCCATTGGCGCCTATCCTGCCGATGGTGCATGCGACTTCAGACCGTCGTTGAGACGCCTGCGTATCTCGCGGCGGCCAAGAGCGTACTGACCGAAGCCGAACGGATCGCAGTGGTCAACATGGTGGCTGAGAATCCTCTGGCAGGTATCCCGCTCGGCGGCGGGGTCCGCAAGGCGCGATTTGGGAAATCGGCCCGAGGAAAGAGCAGGGGCGTACGCATCCTGTTCTTATTCTGGACAGAGGAGATTCCGGTATTCCTACTTACGGTCTTTGCCAAGAACGAAAAAGGGAATCTCAGCCGCGGGGAGCGGGCGGCACTGACCAAGGCCGCGAAACAGATGGCTCTTGATTACGGGAGGCGAACATGAGCAGAGCATTCGACAAGGTCATGGCCGGACTGACGGATGCGGGTTCCTACCTGGCCGGGGACCGCGACGGCTTCGAAGCTCATACGATCGAGATTCCGGAGCCCGATGTCGTCGCCATTCGTAGCAAGACGGGATTGTCGCAACCGGCGTTCGCCAAGAGCATCGGCGTGGCACTGGGGACTCTCAAGAACTGGGAACAGGGCCGCCGCCGTCCGGAAGGAGCCGCGCGCGTGCTGCTCGCGTTGATCGACAAACGGCCGTCCATCGTCGTGGAGGAGCTCGGAGACTGAAAGCGATGAAGGTGAGGACGTCCGTGATGCTCTCGGAAGAGCTGCTGCAGGCGATCTCCCTCGAAGTGAAGCCGAGGAGTCGGTCGGCGTTCATCGAAGAGGCCTCGTGGATTCTCTTGCAAGCACGTCGGCGTGCCGCGTGCGACCGACAGGACCTTGCCGCGATCGCTGCCCACTCAGATGAGCTGAACCGTGAGGCGAATGACGTGCTGGAGTATCAGGAAAGCCCGTGAATCGCTCGGACAACGAGGGCCCGCGAGTGGCGCTGGCACTGGAGCGCTGCCCCGCTCACGCCGCCGGATACATCGGAAAGAAATCGCTCTGCGGGGTGACGCCGATGATCTCGTCGCCGCGCCAGTGATACTCCACCTCCATCTCGCCGACCCGTTCGTGGCTGGTGCGGCGCGGCAGCGCGTAGCGGAGCTCCACGGGAGCCGGACCGCAGCTCGGCACGAACGCGAAGTCGCCCACAAGGCGTAGCGCCGCGGGCTCCCCGCCCACGGTCAGGCGGAGCGACTCGCGCGGCGCCCATCGAGGCACCCGGATGCGCACGTTGGCCGCCACCCGCGGGCGTACGGTTACGCACGCCACGTCGCCCTCCGCCGGGTCGGAGCGCACCGAGCGCACCTGCACGCGCTCGTCTTCCCAGTCGAAGTGCAACCGCACCGTGACGTCCGCGCGGGTGTGCTCGACGACGTGGCCGTATACGTCGGTCAGGCAGTGCAGGGCGGCCGCGGTCACGTCCGTGGTGTGCTTCTTGCCGGCGTGCGGCTCGCGCTGCATGCCGCCGATGGCCCCGGTGATGCGTTCGTCGAGGCGGGCGGACGCCTGCAAACCGGACGGATCACCGCTGTTCGCCCGCCGGGGCGTGCACACCGAGTCGTTCACGATGACCGCGGAAGAGAGGGCCTTCTATCTTGCACTGCGGGAGTACCTGGAGGAGGGCTTTGCGCTTGCGAAGCGGCAGGGCAATCAGGGGCGCGCGCTCGGTTTCGTGATGACGATTTTCCAGAAGATCGCGGCGTCGAGTTTCGCCGCCGTGCGCCGGACCCTGCGCCGCCGCTTGCTGATGCTTACGCTGCACGAAGCGATCATCAAGGACCGGGAGCTCGACATCGACACGCGCAACCAACTCAACGACGAGGCCCGCGACCTGATCCACGACGAGCACGGCATCCCGAGAGATGATCCGGTGTCCCAGGGCCAAGTTGACGCGATTCTGGCCACCCTGAAGGTGCGCCTGCTAAAACGCCTGGACGAAGACCAGCTTTCCTTGGCGTCGGACTCCGCTACGGGCGAAGAAGCGGCGGCGGCAGGCGAAGACGCGGCGGCCATGGCGGTCAGTCTGGCCCTGCCGGAGGAGCGGCAGCGGATCCGCGAGCTGTTACAACGTTTCCCCACGCCCCGCGAAACGAAGGTCGAAAAACTGCTGCGCGGTCTCGGAGCGCTGTGGGAGCAGAATCCGACGGAGAAGGTGGTCATCTTTGCAACCTATCTCGGCACGGTCGATCTGATTGGGAGCGAGATCGAGCGCATGTATCCCGGGCAGGGCGTGGTCGTCCTGCGCGGCGGTGACCACGGCGCAAAGCTGGCGGCGGAACGGCGGTTCAAGAAACCGGATGGGCCGCGAGCGCTCGTGTGCACGGCCGCTGGACGCGAAGGGATCAACCTGCAGGTCGCCCGCGTGCTGTTCAATTTCGATCTTCCCTGGAACCCGATGGACGTCGAGCAGCGCATCGGACGGATCCACCGCTACGGCCAGCAGCACACGGCACAGGTCTACAACCTCGTGTTGTCGGACACCATTGAGGGCCGGATCTTCCTGCTGCTCATGGACAAGCTCAAGGAGATCGCCCGCACGCTCGGAAAGGTCGACGAGCACGGCAACGTCGCCGAGGACCTGCGAACGCAGATTCTCGGGCAATTATCGGAGCGTCTGACCTATGACACGCTGTATCGGGAGGCTCTCTCCGATCCCGAGCTGCAGCGCACGAAGGAGGAGTTGGATGCGGCGATGGCGAACGCGACCGAAGCGCGCAAGGTGGTGTTCGAGTTGTTTCAGGACCTCGACGGGTTCTCCCTCGAAGACTACCAGCCGTTCACGGACGTGGCCGCCGGGTTCGACCGCGTCGTCCGGTTTCTGTGCGCTGCTCTGGCGGAACGGGGCCGGCTGGTGAAGCGGATCGATGCGGACACCTATTCGATCCCTTCCGCGGACGACGACTCGGCCGTGCGCTTCACCACCAATCGGGACCTCGCCCGCGAGCAGGAGGGGATCGAGCTCATGGGACTCGACCACCCGCTCATGGCCGAAGCGTTGCAACGCTGGCAGGGCCTCGATGCCGAAATGCTCGGCGTCGCGGTTGCCGGCGACGACGGTCCAGCGGTCCTCTCCTGGTGGTCGATCCACACCGAGGGGAGGAACGGGGAGCACCGCTCGTTCGTCCAGCCCCTCGCCGTCAGCACCGAAGGAGGACGCGCGCCGAAGCTGGAGCGGAAAGGCGTCGATCTGCTGAACCGGCGCCCCGGGCCGGCCGTGCTCGCCGTGGACCAACGCCGCGAACTGCTGCACGACACCCTTGAGCCCATGCTCCAGCGTGAGCTGAACCATCGCGGCCTCGTCCCGGAGAACGGCGGCTACTCCGCGAAACTGATCGGCTGGGTCGAGATCGGAGGGCAGCAAAGCGCCGACGGATGACCGTTGCGTCGCTCGATGGGTCCAGAGCTTCGATGGAAGGGCGGATGCAGCGCCGACGGCTGTCACCCGATGAGGTATGATCCCCGCATGGACGGCTCGCCGTCGTTCCACCATCGAGCACTGCGGCAGGCGCGCTCGGCTGCCCGGCCCGGGCCTCCGCGGCGCTCCGGATGATCCGTAGCCACTGATGGCACGCGCGGGCGCCGAACGGCTGACTGCCGACCGCGGGCTCTCCTGGACGGCCGCCACGATCCGGGGCCTGCGCAAGACCAAGTACCTGCAGTTCCTGATGCTGGGCGGGCTCGCCTGGTTCATCATCTTCCACTACGTCCCCATGTACGGGGTCGTGGTCGCCTTCCAGGACTACAACTCGCGGGTCGGCGTGTTCCGCAGCGAGTGGGTCGGCCTGGAGAACTTCATCCGCTTCTTCTCCCATCCCTACTTCTTCCGACTGATCCGCAACACCTTTCTGCTCAGCTTCTACGATCTGCTCTTCGCGTTCCCGGTGCCGATCGTGCTGGCCCTGATCCTCAACGAAGTACGGAGCGGCGCCGTGAAGCGCTCGGTGCAGACCATCAGCTTCCTGCCTCATTTCATCTCGCTGGTCGCCCTCGTGTCGCTGGCCGCGCTGTTCCTGTCCCCCTCCGAGGGCGTGTTCAACCGCTTCCTGGTCAACCTCGGCATCGAGCCGATCTACTTCATGAACGAGCCGGGGTGGTTCCGTCCCCTCTACGTCCTCACCGGCATCTGGCAGAACGCCGGCTGGGGAGCGATCATCTACCTGGCGGCGATCTCGCAGGTAGACCCGCAACTCTACGAGGCGGCCACCATCGACGGCGCATCGCGGCTGCAGAGCATGCGCCACGTCACCCTGCCGACCATCGCCGCCACGATCATCATCCTCACCATCCTGCGCGTCGGAGCCCTGCTGAGCGTCGGCTACGAGAAGGTGCTGCTGATGTACAGCCCGGCGACCTACGAGACCGCGGACGTGATCGGCACCTTCCTGGTGCGGCGCGGGCTGTTCAAGGCGGACTTCAGCTACGGCGCGGCCGTGGGGCTGTTCAACTCGGTGATCAACCTGGGCTTCCTGATCGCCGCCAACCGGCTGGCGCGCCGCTACACCGAGCACAGCCTGTGGTGAGGACCGGCATGATCCGCGACACCTCGCCCGCCTCGCTGCTGCTCGACCTCTTCGTCTACGGCACGCTGCTGCTGGTCGTGATCGTCACGCTGTATCCGGTGCTGCACGTCGCCTCGATGGCCGTCAGCGGTGGAGACGCCGTTATCAAGAGGACCGTCACCTTCTACCCCAAGGGGTTCAGCATGCGCGCCTTCGAGCTGATCTTCAGCTCCCGGAACATCCCGATCGGCTACCGCAACCAGGTGATATACGCGGCGCTGGGCACCACGATCAGCTTGAGCCTGACCACCGCGATGGCCTATCCGCTCTCCAAGAGGCGGCTCACCCTGCGCTCCTTCTACATGGTGCTGGTGGTCGTCACGATGTTCTTCGGCGGCGGCCTGATCCCGCTCTACCTGCTGGTACAGAAGCTGGGGATGCTCAACACGATCTGGGCCGTCGTGCTGCCGGCCGCCGTCAGCGCCTACAACGTGATCATCCTGCGCACCTTCTTCCAGGCCGTGCCGCAGGAGATGGAGGAGTCCGCCTACCTGGACGGCGCCAACGACATCAGGATCCTGATCTCCATCGTCATGCCGGTCTCCAAGGCCGCGCTCGCCACCATCGGCCTGTTCTACCTGGTCTCCCACTGGAACTCGTGGTTCTACGCGGTGATCTTCCTGCGCGATCACGACCTGAAGCCGCTGCAGGTCGTGCTGCGCAACATCATCCTGGAGCAGGGCATGATCGCCGAGGAGCTGGACATCAACGAGTCCGACATGCAGGCGATGCGGCTGGTCGCGTCCCGCGACAACTACATCAACTACGAGAAGCTCAAGCACGCCACGCTGATCGCGGCGATGCTGCCGATGCTGATCGTCTATCCGTTCATCCAGAAATACTTCGCCAAGGGCGTCATGATCGGATCGCTGAAGGCGTGAGCCGCCCCGCGTCCGACGGAGGGTACCGAATGTAGCAACCCGATCGCTTTCACGAGAAAACCGGAACGTTCAACGAGCAAGGAGAACATTCGATGAAACGAACCTTCGTAGTCCTCACGATGCTGCTCATCCTGAGCGGGTCGCTGGCATGGGCCAGCGCCACCAGCGAGCAGCCGGCCGCGGCGGGAGCCGGGCGCGACATCGTCGAGCTCGACTACATGTACCGCTACTCGCGCGACCTCATCCCACCGCCGGACAACCTGTGGGTGGAGCAGATGCTGGAGCGCTTCGACCTGGACATCACCTTCGAGATGGTCCCGTCGAGCGAGTACATGTCGATCATGGAGCTGCGCCTGGCAGCCGGGGATGAGCCCGACATCCTGTTTCCGTGGCCGAAGTCGATGACCGACCAGTGGGGGATGCAGGGCTACCTGCTGCCGCTGCAGGACCTGCTGGACGAGATGCCGAACATTCGCGCCAATTTCGACGACGCCTCCTGGGCGTACGTGATGAAGGCTGCGCCGTCACCGGACGGCAACATCTATTCCTATCCCAGCCCCAACTCCATCTACCTGGCCAACGGCTGGGGATACCGCGATCAGGTGTTCGACGCGCTTGGCATCTCCTCCCCTCCAACACCGACGAGCTGTACGAGGCGGCGAAACGGATCAAGGCCGAGTATCCCGACTCGTGGCCCGTCCAGGGATGGGCCAAGACGCGCGGATACCGCTCCCTGACCGGCGGTTACCTGCTGGCGTGGCGAACCTGGGACGATTGGTACATCGATCCGGACACCAACGCGGTGACCTACGGTCCGCAGACCGACAAGTACCGCGAGGTCATGAAGTTCATCAACAAGCTGTACGCGGAGGACCTGGTCTTCCCGGAGGTGGACCAGAAGGACTTCACCAAGTGGTCGGAGCTCCTCGCCGAAAGCAGGCACCACATCATGTTCTTCAACGTCGGCCGCATCGGCCACGTGAACAGCGTGGTGGATCAGGACGATCCCACCGCCCAGTTCAAGATCGTGCACGACGGCGTGGTCACCGCTCCCGGCCTGGAACCGATCGTCGCGCGGGGCAGGCCGTTTGGCGAAGGCGGCTCGATCGCGACGAGCGCCACCGACGAACAGGTGGAGCGCTGGCTGGAGTACACCAACTTCCTCGCCTCGCCCGATGGTGGCATCTTCATGTACTACGGCGTCGAGGGTGTGACCTTCAACTGGGGCACGGATGAGTCCGGAGAGCGAATCCCGATCCTCATGGACCACATGGCCACCACGGCCAACCCACAGGGCCAGAGCATGTACGAGCAGGGCTTCGTCAAGGGTATGTACTACCCGGCCGAGTACGCCCTGGCCGCCACCGGACAGGGGGACACGATGCCGACGCAGAACGCGCTGTCCGTGCACCCGTTCCTGCGCAACAGCAACCACATCATCTGGAACCTCAGCTCGGACGACTCGGACATGTTGGCCGACCTGGAGGTAGTGGTCACCGACGTGCGCGACGAGTACGGGTCGAAGTTCCTGTTCGGGACCCTGGACCCGAACGACGACGGCGACTGGAACGACTACCTGGCCGCCCTGGAGCGCGCCGGCCTGGAGCAGGTCCGCGCGATCCGCGACATCAGCAAGGCGGACTTCGTACCGTATTAGTTCGGAGCACGTTCGCCACGCCGTGCGGGCATCTCCCTCATCGGGGGAGGTGCCCGGTTCCTTTCTTCAGGCGAGGGAGCCCCGGCGCCGGCTCACTCTTCGAGTGGTTCGCTTCGCTCACCGGCCGCGTCGCCGAACGCGAACGTGAACAGCTCCGACTCGGTCAGGCGGAAGCGCAGGTGCAGCGGCCGGCCGCACAGCTCGCCCAGGTCCCACCTGCCGTTCCACGTCACGCGGTGGTCGATGCGGTTGGTGCGGATCGGGTCGCAGTCCTCCATCGTGAAGCCCGGCACCGGCCGGCCGCCCACCACCGCCTGCCGCGCCGGCAGCGACTCCACCAGCTCGACGCGGATGTCGCCCAGCGCGGCCATGCCGGTCAGGCTGGGGAAGCGCTGGCCGGTGGCGCAGTTCAGCCGCAGCTCGTTGCCGGCGATCCGCACCTCGCGCGTCAGCAGAAAGCCGGGCTCGCCCTCCGCCCTGAGCGACACGAAGCGGTCGCGCGGCAGCTTGGCCAGCCCCACGGCGCTGCCCCGGTCCACGGCGACCTGCATCTGCAGCGGCTGGCCGCCGTAGTAGAACCACATCTGGTGGCCGACCGCGACCGGCGCCGACGCCCCCAGGATCCAGCCGTCGTCGAAGTGGCCCGCAGGCCCGCGCGGGATGAACCAGGCGCGGTCCGGGGCCTGCTGCCAGTGAAAGCCGTCGCGGCTCCACATGAAGCGGAGCTGCCCGAAGCGGCCGCCCGACGGGTCGACGTAGGAGGCGTTGGCAAGGAACAGGCCGTGGTGGAAGAAGGGCCGGAAGTGGTCGATGTCCGGCCAGTCCGCGTCCAGCTCGTCCGGATAGAAGACCGTCCGCACCTTGCCCCAGCTCACCAGGTCGCGGCTCACCGCCACGCTCACGTGCCGCCGGTGGTGCCGGCCCTCGCCGCGCTCCCAGTCCACGTCCGTCCAGCCCCGTTCCGGCCGCACGTAGCCGAACGCATGCACCGTCGGCCGCGTATAGCACAGCCAATAGTCTGACACGGGGTCCCAGACCGGCGTGTTCACGCAGTCGTAATGGCCCCGGATGACCGGATTGGCCGGTTCCTCATGCCAGTGGATGCCGTCGGCCGAATAGGCGAGGCAGACGCCGCTCGCGCCGCGCGGCTGGTCCAGGTACCCCATGATGAAGCGGCGCTCGCGGTCGTCCGGGTCGGGGTTGAGAACCACGGCCGAGCGGTCGCACTCGCACACGCCTGCCAGCACGATGTTGTTGCGGTCGGTGCCGCGATGGCGCAGCAGGCCGAGCTTCGGCTTGACCCAGTGCACCCCGTCGTCGCTCTCCGCGTAGCGGCAGAAGTCGCCGTGGCCCTCGGCCGAGCCGGGCTCCGGGGCACCCCGATGGTGGGCCTGGCTGTCCGAGTCCTGGTACCACATCCGGAAGCGGCCCACGTCCGAGGCGCCCCGGTCCTCGCGCACCACGTGCGACTCGTAGCAATAGGACTCGCCGATCTGGTCCGGCACCATCACCGGGTTGCCGGGGAACTTGGCGGCGATCTGCGAGACGCGCTTCAGGCTCCAGACGTCCTCCACCGCGTGATCGTCGAACAGGAACTGCGGGGTGGTGCCCACCTCCAGCGGCTCGCCCCGAAAGTAATGCAGCGTGTTGCTCACCGGTTCCCCTCCCGTGCAGACTGATCCTCGCCCGATCCGGCGTTCACGTCCCGCGGCCGCCGCGGGTCATGCGCTGCCAGACCGGCCCCTCGGGCCTCGCCCCGCACTCGATGCGCTCGATCGCCTGCTCGATCTGCATGCGGACCTCGAACACCCGGTCGGCCGTGGCGGCCCGCAGGCTCGGCAGCGAGCGCTCGTCCCCCAGCTCGAAGAGGAACCGGGCAGCACGCCAGCGAACCAGTGCGCTGTCGTCGGTCAACGTCTCGGCCATCGCGCCGGCGACCTCGGGATTGCCCAGATCGTTGAGCGCGTCCCCGGCGGTACGACGGACCGCCGCGATCGGGTCACGCAGCGCGTCGCGGAGCGGAGCCAGAGCCCTCTCGTCCTTGACCAACCCCAACAGCACGATCGCCTGCCTGCGCACCGACAGGTGATCGTCCCCGGCGAGCGCGATGATCCTGGTCAGGAGCTCCGCGTCGGCCCCCAGACTTCGGAGCGCCCGGTAGCGTACGCGCCAATCGGGGTCATCCAGATCCCGGATCAGTCTCCGGCGGTCGGGTCTGGCCTCCGGCTCGTCCTGATCGGAGGAGAGCGCGCGATCGGTCAGCCGCGCAAGCCGATCCGAGTCGTACAGCGCGCGCACCTCCGCCACGACGCTCGCGGCGACCTCCCCGGCGTCTCCGTAACGGGTGCCCAGCTCGACCCAGTGCCGCTCCATCAGCGGATTCCTGGCGGCCGGCATGGCCCGCTTCACCGCCGCGTCGAAGCGGCGCCCGAGTCCGCGACGGATCTCCCCACCACCGCCGGTCAGCTTCACCTGCATCGGGATGTCGCGAAACACCTGCATCGACACCAGCAACTCCTGTGTCGCGCCCTCCGTGCGCGGCACGGCGACCTCGCCACTCACGCCGGCTGCAGCATCGAACACGGTCCGTACCTGGGCGAGAATCTCCTGCCAGTCCGTGCCCGGCGTCCGCTGAACGGCCATGAAGTCCGAGGTGTGGAAGACGCCGGCAACGCCGGCGATCGACAGGAGGCCTCGCATCAGCGGGGACGCAACCTCGTCCCCGGCGCGATAGGTGGCCTTCACGCCCGGCGCGAGCGTCTCGTCCAGAACCAGCTTCATACTGTTCGGATTGGGCGTCGGCTCGATGCCGATGAGCTTCATCGCGATACAGTACCGTGTGGCACCCCCATGAAGGTCACCGGCGTCGACGTGATCCCCGTCGCGCTGCGGTTCGCGTCCCGGTACGGCGATCCTCAGGCACGGATCCGCATGCACGACATCGACCGCAACGTCGTCGTGCGCGTCCGCACCGATACGGGGGTCACCGGATACGGCTCGGAGGAGGACGACGCGAGCCCGATCCCGGAGGAGACGATCGCCGGTATCGTCGGGCGCAGTCCCTTCGACTTCATCAACAGCGACCTCCGCATGTCACTGGCCATGGCCCTCTACGACGCGATGGGCAGGCACCTCGGCGTGCCGGTCTACAAGCTGATGGGCCAGAAGGTTCGCGACGCGGTGCCGGCCGCGGCCTGGACCCGCCCGTGCCCGCCGGACGTCTTCCGGGAGGAGGTCCGGCGCGCCGCGGCCTCTGGCTACCGCGTCTTCAAGATGCACAGCAGCCCGCTCCATGACGTGATCGAGCAGACCGAAGCGGCCGAGGAGGTCGCCCCGCCCGGATTCCGCCTCCACTGGGACCTCAACCGCACCCGCACGCTGGGCGCCGTGCTCCCGATCGTGGAGAAGCTGCAGGAGCACTCCATCGTCGGCTTCATCGAGGATCCGCTGCCGTGGGACGACCTCGACGGGTGGCGCAGCCTGCGCAGCAGGACCAGCATTCCGCTGGTGATGCACATCCCGCCACTCGCGGTGGCGCAACGCTGCGTGCTGGAGGCGGCCGACCTGTACATGATCGGCGGGCACGGCATCGGCCGCGCGATGCGGCAGGGGTACGCCTACGCGGCCGCCAACAAGCAGGTGATCGTCCAGCAGACCGGCAACACGCTGATGAAGGCGCTGACGCTGCACCAGGCGGCGGTCCTGCCGACGGCCACCGCGCACACCGTCACCGCCGACGACCAATACGCGGAGGACATCACCACCACCCGTATCCCGGTCGTCGAGGGCAGCTCGCGGGTCCCCGAGGCGCCCGGCCTCGGGGTGGAGGTGGACGAAGAGGCGCTGCAGCGCGCGGCGGCCCGCGAGCCGCTTCCGCTCCCCGAATTCGTCGGCGCGACCCGCCTGCCCGGCGGTGCGACGCTGTACACGCTGGGCGACCCGGACCTGGAGCGCCTGACCGGATTCGAGGAAGGAGCGCAGCCCGGGATCAGGCTCGACCGCTGGGTCGCCGACGGCAGCGCCGCGTACCGAGCCACCCTCGAACGCCTGCGGCGGGAAGGACCGTTCATCGAGCCACCGCCCGAGCCCGTCTGAGCAGCCGGACGAATCGGTCCATATCCGCCCGCGTGCGAGCTTGACAAGCCCCTTCGCGCATCCAATAATTAGTTCGTTCATGGAACGAACTATGAGGAAAGCCGCGTGAGCCGCGCCGCCCGTATCTCCCGCGGCATCTCCCTGCGCATGGTCATGGAGGCCGTCATCCACGGCGGGCCGATCTCGCGCGCGAGCATCGCCAGGCAGACCGGCCTGTCCAAGCAGACCACGTCGGAGATCGCCCGCATCCTGGAGACGGACGGCTGGATTCAGGAGACCGGCCGCACCAGCGGCCACGTGGGCCGGATGGCCACCACCTACGAGGTGGTGCCGGACGCGGCCCTGTTCGCCGCCGTCGACCTGGGCGGCACCAAGGCGCGCACGGCGATCGCCGACCTCTCCTGCCGCATCGTCGCCGAGGAGGTGGAGCCGACCGCGGCACGGGGCGGCCGGCACGTGCCGCGCCAGATCGCGCGCATGTGCCGCGCCGCGGCGCGACGGCACGACATTCCCTTCGAGCGCGTGCGTGTCGCCGTCGTCGGCGTTCCTGGCGTGCCGGAACCGGATTCCGGCCACATCCTGATGGCGCCGAACATCGCCGGCCTCGACGCGTTCGACTTCGCCTCCGAGTTGGAGGACGCCCTGGACATGGAGGTGCACGTCGAGAACGACGTCAACCTCGCCGTGCAGGGCGAGAACTGGCTCGGCGCGGGCGGCGGCTCGGACAACCTGGCGTTCATCGCCCTGGGGACCGGCATCGGCGCTGGTCTCGTCCTGGGCGGCCAACTGGTGCGCGGCGCCGCGGGCGCGGCCGGCGAGCTTGGCTTCCTGCCCTTCGGCACCGATGCGCTGAGCCAGCACGCGCATGCGGAGGGCGCGCTCGAACGGATCGTCGCCACCGAGGGAATCCGCAGCCGCTACCAGGAGCGTTCGGGCCGGCAGGCGACCGTGCCTGCGATCTTCGACCGCGCCGATCGCGGCGACGCGGATGCCGCGGGCGTGCTCGACGAGACCGCCGAATTCCTGACACGGGCGATCGTCGCCCTGTGCGCGCTGACCGATCCCGGTACGGTCATCCTGGGCGGCTCGATCGGGGCGCGCGCCGAGCTGGTCGGACGCGTGCGCGCGCTGCTCGCCGGCGCCGTGCCGACTCCCGTCCGCATCGAGCCGAGCGCGCTCGGCGCCCGGGCGACGATCGCCGGAGCCGCCGCCGTCGCGCTCGGCCACCTGCACAACACCCTGTTCGGGCCGGACGTGCCCGAAGCGGACATCGCGCTGCCGCCAGCCCACATCATCGCCTTCCCGGACAGCGAGAAACCGGCCGCCGGCCACTCCGATGCCGGCGACGGCGATCCCGGACGTGGCCGCACGAGCAGCGAGGCGCTCCGATGACGATGGGCCCGCGGCCCCGCCCTGTCCGCCGCACGCGTCAGCCCGAACGAAGGAGGACGACCCGTGTGCATCTGAACCCTGCGTCGACCACCCGGGCCGCCGCCGGCCCGACACATCCGAAGACTCGACCGAAGGAGGACCATGACATGTCCACGCATCAGATCCTGATCCGACGGCTTGCGGTGCTCGCCGTCGCCGCCGCGGCTCTTGCTGCCGCGATGCCGGCCGTGGCGGAGACCATCGGCCCGCAGGGAGAATCGGCGACCCCGTCGCAGACCGTGACCGTCTCCGACGACGGCGCCGCGCAGCTCAAGGGAGGCGGACACACCGCGGCGCTGCTGTGGCACGACCAGTCGGACTTCACGAACGCGGTCACCGCCGGCGCGACCGACGAGTTCACCCGCCTGGGAATCGAGGTGATCGCCACCACCAACGCCGCGTTCGACGCCGCCAAGCAGCGCAGCGACATCGAGACCGCGCTGGTCAAGCAGCCCAGCATCATCCTGTCGCTGCCGCTCGATCCGGTGACCTCCGCGGAAGCGTTCCGGGCAGCGGTCGCCGACGGCGTGAAGCTGGTATTCCTGTCCAATCTCCCGAACGGCTACGTGCACGGCATCGACTACGCCGCGATCGTCACCGACGATCTGTTCCAGATGGGCAAGCAGGCCGCGGACGCGCTCGCGGCGGCCATGGGCGGCTCCGGGACGGTCGGATGGATCTTCCACGACGCCGCCTACTACGTCACCAACCAGCGCGACAACGCCTTCAAGACCACCATCGAGAACGACTATCCGGACATCAGCATCGTCGCCGAGCAGGGCATCAGCGATCCGGCCCGCGCCGAGGAGATCGCCAACGCCATGCTGCTGCGCCACCCCGACCTGGGCGGCGTCTACGTGACCTGGGCCGGTCCGGCCGAAGGGGTGCTGGCATCGCTGCGCGCGAGCGGCAACAAGACCACCCGGATCGTCACCCTCGATCTGAGCGAACCGATCGCGCTCGACATGGTGCAAGGCGGCAACGTCGTGGCCATCGTCGCCGACGAGGCCTACGAGCTGGGCCGCGCCATGGCGGCCGCCGGCGCTCGCGCGCTGCTCGGCGAACAGACGCCGCCGTTCGTGGTCGCGCCCGCGATCACCGTGAACGCGGACAACGTCGCCGAAGGCTGGCAGACGTCCCTGAACCGCGATGCGCCGAAGAGCGTTCTGGAGGCACGATAGACAGGCGCCGGCCTGCCGCCGAGGCGGCAGGCCGGCCGAGCACAACGAGAACGACCCCAGCGAGGAAGACCGGCGTGGCGAGGATGGCATGGACCACGAAGCGCAGACCCGTTCTCGATCCGCGCAACTACGTGGTCTACCTCGGCTTCCTGGCGATCTTCGTCTTCTTCACGGTGACGCTGGGCCAGTACGGCTTCGCCAGCGTCCGCAACCTGTCCAACATCGTCCTGCAGACCGCACCCGCGACGGTGCTGGCGGTCGGAATCGTGTTCGTGCTGTCCGCGGGCGAGATCGACCTGTCGTTCGGCTCGATCGTCGCCGTGGCTGCTCTGGCCGCCGCGGTCGTCCTGGGCGAGCAGCCCTTGGCGCTGGGGGTCATCGCCGGCTTGGGCGCCGGTCTCCTGATCGGCCTGTTGAACGGCGCGCTGGTCGCCTACGTGCGGCTGCCCTCCTTCCTGGTGACGCTGGCCACCCTCGGCCTGTTCGCCGGGGTGGCGCGGGCCATGACTAACCTGCGCTCCATTCCCGTGACCAACGCCGCGTTCACGGGGTTCTTCGGATCGGGGTCGCTGGCCGGCATCCCGTCGCTGGTGCTGTGGACGGTGGCCGTGGTGGCCGCCGGCCACTTCGTCTACCGCGAGACCCGCCTGGGCGCTCACGTGCTGGCGACCGGCGACAACCCGCGCGCGGCCGAGGCGGCCGGCATCAACGTGCCGCGCGTCCGCCTGTCCGTGCTGGCGATCAGCGGCGGCTGCGCGGGACTCGCCGGGCTGCTGTACGCGGGCCGGCTGCAGGCGGCGAAGTACACGCTCGGCGAGAGCGACCTGATGACCGTGCTGGCCGCTGTCATCGTCGGCGGCACGCTGCTGAGCGGGGGCAAGGGATCGGTGGTCGGCGCGCTGGTCGGTTCGCTGCTCATGGGCATGCTGAACAACGGCCTCATCCTGATGGGGCTGTCGGTCTCCGAGCAGATGATCGTGCGCGGGCTGATCATCCTGGGGGCGGTCGCCGTGTCCCTGCGGGAGACCAGCCGGTGAGGCGGGAGTGAAGCGATGTTTCTCGATGTCCTGAGGCGGCGCAATCCGGCCCTGGTGGAGGCAGCGATCGCCCTGCACCAGGCCGGCCGCATCCCCGCCAACTGCTACGTCCTCGACCTGGACGCGGTGGAGACCAACGCGCGCGCGTTCAAGGAGCGCGCCGAAGCGCTTGGCCTCACCGTGTTCGCGATGACCAAGCAGGTCGGGCGCAACAGCGGCTTCTGCCGGGCGCTGCAGCGGGGCGGCATCGACCGGGCGGTCGCCGTCGACATGGCGTGCGCGCGCCCCATCCGCGCCGCCGGCATGCGCGTCGGGCACCTCGGCCACCTGGTGCAGGTGCCGCGCTTCGAGGCGGACGCCGCCGCCCGCGACATCGCGCCGGACTACTGGACGGTGTTCAGCGGCGCCAAGGCGAGCGAGGCCGCCGCCGCGGCGGACCGGGCAGGCCGCACCCAGAAGCTGCTCGCCCGCATCCAGGCGCCGGGAGACACCTTCTACCGCGGGCACGAGGGCGGCTTCGACGCCGCCGAGGTTGCCGCGGTGGCGGCCGAGCTGGACGCCATGGATGGCGCCCGCTTCGCCGGGATCACCACCTTCCCGGCGCTGCTGTTCGACCACGAGACCGGCGCCGTCTCCCCTACTCCCAACCTGGCGACCCTGAACCGCGCGCGCGAGGCCCTGGAGCGAGCCGGCTACGCCAACATCGAGGTCAACGCGCCCGGCACCACGTCGTCGGTGGTGCTCGAGACGTTGGCGGACGCCGGGGCGACGCAGTGCGAGCCGGGCAATGGGCTGCACGGCACCACGCCCCTGCACGCGATCCGGGATCTTTCCGAGGTGCCGGCGATGCTCTACGTGACCGAGGTGTCGCACCTGCACGGCGGCCGCGCCTACGCGTTCGGCGGCGGCCTCTACATCGACCCGGTGTTCCCGGACTACCAGGTGCGGGCGATCGTCGCGGCCGAGCCGACGGTCGCCGACGCGGCGCTCGCCGAGGTGGAGATGCCGGCGCCGGCGGCCATCGACTACTACGCCATGATCGACGCCGGCGGGAGCGTGCGCCCTGCGCCCGGGGACTCGGTCGTGTTCGGCTTCCGCGCCCAGGCCTTCGTGACCCGCGCCTACATCGCCGGCGTCACCGGGGTCCGGAGCGGCGACCCGGTGGTGGAGACGATCGAGAACGGCTTCGGCCACCAGGAGCCGTGGCCGGCATGATCACGGCTACCGCGACGGCGCCGGTCCTCAGCCTGAGGAACATCCGCAAGATGTTCGGCGGCGTGGTGGCGCTGGAGGACTTCTCGCTCGATCTCCACGCCGGCCGGATCGTGGCGCTGGTGGGCGACAACGGCGCCGGCAAGTCGACGACGGTCAAGGTCATCTGCGGGGTGCATGCGCCGGATTCCGGCACGATGCTGTTGGACGGCCAGCCGGCTTCCTTCCGGGACGCACGCGGCGCCCGCGCGCACGGCGTGGAGGTCGTGCACCAGGACCTGGCCCTGGCCAGCCGGCAGTCGGTCTACATGAACGTGTTTCTGGGCCGCGAGGAGACCACGGGACCGGTCCGGCGGCTGCATCGGGCGCGGATGATCCGCGAAACGCAGCGGCTGCTCGACGAGCTCGACGTGCATGTGCCGTCGGTCAGGTCGGCGGTCCGCGTGCTGTCCGGCGGCCAGCGGCAGGGCATCGCCATCGCTCGCGCCACCCACTGGGCGCGCAAGATCATCCTGCTCGACGAGCCCACCGCGGCGCTGGGCGTGGCGGAGACCGCCAAGGTGGAACGGCAGATCGACGCCCTGCGCGCCCGCGAACTGGCCATCCTGATGGTCAGCCACAACCTCGAGCAGGTGTTCCGGCTCGCCGACGAAGTGTGCGTGCTGCGGCGCGGCGCCCGCGTCGGTGTGCGCGCCATCGCCGACACCGACCGCAACCAGGTCGTCTCCATGGTGACGGGGGTGGACTGAACGGTGACCGCCAGCGGTACCGCCATGGCACGCGAGATCGCCGAAATCCCGGCGGTCGCCTCCCGGCAGGTAGCTCACGCACTCGCCGAGTACCGGGCGGTCGGCGCCCACCTGCGGCGGCGCGCGCCGGCGGTCATCGTGACCTGCGCGCGCGGCAGCTCCGACAATGCGGCCGTCTATCTGAAGTACTTGGTGGAGATCCGCGTCGGCATCCCGGTGGCGGCGATCGGCCCGTCCGTGGCATCGGTGTATGACGCGCGGCTGTCGCTCGACCGGGCGGTCTGCGTGACCATCTCCCAGTCCGGGGGCAGTCCCGACCTGGTCTCCCTGCAGGACCACGCGCGCGCGGGAGGCGCCGAGACGCTGGCCCTCCTCAACACCACGGACTCGCCGGTCGGGTCTTCCGCAGACGAGGTCGTGCCGGTCATGGCGGGGCCGGAGACGGCCGTGGCCGCGACCAAGTCGCTGGTCGCCTCCCTGGTCGCGATCGCCGGCATCGTCGCCGGCTGGACGGACGACGAGGCGCTGGCGCGCGGACTGGAAGCGCTTCCGGAATCGCTCGCCGCGTCGCTGGGGTGCGGCTGGGAGCACGCCGTCCCGGCCATGGCGGGCGCCAACTCCCTGTACGTGATCGGGCGCGGCCCGGGCTACGCGATCGCTCGGGAGGCGGCGCTGAAGCTCAAGGAGACCTGCCGCCTGCACGCGGAGGCCTACAGCGCCGCCGAGGTCCGGCACGGGCCGATCGCGATCGCTCGCAGCCGTCCCCGCGACCGGTTCGTGGCCCTGATGTTCCATGCCCGGGACGCCAGCCGCGCGAGCCTGGAGCAGGCGTGCGCGGCCATGCGCGGCATCGGCGCGCCCGTGTTCGTCGCGGATGCCGGGGAGCACGGCGGGGACGCTCTGCCGGTGGCGCCGGCGGCGCATCCCCTGCTCGACTCGATCTGTCAGATCACCAGCTTCTACCGCTTCGTGGAGGCGCTCTCGGCGGAACTGGGCGAGGACCCCGACCGGCCCGAGCACCTGCGCAAGGTCACGGAGACGCTGTGAATGGCTGATGCCGACCCGGCGGCGATCGTCGCCGGCGCGATCGACGCGCAGACCCTGGTCGACCTGGTCGTCGCTGCGATCGGCGTGCCCAGCGTCACCCCCAACGAGGCGCGGTTCGCGCATTGGGTCCGGGACGAGCTCGAGCGCGGGGGCTGGGATGAGATCGAGCTTCGCGACGCCGAGCCGGGACGGCCCAACGTCTACGCCGCGAGCGGAGCCGGCGACGGCCGCTCGCTGGTGCTGGCCGGCCACCTCGACACCGTCCACGGCGACGACTGGTCCGCGCACTGGCAGGGCACCGAGCGCGCCGATCCGTTCGCCGCCCGGCTCGTCGACGGGGAAATCTGGGGCCGCGGCGCCGCCGACCTGAAGGGCGGGATCTGCACCATCATCGAGGTGCTGCGCGCGGTCCGCCGCGCCGGCTTCCGGCTGCGGGGCCGCGTGCTCGGCCTGTTCGTGTGCGACGAGGAGTCGGGGCAGCCGGGCTGCGGCCTGTCCGCGGGCATGCGCGCGGCCGTCCGGCACCTGTTCGCGGGCGCCGGCGAGACGGCGGACTTCGCCATCTACGCCGAGCCCACGGACACCGCGGTGTACACGGCGCAGATGGGGTTCCTGATTGCGGAGATCACCCTCACCGGCCGCTCCGCCTACTTCGGCACCCCGGAGCAGGGCGTCGATGCCCTGCGCGCCGGACACGCCCTGCTCGCCGCGCTCTGGGAGCACGACCGGGCGCTCCGCTCGGGCAGCGCGCACGACCTGCTCGGCGGCCGCTTCCTGCTGGTTACCCACGTCCGATCCGGGGAGAGCATCGCGGTGCCGGAACGGTTCGAGCTGTCGCTGATCCGCAAGCTGCTGCCCGGCGACGACCTGGACCAGGCGGCCGACGCCCTGCGCGGCATCGCCGCCCGCACCGCCTGTGAGCTCGCCGTGGCACATGAGGTGCGCTTCACGGCGCCGCGCGATCACCCGGTCGGCGGTACGCCCGACGAGGTGCCGTCCGACCATCCAGGCGTGGCGGCGCTCGCTCGGTCGATCACGGCGACCACCGGCACTGACGCCCGCATAGAAGGCGCTCCCTACTGGTCGGAGAAGCCGCTCCTGCACGCCGTGGGCATTCCCGGCGTCTACTTCGCCGCCGGCGACATCGCTCACTGCCACACGGCGTTCGAACGGCTGCCGGTCGACCAGTTCGTGGCGGCGGCCCGCACCCTCGCCCACTTCGTGGTGTCGTGGTGCGGCGTGACGGAGGAGGCGCATGCGTCCGTCATGAAGTAGGCTCACGCCATGGCCACCGTGCAGACGCCGCTCGAAGAGCAGACGGACGCGCCCATCGCCGTGCCGCGGATCGTGAGCGACGCGCAGGTGCAGAGCTACCTGCGCGACGGTTTCCTCGCCGTCGAGGACCTGGTCACCGGCGGCGAGCTCGAGGAGCTGAAACGCGACGTCGTGCGGGTCGCGCGCGGTGAGTACGCGGCCGAGGGGCTCGACCCGCTGCCGGCGGACGCCACCGACGCGGAGGTGCTCGACACGGTCCTCTGCATCCACCAGCCGCACCACGTCAGCCCGGTGATCCTCGACTTCGTCAGGCACCCGCGGATCAGCGGCGTCCTCGCCCAGATCACCGGCGCCCACCTGCCGTGGTGGGACGGCAGCGTGAAGTGCATGCAGTCGATGTACTTCGTCAAACCGCCCGGCTTTCAGGGGCAGGCCTGGCACCAGGACGAGATCTACATCCCGACCCGTGACCGGTCGCTGCTCGGCGCGTGGATCGCCGTGGACGACGCGACGGTCGAGAACGGCTGCCTGTGGGTGCTGCCCGGATCGCACCGCAAGGGGTACCTGTACCCGCAGCGCGAGCACGGGAACCGGGACGAATTCGACAACGGTCCGGAGAGCCATGGCTTCGACGAATCCGGCGAGCAGCCGGTGGAAGTGACGGCAGGCACTGTGGTCTTCTTCAACGGGTACCTTCTGCATCGCTCGCGCCGCAACCGGGGTCGCACCTACCGGCGCGTGCTGGTCAACCACTACATGAACGCGTGGTCGCTGCTGCCGTGGCACCCGAAAGAGAACGAGCGGCCGGCCAACGCCGATAGCCGGATGGTGGAGACCGTGGCGGGCGTGGACCCGTATGCCTGGAAGGGATACGAGGATCCTCCGCGCAGGGTGTACCTGCGCCGCTGCAAGGCCAACGAGGCGGCCGCCGCGCGATAGAGGCCGTGCAGATGGAGACGCCCGGCCGCCTCGGCCGTACCATGCCCAGCCCCGCGGCTGGCCCTATCTGGTTCCTGTCCGGTAATCCTGATTTTCGGAGGGAGCCGGCGAGGAGCGCCATGTAGGGGCGTACCGGACGTGTGGAGATCGGGATTCGGAAGCTGTCGAGCTCGGTTCTCGCACGATCGAGGAGACTATTTCGGAATCTGTGGACACATGTCCTTGGGTATACCAATACGTAAGACGCACTGTCATGTCGGCCGGCTGCAGACGACACTTCTTGTGGAACACCACGTGCTGCACCCCAACTCCTTGGCGTCGGTCAGATTCCGCTTCGAGGCATAGCCCTCATCGAACGCCGCCCGCTGCGGGGGATCGTGGCGGGGCGGCGGTCGCCGAGGCGTGGCGCCCGGCCTGCGGTCACCAGTCAATCCGGCCTTCGCCAGCCCGCCAGCCGCCAAGAGTGGCCCTTGGCGGGTACTTGGGCCGGATGGCCACCGCCAGGCTGCTTACCTCGAGCCATTCCAGCCACTCACCGAGCATCGCTGGCGAGCGCCAGAGCGCCATCGAGGCTTGCCCGCAGCGCATCAGGAATGCTATCGTTCGAACGAACTGGTCGCACGCCGTCGTTGACCAATTCCTGAAGAAAGGTGAATTTCATGAAAGCGCTGCTCAAGAACACACAGAGTGGAGTGCTCAAGCATGCTCCATTGGGTTTCTCATGGACGACACTCTTTTTCGGAGGATTTCCCGCGCTGTTTCGCGGCGATGTGAAATGGGCAGTCACTATGTGGATCGTCGGGGGCGTGGGATTTTCTTTAGCCGTTGTGACCGGAGGGTTCCTTTTCTTTCTTCCATTGGTATCAAGTCTGGTGTTCGCGGCCACCTATAACAAGAAGTACGTGCAAGAACTGATCGCGCAAGGATTCGCACCGGCCGACAAAGATGACATGCATGCGTTGGCCCGAGAAGGGACCGGGATTGCTACTCCATCGCCAGCAGAGCGAGACGAAGCGCAGGAACCGGAAACAAAGAGTTTGGAGCTGACGGTTCTTTCGTTGGCAAAGGAGAAAGGAGGGATCATATCGGCTGTCGATGTCGCCATGGAAGCCGAATGTGAGATAGATAAGGCGAAGGATCAGCTTGACGCAATGGTGGACAAGGGTCACGCCGAATTCCATCTGACGAAGACCGGCAGCACGGTGTACGTGATTCCGTCCATGCTCACCGAAGAACGACGGGACGAGCTGGAGCCCATGCTCTGAGCACGCCCGAAGCGCGCGGACGGGCGAGAACGGACCCCCGCAGGCGGGTGCTGGCTGCGGAAAGGCTCGGACCGCGCGAGCAATACCAGTTCGATGATCCTCAGCTCACGCCCGTTGTCGGCCCGCGACGGGAGTACGCCGTGAGTGTTCACTTCCGGTCTCGATCTTCGTGTTTCGGACGGATTGATGATCAGTGACGTTCCGCCTACGAGGTTCCGTCAGGTGGAAGCGTGGATGGCACGCTTCTTTCCGGGTTGGCAGGGAATGGGCACGCAAGCTCGCTGCGTCCATCCGTAGCCTCAGCGCCGTGCGTCGATCACGGCGCGGCGAAGAACGCGGCTTCCGAGGCGTGCAGCGCCGGGGCGACCAGCGCGCGATCCAGGTACTCGTTGCGCATCTCGCAGGAAGTCTCTGCGATCAGCGCGCAGCCATGGCACGCCGCCCCGTGCAGCCAGCGCTCCTCCATGCTCCGCCCCGGTATGTGCTCGGCGCAGACCGGATCGTTGGAGCAAAGCGCCGCGGAGTCCAGCGCATATCGCAGGTGGTCTTCCACGCGGCGCGCTTCCTGGACCAGACCGCCCAGCGTGCCTTCGGCGTCGGGGCTCGCGGTGTACAGCAACAAGGCGAAGCGCTTGCCCGCGTAGTCAGCGTAGATGCGCTCCCGGATCGATGCGGCGGGATACCCGCAGCGCATGGACAGCGACTCGATCAGAAGGTGGGAGAGCGTGTGCAGCAGCACGTAGGGTCCGCCGGGAAAGGGCCGTTCGCTGTTCCGCCGACGCGCCCACGCGCCGTGGCCTTCGACGAGCTGGCGCAGCCGCTCCCGCACCGGCTCCCGGCCGAGCCAGCCCGTCACGGCGCTCCCGCGGAGTTGCAGGACGATCCCCTCCCCGCGGTTCTCCACTGCCGGGAACCACGTCGGTTCCAGCGCGATGTCGGCCCTCTCGACTTCGGCTTCGTACTCGCCGTCCACGTTCGGCATCACGGGTTCCAGCCGCGTGAAGCCGGCAAGCGCCAGCACTTCGCGCAGCCTGTGCACCTGGATGACGGACGCGATGCCGTCGCTGCTCGCCGACCGCCGCCACACCGGCTCCGGCAGACGCCGAGCATGAAAGTCGGGATCGACGGGCACATCGTCACCGAAGCCCTCGGGGACCGCGAGTAGCGCATCGAGCTCTGCGGACTTGATCGTTCGCTCTGCCCCAGCGCCGCCCGAACGCCGCGCATCGATCGCGTTCAACACTTCGTCATCCGGGAACGCCGCCAGGCGATCCGCGACGCCGGGGTAGCGCTTCACGACGTCGAGAGTCGACGCATCGGTGACGATCTGCAGGTGTCGCCACAGTTCTTCGACCGCCCGGTCGACCTCGGTGCCACGATCCGGCAGAGAGAGGACGCTGAGCACCTGCGGAAACCAGGCGTTCGACGCCGTCCGGATCAGCAACCGGCCGGGCTGATCACACGGCTCGTTCGCGTGACGTCCCAGCCACGGTCTGGCCCCGCTGCAGGTGCCGAGCGGGAATTTCGCCACGTCCGCCGCCTCGTGCATGCGGCGCGACGTGCCACACTCGCAACGTACGATCTGCTCCGCCAGATCGCCGCTGGTGCCGCGCTCGTCCAGCCTGAGCTGCCGGCGGCATTGGTTGTCGGCCCCATGGACGAACCGATGCCAGTCGATGTCGTCCACGTGACCTCTGGAGCAGGCACGGACGAATCGGGTGGCCACCACGGGCCTCTTGTCGAACCTGCCCCGATCGAGCGCGGTTCGGCGCACCATGCGCCGGGAACGCGAGCCGGTCTGTCCCGTCGAGCCGGGGTTGGATTCCTGCACCACGAACCATTCGGGGAACCGCCACGCACCGATGCCGCGTTGCCGATCGTGCCGATGCTCGGGCTCCGGCGGCGGTGCATACAGCCTCGGACCGTGCACGCCCGTCATGGAGGTCAGCTTCGATGCGAGGCGCGGTTCTTCGATCGCTTCCAGGTTCGTCTCGGAGCCCCAGGTGTCCAGCCCGCCCACGATCGCGGACTCGTCCGGCAAGTCGATCAGCGCTCCCGGCCCGAACGTGGTGATGACCTGGCTGCGTCGCAACTGGCCATGCGCCTTACCGTTCACGCGCCGCCCTCACCGAGCTGGCCGCACCGCGGTGCACCGGCCACACCGCCCTCCTCGCACGATGCATGTGCAACGCCATTCAGGAGCGCATCCAGAAAGCCTTTGAAGCTCGGACTGCGACGAGCGATGGTCTCCGCGTCCAGAGCGCGGGCGATCTCCTCCGAGACGCGAGCGGTATAGACCCGGTCGAGAATGTTCTTCAAGCGCAGCTTCGGATTCTCTATCTCGTCCGGACGCGAGCCATCCACGTTTCCCAGATCGCGCTCGAGGTAGCGCCGGAGACTTTCAGCGTCAGCGAAGTACCACGCCACTCCAGTCCAGTCGCGCCGGAGCAGGAACGGACTTGGATCGAAGAATCCCCACCGGCGAATGAAATCGGCGATTCCCCGCGCGGGAAAAGAGGCATCGGCTGCGGCAGCCGCGAGCGCACACGCCGTCGCCGGCTGCCGCATGTTGACTCGCTGGCTAGTGGTGTTCGACCACCACCAGCCGGTCCCGGCGTCGGCCTCCAGCAGGACGATAGGCGGAGACTGAGGGGGGCACCGCTCAACGCGCTCCTCGACGTGGTAGTGATACCCATGTCTGGTGATCTGGACCGACCATTCGATAGCATCTTCGCCGTCCTCCAGAGTCACGGCCAAGTCGATCTGATGCGCTTGCTCACCTTTCCACGCAAGATTGAGGATACCACCGCGCGTAAACATCGGCGCTTCGAAGTCGCGGGCATGCACTGCTTCGTGCAGAAAACGCAGCGTATCGAGGATCGTGCTCTTTCCAGTAGCGTTGGCGCCAATGAACAGGTTGAAGTCCTCCAATTCGATGCTCACGTCGCGCAGACTGCGGTAGTTCTTCACCTTGAGTATCGACAATTTCATCGATCAGAACCTCTCTCGAAACGACTGACGTAGTGCCCGGCGCTGATTCGTATCGCCCGCTGTCCGTTCACGCGTCGTTCCCACTGAGCCGGCTGGAGAGATCCCGCAGGAAGAGGTTCACCTGCGGCTCGACGTCGCGCAGCGACCGGTTGACGCGGAACTTCCTGTGATGATCCGACTCGAAGTCGGTGTCCAGCATCTCGCGGAGGAGCGGCCTTCTGGTGGGGGCCTCGTACTTCTGGTACTGCATCGCCACCCCGTCAGCGCGGTAGTGGTCGAGGATCGTGCGCCACGAGTCGAGCAGGTCACCGATCCGGTTCCGAATGCTCCGCAGCCGTTCTTCGCGTTCGGCCTCGTCCTGCAGAGGCTGTTCGTTGATCCGGGCGCGAAAGATTTCGAGCAGGAGTCGTTCAAGCTCCCCGCGCTCCGCCTCGATCGCCTCCACCCCGGCCGGTGGTGTCATCGACGGGCGTGCATGTCGGGCGAGCGTCACCAATGCCCCCGCGAACCCGCGGTCAAGGGCGCGCGCGGCGAACGGGGTCACGCTGGCGACCTCCACCGAGCGGTAGAACGTCTCGTGGTAGTGCCGGAAGCGCTCGTAGTGGGACCGGTCGCGCGGCCGATGCACGTTGTAGAGCATCACCACCAGTCCGGGGCGCTTGTCGTCGCGGCCGACCCGGCTGGTGGCCTGGATGTACTCCGAGTTGGTCTTCGGCTGTCCGTACACCAGCATCAGCCCGAGCCGCTGGATGTCCAGACCCACCGAGATCATGTTGGTCGCGATCGCGCAGTCGACGCGCTGCTTCCGGTCATGGAAGGTCGTCTGCAACCGCCGCCGTGCCTCGGCCACCCGGTCGGTGCTCACCCGCGAGGTGAGCTCGACAACATCGGAGAAGCTCGTTCGGTTGCGAAACAGCCCCTGCGCCTCGCCGAGCCGCTTGCGGTCGCCGTAGCGCTTGAGCGTGCTCTGCACCTCCTCTTCCAGGATCCGACGGGCGCCGCCGAGCTCGCGCAGGCTGTTGAAGTAACCGAGCACGGTCATGTAGGGATCGGCAGGATTGTCCCGGGTCCGCGGACCGCCGCCGTCGCGCCACGCCCGCTCCGTCGCACCCATGAGCGTCAGCAACACCCGCCGCATCGCCTCCTTCGGGTTGCGGCCCTGGGAGGCGATACCGACGTACTCGCGCGCGTTCCGTTGCGACGCGGGCATGGTGCGGGCGAAGAACGAGTCGTCACGCGACGGCCCCGGGGGCGGGAAGATGTGCGTCACCGGGCGTCCGAAGAGCCCCTGAATCTGTTCCCGAGCGTGGCGAACGGTGGCCGTGGACGCGACGATCTTGGGCTTCACCCGTCTGCCGTCGATCTCCCGCGCGCACAGCGCTTCGATCGCCGCCTCGTAGAGACCCGCCATGGTCCCCAGCGGTCCGGATATCAAGTGCAGTTCGTCCTGGATCACGAGGTCGGGTGGCGGGAGCGGACGAGCCAGGCGATTGCCGCGGCGGAGTTCGGCCGCACCGTAGAACCCGCTCTCGTCATGACGGTCTGCGCCGCCCAGGAGCGCACCGGACTCGCCCACCCACGGCAGTGAGGCGAACTTGTCCACGGTGGCGACCAGGAAGGCGGGCAGCCGCCGGTACAGGGGCTCGTCCACTGCCACGATCGGCAACGGCGTATCGCCCGAGAAGTCGCACTCCCAGTCGGCACATGCGATACGAAGCTCGGTGGGGTGATCCGCGTCCGGCAGCAGCGCGAAGGAATCCGGTGTGAAGTCCTTCCCGCACCAAGGGCAGCCCTCCAGGGGGATCGGCGCCGGTCTGCCCTGCGGGTTGTTCTTGTACTGGCTGACCTTGCTGCGCGCGGAGTCCGAGCCGTTGTCGCCCCGTTTGCCGAGCCGGTTCGGCGTGCCCGCCTTCCCTACCCACAGACCGATCTCGAACGGCCAGTCGCCGTACCGCCCCGCGTCCTTGCGCCGCTCCAACTCCAGGGCACACACCAGGCCGGCGGCACGTCCAAGCTGGTCCAGAGTCAGCAGCCGCAGGGTGTAGCGCATGATGACGCTGACTCCGGCTCCGGCGCGTCCGCCGTCTTCGGGATTGCGCAGCCGCCGCAGCACCATGGTGAACGCGGCGAGCCCGAGATACGCCTCCGTCTTGCCACCGCCGGTGGGAAAGAAGAGGAGGTCCACGAACTCGCGTTCCGGATTCGCGGGATCGGCGAGGCCGGACAGGTTCAGCAACAGGAAGGCGAGCTGGAAGGCACGCCAGCGCGGCGGTTCGGTCACCCCTTCACGGGCCAGCCGCCGCGAGAGCGCTGCGGCAACGGCGCGGTTTGCGACGCGGAAGGCGTCGAGCGCGTCCGCATCCTGCACGAGCACGCGGATGCCCTGCTCGATGCGGCGGGCGGCGGAGCGGGCGTGGAACACAAGCTCCTCGGCAGTGTCGCGGCGTTCGCCCGTCAAATCGGCCGTCGCGACGGCCTGCTCGTCGATCCAGGCGAGGTAACCCGTCACCAGCGGCGTCAACGCGACTTCGGCGTCGGACCCGGCGGAGAGATCGCCGAGCGCCGCCATCGCCAACTCGACACCCGGCACCTCCATGGTCTCCGTCGTCTCCACGTCGGCCACGGGAATCCAGGTAGTGCGCAGCGTCCGGCAGGCGCCATCCGACAGCTCCCAGTCCGCCGCCACGCCGTGGCCGGCTGCATACTCCGGCGTGTCGGCGTAGTGCAGGTACGCCACGCGCTCGTCCGCATCGTCGCCGGCCACCCCGCGCGGGTCGGGACGCGGGACGAACGGAACCGCGCTCCGCACGTCCAACTCGGCATGAAAGGCGAATGCCTCGTCACGGGCGCGCTCGGCCGCCGGCGCCCGTTCGTTGACCAGGAACACCGACACGGAGCGAGTCCCCGGCGGAATCCGGCCCACAAAGCTCGCGGCGACCACCGGACGGGCGACCGCGTGGAGGTTCAGACCGCCGGAGCCGGGGACGCGGCGCCGGCACGGGTGGCCCGAGGCCGGAAGTGGCAGCCGGACGGCCTCGTCGCGAGGCGTGCGCTGCCACCAGGTCGATGCGGTACTCCCGGCGTCCGGGCCAGCCGAGTCGTTCGTGCTCTCCGCTCCGTCGGACAAGCGCTCCGCGTCCAGCACATCATCCGCCCTGCGGCCATCCGACGACTCCTCCGTACGGTAGCGGTAGTCGCCCCACCGGACGGTCACGTCCAGCGCGTCGACGCCCTCGGCAACCAGGAAGCTCAGGCCCATCGACGACGGAAAGAAGCCTCTCCTGGCTGCCTGGCGCTCCTCCGTGGAGTCGTCGCCCAGCCCCGTCTCTCCGGCGACCTCCGGGTCGAAGTCGTCGTCCGCGTCGGCGTCCGCGCGCTGCTCGGCCGGCGCGTCGCGCGGCACCAGGAACCCCGTGAGATACCAGTTGGACGGCCGCACCCAACCCGGCAGGCGCTCGTCCGCCAAGGAGTGTCCCGCCCGCGGACCGATCAGGTCCACCTCCAGCGCCTCGCGGAGGCGGGAGCGCACGTTAGCGGTTTTGATCACCTGCGGCATGTTCGCTCCGGCACGGTCACCACTGGCGAAAATCGGCTCGCCGCACCGTGAGAAGCGTGAAGAGCGCCTCGCGGGCGGCCCTTGAAGCACCGCTCAACCGCGTACGTGCGAGTCGGGCGCTGCTGCACGCCTGGACCAGATCCGACTTGGCGAACCTCTCACCGTGGTCGTAGTCAGCCGCATGCCGAAGCTCCTGCAAGTCGTTGAACAACTGCAGACTCTGAACCAGAACGGCGTCCTGCGCGATCACGTCGAGCAGGGGACCAAGTTTCTCGAGCTGTCCCGCCAGCGCAGCGTTGGGGGAGTGACTCAGTACTCTGGCCCGGTCGACTACATACTCCGCAAGCTGTGAGATCTCGCCATGGGACCATGAGCGACGGATCTCGTTCTGAATCCCTTGAGGACATGAACCGAGCAGATGGCTCGCCGCCTGCCCGGTCAGGTCATGAAAGACCGCGTAGTAGGCAGTGCTGATGCCCCGTCTGAGAGCTGCGTCCGTCGGGCGGCCTCGACCCGTCTGCGCAAGCTGGTCCGCATGCCTGAGGAGCCCATCCGGGTCAATCACGGTATGACGATTTGGGGCGGCTGATTACCGTAACCACGAAGACGCCCCATTCAGCGACTTTGGTGCCGGCCAGCCGTTTACGGAGATCAGCGGTGGCGTTGTCCGCCGCTTCGTAGGGGTAGTCGCGTATGTCGAAGTCCTCGTCAAGATCGAGCACCACCGAGAACACGAAGATCAACCGATCCTTGCTGCCATACCGGGTCCTCCACTCGGCGTCATAGGCCGGAGAGCCAGCCGGCAGGCTCTCCACGAACTCGGTTCTGACGCGCTCCGCGTCCTGCTTCGCCGCGTCCAGCGCCGCCTGGAACTCGAAGGCACTGAGCTCATCCTGCCAAGCATACACGCTCGGGTAGCTCATCTTTCTCACTATATCAGATCTTGCGCGCGTACGGCAGCATGTGACATGGGGCGGCAGTTCTCGGTGAATGAGATGGGAAATAGCGTGGGGATGTGGTTCTGAACGGGTGAATCAGAACCTCTCCTGTAAATAATTCATATACAACAAGTTACGGGAAATTGACTTCGTTCCATTTCCGTGCCATCATAGCTCTCGAATGGCCAGAGGATTAAGCGGAGGCCCTGCTCGGGTCGGCCTCCGATATTCCGCGTCCCGACGACCGGAGCAACGCACCTTCACCGGGGCCACTCTGCGCCTTGCCGTGCCAGCGGCTGCTCGCTCAACCGAGCCCCAGCCGGATTCCGCTCGTTGCGCCGGCTGGCTCGTTCTGTCGAACTTTCCCTGGGGATTCGCGATTCATGGTTCCTGATGCCTATAGCGATGATCCATCTTGGGGAGCCAACGAGTACCCGTTCTACTATTACGGGTCCACCTTACTTGGCAAGACCATGGGACCGAGAGCTACCGGCCATTTTGATATTCTATTGCTGGCGAGATCTCCGGTCGCCGGTCGTGCTCGCCAATCCAGGTTGACAGGCCCGATACGGTTTCTTGTGGAACTCCTGGAAACGTGGCATCTTACGCAGGCAGATGGAATTACGCTGCTTGGCCTGGAGCCAGCGGATCGACTCTACGCAAGCGAGCTGTTTAGAGGACTCGTTCCTCTACGTGGCCGTGATACCAAGGATCGGATTGCTCATCTGTTTCGCATCCGCAAGACCCTTTCCGCGTTGTTTCGAAACGAGGACGTGGAAAATGACTGGCTTCGAGAACCCCATGACCTCCTTGGCGGACAGGAGCCCATGACGCTCTTGCTGGAGGGGTCCATGGAGCATCTGTTGCTCGTAAAGGAGTACGTTGAAGCAGCCGCGGGCCGATAGGAGTGCTCAAATCGATTCCGTCGGAACGACTGAATGCGCAGGCAGCGCAGCATCTGGAGAGTGTTTCAGAACTTTGGCCCGGTCGACGACGTACTCAGCGAGCTGGGAGATCTCGCCATGCGACCAGGAGCGACGGATATCGTTCTGAATCTCGTGAGGACATGAACCGACCAGATGACTCGCCGCGTGCTTGGTCAGGTCATGAAAGACCGCATAGCAGGCAGCGCTGATGCCGCGCCTGAGATCCGTATCCGTCGGGCGGCCTCTTCACGGTGTCCGCGAGCTGCTCCGCGTGCCTGAGGAGACCGTCGGGATTGATCATCGGATGGCGGTCTGGGACGACCAGTCACCGTGACCACGAAGACCCCCCACTCGTCGACCTTGGTGCCGATCAGCCGTCTGCGCAGGTCAGCGGTGGCGCCGTCCGCCGCTTCGCCGGGGTATTCGCGTATGTCGAAGTCCTCGTCAAGATCGAGCACCACCGAGAACACGAAGATCAACCGATCCTTGCTGCCATACCGGGTCCTCCACTCGCGTCATAGGCCGGAGAGCCAGCCGGCAGGCTCTCCACGAACTCGGTTCTGACGCGCTCCGCTGCTTCGCCGCGTCCAGCGCCGCCTGGAACTCGACGGCACTGAGCTCATCCTGACAAGCATACACGCTCGGGTAGCTCATCTTTCTCACTATATCAGATCTTGCGCGCGTACGGCAGCATGTGACATGGGGATGAATGTAAGGCAGTACTTGACAAACTCGTCGCCCTTCGTCAGCGTGCGATCGTGATCGGGAGCATTCGGCACAAGGCGCTTCGCAACTACTGGACCAAGGGTCAGGCGAGAGGCCTTGATCCGGAACGGATCCACAAGCTGCGACGGATCCTCTCGGCGCTCGAAGCCGCCGACAGGCCGGAGCAAATGAACTATCCCGGATCGTACTTTCATCGCCTGAAAGGCGACCGAGCGGGCCGCTACGCCGTTCGCCTGACGGCCAACTTCCGCGTCACCTTCGGATGGGACGACGACGGCGCAGCGGATGTCGACATGGAGGACTATCACCGATGATCGAGAGACACCCTTCCGTAGACCCGGTGCATCCCGGGGAGATCCTGCGCGAGGATATCTTGCCCGCGCTTGCCATGAGCAAGACGGCGGTGGCTGATGCGCTCGGGATATCCAGGCAGACGCTTTACCACATCCTCGGGGAGAGGCAGCCGGTCACCGCCGAGATGGCGGTTCGGTTGGGCAAGCTGTTCGGCAACGGCGCCGGCTTCTGGGTAAATCTGCAACGCATCCACGACTTGGCGCTCGCGGAGCGCACTGTGGATGTGTCCAGGATACCGACACTGCCAAGCTCAGCCCAGCGGAACAGGTCGACGCGCTGCGGGGATGCGAGCTCTGGATCCGGTGTAACTGATCGATGCGGAGCAGTTGGCCCGCCGTGAAAGTTCCTTCCCGTAGCACCGAGCGGCCTACCTCGTCCAACGGTCCTATCTTCGATTCCCCGTCGGACCGGCAGGATCAAATCCACCAGAACGGACTCGCGATCCAGGAGATCGGCGCTGTGGGTGGTCACGATGACCTGGACGGGCTGGCATCCAGCAGCACGTCGTGAGGACACCGGCAGCATCGGGATGCAGTGCGGTCTCCGGTTCCTCAAGACTGCGGATGCGCGCCGACAGCAGCTACGACAGCGAGGCGTTGGTGACCATAAGCGAGGACCGCGAGGTGGAGTTCTTCATCGTCGCCAAGCAGCCCGCAACCTGATGAAGGCGTTGCGCGAGTTCCCGGAGAGCGCCTGGCAGCGGTTGCCTAAGCGAGATCAACAGGAAGGCGGTCGGAGCCGAAGGCGGTGCCAGCGGCGACCGAACCTGAACGGAAGATCATGCGTCGCCCGGCGCGTGAGCGACGGGCGCATGCTGGGCTGGATCAAGGCGTGGCTGGAAATGCCGGTGGAAGAGGACGACGGCGAAGGCAGCATGCGCCGTACGAACCGAGCGCGACGGGCGAGGAAGGGGACGCCGCAGGGCGCCGATCTCGCCGCTGTTCAGCAACGTATACCACCGGAGGTACGGACCTACTGGACTCGACGGTGGTGGTGATGCGCCTGAACTAATGATGGAAGGGTGGGAGAACTACTTCCAACTGGGCCAAAGTCAGTCCAGCCTACAAGGCGGTCGATGCGCATGCGATCCGGCGGTTGCGCTGGTGGCTGTGTCGCACGCACAAGGTACGGGCCGGGAAGTACGTGCGCTTCTCGGATGAGCGGCTCTGGAACGACCATGGCCGTACCCGCCTTGCGCTGCGAACGGCACGCTTTCCGTGGGCGAAGGCATGATCTCGTCCGAGAGCCCGGGTGCTGGAAATCGGCACGCCGGGTTCGATGAACAGGGAGAGGAAACGTGGCTACGGTAGAGACTGAGGCACCGGCGCATGCGAAAGCTGCCGGCAAACCGCCACTCTCTCCATCTACGGCAGGGCGCGCCTCTCCTCGACTCTACCGGTGTTCAGTAGTTTCCATGTCTCCTTGGGAAGCCATCCCTGCGTGTTGGAGCCCACCTCGCTGATGAGGAATCGACCGCGTTGCCGATTGAAGTCCTGAACGACTTCATATAGCTCGTCTGCCGATAACGACGAAATCAAGTAAAACACGTAGGGAAGGTCGTATCTCCAAAACTCGATTTCTGATCTGCTGTCGATGAATTCCTTGACCTCGTCTCGGGTCCCCACCTTGTCACTATAGATCAGAAGATATGCCCTTGCCATCCTGTTATGATCCTCCTGTATCCTCGGCGTCGAGCCTTGGCCGTTCCGGATTTGTTATTGATTCGATCGAAGGGGCGTCCACCGGAAATGAATCTCCCTTCTCCTGGATCAGCTCCAACGACTGTTTTCGGAGCTGGTACTCCTCGGATTGCAGCTTGTCTCTATCGAAAAATAGTAAGAACAGAAATCCGATGACGGCGACTGAGACCGGAAGGAAGATGAGAATCACTAACCAAGTTGGAACGCTCCCTTCTTGTTGAGCAGCAAGAAACATGCCCGGAACGGCGACTATCGCACAGAGCCAGAGAATGGGATTCAGCGCACTCCTGACCCGGATTCTCCCGACCATTTCCGATATTGTCCGGCCTATGTAACGGAGCATGGACGTCTCTAAGAGATGGTAAAGCGATCCCATGGGTGATGTCAAGTGAATCGAACACCCCGCAGCAATTCTCGGTGAGCGGCGGTAGCGGCTTGTAGGGCGGTATGACGGTATGACGGTAGTGACACGGCCCAAGTGGAGGCGAGTGAGTACTTTGTCAGGCGCGCCAGTAGCCACGCAACCGGGTTCAGGATCAAGGGATCAAGCCGTACGACGCGAGCCATGGCCGTGGCCGTAGGAGGCACGCCGTGTCGGCTCTCAGATTGATCTGTGATCTATGGGGGGGGCGTCTCACGTTCAGTTGGAGGCACGCGGAAACGCATCACAGTAAACTGACCACAAAATAGGGGTAGCTGACTCAGGTGTGTAAAGGCCGATCAGCTATCCCGACAAAAGGACACCACACTGGTGCCTGTACGTAGCGGCGCACCGTATTGACCGCCTACTGTTCCGAATCGCCTTGCGGTTCTTCGATCGTTCCTTTCAACACCCGCACGCCCGCATTTTCGAGCCTGTCGCGTGCATCGTGCAGCGCCGCGTCCAGTGCCCTGTATCGGATACGAGGCCGACCCGACTTCCCGTAGTCCTTCGGTGCAACCAAGGTCACTACATGCCTGTTGTTGCCTCCCACGGCAACCATGTGGACATCACCTAGGGACGTTGTGTTCGGGTTCTCGCTCTTCCACCAAGCGTAGTCGTCATAGGCGCTCGGATGCTTAAGCCGCAACTCCCGCGCGCCTCGGGGTCCCCAACGCTGCGCTTTGTCGTTAACGATGTGCACGATGGTCGCGTTCACATTTGCCGCGAATACCGCCGCGTTGCCTTGACGGTACTCGATCCCCCCAACGCCCGGCGCTTCCGAGGCCGGCCACATGAACCCCGCAATCCGTAGGTTATTCGTACTTGGCAGTGGTGGTAGCACTACCGCCTCCATGTGCACTTCCGGATCACTGGGCTCCCACGTTTCGATTCCCTTCGATGTCGTCCCGATTGCTACGCATCCATCCAGCACTTCCGACCGGATCGGTCGCCGCACGTGGCTCGTTGCTGATTCCGACAATAGTGACGACCCGATCCGGTAATCGATCCGGTACTCGGCCGTATTGTCGTGCTTCGGTAGTCTCGTCGCCGAAAAGCAGGATATCCTCGACGCCGCCAGCTTGACCAACCTGACCAGCACGGCTTCCGCCGATACCTGGAAGTCCTTCCGCAGGCGCATCAACTCCTCGATCGTCACAATCGCGTCGTCCTCCGACGGGAACGATCCGGCCGGCATCGTGAGCTCTGCCGCGCCTACATTGCAGAGCAACTCAAGCTGCCAATTGGGGTGCTCCCACCTCTCGCGGCGTCGGTTTTTCACCTCTTGGGCGCAATACGGAAGAACGTGTGCGCAATCTCGTGCGCGATCGAGAAATTCACACGGCCTCGAGGCCTATGCGGGTTGTATTCGATCTCGTAGCCATCGTTGGCCCAGAACACCCGCGCGTCGGCCAGCGCCGCGTTCAGCCGCACCGAGACACCCTGGATCGCCAAGTCGGGAATACGTATTGCAGAAACCTTACGGTGAGCATAGTACCGATCCAGAACGAGGTCGTCATAGTGATCCTCGCGGCACCTGTTCCAGCGCACGACTCAAGCTTTACTCAATGCAGCAACCCGCTGATCGCCCGCCACATCTTGTCGAAGGACGGTGCCCGCCGGCGCGCCAACGCCATGTCGAAGCGGGCGGTCAGCGCCGGTTGATCGGCGACCGGTCGGTAAGGGCCTAGCGCGAAACAAAATGATACATTTTTGATTTAGCTGACGGGTATCGGATCGATCGTATAGTTCCAGTCGCCGTGAAACTCATGCCGTGAGAGATTGATGCGCTGCATTTGCTCGTCGGTCACCTTCACCCCTTGAGGGTACAAGCGCGTATCAATCTCCGAGCGCACCCGCACACCGCTCCGGGTCGTCGTGGCCCCGATCAGATTGACCACGGTAGCCAGGCTGACCAGCGGCTTGCCACGCCAGTTCATGGCGATGTAGGAAAACAGCCGGTGCTCGATGCGGTTCCATTTGCTGGTGCCCGGCGGATAGTGGCAGACCGTGATCGACAGCCCAGTGCGATTCGCGAACCGCTGCAGCTCCCACTTCCACAGCCGGGTTCTCGGACTGTTGCTGCCGCCGGCATCGGCGGTGATCACCAACTGGCCGCTACCGCCGTAGGCTGAGCGACCCATGCGGTTCCACCAATTGCGGATCGCGTTCACGGCGAAGTGCGCGGTGTCGTGATCGACCCCCACGCTGACCCAGCCTTCGTCGCGGCTCAGATCGTAGACGCCGTAGGGAATCGCCTTGCCCTGCTCCGGGATGACGAAGTCGTGGACCTTCACCTGCTCCGGATCGCCCTTTGCCCGCCACTCCCGGCCGCCATTCTTGAACTCCCCGACCAGCTCCTTCTTCTTGGTGTCTACCGATATGACCGGATGGCCCTGCTGTTGCGCGCTGCGCACCTGCTCGTTGAGGTAGTTGAATTGAGCGTCGCGGTCCGGGTGCTCGGTTCCTTCGCTGCTCTTGCGATTCGCCTGCAGCGTGTAGCCGAGGTGGTGCAGCAACTCGTTGACGACGCGACGACCCACCGCATGCCCCAGCGCCTGCAACTCGGCGGTGAGCTTGCGCACGCTCTTGGAGGTCCAGCGCAGGGGACTGTGATCGGGCTCCCCGGCGGTGATGGGCTCCAGCAACGAGTTCAGGTCCGAGACCAGCGTCGGGTCGGTGTCCGCGATACGCTTGCGACCGCCGCCAGCGCGCCGCGTACGGCCTGGCTCCAACCGATGCTTGGATCTGAGTTCGTCGATGCCGCGTGCGATGCGCGTGCGCGACATGCCGGTGGCGCGAGCGACCATCGCGATGCCGCCGCGGCCGACCGCTTCGGCTTCGACGGCCGCCCACAGCCGACGGGTGCGCTCGTTCAACACCGGTGCAAGCGCTTGGTACTTCGTTCGCAACGTCTCGACATCCACTCATAGTGTATCGGTTATTTCGTGCCAATCGCTAACTCGGGTACAACAAAGGTCCCTTTCCACAGGACCGAGCGCCTACTTCGTCCAACAGTCCTATCTTCGTCGGCCAGACTCCGTACCTGTGGAGCGTATGGCAGGACTTCCTCGGCGCGCTTGAGAAGACAGTCAGCCATCAGGTGGACCATATGGGGACGATGATTCCGCTACCTTGAGGACGAGGCGATGCTCCGTTGTTCCGTACGGCGCGTTATCAGGTATCGGCATCGGAATGTGGGGGTTCGCGCCGTCTCGGGCTTCGGCGGCTGCGCGTTCGGCGTTGAGGGCGAGGAGGCGGGCGAGCACTTCGTCACGGACGGTATCCGGCCACCGGTAGCGGTACGGCTTCTTCTTGCGGCCCCAGGTCGCCTCATCGATGTCGTAGTCGAGGAGGAATTCGCAATGCGACAGGGATGTCGGTCCAGCCGTATGTGTCCAGAACGGCGCGATCCATTGCCGTATGAAGTTCCCGGAGCTCTGCCACTCGCGGATCGCTCTCGTATCTGTCGTGGAAACGGTTGTAGGTATAGGTCATGCCTTCGTCGCTATCCACCATGAGCGCCGCGCGGTACTCGTAGTATGCCTTGCCCGTTGCTTCGAGGGCCGGATGCGTCTCCCATTCGGTAGGGAACGGGAAGGTCTCGAAGCAATCGGATGGAGTGTAGGTAAGTCGATCTTCAAGTGACGATCCGAAGAACCGTGACCAAAGCTCGTGTAACCGAGATTGGAGGACGCAAAACATGCCGTATCTGGCATCCGGAAACACGACGAGTCGATCGCTAAATACTCTACGAGAAGGTAGGAATGCTAAAGCGGTGTTCTCGCTGACACGCGAGATCGCCAGCACCCGCTCCAGTCCGTCGACGGCGGCGTAGAGGGCCGGTTGCCTATCGCCAAACTGCCACCAACGGTCCCGCCGGACTCGCCTGTTTACCTTCATCCGTTCGGGCTTCACGCGCTCCTCAGCAATCGTCATAAGGGACGGCCAGCGTCGTCTGCACTCCTCCTCGCTTCGATCGTTGAAGTTGATCACGTAGCGGTGGTGGGCGTGGGTGGGGCTGGTGTTGATCTCTGCCCCTCCGATGTAGGGGAAGATGACTTCGCGGTTGCGCGGGTCCTTCTCGATCAGCCGCTGCATCTCGGCGATGGTCGATGCGACACCCTTCTTGTCGGTGTCGTCGAAGGTGAATCCCATGCCGAGCACGATGCTTCCCTGGAAGCTCTTGCCGGCGTTGGCCGCCAGCCGCACCGGATCGCCGTGGCCACCCCGATGGAACAGAAACGCCGTGATCTGTGAGACCCGCACACCGTCGAGCACTTGGCCCGTCGAGCACTTGTCGCCAACGAATTCACCCTTGACGACGTGCATCACGCTGACGATCACGGCCGCGTCGCCGGGCCACTTGACCCGCTTGGTGGCGCGGTATATCTCGCCGCCGTGCTCGCAGATCCAGCGCAGTCCCGTGGACCGCGTGTCGCCCTGAGCGATGGTGTTGGTGGCGATCAGGCCGAGCGTGCCACCATCGCGAACCAGACTGAACGCACGCCGGTAGAAGTGCGCCACGAGGTCGGCATTGCCGTGGCTCTCTTCATGCATCTCCTTGAGCCAGCTTGGGTAGCCACTGACGTTTCCCGCCGCGACGGTGTTCTTTCCGGCAAATGGCGGGTTGCCAACGAAACCGTCGAAGCCCGGGTTCTCGCGCTCGAACACCTCGGGGAACTCGATCTCCCAATGGAATGGCGCGAACGGCATCTCCGCGTTGCGCCGTTGCTCCATCTCCACCGCATGTCGCCGCGACTCGCGATTCACGATCGCCGCTTGGTACGCCCGAATTCGCGATTCCCGCTCCTTCGGCCTGGAGCCCTCGAAGAACCCGGCCAGCACCAGATCGCCGAACAGCCGCACGTCGATGAGTGCGTCTTGTGCATCGCGCCAGAGCCTCTGCAACCGGCGGTCCGTGACGGTGTCGTCCGCCTCGCGAATCTGGCGCCGCAGTGCGGATGCCTCTTCCAGCGCTTCCTGGACGCCGAAGCCTGTCAGGACCGGGGCCTGACCGCGCTTCCAGTGCAGCGCCTCGATCTGCCGGCGGGTCAGCCCTACCAGCGAGTCGCCTTGGCGGAAGGCGTGGTCCACGAAGGTCAACGGATGGTCGCGCGCCAGCGTGCTCAGCCACAGCGAGACCTTGGCAAGGTCGACGGCCATGGGGTTGCGGTCGATGCCGTAGAGGCACTTCCGGGCGACGAGGCGCCGGGCGTAGATCACCTCGTCCTCGTCCGGCGGGATGGTTGGCATGGCGCCATGAGCGCCCCACGCATCGATCAGGGCGTCAGCGAGCTGGCGACCGGTCTCGACCAGGAACGCGCCGGAACCCATCGCCGGATCGCAGATCTTGAGGTCCAGGATCTGCTCCGGCGTCGGCGCCCGCCGGTCCTCGCCGCGCAGCCGATCAAGGAGGGGCTCGATGGTGTGACGGACGATCGGCTCGGTGAGTTCGCGCGGCGTGTAGTGGGAGCCGGAGCGCCGCCGCTCCTCGTCAGGCTGCAACACCAGAGCGCCGGGCGGGATGATGTCGGGCGTCGCGTCCTTGTCCAGAACGCGGTCCAGCGCCACGTGCAGATCGTCTACCGTCTGTGCTTCCCGGAGCCCCTTTGCGACCTTGTCCGTGATGGTCCGGTCCGCGCGGTCCTGCAGCCATCTGCTGCGGCGGGCATTCGGCTGCGACAACAACGCGTCGAGATCGATCGTGTTCGGCGCGCCCAGCTTCTTCGCAGGCTTGATGGCGACCGAGCGGCCGGTGGCGGTCTCCAGGCGAAAGCCCATGATGGTCTCGTACACCGAGCCGATCTGCTCCACGTCGAGCGTGCGGTAGGAGATGCGCTCGCCGTCGAGGACGAGCAGCTTTTCCAGCACGCGATAGACGACGCCGTCCGAGATGTGGGGTGGCAGCACCCGCTCGATCGTCTGCCGGACACCGCCCCCGCTACGGCCTTCGAGGAATCGGAAGCGGTCGGGGTCGAACAGCGCGCCGCGGCGCTCCGGCAGGCTGACGGCGCCCCCGGTGCGATGGGCGCGGGCGCCATCGTGGATGAGGCGAAACAGCACCAGAAGCTGCGCCCAGGCGCCGAAGCGCTGGTCCATGGTGTCCGGGTTGAGCGCCGCATCCTCGCGCAAGCGCTGGTAGAGGCCGGTGAGCGAGTAGTACCGCGCGAAGCTCTCGTCGTCCGGCAGCATGCCGCGTTCCTCCGCGTAGAGCAGAAAGACCAGGCGCAGGATGACGGAGAGCAGGCCGCGGTAGATGTCGTTGCGGTCGCCTTCCCCGGAGAGCAGCTCGCGCAGAAGCCCGCCGCGGGAGGAGTCGTGAGCGGCCTGGAAGCCGCGAAGGAGCTCGTACAGGGCGTGCAGCACCTGCTCCGAGAGGCGTTCGGAAACCTCGTTCTGGTACTTGCGGCTGCTTTCGAGCAGGGCGGCAAGACGTTGCTCGCGGGGCATTGCCAGCAGGCGCTGTTCGGATAACAGCAGGCGCAACGCGGAACACAGCGGGCGCCCGGCGGTATTGATCAGGTCCGCGAAGCGGAAGTCCATCCAGCCGGAGCTCTCGCCGCGGGGCGCGGAGATCAGGCGGAGCGCGACGCCGTTGAACAGCACACCGGCGGGGGCTCCGGTGCCGCGGAGCAGGCGCTCCGCGCGGCCCTGGGGAGATGCCTCCAGTCCGCCGGCGCCGGTCGTCGGCTTGTCGAAGTCCTGGCCCGCATCCAGCACCTGCGCGAGCAGTTGCCACGGCGATGCGCCGTTCTGCGGATCGCGCTCGCGCACCGCGAAGTCCGGGCGCAGCGTCTCACCGTAGTCCGGGAGATCGACCGTCAGGTCGGACGGGACGGGAGTTTCTTCCGTGCCCGCGTAGCCCTTGGGCGAGAAGCCCCAGCCGAGCACCGCGCTCGCGAACTCTCGAAAGTCTCGCACGCACGGCTCCGGATCGCGTCCCGGAAAGGTCGCCCGTTGGTCGACGCAGCCGGCGAGCCGCCCCTGCCCCTCCGCGTCCTGACGGTTCAGGATCGCGCCCGCCTTGACCAGCGCCGGAGCCGATACCACCAAGCCGTTGGGCTGGATGAAGCCCAGCCATTCCAGATGGGCGCGGGTGTCAGGATCGGGAGCGGGCATGCGTCAGCGGGCTTCAGGATGGACGCACAGCTCTTTCGCGTCGAGCAAGGCTCGGTGTTCAGCCGACCGTATCCGGGCCGGAGTCCGCTTCCGGCCGAACACTTCGAACGCGACGTTCGCATCGACTATGGCGCACATCAGTACATCTTTCCGTGATCGTAGTCGGCGGCATACCCCTGCTCCTGCGTCAAGCTGAACAGGCGAAGTCTCCCAGCGAGATCACCGTCCTGCGCGGCGATGTCGAGCAACGGGCCAAGCTTCTCGATCTGCCCCGGCAGCGGAGCGTCCGGAGCGCGGCTCAGGGCAATAGCCCGCTCGACGACATACGCGGCACGTTGGGAGATCTCTCCATGCCAGTCTATCGGACCATCCTGCCCCGCTCAACGTCTCTGCTCCGGTACGGTAGACAGCCGGTCACCGCAACAGCGCGCCGACCGCGCGCCACATCTTGTCGAACGACGGCGAACGGCGTCGCGCCAAGGCCATGTCGAACCGGGCCGTCAGCGCCGCCTGGTCTGCGGTCGGTCGGTACGGTGTCTGCCTGCGCTGGCTGAGCCACTCCTTGGCGCCCCGGATCGACTCGGGGTGGCGCGGCGCTACGATGTCCCGGGCAAGGGTACGGCTGCCCGCGATCGACTCGATCGAAGCAAGGAACCATGCTTCATACTCGCACTTCGCCACGACAGCTTCGATGCGCCGATCCGGGCGCGCCGACCGGGCACGTGCGAGCAGGGCGGGGCCAAGTCTCGCCGGACAGTCTCCGTTGGCGTCGAGTAGCATCAGGATTCCCCCGCCGGCGCCGACACGCTGAGCGGCGAGGCCGACGTACCGTTCCAGGACATCTTCCTTCATGAATCCTGTTCGCTGGACGCGGATCGGTTTCAGGATCACGGGAACACGCGCGGGCGCGAGTTCCTGCACGATCCGCCGGAGCAGGACCGGTACTGCCTGAACTTCACCGCTGCCTTCGACGATGGCCATGATCGAGGCCAAGATCACGCCTCGCGAAACAGATCCACCCGGTGCGGCGTTGCGAGATCGGGGTCCGGGTGTAGCTGATCGATACGGAGCAGCTCGCCGGCGGTGAACGTGCCGTCTTGCAGTACCGAACGGCCTACCTCGTCCAGCGGACCTATCCGCGAGGTACCATCAAGGGAACCTACCGGCAGGATCGAATCCACGGGAATCGACTCCCGATCCAGAAGATCGGCGCTGTGCGTGGTGACGAATACCTGCGTCCGTTCGCTCGCTTCCAGAAGCATGTCCATCAGCACACCGGCAGCTTCGGGGTGAAGTGCGGTCTCGGGTTCCTCGACGCCCACCAGGCGAGCGCCGCACTCGGCGCCGGAGTTCTGGAACAGCGCCAGGAGGACGCCCAGAACGTGCAACACGCCGTCCGACATGCCGTCGGCAAGAAAGCGCCGCGGGTGTTCGGCGTCGTCCCCCCGTTGATGAAACTCGAGAGCAAGTCGGTTGCCGAAGACCTGGGAATCCACTCCTGTTATCTCCGGCACGACCGCAGCGAGGTAATCCGTAATGCGTTCGACGCTCGCGGGACGCTGCGACTTCATGCTCGCCAGAACGCCGGCGGCGTTGCTGCCGTCCCGTACCAGTACCTGATCCGCTGTCGGCGTGTGAAAGCCGCCGAGCGCGCGCGGGTCGATGTGGTAGCATGCCATGCTCGCCAGTGCCCGGTAGACCGAGCGAAACTCCGGCACGTTGGAGGCACGTACCAGATAGAGCGATCCGTCGTCCGCCAGTGGCGGGTATGCGAGCGACGTGGCGACACAGCGGCCATGCTCGATCCGGAAAAACCGTTCCGCTTCGTCGCCCGTGGCCCGGAGGCGGCACTCCTCCCGGCGCAGGACGTAGCCGCCGTCGCCTCGCGTGCCGACGTCGAACGCATACCAGCCGGCAGCGTCCGTCAGCCGGAAGTCGAGGCGGATACCGAAGTGCCTCCGTTGCGTCGCTGCCCGATGGCAGACCTCCGCAAAGCCGCCGCGCTCCCGCACGGCGTGGTCCAGCGAGACATGCAGCGCCTCCGCCGTAAAGCGCAACGCGTCCAGGAAGTTGCTCTTGCCCGCAGCATTGCGCCCGACGACGATCGCCAACGGTCCGAGCGCCACGTCGCACGCGGCGATGCTCCTGTAGTTGCGCAGAGCGACCCGCGTGATCGTCCTGCGATCAGCCACAGTGTCCATGGCTATTCGATCGACTCCCGATTGAGTCGCGCCACATGTCGGTGACGATAGAGTTGTCGTTCAACGCGCGGAAAAGGCCGCTCTCCGGCCGCACATGTGCGTAGAACTGTGGGGGATGAAACTCACCCAAGACATGTCGTATGCCGCCTATGTTCACGGGACCATACAGACTCTTTGCTCCCGTCAACACCAGTGCCGACACTCGAACTCGATGACCGACATAGGTGTCGAATCGACCCCGGTCGATGCACATCCGGTCGCTGAAACGCTGCCATATCACTCTTGGACTGTCATGGATGACCCGACTCACTTCCGCCTGACCAACTATGCTGCTTATCGGGCGGGTGACGTAGATCCAGATCGTCGTTCCCGATGCGATCCTGACAATTCGGTTTCGGAGTTCCACCGTCTTGGCGCCCGACAACACCAAGTCTCCGTATTCCGGCTTGAGGGACATGATTACCTGGCTCATCAGAACTTCACCCCGAAGCTGCGTTCGACGATGCGGCCGAGCGATTCGTTGGATATCCTTTGGGCGGTTACCAGATTCGCCCCGCCGACGCACCCCATCTGCTTGAGTTCGCGGAAATCGATGCGGCGCGGAAATGCAACCAGATTATCGAACGTGAACGTCGTGATCTTACCCCGGTCATTTGCTCGTTCATGAAGCTCTTCCTCCGCCAAAACACCCTGTCTGCTCAAGTGAGACGCCGCCCATGCTGCCGTCGTGGTGTCGGAAAACGTTACCCGTGCCGATGCTACGGCCTGACCAAGATCGCCGCTAACGTAGAATACAATAAGCGTCCCGTGTGGCAGGACGGCATGCTTGCCGGCGCTGAGGAAATACGCTCGTTCCAACCGGAAGGCCGCATCACGATGCGAAAACAGCAGTCCCTGTTCCCGTATCTTCACCGGGAGTAACTCCTCCGCGTATGCTTCCTTGATCGGAACGATCACGGAGTTCCTATCCCGACCGATCAGCATTCCGGGCGAGATGAACGTCTCGAAGTCGAACAGCGACATCGTCCGCATGCTCGCTTCTTCCCGACTCAGGACGATACCCGTATTGACCAGTTCCGCATGACTCGGCATCTCATCGGCGAGTCCTATGCCCGTAGCGTCCTTGAAGTCGTTACGGAATCGTCGCCACGAGTGTGCGACGACCACTCCCTTGATCGCCACTCTGCTCAGTTCGATAGCGGAGTCGTTCGCGGAGTCCTCCTGTCTCTGGAATCCTCGCACAAGCGCCGTTTCGCGCGTCTTGATCTGGTCCCGCGGCATCGTGACGTTGAACCGCCACAACTGGCTTGGCCTACAGACGTTCGCGGTACGCTCCAGAATGTAATCGACTGCTCGGTCGGCGCCGGGATGACGCTCATCGACATGCAGATGCAATCGTGCGTGGCGTCCGGGACCGGGCGTCGCAGACCACGCCCCGACGCCGACGACCTGATCGCCAAATCTCACGACGATGGGTTCCGGTCCCGAGCGGGTCCCGGGCGAGCCGAGCCAGATGGCGACGTCGCGTTTCGCGGCCCTACGCTGGTGGAGGAATCGTTCGACGCGTGCGCGATTTCCGTCGTCGACGCCCGAAGCGATGATCTCGCCGGTCTCTGCGGAGACCGTCACTTGACCGGTGATTTCGTCATCTGCGACGGAGTCGAGGAGATCGGTAGGGGACATTACCCGCAGCCCATGTTGATCGCGCAGACGCGCCGTATGCTGGAGAATCCCGTAGTCGCGTGTGACGAACCCGAATGCTCCATGATGGATCGCATAGGCAAGATGAATCCGATCGGACTCATCGTTAGCCCTCTCTGGTCGCGATCCTCAAGAGATCGAGGACCGCATCTCTCTCAGCTTCTCGACGAGAGGTTGTAGCAGCTTTGGTTCGATTCGGGGCAGCGTCGGCAGAGTCTTCGCGAACTCCAGGATCGGGTCGGCATTCCGATTATGCGAACTACGCACCAGCTCTGTGACGAATTCGGGCGTCACGAAGAGGCGGATCTGCTGCTTCAGCGCCGCAGACATCAACTGCGAGGCTTCGCCGGTATCCCGATTCCGTACAACGTCGAAGAACACGTTCAGATCGATTACGTAGAGAGGGGTTTGCAACAGTGGCCGCTTGGTATCGAGCACCATGCCGGTGGTCCCGCGTGGTCGCCGACCGTGCCGCAGGTCGGTGCCGAACAATGATGGGACGTCGAGATCGAGCGCATAGACGTTGATGGTTGTCTCGGCACCTTTGCCGGGAGTCTGCCTGGTGATGCGGAAGCCCGATTTCTTCCAGAAACTGTTGGCCGCGAGTTTCGATGATACTCGCGCGGAAATGGTCAGATGGTCGGACTCTTCGCCGTATCGAATCAGAGCGGAGATGAGCTTGCCTGCGGTGCCGGTGGAACGGCACTCCGGGCGGACGCAGATCTGGAATATCTTCAAATGAGGATATTGGCCACCGAACAACAGGTGTCCGCGCAACTGACGTGATTTCTCGTCAATCGCAGCCCACAGGTTTCCCTTCATGGCTGCGTCGCAATAGGCGCTCTCGGGGAGAAACCCGAGTTCACGGCGATGGGCGTCAGCCAGGCTGCGTACTTGATCGATCCAGCATACGACCTGTTCGGGGCGCTGCAGAATGTGTTCAGCCATCGGTGGTATCCCAAAAGGGTTGCGCTTCGGCTATCTTGAGGACCGGGCGCAGGGTCGCTGGTCGGTATCGGATCTGTCCAGGCTCCGGCTTCGGTGTTCGTGGTGAGGCGCCGGCGCGGGCCTCGGGGAGGCGCGTTCGGTGTTGAGGGCGAAGAGGCGGGCGAGCACTTCGTCGCGGACGGGATCGGGCGAGCGGTAGGGCTTCTTCTTGCGGCCCCGGGTGGCTTCGTCGATCGCGTAGTCGAGGAGGAGGTCGCATTCGGTAGGGATGTCGGTCCAATCGTACGCGGCGAGGACGGCGCGGTCCATGGCGCCGTGCAACTCGCGGAGTTCCGCGATGCACGGGCCGCTCTCGTAGGGGTCGTGGAACCGGTTGTAGGTCGTCTTCATGCCCTCGCCGTTGTCGACCATCAGCGCGGCGCGGTAGTCGTAGTATGCCGCGCCGGCGGCTTCGAGATCGGAGCGGTTTCCCAGTGATCGGGAAACGGGAAGGTCTCGAAGCAGTCGGAGGGAGTGTAGCGAAGGCCGTCTCCCAACGACGAGCGAAGAAGCGTGTCCATATCTCGTGATGGCGGGATTGGGGGGCGTAAAGTGCGGCGCAGGTAGCGACGGGAAATACGATCAACGTTTTCTCGTCACGGTATCGGTTGGCTGAACCGCTACGGCGGCGTGCTGACCAACCCGAGAGACTGTCACTACCCACTTCAGGCCGGAGATGGCGGCATGGAGTTCGGGTCGCGGTCTAATGAACTGCCACCACTGCAGCCGGCCAGCAGTTTCTGCCCTGCCGCGTCCTGTCGGTTCAGGATGGCCCCTGCCGTGACGAGTGCCGGCAGCGGAGACCACCAAGCCGTTGGGCTGGATGAAGCCCGGCCATTCCAGAAGGGCTCGGGTGTTCGGATCGGAGGCGGGCATCCGTCAACCTGCGTCGGGCCGGACGCAGAGCTCTTTCGCGTCGAGCAGCGCTCGGTGTTCAGTCGTGAAGCGGCCATCCGGTCGAGACGTGTAGATCCTTCCGGGGGGATCGCGCATCACCGCCAGATTCGCGAAATCATGCTGCAAACGGGCGTCATCCGTGTACAGCAGGCGCGCCCCACTGACCAGGGCGAGTGCGATGACGTGCTCGTCGTCGGATCGCAGAACTCCGCTTCGGGCAAGTTCCTCTTGGTGTTCACGGATCCGCTCCCCGCCGATCTGACGCACCCGCGCGCTCATCCGGCGGGCCTCCAGCAGCCAGCGTGCGAAATTGCGATTGCGCACCAGCTCTTCCAGCACCTTGCCGCCGACCACGAGCTGCCCGCGCCCACCGTCCAACCAATCCCGGAACCGTATCCCGGCCGGAGTCCGCTTCCCGCCGAACACTTCAAACGCGACGTTCGCATCGACTATGGCGCACATCAGTAATCGATCACCCGTTTCAGCTCATCCTCGAAAAAACCCCGGTATCCCTTTGGGGCATCGAGCACGTTGCCCTCATCGTCGATGTGAATCGAGTGAATGGTGACGGACAGGTCATCACGCTCGAAGTAAAGGATCGATACGTCGTTCGGATTCAGATCCGTGCGTTTGTCACGAATGTCAAGCAGGACGCGGTCGACGATGTAGTCGCTGTGGGTTTCGACGATGAGCTGATCACCCGCAGAAGCACTCGCGCAAAAGAGACTCCCGAGCGCAGCCTGGGCGCGTGGATGGAGGTGGATTTCCGGCTGCTGCAGGAGGAACAGCGGATATCGTAGCGGATCGAGCAAAGCGACCAACAAGGGCAGCACCTGGCTCACGCCATAGCCCACGTCGATCACGTTTGACTTCGGTGCGTTGTGTGTGTTGCCGCACTGCACCACCTCCAACTGAAAGGGTTCGAACGCACGGCCAAGCTGGTTCACCACTATCTCGTCATACAGTCCGGACATGCGGCCGAATTCACTCACTTTCTCTCTCAGCCGACTCCACCGTTCCGGCTCCCTCGAATGGATGTGAGCAAGCAACGATGGAGTGGACGATCCCTCGGGGTCATCTGCGAGCCGCACCGGATCGTACGTCCGTTGCGGGTTGGACCGGATCGGCGCGCCAGGAAACGCTTCGGAAAAGAACTCGAAGCTCTCCACATACAGGTCGGTCAACTTCTTGCGTTCATCTTGGGTTGGAACGTCGCGAGCACCTTCCTCCAGCGGTTGCGGCCTGTCCAATCTGTCGATGTCGACGTCAACGTCAACGAACGCGGGAAGTCCGATTTGCTTGACCTTGCGGTTCGGCTGCCGTGCCGGTGACAGAAGCCGCCATGATCCGCTCGCACACCCAAGGTCGCTATGAAAGCCGGCCTTGCCGCGTACCTCTCGAACCCATACCTCGTCGGTGCCCCAGACCACGGCCAACAGAGTGGGCGCAGCTCCGTCACCGAGGATGAACGTGGCGTCCATCTCAACAGACTCGACTCGCGTGCCGGCAGACCGGAACCCCAAGGTGAACGACTGAGATCCGCCGTGGCCGCCGTTCGGGAGCCGGCGATGAGCAATCTCAGGAAAGGAACCGAGGTCATACGGCGAGGCACGGAAGTCGGGGTCTACGTAGTAGTTCGCGACCTCCAGCATCGCCCGTATCGCTGCCAGAAACGAGGTCTTGCCTGTGCTGTTCTCGCCGACCAGCAACGTCAGCGGCGCCAAACGCGCCGTCTGCTGCTCCCGAAAGCAGCGGAAGTCGCGTAGTCTGAATTCCTGTAGCGGTCGGTGGCCCATCGGCGCTTCGGTCATCCCGTGTCCGGCCAAAGATACACCAGACCGACCGGCTCCACGCGCCGTGCCCGCACTTCGTAGAACTCGCGAATCCGGGACGGCTCGGTCTCGAGGTCGCGGTCGAACTGAGTCAGGCGCCTGCGCCACGCGGCGACGTCGGCCTGCCGCTGGCGTTTCTCTTCGTCGTTGAACTCGAGGGTGAGCTGGAGCTCGGCGTCGTGCTTGCCGAGTTCCGCTTCGACGCGCTGGCGTTGACCCTCCAGTGTCAGGCGGAGCTGCCGCGCCTCGCTCTCGCCACGATCGCGCAGCGCGTCGGCCGCGCTGCGAGCGACCAGCTCGGCTCGTGCCTCGAGTTGCGGCAGCAGGTCCGTGATGTCCTGGAAGGCGGTTTCGAGCAGACGGCGATGAATCGTCTCACTCGGAGCGTGGGCATCCTGCAGCGCGGACTCCAGGCGTTCGAGGGTGCGCGCTTCGGCCTCCCCGGCGTACGCCCGGAGCGGGCCGGTGCGTCGCGACGGCTCGATCCAGCGGGCGGCGACCGGAGTCAGGATCTCGTGCAGGCGTTCGGCGCGGCGGCCGTAGAGGCACAGCCGGCCGAGCAGGATCACCCGCGGGATGGAGTCGGCCGCCTGCACCAGGCAGGCGCGCGACAGGTCGTGATGGACGAAGCCCTGGGCGCGGAACCGGGCCAGCAGGCGCTGCGCCATGCGTTGCTCCAGGTGCAGGTGCACTGTCTGGTCGGTGAGCACGCCGGCGTCCTCGAAGACCACCGGGCGGATGGGAGCTTCGCGCCGCCACTCGGCCAGCTTCTGGTTGCTCCTGCGCGGCACGCGCAGCGTATCCAGGGTGGCGGTCCAGCTCGCATCGGCCTGCGCTTGGCCGGTGAGCTGCGGGAACGTCCAGACCGGGGAGCCATCCTCGACCCTCTCTTCCTGCAACGGCTTCGCTCCCAGCAGCTCCAGCGAGCAGGACATCGCGTCGCGAAACGGCTCCGGCTCGAAGTCGACCCAGCGGCGCGATCGGTCGAGCAGTCCCCGGCAGCGCTCGATCTGCTCCTTCAGGTCTTCCTGCCGCTCGCGGGCCGCTTCGAGCTCCTCGACGGCGACTCGCTTCTTCTCCTGGTCCGGATCGGCCGCTTCGATCTCGTCCGCGAGGCGCTTCGCGTCCCGGTGACGGATGCCCGTGCGCAGGCGGCGTTCGATGTCGTCGTCGATGACCTTGGAGAGACTGCCGAGCTCGCGCTTGATGGTCTGCGTCTTCCCGACCAGCACGTCCAGGACGCGGTCCTCGGCGCGTTGCGGGAGCGCGAAGTAGTGGCAGCGGACCTCCGCCGCCGGTTGCAGCTTGCGGTCGATGCGCCCGTTGCGCTGCTCGATCCGGCCCGGATTCCAGGGCAGGTCGAAGTGGAACAGGTCGGTGCAGTGCGCCTGGAAGTTCAGACCCTCGCGGGCGGCGTCGGTGGCGATCAGGATGCGCAACGGGTCGTCCGCCGGGTCGGCGTTGAAGCGGCGCTGTATCTCCTTGCGGTTGGCGCCGGCGGTCTGGCCGTCGATGGTCTCGATCCGCTCGTCGGCGAGGTCGGTGCCGGCGATGGCCTGCTCCAGCATCTCGCGCAGGTAGCGCTTCGTGCCGATCACGTTCTCGGTGAAGATCAGCACCCGTCGGTCGCTCCAGGTCGGCCGGTCCGGGCACAGGTGGTCGTCGATCCAGCGGATCAGCGTGCGGGTCTTGGCGTCCGGGCGGCCGCGGGCGGCGGAGGCCACCTTCTCCATCCGGTCGAGCAGGTCCTGCTCGGCGCGCCACAGCGCCGCGGCATCCGGCCCCCTGCCCGATGCGCTCTCGGACGCGGCATTGATGGCGGCGATCTGGACTGCCTCTTCCGCCGCGTTCTCCTCGTCCGTGTGCTCCGCGCGATCGTCGTCGGCGTCCGGGGGCGTGGCGAACAGGGTGGCGGCCCTGGTTGCGAAGGCATCGCTGGCGGCGGCTGCGTCCTGGCCAGCGCCGGACGCGAAGCGCTCCCACTGCGCGCGGGCCGTCTTGCGATGCCGGATGAGGGAAATGGCGAACGCCTCGATCGACGACAGCAGCTTCTGTTGCAGCCCCACCACGAGCAGTCCGGCCGCGGCGCGGGTGCGCGCAGGCACGTGCTCGAAGCGGGTCTCCCGGACGCTGCGGTACTCGTCGAGCAGCCGCGACAGCACGAGCTCCGGCGCGTCGTCCGGCAGGCCGTCGACTACGACCCGGCATACCTCGCGCTTGGGGAATCCGCCCTGCACCTCGCGGATGTCCTCCTTGATGCGGCGGACCATGACGGCTTCCAGAGCGCTCTTGCCGCGTACCTTCACGCCACGCGTGAAGCGGTACGGGTCGAGCAGCTCCAGCAGGGTGGCGAAGCTGTTGGAGTGGCCGTTGTGGGGTGTGGCGGACAGAAACAGGCGGTGCTCGAAGCGCCCGCCGAGATCGCGGATGGCGCGGGTGAACCTCGTTTCGATGCCGTAGCGACCGCCGCTCGACGGCGCCGCGTGGTGTGCCTCGTCCAGGATCAGGAGGCTGCCCGGCGACAGGTCGCCGAGCCATTCGCGCATGGGATCGGCATAGGCCGGGTCGATGAGGAGGTTGTGCGAGACCAGAAACCGGCTGTGGGTCCGCCACGGGTTGACGCCGAAGCCCCGGTCCCGGCGCACCTGCGCCAGGTAGGCGCGGTCCAGGATCACGAACAGGAGGCCGAAGCGCTCCTCCATCTCCCCTTTCCACTGCTCCAGCACGGACGCGGGAGCAGCGACGACCACGGTGCGCGCCTTCTTGCGCAGCAGCAGCTCGCGGGCGATGAGGCCGGCCTCGATGGTCTTGCCGAGGCCGGTGTCGTCGGCGATGAACAGGTTCACCCGCGCGAGGCGAAGCGCCTTGCGCAACGGCTCCATCTGGTAGGCGTCGATCCTGATGCCGGCTCGGAACGGCGACTGGAAGAGGTTCGGGTCGGTGGCGGTGACGCAGTTCCAGCGCAGGGTGTGCAGGAACGCGCTGAAGTGGCGCGGCGGGTCGAAACCCTTGGAGCCCAGGTCGCTCCACGCCTCCTGCTTCAGGATGCGGCGGTCGATCTCGAAGTCCCAGTAGACCTCCAGGGTCTGCCCCTGGGCATCGTCGTCGGCGCAGGCCAGGCTCACCCGAGCGGACTGCTCGGGCGGCTCCTCCACCGCCTCTACCAGCCAGCGGCGCGAGCGCACCTCGACCAGATCGCCGATGCTCGGCGCGTGTTCAGGCAGCAGTTCGGCAACGCGATCCAAGGTCTACGGCCTCTTGACGGATGACTGGCGGACCGTACGTCCGCTCGGCGCGGACACGGTAGCCCGCACCGGATTGTGTCGCAGGGTCCGGTCAGGTGGCCAGCGTGCACGGTTGCCGGTTTGAAGCCACGTTGTACGCCGCTCGGTCTGGTACCTTATCGTACGAGCAAAATGAAGCTGAGCCAGGAACACCTCGATCGGTTCGTCGAACAGGGGTACGTGGTGGTCGAAGGGGCGCTGTCCGACGCGGACCTTCAGCCGGTGATCGACGACTATGCGGCGATCGTCGACGGCATCGCGCGGCGGCTGCACGCGGAGGGCCGGATCTCGCAGCTCTACGCGGACGAGCCGTTCGACACGCGGCTCGCGCGCATCTGCGATGAGGACGCCGCGACCTACTTCGAGTCGGACGCGACCCTGGACATCGGGCGGACGCGCACGCGCGGCCTGTTCGAGGTCATGCGCAACCCGAATCTGCTCGACCTGGTCGAGGGCTTCATCGGCCCGGAGATCTCGTGCAACGCCATCTCTCACGTGCGCGCCAAGCTTCCGTCCGATGAAGCCGAGAACAAGGGCTCCAACATCGCCCCCTGGCACCAGGACGCGATCTTCACCACGCCCGAGGCGCGCGAGCTGTTCGTGCTCACCGTCTGGTTCCCGCTCAACGAGGCGACGGCGGCCAACGGCTGCCTGCAGCTCTGTCCCGGCCTGCACCGACGGGGCACGGTGTACTGGAGCCTCGACTCGCAGCCGCCGTGCGAGCCGGTGACCGTACCCATGCGCACGGGCGACGTGATCTTCATCCACAAGCTCTGCCCGCACGGCTCCGGCCCCAACCGCACCGACGGCATCCGCTGGAGCATGGACCTGCGCTACCAGACGCTCGGTACGCCCTCGCCGCGCCCGGAGTGGCCGAGCCTGGTCGCGCGCAGCCGCGCCGCGCCCGACTCGCTGACTACCTACGGCGAGTGGAGCGCCGCGTGGAAGGCCGGCATCGAGAAGCACCCGCAGAAGCTCTCCTACCCGCGCCCCAGCGAACCGACTCCCTTCCTCGGCCCCATGTATCCCTGGATGCAGGCCTAGCCGGTCTCGGTCGGGGTCCCCCATGTATGACGAGCTGCACCGCCCGCAGTTCCACTTCAGCCCGCGGCACTCGTGGATGAACGACCCCAATGGGCTCGTCTACTATCGCGGCGAATACCACCTGTTCTTTCAGCACACGCCTGGGTTCATGAACCACGCGGCCAACTCCTGGGGGCACGCGGTGAGCACCGACCTGGTGCACTGGCGCGAGCTCGACACCGCCATCGCCCCGGACGAATACGGATTCATCTGGTCCGGGTCGGCGGTGGTCGACACCGACAACAGCGCGGGCGGACACAAGAGAGTGCCCCGACCTGTTCGAGCTGCCGGTGGACGGCGACCCGGGCGACACCCGCTGGGTGTTCTGGGGCGCGGCCGGCGTCTACCGCCTGGGCCGCTTCGACGGCACCGTCTTCACCCCCGAGACGCCGGCCCTGCGCAGCGAGCTGGGCGCCAACGGCTACGCCGCCCAGACGTGGAGCGACGTGCCGCCCGAGGATGGCCGCCGCATCCAGATCTCGTGGCTGCGCCGAGGGCACTTCCCGGCGATGCCGTTCAACGGCCAGATGTCGTTCCCGGTCGAGCTGACCATGCGCACCACGCCAGAGGGGGTGCGCCTGTGCCGGCAGCCGGTGCGCGAGCTGGAGATGCTGCACCGGCGCACGCTGCGCTGGGACGAGCACCGGCTCGGCCCCGGCCTGAACCGGCACGACCTGTACCACGTGCACGGACCCGGCTGGCAGGGCCGCCTGGCCACCGAGTACCGCAACCTGGCGCCCGACACGAACTGGGACCTGTTCCACCTCGAAGCGGTGATCGACCCCGGTGACGCTGCCGCGTTCGGCATCATCATCCGCGGCCACGACCTGCGCTACGACTGCGCGGCCGCCCGGTTTACCTGGCTCGGCCACACGATCCCGGCCCCCCGCGACGGCGACGGCTGCCTGCGCCTGCAGCTCCTGGTGGACCGTACCTCGCTGGAGCTGTTCGCCGCCCGCGGCCTGGTGTCGGCATCGTTCTGCTTCCTGCCCGCCGCCTGCGACATGCCGCTGGAGCTGTACGCCGACGGCGGGAGCGTGCGCCTCGTCTCACTGGCGATCCACGAGCTGAACTCCGCCTGGCCGCAGGCGCACGCGACCGGCGGTTGAACGCTCCACACCAACCGCTTGCCGGACAGGTTGCCGTGGTCGCCGGGGCCACGCGCGACGCCGGCCGCGGCATCGCCGTCCGTACCGACCACACCGTGGAGCCGGAGGTGGAGCGGCTGTTCGGACGGATCCGCGCCGAGCAGGGCCGGCTTGACCAGGACTATCCCACGCTACGAAATCGCAGGCGGCCAGTCGCGATCTGAGGCGGGACGTGAAGCGCGCCAGGAGCCTGTGCCGGCGTCCGGCGCCGCCCGGCCCCGGCAATAGACCAGGGAGCACGCCCGTCAGTGAACGACACCGCCGCCGCACCGACCACTCGCAACACCGGCAAGGCGATTGACCGGCCGCGCGGACCGCAGGTTCAATGCCGGCATGGAGGGCCGGTATGGATGTCGCCAACCCGATCTACGACGTGGTGTTCAAGTACCTGATGCAGGACCAGCGCGTCGCCCGCCTGCTGATCGGCAGGATCACCGGTCTGGCGGTGCAGTCGCTCAGCGTCAGCCCGCAGGAGACCGCCGTGCGCCGCACCCCCGAAGACCCGGAGCACGACCTGCCGCTGACGCTGCTGCGCATGGACTTCGCGGCTCGGGTTCAGACCCGCGACGGCAGTGAGCGGCAGGTGCTGATCGAGATTCAGAAGGCCAACGCGCCGACCGTGATCGAGCGCTTCCGGCGCTACCTGGGCCAGCAGATCGGCAGCGGCGACAACATCCTCACCCACCCTTCGGGCCGCACCGAGGCGGTGCCGATCGTGACGATCTACTTCCTGGGCTACGCCCTGGATGATCTGTCGGACGAGGCGGTGATCGACGTCTGTCCGCGGGTGACCGAGCGGCGCACGGGGCGGGAGCTTGCGGCGAGCCATCCGCTGGTGGAGGGGATCCATCACCGCAGCCACATCATCCAGATCCCGCGGCTGGCGAGCCGGCGGCGGGACGAGCTGGAGCGGCTGCTGGCGATCTTCGACCAGGGACTGGTGAAGGGCAACGGACGGGGGGACGCGCACGTGCTGACGATCGAAGAAGGGGAGTATCCGCTGGAGTGCGCCTTCGTACTGCGGCAGTTGCGGGAGGCGATGGCGGAGGAAGAGGTGCGGCGCACCATGGAGGGTGAGGACCTGCTGCTGCGGGACTCGATGCTGTTGGCGCGGCAGGTGGAGCATCACGAGCGTCGTGCGGAGCAGGAGCGGCAGCGGGCGCAGCGAGCGGAGCGGGCGCAACAGCAGGCGGAACAGGCGCAACAGCAGGCGGAACAGGCGCAACAGCAGGCGGAGCAGGCGCGGCGCCTGCTGCTCGCGCAGGCGATCCGCCGCCTGCATGGCCTGGGACAGGATGCCGAGGCGATCGCCGCGGCGCTGGCGGTGGATGCGGACGAGGTGCGGCGCGTGCTGTCGGGGTGACGGCCGTGCGCAGGCGCAGACTGCCGGTCGTGATCTGACCGAGGCCCGACGAATTCGCCGTCACGAACTCGCTTGCTCACCGAGCCGGCGCTTGTCCGTCCATCACATCCGTCAGCATGGGATCACCCTGGGGCTTGACGTGCTGGTGAATGACATCTGGGGCGGCGACGAGCTGAGCGAGTGGGGATTGCCGTTCTGGGAGCTGTCCACGGCCAAGGGGCTGGAGATGCTGGAACGCGCCGTGCACAGCCACATCATCGCCAGCCGCCACCGCGCGCCGCTGATGGTCGAACGCAACGCCGGCCTCATCGTGGAGGTGACCGACGGCGACACCCTCGGATACCTCGGCAACCTGTTCTACGACCTGGCCAAGAACGCGGTGATCCGGCTCGCCTACGCCATGGCGGCCGACCTGCACGCGCAGCGCGTGACCGCGTTGGCGATCACGCCGGGGTTTCTGCGCTCCGAGGCGGTGCTCGACAGACTCGGCGTCACCGAGGCGAACTGGCGGGACGGCATCGAGGCCGACCCCTACTTCGCCGAGTCCGAGACCCCCTGCTACGTCGGCCGCGCCGTGGCGGCGCTCGCCGTCGACCCGCACGTTGCGGACAAGAGCGGCGGCGTGTTGTCGAGCTGGGCGCTGGCGAAGGAGTACGGCTTTACCGACCTGGACGGCCGCCGGCCCGACTGGGGAACCTTCTTCGCGCGCAAGGTGCACGAGATCGTGCACCGGGACTCACCGCCCGACGAGATGGACGTATTCGTGGTCCGCACGCGGCTCCAACAGGCCGAACTCGACCCGTCCGCCGCCCAGGAAGCCGCCCACCTCCGCGCCTGGCTCGAACAGTCAAGTTGAGCCTGCCAGTTTCTTTCGACCATACGAATTAGGCGCTTCATGACGGACCGTGCGGGGGCTACGCTCCGTCCCGGTAGGTGATGATCAGCTCCACCCCGTCGATCCGCAGCGGCACGTCCGTTCCTCCGGGCCGCGCCTCCAGCGTGATCCGTAACCCATTGCTGCCCTGGCGGGCCGGCACGTCGCCACAACTGAGCTGCTGGCCGCTCGCCGCGCATGCCAGCGGCTGACCGTTGAGATCGACGCGCAGGCGGTCGACTCCTTCCCGGTAGCCGTCCAGGGTGATCCTGAGGACCACGCCGGCGAGCGTCCCGTCGCTCCTGGCTCGGTCCAGGTCGTCGGCCACGGACACGTCGATCTCCGCGGACTGACCGGGCTCGGCCAGGTCGACCGGCAGGGGCTCGTCGGGCCCGCCGCTCCGGCGGTCCACGTCGTGCGCGACCACGTAGTGCTTGTCCTTGCGCGCGATTCCCTCGCGATCGCCGATTTCGGTGAGGATCCGGTACTCGTCCGGGTTGAACAGCGGCACGTCGTCGAGGCCGATGTGCTCCTCCACCGAGTGGTGCTGGATGCCCGTGCCGTGGCAGTCGTAGTTGAACACGTGGATGGCGTCGACGCCGGCGTGCCACAGCCGGGCGGCCGCCGCGCGGAACATCGGCACCGAGGCGCGCGGGTTGCGCTTGCCGTCCCTGTCCGGGTAGGCGGTGTAGTATGGGACCCACAGGTCCGAGGTGCCGCCGTACACCTCGCATCCGTGCTCGTGGCCGAGCGCCACCATGCCGCTCACGTCCGGGGTCATGTTCAGGTAGCCGCGCACGGCCGGCGCCAGCACGTCCACCAGCCCCTCGGCCGCCCAGGTGCGCACGTCCATGCCGATCGCCAGGCACTGCTCCTCGGTCGGCAGCACCCGCGCCAGCAGCGTCAGCTCCCGCCCCTTGGCGGCGCCGGCCCGCCGCACGACCGCGCGCACCTCGCGCATCATCTCGGTCAGGTACGGCGCGCCGTCGCGCTCGCATCCTTCCTTGAAGTACATGGGGTGGCTGAGGAAGTCGAGCTCGAAGCCGTCGATGTCGTAGCCGGTGCAGAGCTCCTCGATCACGTCGACCTTGAGCTGGCGCACCTCGTCCACGGAGAAGTCGAACGCCCAACTGAAGCCGTCCGACGCCATTCCCGGCCTCGGATAGCGCCGCTTGTAGCGCTCCGGCGCCTCGTGGCCGAGGCGCACGTGCGGGCGCGCGAGCTCCCAGCGGGTGCGCAGCGACGGCCACCGCTCCGACCAGTCCTTGTGGATGTCGTTCATGCGCATGCTCGGCCAGAACCGCATGCCGGCGGCGTGGGCGCGCTCCGCCCACACGGTCGCCGGGTCGTTGCCGGACTGGATGAGGCCGCGCACGTTGTCCGCCCAGCGGCGGAAGTTCCGGCTCTCGAACTCGTCGTCGGCGGTGTCGAAGCCGTACACCTCGCCGACCTTGGTGTCGTGGCAGAAGAACGACCCCTCGGAGACGCAGCCGATGTACACGTCGACCTGCGTGCCGGCGAGCGAGTCGATGACGCGGCAGAGCTGATCGCGGGTGATCGGCGGCTCGAACGCGTACAGCGCGGCTGAGCCGCCGTCGCTGTTGAACAGGAGCCGGGGTCGGTCAGGATCGGTGGACTGCGACATCGTGTCCCTCCTGGTCACGGAACGTGCCGGTGGTTCGCGGAACGGAATCATGCTACACCGGGACCCGGAGGGTAGCGATGTCTGCATCCTGGCCGCCTCGCCTGATGTTCAATTCGGACGGCAACTGGGTGAACAATTACCAGGAGCGGCACGACCCATCCGACCTCACGCGGATGATCGGCCCGCTCCGCGACGCCGGGGTCGACCTGCTGTCGGTGCTCATCGGCATCGACGACGACCTGTCCTGGCGAGGCAGCCGGCACGGGCAGCTCTGGTGCGACAACGTCACCGAGTGGGACGTGGACGGCGTGCCCACCGACATCCACGGCAATCCGATCTCCGACGGCGCCGTGCACATCCACGGCCGGACCACCGCCAACCGGCAGGCCACCAACGCCCACGAGGAGCTGTTCAACACGATCGCCGCCGTGATCGAGGACGGCCACGACCTGATGCAGATCTACATCGACGGCGCCCGCGAGCACGGGCTGCCGGTGTTCGCGTCCATGCGGATGAACGACGCCCACACCGATTCCGAGGACCGCATGTGGTACGGGCGCTCCACCCTGAAGATCGAGCGGCCCGACCTGCTGATCGGCTCGGCCCTGCCGGAGGCCAGGCACGGCGCCGAGTGGACCTTCAGTTGGATGTGGGACTACGCGCAGGACGAGGTCCGGCAACGCTTCCTGGGCATCGCGGACGAGACGCTGACCCGCTACGACTTCGACGGCCTGGAGTTCGACTTCTGCCGGCAGCCGCCCTACTTCCGCGGCGGCCAGGTGGTGCAGAACATTCCCGTCATGACCGATTTCCTCCGGCAGGGGCGCGACGTCGTACGTCGCCATGCGCAACGGCGCGGGCGCGACCTGCGCTTCGTCGTGCGCGTCCCCACCAGCATCGGCGAGTCGCTGTCCATCGGCATCGACACGCTGGCGTGGATCCGCGAGGGGCTGGCCGACGCGTTCGTGATCTCCTCGCCCGGCTACTGCGTGACCCGGGCGGACGTGGCCGCGGCGGTCGAGGCGGCCGGCGGCGCGGTGCCGGTGTATCGCGGCTTCGACGGCAGCACCTACGCGGTCTCGCCGCAGGAGGGCTACGAGCGCAACGCCCCGGCGGTGCTGCGCGGCGCGGGTCTGAACGGTTACCGCGACGGCGCCGCCGGCATCGCGCTGTTCAACTACGACTACGGGACCCACCGGGCCGGCCCGGTCCCGGGCGACTACCACGACCTGACCGAGGACCACCTGCAGACCATCCGCGACCTGCGCGACCCGGAAGCGCTGGCGCGGCGCGACCGCTGCTACTACCTGGGAGGCCCGGCGGCGCCGTCCGGCTGGGGAGACCACCGGCCGGTGCTGCCGCGCAGGCTGGCGCTGCGCGGGCGCGGCGCAGGATCCGGCCACGCCCTGTGCGTGACGATCGTCGACGACCTCGACGCGGGCCGCGCCGACGGCCGCGTCCGGCGCACGGAGCTGCGGCTCCGCCTCACCGATTACGAGGCGTCGAGGGAGCGCCTGCACCTGGCGGTCAACGGCCGCCGCCTCGCGTTCGAGCCGAACCGAACCCTCGCCAACGGCGCCGGCGACGAGTGGCTGGTGTTCGACGATCCCGGCCTGCAGACCGGCAGCAACGCCGTGCTCCTGATCCTGGACGGCGCTTCGACGCCGAAGCCGTGGCCGGTGCTGCACAATGTGGAGGCAATGGTGGTGTGCTCATGAGTGCGATGGACATCGGTACGAAACGGCAACTCTTCATCGACGAACGGTTCATCGAGTCCAGCGAAGGCGTGGCGCTGACCATGAACCCGCCGGTCCAGCACCCGGAGCCGGTCCTGGTTTCCGACCGGCCGTGGGAGGAGCTGGGCATCGGCGCCTACAACACCGTGTGGCGGGAGCCGGACGGCGCCTTCCGCATGTGGTACGACGCCTGGATGAAGGCCGGCCTGCCCTCGGAGGGCGCCCGGCGCCTCGCCTATGCCGAGTCGGACGACGGCATCCACTGGACGAAGCCGGAGCTCGGGCTGATCACGTTCCGTGGATCGAAACGGAACAACATCGTCGCGCCCCACGTCGAGCGACAGAGCATGCAGGGAGCCACCGTGTTCCGCGACGACCGCGCACCCGCGGAGGAGCGCTACAAGCTGTGGACCAAGTTTCGCCCCACCGACGAAGAGATGGCGTCAGGCTCTCTGCAGGGGCTGTGGGCGATGCGCTCGCCGGACGGCATTCGTTGGGAGACCTGTCCCGACCAGCCCAACCCGCGCGACGCCATGTGCGACGTGCAGAACATGCTGTTCTGGGACGACCGGCTGCAGGTCTACGTCGGCTACATCCGCGTCCGGGACACCCAGATCGTGGACGAGGCGGCAGAGGCGGCCGGCCGCGGCAGCTACCGCTGCGTCGGCCGCATCACCTCTCCGGACTTCCGCGAGTGGTCGCCGCTGGAGGTCGTCTTCGAGGCGGACGCGCAGGACCTGGGCATCCCGGTGCCGTGGCAGCGCGACGATCCGCGCCCGAACATCGACTTCTACACCAACTGCGCGATGAAGTACCCGTGGGCGGAGGACGTCTACCTGATGCTGCCGTCGGCCTTCTACCACTGGGGCGAGAACGACTTTCCCGCGACCATGGATGTCCAGCTCCTGACCAGCCGGGACGGCGTCCGCTTCCGCCGCGCGGGCGGCCGCAAGCCGTTCCTGCGCCGCGGGCTGGACGGCACCAACACCAGCGGCATGCTGTACGCGAACCCGTGGCTGGTCCCGGTCGGGGACGAGCTGTGGGTGTATTACGCCGGCATGAAGCGGCTGCACGGCGGCCCGGTGGAGAGCGAGGACGAGCGGAGGTTGGGCAGGCACTCGGGCATCTTCCGCGCCTCGCTGCGCCGCGACGGGTTCATCTCCGCCGACGCGGACTACGGCGGCGGCGAGCTGACCACGCCGCCGGTGCGCTTCTCCGGGCGCACGCTCACCCTCAACTGCGACGCGGGCGCCGGCGGCTGGCTGAAGGTCGAGCTGCTCGATGCCGCAGGGCAGCCGGTGCCGGGGTTCGGGCTCGACGCCGCCGACGCGGTGCTGGGCAACGGAGTGAGCAAGCCGGTCACCTGGCAGGGGTCGGACAATCGGAGATCGGGCGACGTGAGCGCCGCCGCCGGCCGGCCGGTGCGGCTGCGTTTCGTGATGCGCGACGTGAAGCTGTACGCGTTCCAGTTCGCGGATTAAACGGCCGCCGCGGGAGCGGCGGCAGACGCCTGCCATGGCCCTCTTCACCTCCGCTCGGGAGCGCCGCCTGTGGCTGTGGACGCTGGCCGTCGCGGTGGCGATCTACTCCACCCTGGGCCTTGCGCGGGTTCTGACCCGGGCACTGCTCGAAAGCGGCCTGCTCGGCGCCTCCTTTCCCCTCGTCTCCTTCCTCGTCGCCATGTTCCTGGTGACGGCGACCGTCATCGCACACGGCCTCAATGCCCGGCCGGGAGGAGTGCAGCTCGCCGTCGCCCTGGGTGTCACGGCCGCGTATCTGCTGGTGTTTCTGCGGATGGCGGGTCCGGAGGAGCGATCGCACCTCATCGAGTACGGCGTGGTGGGCGTGTTCATCTACGAAGCCCTTGCCGAGCGCGCCAGCCGGGGCCGGCGTGTGCCGGCGGTACCGGTGCTCGCAATCCTGGCCACGGCGGCGATTGGCCTGCTGGACGAGTGCATCCAGATGTTTCTGCCCAGCCGCGTCTTCGACCCGCTGGACATCCTGTTCAACCTGCTCGCGGCCACGATGGCGGTGGGAGCGAGCTTCACGCTGGCGTGGGCGCGCCGGTGGACGAGAGACCGCCGAGCACATCGGCGCCAGGCGGAGAGTCGGAGTGCAGGACGCTGATGTAGCCGCGTCCCCCCTCGCGCACGACAGGGCCGGGTTGGAGCATGCTCCGGCCGTCCGGCCGGCCACTTTGACGATAATCACGCGATACGTTACTACTCTGATCCAGAGTGCGTGACCAGATCATTACCCCGGGCGAGATCCTGCTGGAGGAGTTCCTGAAATCCATGCGATTGAGCCAGCACCTCCTGCCGGTATTCGAAAATGATCCGCCAGTCGCCGACTCTCAGTCTGAAGGTATCGGGAATATCGGCAAGGCGGACGACATCGGTTGCGACACCGGAAGCGAGCCTGTTCAATGCAGCGAACACCCTACGCCGCGTCGGTGTATCCAGGCGTCGAACGTCACGACTTCCGCGACGGGATAGAATGACGACCCAGTTCAAGCTCCATATTCTCGTCGGAGTTGTTCCATGGATACTCCCCTGCCTGCGGCGATGTCAGCATCTGATTCCTTGATAGCCGAGAGGTCATCGTCGGTAACGGGTTCGTCGTCCACCGGCACATCCGCAAGAGATGGAGCGACAGGATCGTCCGAGGGGTGAAGGGACTGGATATAGTGCCTAACGGCATCCAGTTCGTTGTCCGACAGGTCGTCGATGAGGCTCTTCAACTCCTCTCTGGACACCGTACTCTCCTGCGTAGTCATCCCCGCAACTCTATCCTGGCTCTTTTTCAGGGGTCAATAGTTCCAGGACCGCAGAGTCACGTCGCGGTCACCGCACGGTGAACGAGTAGAGCTTTGACTCGTGGAGATAGAACCGGAGCCGCACCACCTGCCCCGCTACGTCGCGCAGCGTCTTGTCGCTGTTCCAGGTGACCTCCAGGCTCAGCCCGTCTCCTTCGATCGGCCGGCAGTCGCGGACGGTCAACCCGGACATCGGCGTCCCGATCGGGTCGGCGACCTCGACCTTGATGCGCCCGCGGGAGGCGTCCGCGTTGATCTGCAGGCGGTCGCCTTCCAGCCGGAACGGCTTGGTGATCAGCACGCCCAGCTCGTCGGAAGCCGCGCGCGCGACGAACCGCCCCCTCGGCAGCGTGGCGAGGCCGGTCCCACTCGTCCGCCACGGGGCGTTGTGGGAGCCGGAGTGGCCTGAATAGTAGAAGCGCAACTCGTCCCCGTGCTCGATCATGCGGGCGCCGGCGATCATGCCGCCGTCCCAACTGCCGATCACGCCGCGCGGAAGGAACACCGGCCGGTTGGCCAGCCGCTCCCAGCGGAACCCGTCCCGGCTGAAGGTCAACTGGACGTCCATCGTATCCGCCTGCGACGGGTCGCCCAAGTACCCCTTGAGCCCCCACTTGTTGAAGACCTGCAGCAACCCCAGGTACGCGCCGTCGCAGACGGTGACGTCGATGCCGTACAGCCTCGGCGGATCCAGCTCGTCGGGGCGGATGATCACCTCCGGCTCGGTCCAGTTCACGAAGTCGTCGCTCTCCGCCCTGGCGATCCTGCGGTTGCAGCCCATCCCCTCGTGCGCGTGGTCGGTGGCGCCGATCGCCGCGCGGGTGTCCACGTACGGCTGCGCGCGCAGGTAGCGATGCAGGTAGTCCTCCGCTTCCGGGTGCCGGTACAGGCCCTGAGCGTCGCCTTCGACCTCGGGAAAACCGAGGTCGCCGGGCACCGCGCCGCGCGGGCCGGCCAGGATGGTCGGCCGGCGGAAGTTCACGTAGCGGCCGATCCGTTCGTCGTAGAGGAAGCAGCCGTTGCCGTCGTTGGAGTCGCGGATGATGGAGCGCTCGTCCGGGTACATGCGCCAGTCGATGCCGTCGGCCGAGTATGCGGCGAACAGCCGGCCGCCGCCGCGCCGGTCGGGATCGACGTGGTGATACCAGCGCTTGATCGTCCCCTTGTACCGCTTGCCGGGATCGGGATCGTGCGGGTCCTTCATCGCCACCCCGAACTCGCCGTGCATGGCCGAGACGTCGATCAGGTTGTTCCGCGTGGATCCCTCGTGCTCGACGATGCCGAGCTCCGGCTTGTGCCAGTCGAAGCCGTCCCCGGACACGGCGTACGCGCGGGCGTACAGCGCCTCGTTGCCGGGGTCATCCTCGGGATCCTCCGGGACCGCCGGATACCACGCCTTGAACAGCTTCTCCTCGGCGTCGTACAGGCTGGGAGCGATCGCCAGCGGGTTGTCCGGGTGCTTGGCCGGCATCTCCGGAACGCGGCGGAGCATCCAGACGTCGTCGACGACGTGATCGTCGATCAGGAGCTGGGTCGCCGTGCCGACCTCCGCCACTCGATACCGGTCCTGCATGGTCACCCCTCCGTGGTCGCCGTCCATTCTGCGCACGCCGTGGGGGAGGCGTATACTGGCTGGCATGAAGGAACCGGCGCGCAGACGCGGCGCGCCCCACGTGATGGCTCGGGTTACCGACTACTACCAGGACCGCTCCGGGAACTGGAGGCCGGCGACCTGTTGCCTGCGGCGGTAGCTGTGGCGCCGCTGTTCCAGGACGGCGTCGCAGCCCACGGCTTCCGACCACGCCATCGACGCCGCCCTGGCCGCGACCGGTACTGATGCCGCCGCACGGCTGGCGGCCCGTGAGGCATTGAACCGACTGGGCTATCTCTGGAGCCCACCTGGCCAGCTCCCCCGGTCGTCTGGATCGCCGGCATCCCGTCGTTGATGGCATACGTGCTCGACCACGCTCCGGACTGACCCGTGGTTGCCCCGGCCGGCGGCGGCCCGTAGACTCGCCGGATACTCCCAAGCCCAAGAGGAGGGTTTTCATGAGACGTATACGGAGATCGCTGCGCACCGGCGTCGTGGTGGGGCTCATCATGGTCATGGCGACCGGCGTGGCGTTCGGCCAAGACCACTTCGCCAAGCACCTGGAGATCGAGTGGCTCGGCTGGACCATGCGCTTCAACGAGGAAGAGAAGGCCGATACCTACGTCTACCTCCAGGAGATGACGGAGCGGTTCAACACCACCTTCATCTGGCCCGATCTGCGGGACTGGAGCAACACCGAGGCGGTGGCCGCGCAACTCGCGACCGGCCGCATCCCGGAGTTCTGCGCCGTGCTGCAGGCCAACATGGACGAACTGTACCAGGACGACATGATCCGCGTCTGGACGTATGAGGACATCCGCGAAAAGATGCCCAACACTGCCCATCTCATGGATGAGACCGGCGCTTGGTCATTCCTGCGCGTGCCGGGTGAGGACGCCGTGATGGGCATCCCGCAACTCTACAACAAGCCGTTGACGATGATGGTGTCCTATTACCGCCTCGACTGGATGGAGAAGCTCGGCATCGAGCCGAACGGCGAGCTGGTGGAGATCGCCCCGCGGGTGTACTGGAGCTCCGAGGGCTTCGACACCGAGGAGATGCGCCGGATACTCAAGAGATTCGTGGACGAGAACGCCTCGGGCGGTGAGCGCACCTACGGCCTGGGCGCCTACTTCCCCGCCACCTTCACCAGCTTCGGCCAGGCAGGCCCCCTCTTCGGAACCGAGGGCCGCGGGGTCGACATCAACGTCTCCGAAGACGGTGAGATGAAGTTCATGTATGCCACGGACGCCTACCGGGACGCGCTCAAGTGGTTCAACCGGCTCCATGAGGAGGGCATCCTCACCAAGGAGACGGTGATCGACTCGCAGTCTTCCGGAGCCGCGAAGGAGCTGTGGGACTCCGGACACCTCGGCTACATGCAGTACCACTACAACTACATCACTGAGAACGACACGACCGAGGTGCCGTTCCAGATGCTCCTCGCCCACCCCGACGCGAAGGTGCTGGTCGTGCCGACCGAGAAGAATCACATGACCGGTCTCTATGGCACCTCGGCCGGCGGTGCGGCGATGACGCCGGCGATCCCCACCGGATTCAGGATCGGCACCCTGGGGCGCGCCGCCCTGGCATCGAGCGAGCTCAGCGATGAGAAGTTCGACCGCGCCATGCGCATCTTCGATTGGCTGCACTCCACGAGAGAGGGTGCCTTGCGCAACTGGTGGGGCGTCGAGGGGGTCAACTTCGATTGGTCGGGCGAGCCGTGGAAGTCCCCCTTGATCTATCACGAGGTCGGCCCCGAGCATGCCACCAACCTTCTCGGAGGCTACTGGCTGCCGTGGCTGTACGAGGTCCGCAAGCTCGGAACGCCCTACGAGACGGTCGAGAACGATCTGCTGGCCAAGTCCGGATACATGGACCACTATGTCCACCAGTACCGCTACGACTTCCTGAATGAGACCAACATCATCAGAATGCGCCAGCGTTACGACTCGGGCCTTACCACCACGGCCCTGGAGTACACGGCCAACTTCATCCTGGGCGAGCTCGACATTGATGAAGGCTGGGACGACTACCTGGCCGAGCTCGAAAGGAACGGCATGAGCCGGTACCTGGAGGAGTTCGCCAACGCCCCGCTGGTCGACGCCTACCTCGACGGCAGGCTCGAGTACTGAGCTTCGCGGCTCGGAGCACCAGCTCCGGGCACGTTCAGGCAGGGCTCGCAAGGGCCCTGCCTTTCTATGCCCGGCTCTTCAGTTGGGACTCCATCCAGAAATACAGGGCATGCAGGCGGTTGGGGAACCGGTAGCCGCCGCGAACCTCCGTATCGATCTCCAGGGCGCCGAGGCTTCTCATGCGACGCAGGAAATTGTCCAGCACCCGCCGCTCATCTTCTGCCAGACGCGCTGTCAACTCCCCCCGTTGAAACGCCATCCGCTGTGGTGAGTCGGCCATCTTGCGAAGGATCGACCGGTAACGGTCGCTCTGTAGCGCCTGGATGATCTGCGGTTCGAGGAGCTTGCGGCCGACGATTCCGGCTGCCCGGATGATGCCCAGTCTGACTTCGTGCCCGGCGATGGCGGGAGCTCGGGCGGTGCTCCAAACCGCATCGCCGATTTCATGCGCAAGCACCGGCAGCCCTCCGGTGAATCGAACCAGCTCATGGAGCCAGGCGGCGGGCATCGTTACGTTGCCCGCCGCGAACGACTCCAGGTAGAACTGCCGTGCTTCGCCATCCGACCAAGGCGAGATGTCGATCAGATCGAACACCCGCGCCAAGGACGGTTGGTTCTCTATCAGCTCCTGACGTCTCTCTTCCAGCCCGACGACCAGGATGCACAGGCGCGTGTTCTCTGTCGCGGTCGAAACTTCATCGACGATGCTCTTCAGCCAGTGCGCGAACTCCGCGGAGGTTGCCAGCCCGTTGATGTCGTCCAGAATCAACAGAAGCGTGCCCCTCTCTTCGATGCTCGACAAGAGCTGACGGATGGATCGGATGAAGTTGCCGGCAATCGTGTCGAGGTCACGATCGCTCAGCGCGAGCTCCACCGAGACTCCGAACAGTCCCACCTTGCGGACTCGATCGCCGAAGAACTCCAGAACCTGCCGGTGCCATGGCCGATCGATGCTGTCCTTGAGCAGGCGATCGAAGGTCCGGCGTGCCATCTGCGGCACGTCGCGGACGCCTCCCAGGTAGACGTGGCAGCCGGTGACGCGGCCCTCTCGCTCGCACAGGTGCCGGACGAACGACGCCAGGGAACTCTTGCCGATGCCTCGCTCGCCGGCGATGAAGCCGGCCTTGAACACGCCGCGATCGGCCGCGCGCACCAGACCGCGGAGACGTTCGATCGCTTCCTGCCGCCCGACGAACAGCTCCGCCGGCACCGGTTGTCCCGGCCGGAACGGACTCGATTCAGGGGTCACGCCTACGCCTTCAGGGAGCCCACCATGATGCCGCGCACGAAGAAGCGCTGCAGGAACGGATAGGCCAGCACGATCGGCCCGATGGTGATGAGGATCACCGCCGACTGCACGTTGTCGCGCTGGATCTGCCGGCCGAACTCGTCGTTGAACCGGTCGATGACGGCGAGCTCCCGCTTGTTGAAGACCTCCTCCATCATGCGCCGGATGAACTCTTGCAGCACGATCCAGTCGTTGCCCGACGTGAAGATCAGTGCCTCGAACCACTCGTTCCAGATGCTCACGGCCGTCCAGAGGGTGACCGTCGCCAGCACCGGCGTGCTCAGCGGCATGACGATCGACACCAGGATCCGCAAGTAGGTGGCACCGTCCATCAGCGCCGACTCCTCCACCCCCTGGTCGATCGCCATGAAGAAGTTGCGGATGATGATGACGTTGAAGGCTTGCACGATGCCCGGCAGCACCAGGACCCAGAAGGTATTGTACAGCCCGAGCGCCCGGATCAGCAGAAACGTGGGGATGAACCCGCCCGAGAAGAACAGGGTGATCAGCAGGAGCGCCATCAGCAGGCCGCGGCCGGGCAGGTCCCGCTTGGACAGGGTGTAGGCGGCCAGCGAGCAGACGAACACGCTCATGGCGGTCCCCACCACCGTGCGCAGGATCGTGTTCCGGTAGGATCGCAACACCAGCGAGTCGAACAGCAGGTATCGATACGCCGATGCCGACCAGTGGGTGTTGGTCAGCTTGAAGCGCAGTACCTTGGCCTCTTCGATGCCCTCCAGCGACACCAGGATCAGGTTCCAGAACGGGTACAGCACGGAGAGACAGAACACGGCCATGAACAGCACGTTGACCCCGTCGAAGGCATGGCTGCCGATCCCCCTGCGAATGGTCACGCTACCGGCCCTCCTACCATAGCGCGTAGTCGCTGTAGCGCCGCGCCAAGGTATTGGCGATCAACACGAACATGACCGCGACCAGGTTCTGGAACAGGTTCACCGCGGCGCCGAAGTCGTACTGCCGGTCGACCAGCCCTACGCGGTACACGTAGGTCTCGAAGATGTCGGCGACGCTGAACACCAGCGGGTTGTAGAGGTTGAAGATCTGGTCGAATCCGGCCTGGTTCAGATCGCGTACGGTCAGGATGAGCATGATGACGATCACCGGAACCATCGCCGGCAGGGTCACGTGCATGATCTTCTGCAGGCGGTTCGCGCCGTCGACGTCGGCGGCGTCGTACAGGCCGGGATCGATCGAGGTGATCGACGCCAGGAAGATGATGCTGCCCCAGCCGATGCTCTTCCAGATGTGGGTGATGACCACCGAGAACAGGAACCAGTCGGGCTCGGCCAGGAAATAGATCGGCTCCGCTCCCAGGGCCGTGATGACGGCGTTGATCGGGCCGCGCTCCACCGAGAACAGCACCTTGAAGATGGCCCCCAGCACCACCCACGACAGGAAGTGCGGGAGGTAGGAGATGCTCTGCACGACCCGCTTGTAGCGGCGGTTGGTCAGCTCGTTGAGGATCAGCGCGAAGGCGATCGGCGCCGGAAACCCGAAGGCGAACTTGAGCAGGCTGATCCGGAACGTGTTGAGGAGCAACTCCGGGAACTGCGGCGTGGAGAAGAAGAACTTGAAGTGCTCGAAATCGTTCCAGGAGCTGCCCAGGATGCCGGCACGGGCGCTGTAGTCCTTGAACGCGATCATCACCCCGACCATGGGGACGTACTTGAAGATCGCCAGCAGCGCCAGCGGGATCAGAAAGAGCAGGTACAGCTCTCTCATGCGGACGATGCGTGATCGGGTCTGCCTGCGCAGCGTCTGTCTGACGGCCGCGTCGACCGCGCCGGGGGCCGTCGCACCGGACGGCTTGTCCATGATCAGATGATCGAGAGCGGCCCCCCCCTTGTCAAGTTCTCCTGCCGGGCTGACCGGGCCGGCGCCCGGCGTGGCCATGGAAGAAACCGGTGAGGGCCGTTACCATGTGGGCCATAACTCCGGGTGGAGCGCGAAGTGGACCGACCTTGCATTGTTGTGTGCGCCGCAAGGCGAACCCGTTGTCAAGCGTGGTGCGAGGCACCGAGGCCTGTGGCGTAGTCGTTGGTGAGGTCGACGCCGGCGGCAGCCGGTACACGACCTGGGTAGACATCACCCCATTCCCGTTCGCGTCTGCTGGCTAGCTGCTCTTCCTGTGTTCTTCACTGCCGGTCCTCCGGTTCCGACCGGCCAGAATTTCTGAAAAAAAGCCGCGGTCAAATTTCCGGAACCCGCACCCGTGAGCGTAGCGTGTGGCAGCGCTTCAAGGCGCTGGGCTTGCAGTCCGTGGGCGAGGTAGGTGCCGTCCGGTTCGACGGTCACCACCGCTCCGCCGCGCAACTCGACCCCGGCCAAGTAGCGTTGTCCTGCACGGTGTGTCGGTGCGTGAACAAGAGCGGATAGGTCGTCATGTATTGGTTGGTAACCATACCTTCCATGGCTGTCAAGACTCTACCTTCGATCATCCATCCACGGTTACGGAATCCGCCACAACGGCTGTGGGCTCCGGGATCGGATCTCCGGCTTCACCCATAAACTGCAGGTGCGCCTTGACGGCCTCAGTCATGTTGCGTTTGGTTTCCTCGATGGTTTTTCCCGTGGCGATGCATCCCGGCAGGTCAGGAGCGTATGCGGAGCAGTTTCGTTCTCCGCATTCGATGATGATGATGAACTTGCGACTCATGACTCCTCCCCGACGGGTTTGATGGTGTTGGCGATGGATTTCCAGGTCTTGGGGTGCAAATCGTCACTCGGTTTGCCCGCGATGGTGAGCGTACCGGGAATGGACGGGTGCTTGAAGTGACGATGGCTGCCGGCAGTGCGAACATGTACCCATCCGGCTTCTCTTGCCAGCTTGAGTGCGTCCCTGACCTTCTGTGCCATATTGGGAACCGCCAAAGACTACCGCAATCGACGGATTGAGGACAACTCCCCGGTGCTCACGTCGAACGTGCCCTAGGAGTCTGTCGGATTGAGGCACCGAGGGTGCGAGTCACGAGCTCATGTGCGTCCACTCTGTTACAGATAGTCAGTATGATCCGCCGATGGGTCATATGAGCATGCAGAGCGACCCCGAGCCGTGCAAAGAAAATGGACCCGGAACAGGGTTTCAAGTGACGTGGCGGGGGATTGGGTGGTAGTCTACGAGTCGTAGCAACACGCGCCACCAAGAGGTCTTATGTCAGCGATATTCAGGACGATCAACCGCGACACGCCGATGCTCATGCCAGCGTCCATTCAAGAGTGGCTGCCCGAACAGCATTTGGCCCGCTTCGTCGTAGAAATCGTCGATCAGCTTGATCTGAGCGAAATCACCAGCCGATACGGAGGTGGCGGCAAGCACGCCTATCATCCGGCGCTGCTGGTGGCGCTGTTGTTCTACGGCTACGCGACCGGGGTGTTCTCCAGCCGCAAGCTGGAACAGGCGACCTACGATTCGGTGGCGTTCCGCTACATCAGCGCCGACCGGCATCCGGACCATGACACGATCGCGACGTTCCGCACGCGGTTTCTGGAAGAATTGGAGGGGCTGTTCAAGCAGATCCTGGTGCTGGCGGCGGCGCTGGGGGTACTGCGGCTGGGGGCGGTGAGCTTGGACGGGAGCAAGGTCCAGGGCAACGCGAGCAAGCACAAGGCGATGAGTTGGGGCCATGCCAACAAGCTGGAAGAGCAGGTGCAGGGCGAGGTGCAGCGGCTGCTTGAACTGGCCGAGCGCGCCGACAGCGAGGCGCCCGAGCAGCAGGTGGAGTTGGACATCCCGGCAGAGCTGCAGCGACGCGAGGAGCGGCTGGCAGCGATCCAGGCGGCGAAGACGAAGATCGAAGAGCGGGCGCAGGAGCGGCACGCGACGGAGCGGGCGGAGTACGAAGCGAAGCTGGAGCGGCGTGAGCAGCGCGAGGCGCAGACCGGCAAGAAGCCCGGCGGGCGCCCGCCGCAGGAGCCGCAGGCAGTCGCTCTTCGGCGTCGTGGCGGGCAGCGACAGGCCAAGCGTGCTGCTGCGCAGGCAGCGGGCCGAGCGCCCAAGGGGCCTGCCGGCTACCGGGAGGTGGTGACCGCGCGCATGAAACGATCCGGAATGCGCTGGCGAGAGGCCGGCGGGCAAGCGATCCTGACGTTACGGGGATGGGCGCAGAGCGACCGCTTTCCGGCGGCGTGGTCGTCGCTGTCGGCAACCTATCGAGGCGAAGTCTCGCTCCCCGATGACGTCGAGGTCGTACATGGTCAGGCCGATGACTCGTCAGTTTGAGACCTTCACCCAGAGAATTGATTTCCCCGTCGTCGACGATCGCACCCCGTTGCACGTCCTGATATGCCTCCTGTATCGCCTCGACTTCTGCAGGCGACTCCGGCTCGTCGTCCCGGGATGCGGCCATCAGCGCCGCATTCAAGGAATCGCGTCTACTCCCTGAAGAAACCGAAGGTATCTCTTGGCGGCAGTGAGCTCGCGCTCCGGCAGGGCATCGACCAAGTGGTGTATCTCGCGGCGTGTCAGGTTCATGCGTCAGGTGCCCGAACCATGTCCGTCCCTGCCGCGGGTGTCAACATGCATCGGGCCTACTCTCCCGTCATGCCGGAGGTGCCCATCGTCTCCACGATCCTGCTCTGGTTGAAGATGAACACGCCGATCGGCACGGCCATGATGAACAGGGTGACCACCGACGCGGCGCCCACGCGGGCGATGCCGCCGCCGGCGACCTGCGACAGGGCGTACGGGAGCGGCTTCAACTGCTCGGAGTAGATGAATATGTCGCCGGTGTTCCGCCACATCACCTGGAAGTTGATGATGATCAGGGTCAGCCACGCCGGCTTGACGACCGGCATGACGACGCGCGCGAAGATCGTCAGCTCGCCCGCGCCGTCGATGCGAGCCGCCTGGATCAGCGAGTCGTGCACCATGGAGTCGATGAATTTCTTCATCAGGTAGAGGCCGAGCGTCTGCGCCCACGCGGGCACGATGATCGCCTGGTACCTGTCGATGAACCCCAGCCACGAGAGCGTCAGGTAGTTCGGGATGACGGTCACCGCTCCCGAGAACATGAGGCTGAGAATGATCACCTCGTTGATCAGCTTCCTGCCGGGAAAGTCGTGCTTGGAGAGCACGTAGGCGGCGATCGAGCAGATCGCCAGGTTGCCGGCCAGTGCGAAGGTCACGATGAACACGGAGTTGAAGAAGTAGCGGGACAGGGGAATCCAGGACTGCTCCATCAGCAGGAACAGGTCGGTGAAATTCCGGAGCGTCGGCCGGCGCGGGACGAAGCGGGGCGGAAACAGGAACAGCTCGTCCAGCGGCTTGAAGGCGTTGCCGGCGGCGTAGACCAGCGGCAACGCCATGAAGATGCCCCCGCCGCAGAGGAACAGCAGGATGACGATGTCGCCCGCCAGCGAGCGCGACAGGTTGCGGTTGCGCAGCATGGTCGCGACGTTCCGCCTCATTCCCTCACCCCACCTTGGCCAGCAGCCGCTGCACGATCTTCTGCGCCGCCACCATGGCCAGGAACAGCAGGAAGATGATCGCCGAGGAATACCCCAGCTCGAAGCGCACCAGAGCGTGATCGTTCGAGTGCTGGACGATCGTCCAGGTGGCCCAGTCGGTCGGCTCGTCGCCGGTCAGCGCCGTGATGATCGACGTGTTGGTCATCGACTCCGTGATGGCGACGATCGCCCCGAACAGCAGGTAGCCGCGCATGGCCGGCAGGGTGATGTACCACAGCTCCTGCCAGCGGTTGTCGATGCCGTCGATGGCCGCCGCCTCGTACAGGAACTCGTCGATGCCCTTGAGCCCGGCGATGAAGACCAGGAAGCTGGTCCCCAGGCTCATCCAGAGCACGACCCCGATCACGATCGGCATCATGTAATCGGGGTCGATCAGCCACTGGATCGGCCTGGTGATCATGCCCAGGGCGATCAGCGTGCCGTTGATGTAGCCGTGCGCGTCCGGGCTGAAGAGCAGGACCCAGATCATGAAGGCGTTGCCGGCGATCGCCGGCGCGTAGAACAGCAGCGTCAGCACGATCCGGAGGCGGTGGCGCATCTCGTTGATGAGCCAGGCGAACAGGAAGGAAAGCAGGTACCCGACGGGGCCGGTGATCGCCGCGTAGACCAGCGTGTTCTGCAGGGCGATCAGGAAGATCCTGTCGTCCAGGAACATCCGCAGGTAGTTCTCGAACCCCACCCAGGTCGGGCGCTGCACCATGTTGAACTGGGTGAAGCCCAGCACGAAGGAGAACAGCACCGGCGCCACCACGAACACCGTGAAGGCGGCCAGGAACGGCGCCAGCATCGCGTAGGACACCCGCGCGTGCCAGAGCTTCGCGCCGGTGACCCGCAACCGCTCGCCGAAGGTCATGCCGGGAACGTGCACGGCCGACATCGCCTTCAATCCGCCGCCGCCAGCTCGCGTACGATCTCGGCAGGGACGAAGTCGCCGATGGCCGGCACGTCGTCATCCCGGAGGCGGTCGATGCGGACGAATCGGTCCCAGTACCGGTCCCGGTGCTCCGCCGGGAGCGCGGCACGGTCGGTCTCCAGCCCGAACTCGGCGCGCTTGCGCGCCAGCTCCCGGTTGATCGCGTCGTCGTAGCGCCGCACCGATTCCCGCACGCCTTCTCCGTCCACGACGATGGCCCGTATCATCCAGTTCAGGTTGCGGAACACGTAGTAGCTGCCGACGATCGGCGGCAGTCCCTCGACCCAGTCCGCCTGCTCGAACAGCACGCGCCGCTCGGCCGGACTCCACGGGATCTCCGCGAGCGCCTCCAGGTTGGCCGGCGCGTAGCGCGCCGCCTCGCCCAGCAGCGACTCCAGCTCGGTGCCGTACAGCACCTGCGCTTCGCGCCCCGACCACCACTTCAGGAACTCCCACGCGCCGTCCGGGTTCGCAGAGCCGCGCACGATGGACGATCCGGTGACGCCGACCGCCGTCAGCGACGACACGTCCCAGGTGTTCTGCACGGCTCCCGGCCCGGCGACCGGCTCCGGGATGATGCTCGGCAGGACGGTGACGGTCCGGTTGACGGTCCCGCCGGCCGTCCGCGTGCCGGGGACCAAGGCCATCCCCCACCGCCCGGCGAGCTCCGGCGCGAAGACGACCAGCGTGTTGTAGAAGCTGAACGGCTGGATGGCCAGCGGCATCTCGCCGAACCGGAACCGGTTGAAGAAGTTGTAGGCATATGGGACGTCGTAGCGGACGAACAGCTCCGCGAACTCGCCGATCGTGCCGATCACGGTCTCCGAGTCGAGGTTCGTCTCGACGCTGTCCTCCTTCATCACCGGGACCCCGCGCTGGTTCACCATCATCAGCAGCGAGCCCGGATCCATGGCGAGCCCGAAGTCCAGGTGGTGCGCGCGCAGCGTCGGCAGCAGGGCCCGAACGTCGTCCCAGGTCTCGGGGATACCGATCCCCAGCGACTCCAGGATGTCCGTGCGGTAGAACAGGACCGGAAAGCTCATCGTCTCCGGGAGGGCGTAGACGCCGTCGCGATGGCTGAACGGCGCCAGCGCGCCGGGAGCGAAGCGTTCGGCCACCTCCGCGTAGCCATCCATCGCGGACAGGTCGGCGAGCATGCCGCGGAAGGCCAGCTCCATGTTGGCGTGGCCGATGACGGCGTCCGGCGCGGTGCCGGCCAGGTTGGCCGGTATCAGGATGGACTGGATGCTGCGCACCAGCTCCAGCTCGACCGGGATGCCGGTCGCGGGCGTGAACAGGTCGTCGATGATCTGCCGGAGGATCTGGCTCTGGTCGCGGCCCGTGCCCATCCACACGGTGACCGGGGCCACGCCGGCTCCCGTCGCGGACTCGCCACCCTGAAGCGAGAATGCCTGGTGGTAGTTCGGGGAGAACGACGCCACGAACGCCTGCAGCTTCCTGAACCACCGCACGAACAGGTTGACGCGCGTACGCGGGAGCTCCCGGTCCGGCGACGCCACCATCAGGTAGTCGATCTGCAGCGGCTGCTCCCGGTTGCGAGCCGCCCACACGCTGAGCGCCGTGATGGCGTTCTGCAGCTCGCTCAGGACGAACGGGATGACCGCCGGGCGCTGCGCCATCCTGTCCAGCAGGACGGCCAGCTCCTGCACGCTCGATGACATGCCTCCCGCGCCGGTCAGGCCCTCGACCTGTCCGGCCGCGGACACCAGCCGCTCCCGCAGCGCGGACAACGCGCCGATCTCGCGCGGAATGCGCTCTTCGAGCTGGTAGCTCCGGAACGGGTCGGGGTTTGCCGAGGTGATCATGATCACGTCCCGGTAGAAGGCGAGAAGATCCGCCACGATCGCATCCACCTCGGCGACCGCCGCGGCGAACTCGCCCAGCACCGCCTCCATCCGGATCGTGTGCTCGCCCGCCTCCAGGTGGAACAGGTAGGGCTCGTCACCGCCCAGCGGCGCCACCCGATAGGTCGAGGTATGGGGAAACGCCACGGCGTCCACTTCCCGGAACGGGACGCGGCCGTCGATCGAGATCCGCCGCCAGGACCGGGAGCCGCCGTTGATGTCCTGCTTGGCCTTGACCGCGATCCGGTAGCGTCCGCTCGCGGGCACCGCGAAGGTCCACTCGATCCAGTCCCCGGCCTTCGCCCAGCGGTAGCCGCCAATCGAGTTCATCCTCACCTGGTTCGGGTGGTAGGGCTCGATCGACGGATCACCCCTGTCGTGCACGGGGAACAGGGTCGCAGACGAACGCGGCCCCGCTTCCTCGCCCTGGATCTTCAGCAGGAAACCGGACACCTCCCCGGAGGCGGGGACCGTATCACGGTATTCCGCGTAGGACGGCGGCCGCTCGCGCCCCGTCACAGCCAGCGCCGCGATCGCCATCGGCTCGGCGATCGCGGTCAGAGTAACCGTGGCGACCCCGCGGCGCAGGAAGAACGCGAACGGCTCGGCGTGATCGCCGTCGCGGTCGCGGAGATACGCCGTGGTCCAGCGCGGGCGCTCCTCGATCCGGGGCCGGATCTGGTTGCCGCGAACGTCGACCCGCACCTCGCCGCTGTCGTCCCAGGTGCGCGGGAAGCTCAAGCGCCGCGCCTCCTCGAACGGTGCCTGCCCGTCGATCGCGATCTCCCGCACGGCGGGGATGCGCCTGCCGGGGAGCGGGTGGTAGGTGACCTGGATCCGGTAGAGCCCGGACCGCGGGACGGCGACCGCCCAGCTCACCGATCCCCGTTCCGGAGTCAGCAGCGCCGCCAAACCGCCGATCTCGCCCGCGCGCGGCTCCCCGTCGGCGGTCTTGAAGTCCACACCCCTCACGACGATCGGCCGGTCGAGCCGCACCTCCGACCACTCCCCGTGCCGACGGAGGTAGTCCCGGTACGTTTCGGCGACGACAGGCAGGCACGCCGCCAGCAGCAGGATCGCCGGAACGCGCCGCGCTGTCCTGCCGATCAACAGCCGTTCACTCGTCTTGCAGGTACTCCCACGTCAGGAGCATGAAGACGCTGGCCGTCCAGGTGTAGCCGGGAGCGCGTAGCCCTGCCCCGGTCAGCGCGTCGAAATTCTCGTACTGCCCCATGGCCTTGTGCTCGGCCATCCGGCAGAACGACGCGGCGATCCGCCGCGCCAGCTCGACACGGCCCGCGCGCCGGAGGCCGTCCACGATCAGGTAGGTGCTCGGCGCCCAGATCGGCCCGCGCCAGTAGCCGTCGCTCTCGTAGCGCGGGCTGTCCGGCGCCTCCGTGGCCGGGCCGTGCTCGGTCAGGAACCGCTCCTCCAGAATGCCCGCCAGCACCGCCATCCTGTCGGAGTCCAGGTGCTCCCCGAGCGCGATCGGCATCAGCGAGGTCGGCTCGGGATCGTACGCGTGGCTCCCCGACCGCCTGGCGACGAACCGGCCGCCCACCCAACTGTGGTCGTAGAGCCGCTCCAGCAGCTCATGCGCGGAGCGCCGCCACGTGCCTGCCTCCTCCGCTCTGCCGAGCCGTTCGGCGATCCGCGCGCAGGCGTGCATCTGCAGGACCAGGAACGCCGACAGGTCGGGCGACTCCAGGAAGAAGCCGTCGTCGAACAGCGTCGAGTTGTCCCAACCGCTGTCACACCCCTGTGGGTACTCGGGGATGCCGTCGCCGTCGGAGTCACGGTAGTCCATCCACCAGTTCGTCCACGCGGCCAGGTGGCCCAGCACCTTCTCCAGGACTTCGGGCTCGAAGTCGAAGGCGTCCATCATCCGGCCGAAGCACCAGCCGTGGATCGGCGGCTTGGTCACCGCCCAGATCACTTCCTGGTTCGGGTTGGTCATGTCGAACAGGGTCCCGGACTCCGCCTGCAGCTCGAAGGGGAGCAGAAACTGCTCCAGCGCCGTCTGCCGGCTCACCTTCATCATCGCCAGCGCGTTGAAGCAGTGGTCCCACGTCCACACCGAGCTCATGAACTTCTTGGACATGAGCATCGCGTCGTACCGGTAGTGGTCCCGAGCCCGAACGAAGCAGGACCACAGCGTGTACCACGTGGCCACGACGAACTCGTAGCGGCCCTCGGGCGCCGGCGGCATCCTGGCGAGGAATCGCTCCCACTCCGCCCGGATGGCGGCGGTCTCCCGCTCCACGTCGACCGGCGCGTGCTCGAGCGTGCGCTCCACGTTCATGATGGTGACGGTGACCGTCGCCGCACCCCCGTCCGCACGCACGGTCAGGTCCCGCTTCCAGTCGAGGTCCTCGTTGCTCTGGAACGGCTGCACGGGCCCGCGGAGTACGCCTGCGCCGCGGAACACGTGGAACCGCGAGGTCGTGCGCTGGTTCACGGAGATCACGCAGAAGTCGTCCGGCCCGTACTCGGTGCCGTATCCGTGCCCGGTGATCGCCCGGAACTCCAGGTCCAGGCCGTGCGAGTCGAAGGCCAGCGTGTGGTCGTCCCTGACGAAGATGGTCGCGCTTCCCCCGTCGCCGGACACGGTGATCCGATCGGGCCGCATCTCGCAGGTGCAGTCGACGCTGTCGCCGCCGCGGGTGAATTGCAGCGTGAACGCCTCGTCCTCGCCGAAGCGCCGCTCGACGTTGTGGATGACGAACAACCCCCGCTTCCGGTCGCGGTTGACCGAGACGTAGGCGCCGTAGCGGCTGAACGGGATGTGATCGAGGTTGATCGTGACGTCCTTCATGCGCGCCCTTCCTGCAGCAGGTCGATCGTCTCACCCAAGTCGCTCTCCCAGTCCGTGAGCTGCTCGATCGGGATCTTCCTGGAGACGATCCGGGAGTTCTCGATCATGAACACGTGGCCGATCCCGTTCCTGATCACCATGCGCGGCCAGCCGATCCAGTGACTCCGGCCCGATTCGAGGGCGGGATTGCGCGGATGGTACTCCCAGTTCCTGAGATCCTTCGAGCGCGCCAGCCCGACGGTGTCCCACCAGCCGTGATGCTGCTTGCCGCGCGGCTTCCAGGTGTTGCAGCCCTCGTACCACAGGTACCATGTGTCGCCGATCTTCGTCAGCGACCGGGTGCGCACGTGGATGGCGTCCCAGTCGTCCAGCGTGTCCGGGCCGAACACGGGATTGGCTTCGTCCGGCACCCAGTGGACGAGGTCGTCGCTGTACAGCGCGTAGCCCCGGTCCCCGGCCGGCCCGCGCGGGGGCTTCGGGGTGAAGCCGGCGTACATCAGCAGATAACGGTAGCGCCCACCCTCCAGGGCGACCACGTCGAACTCGTGCGCGGCGTCGCCGTGGTCGAACACCGGGTTCCCCGGATGGTCGACGAACGGGCCCAGTGGATGGTCGGCGATCGTGAGGCAGAAGCCGTTCCACTTCGGGAACAACTGTGACGAGTACAGCAGCGCCACCCGGCCTTCGCCGGTGACGATGGCGCCGTTGGGATAGAGGTTGTCGCAGGGCACGTTCGACTGCGTCACCACCGGCTCCGGGTGAAGCTCCCAGCGCTCCAGGTCGTCGCTCATCGCCACGCCGATCACGCGCTGGAGCCCTCCTTCCTGCTGCCCGGGCCGGGAGCCCATGACGTACAGGTAGTATCGCCCGTCGTACTCGATGATGCCGCCCGGCAGCACGTGCCCGGCGGTCCAGCTTCCCTCCTCGCCCGTCGGAATGGCCAGCGTGGTCTCCTCGAACCAGGTGAGGCGGGTCAGCCGGCACTCGTCGATCCGGTAGTGCTCTTCGTTGCAGTCGATGAAGACGTGCGCCTCCGTCGGCTCGAAGAGCAGGTCCCACTGCCCGGTCGGCCCCTTGATGTAGCCGTGCGGGGCGTCGTTGATCCGGAAACGGAAGAAGGCGCCTCGCTTCTGCAGCCGGATCCGCCACGGCGGATGGCCGGCGTCCGCGTAGGTGCGAAGGATCTCCTCGCTTCCCTCCGTGCGGCGCCCCAGGTAGGTCCGCCCGCTGCCGACGTTCAGGAACGCGCAGTTCTTCCGGTCGGCGTCCGAGGAGAACCAGATCCTCACATCGTTGCCCGGCAGCGGCCCGTCGGTCGCGACCGATACCGTCAGCTCGTAGTTGCCTGAAATGAGTCTCCCCATCATCATCCTGTCAAGCCCCTTTGGTACGGAGTCGGCCGAACTCAAGACTCCATGGTACAATGAGCGAACGTATCAACTCGACTGGACGACCGGACTCCCGGCTGACGGTCCTCAGCGCACTCGACGAGACCGCCGACTTCTATCGCGTCGACGCTTCACCGAAGCTGGACGCAGAGAGACGAGCACTTCTTGGTCAGTACATGACGCCGGCGCCCGTGGCGCGATTCATGGCGGGCCTGTTCTCGAAGACCGAAGGAGACGTGCGGGTACTGGATCCCGGCGGCGGCGTCGGTGCGCTCACCGCCGCGTTCTGCGAACGACTCTGCGCCGAACAGCCCCGGCCTCGTGCCGTCGAATTCGTATGCTACGAGATCGATCAGGTTCTGTCGGACTATCTCGGCGACACGCTCATGCAGAGCGAGGCCCGTTGCCGTGCCGCGCGAGTCGCCGCGACCACTCGGTTGATCAAGGACGACTTCATTCTCGACCATTCGCTCGCCTCTCAGTGGGACCTGTTCGACAGAGTGGTCGGCGACGATGCAGGCTTCACCCACACCATCCTCAACCCACCCTACAAGAAGATTTCCGCCGGCTCCGAGCATCGGACCGCCCTGCGCGCTGCCGGAGTCGAGACCTCCAATCTGTACACCGGCTTCATGTTCGTGGCCGCCAGCCGCTTGCGCGATGGCGGGGAGATGGTCGCCATCGTACCGCGCTCGTTCTGCAACGGCCCCTACTTCAGGGATTTCCGCAAGCGCTTCTTTGCGATGATGAGGCTTCTCCACATACATGTTTTCGAGAAGCGAAATCGCGCGTTCAGGGATGATGCAGTACTTCAGGAGAACATAATCATCCACGCCGTGAAGAACAGACCGCCCACCGACGTCGTGATCACGACGAGCGGCGGAGCTGCGTTCGAGGTCGACGCGGGCGGCGCCTGCGTCGCCGAGGACATGACCCGTCGGACGGTCACCCACGATTCAGTGATGCGGCCCGACGATCCCGACCTGTTCATCCATATCGCAGCCGACGAGATCGAACAGGGCATCGTCGATCGCATGGACCACTTTCGAGCGACCCTCGCCGAAATAGGAATAGAGGTATCGACGGGTCCGGTCGTCGACTTCCGACTGAAGGACGACCTGCTCGATCAGCCGGGTGAAGACGCTTGTCCTTTGCTGTATCCCGCTCACTTCAAGGGCGGTGCTCTCACGTGGCCGACGACGAAGCGCAAGCCGAACGCCATTCGCCTGTCCGACAACAGTCGGAAATGGCTCTGGAAAAACAAGGGCACGTACGTCGTCACACGAAGGTTCACGTCCAAGGAGGAGCGGCGCCGGATCGTCGCTTCGGTCTACGCGACCGAGCTGCCGGGCGAGCTGGTCGGCTTCGAGAACCATCTCAACGTCTATCATTCCGGGCGGACGGGAATGTCGCGTAACCTGGCGGCAGGCCTCAGCCTCTATCTGAATTGCAGCCTCGTGGACCGGTTCTTCCGACAATTCAATGGCCATACTCAGGTCAACGCTGCCGATCTGCGCTCGCTGCGCTATCCGGATCGCGTCGTGCTGGAGCGCTTGGGGGAAACCCATCACGGGCGCACGCTCACGCAGCGTGACATCGATACGATCATGGAGAAGGAGATCGCTCACATGGCGGAGCAGGACAACCCACTCGATGCGCGGCGCAAGATCGACGAGGCGCTGACGATCCTGCAGCACCTCGGGATGCCGCGTGGTCAACAGAACGATCGTTCGGCGTTGACCTTGCTCGCGCTGTGCGGTCTTCAACCGTCGGGCGCGTGGAACCGGCTGCAGCGCCCGATGCTCGGGATCACGCCGATCATGGAATACACGCGGGAGCACTACGGCCGCGAGTACGCGCCGAATACTCGCGAGACGTTCCGTCGCCAGACGATGCACCAGTTCGTGGAGGCTGGAATCGCCGTCTACAATCCCGACGATCCTGCGCGGCCCGTCAACAGCCCGAGCGCCTGCTATCAGGTGAGCGACCAAGCCTGCGGGGTGATTCGCACATTCGGCACCGAGGAGTGGCCTGCGGCGCTCGAAGGCTGGCGGACGGTACGAGAGAGCTTGGTGGCGAAGTGGGCACAAGATCGTCAGATGAGGATGATCCCGGTCACCGTGGCCCCAGGGACGGACATCAGGCTCACACCGGGGGCTCACAGCGAGCTCATGAAGAACATCATCGAGGAGTTCGCGCCCCGCTTTGCACCCGGCGCCGAAGTCATCTACTTGGGCGATACGGGTGACAAGGCTGCGTACTTCCGGGACGAACGTCTCGCAGCCCTCGGCGTAGCGGTCGATCGCCACGGCAAGATGCCGGATGTCGTGTTGTTTTTTGGTGAGAAGAACTGGCTTCTGCTGGTGGAGTCAGTGACGAGCCACGGGCCGGTGGATCCGAAACGCCATCATGAGCTGGCCGCGCTGTTCATCGGCGCAGAACCCGGTCTGATCTACGTCACGGCTTTTCCGGACCGGGGTTTGATGGCCCGCTATCTCAGGGACATCTCCTGGGAGACGGAGGTGTGGTGCGCGGACGCCCCAAGCCATCTCATTCACTTCGACGGCGAAAGGTTTCTCGGACCGCACTAAGCCGGGATTATTCGCGCTTCGCGCCGATAATCGGAGGAATCGAGAATCCAAGGCGGTTCAAGCCGGGATTGGTGACAGCACGGACCGAGGGACGCGCCGGCGGACGGCGCCGATATGGCTGCGCCATGCAGTCCCTCAGCCGACCAGTCCCACGCGGTCGACACTCTTGATGAACCAGCGCTGCACGAACAGGTAGAGCACGAGCACCGGCAGGATGAACACCAGCATGGCGGTGTTGACGATCGCGGCCACGAAGCCGGGATGCGGCCGGGCGCCGGCATTGAACGCGACGTACCAGTCCTCGTACTGAAAGCCGAACCCCACCATCACCGTCGACAGCAGGTCCCCGTTCGGCAGGAACAGCTCCGTGAAGGTCAGGTCGCTCCACTGCCAGACGAACGCCAGCAGGAACACGACGAGCAGCCCGGAGGTGGCCGACGGCAGGACGATGCGCGCGAAGGTATTGAGGTACCCGGATCCGTCCACGAAGGCCGCGTCCTCCAGGTCGCGCGGGATGCTCTTGAACACCTGCCGCATGATGTAGACGAAGATGCCGTTCTTGTAGCCCATGCAGGTCAGCGACGTGAGCACGAACGGCAGGATGCTGCCCGTCAGGTTCAGGCCTTCGGGAAACAGCCCGAAGAAGCTGAAGTAGCGGAAGTTGAAGACCATCGGAACCATCAGCAACTGCGGCGGAATGACCATGCTGAACACGGCGATCGCGAACAGGACGTCCGTGAGCCGGTTCCGGAAGCGCGCCAGGCCGTAGGCCACGAACGTCGACGAGGCCATCTGCGACACGCACACCAGCAGCGTCAGGCCGAGCGACCGCAGCGCGTTGTGGAAGTAGTCGAGCGAGACCACGACGATCCGGTAGTTCGACAGCGACAGCTTCGACGGGATCCACACGCGATTGACGTCCATGATGTCGGCCTCGGACATGAACGACTGGACGAGCTTGTGCAGCACGGGGAAGAGCACGATGAACGACACCCCGGCCAGGAACGCGAGCCGGAAGGCGCGGAAGAGCAGGATCCGCCAGTCGATCCGGTACGCGGGAATCGTCCGCCTCGCCAGCGCCGTGCTCATACGGCCACTCCGCTGTTGCGCGTGCCGCGCGCCACGATCGCTCCCACGATCGCCAGGATGGCGGTCATGGTGAGGAAGAACACCCACGCCATCGCCGTGGCGGTGCCGTATCCCGCGCCGCTCCGCATGCTCTCGAAGATGTACCGCAGCAGCTCGCTGTCGGCGGCCGTGAACGAGTCCACGATCATGTAGATGACGATCGGGAAGACCAGCGGCGCCGCCAGCGGCAGGGTGATGTAGAAGAACGTCTCCCAGGCGTTGGCGCCCTCGATCCGGGCCACCTCGTACATGGAGTCGGGTATCCCCTGCAGCCCGGCCAGGAAGATCAGGATGGGGATGCCCGCCGCCGCGGCGATGGCGGGGAGGCGGGCGGTGGCGTCGACGAGGTAGGCGAGCACGCCGTCGACGGCCGGTGAGTCGACCGCCCAGCCGCTCACCATCTGACGCGTGAAGCGCTCGAACAGCGACCCGATGCTCAGCTCCTGCGTCAGCAGGTACGACTGCTGCAGGGTCACCAGCACGCCGGAGGACAGGATGACCGGGAGGAAGAGCACCGTTCGCATCACGCCGCGGCCCCGGAACGGGCGGTTCAGGAGGGAGGCGCAGATCAGGCTGAACACCAGCACGACCGGCACCTCCGATGCCAGCTTCACCACGGCCGCCGCCAGGCGCCGCGGAAAGAACGTGTCCACCCGGAGCACGTGGTGGAAGTTGGCCAGCCCGACCGGATGCAGGAGATAGCCCTCGTCGGTGATCTCGATCTCACCCACGCTGAACGAGATGGACTGCGCGATCGGCATGATCAGGAAGAAGACGATGCCGACCGTCAGCGGCAGCGTGAACAGGTAGCCCAGGCGCGCCTTCTTCCTGGCCAGGTCGACCCCTCCTGTCATGGCAGGGCCTGCCACGCCACTCGCTCCGGCACGCGCAGGTAGTCCCTCGGGCCGACCGTGATGCCGGCATGGGTATACGGCTCGTCGCGGTAGTTGACCACGACGACCACGCCGTTCTCGTAGCGGGTCAGGCGCACGCCGTCGGCCAGCGTCGCATGCGCGCGGATGGGGACCCGCGCAAGGCCCCCGAGGGCGCGGGTGAGGGTGTCGTGCATCTCGATCATCGTGTCCTTCCACCCCCGGTAGACCGATGCGTACAGGGCGACGTCGTGGAGCGGCTCGGGCAGCGTCGGCGCGTCGGCGATCAGCGCGAATGCCAGGCTGCTCCCCGACTCGATCGCCCGCAGCAGCGCCGTCCGCTGGTCGGCCTGGTAGTTGATCGGCTCTGACGAGTACGGCACGGAGCCGTGCAGGACCATCTGCATGAAGGGGATCGTGCGGGTGACGATGTCGTAGTCCGCTTCCCGGTAAGGGACGTGCATGACGGCCGCCGCGTGCGGGATCAGATGGGCGTTCGCCCCCTCGATCAGCAGCCGGAAGCCGCCGTCAGCGAGCTGCGATGCTGTCTGACCCAGTACGTGCAGGGTCTCTTCGGGGTCGAAGATCCGCTCCGGATCGGCCCCTCTCCGGTAGTCGCTGAAGCTCAGGAACCCGAACCGGTCGAGCCCCAGGTAGGGGTGATCCATGCGCCGGTAGCGGCCGGCGAACGAGGCGGCCAGGGCCGGAAGCGCGGCCGGCGAGATCAGGTATGCGCCCGCCGGCACCTCCTCCGTGAGGGCCGGGTTGCGGTCGAGGAGCCTGACCGGAGCGCGGTCGAGGCCGCGCGCCGCCTCGCGGCTGGCGCTGAACCCGTCGAACAGCCCTCGTTCGTTGACGGCCAGGAAGTCCACGGCCGGAAAGAAGTCGATCCCGTGCCGGCGGCAGAAATCGAGCAGGCGCAGGAGCTCCCGCCGGCTGCCGAGCTTGCCGTTCAGGGACACCCGGCCGGGAAAGCGGTGGGCCGTGCCGCCCGCCAGCCATCCGGCGTAGCGGACGATCAGGCCGTCCGGGGTATCCAGGTCGGAGAGGATCCGCCGGGCATCGCCGTAGCCGGTCGCCACCGCCGTCGAGCGGTACGGGATGCCGGCCACCGTGGCCGTCGTGGGCACGGACGCCGTGACGTCCAGGAAGAGGGGCTGCCCGGCGACGCTCGCCTGCCGCGGCAGTCCCCGTTCGAGCAGGTGCTCGCGGTAGATGCGCGCCATGGACGAGTAGTCCGCGCTGCCGGCCGGCAGCAGGTGGTAGCGCGCCACCACGTCGCCCGCGTACGACTCCGGGGCGTAGATCGCGTAGGCCCCGAACAGGGCATCGCCGGTCTCCCGCGCCTCGGTCCGCCCTTCGGTGATCGTGTAGTCGGCGAAGACGGTGTGGTACGAGTTGTGGACGCCGGCCTTGAGCACGGACACGGACGCGATCGAGGCGCCGGACTCGATGATCGCCAGGAAGCCCGTGTCCTCCCGCACCGCGCCGAACACGGGCAGGTAGCCGTGATCGCCTGCGCCCGGCTTCGGCTGGAGGCTGAAGTCTCCGCCGTAGACCGGCACGGTGAGCGACCGGGCGCCGGCCTTGCGCTCGGCCAGGTCGATGAGGGCGCCGGACCCGGACGGCACGAACAGGTAGCCCGGGTCCTCGAGACGCGCCGCGAAGAAGAACGGCAGCAGCTCCAGCGACAGCACCGGATACGACACGGTCGTGAGGGCCGGGCCGGCACGGTACGGGACGTCCACGCCGTACTCGATCTCCCGGCCGCGCACCCGTACGACGAAGCCGCGCCCGTCGAGCACGACCTCCAGCGGTATGACGAACCGCTCGTAGTTCTCTTCCGGGGCCGTCATACCGAAGGTCGCGTGGTCGGCAACGATGTCTTCCGGCGTGTAGCCGTTGTCGCGCAGCGCCGCGAGCAGCGCCGCCGTCCTGAAGCGCGGATGCCTGAACTTCAGGTAGAATGTCCGCCCCAGGAACGGCTCCATGACCGCGGGCTCCAGCGACCTGATGTCGACGTACTCCTCCCGGTCGGCGACGATCATGTCCACGAGCGCCTTGGCGTAGTCGGTCTTCCTCTTCACCAGGGAGCCCTTCACCTTGAGGAGCTGGCCGCGCAGCTCCTGCTGCGCCTCGCCGGACGCGCTCTCGGCCTTGCCGCGGAGCTCGGCGAGCTGGTCGAGCCCGGCCAGGTACGCGTCGTCCCGGATGACCAGCGCATGCCCCGCGAGCAGCGTCTCGATCCGCGCCGTGAACACCTCGCCGAGCGGTCCCGGCACGCTGATCTCGATCGGAAACGGCTCGTCCTCGACGGGGACCAGCGCCGCCGGCACGTAGTAGCTGAGCAGCGTCTCCTTCTCGCTCTCGGTGGCAGCCGCCAGCACGGTCGACGCGAACCGCTCGCCCTCGACGACCCTGGGCATGAGCCCCGACTCCAGCCACTTCCTTCCCAGCCGGAACTCCACGCGGAACCCGCCGTCGATCCGGCGGATCTCGTGCTGATCGTGCAGCACGCTGTCCGTGTAGCTGTCGTACGCGACCGTGGCCCCGGTTCCCCGGACGTACGACATGCCGAGCAGCGCGCGCAGCCGGTTCCGTTCCTTGCCCGCCGCGATCCGGTCGTAGCGTCCGGCGTCCTGGGGGTTCGAGTGCCAGACCGCGCCGCTCTCCTTGTCCTCCAGCGCGAAGTTGGCGGTCGAATGGTCGACGGAGAGGCGCAGATAGGCGTTCTCGGCCACCATGGCGAAGGAGTCGGGATCGCGCGCCGGCAGCGGCTCGGCGGCCGTCGCCAGGAAGACGCTCACCACCGCGAGCGCCCGGAGTCCCCCCGCTACGGGTGCCCTCGTCATCGGGTGAACAGGTACGCCCGCCAGACCCCGGCCGCGAACCTGACGATGGTGTTGCCGACGCTGAACAGCACCAGGAACACGAACACGGTCACGCCGATGCCGGCCAGGATAAGCAGGATGATGAGGATGCTGCGGAACAGCCGGTCGTAGTCGTGCGTCATCATCGTCGACGTCAGCAGCAGGAACCCGCTCCAGACGAACGCCAGGGAAAGCACCCCCTGGTAGAAGCCGGCCTCCTCGCGCACCAGCACGTGGCTGAAGGGGATCAGCACGACCATGGCAAGGAGCAGCGGCACCGTGGAGAAGACCGTGGCGACGTACACCTGGCCCAGGCTGCCCTTGCCCTGCAGGATCGTCGTGAGCGCCCAGCTCACCACGCACCAGAGGGCCAGCGGCACCAGGATGGTGGGAATGACCCTGACCAGTTCGAACCGGGCAGGGTCGAACCCGCCGGTCGTGATGTTGAACACGAACCCCGTGCCCTGCCGGAACAGCACGTACACGAAGCAGAGAACGGCCAGGATCACGGTGGCAGCCGGAACGGCCGCCGCCCGACCGCGCTTCAGCTCGCGGAAACCCCGGATCGGGTGGACGGAGGTGTGCAGGGAGAAGCGGAGATCGCGCACCAGGTCACCGCCGCTCACACGCGCCAGCGGCAGGGACGAGGCCATGGCGGCCGTCCGGCCGAGCCGGGCCAGCAGCGGCCGGCACTGCCCGCCGACGCCGAGCGTTGCCAGGACCGCGAGCAGCGTCGCAAGGATCACGGCGGCCAGCACCACCGGCGGGAAAATCTGCCTGACCACGTCGCTCCGCAGCTCCGTGAACGCCTGCGAGTACCCCTCCCGGTCGTTGGCGCGGCGAAACGAGCGCAGAGCCGCCCGGTAGTCGCCGGCGGCGAGCCGGGACCGCCCGATCGCGGCATGGGCCACCTCGAACTCGCTGTCGTATGCCAGCACCTTCTCCCACAGCCGCACCGCCTCGTCATGGAAGCCGTTGGCCTCCAGCGCCAGGGCGGCAAACACGTACCGGCCGTAGGCCGTCGGCTCCATCACGACCAGGCTCTTCCGGGCGCTGTCGAGAACGACCAGGTCGTTGCCCCTGGCATCGATGCGCACCGGCGTGCGGAACTGGCCGACCCGGTTGCCGAGCCCGCCCATGGCGGCCAGCAGAGAGCCCGATCCGTCGTAGGTGAAAATCCTGCCGCGCCGCTGGTCGAGGGCGCTGAACACCCCCCATGGCTGCCCGGTCACGTCGACCAGCACGGAAGCGCCCTCGTCGTGGGCATAGAGCAGGTCGCCCCGCGGCGGCGTGCGGTCGCCCGATGCGATGGGAACCTCGAACCCGGAGTTGCTCAGCTTCCTGATCGGCTCGCCGCTGTACTCCTCGCCCGCCGCCACCGTGGTGAGGAGGTAGCCGTCCCAGGTGAAGTCGATGGTACGGTAGTCGATGGGAAGAGACAGGGTCATCCGGCTGCGCTGCTCCGGGCTGAAGACGCGCGCCCAGAGCAGGTCCACCGGGCTGACCACCACGCGGGGCGCGCCGACGAATCCCTCGAACCGTCCCTGCTCGTCGAGCTGCATGAACCCCTCGAAGAGGTTTCTGACGATCACGTAGACCGTGCCCAGGGCGTTCACGCCGACTTTCACCGGCCGGTATTCGTAGTCCGCGGACATGATCCGGAAGGAGGTGTTCGCGGGCTCGCCCAGGATCCTGACGAGGCCGCCGGCGGAATCGAGCACCACGATCCTCCGGTTGTCGGTGTCGGCAATGTAGATCGTGCCGTCCCCGGTGACGAAGACACCCTGCGGGTGGTTCAGCGTCTCGGTCCGCGCGCCGTCCGTGAACTCCTCCTGGACCCGCAGCAGGCGGTACTCGGCATCGAGCCAGACGAGGCGGCTGTTCCCGGAATCCAGCACGACCGCCCCGTCGCCGGTGACGGCGAAGTCGCGGGGATCGTCGAGGGCGACCCCCAGGTCGCTGAAGTGCACGATCCGGTCGGCGTGGTAGAGCGGCGGGGTGCGGACCACGCGGTCGCGGCTGTCATATCGGTACGCGGTGTCGGCCCACGCGGTCGGAACGGCGAGCGCGAGCAGCGCGAGCGCCAGGAGGCGCCGGCGCAGGTGGAGACACCGGGCGACCGTCACGTCAGGGTCCGGCCGCCGCGGAGTCACCAACCTCGGGCACGCCGTGTGGGACCCGCACGCAGATGCCCTCGCTCGCGTGTGACCCCACCGTCGGATCGCCGCGGGCCACGCCCCGGAACCGCAGTCCCACCTTCCGTCATGGGGTCTGGCGGACCTGCCGCGCGGCGCGGCAGATCCGCCCGGACGGCTATTGCTCCCAGAGGTCGTCCACGAGCGCCTGGATGGCGGGCGTGATCTCGGCCAGGGCAGTCGATGCCGACACCTCGCCGCCGATGGCCTTGCCCAGCGTCGTAAGCAGCAGTTCGTACCCTTCCCTGCCGATCATCTCGGCGCCCGGGATGAGGACCTGATTCGCCTCGGCGTCGCGGAGGAACTGCGAGGTGCGCTCGTCCCCTGCGCGCCTTTCGTCCCAGTTGGCGTAGTAGTCGGCTTCCACCTCCTCGATGTCGGCGTACGGAGCCGTCACCCGGTAGAGGGCGGAGAACACCTCGATGACCGCGGCCGGATCGAGCTGGGAGTTGCGCGGGATCAGGAAGGTCTCGCCGATCACGCGTTGGTAGACGTGGCCGTCGGCCTGCGGCCCCATGGGCAGCGGGACCAGCCCGACCGGCTCGGACATCTTCTCGGGATCGACGAAGTGCTCCATCCAGCCGGAGTCGATGACCCCCATGGCGACGTTGTTCTCGAAGAAGAGCTGGACCTGGTCGTAGCTGGCGCCGCGGACCGCGCCCGCGGCATTCAGCTCCGCCAGCAGGTCGACCGCCTCCACGGCGCGCGAGTCGTTGAGGGCGAACACCTTGCTGCCGTCCTGATCCTCGACCACGGACGCGCCGTTCGCCATCGCGAACCAGATGGCCTGCCGCTGCAGGATGTGGGGCTCGGGATGTCCCCATTGGCCGAAGGTCAGGCCCCACTGATCGATCTCCCCGTCGCCGTCGGCGTCCCTGGTGGCCTGCAGGGCGATCTGCTTGAACGCGTCGAAGTCCCATTCGCCCGCGTCCATCAGGTCATACGGAGACGGCAGGCCCTCGCGCTCGAGCACCGTCTTGTTGAACACGACGCCCAGGAAGATGGCTTCGTGGTTCATGTTGACGCCGTAGGTCCTGCCGTCGTAGCTGCCCATCACGTGCGCGTAATTCCGGGCGAAGCCGGGAGTCCTGTCGAGGTAGTCGGCCGGCAGCACGTCGTCGACCGGCAGGATCACGTCGGCGCGGGCGAGCTGGATCGTCTCGGCGATGCCGGCGTTGCGGAAGATGTCCACGATCGGATCGCCGTTCAGCACGCTCGCCGTGAGGTCGTCCGCGAACGTCGCGAAGTTCCTCTCGGAGAACTCGATCCTGACGTTGAACTCCTCTTCGACCCACTCACGCCACTCCTGCTGGGCTCCGCCGTCGACGTAGTCCTGGTAGGTCCAGCCCCAGTGGTTCTGGAGGCGCAGCGTCGCGCCGTGCAGATCCATCCCGTCGGCGCCGGCGGCCGGCGGCAGCGTCAGCAACGCAAGGGCCGCGAGCACCCCCACGACCGTCCTGTTCGTCATGACAACCCTCCTGTTCGGGAAGATGCGCGATTATGGCCGGCCGCGGCGCCCCTGCCAACGCCGGCCAAATCCCCCGCCGGCGCGGGACCCCAATGATATGATGCGCGCTCAGGCGGTCGCACGATGAGCGCGTTCCGGGTAGGCATAGTGTTGCCGGGAGTCCGCACGCTGGAAGGCTTCGCCGTTACGGTCGCCGACAGGAGCGTGCCATGAACGACAGCAGCGCGGACCGAGCGCGCGAGCTTCCTCGCCTGATCTACAATTCCGACGGCGACTCGACGACCTTCATCGCCTATCCGCCGCCGATGACGCCGGAGCAGGCGTGCCGGGACGTCGACGAGGTCGCGGACACCGCGGTCGAGGCGTTCACCAACTCGATGGGCCGCGGCGACGAGACCCTCTCGCACCGCAGCGAGTTCGCGGAGGTCTACGGCTCCAACGTGACCCAGTGGCCTGAGGGCGAGGGGCTGGAGTGGGTCAGGTGGATGGCCGACAGCACCGGGGCGCTGCTCGACCAGGGGGTCGACATCGTGGAGCTGCTGGCGTCGAGGGCGCACGAGCGCGGCATGCAGTTCTGGCCCGCGTTGCGCATGAACGACATCCACGAGGACGACACCGAGCGTTTCGGCGCGTTCCGCAGCACCTTCAAGAAGGAGCACCCGGAGCTGCTGATCGGCTCGCCCTACCCGACCGTGGCGGGCTACGGCTACGCGCAGGACGACTTCACCTGGGCGTATGACTTCGCGCGGCCGGAGGTCCGCGAGCGCAAGCTCGGCCTGATCCTGGAGACCTGCGAGCGCTACGACGTCGACGGATTCGAGATGGATTTCCAGCGCGGGCGCTGGTTCTTCAAGCAGGGGCAGGAAGCATCCGGCATGCCGCTGATGACCGATCTCATGCGCAAGGTCAGGACGGGCATCGCAGCGATCATGGACCGCAAGGGGCGGCCGTTCACGCTGCTGCTGCGGGTTCCGGCGACCCGCGAGGGCTGCCGCCGCATCGGGCTGGACGTCCCCACCTGGATACGGGAGGAACTGGCCGACCTGATCATCCCCATGAACGGCGGCTATCTGGAGATGGGGGCCGAGATCGCGGCGTTCACGGAGATCGCCGAAGGCACCTCGTGCCGGATCGGCGGCGGCCTGGAGCGACTGGCCAAGGGGTACGGCTACGCCGGCAACGACATGCTGTACGCGGCGGCATCGAGCTTCTGGCACCAGGGGGCGAGCTCCATCTACCTGTTCAACTACGACTGCCATCGCTTGCGGCAGGGCAACGAGTCGTACACGCCCGACGAGGTTCAGCTCCTGCGCGAGATTCAGGACCCGAATCTGATCGCCCGCAAGAACAAGCGCTACACGGTTGACGTGGACATGCGGCTTCGGACCCCGGAGCAGGGCGGCGAGCTGCCGCTTCCCTGCGAGCTGGATGCGGCGAGGCGGAGCCGGACGTTCACCCTGCAGGTGGGCGACGACGTGGAGTCGGCGCGGCGCGACCGGGCGCTGGCCGACACGTGGCTGCGGGTGACCTGCGCGGGGAGCGTTCCGGACGGAACCGCGTCGGTGTCGCTGAACGGCGAGCGTCTCGACGGAATCCACCGCCTGGGGCTGCCCGCCACCACGACGCTGACCTGCCGCGACCTTCCCGTCATGCAGGGAGAGAATCGGATCGAGGTGTCGCTCGACCGTTTGGAGGGAGGGGACTGCCTCCGTATCGAGGGTATCGAGCTGGTGATCGCCTATACCTGACCGGCGCGGACGGTTCCGTCGGGGTCGACGGTCAGCTCCGACACCGAAGTAGCGTGGCCGGAATTGGGCCCGTACATGACCGCGCGTTGCTCCGGGGTCATCCCGTCGACGAACGCGGGATCCCAGTAGGACTCGGGCTCGGCCTGCGCCGGGTCCGGCCATTGGCGGACCGCCCACCGGGACGCGTACTTGAAAAGGATCGAGCGCCGCTCGCCCGTGCCGCGCCACGGCAACGTGCCGTGCGTCAGCGCGCCGTCCATGAAGAACAGCACGTCGCCGGCGCGCATCGCCGGCTGAACGACGGTGCCGCGGTGGTCGTCGGCGGTGCGCACCCCGTCCGGCTTTGGATAGCGGGATTTGTGGCTGCCCGGCACGCAGGCGAAGCCGCCGTCTCCGGCGGCCACGTCGCGGAGCTGCCACGTGACCGTCACACCCGCGCAGTAGCTCGCGCCGTTCCGGCCATGATAGCCGACCGACGGCCGGAAGGGCTCGCCCTCGCCGTGCAGGGTGAACCCCTCGGTGCCCTTCACCCCCGCGATCAACAGCGGCCCGTGGTCGAGCCGGAACCCTGATGAGCACATCGCGTTCAGGCGCATCACCACCGCCGGGTGGGCCAGCATGCAGCGGAACGGCTCGCAGTGCGGGGGCGCGAGCCGGAGCAGCCCGTGCAGGGTCGGCCGGCCGGTGCCACGCAGGCTGCGCGAGTCCTTGGCAAGCGTGTTGTCCGCCCCGCGCTCGATGCTGCCGGCGTAGTGGTCGACCGCGGCGTTCGCCGCCGCGATCTCCTGCGGGTCGAGCACGCCCCGCAGGATCAGATAGCCCGACAGGTCCCAGAGGTAGCGTTCCTCGTCGGTCACGTCGTTCCGCCTTGCGGAGTGTCGGCGGCGCCGCGCACCCGCACCGTAGCGCCGTCCGACTCCAGGACCGGCAGGCGGCAGGCCGAATCCACGCCCGGCCCGTGCAGCAGGGCGCGCTGCTCCGGGGTCAGTTCCCGCGTCCAGTCGCCCCAGACTTCCTCCGGCAGGAAGGCCCGGCCCGCGTGCCCAACCACCGCGCGGGCGGTGTAGGTGTACAGCACGACCCGCCGACCGCCCGCTCCGTTTCCGCGCCGCGTGCCGTGCGTGACGGTTTCGGCGAACAGCAACAGATCCCCGACTCGCGTCGGCAACTCCCGGACCACGTCCATGGGGGCGTCCCGATCGCCGCCGGACCGCACGCCCGCGGGCGCCGGCTCCACGGCCTTGTGGCTGCCCGGCACCACGCACAGGCCGCCCTCGCCGGCCAACTGCCATGCCGCGGTGACGGCGCTGGCGAAGATGCGGCCGTTCTGCTGGTGGTACCACGCGGCGGGCGAGAACGGCTCCCCGCCTCCCCGCAGCTCCGCCGCGGTCCCGTCGCCGCCGGCGAGCAGCCGCGGGCCGTGGTCCAGCCGGAAGCGGACGCCGCACAGCTCGTTCAGCCGCGCGACCACGGCCGGATGCACCAGCAGGCGGCGAAACGGCTCCCGGTGCGGCGCCGGCCAGCCGAGCATGCCCGCGGCCGCGGCGGGCGTCCCGGCGACCGCGTCGATAGCCCGGTTGCAGGCGTCGACCTCCGTGGCGCCGAGCGCACCGGGGACCACCAAGTAACCCTGCAGGTCGAAGCGGTAACGCTCCTCGTCCGTCAGGTGAAACGGGACGCTTTCCATGGCTTGCCCTACCTCATGGTCAGGCCGCAAGCGGATTTCGCCAACGGAGTCCGTCGAAGCGGGAGAAATCGCCGTCGTTCGAGTACAGCGTACCGGCGTGCTCCATCGCATATGCCGCGATGTGCGCATCGGTCGTCAGGTTGGCGCCGCCGTCGGCCTCGCGCAGCAACCCCGACAGGATGGACCAATGACGTTCGGTGGGCGTCAGCAACACGGCATTTGGCTGATCGATCCAGCTTTCGACCCGATCCAGCGCGTCGCCGACACGTCGATCGACGAGAGGACTCCACCAGTGACGGCTCCGTTCATGAACGGGCTCGCCTCGTGAGTGTCGTACGCATCACGACATCATATCATCGTACCATGATGGTCATGATGCTACCGGATGCTCCGTACGGGCGAAGAGCGCCGGTCATGCGGCAGACGACGCGTGCGGATCCGGGATCAGACGAGAGGTGGACGCCAGAAACCCGCGTTTGGCCAATTCCTGTTGCAGCCGGCCGCTCGCCGCGAGCTGCTCGATGCGCGCCCGCTGGTCCCGGCGAGCACGCCCGTCCACGTCGTACGGGTCGCAGAGGCCGTGGAGTTGCTGTCGCAGGCGGTCGAGCGCAGCCGCGGCAGCGCCGCCGGCGCCGGCAAGGCCGTTCATCTCGCCCGGGTCTTCGGCGAGATTGAAGAGCAGCGGTTGGGATTCCAGGGTCTCGATGAGCTTCCAGTCTCCCTGCCGTACCGCGAAGGAGGCGGCGCGCGGAAACATGTGGCACTCCGCGATCGCGTGATCCGGCCGCGAACCACCGTCGCCGCGGCTGCCCGCCAGGGCGAGCAACGAGACGCCGTGCGCGAAGCCGGGCCGCCGCAGTCCTACCGCGTCGCCGATCGTGGGGTACAGGTCCAGCAGCGACACCGGCTCCCGGCAGACGCGGCCGGAAGCCACGCCGGGACCCCGGATCAGCAATGGCACCCGCAGGCTGTCCTCGTACATCGAGATCTTTCCCCACGCGCCGTGAGCACGGGCCTGCTCGCCGTGGTCGGAGGTGTAGATGATCAGCGTGTCACCGGCCAGCCCGTTGGCGTGCACGGCGTCGAGCACGCGACCGACGTGGCGGTCCACCTCCTCGATCTCCGCGTGGTAGGCGCAATGCGCCCGCGCGATCCCGTCCGGCCCGCCGGCATAGCCGGCCGTCCACAGGCTGCGGACCCGTTCCGCTTCGGGCAGGTCCTCGAACGGCTGCAGGTACTTGGGCGCCAGCGGCGTAACCCGGTCCAGGTGGTGCCGGAAGCGCTCGGGATCGGGGCACCACGGCGGATGCGGCTTGTAGTAGTGCACGCCCAGCACCCACGGGCGGTCCGGGGGCCGGCCGGAATCCAGGAATTGCACCGCTTCCCGCGTGATCCGTTCCTCGGTGTCGTGCGGCTCGCCCGGCGCGTCGGACGGCGTCACCTGCCAGAACTGCTCGACCGAGCCGGGACGGGTCACCGGCGCGCTGTCGCGAAACAGGCCGGTGACGTCCCAGTTCCGCCTGATCTTGACGGTCATCGGCCGCTCGACCGAGGCGGTGCCGCGTTCGGTGAAGTCCAGCTTGCCGGTCACCGCGTGCAGCACGCCGCAGTCCCGCAGGTACGTGCCCCAGTCCGGCCGGCGGCCGTCATACGGGGTCGCGTTGTCCCAGCAGCCGATCTCGTGCGCGTAGCGGCCCGCGAACCAGCTCGCCCGCGACGGCGCGCAGACAGGGTACGTGCACCAGCAGGCGTCGAACCGGGTCCCCTCCGCGGCCATCCGGTCCAGGTTTGGGGTCCGCGTCCGGCCCCCGTAACAGCCGGTGAACTCGGCGTTGTGCTGGTCCGAGACGATGCAGACGACGTTCACAGATTCACGCTATCCGGCCGGCTGCTTCCATCGACGCCCAAGTCGCCACTCACCGAAGAGAAATCACCCTCGGCGCCGACCCTGTCAAGCCGCTCCGCAATCGTCTCTGCCATGATCGCCGCCGGCGAGACCATATCACTGTCCAAGTGTACAGGAAACCTTCGTTGACCGATCTTCCGACACTAGCGTTTCTAAGCCTTCGACAACCACGGAAGACCCGTGCCGTTCCAGTTGCGCGACAAGCGCAATACACAAGATGACCCGCTTGACGAGTTCCTCACAGATGATGTCCTCATGGGTCTCGATGACGTCTCCTGTATTCCTGCGCCCGGGCCACTCATTACTCCGGACTTGGTGCTTCACAGATCGAGCGGCCGCATCGATTGTGCCGATGATCTCAAACAAGTCGTGGGCATCGAGGTCAAGAAGCTCGAGCGAACGCCGGGAGGCGTTGTCGCGCGAGCGTCAGGTCTGGACTACAATACGACGCCACCGTGTGGTCGAATTCGCGTCTACGATGCGGAAGCCACTCCGATCGACATTCGAGGATTCTACTTGTTCGTATGTCTCGAACAGGTGCCCCGGACTGAGAACGTCCTGCTCTCGGCACTTGCGCTCGTTGACGGCAATGTCTTGAACGAAGACTTCTCCCTCTACTTGAGTATTACGGGCGAGCGCACCAAGCGTATCGATCTCGGCACGTTCTCCGACGGCGCCGACCGAAACCGTCCCATGCTGATCTTCTCCAACCCCTTGGGCATACCCGAGCTCGATCGCGCAGCAACACTGATTCACACCGACCGTACTCTAACAGAGTCGGTCTGCGGTCTCAAGAAGGCGCATTGCCTCATCGAAAATCCACACGAACGGAAACCGGTGCCTCATCGAAACATCCACACGAACGGCCAGCCCATCATCAGGGCGGAGGTCGGAGGAGATGGGGCTCACCATGGCTCAACGAAAAGCGGTCACCAGAGAGATGGCCAACCGGTACCGACGCGCCAGCAAGCGACAGAAGGCGGCGATGCTCGATCAGTTCGTCGAGCTGCACGGCTGCACCCGCCACCACGCCGGGTGGCTGCTGCGCATGTGGGGCAGGACGGTGTTCGAGCGCCGCGACGGCGAACTGGTCAAGATCGTGGTCGGCCAGCGCCGCCGGCGGCGCCAGGGCCGCCGCATCTACGACGAGCAGGTCCTCGCCGCGCTGACGAAGGTCTGGTACCTGTTCGGCTGCCTGTGCGGCAAACGGCTGGTGGCGGTCCTGCGCACGCAACTGCCGGTGCTGGAGAAGTTTGGCGAACTCGCCGTGGACCCCGACACGCGCCGGAAGCTCACTGGCATCAGCGCCGCCACCATCGACCGGCTGCTGCGCACCGAGAAGCGGCGTATGCGCATACGCGGGCGCTCCCATACCAAGCCGACCACGCGGTTGATGAACCAGATCCCGATCCGCACCTTCACCGAGTGGCAGGAGGCACGGCCCGGCGAACTCGGCGCCGATCTGGTCGGCCACGACGGCGGGCTCACCGGCGGCGAGCATGCCTTCACCCTGGTGCTCACCGACCGGGTGACGCAGTGGACGGAGGTTCGCGCCGTACTGAACAAGGCGCAGAAGTGGGTCTTCCAGGCGCTGCTGCTGATTCGCTCGTGGTTGCCGTTCGCCCTGCGCGCCCTGCACACCGACAGCGGCAGCGAGTTCATCAACCACCACCTGCACCGCTACTGCGAGCAGGAGCGCATCGACTTTACCCGTTCGCGGCCCAACCGCAAGAACGACAACAACTTCACCGAGCAGAAGAACAACGACGTGGTGCGCCGTCACGTCGGCTACCTGCGCCTGGAGACCGAGCAGGAGGTCGCGGTGCTCAACGAGCTCTACGATCGGCTGCGGCTGCTGATCAACTTCTTCTACCCCTCCCAGAAGCTGGTCTCCAAGACCCGCCAGGGCGCGCGGGTGCGGCGGGTCTACGACGATCCGCAGACCCCGTATCAGCGGGTGCTGGCGTGCCCGGAGGTGTCCGAGGACCACAAGGAACGACTCCGGCGTCGCTTCGAAACCCTCAACCCGGCCGAGCTGCAACGCGAGGTGGTACGCCTGCAGGGTGAGCTGCTGAGCTTGGTGCAGCAACGCAGCCATCCAGCCGAGCGTGCCGGCTGACCCTCATCGGGGCCGCGAGGGCACCGTCGGTCAGGTGCCCGGAGCCTCGCTCTCCAATCGCGTGGGCACTCTGGCCTGGATCAAAGTCCTGTTGCCTCCTCATCGGCCGCTTGGATCGTTGGCGATCGGACCAGTGGGGAACATGGCGGCGCCCGACACTCAACGCGGCCAGCGTGGCGCCGTGTGGGCAGTTGGCCTCCTGAGGCCGTGCCGTTGTCATGGGCCAAGGTGTCACCGCGATCTGGTGCTTTCAGGAGGATGCCCGGCTTGGTGGGGATGCGGCCCTCCGGCGCAGCCGAGCGCGCTCGCGCTGCAAACAGCCGGTCCATGGTGGCGACACTGATGGATCATGCCGAACGACCGTCGGCCGCCACGGGCCTCATCCCCCCGGGGGCTATCCGGATACCACCCCGCCGCAGAAACGCCGTGACGGCGGTCCTCGCAGGCCGATTTCTGCGACCAAGGCCGTTTCGTGGCTTGCGAGGCCGGATGCGCACGCTGTTCGGCTGCTCACCGACCTCGCCGATCGGACTCTCGCCGATCGGACTGTTGGCGAGCATGGCGGCGCCCGACGCTCAGCGCGGGGGAGCGTGGCGCCGGCGGTCTCTTGCCGGCATTCAGCCGCAGCGATGGTCGCAAGCCGGTGAGCTCGCGCTTGGGGCAACCGGACTCAGCGCCGCGTACTGCTGCCGGAGGCCGCCGGTGGTCTTCCATTCGTGCTGCCGTGCTCCTCAGTGAGCAGCAACTCGCCGCGGTATGACCTCAAGGCGGCTTCTCGATGCCGTTCTCAGCCCAGCGCCCAAGCGCCGGGTGTTCGGCGGCGGCGTGCGCGGCGCGGATCACATGCACACGTTGCGGTCGCTGAGGGTTGTCCACATATCCACAGGGAGCATCACCCCCCTCCCCGCACCCCACCCCCCTTTACCGCCGCCCCTTTCGTGTGGATGTTTGGGTGAGGCATCCGTTTCACTTCGTGTGGATATTTGGGTGAGGCAACACGGAAGGTGTTTGTACTTGAGCGATCCATCCCTCAAGAGGAGTCTCGCGAGTTCTCTTGTTACCGCCACTCTCCGGGCGCAACCAAAGAACCGATGCGCAGGCTCGTAGATCCCTTCCCGACACCAAAGCGCGACAGCAAGACCAGCCGACGAGGGCGTTTCCTTCTTCCATTCACGCTATAGACGACGCCTCGAACATCGAGAGCTGCTCGGAACTGACGCCTGCTTGTGTCCGGCCTGACGGAGTCTCGACGGTCTGATGGTACCACGCATCTACGACGAGCCGATCTGTCTCCGCAAGCAACGAATCCAGACTCAAGCGGAGTTCCCGCCGGCTTCTCCCTGCGCTCAACTCCACCAGGAGCTGACTCAGGAAAACCACCCTCACATCGTTCTCCGACAGTTCGCGACCGACCATGTTGAACCGTTGGACTCGATCCGCACCGCGCCTTGCAACGTTTCCGAGCGCAGCCTCCTCCGTCATGCGCTGCCGCAGATCGGCCTCCCGCTTTCGGCAAACGATCAACACGTCCAGGTCAATCGGCTGCTTGGCCTGATTCTTCGGCATTGCCACGGACATCTCCGACTTCACCGGCTGAGACTGAACGATCGAGAATCCCGCACCGAGTACGGCCTCCGCAACGGCGATCCATCCGCTCTCTCTCGAATGATGGTAGCTGAAGACGAGCAGTCCATGATCTCGGAGTACACGATTGCACTCCCGGAAGACCGCCTTCAATTTCTCTGCGAACAAGTCCGCCTCGGTATCCTGAACCTCCTCGGGACAGCGGGTTGTTCTCTGTCTGAAGCTCCCATTCGAAAAATAGACCTGCTGCCACGCAAAGAAGAAATCCGCTAGCTCCGAGTAGTGGACGTTGTCGAAGAACGGTGGGTCGGTAACCACGAGGTCCACGCTCCTGTCCGGTAGATCGGTCTTCGCCGAATCCCCACATGACACGTAGGTCGCTCCCGGCTTCAGCCCGGATTTCGGGTACCTGTCCATGATCTCTCCACCCATGTAAGGACTCACGCCGAACACCTTCCGGCCCGACTTCCTCTTGCCGTTACGCTCAACAGCGATCTCGAACGGCGCGTCTCTGTAGTCGAATGCGCGCATGAGGCGACTCTTGTAGAGCGTTGAGAATGCTCCCGAGCTCTTTGGCGTGCCCCACGGGTTCGCCTCGATGGGCGCCCGCTCGGGCTTCAGGATGTGGTGCGAGAACATGTGGCGCACGGCGCCCGTTCCTTCACCCTTGTAGGACACGAACATGTTGTTGAACTCGAGTACGCCCGAGAACAGCAACGCCAGAGCATCTCGAGCGGTGCCTTCGGGCAGGTCCCGGATCGAGGCTGCGAGCGTCGTCAGCGATAGAAGCTGACGTTCGTTGAACAGTTCATGCCAATAACGATAGCCGTAATTGAGGATCTGCCTGGTGTTGTACCCGTCCTCTATCGGGATCGATGGCACCGGCGGCGCCGTTTTCCCGAGACGTCTGCGTGCCGCATCGAACGCACTCAGATCCTCACCTGTCGCCGGCAGGTACTCCTTCGTGCCGTCGGCTCGAAGTACCAGTTTCGCGTACATCCGATGAGCCGGCGGTCTGCCGGCGGCTGCCGCCGTCTTGGCAATCGCGAACTCATGCGAGCAGCTACCACATACGGCGGAAGCTCTCCGCGCGGGCCCGGTCTGGGGATTGAACCGAACACCACATGCGCATGTCACTGCCGTCGCGTCGTAGCGGCAAGACAGCACGTCGCCGCAGTCCGGGCAGACCACCTTCGACCCTGGATGGCGGGCCTTGTAAGCATGAGACGCAAACACGTAGCTGGAGAACAGATCGACGCGTGCACCGCACTCGGGGCAGGGCAGAATCTTCACCCAGAAGAAGTAGAGCGCTTGACACGGTTTCCCATCACTGTCCTTGGACCGGTAGAGACGCTGGATCTCTCGTCCCGCCGTCTCTTCGATCTGTCTGAAGAGCGAGTGGACTTCGGACCGATCGACGGAACCGAGAGCAACACGAACCGATCGGTAGGCAACGGGATTGATGTCGCGGCCAATTGCCGTGCAACCGAGCTTCTGCGCCTCTCCTACCGTGGTGCCACTTCCCATGAACGGGTCGAATACAACCAGTCCGGGCAGGTCGAACGGCTCGTAGAAGAGGTCCATCACCGAAGTACCTCGAGGCACGGCGGCCGCGATGATCGCCGCTCGAAATACCGATCCCAGCCGCTGCGCCCACCACTTGTGTACGTGATAAACAGGCCTATGGATCTCTTTCCTCCAACTCTCGACCTCCGCGACCTCGCTCACCTGCTCGAACGGAAATCCGTCCTCTATCGCGCGTTGACCCCGGCGGGCGAACAGTGGCTGACCATACGCAGTGCCCGGCTCGGCTATACACGCTTGGGCGATCGTCCTCAGCGCTGCCGCAGCCCGGTACGGGTTCCGAGAAACCATGTCTCGAACCTGCTCCGGCAACCTTCCGGACAGGAGCAGAAGTTCGTCCTCACTCTGATCCAGGACCGTTGCAAGCCTCCGCAGCATCTGCTCCGACGGCGGCACCCGTTCGCTCTCGACTCGCGACAAGTACGCCGCGTCTACATCAAGCTGCTGAGCCAGAGAGCGCAACGACACGCCGAGCGCGGCACGACGCTGCCGGATGAATGCTCCTACTCCCACACAACAGATGATAGACTGCGTTGATCGTTTTGTCAACACGCCGCACATCGCCACTACGCCGACTCCACCTCACGATCCCCAGCGCGCTACGCCCCAGCACGGGATTCTGAATCCGGCCGAGTTCCGTGGCGCCAATCCCTTCAGTCCGGACCGAATACGTCACGTTTGACGTCGTCCCAGTCCAACACCGGATCAGCCGGATCACGCAACCGTTCGACGGCTACGGTGTGATCGTCGAAGTCCTCCAGATATCGTTCCTATCGCCTGCCGGACCAAGTCGGCGGGGCTTCGGTTGAGCTTCCTGGCGGCAGCGCGCAGCGCTCCCACGAGGGCATCCGGCGCCGTGCGGTAATCTGTTTCACAGCCTTGGTCGCCACAGTTCATGTCGGCAGAGGCGATCGATGTCAGGAAGGCGATGACTTCGATGACTTCACCGGGGCGTGCCCGATGGGTCCCGGGCAGTCGCGCTATAATCGATCGGAAATGAGCACTTCCGGGATCGAGCGCCTGAACGCCCTGCCGCAGCGTCCCTATCTCACCGGCCCGTCGCCGCTGCAGCGAATGGAGCGGCTCTCGGCGCTGCTCGGCGGCCCGGACCTGCTGATCAAGCGCGACGACACGCTGCCGCTGGCGCTGGGCGGCAACAAGGTGCGCAAGCTGACGTACGTGGTGGCGGACGCCCTGGCACAGGGAGCCGACACGCTGATCACCACCGGCGCCATCCAGTCCAACCACTGCCTGCTGACGCTGGCCGCGGCCAACCGGGAGGGCATCGCCTGCCGCCTGGTGCTGGAGGAGCGGGTCCCGGGCACGTACAACCCGGAGGCGAGCGGCAACAACTTCCTGTACCGACTGCTGGGAGCGGAGCGCATCGACGTCGTCGAGCGCGGCGGTTCGGCGGACGGCATGCGGCGGGCGGAAGCCGCCGCCCGCGCGGAGGGCCGGGCGCCCTGCGTGATACCGGGCGGCGCCTCCAATCCGCTCGGCGGGTGCGGCTACGCGTCGTGCGCCGTGGAGTTGCTGGACCAGATCCAGGAGATGGGGCTGACCGCCGACCGGATCGTCTGCGCCTCCGGCAGCGGGGGCACGCATGCCGGGCTGGTGGCCGGACTGATCGCCGCCGGCTCCGACGTGGAGGTCACCGGCATCAACGTGAGCCGGTCGCGGGGCGAGCAGGAGCCGCACGTCACCGAGCTCACCGAGGCGATCCTGGCCTTTCTTGGACTCGATGCCGCGGCCGCAGCGGGCCGGGTGACCTGCCGGGACGAGTGGCTGGGGCCCGGCTATTCCCTTCCGTCCGCGGACATGCTGGAGGCGGTCACCACGGTGGCGCGGACGCAGGGAGTCGTGCTGGATCCGGTGTACACGGGCAAGGCGATGGCCGGCCTGATCGGCATGATCCGCGGCGGCGAGTTGCAGGCCGGTCAGACCGTCGTGTTCCTGCACACGGGCGGCACCTCCGCCCTGTTCGCCAACCGGGGCATGTTCACCGCGGCCCTGGCCGACGCCGGCCATGACGGCCGTGGCCAACCGGCAGCGGCCGTCGGCCGGTAATCGGCAGCGAGCCCTGACGGACTGGACCATCCACCTGGGTCCGCGCGCCACGCGCGCGGACCGTAGCGCTGCGGAGCTGATCAAGGCGGCGTTCGCCACTGCGGGAGCGAAGGGACGGGTTGACGCCGGATCCCGCCCCGCCGGGGACGTGGTCGTCGTCGGCACCGCATCCAGCAATCCGTGGATCGCCGACTTGGCGCGAAACGGCGCCGTCGATCCGTCTCCGGTGCGGCCGTCCACCCCTGCGGAAGGGTTCCACCTGCGACTGTCGGCGGCAGGCGGCAGGCGGCTGCTTGCGGTTGCGGGCAGCGGACCGCTGGGCGTGCTCTACGGCGCCGACGAGCTGGCAACCCGCATCGCCGATGGCGGCACGCCCGGCCTCGCCGCCCTGGAGGGGCCGGGCGTGCGCGACGGCCCGCTCTTCGCGCTGCGCGCGTTCAAGATGGTACCGCCGCTCCGCGACGACTACGTAGCGTCGCGCCGCCTGAATGCGGTGTACCTGCCGACCTGGATGCCGGTGGGCACCGACTTCGCCGGCGTCTACGCCGGCCTGCAGGTTATGGGCGAGCTCGCCGGCGTCACGCCGGACGACTGGCCGGAGCTGCAGTGGTGGGAGCAACGCAGCTACCGCGGCCGATTCCCGCATCTGCGGCAGCCGCGGGCCGAGATCGAACGGCAGGTGGCGGCGTATCGACGCCGGCTGGCCGAGTTGCGTGAGCTGGGCGTACGCGTGTTTCTCAGCCGCTACGAGTGGGGCTTCCCGATCCTGACGCTGGCGCGAACGTACTTCGCAGACGAGGTGGTGACGGGCGGGATCGATTCCCCCAAGGAGATCTCGCTCTGTCTGTCCTCCGAACGGATGCGGCAGATCGTCAGCGTGACCTACGAGCGCACCTTCGAGCTGTTCCCGGAGCTTTCCGGGGTCGTCGTGTACACATCCGCGGAGGGCGGCTTCGGATCGCCGTGCGGATGCGAGCGCTGCACGGCCGCCCTGCAGCGTTACGAAGCGGAGGTGCCGGCCGGCTTCCGCATCGGCGGCCCGCGGGCGGAGCGCGGCAGCTCCGCCGTGCGCTTCTTCCACACCTGGGCCTTCGATCTGGTCTACGAAGCCGTGAAGCGCGTGCGCCCGGATGCCGAGGTGGTGCGCAACGTCTGGGACTTTCAGCCGATCAAGTCGCCGCTGGCCACCGAGTACGTCCACCGGCAGACCCCGCGCGACGTGATCTTCATGCCTTACACGGTGTCGACCGACACCAACCTGCGCGAGGATCCCAACCCGCAGGTCGCCCTCTGGACCGGCCGCGGCCGGCGAGTCGTGCCCAAGATGTGCCAGTTGGTGGAGCTGCATCCGCGTTCCGGCTGCTTTCCCAACGACATGGTGGACCGCGTCGCCCGCTTCTACCGAGACTGGGGCCGGGCGGGCGTGCACGGCGTCGTCCTGCACGGCGGCTGGCTGCCGGGCGAGCGGTTCGGCGACTACGACGCCATGGAGGGCAACATCGGCTTCGGGATCAACCTCGACCTCCACTGGAAGCTCCTCTGGAATCCGTTTCGGGACGACGTGGACCTCCTCAGGGAGCGCTGGCTGGAGCGCACCTTCGGCGCCGGAGCGCGCGACGCGGCCGGCCGCTGCCTGCAGCGGGCCGGGCGGATCTACCGCTTGGGGCCGCCGGTCCACGTGGCCGGCGATCCGACCTACCGGGACTACCAGGGCTACGCGGCCAAGGCGGACGGGGTGGGCGGCGACGCCGGGTTCCTCTACCCGTTCGGGTTCGACATGCTGCTCCTGAACGACAAGCTCACCCACAAGTTCCTGGCCGACCCCGCGTTCATGCACCGCGAGTTCGTCTACAACTACCAGGAGTACCCGCGCTTCCGGCGCGACCTGGCCGACGCGCTGGCCTGGCTGGACCGGAACGTCGCCGAGTTGGAGGACCTGCTGGGCGCAGGAACGCAGGACTTCGACCGTGATCGGGTCTCGGCGCTGGCCGAGTGGTTCCGGATCGAGCGCCGGTTTCTGCACGGCCTCGAGCTGCTCTACCAGGGAGAGGAGCTCTACCTGATCCGCGGCGCATGGGCGGAGGCGGCTGCTGCTTACGCGCGGGCGCACACCGTGCTGCGCGAGGCGCTCGTCCGCTGGGGTCGGATCGCCATCAAGGAGGCGGTGTGGCCGTTCTCGGCCGGCGGCCACTTCTACCCCTATCGCGGCGCTCCATTGGACCCGGACGGAGCGTGGCTGGAAGGCGACGTCTTCGGCGTGTTCCTGCGCTGGCTCGCCGCCAGGAGCGCAGACCCGCGCGGCCCGGACGTGATCGGCACGTACGAGTCGGGTCCCCGCCACTTCCTGGCCGGCCTGCGCCGCTTTCGCTGGCCGATGGAGTAGTACGCGCGGGCCCGGCCGCGCCGAAGAGCCGGGCGGGCTGCCTCCGCTTGCCGGCCGCGCGGATGGCGGATAGGGTCAGCGACTGGGCCAGCCCCTGGGCGTCACACGCCGGCTTCGAGCACTTCGTCGACTTCTTCCGCGCCCCCAACGCGTTCCGTGTTCTGCGCAACACGGTGGCCATCGCGCTGCTCAAGCTGGCGTTCCTGTCGCTGCCGCCGATGGTCCTGGCGATCCTGCTGAACGAGATCCGGGTCATGGCGTTCAAGCGCATCAGCCAGACCATCTCCTATCTTCCCCATTTCATCTCCTGGGTCGTGATCGGCGGGATCATCTACGACCTGCTGAACCCGTCACGCGGGCTGCTCAACAAGCTCCTGCTGGGCGCCGGGATCACAGCGGGAAGATCATGTCCGGGTACGGCGACACCTTCGACCAGGTGTACGTGCTCGGCAACGTGAGCAACCGCGGCGTCTCCGACATTCTGGACACCTACGTGCTGCGGATCGGCCTGGAGAACCTGCGCTTCTCGTTCGCGACCGCCGTGAACCTGTTCAAGTCCGTGCTCAACCTGGGACTGCTGCTGGCCGCCAACGAGCTGAGCAAGCGGCTGACCGAGAAGTCGCTGTTCTGATGGCCGGCCACGCGCGCTCCGGAATCGGCATCGTCCGCCGACCCGCGTTCGGCGTTCGCGGCGCCCGCGGCGAGCGCGCCGGTGACGCACTGATCTACGCGTCGATCACGGCGTTCTGCATCGCCGTCCTCTATCCGTTCTTCTACACCGTGATCAACTCGCTGAACGCGAACCTGCCGTTCGGCCCGGCCTTTCTCTGGCCGAGAAGTTGGACGCTGACCAACTACCGCGTCGTGTTCCGCGACCCGAACCTGGCCGGCGCCTGGGGCTGCTCGACAGCTTCCTGGTGTTCATCATCCCGCAGCTCTTCGCCTTCTTCTACCTGGTCATCTTCATGTCCGGCTTCGACGACATCCCCGACTCGCTGGAGGAGTCCGCCAAGATGGACGGCGCCGGCTACTTCACGATCTTCGTGCGCATCTACCTGCCGCTGGCCTTGCCCATCCTGGCCTCCATCTCCCTGTTCGAGGGGGTCGCGCAATGGAACGCCTGGTTCGACTCCGTGTACTTCACCAACTCGCCGGGGCTGATGACGCTGCCCGCGCTGCTGGTCCGGGTGGTCAAGGGGGGAGAAGTCGAGGACTTCCTGCGCGACCCGGAGGCGTACCAGATGCAGAACCCCGAGGGCATCAAGCTGTCGACCATGGTGGTGGCCGTGTTGCCGATCACCCTCGCCTATCCCTTCCTGCAGCGATACTTCATCAAGGGGCTCACACTCGGGTCGCTGAAGGGATAGGCTGTCCCCGGAACCACAACCCATGCCGACGAACATCCTGCTGATCATGGCCGACCAGCTCCGCGCCGACGCGCTGGCCTGCAACGGCAACCCCGTGACCGACACGCCCACCCTGGACCGGCTGGCGCAGAGCGGCGTGAACTGCGCCGCCTGCTACACCCCGGCGCCGATCTGCGTCCCGGCACGGGCGGCGCTCGCCACCGGCTGCTACCCGCACCGCTGCACGGGCACCAAGAACAACGAGGGCGCCATCCTCCCCGGCTTCCCGCTGCTGGCGGCCGAGCTGGCCGCGGCCGGCTACCGTACCTACGCCACCGGCAAGCTGCACTACCTGCCCTACGCGCCGCCGGGCGAGCCGCGCGTCACGCACGGCTTCCAGGTGGCGGAGGTGGCCGAATCGGGCCGGGCGCTGGGCAAGTGGGACCCGGAGGGACGGCTGCGCGGCCTGGAGGACTACCTCGACTACCTGCACGAGGTCGGCTGGGGCGGCTTCTCGCGCGCCAACGGCCTGGGCAACAACGACGTGTTCGCCTCGGCCAGCCAGATGCCCCCCGAGCACTACGTGGACGCCTGGGTGGCCACCCGCGCCATCCATCACCTGGACCGGCACCTGGAGGATGACCGCAGCCGGCCGTTCTTCCTGTTCGCCTCCTTTCCCAAGCCGCACAGCGCCTTCGACCCGCCGCGGCCGTTCGACGCGCGCTACGACCCGCGGCAGATGCCGGATCCGGTCGGCAGCACCGAGCTGCTGGCGGCGCGCGGGCTGACTGCGTTGGCCAGCCGGCCGGCGGAGTACGAGTGGAACACGCTCTCCCCGGAGGCGAAGCGCACGATCAAGGCGCACTACTACGGACTGGTGACGTTCCAGGACTTGCAGGTCGGCCGGTTGCTCGACTTCCTGGAGCAGCGCGGCCTGCGCGAGGACACGCTGGTGGTGTTCACCGCCGACCACGGCGAGATGCTCGGGGACTTCGGACACTACTTCAAGGAGACCTTCTACGAGGGCTCGGCGCGGGTGCCGCTGATCGCCAGCCAGCCGGGGACGCTGCCCGAAGGCCGCCGCGAGGAAGGGCTGGCAGGGCTGCACGACCTGATGCCGACCCTGCTGGCGGCGGCCGGGGCGCCGGTGCCGGCGGGGATCGACGGCCTCGACCTGTCGGCGATGCTGCGCGGCGGCGGGCCGGTGCGGGAGGCGCTGGTCGCCCAGTGCCACGACGCCCCGCGGCAGCAGTACATGGTCCGCGACCGCCGCTGGAAGTACCTCTACCACCAGGACGGCGCGGTCGAGGAGCTGTTCGACCTGGAGGCCGACCCGCACGAGCTGTGCGACTTGTCCGGATCGGCTTCCGAGCCCGCCGCGTCCCAACTCCGCTCGCTGCGCTCCTGGCTGATCGACTGGTGCCGCCGCAACGGCGACGACGCGATGCTCGACGGCGACGGCCTGGCCGCCGCCGACGAGCGGCCGCATTTCCGCCGGGCGCCCCCCGCCTACTCGCCGTTCGGACGCCGGTACTACTGAGGAGAACCCCATGACAGACCATGCCGTCGTCTACCACGACCCGGAGTTCTGGGCGGCGACGCCCGCCAACAACGGCGGCAACGGCCCCACCTGGCAGTGGGGAGACGAGCTGTTGATCGGCTTCACGCGCGGCACCTTCCTGCAGGCCGACAAGGGCCATCAGTGCACGTACGACCAGCCGTTCGAGTCGCACCTGGCGCGCAGCACCGACGGCGGCGCGTCGTGGACGACCTGGCAGCCGTCCGGCTTCGCGGGCAACCTGAACCCGGCTGAAGCGCGGCCGCTCGCGAGCGCGCTCGACTTCTCGGGCGCGGGGTTCGTGCTCCGCGCCGAGGGCGCCGGCTACCACGGCAACCGCGCGGCGCGCTGGTTCCACTCCGACGACCGGGGAGCCTCCTGGCACGGGCCGCACGCGTTCACGGGCCTGCTCGACCATCCCGAGCTGGCGGGCAAGGAGTTCACGGCGCGCACCGCCTACATCGTCGACGGCCCGCGCGAGCTGTCGCTGTTCCTGACCGTGCGGCGCCGCAAGGAGCCGAACGAGCTCGGCATCTCGCTGCAGGAGAAGACCTTCCTGGCGCGCACCGGCGACGGCGGGGTGAGCTTCCGGTTCGTCGCCTGGGCGGTGCCGTGGGCGGATCCGTACCGCGCCGCGATGCCGGCGCCGGTACGGCTGTCGGCCACCCGCCTGCTTGCGGCGACTCGACGCAAGTCGGCGGACCACAACTGGATCGACTGCTTCCACTCCTCCGACGACGGGGCCACGTGGTCGTTCCTGTCACGGATCACCCGCACCGAGGTCGCCAACGAGTGGAACGGCAACCCGCCGGCCCTGGTGCGCATGAGCGACGGCCGGCTCTGCGCGGCCTACGGCAACCGCACCGACCGCCAGATGCAGGCCCGCTACAGCGGCGACGGCGGAGCGTCCTGGAGCGCGCCGCAGGTGCTGCGCGACGACTTCCGGTCGGCCAACGGCTTCCCCGACCTGGGCTACCCCAGGCTGTTCCAGCGCCCCGACGGCCGGATGGTGACCACCTACTTCTGGTGCACCGCCGAGCGGCCGCAGACCCACATCGCCGCCACCGTCTTCATTCCACCCGACCGATAGGAGTACGACCATGCTGGACGTCGCCGACCGCAAGCAGCTCTTCATCGACCATCGTTTCATCGACACGGCTCACGACGTCGAGCTGACCGTCAACCCGCCGGTCAAGCTGCCCGGCCCGGTGCTGGTCTCCGAGCATCCGTGGGAGGCCTTCTCCATCGGCTGGAGCTGCGTCCTGGAGGACGACGGCCTGTTCAAGCTCTGGTACAGCGCGTGTGGCGCCGACCAGTGGGCCGGCGGCCCGTGGTCCCTGTGCTACGCCACATCGCGGGACGGGATCGCCTGGGAGAAGCCGGAGCTGGGGCTGGTCGAGTACGACGGGTCGAAGCGCAACAACATCGTGCGCGCCGCGTGCAAGCTCGCCTACATCTTCATCGACCCCAACGGCGGCGAGGCCGACCGCTACAAGATGGTCGAGCAGGTGCTGGGCTCCGGCATCCGCGTCGGCACCTCGGCGGACGGGCTCACCTGGGACATGCCCGACCGGCTGGTGAGCACCCTGAAGCCGGACACGCCCAAGCAGGCGTATTGGGATGCCCGCATCGGCCGCTACGTGGCGTGGCTGAAGCTCATGGTCGCCGACGACGGCACGCCGATGTTCCCGTTCGTGGACCCGGTCGACAGCGATCCTCCGGCGATTGCGCCGAAGATCCTGCGCCGGGGCCGCTCGATCGGCCGCATCGAGGTGGACGACCTCACCGCGCCGTGGCCGGAAGAGGACATCCGCACCGTGCTGGCCGCCGACGAGCACGACCCGCCCGACTCCGACATCTACCACCCGGACGTGCTCCCCTACACCGAGGCGGACGACGCCTACTTCATGTTCCCGATGACCTACCAGCACTTCGGCGAGGGCGAGACCACGGTGCGCAACGACGGGCTCAACGACGCGCAGTTCGCGGCCAGCCGCGACAGCATCCACTGGATGCGCTACGACCGGCGGCCCTACATCGGCCGCGGCCTGCCCGGCACCTTCGATGGCGGCACCATCCACGCCTCGCCCGCTCACCTGCGCCGCGGCGACCGGTTCCTGCAGATGTACACCGGCAGCCCGTGGACCCACGGCGGCTTCCGAGCCCTCAGCGACGAAGAGCGGCGCGACCGCGGCTACGGCAACGGCATCGGGCTGGTCGTGCAGCGCCTGGACGGATTCGTGTCGGCCGACGCCGCCTACACCGGCGGCACGCTCACCACGCCGCCGCTCCGCTTCGCAGGCGAGCGGCTGGAGTTGAACATCGACGTCGCCGCAATGGGGCAGGCCCAGGTCGAGGTACAGGACGAGGCCGGCCGGCCGCTCCCCGGCTTCGAGCTCGCGCGCTGCCGCCGCGTGATGGTCAACGACGTCCGCCACGCCGTGGCCTGGGACGGCTCACCCTCGCTCGGCAGCCACGCCGGCCGGACGATCCGCCTTCACTTCGACATGCGCTCCGCCAAGCTCTACGCCTTCCAGTTCCGCTGAGTCCGATAGTCGCTGATCGATGAGCTCGTTTCGCGGCAACCGACTGCGCGATCGCCGGCTGCGTTGAGCGCCGTGCGGCTGCCCACGGGCGCGGATTACCGGAGTTCGAGCTCCAGACGCATCCCCACGGCAGCCGCGGCGCGCTTGAGCGTATGCAGCGTAACACCCTCGTTCTCGGGATCGAGCAGTCGGTCGAGTTGCGAGCGGCTGGTCTCCATACGTTCGGCCATGCGCGCCTTGGACAGGTTCTGATCCTTCATCGCTTGTTCCAGCTTGTAGGCAAGGACCGACTTGACCGCGTCGTTCTTGGCGTCTTCATAGGTGCCATCGTCTCTCAACAGACTCTCAAGCGTCGATCCCAAGTGCGGGTTCTCGTCAGCCATATCGGTTGTACTCCTTCATCCGACGCTCGGCGAGTTTCAATTCCTTCACTGGTGTTGCCTGGCTCTTCTTCATGAAGCCGTGCAAAAGCACCATGTTCTGGTTCGACACGGTGAAGAATACCCGGGCGATGCGCCTGCTCTTCAGACGGCTGCGGACTTCGTATAGACCCGGAAAAGCCGACAGCGAGCGGCACAGCGGAGGACCGCACGGCCAACCGAACTCGACCTTCATCAGATCCCCGCCGATGCGTCTTCTGTCCTCCAAGATCTGTTCCCCGAGCCACTCACGAACCGGCTCTCGACCACCGCGCGACCGATAGAACCGAGCCACAATGGCCTTCCCGGGCGGCTTCACTTCCGGAATGTACCACATATGGTACGACTGTACCAATCCTGGAACCGTCGGCGCGCGCCGATCAGCACCTCGGTGTTGAGTTTCTCCGAGGCCCGGCCTGTTCAGGCTCTGGCTCAGATTCCCTGCGGCAGGTAGCACACCTTCAGCGCCTGTTTGTCGAGCAGGAGCTGGACCCCCTCGTCGTAACGCTCGAAGGGCAGGCGGGCGCCGATCAGCACCTCGGTGTTGAGCTTCCGCGCGGCCCACAGCCCGGTCACGAAGGAAGCGTCGGGCGCCGCCGGCGCCACGCGCTGTGCGATCGCCGTGCGGTTGCGCCAGTGGCGGGTCGTGTAGATCGCCTCACCGTGGATCACGCCGAACGGCGACACCGGTCCGTCGACGGTGTGGTCGAGCGCCACTTGCATGCCCGCGGCCGCGCCGGTGCAGTCAATGCTGGCCTGAAGCGGCTCCCGTTCCAGCTCCGCCGGCGGCGTGCCCGGCTCGATGCGCACCACCTGGTCCGCACCCAGGGTGCCCGCCAGCTCCAGCCGCTCCGGCACCACGTCGATCGCCACCACGGCCCCGGCGCTCTGGGCCCGCACCATCTGCAGCGCGATGATGCCGGCCGGCCCCAGGCCGACGATGCCCACCCGCTTGCCGGCCACGTCGCCGAGCGAATGCACGTAGGGCGACATGTGGAAGGCCATCTCCATCGACGCCGCCGCCTCGAACGAGGTGTTGTCCGGGATGCGGACGACCAGGTCCGCCGGCCGGGCGATGAGCTCGCTGTAGAATCCGGGGTTGCTCTCGCCCCCCGCCTTCAGGGTGGCCACGCGGTCTCCCACTTTCAGCGACGTGACGCCCTGTCCCACCGCCTCGACGCGGCCCGACACCTCGTGGCCGGGGTAGCCCACCGGGATCGGGTACTTGGGGTGGCCTGGCCGCTCGAAGATGTCGACGCCGCGGAACAGCGTGGTGTCCCAGTGGGGGCAGGTCACGCACGCCTGCACGGTGATCAGCACCTCGCCCGGCCCTGCCTCGGGCTCCGGGGTGTCGACGACCCGGAACCGCCCGGGCTCCGTGATTTGAATGGCTCGCATGACCGCCATGATACGACTTCCACGGCCGGCCAGCAGTGCGCCGCCAGCTTGCTGCTACGCGGCGCGCGGTTGCATGCCGCCGAGAGGAGACGGAGCACCCTACCAGCGCGTCCTAATGCGCGGGAAGCGCAGCGTCTGAGGCGGAGCACGGTCGAGCACGTACGCCATGAGCGACGGGATGCCGGCGCTCCAGACGACCGGCGGCAGTTGGCCCGGCGGGCTCCACACGTAACCCCACACGTTCAACTCCTCGCGCGCCGCCAGCCGAGCCACGGCGTCGGCGCCGGTCGCGGCGAGCGCGGCGTCAAGCTCTTGGTCGGACGCCGTGGCGGCGGCCTGGAACAGCAGTGCCGCCGCCACCGCCGCGGACAGCAGGCCACGGGATTCCAGTTCCCGATAGCGGTCCTGGTAGTAGTCCGTGATGCGGGCGGCCACGTCGGGCCGCGCCGCGTCAGCGTGAGCGACGGTGAGCCGGGTTGCGCCGGCGGTCAGGCGCCGGTCCCACAGCGCCTCGCCCCAGAGTTGGATGAAGTAGGGATAGCGCTGGCTACGCTCCACGACCGCGTCGAGGGCGCCGGCATCAATGTCGACGCCGTGCGCGGCCAGCGGCTCGACCAAGGCGGCGCGCGTGGCGCCGTCGCTGAGCAGGCCGATGCCCAGGCGGCCCTTGCCCAAGCGGCTCCAGAAGGACGCGTTCATGGTACTCAAGTGCGCAGGCAGACCCGGCGTGCCGGCAAGGACCAGCAGGAACGGCGCGTTGGCGCGCACTTCCTGGCTGACGTTCAGCAGCATCTCACCGACGTCACGGTCGAGCGTGTGCGCTTCGTCGACCAGAACGACAAGGGGACTTCTGCGACACCGGGCGGTCAGCCGCTCGGTCAGGTTCTGCACCGACGGAGTCGACGCCGCCCATTCGGCTTGGCCGACGCCCGCGACGCCGAGCTTCCTGGCAGGATCTTCCTGATGATCGTCGCCGGCAACAGCGCGTCGACGAGCGCCTGCCCGGTGCGCGTCCGGCTCGGCGACACGCGCGCGATGTCTACCCGGCCGGCCTCGCGGCAGGCGCCCTCGAACCAGTTGAGCAGCACGGTCTTGCCGTTGCCACGAGGCCCCATCAGCGCCACGTCGTGCGGCGGAGCCCCGCCGCCGAGCAGGTCCGCCAGACACTGCCGGAGCACCGCCTGCTCGCGCTCGCGGCCAGTCAGCGCCGGTGGAGCCGCACCGGTCCCCGGAGTGAACAGGCGCTGCTCCGTGGCCTTCATGACGCACCCATGATACGACTTCCCCGGCCGGCTCATCAGTACGAAGGAGGGCCCAATGGACAGCGAACCGATCCACGTCGGCGGCGACAAGCAGCTCTTCATCGACCACCGCTTCATCGAGCACTCCGAGCAGGTGACGCTGCGCGTGAACCCTCCGCGCAAGGAGACCGTCGACCTCTTTCCCCGCGACAAGCCGTGGGAGGCGTTCACGACCGGCTGGCACAGCATCGACTGGGACCCGGAGGCGCGGCGCTACAAGAAGTGGTACGCCGCCTGTGACGGCGACCAGTGGGCCGGCGGCCGCTGGCGGCTCTGTTACGCGGAGTCGCGCGACGGGCTGTCCTGGGACAAGCCCGAGCTGGGACTGGTCGAGTACGGAGGCTCCCGCCACAACAACATCCTGATCGACGGCGAGAAGCTCACCTACACCTTCCGCGACCCGCATGGCCGGCCGGAGGAGCGCTTCAAGATGATCCGGGGCTCACCTACCACCACTTCACGGAGGCGGAGAGCCCGGTCGTCCGGAACGACGGCGTCAACGACTGCCAGTTCTGCGCCAGCCGCGACGGCATCCACTGGATGCGCTACGACCGCCGGCCCTACATCGGCCGCGGCATCCAGGGCGAGTTCGACGCTGGCGGGATCCACGGCAGCCCCTACCTGATCCGGCGTGGCGCCGAGCTCTACCAGCACTACGGCGGCGAGCCGTGGACGCACGGCCAGTACCGCCGCCTGAGCGACGATGAGCGGTGCGACCAAGCCAACTGGGCCCGCGGCCGAAGCTGCGTGGCCGTGCAGCGGCTGGACGGCTTCGTGTCGGCCGACGCCGCCTACGCGGGCGGAACGCTGCTGACGCCGCCGCTCACCTTCGACGGCGACCGGCTGGAGCTCAACGTCGACGTGGCAGCCATGGGCGAGGCGCGGGTCGAGCTGCGCGACCGCGAAGGCCGGCCCATCGACGGCTTCGGCGCCGCCGACTGCGACCGGCTGACGTGCAACGACGTGGCCGCCCGCGTGCGCTGGCTGGGCTCGGACGATCTCGGTCCGCTCCGCGGTCGGCCGGTCCGGCTGCACGTGCGCATGCGCTCGGCGAAGCTGTACGCCTTTCAGTTCGTGAGCGCCTGATCGGCGGGGGCGTTCAGACCCCCTCGGCCGCCAGCGCCGACGGCATGGGCCCTTCGTCCAGATCCAGGGTCAGCATCCGGTCGCCCTTGCTGGCCCAGCTCCACGACAGGCCGGTGACGCCGGGGACCGCGCGCAGCAGCTCGTTGGTGTACTTCCGGCCGTACATCTTCGCCAGCCGCTCGCGGATCATGAGGCTGGCCCAGAGCCCCACGCCATGCTTGGTGCAGAGCGGGCCGTAGTGCTCGCCCAGCATCTCCGGCAGCGGCTGCAGGCCGAATTCGCCGTCGAAGTAGCTCTGCACGTAGCCGTAGCCGGTGCGCAGGTGGCGGCCCACCACGTTGGCGTGGCCGACGTTGATGCCGTCGATGATCTTCTCCGAGATCCAGGTGCGCCAGTCCAGGTGGATGTTGCCGACCGGCCGACCGAAGTGGTCGCCGGGCGGCACGCCGATGCCGAGCGTCAGGCCGCGCTCGTCGCAGAGCGCCCGCACGTCGCGCAGGTACTGGGTGATGGACTCGCCGCGCAGGCGCCGCCACGCCTCCAGGTCGAAGTTCTCGGTCAGGATGTCCACGCCGTAGCGGTCGCGGAACGCCTGGGCCACCGGCAGATTGAACCCGTACTGGTCGCCGTGATCGGCGTTCAGGCGGTGGCCGCGCGTCGAGACGTAGACACCGTCCCAGCGGTAGTTGTCGACCAGCCACGCCAGCTCCTGCCGGCACTTGTAGTCGCGCACCTCCGGGTACCAGTACTCGGGGACGCCCCAGTGGCGCTTGTCCCAGGTGCGGTCGCACGCGTAGTACTCCAGATGGTTGGCGAAGAACTCCGACTCCCAGGAGAACGAGCCGTGGGTGTACGCGTCGGAGTGCGGCGGCTGCCCCTCGTCGTAGAGATCGACGTAGCAGTAGATCTTGACGCCGGCGTCGCGCGCCGCCTCGGTGGCGGCCGCGGCGTCGTCCACCTCCTGCACCACGTCGTAGACCTGGGGCTCCTCCCGGCGGGCGCGGTCGGTGACGCGGGCGAACCGGGCGAGCCAGCGCTCCTGGCGCCACAGCACCCCGGCGATGCCGTAGGTCTCCTTCCAGCTCACCAGCGCGTCGCGAATGCGCTCCGGCGAGTCGAGTACGTGCTCCGGGCGCTCGGCGTTCAACGTGTCGCCCCAACTGCAGATCATCAGGTCGCCGTTCAGGTCATGCATCTCGATTCCTCCTACAGAGTTCGCGGTGGTCCGTCCCGGCCTGCCGGAAGCGTAGCGCGAACAGGTCGGCGTCCTGCATGTGCAGGCGCAACCGCACCGTCCGTCCGGCCAGCGCGGCCACGTCGGCTCGGGCAACCCAGCTTACCTCTCGATCGATGTGATTGCCGATCAGCTCGCGCGACTCGCCCAGAGTATAGCCCGGAAGTGACCGGCCCCCGGCGTCCTGCAGCTCGACGCGAATGCTGCCGGCGGACGAGGTGGAGAAATTGAGCAGCAGCCGCGTCCCCGCGAAGGTCAGCGGCTTGGTGACCATCTCCCCGCCCGCGTAGGGGGCGCGCACACTGGCGAAGCCGTCCATGCGCAGCGAATAGCGGCGCAGGTGCGCGGTCGCCTGGGCGTTGTCCTGCAGCAGGTACAGCGACATCTCGTACGGGCCGGTCGGCACCAGCCCGGTCGCCGGATAGTTGGTACGCGTGATCCAGTTGTTGGGACCGATGCCGGGACGGATGAAGCTCTCCGGAAAGGTGCGGTCGAAGTCCAGGCCGCCGCGCGAGGTCATGAACACCGCGTCCGAGCAATCCTCGACGTAGTCCGGGGTCAGGCCGAGCCTCCGGCACTCCTCGGCCGTCACCACCTGCCGCCCGAACTGGAAGCGCGCCGGGAAGGCGATCGACAGGTGCGGCGCCCGGAAGTACGGCTGCACGTTGCTGGTGTAGAGGTGCTCCACCGGCTCCGCGCGCACCTTCGCAAGCGGGGTCCAGGCGAGGAGGTCCGGCGAGGTGGATCGGGCGATCCACCGGATGGAGCCGGCGTGGCCGGGTCGCTTGGGCGGACCGAGCCAGTCGCGCAGGTAGGCCACGTAGCAGCCTTCCACCACCGACCAGAACGTCGGCACGGAGGTGGTGTCGCTGATCGTCGGGCCGCGGTGCGACTGATCGATCACCGGCTCGCCGTGGAGCTGTTGCCAGCGTGTGCCGTCCTCGGAGCCGAACAGCAGCATGCCGCCGGTGGTGGCGTCGAGCTTGTCGTGATCGAACAGGCCGGCCAGCGCCTTGAGCCGGAAGCTGCCGGCCGCGGGGCCGGTGTCGAGAAACGGGCCGAAGTTGTGGCGTACCGCTGGCGATTCCGGACCCAGGATGACATTGTTGTCGCGCGAGCCGTCGATCTCCACCAGACCGAGGTCGGGCTTGGTCCAGTGGCTGCCGTCAATCGACTCGGCGTAGCAGGTGCTCTCGTCCTGCCCGCCGTCGGGGCCGTCGCCGCTCTTGCCGCGGTAGTAGGCGCGGTACGTGTCGCCGTCCTTGAGCACGGTGAAGTAACCGATCATCCCCTCCCACGGCCTGTCGCGCCGGAGGACCGGCCCCTCATCACGCGGCTGCTGCAGCGCCAGGCGGGTGCCGTCCAGTCGATCGATCAGGTAGCGGTCGACGATCGGTTCCAGGCGCCTGCCGATGTCAATGGTCGGGCTCATGGTTCGCTCCCCTCATGCACGGACACGCCGCGCGATCCTTGCGATCGGCAGCAATCTAACTCATTCTCGAACCGTGAGACAGACGGCCTCGGACGATCTGTCCAGACAGTCATGCTCACCATCGGGCCGATCATCCTGTTCTACCCGTTCATCCAGAAGTACTTCGCGAAAGGCGTCATGCTCGGCTCGCTGAAGGGATGGCGGCCGGTGCCGGGCCCACGCCCGTGCCGTCTCGAACGCTGCCGACGCCGCGATGACGCCGGCGTTGTCGCCGAAGCGCCCGATGATCTGCAGTCCGACGGGGAGTCCGGCGGCGGTGAGCCGCACGGAACGCTGGCTGCCGGGTGGCCGATCATGTTGGCCAGGAAGTTGAACGGGTTGTAGCCTTCGTACTCGTCGACCGCGCGGCCTTCGATCTAGGTGGTAGGCCGGCCGGCGGGATAGGCCGGCGCGGCCGTGGTGGGGTTCAACAGGTCGAAGCGCTCGAACCTGTCCAGAAAGGTGGCCCTGATCTCGCCCATCCGCCCGAGCGCGCGCACGTAATCCGCGCCGGTGACCCGCCGTCCGGCCTCCAGCTTGTGCCGAGTGTACGGCATCATCGCCTCGGCATGGGCGTCGTAGACCGCGCCGCGCCCGCCATAGCCGTTGGCGCGCTGCAGCGTCCAGAGAGTCCCGGCCGGGCATCGAGGGTGATGTCGTAGTCCTCCACGGAGCCGCCGACCTCCTCGAACGACGGCGCCGCCGGCGCAGCGATCGCCTGGACTTCCGAGTCCACAGAAAGCCGCCGAAGTCCGGGCTCCAGCCGAACTTCACCCCGGCAGCCCCGCGTTCCGCCGGGGCCAGATAGTCGTCGGGTCGAGTACAGAGGGAGTTGGGCTCACGGGCGTCCCGTCCGGCGAGCGCCTGCAGCAGGAATGCAGCGTGAGCCCGAACTCCGGACAGTTGGTTTGCCGAGCACGATGGCGCCGTCGCCAGAGTCCGCTCCACCGGGAGCGCGTCCGCGTTCGGCACGTGGGCGCGATGGATGAGGAAGCCCGTGGTCGTCCGCACCCCGCGGGCGTCCTCCGTGTCCTTGATCGACACCGGGACGCCGTGCAGAGGACCCATCGGTTCGCCGCGCATCACCGAATCGTCGGCGGCGGCCCGCTCCGAGCGCAGCGCGCTCTCCCGCGTGACGGTCACGTAGCTGCGCAATCGTGCATCCAGCCTCTCGATCCCCCCGCAATACAGCTCTACGAGCTCACGCGGAGAAACGTCCCGTACGGAGATGCAGCGGCGTTGCTCCAGCGCCCCGGCATAGGCGAGATCGTCATTCATGGCCACGTCAGCTTCCGAGTCCCTGTCCGAGCCCCGCTCGTCCGACCTGGCGCGCATGCGTTGGCGCATCGCCGAACAGGGCTACGGATTCGCCTTGGAAAACCGCAAAGAAAGGGTGCGCGGACGCCCGACCGCCGAGATCATGGCCAGCAAGGAAATGCTTCGCCGCGAGCTCCAGCCCGTCGTCGATGAGCAGAAGCGCCATCCCGCTGTCGTGGACTTCATTGCCAGAATGGAGGGAGAAGACCGTTACGGTCGGCGCAGTGTGCGGCTGCTCATGGCGGACGGCGCCGAGCTGGCTGCAAGACTGGCGCCGGCACGAGAGCTTGAAGAAGAAGAACGGGTGATGGCTCTGGGCGACGCTATCAAGCCTTATCTGCAGGAAGCGGACCGCAGCGTGGATCCGACGACAGGACGCCGGCTGCGCGAAATATGGCGCTATTTTCGGTACAGCTGGTCGATCCCCCAGGTCGCACGATCAAACGAGGTCCACCTCGGCGACGGCCAACGTCGACCGCTTCGTCGAGCAGCGCGCCGGCGACCGGCCCGGCTACCTGCTCACGCGCGAGTTCGTCCTGGAGGGCAACCGCCTCCGGCTCAACACGGCGATGCCGCAGAAGCCCTGGCACGAGCAGCTCGTACGGGTGGAGATCGCCCGCCACCCGCCGCTGGGCGGGCACTACGGATCGTCCCAGCCCTACCCCGGCTTCAGCCTGGACGACTCGGACGCGCTGCGCGGCACCAGGGCCGACATGCCGGTCACCTGGAACGGCAGCCCCGACCTGTCGGCGCTGGCCGGCAAGCCGGTCTACCTGCGCTTCGAGATCATCAACATGGCCTCTTTGCGTTCAGGGTCGCGCACGAGTAGGCAGCCCCCTTCGCGCGAGCTCTTACCACGGTCCGATCCTCCGCAGGGTTGCCGCCTCTTCGTCGTCGGGAAGGCCGGCATACGCGTCGTCGATGCTGTGGAGGAGCACCTGATTCTCATCGTCGACGATGGATAGCGAGTACAGGTCGCCGCGCTCGACGTACACCTTCAGACGAATGGTGCGTTTCCGCACGGAATCCAGGTCTGCTCCGGATGACCACGCCGCCCGCGCGCGAAGATGGTCACCGGCGATCGGTTGCGCCTCATCACGCGCAAGACCCGGCATGGGCCGGCCTTCCGCGTCGAGCACCTCGACCCGCAGCGCCCCCGTGACAGCGGCGTTGACGGCGACCGCCGGTCCGACGGCGGTGAACGGCTCGGTGACCAGGACGCCGGCTCCCTCGGTGGAGAGCGAGGCGAAGCCGTCCAGGCGCAGCGTCGCCAATCCCGTCTCGATGTTCCACGGCTGGATGCGCTCCGGACGGGTCGCGTCCGGCGTCGGCGTGGCGCGGCCGTAGCCGGTGTAGTAGAGGTAGACCTCGTCCCCGTGCGTCAGGGGGCGGGCGGCGAGCAGCAGCGTCTCGTCCCAACTCCCCTCCGGGCCCAGCGGGATCAGCGGCTCGCGGTGGATGCGGTCCCAGCGGACGCCGTCCCGGCTTGTCACCAGCTCGGTGTGCATCTCCCGGCAGCGGACGTTGTTCATCTCGATGGGCGGCCCGAAAAAGCCTTGCCGCTTGTTGCGCTCCACGATCCGCCGCCACTCCTCCCGGCCCGGCTCGGGCAGGTTGCGGGCGACCCAGAGCATGCCGACGTGGGTGCCCTCGTAGTCGGTGGCCGCGAGGCCGGCCGCCTCGGTCCCCGGCGGATCATCGTCGTCCGGCACGAACACCGGCGCAGGCGGCAGGCCCCAGCGCACGAAGTCGTCGCTCTCGCTGCGGGCCGTGACCCGCATGCCGTAGCCGTCCGCGCTGGAGTACATCACCAGCCGCCCGCCGCTGCGCTCCAGGCCGAAGGGAACGGCGACCTCGGCGTCGCCCACCCAGACCGGGTTGCCGGGGTGCTCCTGCCAGCGGATGCCGTCCGCGGAGAAACCCACGCAGTGGCCGAGCAGCCAGCCGCCCTCCCGCGCGGCGTCCCGCTGCCCGCCCCACCACACCGCCTTGTAGCGGCGTTGCGGATCGGGGTCGGCGGGATCGATGATGGGCGCCGGGTCGTGCATCATGCAGGTCGCCGCCAGCACGATGTTGTTGTCGGCGCTCCCCTCGAACTCGACGATGCCGAGCGACGGCTTGTGCCAGTCGATGCCATCCGCTGAGGTGGCGTAGCACATGTTGGAGCCGTCGTCCGGGCCGTAGCAGGCGCCGCCCTGGTACCAGGCGCGGAAGCGGCCGGCCGCCTCGTCGTAGACGACCATCGCCGAGTCGATGAAGGCCGCGTCCTTCTCCCACGGCCGGTCGGCGCGGATGACGGGGTTACGTTCGCACTTGCGCGCCTGATGGAAGCGCCGGGTCAGGCCCGACGCCTCCGCGACGAAGCGGTCGTCGATGAACAGGTGCTTTGCCACGCGTGGGATCCTCCTCGGACCATGCCCATCATACGGTGCCGGCGATGTCACGGTCGGTCACTCGACCACGGCCGGCGCGCGACGTACGGTTCACAGCATGCCGCGTGCGCAGGACGGGCCGACGTCGCTCGACCTTGTGGCACGCGCCGAGCTCGCCCTCAACGCATTGACGCGGAACGTCGATCCCGCGTTGCGCTTCACTCCGTATTTCGACTGCCGGCTGCAGCTCGATCCGCCGGTGCTGAGCCATCACACCTACTGGGACCACTGCGACGGCGCCGGCCGCGCCGTCGACGCGCTGGTGTTGGCGCGCGCGATGACCGGATGCGACCTCCGCAGCGAAGTCGACGTTCGTCTCAAGGAACTGGTCGCCTCGTACCAGGGGGAGCAGGGTCTGTGCTGGATACCCGAGCCCGACTTCCCGCCCCGTGCCACCAGGCGGCCGCGTCCGCCGGTGGCCGAATTCTGGGGACAGCGCGCCTGCCTGATGGCGTTCGTGACCTGCTACCAGCAGAGCACCGACGCCGCGGAGCGCGCCGGCCTGCGCCGGCGGATCGACGCGCTCATCCACGGCCTTGCGAGCATCGCGGTGTGGCGCGACGGCTCCTGCTACTACCCGGTGCCGGCGCGCGACCGCCCGACGGATGCCGATGAGCTGTTCTACACGCGGGGCGGGTGGGACGGCGACGCCGAGCCTGCCGGCACCGGCGCCATGTGCGCGGCCGCCCCGATCCTGCGGCCGATCGGGCAGTACCTGGCGACGGGCGCCCGCAACGACGAAGCCGCGGCGCTCTGTGACGGGATCGCGCGCTACGTGGTCGAGCAAGCCTGTGACTTCGGGCCGGTCGGGAGCTTTCGCGGTCACTTCCACAGCCGGGTGGCCACCGCCGCAGGCGTGCTGCAGTGGGGCCTCTTCTCGGGACAGGCCGACCTGGTGCGGTGGGCAGAGACCGTCTACCGCTTCGCCTGCACGACCGGCACCCGCTTCGGCTGGTTCCCGGAATTCGTCGGCCTCAACGCCTGCGAGACCTGCGGCATCACTGACATGATCGACATCGCCATTCAGCTCGCCCGGTCCGGACGGCACGAATTCTGGGGCGAGGCCGAGCGCTTCGGGCGCAACCACCTGGTCGAGTCCCAGTTCGTCGACGCCGCCTGGGAGCGACAGGTGCCGAAGCTGACCTCATCCGAGGCCGGCAGCTTCATCGCCGCATGTCCGCCGGCGCAGCTCAAGCGCGAAGGTGTGCGCGACGTGCTTCCCGGCGCGTTCTCCGGCGGCAGCGCACCCAACGGCGTCGTCGACCCGCGGCGCGGCCACTGGTGGATGGGCTGCTGCAACGCGCACGGCGTACACGGGCTGTTCCTGCTGTGGCATCACGCGGTGCGGGCGACGCGAAACGCCGTCCGCGTCAACCTGCTGTTCGACCGTTCGACCCCGTGGGCCGACGTGCGGAGCCACATTCCGAGCGAGGGCGCGGTCGAGGTGGCCATGCGCCAGGGCGGATCGCTTGCCGTACGCGCCCCCGACGGCGTTGCCCCAGACGAGGTTTCAGTGGATGCGCCCGGCCGCTGGCACTGGAACGACGGCTACGTGCACGTCGACGGCCTCGCGCCGGGACAGGTGGTCACGATCCGCTTTCCGCTGCGCGAGCATGACGAGCGGGTCGGCGTGATCGACGACGAGTATCGCGTCTCATGGCGCGGCGACACGGTGATGGCCATCGACCCGCCCGGGCGCGTCGGACCGCTGTACCGGCGCCGTGAATCGCCGGGAGACGCGGGGGTGCGTTCCTCACACGACGCAAGCCGCCACGCACGGCGTCTTCCGCGTGCCTCGCGCATCGAGTGGTGATGCGGCGCAGGTTTGCTCGCGATAGCGCAAACGGGTACCGTGTCGGCTTCGGCGATACCCGCCTATGGCTGACCATGGAACGCTGATACAGGATCGGCGGCCGGCGGTCGGCACCGTGCGGCGTCCCGGACGCCGGGCGGAGCTGATCCGTTCGATCAGGGCAACGCCCCTGCTCTACCTGATGATCGGGGTCGTCATGGCCTGGGCGATCCTGTTCCACTTCATCCCGATCTGGGGCGTCAGCTTCGCCTTCCGGCGCTTCAACCTGGTCAGCGGTTTCTGGAGCGCCGACTGGGTCGGCTTCAAGTACTTCGCCCAGTTCCTGAGCGACCCGTTCGCGTTCCGGATCATCAGGAACACGGTGCTGCTGGGCTTCTGGAGCATCGTCTTCACCTTTCCGGCGCCGATCGTCTTCGCCCTGCTGCTCAACGAGATCGGCAGCTCCGCCTTCAAGCGGTCCATCCAGACGCTCACCTACCTGCCGCACTTCGTGTCGACGGTGGTGATCGTCGGCATCATCTTTCAGCTCTTCGAGTGGGAGCGCGGCATCGCCACCGACATCATCGAGCTGTTCACCGGCGAGCGGCCGGACGTGTTCATCGATCCGCGCTGGTTCCGTCCCCTCTACGTCGTGTCGAGCATCTGGCAGGAACTCGGCTGGGGGACGATCATCTACCTGGCGGCGCTGGCCGGCGTCAACGCCGAGCTCTACGAGGCGGCGCGCGTCGACGGCGCCGGTCGCTGGCAGCAGGCGCTGCACGTCACCGTTCCGGCCCTGATCCCGACGATCACCATCCTCTTCATCCTCAACACCCGCAACCTGGTGCAGGTCGGCTTCGAGAAGGCGTTCCTGCTGCAGAATCCCGGCACCTACGAGACCGGGGACATCATCGCCACCTACGTCTACCGGCGGGGGATCGAAGGGCTGCAGTTCAGCTACGCCACGGCGGTCGGCTTGCTCAACAGCGTGGTGGCGTTCGCGATCGTCCTCTCCACCCACAAGATCGTGCAGCGGCTGCGCGGCGAAGGGCTCTGGTAAGGGACTGAGACCCGTGCAAGCGCGAGTCCGGCAGCCGCTCTCCTCCCGCCTGTTCGACGGCTGCAACTACCTGCTCTGCGCGCTCATCGCCGCCGCCGCCCTCTATCCGTTCCTGTACATGTTCGCGCTGTCCACCAGCGACTACATCCAGATCTCCTACGGCAACGTGCGCGCCTTTCCCGTCGGCTTCCACGTCCGCTCGTACCAGAACGTGCTGCGCAACACCATCATCCTGCGCGCGTACTGGAACTCCATCCTGTACACCGCGACCTACTCGATGCTGGTCATCGTGCTGTCCTCGGTGGCCGGCTACGTGCTGGCCGACCGCCGGTTTCGCCTGCACGGGGTGGTGACCGTGCTGCTGCTGGTCATGATGTTCTTCGAGGGCGGCATGATCCCGACGTTCCTGTGGGTCCGGGAGCTCGGCCTGCTGGACTCGATCTGGGCGATCGTGCTGCCGACCGCGGTGGTGCCCTTCTACATCTTCCTGTTCCGCGTCTACATCAAGGAGAACGTCCCCGACGAGCTCAAGGAATCCGTGCACCTGGACGGCGGCAACGAGCTGGTCGTCTACTCCCGCATCGTCCTGCCCCTGATCAAGCCGATCATCGCCACCATCGGCCTGTTCGCGGCGGTATCGATGTGGAACGAGTTCTTCCGCCCGCTGATCTATCTCAACGACCTGCAGAGGCAGCCGTTGACCCTCATCCTGCGCCGCTTCGTCGTCCTTTCCGACTTCGGCGGCGACCTGCAGAACTTCACCGACGAGAACTACTACACGGAAGCGGCGCGCGAGGTCACCGATTACGACCTGTTCACGTTCGGTTTCCTGAAGTCCATCAAGATGGCCATGACCATGATCACGGTCATCCCGATACTGCTGGTCTACCCGTTCGCGCAGCGCTACTTCGTGCGCGGAATACTCGTGGGCTCGCTCCGTGGCTGAGCCGAAAGGAGGTGAGGACCGGACCTCAAACCATCGCTTCGCACTCACTATCTCGAGGAGGAATCAGATGAGAACGATACGCATCGCCATCGCCGCCGCCCTGCTGTGCGGCGGCGCGCTCGGCGCCGGGGCGGCGGGCCAGACCGGCACCGCGGCCGGGGAGTTGCCGCTGGTCGAGTTCGTCAACGACTTCGCCTACGACGGGGTCGCCGAGACCCGATTGGCAGAGCTCTGGGGCGAGTTGACCGGCACCAACTTCGTGCCGATCAACATCCCGCGCAGCGACTACGACGCCAAGATGGCCACCTTCATGGCGTCCGGCGACATGCCCGAGATCGCGCGCGTGCTGGACCAAGCCCTGACCAACGCGGTCGACCAGTTCAAGGGCGCCCTGTTCGTCGACACCCTGGCGGAGATCGAGGCCGGCAACATGCCGGGGCTCGGCGCCCTGGTGGACGAGATCCCGGGCATCCTGCAGTACTCGGATGACGGACGCGTCTACACGCAGCCGTTCGTGAACATGGGGCTGCGCGCCCCCAACTCGAACATCCTGCTGCGCACGGACCTGCTGGCCACGGCCGGCTACGACGTGGAGACGCTCGACGACGTGGCCCGCACGCCGGGCGGCCTGTTCGAGCTGTTCCGGGCCAGCCACCTGGCCATGAACGGCGGCTCGGAGCCGATCCTCACCAACCGCCGCGGCATCGGCCCGCGCGGCTGGATCGTCTCGCCGATCGCGCTGCAGTTCGGCACCTACAACCGCATCTACTTCAACGAGGACAACCGCTACGAGTACGGCCCGACCATGGACCGGTTCCTGGTCGCGATCGACTTCATCGGGCACTGCACGCCTCGGGCATCCTGTTCCCGACCTGGGCGACCATGCGCGAGGAGGATCAGAAGCGCATCTGGCTGGAGGAGGAGCGCGCCGGCGCCTTCATCGGCAGCATGCACGGAAGCTGGATCGGCTGGTACAACAACGGGCAGCGCCCCGCGTACCAGGACGCCGGCGACTTCCACGCGATGCCGCCGGTGATCTTCGGCACCCGCGGCAGGATCCGCACGCCGTCGCGGTCGAGCGGCGCGTTCGTGATCAGCGCGACCTCCGAGAACAAGGACGCGGCGGTGCGCGCCTCCGACTGGGCGTACACCGACGAGGGGGCGAACCTGCTGCGCTTCGGCGAGGAAGGCGTCGCCCATGCCGCCGACGACGACTCGCCCTGGGGCGGTATCTGGCTGATGAACCTGGTGGGGTGGCCGGAAGACGTGCGCCAGGCCGACCCGGACGGCACGCGGGCGACGGAGTACGGGTTCGGCCGGCTGTGGCGCACCTCGCCGCGCATCATGTGGGGCAAGTCGGACCTGATCGTGTATCGCGACCACACCCTGCCGACCTACACCGGGGAGTTCATCGATGCGATCTGGATCGAGAAGCTGCGGGAGTTCGGCGCCTGGAACGACACGCCTGAGCCGAAATTTCCGTTCACGGCGGACGAGCTGGACGAGAGAATCCAGCTCGAAGGGGTGCTGTCCACGCTGGTGGACGAGAACGTGGTCAAGTTCACCCACGGGCAGCGGCCGATGAGCGAATGGGGGCAGTTCCAGCAGGAGCTGGTGAACGCCGGCGCCGATCGGCTGGTGGAGATCTACAACACCGCGCTCGACCGCTTCCTGGAGCAGACCGGGACGAAGCTGTAGTCCGTTCGCGGCGACCATAGGGTCGCACTGACCCGACGGCGGGCCGGGCCGATGGGTCCGGTCCGCCTCGCATTTCACCGGGGGAGGAAGCATGAAGAGCGTTCCGGAGACCGGGACCGCGTTCGTGGCGCGCGATCCCGCCACATGGCAGGGATTCCCCGGCATGTGCCTGACCCCGGCCGGCCGGCTGGTGCTGGGCGTCAAGCAGGCATACGGCCATGGCGCGTCGCGTTGGCAGCGGGTGGTGACGATGGTGAGCGACGACCGCGGCCGCACCTGGACGGCGCCGGCCACCCTGGTGGAGGGCGACTTCGACCGCGAGCTGCCGTTCGTGGCCACGGGCGGCCTCTACCTCACGGCGCTGCGCGACGGCCGCGTGCTCATGCACTACTTCACCGAGGAGTGGCCGGAGCGCAAGCCCACCACGCCGGTGATCCACGTCAGCGATGACGCCGGCATCACCTGGTCCGCGCCGATCCGCATGACGCGGGACCTGGAGTTCCGCCAGGACGGCGCCGTCCTGGAGCGGCGCGCCGGCGACCTGGTGGTCTACAGCGGCCTGAACCGGCTGCTGCGCTCGGCCGATCGGGGCGAGACGTGGGAGCCGTACGGCGACCCGGTGGTGCCGGACGACTGTCCGCTCCAGCTCGCCGAGTCGTGCCTGGCCGAGCTGGCCGACGACCGCCTGATCATCCTCATGCGCGAGAACCACTACGCCAACTTCCCGATGTTCGCCGTCGTTTCGGAGGATGGCGGGCGAACCTGGAGCCGGCCCCGCCCCACCCCGTTCATCGGCCACTGGCCGGCCGCGTTCGACCTCGGCGACGGGACACACCTGCTGGCATACCGCAACGTCGGCGGCCGCGCGAGCAGCGTGGCCTGGCGCGGCGACCTGGGCGCGCTGCCGGAGTACCGCGTGTCGTCCTGCCGCTACGGGGAGGACGGCGCGGCGGCGGAGCTCACCGGCGACGGGCTGGTGCTGGACACCGAGCGCCGGCCGGGATCGTTCGTGCAGTTCTACCTCATGCCGGCCGACGATCAGGCCGCACACGTGGTCATCGAAGCGGAGCTGCGCTGCCTGGACAACGCCGGACAGGCGTGCAGCATCGGCCTGCGCGGCGCCGGCTGGCTGCGCGTCTTCCCCGACCACCTCGACCTGGAGCACAGCCCCGGCCACAGCCGCGTACCGGTCGACGGCAGGTCGTGGCACCGCTACCGCATGGAGCTTTCGCGGGGGACGCTGCGCGTCTCGATCGACGGCACCCAGGTCCTGCATTACCCGGCGATCGACGTGGCGCCGGTGAGCCACGTCCCCTGCAACGCCTTCGGCTGTGCCTTCGCGTACCGGGAGCTGCCGCGTCCCGAGCACTACCCGATGCGCGTGCGGCTGCCCACCTACGTGCGTCCGGGCAATGCCGGCCGCAGCGTGTGGCGCTCCGTGCGCCTGGACATCACTGGCAACCGCTGGCTGCCCGACTACCGCTACCGGTGGCGCCACGACCGCGACGGGCTGCCGGACGCCTTCCAGGAGCGCGACCTGCTGGAATTGGAGTACTGCCGCGATGCCGGCGACTGGGGCAAGCCGATCCCCGTGGCGTTCGGCGACGGCGAGTGCTTCGCCGTCGACTACTTCGGCAACGGCATGCCGGTCGGCTCCGACGCGCTCGCCTGGCTGCAGCCGGACCGGGGCCACAACTGCTACGTGAACGGCTACCGCTTCCGGCTCGATGATCTCCCGGCGCCTGCGCTACCGTAAGGCTCGCGGAGGCAAGCCCATGCAGGACCTGGACGGCGGACCCAGGGGCCGAGAAATACTGCGGCGCTTCTACAACCCGGCCCGCGATACGCGCGGCTCCTTCAAGGAGAGGCAGTGGAGCCTGCCGCTCGCGCCGGGACCTCACCTCTTTACCGACTGGCGCTACGTCCTGTCCGCGGAAGTGTCGGGAGGGTTTACCTGGGTCACGCGCGAAACCGGAGAACCGGTACAAGTCAGCGACGAGCACGGCGAGCACACCACCGAGCCGATCGATGCCGTGATGGTCCCCTACGACGTACCGGAGGGTGTCCGTATCTCGGTGTGCAAGACGGAACGCAGCGACCCCGTCCCGAATCATGAACCGCCGGGTCAGGTCTGCCATTCACAGGGCTCCTACCGCACCTGGTACCGGCCGATACCTCTCGGGCAACCCTACACGAGCCTGCTCGACGGAGGCGTGTTTCACGCCGAGTCGGACGACGGGTATTCCTGGCGGAACAGAACGGCATGCACGTTCGACCTTTCGGACTGCCCCGACGTCGAGGCATGGGGCCCCTTTCCCGGCGTATTCGAGGATCCCGTCGCCCCGGAACGCGAAAGATTCAAGATGGTGTTTCAAGGGCGTTCCACCAAGCCCGAGTTTGCCGGGCACCGGCAGGAAGTGTTGCGCGAGTTCGTGGAGCACCACCCGGAAGGCTTCGATCCGACGGCGCTGTCCTTCGACGGGCCGAACCGGACGCCGGTCATTCGACTCGCCCGGTACGGGGCCGTATCTCCGGACGGCATCCGCTGGAGCGTGCTGCGTCAACCGCTCATGATCCTCTACAGCGACTCCCAGAACGTCGTCTCTTACGACACGAACCGCCAGAGCTACGTCTGGTTCCTGAAGACCCAGTGGTACGACGGACGGAGAAGCATAGGCCGGTCCGAGACCAGGGACTTCAGGCATTGGCCGCTGGCGGAAACGATCATCCATCCCGGTGCCGACCTGCACCCGTCGGATGACTGGTACACGAACGGCAAGACCCGGTATCCCGGCACCACCGACCACCACTTCCTGTTTCCCGCCCTCTATCATCACGCCGACGACTCGTCCGACATCCGCGCCTTCAGCAGCGTCGACACGGTGAGCTGGACCCGGATTCCCGGCGGTTCCATCCTGCCGGCGGACGATCCGAGGTCCTGGGACGCCGGCTTCGTGACGGCGAGCATCGACCTGGTCCCGCTGCCGGGCGGCAAGGTCGGCTTGCCCTACGGCGGAGCCCGTTACCTCACAAGTACCCCAGGAACCGGCACACCTGGGACGCGATGAAGAAGGCCTACGCGCTCTGGACGAAAGAGCGGATCACCGCGCTCATCGCCGACGAAGCCGGGCGGTTCACCACGCTGCCCCTGCTGTTCGACGGCCGCAGGCTCCGCCTCAACTACCGCACGACCCAAGGGGGAGAGATTCGGGTGGAGGCCGCCGAGAGCCGGAGGTCAGGTGGCCACGGCAAGGCATTGCCGGGCCGCAGCTTTGCCGACTGCGTTCCGTTGGCGGGAGACGAGACCGACCGCATCGTCGCCTGGAAGGTCGGCGAGGACCTGGGCCACCGCGACGGGCAGCCGGTCACGCTGCGCTTCAGGATGAGATCGGCCAGCGTGTTCGCCTTCGACCTCATGGCCAACCCGTAGCGCGACGAATCCGAGCAATGAAGACCCGATTCGCATACCTGCAGACAGGATTCGTGGCCGCGACTCTCACGGTTGGCCTGCTCGCGAGCTCGCCGCCGGCTCTCGCCCAGGAGGGAGACACGACGCCCACGGTCGCTGAGTTGCGGCGCCTGACGCTTCAACAGCTTCGTGACGGCCACTACTGGCTGCCGCTGCTCGGCGACGAGGAGACCCCGATTCGATTCCGCGAGGGGCAGGGATCGATCCGGTATGGCGCGGGTGCGACGGAGCGGGTGGAAGCCGGCCTGGTCGGCGATCTTGTCGCCTTTGGCGACCTGAACGGCGATGGTGTCGCCGACGCGGCTGTCGTCGCATTCGTCAACACCGGCGGGAGCGGCACGTTCATCCACGTGCTCGCGGTGCGCGACCGGGAGGGCACGCCGGTTCAGGCGGGACGCCAGTTCCTGGGTGATCGCGTACATGTGAAGAGCATCGCCGTCTCGGGCGGTCACATCTTCGTGACGATGGACGCGCACGGCCCAGGCGACGGGCTGTGCTGCCCATCGATCGCAACCAGCCGCGCGTTCACGCTGAGCGGGCGCCGACTGGTACCGGCTCGGGCGCTCGTGATCGCGTCTCCGCTGCCGGGGGAGACCGTCGCGCCGGCCGTCGAGGTTCGGGGGAGCACGACGCACCCGTCCGCCGATGGCCTGGCTTACCTGGTATATGACGCTCGGGGCGGTGTGATCGGCCTGGGGAGGATCCCTGTCGACGCGGATTCGAGCACGCTCGGGACGTTCGCCGCGCCCGTCAACTTCCTGGCGGGCGACGCCGGACCAGGGCGCATCGAGATCGTTGACGTGCACTCAGGCGATGGTTCTGCGCCGGCTCGAGCTTCGGTACAGGTCCTGCTCGAAGCCACGGAGGCGGCTCGCCGGCCGATGCAGCGGCAGATCGTGATCGAGACGCCGCTCAACGGAGCGCCCGTGGGCACGAGCGTCGAGGTGCGCGGTTGGATCAGCACGGTACCGTTCGAGAACAACCTGACCTATCGCGTCTACAGCGAGGGAGGAGTCGTGATCGAGCGGGGATGGATCATGGTGGAGGGCGATCTCGGGGATCACGGCACGTTCGCGAAGTCGATCACCCTGGCGAGCGCCCATGCCGCCGGCCCCGTTCGCATCGAGGTACGGGACGTCAACGAGGCCGATGGTTCGCTGTTTACCAGCACGACGGTCCAGGTGTTCTTCACGAGCCGCGTCACATCCCCCACACGGTGATCCGGCGGCCGTCGCGGGCCTGTTCCTCGCGACGGAAGATCTTGTCCTCCCAGCGCGTTCCCGCGCCGCGGTCGAAGATCACCAAGTGTCCGGCCTGCGCTCCGCAACGGTCCACGTAGTCGGCGGTCTGCGCGAGCCCTTCGCGGATGGTGCGCTCCAGGCCGCCATGCAGCACCTTGCACTCGATCACGTACCTGGCGGCGGCGTGCGGCGCCGCCTGGTCTCCGTGCGGCCAGATGATCAGGAGATCGGTACGGCCCCGCCCCAGGCCGTACTCCCGCTCGATGCGGCCGCCGCCGTTGACGATCCGTTGCAGGAACGCCTGCAACAGGAGCTGCGGGCCGGCCTCGGCGTACGCGAAGCGCCCCTGCCAGTGCTCGGAGTGCTCGCGGAAGAACGCCTGGAAGTCGGCCAGCAGCGCGTCCACGTTCAGGCCCCCGCCGGCGTCCACGTACCAGTCGGCGTCCTGGAGCAGACCTGCCTGTGCCGCGTAGGTCAGCTCGCGCGGCACGACCTCGGCATAGATCGGATTTGCCATGTGAGGCGGGTCGTCGCGGGCGATCAACCCCAGGTCGCGGACGTACTCGAGATCGGGGGCCTGGAACCCGTGCTCGCCAACGCCGCTCAGAAGTGGCTCGATCACGCGCCGCACACGCTCTTCCTTGAGCTTGTCGGCGAGCTGATCGAGATGCGTCACCCGGTTCAGAATGAGTTCCTCCTGGGCGCTCAGGAGGTCGTCGGCGGCAACCGGGCGCGAGCGGTCGCGGCCGGTCTCGAAGTCGAAGCACGCCTTGCGGCAGAGGGCGTTCACCAGCCACGGCTGGCCGCGCGTCTGCCGCCACACCGTGGCCAGCGCCTCCGGCGTGAACGCCTGATCGGTTTCCGAGGTGTGCTGCGCGAGCAACGCGCGCACCTCTGCCTCCGTGAAGTCGCCAAGCCTCATCGACTCGGCGCGGACGTTGAACGCGCTGCCACCGGCGACCGTCGCGTTCTCGGAGCTGGACCGGATACGGTAGTCGCGGACGTCGCGCACGCCGCACAGCACGATGCTGTGGGGGAAACTCTCGGGACGCTGCACGTAGCCGTCCCGCAACTGGCGCAACACCGAGATCAGCGTGTCGCCGATCAGGGAGTCGATCTCGTCGATCAGCAGCACCACGGGCGTCGGATCGGCTTGGCACCAGCAGGTCAGCGCCTCCGTCAGGGCTCCCTCCCGGAAGGCGGCCAGGATGTCGGTCCACCTCTCGTACAGGAACCCGTCGCCCAGCAGGCGAGCGCGGGAGGCCAGTCTGCCCAGAATGACACGCATGGCGCGCCCCACGTCCTCGCGCACGGCTTGGGCGGCCTCGACGTTGACGTACACGCACCGGAAGTCGCCCTCGGCGCCGCTGTTGAGCAGGTCGCACAGCGCCAGGAGGGCAGAGGTCTTGCCGGTCTGGCGGGGGGCATGCAGCACGAAGTACCGCATGTCCCGGATCAGTTCGAGGATCTGGTCGAGATTCAGCCGCTCCAGCGGCGGGATGCAGTAGTGGCGGGCGGGGATGACCGGGCCCTCGGTGTTGAACTTGCGCATGTCGCCTGCGGCCATCCTATATCGGTGCGGTGACGTTCGTGCGGTCCCGCGCTCAGGCTTGCTCCTGTCGTCGTGATAGGGTGGCGGTCCGAGATGGCGCTGTGGGTGGGGATCGCGCTCGTCTCGGCGCTGCTGTTCGGAGCGTCGACGCCGCTGAGCAAGCTGCTCCTCGATCACGTCAGCCCCTTCCAGCTCGCCGGCCTGCTCTACCTGGGCGCCGCCGTGGGCGTGGCGCCGTTCGCCGTGCGCCGGCGGCTCGTGCCGCGGATCAGGGGCCTCGATCGCGGCAACGCCGGCAGGCTGCTCGGCGCCGTGTTGCTGGGCGGCATCGCCGGACCGGTGCTGCTGCTGTTCGGCCTGCGGGCCGCCGCGGCGGCCTCCGTCTCCCTGTGGCTCAACCTGGAGATGGTTGCCACGGCGGTGCTGGGCGTCCTGCTGTTTCGCGACCACCTCTCGGGCCGGGCGTGGCTGGGCGCCGGCCTGGTGGTGGCATCGGCCGTGCTCCTGTCCTGGGATCGCGGAACGGCCGGCTTCCTCCCCGGAGTGCTGGTGGCGCTGGCCTGCGTCTGCTGGGGGTTCGACAACCACTTCACGTCGCTGATCGACGGCCTTACTCCGCAGGAGACCACCTTCTGGAAGGGCATCGCCGCGGGCACCACGAACCTGATGATCGGTCTTGCGGTCGCGCCGTGGGCGGCGGAGCCGCTCACAGTTGCCGGCGCGCTGCTGCTAGGGTCGGCCGCCTACGGGGCGAGCATCGTGCTGTACATCGCCGCCGCCCAGAACATCGGCGCCACGCGCGGGCAACTGGTGTTCTCCGCGGCACCGTTCTTCGGGGTGCTGATCGCCCTGGTCGTGCTGGGCGAACGGATGACCGCGATGCAGATCATCTCAGTCGGCGTCCTGCTGGCGGGATTGGGCGTGCTGCTGCGCGAGGGACACGCGCACCGGCACCACCACCCGGCCGCCGAGCACGAGCACTGGCACCGCCACACCGACGGCCACCACGGGCACACCCACCCGGGGCGCCCTGCCTGGCTGGGCCACGTGCATCGCCACGCCCACGACGAGCTGGAGCACGCGCACCCGCACGTACCCGACGTCCACCACCGCCACGAGCACCACGACCACGACTGAACGGGCGGCCGATGGGGCCTCCGGGCGTCAGCCGGCCGGCAACGTCAGCCGCGACTCGTCCATCACGCTCCACTGATAGCGGTCGGGCCGTCCGGCCGCGTCCGGCATCTCCGGACTGAGCACCGTCGTGCCGGATTCCAGCGGCGTGCCGTGGGTCGTCCCGCCCTCGGGGGTGCGGAACACGTTGTAGTCCTTCTCAGCCTCGGCCTGCGCCAGGTCGATCAGGTCGCGCATGGCGAAGCGGCGGGCGACCGCGTTGCCGACCGCGGCGATGCCGACCAGCCGGCGCTCCTCCAGCATGCGGCCCATGCGGTTGAAGTCGGGACGGCGCGTGCCGGTGTAGCTGTGCGGCTGATAGTCGGTCATGGCCTGCGGCACCGTCGTGCCGTCCGCCAGCCGGACCTTGACATCGAGCGGGATGACGCGCCGGTAGGGCACCTCGCACAGCCACTCGGCGAAATGGAAGCTGGTGCAGCTCCCGTAGGTCATGCCCAGCATCACGACCTGCGTGTTCAGGGCGAGCATGACCCCGAAGGCAGAGCGCAGGTCGAACACGGACAACGCCGGGTCGACCCCGGCGAGCACCTCGGCACGTCGTCCGATGGCGGCGAAGCTGTGCCGGTAGGCGGTGCTCCGCAGCGCCCGCGCGTGGGTGCGGGCCGCCTCCGTGATGGCCCCCATCTCGGACGGATCGCTCCGCGGGTCGATGACCGGGTCGTCCTCCACCTCGTGAATGAACGTGAAGGTCGGCACCACCAGCGTGCCGCTCTCGCCGATCACCTCCAGCAGCGCGGAGACCACGGTGTCGGCGCCTCCCTGGACGCGGCCCAGCGTCCGCATGGCCGAGTGGACGAGCACCACGTCGCCGTCGTGCAGGCCGGTGTCCCAGAGTCCCCGGTAGATCTCGTCGCGGGTCACCTCGTCCTGACTCATCCGTCAGCCCCCAGGCGCTTCAGCTCCGCGACCAGGGCGGCCGGCATCGCCCCCATCACCGAGGCTTCCGCCACGTCCTCGAGTTGCTCTACGTCCGCCGCGCCGCTCGACACCGTGCTCACCGCCTCGTCGGCCATGATATAGCGAAAGGCGTGCCGGGCGAGCGTCCCCGGCTCCCGCCGCAGCCGCTCGATCACGCACTCGGCGGACCTCCGCTCGCGGTCGGGCAACGCCGCCAGCGTCTCGCCGCGCTTCGCCTCGTGGCCGAACAGCGCGCCCAGCGGCGTGCCGACGACGATACCCATGTCCTGCTTCGCCGCCGCGGGAATGACCGCCTCCCTCGCCTTCTGGCAGGCCGGATGGTAGTCGTGGTAGACCAGCACGGTGTCGAACTCGCCGGTCTCCGCCAGCCTGGCCAGCAGCGGGATCGCCCGTCCGGTGATGCCGATCGCCTCGCAGAGCCCGGCGTCGCGGGCCGCGCGCAGGCCGTCGAGCGCACCGCCCGGCTCCATGATGCGCTCCCAGCCGACCAGGTTGACCTCGTGGATCTGCGCCACGGCCAGCCGGTCGATGCGCAGCTTGCGCAGGCTCGCCTCCAGACTGGCTACCACGCTGTCGCGCCGGAAGTCGATGTCCTCCGGGACGAAGCCGACCTTGGTCGCCACCAGGAACGGCCGGCCCGCCTGCTCCAGGGCCGGTCCCAGCAGCTCCTCGCTGGGCCCGTATCCCGGCGCCGTGTCCAGGTAGTTGATCCCCAGCTCGGCCGCGCGCCGCACCACCGTCGCCGCGTTCTCCTCGTGACGCTCGGGGTCAGGCCCCTTCAGGTAGGCGCCGCCCAGGCTGACCTCGCTGACCGAAAGGCCGGTCCGGCCCAGCGTGCGGTATCTCACGCGCCCTTCCTCAGTCGACGCCGAACAGGCGCGCGGCGTTGTTCCAGAAGATGTCCTCCACAGCGCCGTCGCCGAGCCGCTCCGACCAGCACGCCCACTTGATCGAGCGCAGGTGCTCCAGCCCGATGAGCACCGGCCGGATGCCGATGTGTTTCTCCTCCCAGACGGGCGAGTCCTCGTAGAGCCACAGAAAGGCGTCGGCCGCGCCGGCGTGGCGGCCGCGCCCGTGGCTGACCGGCAGGTCGGTGCCGTACATGAGCTTGTCGTGGCCGATGATGCGGATGATCGCCTGATGCGCGATGGGCTCGCAGTTGGCGCTGGTGTCGAAGTAGAGATTGTCGAGGCCCGTCAGGTGCGGCAGGCCTTCCAGGTTGTGCGCCGGCTGGAAGCCGCGCGCCGAGTGGGCCAGGATCAGCTTCATGCCCGGGTAGCGCTCGCAGTAGTGGCGGATCCAGCGGATGTTGGTCGCATCGGCCGCCGCCCGCGAGCGCACCATGTGCAGGGTGATCACCCACCCCTCCTCGTGCGCGACGCGCACCAGTTGCTCCGGCAGATAGTCCGGGATCTCCGCCTCCCAGGTGGGCTTCACGGACGCCATCGTGTGGTAGCACTTCAGGCCGTGCAGGCCCAGGCGCCGCACCTCCTGGCGCACCCACTCCGGATCGTCCCCGGGCCGGATGAAGAAGATGCCCCGGAACGACGCATCGGCGGCGACCGCCCGGGCGACCCACTCGTTCTGGTCGGTGAACGATCCATCCCCGCTCGGACTCACGGACGGAATGAACATCGCAGCCATGCGCCGCCCCGGATGCAGGTCGTCCATCAACTGCCGGTACTCCGGGAGCCCCACGTCATCGGGACAGCCGGGCAGGTCCCAGCCCGTGTCCTGCCGGCGCCACAGGTGGGTGTGCGCGTCGAAGACGCGGTCGGGAAGGAACGAGGCGAGTTCCCGCTCGTAGAAATCCACGTCGTGGGGCGAAAGGCGGTCCGAGGCCTGGGGATCAGTGTCAGCGCTGGGCATGTTGCTCTCCGGATGCACCGCCGCGGGCGGCCAGTGGTCGCCAGGAGTCTGTCCGATTTGGCGCGTCAGCGGCAAATCCGACAGACCCCTGGCGGAAGGTGGGGATGGGCCAATAAGCGGAGCCGGAGGCGACGATTATTGGGGCGGCTGGTAGCGGGGTTGCCTGGGCGCCCGGTCGCGGTCGAGACGCACCGTGCTGCCGGTCAGCGGCAGGTCCACGCGCGCCCCGCCCCGCAGGTGGGACTCGATCGCGGCGAAGATCAGCTCGGTGCCCGCGCGGGCGGCGCGCACGCCGCCGATGGGCGGCTCGCCCGTGTCGAGCGAGCGGACCAAGTCCTGCACCAGCCGCAGGTTGGCGCTGAACGGCTGCCACTCCGGGAACGGCACGTCGACGAACGGACTGCGGTTCTCGTCGAGGTGCTCCCGGCGGCGCATGGAGAACACCTGGTGGTTCGTGACGCGCAGCGTTCCGTCCGCGCAGCGCGCCTCGAACTCCACGTCGCGCCCCGACGGGATCGCGTAGGCCACGACCCCGTTCTCGAACCCGATCCCGCCGTGCGCGGTGGGGTCGTCGGTGAGACGGTCACCCTCCATGGTCCAGTCCCCGTCCAGGAGCTGCATCTGCGCCCAGCAGGCGCGGCGGTCGCCGTTGAGGAACAGCAGGTTGTCGAAGTAGTGGCTGGACCCGTTGAACAGGGGGTTCGCCTGCAGTATGACCGAGCGCAGCTCACCCAGCTCCCCGCTGTCGATCACGCCCCTCATCGCGTGAAAGCCGGGATGCCAGCGCCGCTGCGTGCCCAGGTTGAAGGCCACGCCGTTGCGCTCGCACGCCTCCACGATCGCATCGGCCTCCGCCATGGAGGCGGCCATCGCCTTCTCCGCGTAGATGGCCCCGGCGCCGTGCTCGGCGGCATGGACGGCGATCTCCGCCCGGCCCTCCGGCTGCGTGGCGATGCTGACGATGTCGGGCCGCTCGGCCTCGATCATCTCCCGGTAGTCCAGGTACTGCTTCTCGGGCGGGACCCCGTACTGCCGGCCGACCTCCGCCATCACCTCGGGGCGCAGGTCCGAGCACGCCACCAAGTCGGTGCGATCGCACGCAGTGTAGACGGCGGCGTGCGAGTACGGATGGACGATGTACTTCAGGGCGACGACTTCGTGGTCGATGAATGCGCCCATGCGGCTGCAGCCGATCAGGACGGCCCGGTATGTGTCCTTCATGTTTCCGCTCTCCCGATGGACTGACGCCGGCGGCCAGTCGTCGCCAGGAGTCTGTCCGATTTGGCGCGGCAGCGGCAATCGGACAGACCACTGGCGGAAGGTGGGGATGGGCTGATGAGCGGAGCCGGAGGCGACGATTATTGGAGCGGCTGGAAGCGAGGCTGGCGGGGTGCCCGGTCGCGGTGCAGCCGCACCGTGCTGCCGGTCAGCGGCAGTTCCACGCGCGCTCCTCCCCGCAGGTGGGACTCGATCGCCGCGAAGGTCAGCTCGGTGGCGGCGTACGCGACCCGTACCCCGCCGGCGGGCGGCTCGCCCGTGTCGAGCGAGCGGACCAAGTCCTCCACCAGCCGCAGGTTGGCGCTGACCGGTTGCCACTCCGGAAACGGCACGTCGGCGAACGGACTGCGCGGCCGGCCGGGCTCCATCCGGCGGCGCATCGAGTACCCGTGCTGTTGCGTGACGCGCACGGTTCCGTCGGCGCAGCGCGCCTCGAACGCCACGTCCTGCGCCGACGGGACCGCGTAGGCCACGACCCCGTTCTCGAACCCGATCCCCCCGTGCGCAGCGGGGTCCCCGGTGAGTCGGTCCCCCTCCAGCGTCCAGTCGCCGTCCCGAAGCTGCATCTGCACCCAGCAGGCGCGGCGGTCGCCGTTGAGGAATAACAGGTTGTCGAAGTAGTGGCTGGCCCCGTCGAACACGGCGGTCTCCTGGATGATGACCGAGAGGAGGGCACCCAGCCGCCCGCCGCCGATCACGTCCCGCATCGTGCGGAAACCGGGATGCCAGCGCCGCTGCGTGCCCAGGTTGAAGGCCACGCCGTGCCGCTCGCATGCGTCCACCATCGCCTGCGCCTCCGCCAGGGAGGCGGCCATCGCCTTCTCGCAGTAGATCGCCCTTGCACCCTGCTCGGCGGCGTGGACGGCGATCTCCGCCCGGCCCTCCGGCTGCGTGGCGATGCTGACGATGTCCGGCCGCTCGACGTCGATCATCCGCCGGTAGTCCACGTACTGCTTCGCGGGCGGGATCCCGTACTGCCGGCCGACCTCCGCCATCACATCGGGCCGCAGATCCGAGCACGCCACCAGTTGCGTGCGCTCGCACGCGCGGTAGGAGGCGGCATGCGAGTACGGACGCAGGATATACTCGCGGTCGCCGATCTCGTGGTCGATGAAGGCGCCCATGCGGCTGCAGCCGATGAGGACGGCCCGGTACGTGTCCTGCATGGCGTGTCAGCATACTGCCGCTGCGCTCAGCGTGCCACGGATCATGCGGCGACTCGAAACGGCGAGGAGTGAGCCATGGGAACGACCTATCGTGCAGCGATCATCGGCACCGGCCGCATGGGCGGACTGATCGAGGACGAGATTCCGCCTGACAGCTTCAGCCGGCCGTACGGCCACTTCAGCGCGTACGCGGCCATCGACGGGGTGGAGGTCGTGGCCGTCGCCAACCGCGGCGCGGAGCGGCTGGAGCGGTTCGTGAAGCGCTTCGGCGTCACCAACACCTACCTGGACTACCGGACGATGATCGAGCGGGAGAAGCCCGATCTCGTCAGCGTCACCACCCCCAGCTTCGCCCGCGCGGAGCCGATCATCTTCGCCGCCGAGCACGGGGTGCGCGGCATCTACGCCGAGAAGGGGCTCTGCGCATCGCTGGCCGAGGCCGACCGCATCAGCGACGCGCTGCAAGCCAACGGCGTCGCCTTCAACTGGGGCGCCATGCGCCGCCATCACGACGGCTTCAAGCGGCTGCGCGCGACGATCGAGCGCGGCGAGATCGGCGAGCCGCGGTTCGCGACGCTGCATGCCCGCACCGACCTGATCAAGCACCACCCGCACACGCTCGACCTGGTGGCGATGATGCTGGGCGATCCGGTGCCGGAGTGGGTCGAGGGCCGGCTCGAGGAGCCGGACGACCCCGGCGGCCCGCCCACCAAGCAGCACCCGCGATACGATGCAGCGAATCACCGCTTCGAACGGCCGCCCGGCGGCGAGATCGGCGACCCGATGGTCGGCTTCTACCGGGTCGGCTATCGCGGCGGAGCCGAAGGGCACTTCGTCCCGCGTCCCGGCTTCGACCTGGACGTGCAGGGCACCGAAGGACACGCCCACGCGTGGGACAACGGCGAGCTGATCTTCCTGCACCGCACCGAAGGCGACGACGTCGAGCAGACGTTCATCCGGCCGCGCGGGGAGAGCCCGACGATCTGCACGATCCGGGACATCATCCGCGAGATGGAGACCGGCGAGCCCACGGCCGGCCGCATCGATATCACCATGCAGTCGGTGGAGGTGCAGTTCGGGGTCGCCTGCTCGCACCTGCAGGGCGGAGCCCGCGTCGCCCTGCCCGTGGCCGACCGAAGCCTGTACATCCCGGGCGGATGAGTCCGAACGTCGTCTTCATCCTCACCGACGACCAGGGGCCGTGGGCCGCCGGCTGCTACGGCAACGCGGAGATCCGCACGCCCAACATCGACCGGCTGGCAGCCGCCGGCGTGCGCTTCGACAACTTCTTCTGCGCCTCGCCCGTCTGCTCACCGGCGCGGGCCAGCCTGCTGACCGGGAAGATCCCCTCCGGGCACGGCGTGCACGACTGGATCCGCGACCGCAACATGCCGCCCGACGCGGTGTCCTACCTGGAGGGGCAGCGGACCTGTACCGAGGTCCTCGCCGGGCACGGCTACCGGCTCGGCCTGAGCGGCAAGTGGCACCTGGGCGACAGCCTCACGCCTCAGGCCGGTTTCAGCCACTGGTTCGTCCATCAACGGGGAGGCGGGCCGTACCACGACGCGCCCATGGTCGCCGACGGCCGCGCCGTCACCGTGCCCGGTTACGTCACCGACGTCATCACCGACGACGCGCTGCGCTTCATCGACCAGGCCGGCCGGGAGGGGGCCGGCGGTGCGCCGTTCTACCTGGGCGTGCACTACACCGCCCCGCACAGCCCGTGGGAGGGCCACCCGCAGGACATCGTGGACTCCTACGACGACTGCCCCTTCCGGTCCTGCCCGCAGGAGCCCGTGCACCCGTGGGCGACGTCGCTGACCCGGCAGTGCCAGGGCAACCGCGAGAAGCTCAAGGGCTACTTCGCCGCCGTCACCGCCATGGACCTGAACGTCGGCAGGATCCTGGACCGCCTGGAGGAGCGCGGCCTGCGGGACGACACGCTGATCGTCTTCACCAGCGACAACGGCTTCTCCTGCGGCCACCACGGCTTCTGGGGCAAGGGCAACGGCACGTTTCCCCTGAACATGTACGAGAACTCCGTGAAGGTGCCGATGATCGTCAGCCACCCCGCCCGGCTGCCGCAGGGCGGCAGCGCCGGCGCGCTGGTGAGCCAGTACGACGTCATGCCGACGCTGCTCGACTATCTCGGGATCGAGGAGCCCCTGAGCGCCGCAGGCCGACCCGAGCTGCCCGGCACCAGCTTCGTGCCCGTGCTGGAAGGCGAGGTCGAAGAGGCGCGGGAGGACGTGGTCGTCCACGACGAATACGGCCCGGTGCGCATGATCCGCACCCGCGAGTGGAAGTACGTGCACCGCTACCCCTACGGCGCGCACGAGCTCTACGACCTGAGCACCGACCCGGACGAACGGAACAACCTCGCCGACGAGCGCTCGCGCCGCCCGGTGGTCGACGAGATGCGGGACCGTCTGACCCGGTGGTTCGACCGCCACGTCGACCCCTGCTTCGACGGAACGCGCTTTCCCGTATCCGGCCTTGGCCAACTGGACCGTATCGGCCGCCGCACCGCCGGCGAGAGCTGCTTCCACGACGGCGAGCTCCGCATCGCCGCATCGGGATTCCCGGCCGCCTCCACCGACTGAGCCCCCGCTCCCGAGCTCACACACCGTCGGTTGCGGCCGGCAGACCGCGCCCCTATCGTAGGCGACCGGACGGAAGAGGCGTGGCGGAAGACATCTACGATCACCTTGGCGTCGCGCGGCTGGTGAACGCCGCCGGCGGCTTCACCGCCTTCGGCGGATCGCGCATGCGCGAGTCGACGCTGAAGCGCATGAACGAGGCGGCGCGGAGCTACACCGACATCCGGGCGCTTCAGGCCGCCGTGCACGGGCGCCTGGCCGAGCTGACCCGCAACGAGGCGGCCTTCGTCTCCAACGGGGCCGACACCGGCCTCTACCTGTGCGCGGCCGCGGCCGTCGAACGCCGTGCCGGGCGCCCCATCCGCTACCTGAGCACCGAGGAGATCGGCCGCTACGAGGTGATCGTGTTCACGGCCCACCACAACCCCTACGACTTCGTGCTGCAGCAGCTCGGCGTGCGGACGAATACCCTGGGCTACGCCAATTTCATCGAACCGATCACGCCGGAGGCGCTCACCCACAACATCACCGACCGCACCGCCGCCATCTTCTTCTTCCAGGCCGAGCACGGCTGGACGACGCAGGGCGGGCTCCCCTTCGAGGACACGGCCGCGGTGGCGCGCATGCACGGGCTGCCGCTGGTGATCGACTGCGCGGCGCAGCTCCCGCCGAAGGAGAACCTCTGGAAGTTCACGCAGGGCGGCGCGACCGCGGCGCTGTTCTCGGGCGGCAAGGACCTGCGCGGACCGCAGTCGAGCGGCCTGCTGGTGGGCGAGCGGTGGTTCCTGGAGATCGTCACCCGCATCGGCTTCCCGAACTACGGCCACGGCCGGATGATGAAGACAGGACGCGAGGAGATCGTCGGCCTCTACTGGGCGGTGAAGGAGTACCTGGAAGCCGACGAGGATGCGCGGCTCGCCTGGGCCGACGAGGCCGTGGCGGAGATCTGCGCCGCGCTTGCCGGCAGCCGGCTCTTCGCCGCCGAGCGCGACCCCTGCAGCGAGGCGGGACAGCCGATCGCCCGCGCCAGGCTGCGGCTGCTCGGCGGGATCGGCGAGCAGCAGGTGCTCGACCACCTGCGCGCCCAGGACCCGCCGGTGGTCTGCGGCAGCGAGACACCGGGCGAGGTGGCGGTGGCGCCGATGTGCATGGAGCCGGAGGAGGTGCCGATCGTGATCGAGGCGCTGCGGCGCTGCGAGCGCGACCTGACCCCAGGGCCATCTGACTGAACAGCGTCACGAGAGTACCGACCACACGATCCGAATCCCGGCACGATGCAGGACCATACGGTAGTTGGGCTTCTCTCGACCCCTCCGTAGAACCCGTCGCCCTTCGCGTGTCCAAGCTCCATGAAGACACCGCCGTCGAACGCCTGATGACGGACCGCATAGCGCACCAGATGTTCGTCGTCGTCGAACTTTCCCCGGCTGCCGGGGTACTCGTAATCGCCCCCTCGCGCGTTCCAGACGTGGTAGTTGCCGCGATACCCCAAGCGCGCGAAGGCGCGCAGCAACACCTCGCCGCGCGCCTCCTCCACCAGCATGATGTCGCCCGCCAGCCTCCAGCCCACGCCGACGAAGTCCGACGCGCTGACCGACCGGTGCGTGACCGCGGCACTGGTCGCATCGAGATAGTCGAGATTCACCAGCCGCCCGGACCGGGTGTGCGCCAGATACCAGATCCCGCCATGCGCGCGCAGCAGGCCGGGCGGCCGGTACCTGAGATCGATTCCGATGACGCCGCCGCGAGCGTCCCAGGCGAGGTGGCTCAGGAACTCCGCGGCATGGTGCGGCCGCGTCTGCACGAACTCGTCCGTGTTCGCCTGGTATGCCCCGGTTTCCACGCCGAACAGCAACCGCGGCGCCCCGCTGCAGCAACGCATCGACGGCGAGTCCCGCTCATCCGCAACCGCCGCGCCGACGCAGACGGCGAGCACAGCGATCAGTGCCCCTCGTCGCGCTCGATTCACTTCGCTCGCCGCTATCGATCCCTACCCGCCGTCGCCGGCAACCTCATCCGGGCTCGGCACGAAGGTGATCACTATCCTGGCCAGGTCACCATCCTGCTTGTCCCGCTCGAGATAGAACGGCCGCTCCGGCGACTTCACGAACAGCCGTTCCTCCGTTCCGTCGGAACGCTCGTGAATCCAGAGGGTGTCGTCTCTGGCATCCACACATGTCTTGAAGGCGCCAACGCTACACCAGGAGTCCCGATATACGTAGCTCCGGTATGGATGATCCGATTCCGCATAGTACATCAGACGGCCAAAGTCAACTAAATAAAGGTTGTCTTCCGCCGAACTCCGCCCTCCCAAGGGGGAATACATTCCAACCGTTCGCCTTTCGCCACTCTCCAAGACGATGATGCCGCTCGTGGGATGTTCCAAGATCGTCGCTGAAGCTGAAGGCAAACTGAAACGCTGCTTGCCTATTGAAATCCCCACCCTGACGCGACGACCGGATTCATTGGCGATTTCAAGTGTCCAGCTTGCGACAGTGTCCACGGTACCCATCGGCCGACAACCGGCCCCGAGACCGCCTACCAACGCCGCGGCCGTTACGACAACAAGCATGCGCACCAGCTTCGGACCGTGCGGCTCAACCATATTCCTACCGGTGGTACGGCACGGCGACGGGGTCGTCGGTCGGTTCGGGGTTCGGCGAAATCCCGTACAGACGCTTGATCGTGTAGATGTCCCAGAGCGAGAACCATGTCATGCCATTGTCTTCGCCCCAAAGATGCATGTTCTGATGCCAATCATACCAGATACCACCATTCCTGAGCGTAATCACCTCCGCCTGTGATGGATAATGCATTACCGATTGAAAGTCGTACGGTGTGCTGTAGTGCGTCGTATTGCTGACGGTCCTGCAATCGAAGATCCACAAGATACGACAGTACCGGCGGCTCTCCGTCATTTTCCTGTGATCAGTGTCCGTCGGGACGACGCGCACGTAATCGTCCCGGTCGTAGCGCTGATGCTCGTGAAGCAGCCCGAAGACGTGTCCCATTTCATGGTTGAAGTAGTCTTCTCTTCTGTCCCGCATAGAGTCATCATCCATACGGAGAAACGAGCAACCCATCTTTCCGAGCGACGCCATTCCTGTGATGGGATCTCCTGTGGTGGTGGAATTTCCCAAGTCCTGCTCGTTTATGTACAAGTAACCGCTGAAGCCGAGCCAATGCCAGAACCGGTTCCAGGTGTTGTCGTCTACTCTCCTGAAGCTGATTCCCGTTCCGGCCGTCATTCGCTGCATGGCGCCTACCATCCACGATCTCTCTTCCTCGTCCAGGGTTCCATGATCGAAGAAGTACGTGACGGTGGCGTTGGGCCACGGGCGTCCGCTACCCCACTCGGGATCTGAGAACGATGACGTGATGGCGAAGCCGCGTTCCGGCCGGTGCTCGTTCTCCGCCTGTACGCGCAGCAGAAACTCCCAGGTGGTGAGAACGCTGTGGCCAAGATCGATCACTCCGTCCTTGGACGAGATGATGTACGGCTCCCCGACGGGGTTGTCCTTCTCATCGAGCGGCTGCACCTCGACTTCGATCGTTGGAATGGCGGAATACTCGGCTTTGAGGTTCTCGGTCATCGCTTCGATTTCGGCAGCGTCGCCCTGGAGGGGCGATTCAACGACTCGGCAACGGCCGCCGCGATCGCCGCCGCCTGTCCCATCGACGTCCGGCTCTCGCGCTGGTCCGAATCGTAACCGCCTGTCATCCAAGCCTCGAAGCGTGGGAGGACGGTCTGAATACCAGGAGGACTCCATGAAGTGCAATCCGTATTGCGACGCGCTCGGGATCGGGACTCCGCAGCTCGAGGTGGCCAAGGACCACCGGGACGCCAACTACTACGGTCTTCTCATCGTGGTCCTCCTGGAGCGAGGCGAACCGGTCACCTTGCAGCAAGCCGCGGCTCGCTTCGAGGAGGCCGGCATGGCGCCTGCTGCGCAGGCTCTGGCTTCGCTGAAACGGTGCAAGCCGGCGCGTGCTCCCATCTACCGCGACGGCGACCGGTACGCGCTCGACCCGCACGACGATCAGGCCGATCTCTGGGCCTTTCGCCTTGGCCTGAAGCCACCGAAGGCAGCGCCGCTCCCTGCGGACCGCCCCGCGGAAGGACCGCTGCCCACCATCGATGCTCCGCTGAGGACGACGCATCTCGACGAGGCGTGGCGAGGCGGACTCTCAAGCAACTGGTCGGCGCAGCGCGTGGCTCTCTGCGTCCTGGATGCACACGGCGGCGCGATGGAGCCCGAGAACGTGATCTCGTTCGTGTCGGCTCGCAGTCGGTGGAGTCCCGTATCGGCCAGGTCGGCCGATTACTGGCGGCGCGGCTCCGCGATTCGCGTGCGCGAGGACGGCCGTTGGGAACTCGACCCCGACCACCGGGCGCTGCGATCTGCGCGGCACGCCGTCATCGACCGGATCGAGACGCGCAGGAGTTCGGCTCTCCGGCACGGCGATCCGGCGGTGATTGCCGCCAATCAAGAGCGCTTCGAACGTGAGCGCGCGGCGCACGCCGAAGAGCTCGGTCGCATGCGACGAGTCCTGATCCACGCGTTTCCGGCCGGAACGCCGCAGGCGCTGGTGCTGGTCGACGTCGCCGAGCGCGCTCTCGACACCTTCGTGGGAGACGAGATCGCACGCGCGGTGGAGAAGCTCGCCGCCTACGACGTCATCGCCGCGATCGACGTGCGCACGCTGCTGCGAACGCTTCGCTTCGACCCGGAGCACCGTCGCCTCGGTGAGCTGGGGCCTCCGCAGAGGACACGCACGATCGACGGACCCGGGCGAACGCTCAAGATCACGACGGGTATGCTGGTGCAGGGCTCGTGCGGCATCGGTCGCCCGTTCGGCGACGAAACGAAGATGGGAGAGTACCTCGCCGCCGGCGAACTGGCGAAGCTGCGACGGCGGCTCGAAGCCGACGCCAAGTCGCTGTACGCCATCTATCAATACGGGCGGCTGCACGGCACCGTGCGGCTGCGTTGGGGATTCCTGGACGAGCGCCTCCCCGCTCCATGGGTGCATCGCGACGAGGTAAAGCTCCGCAACCTCAAGGATGAGGCCCATCGACGCGGCGTTCCCTTGGAGATCGTGGTTGGCAGCGCACCCGGCTGGGCCGATCCGTGGTCGCGGCTGCGGCGTGCCCACGTCATGAAGGAGCCGGACGGCTGGCGGTCGTGGCTGGTCGACGACACGGGCTCCGTGATCCCGGAGGACGAGATTCAGCTCGCTCGGTTGGCGGGCCGCTGACAGGGCCGGTTGCTGCGCTGGACCTCCGCCGAGCGCCGGGCGAATCCCTCCGCCACGAAGCTCCACACCCGTTCCTTGTAGTAGCGGTGGCCGCCGTCGCCCACGTACAGCTCGCAGCGTTCCGGCACCGACAGAGCTTGGTAGACCTTCACGAGCTGCGCGAAGGCCGCCTCCGTGTGGGCGATGGGGAAGATCGGATCCTCCCTGCCGGTGACGGCCAGGAAATGGCGGGGCGCGATGAGGCCGGCCACGTCGTGCATCTCGCCCAGGCGCAGGATGCCGGGCACGTAGTTGCAGTCGCAGTGGGCGATCGAGCCGAGGCTGCCGGCGAAGGTGCAGAAGTAGCTGCCGGGAACCGAGACCGCGATCCGCGTGTCGCAGGCGGCGGCGAACAACGACACCGTGCCGCCGCCGGAGTTTCCGGTTATGGCGATGCGCGCGGCATCCGCGCCCTGGTGCGCGATCGCCCAGTCGATGAGCCGCGCCATGTCCCACACGCGGTCGCCGATGGGCGTCCGCCCGACCAGCAGGTCGTGCATGAGCTGCTGGCGGCACGACGATGTCTTGTTCTGCTCCCTGTCCGCCGGGGATCGTGTCTCGCCGAACGCGCGCGTAGTCGGCGCGATCACCAAGTATCCCTGTTCGACCGCCTGCACGGCGATGTCGCGCTCCCCCTCGCGGATCTGCGCCTCCTCCTCCGGGCTGTCGAAGAGTCCGACGTAGATGTGCGGACGGCCGTGGCCGTGCGGGGTGAGCACGAGCGGGAGTGTCCCGACCGCCGACCTTGGCCTCAGCAGGTAGAACGGCAACGGAACGGTCGGCTCGGTGAGGATGCGCCACGACTCCCGCGTGTACGATCCCAGGTCCTCGCTCGCGAACCGCTCGGCGCTGGGCACGAACCCGGCCAGGTCCGCCTCGAGGTGCTCCAGTCCCAAGTGCGTTCGCAGCCGGTTCCGAAACGCGGCCTGCCAGTGCCGGATCTCCTTCTCCGTACCGCCCCGGAAGCGGAACTCCCCCTCGCACGCGTGCATGAGACTCCCGAAGTGCCGGTCGAAGTCGAAATCGAACCTGAGGTTCCCGTTCATGATGTCTATCGCAGGTCCTGCAGGTGGGTGATGCGGCCGGTGGTGCCGGAACCCAGCTCGATCGCACGGGCCAGCATCCGCTGCCGGCGCGGAGGCGCGGTGGCTACCAGCCGGTCGCTGTCGAGCCGGCCCCAGGCCTCGGTCTCGCGGCCCAGGAAGCCGGTGAGCCACTCGACGTGCTCCTCTCGGTCCGGCACCGCGTTCTGCACGGCGTTGACGTGGATCGCCCGCCTTCCTGGGCGGTCGCCGAGCGCGGCATGGAACGTCTTGTGGTTCATGAAGATCACGTCGCCCGGTTCGTTCACGAGCGGATACCGTCCGGGCAGCTCCTCCGGGGGCAGCCCGAGTTCCTCCACCGATGTCTCCAGCGCCTCGCGGAACGGAGTGAAGTGGCTGCCCGGAATGACGCTGAGGCAACCGTCGTCCGGGCCGAGCGGGTCCAGGTAGATCGCCGCCCGCATGCTGGACATGCCCTCGGGCGCGCAGGCGTCGCGATGCCACGGGCTGCCGCCCACGTGGCTGATCCCCTCGGTGGCGACGAGGATGAAGTCCTCCCCCAGGAACGTGTCGAAGACCCCGACCAGTCGCTGGTCGTCCAGCAACGGGTAGAACGCGTCGGGGTCGTAGTCGAAGAACGGCACGACCTGTTGCCGTTCGCCGGATGGTGTCGGCCGGTGGCGCTCGGCCTTGGCCATGGCGAGGTCGAAGGCGGCGGAAAGCGCATCGATCTCCCGTGGCGACAGCATCTGCCGGCAGTGCAGGAAGCCGAACGTCCGAAAGCGAAGCGCCTCTTCCCGAGTCATGACCGGGCGACTATAGCCTTTCGTGGACGCGATGACGCCAGTAGCCTGGTGATCGGCTGTCGTGCGCAAACGCGATCACGTGAATCATGATAAGCCGATCGAAGCCACGCGCGCCACCGCTCTTCGTGTTCTGCGTGCTCCGTGGAGTCTGCGGCGCTTCATTCGCCTGGACGGTATCGGGTATCGTCCCGTCACCATGCGCATCGATCGACTGGACGTGCACTACGTGGTGATGCCGCTCATCTATCCGTGGCGCACCGCCTACGGCGAGGATGCCGACATCCACTCGGTGCTGGTGAAGCTGTCGAGCGGCGAGCACACCGCCTGGGCGGAGAGCACACCGTTCTTCGCCCCGCACTACCTGAGCGAGTCGGCCGGCTCGGTCTTCTACCACGTCACCGAGGTGTTCGGGCCGCACGTGGTCGGCCGCGAATACGACACCGCCGCGGCCATCAACGAGCGGCTGAGCCCGTTCAAGGGCAACTCCTTCGCCAAGGCCGCCATCGAGATCGGCTGGTGGACGCTGGAGAGCCGCATCACCGGCACGCCGCTGCACCGGCTGCTGGGAGGCGCCACGCGGGACGTGGTCGCCGGCGCCGACTTCGGCATCCAGGACTCGATCGACATGCTGCTCGGCAACATCGGTCAGGCGGTCGAGGCCGGCTTCCCCCGCACCAAGCTGAAGGTCGCCAGGGGATGGGACCTGGAGATGCTCCGTCAGGTCACCGCGACCTTTCCGGACATGACCTTCCACATCGATTGCAATGCCGGATACACGGTTGACGACCTGCCGTTCTTCCGCGCGATCGACGACCTGGGGCTGGCGTTCATCGAGCAGCCCCTGCACCATGCCGACATCCTGGACCACGCCGAGCTGGCCAGGCGGATCGGCACGCCGATCTGCCTGGACGAGACCATCGTCGACCCGCGCACCGCCGAGCAGGCGATCCGCATCGGCGCCTGCCGCTACATCAACATCAAGCCGGCGCGCGTGGGCGGGCTGCAGAACGCGCTGGCCATCCACGACATGGCGCGCGACGCCGGGATTCCCGTGTGGATCGGCGGCATGCTGGAGAGCTCGGTGGGCGGCGCCGTCTGCGTCGAGCTCGCCACCCTCGACAACGTCACCTACCCCGGCGACCTGTTCCCCTCGTCCCGCTTCTACACGCGCGACCTGGCCGCGCCGCCGCTGGAGTACGACGCGCCGCATGCCTTCCGTCCGTTCGGAACCGACCTGCCGGAACCGGACCCGGAGATGCTCGCCGCGTGGACGCGGCGGCACGCGGTCGTGACGGCGGGGGCAAAACGATGAGTGCCGAATCGGGCACCGCCGGCCTGTCGGCGCAGCAGACGGAGGACTTCCATCGCGATGGGTACGTGATCCTGGAGGGCTTCCTGGAGTCCGGGTACAACGACCGGCTGATCGCGGAGGTGGACGATCTGATGGCCGACCGCGCGAACGGCGCGAAGCCGCTGCTCACCTCCTACCGGGAGATGGGGCTGCTGACCTCGCATCCGCCGATGATGGCCATGGTCGAGTCGCTGATGGGCCCGCGCTTCGCCATGCACCATATCCACTCGATGCGGCACGACCCCGGCGAGCGCGGCGTCCACTGGCACCAGGACTACGAGCAGGAGCCGCACACCAACCGCTCGCACGTGATGGTCCACGTCTTCTACTACCTGAACGGCCTCAACGGAGAGGTCGGTGACCTGCTGGTGCTGCCCGGGTCGCAGACCGTCGTGGTGGAGCGGAGCCTGACCCTGTTCGGCACGGAGGATCTGCCCGGCTCGGTCTGCGTCGACCGCCTGCCGCCCGGGTCGGCCGTGATCGTGCACTCGGCGGTCTGGCACGCGCGGCGCCCAAAGCCGGGGGGCCAGCAGCGCGGGCGCTACTTCATCGACATCTCCTACTGCCAGCACGGCGTCCTCTGGCCGGCGTACGGCACCGTGGAAGAGGTCAACCGCGAGGCGCTCCGGCACGGGTTCGACCGCGGCGGCCGCTACCGGCACGTCTACGACTCGACCCAGTTCTTCGACCGGCGGCCGCTGAAGCGGCGCTTCGACGAGGGCAACCAGGGGAGCATGCTGCTTCGCCTCAAGGACGAGTAGCGTGGCGGACCGGTCGCAGAAGCTCGTCCTGGTCACCGGCGCCACCGGCAAGGTCGGGCGGCACTTCATCGGCCGCTTCCTGGCCGATCCGGCCTGGGACGGAGCCAGGCTGCGCGCCCTGTGCCACAACCGGCAGCTCCCGGCCGGCGACCGGCTGGAGGTGGTGCGCGGCTCGATCGCCGAGCGCTCCGACGTGGCGCCTGCCGCGGAAGGCGTCACTCACGTCGTGCACCTTGCCACCTGCAAGGAGACCCCGGACGACGTCATCGACGTGACCGTGAAGGGGCTGTTCCGCCTGCTGGAGGAGTGCCGGCAGTCGCCGGCCTTCGAGCGTTTCGTCCTGATCGGCGGCGATGCCGGCGTCGGCCATTTCGTCTATCCCCATCCGATACCGGTGACCGAAACGCAGAAACACACCGCCTACGCCGGCTGCTATGCCCTGTCCAAGGTGCTGGAGGAGGCGATGCTGGAGCAGTACTACATCCAGTACGACCTGGACGGCTGCTGCCTGCGCGCCCCGTGGATCATGGAGAAGGACGACTTCCGCTACTCGCTGTCCTTCGGCGAGGACGTGTTCGGCGGCCCGCGGTGGCGCGACCTGGTAGGTCCGGAGCAGGCCGAGGCGTACCGGGCGGCAGGGACGGTGCCGGTGATGCTCGACCCGCACGGCAGGCCGGTGCTGCGCAACTTCGTCCACGTCGACGACCTGGTGACGGCGATCATCACGGCCCTGGACCACCCCTCCGCACGGCAGCAACTCTTCAACATCTGCTTGGACGAGCCGGTCGACTACCGCAACGTGGCGAGGTATCTGGGGGAAACGCGGAGGCTGCCGAGTGTCGAGGTGTCCACCGAGTTCCACGGCACCTGGCTGGACAACAGCAAGGCGAAGTTCCTGCTGGGCTGGCGTCCGCGCTACGACCTGCGGCGGCTCATCGACGAGGCATGGGAGTATCGCCGCGCCGACGACGACCCCCGCAGGATCTGGTATCCGGGATGAACGGCACGCGACGCACGATCACGGAAGGTGAGGCATGAAGACGATTCTGGGCGACGGCGAGTACCGCTACGAGGAGATCGACGACTGGGCGCAGCTCCCCGCCGTCTGGAGCTTCCTGGAGGTGGCCGACGTGGCCGTGGACGCGGACGACCGCGTCTACGTCTTCAACCGCAGCGACCATCCGATGATGGTCTTCGAGCGGGACGGCACGTTCGTCACCTCGTGGGGAGACGAGCTGTTCACCCGTGCGCACGGCCTGACCATCGGGCCCGACGGGATGCTGTACTGCGTCGACGACGACGGGCATTGCGTGCGGCGCTGCACGCCCGAAGGCGAGCTGCTGGCCACCTACGGCACCCCGGGGCAGCCTGCACCGCTGCACGGCGGAGAGCCCTTCAACCGGCCCACCAAGGTGGCCTTCGCCCCGCGGACCGGCGACCTCTACATCTCCGACGGCTACGGCAACGCCAGGGTGCACACGTTCAACGTGGACGGCGAGCATCTGTTCTCCTGGGGCGAGTACGGCACCGACCCCGGCCAGTTCAATCTCGTGCACAGCGTCTGCACCGACGACGACGGCAACGTGTACGTCGCCGACCGGGAGAGCCACCGCGTGCAGATCTTCGACGACCGGGGTACTTACCTGGACCAGTGGAACGACCTGCACCGCCCCTGCGGCCTGCACGTGGCGGACGGCCTGGTCTACATCGGCCAGATCGTCACCGAGCTGACGGTCAACGCCGACTACCCCAACCTGGGCTGCTGCGTCAGCGTCCACGATCTGTCCGGACGGCGGCTGACACGGCTCGGCGACGTCCGCCCCGGCGAGGGACCCGGCCAGTTCATCGCCCCGCACGGACTGGCCGTCGACTCGCACGGCGACATCTACGTCGGCGAGGTCTCCTGGGCAGCGTTCGGCAGAAAGCAAACCCCTCCCCGCGAGGTCCGCAGCTTCCGCAAGCTGGTGCGCGTCCGATAGGCGGTTCGAACACCGCGGATCCGGGATGTATCGCGTCGCTCGCTTCGGCGAGAATCCGTTGCTCCATGCCGGCATGGACTCGCGCATCGGAACCAACCTCAACGGGCCGTCGCTGATCCGGGTTCCCGACTGGGTAAGCGATCGCCTGGGGCGCTACTACCTCTACTTCGCGCACCATCAGGGGACTTTCATCCGCATGGCGTACGCCGACGACGTGCGCGGTCCGTGGACGGTACACCGTCCCGGCGTGCTGAGCCTGGAGCACACCGCTTGCCGGTATCACATCGCCTCCCCTGACGTGCACGTGCTCGACGACCGCCGCCGGATCGTCCTGTACTTTCACGGCGTGACGCCGGAAGGGCAACTCTCGTTCCGCGCGTCGTCGGCGGACGGCCTGCGATTCGAGGCCGACCGCATCGCGCTCGGCCCGTCGTACTGTCGCGTGTTCCGCCACGACGGCGCATGGTTCGCCATCGCCAGGGTGCCCGAGCCGAGCGGCGACGGGCTTCTGCTGCGTTCGCCCGACGGGCACGCCCCTTTCGAGCCCGGCCCGGTGGTGCTGCCGAGGATGCGCCACGCCGCGGTCGTCAAGGAAGGCACGACGTTGCGGGTGTTCTACAGCCGGGTAGCGGACTGTCCGGAGCGTATCCTGGTCTCCGGCATGCGCCTCGAAGGCGACTGGCGGCGCTGGCATGCCTCCGAAGCGGTCGAGGTGCTGCGGCCCGAACTGCCGTACGAAGGGAGCGACCAGCCGTTGCGGCCATCGAGATCAGGAGCCGTGCACGAACCGGTGAACGAGCTGCGGGACCCGGCGATCTTCGAGGACGCGGGCAAGACCTATCTGCTCTACGCAGGATCCGGCGAAACCTCGATCTGCGGAGCGGAGCTCACGTGCCGGTAGTCTGCTTGACGCCGGTTACCTGACCAGCACACCCACGTCGCGCGTGCCGGCGTCGCAGTACCAGATCTCGTGCCCGTTACGAACCGTCATGCCGTGCACCTCGTCCGGCTCGGCGACGCGGAACACGTCGTGGATGCGCCCGGTCTCCGGGTCCATGGCGTGGACCGTTCCCGCGGAGGTATCCGCGACCCACAGCCGGCCGTCGTGGTTCCAGCCCAGCCCATGCGGCCGCAGGCCGGGCAGCGGCAACGTCCGCACGGGCTCCCAGGTGGCCGCGTCCATCACGTGCAGGCGCTGCGTCGGAGGCGCCGCCAGGTAGATCCTGCCGTCGCGCCATTCGATGCCGTGCGACGCCGTCCGTTTGCCGTCGCCACCGGCCTGCTCGGCCTGCGCGGTGAGGCCGGCCCCCGGATCCGGATGGCGGGCCAGCTCCATGCCGGTGCGGGGATCGATCTTCACCACGTCGAGCTGCCAGGTCGAGGTGATCCACAGGTTCCCGTCGCCGTCCAGGGTGATACCGCTGGAGTGCTCGGTGGCGGTCTGGAACTCCTGCAGCGTCGCGCCGGTAGCCCAGTCCAGCAGGTACGTCTTGAGATCGACCTGATCGATGCACCACAGCCCGACGGCGGCCGCCTGGATGCCGTTCGGCTGGGGGCCGGGACTCTTGAAGCGCTTGTCGACCGCTGCCGTGTAGCGCAGGTTCGACGTGCCGGCACTCATCGCATCACTCCCGCCAGGTGGTTCCGCTCAGCGGACGTCCTGAGGCCGGGGCCGCCAGTGCACGGCCTGGATGGGGCCGCGGTTTTTTGCGGTAGGGGCAGATGGTGATCATGCCACCGTCGTCCGTGGCGATGCAGCCGGGGTAGTTCTCGCGCTCGCCGAGCACGTACTCCTCCGGCTCCCAAGTGCGGCCGGAATCGTAGCTCACCCGGCCGCGGACGCCCGACCAGGCGAACCGGTCGGGATAGCGGTAGTCGTAGGTGAGCACCACGGTGGAGCCGTCCGCTAGCTCGTCCGGCCGCAGGAACTCGATCTTGTAGGGGTCCAGGCTGGCATCGAAGTACATCGGCCGCTCCGGGTCAGGAATCGCCCGCCAGGATCGGGTGGAGCGAATGGTCCCACGGGCCGCCGGCCGTCATCTCACCGGCCGCGCCGGCGGCGTCGTTGCCGCCGGTGAACGTCACGTAGTCCGGTATGTAGATGATCGCGAAGGCCCGCCGCGGAGAGCCGGTGCGGTTCGGTCCGGCGTAGTGGAAGGTGCAGCCGTGGTGGAAGGTGACGCCGCCGGCGGCCATCTCCATGGAGACCGGCGCGGCCACGGAGAAACCCTGCGCCTGCATCCGGTCGATGATGCTCTCCCGTTCCACCGTGAGCGAGATGGGTTCCTGGCGGCCGTAACGGTGCGATCCCGGCACGAAGTGCAGGCAGCCGTTGTCCACCGTGACGTCGTCGACGGCGATCCAGGCCGAGAACGAGCCCACCGGATCCATGCGCCAATAGGGAGCGTCCTGGTGCCAGTTGGTCGCCCGGCTGCTCTGACCCGGCGGCTTGACCATGGCGTGGTCGTGGTAGATGCGGACGTGGCGGCAACCCGACAGGCGCCGTCCGGCCTCGGCGAGATCGGCGTGGAAGGCGAACGTCTTCGCGGCCGGAGAGTCCGTCCACAGGTTGACCATCTGGTTGAACACCCGCTCGTACTCTTCCGAGACGCGCCCGCCGCCCTCCGCACCCCTGATGCGCTCGCGGTTCCGTGCGATCGCGCGGTCGATCGCGTCGCGCAGATCGTCCATCTCCGCGGCGGAGAAGAACCCTTCGTAGCGGAGATAGCCCTGCTCTTGGAAGAACGAGATGTCCCGCTCGGTCACCTTGGCCGATCGATCCGTCATGTGCCGCTGTATCCTTCGGATCCCGATCTTACGTAGGTCGGGGACGAGTACGCCACCAGTGGCCCGGCCGGCAGATCGTCCGCGATCGACTGGGCGCGTACCACGTAGTGATGCTCCCCCGGGCCGCTCGACTCGCGCACCCAGAACCCGGTCGAAGACGGCGAGTTTGCCGGCGTGGTCGCTGCCGCCGCAGAAGCCGATGCGCGCGCCCCGCTCGTGGATGAAGTTGACCGGGAAGTCCAGGTCGATCGGCGGATTCCCGCATCCGTCAATTTCACGTTGACGGGGTACTATGTGCGATCCCGGATTCCTTGCACGTCGTCAGGTAGTCGTCGATTGACAGACGAAACTCTCTCCGTTCGGCGAGCGGCCTGGAACGGCGTGCCTGGTCGAGCGCGTGCCTGGGAGCTGGGGTTGCGAGACGCTCTGTGGGAGGCGGCCCGCTCACAGGCGGCGGGCGGCGTGCCCGACGTCGCCGGCCTCCGCCAGCGGCTGACCGATTGGTCGGAGCCGGCCGAGGCGCTCATCTCGGACTTGTGCACCGGTCCCGACCTGGCGTCGTTCCGGGCCGACCGGATGGCGGCGCTGCACGACTGCATCGATGCGATAGGAGGCTGAAGCGATGACTTCCGAGAACGGTCCGACGATCGACGACCGCACGCACGACCCGGGGCTGCACCTGTTCCTGGACGATCACGAGGTGGCGAGCGTCACCAACCTCACGCCGGTGAGCGGCCGCCCGCGGCGCCGGGCGGAGCCGGTGGTGCGTCCCGACCGTCCCTGGGAGGGCGACCAGATAAACGCCTGGGGCACGGTGCTGCGGCGCCCCGAGGACGGCATGCTGCAGCTCTGGTACAGCACCGGCTACATGGCGAAGGACGAGCGGATTCCCGTGACGCTGTGCTACGCGGAGTCGCGCGACGGCATCGCGTGGGAGAAACCCGACCTGGGCATGTGGGCGCTCGGCGAGCATGTCGCGACCAACATCGTCCTGATGGTGGACGGCGACGTCTCGCACGTGTACGGCGGCGAGTCACGAGCCGGCCTGACCGCGGAGCGGGGCGGCCGCTACCTCGGGCCGGGTACGCCGGCGACCGGAGACCTCACCCACTTCGACAGCCCCAACGTCGTCATCGACCCGGACGAACCGGATCCCGAGCGCCGCTACAAGCTGCTCACCTGTGCTTGGCGGCTCGGCGAGAGCCGTCACGTGCACGTCCTGCTGACCAGCCCGGACGGAATACGCTGGACCGCTCCCGCCACGAAGGTCCTGGAAGGGATCAACGACGCGACCTGCCTGCGCCGGGACGCCGTCAACTCCCGCTGGCTGCTCACCTGCCTGCGCGGACAGACCAACCGGCACGGGCTGCGCGTGCGCACCCCGCACCTCACCGCCAGTCCGGACCTCCTGCACTGGAGCGTTCCGTGGAAGCCCTTCCCGCTGGACGAGGGGGACGACTACGGCTCGACCATGCAGGGCCACTTCATGAACTGCTTCGCCTACGGCAACCAGCACGCCGGCATCTATTCGAGCGTCAGCACGCGCGAGGGATGGTGTCAGGCCTACCTGCTCTCAAGCCGCGACGGGACCGTGTGGGAGCGGCCGCGACGCGAGGAGCCGTGGCTGGCTCGCGGCGACGAGGGAGCGTTCGACGAGGACCAGATCGACATGGCCGTCAACAGCCCGATCTTCGTGGGCGACGACATGCTGCTCTACTACACCGGCCGCCGGGCGCCGGCCGACGGCAAGTTCGGCGCGCTCGGGGTAGCGACCATCAAGCGCGACCGGTTCGCCGGTCTCGGCGGCGGCTCGGCCTTCTCCTACGGCGCCGGCGGCGGCGGTCCGGAGTTGCGCGAAGGGGAGATCGTGACCACGCCGGTGACCGTCTCCGGCCGGCGCCTGTACCTCAACGCCCGCAGCTACTACGGGTACCGCTGGCAGGCCGGGCTGGAGCTGGGCGGCACGGTGCGGGTGGCCCTGCTCGACGGCGACGGCCGGGAGATCGGCGGGTTCGGGCTCGCGGCATCGGAGCCGTTCTACGGCGACGCCGTGCGCCATCCGGTGTCCTGGGAAGGCGGCGGCGACCTGTCCCGCCTGCAGGGGCAGCGCGTGGCGCTCAGGCTCGCCGTGAACCGTGCTACGGTGTACGCCTACCGGTTCGCAGACTGATCCTCATCACCGGACGACGCCGAAGGAGGCTCGATGCGGGAGCTGTCGATAGACGCGGCGGGACCCGGCACGCCGCTGCCGAAGTTCTGGCAGGCCCTCGGCTGCGACCACCTCTACCAGGACACCCGCTCCGGCGCCGCCGAGCACCTGTTCGAGCGCATCGGCGAGACCGGCGCCATCCGCTACCTGCGCAACCACCACGCCCTCTCCGACGAGATGGCCGACTTCGCGCCGGTCGGCGAGGGCGAGACCGAGCGCATCCCGATGGGCGGCGGCATCTACCACGAGGACGACGCCGGCCGCCCAGTCTACGACTTCTCCATCATGGACCAGGTCTACGATCGCTGGGTCGCCGCCGGCATCAGGCCGATCGTGGAGATGGACCGGGTGCCGTCGCTGCTGTGCGCCCCGTCGGGTCCGGTTCCCGTCAACGACTGGGCCAAGTGGACGGCCCTGATCAGCGCCTTCACCGAGCACCTGCTGGAGCGCTACGGAGAGGACGAGATCCTGTCCTGGTACTTCGAGTGCTACAACGAGCCGGACCGCATGCCGGGCTGGGTGCACACCCTGCTGTACGACCACTTCGTCCTGGCGGTCACGCGCGTGCACCCGCGGTTGCGCGTGGGCGGCCCGGCGATGTGGACGGCCGCCCTGGGCCAGTTCCTGGAGCACGCCGGGCGCGGCTGTGACCAGGTGAGCGGCGGCCCGGTCCGCATCGACTACGTCTCCTCCCACCGCTACGCCATGAGCGCCGACGAAACCCGCAACTTCCCCCTGGTGTTCCCCTACGTGGGCGACTTGGTGCGCTGGGTCGAGGAGTACTGGGCGTACGCGCGCACCTTCCCGCGGCTCCTGGAGGTGCCGTTCCATCTCAACGAGTGGGGCCTGATCGGCCGCTACGCGTGGGGCACCCGCCACTTCCGGGCGATGAAGTTGCGCGACACGGAGTACGCGGGGCTGTTCCTGGCCAAGCTGGTCACCGGCCTGGTGGCGCTGGAGCACTGGCGGCCGGAGCTCGGCCCCGAACGCGGCAAGACGCCGGACCTGATCCTGTACTGGGGCTTCGCGTACGAGGCGAGCCGCGGCACGTTCCTGGGCAACCGCTCGGTGCTGACCGCGGGCCCGGTGCTGAAACCGATCTGGTCCGTGTACGAGATGCTGGCGCGCCTCGGTGACGAGCGCCTCGACCTCGGCGGCGGCGCGGGCGACCGTGTGGCGGGGCTCTCCACCCGCGACGCCGGCGGCTCGCTCCGCATCCTGCTCTACCACTTCGTCGAAGGGCCCGAGCCGGCATGCGCAGCCGAGGAGGTGCGGATCCGGCTCGACGGGCACGGCGCCCTGCGTCCCGACGAAGCCTCCTGGTACCTGCTGGACCGCGAGCACGGCAACACCTTCCGGGCGTGGGAGGTGATGGGACGGCCACCGCGGCTCGCGCCGGAGCAACGCGCGGAGCTGCGGAGTCTCGAACGTCCGCGGCGGCTTCCCGGCAGCATCGGCGTGGAGGCCGGCGGCGGCCGGCGCTGTCTCACCCTGCGGCTGCCGGCACAGAGCGTGAGCCTGCTGGAGATTCCGGCGGCGGCGTAAGGGCACCTGGTCAAGGGCACGAGGTATGGAGGCGCGGCGGGCGGGAATCGTCGAGCTCGGCATCCGTACCACCAGGGGCACGAGCCTGCGGGCGGACCTGATCCGCGACCGCTGGCTCTACCTGATGCTGCTCGTGCCGCTCGTGCACATCCTGGTGTTCCAGTACATCCCGATGTACGGGATCACCATCGCCTTCAAGGAGTTCAACGCGTTCCTGGGCTACTGGCGCAGCCCGTGGGTGGGGCTCAAGCACTTCATCCGCGTGTTCGAGGACGACCACTTCTGGGTCGTCTTCCTGAACACCCTGAAGTTCGGGATCAGCAGCGTGATCTTCGGCTTCCCGGCGCCGATCCTGTTCGCGCTGCTCCTGAACGAGCTGCGGCACAAGCTCTACAAGGGCACGGTGCAGACCTTCCTGTACATCCCGAACTTCGTCTCGATGGTCGTGATCGCGGGCATCATCATCGACCTGCTCGACCCGAACAGCGGCCTCGTCAACGGGCTCATCGCGCTGGCCGGCGGACAGCCGATCTACTTCATGGTCGAGCGGCCGTGGTTCCTGCCGATCTACATCGGCTCCGAGATCTGGCAGACGACCGGCTTCGGCATGATCATCTACCTGGCGGCGATGTCCGGCATCGACCCGCAACTCTACGAGGCGGCCACCATCGACGGCGCCAACCGAGCGCGGCGCGCCTGGCACGTCACCCTGCCCGGCATCCGGCCCACCATCGCCATACTGCTCATCCTGCGCATCCCCGGCATCGTGCACGCCAACTTCGAGAAGATCCTGCTGCTGTACCGGCCGATCACCTACGACGTGGCCGACGTCATCCAGACCTACATCTACCGCAAGGGGCTGCTGGGCGCCGACTGGACCTTCGGCACCGCCAGCGGCTTCTTCCTGGCCGTGCTGAACCTGATCCTGCTGCTCACCGCCAACACCGTGAGCCGCCGGGTCAGCGAGTACCGGTTGTGGTGAAGGAGCGCCGGCGTGCGGCCTGAAGTCAGATCGCGTGCGCTCTCCGGCGGGTTCGACGTGCTCAACGCGACGCTGCTCGGCGTCTTCGCGCTGCTCACCGTGTACCCGTTCCTGGAGATCCTGCAGATCTCGCTCTCCCACCCCGCGCAGGTGGAGCCGGAGTACCGCTACGCCCTGGCCGCGTGGGCGAAGACCGCCAGCTTCGACATCTACGGCTTCATCCTGGGGTGGAGCAGGACGCTGCGCGGCTTCGGCTACAGCATCTACTACACGGCGACCGGGATCTGCGCCGCGCTGGTCCTCAACACGCTGGCGGCCTATCCGCTGTCGAAACGCCGCCTGCGCTTCAAGGGGCCGGTGGTCGTCTACATCGCGCTGACCATGTTCTTCTCGGGCGGCCTGATTCCCACCTACCTGCTGGTGCTCAATCTGGGGCTGGTCAACACCGTGTGGGCGATCGTGCTGCCGACCGCGTTCTCCGCCTGGCACATGATCATGATGCGCACCTTCTTCCAGCAGATCCCGAACGAGATGGAAGAGTCGGCGCAGATCGACGGCGCCAACGACTTGGTGGTCCTGGTGCGGATCTACCTGCCGCTGTGCTCGGCGCTGTTCGCCACCATGACCGTCTACTTCTTCATCATGAACTGGAACGCCTGGTTCGCGGCGCTGATCTACCTGGACGATGCGGCCAGGTATCCGATCCAGCTCGTGCTGCGCGACTTCGTCATCCAGGGGGAGGCCGCGTACGAGATCACCGGCATCGGATTCTACAAGGGCTACTACCTGAGCGAGCCGCCGGTGCAGCGAATCCTGGGCGCCTCGATCATGGTGCTCACCCTCGTTCCGATCGTCCTCATCTATCCGTTCGCCCAGAAGTACCTGATCAAGGGCACGATGATCGGAGCCATCCGCGGATGACCATGCGGGGGCCGACGCGATGACCTCACCCGGATGGCCGAGGGGGCCTCCGCGGTGGCGCGCCCGACCTCGAATCCACTCCAAACCATCTGACAGGAGGTGCGACATGATCGCTCCCCGATTCCGAATCTTAGTGCTGATCGCCGCGGGCCTCGTGCTCGCCGGTGCCGGCGCCTGGGCCGACGGCCAGGGCGAGGCCGCCACGGAGGCGGCCGCCGGCATGGGCGTGGACCTGGCGGACGTCTCGATGCCGTTCGACGAGACGCTGGAGCTCACGATGCTCGGTCCGAAGTACTGGTGGCCGTCCGGCAGCCAGCTCCTATGGATCGACGTGCAGGAAGCCCTGAACGTCCAGATCACCTTCAACGAGGTGCCGTACCCGGAGAAGAAGCAGATCACGCTGGCGATGGGCAACATCCCCGACCTGGCGCAGGTCACCGCCAGCGAGAGCTTCGAGTACGGGCCGGTCGGCGGCTTTCTGAACCTGGCCGACTACCTCGACTGGATGCCGAACCTGCGGGGGTGGCTCGACCGCTACGAGCAGTACCGCTTCGCGTACACGCTGCTCGACGGATCGCGGTACATGGCTCCCAAGTTCTCCACCCAGAACGACAAGGACATCCAGTGGGGCTACAACGAGGACCAGCTCGTCGAGCGCAGCGGCCTGCCGGTGCCGGGCACGCTGGAGGAACTGGTCGAGGTCGCCACGCAGTTCCGGGACATGGAGCCTGACATCTACCCGATCGTCGGCCTGTACTGGCCGGGGATCGCGAACGGCGCCAATACCACGCTGCAGGCGACGTTGAACTCGATGGGCATCGGCGACATCGACATCAACTACTTCCGCGACGAGGACCAGTTCCTCTACACGGCGCTGCATCCGCGCTTCAAGGAGGCGGTCGAGTACGTCAAGGGGCTGTATGTCGAGAAGCTCATCTCGCAGACCTACCTCACCGAGAACTACCGGGACTGGCAGAAGCTCTTCGAGGCGGCTCCCAACGAGGCTGGCCGCCACACCTTGGCGCCGTTCTCGGCGTACCAGATCAACCGCCACGCGAACATCCTGCGCTGGCACGAATGGTCCGTGAACGGCCTGCGCGAGCAGTGGTGGCCGGAGACCTACCCGCTGTTCCTGGGCGACCGCATCAGCATCCCGCTGGCGCAGCCGCTGTCGGGCAGCTCGCTGGACCCGGACGGCCTGGCCGTGAGCAAGGCCCTGGAGTCCGACCCCACGAAGCTGGCCAAGACGCTGGCGTTCGTGGACTGGCTCTACTCCGAGGAGGGCGTGCGGTGGATCAACTACGGCCAGGAAGGCGAGCACTATGACCTGGTAGGCGGGGACGTCGACGTGCGGCCGGAGTACACCGGCAACACGCCCGAGTTCTACGAGCGGGACGGGCGCTGGAACGCCGTGCGCGACCGCGACGACGTGAAGGGAGACGTCACCAAGATCACGCCGGAGGAGAAGCGCGAGGTGCAGTACTACAGCCTGTACCAGGTGTGGCCCCGCTGGGCGCTGTATCAGATCCACATATTCGACGGCGACACGCAGCGCTGGCCGTCACCGGCCTTTCCCTTTACCACGGCGAAGATCGCCGAGCTGGAGCAGGCAAGCAACGTCGTCGGCAAGTTCCCGCTGCCGTTCACGGTAGACGAGCAGCGCAAGGTGGCCGACCTCAAGACCAGCACGCTGGATACGGTGCTGGAGAACGTCGACCTGTTCATCACCGGCCGCCGGCCGATGGATGAGTGGGACGCCTTCATCAAGGAGGTGAAGAGCGCCGGCGCCACCGACCTGGAGGTGATCTACAACCGCACCTACAACTTCAAGGTCAAGCGCTGAATCGGTCGACCGTCACCGGCTTTAGCCGCGGAGTTGCCCCCGGGTTCTCATGCCTCGGGGGCAGCTCTTCTTCCTGGAGCGACGGCGACACCGGCCTCAGTCGGGGTTGCTCCCGTGGGTGCCTTGAGCGGAGCGGCTCGACGGCCTCGCGCAGGCACGGATCACAAGCTACGGCTGCGCCGCGGCGGGCGTAAAGACGAAAGGCCCGCTACTTGCTCTTTCATGCACTGGACGATGCCCAGCGCTCGCACCCATTGGATCGGAAACTCGTTCTTCTTGCCGTGACCGCCGCTAGCCAAGCGATCTATCCTTCCGTTCCAGTGGATCTGGATCCGATGGTCGGTCAGGTGCTCTTTCCAACCAGGAGCGCAGACATCCAGCGCTCTTCGCACCTCGCGGATCGTGACGACAGCCAATCAGGCAGCGTGAGCCAGATTCGATGATGTGGCAGGCCGAGCATCTTTTGACGTACTTGTTGAGGCTCTCGTCTCGATCGCCTCCTCCTCCTTAGAAACAATAGTCAGGCGGCCTCCGGAACGAGCTGGAAACCGAGAGCGCGGGCGTCGTTGCGAAGGCGGCGTTCAAGGCGTTTGCGGTCCTGGCGCTGGTGGTTGTCGAGGAGGCTGTCGTCGTAGTCCACGTGGTAGGTGATGAGGTGGTAGATGATGCGCGCCAGCTTGTGGGCGGTGGCGGTGACCGCCTTCGGAGTGCCGAGGCGGGCGCGCTTGCGCCGGAAGTACTCGCCGAGGGCGGTGGGGCTGCGATACAGCGACTGCGTCGCCCAGCGCAGCGCCTGCGCGGCGCGATTGGCGCCGGGTCCGGTGTGCGAACTGATGATCTTGCCGCCCGTGATCTTGTTCTGGGGACAGAGGTGCAACCAGGACGCGAAATGGCTCGCATCGGGAAAACGGGACAGATCGGGGCCGAGTTCGGCGAACAGGGTCAGGGCAGTGCTCTCGCCGATGCCGGGAATGAGCGTCAGGTCGGTACCGAACAGGCGCGTAAGGTAGTCGTTCAGTTCGAACGGCTCAGCAGGAGCGGGAGTGCCTTGCGGCGAACTCGTGGCGCCCTCAGAGTCGGCCTCGGGAGTGCTGTCGGCGCTGCTGGGCGTGTCGTCGGAGGGCTCTTGGGGCGGCGCCTTCTGGGCCGCCTCCAACGAGCGGATGCAGCCCTCGATCTGCTGGTCACACGCGCTGATCAGCTGTTGGTAGTGGGCATACGTCTGCCGTGCTTGGCCCAACGTGAACAGGTGCTCGGGACGCCAATCACCCTCCAACGCCTTGATGAGCGTGAGGCGGTTGGCTCTGATCGTGCTGTGGGCCAGATCCGCCAAGCGCGCCGGGTCGTGCTCACCGTCCAGGATGGCGTCGGTAATGGCCAAGCCGCTCACCCCGGTCAGGTCAGAGATGGCATGGTGCAGGTGGACGTTCATCTGATCGAAGGACTTCTGCATGTGCATCACACTGCGGGAGGCCGACTTCACCAGCGTTTCGCGCTGACGCAGCAACGCGCGCAGCGCACAGACCTCGTCAGGCGGTCGGAAGGAGCCGCTCAGCAGTCCTACCGAGTGCAAGTAGCGCAGCCACTCGCAGTCGGCTACGTCGCTCTTGCGTCCGGGTGCAGAACGTACGTGGCGCGCGTTGACCAGCACCACGTCGAAGCCGCGAGCTTCCAGGATCTGCATCACCGGAATCCAGTAGACTCCCGTCGACTCCATGGCAACGGTCGTTACCTGGCACTCGCTGAGCCAGTCGGCCAAGGCGTGCAGGTCGCTGGTGAACGTGGGGAAATTGCGGATCGCGGGGCTGGCGCGGTCTGCGCGCACCGCTGCGTACACCGCGGTGGCGCCCACATCCAAGCCTGCGGCATCCGGATTGACCGTCTTCGGTTGTGCCGTGCGTCTGCCGGTGCGTCGGCGCCTGCGTCGAGCCATAGTGAACCTCCACTGTGAACCGAGTGAAGCGGCCGAGGCGTGAGCAACAAGCATTCTCCTTATCGGGATGGCCGGCACCGGCCAGCGTCGACCTCACCAATGACTACGCCACGAGCCTCGGGACCAAGCTTGACAACGGGTTCGTCTTGCGACGGATACACCAATGACGTGCCGGCCTACTTCGCGCTTCACCCGGAGATGTGGTTCACACAATGTAACTACTCAGCCCACGGAGCAAGTGGTTCCAAGGGCTGGACATGGTTGGAGGCGATGGTCTATCCTCGCAGGCGGGAGGGGCGGCATCGAGTGGGACTGGTTTCCGAACTCACACGTGCAGATATAGCTGCGGCCTACGAGGCCGGCCGTAGCGCAGTGGTCGCACTGATAGAGCAGATCATCGAGATCAGTACGGACCAGCAGCAACGCATCGAGCAACAGGAGCAGCGGATCGCGACGCTGGAGCGGGAACTCCAGGAACTGAGGACGGACAGTCACGACAGCAGCAAGCCGCCGTCTCGGGACAGCTTCGAGCGCAAGCAACAGGAGCGCAAGAGGAAGTCACGCAAAGAGCGCCGCAGGCGTCCGGGCGGGCAGCCCGACCATCCGGGCGCGACGCTGTGTCAGGTAGAGGAACCGACGAGGACCACGATCCACACCGTGGACGACTGCCCGTGCGGCAGCTCTCTGCGCGAACAGCCGGTAGCGGGCTACGAACGCCGTCAGGTGTTCGACGTGCCGCCGCTTGCGGTCGAGGTCAGCGAACACCGCAGCGAACGCAAGCGCTGCCCGGACTGCGGGCAGATCACGGTGGCGGCGTTCCCCGACGGCGTCGAGCAGCCGGTCCAGTACGGCCATCGGCTGCAGGCGATAGCGGCGTATCTGCGCACCTATGGACTGTTGCCGTATCGGCGGACTGCCGAATTGTGCAAGGACCTGTTCTCGATGCCGATCAGCGAGGGGACGTTGGCGAGCATCAACGCAGCCTGCGGGCAGCGCTTGGCCGGGATGGTCGAGACGATCCGTAAAGCGATCACGGTGCAGCCGATGGCGTGTTTTGACGAGACCGGGATGAGTATCGGCGGCAGGCTGCACTGGCTGCACGTGGCGAGCACGGAGCTGCTGACGTACTACGCGGCGCACGCCAAGCGGGGGAGGGAGGCGATTGCCGACATCGGCATCTTGCCGGACTTCGCCGGGGTGGCGGTGCACGACCACTGGCAGAGCTACTTCGGCTACGAGTGTGAGCATGGGTTGTGCAACGCGCATCATCTGCGGGAACTGAGGTTCGTCGAGGAGCAGTACGAACAGGGGTGGGCGGCGGACCTCAAGGAGTTGCTGCTGACCGTCAAGGAGGCAGTGGATGGCGCGCGTGAAGAGGGGAGTCAGCACCTGGACCAAGCGCTGTGCGAGCGCTATACGGCCGAGTACCAGCGAATCATCGCGGCGGGGATGGCGGCCAATCCACCGGCGCCGCAGCCGCCGGCGGGCAGCGGCAAGCGCCGCGGACGCACGAAGCAGAGCAAGCCGCGCAACCTGCTGCTGAGGCTGTCGAAGCGCGCGGAGTCGGTGCTGGCGTTCATGAACGACTTGCGGGTTCCGTTCGACAACAACCAGGCGGAGCGGGATCTGCGGATGATGAAAGTGCAGCAGAAGATCTCAGGGACGTTCCGCAGCCAGCACGGCGCCGAGGAGTTCTGCCGGACCAGGGCCTATATCTCCACGATCCGCAAGAACGGCTTGTCTGTGATCGATGCTCTGAGTTCCGTCTTCGAAGGCCGTCCGATGGTTCCACCCTGCCTCATAACCGGCCCGCCCCCCTGAGTAGTTACCACACAATAATGCCCCTCCCCTGTTTCTTCCATGACCACGCCGGGCACCGGCCAGTAGGAGAGCTTGACAGACGGGCTCCATCCTTCCGAGCTGCGAACGCCGTCGCTTCGTACGGGGACACCTCCAGCGCGAACCTTCTGCACGCCGCGCTTCCATGCCGACAGGGCGCATGCGTCGCCTGGATAGGTAGCAAGGGTCACGTCGGTCTCGCTCGCGCCGTTGGGGTGCTCGTGGCAGATGAAACTGTGGTCGCCCCACGTCACGCCGCGATCGGAGGAGCGCAGCACGAAGCAGGTGCCGAGGTAGCCGCGGTCACCCTCAAGCCGGCCATGGACCGGACAGAGCAGCGTGCCGTCGGCAAGCTCCACGATCGTGCCATAGGGCGACACGCGGTGGAACGGCAGCGCATGCTCGTCCCACCCCTGCCAGCTCCGGCCGTGGTCGTCGGAGCGCAGGCACACGAAGCGGGTCTGTCCCGTGGGGTTGTGCTTGAGGCTCTCTCCGTGGGTCCACGGCAGCAGGATGCGGCCGTCGCTGAGCGTCTGCATGCCGAGCGAGGTGTGCGTCCCGCCACGCCACCAGCGCGGCCGCAGCGCCAGCTCCGGCTCGCCCCAGCTCTCACCGCCGTCGCGGGAACGGACCAGGTAGCCGGTCTGGCCCTCCATCTGGTCGGTGAAGTCGCCGTACATCGCGGACTTCTGGTATCGGTCTCGACTCCGCATTCACGACATCGTGCTGCGGCTGGAGTCCCACGTCCTCGACGAGGCCAGAACCAGTGACCTGTTCACGACGATCCACCATGACTCCGGTCATGCGCATCGGATGCTGGGGGAGATCATCCGCATCATCAGCGGATGCGTGCTGATCGCCGTGTGCACCGCCGTCGTGGCGACCATCAGTTGGTAGGCGCTCGTATTGATGGCCGTGACGCTCCCGGCGTCGGTGTACGCCACGCGCCGTTTCGGCGGGAAAGCGGGCGCTCAGGCGCGCGAGCTCCGCAGCCGCTACGGAGTCGTGGGCTCGTGGATCTACGAGATCGTCACCGGGCTGCCCGAGATCCGGCTGCTCAGCGCCGAGGCCACCGTCAACCGGCGATTCGTCCGCCATTGGATGCAGCTCATCCGTTTCAAGGTGGGAGTCGCCCGCGCGATGTTCACCTCGGAGCGATGGACCGAAGCCATCTCCCTGATCGCTCACCTCGCCCTGTTGGGCATGGGCATTCTGCTGATCGGCAGCGGGAGCTCACCGTCGGCGGATTCGTGGCGCTGGTCGAGTACTTCGCGATGACCAGGGCCGTGCTGGCCACGATCAACTTCGCCGGGGTGATGAGTCAGCAGCGGGTGACCGGCATCGACCGCTATCTCAGGACGCTGGAGCTGCCCACCGAGGTCGATGGCGGCTCGCCAGGCCGTCGGGTCGACCGCGGGGCGATCCGGTTCGACGAGGTCACGTTCGGCTACCCGGGGCGCGACGACGTGCTGACCGGACTCAGCCTCGACGTGCCGGCCGGCGAGAAGATCGCGCTCGTCGGGGCAAGCGGCGCCGACATACAGGCAGCCCTCCAGGCGGATGCCCCTGAAGTAGGCGCCCGTACGGGATCGCAGGGAACTGCGCGAGACCGTCCGGAAAGGTGTCCGGCGAGGACATGCGAGCATCCTATCAAACGGTGCTACACGCGTGGACAGGCGGATGACCGTCAGGACTAGTCAGGCATCCGTCGGAAGCGGATTTGAGCCGGTGTGAGGACGATAAAGGATCCAGCCATGCGACGCGCGTGCTGGGCGACGAGGTCTACGACATCGCCGCTGATCTCTCCACGGGCGTTCGCCGGGTACCGTAGTAGGATAACGCCCAAGCTCGGTTCTCCCTGCGCGAACACGAGCTGACCGAAGTCTTTGTCCTCGGTCAACAAGATCCGACCGTCACTCGCGGCAAGAGCAGCAACTTCGGAATCCGGCGCTTGTGCGTTTGTATCAGCCACGGCGACGACATCGTGCCCCGCGCTCCGCAGGGCGCGGACTACGGCATAGTCGCAGCTTTCGTCTGCCAGGAGGCGCACCTGCTATCCGGGCTGATCAACGAATATCGTCTCGTCGTTGGCGAGCGTCTCAGCGGCAAAACGGACGGCGGCACGCAGGTCTTCAAGAGTGATCCGTGGATACGCCTTGAGAAGGTCGTCCTCAGACGCTCCCTCGCTCAGCTTTCGCAGTAGTAGCTCAACGGTGACTCGGGTGCCCCGTATCACCGGCTTTCCCAACATCACCTGTGCGTTGGTCTCGATCCTGTCCTCGCCCACGCCTGTGGTACTCCCTCCAGCTACTTATCGCACGTTACGCCAGCGACCGCCAGCACCCCCCGGAGGCGGCCTGGCCAAGGACAGATCGCCGCGCCTGCCTGGACAGCGGGATGGCGAACCCCGAACATGGCCGCAGCCCACCGGCGGCGAGGAGGAGCCATGATTCCGGCCTACTTTCGCGGCACGCCCGACGATCCCGGACACGACCTGCACCTGTTCCTGGACGACTTCGCCATCGAGGACCGCTGGGACGCGACTCGCGTCCAGAACGAGGCGGTCCGCCATCCGCACAATCCGGTGCTGGTGGCCGACCTGCCGTGGGAGCGAACCGCGGCCGGCCCCAACGTCCTCTACGACGAGGAGGAGAACCTGTTCCGCATGTGGTACGTGCTGGCCAGCTCCAGCGTCTGGACCAAGGGGCTCTCCGGCATTCCCAGGGCGGCCGACGAATACGGTCCCTACCTGATGTCCTACGCGGAGAGCGACGACGGCGTGCACTGGCGCAAGCCGCTGTCCGCCCGCTTCCCCTACCGCGGCTTCGAGCGCACCAACATCGTGCTGACCGGCCGCGAACGGTGCCAGGAGTTCTCGGTCACCCCGACGCCCGCGCCGATGGCCGACCGCGGCCGCTTCATGTGCGTGTACAAGGACGTCGCCCACCGCGAGTACGCGCAGGCGGATCTCAACGACTACCCGGTCAAGGACGCGGTCTGCCTGGCGTTCAGCGACGACGGCGTCGCCTGGCGCATCTACGAGGGCAACCCCATCCACCCGGCGCTCGACAGCAAGTACAACCTCTACTGGGACGCGCGGGTCGAGCACTGGATCATGAGTGGCCGGCCGTTCGCGCGCGCCGCCACCGAGCAACTCCAGGGGCTCATCGGCCGCGCGCTCCGCAGTGGCCGGGCGCTGACCCTGGCCGGCGGCATCGGCACGGGCGAGGAGGTGCCGGGCAGCGCGGAGGCCGGCATCGCCGGCATCGGCCGCGCCGGCGCGGTGGAGAACGTGCGTACCCGCATCAGCATCCACGTCAGCCCCGACCTGAAGACCTGGTACCCGCCACGCGAGGTGCTGATGCCGGACGCCGCGGACGACGAAGAACAGATGTTCTTCGACCACATGACCATGCAGCCGTACGGATCGCAGTACCTGGGCTTCCTGGGCGTGCAGCCGCGCGACGGCACCGGCCACTCCTGGATCGAGCTCACCGCCAGCCCGGACGGCATGCACTGGTACCGGCCGCGCGACCGCAAGCCGTTCCTGCCGCGCGGGCAGGAGGGAAGCTGGGACGCCGGCCACGTCTGGTCGATCCGGGCCGCGATCCCGTACGGCGAGTGGCTCTATATGTACTACTCCGGGTCGTCGCGGCCGTGGCGCTACCGCTTCCCGGACAACAACCGCTCCATCGGGCTGGCGCGTATCCGGCGCGACCGCTTCGTCGGCTACTACGGCGGCGTCACCGGCGGCCACCTGCTGTCGCGCGAGGTCAAGGTCGGAGGGCCGCGGCTGCTGGTGAACTGCTCCGCCGAGCACCGCGCCTTCAGCCGCGAGTGGCATGGATCGCTGCATACCGAGCTGGTCGACCGCGCAGGCCGCGCCATCCCCGGCTACACCTTCGCGGAGTGCGACCCCAACCACGTGGACGACACCGCCACGCCGATCACCTGGCGCGGCAAGGACCTGAGCACACTGGTCGGGCAGGCGGTCTACATCCGCTTCTTCATGCGCAACAGCTACGTGTTCGGTTTCCGCTTCGCCGACGCCGACTGACCGGGGTCAGCCCTTCAGCGATCCGAGCATCACGCCCTTGACGAAGTACTTCTGGATGAAGGGGTAGACCATCACGATCGGGCCGATGGTGATCAGGATGGTCACCGCGCGCACGGACTGCGGCGGGATGTGCTCCTTGACCGGCAGGTCCTCCACGTAGTCAAGCAGCTCGTCGAAGGTGACGAGCTGGATCATGTCGCGCACGAGCATCTGCAGGACCCGCTTGTCGGCGTCGTTGAGGTAGATCAGCGCGTCGAACCACGCGTTCCAGTGCGACACGGCCGCCCACAGCGCGATGGTCGCCAGCACCGGCTTTGAGACCGGCAGGACGATCCGGAACAGGATGGTCCAGTAGCCGGCGCCGTCGATGATCGCCGAGTCCTCCAGCGACTGGTCGATCGTCATCATGAAGTTGCGGGCGATGACGATGTAGTAGACGTTCAGCGCCACCGGGATGATGAGCACCCAGCGGCTGTTGATCATCCCCAGCGAGCGGATCAGCAGGTAGGTGGGGATCAGCCCTCCCCCGAACCAGAGGGTGAAGATGAACAGCGTGGTGATCGTGCCGCGGCCCGGCAGGTCGCGCTTCGCCAGCGCGTAGGCGCCGCTGAAGGTAACCAGCAGCGTGGTCAGCGTCCCGAACACGACCCGGTGGATGGTGTTCAGATAGGCCTGCAGCACGTCGTTCTCCTGCAGCACGAAACCCCAGGAAGAGACCGTCCAGCGGTCGATCCAGAGGTGCATGCCGAGCGAGGTCACCTCCTCCACCGGCGAGAACGACGTCAGGAACAGGTTCCAGAACGGGTAGATGATCGACAGCGACAGCAACAGCAGCAGCGCGTAGTTGCAGGCGTCGAAGGCCAGGCCGAGCGCCGAGCGGCGCCCCAGCGCCGTCGCTACCATATCGCGTACTCGCTGAAGCGGCGCAGGATCCAGTTCACCCCGATCAGCACGACCACGCCAACGGTGTTCTGAAACAGACCGACCGCCGTCGAATAGGAATAGCGCGCCTGTTCGATGCCCGAGCGGTAGATGTAGGTGCTGAACACGTCTGCCACCTCGTACACCGCCGGGTTGTACAGGTTGAAGATCTGCTGAAAGGACTCCTCCAGGATGTTGCCCACCTGCAGCAGGAACAGGATCACGATGGCGGGGATCAGCGACGGCAGCGAGACGTACCGCGCCTGGTGATAACGGTTGGCGCCGTCGATGGCCGCCGCCTCGTAGAGCGTGGGATCGACCGAGCTGAGCGCGGCCAGGTAGATGATGCTGCCCCACCCCACCCCCTGCCAGATGCCGGTCACCACCAGCAGCCCGCGAAAGGTCTCCTTGCGCGCCAGCCAGTTGACCGGCTCCCAGCCCAGCAGGGTCCAGAGGTAGCCGGCGATGCCGCGCTGCGGCGACAGCACCTCGGTGAGGATGCCGCCCAGGATCACCCAGGAGATGAAGTGCGGGAGGTAGGAGATCGTCTGCGAGGTCCGCTTGTACAGGCTCGAGCGCACCTCGTTGAGCATCAGCGCCAGAATGATCGGCATGGGAAAGGAGAAGACGATGCGCAGGACGCTGATCCAGAACGTGTTGAACAGCACCCGGAAGAAGAACGGATCGCGAAACAGCCAGCGGAAGTGCTCGAAGTCGTTCCACGGGCTGGCGACGATGCCCCGGTGAATGGTGAAGTCCTTGAAGGCGATCAGCACCCCGTAGATCGGGATGTACTTGAAGACCACCAGCAGGCCGAAGGACAGCACCAGCAGCGAGTAGACGTGGCGCATGCGGATCGCCCGCGCGATCTTCTGACGGCGCAGCGCCACGCGGTGCAGCTCCGCGGGCGCACCGGGCGGGGCCGCGGCGGGCGCCGGTTCCGACACCGGCGCTCAATGAGGGAAGCCCGGCCGTGGAGCCGGGCTTCCCGTGTCGGTGTTTCGGTTCACGTCAGGAACCGTTTTTCACTCAATAGACGAACGTTCCCTCGCGGAGCGGCAGCACCTGCGGCATCTTCGCAAGCTCGTCCAGCAGCTCCTGGCCGCCCGCGGACAGCCAGCGCTCCACGTAGGCGTCCCACGCGGCGTCGATGTCCAGGTCGGTGGTCACCGCCTCCCAGGTGAACTCGTCGCGGAGCGTGTTCAGCGCGCCGCGCAGCTTCGCGGACAGCTCGATGTAGTCGGTCTCTCCCAGCACGTCCTGGCGGAACTGCGGCACGGCCCAGTCGGCGCCGGGACCGAGCTTGAAGTACTGCTCCAGCTCCTTGTTGAGCACCGGGATCTGGTAGCGGCCGTACAGCTCCTTGTGGCGGGTGTTGGCGTTGTAGTAGCCGAAACCCCACTGGCCGCCGACCCCGCGCTGACCTTCGATCGCGGTCGGATAGGAGTTGCCGGCCTCGCCGTCCCACTCGAAGTTCACGCCCTCGGTGCCGTACTGCGTGTACAGCATCCCGTACTCGTCGAAATTGACGTAGTCGTAGATCTGCAGGATCTTGGCCAGCTTCTCATCCGAAACGCCGACGTGCACGGCGCTGATGCCGTTGGCGTCGATCGGGAACGCGGCGACTGCGGCGGCCGCGTACTGCTTGCCGTCGTAGCCGATGGTGGGCGGCGTCACCACCACCCTGGCGTCCGGGTAGCGGGCGATGATCGACTGCGGGATCTCGTGGTCGCGGCTCGGATCGCCGCTCAGCCCGATGTTGCCGTAGGCGAAGGTATAGGTGCCGTAGATGCCGGCGATGATCTTGTCGTACATCGTCGGCTTGCGGTTCACCGCCGGCAGCTCCGAGTCCATCAGCCCGTCCTGGAACCAGCGCTGCGCCGTCTTCAGCGCCTCCCGGAACTGCGAGTGCACGGCCTGCTTCACGGTCTTGCCGCCGTCGTCGTAGTTGTCGACGCCGTTGAGGCCGTGCAGGGAAAGGATGTAGTGCAGCCCGAACGCGTTGGACTCGTTGGAGATGCCCAGCGGGATCACGTCGTGCACGCCGCCGGAAGGATCGCCGTCGCGGAACAGGTACAGGATCTCCTCCACCTGATCGGCGGTGAACGCCTCCTTGGTCCAGAAACAGGCGCCTTCGCAATGCCGGGCGCCGACCGCAATCAGCCCCGGAACCTCGACGCCGACCGCCTCCAGGTAGTCCAGCCGGAAGAACGGCTCGTAGGTGGTGCCGACCTTGTAGTCCAGCGCCCGCACCAGCCCCATGTATTCGTCCTCCGATCCGGGCACCAGACCCAGGTGCCATGCCACCGGCCCGCTGGCGTCCAGCCACGCGGTGTAGCCGGGCGCGTGCTCGCGGATCATGTCCCGCGGGATGCTGCGGAACGCCCCCTTCGTGAAGAAGTCGACCATGTTCACGAAGGCGTACGTGTAATCCGTATGCTCGCCGGAAGCGATCATGAGGTTGATCTTCTCCCGATCCTTGTAGTCGATCTGCTTGTTGACGAGCGTGACGTCGAACAGCTCCTCCAGGTGCTGTTGCACCTCGTTGCCGTCCTGGATCTCGGCCCCGTAGAGCCCGAACCAGGAGATCTCCATCGGCTCCGCCGTGGTGGCGACCTGTTGGCCGGCCGCCACCAGCCCCAGGACCGGCAGAACCATCAGCGCAAGAACGAACGTGGTCAACTTTTTCATTTGGACCACCTCCCATGACGGCATGATGAACCCGGGCGACGAGCCGTTCAAGTACGCGATCGAGCGTCTGTGGCGAATATTGACAAACGCTCCGATCTTGCGCGACAGTGGCGCTATGGGTAACCGGCAGACCAGAAACGTCTCCCTGCCGCCACACCAGGATGCCTTCGTGGACGCGTTGGTGTCGGCCGGGCGCTATCGAACCGCCAGCGAAGTGGTCAGAGATGGACTGCGCCTGCTCGAGCAAAGCGAGCATCGCCGCCTCCTGGAGAAGTGGATCTACGACGGCCTGAGCGAAAAGGAGGCGGAGCAACTTCCTGCGGAGTTGATGGAGCGGGCTCGGGTTCACTTCCGTGGCTTGGTTGAAGCGGCGATGCAGGACTGCCAGGAAGGCCGCGTGACCGACGGCCCGGCCGCAATGCGGCGCTTGCGTGAGCAGATCGAGGCGCGGGCGGATTGAACGCCGGCTACCAGCCCACCGGTACCGCCCAAGCTGATCTCGCCGAGATCCTGAACTACGTCGCGGATCGGGACGGCGCGGAACGTGCGTTGCGCCTCCACGACAGGTTCGTGCAAGCGTTCGAGCTACTGGCATCTCAGCGAGGCTCTGGTGTGACGCGCCCTGACCTCACCGGTGAGCATGTCCGGTGGTGGTTCGTCTTCAAGTGGGCCGTTGTGGGTTCCGGAAACTCTGGCCGGTGTTTTCCGGAAATTCTGGCCGGTTCATCGTGCGCGAGCTCGGCGCCTTCAACGTCGAGATCGAGGTGTTGGGTGCGGTAAGACGGGCCATCGAGCAGCATCAGTCTACCGCGTTCGAGAATGCGGTCGACGATCGCCTCGGCCAGATCGGCGTCGTGCAGCACGGCGCCCCAGGCGGTCAGCGGCGACTTGTTGGTCGTGAACAGCATCGAGCGCCCGCGCAGGTGTCGTTCGTTGACGACATGGAACAGCACGTTGGCCGCGTCAGGACCGTAAGTAAGACAGGTAGCCAGTTCCGCGGTCTCGAGATCAGCCTGAAGCGGCTGCGCCGCGACAGCGTCGACGTGATGCAGCTTCATAACCCCAGCGTCGCCGAATGCGAGGCCGGCGGCCTGGTCGACGCCCTGCAGGAGATGCGCCGCAACGGACAGGTGCGCTTCATCGGCGTCTCAACCGTGCTGCCGGACCTGCCGACCTACCTGGATTGGAGCGTGTTCGATGTGATGCAGATCCCCTACTCCGCGCTGGAGCGGGGGCACGAGGAGTGGATCACACGCGCGGGCGAAGCCGGCGTGGGCATCGTCATCCGCGGCGGCGTGGCGCAGGGCGAGCCGGGCAGCGGACGCGGGTCGGCGGATCGCTGGGCGGTCTTCGAGCGCGCCGGCCTGGACGAGTTGCGCGAAGCCGGCGAGGGCCGCTCGGCGTTCGTGCTGCGCTACACGCTGAGCCACCCGCACGCCCACACCATTATCGTCGGCACCACGCGGCCCGAGCACCTGCGGGAGAACGTGGCCGCGGTGCGGCGCGGCCCGCTGCCCCGGGACACCCTTGCCGAGTCGAAGCGCCGGCTCGACGAGGCCGGCGAGCGGGCCGCTCCGGCCGTGTAGCCCGGACGTGCTGGAGATCACGCCGGACCTCACCATCCCGGACGACGAGCTCGACGATCGCTTCGTCCAGGCCGGAGGGCCGGGCGGCCAGAACGTGAACGTTGACCGCCGACGGCGCAATGCGCGCGCACGGCTCGCCGCGCTCATCGCACGGGCGATGCAGGAGCCCCCGCAGCGGCGGCGTGGCGCAGGGGTGGCCCGCGCGCTTCGTGCACAGCCGGAGATTTCCGAGTTGCGCTCGGGCCGCTGGACGCGCTTCGCCGTTCACCCCCACGTCAGCATCAACTTCCTGGTTCGCGCCGCGTTGTGAATCCCGGGAAGAAAGGTCGAGTAGTCGGTACGTTCTTCTTCCTGAATGACCTGGCTTCCACCCATTCGCGAATCGCCATTCTTCGCTGACGTCGTTCATGCCTGAGAGGAGAGACCTGAGCTGCCAATGCAAGTCTTCCGGAAAGAAGCCGTCGGAGGAATGCGGGGCTGGATGCCGGGTTCGGAGTACGTCACCCCGCATCTTCGCACGTCACCGACTCGGCATTTCGCGCGCCACGGAGCGGCGTTGCCGAGACGACATTCCGTCTTTCTAATCTTCTGAGACCAACAATTTACAATCGAGTGCTTCATTCGCAAGCGTCCTTCGCCGACGCTTCAGATCCGTTCCGGCTTCTCCTGGACCTTCGGCGATAGACGTGTCGTGATCGTGCGTAGACAATTGAAACCGAAAATGAAAGCGCGAAGGGGATGGAACACCGGTTTCCCAGCGAGAACGAACCCCAGAGGTGGACAGGTCCTTTCTGAACCAACAGGAAGATTCCGCCCGCGTCTGCACTTTCCTGAATTACCACCTGCCTGAGCAACGCATGAGGCGGCACGTGGAAATGCGCTACGCGTATCGAGAGTTGGCGACTCCCGGCATGTTCATGCTCACGGTGTCCATAGTAGCGGTGATTGCAGGATTGGTCTCGCTGTGGGACCCGATGAACATGCGGGAAGCGCTGAACGGGACTCAGCTCGTGGCCTTTGTATCCCTCGTCAGCGTGTTCGATTTGTTGATGGGCTACCCGAACACCATTCTGGTGCTCTATCTGGCCAGGTTCCGGCCGAAGTTCCAGGCGCTTCTGATGTTCCTCGTTGCTGCCGTGGTTCTCGCAGTACCCAGCACGGCCGTTTTCTTCGGGGCGTGCACGATGTTCCTTGGTGAGACAACCTCCCACACGGCGTTTTGGACGGTCTTCTCCGTGCACGTGGTGGGGGCGCTGTGGGCCGCGGCAATGGTCGCATACACTCTCCTGCTGCGGCTCGAACGCCGGGGGGCTCGCGCACTCAGGCGCACGGCACCTTCGGATCTGACCTCTTCCGGTGAGCAGGACGCCGACTCGCAGACTGCCCCCGCGGCGTCCTCCGGTCGCGCCGCTTCCGCCCCTGAGGCCGTTTCGATAAAGGAGCAGGGTCTTGCCGAGTCGTTGCCGGCGCGGGACTTACCGGCATCCGTAGCCCCGAGCCATGGATCGTCCGAGCGCCCGCCAAGTGGACATGAGTGCGCACGCCACGAACTTCACCAGGAGGCGGCGACAGACTTCGAGGAGAGAGACGCTCCTGTTGCGGACTCGACAGGGTCACGCTCTGCGGAGGCGTTAAGTGGTGAAGTGGTGTGCGTACACGTGTCCGGTCACTACATCGACGTGGTGACCACCACCGGCTCGTCGGTCCTCCTGATGCGGCTCGCGGACGCCATGGCCGCACTGGGCGACCGGGGCATGCAGACGCATCGATCGCACTGGGTTGCGTATCGCCACATGCGGCGCCTGGTACGACGCGATCACCGGATGCTGTTGCGCCTTAGCGATGGTCAGGAAGTACCCGTAAGCCGTCCGTACCTCCGGTCAGTCCGAGATCGCGTCAGCAACTCGTCGGCTCAGGCGGATCCCGATCGCGGCTCGCCAGAATAGTAATTCGCGTTCTCCCTGACACTTGAACAGATCTCCGTGTTTCCTGGATTGACGACCGCTTCCCGGTTTGCGCATCGACGCTTGAATGGGAAGAGCGTCCTCGTTCCTGGATTGCTGTAGCATTTCCTGAAGCGGGCCGGTTTGTCCCGAAATTCCGTTGACGGAGCTGCTGTTACCCGGAATGATCACAGCCAATGTCCGCGCGCGCCTTAGCAAACGGCGTGCTGTTGGGTTCTTGGCACCTTCGGAAGGAAGGGGAGGATTAGCTGTAGAATCAGCGTCAACGCTGCTGCGATTCAGGGCTGGCACGAGAGTGGGGTGCTGGTCGCGGCGGCGGCATCTGCGGAGGACCAACGTGATCGAGTCGTTCGCGGAGCTCAAGCCTCTGGCGAATTCACCACCTCACGCGCCAACCGCGGATCGTACTTGGTCCGATCCAGGAGGGTCCTGCGCCACTGCCAGACCGCTACCTACGGCCGTGTTCTCCAGTGGGTTTCCGACCATTGGACGTCCGAGTTGCCATGGTCAACGGAGGCGCCACGACCGAACCACCTGCGCCCATAGCGAGGCCGCCCGGTCGCTCGGGCAGGCTGATGAGCTCATCCACGGCAAACGATTTCCCTCCAGGTACGTCTTGTTTGCGCCCTGAATACAAACACCCGGCAAGGAGCTGAGAAAATGACAAGGCGTAGCGGACGCACCAGAGTGGGCTTGGTGGCTCTGATAGCAATCGCCGGGCTTGTATTCGCGGGGTGCGAGAGCGGGCCGACGACCCCGCCGACAGAACCAGTAGGCCAGCCCGAGCCGGGCCTGGAGTGGAAGCTGGCCCGGCAAGGCGGTGGCTTTACGTCCCCAGCAGGACAGACGGGCAACTCTCTCCGTGGTGTCGCGGGGAATGGGGAACGACTGGTGGCGGTCGGACGCAGCGGCACGATCGTGCACAGCAGTGATGGGACACGTGGACGGCCGCGAGCGAGACCGCCACTTCAGAGTCTCTCGTCGCCGTTGTATCGAATGGGGGTAACTACTCAGGGGGGCGGGCCGGTTATGAGGCAGGGTGGAACCATCGGACGGCCTTCGAAGACGGAACTCAGAGCATCGATCACAGACAAGCCGTTCTTGCGGATCGTGGAGATATAGGCCCTGGTCCGGCAGAACTCCTCGGCGCCGTGCTGGCTGCGGAACGTCCCTGAGATCTTCTGCTGCACTTTCATCATCCGCAGATCCCGCTCCGCCTGGTTGTTGTCGAACGGAACCCGCAAGTCGTTCATGAACGCCAGCACCGACTCCGCGCGCTTCGACAGCCTCAGCAGCAGGTTGCGCGGCTTGCTCTGCTTCGTGCGTCCGCGGCGCTTGCCGCTGCCCGCCGGCGGCTGCGGCGCCGGTGGATTGGCCGCCATCCCCGCCGCGATGATTCGCTGGTACTCGGCCGTATAGCGCTCGCACAGCGCTTGGTCCAGGTGCTGACTCCCCTCTTCACGCGCGCCATCCACTGCCTCCTTGACGGTCAGCAGCAACTCCTTGAGGTCCGCCGCCCACCCCTGTTCGTACTGCTCCTCGACGAACCTCAGTTCCCGCAGATGATGCGCGTTGCACAACCCATGCTCACACTCGTAGCCGAAGTAGCTCTGCCAGTGGTCGTGCACCGCCACCCCGGCGAAGTCCGGCAAGATGCCGATGTCGGCAATCGCCTCCCTCCCCCGCTTGGCGTGCGCCGCGTAGTACGTCAGCAGCTCCGTGCTCGCCACGTGCAGCCAGTGCAGCCTGCCGCCGATACTCATCCCGGTCTCGTCAAAACACGCCATCGGCTGCACCGTGATCGCTTTACGGATCGTCTCGACCATCCCGGCCAAGCGCTGCCCGCAGGCTGCGTTGATGCTCGCCAACGTCCCCTCGCTGATCGGCATCGAGAACAGGTCCTTGCACAATTCGGCAGTCCGCCGATACGGCAACAGTCCATAGGTGCGCAGATACGCCGCTATCGCCTGCAGCCGATGGCCGTACTGGACCGGCTGCTCGACGCCGTCGGGGAACGCCGCCACCGTGATCTGCCCGCAGTCCGGGCAGCGCTTGCGTTCGCTGCGGTGTTCGCTGACCTCGACCGCAAGCGGCGGCACATCGAACACCTGACGGCGTTCGTAGCCCGCTACCGGCTGTTCGCGCAGAGAGCTGCCGCACGGGCAGTCGTCCACGGTGTGGATCGTGGTCCTCGTCGGTTCCTCTACCTGACACAGCGTCGCGCCCGGATGGTCCGGCTGCCCGCCCGGACGCCTGCGGCGCTCTTTGCGTGACTTCCTCTTGCGCTCCTGTTGCTTGCGCTCGAAGCTGTCCCGAGACGGCGGCTTGCCGCTGTCGTGACTGTCCGTCCTCAGTTCCTGCAGTTCCCGCTCCAGCGTTGCGATCCGCTGCTCCTGTTGCTCGATCCGCAGCTCCTGTTGCTCGATGCGTTGCTGCCGGTCCGTATTGATCTCGATGATCTGCTCTATCAGTGCGACCACTGCGCTACGGCCGGCCTCGTAGGCCGCAGCTATATCTGCACGTGTGAGTTCGGAAATCAGTCCCACTCGATGCCGCCCCTCCCGCCTGCGAGGCTAGACCATCGCCTCCAACCATGTCCAGCCCTTGGAACCACTTGCTCCGTGGGCTGAGTAGTTACCTCTCGACCATCTTAGTGACATAGCGTCGAACGGCGCTCGTTCGTAGCGGTGGGAGACAACGGGACAGTCGTAGCGAGCCCACAATAGCCTCGCCAAATTCCCATGATCAACGCAAGGAAACAAAAGGACTTGAGTAATGACCGATCGTACGAGCGTATCAGTCGTCTTCGTGGCCTTGGGGGCACTCGCGGCTCTGATCTTCATCGGCTGTGAAAGCGGACCCACGAGTCCGTCGCAGCCACCCGACCGCGGGCCAACGATTGATCCGAACGCAGGGATAGAGTGGAGGCTGGTGCGCGAAGGGGGCGGCTTTACGTCCCCAGGAGGTCTGAAGGGGCAGTCGCTTCGGGATTTGGTCTGGGGCGGCACCCGATTTGTGGCGGTTGGCGACGGCGGCACTATCGTGCACAGCAGCGATGGAGATCGCTGGACGCCGGCCAGCAACAGCGACACCTCCGGTTCTCGCACTGGTGTCGCCTGGAACGGAACACGGTTCGTGGCGGTCGGCCTTGGGGCTATCGTGTACAGCAGCGATGGTGATCGCTGGACCAGAGCGGACAGCAGCGCGGCTCCGTTCATTCTCTTCGACGTTACCTCCGGCGGCGATCGTCTTGTGGCGGTGGGGACTGAAGGCGAGATCGTGCACAGCGACGACGGGGATCATTGGACAGCGGCGAGCGACACAGCCACTACCAAACAGCTAAACGGCGTGGCCTGGAACGGTACGCGGTTCGTGGCGGTTGGATTGGACGGCACCATCGTCCACAGCGACGATGGAGATCGCTGGACGACCGCGAGCGACAGCGCTACTCCTGCCTTTCTCACCAGCGTTGTCGCGGTCGGCACGCGGTTCGTGGCGTACGGCGCGGGCGAGATCGTACACAGCGACGATGGGGATCGCTGGACCGCAACTCCCGGCGCTACGGCGATTTTTGGCGTTGTCCACGACGGCACGCGATTTGTGGCTGTCGGGCGCGACGGGATCGTGCACAGCCGTGACGGTGTCGAGTGGACGGAGGCTCGCAGTCTCAACATCGATAGCCTGCGTGCCATCGCCTGGAGCGGAATGAGATTCGTAGCCGCGGGTCCCGGCGGGATCGCACACAGCGTCGATGGTGACGACTGGACCGAGGCAAGCGACAGCCCGGGCGAGCCTCTCTCCCACCTCTGGGGCGTCGCCTGGAGCGGGACAAAGTTCGTAGCGGTCGGAGACGACGTAGTACATAGCAGCGACGGGGAAGACTGGACGAGCACGAGCGAAGGCATCGGCGTCACTGGAAGGCTCTATTCCATCATATGGAGCGGCATGCGCTTCATCGCGGTCGGGGCGGGGGCGGCGCACAGTTTTGATGGCGCCCACTGGGCCAAGACGACTTCGACGAATCTCCAGAGTGTCGCCTCCAGCGGCGCACGACTTGTGGCTGTTGGAAACGACGGTACGATCGTGTACAGCAGTGATGGACTCGATTGGATGGCGGCGAGCAACAGCGCTACGTCGGCGGGGCTCGCAGGCGTTGTCTGGGGGGGCACGCGCTTCGTAGCGGTCGGCTCCGGTGGGACGATCGTGCACAGCACCGATGGGGATCGCTGGACGGCGGCGAGCGACACCGCTACTACGCAATCTCTCTATGGTGTTGCCTGGAACGGCACGACGTTCGTGGCTGTCGGCGACGGAGCGATCGTATATAGCATCGATGGGGATCATTGGACGGCGGCGAGCGACACCGCTACCACGGGACTGCTAGATGTCGCAGCCAACGAGGCACGATTTGTCGCGGTGAGCCGGTCCGGCACGATCGTCCAAAGCACCGACGGTGACCATTGGGAAGACGTCAGCATCACCGAGCGATCGGATTTCGAACTTTCTAGCATCACGTGGAGCGGCACACGATTCGTGGCGGTCGGCTCCAACGGAACGATCGCGACAAGTCCGTAGGGCGAAAGCGCATCACTTGAGAACCAAGGGACCCGAGCACAGCTCATCCATGTAAACGGCTGCTCAGCATCGCAGCGGTGAGATCAAGCGTCGGCAGTGACCGAACGGAGCACCCGGCTTCGGCGGGTGTATCATGGGCGCATGGAATCCCTTCCCACCACCGCGTTCGGTAACACCGGCCTGCATGTGACCCGGCTGGGCTTCGGCACCGCGCTGGCGGGCACCGAGAAGCCGCACTGGAACGATGAGACCGCGCACCGGCTGCTCAACCAAGTTCTGGACGCCGGCATCAACTTCATCGATACCGCGTACGACTACGTCGAGGCCGAGCGTCGCATCGGCGCCTTCGTGGGCAGCCGCTACGGCGAGTTCACCCTGGCCACCAAGTGCGGCTGCACCGACACCCTGCCCGGTCTGAACGCGTCCACGCACGAGTGGACGCGCGACAACCTGTTTCGGGGCCTGGAGATCAGCCTGAAGCGGCTGAACCGGGACAGCGTCGACGTGATGCAGCTCCACAACCCCGGCGTCGCCGAATGCGAGGCCGGCGGCCTGGTCGACGCCCTGCAGGAAATGCGCCGCAACGGACAGGTGCGCTTCATCGGCGTCTCCACCATGCTGCCGGACCTGCCCACCTACCTGGACTGGAAAGTGTTCGACGTGATGCAGATCCCCTACTCGGCGCTGGAGCGCGAGCACGAGGAGTGGATCACGCGCGCGGGCGAAGCCGGCGTCGGCATCGTCATCCGCGGCGGCGTGGCGCAGGGCGAACCGGGCAGCGGGCGCGGGTCCGCCGAGCGCTGGGCGGTCTTCGAGCGAGCCGGACTCGACGAGCTGCGCGAAGCCGGCGAGAGCCGCTGCGCGTTCGTGCTGCGCTACACGCTGAGCCATCCGCACACCCACACCATCATCGTCGGCACCACGCGGCCCGAGCACCTGCAGGAGAACGTGGCCGCCGTGCTGCGCGGTCCGCTGCCCGAGGACACCCTTGCCGAGGCGAAGCGCCGGCTCGACGAGGCCGGCGAGCGGGCCGCTCCGGCCGTGTAGCCCGGACGTGCTGGAGATCACGCCGGACCTCGCCATCCCGGACGACGAGCTCGACGAGCGCTTCATCCAGGCGAGCGGTCCGGGCGGCCAGAACGTGAACAAGGTGGCCACGGCGGTGCAGCTCCGCTTCGAGGCCGCGCACTCGCGGGCGCTGCCCCCGGAGGTGCGGGAACGACTGCTGCGTGCGGCCGGATCGCGCCTGACCGTTGACGGGGCGCTGGTGATCACGGCGCGCCGCTTCCGCACCCAGGAGGCGAACCGGCGCGATGCGCGCGCACGGCTGGCCGCGCTCATCGCGGGGGCCGTTCCGGAGCCTCGGCAGCGACGCCCTACCCGTCCGAGCCGTGCCGCCCGCGAGCGGCGCCTGCAGGAAAAGGCTCAGCGCGGCGCCATCAAGCGCCAGCGCGCCGAGCGACCGGACGACGATGAGTGAACGCAAGGCGCTCGCGCAGCGCCGCCGACGTCTGATCTTCAACAACGACGGCGACGACCTGTTCTCGATGCGGCCGGACCGGCACGGCAGCGCCGCCGAGGCGCTGCTCGCCGAGCGCACCACGGCGCTCTGGGGCTCGCAGGTCGACTCGATCTGGTACTACTCCACCCACGGCATGCGGCTGCACCACTCGGGCGGCCCGTTCGGCCGGCTGTACGGCTGCCCGGATCCCGACGGCACCGCCACCGCCAACTACCGCCACCTGCTGGCCGAGGGCGCCGACGCCCTGGAGGTGATGATCGAGGCCTGCCGGCAGCACGGCGTGGAGATCTTCTACTCCAACCGCATGAACGACTGCCACGACGCGTTCGACGACGCGATCCTGTACCACATCCGCCGCCGGCACCCCGAGTGGTCGCTGTCCACGCGGGAGGAGGGCCGCCAGCACCGTTACCCGGAGATCCGCTCGCTATGGACGGCATGGAACTTCGAGATCGACGCGATCCGCGACCTGACCGTGGAGGCGATGCGCGAGGCGGCCCGGACCTACGACATCGACGGGATCGAGCTGGATTTCTGGCGGTTCACCTGCTACTTCCCGGAGAGCATCCGGCACGAGCCGGTGACGCCGGAACATCGTGACCTGATGACCGACTTGGTACGCCGCATCCGTCGGGCGGTAGACGAGGAGGCCGACCGCCGCGGCCGGCCGATCCTGCTGGCGGGCAGGTGCGTCGCCGATCAGGAGATCTCATGCAACGCCGGCCTGGACGTGGAGGCGTGGCTGCAGGAGGGACTGGTCGACCTGCTGTCGCTGGCGTACGGCACCAATCACATCCCGCCGATCGGCCCGCTGGCGACGCTGGCCCACCGCTACGACACCCCGCTCTATCCGATCCTCGCTCCGCACCGCAAGACGCAGCCCTCGGCGATCGGCGTCGAGCACGCCCAGAAGTTCGAGCACTACGGGAACCTGCCGGCGTGGCGCGGGGTGGCCCGAGCGCTGCGCGTGCAGGGAGCCGACGGGTTTCAGCTCTTCAACTTCTTCAACCCCACCCGCCCGCAGTGGTGGCAGGTCGGCGAGGAGGAGACGATGGCCGGCAAGGACACCGTGTACGAGTGGGACTTCCTGCCGTAGCAGCGGGCCGGCTGCCGCACCTTCGCGGACCTGCGCCTGACCCGTGACCGCTGGCCGGTGGAAGCGGACGCGGACGGCAGCGAGCCGCTGCCGCTATTCGTGGGCGAGGAGGTCGTGCCGCCGCCGGCCGGAATCGCGAGGCGCCACACGGCGCCCCGGCACGCCGCGCTCTGCGTACACGTCACCGGCGGTCTCACCCGTCACCACCAGGTATGGCTGACCGTGAACGGCGCCCACCTCGACCGCTGGAGGCCGGCCGCGTTGCAGCTCCTCACCGACGATCCGGTCGCCGCCTGGATAGAGTTCCACGACGGCCTGCAGGCGTTCCGCAAGGGCAGGAACGAGATTCAGGTATTCCTCCGCTGCACCTCACCCGCCGCTACGGCCCGCCTGACCGTCGACCGCATCCAGCTCGAGCTAACCTACTGAGCACCCCGACGCCGGTGGCGGAAACTCGCTTGATGTTTCCAGTATTCCTCCATAAGCTCAACCTTGGAGGATGTCCATGCCGTTGAACATCAAAGACGCCGATACGCACGCCTTGGCGAAACGGCTCGCCAGCCTTACCGGCGAGTCCATGGCCAAGGCCGTCAAGCGCGCGATCGAGCAGCGACTGGCGCAGGTGGAAACGGCACGCGATGGAATCCGACTCGCCGATGAACTGGATCACATCGCCCTGCACTGCGCCAAGCTGCCGCGGCTCGACCGGCGCAGCGCCGAAGAGATCATCGGCTATGACGATCGCGGCCTGCCGGCGTGATGGTGATCGACACGTCAGCTCTCATCGCAATCCTGGACGATGAGCCGGAACGCCGGGTCTTCAATCGGATGATCGAGGCGGCGACCGCGATCTGTGTCAGTGCCGCGAGCCTCCTGGAGACTCGGATCGTGCTGTATGCCCGATCGGGCGACGCCGCCGTCCTGGCGTTGGACGCTTTCCTGCTCAAGAGCCGCATGCAGGTCATGGAGGTCTCACCTCGCATCGCCGACATCGCATTCGACGCCTATCGAAAGTACGGCAAAGGGACCGGGCATGGAGCGTCGCTGAACTATGGGGACTGTTTCTCCTACGCCCTGGCCAAGCACTTGGACGTCCCACTGATGTTCAAGGGCGATGACTTCTCGCGCACGGACCTTCGCTCCGCCACCGACGAGTTGACGACGCGACCCGACGAATCAGATGCGCGGGTGGAAGGGAGCCCGTAGATGGCAACGAGCCGGCGCGTAGCTGACCTGATCGCCGCCCCGGCGACCGGAGGAGAAGGTGGCGCACCTTGACGAGCAATCATCACGGCCGGCGTCACGCGCTTCGTGGCGGTCGGGGCCTACGGCACGGTCGGCCCCCGACGGGGTATCTTCGACCCGGAGCCGATGCCCGATCTGCCACCTGCCGCGCCACATGATGCGCTGTTCCGTGCGTTGCTCGCAGACTCCGGACGGGCCGAGACGCTGGTACGAGAGTATCTGCCTCCCGCAGTCGCTGCGGAACTGGCGGACGCCCCGATCCGCCCGGTCGATGCGAGCTTCGTGGATGCCGTCCTGCACCAGAGCCACAGCGACCGGCTGTTCGAGGCGCGGCTGAAGGGCGGCGGCACCGCGTTCGTCTACGTGTTGCTGGAGCACAAGGCGGCGCCCGACCCGGGCACGCCGTTGCAGATGCTCGGCTACATGGTGCGCATCTGGCAGCGCTATGCCCAGGACCGTGCATCGCGCCTGCGGGCGCTGCCGCCGATTGTGCCGCTGATCTTCTACCACGGCCGGGAGCGCTGGAGCGGGGCGCTGTCGGTGGCGGAGATGATCGCAGGCAAGGGGGAGTTGGCGACGTTTGCGCGCCGGCTGTGCTGCGTGCTGCACGATCTGGGTGAGAGGCCGACAGCCACGCTGTCGCGGGACCCGGCCGTATGGTCGGGGCTGGCGGCCTTGGTGGCGGCGTTCCGCGGGCAGCCGGAGGAAGGGGTGCTACGGCGGATCCTGTCGGGGTTGCCGGACGGAAGCGAGTTGGAGATGCAGGTGCTCTCGTATATTGTGAGGACCTACGAGCTGACGCCCGCGGTGCTGGAGACGGCGGCGCGGGCAGCGAAGCCGGAACGCTGGGAGGCGCTGATGTCAACCGTCGCGGAAGCATGGGTGCGGGAGGCCAAGGTCCAGGGTAGAGCCGAGGGCAAGGCCGAGACGCTGCTTCGTCTTCTGCAGCGGCGATTCGGTCCCGTTCCGGACAGCGCTCGGGCACGGGTGGCGGTCGGGTCGGCGGCGGAGATCGATGCCTGGCTCGATGCGCTGCTTGACGCGCAAAGCCTGACGGAGGTGTTCGACGCCCTAGCGCATTGATCTCCGCCGATCGGCCACAGCGGCGTCTTCCATCGCTGCTCTTCCTGATACTGCTACCGGGCCTAGGGCTGTGGCTGCGATCAGCCGGTCGATCTGGCCGGGTAAGACGAGGACCCGTCGTCGACGGCTCACAGGCAGAAGAGTTCGTAGGCAACAGTCTATGCAGTTCCATGCGTTTGGACGCCGATGCACCACCGAGGTAACTATCCTCCCATCCGATCCGCCGTCGGGTCGTGCCGATCGACGAAACGAGGAGTTGACGTGAGTGACGTTGACAGGCGTGCGATGCCGCGCCGCATTCTTCTCGACGCGGGATGCTCGACGCCGGAACGACTGGCGGCTCGCGAGCTGCAGGAACACTTCAGGCTCTTGGGCGCGGATGCCCCGGTGACCGAGTTGCACCACGACGAGAGCGTACCCGGCGGATCGGTCTGCCTTGGCGCGGCGCTGTTGCCCGACGACGCCATGGATGCCCTGTCCCGCGTTCGCGACGACGGCTTTCTCCTCTATCGAGCGAACGACGCGATCCACATCGCCGCGCACCTGCCGCGCGGAGCCCTGTTCGGGTGCTATCACTATCTGGAGTCCCTGGGCGTCCGCTGGCCGGAGCCCGGCCAACCGGCGGAGATGACCCGGCGGCCGTTCGATCTTCCTGCCGAGCCCGAGGCCGGGGTCGACAACCCCGACTTCCCGATTCGCGGCAACAACTGCTACTGCCCGACGAATGCGCGCGACCTGCAGATCACCATCGACATGATCGAGTGGTTCACGCGACAGCGCTGCAACCTGCACTCCCTCCTGCGCGGAGACACCCCGACCCTCACCGGCTTCGACGAGCTCTGGTATGCGGCAGCGGACTACGTCCATCAGCGCGGGTGTGAGTTCGCGCTCGGCTCACACCTCGCCTGGCCCGCCCTGCTGATGTACGAAGACCGTGACCTGTTCGAAACGCATCCGGAATACTTCCCGCTCCGCGGCGGCGAACGGCAGCAGACCGGGCCGTATGGCCCGCCGACCCGCTACGGCCCGGACGCGGTCCCGGCCATGACCGGCAGCGGGATGAGCCTGTGCGTTTCCAACCCGCACGCCGTGGCGACGGTGATTCGCAACCTGCAGAGCTTCCTCGATGAGCACCCCGAGATCGACGTGATGGGACTCTGGCCGCCGGATACCAAGTGGGAAGGGTGCGAGTGCCCGGAGTGCCGGAAACTGGTGCAGCCGGATCGAATGTGGAGCAACATTCCATACCATGCGAACCGGTGGCGTGCGACGTCCGATCACCTGGCTCACCTGATCGGTCAGGTGGCACGTGCGATCGAGGGATCGCATCCGCAGGTCCGTGTCCTCAGTTGGGGTTGGTGCACGACCGAGCATGCGCCGCAAAACGTCACGCCGGCAGGGCGGTTTCAGTGCGATCACTTTCTCGTGCCGTGCTACGCACATCCGCTGGACTCCGACAACTGCCTGAATCGACATGTTCATCCCGAGGCGCTGGTGCAATGGGCCGCAACAGAAAACGTCAGCCTCGGCTGGATCTTCGCGGGGACGGCGTTCACGGCCGTGATGGCGGAGTACCCCTTCGCCTGGTTGATCAAGCGAAACGTCGAGTTCATCCGGCAGATCGGCGGGCAAGCCGTTACGACCTGTCTGGAGATCGGCGAAGCCGACGATCGGTCCGTGCGCGGCGACATGACCGACCATTACCTGTTCTCGGCCTGCGGCGTGAACTATCTCGCGATGAGTCGGCTGGGCTGGCGGGCGGCGACGCCGCTTGACGAGTTGTATCGCGACTATGCCGAAGCCCGGTTCGGCCGGGCAGCCGGTGCGTTGATCGCCGAGCACTATGGACGGATCGTCGAACGCTACGAGGCGTGGGGGCATTCAGAGCCCACCGCGGACTTCTACGACGTGTGGGGCGGATCGCAAGTCCGCTGCCGACCGGGCTGGGAAGTGCCTCTCGACCTCTTGACCGAGGAGCTGATCGTCGGCGCACGCGAACTGCTGGAACAGGCGCATCGCCGCGCCCGACGGAAACTCCACAAGCGCCGCGTACAAGCCGAGCGCAACGTGTTCGAGCATACCGTGCGGATGCGGGAGCTCTTCAAGACCCATCAGGCACGGCAGACCCTCGAAGCTGCGGGACTGACCGAAGAGTCCAAGGAGCTTTCCCGAGCGCAGCGGCGGATCCTCGCTGCAGCCAGGGAGATCGACGTACCCAAGCACCACGGGCCAACCATGATCGCCGCCGACAAGACCTGGGTAGAACTGATGTGGATGTGATCCCACGCGGGACCTCTCCAGTCAGCCTGTCCGCCCTCTCCCGTGTGTCACCGCAACAGCTCCAGCCGCACCTTGTGCGCGACCAGATGCCGGTACGGCTGGCTGCGCATGTCGTCGCGCTGCGGACGCCATAGCAGGTCCTCGAAGACGACCAGCAACTCATCGGGCCCGATCTCCACCGCGGACACGCCCTGCCAGCCCGGTGCGGTCGAGACGATGATCTCATACGGCCATCCCTCGCCGCGTCCGTCCAGGCACACCGCGATGCGGTTGTCCGGCCGGCCGTAGGTGGCGACGATCATGCCGTTCGACATGGTCAGCAGGCCCGGCCACTGGCCGTTCAGACGGGTGCGGACCGGGTCGCTCCAGGTCCGTCCGCCGTCTGCCGAGCGCGACAGGTAGAGCGGCGCGTTGCCCTCCCCGTTGCGCAAGATGGTCAACAACTCGCCGTCGGGCAGCAGCGTGAGGCCGGGTTCGGCCCAGCCTTCGTCGCCCATCTCCGGCAACGGGGGCACGCAGCCGGCGTAGCGCCAAGTCATGCCGCCGTCCTCGGAGCGCAGGCACCAGCTCGAGTACTTGTAGATCTTGAACGCGTGCGGATACTTGTCCCAGCCGCTGGACATGATGTCGGTGTAGACTAGGTCGTGGTCGCAGAAGCCGTAACACATTCCCACCATGCTGCCGTCGGGCATGACGACCGCGCCGCGATGCAACGTGTTGATCCGCACCACCCCGTCCTCACCCATCGACGGAACATGCGATCCAAGGTGGAACGTCAGCTCGATGTCCTCCACGGTGCGCCACCCGTCGGCAGAGCGATACGCCGGGCAGGTAGCCACTCTCTCTCGGGCGGATTCGCCGGTGGAGCCGACGACCATGTCCGGCCCTCCCGGGAGGTTCACGATCGCGCCCCCGATCGATGCAAGGTGCTTCGGCCCTGCATTCTCCCAGGTCTCTCCGTCATCCCGGCTGAGGTAGTCGCTGACCAGCAACGTCCCGTCGCGGCAGCGCATCAGCGCCGGTGTGAAGTCGCTTACCCCGATGTAGATCGGGTCGCTCACGCTGACGCGCAGCCTGCGCTCCGGAGCGACCGTCTCCCCACGCGTGCTGTTCACGAAGACCCGCGAACGGTCCGATTTCTCCAACCTGGCGCAGAAGCAGTGGTCGCCGTCATGAGCGGTCGACAGAACCGTTTTGGTCACCACGCGATTCCAGCCGTCCTGCAGGCACACCGGATCAGAGAACAGGTCCCACTTGCGGGTCTGGTTCGAGCCGATGAAGAGGAACGGGCCGTCGTAACGGGCTGCGTCATCGCCGTTGACCCAGATGCGGCAGGGCGTGGTGGAACTCCACCGCAGAACATAGTCGCCGCCTTGCTCCGCATGCACCAGGGCGGCCAGATAGGTCACCGAGTGGTCGAACGGAAACGACGGCCGTGCCCATGCACGGCGAGGAAACCCCCAGGAGCTGTAGGATGCATAGAAGCCGATGCGCTGACCGCAGGCTCCGCAGCGCTGCGGCCGATCCGGAATGGGTGTTTCACAGCGCGGGCAGTACGGCTCCCGCGGCGTGCCTTCCAGGTCCGAGCTCCAGCACGGCATCAGCTCGTCGTCGACCGTGAACCGATCGATCGTCACGTGCACCCCGCCGGGCGGCTCCAGCACCGGATCGGTGCTGCGCATCCGCAGCCCGTGATGCTGTTTCAGCAGCACGCGCTCCGGGGTCAGCTCCCACGACTTGCTCATCACCGCCACCGCCGAGTACCGCCGCCAGGTGAGTCCGGCAACCTCCTGGTCCTCATGCGGACGCACGTTCGCCTCATCGTCCAGGAAGCGCTCATCCAGCGCCCGTGCCGGCTGAGCCTTGGCGTACTCACGATCGGCGAACGAGAATGGTCCCAGCACGAACCACTGGCGCAGAAAGTTGCGCCAGTGCACATAGTCGCGGTTCGGGTCCGGCGGCACGAGGAAATTGCCGATGATCTGTTCCGGGATGGTCTGCTCGCTCACCCGATCCTCTCCTTGACTCGTCGACTCAACCCTTGAGAGAGCCGATCAGTATGCCCTTTACGAAGTACCGCTGCAGAAACGGATACATCAGGATGATAGGCCCTATGGTCACGATGATGGTCCCGGCGCGTATCGATGGCGTCGTCGTCCCATGGGTCTCCAGGAGAAACGGCCGGCGCTCTATCGCGTACTCCTCTACCGTCAGCCTGCGCAGCAGAATCTGCAGAACGACCTTGCTTTCCTCCCGCATGTACAGGAGGGCGTCGAACCAGGCGTTCCAGTGCATCACCGCCGTCCACAGGGCCAGGACTGCCAGCACCGGCGTGGAGATAGGGAACATGATCGAGAAGACGATGCGCAGCGGATGAGCCCCGTCCGCGACGGCGGCGTCCTCCAGCTCACGCGGGAGCGCCATCAGAAAGTTGCGCGCGATGAGCAGGTTCCAGGCGGTGGTGGTGAGCGGCAGGATGAGCGCCCACCGGCTGTTCATCAGCCCCAGGTGCATGATGTTCAGATAGATCGCTATCAGCCCGCCGTTGAAGAACATCGTGAACAGCACGAACGCGGTAATGCTCTTGCGAAACGGCAGGTCCGCCCGTGCCAGCGCGTATCTTGCGCAGTAGGTGACCAGCAGGGTCAGAGCGGTACCGGCCACCGTGCGGAGAATCGAATTGTAATACGCTACCGCGAGTATCTGCGAGCTGAAGATCACGCCGTATGCTTCGAAGCTGATGGGACTGGTGAAGAACCTCACGCCCAGCCGCATCGCGTTCACCGGCGTCGACAACGACAGCATGAGCGTGTCCCACAGCGGATAGAGACAGAGCGATGCCAGAACGCCGACGAACAGATAATTGCAGATGTCGAATACGACGTTCCCTCTGGCCCTCAGCATGCTCTCGTTTCCCCGAACGACGAAGGAGCGCGGATCGGAGTCGTTCCGACCCGCGCTCCCCATTCACCGCGTCACGGTGTCATCACGCTCACCCGCCGGCGTGCATCCTCTCGTACTCGGCCTTGATCTCTTCCACTCCCGCATCCTTGAGCCGCTGCTGGAAGTTCGGCCACTCGGCATCCAGATCGATCTTGCCGAGGACCACGTTGAAATAGAACTCCGACTTGATGGTCAGGACATCGGCCCCTCGCTCGATCGCAGACGTGTTGGTGCTCGGATACGAAAGCCGTACCCCGACAGCCGCATTCGGATCGGGATTGAGCGCGAACGCGTGCGCGTAGATCCCTTGCGACGGCTCGTCGAGCGTCAGGTACGCCTCGTCCAGGAGCATGGGAATCGGAGAATAGAACCAGATTCCCTGCTTCTCCAACTCCTCGCGCGACACGTCCCTGCGCGTGAGAATGCCGTCCTGCCAGTCCCAGTGGACTCCCTCTTCGCCCCAATGTCCCCTGAGCCAGAAGTCCTGCTCGGAGGAGAACGCATCCTGGATCTGCATGATCCGCTGGACCTTCTCGTCGCTGGTCTTGGCCCCGAAGTGGGCGCTGGCGTCGGTGTACAGCCCGATCGGCTGCGACGTCAGAGGACCCCGGCCGTGATCGGGTCCCTGCAGGTGGCCGACGTAGGCGAATTCAGCCTGAGGGTTCTGGTCACGAACCATGTCCAGGACGTTCCCCTTCGTCGACGATACCATCCACCACGCGTTGTCCCAGAGGATGCCGAACATGCCGGCGGCCCACTTCTTGCGCTGCTGATCCCGCTTGTCCGTCAGAAACTCCGGGTCGATGGCCCCCGCCGCGTACAGATCCCTCACGAACCGCAGCGCCTCCTTCCAGTTGTCCGATTGCGGCGTGAAGGTGACCTTGCCGTCGATGAGCTCGTACGCAAAATAGCTGACGCCGTGCGCGGCGAAGATGTACGAGAATCTCGACCTGTCGTAATCGCTCCGGTCGTGCACCCCGTACGTATCGTTGTTGCCGTTGCCGTCGGGGTCGTCGCGGGTGAACCTGACCGCCAGGTCGTGGAACTCGTCCAGGGTCTGCGGTGCGCCTGCCACTCCCAGGTTGTCCATCCAGTCCTTGCGCACGACCGGGAAGCTGGGAAGGAAGTCACCGTAGTTGCCGTAGGGAGCTCCGTATACCTCTCCCTTGTAATACGCCTGGTCAACGACCAGATCTCTCCCGAACAGAAAGACCATCCGATCCATCCAGGCCGGCATGTACTCCCAGAGCCACTCCTCCGGGAAGGCCCTGATGATCCCCTGATCGATGAACTTGTAGATCGTCTCGCGCGGGAAGATGGTGATCTTGTCCGCCGTGTTCCCGGACGCGTAGTGCAGGTCCCTGGCCTCGATCGTGGGGAAGGCAAGCGGCGTGATGCTCACGTCGAAGCGTTCCTCGATCAGCAGCTCCACCGGATTGCCATCCTCGGGTCCCCAGCTCATCGGTCCGGCGACCCCCTGCCAGACGATCTCCAAAGGAGCGTCCGCTGCCGCCGCCTCCTCGGTCGGCGCAGCGAACGCCCCGCCACCGACCAGGGTCAGCCCGGCCGACAGCAGCGTGAGAAACTTGAGACTCTTCATGAGAATCCCCCTCGTGAGTGGTGCGCCTCCTCTTCGGAGGAGGCTCTTCGCGGTGGCAACGCCACCGTCCGGAGGAGCTTGCGGGTCGAATCCCGTGAGCCCCTCCGTCTTCTCTCCGTCGAACGCCCGCAGCGCCGTGCCGCCCATCTCCGGCCGCCCGCCACGGCGCCGCCTACCACAGCGCATGCTCGCTGAAACGCCGGGCAAAGGCGTTCACCACCAGGAGCAGCGCGAGCCCGATCACGTTCTTGAACAACCCGACGGCAGCGCCGAAGCTGAACTCCGCCGACAGGACGCCCACCCGGTAGACGTACGTGTCGATGATGTCGGCCACCTCGTACACCTGTGGATTGTAGAGGTTGAAGATCTGTTCGAATCCGGCGTTCATGATGTTCGACAGGCTGAGAAGGAAGAGGATGATGATGACCGGAGTAATCCCCGGGATGGTGATGTATGCCGCCTGCTGCAGCCTGTTCGCTCCGTCGACGTACGCTGCTTCGTACTGCTGCACGTCGATACCGGAGATCGCGGCGAGATAGACGATCGAGCCCCAGCCGATCTCCTGCCATATGCCGGACCCGACCAGGATGGCCCGGAAGTACTCCGGCGTGGCCAGGAAGTAGATCGGCTCGACCCCGACCAGGCCGAGCACGTAGTTCACCGCGCCATAGCTGGGCGACAGGATTTCCCGAAGCATCCCGCCGATCACGATCCACGATATGAAATGGGTGCGGCTCCTTTGCGACGACCACTCAGGAGGCCCTGGGGCGTGTGAGGGAGTCGGGCTGGGAGTGAGCGACCTTCGCTGAAACAGACGGCAGCGCCAGGAGAGTTCGGCGGCGATAATCCCGCTGGCGAGAGTTCGGCCGGATGCGGGAACGCAGCAGGGGCGCGCTGGCGTTTGCGGTCGAGGGTGGTGAGCGAGGTCGTTGGGACCGCAGCGGGCTGCGGCTCTACTTGACGAGTCTCAGGCGATTCCTTCGTTCACTGGGCGTGGGCCGCAGGTGCGGCACCTGTCCGTCGGCGTAGCGCTGCTGATGGGTACGCTGCCACTCGCGCGCCTCATGGAAGGCCCAGTACTCGTCGAAATCGCCACTTGAGCGCAGCGCCCGCAGGCGCAGCACCGCCTCGGCCCCCGACAGCCGCCAGCGTGCGCCGGTGATACCAAGCCGGTCGTTGACCAAGTGGCGGCACGCGCCTTCGATGACCCCCGAGCCGATCGGCAGCCCGGCGGCAAGGTACTGATCGTAGGCCAGGTAGTCCTGGTACTTCAGCAGGTAATTGGCGCACCGGTCCAGCGGCTCGCGCCGCCGACTCGTCAGACCGCGCTTGGTGGCGCTGCGCCGCATGCCGGCAGCCACGTGCACGGCGCGGCCTTCCAGCACTCGCCCGAGGCGGTGCAAGACCCACTGTTCCAGCGTTCTTGAGCCCTCGGCGCACAGGGCGTGGCCAGCTTTCCAGAGGTACTCCAGCACGTGAAAGATGTCGAGCACGATCGTCAGGTGCACGCCGTGCTGCTCGGCCAAGTCTTCGAGGATATCCAACTGCGTCTCGTTGCCGTCGACCACTGCCGCCCAGCGCCGGGAACAGTGCGGGTCGCGCTCCAGGGCTTCGCGGAACGCCTCCTCCAACACCTGCCGGGGTTCGTGCTCCAGACTCGCCCACACCCGTTTGTGCTGCGGGCGGGGCCGTTGCGGGGAGTTCCGTTGCGCTTCTTCGTCCCTGGCCAGCACGGCGAGCATCTGCTCGGGCGTACGCACGTGGGGCGCCACGGAGTAGACGGCCGCCACCGTGGACATGCGCTTGCGGTTGCCCTTCTCGCCCTTGCTCAGCCGCGTGTCCATCGTGCGGCGCGGCGTGCGCTCGCTGGCCGTGCGCGTGGCCGGGCGCAGGTCCTGCCGGTGCATGACCACGCCTTTGCCGTCACTGCTGATCACCAGCAGGGCGTCGGCCGCTTGTTCTTCGGCCGCTTGCTCGCCGGCCGCTTGCTCGGCCGCCTGATGGCGCTGCTCGTAGAACGCCTCGAAGTCCTCGGCCGCTCGGCTGACCAGTTGTTCCACCTGCCGCTTGCCGATCGTGGCGCCGGTGTACCGGCTCAGCGTCTCGACCGTCTCGTCGAAGGAACTCTTCGACGCCTCCAGCGCCGCTCGACGGCGCACCTCCAGCGAGTAGCGCTCCTCAGGCAGGTTCAACTGCGCGTCCAGCGGGTGCAGGCTCTGCGCTCCCTGCGCCCCGTAGCCGCTGCGACCCACCACGACCGTGCCGAAGATCGTCTCCAACTCGCGCTGCTGCTGGCGCTTGCGGGTGCGCAGCCGGCCCTCCGCGTCCACCACTTCGTCGGCCGCCTGCGCCTGCGCCTGTTCATCGACGCAGTCCTGGTAAAGCTGGCGCATCAACTCCTGGCCCTCCTTGGCCAACAGTCGCTCCAGATCACTGTGCTGCATCCGTTGCGTCTCCTCTCGGCTCGCCACCCGCAGCAACCGCTCGAACGCCGCCCGCGTGGCCGCAAACGGGTCAACCGCAGTCTCGCACGCCCAACCGATCGCCGCCCCCATCGCTCAGGCTCCAGCCAGCCGGCGCTGCGCATCGGCCACCAGAGGATACACCAGCACCCGCTTCGGCGCCTGCCCATGGCGCGCATGCGCGCGGTCCATGCGACCCCGCCCGGCCGTGTCGCCCAACTCGATCCAGTTCGCTGCCCGGTAGCAGGTGCCGGCAAAGCGCCCTCGGTCCACCAGCGTCTCCAGCAGCAGCGGCTCGGTGGCGAAGCGCGCCTGCCAGTCGGCGGCCAGCCGCCCGGCCAGCAGCGACAGCAGCCGGCTGGCCAGGTTCTTCACCCGCACCCACGGCAGCACCAGAAACCGGCTGTTGTTGACCACCCGCTGCAGATTGCGCGCACGCGTCGGATCGTCCCAGCCGATCCAGCGCTCGCGCACCGCCAGCCGCCACGCCGGCGAGGAGACCTGCAGCGCCGCCACCACCGTCGGCGCCGGACGGCTGACGAACCCCAGGTAGCGCATCTGCGCCCCGAATGGCACCCGGTAGCCCAGGTAGTGGTAGCGGCCGATCAACTCACGCCACCAGCCATGCTCGCCAGCGCTCGTCACCGGCTGCAGGCTGACGGTCCCGAATTGCCCCACCGTGCCCAGCATCGGCCGCCCGGGCTCGCCGGCTGCCGTGCGCGGCACCTGCGTGCGCGAGCCCAGCGGCCGCCCGACGTTGCGTTTCGGCGGCAACCGCAACCGGCCTTCGCCTTCCAGCCTCAGCAGCAGGTCACGACATTCACGGACTTTCAGCGCGCCGCTCGCCCGCCGCCACCGCAGCCGCTCGCACACCCGCGCCATGAGCTGCGCACGGCTGCGGCTGCCCCCGTTGGCGACCTCCTCGACGACGACCCGCACCTCGGCCTCGCTGAACGTTCTGCCGGCACACCGCAGGCAGCCCCTGTCGTTGGCATTCATCGCTCACCCTCCCGTACGAGCACGGGCAAGGTACGAGCATGAGCGGGATTTGTCCAGCCTCTCGGGACGGCAACCCGCCCGGCTGCAGGGGACCTACGGCGCCGCCCACGGCATAAGCTGCCCGAAACGGCACCTCCGCGTGTGGCCGACCGCATCTAACTCACATATTGGCATGAACATAGAGGTCGTCGCAAAAGAGCCGCACCCATATGAAATGGGGAAGGTAGGAGATGGTCTGCACGATCTTCTTGTAGCGCACGTGGTATATCTCGTTCAGCAGGAGAGCGAGCAGTATCGGCGCCGGGAACGCGAATACGATCCGGAGCACACTGATGATGACGGTGTTGCGGAACACGCGATAGAACAGCGGGCTGCTGAACAACCGGTCGAAGTAATGAAACCCCGCCCACGGGCTCCCCAGGATCCCATCCATCATGCGGTAATCCTTGAAGGCGATGAGCACGCCGTACATCGGCTTGTAGTGAAAGAGGATGAAGTAGGCGATCGCGGGGATCAGCAGCAGGTAGTAGTACCTGTTCTTGTGGAGCTGCTTCTTGAGCGGCATCGCCAGAGAGACAGCGGAACGTGCTGGAGAGCGTCCGGGAGCCGTCGTGGACAACGCCTCACCTCCTTGATCCGAACATCCTACACGAGGGTCGGGGATCCTGCAAGCGGGCGGGAGGTAGGTAGCGCACGCTTCCCCCCGGATCGACGGCCGCTCGGAGCTCCACGGCTAGCCCCGGCACGACGCCGAGCACGTTGACGGTGCCGCTGCGCGCCGCTATGGTCACGGACGGCGGCATGGCATGCTGAAGACCGCACGGAGCAGGCGACGATATCCGTACTGTTCATCCTGCTCCTGCCGGGGATCCTCTATGCGGGCCTGGATCAGATCTACAACCTGATGAATCCGGCGACGCTGAAGATCGCCAACGTCACCGACATCTACGTGCTGCGGGTCGGGCTGATGCAGGGCCAGTACGCCTATGCGACCGCGCTCGGGCTGGTCTTCGGCGCCGTTCAGCTCTCTCTGGTCTTCGCGGCAAACGCACTGACCAGGCGTTCCACCGGATACGGACTATGGTAGACGCGGATTAGCGGGGCTACGGAAGCATGCCTGCCGGATTCGGTGATCGGGTATTCGCGGTCGCGAATGCGCTCGCCATCGGCTTGCTGTGTCTCGTGACGCTCTATCCGTTCTATTACATCGTGATCACCTCGCTGTCGGATCCGGTGGTCGGCCGCGGTTCGTACCTGTGGATCACGGAGATCTATACGGTCAATTACTGGATCGTGTTCACCACCGGAGGGCTGGGCCGCGCGTATCTGGTCACGGTGCTCGCGGCGGCCTGCAACGTTCCCCTGATGCTGCTGGTCACCGGCGGCGCAGCGTTCTCGCTCACGCGCAAGCGCATGCGATTCCGCGTGCCGATCATCGTCTACTACCTGGTGACCATCTACTTCACCGGTGGGTTGATCCCGCTCTACCTCGTGCTGCAGCGCATCGGCCCGCTCAACACCTTCTGGGTGCTGGTGCTTCCGGAGGCCTTCAGCGTCTTCACGCTGATCGTCATGAAGACGTCGTTCCAATCGATACCGGAGAGCCTGGTCGACGCTGCCGTGATCGACGGCGCCGACTATCGGCTCATATTTCTGCGCATCATGCTGCCGCTGTCGACCGCCACCCTGGCGGCGCTGGGGCTGTTCCGGGCGGTCAGCGTCTGGAACGACTGGTTCGCCGGCGCGTTCTTTATCACCGACTTCCGGCTGAAGCCGCTGCAGACCTTTCTGCGCACCAAGGTGCTGGAGGGCGGCGTCAGCCAGCTCTGGTGGAACGTTCGTACGGCGGACCCCGAGACCTACAAGCGCCTGGGGCTTGACCCGGACTTCGTCGATGATCTGCTGAACATCACGCCGCTGTCGCTCAAGTCCGCGTATCTGGTCGTGACCACTGCACCACTCATCCTGCTGTATCCGTTTCTGCAGAGGCACTTCGTCAAGGGGGCGCTGGTCGGCGCCGTTCGAGAGTGACGTTTGAGAATAGCACTGGGACCGAGGCTCCTCCACCCCGACGTGAGGGCTGAGGAGATCGCACGGGGCCGTTTTCTTTTTCCGGAGGGAGTGATGAGAAAACTGATGGTACTGAGCGTGATCTGCGTCGTGGCGCCGTTCGCCGCGATCGGCGCAGGCCAGGAGGCTGTGGCCGCCCAGGAGGATCGGCCGGTCTGGATCTGGGGCCTTCCGTCCTCGTACGGCGAGTACCCGGAGGAGTACCTGGTCGAAGCCAACGAGTGGGCGAAGGAAGAGTTCGGAGCGACCTTCAGGATCACCGGCTTGCCTGAGGGCTCCACCGCCATCCAGAGCCTCAACCTGTTGATGGCGGAGGGGAAGTTTCCGTGCGCGGTCAATCTGAGCGGCAGCGGCGGCATGGAAGGCGTGGCGATCAAGACGCTCATAGAGAGCTTGATCGAGCAGGGGAAGATCCAGTCGGTCGATCGGTACTTCAACGACCCGGAGCTCGAGATGCTCTACAACGCCGATCGCGACTATCTCAAGGCATACACGTTCAACGGCGAGATCTATGCCTTTCCCGGCTATACGTGGAAGATCAACAAGGCCGACGCGGCGCTGTCGGATCCGTACTACTTCGTTCGCATGGACGTCGCCGAGGCGTTGGGCGGACCGGAAGCCTTTCCGAAGAGCTCGGACGACTTCCACGAGTACCTCAAGCGGATCGATGCCGGTGGGTTCGTGGGCGAGGACGGCAACCCGATCTATGCGGCGAGCCTGGCGCCCGACGACGAGCTGGCCAACCTCACCGGCTTCCTGAAGCAGCTCAAGGGCGCTGGCTGGCAGGTCGACAGCGAGCTCAACTATGGACCGTTCTGGGGCTCCGAGGAGATGTACGACTCGCTGAAGCTCGTCAACACGATGTGGAGCGACGGTCTGATCGATCCCGGGCTGTTCACCATCCCGGAGGAGGCGTTCAGGCAGCGCCTGATCGACGTGCGCGCCGGCATCGGCATCGGGCAAAGCGGATACTCGAACCTGGCTGCGTCGCAGGTTCTGTACAAGCTGGTCAACCAGCACGGCACCGACAGCGCGCAGGCGAACGCATTCCGCCCGAAGATGTACGTGATGATGTACCACCCCATGCTGGAGGAGGACGGCAAGGTCGGTGTCTTCTATCCGGGACTGGCAAATCCCTGGGTCGTGTCGTCGGACTGCCCGAATCCGGATGCGTTTGCGAAGCTGCACAACTTCGCCGCAAGCCCCGAAGGGATACTGACGACCAGGGCGGGCGTCGGCTTCCAGGGCGTGGATTGGCAGTGGATCGACCGCGACAACCTGGAATGGATACGGATCGACGCGGCGCCGGGAGAGGAGCACAAGCGGACCTATCTCCTTGGCACGTATCGCCCACCCGAAGACGTGGAAAAAGACGGCCTCCCGCAGGTCATTCCCGGCATTCCGTACGTGGGCACGCCGAGCAAGTCCAACTACTACGAATGGGCGTACTCGAAGGGCTGGATCCCCACGAGATGGGAGAAATATGGCCAGCCGATGGGACGACTGACGGGGAGCACGTACAATTTCGTGCATACCGGAGCAGGCTGGGAAGAGGGAACCCTGGCATATACGTCGGCCCGACCGTCATACGTCAACTTCATTCCCGAACTCGACCCACGCAGCGAGAACGCACTGATCACGGTCATGCAGCGCTGGACCGAAGGGCTGCCGGGGCTCATCAGCGCCGACGCCGCCGACTTCGAGTCCGCGTATGCCGCGTTTCTCAGCTCGCTGTTGGAGATAGCCGACTGGGGACCGATCTACGCAACTCTCAACCAGCAGTGGCGGGAGTGGATGGACGCCAACGGCGACGATACCGCGCAGCTCCGCAAGATCGTGTGGAGGCCGGAGGTGAAACAGGAGATGGGCTGGTAAGGTCCGCTCACCGCTGACATGACGCGTTGGTCGGGATCGCGGGCCGCCGCGATCCCGACCTCCCCTATCGCGCGCGACCATCCCTGCGAGGAGGCCCATGGCTGAGGAGAGAACGGACATACCGGGCGGCGGAGGTATTCTGGATCCAGACTACACCGTCATCTATCACAATGACGATCGCAACGTGTACGTGGAAGGGTGCGGACTGGCGAAGCTGCCCGAAGGCGCGCTGATCGCGGTCGTTCCGGTGGTGCCCAGCGCGAGCAAGGGCGGATGGGCGGCACGTCCCAGCACGACGCGCATCATGCAGAGCACCGACGCGGGGCGGACATGGCACCAAGTCTACGACCTGCCGTTCTACACCGCGACGCCGTGGGTGTACGACGGGGCGTTGTACCTCTTCGCGTCCTCCGCCGGGACCGCCTACCGCAACGACAACCTGTTCCTGCTCCGCAGCGGGGACGGAGGCGTCTCCTGGACCGACCCCGTCCTGCTGTTCGCCGGCCACTACTGGAACTGCCCCACGGGAATGGTCATGCGGGACGGTCGCATCTACTGGGCGCTGTGCGAGTTCTACGGGTCCGCGGGAACCAGCCCGCGCGCACCGCGCGTGGTCGCAGGCGATCTGAACGATCCGCTCGCCCCGCGGTCGTGGCGCATGTCGAACCGGCCGGAGTTTCCCGGAGTACCGGAAACATTCCTCGCTCAGGGCGGGGATGGCTTCCGCGAACCGTGGCTCGAGCAGAACGTGATCGAGTCCGAGGGCCGCCTGCGGGTCATCTGCCGCGTCAAGAACGGCACGGCGCTGATGGACGTATGCGGCGTGCTGGATCTGGAGGATGACGGCACGTCGCTCGACCTCCGCTTCAGCAGGTTTCATCCGATGCCGGGCGGCCACCTGAAGTTCAGCATCGTCCACGACCCGGTTTCCCGCCTGTTCTGGACGCCGGCCAATCCGGGAACGAAATACGCAGACCGCCGCTACCTCATGCTGCTGCACAGCCTGGATGGGCTGCACTGGCTGCATGCCGGCCGCATCGCCGCGGCGGCTTCGCTGCAGCAGTCGTTCATGTACGGCGACTGCGTCGTGGACGGTGACGATCTGATCGTGGCGTCGCGCACGTCGAGTGGTGCGGACGGGATGCACAATGCCGACTATGCGACCTTTCACCGCATCGCCGACTTTCGCCGGCTGGCGCTGCCCGGATTGACGGCGACCGGCGATCGATGAGCGCCTGCACGGAGTCTCGGGAAGGGCTCGTCCGCCGGGTGAGCCGGAGGCGATCCTTCGGGGCCGAAGACACAGGCGCCGCCGCGTGGAGCTGTTGCTTCCGGGGCGCGGACGGCTGGATCTACCTGCACGGCGACCGGAAGTGCAGCCCCGACGGCAGCGAGGTGCTGGCACATACCGGCCCCTCGCTTGCGCCCGTCACCCGAAGACCCGAGGGCGCGACCCTGGTGCGGGACGGGTTGTTCTACGCCGCTGCCGGCAACCCCGGCTACCGATCGCCGGGGCGGTACGCGGGGACCGCCTGGCGGTCCTGCGACGATCTGGCGACGCTCGAAGAGGAGACGGTCGATCTGCACGTGCCGGATGGCGCCCGGCCGGCGCAGGACCACGGGTGGCACGGCGTCTACTTCTCCTCCAGCCGCGAGATCCTGACCCTCTCCGACGGCACGTGGCTGGCGGCGATGACCGCCAATTTCGAGGAAGACACCCTTGCGCCCACCGATCGGCAGAGCGCTCTGGAGACGAAGTACCGGAATCGGTCGATCGTGGTCGCCTCCGCCGATGAAGGGCACACGTGGCGCTACCGTTCGACGGTAGCGGTCCCGGTCGCCGGCGATCCGGTCGGCGAAGGCTTCGGGGAGCCCACGATCGAGCGGCTGGCCGACGGCAGGATCCTGTGCGTGATGCGCACCGGCCACTTCTCCCCGCTCCATGCGTGCTGGAGCAGTGACGACGCCAGGACGTGGAGCCCCCCGGTGTACACCGGGCTCGACCGCGGCTGCTGCCCGAAGCTCACCCGGCTCGCGGACGGCCGCATCCTCCTGAACTACGGGGTGCGCTGGCCGCCGGGCTCGCGGCTCGATCAGGGCGGTCCGCGCTGGCAGGATCACTCGCTGCTCAAGCTGGCCGTCAGCCGCGACGGCGGTGGCGACTGGGACGCGTGGCGGGTGGCGACCCTGCCCCCCGGACTGGGCTCGACCTACGCGACGATCGTCGAGGTGGAGCCGAACCTGCTGTTCTGCCAGATCGACGGCTGGCACCTGCACGTGCACCTGGAGCCTGCGGATGGCGCAGAGCCGCGTCGCTGACCTGGTCGCCGCCCTGCGGGCGGAGGAGAAGGTCGCGCTCCTCATGCACGAGTCGCCGGCGATTCCACGGCTGGGTATCGACGCCTACGACTGGTGGAGCGAGTGCCTGCACGGCGTGGCGCGCGCCGGCGTCGCCACCGTCTTCCCGCAGGCCATCGCCCTGGCCGCCACGTTCGACACGGGGCTGGTCGCGGAGGTATACGAGGCGGTCGCCACCGAGGCGCTCTACAAGCACCGGCTCGCAGGCCGCCGCGAGCGCTACTGGGGCCTGACCTTCTGCACGCCGAACGTCAACATCTTCCGCGACCCGCGCTGGGGCCGCGGCCACGAGACCTTCGGCGAGGACCCGTTTCTGACCGGCGCCATGGCGCGGGCCACCATCCGCGGCCTGCAGGGGCCGGACCCCGAGTCCCCACGGGTCGCCGCCTGCGCCAAGCACTTTGCCGTGCACTCAGGCCCCGAGGCGCTGCGGCACGGCTTCGACGTCCCGGTCTCGCCGAAGGACCTGCAGGAGACCTACCTGCCGGCGTTCAAGGCCTCGGTCGACGCCGGGGTCGCCGCGGTCATGCCGGCTTACAACGCCGTCAACGGCGCGCCGTGCTGCGCCAGCGCCGAGCTGCTGCAGCGGACGCTGCGGGGCGACTGGGGCTTCCGGGGGCTGGTCATGAGCGACGCGTTCTCGATCGCCGACTGCCACCAGGGGCACGGCTACACCCGCGACGAGGCCGAGTCGGCGGCGGCAGCGCTGCGCGCCGGCTGCGACCTGGAGATCGGCCGCTGCTACCGGTCGCTCACCGAGGCGTTGCAGCGCAACCTGATCCACGAAGCGGACATCGATCGATCGCTCACCCGCGTCCTGTCGCTCCGCGAGCGGCTGGGCGTGCTGGGCGACACGACCGCCGCCCCCGGCGAGGTCGACTTCGACGCGCACGCGGCACTCAGCCGGCGCGCCGCCGCCGGCGCGATCACCCTGCTCAAGAACGGCGGCATCCTGCCGCTGCAGCGCGGCGCTCGGCTGCTGGTCACCGGACCGCTCGCCGCCGACGTGCCCGTGCTGCTCGGCAACTACCACGGGATCAACCCGGCGCTGACCACGGTCCTGGAAGGGATCGCCGGCGCGGTCGGCCACGCCGCCGCGGTGCAGTACCAGCCCGGCTGCGAGCTGCACGGCGACACCAGGGCCGGGATCGCCGCCGCGCGGCGCGTCGCCACCGGCGTCGACGCCGTGGTGGCCGTGGTCGGCATCAACAGCACGCTGGAGGGCGAGGAAGGCGCGGCGATGGGCTCGCAGGCGAACGGCGACCGCGCCGACATCGAGCTGCCGGCGGCGCAGCGGGAACTGCTGGAAGCGCTCCACGAGACCGGCACCCCGCTGGTCGTGGTGGTCGGCACCGGCAGCGCGCTGGCGCTGGGCCAGGCCGCACGGCACGCCGACGCCGTGCTGTGCATGTGGTACCCGGGGCAGGCGGGCGGCCATGCGGTCGCCGACGTGCTGTACGGCGACGTCAATCCGGCCGGGCGACTGCCGGTCACCTTCTACGGTGCGACCGGTGACCTGCCGCCGTTCGACGACTACCGCATGGCCGGCCGCACCTACCGCTACTTCAGTGGGCATCCGGTCTTCCCCTTCGGGTTCGGCCTGAGCTACAGCAGCTTCATCTACCGCGGCCTGGAACTGGACGAGGACGCCATCGTGGCGGGTGGCCGCCTCACCTTCTCGTTCGAGATCGAGAACGACAGCGACATCACCGGCGACGAGGTGATCCAGGTCTACTTCTCGGCGGAGGACGCCGGCATCGACGCGCCGAAGTGCCAGCTCATCGGCTTCGAGCGCTGCCGCTTCGCGGGCCGCGAGTGCAGGCGGTTCGAGCGCACGATTCCCGCCGGCGAGCTGGCACTGGTGGACGCGGACGGCAGCCAAGCCCTGCGCCCCGGCCGCTACACCCTGTACGTGTCCGCAAGCGCGCCGGGGCGTCGCGCACGGGCGCTCGGTGTCCCGCAGCTCAGCGCTCGATTCACGATCGGGGAATAGCGCTCACACGGCGGGGAGCGGGGCGTCGTCGCCGGTCTCCACCTGCCACAGTCGGATGCGCGCCGCCAGCTCGCGGACCCGGTCGCGCTGCGCGGGGTCGTCGAAGAGGTTGGTCTGCTCGTACGGGTCGGCGTTCAGGTCGAACAGCTCCGACTGGTCTCCGGCGCACAGGTTCAGCTTCCAGCGGTCGCCGGTAACGATGCTGCGCCACGGCAGCGTGGCCATCAGGTTGGTGACCGGGTTCCCCAGGTCGCGGTCGCCGACGCCGTTCCACTCCATGAAGGCGCAGTGCTGCCGCAGGTCGAGGTCCCCGTTCAGGGCGCCGGCCAAGCTGCGGCCTTCCAGCGCGTCGGGTCGCGGGACGCCTGCAAGATCCAGCAGCGTCGGCACCAGGTCGACGTGGCCTGAGACGCAGTCGATGCGCCGCTGGGTCCGCGTCAACCACGGCACCGACAGCAGCAACGGCACCCGCGCCGACTCCTCGTAGAACGCGCGCTTGCCCATCATGCGGTGGTCGCCGAGCATCTCGCCGTGGTCGCTGGTGAAGGCGAAGATGGTTCGCTCCATCTGCCCGCTCTCCTCCAGGACACTCACCATCCGCCCCACGGCGTCGTCGATGATCCTGACGTTGCCATAGTAGTTGGCGCGCTGTGCGAGCAGGTCCGCGTCGTCCCGCCACGACTCGTCCGGCGCACGCGGGTTGGGGTGATGGCCGGCGCGCGAGCGGTTGAACAGCGAGTGACCCTCTGGAGACGAACGGAACGTCGGGCGGTCGGGGATGGCCGCTGCGTCGTACATGCCGTCGTAGGGGCCGTGATGCGGCGGATGCGGCTCGAAGGTGCTGAACACCAGCAGCCAGGGGCGTTCGGTGTTGGCGCGGATGAAGCGCTCGGCATGGCCGGCCACGAAGGCCGCCATCTGGTGCTCGGGTCCCAGCGTGGAGCGTTGCGCGGGCGAGAAGATCAGCTCGCCCGAGGCAGAGCGGTCTTCCGGTTCGATGCCCTGCTCGCGCATCCAGTGGTAGTAGCTCGAGAACGGCAGCCCCGCCCGCGTGTAGCGGTCGCGGTGATCGTCCTCGGTGCTCACCCATTCGTCGAAGCCGTGCTGGCGTACCGAGTCGTCGCCCAGGTGCCACTTGCCGAAGTGGGCGGTACGGTACTCGTCCGGCAGCATCTCGGCCAGGGACGCGATGCGGTCGGCCAGCTTGTCCCGGTTGATGAGGCAGCGGTGGGTGTGAGGGTAGAGGCCGGTGACCAGCGACCCACGCGCCGGCGTGCAGACCGCCTGGGTGACGTAGGTGTTCTCGAACACGAAGCTGCGGGCAGCCAGCGCGTCCTGGTGCGGCGAGCGGATCCACGGGTTGCCGTAGCAGGCCATGGTGTCGGTGCGCTGCTGGTCGCTGATGAACAGCAGGATGTTCGGCTGGCGGGCCATGTACGTCGTTCTTGCGGTCAGCCGGCCGCTGCGGCGCCCGCGCCGGCGGCCGGCCACGGGTCGAGGCCCAGCAGCCGGCGTCCCAGCTCGGTCAGCGTGGCCGGTCCCGGCTGCCGGAGCTCCCAGCCGCGCGGGTCGCCGGGCCAGCCCGTGGCCGGCCGGCGGGTGCGCCACGCGGTGATGCGCTCCCGGCGTTGCTCCTCGTTGCCCAGGCGCGCCGGGCTCATGGTGATGTACTGCGCCATGCGCGGGCGGTCGGACGTGTTGCGGCCGTTGCCGTGCGGGAGCAGCGAGTTCCAGATGAGGAGGTCTCCGGCGCGGCCGGGGATCGAGCGCACCTCCAGTCCGGTGAGGTCCGGAACGCGAGGATCGCGGTCGGCGGGCTGCGTGCGCACCCACTCGGGGAAGCGCGCGGGAAAGCCGGGCACGCACTGGAAGCCGCCCTGGTCGGCGGCGGTATCGGTCAGGTAGAGAACGCCCTGCACCCGGAACGGCACGGGGTCCTGCTCGGTCTCGAGGTCCCAGTGGATGAACCCGGGATGCTGCCAGGCCGGGTCGTCCTCCCGCACCGGCGGTTTCATGTTGGCGCGGTCCAGGCTCACCAGAGATGCGGCGTGTTCCAGATGTCCACGAACGCCTGGTACACCCGCGGGTGCTGGCGGTTGTTCCACAGCGCCTGGTGATGGTAGACCTCCACCATCCCGGACTGCGACAGCGGCCCGACGTTGCCGGTGGTCTCGCGCGGTGGGATCCGGTACCAGCTCTCCGGGTCGTCGGGGTCGGCGCCCAGGAAGTCCCAGATCACGGCCTGCAGGTTCTCGGGCGGCACCGCCTCCGGCACCACCACGTAGCCCTGCTCGCGGAAGAAGGTCAGATCCGCCTCGCTCAATACGCCCATCGCACGTGTCCTCCTATGCTCCCGGCGCCGGCGGCGTTCCCACCGCCGGGACCTCGACGTCCAGCAGGAAGTCCCGGCGATCCGCCGCCCCGGCGACACCGCGGAAGTAGGTCTCCGTCACCCGCGGATCGCTGAATGGTACCAACGGCAGCGGCACGCGCCGGCCATCGGGCAGCTCGGCGTCGAGGATGCCGTGTCCGGCGCCATTCTGCATCCGGCTGCTCGTCACGTCCGGCGCGGCGTCCGCGGGCGGCGCACCGTCATCGCCCAGCGCCGCTTCCGTCGTCGCATACAGCAGCGGCCCGCGCATGATCGCCACCCGGCCGCGCTGCCGGCGGAACCCGCGCACCAGGTGCCAGGGCATGTCGAACGTGATCTCCACGCGGTCGGCCGGCTTCCAGGTACGGTCGATCGCGAGCCAGCCGGCACCGCCCGCGGCCGCCAGCTCGGCGCCGTTCACAGCCACGAGCGCCGACTCGGCCCAGCCGGGCCGGCGCAGCCGCAGCACGAAGCGGACCGGTTCGGCCGCGGCGATCTCGACCGCGGCCGTACCGCTCCACGGCAGACCGGCGTGCACGTGGAGCTCGACCGCGGCACCGCCGATCCGGGTCCGCAGCCGGCACGTCTCGTAGAGGTCGAGCGCCACGCCGTCGCCGGTCCTGCGGGCGATCAGCCATGGCAGCTCCGCGACGATGCGCCGGTAGTTGCCGGGGCAGCAGTAGGTGTCCCGCGGGAACCAGACCCGCGGGCCGGACGCGGGCGAGTAGTAGCGGATCCTGCGCCCGTCGGGACTGTTGGCAGCGAGCAGGGCGTTGTACGCCGCCCGCTCGATGAGGTCGGCATACCATGAGTCGTCAGTGCGCCGCAGAAGGTGGCCGGCCCATCGAATGAGGTACGCCGTCGCGCAGGTCTCGCCGTGCTTTCCGTCCACCCGCTGATCGGAGTGCCAGCACTCCTCCTGTCCGCAGGTACCGCTCACCGTCAGCCCACCGCCGCTGCGCAGGTAGCCCAGCGCGGCGGCGGTCGCCCGCGGCAACGCGCCCGCCGCGTCGTTCCCGCGCAGCTCGAACTGCGCCAGGCAGCGTGCCAGATAGGCGTAGGCGTGGCCGGCCACGACACCCTCGCGCCCTTCGACGATCGGCTCGAACCAGTCGCGCACGCCCAGGTCGTCCTCCACGAAGCGCCGGAATGCGTGATCGCCGGTCACCTCGCCCACCGCCAGCATGCCGCAGTCCACCCCCAGGAGCACGATCGGGTACCAGATGGTGCTACCCCCAACCTGCCGCCAGCCCCCGTTCGACAGCCGCGGCAACAGCCACGCGGCAAGGCGGCATGCGCCGTCGCGGGCACCGGCGTCGCCGAACCACCGCCACGCCTCCGTCAACGCCTGCAGCAGGTAGCCCTGCTCGTGCGCGTCCCAGATGCCATGAGTGCGATGCTCGCCGGCAAGGATCCCCAGGTACCCGGCGTCCTCCTGCGCCGCGAGCAGTCCGGCGGTCACCCGCTCCCGCAGCTCCGCCGCCGCCCCGCCGTAGAGACGCGCCACGCCGTTCAGCGCGGACAGCGTCTTGCCCATGCCGACGTAGCCGCCCGCCTCGCGGCGCTCCCGGAACGGAGCCAGGAAGTCCCGCTCCCAGTCCAGCCGGCTGAGATTGCCCTCCCAGAGGGCACGCACGCGCTCGCCCAGATGCCCGTCAAGTGCCAGGACATCAATGCCAGCGTCCCCTTGTTCGGCAGTGCGGGTTCTTCTATCGAAAGGGTGCCGAGTCACTTGGCCAACGAGACCGCCTCCAGTTGAGCGGAGGCCCGTTGCGCCTGCCTCTCAGCCGCCGAGCGCCGTGTCGTTTTCGGGGCGGTTCCGCCGCTCCCGCATGACCAAGCTCGTACTGGGCTGGACTCAGCGATGTCAAGCCTTGCGGCGAGCTGTACCGGGCCACGATGCAGCAGGTGATAGCGCACATCGGCTCGAATCGGACGCAGATGCGGTCTATCTGGGCCGCTCACATGTATCGACACTGTCGTGGACACTATGCTACCTCGGAGTTCGCTTACGATACAATGTCAGGCGGGCGTCAAACTCAAACCAACCCCACTTGACTTCATCGGGCGTCTGTGGCACATTCCTCCCTGAGACGCGATGCCATTGTATCGCCCTCTTTCCGAGGCCCGCGCTCCGGCGCGGGCTTTCGTGTGTCTTGAGACCACATGTGACCTACTTTGCCTATCTTGACGAGTTCGGCCACATCGGCCCATACGTCAGCCGCTCACACCCGCGATTCAACGACAGTCCGGTGTTCGGGCTCGCGGGATTCGTTCTCCCATCACATGAAGTGCGTGGCTTCGGAACGTGGTTCTACCAGCAGAAATGCCGGCTTCTCTCGTTCGAGATCAACCGGTCGGGCAACACCCGGCTTTGTGGGAGAAAAAGGGATCCAGCCTCTACACGGCGACCAACGTGACCAAGTATCGTCAACTCCGTCTCTTTACGAACCGGCTATTCAATAAGATTGACACGCTTCACGGTTTCGTATTCTACGTCGGCGTCAAGAAGACTGCGATGCCACATGAACACAATCCCAATTCACTCTATGGGGGAATATTTCGAAGCGATCAAGCGGATCAATGATTTCTGCAAGAAGAGTGACGGCACCCCGCACGACTTTGTCCTTTTCCTTGATGAGCACGATCAACGCCCCGCGCTGATCACGAAAGCCGCGCAAAGCATGTACGCCAAGAAAGAACGCCGCCAGCATCTGATCGAGCCGCCGTTTCATCTGGAAAGCCATCGGTATCAAACACTTCAGGCAGCTGATTGGATAGCCGGACTGGTGGGACGCTTGGCGGCAATGTGGGTTGATCCCGCAGCTTTTCCAGAGAATCAAGTGTTCGGTTCCTACTTTGAGGCTCGCCTCGCTCATAGCAGCCGCCGCAGTGGAGTCCGCAGATGATCTTGCTGATGCTTGATCGTCTCATGGCGGCTTCGCGCTTGCGCCATCCCATCGTCAGAACGCTGTAGCGTCAAGTCAAAGGGGAACCACGGACGGGCGCGTCAGACGTCGAGCCGAAAGGCGCCGCGTCGCGCACCGCGCTCGATGCCGGCCAGGTCCAGCGTGTCGGCGAAGTGGCAGGACACCAGGTGCTGCTCCGCGCCGTCCCCGACGTCGACCAGGGGTGGCTCTTCCGCGGAGCACTCCGCCTGCGCGTAGGGACAGCGCGGGTGGAACAGGCACCCCGGCGGTGGATCGGCCGGATCGGCCACGTCGCCGGGCAGCACGATGCGCGTGCGGGCGCGGCGCTTGAGATCGGCTGAGGGGACCGCGGACAGGAGCGCTTCGGTGTAGGGGTGCTTCGGGTCGAAGAACAGCGTCTTGGTACGGGCAAGCTCGACGATGCGCCCCACGTACATCACCGCGACCCGGTCGGCCAGGTACTCGACCACCGCCAGGGTTGTGCGACACGAACAGGTAGGTCAGGTCGTGCCGCCGGCGCAACTCCTGCATCAGCTCCAGCACCTGCGCCTGCACCGACACGTCCAGGGCCGAGAGGGGCTCGTCCGCCACCAGGAAGCGGGGACCCAGGGCGAGCGCGCGGGCGATGGCGATGCGCTGCCGCTGGCCGCCGGAGAAGGCGTGCGGATAGCGGCGCAGGTAGGCCGCATCCAGCCCCACGTCCTCCAGCAGGGCCGCCGCGCGCGCCTCCAGGTCCCCGCCGGGAGGTGACCACGCCGTGCGTGATCAGCGGCTCGCCGACCGACTCCAGCACGTTGAGCCGCGGGTTCAACGACGAGTACGGGTCCTGGAACACCATGCCGGCGCGCCGCCAGAACGACTTGAGCTCCCCTTCGTTCAGCGTGGTGACGTCCAGTGGCGCCTCCCCGTCGAAGCGGTAGACGACGCTGCCCGCGGTCGGATCGATCGCGCGCAGCACGCAGCGGCCGGTCGTGGTCTTGCCGCAGCCGCTCTCCCCCACCAGCGCCAGCACCTCGCCCGGCTGAATGGAGAAGCTGATCCCGTCCACCGCCCGTACGTCGCCGACGTGGCGGCGCATCACACCGCGCGTGATCGGGAAGCGCTTGACCAAGTCGCGCACCTCCAGGATGGGCTCGGCGGGAGATGGGGCCGTGCCGCCGATCGCTCGGCGCTCAGTCATACAGGTAGCAGCTCACCAACTGCTCCGGCCCGACCGGGCGGGCATCCGGGTAGACGCCGTCGCACACGCCCGCCCTAGCGTGCGGACAGCGGGGATGAAACGGGCATCCCGGCGGCGCGGCCAGCGGCGACGGCACGCTGCCGCCGATCGCCTCGATCCGCTGGTCGTGGCCTTCGCCGAGTACCGGCACCGAGTTCAGCAGCGCCACGGTGTAGGGGTGCTTCGGCGCCTGGAACACCTGCTCCACCGGGCCCGACTCCACGTCGCGGCCCAGGTACATCACCATCACCCGGTCGCACAGCTCGGCGATCACGGCCAGGTCGTGGGTGATGATGATCAGCCCCATCCGCAGTTGCTCCTGCAGCGCCTTCATCAACTCCAGCACCTGCGCCTGGATGGTGACGTCCACCGCCGTGGTCGGCTCGTCGGCGATCAGCAGGCTGGGCCGGCAGGCCAGCGCCATGGCGATCATCGCGCGCTGCCGCATGCCGCCGGAGACCGCCCACGGATACGCGTCGACGGTCTGCTCGGGCTTCGGCATGCCGACCTGCTGCAGCATGTCGACGGCGCGCTGACGCGCCTCGCGCGCCGAGCAGCGCTGGTGCAGGCGGATCACCTCCGTGATCTGGTTGCCGATGGTGTACACGGGGCTGAAGGCGGCCATCGGCTCCTGGAAGATCAGCGCAATCTCCGCGCCGCGGATGGCCCGGATCTCCCGCCCGGCTGCCGCCAGGCCGGTCAGGTCGACCGGGCCGCCGGGGCGATGCAGCACGATGCTGCCGGAGACGATGCGGCCGTTGCGGGGAACGATTCGCATGATCGACTGCGCGGTCACGCTCTTGCCGCAGCCGCTCTCGCCGGCGATGCCCAGGGTCTCCCCGCGGTGGAGCTCGAAGCTCACTCCGTCCACGGCCCGCACCGTCCCCTCGCGGGAGTCGAAGTGGGTGCACAGATCGCTCACGCCCAGCAACAGCTCGCCGGCCCGCCGCGCCTCCGGACTGCTCATACGTGCGCGTACGGGTCGGCGGCGTCGCGCACGCCGTCGCCGACGAAGTTGAACGCCAGCACGACGACGATGATGAACAGCCCCGGAATCAACAGCCACGGCGAGAGCGCCAGCACGTGGGTCTTCTGCGCCTCCGCCAGCAGCACGCCCCAGCTTATGGCCGGCGCCTGCAGCCCCAGGCCGATGAAGCTCAGCGCGCTCTCCCCCAGGATCATGGCCGGAATCGACAGCGTCAGCGACGCGATGATGTGGCTGAGAAAGCCCGGCAGCAGGTGCCGGAAGATGATCCGCTTGCGGCTGGCGCCGTGGAGGCGCGCCGCGGCCACGTAGTCCTCCTCCTTGAGCGCCATGAACTTGCCGCGCACGACCCGCGCCAGGCCGGTCCAGTCGATCAGCGACAGGATCACGACGATGGCGAAGTAGCGCATCGTGATCGACCACCACTTGGGCAGCGCCGCGCTCAGCCCCATCCACAGCGGCAGCGTGGGCAGCGACTGCACGAACTCGATGATCCGCTGGATGACCAGGTCGACCCCGCCGCCGAAGTACCCGGAGATGCCGCCGATGACGATGCCCAGCACGAAGGTCACGGCGATGCCGACCAGGCCGATGGTCAGCGACACGCGGCTGCCGATCAGAATGCGGGTGAGCAGGTCGCGGCCCAGCCGGTCCGTGCCGAACAGGAAGATGCGCGCCTCCGGGTCGTCGAGCCCGAACAGGTGCAGGTCGGTCTCGAACAGGCCCCACAACACGTACGGGTCGCCGCGCGCGAACAGCCGGATCGGCACCATGCGGCTGCGGTCCTCGGAGTAGACGGTGCGGAACTCCGCCAGGATCAGCTCGGACCGGTAGGGATAGACGAACGGGCGCAGCCGGAAGCGCCCCTCCTCGTCGACGAAGTGGATGGCGGTCGGCGGCGCGTAGACGAAGGCCGCGTCATGGCGGCGTGGATCGTAGGGGCCGACGAAATCGGCGAGGGCGGCCACCAGGTACATGAGACCGAGAAACACCAGCGCGACCACCGCGAGCTTGTGGCGGGTGAAGCGCCAGCGCATGAGTTGCCACTGCGAGGCGACCGAGAGCTCTTCGGCAGCACCGCCGGGAGCGGGCGATGCGGGCGGTCCGGGGGCCGCGGCTTCCGCTTCGGGACGCGCCATGCCGCTCACACCGACTGCCGGATGCGCGGATCCAGCCACGCCAGGACGATGTCGGAGACCAGCGTACCGATCACGGTCAGGGTGCTCAGGATCATGATGATGCTGGAGGCCAGGAACAGGTCCTGACCGAGCAGCGCGTCCAGCAGAATCGGCCCCAGGGTCGGAAAGCCGAGCACCAGCGACACCAGCACCTCGCCGCTCACCAGGCTGGGCAGCAGCCAGCCGATGGTGCTGGCCCAGGGGTTGACCGCGATCCGGAACGGGTACTTGTAGAGCACCCGCGCCTCCGACAGTCCCTTGGCGCGCGCCACCGTGACGTAGGTCTTCTGCAACTCGTCCAGGAGGTTGGCGCGGATGCTGCGGATGGTGCCGGCGGTGCCGGCCGTGCCGATCACGACCGCGGGGATGATCAGGTGCTTGAGCAGGTCCCAGATCTTCGCCGGACTCCAGGGCTCCATCGCGTACTCGCGCGAGAACAGCCCGATCTGCACCTGGCCGGTCCAGGCGAACCACGCCCACACCAGCACCAGGGCCAGCAGGAAGTTGGGGACCGCCAGGCCGATGAAGCCGATGAAGGTCGCGACGTAATCGCGGATCGAGTACTGCTTCGTGGCCGACAGCACGCCGATGGGGATGCCGACCACGTGCACGAACACGAACGAGACCGCCGTGATCAGGATGCTCCAGGGCAGGCGATCGCGCACGATCACGATCACGAGCTCGCCTGAGAGCGAGCGGCCCAAGTCGCCGCGCACGATCTTGCTCAGCCACTTCAGGTACTGGACGGCGAGCGGCCCATCGACGCCGTACTGCACGCGCAACGACTCGATCAGGGCCTCGTCGATCACCTCGCCCTGGGCGTAGAGCTGCTCGATGTAGTAGCTGAAGTAGTCGCCGGGCGGCAACTGGATGATGATGAAGCTGAGGAGCGAGACCGCCAGCAGCACCGGCACCATGAGCGCCGTGCGACGGGCAATGAACGGCAGCATCCGCCTTGAGAAAGCGAAGGAGGGGCGCGCGCCCCTCCTTCTCGCCTATTCCGTGAGCCCGGCGGCTACATGCGCAGGTAGAACTGCGCCGGAATGTTGAAGATGCCGGTCCCCTGCTGCGGATTCGGCACGTTGCGCAGGCGGTTCGTGGCGATCTGGTAGCCGCCCAGGTTGGGCGGCACCACCGTGCCGAAGGTGACGAACAGCTCGTCGTAGAGGATCCCTAGCATCTCCTGCACGGCCGCGATGCGCTTGGCCTCATCCGGGTCCTGCACCGCCTGGTCGCGGATCGCCCGGTAGCGCTTGAACGCCTCCGGCGGCTCCTCGCCCTCGGCTCCGTCGCTGGCGATCCACTTGTACCACTCCTGAGCGAAGCGCCAGTGCTTGACGGCGCCGAAGTCGGGCCGGAACAGCGGATTGACGATCCGGCCGCCCATGCAGTTGGCGTGGATGGCCACGTCGTGCTCGCTGTTCTCGAGCTGTGACCAGAAGGTCCCCCACTCGACGACGGTGGGCTGCACCTCGACGCCGACCGCCTCCCAGTAGCCGTCGTACAGCTCCGCCGCCTCGCTGGCCAGGTTCGACCACTTGTTCGGGATCGAGAGCAGGATGCGCATCCGTTCGCCGTCCGGACGCAGGCGGAAGCCGTCGGAGTCGCGCTTGTCCAGTCCCGCCCCGTCGAGCAGGCTGTTGGCCAGTTCCACGTCGTACTCCAGGCCGACCTGCGCGAAGCGCTCGCCGTGGTAGGGAGGCCCGAACATCAACGTCGGGTTGGCGACCGTTCCGGCGCCCTTGAACAGGAGCTGGTTGACCTCGTCGCGGTTGACCGAGTGGGACAGCCCCAGGCGGAAGTCCTTGTTGCGGAGCACCTCGCGCATCCCGGGGTCGGGGTGGAACAGGTTGAACCAGGTGGTGCCGACCGAGCTGGCGCAGTTCGGGATCGGCTGGATGATGCGGAAGTCGTTCTCGATGCCCTTCTGCAAGGCCAGCGGCAGGCTGTCCAGCCCACCGAAGGCGCCGGTGAGGAACCAGTCGACGTCGCCGGAGATCGACTTGAGGAAGAACACCTCGCCGGCGCCCTGGAGGCTCTCCATGTCGATCTGGTCGATGTACGGGAGCTGGTTGCCGGCCGAGTCCACCTTGAAGTAGTAGGGGTTGCGCTTCAGGGTGAAGATCGGGTCCTTGTAGGAGTTGGCCGGCACCCAGGACGACAGGTACGGCCGGTTGACCGACAGGCTCTCCTGCTTCCACTCCTGGTTCATCACGTCGGTCCAGGTCTCCAGGCCGCGCGCCTTGATCTCCTTCTCGATCTCGCTCATGTCGGTGTAGGTGGGGTGGAACTGCTTCAGGTAGTGCGCGGGCAGGTAGGGCGTGGGCCGCAGGAAGGTCATCTGCTCGATGAGCGTGCCGCGCGGCCCGTCGAAGGAGATCTGAATCGTGTAGTCGTCGATCTTGCGAATCTCGCCCGGCTCCTCGGCGCCGTCCACGAAGGAGATGCCGCTGGCGAACATGTCCGTGTTGAGGGCCATGTCGTTCCAGTAGAACAGCCAGTCGTCGGCGGTGTGCGGCGTGCCGTCGCTCCAGCGGATGCCCTCGCGCAGGTAGAGGGTCCACGTGCTCGCGTCGTCGTTCGCCTCCCAGCCGGCCAGCGTGTTGGGCACGATCTGTGCGAGGTCCGGGGTCAGGACCGCCGGGAACTCGTACAGGAACCAGTTGTCCGTCCAGCCGCTGCCGCCGTCGGTGAGGAAGTTCATCGTGCCGCCGTAGCTGCCTACCTCCTCGGTCGGCACGATCACGACCGGTTCGGCCGGGATGCGCTCGGCGAGCGCCGGCAGGTCACCGGCGTCGACCATCGCCTGAGTCATCGGCGACTCCGACAGGGTCAGCGGGCCGGACTCCGCCTCCCAGGCGCTCAGCTCGTAGATCTGTGCGAAGCCGTCGGCGGATGCCGCGAGCGGCGTCAGAAGCAGCGCGGTCGCCGCGATGAGTAGAAACAACGGGTTTCTACCTCCAGAGTATCGTCCTAGTAGCATTGCGGAACCTCCGGTGGGAAATGGTGTTCGGCCGGAGATCTTACCCTCGCCGGACACTCGGATCAACCCGCGACCGGGGGGAGGGAGCCGAGTCACCCTCCCTGATCAGGAATCGCGACCGCGCTCCCGGCGCAGCATGGCCTCCAGTTCGGCCACCCGCGCTTCCGCGGCGCGACGTGCCTCTTCCGACGCCTGCCACCCTGCTTCCGCCGCTTGGCGCGCCTCTTCCGACGCCTGCCACCCTGCTTCCGCCGCTTGGCGCGCCTGCTGCTCCCGCCGCCATGCGGCGTCGGTCTCCGCCAGCGTGTGAATGTTCTGCCCGGTCACCGGATCGTGAAAGCGCAACCCGTCCTCCGTGACTCGTAGCTCCAGTCCCAGCACCCTGCTCGTCATCGCCTCATCCGCCAGATCACTCCCCGGCAGCTCCTCGTACTCCCCCGCCACCAGCTCCAGGCACCGCAGCGGCGGCTGCAGCCACTCTCCCATCGGGTCGTACTGCCAGTACTCCCTCACCCCCAGCCGGCGATACAACCTCCGCTTCTTCCCTTGGTCTTCTCTCCGCGTACCCGCCGACGTGATCTCCAGCACGAAGTCAGGGCCCTTGCGTTCCTCCCACAGGAAATACGACGACCGGACGTGGTTCGCCACCCCCAGCACCACGAATATGTCCGGCGCTACCCTCGCCTTGGGATTGCCCTCTTCGTAGTAGATCAACAGGTCGCCGGCGACGTACACGTCCGGACGGTGACGGAAGTGGTGGTGCAGCCCACCACGCGCGTACAACAGCGCGTTGATGTGAACGTCGGTTTCCGCCACCGGCTTGCCGTCCGAACTGGGGTAGTCAATCTTGACGGGGGAGAGCACCGAACTCGCCATGGGTCATCCTCCACACGACTCACTGGACACGACGACACCTTACCGGAAACGTCCCGTCCTGTGGCGGCATGGCAGTCCGGGAGTCGGTGCCGCCGAGCGGCCGCTCAGCCGCCGCCGGGCGGCTCGATCACCAGGCGGCCGTCCTGTTCCACCAAGCGCACCCGTCCGCCGATGCCGTAGCGGCCGCGCAGCTCCTCCGGGACCTGCATGCGGCCGGCCGAATCGAGCAGCACGAAGTGGTCGTGGCTCGCGGCATCGGCCGCCGCCTGCGGGTCCGCGGTCCCCTCCGCACCGTCCTCCGCGACCTCCCGGGTCGACGGCGGCGTGCCGGACAGGCGCACCGCCTCGGTGGCGGTCTTGCCGTCGCGGATCGCCACGTAGCGGTCCAGCGATCCGGCCACGTTGGTGTCGTGGGTGACGATCACGACCGTCACGCCGAGCTCGCGCCGCACGGTGTCGAACAGGGTGAGCAACCGGGCGGCGTTCTCGTCGTCCAGCGATCCGGTCGGCTCGTCGGCCAGCAGCACGTGCGGCTCGTTGGCCAGGGCGATGGCGACCGCCACCCGTTGCTGCTCGCCTGTGGACATGGCCTGCGGCCGGTGCCGGGTGCGGTGTCCGAGTCCGACCAGCCGCAGCAGCTCCAGCGCGCGCGGGCGGTCGAAGCGTCCGGCCACCATCATCGCCAGCTCGACGTTCTCCGCGGCGGTCAGGTACGGGATCAGGTTGCGCGCCGTGTTCTGCCAGACGAAGCCCACGTCCCGGCGCCGGTAGCGCAGCCGCTGCCGGTCGTTGAGCGCCACCAGGTCGATGCCGGACACCCAGGCCCGGCCGGCCGACGGCGTGTCCAGGCCGCCCAGCACGCTCATCAGGGTGGTCTTGCCGCTGCCGCTCGGACCGATGATCCCCATCAGCTCGCCGCGCTGCACCTCCAGGTCCAGCCCCTGCAGGGCGACCACCTCGATGTCCTCGATCTTGTAGATCTTGATCAGGCCGGCACAGCGGATCGCCCGGGCATCGGTCGGATCGCTCACGGCTCCTCTCCCAGGCGGACGGCGCCGGCCACCTGGCGCCGGCCGATGAACATGGCCACCGCCACCACCGCGGCCGCCAGCGCGGCGGCCACCACCAGCAGCAGCGCGGTGAGGTCGGCCACGTCGCTCACCACCAGGTACGGCGGCACGGTCGACACCTCCGCGGCGCGGTCGCGCAGGAGCGGCAGGAACAGCAGCGACGCGATGCGCGCGCCGGCCACGCCCAGCCCCACGCCCACGCCGACGGTCAACAGGCGCTCCACCGCCAGCACGCCGGTGGTCTGCAGCGCCGACAGGCCGTTGGCGCGCAGGGCCGCGATCTGCACGGACTGCTCCCGCGTCGAGGAGATGGTGGAGACCAGCAGCGCCAGCACGGTCACCGCCGCCGCCGCGACGAAGCCCAGCGACAGCACGCCGAAGAAGCCGCGGCGGTACGGCTCGCGCTGCAGCTCGGCGAGCTGACCGCGGGTGTCCATGACCCGCTCGGCGATCACGCCGATCGACGAGAGCTCGTCGACCAGGAGGTCCACCCCGGTCACACCGTCCGGTGAGGTCATCTCCTCCTCGTTCACGGTGTACCAGCTCTCGTACGGTTCCAGGACCGTGAAGTCCTGCACGTGGGCGAGGTTGGCCACCACGAACGCGCGATCGGACGGATCGAGCGCCGGCCAGTAGGGGATCACGGCCACCACGTACACCTCGATCGGCTGGTTCTGGTACTCGATGGTGAACGCGTCCCCCGGTCCCAGGTCGTAGCGGCCCGCCAGCCACCGGCTGATCAGCACGCCCTCCCGGTGCCTGGCCAGCGCCACCAGGTACTCCGTGAACGGGTACGGCAGCAGGTCGTCCCGCTGCCATGCCGCGTGCACGAACTCCTCCGGAGTCAGGGCCATCAGGTTGAACGCGCTGAGCTGCGTTGATCCCCTGCGACCCTCGGCCCGGCGGTAGAGCACGCGCGCCATCGCCTCCACGCCGGGGATCTCGGCCCGCGCCACCCACGGCGGCTCGCTCGCCGCGACCGGCCGCGGGTCCTCCCGCCGCCGAACCGGTTCCGGGTTGTCGGGATCAGGCGGGATCCACGACTCGATCACCACCACCTCCGCGCCCACGAGGTAGCGGATCCGGTCGGCGATGTTGAGCTGCAGGGTACGCGCCGCCGAACCATTGTAGATGCCCATCGCCACGGTGACGATCAGCAGCACCACCACGGACACGAACGGCCCGGTGTTGCGCGCCAGCCGGCGGAAGCTGAGCTGCCACACCACCCCGCGCACGACGGCGGTCAGCCGGCTCAGCGCCGCCATCGCCAGCGGAAACAGCCTGAGCAGCAGCAGGCCGAAGCCCAGGAAGAAGAGCACCGGGACCACGAACAGCAGCGGGTCGGCTTCGACGGTGGCATCCGGCGCCAGGCGGATCGACTGCCAGCGCAGGCTGGAGTAGCCGTAGAAGCCGACCCCGATCACGATCACGTCGATGAAGTAGCGGTGCCAGAACGAGCGGCGCATGCCGCGTGCGCGAAGCTGCCTGAGGGTGACCACCGACAGCCGACCGCCGGCGGCGGCCGGCCCCACGGCGGCGGCCACCGCCAGCACGCTCGCCAGCGCCGCGAACCCACGGGCCTGCCGGGTGACCGCCAGCGGCAGGCCTGAGCCGGCGTCCGTGCCGGCGCCGGCGGCGATCGCCGCGAAGCCCAGGAACCCCTCGGTCGAGCCGACCGCGCGCGCCGCGATCAGCCCCACGTACGGCCCGATGAGGGCCGCGACGGCGGCCAGCACCGCCCACTCCAGCGCGAAGCTTGCCAGCACCTGCAGCCGCCCGGCGCCGCGGCTGTGCAGCGTGGCGACCTCCGCGATGCGCTGCTCGACGCTGAGGGCCGCCATCAGCATCACGTAGGCGACGATCATGGCGAGCGTCGGCGCCGCCAGGGACAGCAGGAACAGCGACACCTGGTCCAGGATCCGCTTGAAGCCGCGAAAGAAGTCCAGCGGCGACAGCCAGAACTCGGTGTCGGGGATCAACTCGGCCATGCGAACTTCGATCGCTTCCAGATGGGCGATCAGGCGGCCGACATCGGCGACCTGCACCAGCCGGTCGTCGAACACCCACTGCCAGTCGGCACGATCGACGCGCAGGCCGGCCTCCCGCATGCGCTCGAACGGCTCGCGGCGGATGAACAGGCGGTCCGGCAGCAGCGGGTAGATCCATTCGCGGGAGGTCAGGCCCGGCCGCGGCCGCACCAGGCCGACCACCTCCACCGGGACCACGGCGAAGCGCTGTCCCTGCAGGGTGCGGATGTCGATGCCGGCCGCCGGATCGATCTCCTCGTCTTCCCGCAGGCTGTACGCCCACCAGTAGCGCGCCCCGACCAGCAGTTCCAGTTCGTCGAGGGTGCGCCCGCCGACCACCACCTCGACCACGCCGTCGGAGCGGTCGCCGAACCAGCGGCCGTCCACCAGGTCGGCGTGCTCCTGCAGGTTGCTCATCACGCCGAGCTCTGCGCGGGTCACGCGGCCTCCCGGCTCGGCATCCGCGGAGAGCATCAGGAAGTCGACGCCGAACGTCTTGTAGGACGAGACGCTCAGCGGCGGGTGGCCCGCCGCCGCCTGCAGCGCGTCGCCGAGATAGCGCTCCAGCTCGTTGATGCGCGCGGGATCGACCGCCACCTTGCGGCGCGGATTGCGGTGCGACGGGATCACCGCGAACGGGGCGCGAAAGCTGTCCTGCTCGCGCCAGTGCTGGATGAAGCTGCGCTGCAGGCTTGCCGCGGAGTAGATCGGCACCGCGGCCACGAACGCCGACGCGAGGATCAGTCCGAGCAACAGCGGCGTCACCAGCCGCCAGTTCTTGGCGATCCGCTTCAAGGTGATCCAGAAGAGGGCAAGCGCGTATCGGCCCAGGCGGCCGATCATGGCCGGTTGCACCCTCGTTTGACGGTGCATTTCCCGGCTTGATTGGCCCATGGCCCAATCCGCCCGGGCATCATCGCGTCATGCACGCATCGCCGCTGTCGCCCCACGGGGAAATGCACCGTCATTTGCCGATGACGGTCTGTCCGGACTCCAGGCCCTCCAGAACCTCGACGCGCGTATCGGTGCGGACACCGACCTTCACGTCGACCTCGCGCCGCTGCACCCCTTCCAGTACGCGCACGTAGGTCCGGCCCTGGAACTCGCGCAGGGTCGAGATGGGAATCAGCAGCGTGTCCGGGCGGAAGTCGACCAGCACGCGTGCCGCGTGGCGGGCGCCCATGCGGAACGACACCGCGTCGGCCTCGTCCAGCCGCAGGTGCACGACGTACTCCTCGCGCCGCAGGGCGGCATCGCGGCCCGAGGTGCGGCTGGTAAGCCGCGACACCGTGCCCGGTGCCCAGGTGCCCCTGCTGATCTCGACCTGCGCCGACTGCCCGACCTCCATCCGGTCGAACTGGTCGACGCTGACGTCCATCTGCAACTCCAGATCCTGTGGGTCGGCGATCTCGATGATGGTGCGGTAGCCCTCGACGATCTCGTCCACCACCGGGTTCACCCGCGTGATCACGCCGTCGTAGGGGGCGCGGATGGTGTGCGCTTCCACGCGCCGCCGCAGGAAGTCGACCGCCGCCTCGCGCTTGGTCACCTCAAGCTGCCGGATCTGCCGGTCGACGCTGGAGGAGCCCGGACCCTGCGAGGCGGCCCGCAGACGGTCGATCTCCAGGTCGAGCTCGGCCAGGCGCAGGCTGTGCTGAAGCGGGCCGCTGGCGACCCGCGCCAGGATCTGCCCCTGCGTCACCCGGTCGCCGGTGCCCACGTTGAGCTCCGCCAGCCGGCCGCCCTCCTGGAAGTACAGCTCCTGCAGCCGCACCGACTGCACGCGCGCCACCCGCTCGATCTCGACGGCCAGATCGCGCCGCTCCACCGGGTAGGTGGGCGCCGATGCGCGGGCGCCCAGCTCCGACAGCTCGGCCGGCAGTTCCAGGTCGTCGGCCTGCCGGCCGCATCCCGCGAGCACGGCGAAGAGCGCCACGGTGACCACCGACAGCGCACCGCGCACCGCGAGCAGGACGAAGCGGCGAGCAGGAAGCGCGCTCACCCTCACGACGTGCCCTTCGCGGCCGGTTCGACCTGATGCAGCATGCCGTCCGCGATCGCGTACACCCGGTCGGCGAAGCCGGTCACCAGATGATCGTGGCTGGTGACCACGGCGGTCATGCGCCGCTCTTCGACCGCGGAGCGGAGGAGCTGCAGCACGGTGGCGCCGGATCCCTGGTCGAGCTCACCGGTCGGCTCGTCGGCGAACAGCACCGCCGGCTGCTTGACCAGGGCGCGGGCCACGGCGACGCGTTGCTGCTCGCCGCCGGACAGCTCGAACACGCGGTGATGGGCGCGCGGCCCCAGGCCCACCCGCTCGAGATGCTCGCGCGCTCTGGCGGCGGCGGTGCGGGGATCCACCCCCGCGATGCGCAGCGGCAGGTCGACGTTCTCCAGCGCGGTGAGCCCCGGCAGCAGCGCGAGCGCCTGGAAGACGAAGGCCGCGGTGTCGCGCCGCCAGCGGTTGCGCTGCCCGCCGCTCATGGCCTGCAGGTCACGGCCGTCGACCGTCACGGTGCCGCTGGTGGGCCGATCCAGCCCGCCCAGCAGGTTGAGGAGCGTGGTCTTGCCGGAGCCCGAGCGGCCGCGGAGCAGCACGAAGCGGCCGGCCTGGATCGAGATCGACACGCCCCTGAGCGCGTTCACCTCCTCGGCGCCGGCGCCGAAAACCCTGGTGAGGTCCTCGGCTTCGATCAACGTCTCCCGCGGTTCGCTCGTCATGGTGCCTTCCGGATCGCGGCGCATCTTAGCACCGCCGCCCGTGCCCGGCGTCCGCCGGCGCGGGCCGCGATCACCCGCTGCCCGCGCCGGTATCCGGTGCGCTCGCGCCGCTCAGCTCGGCGGCGCTCGGATACATCGGCGCGCACTCCCCCTTCGGATCCATGGCCACCACCTGGTCGCCGTCCCGGACGACGCGATAGGGCCGGTGGTTCACCCACTCGGCGCCGTCGCGGCGTGCCACCGGGAACGTGATCTCGACGGTGGTGGGGCCAGCCGTCGGGACGATCAGCCAGTGGTCGGTCAGACACGGCCGCTCCGGCACGCCGTCGCGCCGCACGGTCAGCCGGCCGGCGTCCAGCCAGCTCGGCCGACGGATGCGGAGCGTGGCCGGCGCGCGGCCCCTCCCCCGCGTGGCGACGCGCAGGCGGCCCTGTTCCGGCAGGCCGCTGTCCACCTGCAGCGACGGGACCCGGTTGGAGAACAGCAGGTTCACGGCCATTCCGAGGTCATCCTCGACGATGCCCTCCCGGATCGCCGCCCACAGGCACTGTATGCCGCCCTGGGTGATGTCCAGGACACCGAAGCGCGAGCGGCCGTAGCGGTCGTTGACCGCCGGGCATCCCCAGCCGCCGTCCTCTCCGTCCGGCACCCGCGGCGGCGGGTTCTTCGGGTCGTCGGCCGGCCGGCGGTAGGGCTGGCCGATCCGCCACTGCGACGGCAGCACGTGGCTGCGGATCATGCGCTCGGCCGACTCGAAGAAACCCGGCCAGCCGGCGCGGCCCAGGATCAGCGCGGCCTGCACCATGTCGCCGGTATTGTTGACCTCGCCGCGGCCGGGGATCACCTCCCGCCACGCGCCTTCGATCGACCAGCCGAAGCTGGCGCAGGTCGGCGGCAGTCCCACCTGCACAATGCGGCGGGCATGGTCGAGGGTGTCCAGGTCGCCGGCCAGCAACCCCCAGTCGGCCAGGCCATGCACGGTGCCGGTGATCGAGTGGGTGTGATTGCCGGCGAGGTGGGTCAGGTGGCCGTCCTCGGCGAACGCCTCCGCGCGCACCAGGCGCACGAAGCGCTGCGCCAGCTCCAGAGCGCGCGGGTCGCCGAGCGCCCGGTACGCCTGAGTGAGCGCCATGATCAGCCGGCCCCGGTTCTGCGTGCAGGACTGGTAGAACTCGCCGATCACCTGGTGGTCGGCGAATGGCTGCGCGCCGCGGAGGAGCGGCTCCGCCGCGATCCGGTCGGCCCGGTAGAGGCCGCCGTCGTCGGTGATCGCCAGCAGGCTGTCGAACAGCGTACCGAGCCGGCGCCGCGCCTCCGCGTCGCCGTCGCCGCGGTACAGCGCCACGAGCGCCTGCACCGCCTCCCGCAGGTTGTGCGGGGAGCAGGTCATCCCGGCCTTCTGGCCGTCGTAGTAGAAGTCGGCCAGGCGGCACCAGGCGGCGGGGAAACCGGTCGGGTTGTCCAGGGTGGCGAGCAGGACGCCGCGCAGCGCGCCGAGCACCGTGCCGTCGACCGCGCGGCCGGTAACCTCCCGCCCCTTGAGCAGGGCGTCGAGGGCGCGGCCGACGTTGTGGGTCAGGTCCTCCGCGATATACCGGTCGTCGCCGCCGGCGACCGCGGCGGCCGCGTCCAGCTCCGCCAGCGGCGCCGCCCAGCGCTCGACGTAGCCCATGGCGCGCTCGATCGGCTCGCGCAGCTCCATGCTGCCGCTCTGCCCTCGCTCCTTCTCAGATCGACTCACGTTTCCTATGCCGACGCCCATGGTATTATGCCATGAAACGAATCGATCGCCGGACAGCTTGGCGTCCGCTATGCGCTCGCTTCCGTGATGACGTCGAAGAATCGCGAAAAACTGCGCGACCGATTGCGCTGGGCGTCGACATGCTCGCCCACGGCGCGCGCCGCCTCCACCTTGCGCAATCCCGTGCGGAAATACCCATGCTGTTGCATGATCCGTTCAAGTGCCTCCCACGTGCCGCCGCGGATCGCATCGGGATTCCGATAGCGGGCTTTCTGATCCACGTTCGCCGGCAATCTCGGATAGGCATCTCGAACGGCCTCCCAGTCGGCGAAATACCAAGCCTCAAGCTCCTCGATCACCACTCGGTTGGCCACCTGCCAAGGGCCACCTTCTGCGCTCGTGCGCGTGGTCAGGCCTGACTCTCCAGCGATACTTTCCAGCTTTTCCTTGAGCTCTTGGCAGTCGTCGGCATCTCGGTCAACCAGCACAACAAGACGCCAATCCGCCGGCAACCAACGCCGATATCCGCGAAGACGCATCGGCAAATTTCGCAAGAGATCAGACTTTCCCTGGAACGCATGGACTTCATACGTTCGATCCACGGTCGGTATCCTCGGTAGCAGGCTGCCGAGAAATGCCTCCATTGACGGTTCCTCTACCAGCATGACGAGATGGCTCACGGTCATGCTGCTCTATCGGTCGAGCTCGTGGAGTGGCGTCCCCTGTGCGACCAGCGGGTCCCCGACGGCGAAGTGTCCTTCCATCCAAAGAGATCCGAGGTTTGCACCTTCCTCAACGAACTCCCGAACGCCGCGGATGTCGGCAACGCGGCGCGTCCGGGTGCAGCCAGCCTCGTCGCGCCAAAGAACACGAACCTCTTCGGCCCGAAGCGCATTGAGGAAGAACGGCGAGTGGGTCGTGACGAGCAACTGGGTGCGTTCACCGGCGGCACGGCACTCCTCCGCCAACCCCGGGAGCAATCGAGGATGAAGATAGTTTTCAGGCTCCTCTATGCCGATGAAAGCAGGAGGCGCCGGATCGTACATGAGAATCAGATAGGCCAGCATCTTCAACGTCCCGTCAGAAGCGAACCTTGCCAACACCGGGTTATCGAACGGAGCGTCCTTGATCTGAAGCAGCAACCGACCGTCTGGCATGGTATCAGCTCGTACGCTCTCGATGCGCGGCACGCACTCGCGCAGCGCCATGAAGATGCGTTCAAGCCGCTCCGGGTATCTCTCAGCAAGAAACCGAATGACGTTTGCCAGGTTGTCACCGGTCTTGGTCAGACGTTCATGAGGCCCCGCCTCGGGTTGGCCACGGGCGCTGTCGGCCGAGAGATAGGAAACGTGCCAGCCCATGATGAAGTCTCGGAGCGCCGTCACGCGAGGGTGCTCGTGGAACTGACCGAGAGCGTTCACTGCCAATAGATCTGGCGAACTCAGCGGAATCTCGACTCTCTGGTCCTCCGCGTCCGGCGCTTCACCGCTCACCGCTCTGCCCTCACCCTGTCGGTATTCCAGGAACCGAAACGGTGCTCCATAGCGTCGCCGTTTCCATCTCAGCCACTCGTGTGCGACCACCGGCATGCCGTCGCGCTCATCCACCGAAAGATGGTAGGTAATCACCGGAGTCTTCGGTCGCTCCCGGTACTTGATCTCAATCATCACCGGGCCTTCGGCCCCGCGCGTCTTGAGTTCCCTCGCGCGCCCGCGTCGGTCCCATGCGCGGCGAAGGCCGGACTCGAAGCACTCCGCAAGAAACGCGAACACATCGAAAACTGTTGACTTTCCGCTACCGTTAGGGCCCAGCAGTACCGTCATCGGAGTCAAGTCCTTGAGATCGACAGATCGCAGAGCGCGGTAGTTCCGTACGTGGAGGCGCTCGATCCGAGCCGGGGTGAGCGGGGACTGTGCACTCACGGGGCGACCTCCTGTACATACGTCAGGGCACGCACATCAACCATGTTCATCCCCACCGCAGCATACCCTACCGCGTACCTGGCCCCTCAGGTGGATTATTCGTCAACCTGCAGACGATGGGAGAGGATGCGGCCCTGACCGTTCTCGACCGCCCAGTGGGTGGCCAGGACCTCGGTCTCCGACAGGCGCAGCAGCGACGGCTGGCCGAACTTGAGATTGACCCCCATGGTCGCGTAGGCCGCGACCTGCATGGCCGGCGCGTTCTCCCACAGGCAGGACTCCGTGATCGTCCGCCAGCGGTCGCCCGCGAGGTCGGCCAGCCGCGCGTAGACGCCGATGTCGCTGCCCTCGCGCTGCGAGTGGACGGACAGCACCAGGTCCCCGTCCCAGGAGATCAGGTTTGAGGCCTGCGCCGCCACGCCGGTGTCGATCGGCGCGGACCAAGTGGCGCCGCCGTCGTGGGAGATCGTGACGTGGTTGGTCAGATTGGTGCCGCCGACGTGGTCCATGATCCACGACAGGGCGACGATGCGGCCATCCGGCAGCTCGCACAGCCGAGGCTCAGACGGGGCGTAGCGTCCGGCGGGATCGACGAAGAAGTCGGTCCGGTCGTCCCAGGTCGCGCCGCCGTCGTCGCTGCGCAGCAGCGCGCCCACGCACCCGGACGGGTTGCTCCCGTCCCAGCGCGGGAACATCGAGCCCGCGCCCAGGATCGCGCCCCCGGCGACCTGGATGGTCGGCCCGGACAGCTCGATCAGCTCGGGGCGGGTGCGAGGGATCACGACGGGCGGCGACCACGTCCTGCCGTCGTCGTCGGAGAACGACACCAGGTTGTCGCCTCCACGCACGCCGTCGGTGGCGGCGTTGGTCACCGGCTCGTCCCGGCCGCCGCGGTGGAAGTTGTAGCCGGCGGCGATCAGCCGGCCTTCGGCCAGCAGGGTCGCCTTGAGGTAGTCCGAGTGGTGCGCACCGGCGCCGCTCGCCGGCCGCTCGTGGAGCGGCCCCTGCAGCTCCCACGTGCGTCCGCCGTCGGCCGAGCGGGACACCATGGTCGCGCCGTCCGTGGCCTCCATCGCCTCGCCGAGCATGAAGAGCGCGAGCAGCTCCCCGGACGGCAGCGCCACCAGGCCGGGGAAGTAGGCGTGCCGGCTGCGCAGGCTCGGCACCGGGTTGTCGTACACGGTGTGATGGTCGATCAGGCGGATCGTGGGCATGGCGGCTCCTCCTCCGAGGGCGTAATCATGCCCCGTTGCGGCCGGAAGGCAAGTTGTGTCACGAACGCCCATCCCGATCTGCGGCGTATTTCAAAAGGTGCTACCACATGCAATCAGACTGATCATCCGGTATCGCTCGTGACCTGTGCGCCGGGCCGTTGCGAGGTATGGCATCGTCAGCCCGCCCGCGGCTGCTAATGCTAATAAGCTGTCCCATGATCCATCGCCGTACGCTCAAGGGGCGCGTCGATGGCGGCCGGGGCGTCCCTGCTCGTGCTGGCATGGGTGGCACAAGCCCAGCAGGAGCCACTCGGGTCCACGCACTTCACTCGGCCCGAGTTCATCGAATCCCCATGTCCGTGGAGCGACCGGGCGCACGGCGCACACATCGATTGCGGCTACCTGTCGGTGCTCGAAGACTGCGCCAAGCCCGACAACTCGGCAGCGTGGCGTCGCTCCTCTGCCACGCCGAGGGCCGCTTCGCCGGCCTGTCCGGCGTTCTCGGGGATCGCGCCGCCTACCCCGCATGGTCGATCCCGAGGCGCCGGATCTGGTTCCCGCGCTCTGCGCGACCTGGCATGACCCGACCGTCGAGCCGATGGACAGGAACCGGTCGGCGACATTCCCACCCTGCTGCTGTCCGGTGAGCTTGACCGGACAACCCGCCTCGGTCGGCCGAAGTGGCGGCGGAAATGCTCCGCCGCAGTCACTCCGTCGTGGTGCCCATGGCCGGTCCGGGCGTCGGCATGGACACGCCCTGTGGACGCACGCTGATCGGCGCGTTCCTGAACTCGCCGGGTGCCGATCCCTCGCCAGCGTGCCCTCCGGCGGCAGACCAGCAAGGATCCGGTTTCGGACGATCTACCTCCAACCCGCCGCGCGCATGCCACGTCCGATCGTGTTCTTCCAGGAGGCCCCGATCGCGGATCTGCTGGCACTTGGCGTGCTGCTGATCCTGGCGTTCCATGTCTCGGCGCTGATCCTCTGGCCGGGCGCCGCGGTGATCCGCCGCTTCCGCTCCGGCGCGCCAATGGCGGCGCGGCTGATCGGGCACCCACGGCTGACGGCCGCCGCCGTCATCGTGGTCAGCATGGGTTCTCCGTGTCGGTGCGCGCGACGACCGAATTTCCTGTATGCGTTCTGGGAGCTCACGTCCCAGCCGGTGCCGTGGTTGGTGGTTACCGTTCTGAACGGACCGGACGACTTGAAGTGGCTGACGGACGAAGTGGCCAGGAACTTTGGTTTCTACCCCTGGGTCCGGCCGCTGTTCGTCATTCCCTACCTCACCGCGGCCGCCACGGTGTACGTTCTGTATCTGGCATTGCGATCGTGGCGGAAGAAGTGGTGGACGGTTTCGGACGCCTGCACTACAGCATCGTGGCGGTCACGCTCGCCTGGTACCGTTCCAGATGGTCTACCCCGGTTTCATCCCCGTGAAGACGGTGCTGGCCGGGGCGGCCCTGCTCCTGCTCGCTTGGGTGGCGCAGGCTCAGCAGGAGCCGCCACGAGGAAACGACCCGCCCGGAGCGTTCCGGGACGCGTCAAGCACCGACCTGTCGCCGTGCTTTCCGGCCAGGTGGCACCAGGTTCTGTTGCGGCCCGACACCACGGGCACGGCCGACCCCACAGTCGTCCACCTCGTGCCGCGCATGGCCCTGGTCCTGGGAGTGCTGCTTATCCTGGCGTTTCATCTTTCGGCGCTGATCGTCTGGCCGGTGGCAGCCCTGGTTCGACGCGCCGGGTCCCGATCGCGCGCGGCGGCACCGAAGGGCTTCCCGAGGCTGACGGCCGGAGCAGTCATCGCACTCAGCGTGGGTTTCTGGTGGTGGGTGCGCGCGTCGCTCGACGTGATATTCGCCCTGTTGATGGTCCGGTTGCCGGACGTGGTCAGCCGGCTGGTGTTTCTCGACCTCCACGCAACGGGCCAGATGGACTGGGTGGGACCGGGCCGGCTGCGATGGCTGGCGGACGAGGTGGTGCGGAACTGCGTGTACCCCCCGTGGCTCCTGCCGCTGTTCTACGTCCCGTATCTCACCGCCGCCGCGACGGTGTACGTCCTGTACTTGGCGTGGCGATCATGGCGCGAGAAGTGGTGGACCGGACTCGGGCGCCTGCACTACACCATCGTCGCGATCACGCTCGCTTGGTATCCGTTCCATCTGTACGCCCTGGGCTTCATCCTCTGAGCCCCGGCCGGCCCGCAGTCAGTCCGCGATCACCGTCGGCGCCGTCGGCGGTCAGTGCCGGTGCCGGCATGGCAGTTCATGAGAATCACCGCAGACCCGGACCTTGTCAACGGCCGTGGTATCGTCGCGCCATGACCGAGCCCCACCGTTGCGCCTGGTGCGCGGGCGATGAGCTGATGCAGGCGTACCACGACACCGAGTGGGGCACGCCGATCCGGGACGACGACCGGGCGCAGTTCGAGTTTCTGGTCCTGGAAGGGGCACAGGCGGGACTGAGCTGGCGCACCATCCTGCACAAGCGGGCCGGCTACCGGCGCGCGTATCAGGGCTTCGATCCGGCGCGCGTGGCCCACTACGGCGACGACGAGCGCGAGGCGCTGCTCGGCAACCCGGAGATCGTGCGCAACCGGCTGAAGGTGGCCTCCTCGATCGACAATGCGCGCGCCTTTCTGGCCGTTCAGGAGGAGTTCGGGAGCTTCTGCGACTACCTCTGGCGCTTCGTCGATGGCCGTCCGGTCGTCGGCGACTGGCGCGAACAGGCCGACATGCCGGCGGAAACCGAGCTGTCGCGGACCGTGAGCCGCGACCTCAAGTCGCGCGGCTTCCGCTTCGTCGGTCCCACCATCGTGTACTCCCACTTGCAGGCGGTGGGCGTGGTCAACGACCACGTGACCGGCTGCTTCCGCTTCGCCGAGCTGACCGCCGCGGCCCGGCGCTGACCGCTGCCGCTCTCCACGTGAAAGTGCCGCTCTACACGTGAAAGATGTACAAGTCGCGCGCGTCCAGCGGCAGGTCGACCCAGGCGCCGCCGCGGCGGTGGCTTTCGGCGACGGCCACGCAGGCGTCGACGATGCGGGCGCTCAGGTCGACCGGGCTGCGCGTCGGCCGGCCTGACTCGTATGCATCGACCAGGTCCTCCAGGCACGCCACCACCGGGCTCCGCGCTTCGGGAACCTCGATCGGTGCCGGCACCAGGTCCGGACGGCGTCCGGGGCCGGCTGCCGTGCGCAGCGTGATGCCGGCACCGTTGTTCTCGGAGCGGATCGCCCCCTCGCTGCCGTGCACCTCGAACTCCCAGTTGCCGGCCGGCACCGACCACGCTTCCACGCCTCCGGCGAAGCGGAGCTGAAAGGTTGCGTCCGGGTCGCTGGGGATCTGGTCTCCCTCCACCGGCCGCGGCCGGCCGTCGGCGTCGCGCGGCAGCAACTCGCCGCGGATCGCCTCGATGGGCGGATCGCCGAGCAGGAACGACAGGGTGTCGATGGAGTGCACATGGCCGTGCATGAGATTGCTCTTGGCATAGTGAACCGCCGCCCGGGGCGTGCCGATCGCGCCGTCGGCGATCGCCTGACGCACGGCGTCGTAGCGGTTGTCGAAGCGGCGCAGCACGCCGGTGTTGAACAGCGTGCCGGCGGCGATGCAGGCGTCGCGCGCGGCATCGGCCATGCGTGGGGAACTCGCCATCGCCTTCTCCATGTACAGCATCGGCACGCCGAGCTCTGCCAGCGCCACCGTGAGCTCCGCGTGCGAGTCGCCGCGGAAGCTGGCGTCCGGAGCCTGGTTGGCCGGCTTCTGCAGGCCCGAAGCGGTAGTGCAGACCGCCACCAGGTCGGGGCGCTGCTCGGCGATCATCTGCCGGTAGTCCGCGTACACGGCCTCGACGCCCCAGCGCTCGCGGAACGCCTCACGGCGCTCGGGTCGCAGGTCGGCGGCGGTCGCCACCTCCAGGCGCTCGCTGGCGCGGCACGAGGCGGCGATCGAATACGGCTGCCTGCTGTGTCCCTCGTCGTCGATGGTGCTGCCCATGCGGCCGAGGCCGACGATGCCGACGCGGTACCGCTTCATGCCGCGCTCCCCTGGGGTCCCGGCCGCCCCTGGAGTGGCTCGGATTCCTGGCGTCTCTGCGCGCAATTGGCCCCATCCAGTTCGAAGTAGCCGAGTTCCGCCATGCGGTTCAGCCAGCGCTGCCGCTTCGGACTGCCGCCGGAGTTGGCCAGCCACTCCGCCGGGAACATCGGCTGCCCATCGCGTCCGTACTGGGTCGGGGTCCTCCGCGCCTGATCGGCGCGCTTGCGGGTAGCCGCCTCCTCCACCGCCCCGCGCGGATTGTTGTAGTACACGCAGGTGGACATGCGGCGGCCGATGGCGCCGCCGTGGCTGGCGTGCCAGCAGCGCATGTCGAAGGCGACCACATCGCCGGGGTCGGAGGCGCACACGTGGGCAGGCACGCCGGCCACCCCCAGCTCCAGCGACTCGAGCGAGGCGCGGATCCGGTCGTGGAAGACGCGGTTGTGCGATCCGGGGATCACCCGCAGGGCGCCAGAGTCGGCGCCGACGGGGTCCAGGTAGAACGCGAACTTCACCCCGTAGCAGTCCTCCTCGGGATCGGCGTGGTGGTCGGGATGCCAGCGCGTGTCGCCCACGTAGCGGTTGGCGTCGGTGCCGATGCCGATCACGTCGTCGCCGTAGAGCTGCTCGGCCACGCTGCAGAAACGCTCGTCCTCCAGGAGGCTCGAGTACAGCGGCGTGCGCGGGTGCAGCATCGTGGTCCAGTAGCGCGTCTGGCCCGTGAACGGCGCGTGCGCGTAGACGCGGTCGAGCTCCTCCTCGTACTCGGCGCGCAGGGTCTCTACCTCCTGTGGCGTGAACAGGTCACGCAGGACGACGAACCCGAACGTCCGGTAGTGCTGGAATTGCGTGTCGGTGAGCATGGGGCCTCCTTGCACGATGCGAGTATGCCGCGCCAAGCGGGCATTGAACCAGCAGCCCCGGCTGCGTGGTAGAGTGCCGCCATGAAACCTGATACCGGAAACGGGAAAGGTTCCGCCGCCGGCCGCATGGTCGACTTCGAGAAGCTCGGCGGCCTCGTCCCCGTGATCGCCCAGGACCATGAGACCGGCGAGGTGCTCATGATGGCCCACATGAACCGGGAGGCGTTCGAGGAGACGCTGCGCACCGGCCGCGTGTGCTACTTCTCGCGCAGCCGCAACAGCCTCTGGCGCAAGGGCGAGGAGTCCGGCAACGTGCAGGAAGTGCACGGAATCTACGTCGACTGCGACGCCGACGCGGTGCTGGTCAAGGTCCGCCAGATCGGCGGCGCGGCCTGCCACGAGGGCTACCGGAGCTGCTTCTTCCGCCGGGTGGCGAACGACGATCTGCAGGTCGTTGCGGAGCGCGTGTTCGATCCGGCCGACGTGTACGCCAGCAAGACATAGCGGCTCCGTGGACCGGACAATCCTCAAGCTCGGCATCCCCGCCGGCAGCCTGCAGGAGGCGACCGCGGGCCTGTTCCGCCAGGCCGGTTACCGGATCACGTTCCGCTCGCGCTCCTACTATCCCGAGATCGACGACCCGGAGATCCAGTGCATCCTGATCCGCGCGCAGGAGATGGCCCGCTACGTGCAGGACGGCGTGATGGACGCCGGCCTGACCGGCCACGACTGGATCGTCGAGAACCGCGCCCAGGTGGTCGAGGTCGCCGAGCTGGTCTACTCGAAGGCGAGCCGCCGGCCGACGCGCTGGGTGCTGGCCGTTCCCGAGGACTCGCCCATCCGCGGCCCCAAGGACCTGCAGGGCAGGCACATCGCGACCGAAGCGGTGAACCTCACCACCGATTACCTGAAGGGCCACGGCGTGGAGGCGCACATCGAGTTCTCGTGGGGCGCGACCGAAGTCAAGCCGCCCCAGCTCGCCGACGCGATCGTGGAGGTCACCGAGACCGGCAGCTCGCTGCGCGCCAACAACCTCCGCATCGTCGACACCATCCTCACCAGCACCCCGCGCCTGATCGCCAACCGTGACTCCTGGCAGGACCCCTGGAAGCGCAAGAAGATCGAGAACATCACCCTCATGCTGCGCGGCGCCATGGCCGCCGAGGGCAAGGTCGGGCTGATGATGAACGTCCCGCAGAAGAGTCTGGACGCGATCCTGGATGCGTTGCCGGCGCTGTTGAAGCCGACCGTCTCCCCGCTGGCGGACGGCGGCTGGGTCGCCGTCGACACCATCATCGACGAGTCGGTGGTGCGCGACCTCATCCCCCGCCTCAAGGAGGCGGGGGCCAGCGGCATCGTCGAGTATCCGCTGAACAAGATCATCGATTGAGGCGCGCGGCGACCGCCGCGCGCCCCTGTCGCGCTATCCCTTCCGCTGCCCGGCAGCAGCCTCCTCGGCCGTCGAGATCGCGCCCAGCGCCTGCAGCGTCAGCCGCGCCTTCTGCTCCTCCACCGGGTGTGGATGCACGCCGGAGATCGGCGCATGCGACCCCGCCGCCCCGGAGATGACCGTGGCGTGCTTGGCCGGGAACAGCGACAGCGTCTGCGAGAACGGCTCGATGAACTTCTCGAAGTTCTCGATGATGTAGGCCGCCAGGCCGGCCTGGCCGCCCTTGCGGAGGATCTCGATCGTGCGGTTGAGCTGGTCGATCTCACCCTGCGCGCGTCCGCGCCGTTCGGCCGCTTCCGCCTTCGCCTGCAGCGTCATCCGCTCCTGCTCCGCTTCGGCGGGGATCAGGATCTCCGCCCGGTAGCGCTCCCTGAGCATCGCGATGCGCTGCTGCTCGGCGCCGATCTGCGCCTTGATGCCGGCCACCTTGGCCTGCGCGTCGCGCTCGGCCCGGCGCACGCCGATGGCGCTGCGCTGCGTCTCCTGCGCGACCTTGACGCGGGTCTCCGCCAGCAGGCTCTCCTTGGCGTTCTGCGCATCGCGGACCGAGACTTCCGCCCGCCGCGTCTCCGACTCCTCCTTGGCCGCCGCGTGCGCCTGCGCCTGCGCGGCGCGTGACTGCGATTCGGCGTTCGCGGACTGGATCCGCTTCAACAGGGCGATGTAGAGTTCCGGCTCGCGCACGCCGTCCAGGCGATGGTCGTCCACGTCGGCGATGTTCATCGCCGTGATCTCCAGGCCGATGCCTTCCAGGTCGCTCTTGCAGACGCGGATCATGTTCTGCACCAGCCGGTCCTTGTCCTGCATCACCTCCTCGGGCGTCATCGTCGCGATCGAGTCGCGCAGGTGCCCCTCGATGATGCCGGTGGCGATGCCCGTGAGCTCCGACCAGTCGCGCGTCATCAGCAGGATCCGCCGGATCGCGTTGCGCAGCCCCTCGCCCGATGAGGCCACCGCGAAGCTCACGGTCGCCACGACGGTGAGCGGTACGATGCCGGCCGCGATCGCCGACTCCACGCGCACGCTGGTGGTGCGTGGCCGCATGTCCATCCGGAAGAAGCGGTGGATGAGCGGGAACACGAACACGCGGCCGCCGCGCAGCCACGAGAACGCCTTGCCCTTGCCGGCGACGATCGCCAGCTCGTCTGCGCCGACGATCTTCATCTTGGTAATCAGTTGGATCAGCAGCGTGATGACGACCAGAACGATGAAAACGATGATGAAGACGCTCATGCCCGCTCCTCCGGCGTGTCCGCCATGGCGCCGTCGGCGCCGGCCTGGGTCATCAACTCCTTGACGCTGATGCCGAAGCCCTCCTCGAACTTGTGCAGGAAGTCGACGAAGGCCTCCGGGCCGCGGTTCAGCAACCCGTTCATGCCCCGCTCGTCATCCATGATCACCACGTTGTCGATCGCCATCTCCCGCGCATAGCGCTCGTAGGCCGCGAACAGCCCCGGGAGCTGCTGCTGGACGAACAGCGCGATCCTGCCCACGTCGGCCTCCGCGACCATCCGCGCCTTCTGATCGAGCAGGTCGTTCTGGGTGGACTCGACGATCTGCACGGCCTGGTTCTGGCCGCTGGCCAGGATCTCCGCCGCCTGCCGCTTGGTGTCCGCCTCCAGCGTCACGTCGGAGACGTTCTTGAGCTTGCGCAACTCCACGGCGATCTCCTGGACGGACCGCTCGCCTTCGCTCTCCGCCCGCTCGACCGCGCTGTCGGCCTCCAGACGACTCTGCTCCACCTCCGCCTCCGCCGTGCGCCGGAGCACCTCCAACTCCTGCTGGGCGGCGATGATCTTCTCGTTGGCGGTGTTCTCGGCCACGGTCTCGCGCCGCTTGGCATCCGACTCCGCGCGCTCCGCCTGCGCCTTCAGGCGCGCCTCCTCGATCTCCACCTCCTGGCGCTTGCGGGACAGCGTCTTGTTGGCCAGGTTGGCGATGTAGTTGGAGGTGTCCCAGATCTTCTGCAGCGACACCGACACCACGCGCATGCCGAAGGTGGCCAAGTCCTGGTTGCTGTCGCGCAGCAACTCCCCCCGGAACTGGGCGCGCTCGCCCTCCGCGTCCTCGCCGTCGCCGGCGGCGCGGGCATCGCCCTCCCCGACCCGAGCCTCCTCGTCCACGCTCTCCACCATGCCGATCGCCTGCAGCGGCGTGGTCTTGTTGAGCGCGCCGCGGAAGTTGCCGACCATGGTCTGCTGGATCTGTTCCTGGATCTCGCCGCGCGACTTGCCCATGAGCCGCTCGACGGCCGAGTACAGGAGCCCGTCGTCCTCGTGGTCGACGCAGACGCAGGCGGTCGCGTCGGCGCCGACGGTGATGCCGTTCGCGGCGTTCACCCCCTCCACGCGCACGTCGATCGGGATCGTCGACAGCTCCAGCCCCTGCGCGCTCTGAAAGAACGGGATCACGAACGTCCACCCGCCGCGCTGCAGCCGGAAGCCGTAGCTCTTGCCGCCGACCCGCGTCTTGGTGCCGGTTACCACCAGCACCTGGTTGGGGGGACACACCTTGATGAGGGACTTGAGCCCCCCGACGATCACGAAGAATACGGCGACCGCGGCGATCGCGCCGCCTACAAACCCTTCCATGGCTCCTCCAGCCTCAGTATCGGTGCGATCGGCGCCAGCGCTTCATTCCGCCGTCACGGAAGCTCTTGCGGAGCATCCGTTGCACGCACATACACGCACCGGTCGGTGACCTGCGCCACCTGCACGCGCGCGTCGACGGCGAAGCGCTCCTCGGGATTCTCGGCCAGCGCGTAGCGCTCCGCCACCGACTGGCCCAGGCTGATGCGTACCTTGCCCATGCCGCCGTCGGCGATCGGGGCGATCACGGTGGCCTGCTCGAACAGCAGTTCCTCTTCCTTGATGCTGGAATCGAGGTCGGTGCGCTGCAGCCGGAAGAACAGGCGGGCCAGCACGGCGACCGCGCTGCCTCCCGCCAGCGCCCAGATCAGGCTGCCGACCGGCCCGGAGCCGAACGCGGTCGACGCGAGCCCGAACGGCCCGAAGCCCAGGCAGAAGTAGATGGCCGTGCGCACGTAGCGCAGGAACGACAACACCGGGGCGCCGCCGCCCGACTCGCCTCCGCCGTCCTCACCGGCTCCGTCGTCAGCGCCCTCCGCGGCAGAGCCGTCGTCGCCGCCGTCGGCCTGGCCGCCGGAGCCGATCAGGCCCAGCAGATCGATCAGCGTTACACCGACGCCGAAGATCGCGGTGAACCAGAACAGACCCTGCAACATCTTCCCAGCCTCGACGACTACATCGAGTATACGGCCAGCCGCCGCGCCGTGATAGCATCGCGACGGCTGGTACCCTTCGCGGAGGATGAGAGGTGGGCACCCTGAGTCCCGGAGAAACGTGTGCGATGCCGGAGCGGATCGGCGAGATGGCATTCCGCCTGTTCGGGCCGTCTCACGGAGTTGATCTGGTACTTCCCCAACGTGCGCCCCACCATCCCGTCCGATTGACGCCATCGCTGTCAGCCGGTGCGGAGCCGGAAACGCAATGTGAGAAGGGGAAGAGGTAGCGGCATGACGTCGCCCGACGGATCGACCGGGACGGCGAAGGCGAGCCCACGGAGGCCTTGGCGGGTCATCGACAGCGACGTCCATCACTCCCTGCCGGACTGGGAGACGCTGCAGCCCTACCTGCAGGAGCCGTGGCGCTCGAAGATCCTGGAGGCCAACTCGATCGTGGGCGGCCTGGGGCTTGGCGCGGGCCGCAACCGCCTTGACAGCGTGACCCCGGACGGCGGCACGCCGGCATCCGACCCCGATTTCACCATCCGGCAGCTCATCGTCGAGAACCACATCGACCTCGCCATCCTGACCGGCAACATCTACGGCTGGAACGTCCATCCCAACCCCGAGTACGCCAACGCCGTGATGTCCGCCTTCAACGACTGGACCGTCGAGCACTGGCTCACCCCGCACCCGCAGTTCCGGGGCTCCATCGCGGTGAACTCCAACGACCCGGAGGCCGCGGCGGCCGAGATCGACCGCCTCGGCGAGCGCGACGACATGGTGATGGCGATCATCGGCGGCACCTCGACCGCGCCGTACGGGCAGAAGTTCTTCCACCCGATCTACGAGGCAGCGGTCCGTCACGACCTGCCGATCGGCATCCACGTCTCCGCCGCCGGCACCGGGCTGGCGCCCGCCGTGAGCCCGGTGGGCACGCCGCGCACCTTCTTCGAGTACCACTCGGGCCTGCCGCGCATCTACATCACGCAGTTGATCAGCCTGATCGCGGAGGGGGTGTTCGAGAAGTATCCGCGCCTGCGGTGGCTGTTCATCGAGGGCGGCGTCGCCTGGCTGCCGCACGTGGCGTGGCGCCTGGACAAGGAGTGGCGGGCGCTGCGCCGCGAGGTGCCGTGGGTCAAGCGTCCGCCCAGCGAGGTGATCCGCGAGCACTGCTACTTCACGACGCAGCCGCTAGAGGAGCCGCCCGATCCCGCGTTGCTCGTGCAGATCCTGGAGATGATCGACGGCCGCAACTGCCTGCTCTACTCCAGCGACTACCCGCACTGGGACTACGACGCCGTGCACGTGCTGAACGCCCTGCCCGCGGACTACCAGCCCAACATCTTCCAGGGCAACGCCGAGCGGCTGTTCGGTCTGTGATGGTCGGGCTCTGATGGCGCGCCACGTGGTCGGCCCGGCGGACGCGATCCCGCCCGGCAGGCGGCGCGTGGTGACCGTTGCCGGGCGCAGCATCGGCATCTTCAACGTGGAAGGCCGCTTCCATGCGCTGCGCAACTCCTGCCTGCACAACCAAGCGCCCGTGTGCCTGGGCGAGGTCGGCGCCACCTACCTGCCGTCGGAACCGGGCCAGTATCGCAGAGGCCTGGACGGCCGGGTGCTGCGCTGCCCGTGGCACGGCTGGGAGTACGACATCACCACCGGCCGCAACCTGATCGATCCCGGCCGGAAGCTGACGACCTATCCCGTCACCGTCGAGGACGGCGACCTGGTCGTCCACATCGGCGGCCCGCGCCCCGACGCGCGACCGACAGCGGCGCCCGCACGATGACGCGAATCCGCCCGTGACAGGCTACATCAGCAGGCGATTCCTCATATTCGTCCCGACGCTGGTCCTGCTCAGCATGCTGCTGTTCCTGGGACTGGAGGCAGGACCGGGGGACGCCGCCAGCTTCATGATCAACCCGGAGTCCCCTTCGGATCAGGTGGAACGCATCCGCGAGGAGCTCGGCCTCAACCGCCCCCTCCCGATCAGATACGTGAGCTGGGTCAGGGAGCTCCTGGCGGGGAACCTGGGCTACAGCATGCTCGACGGCAAGGCGGTGCGGGATCTGCTCGCCGCCCGCGTGCCCCGCACGCTGTGGCTCATGGCGTTCTCGATCGTGTTGGCGGTCACGTTCGGCGTCGTGCTGGGGGTGGTCAGCGCGCTCTACCAGTATTCCGTGATCGACAACGCGCTCACCTTCGTGGGTCTGCTGGGGATCTCCACGCCCGCGTTCTTCACCGGCATGCTGGGCATCCTGCTGTTGTCGCTGCGGTGGAAGCTGCTGCCGATCGGCGGCGTGGGGACCGAGCCCGGAATCCTGGTCGCCATACAACATGCCCTGCTGCCGGCCGGCGTGCTGGCGTTCCGCTCCGGTTCCGAGTTTCTCCGCTACACGCGCGGCGCGATGCTCGACGCGCTGAACCGCGACTACATGGCGCTCGCCAAGAGCAAGGGCCTCACCGTTCGCCGCGTCACCGTGGTCCACGGCCTGCGCACGGCGCTGATACCGGTGGCAACCATCATCATACTGAGGCTTCCGGTGCTGGTCGGCGGATCGGTCATCGTCGAGCAGGTGTTCTCCTGGCCCGGCATGGGCACGATGCTGATCAACGCGGCGCGCGCCCAGGACTTTCCGGTGGTGGTGACCGTCGCGCTGCTGATCGGCACGGTGCTGCTGTTCGCCAGCCTGCTGGCCGACGTGCTGCTCGCGATCATCGATCCGCGCGTTCGGCTGCGGTGATGGCCGGCTCACGGCGCCGGAGCGCGACACCCGCCGCCGCTGCCGGCGGGCCGCCGCGGCGTTCGCTCCTGCAGCGATTCGGCGAGAGCAAGTACGCCCAGAGCCTCAACTGGATTACGGCGACCAGCATCATCGTCTTCCTGCTGATCGTCTGCGCCTCGCTGATCGGGCCCGCCCTGCTGCCGCACCGGCCCGAGACGGTGAATCTGAGCGAGCGCCTCGACGCCCCTTCGGCATCTCATTTGCTCGGCACGGACAACCTGGGACGCGACGTGTTGGCACGCCTGCTTGAGGGAACGCGCATCTCGCTGTTCGTGGCGATCAGCGGCGCGGCGCTGGCCGGCGTGGTCGGCCTGTTGCTGGGCACGCTGTCCGGCTACTACGGCGGGGCGTTCGATCAGATCTGGTTGCGCGTGTCGGAGATATTCATGGCGTTCCCGGCCCACGTCATCCTGCTGGTCATGGTGGCGGTCGTCGGGCCCAGCCTGGAGAACATCATCATCATCTTCGCGATCACCAAGTGGGCCACGCTGTATCGCCTGGTCCGGGCGCAGTTCTATTCGCTTCGCGAGGAGGAGTTCGTGGAGGCGCTGCGCGCGCTCGACATCGGCAACGCCTCGATCATCTTCAAGCACATGCTGCCGAACATGCTCGGGCCGATCACGGTCTGGTTCACCCTCGAAGTGGCCACGGGGATCATCCAGGAGGCCGGCCTGAGCTTCATCGGCCTGGGCATCCAGGCGCCGACCCCGTCACTCGGCAACCTGCTGAGCTCCGCGCAGGACATCCGCATCCTGCGCAGCTTCGTCTGGCTGTGGATGGCGCCGGGTATCACGATCGCGGCGGCGACGCTGTGCGTGAACTTCATCGGCGACTGGCTGCGTGACGTGACCGACCCGCGCACGGCGGAGTGAGGCAGCACCGGGTGGCGACCATGCCGGACCGGAGTGCGGACCAGCCCTCCGAGCTGTTGTCGGTTCGCGACCTCAAGACCCATCTGCACACCAGGCGCGGCACGGTCAAGGCGGTGGACGGCGTCTCCTTCTCGGTCCGCAGTGGCCGCTCACTCGGGATCGTCGGCGAGACCGGCTCGGGCAAGAGCATGACCGCGTACTCCATCATGCGGCTGCTGCCGGCCAGGACCGCACGCATCGTCAGCGGAGCCATCCACTATACGACGGCTGCCGGGGAGGTCGTGGACATCGCAGGCCTGGAGCCGTTCGGCGCACGGATGCGCCGCCTGCGAGGCCGGGAGATCGCCCTGATCTTTCAGGATTCGCTGAGCGCCCTGAATCCCGTCCACACCATCGGCTTTCAGATCGCCGAGAACCTCCGCAACAACACCGCGTTGACGCGCTCGGACGTGAAGGACCGGGCGACCGAGCTGCTGGCAGAGGTGGGAATGAGCGCTCCGCAGCGACGGATCAAGCAGTTTCCCCACGAGCTCTCAGGGGGCATGCGGCAACGCGCCCTCATCGCGATCGCGCTCGCGGCGCAGCCGCGGCTGCTCATCGCCGATGAGCCGACCACGGCGCTGGACGTCACCGTTGAGGCGCAGATCCTGAAGTTGATCACCGGGCTGCAGAACCGGCACGGGATGGGCCTGATCCTGATCACCCACGACATGGGCGTGATCGCGCAGACCGCCGACGAGGTGGCGGTGATGTACATGGGCGACATCATCGAGTACGCCGACGTGTCGACGATTTTCGCACGCCCGCAGCATCCCTATACCGTCAAGCTGCTGGAGTCGATCATCGAGCTGGGCTCGCGCGGCAGGGAGCTACAGCCGATCGAGGGCAGCATCCCCGACCCGACGACGCTGAATCCGGGGTGCAAGTTCTTCTCCCGCTGTCCGCTCAGAAGGCAGAAGGCCGAAGCAAGCGAGCCGCCGCTCGTGGAGGTGGAGCCGGATCACTTCGTCAAGTGCTATCGATTCGACGGATCGGACTATTGACCGCGGACTCCCGTATGAAGCGCGAAGTCCTGTTCAGGGTCGACGCACTGCGCACCTACTTCCCCATCAGGAAGGGCATCTTCCGCAGGGTGGCGGGGCATGTGCGCGCGGTCGACGGCGTCGACCTGACCGTGGCGCGCGGCGAGACCCTGGGGCTGGTCGGGGAGAGCGGCTGCGGCAAGACCACGCTCGGCCGCAGCCTGCTGCGCCTGGTCGAACCGACATCGGGCCGGATCCGCTACCGACTCGATGGGCGCATGCTCGGCATCGATGAGCTGAGCCGCGCGCAGATGCACCGGTTCCGCAGCCAGGCGCAGATCGTGTTCCAGAATCCGTACAGCTCCCTCAACCCCACGAAGACCGTGTTTCAGACCCTGGACGAACCGCTCAAGGTGTTCGGAATGACGGTCAGGCACCGGCGGCAGGACCGCATCGCCGAGCTCCTGGAGGCGGTCAATCTCAGGCCCGAGTACATGACCCGCTATCCCCATCAGTTCAGCGGCGGACAGCGGCAGCGCATCGCGTTGGCCCGGAGCCTGACCGTCGATCCGATCTTTCTGCTCTGCGACGAACCGGTCTCGGCGCTGGACGTGTCGGTGCAGACCCAGGTTCTCAACCTGCTGCGGAGGATCCAGCGGGAACGCCGCCTGACGATGGTCTTCATCGCCCACGACCTCAAGGTGGTCGAGTACGTCAGCGACCTGGTTGCCGTGATGTATCTCGGCAAGATCGTGGAACGGTTTCCGGCCGACGCGTTGAGCCGGGCCGTCCACCCCTACACCCGCGCACTGATCTCGGCCATTCCGGTCGCGGACCCCACGCGGCGCGGGGCGAAGATCATCCTCACCGGCGAGGTGCCGGATCCCGCCGATCCGCCGCGGGGGTGTCGATTCCATCCCCGCTGTCCTCTCATGCAGGCGATCCTGAGCGGCCGGGTGCAGGCGGACGGCCAGCGGTGTGTCGATGAGGAGCCGCGATGGCGCCCCGTCGCCGAGGGCCACCACGCGGCGTGTCACCACCACGAACATCACGGAGACCCCACGCGCAAACAGCGATAGCGGGCGGCACAGGCGGGCGTGCGATCGGGATCGGTCGCTTGCCAGGCCGGCAGCCGTACCGATACAAAGGCGGCGCAACGCCGGTTGGAGAGTGCCATGACCCAGACGCTTTCGGCTCCGGACTTCGATTACTATCCCGTCACCCGAGCGCTCAGTGGCGTACGCATCGCGGACGGCGACGTGGAGGTCCGCTGGGACGACGGCAGCGCCAGCGTCCTGCCAAGCCTGTGGCTGCGCGAGTTCAGCCCGGACCTCGGCACCATTCACCCGGTCACCCGCGAGCAGGTGATCATGCTCATCGACCTGCCGGAAGACCTCTACGCCGCGGCGGCGGACGTGCTGCCGGACGGCCGCCTCAAGGTGATCTGGCATCCCGAGGGGCCTGGTGAGCCTGTACCATCCCGGCTGGCTGTGGGCGCACCGGCCTGAGTCGGCCGATGCTGCGGGCCTGCCATCCCGACGCTTGTGGGTGCCGGGCCCGGCTCGTCACACACCGCTCACCTGGGTGGACGGCGCGGCAGTGAGCTCCGGAGATGACGCCGCGTTCGGCGACTGGTTGACGGCCATCCACGTCGACGGCCTCGGCTTCCTCGAGAGGCTTCCCCACGACCCCGACATCGTGCCGGAGCTTCCGGGACGCATCGGCTGCCTGCGGAACTCGAACTTCGGCGAGGTGTGGGAGGTGCAGAGCCGTCCGGATGCGGACAGCAACGCCTTCACCAGCGTCTCCCTGCCCGTGCACAACGATCTGTGCACGCGGGAGTATGTGCCGGGATTGCAGTTTCTCTTCTGTCTGCACAACTCCTGCGAAGGCGGCGACAGTCTCTTCGTGGACGCGTACTCGGTGGCGGAGCAGCTCAGGGCCGAATCGCCGGAGTCATTCGAGGTGCTGGCCACCGTCGCCGTACCGTTCGGCACCCGCAATCGCGATTCCGATCACCGCTTCTGCGCCCCGGTGCTGGAGCTCGACGCCGCGGGGGAGCTCACATCGGTCCGCTACACGTGGTGGCTGCGCAACCCCATGACCGGCGACGCGGCGACGATCAGGAGGTTCTACGCTGCCTTCAAGCGCTTCCAGCGCCTGGCGAACGACCCCGGCAATCAGCTTCGCCTGCGGCTGCGCCCGGGCGATCTGGCCGGCTTCGACAACCGGCGCGTGCTGCACGGCCGCACCGCCTTCGACGCCGCCTCCGGCCGCCGCTGGCTGCGCGGCTGCTACAGCGAGCGCGAGATCGAGTCCATGCTGCGGATGATGGCGCGGGCGAAGCGGGCGCGCCTGGTCGAGCACGGCGCCCGGCCCGAAGCGCAGGCGGTCTCCTGACATGGGCGCACGCTGAGAGTTACACGGATGCCCCTCGCCATCTCACGGGACGTCTTCATCACCGCGGCCGTCACCGGCGCCGGCGCAACCCAGGACCGCAGCCCGCACGTCCCGCGCAGTCCCCGGCAGATCGCCGACAGCGCCATCGACGCGGCCCGCGCCGGCGCGGCGATCGTCCACTGCCACGTGCGCGACCCCGAGACCGGCGCCCCCAGCCGCAAGGCCGCGTACTACCGCGAGGTCACCGACCGCATCCGCGCCGCGGACGTCGACGTGGTGCTGAACCTGACCACCGGCATGGGCGGCGACCTGGTCCTGGGCTCGCCCGACCGGCCGCTGCCACCGCGCGAGGGCACCGACATGGCCGGCGCCAGCGAGCGCATGGCGCACATCCGGGAGTGCCTGCCGGAGATTTGCACCCTGGACTGCGGCACCATGAATTTCGCCGAGGCCGACTACGTGATGACCAACACGCCCGCGATGCTGCGCGCGATGGCGGCATCGATGACGGAGCTCGGCGTGAGGGTGGAGATCGAGGCCTTCGACACCGGCCACCTGTGGTTCGCCAAGGCGCTGGTGGACGAGGGCATCGTGCCCCACCCGGTGTTCGTGCAGCTCTGCATGGGCATCCCCTGGGGCGCGCCGGACGACCTGTCCACCTTCCTGGCGATGGTCGCCAACGTGCCGGATGACTGGGTGTTCTCGGCGTTCGCCCTGGGACGCAACCAGATGCCCTACGTCGCGGCGGCCGTGCTGGCGGGCGGCAACGTGCGCGTCGGCCTGGAGGACAACCTCTTCCTCAGGCGAGGGGTACTCGCGACCAACGCCCAACTCGTGGAGCAGGCCGTGACGATCATCGAATCGATGGGTGCGACCGTGACAGGACCGGACCGCGTGCGCGAGCGGCTGAAGCTGACGAAACGAGCCCCGCGATGAGAGCCGCCATCGTCGGCGGCGGCGTGATCGGCGCCGGCTGGGCGGCGCGCTTCCTGCTCAACGGCTGGGACGTGGCGGTGTTCGATCCGGGAGTCGAGGCGAGGCGCCGGGTGGGCGAGGTGCTGGACCGCGCCGGAGCGCACCGTGCTCGCCTCCTCCACCTCCGGGTTCAAGCCGTCCGACCTGCAGCGCGGCTCACCGCTCCCGGCTCGATCCTGGTCTGCCACCCCTTCAATCCGGTGTACTTGTTGCCGCTGGTGGAGGTCGTGCCCTCACCGGTCACCGACCCGTCGATCCGCGATCGCGCCATCGAGCTGCTGCGAGCGGTCGGCATGCACCCGCTCGTGATCCGCAGGGAGATCGACGCGCACGTCGCCGACCGCCTGCTGGAGTCGGCGTGGCGCGAGTCTCTGTGGCTGGTGCGGGACGGCGTCGCCACCACGGCGGAGATCGACGACGCGATCCGCTATGGCTTCGGCCTGCGCTGGGCGCAGATGGGCCTGTTCGAGACCTACCGGATGGCCGGCGGCGACGCCGGGATGAAGCACTTCATCGCCCAGTTCGGCCCGGCCCTGCAGTGGCCCTGGAGCCGGCTCACGGACGTTCCGGAGCTCACCGGCGAGCTGGTAGACCGCATAGCCGAGCAGTCCGACCGCCAGTCCGGCGCGCACGATGTCTGCGAGCTGGAGCGCCTCCGCGACAACAACCTGGTCGCCATCCTGCGCGCCCTGAAGCGGAACGGTCACGGCGCCGGCCGCACCGTCGCCGCCCACGAACGGTGCCTGCCGCAGCCGGAGGCAGACGACGAAGCCCTGCCGGTGACGGTCTCGCGTCAAGTCCCCGCGAGCTGGACAGACTACAACGGCCACATGAACGAAGCGCACTACCTGGAGGTCTTCGCGCAGGCCAGCGACCACACCATGGAGCTGATCGGCGCCGACGCCGACTACGTCGCCGCGGGCAGGAGCTACTTCACCGTGGAGACCCATCTACGCCACTTGGGCGAGCTGCGGACCGGCGACCGCATCCGCGTGACCACGCAGCTCCTGGGCGGCGACGGCCGGAAGCTGCACCTCTTCCACCGCCTGGACGACGACCCCGGCCGGCTCGCCGCGACCGGCGAGCACCTGCTGCTGCACGTCGACCCTGCGGACCCGCCGGAGCTGCCCGCCGGAAGCCCCGGTCGCAGCCCGGCTTGCAGCCCTGCTGTCGCGCCACGCCAGGCTGCCCAGACCCGAGGGAGCGGGCCGTCATGTCGGAGCAGAGCGATGACGTTCCGCTTGACTCCACCGGTCGGGAAGGAAATGATCTTCGGTTACCCTGCACTTGGAGGTGCGAACATGGTTCCCAGAATCGTGACGAAGACGCTCGTCGCCCTGCTCGCGGTGGCGCTGAGCGCGACCGCGTTCGGAGAAGGCCAGACGGACTCGGCCACCGAAGCTCCGGAGACGGTCCTCAACCTGGTGTCGCACGGTCAGGAACGCGGTCTGACCGGCTGGGCACGGGGCGGCAACTTCGGCATGGCCGTCACCAACAGCCTCGAGGAGTCGCTGCCGTTCGACACGCTCCTGCTGTTCGATCCGACCTACAGCGAGCTGCGACCGCACATCGCCGAACGGTGGGAGGCGTCCGACGACAACCTCGTGTACACGTTCCACCTGCGCCAGGACGTGTTCTTTCACGATGGCGAGCAGATGCACGCCGATGACCTGGTGGCCAGCGTGCACCTCGGACTCGGCACCGGCAAGGCGGCCGGCCGGACCGTGGCACAGCTCGCAAAGCTCGAAGGCGCTCTGGACTATCGCGAAGGGGCCGCCGACAGCATCACCGGCATCGAGATCGTCGACGACTTCACCGTTCGGTTCACCCTCACCGAGCCCTCCTATACGTTCCTCGCCGCCATCGCCGCACAGCCGATCATGCCGGAGCATCTGCTCAGCGAGGATCTGCGCGAGAACCGCACGCTGATCTTCCAGAGCGAGTATTGGCAGCACCCCATCGCCACCGGCCCGTTCATGTTCTCACGAAGCGTTCCCGGCGACTTCGCCGAGTTGCTGGCCTACGACGGCTACTTTCTCGGCCGGCCCAAGATCGACAGGGTGATCATCTGGGAACGCGACCCGATCCTCGCTGCCGAAGACGGCAAGCTGGACTTCATGTGGGGGCGGGATCCTGCGCAGATCGACCAGCTCCTGCAGACGCCCGGCATGACCGGATACCCGGTGGAGAACGGCGCCTACAAGCGGGAGCTCTGGTCGAACATGGAAGATGGGACGATGGGGGACCTGCGGCTCCGGCAGGCGATCGCCTACGCGATCGATCGTGAGGCGATCGCGGCGGAGTTCTTCGACGGATACGCGAACGTGTGGCATACGGTGGTGCCGCCGACGTTCTGGTCGAATCGGGATCTGCCTCAGGTGCCGTACGACCCCGACCGATCCATACAACTGCTCAGCGACGCCGGCTGGGACCCCGACACCGAGTTGACCCTGATCTACTACTACACCGACCCGCAAACCTCGGATTTCATGGCACTCATCCAGAGCTATCTGGCCGAGGTCGGCATCAAGGTGAGTCCGCGGCTGGTGGAGCGCGACGTGGGCACGGTGTTGCACGACAAGACGCAGCCGTGGCAGTTGGCCTACGGCGCGCGCAACTCGATCGACACCGGCGTTCTGCACCAGTACGCGACCGGGGCGGGCAACAGCCCGACGGACTACTCGAATCCGACGATCGACCGCATGCTGGCGGAGATGGAAGCATCGCTGGACACCGCTGAGCGCAAGCGGCTCGGGGACGAGATTCAGGCGATCATCATGGACGATATGCCGACGATTCCGCTCTACGCGACCAAGGAATACATCCTCCACAGCGAGCGCTTGAAGATGCCGGTGAAGTGGCTGAATCGCTACAGCCATCCGTTCGACCTGCGGTTCCACGAGTGGACGATCGAGCCTTGAAGCCGACAGCACAATGACCATCCTGCCTTCGAACGGACTCCCGGAGGCGCTTCTCCGGGAGTTCGCTCCATCATCGCCGGGGCGCCGGTAACGGCGGAAGTGTCCTACACGGGACAAGCCTTTGGCTGAGGTTCAGCGGGAACTGGCCCAGCTCTCCGCGGCCGGATACTGCGTCGTGCGGGGCGTCATTCCGCCCGATCGCATCGCAGCGCTGCGCGAGCACGTCGTCCGGGGCCGGCAGGCCGCTCAGAGCGAATATGCGGCGATCGGCGGCAACCTGACGTTCCAGCAGACGGCGGACGGCGGTCCGGGAAAGAACGTCGCGGCGTACGTGCCCGCGTTTGCCGCCCATCTGGCAGACGAGCGGATCCTGGCGATCGCGCGCGCCGCGCTCGATCCCAGGGTCCGTGTCGCTCAGATCGAGTTCAAGTTCCGCCCTGCTGCCGACGACAACGCGGCGTGGCGTTCGTGGCACTCCGACTGGCCCCACGACCTCCTGGACAACGAACGGGGCGGCTCCGTCCGGCAGCCGTTCCCGGACCTCACCATGGCGCTGACGACGGTGTGGATGCTGTCGCCGTTCGGCCCCGACTCGGGCGGGACGTGGGTCGTGCCCGGCACCCATCGCAATCCGAAGAACCCGCGCGGCCCGTCCGACCGGATCGACGAGTTCGGCCCGCTTCCGGGAGAAGTGCAACTGGCCGGCGATGCCGGCGACGTGGTCGTCATCGATTCGCGGATCTGGCACTCGAACGCGCACAACCCATCGCGTGAAGACCGCGTCGCCATGATCGTGCGCTACGCCCCGTGGTGGCTGAGCGCCGAGTACGGCGGCCGCAACCGCTCGATCGTTCCGCGCGACGCCTACGCGGCCTTTCCTTCTGCCGTCCGCACCCTGTTTCAGCACCGCGCCGAGGGCGCGACCGATCGCCGCGTGACCGTGCTCGGTTAGCGCTGGCGGTGCCGGCCCTCCTGCATCATGCCGCCGGAGGGACCGCATCCGATGGAGGCTTCGAGCACGTGAAGGGACAGACCTACCGGGCCGGCATCGCCGGCCTGGATCAGGAAGTGGAAGGAACGCAGGAGATCGAGATCTCCATGATGTTCAGCTTCGGCAGAGTTCCGTGAGCGGATCGAGGCGGAGCGCCGGCACCGTGTTCTCCGTCAGCCCCGCCCACGAGAGTGACCTGGCAGAGGTACACCAGATGATGAGGGCATGGGAAGAGGAAGCCATCACGATAGGCCAGGACGCGTGTGACATCGCGTACCTGAGAGGCTTTCTCGACGAATCTTTCTTCGTAGCCCGCGAGTCACGACGCATCGTGGGATTCGTCTGCGCCAGGATCATCGCCAATCCCGGCTACGCCGTGATGCCGACAGTACAAAGGGTCTTGCAAATCGAGGAACTGTATGTGCGGCCGCAGGCCCGTGGCCGTGGAGTGGGCACCACTCTTGTCGAAGCCGTGTTGCAGAAGGCACGCGAGCAAGGCGTGCGCGCGTTCCACGTCTTTTCCGCTTCCAGGAACACCGAAGATGTGCTCCGGTTCTACCGCAGGCACGGCTTCGAGCCGTGGGGCGTACAGATGTACTCGGTACAGGCGGACGAATCGCGCGCGGAGTCGGCCGGTGGCTGATGCTCAGCGCGAGCTGGAACAACTCGCCGCGGTCGGCTACTGCGTCGTGCGGGACGTGATCCCGCCCGACCGGATCGCAGCGCTGAGGGAGCACGTAGTCCGCGCCCGGCAGGCCGCCCAGAGCGAATATGGGTCAACCGGCGGCAACCTGACGTTCCAGAGCACAGCGGACGGCCGTCCGGGGAGGAACGTCGTGGCGTACGTGCCCGAGTTCGCCGCCCATCTGGCAGACGAGCGGATCCTGGCCATCGCGCTCGGCGCGCTCGACTCGAGGGTCCGTATCGCTCAGATCGAGTTCAAGTTCCGGCCGGCCGGCGACGACAACGCGGCGTGGCGGTACTGGCACACCGACTGGCCGCACGACCTCAAGGACAACGACCGGGCCGGCTGCATCCGGCAGCCGTTCCCCGATCTCACCATGGCGCTGACGACGGTGTGGATGCTGTCGCCGTACGGGCCCGACAGCGGCGGGACGCGGGTCGTGCCCGGCACCCATCGCAACCCGAAGAACCCGCGCGACCCGAACGACCGAATCGACGATCGCGCTCGCCTGCCGGGAGAGCTGCAACTGCAGGGCAATGCGGGTAGCGTGATCGTCCTGGATTCCCGCATCTGGCACTCCCAAGCGCATAATCCGTCGTCCGAGGATCGCATCGCCATGGTCGTCCGCTACGCCCCCTGGTGGCTGAGCGCCGAATATGGCGGGCGCAATCGGGCGATCGTCCCTGCGACCACCTTCGCGGCGCTGCCGGCTGCCGTCCGGACCCTGTTTCGGCACCGCGCCGAGGATGTGGCGAATCGTGAACTGCCCGTTCTCGGATAGCGTGCGCACTCTGCTGGCGGTGCCGCCCCTGGTACGCCATGCTGCCGCTGGATCACATCCGATGGAGGCTTCGAGCACGTGAAGACACAGACCTATCGGGCCGGCATCGCCGGCCTGGGCATGATCGGCGGCGCCGACCAGGTGTCCGCCGAGGCGATCGGCCAGTCGGTGGACGGCATGGACGGCACCCACTTCGCCGCCTTGGCCGGCCACGAGCGGGTCGATGTGGTGGCCGGCAGCAGCCGCGACGCCGGCCGGCGCGAGCGATTCGCGGCGCGCTCGGGCGCTGCCGTCCACGAGCAGCTCCAGGAGATGCTCGACCGCGAGCGGCTGGACATCCTGAGCATCGCCACCTATGCGCCGGAGCACGAGGAGGCGGCACTGGCCGCGGCGGCAGCCGGCGTCAAGGTCGTCTACTGCGAGAAGCCGATCGCGCAGACCGTCGCCGCCGGCCGGCGGATCGCCGGCGCCTGTGAGCGGGCGGGAGCGCTCCTGGTCGTCAACCACCAGCGCCGGTTCGCGCCGGGTTACCGGCGGCTGGCCGCGCACGTGGCGGCCGGCGGACTGGGCAACCTCACCTCGGCCTACGTGCAATGGGGCAGTGGACGGTTGGGCAACGTGGGCACGCACACGATCGACGCACTGCGCATGGTGATCGGCCGGGAGGTCGAGGCGGTCTCGGGCCTGCTCGACCTCGCCGGCCGCGAGGACTGCCGCGGGCCTGAGTTCCGCGACCCGGGCGGCTGGGGCATGCTGCGCATGGCCGGCGGCACGATCGCGCTGCTGGACGCCCCTGACTACGCCGCGACGCCGATGCGCTTCCTGCTCAACGGCACCGAGGCGCAGGCGACCATCGCACCGAACGCCGTCACCGTGGACTACCTGGACGGCCGCAGCGACTCCTGGCCGATCGGCGAAGGGGGCCTGAGCTCCATGGACCGCGCCGTGACCGAGATCGTCGCCTGGCTCGACGGCGACGGAGGCGAGATCGCCGGATCGGGCGACGACGCCGCCCGCACCCTGGAAGTGATCGTGGCGCTGCACGCCTCGCACGAGCGCGGCTCTGCCTGGGTCGATCTGCCCCTTTCCGGCGCGGACCTCGACCGCGCGATTCGATCGGGATAGCGCGCGCCCTTGTACCGCGGTTACCCGATCGCGGTGGTGGCCTTCCTGTCAACGGGGCTCACCATCGGCATCAGCCAGTATGCCTTCGGCGAGTTCGCCGCACCGCTGCGCGAGGCCTTCGGGTGGAGCCAGACCGCGCTCAACCTGTCGCTCTCGCTGGCGGTGGTGTCCGGCCTGGTGGCGCCCTTCGCCGGGCGCGCCATGGACCGCTGGGGCACGCGTCCGGTGACGGTCGTCTCGCTGCTGCTGGTCGCTGCCGGCTTCCTGCTGCGTCCGCTGATCACCTCGCTCTGGCATTGGTACCTGTTCAGCGCCCTGGTCTACGCCGGCTTTCCCGGCGCGACGGTGATGCCGGCGGGCAAGCTGGTAGGGCTCTGGTTCCCCGCCACCCGCGGGCGGGTGATGGGAGCGGTGACCTCCGGCAACAACGTCGGCGGGCTCACCATGCCGGCGCTGGCCGCCGCCCTGGTCGCCGCCGGCGGCTGGCAGTGGGGCTACCTGGCCTTCGGGATCCTGCTGCTGCTGCTGGCGGTGGCGGCCCTGGTGATCATCCGCGAGGACGAAGCGCTGGTGACGCGGGAGATGCACCGTACGCGGCGCGGCGGGGCAGCACAGGAGTCGCGCCGCCTGATGGAGAGCGGCATCACCCTGCGGCAGGCACTGCGCACGCGGAGCTTCTGGCTGATTCTCTGCGGCCTGTTCGGCGCGACCTTCACGTACCAGGGGGTGCTGACCCAGTTGCGGCAGCACTTCGCCGAGCAGGGCTTCGAGCCGGCACTGGCCACCACCGGGCTGGCGGTGATCGCGGCCATGGGGATCGGCTCGAAGCTGGCCTTCGGCAGGGCCAGCGAGCGCTGGACCGCCCGCCTCTGCTGCGTCCTGTCGGTGGGCCTGCAGGCCGTGGGGCTCGTGATCATGGCGCTGGCCGCCTCGGCGCCGGCGATGTGGTCCGGGATCTTCGTGTTCGGCCTGGGCTTCGGCGGACTGGGCGCCCTGCTGGTGCTGATCGTCCAGGAGGCGTTCGGAATGAAGGAGTTCGGCAGCATCCAGGGCGTGGTGCAGGTGGCGATGACCGGCTCGATGGCCGCCGCGCCGGTCCTGGCCGGCTGGATCCACGATCGCACGGGATCGTTCTCCGCCGCCTTCCTGATCATCGCCGCCGTCTTCGTCGTGGCGATCATCTGCCTGCTTGCGGCCGGGGGACGCGGGCGAGTGGTGGCCGGCGCCACGAGCGGTTGACCGTTGAAATACCTTCTGGCGATGATCCCAGCCGGAAGGGTTGAGAGGTGAACGCCGTGGTCGAGAGCCACCAGGCAGAAATCGCCGATTTCTGTAGACGCTGGGGCGTCACGGAACTCGCTGTATTTGGCTCCGTGCTCCGCGATGACTTTGGCCCTGCAAGCGACCTGGACGTGTTGGTCAGTCTCGACGATTCATCTCGACACACGCTGTTCGACCTGCATCACATGCAGGAAGACCTGGGACTGATCTTCGGGCGCGAAGTGGATCTTGTCAGCCGCCGTGGAATCGAGAGAAGCTCCAACCACATACGTCGACGAGCGATACTGGAATCAGCCCAAACCGTTTATGGGTCGTGATTCCGAGTACATCGTAGACATCGTCGCATCTGCCAGGTTGATATTGACGTATGTGGAAGGCGTCCGTCGTGAGCAGTTCCTGAAGGACACGAGGCTTCAGGATTCCGTCATCCGCCGCTTGGAGATAATCGGTGAGGCGGCCGACCGGATCTCCCCGGAGCTCCGCGAACGTCACTCCGAAATCCCCTGGAGCGCGATGACTGGAATGCGGAACAGGATGATCCACGGCTACGACGACATCGACATGGATATCGTTTGGAATACCTCGCAAGAGAGCATTCCGGATCTTCTATCTCTGATCGAACCGCTGACATCCCTGGATGCTGAACAACAGCCAAAGTGAGAAGAACTCGATGCTGTTGCGCGATCAGTCTGGACAGTACGCGAAGGCCGGTACCGTGATGCGGTATACGGGGTGAAGAACTCCCGCGGGCGAGAGACAGGACGGCGATGATCGACTCCCGGCGGCTGCTGGACACGTTTCTGACCATCCTGCGCATCGACAGCTTCCACCCGAACGAGGATCCGGTCATCGACGCCCTGCGGCCCAGGCTGGATGCCGCCGGAGTGCACCTGCACGCCGATCCGCACCGCAATGTCCTGGGCTTCTGGCCGGGCGCGGGCTCGCGGGCCGGCGAGGAGCCAATTCTGTTGTGCGCGCACACCGACACCGTGCGGCCGACTCCCGGCATGGAGCCGGTCATCCGCGCTGGAGCCGTGCACACCGACGGCTCCAGCGTGCTCGGCGCCGACGACAAGGCGGCGGTCGCCGCCATCGTCGAGGCGCTGGAGGCGATCGCGGACTCCGGCGCGCCGCACCCGCCGGTCGAGGTGCTGTTCACGGTGGGCGAGGACGTGGGCCACATCGGCTCCAAGGCGTTCGACGTCGCCCCGGTGCGCTCGCGCATGGCTTTCGTTCCGGACATCGACGGGCCGGTGGGCGGCATCGTCATGGCCAGCCCGTGGACGGACACCCTGCGCGTCACCTTCCGGGGGCGCGCCGCGCACGCCGGCACGGAGCCGGAGGCGGGGCGCAGCGCGCTGCAGATGGCCGCGCGCGCGATTCAGCGGATGCAGCTCGGCCGCATCGACGCCGACACCATCGCCAACGCCGGGATGCTCAGCGGCGGCGAGGCGGCCAACATCATCCCGCCGGACGCCTCGCTGACCCTGGAGGTGCGCAGCCTGGACCAGAACCGGTTCGTCGAGCACCGCGACGCCCTGCTGGAGTGCTGCCAGCAGGGCGCCGCCGCGTTCGGCGGCTCCGTCGACGTGGAGTCGCTGGACGCGATGGAAGGCTACCGATTCGGCGAGGGCGACGCGCCGGTCGCACGCGCCGAGGCGGCGATCCGGGCGGCCGGTCTGGAGCCCTGGCGCACCACCACCTGCGGCGTGAGCGACGCCAACGAGCTCAACGCCAAGGGGCTCCCCACCGCGGTGATCTCGGTCGGCTACGTGGATATCCACACCGACCAGGAATCGATGCCGATCGGCGAACTGAACCGGCTGGCGGAGGTCTGCCGGGCGCTGATGCTCGGAACGTAGCCTGACTATCCGCGGACGTACGTGGCATACAGGGATTCGATCTCGTCCGACTCCGGCTCCCGGTCGAGGATCGCGAAGCCATAGCGCAGCCGCAGCGGCTGCCGCCGATCCACCTCCAGGTCGCCCTCCATCAGGAGGCCGGCGCCGAGCAGCTTCTCACGCGTGAACCAGGTCACGGGATGCCGGGGATTCTCCGGGTGGTCCATCATCACCACGGCACCGCCGGCGGCTCCCGCGGCGACCACCCAGCGCGCCCGTTGTCCCATGATGTTCTCGTGGCCGGCGAGTCCCTCGCTGCTGCGGTGCCGGGCCGGAGCGAACGGCGGGCCCATGCGCAGCTCCAGGCCGCTGTAGCGGGCAGCCCTCGACGCTCCCAGCACCAGCCGCTCCCCCGCCGCCGCGATCCTCGTCTCGATCGTCCAGAAGTACCCTGCCCCGTCCTCCAGCGCGCGGAAGGTGCACTCCCGCTGCTCGCTGGCGATGGGTTCGTCCTTGCCGTTCAGCCACGTGAGGTGCTCGGCGATCGACACGCCGGCCGCGACGGCGCGCTCCCCGGCGAACCGGTCGTGCCGCTGCACGCCGTGGCTGTCCGGAACGTGCTCGTACTTGCCCGTCTCCGGCAGGAACCAGTTGCCGCCCCATAGATTGGCGCCGTTGGCGTGTACCCAGCCGAAGTACAGCCCGGTGTGCCAGGCGTGATCGGCGGGCCGGTACTCGGTGACCAGGACTCCGGACCGGGTGTAGATCGGCGCGAAACACGGCTTGGGTGACTCGTTCCGCGGCAACTCCTCCCGAACCCGGTACAGCGCCACGAGGCGGTCGCCGTCGTGGAGCTCGAAGCCCAGGCAGTTCTCCCGCAGTTCCAGGGTCGTCACTCCTTTGGGGGCTGTTCCAGGCCGAGACCGGCCGAGTCCACGCGTGCCCGGATGAAACTCTCGGCCTGCACCGGAGCCCCGGACAGCCGGCGAAGCATGGCGAGCTGCCCGATATGGGTCAGCGCGTCGGCCATCGGCCCCTGCAGGAGTTGCTCCTCGGTCATGCCCCTGAGCTCCGCGCCCGCCCTGACGTGCCGCGCCACGTCCTCGACCATGGCGTGGAACCGCGTGGTCTCCGCGGCCAGATCCGGCAGCGGGTCGATGCGAGGCCGCTCCGTCCCCTCGAAGCACGAACGCGCGTAGCCGAACACGCTCGTCATGTGCCGCACCAGCTCGGCCGGTGTCCACACCTCGTTGCCGGACTCGAACGAGCCGAACGAATCCGGCGCATCCCTGAGCGCATACCGAGCCCGGTACGCGACCGTGGCGAGCAAATGAAGGAGGATCGCGCGAGTATCGTCCATGTCTACCGAGTCACTCCTCTGTTCCCCAGTCTCTCACGCAGTCCTGCGGGATGCGAGTGGGTCCCGGCTTCACCCCGCCGTCGCACTTGCGCCCTGACTCCCGATGGAGACCTCTGGACCCTCGCCGATGAGTGCCAGGATTCGCTTCTCCAGCTTGTCTCGAAGGTCCTCCGGATCCTTCCAGGTAGTACGGTGGTATTGACGTGTATCGAAGTGGATCTTGTGGATTGCGTCTTCCCGACAGGTATAGATGACCGGAATCCCAAGGCCGAACGCGAAACCAGCTTCGAAATAGACGCCCCCTCGAGCCCCACTCTTCCCATGAGTGAAGTCCGCTACCAGAAACCGCGACCGCCGTATCTCCGCGATGATCTCATCGTCGATCTTGACGACGTCCACTTTCTGATCGATCCGTATCGGCTTGTACCCGGCGCTCTCAATCGCCGGCTCGACGCCGTTTATATAGGCGGCCACCATCTCTTCATCGAACCACATCGCCACGAACGCTTGCGTCGACTCTGCGTTAGTCCTGAGTTCGCCGATCCGACGATAGCCGTCGACAGTGACGACGTAGTAGGCATCTCGTATAAGGTCATGTGTCTGCCTATTGATCCAACCCTGATCAATCATATACGTGACTAGGAACTCGACCTCCTGCAGCGTGGTCGACTCAGACCATGCCATGGCTCGATTGTCTATGTCTGAGGTCAATGACCTTCTTTCGCTCAATAGGACTACCGAGTCGCCGATCGCTACCGACTGCCTCCCAATGAACTTGAGGAGTCTCTCCGCGCGCTGGTGCACGTCGAGCGGCTGGGACCTCCGAGCTATGTCGATGAGCTCCGAAGTGACCTCTGGCACCAAACTATCGGCCGGACTGTCCGGCCAAATCAGGCATTTTCCGGAGTTCATTGTTTCCAACCTCGGATCGTGGTACGCAGATCGTCAATGAAGCTGCGGAGCGATGCGTCTGCCCGAGCCGCTCGGTCGAGGTCCATGTGACGGACGATGTCTTCGGCGTACTCGATTCCGCCGAGGTAGGTCGTGCGGCCGGCCTCGCCGATGGCGGCGATCAACAGGTCCTTGTACCGATTCCGGCTGCACTTCCGGTCGGGAGCCTTGCATCCGTGACCGAACACGGCCTTGAAGGCTGCGCCGTCAAGCAGCAGCCAGCGTTCGACATGCGGGTCCGGAACCGCCAGGACCACCGGAGCGGGCGGGTTCTCAGGATCTACCCCGCGCACGCGCTCGCGAAAGCCTTGGCAGTTGGCGTCGGTGGCGACGACGATCAGATGCGGCCAGGGGCTGCCCTGGGTCCGCAGGTCGCGCAGATACCGTTGAAGTTGCTGGACCACCATCCCGTGGCCTCCGGTGGCGCTGCGCCACTGCAGGTGCACGGCGACGCCGATCTCCTGAGCGACGCGTTCGACCAACGTGCCAACAACCACCCGGTGGGCGTGATCCTCGACGAACAGAGCGATCTCATGCATCGAAGTCGCCTCTGAGGATTCGCTCAGAGACAGAAGTCGCCTCGTGTTCGTCGGAGAGCGCCTGACGTATTCCGCCCTCTCGCGCCAGCCGTCCCCACTCAGCAAGCGGCCCCCAATGGGACAGCGGGTCGATGCCCGTGTGGCCGTTCTGGCGGCGGACGACGAACAGGGAATCATCCCCCAGCAGGTCCGGGAGCAACGGGGAATGCGTGGTGACGATGTATTGGGTTTGGCCCAGGCTTCGCCGCGTTCGGAGCAGCTCGGCGATCAGCTCGATTCGGCGCGGGTGCACGCCGTTCTCGGGCTCTTCGAATCCAACCAGTCCGGGCGGTTCCGCGCTTGCAAGCGCGAGAAGCCCGAGCATCCGCAGGGTGCCCTCCGATAGCACGCTGGCGGGCATGGCGATGCCGCCTTCGACGATACGCAGCTCCACCTCGCCGAGATCGGTCACGTCGACCTCGATCCCGTCGATGTTCGGCAGCAGGCTGTGCAACGCCCTCTGCACGGTCTCGAATTGCCCGGGATCGACTGCCTTGAGCGTGTTGAGAAACGCGCCGAGCTCCTCCCCCATCAATCCGATGTGCCGCACGTCCTTGACCGGATTGGCCGCTCGCATTCGTTCGCGCGGCTCGAAGTAGAAGAACAACCAGCGCTCAAGCTCATACTTCGCCGCAATCAGGTGGGGATAGTGCGGCGGATAGTGCGGCAGCGAGAGAATGGTATGGTCCAGGTACAGTTCGTAGTACGTCGGGTGAGCCTGACCTTCATGACGCAGGTGAAGGCGTTCGTCTCCTTGCCGCTCGATGAACGGCTTGCGCCTGCCAGTCGGTTCGCCATCGCTGTTCAATGCGGCAAGGTACTCGTCAGCGACCCGCAGAATGCCCGTCCTGGGCAGCATCTCCACCTCGATGCGGTAGCGCAGATCTCTCTCACGGACTCCCGTGACTCGCTTGCTCGTGTCCTCGGAACGGGATTCCTGAGGTCGCCTCCGCATCTCCCGGATCTGCCGGTCGACGGCACCGACGACAGCATCGGAGATTTGCAGGTCCGCTTCGATCGAGAACGTCAGTCGATCCTGGTCGAGCAACCCCTTGATGCCGTCCTTTCCAATGTTGAATGACTCCAGTGGCTTGCCTCGGTACGGAGGGTCGAACGCCTGTTTCACGGTTCGGCTGGTCGCCAGCCCGGCCAGCAACTGAAGGGCGTCGAGGAAGTTGCTCTTGCCGGAGGCGTTCGCGCCGATGAGCACGGTGAGCGGCTCAAGGCGCAGTTCGACGTCGACGAGAGACTTGTATCCCTTGATGTGAACCCGCTTCAGCATGTGTCCGTTTCCTTACGTCGCCGTATTCTACCTGCGACGCTTCGAGCGTGGCGATTCCAGATCTCGGGCCGGCGATCGACGGTGAACAAGCTCCCTGAGCTGAGTGGTTCCACGAAGTTCACTCGCCAGGATCACGTGATCAAGCCCGTGGCGCCGGACTTCGGCGCCGAAATACTGAACCACAGCGGCCGAGCCGGCCGAGATCAGGCGACGGCCGACGGTACGATGACCGTTCCGTCGTCGCTCACGACGCGGCAGGAGAAGGCGAACGCGCCCCAACTGAGGCGGCTCTCGGCATTGTCCAGGTGGATGACCAGCGTGTTCGCCCCTGGCCGCAGCGTGACGCGCAGAGCCCGATAGCCGTAGGTCTCCCGCAGGCCGAGGTGCTGGGGCGGCTCCTCGTTGAGACACACTCGCAGGTCTCCGTCCCAGCTCAGGTGCAGGGTCGCCTCGGTCTCGCGCTCCACCGTGAGGAGCCCCGCCGCTGCGGCGTCGCAGGGCCAGGTCTCGTTGGAGCCGGTGCTGCGCACGCTGAACACGTGCGAGAAGTCGATGAAGCCGTGGCATGCGCGCGCGACGATGCCGGGGGCGATCGTCTCCGGCGGGATGTGCAGTGCCCGGGCGCCGCGGTGGAGCGACCAGGTGCCGTCGTCCTCGCTCGCCGGCACGGCATCCTCCCCGGATGCCCCGCACGGCAGGAGCAGGTCGTAGGTGCCGGGCGGGACCTCGACCTCGTTCTCCCAGTCGCCGTAGCGCAGGTGCCCGGCGGAGGCCATGCGCACGAACGGCCGGTGCGGCTCGGTCTGATACCAGTAGGCGGTCGCACACATGTCGTTGCAGTGGCTGCCCCACCGGAAGTGCAGCGAGCGGTGGAACGGCAGCAGGTCGTGCACGTAGAAGCGGTAGGCGCCGAGCACGTGGCGCGCCAGCGCGGGACCCGCGTCGCGGTACTCCAGGTACGGGATGCCGCTGTACAGCCCGGTGTCCGGCGCATGCAGGACGCCGCCGAAGCCGGCGTCGAAGGTGTTCTCGCCGCCGCCGGCACGCAGGTAATGCGGCACGACGCCCCCCTCGCCCGTGGCCTCGCCGTCGAGGTACAGGTTCTCCGAGCCGGCGTGCGACCAGCGCTGCTCGTCGCTGCGGAGCCGCACGCCGAGCGAGAATCCCGCCAGGTAGCCGCTTCCCAGCGCGTCCATCACCAGGAAGTCCTCGCCCCACGCCGGCGCCGGATTCTCGCGCCGCCACGACGCGTGGAAGCGCAACGGCTCATCGAGCTCGCCGTCCAGGTAGCGGTGCCAGTCCAGGGTGTAGATGAAGGTGCCGTCCACCAGCGCCTCCACCTCGACGCGCGCCGACCGCGCGAACGGCATCGGGAACCAGCACGCCAGCCCGGCGTCGGCCTTGGCCGTCACGTAGAAGCTGTTGATCGGGTAGTAGGAGACGTTGTGGTGCACGCCGACCGAACAGGTCCGCCAGCGGCGCCTCGACGCTCGGCTGCTCCTCGCCGTCCCAGTAGCAGCGGATGATGAAGCCGCGGTTGCGGTTGAACAGGTCGCCGCCCGAGCCGCCCCTGCTGCCGACGCAGTAGAGGTGGCGGATGCAGCCGGGGCCGGCCAGGTCGGCGATGACCCGCCGGTCTCCCGCCCGGTAGTCCTTGGCCTTCCTGACGACCCGCTCGTAGCGGAAGCGCTCCGGCAGATTCAGGCGGGACTCGATGCCGATGCCGTCACCCATGAGCCCGGACCCGCGGCGCAGCCGGCTACTGCAGCAGCGTGCCGCCGACCTCGAGCGAGTAGAGCCGGCCGCGCTCGAACAGGACCTCCACCCGCACGGTGCGGCCGATCAGCTCGTCCAGGGTCCGGCCGCTGCTCCAGGTGGGCGTCCAGCGCAGGCTGTCGCCCGTGAACGGCCGGCACTCCGCGGCCGAGAACCCCTCGGCTACCTCCTGGACCGCCGGCGGCTCGCCCGGATCCCGGTCGGTCTGCACGTGCACCTGCGCCCGCACCTCCCCGATCGGCGCCTCGACGTTCAGCGCCAGGCCGCCTTCGGTGAGCTCGAACCCCTTGGTCAGCACGCTCGCGGCGCCGGAGCGGCTCTCCAGGTACATGAAACCGTCGGGCCGCAGGGTGTGCAGGCACATCGCGTGGCCGTGCTGCCCGGCGGGAATCGGGCCCGTGCCGCCGTGGTCGGTGCGGCTGCCGCTGGAGTAGATGCGCAGCTCGTCCGGGAGTTGCACCAGGCTGCAGGGATAGAACCCGAAGCCACCGAACTCGCCCGGCTCGGCCGGCTCCACGAACTGGTCGCGGAAGGTGCGGTTGATGTTGCGCCCGTTGATGCTGTAGACGAGGTGGTTCGACACCGGGCCCGCGCCCTTGGTGGTGGTCTCGTTCGGGTCACCGACCAGGAGCCACAGGAAGCCGATGAAGTAGTCGCCGTACGGGAACATCGGCATGCCGTACGGCTGTGAGAGCGGCGGATCGCACGAGTCGGGGCGGACGATGACCTCCGGCTCGCTGTAGTGCACCCAGTCCTCGGTCTCGATGCTCGCCACCAGCCGCTGGCTGAACGGCGGCTTGATGTCCTTGGCGCGGCACATCACCTGGTGCCGGCCGGTGAGCTTGTTGAAGAACACGGTGTGGCAGGTGTCGCTGGACCAGTCGCCCCAGCGCGCCCCCGGCAGCTCCTGCCACCGGTAGCCGTCGGCGGACACCATCACCGGGTTGCGCATGGTCGCCGCCCCGCTCCGCCAGTCCCAGTCGAGGTAGAGGATCTTGTACGGGTAGCGCGAGTCGCGCGGGTCCTGGTACACGTGCCCGCTCTCCGCGTTCTTCCTTGCCTCCATCAGGCAGTGCGGGAAGGAGCCCGACCACGAGGTGTGATCCTTCCCTGCCGGGTCGATCTCCCAGTGGACGCCGTCGTCGCCGATCGCCCCGAACAGGGCGTTGCAGATGAAGTCGTCCGGGTCCGGCTGGCCGGTATAGATCACTCGCCACTTGCCGCGGATATCGTCGTGGAAGACCGAGGGGTAGGCGTTCCCCAGGTCGTACGGGTCTGACCACGTGCCCTCCGGCACCGGCTTCGGTCGGCCCAGCCGCCGCACCACGTTGTGCGTCGTCTCCAGGCACCAGTCGTCAAGAAACAGGATCTTCTGCATGGGTTCGGGTCATTGTGGCACGCCGTGGCTACGATGGTCTCGAAGGAAGGCGGAGAAATGTTGGACAGCCCGATCGTCGACATCGCCAGGGGCTTGGTGTTCTTCTACGTGACGCTGAGCTTGATCGGTCCGGCTGCCGTCGTCACGGTCACGGTCGCGGTCAACACGGCGAGGCCGACCCGACCGGCGTCGAGGGTCGCGGCGCCGTGGAAGCGCTTCAGCCGCAGTGGCGGTTCCGGGGCCGGAGGCTGTGGCCCGCCGCCCGAGTCGTCGCCTCCATGACCGCCGGGATCGGGCGTTCGCGGGTCGGCTCCGTCGGGTGTCGGCTTCACTTCTTCGTCGAGCTGCTCTCGTGCCACTGCGGGCTTGACGAGCACTCCCGCGGCCCGTGCGTCGCGGAGCTCGATGCCTTGCGCGGTGCGCAAGCCGCGATAGCGGGCCGCTTCTTCGTCGAAGCTGTCGGCGTACCCGAACGTGTCCTGCTCCCAGGTGAGGAGGCTCACGCCGTCGCGGATGCCCGCCAACAGCACCTGCGGGTCTTGCAGGCGGGGCAGGTAGGGATAGCGGGCGTAGTCCTCGACAAGCTGGGCGATGGCGACATGCTCACCTCGCCAGAGGGGGACGCGATCCAGCTCCATCCGCAGCAGCGTGGAGGCGTAGACGGTGACGAGCCCCTCCTGCCCCTTGAGCTTCCGGGCAGCGCGGACCGCCAGCGGCTCCGTGCCGGTGACGTTCAACGCGTCCCACGTGACCGGATCCTGTGGCGTGCTCTGCGTCGGCACCAGCAGCCAGCGGTAGGTCTCCGGGATCCGCGCGGCGGCCTCGGCCGCGGCGGTGTCGCGCCTCGTCTCCGCCTGCCGCACCTGCTGGGGTGCCAGATTGAGTTGCTCCCGCTCGCCGACGATCGTCTCCCAGGCCAGGAAGCGGCGTATCGCTTCTTCGAGTTCCGGCAGGCGGGTGGCGTCGGCGGCAAGGAACACCAGGGCGTTGCGATAGATGCGCGGAGCGGTGCCGCGCGACTCCAGCATCTCCTGCGCCTGCTGCTCCGCCGGGCTCTTCCCTCCCCTGCCGTACGGGTGCTCGATCCCGAGCACGACCAGCCGCGCGTCGGTATCGTCCGGCACGTCATGACCGGAGTGCGGCCACACATGCACCCGACGGAAATCGCCGAATTGCCGCAGGTCGGCCTTCATGCGCTTGCCGATCTCCTGCCCGATGCGGTCGGGGGTGCGCCGCATCTGCTCGGCCCGATCCTCGGCCAGCTTGGTGACCGTGGGCTGAGTGGCGTACCAGTAGCGGGCGTTGTCCTCGTACAGGTAGGTCGCGGCCGTCGCCAGCCGCCGCAGCGCATCCCCGAACACGGCCGGCGACTGGCCCGGCATCACGCAGCCGAGCTTCACCCGGCGGTCCTCGATGCCCCGCTGTGCGGCCCCCACGGTCGGGGCGGAGCCGAGGAAGATCGCCCGCGCCACCCGGCGACTGGCCGAGAGCTTGCCCAGGTTGGGATGCCGGGCGTCGATCCGCCGCGGCAGCGAGTCCGCGCCGTCGACGTCCCGCAGGAAGCACTTACGATGACGGAATACAGTTCCGAGTCGGACCCATCGGCTAAACAGTTGCAACTACTCGACTTATGACCGGACAGTAGTGATGTAAACTGTAAGTGCCGTACGTCCGCTGCATCCAAGGGCCGCTGACCGTTACGGGACGAGACTTACGGAAGAGAGGCGTACCTATGCGATCTCACATCAGCGCTCCTGCCACGCGATCCCTGCGGGACGCGGCCAGCGTAGCGCTCCTCTGAATCCCCCTTCCCACGCGCGTAGACCGAATACTTACCTCCACGGAGATCCGGTCCCAAGTGTTCACGACCACGGCCCGGCCCGCCATCCGCTTTGCCCACGCTCCCGGGCGCGCCGGGCGGTTTGCGCCGCCGGGAGCGGGCGGGCAGACTTCGTCGCCGTGAACGACATTGAAGCGACCCCCCCCCCCGTCGGCCGGCGCATCCACGTCGTCGGCGCCAGCGCATCGGGGAAGTCCACGCTCGCCATGCGTCTGGCAGCGGCGCTCGACGCGCGATTCGTGGACCTGTGCGCGCTCGATCACCAGCCGGGTTGGGTCTCGCTCGCAGAAACCAATCCCGGCAAGCTCGACCATTGGATGCGCGAGGCGACCGGCGGGGAGCGGTGGGTCGTCGCGGGCTCCGCCACCAGCCATTCGCGACGGGTGTTCTGGGACCACCTGGACGCCGTGATCTGGCTGGACCTGCCGATGGCGCTCCTGCTCTGGCGCCTGCTGCGACGCATCTGGCGACGCTGGCGCTCGCGCGAGCTGTCGAACTACGAGCGGTTCTGTCCCGCAGTTCCTGGTGTGTGGAAGAAGCACGAGTCGCTGCTCGCCCGGATCGCCAAGCGGACCAGGGAGTACTTCCGGGACATCGGAGGCTACTATCGCGCCGCAAGACGGCGCAACATGCTGAAGTACCAGTCGAATCCGCGCTGGTCTCACATCCGCTTCGTGAGGCTGACCTCGGCCTGGGAAGTGGAAGCGTTCGCCGCCGCGGTGGAACGTGCCGTGGGCGCCACTTCCCGCCCTTCCCGCCTGGACGAATGCCGACGATCACAGTAGCATTTCCTGAGGGTGCACGCCGCTGTAGTGCGTGGGTCGCTGCGCGGGCAGGTACCGACCTTGTCTTCACGGCGCTCGCCCCGCCCTGCCGGAGTTCCAGATGGTTCATACTACTGCTTCTGCCAACGATGGAAACTACCGGATCGAGGTGACTGACTTCGGGCCGATCGCGAGTGCAGCCATTGATCTGCGCCCGCTCACCGTGTTCGCCGGACCGAGCAACACGGGAAAGTCCTACTTGGCGATGCTCGTGTACGCGCTGCACCGGTGCTTCAGCTCATTATATCGGTCCCGTCTTCCCCCGTCTCGGATCGACTACTGGTTCGCCAGTACAATGGCGGTCAGATCATTATCTGCAATGGCGGTCGGATCATTATCCCAACGTGAAGAACTTGCTGCTCGTCTCTCCGCGTGGTTGTCTGCCGAGGGCGTGAGCAAATCGTCTCCGCTGCCGGACGATTTGGCCGTCACCCTCCGTCCCACACTGGAGAAGGCTACGGGCGCCGACGAGTATCTGGCGCAGGAGGTAAGCCGCTGTTTCGGTGTCGATGCGCTCGATGACCTGGTGCGCCATGGGAGTGCGCGGTGCGACGCATTGATTGAACTGCATGGCTCCTCGGCACGTATCGAAGAGCACGTACGCTACCATTTCCGGTTTGGCCAAGGAAACCAGCAGTTTTCGGGCAGGATTCCGACCATGCCTGCGCTCACCGATGGCCTTCAGGAGTATATTTCTTTGCCAATCGGCGCCGACGACGATCACTACCTGCTGCATATCGTGCTGGACGATATGTTTCGAGCCGTGCTCGGCCCCTTGATTCGCACTGCCTATTACCTTCCGGCCGACCGCACTGGCGTGATGCACAGCCACCAAGTGGTCGTCAGCACCCTGATCCAGAGTGCCACCAGTGCGGGCCTCCGTCCGTCCACCAACGTCCCGATACTTTCTGGCGTACTGGCCGACTTTCTCGATGATCTCATCGGGATGAGTCAGCGAAAACGCAAACCTTCCGACAGGGCACGGACTCTGGAGAAGAACCTCTTCCCGGGCTCCATCAGGCTGAAGCCATCTGAGACTGGTTATCCGTCGTTCTCATATCGTCCCGACGGCTGGGACACCGACCTCCCGCTCATGCGCACTTCTTCCATGGTGTCCGAGCTCGCTCCGGTTGTCCTCTACCTGCGGTACCTGGTGCGTCCCGGTGACCTGCTGATCATCGAGGAACCGGAGTCGCATCTGCATCCCGCGATGCAGACAGCGTTCGCCGGCGAACTTGCTCGCTTGGCTCGCTCCGGCGTGCGCGTGATGTTGACCACGCACAGCGAGTGGATGTTGGAAGCGCTCGCCAATCTGGTCCGCATGGGGGACCTTCCGAAACGCGAACGCGAGGGAATTACGGGATCGGAACTCGCTTTGTCGTCGGGTGATGTCGGGGCATGGATGTTCACACCAAACGCCGAGGGCTCCACTGTCGAGGAAATCCTGCTCGACACGGAAGCGGGCACCTTTCCCGCCGGCTACGGTGAGATTACCGAGTCGCTCTACAACGATTGGGCGAGGATTTCCAATCGAATTGCGGCGGGGCAGACAGGAACGGAGTGAACTCCGTACTCGCGCGGATCGACCGGCGCATCGACTCCCGGTGCGTCGTCAACGCGATGAACAAGCAGGGCTGCACGGTTGAAACTGAAGATGCACCTGAACCGTATCGCATCATCGATATGGACCACCCCGAGGCACCTGCGGGTCCCAACGCCACGAAATGCGACTACCTCTTTCTGGCCGAACCCGCAGCAGCCGCTTCGAGACCACCCGGCGGTCGCCGCTGCGCGTACGGCTCTCGTCCTGGATGGCGTGCTCCAGAGAGAACAGCACGCGCGGGGCGGTTCCCGGGTCGCGGTCGTCGACCAGCACCGTGCCCCGCTTCAGCAGGTCGCGATGGCGCTCCAGCGTCAGGTCGATCACCGAATTCAGCAACGGGTGGCCCGGACACAGGAACACCGCCGGCGACGTGCCCGGCGCGGCCAGCAGCCCCTTCTCGAAGGCGATGCGCTCGTAGCGCGCCACCACCGGCTCGCCCGTGCCGATCAGACGGTCGCGGCTGCGCACCGCGCCCGGCACGTGGGTGATCTCGTAGCGCCGCGGCTCCCGCTGCCGGAGCGAGCCGCCCAAGCGCGCGGACGCCGCGCGGAAGAACGACTCGATGTAGTGCGGCTGCAGCCGCCGCGCCGCCGCCCGCTCCATCTCCTCCCGCAACCGCTGCACCCCTGTGGCGTCCATCGCATCCGGCGCCAGTGCCTGATCCTCCAGCAGCTCCTGCAGCTTCCCGCGGTCGAGGGCGTCATCCAGCACCGTGGTCAGCCGAGCCCGCACCGCCGGCTGCTCCCCGTAGCGGATCGCCTCCAGCAACAGGTCGCGCAGCGGCCGGCCGGAGAACTGCAGCTTGCCGAGCACGTCGAAGACCTGACCGCCGAGCGCCCCGCGCGCCTGCTCCAGTTTCTCCAGCAGCCGGCGGTAGACGTCGCCTTCGCGCGTCTCCTCCGCCACCAGGTTCCACAGGTGGCATACCTCGGTCTGGCCGATCCGGTGGATGCGGCCGAAGCGCTGCTCCAGCCGGTTCGGGTTCCACGGCAGGTCGTAGTTCACCATCAGGTGGGCGCGCTGCAGGTTGATCCCCTCGCCCGCCGCGTCGGTCGCCAGCAGGAGCTGCACGCCGGGATCGTGGCGGAACGCCTCCTGCGCCTTGCTGCGCTCCTCGCGCCTCATGCCGCCGTGGATCACCACGATCGCCTGCTCCCGTCCGAGCACCGTGGCGATGCGCCCGCGCAGATACGCCAGCGTGTCGCGGTGCTCGGTGAAGATGACCAGCTTCTGCGGATGTCCCCGCCGGGCGGTCGAGGGCGCCGTGCCGTCGTACGGCAGGATTTCGTCGAGCAGCCCCGTGAGCTGCTGCCACATGGCGTCCCTGCCGCTGCGCCGCACCCGGTGCGCGACCTGCTCCACCTGCCGCAGCGTCCCGATCTCGGTCTTCAGCTCCGCGATCGAGCGAGCCGCCGTCGCCCGGTCGAGGATCTCCTTGGCCTCCTGTTCCTGCTCGTCGGCCGGCGCGTCCTCCAGGTCCTCGAACTCGTCGGCGTCCAGTTCGATGTCGCGCGACAACCCGATGCGCGCCACGGCCTGACCGCCCCGGCGCAGCAACTCCAGCTCACGCAGGCGGCTCTCCAGCCGCTCCCGACGCCGCCGCAGCGACTGGTAGATCGCCTCCGGCGAGGACGCCAGCCGGCGTTGCAGCAGCGTCAGCGAACCCCACGGCGCCGGCACGCTGGTGGTTCTTCAGCGCCTCGGCGCGGTTGAACTCCTCGCGCACGTAGGTGCTCACCGCGTCGTAGAGGTGCGCCTCCTCGTCGGAAAGCCGGTACGGGATGGTGTGGGCGACGCGCTCGGGAAACAGCGGCGTGCCCTCGAACGTGAGCAGGCGCTCCTTCACCATCCGCCGCATCAGATCGGAGACGTCCGCCAGGTGCACGCCGTCCCGGAACCGGCCCTCGAAGCGGTCGCCGTCGAGCAACGCCATGAAGAGCTGGAAGTCCTCCTCCTTGCCGTTGTGCGGCGTGGCGGTCAGCAGCAGGAAGTGACGGGTCAGGCCGCCGAGCAACTGTCCCAGGCGATAGCGCTGGTGTAACGCACCTCGCCGCCGGTGAAGGACGCCGACATCTTGTGCGCCTCGTCGCAGACCACCAGGTCCCAGCGGCAGTCGGGCGCCTGCAGCTTCTCCTGCAGGGCGGCGTCACGAGCCAGCTTGTCCAGGCGGGCGATGGCGAGGTCGGTCTCCAGGAACCAGTTGCCGGTGCGCGCCGCGGCCAGCTTGTCGTTGGTGAGGATCTCGAAGCCGAGCTGGAAGCGCCGGTACAGCTCGTCCTGCCACTGCTCGGCCAGACTGCCCGGACAGACCACCAGACAGCGCCGCAGGTCGCCGCGGGCGATCAGCTCCTTCATCAGCAGGCCGGTCATGATCGTCTTGCCGGCGCCCGGATCGTCGGCGAGCAGGAAGCGCAGCGGCTGCCGCGGCAGCATCGCCTCGTAGACCGCGGTGATCTGATGCGGCAGCGGCTCGACCAGGGAGGTGTGGACCGCCAGCGCGGGGTCGAACAGATGGGCGAGGTGGATACGCAGTGCCTCCGACACCAGGCGGAAGAGGTCGCCGTCGCCGTCGAAGCTCCACGGCCGCCCCTGCTCGACGATCTCCAGGCGCGCTTCGTCGTCGCGGTAGAGGATCTGGCTGCCCAGCGCGCCGCCGGCTGTCCGGTAGACGAGTTCCACGGCGGCCACGCCGATCCAGCGCGTGCTCACCACCGTAATCAGGGAATCGGCCACGATCCCGCGCACGGCGGCTGCGGCCCACAGATCTTCGAGGTTCACGCAGGCCATGATAATCCGTTCACGCGGAGCACTTCTGCCGGCCGCAGTCTGGCGCCGTTTTCGTTCGATATGCGCTCGACGCTGCACGCCGAAAAACGCCGGCTCGTCCTGCAACGCGCAGATTCATTGACACCGGCGGGCCGGCTGCGCAGACTGGTGGGCGATGGCAGTGCTCACGGTCCCGCGTCCATTGCAGGAACGGCTCGGTGACGCAGCTACCGATTCCTTGCTGGGGATGTTCGGGCAGGTGCAGGCCGACCAGCAACAGCAGCGGGAGGCGCACCAGGAGCAGCTCTTCGAGCTCCTGGAAGAACGGTTTCTCCGCCATGTAGCCGAGTCCGAGACCCGGCTCCGCAAGGAGATGAGCGAATCAGAGATCCGGCTCCGCGAGGAAATAAGCGAGTCCGAGACCCGGCTCCGCAACGAGATGCAGGCTGGTTTCGGCCGGCAGCAGGAGCAGCTTGCCAGGCAACAGGATCAGCTTGCCAGGCAGCAGGAGCAGATCGCCGGCCTTAGCAGACAGATCGGGAACATCCACCAACAGATCGCGGTCCAGACCCGATGGATTCTGACGGTATTGGGCGGGGCCGTGGTCCTGTTCCCAATCATCCAGCGGATCATGGCAGCGCTGCTGCCCTGACTGACGCCATCCCGACCCCGGCGCGCGCTCACCACCACGACCGGGAAATCGGCCACGATGCCGCGTACGGTGGCCGCGGCTTGCAGGTCTTCCAGCTTCGCACCGGCGATGCGGCCGCAGAGACCGGCGTACGAATCCCGCCCACGCAGTCCGCAGGTTGCTGAGAGCGCCTGCTACCGGAGGCGGCATCGTTCCCGCTCCATCATGCCGTCGACCGCCGTGACAGATCCATATCAACCGAGTCACGCCCGAAAGCGAGCTCGAATCCGGGCCTCGAAGGCGTCAGGAACGTGATCGCATCGTAGTATTCGTCCAGAGGGACGAACACGCCTTTCTCTTCCGCCCACCGGCGCATCCGCTGATTGCCGGAATGCCGCCACGACAGGATCTCTACCCGCCAGCCACGTGTGTGCCTCTGGCGTGGGCAATGTCGCCCAGTGCCCCGGCTCGGAGGTCTGGTGCTGGCGGCGGTCGAGCCCGCCGCGCGACGGAACTGAATCACGGTCTCGGCGACCGGCCCGCGATAGCGAATATGGCGGCCACGCTTCGCACATGTACAGGCTGGCCGAGGGCTGGGCATAGTGGCGGACGGCGTCAATCCATGCGGGTCGGTGGCAAGCCCGGCGATCCGCAGGTCATTCCGGGACACCCAGCCGGGCACGCACATGCGCGACATCGACGGCGCCTGGCAGACGCTCCGGGCGCGCGCCGGGCTCGAAGGCGTGCGGCTTCATGACCTTCGTCATTACATACCTACGCCTCGTGGCCTCTCGCGCTTGGGAGGGCCTGCCGATGATCGGCAAGTTGCTCGGCTGGCTGATCCACGAGTGTTCTCTGCCGGGCGAGCGCCGGACGACGACGTGTTCCCCGCGAGACCACCGGTACGTGATCGCCGTCGACGCCGCCCCGTAGATCATCGAGTGCGCGTCGCGCCAGGCTCTGGTCCTGAGCCGCGAGCCGGTGCTCTCGGGACGCGCCCCGGCGGAGCGGCTGGAAGGCGCCGTCGATCCGCTCCGCATCCCCGACCGGACCGAGTGCGCCTGCTTGGCGCTGGCTCACCGCCGCCTCTTCGCGTCACCGACGATCATACCGGCGACGACATCAGGACCCGCAGCCGCGCTGCGCTGTACCGGTGCCGAGCGACCGTTCTCGTTTGGCAACCGTCGCGGTATGCGACGCGGGCCGGCGAGAGCCCCGACGTTGCGATCCAGAGGAGAGCAAGTTATGCTCACCCTTGAAATGGCTCGTTCACCACTATCCGGTATGCCGACGCTCGAGCCCGTGGCTGTCCCCCTGAGAGAGGACCCGGCGGGTGTCTTACGCATAGGCGACACCCAGGTATTGCTGGAGGTCGTGGTACAAGCATTTCAGTGTGGTGCGACTCCCGAGACGATTGTCCAGTCCTACGACACGCTGAGCCTCCCGGACGTCTATGCCGTGCTCGCCTATTGCCTGACCCATCGAGAGGAGATCGACGAGTACATGCGCCACTGCGACGCCGAGGCCGCGGATGTGCTCCGCCGTGTCCAGGCAACCCAAACGGATCAGAGCGGCGTGCGCGAACGACTCATGCGGCACGTGAGGGACGATCGGGTTGCTCCGGCTGCTGAGTGACGAGAACTTCGACAACCACATCGTGCGCGGCTTGGTACGGCGACTGCCGGATATCGACTTGATCCGTGTCCAGGATGTGGGATTGGCTCAGACCGACGATCGGGCGATCCTGGATTGGGCGGCTGATCGAGGCAGGATCCTGATCACCCACGATCGGCGCACCGTACCCGGTTTTGCCCTGGATCGAGTGATGGAAGGAAAGCCGCTGCCAGGAGTCTTCGTCGTCCACGTCGGAATGTCCGTCGCTCGGGCGATCGATGAGATGCTTCTCGTTGTGGAGTGCAGCACCGCGAACGAATGGACTGACTCGATTACCTACTTCCCTCTCGCCTGACAGATTTCGCAGAATCAGGTGGTCTCCGGGACCAAGTTGAAGCCGAGTGCGCGCGCCTGATTGCGAAGTCGGCGCTCATGGCGTTTTCGTTCCTGATGCTGTTGGCCGAACAGAATACGGTCATCGTAGAGCTCGTGGCGGGTCACGAGATGGCAGATGATGCGCGGCCGGTGGGAACGAGCCGCGCAGCAAGCCGACCGAGTGCCGGGAGCGCAGCCACTCGCAGATAGGCCGTCGACGTCCCGCGTGAGATCGCGCGGTTCACCGGTCAGGGACGCATGAACTTCGCCCACTTCCGCAACCTGCGTGGTACCGGTCAGCGGTTCACCGAGCAGTTCCACGATGACGGCGACGTCGACGACCACCACGCCGCCGGCCGTGTTGGTCTCAGTCATGCCGACGACGTGCTCGTCGAGCACGACGTCCACCGTGAACGCAAGCTCATCGTGGTAGCACACGGCCCTGCAGTACTGGTTGCTGCGATTCCGCTCCTCCAGCTCCACCTCGATGGTCCGCAGCGAGCGAACCGCCGGAACGGTCTGCGTGAAGGCGTGCGGATTGCCGGTGAACAGGTCGAGATCATCCGAACTCCTGTGCCCGGCGTAGAAGCCCGCCAGCGCAGTGCCGCCGACGAGAATGCGGCTCTCGATATAGCGGGCCACGGCGCGCGGCTGCGCCTCGGCCAGCGCCACCAGGAACCGATAGATGTCGGGATAGGAGCGATCCCAACAGAACTCTGCGTACAACCGACTCTGCGTACAACCTTTTTCGCCGACGGAATCGGTCAGACCGGGCAGCGGTTGGAGCAGTTCGGCCGGAGCGATGCCGAGCCCGGCGCTCAGATTCAGGAGATTGGCGACGTGCACGCTGCGGAAGTCGCCCTCGCCCGCGAACCAGAGCGCAACGGCCTGCCGGCTCACCCGCGCCGCCTTGGCCACCTCCGACCGGCGATACCCATGCTTTGCCATCGCAGCCTTCAGCACGCTCAAATACACGACCCCACGAATGTGCGGCCAGCCCGATCTGTGTCAAGTGTACTTGTCATTCGACCAGACAGCGGGCGTGCCGGCGTGCCGGTTCACGCTTGACAGCCGCCTTCCCAGGTGGCTACGGTGTGCTGAGTCCTCGGTGGGAGGCGGCGACCGGTCCTTCGATAAGCGGCCGTGACCGTGCGTGGTCCTACTTCGAGTTCATCGCGCACGACAGCAGCATCAACGACGTGGATGCGGCCAATCGGGTAGGCGGGTGTAGTCGATCATGTCCGACACACAAAGTCAGATAGCGTTTCAGCAGTTGGGGTTGGGCAACGTGCTGAAGCAGTATCGGTTGACGGTGCCTCCCAACCAGCGCGAATACGCCTGGACCGACCGCGAGGTGATGCAACTGTGCCGGGACTTCGCGAAGGCTATCGCCGACGGGGAGCCAGGCTATTTCCTGGGCACCATTGTCACCATTCCCAGAGCCGACGGCACGTTGGAGGTAGTCGACGGTCAACAACGGCTTGCCACGACCGCGATCCTGCTGGCGGCGATACGCGATTATCTGATCGGCAAGGAGGACGTGATCGTCGAAGCGATCGACAACGACTTTCTGACCGGCATCGATCGGCAAAGGCGTGCGCGTGTGCCAAAGCTGCGGCTCAATGCGGACGACAATGCTCTGTTCGAATGGATCGTTGCCCGCAATCCCGACCGCAGCGAGCCGGCGCCGGAGCGGGCTTCACATTTCCTGCTCAAAGACGCTCAGCAGCGAGCGAGGGGATACGTTCGCAGCATCGTGTCGTCGATAGACAAGAAGGACCACGGCGACCAGCTCGATCGTTGGGTCTCGTTCATCGAACAGCGCGCTCTGGTCGTCCTCCTGCGGGTGCCGAACGATGCAAACGCATACAAGATGTTGGAGACCCTCAACGACCGCGGCCTGCGCACCTCGCAGGCCGACCTGATCAAGAACTACCTGTTCAGTCGCGCCGGCGACCGGATCGATGAAGTGCGCAGCCGCTGGAGTTATCTCAGGGGAACGCTGGAGAGTCTCGACGACGGGGACATCACCGTCGACTTTCTGCGTCACGCGTTGATCACGATCCGCGGCCACACCCGGGAGTCGCACGTGTACGACGCAGTGCAGGAGCGGGTGAAGAGCGATTACACAGCTATCAACTTCGCCACGAGACTTGAACAGCTCGCCAATGCCTATGTGGCGACCTTCAACATCGAACACGAGCGCTGGAATGAGTATTCCGACGCCGCCAGGCGGTCGTTGAAAGTCCTCAACCTGTTGAACATCCGGCCCCTGCGCCCGCTCCTGCTGGCCGTAGCGATGGAGTTCACGCGCGATGAGTCGGATGCGGCCTTTCGGTTCACCCTTTCGCTTGGCGTAAGACTGCTCATCGCCAGCGGTACCCGCAGTGGATCGGTCGAGGTCCCGCTGGCGTCTGCAGCGCACGGCGTGGCCACCCGCGAGTTGAGTACGACACGTGATCTGAAGGGGAAGCTGAACGGCATGACACCGGGTGACGAGGAATTTCGCCGCGCGTTCGAAGCCGCTCGGGTGTCCAAGGCGCAACTGGCGCGGTACTATCTGCGCGCTTTGGAGATGGCGGCCACAGGGGAGCGGGAGCCGTGGTTCATGCCCACACAGGATCCGATGGTGATCAACCTGGAGCATACCCTGCCGAAGAAACCGGAGGACAACTGGCCGCAGTTCAGGGTGGATGAGGCCTCGATGTACGTCAACCGTCTGGGCAATCAGGTGCTGCTCCAGGCAAGCAGCAACGCCGCCCTGAAGAGCGAGAGTTTCGCGGACAAGCGACGTCTGTACGGGACATCTCCGTACGTGCTCACCAGGATGGTCGCGGCAGTGGAAGATTGGACGCCGCACCAGATCGCGCGCCGACAGGAGGAACTGGCCCGCCTGGCGCTGATCGCCTGGCCGGTGTGATTGTACACCATGAGCACGCTCGCTGACATCTTCGAGTTGCTCGACGGCGTGCATCAGCGCGCCTTCGTCCTGCGTCTGGCCGAAGGCGTCGAGGGGTCCGATCAGACGCTGCGCGACTAAGTGGTGACGCCGTAGCTCGGGCACTGTGTTCGGGCCGCGCTCGATTTGATCGGGGAGCCGTCCGAGCCGGCGCCTGCCTGCACGGCAGATTCGGCAGCAGCAAGAGCCACTTCATGGCGGTGCTCACGCTGTTGTTGCAAGGCGACGCGCGTGCCCGCTCCATCCCGGGAGTTGGCCGACCAGCATGGACTTCCGGATCGTCGCTCCGGTCTCTGACAGGCTGGTATCATGGCGGTCGTGACGGTCCATCTGATCGGCGGGTTCCTGGGCAGCGGCAAGACCACGGCCATCCGCAGTGCCTGCGGGCTGCTGCGGCAGCGTGGAGAGTCGGCGTCCGTGATCACCAACGACCAGGGCACGCTGCTGGTCGACACCGCGTTCCTGCGGGGCTCGCATCCGACCCGCGAGGTGACGGGTGGCTGTTTCTGCTGCCGCTACGATCGACTGGTCGCCCTGCTGGTCGAGGCGCATCGCGACGGTGCGCAGCACGTGTTCGCGGAGGCGGTGGGCTCCTGCGCTGATCTGGTGGCCACGGTGGTACGGCCGTTGCTGCGATCCGCCTCCGACCCGGTCGATCGCGTGTCGTTCACGGCGATGGTGGACGCGCGGCTCTTGATCCGACTCCAGGCGGGCGAGCCGCTGCCGTGGTCCGGCGATCTCGCGTATCTGTTCTGCGAACAGCTTCGCGAGGCGCCGCTGCTGGTGGCGAGCAAGTGGGATCTGGCGACCGCTTCGCCCTCTCCGGCGGCTTCCGGCAACGGGTCGGGCATCCCCCTGCCGGGGCAGACCGTGCTCTGGCAGGACGGGCGCACGCCGGCCGGCGTGACCCGATGGGTCGATGCGCTCTGCGATCCCGGTCATCCGACCACCGCCGAGGCCGGCGCCTGCGACCTCGGCATCGACTACGCCCGCTACGGCGCGGGCGAGGAGGCGCTCTCCTGGCTCGACGCCGAGGTACGGGTGGACGCAGCCGAGGGAGGCGCCCGCGAAGCCGCCGGCCGCCTGGTGCGCGCGGTTGTCGCCGAAGTCAGCGACGAGGCGGACGCGATCGGCCACGTGAAGTTCCTGATCCGCGATCACCGGTACGACATCAAGGTCAGTCACACCGCCGCGGACGAGGCGCCCGACAGCGCGCTGCTCGCCGAGTTGCGTCAGCTCGACCGGCTCAGCGATCGCGCACTCTACGTGGTCGTGAACGCGCGAGCCGAGATCGGCGCGGAGCGCCTGCAGCGGATTCTCGAACAGGCCGTTGCCGCGCCCGCCTGCGCAGCCAGCCTCTCCATCATTCGCACGGCTGCGTTCCACCCCGATCCGCCGCAACCGATTCAGGAGACGCCCCGATGAGCGACCGATTCGCACGCGGTGCTCCTCGGAACGAAGTCCTCACCGAGCAGACGGTGACCTACTACATCGAGATCGAAGGCCGGCTCGTGCTTATCGAGAACGTGCCTGCGCGCGTCAACGTCGAAACCGGTGAGCGACACTTCTCTCCAGAAACCGTCGAACGGCTGCAGCACGCGGTTTGGGAACGGTATCGACCGGTTCGTGTGATCGAGACCCGGTATTCGAGTACGCGCGCTGACCTGACCCGGCCGTCCCGACAGGCAAGCTCCCGTCGCGGGACCTACCGCCCTCGATCGAATCCCGCGCGACGGGCGTACGGAACGCGCCAGTTGGCGTGCCAGCGGGAGTCGGGTGGGACCGAGCCGTCGCCGTCCTGCATACAGGCGAAGGTGCGGAACTGCGGGGCGACCACCTCGGACCAGAGCGACTCGACCTCGGTGTAGGTGCGGAGCATAGCCTCCGGGGCCAGCCGCTCGTGCTCGGCCAGCAGGCCGGCGGCCACGCGGCCGAGGTAGGCAGTCTTGTGGCGCAGCAACGCCTCGCCGCTGCGCCGGGAGGACTCGGCCGCGCTGGGATCCATGGCGAAGTGCGGGCCGAGCTCATCCGGACCGGGCAGGCGCGACAGGTCGACCGAGTCCGGCTCGACCGCCCAGAGCTGCGAGGTCTCGCCCTTGCCGGCGTGGTCGGCCCACTCGTCGTGCTCGAACGGGCTCGACGGGTCCTTCAGGTCGTCGCCCTCGACCACGAAGGCCAAGCGCGCGCCGACTCGAGGCTGGATCAGCTCCAGAAAGCGCGCGGCGTCCTGCGCGTGCGGGCCGCCGTGGCCGGAATAGAGCACGGCGGCCCGGAAACCGAGCTGGTCGGCCGCACGCACGTGGTAGCAGAGGGTCTTGAAGAACAGCCACGGCGGCACGGCGGTCAGCCACGGGCGCGCCACCTCGCCCACTTTGCGGCTGGCCCAGATGCCGAAGCCGCCGATCTCGTGGATATGCCAGTAATGCGGCGGGGCGACCACGCCGCCATGGGCGGTGGCTGCGCGCCGGCAGATCGCGTGCGCGCGCAGCCCGTCGCAGCCCAGAGCGCTCTGCGGGCCGTGCGGCTCGCACAGCCCGTAGGGCAGATAGAGGACCGGGCAACGCTCGAACGCCTCCTCCAGCTCGTCCGGGAACATGCGCTCCCAGCGCACTTCAGGTACGCTCAACGGTCTGCTCATCGAGCCGCCTCGGGGCTGATCTTACGACGATTGCCGTCACCCGCTTTTTGCTGCCCCTCGTATTCGAACCAGAGCCGCAGCGCCAGCGGATAGTCCCGCTCGCGCAACGCGACGACGGCGCGTACGGCCAGGGACTCGGAGCAACGATGCAGTGCGCAGGCGCGCTCGGCTGCATCGCGGGCCTGACCGCCGCGGCCGTCCCGGAGCGCCTGGCGCGCCTGGCGCCGCAGGCCGGCCGCGGCGCGTTCGATCAGCAACACCTGTCCCACGTCCGTCTGGCAGCGGTGGCATCGCGATCCTCCGCGGTAGCCGGCGCCGCAGGTCGGGCAATGCGTCACTCCGGTTACTCCAGGTAGAACAGGATCTCGTCCAGCTCCTGCCTGGCCGTGGCCGCCCGCTCCGCATCCCCCGCCGTCCCGGCATCGCGGAGCTCTTCCATCAGATCGACGATCTCTTCCCGATCTTCTTCCGGGGCCGTTTCGAGGGCGGATTCGGCCCGTTTCAGGGTCTCCAGGATCTCCGGCGGCGCCTGCAGGTCGTCGGTCTGCGCGGGCACATCGGTGTCCTCGTCCTCCGCGCCCCAGCGGGCGGCGACCCGCTCCTTCGAGGCGTCGAGCGCCTCCTCGGTGGCTCCACCGAAGGCCCGCTCGATCACGCCCCTGAGCTCGCGGCCGGTCGCCCGTTCCACGGCATGGACATTCAGCATGCCGTCGATGTCCAGGTGGTAGGTGAACTGGATGCCGCGCTCGCGAGCCCCTTGCTGCTGATTCAGGCCCTCGAACAGGAAGGTCCCGATCTCCACGTTCTTCAAGGCGTCGGGGTCCTCGCCCTGATATACCTTGTGCCTCACGGTGTCCTGGTCTTCGAACACCGTGTAGAACGTCTCGGTGTGCATGGCCGGCAGCTTCGCGTTGCGCCGGATCAGGGGCACGAACATGTCCGGGTACGGACGCCCGTCGAGCTCGCCGATGGCGCCGGTGCCGAACGTGTACGGGGTGATGTCGACCAGCACGGCCGGCATGTCGTGTCCCATTTCGATGCCGGCCTGGATGCCGGCTCCGAGCGCCACGCACAGATCCGGGTCCACTTCCCCATGCGGCTCGTGTCCCAGACGTTCGGCGAGGAGTTGCGTGATGCGCGGAATGCGCGTCGATCCGCCGACCAGCAGCACGCGGTCGAGATCGCTCGGGCGGATCGCCGCGTCGTTGAGCGCGGTGGTTACCGCCTGCATGGTCCGGCCCAGCAACTCCTCGATCGCGCCCTCGAAGTCGGCGCGACTCAATTCCCAGGAGAGATGCTTCGCCGCGCCGTCCACCGTGGCCACGTGGTCTTCTTCGATGATCGCGTACGGCTGACGGGACAGCTCGACCTTGGCCCGCTCCGCCGTCCTTCGCAGCCGGGCCTGCAGCAGGCGGTCCCCGCGGGCGTCGCCAAGCCCCATCTCGGTCTCGAGGTGACCGTTCAGGCGATCCAGGACGATCGCGTCGAAGTCGTCGCCGCCCAAGTGGTTGTCGCCGCTGGTCGCGAGCACTTCGACGACCCCGCTTTCGATCTTCACCACGGAAACGTCGAACGTGCCGCCGCCAAGGTCGTAGACCAGAATCCTGCGCTGATCTTCGTCACCGACATGGTATGCCAAGGCGGCAGCGGTGGGTTCGTTGATGATCCGCACGACATCCAGGCCGGCGATCTGTCCCGCCTCGCGCGTGGCCTGCCGCTGAGCGTCCGTGAAGTACGCCGGTACGGTGATCACCGCCTTGCCGACCGGCCGGCCCAAAGCGCCGGCCGCCCGCTCCCTGAGCGCTTTCAGGATGAACGCGGAGATCTCCTGGGGACGGTACTCTTCCGGCCCCATCCGCACGCGGGTGTCGGAGCCCATCAGACGCTTGACGGACAGCACGGTGCGCTCCGGGGCGACGGCATGCTGGTTGCGCGCTTCGCGCCCGACGATGACGTCGCCCGACTCGTCCAGGCCCACGCACGAGGGCAGGATCGCTTCGTCCCCGCTGCCGACGATGCGCGGCGTTCCGCCGTCGATGATCGTCACCTCCGAGTTGGTGGTTCCCAAGTCTATGCCGATGACCGGCTCGCTACCCAACGCCATCACTCCGCTCCTTGCACACGATTCACCGCGACCTCGGCCAGACGCAACACTTCGCCGTCGCGCGCGAAACCGCTGACGAGTTCGTCCACGACCACGCCGTCCTCACGATCCGCCACCCGCCGCGTCTCCACCGCGTGCATGGTGCGGGCATCGAACCGAAGCCCCAAGGCGGGCACGCCATGGACACCAAACCGCGCCAGCGTTCGATCGCAGCGCCTGAGCGCAAGCTCGTAGCCGTCCACGACGCCGGCGATCGCCGGCTGCAGACGGCGAAACGACTTGCGCGGAAGCTTCCTCTTTCGTCCGGGTTTCTTCCGGGCGTTCTTGCCCGCCTTCTTCCCCGCCTTGCGCAGCCGCCGCGCCGCCTTGCGGCCACGCACCAAGGCGTCACGGAGGTCCAGCACCGACAGCAGGCAGCGATCCTCGGCGGCGCGCGAGACGCGTCGTTCGAGCGCGTCAAGCTCCTCGTCACGACGCCGCGTCGTGCGGTCGAGCGCGTCGTAGCGCGCTGCGGCGTTGGCCAGTTCCCGGCCGGCCCGCGACTGCTCCCGATTCTGCAGCCGCACCTCCTGACGCAGGGCGGCCAGCTCGGCGAACAGATCGTGCAGGTCGCAGGATGGCGGCTCCTGTTCCGCGGCCGCCGGCGGACTCTCCTCCAGTTCGTCCAGCCACCGCCTGAAGTCGTCCAGCGCCCGCTCCTTCCAGGTGCGGGCGATGTCCTGGTCCCGATTCCCGTCCCGACCGCGATCGGCGCGGGTCGCCCGGACGGCGGTCGGCCTCATCACGACAGACCCTCCGCGGCCAGCCCTTCCGCCGCCAACAGCGTCTTGAGGCCGGGCGCCGTCCGCGATCCCTGCCGAGCCTGCACCAGCGCGTCCAGCGCCAACTCCCAGTCGGCGTAGGACGCCATCCCGAAGATGGCCGTCCGAACGCGCGTACGATCGTCCTGCAGCGCTTCGTAGGCGGCGGCGATGCGCTGGAAGCGATCGGGATCGCGGCTCGGAGGATGGGCGCGGGTCAGTTCCAGGTACCGCCGGCGTATCTCCTCCTGCGAAGCGCCGGGAGAGAGGTCCAGCGTCAGGTAGTGAGCCAACATCAGCGTCCCTCCTTGCCGGCGTCGGCGCCGGTCCGGGTGATATACAGCATTGCGGCCAGCTCCGGCGACACGTCGCGCTGCCCGGCCGTACACCAGTCGGCCAACTCGTCCAGCATGCGACCCATTTCCAGATCGGCATGCGCGGCGTCGGCGATCTCTCGCATGACCTCCGGCGGGGCTTCACGCAGGTCGGCACCGTCGATCATGGACTCCAAGCGGTCGACGATGACCATGATCGCCTCTTCCTCGAAGAGCAACCCCTGCGCCGACGGGTCCAACCGTCCGTCCCGCGCGGCCTTGCGCAGCGCCGCCACCAGCTCCGGGACCGGCGCCTCGGAATCCTTCGGTTCGTCTGGTTCCTCCGATTCCGGGGACACGATCGCGGTCGGGACCGCGGGCGGCTGCGTGCGGTTGATGATCTCTTCCAGAATCGCCGGCAACGGCGGCAGGACATGATCCAGGATGTCGAAGTCGAAGCGCTGCAACGCAAGCCGCAGCGGTCCGTCGACGACCTGCGCGAGTCTCGACGCCGCGGCCCGCATGCGCTGGTGCTCGCCTGGTTCTGCCCGCTCCAGGACCTCGGCAAAGAGCAGGGAGCCGCGGTCCTCTCCTTCCTGGTAGCGGATGACCGCCAGGTAGAACTGCAGCAGGGAGTCGCGTCGAATCGTGCGGCTGCCGGGCATGCGGCGGTACAGTTCCGCCCGCACCGCTTTCCGCCCGCCGCAGGCGAGCAGGGTGTCGAAGCATGCGAGGAGACGGTCGCCGTCGAGCCGGGCCATCACCGCGCCCCACCAGTCGGCCAGCACCGGGGCGATCCGCAGGCTCCGGTAAAGCACGCGGTAATCGGACGGCAGGTCGGCGATCAGACCGAGCGCCTCATCAGGTTCGAGCTTCTTGATGGCTCTCGCACCCCGCGCCAGAACCTGCCGCAGCGCGGACGCCATCGCGGGATCGACGTTCGACACGTTGCTGTTCTCCGCCAGATCGTGGATCGCCACGGCCAGCGTTCTCATTCGCTCACCGGGCGGCAGCGCCCGCAGGTGCGGCGCGGCTGCCGCGGCGGCGTTCCTGCCACCCCGGACCACGTCGAGCAGCAGGCGCTTGACGCGCAGGATCGGCTCCAGCCGCCGGCGCCGCAGGTTTGCGGCGCGCTCCAGGTCCCGCTCCGCGAGCGCGAACCGACCTCGCTTGCGGCTCTGATCGGCGGACTTGAGAAACCCCGTCGCCTGCAGGTCGAGGATCCGCTCGTCGTACGGGGCGCGCCGCCGCGCCTCGGCCAGCGCCGTCTCCGCGCGCCGGTACGCATTCCGGGAGTAGTCCAGGGTGGCCATTTCCAGCCACGGATCGGGGTCGTCGGGGTGGCTCTTCGCCAGCTGCTCAAGGAGGTCGCGCACCCGGCCGGCGCTGCCGAGCGACGGACTGCGCAGCAGATCGAGCAGAAAACGGTACGCCGTCGGCGACTCCGGATCGGCGGCCAAGCTGGCCATCATCAGGTCGACCAGCATCGTCGCCGGGTCTTCGGGGCGCGTGCCCAGCAGAACCGTGAGCGACTCCACCGCCTCGGGATCGAGGAGATGAGGGCCGATTCCCGCACTGACTCCGGAGCGCGCGAGCGACTCCAGCACGCAGGAACGCGCCATCGCTCGATCGGCTTGGCGGGGGAACGCGACCGGCAGATCATCGAGGTAATCCTCGGCGATGGAAGGATCCCACACGTCGCCGGACGCCAGTTCCTGCATCAGCAGGCCGGCGTGCGCCATGACATCGAAGGAGCGGTCGCGGGGCACGACACTGTCTGCCATGCGAGCGAACGAGTCGACCGCCAGCGGGCCCTGGATCGTCGCTCTGAAGGCGATCATCAGCAGATCGATCCGCGCCTGCACGGGGTCCTCCGGGTAGACAGCGTCGGCCAGGCTGACCAGGTGACGCTCGATCTCATGCAGGCTACCGCCGTGGATCGCTTGGCTCAGGCTGGCGGCGGAACCTGCCAACGGCGCGGTCTGGGTGCCGAGCGCCCGCCGCACCGCGTCCGGTCCCCCCTGCCCGGCACCGGTGGCGGAACGCCTGAGCTCGGCAACCGTGCCGCGCAGCGCGAAGTCGTCCGGCAGCAGGTCGATGGTGCGCCGCAGACCGTGCTCGTCACCGGCGGCGAAGCATCCCATCGCCTTGCAGAACAGCCGCCAGGGAGCGAACGGCGAGCGGCGTGCCACGCCTGCAAGGCGACGTGCGGCGCCCGCCCAGTCACCGCAGTCCATGGCGTCCAGGCTGCGCCGTACCGGCGCGGCGTCCCGCCGGAGTGGGTGATCCGCGGCGAGGTGCTCGATGCCATCCCAGGCGCGGTCGATCACCAGGCGATCGGCCACCGCCCGCTCCGCGTCGGGCAGCGGCGGCCCGACGGCGAGGTGCTCCGCGTAGACCGCCACGGCGTCGCCCGCCTCCAGACAGCGCAGATAGCGGATCAGATCCTCTTCCGCGAGGGCCCGGACGTCGATCGCCGCGCGATGCTGCATGGCGCGGCTCCGCAGGGCCGCAGCCTCCTTCGCCGATCCCTTGCGGTGCAATTGCCGCGCGCGTTCGATGCAGGCGCAGAAGAGCCACAGCGGCGGCACCGCCGGCGCGCCGAACTGCCGTGACACCCGCCGGAGCAACTCCAGGGCGTTGCGGGGGTCGCCGTCGTCCAGGCTCCGGCGCGCCTCGGCCAGCGCACGCACGAGATCGAGGCCTCGCTGCTGGGGCCGCTGCCGGGGTCGCTTCTTCTGTTTGCGGCTTCGTCGTCGCTGCGTGCCCGGCATCGATCCGCGGGCGTCCTTGAATCCTCAGACCGAGCGAGGAGCAACCGGCGCGTCCGAGACCGGCTCGCTGCCGGGCACCACCGCCGGCACTTGGTGCTCGTGCAGCAGGTGCGCGAAGGGCGGCAGCCGGCTGTCCAGGGTCTCCTTGAGCCGGGCGATCTGCGCGTCGATCTGGCCGGCCAGGTGGTCGTACACCCCGTACGCCTGCTTCGGCGGCGCCGCGTCGGCGTTGGTCACCACGCTGGTCAGGGCGCTCAGCTTGGCGACCAGTTTGACCGGGTGGTTGAGGCGGTTCAGCGCCCCTTCGGCGCGCGGCTCGACCAGCTCCTCCTCGATCGCCGTGAGCTCCTTCCTGAGCGCGCGCGCCGCGTCGGCCACCGGCTGCCCGCCGGGGCCGTCCTTGGCGCGGCCCGCCCACTCGTCCGTCTGCCGGCAGACGCTGCGCAGCTCGCTGACCGCGTCGTTGGCCTCGGAGACCTTGTCGCGGATCCTCACCGCCAGCTCGAACTGCGCATCCAGGTCCTCCTGCGTCGCCTCCAGGCGCGGGTCCTTGCGGATCTCGAACGGCTGCCGGTGGGTGGTGTCCGCCACCGTGAGACGCGCCTCGTAGCGGCCCGGCGCGGCGAGCGGCCCGGGCGGTCGGTCGGTGGTCCCGGTGATCGGATGCGAGCCGGGGTAGCGCATGTCCCACGCGAAGCGGTTCATGCCGGCCTTGGCCGGGATCACCGGGTCCTTGGGAGGCTGCTCCTTGCCCTCCTCCTCGTCGGGCGTCTTCGGCTCAACGCTTCCGAAGCCGCGGATCTCCTGGCCGTCGGCGTCGTGGAACGACAGGGTGACCTCGCCTTCCGGCTCCTCCTGGAAGCGGTAGTGCAGGACCACGCCGGAGCGGGGATTGGCGCCGCAGTCGAGCATGCGCCGCTCGAAGCCGCCGTCGGGTTTCTGCGCGACGTAGAGGGTGCCCGGCTGGCCGAGCCCGACCATGTATTGCTTGGGCGAGACAGCCGTGGGGTCGGCGTCACCGCCCATGCGCAGCGTGGGGGCAGGCTGGAACAGGTGCACCGGGGCGACCTCGCCTGCCGCCAACTGCCGCAGCAGCGCCAGGCCGTCGGTGATCCAGAACGAGCGGCCGTGGGTGGCCGCGATCAGGTCGTCGCCGCGGATGGCCAGGTCGTGGATCGGCGCGACCGGCAGGTTGCACCGGAACGGCTGCCAGGAGGCGCCGTCGTCGCCTGATACGTACAGGCCGCGCTCGGTGCCGGCGTACAGCAGCCCGGGGCGCTCCGGGTCCTCGCGTATGACGCGCGTGAAGTCGTCGTCGGGCAGGTCGCCGGTGATCTGCGTCCAGGTGGCGCCGTAGTCGGCGGTCTTGAACAGGTACGGCCGGTAGTCGTCGAGCTTGTAGCGGAAGGCGGCCACGTAGGCGGTCGCTTCATCGTGCGGGGACAGCTCGATCGTGGCCACGGTCGCCCACTCCGGGAGCTCGGGCGGCGTGATCGCCTGCCAGGTGGCGCCGCCGTCGCGGGACAGGTGCATGAGCCCGTCGTCGGAGCCGGCCCAGAACAGGCCCTGCGTGTGCGGGGACTCGACGAAGGCGAAGATCGTGCAGTAGTGCTCGGCGCCGGTGGTGTCCTTGGTGATCGGGCCGCCGGAGGCCTCCTGCTTGCTCGGGTCGTCGCGGGTCAGGTCGGGGCTCGCCACCTCCCAGCTCGCGCCGTCGTCGGTGGAGCGGAACAGCACGTTGCCGGCGATGTAGAGCACGTCGGGGTCGTGCGGCGAGATCAGGATCGGGTACGTCCACTGGAAGCGGTACTTGAGGTCCTTGGGGCCGTAGCCGGAATACTCCTCCGGCCAGGCGGTGATGATGCGAGTCTGCGCGGTCGCGTGGTCGTAGCGCAGCAACACGCCGCCGCCGCCGGGGGCGCTGCCGATGGCGCCGGAGTAGACGATGTTGGGGTTGTCGGGGCGCACCTGGATGTGGCCGCTCTCCGAGTTGCCGACCGTGTAGCAGTCGCCCATGCGGATGATGCCCTTGTCCGAGCGGCTGGGCACGCTGATCGCGGAGTTGTCCTGCTGCGTGCCGTATACCCGGTACGGGAACTGCGTGTCGGTGGTGAGGTGATAGAACTGCGAGGTCGGCTGGTTGTAGATTGACGACCACGTGTCGCCGCCGTTGAAGGAGACGCACGCGCCGCCGTCGTTGCCCTCGATCATGCGGCGCGGGTCGGCCGGATCGATCCACAGGTCGTGGTTGTCGCCGTGCGGCATCGACACCGCGGTGAAGGTCTTGCCGGCGTCGGTGGACTTCCAGGCGGCCAGGTTGAGCACCCACACGGTGTCGGCGTCCTGCGGGTCGGCGAACACGTGGTGGTAGTACCAGGGGCGCTGGCGCAGCTCGCGCTCGGTGCTGGCCACCTCCCAGTTGGCGCCGCCGTCCTCCGAGCGGAGCAGGGCGCCCTTCTCCGCCTCGACGATCGCCCAGACCCGTCCGGCCTTCGCGGGAGAGCAGGCGATGCCGATGCGGCCCTTGATGCCTTCCGGCAGGCCGGGGTTGCCGGAGATCTCCGTCCAGGTGTCGCCGCCGTCGGTGGACTTGAAGATGCCGCTGCCGGGGCCGCCCGACTCCAGGATCCACGGCCGGCGGATCACCTGCCAGAGCGCGGCGTACAGGACGCGCGGGTTGGTGGGGTCGATGACGAGGTCGATGGCGCCGGTCTCGTCGTTGCGGTAGAGCACCCGCTCCCAGTTCGCGCCGCCGTCGCGCGAGCGGTAGACGCCGCGCTGCTCGTTGGGGCCGAAGGCGTGGCCGAGTGCGGCCACGTAGACCAGGTCCGGGTCCTCCGGGTGGATGCGGATGCGGCCGATGTGGCGCGTGTCGGTCAGGCCGACGTTGCTCCAGGTCGCGCCGCCGTCCGTGGAGCGGTACACGCCGTCGCCGTGCGAGACGTCCACGCGGATGCACGCCTCGCCCGTGCCGGCGTAGACGACGTTGGGGTCGGCGCCGGCGACCGCGATCGCACCCACGGCGGCGGTCCCGAAGAAGCCGTCGGAGACGTTCTCCCAGTAGGTGCCGCCGTCGGTGGTCTTCCAGACCCCGCCGGCGCAGGCGCCGAAGTAGAAGGTCTGGGCATGCGAGGGGTCCCCGGCGACTGCCACCACCCGGCCGCCGCGGTGCGGCCCGATGCAGCGCCAGTCGATCGTCTCGAACAGTTCAGGTGCGAGTTGAGTGCGTCCCATGGCTGCCCCGCATCATACGACGATCGTGCCGATGCTGACGGGCTCCTCACGAGCGACGGAACGCGAGTCTTGACTGAGTGGGCCCGATTGGGCCACGTTGTAGCGCAACGCTGGGAGGATCGAACCGTGAACAGTGTCGTCCGTGCGCGCATCGACCAGAAGATCAAGGACGAAGCCGCGGCAGTGCTTGCGTCCATCGGCCTGACGGCGTCCGATGCGTTTCGCATGATGATGGTGCGGATCGCCGCGGAGAAGCGCCTCCCTTTCGAGCCGCTGGTTCCCAATGCCGAGACGATCGAGGCGATGAAGGCAGCCAGGGCGGGCGATCTCGTGACCGTGGGAGGTGTCGACGATCTGCTAACCGATCTGAATGAGGACGATTAGGCGTACCGCGGCGTTCAAACGGGATTACAGACGAGAATCGAAGGGACGCTTCGCCAAGACTCTGGTCGAAGACCTGGCGGCCATCGTGGCGGCTCTCGCCGCCGATCGGACCCTCCCGTGGCGCCACCACGACCACGCGCTCGTCGGATCCTGGAAGGACCACCGCGACTGCCACGTTCGTCCCGACCTGATCCTGGTGTATCGGAAGCCCGATGACGATCATCTCGATCTGGTGCGTCTGGGCTCCCATAGCGAACTGGGCTTGTGAGGAGAATCGACGATGCTCTCACTTACGGCCAGCAGGCAGTAGTGACGGGGTCCCCAGCGACGCTATCAGCGACACGCGCCCGCTAGTTTGAGCGGCATGACGAACGCCAGCGTCGGCTTGTCGCGCTCCATTGGTTCCACGCCGAACCCCATGTCCAGCTTGAGTTGGCGGTTCGCGGGATGGTCTGCGCCGCTGACCGATCGCACCTGGTAGCAGCCGAGCTCCCTGGCTCGGCGTATCACGTACTCCTGGAGAGCGCTGCCGATGCCCCGGCGGCGGTACGCCTCTTTCACTCCGAACGCAATGATCTTCGCTTCCGTGAGTTTCCGCCCGTCGACGACCAGAGGCGGATGGTCGCGATCATGGGGACCGATTTCCCAGACGACATACATCATGAAGCCGACGATGTCGCCTTCCTGTCTTGCCAGAACATGGTGGCGCGGAAACGGTTTGAAGTGCGCGTCGAACGCCCATCGTCCCTGACCTTCGCCGTCGATCAGGTCAACGTAATCGTTCCAGTCACGATGCTCCGGCGTCAGCTCATGGATCGAGCAGTGATGTAGACTCACAGTCCCCTCTTTGCGAACCGACGGCACAGCCGCTCCGCAGCTACAGGCTGAAGACCTCGCCGGGGCCGCATATCGGGCTTCAGGTCCCAATACCAGGAGCCGTCGGCCAGCTCGATGCGGCGAGAACCGAGCTCGCGCAGGCGTGCGCGCAGGCTCGCCAGCTTGCGGGCCAGAACCTTGCGTGGATCGAACAGGATGATGCCGTGGTCCGCAGACGTCCAGCAGGAGCCATGGCGTATCCGCCAAGTCCTCCTCGGAACGAAACACGGGATACGGCTCGGTCGGGGCGTCGCGCGCCTGCAGCTCCGCTACCAGCGGATGGTCCCGCAACCTAAGCGCCACATCGAGGAAGACCTCGAATACGGCCGCCCGCTCGCCGCAATGGACCACGAACAGGTCGATGTCGCTGGCCGCGTGTGCCGTCGTTGGATCAGACACCAGTGTAGGCCGTCTCCTCGACGACCGTTACCGCCCCGACCATGTTTTCACCGACCGCGAGAAGCTGACCGAACAGGTCGTCGCGGTCCAGCTTCCGCTGGCGCAGCAAACCTTCCAGCATTATTCCTTCCGGCAGGAGGCCCTCGAAGAACGGCGGGAAACAATCGAACGAATGCTCACGCCCCGCGACCGGCATCGACAGCGAGACCGGCGGACCGGAGTACGTTTCCAGATAGCGGAAAACGAAGCGGCCCGCCTCGTGCTTCTCGAGCCACCCTGCCGCCTTGTCCATCACGCATACCCTGGCCCGCCTCACCGGTTGTTCTCGGCCGTCGGCTGCCGGCTTTCCGCATTCATGGTTGGCGCTGGATTCCGCCATGAGCGGTCCATCAAGCACCAGCTCGATGTTCAGGGTACGCAGGACTGCCAAGAGCGTCGCCAGGCGGACCGTGGGCTTACCTTTCTCGATGTGTGAGATTGAGGTCTTGCCCACCTCCGCAAGCTCGGCCAACGCATGCTGACTCAGGCCGCGCCGCCGTCGGTGCTGCGCGCCAGGTGCGACTCGAACGGCTGGTCGCTTCGCTCTCGGCGTGACCGGATCATCTCTCCGATCGACTCAGCGGAGCGCATCTTCATTCGAGCACCTCTCTTCGGTGTCGTGGTCCGTTGACGGGACAAGGTCGTCCACCGTGACCCCCAGGGCATCGGCCAACTTCCTCAGGGTGCGAACCGACCCGCTGTTGCGATCTGCCTCGATGTCCACGATCTGTACCCGGTTGACACCGCTTGCGCGAGCGAGGTCTGACTGGGTCAGATTGCGGAACTCCCTCCACACCCGTAACGGCGGCTCCCCGTCGAGGAGTCGGTCCACCACCGCTCCCGGAATGAGCTCTTCCTCGCCCGTAGCCAGCCGCGCCTCGACGTCCAGGGCCGTCTGCATGTCCGCGAAGTCCGCTTCCCGAGCGCGCAACCTGTCGTACTTGGCCTTGGGGGTTGTCACTGTCTCGCTCATGGTAGTCACTCCTTGTAGGCGTCACCTCGGCTGGACACGCTCAGAATCGTGAGGACCGATTCGTCGCGCATGACGGCGATCGAGTCAAGTGGGAGTCGACGTGCGGATCTGCACTGCTTGAACGCGACGTCGCGGTGACCACGTCGTAGCTGCGCGTAGCCCTCCTCCCGACCCTGGCCGATTGATGCTCCCCGCCTTGGGGGTCGTAGTGGGCGCAGTCGGCGGTGAACATCGGCAACAGCCTCGCTCGGGCGGCCACTTGCCACTGTCGTGGATTCAAGGTACGGTGATCTAAACCTCCCCGCCGTCCGGGTCCTCAGTGGCTTGAACTGGCGGGCTTTTTTTGTCCAAGAACGCTATGGCGAAACGCGTGGTGCTGTTCGTGGATTACCAGAACGTCTATCGGCGAGCCCGAGGGATGTTTCACGACCACGAGACCGCCCCGCACTGGGCGGGTCAGATCTACTCCGACGCTCTTGGACGGCTCATCGTCAGGATGAGTCACGGCTCGGATCGCGTTCTGCACCAAGTCCGCGTGTACCGCGGACTGCCGGACAGTTCCAGGGATCCCAAGGGGTATGGTGCGGCCTCGCGTCAGGTAGCCGCCTGGAGAAGGCTGCCTGTTGTGGAAGTGACGACGCGGCTATCCCTCTGACTACCCCGCGTCCAAGGCGCAGGAGAAGGGAATCGATGTTCATATGGCCCTCGACTTTGCCATGATGGCGGTCCGAGGGGAGTACGATGTCGGGATTCTGATGTCCAACGACACCGATCTTCGTCCCGCTCTGGAGCAGGTGATCCGCCTTGGTACGGCTATGGTCGAGGTCGCGGCATGGAGACCTCCGACGGGGCGTCCCTATCGGCTCAGACTCCCGGATGTCGCAGTCTGGTGCCATCTGATCGACCGACACGACTACGCGACCATCCGCGACGACACCGACTACACCAGGCCCGTCAGCGTTACCGCGCCGAACTCCAGGTAGAGGGACTGAGCATGCGGCTCGCCCCGGTGGCAGCGGTCAGACGCCGATGCGGGGATTGAAGCGGACGCGGTTCAGGCCGGCCGTGGAGACCACGGCGTTGGCGGCCGGCGGCATGTAGTGGTCGACCCAGAGCCGCTGCGCGGCGGCGCTCTCCAGGCCCAGGTGGATCATCCAGTGATCGGTGTCCCAGCGGCTCAGGCCGGTGGCGCCCCGGCGGTAGCAGCCGTCGGCGCGCGTCCGTACCTCCCGCACGGTCATCGCGTGGTCGGCGAAGCTGCCCAGTGACGGGACCAACTCCACGTCGGTCCCTTCCATCGCCTTCGCGTACTGCCCCACTCCGTCGACCAGAAGCTCACCGACGTCCTCCCGCCGCTCGATCCCGCGCGGGTAAGGGGCGATGATATCGACCAGTCCCGCCCTTCCCCAGGCGCCCACGTCGATCCCGTAGCCCAGGCACCACTCCATGTCAGGACCGGCGATCAGCGCCAGCTTGCGGCGCTCGTACCGCTCGGACGGCCCGAACCCGTCCAGCAGCTCGCGGATCTCCCGGATCCACTCGGTCGTGATCTCCGCCCAGACGGCACGCAGCCGCTCGTCGCGGTCGTCCAGCTCGCGCGCGTCGCCGCCGTAGCGCTCCCGGTAGCGGTCCAGCACCGGCTGCTCGTAGCGCACCAGCGGAAAGCCGCGCGCGAAGCACAGGGACACGCCGTCGGCGCCGCGCTCCAGGGACTCGCGCATGATGCCGTTGAGCTGTCCGCGCACCTCGGGAAACGCGACGCTCAACTTGCTGTGGTCGGCGACCCCGTCGGCCTCCACGCAGCAGTACTCCGGGTGCGCGGCGTAGAAGCGGGAGCGGAACTGGTGGTCCAGCGGCGGCTCGCAGGTCCAGAGCTGCACGCGAAGGTAGACGATCAGCGCCAGCCCCGCTCCGTGCGCGCTGTCGACCGCCACCTGCAAGGGGTCGAGCCCCTGGGCCATCATCCTGGTGATCACGTCGTAGCTGCCCAGGTAGCCCTCCTCGGCATCCCACGCGTCCTGGCCGTTGATGTTCCCCACCTCGGTGGGGTAGTCGACGCAGTCGGCGCCGCACACGCCGTAGCAGCCCGACGTCCACGCGCTGCCGGCGTACGGCCGGAACAGCCGCTCGATGGCCTCCGCGCCCGGCTCGGCCACGGCGCTGTCGTGGATGAACATCGGCGGCCGCGGCTGCTCGGCCGCAAGCTCCCGCACGTGCTCGTCGCGCACGGGGAACGGCCCGCACCGAGCACAGGCGCGCCAGCACCGGCCCCCGCCCCTGCTGCGGGAAGCGCACCTGCAGCGACCGGCCGGTGAGGTCGGCGATGATCCACGGCTCCTCCACGTAGTCGATCCAGCCCTCGGCACGCAGGTACTGCCAGTGCTCGTCGCCTTCCAGCCGCACCTCGATCGAGGCCGGGCCCCGCTTGACGCCGGTGCCGGCGATGCCGATCGACACCGCGTGCCAGCCGTCGCAGTCGAGCGGCACCGTCAGCACGGCGGCCTGCCGGTCGGATGCCTGCAGGAACCGGCCGCTGAACAGCTCGGTCTCGTAGTCGATCAGGCGCCACGCGCCGGGCTTCGGCTTGGAGATCGGGCCGAACGTCGTGGAATCGTCGGTAATGAGCCGGTCGGACGGCTGCGCGATCGAGAAGTCGGTGATGAGGGTCACGGGTTCACACGCCGATGCGGGGGTTGAAGCGGAGGCGGTTCAGGCCGGCCGTGGACACCACGGCATTGGCGGCAGGCGGCATGTAGTGGTCGACCCAGAGGCGCTGCGCGACGGCGCTCTCCAGTCCCAGGTGGGCCATCCAGGGATCGGTGTCCCAGCGGCTCAGGCCGGTGGCACCCTGGCGGTAACAGCCGTCGGCACGCGTGCGCACCTCCCGGACCGTCATCCCGTGGTCGGCGAAGCTGCCCAGTGACGGCACCAGCTCCACGTCCGTCCCTTCGAGTGCCCGGGCATACTCGCCCACTCCTGCGGTCAGCAGCTCGCAGATGTCCTCCCGCTTTTCGATGCCGCGCGGGTACGGCGCGACGACGTCGACCAGCCCCGCCCGGCCCCAGGCGCCCACGTCGATCCCGAACCCTGAGCACCATTCCATGTCCGGGCCGGCGATCAGCGCCAGCTTGCGGCGCTCGTACCGTTCCGACGGGCCGAACTCGTCCAACAGCTCGCGGATCTCCCGGATCCACTCGGTCGTGATCTCCGCCCACACGCTGCGCAGCCGCTCGTCGCGGTCGTCGAGCTCGCGCGCGTCACCGCCGTAGCGCTCCCGGTAGCGGTCCAGCACCGGCTGCTCGTAGCGCACGAGTGGAAAGCCGCGCGCCAAGCACAGGCACACCCCGTCGGCGCCGCGCTCCAGGCACTCGCGCATGATGCCGTTGAGCTGCCCGCGCACCTCGGGAAAGGCGACGCTCAGCTTGCTGTGGTCGACGACTCCGTCGGCCTCCACGCAGCAGTATTCGGGATGCGCGGCGTAGAAAGAGGAGCGGAACTGCTGATCCAGCGGAGGCTCGCAGATCCAGAGCTGTACGCGCAGGTAGGCGACGATCCCCAGGCCCAGGCGATGCGCGCTGTCGATCGCCACCTGCAGGGGGTCGAGCCCCATGTCGATCATGGCGGTGACCACGTCGTAGCTGCCCAGGTAGCCCTCCTCGGAATCCCAGGCGTCCTGGCCGATGATGTTCCCCACCTTGGTGCCGTAGTGGACGCAGTCGGCTCCGCCCACGCCGTAACAGCCCATGGTCCACGGGCTGCCCGCGAAGTAGCGGAACGCCTGCTCCACGATCTCCGTGCCCGGCTCGGCGCCGTTGAACATGTTGCCGTCGTTCGAGAACACCAGCGGACGCGGCGGGTCGTCCTGGAGCTCGCGGACGTGCTCGTCGCTGACGGGAACCGCCCGTACCGAGCACAGGCGCGCCAGCACCGGGCCTTGCACCTGCTGCGGGAAGCGCACCTGCAGCGACCGGCTGGTGAGGTCGGCGATGATCCACGGCTCCTCCACGTAGTCGATCCACCCGTCGGCGCGCAGGTACTGCCAGTGCTCGTCGCCTTCGAGCCGGACCTCTATCGAGGCCGGGCCCTGCTTGACGCCGCTGCCGGCGATGCCGATCGACACCGCGTGCCACCCGTCGCAGTCGAGCGGCACCGTCAGCACGGCGGCCTGCCGGTCGGATGCCTGCAGGAACCGGCCGCCGAACAGCTCGGTCTCGTAGTCGATCAGGCGCCACGCGCCCGGCTTCGGCCTGGAGATCGGGCCGTACGTCGTGGGGTCGTCGGTGATCAGCCGGTCCGCCGGCCGCGCGATCGAGAAATCGGTAATGAGAATCATGAGTTGTTCCGTGAAGAGAATCGGGAGGCCCGATGCGGAGCCGGCCGTGCCGGCTCCGCCCGGGCGTCCCAAGATGTCCGCCGCGCGAAGCGGCGGTTTCCGGCGCTACGGCGCCAGGGTCGAGCGGCCGTCCTTGTTCGGTACGGGCTCGATGATGTGGCTGTCGGCGCGCTTCAGCGTGTCGGCACGCAGCGCCAGCAAGTCCTGCAGGCCGGCGCGGTCAAGCGCGGCCAGGTAGTCGCCCCAGTCGTCGTCCACGTTACGCCTGCCAAGAATGAAGTTGTCCTCCCACTCCTGGACGACCGGATTGATCTGCGCGACCAGGGTCGCCTCCTGCTCCTTCTGGGCGTCGTCCATGGCGAACACGTCCACGCGGCGCACCGCGGTCTGGCCGCTGTGCTCCATGACCTGCGGAAGGGTCGGGAAGTCGTGGTTGAACCTGCGAAACAGCAGGAACGCGCGCTCGTACGTGCTGTAGGAGGCTTCGATCTCCTCCGCGGTCGCCGGCCGCCGCTCCACCATCGCATCGCCGAACGACGGCCACATGACGTCGCCGGCGGCGGCGTTGGCGTTGACCCACTTGACCCCTTCGGGCGAGGAGATTCCCGTCCACGCGGCTCCGTACTCGGAATAGAAGAAGTCCAGCCACTTCGCGGCCACCTCGGGCATCTCGATGTTGGCGTTGAAGCCGATGCCGAACGGGTTCACGTTGCTGGACGGCGGGCTCACGCGCTTGGCGCTGCCGTGCGTGGGAATGCTCATGAACGCGAATTTCGCGTTGAGCTTGTCCAACACGGCCTGGCCGGCCGGCCCGAAGGGATCGGCGGCGGCTGCCGCGTTCTCCTCGTTGCTGATGCCGAGCAGCGTCGGCGCGTTGCCGTGGAAGGAGTAGCCGTGCGTGCCCTCCATGAAGGTCGTCGCCTCCTCGTTGAGCGCCTTGTTCCACTCCGCGTACTGGCGGGTCGGAAACTCCTGGTCGACGGCGCCGGCCGCGTACAGGTCGGCGATGTAGCGCAGCGCGTCCTGGTAGGCGGTCTGGTGGTAGTAGTCCTCTCCCTGAGGATAGTCGTACACGCCGAACATCACGAAGAACGGCCACCACCAGTCGCGGAACGTCATGTACGGGATGCTGTCCGGATAGAGCTCCTTGAGCTGCTTCAGCACGTCGGCGAGCTCCTCGCTGGTCGTCGGCACCTCGATGCCGTGCTCGGCGAAGATGTCGCTCCGGTAGATGATCGCGTTCTTGATGTTCTTGTACCAGCCGCCCAGCGTCGGCGACACGAAGTAGTCGCCGTCCGCCGTGCCGGCGCGGGCCAGGAACGTGTCGAAGTCGAACTGGTACCGTTCGATGGTGTCGACGAAGTTGGGCCGGTGCTCCTCGAGATCACGCAGCCCCATCAGCAGCCCTTCCAGGCCGAACTGCAGCGACAGGTTGCCCGGCAGCCGGGCGGCCAGGTCGGGCAGGTCGTCGGCGGCGGCCATCAGCGCGTAGTGATTGGGAATGTCGTCTTCCGGGAACAGCCGCGGCTCCAGGCGCACGCCGGTGATCTTCTCCAGCTCGACGAACATCGGTTCCTCGAAGGTCTTCCCGAGGCTGTCGCTGACGACCGTGTAGGTCACGGTCTGCGCGACCGCCGGCGCCGCCAGCAGCGCCAGCAGCGCCGCGATCGGCAGCAGTCGTCTGACTATCGTTTGCATCGTTGCTCCTAGTGAGTGTGTCAGGTGTGAGTGTGTCAGGATCGGATCATCGATCCTGCCGGGTTTCTTTCTGTCTCTTCGAGTCTATTTCAGTGCTCCGATGATCACCCCCCTGACGAAGTATCTCTGAATGAACGGATAGACCAGCAGCAGCGGCACGATGGAGACGAACAGCGCCGTCCACTTCAGTTTCTCGAGTTGCAGCATGACCGAGAAGTCAGTCAGTTCTTCGGCGAACGGGTTCCTGTTGGAGATGGCCCGCTGCCGCATGATGTCCCCCCAGATCATGTCGCGCACGATGATCTGCAGCGGCATCTTGTCGATGTCGCGCAGATAGACCAGCGGCGCGAAGTACTGGTTCCAGAGGCCGATCGCGTAGAACAGGCCGATGGTGGCCAGCGCGGCCTTGGACAGGGGCATGATCACGGTCCGCAGGGTGCGGAGCACTCCCGCGCCGTCGATCCGGGCCGCCTCTTCCATCTCCTCCGGCAGGTTCTGGAAGAAGGTGCGCAGGATGATCAGGTTCCAGACCGCGATCGCCGGCGGCAGGACCAGCGCCCACATGGTGTCCAGGAGCCCCAGCGCCCGTACGAGCAGATAGGTCGGGATCAGGCCGCCGGAGAAGAGCATGGTGAACACGATCATGAACGTGATCGGCACGCGCGCGAACAGCCGGCGCCTCGACAGCGGATAGGCGGTCATCGCGGTCAAGGCCACGCTGATGAAGGTGCCGGTCGCCGTGTACAGGATCGTGTTGGCGTAGCCGCCGATGATGCGGTTATGGGTGAGCATGAACTTGTAGGAGATCAGGTCGATGTCGCGCGGAAACCAGGTGATGCCCTGCACGATCGCCCGCTCGCTCGACAGCGACAGCGACAGCACGTGCACCAGCGGATAGAAACAGGCCACGCCGATCAGCAGCAGCAGCAGGTGGTTGAGCACGTCGAACGCCTGCAGGCGCCGCACGCCCTCGTGCGCTACCACAGGCCCGTTCCCGCGATGCGCCTGACCACCGCGTTGGCCGTGACCAGCAGCGCGAAATTGATCACGGTGTTGAACAGGCCGACCGCGGTCGCCAGATCGTAGTTCCCCACGGTCGTCAGACCGACCCGATAGATGAACGTGCCGATGACGTCGGAGACCTCCAGGTTGGTGCCGTGCTGCATGAGCAGCACCTTCTCGAAGCCGCTGCTCAGCATGCTTGCCCATGTTGAAGATGAACAGGATGGCCACCACCGGCAGGATGCCGGGGATGGAGACGTGCCAGATCCGCTGGATGCGCCCCGTGCCGTCGATGATCGCCGCCTCGTACAGCTCGGGATTGATCGAGGCGAGAGCGGCCAGGTAGACGATCGCCCCGAACCCGGCCGTCTGCCAGATCCCGGAGATCACGTACAGCGGCCGGAACCAGCCGGGCTCGATCATGAAGTAGATCGGCTCGATGCCGACCAGCCCGAGCAGGCGATTCACGCTGCCCGAGCCCGGCGAGAGCATCATCCGCATGATGCCGATGATCGCGACGATGGAGATGAAGTTGGGGAGATAGGTGACCGTCTGCACGCTGCGCCGGAACGGCGCGCTCGGCGACTCGTGCAGCATGATCGCCAGCACGATCGGCACGGGAAAAGCAAAGATCAGCGAGTAGAGGTTGAGCAGAAAGGTGTTCGCGATCAGCCGGCCGACGTTGTAGACAGAAAAGAAGCGGATGAAGTTGGCCATACCGAACTGGTCGGCCCAGGGGCTGCCGAGGATGCCCCCGCGAAACGAGAAGTCCTTGAAGGCGACCTGCAGCCCGTAGATCGGGATGTACTGGAAGACGATGAAGTAGGCGATGCCCGGCACGAGCAGCGCCAGGTAGTAGCGGTCACGGTAGACGCGTCGGAACAGGGACGACTCCCGCAGCCTGGTCGCACGCGATCGCGCTGTCGCGGAAATGCCTGCCATGCCCTTGCCTTCCTTGCCGCGCCCCGCCTCCCTCGGGACGAGCCGTCGAGCAGGCTACGCTACCCGGTGCGGGCCGGGCATGGCAACGTGCCGGCGACGGCGGCGGCGAAGGAGGATCTGATGGACGACATGCGGCGCGGGCTTCCGGGACAGCCGGTCGCGCTTGCCCGCGTTCATCGACGACTACCTGGTCGAGGCGACTGGCGCCCTCACCGCACCGCGCAGCGGACGCGCCCGCTGGGTCGAAAGCGCTATCCTGATCGAGCAGCAGGAGGACCTTGCCCATGCCACCCGTGATCGACGCCCACATCCATCTGATCCAGCCGTTCGACGCGGCCGGAGCGCCGCAGCGCTACAGCGTGTGGAAGGAGGACGGCACCCCGAAGCCGACCAGCGCGGAGGACTTCATCGCGCTGATGGACGCATGCGGCATCGACCAGGCGTTCTACATAAGCTGGAGCCCGGAGGACATCCCGTCGGACCTGTCCCGCAAGGGGATCCCCCCGGAGAGCGTCCGGGAGACGATGAACGTGACCTACCCGCTCGACGCCATGCAACGCTGCGGTGAGCGATTCTACTGGTTTCCCTGTCACCTGGGGCCCGCGGTGCCGGACCACATGGCGCAGGCGCGCAGGAACCTGGAGGCCGGCGCCGCCGGGCTCAAGCTGGTCACCTCCTTCTGGGGCGAGCTGCCGGACGATCCCCGCTGCCGGCAGATCATCTCCCTGGCCGCCGAGTTCCAGGCTCCGGTGATCATCGACACCTCGTTCTGGTACCTGGGGATAGACGAGCCCGAGCCGCTGGAGGCGATCGCGCCCGGACACCGTGACGTGCGGCCGCGGGTGCGCGACTGGGAGGACTACGCCGGCCACCTGCGCCGTACCTTCGACGCCTTCCCGTCGATCAACATCTCGCTGGCGCACGCCGGTGCGCGCACCTTCACGCCCGAGCACGCGGCCGAGGCCGGCGCCCTCATCGCCGAGTATCCGCACGTGTACACCGACCTGGGAGCGCTGGACCCCGGGGCTCCGGCCCTGGAGGCGCTGGTCGAGGCGGCCGGACCGGACCGGGTCATGTTCGGCACGGACTGGCCGCACTTCGCGCAGGGCTCCGACATGGCGGCGCGGATCGCGGCCGCGCGGGCGCCCGGCAGGTTCAGCCCCGAGACGGCGGCACGCATCCTCGGCGGCAACGCCCTCGACTTCATGAAAGGCAGCCCGCCGGGGCTGATCCCGCGGCGATGAGCGAGGCAGCACGGGCGGATGCCCTGCACCGGTCTTCGCCGGTGTTCGTCGGGCACGATCACTACTGCGACGAAGGGCATCTGCTCGCCATGCACCACGCCGGCCTGGCCGGCAAGGTGACCCTGGCGTCCGTGGATGCCCGCGTCTTTTCGGATGTGGAAGACCGGGAGCGGTCCCTGCACGAGTACGCCGGCTTCGCGGAACCGGCGTGGCAGGAGATGAGGAACATCCGCGCGATCGTCGACGCCCACCCTGACGCGCTTCTGCTGGCGCGAGGTGCGGGCGACGTCGTGCGCGCCCACGAAACGGGCCGCTCCGCGGTGCTGTTGGGCTTCGAGGGCGGCAAGCCCATCGAGCGCGACCTGGGGTTGCTGCACGAGGCCTTCGGACTGGGACTGCGGGTGCTGCAGCTCACCTGGGCCGGCGGCAACGACATCTGCGACCGGCGCGACCCGCCGGTGTGCGAGGGCCTGACCGACTTCGGCAGGGAAGCCGTGCGAGAGATGAACCGCATCGGCATCCTGATCGATCCCGGGCACTGCAGCAGGAAGACCTTCTTTCAGGTCATGGAGCTGAGCTCCCGGCCGGTGGCCTTCCTGCACGGGACGCCGCGCGGGACCATCCCGGGGGCGGGCGATCTCGACGACGAACAGCTCCGGGCCGTCGCGGAGACCGGCGGCGTGGTCGGCCTGCACTTCTTCAGCCACTACCTGCACCCGGCGCGCCCGGCGACGGCCGCCGACCTGGTCACCCACGTCGAGTACCTGGCCGAGGCGATCGGCGTGGAGCGCGTCGCGCTCGGCTGCGACTACCTCTCCCTCAGCGACGACTTCCGCCGCGCCCACGGCCTGCCGGCGAGCGGCTACCTGGGCATCCCGGAGGACCTCGACAGCTACGACAAGCTGGTCAATGTCACACGCGAGCTCTGCCGGCGCGGGTTCCGCGACGAGGAGATCCGCGGAATCCTGGGCGGCAACCTGATCCGGCTCTTCCGCGAGGTCATCGGCGAGTAAGTAAATAAGGGGCCGCGCGCGAGCCAAGGGCGAGCTCCCGCCAGGCTCGTCCGGTCGCCGCGATCGGAAAGATCTCGTCGCGGGTGCCGCGATGATCAGCATGGTTTGGGCGCGAACACGGCCGCGATCTCCCGCATCTCGCCGCACCGCATCAGGTCGGGCATGCAGTGGTAGATGGAGAAATCGAGTCCCGGAACGTGCAGGAGTAGCCGCCGATCATGGCCAGCTCGATCCGCGGCTCCAGGGCGGTCAGGAAGACGCCGGTCGTTCCGCTCCCCGACAGCCCGGCGACACCGATCCGCTCGCGGTCGACCGGCTCCTGGGTCTCCAGGAAGTCGAGCAGCCGGGAGGCGTCCCAGCACCGCAGTCCGACCGGGGTCATGCCGAGCAGGAACGCGCGTCCATGGTGACGCGGTGGCAACTGTGGGTGCCCCCGGCGACGAAGTAGTAGGCGGGCACCCGGTAGTGGGGCTCCGAGCGCACGTAGATCTTGCGCCGCACGACGGTCCCGAGATCGGCGACCTCGTCCCACCTGACCTCCAACGGCACTCGCTCGGGTCGCATTCCGACCAGTCGCTTCAGCCGCCGCGAGAAGGCTCGGCGCCAGTCGTCATGCTCCGCCGGTGACCCGGCCGCCCACCGGAGCGCGGGCTCTACCCCGTCAGCGGCCAGCTCGAAGTGGCGCTTGATCGTGCTGTTGGCGTCGGCATCCGAGTCCCCTCAGCAGCATGACGCGCACCACATCGCTGAGCGGGATCTCGGTCAGATTTTACATGAGGCACGCTTTCGGCAGGGTTGGATTCTTGATGAGGCAATGCAGTGGTTGACGAAAGGGTTTTCGGTTATCATCGCTGGGGAAACCACGAAACACCCGAAATACTCGAAATACCCGGAGAGCCCGATGCGCACGACACGCACCGAACAACCAAGTGTATTCCAGGCGCCGCGGATTGACCAAATCGTCGCCGACGAACTGGAACAGGCGTCCCTGTTGCTCGATCAACATCCCGAACTGCTCGAAGTGGTCGGCCGCTGCGTCGGCGGCTCGACCACCCGTGGTCGTGTCGGGCTGACCTGCGAGACCATCCTGCGCTGCGCGGTGATCGCGCGCCTGATGGACTTCTCGTACCGGGAGTTGGAGTTCGCGCTGCACGATTCGAAGTCCGCGCAGCGCTTTGCGCGGGTGGATCCGTTGCGTGTGCCGAAGAAGTCGGCGCTGCAGAACGCCATCAGCATGATCGACGCCGAGACTTGGGAGCGGCTCGACGGCGTGCTGTTGCGGGAGGCCAAGGAGCGGGTGTCGAAACGGGGGCGCAGGTAACTGATCCGCGGGCAGAGAGTTGGTGCTGGGACATGGTGGTCGAACAGGGCAACCCTGCCGACAGTACCCGCTGCCTGCAATGCTCAGGCGGCATGTGGAAGCCTACGGCGAGCCGCCGCAGCGGGCGGCGTTCGATGGGGGCTATGCCTCGAACGCGATACCGGCGCGCGGGTTTCTTGTCTGACAATTATCTCGGAGTGCGTATACAGCACAAATGCGTCTTACGCATCGATTATAACCAAGGACATGTGTCCACAGATTCCGAAATAGTCTCCTCGATCGTGCGAAAACCGAGCTCGACTGCTTCGAATCCCGACCTCCACACGCCCGGTACGCCCCCTGCAGGAGCTCCTCGCCGGCTCCCTCTTCTGAAACCGGGATTACCGGACAGGAACTAGACAAGTCAACGCGGCGCGGTCACGCAACGATCCTGCCGGCAGCCATCTTTGTGTACGGCTCCCCGGGCGCGGCTACCGATCACGGAAGCGGAACGTCTCTTCGGCTTGCTGGCGGGTGAGTTGCAGCGTCACCAGGGCCGTGCGGTGGGGCCGGAAGAAGGTGGCGATATCCCCGGCCCTGATGCGAACGCCGCCGATGCCGTCGTCGCCGAGGGTCGTGAAACCGACGGGCGTGCGGTCGTCGAGCTCGGGGTACGCGGTGACGCTCAGGCTCAGCCACTCGCCCACTTGGTCGATGGTGTCGCGCAGGCGCGTGCAGTCGACGTAGACGCTCCGATAGGAGGCGTCACCGGAATACTTGTGGACGCTCCGGATCGCGGAGGTGTGAAACAGCTCGGCGATCCTCTCCGTGTCGTCGTCCTTCTCGTAGAACTCCAGCAGGTAGTCGTCGACCCCGACGCCGTAATGGTCCTGGACGCGAACAACGGTGTTCTGAAAGCCGTGCTCGCGGGTGACGGTCGCAGGCAGTCGGGCGTTGGCGGCGGCCAGCCGGTCGCACCACGCCTCGAATCCGTCATCGGTGACGGACAGGCCGTCGACGACGTGCGCCAGGAGCGTGTGGTCGCGTGTGCCGCGCAGCCCCGTGGCCGCAGCATCGCCGTCGCCGGGAGCGAGTGTGATGGAGGCGTGATTGTGGCCGTCCATGACGCCGAATGCGGTCGAGCCGGAGGAGGGTTCCAGCTCGTAGGTGACGTCGTGGCCGACCTCCTGCGGGTTCGCCGGGAACTCCGCTCTGATGCGCACGCAGTTCATGTTGGCGGTCGCGACGCGCACGGTGCCGTCCGAGCCGTCCTCGTTGACGATGGCGCGGATCCCGCGGTAGCCGATATTGCCGACCAGCACGGTGCAGAGCACGTTGCCGGGCTGATACCTGTTTCCGCCGGCGCCGAAGCGGTCACGCTCCGCCAAGCGCCAAGTATAGGGACTGGCGAGCTCCAGTCCCTTGAGAATCCGGGTGCCGGTCTGGAAGGGGCGGCCGTACCGCTTGCGGATGAAGCCGAGGGTGCCGCGGGCGATGAACGAGCGGCCCTTGTGCGCCAGCGGCGAGCCGAAGTTCGCCGGTGCGAGCATGACCAAGTGCTTGATGGGCGCCCGGTCCGGGCCGTAGTGGCGCTGCAGCCAGTCGCGAATCACCAGCGCTCCGGTGCTGTGGACGACCGCGTCCACGCCGCCCGTGCAGGTGGGGAGGTCGTGTCTGTACCAGGCGGCGTGCATGGCCGTCGTGAGATCATCGAAGCGGACCTCGTCTTCGAGGCTGACGTAGTCCGCCAGCGAAATGATCGACACGTCGCGCTGCAACTCCGTTCGCAGGAGTCTCGCCAGCCGCTCGAAGCTGGCCGAGGTGGAGTTCCACCCGTGCAGGATGATGATTGGCCGCTGTTCCGTCATGCGCGCGTCCGGTCTCGTTCAGAAACCTTCGAGTCGGATTGAGGATAGAGTCAATCCACCTGTGAAGCCGATGCCCGATCCGACCGCCGTGGTTGGCGTGATCGCCAATCCGGCAGCGGCCACCGATATCCGGCGGGTGATCGCCAACGCGACCAGCATGCCGATCGCGGACCGCGCCAATACCGTGCTTCGGGTCATGGCCGCCTTGGGCGCGTGCGGGGTGCCCCGAGTGCTGATGATGCCCGAGGACGGAGGCATCTGCAGGCACCTGACACGCAGCCTGAAGCGCGAGCGAAACCTCGGCCGCCACGACCTGCCGGCCCTCCACTTCACCGACACCCCCGTCACGGGCACGGTGGAAGACACCTTCGCCGCCACCCGCGCCATGGTCGCGGCGGGGGTGGCCGCGATCGTCGTGCTCGGCGGCGACGGGACGCACCGGGCGGTGGCCAAGTTCTGCGGCGAAGCGTGGATCGCCGGCATCTCGACCGGAACCAACAACGCCTTTCCCGAACACCGGGAACCGACCGTCACCGGGCTGGCCGTGGGGCTGGCCGTGACCGGACGGGTCCCCCCTGAGACGGCGCTGCTTCCGAACAAGCTTCTCAGGGCGTCCATCAACGGCGGGCAGCAGTCGGACATCGCGCTCGTCGACGTGTCCGTGACCGCCGAACGGTACGCGGGCGCCCGCGCGCTCTGGCGCAGCGAGCACCTGCGCGAGATCTTCGTCACCTTCGCCGATCCCGAGGCGATCGGCCTGTCCGCGGTCGCAGGGCTCCTGCAGCCGGTGGGCCGGAGCGAACCGTTCGGCCTGCGGGTGCATCTACAGCCCCCGGCCGGCGCGGGCACGGTGATGCGGGTCCCGATCGCACCCGGATTGATCGCGCCGGTCGGCATCGGGCATCATGAGACGCTGGCCGCGGACCAGACCATTCCCATGCACCACCAGTCGGGCATGATATCTCTGGACGGGGAGCGAGAGCTGTATGTCCAGCCTGACGACCGGGCCGAAATCACCCTCCTACGGAACGCGTTCCACACGCTGGACGTGGGCGCGGTGATGCGCTACGCCGCCGAACACCACCTGCTTCGGAAGGACCTGCTTCCGAAGGAGCAGTCACAGGAGACCCGATGAGCAACTACAACGTTCCCCTCGGCCGGGAGGAGCTGCTCCAGGCCTACCGGACCATGAAGACGATCCGTGAGTTCGAGGAACGCGTCCACGTGGAGTTCGCCACCGGCGACCTGCCCGGCTTCGTGCACCTCTACGCGGGCGAGGAAGCCGCCGCCACCGGCATCATGATGCACCTGCGCCGGGACGATCACATCGCGAGCACCCATCGCGGGCATGGCCACTGCATCGCCAAGGGGGTCGATGTCGGCGGCATGTTCGCCGAGCTGTACGGCCGCGCCACCGGCACCTGCCGCGGCAAGGGCGGCTCCATGCACATCGCCGACCTGGACATGGGCATGATGGGCGCCAACGGGATCCTCGGCGCCGGCGCGCCGCTGGCGTGCGGCGCCGCGCTGGCCTCCAAGTTCAAGAAGGACGGCACGGTGGCGGTCAGCTTCGTCGGCGACGGCGCGTCCAACGCCGGCAACTTCCTGGAGAGCCTCAACCTGGCCGCGGTGTGGGACCTGCCGGCCATCTTCGTGGTGGAGAACAACGCCTACGCCCAGTCCACCTCCCGCGACTACGGCGTGGCGGTGGACAGTTACGTGGACCGCGCCTCCGGTTTCGGGATGCCGGGCGTCACCGTGGACGGCACCGACTTCTTCGCCGTCCACGAGGCTGCCGGCGAGATGATCGGTCGCGCTCGCGGAGGGGGCGGCCCGGCGCTGCTGGAGTGCAGCATGATCCGGTTCTACGGTCACTTCGAAGGCGACGCGCAGACCTACCGGACTCCGGGCGAGGTGGAGGAGATCCGCGCCAACCGCGACTGCCTGACGAAGTTCGTGCAGCAGGTCACGCAGGCCGCGGCGATCGAGCAGAGCGACCTGGACGGCATCGATCGGGCGGTCGCGGCGCTGATCGATCGGGCGGTGACGGAAGCACGGAAGGCGCCGCAGCCCACCGCGGAAGACCTTCTCACCGACGTCTACGTCAGCTACTGAAGCGAGGACACCATGGCAGATCTCTCGATACGCGACGCGGTCAACCAGGCCTTCGACCAGGAAATGGAACGGGATCCCACCGTCATCCTGATGGGCGAGGACATCGCCGGCGGAGCCGGCGGCGGCGGCGAGCAGGAAGCGTGGGCCGGAGCCTTCGGGCTCTACAAGGGCCTGTACAGGAAGTACGGCGACCGCGTGCTCGACACGCCGCTGTCGGAGGCCGCCTACGTCGGCGCGGCGGTCGGCGCGGCCACCTGCGGCATGCGCCCGGTCGCGGAACTGATGTTCATCGACTTCATGGGCGTCTGCTTCGATCAGATCTTCAACCAGGCGGCGAAGTTCCGGTACATGTTCGGCGGCAAGGCGGAGACGCCGGTGGTGATCCTCACCATGTACGGCGCCGGACTCTCCGCCGCAGCCCAGCACTCGCAGACGTTGACCTCGATGTTCACCCACGTCCCCGGCATCAAGGTGGTGTGCCCCTCCTCGCCCTATGACGCGAAAGGGTTGATGATCGAGTCGATCCGGGACGACGACCCCGTGGTCTTCTGCGGGCACAAGAAGATCTACGACGTCACCGGCGACGTGCCCGAGGAGCTGTACACCATCCCGTTCGGCGAGGCGAACATCGTGCGCGAAGGGGACGACTGCACGGTCGTCGGCTACGGGATGATGGTGCACCGGGCGGCCGAAGCCGCGCAGCACCTGGCCGCCGACGGCATCGAGTGCGAGGTGATCGACCTGCGCACGCTGTCCCCCATCGACACCGATACCATCCTCGAAAGCGTGGAGAACACCGGCCGGCTGGTGGTGGTGGACGAGGCCAGCCCTCGCTGCAGCATCGCCGCCGACGTGGCCGCCTCCGTCGCGCGCGAGGGATTCCAGGACCTGCGGGCGCCGGTGGGGATGGTGACGGCGCCGCACACGCCGGTGCCGTTCTCGCCCGAGCTGGAGAAACACTTCGTGCCGTCGGCCGACAAGATCGCCGCCTGCGTGCGCGCCACCGTCGCATGATCAAGGCGATCACCATGCCCAAGTGGGGGCTGAGCATGACCGAGGGCGTGGTCGGCGACTGGTTGGTGGCCGAGGGCGATGCGCTGCAGTCCGGCGCCGAGGTGGTGCTGGTCGATACGGAGAAGATCTCCGGCGCCGTGGAGGCGGCCGATGCCGGCACCCTGCGCCGCGCCGTGGCCGCGACCGGCGACACCCTGCCGGTGGGCGCCCTGCTGGGCGTCGTCGCCGCCCACGAAATACCCGACGCGGACGTCGACGCCTTCGTTCGGCAGTTTCAGGAGAACTTCGTGCCCGAGGAGACGGGCGCCGAGGAAGCCGGCGACCAGATCGAGACGGTCCGGGTCGGCGAGCTGTCGATCGCCTTCGCGCGGCAGGGGTCCGCGGCGCGGACGGCCGTCCTGCTGCACGGCTTCGGCGGCGATCTCGACAACTGGCTGTTCATTCAAGGCGCGCTGAGCTCGGACCGGACCGTCATCGCGCTGGACCTGCCCGGACACGGCCGCTCCACGAAGGCGGTGGGGGACGGCAGTTTCGCGTCCCTGGCCGAGGTCGTGTACGACACGGTGCGGGAGCTGGGCGTGACGGAGGCGGACTTGGTCGGGCACTCCATGGGCGGGGCGATCGCCCTGCACCTGGCCCGGTCGCAGCCGCGGCTCGTCTGCTCGCTGGCCCTGCTCGCGAGCGCCGGCCTCGGCCCGGAGATCGACGCGGAGTACCTGCAGGGGTTCACCCGCAGCCGCAGCCGCCGGGAGCTCAAGCCGCACGTCCTCAAGCTCTTCGGCGATGAATCGCTGGTCACCCGCCAGCTTGTCGAGGACCTGCTCAAGTACAAGCGGCTCGACGGGGTGCAGGAGTGCCTGGAGGCGCTGGCAGGCCGGCTCACCGACGCCGGCGATCAGGCCGAGGACGCCCGCCGCATCATCGACACCGTCCCGACCCTGGTGATCTGGGGCGCGGACGACCGCATCATCCCGGCCGCCCATGCCCGGGATCTATCGGACCAGCGCAACGTGCATGTCCTGGAGAACACCGGCCACATGGTGCACATGGAACGCGCCTCCGAGGTCAACCGCCTGATCACCGCCTTCTGGAACGACCAGGACTGACCGCAGACTCTCAGGTCACCACGTCTTCGACGTCGAAACCCAACGCGCCTGCGCCCCGAACTTCCGGATCGACGCCGCCTCGACCCCAGAGCGCCAACGTCGGCTCATCCACGGGTCTGGGGACGAACGGAACCTTCCTGCGCAGCACTTCGAGATCTCGCCTGCCGAGCGGCGCCGCCTGCCAGCGTGCCTCGCCAAGAAGCGCCGCCCGGCTGCCGCGAAGCCCGAGCACGTAGACCTCCACGCTCGCGCCGCGCGGTGACCACCACCGTCCGACGACCAGGTCCGCCGGTAGCTCTCCGCGTTGCACAAGCCGCCGCGCGTGGGCGCGAGCCTGCTCCTCGAAGACGAGGCCGACGTGCGTCTGCCACCGTGGCATCACCCGTTCCAGCACCGCGTCACCCTGTCCCCCTTCAATGAGCGCGGTCTCCGTGTAGAGCACGTGGAACCAGAAGCGCAGGTAGGGATCCGGGATCTCGTATGTGGCGCGCGCGCCGCGCGGCGCTCCCACGGGAAAGACCTTGCGCACGAATCCGGTTCTGATCAGCACGTCCAGGGCATGGTCGATACGCTGGCCGACCTCGCCGGCTATGTGGGAGAACCGGGTCCGGCCGCGTCCGATTGCCGCCAGGATCTGGGAATAGCCGCCGGTCGAGGAGAGCTCCTCGCGGAGCATGCCCTGTGCGTCTTCGAGGAGAACACTGCCCGGCGTAAACGCCAGTCGGCGAAGGTTCTCTCGTGTCGGTACGCCGGCGTCCCATTGACGGAGGTGAAGCGGGTATCCGCCGCACGCCGCATACGCCTGCAGCAGGTCTGCAGCCGGAAGATCCGGAAGGAACTCGCGAGCTGCGAGCACGTCCACCGGCGGAAGTGGCAGCGACAACGTCGGCCGTCCACGCAGCGCTCCACCGGCGCCCAGAATCTTCTCCATCACTCCGACGGCGGAGCCCGTCAGGACCAGTACCAGCTTGGTCCCGGGGGGCAGGTGGTCCCACACCACCTGCACGATGCTCGCGAACCCTGGGGTCGAGCGCGCGAGATACGGGACTTCATCCAACACCACGAGGAGGGGCCGCTCCGTGGCCACCGCGGAGAGGAACTGTAGCGCCGCCTCCCAGCTCGGGAACCCACCGCCGGCCAGATGTGCGGCCTGGTCACCAAGGTCCCGGCGGATCGCCTCGGTAAACCGCCGCAGTTCGACAGCCTCCGCCTGCTGGGTTGCGCCGAAGAACACGGCCCGCTTGCCCTCCGAGAAGTGGGAGAGCAGGAACGTCTTGCCAACCCGCCGGCGGCCCCACACAACGAGGAGCTGGGGAATCCCTTCGGTGGCACGTTGCCACGCGTGACCGAGCCGGCCGAGCTCCTCGGCCCGACTCACGAGCGGTGCGAGCATACGGAACCGTACCTCACCAGCACATTACTTGCAACGCTTCGTAGTTGCAACGCTTCGTAGTTGCAACGCTTCGTAGTTGTAACGCTTCGTAGTTGCAACGCTTCGTATCTGATGCCCGTTACAGGTGGGCCCGCAGAAACCGCAGCACGTCCGCCTCCCGGACGACGCCGCGCTCGCCGATCGCCGGATTGGTCTGAATCTCGATCATCGTCCGGTGGCGCACGGCGGCTATCGGTCCGCCGGAGCCCCCTCGCCCGATCCTCCCGCCTGCATGAACGAATACAGATGCGCGCGGTCGAGGTAGAACTTCAAGCGAATCGCCCGGCCGCGCAGCTTAGCTTAGCCAGGCACATCGGCCCGCTGCGGCCGGTGATGCCGTGCTCCTGGGCGCACGTCGAGTAGTAGAACCAGGAGCTGGCGTAGCCGATGGTGTACAGCAGGTTCCGGGCGTCGAACCCCGTCCACGGGGAGCCCGCCTTGTCGAAATCCAGCGCCGGGACGCCCATGCCGCCGTACCCCTGGTACCACATCCGGAACGTGCCGTCGCGCGGATCGGAGGGGTACGGTCACCTCAAGCCCACTCACGAGGAGGTGTCGACGGTTCCGTGGTGCAGTTCCACGGCGAACAGCCGCGTCCGCGTCAGGCGCAGTCGCAGCCGGAAGCCGCCGTCGGGGAGCCGCCGGCGGCTCTTCCAGGCGATCGGCTGCGCGAACCCGGATTCGCGGATCGGGAGGCTGTCCGCACGCGTGTATCCGGGCAGCTCGGCCAGCCCGTCCGCGTCCAGCAGGGCCGCCTGCAGGTGGCCCCCGGGCTCGATCATGGCGTTGGCCGCGAGCGAGGTCTCAGACCCCGCGCCGATCACGGCCGTCACCACCTGTCCGAACGCGGCATCCGGGACGGGGACCAAGCTCCCGAAACGCTCCCGCGGCATGCGGGCGACGCCCAGGTTGCTGCGCCCCTCCATGCGGTCGCCGGTGGGCGTGAACGCGGTGTAGTAGATGAAGGTCTCCTCGCCGGCGTTGACCATCGGCCCCTGGATCATGATCAGGTGGTCGTCCGTGGTGTTGCCGCGGAAGTCGCGGTCCCAGCCCATCTCCTGGTCGCGGGGGACGAAGGTGAAGCCGGGCGCCGGCTCCTTGAAGTGCACGCCGTCCTCGCTGTACGCGAACCCCAGGTCGGCGGAGACCTGCTCTGCCAGGTAGTCGGGATGCTCCGGCGGCGCGTCGGTGATCGGGTGGTGCCACTGGCCGGTGACCGCCAGGCAGACGTTCGGGTACGGAGTGACGTAGGCGCCCAGGTGGTTCTCCTCCCGGTCCCAGCCGGTCCGGAAGGGCGAGGATGACCTCATTGGCTTGAAGAAGCCCACGCACATCTCCAGCGGCCAGGAGTCGACCGTGGGCGACCGCCATACCGCCAGCATCTTGGCGCCGACCATCCAGATCGCCGGGTGGCGCTGTAGCGGCGCGTACGCCATGGGCGGCGCGATGTGACCGGCCACGTGATAGTTGCCCCGGTACCGGTACAGGCAGGAGCACTCGAAGTGCTGGCCGATCGCGCCCGGCTCGTCCCGCAGCATCGTCCACCGGAAGCCGTCCGGACTGGCCGCGAACATGGTGATGGACGGCCGTTCGAGAGCCGAGCCCGCCCGGTGCCGCCACGCCATGTACTCGTTGACCATCAGGTAGCGGCGCTCCGCGGGGGCGTCCGGCTGGTACAGGAGGTCCATGTTGCCGGAGCCCGGCGGCAGGTCGACGATGTTGTTGCGGCGCGACCCTCCGTACTCCACCAGTCCAAGCTCGGGCCTGGTCCACGTCAGCCCGTCGTCGCTCTCCGCGTAGCAGATCCGGCCCGTGTCGTAGGAGTGGACGACCGCCGGATCGACGTCCGAGTACCGGCCTGCAGCGCGTCCGCGTCCGCCGCCCCGTCCGGAAGGACCATCGTCGCGGGCGATGTACCACATCCGGAACCGCTCGCCGTCGTGCACGACCGGGCAGCATTGCATGCGGCGCGAGTCGACCGCGCCGGCCGGCCCCCGCGCCAGGATCGGGTTGGCGGCGTGCTTCTCCGGGCGGTGCATCTGCAACCGCACGCGGTAGCGCCACGGCATGGCGTGATCGTCGAAGGCGAACAGCACCGCCCGGTCCCCGGCGGCGAGGCGCGCCCGATCGGCCACTTCCACTTGCTCCCGGCTTGACAATGCCTTCAACCTGCTCGACAGGATGCGCCGGCATTACCATCGCTTCAATCCATCAATCCACCGCCCCGAGTGACCGGACGGCCGTGACCGAATCGGAACGACGGCGAGGCCGAGTTCCGCCGGCCCATGTGGGACTAGTTCGGCAGGGGCCACGATGGTGATTGGAACGGCGGAACACGCGCGCCTCGCGGCCCATCAGGCGCGTACGGCCAACTGGAAGCAGTGGGGGCCGTACCTGAGCGAACGGGCGTGGGGCACGGTACGCGAAGACTACAGCGCTCAGGGTGCGGCGTGGGACTACTTTCCGCACGATCACGCGCCCAGCCGCGCGTACCGCTGGAACGAGGACGGCCTGGCCGGCATCTGCGATCGCTCCCAGTACCTGTGCTTCGCCGTCGCGCTGTGGAACGGACGCGACCCGATCCTCAAGGAGCGGCTGTTCGGCCTGACCGGCGTCGAGGGCAACCACGGCGAGGACGTCAAGGAGTGCTACTTCTACCTGGACAGCACGCCCACGCACAGCTACCTGAAGATGCTCTACAAGTACCCGCACGCCCCGTTCCCCTACCACGAGCTGGTGACGGAGTCACAACGGCGCGGCTACCACGATCCCGAGTACGAGCTGCTCGACACCGGCGTCTTCGACGAGGACCGCTACTTCGACGTGTTCGTCGAGTACGCCAAGGCGGATCAGGAGGACATCCTGGTCCGCATCACGGCAGTGAACCGCGGCCCCGAGGAGGCGTCATGCTGGACGCTGCCCACCCTGTGGTTCCGCAACACCTGGAGCTGGGGGTACGAGGCCGGCCCCATGAACGATGTCGCGGCCAAGCCGGCGCTCCGCCTGCTCGACGCGCCGGACGGGACGGACGGCGTCGCCGCGGTGCAGGTCGATCACCCGGCCGCCGGACGGTACGTGCTGCATGCCGCCGCGGCGCCGGAGCTGCTGTTCACCGAGAACGAGACCAACGCCGTGCGCGTGTTCGGGACTCCCAACCCGAGTCCGTACGTGAAGGATGCCTTCCACCGCTTTCTCGTCGATGGGGATTCCGACGCCGTGAATCCCTACGGCCTGGGAACCAAGGTGGCAGCGCTCTATCGGCGGAGCATCCCGCCCGGCGGAACGGCGACCTGCTGCCTGCGCCTCTCCCGCGCGGCGCAGGACGACCCGTTCGGGCGCTTCGGCGAGACCTTCGAACAGCGCCGTGCGGAAGCGGACGAGTTCTACGCCGCCCTGCACTGCCCGGGCCTCAGCGCCGATGAGCGGAACGTGCAGCGGCAGGCGCTCGCCGGCATGCTCTGGTCGAAGCAGCTCTACTACTACGACATCGAGCAGTGGCTGACAGGAGATCCCGGCGCCGACCCGCCGCCGGCCGGCCGCAGGCGGGGACGGAACCGGGACTGGGGTCACCTGACCAACTTCGACGTCATCTCGATGCCCGACAAGTGGGAGTACCCGTGGTACGCCACCTGGGATCTGGCGTTCCACTGCATCCCGCTGGCCCTGGTCGACGCCGACTTCGCCAAACGGCAGTTGGCGCTGATGACCCGCGAGTGGTACATGCACCCCAACGGCCAGCTCCCGGCCTACGAATGGGCGTTCGATGACGTCAACCCGCCGGTACACGCGTGGGCCGCCTGGCGCGTCTACAAGATCGACGGCCACGCCACGGGCAATCCCGACCGCGCGTTTCTGGAAGGGGTGTTTCACAAGCTGCTGTTGAACTTCACGTGGTGGGTCAACCGCAAGGACGAAGACGGCAACAACGTGTTCCAGGGCGGCTTCCTGGGGATGGACAACATCAGCGTGTTCGACCGCAGCGGGGTGCTGCCCACCGGCGGCCACATCGACCAGTCGGACGGCACCGCCTGGATGGGCGCCTATTGTCTGACGCTGCTGAAGATCTCCCTGGAGCTGGCGCGGCGGAACCGCGTCTACCAGCACACCGCAACCAAGCTGTTCGAGCACTTCCTGCGCATCGCCCATGCCATGACCGAGGGCGGCCACCACGGTCACAGCCTGTGGGACCACGCCGACGGGTTCTTCTACGACACCCTGCACCTGCCCGACGGCCGCACCCGGACCCTCAAGGTGCGCTCGCTGGTGGGACTGCTGCCGCTGTTCGCGGTCGAAACGATCGAGCCCGACCTGATCGACGACCTGGATGTCTTCGACCGCCGCGTGCACTGGTTCGTGCACAACCGCCCGCACCTGGCCGGCAGCATGGCCAGCGTGGACGTGCCCGGCCTGGGCCGGCGGCGGCTGCTGTCTCTCCTGACCCGCGAGCGGCTGCTGCGGGTGCTCAAGGTCATGCTCAACGAACAGGAATTCCTCTCCGAGTACGGGATCCGCTCGGTCTCGAAGTTCCACCGCGCGCAGCCGTACACCTTCCACCTGGACGGGCAGGCGCACACCGTGGAGTACCAGCCGGCGGAGTCGACCAGCGGCCTGTTCGGCGGCAACTCCAACTGGCGCGGCCCGATCTGGTTCCCGATCAACTACCTGATCATCGAGTCGCTGCAGAAGTTCCACCACTACTACGGGGACGACCTGAAGGTGGAGTGTCCCACCGGCTCGGGTCGCTGGATGAACCTGGAGGAGGTCGCCACCGACCTGTCATGCCGCCTGATCCGCCTGTTCCTGGCCGACGGCGACGGCAGGCGCCCGCTGCACGGCGACCGGAGTCCGTTCCACCGCGATCCGCACTGGCGCGATCTGTTGCTGTTCCCGGAGTACTTTCACGGCGACGACGGATCCGGCCTGGGCGCCGGCCACCAGACCGGCTGGACCGGGCTGGTCGCCAAGCTGATCCAGCAGTCGGGCGCCACGCTGGCCGATCCCGAGCGCTGCGAGTGAGCGAGGTCGATCCGGCGCCGGAACCGGCCTGATGGGCCTGCCCGGCGTGCGCCCGGTTCCAGGCGAATCCCTGAGCGTCGGACAACTGCGCTGGCGCAGGGCGAAGCGCTACCGGCTGCTGTACCTGCTGCTCCTCTTTCCGCTGGCCAGCCTGTTCATCTTCGACTACATCCCGATCTACGGGGTCACCATCGCCTTCAAGGACTATCGCTTTTCCAAGGGCGTCCTCGGCAGCCCGTGGAACGACTTCTGGCACTTCAGGATCCTGTTCCAGGACTTCTACTTCGGCCGCATCCTGCGCAACACGATCGTCATCAGCCTGCTGCGCCTGGGCTTCGGCTTCCCCGCGCCGATCATCCTGGCGATCCTGCTGAACGAGGTCCGCAGCACCACCTTCAAGAAGTCGGTGCAGACGATCTCCTACCTGCCGCACTTCATGTCGTGGGTGGTCCTGGCCTCGATCGTCATCGAGGTGTTCTCGCCACAGCGCGGCATCCCCGCCTATCTCTACCGGCTACTCGACATCGAACCGGTCCCCAACGTCTTCACGGATCCCACGCTGTTCCTGCCCATGCTGATCTCCACCGGCATCTGGCAGGGCGTGGGGTGGAGTTCGATCATCTACCTGGCGGCGATGTCGTCGATCGACCCGGAGCTGTACGAGTCGGCGGCCATCGACGGGGCCAGCCGGCTGCAGGCGGCGTGGCACGTCACCGTGCCGTCGCTGCTGTACGTGATGGTCATCCTGTTCATCCTGCAGCTCGGCCAGCTCCTGAACGCCGGGTTCGACCAGATCTTCAACCTGTACAACCCGCTGGTCTACGAGGTGGCCGACATCATCGACACCTACGTCTACCGCAAGGGTTTCGAGGACCGGAAGTACGACTTCGCCACCGCCGTCGGCCTGTTCAAGAACGGCGTCGGCGTGGTCCTGATCGTCGGCGCCAACCTGATCATCCGGCGGCACAGCGAGTACGGGCTGTGGTAGAGCGATGACGCTGCTCCGATCGCGAACGCCGCTCGGCACCGCCTTCGAAGCGGTCAACCACCTGCTGCTGGCGGTGTTCGCGCTGAGCATCGTCTATCCGTTCTGGAACACCATCCTGCTTTCGTTCTCCGGCAACACCGCGGTCTCCTCGCTCGGCTTCACGATCTGGATCGACGAATGGAACACCAGCGCCTACCGGTTCGTCTTCACCCGCGACGACGTGGGGCGCGCGTACCTCAACTCCATCCACCGCACCACCATCGGCACGGTCCTGATCGTCGCCTTCACCCTGTGCGCCGCCTACCCGCTGTCCAAGCGCGACCTGCCGGGCCGCACCTTCGTGACCATCTACATCCTGATCACGATGTTCTTCTCGGGTGGGCTGATCCCGAACTTCCTGCTGATCCGCTCACTGGGCCTGATCGACTCGCGCTGGGCGCTGATCCTGCCGCTGACCACCAGCGGCTTCTACATCATCATCATGCGCAACTTCCTGATGGCGCTCGACCGGGCGCTGGAGGACTCGGCGTTCATCGACGGGGCCAACTACCTGCAGATCCTCGTCCACATCATCCTGCCGGTCGCCAAGCCCGTGGTCGCCACGGTGGCGCTGTGGGGGGCGGTGTCCCACTGGAACGCCTGGCTCGACGCCCTCATCTACACGACCGACAACGAGCTGCGCGGATACATGCAGTCAATCCCGACCGCAATGATCGACTCCGGCAAGGTGGACGGGGCGGGTGAAGTCCGTATCCTGTGGCAACTGGTGGCGCCGGTCGTGCTTCCCGCCATCTTCGGCATGGGGATCCTGATCTTCATCTTCTCCTGGGGTGAGTACTTCTTCGCGTCGGCGCTGCTGTGGGACAACGACTCGATCACGTTCCCGCTCCTGTTGCAGTTGGCGCTGACGAGCTTTACGGGCAGCACCTTCTTCTGGTCGGCGATCATGGCCCTGGGCGTGGTCGGCGCCATCGTGCCGCTCGTGGTCGGCATCGTCTTTCAGAAGCAGATCATCTCCGGGCTCACCGCCGGCGTCGGCAAGTTCTGAGCCTACGGTGGCGCTCCGGTGGGCGGGCTACAGCTTCCCGGCCTTGCTGAGCTGGATTGACGACGCGCCTCTCTGGACGCGGCAGACGACGGTGCCGGTGTCGCAAAAGGAGTCGGTGATCCGTTCCACCTGCTTGGAAATCGTGTTCGCAGGCAGCTCATCGGCACGGAAGAACTCGATCCGGTCCGCCTCGTCGCTCAGCGCGATCCGGCCGCCTACCCGCCGGCAGAGGAACGAGAACACCAGGTCGTCGGCCTCGGGCTTGCTGTAGACCCCGAGCAGCCTGGAGACCTCGACGTCGAGCCCGGTTTCTTCCTTTACCTCGCGCATTACCCCGTCCCACGGCGCCTCGCCGTGCTCCAGCGCCCCGCCGGGCAGGCTCCAGAGATCATGGTCGCGGCGGTGGCACAGCAGCACCCCGCGATCGCCGTCATGGATGATGGCGAAGACACCAATCGTAAACGTGGGCTTCATGTCGGATGGTCTCCGGGAGTCTACCACTCCGCAGGCTGGTGTGGACTCGGCTCTCGACCGGCCGTCCCTGCCCGATGAGACTGGCGGGATACGAATCTATGCGCAGGAATGGTTGCGCGCAGACTTGAAAATTGCGCGGTCAGCCATTATAGCTGCGCGCAGAGTCTTTCGCGCAATTTCAGAGGGGACCACATGGCACGGCATGTGCGGGAAGCGCACCTTCTCGCAATCGAAGAGGTCTTGCGAGAACACCCGGAGGGCAGGACTGTATCGCAGATCGAGGCCGCCCTGCCCACTGCGCCGCCGCGGCGGACCCTGCAATACCGCCTGAAGTCCCTGGTCGACAGCAAGCGCATCACCATGGTCGGCACGGGCCGCGGGGCGCGCTACCGGCTGCCACGGCAGATCTCGGTGGCGGCCCAGGGCGTCAGGTGGCGGTTTGACGTCCTGCCGGTGCTGTCGAGGACGGGTGCCGAGATCCGGGAGTATGTCCGACAGCCGCGAGCGGAGCGCCACCCGGTCGGCTATGACCGGACGTTCCTCGACTCGTACCGGCCCAACAAGAGCTTCTACCTCTCGCAGGCGGAACGAGAGCACCTCGGGGAGGTGGGGCGGCCGGTGGTCGCCGACCAACCCGCCGGCACCTACGCCAGACAGATCCTGAACAGGCTGCTGATCGATCTGTCCTGGAATTCGAGCCGCCTCGAGGGCAACACCTATTCGCTACTCGATACCACTCGCCTGCTCGAACTGGGCGAGGAAGCGGAAGGAAAGCAACGACTCGAAGCGCAGATGATCCTCAACCACAAGGGCGCGATCGAGTTTCTGGTAGACGAGGCGGGGACGATCGGCTTCGATCGCCATACCATCCTCAGTCTCCACGCACTGCTGGCGGACAACCTGCTTGCTGATTCCCGTGCCGCGGGGCGGCTCCGCCACATCGCCGTCGGTATCGACGGCTCGGTCTTCCATCCGCTGGAGACGCCGGCCCTGATCGAGGAATGCTTCGATCAGTTCCTTGCCACCGCCGCCGCGATCAGCGATCCGTTCGAGCAGGCCTTCTTCGTATTGGTACAGCTTCCGTATCTGCAGCCGTTCGATGATGTCAACAAGCGGGTCTCGCGGCTCGCCGTCAACATTCCACTGATCAAGGCGAATCTGGTGCCGCTGTCCTTCGAGGACCTGCCGCGGGAGTTGTATGCCGAAGCCGTGCTTGGCGTGTACGAGATGCAGGGCATCGAGTTGCTGCGCGACGTGTTCATATGGGCCTATGGGCGATCCGCCGCCCGCTACGCCGCGGTGAGGCAGTCCCTGGGCGAGCCCGATCCGTTTCGGTTGCAGCACCGCTCGGCGCTGCGCGAGGTGGTCGGTGCGGTCATTCGCGAGCGTATGGACAAGAAGCGAGCCACTGCTCACGTCGCCGCGTGGACTCGGGAGCACATCAAGCCGCCGCAATGCGAGCGGTTTCAGGAAGTCGCCGAGAGAGAGTTGCTGAGTCTGCACGAAGGCAATTTCGCCCGCTACCGGGTCAGGCCGTCCGAGTTCGAGGCGTGGCAGGAGGTCTGGACCAGCGAGAAGGCGCAGTGAGCCGCGCAGCCAACATCCTGTTATTCTGAGGCATGGGCAGCCGGCCGGGCAGCGACGGCGCGATCGTGATCGGGTCGCGGCTGGAGCCGCTGTTCGATCGGTTCCTGGTCGAGGAGACCCGCGGCGCGGTGCGGCTGGAACTCGGCGCGCCCGTCGAGCGCGAGCTGGTGTTCGTCCATGACCGGCCCTGGGAGGGGAACCGCTCGGGGCTCACGACGATCCTCCGCGACGGCGCGGTCTGCCGCATGTACTACTGCGCGTCCCAACTTGATCTGCACGAGGGCGGCTACCGCATCCCGCACAACTACACCTGCTACGCGCAGAGCGCCGACGCCCTGACCTGGACCCGCCCCGACCTTGGGATAGTCGACCTGCCGGGCGAGGAGCCGAACAACGCGATCCTGACGGGACAGCCTCCCCTCACCTTCACGCCGTTCCTGGACACCAACTCCGACTGCGCGCCCGAGGAGCGCTTCAAGGCGCTGGCGCTCAGGTACGACCCGCCGCCGCGGGCGCTGTACGGCTTCGCCTCCGCGGACGGCATCCGCTGGTCGCAGATCGGCGACCGGCCGCTGATCACCACCGGCTACTTCGACTCCCAGAACATCGCTTTCTGGGACGCCACCCGCGGCGAGTACCGCGCCTACGTACGCGACTTCCACGGCAGCCGCGACGCGGCCGCCCGCGAGGTCGCCGCCCGCGACGTACGCACCTGCACGTCGCCCGACTTCCTGGCCTGGACCGAGCCGGAGTGGCTGACGTACGAACCGGAACGGTTCGCGGAGATCTATACCAACCAGATCAACCCCTACTACCGCGCGCCGCACCTGTTCGTCGGCCTGCCCATGCGCTACGTCACCGGCCACGGCCACGTGACCGAGCTCAACGAGCGCATCTCCCGGACACAGGAACGGTTCGGCACCAGCTATACGGACACGGCGCTGATGACGAGCCGCGACGGGAGCACCTTCGACCTGTGGGGCGAGGCGTTCATCCGCCCCGGGCCGGTGGCGAAGGGCCGCTGGCACTACGGCGCCAACGGCACCGCGCTGGGGATGCTCGAGACGCCGGGCGACGGGGGCACCACCGAGCTGTCGCTGTTCGTCGACGAGGGCGGCTGGGACCACCCGTCGCGGCTGCGCCGGTACACGCTGCGGGTCGACGGCTTCGCGTCGCTACGCGCGGGCGCCGCCGGCGGCGAGGTGCTGACCAGACCGCTGATCTTCGATGGCGACCGGCTGGTGCTGAACGTCTCCACCTCCGCGCTGGGGTGGCTGCGCGTGGAGGTCCGGGACCGGGAGGGCCGCCCGATCGACGGATTCGCGGAGGATGACTGCGTCGAAGTGTTCGGCGACGACATCGAGCACCAGGTGCGCTGGCAAGGCGCCCCGGATCTGGGCAGCCTGGCCGGCACGCCGATCCGACTGCGCATCACCATGCGCGACGCCGACTTGTACTCGCTGCGGTTTTCGTAAGTCAGAACAGCACCGTGTCCAGCCCGTGGCCGCAGATGCTCAGGATCTCCGGCTGCTCCGCGTCGATCAACTCCCGGACGTCCGTGTAGCCGCGCGGCACGTTCCAGCGCCGCCGGAACTCCGCGAGCTTCGCCTCGTCCACATCACAGGCGGCGACCAATTCGGTTACGTCGGTGGCCTGCGCGTAGCCGCCGGCGTGCGCGAGCGGCAGCACCACCCCGCCGCGCCACTGCAGCGTGCGTTCGTCGTCGATGGTGCCGGCGATCCGCCCGCAGCCGATCATGCCCACCTTCAGCCTCATGCGCGTTCCTCCTCGCCTTCGTTGTGGCCTTCGGCGCGCAGCCTGCGGCACACCGCCGCCGCCGCTTCCTCCGGTGACAGTACCGGCGGCAGGACCAGGTCGGCCTGCACGCCGTGCCGGTCGTCTCCCGCTCGCACGATCAGCATGTCGTTGGGCTGATTGAGAATCCGCAGCGTCTCCGCCTCGTACCCGTCGAGGTCGGCGACCGTGGTGATCACGATCTGCCCGGAGTCGGTCAGGAAGTGGGCGATCTCGCCCAGATGGCGGATGTTCTCGTCGCGCGTCTCACCGCTGGACGACTGGTGCTCCCGCTCGACGTCGGCGTCCAGGCCGCCGGCGAGGTTGGAGAGCCCGAAGTAGTAGACGTTGCTGCCGCCGTGAAAGAGCTCCCGCTCCACGTCGCGGGCAACCCGGACCAGCAGCGGATGCAGCGAGCCGGTGAGCACCACCAGCCGCGGCTCCTGGCCGTAGCGGTCGGCGCGCTCGCCGCCTGAGACGGCGCCGTTCACCCATGCGTAGTCGCGGCGCCGGACGTGCTCGCGCAGCGACGCGCTCAGGTCGGAAAGGTACTCGGTGATGATGCCGCCGCCGGCGATCTCGTACTGGTCGACCAGCACGAAGCGGCCGGTGGCGACCAGGTCGGCGTCGATGCCCAGATCGAAGGCGATCGGCTTGTGGGTCTCCAGCACGCACTCGGCCACCTCGTGGCGGCCCACGTGCTGCTTGGCGCCGCTGCGCTCCAGGGTGTCGGCGTCGAGGACCTGGACGATCTCCTTCACGTGCACGGTCACCCGCGTGCTGGCCAGCTTCAGCAGGTAGCGCCGGCCGCGGACCAGCGGGTTGCGGTCCAGCCAGAACAGGTTGGCGCGGAACGTGGTGCCCACCCGCGGCGGCGCCTCGCCTTCCCGGTACATCACCTCTCCGGGCCGCACGTAGAGCTCCTCGGTCAGGGTGACGCCGGTGGCGGCGCCGGCCGCCGCCTCGTGCGTCGGGGGGATGTTGAAGCCTTCGATGCTGCGCACCCGCGACCGCTTGCGCGACGGCAGGAACTCGACCGTGTCACCGACGGCCACGCTGCCGCTGGTGATGGTGCCGGCGATGATGCGCACGTCGTCGCCTCGCACCGGGAACTTGTAGACGTCCTGCACCGGCAGCCGCAGCGCGTGCTCGGTCTCCGGGCCGGCCGAGTCCAGGGCGTCGATCCGCTCCAACAGCGACAGACCGTCATACCAGGGAGTGCAGGGCGAGGCGGCCACGAGGTTGTCGCCATGCCGCCCGCTCACCGGGACGAACCCGAGCGGACTGGCCTGGATGTCGGCGAGGAAGGCCGCGTACTCCTCGTGGATGGCTTCGAAGACCGCCTGGTCGTAGCCGACCAGGTCCATCTTGTTCACCACCACCAGGATCTGCCGGATGCCCAGCATGGCGGTCATGAAGCCGTGGCGCCGGGAGTTCTCGCGCACCCCTTCGCGGGCGTCGATCACCAGGATCGCCGCCTCGGCGCGGGCGGCGCCGGAGATCATGTTCTTCAGGAACTCCACGTGCCCGGGCGCGTCGATGATGATGTAGCGGCGCCGCTCTGAGCGGAAGAACACCCGCGCGGCGTCGATGGTGATGCCCTGCGCCTGCTCGTCGCGGAGCGCGTCGATCAGGAACGCGTACTCGAACGGCTTGCCGGATCGCTCGCAGTTGTTCCGCACCTGCTCGATCCTGCCGTCCGGGAGCGATCCGGTGTCGTGCAGCAGGCGCCCCACGACCGTGCTCTTGCCGTGGTCGACGTGGCCGACGATGACGATGTTCATCGCCGCCAGCTCGGCCGGCGGGGGCGCCGTGGCGCTGGTGGCGAGCGCAGCCGCCGGCTCGGATGCGGGACGACCCATCACATGTACCCCTCGCGCCGCAGGGTCTCGAGGGTGCCGTCGCCCTCCTTGTCCTGCTCGCGGCCGGCCCGCTCGGCGATCTTCGAGAACCGGCCGGTGCGGAGCTCCTCGACGATCTCGCCCACGTTCGACGCCGTGGACTCGACCGGCGTCGTGCACGGGTAGCAGCCCAGCGACCGGTAGCGGGTGCCGTCGCCCTGGTCGAAGTAGAGCGGCACCACCGGGATCCGCTCCGCCTCAATGTACTCCCAGATGTCGAGCTCCGTCCAGTCCAGCAGCGGATGGATGCGCACGTGGGTGCCGGGCGCGAAGTCGGTCTTGAACTGGTTCCACAGCTCCGGCGGCTGGTCGCCGATGTCCCAGTCGCTGTGCTGGTCGCGGGGCGAGAAGTAGCGCTCCTTGGAGCGGCTGCCCTCCTCGTCCGCGCGGGCGCCCACGATCACCCCGGTGTACGGCTCGGTGTTGGCGTCCTGGACGTAGCGATCCTGCCCGTGATCGAACCGGTAGCGCGGCCAGGCACCGGACAGCGTGTTGACCAGCGCGTCGGTCTTCAGCGCCTTGCAGCAGGCGATGCGTGACAGCGCGCCGGCCGGGAACGTCTGCTTCGCGTCCAGGGCGGCGCGGTTCTCGCCATAGATCAGGTTGAGCTTCCAGTCGCGCACGAGCCGGTCGCGGTAGGCGATCATCTCCGGGATCTTGAACGAGGTGTCGATGTGCACCAGCGGGAACGGCACCTCCCCGAAGAACGCCTTGCGCGTCAGCCACAGCAGCACGGTCGAGTCCTTGCCGATCGACCAGAGCATGCAGAGGCGGGAGAACTCCCGGTACCCCCTCGCGCAGGATGTAGACGCTCTGCGCCTCAAGGCGCTCCAGCGCGGTCACGGGGCGCTCGCGGGCGCGTGCAGCCCGCACTCCTTGACCGCATCCTGCTCCCACCACCAGCGTCCGGCACGCGGATCCTCGTCCGGCTCCACGGCGCGCGTGCAGGGAGCGCAGCCGATGCTCAGGAAGCCGCGGTCGTGCAGCACGTTGTATGGCACTCGGTTGGAGCGCAGGTAGTCCCACACTTGGTCGTCCGTCCAGTCCGCCAGCGGATTGGCCTTGATCGCGCCGTGCGCTTCGTCCCATTCCACGCACGGAGTGCCGGAGCGGTCGGGGCTCTGCGCGCGGCGCAGCCCGGTAATCCACGCCGCGGCCCCGCTGAGCGCACGGCGCAGCGGCTCCACCTTGCGGACGCCGCAGCAGCGGTGGCGATGCTCCACGCTCTCGTAGAAGAGGTTGGGGCCGGCGTCGCGCACCATCTCCTGCACCGCGCCGGCCGCCGGGAACAGCACCTCGTAGTGCATGCGGTAGCGGCTCATCGTGCGCGCCATCAGGTCATAGGTCTCCTGGTGCAGGCGGCCGGTGTCCAGCACGAAGATCGACGCGTGCGGGTCGATGCCGAGCAGCATGTCGCTGAGCACCTGGTCCTCGGCGCCCAGCGAGGAGGCCAGCTTCACGGCGCGGCCGTGACGCTCGACCAGCGCGCGCAGCAAAGCCTCGGCTCCGTTCGTGGCGACGGCGTTCAAGCGCTCGATCTCTGCCCTGTCCACGCTCATCCGTCGCAACTCTTATCGGCTCCAATCGATCGTCACGCCCAGCATGTCCGCGTCGTGCCGCAGCATCCGGTAGGCCGTCGCGGCCTCGGCGGGCGCGAACCGGTGCGTGACGAGTCCGTCCACCTCGATCACACCCTGCTCGATCAGGGCCAGCGTCCGCTCCATCCGGTCGCGGCGCTGGCCGTTCGGGAAGTGGGTGGTGGTCTCCCCCGCCCGCAGCCAGTGGATGTCCACCTCGCAGGCGCCCGGTGAATAATACCCCAGCACGACCAGGTGGCCGTCGCGGACCAGCATCTGCGCCGCCGCGCGGATCAGATCGATCTTGCCGGTGGTTTCCGCCGCGATCCGCAGGCCCTCCGGGACGCGGCTCCGGATCCACTCGCCCAAGTCCTCGGCATGGGTGTCGACCACCTCGTCGGCGCTGTGCTCGGCGGCGATCTCCAGCCGGCGGCGGCGGTGCCCGGCCAGCAGCACCCGCGCGCCCCGGTGGCGCAGGACCTGCGCCGCCCACTGCCCCACCAGGCCGTCGCCGATGACCAGCGCCGCATCGCCGGGCGCGACCGGCGGACGCGCGCCGCCGTTGTAGCCCACCTGCGCCAGCAGCAGGGCCGACGCGCTGCGCGTGCCGACCGCCGCGGGCACGGGTATCACGTCCGACGCCGCCGCGACGTGCCAGGCGCAGTGGCCGGCCCACCAGCCGCCGTCCCAATCCGGCGGCTGCCTGCAGCGGGCACTGAACACCCGTTCCCCCACGGCGACTTCGGTCACCGCGGCGCCGGCCGCGCGCACCCGGCCGGCCGCCTGGTAGCCGGGCGTGAACGGATAGCGGACGGTTCCTGCGCCCAAGCGGATGGTCCCGTGCAGGCAGTGCAGCTCGGTGCCGGCGCTGATCGTGGTGTGCTCGACCTCGACCAGCACGTCGTCCGGCCCCAGCGGCGGCAGCGGCACCTCGCGCAACTCGACCCCGTCGCGCGCGGGAAAGACGATCGCGGCGGTGGAGGCGGGAAGAGGGCTCATCTTCGGGACTGTATAAGAAAAAACGGACGGTCGGTCGAACCGGAACGTCAGCCGCGTCCGGCCGGGGCATGCTCGAAGATCGAGACGTGGCTGGTGCTGGACGAGGTGAACCGCGAGCCGGACCAGCCGCTCCAGCGCTCGCGCAGGCGCAGGCCGGCCAGGCGCGCCATCAGGTCCAGCTCCGACGGCCAGGCGTAGCGGAGCTGCGCCGGGAACAGCCGGGTTCCCGCCGCGTCGATCACCAGATGCTGACAGGTCACCCGCTGGCCGGCGGCATCGTGGCGGGACAGGTCGAGCTGCACGGCGTCGGACTCCAGGTGCGAGATGCCCACGCTCTGCCCGTTCGCGAAGCGCGTCGGGTCGGGCACGAACGCCTCGACCACAAAGACGCCGCCGGCGCCGAGGTGCTCGGCCACTGTCGCGAAACACTGCACCTGCTGCTCCTGGGTCGTGAGCATGAAGAAGGTGTTGAACACCACGAAGATCAGCTTGAACGTGCCATCGACGCGGAAGTCCGCGAAGTCGCCGACGGTCACCGGGATGGCGTCGCCGCCCGGCTTGGCGCGCAGCTTCGCCACCATCGCCTCGGAGGACTCGATCCCGCGCACGGCGACGCCGCGCGCGGCCAGGGGAAGGGCGACCCTGCCGGTGCCGATGCCCAGCTCCAGCGCGCGGCCGCCGCCGGCCAGCCGCTCCAGCGTCTCCACGGGGGCGGAGCCGGTCACCATCCGATCGTAGTTGTCCGCGATGCGGTCTCCATAGGTCGCCGCGGTGTAGTCCTTCATCACGTCCCCCCCGGCACGCGGCTACGAGTGCCGGGCCCAGCGCAGGTCAGGCTGCGCCGATCCACTGAGCCCACGCCACGCCATGACGAGCTACGCGACCGCTTCGCAATACGCCAGTTCCCAGCCGTGGAACACCACCGCCAGCCCCACGAACCGCACGCCCGGAAACTGCCGCGCCAGTCGCTCGTCCGCCAGATAGCGCCGCAACTGCGCCGTGGCTTCGCCGACCGCCGCCGCCACGCCCGCGTCGTCCGACGGCTCGCTACGCCTCAGGTACTTCAGCTCCGATCAAATAGCCCACCCGAAGGTGCGGAAAGCGCGCCAGCAACGGCTCCAGGATGATGTCCGCGTGTCCCTTCCCCAGTTCCGCCTCCGAGCGGAACACGTAGAAGTCGGTCACGCTCAGATACGCGGCCAGGAACCCCTGTACCACCTTCTCGCCGGCGATGTAGTCGCGGATCCCCGTCTGCCGCGCGATCGCCTCGCCCAGGAACTCCAGCGCCGGCCGCCACTCGCCCTGGTTGTGGCCGCGATAGATGTCGACCAGGCGCCGCACCTCCGCCTCGGTGAAGCCGACCATCTCGTTGAAGTCGGGGTGCAGGCTGATGTTCTTGCCGATGTTGAAGCCCGAGGTCACGTCGTCCATGGTCACCGGCGACACGCCGGTGATGAACAGCCGGTCGATGCCGCCGCCGCTGCGCTCCGTGCCGCCCTTGAGGGTGGCGAAGAAGTTGCGAAAGAAGCCGCCGCCGTGCGTGAAGGACTCGTACGCCTGCGCGCCGTGGTGCGCCAGCACGGTGTTGGCGAAGTTGTCGTACTCGTCGATCAGTACGTACAGCCGGACGTCGTGGTCGGCAGCGTAGCGGAACAGCGCGGCGAGTTTTTCGGCGATCGAAGGCGGCGCCAGCAGGCGCTGCAACGCGGCTTCCGGGAACAGATCGGGATGCCGTTCCAGCGCGCCGCGGAACTCGATGTTGCAATAGCCTTCGAAGCGTTGCTCCAGGGTCTCCAGCGCGTCGTTGACCATCGAGAAGTTGAAGCGCATGACCACGTAGCGGTGGCGTTCCTCGGTGGGGTTGCACCCGATGTCCGTACCGGCGAACACGGCATCGAACTCGTGGCCCCACCAGCGGTCGTAGTAGTTCTCCAGCAGCGACACCCACAGCGACTTGCCGAACCGCCGTGGGCGGATCAGGAAGACGTAGTCCTCCCGTTCCAGACGCCGCAGGAAGCGCGTCTTGTCGACGTACAGCCACCGGTTCAGGCGGATGCGCCGGAAGTCGGCCTGGCCGTAGGGAATGCGCGGGTGTGCGGGTACTTCTTCCACTGCCGACCTTGCGCCCGTGACTCTATCGCGTCCGGGACGGGCACTCAACGTCGTCCGTGAAGCCGGCCTGGGTCGTCCGGGCGAGGTCGTGCGGGATCATCTGCGGCCCGGCCGGTTGACCGGCGGGCGCGCGCGTAGTAGCACATCCGGACGGCAGGGATACCATGAGCGACCAGGGTCAGGTGGCGAGCTCGGCGCCGGCCACTCCGGTGACCGCCCCGGCGCGCGCCGTCGCCGGCCCAAGGCGGGACCTGTGGGCGCGCGTGCGCCGCCACTGGATGCTCTACGCGATGATCGCGCCGGCGATCCTGGGCTTCCTGCTGTTCAAGTACATCCCGGCCATCGGCGCGGTGACCATCCCGTTCACCCGCTACAGCATCGTCGACGGCTTCTTCGGGTCGGACTGGGTCGGGCTGAAATGGTTCGTCTCCTTCCTCAACGGCGCGTTCTTCCCGCGCCTGCTCAGGAATACCTTCCTGCTCGGCTTCCTGGGGATGGTGATCGGCTTCCCCATGCCGATCCTGCTGGCGCTGTCGCTCAACGAGGTCCGGAGCGAGCCGTTCAAGCGCTTCGCCCAGACGATCACCTACCTCCCCCACTTCATCTCCGTGGTGGTGGTCGTCGGCCTGATGTACTCCTGGTTCTCCCACGACGGGTACATCAACAACTTCCTCGGCCTCTTCAGGCTCGATCCCATCGACTTTCAGCACGATCCGCGCTGGTTCCGGCCGCTGTACATCGGCTCCGGCATCTGGCAGGGGATCGGCTGGGGGTCGATCCTCTACCTGGCCGCTCTCGGCGGCGTCAACCCGGAGCTGTACGAGTCCGCCTACCTGGACGGCGCCAACCGCGTACGCCGCGCCTGGCACGTGACGCTGCCGGGCATCGCCCCGACGATCACCATCCTGTTGATCCTGGGCATGCAGAACATCATCGAGGTCGGCTTCGACAAGGCGTTCCTGATGCAGAACCCGGCGAACATGAGCACCTCCGACGTGTTCGCGACCTACATCTACCGCCGCGGCATCATCGGGCTGGACTTCTCGTTCGCGGCCACCGTGGACCTCCTCAACTCCGCGCTCGGGTTGTTGCTGGTGGTGGGCGCCAACTACCTGAGCCGGCTGGTCAACGAGCACGGCCTGTGGTGAGCGCGGCGATCATGAAGGCGGCCCGCCGGTGATCAGGCACCTCTCATGATCAAGTACAGGGCGACGCCCGGCTCGGTGGCGTTCGACGTGGCGAACCACGCGGCGATCATCCTGCTGATGATCTCCATGGTGTACCCGTTCGTGTTCGTCATCTCGGTGTCGGTGAGCGACTTCGAGGCGATCACCTTCAACGAGGTCAAGCTGCTGCCGGTCGGCCCACTGCAGACCACGGCGTACGACGTCCTGCTCGGCGCCACCAACATCGTTACCAGCTATCTGAACAGCATCTTCTACGCGCTCGGCACGGCGACGATCACCCTGTTGGTCACCAGCCTGGCCGCCTATGTGCTGGAGCAGCGCACGCTCCCGTTCCGCAAGGCGCTGATCCTGTTCGTCGTGCTGACCATATTCCTGCCCGGGTACTTCATCCCCACGTACCTGCTCGTCAACCAGCTCGGATTGGTGGACACCCGGCTGATCGTCATCCTGCTGCCCAGCCTCAGCGCCTGGTACATCCTGGTGATGCGCGCCAACATCCGCACCGTCGTCACCCGCGAGCTGCAGGAGGCGGCGCTGATCGACGGAGCCAACCATCTGCAGATCTACGTGTCGCTCGTACTGCCCCTGATCAAGCCGATCCTGGCCACCATCGGCCTGTTCGCGGTCGTACTGAGCTGGAACAACTTCTTTCTGCCGCTGATCTACCTCAACGACCGCGACAAGCACCCGCTGACCCTCATCCTCCGGCGCATCGTCCTGGAAGGCGAGATCGGCAAGTACAGCGGCGGCGGCATGGCCCAGCTCTGGGACGACCAGGGCGTGCCGGGGTTCGTCGCCGTCGGCTTCTTCAAGTCGTTCAAGTTCGCGGCGGTGGTGGTCACGGTGTGGCCGATCATCGTCGCCTACCCGTTCGTGCAGAAGTACTTCGTGAAGGGCATCCTGGTCGGCTCCGTCAAGGACTGACCGTTGACACCGGTATCGAATACGCCGACGCTCGGCGTACCAGACCTGCGCGGGAGCGCAGAAGGAGGATCGTGATGAAGACAACCTCGCTGATCGCCGCCGCGGCGGTCCTGGCCCTGGCGGCGACGCCGGTGTTCGGATCCGGTGAAGAGGAAGGCATGGCGAGCGGCCCGCCGACCATGCAGATCTACGCGAACTACTGGGACCGCAACCCCGACTGGTCGCCGGAGACCCTCGTCCTTGCGAAGTTCGCGGAGGTCGCCGGCGCCGACATCGAGCTGGTCACCGGTGACACGCAGAAGGCCAAGACCCTGGTCGCGAGCGGCGACCTGCCCGACATGATGTGGAACAGCTTCAATCGCCTGGAGGCGATCGACTTCGGCACCAAGGGCGCGCTGTACGCGATCGACACCCTGTTCGACATGATGCCCAACCTGAGCACGTGGCGGGAGAAGTACCCGGAGTACGACTCCGCCATGACCGCGCCCGACGGGCACCAGTACGCGACCACGTCCGTGTACAACTACACGCAGCTCCGCCGCGCGCCGTCGATCTCGCCGGCGGTGCACGATCTGGGCATCGACCCGCAGGCGGACATCCAGACCATGCAGGACCTGCTCGACGTGCTGGGCCAGTTCAAGGCCAGGTGGCCGGAGAACCATCCGTGGGTCACCCGCCGCGGGCTTCGCGACGGCTACCACGTGATGTTCGGCACCAACCACTCCGTCTACCTCAATCCGGAGACCGACCGCTGGACCTACGGCGAGCTGGAGGACAACTACCGCGGCATGATCGAGATCCTCAGGCAGGCTTGGGCCGACGGGCTCATGCATCCCGACTTCATGTCCATGACCGAGGATCCGTGGCGTGAGATCATGTCGCAGGGCAAGGCCTACTTCACGACCGGCCCGTACAGCCAGATCTCCTGGCAGGGCACCGACCGCGCGGATCCCGACACGTGGTGGATCCCGATCCTGGCGCCGGAGTTCAACGGCACGCGCTACTGGTCGACGATCCAGAATCCGCGGGTGCTGGACGCAGCCAGATGGACGCTCGGCGCCAAGACCGAGGTGGCCGAGAACGCCGCCCGGCTGATCGACTGGCTCTACAGCGACGAGGGCGTCTACTACATCTACTTCGGCGAGGTCGGCGTGACCAGCGAGCTGGACGACCTTGGCTACGGCTACTACGCCCACTTTCCGGAGGGCCAGCGGACCGAGTGGATGTGGGAGCAGGGTTTCCACTTCTTCCGCTACAACGTCGTGCACTCCCTGTGGGGAGCTCAACCCGAGCAAGGCCGGCAGCGTGCCGGAGAAGGTCTTCACCGACGGAGGTGGCCGACTTCTACATCGGCAACGACTCCGTGCGGCCGCCGGAGCCGGTGCTCACCTTCACCGAGGACGAGCTCGACCAGATCAAGCAGATCAAGGCCGACGCCGACGCGGCCGCCCTGGAGGGTGCCGCCACCTTCATCCGCGGCAGCAGGGCGATGAGCGAGTGGGGCGACTTCACGGCGCAGTTGGAGCGCATCGGAGTCAAGCAGCTCGAGGACATCTACAACGCCGCCTACGCGCGGCTGAAGTAGATCCTCCAGCGCGCGAAAGACGCGTTGGAAGCCATGGGCCGTCGGCCGGCAGTTGCCGGTCCGGCGGCCTCTTTCATTGACCTGCCGTGACGCGACCTGCCCTGACGGCCGCCCCGGTCCGGTGGACGGTGCTGGTGGACCTCCTGCTGGCCGGAGCCGCGATCTGGGCCGCGCTGTCGGGCGAGCGCGGCGTCGCGATCGCTCTTGGCGCCGCCTTCGCGTGCCTGGTCTGCTGGCAGGTTGCCGTGTGCCGTTCAGGGCCCGGGCGGAGCGGCCTGGCGCTGCGGATCGAGCGCAACGTCAGGCTTCCCCATTACTTCCAGGCCGGCGTGCAGGCGTGCCACTATCTGTACCTTGGGCTCTACTATCCGGCGGTGTGGCAGCATCTGCCGCTCATCGCGATCCAGGTCCGTCGTCCTCTACGCGATGGAGATGCTCCTGCAGTGGTCACGAGGCAGGCCTTGGGCGGGCCGGCTTCGGGCCCCTGCCGGTGGTGGGGAGCATCAACCTGTTCCTCTGGTTCGAGCCGGAGTACTTCTTCGGCCAGCTCCTGCTGATCGCGGGCGCCCTGGCAACACGGGAGTTCGTGCGCTGGCGCCGGGACGGCCGCTCATCACACGTCTTCAACCCCTCGGCCGTCGCGCTGGCCGCGGCCGGCGTGTTCCTGATGGCGACGAACACGACCACGGCGACGACCGGCATCAATCACATCCTGGCCTTCGAGCTGCCGCCGAGCTTCTTCGAGCTCATGTTCGTCTTCGGCATCCTGCTCCAGGTCTTCTTCGCCACCACCCTGGTGACCTTCGGCGCGGTGCTGGCGCTCGCGCTCATCCACTACGGAGGAGTCCTGCTGCTGGGCGCGTGGCCGCTGTTCAACATCTTCCACATCAGCGTGTTCCTGGGACTGAACCTGCTGGCCACCGACCCCGCGACCTCGCCGCGGTCTCCGGTCGGCAAGCTCCTGTTCGGGCTCACCTGGGGCGCGGCCATCTGGTGCTGCTACGTGGGGCTGCGCCTCCTGGAGCTGCCGCCGTACTACGACAAGATCCTCACGGTGCCCCTGGTGAACCTGCTGGTGCCGCTCTTGGAGAAGGCCGGCCGGGCGCTGCCGGTGTCGTTCCGCTTCGACCGCGCGGCCTTCATCGCCGCCTATGCCGGCCTGTTCCTGCTCATCCTGCCGACGCTGAAGCTGCAGTACCGGTCGGCCGAGTACTACCTGCAGGATCGCCTGCCCCCCATCGCCTCCCCCGAGGTCTGGAAGTCCGTCCCCCTGGTGCAGGAGAAACGGCTCTACTGCGAGCGCCACCGGCGTGCGTGCGAGCCGTGGGGCATCGCCGAGGAGATCCGCAACTACGCGGCGTTCGCCGCCGAGCTGCGCCTGCGGTACGCGGTCGTCCAGGACATCGACCGCCTCCGCAAAGCAGCCGAGCGCGACGACCGATGATCGGCTGGGGCATTCTCGACTCTTCTCCGGTCCACGGAACGTGACAGAAGGGGCGTACGTCACGACAATGGCGGCCATGCGCACGTTCAACACGGCAGGGCCGGTGGTAGCGGCGGACCACTACCACATCCCGCCGCTTGAGCGGATCGACCTCGCCGAAGTGCTCGATCTGATCCGCGACAAGAAGTACTTCGTGCTGCACGCGCCGCGCCAGACCGGCAAGACCTCGGCGCTCCTGGCGCTGCGCGACCTGCTGAACGGCGACGGTGCCCGAGACTACCGGTGCGTGTACGCCAACGTCGAGGCCGGCCAGGCGATGCGCGAGAACGTGGCGGAAGGAGTGCGCACGGTGCTCGCCGAGATCGCGTTTCGGGCGAGCGTAACGCTGAGTGACGACACGCTTGAACAGTTGTGGCCGGACCTGTTGGCGCGCGTCGGTGCGGGCCAGGCGTTGCGCCAGGCGCTGGCGCGCTGGAGCATGGCCGACCCGCGCCCGCTGGTGCTGCTGATCGACGAGATCGACACGCTGATCGGAGACACCCTGCTGTCGGTGCTGCGGCAACTGCGGACCGGCTACGACCAGCGTCCGACCGCGTTCCCGCACAGCATCGTCCTGTGCGGCGTGCGCGACGTGCGTGACTACCGCATCCACTCCACCGCAGAGAACCGGATGGTGCTTGGCGGCAGCGCCTTCAACATCAAGTCCGAGTCGCTGCGACTGGGCGACTTCTCGGCAGAGGAGATACGGGCGCTGCTGGCGCAGCACGCCGCGGAGACCGGACAGGCGTTCACGGAGGAGGCGCAGGAGCTGATCCTGACGCGCACCGCCGGGCAGCCGTGGCTGGTGAACGCGCTGTGCTACGATGCCTGCTTCCGCCACAAGCCGGGGCGCGACCGCTCGCGTCCGATCACGGAGAACGCCATCCGGGAGGCACAGGAGCGGCTGATCCTGCGCCGCGACACGCACATCGACGATCTGGCGAACAAGCTGCGCGAGGAGCGCGTGCGGCGCGTGGTGGAGCCGATCCTGACCGGCGCCGACGAGCAGGCGTGGTCGACCGAGGACATCGCCTACGTCTGCGACCTGGGGCTGGTGGCGCAGGAGCCGGACGGCACGCCGCACATCGCCAACCCGATCTACGCGGAGGTGGTGCCGCGGCACCTGAACTACGCGGTGCAGGCGGGCTTGCCGCAGCGCATGGCGTGGTACGTGGACGCGGAGGGCGGCCTGGACGTGGACGGGCTGATCGCGGCGTTCCAGGCGTTCTTCCGTGAGCACTCCGAGCACTGGGTGCAACGTTTCGAGCGATACCACGAGGCCGGCCCGCAGTTGCTGCTGCAGGCGTACCTGCAGCGGGTGGTGAACGGCGGCGGGCGGATCGAGCGGGAGTACGCGCTGGGTCGCGGGCGCACCGACCTGCTCGTCGTATGGCCGCAGAGAGGGCGCGAGCGTCGCTTCGTGGTCGAGTGCAAGGTGCTGCGCGGAGAGCTGGAACGGACCATCACGATGGGCTTGGCGCAGACGCGGCGCTACCTGGACCGGTGCGGGGCGGAGTCGGGCCACCTGATCGTGTTCGACCGCGCGCCGCAGCGGAGCTGGAATGACAAGATCTTCCGCCGCGAGCCGCCGCCCGGCACAGAGCCGCCGGTCACCGTCTGGGGCATGTAAACGACACGAGAACGGACACCTGTCCGAAAACGCGCTGAGTATAGGCGTGGCAAACCGTATATTGGGCGGCAAACCGCTGACGGATGCACCACTGTCTGGAATTCCGGCGAAGTTCCGTTTGAGAAGCCAGACTTTGGCACGGCTGATATCTGCTCCGAGGGTCCCGGAAGGAGAGCCTTGCGCCTGCGGCACACGGTCGGGCCCAGGACATTGACCGCCTGAGGAGGACGCCGGACGCGACGATCGCTGACCGACTCCGGGAAGGCGTGCCCAGTCGCGAACGGAATCGAACGAGGCTGTTTAGTTTAGTGCCGATAACTGCGACTGTCGGCACCCATAGGACGCCCTCGACCCGTGTCGTCGAGGGCGTTCTTACCAGTCACGGGCGTTACTCAAGCATGGCGCGGCGTGGTTGTCAACCCCCCGTCAGCCGAGCAGCCAAGCCGACGCCGTAGCACCCGCGGGGGCGTGGACGTGGCCGGCTTCGTCCATCGGTGCAGCCCCCTGGGCGGCGCTGCGAGGGCGAATGTGTCGCGCGAGCCGGTCGTCGTCGGCCTTCTTGCCGCGAGGTTGGGATCCGTGGCTCGCGCTACGCTGCTACCCCGTCCCTGAGTCTGGCTACCGCCCCGCGTTCCGGAAGCTGATGCCGCGCGTAGTGGCCCGGCATTCGCGGCGACTGCCAGTCGCCCGCCTGCTGCAGCTCGACCAGAGTCGCCCCGTCTGCGACCAGCGACTGCACCGCCCCCACCCGCAGCGAGTGACCTGATATCCGGCCCACGATCCCGGCGGCGGCCGCCCGCTGCGTGATGATCCGGCGGATCGACCGCACGCCGAGCCCCTCGCGCACGGCGCCGCCCTTGTTCACGGCGCGGAACAGCGCGCCGGCCTCGGTCCCGCTCGCCTGCAGGTAGCGCCGAATGGCCTCTACGGTCGCGCGGGCGACGTAACGTACGTGCCCGCGCCCTTCTTGATCCGTCTTGGAGCGCCGGATCGTGATCGTGCCGCTGCCGTCCGGCTTCACGAGCAGGTCGCTCACCATCAGCGAAGCCAGCTCGGACACGCGCAGCAGGGCATCGCTGCCCAGACGGATCAGCGCAGCGTCACGGAGTCCGGCCAGTGAGCCGGCGTTCGCGGCGAGCGTAGCGGTCCGATCGACGTCCTCCCAATCCAGGCCCTGGACCTGACCCCGGCCCCTGTCACAGTGGGTCGTGCCGATCGAGCGGAGCACGCGCCGCACCGCTTCATCGGCGGTGGGATCGACGGCCTCGACGGCGCGGTGCGCTGCACCGATCGCGGCGCGGTCCAGACGCACGGTGGCCGGCGATCTGCCGGCCTCAGCGCGCTCGGAGAGGTAGGCCGCCACTGATGCCGGATCGGCCGGCACGGCCCGGACACCTTGATCGCACGCCCAAGCCTGCCAGCGCTTCCAGCCGGTGATGTAGGCACGGAGCGTGTTCTTCGCGCAGTAGGCGTCGGTGAGCGCAGTCACGATGCGCGCCGTGTCCGCGTCGCTGAGGCGGCTGCGAGCGACGCTCCACAGTCGAATCACGTGGTCGTACACCACCGACAGGGTAGCGATGGCGCCGGAGACCGAGACACCGGCAACGGCAAGCAGATCGAGTGCCATGACGTAACTCCTCGACGATCGGAATGGTGCGCTCCACCTTCAGGACCGCACCCGCACATCGTGCTGCAGCAGGCCAGCTAGGCGGCTAGGCACGTGGTGCATCGGCACTGACTGCTGACACCGGGCTCGCTCACTGTCTTGCCGACGCCACACACGTCTCAGCCGATATTTGTCTCTCCTGTCGCAGGTTACGAGGGCGGTCCTCCCCACGCCTATAGCCGGAGTAATAGCCCGACAATCGCAGTTGTCGGTACCTATCGCGATCTGGTGAGTTACGTAGGGCTACTCGCCGCAAGAGTCTGGTGAGGTTGCAGGGCGATGGAGGCGAACTCGTCGTCGGCTATCTTGACGCCGGTTGGGTACTCCTGTTCGACCAACTGGGCGACGACGGACAGGCCGGAGCCGTCCCTAAGATCGAAGCCCACGACGCCGCGCTCCGGCGCTGCCAGATGGATCAGCACGTCGCCGTGCAGACCCTCACCACTGACAACGAACGGCACGGCACGTAAGGATTAGGAGGTTGAGTGTATGAGTATGAGTGAGCAAGAGGTCAAGGTCAGAAGCCGCACATCGCGCTTCGTGGTTCCATACATCGTCTTGGGATTGTTCGTGGTCTTGGCATTGGGCTTGGTCGTCTTGATAAGAGCCTTGGCCGATCAGGGTCTGTTGGGCACTCCCGCCAGCCCGTACAGTGACACACCAAGTCACACAGAATCGACCGACGACGTTGACGCTCGGGCTTACCGCGCGGCTTTTAACGCAGTCGAGCCATACCTACGAGAGGCACAGGAGCATCTACGCGACGGAGTCACCGCCCTTGATGATGCCTTTGATGAGGTTCGTAGGCACGCACTGCTCCACCGGGACGATGGAGACGTAATACGGTACCACAATGAACTCCTGGATAGTGTTCAAGAAATCCGCGCCAACGTCGTGAATGGCATCATAGACCGCATAGACGACCCTAACGCCAGCCGCATTTTTTCTATGAGGAGAAACGCATCCGCCGCGGCTGCTGATGTTCGGTACAACCGCGAGATGGGTACTAGCTCCTATAGCGACGCCTCTAGGCGCTGGAATCTGGAGAGACGGCAGCTTACTACCGATGCCGCCCTCGCCTTGCTCCAGGCAGCAGCCGATCACTTCCAGGTAGCAGCAGATGTATTCCATGCAGCGGCAGAAGCATGGGATACCGCTTGGACGGATCAGCGCATAGCCGATGGCGTCGTCGAGAAGCTGTAGACGTGCCGTAGATCGCCGTTCCTGCGCCGTCAGCGCGTCCGCGGCGACCAACTGGTACATTCAAAAAAACAACCAGCCGGCACCGGCTGGCCGCCTCAGCGTCGCTCAGGCCCGTCCACCGACCGGCTGGTACCAAGAACAATCATTCTCATAACCCAATCAGCCACCTTCCGCGTCGCCTTGAATCGTGCCGGATAGCGGATCGACACGCTGCGGGACGAGGTGAATGCCTGGACGTAACAGCGCAATCGGACGAGCAAGCCAGTGGAGTGGCGCTTTACCACCGCCGATGCACGGATCAAGTTGCGCCATCTCTATCCCGTCATTAATGATTGATAGAGGACTAGTAGGAGTTGAGCCGGCTCGACAACGTGGAGATCATAAGGCAGCCCAGATTCGGGCGGTGTGCGCCCGCATGGGACGCTAATACCAGCGAGCAGGAGAAATCAATTGAGCACTCCGAAACATCTAATCAAGTTCTGTTGCATGAAACCATGGATCGGGTGCAAATACCGCGGAGGCGACCGTCGCTTGGCGATAGTAGGCGAGAGTCACTATATCCCCAACTGTTCCACGACGTTGAACCTCGATCCCGAAGCTTGGTATGCATCTTCTCAGGAGCAGGCCCTGCCGAACGAAGAAAATCGCAACTGGATGAACACTATCAATTGCGTAAGGGAATTCCGCGATTCCTCTAAGAAAACGCACGAGACGTATAGGAGAATCGAAGAAGCACTCAAGGATCACGATTTGTGCTTTGACGACGTAGCTTTTTTCAACTATATATTCCGCCCGGTGTGGGAGTGCGCAGGAGGGTATAGTAATTCTTGCTTCAATATCGATAAACAGGATCGCAAGGTTTCAGCCGAAATAATGCGATGGTTTATCTGTGAGCACGACCCAACCCATATTGTTATCGCGTCTTCTGTGGTCGCCCGATGGACGTGCGTCGAGGTGATCCTAAGAGACTATAGGTGTCTATCCCGAGTCGTTACTCATCATCCTACTGCAAGAAACAGTCATTTCAAGAAGGGATTGTCACGAGTATTGAGAGAAGATTACCAAAGAGGAGAGGTGGTTTTTAAACCGGAAAAACTGAGAAGAAAAGGGCACCGAATATCACAAGAAGAGTGCAATCGGGAGTTCACAGCTTACTAACTAACCCGCAAAGATGATCAGGCTACGTAGCCATTTCCAAAGCTTCAGATCCGTACGTGCACGTTGATGCATACGGCTCCTACCTTCGGTTTCTGGTGCTGCCGTGGGTGCGGGTGAAGAACCTGGCCAGCCGGCTGCTGTCGCTGCTGGCCGGGCGGCTGGCCGCCGACTGGCAGGCGCGCTTCGCCACCGAGCCGCTGCTGCTGGAGACGCTGGTGGACCGAGGGCGCTTTGCCGGCACCTGCTACCGGGCAGCGAACTGGATCGAGTTGGGCGACACGGCCGGGCGGGGTCGCATGGACCGCGCTCACATGCGCGCCATGGGCAGGCGCCGAAGCGGGTGCTGGTGTATCCTCTGGTGGCCGATGCGCAGCGCCGGCTGGCTGGAGCCTGAGCGATGGGGGCGGCGATCGGTTGGGCGTGCGAGACTGCGGTTGACCCGTTTGCGGCCACGCGGGCGGCGTTCGAGCGGTTGCTGCGGGTGGCGAGCCGAGAGGAGACGCAACGGATGCAGCACAGTGATCTGGAGCGCGACCCGCACTGTTCCCGGCGCTGGGCGGCGGTGGTCGACGGCAACGAGACGCAGTTGGATATCCTCGAAGACTTGGCCGAGCAGCACGGCGTGCATCTGACGATCGTGCTCGACATCTTTCACGTGCTGGAGTACCTCTGGAAAGCTGGCCACGCCCTGTGCGCCGAGGGCTCAACCCGGCTTATTCACGCGTCGGTCTGACAAGCCATGCCTGGAGATAGAAGAACGATTATTCCATAAAATGGGTGTGCTGGCGCAGCCATGCAGGAGTGACGGCGCGGCTGGGAGCAGATGGCCAAGAGCGCGTGCAGCGTTGAAAGGGCGCGGTTGGTCGGGACCGAAAGGCTGACGGCAGTCGAGCACGCCGGCGAGGACACAGATGACCGCGCCCAGGTGCTCGACGAAGAGGTTCTGAACGTGCCGGCCTGTCGGCCTCAGCCGTTGGGCGCCCAGTCCAGGAGGGTGAGCTTGTTCCACAGCCGCAGCCAGGATGCATCGCCGTCCGCCCGACCAGAGTCCTGAAGTGCGCCAGTCGGCCGCCGCATGCTGCGCGATCACGACGGTCGCCCGCCGGCCGTGGCGGACCACCCGGCTGGCCACCCGCAGCACCCGCTCGCGCAGCCGGCGCAAACTCCAGCCGACGCCGGTCGCCCGCTGCATCAGACAGCGCCCCGCGTGCAGCACCTCGTAGGCCAGCAGATTCAACAGCAACAGCGTCTCGTTCTGGGCCCGCACTCCTGCTTCTTGCGGCTCGGTGGCCGCCTCCAGGCAGCGGCCCCGGTAGTGGCTCTTCGCACGCGGCGCCGAGGACAGCGCCGGCGCCAGCACGTCCATGAACTCTCCCATGTGCCCTTCGGCCTTGCCCCGCATGCGGTACAGCCCCAACAGCCGCGCGCCGCTGTAGCGGTTGCGTTTGAGGTTGGTGATCAGCCAGAAGTAGTCGAGGAACAGCTCTCCGGGCCGCTCCACCACCACCAGCACCACCCGCCGCGCGTGCTCCCAGGAATCGGCCTGGTAGCGCAGCTCGTGGCACCACACCCGCCCCTCGCGCGGCGGACGCCCCGGCGGCCGGCGCAGATACGGCTGCGCCAGGCGGTCCAGCACCGCGTTGTTGCGGATGCGCGCCACGTAGTCGATGCCCGATGACTCCAGGCCCGTGAGCGTTTTTCCGTCGGGAAATCCGGCGTCCATACGCACCAGCACCGACTCGCACACCCGCGGCCGGCAGCGCTCGACCACCCGCTGGATAAACTCAAGCGCGCCGTCGGCCGAGCCCACCGCGCCAGGCCGCAGCGTGCCGTCGAGCAGGTCGCCGCTCTCCGCGCAACTGGCGATGAGCGCATGAAACATCCGCTGCCCGTAGTGGCCGTTGTACTGGCTGCCGGCCTGCTGCCCGTGCACCTCGAACGGCAGGCCGTCCAGGTCGATCATCAACCGCTTGTACCGCCGCTCCCCGTTGTCCTTCCACAGCCGGCGCACCGCCAGCTCGATGATCCCCTCACGCACCACATCCTGGTTGGTCGGCGCGCTCAACAGACCCACCAACCGCGACAACGTCGGCTGCGAGGGCAGCACGCTGTCGGGCTCCAGCGACGCGGTGCCGCGGCGCGTGTCGTTGGCCACGCGAAAGCTCGGGTCGTGCCGCAGCCGGTCAGCGTCGTCCTGGTCGCGCCAGCCCTGGCCCAGCAGCAACAGGCTGGTCCGCAGCACGTCGGCCAGCGGGTAGGTGATCAGCAGCGGATTGCGCGGATCCAGCAGCCGCTCGTCCATCCACTCGACGATGCCGGTGCGCTCCATGATCTCGCGCAGCAGCAGCGCGCCGCTGTCGGCGCTCAGATGCTCCGCCCGCGCCTCGACCTGCACCGAGCCGTTGAAGGTCGTCGAAAAGATCGGTAGAGTCTCACCCACGGCGTGTCCCGTCCTTTGCGGAGGTTTTGGCGTAACACCTTGACTCTACTGCAAATCGGCGGACGCGCCTACTCTTTCTCTACTCCTCCGTGAATAAGCCGGGCTCAAGAACGCTGGAACAGTGGGTCTTGCACCGCCTCGGCGAGTGCTGGAAGGCCGCGCCGTGCACGTGGCTGCCGGCATGCGGCGCAGCGCCACCAAGCGCGGTCTGACGAGTCGGCGGCGCGAGCCGCTGGACCGGTGCGCCAATTACCTGCTGAAGTACCAGGACTACCTGGCCTACGATCAGTACCTTGCCGCCGGGCTGCCGATCGGCTCGGGGGTCATCGAAGGCGCGTGCCGCCACTTGGTCAACGACCGGCTTGGTATCACCGGCGCACGCTGGCGGCTGTCGGGGGCCGAGGCGGTGCTGCGCCTGCGGGCGCTGCGCTCAAGTGGCGATTTCGACGAGTACTGGGCCTTCCATGAGGCGCGCGAGTGGCAGCGTACCCATCAGCAGCGCTACGCCGACGGACAGGTGCCGCACCTGCGGCCCACGCCCAGTGAACGAAGGAATCGCCTGAGACTCGTCAAGTAGAGCCGCAGCCCGCTGCGGTCCCAACGACCTCGCTCACCACCCTCGACCGCAAACGCCAGCGCGCCCCTGCTGCGTTCCCCGCATCCGGCCGAACTCTCGCCAGCGGGATTATCGCCGCCGAACTCTCCTGGCGCTGCCGTCTGTTTCAGCGAAGGTCGCTCACTCCCAGCCCGACTCCCTCACACGCCCCGGGGTTCCTGAGTGGTCGTCGCAAAGGAGCCGCACCCGTCTTCTTTTGGGGCTTGTAGTTACCTTGCTGGTAGTCGCCGCTTCGTCCGGGTTTGCGTCCCACAATTACCCGAGGCCCGGACGATGCCTTCCGTGCCCTCCTTCTACTCATAGGACTGAGGAAAGGTGCGGGCAGACCGTCGTCTATCGGTGCAGCAACACTGGGGCAGAATCCATACACATGCGAGTGCTACTATGGGAACTGTGTCGAAGTGGACTACTACGGATAGCTTGGGAGGGGTGTGCCTGAGAGTTCGTGGGGCGAGCCGATGCGCATGGCTGAACGTAACGTCGGTACATGTGGTCGGTTCGTCCTAGTTTCTATTCTATAGAGGACGGCGGGCCGGCGTGCCGCTGAATGGTCGCGGCCGTTTGGCGAAGCGCGCCGCGGCTACCGCTCTATCGCACCGTTCTGCCACCTATGTTCGTTCTCGTCTTCCAGCGAACTGCCACCATGCTATGCTACAACTGTCTTGGACTGTGGACACGTACCGAGCATGGATGAAGTCCGCGGAATCGCGATCAACTCTTCTTCTGTATCTAGCAGAGCTTGCCCCATCCTACCGGCCGATTAGCAGGATAGTGTCCGCCGATTGGTGTAGCTCGGAGGTGACGAGAATGGCCATCATTAGGTGTGTGAACGAGTCAGTCGGCATCCCGCGTCTGATGGTCGCCTTGATGGTGGGCAGGCGCAGTTCGCTGAGCATCAGGTTGAGCGCGGCAGTATCGATGGGAACGCCAGTACTCATGCTGCGCCTGCCGGTGCGGTGGCGAGCTCGGCGGTGTGGTCGAGCAGATCGTCGTAGTCGGCTGGCGAGCCCAGGCGCACGTCGAGGTGCGGCAGCGACTGCGGGTCGGGACCGAACCGCTCCTGAAGAGGTTCCAGTTCCGGCACCGTGCCGGCGTCGAGCAGGTCGGCAAGGTGGGCAGCCAGCGCCGCCTCGCAGCAGCGCTCGTGAGCCAGGGCCAACAGCCCGACCATGCGCCGGCAGGCGGTACGCTCATCGAGGGCATCGAGCAGCGCATCGAAGGTGCGGCGGTAAGCGTCGTGCGGGAACAGTTGATCGCGGTAGACCAGATGCAGCAGGGCCATCGGCTTGCGGCGCAGGGCAGGGATGAGATGGTGATAGTTGACCACGTGGCCACGGCGCCCGTCGCTGTGGGGACGACCGCGGGGCAGGGTCAGCAGTGGGCTGGAGCCGAGCATCAGCTCCAGCCGATCATCGTAGAGGTGGACGCGCAGGGTGTGGCCGATCAGCCGCGACGGCACCGAGTAGAACACCTTGCGCAGGGTGAACCCGGAGTGCGAGGTGACCTGGACGCGCTCCAGCTCGAAGTCCTGGGTGCGCTGCGCCGGCAGCGGTCGCAGCACGGCGCGTTCGGCGTCGATGCGGGCGCGGTGACGGGCGTTGTGGCGACCGACGATCTCGGCGATGAAGGCACGATAGGCAGCGAGGTCATCGAAGTCGTGCGAGCCGCGCAGCAGCAGGGCTTGTTCGATGGCGCGCTTGAGGTGGCCGTGGGCGCTTTCGACGCTGCCGTTTTCATGGGCGACGCCGCGGTTGTTGCGCGTGGGTTGCATGCCGTAGTGGTCGCACAACTCCTGGTAACGGCGGGTGAGGTCATCGCGGGCCGCCTGATCCAGATTGTGGTAGGCAGCCGCCAGGCTGTCGGTGCGGTGCTCCCGAGGGACGCCGCCGAGCAGCCACAAGGCGTTCTGACAGCCGCCGCTCAGGGCGACGAAGCTCTCGCCGCCGAGCACCACCTCAGCGTACTCGAACCCGGAGTAGGGCAGCCGGAAGTGGTACAGCAGATGCAGCTTTGGACGCCGTCTCGGTATTCTACTGAGTCGGCCTACGCCGATGCGCGACGCGTCAAGGGGATGAAAACGATCAGGAGTGGTAGCCTTCGAGTTGAGAGAGCGGAACGGTAGAGATCGAACCTCTCTGGTGCGGACCAAGCCCGTGACAGAGTCTGATACGGACGGCCTGAGTACTCGTGCGAACCCGCTGCCGTCCACCGCTGTGCTCCAACTTTTGGTGACAGGAGGAAATGACATGGAAGTCGTGCATCGATGCTGTTGTGGATCGATGTCCACAAGGATACCGTGGTGGTCAATCTGGTACGGCACGGCGTGGCGGGCCGGGAGGACCTGGATGAAGTGTGCACCTATACGACGATGACCGGGGACGTGCTGGGTCTCAGCGAGCGAGTGGCTTCAGGAGGCTGGCTGTTACGCATGTGGCGATGGAGCACGGGCGTGTACTGGAGCCGATCCATCACATCCTGGAGGAGGACTTCGAGGTGTTGCTGGTCAACGCCAAGAGTTCAAAGAAATAGGTGGTCCCGAGAAACTGGACAGGTGGTTTAACGCCACCACAAGGACGAGACACGCCGTGGGTGAAACCCTACCGATCTTGTCGACCACCTTCAATCGCTGCGTGCAGGCAGGTCGTGCAGGTCGAGACGTGAGCGGATCATCTGAGCGCGGACACCGGCGCGTTGCTGCTGCGCGAGATCATGGAGCGGAACGGCATCGTGAAGCGGATGACCGAGCGGCTGTTCAATCCGCGCGAGCCGAACACCATCACCTGTCCGCTGGCCGGCCTGCTGCGCATCAACCTGCTGCTGCTCGGGCAGGGCTGGCGCGACCAAGACGACGCCGACCGCTTGCGGCACGACCCGAGCTTTCGGGTTGCCAACGACAGCCGCGGCACCGCCGCGCTGGAGCAGGAGCGCGTGCTGCCCTCGCAGCCGACGATGTCACGGTTGTTTGGACGCGGTTTGAGCGGAGAGGCCAACCAGACGGTGGTGCGCGAGGCGGTCAGCGAACTGGCGCTGCAAGCTGTGTCTGAGCAACCGGCGCCGCCGTCGCAAGCGGCTGGTGGACGGCTTGCCGGTGCCGGTACACGGGCAGCCTTCCGGGCCGACTCCTGGGAGCACGCGCGGCGGGTGGTGCTGGTCGGCTTCGGCCCACAGCGCGATCATCGGCTGGGTAGCCGCGCCCGCCTTGGCAGGTCGGGTAGGCGGCCTGCGTGTGGCTCTCGATGAGGGTGGCGTCTTGGTGGATGGTGGCGATGCTCAGCCGCTGGTCGTGCTGCTCGTAGAGCGCGGCGATGGTCTGCAGCAGCACGATGGTCTCGATCATCTGAGCCTCGGTGAAGCCCCGCTGTCGCGTGCGCAGCGCCAGATGGGTGTCGATCAGATCGGGGAAGCCCATCGAGCGCGACGTGCGGGAGGTCGCCAGGGCGCCAGCGTGGGCCTGGAGGCATCCTGGTGCAGTTCGTGTCGAGCAAGCAAGAAAGGCGTCTTGGCCAGAACGGGCAACCGAGCTGGCATGACGCCGATAGCATGGATATGGAAGGTCACTCCCTCGATCCCTCAAATCGCTTGTCCGACGAGCACTCTTCATGGGAACAGACGTCCCGGGCGAAGATCAGGGACCTACCGGCTTCCTGTTGCACGCACGACCGCTCGTTTGTTACCTTGCCTGCGGCCGCTCTTCAGCGGCCGAAACCCTCCCAAGGAGCACGAAATGAAACGAATGGTGACGTACGCTGTGCTCGCGGCGGTGGCGCTTGCGCTGCCATGGGCCGCGGTCAGCCAGCAGTACTCGGAATCGCCGATGCTCGCGGCGCAAGTGGCGGCCGGAGAGCTGCCTCCCGTAGCGGAGCGTCTCCCGCCCAATCCCTACGTCAACGTGGAAGCACCGGAGATCGGCACCTACACCACCACGGTGATGACCCTGCCGCACGAGTCCGATCTCGACCTGCCGGTCAACTACTGGGTCACCGGTCAGCACGCCCGCAGCGTCCTGCACTGGCAGGAGCAGCTCGTGCAGTGGAAGGTCGACGAGACGATCGGCCACCCCGCCGGCATCCACCCGGACATCAGCATCGAGCCCAACCTGGCCGAGAGCTGGGAGATTTCCGAGGACGGCAAGGAGGTCATCTTCCACCTGCGCCAAGGCGTGAAGTGGTCGGACGGCGTGGAGTTCACGGTCGACGACATCATGTTCACCTGGGACGACGTGGTGCGCGGCGGCGTGATCGCCAGCACCCAGATCCCGAACATCGAGGGACTGTACTTCGCCGAGGGCGGCCCCCTGGCCGGCGCCGGCGGGGTTCCGGAGTTCGAGAAGATCGACACGTACACCTTCAAGGTGACGATGAAGAACTCGTACCCGGAGATCGTGCCGATGTTCTTCTCGCCGGCCATCTGGCCGTCGGTCTCCATCCCCTGGCTGCCCAAGCACCAGATGGAGAAGCTGCATCCCACGTACAACCCGGAAGCCACCATGGAGGACTGGAACTCGGCCCGCTTCCCGCGTGACCGCCCGCCGGTCCTCAGCGCGTTCCAGCCCACCGGCGTGGTCGGCGACAAGCTGATCTTCGAGCGCAACCCCTACTACTGGAAGGTGGACGCCGAGGGACAGCAGCTTCCGTACTTCGACACGGTGGTGATGAAGTACCAGACCAACGGTTCCGACATCGCGCTGGGTCTGGCGTCCGACGAGCTGTGGGGCGACTTCACCAAGGCCAGCACCCAGGAGGCGGGCGTCATCCGCCAGAACGAGGAGCGCGGCAACTACAGCCTGCTGCCCCTGAGCAAGGTAGGCGTCTACCAGGGCCTGCGCATCAACCTGGACACGCCGAGGGACGGCCTGCGGGAGCTGTTTCGGGATCCCGACTTCACCATGGCGCTGAGCACGGGCCTGGACACCGACGCGATGGGCATGCACACCTGCATCGTCTGTCCCGCCCACAAGCCGCTGCATTCGACGGCCATGCTCGCCGCCTATCCGCAGTACGCCGACAGCCACGTCGAGACCTTCGACCGCGACGCCGCGCTGGCGACGTTCGACGAGCTGGGCCTGATGGACTCGGACGGCGACGGCTACCGCGAGTACCCGGCCGGCTCGCCCCAGGCGGGCGACACCATCGAGTGGCTGATCGTCGCGCCGTCGCACGACTGGATGCGCGTCCGCTGGATCGAGGGCGCCGGTGAGCAGCTCAACCAGATGGGTTTCAAGGTTTCGGTGAACCCCATGAACGAGGTGGTGATGAACGAGACCCTGGTCGTGACCGGCGAGTACGACATGCGCGGCAACAGCTCGTTCCTGTGGGGCGGCTGGACCAACCAGGCCGGCTTCGAGTCGACGCTGCGCAACGGCGGCGGCCTGTATCCCGAGAACGAGGGCGACCCCAACCCGATGCTGCCGCGCACCAAGTCGACGGAACTGTTCGACTGGCAGGTCGAAGGCATGACGATCCGCGACGCCTACTTCGCCGGCGACCTGGACCTGGAGACGGCGATGGACCAGTTCGTCGCCTGGGGAGCCGAGAACGCGCCGCGGCAGGCGTTCGCCCGCGGTGGCGTGACCGAGACCGTGGTCGTGGACAACACGCTCGGCAACGTTCCGTACTTCTACGTGCCGGAGCTCAGGACCGGCGGCATCATGCGGCAGAGCTGGGATCAATACATAGCGATGCGCATGTGGCAGTGGTTCGAGATACCGTAACCCTCTGCTGAGTCGTATTTCGGCGGTGGGGGCGATTCGCCCCCACCGCTCTTAACCCACCATGGCGCGCTACATCGTCCGGCGTCTGATCTACATGCTGCCGGTGACCGTGGTGCTGTCGTTCGTCTGCTTCCTGGTGATCGACTTGGCGCCGGGCGACTTCGTCAGCGTCTACGAGTCGAGCATCCGCGCCAACCTGAACATGACGGAGGCGGAGAAGGAGGCGCAGCTCAGGGCGCTGGGAGAACTGCGGGTCCAGTACGGACTGGACCGGCCGGTCCTGGCCCGCTACGCCGCCTGGGTGTTCAACATCGTCACCCGCGGCGACTTCGGCTACTCGTTCCAGGTGGCGCGGCCGGTGCATACGCTGATCCTGGAGCGTGTCGGCTGGACCATCCTGATGAGCCTGCTCGGGTTGATGGTCGGCCTGACCGCCAGCTTCACGCTGGGGATATTCTCCGCCCGCCGCCAGTACTCGCTGTTCGACTACGTTGCCAACGTCGTGGCCTTTCTGGGAATGGCGACGCCCGGGTTCTTCCTGGCGCTGATCTTCATGACGGTCATGGTGTTCGTGTTCAACGAGCAGGTGGGCGGCCTGTTCTCGTCCGACTACGTCAACGCCCCCTGGAGCCTCGGCAAGCTTATCGATCTGCTCAAGCACCTCAGCATTCCGCTGGCCGTCGGGCTGGTGACCGGCGCCGGCGCCGGCATGCGCATCATCCGCGGCAACCTGCTGGACAAGCTCAACCAGCCCTACGTGCAGACGGCGCGCGCCAAGGGACTGCCGGAGCGGCTGGTGGTGTACCGCCACGCCCTCAGAAACGCCCTCCATCCCTGGGTGATGGGCATGAGCAACACCCTGTCGGAGCTGATCTCGGGCGACACCATCATCAGCATCGTCCTGGCGCTGCCCACCGTCGGCCTGATGTTCTACGACGGCCTGATCCGTCAGGACAGCTACGTGGCCGGCACCTTCCTGCTGATGGCTACCATCCTGCTGCAGGTGGGCACCCTGCTGGCCGACATCGTGCTGGCGTGGCTCGACCCCACCGTCAGATTCGAATAGGCAGATTCGAGTAGATGCAAGGGTCCGCACCGGGAACGGCGGCGACGACGACGGAGCCGCGGACGGCGGAGCAGGCGCCCGCACGCCGCACTCGAAGAGTGACCGGGCGCACCCTGGCGTGGCGGAAGTTCCGCAGGCACAAGCTGGCGCTCGTGGCGCTGGCATTCCTGACGCTGAGCTATGCGGTCTACATCTTCGCCGGCTTCTTCGCGCCGTATCCGCCGTCGGAGTCCTCGGAGCGCGTGTACATGCAGCCGCAGCCGATCCGGTTCTTCGACAGCGATGGCCGGCTGCAGCGCCCGTTCGTGTACGGCACGAAGCAGGCCGTCAACCAGGACTTCCAGCTCGTCTACGAACGGGATGAATCCACCCGCCACCCGATCCGCTTCTTCGTGAAACGGCCGCGCGCCCAGTTCGGCATCGGCGCTCAGCGCCTGCGCACCAAGCTGTTCGGCGTCGAGGGAGAGGGCGCGCACATCAACCTGCTCGGCACCGACTACCGCGGCCGCGACATGCTGAGCCGCATCATCTACGGCGGGCGCATCACCCTGAGCGTGGGCGTGTTCGGCGTCGCCCTGAGCACCCTGCTCGGCGTCATCATCGGCACCATCTCCGGGTACTACGGCGGCCGCACGGACATGCTCATCCAGCGCCTCATCGAGATGATCAGCTCCATTCCCACGCTGCCGCTGTGGCTGGCTCTGGCCGCCATCCTGCCCCCGGACTGGCCATCCACCTGGAGGTTCTTCGGCATCGTCACGGTGCTGGCCCTGATCGGCTGGACCGGGCTGGCGCGCCAGATCCGCGGCATGGTGCTGAGCATCCGCGAGCGCGACTACATCCGCGCCTCCGTCGCCGGCGGCGCCGACGCCCGCTTCATCATGCGCAAGCACGTGGTCCCCAACGTGATGAGCCACCTGATCGTGGTCAGCACCATCGCCCTGCCGGGGATGATCCTGGGCGAGAGCGCGATCAGCTTCCTGGGCTTGGGGATCCAGCCGCCGCTGACAAGCTGGGGACTGTTGATCAACGAGGCGCAGAACCTCAACGCCATCCTGCTGTCGACCTGGATCATGCTGCCGGGCGTGGCGATCATCCTCACCGTGGCCGCCTTCAACTTCCTCGGAGACGGGTTGCGGGACGCCGCGGACCCGTACAACTGATGGCCCCTGCAACTGCCGGCGGGTCTCCCATGAATGACGCGGCGCCCCTGCTGAAGGTGGAGGACCTGCACGTGGAATTCGCCACCCACCTGGGCGTCGTGCACGCCGTGCGCGGGGTGGACTTCACCATCGCCCGCGGTGAGACCGTGGGCGTGGTGGGCGAGAGCGGCTGCGGCAAGAGCGTGACGGCGCTGTCCATCATGCGCTTGGTGGCCCGCCCCCATGGGCGCATCAGCGCCGGTCACATCTGGCTCCACGACGAGCAGGGCAGCGCCACCGACGTCACCACCCTGGGCTTCGACAGCCGCGAGATGCGCGCCATCCGCGGCGGCGACGTCACCATGGTGTTCCAGGAGCCGATGACCTCGCTCAACCCCTCGTATTCCGTCGGATTTCAGATCATGGAGACCATCCTGCACCACCAGGCGGTCTCCAAGCTGACCGCGCGGGAGATGGCGGTCGCGGCGCTGCGCGGCGTCAACATGCCCGACCCCGAACAGGTGGTCGATCGCTACCCCCACCAGCTCTCCGGCGGCATGCGCCAGCGCGTGATGCTGGCCATGGCGATGGTGTGCAACCCCCGCCTGCTGATCGCGGACGAGCCGACCACCGCGCTCGACGTCACCGTGCAGGCGCAGATCCTGCACCTGGTGGAAGAGGGCCGCGACAAGCTGGGGATGGCGATCCTGTGGATCACCCACGACCTGGGCGTGGTGGGTGAGCTGTGCGACCGCGTGCTCGTGATGTACCTGGGGCAGGTGGTCGAGGACGCCCCGGTCGCGGCCATCTTCGAGGAGCCCAAGCATCCGTATACGCAGGGCCTGCTGGCGTGCTCGTTCATCGTCGGCGAGAGTGCGGACCAGGACGTCGATCCGATCGCCGGCAGCGTCCCCGGACCGTTCGAGCAGGTCACCGGCTGCCCGTATGCGGCACGTTGCCCGCACGCTTGGGAGCAGTGCCGGGAAACGCCGCCCGAGGTCACGCACGGACGCAGCACGGTGCGGTGCTGGCTCCATGCCTGAAGCCACGTCCTCCTCCAACGGATCGACCCTGCTGGAGACGCGGGACCTGCGCACCTGGTTTCCCGTCAAGCGGGGCTTCCTGCAGCGCGTGGTGGGCCAGATCAAGGCCGTGGACGGCGTCGACCTGGCCATCCGCCGGGGCGAGACGCTCGGCCTGGTGGGCGAGAGCGGCTGCGGCAAGAGCACCCTGGGCCGGACGCTCATCCGGCTGGAACGGGCTACCGGCGGGAGCGTTCGCTACCGCGCGGACGGTTCGATGATCGATCTGCTGGCGCTGCCGCGCGAGCGAATGTTCGAGATGCGGCGCCGGGTGCAGATCATCTTCCAGGATCCGTTCTCGTCGCTGAACCCGCGCATGCCGGTGGGCGAGGTCGTGGGCGAGTACCTGCTGATCCACAAGCTCCCGAACCGCCAGCAGCGGATCGAGGCGCTGCTGGGGTCGGTGGGCCTGAGCACCGACTACCTGTACCGCTACCCGCACGAGTTCTCGGGCGGCCAGCGGCAGCGCATCGGCATCGCCCGAGCGCTGAGCCTGGAGCCGGAGTTCATCGTCTGCGACGAGCCGGTCTCGGCGCTCGACGTCTCCGTGCAGGCGCAGATCATCCGCCTGCTGCGCAACCTGCAGCGGGAGCTGGGGCTCACGTTCCTGTTCATCTCGCACGACCTGACGGTCGTCCACCACCTCAGCGACCGGGTGGCGGTGATGTACGTCGGCAAGCTGGTGGAGTACGGGCCGGCCGACCGCGTCTACCGGCGCCCCCGGCACCCCTACAGCGAGGCGCTGCTCGCATCCATCCCGCGTTACCGCCCGGCGGCCGCCGCCCAGGAGCGGGTGCTGCTGGAAGGGGACGTGCCGTCGCCCGCCAATCCCGCGCCCGGCTGCCGCTTCCATCCGCGCTGCCGCTACGCGGAGAGCATCTGCCGGCGGGAGGTGCCGCCGCTGGCGCCCGTGGACGGCGAGCCGGGCCACTTCGCGGCGTGTCACTTCGCGGAGCAGCTCCGGCTCGCCGGGGTCACCCCGCCGGCGCAATCCGCGGGACCAGAGCCACGGACCGAGGAGGAATGAGAATGGTACGAGACCTGCAGCACGTCACCGTCTATCGAGATCCCGCAGGCGAGTGGAACGCCGCGTTCCCGGAGATCGCACGCCTGGCCGACGGCGATCTGCTGGTGTCGTTCCGGGAGGCCCGCTACGGGCCGCCCGAGAAGGGCGCCGGCCACAACCACAGCGAGCCGCAGTGCCGCGGGTCGCTGATCCGTTCGACCGACGGCGGACTGACTTGGCCGCTGTCCGGCTGCCGGCACCTCACCGACACCTTCCCGATGGAACAGTGCTCGGTGAGCGCGGCCAGCGGCGACCTGGTGCTGTTCATCTACGCCCTCAACGTCCTGCAGACGCAGCCGAAGACGGCCACCCTGCAGGACGGCGCCGGCTGGAGCGCGGAGCGGAGCTATATCGACTTCGCGCGCCGATCACGCGATGGCGGCCGGACCTGGGATGCGGCCACGCCGCTGACCCCGTCGCCGCTCAGCCACTCGGCCATCCACGCGCCGATGATCGAGTTGCAGGACGGCACCCTGCTGGCGCCCCTGTGCGGCAGCCTGGGCTCCGATCCCGCCGCGCCGCAGCAGCATCCACAGTGCGTGGTGCGTTCCCACGACCGCGGGCTGACCTGGGGCGACGGCTCGATCGTGGCCCTCGACCCTCGCGGCAGGCGGCGCTATCACCAGGCATCGCTGGTGCCCCTGCCGGACGGCGAGCTCCTGGCCGTCATGCACAGCGAGGAGACCATCGGCCTGCCCGACGGCCGCGAAGCGCGGGAGGTGAACGCCTGGCTCGCCCGATCGCACGATGCGGGGCGCACCTGGAGCGAGCTGGAGTCGCTGCCGTTCCGGATTACGGGCTCGGCCACCAGCACCATCCGCCTGCAGGACGGACGCCTGCTGTTCACGTGGAGCGACCGCCACATCCCCAGCATGCGCGTGGCGGTGAGCGAGGACGATGGGCGCACCTGGAGCGACCCGGAAGGCTGGTCGGTGCGGGACGGCGATCACATCCCCGGCTCGCGGCCGATGCTGCAGGCGTGGGCGCACGACGGCTCCGTGTTCGGCGGGACCTACTCCGACATCGGGGAGCCGTGCACGGTCCAGCTCGACGACGGGAGCATCATCTCCGTCTACTACTGGGGCGACCCGGGCGAGACGCTGCGCTACATCGAAGCGGCAACGTTCACCCTCGACTGAGCCCATCGTGGGCAAGGCAGCCGAGCGCGGGGTCGGGCGCCGCTACCGGGTGGCCGTGAACGACGACGGCGCCTCGCTGTGGCAGTACCGGCAGGTACCGCTGAGCGCGGAGCAGTTCCTGCGCGCCGCCGTGGACCGCATGGCCGGCGCGGACCTGCTGTGCTGGGGCGCGGGCAACACCCGCTTCTGGTACGGCTCGGACGTGGCCGAGGACCTGGACACCGGCCAGCAGGTGTTCCCGACCGTGCAGGAGTGGATGGCGCACACCACGCTGCGCAGCTTGCGCGCCGCCGGCCAGGAGCCGCTGGCGCTCGTGTGCGAGCGCTGCCACCGGCACGGGATGCACCTGTACGCATCGCTGCGCATGAACGACGGCCACTTCGCGTTCCCGGCGCCTGCGGACGCGCCCGAGCCGGGAGCGCCCGACTTCGGCGTGCCCCATCCCGACCAGTTGTGGAACCATCAGCGCGGCGCGGCGGCCAGCCCCCTGACCTCGGAGTTCTGGCGCCGCCATCCGCAGTACCGGATCGGCGAGAACTGGCCGGGCAGCGTGTTCTCCGCCGATCTGCTCGACTACTCCCACGCCGAAGTCAGGGCCTGGTGGCTGAGCGTCATCACCGACATCGCCACCCGCTTCGAGGTCGACGGCGTGGAGCTCGACTTCATGCGCAACCCGTTCTTCTTCCATCCCGCGCGGGTCGCGGCCGGCCGCCCCCTGATGACCGCCTTCCTCCGGGAGGTGCGCGACGTGCTCGACGAGGCCGGACGGCAGCGCGGCCGGCGCCTGGGCGTGGCGGCACGCTGCCCTACCGCCCCGGCCGGCTGCGACGCGATCGGCCTCGATGTCGAGACCTGGGCGCGCGACGGCTTGGTGGACGTGCTGGTCCCCTGCCCCACGCGCACCAACAAGTTCGAGACAGACCTGCGCCCGCTGGCCGCCATGAGCCGCGGCACGGGCTGCCAGGTGCTCGCCGGCGTGGACACGGTGATGCCCAATCAGACGTGGGAGCAGGTTCGCGCGCTGCAGGCGGAGGATCGGCCGGCAACGCCCCCGGCCGCGGAATCGGACGACGACCGCCTGCTGGCGACGAGCCGGCACAGGGTCGAGGGCAAACGCGGCGTGCTGGAGGGGATGCCCCTCAACCTGTGGCGCGCGCTGGCCGCCAACGCCTACCTGGATGGGGCGGACGGCGTCTACGTGTTCAACCTGTGGGACCAGGTCGCCCGCCACGGCCGCCACCTGGACGGCGCGATCCTGCGGGACGGGCGCTCGCCGGAAGCGCTGGCGCGCTGCGACAAGCTGTACGCCCTGGACTTCGAGACCGCCGGCGCCGGGGTCGGCCATCCGCACGCGCACTTGGCGCAGCCGGCCTCGCTGCCGCTGGTGCTGGCGGAGGGCGAGCCGGTCGACCTGCGCCTCAAGGTGGCCGATGCGCTGGCGGGGGTCCCGGACGCCGACCTGGAAGAGGTGCGCCTGCACCTGCTGCTGGTGAACCTGACGCCGGTGGACCGGCTGCGCGTGCAGCTCAACGGCAAGGCCATCGACCGGCTCCTGGACGCCCCGACCCTGCAGCCGGGAGCGCCGACCGGTCCCAACAGCGCCTTCGTCGACCTGATCCATGATCTGCGCCGATGCGTGCCGCGACAGGGGGTCAACGTGTTCACCGTCGAGTTGACGCACAAGAACGCCCAGGTGCAGCCTGCGGTGTACCTGCGCGAGCTGGAGCTCTCGATCCGTTACCGACGCAAGGAGGCGGTATGAGGCTGGAGCGGCACCCCGCGAACCCGATCATCCCCGTGGTGCCGGGCACGTGGCACAACTTCGTGACGGCCAACGCCGACGTGCTCCGCGTCGGCGACCAATGGCGTCTCTACTTCCGCGGCAACGCCAAACAGGAGGACGGCACGGTCACCGCGGCGATCGGACTGCTCACCTGCCCGGCGGACCGGTTCGACGGAGTGACCTGGCAGACGCATGCCGGCAACCCCGTGACCCGGCCGGGGCCGGCCGGCAGCTTCGACGACCTGGGCGCCCTGGACCCCGCGATCGTGATCGCGGACGGCAGGTTCCTGCTGTACTACACGGCGGTCCCGCAGGAACGGCCGGGCTCCGCCGGCCGCGGCTGGGGCCACTCCGTCAAGAGCATCGGCCTGGCGGTATCGGACGACGGCCTGCGCTTCGAGCGCTGGGGCAACGAGCCGCTGATCCCGGCGTTCGCTGCCGCGCCGGAAGTGATCTGCCACGCCGGCGAGTACTGGATGTTCTACTCCGCACTCGACCCCCGTGGCGGCACCGACATCTGCTTGGTGCGTTCGCCCGATCCCTACCGGTTCGACCACACCCGGCGCCGGATCGTACTGGGCACGGGTGAGTCGGGGAGCTGGGAGGGGCTGTCGGTGACCACCCACCGCATCTTCCGCGACAACGGCCTCTGGTACATGGTCTACGCAGGCAGCGACCGCCACGAGGACACCCCCTGGCACTTCGGCGTGGCCGCCTCGCACGACCTGGTCACCTGGACCCGCTACCCCGGCAATCCGATCTTCGAGCGCGGGCCCGAGGGCGCCTGGGACGACTGCGGCATCTGGTACGGCACGACCGAGAAGATCGACGGGACGTATTACCTGTGGTACGAGGGGCGCTCGAGCGGCGAGCCGCGCCACGTCGCCGACACCCGTCCCGGAGGCCGCGGACGCGGCGGCATCTCCCAGATCGGCCTGGCCACCATGCGCTCCGACACGTTCTTCTTTACGCTCTGAGTCCGATGGCCGACTCCACCCCGTACGACCTGCTGATCAGCGCCGGCCGCCTGCTGTGCGCGGCCACCGGACTGGACGGTCCGGGAGCCGTCGCCGTGCGCGGCGATCGCATCGCCGCGGCCGGACCGGACGTGAACGGACCGGCGCGTGCTCATCTGGACTTCCCGGACGGACTTCTGCTTCCCGGCCTGGTGGATCTGCACGCCCATCCGGCGCGCGGCGGGTCGCGCTACGGCATCGACCCGGACCGGCACCTGCTGCCGCGGGGCGTGACCACGGTGCTGTCGCAGGGCGACGCCGGCGCCGACAACTGGCCGGACTACCGGGACGCCGTGATCGACGCCAGCCGCACGCGGGTCCGCCTGGCCATCCACCTGTCGCGACGCGGCGAGTCCGACCCCGACCGCCCGTACGGCTCGCTGGCCGATGCGGACGTGGACGCGTGCGTCGCCGCGATCGAGGACGGCGGCGCGTTGATCTGGGGGATCGCCGTGAACACCGGCAGCTCGATCGGCGTGGACCCGCATCCCCTGCTCGACCGCGCCCTGCAGGCCGCCGGCCGTACCGGCCGCCCGCTGCTGTTCGGCACGCGCATGCAGGCCGACTGGCCGCTGGACGAGCAGCTCGCGCTGCTGCGCGCCAGCGACGTGGTCACCTATTGCTTCAACCCGCTGGCCGAGGGCTTGGTGCGGGACGGCCGCGTGCGCGCCTGCGTCCGGGAGGCGCGTGACCGCGGGGTGCTGTTCGACATCGGCCACGGCATGGCCTCGTTCAGCTTCCCGGTCGCGGAGGCGGCCATCGGCGAGGGGTTCTGGCCCGACACGATCTCCAGCGACCAGTACCGCCGCCACGTCGGCTCCCGCCCGAAGCACGACCTGGCGCTCACCGTCTCCAAGCTGATCGCGGCCGGCATGCCGGAACGCGAAGCCTTCCGCCGCGCGACCCTGCGCCCCGCCGAGGTGCTGGGACTGGACGGCGAAGTCGGCTCCCTGCGTCCGGGGACATGCGCGGACCTGGCGGTGCTGGAGCAGGACGCGGGCGGCGACCCCGTGCCGCTGCGCGACGTCGACGGAGTGGAACGGACCGGCGTGCACTGGACGCCGCGCCTCACCGTCCGCGACGGCGACGTGGTGGCCGGGGCGACACCCGAGCGGCTATGATGACGCGCGCCGTCGAAGCCATGGACATCACGTGACGCCGTTTCGGATAACGGCACCAACCTTCCGCAGGGAGCTCCAACCGTGACGAATACACCGTACCGGGCCGCGGTCGTCGGCCTCACCGGCATCGGCGCCCGGCGCGCACCGGTCCATTCCGGCGGGTTGCGCCGGCCCATGGGACGCTCCCACGTGTCCTGCTACGTCGAGCACCCACGCACCGAGCTGGTGGGGGTCTGCGACCTGCGCAGCGAGGCGCTCGACGAGTTCCGGGAGACGTGGCCGGACCTGCCCGACGTCGCCATCCACACGGACTTCGGCACGCTCCTGGCCGAGCAGAAGCCGGACATCGTCAGCGTCGTCACCGGCGACCACGTCCACGCCGACCTGACCGTCGCCTCCGCCGAAGCGGGAGCGCGCGCCGTATTCTGCGAGAAACCGATCGCCACGACGCTGCAGGACGCCGACCGGATGGTCGAGGCGTGCGAGCGCGAGGGCGTGCTGCTGTCGGTGGACCACACCCGCCGCTGGTCGGCCGCCCACTCCGAAGCGCAGCGCATGGTGGCCTCGGGCTCCCTCGGCGCGGTGCGTACCGTGGCGGTCGAGCACTATGGCCCGCGCGCGATGATGTTCCGCAACGGCACCCACATGATCGACCTGCTCTGCTTCTTCGCCGGGGCGGAGCCTCGCTGGGTCACTGCCAAGCTGGAGCCCGGATTCGACCACTTCGACCGCTACCGCGGCGACGGCGGCAAGGACCCGGCGCAGGACCCGTACGCCACCGCCCTGATCGGCTTCGAAGACGACATCCGCGGGATCTACAGCGCGTACAAGACCGAGTTCAACGCCGGCATCCTGAGCATTACCTGCGAGCGCGGCCGGGTGGAGTTCTACAACGAGCACGGCCGGATCCTCACCAGCGACGGCAGCGGCATGCACCGCGAGTTGCGGGCGGCGGACCTGGTACGGAGCGACTACCTGTACGTCAACCAGCTCGCCGCGGTCGACGAACTGGTGGCGGCGCTGGACGCTGGCAGCGACACCCTGGTGTCGCCCGGCACCGACGCGCGCTGGACGCTGGAGATCCTGCTGGGAGTTCTGGCCTCACAGCAGAACGGCCACAACCGCGTCGACCTGCCCCTGCCGCGCAACGGATCCTGAGCGCCCGTCAGTACCTCCTGTACGGCGCGGCCTGCCGCTCCCAGGAAACGTTCGTCGGCCCGCAGTCTGTCCTCCCAGGCATCCCAGGATGCGCCGTCCGCACCGTCCACCCAGCGGCGCAGGGCCGGGCCGCCGGCGATCACGTCGATCGGCAGGCGGTCGGCCTCGTACTCGTACGGCGGGTCCCGCCACAGCGGCAGGCCGGGATGCAGTTCGCGAACGGCCCTGAGGATGGCGGCGATCAGCCGGTACGGGCGGCAGCGGACCGGGTCGTAGACGGGATCGGCGGTCACCAGCTCGAAGCCCGGACACGCCTGCCCCGCGTGCTTGTGGAAGGCCGGTTCAAAGCAGACGTCGCGCAGCACAAGGCCGGCCAGCAGCTCCGGGCAGCGATCCTCGAGCCGCCGCCGCACTGCCGGCCAGTCGACCCGAGGGTGCCCGACCAGCGACAGCGGACGCGTGGTGCCGCGGCCTTCGCTCAGCGTCGTGCCCTCCAGCAGCACCGTGCCCGGGTAGGCGCGGGCAGTCGCCAGCGACGGCATGTTGGGGCTCGGCTGCAGCCATACCCGCTCCGCCGGCCACGGCGCATGCGGGTCCCAGCCGAGCATCGGCACCACCTCCAGCCGCACGTCCAGACCGGAGAAACGGCGATACCAGCACGCGCACTCGCCCAGGGCCGTGCTGCATCGGCATGGGCGCCAGGCCGACGAAGCTCTGCTGGCCGGGCTGCAGCGTCAGGCCCTCGACGCAGCGTCCCGCGGGGTTGGGACGGTCCAGCACCCACAGCTCGCGATCGTGGCGACCGGCCAGATCCGCCAGCAGGTAGCCCAGGGTGGTCAGGAAGGTGTAGACACGGACGCCCACGTCCTGCAGGTCGAACAGCAGCACGTCGAACCGGTCGATCCACTCCGGACGCAGGCGTCGCGTCTCGCCGTACAGGCTGAGGATCGGCACACGGAGCTCGGGGTGGTACGCGTCGGCGCTCTCCACCATGTCGTCCTGCTTCTCGCCGGCGAAACCGTGCTGGGGCGACAGCAGCGCGGTGAGCCGCACGTCCGGAAGCGCGCCGATCAGTTCCCAGACCGGTCGCAGGCGGGCGTCGACGCTGGCCGGGTGCGCCAGCAACGCCACGCGCCGTCCGCGCAGTCGCTCCCGGAACGTTGCTCCCTCGGGCCGATGCAGCAACACGTCGGCCCCGAACCGGACCGCCGGCCTCACCGGATGGCTCCCGCGGACAGCCCACGGACGATGTGGCGCTGGAACAGGATGACCATCACCACCGGCGGCACGATGGCCAGGATGGTGGCCGACGACATCAGGTCCCAGTGCACGTAGTACTGGCCGACGAACTCCGTGATCGTGACGGTGAGCGGCTTGGAGCGCAGCGTGTACGCCATGATCAGCGGCACCAGGAAGAAGTTCCAGGAGTGCAGGAACGAGATGATGGAGACCGCGACGATGCCGGGCCTGACCATGTGGATGGTGACCCGATACAGCGCCTGCAGGCGCGTGCAGCCGTCGACACGGGCCGCGTCCTCGATCTCCGCCGGCACGGCCCGGAAGTAGCCGGTCATGAACCACATCTCGAACGGGATCCGGTAGGTGAACAGCAGGATGACGAGCCCGAGCCGGGTATCGAGAAGCCGCAGCGACGACATCATCGGAAACAGGCCGATGATGATCGGCCACCCCGGCAGCGCGATCAGCGCCAGCACGAAGTAGAACAGGGCGCGGCGGCCGGGGAACTCGATGCGTCCGAAGACGTAGCCCAGCAGCGGCGCCAGCGCCATCACCAGCAGCGTCGTCGACGTGCTGATGATCAGCGAGTTGACCAACCCGGCGCGGATGAGCTCGGCCGCCGCCTGCCCGGCGGCGCCGCGGAACCCCTCGCCCTCGAAGAGCACCGTCCGGTACGGCGCCAGGGTCGGCTCATGCGGGATCCAGTGCGGCGGCACGGAGTACAGCTCCGCCCGTACCGAGATGGAGGAGATGAAGATCCAGACGATCGGTCCCAGGCTCCAGGCCGCCATCAGCGCCACCAGCGCCCAGAGCAGGCAGCGCGACAGCACGCGGCGGACCGGCGGGGAGCCGGCGATCGACAGCGAAGAGGCGGCCACGGCAGTCCCTACACGTCCCGCTCGCGCAGCGCCAGCCGCATGTAGACGATGGACATCGCGAACAGGATCAGGCCGGTGAGATACGCCATCGCCGCACCCCGCCCGAAGCGGCCCCGCACGAACGTCGTCTCGTAGTTGTAGATCATCGGCGTGCGCGTGATCTCCTGCGCGCCGGTGAGCGCGTATATCTCGTCGAACACGTTGAATGCGGTGATGCCGGTGAGGACCAGGGCGATCGCGGCGATGGTGGTCACGAACGGCACGGTGACGTGCCGGAAGCGGCGCAGCGGTCCGGCGCCGTCGACGGCGGCGCTCTCATGCAGCTCGGCGGGAATGGTCTGCAGCGCTCCCAGGAACAATACGGCCACGAACGGCACGAAACGCCACACGAACACCAGCACCGCGGCGCTCAGCGCAGTGAGCGGCTCGGTCAGCCAGAACCGGTACTCGCCGATGATGCCGAGCTGCCACAGCAGTCCGTTCAGCGCGCCGTATTCGCCGTTGAAGATCCAGCGCCACGCGTGCCCGGACACCACCGGCGGGATCGCCCACGGGACGATGATCACCGTCCGCAGCAGCGCGCGCCCGCGGAAGTCGCGGTTGAGCACCAGTGCGAAAACCAGCCCGATCACGAGCACGGCCGCGATGGCGGCGGCCATGAAGTACGCCACACGCGCCAGCGCGGCGTGAAAGGCGTCGTCGGTGAGGACGTGGATGAAGTTGTCCAGCCCGCCGAAGCCGCGCCGGGCCGGCTGCTTGATGTTGTAGCGCGTGAAGGCCAGCCGCAGGGAGGAGAGCGCGGGGACATGGCCGAACACGACCACCAGGGTCAGCGTCGGCACCAGCACCGCGCCGGCCAGCACCCGCGGCCGGTCGAGGGCACGGGAGAGCCGGGCTCCAAGCGCCTGAAGCCCGGCCCGCGGCCGCCCGCGCGTCGCGCGGGCGACATCGCCTGAGTCCGCTATTCGTAGTCCGCCTTGAGCTCGCGCGCGAACTCTGCCAGCTCGACCAGGGCGTCCCCGGGTGCCTGTTCGCCGCGTGCGGCGCGCAGCATGAGCTGCTCGGCCTCCTTCTCGAACTCGATGTACCACGGCTGGTCGTACGGGATCGTGACGATGTACTTGGCCTGCTCGTTCATCGCCGCGAAGCCGTCGATGGCGTCGGCATCGCCCAGCTCCTGGAACACCGCCGTGCTCGCCGGAAACAGGCCGTTGGCATCGAACAGGAAGCGCTGCATCTCCTGGCCCGCGAAGAACTCGATCAGCTCCATCGCAGCCTCCGGATAGTCCGTGAACGCGCTCACGGTGAGTCCCGCCGGCAGCAGCCACGTGTGATGCTCTTCAGGCAACAACAGGTAGTCGGCATTCGGCGCGACCTCGGAGCGTTCGGCGTCGTTGGCGATCCCCAACGCGCCCTGCCACGCCTGGTGGAATGCGGCCTGCCCGGCCCAGAAGCTGGGATGGGGGTTGGCCGAGCTCAGCCGCTCAGGGGAGATCAGGCCCTTCTCGAACCACTCGATCACGCGCACGAACGCGGCATGGCCGGGATCGGACGGGTCGTCGAACACGGGATTGTTGTCGGCGTCGAACAGCTCGGAGCCCGAGGACAGCGCGATCAGGTACCAGGTCCAGGGGCGGATGCCGGCGGCGTAGGGGTACTCGTACAGCCCCTGCTCCTTCATGGCCAGCATCGCCGCCTCGAAGTCGTCCCATGTCGCGATGTCGGCGGCGGTCAGGCCGATCGCGTCGAGCGAGGTGGTGTCGTAGTCGATCATCACCATCTGCTGGTAGAGGGGCACGGCCCACAGGACGCCGTCCAGCACGAACTGGTCGACGCCGGCAAGGCCGCCGAGCATGTCGCCGGGGGCCAGGTCGTCCAGGGCACGGATGGCTCCCGCGCTCTGAAACGCGGCGAAGGTGTCCGCGCTCACGAAGATCACGTCGGCCGGGTTGGTCCTGCCCGCCGTCGCGGTCAGCACGCGGTCGCGGGAGGTGTTGATGTCCACCGTGGCGACTTCCAGGTCGATGCCGGACCGCTCCTCGAAGAGAGCGACGACCTCGTCGGACGGGGCGCCCCATGCGGGCGTCAGGTAGACCAGCTTGTCGGGCCGATCCTGGGCGGTCGCGAACGGACCGGCCAGCAACAGTAACGGAATCATGGACAGAATGCGCTTCACGAGTTCTCCTTCAGAGGGTCGCCGATACGGCGAGGGGATGGGATGCCCGATGCTGCCACCGCGTCGCCAAGGTGTCAAAGATCGAGGCGACTCCAGAGGGTTCGTCGCCGCCGGGAAGCCACGCCAGATCAAGCGCGGCGGCGACGGGTTCGTGCTGTACGAGCTTGACATGTTCCCACGTGGTCAATACCACTCTGGTAGACTCGGTAGCACTACACCTCCTGTGCTTTGCTACCGGAAGAGGGGTAACCGATGACGACCGCGGGCCGCGCCGAGTGGGACCCTCCGGGACAGGAGTGGCCGTTGCTGTTCACGCACTTCGAGGAGGTGCGGGGAAAGGACTTCAAGGTCTGCGTTGTGATGATGGGCCGGCTACTGGCTACCATCGACCCCAAGACCGACTCCTGCACGATCGACGGGGTCTACCCCGGGTCCCTGTTCGCCGAGGGCGCCAGCCTCACTGCGGCCAACGACAACATTCGCTCGGACATCTCGAAGATCCTGGAAGACGTCATGGTGTCCAGCAGGAACGTGGCGGAGTACCGAGCTCACATCGAAGACTTCATGCAGACAACGGACCAGGTCACTGTGGCATCGTGGAAGAAGGCCCTCGACAGGGTGAGGTCGGGGCAGGAAGAGGGGGCGCCGGATCTGCGGAAGTACGACGCTTCGGACTGGTCGGACTTCGCGGTCGTTGAGGATGTAAGGGAGACGCAGGACCACAAACCCCTCATGGCGATCCCGGTTCCGCCAGAAGCGAACCTGTTGGCAGCCTGATCATTTGATCAAGATCAACTCCATTTACGAGATGCTGGACGAGTGCGCCCCCGGGCACGTTTCGTTCGCCCAAGCTCCACCACGTATGGGTGACCTACAACTCGAAGACGTACCGCAAGCTACCCAAGGGCCCACACGGAAAGCCCACGAACTACCCGGTCGAACGGGGGCTCGTCCGCAGCATGGCGAGGATGCTTCAGATCGAGGATTGCGCTCGAATCCATCTCGGCATCCGGCTCATCGGTTAGGACCGTCATGGTGATTGGAGGCTCCCGGACGGGACGGCCAAGTTGACCTGTCAGCCCTCGATCATGCCTTCGACGAAGGTTGAAGCGGAACAGCAGGCGGCACTCAGCTCGGCGCGGTCGCCGGCCGGCCGACCGTCGGGAGCTCGACGCCGGTGCGCAGCTTGCAGGGCTCGCCAAACCGTCCACCGCCTGCACCGCCATGCCCGGGGGGCGGCGAGTGCGAGTCGAACGGCGCGCGGGCCCTCGACCGTCTCTGCCAGAAAGTTGTCCAGCGAAGCCAGGATGTTGCCGCCCGTGGGGTGATGGGTGGCAGCGGGCGCAGTCCATCGGAGTCGCCGCCGTCGCGATCGTGGCGCCCCAGTGCACGCGACAGCCCAGGTGCGGCCAGGTGGTCCTGTCCGGTCCTGTCCCGGTTGGCCGGGTCGCCCAGGTCGGCCGGTTGCGGCGCGAGGGCAACTCCGCCAAGCTGATCGCATCGCGCGGACGGGGGCGACCATGAGCCGGGAGATCACGCTCGGAACGAAGGCCAGGGCGGCAGCGCGACGCGCAGGAACCCCATGGGACGAAGACTGCGCGTTGCGGTTGGCGGCTGGACCGCACCTGTTTCTGGACTGGCGCTACGTGCTGCCGGGCGAGGTGGGGCTGATCGGACCGTATTGGGCCGAGCCCGACGGCACGCCGATGAAGCTGCGGCTGTGGAAAGATGCGGACCGCGCCGACCGCCTCTTCACCGCGCGGTTCATGCCGCAGGACACCCCGCACGGCATCCGCCTGACGCGGGAGCCGGCACGCAAGAGCGGTCCGCTGCCGCAGGGCGCTGCGCCCGGCGGACGGATTATCCATGCGGACGGGCTGTACCGCACTTGGTACTCGACCGGCGGGAACGAGGCGACACGGCCGATCCACTACGCCGAATCGACCGATGGGCATGCATGGCGTGACGGCACTCCATGCACCTTCGACTTCAGCGCGGCGCCGGGGATCGCGGGTCTGGAACGCTCCGAGATCTTCCTGGACCCCTCGGCATTCGACGCGGAGCGGTTCAAGATGTTCTTCCGGGGCGGGATTCCTGGCACCGAGCAGGAGCGGCGCGCGGTGGCCGAGCGCTTCATGTGCGAGCGGCCCGAGTCCTTCTTTCCACTGGGAAACGACCTGAGTCACGTCTCCGGCATGTGGGGCGCCGTCTCTCCGGACGGCATCGCCTGGACGGCGCTGCCGGGCCCGCTGGTCATCCACTACAGCGATACCACCAACGTCGTCTACTACGACGAGCGGCTGGAGCGGTACGTCTGGTACGCGCGCTGCAACTGGTTCTACGGCCGGCGCTGCATCGGACGGGCGGAGACCGACGACTTCCGCCGCTGGCCGGGGCCGGAGATGCTGGTCTGGCCGACCAGCGAGCGGCGGCCGTCCGACGACTGGTACACCAACTCCAAGACGATCTATCCGGGCACGGTGGACCAGCACCTGATGTTCCCGGCCCTCTACCACCATCACGACGACACCTCGGAGCTGCTGCTGTACGCAAGCCCCGACGGCATCGTCTGGAACGAGGTCCCCGGCGGCTCCGTCCTCGACGCCGGCCCGGAGCCGTGGGACGCCGGCTGCGTGTTCGGCGGCACCGACTTGATACCGCTCGGCGGGGACCGGGTCGCCCTTCCCTACGGCGGCTACCCGCAGCCGCACAAGTACCCGCGCAACCGCCATTCGTTTTGGCGCACGAACGCGCTGGCGATCTGGCCGCGCGAGCGGCTGGGCGGCATCCAGACGGACGACGAAGGCGCCTTCGCCACGCTGCCGCTCATCGCCGAGGGCTCGACGCTGCGGCTCAACGCCCGCGTCAAGGCCGCCGGCCACGTGCTCGTCGAGCTGGCCGGTCGCGACCGCCAGCCCCTTCCCGGTCACAGCTTCGCGGACGCCGACCCGGTACTTGGCGACTCCCTCGACCACGCGATCCGCTGGAACGGCCGCGCCGAGATCGCGCGTGATCCGGCGCAGCCCCTGACGATCCGTTTCCGGCTGCGCTGCGCCACCCTGTTCGCATTCGAGTTGCGCTGACCAAACCGATGAAGAAGTGCGTGTCCATCACGTGGGCGACCGTCCAAGTCACGACGGGCGGGTAGACTGGAATGACATCTTCTACCTCGCGGGAGGGGCCGTGCGATGAGCCTCAACATCAAGAACGAGGAGACCTGCCGGCTCGCAGGCGAGCTCGCCCGTGTGACCGGCGAGACCATGACCGGGGCGACGACGAGCGTGGCCTGCCGAAGTGATCATCGACACGTCGGCGATCCCGGCAATCCTGCTGGCCGAGCCCGACGCCGGACGCTACGAGACCGCCATAGCGTCGGCTTCGCCGCGCCGCATGTCGGCAGTCGCCCTGCTCGAAGCCGCCATGGCGGTCGAGGGCAGGGGTGGATCGGCGGCGGGTCTCGAGCTCGATGCGCTTCTGGAACGGGCGGAGATCGAGTTGATGCCGGTCACCCGCGTGCAGACAGACGCCGCGCGTCGAGCTTGGCGACGCTTCGGGAAGGGAAACCATCCGGCAGCGCTGAACTTCGGAGGCTGCTTCGCGTACGCTCTGGCCAAGACCCACAGGAAGCCGCTCCTGTTCAGGGCGAGGACTGCTCCCGCACCGACATCGACACAGCATGACGAGGGTCGGCGCGAAAGTCATAGCGTCACGCACGGTATCGGTACGTCGGCGATGGACACGGCTCCCGCTTACCCGCGCATTCCCTACGGCGAGGCCGACTTCAGGCGCATCCGCCTGAGGCGGTGGCTGTACGTCGACAAGACGCGGTTCCTGCGGAGAATGGAGGACCAGCGCTACGCGTTCCTGATCCGTCCACGGCGCTTCGGCAAGTCGCTGTGGGCGTCGGTGCTGGAGAACTACTACGACCGCTTCTGGGCCGACGACTTCGAGACCACCTTTGCCGGCACCGACATCGGGCGGAGCCCGACGGACGAACGCAGCCGCTACGTCACCCTGCGCTTCGACTTCTCCGCGGTCAACGACAAGCTGGAAACGCTCGAGCGGGAGTTCGAGATCCACTGCCACACGGAGCTGGAAGGGACTCTGGAGCGCCATCCCGACCTGTTTCCCGAAGCGGCGCTGCAGCGCATCCTGGCGCCGCCGTCCATCACCGGCAAGCTCGGGCGGCTGTTCCGCTACTCGGGCGACCACGACATCCCGCTGTATGTGATGATCGACGAGTACGACAACTTCGCCAACTCCGTGCTGGCGCACCACGGCGCCGAGGCGTACCACTCGTTCGCCCACGGCGGCGGCTTCTACCGCAACTTCTTCGCCACGCTGAAGTCCGGCACGGCGCGCAGCGGCGGCGGCATCGACCGCCTGTTCATCACCGGCGTGTCGCCGATCACCATGGACGACGTGACCTCGGGCTTCAACATCGGCAAGAACATCAGCCTGCACCCCGACTTCAACGAGATGGTCGGCTTCACCGAGGCGGAGGTGCGGCGCCTGGTCGACATCTATCGCGGCCACGGCGTGCTCGACCAGGACGCGGATGAGGCCATGGCCCTGATGGGCGAGTGGTACAACGGCTACCGGTTCGCCAAGGCAGCCGACACCGACCTCTTCAACACCGACATGGTGCTCTACTACCTGGACGAATCCATGCCCAACCGAGGCGTGCCGGACTCCCTGATCGACACCAACGTGCGCATCGACTACGGCAAGCTGCGCCACCTGCTGGTGGTGGGCCGCCAGCTCAACGGCAACTTCGACCTGCTGCGGGAGATCATCGGCGAAGGGCAGAAGGACGTGCTGCGCATCCAGCCGAGCTTCCCGCTGAAGCAGCTTGCCGACGAGGAGAACTTCCTGTCGCTGCTGCACTACTTCGGGCTGCTGAGCATCCGCGGCGTGGTGGACGGCATGCCGCGTTTGGCGATCCCGAACCAGACGGTGAAGCAGTTGATGTACGGCTACTTGCGCGACGCCTACCGGGACGTGGAGGTGTTCAGGGTCGGTATGTTCCGGTTCAAGCAGTTGATGATGCGCATGGCCAACCAGGGCGAGTGGCGGCCGGCGCTGGAGTTCCTGGGCGAGGCGATCGCGCGGCAGACGGGGATCCGCGACTACATCGCCGGCGAGAAGGTGGTACAGGGGTTCCTGGCCGCGTATCTGAGCGTGACCGACTTCTACGTGTTCCGGTCGGAGGCGGAGCTGGGCAAGGGACACGCGGACATCAGCCTGGAGCCGCTGCTGGCGCGCTTTCCGCACCTTCGGGTGGGCTATTTGATCGAGCTGAAGTACCTGGCGCGCAGCGAGTCGGCGGACCAAGCGGGCGTGATGGCGGCGGTCGGCGATGCGACGGCGCAGTTGCGGCGCTACCTGGCGGACGAGCGGCTGGTCCGCCAGTTTCCGGGCGTGCGGTTCGTGGGGCTGGCGGTGGTGTTCCACGGCTGGGAGATGGTGTTCTGCGACGCCGTAACATCGCAGTCCGACGCGTCGCAGCGGTCGACCGCAGGCCGGGTCGGCCCGTCCGTCAACCCTTCACGACGCCGAGGGTGATGCCCTTGAAGAAGTAGCGCTGCAGGAACGGATCGAGGATCAGGATCTGCACGATGGAGATCACCAGGATGGCCGCCTTCAGGGCCTCCGGACTCGGCGCGCGCAGGCCCAAGCCGCGGCCCACGTCCAGCAGGGTGCCGGGCAGTAGCCGCCGGAGAGTCGATCCCCACTTCAACGCTCGCTCATCCCCTCGACGAAGGCGCGGCCGGCCTCGATGGAGGCGATCACGTTCTGGTTGAAGCGGAACAGCAGGTGACGCTCGGTCTTGTCGTCCGCGTAGGCGATCATCTGCCCGGCGACGCCGCGGGCGCCGCGCTCGGCGCGCTCACACGCGGCGCGGCAGCGCTCCAGCCGGTCCGCCGCTGCGACCTCGTCGCCGTCCAGGCGGGCCAGCCACATCCGGTCGAGCTCGATCCGCGCCTCCTCGCACGCCTCCAGCACGTCGAAGTAGCAGGCGAAGCTCTCCGTCTTGAAGATCACGTAGTCCAGCTCGGCGAGTGAGCCGGCCGGCGCCTTCGGCCGCGCCTGCCGCAGCAGGTCGACCACGGCCCGGTACTGCCCGGCGCGGCGCCGCCACAGCGCGTCGGGACGCAGCGGACGATCGTGCTCGTGCTGGTCGCCCAGCGCGGGCCGACGCCAGAACCAGAAGTCGGTGTCGTCCCACCGCGCCTCGACGGCGCGCTCCAGCTCGGCGCGGTCGATGTCCGGCCGGCCGTCGCGGATCTCGACGTCCGTGCGCAGGTTGCAGGCCGAGAAGTCGTGGTAGGAGATGAAGATCTCGCTCCGCCCCCACCACACCAGGTCGCGCTCGGCAGCCTCCATGAGGCGATACGCCTCGATCATGAGCGGCGCCGCGTCCGCTCCGTAGAGCCGCGAGAGGTAGCCGGTGTAGAACGAATGCGCGTCGATCCCCGCGTCCCAGCAGCCATCGGCCAGGAAGCGGGTGCTGCACTCGCCGCCGCGCTCCTTGTCGAGCTGGCCGATGATGCCCGCCGCGCCAGCGGCTTCGGCCCCGGTGACGATCTCGTCCCGGTCGTACATGGTGGCGTTCATCTGCATGTGCAGCTCGCAGCCGTCGTCGACGATGCGCGGGATGACGATCAGGTCGCGGCCGGCGATGCCGCCGTAGTAGTCCATCTGCGGGCCGGCGTTGCCGCAGTTCTCCATGTTGGCGATCCACACGTCCTTGGGCAGTAGCCGGTCGAGTGCGCGCATCAGGTAGCCGCGGAACAGCAGCGTCACGCCCAGCCGCGCGTCCGGGTGGCGCCGTTTCACCCGGCCGATCAGCTCGGACGCCAGGTGGATCTGCATGGCGTCGAACTCCAGGTCCTTGTCGGTATCGGGGGTGAAATTGCCGCCCGCGTGGATCTCGGCGAGCGACGGCATGTGTTCCCGGATCGCCACGGCGCGCTGCCGCAGCGCTCGGGTGGCCTCGTCGTCGTCGAAGTCCGGGCTGTGCTCGGGCGCCCAGATCCCGTAGGAGTCGGCCTCCGGATAGGTCTCGATCACCGCGCACAGCGCAGCCTCCCAGATGTCCAGCGCCGCCGGATCGCCGGTCGGCACCGCCACCCCGCAGTAGCGCTGGTAGCTGTGACTCTCGCTCGGCGCCACGCCATGGTCGACCTTGGCGCTCTGAGGAGCCAGGTTCGGCGAGACGAACGGCAATTCGCCGAAGACCAGCCAGACCTGCACGCACCGCCGGTGGGCGTAGCGGATGATCTCGCGCAGGAACGGGACCGCGACGGCAAACGCCTCGTCTTCGGAGCCGACCTCCTGGAATTCCTCCCCGCACAGCCGCTCGTGCGGGAAGCACTCCCGGCCGACGCGGACCTCGGAACGGGTGCCGGTGGTGGTGTGCACGCTGCGGCCCCAGGAGCGGCTGTCCCTGCCGACCGCAAGGTAGCCGGACTCCGGCGTGGTGGTCAGCTCGCCGCGCACGCCGTCGTGGAAGACCTCGACCCACGGCGCCCCCATGCCCCAGTAGAACTCCAGGACGTTCATCTTCATCCTGGCGATCTGGTCGATCAGGCGGCGGTAGTCCTGCATGCCCATGTTCCAGGTGTAGGCGTGCCAGACGTGCACGCCGCGGAACTTCCGCCCCGGCGCCGCCGTCACGTCCAGCTCCGGCAACTCCAGCGTCGCCTTCCGGTCGGGGACGATGTCGCCGGTGAGCTGGAACACCACGCCCAGCCGCTCCAGCAGCTCGTACGCCGCGTACATCGTCCCGGTGTCGTCCCGTCCTGCCGCCACCACGCAGCCGCGACCGTCGAGCTCGACCGACTTCAGCAGGTACGCCCCTTCGGCCGACAGCCCGCCCAGGTCCAGTGCGCCCCGATCCACCAGCCCGCGTACGGTGTCGTTCGCCTGCGGACCGCCGACCAGGATCAGGCCGCCCGCCGGCGCGGCGCCGGGCTCCGTGACGATCGGCAGCCGTCCGCCGCTCAGCAGCTCGACGTAGCGCTGGATCTCCTCCGCCACGAACCGGTGAACGTCGTCGGCCGCGGCGCCCAGGTGAATCGCACCGCGCGGGGCGCCGTTCTCGACCAGGATCACGTCATTCATCGTACTCTCCCCCTTAGAACAGACTGTAGCCCAGCCACCGCCGGGCGATGGCATTGGCGGACAGCAGCAGCGTGGTGTTGACCACGGAATTGAACAAGCCCACCGCCGCCGCGAAGCTGAGATTGGGCAGGCCCACGGACGCCGCGATCCCCTTGCGGTAGACGTAGGTGGCGATCACGTCACCGGTCTCGTAGGTGAGCGGGTTGTACAGCAGGTACACCAGCTCGAAGCCGACGTTCATCATGCTGCCGATCTCGATCAGCAGCAGCACCACCATCGTGTTCTTGATGCCCGGGATGGTGACGTGGCGAATCCGCTGCAGCTTGGAGGCGCCGTCGACCGTGGCGGCCTCGAACAGCTCCGGGCTGATGCCGGCGATGGCCGCAAGATAGATGACCGCGGTAAAGCCGAATCCCTTCCAGATCACCGTCGTGACGTAGATGCCGCGGAAGAACTCGGGCTCGACCAGGAAGAAGACCTTCTCCAGGCGGAACACCTCTTCCAGGACCAGGTTGATGACTCCGGTCTGCGGGTTCACCAGCATGTTCACCATGCCGACCGCGATGACGTTGGAAATGAAGTACGGCAGGTAGCTGACCGTCTGGATGCTCCGCTTGTGCAGCGTGTTGCGCACCTCGTTGAGGGCGATGGCGAAGACGATCGGGATCGGGAAGCCGAACAGCAGACTGTAGAAGCTGAGAAGAAACGTGTTTCTGACGATCTGGAAGGAATAGAAGGACGTCCAGAACTGCCTGAACTGCTCCAGACCGACCCAGGGGCTGCGGAAGAACCCCAGCGACACGCGGTATTTCTGGAAGGCGATGATCACGCCGATCATCGGCAGGTAGTGGAAGGTGACGAAGTAGACGATGGCGGGCAGCAGCAGCAGAAACAGGTACTTGTTCCTGCGCACCTCGGCGAAGAATCCGCCGAACAGCCGCTCCGCAAACCGGCCCGCGGGCCGGACGGCGGCGAGCCGCGTCATCGGCCCGTCACCGGTCTCGGCCCCGTGGGCGGGAAGGGGTCGGGGCGTTGCCGGTCATCCCGACCCCTTCCGGTGAAGGTGCGCGTCAGTTTCCTACGAACGCCTGGTAGTTCTCGTACCAGCCCTGCACGATCTCCGTGCCGCGGTTGGCGCCGAGGCGATCGAGCCGCTCCACGTAGCCGTCCCAGTCCGAATCGACCGAGAGATCGCCGGTGATGAACTTGTTGCCGGACTCCTGCACGTAGGTCTGCAGGTCCGCGAACAGGTTGGTCATCTCCTCGAACTCCGGGCCGCTGGTCTGCAGGCTGGGATAGCCGATCATGATCGGGAGGGTGCGCTCGAAGTGGTCCTTCATGAGGACGGCGCGCGGTCCCTGCAGGAACCGTGACAGGAAGATCGGGCTCACGAACATGCTGGGATAGCCGATCTCGTAGCGCTTGGTGCCGATCAGGCGGTTGTCCCAGCCGTGCACGGTCGGGTTGCCGTCATCGTCGCGTCCGTAGCTGACCCCCTCGATCCCGTACACGTAGAACTCGGCTCCTTCGCTCGTGTAGAAATAGTCGAGCAGCTCCAGCGCCTTGCGCTGGTGCTCGGATTCGGCGGAGATGGCCATCGCGAAGTCCGTCCACGGATTGGCGACGCGGGTCAGGGCGCGCTCGCCCGTCGCCGGATTGACCGGGAACTCCGCCGTGTCGTAGTCGACCGAGACGCCGGCGTTCTCGGCGGTGATGTTGGCGGCGTTGGCGCGCCACGTGTTGGTGAGCTGCATGAACTCCTTGCCGGTCGCGACCTTGCCGTTCCACCAGTCGTTGTAGGCGTTGGTGATGTATTCCTGGTCGAGCAACCCTTCGGAGTACAGCCGGTTCATGAACGACATGAGCTGCCGGTAGTTGTCGGTACCGGGCAGAAACGTCACCTGCCCCGCGTCCATCTCGCTGATCAGGAAGCCCCAGTAGCTCTGGTAGAGCCCGAACCCCATGTCGTACGACGGGCCGAACATCGTCTGGTAGCCGCCTTCGAACCACGCCGAGGTGGTGCTCAGCGGAATCAGGTCCGGGCGGCCCTCCTTGACCGCCCTCAGCACCTCGTACCAGCCCTCGATGTCGTCCGGCTCGGTCAGGCCCAGCTCGTTCAGCACGTCGACGCGATAGGCGATGCCGTTCTCCGGGGAACCTGCCAGCTCGTTGAAGCGCGGAATCATGTACAGGTGCCCGTCCGGTGCGCGGTGATGGTAGTTCTTCGCCGGATCCGAGTAGTAGTCGCTCAGCATGTCCGACTGCACCACCTCCAGCGCCAGCTCGTCGAGCGCCTGGAACAGGCCGTCCGGGCCGTAGGTGTTGGCGATCGCGGACTCGACGCTGACGATGTCCGGGATGTCACCGGACGCCAGCACGAGGTTGCGCTTTTCCTCGTAGGTGTCGGCAGGGAACACGATGAACTCGATCTCGGTATTGGTCCTCTCCTGCCACTCCACGTACCAGGGAAGCTCGAAGTCCAGGGTGTCATCCGGGTGGGCGCGATACCCGACCGTGATCTTCACCGGACCGGTGTCCGCCATGCTCTCCTCTGTGGGAGCCGCGAATCCGAATCCCGCGACAAGCGCCAGAATGGCGACGGATGCGATCGTCCGCTTCATGTTGGCCTCCTTGACCTTCTTCAGTCGAGCGTTGCTGAGGGCCCACGCTACTGCCGGCGCGTCGCGGCGGTCAACCGTGGGCCGGTCGGCACGGCCGTCAACCCTTCACGCCGCCGAGGGTGATGCCCTTGACGAAGTAGCGCTGCAGGAACGGATAGAGGATCAGGATCGGCACGGTGGAGATCACCAGGATGGCCGCCTTCAGGGCCTCCGGACTCGGCAGCGGACGCAGGAGCGCATCCATGCTGGCCCCCTCCTGCACCAGACGCAGCTCGGCCAGCTCCGCGCCGATTACCAGCTCGCGCAGGTACACCTGCAGCGGGAACTTCTTCGCATCGATCAGGAACAGCAACGGATAGAAGTACGAGTTCCAGATCTCCACCGCGTAGTACAGGGTCAGCGTGGCGATGATCGGCTTGGACAGCGGCACGATGATACGCGCGAAAATGCCCAGCTCGTTCGCACCGTCGATCAGCGCGGCCTCGCAGAGCTCCCACGGAAGCTGCTGGACGAAGCTCTTGGCCAGGATCAGGTGGAAGGCGAAGATCGCCGTGGGCAGCACGATCGCCCAGATCGTGTCGATGAGCCCCAGGTTGCGGACCACCAGGTAGAGCGGGATCAGGCCGCCCTGGAACAGCATCGTGAACACGATCATGCGCATGAAGAATCCGCGGTACCGGAACTTTCGGTGTGCCAGCGGATAGGCGGCCATCATGGTCAGCGACACGCTCAGCGTGACCTTCACGCTCGCGTAGAGGACGGAGTTCCTGAAACCGGTCCAGATGCGAGGGTCGGCGAGGGCGCGCTCATACGTCTCCACGGTCGGGCGAACCGGCCACAGCACGACCTCGCGCAGCGTGACGGCGGCCGGGTCGCTCAGGGAAACCGCCAGGATGTACAGGAACGGGAACAGCGTCACGAACGCCACCGCGGTCAGGACCAGCGCATTGGCGGCAGCGCCCGGATTGAACGCAAGCTTCCGCGCTCCGATCGCGATCCTGTTCACGGCGGGCGTCTCACGACGGCTGGAACCCGAAGCAGTAAAAGCGGGCGCCGTCGCCCACGAGGTGGAAGCGCACGCGGACGGCCGCCGCCGGGGCGGCCTCTATCCCCCTCCCCTGCCAACGAACGACCGCGGCATCGGCGTCGGTATCGACGGACGTGCAGTCCGCGGCGGAGAAGCCCGGCAGGACGGCGCCGTCCGGTTCCTGGATCAACTCCGCCCGCAGGTAGTCGCGGCCGGGACGCAGGTGGTCGGCCTTCACGGTCAGGTCGAGCCCGGCGAGATCGGATACGGAGATCGGGTTGGTGGTGACGGAGCCGGACGACCGGTCGGCGCGCACGCGCAGGTAGGTCCAGCCGTCGACCGGCACGCGCGCCAGCCCGGTCTGCCCGTGGGTGGCGTCCTCGATGACGTAGTGGGTGGCAGGATGGCCGATCAGGTTCGGCTGCCGTGTGCCGGCGTAGTAGATGAGGATCTCTCCGTCCGCGGTGACCAGCGTGTTCGCGTTGGAGACGAACTGCGCGTCCCACTCGCCCATTTCCCCGCGGGCGATGAGCTTCTGGCCACAGGCGACGCGCACGAAGTGGTAGCCGTCGCGGCTGACGGTCAGCTCGTCGTCGCAGGAACGGCTCTCCGGCCACACGTCGGGGACGCCCAGGTAGTACTCCCGGTATGGCCAGACGCTCAGCAGATGGTCGCCCATGGAGCCGCCGCCGCGGGGGTCGAGGACCGGGCGGTCCCATTCGACCGTCCAGCGCTCGCCGTCCGGGCTGTGCGCGACCACGCCGACCCGGACCTCGCCGCCCGGGCCGGTGCGGCCGGCCGCCTGCCCGTAGACCTTCCAGCGCCGCGCGGCGTCCGGTTCCAATTCGTCGTGGAAGAACGCGTTGGCCTCCATCAGCTCGACCGTGCCGCGCTCGGCGCGCATGAACGGGGTGCGGCCGGTGACCTCGGGATGCGGATCGGCGGGCGTCCAGTGGATGCCGTCGGGCGAATGGAACAGCAGGCAGAACAGCTTGACGTCGTGCACGTACTGGGAGTTGAGCATCATCTTGTAGCGCCTGGCGGGATCCGGCTCGCGTTCGTCCTTGACGACCGAGGGATTGGGCGTCGGCCGGCCGCTGCGGATCGGCAGCTCCCGCGGCGGAATCTCGCCGAGCGCGCAGATGTTGTTCTCCCGGATGCCGTGGTACTCGAACAGGCCAAGATTGGGACGCTCCCAGGTGATGCCGTCGTCGCTTTCCGCGTAGCAGCAGACGGCGCAGTCGGTGGTGCCGGAGCGGGCCGTGTACCACATCCGGTAGCGGCCCCGGTCGTGCAGGACGGTCCCGTAGCAGATCGCCTGCGAGTCCCACGAGCCGGGCTCTCCCTGCAGCACCGGGTTGCGCGGGTCCTTCCTGGCGGTGTTCACGACAAGGTCCACGTGGCGGCGCTCGGCGAGCTCCCACAGGTCCAGGAACAGCACGTTGCTGCGGCGCCGCGGGTCGATCGCCGGCACCTCCATCCGGCCGAAGCGGACCTCGCCGCCCGCCGTCTGGTAGAGCAGGCCGACGACGTCGCCATCCGCCGGCATCCGCTTCTCCACGCTCAGCGCCGGCGCCAGCTCCCACGCCCAGCGGATGCCCTGCGGCACCGCCATGCCGCCGCCCACCCAGCGGCTCATGAACACGTGGTGGCGGTCCCGGTTCACCCATGCCAGCCGCGGCTGGCCGTAGCGGTCGACGAACGCGACCGGCGATGCCACTTCCTGGGACTCGTCCCGGTTCAGGTTGACGTGCATCTTCCAGCGACCCGTGTCCGCGCCGTCGCCCGAGCTTCGGTATGACGAGTAGAACACCCGGTCGACCATGCCCGGCCAGTTGCCGCGCGCCATGTAGCCCACCAGGATCGTGCCCCGTGACGCGGCGATCGTCGGGTGGTCGCTTGCATACGCGACCAACTCGGCCCCCGGGGTGCGGCCGTCCGCCCTGGTCCAGGTGACTCCGTCCCGGCTCTGCGTGTAGTAGATGCCGAAGCGCTCGGCAACACCGCCCGGATCGCGCAGGAACTCCTCCTCGAACTCGCCGAAGTCGACCGAGCAGATCCTGTCAGCGTAGCCGCGCGGGTCCGGGCCGTAGGCAAGGTGGAGGGCGCCGCCTTCGTCCACGTCCAGCACCGGGTCTCCGTAGTCCCAGCGCTCGGTCATGCGCGTCCGGTGCCAGCCGCCCGCGGCGGGGCGAGCCAGCACGACGCGGCGCGCGTCCATCTCGCCCTGGCTGTAGGCGATGCAGACCGATCCGCCAGTGGTCACCACGATGTCGCCGAGACTCGCCGGCCCCAGCCCCTCCTGATCGACGCGGCTGGGACATGCGCCGTCGCCGGGCCCGCGCCAGCTCGCCGCGTCGGCCGGGTCGCCGTCGCGCAACGGGCAGCGGGCGTACCACAGCGTCCCCGTTCCGTCGCGGGCCGTGCGGCGCCAGACGGCGTGCACGACGTCGCGGGCGTCGACGACGATGCTGCCCTGGTCCGCGGGACCGGACGGATCGCCGAGCAAACCGGCCGTCAGGTTGCCGGCCACCTCGACCGGCGCCCCGAGGTGCGCGTCTTCGACCGGCACCGCCCCAGCGCTCACCCGCAGCACCACCGATGCCCTGCCGGTCACCCGCTGCTTGACGTCGGCCATGGCGAGCCAGCAGCCATCGCCGGCACGCGCGAGTTGGCGGCCATTGGCCAGCGCAACGCTCAGGTCCCCGGTCTCGCCGAGCGTCAGGTCTCTCACACGACAACCTCCCGCCCATCCTCCACCATAGTCGCCCCGCGTTCGAGCCGGCGAACACGCCCGCGCGCCACGTACATCGGTGCCGTGGCAGGTGAAGCGGATTGCCGTCACATGCCCCAGACGTGGACGTCGACCCCGCCGGCCGACAAGCGGCGGCAGTGGAACACTTTATCGTCCCAGCTCCGGCCCTCATCGCGGTCGAACACCACCAGGTGGCCCGCGTCGGCCGCGCAGCGGTCCACGTAACCGGCGGTCTGCTCGATGCCCTCGTCGACCGTGCTCTGCAGACTCCGGCGCGGGTGCAGGACCTTGCACTCGACCACGATCCGCTGCAGGCGCTCGCCTTTCGGCCAGATGACCAGGAGATCGGTGCGTCCGCGTCCCAGACCGTACTCCCGCTCGATGCGGCCGCCGCTGTTGACGACGCGCTGCAGGAACGCTTGCAGCAGAAGTTGCGGTCCCGCCTCCCGGTACTGGAAGCGCTGCACCCAATGCTCGGAGTGCTCGCGGAAGAAGCGCTGGAAGGCGGCGAGCAGTCCGACCACGTCCAGACCGCCCTCGGCATCGACGTACCAGGCCGTCTCCTGTACCAGACCCTCCTGGATCGCCCAGGTCAGTTCGCGTGGCACGACTTCCGCATAGATCGGATTGGCCATCCGCGGCGGAGCATCGCGGGCGACCAGGCCGAGGTCGCGCGCGTATTCGAGGTCGCGGGCCGAGTGGCCGCTCTCGACCGCGCCGCTGAGAATCGGCTCGACGACACGCCGCACGCGCTCCTCTTCGAGCTTCCGGGTCAGATAGTCCAGGGGCGTCTCCCGGCGCACGACGAGCCGCTCCCGCGCTTGGAGCACGTCGGCGCCGCCAACCGGGCGCGACCGGTCGCTGCCGACCTGCTCGGAACCGCACGTCTCGTCGGCCAACGCGTTGACCAGCCACGGCTGGCCCTGCGTCTGCGTCCACACGGTGTCCAGGGCGGCCGAAGTGAATGACTGCCCGGTCTCCTCCGTGTGCTGCGCCAGCAGCGCCAGCGTCTGGTCCCGCGTGAAGTCGCCCAGGCGGAGCGACGTGGCGGCGATGTTGAACGGACTGCCGCCGGTAAGGGCAGGACTGCCGGCAGGCGAGTCGATCCGGTAGTCGGCCACGTCGCGCAACCCGCACAGCACGACACTCTGCGGGAAGCCGTCCGGGCGGCGATCGTAGCCGGCGCGCAACTGGCGCAGCACCGCCAGCAGCGTGTCGCCGACCAGCGTGTCGATCTCGTCGAGCAGCAACACCAGCGGCGTCGGATCGGCCTCCGCCCAGCGGGTCAGCGCCGCGCGCAGGGCGCCGTTCGGACCCGACTTCGCCAGGATGGCGGGCCATCGTTCGTCCAGAAAGTCGTCGCGCAACGTCGAACGAGCGCGCGATGCCAGCTCGTCCAGGATGGCGCGCATCGCCTCTTCCTTGTCCTCGCGCGCGGCTTGGGCGCCTTCGACGTTGGCGTACACGCAGCGGTACGAGCCCGCAGAACCGCTGTTGAGCAGGTCGCGCAGCGCCAGCAGCGCGGAGGTCTTGCCGGTCTGGCGCGGAGCGTGCAGGACGAAGTACCGCTTGTCCCGGACGAGCGTTCGGACCTCGTCGAGATTCAGCCGCTCCAGGGGTGGGATGCAGTAATGGTCTGCGGGAACCACCGGGCCGGTGGTATTGAAGAAGCGCACGCGCAAGTATTGCCAATCCGATACCGCATGGCCAGTTCCGCATCGAGCTCCGTGCACGGATCGAGTCATGGCGGCGGCACCGGTGAGCGCCAACGCGTGGACGGATCTTCCCGCTCATCCTCCACTATGATCGCCCCGCATTCGCGCCGGCACGCGGCGTATCCGAGACGCCGCACAGGAGGATCGCGATGGCACTGGTGGACACGGCGCTGCTCGAAACGGCCTGGGGCCGCCTGGAGTCACGCGGGCAGAGCATCGTCCGGGAGTGGCCGGACGCCGGGCCGGGCGAGTACCTGATCTTCAACCAGAACAACGGCAGCGTGTTCGCCGGCACCTTCAGCTTCGACGGCTACGGCGCCGTCGGACTGCTGTGGCTGTTGTATGCCGCGACCGGCGACCCGCGTTGCCGGGAGTACGCGCAGCGCGGCGCGCGCGTCTTCTCCCCTCTGGCCGATGTCCTTTCCAGCCACTGCGGCGTCGCCGCCTACCGGAGCGCCGTCTGGGGCTACCAGCTCACGGGCGCCGAGGAGCTCAAGCAGCAGGGCCTGCGCGCCGCCGCGACGATGAGCCGGTTCTACGATCCGCAGAACGAGGTCTTCGGCCGCCATCCCGGCGCGCCGGCGGAAGCCGTCTTCCCCGGCGAAGGGGTCAAGCACCGGTTCCACAGCGTGCACGCTCCTGCGAGCACGCCCGCGCGCTGCACCCACATCGACTGGTCGGGATTCTGGTTCGAGGTGCTGTGGTGGGCGGGACGCTTCGAGCCGCGTTTCAGCGACCAGGCATGCCGCCACTGCGACGCCTACCTGCGCCTGGGATTCCAGCGGCCGGACGGCTCATCGCATCACGGCCTGAGCTTCGACGAGCACACCGGCGAGCCTCTGGAGTTCCACTCCAATCAGGCGTACTCGGCCGACACCGCATGGTCGCGCGGCCAAGCGTGGATGCTGATGGGATACGCGCAGGCGTTCGAGGCGACCGGAGAGCGGCGCTTCCTGGACACCTACCTGCGCTGCGCCGACTACTGGATCGCCCACCTGCCGGACGACCTGATCCCGTTCTACGACATGAGCGATCCGGCCGTGCCGCACGTGCCGCGCGATTCGTGCTCGGCGGTGATCGCCCTCAACTCGATGTTGCGCGTGTGCCGGGTCGATCCGTCGCTGGAAGACCGCTTTCGCGAGGTTGCGAACGCCACCATGCGCGAGCTGCTGGAGTTCTACGTCACGCCGGGCGGCATCGTCCTGCACGGGAGCTGGGGCGCCGACCACGTTCCGTTGTTTCAGGGAGTACTGATGTTCAGCAACACGTACCTGGCCGATGCCGTGTTCATGGGCCTCTGGCCCGATCGCTTCGACGAGATTCGAGGATTCTAGGCGTTTCCCGTTCCTTAACCCAAGTTTAACGGGCTGAAACATATCCTGCTACGGGTGCATGAATTAGAAGGTCTCATATCGGCGGGTGGCACTACATTCGCTGCGCAACTGGTGAGCATCGCTACTCTGCGAGCACCGTCCTGATCCCACCGGGGGCCGGATCAGCTCCCAACGCATCGTAGATCGCACGCTGGGCTGGCTCGGCCTCGGTCGCCTTGCGCACGTGCAGGGTGCGACCGTCAGCACGGCGAAAGGTGGCCGTGACGCGCTGCTGGCCGGCGAGGATGCTGCGCACCGTGCGCCATGAGGCGTGCTCGCCGTGCTCGCGCAAGCGGCGTCGGATCACCTGCACCAACTGATAGGCCAGCACGGTAATGAACAGATGACCATTGGCGCGATCCGGCTTCTGGTGGAAGATCGGCCGCAACCCCAGCTCGGACTTCAGGGATCGAAACACCGCCTCCAGATCGGTCAGCGTGATGGAGGTACGCCACATCGTCTCGGCATCCCAGTCGGTCTGGTTGCTGCGCAGGCAGTACACCCCCGGATGGGTCAGCTTCGAACCGGCAACCGGGCGTTGTTCCCACTTGATGGCGGTGGCCTTCTCGCCGCTCTTATCGGTAACCACCTCGATATGGTAATGCTGAGCCGCACCGCTGCTGTTGGTCTTCAGGCGCCCGATGCGCTGCCAGATCCTCTCGGTCTTCTTGTGCGTCTGCGGCCGGGACAGTCCTTCGTGCAGCTCCTGCAGGCGCTTCTCGAAGCGCTCGGTAGCCCGTTTCAGCATCGCCTGCTCCTTGCCGTGCCGAGCCTCCGAGTAGCAGTACAGGCGCACTTCGGCGCCGTCCTCCGACCGCACCATCTGCACCTGTATCTCCTGCCGTGAGGCCGTCTGCAGGCGCAGCGCCGCCTCGGCATCAAATCTTCGGGTGCGCTCGCGACTCACCGCCAAATACCGGTATCCCTGCTCCCGCAGCCATTGCAGATTCTTCTCGGTGGCCGCCCCGCAATCCATCACGAGCAGCGCGTGGTCAGGCACCTGCAGGCGCTCGAGCACCCCTTGCAGGACATCCTGTTCGACGACATTGCCAGCCAATACCTCGCTGCGACGCACGAACCCGCTGCCGTCCAGCACCAGACCCAAGGTCAGCAGCGGCTGATCTGCTCCTTGGAATGACCGCGCTGGGCCAGCGGCTGATCTGCCGCCTCCCCCTCGAAATAGGAGTTGGTCAGGTCATATGACGTGACAGTCGTTCCCAGGCAGAACAGATCCGTCACTTGCTTGAACAGATGCTGTTCGATCGCCTGTTGCTGGCCGACCAGCGCGTCGGAGGCGCGGTACAACTGCATCATGCTCATGGTCTCGAAGTCCACCTGCAGCAGTTCGCCCAAGGCGCTGCACTGCTGCAACCAGCGATAGGTGGCCCGTTCGGAGCCGGGCGCGGCCATGCGGGCGATGATGGAGCCGACCGCCGCAGCGCGCTGCGGGCCGCTCAGACCCAACCTGTTGAGCAACGGGATCAACTGCACCTGCTGCATGGCCCATAGGCCGACCTGTTCGACGCCGACGCTGCGTGGCCGCAGCAGTTGCAGAGAAGCGACGTCGACGCTGTGGAACTCGTTTTCGCCAGCGCTGTCCTCCGCAGAGGAGGCTGCGTGCAGCGGTACTTGACGGGCGATCAACTGCGCGGCGATCCGTTGTGCTTCCCGCTCGATGGGCGGGCGAATATCGGTGGACAGCAGCGCATCTTGGGGGCTTAGCAGTTGCTTGATGCGCGAGCACAGCAGCGGCCAATCGGCGTGAGGAAGCGAGAAGTGGCGGCCGAGATTGAGCAGAGTGCGCTGCCGGACGTGGGCGCCGCGGCGTTCAGAACGCACCAAGCGATAGGTAAAGTAGCGGTCGCCGTTGGCGGTGGCTCGGGTCTGAGTGCGGCGCACGAACATGGCTGACTGAAGGTAGATAGCCGGCAAGAGGCGGTCAATGGCCTCGCTGACTATTATGGCACTACTTCGGCCGATCAGCCCATTTTGGAGGCAGAGCCCCCCATAGATTCGCGGAAATCACTCCAACTTCCTGAAATCGCCTGCGCGAGTGTTAAACTTGGGTTAACGGCAGGAGACGGGAACACCTGCCACCGCCTGCTCGTCCCCGACAACTCAATCCCTGCCGTCCCGCAGTCTTTCACCACAACGGCACTACCCGACAAATCTCGAGCCTCCTGCGGCGAAACACTCCAGGATTTCCTTGACGAAACTATCTGGGATCCAACAATACTGATCGGGTGCGCAGCGCCACTTGCGCGCTGCGCACCCAGCTTCGATCCGCGACCGTGTGCAGGTTCGTCAGACCACGCCTACTTCGCCACAATCCTCGTCACGTCTCGCAGAAGTCCAACGTCCCCAAGTACCTCCCCACGTTGCTTTCCTCAAGGTCGAGTGAATCTCTCAGAGAAGCCGGCACACAACCGGTCAATAACGGGTTGCCGGACAGCCACCTGGCGTCAAGTCAGAGGTTTCGGCGGTGAGGCGGTGAGGCGGTCATCTGCTCTGTTCAGCCGCTCACGGAGCCGCGACCATACGCGTCATGGCACAGGCGGATCATCTTTGCAAGTCGATTTCTTCAGTCGTCGTCGGTTTCTTTGGTTCCGCTGTTATCCGGTCCTGCGAGTCGCTGCTTGAGATCGTGCAGGGTGTCCCGGTCGATCCCGGTGGCCGTCTCGATGACCGACCACCGCACGCCGGCTCGCAGCAGGTTCTCGATGGTTCCTACTTGCCCTCGCAGCAGTCCGTGCTGTTCGCCCTCCCGGCGGCCTTCCTGCCGACCTTCCCGACGGCCTTCATGCCGCCCTCTCCGGCGCCCCTCACGCTGTCCTGCCCGGCGGCCCTTGCGCTCGCCCTCCTTGATCAACTCCTCGGCATAGGTCATCAGATCACCTCCCGGTCCCGACACCGCACCGCGCAACTCCTCTCCAAAGCCACGGGCCGTGTCTCGGTCTTGCGTCGCCAACAGATACAGCACGAACGTCCCGACTGCATCCCGACCGCCCCTCGGCAGCAACTCCGCAAGCAGTCCCGCCGCCCGCCGCAGCGCCTCACGCCGACGCCGAAACGGCGCCATCATCATGAGCTGCGCGATGCGTCCCTGCAACTCGCCGCGCACCGCCTCCGGCCTCACCCGCGACTGGTCGATCAGCAGGTGCGCGAACCGCGGCACCCACGGCCAGTCGCGCACGGACTCGGCGAACAGCTCGGCGAACTCCGTAGCGTGCCGCCAGTGGCCGCGCCCCTGGTAGAACACGATCGGTACGATCGGTCGTAGCTCCCGCTCCTTCGGGTGCAGCCGGCGGCCTCGATCCCAGATGCGGCAGCAATACTTGAGCAGCCGGAAGCGCATCCACAGGTCGGGCTTCGACTGATGCTCCAGCAACAGGTACAGCCAGGCGGGCGGATCGCCGGCGGTGCGCTCGACGGTGAACAGCAGGTCCGCCTCGCTGCCGCGCATCCGGTCGTCGACGAAGCTGGCGTTCTGCAGGGTCAGGCTGGACCATTGCAGGGCGGCGGCGAGAGACGGCGGCAGATGGGCGCGCAGCAGGGCGGCAGTCTCTGCGGGGTTGGCGAATACGGTGCGGAACAGCTTGTCGTGCGGTCGTCTCACCGACATCGTGACAATCAGTGCGCCCGCGGGCGCCAGCGCTCCTTAGAAACAAGCAGAATCAGGCAGTCTCCGGGACCAAGCTGAAGCCGAGTGCGCGCGCCTGATTGCGAAGTCGCCGCTCATGGCGTTTTCGGTCCTGATGCTGTTGATCGAACAGAATCCGGTCATCGTAGAGCTCGTGGCGGGTCACCAGATGGTAGATGATGCGCGCCATCTTGTGGGCCGTGTCGGTGATCGCCTGCGGGGAGCCGACGCGGGCACGCTTGCGGCGAAAGAAATCGCCCAGCGCCGAGTGGCTGCGGTAGAGCGTCTGGGTTGCCATGCGTAGCGCCTGCGCCGCGCGGTTGACGCCGGGCCCGGTGTGAGCACTGATTACCTTGCCGCCGGTGATCTTGGTCTGCGGACAGAGGTTCAACCACGACGCGAACTGCGAGGCGGTCGGGAACCGCGACAGATCGGGGCCGAGTTCGCTGAACAGGACCAGCGCGGTGGTAGCGCCGATGCCGGGAATGAGGGTCAGGTCGGTGCCGAACAGCCGTGTGAGGTGGGCGGACACGCTGAACGATTGCGCCGTCGGCGTAGGCGGCTCCGAGGACGCCTCAGCGGACTGCGGGGAGTGCGGGTCCGTGCAGTCTGCGGCCGGCGGTTCGTGCGTCTGCTCGAAGGCGCCGATGCGGGCCTCGATCTCCCGGTCACACTCGCTGATGAGCTGTTGGTAGTGCGCATGGGTCTGGCGCGCGTGGCGCAGCGTGAACAGATGTTCGGATCGCCAATCGCCCTCCAGCGCCTTGATCATCGTGTGGCGGCTGGCTCTGATCCGCGGGTGGGCCAGCGCCGCCAAGCGCTCAGGGTCGCGCTCTCCGGCCAGGATGGCGTCGGTGATGGCCAAGCCGGTCTGGCCGGTCAGATCGGAGATGGCGTGGTGCAGATGGACGTTCATCTGATCGTACGCCTTCTGCATGTGCTGCACGCTGCGTGCGGCGGTCTTGACCAAGCCGTCGCGATGGCGCAACAGCGAGCGCACCGCGCACACCTCGTCAGCCGGTCGGAACGAGCCGCGCAGCAATCCGACCGAATGCAGGTAGCGCAGCCACTCGCAGTCGGACACGTCGCTCTTGCGACCGGGCACCGAGCGCACGTGGCGGGCGTTGACCAGCACCACCTCGAACCCGCGTGCTTCCAGGATCTGGTGCACGGGGATCCAGTACACGCCGGTGGACTCCATGGCGACCGTGTCGACCTTGCAGGCGCTCAGCCAATCGGCCAAGCCATGCAGGTCGCGGGTGAAGGTCGCAAACGATCGGATCGGCTGCTCGTCGCGCTCGGCGCGCACCGCCGCATACACCGCGGTGGCCCCCACATCCAAGCCTGCCGCGTTGGGGTGCATCTGCTGCGGTTGCGCCGAGCGATTGCCCTTGCCGCTGCGCGTGCCTCTACGGTTGCGTCGTGCCATCAGTCTCTCCTCGGGATGAGTGGAGCGGCCGAGGCGTGAACAAACTGAGCATTCTCCTTACCGGGATGGATCAGCACGTCGCCGTGCAGACCCTCACCACTGACAACGCCACGGGCCTCGGGACCAAGCTTTACTCCGGGTTCGCCCCGCAGGGCGCTACACCAGTGACAGGCCGGCCTACTTCGCGCCCCCTCAAGATTACCCGTCCCAGTCTACGCCAGCGTCCGCGTTTCTCCCATGTCAACGCCGGTCCGACCGGGCCGGTGGGGGAGCTTTACTGCCGGTCCCGGCAGCCTCCAAGCGCCCCGAAACCGTCGGCTACTACGGCTCCGCTTTCGGCCCATCCCCACCTTTCGCGTCGGAGTCTGTCGGCCTTCCCGCTTGCGCGGCAAATCCGACAGACTCCTTGGCGGTGATGGGGAACCCGTTGTTCGAGCACGGCGCCCCGCGCGGGGCGGTCGTCGTGGGCGCGGATGCGGACGAGCTCCATCGCTTCGTGGCAGGCGAGCTGCAGGCGCACCTGGAGCGGCTCAGCGGCGGAAGGCTCCCGATCGTCACGGAGGCGGAGCTGCCTCGGAGCCCGGAGCGCGACCGCGCCGCGCTGATTCTGGTGGGAGGCCCCGATGAGAACGCCGCGGTGCGGCGGCTGGCCGATCGGGGCGCCGTCGACTTCACGTTGCTGAAGGCCGAAGGCGGCTACCTGCTGAAGACGGTCGCCCTCGACGGCCGCGGCGGGATCGTCGCCGGCGGCAACGATCCCGCCGGCACCATGTACGCCGCCTACGAGCTGCTGGAGCGGCTGGGCATCGTGTTCCAGCTCTCGAACGACGTCGTGCCCGAGCGCAAGCTCACCCTCGACCTGCCGGAAGTGGACGTGGCGGTCAACCCCGCGAGGAAGTACCGGGGCGTGCACGTCTGGCACGGCTACTCCTGGTACATGGGACTCGACGAGTACCGGCACCTGATCGACCAGCTCGCCAAGCTGAAGATGAACGTCCTGCAGTTCGCGTGGGGCATGGGGGCGGCCTGGATCCGGCTCTCCTACCGCGGCGTGCAGGGCGAGCTCACCACCACCCTCGAATCCGGGCACCTGGCGATCGGCAAGGACTCGCGCTCCTGGGGCCGCAGCGTGCACACCACCACCGGCACCCGTGCCGACCTGCGCATCGGCGCCGACTGCTACGACCACGACCGGCTGTGCGCGCCGGAGTTCCGCGACGTCCAGTCGGAGGAGGATGCCTACCGCATCGCCATCCCGTTCCTGCGCGAGATCATCCGCCACGCGCACCGGCGGCAGGTGCAGGTCCGGCTGGTCACCGGCGAGCTCCCCTTCGTCCCGCCCAACCTGGCCCCGCAGAGCGCCAAGGTCGATCACGGCCTCGCGCCGAGCGAAAGCTACAGCTTCCAGCGCTACTGCGGCGTGGCGGTGGCGCCCGGCGATCCGGCCGCGCTGGACATCTGGGAGCTGGCCATGCGCGCGATCATCGAGACCTACCCCGAGGCCGATTCCTACGGCTTCTGGGCGCCGGAACACAGCCCGGATTTCGACGACCCGCGCACGCGCGCACTGCTCGGCGAGTCGGCGGCCATCCTGGAGCACATCCCTTCCCTGGAGGAGATCCACGCCACGGGCAACCTGATACCCCGGACGCCCCGCGACCTGGAGTGCGACGCGCTGCAGATGTACCTGGCCGCCGAGCTGATCCGGCGCCTGAAACGCCATCACCCGGAGGCTCAGATCGGTGTGGGCGTTCTCTTCCGCGGCTACCTGATGCGCGCGCTCGACGCGGTGCTGCCCGCGGACGCGTGGATCGCGAACATGGAGAACTGCGGCAACGCCGGACCCCTCATGGAGCGGTATGAAGGCATGCCCGGCCGCGACCTGGTGGTGGTGCCGCGCATCGTCGACGACGGCTGCGAGCTGCACATGCAGGTGCACGCGACCATGTTCGACCGCGACCAGATCGTCACCGGGGCCGAGCGGTTCGGGGCCACCGGGATCATCGGCCAGCTCGGCAAGGAGCGAGGACAGGAGTGCACGACCCGCTTCCTTGCCGACGGCTGCTGGGCTCCCGACCTGGACTGCGAGTCCTTCTACCCTGCCTACCTCGAGCGCCTCTACGGACGGGATGCCGCCGATCAGCTCGCCGAGGCGTACGTGCTGCTGGAGGAGCACGAGCGCGCGCTGGTCTGGTGGGGCCGCAGCGAGATCTTCGTGTCCTTCCACGACTTCTCCCCGTGCCGGTTGCGGACCGACGTCGACTACGCGCGCGAGCCCCTGGAGGTCGGCAGGGAGGAGCTGGAGCGCGACATCGCCGCGTCCTGGGACCAGTCCGGAACGTTCTGGTTCTGGCGCCGCAATGCGGTCGGCGGCGAGCACGAAGAGGACCGCGCGCTGCGCCCGGACCTGCTCTGGCAGCGCCGCGCCGCCCAGTATCGGGCCGTGGTCGGCCTGCTCCGATCCGCCCGGCCGCGGGTGCTTCCCGGGTCACGCAACGAGCTGGACTACGTGATCTTCAAGACCGGGAACTTCGCCGCCTACTTCGACGTCCTGCGCTCGTGCGAGGAGGCCCGGATCGAGCTCGACCGCGCCTACCTGGCCCGGCTGGATCGAGACCCGGCGGGCGCGGGCGACCGGCTGGAGCGATGCCGGGCGGCGCTGCAGCGCGCCGACCGCCATGCGCGTGGCGCGGCGGGACAGATGCTCGCCTACAGCGACGAGAAGGCGGAGCGCCACCTGCTGTTCCGGTTCAACCAGAACGTCATCGCCTCGATCGAATCGGGCCGGGAGTTCGTCGACGGGACGATCGCCGCTCACAGATCGCAGATCATGTAGATCTGCTTGAACGAGTTGCGGTCCTGCGGCGGCTTGGACGGATCGTGCCGGAAGCCGACCGACTCGTAGACGTGGATGGCGCGCGGATTGTCGTCGTTGACGCCCAGCCGGATCGCCTTCAGGCCCATGCCGCGGCCCACGTCGAGCAGGGCGCGCAGCAGCAGCCGGCCGATGCCGCGCTCGTGCCAGGCGTCGACGAGACCGATGCCGAGCATGGGCACGTCGGGCCCGCTCAGGTCCTGCAGCCACGCGTAGCCGACGATCGCTTCCCGTCCGCCGCGGTCGGCGGTGGCGACGATCCGGAACCAGTCCTCCGAATCGAGGTCGGAGGTGACCGTTTCGGCGCTCGCCCGCTCGAACGCGAACGGACGAAAGAAGTGGCGGCTGCGCTCGGACAGCCCGTCGAAGTACTCGACGAACCGGTCGGTGTCGGCAGCCAGCACGCTGCGCAGCGTGACCGTCGTCCCGTCCCGCAGCCGATGCGGCCCGGCCGCGTTGAAGTCATGCGCCATGCGCGTGAAGTCCGTCAGGCGACTGGCTCGTCCGTCTCGGGCGGGCTGCTGCCGAGGAAGCCGCCGATGATGGCGAGGATGGGTTTCAGCCGCCTGGAGACCGGATCGACGTCCACGCCGAACGCCTCCAGCGCCGTCGCCCCCAGCAGGCACAGCGAACCCGCCGGGGCGAAAATGACCTGGCAGGTCAGGGCATCTTCGAGACCCTCGATCGCCAGCTTCGCCTCGCCCATGAGGCGGCGGTCGCGGCGGCCGTCGGCCGGGAGCAGCTCTCGGCTCCGCAAGGGCTCGACGCCGATCGCGTGCAGCCGGTCCTCCGGTATGAACGTGTAGAGTGCCCCCGTATCGACCCAGAAGCGTTCGGTGAAGCTCCCGGCAGGCTCGTCCACGTTGGAGACCGTCACACCGACCTGGAACATACCCACTCCGCTATTGAGGACCCGCGTCCCGGCCGCGTCAACTGGACGCGACCGGCGCCGGCCTGCATGCTGCCGCCAGCATTGATGAGGCACGTATCCACGTCGTGACGGCGTCCACGCGCTTGCCGCCATCATGCGTGACGCCGGTCTGATCACCGACGGCGCGCATGCGGTCACCGGCGACCTGTACCGCACAGTGGCCCGCAGGCACAGAGCGGACGACTGAACCGCCGACTCCGCTACGCTGCCTACGCACCGATGGCCCGACATGCTCGCGTCGCCGCGATTACGAACCACGTCTTCCCCGAACAGCCACGCCGGCGTCCTGGCGGCCAAGTTCCTCACCTGCCGCTTGTGGATTCGACCAGCCACCAGGATGGTTCTCGGCGTTACCCCACGCGCGCCGGATCAGAAACTGATGCCGACCTGCGCTCCGAACAGGTGGTTGGTCGCCGTTGCGCCTTCTATCAGGTCCAGGTTTTCGACGTACTCGATGCCGTAGCTCATGCGCGCTGTCAGCTCCACCGGCGGCAGCGGCACCCGACCCGCGGCCGCGACTTCGAACTGATAGACTCGCTCCAGTACCGGTTGGTTGAGGAAGTTGGGGGCTCCGTAGAAGGTCACCTTCTCGTTACTGTCGTAACCGTCGTCCCAGATCGAACCGTCGTCGTAGGGCCCCGGAAACAGACGTTGCGTCGGATCCGAGGCGTTGCCGTGGCGTATGGCGCGTGCGGCCAGCTCCAGATCGAGCCACTCTGCCGGGGTCAGGAACCCCGCGAGGGTCCACTGGTCCGAGTTGGGCGGGAGCCTGCTCCCGAGCGGCTGCCCGCGATGAGTGTAGGTGAGATAGTGCAGAGTCTGATGGCTGGAATGGGTATACATGTAAGGCGTCAAGAACAGGTAATCGACGGACACCATCCCTCGCAGCCAGGACGGCGCCCAGGAGACCGCCGCCTGCCCCGCCATCTTGTTGCCGAACAGTCGGATGCCATCGTTACGAGAGTAGAAGAGGTCGTCAATGAACAGGGTCACGGCGGCGCTGGTCGCCGCCGGCAATCGGAACCGCATCGAACCACCGAGAAATCCATTGTCGTAGTTGAGTGTATAGGGCTCGATGATGGAAGCCGTCGGCAGCAGTTGGTACAGTGAGATCCGCCCACCGAACAGCTTGGTCGAGAACGCGGTAGCGCTCAGCCACGGGAGTGGATGCCACTGCAGCGCGTGGAGCATGAGGTACTTGGAAGGAAAGCCTTGATACGACACGGGGCAGTCGTGTCTGTCGTCGGGACAACCCGACTTGAGGTCGTAGCGGTAGCCGGCCCTGGTTGCCGCCTGCTGGGCCACCAGTTCCAGGAACGCGGCGGTGTAGGTGAATGCCTCGCCACGATAGACGGCACTGAACTGCGCCGCGGCCGGCGCGCCGGCGGCCAACACCACACTGTCCTGCAGAGCCGAACCGAACTCGTGCTGTACGAAGCCGGCCTGCAGGTGCAGGCCGGGCACGCCGAACGCTGCCGCCGCACGCACGTCAACCGCAACACCGGCTCCGTTTGTATCGTAAGGCACGGTGAGCTCATTCGCCGGGACGCGGGGGACCGTGTGCCGCAGCAACGGTTCGTGCCCGTTCTGCCACCAAGCCTGGAAAGCGGCAGAGTACGCGAGCAACCCCTCGGTGACGTAGATGGGCGCGATTTCCGCAGTGATCCGGGTACGCGGTGCGTCCTGTACGGCGTCTTCCGGTACCGACGACAGGTCGGCGCGGACGCTGGTGTGGAATGGCGGAAGGACCGGGGAGTCGCCTTCCGCGTCAGGCGACAGCGCCATCAAATAGGACTCGGCCAGCTCGCTGTCGCGCCGATCACCCACGGCCACCACCTGCCGCAGGAGTTCGACCACCAGCTGCGGGGCAAAGGGTCGCAACTCCGGCAGCGGCGACACGTAGCCCCGTTGCTCCCAGATGGCAAGGTGCCGGTAGATGCGGTCGGCGGGGTCGAACAACTGCTGGGCGCCGAGTGAGGCGGCCGCACCGATCAGCACCACGACCGCCGCGCCGAACGATCGCAGAGCGCCCCACCCTCCGCAACGTACCAAACAGCCTGCCGGGTGTGTAGTGAATCCGTCGGTCGTCATCGCCACCCGGACTGCGGGGATTGCGGGTCCGTGCAGGTCGCGGCCGGCGGTTCGTGCGTCTGCTCGAAGGCGCCGATGCGGGCCTCCATCTCCTGGTCACACTCGCTGATGAGCTGTTGGTAATGCGCAGAGGTCTGGCGCGCGTGGCGCAGCGTGAACAGATGCTCGGATCGCCAATCGCCCTCCAGCGCCTTGATCATCGTGTGGCGGCTGGCTCTGATCCGCCGGTGGGCCAGCGCCGCCAAGCACTCAGGGTCGCGCTCTCCGGCCAGGATGGCGTCGGTGATGGCCAAGCCGGTCGTACGCCTTCTGCCTGTGCTGCACGCTGCGTGCGGCGGTCTTGACCAAGCCGTCGCGATGGCGCAACAGCGAGCGCACCGCGCACATCTCGTCAGCCGGTCGGAACGAGCCGCGCAGCTACACTCCGTCTAGCCCGGCCCCCCCCACGCGAAGGGGGGCCGGCAGGTCTCATCACGGATCAAGTCACTGGATCCCCTGGATCAAGTCCATCGAGCGGATTGACGCAGTCGCTACGGCCCGCGTCGACACACTCCCGATATTCTATCATACTATTGTACTCATCCGACCCGATGCGAAACAGGTAGTGCTCTTTGCCATCAGCAGAGACGAGCTTTACCACGTTGGGCGTCTGCTCTTTCAGTGTGTACGTCACACCGTCCACGGTCAGGCTGCTCCTATCTTCCAGGCTGCTCCTATCTTCCTCCACCTCCCATGAGAGCGACTCACCGCGATCCCACACGAGATCATCTTCCTGTCCGTCGATGCGGAAACCGTCGTCAAGTCCTTCGTCCGGTATCGGAGAAAAGGCAAGAAGGGTCAGCGACGCCGACGCCGCCATTGCTGTAACGACAAGAGCGATCAGTATGCGTTTCATGCTATGACCTCCGAAACACTTCCAGCTGTGAGCCGGTCCCGTCAGGCTCGATTTCCACCGCCATGTTGCCGTCGAAGGCGGTGCAATTGCCCAGCGTCACCTCCGCCGTGCTCGACGCGCAGAACCATTGGCCTACTATCGTCTCTTCCCCTGTCAGGGACTCGACAATCTCATGCTCCGGCTCCGGCTCCGGCTCCGGAGTCGGCACCACCGGAGGCTCCGGAGTCGGCACCACCGGATCCGGGCTCGGCGTCGCCCCCCTGCAGCCAGCCATCGCCAGTATCGCCGCCGCGGCGACTATACCCATCACGTATTTCATGGTTACCTCCTGTCCCGCCATGAAGCCGGGTAAGTTCACTATCTCAGCTTGCTTGCTATGGTAGTGCCTCGTCGCTCCTTGATTCAAGTTAAATCTGAACGTTCGAACGTTCCCGGCGTCCGCACCGCCGTTCAGCGTGACGTCACCGTGTCGCCGGCGTGCCGGATCGGTGGCCATGACGGGGGGACGCCTTTCGGGCACCTGAAGCTACGCTGGGGCCCACCGCCTCGGCTCGACGCAGATCGGGTCCCTCACCGGACACTCGGCCTTGCCCACAGCGCATGATCATTGCCGTACTCTTCCAGAGAACGAAACAACCTGTCAAGGGTTATCAGTCAGCGTTTCGGCGTTGGTGGCACTATCGCTGGATGAAGCGGTTCGTGCCCCCGCGCGGACCGCATGCGGCCACCGGCGACCCGTACCGCACACTGGCCCGCAAAGCCCCACGGATGACTGAACCGCCGACTCTGCTACGCTCCCGACGCACCGATGGCCCGGCATGCTCGCATCGCCGCGATCACGACCACGTTCTTCCCGAACAGCCACGCCGGCGTCCTGGCGGCCAAGTTCCTCACCGGCTTTCCCACCGACGAGGGGCTGGTCCCGCCGCGCACCCGCGTCGTCTCGCTGTACATCGATCAGATCCACCGGGACGACGTGGGACTGCAGCTCGCCCGCCGGTTCGACGTACCGGTGTACCAGAGCGTTCCCGCGGCCCTGACCCTGGGCACCGGCCATCTGGCCGTGGACGGGGTTCTGCTGATCGGCGAGCACGGCGACTATCCGCGCACCGCCCTGGGCCAGGAGATGCTGCCGCGCCGCTGGCTCTTCGAGCAGGTGTGCGGGGTGATCGCCGAGCACGGGCGGCCCGTGCCGGTGTTCGTGGACAAGCACCTGTCCTACCGGTGGGCCGACGCCCGCTGGATGTACGACACCGCACGCGAGTTGCGCGCGCCGCTCTGGGCCGGCTCCTCGCTTCCCGTCCACTGGCGGCGGCCGAACTTCGAGCATCCGGCCGGCGCTCCGCTCGACGAGGCGCTCGCCACCGGGTTCCACATGCTGGAGCGCTACGGGTTCCACGCCCTGGAGTCCCTGCAGTGCCAGGTAGAGCGCCGCGCGGGCGGCGAGACCGGGGTCGTGGCCGTGACGTGCCTGTCAGGCGACGACGTGTGGCGGGCCGCAGACGATGGCCGCTGGCCGGCCGACTTGGCCGACGCCGCGCTGCGCGTCACGAACCCCGGACCCGACCGGCTGGCGCCCGAGCGCGTGAGCGATCCGCACGTGTTCCTGCTCGAATATGCCGACGGCCTGCTCGGCACGGTGCTGATGCTCGGCGACGACGGCTACGTCCGCACATTCGCCTACGCCGGCCGGCGTGCGGGACGCGTGGACGCGTGCGAGTACCACGGGGACGAAGGACCCAACCACGCGCACTTCAGTTACTTCGGCCTGGCCGTCGAGGACTTCCTGCTGTCTGGCCGGCCGCAGAGCCCGGTGGAGCGGACGCTGCTCACCACCGGGGTGCTGGAGGCGGCGATGATCTCCCGCCACCGCGGCGGCCGGCGCATCGAGACCCCTCACCTGAGAGTCGCTTACGCGCCGTTGACCGGCGCAGTCCGGCGCCCGACGGGCTCGGAGCCAGGCGGCGCGTCGCTGGAGCCGGTTCCCATGCCCGAGCCCGGGGCCACCCCGGCGGCCGAGCCGATCCCTGTCGACCGGGACGGCACGATTCGGTCAACACCGCATGGTTGATCACATTGCCGAACCGGCACTACATGAAGGGACGGATACGGTTGCTGCCGGTCTGCCGCCGGCTCTCCGAGTTCCCTCGCCGTCAAGCAGCCCTCAGTCGTCCAGCCGCACCCCGACCCACTCGCTGCGGTTGGAGGTGATGTCGACCACGTTGCCGTCGGGATCGAGGACCTTGAAGGAGACCGGCGGCGGCTGGCTGGGGTCGATCGGCTTGCGTTCCTTGACGCTCTCCTTCGAGAACGACACCCCCAGCTCGTGCAGCCGCTGCCACACCGCGTCCAGGTCGTCGACGACGATGCCGAAGTGGATGAACTCCTCGCCCTCCTCGTACTGGCGGCGGTCGGTCGGGTCCTGTTCGATCAGCGTGACGTTGAGCGTGCCGTCGCTGAGATCCAACGCGCGCCGGCTGGGCCGGTAGCCCACGAACCGCCAGCCGAACACGGTCTCGTAGAAGTTCCGCGAGCGCTCCATGTCGCCGCAGCGCAATGCCAAGTGCCGGAGCTGTGCCATGCCGTGCACGGTACTTCCAGGCGGGAATCCGTCGCAAGTCGGCCACCCGCGTGATACGTTGCGACCATGGCGACGGACATCGAGACCGAGCTGCAGGAGCTGAAGACCGACCCGGCGATGCTCAGGCACTTCGAGGATCTGGACGAGCACGGCTACACCATCATCGAAGACGCCCTCACCCAGCGTCAGGTCGAGGAGGCGATCCGGGAGATCGCCATCACCTACCAGGAAGTGAGTGCCACCGAGCACGAGCCCGGCACCCTGCGGACCCACAACCTGACCGCACGCGCCGAAGTGTTCCGGGAGATGCTGCAGGTGCCGCGCGTGATGGCGTGCCTGGCGTACCTGCTTGGCGACGACTACATCCTGTGCGACTCGGGGGCGCGGTCGCCCATGCCAGGCATGAAGGCGCAGGGCCTGCACCGCGACGGGGACGACTTCATGCCGAACCCGCCCTACAAGGTGCACGCGGTAGTGCCCACCTTCGCGCAGTCTCTGTTCGCGCTGTCGCAGTTCACGGCAGAGAGCGGCGCCACCCGCTTCGTGCCGGGCTCGCACGTCAAGGACCTCGACTCGGCGAAGATCCCGCCGGAGGACGAGCGACAGTTCATCTGCATGCCGGGCACCTGCCTGGTGTACGACGGGCGGCTGATGCACGGCGGCGCGCCGAATGACACGGACCAGATCCGCTACGCGGTCCTGAACTTCCACTGCCGCGCGCGGATGAAGCCGTTCTGCGACCACACCCGCTCGATCCCGCACGACATCGTCGAAGCGGCATCGCCCACGCTGCGCCGGCTGTGGGGCTTCGAGTGCCAGTCCGCGTGGGAGGAATCTCCGCGCAACTACCGGATCATCGAGGTCACCGGCGCCAAGCCCCGCTTCGAGTACCGGGGCATCGGCGCGGTCAAGGAACGGGAAGAACGGCAGAAGCTGGAACAGGCTCAGGCGGCGGCCCGATGAGTGCCGCAGACGACGCGGCCCTTCTGGACGCCGTGACCGCGAGCCTGCCGGAGCTCGCCGAGATCGCCGACGCCGATCTGCGCGACAAGGTGGCGCGCGCCTGGACGTACTCGCTGGCGCACAGCTCGTTCAACGCCATCGACGAGATCCGTGGCTCCGGCGTGCCGGACTCACCGCGCATGAAGCGCGGCTCCCAGCTCGACCACATCCGCGGGGTGACCCGCCTCGCGCTGGCGATGGGCGACGAGATGAAGGGCCGGTTCCCGGAGCTGCCGATCGACCGCGACCTGCTGGCCGCCTGCGCGCTCTGTCACGACGTGGGCAAGCCGTTCGAGTTCGACCCGGACAACCAGCGGCGCTGGCGCGCCGACACCGTGGCCACCGGCCGGCCGGCGCTCCGCCACACCCTGTACGGTGTCCACGTCTGTCTGACGGTGGGACTCCCCGAGGAGGTGTGTCACGCTGCCGGCTGCCACTCCGGCGAGGGCGAGTTGGTGCAGCGCTCCCTGCACGTGAGCATCGTGCACCAGGCCGACGTCGTGTTCTGGCACACCCTCACGGACGGCGGCGCCATGGAAGACTCAGTCTGACGCGATCGGCGTACGCAGCCAGCTTGAGCGGAACAGCCGCTGAAGTCCTGGCACGAAGTCGCGTCGAAAGCCGACTGGTCGTCGCCGGCGGACGTGAAACAGATGTACAGAGCCGCCAGCATCGTGGGGAACGACCGGATCGTGTTCAACATTGGAGGAAACAGGTACCGGCTTATCGTCCGGTTCGACTACGCGGGTCGACTCGGGTTTGTACGATTCGTGGGAACCCACGCCGAGTACGATCGTGTCGATGCGTCACTGGTGTAAGGAGTGTGCGACATGAACTGATTATGAAACCCGACGATTGAGTAAAGTTCTTTGGAACTGATAAACTCCTTTTCACAGGTTGATAACAATGCATATTACAAACATAAAGCCGATCAGGAGCGAAGCCGACTACGACATGGCTTTGACCGTCATCGACAGACTCATGGGCGCTACGCCAGGCACCCCGGAAAGAGACGAGATGGAGGTGCTCGTTACTTTGGTGGAGGCTTACGAAGCCAGCATTGGCCAATAGAGGCACCTGACCCCATCTCGGCACTCGAACATGTCATGGAGGCGCGCGGCCTGAGGCAAAAGGACCTCGCCGACGTGATCGGGTCGCAGCCACACGCGTCCGAGGTGCTGAATCGTCGACGACCCCTCACGCTCGCGATGATCCGGACTCTGTCCGCTGCATGGGGGATTCCGGCGGAGGTACTCGTGCGCGAGTACGACCTTGCGACCACTGCATGACGGTCGTCGAGGGTCTCGGCGCCTTCCTGCCGGGCAAGTCCCGGCGAATCAATTCGGCGAAACGTCCAGCCTGATCCAGCGGATGCGAGTCGACCAGTCCTCGAAGCACCAGAACACGACCAGCACCTCGCCGCCATCACGCTCGATCATCTGCGGGAAGCCGAACTTCAGCGCCGCCAGCTCGTCCGATGCGCCGCCGGCGCCGGTCATCCCCGAGTCGGCCAGGCCGCCGTTCCAGAGCAGGAGATGCTCCCCGTGCCGCCAGCCGCCTCCGTTCAAGGTGCCCGGCACCGCCCACAGCCCCGGCGGGTCGATGCGACGGTAGACGAACAGCACGCGGCCGTCGCTCAGCGCGAGCGCCTTGCAGGTCTGCCCGCGCAGGCCCAGCTCGGCCGGCGGCCCGAAGCTGCGCCCGCTGTCGCCGCTCAGCGCGTACCGGTTCGGCCGGTGGGATCCGGACTCCGTGTGGCACACCCAGCTCACCGCCAGCACCCGGTCGCCGCCGAGCGGAACCACCGAGACCTCCCAATGCTCCACGCCCTCCGCGGTGCCGTCGAACATCACCGCGTGCCGCGGCCATGTGCGCCCGCCGTCGTCGCTCTCCAGCACCACGGTCTTGGCGCCCTCCGGACGCTCCCCGTCCCATCCGGCCCAGGTGGCCGTCGGCGCGAGCCAGCGGCCGTCGGGCAGTTCCACCAAGGCGTGACAGATCTCGAACGCGGGGCCGGTCAGCGGCGTGTCGATGATCTCCGGGTCGCTCCAGCTCGCCCCGCGGTCAACGGAGCGCACCAGGATCAGGTCCATCGGCACCATGCCCAGCGTGGCGTGGTTGACGATCCCCTCGGCGGGATCGTCGCGCCGGTGCAGCGCGCCGAAGCCGACCAGGCCGCCACCGGCGGCGCTCAGCCTGACCGAGTGGGTGTATCCGTCCGCGTAACGGTCGGGCAGCAGCGGCCCTTCCGGCTCCCAGGTGGCGCCCCCGTCCCGCGACCGGGCGACATGGGTGCGGTAGTCCAGGGCCTCCACCGCCTCCCCCAGGTCGTGGCCGCAGAGCAGCTCGCCGTCGCCCAGATCGACGAGCGTCGGGTGGAATGCATGCCGCGTGTGCAGGTGCGGCTTGGGATTGGCGTAGACCAGACCAGTGTCCAGGATGCGCATCAGCCGTTCTTCCTCCCCCGGCTCACAGCAGCGACAGCTCTTGCAGCCCGGCGCGCAGCCTCTCCAGCTCCTCGTCGGTGTAGTCGGCCAGCGGCGCCCGACGCCAGCGGCCGGAGATGCCGGCGAGCTCCATCATGGCATGCTGGGCGGCGTCGCTGCCGGCCGGCGAGGCGGCGCCCAGCAGGTCGAACATCGGCATGTCGTAGTCCCTGATGACCGACGCGGCAGCCGCCAGGTCGCCACGCTCGATCGCGTTCCAGTACGCACGGGTGATCTCCGGCTTGAAGACCACCAGCACCGACATGAAGCCGTCGCATCCGTACGGATGCATATCCATGTGGGTCTGCTTCTGGCCGCCGGCAAAGTTGCTCCACGTCCCCTGCGAGCGCAGGCACGCCGGCCGCGCGAACTCCGGGCCGTAGTCCTCCTTGAAACCGACGATGCGCTCGCCCTCGGCCAGCAGCAGCCGGACTGCCTCCAGCGCGCCGCCAAGGCCGAGCGGCGCCAGCGTGGCGCTCAGGATCACCGTCGGCAACTCCCGCGATACGGCCAGGAAGTAGTCGGCCGCATCGCGCACCGTGACGCCCCGGTATGGCGGGGAGGCGAGGACGCCGTCTGCGCCGATCTCGGCCGCATAGCGGGCGAACGCCACCGCCTGGTCCTGCCACCACGGCGCCGCGGCGGCCAGAAACATCGCCCGGCTGCCGATGTGCTCGCGCGTCACCCTGGTGAGGTCGGCGATCTCCTGCTCCGACATCACCGCGTACAGGCTGTCACCGGGGGTGAACAGGACCGTGCGCGCCCCGCCGGCGATGGCGGTGTCGACGAACCGGTGCAGGCCGGCGTAGTCGATCGCGCCGTCCTTGCAGAACGGCGTGTTGATCGAGGAGAGCGGTCCGGTGAAGTGGTGCCTGAAACGAGCCCGGTCCATTGGTCAAACCCCCCGTTCGAATTCATCGACCGCTCCGAGGCCCAGCGGTGCAGGAGTACCGCCGCTTGCCGGGACGGGCCTCCCACCCGCTGGAGTTGCGCACCATGTCTTCAGGCGCGGTCCCCCTCGCCCTCGATCTTCGCGGCGCACCATGGTGCGAGAGCATACCCGACAGGCGGCGCGCGCGTTGACGCCACGCGGCGGAGCACTACCGTTGACGAACAGATCTGCGAGACCTTGGCCGAGGTGGTCGATCCTTCCGGGGCCAACCGCAGGCCGTCGTCATTCCCAAGGATCGCGGGAGCGCCTGCAAAGGGCCGGAATTCGACCTGCTGCTGCGCACCATGCAGCGCGAGAGCGTGGTCGTCGTCGGCTGCTCGACCGACTGGTGCGTGGAGGCGACCGTCTGGGACGGCAACGGCCTCGACCACTACCTGGTGATGGTCGAGGACTGCCTGCGCTCCCTCCGTCCGGACGGGCGCCGGGCCGCCTGCGTCACGTGATAGACCGTGCGGTGTGAGTTGCGGGACAACTCGCCGGTTTGACAGCGACGGAAGCCTGTCCCCACTTTATGAAGCAGTGTTCATCGAGGAGGATTACCCATGAATCGAGCACGCATGTTGCTCATCGCAGTGGCGTTCTGCGCACTCGCGGCAGCGCCGCTGTTCGCCACCGGTGAGGAGGAAACCTCGACGGCTTCGGCCGCCGCCGACAACCCCTGGACCGACGGCCAGGACCTGTCCGGGTCGACGGTCAACGTCTTCGGCGCCTTCGTCGACATCGACGCCGAGCGCTTCGACGCCAGCATGGCGCCGTTCGAGGAACAGACCGGCATCGACATCGTCTACGAAGGATCCGGCGACTTCGAGTCGCTGGTCGTGATCCGCGCCGAGGGCGGAGATCCGCCCGACATCGCGGCCTTCCCGCAGCCCGGCCTGATGGCCGACATGGTACGCCGCGGGTTCATCGTCGATCTCTCCCAGTCGTTCAGCATGGACTACCTGCGGCAGCAGTACTCCGACGCCTGGGTCGACCTGTCACGCGTCGACGACACCATCGCCGGCGTCTGGTACCGGGCATCGCTGAAGAGCCTGGTCTGGTACGCCAAGCCCGTCTTCGAGGCCGAAGGCTACGAGATTCCCGAGACCTGGGACGAGTTGGTCGCGCTCTCCGAGCAGATGGCCGCCGACGGCCACGTCCCCTGGTCGATCGGCATCGAGAGCTCCGGCGCGACCGGCTGGGTCGCCACCGACTGGATCGAGGACATCCTGCTGCGCACGGCGACGCCTGAGCAGTACGACGCCTGGACCCGCGGCGAGTTGCCGTTCGACTCGCCCGAAGTGCGGCGGGCGATCGAGATCATGGGCGACATCTGGTTCCGAGACGACTTCGTCCTGGGCGGCCGCAGCGCGATCCTGACCGTCCCGTTCGGAGACGCGGCCACGCCGCTCGTGCAGGACCCGCCGCGCGCTCTCATGCACCGGCAGGCCACCTTCATCGCCGGCTTTCTGCCGGAGAGCGCGCAGGAGAAGCTCGGCGAGGTCGTCGACGTCTTCTACCTGCCGCCGATCGACGACGAGGAAGGCCGCCCCGCGCTCGGCGCTGGCGACATCCTGAGCGCCTTCAACGACGATCCGGCCACCCTGGCAGTGATGCGCTGGCTGGCGTCCGGCGAGTCCACGCGAGTGTGGGCCGGCTTCGGCGGCTTCGTGGCCCCGCACAAGGACGCCAAGATCGAGTGGCACGGCTCCTACGTCGATCAGAAGGCGGCGGAGATCATCCAGAACGCCGACACCTTCCGCTTCGACGGCTCGGACCTGATGCCGGGCGCGGTCGGCGCCGGCGCCTTCTGGACCGGCATGGTCGACTACATCAGCGGCGAGGAGCTGGGCTCCGTGCTCGCGAAGATCGACGCATCGTTCCCGCGCTGACCGGGACCGCAGCACGCGCTTCGGCGCCGGCCGTGGGATGACCGCCTGCGGCCGGCGTTTCGCGCATTTCCGGCGATGACCGAAGGCACACGCCCCGAACGGATCGCGCTCCCCGCGCTGCTCCGCGCAGCCGGGCTGTTCACGGCCGTCGTGGCGCTCCTGTTCCTGGCGTTCCTGTTCATGCGGGACAGCCGGGCGCCGAAGGCGCTGATCGCCGTGATCGCGCTGGCCATCGGCATCGGCGGCGTCTGGGGGCTGTTCTACGCCGGCAACGGCGTGGTCGAAGCCCTGCCGCGCCGCCTGCGGGATGCGGCGCGGCCCTGGCTGTTCGTCGGCCCCGCCATCCTGATCCTCTGCATCTACATCGTCTTCCCGGCGGTGCGGACGATCTGGATCAGCTTCTTCGACCGCACCTCGCAGGTCTTCGTCGGGCTCGCGAACTACGCCTTCATCATCACGGACCCGGAGATGCTGCTGGTGCTGCGCAACACCCTGCTCTGGGTGCTGCTGGCGCCGTTCGTGTCGGTCGTGCTTGGGCTGCTGATCGCGGTCCTGATCGACCGCCTGGGACGGGTCGTCGAGCGCGTCATCAAGGCGCTGATCTTCCTGCCCATGGCGATCTCGTTCGTCGGCGCCAGCGTGATCTGGCGCTTCGTCTATTACTTCCAGCCGGCCGGCTACGACCAGGTCGGCCTGCTCAACGCCATCTTCACCGCCCTCGGCGGCGAGCCGCAGGCATGGCTGACGCAGATCCCCTGGAACGCGATCGGCATCCCGTGGATCAACAACCTGTTCCTGATCTTCATCATGATCTGGCTGCAGACCGGATTCGCGATGGTGATACTGTCCGCCGCGGTGAAAGGCGTTCCCCAGGAGCTCCTGGAAGCCGCCCGCATCGACGGCGCAGGCGAGATCCGGGTCTTCTTCCGCATCACCATTCCGCGCATCAGGGCCACCGTGCTGACGGTGTCCACCACCATCCTGTTCCTGGTGCTGAAGGTGTTCGACGTCGTGTTCGTCATGACCAGCGGCAACTTCGACACCGACGTGGTGGCGTCGCGCATGTACGCCGAGGCGTTCCGCTTCTTCGACTTCGGCCGCGGCAGCGCGCTGGCCGTGCTGCTGTTCATCATCGTCGTCCCGTTCATGATGCGGACCGTGCGGCGCATGCGGAGGGAAGCGGCATGAAGCCGGGCAGGCTGCTCATCTGGATCTTCCTGGGGGCGCTGGTGGTCATCTGGACGGCGCCGACGCTGGGGTTGCTGGTGAGCTCGTTTCGCTCCGAGGACGCGATCGCAAGCAGCGGCTGGTGGACGGCGTTCGCCACGCCGTTCGCGTCGGGTCAGTGGACCCTGGGAAACTACGAACGGGTCATCCTGGCGGACAACATGGGCAACGCCTTCCTGAACAGCCTGCTGGTGACGATCCCGTCCACGGTGATCCCGATCACGATCGCGGCGTTCGCCGCCTACGCGATCGCCTGGATGGACTTTCCGGGCCGCCACCTGATCTTCATCCTCATCGTCAGCCTGCTGATCGTGCCGCTGCAGATGGCGCTGATCCCGGTGCTGCGGCTCCACACCGGCCTGCGCCTGAACGGCACCTTTCTTGGCATCTGGCTCGCGCACACCGGCTTCGGCCTGCCGCTGGCCACCTACCTGCTGTACGGGTACATCGCCACATCCATCTCCGGCGAGATCATCGAGTCGGCTCACACCGACGGCGCGACGCCGTGGGTCACCTTCACGCGTCTGGTGCTGCCGCTCGCCACGCCGGTGGTCGCGTCCTTCGCGATCTTCCAGTTCCTCTGGGTGTGGAACGACCTGCTCGTCGCGCTGGTGTTCCTGGGCACGAAGGCGGAGCTGGCGCTGGTCACCACGCGGCTCGCGGAGCTGGTGGGTTCTCGCGGGCAGGACTGGCACGTGCTGACCTCCGGGGCGTTCGTGACGATCGTGATGCCGCTGGTGGTCTTCTTCTCGCTGCAGCGCTACTTCGTGCGCGGCCTGATGGCCGGATCGGTCAAGGGATGAGGCCTCCGCGGCCGGACGGAGCCGGCGCCGCCGGCGTGCGCTCCGTGATCTGCGTGCACCGGCAGTTCGAGGTTAGTTGGCCCTACACGGCCGATCACTGGCAGCGCCGCTGGGCGGAAAACGGCGGGTGCGAGTTGATCCGGACCGAGGCGGAGGATGCCGGCCCGGAGCGCTTGGTGCGGGATCCCGGTTCGGTGCAGCGGCTGGTGCTGCTGGGGTTCCAACTCCGCGCGCACGACCTGGACCCCTTCGCCGCTCTGGAGGAGTGCTACCTCAACCGGAGCGACGGCTCCGAGGAGGCGGTCGCGGCCGCCGAGGCGCGCGGCGTGCGCTTCATCCCGCACCGCGCGGACGTGTACTGGGGCCAGACGGTGGCCGAGTATGCCCTGGCGCTGACCATCTGCGGGCTGCGCCGGATCCCGCAGAACCACACCGCCATGCAGACCAGCCAGGCGCCGTGGGACTACTCGCCGGAAGCCGGAGCCGGCCGCGTGCGCGGCGCCCAGTTCTGCGACGACCCGCGGTTCTGCAACGGCACCGTCGCCGGCAAGCGGGTGCGCGTGGTCGGCATGGGCAACATCGGCGCCCGCTACGCCTCCTGGTGCGCGGCGCTGGGCGCCGACGTGGCGGTCTGGGACCCGTTCGCGCCCGACGCCTCGTTTGCGGCGGCGCGCGCCGCGCGCCGGTTCCATGTCGAGGAGCTGGTCGCCGACGCGCAGATCTTCGCGCCCATGGTGCCGCTCACCGAATCGACCCGCGGCCTGATCACCGCGGAGTTGATCGACGCCCTGCCCATGCACGGCTTGGTGGTGCAGGTCACCCGCGCCGCGATCTGCGACGCGCGGGCCCTGTACCGCCGCGTGCTGAACGACGAGCTGGCGCTGGCCGCCGACGTGTTCGACGCGGAGCCGGTGCCGCTCGACTCACCCCTGATCGGCCGCCACAACGTCGTGCACACGCCGCACGCCGCAGGCCGGACGCGCGACGCCAACCACGCCTTTGCCGACGACGTGATCGCCCGCTTCAGGCCTCGCTGAGGCCCGACGCCTCGGCTCAGGAGCGCAGCCCGCTCCAGGGGGCCTGCTCGTGCGCCTCCTCCAGCTCGTACCCCTCGTCGCCGATGCAGGGGGCGAGGATGGCCAGCACCCGAGCTGCTGATCCCGACACGTTGAACGATGCGTGCACCATGGCGGCCGGGATGAACGCCGAGTCGCCGGCCCGCAGCGTGCGGCTGCGACGGTCGACCCACTGCTCGATCTCGCCGTCCAGGACGTAGATCACCTCTTCCTGGTTGGGATGGCGGTGGAAGTCGTGGCCCCCGCCGGGCTCGAGCTTCACCTCGATGACCACGAGTTGCCCGGCCTTGGTGGTCGCAGGACGGCTGTACCAGCCGAGCTCGAACCCCTCCATCGTTTCGCGCTCCACCTCGTCGCGCGCAAAGAACCGACCCTCACTCATGGACCTGACCATAGTGCGGCGCGGGGTACGTGTCGCCCCCGTCACCGCCGGTGGCGAGAGCGCGGCGCCGGGCCGCGCTGGCGGCGTGGTCGACGGCGCCGGTCGCGGAATCGATCACCACGCCGTAGCGCTCCGCCGCGGCCTGCACCGACACGTATCCCTGCCGTACGTCCTCGGCCACCGCCGCCGGGTCGCGCCGCCAGGGCGGGTGGTAGCCGCCGCCTCCCGGCAGGCGCAGGATGAACCGGTCCCCCGGCCGCAGCGTGTAGCGCCGCTTCGCGTGCAGCGCGCGGCCGTCGCTGTGCACGACCTCTCCGACGCTGCCCGCCTCGCCGCCGGCGAAGCCGTGCGCCGGAGTGCGCGTGCGGTCGTACATCGGCGAGTGGACGGCCGGAAAGCCGGTGACCACTTCAAGCTCCATCTCCTGCCCCAGCCCGCCGCGAAACCGGCCGGGGCCGCCGGAGTCAGGGATCAGCGAGCGGCGGTGCATCAGCACCGGCGCCACCGCCTCGATCGCCTCGGCCGGCACGCCGGTGATGCCCGACGGAAACGCCGTCGCCGACAGGCCGTCGCGGTGCGCCCTGGCGCCCATGCCGCCGGCAGAAAAGAAGATGTAGGCGAACAGCTCGCCGTCCCGGCCGGTCCGGCCTTCCAGCATGGTGTTCCAGAGGCCGGCCGAGCCCTCGGCCATCACCCGGTCGGGGACCGCCTGTCCCAGGGCGGTCAGGATCGGCTGCGACACGAAGTGCCCGATCAGGTGGCGGGCGGCTACCGCGGCGGGCCGGCGGCAGTTGAGGATCGATCCGGCAGGCGCGGTGATGGTCATCGGCCGGAAGGCGCCCTCGTTGTTGGGGATCGTCGGCGCCACCACCGTCATCACCGTGTAGGTGGAGTAGGCGTGCGTGTAGTTCATGACCACGTTGATGCCGCGCTCCACCTGCGGCGAGCTGCCGGCGTAATCGATGGAGACCGCGTCGCCGGTCACGTGCACGCTGCACTCGATCCGCAGCGGATCGTCGAAGCCGTCGATGGCCACGGCGCTGCGGTAGGTGCCGTCGGGGATCTCCCGGATCGCCGCGCGCACCGCGTCCTCGGTCCGGTCGAGGATCGCCTCGCCCACGGCTTCCAGGTCTTCAAGCCCGTACTCGTCGAGCATCTCCACGAGCTTGCGCGCCCCGACCAGGTTGCCGGTGTGCTGGGCGTAGAGATCGCCGATCACCATGTCCGGCATGCGGACGTTGGCGCGCACGATGTCCAGCAACTCGCCGTTGGGCTCGCCGCCGCGGAACAGCTTCAGCAGCGGCACGGCCAGCCCCTCCTCGAACACCTCGGTGGCGTCCGCGCCCATGCTCAGGCCGCCGATGTCGGTGGCGTGGCAGGTGTTGGCGAACCAGCCGACGCCGCGGCCACGGTGGAATACCGGCGTGACCACCGTGAAGTCGAACAGGTGGCCGGAGGCGGCCCACGGGTCGTTGGTGATCAGGGTGTCGCCGGGACTCAGGGACGCCAGCGGATGGCGGGGCACGACGTAGTCGCGCACGCAGTTGGCCATGGTGTTGATGTGGCCGGGGGTGCCGGTGACCGCCTGCGCCAGCATGCGCCCGCGGGCGTCGAACACGCCGGCGGACAGGTCGCCCGCCTCGCGCACCACGGTGGTGAAGGAGGCGTGGATCAGGGCTGCCGCCTGCTCGTCGACGATGGAGATCAGCCGGTTGCGCAGCACCTCCAGGGTGATCGGATCGATCATGACGCGCCTCCCGGAGCCCGCGCCGAGCGCAGCAGCAGGCAGCCACCCGCGCCGCGGACGACGCTCCAGCCCGGCGGCACCACGGTGGTGGATTCCGCCTCCTCGATGATGGCCGGCCCCTCGGCGGCGAAGTTCGCCGCCAGCAGGTGTCGCTGATGGACCGGCGTGGACACGAAGCCACCGTCAGCGCCGAACAGCGCCTCACGGCGGGGCGGCCCCGCGGGACCGTCGTCGGGCACATCGGCCGCCGCACCGTGCGCCGCCATGCGCTCCGGCACCTGCCCCAGGTCCGGACGCGGCCCCTCCACCGAGACCCGCCAGTTCACGGCCTCTATCGGTACGCCGTCGCAGAGTTGCCCGTAGAACGCCGTGTAGGCCCGCTCGAAGCTCCGCCGCACACCGTCCAGCAGTCCGGCGTCCGGCACACCGAGCGGCACCTCCACCCGGATCTCGTAGCCCTGCCCCGCGTAGCGCATGTCCGCCGATCGCTGCACGGTGATCTCCTCGTCCGCCACCCCCGCGTCGCTCACCCGCGCCCGGCCCTCCCGCTCCAGCTCGTCCAGGATCGCCTCCAGCGTCGAGCACTCGATCCGGTCGAGCCGCGCCACGTAGCTGCGCGTGATGTCGAAGGAGAGCGGCGCCAGCAGCAGGCCGAACGCCGATCCGACGCCGGCCAGCGGCGGGATCACCACCGTGTCGAGCCGCAGGCGCCGCGCGACGCCGCAGGCGTGCAGCGGGCCGGCGCCGCCGGTCGCCACCAGCGCGTAGCGCCGCGTGTCCAGGCCGCGCTCGGCCGCGTGCACGCGGGCGGCGGCGGCCATGTTCTCGTTGACCAGGTCGTGGATGCCCCAGGCTGCCCGTTGCTCATCGATCCGCAGGTTCGACGCCAGCTCCGCAAGGGCTGCCCGGGCGGCGTCCACGTCCAGCGTCATGGTGCCGCCGGCGAAGGCGTGCGGATCGAGATACCCCAGCAGCAGGTCGGCGTCCGTGACCGTGGGCTCGCGCCCGCCGCGGCCGTAGCAGGCGGGCCCCGGCTCCGAGCCGGCGCTCTGCGGCCCCACGGCCGGCAGTCCCAGGTCGCCCAGCCGCGCGATGCTGCCGCCGCCGGCGCCGATCTCGATCATCTGCATGGTGGGCATCAGCAGCGGCAGCCCGCTGCCGCGCTTGAAGCGGTGCACGCGCGCCACCTCCGACTCGGCGGTCACCACGAACTCGCCGTGCTCGGTGAACACCGCCTTGGCCGTGGTGCCGCCCATGTCGAACGCCAGCACGTCGTGGTGTCCGGTGAAGCGGCCCCACCAGGCGCCGGCCAGCGCGCCTCCGGCCGGCCCCGACTCCACCAGGCGGATGGGCACGTCGGCCGCGGTCTCCACGGTGGCGGTGCCGCCGGTGGACAGCATGATGTGCACCGGTGCAGCGACGCCGGCGCGGCGCAGCCCTTCCTCGAGCCCGCGCAGGTAGCCGGCGGCGAGCGGCTGCACGTAAGCGTTGGCGACCGCCGTGGAGGCACGCTGGTACTCGCGCAAGGCCGGCGCGACCCGGTGCGACAGGGTAACCGGCAGGCGCGGCAGCTGCTCCTGCAGAAGCTCCGCGGTTGCGACCTCGTGCGCAGGGTTGGCGTAGGCGTGCAGGTAGCACACCGCCACCGTCTCGATGCCCTCCTCCCGCAGCGCGTCGCAGATCGGTTCCAGTGCCGCCGGGTCCAGGGGCCGTAGCGTTTCACCGGCCGCGTTCATCCGTTCCGGGACCTCGAAGCGCAACCGCCGCTCTACCAGCGGCGCCGGCTTGATCAGACCCAGGTCGTAGATGTCGTAGCGGCCCTCGGTGCCGATCTCCAGGGCGTCGCGGAAGCCGGCCGTGGTGAGCAGCGCGGTGCGCGCGCCGCGCCGCTCGATCAGGGCGTTGGTCACCAGCGTGGTGCCGTGAATGACGCCGCCGACCGCCGCCGGCGCGACCCCGCTCGCCTCCAGCAGGGCAGCGATCCCCTGCAGCACGCCAGCCGACGGGTCGGGCACGGTGGTCAGCACCTTACCCACGTGGCAGCGCTGCCGCTCCTCGTCCAGGACCAGCAGATCGGTGAAGGTGCCGCCGATGTCCACGGCGGCACGATAGCGTCCTTGTGATTCAATCATGTGTGCACTGACAGCAACGCGCGGGTGGAACTTCGTGACTACGATGGCTCCAGGACATCCAACCCCTTCAACACAGACTCTGCGCTCGCGTTGCCGGTTGCGCCCAGCGCAGCAAGTCGGTCGAGAGCCTCCCACAATGTGACTCCCAGCAGACCGGCGGCTTGCCGCAGGCTGACCTCCCCCGCCCGGTATTGGGCGGCGATGTACGCCTCAAAACCCATACGCGCCAGCTTGCGCAACGACTGCGCCTGCTCAGCGTGTTCCCGCTCGGCGACATACCGGATCGCTGTCTCGATGTCCTCCGAGATCCGTATGCTGCGAACACTCATCGTTCAAGTCCTCCCAGTAAATGACGAACGATCTGATACTCGTCGCTGCTGATGGACGGTTGAAGACGCTGGAGCAATCGCTCGGCCTCGTGGCGCGATAGCTGACCCAGTCTGGCCAGCTCGTAGAGCAGAAGACCGGGCACCACGCAGGGTATCCCCAGCGTCGTCAGACGACTGATCAGGCGTCGGTCGTCCGTTCCCACGCAGTCGAAGCCTCCGGCGCGAAAGGAGATCGCCAGGGCGCCGTCTCCTGACTCGGCAGCGACCGCGTGGACCTCTATGCGACGCGCCTCGATGTTCTTGGCAATCAGCTCCGATGCGGCCCGGCCCGAGCCTTGGGCAACAACTTCCTTCACAACGGGCTCAGGGATGACCACCGTAAAGGCACTGAGGGTGTCCTCCTTGTATCCCGCCGCAGTGATCTTGATGAGGCAGTCTGCGTCCATCAGCACGCGTAGCACGTAGCTGATTGTAGTTCATGCGTGACGACATCGCAAGAGCGTGGGTCCCCGTGGATCTTGCCGCTGCGCGCGCTTTGCGCGAAGCTCGGGTGAATACGTACGAGGAGCGTTCCATGTCCGCAGACCGTCCCGCGCCGCTGCGCGGCTACATCATGCCCCTGCTGACCCCGTTCAACGCCGACGGCAGCATAGACGAGCAGGGCATGCGCACCAACATCGCCTACCTCATCGGCGAAGGCATCCACGGCATCACTCTCACCGGCTCGTTCGGGGAGTTCCCGCTGCTCACCGAGCAGGAGCGCATCCGCCTGTACGAGGTGGCAGTCGAGGAGGCGGCCGGCCGCTGCACGGTGATCGCCGGCACCGCGCACGCACGCACCGACACCGTGATCGAGCTCGGCGACGCCGCCGCCCGCGCGGGCATGGACGGCGTGATGATGACGCCCCCCCACTACCTGCGCCCCTGCGACGACGACCTGCGGTGGCACTTCGGCCGCATCGCGGCGGAGAGCAAGCTGCCGATCACGATCTACAACAACCCGCCGCGGGTCGCGATCAACATGTCGGTGTCGCTCCTGGTGGAGCTCAGCCGGCTCGACAACGTGGTGACCATCAAGCAGTCCAGCCTGGACATCACGGAGCTGATCGACCTGATCGACCGCACCGACGGCCGGGACGGCTTCTTCGTGACCAACGGGCAGGAGCCGCGGGCGCTGCCGGCGCTGGTGATGGGAGCCGACGCCAACTACGGCATCTCGCCGCTGATGCTGGGCCGCGAATGCATCAGCCTGTACGACAGCGTCCGCGCCGGCGACCTGGCGCAGGCGCGCGCGATTCAGCGCAAGGTGAACAGCATCCGGCGCGCGTTCGCGGCCGCCGCCGCCACGCCGGCCGCCGCGCTGCGCTACCTGGCCAACAAGCGGGGCCTGGCCGGCGGGTGCACGCGCGCGCCGATCTCGGCGCTGTCCGACGCCGACATGCGGCTGCTGGATCAGGCCGCGGCGGACGCCGGCATGACCAGCGTCTGACCGCCGGCCGAAGGGAGGCGAGGATGGAGTTCCGCACGCTCGGCCGCACCGGCCTTTCGGTCTCGCTGGTCTCCTTCGGCACCGGCGGCCCCAGCGGCTTCGGCGCCCCGGAGGCGGCCGAGCGCCCGCAGCGCGCTGCCCTGGTGCACCGCTGCCTGGACCACGGCATCAACCTCTTCGACACCTCCGAGAACTACGGCAAGAGCGAGGCGCTGCTCGGCGAGGCGCTGGCCGGCGTGCCGCGCGACCGCTACCTGTTGCTGACCAAGTGGGCGCCGTCGCCGCGCTGGTCGCCGGCCGGCATGGGCGGCGCCGACGCGCCGATCCGGACCGACCCGGAGGCGCTCACCCGCGGCGTCGAAGCGAGCCTGCGGCGGCTGCGCACCGACGTCATCGACGTCATGGAGCTGCACGGCGTCCGCCCCGAGCAGTACGAGGAAGTGGCCGAGCGGTTCATCCCGGTGCTGGACCGGCTCCGCGACGAAGGCAAGATCCGCTACCGCGGCATCAGCGAGCGCTACATCGTCGACCCCGCGCACGAGGCGGTGTCGCTGGCGCTCGAACGCCACCCCGACTCCTGGGACGTGATCTCCCTCAAGTACGGCATCCTCAACCAGTTCGCGGCCAAGCGGGCGCTGCCGCTGGCGCGACGGCACGGCACCGGCGTGGTCTGCATGAGTGCGGTGCGCTCCAAGCTCTCCCAGCCGGCCCAGCTCCGCGCGCTGATCGCCGAGCTGAAGCGGGACGAGGCGATCGCCGACGACGCCCTGGACGACGACGATCCGCTGGGATGGCTGGTGGGCGGCAGCGTCGACTCGGTCGTCACCGCCGGCTACCGCTTCGCCGCCCGCCATCCGGACGTCCACTCGGTGCTGACCGGCACCACCAACCTCCAGCACCTCGACGCCAACGTCGCCTGCATGGAGAGCCTGGAACTCCCCGAGGAGCACGCCGAGCGCCTGCGGTCCGTGTTCGGCGAGCTGGCAGTCTGGGCCTGACCGGGCGCAGTGCTACACTGCGTGCCGGTGAGTGACTTCGACTACGGATCGGCACGGCGATTCCTGCGCCGCAGAGAAGAGACGCGCCGTGAAGCGCTCCAAAGGCGACTGCAGGCTGCACGCCACGATTTCGAACGCATCGTCGATCTGGCGGTCGGCAAATACCGGCCGACACGGATTTACCAGTGGGGATCACTCTTGCACCCGCGCGCCTTCTCGGAGTGGTCCGACATCGACATCGCGGTCGAAGGCATCGCCTCATCCGAAGACTTTCTGGCGCTCTATGGGGAGGCCTGCGAACTTACCGGGTTCGAACTCGACTTGGTGCAACTCGAGAGAGCGTATCCGGCCCATGCCGCATCCATCCGTGAACGGGGTCGCCTGATCCATGAGCGAAAGTGAGTCGATAGCGGTTCTGCGCGGCCATCTCGCGCAGGCGCGAGAGGTGCTGGACGACGTCGACTCCTACTACCGCGATTTCCGTGAGCGTGAGTTGCCCAAGCTCGGGCGCGGTCGGACCAGCGCCATCGTCATCGCCGAGGTTCTGGACGACACCTACACCGCCCTGGAGACCCTGTTCCTCAGGGTGTCGCAGTTCTTCGAAAACCGTCTGTCGGCCGACCGCTGGCACAGCGACCTGCTGGAGAAGATGACTATCGAGGTCCCCGGTATCCGTCAGTCTCTGATCGCACGCGAGACGTACGGTCACCTGGCGGAGCTCATGAGATTCCGTCACTTCAAGCGCCACTATGTGGAGCAGCAATACGACTGGGATCGAATCGACTCTCTGACCCGAACCTACGAGAAAGTACGGCCGCTGATCGCCCGCGACCTGGACGATTTCGACCGGTTTCTCGTGCGGCTGTCCGACGACAGGTGAGGTCCGTGACCGAGGAGGAACAATGAACGACAAGACGCCGGGGCACCCCGTTTTTCGCAAACCACCGCCGGAGGGCGTGGTGGAGTTCACGGGCATCGGCCGCGAGTGGAGCATCGAGCAGCTCGCCGACGGCGCGCTGCTGGCGGCGCGCAAGCGGCAGTTCCGCATCTCTCACGACGGAGGTGAGTCGTGGGGGCAGGAACGAGAGTTTCCGGAGCCGGTCTGCGCGTGGGGACTGTTGCGGCTGCAGTCCGGCGCCCTGGCCGCGTTCTCACGGGACACGCTGTGGCTCTCCCTCGACGACGGGCGGAGTTGGGGCGATGGAAGGCCGATCGAACTGTTCGGCAGTCCCTACTACGACACCCTGATCCAGTTGTCGAGCGGCCGCCTGCTCTACCCCAACCGGTCGTGCTTCGCCAACCAGAACCACCCCGACCTGCCGCTGGACCAGGTCCGCAGCTACGGCATCTGGAAGGGCATCCGGCGCTTGGTGGACGGGCACTACCACTGGCCGGAGATCGACATCGCCTCGGTCAGCTACTCCGACGACGAGGGCGCGACCTGGCAGGCCTGCGACGGCGAGCTGATGGGCTGGTTCGACGGCGACGGGGTCGCCAACGGCTACGGCGGCATCACCGCCTGCGACGAGCCGAGCGTGGTCGAGACCGCAGACGGGCGCGTCCTGTTCCTGGCCCGCTCCACGGTAGGCCGGCTGGTCGCCAGCTATAGCCGTAACGGCGGCGCCACCTGGTCGGCGGTGCGCCCCACCGCGCTGGCCGCCTCCTACTCGCCTCCGGCCGTGACCTCGATCCCCTCCACCGGCGACCTGCTCTGCGTCTGGAATCAGACGTCGCGGGAGGAGATCCGCCGCGGCTACCGGCGCGGCCGGCTGTCGGCCGCCATCTCGCGCGATTCGGGCGCCACCTGGGAGCAGTTCCGCACCATCGAGGTCAGCGCGGGCATGGACGACGTCGAGCGGGTCCCGGAGGAGTATCCGGTCACGCCGGTGATCGGATTGCCCGACCTGGGCCAGCTTCCCGACGACTTCGCCGTGTTCCGCTATCCCAACGTGCGCGTGATCGGCGACCGGGTCTTCGTCCTCTACGCGCGCGAGTGGTTCGAGTTCGCCGGTGGCACAAAGTCCGGCTTCGAGGACGAGGGCAGCAGCGAAGTGGTGCTGGGCAGCGAGAAGGTGCTGCGCATCTATCCCCTCGCCTACTTCTACCCGTAGACCGGCCGGCGTTTACGGCCGTTCAGCAGGGTGCCGATCGGCGTGTGGCGGACGAATGCCTGATAGCTGAGCAACAGAACCGCGGTGACTCCGGCGGCAATCAGCAGGAACTTGATCCCTGATGGCAGGGCCCGGTCTCGGAGGACGATCTGCGCGCCGATCACCAGCGGCAGGTGAACGAGGTAGATCCAGTACGAGGCATCCGCCAGGTAGCGGACGCTCGGCCGTTCGCGGCTCAGGAGGATCCGGAACAGCCCGATCATGCCCAGGCACATGCCCCACGCATAGATCACCTGCAGGACCTGCGATGCCTCCCACGACCGGATCTCCGGCAGGAACGTGACGGCGAGTCCCGTGGGGAGTACCACCAGCACGGTGACCGGCAGGACGAACGGCCAGCGCCGGCCGAGCGTGTCGGCCAGAAGCGCGCCCTCGCGGTCGCGGCGGCCGTACGTCAGCGCCCCGAACGCGAAGAACGCGGCGTAGTAGGCCAACAGGTGGATCGGCGGCAGCAGCCCGGTGTCGGTATCCGGACCGAACATCGGGTAGGCGCCGCCACCGGCCATGCCGAACTGCGGCAGCAGCGTGAGCGGGATCAGCAGCGACATCACCCATCGTGGCCATGCCGGCTGTGCGGCGCCGTCGTCGCGCGCAGCCCGGGCACGCACTCGATCGGCGACGAACGCTACCACCAAGAACCCTGCCAGCAGCCACAGCAGCATCCAGAGGAACCACAGGTGGTGGAACTCGCCCAGCCGTGGCAGCAGTCCTCGGACAGAGAAGCCCTTCGCCTCCGCCCCGAGCGCCTGGGCGACGACCCAATCCATCGCCGGTCCAACCGTCACCATGGCGAGCGCCAGCGGCAGGGCCACGCGGCGCAAACGATGGCGGATCAGGGACGGCAGGCCGCGCCGCCGCCACAGCATGGCGGTGAAGAACCCGCTCAAGAGGAAGAAGACCGGCATGCGGAAGCCGTGCACGGCAAAGAACAGCTCCTCCCACGGGCCGTGAAAACCGGCCGTCCGATCCTGCACCGGCCAGACCTCCGGGAAGAACGTCAGCGCCGCGTGCAGGACGACGCCGAGCAGCATGGCGAAGGCGCGCAGCGCGTCCAGCTCGTGCCGGCGCGGCTCCTCGTCCGGCCGCACGCTACGCTATGGGTGCGAGGGCGTGCCGTCCGCCTCGTATGCTTGCAGCACCGGCCGGTGGCGGTACGGGTGGGCGGCGATCACCTCCTCGTCCAGATCGACGCCCAGTCCGGGGCCTGCCGGCAGCGCGTAGCCTGATTCGCCGATCCGCATCGGCTGCACCTGCAGGGCGTCGAACAGGGGGTTCGCGTGCGCGTGCTCCAGGATCAGGAAGTTGGGAACGGTCGCGCACACGTGCAGGCTGGCGGCCGTGGCCACCGGCCCCTTGGGATTGTGCGGCGCCACGGTGATCCCGTAGATCTCCGCCAGCGCGGCGATGCGGCGCAGCTCGGAGATGCCGCCGCAGTGGCAGATGTCGGGCTGGATCACGTCAACGAGCTGGCGGATCACCAAGTCACGGAACGCCCAGCGGCTGTGCAATCGCTCGCCGGCGGCCAGCGGCGTGGACAGGCCGGCGGCGCGCAGCAGCGCCAGCTCGTCCGGATTGTCCGGCGGCAGCGGCTCCTCGAAGAACAGCAGCCCCAGGTCGTCGACGGCCCGGATCTGCCGGATCGCATCCCCCGGCCGCGAGTGGCCGTGGTTGTCCACCATCAGCTCGGCGTCCGGCGGCAGCGCGTCCCGGATCGCCAGCAGCTCCTGGCGGAGCACGTCCGGCGCGTTGCGGTCGTCCACGGCGTGGCCGGCGCCGTGCCAGCCGCCGCCGGTCTTCACGCCGGCGAAGCCCTCGGCGATCCGCTCCCGCGCCTGTTCCGGGTCGCCCGCGCCGGCATAGACGCGGATCGACTCCCGCACCGCCCCGCCGAGGAGCTGGTACACCGGAGTGTCCAGCACTTTGCCCTTGATGTCCCAGAGCGCCTGGTCGATGGCGCTCAACGCGGAGTTGATCACCACACCGCCGCGGTAACGGTTGTGCAGGTACATGATCTGCCAGAGCCGTTCGATCGCGGCCGGATCCTGCCCCATGATCTGCCGGCCCAGCAGCTCGATCGACGCCGCGATCGCCGGGGTCTGGTTGACCAGAGACGCCTCGCCCCAGCCGTGCACGCCCGCGTCGGTCTCCACCTTGACGAACAGCCAGTTGCGCCCGGCGCCTCGGCCCCAGAGGGTGGAGGAGAACTGGAATCCGCCTGCATCACCGCCCCACATGATGTGCGGCGTCACGTCGGTGATCTTCACGGCGCGCCCTCGAACGCCGGACCGATCGCGAACAGGCGATTGGCAGCGGGCAGCGAGACCAGCTTCGAAAAGTGAAAGACCTCGGACGCGGCGCCGCCCTCGCCGACCGAGGTCGGCGCCTCGATCACGAAGTCGGCGAAGTGCGGTGCGTTGAAGGCGACGAAGGCGAGCGACAGCAGGTCGGCCAGCCGCTCGCGCCTCTCGCTCAGGTCGGGCCACGCGACCGGCCCGGTGTCGACCTGGTAGCGCCGGTCGGGCTCACGGATGTTCATCGTCTTCACCGGATACTCGATGGTCGCGGTGAGGCCGGTGTCCTCGTCGCGAATCTCGGTGGCCGCCACCAGCGGACGGGCCTGGTGGGTGGCTGCGGCGATCTCCTCGAACGTGGCCACCTCCTGCACGGCGGCCGCAGGTACCAGGCGGCACACCTGACCGCCCCACCATTCATCGGCCGGGCGCGTCTCGCGGTACCCGTCGTGCCGGGCGGACTTGCGCCGGAACACGATGCCGTGGTCCTGGCCGAAGATCGGCAGGAAGTCGTAGTTGTCCTCCACGAACAGGTCGCGCTCTGCGAAGGTGTGCTCGCTCTTGCAGGAGGCACATTGGTAGAAGCAATCGCTCCTGCCGGTCGCGCGGTCGAAGATGCGGGTCCGCGACTCGATCCAGAACCGCACCCGGTTCTCCGCCGCCCTGCCGGAGATGAAGGAGAGTCCGTAATCGAGGATGTCGCCCATCACTCGACTCATGCCGGGGACAACCGCTCGATCCTGATCCGATCCGCCTGCTTCACAGCCCTCCAGCCCTCCATCGGCTCACTGACTCCATCCCTGCTCCTGTGCCGTCCTTGCGACATCGTCAGCCAGTCGTCGAAACGCGGTCAACCGGTAGAGCGGCTGGAAGTCCTCGATCCACTCGGCCACCCGGTGTCCGCTCGATCGTTCGTTGAATCTCCTGAGACGCCGCCCTTGGAGCCCGCTGGCCTGCCGGAGGAGATCGTGAAGAATCCGCTTCGGGTCGGGCAACGCTTCAAGTTTCTCCACGCTGGGCAGATCCAGCGGCTCCGTACCATTCGGATTGCCAGCGGCGCTCCTCAGCGCAGCCTTGTCGATGAGCAGCCAAGCCTCTTGCATCCGCACCGGCACCACGCGGACCACCGGCCGCGAAGCTCCGTTCCTGCTAACCGCAACGGCACGGTCTATTTCCGCCACGCGATGCTCGATGTCGGCGTCCCGATGGACGAACAGGAGCTCACAGGGAAACAACTCAACGCTGCGGTCGATGCGCTCGGCAAGCCGTTTCGGTGGATTCGGCAGTCGTCGGAGGTCGGAGAATTCTCCCTGAATCGGTTTTGGACCCAGGCTTCGCCTGAGCAACCAAGTGAGAATCGGGATGAGAGCCTGATCAGACGATCCATCAGCTACGAGCGTGTAGCGTAGCAGACTCATCGAGAGTCGACACCGAAGTGCCACGAGTACTGCTTGATGTCCTCCCGATCGATCACGCGCTTCTTGCCTGTCGACTCTCCACCCTCCTTTGGCAGCACGGGATTCAGATATGCAAGCAGGTCACCGCGGGCCGCGTCCTCACTCACTTCGTCGCGCCAGGTATCGGACAAGCAAAGGAAATCCGCTTTCTTGAAGCGGCAACCTGCCTGATTCATGGCCTCTCTCGTCTTGACGAAGAGGACGCTCTCATCCGGCACCTGCTGAAATACTACCGGGGAGTGAGTGTTGACGATGACTTGACGCAGCGGGTTGTCCTCCCCGACAGGCTGCTGAAGGTCCACCGCGATGTCTTGCAGTAGCTGCAGTATGGCCGGAATCCGTGCGGGATGAACCCCGTTCTCGGGTTCTTCCAGACAAAGAACACCCTGCATCGTGGGGTCATGCTCCAGAACGGAAAGCGCAAGAAACCGCAATGTGCCGTCCGAGAGTGCACGTGCGGGATGAGTGGTGCCGTCCCTGTCCCGAACATACAGCGTCAGAGTCTCGCGCTTCTCGTCCAGATCTACGTGGATCTGCCGAACGTCGTCGATGAGCTCCGCCAAGCGGCTGGCAATCTGGCTGTATACGCGTTCGTTTCCGCCGTTGGCCGCCAAGTATCCAGCCGCCTCTTCTGCCGCATCGCTGCCATCCGTGCTTTTCTGACGTCCGGCATTGCGTGCCAGGCGATACAACGTTGCCGCCAGATGGCGTCCATCCGTTCCCAAGCGGGTGGGTGAAACAAACTCATCGGGCTGCCTCAGCGCCGACGGTTCGAGCTGCACCAGTTGCCACGACTTCATCTCCCGGCGCGCCGTCAGCACCGTAGGGCTCTCCGCAGCGTTGGCGACCGACAGGACCGTGCGAGGCAGGTTGGCGGCCGGCCTCGGCAGGGGACGCCCCCTGCTGCCACCATCCTGATGGAGCTTGATGATCCTGTTCTCGCCATCGCCTTCTGTCGAAATGAAGTAGGGAACAGATCGCCGGCCGGTTACCACGGAATCCCGCCACTTCCCGGCGCTGTGGGGAAACGGAAGCCGATTGGGTGCGTCCCGCTTGGTGATGTGAACCAATTCTTCCTTGACGATAGCAAGATCGCCCCGCGCCAAGCGGTCATCCGGCTCTCGGTAGGCGAGGTCGAGGGAGTAGCGCAAGAAGGTAGTACTCGCCTCTGCCTCTTGCCCCAGGTCGTCGATGGCGTGACGCGGCACGATCATCTCCGCTACGAACGACATGCGATCGGCATAACGGTCACCTACGTGATGAAACAGGTCCCGCACGTGCGCGTTGCCGCCGTGTTGGTCGCGTACGGAGGTGGCGGCCTCCATGAGCGTGTGATCGGCCAGAGCGCTCAAGAATCGGATCGCGTCGAACAGGTTCGATTTGCCCGCCCCGTTCGGCCCGACGACACACGTAAACGAGCCAAGCCGCACATCGACATCGACCAGGTTCTTGAAACCGGAGACTCTGAGCCGGGTCAACATGACACGTCGTTACCGATTGTCGAGAAGTCCGACCATACAGGACACATGGGCGAATCCCCGGAGGTCGTGCGACCGACATGCGCTCATGGCCCATGGGAATGGTGCATGCTTTTCCCGGCGTTGTCACATGGCCCTCCGCGGCGTGTGGACCACCGAGTGGAACCGATCCGCTTGAGTTCGTCCGGGCCATCACGGATGATGTTCGGCGATGAGCGAACCGTCAGGGGTGCGACGGGCGCTTCGGCTGGAGCCGGGGCCGGGCAATACGCGCAACAGCGAGGGGGCGTTCGCAGAGTTGCGCGACGGCCGCCTCATGCTGATCTACTCGCGGTTCCTGTCCGGTCGTGGCGGCGACCACGACCCGGCGGAGCTGGCCGCACGCTTCTCGTCCGACGGCGGGCTCACCTGGTCCGGCCAGGACGAGATCGTCCTGGGCAACGAAGCCGGTTTGAACGTGATGTCGGTGAGCCTGCTGCGGCTGGGCAACGGCGACCTGCTGCTGTTCTACCTGCTCAAGAACGCGCTCTCCGACTGCAAGCCGGTCGTCAGGCGGTCGAGCGACGACGGCGCGACCTGGGGCGATGCGGTCGACATGGTCACCGACGACGCCGGCTACCTCATCCTCATCGCCGACCGCGTCGTGGTCTCCGCGAGCGGGCGGCTGATCGCCCCGATCGCCGACCATGGCCCCGCGTGGACGAGCGACCCCGTGGCCACCGGCGAGGCGGTCTGCTACCTGTCCGACGACGCGGGGCGGAGCTGGCGCCGGGGACGCGGCACGGCTGCGGTCGCCGACGACCCCACCGGCACCGGCCTGCAGGAGCCGGGCGTCGTGGAGCTCCGGGACGGCCGCCTGCTGATGTTCAGCCGCACTGTGCTGGGCAGTCAGTACCTGTGCCACTCGGACGACGACGGCGATACCTGGACGCAGCCGGTGCCCGGCGACATCCGTTCGCCCCGCTCGCCGGCGTCGATCAAGCGCATCCCGTCGACAGGAGACCTGCTGCTGGTGTGGAACGACAGCTACGATCCCGGTCACCGCGGCCACGGCCGCCGCACGCCGCTGACCACGGCGATCTCCGCGGACGACGGCCGCACCTGGCGGCACCGGCAGGTGCTGGAGAACGATCCGAACGGGCACTACTGCTACACGGCCATGCACTTCGTGGCAGGCGACCCGGAGCGGGTGCTGCTGGCCTACTGCGCGGGCGACTCCCGCCGCAACGGGCTGGCCACGCTGCAGGTCACCAGCGTCGAGGTGCCGTGGCTCTACGCCGACGACACGACAGGAGGACCGCGATGATCTACGACATGAGGATCTACGACGTGCAGCCGGGCGCCGTGCCCCGCTACATGGAAGCGGTCCGGGACATCGCCCTGAAGATCCGGGAGGACCACGGCGTCAAGCTGGCCGGCTGGTACTACACCGACATCGGCCCGCTCAACCGGATCGTGCACATCTGGGCCTACCAGGACTATGCCCATTTCGAGGTAGCGCGCGAGAAGGTGCGCAACGATCCCCGCTGGATCAACGAGTACCTGCCGCGGGTGAAGGGCCTGGTGGTCAGACAGCAGGACATGATGATGCAGGGCGCCGACTTCCTCCCCGGCCCGCCGTAACGGCCCGCGAGAGGTCGGGCGGACCGCCCACGTAGTCGGTGGCGCCGATCTGCCGCCCGAAGGCAAGGACCTCGTCGGTCAACGGTCCCGATATCGCCAGCCTCATCGTCAGCCTCCTCCGCGGCCGCGTTCGATGTCGTCGGTGGGCGTGCTGATGATCCCGTACGCCTCCGGGCGCCGGTCGCGGAACATGAAGTGCATGCGGCGCGCGCGCAGCAAGTGGTCGCGGTCCAGGTCCACGCGCAGCACCTCGTCGCGGTCGTAGCTGGCCATCGCCAGCTCATCCCCGTACGGGTCGATGGCGATGCTGTGTCCGCCCATCACGATCGGCATGTCCGGGGCCGGCACGTAGCCGGTGTTGTTGGCGGCGGCCAGGTAGACGATGTTCTCGAACGCGCGGGTCGCGAGCAGCTCCTTCCAGATCGTCTTCCTGGTGTCGGAGATCCCGAACGGCGCCAGGATGACCTCGGCACCGCCCAGCGCCAGGCAGCGCGCCGCCTCCGGGAAGTAGGTGTCGTAGCAGAGCATGATGCCCACCCGCCACTCGCCGATGCCGAACACCGGGAAGCGCATGCCGGTGCGGAAGTAGATGGACTCGATGCCCAGGTCGGTGGCCAGCTCGCCGTCGACGACGATGTGGCGCTCGCCGCCGATGTGGGTCTTGCGGTACTTGCCGGCGATGCGGCCGTCGGGCCGGACCAGCATGGCGGTGTCGTAGCAGAGGTCGCTGCCGTCGCGCTCGAAGATGGTCGCCACCACATGCAGACCCAGCTCGACCGCCTTGCCGCGGACCGCCGTCATCGCGGGCCCGTCGTCGGGCGCCGCCAGGTCGTAGCGGCGGTAGTCGCGGCTGGCCGGGAAGAAGCCGGTGCTCCAGTACTCGGGCAGCAGCGCCACCTCCGCCCCCGACGCGGCCGCCTGATCGAGCAGGCGGAGGGCGGCGTCGATGTTGCGGCTCACCTCGCCCATCACGCTCTCCATCTGGACGATCGCCAGCTTCATTGGTGCCTCACCCGAAGGATCCGGCCGTCGGCCGGGCGTGCGGCAACGCCAGGTCGGCCACGGTCAGGTAGCCCGGCCGTGCCTCCATCAGCCGCGGCATCACGTTGGCGACCATGGCGGCGGTGCCGAGCTGCGGCTGGCAGCCGGGATTGATTGCCAGGTTGACCGCGTTGTAGCCGTGGATCTCGATCGAGTCGGACGGCTCGTGGCCGGCGGCCGGCGGATCCACGTGGGCGATGAACTCGGCGGCCATCCACGGCCTCCCGCCGCAGATGGCGCGGTAGCGCTGCACGAAGCCGGCGGTGGTGCCGGGCTCCACGCGCAGATGCTCGCCGTCGAACGGCCGGTTGGCGACGAGCGGCTCGAAGCCGCTCTCGATGCGGTCGATGCGGACGCCCAGGCAGCGCGCCGCCAAGTGGAACGACTGCGGGAAGCCGATGTGGCCGGTGATGGAACCTGCGGAGACGCCTTCGGCAAAGCGCTCGGCGGTGAACCCGATCCCCAGGCGCCGCTGGATGGTGGCGCTGAAGCGCGACACGTCGACCACGCGGCGGATGCGGATCGCCTGAACGTCCCAGGCGATGCCGCTGGTGGTGAGCAACAACGCATCGAAGATGAACCCCGGATTGAGCCCCACGCCGATCACGGATACGCCGCGGGCCCGCGCCAGCTCGTCCAGCTCTTCAGCCAGGTCGGGGTCGATGATCCACGGGAACGCTGCCTCCTCGGCGGTGGTGATGACGTTCAGGCCGCGTTCCAGGCCGGCGCGCACGTCGGCGGCCACCTCCGCCAGGAAGGAGGTCGTGGCCACCAGCAGCAGGTCGGCCGGCGCGCTCAGGGCCGTGCCGAGGTCGCCGCTCACCGCGACGCCGAGCCGCTCGCCACCTGCCAGATCGCCGAGGTCACTGCCGATCAGCTCGGGGTTTCGCGAGCAGGCCGCCACGATCCGGTAGTCAGGGCGCGCCCGCAGCAGGCGCGTCACGTTGCGCCCCACCCCGCCGACGCCGCACAGCACGACCCTCATTGCCGGACCGCCACTCCCTCGGCCGCATGGTAGCATGGGCGGGACGCGGTGCCGGGCGGAACCGGACCCATGAAGCGGCACCGGCAGGAGCAGACCGTGGCCGACAACACCCTCACCGCCGGGACCGCCCGGGTCGACATCACCCCGCCCCTGGGCTTCCGCATGCAGGGGGCGATGCGCCGCATCGAGGGCGCCGTGGGCGTCGAACAGCCCCTCACGGCGACCGCCCTGGTGCTGGCCGACGACGACCACAAGGTGGTCATCCTGGACTGCGACCTGATCGGCTTCGACATCCCTCTGGCCCAGACCATCCGCCGCCAGATCGCCGACCGCGTCGGCACGACCACGACCGGGGTCACGCTGGGCTGCACGCATACGCACAACGGTCCGTGCACGGCGCGCCACACCCTGGGCGGCCCGCACCACGTCGCGCCCCGCGACGGCGAGGTCGAGGCACTCGACCACTACATCAAGGTGTTGGTGCAACAGCTCGTGGGCGTCAGCGCCATGGCCAACGCCGCGCGCGGGCCGGCGCGCGTGGCGGCAGGCCACGGCCACGCCGCCGTGGCGGTCAACCGAGAGGAGGTGGCCGCCGACGGCCGCGTGCTGGTCGGGCGCAACCCCGACGGCGTCAGCGATCACGCCGTGGACGTGCTGCGCGTGGACGACCTGGCCGGCAACCCGATCGCGGCGATCGTCGGCTACGCCGCTCACCCCGTGGTGATGGGCTACCAGACCTACGATCTCAGCCCGGACTTTCCGGGCACGGTGCGGCGCATCGTCGAAGGCGCGACCGGGGCGACCTGCCTGTACCTGACCGGCGCCGCCGGCAACCAGGCGTGCCTGTCGTTCCTGCAGAGCGACTGGGGCGAAAAGGAACGTATCGGCGGCCAGGTGGCGGCCGGCGCGCTGCAGGCGTACTACGGGATCGAGACCCGGCCGCACCGCGAGGTCCGCGAGGAAGGCACGTCGCTCTCGTCCATCGCGCTCTACCACAAGGAGTTCTCCGACGGCCCCACGCACAGGATCATGCACAGCGCCGAGCGCAAGGGGACGGTGGGGCTGCAGCCGCTGCCCTCGCCCACCGAAGCGGAGCATCAGGTCGCCGCTGCCGAGGAGAAGCTGCAGGATCTGCGCGACGAGGGTGCCTCGACGGTGCTCACCGCCCCGCAGGAGATCGAGGTCTACTGGGCGCACACCGTCCTGGACCGGGTCCGCGCGGGCGAGACGCAGTGCTCGGTCGACTACGACTTGATCGGCCACCGCATCGACGACTTCGTGCTGCTCGGCATGCAGGGCGAGCCGTTCGTGGAGATCGGCCTGGGCGCCAAGCAGCGCTCGCGGGCCGCGCACACCATGTTCGCCGGCTACGTCAACGGCGTGCTCGGCTACGTGCCGACCGCGCAGACCGTGCGTCAGGGCGGCATGTCCGTCTCCTCGGCGGTGCGCACCTACGACCTGCCGGCGCCGCCTACCGAGGACGCGGTCGACACCCTGGTGGCCGGATTCGGAGAGTTGCTCGCGGATCTCGGCCTGTGACCGAAAGCCGGCCGCCGCGCAGCACGCTGATCACCGGCGGCGCCAACGGCTTCGGGCTGGCCACGGCGGCGGCGCTGCTTCAGCGCGGCGACCGGGTAACGATCGCCGACATCGACCGCCGGCAACTCGACACGGCGCGCGCCGCTCTGCCCCAGGAAGGGCTGCATGCGATCGAGCTGGACGTCACCCGGCCCGCCTCCGTTCGGGCCGCGGTGGAGGCGCACCTGGCCGCCCACGGCGGCCTCGACTGCCTGGTCAACTGCGCCGGCATCATCCACCTGGCGCCGCTGCAGGAGATCGGCGAGGAGGACTGGGACCGGACCATCGACGTCGACCTGAAGGGCACGTTCCTGTGCTCGCAGGCGGCAGCGCCGCACCTGACCGCGAGCGGCCGGGGCCGAATCGTCACCATCGGCTCCGACGCCTCGCACGTCGGCTTCCCGATGATCCCGCACTACTGCGCCGCCAAGCACGGCGTGCTCGGGCTCACCAGGGCGCTGGCCGGCGAGCTGGCGCCCGGCAAGGTCACCGTGAACTGCGTCTGCCCCGTCGGCGTGCCCACCACCGGCATGGGGCAGCAGGTGCTGCGCTGGAAGATGGACGCCACCGGCTCGGCCGCGGAGGAGATCCGCGAGGCCACCGCCGCCGGCATCCCGCTCGGCCGCAACGCCACCGAGGAGGACATCGTGCAGGCGATCCTCTTCTTCCTGAGCGACGAGGCCGCGTTCATCACCGGTTCGGCGCTCGACGTCGACGGCGGCATGATGAGCACCGTTCCGGTGCCCGGTACCTGATCCACCGAACCGGGCTCAGCACGTCGGCTGGGTCGAGTTGCCGAGTTGCCGATCCGCCGTTGACACGCCTATCGCGCGACGCCGTACGATATCGAGCACGGACCATCAAGCCGGCGGTCTGTAGCGGGTGCCGAGATGGACAAGAGTCAGATCTACCACTCAGATCCAGACATCATGGGCGGTGCGCTTGTCTTCACGGGTACCCGCGTCCCGGTCGACAGCCTCGTCACACACCTGAAAGCCGGCGACTCGCTGGAGCAGTTCCTCGACGGGTTCCCGAGCGTACGTCGCGAGCAAGCCGAAGGGTTCCTCGAACAAGCCCTTGCGCAGGCGATTGATACCGCACCGACCGAGCGCGTACCCTGATTCGGATCTTGCTTGACGAGCAACTCGACTGGCGCCTGGAACGCTCGTTCAGCAACGCATACGAGGTACGGTCCGTCCACGCCATGGGGTGGTCAGGCATGCGCAACGGCGAGCTGCTGGATACGGCTCAGCGGCTCCTTCGACGTGCTGATAACGATGGACCGGAGTCTGAGGCACCAGCAGCACCTGCCGAGGTATGATCTCGCCGTGATCGTACTGTCCGCGATGAGCAATCGTCTGGCAGACACCAGCGTTGTCGTCCCGGCGATCGAAGCGGTCCTGGCCGCTGGCGTTGAGCCCGGACGGCTGTACGAAGTGATCGGTGCTCGGCACTGAGATGGAACCTCCAAACCCCCGTGAAGCGCAGGCGATGGAGGATCTGCAGCTCCAGGAGTACCTGTTCGATCTCAACGGCTACCTGGTGGTACGGGACGTGCTCGGCCCGGGAGAGATGGCGGCGCTCAAACAGGCGGTAGACCGGCGGCTGGCGGCCGAGGGAGAGGTGCTCGGAGACCACATGGTCCGCTTCGGCGCCGCCCCGTCGGGGTCCGGGTTTCTGGAGTGGGGAGACCCCTTCTGCGCCCTGCTCACCCACCCTCGCATCATGCCGGTGCTGCGCTTCCGGCTCGGCGACTGCTTCCGCCTGGACCGCATCTATGGCATCTGCATGCGGCCGGGGATGTCACGCGGCGTGCTGCACTCCGACTACGGCGCCAGCGCTCCCGTGGGCGGAGCGGAGCCCGGAGCCTATTACCCGTTCCGGGAGAACCGGATCGCCGAGGGGTTCGTGGTGGTCACCTTCAACCTCACCGACGCCGGGCCGGACCACGGCGGGTTCTGCTGCATCCCCGGCAGCCACAAGAGCCACTTCCGGCTGCCGCAGCGGATCGCCGATTCGCCCGAGGACTGCCCGTTCGTGGTGGTGCCGGAGGTGCCGGCCGGCGCCGCGGTGCTGTTCACGGAGGCGCTGACGCACGGCACGGCGGCGTGGAACGGACCCCACGAACGCCGCTCGCTGCTCTACAAGTACTGCGTGTCGCACGTCGCCTGGACCGCCAACCGGGTGGCCCCGCCGCCCGCCACGGAGCTCACCGAGCAGCAGCAGATCCTGTTCCGCGAGCCGGCCGACCCGCACCGGCACTTTCCGTCCCTGTTCCCGGAGACCGACCGTCCCCTGGAACGCGGCTACCACTGAGGACGAACGATGGACACCGACCCCCGCATCCCCGGCCGCACGCCGGACATCGAGCGCCCGCCGCGCGCGCTCATCGAGCGCTTCGCCGGCGTGTCGGCGGCCACCGCCGCCGGTGACCTCAACGAGCTGGGAATCCGCGACCCCTACCTGCGCGGCCCCACGCCGCGCACCCCCGGCGCCCGGATCGTCGGGCCCGCGCTGACGTTGCAGTTCATGCCCAAGCGCGAGGACCAGTACGCCAAGGGCGCCTACGACGATCCCGAGCAGCAGCTCCACCGCCACTGCCTGTACCACGCGCAGCCCGGCGACGTGGTGGTCGTGGACGCCCGCGGCGACCTGCAGAGCGGCGTGTTCGGGGAGATGATGCTCACCTTCTTCAAGGGGCGCGGCGGCATCGGCGCCGTGATCGACGGCTGCATCCGCGACTTCCCGCTGGCGCGCACGCTCGGGCTCGGCCTCTGGCTGCGCGGCACCACGCCGAACTTCCACACCCAGACCAACATCGTCCCGTTCGCGGTCAACGTGCCGATCGCCTGCGGCGACACGCTGGTGATGCCGGGCGACCTGATCGTCGCCGACGACGACGGCGCGGTGGTGGTGCCGATCCAGATGGCCGAAGAGCTCGCCGAGCACGCCAACGAGCACGCCGAGTGGGAGGACTTCAGCCGCGAGCGCCTGGGCGAAGGCGGCGACCTGCGCCGCTACTACCCGCTCACCGGCGACGCGCAGGCCGAGTACGAGGCATGGAAGGATCGCCGCTCGTCCGACTGACCGGCTACGGCTCGAGCGAGAAGATCCGCCTGATCCGTTCCATGTCGAACTTCTCCGAGCGATCGTAGAAGTAGATCCCGTTCCGCTCCTGCTCGACGTCGGTGAGTTGCGTGTAGCACCAGCCGCAGATGTGGCCGTGCGCCATCACGGCCCGCACCAGACCCTCGAGCCGCCGGTAAAACTCCTCCAGGGACACCGGCGCCTGCCCGTAGCCCCATGACACGAGGTTCTGCCCCTCTCCGGACGCGGCGTCGGCGACTCGCCCCACAGCAGATAGCCCAGGCGGTCTGCCCAGTACAGGAACCGTTGCTCGAACACCTTCTGGTGCAACCGGGCGCCGTTGAAGCCGGCCTCCTGCGCCAGCTCGACATCACGCCGCAGCGCGTCATCCGTGGGAGCGGTCCAGATGCCGTCGGGGTAGAAGCCCTGGTCGAGCACCAGCCGCAGGTAGCGGGGCTTGCCGTTGAGGAACACCCGCTTCCCTTCGATGTGGGTCTCCCGCAGCCCGGCGTAGCTGGACACGCGGTCGAGTTCGGCTCCTTCCTGGCTCGTGACGAGCAGTTCCAGGTCGTAGAGCACCGGTGACTCCGGCTCCCAGAGCTGCGGGTCGGCGATGTCGAGCGACAGCGGGATGCCGTCGCGCGCCGGGCGGGCGGCGCGGCCCACCTCCCGGCCGCCGAGGCCGGCGACGACCTCGAAACGCTGACCGGGGCCGATGCCGTGGAACGACGGCGCGATGAGCAGCCGCCCCGCCTCGATGTCGGCGACGATCTGCACCTCCGCAAGCCCGCGGCGATCCACGGCCTCCAGCCACACCGTCTGCCAGATCCCGGTGGTGCGGGTGTAGTGGCAGCCGTGCGAACCGTAGGTCCTGGACTGTTTGCCGATGGGCTGCGCCCCGCTCCACAGGTCGTTGGTGACGGCGACCATCAGATCGTGTGTGCCGCCGGCCCGCACGAATCGCGTCACGTCCAGTGCGAAGGAGACGCTGCCGCCCACGTGCTGGCCGGCGTAGGCGCCGTCGACGTAGATCTCCGCGCGATAGAACACCGCACCGAAGTGCAGGCGCACCTTCCTCCCCGCCCACTCGGCGGGAACCTCGATGCTGCGGTGGTACCAGATGGCGCCGATGAACTCCGCGTTCCCCACGCCCGACAGCGGGCTTTCCGGACAGAACGGAACCGTGATGGCCGCTTCGAAGTCGCCGATCGCCGCCATGTCGCGATGCTTTTCGGCATCGACCTGGGCCGGGAGTACCGGCTCGGTCCGCCAAGTCCACGGGCCGTTCAGGTTGATCCAGGCGAAGCGCCGGAACTGCGGGCGAGGATGCTCGGGCCGGGGGACGGCCCCGATCGTCGAGGTTTCATGGCGCGAGTATGCCACGGCGCCCGCGGCCGAACGCGGTGCCGAGAACCGCAGCATACCGGCGGCCCGAGCCTCGACATCTTCAGGCAGGCACGCTACCTTCAAGAAGTAATCATGGCGGTCCATAACGCAGGGATCACCGAAATCTCCGTGCAGGGGTTCAAGTCGCTCGCCTCCGAGAGCCGTATCGAGATCCGACCGTTGACGATTCTGGCGGGTGCGAACAGTTCGGGGAAGTCGAGCATCATGCAACCGCTGCTGATGATGAAGCAGACGCTGGGCGCCAGCACCGACCCTGGACCACTGTTGTTGAATGGCCCGAACGCGAAGTTCACGTCGGCCGATCAATTCGTGCCATGGATGAACCGACGATCTGAAAGACAAGAGCTCGACATCGAAGTGAAGATCAATGGCGATACGAGATATAAGACCGTATTTGTCTTCGGCAAGAACAGGACACCCGAAATACGCGGCATGACGATCGTCGACGAAGCGGCACGCCTGACTCTGCATCTGATGCCGGGTCAGAGCTCGGAGAGCTTGAAGGAATCCTTGTTGGCATTCAACCCCGAGCGGAGAGATCAATGGACTAGGCTCTTTGATCTGTCTCAGCCCACGGTCTTCCGGGATCGCTGTTTCCTCAACATCACTCTAGGAACCAACGACACAGGGCGATCGCTTGTCATTCGCTCTCCCGTTTACGATGTGCCTGTTTCCGGAGAGCTGCACAGAATGATTCACATCCCCGGACTGCGCGGCAACCGTGAGCGCTTTTTTTCCACCATTGCATCAGGCCCTCCTTTCCCGGGACTGTTCGAGGAGTATGTCCCCACCGCTATCGTAGATTGGCAAACCGACGGCGACGAGCGCCTGGGCAAGCTGGAGGACATGCTTTCAGCCCTTGGCATGACGAGCGAACTGCATGCACTGCCGATCAGCGACACACAAGTCGATCTTCTGGCAGGACGGCTGTCCGAAGGCGCTCGGACCGAGTCGGATCTGGCGGATCTCGTAAGCATCGCTGACGTCGGCTTTGGCGTTTCCCAGGTGTTGCCCGTGCTCGTTGCGTTTCTGGTTGCTGAAAAGGACCAGCTCGTCTATGTCGAGCAGCCCGAACTCCACCTGCACCCGCACGCGCAGTATGCCCTCGCGCGCATTATTGCGGATACGGCAAAGCGCGGCGTCAGGCTGGTGATGGAGACCCATAGCGCGTTGTTGCTGTTGCAGGTAAGAACGTTGATAGCGAACGGCTATCTCGATCCTGATCTGGTAAAGCTGCATTGGTTCTCTCGAAATGAAGACGGGAACACGTCGATCCGGAGTGCCGATCTGGACGAGGATGGCGCTTCCGGCGATTGGCCGGAAGACTTTGGCGCCGTCGAGTTGATGGCTGAGGGTGCATACCTCGATGCGGTGGAAGGGCGCTCTTAGGTGGCGAAGCGACCTCGCAGGCTGGTGATCGATGCGGACGTAGTGCGATCGGCTGGCCATTCGGATGATCCGACTTCAAGCGCATGCAGAGGGTTTCTCAAAACGGTTTTGCTGGTCGACCATGAAGTGGTGCTGACAGATGCGATATGGCAAGAGTGGCGTCGCCATCAATCCGCATATTCCCGCAAATGGCGAGTGAGCATGTACGCCGGCAAGCGAGTCTATCGCTGTGACGTAGCGCGAGACAGGAATCTGAGAAACAGGATCGCCGCCACGGTCTCTGCCACGCTACAGAGCGACGTGGCGAAGGATGCGCATCTCCTTGAGGCGGCGATTGCGACCGACAAGCTGGTGAGTTCCCGTGATGATCACGCGCGCTCGGCGTTTCGAGACGCGGCCGTCAGCCTTCAGGAATTGAGGCCGATCGTCTGGGTCAATCCGACTCGCTGCGAGGAGAGCCCTATCCGCTGGTTGCTGGATGGGGCACAGGCCGAGCCGCATCGCATGTTGGGCGCCGTCAGCGCCGGGTGATCCTGAAGGCCACCGCCTCGTCCGACGGGGATTGCCGCGGGCGGGGCGCGGATGCGCAGCTCGCGGCACGTCTGCTCGAACGCCAGCGGTTCGTCGGAGCCAAGCGCGGTTACGGCGGACTGAAGCGGTCGATGACCTCCCTTGTCTTGGCCAGCCACTGGTCGCAGAACGCCGCGCTCGGCTGGTCCTGCACCCACCAGTGCGCCATCAGGTCGCCGGCCGAGCGCTCGAAGCCGGCCTCCGGCACGCCGTCGGCGAACTCCAGGTTGTGCGGCTCGCCGTAGAGGCTCGACGCGCCCGGACCGCCGGTGTCGTAGTCCCGCCGCCAGTGCGGATAGAACCACCAGTGCTCGGCGTGGTGCAGCGCCACCAGGTAGCGCATGCCCGCCGCGCGGACCGACCGCTCCAGCTCGGCGACGATGTCGCGCTTCGGCCCAAGGCGCCCGGCATGCCACTCGGTCTGGTCGGTCGCCCACAGCGAGAAGCCGTCGTGATGCTCTCCCACCGGGCCGGCAAACCGTGCGCCGGCCGCCCTGAACAGCTCCGCCCATTCGTCGGGGTCGAACTTCGGCGCCGTAAACAGGGGAATGAAGTCCTTGTACCCGAACCGATCCAGCGGCCCGTAGGTGTCGATGTGGTGCCGCTGGTGGGGGCTCCCGTCCACGTACATGCGATGCGGGTACCAGGTGGCGTTGCTGGCGGCGCCGGAGCTGCCGAAACCGGGAATGGAATAGACCCCCCAGTGGGTGTATATCCCGAACTTGGCGTCCCGGAACCACTGCGGCGTCGGGTGCTCGCGCAAGCTGCGCCAAGTCGGTTCGTAGTGGGTCGAAGGCATCGGACCGCGTTCCTACACCGGCGGCCGAGCCTCGGTCAAACAGGGCGCAGCGGTTGCGATCGCAGCCGGAATGTGACAGCCTGCGTCGCGCTGGCCGATCCGGGGCTGCCTCCTGAGACGGCCCGTGCACCATCCCTTCCTATCGATCAAGGAGTAACTTCGTGAAGAAGCTCTTTCTCGTTCCGTTGCTGCTATCGGTCACGGCCCTGCTGTTCGCGACCGCTACCACGGAGACCGATTCGGAGGACGGCGGACCGGTCGTGCTCAGCGCCGCTGCCACGCAGCCGCCCTGGATCGCCTCCATCGAGGACAACCGTCTCACCGACCTGCTCGAGGAGACCTTCAACTTCGAGTTCGACTTCACCGTCATCCCGCTGGAGGGCGCCAAGCAGCAGATCACCCTGCTTCTGACCAGCGGCCGGTATCCCTCCGTGTTCATGAACGCCCCGTTCGTGCCCGCCGACGAGCTGGAGTTCGGGGTCGAGGGCAAGGTTCTGATCCCGCTCAACTCCTATCTCACGGAGCAGACGACCCCGCACATCCTCGCCGGCTTCGAGAAATTCCCGAGGCTGCGGCAGGAGATCACCGCCCCGGACGGCAACATCTACGTCCTGACCGGCGGCGGCTCGGGCGGCTGCTACCACTGCTCGATCTATCAGAAGTTCTGGATCAACCAGGCGTGGCTCGATGCCCTGGGACTGGACATGCCGGCGACTCCGGACGAGTACGCGGATGTGCTGCGCGCGTTCAAGACCCGGGATCCCAACGGCAACGGCCTGCAGGACGAGGTGCCGCTCACCGGCGCCACCAACGGCTGGTACACCAACCCCATCTACTTCATCGGCCAGGCGTTCGTCCCCTATGCCGCCGCCGGCTCCGGCACCAAGCTGTTCGGGGTGGACGGCGACAGGATCTTTTTCCCGTACAGCGACAGCCGCTGGCGCGACGCGCTGCGCTTCATGAACGGGCTGTTCGAGGAAGGATCGCTGGACCTCAACGCCTTCGTGCAGACCGGTGACCAGCTCAGCGCCATGGGCGGCTCGAGCGATGACCCCAGGGACAACGTCATCGGCTCCTTCCCGGCCGGCGGCCCGATGGTCGCGTTCGGCGGGGGCAACCCGCGGGCCGAGGACTACTCCCCGCTTCCGCCGCTCCGGGGCCCCACCGGCATCCGCACGGCTGCCGGCTACCCGTTCGGCACCCGCCGCCTCGGGGGTGAGGCCGGCACCTTCTCCATCACCGACAAGGCCAGTGAAGCCGAGATCGGCGTCGCCATGCAGATCATGGACTGGGCCTTCTCGTTCGAGGGCTCCAACCACGTCACCCACGGCGCCAACCTGTGGCGCAAGGCCGAGCCGGGCGAGGAGAACGTCCTGGGCGGACAGGCCGCGGTCGTCGCGCTGGAACGCCCTGGAACCGGCGACGTCAAGTGGGAGTTCCCGGTGTTCTTCCCGACCCCGGACTTCGGCTTCGGCATCGGTTTCGAAGGCGAGGTGAACGTGCTGGAGCGGCTCCTGAACACGTCGACGAGGGACGTGTACGAACCGGTCAAGGACGCGACCGGCATCAGCATGTTCTCGGACTTCGTCTACCTGGATCCGGAAGCTGCCCGCCGGGTCGCGCAGATCTCCGCGGAGCTGCGGACCTTCGTCGAGCAGCAGGCCGCCCTGTTCGTGACCGGAGAGCGCGACCTGGACAGCGACTGGGACGCCTACGTCAACGATCTGGTCAAGATCGGCCTGGCCGAGGTCACGTCGATCCTGCAGGCGACCTCCAGTAACGCCCGATAATCGTCGCCTTCGGCTCCGGTTATCGGCCCAGCCCGCCCCGCCTGGCAGGCGTCTGTCGGACTGGCCGCTCACGCGGCCATCCGGCGGACGCCTGATACTCTTGCCCGGGTCTGCCGTGGCTGCCGCCGGAGGCCCCCGCCGTACATGGCAGCCAGTCCATGACGCTGACTGAACGGCGCCCCACCCTGGGAAGGCCGCATGTCGGCAAGCGGCCCTTCTCGACCGTTTTCAGGAAGCACTGGCAGCTCTATCTGCTGATGGCGATCCCGATCGCCTGGATGCTGGTCTTTCTGTACGCGCCCATGTACGGCGTGGTCATCGCGTTCAAGAACTTCAGCGTGCTCAAGGGAATCCACGGCAGTCCCTGGGTGGGATTCCGGGAGTTCGAGCGCCTGCTGGGCTCGTTCCAGTTCTGGAACATCGTCCGCAACACCATCGTCATCGCGTTCGTCCGTGTCGCCTTCGCGTTCCCGGCGGCGATCGTCCTGGCGCTGGCGCTGAACGAGATGCGGTGGATGAAGCTGCGGCGGTCGATTCAGACGATCGCTTTCGCCCCGCACTTCATCTCGACCGTGGTGATGGCCGGGATGATCCTGACCTTCCTGGATCCGCGCTTCGGGTTCATCGGCGTCTTCTTCGACCTGTTCGGCATCGAGTCGGTGAGCCTGATAGCCGATCCCTCGAACTTCGCGATCATCTACGCCCTGTCCGAGGTGTGGCAGCACATGGGCTTCGCCGCGGTGATCTACATCGCCGCCCTGTCGGCCGTCGACGTCGAGCTCTACGACGCGGCGCGGATCGACGGCGCGTCGAAGCTGCAGAAGATCCTCAACATCGACATCCCCGGCATTCGGGCCACCATCGTCATCCTGCTGATCCTGGAGATCGGCAACGTGATGACGCTGGGGTTCGAGAAGGTGTACCTGCTGCAGAACCCCCTCAACCTTGCCTCGTCGGAGATCATCGCCACCTACGTCTACAAGATCGGGCTGGAAGCCCGCAACTACAGCCTCGGGGCGGCCGTCGACCTGTTCAACGGCGTGCTGAACCTGGTGCTGATCGTGTCCGCCAACCTGCTCTCCCGGCGGCTGTCGGAGATCAGCCTGTGGTAGCCTCCGTTCGCCGCGCGATCCGCAACCACGGCGCCGGAGACACCGCGTTCGACGCGGTCAACACGCTGCTGCTGGTCTCGGTCGGCCTGGTGATCGTGATCCCGGTTCTGAACGTGATCGCATCGTCGTTCTCGAGCTCCGACCATATCCTGGCCGGCGACGTCACCATCTATCCGCGCGGCTTCACGCTGCTCAGCTACGAGCGCATCTTCCGCTACGAACTGGTGCTCTCCGGGTTTCTCAACAGCCTGTTCTACGTGACGGCCGGCACCTCGCTCAACCTCGTGCTGACGGTATGCCTGGCCTATCCCCTCTCGCGCAGGGACCTGCGCGGACTGGCGGTCATCGGCATCTTCGTGCTCATCCCGATGTTCTTCCGCGGCGGGATCGTGCCCACCTTCCTGCTGGTGAACTCGCTGGGCTTGGTCAACACGCGCTGGGCGGTGATCCTGCCGGCCGGCCTGTCGATCTGGAACACCATCGTCGCGCGCACCTACTTCGCCAACCTGCCGCAGGAGCTCACCGAGGCGTCGGAGATCGACGGCTGCTCGGACCTTCGCTTCCTGGCCCAGGTGGTGCTGCCGCTGTCGCGGCCGATCCTGGCGGTACTGGTGCTCTGGTACGCCATCGACCACTGGAACACGTACTTCAATGCCCTGCTGTACCTGTTCGACGAGTCACGGTTCCCGCTGCAGCTCGTGCTGGCGCGGATCCTGATCATCAACGAGAGCATCATCGCGCAGGCCATGGCGGGAGGAGACATCGACATCCGCACGCTGATGGAGAGCACGGAGATCTTGCAAACGCTCAAGTTCGCGCTTATCGTCGTGGCCAGCGCGCCGATGATGGTCCTGTATCCGTTCATCCAGAAGCACTTCGCCAAGGGCGTGATGATCGGCTCCATCAAGGGATGACGGGCAAGGGATGACGCGATGAGGCTGGCGCTGCACATGCCGGGCGAGCCGGGCGAACGCTGGGACCTGGCCCGCCAGATGGGGGTCACCGACTTGGTGTCCGGCGTGCCGCTGGGCGCCGAGGGGACGCCGGCAGCGGACCGCGACGCGCTGAACGGCCTGTGCGACCGGGCCGCCGACGCCGGGTTGCGCCTGTCGGTGGTCGAGGGCCCGACGCCGATGGAGGATGCCAAGCTCGGGTTGCCGGGACGGGAACGCGAGGCCGAGCGCTTCTGCCGGATGCTGGAGCACCTTGCCGCCGCGGGCGTGGAGGCGGTCTGCTGGAACTTCATGGCCGTGTTCGGCTGGCTGCGCACCGACATGGCGGTGCCGGTACGCGGCGGCGCGCTGTCCTCCGCCTACGACCACGCGGCGATGGAGGCGCGCGGGCGCGCCGCCGCCCGTGGACTGACGCCCGGCGCGGACGGGCTGCTGATCAGCGAGGAGCAGCTCTGGGAGAACTTCGCTTGGTTCACCGAGCGGATCGTTCCGGTGGCGGAGGCGAACGGCGTGAAGCTGGCGCTGCATCCCGACGACCCGCCGCTGTCACCGATTCGCGGCGTGGGCCGGATCATGCGCAGCGTCGAGAACATGGAGCGCGCCATCGGCCTGGTGCCGAGCCCGTGCAACGGCGTCACCTTCTGCCAGGGCAACTTCACCGCCATGGGGGCCGACATACCGGCCGCGATCCGCCGCTTCGGCGTGGAGCGCAAGATCTTCTTCGTGCACTTCCGCGACGTGCGCGGCACCGCGTCGCGCTTCGTGGAGACCTTTCAGGACGACGGCCCGACCGACATGGTCGCGGCCCTGCGCGCCTACCGGGAGGTCGGCTTCGACGGGCCGGCCCGTCCCGACCACGTGCCGACCATGGCCGGCGAGCCCAACGACCACCCCGGCTACATGATGAAGGGCCGCCTGTTCGCGATCGGGTACATGAAGGGCCTGCTGGATGCGCTGGAGGCCACCGGATGAGGGTGCCGCGATGCTGGTGAACCTGAAGGGCCGTGGCGTGGCGGTCGGCATCGACGACGCGCTGCGGCTCACCGTGTCCGCGCACGACGGCAGGCCGCTGTGGGAGAGCTCGGCGAGCGAGCCGCCGGCGATCTGCATCGGCGGCGAGAGCGGCGCATCCGGCCGCCTCGACCTGGCCGCCGCCCGGGAGCGCTCGGTGCATCCCTTCGCCGACGGGCGCTACCGGGGCCAGCGGATCATCCTGTCCGGCTACCCCGGCGCGGACCTGGCGCTGGAGCTCATCGTCGCGCTCGACGCGGAGGACGACGAGCTCCTGATCGGGATCGAGCAGACAGGCGGCGAGCACGCGGTGCAGCGCGTCGAGCACCTGTACCGCTTCGAGCGGCCGGTCGCACAGGGCGGCTGCCTGGTGCTGCCGCACGGCTCCGGCTACCTGGTCCCCTCCGACTGCCCGGACGCGCTGCCCGGGCGCGGGCCGGAGCCGGTCCAGGTCGGCGGGCGCTGGTCGCTGCCGATCTTCGGCCTGACCCGCGACGGCGCGGGGCTGTGCGCCACGGTGGACACGTGGTGGGACGCCGAGGTGCGCGCTCACCACCTGCCGGGAGACCGGTCGGTCCTGGATTTCTGCTGGGCGGACGAACTGGGCACCCTCGCCTATCCCCGGCGGCTGCTCGTCCACTTCGCGCCTGATCTGGACTACGTGGCGATGGCCAAGCGGTACCGCGCTGCGGCGAGGCGGCAGGGGCTCGTGCGAACCCTGGAGGAGAAGGCGGACGAGTCGCCCCGCATCCGGGAGTACGCCGGCAACGTCCTGTTCCGCTGGACGGAGTGGAACGGCGCAGACGCGGAGCGGGTGCTCGGCGATCTCCGCCGGTTGCGGGGGCACGGCATCGGCGCCAATCTGTTCTACCCCAAGTGGGGTGGGCCGGCCGGCCGGCCGGCGATCCAGAACCACCAGGCATTCCTGGTCGACGAGCCGGGCGACGGCGGCTGGGCGCCGATGGTCGACTTCGCCAACCGCGCGCGCGAGCTGGGCTGCCTCACGCAGGGGTTCATCCGCCCGTGCGAGCAGAGCCCCGGAGTGACGGGCTATGACGAATCGTATTGGGCGGTGAACGCCGACGGATCCCGCTCGGACCATCTCGGCACCCATGCGGCGCTTGCGATCACCTCGGCGGCGCTGGACGGTCTGCAGGAGCGCGGCCTCCGCTTCGACGTGCTCTACTTCGACGGGTACACGGCGGCGAGCATCCCGCCGCGCAACTTCTCGCCCGACCATCCGGTGACGCGCCGGCAGGTGTTCGAGCACCAGCAGGCCTGTTTCGACGAGACCCGCAGGCGGGGGATCATCCCGGCCGGCGAGCTGCGCCAGTTCTGGGCCATCCCACACTGCGACCACTTCTTCTTCACCGACTGGAGCGGCCACCGGCTGAGCGCCCGCGTGGATTCAGAAGATGCCGAAGACTCCGAGTCCGAGCACCGGCCCGTGGGCGAGCCGATCCCGCTGTGCCAGCTCGTGTTCCACGACTGCTGCATGTCCGGCTTCTCCGGCGACCCCGGCCAGGGAGCGTTCTACGACTGGTTCCCGAGCCGCTCGCACCGGCTGTACGAGCTGATGTACGGTGCGCCGCCGTCGTGGAACTGGATGCTGTCGCCGCGCGACGGCTACCCGGTCCCGATCGGCGACTGGCAGAGCAGCCGCACGGCGCGCGCGCTCGAGTGGCTGCGCACCTGGAGCTCGTTCTATCGCTCGATCGCCATGTCGGAGATGACCGCCCACCGGCTGCTCTCGCCGGACGGGACCCTGCAGCGCACCGAGTTCGCCTGCGGCATCGCCGCCGAGTTCGACCTGCCCGCCGAGCGCTACCGGATCCTCGGATCGCCCGATTTCGACGGCACCTGGCAGACCCCGGCATCGCCGTAATGGTCCTGCCCGGACCTGCTGATGCGGCTTCGAATCCTGTCCCGGACGACGTGCGCGGGATTCCAGATACGAGTTGCGGATGCATATCGGATGGTATATCTTGAAGGCATGAAGACCACTATACGATATTCCCGAGAACGAGCTTGAGGATGCGATACGGTTCTTGAACGCCAAATCCAAGCGCGAAGCCGTGGCTACGGCGTTGCGGGAACTCAACCGGAGACACCGGATGGCGCGCTTGATCCGATTCTCGGGAACCTGTGATTTCGACAGCAACGCGTCGATCGAGGAAGCAGAGATGAAGGAAATCGGAAACGTGCCCTCGTCATGACCGGATGACGCTCATCGACACCTCTGCATGGATTGAGCAGCTCAGGCGTGACGGCGACACAGCGATACGGCAGCAGGTGGAAACGCTCCTGTCCGCCGGCGACGCTGCTTGGTGTCCTCCGGTGCGGCTCGAGCTTTGGAACGGCGCCCGCGGCGAGGGAGAACGAGTCATGCTGGAGGAGATGGAAGCCAGCATACCTTCGTTGGGAATCGACGAAGCGCTCTGGAGCGACGCGATCGCACTCGCGTCCGACGCCCGCAAGCAAGGCATCACCGTCCCTGCGACCGACCCGCTGATAGCGTCGTGTGCCCGATTTCACGGCGTACGACTTCTGCACTGCGACCGCCACTTCGATGCGATCTCGGAGTTGCGCCGCGATGGTGGCGAAGGCAATGGAGGCTGACCGAATGAAGATCGTCGACGTGCGGATCCACCAGGTGATCGTGCCGATGCGGCCGGGCGTCGTGCACTCGGAGGGCGTGGACGACAAGCTGTGCGCGCCCGATCCGGTGACCGGCCGCTCGCTGAACTTCTGGGAGTTTCCCAAGTGGATCATCGAGTTGGAGGCCGACAGCGGCCTCATCGGGCTGGGTGAACCGCGACGGGGCGACCTGTACGGTCCATTGCGTGAGCAGGCCGACCTGCTGATCGGCAAGGAGCTGATCGACCTGCCGGTCGGCAACCTGCCGCTGCCCCACTCCGACGCCTACGAGTCGTATATCATCTACGAAGCGTACGAGATGGCGTGGTTCGACCTGCTCGGCAAGCACCTGGGCGTGCCGGTCCATCACCTGCTCGGCGGCAAGAAGATCGACCGCGTCCCGGTGGACTTCTGGATGGGCCGCGGCACACCGGAGGACACCGCCGCGCGGGCGCAGACCGGAGTAGACCTGGGATTCCGGGGCATGAAGATGAAGTGCGCGCTCGGCGACCCGATCGCGGAGCGCGTGGCGGCCGTGCGCGAGGTGGCCCCGCACTTCCCGATCGTGCTCGACCCCAACGAACGGTTCCACCATCCGGAGGGCACGCGTGAGGTGTCCCGGTCACTCGACGGCCTGGACCGCGTCACCTTCGAGAGCCCCATGCCGCAGGACCGCCTGGACTGGTACGTGGACGTGCGCGGCACCATCCCGCAGCCGGTCGCCCTGCACCTGACCTCGATCACGGACCTGCTGCCGGCGGTGCGCGCGGAGGCGGCCGACTGCTACAACCTGCTCGGCCCGCTCAAGGAATTCGTGGAGTGGGCGACCCTCACGCGCAAGTCCGGGCTGCCGACGTGGCGCGGCACGGGCGTCGACCTGGGGGTGCGCGACATGTCGAGCGTGCACGCCGCCGCGGCGGCCGGGTGCGAGCTGCCGTGCGACATCATCGGCAGCCTGCTGCGCGAGGACGACCTGATCGTCGATTCGATCCCGTTCGAGGACGGCCTGCTGGTGGTGCCCGACGCGCCCGGCCTGGGGGTGGAGCTGGACCGGGACGCGCTGGCCCACTACGGCGTCCCGATCGAGGCCGCCGCATGAGTGCGGGCTGCCGCATGAGTGCGGCCAATCTCCGGGCAGCGTACCTGTTCTGCTATCCGTGGGACTTCGCCGACGAAGGGATCGGTCAGCTCGTCGCCCGCGCCCGCGACCTCGGCGTCACCCACCTGGCGGTCGCCAGCCTCTACCACGCCGGCTTCTTCTTCTATCCCCACAACCCGCGCCGCAAGGTGCACATGCTGGAGGACGGGGTCGCCTACTACCGTCCCGACCCGGCGTGTTACCCCGCCGGGCTCACCCCGCAGGTCGCCACCATCAGCCGCGACCGCGACCTGTTCGGCGACATCTGCGAGGCGTCCTCTCGCGCCGGGCTGCGGATGTGCTCCTGGACGGTGTTGCTGCACAACTCGCGCATCGGCCTGGCCCACCCGGAACTGACCATCCACAACGCGTTCGGTGACAGCTACCCGCACGCGCTCACCCCCGGCCATCCCACGGCGGCGGCGTTCGCGCGCGGCGTGATCCGCGACCTGTCCTCCCGCTATCCGCTGGACACGATCATGCTGGAGGCGGCCGACTACCGCGCCCGCGCACACGGCGGCTCCTGGGTCGGCGGCCACCACCACGAACGCCAGGGGACGCACCTGCGCGAGCTGGAGACCGCCCTGCTGGACGTGTCGTTCAACCCGGCGGACATGGCCGGTGCGGAGCGGACCGGCGTCGACGCGGCCGCGCTGCGGGCGGCCGTGCGCGCTCACCTGGACGCGTACCTGGCCGCCGCGCCCGACGTGCCGGCCGATTTGCCCGATACGCTTGCGGCATTCCGCCGCCTGCACCCGGAGCTGGACGACTACGAGCGCTCGCTGCGGGCGAACGAGGCGCGGTTGCTGCAGGAGTCCAGGCAGGAGGCCGAGCCGCACGGCGCGCGGCTGATGGGCTCGGCCGATCCGTCGGTGCAACTGGTGATGGGCGGCGCGTACGGCCAGCCACCGGACCGGACCGCACAAATCGCCCGCGACGCCCGCGCCGGGCTCGGCCGTGGCCAGGAGCTGATCGTGCTGCTCCGCATGGGCTTCTACGGCGGCCCGCAGTACGGCACGCCGATCGTCACCGAGCAGGCGATGTTCGATAGCGTGCGCGCCGTCGCCGATGCCGGCGCCCACGCCGTGGGTTTCTACAACTACGCCGAGGCGCCCGCCCGCTGCGTCGACTGGATCGCGCCCGCGCTGCGCGCGGCCGGCCTGACGAGCTGACCGGGCGCGGACAGCAGCCGTGCAGTACGCCCGCCTGGGCACCTCGGACCTGCGTGTCTCCCGGCTCTGCCTGGGCACCGTGTTCCGCAGCGAACCGGATATGGCGACCGGCATCGCCGCCATCCGCGCCGCCGCCGATCACGGCTGCACCTTCCTGGACTGCGCCGACTTCTACGGCGCCGGCCGCTCCGAGCGGATCGTCGGCGCGGCGGTCAACGGGCAGCGGGACCGCTTCGTCATCACCACCAAGGTGGGCTCATCCATGCCCGAGGCGCCGGCCGGCGGCCTGAAGCGCGACTACATCCTGCGCGCCTGCGAGGCGAGCCTGCGGCGGCTCGACACCGACTACATCGACTGCTACCTGTGCCACTTCCCCGACCCGGACACGCCCCTCGACGAGACCCTGTCGGCCTTCGACCGCCTGGTGACCGGAGGCAAGGTGCGCTACCCGGGGGTGAGCAACTTCAGTGCGGCGCAGGTGCTGGAGTCCGCCCGCATCAGCCGGGAACGCGGCTGGGTCAGCTACGTCTGCAACCAGGTGGGCTACAGCCTGCTCGACCGGCGCATCGAGGAGGATCTGCTGCCGGGAATCGAGCCGACCGGCATTGGCGTCACCGCCTTCGCGACCACGGCGCTCGGCCTGCTGGCCGGCCGCTACCGCTACGGCCGGCCGCCGCCGACCGGCACCTCCTGGCACCGCGGCCCGTACAACTACCGCGCCGCCATGACCCCGGCAGCCGGCCGCGTGATCGACGCCGTGCTGGACATCGCCCGCCGCTGCGGCACCTCCCCCACCCGCGTCGCCACCGCCTGGTGCCTGCGCCTGCCGGTCGTGAACGCCGCCATCATCGGCACCGACACGCCCGAGCAGGTGCGGCAGAACTTCCGCGACGCCGACTGGGAACTCCCGGCGGAAGCGGCCGCGCAGCTCGACCGCTGCTCGGCCGGCCTCAGGCTGGCGATCCGCAAGGACTGCCCGCAGGGATGGGCGCCGGACGGGCCCTGACCGCTGCGTGGCCGCCCGCTACTTCAGCGACCCGATCAACGCGCCCTTCACGAAGTAGCGCTGGATAAACGGATAGATGCAGACGATCGGCACGATCGAGAGGATGATCGACGCCGCCTGGAACGCCTGCACCGGCACCGGCTCCTGACGCTCCCGCTCCATGATGCTGCGCTCCATCTGCTCCCGCAGCGACTGCACGTCGACCTCCACCAGCAGGCGCCGCAGGAAGAGGGTAAGCGGCTGCAGGTCCTCGTCGTTCATGAACAGCAGCGGCCGGAAGAAGTCGTTCCAGATCAGCACCACCTGGAACAGCGCTCCGAAGGCGATCACCGGCTTCGACAGCGGCAGATAGATCCGGAACAGGATGTAGAGGTCGTTGGCGCCGTCGATGTGAGCCGCCTCGCGCAGTTCGGTCCCCAAGCCGAGGAAGTAGGTCCGGAAGACGACGGTGGTGAACACCGCGATCGCGCCCGGCAGCACCATCACCCACATGGTGTCCACCATCCCCAGCGACCGGTACACCAGGTACGTGGGAACGAGCCCCCCAGAGAAGAACATGGGGATCACGTGAAAGACCATCACGCCCCGGTTGAGCCAGAAGCCCCGCACCGCCAGCGGATAGGCGACGATCGAGGTCGCCAGCACGAAGATCACGGTCCCGATCGCGGCATAGCGCAGGGAGTTGTAGTAGGCGCGCACCATGCCCTCGTCGCTGAACACGAACCGGTAGGCGTCGATGTTCAACCCCGACGGATACAGCGCCACGGCGCCGCTGGCAATCCCGGCCGCATCGCTCAACGACACGGCCACGATGTGGACGAACGGATACACGGTCAGCGCCGCGAGCAGGAACAGGATCGCGACGTTGCCGTAGTCGAACAGGCTCACCGGGAACAGCGCCAGATGTCTCTCCTTCATCCCATGCCCATCCCTACCAGAGGCTGTGGCCGGTGACGCGCCGCGCCAGCAGGTTGACCGCCACCATGAAGACCAGGCTGACGGCCGAGTTGAACAGCCCCACCGCCGTGCCGAAGGCGAACTGCCCGCCTTCCAACGCCAAGCGGTAGACGAAGGTCTGGATCACGTCGGCGGTTTCGTAGGTGGCAGGCGAGTACATCAGGAACACCTTCTCGAAGCCGACGTTGATGATGCCCACCGTGCTCAGGATCAGCAGCACCATGACGTACGGCAAGAGATGCGGGACGGTGATGAAGCGGGCCATCTGCATGCGGCCCGCGCCCTCCACGATGGAGCTCTCGTACAGCTCCGGATCGATCCCTGACAACGCCGCCAGGTAGATGATCGCGCCGAACCCGATCCCCTGCCACACCCCGGACCCCACGTAGATCGTGCGGAACCATCCGGGTTTGGCGAAATAGCTCACCTGCTCGCCGCCCAGAACGGCCACCAGGCGATTGACCACGCCGTCGAACGCCAGGAGTTCCTTCAGCATGCCGATGATGACGACGACCGCGATGAAATGCGGGAGGTAGGTGATGGTCTGCACCGCGCGCTTGTAGCCGCTGGAACGAACCTCGTTGAGCAGCAGCGCCAACAGGATCGGCGGCCAGAACCCCCAGACGATGGACAGGAATCCGAGCAGCACGGTGTTGCGGATGAGGCGCCCGAAGAACGGGTTCTTGAAGAACAGCTCGAAGTTGTGCAAGCCCACCCAGGGGCTGCCCAGGATGCCGGCGGTGAAGTCGTAGCGCTTGAACGCCAGCAGCACGCCGTACATCGGCAGGTAGCTGAAGAGGAAGACCAGGACCACGCCCACGGCGGTCATCAGGTAGAGGTATTTCTCATGGCCGAAGTCGCGGGCGATCCGGTCGAACCGGGCGCGGCTCTTGGCCGCACCTCCAGACGCTGCTACCCTCGCCGCACTCGTGTCCGACGCCATGTCAGCGCTCTCCGCTCCTCCGATATGGATGGTGGTGATCCGCGTCTACGGCAGCATCCTGTACACCACCGGCCGCTGGCCTGACGCCGGCGCGGCGTCCGCCGCGGTACCGCTCACCGAAGGCCACGTCGACGCCTGGTTCGAGGACTGCGCCCGCCATGGCGTGACGGCGGTGCTGTGGCAGGCCAACTGCGGGGGCACGCTTACCTACCCCAGCGCCTGCGCGCCGCTGGCCGGCGAACCGCCGCTGCCGTCGCGGTTTCGCATCGGCGCCGAACGGCACCAACAGGGCTGGACGGCCGGCGACTGGGACTGGCTGGGCGAGCAGTGCGGACGCTTCAACACGCTGGAGGTGGCCGTGCACTCCGCGCACCGGCACGGCCTCGCCCTGATCCTCAACTTCAGCGTGTTCGACGTGGTCGGGCTCTGGTGCACGGCGGAAAGCTGGCCGGGCGGATCCCCCCTGTTCGACCGAGACCTGTGGCTGTGGTCTCGCGACCAGCGGACGCGGCTGGAAGGGATCCCCTGCTACGCCGATCCGCGCCTGCGCGAGCTGCGGCTCGCGGAGGTTCGCGAGGCGCTGGACTACGGCGTCGACGGCATCGCCCTGGGCTTCTTCAGCCACTGCGACGCCGCGTCCGGCGACGAACCGCACCGCTTCGGCTTCAACCCGTGCGTGGTGGAGGAGTTCAGGCAGCGTTACGGAGTCGACGTACTGCGCGAGCCGTTCGATACCGCCGCGTGGTACGCACTGCACGGCGAGCATTTTACCCGCTTCGTGCAGGCGGTGAGCGCCGAAACCCGGCGCCGCGGCCGCGTGCTGCTGGGCTACGCGCGCACCGACGGCATCCACGGCTGGGCCGGCCCCGCCAACCCCGTGATCTCGCAGGGCATGGCCGCCGGCGGTGTGCACCGTTTCGACGCCCGGACCGGGCGCTCGAGCGATCAGCCGGCAGCCGGCTTTCACGTCGAGTACGAACGGTGGGGGCGGGAGGGGCTGGTCGACGCGCTGGTGGCGCTGCCCCCGCCGCATCCGCACGGCCTGGACGCCGCCGCCGCGATGCGGGAAGCGGCCGGCGTACCGGTGTTGGTGTGGCGCAAGATCGTCGCCTCCGACCCCGATCTTCCCGACCACGCGCGCGCGGAGATCGCCGCCGTGCGCGACGGCTCCGTCGACGGATACGTGCTGCACTTCATGTACTGGACCGACTGCCGCCACCCGCGCGGCGACTACAACCACCCGGCCTCGCTACTGTCCTGAAACAGGACGGACCGGATACCAAGACGGCGAGGCCCGCCACGTGGGGACCTCGCCGTTCTCTTCGCCGTGCCGGGCGTACCGCTACCCGCCGGCCGCTTCCTTGTACAGCGCGATCAGATCACCGGCGCCGAGCTCCTCGAGGCGAGCCCTGTAGGCGTCGTAGTTGGACAGCGGCTCCTCGCCGAAGATGAACTTGATCGTCATCTCGTGCGCGTAGGTGTCCAGGATCGTCTTGAGCTGCCCGGCCTGCTCCTGCGCCTCGACGGCGAAGCGCACGATCGGCTGCGGATCGGTCTGCGTGCTGCCCTGCTCCTGGTACATGAAGCTCTCGCGGATGAACTGCGCGTAGTCGCCGTCGGAGGCGCCGTCGTGCAGCTCGAAGAAGATGCCGTCCACGCTGATGGAGCTGAAGTTGTTCTCCGACCGGAAGAAGTTGTAGACGTTCCGGTAGTAGTCGATCGACGCCCACTTGCCGTCCGGGTTGTACGGCGTCTTGATGTCCGGATGGATGAAGCGGTACGTGCCGTCGACGATGTCCCACTCCTTGCCGGGAGCTCCGAGCGTCATCTGGATGCTGACCGTGGGATCGGCGATGAAGTCCTTGAGGGCGATGATCTCGCGGATATACGGGGACTTCGCATTGATCAGCCACGGCGGCCCATGCACGTTGGTCGGCGCCTTGTTGCCGGTCCAGCCGCGCGGGCCGTCGGCCGAGATCTTCGGTACGGGATGCGCCTCTACCCAATGCTTGCCCGGGCCGTAATTGGGGTTGTTGCCCGGGTTCTCGATGAACCAGTTGCCGGTCGCCGACCACCACCAGGCGAAGAAGGTCCTGTCGTTGATCCAGTCCTGCACCCACTGCTCGTAGGAGGTGGTGGTGGCGTCCGGATTCAACAGGCCGTCGCTGTAGAGCTGGGCCATGTACTCGACGTAATACCGGTAGTTGTCCTCCGCCGGGCCGTACACCCAGGCGTCCACGTCGTGGTTGTAGTAGATGGTATGGCCGGTGCGGAACGTCGGCGCTGCCAGGTTGATCAGCGTGATGACGCCGCCCTGGGTGAAGGGACCAACCGGGAACGAGCTGGGGAACTCGTTCTTGAGCAGCGTGAAGGCGTCATGCATGTCGTCCCAGGTTTCCGGCTGCAGGTCGTACTTCTGCCACAGGTCGTGCCGGTACGGCAGGAACTGATTGAACGGGAAGTAGAACTGGTTGACCTGCCAGAACCCGTACAGCTTGCCGTCGTAGAGCAGGAGGTTGAGGTTCGGCTCCTCCTCGACCAGCTTCGCGTAGTTGGGCATCAGGTCCTTGTATTCCATGATGTCGACGAAGATGCCCTTGTCCCCGAACGATTCGAAGTCGGCACGCGTCCAACCCGAGCCCTGCGGAAACAGCATGTCCGGCAGGTCGCCGCTCTGCAGCATCAGGTTGTACTTCGCCTCTCGCGCTCCCTGCGGGATCTGCGTGACGTCGAGCACGATGTTGGTCTGCTCCTGCAGCCACTGAAAGCCGAGGTGTCCGTCCTGGGCCCACTCGTAGGCCCCCTCGCTGGGATGCTCAGTCAGCGCGACGGTGACGGTGATCTGCTCTTCCAGGGGGAAGGTGATCGGTCCGCCCTCCTCCATCGCCGTGCCTTCGGTCTCGCCGGCGGCCCAGCCGAGCACGCTCGCGAGTGCGAGCAATGCCACGATGTAGAACGCTCTCTTCATGCGTCTCCTCCTTGCCCGAGTGTCGGGCGTTCCCGATCAGGAGAGCATGGACCTCCCAACGTTCAGGCGCAAGCAAACCCTGACCGTCAGCCGGCGACGTCGTGGACCACGGCGGCGGCGATGACCTCCCGGAAGCGGTCGAGCGGCATGCCGACCGAGCGGACCCAGCGCCAGATGCACTCCATGAGCTCCATGCCGTAATCGCAGACCAGCTCGGGCTTGCCCTTCTCCCACGGCTCGGGAGGCCACACGGTATGGCCCAGCTTGGTGCACACCTGGATGCGGCGGTCGTCGAGCCTGAGGCCGATGCGCCGGCGGTCGATCCACTGCGCGTGCCGCCGCGCCTGGAACATGGCGGCGCCGGTGCCGTCGGGCAGCTCGAACAGCCATGCCTCGACGTCGGTGCCGGGCAGCGGGATCACCTCGTGCCCGCGGTGGCCGTACAGCAGGCGGGAGTCGTGCACGGTCATCTCGAAGCGCATGCGCGGCGCCTGCCCGAGCGGCAGGTACTGGGCGAACGCGCCTCCGTAGCCGGGCACGCAGCCCTCGAACGACTCGCCCCAGAGCTCGGAGTCGACGGTGTCCAGGTCGAGCGCCAGGCCGTTCGCCGCGACGTGGCGATGGAACTCGGCGGTCAGCCCCTCGTAGAACCGGGTGATCGATCCGTCGAACCCGGTGGTGAAGCGCAGCGCGTACGGCGCGCCCAGCGCCTCGACCGCGGCGTCGGTCAGGTACGCCGGACCGCCGAGCTGCACGAACAGAGTCGGCTCCCGACGGCCGCGCAGATCCGCGAGCCAGCGTTCCTTCACCTCCCGCTCCATGCGCACGAAGAGCTCCAGGTTGTCGGCACGCGCCTGCTCGTCGGACAGCCCCTCGTAGCAGCACGGGTGGATGAGGAAGATGATGGAGCCGCAGGGGCGCTCCCCGTTTCCGCCGCTCATCGGCCGGACAGGCTACCATGCCGGCCGTGGCGCGCACCCGCGTGATCGACCGTATCGTCTTCCTGTTCCATCCGGCCTGCTGGGCCATGGCCGATGCGCCCGATCCCGAGTACCTGGCGACCTACGGCGTGCGCCGTTCCTGGTGGTACGCGGCGCGCAACCGGGAGCGCCGGGTCGTCGCGAAGCAGAAGGAGTTCGTCTCGGCCATGCGGCCGAACGAATTGCTGTACCTGCACCCGATCGGCGACAGCGGCCTGATGCGCGGCCTGGAGCGGCACGCGCTCGATATCCTGGGTGACCGGTGCCTGGTCGAGCGCGGCGCGGTGATCACCGAGCCGGCCGGCCTGGCCGGCTCGCCGGAGCCGATCCGCCACGTGCTGCACGACCGGGACCACGCCGGCTGCGCGGCGTACTGGGCGAGCATTCCCGCCGATCTGCGCGCCCCGATCCGGGCGGAGATCGAGGCCGCCTGCGCACGCGACGGCTACTCGTGGGGGACCGGCGCGCTGAAGGTGATCGCCAACAACTACCTCTACGCCCGCTTCCTGGAGATGGAGATGGCGGCGCGGGGATTCACCTGCGATCCGACCACGGTCACCGCCGTGGCCTTCGGCGAGGGGTTCGAGCAGTGCGCAATGACCTGGAAATCGATGATCCCGCACGTCCTGGGCTGGCGGCACCCGGTGGAGAACGACTACGACCTGTCGGTGAGCGGGGCTCCGGTCCTGTGGGGGGCGCGTCTCGTGGAGCGCGTGGCACTCGACCACGACGTGCGGCTGTTCCTGTGGGAGCTGCCGAACGGGCTGCAGCTCGGCTTCTACGCGCGGGCGCGCTGCCGGCTCGCCGACCCGCACTACGCCGCCCACGTCGACCCGGACGGCGAGGTGCTGGAGGTGCGCGACATTCGCGATCGGGTGCTCATGGCCGGCGGTGACGGACCTCTGACCGTCCCCGTGCTGTCGGGCATCCGCAAGTATGCGGAAGACTCCTGCTACGTCGTCGGCTGCAGCACCCGGTACGAGCGGTTCCGCGACCTGCTGGCGGACGCGGCGGTGCGCGACCACGTGCCGCCGCCGGAGGGAGCGCGCAACCGATAGATTCGCCGATCTCTTCCTGTGCGCGCGCTGCCGCCTGACATACAATGCACGCATGTCCACCACCACTCCACTTTCGATCGGCGACGGCAGCGGCTGGCACTTCGTCAACGGCGCCTGGACCGACGGCGGCGACGGCGCGCTGACGATTCCGCCCGGTCTGCTGAACGCCGAGGTCGCCCCCCTGCAGGGGGCGCACTTCGCATTCGACCGGACCCGCGCCTTCCAGGACTGCCGGGTCAGCCTCGACTTCCTGCTGCGCGGCCACAGCGACGCCGGCATCATCCTGCGCGCCCGCGACGAGTACCACTTCTATCTCGTGCACTTCCCAAACTGCGGTCAGGCGTCGCGCGCCCAGCACTTCTGGGTAGCGCTGTCGAAGATGGACGACGCCGGCTACCTCCAGCTCATCAAGCTGGAGATGATTCCGCGCGTGCCGAGCACCAACGGCATCCGGCTGCGCTGCGAGATCACCCTGCAGGGCGACCGCTTCACCGTGCGCGTCGGCGACTACGGCCGCTTCGAGGCGAGCGACGCCACCTACGGCGGCCCCGGCGCCGTAGGCGCCTACCTGTTCGGGAAGGCGGAGCTCGGCAACGTCCACGTACAGGGGCAGGCCGCCGCGCCGATCTGGCGCTCCGGGTTCGAGCACCCCACCAACTGGTGGCACCCGCTGCCGGCCGGACCCGGGTACTGGCAGCAGCCGATCGACATGAAGCGCTTCGACGACGGGGAGCTGCTGATGCTCGTGAACGTGCAGGACGACACCTCGGACGCCCTGACCGCGCACGCGCAGCCGTTCCTGACCCGTTCGGCGGACGACGGCCGCACCTGGTCGGAGCTGCAGCCCCTCGGCCTGGGCGAAGTGGCGAGCTCCTGGTCGCCGGCGCGCATGCACCTCACCCCGCGGGGGCGCCTGATCGCCATGCTGCCCGGTACCGACCACAAGCTGGTGTTCGAATCGAGCGACCGAGGCCGCACCTGGACCGAGGCCGGCACCACCAACCTGCACGTCGGGCCTCCCAAGGACCCGCCGGTGCAGAGCTTGGCGCCGATGGGCTTCCTGAACCTGGCCGACGGCGGCATGCTGGCCTTTCTGCTGCTCGGCAAGGACATGCACGACAACCCGCTGCCGCTCCACACCTGGGGCTCCTGGCACTGCCAGGCGTTCTGCGCGCGCTCGGACGACGACGGCGCCACCTGGAGCGCACCGGTGAACGTCGACACGCCCGGCTTCCACGACGACGGCACGCCGATGGAGGGCAACCTGGACCTCACCGAGTGCACGGCGGTGGAGCTCGGCTCCGGCCGCGTCGCCGCCTACATGCGGCCGATCTACTCGCACGTGATGTGGGAGAGCTGGTCGGACGACGGCGGCCGGAGCTGGGGACCGGCCGTGCGCGGGCCGTTCACGGGCTACGCCTCGCCCAACATGGTGCGGACCGCCTCCGGGGCGCTGCTGATCGCCCACCGCATGCCGGGGCTGACCCTGCACTGCAGCCACGACGACGGGCTGACCTGGGACCAGGGCACGATGATCGACACCGGCCTGTGGGCGATGGGCACGATGGTCGAGGTCGCCCCGGACGAGGTCCTCTACGTGTACTGGGACACCTTCCAGACCCTGGCCCGCGCGCAGCGGATCCGCGTCACACCCTCAGGGCTGGAGCCGGTCCGCCCCGCCTGACTACGGGATCTTGTTCTCCAGGAACATGGTCACCCCCATGTCCTGGAAGTGCGACGTGTCGTCGCCGGCCGCCACCCGCATGCAGGCGCGCGCGCCGGTGCCCTGCAGGTCGTCAGCCACGTAGGCGACGCAGTCCTCGACCGTCTTGAGGGCATGATTGGGGTAGCCGCGGATGTTGACGGTGAGGTCCGAGGGGCCGAAGGTGACGAAGTCGACCCCGGGCCTGACGAGCTTGCGCGCAGCCGTGGCGGCGGTGATCGACTCGATCTGCATGGCCAGCACGCCGGTGCGGTGCCAGAGTTCCATGTACTCGTCGAGCGACTGGTCGGCGAAGCCGTAGCGGTCCTGGCCGCCCAAGCTGCGCACGCCTTTCGGCGGGTAGTAGAAGTTGGCCACCGCCTCGTCCACCGTCGACTCCAGCTCCACCTGCGGCACCTCGATGCCGACCGGGCCCAAGTCCAGCAGGTTACCGATCAGGAAGGTGAGGCGCGTGTGCTTGATGCGCAGCACCACCGGCATCGACAGCTCGGCGGCGATCTGGCAGAAGTCGCGCAGCCTGACCTCCGCGAATGCGGAGTGCTGGGCGTCGACCTGGAACCAGTCGTACCGGTGGCGGGCGGCTAGCTGTGCGAGCCGCGCACGGTCGGAAAACATCGGCACCGCGGCGCCGACGAGCGGAGCGCCCGAACGGACCTTGTCCTTGAGGGTCTGATCATCTGCCATGGCGCGGACATCAGACACCCGCCGCCGGCCGCAGGTCAAACCGGGGCGCGCCGGCTCGGAGGCGCAGGGCGCCCGAATCGCTCCCCGAATGCGCGGGCGCCATACGCCACGCTATGGTAGGTGACGATGGTTGAGCAGCACGTTGCCACGGTCCCGCGTCCGGGGGAGCACGGCGAGCCGGCGTCGCTGGAGTTTCCGGGCTGTCGGCCCGTGCGCATTTCGCGGGAGGAGATCGCCGACTGCGATCGCCGCATCGAGTACTGGGACGCCACGACGGAAATCGCCATGGTGTGCGAGCCGGTCAGCATCTACCACGAACACCCGGGGCAGCGCCTCCGCGAGCTGCTGACCCTGATCGCCCAGACGCGCGGATCGCCGATCGGCACCCTCGGGGCGGCCGACCTTCTGGTGCGCGACGCGCACGGCGCCTATCTGCGCATCCTGGAGGCCGACCAGACGGTGTATCTGCACCCGCGCGCGACGCGGCCGGCCGGTCCCGCGATCGAGGTGGGCAGCGACGTGCTGCCGGACGTCGTGCTGGAGGTGGACAATACCACCGACGTACGCCGCGGCAAGCTCTCGCTGTACGAGTCGTGGGGCTTCCCGGAGGTCTGGGTCGAGGTCCCGGACGAGTCGTCGCCGAGCCGTCCGCGGGGGCTGCGGCCGGGATTGACGATCCACGCGCCGGGGGATGGCGGCTATCGCACCGTGCAGAGCAGCCGAGCGTTTCCGGGGTGGACGGCACAGGAGATTCACCGCGCGCTGAACGAGGCCGAGTTGTCGGACACCACGACGGCGGCGCTGCGCCGGATCGGGCGGACGCTGGGTGCGGCGGAGGGCACGGGGCCTGATGATGACCCGTTCCTGCGCGCAGAGCGCATGGAGTGCCACGTCGCGGGCCGTGCGGAAGGTCACGAAGCAGGCCGGTTGGAGACGCGGCGCGCGGCGGTGTTGCAGGTGTTCAGGTCGCGGAGGCTGCCGGTTTCCGCAGCGCTGCCGCGGCGCCTGGCGGAATTGGAGGCCGTCTCCACCGCGGCGCTGGTGCAGGCCGCCCTGGAGTGCCGGGACGAGGAGCACCTGCTGCGGCTGGTGTCGGATCGCCAGTAGTTCTCAGCGACGCGGGGCGTCGTTGGCCGCGGCCAGGATCGCGTTATCCGCGGGCAGCTCCCAGACCTCGTTGAACGCGTACGGGCGAGGCCGCCGCGGCGGGTGGGCCGGGGGCGCAACCGCGGGATCGATGAGTTCGAAACGGTCGCGGCCGCGCGGTTGATCGAGCCAGCGCCGCTCCTCCCGTGCGGCCTCCACCTGCCGGCGCAGAATGAACTCCGCGTGGTCGAACGCCGAGAAGGCGGCGTGCGCCAGGAACACGCGCCCCGGCTGCTGCCCGTCCCAGGTGGCCAGGTCGGGAAGCAGCACCGGCCCGGTGCAGACCTGGAACTCGGCGTCCTCCTCGTTGAGGTTGATCAGGTTGACCGGATACTCGACCGTCACGGTGAAGCCGTCGCGGACGTAACGGCTCTGCGCGTTGAGCAGGTCGTGGCGCAGGGTCGCCTCGACCACCGCGGCAGCGTCGGTCAGGCGGCTGGCGCCGGGGAGGGCTCGGATATCGATGGCGTGGTCCTGGTAACCGGTGCCGAGCGGTTCCGTGCTCACCGGCTCCGCGTCGGTCGAGGGTCCGGTGGCCAGGCTCAGCTTCGCGGTCCGGCTGAACGCCATGCGGTACTCGCCGCTCGGGACCTGGAACAGGTTGCGGCTGGCGATCGTGTACTCGCTCCGGCACGGCGCGCCCAGGAAGAGCTCGGCCGTGGTGCCGGCGGCGTGGTGCTCGACCGTGCAGGCCGCCTCCAGCGTGAACCGCACGTGGTACGCCTGCCCCGGCGTGCCCACGAATCCGCCGTGGTAGCGGTAGTACGGGTGCGTACGCCACGGCTGCGACTTGCGCGTGAACAGCGACCTCGGGAAGTCGATCATGTGGCTGTGGCCTCCTGCGGGAGAGATGGGCAGCATGACACAATGAATGAACGGTCAGTGCGTCATGGAGCAGGTAGGCTCGGCCGACGGGCCCGATGCGTGGTGCCGGGCAACGCGGAGCCCTTCACGCCACATGACCGGCTCGCCACCCAATATTCACTAATCTGAGCCTCTTGCAGAATATGCGCCGGTTCAGCCCATCCCGAAGGACGGCTGTCCGCAACTGCGTCGATCAATTGGTTCGTTTGAACTGACAAGACATGCGCACTCAATCAGGTAGGGCGGCTTCACATGCGCGCTCGCCACTGTTTGGGATTCCCCGCCGAGTCAGCCGCCGGCGATCTCGTGCAGCAGTTCCAGCGCTGCCGCCGTGACACGTTCCGCGGAGTCGGGGCGCAGCGCGACCGGCATGCTGTAGGCCTGGAAGAACAGGTCCGGGACCGCGTAGCGGGCATCGATGTCCCATCCGCCGTCCGGGTAGTCCTCCGCGCGCGGCAGATAGGTCCGGCAGCCGGCGCTGAAGCCGAGCACCTGCGTGTGAGCGATCGGCGAGCTCGCCTTGATCGTCAGGCCGGTCTCGTAGAACACCTCGGCACCGATCCCGACCCAGGCGATGTCGTCGACGCGCAGCACCTGCACGGGCATCGGGAACCGCGGGGAGCCGTCGCGCACCGCCGACACCAGCCGCTCCGACCAGTGGGCGAACCGCTTCGCGATCTCCACGTCCCAGCGGTGGCCGCCGGCGGACTCCGCCTCCGCGAGCGCCCCGTGCCAGTGGTCGTGAATGGCCTGCGCCTTCTCCGCCGGCGGCAGCTCGACGAAGTCCAGGTCCAGCGTGCGCTCGACCGCGGCCAGCGTGTTCTCCGACTCGCCGCGCACCGGCTCCCACGGCCACACCGACACCGAGGCCAGCGTATCGATCGGCCGCTTCACGCCGCGCCGCACGTGCGTGCGGATGCCGGCCGCCGCCTTGACCACCTCGCCGCCGAGCATGGCGCCGATCCGGTCCTTGTTGTCGCGGCAGTCGACCTCCGCGCCGATCCCGGTGACCGGGTTGATGTTGCCGCCGCACGCCTGCAGGAAGAGCGCCGTGCCGCCCAGTGCCCCCTCCACTACCTCACGCGCGGCCCCGGGAAAATCCGGGGAGGCCACGTGCGAGTGCGGGCCCATCGTCACCGGGTGGCAGCCGTAGCTGAACAGCGTGGCGATCGGCCGTCCGCCGAGGTCGTCGACGCGCACCACGCCCACGGACGGGTCGGTCGGCGCGACGGGCACCTCGGCCAGGTGATCGCTGCCGTCCGCTCTCCGCTCGCGCCGATAGGCAGCGATCGCGCACTCGCCCCAGCCGGCACCGATGCGCGCAGCCCGCAGGGTGGCGCCCGCCTCCTGGGCCGCCTGCACCACCGCCTCCTCCATCGTCTCCTGGTACGCCTGCTGGACCGCGGCCTGTTCCGGCGGCTCGGGGATGAACTCCGGAAGCGCCGGCCCCGAGTGCGTGTGACTCTCGTTGATCAGGACGTGATCGACGGTCGTGTCGAGCACCGCAGCGATCCTGCGCCGCAGGCGATCGACCACCGACACCGGGATCGCGCACAGATCGCAGGCGACGATCGCCGCACGGCTGTCCCCGGCCGCCAGCACCAGGACGGTCACGGTCAGGTCGCTCTCGATCGCCTGGATGGGGTCGGCGAACAGCCGGATCCCCGGCCGCTTGATGCCGAGCGGCGGGTTGATCAGCCGCCGCGCCACCCCGGCGCGCAACGCGCTCATCCGGCCGGGTTCAAACGGAAGATGCGGTCGGCATTGCCGGAGAACAGCGCCACCTGCTCGTCATGGCTGAAGTCGGCGATGATCTGCCGGTACGCCTGAATGACGTCGGTGTAGGACGAGAACAGCCGGTCGACCGGCCAGTTGGTGCCGAAGAACGCGCGCTCGGTGCCCCAGGCGTCGATGCACTCCAGCACCCAGGGGCGGATCGACTCGACGGTCCAGCGGTGGTCGCACATCCCCAGCCCGGAGATCTTGACCACGGTGTGGTCGAGCGCGGCGAGCGAGCGCATGCCGCGCTTCCACTCCTTGAAATAGTCGGGGTCGCGCCGCCGCGGGAAGCCGGTGTGGTCGATGCAGTAGGTGATGCCGGGGTAACGCTTGACCAAGTTCACGGCGTCGCCCATGACCGGCACCAGCGGATCGTCGCAGCAGACCAGCCCGTGCCGCTCCAGCAGCGCGTAGCCTGTTTCCCAGCGCGGGTCGGTGAGGTAGTCATCGTAGCGCAGGTCGCGGATCCCGCAGACGCCCGGCTGCTCCAGGTGCCGCTCGATCACGCGCTCGGCGTCGCCGGAGGTCAGGTCGCAGAAGGCGACGATGGTGAGCGGGAACCCCAGGCGGTCGGCGAACCCCTGCACGAAGCGGGTCTCCTGCACCGGGTCCTCGATCCCGATCGCCGCCTGCACGTGCACGGCCTTGGTCGTGCCGGCCAGCCGCGACTCCGCGATGAAGTCGTCCGCCCAGTAGCGGACGGCCTTGAGCGCGTCGTGGTTGCCCAGGTCGGGATCCTCCTCGGCATCCGGGACCAGCCACGAGTAGTGCAGGCCGGGATCGCGCAGGTCGTAGAAGTGGACGTGCGTGTCGGTGAATTCCAGGTCGCTCATCGTTACCCTCAGCAAGGATCATACCGCGAACGCTCCGCTCACTCCTCGCCGAGCTTGAGCGCCTGGTGGACGGAGACGCGCGCCACGTAGAGCTGGAACACGACCGACTGAACCAGCAGCGAGGCGGCCACCACCGCGTACACGCGCAGTAAGTCGGCGCGCAACGCGGTGACGCGGAACGGAGGCACCTGTGCGGCGCCCTCGGCCACCTGCACCAGCGGGATGAACAGGTCGGCCGCCAGGCGGCCGGCGGCGAAGCCGATGAGCGCCGCGCCCGCGGCCAGCACCAGCAGTTCCGTGACCAGCATCGCCGTCACCTGTCCGGGGCGCAGCCCCATCGCCCGCAGCACGCCGAACTGCAGCGTGCGCGTGCGCAGCGCCATCACCCAGAAGACGATGAAGCCGGCGACGCTGGTCAGCATGGCGATCGCGAAACCCAGGGTGAGCGCGCCATTGGTGGACTGCACCATGGCGTCGTTGCGGGCGCCGAGCAGGATCTGAGCCGTGTCGTACAGCCGCTCGACCACGAGCCCCTCGTCCCGCATGGCGGCGTACACCGCCGCGCTCGACACGCCGTCGCGCGTGTCAAGCCAGACCTCATACGGCTCCAGCGCCAGCTTGGCGTGCAGGTAGGCGAGGTTGGCGACGACCAGGTTCGTCGGGCCCCGGCGGTCCGGGATGCCCGACAGCCAGCGCTCCTCTCCGAGTGGGTTGAAGGTGGGCCAGTAGTCGACGAAGCCGACGACGAATCCGGCGAGTGCCGGCTGCCCGCTCCAGCGCACCTCGATGCGATCGCCCAGGCGCACGCCGTGGCGGTCGCGCAGCGCGCTGCCGGCCAGCAACGCCAGCGGGCTGGCAGCAAGCGCCCGGGCGTAGCGGTAGTGGTGCCGCGGCAACAGGCTGGGCGGAAAATAGGCGACCTGTGCGAACTCCGGCGCCACCACCCCGAGTACCTGCGCGTGCGTGGTCGCGCCGTCCGCAAGGCGCACCGTGGCGCGGGCCCGGCGGAAGACGCGCGTGGCCCGCTCCACGCCTTCCAAACGGCCGAAGGCGTGGTAGGGAGGCTCGCGGAGCGCCCCGGCCGCGACGCCGGAGACGGCCGCGGACACCGGGGCGTCGATCGGCGCGGCCGTGGCCGGCGCCGCGCTCGGGAAGTAAGGCTCCACGACGATGTCGGCTCCCACGCGGTAGGCGACACGGTCGACCAGGCTCGCGTTGATCGTGCGCGCCGCCTGGCTGTTGAAGATGCCGAGAGCGACCGCCAGCAGCAGGAACAGGGCGACGAGATGGCCATTCGCGGGCGCGCGGCCCACCTGTATGAGGGCCGCGTACAGCGGAGCCGGCCAGCGGCTGCCGCCCACCACCGCCATGGCCCGGACCGCCGGCGGCAGGAGGCGCACCAGCGCGAGTCCACAGCCCAGGATGAAGGCGACCGACACGCCGAACAGGAGCGGGTCGAGCGGCGCGCTCTCCTCCATCCCCACCGGCGACAACCCCTCGCCGCCGCCCGCGAAACGCAGGTACCCATAGGCGGCGACCACCAGCAGCACAGCGTCCAGGTAGTAGCGATGCCAGAACGGGACGCGCGACTCCCGGCGTGCCTGCGCCGCCTTGCGCTCGACGATCGACCCGCGCGCGGCGACCGCCGCCGCCACGGTGGTGAGCACGAACAACGCCGCGCCTGCCGCCGCGAACAGCCATGCGCGGACCGAGAGCGCCACCGGCAGCGACGTGCGGTCCACGAAGACCAGGAAACCGTCCGCGGCGCCGATCACCGCGGAGATGAACAGTCCCACCGGCGGCCCCGCCGCCAACCCCACCACGCCCAGCACCGCCGCCTGTCCCAGGTAGACGCCGACCACCTGATCGGCGCCGGCGCCGCGGCTGCGCAGCGTCGCGATGGCGTCGCGCTCCGACTCGACCAGGACGCGCGCGACCAGGTAGGTGAAGAAGCTGAGCAGCAGCGCCACCGGGACCAGCAGCAGCGTCAGCGTCAAGCGGAGCTGCTCCGCGCGCACCAGATAGGTTCCCGCGACCCGCCTCAGAATATGTTCGGTTGGATTAGTTTCCGCTGGACTCGACAAAATATGTTCGGTAACTTGATGCTCCATGAGCGAACACATTCATCGAGGCAGAGGCCGGCCGCGGCGCACGGACGTGTATCGCCGGCTCGACGCTCAGGTCGCCGAGCTCCGCGAGCGCATGGGCGGCCTGCCCGCTCCCGAGGACGCCGCCGGCATCTGGCGTGACCTCTGGTACGAGGAGGCCCATCACTCCACCGCCATCGAAGGCAACACGCTGGTGCTCAAGCAGGTCGCGGAACTGCTCCGGGAAGGCCGGGCGGTCGGCAACAAGGAGCTCCGCGAGTACCTGGAGGTACAGGGCTACGCCGATGCAGCCGACTGGGTCTACCGGCAAGCCATCACGCCGGCCGGGCTCACGCACCCCAGCAGCGTCCTGACGCCGGCAGAGGTGCGGCAGGTTCACCGGACGGCCATGGGGTTCGCCTGGAGCGTTGCACCGCACCCCGACGCGACACCGCGCGAGGCGCCCGGGAGCTTCCGGGAACACGACATCCATCCCTTCCCCGGCGGCATGACCCCCGTCTCCTGGCCCTTCATCCCCGCGGAGATGGCGAGCTGGATGGACAGCGTGAACGCCCTCGATCCCGGCGGAGCAATCTTCCCCGAGGCACTCGCCGCGATCCATTGCCGTTTCGAGCAGATTCACCCGTTTCTCGACGGCAACGGCCGGGCCGGGCGGTTGATCCTCAACCTCATCCTGGTCCGGCACGGCTATCCGCCCGCCATCATCTACAAGCGCGACCGCGCACGGTACTTGCGCGCTCTGCAGCGAGCGGACACGGGAGACGCAAGCGCGCTCGGAGAAATGCTTGCGCGGGCGATCCTCGACAGCCTCCACCGATTCGTCATCCCGGCCGTCGCCGATCCGGACAGGTTCGTGCCACTGGCCGCGCTGGAGACCCCCGGCATGAAGGCCTCGGCCCTGCGCGCGGCGGCCGACCGCGGACGGCTCCGCGCCACGCGAACATCCGACGGTCAGTGGCGCAGCTCCCGCAGATGGGTCGAGGAGTACCTGGCCAGCCGCTATCGCCGTGACGGGACGACACCGGCGACAGGCTGACCGGCCGAAAACCGGATTTGCGCCGTTAGGGTTCGTGGCGCCAGACCTCGACCACGCAGTACGCTCCGGGCTCGCAGTTGCCGGTCGCGAAGTCGCGCGCCATGGGGATCGCGATATCCAGGTCGCCGACCAGGCAGTACCGGTTCACCGGGTACTCCTCCGCCATCCCATTGCATGACAACGGCGAGCATCCGAAGCTCGGCACCATCGGCCAGCCTCCCGATGGGCGTCCGCCCGGGGCGCGCACCACGGCGTCGTACCCAAGGCACGAGAACCCATCCGACATGGGGACCGCCGTGAGCTCCGGCAGCGGGTGCTGCGTCTCTTCGCCGGACTCGTGGAACAACGTCGGCAGAAGACGGTACGCGTAGAGCCGGTACCGCTCCAGCTCCGCGGGCGGCACCACCGACCAAGCCGCCCCCGGCGCGTCGAACAGCCATGTCTCCGTGTTGTGGACCCACTTGTCCACCCAGTCCGGCGGCGACTTGGCGAAGCATTCACTGACGCTGCAGATCTCGTCGACACCCGCGTACGCTGGCGCGTGGATCCACGTTGCTTCCGTGAACTGCTTGGGGAGGTAACCGATGAGAACCTTCTCTGGAGCCATGGCGGCCTGTAAGGGCGTCTGATCATAGCTCACTCACGAGCGACCCGTCAGGCATCGCGCATCGCCCGCCTGATGCACCCGCGGAGCGATGGTGTCCACCCCAGCCATGTGGTCGCTCTCGTCGGATATACTCATACCCGATCCATGAGACACAGTGAGCGCTGAACATGTTGCTCCATAGATTGAGGGTCTCGGGCCTCCTGTCCTTCGGTCCAAAGGGAGTCGACCTGCCGATGGAGCCCTTGAACGTCCTCATCGGCCCGAACGGCTCGGGTAAGTCGAACTTCCTGGAGGCCATGGCCCTGCTGCAGGCCGCACCGCGTGACATCTCGGAGCCGATCTGGCGTATGGGCAGCGTCCGCGAGTGGCTCTGGAAGGGGCCGGAGGCGCTCGATTCCTTCACCATGGAGGTCTTCATCGGGTATCCGCCCGGTGGGCTCGTTCACCACTCGATGACGATCGCCGACCGAAACGGTCGTCCAGAAGTGATCGATGAACGACTTGAGCCCTCGGAGGCACACGCGAACGAACGTGCCGCGCTCTCATACTATTGCCCCCCGCAGGATAAAAAGGCCGCGATGGAATTCTCGAAAGCCAACGCGGAGGCAGCCCGATTGGACGCCGGGAAAAGGAGAAAGGTCGATGAATGGTCGGCGCCGCGTATGGTTGCGCGTTATCGCCCCGGCGCTATCGACTTTGCGAGCGACGCTCAGCCCGATCAATCGCTTCTGTCATGGGCTGCAACGACAGGTTATCCAGCTCTTTGGCATCTGAAGGAGCAATATCGCCGCATTCGCCTTTATCGAAAGGGTGCGGCTCCTTTGCGACGACCACTCAGGAGGCCCTGGGGCGTGTGAGGGAGTCGGGCTGGGAGTGAGCGACCTTCGCTGAAACAGACGGCAGCGCCAGGAGAGTTCGGCGGCGATAATCCCGCTGGCGAGAGTTCGGCCGGATGCGGGAACGCAGCAGGGGCGCGCTGGCGTTTGCGGTCGAGGGTGGTGAGCGAGGTCGTTGGGACCGCAGCGGGCTGCGGCTCTACTTGACGAGTCTCAGGCGATTCCTTCGTTCACTGGGCGTGGGCCGCAGGTGCGGCACCTGTCCGTCGGCGTAGCGCTGCTGATGGGTACGCTGCCACTCGCGCGCCTCATGGAAGGCCCAGTACTCGTCGAAATCGCCACTTGAGCGCAGCGCCCGCAGGCGCAGCACCGCCTCGGCCCCCGACAGCCGCCAGCGTGCGCCGGTGATACCAAGCCGGTCGTTGACCAAGTGGCGGCACGCGCCTTCGATGACCCCCGAGCCGATCGGCAGCCCGGCGGCAAGGTACTGATCGTAGGCCAGGTAGTCCTGGTACTTCAGCAGGTAATTGGCGCACCGGTCCAGCGGCTCGCGCCGCCGACTCGTCAGACCGCGCTTGGTGGCGCTGCGCCGCATGCCGGCAGCCACGTGCACGGCGCGGCCTTCCAGCACTCGCCCGAGGCGGTGCAAGACCCACTGTTCCAGCGTTCTTGAGCCCTCGGCGCACAGGGCGTGGCCAGCTTTCCAGAGGTACTCCAGCACGTGAAAGATGTCGAGCACGATCGTCAGGTGCACGCCGTGCTGCTCGGCCAAGTCTTCGAGGATATCCAACTGCGTCTCGTTGCCGTCGACCACTGCCGCCCAGCGCCGGGAACAGTGCGGGTCGCGCTCCAGGGCTTCGCGGAACGCCTCCTCCAACACCTGCCGGGGTTCGTGCTCCAGACTCGCCCACACCCGTTTGTGCTGCGGGCGGGGCCGTTGCGGGGAGTTCCGTTGCGCTTCTTCGTCCCTGGCCAGCACGGCGAGCATCTGCTCGGGCGTACGCACGTGGGGCGCCACGGAGTAGACGGCCGCCACCGTGGACATGCGCTTGCGGTTGCCCTTCTCGCCCTTGCTCAGCCGCGTGTCCATCGTGCGGCGCGGCGTGCGCTCGCTGGCCGTGCGCGTGGCCGGGCGCAGGTCCTGCCGGTGCATGACCACGCCTTTGCCGTCACTGCTGATCACCAGCAGGGCGTCGGCCGCTTGTTCTTCGGCCGCTTGCTCGCCGGCCGCTTGCTCGGCCGCCTGATGGCGCTGCTCGTAGAACGCCTCGAAGTCCTCGGCCGCTCGGCTGACCAGTTGTTCCACCTGCCGCTTGCCGATCGTGGCGCCGGTGTACCGGCTCAGCGTCTCGACCGTCTCGTCGAAGGAACTCTTCGACGCCTCCAGCGCCGCTCGACGGCGCACCTCCAGCGAGTAGCGCTCCTCAGGCAGGTTCAACTGCGCGTCCAGCGGGTGCAGGCTCTGCGCTCCCTGCGCCCCGTAGCCGCTGCGACCCACCACGACCGTGCCGAAGATCGTCTCCAACTCGCGCTGCTGCTGGCGCTTGCGGGTGCGCAGCCGGCCCTCCGCGTCCACCACTTCGTCGGCCGCCTGCGCCTGCGCCTGTTCATCGACGCAGTCCTGGTAAAGCTGGCGCATCAACTCCTGGCCCTCCTTGGCCAACAGTCGCTCCAGATCACTGTGCTGCATCCGTTGCGTCTCCTCTCGGCTCGCCACCCGCAGCAACCGCTCGAACGCCGCCCGCGTGGCCGCAAACGGGTCAACCGCAGTCTCGCACGCCCAACCGATCGCCGCCCCCATCGCTCAGGCTCCAGCCAGCCGGCGCTGCGCATCGGCCACCAGAGGATACACCAGCACCCGCTTCGGCGCCTGCCCATGGCGCGCATGCGCGCGGTCCATGCGACCCCGCCCGGCCGTGTCGCCCAACTCGATCCAGTTCGCTGCCCGGTAGCAGGTGCCGGCAAAGCGCCCTCGGTCCACCAGCGTCTCCAGCAGCAGCGGCTCGGTGGCGAAGCGCGCCTGCCAGTCGGCGGCCAGCCGCCCGGCCAGCAGCGACAGCAGCCGGCTGGCCAGGTTCTTCACCCGCACCCACGGCAGCACCAGAAACCGGCTGTTGTTGACCACCCGCTGCAGATTGCGCGCACGCGTCGGATCGTCCCAGCCGATCCAGCGCTCGCGCACCGCCAGCCGCCACGCCGGCGAGGAGACCTGCAGCGCCGCCACCACCGTCGGCGCCGGACGGCTGACGAACCCCAGGTAGCGCATCTGCGCCCCGAATGGCACCCGGTAGCCCAGGTAGTGGTAGCGGCCGATCAACTCACGCCACCAGCCATGCTCGCCAGCGCTCGTCACCGGCTGCAGGCTGACGGTCCCGAATTGCCCCACCGTGCCCAGCATCGGCCGCCCGGGCTCGCCGGCTGCCGTGCGCGGCACCTGCGTGCGCGAGCCCAGCGGCCGCCCGACGTTGCGTTTCGGCGGCAACCGCAACCGGCCTTCGCCTTCCAGCCTCAGCAGCAGGTCACGACATTCACGGACTTTCAGCGCGCCGCTCGCCCGCCGCCACCGCAGCCGCTCGCACACCCGCGCCATGAGCTGCGCACGGCTGCGGCTGCCCCCGTTGGCGACCTCCTCGACGACGACCCGCACCTCGGCCTCGCTGAACGTTCTGCCGGCACACCGCAGGCAGCCCCTGTCGTTGGCATTCATCGCTCACCCTCCCGTACGAGCACGGGCAAGGTACGAGCATGAGCGGGATTTGTCCAGCCTCTCGGGACGGCAACCCGCCCGGCTGCAGGGGACCTACGGCGCCGCCCACGGCATAAGCTGCCCGAAACGGCACCTCCGCGTGTGGCCGACCGCATCTAACTCACATATTGGCATGAACATAGAGGTCGTCGCAAAAGAGCCGCACCCTTATCGAAACTGGTCTTTCGGTCCCTCCGCGGAGTTTCGTCGGAGTCAGAGCGCCCACGACCGTGCCGATTTTCTGGACGACCAAGGCACGAACCTGGCACTTGTACTGTCGCATTTCCAAGGTCAGAACAAACGACAACTCGTCAGGGCGTTGCAGAATCTCTATCACGGCATCGTTGACATCACGTGCCCGGTGACGGGCGGCACCGTGGGGCTATACCTGGAAGAGACCGACAACCGGACGATTCCGGCCACGCGCCTGTCCGACGGGACACTCCGCTACCTGTGCCTGCTCGCCGTTCTATTGCATCCCGATCCTCCGCCCTTGGTCGTCATCGAGGAGCTGGAACTTGGCCTTCATCCGGATCTGCTACCCAAGCTGACCGATCTGCTTCGCGCGGCCTCCGAGCGCATGCAGCTCATCGTGACAACTCACTCCGATGTGTTGGTCGATGCGCTAACCGAGGTGCCGGCAAGCGTCGTCGTGTGTGAAAAACACGACGGACAGACTCAGGTGCGCCGGCTCGACAAAGACGACCTGGCACATTGGTTGGAAGACTATCGCCTCGGCGAGCTCTGGACGTCAGGAGAGCTTGGCGGAAACTGATGGTAACCGCCAAGCTCTACATCGAGGGCGGCGGTGACAGTCGGGAACAGAGCATCCGATTCAGAGAAGCATGGAACGGTTTCTTCGCATCGGCCGGTGTCGGAACCAGGACCCGGATAGTCCGCGGAGGCGGACGCAAACAGACGTTCGATCGCTTGTCACCGCCACCAAGCGAAGGGCTCCAAGCGTCATTCCTCTGCTCCTCGTGGACAGCGAAGAAGCGGTTGCGAGCCATTCGGTCTGGCAACATCTCCGTTCACGAGATCGCTGGGACAAACCCGCTGGCGCCCGAGACGATCAGGCGTTTCTGATGGTCCAGGCCATGGAAACCTGGTTTCTGGCCGATGTGGTTGCGCTGAGAGGGTATTTCGGAGCGCAGCTCAGGCGGAGCGCGCTCAAGCAATGGCCGCGGTTGGAAGACGTCTCCAAAGGGATTGTGATGGAGGCGCTTCAAAGAGCGACGGCGGCATGCGCAAAGCGCTATACCAAAGGCCGGATCTCGTTCGAGTTGCTCGCGACGGTTGATCCTGCCCGCGTCGAAGCCGCCTGCCCTCACGCCAAGGCGCTCCTGGATCGTCTCCGGGCGTTGTAACCGAATCTGAATGACCGCGGCTCGATGCGGGTGTCACGTCGCAGCCCGGAGATCGCTGCCGTCGGAAATCTGGCGAGGCTGCGGCCGGCGCTGCGCGCACGTGAAGGAGCTCAAGACCTTCGATCAGGGCTCCACGCCAACGCGGGCGGCAGGTCGCACTGACCTCACTCACGCAAGGTTGTCCGGGCCGAAGGACGATGGCAGCAGGTCGCCGAGCGTGAAGCGCCGCAGAAGCCCGTCGGGGCCGCACACCAGGACCGGGGTAATGTCGGCAGCGAACTCCCGGATCTTCTGTCGGCACCCGCCGCAGGGGGTGCATAGGAGCTCGCCGCCGCCGGCCACAGCGATCTCTGCGATGCGGCGCTCCCCGGCCATGACCATGGCGGCAATCGCCGCCGCCTCCGCACAGATGCCCTCGGGATAGGCGGCGTTCTCGACGTTACAGCCTGTGTAGACAGCGCCGCTCTCGCTCCGTACCGCGGCGCCCACGCGAAACTCGGAATATGGTGCGTACGCCGCGTGCCGAGCGGTGATCGCCGCGGCGATGGTTCGGTCGGAGGAGGTCCTCGTAGGACTCACGTCCATGAACCGGGTGCGGCCCGGTTTCCCGGACTTGCCCCTCCGCAGGAGAGCGCGGCGAGGACGGGAGACACGAACGTACGCACCGAAGCCACGATCACTCCAAACGACTCAGGGATGTCGTCCTGTTTGAGCCTCTTGCGGAACGCCGACCACTGGAGCTGCTTGGCGTCGATGAATGACTGGATGAAGGCGTCGACCGTCGCGCGAGACTGTGGCTGGTTCCAGACTCGCAGCAACAAGGCGCGACCTCGTCCTTTCCCAGTCCGGGGTCCTGAAGCACCTCCTCGGAGTGCGTAGTTAGTAAGCAATACCTGCGGGCCGCCGGCTCGCCGAACACGGCTGAGGATCGCGGGGAGTTGCCTTACGACCGACAGGTGGAGCGACAGTTCGGGCTCCTCGAGCAGCACCGGTCCACCGGATCTATTCCCTTCCAGCAGAGCCCAGAGCAGACCCACCAACCGGAGTGTCCCGTCCGGGAACTCCCGTTCGTTCTGTCGAGCGGGTTGCGGCCTCCGGTGCTGGTAGCGCGCCTCCAGGTGCCAGCCGCCAATTTCATCCTGCACGAGCTCAAGTCGGTCGAGCTGGGGAACGGCCACTTTCAGTGCCTGATTGATTCGACTCTGTGAGCCCCGCGCTCCGGCTCCCGAATCAGATGGGGCACCAAATGGAGACACCGAATCGATCCGAGGAAGTCGACGATGTCACGGAACTCCCGGTTGACGTTCACCTGATCGCCAATCTTGATCCCCAGCGTTACGTGGCCGTGATTGAAGTTCCGCGCCGCAAGACACCGGATGCGGGGCATTCCCCCTCTTCGGTCGACGGCATCCTGGAATCCGCCGCCGGTGGAAGCGATCTGCTTGAGAAACCGGAGCGCATCGAGGAGGTTGGACTTCCCCGATGCGTTGGGACCGATCACGAACATGCGGTCCTGCAGGTCGAAGTCCGCGTACTTGAAGTTCCGCCAGTTCTTCAGGGTCAGGCGCATGGGAACACGATGCTAACCTGCCCCAAGCCGAGCAACCACCTCAGCCCGCGACGAGCAGCAGGATGCGGCCGAAGTCGTCCGGCGTCAGGCCGTCGACCCCGAGGTACACGTCCACGGGCGCGCCGCTCGCCGGTCCTTCCAGCGCCAGGTACAGGCTCGACTCGTCGAAGGCGAACCGCAGCCGCACGGCCTCCGCCTCGAACGCCACCCCGGTACGCTCCGCCACCGCCCACTCGCCGAGATCGCCATCGATGCTCACGGCCGCCGGCTCCTCCGGCTGGCGCACTACCGGCACCGGTGCGTCCGGGATGATCGGCACCTGCAGGAACGGAAGCCGCTCGCGGCCGACGTCCCAGGGCGACACGTCCCCGGGCAAGCCGTAGATGCCGAGATCGTCGTCGTGGCGGCGGCTCACCGGTCCCCGTTACGCCAGGCCGCGGATGATGAGCACGAGGCCGGCTACCAGGGGCAGCACCGTGTAGCCGATGACATGAATCCTCACGCCCGCTTTCTCGCCCCATTTCTTCTTCATTCGCTCCAGCTTCCAGAACCGCTCGGGCGCAACCTTGCGCAAGATCAGCGTGACGATCCCGTACACCATCATCAGGGCTCCGAGGAAGAAATTGGCATCCATTCCGATCTTCTCCTACGAAACCGTTCCCGCGCGGTCAACCCTTGACCGCGCTGCGGGTGAGGCCGCCGATGATCTGCCGCTGCGCGATCAGGAAGGTCAGCACGATGGGCGCCGCCCCGATCAGCGCGGCGGCGGACAGGTTGCCCCAGCGCGCGGAGTAGTCGTTTGCTCACAAAGAGCTGCAGACCCAGCGCCAGGGTCAGGTTGTCGGCGCTCCGCAGCAGGGTGCGGGCCAGGATGTGCTCCGAGTAGATGCCGATGAAGGTGATGATGAAGATCACGGCCAGCACCGGACGGCTCAGGGGCAGTATGACGCGGGAGAACACCTGCCACAGGGAGGCTCCCTCGACCGCGGCCGATTCGTCCAGCGAGCCGGGGACGGTGTCCATGTAGCCCTTGATCAGAAGGCGTTGAAGCCGATCGCACCGCCCAGGTAGACCAGGATCAGGTAGCCGTGGGTGTTGAGGGTGCCGAGCTCCCAGGGGCCGGCGACCCAGAACGGCTGCTGTCCCTCCAGAAAGAGGGTCTTCGCCGTCGTAGTTGGTCGGAGCGAGCAGGCCGTCGGCCACCAGTCCGGCCAGGAACGTCACGCCGGCAACCGCCGCCCTGGTCGATCGGCTCGACCAGGCCGTTCACTGCCAGCTCGCCTGTCCAGTGCGCGAAAGCGTCCGCGTGACGGCGTCTGGTACTGTGCCCCGGAGGTTCCACCTGAACTCGTAGGATCCGTTCACGGACTGACCCTGCTGCCGCTCACCTTGCGGGTGGGGTCCCGGGCCACCGCGGCATGGGTCAGATCAGCGTCGATCGTGCTGTCGGCAGCGAGCTTGATCGTTCCGCTGTTGAGGGCCAGCGTGTTGGCCGGGATGCTGATGCCGTCCTCATCGCGATCAGGCTCCTGCACGGTGTACTCGAAGCGGTACGATGGTCGCTTCTCCATCCGACCAAGGTCGCGTACTGCGTCCTCCGCCATGATCGTCAGCCGAGGCCGGCCCGCTCTGGGGGTGCGGTTCTGGGCGGTCTATGCCCTCGTAGCGGCCATAGACCCTGCGGTGCCGGGGCCTGCGGCGGTGCACAACGCGGGTTGGCGGGCTCACCACGGGCGTCGGCGGGTGCAGGTTTGCACTGCCGAGGGGCCGGACATTTCCTCAACGGATCGTACCGTGTCCCTGTTCTGCAAGGGAGGGACGGATGAACGCCATCAGCGAATGCCTGCGCTGTGCGGGCAGAACGTTCAGCGAAGCTGAACTGCAGGTCGTCGCCGAACTGGTCGCCGACGGCGGCGGGCGCAGTCGGGCGCAGCTCATGGTCCAGGTATGCGAGCGGCTGCGGTGGCGCCGCCCGAGCGGCGCCCTGAAGGTCCGCGAATGCCGCGACCTGCTGCTGGCCATGGAACGCTCAGGCAGGGTGCGTCTGCCGCCGAAGCTCGCCGGCGTGGCGGCTGGCGGTACGCGACCGCTGGATCGGCTGGGACGATCGGCGGCGGGCGCGCACCCTGCAACGGGTCGTCAACAACAGCCGCTTCCTGGTGCTGCCGTGGGTGCGGGTGAAGAACCTGGCCAGCCATCTGCTGTCGCTGCTGGCCGGACGGCTGGCCGACGACTGGCGTGCCCGGTTCGCCACCGAACCGCTGCTGATCGAGACGCTGGTGGACCGGCGCCGCTTTGCCGGCACCTGCTACCGGGCCGCCAACTGGATCGCGTTGGCAGACACCGCCGGGCGGGGACGCATGGATCGTGCCCATGCCCGCCATGGCCATGCCCCCAAACGGGTGCTGGTGTATCTTCGGGTGGCCGACGCTCAGCGCCGGCTCGCCACCGAGGGCTGAGCGGTGGGTGGCGTTGCTGCTTGGGTGACCGAGACGACGGCTGACCCGTTCGCGGCCGCGCGGGCGGCGTTCAAGCATGTGCTGCGGGTGGCAGGCAGTCAGGAGACGCAACGGATGAAGCACAGCGACCTGGAGCGGTTGCTGGCCGAGCAGGGCCGGCAGTTGATGCGCCAGCTCTATCAGGACTGTATCGAGCAGCAGGCGCAGGCGGAGGTCGCCGACGAGGTGATCGACGCGCAGGGCCGCCGGCGCACGCGCACGCGGACACAGCAGCGGCAGTTGGAGACGATCTTCGGCACGGTGGACGTCGGCCGCACCGGCTACGGGGCTGAGGGGCACGCGAGCCTGCATCCGCTGGACGCGCAGTTGAACCTGCCTGCCGAGCGCTACTCGCTGGAGGTGCGCCGCCGCGTCGCGTTGGAGGCATCGAAGAACTCGTTCGACGAGACGGTCGATACGCTGCGTGAGTACCCGGGTGCCGAGATCGGCAAGCGGCAGGTGGAACAATTGGTCGAGCGAGCGGCGCAGGACTTCGACTCCCATCCTGCCGTGCTTCGCCGAGTGGATCGCTCGCCTGCAGCGCGCCAAGTGGCTGCAGCACTACCAACTGTTCGATGCCCGCTATCTGATCACCCTCGACGGTTCGCGGTATTTCAGTTCCGAGTCGGTCAACTGCACGCACTGCCTGACGACGACCTCGCGCGGTCGTACCTGCTATCACCATGACATGCTGCAGGCCGCCATCGTCCATCCCGACAAGCGTGAGGTGCTCCCGCTGGCTCCCGAGTTCGTCCGCAACAGTGACGCCTCAGGCGCCAGGTACCGCAAGCAGGACTGCGAACTGAACGCCGGCTACCGGATGCTGGAGCGGCTTCGCGCCGATTATCCCCGCATGGCAGCAATTATCGTGGCTGACAGCCTTTACTCGAAGCAGCCGTTCGTCGAGCAAGTGACCGCCAAGCGCTTGTCGTTCCTGTTGGTCGCCAAACCCGGTGACCATCGCAGCCTCTACCAGGACGTCGCCGGCCTGCGCGGCAGCAACCTGCTGAACCGTCACGCTACCGAGGACCGCGGCGAACGCCGTGAATACGAATGGGTCACCGATCTGGCGCTGAACGGCAACCCCGACTTGCCGCACGTCAATTTCATCGGGTTCCGCATCGTCAAGGCGGGCAAGGTGACCTATCAGAACGCCTGGGTCACCGACTTGGTGCCCACCGCCGACACCATCGTCGGACTGGTGCGTGCTGCGCGGGCGCGCTGGAAGATCGAGAATGAAGGGTTCAACACTCTCAAGAATCACGGCTACCACCTGGAGCACAACTTACGTACTCACTCGCCTCCACTTGGGCCGTGCCACTCCCGTCAGACCGCCCTGCAAGCCGCTACCGCCGCTCACCGAGAATTGCTGCAATCGCGGAGCCGAAGGCGACGGTATTGGGGCTATGATCCGATCCGGAAAGATGAGCGACACGATCATCCGGCTTGCAGCAGCCGAATACGGGGAGGCGATGGATCTGCTGAACTACGCGTTCAGTTACAACCACGGCGAGCACGACTTCCCGACGCTGCTCCCGAAGATCTACCGGCCCACCGACGAGCTCATGGGCTGCAACTACGCCATCCGCCGAGACGGCCGGCTGGTGGCGGCGGTGGGCGTCTTCCCGCTGACCTGGCACGTGGGCGGCGCGGCGCTGCGCGTGGCCGCCATCGGCGGCGTGTCGACCCATCCCCGGTACCGCGGCCAGGGCCTGATGAGCACGCTGATGCGCCACTGCGTGGAGGAGATCCGCGCCGCCGGCTATCCCCTCTCCTGGCTCAGCGGCATGCGGCGCCGCTACCGGCACTTCGGCTACGAGCAGTGCGGGAACGAGCTGTTGTTCACGCTCAAGCGCGCCGATCTGCAGGCGGCCGGAATCGACGGAACGGGCATCGAGTTCCGGCGCCTGACCGAGGACGACCCGCTGCTCGCGGAAGCCCGGCGCCTGCACGCCGCGCAGCCCGCGCGCTGCGGCCGGCCGGCCGTCGAGTTCGTCACGATCTGCTGCAGTTGGAACAACCGTCCGTACGCCGCGGTGGCCGGGAGCGGGCTGGCCGGCTACCTGATCGCGGGCGGCGACGGAACCCGTGTCACCGAGCTGGTGGCCGCCGACGTGCCGGCCACGCTGCGGATCGCCGCCGCGTGGTGCGCACACCGGGACATCGCCGAGGTGACGATCGCCGTGTCGCCTGCGAATACCGAGCTGGCCCGCGGCCTCGACGCCATCGCGGAGGCCACGACCGTGCGCTTCGCGGACAACTGGCAGGTGTTCGACTGGCCGGCCGTGCTGACCGCCCTCCTGTGCGAGCGCATCCGCGCGGGCGACGCCGAGCCGGGCCGGCTGGTCTTGCAGATCGGCCAGACGGACCGGCTGCGCCTCAGCGTCGACGGCATGCGCGCCGGCGCCGTGCCCACCGACGAACCGGCGGATTTCACGATGGACGAGATCGCGGCGATGCGCTCGCTCTTCGGTCCCTTGCAACCGCCGCTGCCGGTCTCTTGGTTCCCGCTGCCGGCGCACCTTCCGCATGCCGACCGGGTCTGAGGTCAGCCCTTCAGCGACCCCAGGAAGATCCCCTTGATGAAGTAGCGCTGCAGGAACGGGTACAGGGCGATGATCGTGATCACGATCATCGCCGCCTTGGCCGCCTCCGACGGCACCTTGGCCGCGTACGTGGAGAGGAACATGTCCAGCGCGTCGGTGGCCTCCTGCTCCCAGGCGCGCTCCAGCCGGCGCAGCAGCGTCTGCAGCACCACCTTCGACTCGCTGTTGAGGTAGATCAGGTAGCTGGCGCCGTCGATGAACGCCGACTCCTCGTAGGCGCTGTCGATGGTCATCAGGAAGTTGCGCATGAATGATCACGTAGCAAGCCTGCGCCATCAGCGGCAGGATCAGCGCCCAGCGCGTGTCGTACCGGCATAACCAAGGGAATGCGTCCACATATTCCGCAATAGTCTCCTCAATCGTACGAAAATCGTGCTCCACTGCGTCCGATTCCCGATCTCCACACGTCGCGCACGCCCCCTACAGGCGCTCCCCGCCGGCTCCCTCGCCGAAACAGGGATTACGGACAGGAACTAGCTGGCGCCGATGTTGCCGGTGTCCTTGCCGGACGGCGATCTCTGGATGCCGGTCGGTCCGACCGGCGGGGGAACCATCAGGACCTTGACGCCCGCTGCCGCCTCTTCCTCGGTGGCGAAGGCGTTGGGCGGACGCGACCAGAAGCGCTCGTTCTGTCCGCCGGCGTACCAGGCCGAGGACATGCCGGCGCCGATGATGCCCGGCCGGCCGCGCCCAGTTGGGCGCGTAGTGCACGCCGTAGGCGCCCATCAGCGGCGACCAGGTCCAGAGGATGTTGTTGTTCGAGCCCCAGGGGATCGTGTCGTTCTTGCCGTTGCCGTCCGGGTCCTGGTCGCGGAACGCCTTCAGCAGCGCCTCGAACTGGTCGAGCGTGAAGTCCTCGTCAAGGTAGAACACGCGGCCGATCGGATCGACCTGCATCGCCTCATCCAGGTTCGGCACCGTGAAGCCGACGTTCTCGGCCCAGTCGCTGCGGAAGGTGGCGAAAGTCAGCAGGGTGTCGGCGTTCTCGCCGATCATGTGCAGCGCCACGTACTCGTCCGGGTCGTCGGGGCTGCGGCCCAGCAGCCAGCCGACCGGGTAGAAGTCGTCCAGCAGTTTGGTGTACTGGGGTGCGTGCTCGTGGATCATCTCCACCGGGATCGTGCGGGTGAGACCCTGCGCCAAGTTGTCGTAGGGATCGCCGGGGCAGAACAGGTCCGGACACTCGCCGGTAGCGAGCAGCAGGCTCACCTTTTCCTTGTCGCCCTCACCCGAACGGATCTCCATCAGGAACGAGACCTCCATCGGAGCGTCGCCGGCAGCGCCGGCCGAACCCTGTCCGGCCGCACCCGCCAGCAGCGGGGCGAAGGCGAGCAGTCCGATGAGCGTGACGAAGCGAAAACGTGTCGGTTTCATGGCGTACGCGACTGCGTAAGTTCCCATCGAAGCGTCGCTCCGTGGGTAATCCGAAGAGCCTACTCCCCGCAGCCGTTCCCTGCAAAGCGATTCACGGCTACGGTGCGGCATGGCACGCACCGGCACCCGGCCCAACATCCTGTGGATCTGCACCGACTCGCAGCGCCCGGACACGATCGGCGCGCTCGGCAACCCGCACATCCGCACGCCGACCCTTGACCGGCTTGTTTCAGGCGGCGTCGCCTTCACCCGCGCCTACGCGCAGAGCCCGATGTGCACGCCGTCGCGGTCCAGCTTCCTCACCGGCACCTATCCCAGCACCGCGCACGCCTGCCGCAACGGCGTGCCGCAGTTCTCCGATCGCTTCCCCCTGGTGACCCGCCTGCTGGCGAACGCCGGCTACGACTGCGCGCTGGTCGGCAAGCTGCACTTGGCCAGCGCCTACGGCCAGGTGGAGCCGCGGGTGGACGACGGCTACCGCTGCTGGCGCTACAGCCACGCGCCGCGCGACGACTGGCCCGACGGCCACGACTACGCCGACTGGGTGGAGGGCCACGGCACCACCCTTGCCGAGCTGATCAAGGACCCGAACGGCGTACCCGCCGAGCTGCACCAGACCACGTGGTGCGCGCACGAGACGATCAACTTCATCAGGGAGCAGCGCGACGGGCCGTGGCTGGCGAGCGTCAATATCTACGACCCGCATCCTCCGTTCAATCCTCCGCTTTCCTACCGCCGCCGCTACGACCCGCAGGCGCTGCCCGGTCCGGCGTACCGGGAGAACGACCTGGCGCAGCAGGAGCGGCTGGCCGCGGTCGACTTCCAGTCGCGCGCCCGGCCGCCTGAAGAGCTGGACATGGCCAGCCCCGTGCTGCCGCGCACCCCGGGACCCGGCGGCGTGTGGTATGACCCGGCACCGGCCAGCGATGCGCCCGCGTTCCTGGAGGCGCGCGATGCGCGGACGCTGAAGGCCGCCTACTACGCGATGATCGAGCAGATCGACGCCCAGGTTCGGCGGATGCTTGCGGCGGTCGAGGAGGCCGGCCAGCTCGACGACACGCTGGTGATCTTCATGAGCGACCACGGCGAGGCGCTGGGCGACCACGGCCTGATCCAGAAGGGCTGCCGCTTCTACGACAGCGCCGTCCGCGTGCCGTTGATCCTGTCGTGGCCGGGCCGCCTGCAGGCGGGGTTGCGCTCGCGCGCCCTGGTGGAGCTCACCGACCTGGCGCCCACGCTGCTGGAATCCGCGGGGCTGGAGCCGCCGCACTGGATGCAGGGTCGCTCACTGCTGCCGCTCCTGACCGGCGAGGCCCCGAGCGACCACCACCGCGACTTCGTACGCAGCGAGTACTACGACGCCGTGGACATGCCGGACAACACGCACGCGACCATGTACCGCGACGACCGCTACAAGCTGGTCGTCTACCACGGACACGGGCAGGGCGAGCTGTACGACATGCAGGCCGACCCCCAAGAGCACGACAACCTCTGGGACGTCCCCGACCGGCAGGCGCTCAAGACCGAACTGCTGCTGCGCAGCTTCGACGCTACGGTGTTCGCGATCGATCACGGCGAGCCGCGCATCGGCCCGATCTAGTAGAGTCCGCCGGCCAGCAACGCGTCGATCTCGGCGCGGGTGGGGAGGCCCGTGATCGCGCCGTGACGCGTCGCGGCCCGCGCGCCTGCCGCGTTGGCCGCCTCCACCAGCCGGAAGAGCGCTCCCCGGTCGAGCTCGTCCAGCGTGCACGGCTCGGCCACCAAGCCGGCAAGGAACGCCGCCAGGAAGGCGTCGCCGCACCCGGTGGTATCGACCACTTCGGCGTCGAAGCCGGGAACGCTGGCCGAGACGCGGCCGTCGTCGAACCAGGCGCCGGCGGCGCCCAGCGTGATCAGGCACAGCCGCACCCCCAGGTCCAGGATGCGCCGGCAGCCGTCCCGCAGGTCGCCGGTGCCGGCCAGCAGCTTCAACTCCACCTCGTTGAGCTTGGCGATGTCCGCGGACCGTAGCGCCTCCACGATGGCGTCGCGGGCGGCCGCTTCCTGCGGCCACACCCCCGGCCGGTAGTTGGCGTCGAAGGCCACCAGCACGCCGTCCTCCCGCGCCCGGCGCGCGGCATGCAGGGCCGCGTCGCGCGCACCGGCGCTCAGCGTCACCGACCCGTAGGTGAACACCCGCGCGCCGGCCAAGTAGTCTCGGTCCAGGTGTTCGGGGCGCAGCATGGTGTCGGCCCCGCGGAACAGCACGAAGTCCTGATCCACCGGGCTGGAGGTCGCCACCAGCGCGATGGTCGTCTGGCCGCCGGCGACCGGCAGGCAGTGGGCGGTGTCCACCCCCTCCTCGCGCAGCAGGTCCACCAGCCGGCCGCCGAGCGAGTCGTCGCCCACCCTGCCCACGAAGCCGGTGTCGATCCCGAGCCGCGCCAGGCCGACAGCGACGTTGGCGGGCGCCCCGCCCGGCGCCGGGGTGAAGGTCCGTGCCGCCCCCAGGGTGGTCCCGGCCGGGCCGGCGAACAGATCAAACAACGCTTCGCCCAAGCTGATGACATCAGGCATCGACCGGCCTACCGTCTCCGTCCGTAGACATCTCTGCGGTGACCGACCTGCAGCACAAGCACCACGAAACGGTCGTCTTCCAGACTACATATCAGGCGATAGTCGCGAATCCGATGCCGCCAAAGCCCGAGAAAGTCCCCGGTCAGGGGCTTGCCGAACCGACTTGGATCTCCATCCGTTGCAATGCGCTGGCGCAGATACGTGAGGATGTCGTCCTGAACCTGTCTGTCCAACGTGCGGAGCTCTTTGGCGGCCCGATCATCGAACTCAACGCTCCATGTCAAGGCCCTGCTCCAGTTCGTCCAGGGTCCAGCGCTTGGCGGGACGCTCCAGACGACTCAAGGCCAGGTACTTCTCTTCCAGGTCGTCGACGCACTCCAGGACGGCCTCCGTGATGTAGAACGTCTTGGTGTGGCCGGCACGCGAGACGAGATCGTCAATGCGGCGCTCGACATCGGGCGGCAACCGTATGGTGATCATGCCGTTCCTCATCATATCACTGCAGCCGTCCGCCCATAGCCGGGCACACCACGAGGCGCGGCAGCGCGGCACCGAATTGTCGACACGCGGTTCGAGCTCGGATACGGTAGCCCCATGGGCGGATCGCGACGCTACAAGCCGGGAGAACCGCCCATGCCGTCCGCGCTCCCGGATCTGCGACTTGACGTGGCGGCGCTCATTTCCGCCCGGTCCTGGTCCTGAGGCGGCCCGGACGCAGCCCGGCGGTACACCGATGAAGGCACGAATCGGGGTGATCGGCACCGGCTGGTGGTCGACGGCGGCGCACCTGCCGGCGCTGGTCGGCAACCCGGACGCGGACTTGGTGGGGATCGCCGACCTGCGGCCGGAGGTGCTGCGCAAGGCGGCCGACCACTACGGGATCGGCACCACCTACACCGACTACCGCGAACTGCTCGACCGGCACGAGCTGGACGGCGTGGTGGTCGCGGTCTGGCACGCCGCCCACTACGACGTGGCGCGCGCGGTGCTGGAACGCGGCCTGCACCTGCTGCTGGAGAAGCCGATGGTGCTGAACGCGACCCACGCCCGCGAGTTGATCCGGCTGGCCGAGCGCCGCGGCCGCCAGATCATCATGAGCTACCCCTGGCAGTTCATCGACATGAGCGTGCGCGTGCGCGACGTGGTGGCGGGCGGCAGCCTCGGCCCCATCCACTACGTGTCCAACACCTTCAGTTCGGAGCCGCTCTACCTGTACCGCGGCGACGACCGCGCCGGCGACCCGGCGATGGCCGCCGCCTACCCCGTGGTCGGCCCCGGCGACGTGTATTCGGACCCGGAGCGATCCGGCGGCGGCCAGGGCCACCTGCAGATCACCCACTCGGCGGCGCTGATGTTCTTCCTCACCGGCGGACGCGCGGCGCAGGTGACGGCGATGATGAACCACCTGGACGTCGCCGTGGACGTGGCCGACGCGATCGCGGTGCGGATGGAGGACGGCTGCCTGGCCACCGTCGGCTCGACCGGCGGCGTCACCCACGCGGCAGGCAAGCTGGACCTGCAGCTCTACGGCACCGAGGGGTGGATCGACCTGGACTACATCGAGGGCACGGGGACGATCCATCACGCCGACGGCACGGTCGAGGCGCTGTCCTGCGACCCGTCCACCTACGCCGGCCAGCCCGGGTCCGACTGTCCCGGCGCGGGCGCCTCCTACCCCGCCCACCTGCCGTCGGCCAACCTGGTCGACGTGATCCTGGGGCGTGACCGCAACCGCTCGCCCGGCACTTGGGGCTGGCGCTCGGTGGAGCTGCTCGACGCCGCCTACCGTTCGGCCGGCGGCGGCGGACAGCCGGTGAGCATCGCCTCGCTCTACGACGACAGCCAAGGAGGCAACCGGTGAAGATCGCATCGATCGAGGCCTTTCCCCTCGAATACCCGGAGCCCCACTACAAGGGCACGCTGCGCTACATCACGCTGGCCAAGGTGACCGCCGACGACGGCACGGCCGGCTGGGGCGAGTGCATCTCGCAGTTCCCGGAGTCCGCGCTCGCCACCGCCACGATCATCGAGCGCGGCTACGCGCCGCTGCTGGCCGGCGCCGACCCGCTGGACGTCGAGGCGCTCTGGCGCACCATGACGGGCCGCACGTGGTGGTATGGACCGGAGGGGATCGCCGCATTCGCCTTGAGCGCCGTCGACATGGCGCTCTGGGACCTCAAGGGCAAGGCGCTGGGCATGCCGGTGAGCCGGCTGCTCGGCAACCGGCTCCACACCGAGGTGCCGGCCATGGCCTCCATCATCTTCGACATGGAGGACACGGCGTGGACGGACGACGAGTTCCGCTGGATGCGCGACCAGGGCTACCGCATCGTCAAGGGCGGCTGGGGCATGCGCCCGGAGGCGGTGTTCGGCCAGGACCGCGCCGCCGACTTGGCGCTGGTGGAGCGCATCCGCACGATCATCGGCGACGAGCTGGAGTTGGTGGTCGACACCCCCGGCGTCCGGGACCTGTGGGACGTGCCGACCGCACTGCAGAGGTTTCGCGACCTGGAGCAATACCGGCTGAAGTGGATCGAGCAGCCCCTGCTGCCCTCCGATCTTGCCGGCCATGCGCGCCTGCGGGCGGCCGTGCGCACGCCGGTCGGCACCGGCGAGGACGAGTGGGACCGCGAGAGCTACGCCCGCCTGATCCGCTCCGGCGGGGTGGACGTGGTGCAGATGGACCCCGGCCGCTGCCAGGGGATCACCGGCTGCCGGGAGGTGATCCGGATGGTCGAAGCCGAACACCTGTACTACAGCATGCACACGTGGAGCAGCGCCCTGAACACGGCCGCCAGCGTGCACTTGATGGCGGTTTCCGACCGCGGCGTTGCCATGGATTTCAAGCCGCACGAATCGCCGATGCAGCACGAATTGGTCGCCGACCCGTGGGTGCAGCAGGACGGCATGCTGGCCGTCCGCGACGCCCCCGGCCTGGGGGTCGAGGTGCTGGACGAGGCGGTGAGCAGGTACCGGTTTACGTGACGGCGGCCTGAGGGATCCGATGGCTGATCAACCCCGCGCACCCCGCGCGAACATCCCGGTGCCGGCCAACCCCGAACTGCCGGGCATGCCGCTCGACCTGCGCGTGAACCGCGCGGAGTTCCACTTGGTGATCCTGCGCACCCTCGGCTCCGGCGACTGGAGCACCTTCGCCGGCATGGAGATCGAGGATTTCGTCGACTGGGTCGCCGACCTGGGCATGGAGGTGTGGTACACGCAGCCCGGCGGCATCGGCGGGCACACCTCCGACCGCCTGCACACCTGGTACGCCGATCCCCTCAAGTCGGCGCTGACCTTCGACACCTCGCCGGCCGACCTGGCCGAGCGGTTCCTGCGCCGCGCGCATGCGCACGGCATCCTGGCGATCTGCACCTTCAACATGAATCTCTGGGAGACCGTCGGCATGCTGCACCCGGAGTGGCGCATCCGGGACCTGCCCGACGGCCGCGCCATCCGGCCCAACACCTCGTTCATGTGCCACAACTCCCCGTTCGGGGACTTCCTGGTCGACTACCTGGAGGACTACGTCAGCCGCTTCGACATCGACGGCGTGTGGTTCGACGACTGCAACTACGGATCGCGCGGCGCTTCTCCCTTTCCGGCCGGCTGCACCTGCCGCTGGTGCGCGGAACGGTTCCGCGCGGAGGCCGGCGCCGAGCTGCCGCAGCGCGTCGAATTCGCCAGCCTGGACTTCAGGCGCTGGGTGTGCTGGCGCTACCGGAACCTGCGCGAGTACCAGAACCGGATCGCGTCGAGCGTGCGCGCGATTCGCGACGTCACGACCGTTCGGTTCAACAGCTACCCGCGACCGCGCATCCCCTGGACCTCCGCCAACGAGCTGGCGCCGATCAGGGGCGGCGCGCAGTTCTTCATCGAGACCGAGTACCCGCTGCTCGGCCCGCACCTGACCGCCAAGGTGGCCCGCGCCCGCGGCGACTGCGAGATCTGGGGCCACGCGCCGCAGCCGATCGGCCCGGTCGGCTGGGCGCCCTACCAGGAGCCCACCTACATGGCGCGGGTGACGCTGGGCGCGCTGGCCAACGGCGTGCACGCCCAGAGCCCGGTCGACTACCATCACCCCGAACAGCAACGCTTCGTGTTCGCGGAGCTCGCCCGCCGCCGCGCCTTCGTGGGCGGCGACAGCCTCCGGCAGTGCGCGCTGCACCTGTCTCAGCAGACCCGCGACTTCCACTACGCCGCTCATCCGCCGGTCGGCAGCGACCTGGTCGAGCGGCTTCGGCAGGCGCTGGACGTCGACCCGGAGTTCGCGGCGCTCGCGCAGGGACCGGTCTTGTCGCCGGCGCTACGCGAGCTGGCGCAGGAGTGCGAGGGCTCCGACCGCTACTGGAAGCAGTGGGCCGGCGTGGCCGAGATGCTGGAGCGCAGCCACATCCCATTCGACGTGCTGTTCGACGACGGGCTGACCGCCTGTGGCCTGGCCGGCTACCGGGTGCTGGTGCTGTCCGACTCGGTCTGCCTGTCCGACGCCGAGTGCGCGGCGATCGACGCCTGGGTGGCGGACGGCGGCACGCTGGTGGCCACCTACCAGACCTCGCTGGCCGACGAGTGGGGCGACCGCAGGGACGATTTCGGCCTGGGCGAGGCCTTCGGCCTGCGCTACCGCGGCACCTACGACGCGGGCGGCGACGACGGCAGCATCTACGTGCTGCACGACCCTCTGACCCGGCACGGCGCCTGGATCGCCTTTGCCGGCCAGCACACGGAGGTGGCCACGCAGGGCAACGACATCGAGACACTGGCGACGCTGTCGGTGTACCGCTCGCTCGTGCTGCACCCGCTCGGCACTGCCGTCGACGAATCCAACACGGATCGGCTCGACTCCGGCCACCCGGCCGTCACCGTGCATGGGCACGGCCGCGGGCTCGCCATCTACGTCTCCGGAGACGTGGGCGCCGCCTTCTGCGGCCACCCGGTGCCGCGGCTCGCCGCGCTGTTCGCCGACCTGGTCCGGCGGGCCGGTCTGGCCCTGACGATCGACGCGCCGCCGCGCCTGCTGGCGGCCGCACGCACCCGCGCCTCCGGTGAGGGCGGCGACGGCTCGCGCATCGACATTCACCTGTACGAGCGGATGCTGCCGCTGCTCCCGTGGGATCGCCAGCACCCGGACGTGCAGACCTGGGGCGCGCTGGACCCGCCGACCTCGTTCCGGGACGTCGCCATCACGCTGCACGAAGGCCGGATCGCCCGCGCGCGGCTTCCGCTCTCCGGCCGTGAGCTGACCGTCACGGACGGGACGGTCGTCGTGCCGGAGGTGGTGCTGCATGAGGTGGTCGAGCTCACCCTCGCGCCGTAGCGCCGGCGCCGGACGATGACGCCGGACTGCCGGGTCACGGTCACCGCCGAACGGTTGCCCGGTCGGATCAGCCCGTTCCACTACGGGCAGCTCTTCGAGTACCTGTGCGATCTGGTGCCGTCGCTGTACGGAGAGAAGCTCGACGACCCCGGCTTCGAGGGTACCGTGCCCTGCGCCGCCCACTTCCTGCCAGGCGCCGACCGGCAGCCCAGGCCGTGGCGGCTGACCGGGGCCGTCCGCCGCGGCTCATACGACCTGGACGCCGCGGCTCCCTACGCCGGCTCGCGCTGCGCCAGGATCACCATCCGAGGTCATGACCCCGCGCCGGTGGGAGTCGCGCAACCCGGGATCGCCGTCCGCGCCGGCGCGCGCTACCGCTTCGCCGTGTCCGCCCGCTGCCGCGGCCTGAGCTCCGGCCTCACTGTCCACCTGGCCGCCGCCGGCCGCGTGCTGGCCGCCCGGCGCTTCGACGCGGTGGGCGCCAACTGGTCGCGGCTTGCGTGCGAGCTCCGCGCCGAGGCCGACTCCGACGACGCCACGCTGGAGATCGTCACCCGCGGCCCCGGCACGCTGTGGCTGGACGCCGCCAGCCTCACCGGCGCCGACACCGTGGACGGATGGCGCCCCGACGTGGTCGCGGCGCTGCGCGCCCTGCGCCCCGGCATGCTGCGGTTCGGCGGCACGACGATCCGCAAGCACTTCGAGTGGAAGGACGGCACCGTGCCGCCGGACCGGCGCGCCCCGTTTCGCGACGCCGGCGGCAGCACCCAGCCGGGCAACGTCGGCATCGACGAGTTCCTGGACCTGTGCCGGGCAATCGGAGCGGAGCCGCTGGTTTGCGTCCGCTTCAGCGACCGGCGGCCCGCCGACGCCGCCGAGCTGGTGGAGTACTGCAACGGCAGCAGGGACGCCGGCTGGGGCGAACGCCGCGCCGCGCTGGGCAGGCCGGCGCCGCACGGCGTGCGCTACTGGCAGATCGGCAACGAGGTCCGGGGTGAGGCATACGAGCGCGGCCTGCCGGCGTTCTGCCACGCGATGCTCGCCGCCGACCCAAGCATCCGGCTGCTCTCCTCCAACCCCACGGCCGGAGTGCTGGCCGGCGCCGGCGGGACCCTCAGCCATATCTGTCCGCACCTTTACCACGGCGCCGACCTGCAGCGCTGCGCCGCCGAGCTGCGCGAGCTGGAGACGCTCATCGCCCACCATGCGCAGCAGCGCCCGGATTCCGGCGTGAAGGTGGCGATCACCGAGTGGAATGCATCCAACCCCGGCTGGGGGCCGGGCCGCGGCGAGTTGATGACGCTCGGCAACGCGCTGGCCTGCGCCCGCTTCCACCACCTGCTGCATCGCAACGCGGCGCTGGTCGAGATCGCCTGCCGGTCGAACCTGGCCGACAGCTTCTGCGGCGGAGCGATCGAGACCGACGCCGGCCGCCTGTACTGCCGGCCCGTCTACTACGTCCAGCAGCTCTACGCCACGCTGGGCGGGCGCCTGCCGCTCGCGTGCCGGGCATCGGCAACGGCACCGGACGTGAGCGCCGCCCTGACGGAAGACGGCGACGACCTGATCGTCCACGTCGTGAACGACAGCGACCAGGATCGACGCTGCACGATCGACGTGTCCGCGGTAGCGCCCGATCCCGGCCCGGCGGACGCCTGGCAGGTGGTCGACACCGGGCACGCCGGCAGCGCGGATGCGATGAACTCCTTCGACGACCCGGAACGGGTCAGGACCCTGATGATGCCGGTCGCCGGTGCGGGACCGCTGCTCGACTGCGAGCTGCCGGCGTTGAGCATCGCCGCGCTCTCCGTGCGCCGATCGGACCGCGCCCGATCCCCTTGACGCTCAGCGATTCGTCGTACAACTGTAATGCGCATGAGGATGATCGCGTCACGGGCACTTGCGGCGAAACCGGGCAAGGTCTGGGAGGACCTCGATCGGGAAGGCGCCGTCGTGATTACCAAGGACGGGCTGCCGCGCAGCATCATGATCCCGACGAGCGACGCCACGTTGCTGGAGGACATCCAGGAACTGGTGTTCGCACGTGCGCGAAGAGCCGTACGGGAGATTCGGTCACGAGCCGCTGAAGCCGGTACCGAAGGCTTGACCAGCGCAGACATCGAGCACGAGATCAGGGAGGCGCGGCGCACGCGCACCCGCACCGCCGGGGGTGAGTGAGCGAAGCGAACCTCACTCGCAGAGTGAGGCTCCGGTCTGGGTGCTGGACACGAACGTCCTCATCTCCGGACTGCTGTCACCATTCGCGCCGCCCGGACGCCTCGTCGATGCGCTGCTCGCCAGGCATCTCCAGATCGCGATCGACGACAGGATTGAGGCCGAGTATCGCGAGGTGCTCGCGCGGCCTCGCCTGGACATACTCGCCGTTCGTCGTGCGGCGGTTCAGGCAGTCTTCCAGTTCCAATACCACGTAACCGCCTCGCCCTGGTCAGGCTCAGCACCGCCCGACCAGGACGACGTGATGTTCCTGGAGGTCGCACTGCAGACCTCTGCGCGGACGCTGGTCACCGGAAACCTGCGTCACTTCCCGGTCGGTTGCCGCGGGCCGGTGGTGGTGTCATCCCCACGAGAAGCGTGGGAACGCTTTGTCGCCATCGGCCTGCGCGGCGGCGATGTACCATGACGGCGGCCCGATCCATGTACGCCGATCCTCGCACCGCCCGCACGCGCCGGGCCCGCGCCCTTGCCGAGGCGTACCAGCGGCGCCGCCTGCGGAAGCCGGCGGTGCAGGTCACGGCGTTCGCCCTGGGGGTCGTCTCCGTCGCGATCAATTGCAACCTGCTGCTGCAGGGCACCGACTACCTGATCGACGCCCGCGATCTGGTCGGCCGGTTCACGCTGTTGACCCTCCAGACCGCCTACCGGCAGCGGCTGTTCTGGGGCCTGCTGCTGCCCGTAACCCTGGGCGTGGGATGGCTGGTGTCGCTGCTCGTGATCGGCCGCGCCTACGCCGGCTATGCCCTGCACCAGCGCCTGGTGGCTGTCCCAGACCGGCTCCACCCCGTACGCATGGCTGTCGCCCGGGTCGGGCTACCTGGTGCTGCTGTCGCGCTTTCTGCTGGTCACCGCGATGCAGGGCGGCGCCGGCCTGCTGATCGTGCTGGTACGGGTGCTGTCGGTGCCCGCGGTGCTCATCGCCGCCGAGGAGCTGTGGCCGGCTGTGCTGGTGTACGCGGGCGGCGGGGCCGCCGCCCTTCTGGCTCGCGTACCCGTCCGTCAGAGCCTGGACGCAGCGGTACGTCGCCGCGGCGAGATCGCGGCGGCACAAGTACCCTATCAAACTGATGTCGACGGGTGACATGAGGTGGCTACACGGGCTTCAAGCGCGCTGGAACAGCGCGCACGAGGTCGAGTCCCGTAGCACGCACCCCCAACTACAGTTTGATGGGGTATAAGGAGGAATTCGATGACGATCTGCCTGATCGGAGCGTTCGACACCAAGGGGGCGGAGTACGCCTTCGTCCGCGACCGCATCCGGGAGCGCGGCCACGGCGTGCTCACCGTCAACACCGGCGTGCTCGGCTCCACCGACCTGTTCGGTGTCGACGTGGAGGCCGACGAGGTCGCCCGCGCCGGCGGCACCGAGCTGGAGCGGCTGCGCGAGCGCCGCGACCGCGGCGAGGCGATGCGGGTGATGACCGCCGGCGCGCCGGCCGTGGTCGCGGGCCTCCACGATCGCGGCCGCATCGACGCCGTGCTCGGCATGGGCGGCACCGGCGGCACCACGGTCGTCACGGCGGCCATGCGGGCGCTGCCTTTGTCCGTGCCGTCGGTCTGCGTCTCCACCGCCGCCTCCGGCGACGTGGGTCCCTATCTCGGCACCCGCGGGATCACGATGATCCCGTCGATCGTCGACGTGGCAGGCATCAACCGCATCTCCCGGATCGTGCTGACGCGGGCCGCCGCCGCGGTGTGCGCGATGGCCGCATCGTCGCCTCCGGCTGATGAGACGGACCGGCCGGTGATCGCCGCGTCGATGTTCGGCAACACCACCGAATGCGTGGACGCCTGCCGGGAGCGGCTCACGGCGCAGGGCTACGAAGTCCTGGTCTTCCACGCCACCGGCGCCGGTGGCCGCACGATGGAGAGCTTGGCGCGCGACGGGCTGGTCGACGCCGTGCTCGACATCACCACCACCGAGTGGGCGGACACCGTCTGCGGCGGTGTGTTCGACGCCGGCCCCGAGCGGCTGGACGCGCCGGGGCAGATGGGGATCCCCCACTTGATCGTCCCCGGCTGCGTGGACATGGCCAACTTCGGCGCCATGGACACGGTCCCCGAGCGCTACCGGCAGGCTGGCCGCACCTTCTACGAATGGAACCCGTCGGTGACGCTGATGCGTACCGATGAAGCGGAGAACCGGCGAATGGGCGAGACGTTCGCGCACAAGGCCAACGCTGCCGCCGGCCCGATCGCCTTCCTCGTGCCGCTGCGGGGTTTCTCCATCCTGGACGGCGACGGGCAGCCGTTCTGCGACCGCGCGGCCGACGCCGCGTTCCTGCACGCGGTCAAGGCGGGCCTGCGCGACGACATCGTCGTGGAAGAGCTGGACGCCAACATCAACGATGCCGTCTTCGCGGACCGGGCGGTGGCGATGATGCTCGACTTGGTCGCCCGCGGGCGGGGATAGTCACGCCATGGCATTCACCCGACAGCGGATTCTCGAGCGGCTGCGCGACCGCATCGCCGCCGGACAGCCGATCATCGGCGGCGGCGCCGGCAACGGCATCAGCGCCAAGTGCCAGGAGGCCGGCGGCGTCGACCTGCTGGTGATCTACAACTCCGGCCGCTTCCGCATGAACGGGCGCGGATCGCTGGCCGGCTGCATGCCGTACGGCGACGCCAACGCGATCGTGATGGAGATGGCCGGCGACGTGCTGCCGGTGGTGCCGCAGACGCCGGTGCTGGCCGGCGTCTGCGGCACGGACCCGACGCGCCTAATGGACCGCTTCCTGCGCCAGGTCCGGGACGCCGGCTTCTCCGGCGTGCAGAACTTCCCGACCGTCGGCCTGATCGACGGCCTGTTCCGCGCCAACCTGGAAGAGACCGGCATGGGTTACGCGCTGGAGGTGGAAATGGTCCGCCTGGCGCGCGAGCTGGACCTGTTCACCTCTCCCTATGCCTTCGATGCGGACGAGGGCGCCGCCATGGCGGAGGCGGGAGCCGACGTGGTGGTCGCCCACATGGGCCTGACCACCACGGGAACGATCGGTGCGGAGACGGCGCTGGAGCTCGCGGAGTGCCCGGCTCGCATCCAGGCGATCGCCGACGCCGCGCACGCGGCGCGGGACGACGTCATCGTCCTGTGCCACGGCGGCCCGATCGCCATGCCCGAGGACGCGGAGTACGTCCTGCAGCGCACGGAAGGCGTGGACGGATTCTACGGCGCCTCCAGTGTCGAGCGCCTGCCGACCGAGGTGGCCATCACCGAACAGATGAAGGCCTTCCGAGCGATCCGGAGCCGCTAGGCACGACAACCTCCCTCGTACCCTGAACTTGGCCGATACGACCAGACTTGGGGAACGACCTCAACCGCTCAACGGAACGAAACACGCGATCGACCACGGCCCGTGCTGCTGATGGATTATCGGCCGAAATGTAATCGCGTATGTTGGCCAGATCGCTGATCGCAGACACCTGCCATCTCAGCGTCATCCCATGGCCTTGCGCTCAAAGAAAGCAGCTACCTCTTTGTGTGTGGCGTATCCCGCTGGAGTCTCGAGCCGGCGAGCGACCTCCTGAGCCTGTTCCCGGGTGAGCTGCAGGTCCATGCGGTTTTCGATCGCGTTTAGGAGCACTTCCGCAGCCTCATCCTGAAGGTCGCTGGGAAGGCCTTGGAGCTTCGCAATCGCCCTTTCGAGCAACTCGGTCATAGGACGATTCTATCAGCCATCAAGGCTGGAACAAGCCGTGGCGCACTCCGCCGGATTCGCGGGCAACCCGACGGCAGCCACGGCGAGCTTACCGATCCGGACCCGCAGGGCGGATGCGACCGAGCGTGCTACGCTGGCCGGGCGATGGACACGATCCGGGCGCTCGCGTGGTCGGGACGGGCGGGGTTTCGGAGTCACGAGCAGTGGCTGGAGCACTGTCGCCTCTATCCGGACGGCATCGGCCCCTACCTCGCGACGGCTCTGAACGAGCTTCCCGGCGTCCGCGCAATCGGCGTGCACGGCTTCGGCATCGATCGCGAGTCGGAGCTGGAAGCGCTGACGACGTGGACCGGCGATGCGAAGCGGTTCACGTACGTCGACGGCCACCAGCTCGGCCTCAACCCGCCTCGCGCCCGCCTGGAGACGGCGTTCCCGGACGCCGGCGAGATCGAGGAGCTGAACCGCCTGGACCGCTACCAGGTGTTCGTCGCCTGGGCGCACGGCGGCCCTCCGCCCGCGTGGGACGCGGCGGTGGGCGAGCTGGTCCGCGCCGGCCGCCTCGGGCTGGTGGCCCTGCACAGCGTCTGGAACCACCGCGCCTACCCGCAGATCGCCGAGCTGATCGGCGCCGTCTCCGGCATCGGCCGGGTGCGGGAGGGAGTACCGGTCGACGTCGAGGTGCTGCGCGACCATCCGGTCACGGATGGGGTCGGCGACTTCACGATCCGGGACGAGATCTACTTCGAGCCGCTCGAGATAGCGTCCGACGTGACCCACCTGCTGCGCGGCCGCTGGCAGGAACACGCCTCGCCGTTCGGATGGGCCCGCGAAGTGGGCGCCGGGCGAGTGGTGTACCTGCAGCCCGGCCACGAAGACTGCCCGGTGTACGCGGCGCCGGCCGTGCGCCGCCTGCTCGCCAACGCGGTCCGTTGGGTCGCCCCAGACTGATCCACAGCCGATGATCCACGCACGCCGCTTCGGGCGAGCCGAGGTGCGGATTCCGGAGATCGGCCTGGGCTGCTACAACCTGACCGCCGACCGGGGGGTGGACCGCGATACCGCGCTCGCCACCCTGCATCGCGCCTACGAGCTGGGGGTGCGCTTCTTCGACACGGCGCCGATGTACGGCGACGGCGAGTGCGACGAGCTGCTCGGCTTGGCCTTCGGCCACCTGGGCGCCGACGAGGTGCTGATCGGCGCCAAGCTGTCCGGCCCGCCCGGCGAGCGCTTCGGGGACTACAGCCGCGACTCGGTACTGCGGGCGTTCGACCGGACGTTGCGCGCGTTGCGCCGCGACCAAGTGTTCGCGCTGCAGGTCCACGGCTTCGCCTCGCCGCGCGACATCCCCCGCCAGACGGCGGAATGGCGCGCCCTGTATGAACCTGGGATGGCATTCGAGGCGCTGCTGGAGCTCAAGGAGCAGGGAGCGTGCCGGTACGTCGGCGCCACCAACCACAACTCCGTGTTCCTGGCCGACGCCGTGCGCCGCTTCCCGCTCGACGTGGTGGAGATCGCCAGCCACTACAACATCACCAGCCACGTCGCGCCGCTCACCCTGCTGCCGCTCGCCGAGGAGCGCGGCGTGGCCACGGTCATCGCCAACCCGATCGGCGGCGGCCGCCTGGTGAGCCTGGAGACCTTTCGCGCGGCGACGTACCTGGGAACGCTCCCGCTCGACGAAGCGGTCCGGATCCTGGAGCGGTTGATGCGTGACACCGGGCTTGAGCTGTACGAGCTGGCGCTGCGGTACCTGCTGCACGACCCGCGGGTGACCTGCGTGATCCCGGGGCCGCGCAACGTCGCGGAGCTCGAAGCCGACGTGGGCGTTGCGCATCGCCCGCCCCTCGCCGACGAGCAGGCGGCGGAGCTCGCCGGCATCGGCAGCCGCCTGCTGGCCAGGAAGGTGCCGACGGAGAGCGGCACCGAGGTGGTCGGCGTGCCGCTACGGCCGGAGTGGCTGGCAACCGCCACCTGACCGCCTACCCCTCACGGCCGCCACGCGTCACGGCCCGCCGTATCGAACGTGCAGCACATGGACCGTCGATCCCCTCGATGGTGAAGAACACGCTCCAGGGAGTACCCCGACCCACAGGCATCGTTCACGTGTGCCAAGGCATGGGAACCCGGCAGCATATCGAGGCTGAGGATCGCGTCACGTCACTGGATGTAATGCATTGACATCTGGCATTTTTACCGGAAATATGCCAGCCATGATTGCACGACTGCTCAAGCGCGCGCGCTCATCATGCTTTCTGTTCGGCCCGCGCGGTACCGGCAAGTCGACGTGGATCGGGCAGCACTTCGCGGGCGCCCGCATCTACGACCTGCTGGACACGGGCGAGGCGCTGCGCCTGGCGCGCGAGCCCGCCACTCTGTTTCGGGAAACCGAAGGGCTCCCTCCCCGCGAATGGGTCGTGATCGATGAGGTCCAGCGAGTTCCGGAGCTGCTCAATGAGGTCCATCGCCTGATCGAGACCCGACGGCTCCGGTTCGTTCTGTCCGGGTCGAGCGCTCGCAAGCTCCGGCGCGGCGGCGCCAACCTGCTTGCGGGGCGCGCGGTGGTCGAGAACCTGTTCCCGCTGGTATCCGCCGAACGATCGTTTCGGATGAACCTGGACGATGCGCTCCGCCACGGCGGCCTGCCGTTGGCGGTCACCGGTGACGACCCTGCCGCATACCTGACCGCCTATGCGGAGACGTATCTACAGGAAGAGATCCGGGCCGAGGCGTTGACGCGCAGCGTGGGCGGCTTCAGCCGTTTCCTGGAGATTGCGGCTCGGCAGAACGGGCAGGTGACCAACGTCGCGGCCATCTCCCGTGACGCCGCGGTGAGTCGGTCCACGGTGCAGAACTACTTCGAGATCCTCATCGACACCCTGATCGGCGCCTGGCTGCCCGCATGGAAGCTCAAGCGCGCGACCAAGCAGGTCGCGCACCCCAAGTTCTACCTGTTCGATTGCGGCGTGGCCCGCGCCCTGTCGGGCAGAATCGCCTATCCGCCGTCCCCGGAGGAGCGCGGATCGCTGTTGGAGACGTTGCTGACAGGCGAGGTCCGCGCCTACGTCGCGTACGAAAAGCTGCGGTACCCGCTCCACTACTGGCGCACCCATGACGGCGTGGAGGTGGATCTGCTGTGCGAGACCGGGGACGGGTTCGTCGCCGTGGAGATGAAGGCGTCGAAGCGGTGGGACAGGCGCTACAACCGCGGGCTCATCCGGCTCCGCGAAGAGCTCGGCGCCGACCGGGTCACCTGCTACGGCGTCTACGAAGGCGAGCGACCGGCGTCGTGGGGCGACGTCCAGGTGCTGCCGGCGCTCGAGTTCCTGCAACTCCTCTGGAACGGGGAAGTGGTGCGCTGACGAGCCCATGCCGGGCGCACGGACGAAAAGCCCCGGAGCCTGACGACCCCGGGGCTGGAGTGATCGACTCGGATCAGGTCAGCCGCCGAGCGTCTTGGCGCGCTCTTCTGCGTCCCTGTGAAAGTAGATCGTCGGCATCTGGATGAACCATTCCTGCACGTTGCCGATGTCCGGCGCGTAGACGCGGAAGCGCGGCGCGAACTGCACCAGATCGATGCCGATCAGGTACTCGGCCTGCAGCTTCTGCAACGCGATGATCTTCTCGGTCAGCTCCTCGTCGCTTTCGGCCGACTTGGCACCCTGCGCCAAGTCCCACATCTCCTGCGCCCAGTCCGGCGGCTGTTCGCCGCGCTCGCCGCCCGAGGTGATCCACAGGTACCAGGGCCGGGACCACGAATTGGACGGGTAGAGGCTGTTCCAGCTCCCACCGAAGTTGGAGGGCCAGTCGCGGTTGGCGTAGCCGGTCAGGCTCTGCCAGCCGATGATCTCCCAGTCGAGGTTCTCGACGACCTCGGTCTGGCCGCCCCAGCCGACGCCGCGGAAGTTGCCCTTGAAGCCGATCTTGGGCAACTCCTCGACGAGCAGCGTCCACGTGTCGTCGAACCACGTTGCGATCGAGAAGATCGTCAAGGTGATGGGATTGCCGTCCGGGCCGAGCCGGAAGCCGTCGGCGTCCTTGTCGGTCAGGCCCATCTCGTCGAGCAGTGCGTTGGCCATGTCCAGGTCGCGCTCCACCGCCAGGGTGGCCAGCTCCTCGACGTACCACGGGCTCGACGGATCGCTCACGCCGATCTGGCGCAGCGGCGCCAAGCCCTCGAACTCCAGGTCGCTGATCAACTGTCGTGGCGCCCAGTAGCTCATCGCCAGCCGGAACCGCTTGTCGCGGAACATCTCCGCCTTGAACGGGTCCTGCGCGAACCAGTTGTACGCAAGCGTGCGCTCCGCCAAGTCACCCCGGAAGGGAAACGAGATCATCTGCAGGTCGCCACGGTCGGCGGCCTGCTTGTGGATCTCCACCTTGGGCAGTCCGACCGAAGCCACGGAGATCTCACCGGCCAGGACCCGCAGGTCGCGGGCGTTGGCGTCCGGGATGATCTGCGTGTGCTGCTCGTCCATGTACGGAAGCTGATTGCCTTCCGAGTCAACCGCCCAGTAGTACGGGTTGCGCGTCCAGATGACCGGCGTCGCCTCGATGCCGGTCGACGGCGCAAACGGGACCATCGTCGGGTTGTCCGGATTCGCGTTGACACGGCGGTCAGCCTTGGCGTTGAAGAGCTGCGTCCAGTCCTCGAAGCCGCCCGCTTCCACCTTGGCTGCCAGCTCGTCCGCATCGGCATACGACTTGTGGAACTGGGTGAGATAGTGCTTGGCGTGCCCCATCGCCTGCCGTTCCTGGCGGGCGCCAAAGGCGATATCGAAGCCGGGATACGGGTTGGGGAACTCGAAGCGGAGCGTCACGTCGTCGACGGCGGTCATCTGCACCACCGCATCTCCCTGCGTGAGCCAGCCGGGGATCGCCGCGCTCAGCTCGGCGTTGCTCGCGACGTCCTCGAACCAGAACAGGTAGTCTTCGGTCGTGTACGGCTCCCCATCGGACCAGCGAAGGCCGGTGCGCATCGTGATCGTGAACACGCGGTTGCCGTTGGATGACTCGATCGACTTGAAGGCGAGTGGCAGCACCTCCGGCCGCTCCATCTTCGCCTCGCCCCAGAAGGGGATGGCGACGTTGGTCAGCCCCTGCGCGTTGGCCGCGTCCGGCGCCTGACTCGCATAGATGCCGCCGAACAGGCCGATCTCCGTCATGCCGTACGTGCCGGGGGAGATGACCAGCGGATCCACCGGAACGCGTTCCTCGACGGGCGGCAGATCCATACCATCCAGGTAGGGAGACTGCTGGTACTGGCCGAACAGGGGCGTCGCTGCCAAGGCAACGATCAGCACAAGCCACAATGTCCTCTTCAAAACGAACCTCCTAGCGCGCCCGTGTCCGGCACCGCTATGGAACCGGCCGGCGCTGCGCATCCGATGGTACCCTCCGGGACGACCGGTCGTAAACCGGTCACGCAGGGCAGGGCGGCCCTACCGGTAGGGGTCCAGCGCGTCGCGCAGGCCGTCGCCCAGGAACTGGAAGGCGACAACGGTGAAGATCACCATCAGCGCCGGGATCAGCAGCCAGGGGCGCAGCGCCACGACGCTGACGCTCTGCGCTTCCTGAATCAACACCCCCCAGCTTATGGCTGGCGGGCGCATGCCGATGCCCAGGAAGCTCAGCGCCGTCTCTCCCAGGATCATCGCCGGAACGCGGTTCGAGCCCTCCACGATCAGGTGGCTGGCGAACGACGGCAACATGTGACGAAAGAGCTGGCGCCGCACCGGCGCGCCGTCCAGCCTGGCGGCGATGACGTACTCCTCCTCGCGCAGGGACAGGAACTTGCTCCGCACCGTCCGTGCCAGCCCGGTCCAGCCCAGGATGGAGAGGATGATGGTGATCATGAAGTAGACCCTGACGGGACCCCAGTCCAGCGGCAGCGAGGCGCTCAGGGCCATCCACAGCGGCAGCGTGGGGAAGGACATGAACACCTCGATCAGGCGCTGGATGATGTTGTCGACCGTTCCGCCGAAATAGCCGGAGATGCTGCCGATGGTGATGCCCAGCACCCAGCTGATCAGGATCGAAACCAGGCCGATGGTGAGCGAGATGACCGCCCCGCGCACGATGCGGGAAAACAGGTCCCGGCCCTGGCTGTCGGTGCCCAGGGGGAACCAGAGCACGTCCGGAGTCCCGGTGCCGACGAAGTGCAGGGTGCTGGGGATGAAGCCGAACAGATCGTATTCGTGGCCCTGCACGAGCAGGCGCAGTGGCGTCTCGGTGTCGAGGTCCGCCGTGAACTCCCGTTCCAGGGTCTCCCAGTTGAGTTGGCTCGTGATCTGGTAGACGACGGGCCGGAAACGCCCTTCCTGGTCGAACAGGTGAATCCGCGCGGGCGGGAGGAAGCGGAAATCGGGGCGCCGCTCCACCGGGTCGTTGATCTCGATGAAGCCGCTGAACGGCACCAGGCTGTAGAGCAGCGCCAGCACGACCAGGGCTGCCCGCGCCCAGCGGTGTGCCTTGAACTTGAGCCAGATCAGCTTCATCTGGCCGGCGTTGAAGTAGGCTTCCCGGCGCTCGGCGTCCCGGTCGCGCCGGCCCCGTACCCCGCCCCGGTCGAGCGGCTCGCCCCTCCTGATCGGTTGGTCCTGGGTCGCCATGGTCAGTTCTGCAGCCGGATGCGCGGGTCGAGCACGGCCAGCGCCAAATCGGAGATCAGGGTGCCGATCACCGTCAGGGTGGCCAGCAGCATGATGATGGCGCCCGCGATCTGCTGGTCCTGGTTGATCAGGCCCTCGAACAGCAACGGGCCTATGGTCGGCAGGCCCAGCACCAGCGCGACCAGAACCTCCCCGCCGACCAGGCCGGGCAGCAGCCAGCCGATGCTCGAAATCCAGGGATTGGCGGCCATGCGGATCGGGTACTTCACGAGCAGGCGGGTCTCCGGCACGCCCTTGGCGCGCGCGGTCGTGACGAACGGCATGCGCAACTGGTCGAGCACGTTCGCGCGGATGGTGCGCACGCCGCCGCCGATCGACTCGAAGCCCAGGATCACGATCGGCATCCAGATGTGCTTCAGGAAGTCGACGAACTTGGCGACGCTCCACGGCGCCTGCGCGTACTCGCTGGAAAAGACGCCGCCCGGCGCATAGTTGATCAGCTTGAATGCCGCGTACATCAGCAGCAGGGCGAACAGGAAATTGGGGATCGCCATCATGAAGAAGGCAATGAAGCTGAACACGTTGTCGAACAGCGCGTATTGGCGGATCGCGGCCCCGACTCCGGCCGGCCAGGAGATGGCGGTGGCGATCAGCAACGTGATCAGGCCGATCATCACCGTCAGCAGCAACCGGTCGCCGATCAGCGCGCGCACCGGCTTGCTCCATTCGAACGACCAGCCCCAGTCACCGCGGAACCAGCCGGCCCCCCACTTCAGGTAGCGGATCGGAAACGGATCGTCCAGGCCGAGCTGCGCCCGGATGTTGGCCACCATCTCCTCGGCTTCCTCGCTGCCGATGCGGTCACGCATCTCTTCCAGCCGGCCGACGTAGGCGCTGGCCATGTCGCCGGGCGGCAACTCGATGATGATGAAGGAGATGATGGAGATCAGGATCAGCGTCGGGATCATGTGCAGGACGCGGCGTCCGATGTACCCGAGCATCGACGGCCACGGTGCCAACCGACGGCGCGCTTGTCAATCTGGCGGCGGCCGGCTGCGGGGCCTGCGCTCGCGCGTCGACGCTCATTCGGTCAAGCGGATGCGCGGGTCCAGCACCGCAAGGGCCAGGTCGGAGATCAGCGTGCCGATGACCGTCAGGCCCGCCATCATCATGATGATGGCGCCGGCCACCTGCTGGTCCTGGTTGCTCAGGGCGGTGAACAGCAGCGGGCCGACGGTGGGCAGTCCAATGACCAGCGCGACCAGGACTTCACCGCCGACCAGCGCCGGCAGCAGCCAGCCGATACCGGATATCCATGGGTTGGCGGCCGCCCGGATCGCGTACTTGACGATCAAGCGGGTCTCGGGGACCCCCTTGGCGCGGGCGGTGGTCACGAACGGCATGCGCAGTTGATCGAGCACGTTGGCGCGAATCGTGCGCAGACCGCCGCCGAGCGACTCGAAGCCCAGGATCAGGATCGGCATCCAGATGTGCTTCAGGAAGTCGATGAACTTGGCGATGCTCCACGGCGCCTGCGCGTACTCGGTGGAGAAGACGCCGCCCGGCACGTAGTCGGCCAGCCTGAAGAACGCGTACATCAACAGCAGGGCGAACAGGAAGTTCGGGATCGCCATCATGAAGAACGCGATGAAGCTGAACACGTTGTCGAACAGCGCGTATTGACGGATGGCGGCGCCCACGCCGGCCGGCCAGGAGATGGCGGTGCTGATCAGAATCGTGACCAGGCCGATCATCACCGTCAGCAGGAGCCGATCGCCGATCGCCTGGCGCACGGGCTGATCCCAGTGGAACGACCAGCCCCAGTCGCCCTGCAGCCACCCGGAGGCCCACCGGAAGTAGCGCACCGGCATCGGGTCGTCCAGGCCGAGCTGCTTGCGGATGTTGGCCACCATCTCGTCCGCTTCTTCAGTGCCGACACGGTCGCGCATCTCTTCCAACCGGCCGACGTAGGCGCTCGCCATGTCGCCCGGCGGCAGCTCGATGATGATGAAGGAGACGATCGAGATCAGGATCAGCGTCGGGATCATGACCAGGATCCGGCGGCCGACGTAGGCGATCATCTGCTGCCACGTTGCAAATGCGGCGGGAGAGTTGTCAATCTGCGCGGGTGCCCGTTCGTGTCGCGACGCTTGCGTGCCTGTACTGGCTGCTGAACGCAGCCGGCGGACTCGCCGCCGGCATGTTGGAGGGCGCAGCGGTCGAGGAGCGGTTCGAGGTCCCTGCGCGCGCAGAGCTGGTCGTCAAGGGCTCGTTCTTCTCCCTGGACATCACCGGCTACGAGGGCGACGTGATCGCCGGCCGCGCGGTGATGTCGGAACGGGTCAGGCGCCGCAACGCCGTGGCCATCGTCACCGGCGACACGCCGGACCGGGTGACGGTGGAGGTCGTCACGAATGACCGGAACGTGCTGCGGTCGTCCATGCTGTGGTACCCGCAGATCCGGCTGCGCGTGCCGCACGGCGTATCGGTGGCGGTCACCGCGGCAGGCGACCTGATCCTGCAAGGACTGGAAGCGCCGAGCGCCGATCTGTACACCTTCGAGGGAGACATCATCGTCCGCGACGTGACCGCGGAGCTGTACACCACCAACGCCGCCGGCGTCACCCGCGTGTTCGACAGCGACGGTCCCAAGTGGCTGCTCTCCTCCGACGGCGATATCTCCGTGGCCGGCGGCGCCGGCGACGTGCGCGTGCAGACCATCGGCGGGCGCCTGACGCTGCGCGGGGTCGCAGGCCACGTGGTGACCAACGTTGCGGTCGAGGACATCCTGATCGAGGGTCTGGACGGGACGATCACGCGTGCCCCGGCGCCGGTGAAGGGGGAGCCGGGCGCGGGCGGCGGGCCCGGCGCGGGCGGCTGACTCAGCCGGCCGGCGGCGTGCCGGCCATCCGCGCCAGCAACTCCAGCAGCCGGGCTATCGAGCGCCGGTCGATCAGAAACATGGGCGCCGGACCGGATCCGCCCCGGCGTACCGTGTGGAACTCGCCGTCATGCGGAAGGACCTCGACCGACCACTCGGAGAGCTCGGGCTTGGCGAGTCGCCAGATGACGGTCAGCACGGGCTGGACTCCGGCCGCCCGCGCGTCGCCGGGGACGTCGTCTTCCACCCGCAGGCCGTTCAGGTGTTCCAGCAACTCGGCGGCGTCCACGAAGGACAGAGGCGCCCCGCCGAGCTGGTAGACCGCCGCACCCGACTCACCGTCCCGGTCGATCGTCACCCGGTAGATGGCTTCGCCTGCCGTGAACACCATCTCCTGCACGAGGTCGTAGTCGACCTCGGCCACCGCCCGCGCCATCAGGTCGAAAGGCCGCAGGCGGTCCAGGACCTCGACGCGGCTGTTGCCGAGCCGGTACACCGTCGGGCGGCCGGCGAGCGCGGCGTAGCGATGGGTGGCGCCGGCGGGCGCGCCAATCAGGAGGTGGTAGGTCCCTTCGGCGTCCTCGACCTCCAGCTCGAACTCGGGCCGGGCCAGCCCCAGCGCCGGATCGTCGGCCGCGGCCTCGGCGACGATGCCGTCGGCTACGTCACCGGTCAGATCGTCGCGCAGCCGCGCCAGCACCCCGCCCAGCGCCGTGTCGTCGACCAGCACGGGGCCGGCGTACGGCGACGTGATGAGGTAGGCGGCCCGCTCGGCCGCCTGCGACGCGTCGTGGAAGGCGTCGTACCGGACCTCCAGCTCGCCGTCGGCGCCGCCCACGCGGAGCCGGCGGACCAGCACCGGCTCGAAGGTCGGCAGCGACGTGTCGATCAACGCCGCCGGTTCTCTGCTCAGGAGGTACACGGCGTCGCCACTGACGGTGTACACCACGTCCCGGCCGTCCACCATCGCGTAGCTGGTGCCGGTGGCGGTGCGCGACCCCAGCAGCACGGTCAGGCGGTCGCCGCCGGCCGAGACCAGCTCGATGCGGCCGCGCGGTTCGTCCAGCCCATATGCCGCCAGATCGCCCGGATCCTCGGCGATGACACGCAGCGGCCGCAGGCCGACCACCGCCTCCACCACCTGCAGCACCTGCGGCTCGCGCAGGGGAGCGCCGGGTGCCGCCGGGTAGATCCACGCGAACCCGGCATCGGTTTCGAGGATGGAGCGGCGCTGCAGCGTCATCCCGGTGTGCTCGATAATGATCGTGGCCACCGACTCCCGATCCCCTGTGTAGAACGGCGGCAATGCCTGCTCGTCACCTGCCTCCTCGCCGGCCGGTTCGCGGCCGGCCAGCAGCAGGTAGCCGGCGATCAGCACGACGATAGCGGCCACAGGCGCAATCAGCCGGACCCGGCGACGCGTCGCCCGCCCTTCCGATGTCGGGCCGCTCACCGCGCCCGCCCCAGATTCAGCCAGTTGAGCAGCCGCTCCGCGCCGCGGTCGTGCAACTCCTCCCGAAACGCCTCGAGCTGCGTCAGCGGCCGGGCCCCGGTGATGAACTTGGCGGCCTCCGCGGCGATGTGCTCGACCAGCGGACCGGCCAGCGCGTCCACGAAGGTGCGGCTTTGCGTGGTGATGGCCGGCCACGGCTCCAGGATCACCGCACCGTCGTCCAGGTAGATCGCCACGTCGTGGCGCTCGAAGTACCGCGCGGCCGGCGTGTCTGTCGAGCCGTCCTCGCCTGCCAGCCACAGCGCGAAGTCCAGGCGGTCGGGTGCATCCGATGCCGCCGCGATCTCGCCCGCCACCTCCTCATCGAGCAGCAGGTCCAGGAACGCCACCGCGGTCTCGGCGTGCGGGGACGCCGACGTCACGGCCCAGCCCGGCGAGGCGGCGTTCCACGCACGCGGCGAGATCCAGCCGCGCCGGCCACGGTTCCGAGGCAGCCGTAGCGGTCCCACCCAGGCCCCGGCGCGGTCCCAGTCGCCGTCATGGGTCAGCCCGCCGTACCCGCGCGAACCGGCCAGCGCCGGACCGGTCCGGCCCGCCCAAGGGACCACGAACGCGCGTTCGGAGGCCAGCAGGCGCAGCAGGTCCAGATCGCCGGGAGCGGTCCGCGGGTCGAGCGAATCGGCCGCCATCAGCCCTTCTGCCACCAAGCGATGGAACCAGCGCAGGTAGTCCTCGAACTCCCGTTCGAGCGGCCCCAACCGCCACTCGCGCCGCTCGGGATGGTAGTAGGCAGCGACCCGCTCGTCGACGCCGGAGCGGAACCACGACGGCGCCCGGAACAGCAGCGCCCGCCGGGTGGCGGCGAACGGCCTGCTTCCGGTGAACTCCGACTGGAGGGCACCGAGCGATGCAAGCAGCTCCTCCCACGTATCGGCGACGAGGCCACGGGCCTCGAACACGTCCTGCCGGTAGGCCATGGCGCCCAGGTACGGGCTGGCGCTCGCGTCGAACACGCCCAGCGCGTACAGCTCCCCCGGGGCCAGCAGCCGGCCGTGCGTGCTCTGGCGGAAGCGATCGTGCTCCGCCAGCAGGCGGTACAGGTTGGGCGTGAGCTCCGGCCGTTCGAGCAGGTTGACCAGCCACTCCCGCTGGCGGATGAAATCGAGCGGCGCCACCCCCTCGGCCAGCAGGTCCGGCAACTCGTCCGAAGCGGCCAGCTCCGCCAGGCGGGCGCCGCGGGCCGCGGCGCTGGCGCCGGCGATCGCGACCGGTTGCGGCGTGACGTTGGTGCGCCGCTGCAGTTCCTCCCAGGCCGGGCGGGCGGCAGCGGGGAGCGACGACTCCGGAACGCCGACGGTGAGCGTGATCGGCTGCGCAAGAGGGAAGGACACCGCCGGAGCGACACCGGTCTGATCGCTGGCCGACGCACCATCGCCGCAGCCTGCCAGGCCGATGCCGGCCGCAGCCATGAGAAATGCCGCCAACATCACTCTGCGAGTGAGGTTCGCTTCACTCACTCGCGTCGGATGCGCTGTTCGCTCCAGATGCGTATCTCCTCGACGCCGATGTGGGCCGACGCGCCGATCATCACCCGGTGAAGGTGCAGAACCTGTTGTTCACTCAGATACCCGATCATCAGCGGTGTCGGGATCAGAAGTGCTGTCGTTGGGGGTCCGCGCCGGCGGCGAGACGTTCGTACAGCTCGCGACGCTCCCGGACGAGGTGGTCGACCATGTTCCTGAAACGCGGCGACGCCTCGCCCGCATCGAAGAACTTGACGCCCGTGCGGACGACGAAACTCCCATCCCGTGGGTCGACGGTCGCATCCACCTCCATCCCGGCCTGCAACGCGAACTCCTTGACCAGTTCGTGAGGCAAGGTCACCGCGATGCTGTTACCCACCCGCACCAGTTTGCGCGTCATACGGACAGCGTACGAACCAGCGGCTCACGTGGCCAGCGTGCGCACTCCGTACTTCGCGATCACGCAGTCATGGGTGACGATGGTGAGCCCCTCCACCTGGGCCTGCGCCACGAGCATCCGATCGAAGGGATCGCGGTGGTGCGGAGGCAGGCTTCCGGCCTGATCGGCATGGACGAACGTCACCGGCAACTCCCGGAATCCGGACGCTTCGACAGTGGACAGCAGTTCCTCCGGCGCCCGCAGCTTGCCGAGAGAGCGCTTGATGGAAATCTCCCACATGCTGATCGCGCTCACGAACACCTCGTTGGTCGGGTCGACGATCGCACGCCGAGCGGGTTCGCCGAGGGCGTCGTTGTCGTCGAGCACCCACAGGAGCGCATGCGTGTCGAGCAGGAGCCGACGCATCATTACCGGCCCTCGAACGCCTCGATCACTTCGATCGGGGTTTCATCGAAATCGGGAGCGATCCAGATGCGCCCCTTCAGCAGCCCGAGTTTGCGGGGAGGCCGAGGCTGATGCGGGACGAGATCCAGATACGGCTTGCCGGCCTTGGCGATGACGATCTCCTCGCCCTTCCAGGCCAGCTCGCCCAGCCGCGAGAGCTGAGACTTGGCTTCGTGCATGTTCACTTGCATGTCACTTCCTTCCGATCGAATTAGCTCGCCTAAGCTTAGCTAATTCAATCACATCGGTCGAACCGCCCTGAACCTCCCGCTCTGGCGACCGATGGCTGCATTCGACTACGCTCAGAAGCCATGTGGCGGAAGCTCGCGGCCGTGCCGCCCGTCGGGTGGGTGACCGGCGCGCGGCGGATGCCGATCGTCGGCGGCATCCGCGCCTCCCTCGCGACGGCGGCCGGCAAGCGGCGCGTCATCGGGATGGTCCTGCTGCTGGCCATCCTGCTGCCCTTCGCCGCGTTCAACCGCCTGCCCAAGCTGGATACCGTGCGCGCCGACCTGCAGGCGGCGCTGGCGCCCACGGCGGAATGCTTCCAGGGATTCTGCGTGGAGGCGGAGCCGCAGTCGAGTTTCCTGACCCGCTGGTGGCGCTTCTCCCTCACCTATCTGCAGCTCGTCGCCATCGGCATGGCGTTCGCGTTCCTGGCCGGCGGCATCGCCGAGGCGTTCCTGACGCCGCCGGGCGCTTCACGCCGGCAGGCCGCCGGTCCGGTGGGCCGCATCCTCAAGGGCCTGGGCCTGGGGCCGGTGGTGAACCTCTGCTCGGCCTGCATCGTCCCGGTGTCCAGCGCCGTCCGCCGCCGCGGGCTGGGTATCGAGGGAGCACTGGCGCTCGTGCACGGCTCGGCCACCCTCAACGTGCCGTCGCTGCTGATGATCGCGGTGGTGTTCTCCCCGCTGCTGGGCGCCAGCCGCGTGCTGCTGGGGCTTGCCGCCGCCTTTCTGCTCGGCCCGCTGGTGGTGCGTGTGGCGGGCCGCTCCACGGAGCCGGAAGCCTGCGACTTGAGTCCGCCGGACGCAGCCGAGCCGGACCTGGGTTGGGCCGCGGAGTTGCGTGCAGGGCTGCCGCGCTGGGCCCGCGCGACCGGGCGCATGCTGGTCCGCATGGGGCCGATCATGGTGGTGGCCGGGTTCGCGAGCGGCGCGGCGATTCAGGTCCTGCAGCCGGAGACCGTCGATGCCTTCCTGGGCGACAGCCTCACCGGCGTAGCCGTCGCGGCCACGCTCGGCGTGCTGATCAACGTGCCGCTCCTGTTCGAGATCCCGCTGGTCGCGCTGCTGCTGCTGCTCGGCGCCGGCAGCGCCCCGGCGGCGACCCTGCTGTTCGCGGCCGCGGCCGGCGGGCCGATCACGTTCTGGGGTTTGACGAGGGCGTTGCGCTGGAGGGGGATCGGCGCCTACGCGCTGGGCACCTGGGCGATCGCGATGGCCGGCGGCCTGGCCGTGCTGGGAGCGAGCCGTCTGCTGCCGCACGAGGCGCCCGCCCTGCGCATTCCCGCCGCGGCATCGATGGCGCACGTCGAACGCGCCGCCCCGGACCCGGCCACGGTGGGGGACACGCCCATCCGCTTCACCGAAGTGGCCGCGGCGGCCGAGGTCGGCGCCGAGCGGTTCTTCGCAAGCTCCACGCACAGCCTTGGCGTCAACTGGATCGACGTGGACGCCGACGGCCGGCCCGACCTGTTCGCCGTGGGCGGCGACCCCGGCTATCCGCCGCGGCTGTACCGCAACCTGGGCGGCGGGCGCTTCGAGGCGGCGCACCACCTGATTCCCGAGCTGCCCGCCTACGAGATGTCGGGCTCGGTCTTCGCCGACTACGACAACGACGGCGACCCCGACATCTACATCTACACCGACAACACCCAGTGGGCGCTGCACGGCGACAATCTCCCGGACGGGCCGCCCAACCTGCTGCTGCGCAACCTGCTGGTGGAGCACGGCGGCCGCGTTCCCGCCCGCCGGCCCTTGTTCGAGGAAACGGCGGCCGCCGCCGGAGTCGACGACCTGGCCGCCACCCCGTACGGGCCGCTGCCCGGCCACCGCTCCAAGGCGGCGTCGTGGCTGGACTACGACCGCGACGGCTGCGTCGACCTGTACGTCTCCCACCTCGTGATCAACTCCCCCGGGACTCAGGCCACCCGCGACCGCCTGTTCCGCAACCTCTGTGACGGGACGTTCGCCGACGCGACCGCCGACGCCGGCCTGTATCGGGGCATCACCGCCTGGCGGGCCGCCTTCCTGGTGCTCGGCGCCCACCTCGACGCCGACCTCTGGCCCGACCTGTACGTGGTCAACGTGGCCGGCGACTACGCCAACCGGTCGAGCCACGTCGATCAGTTCTTCCGCAACGCCGAGGGCTCGTTCACGCAGGTGTTCCGCGACTGGTACTGGATCGGCGACGACGCGCAGGCCGGCATGGGCATCGACACCGCCGACGTCGACGGGAACGGCACCTGGGACCTGTACATCTCCGACCTGAAGAGCGGCGGCACGCCGCTGGAGGATGAGCCGTGGGGGAACGTCCTCTACCTCGGCGAGCCGCGCGGCTCGTACGCGGACAACTCGGCCGCGCGCGCCGGCGTGGAAGGCGACGACTCCTGGGGCGTCAACTTCTTCGACGCCGACCACGACGGCGACGAGGACCTGTTCGTCGTCACCATGGCCGGCTCGCGGATCGACCTGTTCTTCTCCAACGACGGCGACGGCACCTTCCGGAACGTCGCCGGCCAAGCCGGCGTGCGGATCCCCGACGGGCGCGGCAGCGCGATCGCCGACTACGACCGCGACGGCGATGTCGACGTGGCGGTCGTCAACCAGGAAGGCTCGCTGCAACTCTTCCGCAACGACACCAAGCTGCTGGGCGGGGCGCTGCAGCTCGACTTGGTCGGCACGGACAGCAACCGCAGCGCGATCGGCGCCGTGATCAAGGCGCACGCCGGCGATCGCGTGCAGATGCGGCAGGTGAAGGGCGGATCGAGCGGCCACTCGCAGAACTCGCTCGCCGTCCACTTCGGGCTCGGCGGCGCGACGCAGGCCGACACGGTCGAGGTGTTCTGGCCGGCCGGCGGAGTCGTGCGCTGGCACGGCCAGCCGGCGGGGCAGCGCCTGCGCCTGGTGGAGGGCTCGGCCTGCTCAGGCGTCCCCCCCGCCAGCCGCTGTCGGGAGACAGCCGCGGAGCGGCCCAGGCGCGCGGGGGGCTGATTCGCGATCCGGTACTCAGGCCGAGTAGGCGAACACCTTCGCCTGGAACATTCGCAGCCGCACCGCGATCTGGTCGCCGGCGGCGCTCAGGTCGGTGCTGCCGCGCCACGACACCGGCCGGTCCAGGTGATCGCCTGACAGCAGGTCGCAGTCCGCGAAGCTGAAGCCGGGGATCGCCTCGGCGTCCGGGTGGATCCGCGACGGCACGGTGCGGATCAGCTCCGCCTGGATGTGGCCGCCCGGCGCACAGCGGTAGTTGAGCCGCAGCGCGTCACGGCCGCGCTTGACCGTGGGGATGGTGAAGCGACCCTCCATCTCCGCCTCCACCCCGCAGAAGCGGTGCGGCAGCCAGCGGGCGAGCTGCAGCACGCCCGGGCGGTGCGGGATCTCCGGGTCCGATGCACGGTAGTTGTGCAAGCCGACGTGGCCGCGGTACATGGTCGCCCAGTAGCCGTCCGGCAGCTCGATCAGCCCGCCCCACGGCCGCGCCCCGCCCGAGTCGGGGCTACCGGGCTCCCCGCACGGGATGATCGGGCTGCGGTCGGGCCGGAACCAGTGCGTCATGTCGCGGCTGAAGGCGATCTGCGCGTCGTTGTAGTCGCCGACCTGGTGGTAGGTCTCCACGAACGCGCAATGCAGGTCGGGGTTGCCGGGATAGCGGAAATAGGAGCAGCCGTAGAAGGAGAGGTCCGGTTCGTCCTGCGGGTCGGGCGCCAGCACCAGCGAGGCGGGCGGCCAGTGCCAGAAATCGTCCGTCCGGGTCAGCCCGGTGGCGCGCCGGCCCATGCCGCCGACGCGGATGTAGGCGTAGTAGCCGCCCGTCTCCTCGTCGTACTGCGCCGCGCTGCCGCCGTCGGAGCTCATGTCGCCGACGCGCCCGACCGACGTCCAGCGGACGCCGTCCGGCGAGGTCCACCCCTCGACCCAGTGGCGGGACTCCGCGCGCGGTCCGGTGTAGGCGCCTCCCTCGTATTCCTGGCGCCGCCAGCGCTTGTACGCCTCCACGGTGTCCAGCTCCTCGCCGGTGTCGGGATCGAAGCTGGCGCCTACCTGGCCGATCGCCTTGAAGCGCTCCTCCGGCGTGCCGCGGGGATCCTCGAACGGCGTGCCGGTAGGGGGATTGGCGATGATGTTGTTGGCGCGCGAGCCGTGCCACTCCACCTGGCCCAGCGCCGGGCGCTGCCACCGGTAGCCGTCAGCGCTCTCCGCGTAACACAGGTGGTGACCGCCGCCCAGGCCGGGGTTCTTGTCCTCACTGCGGTGCGCGTAGGCGGCGTACAGCATCTTGCAGGTGTCGCCGTCGCGCCAGACGCGCAGCGGCACCATGTTGCCCCCTCCCTCCCACCGGTCGTTGGAGGTCAGCGCCGGCTCGCTCTTGAGTGCCCGCTCGACGCGGATGCGCACGCCGATGGGCGCGTCGTACAGCTCGTAGCGGCCCTGGCGGTTGACGCCGCGGTTGCCCGGGTGGGTCTGCGACCAGTCGATGAACGGCACCCATTCCTGGGTGGACAGGTCGCGGGCGATCGCCGCCGCCTCGCCCTGGGCGTAGTCCCGCGTGGACGCTACGGTCCGTGCTTCAGTCGCCATGCAGGGCACTGTGCCCGCGCCCGCCGAACAATGGAAGCGCCGGACGCGCGATCCTGTTGACTCACCCGATCTCCCCCCGAAGTGAATTGCCGGGGACCACATCCAGGCGTATGCTGACATGGCGTACGGGAGCGGGCCGCGAGATCATGAGTACGATCGAAGAACGAACGACCGTTCTGGAGGACACGACACATCGGCTGGAGATGCTGTTCGAACGGTTCATGCGCGGCATCGACCGGACGATCACGGAGATGAAAGCCGAGAGCGCCCGAGATCGAAAGGAAATGAACCGTCGCTGGGGCGATCTGGCCAACAAGATGGGCACTGTCGTGCAGGACATCGTCGCCCCCAGCCTGCGGCGCATGGCGCGCGAGGAACTGGGTTGCGGCGAGGAACGGTCCTTCAGCGCCCCCATATTCCGCACCCGCAGCGATGATCCCCACTACCGCCGAGAGTTCGATGCGCTCTACGTCGGGACTCGGGCGGTGCTGCTCAACGAGACCAAGTCCACGGCGCTGAGCGAGTACGCGAGCGCCTTCGTCCGCTTTCTGAACAGCGACCAGTTCGCGCTGTACTTCCCGGAGTACCGGGAGCTTCCGGTGGTGCCGGTCTTCTCCTCTCTGAGCCTTCCCGACGATCTGATCACGTACCTGACGCGGAACCGCATCTATGCGGTAGCGATGGGCGAGGACACGATGCAGGTGCTCAATCGGGAGGCCGTTCACGGCAGGAAGCGTCCTGCGTCGGCCCCACCTTCCTGACGGCGCCGGGGATCGCGCGGTGGCGCTCTCCATCGAGGAACTGCGCTTCTTCAAGCGCAACGGGTACCTGATCAAGCGCAAGGTGATGGACCCCGACCTGATGGCCGAAGCGCGCCGCCGCCTGTGGGACGATCCGCCGGCGTCGCTGAAGCCGGACGACCCGCGAACCTGGGTCGGGCCGCTGCCGGAGGCGGACCATTCGCCCGATCCGGACAACCACCGCAAGGAGTACCGCTGGCAGTACCGGCGCATCGGCTCCGAGCCGTGGATCATCCGCATGCTGGCCACCGATCCGGCGATCTTCGCCATGGCGGAGCAGATGCTCGGACCCGGCGAGCTGCAGCCTCCCGACCGCATCCGCGGCATCTACTGCACCCTGCCGTTCGGCGACCGGCCGCGGCCGCCGGTCGGCTGCCACTGCGACGGCCACGCGTTCCACCTGGGGGTGGTCGGCTACATCGACGACGTGGGCCCCGACGGCGGCGGCTTCTGCGTGTGGCCGGGCAGCCACCGGCGCTTCTACCACACGTTCACGACCGGCTACCAGAGCGACACCACCCCGGCGCAGGAAGGGGTTCGGGACGAGATCAACCGGGACGGCCCCGTCGACTGCCACGGCGAGGCCGGGGACATCGTGTTCTGGCACCACCGCCTGGGCCATATGGCGGGCCACAACTACACCGGCCGCATCCGCCAGGCCGTCCTCTACGACTACAAGAAGCGCGACCTGGAGGACGTGCAGGGCCAGCCGCCGTGCGCGGACATGTGGGAGCACTGGTCGCCCGCGCTCCGCGCCATCTGAAGCCCCGAACGTGAAGAGGCCGCACCCTGACCGGGTGCGGCCTCCTGCATCGCGTACCGCTGGAAAGCGGCCGAGCCCGGTTACTCCTTCAGGAAGACCAAGGGCTTCGCGGCGACGTTCCACCTGGCGTTGAAGTTGCCAAGGTCGGGGTGCATCAGGAAGATGCGCGGCGCGAACGCCGTCCAGCCGACCGACCAGACGTCCTCGAGCGCGCGGCGCTGCCATTCCTTGTACGCCTCCGCCAGCTCCTCGTCGGTGGCGGCGGCCTGGATCTGCTTCCACACCTCGTGATTGTCCTTGATGCGCTGCGGCGGCTCCTCGCCCTCGGCGCCGTCGGTGCGCAGCCACGCCTGCCAGCCCTTCGCCCACGGGCGGCCGAAGTTCGAGGACGGCGCAGCGCTCGACAGCCGGTCCGGCACCTGGTGGTCCCATGCGTCCGCGCTCTGCTGCTGCCAGACCTCCCACTCGTTGGTGGCCGCGAAGTCACCCGACTGCTCCCAGCCGACGACGCGGTGGTTGCCCATCAGGCCGATCTTCGGCAGCTCCTCGACTAGCAACTGCCCGGCGATCTCCCACTCGCCGGCGTGCGGCTCGGTGGTGATCAGAAAGGTGATCGGCTTGCCGTCCGGCCCCAGCCGGAACCCGTCGTCATCCTTGTTGGTCAGCCCGATCTCGTCCAGGAGCTGATTGGCCTTGTCCAGGTCGTTGTTGAGCAACGGCGTGCTCAGTGCTTCCGGGACGAACCACGGATGCTCCTGCTTGACGATGCCCTGCACCTTGAGGGGCGCCTGGCCGGCGTACAGGATGTCGTTGAGCTTCTGGCGCGGGACGAAGTACGACCACGCCTGGCGGAAGCGGATGTCCCGGAACAGGTTGCGCTTGAAATCGTCCTGGGTGTCCATGTTGAAGAAGGTCAGGTTCGAGCTGTAGGCGGCGCCGGGACGCGCCACCAGCTCCATGCGCACCTTGCCCTCGTCAGCCGCCCGCTTGGCCAGCTCCAGGCTGTCCAGCGGCACGGTCGAAATCCAGCTCTGTCCCTGCAGCGTCCGCAGCTTGCGCGCCTCCGCGTCCGCGACCAGAAACACGCGGTTTCCGCGGATGTACGGAAGCTGCTGATTCGCCTCGTCGACCGCCCACCAGTACGGATTGGCGATGTAGACGGTCGGATCCGCCGGCGGCGGCACGTCAGCGACGAACGGCGAAAGCTGAGGCGCGTCCGGATTGGCGTTGATCGTCCCGTCCCGTGACCAGCGCAGCAACTCCTGCCAGGTCTCGAACGGCGACTCCGCCACGCGGGCCGCCAAGGTGGCTGCGTCCGTGTAGTCGGGATGAAACTGGCTGAGATACGCCTTGCTCTGCGCCAGGAAGTGGCGCTCGGAGCGGTCTCCGGTCAGGATCAGATTGTAGTTCGGTGACGGCTCTTCCAGCGTGACGCGCATGGTGTAGTCGTCGATCGCCTCCACCACCGATCCCGGCAGGATGCCCTGATGCGGGGCCGCGGCCCCGGTCGCCTCCCGGAACAGGTCGTTGAGCTGCAGGTCCTCCCACCAGAACAGGACGTCGTGCACGGTGAACGGCGACCCGTCGGAGAACTTCATGCCCTCGCGGAAGTGGAACGTCCAGACGGTGAAGTCGTCGTTCGACTCGATGCCCAGCAGTCCGTACGGCTCCTTGGTGCGCGGCCAGATCGGCAGCGTGTAGTCGGTCGGTCCCTGGATGTTGGCCTGATCCGGCGAGTCGCCGGTCGACCAAGCGTCGGTGTAGCGGCCGACCTCGACCATCGCCCCGCCATCGTCGCCGACACGGTACAGGTACGGCTGAACCGGCAGCCGTTCCTCGACCGGCGGCAGGTCGCCGCGGGCGACGGCTTCGGCATGCCAAGGCGCCTCCTTGTATTGTCCAATGGCGGTACCGCCGACGATGATCAGCAGCCCGGCCACCATCAATGCTGTGGCTCTTTGCACGTTTCTGCTCCTCCTTTCGGTTTGCGTGTAGATGGCATGATTCAATCAGGATCGACGCCCGGCATCAACCCGCGGCCGCTGCTGCGCACCGGCCCGCTTACTCGGCGACCCGAATGCGGGGGTCGAGCACGCCGAGCAGCAGGTCGGAGATCAGCGTGCCGATCACGGTCAGCGTCGACAGCAGCATGACGATGGCGCCCGCGACCTGCGTGTCCTGGTTCATCGCCCCCTGCAGCATCAGCGGGCCGATGGTGGGTATGTTCAGGACCGTGGACACCAGCACCTCGCCGCTCAGCAGGGCCGGCAGCAGCCAGCCGATGCTGGAGATCCACGGGTTCGCCGCCATGCGGATCGGGTACTTGATCAACAGCCGCGTCTCCGGCACGCCCTTGGCGCGCGCGGTGGTCACGTAGGGCTGGCGGATCTGGTCCAGCACGTTGGCGCGGATGGTGCGCACTCCGCCGCCGATCGACTCGAAGCCCAGGATCACCAGCGGCATCCAGAGGTGCGCCAGCAGGTCCAGGAACTTGGCCCAACTCCACGGCTGGTCGATCATGTCGGCCGAGAACAGCCCGCCCGGCACGAAGTCGATCAGCTCGAACGACAGGTACATCAGTACCAGAGCGAACAGGAAGTTGGGCACCGCCATCATGAAGAAGGCGATGAAGCTGAACACGTTGTCGAACAGGGAATACTGGCGGACCGCGGCGCCCACCCCCGCCGGCCAGCTCACGGCCGTGCCGATCAGCATGGTCAGGAAGGCGATCGCCACCGTCGTCAGGATGCGGTCCTGGATCACCGCGCGCACCGGCAGGTCCCAGTAGAAGGAGTGCCCCCAGCTTCCGCGCAGGAAGTCGCGCGCCCACTTGAGGTACCGCACGTGCAACGGCTCTCCGTAGCCGAAGCGGCGCCGCAACGCCTCCAGCATCTCGGTCGCGTCGCCCCGGAACTCCTCACCCATGCGTTCCAGCCGGGACACGTAGGCGCTGGCCATGTCTCCGGGAGGCAACTCCACCACGACGAACGAGAGCATGGAGATCAGGATCAGCGTCGGTATCATGATCGCGACCCGGCGGATGATGTACCCCAGCATGTCCGTCCCCCGCCCTACCGGTACGGATCGACGGCGTCACGCAGGCCGTCGCCCATGAACTGGAATGCCACCACCGAGAAGATCACCATCAGTGCCGGCAACAGCAGCCAGGGATGGAGCGCGACCGACTCCACGTTCTGCGCACCTTGCAGCAACACGCCCCAACTGACCGCCGGCGGACGCAGTCCGACGCCCAGGAAGCTGAGCGCCGTCTCGCCCAGGATCATCGAGGGGATGAGGTTGGAGGCGTTGACGATCAGGTGGCTGGCGAACGCCGGCAGCATGTGCCGGAACAACTGCCGGCGCAGCGGCGCCCCGTCCAGCTTGGCGGCCAGCACGTACTCCTCCTCGCGAAGCGCCAGGAACTTGCTGCGCACGGTGCGCGCCAGCCCGGTCCAGCCGAGTATGGAAAGAACCACCGTGATCGCGAAGTAGACCTGGACGATGCTCCACTCCAGCGGCAGCGCCGCGGCAAGCGCGATCCACAGCGGCAGCGACGGGACCGACATCAGCACCTCGATGAAGCGGTTGATGACGTTGTCGACCACGCCGCCGAAGTAGCCGGCGATGGACCCGATCAGGATGCCCAGCACCCAGGTGATGAGGATCGACATGATGCCGATCGACAGCGACAGGATGGAGCCGTGCACCATGCGCGAGAACAGGCAGCGGCCGCTCTGGTCGGTGCCGAGCGGATACCAGCGGACGTCCGGGTCGCCGGTGCCGAGCAGGTGCAGGTCGGCGTCGATGAAGAAGAGCAGCTTGTACGGATAGCCGCGCACGAACAGCCGCAGCGGCCGCTCCGAGCCCTCCACGCGCACGTACACGCGCTTGAAGAGCTCGAAGTCGAGCTTGCTGGTCACCTGGTAGACCACCGGACGAAAATTGCGCTCCTCGTCGAACAGGCTGAACGACACGTCCTTGCCGCTGAACACCCACGGCTGGAGCTGGATGTCGGTGTTGCGCTCGATCGGATCGTTCATGGCGAAGAAGCCGTTGAAGATGGCGACGAAGTAGAAGACGACGATGACGCCCAAGCCCCACATCGCCCAGCGGTGCGAGCGGAACTTCAGCCCGATGAGCCGCCACTGGGTCGCGGTAAAGTACGCCTCACGCCGCTCGGCCTCGGTGAGCTGCTTGCGGCGGAAGATGCCGACCGCGCGCTGTTTGGCAACATCGTCGGCGACGCTCTCGGGAGCGTCGCGCAGGGTGGGTTCGGCCATCGGCGACGGCCCGATTAGAGCACCACGCCCCAACCGCGGTCAAACCGGAGCGGCTTTGTGGAGCCGCCGTTGCACTACGATCCGGTCAGATGCGCTGCACGGCACTGCTCGCGCTCCTGGTCGGCGCGGCGCCGTTCGGCTTTGCCGCGGGCTTTCTGGAGGGCAGCGCGGTCGAGCAGTCGGTCCGCGATCCCGGACCGATCCGGCGGGTCGTCGTCGAAGCACGCTACTTGGACGTCGATGTCGACGGCATCGCCGCCGACGGCATCGCGGCACGTGCGGTAGTGTCGAGCAAGTTTCAGGAGCGCAACGACTTCGAGCTCCAGATCGCGGTGAACGAAGGCCGCGCGAGCATCGGCTTCGCGGTCAACGACCGGCCGGTCTCCGGCTACTCCGTCCTCTGGGGCCCGCGGCTGACGCTTGCGGTGCCTGATGCCGCCGAGGTTTACGTCCGTACCACCTCCGGCGACGTGCTGGTCACCGGACTCGGCACGACGTCAGGACGGGCGTCCGTCTTTGTCGAGTCGGTAGCCGGGATGGTCGTCGTCACCGACTCGGCCGCGGATGTCCGCCTGGTGTCGGGCGCCGGCGACTTGGTGATCCGCCGCGTTGCCGGCGACGTGCACGTCGCTTCCGGAACCGGAGACATCACCGTCACCGACAGCCGCGGTAACGTCCGTGCACACACCGGCACAGGCCGGCAGCGCTACGCAGACATCGACGGCTCCATCACCGTCTCATCGCGCGAGGGCATGACGCTGTCCGACGTGGGCGACGTGCGCGCCGGCGCGCCCGGCGTTCCGTCGCTCCCGGATTGGGGCGCGGACACACTCTGGCGGCGCCGTTGACGGTGGGGCGCTACGTGGCGCCCGCCTCGGCCTCTTCCCGTTCTGCCTGAGCCAACTGGTCGAGCAGGAAGCGGTGGATGGAGCGCAGCAGGTCGAGCGCGTGGTCGCGCCGGTCCGGTCCGATGTGGTGGGTCGAGAACTTGGCCACCTCGAACAGGCCGGTGAGCTCCAGCAGCTCGCGGCCCGGCAGCCCGGGTCCGGCATCCAGGACGCCGTGCATGTACTCCAGCGGCGTCTGGTGCAGCGGGTGCGGGAAGCCGTGCGCGTCGAGCACGTCGCCCACGCGCGCGTAGCACATCTCGACCGCGCGCCGGTGATCGGGCTCGGCGGCGATGTCGTCGATGGCGAGTCCGGTGGCGTCGGCAAGGTCGCGCTTCAACTCCTCCGTGATCGGCGAGGAGTCCTCCAGCGCCTCGGGAGCCTCGCGCAGCAGCCGTCCGCCGAAGATCGCCACCGCCGCGAACAGCGCGACGATGATGCCGAGCAGGATGAACGGCCGGCGCTGGCGTACGATCTGCCGGCGCTCGTACTCCTCGACCGTCAGCAACTCGCCGCGCTCGGCCTGACGGTCGACCTCCTCCATCCTGGCGGTGAGCTCCTCCGCGTAGCTCGGCCGGTCCTGCCCGGCCTGCACGACCACCGACAGGAACACGATGAACAGGCACGCCACGATCAGCGGGGCGGTGATGAACATGATGACCGCGCGCGGGATGCGAGTGCGCTGCAGCCCGCGCTCGGCCTCTGCCTGACGGCGGAGGCGCTCCTGCAGGTAGACGAAGGTGAAGCCGCCAGCGACCACGGCCGCGCCCAGCAGGATGAAGCCGGCGACCTCCGATGCGGTGGAGTCGAGCCGCGGCACCAGCAGCATCTGCACCGCGCCGCCGTCGTCGTCGCTCAGGCCGCTGATCGAGCTGATCGAGACGCCGATCAGCGCCACCAGGGCGACCACGGCGAACAGCAACACCACGACCTTGCGGCGCTCCTCGTCCGTGCCCGCGCGCAACCGGCGGTAGTAGTCCCGGAGCCTTTCCTTGTCTGCGATGCGACGCAGTTTATTGCACGCCAAGCGCGCGGCCAACAGGGGGCAGCGGTGTCATGCGCACATCCCCCGCACATGCATGGAACGTCGACGCCCAAGGCTATCGACTCTGTCTCGACGCTTTCCCGCCGCCAGTACGCCGAGGGCCGACCAACGTCGTGAGGTTCGCGGTCGGCACGTGCAGCCGCCCGAGTCTGGTAAGACCGGTCACCGACTCGATGATGCCTCTAGCACTTCCAAACAAAATGGAAGAACCATAGAAGACCAGCATCTCCACGGGTCCCTCGGGGCCATCGTCGTCAGCCTGAAGCCGAAACGTACCACGGACCGTCATGTCGACGTCGCGGGCGCTCCCTTGCGAAGCTCTGACTCTCAGAGTTACTTGGTACTCCCCCTCGGTCTCAGTCCTGTGAACGGCCGGGCGCGATACCTGCACCGTCGTCTGCTCGAGTTCCTCCGGAAGATCCGCCGCCTCTCGGTACTCAAGCCGCTCGATCCAGAAGTGGAGGAGGTCAAGCGGAGAGCGGCCCAGCTGACGGAGAGGAAGTTTGCGTTCCAACGGTTCAAGCGGCGACTGCCAAGCTGGACCGCTCGCCATACGCCTCAATTTTTGAGGTATCAACGGGATAGGTTTGAGGACGAGGGGCTGCTGCGTTCAGGAACCGCCTATCCTTCAGCCGAAACTCGACTCTGCTCTCTAACCCGAGCGAAACCGCGACTAGGGTCTTCAACGTCAGGTTGTCGTCCCCGCTGAGTATCTGGCTGATCCGAGCCTTGCTCACCCCGAGCGCCGTCGCCAGCTTGCTCCGAGTCATCTCCAATTCTTCCATCCGCTCTACGATACGCTCCCCGACCTCGATCGCCAGCCGGTCGAACTCGAAATCCAGATCGCCCTCAAATTGCTGAACCCATTCTTTGATCACGACGTCCTCTCCATCTCATCACGGAACTGGCGGTATCTGCGCCGCCCCACCTCCAAGTCTGTCTTCGGCGTCTGGGATGTCTTCTTGGTGAAGCCGTGCAGCAGAACTATCCGCTGCCCCGGAGCATAGCACCAGAAGATCCGCTGGGCGCGCGCCTTGAACTCCCAGAAGCCCTCACCTGCGACCTTTCGACACTGCTCTTGGTTCTTCGGAGGTCCATGCTCTGCCGCGCGCTCAAGTAGAGCTGCGACCCGCTTCCGGTCACGCTGATCAAGCCCATTGAGGTGCGTGACGACTTGACCCATGCCGTCGGTCGGTGAGTACGCGAGCACCACAAACTTGGCCCCAGCATACAAACGCCTTAGATCCATTACTGCTTGTCCTCCAGACCGTACGCCTCATGGTTGCTCCTCCTCGTGGGTGTCTCTGTTAAGTTATGGCTTTATTCTGCAACCGTCAACTGCTGCGCGCAGCAGCAACAATTGACCGAATATTGCCTGGTCATGAAACTCCCCTTTTCGGACTCTGGGCTCTGGGCGGCCGGCCAACGAAGTCGCCTCGCTCGAAGGCAGCTTCGCGGGCGGCCAGCGCCGTCGCGATGCGGGCGCGCACCCGGAACGAGGCCGCGAATGCCGCCGCTCCCACCGCCGCGCAGACGGCGGCCGCTCCGAGCAGCGGGCCGTATCCGGATGCGGGAGCCCGCCAGAGCAGCGCCTGGGCGGCCAGCACCGCGACCCCGGTGCACCCCTGTATGCCCAGCACGAACAGGAAGCGGCCGACCAGCACGGTGGCGCCCGACCCGGGCGAAAGGTCACGAAACGGGGTGGCGGCCGTCCACGGCCTCCACCAGCGCGTGTGCAGCCCGTATGCCTCGTAGTACTTGGCCATCACCAGCAGCGATGCCAGCCACGTCCCCCCGGCCGCGAACGGCAGGATGAACCCGTACAGGAAACGGTTCTGGAACGCCGCGGCGAACGACACCACGATCACCTTCATGGAGTAGTCGCGCGCCCATTCCAGGTGGTTGACCGCCTGCATCAGCAGGTAGCTGCTCACCGCCGCCGAGAGCAGCCACAGCAGCAGCGCCAGCGCCCGTACCGCCGGACCGTGCAGCGCCCGCCGCGCCTGCGCCTCCAGGTACGAGCGGCGGTAGCGGACCACCGGCGGCGCGTCAGTCGGCAACCGTCGTCTCGATCCGCTCCAGCAACTCCGCGACGGCGCGGCTGTCGACCAGCAGGTCGATGCTGTCGTCCAGCACGAGCAGATGGAAGTCCTGGTCGTAGGGGAGAAACCGCGCCTCAAGAGTGTACCGTCCGCCTCCGCGCAGGTGGTACGAGATGGTCAGCACCGCATCTTCGTCCGGCGCGTCGCGCCCGGCCGGCGCGGGCGCGTCCACGGCCAGGTTGGCGATCTCCTCGGTGAGCAGCGCGAAGGCGTCCTGGTCGAGAGGCCGGCCGTCGACCGCCAGGGTGACCTGCTCGGCGCCCAGGTCGTCCGTGGTGCGCCGCAGGTCGATCCGGTGCTCGCGCTCGCCGCTGTGGAACTGGATCGAGTTCACGCGCTCGACCGGGACGTTCAGCACGCGCGGCTCCGAGAGCTCGAACGGAGTCAGCGAGAGAAAGTCGAGCGCGGCGGCCGGGACCGTGTGCACGCCTCTGGCGGCGGGCATCTTGACGTAGACCTGCCCGTCGGCGGTGGCGCCGAGCAGCAGGTGCAGTTCGTCCTCGAAGTCCCGCACCCGCAGCTCGCCGCGCGGGGGATCAAGGCCGAACGCCGCGTACCCGCTCGGGTTGTCGGCGACCGCGTCGCTGATCGGCATCTCCGCCACCCGGCGGGCGATCGACGCGAACCGCTCCGCGTCCGCCGGGGCCAGGTACGGGATGCGCAACACCTGCGCGCTGCCCATGTGCGCGTAGCGCGCCTGCCCGCCGACGGCGACCAGCTCCACCTCGTAGTCGCCGTCGCGGAACCAGATGCGGTTGACCCGGTCCGCGGTCAGCGCCGGCACGGTCTGGTCGCGCAGGTCGGCCACCGTCCACGAGAAGCGTTTGCCGTGCACGGCGTGGACGGTGAACACGGCGCGGTCGTCGCGTGAGCTCAGGAAATAGGCCTCGCCCGAGGAGGTCAGGTTGCCGAGGTGGAACTCGAACGTCTCACCCGACTCCAACCGTGCGCCGGCTACCACCACCGGCGGGTCCAGGCCGTACTGGGCGCGGTCCTCCGGGTCCTCGACGACCAGCCGTTGCGCGAACAGGCTGGCGAAGCTGGCGCGCAACTCCTGCAGGCGCGGCCAGTCCCAGCGGAACGGATACGGCTCGCGGACCAGCCAGACGGCGCCCTCGCGCTCCAGCAGGACCGTCTCGCCGCCGCGCGGGGCGAGCTCCATCGCCACGATCAGGTCCTCGTCGACATCGGAGAGCTGCTGGCGATCGGAAGCGACCGGGCCATCGTACGCCGGCTCCGGCCGGTTCGCCAGCAGCAGATAGGCGCCGACCAGAACGACGATCCCGGCGCCTCCGGCCAGGATGAGCAGGCGGCGCACGCGACTACTCGCCGACCAGAAAGAGCTCGATCACCGGCACCTCGGCCGGCGGCTGCAGGACCGGCAGCTCCAGGATCAGATCGTCCGCGCCGGCCCGCTCCATCCGCGCCTGGTGCTCGGACATGGCGGTGATCGCCACCTCCGACGCGTCGTTCAGCAACTGGGCGTAAGCCACCTTGCCGCGGTAGCCGCGCAGGTGGAGCTGCCGGAACGGCCACGCGAACACGTGGATGTACAGCCGGCGGGTGTCCGGGTTCCAGGTGAGCCGGCAGTCCTGCGGGACCGCGAACTCCGGCGGCGCCTGCGTGCAGCCGTAGATCGACCGCCCGTGGCGGCTCATCCAGTCGCCCATGCCGCGCAGGCGGTCCAGCGCGCGATGGTCCAGCTCGCCGCGGCCGGTCGGGCCGACGTTGAGCAGCAGGTTGCCGCCCTTGCTGACGGTGTCCGACAGCATGCGGATCAACTGGCCGACGCTCTTCCAGGAGGACTCGTCGCGGTGGTAGCCCCAGGAGCCGGAGAAGGTCTGGCACGCCTCCCAGGTGACCGGCATGCCGTCCACCTCGATCCAGCCCTGCGGCTGCCACTGTTCGGGCGTCTTGATGTCCCAGCCGTCGTCCAGGTCCATGCGGTCGTTGAGGAGCACCTGCGGCTGCAGCTCGCGAATGGTCCGGTAGAGCCGCGGACTGTCCCACTCGTCCCGCCCCTTGCCGCCGCGGCCGCGGCCGGGATAGCTGAAGTCGCACCACAGCACGTCGACGCGGCCGAACTGCGTGAGCAGCTCGCGGACCTGGCCGTGCAGGTACTCGATGTAGCGGCTCTGATCGCGCGTGCGGTTCATGGCCTCGCGCTCCGGGTGATTGCGCTGCGAGTGGACGTCGTCGATCACGAAGTCGGGGTGATGCCAGTCGATCAGCGAGTGGTAGAAGCCCACCCGCATCCCGCGCGACCGGAAGGCATCGACCATGGGATGCAACAGGTCCTTGCCGTACGGCGTGTGCGTCGCCTTGTAGTCGGTGAGCGCGCTGTCCCACAGGCAGAAGCCCTCGTGATGCTTGGTGGTGACCACGAAGTAGCGCATGCCGGCGCCGGCGGCGGCATCGGCCCAGACGCCGGGATCGTAGAGATCGGGGTCGAAGCGGTCGAAGTAGCGCCGGTAGACCTCGTCCGGGATCTCCTCCTTGTTCTTCACCCACTCGTGCCGCGCCGGCAGCGCGTACAGCCCCCAGTGGATGAACAGACCGAAGCGGTCGCGCACGAACCACGACGTGTCCCCGGGGCTCGATCGGACCGTGGGAGCGCTTGCTCTTCGAGTATGGTTCGCTTCGCTCACGGGGCAACCTCCTGCACCTGTGCGGCCGGCTTCGGATCGGGCGCAAGCCTGCGCTCTGCGGCCGGCGCGACGATCGAGCGGCGATGCGGCGTCAGCCGGGCGAGCAGCTCGGCCGACGGCTGGTACGCGTGGCGCAGCCGGCCCCACGATGGACCGTAGCGGTAGATCACCGCCCGCCGCTGGCCGTCGTTGCGGCGCCGGGCCGAGCCGTGCGTGCAGCAGTCGACGAACAGCAGGGCGTCGCCCGCGCGCATGTGGATCTCCACCGCGCCCTCCATCAGCGCCGCGTCGGGGCGAATGTCGCCCATGCAGAAGCGCTGGAAGGACGGGTGCTCGAAGTTGGACTTGTGCGAGCCGGGGATCAGGACGGTGCCGCCGTCGCCGGGGCCGATGTCGGTGAGGGCGACCAGCACGTTGATCTGATTGCAGTGGAAGCGGCCGGCGTGATAGCGGAACTGGCAGCGGCTTATTCCCAGGTGGCCGCCGTTGTGCACGCCGATGCTCTGGCCGGCGGCGCGGACGTTGGCGAACGCCTCGTCTATGAGCAACGGGCCGTGCTGCTCGTCGAAGGAGTCTTCGGAGCCGACGAAGTAGCGCACCTTGTCGAACCACGCCGGGTGGTCGATCAGCTCCTCGAACGGCTCCCCCGCCTCGTAGATCTGCTGGTAGTTGACGCCGTCATGGTCGCCGAAGGTATGGGCCTGCACGTAGCCGTGCCACTCCTGGTCCGCCAGCGGCGGGATGGCGTCCAGACCCTCGTTGCAGGCGCTCACCTCCGCCGGGGTCAGCGCCCCCTCCAGATGCACGTAGCCGCGCAGGTCGAAGAAGTAGATGTCGTGGTCGGTGACCATGCGCCGATGGTGGTCGGAGGCGGCGCGCCCGTCAACGCTGTCGGCCACTGGGGGCCGGCAACCGGCTCACCCTGGAACGGTTACCCGCTGAACGCCAACGAACTCCGATTCGTCGGTCTTCCGACCCTCGACTTCAAGGCAAAGCTCTATGGCCTCGCGGACACGGACCATGAGCTCATCGAGTGATGACGCCTGCGTGTGGCAGCCACGAAGAGCAGGCACCGATGCAACGCAGAGACCGTCGGGGTCACGTTCTACGACCACGTCGAAGCAGTGGCTCACGCCATTATCGTACATCAGGAGCGGCAGCGTGCGCCATGGTGCGCCCGGCCGGCCGATCGAGCATCGCGTCGCCCTGTCGGCGCGAGCCCGTCATGTTGTAGTCTGCGGCCAGACGCACAACACGGAAGGAGACCACCCATGGCGAAGAAGACGAGCGGCCAGGAGCCGTTCCGGTTCTCACTCTGCGACGACCTGTACACCCTGCCGGAGCGGGCGCGGCCGCACGAGGTCGACCTGCACGGCGGCTTCGCCGACGACACGGCCGCCTCGGGCTACCTCTACTACGGGATGCCGGGCTGCGGCATCATGCGCATCAGCGCCGACCTGAGCGCGCAGGACATCATCGAGCTGCCGTCCGATCTGGCGCCCCTCAACTTCCACAGCACCAAGATCATCGAGTTCGACGGCAAGCGCCGGCTGGTGCTGCCGGCCAACAACGACGCCCAGGTCGCCGTCGTCGGGCTCGACGGCACCGTCGATTTCATCCTGTCGCGGCCCGAGTTCGACGAGTACCGCGACGAGCAACTCGAGTTCAAGCCGACCGACACCGCCTTCGCCGACGGGACGCTGTACGTGTCCGACGGCTACGGAGCCAACTACATCTCTTCGGTCGATCCGTCGACCCACAGCTACACGGGCATCTTCGGTGGCAAGACCGAGGATCCGCACGCGCACGGCCTGTTCGGGACCGCGCACGGCCTCGCACCCGCGCCCGACGGCCACCACCTGTCGATCGCCGACCGCCCGCACTCCCGCTTCCAGCTCATGGGGCTGGACGGCCACTTCCACTCCTCGCATCCCATCCCCGACGGCTCCAAGCCGTGCGGCATCGACTTCAGGCAGCACGGCGACGGCTGGTACGCCGTGGTCGGCAGCCTGGACGACCCGCAGGAAGGACGGCCCGCGCCCATCTACATCCTGGACGGCCACACCTACGAGGTGGCGTCGACCATCCGCCCCAAGGAGGACCTGGGTGTCGAGCTGGCCGACCACATCCACAACACCGTCTGGTACGAGCGCGACGGGCAGGTCTACCTGATCTGCCAAGCCTGGAACCCCGGCCACTACTTCGTGCTGGCCAGGGAGGGATAGGCGCGGACTGGTGGGTCACGCGCCAGACGCTTGACGATTGTCGGACGGCGTCGACGGCGATACCTTGCGGGCGCCATGCAGATCAACACCTACCTCACCTTTCAAGACAACTGCCGCCAGGCATTCGAGTTCTACCGCTCCGTGTTCGGCGGCGAGTTCACGGACATGCAGCGCTTCGGCGACGGGCCGCCGGATCAGGACGTTCCCGAGGCGGAGCGGGACTTGGTCATGCACGTGTCACTGCCGATCGGCTCCGGCGTGCTGATGGGCAGCGACAGCGCCTCCTTCGGGCCGCCGCTGACGCCCGGCAACAACTTCTCGCTGTCGATCGCCCCGGACAGCAAGGAGGAAGCGGACTCGCTGTTCGCCAAGCTGTCCGACGGCGGCAAGGTGACCATGCCGATGCAGGACCAGTTCTGGGGCGCCTACTTCGGCACCTGCACGGACAAGTTCGGCATCAACTGGATGATCAACCACCACACCGGCTGACGCGACGCGCCCTGGCGCGGATCGCGATTCATCGATGGAGCGTCCCGCTCCGCGCCGAAGCGGGACGTTACCCTGCAGGTCCGGTTACGCGGGAGTAGCCGAGGGCGCACTCGGGCCGAACTCCTGGCTCCGTTTCCCGCGGTGCTCGCGCAGCAGGTCGCGCACGCGTGCGAGATCAAGGGCGCCGACCGCCCGGAAGAACTCGTGCTTCTGGTTGAGCGGCGCCCATCGTTCGGGCCTGGCTGACGGCATCCGGCCACCGTACCGGCGGTCAGGCTCTTCCGGCAAGCGAGCCATCATGGTGTCATGGTGTAGACTCGGCTCGGCCCGTTTCTCCACGAGCACGGCGGCACGGCGAGTCGGGATCTGAAGGAGAGCTCCATGGACACCAAGCGAGCGATCGCAGAGTTCCGGGGCAACTGGTTCCTGCGCGAACAGGCGAAGCCGGACCTCACGCCTGCGGAGCAGGAGCTGATCGGCGCGGCGATAGGTCCGGCGCCCGAGCGCTGGGATGGCCAGCCCGACGTCGCGCGGATGCAGGAGACGGTGGCGGCCGAGCCGGCGGTGCTGGAACGGATCGGCTCGTCGCTGTTGACGGCCGTGATCGGCAAACGCGGCTGCGGACCGGCCGCGGCGTTCCTGCTTGCCCACGACGTGCCGCTGGCGATCGACCAGACAGCGTACAACGTCCTGCATGAGGCGGCGTGGGCCGCGGCGGCGGATACGCTGCGCGCGGTGTTCGAGTCGGGAGCGGCCGACGCAACCAGCGTCTCGGTTCGCCCGCACACCGGCTGGCCGGACAACCTGCCGCTTATGTACTGGGCCGCCTGGGGAGGGTATCCCGAGGTCGCCCGGCTGCTGCTCAAGTACGGAGCCGGCGTGCACCATGAGCTGCCGATCAAGGGCAACGGCGAGCGCGGCACCACCTCGCTGCAGGAGGCGCTCGCGCCCAGCCACTGGTACGAGACGGCGGACGCGGGCGAAGGCCCCGTCGGTGAGTTGCGCCGCAACGCCCGGCAGGGCAAGCTGACGGTCGCGCAGATCTTGATCGACGACGGCGCGTACTACGACGTGTGCTCCGCGAGCGCCCGCGACGACACCGCCCGGTTGCGGGAGCTGATCGCGGAAGACTCGGGGGCGGTCAACGCGGCCGACCCCTACGCGATGACGCCGCTGCACTGGGCAGCGCGCACCGGGTCGACGGCGTGCGCGGAGCTGCTGATCGCCGCGGGCGCCGCGCTCGACGCGCTCAACAAGGCCGCGCGGGCGCCGCTCCAGCTTGCCGCCGAGCAGGATCGGGCCGCCATGATCCGCCTGCTCGCCGAACACGGCGCCGACTTGAACACGCACGACCGCAAGGGCCGCACGCCCCTGCATCGCGCGACCTACGAGGGCAGGGTCGCCGCCGTCGAGGCGCTCCTGGAGGCCGGCGCCGACCCCGACGTGCGCAACAAGAGCGGCAAGACCGCCTTTCAGATCGCCCGCAAGGATGCCAGGCGCTTCAAGCGATGAGCCGTCAATCCGAGCCGTGGCAGCGTGATGGCAGCGGCACGATGGCGCCATAATGATTGAATCGGCGTGGTCGATCGGCGAACGCTTCCCCGACCAGGACTTCTCGCTGGTGGATCGCACCTCCTTCGCGCCGATGGAGCGCTTGGGTATCACGCGCGTGATTTCGTTCGACAGCGACTTCGCGGTCTACCGCTGCGGCCGCACACGCACGAACGCGTTCGAGGTTCTCGCGTAACCGGCCGTCAGGTGACGATCCTGTGCAGGACGCCGCCAGCCCGCCCCCGGCGCTCACTCCGTGGAATCGGCGGCGCCGGCAGTTTCGAGCAGCTCGATGACGGCCGCGAGCCGCGCCTTGTCCTTGACCGTCGAGCGCCGGGCCGCGGCGAGCGGGGTGCGGCCGTCGTTGTCGGTGGCGTCCACGTCCGCGCCGCGGTCGAGCAGCAAAGCGACGATGTCCATGAACCCGGCCTTGGCCGCGCAGTGCAGCGCCGTCTGCCCCTTGTGGTTCCTGACGTTGACGTCGGCACCCCGGTCGAGCAGGTCGCGCACACGATCGACGTTCCCGCCCCGGTCGCCGCGCGCCTGAAACACCAGCGGAGGCCAGCCACCCTCGGCATGGTCGACGCTGACACCGGCGCCGTGCGCGGCAAGCACCGCGGCGATCTCCGCCGACACCCCCGACCGCGGCACCTCGGCCTGGGTCGGGTCCGCGCCGCCGTCGATGAGCGCGCCGAGGATATCGGCCCGGTCTCGCCAGATCGCAAACCGGATCAGCCAATGGCTGTACGGCCGCGGGTCGGCACCGCGCGCCAGCAGCGTCGTTACGATGTCGAGACGCCGCGCGCTGACGGCATAATGCAGCGCGGTAGCACGCAGGCCGGCATCGTGCTGCGGCTTCTCCGCCGTCGCCAGCCGCGGTTCGCGTTCCAGGTATTCGACGACCGCTTCGCGATCGCCGAGGAACGCGGCGGTGTAGATGTCTGTCGCGGCGCCCCGCTCGATCAGGCGGTCCGCCACGGCCTGGTACCCGCGGTATCGCGCCGCGCAGTACGGGGAGATCTCGACGAGGAGCGGTGTGAAGTGGCAGCCGCAGGCGTCGATGTCGGCGCCCCGATCGAGCAGGTAGTCCACCATTTCGAGCCGTCCTCGGTACGCCGCTTCCCACAGCAGGGTGCGGCCGTGGGAGCCGGTGCGTCCGACCCACGCGGGTTTCTCCGCCAATACGGCCCCTACCGTATCGAGATCGCCCCGTCCCGCGGCCGCTGCGGCGACTCTAAGAAAGTCGCTCGCTCGGCCGGTCAGTAACGACATCGAGCTGTCATCATGCTAAACTGTTGACGTTGCACGGTACGATACGGTGCGCACGTATCCTGTGGACATGAATCTCACGCTGTCACTGGACGCCAAGGTGGTTGCTGAGGCCCGGAAGTCCGCTGCAGCCATGAGGCTGAGTCTCAATCAAGCGGTGCGGGATTATCTGGTCCGCCTTGCAGAGCAAGGCGTCATGGCGGGAGATGCTGCTGGACCTGCGGCGGCGCGGCCTGACAGTCGGGCCGCGCTTGGCGAGCGCCGACGGCGCGCGTTGGGCTTCTGGGCGGCGCTGCGGGAGGTGTACTCATAAGATTCGCCGAAATCGCTCCAGCCCGCGAAATCCACCCGCTCGTGTCAAATTGGGCTAGAAGTTCTCGATAGGCAGCGTACGTATCCCTGCTTCCATTTGCGGGTTCGGCAACGTGTGTTCGGTTACAAGCCACCAGTCTTCGAATTCGGTTATGGGTAGAGCTGATGGCGACGATTCGTCTGTTCTGGCCCACAACCTGAAGATCCCCTCCTTGATCGGTAGATTGATGGTACCCGCTTCGTCCACTTTAAATCTTTCGACCACCTCTACATTTTCGTGCTGTTCCGGGTCCCATTCTAGGTAGTAAGTCGACCGATCGGCGTCGCCGTCTTCAAACTTCCAAACAAAGTCGGAACTGATGGCGGCATCACCCTGAGGACGCATGCCACGCAAGTCTCGCATTGTCTATATCCGTCCGCGCATGTGAACGTCTCTGACTCAATATCAACCGCATGGTCGTCGACTGTTCCGGCACCTCGATCAGCAGGTAGTCCACCATTTCGAGGCGTTCTCAACCATACGCCGCTTCCCAGTCAGCAGCGTGCCCGCCGTGAACCAAGGATCCGATGCGTCTATGAATATCACGCTCGAGTTGTCTCCGCCAATACGGCCTGCTCTTTTGTGAGCAAGTTGCACAACTGTTATCGAGCGTTAGCGGCCGCCATCGGCGACTCTCAGACTTCGTCACTGGCCTTCCGACGGTTTCAGGATCAGAGGATAGTCGTTCGGTACCAGCATCGCTAACGCGTTGCCGTCGCGCATGGTACCATCGGCACAGATGAGTGCAAAACTTCCGCCCTTCATGGTCACTGCTCATGGCGTCGCCATCAAGAGCGTTGCGACCGTCTCCGGAGGCGAGCAGGCTCATCGCAGCGGATAGTCCGTAGTCAGGCGCAATAGGCAGCGACTGGCTGTGGGTGGCCATAAGACAAGCATGGTACCAGCAGGACGGTGTTCAAAACGTGATCGCCGGCGGTGCGGGCGTGCGTAATGCTCTCGGAAGCTGTTTCGCCCCTATGGCATCCGGTGTCTTGATGCCTCGGTCAAAGCCGCGAAGCTGGGGCGAGATCCCGAAGCTCAACTGCGATCGCGACGGTTCAGACACGTTACCGCCCTGGAGTCGAGACGCTCCACTGCTACGGCACGAACCGCATTACGATTGGGCGCGTCACGGCACAGAATAGGCACGACGCAAGAAAGATACGGATGGTCTAGTTTGACGTTTGGTACGTGGGAGCCACAAGGGCGACTGGAAACGACGGGTACGTGCAGCACGCGCGCGTATGCCAACGCAACGCCGTTTAGCACCTGGTAAAAGATCGGGGTCTAGTTTGATTAGACCGCTAGGGTTGACCGCATGTCGACTGGGCAGGCAGAAGTCGGCCGACACGGCGCTCCAGCACCAGTGCCAAAAGATGGCCGCTTCCAGATCGCCACCGTGGAGCTTGGGTCATCGCGCACGGCGCCACGTCGACCAAGCCCCCGAAAACGCGACGTCGCCGAATATCTGGCCCGTGCACTGCTTGCGGCCGATACCGGCATCGCCGGAAAGCTACAATGCGCATGCTCGCTCGACGCCGGCGCCGTATAATGTGGACGCCGATGGTACTCATGCAGGCGATACGGCCTTGTCATCCGACTATGGCGCGGACGACGCCAAGCGACCGGACCGCAGCGCGTGTCCTGCAAGAGGCTCGGCTGCAGAGCCTGAGTCGCGACAGGAGCTGCCACAGGCGGGAATCAGGGCGGGTCCGCGTCGTCACGTATCGACTGTCGCACCTGTGCAAAGCGAAGTTGTCACCGCTCGTAACTGGACCCACATCAGGTGGTCGCCGCAGCCCGTCAAGTCCGGCTCTCGGCCATGGGGCTGAGCCTCAGTCAGGTTGGTACGAGGACTACCTGGGGAGCGCCTGACCGGGCTGCACGATTCGCCTGAAGAGGAGATCGCAAGATCGCGGAGGTGACCAGTGCGCCGTGTCTGGATCGATCGTGCTCACCTGCTCCATGGCGACGGCGCCGGCCGTCCCTTTGACCGGCGCTCCGAGATCCATCGGCGATGGCGTAGCTTCTTCGACATGTCCTGTATCGGCGCCGAAACGGGACGCGATCACCGTGCCGCGGCCCGGCGTGCGGCCAAGGCCGTGCCGAGGTAGACGATAGCAGCGAGCACGACGAGCGCCGGGATGCCGAGGTCCCAGGCGATCTGGGGCGCCAGTGCCGCGCCGACCACGGACGCGGCGCCGTTCGCCGCCCACGCCCGCGCCGTCGCATACGGCTGCGGGGCGAGCAGGCGCATGCCGGACGGGAAGGGCAGGCCCAGGGGGATCGCCACTACGGCCAACAGGAGCGCGGCGCCGGCGACGCGGAGCACCGCCGGCAGTGCCAGCAGCCAGCGGACCAGCGGGAACGCCGTGAGCGCGGTCACGGCCAGTAGCGCACCGATCAGGAGCAGAACCACCGGCAGACGCTCGATCCCGATGCGCGCCGACGCCAGCCCGCCCAGGCCCGACAGGGTGAGCATGGCCGACAGCACCACCACGACCGAGACCACCGGGTCGCCGACCAGCAGGGTGAACACCCCGATCAGGGCGAGCTCCGCCCAGATGTAGCCGGCCCCTACCGCCAGGAAGTAGGCGAACACGTGCGGCGAGATGCGGCCGTCCCGGCGCCTTGCCGCGGCCGGCAGAGTCAGCAGCAACGCGGCGGCCAGGGCGGAGATACCGATCACGGCCGCGACCACCACCTCGGCGGACAGCAGGAACCCGAACCAGCGTCCGCCGAGCGCCGCGGCCAGCTCGCCGATGCGCGTCCACCGCAGCACGTGGCTGAAGAACGGCCGGCCGTCGCGGCGTGGCGCCACGTCCAGCACCTGCGCGCGGAACCAGTCGCCCGTTCGCCCCTCCCGGTAAGCGGCGATCAGCCCGGCGACCGCGGCGTGGTAATGCGGCTCGACCAGGACGGCAAAGCGGTTCGCCTCCTCGCTGCGCATGTCGCTCAGGTAGACCAGATCGAAGCCCCACGCGTCCCCGAACGAGCGGACGGCGGCCCGCCGCTCGGCCGACAGGGGCGTCCTCGACACGGCCAGCACGAAGCTCTCGAACGAGCGGAGCATCGCCAAGTGCCGTTCCGGCTCCGACGACCGCCCGGCGAGCGCCGCCATGGCCGTGGCTGCCGCGCGCACGCTGGCGGACGGCGGCAGCGACAGCTTGCGCCCCAGCACCAGCACGCCGTCCTCGGTCAACCGGTCGAGGTAGCTGCGCAGCGCATCGGTCGTAAGCGTGAACTGGCGGCTCAGGCTCTCCACCCCCGGCACCGACGCGCCCGCGTGATCCAGGTAGATCAGGTCGTAACGCTCCTCGGCGCGGGCCGTGAAGCCGCGCAGCGACGATCGGCGGACGGAGACCGGTCCGTCCCAGCCCAGCTCGGCGACCGAGGCCCGCACCGCCGCCGCACGCCACGCCGACGGATCCACCACCGTGATCCGCGGCACGCCCGCCTGAACCACGATCGGCACGGCGGTCCCGCCACTCGCCTGCAGGACCAGCGCGTTGCGCGCATCGCTCACCAACGCCGCACCGACCGAGCCGAGCAGATGCCCGGCGTAGCGGGGGTCAGGGTCCCTCGGGACGAACAGCGATGCGTCGCCGTCGGTCAACAGCGCGTCCTGGCGCGGAAGCCGTTCCATCCAGCGCAGGCTCAGCCCCGGGGCGAAGCGCAGCGCCGGCCCCTGCAGCCGCTCGTAGCGGCCACGGATCGTGGTTCGCCGCTCGACTACCTCCGTCTCCGGGAACTGCAGCGCCTGGTAGCCGAGCTTGTACGATGACGGCGTCACCTCGCCGATCAAGCCGGTGGCCAGGGATCCGATCGCTACCGCTGCTGCCGCGGCGCCGGCGAGCGCTCCCGGCACCGAGCGCCCGAACGTGCCGGCGCCCCGCCCCGCGGCGGCGACGGCCAGGAGCGCGGGAACCCCCGCGATCGCCGCGACCGCGCCGGCGATGTCGAATGCCGGCAGCAGCCCCACCGGCGCGACGGCGCCCAGCCCGGAGCCGGCCATCGCTGCCAGGTAGGTGCGTCCGGCCGGGATGTCCGGGTCGGCGTAGGCGAGCGCGGTCACCAGTCCGGCGATCGCGAACGGTACCGCCAGGACCAGGAAGGACACGGCCAGCAGCGCGAGCTGGCCCACTTCCAGCGGGATGCGGAAGTAGTCCAGCTCCATCGCGCGGACCGCCGCGAACGACCCCGACACGGCCAGCGACAGCCCCGCCAGCAGGACGGCGATCCCCGCGGGACGGCGCAGCACGGCGGCGGCCCGCGGCCCGCGCGACACCAGAACGGCCAGCACCACCCCGGAGGCGGAGAAGCCGAGCAGCGCGACGCCCAGGACCAGGAAGGTCAGGTGGTTCCACTGCGAGAGCGAGAAGAACCGGATCAGGAGCGCCTCGTACGCCAGGGCGGCGAAGGAGGCGACCGCGGCCGCGATCAGCAGCGTCAGCGAACCCTCAGTTCAGGGCGGCACCGGTCATCGGCACGAACAGCACGCCCAGGATCTCCTGCATGCGGAAGCCGTCCTCCAGCCTGGTGACCACCACCAAGCTCTGGTGCGCGAACGGGTTGCCGAGCGGCAGGATCAGTCGGCCGCCGACCGCGAGCTGCTGAAGCAGCGGCGGCGGCACGTGGTCCACCGCGGCGGTGATCATGATGTGGTCGAACGGCGCCGCCTCCGGCCAACCGTAGTAGCCGTCGGCGTGGCGCGTCTGCACGTTGGCGTACTCCAGCTCGTCGAGCAGCGCCGCCGCCGACTCCGCCAGCGGGCCGCGGATCTCGATCGAGTACACCTCCGCCACCAGTTCCGCCAGCACCGCCGCCTGGTAGGCCGAGCCGGTGCCGATCTCCAGCACGCGGTCGTCCGCCTCGACCGCCAGCGTCTCGGTCATCAGCGCGACAATGTAGGGCTGAGAGATGGTCTGCCCCTCGCCGATCGGCAGCGGATGGTCGTTGTACGCCGAGCGCGACAGGCGCTCAGGAACGAATCGATGGCGCGGCACGGTGCGCATCGCCTGCAGCACCCGCTCGTCGATCACCCCGCGCGCCGCGATCTGTGCGCTGACCATCGTGTCCCGCTCGTCCTGGCGCTGCTGGGCGGCCAGACCAATCGGCGCGGTCATCAGCGCGACCAACACGACCATCCATGGGCGCGCCATACCGATAATGGCGCCGAAGATGCACATGCCGGCCACCGGCGGCTGACGCCGCTCCTGTCTCGCCATATCTGCCAAGGTGGTACCTTCGGTGCTGAACGCGGCTGTTTTCATTGCGGACCTGCTGTCGGTCCGTCAATGACCTGCGCCCCCTCCAGTTGGCCTTCAAGATTCGAATGACCGACTTCGATAGCTCGCAGACGTGAATCGAGAGCTTCCAGATCAGCCGCGATCTCCTGCCGAACGGTTTCCATACGCTCCTCCCGGTGTCTTTCCAGGCCGATGGTCAACTCTATGACGCGATTCTGAAATTCGTCCAGGCGTTCCGTCTGGGCTTGACTCAGATTGCTCATGTGTACGAACAGGGCGATGAATCCACCTATCACGACGCCGATCAAGGCTGATTCGGGACTCAGCAGTCTTGCTGCCCGGGATAGAAATCCCTTCTGCTCGGGTCGAGTGCCTTGTTTACCTGTCGCGTGCCCGGATTCGGATGGTTCGGCGCTCGGTCCTGCGTCTTGTTCCACATCCTGCGTCATACCGGTATTCTCAATAACGAGCTTCGTTGAGCATCCAATAAGCGTCTGTATTCTGTAAGCTGGGATTTTCTCTTGCATAGTCCCAGGCTATCTTCCAGTCATAGTCCAATATTGATGCGTCGGCTCCCGCTTCGAGTAACGTGGTGACGATAGCATCATGTTCGCCAGAGGCTGCCAGGTGCAATGGCGTCGATCCGCTGATATAATCTCGCGTATCAATATCAGCACCGGCAGCCGCCAGCGCACTGATCACAGCCGGTTCGTCGCTGCCAAACGCGGCCCAATGCAGTGGCGTCCAGCCGTTCTCATCGCGCGCCCGCGTATCAGCTCCGGCTTTCCTCAGTGCATCGATCACGGCGGGGACGTTGCCATAAGCCGCCCAATGTAATGGCGTCCGACCTTTCCCATCGCGCGCTTGCGCATCAGCTCCGGCTTTCCTCAGCGCATCGATCACAGCGGGGTTGTCGTTGCGAAAGGCTGCCCAATGCAATGGCGTCCGGCCGTCCTCGTCTCGCGCCGGCGCAGAGGCGCCCCCCTCTGTCAATATCGTGATGACTTCCTTGTCCGCGCTGAAGGCCGCCGCAAAGTGCAGGGGAGTGCCGCCATAGGCATCCGGCGCCGACGCATCGCCCACCCGATCTATCAGTGCCGTGATGACTTCCTTGTCCGTACTGAAGGCTGCCGCGAAATGCAGGGGAGTCCGGCCATGCTCATCCGACGCCGAGATGTCGGCATCGTTCAGACACGTCATGACATCGGAGGACGCAAAAAAACTTCGCGTATTCCACTCGCCGCACTCCTGAGCGGCCACCTCCATCGCTGCGGGGAGCGATACCGCGGCGCCGAGCAGACATAGCCGCTGCAACCAACTCCTGCGTGCGCTCCTCCGGGTACGGGCAGCCATCCTCTCAACCTTCCGGCTACTTGGTAGTATACGAGCTCCCGATCGTCGGTACAAACGGCTGCCGTCTCAACACGCCTCGAACATCCCCGTGTTCTTGGGCAGGCGCAGGCAGCCTTGGCGATCTATCTCTGCGGCCGCGGCTCGCCGCAACGCGGGAAGACTGGCGGGCTGCAGGGCCATGGCGGTCGATTGCACGTAGTCGATCAGCGGCTCGATCTCGATGATCTCCAACGCGTCATCATAGCGGTGCGTCACGACCTGGGAGAACACGTTCCTCAGTTGCGCCTCTCCGTTTTCAAGGCTGAAGAGATCGCGGCCGGTTTCCGGCGACCTCTCACCGCTCTCGGGCACCGCCTGCCGGACCCACTCACGCAATCCCGGTCCATCGGTACGACCGTTGGTCGCCGCGTACAGGCGCCCGCCGGCTCGGAGCACGCGACGAATTTCGCCCAGAGCCCGCGCCCGATCGGGCACGTGGTAGAGCATGTGGTTGGCGATCACGCCGTCGAACCGGCCGTCCTCGAACGGCAACTCCTGCGCGTCGGCGACGCGATAGGAAAACCGTTCCCCGCCCAGGGATCGGCGCGCGGCGTCGATCATGCCCGGCGACAGATCGGTCAGGGTGACCTCCCAGCCGGACGGAATCCGCGCGCCATTGGCCTGCCAGAGGCCGCCCGGTCCACAGCCCAGTTCCAGCACGCGGGCGTCCCGTGCGAAGTCGAACCGATCGAACACCCACGGAAACCAGCCGCGTGGATTGACGCTGAACCGTTCGTGGAGCTGAACGCGGCTCCCCAGGTTGCCGGCATCCCGGTACTGATGTTCCAGCAGGTACTGCCGGTCGGTCATCCTACGCGCTCCCGGCCGTCAGAACCGCGGGCACGGTCAGCGGCAGAGCCACGCACGCGAGCAGCCATCAAACGCGGCGGTGTCAATACCGAGCGGCCGCTATCTCTATCCATCCTTATTGCCGAGCAGGTACCGGCGGTCGAAAAAAAAAGCGGCGCGCTATCATCCGCGCTGCAGCGTCCACGAGAGCTTCTGGATCAGCGCCGGTTACCTGCCTGATAACAGCGTTAGCAACGGCGTCATCAACAAGAACATCCTCGTGCGAGACATCCTCCCAATCGACCGGCTGAAGCTCGAAGAGCCTGCTTTCCTGCGCCGTAAGCCACGTCTCTCCGCACCGTGCGCCCGACACCACATCGACCCAGATCTCCGACCGTTCAAAGTCATCTTCGATGCCAACCCTCTCGCTCTCGAACGGAGTCAGCAAGTATCGACTGTCCCTTCTACTCAAGGTCATATCATCGCCAAGCTGGAAGCGGCCGGCAATTCGATCTTGCACCTCTTCCATGAACAGCTCGCTGGTAGTACCTGAAACGTCCGAGATAAGGGCGCTCAGTGTGTCGTCTCGTACCCAAATCTGGGCGTGTTGTGGCTTTCCACACCCAAAGCGACGAACTTCATAGCAACGCTTTCGTTCGCCCGTCGCGAAGAGTTCCGGGTCGATTGGTCCCGATATACTTCGATTCGGATATGAACGGGACCGCCGGGGCCATGTTCATTCCCCAGCAGGTACCGACCTTCCGACTTTGCATGTATTACCGCTCCGGTTCCTCGTTCGCCCAGATCGAAGTGGTGCGCCACCTTGTCGGCTATCATTTCCAGCAACGCTTGCTCACTGCTGGTAGTTCGTCCATCAACCAGAAAATCGTCTTTGATCCAGACGTGTACAGGGTCCGGCGTGGCGCATCCGATCGCGGTCATGGCGAAGCACTCACGACGTTCGCCTCGCGCAAACAACTCGCCGCCATGTCGATCCTCATACACATCAAATCGCGTACGCAATTCCACATCTGCGCCCTCTGCCAACACATGGCGCAAGTAACTGTTGACGAATTTTGCTCGTATCAACGATCGACCTCGATATACGCAACGGTGTCAACGATAATTGTTTCCCGCCGGGCACGAAGATGCTCCGCGAGGTCACGGATCTCTACAATTGCATTACCAATTCACGGATTAAGGGCATCCGTAGCGGGATGCCCTCCATCATGCGCACGTGCAACGCACGCTACGCTACTCGTACCACATGCCTCCGAACTCGAACGGCCGGCCGGTCCGGGGGTGGACGCCCATGAAGTTGGGCTGCCACACGTCGAACTCGGGCGGGAACGTCAGGTGCGGAAGGGTCCAGACCTGCTCGGCTTGGCGGCGGTACCACTCGTGGGTCAGCGCGGTGAGCTCGTCCGCGTCCCCCGCCTGGATCATCTGGTGGAACAGGTCCCAGTTGTCCTTGATCTCCTGAGGCGGCTCTTCGCCCTTCTCGCCGCCCGAGTCCAGCCACTCCCACCACAGGTAGGCCCAGTTGGGGCCGAACCGGCCGGTGGGAACGATCAGCGACTGCCGCTCCGGGAGCTGGCTCTTCCAGCCCTCGGTGCTCTGGTCGACGATGATGTCCCACTCCCGCGACTGGACGAACGCGCCCCAGCCGCCCCACGCGGTGGCGCGGTGGTTGGCCTTGAGACCGATCAGGTGCAGGTCCTCCATGATGATGTTGGTCGCCTGCTCCCACTCGTCGTGGGTGACGGTCGCCAGGAAGAAGGTGACGGGCTTGCCGTCGGGGCCGAGGCGGAAGCCGTCGGCGTCCTTGTTGGGCAGGAGCTCGTCCAGCAGCGCGTTGGCGCGGTCCAGGTCGCGCTCGATCAGCGGCGACTGGGCCAACGGCGCGTAGTACCACGGATGGTCGGTTTCGATCATGAAGCCGCCCAGCGTGGGCATCGTCGAGCCGCCGTACATGATGTCGTTGATCTTCTGGCGCGGAATGAACAGCGAGTAGGCCTGCCGGAAGCGCACGTCGCGGAACAACTCCGCCTTCCACTCCTCCATCGCGTTCATGTTGAACAGCGTCGCCGTCGACTTGTACGCGTCGGGCTGGGCCCGATTCGTGAGCTGGAACTTGATCTTGCCCTCTTCCTGCGCGCGCTTGGCCAGCGGCACGGCATCCAGGGTATTGATGATCCCCCAACTGTCGCCGCCGGACAGCAGCCGCAGCTTCTTCGCCTCGGAGTCGGAGACCAGGAAGTAGCGCTGCGTCTCCAGGTACGGAAGCTGCTGGCCGCGGTCATCCACCGCCCAGTTGTACGGGTTGGCGGTGAACACCGCCGGGTTGGCCGGCGGCGGGTTGAACGGGCCCCACGGCATCAGGTGCGGCTTGTCGGGGTTGGTGTTGCCCATGCGGTCGCGCCGGTCCTCGAAGAGCTGCATCCAGGTGTCGAACCCGCCCGCCGATACCCTGGCGGCCAGCGCGTCGGCATCGCCGACAGCCGGGTGGAACTGCGGCATGTAGTGGTCGTCGACGTTCAGCAGCTCGCGCTCGGAGCGCTGTCCGACCAGCCACTCGAAGCGCGGGTCCGGTTCCTTGAGATGGAAACGTAACGTGTAGTCGTCCACCTTCTCCAGGCGCTCGGTCGCATCCGCCACCGCGTTCTTGTTCATGGCGAGCGACTCCCGGTACTGGACCGCGGTGTCACCTTCGCCGTGCACGTTCTCGAACCAGAACACGATGTCGTCCGCGTTGTAGTCCTCGCCGTCGGACCACTTCATGCCCTCTCGCATGTAGAACGTCCAAGTCATGTTGTCGTCCGAGCCTTCCCAACCCTTCCAGGCCCACGGCAACAGCCTGACCTCGAACCGGTGATTGCTGAATGGCGTAGAGGTCAGTCCCTGGATGTTGGGGATGTCGACGGAGCTGCGGTCATACGAGCCCTCGGTGTGCCTGCCGCCTTCCGGGAACGCGTAGCCGGCGCCCGCTGCCAGCACCAGCGGCTCCACGGGCAGCCTCTCCTCGACCGGCGGCAACTCGCCGCGCGCCACCTGCTCCGCGAACCATGGTCCTTCGATGTACTGCGCAGACGCAATCGCACCGATGGTCATGAGGCCCGCAATCAATCCGATGAATCTCTTCACGATTTCCCTCCTGGTCGAGAGCGTCGCGGGACCCCCCGACGTTGCTCGGATCTTTCTGCAACGTAGCGTGCAGGTCAAGACAGACGCGAACCGTCGCGCTGCGCCACACTCCGATCGACGAGCGGTGCAGGCCGGAAGCTGTACTCCATGGTCTGCAGCACCTCAACTACTGGATGCGGTCGCGCGTGAAAAAAGCCTGCCGTTCTGTTGACTGATATGCGCAACCTGCTCATCCTGGCACCATGAAGACCACCATCGATATTCCCGATCGGGAACTTGAGGATGCCATCAAGTTCACGAACGCGAAGACCAAGCGCGAGGCCGTCGTCAACGCCGTTGCTGACTTCAACCGCCGCATGCGCATGGCGGAGCTCACCAGGTACGCGGGCACCTGCGACGACCTGATGACGCCGCAGGAGCTGCAGGCCGCGCGACGCCGGGGTTGAGCCGTTGATTCTCGTCGACACGTCGTCCTGGATACACTTCCTGCGTCCGCAGGGTGACCCGGAGGTCCGCAGCCGCGTCGACGCCGCGCTGAGGGCCGGGCAGGCCTGCTGGTGCCCGCCGGTTCAACTCGAGCTGTGGAACGGTGCCCGCGGGGCGCAGGAACACCGGGTCCTGCGCCACTTCGCCCGCACGCTTCCCGAGGTACCCATCGACGGCGTCGTCTGGCAGGCCGCGTACGATCTCGCGCGGCGAGCGCGCGCCCGCGGCGTGACCGCTCCGGCGGCCGACGTGCTCATCGCCGCCTGCGCCCGCCGCCACGGCGCTTCTCTCGAATACGCCGACTCGGACTTCGACCTCCTGGAGCCGGTGGACGAGCCGGCGGAGTAGCGCCTCGCCGGCCTCTCCCTATCGCAGGCCGCCGTAATGCTCGCTATCGCGATAGCAGAAGATGTTCCAGAAGTTCATCGGGTACGGAGCGGGCAGCCGGCTGACGCGGTCGAGCTCGGCCAGCTCGTCGCCGTCGAGCGTCAGTTCCAGCGCGCCCAGTCCGTCGTCGAACTGCTCGGGAGCGAACGCGCCCAGCAGCGCCACGTCGCAGCAACCGCTCTGAAGCAAGCCAAGCCATGGCGATGTTGGCCAGCGATCGGCCGTGACGGGCGGCTATGCCTCGCATGACCTCCTGCGTGTCCCACACCCGGTCGACCGCCAGCCGCTCCCAGGAGCTGGACTCCTCCGGCTTGCTGGAGAGGTGATGCGCGATCCCGGCGGCGGCTCGTCCATGTCGCGCGTATAGCGGCCGGTCAGGAACCCCTGCGCGCAGGCGTCCGTGGGCGGCCGGCCGCCGATCCGATAGGCTCTCGCCATGGCAGAGATCCGACGCCCCCGCGGCGGCTACTACCCCGGCGACTGGGTGCGCCCGCGTCCCAACCCCGGCGGCTGGACGCCCATCGCCGACACCCAGGAGATCCACACCGGCAACCGCAGCACCAACCGCGCCGGCGCCTTCGAGCTGTACGACGCCCCCATCGGCGTGCGCCTGCGCGTCGAGCAGGCGGCCAAGAGCGCGCCGCTGGTGCTGGAGGGAGGTTCAGGCTCCGACCACATGAAGCCGGTGCGCGCGTGGCGGGAAGGAGGCGCGCTGTACGCGCTGTATGACGCGAACGGCACCATCCAGCTCGCCCGCAGCGAGGACGGCCACCGCTGGCAGTACATGGAGCGGGTGACCGAACGCGGCGGCGACCAGCTCAAGGCCGTGTTCGAGGATCCCACCGCGCCGCCCGAGGAGCGCTTCAAGGGGATGGGCTGCGACGGCGGCTGGTTCGACCCCGACACCGGCGAGCGCATGGACACCGGCGGCGAGGAAGGCGCCAACGAAGAGGCGGTGCGCCGCTGGAGAGCGCAGGAGTACCAGGGGCCGGCCTACCGCGGCCCCCGCGTCGAGCTGGGTGGCGAGGTGATCGGCTGGACCTCGCCCGACCGCAGGCGGTGGCGGACGCTGGATGCGCCGATCGCGCCGTTTCCCATGGACGGCGGCCTGTCCGCCGGCTACGACGAGTCGACCGGGCACTACTTCGCCTACTGCCGCGTGCACGGCATGGAGATCGAGCCCGGCGCGGCGCCCGGCGTCGGCGCAGGTTCCGCCGAGGTTGGCCTGGTGCGGCGCGCCATCGGCCTGACCCGCACCCGCGACTTCCGATCGTGGCCGCCGCCCAAGCTGATCCTGGCGCCCGACGGCCAGGACGGCCTGGACGTGTCGTTCTACGGCTGCGACTACTTCCCCTACCCTGCTTCTTCCGGGCAGGGCCGCGACGACCTGCACTGCATGCTGATCCAGGTGTACCACCAGGCGACCGACCACGTGGACAGCCAGATCGCCTTCAGCCGCGACGGCCTGTTCTGGCACCGCCCCGAGCGGCGGCCGATCATTCCGCTGGGCGCTCCGGGCGAGGGCGACAGCGGCATGGTGTACTCCTGGGGCTGCGGCGTGATCGAGTTGCCCGACGGCTCCTGGGGATCGCTCTACGCCGGCTCGTCCTGGGTGCACAACGCCGGCCGGCCGGCCGGAGCCCAGCCCGCGGAGCTGCGCTGGGCGACGTGGCGCCCGCACCGCCTGTGCGGGATCGACGCGCCGGTCGAGGGCCGCTGCACGATCCCGACGGTGTACCGCATGCGCGACGAGTTGCGCCTCAACTACCGCTGCCGGCCGGGCGGCTGGGTCTCGGTCGAGTTGCTCCACGCGGTGCCGTCACGGATCCATGCCGACGTGGATCCGGTCCCCGGATTCACCTTCGCCGACTGCGGCCGGCTCACCGGCGACGCCGAGGACGCGGTGGTGACCTGGAACGGCCGCAGCGACATCTCGCCCGTCGGGGAGATGGTCGGCATCCGGCTGCGAATGTTCCAGGCCACGGTGTTCGCGTACGCGACGTAGGTTCCCATGCACGATGACCGCTTGCGCACGATAGAGATACGCCGCTTTCGCGGCCTGGCGCAGCTCGAACTCGAGGGGTTGGGGGCATTCAACCTGCTGTTGGGCGCCAACGACGTCGGCAAGACGTCCGTCCTGGAAGCGGTGTTCCTCCTGGCCGGGTTCGCCGACGTGCAGTCGCCGGTCCGGCTACAGAATTGGCGCAACCTCCTGGTGCAGGACTTCGATGACCTAGTCCTGCTGTTCCATGGGCTTGCCGTCGACACGCCGGTCGCGTTGACGGCGCACTCGAACGGCGCCGTGAAACGGCGAACGCTGGAGATTTCCGCGGCAGCGACCGCCGGCGGCAGCGAGGCACAACAGGTCGGCACGGGCAACGGCAGCGCGCGCAGCATGACGAGCGCCGTTCACAGCGACGATCAGTCGTCGTCGACGGTCGCGGCCGGCGCGCGCATCCTCCGCTATGACGCCACCGTGGAACCCCGACAGGGCAGCCCCACGTACTTTGCCGCGACCCTTGAGGTAAGCGACGGCGATCTGCGCGCCGCCTCGTCCGGCACGCCGGCCGCAGAGCCGACGATTCCTGCCCGCTACGTGGGGCCGAGAACCGAATACGACGGGGTCGTGATCGCCGACGTGGCCGTCGCCAAGAAGGCTGACCGGCTGATCCGGCATCTGCGCGCGATCAACCCGCGCGTTCAGGGCGTGGCCGCGAACGGCAACGTGGCGTACGCGGACATCGGCCTGGAGCGGATGATCCCGTTGAACATGTACGGCAGCGGCGTCGCGCGCGCGGCAATGATGCTCGCGCCGTGCATCCTGGGCAGCGAACGCATCCTGTTGATCGACGAGCTGGAAAACGGTCTGCACCACGCCGCCATGGTGCCGCTGCTGCGGGCGCTGCTCACGTTGGCGCGCGAACAACACATGCAGGTGTTCGCCACCACCCACAGCATCGGTCCGCTGGAGAGTCTGCGGGACGCGCTGAACGACGAGCGTTTCGCCGCGTTTCGGCACACCACCAATTGCTACACGCTGCAACGGGACCAGGACGGCTTGGTGCGTCCCTACCGCTACGACTACGCGCAGTTCGAGCACTGCATCGCGCACGGAATCGAAATCCGGTAGCGGCCGAGCGCTGGACGCTTCGTCGAAATCGAAACCGGACCGGACAAGAACCACCGCGACGTGCGGTCTGGAGTCTCGACGCTCCTGCGCCGGAACCGATGAAGCGATTTCTCAGCGGCTTTGGGAGCGCCCGGCGACGGCCACGGTGCGGCACGATCGGCGCGATGAATCCGGTATAGTGACCGGCAGGGATCCGCCGGTGTCAGGAGCACAGAACAACCATCCCCAGGAGACGCCCGCCCGCGCCGTACCCGCGCGTCCCCTTACGGCGTGACCAACCTCAGGACCATCCGCCGGGAGCAGGCGCTGTGGGTGGACAAGACCCGGTTCCTGCACCGGTTGGAGGCCGAGCGCTACGTCGTGCTGATTCGCCCCCGCCGCTTCGGCAAGACCAGTTGGGTGTCGGTGCTCGACCACTACTACGACCGCACCAAGGCCGACGATTTCGACGCCGTGTTCGGCGGCACCGACATCGGCCGGCGCCCGACCGGGCACCGCAGCCGCTACGTGGTCCTGCGCCTCAACTTCTCGGCCTTCAAGAACGCCCCGGACACGTTGGAGCGCCACTTCGAGGAATACTGTCAGCTCAGGCTGCGCGCCGCATTGGAGCGCAACCCGGACCTGTTTCCGGACGCGGCGCTGCGGCGCATCCTGGCGCCGGACACCATCAGCGGCCAGCTCAACGAGTTGTTCTCCCACGCCGACGATCACGACGTTCCGCTGTACGTGCTGGTCGACGAGTACGACAACTTCGCCAACACCATTCTGGCGTACCACGGCGAAGAGGCGTACCGGACCCTCACCCACGGCGGCGGCTTCTACCGCAGCTTCTTCGCCACGCTCAAGGCGGGGACGGAGGACGGCGGCATCGAGCGGCTGTTCGTCACCGGCGTGTCGCCGATAACCCTGGACGACGTCACCAGCGGCTTCAACATCGGCAGCAACGTCAGCCTGAATCCGGAGTTCAACGAGATGGTCGGCTTCACCGAGCAGGAGGTGCGCGGCTTGCTGGCGACCTGTCGGGAGCACGGCGTGATCGACCAGGATATGGACGCCGCCCTGGCGATGATGCGGGAGTGGTACGACGGCTATCGGTTCGCCCGGGAGGCGGCAGGCGACCTCTACAACACGGACATGGTCCTCTACTACCTGAAAGAGTCCATCTCGCTCGGGCACGGGCCGGATCAATTGATCGACCACAACGTCCGCATCGACTACGGCAAGCTGCGCCACCTGTTGGTGGCCGGCCGGGAAACGGCCGCACGCTCACGAGCCGCGCATGAGGTACGCATGAACGGCAACTTCGACTTGCTGCGCGACGTGATCGGCGCGGGTCAGGCGCGCGCCATGATAGAACCGAGCTTCCCCCTGGAGCAACTCACCGTTCGGGACAACTTCCTCTCCCTGCTGTACTACTTCGGCCTGCTCAGCATCCGCGGCGTGGCGGAGGGACTGCCCGTCCTGGGGGTTCCCAACCAGACCGTCTGGCGGCTGATGTACGGCTACCTGAACGACGCCTATCGGGACATGGGCGTGTTCTCCGTCGGCAAGTACGAGTTCTCCCGCCTGGTACACGAGATGGCGTACCGGGGCGCCTGGCGGCCGGTCTTCGCGTTCCTGCGCGAAGCCATCGCCGAGCAGACCGGCATCCGCGACTACATCGACGGCGAGAAGGTGGTGCAGACTTTCCTGGCCACCTGTTTCGGCTTGCCGGACTACTTCCATCCGCGCTCCGAACCGGAACTGAACAAGGGGTACGCCGACCTCTACCTGGCGCCGAACCTGGTCCAGCACCCCGGTATGGCCTACGCCTACGTGATCGAACTGAAGTACCTCGAACGCAGCGCGACCACGAACGAATCCCTGGTGGCGGACAAGACGCGGGAAGCCAAGGATCAATTACGGCGCTGCCTGGCGGACCGGGCGTTGCGCCATCCGTCGGTGCGGCACGTCGGACTGGCAGTCGTGTTCCACGGTTGGGAGCTGGTGGCCTGCGAGGCGGCCGATGGGTTGACGGACCCTCCCGCAACCTGAACCGCCAGGAGCATGCGATGACGCTGTAGGCGTGCCGCAGCCGCGCGTGGGCGCACAAGGCGTGGGAGACGGGTAACCGCTCGGCGATCCGCTACCGGCTGGAGCCGGTCAAGAAGGTGGCGCGCATGATCAAGCGCCACCTGGACGGGATCGTGACCGCCGTCGTCGACAAGGTCACCAACGCGCGCGCCGAGTCGATCAACGCGGGGATTTAGAAGTGAAGTACTCCGCGCGCGGGTTCCGCAACCGCAAGCGATTCCGCAACGCCATCTACTTTCATCTCGGCGGTCTTGATCTCTACCCCGCCGGTGTCACCCGGTGACCGCCCTCTCCACACGAATTCCTGAAGACATAGACTGTAAAGGAGGCTCTTTCTGTAAAGGAAGGAGGCTCTTTCGATCGAAGCAGACTTCAAGCGCAGCGCAAGGGGACCGGCCCCAAGTGAGGAGTTGTAACACACCCTACGGCTCAGAGTGCACAGGCCCCGAGCCGCAGGTTCTTTCTTGCTGATCAGATTGTTGTAACGACTACGACTAATCGTTGTGGCAATTTAGTACTCCGAGTCACTGCAAGAAACCCGAGGCGCTTGCTGCAAACTTGATAACCGCCTTCAATAGACCATTGTATCGCCGGCTGCGGGGATTCCCTTCGGCGCCTCCAAAGCCGCCACCCTGTCTTCAAGCCTGCGCACCCTGGCGCGCAGCTTCCTTATTTGCCTTTTTCTTGGTCTTGCCACTAGCTACCCATGCTGCGATGATAGGTGCAAGCGGGTGAATATCTCCATCATTCTTCTTCCTCCATGTCTTGTGTACTGCTGGCAACTCTACAATGAGCCGGTTATACGGATCGTCAGGGCTGTACCCCATCGCTCCTATCACCTTTTTGTCGGGGACGTGTGTATCTTCGCGGGAATCGACTTCCACCCAGATCCACTCCCGGTTACCTTGCATCAGTTTCGTTAGCAGGGTTTCAGATTTCTCGGCGACCTCTTCGGTCACGTTGTTCGTATGAAACATGAAATCAAGCAATGCGCGTCCATCTACTCTGCTAGTACCGGTGCACATGACAATCTCGTTCAGGATGAAATCATATTGGCGTCTGCTCACAGTATTCCGTCCCCTGTACGGTCGCAATCTTCAATAGAGAAAGAAATGAATGGCTGACGACTATGACATAGGCGCTACCTCCCGTCGGCCGGCCGTTACAGGTGGTGCCGGTCGGTCCCATGATGAATGAACGTACCGGGACGCAGCAGGGTTGTCAACAAAAGCAGCTTCCGCAACGTACTGGCCGGCATGAAGCCTCGTACGCTCGTCTCGTGGCGTTTCTGGAGACCGGCGACGGCCCCTGGGAGGACGATGACAGAGAGCTTGCCGTGTGGGTGGGCGACTGGAACCCGGACGATTTCTCATTGTCTGACGCCAAGGACGACTTCGACCGGTAGCCGGCATCGGGGTGTGCCACCGTCAGTTCGGCGTCTGTCGGCCGCGCACGGTGAGGGCGCCGCTGTGGTCGCTCAAAGTGAGGTCCTGCGCGGAAGCGACGCTGACGTCGCCGTCGATGCGGCGCAGGCGCTGCTCGCCGCCGGTGTCGGTGAAGAGCGGTCCGCGTGAATCGGACACCTCGATGGAGCCGGAGTCGGCGGTGATGCGCTTCGGGCCGTGGACGCGCTCCAGCACGATGAAGCCTGCGTGCGCCGAGATCGCGACCGTGGCGGTGACGTCGCTGAGATAGAGGTCGCCCGCGGTCGTGGTGATCGTCACGTGCGGCGCCGTCACGTCGTGGATCCGCACGTCGCCGGCGGTGGTGGTGACCGCCAGCGCGGTGCGTTCGGGCACCTGCAGGAGCAGCCGCGGTCCCCACGTCACCGCGGCCCGTGACAGCGGTCGGCCGTCGTAACGGATCGAGATGGAGGCATCGTCGTCGCTCCGCTCCACGGCGACGTGTCCGTCATGGAACCGGTGGAAGCGCGCGGACATGCGGCTGACCACGGTGACCGTGTCCAGCTCGGGGGCGCCGAGCACCTCGACCGTGAAGTGGGCGGCGTCGATGTCGATCGACTCGACCCCGGAGATCTCGATACGCCGCTCGACCGGGGCACCCTCCAACAGTCCGCCGCCTGCGGCCATGCGGGCGCTCAGCAGCAGCACGGCGACGGCTGCCGATCGCCCGAGCGCCATGCCGCCTGGGTAGTAACCGCTCGTCCCGGTCAGTCGAGCCTGAAGAACGTGCCGTCCACCTGCCGGACGACGGCGTACTCCGGCACGGGCTCACCGCCGTCGTGCGTGGTGATGTAGTAGGCGGTGAACAGCCGCCCGTCGTTCAACTCGGTCAGGAGCTGATAGCCGCAGTCCCACGTGTAGGCGTCGCCCCGGAGCACGAACTCCCGGCTCCACGTCTCACCCAGGTCGTCGCTCAGGACGCCCAATATGCCGCGCGGGCCACCGACCGACCGCCTGGCGAACGTGACGAGGATCCGCCCGTCGCGGGTCACGAGCGCACACGGGGAGCGATACCGGGGGCCGCCTCGATCCAGCGGCGCTCGCGGCGGATCACCGCCGTCCAGCCGGCCATGCGTGGCGGGGCTCACGACGTAGCGCGGCTTCGACCAGCTCATGCCGTCGTCGGCAGAGAACGCCACGCACGGCCAGTTCTCCGGCATGCGGTGCATGCAGGTCATCAGGCGCCCGTCCGGCAGCCGGTGGACGCCCATGTACGTGTAGCCGCAATCGCAGTTCGGGTCGACGCCCCGCGCCACGGTGCTCACATACTCCCATGAGAGCCCGCTGTCATAGCTGACGTAGAAGCAGGAGATGTTGCGGTGGTTGGTCGTTCCGACGATGCCGAGGACCCCGTTGTCGAACGCGACGTGACCGAGGTTGGCGGCCAGAAAGCCCGTCTCGGGCGAGATCGACGGCCCCTCGATGAGCGTCGGATGCCGCTCCCACGTGCGGCCCCGGTCCCCGCTCCGCAGGCAGAAGCTGGGCATGTTGCGAAAGTCCCGCTTGCCGAGATGGAAACTGTCCCGAGATCCCAGGTGCGGCCGTATGGCCCCGCCCAACGGCCAGCGGAGGTGCTCGCCGGCGGGTGAGAGGTGCATGACCGCATCGGCCTGGGACAGGTCGATCCGCTCGCGCTGATCCGGCTCGCGGGGGCGCAGCCACTCCAGGAGCTCGTCCGTCGACCGCTCGTTGTTCCAGATCCACGCCTTCTCGCTCTCCGGCCACGTCTGGCCGTCGTCGAGCGACCGGTTGAGCATGATGCCCGACGTGGCCCCGGCGGGCAGATGGGAGAAGTCGTGCGCGCCGGCCGCAAGCCAGTCCGCGTTCCGGTAGTCGACCGCCTTCACCCGGTGCGCGACGGCCAGCTCGCCGTCGCCGAAGTTCCAGATCCCGCCGCGGTTGACGTGCCCGGCGTAGCGGTTCGGGTCATGGAAGATACGGACGTGCCGGATGTCGCGTACGGCCACGTCGTACGCCCCGAGCCTCCGCGGGTAGACTGTCTCCATCGTCCCTCCTCATACCATTCGCTTGAAGCCGGCTTCGCTCTCCGCTGACTGCAGGTATCCGGATACGTCCCCGGCATCGATGGCTCGTCTCACCACCTTCAGCGCTTCGGTCGCCGCCGCGACCGTGCGCTCCACGTCTTCGGTGGTGTGCGAATAGCATATGTAGAACATCCCGTCGGCGCAGATGCCGCGCCGCAGCAATTCCTGTTCCCAGAGCGTCGAGACGCCCTTCGCGAACACCGGATCATCAATGTCGAAACGACAGTACGGATGGCACGGTTGGCCCGGGAACCTGATCGGAACCCCGATCTCCTGCGCGGCTGCGCCCACGCCGTCCACGATCGCCTGCCCGATCGACCAGAGGTGCTCGACCACGGGATGATCGCGAATGAAGGTCAGCGCCGCGACGCCGGCGGCCAGGCTCGTGGTGTCCCCCCAGAAGCAACTGCTGATGAAGCTGTCCTTGCAGGCCATCATCACGTCGGCCTTGCCGGCCACGCACGTCAGCGGAAAGCCGTTGCCCATCGCCTTGCCGAAGACACCCATGTCCGGCGTGACGCCGAAATACTCCTGCGCGCCGCCCCGGCTGTACCGGAACCCGGTCACGGTCTCGTCGAAGATCAATACCACGCCGTATTCGTCGGCGATGTCACGCACCTTGTGCAGGTAGCCGTCCTCCGGCTGGTACGTGCGCGCCGGCTCCAGGACGATGCACGCGACCTCGTCCCGATTGGCGTCCAGCGCCGCTCGCAGCGAGTCGATGTCGTTGTACTCGAACGGGATGCTGGTGCCGGCGAGCGCCGCCGGCACCCCCAGGGGATCGATGCCCGGCCGCAGGTGGTCGTTCAGCGTGTCGCTATCCGACAAGTTGGCGGAGATGTACCAGTCGTGCCAGCCGTGGTAGCCGCAGAAGAGCACCTTGTCCCTGCGGCTGTAGCTGCGCGCGATGCGGATGGCGACGGCGCACGCCTCGCCCCCGCCGCGGGCATACCGCACCATCTCCGCGCACGGCACCAGCTCGATGATCAGGCGCGCGAGCTCCAGCTCCAATGGCGAGCTGGTCGCATAGAGCTGCCCGAGCGGCAGTTGGCGCTGCACGGCTTCGATGACCGGCGGGAAGGCGTGGCCGAGCATCACCGGGCCGGCGCCGAGGTTGTAGTCGATGAACTCGTTCCCGTCGACGTCCCGGAAGTGCCCTCCTTCGGCTCGTTCGACATAGGCCGGCCAGAAGCCGGACGGGTGAAACTCGCTCCGCTTGCCATACAGATGCGTGCCGCCGGGCACCAGCTTCACCGCCGTCTCGTACAGATGGGTCGACTCCCGCGTGCCCTTGAACTCGTACATGCGCTTCCTCCCGGATGGCGATACTATACAATCCCGCCCGTGACGAGCCGGATGCATCGCAGGTGGAAATGGAAGCAGGTTCAGGAGACCGGTTCTCGCCGGAGCTCGACATGATCGAAACCGTGACGCCCGGCACCCATTCCTGGACCGACAGCACGGCGACGATCGGCGCGGCCGGCATCGAGCGGCCGCTGCGCGTCCTGCACGTGACCGACTCCCACATCAGCGTCCCTCACGCGGCGGTCGATCAGCCCTACGTCCACTACGGGGCGCGGATGGACGGACTGTTCGCCGACTATCCCACCCTGCAGACGTTCGCGGCGCAGATGGAGCGGGCGCGCGCCGAGGCTCCCGACCTGATCGCGCTGACCGGCGACCACGTCAACTATCCGTCGCCCACCGCGGTCGCCGCCGTCGAGCGGCTGATCCTCGCCACCGGCCGCCACAGCATGTTCACGGCCGGCAACCATGACTGGCGGTACGCCGGGCTGCCGGGGAGCGACGACGACCTGCGCCGCGAATGGCGCGAACGGTCGCTGCTGCCGCTCTACCGCGGCCGGGCTCCGCACGCGGATTCGCTCGACCTAGGCGGCGTGCGCTTCGTCGCGATCGACAACAGCACCCGCCAGGTGGACGCGGAGCAACTCGCCTTCTTCGAACGTGCCCTCGCCGCCGGCCTGCCCGTGGTCCTGCTGACCCACATCCCGTTCCGTCTGCCCGGCGATACCGCCGCGCACTGCGCGCCGCCGCCATCGAGCGGGCAACCTATCCCGCTGTGCGGGGACCCGGAGTCGGAGTCCGCCACGGACGAGTTCATCGAACGGCTGCTGACCGCGCCCAACCTGGTCGCCGTGCTGTGTGGACACATCCACGTCGCCGGCGCCTATCGGATCCACGAAGGCGCCGTCCAGTACGTCACCGGCCCGGGCTTCCTGAACCAGTCGCGCACCATCACGATCCGGCCGCTATAGCTCCCCTCGGGCTCGGACGACGCGGCGTGCCGGGTTGCCGGCGCGCGTCCACGGTGATTGAATGACGGGTCATACCACACCAACCAAGAGGAGGAGTGGATCCTTGAGAAACGTCACAGCACTGCTGGCGGCCGGACTTCTGACCATCGTCGGAGGCATCGCCATCGGCCAGCAATACCAGGAAGCGCCGTGGTTCGCCGAGATGGTGGCGCGCGGCGAATTGCCGCCGGTCGCCGAACGGCTGCCGCTCGAACCGCGCCGCATCAGCCCGGACGACGAGTTCACCACTTACGAGACCGGCCGGTACTCCGACCGCTGGGTGGACGTGGTCGCCGGATCGGTCGAGGAGACGCAGGGCCTCACCGGCGAGGCGCGTGCCGGGCGCGAAGATGAGGTCGGCAACATCTCGCCATGGAGCTTCAAGGGCTGGGAAGCCAACGCCGACAACACGGTCTGGACCTTCTACATGCGCGAAGGGCTCAAGTGGTCCGATGGCCTTCCCTACGACACGGAGGACATGCAGTTCTTCCTGGAGGGTAACTACTCAGGGGGGCGGGCCGGTTATGAGGCAGGGTGGAACCATCGGACGGCCTTCGAAGACGGAACTCAGAGCATCGATCACAGACAAGCCGTTCTTGCGGATCGTGGAGATATAGGCCCTGGTCCGGCAGAACTCCTCGGCGCCGTGCTGGCTGCGGAACGTCCCTGAGATCTTCTGCTGCACTTTCATCATCCGCAGATCCCGCTCCGCCTGGTTGTTGTCGAACGGAACCCGCAAGTCGTTCATGAACGCCAGCACCGACTCCGCGCGCTTCGACAGCCTCAGCAGCAGGTTGCGCGGCTTGCTCTGCTTCGTGCGTCCGCGGCGCTTGCCGCTGCCCGCCGGCGGCTGCGGCGCCGGTGGATTGGCCGCCATCCCCGCCGCGATGATTCGCTGGTACTCGGCCGTATAGCGCTCGCACAGCGCTTGGTCCAGGTGCTGACTCCCCTCTTCACGCGCGCCATCCACTGCCTCCTTGACGGTCAGCAGCAACTCCTTGAGGTCCGCCGCCCACCCCTGTTCGTACTGCTCCTCGACGAACCTCAGTTCCCGCAGATGATGCGCGTTGCACAACCCATGCTCACACTCGTAGCCGAAGTAGCTCTGCCAGTGGTCGTGCACCGCCACCCCGGCGAAGTCCGGCAAGATGCCGATGTCGGCAATCGCCTCCCTCCCCCGCTTGGCGTGCGCCGCGTAGTACGTCAGCAGCTCCGTGCTCGCCACGTGCAGCCAGTGCAGCCTGCCGCCGATACTCATCCCGGTCTCGTCAAAACACGCCATCGGCTGCACCGTGATCGCTTTACGGATCGTCTCGACCATCCCGGCCAAGCGCTGCCCGCAGGCTGCGTTGATGCTCGCCAACGTCCCCTCGCTGATCGGCATCGAGAACAGGTCCTTGCACAATTCGGCAGTCCGCCGATACGGCAACAGTCCATAGGTGCGCAGATACGCCGCTATCGCCTGCAGCCGATGGCCGTACTGGACCGGCTGCTCGACGCCGTCGGGGAACGCCGCCACCGTGATCTGCCCGCAGTCCGGGCAGCGCTTGCGTTCGCTGCGGTGTTCGCTGACCTCGACCGCAAGCGGCGGCACGTCGAACACCTGACGGCGTTCGTAGCCCGCTACCGGCTGTTCGCGCAGAGAGCTGCCGCACGGGCAGTCGTCCACGGTGTGGATCGTGGTCCTCGTCGGTTCCTCTACCTGACACAGCGTCGCGCCCGGATGGTCGGGCTGCCCGCCCGGACGCCTGCGGCGCTCTTTGCGTGACTTCCTCTTGCGCTCCTGTTGCTTGCGCTCGAAGCTGTCCCGAGACGGCGGCTTGCCGCTGTCGTGACTGTCCGTCCTCAGTTCCTGGAGTTCCCGCTCCAGCGTCGCGATCCGCTGCTCCTGTTGCTCGATGCGTTGCTGCTGGTCCGTACTGATCTCGATGATCTGCTCTATCAGTGCGACCACTGCGCTACGGCCGGCCTCGTAGGCCGCAGCTATATCTGCACGTGTGAGTTCGGAAACCAGTCCCACTCGATGCCGCCCCTCCCGCCTGCGAGGATAGACCATCGCCTCCAACCATGTCCAGCCCTTGGAACCACTTGCTCCGTGGGCTGAGTAGTTACCCTGGAGGACATCCAGCAGCGGCCCGAATACTTCGCCGCGACCGGCTGGTCACGCCTGAACGGCATCGTCGACGGCATGCAGATCGACTACCTGGACGACTATACCTTTCGCATTACGCTGCCGGAGGGCAACCGAAGCTACGACGGCGACCTGCTCGGCCAGTCGTCCGAGCGCTGGATCGGCGGCTATCCCAAGCACTATCTTGCGCAGTTCCACGAGGCACATGCCGACGCCAGCGAGCTGGCCGCCAAGGTCTCCGCGGCCGGCGTGGAGAGTTGGCTGCACCTGCTGGGCGACCGCAAGGACCACTACGGCTCGATCAACCCGGACATCCCGGTGCTGATGCCCTTCGTGGTCGAGAACGGCGTCCCGGCCAACCCGGCCACCTGGACCCCGAACCCGTACTTCTTCGTGGTCGACGCGGAGAACAAGCAGCTCCCGTACACGCGAGGCCGGCGCAGCCTGCTGGTGCCCGATGCCGAGGCGCGCAAGCTTCGCGCCCTGGCCGGGGAGGTCACGATGATGCCCCTGCCGCTCGACGCGATCGAGCTGGCCAAGGCGGAGGCTGACCGCGGCAGGATCCAGATGCACGTCATCAAGATCGTGCGCAACGACGGCCTGTCCTCCGGCATCACCGCCTTCAACATGAGCGCCGAGGACGAATTCAAGCGCAACCTGTTTCGCGACCGCCGCTTCCGGCTGGCCTGGTCCTACTTCGTGCCGCGTCAGAAGATCGGCGACATCGTCTACCAGGGGCAGGTGGTGCCGCTTGCGACCGGCGGAGGTATCGTCAACCCGGAGCATCGGTGGTACACGCCGGTGATCCACCAGCATGACTGGCTGAACCGCGACCTAGACAAGGCCAACGCCCTGCTCGACGAATTGGGTCTGGCCAATCGTGATGCCGACGGCTTCCGGCTCGGCCCGGACGGAAAGGCGATCACCTTCGCCATCACCGTTCACCCGGAGGAGTCCCAATGGATCCCGACGGCCAATATCATCCTCGAAGAGCTGCACCTGATCGGTCTGAAGGCCAACGTGCGCACCGTCGACTGGGGCGGCGCGCCGCAGATCCAGAAGGAAGGCGGCTGGGAGATCTGGGTGGCTCAGTCGTGCGACGTGCAGATCCACCGTTGGCCTGAGTCGATGCAATGCGCGGCGCCGACCCACGAAGGGGGCTCGTTCCCCGGACAGCAGCCGACCTGGGCGATCGGCTGGCACGACTGGCTGGCTTCCGACGGCGCCAAGGGCGAGGAGCCGCCCGACCGCATCAAGGAGAACTACCAGATCTGGCAGGGCCTCAAGAACGCCACCGGCGACGAGCTGGCGGCGTTGTACCGGGCATGGCAGGAGAACGGCGCCTACGACCTGTGGGTGGTCGGCCACCACGCGTGGCCGCCCGAGCTGTGGATCTTGCAGCCCGGCGCGCACGGCATCAATCCGGCTACCGGCGACCGTCCCTGGCTGGGCATGTGGTTCGAATAGAGGACTTCGTTTGACGCGACCCGGAGAAGACCCGCCCCCAGGGCGGGTCTTCTCGTCTCTGCAGCGTTCAAGGCGAGGGCTCGGAGCCCCGGACGGGCCGTCCCATGGCTGACGATCGGCCGGTAGAAGGCGCCCGCCAGTGGGAACAGGACTACTACACCGCCACCCAGTGGCGGCTGATGTGGCTGAAGTTCCGCAGCCACCGGTGGGCGGTCTGGGGGATGCTGGTCATCGGCTGGTTCTACTTCGTCGCCATCTTCGCCGGCTTCTTCGCGCTGAACGACCCCGTCGATCGCCGCCCCGACATGCAATATCTGCCGCCCGAGCTGGGCGGCAAGCTGGGTGCGTTTCGGCTGTTCGACACCGAGGGTCGCTTCCGGCCGGTCGTCTACCGCGTGACCAGCAAGCTCAACTTTCAGACATTCGAACGCGACTTCTTCCCGGTGCCCGAGAGCGAGGCGGCGCTGCGGCTGTTCGCGCGGGGCGACCCGTACAAGCTGCTGTTCCTGATCGAGACCGACGTCCATCTGCTCGGCACCGGCAGCGACGAAACGCGCTGGTTCCCGCTGGGTACCGACGGCTCCGGCCGCTGCCTGTACTCGCGCATGGTGCACGGCGCCACACTGTCGCTGTCGATCGGCATCCTGGCGCTCATCATCACCTGGGTGCTGGGCATCGGCATCGGCGGCATTTCCGGCTACTTCGGCGGGGCGGTCGACACGGTGATCCAGCGCATCATCGAGGTGCTGTTGGCGTTTCCCACCATCCCGCTGTGGATGGCGTTGTCGGCCACCCTGCCGCTGCACTGGTCCATCGTGCAGGTCTACTTCGCGATCACGCTGATCGTTTCGATCCTCGGCTGGACCGGCCTGGCGCGCCTGGTCCGCAGCCGCTTCCTGGCGCTGCGCGAGGAGGAGTTCACCCTGGCCGCCAAGCTGGACGGCGCCCCGACGCGCCGGCTGCTGTTCCGGCACATGCTGCCGTCCTTCTACAGCCACCTGATCGTGGAGGGCTCGAACCGCATCCCCGGCATGATCCTGGGGGAGACGGCGCTCAGCTTCCTGGGCCTGGGCCTGCGCGAGCCTGCGATCAGTTGGGGGGTGCTTCTGCAGGGAGCTCAGAACGTGCAGTCGATCGGCACCCGTCCGTGGCTGCTGCTGCCGGTGCTGCTGGTGATCATGATCGTGGTGGCATTCCAGTTCCTGGGCGACGGCCTGCGGGACGCCGCCGACCCCTACCGTTAGCAGGCCGGCATGCTCTCCTTCATCGCGCGGCGCCTGCTGATCATGATCCCGACCCTGTGGCTGGTGTCCGTGGTGTCGTTCATCATCATCGAGCTGCCGCCCGGCGACATCGCCACCACCATCGTCGGCCGTATGCAGGCGGCCGGGGAGGAGCTGTCCGCCGACGAGATCAAGGCGATGACCGAGAACCTGCGCGTGTCCTACGGATACGGGGAACCGCTGCCGGTGCGCTACGGCCGCTGGATCAGCCGCTTCGTCCGCGGCGACTTCGGCTTCTCCCTCACCTATCGCAAGCCTGTGCGCCAACTGATAGACGGCCGCATCGCCATCACCGCGGTGATCTCGGTGCTGACCATCCTGCTGGCCTCGAGCCTCTCCTGGCCGGTGGGCGTGGGCGCAGCAATCCGGCAGTACTCGCTGTTCGACAACCTGTTCAGCTTCGTCGCCTTCTTTCTGATGGCTGTCCCCAACTTCCTGTTCGCGCTCGTCCTGATCTTCCTCGCGTTCCGGTGGTTCGGGTTCGTGCCCGGCGGGCTGTTCTCGATGGATTACATCGATCAGCCATTCAGCTTCGCCAAGTTCCTGGACTTTCTGGCGCACATCTGGGTGCCGCTGGTGGTGCTGGGCGCGGAGGCGCTGGGAAGCGAGATCAGGGTGATCCGCGCCAACGTGCTGGACCAGCTCCGCATGCCGTTCGTGACCACCGCCCGCGCCAAGGGCGTGCCGGAGACGCGCCTGCTGGTCAAGTATCCGATCCGCATGGCCGCCAACCCATGGATCGCCGGCATAAGCTGGCGGCTGCCGGCGGTCTTCTCGGGCGAGGTCCTGGTGGCGCAGGTGGTGGGCATCCCGACCATCGGACCGCTGATGCTGGAAGGGCTCCTCAAGCAGGACATGTTCCTGGCCGGCTCGGTGGTGATGATCCTGGCCGCCCTGACGGTCGTCGGCACCCTGATATCCGACCTGCTGTTGGCCATGCTGGACCCACGCATCCGATTCCAGCGGTGAGGAACCGCACAAACCGGAACAGGGCGGTGTCAGCGCTGGCGCTGGTGGTGGTCACCACGTCCGTCGCCGCCGACCCGCCTCCGTTCGCGACCTGTCCGCGAGAGCGGAGCCTGTGCCCGGAGGCGACCGGACTCATGCATCTGCACGCGCCGCTGTCCTGGAGCCGCACGGCCATGTCCGGCGGCGGCGCCGTGCTCGACTTCGACGACGACGGCGACCAGGACCTGTTCATGGTCACGAGCGGCGGCGCCCCCGACCGCCTGTACCGCAACGACGGGGACGGCACCTTCACCGACGTGGCCCGGGCCGCGGGAGTGGCGCGCGTGCCATCGCGGTCAGGGAGCGGCGGCCGCCGATGTCGACGGAGACGGCGATCCGGACCTGTTCGTGGCCAGCCAGGGGCCGGCCGGCGAGCCGCGGCCCGGCTTCCACCTGCTGTACCGCAACGACGGCCCCGCCGGGGAGGACGGGATGGTCCGCTTCACGGAGATCGCCCGCCAGGCCGGGGTCGCCGCCACCTCGACCGGCATCGAGTCGGGCATGAGCGGTTCCTTCGGCGACTACGACCTGGACGGCGACCTGGACCTGTTCGTGGCCGCCTGGTCGGGTGAGGTGGACGGCAACACCCTGTTCCGCAACGACGGCGTGGTCGACGGCGTGCCGCGCTTCACCGACGTGACGCATGCGGCGGGCGTGGCCAGCGCGGGGGTCCGCGCGTTCACGCCGATCTTCGCGGACGCGAACGGCGACCGCTACCCTGAGTTGCTGCTGGCCGCCGACTTCGGCACCAGCCGCTACTACGTGAACCGCGGCGACGGCACGTTCGCGGAGATCGCCACCGACGCGAAGGTCAAGCGCGGCGGTTGGGGCTGGGGGGCGGTCGCGATCGACCACGACCTGGACGGCCGGCTGGACATCGCCGCCACCGGCGGCTGGAACGAGGCGAACGGTGAGGGCTTCCCGGAGTGGGCGGACCAGCGCAGCGTGCTGTTCGGGAACATGGAGCGGCGGCTCGATCCCGACCTGCCGCTGTTCGCCGACCGCACGGGACCGGCCGGCTTCGCGCACCGAGGCCAGGGCCGCGGCATGGTGCACCTGGACTACGACGGCGACGGCGACCAGGACATCGTCATCTTCAACAACGAGGGCCGCCCGGCGTTGCTGCGCAACGACGCCATTCACGCGGGCCGCCCGGCCGCCGGCGGCTGGCTCCGCGTGTTCCTGGAAACCACGGGCGATCCCGCCGTGGCGCCCGACGGCTTCGGCGCGCGGGTCATCGTCACGAACGGCGGCGTCGACCAGGTCCGCGCCATGTTCGGCGGCGCCGGCTACCTGACCAGCTCCGAGCGCTCCGCGCATTTCGGCCTGGGCGCCGGCAACGCCGCCGGCGCTCCCATCGACGAGCTCCGCGTCGAGTGGCCGGACGGTGTCGTATCGCGCTTCGCGGCGGTGCCGACCGGCGCCACCTACACGGTGCGGCGCACACCAGAGCGGGTCGTCCTGCTCCCGCGCCGAGGCACGAGCGCTACTCGTTCCCCCCGCCGAGGAGCTGGAGCGTCCTGGTGATCTCGGAGTCTGTCGGACTTGCCGCGCAAGCGGGAAGGCCGACAGCCTCCGTAGCGAAAGGTGGGGATGGGCCGAAAGCGGAGCCGTAGGCGACGGTTTCGGGGCGCTCGCGCTCGTCTACCAAACTGTCGTTCACCCCGCCTCGACGATCGTTCCTGACACGAAGCGCTGTCTAAGGTGGTCCCGAAAAAACCGGACAGGTGGTTAAGATGTAATCCTGGCCAGAGGAGGGCCAACGAGATGGCGACGAAACGGCGTCAGTTCACCGCGAAGTTCAAAGCGCAGGTGGCCATGGAGGCGCTGCGCGGCGACCGCCCGATCCAGGCGATCGCGGCCAAGCACGCGGTGCATCCGAACCAGGTCTCAGGCTGGAAGCGCCAAGCGCAGGAGGGGCTGCTGGAGGTGTTCGCCGCCGGTGCCAGCCGCCGCCAAGCCGACCAGGAGACGATCATCCACGACCTGCACGCGAAGATCGGCGAGTTGACCGTGGAGCGCGATTTCTTGTCACGCAGGCTCGGGCGCTGAGCGTGCGGCGGGATCACGGCATGACGAGACGACGGTCGGGGAAGCAGGGCGCCAATCCCGATGCCCTGCGCGAGATGGACTTCGCCGACCGGATGCGCGATGCGGCCGATGCCGGGATCGTTCGTGAGGCCCTGTCATACATCCGTTACCGGGAGCTGCGGAACAAGACCTCCCACGCGTACGACGCGGACCGGGCGGAGGAAACGGTCTTGGTGATGGACCAGTTCCTGCGCGACATGCGATTCCTCCTCCGAGAGCCTCAGAAGCGCAACCCGTGACACCCATTGACATACGGCCAGCGGATCTGGATACGGTTCGGCGCATTCTGAGCGAGCACGTGCCCACTGTGGAGGTACGCGCCTTCGGATCGCGGGTGGCCTGGAACGCGCGGGAAACCTCCGATCTCGACCTTGCGCTGATGACGGACGAACCGCTGACCCTGTCGCGCATGGCGGATCTGCGAGCCGCCTTCACGGGTGCCGACGTGCCGTTCCGCGTGGACATTGTGGACTGGGCCAGCACGTCCGAGAGCTTCCGTCGGGTCGTCGAGGCCGAGCATGTGGTGCTCGCAGCCGATCCCGGAGCTTGCACCCTGCCTGTGTCGTCGAGAGTCATGTTGGGCAGTGTGATCGATTTGCGTCTCAGCAGCGTCGACAAGAAGACGAGCGTCAACGAGCACCCTGTTCGCCTATGCAACTACATGGACGTCTACCACAATAGCTTCATCCACGGTGACTTGGACTTCATGGAGGGCACCGCCACCGCGAGGGAGATCTCGAAGTGCACTCTTCGCGTGGGAGATGTTGTCATTACGAAGGACTCGGAACGGCACGATGACATCGGCGTGCCTGCGCTGGTACGTGAGACAGTTCCAGGCTTGGTCTGCGGGTACCACCTTGCCATTTTGCGCGCGATTCCTTCACGAATCGATGGGACCTACCTGTTCTATGCCCTGAGTACAGCACACGCGCAACGACAGTTCCACTCTTACGCCAATGGCGTAACGCGCTTCGGGCTGAGAAAGACAGATATTGGTCTCATTGATATCCCGCTCCTTCCTCTCCGGAAACAGCGCACTATCGCGCACATCCTCGGCACGCTGGACGACAAGATCGAGCTGAACCGGCGGATGAACGCGACGCTGGAGGCGATGGCGCGGGCGTTGTTCAAGTCCTGGTTCGTCGATTTCGACCCGGTGCGCGCCAAGATGGCGGGCCGCGACACCGGGCTGCCGAACGAGATCGCCGACCTGTTCCCCGACCGCCTGGTGGACTCGGAGGTCGGGGAGATTCCAAAGGGATGGGGTGTTGGCGTCTTGGACGATGCGGTGGAACTTCTCAACGGCGGGACGCCGCGTACGTCGGTCGAGCGCTTCTGGAACGGAGACATCCCCTGGTACACGGCGAAGGACGCTCCGGCTCCGCGCGATGTCTTCGCGGTAGAGACAGAGAGAACCATCACGCAGGCGGGCGTCGACAACAGCGCAACGATCGTGCTGCCATCGGGGACGACGGTCATTTCCGCACGTGGCAGCGTGGGGCGCCTCGCGTGTTTGGGACGGCCGATGGCCATGAATCAGACCTGCTACGGCATACGGGGCGCCGGTGGGTATGGAGACTTCTTCACATACTGGCTGGTCAGGGGGACGGTGGAACAGTTGCGGAGCAGGACGCACGGCACGATTTTCGACACCATCACACGTCAGACGTTTGCGCTAGTCCACTTGGCCCTGCCCCCGGCGAGCGTCGCGGACGCGTTTGAGTCAGCGGTGCTGCCGATCATGGAACGCATCCTGAGCAATCTGCACCAGAGCGGTGCCATTGCGCCGCTGCGCGACACGCTGCTGCCGAAGCTGGCGTCCGGCGAGGTACGGGTGACGAGGCGGGAACCGGCGAGGTACGGGTGACGAGGCGGGAACCGGCGAGCGTGCACGATGATCGCCCCGCATCGGTCGGGACAGCCGGAGCCTGACGGAGCGGCAAGCGTGGCCGACGCGCTCGATGACGCGCTGCGCCGACTGGCAAGACCGAAAAGGCGATGAAGAGCGACTCCTGACGCCACAAGAGAATCACGCTCGATCCGGTCAACTCGGACTTCGAGCCGATCGTCCTCACCGGCGGACGAGCTGCAGGTGATCGCGGAACTGGTCGAGATGCAGGGAGGCTGACGCATGGTTTCGGAGCCACTCGAACCGCGTCTGGAACTGCTCCGCGAGGAATACGTCCTCGTCCAGGCTTGGAAGAAGACCGCGTCCTACATCCGCTACCACAACTGGTTCTCCGATACGCTTGCCCTCGACCGCGCGTCCGTGAACCTGCCGGAGTTCATCGGCGAACTGCGCGAACGTTTGCAATCTTCGGAGAGCTGGAAGAACGATCCCTTGCGCATCGTTCCGGCGCCCAAGAGCCAGCGCTGGAGAGTGCGGGAAGGTGTGTGGGAGCCCATCGAAAAAGGGGCGACGTCGGCGCCACTTCGACCGCTCGCCCATGTCAGCCTGGCCGACCAGGTGGTGGCGACGGCGTTGATGCTCTGCCTGGCCGATCGGGTCGAGACGATGCAGGGCGATCCGCGACGGCCGGTACGTGATCAGGAGTCGCGAAGGCAGGTTGTTTCCTACGGTAACCGCTTGTTCTGCGACGACATCGGTGGCGAACTGCGCCATCGGTGGGGATCCGCCAAACTCTATCGCGCCTACTACCAGGACTACCGCACGTTTCTCTCCCGTCCGGAAGTCGCAGCCAAGTCGATTTCGGCAACCGGGGGGAATGATCTCTACGTCGTTCATGCAGACCTTCGCCAGTTTTATGACCGCGTGCGCCCGGCTCTCCTTGCCAAAGCTATCGACCGCGTCCGCCGCGACGACGATGACCCGGCGTTCTTCTCTCTTGCGACGCCCGTGCTCGATTGGGAGTGGCACTCCCGTGATGAAAGAGACGTCCGGATATACGCCGAGCAAGCAAAGCTTGAGGACTTCACTCGGGTGGCACTGCCGCAGGGCCTGGTCGGCTCTGGATTCTTCGCGAACATCGTTTTGTTGACGCTTGACGATGCGCTGCGCATGGCGATTGGGACCGAGATCGCTCCCGGGATCCTGCTGGCGGATTCGTGCCGGTACGTCGACGACTTCCGCATCCTGGTTGCGGTTGCGCCGAACTCGGATGGCTCGGCCAACGAGCTCGCGAAGATCGTCGGCAAGTGGCTCAGCCAGATGCTGGACGACAAGGCGACCGGCCTCGCGTTGTCCTCAGAGAAGATTCAGGTTGAAGCCATCGGAAGCGACAAGCGACGGCTGGTGCGGCAGGGCGCGAAGATGAACCGCATCCAATCTGCGGTTTCTGGAGGATTCGACGCGCTCGGTGGCGAAGAGATCCTCGATGCGATCCAGGGCCTGATGCGCGTTCAGGAAGCCCTTACGGGGGACGACCGCGGCTGGCGGCTTTCCCCAGTCCCGGATGTGCGGGACGAGACGGTCGCCAGATTCGGCGCTGCCCGATATCGAATCACGTTCCGTTCCATCAGGCCACTCCTGGAAGACCACGAAACGCCGGTCCAGGACGATGACACATCAGGCGAGTTTGAGGTTGGAAGCGACGATACCTCGCCCGGCGGGCGGTTGCGCGCGGTGCGTACGCGGCACGAGCTGGACGAGGATGCGCGGGCGTTTGCGCTGGGTTTGATTCGACAGTGGATCGGAGATCCGTCAAACGTCCGCCTGCTCCGGATCGGCCTCGATCTCTGGCCGGATGTGAAGCTGTTGCGTGAAGTCCTCTCATTGCTCCGACCTTTCACGGAAAAGGGCGGCCGTCGGAAGGCGCCGAGGCGGGTAGCTTGGTACTGCCTCGCTGAAATCATGCGCGCGGGAGCCACGGAGACAGGCCTTGTGCCGGACACCGAATCGCTCCCGGCTGGGATCGATCTTGAATCCTACCGGAAGGAGCTTCTCGGAGAAGCCGCTCGCCTGGTGGCCTTGCCCGGACCAACCATTCCCTGGTACCTCCGACAGCAGGCGCTGTTGTTCCTCGCCGCCTGCGATCCTTCCCGGGCGCCCGTCACCCGCACGGGAATGGGACCGGAAACCGTGAATTACCGGAAGTTGATCCGATTTCTGCGCGGTGAAGGAGAACGCCTCCGGAGTTCGGATTTTGCTACCCTCGCGGTTCTCGCCAGACGTGCGTTCGTGGATCGAGTGCGAGCCGTCGAGTTAACGCGGCCCGGCCTCAATCCGTCGCGGAAGCGGGAGCTTGCTTACCGGGACCCGTCGTTTCTTCTTGAGCTCAGCGACGCGGAGACGGATGCTCGCTTCTTCGACGACCTTCCGTCCCGCATTCGCGAAGACCTCTGCCGGGTTTCGGAGAGTTCTGACGGCGACGACGATACGCTGGCCAAGGTGGTCCTGAACCCTCATCCGAGCGGTCCCCTTCGCAACGAGCTCTCTCTTCTCCGATTCGCGAGGACGTTCCTTGAGCAGTGGGAGCATCAGGAGCCGTCGCCCGACGTGGTCACGCCAGGGCAGGTCACGCTGAACCTCGACGATGACCAGCCGGTCGCCGACGTAGCACGCCTCCGGATCCTACGGAGTCGGTCCGACCCATTGGGCTCCCTTTACGGGGTGGCGGCGTGGTGCCAAGCCGGTGAGCGATGGCGCTTCCAGCTCGGGTTCCTCTTGCGTTTCATCCTGTCGGGGCAGCCGGACTTCACGCGCCCTGTCCGCAGGACGGGCTGGAGAGAGACCGAGTCCTGCTATCGCCCTGCAGAGAGCCACTGGTACCAGCGGCTGTACGGCCTCTACAGCGGACAGCCGGTCTTCGGCGACGACTAGCTTCCGATCACGGACTGGGTAGAAGGATTCCTCCTGGCTCTCCTGCGCTGGCCAGGGTGCCGTGCTCTGAAGAGGTTCTGCTGTATCGAACAGGGCATCGAAGCGGCGAGGAAGCAGATTGGCGAGAGGATCGCCGATATCGAGCACCATCGCGGCAGGGCTACCGGCGCGCTGATTCTGCCGTTGCTGGCCAAGCGACCGACTGCGACGAACGCGAAGAGGCCGTTGCGAGCCTGTGTGGTCCAAACCGCGGTCCCGGCTACCGACGACTTCCAGCCCACAGACTTGGTGCTCGACGAGTCGGCAATTCGGCGAAGACACCGCAATCACCTGTCGGCAGCGCTCGCAGCGGTGGAGCGCATGCTGGCGTTGAGAAGGACGCATAAGGGACGAGAAGAGCGGCTCGATTGGTTGATTCTGCCCGAGCTCGCCGTCCATCCGAAGGACATTCGTACTCATCTGGTCCCTTTCGCACGGGCTCACAGAGCGATGATCCTCACCGGGTTGACGTACGAAGAGATTCTACCGGAGCAACCACTCGTCAACTCAGCCCTGTGGGTCGTTCCGGAGTGGTCGGATGCCCATGGGTTGCAGATCAGGACTCGCCGTCAGGGGAAGGCGCATCTCGCCCCGAATGAGCGAGCGTTCAATGGTTGTGGTGCGCACGTGCTTCAGGGATTCCGACCCTGCCAGTGGTTGATCGGCTATCCGTGGTCGAGTGCGTACGGTGCCCGGCCCGTCTGGCTGACGGCGGCGGTGTGCTACGACGCGACGGACCTCGGCCTGGCTGCAGATCTCAGGGGTGAGTCGGATGTCTTGGCGATCCCGGCGCTCAACATGGACGTGAGGACGTTCGACCAGATGGCACTGGCGCTGCACTACCACATGTTCCAGCTCGTGGTGGTCGCCAACAACGGGCAGTACGGCGGGAGCAACGCCTACTGGCCCCGGAGCGATGCTCACATCAGGCAGGTATTCCACGTCCACGGACAGCCACAGGCTTCGATCGCGTTCATCGATATCGACGACATCGGCGCGTTCCTGGAGCGCCACGACGTGTCGGGAGCCGGCGCCGACTGGAAGCACCCCCCCGCAGGTCCGAACAAGGCATCGCCTGGAGGTTCGTTGTGACGGGTCCTCGCCGCCAATGCACGCCGCCAACCGCCCCGCCACGTCACCATTCGCATTCCGTGGCACGACGGGGGGCTCGCCCCGCATCGGCGAGAGCGAGCGCGACGACGTGAGGTCGCGTCGCGCAGCGGCGTAGACGGACTCAGTCGCTTGCCCTGGGAGAGGGGCGAAGACCGTTGAGGCGGGCCGCGGCTGATTGTACGCTATCGAGTGACGGGCCGGTGGTCGGCTCGCGAGTCCTGGATTCGTGCGGACGGAGGTCACGACGTGGCGCGACGACGGTCGGGGAAGCAGACAAACTTCGCGGGCGCAACCCCGAACGGCGGGGCCACCATCGGCCACGAGGCCGAACTGTGGGCGATGGCCGACGCCCTGCGCGGCTCGATGGACGCCGCCGAGTACAAGCACGTCGTCCTCGGCCTGATCTTCCTCAAGTACATCTCCGACGCCTTCGAGGAGCGCCACGCGGCGGTGCTCGCCGAGTGGGGTGAGGACGCCGCCGAGGACCGCGACGAGTACATCGCCGAGAACATCTTCTGGGTGCCGGCCGAGGCGCGCTGGGCGCATCTGCGGGCGCAGGCGAGGCAGCCGACCGTCGGGCTGACCGTGGATCAGGCGATGGCGGCCATCGAGCGCGACAACCCGGCGCTCAAGGACGTGCTGCCGCGAGACTACGCCCGACCCGCCCTGGACAAGCGGCGGCTCGGCCAGTTGATCGACCTGGTCAGCAACATCCGGGTGGGCGACGCTGACGCCCGCTCCCGCGACGTGCTCGGCCGCGTCTACGAGTACTTCCTGTCGCAGTTCGCGAGCGCGGAGGGCAAGAAGGGCGGCGAGTTCTACACGCCGCGCTGCGTCGTCAAGGTGCTCGTCGAGATGCTCGAGCCGTACCGGGGCCGGGTCTACGACCCGTGCTGCGGCTCGTCGGGCATGTTCGTGCAGTCGGTCGCGTTCATCCGCGCTCACGCCAGCGGCAACGGGAACGGCGGCAAGGCCAGGGCCGACATCAGCATCTACGGCCAGGAGTCGAACTACACGACGTGGCGGCTGGCGAAGATGAACCTCGCCATCCGCGGTATCGAAGGCCGGATCGCCCACGGCGACAGCTTCCACAACGACCGCCACCCGGACCTGAAGGCCGACTACATCCTCGCCAACCCGCCGTTCAACGTCTCGGACTGGGGCGGCGAGCGGTTGGCCGAGGACAAGCGCTGGCGCTACGGCGTACCGCCGAAGGGCAACGCCAACTTCGCGTGGGTGCAGCACATGGTGCACCATCTGGCCCCGGCCGGGGTCGCGGGCTTCGTGCTGGCGAACGGGTCGATGTCGTCGAACCAGTCGGGCGAGGGGATGATCCGGAGGAACCTGATCGAGGCGGATCTGGTGGACTGCATGGTCGCGCTGCCGGGGCAGCTCTTCTACTCGACGCAGATTCCGGCCTGCCTGTGGTTCCTGGCGCGACGCCGGCAGCGGCGCGGCGAGGTCCTGTTCATCGACGCCCGCAAGCTGGGCCGGATGGTGGACCGCACGCACCGCGAGCTGACGGACGACGACATCGCCCGAATCGCGGGCGCCTACCACGCCTGGCGGGACGGCGCAGACGCTTACGAAGACCTTCCGGGCTTCTGCAAGAGCGCCTCGCTCGACGAGGTGCGCCGGCACGGTCACGTGCTGACTCCCGGCCGCTATGTCGGCGCGGAGCCGCAACCGGACGACGGCGAGCCGTTCGACGCGAAGATGCAGCGGCTGGTCGCGGAGCTGCAGGCGCAGCAGGCCGAAGGCGCGCGGCTCGATGCCGCCATCGCCGAGAACCTGAAGGCGTTGGGTTTCGGAGGCGAGGGGTCGTGAGCAGTACCGACGAGCAGCGCTGGCAACAGCGGCTCGACAACTTCGGGACCGCTCTCGCGCAGATGACGAGCGCCTGCGAGCGCGAGCGGTACGACGACCTGGAACGGGCCGGCCTGATCAAGACGTTCGAGTTCTGCTTCGAGCTGTCGTGGAACGTCCTCAAGGACCTGCTCTTCTACGAAGGGCATGATGTGAAGGTGCCGCGCGCGGCGATCCGCAAAAGCTTCGAGGTCGACTACATCGACGAGAACGACTGCGAAACCTTGCTCGACGCCTTGGACAAGCGCAACCTCCTGAGCCACACGTACCGGAGCCATGTGGCTCGGGAAGCGGAGGCCCTTATCAAGGAACGCTACTACCCGGTCCTGGTACGACTCTATGCGGCCCTGGACGCCAAGCGGACGCCATGACGGACGGTCTCAAGGACGCGCATCGTGAGGCTATCATCGCCACGATCGCGGCCAACGACCGCGTGGAACGGGCCGTGCTGTTCGGATCTCGGGCTACCGGGGCCAACACCGTGTCCTCGGACGTGGATATCGTGCTGTTCGGCGACCGGCTGACGCTGACGGATCAGGCCCGTCTCGCCGCGACGCTGGACGAGATTCCGATGGCACAGTCGGTCGATCTGCTGCTGTACGACTCGCTACAAGACCCCACGTTGCGGGACCATATCCGGCGCTACGGTGTTGAGTGGTATCGGCGACCGAATCAGCTCACGGAGGGACAGCCGGAGGGGGTCGAAGACGGTGGAATCGAGGCTTGGGGCAGGAGACCGTTCGAGGAGGTGATCGACTTCCGTGAAGGGCCGGGCATTCTTGCGAGAGATTTTCGCGAGGACGGTGTTCCGCTGGTGCGATTGGCCGGCCTGGATCGAGGAGTATCCATCCTGCAAGGGTGCGACCACCTGAGTCCTCAACACGCTATCGCGCACATCCTGGGCACATTGGACGACAAGATCGAGCTGAACCGGCGGATGAAGGCGACGCTGGAGGCGATGGCGCGGGCGCTGTTCCGGTCCTGGTTCGTCGATTTCGACCCCATGCAAGCCAAGATGGAGGGCCGCCAAAGCGTTCTTCAACTCGTCGTGCACGTGCTCGACCGTGCCGGCCTTGCCGCAGCGGTATCTGCACCGGCTGGCGTCGGGCGGCGATGCCTGCCCCTTCGGACCGTACGCCGCAGTCGCGGCCGCCTCACGGCGTCCTGCGCGTCGGCGAGCCACCGCGCGACTCCTCGAACCATCGGAAGCGGAAGGTTTGCCCACTTCTGAGGCCTCGCCTACTCTGGATGCAAAGCACTGAAGAAAGGAGTGCCACCAATGTTCACGAAAGCCGGCATCCGAGCGATGATGGAAGCCAATCCGAAGTATCGACCCACCGCTTGTGTCGTTCGCGGTCACTGCCGAACGCGAGTGTTCGAGTTCCCGAAGGCCGTGCTCACCGCGGAAAGGCCTATGCAGCCTAGTGTCATCGTGGCGAGACCAGGCGCCAAAGCAACTATCGTGTCGGACATTCTGGAGTACTTTCGGGAGGCCAGCCCGTTTCGCCATTACAGGATCTGCTGTTCGCTGAGGTGGAAGATCTCAGATGCGGTCTCGCGCCGTGGGAAGAACTCCACCGCTCCCCTTTTTGTGGTGGTGGAACAGGAGCAAGAATGCGAGACGGCGCTCGATGACGGGATCTGCTACATCGTCGATCAGGAGATGATTACCGGTGGGCGTGCTGGACGGACGGCGCTCATCGCGTTCCACACTGACAACGGGCCATGGCCCAGGGTCGCCGAGGAACCTAAGCTTGTCACCACCGTACTCGCCGCGGTCAAGATCGTCCAGGACGAAACGGAAGTCATTCGCGAGGTCGCCGAGGCCTCTTGCTTCTACGATGCGAACGGTTGTGCGGTGTATCCGATGACAGCAACTGCGAACGCAAATGTCACCGTGGATTCGCCGCTGACGACGACGGAATTGGCGGACCGCATCGCTCGCGTGCAGACGTTGGTTCAGGCTTTCGAAAAGAAGCAGCGATGCGGCGACACCCGCTTCCGGGATCTGGTCGAGGCCCTGAGACTCGAGAAGATCGACACCGATCACTACCGCCGCGCGTGGTACCTGTGCCTATTCGAAGCTATCAAGGCAGTGCTCTCCGACAGCCCCAAGCAGGAGTTCCATCAACGGCACCGCGGTTACAGAAATTCCATCGGGCACCCGAGACCGTCCACGGCCATGGACATGGACGAATTCGTGAGGCTGCAGCGTGACGCTCTGACCGAATTGCGGAGGATCTTTCTGCGAGACTGAGCGGGGATGCACGAGACACGGTACTGCAGCCGACACGCCGGCTGTGGGACCGATCGGAACCGCCCGGCCGGGCCGGCCTTCGCAGCCGTCGTCCCGTCACTGCAGACCGATCCGACCCATCGGGTGGCCTCGGCGTATCCACGCCGACGGCCGTTCTGGACGACCGTTCTGATAGCCTGCGGAAGGGTGTCACCGCTCGGACGCCGCCGCTGACGGCGGGGCGAGATTCCGTCGCCGAGCATGCCGACTTGCCGGCATCAGGCAACCTCAATCCACTTGTTGTTGCTCACCGTCGCAGGGGAGCGGGGCGAAGACCGTTGAGGCGGGCCGGCGGCTGGTTGTACGCTATCGAGTGACGGGGGCCGGTGTCGGCTCGTGAGTCTGGATTCGTGTAGACGGAGGGTCACGGCATGTCGAGACGACGGTCGGGGAAGCAGGGCAACGTGGGCGCAACCCCGAACGGCGGGGCCACCATCGGCCACGAGGCCGAACTGTGGGCGATGGCCGACGCCCTGCGCGGCTCGATGGACGCCGCCGAGTACAAGCACGTCGTCCTCGGCCTGATCTTCCTCAAGTACATCTCCGACGCCTTCGAGGAGCGCCACGCGGCGGTGCTCGCCGAGTGGGGTGAGGACGCCGCCGAGGACCGCGACGAGTACATCGCCGAGAACATCTTCTGGGTGCCGGCCGAGGCGCGCTGGGCGCATCTGCGGGCGCAGGCGAGGCAGCCGACCGTCGGGCTGACCGTGGATCAGGCGATGGCGGCCATCGAGCGCGACAACCCGGCGCTCAAGGACGTGCTGCCGCGAGACTACGCCCGACCCGCCCTGGACAAGCGGCGGCTCGGCCAGTTGATCGACCTGGTCAGCAACATCCGGGTGGGCGACGCTGACGCCCGCTCCCGCGACGTGCTCGGTCGCGTCTACGAGTACTTCCTGTCGCAGTTCGCGAGCACGGAGGGCAAGAAGGGCGGCGAGTTTTACACGCCGCGCTGCGTCGTCAAGGTGCTCGTCGAGATGCTCGAGCCGTACCGGGGCCGGGTCTACGACCCGTGCTGCGGCTCGTCGGGCATGTTCGTGCAGTCGGTCGCGTTCATCCGCGCCCACGCCAGCGGCAACGGGAACGGCGGCAAGGCCAGGGCCGACATCAGCATCTACGGCCAGGAGTCGAACTACACGACGTGGCGGCTGGCGAAGATGAACCTCGCCATCCGCGGTATCGAAGGCCGGATCGCCCACGGCGACAGCTTCCACAACGACCGCCACCCGGACCTGAAGGCCGACTACATCCTCGCCAACCCGCCGTTCAACGTCTCGGACTGGGGCGGCGAGCGGTTGGCCGAGGACAAGCGCTGGCGCTACGGCGTACCGCCGAAGGGCAACGCCAACTTCGCGTGGGTGCAGCACATGGTGCACCATCTGGCCCCGGCCGGGGTCGCGGGCTTCGTGCTGGCGAACGGGTCGATGTCGTCGAGCCAGTCGGGCGAGGGCGCGATCCGTAGGAACCTGATCGAGGCGGATCTGGTGGACTGCATGGTCGCGTTGCCGGGGCAGCTCTTCTACTCGACGCAGATTCCGGCCTGCCTGTGGTTCCTGGCGCGACGCCGGCAGCGGCGCGGCGAGATCCTGTTCATCGACGCCCGCAAGCTGGGCCGGATGGTGGACCGCACGCACCGCGAGCTGACGGATGAGGACATCGCCCGCATCACGGGCGCCTATCACACTTGGCGGGACGGCGCGGACGTCTACGAAGACCTTCCGGGCTTCTGCAAGAGCGCCTCGCTCGACGAGGGTGCGCCGGCACGGTCACGTGCTGACGCCCGGCCGCTACGTCGGCGCGGAGCCGCAGCCGGACGACGGCGAGCCGTTCGACGCGAAGATGCAGCGGCTGGTCGCCGAGTTGCAGGCGCAGCAGGCCGAAAGCGCGCGGCTCGATGCCGCCATCGCCGAGAACCTGAAGGCGCTCGGCTTTCCGTTGCGCGGGCACGGCTCATGAGGCTCTACCTGACGCCTCTCGATGATGCAATCGCGCAGTTGGAGGAAACGCTGGAGTACTACGGCTCGGACCTCGCGTCGCGCGACCCCGCTCTCAAGCTGCACCTCAGAGCCGCCGCGATCCAGGCCTTCGAGTTCACCTACGAATTGTCCTTCAAGATGATCAAGCGCCATCTCGAACAAGTCTCCGAGAATCCCTCCCGGTTCGACGAGATGAGCTTCAGCGCCATCAAGCGCGAAGCCTTCCGGCGTGGATTGGTGCGGTCCGAGCTATCCGCCTGGAAGGAGTACAGGAAGCTCCGCGGCACGACCAGTCACACCTGCGACGGAGCCAAGGCGCAGGTAGTCTTCGAGGACGTGCCGGCCTTCCTCCGGGAGGCCGGATACCTGCGGGATCAACTGCAACAGAGGAACGACTCCCTTGACGCCGCCGGTTGACATCCGCGGCGACCACCTGCGCATCGTCCAGGACGTACTGCGTCGGCATCTGCCCGACGATGTGACGGTCTGGGTCTTCGGGAGCCGTGCCACGTGGATGACGAAGGATTCGTCCGACCTGGATCTCGCTCTGGAGGGAGACACCGCCATCCCGCCACGGAGCCTGTCCACACTGGAGGTGGCGTTCGAGGATTCGGATCTTCCGTTCGCCGTGGACATCGTGGACGTCAGGCGAATCAACGAACGATTCAGGCGGATCGTGGCGGAGCAGCGGGTGCGGCTGCCGGAGAGCGATGGCTCACGCCCGACCGTCGGAAGCAGCGGGGGACTCGGGATCTGCCCGGATTGGCGCGAGATGCCGTTCACCGAAGCGTTCCTGGTCAATCCAACTACCCAGGTCGACCGTGGTAGGAGTCTCCCCTTCGTGGACATGGCGACGGTCGACCCCAGCTTCCGTTCCGTACGCGCCTCGGAAGTCAGGGAATTTCGCGGCGGCGGTTCGCGGTTTCGGGACGGCGATACGCTGATGGCCCGCATCACTCCGTGCCTGGAGAACGGCAAGGTTGCCCGGTATTGTGCAGATGGCGCTCCGGAACCGGCGCACGGTTCGACGGAGTTCATCGTGGTCCGCGGGTGTCCAGGCACCACCGATACCGAATTCGCGTACTACATGACGAGGTCGAGCTTCGTTCGCGACTACGCCATCGGCCAAATGACGGGCACTTCCGGGCGTCAGCGTGTTCCGACGGAATCGCTGGAGCACCTGACCATAGCTGTGCCGTCACTCCCGGAACAGCGCGCTGTCGCGCACATCCTCGGCACGCTGGACGACAAGATCGAGCTGAACCGGCGGATGAACGCGACGCTGGAGGCGATGGCGCGGGCGTTATTCAAGTCCTGGTTCGTCGATTTCGACCCGGTGCGGGCCAAGTTGGCCGGCCGCGACACCGGGCTGCCGAAGGAGATCGCCGACCTGTTCCCCGACCGCCTGGTTGACTCCGAGCTAGGCGAGGTGCCGGCAGGATGGGGAATCGAGAGTCTTTCGGAGCATTTCGACGCGGTGAAGGGAGTGAGCTACAAAGGTAGCGGCCTCGGTCGCGGCGGAACGCCGCTGCACAACCTGAACTCAGTTCATGAGGGTGGCGGATACAAGTATGAAGGCATCAAGTTTTATGCGGGTGAGCATGCAGGTCGCCACATCGTTCGCCCTGGAGACGTGATCGTCGCGAACACGGAGCAAGGGCACGACCGCTTGCTCATCGGGTACGCAGCCATCGTACCCAGGTTCTTCGGAGATCACGGGATTGCCAGCCACCACGTTTATCGGCTACGACCTCGAAACAACGGGCACTTGTCGACACCGTTCCTGTACTGGCTCTTGAACTCGCCGTCGATGCATGACTTGGTGAGCGGCTACGCGAACGGAACAACGGTCAACATGCTTCCGATCGACGCGGTGCAGAAGCCGATGGTCTCGGTACCTCCGAGGGCGCTTCTCGATGCGTTCGACACTCTTGCGTTGCACTTGGGGCATCGCCGAGAACAAGCCGTGCGGGAATCCCATACCCTTGGGTTCCTTCGAGACGCGCTACTGCCGAAGCTGGTCTCAGGCGAGATGCATGTACGAGACGCCGAGAAGCTGGTCGGAGTTGTCGCATGACCGCGACGTTGCTCACGGCACCGGATCAGAAGGAGGGGCTATCTCTCGTCTATGTCAAGGCTCTGGCGATACGCGCAGGTTATACGATCTCAACGCCGCAACAGGACCGGGATAGCGTCGACCTTCGGATTCAGGCCGGAGGCCCATGTCGTCCAGCCCTTGACTTGCAGTTGAAGGCGACGGCAACCCTCGGCGGGTCGCAGGCGGGGGTGCTGCCGTTTCGCTTATCCGTCAAGAACTACAACGACCTGTGCGTCCTCACCCAGACGCCGCGGCTGCTCGTCGTCCTGGAGTTGCCGAAAGACGAGTCGCGGTGGATGACCGTGACTACGGAGGATCTCGTCCTGCGGCGTCGAGCCTACTGGCTGAGCCTACAGCAAGGACACGACGAAGTCGTCGGACAGCAGACCGTCACGGTTCGCATCCCGGAACAGAACGTGTTCGACATCGAGACGTTACGGGCACTCATGGAGAGATCACGGATGGGGGATATCTGATGAAGGTCAGTATTTATGATCGGGGCGCGCTGCTGGCCGTCTCACCAGCGGCGCTGTCGGCGTATGCCCGTGCGGCCGGGTGGATCAGGCAAGATCCGTACCGGGTGCACTCAGACGTCTACGTCGGTGAGGCGCGGCCGGAAATCATCGTCCCGCGTACGGAGCGCCTCGGCGACTACGCGAGCGTCGTGGCGACGCTGATCGACACCTTCGCAAGTGTCGCTGATCAGGACGAGTTGACCGTCTATCGCTCTCTAGTGACTGCGGACCGCGACGCGGTCCGCGTCCGAGCAGAGAGCGACGACGGCAGCGTGACGTTGAACGCGGGCGTGGACCTCATCGGCGGTGCCCGCGATATGCTGTTGTCGGCGGCGTGTTCGCTTCGCGAGCCACGACCGGTCTACCGGGCGGGCGCGAACCGTGAGGCGACGGACGTGTTGAATCAAGTGCGCTTGGGCCAGACCGACCAAGGCAGCTTTGTGCTGACATTGCTGACGCCGGTCGTGCCGCCGCCGATGCCGGCGTTGTTCCCGGACCCGGACGATCGGAACGCTCCTATCGAACGCCGACTGACGAGACGTCTTGTCGAGTCCCTCAACGCGGCCCGTCAGGCGGCGGAACGAACGGCGGCCGGCGACGAGGGCGCCTTCGGAGAAGCAGTGGCCAACGGTGTGAGCGCTAATCTGTGTGAGGCTCTGGTCCGGCTCATTGAACCGTTCCCGGCTCTGGACATTGGCGTCTCGTGGGCTCGGACAAGGCCGGTGACAAGAGGAGCAACCTTAGTTCGGTTCGGCCGCGCGGATGCGGCCCTTCTGTGCGAAGCGGCGCGCTCGCTTCGCGACCGTGCGCCTAGGCCAGACGTGCAGCTTTACGGCTTCGTTCGACTCCTGAAGCGTGGCGAGGCGGACGACGACGGAACCATCGGTCTGGTGACGGATATCGACAAGCAACGACAGTCGGTCGCGGCGGTTCTGGAGGGAGCGGACTACGAGAAGGTGGTTCAGGCACACCACGACCGGACGCCGGTCGTGCTGGCTGGCGACCTCGAACGCATGGGCCAACGGTGGAGGTTGCTGAATCCGCGCCTCACAGACGTCATTCGTGACGACGGACCTGAGTAGCGAGATCTCTGAACAGCGGCATGTCACCATCTGGCGTCTCGGGGTCTGACGTCGAGGCCGTCACGCTCGACGTACTGGTAGAGCGACAAGTCGCGAACGAGGCGGAAAGCCGCACACTGGTTGACCTACGGGACGCGCTCCTCCCGAAGCTGGTCTCCGGTGCCTTGCGCGTGAACGCAATGAACCCGCCTTGCGCCTCCGGGGAAGCGTAATGGCACGCCCGACTCCGACCGGCCGCTACGACGCCCTGAAGTTCGCACGCGTTCTCATGGTTCTCAGCAGTTTGGCACCGCTTTTCGTCCTTTGGGCAATTCGCGGGAATAGAGTCCTTCCGGATAGGTGGTTCGTTGCAGCATGTGTGCTGCTGGCACTACTGCCAAGTATCTTCCTGTTGTGGAGGATTCGCATGGCGCGAAACCATAAAGACGTACGTCGATTTGCGGTGGGTGCTTCTGAAGATCATCGGGGTCATGTTCTGGTATATCTTTTTGCTATACTACTGCCATTCTATCGACAAGAACTGGATAGTGTTCGCGACTTGGCTGCGATGGGTGTCGCACTGATTTTCATCGTATACCTCTTCTGGCGCCTCAATTTGCATTACATGAACATTTTCTTTGCAATATTGGACTATAGAGTGTTCACCGTATCGGCCCCACAAGATGAGAACCCTTATACAGGACGGGAGCCGTTCGTCCTTATCACACGTCGCCGCAACGTGGTGCGCGGTGACCGCATCGTGGCGTATCGTCTGAGCGACACGGTCTACCTAGAGCGCAACGATGCCTCTTGACTTTGACACGAAGAACATCGCGGTAACGGAGTTTGGTGTAGGCCGCGATGCGGACAAGGGCTGGGAGTTTGCCGTCGTGCCAGTGGATCGCGGAGTACAAGAGGCTCTGCAGGACATGGCCCGGACGACTTGGGAGACGATGCAGGAAAAAGGGGATCCTACACCATACCAGCCTTCGGAAAAGCACGGCAGTACCGAGTATATTTGTGTCGAGCGCAACAACGAATTGGAGGCGACGTATCGGCGACTGCATGACGCGGAAAACCTTTCGACCGACTCGACCGCATTGAACGACGCGGATGGTGTCCTGTGCTATTTCGCGCGGTTTACAGATGGCCAACAGAAGCGCCTCACAGCTGTGAGGCGCGCGGGATATTTCAAGGGTATTCTGAAGAGTCGGCTTGTGCGGCTCATCAGCGATTCGTTGAGGATTGTAGATGACGATATTTTCAAACTTGATAGTGATTTCGATATCCTTGTGGACTCTATGCAGACGCACGTCTGGCGGCCCAGCGCATTCGAGTTCATTGGCGGTTTGAGACAAGCTGTTCTGGACGCTGTGCCAACTAACGTAGAGTCGATTCGACAGGATGTGCCATTCGTGGACTTTGAAGGCATTCGGGCGTATGCGTCAAGACGCCCTCGGGCAGCGCGGTACCTGGCGTCAATCCGTTCTCAGAGCTTGGCAGGTATCGAACGTCAGAGGCTGCTTGAGTTGTGCGAGACCGCAAGTGTACCTGTTGAAGAGGTCAACGGAGTTGTGCGACTGGAAGACCGACATATTATGGGCTTCCTGGAGGTACTTGACCGCCGGCGCTATAAGGTGGAGTTGGTGCCGGGTACACGTGAGCGCTTCCGGGCAGCCAGCCGGCAACGGATTCAGGGATCCTGACACGGGTGTGACGGCTAGCAGCCCGTGGTGAAAGGCACCGGTGGCAGATGATAATCGTCGGTGGTGGAGTAGGATTTGTCACTGATCCGGGAGAGCGATGGCGATGGGAGAACGTAAAGAGGACCGCCAACAGACGGCGTTCGTGAGCACCAGTGAACTCCGGTCGGCCGGTCATACGTTCTATCAGGCAGTGAGCAGCGCGCTGTCCGGCTCTACGGTGACTGAAATGGTGCGGTGACAGAGCTGCGCCGCCAAAGTGTGCCCCACCTGCCGCCATTAGACCGTGGCTATCCCCAGACTGCTCTATCTCGGACCGCTACTGCCGCTCACCGAGAATTGCTGGCTTCGCCGTATCCACACCGACGACCGCTCTGATAACCTGCATCTTGGACCCTCTTAGTTTGCTTGGGAAGACCTCTGCACGTTTCCCTGGGCACTCTGATGCCGTCGGCTCGTGGGGGTCCACCTTCCCCCTGCCGTTGGTCATCGGGGGGAAGGCGTCCATTCCATTCCCTCTGCATTGTCCGTCCCGGAAAGGTGTCACCGCTCCGGGCGGCCGCCGCTGACGGCGGGCGAGATTCCGTCGCCGAGCATGCCGACTTGCCAGCATCCACTTATTGTTGCTCGCCGTCGCAGGGGAGCGGGGCGAAGACCGTTGAGGCGGGCCGGCGGCTGGTTGTACGCTATTGGGCGACGGGGCCGGGTGTCGGCTCGTGAGTCTGGATTCGTGTAGACGGAGGTCACGGCATGACGAGACGACGGTCGGGGAAGCAGGGCGACGTGGGCGCAACCCCGAACGGCGGAGCCACCATCGGGCACGAGGCCGAGCTGTGGGCGATGGCCGACGCCCTGCGCGGGTCGATGGACGCCGCCGAGTACAAGCACGTCGTCCTCGGCCTGATCTTCCTCAAGTACATCTCCGACGCCTTCGAGGAGCGCCATGCGGCGGTGCTCGCCGAGTGGGGCGAGGACGCCGCCGAGGACCGCGACGAGTACATCGCCGAGAACATCTTCTGGGTGCCGGCCGAGGCGCGCTGGGCGCATCTGCGGGCGCAGGCGAGGCAGCCGACCATCGGGCTGACCGTGGATCAGGCGATGGCGGCCATCGAGCGCGACAACCCGGCGCTCAAGGACGTACTGCCGCGAGACTACGCCCGGCCCGCCCTGGACAAGCGGCGGCTCGGCCAGTTGACGGCGCCGAGGCTTACGAAGACCTTCCGGGCTTCTGCAAGAGCGCACCGCTCGACGAGGTGCGCCGGCACGGTCACGTGCTGACGCCCGGCCGCTATGTCGGCGCGGAGCCGCAGCCGGACGACGGCGAGCCGTTCGACGCGAAGATGCAGCGGCTGGTCGCGGAGCTGCAGGCGCAGCAGGCCGAGGGCGCGCGGCTTGATGCCGCCATCGCCGAGAACCTGAAGGCGTTGGGTTTCGGAGGCGAGGGGTCGTGAGCAGTACCGACGAGCAGCGCTGGCAACAGCGGCTCGACAACTTCGGGACCGCTCTCGCGCAGATGACGAGCGCCTGCGAGCGCGAGCAGTACGACGACCTGGAACGGGCCGGCCTGATCAAGACGTTCGAGTTCTGCTTCGAGCTGTCGTGGAACGTCCTCAAGGACCTGCTCTTCTACGAAGGGCATGATGTGAAGGTGCCGCGCGCGGCGATCCGCAAAAGCTTCGAGGTCGACTACATCGACGAGAACGACTGCGAAACCTTGCTCGACGCCTTGGACAAGCGCAACCTCCTGAGCCACACGTACCGGAGCCATGTGGCTCGGGAAGCGGAGGCCCTTATCAAGGAACGCTACTACCCGGTCCTGGTACGACTCTATGCGGCCCTGGACGCCAAGCGGACGCCATGACGGACGGTCTCAAGGACGCGCATCGTGAGGCTATCATCGCCACGATCGCGGCCAACGAACGCGTGGAACGGGCCGTGCTGTTCGGATCTCGGGCTACCGGGGCCAACACCGTGTCCTCGGACGTGGATATCGCGCTGTTCGGCGACCGGCTGACGCTGACGGATCAAGCCCGTCTCGCTGCGGCCCTGGACGAGATCCCGATGGCGCAGACCGTCGATCTGTTGCTGTACGACTCGCTACGAGACCGGAGACTGCGGGAGCATATCAGGAACCACGGCATCGACTGGTACGTACAACCGAGTCCTATCTGCACCGATCTGGAGAAGTGGCCGATACGGCGCTTCGAGGAACTACTGCACGAACCCGTACGAAACGGGATCTACAAGAGCAAGGAACACCGGGGCCATGGCGTGAAGATCGTAAACATGGGTGAGGTCTTCGCACATCCAAGACTCCGTGCAGTACCGATGAAGCGAGTGGACCTGTCGGACGCCGAGGTCGAGCGGTTCTCCGTCTCGGAAGGTGATCTGCTCTTTGCGCGCCGTTCATTGGTAGCTGAGGGTGCAGGAAGATGCTGCGTCGTCCTTGATGTAGACGAGCCGACGACATTCGAGTCCTCGATAATACGCGCCCGGCCGGACGCGACCCGATCGGCCTCGCTCTATTGGTACTATTTCTTCTGTTCGCCGTCAGGATTGCACTCTCTTGACACAATCCGTCGTCAGGTTGCAGTCGCCGGAATCACCGGAAGGGACCTGTCCAGGCTTGAGGTTCCTACACCGCCTTTGGCCGAGCAACACACCATCGCGCACATCCTCGGCACGCTGGACGACAAGATCGAGCTGAACCGGCGGATGAACGCGACGCTGGAGGCGATGGCTCGGGCGTTGTTCAAGTCCTGGTTCGTCGATTTCGACCCGGTGCGGGCCAAGTTGGCCGGCCGCGACACCGGGCTGCCGAAGGAGATCGCCGACCTGTTCCCCGACCGCCTGATGGACTCGGAGCTGGGGGAGATTCCAGAGGGCTGGGAGGTGTCGGAGATCGGCGCGGAAGTCGACGCCGTGGGCGGCGCTACTCCCAGCACGAAGGAACCCGCTTACTGGGACGGGGGTCGGCACCACTGGGCCACACCCAAGGATCTCTCGAAACTGCTGTCGCCGGTGTTGCTGGAAACGGGTCGGAAGATCACCGACGCCGGCGCGCAGAGAATCAGCTCGGGTCTTCTCCCGCCTGGAACGGTGCTCTTGTCGTCGCGTGCCCCCATCGGCTACTTGGCTGTCACCCAAGTGCCGACCGCTGTAAACCAGGGCTTTATCGCCATGGTTTGCCGGAAGCGGCTCCCGGCCCTGTATGTGCTGCCTTGGTGCTACGAGAATCTTGAACACATCAAGGACATCTCAGGTGGTTCCACGTTCGCCGAGATCAGCAAGAAGGCGTTCCGTCCTCTTCCCGTAGTGGTGCCGGCGAACAGAGTCCTTGGGGAGTACGACAAAGCAAGTCGCTCGCTGCACGATCGCGTCGTCTCGAACACGAGGGAGTCCGCGCTGTTGGTCTCTCTGCGCGACGCATTGCTGCCCAAGTTGGTCTCCGGCGAAATTCGCCTCCGTGATGCCGAGAAGGCGATGGAGGCGGTGGTATGAGTTCATACGAGCAGATGGTCTCGGGTTTCACGCCGGATGAACACACCGCCAAGGTGTGCTTCCAGGTCCTGAAAGCCGCCTTGGCGAGCCTGTCGGGGGAGCGCCCATGATCCGCGTTTCCGTCAAGCCCGAGCTTCTGCGGTGGGCGCGCGAGCGCGCGGGGGTCGCGCAGGCAGAATTGGCGGCGAAGTTCAAGATGCTGCCGGCGTGGGAGGATGGTCGAGCGCAGCCCACCCTGAGGCAGGTGGAGGCGTTCGCGCGCGCCGTCCATGCGCCGGTCGGCTATCTGTTTCTCTCCGAGCCACCGCAAGAATCCGCGCCCATCCCGGATTTCCGCATGTTCGCCGACCACGCGGTTACGCGGCTCAGTCCGAACCTGCTGGACACGATCTACGCCTGCCAGGCACGGCAGAGCTGGTATCGGGATTTCGCCCGCGTCGCCGGCGAACCGGAGCTCGGCTTCGTCGGCAGCGCCTCGGTCGCGGCGCTCCCTGAAACGGTCGCGGCGCAGATGCGAAATACCTTGGGGTTCGATCCGGCCGCCCGCCGGAAGTGTCCGACCTGGACCGATGCGCTGCGGCTGCTCATCCGCCAAGCCGACCAGACCGGCATCCTCGTCATGGTGAGCGGTATCGTGATGAGCAACAACCACCGCCGTCTCGATCCCGCCGAGTTCCGCGGCTTCGCGCTGTGCGATCCGCTCGCGCCGCTGATCTTCGTCAACGGCCAGGACACCAAGGCGGCACAGGTGTTCACGCTCGCCCACGAACTCGCGCATATCTGGCTTGGCGCTACGGCCTTGTCGAACCTTGGGGCCGCGCCAGGCGCGGGCTTCCGGCGTGAGGAGGTGTGGTGCAACGCAGTGGCGGCAGAGCTTCTGGTGCCGCTGCATGCGCTGCAATCCGAGCTGCGGAGGAACGAACCGCTTCCGGATGCGCTGTCCCGACTGGCGCGAATCTTCAAGGTCAGCACGTTGGTGATCCTGCGACGCCTGCTCGACGTGGGCTGGCTGACTCGCGAGCACTTCGATACTGCCTGGGCGCGAGGAAAACGAACGCCTGCGGAAGCCCGTCCGAGCGGGCGGCGCCGGCGGCGGCGACTTCTATCGTACGACGGTCACACGGGTCGGGCGCCGGTTCGCGCGGGCGCTGATCGTGAGCACGCTCGAAGGGCAGACGCTCTATCGAGATGCGTTTCGGATGCTGGGCGTCAAGAAGACCGAGACCTTCAACGATCTCGGGCGCGAAGTCGGGGTGATGGAATGATGGCCTATCTCCTGGACGCGAACGTCTTCATCCAGGCCAAGAATCTGCACTATGGCTTCGATTTCTGCCCTGCCTTCTGGGACTGGCTGGCTGAGCAGAACGACACAGGCAAGGTCGCGAGCATCGAGAAGGTCGCGGGACGAACTGCAAGCCGGGGACGATGAGCTGGCAGCGTGGGCCGCAGCACGGGGCGGCGAATTCTTTTTGCCACCGGATGGCGCCGTGCTGCAGGCGCTCGGTACCGTGGGCGACTGGGCAAGCGGCCATGGATACGAGCCGGCCGCTGTCGCGACCTTCTTCCAGGTTGCGGACTACTGGCTTGTCGCGCATGCACTGGCTCACGGGTGCATCGTCGTTACGCATGAAGTTCCAGCCGACACCGCTAGGAAGATCAAGATTCCGAACGCCTGCATCGGTCTCGGCCTGCGCTGCATGAGCACCTACGAGATGCTCCGGCGGGAACGCGCAAGATTCGTCTTGGGAGCCGGCAGAGCGGCAGCATGATGACGGTCCTTACGGAATCGACCGTCGAGGCCGCCGCCCTCGACTGGCTGGCCCCACTCGGGTGGGCTGTGGCCCACGGCGCGGACATCGCGCCGGACACGCCAGCGGCTGAACGCGACGACTACGGCGAGGTCGTCCTTGCCGACCGCCTGCGGTCCGCGCTCGCCCGCCTCAACCCCGACCTGCCCGACGATGCCCTCGACGACGCGCTGCGCCGACTGACCCGGCCGGCCGGGGCGACGCTGGAGACCCGCAACCGCGACTTCCATCGAATGCTCGTCGCCGGCGTCACCGTGGAGTACGCTGATGCCGACGACCGGATCCGCGGCGGCCAGGGCCGCGTGCTCGATTTCGACGACCCGAGCAGCAACGACTGGTTCGCGGTCGCCCAGTTCACCGTCGTCGAGAACCGGCATGGACGACGGCCGGACATCGTGCTGTTCGTCAACGGCCTGCCGCTCGCCGTCGTCGAGCTGAAGAACCCCGCCGACGAGAACGCCACGATCCACACGGCCTTTCGACAGCTCCAGACCTACAAGGCGGAGGTCCCGTCGCTGTTCGCCTTCAACGCGGCCCTCATCGTCTCGGACGCCCTGGAGGCTCGCATCGGCACGCTGACCGCCGGCTGGGAGTGGTTCAAGCGCTGGCGCACGATCACGGGCGAGACGCTGGCCGACCCGAACCTGCCGCAGCTCCAGGTGCTGCTCGAAGGCGCCTGCGATCCACACCGGCTGCTGGCCCTGGTCCGCGACTTCGTCGTGTTCGAGGACGACGGCAGCGGAGCGCTGACGAAGAAGATGGCGGGCTACCACCAGTTCCACGCCGTGCAGACCGCCGTCGCCGAAACGTTGCGCGCGGCCCGGTTGCAGCGGCAAGGCCTCGGTGTGCGTGAGGAGCACGGCCGCTACGAGTCCGGTCGGCGCCCGGGTGGTGCGCCGGGTGACCGGCGCATCGGCGTGATCTGGCACACGCAGGGGTCGGGCAAGAGCCTGACGATGGCGTTCTACGCCGGGTGCATCGTGCGCGAGCCGGCGATGGCGAATCCCACCATCGTCGTGCTGACCGACCGCAACGACCTCGACGACCAACTGTTCACGACCTTCTCGCGCTGCGCCGACCTGCTGCGCCAGCCGCCCGTGCAGGCCGAGAGCCGCGCCGACCTGCGGGCCAAGCTCGCCGTGGAGTCCGGCGGTGTGGTGTTCACGACGATCCAGAAGTTCTTCCCCGAGGAGAAGGGTGACCGGCATCCGCTGCTGTCGAGCCGGCGCAACGTGGTGGTGATCGCCGACGAGGCGCACCGCAGCCAGTACGACTTCATCGACGGGTTCGCCCGCCACATGCGCGACGCTTTGCCGAACGCCTCGTTCATCGGGTTCACGGGTACGCCGATCGAGCTGGCCGACGCCAACACCCGCGCCGTGTTCGGCGACCACATCAGCGTCTACGACATCCAGCGGGCGGTCGAGGACGAGGCGACGGTGCCGATCTACTACGAGAGCCGGCTGGCGAACCTGGCGCTCGACGAGACGGAGAAACCGACCATCGATGCCGGCTTCGAGGAAGTGACCGAAAGCGAGGAGGCAGACCGCCGCGAGAAGCTGAAGACGAAGTGGGCGCAGCTCGAAGCGGTCGTCGGCTCCGAGAAGCGCGTCGCGCTCATCGCCCGCGACATCGTGGAGCACTTCGAGCGCCGCCGGGAGGCGATGGACGGCAAGGCGATGGTGGTCTGCATGAGCCGGCGCATCTGCATCGACCTCTACCGCGAGCTGGTCCGCCTGCGTCCGGCATGGCGCGACGACGACGACACCCGCGGGGCGCTCAAGGTCGTGATGACCGGCCAGGCATCCGACCCGCCAGGCTGGCAGGCGCACATCGGCACCAAGGCGCGCCGCGAGGCGCTGGCGAAACGGTTCCGCGACCCCGACGACCCGCTCCGCATGGTGCTGGTGCGCGACATGTGGCTGACCGGCTTCGATGCGCCGAGCCTGCACACGATGTACGTGGACAAGCCGATGCGGGGCCACGGGCTGATGCAGGCCATCGCGCGAGTAAACCGCGTGTTCCGGGACAAACCGGGTGGACTGGTCGTCGACTACCTGGGACTGGCCCACGAGCTGAAGCGGGCGCTGGCGACCTACACGGAGAGCGGCGGCGCCGGCCAGACGGCGCTCGATCAGGAGCAGGCGGTCCGGGTGATGCTGGAGAAGTACGAGGTCTGCTGCGGCCTGTTCCACGGCTTCGACCGGTCCGCATGGACCACGGGCTCGCCGGCCGACCGACTGCAACTGCTGCCGGAGGCGCTGGAGCACGTTCTGGCGCAGGAAGACGGCAAGGCGCGGTGCCTGCAGGCCGTCCGGGATCTGTCGCAGGCGTTCGCGCTCGCGGCGCCGCACCCCGAGACGGTGCGCATCCGCGACGACGTGTCGCTGTTCCAGCACGTGCGGGCGGCGCTGTCGAAGCGGACCGGCCCCGGCCCGAAGTCCGACCAGGAGCTGGACCATGCGGTACGGCAGATCGTCTCGCGGGCGGTGGCCTCGGACGGCGTGGTGGACATCTTCGCGGCGGCGGGGCTGAAGAAGCCGGACGTGTCGGTCCTGTCGGAGGAGTTCCTCCATGAGGTGCGCGGCATGCGCCGGCGCAACCTCGCGGTCGAGCTGCTGGAGAAGCTGTTTGCAGGGCGAGCTGGCGACGCAGCGGCGCAAGAACGTGGTGCAGGCGCGCTCGTTCGCGGAGCTGCTGGAGCAGACGATCCGCCGCTACCAGAACCGCACGGTCGAGGCGGCGCAGGTGATCGAGGAGTTGATCGGCCTGGCCCGCGAGATGCGCGAGGCGAACGCCCGCGGCGCGGTGCTCGGGTTGTCGGACGACGAGCTGGCGTTCTACGACGCGCTCGGCGTCAACGACAGCGCGGTGCAGGTGCTCGGCGACGAGACGCTGCGGGACATCGCCCGCGAGCTGGTCGAGACGGTACGGGGCAACGTGACCATCGACTGGACGCTGCGGGAGAACGTCCGCGCGAATCTCCGCCGCCTCGTCAAGCGCGTCCTGCGCAAGCACGGCTACCCGCCCGACCGGCAGGAGTCGGCCACCCGGACGGTGCTGGAGCAGGCCGAGGTGCTGTCGGCCGGCTGGGCGGCGTAGATCGCCGATGGTGGTCGCAAGAGCGGCTCAGCACGCGAGCCGCCCGGAGAAGCAGTCCGGGGACGGCTTCACTCGGCCAGGGAGTTCCCGTTTCAGGAACAGGGTGCATCAGACCGCCGGCGTGGAATCGCTCCCGGCGAGCACTCCGGCGACAAGAGCGGCCCATTCCTTGAGTTCTCCTTCCAACGCCTGTCTGCGGATCCTGCTTCCTGCCCTTACCTCATCCTCCCGGTGTCAGAGCGGCAGCGTTTCGACCAGGGGCTCCGCCGGCAGCTCGGCGGTCCCGGGCGGCACCATCAGCCATCAGCCAGCGGCCGGCGCGGCGCAGGGCGGCAACCTGGGAAGCCCTCTGGTGGCCCACGCTACGTCGTACTGGAAGCGCTCCAGGTCCTGAGCCCTTCTGGCCGATCCGGACGGCGCGGACACGGCCCGCGTCGGCGAGACGACGTGGTACGCCCCGCCAATCGCCCTCGAGATCGCGGCGGCACCACTGTGCGGCGCCTGGGTACCATGGAGGCGATGATCCGCGAAGGGGACTTGGTCCGCCACCCCTCGGACTACTGTCCGTCCTGGGTCTGCGCCGAGGACCGGTTGCTGTCCGACCCGGAGCGGCTGGCGACCCTGAACTGCGAGCAGCGCATCATCATGCGAAGCTACCCGCACCCCCACACGACTACACCAATCCGCCGGCGGACGACTTCCCGCTCTTCCTGGACCGGGAGACCGGGGCCGACACCGACGCCGGCGTGCCGCATCCCGCTGCGCCTGGGCACGCGGCGAACGGCCGCCGAGCGCTTCACGACCGAAAGAGGAGGAGACCTATGAGCGACAACGGGCTGCGCGTCGCACCGCGCGGATTCACGGACGAGCAGTGGCAGGAGTTCCAGGAGCAGGGCCTGATCAGGATCGAGAACGCGCTGTCGTCGGACGAGATCTGCCACTACCTGGCGGCGGTCGACCGGGTGGCGGCGGCCGATCCGAGCTACCGGCCGGGGCGGTCGCTGCGCAAGGAGAACGCGGTCGAGCTCGATCCCGCGATCGCGGAGCTGATCGACCACGACCGGCACGTGGGCTACGTCTACGACGTGTTCGGGGAGATGCTGAAGTTGCTGCGCAGCGACCTGCGCATCCGCGCGCGCGGCACCGAGCGCAACGCCTGGCACCCGGACAGCCCCCGCGCGCTGCCGTACCAGGTGTTCTCGCCCGAGTTGCCGCTCCGCATGAGCGTCGGCTACTGGCTCACCGACCTCCCCGCGCCCCGCATGGGCAACTTCGTCTACGTGCCGGGCAGCCACCGCAGTCAGCACCTGGCGCAGTACCACACCCACGACAGCGCCCCGGGCGAGGAGATCCTGTGCGTGCAGGCCGGCACCTTGACCATCTACAACGGCAACCTCTGGCACCGGGTGGAGCCCAACGAGACCGACGTGGAGCGCAGGAGCTTCTTCCTGTCGTACTGCCCGAGTTGGGTGACCGCCGGCGACCACTACTTCTCCGACGACGACTGGCTGGCCACGCTCGGCCGCGAGCAGCGCATCATCATGCGCAGCTACCGGCATCCGCACGGCCTGACCAACCCGGACGCGGAGGACTTTCCGCTGTTCCTGGACCGGGAGACCGGCGCCGACAGCGACCCCGACCCGCAGACGAACGTGCCGCTGCGCATCCGCAAGCGGACCACGGCGGCCGAGAAGCGGCTGGCCGCCCCCGCCCGCACCTGATCACCACACGACGACGGAGGCACACGGATGAGAGCGATCTTCGCCGGCATCGAGTACGCGGGAAAGACCACGCTGATCAACGTGCTCGGCGGCTACTACGAGGCGCGCGGCCTGCCCGCGCATTACGACGACCACTTCAGCCTGCCCGACCGCACCTTGAGCGAGCAGTCGCGGAAGCTGCTGCTGAACGCGCCCGACGACATGAAGGAGCGCTACCAGCGCATGCAGATCCAGTTCCACATCGAGCTGATCGAGTTCATCCAGAACCCCCTGTTCGGCGGCTGGTTCATCGAGGAGGCCGTGTACTGCGACATCTACGGCGAGGATCCCGACAGCCCCTATTACCGCCGCTACCGGCACATCAAGCAGCGCGTCTACGAGGCACAGATCTTCGAGCGCCGCCTGCCGGACGTGGTGCTCTTCCACCTCACCGCCGACGACGACACGATCCGCCGGCGCATGCGCGACGCCCCGCACGAGCACCAAGTGATCCGCGAGGCCGACATCGCCCGCCTCAAGGAGCGTTTCGCCGAGGAGGTGGAGAACTCCCTGTTCCGGAAGGTCGGCCGCGTCGTCACCATCGACACCACCGGCCGCACGCCCGAGCAGTCCCTGGACGAGATCCTGCTCAAGTCCGAACCGATGGTCACCTTCGGCGAGCTGGCCCTGCGCGCCCTCCCCGTCCCCGGCGGCAAACAGCAGGTCGTCTATCGCAACGGCCTCCGCACCCTGGTCCCGGCAACCGACTGAACCGGTTACGGATTGCGGGTCGTCGCCCGCCACGGCGCGGTGGTCCCGGCTCAAGCCGGAACGTGCTTGCATGACGACCCATCCCATACCAGGATGACGGCCCATATCAATAACTAAACCGAAGTTCCAGCGGCTCTAATTGAGATAGAGTCGAGGAGAGGCGCGCCCTGCCGTAGGTGGGGGGAGTAGCTGTTTGCCGGCGGCTTTCGCATATGCCGGTGCCTCAGTCTCCACCGTAGCCACGTTTCCTCTCCCCGATCATCGAACCCGGCGTGCCGATTTCCAGCACCGGGCTCTCGGACGAGATCATGCCTTCGCCTACGGAAAGCGTGCCGTTCGCAGGGCAAGGCGGGTGCGGCCATGGTCGTTCCACAGCCGCTCATCCGAGAAGCACGTACTTCCCGATCATGTGCTCGACAATTCCCCTCATCGTTTCCGCGGAGGCTTTGCCGCAGACCACGAGGTGAGTCGCCCGCAGGAACCTCCCCCGCGGGCGCTCGCAGAACCGTACGTGAACGTCTCCGCTCATACGGCTCCCATCATCCAGCCGTCGGTCGTATGCCCAACAGATTCCAGTGGGCAAACAACCGGGGCTCACGGCGAGCGATACCGCCGAGCCAGTATACTGCGCGTCGGCGATGCCGCCTGAGCCTCTTGTATTTCCGCATGGCCCAGCGGGCCAAGGTGGTATCGAAGTGGCGAAACACCGGGTACAAGGCGGACTTGTAGAACCGGCCGTAGTACTGAATCCAGCCCCGTAGGACCGGATTCCACATCCGTGCAAGATCGTCGATCGCCTTGGCGCTTCGCACGTGCACTTTCCATGTGGTGCAGTGCGCCACTATGTCATCGGCGTACCGCTCGAACGGTACGTCCGGATGCTCGCTCCGCATCCACTCATCGAACGCCAAGTGGAGGAAGATGTTCGCCAGAAGCGGCGAAGCAACACCGCCTTGCGGCGTTCCTCTCGTCCGCTCCAACAGGGTCCCATCCTCCCGTTGCACAGGGGCTTCAAGCCATCGCTCCACGTACAGGAGAATCCATCGGCACTGCGTGTACCTTCCCACCGCCCGCAAGATCAGCGAGTGGTCGAGATTGTCGAACAGTCCTCGGATGTCCATGTCAATCACCCAATCGTAGCGCCAACATCTCTGCCGCGCTGTTTCCAGTGCATCATGTGCGGATCTCCCCGGTCGATACCCATACGAATCTGCGTGAAACTCCGGTTCCACCAGTGGCTCCAAGCGGCCTTTGACCACCGCTTGCGCTACCCGATCCGCTACGGTCGGTATCCCCAGACGCCGCGTGCCTCCGTCTTTCTTCGGTACTCCTACCTCCCGAACAGGAGGCGGAAAATACGTCCCCGATGACATCCGATTCCAGATCTTGTACAGATTGTTCCTCAGATCTCGTTCAAACTCCTCGATCGATTCAGAATCTACGCCAGCCGCTCCCTGGTTCGCTCTTACCCTTTGGTACGCTTCCCACACCTCCCACTTGGAAATCTCAAACGACTTCGCTCGTTCCGCCCGCTCCTCCCGCTGGTGCGGTTGGCAGGCAGTCCTCACTGGATGACGCGGCCCCTTCGCTCGGTCGAGTTTCCCCGATGTCTGCGCTACTATGAGCCGCTCCGCCCCTGTGCCTCGCTTCGGTACTCTCATCCTTGGAGGGCTTCTCCTTGGATTTCTCCCTTGCCGTAGGGTCGAGGACTGGCGCGCCGACGGTAGGGTCCGGTGGTAAGTTCAACCGCTTTCGCGTTGGCCGCAGTCCGGCTCCCATGGTCACGTTTCCAGCCCCCGCCTCATCAAACGCAGCAGGCGGTTTTCCCGCACTACGCTTTCCTGTCTGCTTCGCGTCAAGGGTTATGTGGCCGATCCGGTCGGGAGTGCTTTCGTAGCCGCCCGCGGCCACCGGACCCGGTAGTCACCGTATAGTCCCAGCCGCTCATACAGCCAGCTCCTACTCCACCTCTTCCAACCGAATCCGCGGCGTTTCTTGGCGCGCATCATATGTCGCCGTATCTTCTTCTCCACCCAGTCGCGAACATAGCCGAAACACCGGCTCGAATGCCCTATCGCGAAGTAATTCACCCACCCGCGCAGGATCGGATCGATGAGCGCCACCACCCGTCCCACCGGTTGTGACCGATAGCGTCGGAATATCTCCTTGAGCTTTCGCAACAGCGCGCTCCGCTTCTTGGTCTGCGGGCTGTACTGGGGTCGCCACACTCCCCGCAGACTGCGCACGCGCCGAAACTCGAACCCCAGGAATCCGAAGCTCTCGCCCTTCGCCAGGTCCACCGTCCGGCTCTTGCCCTCGTTCACTTCCACCTCGATGTGCTCCAATTCCTCCCGCAGTCGTTTGTCTACCGCTGCCAGCAGCCAGTCGTTGCGCTGATGCGCATCCACGAGAATTACCAGGTCATCCGCCCAGCGCACATATTCCACATGCGTGTATCGTCCTTTACGGGTCGTTTCCTTGGCCCGCTCCAGCATCCGGTCCACCTCATTCAGGTACACGTTGCTCAGCAAGGGTGAAATCACCCCGCCTTGCGGCACCCCTTTCTTCCCGTTCGCCTTCAGGATCTTCTTGAGCAACGCCAGCACGTCTCCATCGTTCACCCTCTGCGCCACTTTCTCCAGCAATAGATGATGCCGGATGTTGTCAAAATAGCTGCTCAGGTCAACGTCTATCACGCGCGTCTTGTTACTCACGATTGCTCCCGCGACTCGCTGCACTGCGTCGTGTGCTCTGCGCTGCGGCCGGTACCCATACGACCCCGCTTGAAAATCAGCCTCGAAGATCGGCTCCACGATCAGCTTGAGCGCTCCCTGCACTACCCGGTCCCGGATCGCAGGTATCCCCAGCACGCGGATCTTGCCCCCATCCTTTGGTATCTCCTGTCTCCGGTTCCTTAGCGGCAGGTACTCGCCCGTGACCAGTTCCCCACGTAGCTGCTCAAGGAAACTCTCCACTCCACCGGCCTCGATGGCCTCGAACGTTACCCCATCAATCCCAGGAGCTCCGTTGTTCCTCTTGGCCAGTGCATATGCTTCGCGCAGTGTTTCCATCTTGCAGACGTGCACGTACAGGCCCCAGAATCGCCATTCAGGTTCAGCCTTCGCCTTCACGTATATCCTTCGTCTCAGGTCCCGCAGTTTGATCGGCGCCTTTCTCATCTCGCCTCTGCCTCCCATCTTGCCAAAGTCGTTACAGCCAGCGGGGCCGCTTCCCTCCACCGGCGTTACCCGGCCTCGCAGGTACTACCAACCCCTCCGCCACCCTCTCGCCTGTCAGCCGACTTCCCGGTGCTCCCGGTTATACGGCCTACCTTTGCTCCGCCGATTTCTCGCCGGGACGAGGAGGGCTTCTCCAGTTGCTTAGCGCGTCCTCGTCACCGTGCCGTCGCTATCACCCCGCCGGAGTGCCGCAACGCCTCAGCCAGTCTGCGCCGCGCCATGCTGCCTTCACCCACTCGATACGGACTCGGCCTCCGAACCTTCTGATTTTCGAGGCTACCTGTGCGTTCACCTTCATTACGGCCCGGTGACTCGCCGACCACCCCTACGGTGGTCGTGTCGATGGGCTTCAGATCATCGGTTTCTCTCCTCCCTGCCATCCAAGCTACGGGGCTCTGGCTCTTACCCAGGCGGGTCTACTCCCCGCTGAACGCGCCAGCCTTTGCTGGACGCACGTAGGGTCGAGGACTGGCGCGCCGACGGTAGGGTCCGGTGGTAAGTTCAACCGCTTTCGCGTTGGCCGCAGTCCGGCTCCCATGGTCACGTTTCCAGCCCCCGCCTCATCAAACGCAGCAGGCGGTTTTCCCGCACTACGCTTTCCTGTCTGCTTCGCGTCAAGGGTTATGTGGCCGATCCGGTCGGGAGTGCTTTCGTAGCCGCCCGCGGCCACCGGACCCGGTAGTCACCGTATAGTCCCAGCCGCTCATACAGCCAGCTCCTACTCCACCTCTTCCAACCGAATCCGCGGCGTTTCTTGGCACGCATCATATGTCGCCGTATCTTCTTCTCCACCCAGTCGCGAACATAGCCGAAACACCGGCTCGAATGCCCTATCGCAAAGTAATTCACCCACCCGCGCAGGATCGGATCGATGAGCGCCACCACCCGTCCCACCGGTTGTGACCGATAGCGTCGGAATATCTCCTTGAGCTTTCGCAACAGCGCGCTCCGCTTCTTGGTCTGCGGGCTGTACTGGGGTCGCCACACTCCCCGCAGACTGCGCACGCGCCGAAACTCGAACCCCAGGAATCCGAAGCTCTCGCCCTTCGCCAGGTCCACCGTCCGGCTCTTGCCCTCGTTCACTTCCACCTCGATGTGCTCCAATTCCTCCCGCAGTCGTTTGTCTACCGCTGCCAGCAGCCAGTCGTTGCGCTGATGCGCATCCACGAGAATTACCAGGTCATCCGCCCAGCGCACGTATTCCACATGCGTGTATCGTCCTTTACGGGTCGTTTCCTTGGCCCGCTCCAGCATCCGGTCCACCTCATTCAGGTACACGTTGCTCAGCAAGGGTGAAATCACCCCGCCTTGCGGCACCCCTTTCTTCCCGTTCGCCTTCAGGATCTTCTTGAGCAACGCCAGCACGTCTCCATCGTTCACCCTCTGCGCCACTTTCTCCAGCAATAGATGATGCCGGATGTTGTCAAAATAGCTGCTCAGGTCAACGTCTATCACGCGCGTCTTGTTACTCACGATTGCTCCCGCGACTCGCTGCACTGCGTCGTGTGCTCTGCGCTGCGGCCGGTACCCATACGACCCCGCTTGAAAATCAGCCTCGAAGATCGGCTCCACGATCAGCTTGAGCGCTCCCTGCACTACCCGGTCCCGGATCGCAGGTATCCCCAGCACGCGGATCTTGCCCCCATCCTTTGGTATCTCCTGTCTCCGGTTCCTTAGCGGCAGGTACTCGCCCGTGACCAGTTCCCCACGTAGCTGCTCAAGGAAACTCTCCACTCCACCGGCCTCGATGGCCTCGAACGTTACCCCATCAATCCAGGAGCTCCGTTGTTCCTCTTGGCCAGTGCATATGCTTCGCGCAGTGTTTCCATCTTGCAGACGTGCACGTACAGGCCCCAGAATCGCCATTCAGGTTCAGCCTTCGCCTTCACGTATATCCTTCGTCTCAGGTCCCGCAGTTTGATCGGCGCCTTTCTCATCTCGCCTCTGCCTCCCATCTTGCCAAAGTCGTTACAGCCAGCGGGGCCGCTTCCCTCCACCGGCGTTACCCGGCCTCGCAGGTACTACCAACCCCTCCGCCACCCTCTCGCCTGTCAGCCGACTTCCCGGTGCTCCCGGTTATACGGCCTACCTTTGCTCCGCCGATTTCTCGCCGGGACGAGGAGGGCTTCTCCAGTTGCTTAGCGCGTCCTCGTCACCGTGCCGTCGCTATCACCCCGCCGGAGTGCCGCAACGCCTCAGCCAGTCTGCGCCGCGCCATGCTGCCTTCACCCACTCGATACGGACTCGGCCTCCGAACCTTCTGATTTTCGAGGCTACCTGTGCGTTCACCTTCATTACGGCCCGGTGACTCGCCGACCACCCCTACGGTGGTCGTGTCGATGGGCTTCAGATCATCGGTTTCTCTCCTCCCTGCCATCCAAGCTACGGGGCTCTGGCTCTTACCCAGGCGGGTCTACTCCCCGCTGAACGCGCCAGCCTTTGCTGGACGCACATCGAGGCGACAGGTTCCCACGTTCCACACGAGGGCCTGGTCCAGGGTCACGCCACCTTTATGCCGGATGCCGCCCACGCAGGCTACAGGATCCTCGTGGACTCCTCCCGGGCTAACGACTCCACCCGGTTCTGACACCGTCCCTACGCTTTCGACACGTTTCCGGTGATTCATTCGCTTCGTCTCCTCTGGACCGCACCTGATGCGATCATGTCGCACCTTTTCCCGTGACGCTCACCACCTCGGCTCTTGACCGAAGCGGCTCACGGTGGTTTGGAGCCATTCCCTGCCGATCGGCTCCGGGGGGCCTTCCCCCATCCCTCATGTAGCAGGCACTTTCACTTGACCATCGTCCGGCCTCCTCGTGCCGTCGTGGCGCACCGTCGTCTGCGTAGTTCAGCGACTCCAGTCACGGATGCGCAACCTCACCCGAGCGGGCAGCCCCTCGACAGGGCTGACAGGGCTCGCGCGGCAATCCGCCAGCGCCCGCGGTAGGAGTCGGCCAGCGTCAGCCGCGGCCCTTGCACAGCCGCCTATCCGGTTGACGCAGCGCACCGCCCCGCGTATACATCATGTGGAGTCGTATACGTGGGAACGGTAACCGTGTCTCTGCGACTGCCGGAGTCCGAGGTGTCTCGATTGGAGAGCACCGCGCAGGCTCTGGGGATCGACCGCTCCACCCTGTTGCGGTGGGCGGTCAGGCGAGGCGCCAGCGCGCTCCTGCTCGAATGGGCGTTCGACGCGTACCGGCGTGGGGACGTGACGCTCTCGCGTGCCGCCGAGATCGCGGGCTTGAGCCTCCGTGACATGATTCTCAAATTGCGCGATCAGGACGTGGAGTTGAATTACGGTCCGGAGGACCTGGCCGCAGACCTGCGGCCGCTGTGACCGTCGTCGTCGATGCCTCTCCACTGATATTTCTTGGAAAGATACAGCGGCTTGCCCTGATTCACCGTATCCTGGGAGACGATGTCGTCGTCCCGCAGCAGGTTCGTGAAGAAGTGTTGGCGCGTCCGGTCGACCACGCCGAGTCCGTTGAACTGGAACGGTTCCTCGCGGCGGCATGCGTAGAACGTGTCGACAGCCCGTACGACTTTGCCGCGGGCATGAGCCGTGCCGACAAGGCGGCGATGACGTTGGCCGTTCGACTCAAGGCGGATCTGCTGCTGACTGACGGTCGGACCGTTCGTCGACTGGCTGCCGTCGAAGGCATTCGGCCGCTCGGCACGCTCGGCGTACTGCTGCTGGCGCTGCGGCAGGGACTGGCGGATCGGGCCGAGGTGCGCCGGCTGGTCGACGACCTCGTGCGCTCTCATGGCTTCCGCATCGGGGTCGAGCTGTATGCGGCGGTGATTCGCGAAATCGATGCACGGGGCCAGTGAGAAACCGCAGGCCGTTCTACGGGTGGGTGATCGTCGCCGCGTTCTTCGTGCTCAACGCGGCCGGTCAGGCGAGCGGCACGCTCAACTTCGGCTTCTTCGTCATCCCGATGGCGGAGGAGCTCGGCCTCTCGCGGCAGGCGATCGGCTGGGCGCAGACCATGCGCCTGTGGGCCAGCGGCCTGAGCGGCATCCTGATCGGCCGTTGGCTGGACCGCCACGGACCGCGCGGGCCGATGCTGCTGGCGATCGTCGTCGCCACCGGCGGGCTGTTGCTGCTGGCCCGCGCGCAGTCGCCCGCGGTGCTGTTCGGCGTGCTGCTGGGACTGGGCGTCACCGGCTGGACCGCGCCGGCCGGCGGCGCGCTGATCGCCACGGTGCCGGTGTCCAAGTGGTTCATCCGGCTGCGCGGGCGCGCCACCGGCATCGTGCAGATCGGCCTGGGAGTCGGCGGCGCGCTGTTCGTGTCCCTGACCCAGGCGCTCATCAGCAGCCACGGCTGGCGATCGGCCTGGGTGACCCTGGCGTGGCTGTCGGCCGCGACCCTGCCGCTGGTGCTGCTGCTTCGCCGCCAGCCGAGCGACATGGGACTCGAGCCCGACGGGGGGCCTCCGTCACGGACCGGACGAGTCCATGCCGACCGCGCCTTCGCAACGGGCTCTCACGATTCGTCCGAGTCGGTCCAGTGGACGCTGCGCGCGGCGATCCGCACCGCGACCCTGTGGAAGCTCAGCGCCGCGTTCGCGATCCTGGGGTTCCTGCTGGGCGCAGCCAGCGTGCACCGCATCCCGCACTGGATCGAGCTGGGCTTTCACCCGACGACCGTGTCGCTGGCGTTCGCCATGGACGCCGGCGTGGCGACCGTCATGGCGCTGGTGGCCGGCTTCGTGGTGGAGCGCCTGGACGCCCGGATGGTGGGTCTGGTGTCGTGCCTTTCGTTCTGCGTGGGGGTCGCGCTCATGGCGGCGGCGCAGCTATGGGCGGCCGGGCCATGGGCGCCCTTGCTGTTCGCGTCGACGGTGACGTTCGGTTGCGGGGTCGGCACCTACATGGTCGTCCAGGGGGTGATCTGGGCGCAGTACTACGGGTGGCAGTTCGTGGGCACGATCCGCGGCGTGGTGCTGCCGTTCATCTTCCTGGCCAGTGGGCTGGGCGCCCCGCTCGCCGGCGCCCTGCGCGATGCCTCCGGGAATTACCGGGGCTCGTGGTTGCTGGTGAGCGCGCTCGCTGTCTTCGCAGCAACGCTGATCCTGAGCGCCCGCCGGCCGCAGACTCCGCGGCGCGGCGGCGACGGATGACGATCCGCCCCTACACGCCGGCTACAAGGTCGGCGATCGTCAGGGGCTCGATCTCATCGAACGACGTGAAGTCGCCTTCGTTCTCGGTAACCAGATCGCGGATGCCGTGAGTCGCCATCGTCGCCACGATGTTGGCGTCATGGAAGCGCTTTCCTCGCAGACCACACTTCAGACCCAGGTCGCGCAGGCGCTGCGCCACCGCCTCGGTCTCATCGTACAAGTGCATGTGGCGGAGGAACTGGCGCAGGTTCGCGGACGCGTCCTCGGCCGTCATGCCGAGACCGTTTGCGTCCATCGGCCGTGTCGCCACCACCAGATACTCGCGTAGAATCTGCCCGCTTGCTGCCAAGTGCAGGCCACGCGCGCCGGACTCGGTGATCAGCCGGCACGCGTCCCGGTGGGACGGGCGTGACTCGTCGGTTGCGGACAGCAGCACGTTGGTATCGACGAACAGGACCTCACCAGCCGTCGGCGCCATAGATCTCTTCACGGCGCCACGATCCCGTGTAGCCGGTCCTGACCGTCTTGAGTTGCAGCACGCCCGCATCTCCTTCGGCGGGCACCATCCTGGCGGCCCGCTCGAGAATCACGCGCAACTCGCCTTGCAGCGACCTGTGGTGGCTGCGCGCGAGGCGCTTCAGGGCGCTGATGGTCTCCGGCGGGATCCGAGTGATGTGGACCGCATTCATGCTTGTATCGTAATGATACACGAGGCGGCCGACAATCACCCGGTGCCGTTGGAAACGGGAAACACTCTCCTCAGCCTGCACAGCCCACCTTCCTCCTCCTGTCGCGTGCTCCCTCGGCCCGCGCCGCTTCCCGCAGTCTTTCGCCACGACGGCACTACCCGACAAACCCCGAGCCTCCTGCCGTCGAAACACTCCGGGATTTCCATGACGAACTATCTGGGATTCAACAATCGACCTGGACGCCTGCCGTTCGAGGTGCACGGGCAGCAGGCCGGCAGCCAGTACAACGGCCACTACGGGCAGCGGATGTTTCATGCGCTCATCGCCAGTTGCGCGGAGAGCGGCGACCTGCTCGACGGCACGCTGCGGCCCTGCGCGCTTGAGTTTCAGACTTCCTGACCTAAGCCGGAATCGTGTGACACATCGGGATGGGACCGCCGACGCTCTTGTAGACGATCTCGAGGCCCAGGCCGGGATGAGCGGCCCGGTTGCGCGCGGAGCATGCCAAGCAACTCACGATCATGCGTCATTTCACTCCGTCCACCGGTGCGAAGCGACGAAAGCCGAAAATGGTGCATCTGCCCGGAAGAAGCCCGAAAACCAGGGTTTTGAGACTACTGGAAGCTATGGGTCGGCACACCATGTCAGGAAGTCTGAGTTTATCCAGCGGGTGGTCGAGCGCTACCGGCCGCGGTGTGCGAGTCGGTGCTGGTGCGGATGGACGCCGGGTTTCCCGACGGAAAAACGCTCACGGGCCTGGAGTCAGCGAGCATCGACTACGTGGCGCGCATCCGCAACAACGCGGTGCTGGACCGCATGGCGCAGCCGTGTCTGCGCAGGCCGCCGGGGCGCCCGCCGCGCGAGGGACGGGTGTGGTGGGGCAAGCTTGCGGCGCTCGACTGGATGCCGGGCTGACGCTCAGCGCGGCACTCCAATCGGTTCGCGGGCGCTGTGCTACGGGCCGTACCATGTCCGGCCCATCCGCTCGGAAGCTCCGCGAATCCTCAGACGCGGCCGATCACGGCCCGCCGATCGCTCCACCAGTGCCCCGGCCGACCACGAGCGTCAACCGAGGTTCGCGTTCTCACCGGTCCGCCCCGCGAACCGCCTCGAATCCTCAATTCAGCCAACTTTCGCCCTGTAGGGTGAATAACCCGGGCTCGTACACCTCTGCGTCCTCAGGCACCTTGGCGTTGTCGTACACCTCGGCGTTGCCGTATACCTTGCCGCCTATCACGGCGTTGCCGAACACCCGGGCTTTGCCGATCACTTTGGCGTCCTCCAACACGATGGCTCTTCCGTACACCACAGCGTCGACCGCTACCATGGCGGTGTCCTCCACGATAGCCGCGGCGGCGACCCAGCCGCCACCATGCTGGTGCTTGCGCGCTGGAACCGGTCCGGCACCGTCGCCGAAGTCGTGCGCGTCTTCCCTGTTTTCCGTTCTATCGCTCACTGGTTTCCCTCCTTTTCGAAGTCGTTAAATGTGAGTCGCAGGCTGTGCAAGGGAGTTCGTGCGGCCGGTAAGTCACAGCCGTGGTCGTCCGCTTCGTCGAGCAGCAACCGCAGGCGAAGCGGCAGCCGCGCGGCGGATCGGAGATTCGGCGGGCACCCGATGGATTTCCATCGACGACATGAACTCCCGCACACATCGCTGGCATCGTCGTTGCAGAGAACGTGCATCCGCGGCGTTCTGCCGATGGTACTCTCTACGATCCTGGATGTTCTCCCGAAGTCGATCCAGCATCTTGCGGCCAGGATCGTCTTCCTCGTCCGACAGAAGAATACGAAGTCGATTCAGCGCGCCATGATATTCCGTAAACTGGCTGAGCTCCTTGTCGTGATGCTCGATGTAGCGGTCGAACGTGGTCTTTACATCGTGATCCAGAGTCTCCTCGATGTGCGCGTTATCGACCATTTCCAGAAACTCGGGGAACGCCCGACCAGTGTGGTCGTACCATTCGTTGTCGTGAGCACTGTAAAGCTCCCCCACCGGCCCGGTCGGACCGGCGTTGACATGGGAGAAACGCGGACGCTGGCGTAGACTGGGACGGGTAATCTTGAGGGAGCGCGAAGTAGGCCGGCCTGTCACTGGTGTAGCGCCCTGCGGGGCGAACCCGGAGTAAAGCTTGGTCCCGAGGCCCGTGGCGTTGTCAGTGGTGAGGGTCTGCACGGCGACGTGCTGATCCATCCCGGTAAGGAGAATGCTCAGTTTGTTCACGCCTCGGCCGCTCCACTCATCCCGAGGAGAGACTGATGGCACGACGCAACCGTAGAGGCACGCGCAGCGGCAAGGGCAATCGCTCGGCGCAACCGCAGCAGATGCACCCCAACGCGGCAGGCTTGGATGTGGGGGCCACCGCGGTGTATGCGGCGGTGCGCGCCGAGCGCGACGAGCAGCCGATCCGATCGTTTGCGACCTTCACCCGCGACCTGCATGGCTTGGCCGATTGGCTGAGCGCCTGCAAGGTCGACACGGTCGCCATGGAGTCCACCGGCGTGTACTGGATCCCCGTGCACCAGATCCTGGAAGCACGCGGGTTCGAGGTGGTGCTGGTCAACGCCCGCCACGTGCGCTCGGTGCCCGGTCGCAAGAGCGACGTGTCCGACTGCGAGTGGCTGCGCTACCTGCACTCGGTCGGATTGCTGCGCGGCTCGTTCCGACCGGCTGACGAGGTGTGCGCGGTGCGCTCGCTGTTGCGCCATCGCGACGGCTTGGTCAAGACCGCCGCCCGCAGCGTGCAGCATATGCAGAAAGCGTACGACCAGATGAACGTCCATCTGCACCACGCGATCTCCGATCTGACCGGCCAGACCGGCATGGCCATCACCGACGCCATCCTGGCCGGAGAGCGCGACCCTGAGCGCTTGGCGGCGCTGGCCCACCCGCGGATCAGAGCCAGCCGCCACACGATGATCAAGGCGCTGGAGGGCGATTGGCGATCCGAACATCTGTTCACGCTGCGCCACGCGCGCCAGACCCATGCGCACTACCAACAGCTCATCAGCGAGTGTGACCGGGAGATCGAGGCCCGCATCGGCGCCTTCGAGCAGACGCACGAACCGCCGGCCGCAGACTGCACGGACCCGCACTCCCCGCAGTCCGCTGAGGCGTCCTCGGAGCCGCCTACGCCGACGGCGCAATCGTTCAGCGTGTCCGCCCACCTCACACGGCTGTTCGGCACCGACCTGACCCTCATTCCCGGCATCGGCGCTACCACCGCGCTGGTCCTGTTCAGCGAACTCGGCCCCGATCTGTCGCGGTTCCCGACCGCCTCGCAGTTCGCGTCGTGGTTGAACCTCTGTCCGCAGACCAAGATCACCGGCGGCAAGGTAATCAGTGCTCACACCGGGCCCGGCGTCAACCGCGCGGCGCAGGCGCTGCGCATGGCAACCCAGACGCTCTACCGCAGCCACTCGGCGCTGGGCGATTTCTTTCGCCGCAAGCGTGCCCGCGTCGGCCCCCCGCAGGCGATCACCGACACGGCCCACAAGATGGCGCGCATCATCTACCATCTGGTGACCCGCCACGAGATCTACGATGATCGGATTCTGTTCGGCCAACAGCATCAGGACCGAAAACGCCATGAGCGCCGACTTCGCAATCAGGCGCGCGCACTCGGCTTCAGCTTGGTCCCGGAGACTGCCTGATTCTGCTTGTTTCTAATACTACAACGAGGGTTCGATTTCCTGTGGCCTGCCTCTCCCAATGCGAAGGAGCATCGGACCAAGCGAGCATCTCCGGATAGCCGACTGAATCGCGATCATAGGGGATGACAGGCGCGGCCTGATCGGTGATTCTCTCATACAGCATGTATAGCTCTGGGAGGGGCAAGGAGATGACCGAAGGAGCCGATCACCTTGGCGGGTTCTTGGACCGTTTCGCTGACCACCGGCGCCCGGCCACGGTGCGCGATCCGCTGGAGCAGCCGTAATGCTGGCGAATGCGCCGAGGCAAGCAGCTATCGAGGTGCTGCCGTCGCTGGACCTGCAACCGCTGGAGGTAGCCGCGCTGGTCGACCAGTTGGACGACTACCACGCCATCTACAGCCCGTTGTTCCAGCGCCGCGAACAGCGCCGGCACAGTGGCGAGTATCTGCGCGGCTTGCTGTTGGACATTCCGCGTAAGTCTATCGAGCCGATAGCGTTAGCCCTGCATGGGGCGGACCCCAACGCGGTTCGCGCCTTGCAGATGTTCGTCAGCGAGGGGACTTGGGACGACGAGCCGATCCTGCGCCGGCACTGGCAGGAAGTGGACGCCACGCTGGGCGCAGAGGACGGTGTGCTGATCCTGGACGGCTCTGATTTTCCCAAGCAAGGCACCGAGTCGGTGGGCGTCAAGCGGCAGTATTGCGGAGCCGTCGGCAAACGCGCCAACTGCCAGGCGGGGGTGTTTCTGGGCTATGCCAGTGAGCACGGCCACACCCTGCTGCACCGGCAACTGTATCTACCGCAGGAATGGATCGAGGACAAGCAGTATCAGCAGCGGCGCAGCAAGTGTGGGGTGCCCGATGAGAGAGTGTTCCACACCAAGCCGCGGTTGGGAGCGCAGATGGTGGCGGAGGTGGTACAGCAGCAGACGCTGCGCGCTCGCTGGCTGGCGTGTGACGAGGGCTTTGGTCGGGATACCAAGCTGCTGGATCATGTGGCCGAGCACGGGCTGTGGTACTTCGCGGAAGTGCCGCACGACACGCGCGTATGGCAGCAGCGCCCCCAGACCGAGATGCCGGCGTACCGTGGCCGCGGGCGACGGCCGCGGCGGCTGCGGCTGACAGCCGGGGAACCGCAGGCGCAAGCGGTGAGCGCGCTGGCGGCCGCCGTGCCGGCCGAGCAGTGGCAGCGGCAGGTGATCAAGGAGGGCAGCAAAGGCCCGCTGGTAGCGGACTTCGCCTGCCTGCGGGTGGTAGCGGTGCGCGACCGGCTGCCGGGCCCAGAGGTATGGCTGGTCCTGAGGAGGCAGGTAGACGCCCGATCACGCCGATCTCCGTGCGCACCCGCAGGCCGCTCCTGTCGTCGTTGCGCCAATCAGATAGACCACCGCGGCCATACTCACCAACGGCTTGCCGTGCCAGTTCATGGCGATGTATGAGCACAGCCGGTGTTCGATGCGTTCCACGTGCTGGTGCCCGGCGGGTAATGGCAGACCGTGATCGTCAGTCCGGTGCGATTCACAAAGCGCTGCAGTTCCCACTTCCACCGTCGCGTTCGTGGGCCGTTGCTGCCGCTGGCATCGGCGGTGATCACCAACTGATCTGTACCGTAGGCGGGGCGGCCCATGTCGTTCCACCAACGGCAATCGCGTTCACGGAGAAGTAAGCCGTGTCGTGATCGACCCCGACGCTGACCCAGCCTTCGTCGCGGCTCAGGTCGGATACTCCGTAGGAAATGCCCATATTATCCCCATTTACCACCCTCATACTACCTTGTCCCCAGCGACCGGAACCCGTCGATCACGCGGGCGTTGGACTCCTCCTCCACATTTGCATCTTCGGACACGATGGCGTTGCCGTATACCTCCGCGTCCTCATCAACCTTGGCGTGGCCCAACACCGTGGCTTTGTCGTATACCTTGCCGGCTATTATGGCGTTACCGTACACCGATGATTTGCCGTATACCTCCGCAGCCTCATCAACTTTGGCGTGGCCCGACACCGTGGCTTTGTCGTATACCTTGCCGGCTATTATGGCGTTTTCGTACACCGTGGCTTTGCCGTATACTTTGCCGGCTATTATGGCGTTTTCGTACACCGTGGCTTTGCCGTATACTTTGCCGGCTATTATGGCGTTTTTGTACACCGTGGCTTTGCCGTATACCTCGGCGTCCTCATCAACCTTGGCGTGGCCCCACACCCCGGCTTTGCCGTATACCTTGCCGGCTACGCGGGCGTAGTCGAGCACACGGGCGTTGTCGAACACCTGCGCTTTGCCGATCACTTTGGCATAGCCCGACACGAAGGCACTTCCGTACACCACGGCGTCCTCATCAACCTTGGCGTTGTCGGACACCCAGGCTTTGCCGTATACCTTGCCGGCTACGCGGGCGTAGCCGTGCACATGGGCGTTGTCGAACACCTGCGCTTTGCCGATCACTTTGGCATAGCCCGACACGGAGGCACTTCCGTACACCACGGCGTCGACTGCTACCATGGCGGTGTCCTTCACGCTAGCCGTGGCGGCGACCCAGCCGCCACCATGCTGGTGCTTGCGCGCTGGAACCGGTCCGGCACCGTCGCCGAAGTCGTGCGCGTCTTCCCTGTTTCCGTTTTCATCGCTCACTGGTTCTTCCCTCCTTCTCGCAGATGTGAGATGTGAGTCCTGCCGGCCGTCTTGGCCACCGACTTACCGCTTCAGCGCGGAGTCGGCGCACGCGAAGCGTCGGCCGTGCCGCTCCAGATCGTGGATCGCCTTGTCGTATCGTTGCAGCGTGAATACCTTGTTCTTGATCTCCTGTGTCTGCTGCTGCGGCTGTCTGAACGCCAGCGGTCAGTGGAACTTGATCTTCCAATCTCCGTCCGACGACATGACACACAGCATGTATTCCTTTCCTGGCAAGATGCCTGTCTGAAGATCTGCGATTTCAAAATTGCCTGGTTTCTGTTTCTCAGGGCTGTACACCGAACAGCTGTGCGTCCCGTCAACGGCTACTAACATAGCACCGCACACCCCCTTGCCGCGGTACTGAATGTTGGCAAAGATTGGGCGCGCACTCGAATGATACGGTCCAAAGATATGGCTTCCGCCTGACTTCCAGTTCTCTGCCTCGAATGCATCGATCAGTGGTCCGCGCGACTGCCCGATATCAGGTTGTATCAGCTTTACATTCCACGGCTGTTCGGACTCGACTACCAGCCGGTGCTTGCCTTCTCTAAGACCGGCATCGTTATTGCTATTCACCAATGCTGCCTGAGGACTGAAGCTGGGTTCCCAGATTTGAGGCTCGCCGACCTCGGGCTGTGCCAGTGCCTTCCATAAGAACGGCATCCCAGTGTATTTCTTTACGGCCATCGGACCCGCGAGCGCGCCAATTACTGCGCCAAGGTAGGTCCCAACACCAGGGAACACTGCGCTCCCAAATGCAGCACCGACAGCTTTCCCAGCAGCGCGAGCGCCACCTCCCAGCAATAATTTTTGCCCTCTGCTTAGTCCTTCGGGAACTATCCTCAGAACGAAGTCATGAGGATCCGGTTCCACGTCGGCAATCACTACCCCTTGGGATAGCGTGAACACTCGACTAGCGGCTTCACCGTCCGAACGGCCAACGCCCTCGAATGTCTCCGTTGTTCCTCTGAGCGAAAACAGGTACTCACTATCAGACATCAATCCCCCTATAGGCGCGATTTTCGCGTTCGCCATGACACCCGCAATGCATCCACCGGTCCGCGCTTACGGTCGAATCGTCTGCTATCGTCCGAAAACCATTGCTTGCGACTCCGCCGCGAAGAGCCGCGCAACGGATCGCCCATCGTGACCTGCCCGGCGCAGGACCTTGAGGAGCAACCGGATGACGGCGCGCCAGGAAATCTGGCGGAAATGCCGCTACCGCGGCACATCCACCAGACTCCTGGCGTCAAGTCAGAGGTTTCGGCGGTGAGGCGGTGAGGCGGTGAGGCGGTGAGGCGGTGAGGCGGTGAGGCGGTGAGGCGGTGAGGCGGTGAGGCGGTGAGGCGGTGAGGCGGTGAGGCGGTGAGGCGGTGAGGCGGTGAGGCGGTGAGGCGGTGAGGCGGTGAGGCGGTGAGGCGGTCATCTACTCTGCTCAGCCGCTCACGGAACCGCGACCATAGATATCATAACACAGGCGGATCATCGTTGCAAGCCCCCGCATTGCCTCATCGAAATCCACACGAACGGAAACCGGTGCCTCATCGAAACATCCACACGAACGGCCAGCCCACCATGAGGGCGGAGGTCGGAGGAGATGGGGCTCACCATGGCTCAACGAAAAGCGGTCACCAGAGAGATGGCCAACCGGTACCGACGCGCCAGCAAGCGACAGAAGGCGGCGATGCTCGATCAGTTCGTCGAGCTGCACGGCTGCACCCGCCACCACGCCGGGTGGTTGCTGCGCATGTGGGGCAAGACGGTGTTCGAGCGCCGCGACGGCGAACTGGTCAAGATCGTGGTCGGCCAGCGCCGCCTGCGGCGCCAGGGCCGCCGCATCTACGACGAGCAGGTCCTCGCCGCGCTGACGAAGGTCTGGTACCTGTTCGGCTGCCTGTGCGGCAAACGGCTGGTGGCGGTGCTGCGCACGCAACTGCCGGTGCTGGAGAAGTTCGGCGAACTCGCCGTGGACCCCGACACGCGCCGGAAGCTCACCAGCATCAGCGCCGCCACCGTCGACCGGCTGCTGCGCACCGAGAAGCGGCGTATGCGCATACGCGGGCGCTCCCATACCAAGCCGACCACGCGGTTGATGAACCAGATCCCGATCCGCACCTTCACCGAGTGGCAGGAGGCACGGCCCGGCGAACTCGGCGCCGATCTGGTCGGCCACGACGGCGGGCTCACCGGCGGCGAGCATGCCTTCACCCTGGTGCTCACCGACCGGGTGACGCAGTGGACGGAGGTTCGCGCCGTACTCAACAAGGCGCAGAAGTGGGTCTTCCAGGCGCTGCTGCTGATTCGCTCGTGGTTGCCGTTCGCCCTGCGCGCCCTGCACACCGACAGCGGCAGCGAGTTCATCAACCACCACCTGCACCGCTACTGCGACACCGAGCGCATCGGCTTCACCCGTTCGCGGCCCAACCGCAAGAACGACAACAACTTCACCGAGCAGAAGAACAACGACGTCGTGCGCAAGCATGTCGGCTACCTGCGCCTGGAGACCGAGCAGGAGGTCGCGGTGCTCAACGAGCTCTACGATCGGCTGCGGCTGCTGATCAACTTCTTCTACCCCTCCCAGAAGCTGGTCTCCAAGACCCGCCAGGGCGCGCGGGTGCGGCGGGTCTACGACGATCCGCAGACCCCGTATCAGCGGGTGCTGGCGTGCCCGGAGGTGTCCGAGGACCACAAGGAACGACTCCGGCGTCGCTTCGACACCCTCAACCCGGCCGAGCTGCAACGCGAGGTGGTACGCCTGCAGGGTGAGCTGCTGAGCTTGGTGCAGCAACGCAGCCATCCAGCCGAGCGTGCCGGCTGACCCTCATCGGGCCGCGAGGGCACCGTCGGTCAGGTGCCCGGAGCCTCGCTCTCCAATCGCGTGGGCACTCTGGCCTGGATCAAGTCCCTGTTGCCTCGTCATCGGCCGCTTGGACCGTTGCCGATCGGACCGTTGGCGAACATGGCGGCGCCCGACACTCAACGCGGCGAGCGTGGCGCCGTGTGGGCAGTTGGCCTCCTGAGGCCGTGCCGTTGTCATGGGCCAAGGTGTCACCGCGATCTTTCAGCATGAGCGCGGATTTTGAGGTAACTCTCCCCGGATTCTGGGCACGATAGGCGCGGGGAGAACGAAGAAACCCTCCGAGAGCTTGCATGAACGCTCCCGGAGGGGCCTCCTTCTCTGTGGAAACGCAGAAGAGGAGGACTCCTTTGTGGCACAAGTTGCTCAGAGACGCAAGATTCCATGAGTTGCTGCTGGAGGCGGATCGGCAGATCGCGGCGGAGGTACACGGGAAGGGGTGTCTGGTGTGCTGCGGCAAGCTGCACGTGGCCGCCTACCCGCGCAAGCCGCGCAGCGGCATCGCGCTGCGGTCCGGGTACGAGCGCCGGTTCAGTTTGGGTGCGGCTCTTTTGCGACGACCACCGTTGTGGGGGATGGATCCGTCCTAAGTGGCTGTGGTGGCGGCAAATGCTGCGAATCGGCAGGGAAAGTGACCCCAGGTCGGCACTCAAAACGACCCCCCGGGCCCCGGTTGGTAGATACTCGTATCATCGGCCGAGTGTGAGGTCAAGGCCGGTCGGTCCGCTGGCGCCGTTGGCAGCCGCGATGGCTGGTGTCGACGACCCGTGTCAGGTCCGAGATCTGGTTCTCGACCTGGATGCGGCGGCGTTCGTGGGGTGTTGGCGTCGAGGTTGGTGGGCAGGTAACTGCTGAGGGTTCTTCCCCCCGGGGAGGGAAGGTTTCCACCCGGCGAAGCCGGCAGGTCAAGCTCCCTGCGAGCGCTTGCGGGCGCCGTGGTCCTCTCGGTTGGCGCTCTCGATAGCGCCGTTGTCGTTGCGCGTTGCTCAGCTCCATCGTCTTTGCACACCGTTACGTAACGGGCGCGGATCAACCGTAGCACCCGTGATCGGCGCGCGCAGTCACCGCAGCCGCCGAGCCGGATCAGGCAAACGTGGCGTACCGGTCATCGGGTACCGGTCATCGGACGGCCGGGTTGGAGGTCATCACCGTGCGGAGCACATGAAGTGGCTGGCAGCTGACCGAACGGAGGCGGACCGAAACGGAAGCATAACCGCCCCGGGGATGCCGCCACGGTTCTCACGTGCCGCAGCGGGCCAGTATGAGGCTCACTGCCACGCCGGACGGCGCGCAGATGGCTGATCCTCCGCCCTGACGAACTGCGCGGATCGTCACATGCCGGTCCGCTCTGGCCGGTCCGCTCTGAGTGTCGCAGTGTCAGGGTCATCTCGTTCTCCGGACCGTGCCAACGCCCACGTCTGTCCAAGCCGCGCCCTCCTGCACTGCGGCAGCGGAGCTCCATAGCCCGTACCCTGCCCCCTGGAGAGGTCGAATGGGATCGCCGCTGACGAGCAAGGGCGTAGCCCGACGAAGCGGCGGCGGCACGGCCGTAGTGGTCGCGTCGCCGCCGCCCGCCCATCGAGGCAGCCCGCCCATCGAGGCTGACACGTTCGGCGCGCTGTCCAAGCGTGGGTTCAGCCTGCGGTGCGGGTCGCTGGCGTTCGCTCAGTCGCGCCCGAACCCTCGCGGCAGCTCGATGCTCTCCAGTTCGGCAAGCTCAAGCTCGCAGATCGCCTCAAGCTTCTGGGCGATCGTGGACTCATGGAGACTGTCCGGCAGGTGGTCGAGCCACGCCTGATACTCGCCCTGAAGGTCAAGCAGCGTCCGTACTGCATCCTGCCAGCGCTGCGGCCGGGACCTGCGGTCATGCGGGCGGCGGTACCGCACCGGCGGCTTGCGGGCCTTGCGGCGCTCTCGATAGCGCCGTTGTCGTTGGGCGTTACTCAACGCCATGACATCGGTCCTCGCCACAGCAAAGGCCGTGACCGCTGGTCATGGCGAGTCGGTCTGCGACCGCTCTCGTGACCGGCGCACGAAGCTGTCCATGCGGTAGCTCTTGCCTTCGATGATCAGCTTCGTCGCGCGATGCACCAAGCGGTCCATGCAGGCGGAGGCCATCAACGGGTTGGCGAACACCAGCGGCCACTCGCTGAAGTCGCGGTTGCTGGTGATCAGCGTGGCACGACGCTCGTAGCGCTGGCAGATCACTTCGTACAGATCCTCCTGCTGGTGCTCCGGCAGCGGCTTGAGCCCGAAGTCGTCCAGGACCAGCAGCGCCACGGTGGCGATCTGGCGCAGTCGGCGCGCGTGGCTGCCGTCGCCGCGGCCGGCGTGCAGCCAGTCGAACAGGACGCTGGTGCGCTCGTAGGTGACCTCGTGCCCCTTGCGACAGGCGACGTGGCCGAGTGCCTGAGCGGCGTGGCTCTTGCCGACCCCGGACGGACCGACCAGGAACACGTTCTCGGCGCGCGCGACGAACCGGCAGGTGGCCAACTCGCGCAGCGTCGGCGCGTGGATGGTCGGGTTGAAGGTGAAGTCGAAGGTCTCCAGGGTCTTGTCCGGGGCGAGGCCGCTCTTGCTGAGCCGGCGGGCGAGCTGCTTGAACTCGCGCCGCTCGACCTCGTCGGTGAGCAGCGTGTCGAGCAACTGGGTGTAGCTCCACTTCTCGGCCATCGCCTGCTGCAGGCGTTCGGTGAGGGTGTCGAGCATGCCGGCCAGCTTGAGGCGGGTCAGCTTGGGTTTCAGCAGGGCGACCTCATCCATGAGGCTGCTCCTGCGCGGCGGCTGTGGCGGTGTGGTCGGCGGCGGCGGGGACGTCGAAGTAGCCGAACTGGCGCGCGAAGCGGAACTGCATCTGCCCGTTGGTCGGCTCGGCGGACACTTCCTCCGGCAGCCGGTCCAGTTCGTTGACGAGGATGTCCTTGACGCTGCGGTAGCTGGGCGTGGCGAAGCGCACCGCCCGCCGGCAGGCGACCTCCAACCGCGCGGTGGTGTAGGTGTCGGCCAGTCTGATCAGCGCGCGCACCGGCCGCAGTCCGTCGACCGCCCGGTCGGCGAGGATCAGCTCGGCGACCAGGCCCACCGACGGCCCCAGCCGCTGCGCCCACTGCATCAGCCCCTCGCTGGTGAGGTTCAGGTACTGCTCCAGCTCCGGCGGCGCATGCTCGGACTTGCGCTTGACCTCCCACGGCTTGGTGGCGCGCTGATGGGCGGTGACCTCCTGGTGGTCCAGAAAGATGCGCACCGTGTGGGAGTTGCCCATCGCCAGCACCCGCGTGCCGATCAACCGGTGCGGGACGCTGTAGAAGGCTTTCTCGAACTGCACGCGCCAGTCCGGCCCGACGGTGAGCTCCTTGCATGTCACCTGGTCCCATCGCCGCAACGGCAGCGGCCGCAACGCGGCGGCTTCCTCGGTCTCGAACAGCTCGCGCGGCGTGCGCCCGACCTTCTGGATCACGTGCGGCTCGTAGGTGTCGCGGTTCCAGCGTTCGAGCGCCTCGATCAACTCGTCTGCGTAGGGCACGTCGTGACCGCGCTGCTTCTGCTCCTCGCCGAACAGCGGCAGGAAGTTCCTCTTGACGTACTTGACGTCGTTTTCGACGCCTCCCTTGTGTTCGGGCCGCCGCGGCAGACAGGGCGAGATGAGGAACCCGTAGTGCTCGGCCAGCTCCCGATAGGCGCGGTTGACCAGCGGAGCCTCGAACGAGGCGACGATGATCGCCGCTTTCAGGTTGTCGGGGGTCACCTTCTCGGACACTCCGCCGAAGAACTCGAAGGCGTGGATGTGGCAGGCGAAGAAGGTGGGCTGTTTCTGATCGAACACCACCTCCCGGTAGGCGAGCCGCGAATGGCGCAGGCGCCCGGAGAACATCCAGGTGCGCCGCCGCGAGCGCGTGGCGGTGTCCCAGGTCAGCCCCAGATGACCGAAGTCGACCTCCATCACCTCGCCGGGCGTGGTCTCGCGCCGCATCACCGGCCGCACCGCCTTCGGGAAGTGCCGGTGGATGTAGCGGCGCACCGTGGTCTCGGAGTACTCCACCCCCGACCCCGTCAGCAGTTTGTGGATCACCAGGAAGCTGTAGGGCTCTTCGAGCCATCCGGCGATCTTCTCGCGGTGGGCATCCAGCGGGTGTGCACCGCGCTCGGCCTGCTGCTGTTCGTGGTACCGCTCGCGGAGCTGCCGCTCGCCGGGCAGCTCCGCCGCATCCAGCCAGCCTTCCTGCTCGGCCAGCTCCCGCACTCTGCGGATCACGCTGCGGTGCTTGCCGGTCTCGCGCTTGATCGCCTTGATCGACTGGTTCATTCTCAGTCGCCGCACGATCTCTTGCAGATCCATCGTCGACGTCCTCCTCGCCATCTGACCCCCTCACGTGGTTCGTTGGTTGTTCACCCGAACCGTCGGTCGTGAGGGGGGTCGTCTTCTGTGCCGGAGAGGGGGGTCGTTTTGAATGCCGACCCGGGGTCGTTTTCGATGCCGACCCTGGGGTCGCTATGAATGCCGAGGTGGGGTCGCTAACCCTGCCGGTTTACAAATGCACGTAATCGCCGTGGTGGGGGGCGAAGAACGATCGCATGGCGAAGGGGGCCGCGGAGGCTGGGTATTGATCCGACAAATACGCGGGACCGTGGGTGCGCTGAGCTTGGGGATTGAGCCCAGGAACGAGGAGCGTAAACCGGCTAAATCGCAGCCTAAGAATAGTCCTGCTGAACTGCTTGTAACTCTTTGTGAGGGAATGACATAAGAACGATGGCAGATGCCGGACACCTTCGAGAGTCACTCTGCATAGCCGGAACCCAGGCGCGCTCAACCTACGTCGCGCCAAGTCTGGAACGTGAAGTACAAGGCAGCGGCGCCTGCTCGTTACCGGTCGGTCGGGCTGCGACCACCGTCCCGAGCGAGCAGGGACCTTACGACTGGTCAGGTGCATATGTGGCGTTCAGACGGCGCGTCAAGGGTAGGCAAGATTTCTAAATCATTATCACATATGATTTTAATGGTCGTCATAAAAGAGCCGCACCCGTTCAGTTTCTGTTGCGCCGAGGACGGCTGCCGCAAGCGGGTGACGCCGGCGTCGCTGCGGTTTCTGGGCCGGCGGGTGTATCTGGGTCTGATCGTGGTGCTGGTGGCGGCCTTGCGCCATGGGCCGAGCCCGACGCGGGTACGGAAGCTGCGGGAACTGACCGGAGTCAGTCGGCGTACCGTGGAGCGTTGGTGCCGGTGGTGGCGTAACGGGTTCGTGGAGACGCCATTCTGGCAGATGGCGCGCGCGGAGTTCGCCGAGCCGGTGGCGGAGGCAGCGCTGCCGAGTTCGCTGCTGGGAGCGGTTCGCGGGTGATCACCAGGAGCGGCTGCACGCGCTGCTGAGGTTCCTGAGTCCGCTCGGTCGGTCGGGATAAGGGGAGAAAAGAGCAAGCCCAGAATAAGCGATAAGGCGGCGGGCTCGGCGACAGCAATTGGCAGAACGCTTAGTCGGAATCGGTTTCGAGGGGATCAACTCCTGTCGAGCGTGGCTTGGAGCGCCAAGAAGTCGAGGATGGCTGTCGCGTGAGCGCGAACTATGGTCGCCAAGCGATCCGGCCTCAGTCGGTGCGCCGCAGGGAATCGTCAGGACAGAGTGCTCCCGCAGACTCGATCGGACATCCCACTCCGCTGCCTACAAGGCAGCTACGCGCGCGAGCGCCGTGCCGAATCGCTGGTAATACTCGCCGGCCGGCAGCTTGAGCACCACGGTATCGCGGCCACTCTTGGACACGACCCCCGCTTGGTTGATCCACAGATACAGAAACCGCTTGCACCGCAGCACCGCGCCGTCGCCAAGACGCAACAGATTCAGCATTAGCCCGGCTTATTCACGGAGGAGTAGAGAAAGAGTAGGCGCGTCCGCCGATTTGCAGTAGAGTCAAGGTGTTACGCCAAAACCTCCGCAAAGGACGGGACACGCCGTGGGTGAGACTCTACCGATCTTTTCGACGACCTTCAACGGCTCGGTGCAGGTCGAGGCGCGGGCGGATCATCTGAGCGCCGACAGCGGCGCGCTGCTGCTGCGCGAGATCATGGAGCGCACCGGCATCGTCGACTGGATGGACGAGCGGCTGCTGGATCCGCGCAATCCGCTGCTGATCACCTACCCGCTGGCCGACCTGCTGCGGACCAGCGTGTTGCTGCTGGGCCAGGGCTGGCGCGACCAGGACGACGCCGACCGGCTGCGGCACGACCCGAGCTTTCGCGTGGCCAACGACACGCGCTGCGGCACCGCGTCGCTGGAGCCCGACAGCGTGCTGCCCTCGCAGCCGACGTTGTCGCGGTTGGTGGGTCTGTTGAGCGTGCCGACCAACCAGGATGTGGTGCGTGAGGGGATCATCGAGCTGGCGGTGCGCCGGCTGTGGAAGGACAACGGGGAGCGGCGGTACAAGCGGTTGATGATCGACCTGGACGGCCTGCCGTTCGAGGTGCACGGGCAGCAGGCCGGCAGCCAGTACAACGGCCACTACGGGCAGCGGATGTTTCATGCGCTCATCGCCAGTTGCGCGGAGAGCGGCGACCTGCTCGACGGCACGCTGCGGCCCGGCGCGGTGGGCTCGGCCGACGGCGCGCTCGAGTTTATCCAGCGGGTGGTCGAGCGCTGCCGGCCGCGGGTGTGCGAGTCGGTGCTGGTGCGTATGGACGCCGGGTTTCCCGACGGAAAAACGCTCACGGGCCTGGAGTCATCGGGCATCGACTACGTGGCGCGCATCCGCAACAACGCGGTGCTGGACCGCATGGCGCAGCCGTATCTGCGCCGGCCGCCGGGGCGTCCGCCGCGCGAGGGGCGGGTGTGGTGCCACGAGCTGCGCTACCAGGCCGATTCCTGGGAGCACGCGCGGCGGGTGGTGCTGGTGGTGGTGGAGCGGCCCGGAGAACTGTTCCTCGACTACTTCTGGCTGATCACCAACCTCAAACGCAACCGCTACAGCGGCGCGCGGCTGTTGGGGCTGTACCGCATGCGGGGCAAGGCCGAAGGGCACATGGGAGAGTTCATGGACGTGCTGGCGCCGGCGCTGTCCTCGGCGCCGCGTGCGAAGAGCCACTACCGGGGCCGCTGCCTGGAGGCCGCCACCGAGCCGCAAGAAGCAGGAGTGCGGGCCCAGAACGAGACGCTGTTGCTGTTGAATCTGCTGGCCTACGAGGTGCTGCACGCGGGGCGCTGTCTGATGCAGCGGGCGACCGGCGTCGGCTGGAGTTTGCGCCGGCTGCGCGAGCGGGTGCTGCGGGTGGCCAGCCGGGTGGTCCGCCACGGCCGGCGGGCGACCGTCGTGATCGCGCAGCATGCGGCGGCCGACTGGCTGCGGCTGTGGAACAAGCTCACCCTCCTGGACTGGGCGCCCAACGGCTGAGGCCGACAGGCCGGCACGTTCAGAACCTCTTCTTCGAGCACCTGGGCGCGGTCATCTGTGTCCTCGCCGGCGTGCTCGACTGCCGTCAGCCTTTCGGTCCCGACCAACCGCGCCCTTTCAACGCTGCACGCGCTCTTGGCCATCTGCTCCCAGCCGCGCCGTCACTCCTGCATGGCTGCGCCAGCACACCCATTTTCTGGAATAATCGTTCTTCTATCTCCAGACATGGCTTGTCAGACCGACGCGTGAATAAGCCGGGTTCGCGCAGCTCCTGATGGAGCACGTCGCCGGTTTCCGCCAACGTCGCGTACAGCACGTTGTAGCACCCACGTCTTGTCATAGGCGAAGTCCGCTCCTTCCTTCTGCTCGCCATACACCTCGTGATTCGAGGAGTCCCAGTCCAGCGTCGCCACCTTGCGCCGCTGCCGGGGCAGCAGCGCGAAGGCACGCTGCTGGACGGTCTCGATGACCTCCCGCAGCTTGCGCAGCGGCTGCGGCTCCCGATCCTTCTTCTTGGGCTTGAAGCGCGCCAGAAAGTCGCCGGAGGTCGTCGCATGCGGCACCTGCTCGGTACCCAGCACGCGCAGCAACGCAGGATCGTCGCCCAGGCGGTTGATGTCGTTGAGCGTCTCGCCTCCGGTGAGCAGGTTGTAGACCAGCGTCAGGATGTGATCCGACTCCGCGTACGGCTTGCGGCGCCTCAGCAACCGCAGGCCGGCGTTGATCGCCTGCGCGATACCGAGTCGTTCGATGAGCTGGCGAATGATCACCAGCCCCGAGCTGTTCAGCAACGGAGCGCCCCGATGTTCCTCGACGACGACCCGTGGGTTGGCGAATCGGCCTTGACACCCTTCGCCGCTATGGTAGTCTTGCTGCTGCATCTGATTGCATCCTCCTTCGGGCTGTCACGGGACGTGTTTACCTGCTTCCCATTACAGCACTTAGGAGGATTTCTTTCAACCCCTCGCGCGTCTACCGCTTATTCCGGGATATATCTCTCGTTGTACCTAAGTCCAAGAAATACTCCCACAATAGATACGATCAACAATAGCACGGGAGGAAGTGCTAGCCCTATCACGAACGATGCGACTGTAATAGCGAACCATGCCTTTGCGTAGACACTTCGGTCGCCACGAAACACAAATCCGACGATTCCCCAGAAGAAGAACGTGGTCCATGAGAAGCCTATCGGAGCGCGTTTGATGTCTGCGGTCTTCTTGTGATGAAGCGTTGCTACCTTGTTCATTCCTGCGGGACCTTGATACTACCGAGCACCAATGTCGCCTCCTCACCTCCGTTGTCGTGGCGATGGTATCGCGTTCATCTGATCAACATCACCGCGCTGTCAGCCCTTTTTGACAACTCTTCATTTACGGCTCGTGCCACCTCCTGCAACAACTCATCGAACGATTCATCTTCCAAGCCATTACCGATTTCGTCCCTAAAATCGCCTCTCTTTTCTTCCATCTGTTCCCGCAATTTCGACTCTCTGATCGCCATCTTTCTCATGAGCACAGGCATCTTCACCTCACGGATCTTGTCCATCGATACCTTTTGTCCGTAACGCAATATCGCCGCAGCAGCGACAAATCCAATGATCCAACCGATAGGTCCGGACATCAATAGAGCAGTGCCACCACCACCCAAAATGGCCGCCGTAATCGACGCACCAATGGTGACAATCGCTTTGCCTACATGTTTCATGTCTGTGAGCTCCACGTCGCCAGATGGCACCTCTATGCTGGGCAGCTGGAGATCGTCGCCGATAGCCAGATGAGACACGGCGATTCCGGCTCGTTCGCACGCCGGTTCAACCAGCCTCTCTACTGTCGGCCTCACGGATTCGTCGACCCACAACTCGACCACTTCCCCGAATTCCTTGGTCGCTCCTACTTCACTCAGATTACCGAAGACCTGTTGTCCGCGTGACTTCATCACCGAACTCATTTCGTTCAAGGTCGAAATCCGTCCGCTACGCCACTCGTTGAAGGTCGGGATAATCACCTCTTCCGTAAATATATGAGCGGCGACCTCGGCGATCCGAGGTTTCAGGTCCTGCAAGTGGCCGCGCACACCTTCCTGAATACTTCCCGACTCGAGAATGCGTTCAATGTCGGTCTGAAACATGGCTGTTTTGGTGAGTTGCCTGCCGGCCCACGCCAAGCCGCGCGCGATCGTGAACTGCGGCTCGGAGCCTCGCCGTACCGACGCGTCAGGAAATACTTCCTCACAACTGGTAACTACGAAGTCCATCCTGGAAGCGCCTCCCGTCAACAGAATCATCTGAGGGGGCACGTCGCGCATCGCTTTGCGGGCATCTTGAAGCTTTTTCCGAAAGGCATCCCGCCAATTGAGGCGTTCCAACTCGGAGCTCCTTTCGAGACCGTCACCGATCGGACTGGAGAGGATGGTGTCCATGTCCTGATCAGTTATTTCGACGTCAAAGAGGTATCTTTGCCCGCCAATTATCAAGCGCTTGGTGATTACCGCAGGGGCTTCGTCGGTGTTATCTGAATTGAAGTACTCTTCCTTCACCTTCCGGCAATGCAGCAGGCACACCGAATTGTGCTGAGGCGACTGGTCGATGAGCTTACTCAAGTCCCGGTCGTTCTGATCATCGAGCCACCGTCTGAGGATGATCTTGTCCAGAATCCCTGCACCGAGTTCATTGCTACCAAAATCCATTCGCTGTTGTTCAAGCCCGACAACCGCGGTAAAGTCCGTCGTCGACGATCCGATATCGACGATCAACACCGACCGTTCAAGACTATCCGCTGGCACTTCGAGAGAATCACGTGCAGCGAGAAAGGCTGCATGGGATTCCGCGAGCACGTCGACGTGAACCATGCCGCACTGCCTGAGAAGGGATTCGAAATTTTCGCGGATTGCCGTGTCCCAACCAGATGGACAACCTACGACGAAAAGGGTACGGTCGGGACCTTCGATCAGCCTGTCATCGGTAAGCGTGTCCACAACTTTGCGGACGAAGAGTTTCGTAAGCCGACGGGTTTCGGCGTTCTTGAAATCCGGACTCTTGAAGGCGACTCTCACCGTCTCCGGATCCCTTGCCTTATATGCGTTCTCCCCAATCAGAACGCCTCGTTCCGGGTGCTCGGCGACAGCCGTGATGAACGGCGCCTCGCCGCGAATCTCTACAACCGTCGGTTGCGTGGACGCATTCGTGATGGCCTTCGTCAAGGCTGTTTCTGCATGACCGAAGTCGAATCCAATGATTTCGGCAGGGCTCGTCTCAGCGGGCACGGTTTCCGCCTCTGGAATAGCCACGACGACGTTCATATCGACTCCTTGCGCGGATGAATGCCGGTCAAGATCTTGAGCGTTGCTCATTTCTTCTGCGAGGAGGTCAGCACGGAGCCCGGCGCGAGCAACGTTCCGTTCTTGGTGACCAACGCGAATCTTGTTGTCATGCCGTGAGAGTCCGAGGTATCGTCGAACTCGAACTCGAAATGGCTCTCGTTCTTCCCCTCGTCAAAATCTTCGATTTCGATGCCGTGGCGACTCAGAATGCGCCTAAGGCTTCGAGTAATTTTCAGGGCATACTCGGCGTCCTGAAAGTGCGATGCTTCCAATAAATCCTGAAAGAAGCCAAGGATGTCCCGCGCTTCGTGGATGGGGTTCTTGGGGGTGTCCGGCGGCTCTTGCTTCTCCTCTTTGAGCAAGGTCTCGGCCTTCGCTATCGTCTGCCTTAATCTGGTGAGCAAGGCATTGACGTCTATTTGGACGACTGCGTGTACGTCGCGATCTTCATCGTGGTCCTGTGCTGAGGAGCGACGAGGATCATATTCGGTCAAGTAGGATCGCCACTTGGATGGTCGGAATAGTATCCGAAATGGGAGTGTCAGCGCGGCCAACAGCAAGAACGGAATCAGAATGGGAAACTTTCCAATTACCAGTAGCCAGATCAAGAGGACGATCAAGAGCGCGGGCTGGGCTGCTCTCTTTATTATTTGGAACGCACTGGGGAAGCGGTCGTCCGGAGTCTTGGTGGTCGGCAATGTTGGGCCAACCTGCGGTAAGGAATGAACATCGATCAGTGAGGATGACTCTTTCAGAAGATCGATGATGTATCCGAGACGACGCCTTTCATCGAGCGTCGGAGGGTTTCTTTTCTCATACTCGCGGGGCAGCGTGTCGAGAAAGGTGCGCGCTCTGCGAACCGTGCGTTCGGGTGTAGGCTGTTCGTGCCATTGTTGAGAGAGGAGCTGGCGTGCGTCATCGAAGATGTCCAACAATAATGCCATGCCGCTATAGCCTCCGAAGTTGCTCCTGTGGAGTGGAATGGGGTACCCGTGCCCCCTTCCTAGGTGTCCGACGGTCTACTCCTGACATCGCGTCCAATCGCCTCCTCAATTACACTGCTGCGTGGTCCGGGTGTCCGCACTCGAATCGAGATGGCGGTTCCTATGCTCAACGTGGGGGACATTCGGTTCAATCAATTGGGTGCGGCTCCTTTGCGACGACCACTCAGGAGGCCCGGGGCGTGTGAGGGAGTCGGGCTGGGAGTGAGCGACTTCGCTGAAACAGACGGCAGCGCCAGGAGAGTTCGGCGGCGATAATCCCGCTGGCGAGAGTTCGGCCGGATGCGGGAACGCAGCAGGGGCGCGCTGGCGTTTGCGGTCGAGGGTGGTGAGCGAGGTCGTTGGGACCGCAGCGGGCTGCGGCTCTACTTGACGAGTCTCGCAGATCGCCGTGTTGCGCGCAGTTGGCCTCGTTCAGCCGAGATGGCTGCGGCCGCGGGATCTCGGCAGGCCATTCCGTGTCGTCGGGCCAATGGTCAGAGAGGTACTGGAGTGCCCGAGCGGCACGACGAATCGTGATGGTACGACCTCTGCTCAGCCGCGCGATCGTCTCGCCGCTTCCGGTCGCCAAGCGCGAAACCGTGGAGATGCGGCGCCGGGTGTGAGCGGCGAATACCGTACACAGGCGCGAGAGCCACTCTGCCGTATCTGCCATAGCACGATCGTGCTATCGGAAGCACGGACCGTCAACCCCTCCAAGGCGCTTCGGTGGGCGATTTCGGACTTTTCGAGTAACGTGTCATACGTGCCACGATCGGGGATGGATCACCTCCGCTCGGCTGTGCGAGCCCCACGTCGAGCGCGAGGGGCTGCGACCGCTCTCGGTCCGCACCGGCATCCCCGTCGGGCAACTTCGGAGCCTCATACAAGGACGCGCTGCGCTGAGCACTACCCTGGAATACGCTTCTTCCGCTCTGGGTCTGGAGTTCTACATCGGACCGCCACGGGAGCGGGACCCGGCGCAGACGACGCGAAGGGCTGCCGACCATGTCGCAGGGACCGTCCGGGGCGTGCTTCCCGCTGCTGAGGATCGGCCTCCCTCATGGGCGTCGAGGCTGGTGTTGAGGCTGCAGCACGATCTTCGCGCAAGCCTGCGGGCAGACTTGGCTCTGCTGCTACGCAACTTCACGGACGGCAAACGGGAGGAGGCTCGCTCCGACACCGAGCCGCCGGATCATCCGGCAGGCATGAGCGATCGGCCGGACACCGGCTACGTGCCGATCCGCACACCGGAGCCGACGGAAGGGGTCAGCACGGAGCTCGAACATGCGCCCGTGATCGGCTACCTCGCATTTCAACGCCGATGGCTCGAGCGGCGCGCGATCGATCCCGACCACTGTACGATAATCGGCGTGCGGGGAGATGCGATGGAACCGACGCTGCCGGACGGTTGCTCGGTTCTTGTCGACCATACACGTCGCCGGCGGCGTATCGGGCGCATCTTCGCGCTCCGCACAGGTGAGGGCCTCATGGTGAGGCGCGCGGGGAAGGATCGAGCCGGTCGTTGGGTCCTGGTGAGCGACCATCATCAACGATCACCGGTGCCTTGGGCCGATGGCACGGCCGAGGTCGTCGGCGAGGTCCGCTGGATGGCGACCACCCTGTCGTAGCGAGCACGTGGAGCAGGTCGCTCTGCGAAGGCCGCAAGCCGCGACCCGGCAGGCGGACAACCACACCGAGTAGAGCCTACCTGCCCGCTACGTGCCGCTACCTCGCGCCGGACTCCGGCGGGTGATCGAGCTCGCCCATGACGTAGTCCTTGGGGGAGAGCACCTCGAACGGTTCCTTCTGGTTGGGGGTCCCGATGATGGTCACCATCTGGTCGTTGCCGGCGAAGGCGCACCAGCGGACGCCGTTGGTGAGCACGTGCAGCACGCCCGGGTGATGGAAGATCGGAAAGGTCTCGTGGCCCGGCCGGAAGTAGAAGACGCGGCCCTGGCCGCGATGCCACACCGCGCCGCTGCGGAACACCTCGCCTCCCTCGAACCAGCTCACGAACAGGAGCTCGTCCGGATCCGGGATGTCGAAGAACTCGCCATACATCTCCGCGTTGGGGATCTCGATGAAGCGCCCGCAGCCGCGCGTGATCGGATGGTTCGGGCTCACCACCCAGAGCCGCTCGCGCTCGGCCGCCTCCCGCCACGTCAGGCTGCAGGTGGTGCCCATGAGGCGCTTGAAGATCTTCGAGTAGTGGCCGGAGTGCAGGACGATCAGCCCCATGCCCCGCAGCACGCGCTCCTGCACGCGGTCGACGATGTCGTCACGCACCTTGGCGTGGGCGGCGTGGCCCCACCAGATGAGCACGTCGGTGGCGTCCAGCACCTCCGCGGTCAGGCCGTGATCGGGCTGGTCGAGCGTGGCGGTGCGGACCTCAAGGCCGTCCTGCGCGCGCAGGTGGCCGGCGATCTGTTCGTGGATGCCGTCCGGGTAGATGCTGCGAACGAACTCATTGTCGCGCTCGTGGACGAACTCGTTCCAGACGGTGACGCGCAGGCTCATGGTTCAGATTCCTCCTGGCACGGACTGACCGCAGACCAGCGGCCATGCGCGGTTGCCGGACAGCTTGCCGTTGCGGATATGGTAGCCCTCCGCCGTGACCTTCGCGAAGCGGGTCGCGTCCGGGCGGGGCCGGTCGAACTCGCCCAGGCGGGCGCGGGCGTCGGTGTAGTGCAGCGCCCAGCCGCATCTGGGCTCGGCGCTCTCGTTGGGGCCGGTGGCGTGCAGGACCCAGCGGTCGTGCACGGCCAGGTCGCCGGGTTCCAGCGTGACGATCTCCGCGGCGTCCAGCAGCTCGCGGGAGAGTCCGTCCGCACCCAGGTCGTCGAAATCGAAGCGGCCGTAGCCTGCGGCCTCGGGGCCGGCCCCGGCCGGGCCGGCGTCCAGCGGGATGTAGTGGAAGGGGCCGTTCTCCTCGGTCACCGCGTCCAGGGCGAGCCAGCAGGTCACGGTGCGGCGGTCGAACTGGAAGAAGCCGTCCTGATGGAAACGGTTGGCGCCGTGGTACGGCGGGTCGTCGTTGAGAGCGCCCTTGGCGAAGATGTGGTCGAACCAGAGCTTCGCGTCGGGCGCCAGCACCTGTCCGAGCACCTCGGCGATGCGCGGGTGGACGGCCGCCCGGGCGAACGCTTCGTCGTAGTCGGCCAGCCCGTTGATCTGCCCGGTGAACGCGGCCCACGGGGTGCCGTTCGCCATCGCCGTCTTGCGTTCGGCCGGATCGACCGGCCGGCGACGCTTCGGGTAGATCCGGTTCTCGCGCCGCATGTGGCGGGGAGAGACCTCGATCTCCGGAGCCTCCCGGAGCCGGCTCTGCTGCTCCAGCAGGTGCGCTGTCGGGTCCGGCGCGCCCGGCATCGGATGCTCGGCGGCGATCCGCTCGGCCTCCTCGGCGTAGCGGCGCTGGTGGGCGGCGTGGTCGGCCACGATCGCGTCGGCGTGCCGGTGGAGCTCCGCCACCTCGGACGAGTCGAACGCGCCCCGCACCACGGTGAACCCCTTGCGCGCGAACTCCTTGTCGGCGACTTCGTGCAGCTCCATGCGGTATCCGTCCTCCGGCTCCCGACTCTACCCGATCAGCCGCCGGCCGGCCGCTCCCACGTGGGAGCCTGGTCCGGGGTCGGGGAGTTGGCGAAGGTGCCGCGCTCGATCACGGCATCGCGGCCGCCCGCGGCGGCGACCTTGCGCCGCTGGTCGGCGTGGGCGCGCGCGTCGGCTTCCTCCGGGTCGACGATGGCGCGCAGGCGCCGCTCGAAGCCGCGCACGGTCTGGGCATGCTCGGGCCGGCCCGCCAGGTCCTCGACCTCGTCGGGGTCCGCGGCCACGTCGAAGAGCTGCGGGCGCATGCCGACATAGTGGACGTACTTGTAGCGGCGGTCGCGCAGCAGGTAGACGGCGCGACGGAAGCCCACGGCGTGATGCTCGGCGAACACGGTGCGGTCGCGTTCGCCGGCGGCGGCCAGGGCGAGGAGGTCTTCGCCGGGGAGCGGCTCGCCGGGGAGCGGGCAACCGGTGGCGCCCAGGACCGTAGGGAAGCAGTCGACCAAGCTTACCGGGGTGGCGACGGTGCGGCCGGCGGGCACGTCGGGGCCGGCCATGATCAAAGGCACGGCGGCCGACTCGTCGTACATGGTGAGCTTGCCGGTCAGCCCGCGCGCTCCCATCGACTCGCCGTGGTCGGAGGTGTAGAGCACGCGCGTCCGGTCCTGGAGGTCGCAGTCGTCGAGCGCGGCCAGCACGCGGCCGATCTGCTCGTCCAGGTGGGTGCAGGCGGCCAGGTAGGCCCGCCGGTAGATCGAGCGCTGCTCCGCGGTGAGCGGTTCGTTCAGGTTCAGGACGTCGCGCACCCCGTCGATCGCCGGGTGGTCGGGCCAGTCGGCCGGATCTTCCTGCGGCATCGACCGGACCGCGCCGGGATCGTAGCGCTCGAAGTGTTGCGGCGGCCCGACGTAGGGCGGATGCGGGCAGACGAAGCCCACGAACAGCACCCACGGACGGCGGTCGCCGGCGTGGGCGTGCAGCCAGTCGACGGCGTTGTCGGCGTTGCGCACGTCGTAGGCCAGGTAGCTCGACTCGCCGGGGCCGGCGTCCAGCACGCCGGCGCGCGCGTTGCGGACCGGTGGATCCTCGCGCAGACAGCCGAGCAGATCGCCCTCACCGTCCACGACGTGCAGCGGCTCGATCTCGCGCGCGAAACCGTTGTCGCCGCCGCCGCGGAAGTGCAGCTTGCCGATCGAGTCGCACCTCAGGCGGTGCCGGGCCAAGTGGTGCCCCCAGCTCGGCACCCGGCCGTCGTACCCGTGGGCGTTGTCCCAGTAGCCGATGTCGTGCACGTAGCGGCCGGTGGCGAGCGAGGCGCGCGCCGGCACGCACAGCGGGCAGTTGGTGTAGGCGGAGGTGAACCGGGTGCCGGCGGCGGCCAGCCCGTCCAGGTTGGGCGTGATGCCGTCGCCGCCGTAGCAGCCGGCGCCGCGCAGGTTGTGCTGATCGGACAGGATGAACAGCAGGTTGGCGGGTGGGACGGGCTGGTTGGCTGGCACTGCGGTAGTCGCGATCAGGCGCTACTATACCGCCTCCACGGCTTCATTGAACGTGACGTGAACCGAGCACTACCGTAGCCGCCTGATTGCGGTCAGCTTGGCCAGCCGCCGGTGCACTTCGGCCTACGGCGCCCGGATGTCGGTGTGTAGATCCGCGCCGCCTCGTTCATGCGCTGGAGCGGCGGGTCCCGCATGCGGGGATCCGTCGTCAGCGATGAAAGCCGCCCGCAGCGTTCACCACACCAGCCGGGAAGCTCAGCGTTGGCGGAAGCCTGCACGTCCTACCGTAAGAAGAGCGAAGAACGCCTTTCGGGCTTGGTCCTGGGCATCACCAAGCCGAGTGCGCGCGAGTCTGGCGTTCTCACATGCCTCGACCGGAGACGATCTGGTGAACTGGGCGTTGTGGTCGTAGTCAGCGGCGTGGCGCTGTTCCTGCATTTGGCTGAACGTTCGAAGTCCGTCGACGAGGTCCGCGTCCGTCGCTGCGATGTCGAACAGCCGGCCATACTGTTTCAGGTTCGCCGGCAGCGGAGCATCGGGGTTGCGCTTCAAGACGTTGGACCGATCGACCACGTACTTCGCAAGTCGAGCTATCTCCCCATGCGACCACGTGCGCGGATCTCGTTCTGCATCTCCTGAGGAAACGAGCCGACCAGATGACGTGCCGCGCGTCCGGTCAGGTCATGAAACACCGCATAATATGCCGCACTGACGCCGCGCCTGATGTCCGCGTCCCGCGAGCGGACCCCCGGGTCCGGCGTCCGCAAGCTGCGCGGCATGATCGACAAGACTATCGGGCCTGATCATCGACGGAAGGTCTGGGCCGTGTCGTCACGGTGACCACCCACACGTCCCAGGAGTCGACCTCCGTGCCGCCGATCCGCTCCCGCAGATCGGCGGTGAGGCGGTTCACCTCGTCACGCGGATATTCGCGTATATCGAAGTCCTCCTCCAAGTCGATCACCACGGAGAATACGAAGATCAAGCGGTCCCCGCTACCATGGCGCAGCTCCCATTCGAGATCATACGCCGGGGAGCATGGAGACAGACTGGCAACGAAGTCTGATCTGATTTGGGTGCGGCTCTTTTGCGACGACCTCTATGTTCATGCCGATATGTGAGTTAGATGCGGTCGGCCACACGCGGAGGTGCCGTTTCGGGCAGCTTATGCCGTGGGCGGCGCCGTAGGTCCCCTGCAGCCGGGCGGGTCGCCGTCCCGAGAGGCTGGACAAATCCCGCTCATGCTCGTACCTTGCCCGTGCTCGTACGGGAGGGTGAGCGATGAATGCCAACGACAGGGGCTGCCTGCGGTGTGCCGGCAGAACGTTCAGCGAGGCCGAGGTGCGGGTCGTCGTCGAGGAGGTCGCCAACGGGGGCAGCCGCAGCCGTGCGCAGCTCATGGCGCGGGTGTGCGAGCGGCTGCGGTGGCGGCGGGCGAGCGGCGCGCTGAAAGTCCGTGAATGTCGTGACCTGCTGCTGAGGCTGGAAGGCGAAGGCCGGTTGCGGTTGCCGCCGAAACGCAACGTCGGGCGGCCGCTGGGCTCGCGCACGCAGGTGCCGCGCACGGCAGCCGGCGAGCCCGGGCGGCCGCTGCTGGGCACGGTGGGGCAGTTCGGGACCGTCAGCCTGCAGCCGGTGACGAGCGCTGGCGAGCATGGCTGGTGGCGTGAGTTGATCGGCCGCTACCACTACCTGGGCTACCGGGTGCCATTCGGGGCGCAGATGCGCTACCTGGGGTTCGTCAGCCATCCGGCGCCGACGGTGGTGGCGGCGCTGCAGGTCTCCTCGCCGGCGTGGCGGCTGGCGGTGCGCGAGCGCTGGATCGGCTGGGACGATCCGACGCGTGCGCGCAATCTGCAGCGGGTGGTCAACAACAGCCGGTTTCTGGTGCTGCCGTGGGTGCGGGTGAAGAACCTGGCCAGCCGGCTGCTGTCGCTGCTGGCCGGGCGGCTGGCCGCCGACTGGCAGGCGCGCTTCGCCACCGAGCCGCTGCTGCTGGAGACGCTGGTGGACCGAGGGCGCTTTGCCGGCACCTGCTACCGGGCAGCGAACTGGATCGAGTTGGGCGACACGGCCGGGCGGGGTCGCATGGACCGCGCGCATGAGCGCCATGGGCAGGCGCCGAAGCGGGTGCTGGTGTATCCTCTGGTGGCCGATGCGCAGCGCCGGCTGGCTGGAGCCTGAGCGATGGGGGCGGCGATCGGTTGGGCGTGCGAGACTGCGGTTGACCCGTTTGCGGCCACGCGGGCGGCGTTCGAGCGGTTGCTGCGGGTGGCGAGCCGAGAGGAGACGCAACGGATGCAGCACAGTGATCTGGAGCGACTGTTGGCCAAGGAGGGCCAGGAGTTGATGCGCCAGCTTTACCAGGACTGCGTCGATGAACAGGCGCAGGCGCAGGCGGCCGACGAAGTGGTGGACGCGGAGGGCCGGCTGCGCACCCGCAAGCGCCAGCAGCAGCGCGAGTTGGAGACGATCTTCGGCACGGTCGTGGTGGGTCGCAGCGGCTACGGGGCGCAGGGAGCGCAGAGCCTGCACCCGCTGGACGCGCAGTTGAACCTGCCTGAGGAGCGCTACTCGCTGGAGGTGCGCCGTCGAGCGGCGCTGGAGGCGTCGAAGAGTTCCTTCGACGAGACGGTCGAGACGCTGAGCCGGTACACCGGCGCCACGATCGGCAAGCGGCAGGTGGAACAACTGGTCAGCCGAGCGGCCGAGGACTTCGAGGCGTTCTACGAGCAGCGCCATCAGGCGGCCGAGCAAGCGGCCGGCGAGCAAGCGGCCGAAGAACAAGCGGCCGACGCCCTGCTGGTGATCAGCAGTGACGGCAAAGGCGTGGTCATGCACCGGCAGGACCTGCGCCCGGCCACGCGCACGGCCAGCGAGCGCACGCCGCGCCGCACGATGGACACGCGGCTGAGCAAGGGCGAGAAGGGCAACCGCAAGCGCATGTCCACGGTGGCGGCCGTCTACTCCGTGGCGCCCCACGTGCGTACGCCCGAGCAGATGCTCGCCGTGCTGGCCAGGGACGAAGAAGCGCAACGGAACTCCCCGCAACGGCCCCGCCCGCAGCACAAACGGGTGTGGGCGAGTCTGGAGCACGAACCCCGGCAGGTGTTGGAGGAGGCGTTCCGCGAAGCCCTGGAGCGCGACCCGCACTGTTCCCGGCGCTGGGCGGCAGTGGTCGACGGCAACGAGACGCAGTTGGATATCCTCGAAGACTTGGCCGAGCAGCACGGCGTGCACCTGACGATCGTGCTCGACATCTTTCACGTGCTGGAGTACCTCTGGAAAGCTGGCCACGCCCTGTGCGCCGAGGGCTCAAGAACGCTGGAACAGTGGGTCTTGCACCGCCTCGGGCGAGTGCTGGAAGGCCGCGCCGTGCACGTGGCTGCCGGCATGCGGCGCAGCGCCACCAAGCGCGGTCTGACGAGTCGGCGGCGCGAGCCGCTGGACCGGTGCGCCAATTACCTACTGAAGTACCAGGACTACCTGGCCTACGATCAGTACCTTGCCGCCGGGCTGCCGATCGGCTCGGGGGTCATCGAAGGCGCGTGCCGCCACTTGGTCAACGACCGGCTTGGTATCACCGGCGCACGCTGGCGGCTGTCGGGGGCCGAGGCGGTGCTGCGCCTGCGGGCGCTGCGCTCAAGTGGCGATTTCGACGAGTACTGGGCCTTCCATGAGGCGCGCGAGTGGCAGCGTACCCATCAGCAGCGCTACGCCGACGGACCGGTGCCGCAACTGCGGCCCACGCCCAGTGAACGAAGGAATCGCCTGAGACTCGTCAAGTAGAGCCGCAGCCCGCTGCGGTCCCAACGACCTCGCTCACCACCCTCGACCGCAAACGCCAGCGCGCCCCTGCTGCGTTCCCGCATCCGGCCGAACTCTCGCCAGCGGGATTATCGCCGCCGAACTCTCCTGGCGCTGCCGTCTGTTTCAGCGAAGGTCGCTCACTCCCAGCCCGACTCCCTCACACGCCCCGGGCCTCCTGAGTGGTCGTCGCAAAGGAGCCGCACCCATCTGATTTGCTTGGCCACACGCATCGCCACAGTCAATGCCTCCAGGTACTCGTCAGCGCTCCGTTCATCTGCCGGTGCGCCGATCATCAGGTCGGTCATGCTCGTGAGAGCATCGAACATCTGCATCCGCAGTTCAAGCGTTCTTCGCCGTGACGGCGGCACCGCCGCGGATGCCGCTGGCGATTGAAACGTAATTGACCCGCTTGATGGCGATGTGATAACTTGATTCGCGCTGCAGGAGGGCTACATGCGGGAGAGATTGTTTCCTGATCATCTGAAAAGATTTCCTGGCATGAAGCCATGGATAGGCGACCATTATCGGGATGAACACCACAAGCGATTACTGGTTGTCGGTGAGAGTCACTACCTTCCGGAAGGGTCCGACATTCACCACGATCCCGACGTGTGGTACACCGGCAGTCAGAATGATCTTACCGAAAAGGAACGGGAGTGGATTTCCACCTCAGGTAACATCATGGGAAACTGGAGTCGGGCTCACACCATCTACCGGGAGATCGCGCGAGAGATTTCGAGCATACTGGATGAGCGCGGTCTGACGCACGGTGATTTCGTCTTCCACCACCTTGCGTACTGCAATTATTTTCTTCGGCCGGCGCCGGTCGAGGGCGGGAGCATGGCGGCGCACGTCCGCCCACGCGATCTTGCAGTAGCGGACGAGGTGCTGAACTGGTTCATACGAAGTCATCGACCGGAGCTGGTCGCCGTCGCCTCAAAGGCTGCGGGCAGACATGCGGAGAAACTACTCGCAGGGTCTCGTACTCCTTTCCTTATTACCTACTATGCCGGCAGCCCGTTCTGGATGACTCGTTTCAGAGATGACTTTTCGGACTTCCTGAAAGACAACCAGTGGCTGAACGCCACGTCATAGAACGATGCACCGTGTCTGCTCCCAGTTGGCGGCCGGCTGCCTGCCGTGGTCCGGATCGATGATGCTCAATCGTGTGTGCCCCAGGGCGACGTGAGCCGAGGGACAACCAGAGCCTCCGGTCATCCGGCCCGCGATGATGCAGGCAATCGATCGCGGATCGCAGCGGCACCTCGGAATCGGCGCGCCGTGCGAAACATGACGACGAGACCGCACAACGCCATCACATCAGCGCAGCCGGAATCCGGCGGCCTGCCGATGCCATCTCCTGCGTCGTCGAGATCGGTTGGGCAGCCTGCTACTATACCGCCTCCATGGCCTCCTTGAACCGAACCGTGCAGATCCGCGGCGATCTTGCGCGGGAGTACGACGACGTCTACTGCGACACGGCGCTCGACGCCATCGCCGCGCTGGCGGAGCTCAACGAACCGCGCCTCGACCTGATGCGCCGCCGCATCGCCCGCCGCACCGAGCGGACGCGGGAACGGCGCCGCATCGACTTTCTACCCGCTGGCGTGACGATCGCCGGCACCGACGTCACGGTCGCCGACGCCCGCGCGGGCCGGTTCACGGGCAGCGCCATACCCCGCGACCTGGAGCGGCAGTGGATCCAGGGCACGGGGCCGGGGGCCAAGCCCGACGCGCCCCTGCCGCGCAGCATCCGCAACGTCGCCTACGCGTTGCTGTCCGGCGCCGACGGCTGGATGTTCGATGGCGAGGACGCCCTGGGGCAGGTGACGACCATGTCGCTCGACAACCAGCGCAACCTGCGGCTGGGCATCGCGCGCGCGCCGGAGTTCCTGGCCGCCGCAGAGGGGGTCGCAGGCGAAATGAACGCCTGGGCGGTGGGATTCCTGCAGCGGCCGATCATCGACGACTGGCGCGCGCAACTCGACTTCACCACGACGATCTTCCGGGCGCGCGGCCTGCACCTGGACGACCGCCACGTGCGCATGGCGGACGGCACCGGCCTGGCCGCCTCGATCGTCGACGCCGCGCTGTACGTTGCGGCCAACCACGCGGCGCTGCGCGCGCGCGGCGCCTCGGTCGTCCTCTACCTGCCGAAGATCCAGACCGCCGAGGAGGCGGCCTTCTGGCATCGGCTGCTCACCGCTCTGGAGGGCCACCTGGGGCTGGCCGCCGGCACCGTCAAGACCTACGTCCTGGTCGAGCAGCTCGAAGCCTCGTTTCAGCTCATGGAGATCCGCGCCGCGCTTGGCGAACGTTTCGTGGGCTTCAACACCGGCCGCTGGGACTACATCAACAGCGTCGCCGACGCGATGGCCTGGGACGACCGCTTCGTCAATCCCGACATCGACGCGATCACCATGACCTACGGCTACATGCACGCCTACGAGGACCGCGTGCGACGCGCCGTGAACACCCCGGACGCGACGGGAGGCTTTGCCCTCTGGCAGGGCGGCATGGAGCCCAACATCCCGGTCGGCTCGGCGGAAGGGGTGGAGGCGTCGATGGCCAAGGCGGTGGCCGGCGCGGAGCGGGAGCAGCAGGCCGGCGCCAGCGGCAAGTGGGTCGCCCACTGGAAGATGGTGCACATCGTGCGGCCGGTCTGGGAGCGCGCCGGCGAGCCCAATCAGCTCGGGCGGCGGTTCCCGGCGCTTACCTACACCGACGCCGACGCCGACGGACTGCTGGAGCTTGCGCGCGCGCCGCGCACGATCCGCGGCGCGCGCGACCTGTTGAGCGTCGCCCTGCAGTACGGCAACGCCTTCGGCCAGGGCATGCAGGCGGCGGCACTGAAGCCGGCCGACCACTTCGGCGACGACGACGTGCTGTACCTGATGGAGGACATGGCCACCGGCGAGATCCGCATGAGCATCCTGTGGGAGTGGCTGCACAAGGGAGCGGCGCTGACCGACGCCGACCCGGAGCTGGGCGTGGACGCCGGGACGCGGTTCGACGCCGGTCTGTTCGCCCGCCTGCTGGACGAGGAGTACGCCAAGCTGCTGGCGGCGGCCGACCGCGACGTGCACGAGGACTCGAAGACGACCACGCTGCCGATCGCGCGCGAGATCGCCGACACCTATGTCGGCAGTCCGGTCAAGGTGCCCTGGTACATCGACCTGCTCAACCTCAACCTGAACAACCACGATCTGGCCGAGGCGCGCGAGCGCATCCGGCGCTACGTCGCGGAATTCGGGCGCGACGGCACGCGCATCACCGAGAATCCGGACTTCGCCTGAACCGTGACCGTCTATCCGGCCCGCCACGGGGAGACGGTCTGTCGATCCCCGTGACCTGAATCATCGCTGCCGCGAGGCCCGTATACGTGGTCGATGAAACAGCATGACCTCGCCAACGGCGTATCCGGCCAGACCTTGACGATCCGCGACCTGCCGGCCCACGAGCGGCCCCGCGAGCGCCTGCGCCTGTCCGGGGCCGGCCAGCTCTCGAACCCGGAGCTGATCGCCATCCTGCTGCGCACCGGGATCGCCGGACAGAACGTCATGCAGCTTTCCGCGCGGCTGCTGTCCGAGTTCGATGGTCTGGCAGGGCTCGCGCGAGCGTCGTTCGCGGAGCTGTGCGCGCTCGATGGAGTGAGTGAGGCGAAGGCGTGCCAGATGCTGGCAGCGCTGGAGCTGGGCCGCCGCGCGGCCGGCCCGGCGCCTGCCGACCGTCCGGCGATCCGCGATCCGGAAGACGTGTACCATCTGCTCCGGGCACAGATGGCACACCTGGAACAGGAGCAGCTTCGGGTTCTGCTGCTCAACACGAAGCATGAAGTGCTGCTCGTGCGCGAGGTCTACCAGGGAACCGTGTGCGCAGCGTCGGTACGCGTCGCGGAAGTGCTGCGTCCTGCCATCCGGGAGAACTGCCCGAACGTCATCGTGGTCCACAACCATCCGTCCGGCGATCCCACCCCCAGCCCGGAAGACACCGCCGTCACCCGCCGCGTTCGCGAGAGCGCGGAGCTGCTGGACATCGAGCTGCTCGATCACGTGGTGATCGGTGCGCGCGGCTTCGTGAGCATGAAGCAGCGCGGGCTGGGGTTCGACGGCTGCGGCGGCCTGTGACGGACCGGGCGGTCGTGCCCGCCTGCCGGGCAGCTCGAATCCCGGCAAAGATCGGGGACGTGCCGGAGTGAAGGCGAAGTCCGCAATGCCGGCCCGGCCGCCACTGCGCCAAGGGCTACCGCCGATCCTGCCTGACGGTCCGATCCGCGCGCTGGTGCTCGGTTCCTTTCCGAGCGTCGCATCCCTGGAGACCGGACAGTACTACGCACATCCGCAGAACCGGTTCTGGCTCGCGCTGGCACACTGCGGGGTGATCTCGGATCCCACCACGGCGTACGCGGAACGCGTGGCTTCGGTGCGGCGCCACGGCCTGGCGATCTGGGACCTGTACGCCCGCGTGCGGCGGCCCGGATCCGGGGACGACCGCATCCGGGATGCCGAGCCCAACGCGGTCGACGCGCTGCTGGCCGATCGGGGTCCGTTTCCGATCCTGCTCAACGGACGCCGAGCGCGGGAGTGGCGGCAGCACTTCCGCGACCTGAAGGCCGAGGTCATGGAGCTGCCGTCGACCAGCCCGCGGCCGCTGCACTGGAACACGCAGGAGTCCCGCTCGGCCACGCTTGCCGAGTGGCGCGCCGCGCTGCGCTCGACGGGCATCCCGCGGTCGCTCCAGGAACGCGACTCATCGATATGACGTCCGTCCGGCGCGTCGAAGCGTCAGATCTGCCGGCACTCTCCGGCGCGTTCTACCCGGTGAAGAAGCTGTAGCGCCGGCTACGCGGAACCATCGGGGCCCGACGGCTTCCCGGCTCGCGCGATCAGCTCGCTCAGCATGTCCAGATCGACATCGGCCAGCGTACGAAAGCCGATGCTGCTCTTGCCCACCTTCGCCTTGCCCAGCCGATCGGCGTAAGCCTCGGCCAGATAGCGCCTGCCGTCGACCGCGTTGACGTAGACGCTGTAGTAGCTCTTCTGCCGCGCCAAGCCGACCAGGAACCACTCCACCCGCTTCTTGTCGGAGCGCACGTAGGACATGTCGCCGTAGCCGATGATCGTCTGCTCGCTGCCGCCCCAGAACACGCCCTTCCACAGGCAAGGGTCATGGCCGGGCAGCGCCGCCCTGATCCGTTCATGCAGCGCCGTCATGTCGGCGCTCACCTCCGCCGGCAGCGAGGCCAAGTACTCCTCAGGCGAGGTTCCCACGCGTTCCATTGGTAGATTCCTACCCCTTTGTCCGTTCTGGACGTGTGAAGTCGAAACCCCCGTTCAAACCGTGCGTGAGGATTTCCCGCATACGGCTTCCCGGCGGTCGCTCAAGCGGTGAGCCTACTTCCTGAACAGCGCGAACGAGAAACCGGGCGCCGGGGCGGCCATGTCGGTGCGCCCCTGCAGGTAGCGCCTGTCCGCCTCCTCGGGTGAGACGCTGTCCACCTCCTGGAAGCCGACGCGCGCCATCTCCGCGTTCATCGCGTCGGGCGTGAAGGTCGAGATCATCGGCTCCCCGCGGCCCGCCACGAACTTCTCCAGCTTCTGCACGAACTCCATGCCCTCCGCCGGGACCAGGTCGTGCGTATACTTGTAGTCGCAGACGATCCGGCTGCCGGGCGCGGCGAGCGAGGAGATGCGGTCGAGCGACTCGCTGATCGCCTCACCGCTGAGGTAGTAGGTGACACCCAGCCAGGAGAAGAACGTGGGCGTTGCGGCGTCGAAGCCGGCCTTGCGCAGCTCCTCGTCCAGGCGGTCGGTCTCGAAGTTCACCGGTACCAGCACCAGGTTGTCGGGAACGCTGCCGTTGATGGCGATCAGCCGCTCGCGCTTCATGGCCTGCGAGGCCGGCTGGTCCACTTCGAAGATGCGCAGGCCGTCGGCCAGGTCCCCCTGGCGCAGGGAGAAGGAGTCGAGTCCGGCGCCCAGGATCACGTACTGGCGCACGCCGCCGGCGATCGCTTCGCGGAGCCGCTCCTCGGTGAAGCGGACGCGCAGGATCGCCTCGGTGTGTATGGGCTTGAGCACCCCCAGCACCACGTCGGCGATCAGCCACTTGAGCAGCCGCCGCTTGGCGACCTGCCGCCAGAACGGCGTCACCATCTGCAGGGCGTAGGTGTCGGAGAACAGCGGCGGATCGTTCCAGATCAGGTGAGCCGCGCGGACCGCCGCCACCAGGATGGCGGTCGTGCTGGCTTTCGGTTTCTCGGCGTCGTGTTTCTTGCCTGTGCTAGCCATGACGAATGCTAATCAGAACCCGAATCTCAAGTCCGTGTCCAAGGCGGATGGCGCGCATTCCCCCGCCGACCCGCTGCCGCGGTAGACGGCGAGCAGCCGCTCGAAGCGGCCGGTGCTGTCGTGCAGGCCGCCGGGCCGGTCGCGCGTGAGCCAGAGGCGCCGGAAGTCGTCGACCAGGGGCGCGAGATCCGCTGCCAGCGCCGCGCGGTCGGGCGCCGGCAACGCGGCGTACTCGGCGTCGATGCTGCGTCGCGGCCACACTTCCGCGTCGCTCGATAGCTCGCGCTTCGCCACCGCCGTGCCGTGCGCGCGGATGCGCGCCGCCCACAGGTGCAACGCGTGCCGGTACAGGCCGCCGTGCTCTCGCCGAAGGCGCTGCGGCGTCGGCAGGAGGATCGGGTCCCGGACATCGGGGTCGCGACTCGTCACGGGCGTATTACCAGCGGCAGCTTACCGGGTACGCGTGGATCGCATCATCCGGCGTGAGTATCGTGGCCGTGGTGCCGAGCGCGACTGCGACCAGCAGGCGGTCGAACGGGTCACGGTGAAGCGCCGGCAACTCGGAGGCACGATGGATGTCGTTCCGCTGCAGGCTCAGGCAGTCCATGCTCCAGGCCGCGATCTGCTGCTCGATCCAGTGCCTGGGGGGATCGGGCAGGATGATCTTGCCGGCGCTCCACTTGAGGGCGATCTCCAGAGCCGACACATCGCTCCACAGCAGAAGGGTGTCCGGGGCGTCGATCGCTTCCGTCGCCGTCGCCGAGAGCCGCTGCGGCTCGGTACACAACCAGATAAACGTACAGGTATCCAACAGGTAGCGGCTCACAGGCCCCACTCGCCCATGTCCTCGTCCGAAAGCGGCTGAAACGCGTCGGCGGAGTAGTGCACCGGCGGCGACGTGAGCGTGCCTGCCTTCGGGCGCCGGGGCACGGGGTGGTCGATGGCGGTGAGCCGTGCGCCGGGACGGCCGTGCCTCGCTGGGTTGTTTCGGCGTCGAAGTGAGCCCACATGCCCGGCGTGTCGGCTATGATGGCCGGAGCTTCCATCGTGAATCCGCTGTTGGCGACTTCTGTCGATGCCGAGGCAGCGCTGCTGCAGCGCCGCCTCACCGAAGAAGGGTACGTGTTCGCGCGCGGGCTCCTCGATCCCGATCTGGTCGGCGAGGCGCGCGAGCTGGCGGTGCGCCACCTGGAAGAAGCCGGCCTGGCGTCCGGGTCGGACCGTCCGGTCTGGTCGGGCCGTGCGCCGCGGGAGAACGAGCTGGCCTCGGACGGGGCGCTCGTCTCCGCGGTAGCGGAGGACGGCGTCATCTGCCGGATCGCGCACTCGGCCGGGCTGGTCGCGTTCCTGCAGCGACTGATCGGCGGCGAAGTGTTCGTCTGGAAGGACTGCGCGGCGCGCCTGCGCATCATGCTGGGCGACCGCGCCGACGACGCCGGAGCCGGCGGACCGCTGCGCTTCTCCTTCAGCACGCCGGCGCACCAGGACTTCTACTTCTTCCGCCCCGTGCGCACGCTCACCTGCTGGATCCCGCTGATGGACATCGACGAGTCGGTGGGCGGCTTGGCGCTGCGGCGCCGGTCGCACCGCGACGGCCTGTGGGCGACGTGGTGGAAAGGTACGGAGTTCCTGGGCGTGCCCGCGACCTCCGCGCATGCCGAGGCATGGCGTCGGGACGGCGCCGTACCGGTGGCAGGCACGGTCGAGCCGGTCGATGGCGAGGACAACCCCGAGGGCGGCTGGCTGCGCTCCGACTACCACCCCGGCGACGCGCTCATCTTCTCCGGCGAGACGCTGCACGCCGGCGTGCCCAACCGTTCCGAGGCGATCCGCCTGTCGGCCGACGTGCGCTACCAGCCGGCCGGCTCTCCCCTGCACTGGGAAGCGAGGCAGCCGATCGCCGCCACGCAGGCGTACTTCGGCGAGATCCTGTCGGCGCTCGACGAGCTGCAGGCCGGCCCCGGCCACTTCGAGCGCGCCTGGGAAGCGATGCGTGTCGCCGGCCCCGTTTCCGACCGCGGTGTGCGAGAGCGGGTAGAGCAGACACTGTCCGAGTTGCGCGGTAGCTGAGCGCCCCCCCGATGCAGTTCGACACGCAAGGAAGCCGGGGGATCCTGGCGGGCCGGATCACCGTATCGTTCCGCAACTGGAAGCGCCCGCACGCGGCGGTCGGCGGCGTCTACCGCCTGCGCCCGTCCGGGGACGTCAAGGTCATCGGCGTGCGGACAGTGCGCCTGTGCGACATCGAAGCCGACGACCTCCGTCGCTCCGGATTCGACAGCGTCGCCGAGGTAGCCCGGTTCCTGAAGCTGCCGGAGTCGGCCAGCGTCACTCGCGTCGAGTTCGAGCTGACCGGCGAGCCGGCCGGCAAGCCGCTACCGGAGCTGAGCGCTGACGAAGTGGTGACGCGCCTGCAGGCGACCGACCGGCGAAGCGCAACGCCCTGGACCGCTGACGTACTGGCGCTCATCCGGGACCATCCGGCCACCCGCGCCGGCGACTTGGCGCCCCGGATGGGCTGGGACACACCGGCGTTCAAGGCGAACGTGCGCAAGCTCAAGCGCATCGGCCTGACGCAGAGCCTGGAGACCGGCTACCGCCTCACCGACCTGGGCGAGCAGGTCGCCGCCCTCATGGACGACGGTCGTACGCCCACTTGACCCCGGTCGGGCATACGGATCGCCACCGTCGGTCTATAACGTGATCCGCACGCGCATGCCCAACGCCCGCGTGATGCGCATTATCGTAGCGAACGTGGGATTCCCGTTGTCCGACAACGCCTTGTAGATACCCTCACGGGTCATCCCGATGTCGCGGGCGAGTTGGCTCACATTCTGCGCTCGCGCGATATCGTTCAACGCGGCCCGAATCAGGCTACCGTCCCCCGGATCCTCCTCCGCGCAGGCTTCGAGATACAGACGCGCGTCCTCCTTGGTACGAAGGTGATCCGTCACCTCCCAACGGCTAAATGTCTCAGCCATATCTACCTCCAGTCCCGCGCCAACCGTTTGGCGCGATCGATGTCTCGCTGCTGACTCCCCTTGTCGCCCCCACACAGCAGAACGACGATGGTTGCGCCGTCGCGGACGAAATAGAGCCGATAGCCCGGTCCGTAGTGGATGAGCATCTCGGACACCCCATCGCCCACGGCCTTCGTGTCACCGAAGTTGCCCAGCGAGACGTTTCGCAGGCGGGCGTTGATCCGGGCGATCGCACGCCGATCCCGCAGCCGGCTCACCCATCGCTTGAAGGTGGCGCTCTCGACCACCTCGATCATGTCCTGACTGTAAACCACGGTTCACAGATCGGTCAATTGATCCGACCGGTGGCCGCCAGCCTGCACTCGCGACTCCCTGACTCAGATGCCGGTCTCCACCTCCGTGCAGCCGGCAAGGTCGCCGGAGCGGCACGCCTCTCCCTCGATCACCTCGATCCGGCGGTTCGCTTCCTGGCGGCGCCAGCGGGTGCGCAGGCCGGAGGGCCAGTCGATCTCGACCACGTCGGCCACCCGCTCCTGACCCAGGCCGAAGTGGACGGTCAGGGTGCTCTGCGAGTGGCCGCCGGAGCCGCCCTTTACCTGCCGCATCATGGTCAGCTCGCCGGCACGCACCCGCACCACGGCGCCGATGGCGTCGCGGTTGCTGCGCGTTCCGGTCAGCCGGAGCTGCAGCCAGCCGCCGTCGGAGGGCGTGTCGTTGCGCAGCAACTGCAGCGAGCAGGTCGGGCGGGTGTTGCCGCATATGTGCTGGTTGATCACGGCGATGTCCAGGTCGCCGTCCCCGTCGTAGTCGGCCACCGCGCTGCCGCGGCTGTCGCCGGTCTGGTAGCCGGCAACGGCGGCGACGTTGATGAAGGTGCCGTCGCGGTTGTTGGCGAACAAAAGCTCGCTCTCGGCGCCCATCATGGTCGCCACGTACAGGTCCTCCCAGCCGTCGTGGTCGGCGTCGAAGAAGTTGACTCCCCATGAGTCGTCGCCGGCGACGCCGGCCGCGACCGCCGCGTTGTCGCGCAGCAGGGCCTCCTCGCCTCCCAGATAGAGCACGTTTCCGAACGGCGGGCTCTCGTGCGGGGTGTCGTCGAGCAGGTCGGAGATGTAGAGGTCCCAGCGGCCGTCCAGGTCGACGTCCGCCACGTCGATGCCCATCGCCGCCTGCGCGTCGTCGCCCACCCCCGGGATCGCTTCCGCCGGCAGCTCCTCCAGCACGCCGCCGCGGTTGCGGTAGACCTGGTCCCAGTGGTGCGGCCACGACAGGTCGAAGCTCACGTTGCCGACGTACACGTCCGGCCACAGGTCGCCGTCCAGGTGCGCGGCCAGCACCGCGAAGCCGGACCGCAGCGCGCTCGTCGGCACCGCCACCGGCTCGAAGGTGCCGTCGCAGCGGTTGCGGTAGAGGCGGTCGCGCTGCGCCTCCAGGTCGGCCCGGTTCATGACCGTGTGGCCGACGTACAGGTCGACGCAGCCGTCGCGGTCGTAGTCCAGCCACGCCGCCGCTTTGGTCCGGTACGCCGGCTGCTCCCCGAACGGCTCGGCGGCGCGGTCGTCGACGCCGGCCGCCGCGGCCACCTCCTCGAACAGCGGGCGGCCGGCCGGGATTCGGCCGCCGTGCTCGGCGAGCAGGTTCTTCAGCAGCAGGTTGGGCGGGCCGTCCGGCACGTTGGCGCCGTGCAGGTACCACTCCTGCCGGTCGGTGTAGACGTAGATGTCGGGGTCGCCGTCGTTGTCGTAGTCGGCGAAGAGCGAGCCCGACATTTCGTACGCGGGGAGCTCCGGGAGCAGGTGGTGCGCGGCCTCGAAGGTGCCGTCGCCGAGGTTGCGGAACAGCCGCGGCGGGAACTCCGGGTCGCCGCCGACGGCGAACAGGTCCGGCCGGCCGTCGCGGTCCACGTCCACCCAGTTGACGCCAAGGCTGTGCGCGGAGCGCGAGTGATACGTGTCGCCCGACACGCCCGACTCGATGCTGACGTCGGCGAAGCGCAGCGGCGGGAAACGGGCGAGCACCGCCGGATCCGGCGCCTCGGCCGCGGCCCTCTCGCCGGTCTCCGCGGCGTGCAGGCGCAGCGCGGGGCGCTCCGGCAGCAGCGCGCTCACGCCCAGGACCAGCAGGCCGCCGGCCGCCGCAATCGCCCAGGTACCGCCGGCATAGGCGCCGATCCCCCGCCACGGGATCGCACGGGACAGACCCCAGAAGGTGACCGGCCCTCCTGCCGCGGCCGCGAACAGCAACGCCGCCGCGGGGCCGCTGCCGGCACCCAGCAGCAGCAGCACGGTCACCAGCGGAATCTCGAACAGCAACGGCACGTTGATCAGCACGCCCAGCGTCGCCGCGACCAGGATCCCGGCCAGGTTGTCGCCCAGGAACGCCTCCACCGTCTCCGGGCGGAGCACCTGGATGGCGGCGCCGGAGACCAGTCCGGCGGCCACCATGATCGGTCCCATCTGCAGCACCATGCGCCCTGAGGCGCGCGCGCAGGCCGGCAGCCCCTCGGCCAGCACCTGCCCCCAGGTGGCGGCGTGGTCGGGCACCGACGGCGGCGTCAGATCGCACGCGCCGGCCGCCGCGCTATTGCCAGCGACGCGCCGGCCGGCCACGGCGGCCACCAGCGGACCGAGCAGGAAGGCCGCCGCGGTCCCCAGGAGCAGCCGGCTGGCGCCGATCGCCGGCGTGAAGATCACGGCGATCATCAGGAGCGAGGGCACGTTGAGGACCGCCGAGCCGTGCACGAGCGCCAGCGCCCCTTCCACGCCCAGCCCGCCCCGCCGCACGGCGCTGGACACCGGCACCACGCAGGCCGAGCAGAGGTTCACCACCGGTCCCATGCCCAGCCCCGCGAGGATGCGCCGCAGCCGGCCGGAGGCACGCGCGGCCGGGGCGTGCCCGGCGCCCACCCCCGGCAACAGGAACGCCTCGGCTATGCCGGCGGCGGCGAACGCGAACGCCATGCCGATCGCGACCAGGCGCAGGTAGGTGGTCGAGAACCGCCACCACCGCGCCAGGAACGTGGACTCCGGATCGGCTTCGACACAGAAGCCCTGGAAGCACTCCGCGGTGGGCGCCAGCGCCGCCGCCAAGTCGGCCCGCACCGTGTCCAGCTTGGGCAGGCGGTTGAGCCCGGCGAACGGCAGTAGAATGGCCAGCAGCAGGGCGACGCCGATCACGCGGCGCTTGCCGGCCGCCGTGTGCAGCGCAAGGGCCGCCGGGAGTCGTCGCGCCGCCGCCGTCACCATGCTGTCAGCGCCCGTCGCCGGGCCGACGCGAAGATACCACGCGGCAGGAGCGTCCGCCCGACGGGGGCCGCCGCGTCAGGCGATGCTCAAGGTGCCGGGCCTCGCTGCCAGAACGGCTGCAGGTCCGCGTAGGTGATCAGCTCGATCCCTTCCTCGGCGACGGTCGCCGCCGCCTCCGCGGAGGTGATGAAGTCGAAGTCGGACTGCCGGTCGGCGGGCACCGCGGTGACGCCGGGGATGCGCGGGTCGACCATGATCGCCTCCAGCTCCGCGGTCACGACGGCGGGATGGAACGCCCACTCGCTGATCCCCTCCGGCAGCTCGCGCAGGAGCTTCGCGAAGGCGACCGGCTTGTCCGCGGGCGGGTGCCTGCCCGAGTCCAGGATGTCGTGGTCGTTGGTCGGGTAGCCGCGGTCTCGCAGCGCCCGGATGTGCGCCGGGTCGCGCGTCCGCAGCGCCAGCCCATACTCCAGCGCCAGGTCGACCGTCAGGTCGAACAGGTCGTCGCGCTCCTCGTGCACGTGGTAATGGCTGTCCAGGTGCGCGGGCGCGAGCCCGCTCGCCAGCACCCACTCGATCTGCGCCCGGAACTCCCGCTCCGCCTCGTGCAGCAGCAGGTTGCCGACCAGCTCCGGGATCCGGTCGTCCGGATGGAAGGAACCGGACTCGTCCACCAGCGAGCCCACCTCCCCCGGCGGCAGCAGCGGGCCCCAGCGGTAGGTGCGGAACTCGCTGACCAGCGTGAGGTGGACGCCGAACGGGACGCCGGGGTTCTCCCGCAAGAGCTGGGCGCCGTGCAGCCCCCACGGCGGCGGCGCCATCAGCGAGCAGGAGCGCACCAGCCCCTCGCGAATCGCCCGGAACGTGCCCACGTTCTGGGTGTGGCACATGCCGAAGTCGTCGGCGTTGACGATCAGCAGCCGCGCGTCCGGCGGGTAGCCCAGGATGCGGTTGGCCAGCGCGCGTTCGCTCACCGTACCCCTCCTTCCAGCGCTCCGGCGGCTGCCGCGGGCAGTGCCCGTCCCGTGTCGATCGCGCGGCGCACCGCCCGGAAGGCGTGCTCGCTGGCCTCCAGCGTCTCGGCCAGCTCCGCCTCACCGTGCGCGGCGCTCACGAACCAGTGGTGATGGGGGTGGAAGAAGATCCCGCGCCGCACCGTCTCCGTGAAGAAGATCTGCTTGGCCGCCTCGCGCAGGTCGGGGTCCCGGTAGGTGAACTGCAGGTACGGCGTCGGCGGCAGGCTGACCGCCTCCGCCTCCACCCCGTGTGCCCGCGCCAGGCCGTCGAGCCCCTCCATGAGACGCCGGCCGATCCGCCAGATGTGGCCGATGCCGTCCGTGCACCGCAACTCTCCAACCGTCGCCAGCGCCGCTGCCTGGTCGATCGAGCTGGTGTTGAACGTGGACGAGAACCACGACTCGCGGACGTGCCGCATGTGCTCGGCGCCGCCGGCCACCACCGACAGCGTGAAGCCGTTGGCCAGCGCCTTGCCGAAGGTGGCCAGGTCGGGCACGACGCCGAAGTGCTGCTGCGCGCCGCCGAGCGCCAGCCGGAACCCGGTGCGGATCTCGTCCAGGATGAACAGCGCACCGTGCTCGTGCGCGAGCTCCCTGGCTCCTTCCAGGAAGCCCGGTTCCGGGGTCTCGATCTCGCACGGCCACATGATCACGCAGGCGACCTGGTCCCGGTGGGCCTCCAGCACGGCGCGCAGGGAGTCCAGGTCGTTGTAGTCGAAGGTGAGGGTGAGATCGCGCACCACCGCCGGGATGCCGGCATCGCGCGTGCACGACCAGTCGTGCCAGCCGTGGTAGCCCAGCCGCACGACCCGGTCGCGGCCGGTCGCCAGGCGCGCCAGCCGCACCGCGGCCGAGGTCGCATCCGAGCCGGCCTTCATGAACAGGACCTGCTCCGCGCACGGGATCAGCTCGACCAGCGCCTCGGCCAGCTCGGTCTGCACCGGCCGCGTCAGCGGCAGCGCGAACCCCTCCTCGATCTCCCTGACCGCCGCGGCGTTCACCACCGGATGGCTGTGGCCGAGCACGATCGTGCCGAAGCACAGGATCCAGTCGACGTAGCGGTTGCCGTCCACGTCCCAGATGTACGCGCCCTGCCCGCGCGCCCCGAACGTCGGATAGACGCCGGGAATGAGCGTCGCGGGAGTCCTGGACTGGGTCGTCCCCTCGGCCACCGTGCGCAACGCCCGCGCGTACTCCCGCTCGGAACGCTGCAACCTCTCGTCTGCCACCACGCCTCGCCTGCGCCCGTACTATGCACCAACGTCGCCGCCAGTGCCCGGAACCCCGGCGGTGACGAATGTCGCGGGACGGATGTTCGTGGCATCGTGCCGTCATGAACTTCGTCGACAGCAGCGTCTTCGTCTCCCTCTTCGACGAGACCGACCCGGCCAGGCAGGGCCGGGCCCGCGCCATCGTGCGCTCGGCGCTGCAGGAGAGCTGGACGATCAGCCACCAGGTGGTTCAGGAAACGCTCGACATCCTCACCCGCAAGACTCCTGAACCGATGACGGCGGAGCAGACCCGGCGCTTCCTCGACGACGTGCTCCTCCCCCTCTGCTCGGTCGCACCGAGCCAGGAGCTCTACCGCCGCGCCCTGGACATCCAGTCTCGCTATCGCTACGGATTTCACGACGCCCTGAACATCGCCGCGGCGCTGGAGGCCGGCTGCGTCGGACTGCTCAGTGAGAGCCTGAGCCACGGCCAGACCATCGAAGGCCTGACGATCGAGAACCCCTTTCCGCAACCGCCCGAGAGCTGAGAGGCGGCTGACGGCACGGGCGAACCAGCTCGTACGTGGTCAACGGATCGATGGCAGCCCGCTTCTACCGCCTCACCCAGCGGTTCTACGAGCAACGACGTTCGTCGATCCAGACCGCTCGGTGACGACCGCCGTGCTATACTCACGACACATCGTCAACCGAGGACGTATGCGATGAAACGTGCGAGCTACTTCGACTTCGCCAACGACTGCGCGATCCGGATCAAGGGACACCGCATCGGCATCGAGCATGTCTTGCGCGACTACCTCAACGGCGCACGCACGGATGAACTCCTGCGGCGCTATCCAACGCTGACGCGCGCTGAGATCCAGTCGACGATTCGTTACTACTTGGCTAACAGAAACGAGGTGGACGAGTACCTGTGTCGGGTCAAGGAGCTGCAGGAACGCGACTGGCGGGAGCAGGAAAGAAACCCACCAGACTTCGTCATCGAGTCGCGCAAGAAGGTCGACGAGTGCCGGAAGACGCTTCGGACGCAAACTCCTGCGCTCAAGACCTCTGAGTGATTCGCTTCCTGCTGGATGAGCATGTAAATCCCGTGATCCAGCGACAGCTTCTCCGCCTTGATGCTCGGATCGAGGTCCTGTCGGTCGGCGATGCGGGAGCGCCTCCGAACGGTACGCCGGACAGCGATCTTCTTATCTGGCTGGAGAAGAACGGTTACGTACTTGTGACCGAAAACCGGAGTACGATGCCCGGCCACTTCGCGGACCACATTACCGGTGGTCGGCACGTTCCGGGCGTACTCTGTGTCCGCCCCAACGTGACGGTCGGTCGGATCATCGAAGAACTATACTTGATGTGGCATGCCTCCGGGGCCGACGAGTACCGGGACCAGATCGCGTTTATTCCTTTCTGACGCGTCATGCCAAGCCGCTGGAGATGCTCCGATACCGGTGTTGGGAACTCGGCTTTGAGGCCGGCATCGAGGTCGACGAGCACCACGATTTCCAGCGCGTGCTGTATCGCTGGGCTCAGCGGCCGGGGGATACGGACCTCTGCGACGAACTACCCGGAACAGATGAGTTGGCCGAGGCCGTGGTGCAGCGGCTGCGCCCGTCCCGGTTCGGGAAGCTGGTGCTGGGCTTCGTGCCGATCGTGGGACCGATCGCCGCGTACCGGCTCGACGTGGCGCTGGCGCTTCGCTTCCACGACCGTGCCACGGAGTACTTCCGCGACCTCAAGTCGGCAGGGATCCGCCCTCTGCCGGAGGACTTCGCCATCCCGTCGCCACCGCGAAAACGGAGAGACAGGAAGAAGGACGGCTCCCCGGACTCCATGCGCCGAACGGTTGAGCGCTTTCTCGCCGAGCATCGCTCCGAGGAGCATCTTCGCCATGTCCGCGGCATGGCGAGAATCGGAGAATCGGCGCGGTCGGCCCGTTGGATCGCCGGATCGTCCGGGCTGTTCACCAATCTGATTCCCATTCGTCACCTTCAGTCACTACTGTCCGGTCATAAGTCGAGTAGCTGCAACTGTTTAGCCGATGGGTCCGACTCGGAACTGTATTCCGTCATCGTAAGTGCTTCCTGTATCGGTACTTGCTCAAACGGCATGACCGACAGAATCTGTAACATTGTGTAGAGCGGCGTGTCGATTGCAAGCCGCTTACGGATGATGGCCACCAGAACGTAGACCGAGACGGCGACCCACAGTTGCGTCTTGACCGCGTTCTCCGAGACCCCCAGAAAGCGTTTCACCCGCAGATGCTGCTTGACCCACTTGAAGAACAACTCGACCTGCCAGCGGCTCCGGTACAGAGCGCAGACCGTGAGCGCGTCGAGCCCGCTCCGGTTGGTCAGGAACACCAGCGTCTTTTCGGATTCCGGATCCTTGTAACGGATGCGCCGCAGGCGCTCGGGGTAGTGCTGCTTGGTGCGCACACCGTCCAGGGCAATGGTCTGATCGGCGATGACGCCGAGCGTCCGGTCTGTTGGAGCGGAGTACAGACGATGGCAGCGGATGTTCTTCTTGGCGCGAGTGACGAAAAAGGCGCCGGCTTGATGCAGGGCGTACAGGCGTTGGAAATCGACGTAGGCGCGGTCCATGACGTACGTGGCGCCGGCTTCCGGTACCAGCACGTCCAGCACGTTGACGTCGTGGAGCTTGCCGTCCGAGATATGAACGAAGCTCGGGATGGAGCCCCGTAAGTCCAGCAGGGTGTGCATCTTGACCGCAGCCTTGGTCGTGCGGAAGGAGGCCCAGGGGAAGATCGATAGGCACAGGTCGATGGTGGTCGAGTCCAGAGCGTAGGCGGTCTCGTTCAACTCGGCGGCCAACAGCTCGTTGGCGTACAAGGCGCGAGCCTGGGCGATCAACCGCTGGCAGAACTCGGCATAGATGCGCCAATCGCGGCGCTCGTTGGCGTCGGCCAGCGTCGAACGCCGCACCGGTGCACGGAACCCGGAGTGGTACAGCTTCGCAGAGCGGGCCGCCAGGCAGGCCTCGACGTCGCGCAGGCTTTCGCGGCCGGTGAGTTGCGCGAAGGCCATCGCGCGATAATGCTCGGTGCTGCGCAACGCGCGCACCTTGCGGTCGCCGTCGTAGCGATCGACGATGCGAGCGAAGGTCGTCCACGGCAGGAAGCGCATGACTTGGGCGAACAGGGTCTTGCCGGCATACATGCGGACAGGTTAGGTGGTTGCCGGCGACTCGCGTGGGCTGAGCTCAGACGCGCGCACCCCCGGAGCGTGGCCCGAGAAGACCGCCTCCGGTTCAAGTCGCCACCACCCGAATTCGTCCGCAAGTATTACCTGTGCAATGAGTTACTATCAAGCAAAGGCCGTTAGACCGGACAGTAGTGACCTTCAGTCTCGATTTCGGGACCTCGACACCGACATGCTCCTGACGACGCTGCAGGCGATCTGGTGGAAGGCCGCGACGAACGCCGGCCGCGATGACGACCCCGGCGACGACTTCGAGCGCGTACTGTCGCTCTGGGCAGGCGGCGCTCAGGACGACGAAGCGACTTCCCGCGAGGAGTTGGTCGCCGCGGTAGCGGCCAAGCTGCAGGCGGCCTGTCTCTGGAAGCTGGCGTTCGGTTTCCTCCCGCTGATCGGCGCCGTCATGGGCCTCATGATCGATGGATCGATGGCGGCTCGCCTCTACCGCGTTGCCCAGCGGTTCTACGAGCAGCGAGAGCCACTTGCTCAGATCGCTCGGTGATCCCCGACGAACCCCTCCATCGCTACATCACGATGTCGTTGCCCGCGCCGAGTACGCGTGAACGAGCTATCGTCCTGGCTGAGATGAGAGGGCCATGAGGCTGGCGGCGGCGAGGTCGACCGGTCCCTGATGCTGCCGGCATCGGCCCGGCAGCAGGCGCACCGCGAAAAAAGATCGAAGATTCCTGCCGCAGGGTCTTGACGGGGGTCTCACGCCTGCGAGGTGGCACGCCACCGCACGTACGCGCCCCTTCCGGCCTCCCGGAAGCTCGGATGCCCGTTCGGCCGCCCGGCACCCCTTTCAGGGCCCGCTGGGCGCGAATCGCCGGCCTGTCCCGGACCGTGAAAGAAGGTCTATCTGTAATCCAGTATTACATTTAATCGATGAAGACCGCCACTCTTGCGACCGCTTCCCGCCCCGCGATTACCTCCACCATCCGCGTGCTCTCCGACCGCGAGCTGCTGCGTCAGACCAGCACCCTGGTCTGCCACGAACGCCACCTGCAGGGCGCCATCATCGACCACCTGGCCGAGATCGAGGCCCGCCGGCTCTTTCTGCAGCGCGGCTGCTCCAGCCTGTTCGACTACGCGGTGCGCGAGCTCGGCTACAGCGACGCTGCCGCCGGGCGGCGCATCGGCGCCGTGCGGCTGTGCGCCGACCAGCCGGGCGCGCGCGAGCGGCTGCGCGACGGCTCGCTGACGCTGAGCGCCGCCGCCGAGCTGCAGTGGGCGTTCGACCGGCAGCGTCGGCGCGGGTCGATCGCCGGCACCGCATCCATCGCGCCGACGGGCTCGGCGCCGGCGAGCGGTCCGTTGGGGTCAGCGCCGGCCGAGGTCGCGTCGGCGGACGATCCGGCGGCGGATGCCGCGCCGGCCGCACCGCCGAACCCCTCCGAGCCTGCTCCGCCGCTGGTGCTCGATGCGGCAGGAAGACAGAAGCTGATCGAGGAGGCGGCAGGCAAGAGTGCACGGCAGGTCCGCCGCATGCTCGCCGACCTGGACCCGGAGCTGGCGCCTCTGGCCGACCGCGTGCGCCCGCTCGGCGACGGTCGCTACGAGCTGAAGGCCGTCATCGGCGGCGACTGCCAGCAGGGACTGGAGCACCTGCGGGGGTTGCTGTCGCACGTGGACCCACGCATGACCGTGGGGCAGCTCCTCGGCCGCATCGTGCAGGAGGCGCTCGACCGCCACGATCCGAGCCGGCCGACGCGCCGGGCGCGCACCGGCAGCGGGGCGGCACAGGGCGACTCCCAGCCCGCTCCGGCAGCGAAGAAGCAGGCCGCGCCGGCACTCGGTCACGCCTCGATCACGACGGTGTCGAGGTCCTCGAGATGAGTCGGGTTGTGGCCGGAGCCCGTGCAGTCGTTGTACAGGTCGGCCGGGTCCGGCCCGCCGGCCGGGACGGCAGGCACCTGCAGGCGGGCGCCATCCGGGCCGACGACGATCCCGCACCGCGCCTCGATGAAGCGGCGGACAGTCCCCGTGCAGGCCGTGGCCAGGTTCCCGCACGAGAAGGTCTCGACCGCGAGTCCCTGGGTCACGATCCCGCCGGTCCTGAGACTCCTGGGCGAACGCGGCGCTCGCCAGCATGAGCGGGATCAGAACCCTGGCAGTTCGTGCGGGGCCAGGGGCCGATGGCGAGAACGACGCACATTCACATGCCGTCGTCGTAGAACGTGAAGTCGGTGGCGTCCAGTTCGGAGACGGCCGTGTCGTCGAGACGGATCGTGCCCCCGCCCTGGCTGGTGAGGTCGATCACGGCGGTGCCGTTGTCGTCCGTGATGGTGAGATCGTCGAACTCGGTGATGCCGGTGAAGGCGCTGATGTCGAACGTGTCGTCCCCGTTCGTGAAGTCCAGGACCGTGTCGGTCCCGTGGCCGGCCTGGAACACGAAGGTGTCGTCGCCGCTGCCGCCGGTAAGCGAGTCGTCGCCCAGGCCACCGGACAGCGTGTCGTCCCCCGCGTCGCCGTACAGGGTGTCGTTGCCGGTGCCGCCGACGATCAGGTCGTTGCCGGCGTCGCCGAAGACGGTGTCGCTGCCCCCTTGGGCGTCTATGGTGTCGTCGCCGTCAGTGCCGAGGATTCTCTCGTCAGTGTCGTCGGGCATCCCCATCCTCCTCGCGTCCCCGGACACGGGTACGGAACCCGGCGCCGGCCGCCAGAGCCGATGCGGTTCGCATGGGCGAGGCCCCAATGGCAAATGGAAGTGCGACGGGTGCTCAATCGCGACCTGCGTACCGAGGACTCGGTGAACGGCGAGCGCACGACGGGACCGTCACGGACGCTTCCGTGCGTCCGCGCGGAACATGGACGTCTGTTGCGCGGCTCGGGCCCGACCCCAGGCGCTAGTGCGTGCGGGCGTGTACCTTGACCGAGTCCTTGAACTCGTACTCGGTGCCGGCATGGTGCTGCGCCATGCGCAGCACCGCCTGGTGGTCCGGCTCCGAACGGACGACGCCGAATACCTCGAGCACCTTGCGCCGGTTCAGGAGCCCCTTGCCCCGGCGGATCTCGACGCCGAGGTCCGATGCGTCTATGCCGCTGTCCTCAATGTCGCTGAGGATGGTCTGTTCAAGCGTTGCCATCGCATTCCCTCCCTGTCTCCGGCTATCTCCCACGTGCCGGATCTCTATAATATTGTAACGGCGGATTCATCGTTCCGCAAAAGCGAACGCGATCGATCCGGGAGGTTTGCGATGGCCCGAGACCGTACGCTGAGTCCCGCGCAGCAGGCCCGGTGGGCCGGCGACGGCTACCTGCTCCTCAAGGGTGTGCTCACGAAAGCGACCATCGCCGCGCTCATCCGGGAGATCGACCGGCTCCACAGGCAAGAGGTCCGGCGCAAGCGGGACGAAGCGGCGCGCCCGGGCATGGACCGGCGCAACATCCTGCCGGACAGCCAGGTCTTCATCGACCTGATCGACCATCCTGCCACCTTCGGACCCGTGCTCGACCTGATGGGGCCCTACATCCAGCTCAGCATGGCCGAGGCCGTCGTGCGTCCGCCCAATCCTGAGGACAAGGGCTTCATCCACACCGACGGCGGCCAGGCGCTGCGCCACATCCGGGTGAGCGAGACGAGCTGGCCCCTGCAGCTCAAGGTCCAGTACTTCCTGACCGACCTCCGCAGGCCCGGCAGCGGCAACTTCACCCTGTTTCCCGGCAGCCATCTGCGCCCCTATCCCGAAGACGACACCCCCGTCACCACTTCCACGCCCGGCGCCGTGCAGCTCTGCGCCGAAGCCGGCGACGCCGTCGTCTTCCCCCACTCGCTCTGGCACGGCGTGTCGACCAACCACGCCCGCCGCGCCCGCAAGACCCTGATCTACTGCTACAGCCAGATGTGCTTCCGCACGTTCGACTTCGACGGCCACACCCCGGAGGTGCTCGACCGCTGCACGCCCCGGCAGCGCCGCCTGCTCGGCGACCTCGACAAGGAATGGCAGCCGGGCGCCTATTTCTACAGCCCCGAGGACCAGGTCGAGGTCATCGACAAGCCGGCATGACCGGACGCTGCCCCGCATGACGCCGCGCATCGAGCATCGGGGCAAGCTGATTCACGAGTGCACGCTGCCGGGCCATACGCGAGCCTGCGGCCTGTACCCCGGGCACATCAACGCCGCCCAGCTCAGCGCAAACCGGTTCCTCCTGATCTACACCACCCGCGGCTGGCGCGGCACGGACGACAACTGCAGCGTCATCTACCAGCTCCGCGATGGCGCCTACGACGGGCGGCTGCTGGCGGAGGGCGTCCTGGCCACGTCCGTCGACGACTGGAACGCGCTCGGCGACGGAAGGCCGCACGTCAAGGGGCACTTCCACCCGGTGGTGTTCGGCGTGCCGGCCGGAGCGGGAGCCACGCCGGCCGCCGGCTGCTTCGTCGCCATGTGGGGGCGTCACGCGCGCTCCATCGATCCCGGCACGGGATTCATGCGGAACAGCGATCCCGCCACGCACCGGCGCACGGGCGCCGTCGAGTGGGCCCAGTTTCGATTGCGCGCCGACGGCGCCGACGTCGAGCTGACCGCACCGCCGTCCATCCTGCGCCAGCAGGGCTACGACGCCGGTTACCTGCTGTGCTCGACCGACGCGCGCTCCATGCACCAGACCTACACGCCACCGGTGCCCTACACGGAGTCGGGTGACGAGTGGGTGGGGGTCAACACGTTCGACGGCGGCCGCATCGGTGCGCTGCGCTTCCGGTTCGACCCCGCAAAGGGCCTCTACGAGTGGGTCGAGAGCGGACCGCTGATCGGTGCAGGGCTGATGGAGCCGAGCGTCTCCCGCTGGCGCGACGGCTGGGTGGTCTCCGCACGCATCGCGAGGGCCAATCGCAACGACGGCGGCGGACCTGCCTGGGTCCTGTGGGACGACCCGTTCAGCGGGCCGCCGCCGGAGCTCGTCCGGCCTGGCGCGCCCTGCACCCGGTCGCCGCTAACCTCGTTTCACTGCGCCGACGGCCGGCTCAGGCTGCTGACCGGCGACCCGGCCGTGTCGCCGTACGGTCATGCGCGCAACCCGCTGTACTGGTGGACGATCGACCCGGACCGCGGGTTTCGCGCCGGCACGCCCAAGGTGGTGTTCGACGCTGTGGCCGGTCGCGTGCCGTTCCGGGACCAGGCGCGGTTCGTCGTGGACCAGGCGAAGGTCCTGCCGCACGCCGGCGGACCGCGTCAGACCATCGCTCACCGGGTCCGGCCGGGCGCCACCAACGACCCGGCCAAGGTGGGCTTCCCGGTGCTTCCCGTCGAGCAGGAGGCGGCCGGCATCTACTACGCCGAAGCCGTCTTCCCGGAGTCGCTTCCGGCGCAGTGGCAGATCTCTCCGTAGGCGGCTACGATCGATGGCCATGGCACAAAGCGGCAAGCCGGCCGGCCCCCTCGGGCGCCATTACCGGCTCATGTGGGACATCAACCATACCTTCGAATCGACCTTCCATCCGCCGATGACGCCGGAGGCGGTGGAGTTGGCTCAGTTCGGGGAGTTCTCCGGCCGCGCCGTGGACGCCTACGTGGCCGGCATCGGCCCCGACGCCGGCTACGTCACCGCGTTCAAGTCACAGAAGACGCGGATGGAGTACCTGGTCGACCGCTACGAGCGCGGCGCGGCGCTCGGCGACCTGCGCTACTTCAACCACGCCGAGAACCTCAAGCAATCCCGGCAGGCCGGCCTCGATCATCTCGCCATCCAGGTCGAGGGAGCCCGGCGCATCGGGGTCGATCCCTGGTTCCGGATCAGCATGAACGACTGGCACCACGTCGACTCGAGCACCGGGGATGTCTATCGGCTCGGCGGCAGCGCGTTCTACGAAGAGCGGCACGACCTCCTGATCGGCGCGGAGGGAGCCGCCGGCTGGAGCGACCATCCGTCGCTGCAGCAGACCATGACCTGGCTGCAGGACTTCGCGCACGACGAGGTGCGCGCGCTGCGCCGCGACATCGCCATCGAGGTCTGCGAGCGCTACGACTGCACCGGCTTCCTGTTCGACTTCATGCGTGTGCCGGGCTACTTCCGCTTTGGCGAAGAGCGGAAGAACGCCCACCTGATCACGCGCATGCTGCGGGAGACGCGCGCGGGCCTGGACGAGGTGGGCAGGACCCGCGGCCGCCACGTCGGCCTTGCCGTGCGGGTGCCGACGACCATCGACGGCGCGCGGCGGCTGGGCCTGGACGTGGACGAGTGGGTGGCCGAGGAGCTGGTCGACGTGCTCGTGACCGCACCCTTCTTCGCCCAGGAGATGGAGCACGACGCGGGCGAGTGGGTCGAGCTCGGCCGGGACTCCCGCGTCAGCATCATCGCCTGCCTGGAGGAGGGGTACCTGGCCGGCCACACCGACGGCCACAACCGCTGGTTCTACCATCCGCCGATGATGACCGGCATGACCACCGAGATGGTGCGCGGGCTGGCCGCCCGCCACCATGCCCGCGGGGTCGACGGCCTGTACGTCTTCAACTGGTTCGGCAGCGCCCTCACCTACGGAGCCAAGCACGACTTCGGACCGAACGCCGTCAACGACGTCGCCGATCCGGAGCGGTTGCGCCATCGCGACAAGACCTTCGCGCTGATGAGAACGAACCGGAGCTTCCCCAACTGCCTGCGCACCGAGTGGCAGATTCCGGCCCCGGTCACGCGCGAGGTCACCGAGCTGACCTTCGATGTCGCCGACGACGTGGCGGCGGCCGGCGACGTGGTCCGTTCCTGCCGGCTGCTCCTGCACGTCGACAACCTGAGCGTCGTGGACCGCCTGGAGGTCACGCTGAACGGCAGCGAGGTTCCCCCGGTGAACCCGATCCGGCCGAGCACCCGCATGGGGACCATCAGCCGCTGGCAGATCTACGACCTGATCGGACACCGCCCGCGGCCCGGCGCCAACACCGTGACCGTGCGCGCCCTGCGGGTGAACGAGCGGACGGCTGCCGAGTTGCCGCTGAGCATCGAGGACGCCGAGATCGAGGTGTGCTACGAGCACCCGACCGGCGACGTCGCCAACGGTTCCGGCAGCCGCGAGCGGCTGCCTCGCCTGGCGCTGGCGGGCAGGTAGGCGCAGGGGCCGGGGCGAACAGGGCCGGCGGAGATCAGGTCCGGGGAATGTAACCCGGCGGCTCGCGGAACGGGCCGTCAGGGTACCGGTAGCGGACGGAAAGCTCCAGGTCGGTGAGCACCAGGGGAATTTCTGCGGCAAGGCGAGCCGCCCGCCTCACCGACACGGCCACCTCGTTCCGGCCCTGCCTGGGCGGGGCACCGGCGAGGTCGTAGACCAGCCAGACCCTGAAGTCGGGAGCCGGCTTGCCCGCTTCCAGCGGATTGAGACACGGCAGCGGCGTGCCGTTGCACGTGACGGTCAGCTCGTCCAGGTGGCAGGGCGCTTTCAGCAGCAGCTCCAGGTGCACGTGGTCGATCCGCGCGCCGGCGCCTGCCACGTCGTCGGCGACGTCGATCGGGAAGATCGCGGGCTCGGGCCCGAGCTCCGCGGGCAGCAGGTACTGCTGCGGATAGCAGTTCGGGAACGACCCGGTACGGCGCATCACGGCGTAGCGCTTGTCCCGGTGCTGGAGGCCCAGGGGTGAGCCGGCCTGGTCGAGCACCTCCCTGGCGTCGACGTCGTAGCCTCTGAGGACGCCCGGGCCGTTGAAGAGGTAGATGCCGTCGACCCCGGCGCGCCAGTGGCGGGCCGCCATGCCGCGGATCAGTTCCGGCGTCAGGCCCTGCATGTACGAGTCACGCACCTGGTAGTAGGGGACGCCGCGGCCCAGCACGTCGCCCGTCTGGTAGGCGGAGTCCATGCCGTGGTGGATGCGCACCGTGGTGTCGGCGGCGGCGGCCACCCACGGCGCCGCGTCCTCCTCCATGTGCTGGACGAAGAACGAGCACGGCACGACGATGTCCACCAGCTCCTCCTCCATCCACTGCACGACGTCCAGGCCCAGCATCGTGCAGCCTTCGATCGTGTTGGGCACGCGCACCGAGAAGCCGAGCGGGTGGCCGCGGCGGCGCGCCGCTTCGTCCAGCATGGCGCGCGTGTCGCGGATCAGGTCGGTGACCAGGCCAGCTTGCGCGCGTTCCTGCCCGTAGCGGAACAGGCCGGGGCAGCGCACGAAGTCGTACTCCCAGCCGTCGACGTCGTAGCGCTCGACGGCCTCGGCGGCGACCGCGAGCCGTATGCGGCGCACCGGCTCGTGCGCGAAGTCCTGGAACCACTGCAGGGGGGTGGCAAGCTCCTCAGGCCACCCCGCCGCCCCCTCGGCGCCGATCAGGTACTCGGGGTGCCGCTCGTACCACTCGCTGCCGATCAGCCGATAGATCTCGCCGGACGAGGTATCGACGTGGTGCCAGTCGTTCATCCTGAGCTGCAGCCAGAAGTCGATGCCTGTGCGCCTGCACTCGTCGAGCACGAGCTGCACGGGGTCGTGGCCTGCGGCCCACAGGGAGCGCAGGTTCTCGGCGCCGCGCCAGAGCTCCACGCCGCCGAGCTTCGCGCCCGCCTCCAGCCGGTCGACGATGAACTCCATCCCGTCGACCCCGGTCGGGTACGAGGTGGTGTACCCGGCCCCGTTGCCGACCGTACAGACGAACGCGTCGATCTGTGTCCCTGCGAGCCCGCCGACGATGACGTGACGAAACCGCTGCGGGGAGACCGGCGGGTTGACCATGTGGGCGCCGATGCCGCTGTCGTCGACCCAGGTGATGCGGTAGTTGCGTTCGAGCCGGCCTTTCGTCTTGTCCGCTGCCATGGCGCTTTCTTACATCGGATGAGGCCCGGTCTGCATGCGGCGTGCCGGACCCCAGCCGCCGTCCCACGGCGTGATCGCCCGCGCTTCCTGCTCGTACAGACCGACCAGCTTGGTGAACCGCTCCTCGACCCCTTCCCGCCCCTGCGGGATGTTGGTCGCGTTCCATAGTGGCACGAAGTCACGGCCGAGCTGCCGCAGCTCGCGCGCGAGGCGGCCGGCGGCGCCGGTGTCGGGGTCCGCGACGAAGCGCACGCTGTCGAACAGCCACGCCGCGCGGCGCAGCTCGTACGCTACCAGGTCGGCGACCGCCCGGTTGCGCGGAAGCGCCGGCGCGGCGGCGGTCACCTCGCCCTGGAGCGCCCGCGCTTCCCCGGCCAGCCGCTCTGCGGCCTTCGCATCCGCCGCGCTGCCGGCGCCGGGGACCGGCTCGTTCCAGAACACGGCGTGCGCGGTCATCGGCCGCCAGTTGAAGTCGCGCGGGTAGCGGTGGTCGTGGCGGGCGGCGGCAAACGCCTTGGCGTTGAGGCTGCCCAGCCACTCGTGGGCGCGCGCGATCGCATCCGCGGGCGCGCCGAAGAACTGCTGTGCCCAGCGTGCGATGAACGGCTCGTCGGACTCGACCCGCGGGGCGCCGTTCCACTGATGCTCGGCGGCGAAGGCGTAGTTCAGCCAGTGCAGCTCGCGGAAGCAGTCGCACGTGTCGTTCCAGGCGCAGGTGATGCTGTCGGTGATCCCCTCGTCGAAGGCGAGCCGCGTGAACACCGGCAGCGTCTCCCGCGTCTGCACGAAGCTCGGGAAGAGCTGCCGCCACGTCCACACGCCCGGCGAGATGACCTGGTCGACGCCGTGGCGCTGGAGCCGGTGCAGGAACGGGAAGTACTCCTCCGGCGTCAGGTCGTAGTAGTTCCAGTTCACGAACGACAGCCCCGCGTCGCGCAACGCATGGATGTCGTCGTCCGAGCCCTGCACGGGCGGCCGGTAGCGGCTGTCCGCGAACTCCGCGAAGAACAGCACCCGCCGCCAATGCCTGCGCGCCAGGCGCGCGACCGCCCGCACGTGGTCGACGTACACCGCCCCGGCGCCGCGCTCGCGCACCATGGCGCTGGAGCGCAGCCCGCGGTCGCTCAGGGCCACCTCGTCGCAGCCGACGTGCACGGTGTCGCCGTCGAATACCTCCGCCAGCTCCTCGAACAGGTCGCCGATGAAGTCGTACACCGCCGGGACCGCCGGCGAGTAGTGGCTGGCGCCGCCCTCCAGGTCGGACAGGTGGTTGAACTCCGGCATGCCGGTCACCCGGCCGGCGTGGCCGAAGGTCTGGAAGGTCAGGAACAGCTCGACGCCGTAGCGCCGGCCGTACTCGACCAGGCGCCGCCACTGCCCGGCGTCCATGGCCCCGTGCGCGCGGCCCAGGGTCGGGTAGCGCTCGAAGGCGAACAGGTCCTCGGTGTGGAAGGTGAGCACGTTGTACTTCAGGCGGGAGAGCTCGCGGATCAGGCGCTCGTAGCCGGCGACCGTTGCGACCTGCCCGCGCGCCGGGTCGTCCTGCAGGCCGCGCAGGCGGAAGTCGGGCCAGTCCTCGATCACGCAGCACGGCAACTCCACCGTTCGGCCGCGCGGACGCGCCAGGTGCAGCAGCGTGTGGATGCCGTACACCAGTCCGGCGTGCGATGCGGCGCGTACCTCCACCCCGCCCTCGCCCGCCACGCCGAGCCGGTACGCCTCCGCGCCGTGGTCGCCGGCCGGGGGCGGCGGCGGGCGCAGCGAAAGGTGGACCGGGATGCGCGCCTCGCCCGAACCGGCCTCGCCCGAGCCGGCCTCGCCCGAACCGGACTGACCGGCTCCCGGCAGCTCCGCCGCGCACTCCGCGTAGACCGCCGCGGCCTCCGCGCACTCCGGCCCCGCCCTCAGCTCCAGGATCCCGCGCGCCGTGCCGGGCAGGCGCCGGACCGACTTCGGACGCGGGATCAGCGCCAGATCGTCGCGATCTTCCATGCCGCCGCTTCGCGACTCGGTGATCCCCATCACTCGGTGATCCCCATCACTCGGTGATCCGGATGCGCGGGTCGAGCACGGCCAGCAGCAGGTCGGAGATCAGCGTGCCGATCACGGTCAGGGTGGCCAGCAGCATGAGGATGCCGCCGGCGAGCTGCATGTCCTGATTTCGCAGTCCTTCCAGCATGAGCGGTCCGATGGTGGGCAGGCCGATCACGATGGAGACCAGCACCTCCCCCGCCACCAGACCGGGAAGGATCCAGCCCACGGTGGAGATCCACGGGTTGGCCGCCATGCGGATCGGGTACTTGACCAGCAGCCGCGTCTCCGGCACGCCCTTGGCGCGCGCCGTGGTCACGTACGGCATGCGGAGCTGGTCCAGCACGTTGGCGCGGATGGTGCGCAGGCCGCCGCCGATCGACTCGAACCCCAGCACCACCAGCGGCATCCAGATGTGCGCCAGGAAGTCCAGGAACTTGGGCACGCCCCACGGCGCGTCGACCATGTCCGGCGAGAACAGGCCGCCCGGCTGGTAGTCGAACCACTCGTAGGCCAGGTACATCAGGATCAGCGCGAACAGGAAGTTCGGGACCGCCATCATGAAGAAGGCGGTGAAGCTGAAGATGTTGTCGAACAGCGAGTACTGGCGCAGCGCCGCCCCCACCCCGGCCGGCCACGTGATCACGCTGCTGAGCATCAGCGTCAGCAGGGCGATGGAGACGGTGAGCAGGATGCGCTCCTGGATCAGCAGCCGCACCGGCTTGTTCCACAGGAGGGAGAAGCCCCAGTCGCCGCGGGCGAAGCGGCCGGCCCACTTGAAGTAGCGCACGAAGAAAGGATCGTCGAGTCCGTAGCGGGCACGCAACTCGGCGATCATGTCCTCGGCCTCGTCTCTGAAGACCTCCTGGGATTGCTCCAGGCGCGCGACGTAGGAGCTGGCCAGGTCGCCCGGCGGCAGGTCGATCACCAGGAAGGACACCACGGAGATCAGGACCACCGTCGGGATCATGATGAAGACCCGGCGCAGCATGAAGGTGATCATGGGCAGGCGACCTGGTCAGCCGTCACCGGTACGGGTCCATCGCGTCGCGCACGCCGTCGCCCAGGAACTGGAACGCCACGACGGTGAACACGACCAGCAGCGCCGGCAGCAGCAGCCAGGGGCGCAGCGCCACCGATTGCACGTTCTGCGCCTCCTGCAGCAGCACGCCCCAGCTCACCGCGGGCGGACGCAGGCCGACACCGATGAAGCTGAGCGCCGTCTCGCCCAGGATCATGCCGGGCACCTGGTTGCTGGCGACCACGATCAGGTGGCTGGCGAACGCCGGCAGCATGTGGCGTGCCACGAGCCGCGGACGCTGACAGCCGTCCAGGGTGGCCGCCAGCACATACTCCTCCTCGCGGACGGCCAGCAGCTTGCTGCGCACCACCCGCGCCAAGCCGGTCCAGCCCAGCACCGACAGGATCAGCGTGATCGCGAAGTAGACCTGGACGACCGTCCAATGCAGCGGCAGCGCCGCGGACAGCGCGATCCACAGCGGCAGGGTCGGAAACGACATCAGCACCTCGATGATCCGCTGGATGACGTTGTCGACGATGCCGCCGAAGTAGCCGGAGATGCCGCCGATGAGGACGCCCAGCACCCAGCTTATGGCGATCGCCAGGATGCCGATCGACAGCGACAGCGTCGCGCCGTGCACCATGCGCGAGTACAGGCAGCGGCCCGAGCCGTCGGTGCCGAGCGGAAACCAGCGCACGTCCGGGTCGCCCGAGCCGAACAGGTGGATGTCGCTCTCGATGAAGAAGAACAAGGTATAGGGGTCGCCCCGGGCGAACAGCCGCAGCGGCCGCTCGTTCTCCAGGTCGGGGAAGATGTCCTGCTCGAACGTCTGCAGGTTGAGCTTGGTGCGCACCGGATAGACCACCGGCCGGAAGGCGCCCTCCTGGTCGAACAGCCGGAACGAGCGCGCCTTGCCCAGGATCGACGGCGGCAGGTACTGGTATTCGGGTCGGCGCGTGACCGGATCGTTGGTGGCGAAGAAGCCGGCGAAGATCGCCACGAAGTAGAAGACGGAGATGACGAGGAATCCCCACAGCGCCCAGCGGTGGCTGCGGAACTTGAGCCACATCAGGCGCCACTGCGTGGCCGTGAAGAAGGCTTCGCGCTTCTCTTCCTCGGTGAGGCGTCGGCGGCCGAACAGGCTGCGGCGCGCGGCCCGGACCTCCGGCGGAGCGGCCTCCTGCGTGGTGGCCATGCAGCCCCGACGGTACCACGCGCACGCCGGGAACCGGAACGGCGCGGATGGGGCCAAAGCGGCGCCTCAGGCGCCGGGAACACCGTGCCCGGCTTGGAACGCATCGGGCACCGATGCGCTCCAGGCCAAGGGAAGGGCTGGGCCGAGGTTCCGGCGCCCCGTGGCGCCGGAACCTCGGGGCGCTACGGATCCGTGAGGATCAGGCGGCCGCGATGCTCGGACACTTCCAGCGTGGTGCCGCGCAGCACCGTGAGGTCGCCGTCGACACGGTGAAAGCGCTGCGCTCCGTTCCGGGTGCGCGCGATCACGGCCCCGCGCGAGTCGATCACCTCGATGGTGCCGCTGGTGGAGGCGAGGCGCTTGTCCCCGTCGGAACGCGCCACCCGCACCGATCCCGACCCGCCGGTCACCTGCAGCGGCACGGCGCAGTCGCCGACGAACACGTCGCCCTCGGCGGTGATCACGGCCAGCCGGCCGGAACGCAGTCCCTGCACGACGACGGCGCCGCTGCCCGTTCGCACCGTCAGCTCGATGTCCGCCGGGACCGACAGGGTCAGCTTCGGTCCCCACTCCACCGAGGCGCGGCTGATCGGCAGGTCGTTGCCGCCCACGCGCAGGACCGCCGCCGCGCCGTCGCGCTCGACGGCCAGCTCCGGCCGGTTGCGGCGCAGCATGCGCGCGGAGACCGACAGCTCCGCGCCCACGTCCCGCCGGTCGGCGGCGAACACCCTCACCTCCTCGAAGTCGGTGCGGACGGTCAGGGCCTCGACCTCCGCGATCGTCGAGCGCTGCGTGGCGGCCGGGCCCTCCAGCACGCCAACGGCGAACGCGCGATCGGCCCCACCGGCCAGGGCCGCGGCGACTGCGAGGACGGCAACGGGCAGCGGCCGCGCTGCGGCCGCTCGGCCGCAGCTCACCGCGGCGCGGAGATCTCGAGCGGCGCGGTGCCGCGTCCCGCGCACGCGAGCGAGGACCCGAACCGGCTCACCCGCAGCGTCGCCGTATGCCCGTTCACCGCGACCGTGACGACCCGCTGGCCGTCGATCCCGGTTTCCGAGCCGCGGTGCTCCACGCCGACCGGCGGCAACTCCTCGCCCTCGCGCGCGACCTGGATCACGGTCACCAGCAACCGCTCGCGGCCCGCCGCGTCGAACGCGGCGGTCAGGTGCCACTGCGGGGGGTACTCCTTCTCATGGGAGCGTTCCGGGTCGACCGGAAAGCGGTCGGCGCGCGCCAGTCGCGCCGCGGTGGCGCCGGGTTCCGCGCAGAAGGTCAGCCGCGCCAGCGCCGGCGGGTTGCCGACCATCGCGGTCACGCCGCCGTCCGCCTCGAACGGCACCGGCGCATGGAAGGCGAGCTGGACCGGCCGCGGCTCCCGAGTGACCACGTCGTCGATCACGACGAAGACGGCGGGGCGCAGGAAGACCACGTGACGGATGGCGCGCTCGACGCCCAGCTCGGCCGCGCTGCGCTCGGACAGGTGCAGCGGGCGGTGCGTGTACTCGTGGGACTCGAGCCGGTACGCCGCGGTCGCGTCGCCGGCGCAGTAGTCGTAGTCCGGCCCGGTCGCGAAGGCGATGATGCGGCCGCTTGCCTCCATCTGCCAGACCGCCTGGCCCCGGTCGTCGACCAGCACCGCGTTGTGGGCGCGGGTGTGGCGGGTCCAGGCACGATCGTGCGGACTGCCGTACCACGGGTAGAAGCCGCTGTCGATCAGCAACGGCCGGCCGAACGCCTCCAGCACGAAGCTGTTCTGGTCGGCGTGGCTGTGGCTGAACGAGCCGAAGCGGCTGCTCTTGAAGCAGAGCATGACGTTCGCGTCGCGCGAGGTGAGGTCGCTGTGCAAGGCGACCCAGCCGGTGTCGGCGAAGTGGATCGAGCGCGGCAACCCGTGCGGAGGCGTGGCGGCCGGCGGCTCCGGCCAGGTGACGCGGGCGCTCAGCTCGGCCAGCGGGTCGCCGCCGGGCGCGTCGCCGCCCTCGACCTGCTCTGCGTACCAGCGGTAGACCGGGTCGCCGTAGACGCGCGAGTACATCCCCATGATCTGCCGGTTGAGTGCCGGATGGGTCGAGTAGGAGGCGTCCCCGAAGCTGGTGCAGGTGCTCCACGGCGGCCTGAAGTACAGGAAGTGGCGGCCGTTGTTGCGGCCCCACGGCCGGTCGAAGTGGTCGGCGCCGGTGGCCACGCGAAAGAGATGCGCGATGCGCTGGAAGTAGTGGCTGTAGACGTAGCCGAAGCCCTGTCCCCAGCCGCCGTCGGCGCCGCCGTAGCCGGGGAACGCCTCGGTCAGGAACCGCTCGACGTCGGCCAGCCAGCCGGCCGCCTCCGGCACGTGGTGGTAGAGCGCGAGGGCCGCGACCGTCATCTCCGGCGGTCCGTAGACGATGCTGTGGCTGTCCAGGGGGTTGTCGAAGGTGTTCAGCACGCTGTGTTGGTGGAACTCGCGGGCGCGCGCGGCGAGCCCGGCGACTACGGATGAGCGGTCCGCGCCCAGGTCGTCCCACAGGTAGTCCAGCGCCTGCGCCACGGACGGCACCACGCCGTGGAACTGGTGCGTGTTGAGGTACGAGGTCCTCTCCAGATCGAGCCCGGCCAGGTGCACCATCCCCGCCGCCGCGTAGTCCCGGCACGCGCGGTCGCCGTCGAGCATGGCCACGAAGGCGGTCGCCGGCAGCGCTCCGTAGAGCGCGCGCAGCGGGTACATCATGCGCTCGTGCGCTTCGAAGGTCTCCTCGTCGCGCGGGTAGCGCTGGTCCCAGGTAGGCTCGCCCGGAAGCAGCAGGTCGTCGGGCAGCACCACCTCCGGCATCGGCTCGGCCAGCGCCGCCTGAGCCCTTTCGCGGACCCGCGCCAGCAACGGCGCGATCTCCGTCGACTCCGCCTGCCGCCGCAGACGGTCGAGCGACTCCGCGGTGAAGTAGACGCGGGGATGGCCGGCGGCGGGCGCCGCGCCCCCGCCGCCCCGCTCCCTGCTCATTCGACCCTGCTCATTCGAACCAGAACGAGAACAGGTCGGCGTCGTGCAGTTCGATCCGCAGCCGCAGCCGCTGCCCCGCCAGCGCTCCGATCTGCCGGTCGGGCCACGTTACGGTCACGTCGGTATGGTCGCCTGAGACCGGCCGTGACGCCTCGAAGCCCTCGATCGGCACCCCGTCGTCGTCGCAGACCGTGACCATCGCCCGCGCGCGGGCGTTCAGATTCAGGTGCAGCGCGTCGCTCGCGCCCGCAGCCACCGCGACCGGCCGCGTCAGCAGCCAGCCGCCGTCGCCGTCGCCGCTCATGGACACGAACCCGTCGCGGCGCAGCAACGCCAGGCACAGGCCGGTCGCCCGCGAGCCTCCGCCCGAGAACTTGCGCCCTCCGTGCGGCCCCTGCACCGCGCCGTAGAACAGGTAGATCTCATCGCCGCGGACGATGAACCGCTTGCCGACCCGGCACATGCCGTCCTCGGGGCCGCCGGACGGGCCGAGCGACAGGAACGTCTCGCGCGCGCCGACCCGCTGCCAGCGGATGCCGTCGCGGCTGACGGCGAGCTGGGTGTCGATCGTGCCGTCGACCCCCTCGCGATAGATCCACGGCATGCCCAGGTAGAGCCCCTCGTAGAGGTCGATGGGCACCCCGTAGAACTGCGTCTCCGCCTCGTCGCCCTCGTCGCACTCGAACACGAGCTCGGGCTCGGTCCAGTGCACGAAGTCGTCGCTCTCGGCGCGCGCCATCTTGCGCCCGCCGGCATTGAAGCGCCCGAAGGCGACGTAGCGATGCAGGGCCGGGTCACGCAGCACGGTCTGGTCGGTGTCCGAGCCCAGGGCGATGGCGGGGTTGGTGGCGTAGTTGGTCCAGCGAACGCCGTCGGGAGAGTGCGAGATCCACATGCCGTCGCCTTCGCCGCTCCCGAACAGCACCCGGCCGCCCGGCAGCTTGGTCAGCGTGCCGTCGCCGCCGTGCTCCCAGTAGAACGCCTTGAACCGCTTGTCGGGGTCGGGGTCGTCCGGATCCTCGATGATCGAGGCGCCTTCGCAGTTGAGGCGGCCGAGGTGCAGGATGTTGTTGTGGCTGTCGCCGGCGATGGCCATCTGGCCCAGATCCGGCTTCTCCCAGCGCACGCCGTCGGTGGACGTGGCGTAGCCCAGCAGCGTCACGTTCCCGGGGATGCTGAGCGCCCGGCCGCCGGCCGGTCCGACCGAGACCCGCTCCTCGTTGCTGCCCGGGCTGGTCAGGTACCAGCGGCGGAACAGGCCGCGCTCCTCGTCGTACAGGGTGGTGCCGTACACCGAGACATGCGTCTCCCACGGCGTGTCGCCGTCCAGCACCGGGTTGTCCGGATGCCGGCGCGGCTGATGGACCCGCCGGTACAGCCGCTCCACCCGCGTCAGCTCGCCGTCGTCCATGAACAGGTACCGCATGGGCGTGACGGTAGCACGGCGGCCCGTGCGGCCACTAAGCTGGACGGTGATGAATGATCCCGACCTGCACCTGTTCGTCGACGACGCCGAGATCCAGCACTACGTGAACCTGGCCCGGGTGGTGAACAAGCCGTCGCGGCTGCCGCAGCCGGTGCTGCGCGCCGACCGGCCGTGGGAAGGAGACCGTGCGCAGGCGTGGGGGAGCGTGGTCCGCGAGCCCGGCCACCGCCTGCGCATGTGGTATTTCGCGATGAATACCGCGCGCAAGCCGGGCGAACTGGACCGCGGCGGCTACGCGCTGGCCGAAAGCATGGACGGCCGCCACTGGACCAAACCCGATCTGGGCGTGGTGCGCTACCGCGGCAGCTCCGCGAACAACCTCTGGTACACCTTCGCGCCCGACGGCGACAACCTGGTCGAGTTCGAGCTGGCCCGCCGCGGCGAGGGGTTGCCGGCCACGGACGAGAACGGCGACGTGATCGGCGTGCTCAACAACATGGACGGCCTCACCGTGATCCGCGACGAAGACGACCCGGACCCCGAGCGGCGCTACAAGCTGATCGCCAACATGCAGGACCACCGCATGTGGGCGCCGGCCTATCCGGAGCAGTACCCGGACGTCACCCCGGAGCAGGTGGAGCAGGCGCGCGCGGTCTGGGGCCAGTACCTGGACACCAGCCCGGACGGCGTGCACTGGACGCGCCGTCCCCGGCGTCTGCTGCCGATGCGGCACGGCGACTACATGATGGTCACGCGCGACGAGCGCAACCGTCGCTGGTGGCTGAACGAGCGCGCGCTCAACCTGTTCGGCCGCAACGCGGCGCTGCGCACCAGCCCCGACCTCGTGCAGTGGACCGACCCGGCCGAGATGGCGGTGTTCAACCAGCCCGACGCCGGCTTCGGCCACGCGTACGAGTGGCACGGCGGCATCACGCCGTTCAACTACGGCAACCTGAACCTCGGCTTCCTGGAGCGCTGGTGCAACGCCGGCTACGGCGACGGCTGCGAGCTGGTCAGCAACCGCGACGGTCAGCCGTGGCAGCGGGTCTGCCCGGGCACGCTGTTCCTGGACACCGGACCGGCCGGCTCCTTCGACCGCGTGCTGGCGTACCCCACGCACAACCCGCCGATCGAAAACGGCGAAAAGCTCTTCCTGTTCTACACCGGCGGCGCGGCCGGCACCGGCGCCGGCATGCCGATGGCGATGGGATGGGGATGATGTGGGTCATGCGGGACCGCTTCGCCGGCATGGCGCACTCGCGCCGCGAGCCGGGCGAGCTGCTCACCAAGCCGCTCCGGATCGAACGGGACAAGCTGGAAGTGAACGCCGAGCGGCTGTTCGCCGGCGTCGTGCAGGTGGGCGTGCGGCGTCCGGACGGCCGGTTCATCGACGGCTACGGCCTGGACGACTGCCGCATCGAACTGGCCGGCGGCGCCCGCACGGCGGTACGCTGGAAGGACAAGACCGACCTGCGCGAGCTGCGCGGGCAGACCGTATGGCTCCACTTCCGCGTGGACGGAGCCGCGCTGTACGCGTACCGGCTCTACGATTAGGGGGAGGGAGCCATGGCAGACGCCACCGGAGCGAACGACCGCGTCGGCATCGCCTTCGTGGGCGCCGGCCTGGTCGCGGAGTTGCACGCACGCGCCGTCGCGGCCTGCGAGCGCGCCGGGTTCATCGGCGCGTACGACGCCGAGCCCGGCAGGGCCGAGGCGCTGATCGCCCGCCACGGCGGGCGCGCCTACCGCACCCTGAAGGAGCTGGTCGGCGACGCCGCCGTGGACGCCGTGCACGTCCTGACCCCTCCGGAGGGCCACGTCGCCGCGGCGCTGGCCGCGTTGCGCGCCGGAAAGCACGTCCTGGTGGAGAAACCGGTGGCCCACCGCACGGCCGACATTCGCCGCCTGATGCGCGCCGCCGAGCGGGCCGGCCGCATCTGCATGCCGGGGCACAACTACATCTACGTGCCGGCCCTGCGCCGGGCGAAGGCGCTGATCGAAGCGGGCAGGCTGGGACCCATCGCCGCCTTCTGGATGCTCTACAACCAGTTCCACGGCCCCGATCTGGTGCGCACGTACGGGTCGATCCTGCGCGTGGTGTGCGTCCATCACTGCTACTCGCTGCTCTACCTGCTCGGGCGCCCCGAGCGGATCACCTGCATGGCTGTGCCCGGCGTACACGCCCCGGGCGTGCCGGACGCCGCGCAGACCGCGATCACCTGCCGGATGCCGGGCGGTGCGCTGGCCAACCTGTGGGCGAGCTTCGCATCCGGGGACCCCACCAACGACCCGTGGCTGGTGCAGTACAAGGTGCTCGGCACGCGCGGCGGCGTCAGCTACTCCTGGAACGAGGCGGTGTATCAGGAGGAGGGGGGACCCGGCTTCGGCATGCCGGGCTACATGGACGCGTTCGTCTGCGAGGTGGAGCACTTCGTCGAGCAGTGCGTGCTCGGCGGCGCGCCGCCGCTGTCCACCCTGGCCGACGCGCTGGACGCGCTGCGCATGGTGGAGGCGTCCGAGCGCTCGGCAGCGCTCGGACGGACGGTCACGCTGCGCTGGGAGTGAAGGGAAGACCGGAAGACCGAACGTCTCGCTCGCGCCCGCGTGTTGCCTCACCCAAATATCCACACGAAGTGAAACGGATGCCTCACCCAAACATCCACACGAAAGGGGCGGCGGTAAAGGGGGGTGGGGTGCGGGGAGGGGGGTGATGCTCCCTGTGGATATGTGGACAACCCTCAGCGACCGCAACGTGTGCATGTGATCCGCGCCGCGCACGCCGCCGCCGAACACCCGGCGCTTGGGCGCTGGGCTGAGAACGGCATCGAGAAGCCGCCTTGAGGTCATACCGCGGCGAGTTGCTGCTCACTGAGGAGCACGGCAGCACGAATGGAAGACCACCGGCGGCCTCCGGCAGCAGTACGCGGCGCTGAGTCCGGTTGCCCCAAGCGCGAGCTCACCGGCTTGCGACCATCGCTGCGGCTGAATGCCGGCAAGAGACCGCCGGCGCCACGCTCCCCCGCGCTGAGCGTCGGGCGCCGCCATGCTCGCCAACAGTCCGATCGGCGAGAGTCCGATCGGCGAGGTCGGTGAGCAGCCGAACAGCGTGCGCATCCGGCCTCGCAAGCCACGAAACGGCCTTGGTCGCAGAAATCGGCCTGCGAGGACCGCCGTCACGGCGTTTCTGCGGCGGGGTGGTATCCGGATAGCCCCCGGGGGGATGAGGCCCGTGGCGGCCGACGGTCGTTCGGCATGATCCATCAGTGTCGCCACCATGGACCGGCTGTTTGCAGCGCGAGCGCGCTCGGCTGCGCCGGAGGGCCGCATCCCCACCAAGCCGGGCATCCTCCTGAAAGCACCAGATCGCGGTGACACCTTGGCCCATGACAACGGCACGGCCTCAGGAGGCCAACTGCCCACACGGCGCCACGCTGGCCGCGTTGAGTGTCGGGCGCCGCCATGTTCCCCACTGGTCCGATCGCCAACGATCCAAGCGGCCGATGAGGAGGCAACAGGACTTTGATCCAGGCCAGAGTGCCCACGCGATTGGAGAGCGAGGCTCCGGGCACCTGACCGACGGTGCCCTCGCGGCCCCGATGAGGGTCAGCCGGCACGCTCGGCTGGATGGCTGCGTTGCTGCACCAAGCTCAGCAGCTCACCCTGCAGGCGTACCACCTCGCGTTGCAGCTCGGCCGGGTTGAGGGTTTCGAAGCGACGCCGGAGTCGTTCCTTGTGGTCCTCGGACACCTCCGGGCACGCCAGCACCCGCTGATACGGGGTCTGCGGATCGTCGTAGACCCGCCGCACCCGCGCGCCCTGGCGGGTCTTGGAGACCAGCTTCTGGGAGGGGTAGAAGAAGTTGATCAGCAGCCGCAGCCGATCGTAGAGCTCGTTGAGCACCGCGACCTCCTGCTCGGTCTCCAGGCGCAGGTAGCCGACGTGACGGCGCACCACGTCGTTGTTCTTCTGCTCGGTGAAGTTGTTGTCGTTCTGTAAGCGTCCGCTGAACCCCACCTTACGAGAAGGATAGGAACGGGCGATCGTCCCGGTAGGAGGGACGAACGATGCAGCAAGGACGCGAGTACTGGAGCCGGCATGTGGAAACGTGGCGGGGCAGCGGGCTGACGAAGAAGGCGTACTGCGAGCAGCACGGGGTGCCGTACTGGTCGCTGTGCCGTTGGGCGGGCAAGCTGTCGCCGTCGCAGCAGCCGCAGCCGCCGGGGCAACGGTTGGTGGAACTGGAGCCGATGGGCGGCGGGAACGTCGAGCAGGGGGCGGCCATCGAATTGGTGGTGGGCGAGCGGTACGTGCTGAGGCTGAGGCCGAATCTGCGTGCGGACCATCTGCGCGAGGTGCTGGCGGTGCTGGAGAGCCTGAGATGATTCATCTGCAACTGGGCACGGCGCGGATCTTCGTACGGCCGGGGGCGACCGACCTGCGCAAGCAGATCAACGGGCTGGTGCTTGAGGTGCAGGAGCAGATGCAGCTGAGTCCGTTCGAGGCGGCGCTGTTCGTATTCTGCAACGCGCAGCGGCGGGTCCTGAAGGCGGTGTACTGGGACCGCACGGGATTCTGTCTGTGGATGAAGCGGCTGGAGAAAGGGCGTTTTCCGTGGCCGCGAACGGCGGCTGAGGCGCGCCGGGAGATCGATGTCAAGCAGCTTCGGATGCTGCTGACCGGCATCGATTTCTGGCACGAACACGCGGAGCTTCGGTACCGGGAAATCGCCTGAAAGGGGTTGACATGTTCGGCGTATTTCGTGCTATGGTATCGATATGTCCAGCGCTCTACCGGTCGCCGAACAACGCGATGCGTTGCGCGAAGAGAATCGCCGTCTGATCCTGGAGAAGGACGAGCTGACGGCGAAAAACGGTGAGCTGGACACGAAACTCCGAGCACTGAACAAGAAGCTGGATCTCTACGAAGAGCAGGTGGCGTGGTTCAAGAACAAGCTGTACGGCCGCAGCAGCGAACAACTCACCGCCGCCGAGCTGCAGCAGATCCGGCTGTTCGATGAGGTCGAACACGCCGCCGACACCGACCCCCCAGAGGACCAAGCGCCCGCTGAGCCGCCCCCGGATGAGGCGACCGCCGAAGTGCTTGAGCGAACCCGCCGTCGCCCGCGGCGCAGACCGCTGCCGCAGGCGCTGCCGCGCGTCGAGCAGGTCATCGACCTGACCGAGCAGGACAAGCAGTGTGAGTGCGGCCACCGCTTGGTGCGCATCGGCGAGGACACCTCCGAGAAGCTCGACGTGATCCCGCCGCAGGTGCAGGTGATCCGCACGGTGCGGCCCAAGTACGCCTGCCATCACTGCGAGGGCTCCGGCGACGAAGGGCATCCGGCGGTCCGGGTGGCGCCGCCGCCAGCGGCGCTGATCCCGAAGGGCCTGGCCTCGGAGGGGCTGCTGGCGTTCATCGCCACGGCGAAGTTCTGCGACGCGCTGCCGCTGTATCGGCAGGAGCGGCAGTTCGCGCGCCTTGGAGTCGAGTTGTCGCGGCGCACGATGTCGGACTGGATGATCGCGGCCGCCGGCGCCTGCCAGCCGTTGATGGCGGCGTTGCTCGACAAGCTGCGCAGTGGGCCGACGCTGCAGATCGACGAGACCACCGTGCAGGTGCTCAAGGAGCACGAGCGCGCCAACACCGATCTCAGCTACGTGTGGGTGGCCCGCGGCGGCCCGCCTGATGAGCCGGTGCTGGTCTATCGCTATGAGCCCAGCCGCGCCGCGCGGGTGGCCTTCCAGATCATCGACGACTACCAAGGCTACGTGCAGACCGACGGCTACGACGGCTACACGCGTCCGTGCGCGCAGCCCGGCATCGTGCACGTGGGCTGTTGGGCGCACGTGCGCCGAGCGTTCAAAGAGGCCGCCGACGCGCTGGGCAAGGTGTCCGGCCGCGTCGGAGCGGCGCTGCAAGCGCTGGGGTTCATCGCCAAGCTGTACCGCGCCGAGGCGCAGCTAGCGAAGCACCGCAAGGAGGATCCGGCGGGATTCGTGGCCGCGCGGCGCGCACAGGTACAGCCGGTGCTCGACACGTTCCACCGCTGGCTGCAGGACAAACGCGATCAGGTGCTGCCCGGCTCGGCGCTCGGCAAGGCGGTCGCCTTCGCGCTCGGTGAGTGGCCGAAGCTGATCCGCTATCTGGAACACCCGCAGCTCACGCCGGACAACAACGCCTGCGAGCAGGCGATCCGGCCGTTCGTGGTGGGCCGCAAGAACTGGCTGTTCTCTGGAAGCCCGCGCGGAGCGGCGGCGAGCGCGATCCTGTACAGCCTGATCGAGACCGCCAAGGCCAACCGCCGCGAGCCGTACTGGTATCTGCGCGAGCTGTTCGAGAAGCTGCCCCATGCGCGCACCCGCGCTGACTACCTTACACTCCTGCCCACTGCACGTCCGCCGCCGCCGGCTTCATAGAGACTGGTTTCGCCGGTCGCTTACGTCGTTCTTGCGGGTTGGGCCGCGAACGGGTAAAGTCGATGCGCTCCTGCTCGCAGTAGCGGTGCAGGTGGTGGTTGATGAACTCGCTGCCGCTGTCGGTGTGCAGGGCGCGCAGGGCGAACGGCAACCACGAGCGAATCAGCAGCAGCGCCTGGAAGACCCACTTCTGCGCCTTGTTCAGTACGGCGCGAACCTCCGTCCACTGCGTCACCCGGTCGGTGAGCACCAGGGTGAAGGCATGCTCGCCGCCGGTGAGCCCGCCGTCGTGGCCGACCAGATCGGCGCCGAGTTCGCCGGGCCGTGCCTCCTGCCACTCGGTGAAGGTGCGGATCGGGATCTGGTTCATCAACCGCGTGGTCGGCTTGGTATGGGAGCGCCCGCGTATGCGCATACGCCGCTTCTCGGTGCGCAGCAGCCGGTCGATGGTGGCGGCGCTGATGCCAGTGAGCTTCCGGCGCGTGTCGGGGTCCACGGCGAGTTCGCCAAACTTCTCCAGCACCGGCAGTTGCGTGCGCAGGACCGCCACCAGCCGTTTGCCGCACAGGCAGCCGAACAGGTACCAGACCTTCGTCAGCGCGGCGAGGACCTGCTCGTCGTAGATGCGGCGGCCCTGGCGCCGCCGGCGGCGCTGGCCGACCACGATCTTGACCAGTTCGCCGTCGCGGCGCTCGAACACCGTCCTGCCCCACATGCGCAGCAGCCACCCGGCGTGGTGGCGGGTGCAGCCGTGCAGCTCGACGAACTGATCGAGCATCGCCGCCTTCTGTCGCTTGCTGGCGCGTCGGTACCGGTTGGCCATCTCTCTGGTGACCGCTTTTCGTTGAGCCATGGTGAGCCCCATCTCCTCCGACCTCCGCCCTGATGATGGGCTGGCCGTTCGTGTGGATGTTTCGATGAGGCACCGGTTTCCGTTCGTGTGGATTTTCGATGAGGCAATGCGGCCCGTTGTCATGCGAACGTCCAGCCGATAGACTGCGTTCGCTACATTGGCAGGGCACATGGAGTGCCCGCAGAATCACCATCCGACAATCAAGGAGGAGCGGAGAACTGATGAGGAAGACAACTCGCATCAAGGCGGTCGGACTGGCCGCCGCACTCGCGGTCGTGGGGGCCGTTGCGCTGCAGGCGCAGACGCTCGCCGCCGTACAGGACGCCGACGAACTGAAGTGCGGGATCAACACCGGTCTGGCCGGCTTCGCGTTCACCGACGACATGGGCAACTGGACCGGGTTCGACGTGGCCTACTGCCGGGCGCTGGCCGCCGCGGTGCTGGGAGATCCGGACAAGGTCAGTTACGTCAACCTGACCGGCAAGAGCCGGTTCCCGGCGCTGCAGTCGGGCGAGATCGACGTGCTGTCGCGCAATACCACCTGGACCTTGTCGCGCGACGTCGACCTGGGCTTTACCTTCATCGGCGTCAACTACTACGACGGGCAAGGCTTCATCGGCCGCACGTCGCTGGGGATCACGAGTGCCACGGAGCTGGACGGCGCCTCGATCTGCATCCAGACCGGCACCACCACCGAGCTCAACCTGGCGGACTTCTTTCGCGTCCACGACCTGAGCTACGAGCCGGTGCCGATCGAGACCAACGCCGAGGCGCGCGCCGGCTACGAAGCGGAGCGCTGTGACGTGTACACCACGGATGCCTCGGGTCTGGCCGCGACCAAGGCGACCTTCGAAGATCCCGACGCGCACATGGTGTTCCCGGAGATCATCTCCAAGGAGCCGCTGGGGCCGCTGGTCCGCCAGGGGGATGACCAGTGGGCCGACATCGCGCGCTGGGTGCTCAATGCGTTGATCATCGCCGAGGAGCACGGCATCACGCAGGACAACGTGATGGACATGGCGATGGGCACCGACAATCCTGAGGTCAATCGCATGCTCGGCTCGGAAGGCAGCTACGGCATGATGCTGGGGCTGGACGGCGACTGGGCCGTCCACGCCATCGCCGCGGAAGGCAACTACGCGGAGATCTTCGATCGATACGTCGGCCCGGACACCAAGCTGGGCCTGCAGCGGGGGCTGAACGCGCTGTACAAGGATGGAGGCATCCTCTACGCGCCGCCGTTCCGCTAAGCCTAAGCCGACCGGCGCAGGATCGCTCATGGGCGGTCCTGCGCGCGGCGCCGCCCTGCAGCTCCTGTTGGTGCTGGGGGTGGCGTTGCTGGTCGCCTTCGTCGCGTCCAACACCGTCGCCAACCTGCAGCGGGCCGGCCTCGCGTCCGGGTACGGCTTTCTGTTCGACACCGCGTCGTTCGACATCAACCAGCGCCTCATTCCCTACGACTCGACGCACACCTACGGGCGGGCGTTCCTGGTCGGCGGGCTCAACACCCTGCTGGTGGCCGCACTGGGCATCGTCGCGGCGACCATCGTCGGCTTCCTGGCCGGTATCCTGAGGCTGTCGGGCAACTTCCTGGTCAGCCGCATCGTCACCGTCTACGTGGAGTTCACCCGCAACGTGCCGCTGCTGCTGCAGGTGATCTTCTGGTGGGTCATCCTGCTGGCGTTGCCGCGCGTGCGCGACAGCATCGCCGTCGCCGACGCGATCTTCCTCAACAACCGCGGCATCCGGCTGCCGGCGCCGGTGCTCGAACCCGATGCGGCGTTCGTGTTCGTGGCGCTCGCCGTCGGTCTGGGAGCCACGCTCGTGCTCGCGCGCTGGGCACGGGCGCGCCAGGATGCGACCGGCCGCCGGTTCCCCCTCGGCTGGACCGCGCTGGGACTGATCGCCGGCCTGCCGGTGGCAGCCTTCTTCGTGCTGGGCCGGCCGGTTCAGCTCGACGTGGCGGTGATGGGCAGGTTCAATCTGCAGGGCGGGTTCAACGTGACCCCGGAGCTGGTGGCGCTGTGGCTTGCCCTGTCCACCTATACCGGGGCCTTCATCTCGGAGATCGTGCGCGCCGGCATCCTGTCGGTCGGCAAGGGCCAGACCGAGGCGGCCGGCGCCCTGGGCTTGGCGCGCGGCCTCACGCTGCGCCGGATCATCCTGCCGCAGGCGCTGCGCGCCATCGTGCCGCCGCTGACCAGTCAGTACCTGAACCTGACCAAGAACTCTTCGCTTGCGGTCGCCATCGGCTACCAGGACCTGGTCTCCATCGGCGACACCGTCCTCAACCAGAGCGGCCAGGCGCTGGAGGTGATTTCCATCTACATGCTCACCTACCTGACGTTCAGCCTGGTCACCTCGGCGCTGATGAACTGGTACAATCGGCGCATCGCGCTGCTCGAACGATGAGCGACCGAGCCTTCTTCCGCAGCCGGGCCGACATGATCCCCGGCCGGCCGGCGCCGATGACCACCACCGGGTTGATCGGCTGGCTGCGCGCCAACCTGTTCTCGAGCTGGCTCAACACGCTGTTGACCCTTGCCGCGCTGCTGGTGCTGGTGCGCATCGTGCCGCCGCTGTTCGCCTGGGCGCTGCTCGACGCCGACTTCGCCGGCATCAGCGGTGAGGACTGCACCGGCGACGGCGCCTGCTGGGCGTGGCTTGATCAGCGCATCACCCAGTTCCTGTACGGCTTCTACCCGGCCGACGCGTACTGGAGGGTCAACGTCGCGCTGGTCCTGCTGGTCCCGGCGGTGGCGTACCTCTTGTTCGACACCCTGCCCTACGCCCGCTACGGCCGTTGGTTCTCGTTCGCCTACCCGGTGATCGCCGCCGTCCTGCTGGTGGGCGGGTTCGGGCTTTCGAGCATCCCCACCGACAAGTTCGGCGGCTTCATGCTCAACCTGGTCGCCGGTCTGGCCGGCATCGTGCTGTCGCTGCCGATCGGCATCCTGCTGGCGCTCGGCCGGCGCTCCCGGCTGCCGGCGGTGCGCATCGGCTCGACCGCCTTCATCGAGGTGGTGCGCGGCGTGCCGCTGATCACGCTGCTGTTCGTGGCGGTGGTGATCCTGCAGTTGTTTCTGCCGCCCGGCGTATCCCTGAGCCAGCTCATCCGCGTGATGATCATGATATCCGCGTTTGCCTCCGCCTACATGGCGGAGGTGATCCGCGGCGGCCTGCAGGCGATTCCGCGCGGTCAGTTCGAGGCGGCGCAATCGGTCGGCTTGAGCTACTGGAAGATGATGCGCCTGATCGTGCTGCCGCAGGCGCTCAAGATCGCGATCCCGGGGATCGTCAACACCTTCATCGGACTGTTCAAGGACACCACGCTGGTGGTCACCATCGGCATGTTCGACATCCTGGGCCAAGCCCGTCTGCTGCAGACCAATCCGGAGTGGATCGGCAGCGTCGACTACGAGACGTTCCTGATCGCGTCGTTATTCTTCTTCGTGATCTGTTTCTCCATGTCGCGCTACTCGATCAACCTGGAGAAGCGCCTCGACACCACCGGGCGCTAGGAACACAAGGGAGCACCGCATGTCGGATACCGACCAGTCGCCTGCCGACCAGTCGCCTGCCGAACAGCCGATCATCCGTATCGCCGGCCTCAACAAGTGGTTCGGCACGCTGCACGTGCTGCGCGATATCGAGCTGGAGGTGGCGCCGCGAGAGCGCATCGTCATCTGCGGCCCCTCCGGGTCCGGCAAGTCGACGCTGATCCGCTGCATCAACCGACTGGAGGAGCACCAGCAGGGGTCGATCGTGGTGGACGGTACCGAGCTCACCAACGACCTCAAGAACATCGACGCCATCCGCCGCGAGGTCGGCATGGTGTTCCAGCAGTTCAACCTGTTCCCGCACCTGACGGTGCTGCAGAATTGCACGCTGGCCCCGATCTGGGTGCGGAAGATTTCCCGAGAAGAAGCCGAAGGGGCGGCGATGGAGTTCCTGGAACGGGTGAAGATTCCCGAGCAGGCTCACAAGTACCCGGGCCAGCTTTCCGGCGGCCAGCAGCAGCGCGTGGCGATCGCCCGTTCGCTGTGCATGCGTCCCAAGATCATGCTGTTCGACGAGCCGACCTCGGCGCTCGACCCGGAGATGATCAAGGAGGTGCTCGACGTGATGGTGGACGTGGCCGAGTCCGGCATGACCATGCTGGTCGTCACGCACGAGATGGGCTTCGCCTCGCAGGTCGCCGACCGGGTGATGCTCATGGACGAGGGCCAGATCGTCGAGCAGAACACCCCGAACGAGTTCTTCAACCACCCGCAGTCCGACCGCACCAAGCTGTTCCTGAGCCAGATCCTGTAGGAACCGCCCAGCCCCTGATCCCGTCGCCGGCCGCAGCCGGGCACGTCCGGATCGAGCATGCCGGGCCGTCGTCATGATACGGCGCAGCATGACGACGGCCATGGCATGTCGTCAGGAGTCGCGGACCGATCCGTCAGGGCCGAGCGGGGTGTCGAGCACCTTGTCCTGAACGGGATGGCGGGCGAGCGCGGCGTCGTCCAGTTCGATGCCCAGGCCCGGACCGTCCGGAACCAGCAGGTAGCCGTCCTCCAGGACCAGGGGCTCGGTCAGCAGCTCGCTCTTCGGCGGCTCGGACTCGCCGGTGTACTCCTGCAGCGCGAAGTTCGGGATGCAGGCGTCGAGCTGCACGCAGGCGGCGGTGCTGACCGGGCTGAGCGGGTTGTGCGGGATCACCTTCACGTGCCGCGCCTCGGCCATGGCGGCCACCTTCTTGCAGCCCGACATTCCGCCGCAGAGGCACAGGTCCGGGCGCAGGTAGGCGGCGCCGCCCGCCTCCAGCACCTGTTGGAACTCGAAGATGGTGGTGAACCGTTCGCCGGTCGCGATCGGCAGGTTGCAGCGCTCGTGCACCTCGCCCATCACCGAGGGGCTGTCGGGCAGCATCGGGTCCTCGTAGAAGAACGGGCTGAACCGCTCCAGCCGGCGCCCCAGGGCGATGGATTCGGCAGGCGCCATGCGGCGATGGATCTCCACGCAGAGGTCGATGTCCGCGCCGACCGCGTCGCGCACCGCGCCCACCCAGCGCACCGCCTCGTCCGCCCACCGGGAGAAGCTGGCATGGCGGTAGAACTCCGGCCCGAACGGATCGAAGCGGACGGCCGTGAAGCCGGCGTCGACCTTGGCGCGGGCGTCGGCGGCCAGATCCTCGGCGGTGGCGCCCCGGACGTGCATGTAACAGCGCACCCGGTCCCGGGTCCTGCCGCCCAGCAGGTCGTGGATCGGCACGCCCAGCCGCTTTCCCTTGATGTCCCACAGCGCGATGTCGATCGCGGACAGCGCCCCCTGCACCACCGAGCCCATGAAGTGCGACGATCGGTACAGCCACTGGTAGTGGTGCTCGATGCGGTCCGGGTCCTGCCCCACCAGGTAGCGGGCCATCACTTCGATCATGGTCGCGGTGGGCCGCTGCCAGCCGTGCACGCCACCCTCGCCGATGCCGACAGTGCCGTCCTCGCAGGACACCTTGAGCAGCAACCACCGGTCCCAGAGGATGGGCTCGACCCGCTCGATCCTGGTCTTGTTCATGCGTCGGCCTCCTCGGGTGTGGCGTTCATGCCTGTTTCCTCCTCTCTCAGCCGGACGCGCGGAACGCGTACAGGTCGGTGTTGTCCAACAGGAAACGCAGGCGGACGGTCTTGCCGACCAGCCGTTCGATGCCGGCGCCGTCGCCACGCCACGTTTGCTCCTGGCGGACGCCGTCGCGGGACAGCGGGTCCGCGTCCTCGGCCCCCAGGCCGTCGATCTCCGACAGGTCCTCGCGCAGCACGGCCGTGCGCAGGCTGGCGTTGCCGCCGCCGCCCAGGCCGACCGCGTTGACGAGCAGCCTGCCGCCCGGCCACGGGAACGGCTTGGTGACCACCGTGCCGGGAAAGCGGTGGGCGCGCAGCGAGCAGAAGCCGTCGCCGCGGAGCTGCGCCACGCCGATGGTGGCGCCGAAGGTGAGGTGGCGGTCGCCGTGCATGGCCGGCCCTCCCCACGAGTAGAACCACAGCGTCTCCATGTTCGGCGCGGGCGAGCCCGCCTCGTTCACGTGCGCGGTCCGCACCGGCGGCGACAGCGCGGTGTCGGTGCGCGCCGCGTCGTAGGCTCCCACCCGGCCGCCGCCGGGCGTGGGTGAGAAAAAGGGCTTGCGCGGCCGCAGGCGCTGCCAGGTGACGCTGTCGCGGCTGGTCAACAGCTCCATCTCCGCCCACGGATGGTCATGCTCCCAGTACCACTGGAACAGCCCGACGTAGGTGCTCTCGTAGCGGAAGCCGTACGCGTGGTAGATCTGGCCCGCCGGGTCGTCCTCCAGGTCAGGCGTCAGCACGCGGCGCGGCGGCCCATCGGCGGCGTCCGCGTTGATCGCCACGCGGTGGGCGCTGCGTACCAGCCCCCAGCGCCTCGTGTCCTCGCTGCCGCGGCTGAGCAGCACGTACGGGAACTCCGCGTCAGGCCCGCGCAGCGCCGTGCAGCGGTCGTGCATGCCGTGGGCGACGCCGTGCGGCATCGGCCGCTCCCAGCGCCAGTGCACGCCGTCGGCGGAGCGCAGGATGTAGCCCTTGTAGTCCCAGGTGCCGGCCTCGCACGAGCTGATCACCAGCGTCCACGGCTCGTCGCCGTGCGCGGGCTCGTGCAGGATGGTCGCGGCGCCCGTGCCGCCCACCTGCCCCATGTCCAGCACGATGTTGGTCCAGCCGCCGTCGTGCGCGCGCACCACGTCCAGCTCCGGCCGCTCCCAGTGGAAGCCGTCGGCGGAGACGAGCATGCAGACCGCGTAGGTGATCTCCGGACAGGCAGGCGGATTCAGCGTGGCGTACCAGAGCTTCCAGAGCCCGTCGGCCGGGTCGATGTACACGCCGGCCAGGTAGACGACGCCGGAGCCCTCCCACGGCGCGCCAGGGGCGTATACGGGATTGCCCCAGTAGCGAAACGGTTGATGGATGACGCGCTGCACGCGCACGCTCTGCTCGATCACCTCGTCATCCAGGAAGAGCTGCGCTTCGCGCACGTCGATCTCCACTGCCATTACCCCGGCTTATTCACGGAGGAGTAGAGAAAGAGTAGGCGCGTCCGCCGATTTGCAGTAGAGTCAAGGTGTTACGCCAAAACCTCCGCAAAGGACGGGACACGCCGTGGGTGAGACTCTACCGATCTTTTCGACGACCTTCAACGGCTCGGTGCAGGTCGAGGCGCGGGCGGAGCATCTGAGCGCCGACAGCGGCGCGCTGCTGCTGCGCGAGATCATGGAGCGCACCGGCATCGTCGAGTGGATGGACGAGCGGCTGCTGGATCCGCGCAATCCGCTGCTGATCACCTACCCGCTGGCCGACGTGCTGCGGACCAGCCTGTTGCTGCTGGGCCAGGGCTGGCGCGACCAGGACGACGCTGACCGGCTGCGGCACGACCCGAGCTTTCGCGTGGCCAACGACACGCGCCGCGGCACCGCGTCGCTGGAGCCCGACAGCGTGCTGCCCTCGCAGCCGACGTTGTCGCGGTTGGTGGGTCTGTTGAGCGTGCCGACCAATCAGGATGTGGTGCGTGAGGGGATCATCGAGCTGGCGGTGCGCCGGCTGTGGAAGGACAACGGGGAGCGGCGGTACAAGCGGTTGATGATCGACCTGGACGGCCTGCCGTTCGAGGTGCACGGGCAGCAGGCCGGCAGCCAGTACAACGGCCACTACGGGCAGCGGATGTTTCATGCGCTCATCGCCAGTTGCGCGGAGAGCGGCGACCTGCTCGACGGCACGCTGCGGCCCGGCGCGGTGGGCTCGGCCGACGGCGCGCTTGAGTTTATCCAGCGGGTGGTCGAGCGCTGCCGGCCGCGGGTGTGCGAGTCGGTGCTGGTGCGGATGGACGCCGGGTTTCCCGACGGAAAAACGCTCACGGGCCTGGAGTCATCGGGCATCGACTACGTGGCGCGCATCCGCAACAACGCGGTGCTGGACCGCATGGCGCAGCCGTATCTGCGCCGGCCGCCGGGGCGTCCGCCGCGCGAGGGGCGGGTGTGGTGCCACGAACTGCGCTACCAGGCCGATTCCTGGGAGCACGCGCGGCGGGTGGTGCTGGTGGTGGTGGAGCGGCCCGGAGAGTTGTTCCTCGACTACTTCTGGCTGATCACCAACCTCAAACGCAACCGCTACAGCGGCGCGCGGCTGTTGGGGCTGTACCGCATGCGGGGCAAGGCCGAAGGGCACATGGGAGAGTTCATGGACGTGCTGGCGCCGGCGCTGTCCTCGGCGCCGCGTGCGAAGAGCCACTACCGGGGCCGCTGCCTGGAGGCCGCCACCGAGCCGCAAGAAGCAGGAGTGCGGGCCCAGAACGAGACGCTGTTGCTGTTGAATCTGCTGGCCTACGAGGTGCTGCACGCGGGGCGCTGTCTGATGCAGCGGGCGACCGGCGTCGGCTGGAGTTTGCGCCGGCTGCGCGAGCGGGTGCTGCGGGTGGCCAGCCGGGTGGTCCGCCACGGCCGGCGGGCGACCGTCGTGATCGCGCAGCATGCGGCGGCCGACTGGCTGCGGCTGTGGAACAAGCTCACCCTCCTGGACTGGGCGCCCAACGGCTGAGGCCGACAGGCCGGCACGTTCAGAACCTCTTCGTCGAGCACCTGGGCGCGGTCATCTGTGTCCTCGCCGGCGTGCTCGACTGCCGTCAGCGTTTCGGTCCCGACCAACCGCGCCCTTTCAACGCTGCACGCGCTCTTGGCCATCTGCTCCCAGCCGCGCCGTCACTCCTGCACGGCTGCGCCAGCACACCCATTTTCTGGAATAATCGTTCTTCTATCTCAGGCATGGCTTGTCAGACCGACGCGTGAATAAGCCGGGATTACCGTCCTCTTCGTCAACGATGCTCGTCAAGCACGACCAGCTCCATCTCGCAAGCGGCGGGGCGCTCCAGCCGCAGCCGGCGGTTGACCGCGACGTCGTGCGCGGCCGTGTCGCAGCCGTCCGGCCACTCGACGCGCAGCTCGTCGGCGACCGCCACGTCGCCCAGACCGAAGTGGGCGCTCAGCTCGGAAGAGCCCAGGTAGCCGCCGCCGGTCTCGATGTGGCGGATCTGCGTCGTGTCTCCGGTGCGGACGCGCACCACCGCGCCGACCCCGTCGGCCGGCACCGGCAGGTCCAGCGCCGGGCGCAACTCGACGCGCAGCCAGTTGCCCGAGGCGATGCCTCCCGTGTTGGCGACCAGCGTCGGCACGCCGCGGCTGTTGATGATCAGCAGGTCCTGGTCGCCGTCGTCGTCGTAGTCGAAGCGTACCAGGCCGCGCCCTTCCGCGCGGTGGTCCAGCCCGGCTTCGGCGGCGACGTCCCGGAACGTCGCATCGCCGCGGTTGTGGAAGACGCGTGTCGGGTCCTCCAGCCACTCCTGCCGGCCTTCGGCGTTCTTCCCCTGCCAGCCATTGGTGGTGACCAGGTCCACCAGACCGTCGTGGTCCAGGTCGGCGGCAACCACGCCCCATCCCCAGCCGCCGCGCGCGGCCGGCCCGCGCGTGCGCGGGCCGGGGTCGAAGGAGCCGCCGCCGAGGTTGCGGTACAGGTAGTTTCCGGTCCCCGGCACAGGTCCGGCCATGTCCTCGAACGGCGTGTTGGTCCAGACCGACGTCACGTACCAGTCGAGCAGGCCGTCGTTGTCCACGTCGGCCAGCACGCTGCCCATGCCGTTGCCGTCCAGCCCCACCTGCGCCTCGCGCGTGACGTCGGCGAAGGTGCCGTCGCCGTTGTTGTGGTACAGGCGGCTGGTGCGGTAGTCGGCCGCCACCAGCACCTCCGGCCAACGGTCGCCGTCGATGTCCACGATGTGCGGGGTGAGGCCGTGCAGCTCCGTCTTGAACAGGCGCGCTCGCGGGGTCGCGTTGGAAAAGCGCGGCAGGCCGGTGCGCTCGTCGATGCCGTCGTTGCTCAGCAGCAGGCTGCCCTCCGCCCAGGTCAGCCAGGACACCACGAGCACGTCCAGGTCACCGTCGCGGTCGTAGTCGCCCAGCGCCGCTCCCATGCCGGACGGCTGGCCGAAGGACGTCGTGTCGGCGCGCGCCTCCCGAGCGATGTTCCGGAAGGTCGGCGTCCCGTCGGCCAGCAGACCGCCCGGCCGCCCGCCCTGATTCAGCCAGAGCAGATGGTGGCCCGGCATACTCCACTCGTCGGACATCGGTCCCAGGCTGGTGACGAAGATGTCCAGCCACCCGTCCTTGTCGACGTCGCCCACGACCGAGCCGTGCCCGCGGTGCCGCGCGGCCACGCCGGCCGCCTCGGCGGCCTCCCGGAAGGTGCCGTCACCCTGGTTCAGGTAGAGCCGGTCCGGCCCCTCGCCGCCGGTCACCAGGAACAGGTCCTGCCGCCCGTCGCGGTTGAAGTCGCCTGCCGAGCCGCCGCCGGAGAACGTGAAGAAGCTGTCGATCGCGGGCGCGTGGGGATGGACCAGGCCGGTGGCTTGCGGACACAGGGCCGGATCGGTCGCGCAGGTGGCAAGCCGCACGTCGGCGCCCGCCGCCGCCGAGACGGCGCTCAGACACGCCAGGACGACCGACCGGACGGGTCTCCTCGCCCTCCCTTTCATACGCTGGCCATGTCATAATAGCTGCGCCATGGACACCGCCGCGACCGCCGAGCTCACCTATCAGGGCCGACCGCTGCGTGACGATTCGCAGGCTCCCGGCCGGCTCGCCGTCACTCCGACCGACGCCGGCGGGGCGGAGTTGCGCGAGCGTCTCGACACCGACGGCTACGTCCTGCTGCGTGATGCGTTGCCGCGGGACGAGGTGCTGGCAGCCGGGCACGAGCTCTATCGCCGAATCGCGGCGACCGGCCAACTGCATCCCGACCATCCGCCCGAGGAAGGAATCGCGGCGCCCGGGCTCTCGACCCTGGCCGCGCATGACGAGGGCCGTCACAACCCGCCGCTGGAACGGGTGGTGTTCGGCGCACCCATGCTGGCCGTGTTCGAGCGCATCTTCGACGCGCCGGTGCGGCACTTCGACTACATCTGGGTGCGCGCCAAGTCTCCGGGAGTCGATACCCCTACCCCGCCCCACTACGACATCGTCTTCATGGGCCGCGGCACGAAGAACCTGCTGACCGGCTGGACACCCCTTTGCGACGCGCCGCTCGAGATGGGCGGGCTGATGATCCTGGAAGGCTCGCACCGCCTGACCGAGGTGCGGGAGACCTACGGCCGGATGGACGTCGACACCTACTGCTCCGGCACGCCGGAGGCGGACCCGGTCCTGTCCGGCGCGTCACGCTGGGTGGACCGACACAACGGCGGCCACTTCACCAAGGACGCCACCTCGCTCCCCGGCCGGCTGGGCGGCCGCTGGCTGATGAGCGACTACCGCGCGGGCGACCTGCTGGTCTTCACCATGCACACCATGCACTCCGCCGGGGACAACCACACGGACCGCGTGCGCATCTCCTCCGACACGCGCTACCAGCGCGCCGGCGAACCGGTGGACGAACGCTGGATCGGCGAGGATCCGATCGCGCACGGCCCGGGGGCGAAACGCGGCCTCATCTGCTGAGCGCCACAACAGATACACGTTACGTTGAACGCGGCTTGCTGTTCAGAACGACGCCTATCGATGCCTCCACTTTCGTCGCTACTCTATCCGCTCCCGTTTCCTCGCGTGCCTCCTGAGACAGCAGTTCCAGCCTTTGAAGAAACAGCCGCATCTGGTACACCAGGGCGATTTGCTCACCATTGGACATCGAGCTCCCACGCAGCGCAACAAACGGTTCCACTTCGGCAAACACTTGCACCGCATGCCACCGGTAACTCTCTTCTCCGATCATCGAACGAACCTGCTCCATCTTCTCGATGATCCTGTCGAAGCGCTGGATCTCACCCGGGTCTGTTGACCGCGTCTCCGCGATCAACAGCAGACGAAGCGCATACGTGTCGATCTGATAGGTCCTGAAACCCGGTATATCTTCCGCGCGACGGTATGCTGTCTCGATGAACGATTCCGCTACCTCCAGGTCATCTGCCTCCGTCATCAGAATCGCGTACTGTAGCCAGAAGAGTGGTTCCTTGTTCATCAGATCGTTGCGCCGCCACCGCTCGAACAGGCCTGTCAATGCTTCGAGACGCCTTCCATCCCTGCGGAATGCCTGATAGAGCGTCGAGAAGCGCATGAGCCTTCGCAGTATCGTCAGATTTCCTCTCTCTCTTTCTCTTGACCGCCTCGACAACAATTCTGTAGACCCACGAAACGACATCATCCGTAGTCAAGTATCGTTTTATCAGATACTCGGAGAGGATCGACGATCGAACGCGGAAATTGTCATCATCGAGTATGAATATATCCGCCGATACATCGGCATGGCGATTGATGTGCACATATGGGTCACTCCCGGTCACGACGCGCAAGAGTGCGTCATCGGCTTCCTGGTCGACCCACTTGAGAAGATGACTGACGATAAAGACTCTCTTGTATTCCACGTCATCGAGCAAGGGTTTCAGAGCCTGGACGATGCCGGCCTTGACCGCAGCATTGTCGAACAAGGCGAGCATGACATCGCGAAAGTCATTCCTGTTCCTGACAAGCCGCGCTTGATCTCTGCCGGATACTCCGATGTGCTCCAACAGAACCCTGAAGTTCCGCACGTCGTCATGCTGAATTCCGTTCAGACTGACGCGTTCCAGAGGCTTGGGCAGTTTCGAGAGAATCTCGTGCGAGCGTACGCTGTGCACGCCGGTGCGAACCGCGACGATGAACTTCGCACTCGGAAGTGACTCCGCGACTGCGTCGGCCAGCTCGACTGCCATGTCGTAGGCGTCGAAGATGATGACCGGCTGATCGAAGCTCTTGAGCGTCTGGATGTCACGCTGAAGATGCGGATGAAACGATTGCAGATCAGGATGATGCGCCTTGCACCAGAAGCACCGATAACCAGCCTCCAACAACCGGTAGCTCAAAATGTAGAGGAACGTCGTCTTGCCGTTCCCGATTCTCGAGTGAACGAGCAGGCATCGAGCTGCATCCAGCTTCTCGGCTGCTTCCTCGGCTACGACCTGTCGAGGGACGACGTACTCCGCCCTCGGCAGGGTCGACATGCACCGCTGGTAGTTGAAGGTCCCGTATCTAAGGAGATTCAGCACTTCCATCGCCGTAGGCGGCGCGAGCGCCCTCTTGTCCTTGAGCGGATCGAGGTACGCAAAGAACCTCAACGAATGCGGACTGTAGTTGGGTACAGGCGCCGGCAGCGTCCCGCAGATTTTGCCGAATTCCTCCATGCCGATCGGCACAACGCGTCCGTATCTGAGCATACTTCTGGTCGCTATCCTGTCATGTTCTTTCTCGGTAATGAAGAACGTCTTTTTGCTCAGGGCGGGCTTCTGCAGGAGAAAAGAAGAAATATGATAATCCTTGAGACTATAACCGACAAAGTAGCAAGCACTGCAGACCTTGAGATCCCGAATGAACTCATCATACCAAAGGGAGGTTTCGAAATGCTGTCTGACATATGCCTCTTCGTTCAAGATCAACTGACCGAGTACGTTGTCCTTGGTGATTTCGCGAATCATGCCGTGCAGGTGGACGACGGCGCCGAACGGAATCTTTCGAGGCTTCTCCTGATGATAGCTGAAGCTCGGTATTTGCCTGCGGGTCCGGTGGTAGAACAGCTCTATGGAGTCATCGTAGTTCGTAGTATAGATCCGGAACCAGGGTAGCTGCAGGAGCGTCTTCTGACTCGTCGCCAGCTGCGCAACGGTGAACGTCTCGTAGAGAATGTCATAGAGATCGACCCTCTCGTCGGCATGGACCGCATCAGCCAACGTTGGCAGATCGTAAGCGTTGGGGGCGACGCCCAGAAGGCCGGCGAATTGCTCTCGCAGCTCGCTCCCGGTCGGCAGATTCGTACCACGGATGTTCGTGGCCATCCGCGAGAATCCGGATCCGAGAAACAGGACCGACCCTCTGGAATCGAACTCGGCCGGAAGATCTGGGCGCATGGTGGTCTCGATCTCGATGTCGCTCGCGTCAGGCTACTATTGAGGCCACGACCGCTGTCAACCGTCGGTCATACCATCATACCATCCGCGCGGAGGATAGACTCCGGCGGCACATGATGCTCATGAGTACTATGCTCACACGAGTCTTGATCGTGTGCAGTGATGGAGACCGACAGAGATGGAACTACTCGGGGATAGTGGAGCGCCGTCAGTCTGCGAGCCGACCATGGTAGTGGCGAGGTGCACTGGCGAGACCAGCATGTCGTGAGCGCTCGCGATTCAGGAACCAGGAACACTTGACCAAGCTCACTCCAGCCACAAGACGCCCTGAGCTCCGGCTCGGTGCGCTGGCCCTGCTGCCCGTCTGCGCCGCGGTGCTGACGGTAGCGCTCATCATCTGGCGGCCGGCCGGCGCTGGCGATACGGAAACGGGGGCCGCGGCCGACACCGAGGTGCGCCTGCCCTCCCAGGGCGACAACGTCGTTGCCGTGGCCGTGGACCTGTCCGCTCGCGACGGCGACGGGCTGGACTGGGCGAACCTGAGCGTCATCGCCCGCGTGGACGCGTTCATCCGCGGCCTGGAAGGAGTCCGCGGCTACTCGTCGCCGCTGCGCGCCACCGTGGTCAGCGCCACGGCCGACGACATCTCGGCGCGGCCGTTCGTGCCGCCGGACCTGGTGGATGCCTACGACCCCGCGGCGGCGGCGGATCTCCGCCTCGCCTACCCCCTGGTTCCGGAGATCCATCCGTACTGGAGCGCCGACCTCCGCACCGTGGCGTTCTATCTGGAACCGGGGTCGCGCCTGCCGCCGGAGGAGCTGGTGGCGCGGCTGGAGGAACTGCAGCGCACCCTCGCCGAGGAAGACGTCGCCGTGCACTTCACCGGGCTGCGCCCGATCGCCGTCGTGGTCGCCCGGCTGATGACGCGCGACGTGCGCGCCCTGCTGCCGTTCGGGGGCGTCCTGATCGCCGCGGTCTTCCTGCTGACGTTCGGCACCGCGCGCGGCGTGCTGCTCGCCCTGGCCGCGACCGCCTCGGCGGCCGGCATCGGCTACGCGTTGTTCACGCTCCTGGGCGCGGCCGCCACTCCTCTCCTGGTCCTGCTGCCGGTGTTCGCCGGCGGACTGCTCAGCGACTACGCCATTCACTCAGGCTACCACCTGGGCTCCTTCGGAGACGGTTCGGCGCGCGCCACCCGCGCCTACCTGGCACTGCCGCTGGCGTTGACCGCGGCCACCACGGTCATCGGTTTCCTCAGCCTGATCGGGCTGGGCAGCGGCGCCCACCTGTTCGTCGGCGTGACGGTCAGCGCCGGCGCGCTGGCGGCGCTGCTGCTGGCGCTCTGGTGGGTGCCGGCGTTCGGCTCCGTGCGCGGACGCGCGCTCCGCGTGCCGCGCCTGACCACCCGGCGCATCCGCCGCCTGCTGGTGACCGCGGTGCTGGCGCTCGCGCGCCATCGGGTCGCGGCTGCGCTGGTCCTGGCCGTGGTCGCGGGACTGGCGGCGCTGAATCTGCCCCGGCTGCGCCCGGAACCGTACCCGCTGCACCAGCTTCCGGAGGCGTCGACGATCGTGCAGGCGGAGCGGATCTTCAACGGCAAGTTCGCCGGCACCGTGCCGTTCGCGCTCGCGCTCGACGCCGGGGCGCCGAGCGCGTTCGTGCGGCGCGCATCGCTGGAACGGCTCGCAGGCGTCCACGGGACGCTGGCCGGCAGCGCCGATGTCGGCCATCACCAGTCGCTGCTGACCGTGGTGGAGCGCATCAATTCCTACTTCACCGACGGCACGCCGTCCTCGCGGCGCCTGCCGGACGAACCGGACCCCGCCGCCTTCGAGCGGCTGGTCTCGCAGTACCTGCTGTTCTTCGCCGCCTCGGCCAACCCGGCCGCCTACGACGCGCTCACCGACGCCGACTTCAGCGTGGCGCGCGTGCACGGCATCCTCCGCTATCGCGACTTCGATACGCTGCTCGGCTTCCGAGACCTGATCGCAGGGCTTCGCAGCGAGTTGCCCGAGGGCTGGACGCTGCGGGTCACGGGTCCGGTGCAGGATCTGCTCGGCCATGCGGCACGGCTGCGCAACGGCTGGCTGCGCACCTTCGGCAGCGGTGCGCTGCTCATCTTCCTCACGGTGCTGGCGGCGTTCCGGGACCTGAGACTCGCCGCGCTCAGCCTGGTCCCGCCCTGCGTGATCCTGCTTGCCGTGGCCGGCGCCGCGCCCCTGTTCGGCGTCCACCTCGACGACTACACCGTGATCGCGATCGCGGTCACCCTGGGGCTCACCGTCGACTACACCATCCACGTGATCAACGCGCTGCGCCGCTCGCCCGCCGCGGCGTGGCGCCGGGAGGCCGGCGCCACCGCCCGGATCCGGCTGGCGATCGCCGTCGCCCGCGGCAGCGGCGTGCCGGTGTTCATGAGCTTCCTGACCTCCGTCGTCGCCTTCCTGAGCCTGGCGGTCTCCTCGTTCGCGGGCGCCGTCCACTTCGGTATGATGATCGCCGCCGCCATCGCGGGCGCCTTCGTCCTGAGCCTGTTCGTCGCGACGTGGGAGCTGCCCGCACGCCAAGGGAGGAACCGGTGAACGCACACCGCCGCCTGCTCGCGCCGATCCCGCTGACGCTGACGCTCGCCGCGCTGCTGGCGATGCCGGCGCTGTTGTCCGCCCAGGACGTCGAGCGGATTCTCGAACGGTCCGGCGCCCTGACCGGGATCCGGAACCTGAGCGGCGAACTGACTTTGACCGTCATCTCCCCCGGCGGAGACCGGCGGGTGACGCGTGTCACCGCGTACCAGAAACGGCGTTCCCCGGAGCGCGAGGACCGGCTGTTCGTGTTCACCTTCCCGCCCAACGTGCGCGGCACGGCGCTGCTGGTGCACTCCAACATGAACCGGGGCGACGACAGCATGTGGCTCTACCTGCCGGCCGTCGGCAGGGTCAAGCGCGTCGACCTGAGCACGGCCGGGGGCGGCTACTTCATGGGCAGCGACTTCACCTTCCGCGACCTGATCAGCCGCGACGACGCGGAGTACGTCCACACCCTGCTGGAGGACGCGCCCGGCAGCGACGAGCACTACGTCCTCGACGTGCGCGGCAGGACGCCGGAGCTGCAGCGCGAGTTCGGCTACTCGCACGAGGAGCACTACATCCGCAAGGACGACTTCGTCGCCGAGCGAATCCTCTTCTACGACCTGGCCGGCGACCTGCTCAAGGAGCTGACGGTGCTGGAGCTGTACCGGGAGGACGGACTGGTCTACCCGTCACGGGCACGCATGCACAACCACCAGACCGGTCACGTCTCTGAGATCGTCGCCGAACGGCTGTCGTTCACGGACGACATCCCCGACCGCTACTTCACGCACCGCTACCTGCAACGGCAGTGAGACCGACACGGGGATCGATCGGGGGCGTGCTTCGCCCGATCGCGCTGGCCGCCGGGCTGGCCCTGGCGCCGCACGCCGTGGCGGACGGCTTCGACCTGTCGCTGGGCGGCTTCGTCCAGCTCGACCACTACGGCCTGGTGGCCGAGGAGCGGCTCTACACCAACGAGCGGGTCCGCCTGACCGCCGCCGCGCAGGTGGAGGCGGTCAACGCGACGGGCGACCTGGCCGCGTTCGCGGAGCTCCATGCCTTCGCCCAGATCGGCGAGCACGTCGCGGTGCCGGAGACCGCCGTCGAGCGGCGCTTCGGCGAGATCGTCGTGATCGACCCCGAGTTCATCGTCCGCCAGGCATACGTGACGCTGCGCACCGACGCCTTCGACGTGGACGTCGGCCGGAAGTTCGTGCGCTGGGGAAAGATCGACCTGCTGAGCCCCCTGGACGTGGTCAACCACACGAACACCGCCACCCTGGGGCTGGGCGACGCGTTCGAGAGCCCGCTGGCCGACCCCATGGTCCACGTCACCGCGTATCTGGACGACGCGCTGAGCCTGGAACTGGTCTACGTGCCGTTCCTGGCCCCCGACCTGGTCGGCATCGCCGAGCTGGACTTCGAACTGACGTTCGTCAACTACGACATCGACGCACGATTCGAGAACCCGCGGGCGGCCCTGTTCTCGGAGTGGGCGCACTCCGTGCACGCGGCCCTGTCCTACACGTCGTTCGCCGTGGACGCGCAGGTCACCTACTCGTTCTTCCGCGATCAGACGCCGGACTTCGACCTGAGCGGCGTTCGGGAGACGAGCCGCGCGGTGGGGGACGAAACGCACTACTCCATCAGCGGCGTCGTCGTGCCCGGCTACAACCGCGCCCACAACTTCGGCGTCGGCGCGAGCGCGGCCCTGGCCGGATTCGTGCTGTCCGCCGACGCCGGCCTCAAGCTGACCGGGAACGCGGACGGCACCCGCATCGACGTCAAGCGGCCGGAGATCCTCTACGCCGTGCAGGCGGACCGCGCCGTCTCCATCGGCCGGCAACCGTTCAACGTGTCGGCCGGCCTGTATCACCGCCTGATCCTGCATGCCGACGCGGAGTTCAGGTCGGACTACAGCCCGCTCGTGGAGAACGTCGTGGCCGGGCTCCGCGACTACTACCTGCTTCAGGAGGATCCGTCCACCGTCTACGTGGTGGCGCGGGCGGACACCAGCCTGTTCCGGGAAGCGCTGAACCTCGGGGTGATCGGCGCATGGGGGATCACGGAGCGGGCGCTCCACCTGGCGCCGCGTGTCGGGTTGCGCCTGAGCGACTACGTCTCAGCCGCCGCCGGCGCCAACCTCTGGTTCTGGTGGAAGGAGCCCGGCACCGCGTCCGACCTGCCGTCCGGCCTGCTGGGCCGGGACGACGCCAAGGACAATGTCTTCGCGCAACTCGTCCTCCGCTACTGATCGACGGATACGAGGGGATACGTCAACCCGGTGGCGCCAAGGCCGCCGGGATTCGGCGGGCGTCGCCGCTTGAAGAAACGGCAGGTTCAGGACGTTGGTGGTCATGAGCCGGAACGGCGGCTGATGACGACGCCTCCTTTGCGGCCGCCCGGCGCCAGTCTCTCGTTTCTTCCCGGCACCCGGCGTCGCCTCGGGCCTGCCGGCCCGGGACGACGCCAAGAACCAAACCTCTGTTACCTGATCAACCCTCGTCTTCGGGCGGGTACGTGCCGGGGTCGTCACGACCCAGCAAGGCCATCCCGACCATGTTGACGTGCTCCAGCGCGTCGTCGCCGAGGATCTTCGTGTGGTCGGAGCCAGGATAGTGGGCGCAGTACGGGCTCATGGGATCGGCGACATTGCCGTCGCCCGCTGCGATGCGCATCTTCCGGCAATCAAGCGACTCCCACCACTCGCCCACACTGGAGAAGTAGCGGTTGCCGTTGATCTCGTCCGCCGCCAGATTCACCTTCGTCAAGGTGGCGACGTCCAGATACATGTACATCGGCGCAGCCGCCTGATCGGGATCGGCCGTGTCGCCATACAGCGCCGCTACCCTCTGGTCGCCGTCCAGCGCGTTCCACCAGCGCTCGGCAACGGCCGGATACACCAGAGGCGTCCCTTCGCCCAGCATCGCCGTGCCGATCATGTTGACGTGCTCCAGCGCGTCGTCGCCAAGGATCTTCATGTGGCCGGAACCAGGATAGTGGGCGCAGTACGGACTCGTCGCATCGTGTGCATTGCCGTCGCCCGCCGCGATGCGCATCTCCCGGCAGTTCAGCGACTCCCACCACTGGCCGACCGTGCGGAAGCTGCCGTGGCCGTTGATCTCGGTCGCAGCCAGATCCACCCTGGCCTTGGTGGTCTCATCCAGATCGGCGTAGATTCGCCGCGCCGCTACGGCCTGCCCGCCGGTAGCCGTGTCGCCGTACAGAGCTGCTACCCGCTGGTCACCGTCCAACGCGTTCCACCAGCGCATCGCGTACGACACGTCGGGTGCCGAAACGGCGCTGTAGCAGCCGCTCAACACCAGCACGGACGCAACGGCCGCTGCCGCGTACCACAAGACCTTCTCTTTCATCGTGATCCTCCTTCAGAACTTCAGAACCGAATGGTCGCCACTTCTGGCGTCGCGCAGCATAATCGATTCCGGCTCTGCCAAGCAATACCCCGCTACGGCGCTCATGACGGCGGCGTCCAGCGGGCCGTCGCGTTCCGCGGCGAGCGCGTCGGCCAGTGCGCCGCGTCATGCCGGTCCGCTTGCTGGCAGCGAGGCGATGCCACTACCCTCGCCCGCGTGCTGTACCGGCGCATGGTCGAGCGCGAGCGACAGGGAACACCGGTCAGGATCGGCCTGATCGGCATCGGCACCTTCGGCTCCCAGATCGCCGGCCAGATCCGGCACATGCCCGGCATGCGGCTGGCCGCCATCGCCGATCTGCGCGTGGAGGCGGCTGCCGCGGTCCTGGGGACGGGGGCGGACGATGAACCGCTGCGGGCGGTTTCCGCCGATCAGGTCGCGGACGCCGTGGCCGCCGGCGCCCCGGTGGTCACCCGCGACGCCGGTGCGCTGATCGACAGCCCCGTCGACATCGTCATCGAGGCGACCGGGCTGGTCGAGGTCGGGGTGCGGCACGCCTACCGCGCGATCCTGGCCCGCAAGCACCTGGCCATGGTAACGGTCGAGGCCGACGTGCTGGTAGGCTATCACCTGCGCAGACTCGCCGAGGCTGCGGGCGTGATCTACAGCCTGGCCTACGGCGACGAGCCGGCCCTGGCCGCCGAGCTGTGCGACTGGGCGCGCACGCTGGGCTTCCGCCTGGTGGCCGCCGGCAAGGGAACGCGCTTCACGCAGCGTTTCCGCAAGATGAACCCGGACGACGTGCCGCGCGTGTACGGCTTCACCGGCACGGACTACAACGCTCAGATGTTCGGGTCGTTCCTGGACGGCACCAAGCACTCGATCGAGGTGGTGGCGCTGGCCAACATGACCGGGCTCGAGCCGGACGTGCGCGGGCTTCACTTCCCCACCGCCGACCTGCGCGAGATCCCGGACGTGCTGGCTTCCAGGGAAAAGGGAGGAATCCTGCACCGCGAGGGAGTGGTCGAAGCCGTCAGCGCCATCCACCCGGACGACACCTTCGTGGAACGCTCCATCCGCGGCGGCCTGTTCGCCGTGATCGACGGGCCGACGGCCGAGGTCAACGAGTCGCTCGCTTCCTACGGCGACATCACCGGCATGATCATCGGCAGGAGAAGCGGCTACGCGATGATCTACCGGCCCCAGCACTTCGTCGGGCACGAGATGCCGCTGGGGCTGGCGCGCATGGCGGTGCTCGGCGACGACGTGGGCGCCCCCACCTGCCGGGCCGCCGAGGTGGTGGCCGCCGCCAAACGCCCGCTGCGAGCGGGCGAGACCCTCGACGGCGAAGGGGGCTACACCGTCTACGGCATGGCCGAGCGGTACGAGACCGCGCGCGCCGGGAACCTGGTGCCGATGGCGCTCACCCACGGCGCGGTCGCCACGGCGGACATCGCCGAGGACGAGATGATCACCTTCGACAACGTCGAGGTGCCTTCCTCCCTCAGCCTCAGCCTCTGGCAGGTCCAGGAGCAGCAGGAGTCGTCCCGAGTCCCCGGCGCCGCACCCGGCTACGCGGTTACGTCGTAGAACGCCTCCGCGTTGGTGCGGAACAGCTTGACCTCCACCTCGGGGGCGAGGTGGCCGAGCAACTCGCGGTGGGTGGCGAGCATGCCCGCGTAGTCGGTGGTCAGCAGCGCCACCGGCCAGTCGCTGCCCCAGATCAGCCGGTCCGGGCCCAGCTCCTCCAGGTAGAGGGCGGTGTACCGGCGCATCGCCTCGATCGGCCAGCCGTGCCCGGGGTTGTCGAGATACTCCTTGATGCGGGTCACCTGCGGCGACAGCGACAGCTTGCAGAACGCGCCCGTGTTGCGCGCGAGGCGGCGCATCGCCTGCTCCCACGCCGCCTCCATCGTTCCATCGAAGTCCGGCTTGCCGTAGTGCTCGATGATGCACGTGAGGTCGGGCACCTGCTCGATTGCGGTTGCGATGCCGTCCAGGTGGCGCACCAGCGGCAGGAAATCGTGAATGAGCCCGCGCCGCGCCAGCTCCCTGAGCCCCTCGATCACCGCCGGCCTGGTGGCGATGCCGGGGTCGGGATGCGCCTCGAAGTTCATGCGCATGCCACGGAACTTGGGCAGCTTCTGCCACTCGTCGAGCTTGTGCCCCAGGCCGGGGTCGTCCAGATCGGCCCTCAGGATCAGGCCGCCGACGAAGTCGAACTCCGCGGCGAAGTCGATGATGGTCTGGTTGTCGACTTCGGTGTCGCCGGCCTCGACGATCACACAGCGGGTTACCCCCACCGGCCGGGAGGCGGCCTGATGCTCGACCGGGGTGTAGTCCTGGTAGAGGACCTCCCAACTGGAGTCGAGCCAGCTATTGGTTTCCCGCCACCAGAAGTGGCAGTGCGTATCGACTATGCGCTCCATGCCCGGCAACGATAGCAGATTCCGCAGCCCGGCCGGCGCTCAGGCCGCGAACTGGAACGCGTACAGCCGGGCGGAGCGCAGCCGCACGTGGAGCTGCACCGGCCGGCCCGCCACCTCGGCCGGCAGCCGGTCGCGGCCGCCCCAGCCGATCACGCCGTCGAGCGCGTCGGTGCGCAACGGCCGGCAGTCGTCGAAGCCGCACCCGTCGACCGGCTCCCCCGAGTCCACGGATACGAGCTGCGCGGTCAGCTCCGCCTCCGGCCCCAGCGCCTCCAGGTTCACCTGGAGTTGCGACCCGGAGAACGTCAGGGGCCGGGTGATGAACTGGCCCCGCTCCGGACCTGCCTCGATGCCGATGATGCGGTCGCGCTTGAAGGTGACGCGACTCACGCGGCTCTTCGACCGGTAGCCCAGCTCGATCGGCTTGGAGCCGCCGTGCGGCCCGTCGCCCGAGCGGTAGTAGAGCGCCAGCGTGTCGTCGTCGATGGCCACGAAGCCGGGCGCGACCGAGACGATGAAGCAGTCGTACTCGCCGGGCGCGCCCCGCGGCACGAAGGTGTCGCGGTTGGCGCGGAACCAGTGCCGGTTGTCGCGGCTGGTGCACACCTGCGCGTCGAAGGTGCCTTCGTAGTGGCGGTAGAACGACGGGAACATGAAATGCACGTTGGGCGAGTACGGATACCGCGCGTAGGCGCTGTTGTAGATGTCGGTGTCCATGGTGTCGTGGAAGTCGGCATGCAGCGCGATGCCGGTGCTCTCCCAGTTGCGGTAGTCGACCGACTCCAGGCGGCCGACCGCGCGCCCGCGCCGCTCGCCGCGGATGCTCACTCCGCCGGCAGACAGCGACGCGTGCTCGGCGGTGGCGCGGTGATAGACGACGTAGCGGCCCAGCGTCCGGTCCCAGCACGCGCTGTTCTGGGAGTCGCAGTACTTGCCCAGGAAGTTGTCGTAGTAGCGGGTCCAGCGCAGGCCGTCGGGCGAGGCGGCGCCGCGCAGCATGCCGACGTTGTGCGTGAACGGCAGCTCGTGGACCTCCGGGCCTGCCCAGTCGGTGTAGATCAGCTTGTAGCGCTCGCCGTCGAGCGCGTTGGGGTCGATGAAGACGTTGCCCGACTCCGGCGAGACGCCACCCAGGCCGCCGTCGAAGACGACGTTGTTGCGCGTGGAGCCGCCCACCTCGACCAGGCCCAGCTCGCGGCGCGTGAACTCCACGCCGTCGTCGGACTCCGCGTAGCTCAGGAACAGGCCGCGGCGCACCTCCGGGTGGCCGGCGTTGTACCACATGCGGTACCGGCCCCCGTCCTTCAGTACTGTCAGCCACGCGGAGCTCTCCTCCCACGGCGGCTCTCCGTGGAACAGCGGCGCGCCGTGCTTGTCCACGCTGCCCAGGGTCCAGGCGATGTTGCGCGGGTACTGCTCGTGGCCGCGGCCCATCGCCAGGAAGAAGTCGTCCACCAGGAGCTGGCGGTCGGCGCCGACCGGCACCGCCTCCACGCGGCGCGGGTCCACGTGCGTGTTCACCGCCAGGTTGAAGTTGTCCATGTCGTGGGAAATGACTGCCATTCGGCGAGTATACTCGTCCCCATGCAGACCCATGATTGCGAGCCGACGCTGAACGACACGCAGGTCCTCCAATTCTGCAAGAACGGCTACCACATGATCGAAGCCGCCGTGCCGCCGGAGATCAACGAACGCGTGGTCGCCGCCATGGACGAGCAGTGGGACCGGGGCGGGCGCCAGATGCACGCCTTCACCGAGCAGGACTGGTTCGTGGAGTCGGTGCTGTGCAACCCGGCGGCGGCGGGCGCGGCGCGGTCGCTGCTGGGCGCGAACTTCGCGCTGCCGAACTGGGCCACCTGGTTCCGGGAGGCGAGCCCGGTGGCCGCCAACCAGTGGCACATCGACGGCGGCTCCATGTTCGACGGGCAACTGAACACGCTGAAGTGGTTCTACTACCCCACCGCCTGCCCGGAGGAGATGGGGCCGACCGAGTTCGTCACCGGCTCCCACCACGTCACCAACCAGGTGCGGTTCATGGCCCACTACGACTCGATTCGCGGCATCTGGAAGTCGACCGCTCCGGCCGGCACCATCTACTTCACCGCCTATGCCATGTGGCACCGACGCGCCAAGGCGACCGCCACCGGCCTGCGCCACATGCTCACCGCCACCTGTCACCGCACCGCGCCGCCCACACGCGACTGGATCCGCGAGCCGGACTTCGACTTCGCCACCGCGAACTACTGGCTGGAGGAGCCCCGTTTCGGCGAGCAGTACCGCAGCTCGCGCGACGCCGCCCGCCAGTTCATGTGGCTGTGCGGGCTGGGCGACACGTTCGCGGTGCGCGAGGGGCCGGTCTGGCCGATGCCGGCGGCGATCGCGGGGCGCCCGTTCGGCGTGCCGGCCGGCGTGTAGTCCGAGGATCGCCCGTGATCAACGGTACGCACCGGCAGCACCAACGGCCGGTCGCCGAGCCCGTCCGCGGATCGCTCGACGCACCAGGTGCTGTTCGAGACCCCATCACGGTCGGCCCTTCCGACGCAGCGAGGCTTCGAGCTCGGCCACCCGCGCTTCGGCGGCCCGACGCGCTTGTTCTTCCCGTTGCCGCGCCCGCTCGGCTTGCCGGCGTGCCCGGTGTTCCCGATGCCACGCCCGTTCAGCCCGCTCCCGCTCCTGCCTGGCCTGATCACGTTCCTGCTCAGCCCGGTATCGCGCATCGTGGTTTTCCTCCGACGTGAGCACATTCTGTCCCGTGTCCGCGTCGTGAAAGCGCAGCTCTCCCCCGGCGATGCGCAGATCCAGACCCAGCACACGGCTCGTCATCGCCAGCGTCCCATCCGCCAACTCTGCCCGCGGCAGTGACTCGTACTCGCCGTCGACCAGTCGCAATCCCTGCAACGGCGGCTCCAGATAATCCCCCGTCGGGTCGTACTGCCAGTATTCCGTTACCCCCAACCGGCCGTACAGCGACCGCTTGCGCCCCTGGTCCTCGCCATGCGTACTGCGCGACGTGATCTCCATCACGAAGTCCGGCACCTTCCGTTCTTCCCACAGGAAGTAGCAGGATCGGTCATGGTCGGGCACCCCCAGCACCACGAACACGTCCGGCGCCACCCTCGCCCGGATATCGCCCCGTTCGTAGTAGATCAGCAGGTTGCCGGACACGTACACGTCGTCGCGATCGCGAAAGTACAGCCGCAGGGCATCGACCGCGTAGGTCAGGGGGATGCGCTGATGATCGGATTCCGCCATCGGCTTGCCGTCCGAGCTGGGGTAGTCGATCGTGACCGGGGCGATCATCGGGCTGGTCATGGGTCAACCTCCGCGCGGCTCTACCGTAGCATTGCCGATCCGGCCGCCGCGCTTGCGCGAGGGGCGGATCCATAGCTCAGCCCGGCTGGCGGAGCTCCTCCAGGTCGGCGGGCTCCGGGTCGATCTGCCCCGACCGCCGGTGCTCGGCGGCCGGCTCGATGACCGGCTTCGCGCCCTCGACCTCCCGGATGCAGCCGAGCAGGCGCTGCCTGAGCAGGGCCGCCACCTCGGCATGCCTGGGGTTGCCCGCCAAGTTGCACAGCTCGTAGCGGTCGGCGCGCAGGTCGTAGAGGAACTCCTCGACGTAACGGTCCGCCGCCGGCACTGCCCCGGCGTCCAGCCCCGGCGCGCTGACCGAGTACTTCCAGCGCTTCGTGCGCAGCGCGCGGCCGACCTGGGACTCCGAGATCTGCACGAACACCTGGTCCGGCCACGCGGGCTCGACCGGGCCGGCGCCTGCCAGGGGCAGCACCGAGCGGCCCTGCATCGACTCCGGCACGTCGATGCCGGCGGCATCCAGCAGCGTCGGCGGCAGGTCGATCAGGCTCGTGAGCTCCTGGACACGGCCGCCGCCGTCGAAGCCGGGGCCTCCCAGCGCAGCCGGAACGCGGATCGCCGACTCGTGGCAGGCGCGCTTGTACTCGCTGTTCCGCGTCTTGAAGTGGTTGCCGTGGTCGGAGGTATACAACACCACGGTATCGTCGGCCATGCCCAGGCTGCAGAGCGCGTCCAGCAGGCGGCCGAAGGCCTCGTCCAGCCGCTTGACCATGCCGTAGTAGCCGGGCAGGTGCTGCTGCGCCGAGCCGCCGAGCGCTGCCAGGTCGGGCGGCACCCACGCGCCGGTGTAGCGCTCCTCGTAGCCGTCGGGAGCGGGGTAGTCGTCGCGGTGATTCTGGTGGTGCGGCTCGATGAAGGACAGGAACAGGAAGAACGGCCGGTCGCGCTCCCCGCCGTCGCGGCCGTCCAGGTAGCGGATGGCGGCGTCGGCCAGGGCGTCCACCCGGTAGCCGGGCAGCTCCACCGGCTGCTCGTCGCCGTCGTAGAGGGTCGTCCGGTACGCGTCCGAGGTGTACTCCAGGACGTTGGAGGCCAGCCAGTAGTCGTAGCGGGCGCGGTGCTCCGGCGCCACGGGCCCGATCCGCTCGCGCGGGCCCAGGTGCCACTTGCCGATGCAGGCGGTCGTGTAGCCGGCGCCGTGGAAGTGATCGGGCAGCGTGGGCAGCGCCGGGTCGAGGGTGATCGCGTTGCGGAACACTCCGGTCTCGGTGGCGTAGAGGCCGGTCTGCAGGCAGGAGCGCGCCGGCCCGCACACCGGCTGGCAGGTGAAGGTGTGGGAGAGGTGGGTGCCGCGGGCGGCGAACCGGTCGAAGTTGGGCGTCAGTCCGGCAGGGTTGCCGTGGATGCCGGTGGTGTCCCAGCGCTGCTGATCGGTGAAGAAGACGATGACGTTGGGACGTGCGCTCATGGTCGGGACCTCGGTGCTCAGGCGAAGTGTCGGGCGACATCGTAGCCGCGGGTGCGCTGCGGCGGAATCGGCGGCGCCGGCGACAGCAGTTCGGGCCGCTCCCGGCAGCGCCGCGCCTCGGCGTCCAGGGTGGTGACCTCGTGCCCCCGCTCGCGCGCCAGCCTCAGCAGCAGGTCGATGCAGTCGCCGTCGGGGTCCTGCCGCCGGATCATCGTCCACGGGTGGAACACGAAGCAGCAGAACGGCAGGCCGGCCTCTTCGGCGGCGTCCAGGGTGCGCCGGTGCACGGCGAACTCCTCCTGCGGGGTCTCCACCAGGCGCAGCGGATAGGCGAACGGCGACGGCCAGCGTACGGCGTATTGCAGACCGCGGCCGTAGTCCTTGACCAGCGCGTCCTGCCAGCCGTGCCCGGGGAGCTCCAGCAGGTCGTCGTAGCCGTCGTCGGCGTAGCTGAACGGCCCGTGCAGGTCGCCGGGCAGCGAGTCCTCGAAGGCCGACTTGAGGTAAGCCGAGCTCCATTCGCAGCCGGCGGCGCGCAGCGCGAAGAGGTTTTCCGGGCAGCCGCGAAAGCCGCAGCCGGCCCCGGAGCGGGGGCGAAAGCCGCGGCACGGGCGGTCCAGCCGGTCGCGGATCGCCGCCACCCCGCGCGCGGTCTCCGCGTGGATGAACTCCGGCGTCGGCGCCGGCAACGACCACGGGTTCTTGCAGATCAGCCGCGAGTGGCTCCAGGTGTGGCTGTTGACGTCGTGCAGGTCGGGCGTCTCGTCGAGCAGGCGCCTGAGCGCCGGCCCCTCCTGGCCGGCGGCCAGCTCGCCCACCACGAACAGGGTCATCGGCGCGTCGAACCGCCCGTGCACGCGCGTGATCACCCGCAGCGCCGGGATGCACAGGCCCGGCTCCTCGGTGTCGTAGGTGAAGACGAGGCGCATCAGGCGCCCCGATACCTGGTCACGTGCTGCGTCGCGGCCGCGGTCACTTGGGCGTTACCGCTGCCGCTCCTGACGCAGCAGTGCCTCCAGCTCGGCCACGCGCGACTCCGCCGCCCGGCGGGCGTCCTCGGCTTCCTCCAGCGTGAGCAGGTTCCGGGTGGTCACCGGATCGTGAAACCGCAACTCGCCGTCGGTCATACGCAGCTCCAGGCCGAGCACCCGGCTGGTCATCACTGTCGACCCATCCGCCGACTCGGCATGCGGCATCGGCCGGTACGACCCGCCGGTCAACCGCAACCCCTGCAGCGGCGGTTCCAGATAGTCGCCCGTGGGATCGTACTGCCAGTACTCCGTTACCCCCAGTCGGCAATACAGTTTGCGCTTGCGTCCCTGGTCCTCACCGCGCGTGCTGCGCGACGTGATCTCCAGCACGAAGTCGGGCGCCTTCCGGTCTTCCCACAGGAAGTAGGAGGAGCGGTCACGGTTGGGCACGCCCAGCACCACGAACACGTCCGGAGCCACCCTCGCCTTGGGATTGCCCTCCTCGTAATAGATGAGCAGGTTGCCGGCCACGTACACATCGGTGCGATCTCGGAAATGGAGCCTCAGGCTGTCGCGCGCGTAGGCCAGAGGGGTGAATTGGAAGTCGCTTTCGGCCATCGGCTTGCCGTCCGAGCTGGGGTAGTCGATCCTGACCGGAGCGAGCATCGAGTTGGTCATCTGGTCAACCTCCGCGGCTCTACCCTATCATCGCTCGGCCGTCCGCGGCGCTTTTGCTGCGCCACACGGCGCGCCCGGGCTCATCGCGCCGGTTACGCGAACAGGGTGCCCGGGTCGAAGTCGGCCGCACGGCTCGGCGGCACCTCGGGCGCGGCGAGCGGCGCCGGGTCGCCGCCCGCGAACCGCCCCGCCAGCTCGTCGAGGGTGGTGAGCGCCAGCCCCTCCTCGGCGGCGTGGTCGAGCAGCAGGTCGACGATGCGTGCACTCGGATCCTGGGGCCGGACCGTGGAATCGGCGTCGAAGGCCAGGCAGCAGTACGGCAACCCGGCGTCACGGGCGGCGGCGATCGTGGCGCCGTGCACGGCGAGCTCCTCCTCCGGCGTCTCCACCAATCCGGCCGGGTAGGCGAAGGGGCTCGGCCAGCGCACGATGCGTTGCTGCGCGTGGGCATCGTCGCCGCCGCGCGCCTTGAGGGCCGCGTCCGGCCAGCCGTGCGCGGGCAGCTCCAGCAGGTCTGCGTAGCCGTCGGCGTCGTAGCGGAACGGGCCGCACAGGTCTCCGGGCGCGGTGTCGCCGTAGGTCGAGCGCAGGTAGGCGGAGGACCAGCGAAGCCCGGCATCCCGCATCGCCGACAGGTTCGCGGCCCAGCCCCTGAAGCCGGCGCCCGCCCCTTCGGCGGGACGCACCCCGCAGCACGGCCGGCCGAACGCTTCCCGCACCGCCCGCGCGCCGCGCGTGATCTCTTCCGCGATCAGCCGGTCGGACGGCTGCGGCGCCGACCACGGCACCTTGCGCAATACGCGCGCATGCCGGTAGGTGGCGCTGTTCACGTCCACGAGGTCGCCGGCCGCGTCGATCGCCGGCAGCAACTCCTCGCGCTGGATCTCCGCGACCCGGCCGGCCACGAAGACGGTGGCCGGCGCACGCCGGGCGCGGTGCACGTTCAGGATGGTGGCCAGCTTGCCGGCCGCCGCGGCCGTGCCGGCGGTGTAGCTGAGCACCAGCTCCATACGGACGAACGCTACGGCCGCTCGGGCCTGCGCAGCACGGGACGGTCGCCGTGCCACTCGATCTCGGCGACGTAGATCCCCTCCTCCAGGGTCTTCTCGTCCTCGTAGGAGCCGCGGTAGCGCAGCACGCCGGCCACGCGGTTGAGCTTGCGGGTGTGCTCCTTGCGGTCGGTGGTCAGGTAGGTGCGGCCGGCGTGCTCGACGATCTCGGTCGCGTGGTACGGCCCCATCAGGTAGGCGCCGGTGCCCACGTCCCAGGTGTTGCCGCGCGCGGCGACGAACCCGGTCGGCGACGGGCTGACCGCGTGATGCAGCCCCTCGCCGTAGGTATGGAACAGGTGCCACAGGCCGTCCCGATGCAGCACGAACGGCGACTCGATCCCCATGGTGCCGCGCAGCGACGGAGGCAGGGCCAGCACCACGCCGTGATCGTCGATCGTCCGCCAGTCGCGGGTGCTGGCCAGCGCGATGCAGGCGTACCCGTGCCGGTCCATGGCGATGTAGTACAGGAGGTAGCGGTCGCCGAAGCGCATGACGTGGGCGTCCTTGCAGGTCGAGCCCTTCTTGCACCACGCCGGCGGCCCCCAGACGGGGTTGCCCTCGGCGGCCGTCCACGTCTCCAGGTCCGGTGACCAGGTGAGGTTGAAGCCCACGAACGGCGAGCCGTCCGCCCCCCCGCCGCGCACGCCGTAGAGGAGTCCGTAGCGGCGCGGGCCGTCGGAGTCATGGTCGAACACCTGCGCGTTGGAGCGGCTGGCCAAGTCGAAGCGGCCCTCCGGCTCGAACAGCAGCGTGTCGCGGTACTGCAGGTTGAACAGGTCGGGACCCACGGCGTGGCCGCACCCAGGCTCCAGGCACACCTGGTTCGCCTGCTCGTAGTCGCCCGCGCGATAGGCGGCGATCCACGCCTCCGTATTCCGCATGTCGCCCGTCACGTAGTACAGGTGCAGATTGCGGCCGTCGTGGAAGAAGCAGTGATCGACCTGGTAGCTGCCGGCCGGCGGCGCGTACGCATGCACGGTGACCTCGTCGAACCCCTGCGTGTCGGACGCGAAGAGCTGCCTGTGCAGCGTGAGAAAGCGTTCCTCGAACTCGGCGGGCGTCAGACTGACGCCGAAGTCCGGGTCGAGCGGCGTGGAGCCGTCGGCGACGCGTTCGGCGGTCATCGGGCGGCTGGCGTGAAGACGGTCGCTACCAGCGCACGCCGCGGAGCTCCAGCTCCTCGGCGCGCAGGCAGGCGACGGTGTGGTCCGAGCCCTCCTCCATCGGCTGCAGCACCGGCACCTCGCTCTTGCAGCGCTCCTCCGCGTACGGACAGCGGGTGTGGAACGGGCATCCGGGCGGCGCGTCCGCCGGGTCGGGCACGTCTCCCTCCAGGATGATGCGCTCCATCTTGGCGCGCGGGTTGGGTACCGGCGCGGCCGACAGCAACGCCTCGGTGTACGGGTGCAGCGGATCGCGGAAGATCGTCTCCGTCGTGCCCATCTCCACGATGCGGCCCAGGTACATCACGCCGCAGCGGTCGCTGAAGTGGCGGACGATGCCGAGCTCGTGGGTGATGAACAGGTAGGACAGCCCGTGCTCGTCCTGCAGCTTCTGCATGAGGTTGAGGATCTGCGCCTTGACCGACACGTCGAGCGCGGAGGTGGGCTCGTCGGCCAGCAGCAGGCGAGGGCTCATCGTCAGCGCGCGGGCCAGGCCGATGCGCTGGCGCTGGCCGCCGGAGAACGCGTGCGGATAGCGCCCCATGTGCCGGGCGTCCAGCCCGACGTCCTCCAGCAACTCCCCGACCCGTTCGCGAAGCCCCTCGCCGTCGGCGACGCCGAAGTTGCGCAGCGGCTCGCCGACGATGTCGACCACCGTGAAACGGGGGTTCAGCGACTGGAACGGGTCCTGGAACAGCATCCGCACCTGCTGGCGCAGCAGATTCAACTGGTCCCGGTCCACGTCCGTGACATCCAGGACGGCGCCGTCGCGCGCGTGGAACCGCACCTCGCCGCCGGTCGGATCGACCGCGCGCACGATACTGCGCGCCGTGGTGGACTTGCCGCAGCCGCTCTCGCCCACCAGGCTGACCGTCTCCCGCTCGCCGATCTCGAAGCTGATGCCGTCGACGGCCTTGATCCACCCCACGTGCCGGCGGAAGAACCCCTTGCGGATCGGGAAGTAGGTGCGCAGGTCGTCGATGGAAAGGACCGCGGCGCCCGTGGTGCCGCGCCGCACGGCGGTTCGCGCGCCGGCGGTCCCGTCCTCCCCTTCGGGCGTGCCGGGCGGCTGTGCGCCGGGGCGCCGGTGGCGGCCGGTGGCCGCACTCGACGCCGCGGGCTCGTCGGCCACGCCCGTGTCCGGCTCCGCACCCAGCTCGATCTCCTCGGAGTGCAGGAAGCAGCGGGCGTCATGGTTTTCCTCCAGCTCCACCAGGGCCGGCACGTTGCGGTCGCACACCCCTTCGATGAAGTGGTCGCAGCGGTTGCGGAAGGCGCAGCCGGTCGGCCGCGAGTACGGATCGGGGACGGTGCCGCGGATGCTGGCCAGGGCGCCCCGCTCGTGCTCGGCGCTCGGCAGCGAGCCGATGAGCGCCTGCGTGTAGGGATGCCTGGGGTTCTCGAACAGGCGGGTGACGGTGGTGCGCTCGACGACGCGGCCCAGGTACATGACCACCACCTCTTCGGCGATCTCGGCGATGACCGCCAGGTCGTGGGTGATGAACAGCACCGACATGTCGAAGCGCTGCTGGATGTCGCGCATCAGCTCCAGCACCTGCGCCTGGATGGTCACGTCGATGGCGGTCGTGGGCTCGTCGGCGATCAGCAGGCGGGGATGGTTGATGAGCGCCATGGCAATCATCACCCGCTGCCGCATGCCGCCCGAGAAGTTGAAGATGTAGGAGTCCAGGCGGGTCTCGGCGCGCGGGATGCCGACATCGCCCAGCATCTTGACGGCGATCTCGTTCGCCTGGTCCTTGGACATCGCCGGGTTGTGGACCAGCACCGCCTCGCGGAGCTGGTTGCCGACCGTGTGCAGCAGGCTCAACGCCGCCATCGGCTCCTGGTGGATGTAGGCGATCTGGTTGCCGCGAATCTGCCGCAGCCGCTCCGCCTTGGGCAGGTGATCGGTCAGGATCTCCGGCTCGGCGCCGTTGTCGCCGTGCAGGATGACCTGCCCGCCCTCGATCTCGCCCGGCCACGTCTGGATCTGCAGGATCGACTGGGCCAGGACGCTCTTGCCGCAGCCGCTCTCCCCCACCAGGCCGACGGTCGTGCCCGTGTCGATCGACAGGGACACGCCGTCCACGGCGCGGACCACCCCCGCCTTGGTGCGGAAGTAGGTGCGCAGGTCGTCGATCTCGAGGAGGGTCTCAGCCACCGATCATGCTCCGGCCGGCTACCAGACCCGCTGCAGGTCCACGGTCACGTCGATCCGGCCCGCTCGGTAGCGAATCGCATCCGCGTGCAGGTCCGATTCCCCGTACCGTTCGCCTTCGAGCAGGAAGCGCTCGATGGTGTGGCCTTCGGGATCCACCAGCCAGTATTCCGGCACCGAGAACTGCTCGTAAAGTCTCCTCTTTGTCTCGCGGTCCTTCTTTCTGCTGAACGGCGAAGTGATCTCGATCACCAGGTCGGGCGGCCCCAGGACGCGGGACGGAGAGATCATCTGCGTGCGCGATGCCTGAATCACGAAGATATCCGGCACCACGACGTCGTAGTCCGAGAACTGCACGTCGGTGGGAGCATTGAACACGACGCCGGCACCGGTGAGCTCGATCGCTTCATAGAGCAGGAACTGCAGGCGCCGGGAGACCGTCTGATGGTAGATGCTCGGTGAGGCGGCCATGTAGTGCTCTCCATCGATGATCTCGTGGGTATTGTTGTCGTCCGGCAGAAGCAGGTAGTCGTCGTACGTCAGCTTGACCGGTGACCCGGTGAGAACTCCCATCAGGGGGACGATCGTAGGAGATCTTGCCATGATTGTCAAGTACGCAGTGTCCCAGTGTCCCAAGTCCCGAAACTCCACAACTCACTGCGCCAATAGAGTAAAGCCTGATCAGCCGGCCCGCCATGGCCAAGCTCGAAACGGGTGCTGGTGTATCCTCTGACGGCCGACGCGCAGCGCTTGAATGAGCACCCCTCGCTTACCAACGTGGACATGCGATCTTCATCCGACTTCCCGGACTTCCGGAACAACCCAAAGAACAGGCCGTTCTTCGACACAGAATAAAGATCGACAGATTCCGTTAGCTGCTCCAATCCAAGATAACTCAGATCAATCGGATCGGTTCGCAAGGTTGCTTGATGTAAAGTAGGATTTCCTCACTCCAATCTTGCTCTTCCAGCGTGCTCAACGGGACGAGATCCGTAAGTAATTCATCCATAGAGATGGAATCAGCGAATTTGAAGCTCGCCCCCTCGACTCGCCTTCCCGGCTACGAGCGTAGGCCACCCTCTCCAACCATGCCCAGCCATTGGAACGACTTGCCTCATGGGCTGAATAGTTACTCACATTCCATGATGATTGTATGACAATGCTCAGCTTTCGAGTCGCCGATCAGGACGAGGTCGCAGCAGGCGAGTGGCCGCGACTGGGGATGAAGCGCTCGCGGCTGCTCCGCGAATCGTGCATCGCCATCTGGTCCGGCTGCGGGCGGAGGAGGATGCCGAGCGGTGGCTGGCGCAACCGCCGCGTGAAGACGAGTCGTCGTTGTCCCGAGTCGTCCACTGGGGCTCGGCCGAGGACTGGCGCGATCGGGAAGATGCGGCGCGGTGACATCTGGCGCGGCTCGCCGACGCGTGTCAGACGTCGCGGGATTCGTTCGACTGCTGAGCACGCCGGTGCAGGCGGCGGCCGAGCAGAAATGCCGCGGCCGCCACCACCATCAGCACGGGAACCGTGATCAGGGCGGTCGTCAGACTCCCCGGCTCCACCTCCAGGGCGACCAGCAGGACGAACACCGCCTGGACGACGCTGCCACCACCCAGCGCCGCGCCCAGCGCCATGGCCGCGCGGGAGTAGACGGTGCCGAACCGATGCGACCACACGTACCGGAAGGAGACCCACACCGCATACGCCCAGCCGCCGGCCAGGACGATCATGATCAGCGAGCCGGCGGCCGACCGGCGGGTCGTGCCGCGCGTCGGCGCCTCGCCGGCGGTGTCCACGGCCGCGAACACCACCGGGCTGACCATGTCGTAGATCAATACGAAGAAGTAGGTGGTGGTCAGCGCGACTACGGTCGCCAGGATGCGTCCGGCGATGCGCTCGTTGCGTGCGCCGGGTGCGCGCGGCCGCGGCATGTCTTGCACCGCAGCAGTCTATCAGTTCGATCCGGCCCCTTGCCGCCGCCCGATAGAACGGCAATCCTTCCGGGAGCAGCGATGAAGATCACCGGCATCTCCACCCACATGACTGCCCTGGAGGAGCGCTCACGCGCGTTCGTGAGGGTTCGGACCGATCAGGGCATCCACGGCTGGGGCGAGGCGTACTCCACCGGACCCGACCTGAGCGTGGCGCCGATCGCCGACTACCTGTTCGAGCTGGTCGGCGGCGAGGACCCGCGGCGCATCGAGTACCTGATGATGAAGATCCACCAGCAGTTCCGGTTCCCGCCGGGGGGCGTCGGGCTGGCGGCCATCTCGGCGTTCGACCAGGCGCTTTGGGACATCACCGGCAAGGAGACCGGGTTGCCGGCGTACCGCCTGCTCGGCGGCGCCGCGCGCGACCGCGTGCGCGTGTATCACGCCGTCAAGGGGCGGGACGGGGCCGAGGCGGCCGACCGCGCGCACCGGCTCCACGACCGGTGGGGATTCACGGCATTCAAGACCAGCCCCTACCTGCTCGACCCGGACGCCGACCGATGGGGGCGCGTGTGCGCGGCGGCCGCGCGCTACTTTCAGGAGCTGCGCGAGCACACGCCCGAGGACTGGGAGTTCGCGTTCGACCCGCACGCGCGCATCCTGGAGCCGATCCGCGCGCTTCAGTTGGCCAACGCGCTGGCGCCCTTCGATCCGTACTTCTACGAAGAGCCGCTGCGGCCCGAGCACATCCCCGCGTGGGGACGGCTGCGCGCGCAGATGCAGGTGCCGCTGGCCACCGGCGAGTGCCTCTACGGCCGCTTCGAGTTCCTGGACCTGCTGGCCGCGCAGGGCGCCGACATCATCCAGCCGGACGTGTGCATCTGCGGCGGACTCCTGGAGATGCGCAAGATCGCCGCCGTCGCCGAAGCGCACTACGTGCCCGTCGCGCCGCACAACCCGATGGGACCGCTGGCAACCGCGGTGAACGCGCACTTCGCGCTGGCGACTCCCAACTTCAAGATCCTGGAGTACGTCCTGCCGAGCGATGAAACCCGCCGCAGGTTCGACGGCGTGCTGCTGCCGGCCGACGGTCACCTCCAGGTGAGCGACCGGCCCGGTTTCGGCATCGAGGTGAACGAGGACGCGATCCGGGACGACCGCTACCGCCACTGGGAGCGCCACGCCCCGACCCGCCCGGACGGCTCGACCGGCTACAATTGATGGACGAGTACGGCATGCCGCGCGACGGCGGTCGCCGCCAGCGTGGAGCAGATATACCGGAGGCATGACGATGGCAACGGAGTATGAGCGATACGAGCAGGAATGCGAGAAGATTCGCGCGGAGAATGAGAAACTGCTGGACGACTTTGCCGACTGGCTTCGAGCGAAAGGACTCTCGGATGCCACGATCGACCGGCATCTCGGCAACATCGATCTCTACGTGAATGTATACCTGTTGGAACAGGATGCGATCCGCGCTGCCGATGGCTGGGACGACACGGGATCGTACCTCGGCTACTGGTACATTCGGAAGGTATCGGCGTCGGAGTGGGCGCTGAAGTCGAATGCCGCGAGCTTGAAGAAATTCTACGGATTCATGGTCGAACGCGGCTGCGTCGAGCCGGACGAGCTGGCCGACCTGAAAGAGAATATCCAGAATGGCATGCCGCAAGCCATGGACAGGGTGGAACGCTACAACGATCCGTCGATCACGGAGCCCGAGGACGTGTGGGGACTCTGAACCGAGCGCTGCGAACCGAGCGCTGCGTCAGCGCCGTCGTGCGACGGTGATGATCTCCAGGCTCTCGTCCACGACCGGGCTTCGGTCCCAGTCGCCAAACCGATCCTCGATCACGAAGCCGGCATCGGTGAGAAACGCCCGGAGCTTGTCCGCGTCGAGGAACCGGAGCGCGCCGGGGCTCCGCTCCGGTCGGTCCCAACCGGCGCTCGTCCAGGTATTGGTGAACCGAACGACGTCGCCCCGGACGGGCGTTTCGACCTCGGCCTCGTACCGGACGACGGCGCCGTCGGCATCGACGAACTCGACGCCGTGCTCGGGAGTCCACCGCTCCCACTCCCGGGCGCGCGGGTTGCGGGTCTCGAACGCGAAGACCCCATCGTCGGCGAGTGCGGAGCGTACCGCGACGAGCGAGGCGTGGATCTCGTCATCATCGATCCACTGCTGGAACGCATGACCGGTCATGACGGCCAAGTCGAACTCCCGGTCCCAATCGACCGTCGTCAGGTCGCCGAGGACCCACTCGATGTCGGAGCGTGTCCGCGCCACCTGGAGCATCCCCTGGCCGGGGTCCAGTCCGACCAGCCGCCCGGCGTGGCCGCTCTCGCGTGCCCACTTCAGCAACGCACCCGTGCCACAACCCACGTCGAGCACCGCCTTCGCCGACATCACCAGCGGCAGGTAGAAGCGGAAATCGGCTCGTCCCTCCCGCCCGCAGAGCGGATCATACAGCGCGGCGAGATGCGTCTCGGTAAACTGGCGCTCGACCACGCCGTCTGACCCGATCATCGCGCCACGCGCAAGCTGCGCATGCGGTTGAGCGCCGATGCGATCTCGAAGCGGCGGGCGCGCGCCCGGTCGCCGAAGCCCGGCTCGGTCAGCGCCTCGATGCCGCCGGCCTGCAGGTCCGCGTCGAGCGCCGTCAGGATGCGCGGAAGATCCCGGCGTCCGTCGCACAGCCCGCGCGTGAGCAACAGCAGGACGTCGCCGATCATGCGGCACTGGGCGGCGTCCACGAGCTGATACAACAGGCTGACGTCGATCTCTTCGCGCCCGAACTCGATGGAGCGCGTCCGCACCGCCCGCACCCGTTCCGGCCGGCGTCCGCGACGCGGGTCGAGGCCCGCCGGCAACGGCACGCGGGCCGCGCGCGGCGGCCAGGCGTCGGGGGCGCGCGGCGCGGCGTCTCCCAACGGGTGTGCGGCCGCCACCTGCTGCGCACGCGCCGTGACGTCGCGCGGCCGGTAGTCGTCCATCTGGATGACGGAATCGGCGACGTCCAGGTAGTCGCCCGCCCCGCCCACCACCAGTACGGACGACACCCCGCGCTCCTCCCAGAGCTGGCGCACGCGGTCGATGTAGGGCGTGATCGGCTCCCGATCGCCCGGCACCAAGCGGCGCATGCGTGCGTCGCGGATCATGAAGTTGGTCGCCGCCGTGTCCTCGTCGATCAGCAGTCCGGTCGCTCCCGCCTCCAGTGCCTCGACGATGGCGGCTGCCTGGGAGGTGCTGCCCGAGGCATCGTCGGTGTCGAAGCGGTCGGTGTCGCGGCCGAGCGGCAGGTCGCCGATGAACGGCGTCAGGCACACTCCGCGGACCGCGCGACCGTCTTCGGCGCGCACCGTCACCAGCTCCTCGGCGGAAACGCACCGCTCGCGCCCGTCGCCCGGCACGTGATCGTAGACGCCCAGGGCGAGCGCCTGCAGCAGCGTCGACTTGCCGTGGTAGCCGCCGCCGACGATCAGCGTGACGCCGGTGCGGATGCCCAGGCCGCGGAGCGACCCGGCGTGCGGCGCCTGGAGCTCGACCGCCAGCGCGTCCGGCACCTGCAACCGCAGCGCTGCGGTGAGCGGGCGCGGGTCGGCTCCGCTGCGGCGCGGCAGCACGCTTCCCTCGGCAAGAAAGGCGATCAGCCCTCGCTCGCGAAGCTGCGAGCGCAGCGCCACTTGATCTTCCACGGCGTGCACGTGAGCGCGCAACGTGTCGGCATTGAGTCGGTCGACGGCGGCGCGGAGTACCGCAGGCAGCCGCCGCGTCAGGAGCTCGGCGGCGGCCCGGCCCAGGATGCGTCGCCCCGCCGCCGGCAGACCCGCGCACAGCCGGACGCGCGCGCCGCCGGCCGCGTCGATCACGACGCCGGTGCGCTCCAGGACCTCCTGACCGGTCGGGCTTATCTCCAGCAGCCCGCTCTTGCCGCTGCCCGCCCCGCCCGAGGACCGGGACAGCGCAGGATGCAGCGCCCGCTGCAGAGAGTCGGCGGTCGCGCGGCGCGCGTCCCGGCTGCCGCGAGCCCAGTCCGGCAGCCCCAGTACGGCGGGAGGGATGTCGACGCGCAGTCGACTCGGCGCGGCGAACGGATCGCCCTGCACGTGCTCGAAGTGCAGCGCGCAGCTTCCCGACGGGTAACGGCGGCCGCGCAGATCCCGGTAGTAGCCGTAGGGCCGCCCGTCGATCCTGTTCAGGTCCTGCGCAAGCGTGCCGCTACTCACGTATTCGCCACCCCATCATCGTAACGTGTGGCTACGATTCACCGGTCCCACCGATCGTACCTCGGCGCGGACCCAGCAACGCCTCCACCTCTTCGCTGAGCCCGACCAGTTCGCCCAGGTCGCGCAGTCCGGCGACGGTCGCGCCGCGCAGCGGCACGCCGTTCCGCAGCGCGTCGCGCTCCCGCCCGTGCTCGATCTCGCCGGGCAGATAGATGCGCTCGACGCCGGGCGCGCGCGACGCGCCGCGCACCTGATCCGCCAGCCGCGCCATGCGCTCCTCGAACTCCGCAAGCGGCAGCAGCGGCTCGATGTCGATGGCAATGAAGCTGTGCGCCTGGTTGCTGCGCCCGCCCGGGTCGCTCACCCAATCGCGCATCTCCGCCATGATCGCGGCCCCGCCCAGCACCCCGGTCAGACACTCGATCAGCACGGCCAGCCCGGAGCCCTTGTAGCCGCCGACCGGCACCAGCGACCCGCCCTCCCGCACCGCACTCGGGTCTGTCGCGGGGGCTCCGTCGGCGTCCAGCGCCCAGCCTTCCGGGATCGATCGTCCTTCACGCGCGGCGATCGCCAGCCTGGTCCCGGCCACCGCGCTCATGGCGATGTCCAGGTAGACCGCCTGACCGTCCGCGCCCGGAACGGCGCATCCCAGCGGGTTGTTGCCGACCGTGCGCCCGGCCCCGCCGGCGACCGCCATGTACGGATCGGCGTTGGTCATGGCCACGCCCACCATGCCGGCGTCGGCCGCCATCTTGGCGTAGTAGCCGGCGGCGGCGAAGTTGTTGCCGTCGCGCGCGATGACGAACGCCACGCCGTGCCGGCGCGCCCGCTCGATCGCCAGCTCCATGGCGCGGCAGGAAATCAGGGGACCGAGCCCGCCGTCGCCGTTCAGCACCAGCGTGGCGCCCACGTCGCGCTCGATGGCGATGCGAGGCGCGGCGGTCATGCCGCCGGCCCTGATGTGCCGGATGTACGGCGCGAGCAGGGCGACGCCGTGGCTGATGCCGCGCATCTCGTTGGCGACCATCACCCGCGCCACGATCGCGGCGTCCTCGTCCGGGACGCCGGCGGCGCGCAGTGCCCTGGCGCCCAGCTCCCGCAACGCGCCTTCCGGCACGCGCGGGGCGCCGTCGTTCGTCGCAGTGGCCATCAGCCTGCGCTCCGCGTGAGATAGGCCAGCAGGGAAGGCACGTACCGGGTCTGGCTGGTCCAGTCCTTGCCGAAGCCTGAGTGGTCGGAGTCCTGGGAAGCCTCGGGCAGATCGCCCAGATCGCGCAGGCCGCGCTCCACGATTTCGCGCAACTCGCCCTCGCCGTTCAGGGCGTGGGCGTAAGCGATGCCCTCGACCACCTGACGGGTGAACCCCGCCTGCGGACCGCCGCCCCGGTGGAGGCACGGCGTATAACGGAAGTGGCCGCTGTCGGCATCGTAAGTGCGGCGGATCAGCCAGCGCACCCCGCCCAGGATCGCCTCCGCCACCCGCGTGTCCCCGGTGAGCTCGTGATACCGGCGCAGGCCGGACAGCAGCACGCCCACCATGAAGCCGGCCTCTCCCCGCTCGCGCGGCGGCTCGCAGCCGCAGTGGCCCTCCTTGAGCACGCGCTCCCAGCCGCCGCCCGGTTCCTGCCGCGCAAGCACGCGGTCGACGATCAGCGCGGCGGCGTTGAGAAAGCGGGGCGAGGCGCTCATGCGAGCCAGCGCGGTGAGGTGAATGAGATGCCAGCCGCATTCCCGACAGTTGGCGAAGTCGTAGTGCTGGATGCCGCCGGCGAAGTCCTTGAGTCCGGCCCCGAGCAGCCAGCCGGCGGTGCGGTCGAGCGACTCGCGCAGGTTCTCGTCGCCGGTCAGCAGGTAGTGCAGCGCCGGCCCCTCGACCCAGGTGTGCGACGGCACGCTCGACGAGCCGCCCATCTTGCTGCGGAAGTAGGGCGGCAGGTAGCCGCCGGCATGACCGGGCATGTGGGTGTACTGGGCCCCGATCTGATCGGCGTCGGTGGAGGCGTTGACGGTGTCGACGTCGGTCAGGTGGCGCGCCGCCTCGGCCCCCAGGATGAACCAGCGCGGGTCTCCGCCACGCAGGAACTCGCTGTAGTGTGCGAACGGCGGATCGTACTCGTTGTTCCCCCACGACCAGGCGCTCTCGCCGTACCAGTCGCCGAAGTTCACCCAGCCGTACTGGCGCCGGATGTCGCGGTCGGCGATCCACTGGTCATGGCCGGAGTCCAGCGCTCCCTCGTAGTCATCCAGCACGCCGGTGTCCTTGGCGGCCAGCGGGCCGAGCACGCCGCAGGAGTTGAGCCAGTCCAGGGACGGCCGCACCGCCGGCGGCTGCTCGAACCAGGCGAGCAGCGCCTCGTCGCGCGGGCCGCAGGCCAACAGGACCTCGCTGGTGAGGGCCATTCCCGCCTTGAGCAGGTAGCCGTCGTCCCGCAGCCAGAAGTAGATGCGGTGCCAACTCTCCAGATCAGCAGGCCGCTCCGCGCCGGCCGGCGTTGGCAGCAGCTCCACGGCGATCTCGTCGCCGGTCACCCGGACGGCGCGAGGATAGGTCTGCCAGAACCGCCGCAACGCCACCGTAAGCGTATCCTCGGATCCGCCCTCGGGATCGGCGGCGCGGCACACGGTCACGTGGCCGGCAGTGCGGCCCGCGACCTCGCGCGGCGCGCCGCCGTTCTCGACGCGGTATGCCTGATCGTGGTCGTGGACCAGACGCACGGCGCCGCCCTCGGGGACCGGGCCACCGTCCGCAGGGCCGTCAGGCCACCGGACCACGTGGTTGCCGGCGCGGCGTATCGCCAGCGATGCGCTGCGAACCGTCAGCAGCGTCGCCTGCTCGCCCTCCGTGCCGGCGATGGCCTGACGCACGGTGCCGGCGTCTGCCGGGATCTCATCGGCGCTGCCGCCGGCGGCCGGCGGCAGGTGAGGGGACGTCACCGCCAGCCGATGCACGACGCGAACCGCCTGCAGCCCGCGGTAGACGTGCACGCGGATGGTGCTGACCAGGTGCGCGACCCCCTCGGCGTCGAGATGCGCGAACCGATAGCGGATCACGGCGCGCTGCCATCCCTCCTCTTCAAGGGAGACGTCCTCGATCGGCCCCTGGCGAAGCTCCGCACCGCTGCCCAGGGTGAGCGCGGCCGTGCTGCCGCCATGCGTCGCGCGCCACGGGCCGTCGCCGGACCGGATCTCGATTACCGGCAGCGGCTCGACGGCGCCGGCCGTCACGCTCACGCGCAGCGAGCTCCCGGCTACGGTCACGGCGCCGTCGCCCGAGGTGCAGCGCAGACCATCGACCGGCGCAGGGCCTTCCGTCGCGGAACCGATCGTCACGGTGCCGGTCTGTGCCGCACCAGGGGCGAGCGCTCCCGGGAGCGGTCCGTCGATCAGCATCCAGCTCGCCGAACCATCCGGCCAGAAGCCGTGCGGCCGGCACTGCACGGGCTCCGTCGCGCCCTCCACGTCCCAGCGTCCTTCCGCGGCGCCCGACACTCGACCTCGCGGCACGGGCACCCCGAAGGTGAGCGGCACGCCTTCCAGCGCGGCGCCGGCGAGGCTGCACGTTTCCACGGGGACGGTGACCGGATCGGCCGCGGCGGCGGATTCTCCGGTCACGGCCACTTCCGCGGTCTCCGCGAGTCCGTGGGCCTCGGTCGCGCGGACACCTGCCCGATACCCCGCCGCGGGCGGCGCCGGCAACCCTGTCACGTCGATCGAGTGCAGGCTCAGCGAGTCCTCCTCGTGCGCCTCCGCAACCGGCTCACCGGTGTCGGCCCGCGTCACCTCGACGGTGCAGCGGGCCGCCGGCCAAGTCGTGGCGTCGACCGCCACCGCGAACGAGCCGTCGGGGCTCCGTCGCAGGCGCGCGGTCAATCGCTCGACGCGGGGACGATAGCAGGTGGGCTCCGGCCGCTCCCCCAGCAGCACCACGTGCTCCAGGCGGTACGACGCGTCGCCGGTACCGGTGATGCGCAGCACCTCCATCTCGCCCATGAACTCCACCGGCCGGTCCAGGACGTAGAGGTGGCGCCGGTTGTCGTGCCGGAACGGCACGATGCAGCCGATCTCGTCGGCTCCCAGGGTCACCTCCAGGGGACATTCGCGGCCATGCTCGTCGTACAGGACCACTCCGACCCAGCGCCGACCGGTATGATCGGCGCTGCCGTCGAGGGTGTCCCAGAAGCGATGCGTGAGCGTCGCCGGCAGGCCGGCGCGGGCGAAGCTGCGCGGCCGGTAGACGCTGCGGAACGGGTACGTGCCGGTCAGTCCGATGTCCGGCACCAGGCCGTCCAGGTTCTCGGCGGCGTCCGCGCGGAACGCGAAGGTGTCGGCCGCGGTGGTCAGGGCGGCGATCCGCTCCGGCTCGGCGACGTCGATCAGCGGCAGTTGCTGCATGGTTGGTTTCCTCGTGCGTTCGTTGGTTCCTCGGCACCGGCTGAACGGCCCCCACGTCGTGCGGCGCATGCGGGCCGCCCCACGACATGACGGAACGGTTCCGTTGTCGTATGGTCCATCATCGCGTCGTCGTGTCCAGTCGTGCGGAGGATGACCCATGGCCAGTTCGGTGCTCTCTCCCGTCAAGCGGAAGATTGACTACCCCGGTTCGGACGGCAAGCCGGTGGCGGAAACCGATATTCACATCACCACGCTGTTGTACGCGCGCGGCGGGCTGCACCACCACTTCCGCCACCGCCCGGACGTGTACGTTGCCGGCAACATGCTGCTCTACTACGAAGAGGGCAATCCCAAGGCTCGGGTAGCGCCCGACATATTCGTCGTGAAGGGCGTGCCGGACCACCTCCGGTCGTCGTACTTCCTGTGGGAGGAAGGCAAGGGCCCGGACTTCGTGCTGGAGATCACGTCGAAGGGCACGCGGCGAGAAGACGAGGGGCAGAAGCGGACGTTGTATCGCCGGCTGAGGGTCCGGGAGTATTGGCAGTACGACCCGCTGGGAGAGTGGCTGGAGCCGCCGCTGCGAGGCATGGTGCTGGTGGCGGGGCAGTACGAGCAGATGCCGGCGAGCGAGCCGGCGGATGGGACGCAGGCGATGGCGAGCACGGTGCTGGGGCTGGAGTTGCGCGTCACCGGGGACGGGCTGCGCTTTCACGATCCGGTGACCGGGGAGAACATTCATACGCTCGGGGAGTTGGAAGAGGCACGCCAGGCGGCGGCAGAGGCGCACCAGGCAGCGGAAGCGGCGTGGCAGCAGGAGAGGCAGGCGCGCCAGGCGGCGGAAGCCCGCGTCGCCGAACTGGAGGCCTTGCTGCGTCGGGAGGGCGGTCGCGGCTCCTGACTCGGGGACGGTGATCCGGCTGCGCGCTTCCCGGTGGAGCCGCAGGCAGCGCAGGCTCCGGCCGGTTCGCTCCGGCGATCGCACGATCGCACCAGGAAGGTGGACGCGGGCGGAGCGCTGCGCCACCGTGTGGCCATGGGCACGGACAACGGCTTCGAGATACGGCGCGCGGGCAATAACGACGCGCTGGGCAACATGGTGATGGAGCGGGCCACCGGCCGCCTGCTGGGCGGGGTCGGCCACAACGACCTGCGCTCCTGGTGCTATCCGCTGAACACCCCGCGCGGCCTGGGCGTGACGCAGGAGTACGCCTTCGATCACGCGTTCCACAACGGGGTTTTCGTGGCCCAGGCGCGGGTGGTCCGTGGCGGCGTGCTGTCCAACTTCTGGGTGGTGCATCCCGACTGGCGCTCCCCGGACTCGCACGTCTACAACCACCTGGGCCGGATCCGCTATCGCGAGCGCGCCGACGTCACGCCACTGGAGACAGGCTACCGGATCACCTATCGCAGCACCTGGAACGGATGCGACGGCGCGCCGGTGCTGGACGAGGTCCGCCACTTCGACCTGTACGCCGCTGCCGACGCCACCATCTGCGACGTCATCTCCCGCAAGACCGCAGCCTACGGCGAGCTGTGCTTCGAGGCCAACAAGCACGGCTCGATCGGGGTGCGGGTCCAGCCGCAGCTTCTGCCGCCGTTCGGGGGCCAGATGGTCGCCGGTACGGGTGCGGAACTCCGGCGCGGCCTCGCCGACGAGGTGGCGTTCGGCAAGGAACGCGACTTCGTGGCGTACGAGGCGGAGCCGGCCGGCCTGGGACGCTTCGGCGTCTGCCTGCTGGTCCTGAACAATACCGCGAGCGCCCGCCGCAGCGGGCCGTGGTTCGTCCGCGACTACGGCATGGCGATGTTCAACGCCACCATGGACGACGACGTGTCGGTCGCGGAGGGCACGACCTGGGAGACGGCGCTGCGTGTCGCCGCGTATGACGGGGCGGTGTCGGTCGAGCGGGCCCGCTCCTGGGCGGCGGCGCGGAGCGGGACCCGGTGACGACCACCGTCGTCGGCAGCTACCCCGTCCCCGACTGGCTGAAGCAGTGCTCGGACGAGGATGCGCTCGGGGATGCCCTGACCGTGGTCATGGACGCCCAGCGGCGCGCCGGCGTCGAGGTGATCTGCGACGGCGAGCTGGGCCGCTGGGACCTGGAGCGGCGCGCGCCCGGCGGGATGGTGGAACGGTTCGTGCGGCCCCTGGAGGGCGTCAGCGTGGAGCTCACCCGCCGCCAGCTCGACGCCTGGCGGACACGAGACGAGATGGCCTTCCGCGGCGCCCCGCCCGGCGTCGTGGTCGGGCCGCTCGGCGACGGGCGCCTGAACCTGAAGCGGGACTGGGACCGCGCCCGCGCGCTCACCGACACACCGCTCAAGTTCACGGTGTCCAGCCCCTACCTGATCGCCAGGACGGTGGCCGATGCCCACTACGGCGACCTGACGTCGCTGGCGATGGCATTCGCGGAGTTGCTCGCCGGCCAGCTCGCCGGCATCGACGCCGCCGTGGTGCAGGTGGACGAGCCCAACCTGCCCGGCTCGCCCGGCGACGGAGCGCTCGCGGCTGCGGCGATCAACCGGCTGCTCGACGGCGTCGAGCCCGGCAGCGAACGGGCCGTGCATCTGTGCTTCGGCAACTACGGCGGGCAGATGATCCAGCGTGGCGACTACGGCCGGCTGATCGACTTCATGAACGCGTTGCGCTGCGACCACCTGGTGCTGGAGACCACCCGCCGCTCGCCGGCGGAGCTGGACCGCCTGGCCGACGTGCGCGCCGACATCCGCCTGGGGCTGGGCGTGATCGACGTCAAGGACCTGCAGGTGGAGGCACCGGACCGGGTGGCGCGCCGCATCGAGGCGCTGGCGCAGCGCGTCGAGACGGGGCGCGTCGCCTACCTGCATCCCGACTGCGGCCTGCGCATGCTGCCGCGCCCCGCCGCGGACGGCAAGCTGCGGGCGCTGGTCGCCGGCCGCGATCGGTTCCTCGGCACCGGCTGAACGGCCCCCACGTCGTGCGGCGCGTGCGGGCCGCCCCACGCCATGACGGAACGGTTCCGGTATCGTATGGTCCATCATCGCGTCGTCGTGTCCAGTCGTGCGGAGGATGACCCATGGCCAGTTCGGTGCTCTCTCCCGTCAAGCGGAAGATTGACTACCCCGGTTCGGACGGCAAGCCGGTGGCGGAAACCGATATTCACATCACCACGCTGTTGTACGCGCGCGGCGGGCTGCACCACCACTTCCGCCACCGCCCGGACGTGTACGTTGCCGGCAACATGCTGCTCTACTACGAAGAGGGCAATCTCAAGGCTCGGGTAGCGCCCGACATATTCGTCGTGAAGGGCGTGCCGGACCACCTCCGGTCGTCGTACTTCCTGTGGGAGGAAGGCAAGGGCCCGGACTTCGTGCTGGAGATCACGTCGAAGGGCACGCGGCGAGAAGACGAGGGGAAGAAGCGGACGTTGTATCGCCGGCTGAGGGTCCGGGAGTACTGGCAGTACGACCCGCTGGGAGAGTGGCTGGAGCCGCCGCTGCGAGGCATGGTGCTGGTGGCGGGGCAGTACGAGCAGATGCCGGCGAGCGAGCCGGCGGATGGGACGCAGGCGATGGCGAGCACGGTGCTGGGGCTGGAGTTGCGCGTCACCGGGGACGGGCTGCGCTTTCACGATCCGGTGACCGGGGAGAACATTCACACGCTCGGGGAGTCGGAAGAGGCACGCCAAGCGGCGGAAGAGGCACGCCAAGCGGCGGAAGCCCGCGTCGCCGAACTGGAGGCCTTGCTGCGCCGGGAGGGCGGTCGCGGCTCCTGACTCGGGGACGGTGATCCGGCTGCGCGCTTCCCGGTGGAGCCGCAGGTCAGCGCAGGCTTCGGCTGGTTCGCTCCGGCGATCGCACCAGGAAGGTGGACGCGGGCGGAGCGCTGCGCCACCGTGTGGCCATGGGCACGGACAACGGCTGCTGCCGCGCCCCGCCGCGGACGGCAAGCTGCGGGCGCTGGTCGCCGGCCGCGATCGGTTCCTCGGCACCGGCTGAACGGCCCCCACGTCGTGCGGCGTGTGCGGGCCGCCCCACGACATGACGGAACGGTTCCGTTGTCGTATGGTCCATCATCGCGTCGTCGTGTCCAGTCGTGCGGAGGATGACCCATGGCCAGTTCGGTGCTCTCTCCCGTCAAGCGGAAGATTGACTACCCCGGTTCGGACGGCAAGCCGGTGGCGGAAACCGATATTCACATCACCACGCTGTTGTACGCGCGCGGCGGGCTGCACCACCACTTCCGCCACCGCCCGGACGTGTACGTTGCCGGCAACATGCTGCTCTACTACGAAGAGGGCAATCCCAAGGCTCGGGTAGCGCCCGACATATTCGTCGTGAAGGGCGTGCCGGACCACCTCCGGTCGTCGTACTTCCTGTGGGAGGAAGGCAAGGGCCCGGACTTCGTGCTGGAGATCACGTCGAAGGGCACGCGGCGAGAAGACGAGGGGCAGAAGCGGACGTTGTATCGCCGGCTGAGGGTCCGGGAGTATTGGCAGTACGACCCGCTGGGAGAGTGGCTGGAGCCGCCGCTGCGAGGCATGGTGCTGGTGGCGGGGCAGTACGAGCAGATGCCGGCGAGCGAGCCGGCGGATGGGACGCAGGCGATGGCGAGCATGGTGCTGGGGCTGGAGTTGCGCGTCACCGGGGACGGGCTGCGCTTTCACGATCCGGTGACCGGGGAGAACATTCACACGCTCGGGGAGTCGGAAGAGGCACGCCAAGCGGCGGAAGAGGCGCACCAGGCATCGGAAGCGAGGCGGCAGCAGGAGAGGCAGGCACACCAAGCGGAAAGGCAGGCACGCCAAGCGGCCGAAGCCCGCGTCGCCGAACTGGAGGCCTTGCTGCGCCGGGAAGGCGGTCGCGGTTCCTGATCAGGGAGGTGGATCCGGCTGGCTGCGCTTCCTGGTGGAGCCGCAGGTCAGCGTTCGTACCGGCAGTTGAATCATCCAGTCATGTGGCCCCTTGACGAGCGGCGCCGCATCGCCCAGCATGCCGCCCAATCACCTTCCAATCCAAAGGGGGAACACCCATGGGTAAATTGACCGGCATCGCCGGTATCGCACTGACATTGCTGCTCGCGTTCAGCATGACCGCCTGGGCCGAAGGCTCCTCGGAGGGCGCCGAGGCCGCCGAGGACATGGTCATCGCCGATCCGAGCTGGACCACCGACACCAGCCCGATCACGCTGACCTTCTTCTTCGACGCCATGGCAGGCAGCGACAGCAACCTCAACGAGCACTACGGCGACGACGAGCTCACCAGCGTGTTCGTGGAGGAGAACGGCGTCGACTTCGACATGACCTTCGCGCCCGACAGCGACCAGACCATGCTCAACGTGCTGATCGCCTCCGGCGACCTGCCCGACATGATGCGGCTGAGCCACAACTTGCAGCAGGCCACCCAGCTCGTGCAGCGCGGCCTCGTCCACGACCTGGACGCGCTGAGCCAGAAGTTCGCGCCCAAGTACATGGACAACTGGGACAGTCGCATCCGGCTGTACTACCGCATGCACTTCGACGACATGGGATTCTACTTCCATCCGTCCTACTACGTGACCGACGAGCAGATAGAGAGCCCTCTCGTGCTCAAGGCGATGCAGGGCGTGACCGTGCTCAAGGAGGTGTACGAGTACCTCGGCGCACCGGAGATCAACAACACCGACGACTACATCGACCTGCTGCGCCGCGTGAAGCAGGAGTTCCCAGAGCTGACGCCCGTGCAGTCGCTGCGCGGCCCCTCCCCGGACAAGGACGGCAATCCGCGGCTGGTCGAGCGCTCGCTGCCGCTGGGCGGCCTCAACCAGCGCTTCTTCCAGGGCGACGACGGCGTATGGTACAAGTACTGGGAGCATGAGGACTTCGTGAAGGTGCTGCAGTTCGCCAACACCCTGTACAACGAGCAGCTCATCGCCCGTACGGAGTTCACGGAAAAGCAGCCGCAGCTCTGGGGCAACATGATGACCAAGGTCTTCTCCGAGCTGAACCAGGACGCCGACAACGCGGCCGGCATCCACAACGCCACGGAGTTCAAACAGGCGCGGGCGCCGCTGGCAGAGAAGATCGGCGTGGAGAGCGTGCGCTTCACCATGCTGCCGGCGTTCACGATCGAGCCGCACATGAAGTACGAGATCGACGACCTGCGCGGCGGCGTCGGCGGCTCGGGAGTGATGATCACCAAGCAGGCGGAACGCCCCGACCGGGCGATCCAGTGGCTGGACTGGCTGGCTCAGGAGTCGACCCAGAAGCGCATGATCTTCGGGATCGAAGGCGTCCACTCCGACCCCAGGGATTTCAGAGGGTACGACATCCCGGTGACGAGGCAGTATCTCAGAGATTTCCAGGCGGAGAATCCGGGTCCTCAGCTTATCCGCGCGAAATATGGACTGGGATCAATGTACCTGTTCCGCGACAAGTATACAGCCGAGCAGGGGGGCTGGCCGATGCTCGACGAAGTCGGGCAGCAAATCTATGACACCGCGCTCGCCAACTATACCGACCTGATGAAGTTCCGCGGCGTGGACAACTACACGGCCGGTTCCGAGGAAGAGAAGATCGCCGCGACCATCAAGGACTACTACAGCACGCAGATCTTCGACATCATTTCCGGACCCGCCGACGCCGTGCAGGCCGGCTACGACGAGATGATCGCCACCATGCGTGACCTCGGCCTGGACAAGCTCAACGCCTGGTACTCCCAGGTGCTGGACGGACACGCCGCGCGCGTCGCCAAGTACAGCGTCGGCCTGTAGAGGTCGACTCGTCTACGACCTGACGAGGGGTGGCGCCGCGCGTAGCCGATGCGTGGCGCCGCCCCTTTTGCGAATAGTGCGATGAGCGAGCTCACCCAACGGACCCTGACCAGACATCTCACGCGCAGGCGGCGAACGTGGGCCGACCGCGGCATCCACATGCTGCACCTGATGATCCTGCCGTCGCTGCTGGCCACCATCCTCTTCAACTACCTGCCGCTGTACGGGATCGTCATCGCCTTCAAGCGCTACGACGTGTTCACCGGCATCTGGGCCAGTCCGTGGGCATTCAACAACGGCTTCGAGCACTTCATCGACTTCTTCAAGGCGCCCAACTTCAGCGTGGTGCTGCGCAACACCCTGGTCATCTCGGCGCTCAAGTTGGGTCTGCTGTCGCTGCCGCCGGTGCTGCTGGCCCTGATGCTCAACGAGGTGATTCACCGCGGCTTCAAGAAGACGGCGCAGACCGTGTCCTATCTCCCGCACTTCATCTCCTGGGTGGTGGTGGGCGGCATGATGTACAACTTCCTGCGCCCCACCCCGGAATCGCCGTTCAACGCCCTGCTGCTCGGCCTGGGGCTGATCGGCGAGCCTGTGGACCTGATCGCCGACAAGACCTTCTTCTGGCCACTGCTGGTCCTGTCCGACTTCTGGAAGGAGGTGGGCTGGGGGTCGATCATCTACCTGGCCGTGATCGCCGGCATCGACCAGGAGATGTACGAGGCGTGCGAGATCGATGGCGGCGGGCGCTGGGCCAAAGCCATCCACATCACCTGGCCGCACCTGCTCGGCACCTTCATGATCCTGCTGATCCTGCGCTGCTCACAGATCATGCAGGGCACCGGCGACACCTTCGACCAGGTGTTCGTGCTCGGCAACCCGTTCAACCGCGGGGTGTCGGACATCTTCGACACGCTGATCCTGCGGGTCGGACTGGAGCACGGCCGCTACTCGTACGCCACGGCCGCCGGCCTGTTCAAGTCGGTGATCAACTTGGCGATCCTGCTGAGCGTCAACAGCCTCAGCAAGCGGCTCACCGGCAAGGGGCTGTTCTGATGGGTTCAAGAGCCCAGCACGGCATCCTCGCCCACCACCGGCGAATCACGCCGCTGATGTACGCCGGGATCTACGCGCCGCTCGTGCTACTCGGCATCTCCATCCTCTACCCGTTCTACTACTACTTGATCAACTCCGTGAACACCCTGCTCAACTTCGGTCCCGCGTACCTGCTGCCTCCGGACCTCACGCTCAGGAACTACCAGGTGATCTTCGCCAACAATCGCCTGCTGACCGCGTTCACGACGTCGACGGCCCGGACCGTGATCGGCACCGTGGTTACGGTATTCAACTGCGCGATGTGCGCATTCGCGCTGCGCAAGCCCAACCTGCCGTTCCGCAACTGGTACCTGGTGATCTTCGCCATTCCGCTGTTCTTCTCCGGCGGCCTGATTCCGATCTACCTCAACTTCCGGTTTCTCGGGCTGTTGGACAACTTCCTGGTCTACATCCTGCCGAACCTGTTCTCGTTCTTCTACGTGATCATCATGATGACCAGCTTCAACGACCTGCCGGTCTCGCTGGAGGACTCGGCCCGCATCGACGGCGCCGGCTACTTCCGCATCTTCGTGAGGATCTACTTCCCCATATCGATGCCCTTGATCGCCGCCATCGCCCTGTTCGCCGGCGTCGCGCAGTGGAACTCGTGGTTCGACACGTTGTACTTCACGCGCTCGGAGAGTCTGGAGACGCTGCAGGCGGTTCTGCTTCGCATCATCAAGCAGAGCAGCCTGGGCAGTTTCGTGCAGGAAATGGCGGCCCTGCAGGATGAGCAGGTAGCCAACTTTCTCAATCCGGAGGGCGTGCAGTTCGCGACCATGATGGTGACGATCGTTCCCATCGTGATGGTCTACCCGTTCCTGCAGCGCTACTTCATCAAGGGCATCCTTATCGGCTCCATCAAGGGGTAAGTCGCCGCGATGACCCGGCGGCCGACGCTGGCGGTGTACTTGGTCATCTACGTTCCGATCATCATCCTGACGTTGGCCATCCTCTATCCCCTCTATTACTTCGCTCTCAATTCCCTGAACGGCGGGCTCGTCTTCGGTCCGGCGTGGCTGCTCACGGAAGATCTGACCCTGCGCCACTACCGGATCATCTTCGGCAGCGGGCGTCTGCTGGACGCCTTCCTGATGTCGGTCAGCCGGACGGTCGTGGGCGCCGCGGCCACGGTGCTGACCTGCGCCATGTGCGCGTTCGCGCTGCGCAAGCGGGAGCTTCCCTACCGCAACCTGTACCTGATCCTGTTCACCGTCCCGCTGTTCTTCTCGGGCGGCCTGATCCCGGTCTACCTCAATCTGCGGGCGCTGGGCCTCCTCGACCGGTTCGGCGTGTACATCCTGCCGAACCTGTTCTCGTTCTTCTACGTGATCATCTTCATGGCGCAGTTCAATGAGATCCCTGTCTCCCTGGAGGAGTCGGCCCGCGTGGACGGCGCCGGCTACGGGCGGGTTTTCCGGGCCATCTACCTGCCGATCTCGACGCCCGTGATCGCCGTGATCGCGCTGTTCGCGGCGGTCGCGCAGTGGAGCTCCTGGTTCGATACCGCCTACTTTACGCGCTCGGACTGGCTGGATACGTTGCAGGGGGTGCTGGTCCGGGTCATCAAGCAGGCCAACATGGGCGACTTCACCACCGAGGCGGCGCGGACCATGGTCGATGAGGCCAACTCCCACTACCTGCATGCCGACGGCCTGCAGTTCGCGACCATGATGGTGACGATCGTTCCCATCGTGCTGGCCTACCCGTTCCTGCAGCGCTACTTCATCAAGGGAATCCTGGTGGGAGCGGTGAAGGAATGAGCGGTGCGAACCTCACTCGCAGAATGAGCGCAGCGAATCTTGCTCGAAGAGTGATCAGGTTCCTGTTCGCCGCCGTTCTCGCCTGCGTCGCGTCGGTGCCGGTGTCGGCGCAGACCTTCCGCGACGTGACGGAGGCCGCCGGCATCGACTACGTGCAGTTTCGCCGTGCGGGCGACATACCCGCAGCCATGCAGAGCTACAAGACCGGCGGGGTCGCGGCAGGAGATTACGACGGAGACGGACTGGTCGATCTCTACGTCACGCGCCTGGACGATCGCGACATCCTGTACCGGAACAGCGGCGACGGCACCTTCGCGGACGTCACGGAAGCCGCCTTCGGGGCGGCTCACCTGGCCGACGTGCAGTCCAACGGCGCCTCCTGGGGCGACATCGACAACGACGGCGATCTGGACCTGTACGTGACCAGCCTGTTCTCGCACCGCTTCCACCTGTTCGTGAACGACGGCGCCGGCAGGTTCTCCGAAGAGGCGATGGCGCGCGGCGCGGCGACCGAGGGCGACGACCTGCACTTCGGCTTCAGCGCTGCCTTCGGAGACTACGACCTGGACGGCTACCTGGACCTGCACACCACCGAGTGGCGCTTCCTGCGCCAGATGACCGTGGGCGCGCAGAGCAACGCGCGCCTGCTGCGCAACCGCGGGGCGCAGGCGCCGGGCAGCTTCGAGGACGTGACCCGCCATGCCGGCGTCTCCCAGCACCGCATCATCGCGGTCAACCCGCTGGCCGAGGGCCAGAGCCTCACGTCGACCTTCGCCCTGCTGGACGACGACCTGTACCCGGAACTGATCATCGTGGCCGACCACAACGCCAGCCAGCTCTACTGGAACCGCGGCAACGGGCGCTTCGCGCACGGCACGACCGGGGCTCGGGTCGGTACCGACGAGTACGGGATGGGGTCGGCGGTGGGCGATTACGACGGTGACGGCCGGATGGACTGGTTCGTGAGCGCCATCTACGAGGAGGGCGTGCCGTACCGCGACGGCAACCGGCTGTACCGCAACCTGGGCCGCGGCTTCTTCGAGGACGCCACCGACGCCGCCGGCGTGCGTGACGGATCCTGGGGATGGGGCACCACCTTCCTGGACTACGACAACGACGGCGACCTGGACCTGGTGCTGGCCACCGGCGTGGACTACGCGGACGAGGTCCCCTACACCGCCAACACCACCGGCTTCGCCGACGACCCGATGCGGCTGTGGCGCAACGACGGCAACGGCCGGTTCACCGAGGTGGCGCAGCAGGAGGGGCTCACGGCCACCGGCGTCGGTACCGGGCTGGCGGCGTTCGACCTGGAGCCTGACGGCGACCTGGACCTGCTGGTGGTGCACAACAGCGGCCGCCCGGTCCTGTACCGCAACGACACCAACCGTCCGGGGCAGATGGGACCAAACCGCTGGCTGCAACTCCGGCTGGAAGGCACGGTGTCCAACCGGCAGGGGGTCGGCGCCCGGATCACCGTCACTCCGCGCGCGGCCGCCCCGGATCGGCGCCTGGTGCAGGTGCTGGGCGGCAGCAACAACTACCTGGGCCAGAACGAGGCCATCGCCCATTTCGGCCTGGGACTCGACATGGACCACATCGCCACCGTGCAGATCGAGTGGCCGAGCGGCGCCCGCCAGACCCTGAACGAGGCGCCGACCAACCGGCGGCTGTTCGTCATCGAGCCGGTTCCGCCGGCCCCCTGACCGAGCTGCAAACGCTGAGCTTCCATGACGAACTCTCCCGGCGCGCTACGGTCCCGTCACCCCCCATGCTCACGCCGCCTCGACGATCGTGCCTGCCACGAAGCGCTGTCCGCCGTCGCAGTCGTTGAAGTAGTAGACGATGAGCACCCGCCCGTCGCACAGCGCGGCGGCATGCGGATAGCCCAGGTCCAGGGTGCCGCCATCCCGCCGAATCACGTGCTCATCGGCGTCGCCGGGAGCGCGGCACTCCGGGTCCAGCACGCGTGCACGGATGCCGTAGGGCTCGCGCCGGTATCCATAGACGAGCAGGACGTTGCCGGACGGTAGCGTGAGGGCGAAGTACGGATAGCCCCACACGTCCTCACGCTGCGGCTCGCTCCAGGTCCGGCCCTTGTCCGTGGAGCGCACCGTCCACAGATGCTGACCGCCGTGCCGCTCCTCCATCTCCGAGCGAACGAAGCCGATCAGGTCCCCGGCTGCGGTCTCGATGACGCTCCACTCGTTGAAGGCCATGCCCGCCCTGCCGGGCGGAATCGGCGCAGCCAGGCCGCGGTACTCCCACGATCGGCCGCCATCGGTGGAAGCCGCCAGAACCGAACCGACTCCCCGCCCCTGCACCGGCAACACCAGGTCGCCGTCGGCCAACTCGATCGGAAACCCGCGCAGATGGACGGGCGCATGCAACCCCGAATGGAGCGACGGCAGGCCCGGAATCTCGCCGACCCAGGACGGTCCCTCCCAGTCGTCGCCCCGGTTGCCCGAGCGCCAGATCTCGGTCCCTGCGCTCAGCGTCGGCCAATGCGACTGCTTCCGTTCCAGGCTGTCCGCGGCCACGTCCTGACCGTCGGCACGCAAACCGGCGATCAAGGTGGCGACCTCGGAACTGACACCGCCGACCAACAGCTCCCGAGCGGCGTAGGGAACCAGCTCCTGGCGATGGGTCACGAACAGCATGGTCCCGTCGCGTGTCAGGCCGGCGACGGCGCACTGGCCGCCGCCCATGAAGACCCGCGGCTGCGACCACGTCCTGCCGCCGTCGGCCGACCGGATCAGGCACTGCTCCGTGGTCGGATGGACATGCATCATCACCTCGGGTGTCCAGCAGCGGTGGCGGCGGAACACGACCCGCAACTCCCCGTCCGGAAAGCAGACCACGGCCGGCCCCGGGCCGCAGTAGTAACGATCGTCCCGGTACAGGACCGCGTCCTCGATCTTCTTCAGCACGAACGCTATCCCGTTGCGCTCACCTGCAGCTTGATTTCGGCATCGTTGTCAGCGGCCGCCTCGATGGCGCCGGGAACATCGTCGAGGGATGCGACGGAAGAGACCAGCGACTCGATCTCGATCCGGCCGCTCTCCACCAGCGTCGCACCCGCCGAAAACCCGTTGCTGCCCAGGCGGAAGCTCCCCGTGATCTCCAGCTCTCGTGTCATGACGAGGTGCAGGGACGCGCTCGTGGGGCTCGGCAGGTGACCGATCTGCACCACGCGGCCGCCCCGGCGCACGTGTGCAAGCGCCCACTCGAGCGAGGCGGCCGCGCCGGCCGCCTCGAAGACCACCGCGGGACCGCCGTGCGTCAGGTCGGCGAGCTCAGCCGCCCCGGCAGCGACCGTCGGATCGAAGGCGTGATCCACGCGTCCCGCGGCGACGGATCGCGGGTACGCTAGCGGATCGCCGACGGCGACGAACGCGGCTCCGGCGGCTTTCGCCACCGTGGCTACCAGTTGACCGATGGGACCGCCGCCCGAGACCACGATCGGTTTGCCCATGAGCGCGCCCGCCCGCTGCACGGCATGCGTGGCGATGCCCAGGGGCTCCAGCAGCGCCCCCGCGGCGTAGCTGACCGCCTCCCCGAGCCGATAACAGTTGGCCGCCGGCACGGCGATCAGCTCGCAGAACGCACCGTCGACCGGCGGATCGCTGGCGGCGCTGCCGTAGTAGCGGGTGAATTCGCAGAGGTTGCCGCGGCCGTCGCGGCACACCTCGCAGCGGAAACAGGGTTGCGCCGGGTCCACCGCCACCCGGTCGCCGGCCGCGAGCCGGGCGGCTTCGGATCCGACCTCGACGACCTCTCCCGAGAACTCGTGCCCGAGCACGAACGGCCGCGTCGGGGTAAACGGACCGACTTTCCCGGTCTGGAAGTAGCGCACGTCGCTGCCGCAGATGCCCACACGCTCCACCCGCACCAGCACCTGATCCGCAAGCGGGCTCGGCACCGGACGCTCTTCGCGGCGCAGGTCCCTGCTGCCATGCAGCACCCATGCGATCATCGCCTTCTACCTCTCATCTGCGTCAGAAATCGCGGGCGTATCCTGCCGTCCAGCCACCATCCACCACCAGAACGTGTCCGGTGATGTACGAGCTCTCCGGTGCCGCCAGGAACAGCGCAGCGTTGGCGATGTCCTCCGGCTGAGCGGGCCGTCCGAGCGGGATGTGCCGCATGAGCTCGACGGCCGATTGGTTCAGCTCACCGGACTCCCCGTAGAACAGGCCGCGGGTCGCCTGCGTGACGGTCGACCCCGGAGCGATCGCGTTGACCAGGACGCCATGGTGCCCCCATTCCAGCGCCATCGCGCGGCTGAAGCCTATCAGGCCCGTCTTCGCCGCGATGTACGCCGACTGCAGTCGGAACGGCACGACTCCGCCCACCGAAGCTATGTTGATGATCCGGCCGCCTCGCTGCGGGATCATGGCCCGTGCCGCCACCGTCCGGCTCACGCGGAACGTCCCGGTCAGATCGACGTTCACGATCCGGTTCCAGTCCTCGATCGAGACCTCGTCGGTGGGGACCCGGTTCGACGTGTTGAGTCCGGCATTATTGACCAGGCTGTCGATGCGACCGTGTTCCGCCAGCAGATCGGCGACGGCGCGATCGATGTGCTCATCGTTCGTGACGTCCAGTTCCATCGATTGGGTGCTCGGCCCCACGGGCGGATCCGCTCTCAGCCGGTCGGGTGCGGCGTCGCTGTAGACGACGTGCGCGCCGTTGGCGGACATCGCGTCGGCGATGGCGCGGCCGATTCCCTGCGCGGCGCCCGTAACCAACGCGATCCTGCCGGCCAGATCCACCGTCATGTGCCTGCGGTCTCCCGGTTCATCAGCCCTTCAGCGAGCCGATCAGAACGCCCTTGACGAAGTACTTCTGCAGGAACGGATACACCATCAGTATCGGCAGGACAGCGATCATCACGGCAGCCATGCGCAGCGACAGGGACGTGATCGTAGAGTAGTCGGTGATGAATCGGCCCATCAACTGCTGCGCCGCCTGCACCGTCTGCTGGTTGAACGAGTCCGAGAGATCCGCGGTCATGATGCCCATGAGATAGGTCTGCACGGGCCGCAGGTGCTGCCGGGTGACGAAGAAGGCGCCGGCGAACCAGTCGTTCCAGTGACCGACCGCCACGAACAGCGAGATCGCGGCGAACAGCGGCTTCGAAACCGGGAACACGATCCTGAAGAGCACCACCAGCTCGTTGGCGCCATCGAGCCGGGCGGACTCCTTGAGGCTGACCGGGATCTCCTGAAAGAAGGTCTTCATGACGATCGCGTTCCAGATGTTGAACAGCAGCGGGATGACGTAGACCCAGAACGTGTTGATCAGACGCAGATCGCGAAGCTGCAGGAAGTACGGGATGAGCCCGCCCGAGAAGAACATCGGGATCACCATGTAGACCATGATGTACGTGCGGCCCGGCAGACGCCGCTCGGCCAAGCCATAGGCGACCAGCGCCGTGACGAACACGCCGCCGGCCGTGCCGATGACCGTCCTCATCACGGTGACGACGTAGGCCCGCTGGATGGCCGCGTTCTCCAGGATGACCCGGTAGTTGACCAGCGTGAAAACGCGCGGCCAGAGCGTGATGCCGCCGCGCATGCTGTCCGTGCCGGCGTTGATCGACAGCACGGTCATCATCACGAACGGATAGAAGCACACGAACGCCAGCGTCGCGAGCACCGTGTAGTTGACGACGTCGAACCAGCGCTCGGCCGGCGAGTGGACGCGCATGGGCGCCTACCACAAACCCACGTGACCGACCCGGCGAATCGTCCAGTTGGCGATCAGCACGAGCAGCAGGTTGATCCAGGCCAGCATGAAGCCGATGGCGGTGGCGACGCTGTACTGCGCCTGGGTGAGACCGAGCCGTATCAGGTAGACGTCCAGGACGTTCGACACCTCCAGGTTGGCCGGATTCACCAGCGGATAGATCTGCTCGTAGCCGGCGTTCATGATGCCGGGCAGCGAGAGGATGAACAGGATGCTGACGGTCGGCATCATGCCGGGGATGTTGATGTAGCGAATGCGCGCGAAACGGCCGGCACCATCCAGGAACGCGGCTTCGTGCAACTGCGGGTCGATGGTGGCGATCGCGGCAAGAAAGATGATGGTGCCCCAGCCGATCTCCTTCCAGATCGCGCTGGCCACGACGATCGTGCGGAAGTACTCCGGCCGGCCCATGAAGTTGACCTGCGGAAACCCCAATGTGCGCAGGGCAAGATTGATCACGCCGGTGTCCAGCGCCAGCATGGTGTAGAGGATGTACGCCACGACGATCCAGGAGATGAAGTGCGGCAGATAACTGAGGCTCTGGATCGTTCGCTTGAAGCGGCTGTGCCCGACTTCGTTGAGCAGTATGGCGAGCACGACAGGGGCCGGAAACCCGAACAGGAACCGGAACGTGGTGATCAGGATCGTGTTCTTGAACGACTGCCAGAAATAGCCGTCTGTCAGGAAATAGAAGTACTTGAAGCCTGCCCATGGGCTTTCCCACATGCCGAGGTGGATCTTGTAGTCCCGGAACGCGATCTGCAGGCCCAGCATCGGCATGTAGGCGAACAGGAACAGGAACACGACCCCGATCAGGATGAAGGCGTAGTGCCATCCGTACAGCGACAGCACGCGCGCGGCCCTGGCCGGAAGCCTGCGCGTCCGGATGCGTTCTGCCGCCGCGTTCTCAGGCGTACCGGGGGCTTTCATCTGCGCACGGCGGCGGGCCACGGCGCCCCCGAATCGGACGTGCGCGGCAGTTGAAGAGAGGAGGCTCCGGGAAGGAGCCTCCTCGTCTGCTCACCGCGGGCTCGAACGTGCATCGAACGGTTCGATGCCGATCGGCGCTAACCCACCTGCTCAGCGAGCGTCGCCGACCACTCCTCTTTGACCTGCGCCCAGCTTCCCTGGAGCTGCAGTTGATCCTGATAGGTGCTCCACGTGCTCTCGAACTCGGCCGGCGAGTCGGCGCCGATGAGCTTCGCGAAGAACTCGACATCCAGCCTTCCCAGGATCTCGGCGTTCTGCTGCCAGAGTCCCTCGGCCGGCATCTTCAGGTTGTCGTAGGGCCTGGCGATGGAGACGTTCGGCTCATCGTAGTAGAAGCGGTGCATGTCGAAGATCCAGTTCAACGTCTCGCGCAACTCGCGCGGGCGGAAGTAGTTCATGTCCTCCGATTGCATCCCCAGCGGATTGGATCCGAATCCCAGGGTCTTGATCTTGTTGTAGTCGCCCGCGAACAGCGCCTCCCTGAGCTCGTCGTCCAGGAAGGTCATGTAGGGCGCGCCCTCGTCCGGGTCGTAGTCCCAGGTCACGCCGCGCGGACCCTGGATCAACTCCCAGTCCCGATTCACGCCGGTCTCGTACGCGTAGTCGGCGAAGCGTGCGACCGCGTCCGGGTTCTTGGCGTTCGTGGTGACCAGGAGTCCGTTCGATCCGTACGGGTTGTAGGTGATGTTCACACCCGGCCGGCTCGCTCCCGGGGCTTGGGGATAGTCGATCAGGACCATCTCGGTCGCCGGGGTCACGCCGGCGGTGACGGTCTGCCAGAACCCCCACGCCCAGTCGCCGATCGCCGCGACGCGGCGGCCCATCATCTTCTCGCGCAGGGTCTCGTTCTTCTGCGACAGCGCTTCGGGATCGAGCAGCCCGTCTCGATACAGCGTGTTCACCCACTGCAGCGCGGCCCTGGTCTGCGGATGGTCCCGGAAGTGGATGAACTCACCGTCGTAGTCGTCGAAGCCCATCCCGGCGGTCGACACGCCGAACGTGTTGAGCATCACCTGCCACATGCTCAGGTTCTGGCCCCCGGTGATCGGCAACACCGGAAGCCCGTCCTCCGTCGTGAGGCCGGCTGCCTGCACGGCGCGCAGGTACCGCTCGACACCCTCGATGGTCGCCAGGTCGGCGGTCGTCATGTCCACCGCGGCGAGATAGTCGGGATGGACGGCCCAGACGGCAGCGGCCCAATAGCCCCACGGCTGCTTGGGATCCTCGAACACACTGCCGGGAAAGTGGTAGATGTTCCTGTCGGTGTACCGCCAGAAATCGATCACCTCCGGGGACAGCTTGGCGATGTTCGGGTAGTCGGCGTTGCCGTAGTACTCGTCCAGCGGGATGACGACGCCGGCCTCCAGCAGCCGTTGCAGCCAGACGAAGTTGCGCTGCGAGGAGCGGATCACTTCCGGCCAGTCGCCGCTGGCCAACCGCAGGTTGAACGCGGTTTCCACGTCCCCCGACTCCGTGTAGGAGAAGACCCAGTCGATGCCGCTCTCCTCGGCCATGAGCGCGCCGATCTTGGTGTCGCTCCAGCGCTCCTCGGTCTTGCCGGTCGCTCCGACGCCGATGGTGGTCGTCCAGATCGTCACCTCGACCGGTCCCTCGGCCATCGCCGCCGATTCTTCAACCCCGGCGGCAAACGGCGTCCCCGATGCGAGCACCGCCATCAGAACGACGATCGATCTCGTTTTCATGCGTCACCTCCCGTGTGAGTCGCGCCACCGCCGTTCTCGGCCCCGGGCGCCGCAATCGACACACTATGAACCTCTTGCGGTCCCGCAGCAACGAGCCGTCGGATCGAACGCGCGCTTCAGCGGAGTTCAGTACCGGGACTGGACCCGCCGAACCGCATGCGCTTCACTGTGGTCTGGAGGCGTAGTGGGACACGCGGCGTGGGCGCATGCGACGGCGCGCGGCTGGACCATCGGCAACGACCGCCTGCACCTGGAGCTCGAGCGCGCGCCCGCGGGTGGCGTGACGGTGAGGTCGCTCGCGCGGGTCGCCGGCAGCGGTGTGCGGGCGCCGCGCAACTGGGCTCATCCGGGAGCTGCTGCGGGGCCGTGGGTTCGCGGCCGCGGGGAGAGCGGCTTTCGACGGCCGGAGAGCGCCGGCTGGCGCCTCGGCGAAGGCAGCGCCGTCGAGCTGGGCGAGGGAGCGGCGGAGTTGAACCTTCACTTCATCCACGACGCCACCGGCGCGCTTCTCGTTCAGTCGTTGCGGTGCTTTCCGGGCCGCTCGACGATCGAATGCGTGGCGCGGCTGCAGAACACACGCGGGTCCGTGCCCCGTGTCTGCGGGATCAGTCCGATCTCCATCGCTTTGGCGGATGCCGCACGCCCGTTCGCGCTGTGGACAACCGCCGCGGACGGAAGCCACGGCTTTGCCGAAGCCGGTGCGGCGACCGGTGCGCGCGAGGAAGACAACTGGATCGTCCTCGAGGATGCCGAGCGTGGCGAATCCCTGCTCCTGGGCGGGGACCTGGGCGCGGGAATCCTGCGCTTTGCCGGCAACATCGACCCCAGCGAGGGCGGCGCACGCATCCGCGCGGGCGCCAATCCGCCGGCGAGCGGGCGTGCCGCGGATCCCGACGGCACGCTGGAGCCGGCCGTCGGGCACGCGATCGAGGCTCCACTGACGTTCCTGACCCTTGCCGAAGGCGGTCCCGACGAGGCCGGCAATGAGGCGTTCCGCTACCTCAAGCGGCACGTGATGCCATCGCCGATGGCGGACACGCCGCACGCCGCCTATTGCGCCTGGCTCACCGACCCTGACAGTGAACGGATCCTCAACGAGGAGCTCACCGTCGCGAAGCGCATCGGCTTCGACGTGTTCTATCACGATGCCTCATGGGTGGCGGACAGCTCCACGGTGCCGGGAATGAACGACTGGGCCCAGGGGCTCGGGACCTACGAGGAGAGCTCCGAGAAGTTCCCGCGTGGGCTCGCCGACCTCTCGCGCCGCGTCCGCGCGGCGGGCATGCGCTTCGGCCTCTGGGTGGACCCCGGCATGGTCGACTCGCGCAGGGTCTCGACCGGCGAGATCCCGCAGGCCTGGGTGGCGATGCGCGACGGCAAGGCGCTCGAGTGCCGCCACCCGTCGCTCTCCCCGATGACGCAACTCTGCCTGGGGTGCCCGGAGGTAATCGCCGAGGTCAACGAGAAGCTCGCCGCGATCGTCGAGCGGTACCGTCTGGAGTGGATCAAGTGGGATCCGTCCGGCACGGTCAGCCACGCCTGCGATCGCGCCGACCATCCGCACGGTCCGCGGAGCGGTACGTGGGCGGCGTACGCGGGCAGGATGGAGATCATGTCTCACCTGCTCGACCGTTTTCCGCACTTGATCGGCTTCGAGTGCGATCCGTCGCTGCGCCACAGCCGGACCAACCCGGGGCCGCGCACACTGCTGCCCGGCGGCTATGCGAACGAGTTCATCACCGGCCCGATGGTCGCGCCGTACGTGTGGGGCTCGCTGGCCAGCAGGGCCTCGGTGGAGGCCGCCACGCTGCCGCAGATCGTCTCCGGCTGGTGCTCCGCCTCCACGCTCGACTACAGCCTGAGGCGCCATTTCACGCATGGCGTTTCCTTCGGCAACATCAACGGCATGCAGGCTCAGCTCCTGTCCCACGCTCCAGCGGGCTACCTCGAAGCGTTCAGGCGCAACCTCCTGCACTTCAAGCGCTACCGGCACCTGTTGCTCGGAGACGTCTGGCATCCGGAGCTCGATGATGCGGACGGGTGGGATGCGCTGCAGTACACGGCCGAGGACGGCTCGGAGTCGATCGTGTTCGTCTTCCGCCACCCCGCGGGCGCGGAGCGCAACGTCGTGCGGCTGAAGGCCCTCGATCCCGGACGCGGCTACGTCGTCGAGCATCTGAACGACCGGCCCGGCCGCCGGGAGCGCTTCGCCGGGGAGCGGTTGCTGCACGACGGCATCCCCGCGGTGCTGCCGGACCCGTGGCTGGCGGCAGGCGACGGCCTGCCTGCCGGCGACCATGATGCGCAACTCGGCTTCGGCTCGGACATCCTCCTCATCACCCGCGAGTCGACGTGAACGGCGCTGCCGTACTGCGGATTCTGGGGATCACCGGCATCGTCCGGGACGCGCGTGCCTGGTCCCGCGGTCAGCGGAAGCACCGGCCCCACGCTCCGCTTCCCGAAGCACTCCTGACGTCGATTTGAAGCGGATGGCCGAGTGGGCGCTCCACTACCTGATCAACACGCCGCGGCCTCACCTCGGCTACGAACCGGTCTTTCAGTGCCACCCGCTCAAGTGCCCGCCGGTCCCCGCCGGTCACGACGTGGTCGTTCCGTGCGATACCGACGCCCGCATGGAGTGGGAGTGGTACTACATGCGCGAGGTAAGCGGCGCCGACGCGGGGCGGGAGGTGGAGCAGGCGTTTCACCGGCGCATGCGCGCCTACGTGGAGCGCGACGGCACCGTGCTGGCGCCCCCCGGCTGCTACAACGAAGCCGACATACACGCCAGATTCGAGAGGGGCGACTACGTCTACCACGTATGGGGTGCGACGAAGATCCTGCACAGTCTGTCGCTGGAGTATGCGCTTACGGGCGATGCCGGAACGAAGGCAACCGCCCGTGCAGTCCTCGATAGGCTGCGCGGACTGGCGCGGTGGGAGGTGCGCGACGGTACGGAGGTGTGCTGGCTCCCGGGCGGCATGACCGCCGTCAAGCCGGACGGTTCGCTGCTCGACAGCGGCTGGCGCAAGCATCCGGCGCCGATCGTGGAGCCGCTGCTCACGTACTACGCCGCTACCGGCGAACAGGACGGCCTGGCCTTCGCCAAAGCGTACGCCGAAGGGATCATGCGAGGGCTCCAGCCGGACGGCATCCGCTTCACGGCGGACGGTCGCTTCGACGAGCCGCTCGGGCACAGCCACGCGACCATGCACGCCCTCTGGGGAGTCAATCATCTCGGCGTCCTGACCGGGGAGCGGCGCTACGTCGACTTCGCCCGCAGGGCATGGGACTGGATGCTGTCACGCGGAACCGGGACGGGATGGTTCCCGGCGATGCCGGATTCCTGCAACGAAACGTGCTGCGTGTCGGACATGATCTCCAACGCCGCGCTGTTCGGTCACGCAGGCGACGCCGAGCACTACGACTACGTCGAGCGCTACCTGCGCAACTACATCAACACGCTGCAGTTCGCCGTCACCCCCGATTTCGAGGACTACTACCGCGAGACCAACCCCGATGCGAGCCCCGACGCCATCGCGGAAGGCATCCGCCAGCTCCGCACGTTCCAGGGCGGCATCATCGGCGGATCCGGGCTCAACGACTACGAGAACGACCTGCTCGGCAACGTATCGGGGTTCGAGATGTTCGGATGCTGCGCGCCGGAAGGGATGCGCGCCATTCACACCGCCTGGGCGCACACGATCGAGCAGCGGCATCGCTCGCCGTGGGGCCCGGATGGGATCTACGTGAACATGAGCCTCTCACGCGAGTCGCCGTGGGGCGACGTGTATTCGTTCTTCCCGGATCAGGGCCGCCTCACCGTCAAGCCGAAGGTCGCCGACGTCTTCTACCTGCGCCCTCCGCACTGGACGCCTCGGGAGCAGGTGACCGCGTTCACCGGAACGAGACCAATCCCGCCGCGCTGGTCCGGTGACTACGTGCGATTCGATGCGTGCGCCGGCGTGGAGATAACGATCACCTACCCGCTGGTCCGTTTCCATCACCAAGTCCGCGGGCTGTGGCCGGATACGGCGCCCGACCTGTCGGTGAGCTTCGACTGGCTCGGCAACATGGTGACCGGGGCAAGTCCGGCACCGGAAAAGACCGCGCTGTTCACCGGCGCGCCGCGTGTGCTGCCTGCGCCGCCCCTGCCTTCGTGACCGGGAGCGGCACGTACCGCGTCGCCCCGGCCGGCTTCAGCCGCGAGCAGTGGCAGGAGTTCGCGGAGCGCGGCATCGTCATCATCGAGAACGCCTCACCCCGGAGGAGGTCGCCTACTACCGCGACGCCGTCGACCGAGTATGCGCGCGCGACCCCGGCTACGTCGAGGGCACGACCGACTTCCGCGTCTTCAACGCCGTGGAGGCCGATCCGGCGATCGCAGAGCCACCTCACCGCCGACGACGACACGATCCGCCGGCGCATGCGCGACGCCCCGCACGAGCACCAGGTGATCCGCGAGGCCGACATCGCCCGCCTCAAGGAGCGTTTCGCCGAGGAGGTGGAGAACTCCCTGTTCCGGAAGGTCGGCCGCGTCGTCACCATCGACACCACCGGCCGCACGCCCGAGCAGTCCCTGGACGAGATCCTGCTCAAGTCCGAACCGATGGTCACCTTCGGCGAGCTCGCGCTGCGCGCCCTCCCCGTCCCCGGCGGCCGGCAGCAGGTCGTCTACCGCAACGGCGTCCGCACCTTGGTCCCGGGGCCCAGATGATCTGACTCAGGTATGCTCCGCACCAGATGTTGGAGCGAGTGGACAACGCGCCGGCTTGCAGGTCAGAACAAATCAGCGGTCCTATCTCTACTTCATTCATGGCTCGCGTGTTGTCGTGTCATCTGCGTTCAGGGAGATTGTTCCAATGCATGGAGCGAGGCACTGATCAGGTGTCTCCGGCACCTCCTGACCGCTGAGTGTGCGAATGAGCGCGAAGGCCTTCACGTCGGCATTTGTGCACGCCGCCTTGACGATCCTTGTTGCCGCAAAAAGCGTGGCTCCAGACGTCACGACATCATCGACAACGAGAATTCTCCGCGGATAGTCGATTGGCGGCGCCGCCGCGATGGTCTGAAGATGGCGGGTCACCGTTCTTGGCCCACTCCACATCGCTGACTTGTCGACCGCGGATGACCGCCGCAAGAGTGGCTGACAGTCGTAGGCAAGCCTCTCGACGATCAGCGATTCAGCAATCATCCTTGCCGGCCAAAGCGCTCCAAGATGGGTCGGTGCGTGTCGCGGAACAGGAACCAGAACAACACCGTCTCCGAAGTATCCACGGAGCTGATCGAAGCGTTCGCGGACTCGTCGCGCCGCATGCGATAGCGTGGATAGATCTCCACGCTTCACCCCGTCGCGTACGCGAGTGCGCGATAGGACGGACAATCCCCGGACTCCGCGTGGGGAGTAGATGAGCAACGACGCGAACGCGATCTTCAGAACGGAAGGGCCTCGCCAAGAGTCCGCGTGGGAATGTCTTCAAGCGATCTCGACAGATTCTCATCGTTCAGAATCTCGGCGCCGTAGTCCCTGAGTTTCTGGATCCAGCGGGCGTCGGTCGATGTAACTGCAGACTCGAGAAAGAACAACGGGCGGCCAAGACGGATGGCTTCCCAACCCTGGTGCCTGGTGCCACTGTTCGGCCCGGCCTCCACGATGATCGTGGCGACGGACAGGAGTGCCATCGTTCGGTTGCGGATCGTGAAGTTCATCTTCTGAACCGGAGTTCCCGGCCGAAACTGGGTCACCGCGACGTGTTCGCGGATGATTCGCCGTTGCAGCTCGGCGTTTCCCGGTGGCGCGGCTTGGTCCAACGGCGTGGCCAGCACCGCAACCGTCCGGCCTCCGCGCTCCATAGCCGTCTCGTGAGCGACGGTATCTATGCCCCTCGCCAAGCCGCTTACCACGACGATTTTGCGATCGACCAACTTCCGAGCGAGTCGGCGAGCACGTCTGATCCCCTCCGGAGATGCCGAGCGAGAACCCACCACCGATACCAGGGTGCCCAACTCGAAAATCGACGCATCGCCCCCGATCCAGAGCTGCTCCGGTGCGTGCTTGCGCTCCATCTCGTTGAGCGGACCGAGCAGGTCTTCGACCGTCACCATGCTTCCCTTCTCCCAGGATCCGGTCCGGCCATCATCGCATCAATCGTTCCGCGGTCCCCAGTCAGACCACCTCGATGGAAAGCACCGCGCGCCGGATCGCCTGCCTGGGCAGGCCGTGGGTGCCCATGTCACGGGTAAAGTCGGAGGCCGAGTAGATCACGTGCAGCGTGCCGTCGCGCTGCATGGTGGAGGTGTACGAGCAGCCGGGGCCGGTGTGGAAGCAGAACGGCGGCTCCCAGTGGCGGCCGGTGCCGTCCAGGCTGAGCATCACGTGCGTCACCTGCGGCTGCCCGTAGGAACCGCGCCCGGAGGCACAGGCCAGGATCCCGTTCGGCAGCACCTGCAGCCGCGGCTTCACCGAAGGCCAGCCGATCGGCTCGGGCGCCGCCCAGGTGCGCCCGCCGTCAGAGGAGCGCGACTGCCACAGCGGGGAGTCCGATCCGGTGCGCATCACGCACAGGATGTCGCCGTCCGGCAGGATGCGCAGATCCGCCTCGTCGAACCCCTCGTCCACGGCCCGGTCGCTGACCCCGTACACCGGCTCGATCTTCTCCGGGTCGAACTCCTCCACCACCTCCCACGACCTGCCGGCGTCGCCCGACCGCACGATGAACACGCCGAAGCGATACCGCCAGACCGAGCCGTTCGGCCTGCGGATCCACTCCGACTCCGGCAGGATCTTCGCCCACTCCATCGCCGTCAGCAGGTCGCCGCCGTCCATCTCCAGGATCGTCGAATAGACTTGGTAGGACGCCCGTCCCCACGTCATCCCGGACACCTTGAAGGGCACCGTTTCCAGCAGGCGGCCGTCGCGCGACGCGCGCTGGAACCGGAACGTGGGGTCGTCCTGCTGGAACTGCACGTGCATGTGGTCCCCCGACCGGTCGTAGCCGACGTCGTGCTGGAGCTGGGTGTTGTGCCCGACATGCACGATCGTGCCGTCGCGCAGGTACCCGAGCGAGGTGCTGAAGGGGTCGCTGATCCGCCCCGAGACCGGATCGCGCGACAGCAGCTCGAAGTCGTCCGGCGCCGGGTGCCAAGTGTCGCCGTCGTCGCACGACTCGATGACGTTGACCGGATCCTCGGCGGCCACGTGCTCGCCGCCGTGCCGGGAGCGCGAGTAGAACAGGATCAGCCGGCCGTCCAGCTCCAGGAGACACGGGAAGTTGACGATCTCGCCCGTGTCCTCCACCCAGGTGTCGATGCGCTCGACACGCACCGAGACCGTGCGTCCGTCCCGTCGATACGTCGCTTCCGTGATCATTCGCCTGCCTCCTTTACAGCCAGCGCTTGAACCACTCCACGGCCCACTCGAAGTACTGCATGGTGAACACGTGGTGGCCGGGCGGGCGGTGCACGAGGAACCGTTCCGGCACGCCCGCCTGCTCGTACACCCCCTTCACGTAGTCGACGAACACGTCGACGCCGTCGGCGGGCATGTCCTCGTCTTCCAGCGGCGCCACCATCATGAACGGGCGCGGGGCGATCGCCGCCGCGATCAGTTGCGGATGGTCGAAGTAGCGCAGCATGTGCGGGACGAAGCAGAACGAGGAGTGGCGCCACACCAGCCCGTGGTCGATGTTCGCCCGCAGGGTCCCGAGCCCGCCGGCGATCGGCGCGGCCGTCTTCACCCACGGGGCGGCCACCATGCCCAGCCACGACGTCCAGCCGCCCAGCGACATGCCGGTGAGGCCGATGCGGCCGGGGGCGACGCCGTCCAGCGCGCCGAGCACCCGCGTGGCGCGCACCGCCTCGTCGGCGACCACGGCCACCTGCGACCGCCCGAACGGCAGCAGCAGCCGCTGTTCCTCCTCCCACGCCTCCACGCTGCCGCGCCGGGCCGCCGCACCCTTCGGGGTGAAGGTCAGCACCGCGAAGCCGCGGCGCGCCATCTCCCGCCCCCAGCCGTACAGCGGTCCCTTGTGCGGGGTCTTGCGGTGGTACTCGGGGTGCGCCACGTCCTCGGCCGTGCTGGCGGTGCCGTTCGTGCAGATCACGCCGCGCATGGTCCCGGCAGGTTCCGCCGGCAGGATGGCGATGGCGTGCACGGATTCGCCCAGACAGTTGCGGAAGGTCAGCCGGGTGAGCGCCAGGCCGTCCTCCAGCACGGTGGCGGCGGTGGTGAAGTCCACCTGCTCCGGGATCACGTCCAGGCCGATCAGCTCACGGAACTTGGCCGGGACCTCTTCCAGCGGCAGCGGACAGGGAAACGCCGGCTCGATTCCGGCCATGCGCGGCGACATCACATCCGAGTATACCGGTTCGGCCGCCGGCTTCGCCGGTAAGAAGCGCCGGCTGAGGGGTGTCCTGACCCCATGCCTGTCTCCACCAACGCGCGTCGCGCAGCCACCGTCTGCGCAGTCCTGTTGCTTGCCGGAGGCCCCGCGCGGGCGGCCGATGAGTGCGCCCCGTCCACGCAGCTCCCGGTCCCGGAAGAGGTCGTCCAATCCCTCAACGGCATCCCCTTCCTGCTGCACCCCGGTCAGTTCTCGCACGGCGGGCCGCCGCCGGACGGCATCCCCTCGATCGACCTTCCGACGTTTTCCGCCGTCAGCGACGCGGCCGACTGGCTGGAGCCGGCCGACCTGCTGGTCGTGCTCACCCGCAACGGAATCGAGCGCGGCTATCCGTTCCGGATCCTCACCCACCACGAGATCGTCAACGACACGGTAGGCGGCGATCCGATCGTGATCACGTATTGCCCGCTGTGTGGATCCGGCATCGCCTACGAGCGCACCATCGACTGCGAGCCGGTCGAGTTCGGTACCAGCGGCCTGCTGTTCAACTCCAACCTCGTGATGTACGACCGGCGGACGCGTTCGCTGTGGATGCAGATCGGCGGACAGGCGGTGTTCGGCAGCATGAGCGGCCAGCGGCTGACCCCGGTCGCGGTCGACGTGGTGCGCTGGGGCGAGTGGAGCCCGCATCATCCCGACGCGGAGATCCTGGACCGGGGAGGCGGCTACCGGGACTACAGCTACGATCCGTACGACGGGTACGACACCGACTACTCGGTGTGGTTCCCGGTGCAGAACGTCGAGGACGGCCGCTTCCACCCCAAGGCGGTGATCTTCGGCATCGAGGTCGGCGGTATCCACAAGGCCTACTTCGAGGACGCCGTCATCCAGAACGCACCGTTCGAGGACGCCGTCGGGGAAACCGTGGTCCGGGTGGAGCGCGACGAATCGGGGCTGGTCACCTTCACCGACCTGGCCGACGGCCGCGTGCTGCCCAAGGAGCGTGACTTCTGGTTCGCCTGGTACGCCTTCTATCCCGGAACGCGAGTCTACGCTCTGGCGGAATAGCGCGATCTCCAGGGCCCATGCGTGCGGTAGCGCTCAAGTCCCGATTGCCGACTGACGATCCATGGGATATGCTCATGACATCTCGGAGGCAGAGTCAGGCGACGATCTGGCGCAAGCGTATAGCGCTCGTCGTGACCGCGCTGGTCGTGGTCGCCGCGGTCGCGCTCGGCGCCATCAACCTCTGATCCCGGCCGAACCGATCGCGCCCCCGGCGTCCTTCACGTGCGGCGGGCGGCGGTGACGCCGCAGTCGGCCGGCTCCATGGCGTCGCCGGCGTAGCCACGCGTGCTGCGGCGCACGCCGCGATGTGGCAGGTTTGCCCGCGCCGATGGATCGTGCAGCGCGCTCCCGATCGCCGGCTTGCCGGCGTCTGCGGCGGCGAGGGACTCTTCCCGTACTGCGCCCCGGAACCCTTCTCCACCGGCGCCGTCAACTACTGTCCCTGACAGCCACGGCCACCCATAGCGAGGTCGTGAGCGTGACCTCCGCGCGGAAGCCGTGCTCGGCGAACAGCGCCTCCAGCTCTGCCCGGCCGTAGAACCGCTTGACGATCCGAAAGGTGCTGCCGTCGGCCAGGTCCCGCGCCTGCAGCCCGTCGGCGCTGGTGCGCCTGTCCGGCGTCTCGGCCTGGTCGACCGCGAACAGCCGGCCCCCGGGGCGAAGACAGCACCGCAACAGGTCGAAGAAGCCGTCCATGCGATCGGCCGGGACGTGCGACAGCCAGAACGTGAACGACACCAGGTCGTAGCGCTGCATGGGCCGGTACCCGAACAGATCCGCGACCTCGAACACCACGCGCGGGTCGTGCCCGACGCGCTTGAGCGCCAGCTCGATCACCTCCGGGGATGCATCGACGGCGGTCAGGCGGAGCGCCTGGCGACGCAGGTGCGCGGTCCAGAGCCCGGTGCCGCAGGCCAGCTCCAGCGCGTCGTCGACCTCGCCCAAGGACCGCAACCGGGTGCGTGCGGCCTCGATCTCCGCCTGCCACTGCGCCCGGCGAGCGTCGCCTTCATCGTAACGGCCGCGCTGGAAGAACCAGTCGTCGTACTCGGGCGCGCGCCGGCGGTAGTACTCGACCTGCTCGCGGAGCAGCCGCCTCTCGTCACTCACTCGAACCTCTTTCCACGCATACGATAACCGGCGCAACCGCTATCATCCTGCCGATGTCCATGCACCGCCGCTTCGTGGTCGCGATCGTGCTGCTGATCGGGCTCACCATCGTCGCCACGCTGGGGTTCTCGCTGATCGAGGGCTGGCCGCTGGGCGACAGCCTGTTCATGGCGGTGATCACCATCTCCACGGTGGGCTACGGCGAGGTGCATGATCTCTCACCGACCGGCCGGCTGTTTACCTCCGGCCTGATCGTGGTCGCGGTCATCATCATCTGGTATTCGGCCACCTCGCTGGTCGCCTACCTGCTGCAAGGGGCATTTCTGCCCGGATGGAGGAGGAGACGCATGGATCGAGCGATCCGCAGGCTCAACGGCCACTATATCGTGTGCGGCGCCGGCAAGTTCGGACGCGAGGTAGCCGCCGAGCTTGCCAGGGAACAGGTGCCGTTCGTGATGATCGACCTGGATCCCGACCACTGCGAGTGCGCGGGCGACGACTCGCTCCTGTTCGTGCAGGGCAACGCCGAGGAGGATGAGACCTTGCTGGCCGCGGGCGTCGAGCGTGCAGCCGGGATGGTGTCCGCGCTGCCCAACGACGATACCAACGTGTTCGTCGTCCTCTCCGCCCGGCAACTCAATCCGTCGCTGAAGATCGTCTCGCAGGCGACCGAGCGGCAGACCATCCGCAAGCTCACGAAGGTCGGCGCGAACAGCGTCGTGTCCCCGTACCGCAGTACGGGCCGCCGCCTGGCGGACTCCCTGCTGCGCCCGTCGCTGACCAGGTTTCTGGACGAGGTGCTCGATCGCGAGCGCCGCTCCCTGCAGATCGACGAGGTGGCCGTGCCGGACGGTTCACGACTGGCCGGGAGCACCCTGCAGGACGCCCGCGTAGGCGATCACGTCGGTGCCATGATCGTGGCCATCCACACTGCGGATGCGATCCACGGCGAGGGGGCCGGCCCCGACGCCGACACCGCCACGCCGGTGACCGGCGTCACCGTCCGGCCCGGCGACTCGCTGGTGGCGGTGGGGACCGACGCGCAACTCGCTCGCCTGCGCGAGTTCGTCAACGGGGCCGCTTGACCCGAGCTGACCGGGACCGTCAGCCCAGGGTCAGCAGTTCCCGCGCGTTGCCGCCGAACACCGCTTCGCGCAACTCCGACGGGAACCGCGCGGCCGTGGGCGTGGGCTCGTCCCAGTCCCAGTGCGGGAAGTCGCTGGCGTAGACCAGCACCTCGCCGGCATGCATCCACCGCAGGAACGCGGCCGCGTCCTGCCTGCGCGGGGGAAGCTGCAGCGGCTGGGTGCCGACGCGGATGTGCTCGCGAAAGTACTCGCTCGGCAGGCGCTTCACCCACGGCGTGTACTCGCGGGTGGCCTTCCAGTCGGCGTCGAAGTGCCACAGCAACCCCGGGATCCACCACGTGTCGACCTCCACGAACAGCCACTTGAGGGTGGGATAACGCTCGAACACCCCCTCGCAGATCAGGCTGGCCGAGTGGGCCTGGGCGATCTGCGGCCGCGCCATGCGCATCTCCAGGTAATGCGACGGGAAGCCGGCCGCGGTCGGCGGGTTGGTCGGGCCCTGCCCCTCGCACCCGAAGTGGGTCACGATCGGCAGGCCCTGCTCGGCGGCGGCGGCATGGATGGGGTCGTAGCACCGGTTGCCGAACGGCGAGCGCGCGCCGGCCGGCATCATCACCGCGGCCGCCGACGGATGTGGCCCGAGCCGTTCGATCTCGGCCGCGGCCGCCCGCGGGTCATGCACGGGCACGGCGATGGTCATCAGCAGCCGCGGGTCCTTGGCGACCCAGTGCTCGAGCGTGTAGTCGTTGAACGCGCGGCAGAGCGCCGCGGCGTAGTCCAGGTCAGGAAGCCCGGCAGCCGAGTAGACCGACGATCCGGTCAGCAGCGCCGCGTCGATCCCGTACGCCTCCACGTGGTGCTCGACCGTGAACTCGGCCAGGTCCGTGTCCGATTCAAGGGCATGGTCGACCCGGAATGCCAGGCCGCTGTTGTTGCGCATGTTCGTGTACGGGTACTTGGGCAGCATCGGGCCGAAGTCCCTGATGCTCTCCACGTAGCGGCGCGGAAGGTACGGGAAGATGTCTTCGATCTGACGCCACACGTGGTGGCAGTCGCAATCGACCACGTACGGGGCCACCTTGCGCGCGCGAGCGGGGGCGCGGTCCGCTGCCTGCGCGGTCGTGACCGCCGGCTGGTCGGCGACGGCGGAGTCGGTGGCGGTAGCGCTCGGTGTCATCGCCGGGAACCTCCTCATGCTGGTCTTCCTCATGGCGCGTGCAGTATGACCTGATCGCCGCGCACGCTCACCGGGTAGGTCTTCGCACAGAGGCGCGGGTCGTGCAACGCGCAGCCGGTCTTCAGATCGAACTCCCACTGGTGCGTCGGACAGTGCAGGATCTCGCCCTCGCGCTCGTAGTGAAAGCGGCCGGGCGCGTCGCCGGTGACCAGGGGTCCGACGAATCCGCGGGTGAGCTTGCCGCCGCGGTGCGGACAGAGGTTCCTCAGCGCGACCAGCTCGCCTGCCACGTTGAACACGCAGACGGCGTGCCGGCCGCCCACATCGACCTCGCGGCGCGTGCCCGGCGGCAACTCCTGGAGCGTGCAGACGGCCACCTCACGCGGCTTCGGGCGGTTGGCCGACGCCCGCGTGGCAGGCATCGCACGGTTCCCCGGCGTCATCGCGCGCCAGGCATGGACGTGGAACCTTCCGGTCCTGACGCTATCCGTCGAGCGGGCGCTCTGCGCTTACAGCCGCAGGTTGGCGCTGAGGGTGGCGCTATGCTCGGTCGCCGCGGCGATGTGGGCTCGTTCGTGCTGCGCCTCCAGGTTCAGGGCCAAGTCCTCGGTGAGCGTCAGACGGCTGCCCCACCGATAGGTCGACGTACCCCCGTTGGCAAGAGTAACAGCCCCGTATGGCGTCAACAAGCCGGGCACACCGTCCACCTCCAGGCCCTCGTAGCCCAGCTCGGCGTCCACACGCCCCTGGCGGGAGATCAGCTCCGCAGTCGGCACGGCGGCGATGGATTCCACCGGCTCGAAGCTCCGCGTCACGTTCAGGAACGGTCCGAAGCCGTCGCGGTCGGAGGAAATCCGAACCAGCCCGCCGGCGGTCCACTCTTGCGAGGTGTCGTCAAGCGGAACCAGCGCGCGGCCGTGCGCCTCCAGCGTCAGGCCGAGCGCCTGATCCTCGTAGCGGAAGCGGCCGCCGAGCTCGACGCCCGCGCCGCTGGCGGCCTGGCCACCGTCGTACCGGACTCCCGCTTCGAGCGTCGGGATCATGTACCCGCTGTCGTTGAGCGGCTGCTCGTAGGTGCCCTGCACCATGAGACGGCCGCGCCACGTGTCCATCGCCAGGTCCGGCATGTCGCCCCGTGAAGAATCCACCCTGAAATGATTCAGGGAGCCTTCCCCTCTGACCGCCACGCCCACGCGGGAACCGGGATCGTGTCCCGGGCTGTCGATCACGTTGACGTTCCATCCCAGCGCGCCGCTCAGCAGCGATGACGACCCGGCATGGGGACGCGCGACGCCCGGCTGGTCCTTGTCGGCCATCTCCGCTTCGCCGATGCCGTAGGTTGCGGTAGCCCACCACCATATGCCCGGGAACAGCACCCAACTGAAGTACGGAGAGGCAGTGATCATGCGCTGGTCGAGGAGTCCGCGCCGGCCGTCCACCTCGAACCTGGTGCTGGTCTGCGACACACCCGCCGTCAGGCCGAGCAGAAACTCGCGGACCGGCCGGACGTCGAACCCCAGGTGGCCGGTGATCATGTCGCCGTCCCAGCCGACGTCCGCCCCCTGGCCGCTGCCCATGCTCCGGTAGTCGCCACCCGCGGTGAAGCCGAATCCCCAGAGCGTGCCGACCGCTCCGTTGACCTCACCCGACTCCCCGATCAGCAACGGAGTCCCGTCGTACGAGATCAGCCTGCGGTGGCTGAGCTTCGGCAGGCCGTACTGCGTGATCTTCGACGACTCCAGCCGTTCCATGGTCGCCTGCAGCGAGCCCAGCGTGTCGACGCGACCGGATACCGCATCGACGATGCCCCAGGTCGTCGACTGGGCGATCTTGGGGCCGATGGCGTCGCCGGCCAGCGTGTACCGGTCGTGCCGATCCATGTCCTGGGCACCGGCCGCCACCGCCCCCAGCAGCACCAGCGTCATCATGAAAGCCAGCGGCGCCGGCCCGACATGGTCCGTTCGAGTGTCGTTACGAGTCATCGAGGTCTGCCTCCCTGGTGCCACGGGTCTACTCCCAATCCTCATTTTCGGCACACCCGAGCCACCGATTGACCGCCTGTGAAGCGCGCATCATGCCCATCCGCGCGCACGTCGTCGAGAGGGGTCGAGCGGACGCTCACGCCAAGTAGTCGTGAGCGATCTCCGCGTAGCCCTCCGTGTAATCGCACTCCAGGTAGCCGGCCGCCCCGCAGCTCGACGGCGCGAGCGCCGTCAGGTCGCAGTCCGGGGCCGCTTCCAGCGTCACCGTGCCCCGCCCGCGCGCGGAGAAGCGGACCGCCAGGTCCTGCATCGTGGCGCTGCAGTCGATGAGCTGCCTGAGTGCCGGGCCCGGGCCGTCGGCGCGCGGGATCACCTTCAGCCGCCACGACGGCGTCAGCGTCGGCAGCGCGTCGGGCGGGACGACTTGGTCCGCGGTGGAGGCGATCCGCATGACCCGCACGCCCTCCAGGTTCGCCTCGGTCACCATCGAACGTCCGTGGCGCCGTACGGTGACCTGCGCGAACACCTTGGGCGTTCCGTAGATCTCCCGTCCGGCCGCGATCCCGGCCGGTCCGTTGTGGAGCACGTGCGAGCAGAACCATCCGACCGTGTCCCCGAACCGGCAGCCGAGCATCAGGAACGCCTCCTGGAAGCTCCCGTAGCTGGTGCAGAACCCCACGTCGATCCCGGCGGCCATGCACGCGCCCTCCGGATCCGCGGCCAGCGGCTCCGGCAGGAAGCGCTGCACCGCCGCCGGCGCCGCGCGGAACGGCACGAGCTGCAGCGTGACGTTCCGGTAGTGCGCCGGCGGCGGCGGGTACGCCCGGAACGGGGTCAAGGGATGATCAGCAGCTTGCCGCTGGTGGCGCGGGACTGGATGTCCCGGTGCGCCTGCGCGGCATCGCGCAGCGGATACCGCTTGTGGACGCGGACGTCCAGCTCGCCGGCCGCCATCCAGCCGAACAGGTCGTCGGCGCGCGCCTGGAGCTCGCCCGCCTTCTGAACGTAGTGCGTGAGGGTCGGCCGGGTGACGAAGTACGACCCCTCGTTCAACACGCGCGGGTCCAGCGAGGTCACCGGACCGCTGGCGTTGCCGTACAGCACCAGGTAGCCGCGCGGCGCCAGGCTGCCCAGGCTCTGCTGCCACGTGGCCGCCGCCACCGAGTCGTAGGCGACCTGCACGCCGCGGCCGTCGGTCAGGCGCATCACCTCGTCCTTGAAGTCCACCTGGTCGTAGCGGATCACCTCGTCGCAGCCGGCCCCGCGCGCCAGCTCCGCCTTGGCGTCGGAGGAGACGCAGCCGATCACGCGGGCGCCGCGGCGCTTCGCGATCTGCGAGAGGAGCAACCCCACCCCGCCGGCCGCGGCCAGCACCAGGCACGTGGACTCCGGCGACAGGGGATACGTGGAATGGGTCAGGTAGTGGGCGGTCAGCCCCTGCAGGAACACCGCGCCCGCCAGCTCGGTCGTGATCCCCTCCGGGATCGTGACCAGGTGACCGGCCGGCACCAGCGCCAGCTCGGCGTACGAGCCCGGCGTCATCACGTAGACCACCCGGTCGCCGGCGGCCACGCCCGTGACCCCGTCGCCGACCGCGTCGACCACGCCAGCGCCCTCCACGCCGGGGGTGAACGGCAGCGGCATCGGGTAGAGGCCGCTCCGCTGGTAGGTGTCGATGTAGTTGACGCCGGCAGCCTCGACCCGCACCCGCACCTGGCCGGCGGCCGGCTCTCCCGCTTCGACGTCCCGGTAGGCGAGCGCCTCCGGCCCGCCGCTCTGCTCGATCACTATCGCCTTCATGACGGCGATCCTACCAAGCGGCCGGCGGCGCTACCTCATCGCCTGGCCGAACGTGGTGTCGATGCCGGTATAGCCGTCCACGTAGCGCTTGTGCCGCGCGGGCAGCGCGTCCACGAACGCCCGCGCCGTCGCCGGCAGCTCCCAGGGCGCGTCGATCACGTCGCTCTGGCTCCGGAAGCCGACGCCACAGGAAAGCCGGGTCTGCTCCTCCCGGTTCGGGAAGGCGCCGTGGAAGGTGCGGTCCGCGAACAGGATGCAGTCGCCGGGATCCGTGAACAGCGGCACCAGGCCGGGGATGTCGAAGTCGGCGTAGCGCTCCTCGTCGGTCGCATCTTCGCGGACGAACGTGTATTGGTCGGCGGTGAGCCGGAACCCTTCCGGGCCGGTCCAGCCGACGCGATTGGAGTCCTCGATCACGCACAGGCCGCCGTGCGTGGGGCGCGAGCCGGTGACGTAGAACCAGGTGCCGGACGGCCAGGAGCCGCGGTTCAGGACCTGCCCGCTGTCGCGCGGCGGATCGTCGGTCTGTCCGCGCCAGTCGGTGTGCCACGTGACGGTCGCCGAGCCGGGCCGGCGGATGATCGCCGCCGAGCGGTTGAGACACATCCGGTCGGTGCCGAGCAGCGCACGCGGCAGGTTCATGAAACGCTCGTGGTCGAGCAGCGCCCACGCCTCGGTCGCCTCGTCGAACCAGGCGTGATAGGTGCGGCTCTCGCCCGGACCGAGCGTGCGGTCCGGATCCACCACCCGCCACACCTCGTCGCACAGCACGTCGACCATGGCGGGGGACAGCACCTCCTTGGCGACGCAGAAGCCGTGCTCGGTCGTGCAGGCGACGATCCTGTCGAGCCGGTCGGCGTCGAACTCGTAGTCGTAGGCGAGCTTCGGCTTGCGAACCTCGGCAGCGTCCATGGTCATCGTCACGTCCTCCTGTTCATCGGTCGATCGGATCGAAGAAGGTCACGTCCGCGCCGAAGTCGTCCATCGCCGTGACCGTGTCTCCGCGCAGACGCACGCGTATCTCCCCCGCCGGGTTCTGCATCGTGATCTCCTGTTCCGCGAGCGGAAACGCGATACGGATCGTACGCCGTGTCGGCGGAGAAGCAAAGAACAGGCAGCCGTTGACATGGCGGGGGCGATCCGCGCCGGAGACCTCGACCGCGCCGGGGCCGACCCAGGGCGGGAGACGCACGAACAGCGCCCCGGAACGTGTCAGCTCGACGCTCAGCGCGGGATGCGTGTAGGGCGACCGGACCGTGATCGCGGGCGTCTCGTGATCGAACAGGAGATTCACGCAGTGTCCGGCCGCTCCATGGTGCGTCGCCTCGCGGTACACCTCGCACAGCGAGCCGACCACGCCGCCCACGATGTCCGAGTTGAACTTGACCTCGGCGACGCCGACCGGGTGGTGGCCGTAGGGCGCCGGGAGCCCGAACGATCCGGCGATCCTGCGGGCGACGTCACGCCTGCCGTCGGAGCCCTCCGGATTCGGCGGCTCGGGAATGAACGAGACATCGCGCAACTGGCTGGGCAGCAGATGGCAGCGCAGGATGCGCTCCGCGTCATGGTAGTACTCGGTGTGGCCCCGGCGGCCCAGGATCAGGGCCGTTTCGACGATGTCGCCGGTGTTGTTGGCCTCACCCCGACCGTAGTTCCTGCCCCGCCTGGTGGTCTCGATGGACCAGCCGATCCGGTCCCGTATGTGCCGCAGGCCGTTGTCGTAGAACGCCTTCACGCGCGCCAGCAGGGGTGCGTCGCTCGTCAGGTCCGCCAACTGCGCCAGCGATGACATCGTACAGGTGGTCGAGTGCCCGTGCAGGCCGTGCGCGGCCTGGTACTCGCCGTTCTCGGTGAAGAACGCGGCGACCGCCTTCTCCTTCAGGACGATGGCCAAGTCCAGCGCCGGACCATATCCGGTGGCCCGGAAGTACTTCACCAGCGGGCCGATGGCTCGGCCGAGCCCGTTGAGGAAGCTCGAGGGCTTGACGATCGACAGCCCGTGCTCGTCCTGCAGGCGCGCATAGTCCCATCCGTCCGCCGGGTCCCAGGTGCGGAAGATCGTGTCGATGGATGCCTCGGCCAGCTCGCGGGCGTGCGCGGAGTCGCGATACCTGGCCAGGGCGTACAGCGCGTGGAACCCCTCGCGAATCTGGGTCGGCAGGAAGTTGACCAACGGGCCGCCGATCCGCTGCCGGTTCAGCGGCAGGGGCACGGCTCCCTGGTAGGCGAAGAACGCGGCGCGGGTGATCGTGTCGACCGCCTGCTCGTCGATGCGGATGCCGAGGGCGTCTTCGGCGTTCAGCAGGGCGTTGAGAAAGCGGCCCGGGACCTGCGCCTCCGAGTGGTGGCAACTGAAGCTCATCCGCGCCTCGGGCAGTGCCAGGATGTCGAAGAACGGGATGTCGTCGTCGTCCGCGTTGAACAGGCGGCACATCGTCCGGCAGCCCAGGCGGATGGCACCCGCGATATCGGTGGTGTTGACGGCCTTCAGCTTCGCCATCAGCCGTCGCCACGGTCGCCGTGTCCGCGCCCGTGGCGTACGCCTGCGACAGTGATGGTCATGGTCGTATCGTCATCAGCTCGTCGGCCAGAATGATGCGCCCCGTGTAATGTCGAGCCACCTCCACGACCGCCTGCTCGCGACGGCCCGGAGCGGCGACACCGCGGTTGCAGTGCACGAGCACCGCGGTCTTCGCTCCGGCGCGTTGCGCGATGCGGCCGGCGTCGTCGGTCCCCGTAATCATGGGCGGCACCTCCGGGTGGCCATGAGCGTACTCGCTGTCGAAGGCGCACGCCATCACCAGCAAATCGGCGTCCCGCCCCAAATCCTCCATCGCGTCGTCGGGACCCGCGTCACAGACTACCGCTGCGACTCCCTCGTCCGTCTCGATGCGGTAGCCGACCGAGGCCAGCCAGGGCTCGGCATGCGTGAGCCGAGCGACGCGAGCGCTCCAGCCGCCGCCGGCGATGCGGTCGCCGTCAGCTACCTCGCGGACGTGGATCGCCGGTTCCGGGCGCGGCAGCGTTCCGCCTCGGTCGGTGAACATGCGCTGGCTCACCGGGTGCTCGACCCTGGCCCGCCAGTCGTAGACGAACGCGCCAGCATCACCGAACAGGCGGTCGGTGATCGCAGCGGTGGGCGGCGGCCCAAAGACGTGCAGCGGACCGATGCGCTGCGCACCGATGTCCCAGCGGGTCAACGCGAAGCACGGGTAGTCGGCGTTGTGGTCGAAGTGGTGGTGGGTGAAGAGCAGGTGGTGAATCTCGGTGGGTCGTAGTCCGCACCGGGCCAGCTTGTAGGTCGCCGCCGGGCCGCAGTCGACCATGAGCAGTTCGCCGGCCGCGCGCAGCACGAATGCGCTGCCGTAGCGATCGGCGTGCGCGTCCGGGGTGCCGGCGCCCAGCACGTGGAGCTCCATGGCTGCTCCCTACTCCTCTTCACGCTCGCCGGTCAGCGGGATCCGCATCAACTCGTGCGGAACGATGATCCGGCCGTCGTAGACCGCGGCGATCTCCCGGATCCCCTGCTCCATGGTCCCGCCGGCCCGGAAGTGCGGGCCCATGTGCGTGAGCACCATGGTCCCGACACCCGCGCGCTGCGCCAGTTCGCCCGCCCAGGTCGTGCCCATCTGGCCGAAGTCGGTACCGTGCGCACGCTGTCTGGCCTGCGAACCTCCGCACATCGCCACCAGCACGTCGGCGCCTCTCGCCAGCTCCTCCACCGCCGGCACCGGTGCGGTGTCGCCGGTGATGGCAAGGCTGAACTCCTCGGTGTCCAGGCGCCAGGCCAGCATCTCCAGCCACGGTTCCACGTGCTCGCCGTAAGCGCAGCGGGCCTCCCAGTTCTCGCCCGAGCACACGGTTCCCGGACGCACATCGCGCGCATCGACCACCGGCGGCCGGCGCGGCATCTCGCCGCCGCGGGAAACGTAGTGCTTGTGGCTCAGCGGATGGTTCACGCGTGCGGCGATGTCGAATGCGTAGGCGCCCGCCTCGCCGACCAGACGCTCCGTGATCAGCCTTGTGTTAGCCGGCCCGAACACGCGGAGATCGTCGATCTTGCCGAGCCCCTGATCCCAGCGGGACAGGATGAATGTGGCATAGCCCGCGTCGTGGTCGAAGTGGTGATGGGTAAAAAACAGGTGGCTGAATGCGGTCACCGGTAGTCCGAGGCGAGCGAGCTGCGCGGTTGTCGTCGGGCCGCAGTCGAACAGGACGTGCCGGTCCGCGAACCGGACCGCCTGAGCGGTGCCGAACCGATCTGGGGTGGCGATCGGACTGCCCGCCCCCAGAATATACAGGAACGCTTCATTCATCAGATCCTCCTCTTGCGACTCGAATGTAGTCTATAGCTGCTGCCGCAGCTCGGGATCCAGGAAATCGCGAAGCCAGTCGCCGAACAGGTTGATCGCCAGGACGGACAGGGTGATCGCCGCGCCGGGAACGACCGCGATCCACCACGCGCGGGTGATGTACTTCTGACCCTCGGTGATCATCGATCCCCACGAGGCGTTCGGCAGCGGCACGCCGGCTCCCAGGAAGCTGAGCGCCGCCTCCGATAGTACGACCGTCCCCAGGTTGATGCTGACCAGCACGATGAACGTGGGCATCACGTTCGGCGTGATGTGGCGGACGATGATGCGCAGCGTCGAAGCATCGGAGACGCGCGCGCTCTGAATGTACTCGCGATCCTTCACCGCGATCGTCTCCGCCCGCACGATGCGCCCCACGCGAGCCCACAGGACCAGCGAGATCGACGCCACCACCGAGAACAGCCCCGGCCCCAGGGTGACCGCGAACAGCAACCCGAAGAACAGCACCGGGAACGCCAGGAACACGTCCATCAGCCGTGCAACGATCGCGTCAGGCAGCCCGCCCAGGTAGCCGGCAAGCATGCCCAGCACCAGCCCGGCGAGTCCGCCGATGAGCAGGGTCAGCGAGGTGACCTTCATCGTGGTCCGCGCGCCGTAGAACAGCCGAGTCAGGATGTCCCGTCCGAGCGAGTCGGTGCCCAGTCGGTGCGCCTCGCTCGGCGCCTGCAGCCGTTCCGAAAGCTCGGGAAGATTCGGATCGTACGGGGTGAGCAGCGGCGCGAACGCGCCCACGAACAGGAACGCCGAGATGATCGCCAACGCCCCCCACGGGTATCTGCCGACCCGCCCGCGCCTGAGCAGGCCGACGACCCGCCCTCCGACCGCGGTCACCGGCTCCCCGCGATGCGTACGCGTGGATCGATCAACGCCTGCAACAGGTCGGCGCCCAGATTCACCAGCACGAGGGCAATCCCCTGGAACACGATCAAGGCCTGCACGACCGGGAAGTCGCGGCCGCTGATGCCTTCCTGCAGCAGGCGCCCGGTGCCCGGCCAGGCGAACACGTTCTCCACCAGGATCGACCCGGTCAGCAACAGCGCGAAGCTGGTGCCCATGGACGCTACCACCGCGGTCAGCGAGTTCTTCAGGGCGTGCTTCCACACGATCGCCCCCTCCGACACCCCTTTCACGCGTGCCAGCTTTACGTACTCCCGGCCTAGCTGTTCCAGCATGCTCGAGCGCGCCAAGCGCATGGTGCCGGCCACCCCGGTCACCGTCATCGCGACCAGCGGCAGCACGAAGTGCTCCGGCCCGCCCATGCGCGCCGCCGGCAGCCAGCCCAACTGCACGGCGAACACCAGCATCAGCATGATCGCGACCCAGAACGCGGGCACCGCCAGACCGAGGACCGCCACGAAGCCGAGCAGGCGCGACGCGAACGTGCCGCGTGCGGCTGCCGCCACGACGCCGGTCACCACCCCGAGCACGTTGACCAGCACGAAGGCCGGTACCATCAGCATCAGCGTGTTGGGGAGCCGATCCCAGAACAGCTTGGTGGCGGGGACGCGGTAGCGGACCGAGTCTCCGAAGTCACCGCGAAGCATGCCGGTGAGGAACCCCAGAAATTGCTCGGGATAGGGTCTGTCCAGCCCCAGGCTGCGCGCCATCGCCTCCTGCAGTTCCACGGAGGCATCAAGCGGCAGGAACAGTTGCAACGGGTCGCCGGTCGCCCTGGCCAACACGAAGATCAGGGCCGACAGCAGAAACACCGCCAGCAACCCCTGACCCAAGCGCCTGAAGATGTACTTCAGCATGGCGCTGCCGGACAATCTACCGCGGTGCGACCGCGGGACGCCCGGTCATCGTCCCGCGGGTGCGGTCACTTCGGCCTGATGGTCTCGTAGATGCGCGCCAAGTAAGGGTATCCCGTCACCACCCGCCAGGAGTCCGCATCGACCGTGTCAGGATTGAGCGCCCAGAGGGTGTCGGTGTTGAACAGCGGCGTCATGACCCACTCCTCCATCACGATCAGCGACGCCTCCTGCACGATCCGCGTGCGTTCGGCCGGGTCGAACGTGATGTCTATCTGCGCCCACAACTCGTCGTAGCGCGGCGTGTGCGGGATCATGTGCAGCGGGCCCGAACTCTCAAACCAAGCGAACATCGACCGCGGCGGGTCGAACTGCACGTTAGTTGCCATTCCGGCGCCGTCTCCGGCGTTGAACGAATCGCTCGGGTCGGGGCGTACCAAGTGCGGCCGGTAGGCGCCGTAGTCGATGGGAATGATCTCCGCTTCGACGCCGATCCGCGACCATCCTCCGACGACGGCCTCGACGAGTTGCGGCAGCCACGGTGCGTTGCCGCGCGGGAAAGCATAGACCTTCAAGTCGCTGAAGCCCTCCGGGTACCCTTCGTCGGCCAGCATCTGCTTCGCACGCTCGGGATCATAGGCGAGGTTATCCGCGAACCACGCCTGCCAGAACTCGCTGTCTACGTTGGCGGTGGCGGCATTCATGCTCCAGGGCGCGTTCGGCAGGGAACCGAAGCCGCCGGCGAACACGTCGATGAGCTCCTGCCGGTTGATCGCCAAGTTGAGCGCGTGCCTCACCTTGGCGCTTGCCGTCGGCTTGCCCTGCGCGGACTCGCGGTCCACCCCGGTGAACATCCAGCCAACCGACGTGGACGCCGGAATCGATTTCACGGGGATGCCCGCAGCTTCCAGTTGGGCGGCCGTATCGGCGTCCACCTGGATCATGTCGACCGCGCCGCTCTGGATCAGCGCCACCTGCGTGGCGACCTCGGGCACCAGCAGGAACTGCAGCTCGGCGAAGGCCGGCGTGCTTCGCCAGTGGTCGTCGAGCGCCGTGAAGGTGACCGAATCGCCGAGAATCCGGCTCTTGAAGGCGAACGGGCCGCTGCCGATGGGATGCTCGTTCTGGATCGCGCTCTGACGGTCGATCTCGGCCTCGAACGCCGCGTCGTCCAGCGCGGACAGATCGACGTCCGAATCGCCCATGAGATAACCCTTGGAGAGCACCATGGTGTTGGTGGACTGGTGCGGCGCCAGCTCATAGAGGAAGCTGACCGCCGGAGCGTTCAGGCGGATCGTCACCGTCCGGTCGTCCACCGCGGTGATCTCCTCCACGAGTGACCGAAACGCCCCGGAGCCCCCGAGCGGTCCCGCCTGGCGGCGGATGAGCGAGAAGCGCACGTCCTCCGCGGTGACCGGGCCGCTGCCGCCATGGAACTCGACGCCTTCGCGGATCTTGAACGTGTAGAGCGTGCCGTCCGGGGAGATCGTCCACTCCTCGGCGAGGCCGGGACCGATACCACCGTCGGGTGCGAAATCCAGCAACTGGTCGTAGATCTGGTTCATGAACTGCTGCTGGGACACCCCGCTGTCCGAGCCGGGGTCGAAGGTCTCGCGCCCGAACGTCGAGAACGCCACGCGCAGCGTGCCCGACTGCTGGGCTGTTGCGTCGGGCGCGTGACCGGCCGCCAGGAAGGCCACGGCGGTGACGATCAAACCAATCCGTAGAAGCTTCATCGAAAACACTCCCTCTGTCGTGTCGTCAGCCTATCGACTGCGCCCGCCCGCTTCAACCGGCGGCAGTCACGGACGCGGCCGGGGCACCGTAGTCGATCGGAGTCGCATGCCACCCGGCGGCACGCCTGGACCAGTAGGCGTCGTTCATTCGCCGCGTGACCGGACCGGGCGTGCCGCCGCCGACCGGCCGTCCGTCCACCGTGGTCACCGAAATCACGCCGCCCGCGGTCGTCGTCAGAAACACCTCGTCCGCTGAGAGCACCCGAGCCGGCGGAATCGGCCCGGTCGCGCACTCGATCCCCAGATCCGGGCAGAGCTCCATGATGCTGCGCCGCGTCATGCCGTCCAGCACGCCGGTCGCCGGCGTGGTCAGCCGGCCTCGTTCGACGATGAATACGTTGAAACCCGGTCCCTCCGCGACGTCGCCGTTGTGATCGAGAACGATCACGGTCTCGGCACCGGCGTCGTACGCCTCCAGCAGCCCCATCTCGAAGTCCAGCCACTGGTAGTGCTTGATCGTCGGATCGATGGTCTGCGGCGGGACGCGCTGGATGGCGCTGATGTGGGCGTGCAGGCCCCGTGTGCGCTGTTCCTCGGGCGCCAGCCAGACGTAGGGCAGGCAGAACACGTAGAAGCGGTTCCTGCAGTTGCGGATGTCCCGGTCGCCGACGGGCGCCCTGCCCCGCGTCATCACCATCTGCACGTACGCGTTCCCGAGCCCCGTGCGGCGCACGCACTCGGCCAGGATCGCGTTGCGCTCCTCCCGCGAGTACGGACAGACCAAGCGCAGCCGCGCGTTGTTGCGCTCGAAGCGCTGCTGGTGGTCGTCGAGACGAAAGAACGACCCCGACCACACGGAGACGGTGTCCTGATTGGCGTCCGCACGGAGAAACCCGAAGTCCAGGATCGATATCTTGGCTTCCTCGATCGGCCAATACCGATCATCAATGAATGCGACTCCGTCCCGGTACGCCGCCGATTCCATCTTCCGTACGATAGATCGCGACCACCGTGGCGCCAAGCGATGCCGAGTAGTGATGAGTGCACCTATCGATCCGAAGCCGCGTACGGCGGGTCCGTGACCAGTCGTTCGAGGACCGTGTACCAAGACCGGGCGACCGTATATATGGAGGTGGAACCAAGCCCACGTACATACACGTCAGCACCATCCGGAGTCACATCGCCCACCTCGATCCGCAACGCCTCCCCGCCATGGACACGCAGCTCGATGCGCATCGCCGGCCGTGTCAAGCCGAACACCGCCGATCGCCCGGAGGGCGTGTCGGCCGCGATCAGGCGTTCGGCGCTCGGGCCGCTGAGCAGCGTGGGAACGCCGGACCAGCGCCTCCCGTCCACCGCCGGCCGCCCGGCACGCTCGAAGGCCCAGCGCCCATCGGCACCCCTGATCCAGGACTCGCGACGGTCGAGCCGTGGCAGCTCGATCGTGACGCCCACCAGGGCGGCGGGGTCCAGCGACCAGACCTCCCGACTCCCGGCGGCTCCCGGCTCGCGCTGCGGCAGCGTACGCGCCAGGAACACGGCAGCGAGCGCCAGCGTGATGAGGAACAGGATTGCGGTCGACCGCCAGCTCATGCGTCACCCCCGTGCTCGGCGACCCTCCTGCCGAGCCCGACGCGCCACACTACGGCGCCGGCCACCAGGACGACCGTCGGCAGCAGTCCGATGCCGGACACCATGATGAACCGCGCCTGTCGCGTGGTGACGAGCAATCGGCGGGTCGGCAGCACCTTGCGCTCGATGGTGGTGATGCGGGTGCCCTCGCTCAGCCAGTCGACCGCCGCCACGAACAGCTCGCCGTTTGCACCGTTGTGAAAGTGCCCTGCGGCGGCGAAGTCGGAATCGCCCATCACCACGACGCGATGGCGCTCCGAGCTGATCAGTGCGCCGATCGCCAGGGGACCTCCGGCATCGGCCGCCGGATCGACGTCGGACGTGCCCGTGCCGGCATAGTCGCGATCGAGGTAGGCGTCCGGGCTGCTCCATGCCAACGCCGTCATCTCGACGCCTGCCGGGCCGTCCGCACGCGGAATCAGGCCGGCAGCGCCCGGAAAGTACGTCGTCCCCAGTCCGAACGCGTTTCGGTCGCGCGGAACGAGCGGATTGTCTCGACTCGGGGCGACGTGCGACGCGGGATCGATCAGCGTGCCTTCCCCGACCTCCAGCCCCCACTCCGAGGTCAGTTGCTTCCACTCAGGCGGAACCGCGGGATCCAATAACAGGAACAGCCGGCCTCCCGACGCCGCGTAGGCACTCAGCTTGGCCAGCACTTGGGCAGAAGGCGCGCGGACCGGCCCTGCCACCACGACCGCCGCTGCGGCCTCGAAGACACCGGGCGCGGTCGCGTGGACGGTCCGCACCGCATAGAGGCGCGCCTCCAGGCTGGTGCGCGCCACTTCGTAGCCTCCCCACGGATCATGCTCGCCGTGGCCGGTCAGAAAGGTCACCAGCCGCTGCGTCGTGCCGGTCACTTCCAGGATCGCCGCCGTGAACCGCTGCTCGGCCGCGCTCACGATCTCCGGCCCGTACACCGTCCGGTCACCGGCATCGCCGCGAAAGACGACGGCCCCGTAGCGCGCGCCGATCGGATCCAGCCCCCACCGGCGAGCCCGGTCGGGATGCAGCACCGGGTCGATCTTATGGACGACCAGCCGTCGCGTGTGTTGCCGGTACTCGGCGAGCAGCCGTTCGGCGTACTCGGCCACGTGCGCCGGCACGTCGGACGAGAACAGGGCCGCCGCCGCCACCGGTTCGCCCAGCTCCTCCAGGGCGTGCCGGGTCTGCCCGGTCAACGTGAAGCGCCCCGCGCCGGTGAGGTCCACGCGGGCATGGAGCGTCGCGGACACCAAGTTCATCAGCACCGCGACGGCGCAGGCCAGAAGCGTTCCCACCACCGACGGCGCGCGCCAACGCCGGCCGGCACGCTCGTACTCGACCACGCGAACGGCAAGGAACAGGAACAGCGCGGCCAGACTCAGGTAGTACACCAGCGACTTGGTATCGGCGATCCCGCGTGCCAAATCCGGGAAATGGGTCGCGGTCGAGGGCGCTGCCAGCAACTCGCCCATCGGCGCAGGCAGCAGGCTTGTCAGCGGGCCGAGCATCCAGAGTCCGAACATGACGGCGCCGCCGATCACGGCAGCGACGATCTGGTTGTCGGTGCAGGCGGTAGCGAACATTCCGATGGCCAGGCTCACCGCCCCGAGCAGGACCATGGCCGCGTATCCGATGACGATCGGTCCGGCATCCGGGTCACCGAACACGACGAGCAGAGCCGGGAAATAGAGCGTCAGCCCCAGCATGGCGCACAGCATCGCCAGCGCCGCCGTGAACTTGCCTAGCACGATCTCCCCGTCGCGCGCTTGCGAGGTGACCAGCAACTCCCACGACCCGGATGCGCGCTCGTCGGCGACCAGCCGCATCGTCAGCACGGTTGCCAAAAGCATGATCAGATAGGGGCTCACGTCCACGAAGCCGCGAACGCTGGTGTCCGTATACTCCGTGGCCGCCAGATAGGAGGCGAAGAAGGCTCCACTCAGCAGCAGGAACGCAGCCGAGGCGAGGTACGCCATCGGCGAGGTGAGGTATGCGCGAAGCTCGCGGGCGGCGATGACGAGAGCGGTCTTCACCCCGCCCCCGTAAGCGTGAGAAAAAGATCCTCCAGGTCGAGTTCGACGGGCTCCATCGAGATGAGCGTCCAGCCCTCCTCGGCCACGACGGCCCGGCCGATGTCGCGCTGCGGCTGTGCGCCTCGCGCGAACTCGACGAGGTGAAACGGGCCTGCATACGTCACGCTCGTGATCGACGGTATCGCCAACAACCGCGCCGTCACGCGTTGCGCGGGACCGTCGATCCGCAGCTTCATCCGCAGCGCGTCGCCGCCGACACGGGAGGTCAGCACCTCGACCCGATCCTCCGCGACGACTCGCCCCGCCCTGATGATGATCACCCGCTCGCAGAGGGCGCTCGCCTCGGACAGGATGTGGGTACTCAGCAGAATGGTCCGGCTTCTGCCCAGATCCCCGATCAGCCGCCTGGTTTCCACGATCTGGATGGGATCGATGGCGGCGGTAGGCTCGTCGAGGACCAACACCGGCGGGTCATGGACGATCGCCTGTGCCATGCCGACGCGCTGACGGAACCCCTTGGACAGCGTGCCGATCGCAGCGCGTGCGTGGGAAACGAGTCCGCAGATCTCGACCACCTCCTGCGCCCTGGCTATCGCGCTGCGCTTCGGCAGCCCACGGAGACGTGCCATGAACACGAGATATCCCTGGACGGTCATCTCCCGGTACAGCGGCACCGTCTCGGGCAGATAGCCAATGCACCGTCGTGCCTCGCGCGGCTGTTTCGCGAGGTCGTAGCCCGCCACCTCCGCCTCTCCGGCCGTAGGCACCAGAAAGCCGGCGATGATCCTCATCATGGTCGTCTTCCCCGCGCCGTTCGAACCCAGCAGGCCTACGACCTGACCATGGTCTACGCGGAAATCGACGTCGCGGAGCGCCATCCGAGCGCCGTAGCGCTTGCTGACGTTGCGGACCCGGATCATCGCTCCGGATCGAACGGTGACCAAGCCGCGCCGCCGGCCGTTCGGCGCATGCGCACGAGCTGCTTCATGGCCCATGCATTCGTCTCCGAATCCCAGTCGCCGCGCAAGCCGTGAAACGACACCGAGTGATTGCCGATTTCCCGCTCGACCCATCGCTGCATGGCGGACTCCCGCAGCGCGGCCAGAACCGGCCCATCGACTGCTCGTGCCGGTGCCCGTTCGGCCACCAGCAACACCGCGAAACGCCCATCGCGAAGCCTGATCGGATCGCTAGGCACTCCCGTCTGCAGGCGATCGAACACGATCTCGGCCAACGTCTCACCGAGCGCCAGTCGAGGGTACCAGCCCACGTCAGCTTCGCTCCCGTGCGGTCGCGCGCCTGCCAGCAGCCGGCGTCGAACTGCTTGCGCCTCGTCACCGGTGTCGGTCACCACCCGGTACAGAAGAACTTGGTCCGCCACAGTCGGCACACGCGCCCGCAGGTGCGCGACCATACCATCCCGCAGGAGCCGGATGCGGACCAGATCGCGAAGTTCGCCGGCGGACAGACGGCTCTCGTTGACCTGCTGCCGGTACCACTCGTCGAATTCGGCATCCGACAGCGTGCCGGCGCCGCCGGCAGCACGCCGCAGAAACGCGTCCACATCGCCGTCCGAAACCCGGATGCCGTACGGAGGATACGACGCCGTGTGCGCGATGAGCTGCTCAAAGCTGATCTGCTGAAGCATCTGCAGCGGCGCCTGACCGCCCGATGACGCGGTGCGGGCGAGCAGGTAGCGCATCGAGATCGACGTGCCGTCGAATCGCAGCACCGTCGTCGCGAAGGGCGCCACCTGCGTGCGGTACAGCAGGTAGCCCGCTGCCGCGGCGGTCAGAGCGGCGACCACGCCGGCGGGCACCGCCAGCCTCCGCACCATGCCGGTCAACCGCACGACCACGGCGTGTCCACGACCCAGTGCCCCGGTTCCTTCTCCACCAGTGGCGGTCGCTCCCGTGCCCACCGATGGTTTCTATCGACCGGCAGCGGCGTGCGATCCATGAACAGATCGCCGGGAGGAGGGTCGATCGGTGACACAACCTCCCCGGGGAGGACGATCTCTTCCGGCTGCGCATCCGGATGGGCCGGCAACGCCGCGGACAGCAGCGCCTTCGTGTACAGATGGAGCGGATTGCCGAACACCGCACGCGCGTCGCCGACCTCCTGGAACACGCCCAGATACATCACCGCAAGCCGGTGGCACATGTAATGCACCGTCGCCAGATTGTGGGCGACCAGCACGTAGGCCAAGTCGTGCGCCCGCTGCAGATCTACGAGCAGGTTCATGATCTGCGCCCGGATGGAGACGTCGAGCGCCGACACCGGTTCGTCCAAGGCGATCACCCGCGGCTTCTGTGCGAGAGCCCGTGCGATGCCGACCCGCTGGCGCTGGCCGCCGGAGAGCTCATGGGGATACAGGTTGGCCTGATGCGGATTCAATCCCACCTCGGTGAGCGTCTCCGCGACGCGGCCGGCGATCTGCCTCCTGGTGAGCGTGCCGGCGACCTGCAGCGGCTCGGCGACGATCGCGCCGACCCGCATCCGTGGGTTGAGCGATGCCCACGGATCCTGGAACACCGCCTGCATCGACTGCTTGAACCGCTTCCTGCCGGCCTTCGAGAGCGTCGCCACGTCCTCTCCCTCGAACCGGACCGTCCCCGCGGTCGGCGCCTCGAGCTGCAGCAACACCCGCAGCGTCGTCGACTTGCCGCAGCCGGACTCGCCCACCAAGCCGAACGTCCTGCCCTCCACCACGTCGAAGGAGATGTCGTCGACTGCCTTTAGAAAGCTCGGCCGACGCAGCCCGGGAACCCCGCCGCCGACGCGGTACCACTTGCGCAGGTTGCGTACGGCGATGACCGCCTCAGCCATAGTCCACCAAGTGGGCATAGCGCTCGAAGTCGGCCACCGAACAGCGGCCGAGCTGCACTTGGTGACCGGGTTCGACCTCCACCAGCTCGGGCCGGATCATCGCGTCCTCGGCCGTGAAGCGCAGGTTCGAGCGCGGCGCAAACGCGTCGCCCGGAGGGAGATCATGCAGCATGGGGGGCTGCCCCTTGATCTGCGGCAACCGGCCGACGCGCTCGTCGATGTCGGGCACGGAATTGATGAGCGCCTTGGTGTACTCGTGCAGCGGCCGGTCGAAGATCGTGCGCACGTCCGCCTGCTCGACGATGCGACCCGCGTACATGACCGCGACCCGGTCGCACATCTTGGCGACGACCCCGAAGTCGTGGGTGATGAACAGGATGGCGACTCCCTCCTCGATCTGAAGCCGCTTCAGCAGGCGCAGATAGGCGGCCTGGATGGTGGCGTCCAGCGAGGTCGTGGGCTCGTCGGCGATGATCACCGACGGTGACGAGGAGATGGCGATCGCTCCCACCACGCGCTGACGCATGCCCCCCGAGAGCTGATGAGGAAAGTCGCCGGCACGCGCCTCCGCGGCGGGAATGCGCACCTTGCGCAGCGACTCCACCACGCGCTGCCGGAGCGGCCGGCCCCTGATTCCCTGGTGGATGCGGATGCTCTCCCCGATCTGGTCCTTGATGGAGAAGACCGGGTTCAGCGCCTGCATCGGATCCTGCAGGATCATGGCGATCTCGCCGCCGCGGACGGCGATCATCCGCTCCTCGGAGAGGGTCATCAGATCACGGCCGTTGAGCACTACCTGACCGCCCACGATGCGTCCGGCCGGGCGCGGCACCAGGCGCATGATCGACAGCGCGGTGACCGACTTGCCGGACCCGGACTCGCCCACGATCCCAAGCGTCTCACCGCGGTGCAGGCGGATGCTGACTCCGTCCACCGCCTTGACCGTGCCCCATTTGGTGGTGAACTGAGTCCGCAGGTCCCTCACGTCCAGGACGACGGCCTCTTCGGCTTCTCCAGCGGGCACGCGGTTACCTCTCGCCGAAGCTACTACGGCACGCGAACGTTGCACCACGCCGGAGGCTGGAACGCCGGCCGTCCGGCGCATACCCTCCTCAGGATGAACGCCATGCAACGGCACATCGACGATCTGGCCCGCCAAGGCCTGAAGACCGGCTCGCCCGGGGTCGCCATCGCCTGCCTGTGCCCGGAGGGCTTCATCAAGGCGGCGTCCGGCGTCTCCTCGCTGCGCCGAGGCGACCGCCTGCGCCTGGACCATCGCTTTGCGATCGGCAGCATCACCAAGACGGTGGTCGCGGTGGTGGTCCATCAGCTCGCCGCGGAGGGCGTGCTCGACCTGAACGCGACCCCGGCCGAGTATCTCGGCGCCGCCGTGATCAGCGGTATCGCGAATGCCGAACGGGCGCCGCTGCGCACGCTGCTCGACCACACCAGCGGCATACCGAGCTGGGAGTTCGACCCGGACTGGATCCGCCGCGGCCGCGGCGAGCGGTTCGCTCCCGGCCGTCCCTTCGCCAAGGACCAGACCCTCTCCTACCTGCGCGGGCGCCACCCGCCCGTGAACGCTCCCGGTGACCGCTACTCCTATTCGAACACCAACCACACCCTGCTCGGGCTGATCGTCGAGCAGACGACGGGCAGGACATTCGAGTCCGAGGCGCGTCGCCGGGTCCTGGATCCACTCGATCTGCGTTCGTTCGCCCTGGAGTCGTTCGAGCCGATTCCGACCGGAGCGCTGGCCACGCCGCACCACCGGGCCACGCCATTCTTCCGACAGACGGCCGGGATCTCGCCGGCGTTCACGGAGGTCGCCACCGACGTGATCGACACGAGCGCGGCGGACCTGTCGCCGGAGTGGGCCGCCGGCGGCTACGTGGCCACGGTGAGCGACCTGTGCCGGTACGGGCACGGGCTGATGACGAACGCGTATGGCGAATCGGTCGGGGCGGCGATGCGCGCGTTCCGCGATGTCGACGGTTTACCGCGCCGCCCACACCGGCTCAGGGTTGCACCGGGGCTGTTCGAGATCGATACGGCGGCGGGTCGGGTGGCCGGCCACTTTGGAGGCACGCTCGGCCACTGCGCGGCGCTGCTCTTTCCGACCTCCGGCAGCGGATCCGTGGTGGCGGTCGGCCTCAATCTGGGTCGCATGCACACCGACGCCGACAGCAATGCGGAGCACTCGGTCTGGAAGCGATGGATCGTCGAGGATGTCTACGCCTGCGTCGCGTAATTGCCGCCGAGGAGGCGGCGCCGCCTACTCGGAGAGCACGTAGCGCAGGACCTGGGCGACCTGCTCCACGGTGGAGGCGACGGCCATCGCCGCAGCGTCCACCTCCTTGAGGGCGTGGGAGAGGCCGTCGTCGTGCAGCGTGATCACCGGCGTGCCGAGCGCCGCCGCGAAGCCGGCGTCGAAGGCCGCGTTCCACTGCCGGTAGTGCTCGCCGAACTTGACCACCACGACGTCCGCCTCGCGCAGCAGCGTTCGCGTGCGGATCGCGTTGATGCCCGCCCCCTTGTGATCACGCCAGAACGGGCTGTCCTCATTTCCCAGGATGCGGACTCCGCATGCGTCACTGGCGTCGTGGTCTGTAACGGGGGAAAGGAGCTCTACCTGCAGGCCGGCCTCCTGAGTGGCCGCGGCCATTTCGCCGCGCCAGTCGGAGTGGATCTCTCCTGCCAGATAAATCTTCAGAGTCCGCATGGTGTCTTCCCTGTATCCCTCAGAGGCGGCAGGTCTGCGCGCCGTCGACGACCACCGACTCGCCGGTGATGTACCTCGCCTCGTCGGAGGCCAGGAACAGCGACAGGTGCGCCACGTCCCACCCCTCGCCCTGCTTGCCGGTCGGGCACAGGCTGTCGCGCCGCTCCATCATCGCCTCCACGTCGCCGCCGTAGGCGTCGGTGAGCGCCGCCACCACGAACGGCGTGGCCATCATGCCGGGCACCACCGCGTTCACGCGGATTCCCCCGGCCGCGTACTCGACGGCCACGTCGCGGGTGAAGGCGATCACGCCCGCCTTGGACACCGCGTACGGCAGGGACAGCGCCGGCAGCGTGCGGATCGCGTTGATCGAGGAGATGTTGACGATCGCGCCCGAACCCTGCCGCTCCATGTGCGGCACGACCGCCTTGGCCATGAGGAACATGCTCTTGAGGTTGACCGTCAGGGTGGTGTCCCACGCCTCTTCGGTCGTCTCGGCCAAGCCGCCGGCGATCTCGATGCCGACGTTGTTGTGCAGGATGTCGATGCGGCCATAACGCTCCATGCACGCGCCGGCGATCGCGTGGCAGGCCGCGGCGTCGCTCACGTCCGCCTGGAAGGTGGACGACTCGCCGCCGGCCTCGGCGATCATCCGCCGGGTCTCCTCGGCGGGGCCGAGGTCGCGGTCGACCAGCAGCACGCGCGCCCCTTCCCGCGCGAACACCAGCGCCGTGGCGCGGCCGTTGCCGATGCCGGGGCCGACCGACCCCGCCCCCGTGACGATCGCGACCTTGTCCCGGATGCGTCCTGCCATGCCAGCGAGCTCAGGCGGTCAACGCTTCGCGCGGAACCGCGGCAACCACCGAGTAGTTGGGGTCGCACACGTTGCCGACCCGCAGCTCCAGCACCTGCGTGATCCAGACCAGGGCGTCGGTGGGATCCATGCCGTAGTCGGCGGCCACCCACTTGATCAGCTCGGTGGTGGCGATGCGGGTGGCGTCTTCCAGCGGGCGGGCGCTGCCGATCACCATCAGGTGGGTGTCATTGGTGACGCGCGGCCAGTCGATCGCCTGCCCCTTGATGACGTCGAACCGGCAGACCAGGTTGACCGGCACCTCGCAGGCGACGCCGCCGATCTCGCCGTGGCCCTGGGTGGCGTGCCCGTCGCCGCAGAAGAGCAGGCCGCCGTCGTTGCGCACCGGCAGGTGCAGGGTGTTGCCCGCGCAGGTCTCCGGGCAGTCCATGTTGCCGCCGTAGCTGGCCGGGGTGAGCGCGTTGATCGCCTCCAGCTTCGGGGCGGTGCCGATGGTGCCCATGAACGGCGACAGGGGGCGGCTCAGCTTCCCGAACCAGACGCGCCCGTCGCGGATCGGCACCTTGCGCACCACCTCCGGCAAGGCATCGGTGAGCATGGCGGTCGCGGTGGTGCCGGTCAGCAGGCCGAAGCGCGGCACCAGCCCGGTCATCGCCCAGTCGCGGGTGATCTCGATGTCGTCGATGTGCACCAGGAGGGTGTCGCCCTCCTCCACCCCCTCGACGTAGACCGGCCCGGTCTGCGGATTCAGGTACGGGTACTCGCAGACCTCGGCATAGTGCTGGGACTCGTCGACCAGGCGGTTCTCGAAGCAGTCCACGCAGTGGATGCGCACCTGCTCTCCGGGCTGCACGCGGGCGACCACCTCATGGTCAGCCGAGTAGGTGTAGCGATAGGAGCCCGGTTGGCGGATGTCGATCATGGGTGGTGACGGTATCACGCCCCGAGCCGCCCTGCCGCCGTGGGACAGAAGCGCCAGCGCCGGACGGTGCGCTTACTCTGTCGATGGCACGCGAGGTGCACCGGCCGCACGACAAGCTGTTCCGCACCGTGTTCGGCGACCCCGCGGAGGCGGTCGGCCTCCTGAGCGCCTATCTCCCCGAGCCTCTTGCGGCCGAGCTGCGATGGTCCAGCCTTACCACCCAGGACGCCACCTTTGTCGACGATCAGTTGCGCGACAGCCAGTCCGATCTGCTGTTCGCAGTCGAGCGCGCCGCCGGCGACCCGCCCGCCTGGCTGTACGTGCTGCTGGAGCACCAGTCGCAGCCTGACCGCTGGATGCCGTTCCGGCTGTTGAAATACTGCTTTCGCATCTGGGACCGGGACCGGCGGATGCACCCGCGGGAGAGGGGATTGCGACCGATCATACCGCTGGTGTTCTACCAGGGCCTCGGCCGCTGGCGGCACGCCACGGAGCTCGCCGAGCTGTTTGCCGTTTCGGTACGCGAGTGGCCGTGGGTACCGCGGTTCACGCACCTGCTGATCGACCAGTCGTTCGTTGGGCCCGACGACGTGCGCGGCACGTTGCGAGGCCGAATCGCGCAGCTCATGATGATGGCGCCATTTCGCCATCGGCAGGAATCGCTGCGGAGGGCGGTGCACCTGCTCGCGGAGTTGCTGCCGACAGGCGATCGGGACGCCGTCCGCACGTTCGTCATGTACCTGTTGGCAACGCAAGACCGCGACACGGCGCGCACGTTCGGAGAAGATCTGGGCAACGCAGTGTCGGAACCGGGAGGAGATCTGATGACCTACGCCGAGGAACTGATCGCCGAAGGCGTCGAGAAGGGACGCCAGGAAGGCGAACTGAGGGGCCGCGTAGACACGATAGAGAAGCTCGTTCAGGCCGGCGTGGCGTGGTCGGTCATCGAATCGGCCACCGGCGTGGACCGGGATGCCCTGCGCACTCTCAAGCAGCGACTCGAACGATCGGAAAACGGCGGCGAAGACGCCGACCGATAGCGACGGTTTCGGGGCGGCAGCTCAGAGGCGCAGGAGCGGTTGCAGGTTGGCCAGGATCGCGTCGAGCTCTCGATGGTCCTCGGCGTCGAGTTGGACGCTGCCGGGCACACGGGTCGCGGTGGAACCGAACACGCCCCGGCGCACCAGCACTTCCTTGCAGAGGGGCAGCCCGAGCAGGCCGAGCAGGTTGATCAGGGGCAGCAGCCGGTTGAACAGCTCGCGCGCCCGCTCCCGGTTTCCCGCGTGCCAGGCATCCCAGATCTGCACGTGCACGTCGGTCAGCTCCGTGGCCGGCATGAAGCCGGTCGCCCCGCGCCGCAGCTCCGAGAGCATCCAGCGGCCGTGCGCGCCGCCGAACACCCCGCTGCTCACGGCGCCGCAGCGTGCGACGAGCGCGCTGATCTGGTGTGCGCTCGGATCGCTCTCCTCCTTGACGTACTCGACGTTCGGGATGTCGCGGAGCAGCCGCTCGATGAACGCGGCGTCCATGCCGGCGTGGGTGTGCTGGATGAACACCGGCCGGCCGGCGGCCTCCGCGATCGCGCGGTAGTACGACCGCAGCTCGTCCCGGCCGGGCTGCCCGGGGTACGGCGGCAGCGCGATCACGGCATCCGCCCCGCAACCGGCCGCGTGCGCGGCGTGCTCGGCCGCCGCCCGCGGGTCCGGCGCCGCGACGCCCGCGACGACCGGCACGCGGCCGCCGGCCTGCCGCACCACCACCTCCACCGCGGCGCGCCGCTCGGCGTCCGACAGGTACTGGAACTCGCTGCCCAGCACGGGAAAGACCAGCCCGTGCGTGCCGGCCGCCACGCTGAAGTCCACCTCCCGCGCAAGCGTCGCCATGTCGATCGAGCCGTCGTCCGCGTAGGGCGTCAGCACCACCGGGAAGATGCCGCGAAACGGCTCACTCATGTCGGTCCGTCCAGCCGTGAGATCTCATCCTGCGGGAAGGATGGCAGGGGAACGCGGCGGTCGCCAGTGCGAAGGGTGACACCGGTCCCCGGATGCACGGCGCCGATCACCGTCGCCGCGATACCGGCCTCGTGCAGCGCATGCGTAGCGGCGCGTGCCACCTCGGGCGGAGCGGTAAACAGCAGAGCCCCCGACGCCAGCAGGCCGAGGGGGTCGATACCGAGCGCGTTGCACAGCGTCCGTGTGGCGGGCTTGACGGGCAGCGCCTGGGCATCGATCTCGACGGCCACCCCCGAGCAGTTCGCCAACTCGTGGATCCCCTGCGCGACGCCGCCTTCGGTGGGGTCGTGGGCGGCATGAATCTCGAACCGGCGGAGCACCTGCCCCTCCGCCACCACGCTGATCCCAGGCCGGTCGAGCCAGCCTGCGACCGTCGCATGCTCGGCCCCGAGAATGGCGCGCGCGTCGGGCCGCTCCCGCGCCAGCAAGGTGCTGCCCTCCAGCGCCACCCACTTGGTCAACACCAGGGCATCGCCCACCTGCGCGCCCGCGCTCGACCAGGGCGTGCCGGCCAGCACCCCGACCGCGGCGCCGACCACCACCGGCCTGGCCACGGCGTCCGTCACCTCGGTGTGTCCTCCCACCCAGGCAACGCCCGCGGCGGCCGTGGCGGCTGCCAGCTCGGCGAACAGCGCCTCCAGGGCGGCGCCGTCCGTACCCGGCGGCACCAGGATGCTGGTGGTGAGGTACCTCGGCTCCGCGCCCATCGCCACCAGGTCGTTGCAGTTGACCGCCACGGCATAGCGGCCCACCTCGTTGCCGGCCAGGGTGATCGGGTCGCTGGTCAACACCAGCCGCCCGGCGCCGGTCACCACCGCGGCGTCCTCGCCTACCTCCGGGCCGATCAGCACGCCGGCCCCGGCGCCGGCCGCGGCAGGGAGCAGCGGCGCCAGCACCTCCGGGTCGACCTTGCCCTCGGGCAGCTCCGGCAGAGCGCCGCCGGGCGCCCGTTCGCTCACGACGGCTCGCCGTCGACGCGGTGCTCCTCGATGTAGTCCCAGTCGATCCGGTAGCCCAGGCCCGGATGGTGCGGCACACGCACGCAGCCGTCCGGGTCGAGCGGGTCGCAGAGCTCCTCCAGGTACGGCTCCGGGGTCTCGTAGTCGACCCCCGGCGCCAGCAGGCCGCGCTCGTAGTAGCGGCAGGTGTCCTCGCTGGTGGCGCCGAGCACCTGCAGGTTGCCGAAGCCGGCCATGTGGATCTCCAGGCGCACGCCGAACGCCTCGCACAGCGCCGCGGTCTTCAGGCAGCCGGTCACGCCGCCGCGCAGCACGTCGATGCGGCTCATGTCCGACGCGCCACGCCGGATCCACTCGGCCCGCGTGTACAGGCTGCCGGCCGCGATCTCCGGCGCCAGGATCGGGATCTCGAGCTCCGCCGTCAGCTTCTCGTAGGCGGCCACCTGGTACTCGTTCATCGGGTGCTCGTACCAGACGAAGTCCAGCTCCTGCAGCCGCCGCCCGACCCAGACCGCATCCTCGTACGTCCGGTAGGTGCCCCACACGTCGAAGCTGAGCTCCATGTCCGGCCCCACCGCGTCGCGCACCGCCCGGCAACAGGCCACGTCGTGCTCGACGTGCGACGGCCGCCCCGGGTCGGCCCGGCCGGTCGCGGGGTCCCAGAAGTAGTAAGGATGGATCTTGTAGTGGCGGTAGCCCTGTTGCTTGCAGGCCAGGGCGTGCTCGGCATACACCTCGGGCGGCCCCACGTTCGGGTAGGTGCTGGCGTAGGCCGGGACGCGGTCCCGGCAGCCGCCCGCCAGCTTGCAGACCGGCACGCCGAGCGCCCGCCCCTGCAGGTCCCAGAGCGCGTTGTCCAGCACGCTGAGCAGGTGCTCGGGGATGTTGGCGACCCACATCCAGCGCCAGAAACGCTCCCGGTCGAACGGATCCTCGCCCACCACCAGGTCGCGGATGCGGCCGGTGAGGACCGCGCGGTCGGCGGCCTTCAGGCCGGCCTGGTCGCCGTGCCCGTCGCCGCCGAAGTAGTAGCCCTCGGCTCCCTCGTCCGTGATCACCTTGGTCACGGTCTGGACCGTGTCGGTCTCCGGCCGTAGTTTCCCGTTATGGAATCCCCGCCGCGGGACGGTGAAGGGAATCACCTGAACGTCGCTGATCTTCATCTGGTGCGCTCCTGTCGCACGCATATGACTCCGCTCCCGAGCCCGGGGTCAAACGAGGCCGCCCGCCCCGGATCGCGGCACGAGCCTGCCACCGTGCACCTGGAGGGGCCGCCATGCACCTGATGGCCGCGGTCGTCGAGAACCTGGTCAAGCCCGCCGTGCTGCGCGGCCTGCTGGCCTGGGAACGGCGGGAGTCGGGAGTCGCCTACGACTTCACTTCGGAAGAGGTCAAGACCGACCCGTACCCGACCTACCGCACACTGCGGACCCTGGACCCCGTGCACCGCATGCGCACGATCGACGCCTGGGCGCTGACGCGCTACAGCGACGTGGAGGTGGTGCTGCGCGACCACGCGCGCTTCGCGAACGCCGACCGCGTGTTCGTGGAGACCATCTCGATGAGCCTGCTGGAGCTCGATCCGCCCGCGCACACGCGGCTGCGGCTGCTGGTCTCCAAGGCCTTCACGCCGCGGGTGGTGGCACGCCTCCACGGGCGGATTCAACAGATCACCGACGAGCTGCTGGACGCCGTCGCCGGCATGCAGCGGTTCGACTTGGTGGCGGCGCTCGGCTACCCGCTGCCGGTCACCGTGATCGCCGAGATGCTCGGCGTCCGTCCGCGCGACCTGGACCTGTTCAAGGGGTGGTCGAACGCCCTGGCGCTGAGCGTCAACGCAATCCTCACGACCGAAGAGATCCGGGCGATCAAGCAGGCGGCGGACGAGGCGTACGCCTACTTCGAGACCATCATCGACGAACGCCGCCGGCAGCCGCGCGAGGACCTGGTCAGCGCGCTGCTGGCCGCCGAGGAGGAGGGCGACCGGCTGACCCGCGACGAGATGCTGGCCGTGATGCTGCTGATCCTGGTGGCCGGCAACGAGACCACGCGCAACCTGATCGGCAACGGCATGCTGGCTCTGCTGCGGAACCCCGGCGAGCTCCGCCGCCTCCGGGAGGATCCCGGCCTGATCGACTCGGCCGTCGAGGAGCTGCTGCGCTACGACAGCCCGGTCCAGCTCGACGACCGCACCGTGCGGGAAGACGTGGAGATCGGCGGCAAGCCGATCCGCGCCGGCAAGCGGGTGGTGGCGATGATCGGCGCCGCCAACCGCGACCCGGAGGTGTTCGACGACCCGGACACCCTGGACATCGGACGAGGTGACAAGAGCCACCTGGCCTTCGGGCGCGGGATCCACTATTGCCTGGGCGCAGCGCTGGCCGTCCTGGAGGCGCGCGTCGCCTTCGCCAGCCTGCTCGACCGCTTCCCGTCGATCCGTCTGGCGGCCGAGCCGCGCTACCGCGACAACGTGGTCCTGCGAGGGCTCGACGAGCTCTGGATCGAGGTCGAGCGCACGTGAGCGAACGGGCCGCCGGCGAGCGGGTCCGTGTCGCCACCTTCGCCGGCCCCGGCAGCGGTCCGGTTATCCGCGAGGTGCCGGTGCCGGAGGTCCCCCGCCAGGCCGCGCTGATCCGCATCGCCGCCTGCGGCGTGTGCGGCACCGACCTGCACATCCTGGCCGGCCACTGGCCGAGGCCGCTGCCGTGGCCGTTCACGCTCGGGCACGAGCTGGCCGGCGTGGTGAGCGCCATCGGCCCGGATCTGACCGAGGACCACATGGGCAGGCCGCTGGCCGTCGGGACCAAGGTCATGCTGCCGCCGCTGATGCCGTGCGGGAGCTGCTACTACTGCGTCCACTACCCGGAGACCGCCAACAAGTGCCTGACGCCCGTCTACTACGGCCGCTACCTGGGCTTCGAGCGCCCGCCGCACCTGTGGGGAGGCTGGGCCGAGCAGGTCTACGTGGACCTGGAGGAGCTCCCGGGCACCAAGGTGTACGCGCTGCCGGACGACATGCCGCTGCGCCTGGCGACGCTGGCCGAGCCGCTGACCTCCTGCGTGCGGGCGCTGAAGCGTGCCGCGCGCGCCGGCGGGTTCGAGCCGGGCGCGACCGTGGTCGTGCAGGGCTCCGGGCCGATCGGGGTGCTGGCCACGGCGGCGGCGCAGGAGCTGGGCGCAGGAAGGGTCATCGTGGTCGGGGCGCCGGAGCACCCTCGCCTGAAGCTCTGCCGCGACTTCGGCGCCGAAGCGACCGTCTGCCTGGACGACCACCCGACGCCCGCGGCACGGATCGCGGCGGTGCGGCGCATCGCCGGCGGCTTCGGAGCCGACCTGGCCCTGGATTGCAGCGGCCACCCCTCGGCCGGCCCGGAAGGGATCGAGATGCTGCGCGACGGCGGTACCTACGTGGAGATGGGCCAGTTCACGGACGCAGGCTCCATCGACACCAACTGGCACCGCATCTGCACCAAGGACCTGAACGTGCTGGGAAGCTGGGGCTTCACCGCCGACGACATCGCCACCGGCATCGACCTGCTGTACCGGGCGCGCGACCGCTACCCGTGGCTGTCGATGCAGACGCTCTACCCGTTCACGGAGCAGGGCATCGCCCGGGCGATCGACGCCGCGCGGCAGATGCGCACCGTGAAGTCCACGATCGTGCCGTCACCCGAGCTGCTCGGCCTCGCGGACGCCGATCTCGCCGACGTCAACCCGTGAGCCGTTCGCGTGCCAACGCGGCGCCGGCCGCGAGCGCGCGCAGCTTGGCGCGGGCGACCGGTGGCGACAGCGGCACCAGTCCGCAGTCCGGGGCCGCCTGGATCCGCTCGGCCGGCAGGTGGGCGGCCGCGGCCAGCAACCGCCCGGCCACCTCCTCGGGGCTCTCGACCTCATCCGTGCCGTTGCTGATGCAGCCGTACAGCACCGTCTTGGACGGGCAGCGACGCAGCAACTCCGGGTCGAGCCCGGCGGCGGCGAACTCCAGGGCGACCTGCGCGACGCGGCTGCGCTCCAGTTCGGCCAGGATCACCGGATAGCTGTCGACGATCGGACGCGGCACGCCGGGCATGGGGTAGCTGTAGCAGACGTGAACGGCGCTGGCGGCATGGCGGATGCCGGCGGCGGCGCGGTCGAGCGCCTCGACTCCCCACGTGCGCACCTTCTCCGGGTAACGGCTGAACACCGGCTCATCGAACTGGATGACCGCCGCGCCCATGCCGTCCAGCTCGCGCGCCTCCTGGTCGAGCGCCGCGGCCACCGCCATCGCCATCGCCTCCTCGTCCCCGTAGTGCTCGTCCTGCGTCGAGTCGACCACGGTCATCGGACCGGGCAGCGTGACCTTCACGGGCCGGTCCGACTCCGCCAGCAGGAACCGCAGGTCGTCGGCCAGGATCGGCGCGGTGCGGCGGACCGGCCCCACGCACCGCCCCACCTCGGCCAGCCGCCGGCGGTTGCGGGTCCACTTGCGCGCCAGGGTCCTGTAGTCGAAGCCGGCCAAGCGGGCGGTCACGTAGGTGAGGTACGAGGAGCGGCGCTGCTCGCCGTCGCTGATGACGTCGATGCCGGCGCGGATCTGGTCGTGGACCGCCAGCCGCACCGCGTCGTCCTGCGCGTCGCGCAGGGGCCGGCCGCTCAGGCGCCAGCCGGCGCCGCTGCCGTGCAGGCGCGAGGCGGCGTCTCCCAGCGGCGCTTCGCCCACTAGCCATGCCGGCTTGGGCATCGAGCCGATGACGGTGGTCCGGAACGGCCGGCCGGCGTTCACCGCGCGCAGCCGGCCACTTCCGGTTCCCCCATGGATGCGCCTACTGTACCTGCTCGCAGTGCACAAGATCATCCTGGACACCGACATCGGGGACGACATCGACGACGCGCTGGCGCTGGCGTATGCGCTCATGTGCGGAGAAGTCGAGGTGCTCGGCGTCACCACCGTGTTCCGCGACACGGTCCGCCGGGCCGAGCTTGCCTGCTGCGTGCTGGAGGCGCTGGGACGCGGCGACGTGGCGGTCTACGCCGGCCTGGGCAAGCCCCTGCTCGACCCGGTCGATGAGGGCCGGGAGGTGATCGCCGCGCATCGACCGCGCCAGATGCAGGCGATCGAGCGCTATCCGGCATCCACCAGGCCCGCCGCCCGGAGCGCCGTCGACTTCCTCGTCGACACGGTCATGAGCGGCGACGGCGACGTCACACTGGTGCCGATCGGACCGCTGACCAACATCGCCTGCGCCTTCGCGCTGGAACCGCGCATGGCAGACAAGGCCAGGATCTGCCTCATGGGCGGCTGCACGCACCGCGCCCAACCGGAGTGGAACGCGCGGTGCGACCCGGAAGCGGCGCGCATCGTGTTCGGGACCGGCGTGCCGATCACGATGGTCGGCCTGGACGTGACCGAGCACTGCCGCATGAGCTACGGCCAGGTGCGCGCCATCGGCGCGGTGGACCGACCGGTCAACCGGCTGTGCGTCGAGCTGATCCACCTCTGGGGTGGCGATGATCCGGAGCCGCGCCCGCTGCTCCACGATCCCCTGGCCGTCGCCATGGTGTTCGATCCCACCTTCTGCGAAACGCGGCCCATGCGGATCGAGGTGGAGACGAGGTCCGAACGCCTGAACGGCGCGACGGTGCCGGCACGAGCCGGTGACGTCGAGCCCAACGCCGAGGTGTGCGTAACCGTGGATGCACAGCGCTTCCTGCACCACTTCGTCAAGGTGCTGACTTCGTGAGCCAACCCCTCGACTCCGCCGTTGCCGAGAAGGCGCTGATCCGGGCCGCCCTGGCCGGCGACGATGCCGGGGCCGACGCCATCCTGGACAGGCGTCCGGGACTCCGTCGCGACTCGCCGGCGTGCGCGCTGCTGGCGGCCGACCCGGGAGCGGCGGACCGGCTGAACTCGGCGAGTGTGAACACGGCGGTCGACCCGACCGGCTGGCCGCCCCTGCTCCTGCTGTGCAGCTCTCGCTATCGCACCGGCGATGCGGCGGTCGCGGCCGCGCGCCTGGACCTGGCGAGCAGGCTGCTGGAACTGGGCGCCGATCCGAACGCCGGGACCCGTGAGGCCGAGACCGTCCGCGGCTACCGCACCGTCCTGGGCGCCGCGGCAGGCCGCGCTCGCAGCGCACCGCTGGTCCGCATGCTGCTGGCCGCAGGAGCCGCCCCTGCCGACGGCCCGACGCTCTACGAGGGCTGCGCGATGTGGGAGGCCGTGCGCCTCCGCGACCGCGACAGCCTGGAAGCGCTGCTGGCCGCGGATCCGCCGCAGTGGCACGTCTGCCATGCCCTGCCGCAGAGCCTGCACTACGGCGACGCGGAGTTGACCGTCCGGTTGCTGCTGGCCGGCGGCGACCCCAACTGGACCATGGGCGCATGGGGGTTCGGCGGCGCCTGCCTGCACGAGGCCGTGGTCCTGGACGTCGGCCTTCCCGTGATCAGGGCCCTGCTCGACCACGGCGCCCAAGTCGGGGCCCACGACCGGGACGGGCGCACGCCGCTGGCACTCGCCGTCTGTCTCAACCGCGACGGGGCGGCGGCGCTGCTGCGGCAACGAGGCGCGCGGGAGAGCGACGTGCGGGAGACCGACCGCTGGGTCGGCGCCTGCTTCGCCCATCACCGCGCACGGGCCGACCGGACCCTCTCGTCGGGTGGCGTGTCCCTGCGGCCGGCCGATCACCTGTGGGTCTGCCGGGCCGCGCGCGCCGCGGACGCGCAGGCGGTCGCGCTGCTGCTGGCCGGCGGCGCCGACGCCTGCGCGGTCGATGACGATGGGCAGACGGCGCTGCATCTGGCCGCCGACGCCGGCGATGCACCGGCGTGCCGATCGCTGCTCGCCGCCGGCGCCGACCCGCACGCGCTGAACTACGCCGGTCAGACCCCGCTCGACTGCGCGTTGGCGGTCGAGGTCCGCCCGGCGCGCGACGCTGTGGCCGCGGTGCTGCGCGACGCCGGGGCGAGCCGGGGCGCCCGGAGTTTCGACGACCCGGCGTTCGCTGCGGTGTTCGAGCGGGCCGCGGACGCCGTCGTCAGCGGTGACGTGGATGGCCTGCGCGCGCTTCTGGGCGATCACCCGGAGCTGGCCACGGCGCGCTCCTCCCGGCCGCACCGCTGCACGCTGCTGCACTACCTGGCCGCCAACGGGGTGGAAGGCGAGCGCCAGAAGACCCCGGCCGACGCCGTCGAGGTGATCGAGCTGCTGACGGGCGCCGGCAGCGACCCCGACGCGAGCTGCTACACCTACCGGGGCGGTCCCGGTGAGACCACCGCGGGGCTTCTGGCCGGCAGCGCACCGCCCCGGGACGCCGGGCTGACGCTGCCCATGCTCGCGGCCCTGACCCGCGGCGGCGCGCGGCTGGACGAGCCGCACGCGCTGCTGGTGCGGTTGCTCACCGCGCTGCAGGCCGGCGATGCCACGAGCACCGAGGCGGCTGTCGACGCGTCCCCGGACGTCGCCGGCCACGCGCTGGTGGAGAGCGTTCCCCTGGGCGACACCGAGATCGTACGCGCCCTCCTGGACGCCGGCGTCGACGTCGACAGCAGGCGCAACGACGGCACGACGGCATTGCACCTCGCCGCCTTCGACGGGAACGCAGAGCTGGTCGAGGAACTGCTCGCGCGGGGCGCCGACCTCAGCCTGCGGGACGGCGTGTACGCCGGCACGCCGGCCGGCTGGGCTGATGCCGGCGGCCACAAGAACCTCGCGAAGCGGCTCGCCGCGCGGTCCGGGTAGGTCGGATGGGCGATACTGGACTCGAACCAGTGACCCCTAGCATGTCAAGCTAGTACTCTAGCCATCTGAGCTAATCGCCCTGAGTTGCAACCCTCCGCAGGCGGCGGGCCGCTGTCAAGAGACCCAGGAGATCGCGCTGATCTCCGCCGCCAAGTCGACGTCCTTCTGCGTGATCCGGCCGCCCGCATCGTGAGTGTCGAGCCGGATGCGCACCGTGCTGTAGACGTTCCACAGCTCCGGGTGGTGGTTGGCCGACTCGGCCGCGAAGGCGATGCGGACGATGAACGACACCGCCTCGCGAAAGCTCCCGAACGTGAACTCCCGCTGCAGCACATCGCCGTCCCGGCTCCAGCCCGCCAGCCCCTGCAGGGCTTCCTCAATCTGATCGTCGGAGAGCGCGGTTGCCATGCCACGGAGCCTACCCCCGCGCTTGTCGGCTGTCCAACGAAACGCGCCTTGACGAACCGCCCGGGAAGTAGTACGTGTTGCAGCCACTGAACGTGAGCGTTCGGTCCGATCCCCTGTAGCTCAGTTGGTAGAGCGGGTGGCTGTTAACCACCAAGTCGCATGTTCGAGTCATGCCGGGGGAGCTATCGCACACATCCCGAGCTTGCGGAGGCACCGCACTGCCGCGACCGTAGTCGGTGCTTTCGCTGCGTTGCTCCTCGCCGCATTGGCGACTTCCGGCTGCAGCACGACTCCTCCGCCGGCAGCCTCGGACCGCGTGGCCGGTACCGGCACGCACTCCGGAACCGTGCTGGTCCGGGCCGAAGGCAGCGCCGAAGCCGTGCCCGACATCGCCGTCCTCGGCATGAGCGTCGAAGTCATCGAACCGTCGGTGAGCGCGGCCCGAGACCGGGCCGCCCGTTTGACCCAGGCGGTGATCGACGAGCTCACACGGCATGGGGTGGAAGAAGAGGACCTCCGTACCAACCGGTTCAGCATCGACCCCGACTACCGGTACACCAACGACGGCGGGCGCCGCCTGAACGGCTACCGCGTCGTCCACGCGCTGACGGTCACGTACCGGGACCTGGACACCGTGGGAGCCATCATCGACGCGGCATCGAGGGCCGGCGGCGATGCGCTGGCAATCGACCGCATCGCGTTTACCCACGCCGCCCCGGAACGGCATCGGCAGGCAGCGCGACGCGACGCGGTGGACCGGCTGCACCGCACGGCGCGGCAACTGGCGGAGGCATCCAACCGGGAACTGGGGCCGTTGCTCGAAATCGGCGAGGACGGCCCCCCGGACTACGGTCCATACCCCACTCTCTCCGCGGGCGCGATGCTGAGGTCCGCGGCCGCCGACACGCCGATCAGCGTGGGCCGCGGCGTCATCCGGGTGACCGTGCGCGGCGTATTCGCCTTGCGCTGACCGGACGCGAACGACCCCGACTCAACCCTTCATCAGCCGCTTGACGTCCTCCCGGACGTCTCCCTCTACCACGCCCAGGTCGTTGCGCATTTCCTGCAACACGGACCGAAAGGAACCTTGCTCTTCCTCGCGGGTGATGCTGCGGCTCTGCTCCACGACGGATACGAACTCAGCGAGCGAGCGTACCAACTCCCGACTGCCGACGAGGGCGGTCAGCCGCGCGTAGTTGCGCATCTCCTCGATCTCATGGTCGTCGATCACACCGTCGTCATCGGCTTTCGTGACACACGCGATGGTGTCCCGGTACAAATCGAGCTTCTGCCGAAACAACTCGACGCGATACTCCCGTTCGGTTTCGGAACGAACCTGAAAGTGAATCGTCACGCCGACCGACGCCACGACCAGAACGACGGCGATGATCGCGGCGAGCAACTCGATCGTCAGATCGGTGACGTGTTTGGAGAACAGTACATGGACAAGAATGGACGCGGTTATGACCAACGCTACCGCCAGAACCACCACGGTAAACGTCGATGCTGATCTCTTTCCCAATTTCGAACGGAGCCTCCCGACTCAGCGGCTGCACGGGCACGTGCCGTGCAAATCTGGTCGGCGGCAGATGTTACGCACAATCGAGCCGTCGCAGCAACCGGGATGACCTTGACGAACTCGCCGAAACGTGGTAACTGTCGGTGCCTTGGGAGTTAACGTCCAGGCAGCCCCCACGTAGCGTCGACCGGGCGGTGTCGAACCGCCAGACCCTGCTCAAGCCATGCCGCAGGAGCCGGCGCCCGGCCGCATCAATTCGTCCGATCCCGGAATCTGAGCAAACGAAGCAACCAGTGGCCGCCGCAACCATCCACGAAGGACAGATCCTGACCGGCCCGCTGTTCAGCGAGCCGATGCTGGTGGAGACCGTCCGCTCGGACGGCCCCGGGACCTGGATCGCCGGCTTGGTCGGCCGGCAGTCCGAACGCTTCCGGAGGGTCACGCTCACCGCCGACGACATCGCAAGCCTGACCATCGCCGACTCCCGACGCTCCTACGACGGCGACGGCAGGCTGCTGCGCCTCGGCCTCCAGGCCTACTCGCTGGGCATCGCCTACGAGTTCGAGCCGTACTTCGGGCTCTCCATCTCCCGAGTGGACCCGCTGCCCCACCAGCTCGAAGCCGTCTACGAGCACCTGCTCAAGCTGCCGCGCGTGCGCTTCCTGCTCGCCGACGACGCGGGCGCCGGCAAGACCATCATGGCCGGCCTGCTGATCCGCGAGCTCAAGCTGCGCGGCCTCATCGAACGAGTGCTCGTCGCCTGTCCCGCGAACCTGGCATTCCAGTGGCAGCGCGAGCTCAACGAGAAGTTCGACGAGAGGTTCATGGTGCTCAAGGGCGGCGACATCCGCGATCAGTTCGGCGTCAACCAGTGGCTGGAGCAACGCCAGATCATCACCTCGCTCGACCTGGCCAAGCGTACGGACATCCTGCCCGGATTGGCCCAGGTGCGCTGGGATCTGGTGATCGTCGACGAGGCGCACCGCATGTCCGCGCGGGACGAGGCGCACAAGAGCCAGCGCTACCGCCTGGGCGAGCTGCTACGCGACAGCGCCGACCACGTACTGCTGCTGACCGCAACCCCGCACAAGGGCGACCCGCAGAACTTCACCCTGTTCCTGCAACTCCTCGACCAGAACGCCTATGCCGACGTGAAGTCGATCCGGGAGGCGATGGAACACCGGCGCGCCCCCTTCTACCTGCGTCGCACGAAGGAGGCGATGGTCTACTTCCCGGAACGCCAGGAAGATGGAGCATGGACCGCCAAGCCGGTGTTCACGAAGCGCATCCCGCACACCGCCGACTTCACCATCGACGGCCCCGAGTTCGAGCTCTACGTGACGGTCACACGCTTCGTCAAACGGCAGAGCACGCGCGCTGCCGCGGAAGGCGACGATCCGCGGGCACGCGCGGTCGGATTCCTGATGGCGCTGTACCAGCGGCGCCTGGCCTCCAGCACCTGTGCCATGCGGCGCTCCCTCGAAAACCGGGCGCGGCGCCTGGAGGAGGGGCTCAAGCGCGCCCACGATCTGCTGAAGACCGCACCGCCGGACATCCCCGATCAAGAGGAGCTCGACGAACTGGAGGAAGCCGAACGCGAGAAGTTGGAGCGGATCCTGGATGCCTGCACGTTGGCCGGGAACGCCGATCAGGTCCATGAGGAGATCGCCGAGCTCCGGCAGCTCGCCGAAGAGGCGAAGGCGGTCGAAGGCTCGGGCAGCGAGGCGAAGCTGACCCGTCTCCGCACGATCATGCAGGACGAGGGGTTCTTCGACCGCCCCGAGCAACGCCTGCTGATCTTCACCGAGTTCAGGGACACCCTCGACTACCTGATGGAGCGGCTCAAGGCATGGGGGTTCACGGTGGGCTGCATCCACGGCGGCATGAAGCCCGGCTCGCGCGACGAAGCGGGAACCCGGCTCCACGCCGAGCAGCAGTTCCGCGAAGGCGCCATACAGGTACTGGTCGCCACCGAGGCGGCCGGCGAAGGGATCAACCTGCAGTGCTGCCACATCCTCTTCAACTACGACATCCCGTGGAATCCGAACCGCCTCGAACAGCGCATGGGCCGTATCCATCGCTACGGGCAGCGCCTCGACTGCCTGATCTTCAACTTCGTCGCGACCAACACCATAGAGGGGCGGGTCCTGCAGCGGCTGCTGGACAAGCTGCAGGAGATCCGTGACGCCCTCGACGACGACGCGGTCTTCAACGTCGTGGGCGAGGTCCTGCCGTCCGCGCAGATCGAGCGCGTGCTGCGCGACTTCTACGCCGGCAAGCTGGGCGAGGAAGACTTCGAGGACCGCCTCCTGAAGGACGTGGACGAAGGACGTTTTCGTTCCATCTGCCAGACGGCGCTGGAAGGGCTGGCCGCCAGGAAGCTCAACCTGAACATGCTGATCGAACGCCGCGCCCGCGCCCAGGAGCGGCGGGTGGTCCCCGAGAGCATCGCGCGCTTCATCACCGAGTGCGCCGGAGACGCGGCCCTGGCCCTGCGGCCGGTGAGCGGCATGGCGCATACCTTCGATCCCGGCCGCACCCCGTCGGGACTGAAGAAGCACGAGCGCGACCCGGACTGGAAGCTCCCGGATCTGTCGGCCCGCTACCCGCGCCTGTCGACGGACCGCAAGACCGCCGAGCGGAACAGCCTGGAATGGGTTACGCCGGGACATCCCCTGTTCGAGGCGCTGCGCCGGCACAGCCTGGACCACGGTCGGGAGTCGTGTGCCCGCGGCGCCTGCTTCCATTCGCTCGCGCACGCGGCGCCGTCACGCCTCGACTTCTACCGCGCCCGTGTCGTCGACGGCCTTGGGCACGTGATCCACGAACGCCTGTTCGCCGTGGAGCTGACGAGTGACGGTTCGCCGGCCCTCCGAGGCCCGGACGTGCTCGGCGACCTGAGCCCCACGCCGGCGTCCGGGAATCTGCCGCCCGTCGCGTCCCTCCCGGAACCGACCTCCTGGCTCAACGAGCACGCCCTCACGCCGTTCATCGACGAGGTCCGCACCGAACGCGTCGCCGAGATCGACCGCGTGGCCGAACACGTCGAGCTGTCCCTGACCGAGGTGCTGCAGCGCATCGACGACGAGATCGGTCGCGTCAACGACGAACTGGAGCACGAAGTCACCGGGGCCGAGGGCCGTCTGGCCCAGGCCGAAACCCGCCATGCCGAAGTCCTGGCACGGAGGGAGCGGCGGCGCGAGGAGCTCGGCCGCCAGCGCGCCGTCACGCTGCAGGGCGTCGAGCGGCTGGCCAGCGCGCTCATCCTCCCCCACCCCGAACGCGAGACCCTGGACGTCCGCCGGCTGCGCCCGCACCCCGAGACCGAGATGACGGCCATGCGGATCGTCATGGAGCACGAAGCCGCCCGCGGCTGCCAAGTCTACGACGTCCACGAGAAGAACCTCGGATACGATGTGACCAGCCTCGACCTGCAATCGGGCGAGTTGCGCCTGATCGAGGTGAAGGGACTCGCCGGCCCGACCGGCAGCATCCTCCTCACGCCCAACGAGCGCCGCGTAGCCGAGGACCGCCGTGACTGCTACTGGTTGTACGTGGTCACCGACTGCGCAACCGTACCTAACCTCCAGGACCCGATCATCGACCCTGCCGGATTCCCGTGGCACGAAGTCACCAAGGTCGCCCACTACTACCTCAGCGTGAACGCCCTGCGAAAGCCGATGGAGGTTCGGGAGGATGCGGTGAGCTACGGACACGGAGACGCGCCATGAAGCAACCGAAGATCGGGACAGCCGTGGTTGACGCCGGGTACGACTCCGTATTCCGCGACGTCGCCGGCATTGTCACCGCCGCCAGACAGGCGGCGGCCCGTTCGGTGAATGCCGTCATGACCGCAGCGTACTGGATGATCGGCCGGCATATCGTGGAGTTCGAGCAGTCGGGTGAAGAGCGAGCCGCGTACGGAACGGCGCTCATCGAGAGACTCGCCCTGGACCTGAAGAGGCGATTTGGACGCGGATTCTCGCGTCAGAATCCTCAACAGATGCGCGTGTTCTACCTTACGTATCCGCCCGGCTTGATTTGCCAGACACTGTCTGGCAAATCAAGCGATTCCTCGGAACAGACGATGTGCCAGACGCCGTCTGGTCATTGTCCACCCGGGCGAAGATCCACCCGAGGTGATTCAGGAGGTGCCGCAGGGAGAAACATTGTCGGCGCTCCGCAATCAGAGTCATTCGTATCCCGGATTTGCTGTGGTCATATTGGACGAGATCTCCTGCGTGCGTAGTGAATGTATTCGATTCTTGAGCGACGTGGCACACGATGCGTGACCTCACAGTCGCGTTTGAACGAGCTCCCAAGACGTGATCCCAAGAGCCTGCAAACGATTGGCCGAGGTCGACTTCCCAATCGCCGAGGTGTCGCAGCACGCGGCGCGGGAGAAGTCGATCCGGCACGGGCATCCGTCGACGCTGCACCTGTGGTGGGCGCGACGACCGCTGGCATCGTCGCGGGCAGTGCTGATGGCGTTGCTGCTGCCGGATCCGTGCGACCCGCAGTGCCCAGACACGTTCAAGACGACGGCGCGCGATCACCTCCGCGATGTGCAGCAGCACCCGGGGAGCGACGCGGATCTGCGCAAGGCGCTGCTCTGGTTCATCGGGGCGTTCGCGAATTGGGACATGGCGAAGGACCATGTCTACGTGCGGGTGGCACGCAACCTCGTGCAGGCGGCACATGACGGCGATGCCCCGATCGTGGCGGACCCGTTCGCGGGCGGCGGATCGATTCCGCTGGAGGCGCTACGGCTTGGATGCGAAGCGTTCGCCAGCGACCTGAATCCGGTGGCGTGCCTCATTCTCAAGGTGATGCTGGAGGACCTCCCGCGCCACGGTCCGGGGCTGGCAGAGGAGCTGCGCCGGGTCGGCGACGACGTCAAACGGCAGGCGAAGAGCGAACTGGCCGACCTGTACCCGGCTGACCCCGACGGCGCGACGCCGATTGCCTACCTGTGGGCGCGCACGGTTCGCTGCGAGGCGCCGAACTGTGGAGCGGAGATCCCGCTGTTGCGCTCGTTCTGGCTGTGCCGGAAGCCGAAGCGCAAACGGGCGCTGCGCTATCGCGTGGAGTGCCGGCAGGACGCCCCGCCTGTGGCGCACTTCGAGGTGTTCGCGCCCAGGACGGACGATGAGGTAACCGTCGGTACGGTGGCGCGCGCCAGGGCGACCTGCCTGTGCTGCGGGACGGTGCTCCCGCCCGAACGGGTCCGATCCCAACTCGCGGCTCAGCGGGGCGGCGCCGACGTGGTCTTCGACGCCGATGGCCGGCGCGCCGGCGGGGCGCGCATGACCACGGTGGTTACCCTGCGCCCCGGCGAAACCGGGCGGCACTACCGGCTGCCGACCGACGCAGATTACGCCCCGGTCCGCAGGGCGCAGGAGCGGATGGCGGGCATCCTCGACGAGTGGAAGCGCGGCGGGAGACAGGGGCCGTGTCCGGTGCCGGATGAGCCGCTTCCACCGATCGGCGCACTGGGCTTCCGCGTACAGCGCTACGGCATGATCCAATGGGGCGACCTGTTCACAGTGCGCCAAAAGGCGGCTCTGGCGGAGTTGGGCCGGGTGGTCTCAAGAGTGGAATCCTCATTTGCCGCACGTTTGGTTTCGGCGTTGAGCATAAGTCGGCTTGCAGACATTGCGAACTGTCTCTGTCGCTGGGAAAACACGAAGCATCAAGTGCGGAATCTCTTTACTCGACAAGTAATCCCGGTAGTCTGGGACTTCGCCGAGGCGAGTTTCGTCGGAGCGCAAGCTGGCGATCACTCAACCACCTTGAGCACGATGGTTCGTGTCGTTGATCAATTCGCCTCAGGCAAGCTCGAACTGGGCCAAGTACAGTGCACCGACGCGACCGACCACCCCCTGCCCGACCAGTCCGCATCGGTCTGGTTCACCGACCCGCCCTACTACGACGCGGTTCCGTACGCCGATCTCTCCGACCTCTTCCTCGTCTGGCTGAAGCGGACGCTGCCCGACCATCCGCTGCTGCAGGACCCGTTCGACCCGGACAATCCGCTCTCGCCGAAGGCGCGCGAGGCGGTGCAGGACGAGACCAAGCAGCAGGACGGTCGCCCGAAGGACCGCCGGTGGTTCGAGGAGACGATGGCGAAGGCGTTCGCCGAGGGGCGCCGGGTGCTGGCCGACGACGGCGTCGGATCCGTCGTCTTCGCGCACAAGACCACCGAGGGGTGGGAGGCACTGCTCTCCGGCATGATCCGCGGCGGCTGGACCATCACCGGGTCGTGGCCCATCGCCACGGAAATGGCCACCCGCCTGCGCGCCCGCGACTCGGCGGCGCTCGCCACCAGCGTCCACCTGATCTGCCGCCCGCGCCCCGGGGACGCGCCGGTCGGCGATTGGGCCGACGTGCTGCGCGAGTTGCCGGGGCGCGTCGCCGACTGGATGGAGCGGCTGCAGGGCGAGGGCATCCGCGGCGCCGATCTGGTGTTCGCCTGCATCGGTCCCGCGCTGGAGATCTACAGCCGCTTCCGGGCCGTGGAGACCGCCGAGGGACGCTCGGTCGGCCTGCCGGAATACCTCGAAAAGGTGTGGGAGGTGGTCGGCCGCGCCGCTCTGGAAACCGTGCTGGGCACCGCCGAAGCGCGCGCCCGCAACGGCATGGCGGGCGCGCTCGAAGAAGATGCCCGCCTGACCGCACTGTTCCTGTGGACGGTCCAGACCACCGAGGCTGTCGGTGACGACGGCAAGAACGCGGACGACGATGAGGACGCGACCGCCGCAGCCGCCGCCAAGGGGCTCAACCTGCCGTTCGACGTGGTCCGCCGCTTCGCCCAGCCGATGGGCATCGACCTGGACCGCTGGACCGGACGCATCGTCGATCAGGTCAAGGGCGTGGTGCGGCTGCTGCCGGTGGCCGAACGCGCCAAGGATCTGGTGGGTGAAGCCGGCGCCGGCGCTGCCGCCGAGTGGATCGAAGCCGACCCGCAGGCCGGCCTGCAACAATCGCTGTTCCCGGAGTGGAACGCCGCGCCCAAGCGCTCGGTGCGCGGTCGTGGCAAGAACGGCATTCTGGACGGGGATGCCGAACTCCAAGCCGTCGACGCCACCACGCTGGACCGCGGCCACGCCGCCCTGCTGTTGCAGGCGAACGGCCACGCCAACGCGCTGCGGGCGCTGATCGAGGCCGAGCAGGACCGCGGCCCCGACTTCCTTCGCCTCGCGAACGCGCTCTCCGCCCTCTACCCTCGGCGTAGCCGGGAGAAGCGGCTGCTCGACGCCATGCTGCTGGCCGTCCCCAGGTAGCGGGCCGGATCCGGCGATGCGCAAGCGGAATGGACGGCGTCGAGACGACAGGAGCGGCGCCGCGACATCATGCGGTGTGCCGTCGTCTCGCATGATCCGTCGCAAACGGTGATTGGCCGACAGGAGCCGCGTAGATGCTCAAGAAACTGACCGTACGAGACTTCAAGTCGCTGCGCGACGTGACGGTCGAGCTGCCGCGACTCGCCGTCCTGTTCGGTCCCAATGCTGCGGGCAAGAGCAATCTGTTGGACGCGATCCAGGCGCTGTCATGGATCGGCAACGCACGCACCCTGTTCGATGCGCTCGGCGAGCCGCTTCCGGTGCGAGGATACTCCTTCGAGGCATTCTCGCTTGGCGCGGCGGGGCTGCCGGAGATGCTGCGAAGAGGATCGGCGAAGTTCATGCTGGAAGCCGACCTGACCGCCGAAAAGGCGACCTATCGCTATCGTATCGAACCTGAGTTCGAGTTCAGGTCCGGTCAACTCAGAGTGACCGACGAGTACCTTGCCCAATTGGGTGCGGCCGGCCAGCCCAAGGGGGCCGCGGCGATCGAGCGCGTCGGCTCCAACCTCCACATCCGTCGCAAGGGGAAACCGGCTCACCCTCGGCAGGAGCAGGTCGGTTTGAATCACTCCGTCCTCTCGGACCGAAGCCTGAGCGGAGCCGGGTATCCCTGGCTGGAGCACGTTCGTGCCGAATTGCTCAACTGGCGTACCTACTACTTCGAACCGCGCATGAAGATGCGGGCGGAGGAGTCGCCGGCGGACGTACCCGACATCGGCATTCACGGTGAGTACATCGCGGCGTTTCTCTACAAGCTCCGCGCTGACCAGCCGAAGCACTTCCAGGCGGTCTCGCGCGCGTTGCGCTCGATCGTCCCGAGCGTCGAGTCGCTGAGCGTGGAGCTGGACGAGCGGCGCGGCACGCTGAATCTGACGATCCGTCAGGCGGGGATCGAGTACTCTTCGCGCGTCCTGTCGGAGGGCACGCTCCGCGTTCTCGCCCTGAGCACCATCGCCGTGAACCCGTGGGGCGGCTCACTGCTCGCGCTGGAGGAGCCGGAGAACGGCGTTCACCCGCGCCGGCTCGAGCTGATCGCTCAGCTTCTGTTCTCCCTTGCCGAACACCGCCGGCGCCAGATTGTCGTCACCACCCATTCGCCGTTGTTTGCCGATGCGATCCTGCGATTGAAGCGGCAAGCCTCCGAGCCGGACGACATCGGCCTGTTCAATGTCCGCCTCGGCTCGCAGGGAACGGTCGTCGAGCCGTTCGACATCAGCGGACCGCTGCTTCGCGATAGCGAGATAGCCGACGCACTGGCGAGCCGTACCGAAGACGGCCTGTTCGAGAGTCTGATCCTGCGCGGACTCGTCGATGAGTGACCGATTGGTAGTGGATCTCTTCGTCGAAGACCGCGCGCACGAGGAGTTCCTGAAACCGCTGGTGACCCGGATAGCCGAGGACGAAGGCATCGACGTCCGGGCCCGCGTCCGCTCGGCCACCGGCGGCCATGCCCGCGCGCTGGCCGAGTTCAAGCTCTACCAGCGTATCGTCGCTCTGAGTCCGTCGACCAGCGTCGCCGATCTGGTGGTCGTGGCCATCGACGGCAACTGCTCCACGTTCGCCGACGCGCGGAAACGCCTGCATGACGCCGCCGCTCCGTCGCTGCAGGACCGGATCGTCGTCGCCTGTCCCGATCCACACGTCGAACGCTGGTACGTAGCGGACCCGCAGTCGTTCGAGACCGTCGTCGGCAGCCGCCCCGACGTCGGCAGCAGGAAGTGTGCGCGGGACCACTACAAGCGAGTCCTGGCGGACGCGATCGCACGGGGCGGACATCCGGTCATACTGGCAGGTGTGGAGTTCGCCGCAGAACTGGTAGAAGCCATGGACGTGTATCGAGCCGGCCGCAACGATAGTTCTCTCAAGGCGTTCGTCGACGACTTTCGAGCCGGACTGCGCCGAGCACCGCGGAAGACGGAGGAACCATGACGACTGACAACGACCTGCTCGAACGAATCACCGTGCGCGCCGACGTCTTCGGCGGAAAGCCGATCATTCGCGACATGCGCATAGCGGTGGAGCATGTCCTGGGGATGCTTGCGGCAGGGGACTCCGCCGAGACCATTCTCGACGAGTACCCGGATCTGGAAGCGGAGGACATACGGGCGTGTCTGTACTTTGCCCGCCGATCGCAGTGCTTGGCTTACGCTGCATGGAAGCAGGATGAAGGATCTGAGTCATGACTGCCACTCCGGAACTGCTCAAGCGCATCACCACGCGTCCCGATGTCTTCGGGGGCAAGCCCATCATACGCGACATGCGGATTTCGGTGGAGCTTATCCTGAGCTTGCTGACGCAGGGAGTCACGACAGATGCCATCCTGGAGGACTATCCTGAACTGGAACCCGATGACATTCGTGCATGCACGGCGTACGCTCACGCCGTCATCGCCGGCGATTCACTGGACGCGGTTTCGATTGCGAATTCGTGAGGTTCCTGGTCGATCGATGTGCCGGCCGACAGGTAGCCGTGTGGCTGCGTTGTCAGGGCCATGACGTGCTCGCCTTGATCGCCGAGTTGCTCGATCGGCATCGCCACGCGCTGGAAGCAAAGGCGGTGGTCACGATCCGAGGTGGTCGCGTGCGTATCTCCCATCCGCTGTCGTATGGAGGCAACGAGTAATGGAACCCTGGTACCGGATCGTGACGCTGCGAAAGGAAGTGCGAGAAGGTCGCTCGTTCAGCCCGGACGAGTTCGCGATCGCCCTGGAGCAGGTCGTCGCCGGCACGGCTCCCGAGGATTATCGCGACCCGGCTCAGTTCTTCTCGCGTACCTGCTTCACGCGGGCGCTGAAGGAGCATGCCGGCATGGTGCTCCGGCGGCTGTCCGGGAGGACCGAGAACACGGCGCCGGTCCTCACCCTCATTACCCAGTTCGGCGGCGGCAAGACGCACACCCTGACCGCGCTCTACCACTTGGCCAACGCCGGGCCGGCCGCTTCCGCTCTCCGCGGTGTCGGCGATCTGCTGAACGACGCCGGCTTGGCGGAGGCTCCCGCTGCCCGTGTGGGCGTATTTGTCGGTAACGCCTGGGATCCGACGGACGGGCAGGAGACGCCCTGGATCGATCTGGCGCGCCAGCTTGCGGGCGATCAGGGCGTCGCGGCGCTGGGGAGCGCCGCACGGACCACGCCGCCGGGGACCGAGACGTTGGCGAGGGTGTTCGCCGCCGCGCAGGCGCCGGTGCTGCTGTTGTTCGACGAGGTCCTCAACTTCGTGAACCGCCATCGCCCGATGGCCGAAGGCTTCCACGCATTCCTGCAGAACCTGACGGTGGCCGTCACCGGTATCAGCCGCGCCGCTGCCGTCGTCAGCCTGCCGCGCAGCCAGGTAGAGATGACCGATTGGGACCAGCAGTGGCAGGACCGGATCACCAAGGTGGTCCGGCGCGTCGCGCGCGATCTGATCGCGAACGACGAGTCCGAGATCAGCGAGGTGGTGCGCCGGCGGCTGTTCGAGGACCTCGGCAGCAAGCGCGTGCGCAAGAACGTGGCCAAGACCTACGCCGACTGGTGCCTCGAGCGGTCCGCTCGCCTGCCTGCCGAGTGGCTCGCCGTGGACACCGCGACGACGGAATCCAAGGCGCGGGAGTTCCTGCGGAGCCGGTTCGAGGCGTGCTATCCCTTCCATCCCGCGACCCTGTCGGTCTTTCAACGCAAGTGGCGCGCGCTCACCCAGTTTCAACAGACCCGCGGCGCACTGGCCATGCTCGCGCAATGGATCTCCTGGGGGGCGCGCCAGCAGTTTCAGAAGGCGCGCACCGAGCCGCTGATCACGCTCGGATCGGCGCCGCTGGACGTTCCCGAGTTCCGCGCCGTCGTCCTGGGCCAGTTGGGCGAATCCCGGCTCGATACGGCCATCGAAGCCGACCTGGCCGGGCCGACGGCCCATGCCGCAGCGCTGGACGTCGACGCCACCGGGGCGCTACGCGACATCCACCGCCGCGTGGGCACCGCCATCCTGTTCGAGTCTTCCGGCGGGCAGGTCGACAAGGTGGCCCATCTGCCGGAGTTGCGCTTCGCACTCGGCGAGCCCGAGGTCGAAACGACCACCATCGACACCGCCGCGACCGCCCTGGAAGGCGCCGGCTTCTTCATGCGCAAGGTTGGCACCGACGGCTATCGCATCCATCACCAGGCAACCCTGAAGAAGGTCGTCAGCGACCGTCGGGCGTCGCTCGACGAGGAGACGGAGATCAAGCCGGCCCTCCGCAGGCTGGTCGAAACCGAGTTCAAGGCCGGAGCCACGCTCCCGGTCGTGTTCTTCCCGGAGGAGAGCGCCGCAGTCCAGGACTCGCCGCGGCTCGCGCTGATCGTCCTGGACCCGGACGACGAATGGACCGACGGAAACCAGACGGCCGAGCGGATCGGCACGTGGACGCGGAAGCGCGGCGACTCGGAGCGGCTGTACCCGGGCTCGCCGGTGTGGTGCGCGAGGAAGCCTGGACGGGAACTGCGCCGCAAGGTCGAACTCTGGCTCGCCTGGCAGCGGGTGGCTCACGAGTTGGCGGAAGGCGTCCTGGGCTCCGAGTACGACCGAGCGGAGCGCTCGCAAGTCCAGACGCAGGTCAGGGAAGCACACAGCTCCGCCAAGGACGAAGTGTGGGCGGGCTACCGCTTCGTGGCGCTGGCGGACAACGCGGAGCGGCAGGGGCTCAAGGTCATCGATCTCGGGGCCGGACATGCCAGCGCCGGCGAGACGCTGTGCGGCCGCATCATCAGCGTGTTGAAGTCCGAAGCCCTGCTCAACGAGTCCGTGGGCGCCGGCTACCTCGACCGAAACTGGCCTCCAGCGTTCGAGGACACGGGCGCGTGGCCGCTCACGAGTCTGCGCCAGAGCTTTCTCAACGGCGCGCTCACCAGGCTGATCGATCCCGACGCGGTCCTGCGCCGCCAGATCCTTGCGTTCGTGTCACACGGCGACTTCGGCTTCGCGTCAGGCCGCACGGAAGACGGCGGATTCCAGCGGCTGTGGTACGCGGAGCCGCTCGGCCCCGAGGAGGTCTCCTTCGACGCTGATGTCTTCCTGCTCACCAAGTCCAAGGCCGAAGCGCTCACGGCGCGCCCCGAAGATGCGATACAGCCTCAACACGGGCCTTCGCCGAGCCCGGGTCCCGAGCCTGACCCGAATCCGGAACCACGGCCTCAACCGAAGCGTGAATCGTCAGATACGATCCTGCAACTCGCCGGGTCCGTGCCGCCCGAGGTGTGGAATCGCATAGGCATCAAGCTGTTGCCCAAGCTGCGGTCGGCGAAGGGACTGAGCGTCGGCATCGATCTGTCGGTGACCGTCGACTCATCGTTCGCACCGAACCTGGAAGACGATCTGCGGCAGATCCTCGCCGACCTCGGGTTGTCCGATCGTGTGCACATCGTGATTCGAGCGCCCGAAAACCCGATCTGACGGAATTCGCGGCCGTTATCGTGTGTTACATCCCCCAGACCGTGACGGGCACGCCGTCACCCGACGGTTCGCGGCGGAAGATCTTGTCCGCCCAGGATCGGTCCGGCGTGCGGTCGAACACGATCAGGTGGCCCTCCTCGGCGCCGCACCGGTCCACGTAGGCGCGGGTCTGCCTCATACCCACCGCGACGGTCCGCTCCAGTTCCCCGCGCCGCACCTTGCACTCCACCACGAAACGCCGCTCCCGTCCGCCCTGCGGCCACACGATCAGCAGGTCCGTCCGGCCCCGCCCCAGCGCGTACTCCCGCTCGATCCTGCCGCCACCGTTGACGACGCGTTGCAGGTGCGCCTGCAGCAGCAACTGCGGGCCGGCCTCGTGGTAGCGCTCGAAGCGCTGCACCCAGTGCTCGGAGTGCTCGCGGAAGAATTCCTGAAACGCCGCGATCAGACCGTCCACGTCCAGGGCGCCGTCCGCGTCCACGTACCACGCCATCTGTTGCGGCAGCCCGGCCTGCACCGCGTAGTTCAGGTGCCGCGGCACCACCTCCGCGTAGATCGGATTGGCGACGTGCGGCGTGCCGGCGGCGTCCTGCGCCACCAGACCGAGGTCGCAGGCGTAGGCGACGTCCTCGGTCGACCACGCCTGCTGATCGGCGCCGGTCAGAATCGGCTCCACCACGCGCCGCACACGCTCCTCGCGCAGCTTGTGCGCCAGATCGTCGATATGTGTGTCGTGACGCAGGATCAGCCGCTCCTGCGCCTCCAGGATGGCGTCCGCCGTGATCGGGCGCGAGCGGTCACGCCCCGGCTTGTGGCGGAAGCAGGCGTCGTAGCACAGCGCGTTCACCAGCCACGGCTGGCCCGCGGTACGCGTGCGGATCAACGCCTGAGCCTCCTCCGTGAACGCCTGCCCGGTTGCCGCGGTGTGCTGCGCCAGCAGTGCCCGTATCTCCTGCTCCGAGAAGTCGCCCAGTCGCAGCGATTCGGACTTGATGTTGAAGGCGCTGCCGCCGAGCACCATCCGGTTCTCGGTGGTCGAGTGGATGCGGTAGTCGCGCACGTCACGCACCCCGCACACGATGATGCTGTGCGGGAAGGCGGACGGACGCTGGTCGTAGCCGCTGCGAAGCTGCCGCAGCACCGACAGCAGAGTGTCTCCCACCAGCGTGTCGATCTCGTCGATCAGCAGCACCAGCGGAGTGCGGCCGGCAGCCGCCCAGCGACTCAGCGCCACGCTCAGCGCGCTCAGCGGCCCCGCGATGTCCAGCGCGTCTCGGCAGATTCGCTCCAGCGAGTCGTCGCCCAGTGTCAGGCTCGCCCGGAGCGCGAGTTGGGACAGGACAATGCGCATGCCCTCCGCGACGTTCTCGCGCATCGCCTGCCCGGCCTCGACGTTGGCGTACACGCAGCGGTAGTCGCCCTTCGTCCCGCCGTTCAGCAGGTCGCGCAGCGCCAGCAGCGCCGACGTCTTGCCGGTCTGCCGCGGTGCGCGCAGCATGAAGTACTTCTTGTCCTGGATCAGGTCGAGCACCGCCTCGAGATCGATCCGTTCCAACGGCGGGATGCAGTAGTGGTCCGTGGCAACTACCGGACCTGCCGTGTTGAACTTGCGCACGGTCGCCATCGTCTCGTGGTGTCGCGCGGCTGTCAGCCTCCTCAGCGGTCTGACCGCGTCGGCACGGCGCCGCCTTGAGTACGAAGTCCGCGCCATGGCACGTCGTCGAGTCGACGATCGACGCTGCCCGCCGCGAGTTGCGCGAAGAGACCGGCTACGTGGTCGGTCGCATCGACACGATTGCCGCGCAGGCCCGCTACAACGGCATTCGAGATTTCTGGACGGTAGCCCTGCCTTGATGGATCGTACCGGACGACGATGTTCTCTACCGTGATCCGGTGCCCCACAATGCGCGGTTTCCACCCACGATTCCCGGGAGTAACATCAAGGTGTCGATCCAGAATACCCATCGCGGCCTCTTCTAATTGGTTGCCGGCCGTCGCGTCTCTCCCGGAACCGACCTTCTGGCTCAACCAACACGTCCTCACGCCGTTCCTCGACGAAATCCGCACGGAACGGCGTCGCCGAGCACGTTGAGCTGTCCCCGACCGAGGTGCTCCGGCGGATCGACGACGAGATCGGGCGTGCCCATGACGAGCTGGAACACGAGGTCACCGGGGCCGAGGGCCGTCTGGCCCAAGCCGAAGCCCGCCATGCCGAGGTGCTGGCATGCAGGAGCGGCGGCGGGAGGAACCCGGCCGGCAGCGGGCCGTCACGTTGCAGGGCGCCTCGCCCACCCCGAACGCGAAACCCTGGACGTCCGGCGGCTGCGCCCCCACCCTGAGACCGAGATGACCGCCATGCGGATCGCCATGGAGCACGAGGCCGAGCGCGGCTGCCAAGTCTACGACATCCACGAGAAGAACCAGGGATACGACGTGACCGGCCTGGACCTGCAGTCGGGCGAGTTGCGTGCGCCTGATCGAGGTGAAGGGGCTCGCCGGCCCGACCGGCAGCATTCTGCTCACCCCGAACGAGCGCCGCGTCGCCGAGGATTGTCGCGACTGCTACTGGCTGTGCGTGGTAACGAACTGCGCCAGCGGCCCCACACTCCAGGCCCCGATCGGCGACCCTGCACGGTTTCCCCTGGCATGAAGTCACCAAGGTCGCCCACTACTACCTGAGCGTGAACGCCCTCAAGCACCCGATGGAGGTTCGGGAGACGGAAAAGCGCTACGGTACGGAGCGATGAAGCCCCGACCGGTCAACGCGGACGAGCCGACCGCCCGGTACGAATCCGTCCTCGACCACATGGCCGGCATCATCGACTCCGCCAGGCGGTCCGCCGCTCGTTCGGTGAACGCGGTCATGACCGCCGCCTACTGGCTGATCGGCCGACACCTCGTGGAGATCGAGCAGTCGGGCGAAGAGCGAGCCGCATACGGAGCGAACCTCATCGAGAGGCTGGCGACCGACATGACACAGCGTTTTGGGCGTGGCTTCTCGCGTCAGAATCTGTGGCAGATGCGTCAGTTCGGCTTGGCGTATGCTCCTGAACGAATTCTCCAGACAGTGTCTGGAGAATCAGGGCAGCCTCTGCCGGGATCATCGAATCTCCAGACGGCGTCTGGAGATTCGAGCGCGACACTCGCCAACGTGCGTCTTGAGGACCTCATCTCGTCCTTTCCGCTCCCTTGGTCTGCCTACGTGCGGCTGCTCTCGATCAAGAACCCACACGCCCGCGACTTCTACGAAGCGGAGACGCTGCGCGGTGGTTGGTCCGTTCGCCAGCTCGACCGACAGATCAACTCCCAGTTCTACGAGCGCACCGCCCTGTCACGAGACAAAGCCGCGATGCTCGCCCGTGGTAGCCAAGCTCAGCCCGAAGATCAGGTGCTTCACGAGCAGGCGATCAAGGACCCGTACGTCCTTGAGTTCCTCGAGCTCAAGGACGAATACTCCGAAAGCGACCTGGAAGAAGCCCTAATCCGCCGCCTGGAGGCCTTCCTTCTGGAGCTCGGCGCCGACTTCTGCTTCATCGGCCGGCAACGGCGGCTGCGGGTCGCAGATGAATGGTACCGAGTGGACTTGCTATTCTTCCACCGGCGCCTGAGGTGTCTCGTGGTCATCGACCTGAAGCTCGGCAGGCTCACGCATGCTGACGCCGGTCAGATGCATCTCTATCTGAACTACGCGCGGGAACACTGGATGCACGAGAGCGAGAATCCGCCGGTCGGGCTGATTCTGTGTTCGCGGAAAGACGAAGCTGTCGCCCACTACGCTCTCGACGGGCTGCCAAACAAGGTGATGGCCGCTGAATACCGCACTACCCTCCCGGATGAACAACTCCTCGCATCGGAAATCGAACGAACACGTGTGGCGCTCCGTGAGCGCAAGGGATCCATCTACGTTGAACGCGGCACATGAGAGCGGTCAACACGACGGCACATCATTGGTACGTAGACTCACTCTGCCGAAATCCCTCTTTCGTGAGGCGAAAAAAGAGCACTGTCTCATTACGCCCATACTCAGGCGAGATGACGGCATCTCTTCTCCAGGACTCGGTCGAATCGTTTCTCAGAACATGTCATCATTTTCAAGCATCACGTTTGATCCTGCCGTCATGGGCGGCAAGGCATGTGTCCGGAATCTGCGAGTTACGGTCGGAACGGTCGTAGGTCTGCTGGCGGCCGGTCGAACGCCCGAGGAGATTCTGCAGGCGTATCCGTATCTCGAACGAGACGACATCGCTCAGTGCCTGGCTCACGCTGCATGGAAGCTGGATGAAGGAGTTGAGTCATGACTGGCACTCCGGAACTGCTCAAGCGCATCACCGCGCGTCCCGATGTCTTCGAGGGCAAGCCCATCATACGCGATATGCGGATTTCGGTGGAGCTTATCCTGAGCTTGCTGACGCAGGGAGTCACGACAGATGCCATTCTGGAGGACTATCCTGAACTGGAACCCGATGACATTCGTGCCTGCACGGCGTACGCTCACGCCGTCATCGTCGGCGATTCACTGTAACGCTCATGAACAAGGCTGATCTGATCGAGATGATCCGCAGCGGCGAGGACTCGACGCTGGAGTTCAAACGGGACGACGTGCCGAACCAAGATCGAGCCCCCGGTCATTCCGCTGCTCTCCTGGGCGAGAGACGTCGAACCGGGTCGCGACGTGCTCGCCGTCCGTGTCACGCGCGGACCCGACAAGCCGTATGCGCGTGTCCATAACGGCCGCAGAACCTACTACATCCGCGTCGCCAACTCCTCGCGGGAAGCGAGCCGTGAGGAACTGGAGAGGCTGTACCAGGCATCCGGCCGCTTGCGCTACGGCCAGAAGCCGGTCCCGGGCGCCGGCTTGGACGCGCTCGACCAGCGCCGATTGACCGACTATCTGTGCCGTGTTCTCGATGGGACGGCCCCCTCCGAGGACGACGTGAACGGCTGGGAGACCCTGCTGTGCAACGTCGGGTTGATGACGACGTCCGCGGCGCAACGCGTGACCACGATCGATGGCATGCTGCTCTTCGGAAATACGCCGAACCGATATGTCCCACAATCCGGCATTCGCGCTGTCTGTTATCCGGGCCTTGAACCCGACTACGCAACCCGTGCCGATGAGCACTTACGCGGTCCTCTGGTTCCTCTGCGCGCCGCGAACGGCTCCATCGTCGAGGCCGGCCTGGTCGATCAGGCATGGGACTTCATGCGGCGAAACACGACGCCGTCAGCCCATCTCGACGGAGCGCGGCGAGTCGACCGCTGGGAGTATCCCGAGGAGGTCGTGCGTGAAGCCGTGGTCAACGCCCTGATTCACCGCGACTACAGCATTGCGGGAACCGACGTCATGCTGTCCATCTACTCCGATAGACTCGAAATCGTGAGTCCAGGACGGCTCCCCAACACCGTTACGCCGGACGGGATGAGGACGGGGTTGCGGTATGCGCGCAACCAGACGCTGGTCAACATCATGCGAGACTACGGATACGTCGACGCTCGCGGCATGGGAGTGCGGAACAAGATCATTCCGGGTATGCGAGATCACAACGGCACCGAGCCCGACCTGATCGAGGAGGAGCACCGCTTCACCGTCCGACTGTGGAAGGAAGCCCCGTCGGCATGACGGACGAGCAACGCCGCTACGCTTCCCGCGGGCAGATGGCGGCGATGGCATCGAGCTGCTCGGCGTCGAGCTCGCCGTCCGCGGCCGCCGCATTGGCGCGCGCCTGCTCGGGGCTCTTCATGCCGGGAATGGGGCAGGTCACCGCGGGATGGGCCAGTGTGAACTGGAGCGCCATGTCCAGCATGCTCTGGCCCGGCCGCAGGACACTCCGCAACCGTGACACGACGGCGAGTCTGGACAGGAACGTCTGTCGCGCCCCGCCCGCGTTCCAGCCGCTGCGCACCATGTCATCGAACCGCGTGGTCTCGTCGAACTTGCCAGTCAGGAGGCCCTGCGCTATGGGGCCGCGCAGCAGCACGCCGATGTCGTGGTCCCGGCAATGGGGCAGGATGTCCCGCTCGGCCGTGCGATTCAGAATCGAGTAGTTGATCTGACACGCCGCGCACTGTCCGTTCACGTCGATCGCCTTGAGCGCGGACAGGTCGTTGGTGGAGATCGCGTAGTGGCGGATCTTCCCCTGCTGCTTGAGGAGCTCGAACGCCTCCACGAAGACCTCGGGACGCTCGGGCGAGCCGACGTGACATTGGTACAGGTCGATGGTGTCCATCCCCAACCGATAGAGGCTGGCGTGGCAGCACCCGATGATGCTGTAGATGCTCTTCAACCCGGCGGGTCGTCCTGGCGGCGCGCCCAGTTGCCCACCTTGGTGGCGACGTAGCCGGCGCTGCGCCGATCGGCGAGGGCCTTGCCGAGCAGGATCTCGCTCTGACCCAGGCCGTAGGAGTCCGCGGTGTCGAACAGGTTGACGCCGGCGCCCAGGGCGGCGTGGACAGTGCGAATCGCCTGCCGTTCGCTCACCTCGCCCCACTGGCCGCCGATGCCCCAGCAGCCCATTGACACCGCACTGACGTCCCATCCGGTCTTGCCCAGCCGCCGCTGCTTCACGAGCTGGTATCATATCGGACGTGACCGATGCACGCTCTGTCAGGACAGCGCGACCCGTCGCGTTCGCACTGTTGGCGGCGGTGGCCGTCGGGATGGGCTGCGCTCACGAGACCGACAGTGCGGAAGAGCTCGCGCACGCCGCCGAGCTCGGGAACGCGGAGGCCCAGTTCCAACTGGGATTCATGTACGCGACCGGCTTCGGCGACTTTGAAGAAGACAGCGCCGCGGCGCTCCGGTGGTATCGGCGGTCGGCCGAACAAGGGTGGGCGCATGCTCAGAGCACTTTGGGCACTGCGTATGCGTATGGCCACAACCTGGAGCAGGACTTCACTCAAGCGGCAACCTGGTGCCGGCTTGGCGCCGAACAGGGCGACGCCGATGGGCAACTCTGCATGGCGATGTTGTATGCCGGCGGCTGCGGCGTCGAGCAGGACTACGCGGAGTCCGCGCGGTGGTATCGACTGGCTGCGCGCCAGGGAGACGGGGCGGCTCAGGCCAGACTCGGAGACATGTACGCCATCGGTGAGGGCGGCGTCCAGCAGGATCCCGTCGAAGCCGGCAAGTGGTACCGGCGAGCCGTTGAGCCGGGCACCTACCACCCCACGAAGGTGGCCGGTGCCGATCTCTTCTCGGGTCGGCCGGTCCTGATTCACCTCTTCGGGCTGGCTCGCATGTACCAGGATGGTACCGGCGTTCCCCGGAACGACGTCGCGGCATACAAGTGGCTCGACATCATGCATCGCTTTCGCTTCGAGTCCGACACGATGACGTGGGAGGGCAACCAGCCGGAGCTCGACGATCTCGAGAAGAAGATGACGAGCGAGCAGGTGGCCCAGGCTCAACGCGCGGCCGACGCGTTTGTCGAGACCTACCGGATCTACTCGCATGAAGTCTGGCGCCGTATGGCTGTCGCGGCATCTTTCACAGGTATACCCGGGGAACAGCGCGTGTTCGGACCGCATTGGTGGTACCCGGTCGTTCGCTGGTGGTACCCGGTCGCCCGATGGTGGTGGCGGACTACCGCAGCCATCGGCGCGACGGTCTCCCCTCCGGTCATCCCTGACGCCCTGATGACGACCGGGAGCAGCGGCACGCCGACCTGCATGGCCGGAACGATCACCTCTGCGGACACGTAAGCAGGATCGGCAATTGGCGGAAGCCTCGAACCGGGAACTGGAGCCGCTGCTCGAATCGCAACGCTCGTCCCCGGAGTGGCGCGAGGCACGGTTCTGCGAGTATCGTGAACCATGACCATGACCGACGAACAGCGCTTCTTCTTCGATCTGCGCGGCTGGATGTTGCTCCCGGCGGTCCTCTCGCAGCAGGAGATCGACGCCGCCAGGGCGGAGTGCTACGCCGCGGAGGGGCGGGGAGACGACGACGGGAGGGGTTATGAGGGGGAGCTGCAGAAGCTCCTCGATCACCCGGCCATCGTCGACATCCTGCACGACATCCTGTCCGACGATCCGTTCCTGAGCGACGACGCGTACGGGTTCCGGTGCGAGCAATCGTTCATCACCGTGCGGCCGCCGGGCTGGAGCAAGTCCGAGCGGAGCGACAACGGCCTGCCGCACGTGGTGCGCCCGCCGCAACGAGCCAACGCCATGCGCTATCAGGTACAGGGAGGCAAGATCTTCTCCGGCCTCACGCGCGTGGTGTGGGAGATGGAGGAGGTCAAGGAGGGTCAAGGCGGCACCACGTTCCTGAGCGGTTCGCACAAGGCCGACTTCCCGTACGGCGGCCCCGACCCGACGACGCCGAACATCGGCGGCTCGCCGTGGGAAGCGGAGATGCGCGCCATGATGCAGGGCTACGGTTGCCCGGCGGGCTCGGTGGTCATCTTCACCGAGAGCCTGGTTCATGCCGCCAACGACTGGACCAACCCCGACAACCCGCGCTGCGCGGTGTTCAACTGCTACAACTCCGCCTGGGCGCAGTGGCACCGGGTCGGTCTCGACCACGAGCTCATCATGCGTATGCCTCCCAAACGCCGCACCCTCTTCCGGGGGGTGTGGGAACTGGGCAGCAACACGGCCTACAGCGCCGAGAACCGCACCCTGTGAGCGGGCGGCACTCGCGCCCGTCGGCGCTCACCATCACGGCCGCGAGATGGGCCGCCGGCTGAAGCAGCGCATGGAGGTCAGTACGCTCCCGGCGGGATCCCCTCCCACTGCTGCAACCACTGCTGATAGGTGACGACGTTGCGTGGGTCGCGGCTGCGAGCGCGAAACCCCTGCTTCTTGCCGGTCTCGGTCGCACGATCCGTGGGCTCGTACCGGACGTCCAGCGACCAGCGCACAGCGTCCGAGGTGTTGGGCAGCGCTCGGTGCGGTACGAACTGGTTGAAGCACAGCACGTCCCCGGGTTCCATCTCGACCGTGATCGGCTGTAGCGACTCGGAGTCGGCTTCTGATAGGCCAATGTTGCGGTACACGTCGTCCATGACCGCCTCGCGCAATTCCTTGGCCTCGCCATCTCGCTCTTGCTGGCGAAGTTTCTCAGCTACCTTCGAATCGCTCCCCCGCCTGCACGCCTCGACGTACTCCTGCCCGAGCTCCATCGCCCGATCTATTTCAGTCCGGTGGTCATGATAGAATGCAAGAGCGGCGTGTACTTCAGCCAGAGTCAGGTCTTATTCCTCGGCGATCTGGACGGCAGCTCTACCTTGATGCTCGTGCCAGACGACGATGTTCTCCACCGTGATCCGGTGCCCCGCAATCCGCGGCTTTCCACCTACGATTTCGGGCGTAACTTCAATATGTCGATCCAGAGTACCCATCGCGCCCTCTTCATGCTGCCGTCTGTGGACGCTACAGCGGCGAGTCTCGAAGGGTCAAGCCGGCCGACCTTACGCCTGACTCGACGCCTTCCGACGGTGTGCGTGTCGTCGATCCGTTCGCGCTCCCGAACGAACCCCTCACGAAGACCTCGGGACGCTCGGGCGAGCCGACGTGACACTGGTACAGGTCGAGCGTGTCCATCCCCAACCGGTAGAGGCTGGCGTGGCACGGTGCGGATCGCCTGCCGTTCGCTCACCTCCCCCCACTGCCCGCCGATGCCCCAGCAGCCCATCGACACCGCGCTCACGTCCCATCCGGTCTTCCCTAATCGTCGCCTTTTCATCGGCGGCATCATACGCCACCGGAGCAGAGCACGGAGTGGCGGGTGCGCGGCTCTGCGAGTATCGTGAACCAATGGCCATGACCGACGAACAACGCTTCTTCTTCGATCTGCGCGGCAACACAGCCTACAGCGCCGAGAACCGCGCCCTGTGAGCGGGCATTCGAGCCCGTCGGCGCTCACCATCACGGACCTGCGGGTCACCTGCCTCACGGGCACCCCGTTCAACAGCTACCTGATCCGTCTCGACACCAACCAGGGGATCAGCGGCTACGGCGAGGTGCGGGACAACGCCAGCAAGACCTACGCCCTGATGCTGAAAGCCCGCCTGCTCCGCGAGAACCCGTGCGACGTCGATCGGCTGTTCCGGAAGATCAGGCAGTTCGGCCATCACGGCCGGCAAGGCGGCGGCGTCAGCGGTGTGGAGATGGCGTTGATGGACCTGGCCGGCAAGGCGTACGGGGTGCCCGCCTACGCCCTGGCCGGGGGCCGGTTCCGAGACCGCGTCCTCTGCTATTGCGACACCACGCCGAGTCCGAGCGGCCGCGAAATGGGGCGCCGGCTCAAGCAGCGCATGGAGATGGGCTTCGGCTTCCTGAAGATGGACCTCGGCATCGACCTGCTGGCCGGCCACGGCGACTGCGTGATCGCGCCGCCGGGGATGCTCGACAGCCACGACGTGATGCATCCGTTCACGGGCATCCAGATCACCGACCGCGGCATCGACCTGCTCTGCGAGTACGTGGCGGAGGTCCGCGAGGAGGTCGGCTACGAGGTGCCGCTCGCCGCCGACCACTTCGGCCACCTGGGTCTGGAGTCCTGCATCCGGCTGGGGCGCGCGCTCGACCGGTTCTGTCTGGCCTGGTACGAGGACATGCTGCCCTGGCAGTTCGCCGACCAGTACCGGCGGCTGTCGGAGGCGGTGGCGACGCCGATCTGCACGGGCGAGGACATCTACCTCAAGGATGGCTTCGCCGACCTGTTCCGGGAGCGCGCCATCGCCGTCGCCCACCCCGACCTGGCGACGGCCGGCGGCATCCTGGAGACCAAGAAGATCGGCGATGCTGCCCAGGAACGCGGCATCGCCATGGCGATGCACATGGCCATGACGCCGGTGGCGGCGCTGGCGGCCGTGCACTGCGCGGCTGCCACGGAGAACTTCCTCGTCCTCGAGAACCACTCGGTCGACGACCTGGAGCGCTGGAGCAGCCTGGTCGAAGGACTACCGGTTCCCCTCATCGTGAATGGACACATCGACGTGCCGGAAGGTCCCGGCCTGAGCTTCACCGACCTGAACCACGAGGTGCTCCGCGAGTGCGTCGACCCCGACGAGCCAGGCATCTTCGAACCCACCCCGGAGTGGGGCCGTGACCGCTCCAGCGACCGCCTCTGGAGCTGATGCGCGTTGCGCATCTCGGCACCGTGCAGCGCCGCTGTCGCACGGCAGGTCAGCCCTACCTGCTGGAGCAGACGGCGCTGACAGAGCTCGCGGCCTGGCTCGCCTGACTCTGCGAGCCTCTCGTCCTCAGGCTCGGTCCTCCAGGCCCAGCGTCCACAACACGAACGCATACTCCTCGGCTACCTCGTACAGCGAGTCGAAGCGCCCCGACGTGCCGCCGTGACCGGCGCCCATGTTGGTCTTCAGCACCAGCGGGGTGTCGTCTTCCTTGAGCGCTCGCAGCTTCGCCACGTACTTCGCCGGTTCACAGTAGGCTTGGTCGATCGAGTGGGCCAGCAGGTCGCCGGTGACCCGCTGCCGGCCGTGGCGCGTTCCAGCCGCCAGAGCGCCGCGCCGCCCTGCGGCATGTCGGGGCTGATGGTCCAGTCCTGCAGCCAGCGCGAGCGCAGGTGATAGGCCCGGCCGATTCGCCCCTCGTCGACCAGTTGCCGGGCCAGCGCCATCGCCGGCACGCGCCGGTAGTTGAACCACACCATGGTCGGCCGCCCGGCGGCCTCGGCCGCAGCCACCATCGCCGCCCCGTCCTCCGCGTCCATGGCCAGCGGCTTCTCGCACGCCACCATCTTTCCGGCAGCAAGCGCCGCCAGCGCGATCTCGCGATGCGAGCTGTTCGGCGTGCAGATGTCGACCAGGTCGACGTCCGGCCGTTGGACCACGCGGCGCCAATCGGTGTCGGTCTCCTGCCAGCCCCAGCGCGCTGCGAACGCCGCGAGTGCATCCGGCGTCCGAGCGGAGGCGACCTTGAGAACCGGTTCGAACGGCAGGTCGAAGAACCGCCCCACCTGCCGGTACGCGTTGGAGTGGGCGCGGCCCATGAAGCCGTAGCCGACGATCGCGACGTTCAGCGGTTCGGGCATCGATTCACTCGGGCGCGGCCGGTCGCGCCGTGGACCAATAGCGTGGCAACAGGGCGTCGATGGAGTCGATCGACGCCGAGAAAGTGACGGCGTCGGTCCGCAGGCTCGACGGGATCGGCTGCGCGTCGGCGATTTCGCGGCTGGTGAGCTCCAGGGAGGCCGTCCAGGGCGGTGCGATCATGAACGGGCGGACCGGCGGCGGCTCCGCGACCACCTCGGCCACGGCCTTGCGGATACTGCGGCGCGCCGCCTCCGGCGCCATCGTGATCGACGACTCGTGCGCGACGTCCTCCTTCACCGCCAGCGTGCGAAGCGCCGGACCCAACAGGGCCGTCGCCTCGTCGCAGGCAAGCCGGCCTCCGGTGACCAGCCACACCGGCACGCCGTGGCTGCCCGCGATCAGGGCCATCATGCCGATCTCGCCGAGGGTGACGCCGTTGACGCTGAAGCGTTTCCAGGTCCCGGAGCTCATCGTGTGGGCCAGCAGGCCGTTCGGCGTGCCCGCCATGGAGTGGTAGCCGAGGAGGATCACCCCGTCGAAGGTCCCGTCCAGGCCGTCGAGCGGATTCGGGCGCTTGCGGCCCATGACGTAGCGAGCCCCCTCGGGCAGCCGCTCGGCGATGAAGTTGTCGCCGCTGCGGTGGCCGTCAAGGACCAGCACGTCGCCGGCGCCGCCGTCCCCCGCCCCCAGAACAGCGGCCGCGACCTCGTCGGTGAGCAGGCGGCGCGAGCGCTCGAAGTCGGCGTCGCTGCCGTCGGGCGCAGGCCGGCACTCGTGCCAGCCGTTGATACCCGCCACCCCCTCCATGTCGGTGATGACGTAGACCTTTTTTGCGCCATTCTCCACTATGCGACCGTACGTCATGACCGAAGAACAACGCTACCTGTTCGATGCGTTCGGCTACCTGATCCTCCCGGACGCCGTCACCGGCGATCAGATCGAGGAGTTGCGCTCCACGCTGCGCGCGCCCTCCGAGCAACTCGACCCCGTCGGACGGCCCGCTGGGCCTCTCCACTGGAGCAGGGCGTGGCGCGACCTGCTCGACCTGCCGGCGCTGAGCCCGATCCTGGAAGAGCTGATCGGCAACCACGATCGCCCCGTCGACGGCGATGCGTCCCTGCCGACGTTCCGCATCGACCACGTCAACGTGCACACCCACGTGCGGCAGGGCTTCCCCGGCGGCATGCTGCACGGCGGCTGGAAGGCCACCGGCGGCTGTCAGTTCTTCCGCTACCACGACGGCCGCTTCTACAACGGCCTGGTCGCCGTCGTCTTCGAGCTCCACGACACGAACGTCAACGGCGGCGGCTTCTGCTGCATCCCCGGCACGCACAAGGCCAACCTCCCGCTCCCGGAGCAGTGGCGGGACCTGAGCGCGGGCATTCACCCCAGCGTGCAGCGCGTGCCGGCCCGCCCGGGCGACGCCATCGTGTTCACCGAGGCGCTCACCCACGGCACGCTGCCGTGGACGGCCGACACCGAACGGCGGACCCTGTTCTACAAGTTCTCCCCGCACGGGACCTCATGGGGCGGCGCCTACTTCGATCCCGGCGACTTCCGCCACTACCCCGACATGGACGACCGCAGGATGGCGATCCTGGAGCCGCCGAACGCGCGCTACGCCACCCGCCCGACGCGCCCGGAGCCCCTGGCGCGGAACGGCGACCGCTCGTGAGCGGCCGCCTCGCCTGAATCCACAGGGAACGCCCGATGAACCTCTGCATGATCGGCCACGGGATGATGGGCGTGTGGCACTCCGAAGCGCTCGCCGCGGAGTCCCGGTACTTCCTGGTGGGCCGCCGGCCCGAGCCGACGGCCGAGTTCGCGGCGCGCTACGGCTACCGGCGCTGGACCGTGGACCTGGAGGAGGCGCTGGCCGACCCGGCCGTGGACGCCGTCATCGTCGGCAACCCGAGCGAGCTGCACGCGCAGACGGCGCTGCTGAGCCTGGCGCACGGCAAGCCGACCCTCGTCGAGATCCCGATCGCGATGAGCTATCCGGAGTCGGAGCGCGTGGTGCTTGCAGCCGAGCGCCGCGGACTCCCGCTCGGCGTCGTCCACCCGATGCGCTTCCGCAGGGAGCGGACGGAGCTGCGCGAGCGGCTGGCCGCAGGCCGGGAGCACATCCGCCACTTCCACGGCCGCTTCTTCATCCATCGCCTGAAGAACATCGGCGCCACCGGCTACCACCGGAGCTGGATCGACAACCTGCTGTGGCACCACACCACGCACCTGCTCGACCTGGGCCTGTGGATGCTGGCAGTCGAGGGCTCGCCGGTGCGGTCGGTGCAGAGCTTCATGCCGGCGCCGGATCCGGGTACGGGCATCCCGATGGAGGTCATCCTGCTGGTCGAGACCGAGGCGGATCAGAGCCTGCTCTGCTCCGGCTCCTACTACTCGCGCGAGCGCCTGTACGACACGATGATCGTCACCGACCGCGACTCCTATAGACTGCAGATCCTGGAGAACACCCTGACCACGGGCGACGGCACGCGGCGCATCGAGACCGAGCAGGAGAACTGCACCCACTGCACGGTCGACTTCGTGAACGCACTGGCCGAGGGGCGGCCGCCGGCGGTGCCGGGCCGCTCGGTGTTGCCCACCATGCGCATCCTGCAGGACGTGCAGGACCGCTGGGATGCCGTGCACGGCCGCCGGTCGCTACCGGGCCGGCCGCTGGACGCGGACGCGGAGGCGGAGTGATGGCCGGAGTCCTCGACCCGGATCGTCCGATCGTCGATCCGCACCATCACCTGTGGAGCGGCGACGGTCGCGGCCCCTACCTGCTGGAAGACCTGTACGCCGACGTGCGCTGCGGCCACAACGTGGTGCAGACGATGTTCGTCGAGTGCCGGACCCATTACCGCAGCGGCGGGCCCGAGCACCTGCGGCCGGTGGGCCAGACGGAATGGGTGGCGGCGATCGCGGACGCGTCGGCGCGCGCCTCGGCGCACGGACCCGGCCCGGAGATCGCCGGCATGATCGCGTTCGCCGACCTGTCGCTCGGTCCGCGGCTGGAGGAGGTTCTGGACGCGCACGCCGAGGCTGCCGGCGGCCTCCTGCGCGGGTTCCGCTACTCCTTGGCGCACGGGACGCACCGCTCCGGTACCGAGAACGCGCCGGGGCCGGCCCCCGCCGGACTGGCCGCGGAGGAGCCGTTCCGCGACGGCGTACGGCTGCTCGGCCGGCGCGGGCTGACCTACGAGAGCTGGCACTTCCACTACCAGATGGAGGAGTTCACCGCGCTGGCGCGAAGCGCCCCCGACACGCTGATCATCCTCGACCACTTCGGCACGCCGCTCGGCGTCGGGCGCTGGCGCGGCCGGCGCGCGGAGGTCTTCGCGGAGTGGAAGGCCAACATGGCCGAGGCGGCGACCTGCCCGAACATGGCCGCCAAGCTGGGCGGCATGGCCATGTTCGACAACGGCTTCGGCTGGGACGAGCGGGACGAGCCGGTCACCGCCGAGGAGTTCGCGGCGGCGCAGCGCGACTACTACCTGCACGCCATCGACTGCTTCGGCCCCGAGCGCTGCATGTTCGAGAGCAACTTCCCGGTGGAGAAGGCGTCGGTGTCCTACCGGGTGCTGTACGACGCCTTCAAGCTCATGACCGCCGACTTCTCCGAAGCCGACAAGGACGCCCTGTTCAGCGGCACGGCCCGCCGGGTCTACCGTCTGCCGCCGGTCGAGCCGTAGCGACCGTCAGCCGGGGTTGACCGCCGAGTCGGGCTCCGTCGTCCGCGCGCCCGCGCCCCACGGCTCGGCGCCCACGGCACGTTCCACCGCGGCGGCGAGCGCCTCCACTTCACGGGCCGAGGTCAGCCGCACGAAGCGGATGTGCGACCAGCGCGGATCCGACTGGTACGCCAGCATGCCCCGCCGCTTGCGGGCGTGCTGGGTGACGATCCAGGCGAGCAGCGACTCGTGTTTCTTCCACACCAGGAACTGCGGCCAGAACCGCTCTTGGTTCGTCCCCCACAACAGCTCACGCGACCGCCAGCGCCGCCACGTGCGCCGCAGCACCCGCCGGAGCAGGAGCGGCATCGGCAGATCCAGCCAGATCACGGCGTCCAGGCGGTCCCAGAACGCCCGTTGCGAGTGGCTCATGTAGGAACCCGCGACCACCCACCGCCCGCCGCCGGTCGCCTCTCTCATCCGCCGGTCGAGCTCGCCGGAATCGGTGTCGTGGAGCGAGACCCAGCCCGGCTGCCAGTTGAGTGCGTCCAGCTCCACGAACCGGGCGTCAAGCGCCTCCGCCAAGCGCATGGCGAGCGTGGATTTCCCCGACGCGCTGTTGCCGACGACGTGGATGCGCCGGCCTATCGGGGAGATTGGTACGGTGTCGTGCACGGCAGGGCGACGGAGTCTGCCCATCCGCGGGCGGCGGCGCAACCCGGCCGCCGCCCGACCTGCTACCTGCCGAGCGTTGCCCGCAGGACTTCGCGTGAGATCCGCGATGGCAGCGACGCGTTCCTCGGGACCGCTCGCGGGCGATCCAGCCTCGGCACACGCGCGTTCCAGTTCTGGACGAGTTCCGGCGACGTAGCCGATCGACCGGCTCGTATAGCCGTCATGGAGGTAGCCGGCGGTCTCATCGCAGAGCCGGATCATGCTCGCCACGATCTCGCGATCGGCGCTTCCCGGCGCATGCGGGTCGTTGTCGAGCATGATCCGATATGCCCTGCGAACGCCCTCGGCCCGGTGAGCATTGCGAGGTTCATCGTGCGTTACAGGCCGCAGGCCTCCTCCGTAAGGTAGTCCCACTGGTGAACGTAGGTGACGCCGTCGATCACCAACTGGTGGGCATGCGGCAGTTCCTCGGCCCAGGTCATCTCGGTACCACCGGTCCGGTGGGGCGGCTGTTCGAGCTTGCCCCAGCGGTTGCCGTTGTACCTCCGGGACAGGACCGTGCGGCCCGCGCGGTTGAGGTACGCCAGGACGAACACGTCTGAATCGGTTGCATCCGCTTCGACGTCGAAGACGCGCATGCACGCGAACTCCCGTCCACCGACGCGGCAGTCGAACACGCCGCTCGAGATCAGGCGGGGAGCCTCGGGGCTCCGTTCGAACGTTCCGTCGGGCCGCTCGGTCAGGTACCCCTTGTCCTCGACCAATCGGTCAGCCGACCCGAAGTTATGCTCCCAGCTTTCGTCCAGGAAGGTCTGCAGCTCTCTCGTACCGTCGCCCCTCCTGGTAGCTTCGAAGGCCAGCCACTGTACCTCCTTCTCGTCCAGCCGGCCCCAGACCCTGGTACGGCCGTACTCCTCATCCGGCGCATGGTTGCGCGGGACGAGACCGGCCCGGTCGGGATACGCCTGTTCGTCGACCTCGATCTCCACGCACTTCCGCCCGTGGATGATGGCCGGTCGACAGGCCGCCATCGAAGTGTCTTCGGTCAATACCCACGAGCCGTCGCGGGTCTGCTCGTACTCCGCCCACCGCACCCGTTCGCCGAGCTCCGGCACGATGCCCCACCATGCCAGCTCGCGGAGGTCGACGGAGAACGGCTGCCCCGTGCTCCTGGACACCGTGATGTCCGGACGGTGTTCGGGAAACGGCCGTTTCCCCGTCTCCTTGCTTTCGACACGCATCGTAGTACCCCTCCTCGTCTTGGTGATGCCCAATTCCTTGCGCACGCGGTCGCGGCCGTAAGACAGCCGTCGCTTGACCGTTCCCGGCGGACAGCGTTGGCGTACGGCTATCTCGGCGATGCTCATTCCGTCCAGGTAGAAGGCACGCAGCGCCCGCCGCTCCTGGACGGGCACCGCCTCCAGGGCGTCGACCACGGCCTCCGCCGACCGGCGCCGCCGCGCATCAGCTATCCCCATGCGGTTTACGGTCCGCGTGAGCTCCTCGGGCTCGGCGATCCGCTCCCGCCGGTGCCTGGAACGCAGGTAGTCGCTGCAGCGGTTCCGCGCAACCTGGTAAAGCCACGCGCGCACGTTCTTCGGCTCCTGCACCCGCAGCCCCGACCACGCCCGCATGTGTGTTTCCTGCAGCACGTCCTCGACCGCGTCGGACGATCCCAGTCGATCGCGGACCAGCGCACTCAGCAGTCGTTCGTAACGCCGGAGCAGTGCGACGAAGGCGTCCTTGTCGCCGCTTCGGATGCTCCGAACGAGATCCTGATCGCTGCGTTCGGTGTGATCCATGCGAGGTTCCATCGTTCCTTGCCCGGCGTCATCTCACAGGGCGTCATTCGAGGGCAAAAGGTTCATTTCTTCGAGTGAGGTTCGCTTCGCCCACTCTTCGAGTGAGGTTCGCTACGCTCACTCGGCGTTGCGCGGCCGAATCGGGGTACACTGAGGCAGCCTGAGCGGAGGAACTCATGTCCGGACTCACCGAGCAGCACCTCGCCTTCTTTCGAGAGGAGGGCTATCTCCTCGTCGACGACGCCATCGACCCGGCGGTGCTCCAGCCGTTCCGCGCCGAGCTCGACGGGAACATCGACGCATTCGCACGTGCCGCGCTGGCCGACGGCCGCCTCTCCAACGCGCACGCAGAGGAACCGTTCGAGCGCCGGCTGCACGCGCTGGCACTGGAACTCGACGACCCGGCCCCCCTGCTGGACCTCGGCCGCGGCAAGCAGCGCACGCCGGGCATGTTCCGGATCTACTCCTGTCCGTCGCTTCTCGACATCGTCGAGTCCGTGATCGGGCCGGAGATCCTGGCCCATCCGCAGTTCAACGTCCGCGCCAAGCGGCCGTACCAGGACGAGGGGGTCGTGCCATGGCACCAGGACCTGGGCTACCTGCAGCCCGACGCCGCGGAGACCTTCATGGTCAACCTCTGGATCCCGCTGGTCGACGCCACGCGCGAGAACGGTTGCATGGAGGTCATCGCCGGCAGCCACCGGGCGCCGCTGATCGGCCACGAGCGCGGGATGGGACCGGCGGGCAACTTCAAGGGCGTCGTCGACGAGCATCTCCCCGACGGCGAGCACGTGCTCTGCCCGGTGCGCGTCGGCGGCGTGCTGCTGACCCAGCACAAGACCATGCACCGCTCGATACCCAACGTCTCCGACCACATCCGCTGGAGCCTCGACCTGCGCTACTCGCACCCCGACCTTCCCACCGGCCGGCAGCAGGTGCCGGGGTTCATCGCCCGCAGCCGGAGAGACCCGGCATCGGTCTGCCCGTCGGCCGAAGAGTGGGTGCGGATCGTCGAGTCCGCGAACGTGCCGGCCGGCTCCTGAGCGCTCGGCCCCGGGCCACCTGACCTCCGCGATCTTCCTTGAGCTGCTCGAGCCTTCGAGCCTCCGACCTTGTCGTGCAACGATATGAATAAATGGTACGCTGTGGGCAGGCCTGATACAGCACGGCCCGGGACTATCCTTCACGAGAGAAACTGGAGTGAGAGATGACACTGACGGCGGTTTATCTAAAAGTATCGGAAGGATATATCGGGTTCGTGGAAGAACTGCCAGGAGCCAACACACAAGGAAAGACTTTACAAGAAGCCCGCGACAATATCCTGGAAGCGATCGAGATGACGCTTGAGGCGAACCGCATTTTGGCCCAAGAGTCTCTTGACGACACTCAAGAGGTAATCCGGGAGCCTGTCAACTTGCAGGCATGAAGAGGCGAGACCTCATCCGTCACCTTGAAGAGAACGGCTGCGAATTACTCCGAGAAGGAAGCAACCACACCATATTGTCAACCGCATGACTCGGAGAGCCTCGGCGGTGCCGAGACATCGTGAGTTGAACAGATTCATCGCCCGCAAAATCTGTCGAGACTTGGAAATTACCCCGCCATGATCGTTTCGTCCCGAGCACGTCCAGTACACGGACGAGGTCAGCCGGCCTCCAGGACTCCCTTCAGCCGCTCGAGCTGGACGCCGTCGGCGCTGCGAATCGCGCGGCGGATGAGCGGCGACATCAAGAGAAGCAGCAGCCCCCTGAAGCGGCACTCGGCGACCAGCGTGACACGTGTCGCGCTCTCGCCGGCCGGATGCAGCTCGTAGGTGTAGTCGGCGGTCACGCCGCCCTGCACCGAACGCAGCACGATCGAGCGCCCGGTCTCGCAGTGGGCGATGACCGACGCCCGTTCCGCGTTGCGGGCCTGGAAGCGGATCTCCGTGCCCTCCGCAGTCTCGCCCTGAGCCTCCATGCGGTCCACGCCGGGCATCCATCGGTGGGCGTTGCTCCAGTCGGTGAGGGCCTCCCACACCTCCCCTGCCGGCCTGTCGATCGTCTCCTCGACCGCGAATGTTCGGGCCATCGGCTCTCCTATCGACGGCCGGGGGCCGTACTGCGGTGGCCGAACGCACGCGGCGTGAACTCGTGCCGGTTGGTGATGCTGGCGCTGCTGCCGGTCGCCCGAATCACGAACAGGCCAAGCCGCTCGGCACGCACGTCGGACTCCTGATATGCCTTCAAGTAGGCGGCTGCGCCGTAGATCCGGTGGCCGGCATACTCGGGCATCAGTTCCGGAAACTCGTGCAGCCGCCCGATGAAACGATCGACGTCGGGCACCCTGAGCGTGGTCTTGACTTCCACCACCACGACCTCCTGGCCGTTGACGGCCACGATGTCGAACTCCCAGCGCCGTTCGCCGTAGTTCTGCCGAGGGTTGGTGACCGTGTGATGCACCGCAATACCCCGTTGCTGGAGGAGCTTGACGAGGTCGCCTTCCACCAGCGACTCCATCAGCTTGCCCCACTGTCCGTTGAACAGCTCGTTCAACTCGCGGATGCGGCGGGCGTTCTCCTGCATCCAGCGGTCCGTCTCCTGCATCCGGCGGTCCGTCTCCTGCATCCGGCGCGCGGTCTCCTGCTGCACGGCGGATACCTCGCGGAGGATGTTCCAGATCTCCTGCGGGGTGGCGGGTTCCTGTTGCGCGGTATCAGCCATGGAAGGTATCGACCACGGGAAACCATACGTCCCTGGGTGGCAGCCGACAATCCCCGACATTCCAGCCTTCGGGACTGCGCATCATCGCGATACCGAGGTCCGCCGACTGAGAGCGCACGCGGCCAACCATCTCATCGATCGTCTTCGGCGGGATCCCGTGTTCCGGGATCCTCACCGGACCTTCGATCAGGACCGCCATCCTGTTTCCCCTCTCGTCTTCTTTCTGAGTTCCTGTTGCTGATCAGGCATGCTTCGATGACGCGCGCAAGCCGCTGCACCGCCGGCCGCAACTCGTCCTCCGGAACGGCAGCGTAACCGAGATGCAGGCCCGGCCGCGCGCCGGGTCCCACCCAGTAGGCGGAGAGGGGGCGCAGGGCGAGGCCGGCCCGGCGGCCGGCTTCGACGACCGCGCAATCATCCGCGCCATCCGCGAGCCACCCTGCTACCTGCATGCCGGAGTCGGTCGGCGCCAGCTCGATCGTCCCGCAGAGATGCTCGCGAACCAGCGCGAACAGCAGGGACTGGCGCTGCGCGTAGCGGTTCCGCATCCGCCGGACGTGGGCTCCGTAGTGGCCGGAGTCGATGAATTCCGCCAGCGCGCCCTGCACCGGCTGCGGCGCCGTCTGTCCGGTGTTGCGCACCGCGCTGCCGAAGGCGGCCTGCAGGCCCTGCGGGACGATCAGGTAGCCTACCCGCAGCGCGGGCAGCGTGGTCTTCGCGAAGGTGCCGACGTAGACTACCCGGCCGTGGGGGTCGAGCCCCTGCACGGAGGCGATCGGACGGCCGCGGTAGCGGTACTCGCTGTCGTAGTCGTCCTCGATCACGAAGGCGCCGACGCGCTCCGCCCAGTCGAGCAGCAGGAGGCGGCGCTCCAGCACCAGCGTCGACCCCATGGGGTACTGGCACGAAGGCGTGATGTAGGCCAGTCGCGCGCCGGGACAGCGCGCCTCGCCGGCCTCGACATCCATGCCCTGCGCGTCGACGGGAACCGGCTCGATCCGGGCGCCCGCGCCGATCAACGCGGCCCGTGCCCCGAGGTATCCCGGCTCCTCCAGCCACGCCGGATCCCCGGGATCGAGGAACAGGCGCGCGGCGAGGTCGAGGGCGGCCTGCGCGCCGGTCACGACGATCACCCGTTCCGGGGAGCACTCCACGCCGCGAGCCGCCGCCACGTAGGCGGCGATGGCGGCGCGCAGCCGCGGATCGCCCGCGACGTCGGCGTATCCGAGCCGTTGCGCCTCCGACTCACGGACGTGGCGAGCCACGATCCGCGCCCACGTGCGATGGGGGAACGCCGCGATGTCGGGCATGCCGGTCTGGAACGCGCCCTGGGCGACGGATCCCCGCAGGACGCCGGAAAGCTCCCTGCCCCGTTCGGAGAGAGCCGCAGGACCGGCGGCAGGTGACGGATCCGATCGCCCCGCGACCCGGTGTCGAGTGCTCTTCAGTGACCGGCGGATCACCTCGGCGTCCACCTCCGCGATTCGCGTGCCGTCGCCCACCCGCGAGCTGACGAAGCCCTCGTCGGCGAGCTGCTCGAAGACGGCGATCACGGTGTTCCTTCCCACGCCAAGCTCGCTCGCCGCCGCCCGCGTCGATGGCAGCCGCGTGCCCGGCTCGAGCCGCCCCGACAGGATGGCCGTCCGCAGGTTCCGGTAGATCTGACGATAGAGCGGCTCCCCGGAGCGGCGGTCGGGAGCGACGTCCGGCGGCAACTGGTGGATGTCTCTCATGGGAACTAAATTGGCTCTATCGAGAGTAATGAATTGGATCTTTTCCTGGTATCAAACGTGATGATACCTGAAGGGGACCTGCTCGTGGAGTTTCGGCCCGCAAGCAGGCGAGGGAGTGCCCATGAAAGACACCGTTGATCTCTACGCCCCTACCGAGCGCAGCCGCGTGCGCCGGAGCCCGAAGCGCGCCGCGTACGACCGGGCGACCGTGCACGCGATCATCGACGAGGCGCTCGTGTGCCACGTCGGCTTCGTGGTCGACGGCGCGCCGCGCGTCCTGCCCACGGCCATCGCGCGCATCGGCGAGTGCGTGTACGTGCACGGCAACCGCCACAGCGCCATGCTGCGTGCGCTCGAGAACGGCGCGCCGGCCTGCGTGACCGTCACCCACCTCGACGGACTGGTCGTGGCGCGCTCCGCGTTCCACTCGTCCATGAACTACCGCTCCGTCGTCATCCATGCGGCCGGACGCGCCGTGCACGGCTCCTGCAAGCGCCGCGCGCTCGACGCTCTGGTCGAGAGCCTCATCCCGGGGCGGAACGGCGATGTGCGTCCGCCGAACCACGCGGAGCTGGCCATCACCTCCGTGATCGAGTTCCCGCTGGAGGAGGTGTCCGCCAAGATACGCTCCGGGCCGCCCGAGGACACCAAGGGCGACTACCTGCTGCCGTTCTGGGGTGGAGTCGTGCCGCTGCGCATGGTCGCCGGCGCGCCCGAGAGCGACGACGCGGCGATCCGCGCCAGGATCGCGCCGCCACCCTACCTGGATGCGGATCAGGCCGATGGAGCTGTGGCGGGCGCGCGAACCTGAGATCGACTGGCCGCATGGCGGGCGCCCGGGCGCGTGGACAGGGCGCACCTCCTCCGCTACGGTGCGGAAAGCTCGACCGAGCCGCAGGGAGGAGCTGTCGTGAAACTGGGATTCGTCACTTACCAGATCGGCGCCGAGTGGGATGTGCCCACGCTCATCCGCATGGCCGACGCCGCCGGCATAGCCGGCGTCGAGCTGCGGACCACCCACGCGCACGGCGTGGAGGTGGAGCTGAGCGCGGCCGAGCGCGCGGAGGTGCGCCGTCGGTTCGCCGACGGCGGCGTGGAGATCGCCGGGCTCGGCAGCGCGTTCGAGTACCATGCCGTCGATCCGTCGGTCGTGCGCCAGAACATCGACGGCACCATCGCCTACGCGAAGCTCGCCGCCGACCTGGGCTGTCCCGGCATCAAGGTACGCCCCAACGGCCTGCAGACCGAGGCGGGCATACCCGAGGAGAAGACCCTGGAGCAGATCGGTCTGGCGGTCCGCGAGTGCGCGCAGGCGGCGGCGGACCTGGGCGTCGCCGTCAGGGTCGAGGTGCACGGCCGAGAGACGCAGGAGCCGCGACGCATGCGCGCCATCATCGATCACGCCGACCACGACAACGCCTTCCTCTGCTGGAACTCCAACCCGGGCGAGGCGGTGGACGGCTCCATCGACGAAGCCTACGAGTTGCTGCGCCACAAGATCGGACTGGTGCACATCACCGAGCTGCACAACGCCTATCCCTGGCGCGACCTGTTCGCCAAGTTGCACCGCGACGGCTACACCGGCTACACGCTCGCGGAGATCCCGGCCAATCCTGACGGGGAGCGCGTCCTCCGCTACTACCGGGCGCTCTGGGAGGCATACCAGCCTTCCGCAACCGCCTGATCCCCTCGGCGTTCACCACGTTATCCAGTAGTTGACGCGGTCCCGCCAAGGGTAGCAATCGGCTCAGGCGACCGCTTCCCTCGCTTGCGCCAGCGCCGCATGGCAGCGTTCCGCCGCGTCCCAGGGGTCGTAGTCGAGCCGTTTCCAGATCATGGCGCTCACCTCGGCGGTCACGGCGATGTCCGTGCCGTGCTCGGCCAGCCGGCGGAAGTATTCGCCCAGGTCCAGGCTCCCTTCGCCGGGAAGCTGGAAGACGACGTTGCCGCCACCGTCGGTATAGCCGTCCTTGACGTGGATGTGCGCGGCGTGCGGAAGGCAGAGATCGACGGAGTGGCGGAGATCCATCCCCTGCACGTGGAAGTGGCTGATGTCGAAGTTGATGCGCAGCGCCGGATGGTCGGTCCGCTCCATCAGCCAGACCGCCTTTTCCGGGGCGTCCAGGGCGCCGCCCACGTGCGGCTCGGCGGCAAGGATCACGCCGTGCTCGCGGGCTATGTCGGCCAGCTCCAGCAGGGAGGCCGCGATCCGCTCGCGTCCTCCGTCCCATGGGGGGCTCGAACCCGCGGGGGGCGAGCTGAACACCGCCGCCCCGTCGTCCAGCCACAGGTCGCGGGCCAGGGCGCAGATGGCCCGGAACCGCTCCAGCATCGCCGGCCGGCCGGGACCCTCCTCGGCGAGCGGCAGCAGCGCCATCACCGCCGAGAGGTCGAACCCCAGGTCGCGGATCGTGCCGGCGAGCCGCTTGCGGTCTTCCCGGTCCATGCGGTCCGGCGCGGTCGCCCAGCCTTCCTCGCCCATGATCTCGACCGATTCGTAGCCGATCGCGCGCAGCCGCGGCAGCGCCTCGTACACGTCCAGCTTCTGCATGGCGTAGGTGCCGTATCCCAGCTTCATCGGACTGCTCATGCCGCCTCCTCCATGCGCGCGCGTTCGGCGTGCAGCAGGCTGACCCAGCCTGCATGTAGCGGCCGTGGTCGTGCCACGTGCGGCCGGAGGCGCAGGCCGGGATTTCCACGCCGTGGCGTCTCGGTGGCGTCGCCGACGATGAATCAGCACGCCGTCTGTTTCTGTTGCCATGCGAGCCTCCTCCGCGCTCTTCGAAGCCGAAGCGTACTTCGGCGCCGAAGCGGATGGCGAGCGCGCCCGCGGGCGGTGGACGGCCCGCGCCCCACGGCCTATCGTCGGCGGCGCACCACCACCCGATCATGAACATCCTGATCACCGGCATCACCGGCCGCATCGGAGCCAACATCGCCCGCCATTTCCTTGCACACGGGCACGCGGTGCGCGGCTTCGTCTGGCCGGAGGACCGCCAGAGCGCCAAGCTGCGGCAGCTCGGCGCGGAGATCTTCGAGGGCGACCTGGCCCGCTCCGCGGACGTGAACGCCGCGATCGCCGGGCAGGAGGTGATCCTGCACCTGGGCGCCGCCTTTCAGGCCGGCGGCCCGTTCACGCCCGAGCAGTACTTCGACACCAACGTCAAGGGCACCTTCAACGTGCTGGAGGCCGCCTCCGGGCTCGGCTCCTCGCTACGGCACGTGATCGTCTCCAGCACCGACGCGACGATGCACAAATACCCGGAGGACGGCATCGACGAGCCGATCGGCATCGACATGCTGCCGCTGGATACCACCGGCTGGTACGGGTACAGCAAGATCCTCACCGAGCACCTGGTGGACCGCTACGTCCGGGACGAGGGCATGCCGGCCACCGTGTTCCGCTACGGCTTCGTGTTCGGCGCGGGCGAGATGGTCAGCTTCCCGCAGTTCCACCTGCAGACCTTCATCGATCAGCTCGTAACGAGCGCCGATCCGGAGGCGCGGGAGGTGCTCGCCGCCATGCGCGCCGTCTACACGGGCGAGCCGCACCTGGTCGTCGCCCGCGACCGCCGCGGACGGCCGTGGAAGAAGCACACGGTCGAGGTGCGCGACATCGTGCATGCCTACGACCGTGCGGTCGGCAACGCCAACACCTTCGGCAGGACCTACCAGCTCGGCTCGGGCCGGCCGATCACCTGGGACACCGTCGTCCCTTACCTGGCGGAGCAGCTCGGCGCCCCCTGCTCGACCTTCGACCTGCCGGTCACGCCCACCTACTACGAGCACGACCTGTCGGCCGCCCGCCGGGACTTCGGCTACGACCCGCCGTTCTCGTTCCGGCAGATGGTCGACGACGCCGTCCGCTTCGCCCGCGACGGCGCGAGCGACATCATCGCCACGAAGCTCTGAGCCCACTCCTCACGCTGGGCCGGCTTCGCGTTCGGCGCCGAAGCGGTGGCCAGCGCCGGGTGCGATCCGGTACGCGCGCTCGCAACCGGCCCGGCCACGCCGGTGCCGATGCTCCGCGGCCGGACCCGAAACGCAGGCTGACGCGTGCCAAGCCGACCGCGGATCAGTCCTGCTCGGCCTTCTGAATGAACTTCTGCTTGGCGAAGTCGCTCACGCCTTCGGCCGCCTTCGCCGCCTGTTCCCACTCGCCCCGCTTCTCGTGGTAGTGCATGGCCTTGTAGGGCTCGGAGTCCTCGGCCAGCTCGCCGGTGGTGCCGATGTTCGGCGATGCGAAGGTATGGGTGGAGTAGTCGCGCGGTGCCTCGGCGCCGCAGTCCGGGCACGGCGTCCGGGCGGCGTCCGGGCTGTCCGAGCTGAACAGCAGCTTCTCGAACAGCCGCTCGCAGGTCCTGCATCGATATACGTATACCGGCATGGGTCTCGTCGGAACGCGAACCAGCGCAGCATATCAGGATCGGCACCCCCGGCGTCACTCCCGTCGCCACGCCTGAATCGCCAGTGGCTTTGAAGCAGCAGCGACAAGCGCGCGTTCAATGGGACGAAGGGCGCCAATCCCCTCGGACCACGGTGTTGGATGACACCAAGCACACCGATCGGTAGGATCCGTGAGGGAGCGGAAGGTGCCGGAAGAGGTGTACGTGAGCGCAGAATTGATAGCCATCGTCGCAGCGGCGATCGCCCTCGGCACCGCCCTGCTCGCTTCCATGCGCGGCGTTCGCCAGGACGCACGGGACCGGCACAACGAGTTGAGGGCGGACATGGCAGCCCTCGATAGCAGGCTGACAGGCGAAGTGAAGACTCTCGGCAGCGAACTCAGAAGCGAGATGAAAAGCCTCGGGAGCGAACTCAGAGGCGAGATGGAGACCCTCAGTACCGGACTCAGGGGCGAGATGAACACGCTCGGCGGCGATCTCAGGGGCGAAATGGAGACTCTCGGCGGCGATCTCAGGGGCGAAATGGAGACTCTCGGTGGCGAACTGAGAGGCGAGATCAAGGGGCTCGGGAGCGAACTGAGAAGCGAAATGAAGACTTCCGGCACCGGACTCAGAAGCGAAGTGACCTCACTCGACGGCAGCCTTCGCGCCGAGATGAGCGGCCTGCGCGACGACATGAACTCCATGGAAGGCAGGATGCGGGACGAAATGCAGACCGGCTTCAAGGAGGTCAACACCCGGGTCGTCAACCTCGGAGATCGCCTGTCCAAGGTGGAGGGGATCATCGAAGGAGTGTTCTGGGGCGCCCGCAACCCGCCTGCCGAGAAACCGGGGGAAGGCGTCGCGTAGGAGATCGCCGGTGCACAGCCGTCACTGGTCGAACGGATTGCCCATGAGTCGCTCGAAGCGCAGTTGCTCCGGGTGTATGCCGATCTGGATCCCGTACTCCCGCGCCGCGCGGATGCTCTCCGGCGCGTCCTCGCGCATTTCCATGACCCTGCCGGGATAGACGACCCTGATCACCCGGTCCCTCTCAACGTGAAAGTACCAGCCGGGCGATTTCAGCCGCTCGGCGACATCCTCCAGCAGGGAGTCGACGGCCTCGTCCGACACTTCGACGTTGCAGAACGTGAGCTCGCCTCTCGATCCCTCCCCTTCCAGCCGGCCCTTCGAACGTCCCGTCACCTCGACACGGTCCCAGATGCCTCGATCGCTCCGCAACGACTCCGCGATCAGCACTCCCTTCCACTTCATCTCGCTCACTCCCGATGGCTCAGTCTTCGACCAGGCGCTTGCCCATGCTCACCACGTCGTCCTCCGCGTAGCCGATCGACCGGTAGAACGCGACGACGCCGGTGTTCGATCGCCTGATCTGCAGGTTGATCTTGGGACACCCCAACGAACGCAAGCGCGATTCCGCCTCATCCATCAGGACGCGGCCGAAGCCCCGGCGCCGGCAGTCTGCCGCGACCGCCAGGTAGTTGACCCAGCCGCGATGGCCCTCATACCCCGCCATGACTGTCGCCACGAGCCGGCCGTCCATCCATCCGACCAGGAACAGGTCTCGCTGCATGCCCAGCTTGCGGCGGATGTCCTTCACCGGGTCGTTCCACGGCCGGACAAGTCCGCACTCCCGCCACAGGGCCACCACAGCGTCCTGGTCGGACTCCCGGAATGGGCGGATCTCCATCTCATTCACCTCTCGCCGTAAATCCGGGCGCCTCGGAGCTCACGCGCCCTGCTCCTCGGTCGCCGGCATCCACGACTCCACGTATTCGTCTCCCAGCCTCAGCCGGGTGAGATACAGCACCTGGCCCGTGTGGAGCTCAAGGTGGCACATGGTTTCGTAGATCGTCACGTCCGGCATGGCTGCACGTGGATGATCGACCTTCATGCACCGGCACGACAACGGAGACACCCGATGCCGTCGAGGGGCAGGTTCCGCATGCGATGATCGGCGCGTGCGCCGTTCCATCGCCCGGTCGTCCCTGGCCGTCGCAGCCGCCGCCCTGTTCGGCGTCCTGCTGCCCTCGCCCGCCGCCGCCGGCGGCGACACCGAGCGGCTCCGGCTGAACGTGTACGCCGCATCCTCGCTCACGGACGCCTTCACGGAGATCGAGCGAGCGTTCGAGGCAGCCCACGCCGACGTCGACGCGGCGCTCAGCTTCGCCGGGAGCCAGGTCCTGCGCCTGCAGATCGAGCAGGGCGCGTCCGCCGACCTGTTCGCGTCGGCCAATCCCGATCACGCGCGGGCGCTGAGGGACGCGGGGCTCCTGCGCGGCGTCCGATCGTTCGCGGTCAACGAACTGGCGGTGATCGTGCCTCCGGACAATCCCGCCGGCATCGAGTCCTTCGGTGACCTGGCCGCCGCCGAACGGCTGGTCATCGGCACCGCGAGCGTCCCGGTGGGCCGTTACGCCCGTGCGGCGCTGCGCCGCTCCGCTGTGGCCCTGGGCGCGGAGTTCGAGGCGACCGTGCTGGCGCGCGTGGTCTCCCTGGAGAACAACGTGCGGCTGGTGCGGGCCAAGGTAGAGCTGGGCGAGGCGGACGCCGGCATCGTCTACCGCACGGACGCGGCGGCATCCACGCGCGTGCGCACGATCCCGATCCCCGCCGCGTTCAACGAACGGGCCGAGTACGTCATCGGCATCGTCCCCAACGGCGGCGGCGCGGAGCCGGCCGAACGATGGATCGCCTTCCTGCTCTCCCCGGAGGGCCAGGCGCTCCTGCACGCGCACGGATTTCTGGCCCCCTGGCGTCCCACGGCCGCCCTCCGGTGACCTGTCACGTCCCGCACGACGTCACTATCCGCATTGCCCACTTGCCCCCGCGTCGGTTTGACATCACGCGACAGGCGGGATGTACAATTGCCGACGAAGATCACGAGGCGGCGATTGCCGCCATGGCTCGGGTTCTCCATCTCCGAGGAGAGATCGATGCGCATGACCCTTTCTCTTGCCGCGCTGCTTGCGCTGTCGTTCGGGCTCGTCCCGCTGGCGGCGGAGGTAACTTCCTGTAGAGCCTATTGCGACAGTTCCGAAAGGAACTGCGCATACATGGGCATCGGAGCGTTGGAAGACACCTACATAGTGAACAGATTCATCCGCTCCGTCGCGGCCGGGGACCGGCGCGGAGTGGCAGAGATCGTCTCGTTTCCGCTACCGAGAAACCATCCGCTTCCAAGCATTCAGACAGCGCAGGAGTTCGTGCAGCTTTATGACGAGGTGATCGATGAGGAGCTGGCCGGGACGATCGCGTCGTCAGATCAATACGACTGCGGCCGACAGGGATGGCGTCCCCTCTCGATCGTACGCAGCGATGCGAACGAACCCGAGCAGGGGGGAGTCCCACTCGTATGGTTCGATGCCGAGGGCAACGTTGCGAGGATTTGGCATGAGACCGAGATCGCCAGCCGGAAGCGCATGCAGCTTGTGGAAGTGGAGCGAAGCCAGTTGCATCCAAGCCTGCGCGAGTATGTCTATCCGGTCCTGGAATGGGAAACATGCGCGCATCGCGTCAGAATAGACGATCTTGGAAATGCGTTCAGATATGCTGCCTGGAGCGTCGATCGATTCCGAAACGACGAGCCGGATATCGTGATGACGAACGGTGAGCTTGTCTCGGAAGGCACCGAAGGACATCGCTATTACATTTTTCAGAACAGTGAGTACAAGTACCTCGTCTACGCCGGTTCTCCGTACTACCGGGATAGTGACGGATTCGTCCAGGTCTTCAGGACCGCCGTCGAACCGCTGTTGGACGAGATGGGAGACAGGAGAACGACCGTGGAGGACTGGCACGTGCGCGTCCAGGACGTGATGAGAGGGCTGTTTCATGAAGAACCACTCCTGGACGAGCCCGTTGTGAATGTAGCAGACAGAGGGACAAGAGGCGCCTACACACGGATTTCCTCATGCGGTGAGCGCGAGAGCTGACGATACTCCCGGCGACGTGAAACGACGCATGGGCGAGCACGGCTTCCCGGTTCCCTGATGCGGCCGCGAGCCGCGTCCGACGTGGGCGCCGGCGCTGCGCCGTTCGTGCTTGCGGTGCCGATGCTGGGCCTGCTGGTGCTGCCGGTGCTGGCCCTGGTCCTGGCGACCTCGCCGGCCGATCTGGCCGCCGGCCTGCGCCATCCGCTGTTCGCACCGGCGCTATGGCTCAGCGCCCGCACCAGCATCGTCGCGCTGGTCGTGGTGCTGGCCGCCGGCACGCCCCTGGCATGGTGGCTTGCAGCCGCGCGTGCCGGCCCGACGCGCGCGGTCGAGTTGCTGATGCGGCTGCCGATCGTGATCCCGCCCGCCGTCGTGGGCATCGGCCTGCTGGCCACCTTCGGCCGCTCGGGCGTGCTTGGCCCGCTGTTGCAGGCGCTGGGCCTGCAGGTGCCGTTCTCGGCCGCCGCCGTGGTGCTGGCGCAGGTCGTGGTGGCGGCGCCGTTCTACGTCCAGTCGGCGGCCGCGGCGTTCCGGCGGGTCGATGCCGACCTGCTGATCGTCGCCCGCACGCTCGGCCAGCGGCCGGCCGGCGCGTTCCTGCGCGTGACGCTGCCGCTGGCCATGCCCGGCCTGATCGGCGGCGCGTCGCTGGCGTGGGCACGCGCGCTGGGCGAATTCGGCGCCACGCTCCTGTTTGCCGGCAACCTGCCGGGGGTGACGCAAACCATGCCGCTGGCGATCTACACGGCGCTGGAAACCGACGTGCGCATCGCGCGGGCGCTGGCGCTGGCGCTGGCGGTGCTGGGACTGGGGCTGCTGCTGGCCCTCCGCCTGCTGCCGGAGATCCGGACCCGGCGGCGCAGAGCGGCGCGTGCGCAACGCGCCGCCGCGGCCGTGTCGGCCACGCCCCGGCAGGAGCGGCGACCCGGCCGGCCCGAAGCCGCCGCGGAAGGCGCTGCCGATTGGCAGGTGCGGATCTCCGCCTGCCTGGGCTCCTTCCGGTTGCACGTCGACCTGCACGGTGGCGCCGCTCCGGTCGCTCTCATCGGCCCGAACGGCGCCGGCAAGACCACCCTGCTGCGGCTGATCGCCGGCGTCCACCGTCCGGACGCCGGGTTGATCCGTGTCGGCGACAAGGTGCTCTACGACTCCGAGCGCTCCCTCCTTCGGTCCCCGGAGGAGCGCCGCGTGGCCTACGTGCCGCAGGGCTTCGGGCTGTTCCCGCACCTGAGTGTGGCGGACAACGTCGCCTTCGCCCTGCACGCCGCCCGTCCTCGCCCGCTCCGCGCGGAGCGCCGCCGCGCCGCCGCCGAGCTGCTGGCCCGCATGGGCGCAGCCCACCTCCTGGAACGCCTCCCGGAGTCCCTCTCCGGCGGCGAACGGCAACGAGTCGCCCTGACGCGCGCGCTGCTGGTCGACCCGCTGCTGCTTCTGCTCGACGAGCCCCTCTCCTCGCTGGACGCGCAGGCGCGCCAGACACTGCGCGCCCACCTGGCCGATCACCTGGCCAAGCGGGCGCAGCCGGCGATCGTCGTCTCCCACGACGCCCGCGACGTGCTGGCCCTGAACGCGGACGTCTACGCGATCGAAGACGGCCGCGTCGTCCAGCACGGCCCGGCCGAGCGGATCGCCGCCGATCCGGCCACCCCGTTCCTGGCCGAGTTCTTCGCGGGCTGACCGGCGGCCTCCGTTCGGCCCGGCACGGCCGGCGTCTGATTCACCGCGTCCCGGCGCGCATGGCGGCCCGACAACCGGCGCCTCCGGCACCGCGTATCGGCCCATCCCCACCTCGCCGGTAGTCTGCCGGCTGGCCGCCTGCGCGGCGATCCGGCAGACTACCGGCACCCACCGATGGCCCGCACCACGCTCCGCATCAGCGAACCGATGCCGGCGCCGCACCGGGCGCTGCTCGAACGACAACTGCTCGACGCGATCACGGACGCCTGCCCGGAGTTCTCCGACCACTGCTTCGACCCGCGCGGCTATCCGGTCGGGGTGCTGCAGGACGAGCTGGAGCGGTTCGCGGCGCGCCCTACCCTCGCCCGGCCCCGGTGAATAACCTGCCCTGGTGAAGCACATGCAAGGAACGGCGGACGCGGTCATCATCGGCGGCGGCATCATGGGTGCTGCCTGCGGCCACTTCCTGGCCAAGGCCGGCATCGGCTCGGTGGTGCTGCTGGAGCGGCGGACGCTCGCCGCGGTCTCCACCGGTCACTCGGCGGCCAACGTGCGCTGCTCCTACTCCAACACGGTGACCGTGGAGCTGGCGCTGCGCGCGATGGACATGTTCGAGAACGACCGGGAGGAGCTGGGCGGCCCGACCGGCTTCCGGCGCACCGGCCAGCTCATCCTGTACGGACCCGAGCACGTGGAGATCGGACGGCAGGTGCTGGCCAACGAAGACCGATTCGGCACCGGCACGCGCGAGATCTCGGTCGACGAGGTGGCGGAGATCGCGCCGCAGCTCTCCACGCACGGGATCGCCATCGCCTGCCACCAGCCCAGGGCCGGCTACGCCGACCCGGTTCGGACCACACGGACCTTGGTGGAGGCGGCGGAGCCGTTCGGGCTGAACGCGCACGAGGGGGTCGGCGCGCGCGGCATCGCGACGGCCGGCGGACACGTCACCGGCGTGGAAACCGATCAGGGCCGCATCGACACGCCGCTCGTGGTCAACGCCGCAGGGCCGTGGGGCAGCCTGGTCGGGGCCACCTCGGGCCTGCGGTACTCCATCCGCTGGAGCCGCGAGTCCGACCTGGTGATGGAGCTGCCGGCCGGCTTCGGAGCGCTGCCCATCGTGGCCGACCCGATCTGCCACATCTACTTCCGGCCGCACGGTGACGACGGGCTGCTGGCCGGCCTCGACTACCCCAAGGAGCTGGAGCCGCTGGACATCGACGCCTACGACGCCGCGCTGGACGACGGCACCCGGCAACGGATCGAGACCGGCCTGTTCAAGCGCCTGCCGCAGCTTCACGGAGCACGGCTGGTGAAGGGCTGGGCGTCGATCTACACGATCACCGACGACTGGCACCCGGTGGTGGGCGCGGAGCCGGAGCTCCCCGGCTACTACGCCTGTTTCGGCGGCAGCGGCCACGGCTTCAAGCTTGGCGCCCCGATCGGCGAGTCGCTGGCCGCGGCGATCACCGGTGGCACGCCGCGCATCGATCTCCGCGCGCTGCGGCCGACCCGCTTCGCCGAGGGCGAGCCGATCACCTCCGCCTGGGGCTCGGGCAACCGGGCATGAGCGCCCGCGCTCGACCAGAGTTCGATCCCGAGGTCCGCGAGGGCCCGAGCCGGCACCCGACCGGCTCACGGGGAGCACCGCCGACGGTGCGGTCGGCGCCGCCCCGTTCGACGATCCGGCTGGGCGTCATCGGCTACATGGGCCCGGAGAACGCCCACCCCTTCTCGTGGTCGGCGATCGTCAACGGCAGCTACAACGCGGAGGTGATGCCGCTCTACGCCAACAAGCGGATCGCTACCTACCTGGATGCCAACCGCGACTCCCTCGGCATCGACGAAGCCCGGGTGACCCATGTCTGGACGCAGGACCGGGTGATCTCCGAACGGATCGTTGCCGCCAGCCTCGTGCCGCGCATCGCGCACGAGCCGCGGGCCATGGTGGAAGCGGTGGACGCCGTGCTGATCGCGCGCGACGATCCGGAGAGTCACGCCGCTCTGGCGCAGCCGTTCCTGGATGCGGGCATGCCGGTGCTGGTCGACAAGCCGCTGGCTGCCACCCAGTCGGACTTGGCCTTCTTCGCCGATCAGGCGGGCGCCGGCCGCCTGATCATGTCCTGTTCGTCGATGCGCTACGCCCCCGAGGTGCGGGTGCTCAAGGAGGCCGCGACCACGCTCGGCCCGGTGCGCCTGGTGGCGGCCGTCGGCGTCAAGGACTGGGTGAGCTACGGCGTGCACGTGCTGGAGGCGATCTGCACGGTGCTCGACGACCGGCGCGCGCAGCGCGTCCGCCTCGACTCGTTCGGACACGGCGAGGTGGCGGAGATCGAGTTCGACGGCGGCGCCATCGCCACCATCCACCAGCTCCGCAACGCCGCGCCGACCATGCAATTGCACCTGTACGGCGACGGCGGCTCGCGCTCGGTGGAGCTGGACGGCCTGTTCGCCGCCCACCGCGGGCTGCTACGGCAGTTCATCCGCTCGGTCGCCGAGGGCAGGGCCAGACTGCCGTTCGAGGTCACCCGCAACGTGATCGGCATCCTGCTGGCCGGCCTGCACAGCAAGGACCGCGCCGGAGCCTGGGTCGAGCCCGACTGATCAGGTGCGCGCGGCGGCCGCCGCGCGAGGTCCGACCCTGGTCGGATCCGTGAGGCGGGCGAAGCCGGGACTGGCGACCAGCCCCTCGATCCGCTCGGTCACGTCGCCGGCGCGCAGGGCATCGGCGATCTCGGCGAACACCGGGGCCATCGCCTCCGCGTACTCGTCGATCACCTCTTCCGTGTGCGGCAGCGACACGAACATGCCGCCCGAGGTCAGGAAGCCGCGCTGCAGCATCAGGCGGACGTAGAGCGTCGCCAACTCCTGCGACTGTTCGTGCTCGAAGCGCACGTGCGGATGCTCGTCGATGTCGCCTTCGCGGACCAGCGGCACGCCGTGGCGCTCCGCGGCGCCCAGGACCGCCGCCAGGTAGCGGCGGCCGATGTGCCCGCAATGGGCCGGCAGATCGATGCGCATCATCTTCTGAAGCACCGCCTTGGCGGCCACGAAGCCGACTCCCTCGGTCCAGTAGGTGCTGGAGATGAACGACCGGTGCGCGCCCTCCATGCCGGCGGCGGAGCCGATCACGGCGGCCATCGGGTGGCCGTTGCCGAGCGACTTGGCGAAGATCGCCAGATCCGGCTCCACCCCGTAGCGCAGGTGGGCGCCGCCGCGCGCCAGACGCCAGCCGAGCGACACCTCGTCGAACACCAGCACGGCGCCGACGCGCCGGGTTTCGGCGCGGACGTGCTCGAGGAATCCTGCCGGCGGGTGATGGTTCCGGCACGGCTCCATGATCACGCCGGCCAGCCGGTCGCCGTGGTCGGCGATGAGCCGGTCGAAGGCTTCGACGTCGCCGTAGTGGAAGGTCAGGTTGGTGCCGCGCAGCTCCGGCGGCACGCCGACCGGCTCCAGACCGGTGGCCAAGTGTCCCTCCAGGGCGTCGTCACCGCCCACGTTGGCGGCCAGGTACCAGTCGTGCCAGCCGTGGTAGCCGCAGATCGCCAGCAGCGACCGGCCCGTGGTGGAGCGCGCGATGCGGGCGCCGATCGAGCAGATCTCGCCGCCGGAGCGCGCGTAGCGGACCTTCTCCGCCCACGGATGGAGCCCGCACAGCAGCTCGGCGACCTCCATCTCCTCGCGGGAGTTGAGCATCGAGTAGCTGCCGAGCGCCACCCGCCGCATGACCGCGCGCGTCACCTCGGGGTCGCGGTAGCCGAGCGCCGCCGCGCCGATGCCGTGATGGCCCACGTCCCGGAACCGCCGACCCGATTCGTCCCAGATGTCGATGCCGCGCGCTTCGCGGAAGTACGGCGGCCACGCGCCCGGCGCCAGATTGTCCGGGTTCTTGGACTGGAGTTGCGTGCCGCCGGGAATGAACTCCTTGGCGCGGGTGAACAGCCGCTGGCCGAGATCGGGATCGTCCTCCTGGAAGCCCAGCACGCGCATGGTGTTGTCGTGGAAGATGTCGGCGAGATCGCGCTCGTCGAGGTTCATCAGGTCGGCGGCGGTCAGCACGGCGCGGATCCCCTCGATGCCGACCTGCGCCGGCGTCTCGTCCGGGAAGTCCCACCGCTCGACCCGGTCGGTGACCACCCAGGCGAAGTTGGTCCCCAGGCTGATCGGGCGGCCGCGCTGATGGGAGATCGGGTAGTCGGTGCCGAACAGCAGCCGGCGCGGACCGAACTCGCGCAGGATGGCTACCAGCGCCTCCGGCTCGCAGATGGCGGAGGTGTCGAACCAGACGTTCTCCAGGCCGGCCAGGGAGGAGATGCCGGCGACGGTGTTGGGTGCGTAGAAGCCACGCGCCGCGTGCGCCAGGACCAGGCGCGCGTCGGGATAGCGCTCGCAGTGCTCGCGCACCTCCTGCTGGTTGACCGGATCGGCCAGCGCGGCATCGCGCATCAGGTGCAGGGTGATGAACCAGCCGCGCTCGTGCGCCTGCTGCCACACCCACTCGGGCAGGAACCGCGACGGCGCCGCCTGCTGCGGGTCGCCGGGGCCGGTGGCGTAGCACCAGTAGACCTTGAAGCCGCCGATCGCGGGCTCCGCCAGCGCGTCGATCCCGTCCGGGTCGCACTCCGGCGTGGCCAGCAGGGCGGCGCGTATCCCGTCGTGGCCGCGGGTCGCCGCCACGACGAAGCGGTTGACCTCCGCGATGTCCGAGGAACGGTTGGGGTACGGGAGGATCAGCGCGCCGTCCAGCCGGTCGGCGCCACCGACGATGGTGCCGACGTGCGCCCGCCACTCCTCGATGCCGCTGTCGGCCGGGCCGGGCTCGATGAAGTCCGGGACCGGATCCAGGTGCGCGGTCCGGTAGATGTGGGCGTGCGCGTCAGCGATCCGCTCCGGCAACCGGCCGGCCAGCTCGGCCAGCAGCGAGCGGTCGGCTTCGGTCTGGTGCCAGCCGTGCCGTGGAGGCGTACTGTTCATACGATATCTCATGTCCGAAACCCGGCAGACGTCAACGGGAGCCGCTCGCACGGGCGCCGCCGGTCGCGGTTGACCTGCGGGGTCGGCCGCGGGAAGCTCACCGCGTGAGCGAACGGCGGATCGACCGCGACCGCTTCCTGGAGCAGGGCTACTTGGTCGTACGCGGGGTGGTCCCGCCCGGTGACCTGGACGCGGTGCGGGAGGCATGCGAGCGGCTGGTGGACGTGCAGCGCGGGATCTGGGCGGAGACCCGCGCCGATGGAGACCCGCCCGGCGGCGTGTGGCAGACCCACCGCCAGCCGCGGCTGCACCTGAGCCGGCGTCCGCTGGCCCAGCGCATCGACCGGAGCACGGCGCGGGCCGTGGAAGTATGGCTGAACGAGGGCGCGCACGGCGTGTCCAGCGCCCTGCTCGACCTGCCGGACGCGTCGGTCACCGAGATGATGATGATGTGCAACCCGGTGACGGACCACGGCCCGGCCGAATGGCACCGCGACATGTACCCGCCGATCTCGGCGCCCCTGCGCAACTACAACGAGGACATCCTGGAGAACGGCCCGCGCTACGCGCAGGACCGCGACCAGTCGTTCCTGCCGCACCTGTCGCCTGCCGCGCGCGCGGCATTCAAGCGCTGGACGGAGCGCACCGACCGGGCGTTCGAGCACACCGACGCGGCTCTCCGCGCCGCCATGGCCGGCGACGCCGTTGCGTACCGGACGGCGCTCGACGCGATCCATCCGGGCCGCGGCCCGCAGGGGCAGATGCTCTTCTCCATCTACCTGAGCAAGCAGGCCAAGTACGTGCTGGGCAGCAAGCGGCCCGACGCCGTACGCTGGGTGGACAAGGAGCGGGACTACGCGGCCGGCGCGCACCCGATGACACTGCATTGGGGCCACGCGCATGGCGGAGCGCTTCACCACGGAGGAAGCGGAGCGGGCGTTCGCAGCGTTCGAGCCGCTGGACGCGGCCCTGCAGGCCGATGTCGAGCAGCACACGCCCGGCTTCCAGGGCGCCGCCTCCAGCTACCGGTTCGACGAGCTACCGGACTTCACACTGGACGACCTCTACCGAAGCTGGCGCGCTGCGTAACGTCCAGGATCGGAACCTCGATGCCGAGCGCCGGTGACGCCATCAGGGTGGTGGTGTCCAACATCGACGGCACCCCGCGGCGCTCATGGACCGCGGAGATCGAGGCGATGGACGATCGATCCGTGCGCACGCTCACCCGCATCGGCAATCCGGTCAGCGGCCCCAAGGGCGGCTGGACGCACAAGTCCAACACCAGGGCGTTCTACTGGTTCTCGAGGCCCTACAACCTGCTGGAGCTGTACAACGAGGCGGGAGCCCTGACCCAGCTCTACGCCCACATCGCGAGTCCCGCACGGCTCGTCGACGGCGAGCTGCGCTACACCGACCACGAACTGGACGTGGTGCGCCGCCGGGGCCGAGCTCCGTTCACCATCGACGCGGACGAGTTCGAACGGGCGTTGATCGGCAACGGCGCGGCAGCGGAGATCCGGTCCGCATGCTATCGGGCCGTCGAAGAGGTCACCGCCCTGCTCCGGGCCTGGGACCCGCGCGGGCCGTTCGCGCCCGCTCCCCGCCGCCGGGCAGACGCGGGTCGCCGATGAGACAGGCCGGCTCAATCTGCCGCACGGCCGCACGGGTTCCGGCCTCGCGCATTGCCGGGCCGGCGCACCGGGTCTACCGTTAAATCGCCGTGAAAGAGCCGGCGTTACGCTTGTTCCAACCCGGCACGGGGGCCGCCCCGCCGGCGCTCACGGGACGTGAGCGGGAGCAGGCGGTCATGACCCGGTGCCTGGCGGACCTGCTCGGCGGTGCGTCCCCGCCGCACGACGTCGCCCTGATGGGACCGCGCGGCAACGGCAAGACGGTGCTGCTCAACTGGTTCGAGCAGCACTGCCGCCGAGCCGGCCGCGTGAACGTAGCGCTGCTGTCCCCCATCCGCATACGGACCGAGCACGCCTTGGTCGACGCCTTGCTGCCGGCGATCGGCATCAGGAAGGTCCTGCCCAGGAAACTCGGCGTCGCCGGCGTCGGCCAGGCCGAATGGGAGGAGCCGGCTCCGGCGGTTCAGCACCTGCCGACGCGGCTGACCGCCCGCTGCCGCAGGAAGCCCCTGGTCGTCCTGCTCGACGAAGCCCATGCGCTCGATCGCGACGTCGGCCAACTGCTGCTGAACGTGAGCCAGGAGGTGCGCGCCAACGCGCCGTTCCTGCTGGTGCTGGCCGGCACGCCGGGCCTGCCGGCACATCTCGGCACCATGGACGTCTCCTTCTGGAACCGCCTGGACGAAGGGCGCCTGGGGATCGGCCTGCTGAGCGACGCGGCCGCCCGCGCCGCCCTGGTCGAGCCGCTGGCGGCGCACGGCGTGGCCATCGACGCCGACGCCCTCGACGCGGTCGTGAAGGACGGCCAGCGCTACCCGTACTTCATCCAGGTCTGGGGCCACGCCCTGTGGGACCGACGCCTCGCCACCGGCGCGACCCGGCTGACCGCCGCGCACGCGGAGGCGGCGCGGCCCGACGTGGCCGCCCGGATCACCGACTACTACCAGGACCGCTACCTGGAGCTGGATCAGTCGGGTTGGCTGACCGTCGCCCAGCAGGTGGCGGCCCGGTTTCGATCCGCGCCGACGCTGACCTACGCCGAGTTGAAGTCCGCCGTCGGCGCCGGCCTCGCTCCGCCCCCGGACCCCGACTCGGTGCAGGCCGCCCTGGCTGCCCTGCAGCGCCTGGGCTTCGTCTGGTGCCCGCCCGCGCAGCGGACGCCGGTTCGATACGAGCCCGGCATCCCCTCGCTGATGGACCACGTGCTCGACTGCGCGCCGCCGCCTCCCGCATGGGAGCCGAAGCGTGACGAAGACCGCGCCTGAATCCCGCCCCGCGGAGCCCGAGCAACTCACGCGCCAGCGAATGCGCGGCCGTGTAATCGTCGGGGTTGAGCGCGTCTTCGAACGCGGCGGCGTCTCGCAGATCATGCAGTTCCGCGTCGATCTCGTCCCGCTACGGTTTCGGCCACGCCAGGTCGACGGCGAACCGGGCGATCGGCACGAGCGGCAGGTTTTGGGCCTGGTCCTCTGTGAACCACTCGCAGCGGTCGGTCGATCCGTCCCGCTCGGCACGGACGTCGAAGCTGCCCGGCGTCACCTCGTAGATCAGGCCGACGACGTGGAACGGGTCGTAGGGACGCTCGGCGGTCGGTTCGAGGACATGGGAAAAGACCGCGGCGACGCGGGCATCCCGGACGTCCGTGATACCGGTCTCCTCCTCCAGCTCGCGGAGGACCGCGTCGTCGGGGTCCTCCCCTCACTCGACCCCGCCGCCCGGCATCGTCCAGAGCCCCTCGTCCAGCAGGCCGGGAGCCACGCGAGCCAGGAGCAGCCGGCCTGAAGGGTCGCGGCACAGCGCATACGCCCCGAGATACCTGCCTCGCCCATCGTCGTCAGCCATTGGGCGGAGTCCGGGATCAGTCCCACTCGATGCCGGCCGAGCGCGAGATCGCCGTCACCGCGGCCACCGCCGCGGCGAACCGGTCGGTGGCGAGGTGCTCGATGTACGCGTGCACGCCTGGGCGAGTCGCCTGCAGCCGGGTCAGGTACGCGGCCTGGTCCAGCAAGCCGGCGCCGATCTCGGCCTCCTCGAAGTGGGGCAGCAGCGCCTCCACCAGCGTGAAGTCCTTGACGTGCGCGCTGACCGTCCAGCGCCCCAGGCGGTCGAAGCTGTCGGCGATCAGCGCGCCGGTGTCGTAGGCGTGCTCCAGGCTGCCGATCAGGTTGACCGGATCCTGGTTGAAGCCCAGCGCGGGCGAGTCGACCGCCGTGATGAACGCCTCGATCCGCTCAGGCGAGTACAGCGGCGACACCACGCCGCCCTCGACCGCCACCAGCAACCCCTCGCCCTCGGCCACGGCGCACACCTGCCGGGCGCTGTCCACCAGCCGGTCGAACACCTCCCGCGACCGGTTGCGCGGATGCGGCAGCCAGGCGCCGCGCGGGTTCATGCTGCCCGGCCGCAGGTAGGTGGTGGGCGATCCGAGCAGCCGCGACAGCCGGCACATCTCCTGCACGAACCGCACCGTGCGCTCCCGCTCGGCGCCGTCCTCGCTCACCAGGCCGCCGCCGTAGTCGCCGTTGGTCTGGCCGGCCGTCAGGCCGTGGCGGTCCAGGATCTCCCGGAAGCGGGCCGCGTCCTCCGGCGTCACCGAGTCCGGATCGTCCGTGCGGGCGTTCAACGCCCGCAACCCCAGCGCAGCCGCGCCGGCGGCGGTCTGGTCGGTCAGAGTTCGGAAGTCGCCCTTGTGATAGTCCGCGGCACCCAGAAGCATGGTCGCTACGGTACAATGCATGGGCCGCGCCGCGAGCGCGACCGAGGAGGTGGCCGATGTCGTCGTTACCGATCTGGCCGGGTCAGGGACGCGTGCCGTACGTGCCGATGCCGCGGCGGGATCCGGCGTACACGGGCGAGATCGTCGTCACCCAGGACGACGGCATCGTCGAGCGCCGCCCGGCGGAGACCCCTGCTACTGGATCCACAGCATGGTCGTGTTCACGCACCGCGGCTCGCGCATGCCGCAGATCCACGTCCGCCAGCACGAGCTGGACGGCATGACCCCGCGCTGGGAGCACGCGACCACCTGAAGCGGGGAGGATGAATAGTGATCAGCGCCATGAGCGGGCGAGCGGAACCGATCCTGCTCGACGACGCCCGGATGCAGCACTTCATCGACCGGGGCTCCGTCACCCTGCAGTCCGCGCTGCCGCGCGCCTACCACGACGAGCTGTGCGCGACGCTGGAGCGGGTGATCGCCGCCGAGGGCAACCCCGGCAACAACCTGCTGCCGCGCATCCCGGAGATCGCGCGCATCCTGGACGACCCGCACGTGACCGGGGGCCTCACCAGCATCCTGGGTCCCGGCTACACCATGCACGCGCACCGCTACTGCCACGTGAACCCGCCGGGCCGGCAGGCGACCCGCGTCCACACCGACAGCCCGGACTTCTTTCACCGCGACCGCTGGGCGTTGCTGTTCTACTACCCGCAGGACACGCCGAGCGAGCTGGGGCCGACCGGCGTCCTGCCGGGCAGCCAGTTTCACGCCGAGCGCCCGGACGAGATCCCCATGAGCAAGCTCGCCGGGGACGCCGGCACCTTCGCCATCGTCCACCACAACATCTGGCATCAGGCGACCCTGAACGAGCGCGACCGCAACCGCTTCATGCTCAAGTTCCTGTTCCGGCGCACCGCCGAGCCGGCCGGTCCGGCCTGGCGCTGCACGGACGGCACCTGGGACGCGCCGGACCCGATCCGGCAGGCGATGTGGGCGTGGCACAGCCACGGTGAGGCGCCGCGCCTCGGCAACGGGGATTCCCCCGCACTCGCGGCGCGGCTGCATGATCACCGCGAGAGCGAACGTCTGCAGGCCGCCTATCGGCTGGCCCTGAATGGCAGCGGCCTGCCGGCCCTGGCCGACGCGCTGACCGGGGACGACGACGCGGCGCGTCCCGCCGCAGCGACCGGTCTTGCGGCCGCGGGGGAGGCAGCCGCCGGCTTCCTGGACGCGGCCCTCGACGCCGAACGCCCGGAAGTCCGCCGGATGGCCGCCGCTGCTCTGGGCGAGATCGGTCCCGGCGCGATCGACGCCGCGGCCGGCCTGGAGGCGCGCCTCGCCGACCACGACGGCGAGGTCCGGCAACGGGCGGCCCGCTCTCTCGGCCTGGTCGGCGCCGGCGGTTCGGTGCCCGTGCTGGAAGACGCCCTGCGGGACGGCGACGAGCACGTGCGCGAGCACGCGGCCGAAGCGCTCGGCTTCCTCACCCGCGGCACGGACCGTGCGGTCGCTCCCTTGGCGGGGGCGCTCCACGACTCCGCGCGCTACGTCCGCGGTGCCGCCGCCGAGGCGCTCCGCTTCATCGGAACCGCCCGCTCCACCGAGCGGCTGATCGACTACCTGGCCGTGGCCCGCTGGTGCCCGATCACCACCAAGGAGAGCCCCTACTGAGCGGCTCGCCACGGATGGCGCCGCGATGGCCGCGCGGCCGGTTCCGCAGACTCTGGCACCAGCGCTATGGTCGCTATGGTAAGGTGCGTTCTCCCAAATAGGATGGATCGAACATGGCGCAAGAACAGAGCTCCTCGCTGACCTTCGCGGAGGAGATCATGCTGCTCCTCCTGGACGACCAGAGCGGGCGCTTCGAGCACCTGTCAGGGTCGACGATACGGTATGCCCTGTCCGGCGCCGTGCTGATGGACCTGGCGCTGCTCAACCGGATCGACACCGACCTGAACGAGCTCGTGCTGCTGGACTCCACACCGCTGGAGGACCAGATGTTCGATCCCACCCTCGAGGCCATCAGGCACGCCGGACAGCGGCACGACGCCCGGTACTGGGTCGAACGGATCGGCGGCCTCTCCGACGGCATTCGTGAGACCGCCCTCGACCGGCTCGTGGAGCGTGGGATCCTGGAGCGCAAGGAAGACCGGTTCCTGTGGGTGTTCCGGTCGCGGCGCTACCCGCTGATCGGCGGCAAGGCCGAGCGGGAAGTGAAGCAGCGGATCATGGGCGTGCTGTTCAGCGACGAGATCCCGGAGCCGCGCGACATCGTCATCATCTGCCTGGCCAACGCCTGCGGAATCTTCAAGAAGCTGTTGTCCCCGCGCGAGCTGGAGCGCGCCTCCGAACGCATCCAGCAGGTGCGCAAGCTCGACCTGATCGGCCAAGCGGTATCCACCGCGATCTGGGAGATCGAGACCTCGTTGGCCACCGCCATCATCCCGTATATGTAGGGCAGGGCCGCCTCTTCAGCGCGTGAAAACCTCCCCGCGTACGTAGTCCGCTTCGTCTGACAACAGAAACCGCGCCACCTTGGCCACGCCCGCCGGATCCGCCAGCACCTGATTGCGAGGTTTGCCACTCGCGTCCATCGCCTCTTCCGCGCGCCGCTTGAGCGGCGTGTCGACGCTGCCGGGCATCAGCAGGTTGACCCTGATGCCGTACTCCTCCAGCCGGGGAGCCAGCGACTTCGACAGTCCGTAGACGCCACCCTTGCTGGTGGCGTAGGGCACCGACGAGCTGCCGGAAGAGATCCCGGCGCCCGACCCGAGCAGGATCACCACCCCGGAGGGCGACCGGCGGAGCGCCGGCAGCGTGTGCTTGACGCAGAAGAACGAGCCGTAGACGTTCACCTCCACCGTGCGCGTCCAGTCGGTCGGGTCGATCTCTTCGACCGGCACGGCCGCCGCCTGCAGCACGCCGGCCGCGGTGACCAGGGCGTCGATGCCGCCGATCAGCTCCTCGGTGGTCCGAATCAGCGCGCGCACCTCCGCCTCGCTGGTAACGTCGCAGCGCACGAAATGCGCGGTGCCGCCGGCCGCCGTGACCGCCTCCACGGTCTGCTCCGCGTCCGTGGCGTTGACGTCGGCCACGACCACCGCCGCCGGCGGCGCGCAGGCGATGGCGATCGCGCGGCCGATGCCGGTCGCCCCGCCGGTGAGGAGCAGGCGCTTGCGGATCTCCATCGGTCCTCCTCCCGCCGCTGCCATGAGTCCCATCAGTGTATTCGCCGCTCTTCGCCGATGGAAGGACCGGTATACTCGCGGGCATGACCCCGTACCAGACCCGATGCCGCGCCAACCACGTCGCCGAGTGGAGCTTCCGGTCGGACGTCGAGCGCGCCGACCCGTTCAACGAGATCACCCTCGACCTGATGGTCACCGGCCCGGACGGGCGCGAGCGGGCGGTCCCGGCCTTCTGGGCGGGCGGCTCCGCGTGGGGAGCGCGCTATGCCTCTCCGACGCCGGGCACGCACCGCTGGCGCACGCGGTGCTCGGACGCGGACGATGCCGGTCTGCACGGGATTGCCGGTGAGCTCGAAGTCACCGCGGGCGAGGACGAGCCCAATCCGCTGCTCCGGCACGGCCCGATCCGGGTTGCGGCCGACCGCCGCCACCTGGAGCACGCCGACGGCACGCCGTTCCTGTGGCTGGGCGACACGTGGTGGATGGGGCTCTGCCGGCGGCTGCGCTGGCCGGACGACGTGCGCGAGCTGGCCGCCGACCGCGCCGCCAAGGGGTTCAACGTCATCCACCTGGTGGCCGGGCTGTACCCGGACATGGACCCCTTCGATGAGCGCGGCGCCGGCGACGGCGGCTTCCCCTGGGCCGAGGACTTCTCGACGATCAACCCGGCGTACTTCGACGCCGCCGATCTGCGCATCGCCCACTTGGTGCGCTCCGGAATGGTGCCGTGCGTGGTCGGGTTCTGGGGGTACTTCCTGGACGTGGCCGGCGCCGGCGCCCTCAAGGCGCACTGGCGCAACCTGATCGCACGCTGGGGCGCCTACCCGGTCGCCTGGTGCGTGGCCGGCGAGGCGCTGATGCCCTTCTACACCAGCGAAGCCAACCGGGAGATGAAACGCCGCATCTTCCGCGGCGAGCCGTGGCTGCCAGCCGACCGGCGGGCCGTCTGGTCCGACATGTCGCGCCACATCAAGCAGACCGACGGCCACGGCCGGCTGCTGACCATCCACCCGACCCGCTTCGGCACCGACCAGGTCGACGATCCGGCCACCATGGACCTGCACTGGCTGCAGACCGGCCACAACGGCTACCCGGCCACCGCGCAGGCGGTCGACATGATGGAGAAGGCGCTGGCGGCCGAGCCGCGCATGCCGGTGCTGGACAGCGAGGGCAACTACGAGATGATCCGCGGCACCAACCGCGACGACATCCAGCGGTTCCAGTTCTGGTCCACCATGCTGGTGGGCGCCGCCGGCTACAGCTACGGCGCCAACGGCATCTGGCAGGTGGACCGCAGCGACCGCCCGTACGGCGCCTCGCCGCACGGCACCACATGGGGCGGACGCCCGTGGGACGAGGCGATGTCATTCCCGGGATCCACGCAGGTGGGCGTCGGCAAGCGGATCCTGGAGCGCTTCGCATGGTGGCGCTTCGAGCCGCACCCGGAATGGGTCGATCCCGCGCAGGACGCGGAGGACCGTCACCAGCCCTACGCCGCCGGCATCGACGGCGGGATCCGGGTGATCTACGTGCCATGCGAGGTGATGAAGCCGGTGGCCGCGTGCGCGCTGGAGCCGGGCCGGACCTACCGCGCCGAGTTGATCGACCCGTCCACGGGCCAGGCGCATGACCTGGGCGAGGTGCGCGGCGATGCCGAGGACCGCTGGGCGATGCCGCAGACCCCGGCCTTCCACGACTGGGTGCTGGTGCTGACCCCCTCGGGATCGTGAGCCTGCCCGCGTGACGGCCGACGCCGGCGGCCGGAGCGCCGACCTGCGTGACGCCCTCTACTACGGCCATCTGCACGGCGGCTCGCGCCTGCGGCGCATCTTCTCCGGCGACGGGCTGCTGCAGCGCTGGCTGGACGCGGAGGCGGCGCTGGCGCATGCACAGGCGCGGGTGGGACTGATCCCGGAGGAGGCGGCCCGCACGATCGTACGAGAGCGGGTCCGACGCCACCTGGACGAGGAAGAGCTGGAGCGGCTGCTCGACCCGGCGAACCACCTCGGCCACTCCGCCGCAATGGTCGACGGCGTGCTCTCAGCCGGTTGAGCCTCCGGTCACCGCGCGCAACCCGTCGAGCACCTCGTCGACCGACATCACGTCGCCGAGCTCCAGGTCGATGTCCATGAGGTTCACCTCGTGGAACAGCTCGCAGCGGTCACCCACCGCCTGCCGGGCGACGATGAGGTGGTAGCTGTCGGCGCCGTCGCGGCAGGTGGCGTACACGCAGTGGCTGGTGCTGACCCCGGTGATGACGAGCGTGTCGACGCGCAGCGCCGCCAGCATCTCGTGCAGATTGGTCCCCTTGAAGCAGGACGCATAGGACTTGCGGAACACCTTCTCGTTCGGCCGGGGCGCGAGCCGCGGATCGATGTCGAACACCGACAGGTCGTCCGGGTCGACGCGCAGCGTGAGCTTGCGCGTCTGCGGGCCCTGCGGATCGGCCGGATCTCCCCAGACGGCCGTGGAGAAGAGCACCGGCACGGAGCGGGCGCGCGCCTCGGCCAGGATGCGGGCCGTCGACTCCACCACGGGATCCATCTCGCTTCCCATCTGATGCGCCGGCTCCGTCCAGAACCGGGCCAGGTCGATCACCAGCACGGCCGGGCGGCTGCCGAAGCCGGTGCGGCCGCCCCAGCCCCGCGCCTCGTACCGGGAGCGCAGGTGGTCCAGGTGGCGCAGCACGCCGTCGCGCAGCGATTCGGGCAGGCGCATGTCGCCGGCGCCTGCATGCGGGTCGGTCTGTCGAGCGTCGGCCATGACGTGAGGCTCGCACGCGCACCCGGCGGGTACAACCGCGGGCCGACCGAGGTTGACCGACGCTGGATATAATCAATATTATATCCGGCCTACCAAGCGATGTTCTCTTTCAAGGTGACGACCGTCGGATCTTCATCCGGCATCATCCTCAGCAAGGCGGCAATGGCACAACTTCGGGTGCGGAAGGGCGACACGCTGTTCCTGACCGAGGCTCCCGACGGGGGCTTCAGGATCACCGCCTACGATCCGGAGTTCGAACGCCAGATGGCGCTCGCAGCGGACATCATGCACGACGACCGCGAGGTGCTGCGAGCGCTGGCCAAGTGAACTCGGAGGAGCGCAGCGCCTGGCGCTGGGTTCAGACAAGCGTCGTGTTCGCCATCCATGACCGTCAGCTCGCCGAGCACGGCGGGATGGACGGCATCCGCGACCGGGGAGCGATCGAGTCCGCGGTCGCTCGTCCGCTCAACTTGGCCGGCTACGGCAAGCCCGATGCGGCCGCGCTGGCGGCTGCGTACGCCTACGGCCTTGCCAGGAACCACGGCTTCGTCGATGGCAACAAGCGCACCGCCTGGGTGGTCGCGCGCCTGTTCCTGCTGGACAACGGCCTGCGCCTCGCCTTCGACCCGCTGGATGCGATCCGAACGATGGAAGACGTGGCAGCCGGCCGGATCGACGATGCTGCCCTCGCCGACTGGTTCCGGCTGCACACCAAGACTGAAGACTGACAGGGAGGATTCCCGATGGCTGGAGATGTGAACGAACGGACCATGGAAGCGCTGCGGCGGTTCGACAGCCCGACGGTGATGAACGCGGTCGAGCGGTTCGCGGTGCGCGACCGCACCGCCGGCTACGCGAACCTGGACCTGAAGTGCCTGTTCCCGGAGCCTTGCAGGAATAGGCGGGCGGGCGACGTTGGCGCCCGAGGCGGCGTCAGGATGACCACACAGGAACGCAACCCGAGCCGTCGCGGGCCGAGGTATCGGATGCTCGACGGCATTCCCGTCTGGGGTGACCCGGACGCGGGTGCGGTCGAGCAGATGCGCCGCTGCGCCAAGCGGGCCGAGCGAACGGCGCTCATGGCCGATCACCACCTGGGCTACGCCGTACCGATCGGCGGCGTAGTCGCCTACGCGGACCGGATCAGCCCGTCCGGAGTCGGCTACGACATCTCGTGCGGGAACAAGGCGGTGCTGCTGGACGCCGGCGCGGCGGAAGTGCGCCGCAACATCCGGCCCATCATGGACGACCTGTGGCGCACCCTGTCGTTCGGCATCGGCCGCAAGAACCCCGAGCCGGTCGACCACGAGCTGTTCGAAGACGACCCGGCCTGGGACATCCCGGAGGCGGCCGCGCTCCGCGACCTGGCGCGATCGCAGCTCGGCACGATCGGCTCCGGCAACCACTTCGTCGACCTGTTCGCCGACGAGCGGGGCCGCGCCTGGGTCGGCGTGCACTTCGGCTCGCGCGGCCTCGGCCACAAGCTTGCCACCCACTTCATCAAGGCAGGTGGCGGCACGGACGGCATGAACGTCGATCCCGTGGTCCTGGACGCGGACAGCGACCTGGGACGGGAATACCTCGCCTGCATGCACCTGGCAGGGCGCTACGCCTACGCCGGCCGCGACTGGGTGTGCGCGCGCGTCGCCCGCCTGCTCGGCGCCCGCATCCTCGACGAGGTCCACAACCACCACAACTTCGCCTGGCGGGAGCGCCACTTCGGGCAGGACCTGTGGATCGTGCGCAAGGGCGCGACCCCGGCCTTCCCCGGCCAGCGCGGTTTCATTGGCGGCACCATGGGCGACATCTCGGTGATCATCAAGGGACAGGACGGCCCGGAGTCCGAGCTCGCAATGCGCTCGACCGTCCACGGGGCCGGGCGCGTCATGTCGCGCACGCAGGCAGCCGGCAAGTCCCGGTTCAAGCGCGGGCGGCGCATCCAGCTCACCGAGGGCAAGATCAGCCGGAAGATGATGCAGAAGTGGCTGGACCGGCGTGGCGTGGAGTTGCGCGGCGCCGGGACCGACGAGTCCCCGCACTGCTACAAGCGGATCGAGGAGGTGCTGCGCTACCACGACGGCACCATCCGCGTCGTGCACGTGCTGGAGCCGATCGGCGTCGCGATGGCGGCGGCGGACGAATTCGACCCCTTCCGGGACTGACCCGCGGAGAAGACCCATGCGCATTCGCGACGTCACCATCTCCGCGTTCGAGGTCGACACGGTCACGCCGCTGATCGACATGGCGCAGGTCGGGCACGGTACCACCGCCCGCTGGCACCCCCGGCACGGCTCGGGAGGATCCAACTGGTGGCGGCGCCACGCGGTGGCGGCCGGCGCCGGCCGCCAGAGCGAGCCCGTGCATGTCATGCACGTCCTCACCGACGACGGCCTGGAAGGCACGTGCACGGTAGGCGACGTCCGCTACCGCGTCATGACCGAGCGGGAGCTCGCGCAGCTCCGCGAGCTGGTGACGGGCGAGGATGCCGCCGACCGCGAGCGGCTGGACGCCAAGCTGCACCGGGCTTCGCGGTTCGCCTTCACCCGCCCCGGCTGGGCCGGCGCCTTCGACAGCTGCCTGTGGGACATCGCCGGCAAGGCGGCCGGCGTGCCGGTGGCGGACCTGATCGGCCGCGCGCGCCCGGCCTGCCCCGCCTACTACAACAGCGCCGGCAACACCGCCGAGGAAGCGGTCGAGGACTCGCTGCGCGCCCTTGCGGCCGGCTTCACCGCGGTCAAGGACCACTTCGCCGCCGGCGCCGCCGAGAACTGCCGCTGGTTCGGCGCGGTGCGCCGGGCGGTGGGGCCGGACGTCGCGCTCATGCACGACGCGGCCGAGAACGGCTACACCTACGCCGAGGCGCTCCGGGTCGGCCGCGCGCTGGAGGAACACGGCTTCCTGTGGTTCGAGGAGCCGCTGTCCGACCGCGACCACGCCGGCCTGCGCCGGCTGTGCCGCGAGCTGACCGTGCCCGTGCTGGCGCCGGAGACGCTCATGCACGACCGCGAGCTGTGCGCCCAGTGGCTCACCAGCGGAGCGGTCGACACCCTGCGCGGCAACGCCCGCCACGGCGTGACGCCGCTGCTGCGGCTCGCCCGCCTGGCGCGCGAGCGCGGCACCACCGTGGAGCTCAACGGTCCGGGCGGACTGTTCGGGATCGTGCACGCGCACCTCTGCTGTGCGATCGGCAACACCCGCTACTACGAGTATTTCCCCGGCGGCTCGCGCGACGAGGCGGGCAAGGAGATCGGGCTCCTCAATCCGGCCGTCCCCGCCGGCGGCAGCATCGCCCCGCCGAGCGGTCCCGGCTGGGGCGCCGAGTGGGACTGGCCGCATTTCCTGCGCCGGCGCGTGGCCGTGCTGTAGGATCGGCCGCATGGAGATCGTCGGATACAGCTATACGTTCGGGCCTATCACCGGCCCCAGGCCGATCGACAACGCCAAGGCGATCCGCTGGTTCCACGAACGCGGGATCACCTCGCTGGAACTCTACGACCCTTGGCTGGAGGACGATGACGAGGTTCTCCGGGTCGAGGAGGCAATCGCCGCGACCGGCATGAAGGTGCTGATGTGCGACGTCAACTGCCACGTCGGCTTCCGCGACGCGGACCGGCGCGCCGCCGGCGCCGACCGGTTCCACGAACGGCTGCGCGTCGCCGCCCGGCTGGGCGCCGGCTCCATCCTGATCCTGCCGTCGATGCCGGGCTGGGACAGCGACCTGAGTCCCGAGGAGCTGCGCGAGTGGCTGTACGAGGCGGTGGAGAAGAGCCTGCCGGTGGCGCGTGAGCTCGGCCTGATCCTGCTGGTCGCCAACCTGGGGTTCCGGGGTGACGTATACGGCGGTCCCGAGTGGGTGGTCGACGCCTGTGAGCGGCTGGGCGACCAGGTTCGGACCGTCTACGACGTGGGCAACTTCGTGATGGCCGGCTACGACCCGGTCGCGGCGCTCGACCGCGTGTTCCCCTACACCGTTCACGTACACGTCAAGGACTGGGTGCCGCTGGATGCCGAGTTGCCGGGAGCCTCCTGGAAGGGAACGCGCGACGGTCCCTGGTTCAAGGCGGTCGACCTGGGCGAGGGCGTCGTGCCGCTACCCGCGGCCGTCCGGCGCCTGCGCGAGCTCGGCTACGACGGCACCGTCTCCCCCGAGTACGAAGGCCCCGAAGAGCCCTACGCCGTCATGGACCGCGCCCTCACCTACACCCGCGAGGCGTTCAGAGCCAACAAGACCGCGTGAGCCGCCTGCGCTACAGCCACCACGCCGCAGAGCGCATGATGGAGCAAGGGATCACTCGGGAGATGGTCGAGACCGTACTGTCGGCTCCCGGGACTACGATCAGAGGCGATACCGCAGATGAGTACGACGCACCCATGGGCGACCGTATAATGCGCATCGTAATAGCTCGTGAACGGAACCTTGTCATCACTGTCTACTGGGTCACGACATGAGGAGGCCCGCCGTGCAACTTCGGTACGACTCTGAGGCAGACGTCATCTTCCTCATTCTTCGCGCGGCCGAGGGAGGAGAAGCGGGGGGGTTACGTCTGGACGACACCAGGGTCGCGCATCTCGATCAGGCTGGTTATGTCTTCGCCTACGAGTTCCTGAGCGTCAGCCGAGGGGTTTCGCTGGCTGGAATCGATGCGATGGACGTAGGCCGCATCCGCGAAGCGATCAAACCTGTTACCCGGCTCGCCGTCGCCTAGGCTCGTCCGGCCCGACAGGCTTCCTCAGCGCCCTCCCGGTGGCGCCTGAACCACGGGATGGCGAAGTCGACCAGCGGGCGTGCGCCCAGCAGCGTGCACCGAGCGTGCCCGACAGTTCCGGTGCGGGTGGCGGTGTCCCGGCTCTCGAACGCGGCGCCTGCCGCGTCGAAGTCGTCTTCGTCGATGTCCGGCTCGCGGTAGCTCACCCATTGCCTGACGCCGCCGACCAGGATCGGCGCTCCGGCCGGGAATGACGCCGATGCATCTCGTCGGCGTGATGGCCGGATCGAAGGCGGGCATGGTCGCCCGGATCGTGTCCCACCACGCGGCAGGCGCAGGCGGACTGCGCCACAGCGAGGGATCGGACAGGTCCCCGGAATGCGCGGGCATGACCAGCGTGCCGTCTGCGCCGAGTGCCCGCAGCAACGCCCGGATCACGGCGACCGGGCCGCCACAGACCCAGCCCAGAGCGCTCAGCGAGGAGTGCCAAGACGACCATCTCCTGACCTAGTCCGAGCGCCCGCAGATCCTCGGCCAGGGACTGCTCCGTGACTGGTTCCGTCCCCTGCGCGGCGATTGCGTCCTGTTCGCTCACGGGCTCCCGGTCGCGGTGCCGGCGGCCGGCTCCTGGGGAACGTTCGGCTGCGCCGGCCTTTCGGGCGGTGCCGGCTTGTCCGGGTACGTCTGTACGAACATGCCGGTGCCGCATTCCCAGCCGGGCTCGCTCTCGATGACGCCGCTGGCTTCAACGGCTCCCGACCCGACGCCGGCCGCCCGCTTCCACAGAACGTCATCCACGTAGATCGCCACCGTGACGTTGCCGAGAGGCCGGCTGTTGCGCACCCGCAGGAGGACGGACGTCTCCCCGCGGACCCGCTGGGTCAGGCTCCAGGGCGTCTGCTCGCGCCGATAGCTCCGGAACCCGGATTCGCCGCTGTGCAGCTCGATGTCGACCATTCCCGTGCTGGACGACACCTCGTAGCGCACCTTCACGACCGTCGGTCCCCAGATGCAGTTGTGCGTGACGTCCGTGACGCAGGATCCCAGCAGCAGCGCCACGCCGATCATGACGGCGGCCGGCACCGCTACCCGCGGCACGTGGTTGATGGGGCGTCGGAGCACGGCGATGCTCGGCAATCTCATCCTGTACCAAACGTACCCCATTCGGTCGGTCGAGGCACTCCCGGCCTGACTCCGGCAGGCGCCGCGGCGCGGTTTCCTTCCGCGGGCATGGGCGCATACCATCCGAGCATGCGCGTAGACGGGAGGATCATGAACCGATGGCAGCCGTGAAGATTCGAGCCGAGTCCCTGGAGGCGTTCTGCATCGAGGCGATGCGGCGCGCGGGGTTGAGCCGGCAGGACGCGGAGCTGTCGGCCCGCGTGCTCGTAACCACCGACACCTGGGGCACCTTCACCCATGGCACGCGGCAGATCCGCGGGTTGATGAAGAACGCCCGCCGCGGCCGGCTGGTCGCCGACGCGCAGGAACGGATCGTCGCCGAGGGCCCCTCCTGGGCGATCGTCGACGCCATGGACGGCATGCCGCCGGCCATCTCCTTCCGGGCGGTGGAGATCGCCATCGCCAAGGCGCGCCAGACCGGCATGGCCTACGTCGGCGTGCGCCGCTCCAGCCACTACGGCGCCGCCGGCTACTACGCCAACATGATCGCCGAGCACGGCATGTTCGGCATGTCCATGTGCAACGTGGAGCCGTGCATGACCGTGCCGGGCGGCAAGAGCCGCATCCTGGGCACCAACCCGATCGCCTGGGCCGCCCCGACCGGGACCGAGCGCACGATCATGCTGGACGTCGCCACCAGCGCGGTGGCGGCGACCAAGATCTTCGCGGCCAAGAACGAGGGGCGCTCGATCCCGGACACCTGGCTGGTGGACGAGGACGGCGTTCCCACCACGGACCCCACCATCTTCCCGGACGCAGGAGCGCAGCTCCCGATGGCCGGCCACAAGGGCTACGGCCTGGCGGTGTTCGTGGAGATCCTGACCGCCGTGCTCACCGGTTCGGCGATGATGAGCGGCGTGCATAGCTGGGTGTCCGACGATCCGGAGCCGTCCGACCAGGGCCACGCCTTCATCGCCATCGACGTGGGGGCGATCATGCCGGCGGCCGAGTTCCACCAGCGCATCGGCGCCATGAGCAAGGAGATCGCCGGCGCGGAGATGGCCCCCGGCCAGCGCATCTTCTTGCCCGGGCAGATGGAGTGGGAGCGGCGCGAGCAGGCGCTGCGCGCAGGGATCGAGATGCCCGAGGACGTGCTCATCAGCCTGCGCGGACTGGCCGAAGACTCGGGCATCGACCCGGCCGACTACGGAATCGACCTCGGCTGAACGCTTGACTCGAGTCTGGACCGTTGCCGAGGCAAGAGCCCACCTTGCGGAAGTCTTGCGTCGCGCCGAACAGGCACAAGGGTACGTACGGACTCCGATGCCCTGGTCGACCGTTCCATGTCGGCAAGGGTTGATCGAGTGATCGCTCTGATGTTCTTTTCCCCACAGGGGATCTGCCGGAAAGCCGACAGCCACGGAGTCATGAGCCAATACACGAGCGACCTGTTCACCATCGCTTGGCCGAACGAGGCGTGGTGTTTGAACACGCGTTGCGCACCAGCCCGTCAGGCACGGTAACCCGCGTACACATCCTGACCGCACAGCACGGCCACACGCGTGGCATAGGGCGTCACTCGCGCGATCGGCGACGCCGCTTGCGGGCTGTGCCGTGGGCGGGACCGGCGATGGAAATCCACAGGCCGATCATGAAACCGAAGTTGTACCAGCCGCCGTTGTTGTGGACTTCGTACAGGTGCACGCGCTCCGAGAAGAGCGAGATCACGAAGGTGACCGGCGCGATCACCCCGTGCCAGATGCCCAGCCAGAAGCCGGCCAGCCGGCCTTCGTCGTCCGCCGAGCCGACGAGAGCGTTGGGGCCGGCTGCGCAGCCGCCCAGGACGAGCGCCAAGGCGAGCACAAGGGCGATCACGGTCTGCTTCATGGTTCTTCTCCTTGCAGCGACAGCAGGTGGAACGCGACGATCACGAGCGAGTGGGTGATCCGGCCGTCGCGGATGAGTCCGGGGATGCTCGCGAGCGGGGCTGAGTCGACTTCGATCTCCTCGTCCCCGTCGCCGCGTGGTGACTCGATCCATTCGAGCCCTTCGGCGAGGAACATCGAGCACTCGTTGGACATGAACGCCGGGTTGGGATGGACGGTGCCGAGCGGGGTCCAGCTCGCAGCGCGGTAGCCGGTCTCCTCGATCATCTCCCGTTGCGCGGCCTCAAGCGCCGTTTCGCCCGGATCGACCATGCCGCCGGGGATCTCCAGCGTCGGCGCGGCGATCCCGAAGCGCCACTGGCGGATCAGGACCACGTGGCCGTCGTCGCGCAAGGGAATCACGTTCACCCAGTTGCCGGCATGGAGGGCCACGACCTGCCGGCGGTCGTTGCCGGCGGCGATCTCCTGGCGCTCCACGTCGAACAGCGCGTGCTCGAAGGCGATCTCGCCAGCGACACGCCGCCACGGCCGGACGGGCGAGCTGCATTCGCCGCTCACGGTGTCTCTGCTCACTCCCGCGCCAGCGCCACGCGAGCCCCCTCGGGGCTCGCCACCCGGCGCGACGCCCCGCCCCGCAGGAACGCGGCGTCACCGCGCGCCAAGGTCACGGTCACGCCGTCCACGGTCAGCTCGACGTCGCCTGCGAGCACCAGCAGGTGCTCGTTCGCCTCGGCGAACAGCCAGAACTCGTCGCCGTCGTGATAGTGGGGCTCCACCCCGGACCCCTTGGGCTCGGGGTCGTAGCGCTTGAACACGCTGACCGGCGTCCACGCCTCCGGATAGTGGCCGCCGGTCCAGTAACCGCGGTTGACGCTCACCGAGACGATGACGTGCCGGTCGCCGCGCAGGATCACCTGGTTACGGGGGACCGAAGTGCTCGCCCCACGACTCGGCGAGTGCCTTGCCCTCGTGGTCGAGCATTCGCCGTTCGTCGGTGGTCAACGACCGTACGCGATGCGCCCAGCGCACGTTCTGCTCGATTTCCGCCTCGCTGAACATGCCGATCACGGCGATGGCCACGCCGGCCTGCTCCAGCGCCCAGCGCATCGCCGGCTCGTGGTCCACCGGCCCCCGGACGGTGAGTGCCGCCGGCGTCGGCTCTTCGTAGTGCATCTTCGTGGCGCCGCCGTACACCTTCATCGCCGCGATCCCCACGTCATGGGCGTGCGCGACCGGCAGCACCACCCGCTCGAAGCCGTACGTGTGCTGGTCGCCGTAGTTGACCGGCACCATGATCACGTCGACCTCGTGCTCGCCGAGCGCCCGCGCCGCCTGTGCGGGGTGGGAGTGGCTGGTGAAGCCGATGAAGCGCGCCATGCCGGAACGCTTGGCCTCCTGCAGACCGGCCAGCGCGCCGTCGCTGCCCAGCACTTGCTCCGCATCGCGCGGACCCAGGTTGTGGATGTAGGCGATGTCGACGTGATCGATGCCCAGGTCCTGCAGCGACTGGGTGAGCGAATCGAGCGCCTCCTGCCTGGTGTCCACCGGCGCCTTGGTAGCCACGATCACCTCGTCCCGGCGGTCGGCCAGCACCTCGCAGAGCTGCTCGTGCGCCTGGCCGTAGCCGGGGGCGGTGTCCAGGTAGGTGACGCCCAGATCGATCGCCCGGTGCAACAGGCCGATCGCCTCGCCGTCGGTAAGACCCATGCCACCCGGCGCGCTGCCGTAGCCCAGGATCGGCACCTCCAGCTCCGTCTTGCCCAGCCGGCGCGTCGGCAGCGGCGCGGGCGCCGGCAGCCCTTCCGCGTCCCGCCGCTCCTGCGCGAGCGGCCGTTCCTGTACGAGCGTGCCCTGCTGTCCCATAGCTCCCTCCCTACGGCTCAGTCCGTGTGTGCGATCGCGTCCAGAAAGCCTTGCGCATCATCGCCCGAAAAGAAGACCAGGATCACCTGCTCGGGCCGGGCGCTGCCCTCCAGGAACGATCGGATCGACTGGTATGCGACCCGCGCCGCCGCGTCCTTGGGGTAGCCGAAGACGCCGGTGGAGATCGCCGGGAACGCGACGGTCTCTACCGGCTCCGCATCGCCCAGCGACGCCGCCAGCTCCAGGCTGGTCCGGTAGCAGGAGGCGAGCAGCTCGGGCTCGCCCGACGTGCCGCCGTGCCAGACCGGCCCCACCGTGTGGATGACGTAGCGCGCCGGCAGCTTCCCGGCGCCGGTGGCGACCGCCTGCCCGGCGGGCAGCCCGTCCGGCAGGTCGGTGGCGCGGATGCGCCGGCATTCGGCCAGCAGATCCGGGCCCGCGCCGCGGTGGATGGCGCCATCCACCCCACCCCCGCCGAGCAGCGAGGAGTTGGCGGCGTTGACGATCGCGCCCACGGCCAGCGCCGTGATGTCGCCGGTGCGCACCTCCAGCCGGCCGTCGAGCAGGGTCCGGGGCGCGTTCATCGCTCTTCCACCCGGCCGAAGGCGGCGAGCTGCCGGAGCCGCCCCACGGTCAGCCGGCCCTTCCAGTCGACCGACGCCCGTTCCCACGCCTCCGGGAACGTGGCTGCCCAGCTCCAGTGCGGCGCCCAGGCGCCATCCGATCCCTGAGTGTCGACGAGGTAGTCGAGATGCCGCTCCACATGATCCCCGTACCGATCATAGAACGGCGACGCCGGACCGTCAGCGATGTCCAGCGGCTGCAGCGCGGCCAGCGCGTCGACGACCTCCTGGCGGTCGCCGCCGAGCAGGTGATGGCGACCGAGCGCCCGATCGAGCGGGTCGGCGTGTGCCTCGACAAACCCGACCGCGCGATCCCAGCCATCACGCCCAAGCCGCTTCACCCGCCCGGCCCCATCCCCGAACGATACCACGTAGCCGCGATCGCCAGGGCCGCAAGCGGTGCTACACCTTGTCCTCCTACCAACGTCCAGCTATTGTTTGTCACCATCTCGATTCCATCAGATTCCATGGCGAACGCGAGAAGCCAACCAACTCACCCCCGCACCGATACGGAGGCTCGCACTCACGAGCGCGATTCGCAGGTCTACTCGCCTCCTCGGGGCCTGCAGGACCGTCAACTGCAGATCGATGTACTTTCTCCGCCCGAGCAAACCACGTTCGGTCGCAACGACCCGAGTCAAAAGGCGGCGGCGTCAACAATCCAGATCATCCAAGGTGACGCGTTTTCAACTTGTCGACGAACTCGATGACGATTCGGTAGATCTGATCATAACCAGTCCGCCGTATTGGGGCCACCGCACGTACGGACTAAACCACAATTGGGGCATCCTCCGCGAGTGGGAGACGGACGCTCCTCGCTCTCAGGCACCGTCATGGGAGTGGTACAAAGATCACGGAGGCGTTCTCGGCCTGGAGCCTATTCCCGAGTGGTATGTGAGCCATCTCGTGTCGTTCTTTCGTCGAGCGCAGTCAAAGATCAAGTCTCACGGAAGCATTTGGATAAACATCGGCGACACCTATTTTGCAAGATGGTCAAGCATAAGAGACAAGGGACGACAGGGCCTCGGGGACAACACGCGCGTCCGCCGAAGAACCCCCATGGGAGGATATCTCCAGGAGAAACAGCTCCTGATGATACCCTCACGGTTCGCCATCGCCATGCAGGATGACCGATGGATACTGAGAAACGACCTGATCTGGTTCAAACCCAACGTGCCACCTCGCCCAGAGAAGGATCGCCTCCGGCTCTCACACGAGCATTTTTTCCATTTCGTCAAGAGGCCCAAAGAAGGACGCGCCAAATACCACTACGACTTGTCCAAGGTCGAAGGATGCGGCCTCGATGTCGTTGAGTGCAATGCGCAACCCGGGAAGAACGGCCATTCCGCCACGTTTCCGAACGATCTCATCAAGCCTCGGATACTGAGTTCATGCCCACCGAACGGCGTGGTCCTCGATCCGTTCTGCGGCACCGGATCTGCGGTCCGCTGTGCGGCCGAACTCGGCCGTCGTGCCATAGGGTTTGAACTCGTCGAGGTTTTCTTCTCCGGACCATGACCAACTCGGGCTCCAACTATGTCTCCGAATGGTACGGCGTCCGTCTCTACCCCTCCCCTTCCGGGGCATCGGCCGCGGTCAACTTACTGCGAGAACGCCAGTGCCCGTTCTTGAGCGACGCCCTTGAAGCACCCACGAAGTGCATAAAAGTGCCAATAGTGCTGGTGTATGCACGATCACGACGACCCGAACCGGAGTCAAGGACTGGATTGTCTGTCCTTACAGAACATTGGAGCGCCAGATCGTAAGCGAAGTAGCTCGAAAAATCTTCTCGGACGAGCGACAGCACGTACCGCTCTATCCGGTTGTTCATCTGGCGGATGAAGCTCGCCGAGCTGACGTACTCGACAGAGCATCCAGGGAAGCGGTGTACGTCTTCTTCCAAGACAAGCTGGGTGGAGAAATCAATGTCCGCGGCTCCCGGACTACTCCCGAGCTGTCTTTCGACATCACGATAATGGAGTGCGAGTGTGACAACGGTTGGCTCGTCGTGCATCGATACGGTGTCTTCGAGGTCCAGACCATGGACTTTCATGGTAGCTACCGGCACGCGGTCAGGGCTCTCGAATCAGCGATCGACTTGCATGCACACGATTTCGAGCAGCAGATACAGAGAAACCCGGAGTGGCTGGGACGGAGGATCGAAGGTCCCAACCTCGCGAATGTCTTCAAACGAACGGTCTACCAGCTCATATTGAAGTTCGCTCTGGCTGGCAAGGACCGATGCGCCGGGGTCGTCCTCGGGTTGCCCGAAGCGGTGTGGGAGAGTTGGGCACCACACTTTGGGGGCCTTGAGTGGGCAGAATCCAGCACCGAGGACGCGAGTAATTCGTGGATCATGGTGTTTGCCCCGGAACAATATTCTTCGACGGCCCACTCGAGGATGGAGATCCGCCGAGAGATTCGGGTGGTGGCGGAGTCTCTCGTACACCAGGCGTTTGAAGTCGTTCCCGGCCTGATAGAGACGGACACGCTGCCTGGCGTCTTCGATAGCCTCGTTGAGCGGACCCGCAAGGTCTACAAGAACACGCGTCCCGGCGATTCCCGGTAGGAAGGGCGAGAGGGAAGGCACGCCGCCGGTAGCCAGCAGTTTCACGGAATGAGAAGCTGATTCGATGCCGCAGTACCGGCCGATCGACATGATGCGCTGGGCGCCCATCGACGCCGGCGCCTACTTCGCGGGCGAGCCGTTGCGCATCGGGGCCGGCACCCACCTGCTCGGCCACGGCGGCCTGGTGGAGGACCGGCGCGGCCTGGTGCGGCGTGTGACGCCGCCCGAGCGCGCGGGACAGGTGCTGGAGCCGGACCGGCCGTGGGAGCACGACAAGACCTTCGGCCCCACCGTGCTGGCCGACGAACGCTCCGGCACCCTGCGCATGTGGTACGGCACCCTGCCGCCGCTGGGCGGGCGGCCCGGGAAGCTCGTCATCCCGCCGTACCTGATGCTGTACGCCGAGAGCGATGACGGCGTGACGTGGCGCAAGCCCCTCCTCGACCTGGTTCCGGACGGCGAGCACCGGCGCACGAACATCCTCTACCGCGGGGCCAACGACAACTGCAGCGCGTTCTCGGTGGTGATCGACGGCGACGACCCCGATCCGTCGCGGCGCTACAAGATGCTGCACAAGGGCGGCAAGGATCCCTCCGGGAGGTCGGGCGAGGAGCTCGCGCTGTCCGCCGACGGGTTGCACTGGCGGCCCTACGAGGGCAATCCGGTGATGCCGCAGCGGCACGACTGCAACCTCAACCTGCTGTACGACACCGGCCGGCGCGTCTGGACCGCCTACCTGCGGCCGTACGCCTTCGGGTCCGGGGTCTGGCCGGGCCAGGCGGGCGGACGGCACGTCCATCACCGCCGCCGCGTGGCGATCGCCGAGAGCCGCGACCTCTACGGGTGGTCGAAGGTGCGGACCGTGCTGGGCCCGGGCGAGGGAGACCGCAACGAGTTCGACAGCATCGCCATCTTCCCGCACGGCAGCGCCCTGGTGGGGCTCGTGGCTACCTTCGAGGAGAACGACCTGCACGATCAGCGCATGCGGGTCGAGGTCGCCTTCTCCACCGACGGCCAGCGCTGGGAGCGGGCGACCGGAACCGAGCCGTTCCTCGCGCCGACCGGCCGCGACGGCGACTTCGACCGCGACAGCGTGGGCGTGGCGACCGCCGGACTCGATCCGGTCCCCGCGGCGGCCGGCGACGCGGCCGCGCAGGACCGCCTGCTGTTCTATACCGGCTCCCGGTGGACGCCGGGCGAGCTCGACGGCCGCACCGCCATCGGCGCGCTGCGCATCCGGCGCGACCGCTTCGTCGAGCAGCATGCCGCCGAAGAGGGCTGGTTGCTGACCCGCGAGCTGCTGCTGGAAGGCTCCGGGCTGCAGGTGAACTGCCGCGCGGCCGGCGAGCTGCGCGTCGAACTGGCCGAGTATCCCGGCCAGGCGCTCCCCGGCTACGCGCTGGCCGACTGCGATCCGATCGCCGGCGACCACGTCTCACGCACCGTCACCTGGGGCGGCAACCCGGACCTGGGGCGCCTGCGCGGCCGGCCGGTCTATATTCGCTTTCACCTGCGCGCGGCCGGCATCTGGTCGTTCCGCGTCGCGTAAGAGGAGGACGACATGCGATCAGCGAACGAGATGAGGATCGCCCTGGGGCAGTTCAGCGACCTCACCGACGAAAAGCTCGCCTTCATCAAGCAGGTCGGCGCCGACGACTTCCTGATGAACACCCCGAACCTGCCCCGCACCGGCCGCTGGGAGCTGGCCGACCTGGTGGCGCTCCGCGAGCGCGCCGACGCCGCCGAGCTGCGGCTGATGTGCCTGGAGAACACACCGGTGAGCTTCTACGACAAGGCCATGCTGGGGCTGCCCGGCCGCGACGAGCAGATCGAGAACATGCAGGCGACCATCCGCAACATGGGCCACGCCGGCATCCCGATCCTGGGCTACCACTGGATGCCCAACCAGGTATGGCGGTCGCCCGAGCGCAAGCGGCTGCGCGGCGGCGCGCTGGCGACCCGGTTCGACATGGCCGAGCACGGTGATGCGCCCCTGACCCACGGCCGCGTCTTCGGCGAGGACGAAATGTGGGCCAACTACGAGTACTACCTGGGCGCGCTCCTGCCGGTCGCCGAGGAGGCGGGCGTCACCCTGGCCCTGCACCCGGACGACCCGCCGGTGCCGACGCTGGGCGGCGTCGCCCGCATCTTCCGCACCTTCGAAGGCTTCAAGCGCGCCATCGACACCTTCGACAGCCCCAACCACGGGCTGGACTTCTGCATGGGCTGCTGGTCGGAGATGGGCCCGAGCGGAGTCATCGACGCGGTGCGCCACTTCGGCGGCCGGAACCGGATCGTGTACGTGCACTTCCGCGACGTGCAGGGCGAAGTGCCGTGCTTCAACGAGTGCTTCATCGACGAGGGCAACCAGGACACCTTCGCGGTGGTGCAGGCGCTGCACGAGGTGGGCTTCACGGGCTTCATGATCACCGATCACGTGCCGGCCATGGTGGAGGACACCACTTGGGGCCACCGCGGCCGCGCCTATGCGATCGGCTACATCCGCGCCCTCATCGACGTCGCGCGCCGCGCCGCCTGAGCGTCCGGCGGGGTTCCGTCAGATGCGCGCCTGGTACTCGTAGAGCGTGCGGTAGCGGCCGTCTGCGGCGATGAGCTGGTCGTGGGTGCCGCGCTCGGCGATGCGCCCCTCCTCCACCACCAGGATCTGATCGGCGCGCCGGATCGTGCTCAGCCGGTGGGCGATCACCAGCGTGGTGCGCCCGACCATCAGCTCGGAGAGGCTCTGCTGGATGAGCGCCTCGCTCTCGGTGTCGAGGTTCGAGGTCGCCTCGTCCAGGATCAGCACGCGCGGGTCGGCCAGCATGGCGCGCGCCAGCGCCACCCGTTGCCGCTGGCCGCCCGACAGCTTGACGCCGCGCTCGCCGATCAGCGTCGCCAGCCCGTCGTCGAAGCGGTCGGTGAACTCGTCGACGTGGGCGGCGCGCACCGCCCGCCGCAGCGCCTCCTCGCTCGCGTCCGGGCGCGCGAACAGGATGTTGTCGCGGATGCTGCCCTCGAACAGGAACTCGTCCTGCAGCACCACGCCGAGCTGACTCCGGTAGCTGTCCAGGGTGACGGTCCTCAGGTCGTGGCCGTCGACGGTGACCGAGCCGGCGTCGGGCACCAGGAAGGAGGCGGCCAGTCCCGCGATCGTGGTCTTGCCGGAGCCGGAGGTGCCCACCAGCGCGGTCATCGTGCCCGCCGCCGCCCGCAGGCTGACGCCGTGCAGCACGGCCTGGTCCTCGCGATAGCCGAAGGAGACGCCTTCGAAAACGATGTCGCCTTGCACGCGCGGCAGCGCCACGGTACGCGCAGGCTCGTGCCCCTCCGGCGGATTGGCCAACAGCTCCTCGGTGCGGTCCAGGCCCGCGAACGCCTCGGTGATCTCGGTGCCGATGCGGGTCATCTGCACCACGGGGGCGACCATCACGCCCAGGTACAGGCTGAACGAGACGAAGTCGCCGACGGTCATGGCGCCGCGCAGTATCAACGACGCTCCCACGCCCATGATCAGCACCGCGGACAGCCCCATGATCAGCGCGCCGCCGCTGGTCAGCATGCTGGTGGCGGTCAGCGACTTGCGCACGTTCTGGAAGATGCGCTGCACGCCGCGGGAGAAGACCTCGTCTTCGTGCGCTTCGGCGTGGAAGCCCTTGATCACGCGGATGCCGCTCAGCGACTCGGTCAGCCTGCCGGTGACCTCCGCGTTGATGGCGCCGCGCTCGCGGAAGACCGGGCGTATCGCCCGGAACGCCCGGCCCGACAGCACGCCGAACAGGGCGATCGGCACCAGCGTGAACAGCGTCATCGGCACGCTGATGCGCAGCATCAGGACCAGCACCACCACGGCGGTCAGCGCCCCGCCCACCAGATGCGCGAGCCCGGTGCCGATCAGGTTGCGCACCCCCTCCACGTCGCGCATCACGCGCGAGGTCAGCGCCCCGGCCTGGTTGTCGTCGAAGAAGGCCACCGGCAGGCGGATCAGGTGGCGCTGCACGCGGGCACGCAGGATGGAGATCAGGTGCTGCGCCTGCACGCTGAGCAGCCGCGTCTGCAGGAACGAGCTGACCGCCTGCGTCAGCACGGCGCCGCCCACCCCCGCCAGCAGCAGCGGCAACAGCGACGTGTTCTGCTGACCGATGACGTCGTCGATCAGCACCTTGGACGACCAGGGAAGCACCAACCCGGCCAGCTTGTTGATGCCGATCAGGACCAGCCCGAGCAGCAGCATCCAGCGCCGCGGCCAGATGATGGTGGCCAGCACGCGGCGCAGGCTGGCCCGCGAGACAGACGGGCGCGCCTTGTTCGGTCCGTCCAGCGCTCCGGGGTTGCGGCCGCGCGGTGCTGTCGTGGCGGCGTGTCCGCTCATCGGCGTCGCTCCTGGTGCATCATTCGTACAGGGTACTCCGCTATGATGTACTCGTGCGGCTCAGCGAAGACCAGATCCGGCAGTACCGGGAAGTCGGCTACCTGCTGTTCGAGGGACTCCTCGACACGGCGGAGGTGGAGGCGCTGCGCGCCGCGCTGCCCGAGGTCATGGCCCGGACCGGGCCGGAGGTGATCCGCGAGCAGGACGGGACCGGCGCACGGCTGGTGTTCGGGACGCACCTCTATTCGGAGCCCTTCCGCCGGCTGTCGCTGCTGCCGCGCCTGCTGGAGCCGTGCCGGCAGTTGCTGGAAGACGAGGTGTACCTGCACCAGAGCCGCCTCAACCCCAAGGAGGGCTTCGGCTCCGGCGCCCGCTGGGACTGGCACCAGGACTACAGCGCCTGGCAGCGCGTCGACGGCATGCAGCGGCCGGACTGCATCATGGCGTCGGTGTTCATCGACGACTGCTCGGTCGCGCGCTCGCCGCTGCTGGTGATCCCGCGCTCGCACCGCCACGGGTTCATCGACTCGATCGAGCTGCACCGCGATGCCAGGGGCTACTCGCTGTACGAGCTGGACCGCCACACCGTCGCCCGCCTGGCCGGCGAGCACGGCATCGAGCCGCTGATCGGCGGCGCCGGGACCGCGGCGCTGGTCGACTGCAACCTCATCCACGGTTCGGCCAACAACATCTCGCCCTGGCGGCGGGCGATCCTGTACCTGATCTACAACGCGTGCGGCAACGCCTGCACCAACGGCGACCGCCCCTGGTTCCAGAACCAGCGCGACTTCACCCCGCTGCAGGCGATCGAGGACACCGCCCTGGCAGAAGTGTGAGCCGGCTCCCCGGCTCGCTTGACAACGGTCGGCGGACGGGCCGTATGTTCTGCCCGTGCCAAAGACCGCCGCCAAGGCCCTGGTGATCGTCGAGTCGCCGGCCAAGGCCAACACCATCTCCCGCTTCCTGGGCGACGGCTTCGTGGTCGAGTCGTCGATCGGCCACATCCGCGACCTGCCGCGCAGCGCCGCCGACGTTCCCGCCCGCTACAAGCAACAGCCGTGGGCGCGCCTGGGCATCGACGTCGACAACGGCTTCAAGCCGCTGTACGTGGTTCCGCCGGACAAGCGGCGCCAGATCCGCAAGCTGAAGGACCTGCTGGCCAAGGCCGAGGTGCTGTACCTGGCCACGGACGAGGACCGCGAGGGCGAGGCGATCGCCTGGCACCTGTACCAGGAGCTGAAGCCCCCGAAGGGCATGGACGTGAAGCGCATGGTGTTCCACGAGATCACCCGCCCGGCCATCGAGGCCGCGATCGCCGAGCCGCGCGACATCGACCGCCGCCTGGTGGACGCGCAGGAGGCGCGGCGCATCCTGGACCGCCTGTACGGCTACGAGGTGTCGCCGGTGCTCTGGAAGAAGGTCCAGCCTCGCCTGTCGGCGGGCCGCGTGCAGAGCGTCGCCACCCGCATCGCCGTCGAGCGCGAGCGCGAGCGCATGGCGTTCGTGGTTGCCCGCTACTGGAGCCTGACGGCCACGTTCGGCGTCACGACTCCGGTAGACGCGGATGCGCCGCGGGACTTCACCGCGGGGCTCGCCACCCTGGACGGCAAGCCGGTGGCCGCCGGCTCCAGCTTCACTCGGGCGGGCGGGCTCAAGCGCCCGGACACCGTCCACCTGGACGAGAGCGCCGCCCGCTCGCTGGCCGACGGACTGCGGGACACGGAGTTCCGCGTGCGCGGCGTCGACCGCAAGCCGTACCGGCGCCGGCCGGCCGCGCCGTTCATGACCTCCACCTTCCAGCAGGAGGCGGGGCGCAAGCTGCGCATGTCGGCCACGGCAGCCATGCGCGTGGCGCAGTCGCTGTACGAGAAGGGGTACATCACCTACATGCGCACCGACAGCACCACACTGTCACAGGCCGCCCTGAACGCCGCGCGCGACGCCATCGCGCAGCGGTTCGGGCCCGATTACCTGCCGGCCTCCCCGCGCCGCTACGCCAAGAAGGTCAAGAACGCCCAGGAAGCGCACGAGGCGATCCGGCCGGCCGGCGATCGGTTCCGCACCCCGGAGGAGGTGCGCGGCGCTCTGTCGGGCAGCGAGGCGAAGGCCTACGAGCTGATCTGGAAGCGCACCATCGCCTCGCAGATGACCGACGCCGTAGGCAGCACGGCGCAGCTCCGCGTGGGCGGCGAGGCGGCCGACGGGCGCGACGCCGAGTTCACCGCGGCCGGCACCACGATCAGCCACTATGGCTTCCGGCGCGCCTATTCCGAGGGCACCGACGCCGAGGGAGGCGCCGGGGCCCGTGCCAACGGCGACACCGAGCGGCCGCTGCCGGCGGTGGCCGAGGGCGACCGCCTCGGCCTGGAAGAACTCGATCCGGCCGGTCACGAGACCTCGCCTCCCGCCCGTTTCACGGAAGCCTCGCTGGTCAAGCGGCTGGAGGAGCTGGGCGTGGGCCGTCCGTCCACCTACGCGTCGATCATGAACACCATCCAGGACCGCGGCTACGTGTGGAAGCGGGGCGCCGCGCTGGTGCCCACCTTCACCGCGTTCTCGGTGGTGCGCCTGCTGGAGCAGCACTTCTCCGACTTGGTCGACTACACCTTCACCGCGCGCATGGAGGACGAGCTGGACAACATCGCCACCGGTGACGAGGACGTGCAGCCCTGGCTGCGCCGCTTCTACTTCGGCGCCGAAGTGGAAGCGCCCACAGACGAAGGCGCGCCGGACCGCGGGGATTCCGGCGGGGCGGCGGCGGAGCCCGACGCCCCCGGCCTCAAGGCGATGGTGTCCGACCGCCTGGGCCGGATCGACGCGCGCGAGGTGAACTCCGTGGCGATCGGCACCGACGGCAGCGGGGCGGGCATCGTGGCGCGCGTGGGCCGCTTCGGACCGTACCTGGAGCGCGGCCCGCAGCGCGCGACCATCCCGGGAGAGATCCCGCCCGACGAGCTGACCGTGGAGGCGGCCCTGGAGCTGATCGACAAGCCCGACGACGACCGCGTGCTCGGCGATGACCCGGCCACCGGCCTGCCGGTGATCGCCCGCGCCGGCCGCTTCGGACCCTACGTGCAGGTCGGCACCGCCGAGGACGCCGGCAAGAAGAAGCCGAAGACCGCGTCGCTGCTGCGTTCGATGACCCTGGACGGCATCGAGCTGGACGACGCCCTGAAGCTGCTGACGCTGCCGCGCACGGTCGGGACGGACCCGGCCGACGGCACGCCCATCACGGCTCAGAACGGGCGTTACGGGCCATACATCCAGAAGGGATCGGACAGCCGCACGCTGGAGTCCGAGGAGTTGCTGTTCACCGTCACCCTGGAGCAGTGCCTGGCGCTCCTGGCGCAGCCGAAGGGACGCCGCCGGCAGGCCGCCGCCCAGCCGCCGCTGCGCGCGCTGGGCAACGATCCCGAGACCGGCCAGCCGATGGTGATCAAGGAGGGCCGCTGGGGTCCGTACGTCACCGACGGCCAGACCAACGCATCGCTGCGGACCGGCGACGCGGTGGAGACGATCACGCCGGAACGGGCCGCCGAGCTGCTGCAGCTTCGCCGCGAGCGCGGACCGGCCAAGCGGCCGGCACGGCGAACGGCCCGGCGCAAGACCGCGGCCGGCAGCAAGCGCACCGCCCGGCAGAAAGCCGCCTCCTGACCCGCGTTTGACACCGGACACGCGCGGCCCCATGCTCGCCTGCGAACAGTCACGATAGGCAGACCTTGCCCGGTGCCTTCGGAAGCGAAGGCCGAACAGGGAAAGCGGTGAGAATCCGCTGCGGTGGCGCCACTGTGACCGGTGAGCCGCCCGCTTGATGTCACTGTCCCCCGGGGAATCGGCCCCACGGGGATGGGAAGGCGCGGGACAGGCGATGATCCGGGAGCCAGGAGACCTGCCGGGCAAGGCTGAGTGGCCGCTCTCCGCTCAGGGAGCGCCTCAGGTCGAGCCTTGTCCCGATCACGATGGGATCAGGTCCGTTTCGGCGGCGAACCCCGAACGCAGGGCGGCGAAGGAGCTTTGCGTTGGGAGACGGACAGGCACATCACCCGATCGCGCGGCCGCGATCGCCGGTCATCGCCCGGCTGGCGGGCGGCGGCGCGCTGCTGGCCGCCGTCGCCGCGGCGCTGGTCGTCACGGCCGCCGCCGTCGGCCCCTACGCCATCCCGCTCTCGCACACCGCCGGCATCCTGCTGGAGCAGATCGGCGTCCGCGTCCTGGAAGCCACCGACGCCGAGCGCGCCATCGTCGAGTCGATCAGGCTGTCGCGCATCACCCTGGCGCTGATCGTGGGCGCCGCCCTGGGCGTGGCCGGCGCCGTGATGCAGGGGCTGTTCCGCAACCCGATGGCCGATCCCGGCATCATCGGCGTGTCCACCGGCGGCGCCCTTGGCGCGGTGGTGGCGATCGCCCTGGGGGCGCAGGCGGCCACGCCGCTGGCGCTGCCCGCCATGGCCTTCGCGGGCGCCGCCGGCGCCCTGGCGCTGGTGTTCGCCGTCGCCTCGGCCGGCGGACGCTTCTCGATGGCGGCGCTGCTGCTGGCCGGCGTGGCGGTGAGCGCGTTCCTGGCCGCGATCATCTCGGCGATCGTGCTGTTCACCGCCGATCTCGGCGCGCAGCGCGAGATGATCTTCTGGCTGGCCGGCGGCCTGGACGCGTCACGCTGGACGCACGTGCGGCTGGCCGCGCCGTTCGTGCTGGCCGGCCTGGCGGTCGCGGTGTTGCTGTCGCGCGACCTGAACCTGCTCATGGTCGGCGAGGAGGAGGCGCGGGCGCTCGGCGTGCGCGTGGGGCTGACCCGCACCGTCCTGCTGCTGGCCGCATCGCTGGTCACCGGCACCGCGGTGGCCTTCTCCGGCACGATCGCCTTCGTGGGGCTGATCGTCCCGCACGCGCTGCGCCTGATCACCGGCGCCGACCACCGCGTGCTGGTCCCGCTGAGCGCGCTCGGCGGCGCGGCCTTCCTGCTGGCCGCCGATACGGTCGCCCGGCTGGCCGTGGCGCCGGCCGAGGTGCGCGTCGGCATCATCACCGCGCTGGTCGGAGCGCCGTTCTTTCTGTTCCTGCTGGCCCGTCACAAGGCGCGGGCAGGACTGCTGTAGTACCAAGAACCCATGCACGGAGGAATCATGGACACCTGGAAGAAACCCGTACCGATCAGGCGCATCGGCCGGATCGCCGCCGCCGGACTGCTTGCGGCGTTCGCGCTCGACGCGGCCGCGCAGACGCCGCTCGACTACCCGGCGGTGCCGGGCATCGTCGACGCGTCGAACCGGAGTTGGCCGCGGGCGGTCGAAACCACCGAAGGCGTGGTCAGCCTGGAGGCGCCGCCACAGCGGATACTGGCCCTGTCCCTCGGTCACGACGAGATGCTGCTCGCCCTGGTGCCGCAAGACCGGTTCGCGGGCGTGGGGCCGTTCACGGCCGATCCGACCTATTCCAACGTCGCCGACCAGGTGGCCGGCATGCACACGGTCAAGCGCGGCGTCGAGCACGTGCTGGCCGCCAAGCCCGACATCGTCGTGGTCTCCCGGTACACCAAGGCGGACCTGGTCGCCCTGATCAGGGAGGCCGGCGTGCCGGTGGTGCGCGCCGCGCTGGAGAGCTCGGCCGCCGGCAACATCCCCAACATCCTGCTGCTGGGCTACCTGCTCGGCGTCGAGGAACGCGCCATGGAGCTGGTCGCCGACATCGAGCGCCGCCTGGCCGCGGTCACCGGGCGGGTGCCCGCACCCGGCGACCCGTCCCGGCCCGCGGTGCTGTCCATCGCCCGCTGGGGCGAGACCACCAGCGCGGCCGGCGAAGGCTCGACCGAAGGCGGCATCATCGAGACGGCCGGCGGCGTCAACGCGGCCGCCCGCGCCGGCATCGCCGGACACCAGTCGGTGAGCGTGGAGTCGATCGCCGCCATGAACCCTGACGTGATCCTGATCACGCAGCCGGCGGACTCGGGCGGGTCGGACCTGCGCGAGGAACTGTTGGGCGCCCGTGCGCTGGCCGAGGTGCCGGCGATCGCCGACGAGCGGGTGATCGTCGCCGATCCCCGCCACTACACGACGCTCTCGCACTGGAACGTGCGCGGCATCGAGGAGACCGCGCGGCTGCTCTACGCGGAGCGGTTCCGGGACGTGACCTTCCGCGACTTCGAGCCGTACGGAGGGTCTTGAGCCTGGCTGCGGACGCGCCCACGCTGGCCGCGAACGGGGTGTCCGTCGACCTTGGCGGAACCCCCGTGTTGCGCTCCGTGTCGTTCGCGGCGCGCCCCGGCCAGGTAACCGGACTGGTGGGACCGAACGGCGCCGGCAAGAGCACGCTGCTGCGAGCCATGGCAGGCGTGCTGCGCCCGGACGCCGGTTCGGTCCGCCTGGGCGCCGACGACCTGTCCGAGCTGCCTGCGCGGGCACGCGCGCGGCAGCTCGCGTACCTGCCTCAGCACGAGGCCGCCCACCCGTTCACGGCGCTGGAGACGGTGCTGATGGCCCGGTACCCGCACCTGAGCCGCTTCGCGCTGGAAGGCGCCGACGACCGGCGTCTCGCGCGGGAGGCCATGGCGCGGACCGAGACCGGGCGGTTCGAGCACCGGCAGCTCGACCGGATCTCCGGCGGCGAGCGCCAGCGAGTGCTGCTGGCACGGACGCTGGCGCAGCAGGCGCGCATCCTGCTGCTCGACGAACCGGTCGCCGGCCTCGACCTCCGGCACCAGCTCACGGCGATGGAGACGCTGCGTTCGGAGGTCTCAGGCGGCGAGGTCGCGGTGGTGGTGGCGCTGCACGACGTGGGGCTGGCCAGCCGCTACTGCGACCGGCTCACGCTGCTGTCCGACGGCCAGGTGGCAGCCGAGGGCACCCCGGCCGAGGTGTTCACGCTGCAGCGCTTCCGGGAGGTCTTCGGCGTGGAGGCGGTGGTCGAGCACGAGAGCGACACGGGCATGCCGCACGTCCGCCTGATGGGACCCACGCCGGTGCGGACCGAAGGATGACGCTGGCCGAGGCTCTGCAGCGCATCGGTCCGGTGGACGCCGCCGCCATGCGGCGCGCCGAGGCGCGCCATCTGACCCTGACCAAGCCGCCCGGCAGCCTGGGACGGCTGGAGCGGGTGTCGGTCCGGCTTGCGGGCATCTACGGCACGGACCGGCCCGCCGTCCGGGACTCGGCGGTGATCGTCGCCGCCGGCGACCATGGCGTGGTCGCACAGGGCGTGACCGGCTATCCGCAGGCGGTCACCGCGCAGATGGTGCGCAATTTCCTGGCCGGCGGCGCCGCGGTCAGCGTCATGGCCCGCCTGCTCGGCGTGCGGCAGATCGTCGTTGACGCCGGCATCGCCGCGGAGGAGCTCCCGGACCACCCGGACCTGCGCTCCGTGCGCGCCGGGCGCGGCACCGGAGACATCAGCCGCGGCCCGGCGATGTCACGGGAGCAGGCGCAGCGCTGCCTGCAGGCTGGCGTGAGCCTCGCTTCCGAGGCGGCGGACAGGGGCGCGGACCTGATCGCCACCGGCGACATGGGCATCGGCAACACCACCGCGGCGAGCGCCGTCACCGCCTCGATGACCGGCATCCGGCCGGAGCACACCACCGGGCCGGGCACGGGCCGCACGCCGGCAGAGCTCCGCCGCAAGGTGGACGTGGTGCGCCGGGCGCTCACGTGTAACGCACCGGATCCCGGCGACCCGCTCGGCGTGCTGGCCAAGGTGGGCGGATTCGAGATCGGCGTGCTGGCAGGCGTAGTCCTGGGCGCATCCTTGCGGCGCCGTGCCGTGCTGGTGGACGGCTTCATCTCCGGGGCGGCTGCGCTGCTCGCCTGCGGCCTGTGCCCGCCTGCGCGCGACTACCTGAGTGCCGCCCACCGCTCCGCCGAACCCGGCCACCGCGTGGTGCTGGAGCATCTCGGCCTCGACCCGCTGCTCGACCTGGAGATGCGGCTCGGCGAGGGAACCGGCGCCCTGCTGGCCCTGCCGATCGTCACGGCAGCGGCCGCGTGCCTGACGGAAATGGCCACCTTCGCGGAGGCCGGAGTGTCGGATTCACGGTGAAGCCCCCTCGCCTCCTGGCCCTCGTGGCCTCCTGCCGGGCCGCGATCGGCTTCCTGACCATCCTGCCGGTCCCTCCGCCGGCGGACGCGGCCGGCGCGCTCGGACGCGCGCCGGCCTGGTTCCCGGCGGTCGGCCTGCTGATGGGCGCCATGCTCGCCTTCCTGGACCTGGCGCTGCGGGCGCTGCACCTGCCGGTCCTCCTGAACAGCACCCTGCTGCTGGCCGCGCTGGCCGCCCTGACCCGCGCCCTGCACCTGGACGGCTTCATGGACACCTGCGACGCGCTGCTCGGCGGTTTCGACCCCGAGCGGCGCCTTGCGATCCTGCGCGATCCGCACGTGGGCGCGTTCGCCGTGGTCGGCGTGGTGTGCCTGCTGCTGGTCAAGCTGGCGGCGCTCACCGCGCTGCCGGAGGGAAGCCGGACAGGCGCCCTGATCCTGTTCCCGTGCCTGTCACGCGCGGCGGTGGTGCTGGCGATGCGGTCGTTCCCGTACGCGCGGCGCGAGGGGCTCGGCACGCCGTTCGCGAACCGCGGCGGCGTCGGGCCGTGGATCGGCCTGCTGGTCGCCCCGGGGGCTGCGGTCGCCCTGACCGGTCTGCCGGGGCTGGCTCTGACGGCGCTGGCCGGCGCGGTCGCGTGGGTGGTCGGCGCGTGGGCGACCCGGCAGCTCGGCGGGGTGACCGGCGACATCTACGGCGCGGTCAACGAGATCGCCGAGGTGGCCTGCCTGGCGCTCGCCGTGCTCGTGCTGGCGGGATAGATCGGCGATGGTGCCGGCACCGTGGCCGGGCGAATGGGGCCTGGATGCCGGCGCGCTGCTGCTGGCGGTGGCGCTGGATCTGGCACTGCGGGAGCCGCCCGCAGCGCTCCATCCGGTCGTGTGGATGGGCAGGCTGATCGCGTTCCTGGAGCGCCGCTCGCCGCCGGCCGACCGGCCCGCGGCGGCGCTGGCGGCCGGGCTCGGCATCGCCGTACTGGTACCGGCCGGCTGCGGCGCATTGGCATGGCTCACAGCCTCGGGGTTGCGGGCGGCGGGCCCCCTCCCCTACCTGCTGGGCACGGCCGCCCTGCTGAAGGCGACATTCGCGGTCAAGGGACTTGGCCGCGCCGTGGCCGGCACGCGGACCGCCCTGCAGAACGGGGATCTCGGACGTGCGCGCGCGAGCCTGCGCAGCCTGGTGAGCCGCGACGCGCGGGCGCTCACCGGCCCGCAGGTGGCCATGGCCGCGATCGAGTCCGCGGCCGAGAACACGACCGACAGCTACGTCGGCCCGTGGCTGGCGTTCGCGCTGTTCGGCCTGCCGGGCGCCGTGGCTTACCGGGCTCTGAACACGCTGGACAGCATGATCGGCTACCGCGGCCGCTACGAGCACCTGGGCAAGGTCGCGGCGCGGCTGGACGACGTTGCCAACCTGCTGCCGGCACGGCTCGCCGCGCTGCTGATGCTGGCGGCCGGAGCGCTTCGCCGCCTGCCGGCGCGCCGCGGCTGGCGCGTCACCCGCCGCGACCACCGGCGCACCGCCAGCCCCAACGCCGGCTGGACGATCGGCGCCTGCGCCGGCCTCCTGGGCGTGGCCCTGGAGAAGGCCGGCCATTACCGTATCGGCGGCGGCTTCCGGGACCCGACTTGGTACGACGTGGGGACGGCCGGTCGGCTGGTCTACGGCGTCGCGCTGCTGGCGGCGCCGGCCGCTCTGGCGGTGACCGCCGTTCGTGGACTGCTCTGGGGATAGCCTGGGGACAACTTGGTACTACATGGTGGACCCTCTCGGCCCGTGCACGGCGTCCGCGGCCAACTTCCTGCTGGTCCGGGTCGGCGATGCCACGGCGCTCCGCACGCGGCTGCTGCGGGGCCACCGCGTCTGCGTGCGAGACTGCACCTCGTTCGGGCTGCCGGAGTACGTGCGCATCGGCGTCCGGCGGATGGACGACTGCCGGCGGCTGGCCGGCGCGCTGCAGGAGGTGCTGGCGAATCGCGATGGGTAGATGGTTTCTGGTGCGACATGGAGAGACGGACTGGAATGTCGAGGGCCGCGCGCAGGGACAGATGCACGTGCCGCTCAACGACAAGGGACTGGCGCAGGCGGAGGCGATCGCCGCTCGCCTGCGCCCGATGGGCTTCACCGCCGTGTATTCGAGCGACCTGCGGCGCGTCACCCAGACCGCGGAGGCGATCATGCGCGGCAGGGACCTGCCGCTGGTCACCCTGCCCGCGCTGCGAGAGAGGGGCTTCGGCGAGTGGGAGAGTCTGACCTTCGCCGAGATGGAGGCTCGCTACCCGGAACAATACGCAACGATGTTCTCCGGGGACGACACCACCGCGCCGCCGGGAGGCGAGAGCGAAAGAGACGTGTACGAGCGGGTCTCGGCCGGCGTGGACCGCCTGCGGGAGCGGCACGGCGGCGACGACGGCGACCTGCTGCTGATCGCGCACGGCGGCTCGCTGAGCGCGGCGGTCGTGCGCCTGCTGGGGCTGCCGTCCGACAGCATGGAGCGCTTCCTGTTCGACAACTGCGGCCTGTCCGCCGTCACCATCTACGACAACGGCTTCGCGGCGCTCGACCTGCTGAACGACACCACGCACCTGAGATCGGTGCCGTGAACGGCGATCTCATCCTGCTGCTCGGCGGCGCCCGCTCCGGCAAGAGCGCCACGGCGGAACGGCTCGCGCAGGCCGGCCGGCGCGTGCTGTTCGTCGCCACCGCCGAGGCGCTGGACGAGGACATGGCCAGCCGCATCGCCGCCCACCGCGACCGCCGGCCGGGCGGCTGGGACACCCTGGAGGAACCCCTCGACCCGGCCGGCAGCGCCGAGCCGATCCTGAGCCGCTACGACACCGTGGTGCTGGACTGCCTCACGCTGTGGGTCAGCAACCTCTTGCTCCGGCACGAAGGCGACCCTGCCGCCGAGGAGCTCATCCTGGATGCGGCCAGCGGGCTGCTGGACCTGATCGAGCGCTCCACGGCCACCTGGATCCTGATCAGCAACGAGGTGGGACTCGGCGTGGTGCCGCCCTCCCCCCTCGGGCGGGCCTACCGCGACGCGCTCGGCCGCGTGAACCAGCTCGCCGCCACCCGCGCCGGCCGCGTCTACCTCATGGTCGCCGGCCTCGCCCTGGACGTGAAGGCCCTGAACGCGCAGCCCCTCACGCAATTGGGCCGGTAGCCACGTTCGGCCGCCGCGCAGCCCCGAACAGCGCGTCCAGGTCGACCGACGCGGCGGTCACGTGGGGTTGCGGTACTCGCCCCGCGGTACGCGGAAGTAGAGCCAGAACATCGACGCGCCGGCGACGGTGATGGTGGCGGCCAGCAGGTAGAGGCCGCGGAAGCCCAAAGCCGGGATCAGGTAGCCGCCGCCGAGCGCCATGGACGAGAATCCCAGCCCCATCGACATCGACACCACCCCCGACGTGACCGCGCGTCGGCTCGCCGGCACGATCTCCATGTGCATCACGCTGGTAACCGACTGGGTGACCGAGCGCATGCCCACCACCAGCGTGAAACCGATGCCCGCCGCCGCCCAATGCGGCACCAGCGCCATGAACACCAGGCTCGCGGCGGTGATCGCGGTAGTGACGACGATTACCGGCACCTTTCCCGCACGGTTGGCCAGCGCCGGGGCGCACAATGCCGCCGGACCTGCCACCAGTTGTCCGAACGCCAGCAGCAGGCCAATGCGCGATGTCGAAGCGCCCAGATCCAGTTCCAGGTAGACGTTGAAGAACGACCGGGCGGCGCCTTCGCCGGCCATGCGCAGCAACGCGGTAATACCCAGGAAGAAGATCAGCACGTAGAGGGCGCCGTCGGCGCTGCGTACCTCGCGGGCGGTGCGCCGGCGTACGTTGCCGTTGCGGCGCCGCTTCGGCGGCTCCACGTCGCGGGTGCGGGCCACGATCCATGGGGTGGGCAACAGGATCGCGCCGGCGAACACCAGGCCCACCGCGAACGGCAGCGGATGCGCCGTGTCCAGACCCAGACCGTTGGCGATCCACACCGGCAGCGCGCCCGACACCACGCTGCCGGCGAAGCCTGCCACCGGCGGAATCGCCGCCAGCATCGCGAACGCGTAGGGCCGGTCGCGCGCATCGGTGGCGGCCACCAGGTAGGGGTAGGAGTTGACCATGTACAGGGAGAATCCGATCCCCGACAGCACGCGCGTGGCGACTATGCCGACGTCGCGCGGCCACCCCACCGGCAGCAGTGCCATGATCGGCACCAGCATGACTCCCGCAGCCAGGAAGCACATGCCACCGGTCGCGCCGCGCCGCATGCCGAAGCGGCTGCCGATCACGCCCGCCGGCAGTGAGGATAGCGCAAAGGCAAGCGCGGTGCTCCCGTTTACCATGCCGATGAAGTCGGTGCCGTAGCCCAGCCGCAGCAGATACAGGTTGAGCAGCACCGACACGAAACCGAAGTAGCTGAATCCCACCATACTGGCGGCGATCAGGTACCGGTACACGTCGGCGTGGAACCCGCGTAGCGCTTGCTGAAGATTGGTCATGTGCCGGTCTGGTTATACGTCACGCCGGACAAAACCGAGTTGGTGCACGCGGAGCACCTCCAGGGTCGCGGCGATGGTGCCAGACGCCCCGGCAGCCAGGTCGGAGGGAATGCCCTCGCAGCAAATCACAGAATGGCCAGTCACGCCACCGTCGCATCTACCCTGGTTCCTTGCTCCCGCGCTCAGGATAGCGGCCAATCCAATCTGTTATTCGGACGGCGGGTCAAGGACCGGCACCTCCAAGGTCTTGTTGACTTCCTCCGACCTGTACTTGAAGGCAAGCACACCTGGAGCGTGAACCGGAATACCGTTGATCGAGATTCTCAATACCTTGAGGCTCTTGCCGCTGAAGTCTATCTTCACGGGGAATTCTGGTAGTACAGAGTCTTCATTGTTGAATACTGACAGATTGCCTTCTACGACTTCTGGATCGCTCATCGCACGCCATACGAACAGGTTCAGCGTTACCTTCTGCATGACCAACGGCAACGCGGCCGGCGACATCTCCAGAATGACATTGAAGATGGAATATCGATTGGACTCCGCATCCATCGACGATCCCTCAGAAAGCACGAAAAGTTGGAAATCTATCACAGGTTCTCGACTACCACCTTTGTTTCGCTTTGTTCGGTTCCAGCAATCGTATGGGACACTGTCGTCATAGACACAACGTTGTTCTCATAGTATTTGGTCAGATAGCCCATCCACTTGGTCTTGATTGACCCTATCCATTCGAGATGATGACGAACGTCCTCATATCGGTCATACGTCATCAGCATGAACAGCGCATAGATATAGGAAGATTGATGGTATTCTTCGCTGGGGGAAGCCGACACTTCGCTGCGCAGTTCGGAAATCAGCGCCGGCAAACGAACCCTCTTTGCCATACCGGACAGAACTTCCCGGAGATTGTCATATAGATATGCTGGAGTGTTCGCCACCAATACCACGGAGTAAACATCCTCCATTTTATCTTTCAAAGATTCGATCATGACTTCACCCTCCAGTAAAAAAGAGTTACATCCCGGTTGTACGGACAACTGAGCGCAGGATGCACGAACTCTCCGCCGTCACCCCACTTACTCACGACCCAAGGAATAGTCAGACTCGGTTTGCGAATTACTACACCAGAGTGTTCGATGTCGCCATTGGGCTTCTCATAGAGAACGACATCACCAGGGAGAACACGCTGAACATCAATATCCTGATAGTTATCTTCTTCGAGAATTCGGCTGATGTCATCCGAGTGAATACAGGTGCGCCGAGATGCAAAACAAGCCCATGGCAGTTGTAGAAGCCGGAAGGCGGGCCACGGAGAATGGCTTGAGGATATTTATCGCAAAGCTTATGGTGCGAGTTCATAAGCATCGGCGCTATCCCCTCAGACCACCAGTTCGGAATGCAGGTGCGTGTTCTGGTCTGCACCACAATGGGCTCTTCCTGTTCTTCTATCGCTCCTTGCACGTATCAACCGTAGCGACCCGGCGCCGAGAGCGTCAACGCGTTCGGCCGCCGCGCGGCCCCGAACAGCGCGTCCAGGTCGACCGCCGCCGACAGCGTGTCCGCCACCGCGTCCAGGGCCGCATCCACGGCCGCCTCGTACTGCAGGGACGAGGCGGTGCCCGCCCCGACGCGCTCCAGCCACGCACGCCGATACGCGTCGTTCGCGAACAGCCCGTGCAGGTACGTCCCCTCGACCAGGCCGTCCACACTGCGCGCGCCGTCCGTGCCGGTCTCCAGGTGGAACATCGGCCGCGCCAGATCCCCGCCGTGCGACTGTCCAGTGTGGATCTCGTAGCCGATCACCGGCGCATCGTTCAGAGCGCACCGCCCTCGCGCCGGCCGCACCGTCTTCTCGGCGTGCATAGTCGTCTCCACGTCGAGCAGCCCCAGCCCGTCGACCGACCCGGCCGGCCCGTCCGCCCCCGCCGGGTCGTGCACGCGGCGCCCCAGCATCTGCAGCCCCCCGCACACGCCCACCACGCGCCCGCCGGCCCGCGCATGCGCCAGGATGTCGTGGTCCCACCCCTGCGCCCGCACGAACGCCAGATCGCCGATCGTCGACTTGGTCCCGAACAGCAACACCACGTCCGCATCCCGCGGAATCGGCTCTCCGGCCGGTACGAACGCGAAGTCCACCTCCGGCTCCAGGCGCAACGGATCCGCATCGTCGTAGTTCGCGAGCCGGGACAGCACCGGCGCGGCGACCTTCAACCGTCCCCCCTGCGAGGGCCGGCCCCGCGGAAGCGACGCCGCATCCTCCGCCGGCAAGCGCAGCGCCGCCGGCTCCCACGGAATCACCCCGAAGCAGGGCCAGCCGGTGTGCCGCTCGATGATGCGCACCCCGTCATCGAACAGCGCCGGGTCCCCCCGTAGCTTGTTGATCAGGAAGCCCGCGATCAGCGCCCGATCCTCGGCATCCAGCACGGCACTGGTACCGACCACCGAGGCGATCACCCCACCGCGATCGATGTCCCCGACCAGGCATACCGGCACCTCCGCCCGCCGCGCGAAACCCATGTTGGCGATGTCCCCGGCGCGCAGGTTGACCTCCGCCGGGCTGCCGGCCCCCTCCACGATCACGAGATCGAACTCGGCGACCAGCCGCGCGAAGCTCTCCATAACCGCGTCCATCAATCGAGCACGCCCCTTCCGGTAGTCGGACGCGTGCAGCATCCCCACCGGCCGCCCGTGCACGACCACCTGCGAGCCCCGGTCGGTCTGCGGCTTCAGCAGCACCGGATTGAAGTCCGTCCGCGGCTCAAGCCCCGCCGCCCGCGCCTGCACCGCCTGCGCCCGCCCGATCTCGCCTCCGTCCGCGCAGGCCGCCGCGTTGTTCGACATGTTCTGCGGCTTGAACGGCGCCACGCGCACGCCCCGCCGCTTCGCCGCTCGGCACAGTCCCGCAACCACCACCGACTTCCCCGCGTCCGAGGCTGTCCCCTGGACCATCAGCGCTCGCGCGCTCACCGGCTCCGGCCCCTTCTCCATACATCGCCGGTCGCCCTCACCGACCAGCCTATGGCCACCAGTAAATCGCTGCCGCTCAACTTCCTATTCACCAGTACCGTTGGACCAGTCGCAGGTGAAGCCGCGGGCGGTGCGCGGTGCGTTGCAGGGGCGCATCATGCAGCTCATGATGATGGCGGCATATCGGCACCGGCGCGAGGCGTTGCGGCGCGCGGCGCGACTGCTGGCGACGTTGCCGCCGGAGGGCGGGGAGGCTACGGTCCGTATGTTCGTCATGTACCTGCTGGCCACGCAGGACCGAGGCATGGCACGAAGCTTCGGGGAGGATCTGCGGGAGGCGGTGTCGGGACCGGGAGGTGAACTGATGACCTATGCCGAGGAACTGATCAGAGAAGGACGGAAGCAAGGCCGGCAAGAAGGACGCCAAGAAGGCCGTGACGAAGGGCGCCAGGAAGGCGAGCAACAGGGAGTGCTGAAGGGGAAAGTAGGCACCATAGAAAACCTGTTGCAGGCCGGTGTTCAGTGGTCGGTGATCGAGTCGGCCACCGGCATCGATCAGGACGCCCTGCGCGATCTCAAGTAGCGACTCGCGGGATCGGACGACGAGGAACGTGTCAACGCCAAGTGAACCTCCCCAGCGGGACATGAGGAGATGGTCACTGCGGGAGGCGAGAAGCAGATTCAGCGCGCTGGCCGACCTGGAACAGGCCGAGGCGCCGACGTTCGCCGACCTGCTGCTCGCCATCCCGAGGGATGACGGCGAGTTCGAGCGGATTCCCTTGCGCCCCCGGCCGCTCTATTCGAGGTAGTCGTCGGTGACGTAGCGCCGCTCGGGGTGGCGGCGTTGCGGGCCGATCAGGCCGCGCAGGCGCTTGTCGGCGCCCTCCATCAACTGCTCCGGCATGTGGTGGCGGATGTAGGCGTTGTAGCGGTGGAAGCCCCAGCTCGCTCCGTACTGCGACTGCAGCAGGTAGCGCACCCGGTCGGAGTTGTTGGGCGCGCCGCGGTGCCAGCACTGCGGGTCGTGCAGGTAGATGTCGCCGGCCGTGCAGTAGATGGACTCCGGCCCCCGCCCCTCGAACTCGGGCGTCCCGCTGTCCGGCGCCTTGCGCCCGGAGTAGTGGCTGCCGGGCACGTACTGCGTCGGGCCGTGCTCGATGCGCTCGATGTCGCTCAGCGCCATCTGCACGGTGAGCCAGTAGACGGGCATCAGGATGCGCGGATCGTGGCGCGGCACGCCGTCCGGCAGCGGGAAGAACAGGGCGTCGTCCACGTGCCAGTGCTCGATGGCCACGCCGCGGCCCGAGCGCAGCACGTTCGCGCCGCACTGCTGAAAGTTCTCGCCGAACAGGGTCTCCATCAGGCTGTAGATCGGCTCGCGCACGAGCAGGTCCAGGAAGATCGGGTCCAGCTCGTTGGTGTGGCGCAGCATGTGGTCGCGCTCCACGTAGCCGCGGGCCATCGCCGCCTCGTCGTCCATGTAGTGATCGGTCGCCTCGCGGAGCGCCGCGACCTCGTCGGAATCGAGCACGCCGCCGATCACGCAGTACCCGTCGCGGCGGAAGTCGGCAATGATCTGCTGCGTCCGCTCCGCGTCGAACGCCTTCCCTTCCTTGATCGCGGAGCGGCTCACAGCGCCAGCACCTGGTTGTCCATCGCGTCGATCCTCCTGGACTCCTCGTAGTGGTTGGCGGTGACCGTCCCGTCCTCGGTGACCGGCGTCGGCCGGCGAATCACCAGCTCCGCGAACGACGGCCGGTTGAAGGCCGCGAACGCCAGCTCGAATGCCGCCACCAGTAGTCCCTGCTCGCGCGGCCGCGCGAAGTCCGGCAGCAAGAGCGGGCCGGTGTCGGTCTGGAACACGCCGTCGCGCGGGTTGACGTTCATGGTCTTGACCGGGTGGTCGATGCAGACCCGGTAGCCGGCGTCGTCGTATTGCAGCCGCGCCACCAGCGGGCGCTGCGCGCAGGTGGCCTCGATGATGCGCTCGGTCGAGTCGAGCACCTCGCCGTCGGCTTCGGTCAACCGGATCTCGAAGTCGGCAAACAGGTCCGCGGTCAGGCCGACCTGCCGCTCCGGCTGGCGTCCGAGCGTCGGCGGCTCCAGCATCACCTCGGTCTGGTTGGTGATCCAGCTCTTCAGGATGAGGATCTCCGAGTCGCTGGCCACCGGGCAGAAGTCGGCGTTGGGGTGCAGCCACAGGTCGCGGTCCCGGCCGACGACCTCGCTCTTGCAGGAGGCGCCGAGCACGTAGCGCTGCGTCGCGCCGCCGGCGCCGGTGAGCGTGCAGACGCTTTCGAGCTGGATGCGCGCCGCGTTGAACCGGTAGGGCGCGGCGTGCGACCTGGTCTTCGACTGCTTGCGGTCGTCGTCGCTGGTGAAGGTCAGGAAGCTGCGCTGGAAGTCCGGGACTCGCATCGAGTGCGATCCTATGCGGGTGTGGGGGCCGCCGACAACCAACTCGGCTCTCCGCTTGCGCGGCACAGCCGGCGGACTCATAGTCCCGCCGATGCGCGGCCGAGACCTGACCACCGGGGCGATCCCGGCCCACACCTGGGCGCTCGCCTGGCCGGTGATGCTGTCGATCTTCTTCCAGACCCTGTACCAGGCGGTCGACGCGTTCTGGGTCAGCCAGCTCGCCGACGAGGCGCTGGCCGCCGTGAACATGTCGCAGATCGCGCTGTTCGCGTCGGTGGCGCTGACAATCGGCATCACGGTTGGCTCGGGGGTGCTGATGGCGATGAGCATCGGCGCCCGCAACATCGACGAGGCGGAGCGCATCCTGGGCCAGTCGTTCGTGCTCAACTTCATCGCCGCGGTGGTGCTCACGACCGTGGTCCTGTCGCTGCGCACGCCGATCCTGCGCGCGGTCGGCGCCACCGACGCGATCTTTCCGCTGGCCAGGGACTACCTGACCATCACCGGGTCGGCGATGGTGCTGATCTTCCTGTTCTTCGCCGCGGTGTTCGGCTTCAACTCACAGGGTGACAACACCACCGTCACCATGCTGTTCGCCATCTCCACCGGGCTGAACATCGTGCTCGACCCGTTGCTGATCTTCGGCTGGCTGGGCTTCCCGCGGCTCGGCGTGCGCGGCGCCGCGATCGCCACTGTCATCTCGCAGGTCGTGCTGCTGGTGTCCGGGATCACGCTCCTTGCCACGCGCGACATGATGGTCCGCTTCAAGTTCCGCCGGCTGGTGATCCGCGGGCAGTCGGTGGCGCGCGTGCTGGCGATCGGCTTCCCGGCGTCGCTGACCAGCATGATGGGCCCCCTGGCGATGGCGGTGCTGACCGCCGTGGTGTCGCGCACCTTCGGAGACCAGGGGGCGGTCGCGGTGTCGGTGGGCCTGCGCGCGGAGGTATTCTCGTTTCTGCCGGCGATCGGCTTCGGCGTCGCCGCCCTGGCGCTGATCGGCCAGAACATGGGGGCCGGCAACCCCGAGCGCGCGCGCCGGTCGTACCGCACCGCGCTGGTGTTCGCGCTGTCGTTCGGCACCGGGCTGGGCATCCTGGCGGTGGCCTTCGCCGGGCCGATCGCCCGCACCTTCACCGACGATCCGGTCGTGATCGGCTACGCGACCCGCTATCTGCGCAGCGTCCCGCTGTCCTACGGCGTGATGGGCGCCGGCATGGTCGTGATCATGAGCTTCCAGGGGCTGCGCCGGTCGTGGCGCGGCGCGGCGGTCTCGGCCCTGCGGCTGGCGGTCCTGTCGGGCGCCGGGATCCTGCTGGCCGGCCCGCTCGGCGCGCCGGTCGGCGTCGTCTGGCTGTCGGTCATCCTGGCGAACCTGGCCTACGCGGGGGTCGGCTACCTCGCCCTGGAGCGGCAGCTCGCCCGCCCCATGCAGCCCCACGGGCCGCCGCGGCCGCCCGAACCCGACCCGGACCGGGATCCCGCCGCCGCCCGGCAGGTCGCGTAAGGTAAGCTGTCGGAGGGCTGAAGGAGAGACGATGAGCAAGCGATACACCGTGCGCGCCGAGCGCTGCGACCACCGCGCCTCGGCGGAGGAGATCTACCGGACGCTGGAGCGCATCACGGAGCCGCTGACCCGCTCGTGGGATCGGCTCGAACGCGCACGCCGCATCGTCATCAAGTTCAACATGATGCACCCGAACACCGCCCGCCACCACGGCCGGCGCCAGGAGCTGGAGGACGAGGAGGTGATGCGCGCCGTGCTGCGCCTGCTGCGCGCCCGCACGAACGCGACCCTGATCGCCGCCGATACCTGCGTGCACACGGCGGCCAAGACCGTGCCGTCGAACTTCGAGTCGGCCGAGGTGCTGCGCGAGTTCGGCGTCGAGCTCGTCGATGCCTCGCAGCCGCCGCTGCGCCTGTACGACGTGCCCGGCGGCGGCAACATGTTCGACCGCTACCTGCTGACCTCCTGCATCGGCGAGTCGGACGAGTTCGTCTCGGTCGCCAAGATGAAGAACCACCTGTTCATGGACGTCACCCTGTGCATGAAGAACCTGTTCGGGTTGCCGCCGCCGAACCGACCGGAGGGGCGCGTCCGCCACTACTTCCACCACGCCATCCGCTTGTCCTACGTGCTCCCGGACCTGGCCATGATCACCGATCCCTGCCTGAACATCGTCGACGGGCTGGTCGGCCAGCAGGGCAGCGAGTGGCGCGGCCGCCCGGTGGTGCCCGACGCGCTGATCGCCGGCGACCAGACCACGGCCACCGACGCGTGCGCGGCGCACCTGATGGGCCACGACCCGGCCGGCGACTGGCCGGCGCCGCCGTTCCGCCGCGACCGCAACCACCTGCTGGTGGCGGCCGAGCGCGGCTACGGAACCGTCGATCCGGACCGGATCGACTTCCAGACCGACCTGCAGCCGCCACTGGCGGAGTTCGATTCGGACCAGCAGGACCCGCCGCCGATCGTGGCCGGCATTCGCCGTACCGCCTGCGAGCAGGCGCTATTCTATCGCGACGAGCGCGAGCGCCTGGTCGACCGCTACGCGGGCGAGATGGTGGTGCTGCGCGACCGGGAGGTGGTTTGGCACGGCGTCGACCAGCCCGCGTTCGAGAGCCACGGCCACTTCGCCGGGGGCGCCGATCCGGGCAGCGCTTCGTTCATGAAGATGGTCGATCCCGAGGAACGGGAAGGCGAGGTATTCGGCGTGTACGAGCGCCTGCTGCCCGGCCTGGTGGCGTAGCGCCGGCGGCGGAGAGGGGACCGTGACCATCAAGGAAGTCCGCGCGTTCGAAGTCGACCTGAAACGGGCCGGGACGCCGACCGGGGTGTTGCAGCGCGGCGGTCGCCAGCCGGCCGCTCCCACGGAGCGCTACGCGCGCTACCGCGGCGCCCGCAGCAAGGCCGGCGCGGGCTGGAAGCAGTGCGCGTGCCTGGTGACGCTCGAAGACGGCACCGTCGGCCTGGGGCTCTGCGGGTTCGCGGGGCCGGTCGCCTCGATCATCAACGACCACTTCCGCGGCCACCTGATCGGCGAGCCGGTGACCGCCACCGAGAAGCTGTACGACGTCATGGTCCGCATCAGCGCCGCCTACGGCGGCTCCGGCCTGACCGCGCACGCGATCAGCGCCGTGGACCTGGCGCTGTGGGACGCAAAGGGCAAGTGCCTGGGGACGCCGGTGTACGCGCTGCTCGGCGGCCCGCAGAAAGAGCGGATCCCGTGCTACGCCACCGGCTTCGACCTGGCGTGGTACCGGGAGCTGGGGTTCCGTGGCTTCAAGCTGCCCAACCCGTACGGGCCGGAGGACGGCACCGAGGGCATTCGGCGCACCGAGGAGATGGTGGCCGCCGCGCGCGACACCCTCGGCCCGGACGCGGAGATCATGCTCGACTGCTGGATGGCGCTGGACGTGGAGTACACCGTGCGGCTCGGCGAGGCGCTGTGCCCGTACCGGCTGCGCTGGATCGAGGACTACCTGCTGCCGGACGACATGGCCGGCTTCGCCGACGTGCGGCGGCGGCTGCCCGGGCAGAGTCTGGCCACCGGCGAGCACTGGTACCTGGCGCGCCCGTTCGCGGAAGCCGCCGAGCGGCGGCTGGTCGACTACTTCCAGCCCGACCTGCAGTGGGCCGGCGGGATCTCCGCCTGCGTGCGCATCTGCCACATCGCGGAGGCCGCCGGCATCGCGGTCGCCCCGCACGGCGGCATGAACACCCCGTACGGCCAGCACCTGGCGATGGCCATGCCGGCGGTCACCTGGGGCGAGCGCTCCAGCGGCGTGTCCCCGCCGGGGGTGCCGCTGGCGGAGACCGTGGCGCTGCCGGGCACGCCGGTCATCGAGGACGGCCATCTGGTCCCGCGCGACGCCCCGGGCTTCGGCATCGACCTCGACGACGACTGGCTTGCGAAGGTGACGGTCTGACCGCCGGAGCCTGACGTATACTGCGTGCCGGAATCCATGCGGGGACAGAACGCCGGCGAGCAGGTCGTGCCGCACCGCCCGCTTCGGTTCGCGGCGGCGGCGCGACGCGATGCGCTGGGCACGGCGCTGTTGTTCGCTCCGGGGTTCGTCATCTACCTCGCGTTCATGGTCCTGCCGATCATGCTCAGCCTGTACTACTCGTTTTTCGATTGGGACGGGATCCGCTCGACGATGAACTTCGTCGGGCTGAAGAACTACGTCCGCGGCCTCGACGACCGCCATTTCCACAATGCGTTGCGCATCACCTTCTTCTTCACCATCCCCGGCGCGCTGCTCGGCAACGCACTCGGGCTGTTTCTCGCCGTGCTGGTGAATCGACCGGGACCGATGACCAACGTGTACCGCGCCGCGTTCTTCTTCCCGCTGTTGATCAGTTCGGTGGCGGTGGGTTTCATCTGGAAGGCGCTCCTCAGCTACCACGGCATCCTGGGCGGGTTGTTCGCGGCTGCCGGCATGGAGCCGATCGACTGGTTGGGCGATCCGCAGCTCGCGCCGTGGTCGGTCCTGATCGTCAATCTCTGGCGCGACACCGGGTTCGTGACGGTGATCTACCTCGCGGGGCTGCAGGCAGTGCCCGGCGACCTCTACGATGCCGCCACCATCGATGGCGCCTCGGCGTGGCAGCGGTTCAGGGCCGTGACGTTCCCCTGGCTCGCGCCGGCGCTTACCGCCAACGTGGTGTTCCTGTTCACCGGCTACATGCGCATCTATGACCTGGTGGTCGTGCTCACCAGCGGCGGCCCCGCCGGCGCCACCGAGACCATCGCCCTGCAGATCCTCCGCGTGGGCTTCCAGCAGAACCGCATGTCGTACGGGTCCAGCCTTGCCATCTACATGCTGCTGATCGTCGGCGTGGTCTCCATCACGCTGGTGCTGCTGTTGCGCCGGCGAGAAGACAAGCTGGTGATGTAGAGGGCCGCATGTGAACGTTACCGGACGCGGACTCCGCGATCTGCCGTCGGTCGCCCGCCATGGCTTCCTGTTGGCCGCCGGCGGCATCTTTCTGGTGCCCTTCTACATCGCCATCGTCAACGTGTTCAAGACGCGCGCCGATATCTTTGCCAGCCCCCTGGGCATCCCGTTCGCGCGCCTGACGCTGGACAACATCGCCCGCAATCTCGATACCCCGCATTTCAACGTCGGCATAGCCTACGGGACCTCCGTCGTGATCAGCAGCGTGACGGTGGCGCTGGTCGTGATCCTCGGGTCGGCCATGTCGTACGTGCTCAGCCGCCGCCGACACCGGTTCTTCACGCTGTCCTACCTGCTGCTGCTGGCCGGATTGATGGTGCCGGCGCAGGTGATCCTGTTGCCGCTGGTCCAGGTGCTGCGCCAGCTCGGGTTGATGTTCACGGTGCCGGGCCTGCTGCTCGCCAGCCTGGCGTGGTATCTGCCGTTCGCCGTGTTCGTGTTCGCCGGCTACGTTCGCACCATCCCGATCCAGCTCGACGAGTCAGCCCGGCTCGACGGGGCCGGAGAGGTGCGTATCTTCGCACGCATCATCTACCCGCTGATCAGCCCGGCGATCGCCGGCGTGGTCATATTCGTCGCGCTCTGGACGTGGAACGATTTCGTCAGCCCGCTGATCATTCTGGGCACCTCGAAGTACTACACCATCACGATCGGCGTGTATCGGGCGATCGGTCAATACGTTCAGAAGTGGGAGGACGTGTTCGCCATCCTGTTCATGGCGATCTTCCCCGTGGCGGCATTCTACGTGTTCATGCAGCGTCACTTCGTGTCCGGGCTCACCGCGGGGACGCTCAAAGGCTGAGACGGCTGAAAGGATGAGCGGGGACGGCGCAGCGCGCCTTCCCGACTTGGCTCGTCGCTTACCGGTTCGTGCCCTCAGCGTTCCGCGTCATCAAGCGTGCCGCCGGGGGTATCGGGACACCACCTCGCCTGAGAAAACGCCGTGACGGCGATCCTCGGGCGCCGAATTCCCGACGCGGTCGTTTCGGTCGTTCCAGCGCTCGATTCGCCCGGTCAGGCGCTCCATGGCATGCGGCCATCGGACCCCTGCCGACAGTGGTCAGCCGATCGGCTGCCCCGCTCGCCGCAGATGCGGGCGCTCTCGGGCCAGGCCGGCATCGCAGACTCGGCACCGCGGCTACCGGCCCGCTCATCGACCGGATACCGGCCGCACGCTCCGTGTCGTTCTTTCGCATCCCAGCGCGTCCACTCAGCGTCTCTACGGTGGCCATGGGCCGACGGGCGGCCCGTACCAACGCATTGACTCCACCCTCGGCCGATGGTACGAGTAACTACAAGCCCGCGTAGAGAGGGTCGTTTTGACGCGCCGATCTGGGGTCACTTTCCCTGCCGATTCGCACCGGATGCTCGCTCTCAGCCGTTGCCCGGCACTACCTCATCGGCCTACCATAGGCCATCGTGAAACCATCGTACTCCCCGGAGCGTGAGCGATCCAACTGCCCCTCGCACCGTGCTGTCGTAATCGAGGCCAATGAGGTCCCACCCAGGATCTTTCAGAAGTATGCCTCGCTCAATCCCGCTTCGCACATCGCGACGCTGCTGCGGGAATCCCGTTTGATCGTCACCGAAGCCGACGACGTACCGGAGGACTTTCTTTACCCGTCGCAGACCTGGGCGTCGCTCAACACCGGTGCTCCCTACGACCGGCACCGGATACGCTGGTACAATGACAAGAAACCGGCGAACTATCCCATGTACTGGCGAATTCTGGCAAGCCGGGGGTATAGCGTAGGATTGGTCAACTCGCTGCACACATCGCCAGTTGAAGACCTGATCAACCATGAGCGCGTAAAGTTCCTGATACCGGAGGTGTTCTGCGCCAGTTCCTTGACCAAACCAGCGAAATACCAGCCCTTCCAGAAGCTCAATCAGGAGCTGAGCAACAAGAGCCGCCGAGTCGCCGCGACCAGTCCCGGGCTGCGCGAGGCGCTCATGGCGCTACGCCTGCCGGCTTTGGGCGTCAAGCCGCGCACGCTGCTCGACATCACCAGAGTGGCAGCCCAAGTGGCTGCGAAGCGAGTGTCGAGAGAACGGCTGCGCGCCGTCCAATTCATGCTCATCGCCGATATGTTCGCAAAACTTGCGCGGCAGACCAGCCCTGACTTGGCGATTTTATACACCAATCACGTCGCGTCGAACATGCACCGGTACTGGTATGCTCTCTTCCCCGAAGAAGGTGTCGATGGGGCGTATGGAAACGAATGGGTAAATCGGTATAATCAAGAAATAGTGTTCGCGCTCGGTTTGTTCGATTCGTTCATCGGTGAAATGATGGAGTACTGCCGCAGCACGGGCAGGATCCTCATCGTGAACAGCAGCATGGGGCAGTGTGCGAACCCCGAACTGGACACGTCAGCCACTGCCCAGTACGTAATCGATGACGTGGCGCGCTTCCTTGCCGCCCTCGGTGTGCCGGAACACGAGTACAAAGTACGTTCGGCGATGGAGCCTCAATACTCGCTCGAGTTCAAGAGCCCGGCCAACGCCCAACGCGCGTTCCGAACACTGACTGCATCAGGAATCAAGCCCAATTTGAATGATCATGTCCTCACCTTTACGATATGGGACGGTTGGGTCCATCGCCGGTCGGGTGCATTGGCCGAAACAGCAACTATCGAAGACATGGGGCTGAAATCGATAGAAATAGACGATCATCACAGTGCCCGCCATCATCCCGACGGAACGTTGATCATCTACAACGCGAATACTCCTGCAAACCAACACCAGTCGCGCATCAGCTACCTGGAATTCGCCCCGGCCATCCTCGAGCTCTTTGAGGTGCCGCGGCCGGATTACATGATCCGGCCAAGCTTTGTGTTGTATCCCGAATCAAGTCGCCGGGAAAGCAGGTGATCAGGTCGGAATGATCCGCTGACGGATCGAGCGGGACGACGGGCGAATGCGGTCTGGGCTGTGGAAGGCCGCAGTGCGTAGAGGGCATCGGCTGGGCGAGGCTGTGGACAGGGTATCCTTGGAGGACCAACCCCGTAAGAGAAAGAGGCCCGCGCGGGGAGACAACCCGCCGGGCCATGGCCGATGCAACTTCGCTACCAAACGGACCTCGCCGGCGAGCAGTACGTGACTAGCCGCCCATGCCGTATCTCGCGCTCGCTGTCAGGCCGGGGCGAAGGCGACGGAGGTCGGCCGCGGCACCTCGATCGACGAGCCGGTGGGGACCGGCATGCCATCGGCGCCGTCGACGCGGAAGCTGAACACGGAGTCGCTCTGCTCGTTGGCCGCCAGCAGCCACGTGCCGGAGGCGTCCACGTTGAAGCCGCGCGGCGTCTGGCCGCCGGTGGGCACGTGCCCGAGCTGCGACAGCTCGCCCGTCTTCGGGTCGATCGAGAACACGGCGATCGAGTCGTGGCCGCGGTTGGAGCAGTACACGACGTGCCCGCGCGGGTGCATGCGCACGTCCGCGGTCGAGTTCTCTCCCGAGAAACCGGCCGGCAGCGACGAGAGGGTCTGCAGATGGGTGAGCCCGCCGTCGCTCTCGCACCGGAACGCCATGATCGTGGACGCCATCTCCCCCATCACGCAGGCGAACGCGCCGTCCGGCGTGAACGCCATGTGGCGCGGGCCGGCGCCGGGGGCGGACGCAGCGTCCGAGATGCGCGTCAGGCGCGCCGGGCCGTGCTCGACGCGGTAGGTGACCACCCGGTCGATGCCCAGGTCGGGCACGTGCAGGAAGCGGCCATCGGCGGTGACGTTCGCCGAGTGAGGGTGCGGCGCCTCCTGCCGCTCGGGGTTGACGCTCGATCCCTCGTGCAGCACCTCGACCGGGTCGCCGGGCTCTCCCCCGGCGCCGAGCGGGACCATCACGGCGCCGCCGCCGGTATAGCAGCCGACGAAGACCGCCCGCTCCTCCGGGTCCATGCTCATGTGGCATGGACCGGTGATGCCGAATCCGGCCGACGAGCGCAGCGTCAGCGCGCCGGTCGCGCGGTCCACGTCGTACAGGCGTACCGCGGTGCCGCTCGGATCGCTGGTGAACGCGGCCTCCACGACGGCGTACAACCGCGCGCCGTCGCCGCTGAACAGCACGTAGTTGGGGTTGGGTCCCTCTGCCGCGAGCTGCATGCCGGACAGCGCGCCGCTCTTCGTGTCGAGCTCGAAGCGGTAGATGCCGCGGCCCCGGCCGTGATCGGCGAGGTCCATGTCGGTGAAGCTTCCCGTGTAGACGTGCATGTGTTTCTCCTTCGGGTGTGTCAGCGCGGGTGTGTCAGCGCTCCATGCGCCGCATCCAGAGGTGCTCCAGCCGGTGCGGCGGCTCCCAGCCCAGCACGCGGGCCAGCTTGTCGTTGCGGTATTTGCCGTGCGGGATCGTCGGGAACACGAAGTAGGTCTCGCACCGGGACGGCAGCCGCGCGTGGTCGACCTCCAGCGCGGCACGCACCGCCAGCCCGGTGTCCGGCCATGCGACGATGTACGGTGGGATCATGTCCCGGCCCACGCCCCCCTGCTCGTGAGTGTCGAGCCTGCCCGGCGCGGTCGGGTGGCGCATCAGGTAGAACAGGAGCGTCTGCACGTACAGGTCGTGCTGCGCGCTGAACACGCGCAGCACCTCGTGGCCGAGCGCCTTGGTCAGGGCATACAGGAGGGTGCCCGGCTGCGGCGGCATGTCCGGGTGCAGGCCGAAATCGAATTCGTCGTACGACGCGCCGGCCACCTGGTAGTACGGGCCGGTGTTGACGATGGTACGGATGCCGTGCCGCGCGGCCGCCGCGGCGACGTTGTAGTTGCCGCGCACGTTGACGTCCCAGGCGCCGCGCCGCTCCCAGCGCGAAACCGACAGGTTGATGATCGCGTCCATGCCCTCGGCGGCGGCGATCACGCCGTCGTGGTCGCCGGCATCCAGCCGCACGTACTCGTGGGCGAAGTCCGGCGGCGGCTCGTTGACGTCGGTCACGCGCAGCACGTGCCGTCCGCTCAGAGCGGCGACCACGTGCGGCCCCATCGAACCGTTGCCGCCGACGATCAGGACCTTCACGCGGGCACCTCTTCGGGGTATCCCAGAAGTTCCGTGGCGTGGCGCATCAGGTATCGGGCGTTCGCGACGGGCGACTGGGCATGCACGACGGTGCAGGCCTGACTGACCGGCGCCGTGAGCGCGGCGGACACCACGGCCACCACGTCATCGGTGCAGATGGCGGCGTCGCCGTGGTCGTCGTTCAAGGCGCTGCGCGAGCCGGCCACGACCGGGTCGCCGAGCCGCACCGTGATCACCTCCAGGCGCCGCTCGCGGGCAAACTCGAGGGCGATCTGCTCGCCGAGGTGGCAGCCGATCAGAGCGGGATCGTCGGACGGCGGCAGCGCCCTCCATCCTTCGGTGACGGTGTGATGCGCCCCGTAGCAGGCCAGCAACCGCAGCGAGCTCAGGTACACGCAGCGCCCCACTCCGGACTCGGCCGCGGCGCTCAACAGGTCATAGGCCGGACGCGTCGAGCGATCCAGCACGGCCGACGGATCGGCCGGCCCATCCGGGTCTCCGTCCGGCAGTCCCACCCGCACGACCGCGTCGAACCCGGCGTCCACCGTGCGGACACCCGACTCCGGGTCGATCTCGGGATCGACATCGAGCACCGCCTCGTGGCCGGTCAGCCCGTCGCGCAATGCCGTCGCCAGCTCGCTCTCGCCCGGGCTCAGAAGCACGCGCATGCGGGCACGTTCGCAGCCTGACGCCGAGGAATCAAGTCCATGGTCACCCAACGCCACGCCACCACGGTCCGAGATGAAGCGGCAGCGAATCGCGCGCGGTCAACGGTACGAAGGGCGCTTGGCTCGCATGGACCATGCCGGCGCGGTGACATCCAGTCCACCGGCCGGTACGATTCCGTCAGGGAGCCGAAGGCGCCGGAGAGGTGTACGTGAACGCAGAGCCGATAGCGATCATCGCAGCCACAATCGCCCTCGGCACCGCCGTGCTCGCCTCGATCCGTGGCGTCCGGCAGGAGGTGCGCGACCTGCGCACAGAGGTTCGCGACGACATGAAGGGCCTCGAAGCCAGGCTGCGGGACGAGATGCAGGCCGGTTTCAAGGAGCTCACCACGCGAATCGCCAACCTCGGCGACCGGCTGTCGAAGGTCGAAGGGATCATCGAAGGGATGTTCTGGGGCGCCCGCAACCAGGCGCCCGACAAGCCGGGAGAAGGCGCGGCGTAGCGCTCGTCGCACGCGGGCTTGCGTACCGCGCCGCAGATGCCGTAGGTTGATTAGGCAATGAACACGCGCGCGTTGCTGCCGACGCTACTCGCTCTCCTCCTGGGCCTTGCCGCCTGGGTTGCCCGACGCCACGCGGGAGCGCGCATGTAGCGCACCGAGCGGCACGAAGCAGCCCAGGCTTTCCGGTCGACGCGATCGACCGAAGAGAGCCTGGGCTTTTTTTTCGAGCCTCCAGAAGCCCTCAAGAACCCGGAAGCCCTCAAGGAAAGGAGAGAACCATGCAACGAGGCGTCATCGACAAGTACCGGCCGTTCCCGCAGATCGATCTGTCGGACCGCTCCTGGCCGAACCGGACCATCGACCGGGCACCGATCTGGTGCAGCGTCGACCTCCGCGACGGCAACCAGGCGCTCATCAATCCGATGAACCTGGAACAGAAACTCAGCATGTTCTCGCTGCTCACCGACATCGGCTTCAAGGAGATCGAGGTCGGCTTCCCGTCCGCCGCCGCCGTCGAGTTCGACTTCACGCGCACGCTGATCGACAACGGCCTGATCCCGGAGGGCGTCTATCCGCAGGTGCTCACGCAGGCGCGCGACCACCTGATACGGCGCACGTTCCAGGCGATCGAGGGCACGCCGCAGGCGATCGTGCACCTGTACAACTCCACCTCCGAGCTGCAGCGCCGCGTGGTGTTCCGCAAGGACCGCGCCGCCATCCGGCAGATCGCCGTCGACGGCACCCGCCTGGTCCGCGAGCTGGCCGACCGGACCGACACCGACATCGTCTACGAATACTCGCCGGAGAGCTTCACCGGGACCGAGCTGGATTTCGCCGTGGAAGCATGCGATGCCGTCATCGAGGCGTGGGACCCCAGCCCCGAGCGGCGCATCATCATCAACCTGCCGGCGACCGTGGAGCTGGCGACCCCGAACGTGTACGCGGACCAGATCGAGTGGTTCCTGCGCAACGTGCAGCGCCGCGACAGCATCATCCTCAGCCTGCACACCCACAACGACCGCGGCACCGGCGTGGCGGCTACCGAGCTGGCCATGCTGGCCGGCGGGGAGCGGGTCGAAGGCACCTTGTTCGGCAACGGCGAGCGCACCGGCAACGTCGACATCGTCAACGTCGCCCTCAACCTGTACACGCAGGGCGTCGATCCCGGCCTGGACCTGAGCGACGTCGGCCGCCTGCTGGAGATCTCCGACGCCTGCACGGACCTGCCGGTCGGCGCCCGCCACCCGTACGTCGGCGAGTTGGTCTACACCGCTTTCTCGGGCTCGCACCAGGACGCGATCAACAAGGGCATGACCGCGCAGGGCGAGGGACTGTGGGAGGTGCCGTATCTGCCGATCGATCCCACCGACATCGGCCGCTCCTACCAGGCGATCATCCGCATCAACTCCCAGTCCGGGAAAGGCGGCGTGGCCTACGTGATGGAGGCCGAGTTCGGCTGCCAACTCCCCAAGACCATGCAGCCCGAGGTGGGCGAAGTGGTCCAGGAGCTCACCGACCGCACGGGACGTGAGGTGAACGCGGCGGAGATCTGGGAAGCCTTCAGGCGTGAATACCTGGAGGCCGATCAGCCGATCCGCTTCATCGACTACGCGATCTCCAGCGACCCGCAGGACAGCTCACGCATGAACGGGCGCCTCGCGGTGGAGATCGAAGGCCGAGAGATGGAGCTGGCCGGCAGCGGCAACGGACCCATCGACGCGCTCAAGAGCGCGCTTGGCACGGCGGGCTGGAACGACTTCAAGCTCACTCACTACTCCGAGCACGCGCTGGGCCAGGGCACGGACTCCACGGCCATCGCCTACATCCAGCTCGTCCGCACCGACGGCACGCAGCGGTTCGGCGCCGGCACCCACCCGAACATCGCCAAGGCATCGGCCCTGGCGCTGATCTCCGCACTCAACCGCACCGTTGCGGCCGGCACCCACCATTCCGCGCCAAAGGAGGCCGCGATTCCGGCTACTTGACATGATGACATGATCGACACCAAGTCGCCGAGCCCGGATCAGACGCTACAATAGCTCCTCGTTCAGGCGGACGCCGAAGCCGGGCTCGTCGCCCGGGTCGATCGAGCCGTCGACGACTTCGGGCTCGCCGAGCCACAGGTCCTCGCGCGGCTCCTGCCAGCGGTGCGGCATGGTCTCCGCCAGGTCCAGGCAGTCGGTGGCGACGATCACGTGCAGGCCCCACGGCTCGCCGCCGCGGTGCGGGACGACCGGCACGCCCTGCCGGCGCGCCAGCTCCAGGATGCGCAGCGTGCCGGTGACGCCGCCGGCCCAGGTGACGTCCGGCTGCCAGAGGTCGAGGGCGCCGCGGCGGCCGATCTCGGCGAAGGCCGCCGGCGTGTAGTCGTGCTCGCCGCCGGCCAGCAGCACCGGTTTGACGCGCGGGCGCAACGCTGCCAGCTCGGCCAGGTGCTCGGGGGTCGCCACGTCTTCGAACCAGTACGGACGGTACGGCGCCAGCAGCTCGGCCATGCGCGCGGCTACATCGGCCGGCCAGGACATGTAGCAGTCCACCATCAGCCGCGCCGCCGGGCCCAGCGCGGCGCGCGCGGCTTCCAGCTCGCGGGCAGCGCGGTCGAAGTCCGCCTCGGTCTGCCAGCGGTGTGACAACTTCACCGCCGCGCAGCCGTAGCGCGCGGCCAGCGCGACGTCGTTGCCGGTGGCGTAGGCGGGCACCGGCCCCTCCTTGGTGCGCGGGCCGATGAGCCGGTGCACGGGGCAACGCTCGGCGCGCGCCAGCGCATCCCAGAGGGCCAGATCGACCCCGCTCAGCGCCATCTGAGCCAAGCCGCCGCGGCCGTAGGGGATCGATGCCCGATAGAGCTCGTCCCAGGCGGCGGCGATGTCGCCGGTGTCGTCGATCGGCCGCCCGACCAGGAAGCGACTCAGGTGGTCGTTGATCACCTGCACGGCCGGCCGGCCGCCGCCACCGTATCCGTGCCCGGTCACGCCCGCGTCGGTGGTGACGCGCACGGCGATCTGCCAGAAGTGCGCCTGCCACGCGTGAGGCGGCGGCACCTGCCGCCAGTTCGGGTAGACGGCGCGTACCCCGGTCACCTTCATCGGATCAGCTCCGCCGCGCCGGCGACGATCCAGGTCTCGCGGCCGTCGACCAGGCGAATGTGCCACCACTCGCCGCGGTCTTCCAGGAGCCGGAACTCGGTGCCGCCGTGCAGGGCCGACGCGAAACTGGGCTCGTACGAGTGGCCGTCGCCCTGCCGGGCGACCGCCGAAGCGGCGGTGATCACCCCGGGCGGCGTGGCTGCCGCGATCAGCTCCGCGGCGAGCGACCCCGCCAACACGGCGGCCAGCAGCACGCAGACGGCGCCGGCCGGCCGCAGCCAGCGCCGGCGCCGCACGCCGGCCACCAGCATGCGCAGCAGGACGCCCGCCCACACGGCGCCCCACAGCACCAGGAACGCGATCGCCCGCGTCCGCGTGGGCAGCAGGTAGTGCCAGAACAGCACCACGCGCACCAATCCGGCGGACACCGGCTCGTCGATCCGGTCGGCTCGCAGCCCGCGGGCGTAGGCCAGTCCCCGGCGCACGTCGCGGTCGCCGGGCATCAGCTCCGCGGCGCGCCGGTACATCAGCACGGCGCGGCCCACGTCGCCGAGCCGCAGGTGGGTGTTGCCGGCATTGTAGGCGAGCCGCCCATTGTTCCAGCCAGTCGCGGCCCCCACCCGCTCGTAGCGGAGCAGCGCGCCGCGCAGCGCCTCGGCGGCGGCGGCCGACTGGCCGGCGGTCTCGAGCCGGTCCGCCTGCCGGTAGAGGTCGGCGGCTTCCCGCAGGAGCGCGCTCTGGTCCATGGAATCTCCGGCGGGCGCCTGAGCGACCGCCTCCGCGGCGACCGCCAGGGCCAGCAGCAGCGCCACGGCCCGGCGTACCCGGTTCACGGTCTTTCCCCACGGGCGAGGGCCGGGTCGACGGCTTCCGCCCACCGCAGGATGCGGGCGCCGAACGCCTCCGCCGAATCCGCGGCGGCGCCGCCGTAGCGGGACGCGTCCAGTCCGGCCAGCATCTCCCGCAGCGCGTCCACCTGCTCCGGCTCGACGCCCCGTCCTTCGAGAGCTCCCGCCAACAGCTCCGGCCGCGGCGTCCCGTGTGTCCCCAGGCGCGCGCGCAGGTAGTCGTGCAGGGCCGCCGCCATCGCCGCATCGCCGTCCGCGCCGCCGCCGGCGTTGGCCACCGCCCGTCGCAGGCGAGCCAGCGCGCCGCGGGCGGCCGGCGCCGACGCGATCAGCCGCCGCATGCGCAGCCAGAGCGCGGCGATGCCGGCCGCCAGCGGGGCCGCGGCCAGCAGCAGCACGCCGCCCGGCGACCCCAGGAACGCCGCGGTGTCGAAGCGCTGGCGACGCAGCAGGCGCTCCCCTTCGTAGTTGTGCGCGATGCCGGCAGCCGCGGCGGCAAGCCCTGCGGCTTCGGGACGATCACCGCCCTCCACGTCGCGCAGCGTCACCTGCCGGGCCGGCTGCACGTCCAGCGCGATAGCGTCGCTGGCGGCTTCCGCATAGGCGCCGCGCTGCGGATCGAAGTACGACAAACGCACCGGCGGGATGGCGCGCACCGACTCGTGCAGCGCCCGGACGGTCGTGCGGAAGGTGGCCCGCGACGGGAAACGGCCCGGCGCCCGTTCCACCCGCTGCGCCGCCACGCGGAAATCTCCGCCGGCGTCCAGGTGGGCCAGGTCCAGCTTCGCGAGGGCGGACAGGTCTCCCGACCCGCTCACCGTCACTTCCAGGTCGATCGGATCTCCCACCTTCGCGTCGGTCGGCGCAGCGGTCGACGCGACTTCGAAGGCGCCGACCAGTCCGGAAAATCCGTCCGGGCGCCCCGCGGCCGGCAGCGGCTCGACGCTGAGCGTCAGCGGCTCGGAGGAGATCACCAGACGCCGGATGTCGCGCACCGTGCGGCCGAACACGTCGCGCCCGGTGCGGAAGCTGGCGATCCCCTCGAACGAGACGGTGGCCGCCGGCACCTCGAGGCGGCCGGACTCACGCGGCACCACGATCACGCCGAAGACCAGCGCGATCTGCGCCTTGCCGTCGTGGCGCATGGCGCGCTGCGCCGCCATGAGGTTGGTGCCGTGAACGGTCAGCTCCACCAGCTCGCCTTCCGACGGAACGATCACCACCTCCACGTCTTCGGCGCTCATCACCGGGTGGGAGAAACTGAGGAGGCGACGCGGTCCCAGCCCTTCCTGCCACATCCAGGTGGTCGTCAGCGTGACCGGCTGGCCGACCCACACGCGGCCGACCGCCGATTCGACGAGCAGCCGGTACTCGTCGATCGACGGCGGCGTGAAGACGGTCACGGCCAGCGGCTGCGTCGACAGGCGTTGGCCGTCCACGGTGACGGCGATCGCCGGGACCTCCAGCCGGCCGGCGCGGGAAGCGATCAGCTCGTAGTTGACGAGGTAGCCCCGCTGCACCCGGCGGGTGGTCCGGCCGCCTGCGATCGTGATCGATTCGCTGTTGTTGGGCCCCGCGGACACCTGCCGGACCGACACGCCGTCGAGCGGCGGCAGCTCCACCTGCGGGGCGGAGTCGCTGCCGTCCACGGCGATCTGCAGAGTGAAGGGCACGCCCATCTCGGTCTCCGCGGCGCTCATCGCGGCGCGCGCCGTCAGCGTTTGCGCCGCGACCGGCGCGCTCAGGGCGCACAGCACCACCACGGCAATGGCGGCGCGGACACGAGGCAGGGATCTCATGCCGCTACCAGTCGCGCTCCACCGGCTCGCTCCGCAGTCGCTCCTGCCGGCGCCGCTCCGCGCGCTCTTCCTCCGCCGCGATGATCGCCCGAGCCAGTTGGTCCGGCTCCAGCTCCTCTTCCTCCTGGCCGGCGGACTGCGGAGCCTGCTGCGGGGAAGCGCCGTCCTGCCCGCCCTGCTCCTGCTCCTGTTGCTCGTCCTGACCGCCGCCCTGCGGCTCCTGGCCGGATGCCTGCTGCCCCTGCCGCTCCTGCGACTCGCCCGCTTGCCCGGGCGGCGGCAGTTGCTGCCGCAACTGCCGCAGCATGAGACGGGCAGCCTCCAGGTTGTGGCCGGCGTCCTCCCAATCCGGGCGCAGGTCCAACGCCCGACGGTAGGACTGCGCCGCCGCGGTCAGGCCGTCGATCGCCGCCTGCGGATCGGTCGGCGCGGCGCCCTGCGCCGCCATCGCCTGCTCCACCGCCCGCACCCCGGCGTTGCCCAGCGCGAAGTGGCCGGCAGCCGCGAGCTCCGGTCGCCCGGCCTGCTCGACCGCCTGCCGCAGCATCCCCACCGCGCCCTCCAGGTCGCCCGCGCGGTAGGCGGAGATGCCGCTGTCGTAGAGGAGCTCGGCCACCCCCGGGCGAGCCTCCGCCGCGGCGCCGAACGCGGCCGCGGCATCGCCGAAGCGGCCGTCGGCGAATGCCAGGCGGCCGTCGCGCTCGGCCTGCTCCGGGACGCCCAGCGCCCGCGCGGCCGTGGGCGCCGCGCAGGCCGCCGCCAGAGCGATCAGGAGCGCTGCCGCGGCCGGTGGGCGCGGCGCGCCCGCTCGCGGCCCGCGCCTTCCTCGCCGCCGGCGGCGCCGGATCAGATCGGGCAGCAGGAACTCCAGCGCCAGCAGCATTAGCGCGGCGGCCAGGAACGGCTGGAAGCGCTCCTGGAACACCTCGCGCTCGGTCCGCTCCAGCAGTTGCCGGTCCGCGCCCGCGATGAGCTGCGTGTAGAGGACGCCCAGGTCGACGTTGCCGGTGGCCACGTTCACAGAGCGGCCGCCCGGCGTGACGCCGGCCAGCTCGCGCAGCGCCTCGGCATCCAGGGACGTGAGCACCGGCTGCCCCTCATGCTGCAGGTACCCCCCGTTCGGGTCCGGGATCGGCTGTCCGGTCACCTCGTCCCCGAGTCCGACGGCGATGATGCGGGCGCCCAGCGCCCCCAGCTCGCCGGCCGCCTGCAGCGGCAGGCTGCCCAGGTCACCACCATCGGTGATCAGTACCACGTCCCGGTACGGGCTCGGCTGATCGCCGAACACGGAGTCGCGCACCACGCGCAGGGCGTCGCCGATCAACGTGCCGCCGCGCGAGGTACTGTCCGTCGATAGCCGCTCCACCGCCAGTCTGACGAAACCGTAGTCGAAGGTCAGCGGGCTCTTCACCACCGCCGTCCCGGCGAAGGCGACCAGCGCCACCCGATCGCCGCGCAGCACCTCCAGGGTGTCCAGGATCGCCAGCTTGGCCCGTTCCAGCCGGTTGGGGGCGAGGTCCTGCGCCAGCATGCTGCGTGAGGTGTCGACGACGAACACCACGTCGCGACCACGGCGCTCGACCGTGCGCGTCTCCGGGGTCCAGCCCGGCCGCGCCAGCGCGACGACGATCAGCACCACCGCCGCAACCAGCAGGCCGCCCTTGAACGGGCGGGCGTTGCGGCGCTCGGCGTGCAGCCGGGGGCGGTCGCCCGCGAAGCGCTGCAGCGTGCGGCGCCGGCGCACGGCCGCGAGCACGAACAGGGCGATCAGCGGGGGTATCACCCAGAGCAGCAGGAGTGCGTCCGGGGAGCTCAGCCGCACGCCGTCGGCAAGTTCCATCGTCCTACGGGGTGCGCCGGAACACGGTGCCGGCCAGGACCGCGGCGGCGACCGCGGCCCCCAGCGCGCCGAGCGCCCACGGCGCGAACCGTTCGCGAAAGTCGACGTAGCGGACCGACTCCACCTCGCTCTTCTCCAGTCGGTCGATCTCGCCGTAGATGGCGATGAGCGACTCCGTGTCCTCGGCCATCCGGAACAGCCCGCCGGTCCGTTCGGCCAGAGCCTGCAGCCCCGCGGCGTCCACGGGTTGGCCGGCGGGCAGGCGGAAGGTGCCGAGCGGGGTGCGCACCGTCTGCTCCGGCGCCCCCACGCCGATGCCGATCGCGTACACCGTGATCCCCCATCCCGCGGCCAGCTCGGCCGCATCCGCGGGCGTCCGCTCGCCCGCGTTGTGGCTGCCGTCGGTGAGCAGGATGATCACCTTGCTCTTGATCTCGTAGTCTTCGCGGGCGCCGAGCGCCTCTTCGGCAACCCGCAGGCGGGCGGCCGCCAGGGCCAGCGCGTCGCCGATCGCGGTGCCGTCCCGGCTGCGCTCGGTGACCACCTCCACGCCGCTCAGGAAGCCGTCGAGCGTCTCGTGCGACAGGGTCAGCGGCAGCACCGTCTCCGGATGGCGTGCGAAGGTGATCAGCCCCAGCAGGTCGTTGGGCCGCCCTCCCAGCTCGTCTCCGTCGCCGTGCGCGAAGCGGGCCACGACCTCCTTGACCGCATCCAACCGCGTCGGCCCGCCTTCCGTGATCGGCGCAACCATGCTGCCCGACCGGTCGACGACGATCTCGATGGCGATGCCGCGGCTGACGTCGACCACCTGCTCCAGCCCCTCGCGCGGGCGCGCCAGCGCCACGATCAGCAGGGCCAGGGCCAGGAGCTGCAGGGCCGCGGGCAGCCACGCCAGGCGATGGCGCGGCGACGGCGCGATGCCGGCCGGCACCGTCACCGAAGGGAACCCGACGCCGATGCGCACGCGGGTCAGTACGGCGCGCGCCAGCGGCAGCATACAGACCACCGCCAGCAGCCCAAGCACCCACGTGGTCTCGAACCTCACCGCCGCGCCTCTCCCGCGCCGGGTGCGGACGCGGAGGCCGGCGCCTCTCCAGCGTCCGCGGTCGCCTGCACGAAGCCGCGAGCGGTGTCGACGATGCGCGTGGTCGCGGCCGGCGAGGGCCGTGCCCGCGCGAACTTGACCGCGTCGCAGGCGGCCAGAAACGCGCGCAGCGTCCGTTGCTGCTCGCGATCGAAGGCACTCCTCGCCTCGGCGGCTGCCAGGAACTCCTCCGTGGTCTGCTCCGGAGCACGCAGGCCGAACTGCGCCTCCAGGTAGGCGCGCAGGACCGACGAGACCGCCACGTAGAACGGGTCCGGATCGGCCATCAGGACGCCGTCGCGCTCCAGCCCGTCGAGCGCCCGCAGCGCCACCACGGCCGGCGGGTCGACCGGCGCCGGCCGGAGCGCGGCCACCCGCCGCCGCCAGCGAACGGCCGCCAACGCCGCGGCAACCACCGCCAGCGCGACGGCGCCCGCCAGCGCCGGCCGCCACCAGCGCAGCGGCGCCCGGATCGGATCGCCCACCTCGCGCAGCTCCGGCAGGGCCTCCTCCGGTCCGGCCGCGTCCCCGAGCACGGAGCCCACCTCGACCGTCAGCGCGGCGGTCGACAGGCCGGCAGGTTCCTCGCCGGGCGCCAGCCAGCCGACGGCCAGCGCCGGGATCGGATAGTCGCCGGCCAGGAACGGCTCGAGCCGGTAGCGGCGCAGGTGCCTGGTGCGCCCGTCGTCGACGAGGGCCGGCGGCGCGGTGCGGGGCGCGACCTGGAATCCCGAGTCCGCGAACTGCTCCGGCTCCGGCAGCCGGACCGCCACCCCCTCCGGAGCGTCCACCTCGACCTCGACCCGGACGACCTGCGCCGTGGTGATCCGCAGCCGGTCCACCCGCAGGCGCACGGCGACCGAATCCTCCCCGTAGGCACGGTCGACCTCCCAGGCCGGGGCTCCTCCCTCCGCCGTCCCCGGCGTACAGCCGCCGACCAGCGCGGCCGCGGCGGCCATCACAAGCGCAGTGGCGCCGATCGCCGCGGTCCGCGCCCTCAGGCCCAGGCGGCCCTCCTCTCCCGCATCCGGAAGAAGCGCACCAGCCGGTCGACCCAGCTCGCGTCGGTCCGGATCGGGATCTCGTCGATGCCGAGCTCGCGGAGCTGCCGACTGAGCGCATCGCGCCGCTCGCGCGAGCGGCGCTCGTAGTCGCGCCGCACGCGCCGGCTGCCGGTGTCTAGCAGCACCAGCCGCCCCGATTCCGCGTCCTCCAGCTCGACCATGCCTGCCGGCGGCAGCTCGGCCTCGCGCGGGTCGAAGATGGACGCCGCGATCAGGTCGTGACGGCGGGCGGCCATGCGCAGATCGGTGGTCGACGGGATCGGCGTGACGGCCTCACCGCTCCCGTGCCGGCCGCCGGCCGGCCGCGACCACCACGGCACGGCGGTACCCGCCCGGTCCGGGTTCAGGAAGTCCGAAATCAGGAACACCGTCGCCCGCCGGCGCAACACCCGGTTCAGGTAGCGCATGGCCCCTGCCAGATCGGTGCCGGTGCCGTCCGGCTCGATCGACAGGATCTCCCGCACGATACGCAGCACGTGCGTGATGCCTTTCTTGGCCGGCACGAACAGCTCGATGCGGTCGCTGAAGGCCAGCAGGCCGACGCGGTCGTTCTGGCGGGCGGCGGCGAAGGAGACCACCGCCGCCAGCTCGGCGGCCACCTCGGTCTTGGCAGAGCCGGTGGAGCCGAAGCGGCCGGAAGCCGACACGTCGACCACGAAGAAGACGGTCAGCTCCCGCTCCTCCACGAACCGCTTCACATGCGGCCGGCCGGTGCGGGCGGTGACGTTCCAGTCGATCGAGCCCACGTCGTCGCCCGGCTGGTACTCGCGCACCTCGTCGAACTCCATCCCCTGGCCGCGGAACACGCTGCGGTACTCGCCCGCGAACGCGGTGGTGACCGTGCGCCGCGTGCGAAGCTGGATGTAGCGGATCTTGCGGACCAGCTCGGGGGAGATCATGGACCTGGAGCTCAGGGCACCGGCAGCGAATCGAGGACGAGCGCGATCAGGTCGTCGGAGGTGCGCTCCTCGGCTTCCGCCTCGTAGGTGACGATCACCCGGTGGCGGAGCACGTCGGGCGCCATGGTCTTGACGTCCTGCGGCGTGACGAAGCCGCGGCCCTGCAGCAGCGCGTAGGCTCGAGCCGCGAGCGTCAGGTAGATGGTGGCGCGCGGCGAGGCGCCGTACTCGATCAGGTTGCCGAAATCGAGCCCGAACGCCGCGGGCTCCCGCGTCGAGCGCACCAAGTCGACGATGTACTCCTCCACCTTCTCGTCGAGGTAGATACGGTCGGCCAGCGCGCGCAGGCGCGCGAAGTCGGCCGGGTCCAGGATGCCGGAGACCGGCTGCGAGGGCTCGGTACGGGCCACGCGCCGCACGATGGCCAGCTCCTCGTCACGGTCGGGGTAGCCGACCACCACCTTCAGCATGAACCGGTCGACCTGCGCCTCCGGCAGCGGGTAGGTGCCCTCCTGCTCGATCGGATTCTGGGTGGCCAGGACCATGAACGGGTCGTCGAGCGGATGGGTGGCGTCGCCGATGGTCACCTGCCGCTCCTGCATCGCCTCCAGCAGCGCGCTCTGCACCTTGGCGGGGGCGCGGTTGATCTCGTCGGCCAGCACGATGTTGGCGAAGACCGGCCCCTTCCTGGTGGTGAACTCACCGGATCCGGGATGGTAGACGAGGGTGCCGATCAAGTCGGCCGGCAGCAGGTCGGGGGTGAACTGGATGCGGCGGAAGCTGGAACGGATGGCCTGCGCCAGGGTGGTGACCGCCAGCGTCTTGGCCAGCCCGGGCACCCCCTCGATCAGCAGGTGGGCGTTGGAGATCAGGCCGATCAGCAGCCGGTCGAGCAACCGGTCCTGACCGATGATCTGCTTGCGCAGCTCGCTGCGCACCTGTGCGAGGGTGCTTCCCTCGTGCTCCACCTCGGCCGTTATCTCGCGAATGTCCACGTCAGGTGCGTTCCTCCATGTTCATGCCTCCCCGTTCAGTCCTCGACCTTCAGCAGCCGCGCCAGGTTGCCGCCGAAGAACAGGTCCAGGTCGGCGGCGGTCATGAACCCGGCGTGCCGCAGCACGTAGTCCATCGACTGCCGGTAGGTGCACGAGCGCAGCGCCGCCGGCATGTCCGAGCCCCAGATCAGCTTTTCGGGACCGAGTTCCCGGTGCAGCCGCTCCAGGATCGGCATCGCCCACGCGTACGGGTACTCGGTGTCGGGCGCCATCAGGTGCAGCATCACCTCCAGGTGCACGTTGGGGCGGCCGCAGCAGGCCAGAACCTCGTCCGGGATCACGAACCGCTCCGCACGCGGGCGAAGGACGATCGACTCGATGCCATGGGTATGGATGCACGGTATCTCCGGGTGGGCCTGCGCCCAGCGGTCCAGGCGGCGGACCTGCTCCAGGTAGGTACCCAGGCGGTCGCGCTGCGAGGTGTACAGATACCAGAACACCGGCACGCCGCGCTCGGTTACCAGCGTCCACACCGGCTCGAAGCAGGGGTCGTCGAAGGCGCGCCGGAAGTCGAGCATGGCAAGCGCCTCCACGCAGAAGTAGAGCCCCACGCAGCCGCCGTCGAGCTGGCGGCGCAGGCGAGCCGCCTGGCCTTCGAGGTCGTCGCGCCACTCGTCGATCTGCGCCAGCGGCAGCAGGCGCGGAAAGCGCCGCCGCACGTCGGGCAGGTAGTCGTCCAGGCGACCGTAGAGGTGGTCGTGCTGGATCACGGCCCGGTCCACCCCGGCGTAGTCCATCTGCGCGATCAGGGCCTCCGGCGTCGCAGCAAGCTCATCCAGCGACGGCGGGTACCACGGCAGGTAGTACTCCTGTCCGTCCACGCGGAAGTGCAGGCGGCCGTGGCGGCCGATGCGGACCTCGGCCTCCGGCATGTCGTCCAGGCCGTCGCCGTCGGGAGCGATCGGCGATCCCTGCAGGCGGGCCCCGTCGGGCGCGCGCCGGAACCCCTGCGGGTGGTACTGCACGTGGTGCTGCAGCAGGCGAAGCTGGAGCCTGGCCAGCTCCGGCGGAGCGGAGCCGATGCGCGGAAAGACGTGTGCGTGGCCGTCGATGATCATGCGTGCCTGCCGCCCTGCGAACGTACCAACTCCATGTGCCTGCTCCTTTACGGCGATGTTACAGGTTCGTAAACCGGCCTGCGTGGCGAAGGCGACGGTATGGGGGCGCTAGCTGGTGCGCCCTCCGGAGACCAGAACCACCTCGCCGGTGATGTAGCCGGATACCAACAGCCCGAAGATGGCGTCGGCCACGTCCTGCGGCTGCGCGACGCGGCCCATGGGGATCTGGCCGGCGATGGACTGGATCGTCTCCGGACTGAAGTCATCGATCCAGCGGGTCTCGACCAGCCCCGGTGCGACCGCGTTCACCTGGATGTCCGGCGCATGGCTGGCCGCCAGCCCCTTCGTGAGCGCGATCGCCGCAGCCTTGCTGGAGCCGTACACCAGCGAGCTGCCCGTTCCGGTGAACCCGGCAAGGGAGGCGACCGTGACGATGTGGCCGCCGCCGGCACTCCGCATGTGCCGGATCGCGGCCCGGCAGCACCAGAACACCCCATTCACGTTGATCGCGTAGATCCGCTGAAAGTCCTCCGGCGTGATGCCGTCCAGATCGGCCAGCGGCACCGGCCGCGTGACTCCGGCGCTGTTGATCAGGAAGTCCAGCCCGCCCAGCTCGGCGACCACGGAGTCGACCATGCCCGTCACCGCCGCGTCGTCGGCCACGTCCGCCTGACAGGCGATGGCGCGCACGCCGTGCGCCTGCGCGTCGGCGACGGTGCGCTCCGCGTCCTCGCGCGAGCGCGAGTAGTTGACGGCCACCGCGGCGCCCTCGGCCGCCAGCATCAGCGTCGTCTCCCGGCCGATGCCGGTGCCGCCGCCGGTGACCAGTGCCACTTTCCCCTCGAATCGCCTGCCCTCGAGTCGTCCCATCGTTCCTCCCGCCCGCAGGCCCTGAGTCTGGCGGATGTGCCGCGTCAGCGGCAAGGTCCGGCCGGGCAGGACGACATGAGGGAGATACCGCTAAAGCGCACGGAAGCGCTCGAGGAGACCACTCGGGTCCGGCGCCGCATGCGCCAGAGCCGCATCTGTTGTTGACCTCGATGCTGCCGGACACTACCTGAGTCAGCGAGTCTGCCACTGGTGGTCAGATGCTCGTTTCACTTATCGACGGACCCAGCATGCCTTTGCCAAGTTGTTGGTCGACGCCGAGCGCTACGCCAGCCTGAGCGCGATTCTGCGGCAGGGTGTCGACCTGCTGCGGCGCGTCTGGACGTGGCGGACCTGGAGTTGGCGGCATTGCGAGAGCTTCCGTCGCGCCACCGCAAACGCGAGTTCGTCCGCCAGGAACGGATGGATGCACGTCTATCCGGGATGATTGCCGACAAGCCCCGCGCGCTTGGCCTTTCCGTTTTGATTTCTCAACTTCGGCGAGCACCTGCGAACGCGTTCGATCATACGAACGGGCGGACCCGAAATCCGTTCCGCCACGGAGACAGGAGTTGCCTACCTGAGCAACCATCGATCCGCGTCAGCGTCATCCAGAGACTCATTTCTCCGTGCTAAGTGCCAAGGCAGATCGCCGAACATGTTCCTCACGTCACGATCAGCTCCGACGTTCAACAACGCCATGATCGCACGCGGGTCGTTGTTGAATTCAGCAGCGACGTGCAGCGGCGTATTGCCAAATTCGTCGGCTGCCGAGGGATCGGCACCTGCTTTCGCAAGAACCTCTATAGCACCGACATTTCCGCCTGCTGCTGCACTATGAAGCGGCGTCTGTTCAGATTGGTTCGTTGCCATCGGATCGACTCCTGCTTGCAGCAAGAACGACACCATCGCGGCTCCGAAGGACTTGCGTGCCGCCGCCGTATGCAAGGGTGTGTCACCGTCGCCGTCCCGGACCATCGCGTCTGCTCCTCCCGTCAACAGAGCTCTAATCACCTCCGGATTCTCGTTCGCCTCCACCGCGTGTTGCAGCGGAGTTCTTCCATGGTTATCTATAGATGTGACGTCAGAACCTTGCTCCAGCAAGCGCACAACTACACCGTGGTTACCATTGCCGCGTGCACTCCAGTGCAACGCCGTCATCCCCTCATAATCACGAGCATTAAGGTTTGCTCCTGCTCTCAGCAGTGCTGTGATAACCTCGGGATCCTCGTTCTGAGCCGCGGCCACATGTAGCGGTGTAACGCCTGTCTCCCTACCTTCACTATCCGTCAGGACTGCACTCGGGTCGCCGCCTGCATCCAGCAAAGCAGAAATGACCTCCGCCCTCCTAGAGAACGCGGCGGCCAAGTGCAACGGCGTCATCCCCTCTTCGCCACGGGCCAACGGATCCGCACCGGCAGCTACGCATGTCGTAACGTCATCAAGCGTCGCGTCGACGAAGAACACGACTGACTCTGGATCAACCCAACCCCGACACGGCGCCCGGTTCTCTGTTGCTTCCATCTCCTTCCTGCGAGTCTCTTGAGCCTGAATCGGAGCGGCAGCCGATGCGAGTAAGACCCCCAAGATAGCTACGACACGCGATCGCCGCGGCCGGTCGTCGATGCGTCGATTGGCCACAAATCGGCTACCGGCCGCGTCTGTCGGAGCACCGCTTAGTTCATGCCACCGAAAACATGACCGACTTGACCGACTGGCGACACGACCACGCATTCCTGAGGTCCTCCGTCTATATTCTATAACCACCGGCGCTACCGTTTGTTACATGCAGGCAGAATGGATATGGATTGGGCTTCTTTGGCGGTGGAGATCGGCCCTTGTCACCGCATGACAGCGACGCAGGTATCGCTTACGGTGCCCCCATGGCCGACCTCCACGTCCGCGAGCTGCAAGCCGGCGACCTGCGCAACGGTTTCTTCGAGACACTGGATGCCCTCCGACCCACCGGTGACGCGGACCCGGGCGCGGCCTCCGCCATCTTCGCGCATATCCGGCGGACCCCGGACACGGTCGTCGCGGTCGCCGAGCAGGACGGCCGCATCGTCGGCACCGGCACGCTGTACCTGTTTCGCAAGTTCCTGTACGGCGGCAGCACCGCCGCCCACATCGAGGACGTGGCGGTCGCCGCGGACCGGCAGCGGGCGGGCGTCGGGCGGGCGGTCATCGAGTACCTGCTGGCACGCGCGCAGGCCGCCGGCTGCTACAAGACCGTGCTGTACTGCGAGGACGATGTCCTGCCGTTCTACCGCAGGCTCGGCTTCCGGCACACCACCAACGGCATGCGCTTCGACCACGGGCCGCCACCGGCACGGGAGGCGACGTGAAGATCACGGACATCAGCACCACGGTCACCTGGGGCGGACGCCGCAACTGGGTGATCGTGAAGGTCGGCACCGACACCGAGCTGTTCGGCTGGGGCGAGGCAACCCTGGAGGGCAAGGAACGGACCGTGCAGGCGGCGATCGCCGAGCTGGGCGCGGTCCTGATCGGCCGCGATCCGCTGCCGGTGGAGCACCACTGGCAGCGGCTGGTGGACGTGATCCAGCCCGACCTGTGCCACGCCGGCGGCATCTCCGAGGTCAAGAAGATCGCCGCGCTGGCGGAGGCCTGCTACGTGCAACTCGCCCCGCACAACCCGCAGGGCCCGCTGTCCACGGCCGCCGCCGCGCACCTCGGCATGGCGATCCCGAACTTCCTGATCCTGGAGTTCGTCCGCCGGGACACCTACCGAGATACCGCCATGCGCGAGGCCTGGACGATCGAGGGCGGCAACCTGCTGGTCCCGGACGTCCCCGGCCTGGGCGTCGACCTGGACGAGGACGCGCTGCTCGCCAGCCCCTTCCGCCGCGTGCCGCGCGGCGACGGACCGACGCGGACGGACGGCAGCATCGCCGACCCTTGAGCGCCCCGGCTTGCCGCTTTGCGCCAAACCGACGCGCTCCGTCGCGGAACGCTTCTCTGATAGAGTCCGGCCATGCAGGTACGCGAGCGGCTGTCCCCTGCGACGTTCATCGGCGTGCGGGGGGGCGATATCATCTCCTTCGGGTCCGGGCAGCCGGATCTGCCGCCGCCGCCGGAGGCGTTTCGGGTACTCGCCGACTACCGGGACTTCAAGTACGGACTCATCTCCGGCAGCGCGGAGTTGCGCGAAGCGCTCTCCCCGATCTACCCGGGCTCGACGCCGGACAGCTTCGTGGTCACCAACGGCGCGAGTGAAGCGCTCGACCTGGCGCTCCGCCACATCGGCCGCACCTGCCCGGCCGACCGGCGGCGCGTGCTGATGGCACGTCCCTACTACTACTCGTATCCCCCCGCGGTGCGGTACGCCGGCCTGGAACCGGTGTACGCCGACACGGTCGACGGCTGCATCGACATGAAGGACTTCGCGGACAAGGTCGGCGACTGCGCGGCGGTGCTCATCAACTCGCCGGCCAACCCCACCGGCCGCGTGCAGCCGGTAGAGACGCTGCAGCGGATCGAGGCGCTGACGCGAGACCTCGGCATCTACCTGCTGTCCGACGCGGTGTACAAGGACCTGATCTACGTGAGCGAGACACACACGCTCGCCGGGCCGCACGTCATCACCATCGACTCCTTCTCCAAGACCTACGCGATGTGCGGCTTCCGCGTCGGCTACCTGTGGTCGGAGGACACGGAACTCGTGCAGGGCGTCATCGAGATGAAGACGCACACCTCGATGAACACCAACATCCTGGGCCAGCAGATGGCGCTGGCCGCCCTGAGCGCGCCGCCTTCCTACGTCGAGGACCAGCTCGTCATCTGGCGCGAGCGCCGCGACCTGATCTACGCCGGGCTGTCGGACCTGGGTCTCGACCTGTGGAATCCCGAGGGCGCGTTCTACGTGCTGCCCGCGGTGGACGACCCGTACGGGTTCGTCAGCGAGATGTTCGAGCGCCACCAGGTGATCACCTATCTGGGCGAGTGGTTCGGCGCCCCGGACCGCGTGCGCCTGTCCTACGCGCTCGACGCGGACAAGATCGAGGCCGGCCTGGAGCGGATCGCCACCTACCTCTCCACCCGGTGAGCCCGACGCCGCTGCGCCTGGCGGTGATCGGCGCCGGCGTCATGGGCTGCAGCCACATCGAGCGGATCCGGGCGAGTGAGGAGTGCGTCCTGACCGCGGTCTGCGACCCGGATCCGGCCCTCGCGACGCAGGCCGCCGGCGGCTGTCCCGTGCACGCCGACCTCCCGGAGCTGCTGCGGCGCCGGCGGTTCGACGGGGCGATCATCGCCACCCCGAACGCCGACCACCGCGCGTGCGGCGTGCTCTGCGCGGAGGCCGGGGTACCGCTGCTGGTGGAGAAGCCGATCGCGGCGACCACCGCGGACGGCGCCGGGCTGGTCGAGGCGGCTGTCCGGCACGGCGTCCCCCTGCTGGTGGGCCAGCACCGCCGGCACAGCGCCTACGTGCGGCGCGCCAGGGAGGTGATCGTTCGTGGCGAGCTGGGCCGGCTGGTGAGCTTCACCGCGCTCTGGTTCGTCCGCAAGCCGGACGACTACTATGATGTCGGCTGGCGCACGCGCCCCGGCGGGGGGCCGGTCCTCACCAACCTCATCCACGAGATCGACCTGATCCGCCACCTCGGCGGCGAGGTCGAGAGCGTGTACGCGGCCGGCAGCTCCGCGGCCCGCGCCCTGCCGGTGGAGGACTCGGTGGCCGTCACGCTGCGGCTGGCCGGCGGCGCGCTCGGCTCGATCGCCGCCTCCGACGCGGCCGTGTCGCCCTGGTCGTACGAGCTGACCACGCACGAGAACCCGCTCTACACCCGCACCGACCGGAACTGCTATTTCCTGCTCGGCACGGAAGGGTCGCTGGCGTTCCCGAGGCTGACCCTGTGGCGCCACCCCGGCGAAACGGGATGGCAGCATCCCCTTTCCGGTACGGCGCTGGCGGTCGAGGCCGTCGACCCCATCGCCGCCCAGCTTTCCCACTTCTGCGAAGTGATCCGGGGCCGGGCGGACCCGCTCGTGTCGGGCGAGGACGGCCTTGCTACCCTGGCCGCCGCCGAAGCGGTGCTGCAATCGGCCCGCGAAGACCGCCCAATCAGGCCGGCGGGCCCCTGACGACATTCCGTTGCGTCAGGCTCGGGCGATGACTCAGAGAGCGCTCGGCGAAGCCCTGCACGTCAATCCCTTTCGCGGAGCTTGGCTTGGTCATCCGGTAGTTCTGCTCCAGGTTGACCCAGAACGTGGCCGGGATGCCGAGAACCTTCTCCAGGCCGAGGGCCGTGTCGTCGGTGATCGCCTTCTTCGCACGAATGATTTCGTTCACGACCTGCACGGGTCGTCCCAGACGTGCTGCCAGCTCAGTCTGGCTCATGCCACGGGCGGCGATCTCGTCGGCGAGCGTCTCGCCTGGCGGGATGGCGAGATCGGAGTAGACCTCGCGAATGTAATCGGGTGACTGCACGACGATCGACATCCCGATCGGAGTGACATCGTCATTGCTCCAGAATCTCCCTGAGGGTCCGGCTCGGCGGCAACCGGTCCGCGGGTGGCAGGAACTCCGGTGGCTTGAACAGAGGGTTGCCGGGCGACCACAGCTCGACGCTTTCGGGGTTGTCTTCGTAGTAGGCGGGATCGGTGGTGACGCGCACCGGCTCGGTCATCCCCGGCGCCGACAGGCCGTACTCGCGGGATCCCAGCGGCTGGATCTCGGTGCCCGGGGGCAACAGGTCGGGCGCGGCGATCACCCGGTCGAGGTCGTCCATGGTGACCGGCGACGGCGGCCGCTCCGGTATGGCGAGGTCGTCGTTCACTACGGCGTCGATGTCGAAGCCGGCGCCCGCTTCGACCGCACCGGCGCGGCGTTCCAGGGCGGCGACCAGGTCGGCGCCGCCGCCGTCGCGCGTGGCGTCCGGCAACACCGCCCTGGTGATGGCCCCGGGCAGTTCGGCCAGGATCGGCTGCAGGCGACCGACCACCGTCTCGAACAGGCCGATGCGGTTCCGGAGTGCGCGGTACACGTCGGTTTCGACCGTGCCCTCGTAGTGCAGGTTGACGATGCGGATGGTGGCGTGGGTCTGGCCGAGGCGGTCGATGCGGCCGATGCGCTGCTCGACCCGCATCGGGTTCCACGGCATGTCGTAGTTGATCACCGCGCCGCAGAACTGGAAGTTCAGGCCCTCGGCCGCGGCGTCGGTGCACAGCAGAACGTCGGCCTCACGGTCGCGAAAGCGGCGCTTGGCCTCGTCTCGACCGATAGCGCGCCACGTGCCGTCCGCGGACGGGATCTCGCCGCCGCGGCCCGAGAAACAGATCAGCCGCCTGCCGCCGCTGCTCAGTTGGTCACGCAGGAAGTCCATCGTGTCGGTGTACTGCGTGAACACCATCACCTGGCGGTACCCGTCGCGCCGCAGCTCGGCGAGCACTTCCAGCAGGCGCTCGCGCTTGCTGTCCGGCGGCAACAGCCTGATGCGGGCGAGCAGATGCTCGATGTCCGCCCGTTCCTCGGCAGCCAGCGCCTGCCGCTCGCGCTCGGCGATCTCGTCGGCGTCGAGCAACTCGTCCGCCGTTTCGTCGTCGGACGCGTCTTCGTCGAGGCCGGACACGGGCGCTCGGTCACCGCTCTCGATCATCCCCAGGTGGCGCTCCAGGGTGGTACGCAACGCCTGGAAACTGCTCGCCAACCGGCGCCGATAGATCGTCATCACGAACCCGACCGCCGACCGTTCGGCGGCCGCCGCCTGATTCCAGGTGCCGGCGATATATCCTTCGACCGCCGCGTACAGTTCCCGCTCGGCCGCGGTCATCTCGATGAACCGATCATCGACCTGTCGTCGCGCGATCGGGGTCGAGAGCATCCCGGCCTCGAAGTAGCGCCGCAGCAGCGCCCGCGTATGGCGCGAGATGAGATGGCGGATCGGCGTGTGCGCGCGCAAGACCTCCAGGGCGGCGCGCCGTTCGCGGGTCTCCAGCAGCCGGCGCGGAATCCCCGCCTCGTCGCGCAGGGCGCGCAGCACCTTGTTGGTCTTCAGCCGCGACAGACCGGTCATGCGAGCCGCGTCCTCCGGGGCCGCGGCGTCATACGCGCGTTCGACCGCCTGGAACAACCGCGCCATGCGGTCCAGCGCCGCCGGCGACGGGTTCGGCTGCGCCAGATCGTCGAAGAAACCGAGAAACGCATGGTCCGTCCACTCCGCCGGCAGTCCCAGCAGGCTCAACAGATCCCATACTTCGACGGGATGGACCTGCATCGGCGTCGCGGTGAGCAGCACGAGACCCGCGGTACGCTCCTTGAGTTCCCGCATCAGGCGCAACAGGGCGTTCGGGCCGCCTTCGCGGGCCGCTCCCGCCGACCGTCGGCGGGCGTGATGCGCCTCGTCGAGCACCACCAGATCCCACGGCTCGGCGTCCTGCAGGAGCGCATCCGCCCGCTCCCGCCGCCGCAGCAGGTGGCTGGATGCGATCACGACCGGTTCGTGGTGCCACGCCCGAGTGTCGACCTCGCGCTCGTGCGCCCCGCGCAGCGCCGGCGAGCGATACCAGGACAGTTTGCGGCCATCGTAGATCGGCCAGTTGAGATTGAATTTCTCGCGCAACTCGATCTGCCACTGGCGGAGCACCGCCTTCGGGGCCAGGATCAGAATCCGCCGCGCGCGCCCGGCCAGCCAGGCTTGCCGGAGCAGCATGCCCGCCTGGATGGTCTTGCCGAGTCCCACCTCGTCGGCGATCAGGAGCTTCGGCGGCCAGCGCGCGTAGAGGCGTTCGAACGCCCGCACCTGATGCGGCCACGGCGTCACCGCAGCCGTCGCTTCGCCGACGCGGGCGCCGGAGCTCTGTGCGGGCGCCTCGCGGATGAAGGTCCACACCAGGCCGCGCCGATCCACCGCCGCCGGAACGACGGAGGGATCGGGCGCCGGAGACGCGGGTTGCACGGCTCCCGTCGCGTGGTGGTGCGGCATCGATTCCCCCGCCTGCAGACGCGCCGGCAGATCGTCGGCGGGCATGAAGCGCATCAGATCGCGGCGCGCCGCCTCGGGGACCTCCAGCACGATCACCCGTGCGGAGCGACCGGCCCAGAGCCGCGCGAAGTTCGCCTCTTCGTTGGCGACGCGTTCCGGCTCCGTTCCCCAACTGGTGTAGACGTTGATGCTCTCCCAGTTGTGCCGCCAGCCCGCCGGAGTTTCGTTCAGACTGCCGTTCCAGGCGATCCGGTGGCCGTCCCGATCCTGAATGATGCCCGCCTTCTCGTGGAAGATGCCGTCACTGGGGATCGGCGTGCGGTCGGCGGCGCACGGCACCGCCACCTGCACCGCGAGATGACCGTGCGCGACCATCCAGGAGAGCAGTTCGAGGGCGCAGGCCGCGGTGGCATCGGGAGGCGTGAGCGGGACGGCGGACAGGCGCCGCTCGACCGTATCGCGCAGTCGCTCCCCGCGTTCGATCGCCTCGATCTCCGGCTGATCGAGCGTGCAACCGACCACCAGCCGCATGTGGCCGCCGTTGCGCACCAGACCTTCGATGCCGCGCGCCGCCAGGGCCAGCGCGCCGGCGTTGAAGTAGCCGGTCAGCCGGTCGTAGCGCGCGGCGTCCTGCAGCGCCGGCACGTAGAACCGTCGGACCAGGTCACCGTCGTCCGGGGTGTACTTGAGCTGCCAGGCGCGGTCGTTGAGCATGGTCAGGCACGTTCATCCTGCCACAGCTTGAGCTGCTCGGGCTCGTCGATCCGGTCGCGATACGCGAGGCGGTACAGGTTGTAGAGCGCTTCGAAGTCGTTGCCGGCGGCCGCGGCGTCGCCGCCGAGCGCCACTCCGGTGAAGGTCTGCGACTGGGGGAGCACCTCCAGAACCGCCTCGAACGCCGCGAAGAAGCGCGGATCGTGTTCAACCAGCGACTCGCCGAGCAGCTCGCGGGCGGCGGCGAGCGAGCGCGCCTGGCGCGCCCGGTTGGCGGCATGGTGCAGGGCGTCGATCATGCCGCGCGAGCCGTCGACCGGCCCCAGCGCCCCGGTGGCGGCACGGCGCACGCTGTCCCAGAGCCGCAGGTCGCTGCCCTTCTTCTCCGCCAGCCGCCCGACCACGTCGCGGTCCGGGTCCACGCCCACCGCGCGCGCCAGCCGCAGCGCTTCGTCGTAGGGGAATACCGGCGCCCGGAACGCGTCCCACGCCAGCACGAAGAACGCGGTGGCGGGATCGAGGTCGGTGTCGGCCTTGAGATGGGTCAACTGCTCCAGCCGCCAGCGCTTCACCTCGCGCCGCGCCACGTCGAGGGCGTCCTCCGGCGTCACCGCGAACGGATCCCACGCTTCATCGTGGCCCACCGGTTGCGCACGGCGGCGCTGCCTGGGTTTCGCGCGCGGGGTGCCGCGCTGCAGCGGCCAGGCGCGGGAAAACTCCTCCAGAGCCGGCCCGAAGGAGGCAAGGTACAGATCGACCCCGGTGATGCCTGCGCGTTGAAACTCTGCGACGCGCTCACGCACGGCCCCGGCAACCCGCGGCTCCACGTCTTCCCAATAGACCGCGGGCGTCTCGCGGATCAGCGAGTCGCCGTGGCTGTGCGCCGCTGCCGATTCGCCGTATCCGGTGCGCGGGCGGCAGACCAGAAAGATGGTGCTGTTGGCGGCCGCCTTGTTCTTGATGTGCAGACTGCCCTCGGCCTCGGTATTGATCGGCCACGACGCGGTGATGGCGAAGCCCGCTTCCATCAATCCCGTGGTCAGCGCGTCCCAGGCGCCGGTGGCCTTGTGGGTGAACATCAGCGTCATCAAGCCGTCCGTCCTCAGAGTCCGCCGGCACTCGGCGAAGATCGACGCCATGCGCTCCTGATAGTCGCGTTCCGCGAGCGCCTTGGCGCCCTTCCGGTCGCGGAATCGCGCCCGGTTGGCCACGGCTTCGTTGTCCTTGTCGGTCAGATGGCGGCGGAACAGCTCGGGGAACACGTGACCGGCGGTACGCTTGAGCCACACGTAGAAGAAGTCGGACAACTCGGCGTACATCACGTTGTCGTAGTAGGGCGGATCCATCACCACCAAGTCGATGCTGCCATCCGCGACGTGGTCCAGGCTGTCGCCCGGCTTGCAGGTGATGGTGACCGGCGGCCGGGCGCCGCAGTGCGCGCCGGCGCCGTCGAACAGGCCGCCGGCGCCGGTCGCGTCGGGGCGCACCAGCGCGACCAGTTCCTTGATGCACTTGGCGGTCTGTTCGATGGCCCAGTCGTAGCCGAGGCCGACAACGAGCGGCGCCATCTCGGCGTAGGACCAGCAAAACGCAAAGTCGTGCCGGTTGAAGGTGTTGGCAACGACCTGTCGGGTCGGCATCCACACCGACATACGGGAGTTGTAGTTCAGCAGCTTGTCCAGGGATAACGCGAGGTATCCGTACGCCGCCCGGCGCACCTCGGTGAGCGTTCCGCCCGCCCGGTCGGCGTCCAACATCTCGCGGAAGACTTCGACGCTGGTGCCGTGGCAGAGAAGCTGGCGCGGCGAGAACAGGTCGCGCCAGAGGGGCATGCCGTACCGGAGCGGTTCGGTCGTCTTGTTGCCGTCCGGTAACCTTTCGCTCGGCACCATGTCGAGCGCATCCCACTCGGGGAGCTTCCCGGCGAGCCGCGCTGCGATGTCGGCGCCGTTGTCGTCCTCGGGCCGTGGCGCGCGGTAGCCGCGCACCCATTTGTCCTTGCCGCGCTTGCCGGACTTGAGAATCTTCCCCGGCATCGGCTTCTTGAAGACGACGGCGTAGAGCTGTTCCCCCATGGCTCCGGCCTGCGCCTGCCGCTTGATCTCGTCGCCGTCGATCACCCGCCCGCAGTCCGGATAGGGGCAGGTCCCGGCGCCGCGCGCCACCGTGCCCGCCGACTGCTCCTGAACCCGGCTTATTCACGCGTCGGTCTGACAAGCCATGCCTGGAGATAGAAGAACGATTATTCCAGAAATGGGTGTGCTGGCGCAGCCGTGCAGGAGTGACGGCGCGGCTGGGAGCAGATGGCCAAGAGCGCGTGCAGCGTTGAAAGGGCGCGGTTGGTCGGGACCGAAACGCTGACGGCCGTCGAGCACGCCGGCGAGGACACAGATGACCGCGCCCAGGTGCTCGACGAAGAGGTTCTGAACGTGCCGGCCTGTCGGCCTCAGCCGTTGGGCGCCCAGTCCAGGAGGGTGAGCTTGTTCCACAGCCGCAGCCAGTCGGCCGCCGCATGCTGCGCGATCACGACGGTCGCCCGCCGGCCGTGGCGGACCACCCGGCTGGCCACCCGCAGCACCCGCTCGCGCAGCCGGCGCAAACTCCAGCCGACGCCGGTCGCCCGCTGCATCAGACAGCGCCCCGCGTGCAGCACCTCGTAGGCCAGCAGATTCAACAGCAACAGCGTCTCGTTCTGGGCCCGCACTCCTGCTTCTTGCGGCTCGGTGGCCGCCTCCAGGCAGCGGCCCCGGTAGTGGCTCTTCGCACGCGGCGCCGAGGACAGCGCCGGCGCCAGCACGTCCATGAACTCTCCCATGTGCCCTTCGGCCTTGCCCCGCATGCGGTACAGCCCCAACAGCCGCGCGCCGCTGTAGCGGTTGCGTTTGAGGTTGGTGATCAGCCAGAAATAGTCGAGGAACAACTCTCCGGGCCGCTCCACCACCACCAGCACCACCCGCCGCGCGTGCTCCCAGGAATCGGCCTGGTAGCGCAGTTCGTGGCACCACACCCGCCCCTCGCGCGGCGGACGCCCCGGCGGCCGGCGCAGATACGGCTGCGCCATGCGGTCCAGCACCGCGTTGTTGCGGATGCGCGCCACGTAGTCGATGCCTGATGACTCCAGGCCCGTGAGCGTTTTTCCATCGGGAAACCCGGCGTCCATACGCACCAGCACCGACTCGCACACCCGCGGCCGGCAGCGCTCGACCACCCGCTGGATACACTCAAGCGCGCCGTCGGCCGAGCCCACCGCGCCAGGCCGCAGCGTGCCGTCGAGCAGGTCGCCGCTCTCCGCGCAACTGGCGATGAGCGCATGAAACATCCGCTGCCCGTAGTGGCCGTTGTACTGGCTGCCGGCCTGCTGCCCGTGCACCTCGAACGGCAGGCCGTCCAGGTCGATCATCAACCGCTTGTACCGCCGCTCCCCGTTGTCCTTCCACAGCCGGCGCACCGCCAGCTCGATGATCCCCTCACGCACCACATCCTGGTTGGTCGGCGCGCTCAACAGACCCACCAACCTCGACAACGTCGGCTGCGAGGGCAGCACGCTGTCGGGCTCCAACGACGCGGTGCCGCGGCGCGTGTCGTTGGCCACGCGAAAGCTCGGGTCGTGTCGCAGCCGGTCAGCGTCGTCCTGGTCGCGCCAGCCCTGGCCCAGCAGCAACAGACTGGTCCGCAGCACGTCGGCCAGCGGGTAGGTGATCAGCAGCGGATTGCGCGGATCCAGCAGCCGCTCGTCCATCCACTCGACGATGCCGGTGCGCTCCATGATCTCGCGCAGCAGCAGCGCGCCGCTGTCGGCGCTCAGATGCTCCGCCCGCGCCTCGACCTGCACCGAGCCGTTGAAGGTCGTCGAAAAGATCGGTAGAGTCTCACCCACGGCGTGTCCCGTCCTTTGCGGAGGTTTTGGCGTAACACCTTGACTCTACTGCAAATCGGCGGACGCGCCTACTCTTTCTCTACTCCTCCGTGAATAAGCCGGGCTGAACCGAAGTGACGATCTCGAACGAACAGACCCGGCCCTGAGTCCCCGGCCCCTCGCCGAGCTGTGGCTTGATACGCACGCCGGTCCCGTCCGGCGCCAGCCGCCAGTTCGGCGACAGCGGCACCAGCCCGTCGCAATAGGGGCATCGGATTGTGCGCGCCCAGAGGTAGCCGTCCGGGCGGGTCCCCTCGCAGGGCTCATCCGGAAAGACGCACGCCAGACGACTTCGGATGCGCCCGGTGAACTCGGCCCCGATTTCTTCCACCAGAGCCTTGATCGCAACGCCGTGAGTGGAGGGCCATTCGACGGTTGCGTGCTCAATCAATACCGCGACCGGGTTCAAGTCGTTGGCCAGCGTTTCGAGCCCCAGGCGGACCACCTCAAACGGCACGCTACCGCCGCCAGCCGTTGGATCGAGGACCGTGACTCCGTGCAGCGAATGTTCCGCCAGCCACGCCATTTCCGAATTACTCGGCGTATACCCGAATGCACGCGAATACCCGTAGGCGGCGGCGCCCAAGCGTTCACCCGTGCGGTTGGCCTCAGCTATTCGCTTCTTCGCAGCAACCGGATCGCCGTGGATGCCGAGTACGTGCAGGAACTGCTCTCGGTCAGCGTCCGCGGGTAACAGCGAGGCAAGGATCGCCGCCCGCGACGCCACCAGCGGCCGTCGCGCCCACCAGACGTGGAGATAGTAGATCGGGGGCAGCGCCGTCATCGAACGCCGTTCGCGGATGCTCTCCTCGCCAATAGCCGCGATCGGTAGCCAGCGCTCGATCAGGCGCGCTTCGGGCATGGTTCCTGCGCGTTCGCAGCCGATGCTGATTTAGCGAATTCCTCCGCCAGCCACTTGTAGTGGCCATGATTCAGAATGTTCTTCAGCGATTTTTCAGCGACACCGCACTCCAGAAACAGCGAGAGCACGACGAACAGGTAGATCGATTCGGAGAGCAAGTACATGCGATACCCATCGCCGCTCCCTCGCCGACCCGGATGGACTACGTAATCGTTCCGTGTCCTCACAACCTTGCCAGCCCACTTAGCGGGATCTCCAACAAGTGGCACAAACAGGGTCTCGAGCTCCCCTGCGAGGTCGATCAGATCCTTCTTTAGATTGATCTTTTTCTGCTTCCGAATGCGGATGAGCGACTCCACCGCAACGATGGCATTGAAGTAGCGCTGCTCCTCATACAGCGGCGGGGCGTACCAGTGGCTCACCAGCAGAGCTATCACCACGGAGTACCTATTCGCCAGTTTCAGCCAAGCCCTGATGCCATCCAGGCCGCCAATGTCGTCGCAGGTGAATGCCATCTTCGGTCGTTCAACGATTGTCTTCTCCTTTGGCGATCCGGCTCCGATCCATTCCGTGTACCAGTCGACAGGCCGCTCAGCGTTAGCGTGTGTCAACTTGGCATCGAGAATTGCAGATGGAGCTTGCACACAGATCGTGACGAGGTTCCGGAGCCCCTGGCAAACCTCCATGAGTTTCCCAAGAGGCTGAGGTTCACGAAAGCGACACTCGAAAACGCACTCGTGTTCGATCATGCTCTTTCCGAAGGGGTTGTACTTGCACCGCCACGGAAAGCGGACCGCAATCGAACCGTCGTCGGTGTCCGTCTCAATCGCCGGTACCTGCTGGTAGGTGAGTCGGAGGCCTGACGGTTTCTCAGAATCCTCGGCGGAAACAGGGTCGACACCCAATCCGGACCGTCCCACCCAACTCGCGAGGTTGCTCAACGCCACACTGGCACGGGTGAAACTCATGGGCTCCTCCCTCCCCAAGTGCACACCCGTGAGAACGGTAGTGACTCGGTATCGCTGGATCATGAGGTTGGGTCCCAAGGAATCCTCCGCCAGCATCAGCAAGCACCCGTCCAGTGTAAGGACATGCGACCCGGTTACTCCGAGAAGTCGAGCCGTGTCTCCGGCATCAGATCCTCCCGCCAACAGATCCGCGATCGGCCCTCCGGTGGTGCTGAAGCGCATCGGTTCCACGAGCGACAACGTGGCGCCATCGGCCGGGTCGAATCGCAAATGACCGGCGATCTTGCGTTCCGGCTCTTCCGGACGCCAGAACAGACCCTCGACATCAAGTTTCTTCATGCGCGCTGCTCACCGTTTCGTGATCTTCGGCCCGACATACACGACGTACACGGGTTCGCCGGATCGAACCGGCCAGGAGAAGTGGATGCGGAAGTCGGACGCCTTGCCGTGCCAGGGACAGAACAGATACCCGCCGGGACTGTTCGGATGTCGGAACGTCAATTCCTTGCGAAAATCTCGCTTCTCGGTGTCCGACGAGTCGGAAAACAGTGCGTTATCGCCCGTGAAGTAGTTCCGATAGAGGCGCTGTCCATCAAGCGTACGCTTGCCGGCAGCGTCGAACGCACCGGCGAAGCGATCCAGGATGTCGAGCAGTACCCGAATGCGATCGGCGGCGCTGGGCGCGAATGGCATCCCCGCCAGGGGTGCGAAGCAGTCGCCGGCAATCGTCAGCCTCCCGAACCGGGGCGTCGCGCGGCGGCGCAGATCGTCCCACGACGTGATCGGCAGTTCCGCGGCCTGCAGCGATCGCTCCAAATCCCGCTCGTTCCACCGGTTGTCCAGAGCAACACTGGCGTCTTCCAGGCTGTCCGGCGGCTCGCGCCACCTGACCTCGACGGGGGTGAAGCTCCAGTCGGAAGGTGTAACGCTGACCAAGCCGGCGGTGACGCCGTGCAGCGTGCGATACGCGGCCTCGCCTACGGCGGTGTCCGTGACGATACCGCCGCGGCACTCGAACCAGTCGCCGGCTCCGTGCTGCCGGAGATCATCCCAAAAGGGGCCGCGGTGCGTCAGCCACTGCATGACCGCGCGGCGTTCACTCTCGCCGAGCCGCCCCAGCGTCTGCTGCAGTGGCACGCCCGGCTGCGCTTCTACCGCCACGAACGCCCGCTGACAATACACCTCCCGACCGAAGCGGCGAGCCGATGCGCGAATCGCCATCAGCCGCGCAAGCGCAGCCCGAAACGACGGCAAGTCATGGAACTGCCCGTGAATCGACAGGTCATTGGCCAGGAGCTCCAACGCTCAACCCCACCCGGCGAAGTAGTTCATGTCCTTGTCGAATTGGTCGAAGAACCCGTCCGGCCACGTGTCGACGTTGCCTTCGGAGTCCAGAACCGGGCTGTGCACCTGCGGCAGTCTCTCCTGTTCGCTCTGTTGTCGTGGTCGAAAGAAATGCAACGCGGCATCAGCGGGGGCCAGAAGCCCCTTCTTGACGGCACGCCGCACGCCATTCAGCACGTGGTCGCTGTGGGTCTCCATGATGACCTGAACGCCGGCCGCGGCCACTTGCGCCAGGAACTCGCCCATCGCCGCCTGCCCAACCGGATGCAGATGCACCTCAGGGTTCTCGATCAGCAGCAGGTCGTTCGGCGTGGCCGACAGAGCCGCGACGATGATGGGCAGAACCTGCGTCAGACCGTACCCGGTGTGGACCGGGGCATGAAAATTCACGTCGTTGGACGTTCGCAGGCCCAACGTCACGGCGTTCGCGTGCGGAATCTTCTGCAGGTCCAACTCGCATCCGGGGAAGAAACGGCCCATCCGCGCCTCCACCTGGCGCAGCCGGGTGGCCGGAACGTTCTCGATCAGCAATCCAGCAGCCGGAACCGTTTCGTCGCGTCCGGCGTACAGTGCGCTCACGGCGTATTCTCCGCTCGATCCCACACCGCGCGCGAACCGGATGTCCTCCAGCGGATACGTTTCCTGCGGCCCGGCACGCTCTGCCGACAGGTATGCCAGCCCGTGCAGCAGCGACTGATACCTCGTCTCATCACCAAGCTTCGTTGGATAAAGCTGGTAAAGGTACCAGGGGGCCTCGGACGCACGCGAGGGGGTACCCGTTCTTTTCCACGAGCCGTCGGGCTGTGGTTCCCACTCCTCATCCTCGGTCCATACCCGCATGACTTCCATCGACATCTCGTCGGGCTCCCCGGCGAACTCCCATCGCACTTCGGTCTCGTCGGTGCAGAGCGCGATCCGGCAGGTGCGCCGGGCGCGCTGATCGACCACGTCGGCCACCGTACCCAGCCGGACCGCGCCGCCGTTGAGCAGCAGACGGTCCGACCACTCGTGCTCGCTCATGGTCTGCTGCAGGAGCACGAGCGCCTGCAGCACGGACGACTTGCCGGAGGCGTTGGCGCCGGACAGCAGGGTCAGCCGGCGCAGCGGCAGCTTCAGCAGGTCGAAGCACTTGAAGTGCCGGAGGTCAATCCGCGTGAGCACCCAGCGTCTCCCGAAAAGCCTCCGTTGCCACCCGGAATCGGAACCTGACCTTGCGCGCGGCGTTCGGACCGTAGGTAATTGCGGTATCGAACTCCGCGTCGTCGAGCAGCCGATACACGGCTCGGCGCAGCGGTTCGGCTCGTGCCAGCACCCGATCCTCGGGGTAGTGCGACAAGCCGGTCGCCATGACGTCCCAGAGCGACGCGTTGAGCACGCCGCGCCTGGTCTGTCCGGGAGTGTGTTTGCGGAACGCCTGTCCTTCGAACAGCCGGTAATTGTTGGCCATGCCGCGGTGGAACTCGCCAGCCAGCCGGGACAAGTCTGATTGGTCGAGGTCGTTCATGCAGCGCAGGCCGGCGGCCAGGAAGTCATCCATGTCGCCCCGGTATCGTTCCAGGTCGAGGAGCTGAAACGCGCAGAACCGATTGACGAATTCCCGATCCCGCATGGTCTTCGTATTGAGGCTGCGTCCGGTCGCTTGCAGAAAACCCTCCGTGCGCGCCTCCCGCTTGAGGAAACGCGTAGCCGGTCCCATGAACAGGCTGTTGCGCATCTGCTGCCGGCTCAGCGGAACCCCGCCGTTGACGCGCTCGAAGATGTCGAGACGGGCGCGCTCCGGCACCTTCGAGTCGATGACGTAGAAGATCAGATTGCAGTCTTCGATGCGGGTCTGCAGCTTCGGCTCCAGACCTTCGAAGGTCTTGTCATTCAGTTCCCCGCGGTCGGCAAGGCGCAGTTTCAGTTCGCCGTTCACGAATCGCAGGAACGTGGACAAGCGCTGCAAGCCGTCCACCACAACCATCTTGCCGGCGTCGTCCTCGGCCAAGTAGAACACCGGCAGCGGGATGCGCATGACCACGGACTCGATCAGCTTGCTCTGCTTGTCCTCCGGCCAGATGAAGTCGCGTTGGAAATCGGGATCCATGACGTACTGGCCTTTTCTGATCCGCCGCACCACGTCGTAGATCGTCCGGCTCTCATTGCGGATGAGCACCTCGTCCAGGGGGTAGTCACCCCACGATGTGTCCTGATCATCCAACCCTTCCGGTTCTTCCGATTCGGCAGGCCGATCCGGAGCATCCTGCGGCTGGAGTGCGGCGCTCTCCTGATCCCCTGAACGCCGTGCGCCGTCCGTCACCGCTTGAACGCCTGCAACGTCTCGCGCGCCCATTGCCGGCCTTGCTGAAGGTCCCGCTCGGTCATCCGCGGAAGATTGCAAAACACGATCCGGAACACCACTTCTTCGCACCGGGAGGAGAACGTTCGTAGCCGATCACCCAACGGAAGATGGCTCCTACCCGCACCGCAGCCGCATCGCCATCGGCAATCCGGGCCAAGGAATGGTCGCTTCCTCCGCCACTGCGTCGATCTCGGGTTGGATTTCAACGTCATGCTCCTTGCTCGGCACGGCCGCCGGCAGCCGTGAGGTGGTCCCGGTTGGTTGGACAGCTCGAGGGGTAGGCTAAGGTGTAATCCGTTGGTCTTCAACCCACCACCCCTCCTCGGGGAACACGTGACCGGCGGTACGCTTGAGCCACACGTAGAAGAAGTCGGACAGCTCGGCGTACATCACGTTGTCGTAGTAGGGCGGATCCATCACCACCAGGTCGATGCTGCCATCCGCGACGTGGTCCAGGCTGTCGCCCGGCTTGCAGGTGATCGTGATCGGCGGTCTTGCAGGCGTGGCGGCGCCGGCGAGCGGCCGTCGCGCCCACCACACGTGCAGATAGTAGATCGGGGGCAGCGCCGTCATCGAACGCCGTTCGCGGATGCTCTCCTCGCCAATAGCCGCGATCGGCAGCCAGCGCTCGATCAGGCGGGCGTCAGGCATGTATTCTCTGTGCGCAGATGGCTGTGAAGCTGTTGGATGGCATGCCTCCTATGAGTCGGCAATTCGCCAAGCCCGCTCGACCGCCACGAAGGTGTCCTCGTGAGCGTGCGTCGCCGGCGGGCTTACGCGGTACGCTCCCACTCTTCATGCAGGCGATGCAGAAAGTCGCGCTGCGTCACACCTTCCGTGCCGCGTTCCTCCGATTGCTTGCGCAACTTCTCGAACAGGCCGGCTATCCGATCGTCGGGCGGGAACGGCATGGCGCCTTGCTCCACATCGCTCATCTGCGTGCGGGAGCGCGCCGCCTCGCGCGCGTGCTGCACGTAGAATGCGCTGAGTTCCTGCGCTTCCGACGGATCGCCGAGCGACTTCAACTCGATCCTGTCCTGGAGTCTCCCGGCAAGCGCCGGCAGCATCGCGAAGTATCGGATGCGCGCCTGCGGCGTCATGGCGAGCATCAGGAACAGGCATGTCGGCAAGGCATCTATCAGAGCCCGAATGGCCGACAGAAAGCGCAGCACGGGGGTCTTGCTCAACGAATAGTCCTGCTTTTCGAGTTCGTCGAGGAGAAGAAGAATCCCCTTCAACAAGCCCAATTTCTCGCTCACGTACACGATGTCGCGAAGCGCCTGAGTACGTGATTCGACGGTATCCAGGCGAAAGCTCACGCCCAAGACCTCACGGTGGCGCTTCAACACGCGCAGGCCCACGAACCACTCCAACGCCAGCCGCGCGCACTCCGAAAGCTCCTCACTTGCGCCAACGCGCTCCAGGCTGTTGAGCACGATCCTGACCTCGTAGCCGCGCGCGATTTCCTTCGCTTGGTTACGTACGTCAACGCCGCTTGCTGCAAGCTTCCGGCCCATTGCCGCAAAGTGACGCTCGTCCAGATTCTGAAACACCTTGCGCAGCAGCGTGTCGAACGTCGGCTCGGGATCAGGATAGTAACGGATTATGTAGAACGCCTTGTCTTCTTGGTAGTAATCGCGGAACTGCTCTTCGTAGTAGTTCAGCAGGTTCGTCTTTCCTACTCCTTGCGTCCCCTCCACCGTTACCACCTGCGACGGACGCCCGGCCGTTTCGAATTGACCAACGCGATCGGCCACCCGGTCATCGACCTCGTCCTCCCTGCGCGGGTGTCCGACCGGCTGCCCGGCGGCGGGGAACGGGTTGTCCAGCACCCCATACTTCTTGAACCACTCCCGCTTGCCAGTCTCGGATTCCCCGCCGCGCATGCGCTCGCGCAGGCTCACGATGCGCCTCTCGACAGCCTGATACTGCCCGCCGCCCGTCCCGGCAGCAGGAAGTCGCCATGATAGAGATTGATCCGCCTCATACGGGGAAGGCCGCCATCGACCTGCAGAACATGGAGCGTTCGCCTTTCGTACCGCGTCTCAGGGGTCGATCCCTCGAAGAATCGGCGCACGTATCCTCCTTGATATGCTTCGGCCAACCGCTGCCGAGCGCGCACCGGATGAACTCCTGTCTGCCGCACCAAGTACTCCAACCAAGCGCCCGCGAGCGCGAAGTCTTCTCCTTCTCGCACCGATTCATACGCCTGCATTGCGTGCGTCGCAAACTCGTCTGGCGGCGGATTCCGGGGCGTGGCGAAGATGCCGGAGTCCGAGAACAACACACCGGCGCAGCATGCTTCGGCGAGCGCACAGTACGGAGCGAAAGCGACTCTGCGGAGCCTCGAATCTTCCTTGGTCACGGGATTCCCGACGCTCAGCCGATTCAGAAACTCCTTGAACGACGCGACGCACGCGAGCAGCTCCTGCATGTCGTCGAACGCCGATGTCGTCATGCTCTGCAGCAGCGCCGTCAAACGTTCGGTGCCACTTAGGCGGTCATCGCGCCGCGTCGCGAAGCCGCCGGCCAGCAGGAAACGGAAGTACTGGTCATAGGTCCTCATCGAACGAACGCTGATGGTCGACATCGCGTCACTGTCGGACAACGGCGCGCTGGCGACCGCAGTCATGAGATTGAGCATTGCGTCGGGGCTGAAGCTGTACGAACCGGCACGTCGAGCCCTCGCTGCCGATTCGGTACGAGCTCGACTCGTGCCGCGTCCGACCTCGCCGATCGGGGCAGGAGCCGGAGTCTGCACAGGAGTGGTGCCGGTCAGTGCCGTCCAAAGCAGGTCATCCACCGAGTGATACGGCTGCCACGAAAAGGTTTCTCCGATCGCGGCAACTTCGAGCGCAGCGCCGGTTTGGACACTGATCGCACGAGCGCGGCCGAAGGCCACGGCGAGTTCCCACAAGACGTGGGTAAGCGCCACTGCACGGGTACGCGGTCGATCGGTGAACGGTCGGAACGTCACGCCGCTCAGCGTAGCGCCGAACAGGTCCGAGCCGCCGTCTGCATCGAAGAAGATGGGCTCGATGCCTTCTGCCAGCGCCATGCGCGCCTGTCCCTGATCGGCCGTCATCAGCATGACCGGATGATTCGGTTCGACCCGATCGCGGCGCTGGATGGCGGTCTCCAGTACGAGACGATCGGCGAAGCTACGCTGCACGCGTTGCAGCCCGAGGCTCTTGTCCTCAGCATCGGAGTCAGGCTGGATGATGCCACGCAGCGGATCGGCGCCGAGCCGTGACCGTTCGAGCTGATGGTCGCGTTCCAGCCTGAGCAGGACCCGCTGCCCGCCCTGACTCGCCACGTGGTCCAGGAGCATCTGTGCGCTGGGTCTGCCCGCGCGCCGCTGGCTGAAGTACCGGTCGACGAGGTTAAGTATCTCCATGTGGACCACGGCCGGAATCGTGATGCGCGCCGCGGGGGTCAGGTGCAGCGCGACGAAGTCGATCCCTCCCTGCAATACCGCGGACGTGTCGGCCACTACGCTGACCGTCCTGCGGAACGGCATCCGCGACAGCGTCATCGCGTCGATCAGCGGGTGGGCCAATCCGCAACGCAGCGCGACGTGAGCTATCGCCTTGGTGGCTTCTCGGATTCTGGCGCGATCTCTGCAGGTGAGTTGGCGTTTAGCCGAACTTGCCAGAGCGGCGGCGACTTCCGCCTCCAAGCACTCCCGCACGGGCAGAGTCCAGTCGAAAAACCCGTAGCGGAGCGCGCGTTGCAGAGCAGCCTTGCCGTCCCCCTTGTCCTGCGAAGCGTCGGCGGACTCGGGATGAAGCGTTACGGCCCCCGCCGAAACCCAGCAGTCGGACCCGAAACAGGCGTCCTCGCAGATGTCCAGCCGTAACGTAGTCGTCCCCGCTCCCGCGACGGCGGACTGGTGAAGCAGATCCGCCAACGTGGCATCGGCATCCTCGGGAGAGTGCAGCACGTACCGGTTCATCGGATCAGTACGGAGACAGCGGGCACGTCGGCGTAAACCCGTGCAATCCACAGCAAGTGGCGCAACACACCGAGGGCGGCGTTGACGCGCAGGTTCAGTTCCGAATCGCCGGCCGCTACCGTTTCTTCGCCGTCGGACCAGTAGGTACCGGAATGCACCTCGGGATCGTCAAGCAACTCCGTCACGGCTTCCAGGAACCGGCGCACGTGTCGCTCCGCCGGCCGGCGATGCTCGCCGAACGGTCGCAGCAGACGGTCCGTGATCCGTTCTACGGCTACAGAGGACGAACTCAGCGCGAAGTCGTACGGACCCGGATCCCATGCGTGAATCTGCTCCAGAACTGACGTTCCGTCCATCAGCGCCGAACGTTCGGAGCCGTCGGCACCCCCCGTGAGATACAGGAAGGTCCCTTCGAAGCGAGCTGGTCGCCATAGGGAGACGTGAAGTCGGATCTCCGGTTCATTCGTCATGGCGGTGGATTGAGAAATGCCGTCTGCGTGGGCCAAGCGACGATCGCCGGAAGCCGGCGACGACGGCATGACGTGGGCCGCCGCAGGAACCCGCGGAGCTGTCGACTGCCGTCAGCACCTTACTTGACTTCCCACCCTCCATTATCGACAACGACAGGTTCCAGGTACAGCGCACGCAATAGCCGAGGGCTCAGGACGATCCCACGCTAACGAAATCGCAGGCTGCCAGTCGCGATCTGAGGCGGGACGTGACGGATATCGACCGCCGCCTGTCGCCCGTCGAAGGAGCGGTGTTGGGGCCGTGGCGCCCGGAGCCGCCCACCGCGCCCCCGCCGGCTCGTGAAGCGCGCCAGGAGCCTGCGCCGGCGTCCGGCGCCGCCTGCCCCGGCAACAGACACCAGGGAGCACGCCCGCTCAGTGAGGCGCCGCCGCACCGATCATCCGCAACACCGGCAAGGCGATTGACCCGCCGCGCGGACCGCAGGTTCAATGCCGGCGTGGACGTCGCCAACCCCATCTACGACGTGGTGTTCAAGTACCTGATGCAGAACCAGCGCGTCGCCCGCCTGCTGATCGGCAGGATCACCGGCCTGGCGGTGCAGTCGCTCACCGTCAGCCCGCAGGAGACCGCCGTGCGCCGCACCGCCGGCGCCCCGGAGCGCGACCTGCCGCTGACGCTGCTGCGCATGGACTTCGCAGCCCGCGTGCGCACTGCCGACGGCGGCGAGCGGCAGGTGCTGATCGAGATTCAGAAGGCCAATGCGCCGACCGTGATCGAGCGTTTCCGGCGCTACCTGGGCCAGCAGATCGGCAGCCGAGACAACATCCTGACCCATCCGTCAGGCCGCACCGAGGCGGTGCCGATCGTGACGATCTACCTTCTGGGCTACGCCCTGGATGATCTGTCGGAGGAGACGGTGATCGACGTCTGCCCGCAGGTGACCGAGCGGCGCACGGGGCGGGAGCTTGCCGCGAGCCATCCGCTGGTGGAGGGGATCCATCACCGCAGCCACATCATCCAGATACCGCGGCTGGCGAGCCGGCGGCGGGACGAGTTGGAGCGGGTGCTGGCGATTTTCGACCAGGGTCTGGTGAAGGGCAACGGGCGGGGTGACGCGCACGTGCTGACGATCGAGGAAGGGGAGTATCCGGCGGAGTGCGGGTTCGTGCTGCGGCAGTTGCGGGAGGCGATGGCGGAGGAGGAGGTGCGGCGCACGATGGAGGGGGAGGACCTGCTGTTGCGCGACTCGATGCTGCTGGCGCGGCAGGTGGAGCATCGCGACCGCCTTATCGCACAGGAGCGGCAGCGGGCGCAGCGAGCGGAGCGGGCGCAACGGCAGGCGGAGCAGGAGCAGCGGCAGGCGGAGCAGGAGCGGCGCGTGCTGCTCGCGCAGGCGATCCGCCGCCTGCATGGCCTGGGGCAGGATGCCGAGGCGATCGCCGCGGCGCTGGCAGTGGATGCGGACGAGGTGCGGCGTGTGCTGTCGGGGTGACCGCCGTGCGCAGGCGAGACGTGCTCGGGGCCGCTCGGGTGGACCGGTGTAGCTTCCGTGCGGTCGGCGCCGGCACACGAGCGGTCAGCCGCCGCACCCGGAGGGCGGTTGCCGGGCCGCGCACCGGTGGCTGGCGGCGCTCGCCAAATCGCGGACTGCCGGTCGCGATCTGCCCGAGGCCCGACGAATTCCCCGTCACGAACTCACTTGCTCACCGAGCCGGCACTGGTCCGTCCATCACATGCGGGTCTGCAGCTTCGGCACCAGATCGTCGAATGTCTTACCGTGCAGTTCCGCACGGTCGGCAAGGCGCAGTTTCAGTTCGCCTCTCACGAATCGCAGGAACGTGGACAAGCGCTGCAAGCCGTCCACCACCATCATCTTGCCGGCGTCGTCCTCGGCCAGGTAGAACACCGGCAGCGGGATGCGCATGACCACGGACTCGATCAGCTTGCTCTGCTTGTCCTCCGGCCAGATGAAGTCGCGTTGGAAATCGGGGTCCATGACGTACTGGCCTTTTTTGATCCGCCGCACCACGTCGTAGATCGTCCGGTTCTCGTTGCGGATGAGCACCTCGTCCAGGGGGTAGTCACCCCACGATGGGTCCTTATCATCCAACCCTTCCGGTTCTTCCAATTCGGCAGGCCGATCCGGAGCTTCCTCCGCCACTCCGTCGATCTCGGGTCGGATTCTCAAGATGTCATGCTCCTTTCCCGGCTCGGGCGCCGGCAGCGCGCCCGTCCGCCCGTGGGGCGCCGACCGATCTTGCCGCCCCGTCGGTCAGCAGGATGCGCAACGCCATCAGCACGCGGCGCGGATGCCTGCGATGGAGCGCCATTCCTGCCCAGTAGGCCACTTCCTCGTGCCGCATGGTCTCGATGCCCTCGACTACCGCTCGCATGTTGACCCGGTTCCGCATCGGTGCGAGGGCGCGGAACAGGAGCCCCAGCATCAGCGCGACCTCTTCGGGGAGGGTATAGCCGCTGTCGTCGTCGCCGGTGCTCGGACCGAGCCGCACCCCGGAGCGGGCCAGCAGGCGCAACACGCGGTGCTCGATAAGGTCCAGATTGGCGCCGCGCAGCCGGGCGATGCGCTGCGCGACGGTCAGATGAGGCGTCGCCGCCGACGGCATCCGCCAGATCGCGTACTCCGTATCGGCCGGTCCGTGCCGGCGCACCCGTACCTCGTACCGGGGCGCCGACTCCGGTGGCTCAATCGGCGCGAGGGGCAGCGGACTCGCCATCACGCCCGCGCCTCGGCGGTGGCCGATACGTAGGCGGCCCCGCTCGCGAACCGTGACAGGCGGTCGGTGAGCTTCTCCGGCGCGTCGCCCTGCATCGGCAGCCGATCCTCGAAGGTCAACGTGAACCCCACCTCCAGAGTGTGCGTGTCGGTGGCGCGAAGCTGCGGTTCGAGAAACTCCCGTACCGGCTGCGCGTCCGCCACCGGGCCGGTGAACTCCAACTCGAACGATCCGCCGTCGCGGGTCTCGTAGCCCCCGGTGATCTTCACTTCCTTGTCGGCACCGGACACCGCGCCGATGGTTCCGAGCAACCGGAAGGCGTCGCCGGCCTCGAACATGCGGATCGACAGCACACCAACCGCGACCATGCCCTGCGCCCGCGCCTGCTCCCAGAGTCGCACCAGCGCGTCCCGGAGTACGCCCTCGGCCGTAACCGAGCCGGGCGCCCGGCGGGGCGGGTCTCCCTTCGTATGGTCAGGAGACGGTCCAGGGTCGCGAATGTGCGGCTTCCCGCGCCCGTCGTCCTCCGGATCCGCCCCGTAGCCACCAGCCGGCGTGGCCGGCTCGGGACGCGGCCAGATGCCGCGGTTGCGGGCGTACGCCATGGTCAGCACCACCGCCTGTTCATCGATCATGATGCTCACCGCCGGATCGCCCGGCCCGCACAACAACTCGCCGCGCCGGTAGACGTAGTCGCCCTGCTCGACGCCGCGCCGGATGCCTCGAATGAAAATGTCGTCGCCGCTCAGGATCGGCAGCGTGGGGTCGCGGCGGAACTCCTCGCGGAGCGCGAGGGTGGTCATCTGGCCGTGTCTGAGCGGCGTGCGGTCGCGCACGTAGGTGGGCGAGTCGGGCTCGTCCTCGGCGAGCCGCAGCTTGCCGAGATCGCGCAGCGCCCGCACCACCTGCTGCTGGCCGGCGCCGGGCTGATCGGAGGTGGCGTGCAGATCGATCGCCGAGTGGGCCAGATCGGGGCCGCTCGTTCCGATCCGGTTGCGTGAGGGGTAGAAGAGGTGCCGATAGCACTGCTGTATCGCGATCGCCAGCGCGTGCTCGGAGCCGGCCTCCAACTCGCGGATCTTGGCCTGCTGATGCTCGGCCAGGTCCGCCAGCCGTTCCGCCCGTTGCAACCCTAACAGGGCCAGCCGCCGCACCGCAGCGCGCCGCATCTCCACCTTGCGCGCGTCGTCCGCCACCACGAACACGACGTTGTTGCGCAGCACCCGTAGCTGTGCCCCCTCCGCACCGCGGCGCGTATGGATGCGCTCGATCAACTCGGGAACGCTGTCCACGGAGGCCCCGATCGAAACGCCGTCGTAGGCGAGCACGATCAGCCGCGGGCGCCCGTCGCCGACCTCGTCGGGCACGTCGAACGGTCCGCCGGGAAACAGAATCGTCTCGAAGGTTCCGCCCGTGAATATCCGCCGGATGCGGTCGTTCAGCTCGGCACGCGCGTCGCCGGCGTCGACGTGCTGCTCTTCGCGCCGAATGATCTGGCGCAGATTCGCCTCCGCCAGAAACCGCATCGGCGCGCCTGGGCGGTCGTCCAGATAGGCGGAGTCGGTGACGAACCGCTTGCGCGCCTGTTCGATGAAACTGACGTCGGTCGTCGGTCCGAGCACCGAATAGCGCAGCCGTTCCGCCGAGACTCCCTTCAGCGGGTCATTGAAGGCAAGCGTGTGCACGAAGATCGTGCGCGCCACGTAGGCGCCGTAGGGCGGCATGCCGCCGTGGTGCGCGGCGTCGATCTCCTGCGCGAGCGCCCGCCCCTCCGACCCGCCGGCGGCCACGTCGTTGGCGATCGCCGGCAGGTACGCGGTCTGCCCCAGGCGGGTAACGATCTCCTGCCGAATCGGTTCGTGGCCCGGATCGACGTGGTGCAGATGGATGGCGGTCGCGTCCGCCGGCCGCACCTGCCACAGGTGGGCGATGGTGCACGCCAGCAGGCGCAGCATACCGCGCACGCGCTGGAAATTGCCCAGCGTCGCGGTCTTGCCGGTGAGGGTTTCCAGTACCTCGGGATGCAGCGGATAGCCGGCGCGGAAGGTCTCGGCGGTGTGCGGATGGGCGGCGTCGTGGTCCAGCGCGTCGCCATGGGCGGCCCACCGTTCCTGGTAGGCGGCCACCACCGCCGGGACCGAGGCGCCGTCGACCCGCTCGAACAGGCGCCGGCGCAGGACCTGGATGGTCTCGTCCTCCTCGGTCGGGTTGAGCAGCGTGGCCTTGCGCGCGGAAACGCTCTCCGCCTCCGCCATCCGGTCGCCGATGAACTGATGCTCCTCGCCGTAGGCATCGGTGGCGCGGCCATCCTTGCCGATCGCCAACGTGTACACCAGCGCCGCGTTGGGCTCACCTTCCACAGCCTTGAACAGCGAGGTCAGAAACGCCGTCAACTGGTCGCGGGCGTGGTCGATGCGCTGCACCTTGCGCAGGTAGACCGACAGTTCGTCGAGCAGAATCAGGGTCGGCCGGCCACCGAACAGCTCGCGCAGGGTTTCGGCGCCGGGGGCGATACCCTGCGCGTCGCTGTTGCGAACCCGTTCGTAACCCGCCGTGCCGGCAAGTGCATACGCGATCTCCCCCCAGGGGGTGCGGGCCAGAACGCCGTCACCCAGCGCGCGGCCGTTGGCGGGATCCGCGTTCTCGCCGTCGAACGCGGCGACCCGCACCGGACCCGCCGGCAGCAGACCCGGATCGAGGAACTCGCCGATGGGAGCCTGTCGGATTGACGCCTCGGCGGCACCTCCGACATGACTCCGTGCGGGGGCTGCGCCGGAAGCGTCCGGTACGCCGCGCACGGCATGGACCAGGGCGATCAGGCCGTGCGTCTTGCCGCCGCCGTAGGAGGTGTCGAGCCGGAAGATGGCCGCCGCCTCGCCGCCGGCGCCGCTCAGCCGCCGGCACACGTTGGCGAGCAGGTTCTTCAGCCCCCGCGTCGGCCACGTCCGGGCGAAGAAGCGGGCCGGATCGCCATACTCGTCGCCGGCGCGTCCGCCAATGACCTGCGCCAGGTCGGCGGCGAAGTCCGCGTCCGCGACGCTCCCGGCGAGGATGTCGGCGCGCGGGCGGCAGGTTTCGAATATCGTTGGGATCGTCATGGGTGCATGGGCGAGGAGCGTCCGGCGCGGACGGCGATCAGGATTCCGCCGGTTCCTCCGCGTCGTCCAGGGGGCGCGCTTCTCCCTCCCTGTTCAGCTCCGAGTTGGTGCCATCGAGCGGACTCGGCAGAGTCTTGGGGCACTCCTTCGCCCTTCCGGAATTTGAGTCCGAGGTTGTATTGAGATGTGCGTCACCTTGCGCAGCTGCGAGCCGATACCAGTGAACCGCGTCGGCCTGACTCTGCGGAACTCCTTCGCCCATGGAGTGAAGGCATGGTCACGAGGCTTTCCCACTCCCGCAGTCGTCGCAGAGCCCGTACAGGGTGATGTGGTGCTCTTCGGTGACGAAGCCTGCGGGCGCCAGCGCGTCGACTTCGCTGAGACAGTCGTCCACCTCCCACAGCGAGTCGCAGGCCCGGCACAGGAAGTGGTGATGGTGAGGTTTGCCGGCGCGCTCGTAGCGGGCCGGAGCGCCGGGGATCTCCACCGTCCGCAGCCACCCGGACTCCACCAGGTCGCGGATGGCGCGGTACACCGTGGCGATGCCCAGCCGGGGCAGGTGCTCGCGAGCCGCTTCGCACAGCTCCGTGGGGCTCAGCGGCCGATCGTACGACTCGATGACCGCCTGGATCGCATCACGCTGTCGGGTCTGCCGTTCCATGCAATTCCTCGGCCGGCGCGGCCCGCAACCCGCGGGCGAGCGCCGAGATGATCAGAAAAACGGCGACGCACACCAGTGCGACCGCCGCTCCCGATGCTACGCTCAGATGGTAGGAAAGGTACAGGCCGGCTACGCCGGAGAAGATGCCGATCCCCGCGGCCACCAGCACGGCGTGATGAAAGCGGCGGACGACCTGCAGTGCCGCGGCGGCCGGCGCCACCATCAGGGTCACCACCAGGGCGATACCGATGGTCTGCAGGGCCACGGCGATCGCCAGGGCCATCAGTACGTACTGCAACGCGGTGAGCGACCGGCCGCTGAGGCGCAGTGACGCCGCAAACACGCGGTCGAAGGTGACCAGCACCAGCTCCTTGTAGAACAGCGCCACGACGATGACGATGATCGCCGCGACCGCGCCGATACGGAGCAGGTCCGCGTCGCTCACGCTCAGGACGTTCCCGAACAGGAAGTGCACCAAGTCCACCGCGAAGCTGCGCACTGTGGAGATGATCACGATCCCCAGCGCGAACATGCCGGAATACATCACGCCCACCGCGGCGTCCTCGCCGATGCGGAAGCGGCGGACCAGCGCGGACATGCCCAGCGCCGTCAGGATGGCCGTGCCGGTGGCCCACCAGAACAGCCGATCGCGGGACAGCCCGCTGACGAGGTAACCCACCGCCACCCCGGGCACCAGCGAGTGGGCCAGCGCGCTGCCGATGTAGGACATGCCGCGCAGCACGGCAAAGGTGCCCACCACGGCGGACACTCCGGCGACCATGGTCACCGCCAGCAACGCGCGCACCACGAACGGGTAGCCCAGGGGGGCGATCAGCAACTCGTTCACGGCAACGCGTGCGTGCGGGCCGGATCGGGGGCTCCCTCGGGATGGCCGTGATCGCAGTGACGGTCCGGCAACGCGTACCGACCCGAAAGCGGCGCCCCCGACGCCGCTTTCGGCCCATCTCCACCTTCCACCACGGAATCTGTCGGATACGGCGCTGACGCGCCGATCGGACAGATTCCGTAGTGCGCGCCGTCAGCGTCAAAGCGCAGGAGGTTGCTGCCGTACGCCTGGGTGAGCTGGTCGGCCACCAGCACCTCGGAGGCCGGCCCGCAGCCGATCAGCCGGCGGTTCAACAGCGCCACGCGGCCCATGCGCTCCGCCACCCCCAGGTCATGCGTCGCCAGCAGCACGGTCACGGTGTCGCCCAGGGCGTCGAGGGTCGACTCGAGCTGGCGGCAGGCGTCGGCGTCCAGCCCGGCGAACGGCTCGTCCAGCATCAGCAGCTCCGCCTCCTGGGCGAGGGCGCGGGCGATGAACATGCGCTGCCGCTGGCCGCCGGAAAGCTCGCCGATCTGGCGGCGGCGCAGCGCCGTGATGGAAACCCGCTCCATGGCCGTCGCCACGATCGCCCGGTCGGCACGGCGCAGGCGCCGCAGGTAGCCGACGCGGGCGATGCGCCCCATGGCCACCACGTCCTCCACCGTGACCGGGAACCGCCAGTTGAGGTCGGCGTTCTGCTCGATGTAGGCGATGCAGACGTGGCCACCGGGATCGCCGCCGGACACGCGCACCGTCCCGGTCGTGGGGCGGTGGATGCCCGCCACGACCTTGAACAACGTGCTCTTGCCGGCGCCGTTCGGCCCGACCACCGCTACGCGCTGGCCGCCGGTCACCTGCATCGACACCGCTTCGAGGGCGCTGCGCCCTTCGTAGCCGGCGGACACCGTGTCGATGTCGAGCAGTGCCGTTCCGGGCGCGTGTGGGGAGTCGCCTCCGCGCATCCGCATGGTGACCAGGCAGCCTATCGCATTGCCCGAAACGATTCCCCGTTTCGACCGTGCAGCCGGCGGACCGTCAGCTCCCTGCGAGTGCGGCGACGATGCGCTCGACGTTGGTGCGGATGAAGTCCCGGTACGTGGACGCCGGACCGTCCGGCTCGCTCAACGACCCGGTGTAGACCGTCACCACCTCGATGCCAAGATCGTCGGCCACCACCTGCGCCACGTGGGAGCTCACCGTCAGGCCCACGAAGATCGCCGGTACCCCGTGCTCGGCGATCGCTTCACGCAAGCCTGCCAAGTGGCGCGCGGACGGTTCGGCCGTGGTGCTGAACCCGGGGATGATGGTGTCGAGGACGGTGAACCCGTAGCGGTCGGCGAAGTACCCGAACACCTCATGGTCGGTGACCAGGGTCCGTCTTTCCCTCGGAATGGCAGCCACCCGTTCCCGTACCCACGCATCGAGCGCATGCAGCTCGACGGCAAGGGCGTCCGCCCGCTCCGCGTAGGCCGAGCCGTGGTCGGGATCGACCTCGGCGAGCGCTTCCGCGATCTCCTCGGTCCAGGCCGCGACCAGGGTCGGGTCCATCCACACGTGCGGGTCGAACTCGCCGTGGTGGTGGTGGTCGTGGTCGTGCCCGCCTTCCTCTTCGTCGTGCTCGTCGTGTCCTTCCTCGTCGACGTGCTCCTCGTCTTCTTCGTGCTCGTCTTCTTCGTGCTCGTCTTCGTCGTGTTCTTCTTCGTCGTGCTCGCCCTCATCCTCGTGTTCGTGTTCTTCCTCGTCCTCGTCGTGTTCTTCTTCGTGCGCGTCATCGTGCTCGTCCTCCATGCGCCGGAGGTTCAGATGCGCGGAAAGATCGACGACGAGCCGCGGCTCGGCGCTCGCGATCAGGTCTCCCAGGAAGTCCGCTTCGAGCCCCACGCCGTTGATGAACACCACGGCCGCATCGGCTGCCTGCCGGGCGTCACGGGGAGTCGCATGGAACGCGTGCGGGTCGGCCCCGAACGGCAGCATCACGTACAGAGACAGGCGGTCGCCGCCCACCCGGGCGACGATGTCGCCGACGATGGTGGTGGTCGCCACGACCGGCAGGCGATCCGCCGTCGGCTCTTTTACCTGGTCCTCGGCATGGGCCAGCGTGCCGGCCAGCGCCACGACGGCAACGACGAACGTCCACATCTTCAGTTGTTTCATGCTCCTGGTTATAACGATAACGAGGTATCATAGTCAATAATCGATGATCGCCGACACTCGGGAGCATCGACTGCGGGAGTCGGGTGCTATCCGGTGTTGCGCAGACCGGCGGCCAAGCCGTTGACGGTGAGCAGGATCGCCCGCTCGACCTGCCGGTCGACCGCGTCGGAGCGCCGGTGCCGGGCGAGCAGCACCACCTGCAGCAGGTTCAGCGGCTCCAGGTAGGCGGAGCGTACCTCCAGGGTCCGCTTGAGCACCGGGTAGTCGGCAAGCAGCGTCGGCTTGCCGGTGGTTGCCAGCACGTGGTGGAGCGCCCGTTCGTGCTCGGCTGCGACCAGGTCGAAGATCCGCCGGTGCTCGGCCGGCACGAGCGCCTCCACGTAGCGCTGCGCGGTCACCAGGTCGGTCTTCGCCAAGGTCATCTCCACGTTGGAGATGAACATCCGGAAGAAGCGCCAGCGTTCGTACATCTCGGCCAACGCATCCGCCCCGGCCTCACGAGCGGCGGCCAGGCCGCTGCCGACGCCATACCATCCCGGCGCCACCTGGCGGGTCTGCGTCCAGCCGAACACCCACGGGATGGCCCGCATGCCGCCGATGCCGTCGCCCGTGCCCGGACGCCGCGCGGGCCGCGACCCGATGTTGAGCGACGCCAGCTCCTCCACGGGCGTTGCGGTCAGGAAGTAGTGGACGAGGGACGGATGGTCGACCAGCTCACGATAGGCATGGAAGGCAGCGCGCGAGGTGATGTCCATGACCGCGTCCCACCGGTTCAGGTCGTCCGCCGACAGGGTCGAACTCCGGTGCAGTACCGCCGCCTCGACGGAGGCCGCCAGCGTCAGCTCCAGGTTGTCGCGCGCCAGGCGCGGCAGCCCGTACTTGTCGCTTACCACCTCGCCCTGCTCGGTGATCTTGATCGTGCCGTCCACCGCTCCCCAGGGCTGGGCCAGGATCGCCTCCGCGGTGGGACCGCCGCCGCGCCCGACCGTGCCGCCACGCCCGTGGAAGAACCGCAGAGGCACGCCGTACTCGCGGGCCACGTCGCGCAGTCTGCGCACGCATCGATGCAGCTCCCACTGAGCGGTGGTGATCCCGGCCAGCTTGTTCGAGTCGGAATAGCCCAGCATGACCTCCTGGCGGCCGCCGCGCAGCCGCAGGAGCTCGCGGTAGCTCGGCTCCTCCAGCAGGGCGCGGAGCGTCTCCCCCGCCCGGCGAATGGAATCCGGCGTCTCGAACAGCGGCACGAACCCGATCGCCGCGCGGCCGGCGGCGATGTCGACCAGCCCGGCCTCGCGGGCCAGCACCACCGCTGCCAGCAGATCGTCGGGGCCCAGCGTTTCCGAGACGACGTAGCTCTCGATCGCGCGCGCTCCGAAGCGGTCCAGCGCCCGGCGGACCACCCGCATCGTCTCCAGGGTGCGGCCGGGGTCGCCGCGCAGATCGGTGGCGGCTGTCGCGATCGGCCGCCGGTTGCGCAGCTCCGTGGACAGCAGCTCGAACCGCTCCGCCGGCTCCATGCGGGCATAGTCCGGCGCGTCGGGCAGGCGGCGGTACAGCGCGGCCAGCGTGGCGTGGTGCTTCTCGGCATGCTCTCGCACGTCCAGCGTCGCCAGATGGAACCCGAACGCCGCCGCGCGCCGCAGCAGCCGGCGCAGCGCCCCGTCGGCGATCGCCTTGCCCCGGTGGGCGCGCAGCGACCGCTGCAGCATCTCCAGCTCCGCGACCAGCTCCGCGGAGCTGCGGTAGTCGCGCCGCGGCACGTGCCGGGTGTCTTCGGCGATCCGCGCTCGGGTGTTCACCAGCCGCTCGCGGATGTAGTTGAGCTTCAGCCGGTAGCTCTCGCCCGTGCCGCCGCGCTGGAAACGGCCATCGGTCGCCGGCAGCGCCTGGCGGTCACGGCGCAGGCTGCGCGTCAGCTCTGCCGACACGCCATGAATGTGTTCCGAGCTGCTCAACTCGGCGGACAGGCCTTCCACGGCGCTGATCAGCCCGCCCAGGGCGTGGTCGTGCTGAAGCTCGAGCACATTCATGGTCACGTCCGCCGTGACCAGCGGGTTGCCGTCGCGATCCCCGCCGACCCAGCTCCCGAAGTTCAGCGGCCGCGCGTGCGCCGGCAGCTCGATGCCGGCCCGCTGCATCTGCTCCTCCAGCTCGTCGAACAGGTCGCCGGTGACCTCGCGCAGCATCTCGCTCAGGTAGTAGACCGCCGCCCGCGCCTCGTCGGTCGGGCGCGGGCGGTGGACACGCAACTCGTCGGTCTGCCAGATCAGGTCGATCATCTCGGCCAGCCGCCGCTCGATGCGGGCCAGGTCCACCTCGGTCTGCCGTGGGTCGGACCGGTCGTAGAGCAGCTCGCCGATGCGCTGCAGCTTGGTCAGCACGGAGCGGCGCGCCGCCTCGGTGGGATGGGCGGTGAAGACCGGCCGCACGTCGAGACGGGGCGCCGCCTCGCGCAGTGCCGCGCACCGATCCTCGTCTCCCTCGATGTGGTCGAACAGGGCGCGCAGCCGGCCGCGGCCGACCCCGCTGCGCGGTCCGTGCTCGCCGACGCGGTGGGTCTGCTCGGCGACGTTCGCCAGGTGGAAGAAGGTGGAGAAGGCGCGCACCAAGTTGGTGGTATCGGCGATGTCCAGGCCCTCCAGGAGGGCCGTCAGCTCGGCGCGCGCGCTGCTTCCCGCCGCCGGGTCGCGCGACTGCTTGCTCAGCGTGCGCACCCGCTCGACCAGCTCCAGGAGCTGCGGCCCGTGCTGCCGGACCAGGGTCTGCCCCAGCAGGTTGCCGAGCAGCCTGATGTCGGACCGCAGCGCCGTGTCGGTTCCAGATGAACTCATGGCTGACTGCATTCTACCGATACGCGTCGCGCCGATGTCTCTATTCAGAGGGGTAGCGGGCAGGAGGCAGGCGTGCCGTATCCGAGGCGGCGTCAGTCGTCGGGGTACAGAAGGGTCTTGATCGACCGCTTGGCGATCACGCCGTCGAACGCTTCCTGCCAGCGGGTGAGCGGCAGGCGGGTGGAGATCAGCGGGGACAGGTTGATCGCGCCCGACGCCAGGAAGGCCATGGTGCGCTCCCAGGTCTGCCACGTGTGACAGATGGAGCCCTGCACGCGGAGCTGCTTGATCACCACCGCGTCCAGGTCGACCTGGATCGGCGCGCCGAAGATGCCCACCTGCGTGTAGGAGCCCTGGCTCTTGAGCAGCTCCAGGCACTGCGCGGCGCCGCCCGCCGCTCCCGAGCACTCCAGGGCGACATCGGCGCCGTAGCCGGCGGTCAGGTCGGCGACCACCGCGGCCGCGTCCTCCTGCTCCACGTCGAGGACGGCGTCGGCGCCCAGGCTGCGGGCGCAGTCGAGCCTTACGGCATCCGCGTCGGTGCCGAGCACCAGCACGCGCGCGCCGCGCACCTTGGCCAGCAGCAGCGCCATCAACCCGATCGGGCCCGGACCGGTCACCACGACCAGCTCTCCCGCCTTGATCTCGGTGAGCTCCACCACCGCCTGATAGATGCAGGCCAGTGGCTCGCTCAGCGCGGCAACGGTGGAGTCCAGGCCCTCCGGAACGCGAAAGAGAATGCCCTGCCGGGCTGCGCAGTACTTGGCGAAGCCGCCGTCGACGCCGCTGCCCAACCCCGCGCGGTCGACGCAGAAGAACGGCGCGCCGGCGCGGCAGTAGCGGCAGGTGCCGCACAGCCTTGCCGCGGTCGGGTTGAGGGTGACGCGGTCGCCCACGGCGAAGCCGGTCACGCCGGTCCCCATCTCGACGATCTCGCCACACACCTCGTGGCCCATGACCACCGGCGGATGGATCACGTACTCGCTCCTCAGGATGTGAATGTCGGTGCCGCAGATGCCGGCGCTGTGGACCTGGATCACCACCTGATCCTCACCGGCGGTGGGCTCGGGGACGTCCATCAGCTCGACGTTGCCCGGCTCCGGGCGCGTCTTGACGACGGCCTTCATGCCCCGTATGGCTTCATGCCACGTCCGGCAGTTCCTTCAGCACTTCGCGCATGGCCGCAAGCGCCCGGTCCAGGTCCTCGTCGGTGTGGGCGGTCGACAGGTAGATCTTCTCGTACGGGCTGACGAAGAAGCCTCGCCCGATCATGCCGACGCCGAAGCGGAGCGCCCGCTCCTTGTCGGCGTACAGCATCGTTTCGTAATTGACGATGTCGTCCGCCTCGGTGAACAGCACCTGCAGCACCGGCCCGTCGCCGCCGACCAGCAGCGGGATGGAGAACTCGCGCCCCATCGCCTCCACCTCGGCGCGGATGCGATCGGCCATCGCGTAGAGCCGGTCGTAGGTTCCGGGCTCCGCCAGCACGTTCAGGGTGGCCAGACCGGCCGCGGCCGAGATCGGGTTGCCGTTGAAGGTCCCGGACACGAAGGTGCGTTGCGGGTCGTCGAGCGCCCGCCACGGGTTGACGGTCTCCAGCACGTCGGCGCGGCCGCAGATCGCAGCGTTGGGGTGGCCGCCGGAGATCGTCTTGCCGTAGGCGGCCAGGTCCGGCACCACGCCGTACCGCTCCTGTGCGCCGCCCCAGGCGATGCGGAAGCCGGTCACCACCTCGTCGAAGATGAGGATGATGCCGTGCGCGGCGGTGAGCTCGCGCAGGGTCTGCAGGAAGGGCGGCTTGGGACGGATGCAGCGCTGCAGCGGCTCCACGCACACCGCGGCCAGCTCGCCGGCGTGCCGCTCGATCAGCTCGCGCGCCATCTCCGGGTCGTTGAACGGCGACAGCAGCAGGTCGTCCGGCAGCGCCTTCGGCAGGCCGGCGGCGTCGGCCGTGGCGCGCGGATACGCGCTGGGCGCAGGCGGCCTGGCGCCGTGCAGGGCGAAGTCGCTGACGCCGTGCCAGCCACCCTCGAAGCGCAGCACACGCCTGCGCCCGGTGAAGGCACGCGCCATGCGCACGGCGAAAGAGACGGCGTCCGAGCCGGTGGCCACGAAGCGGATCTTCTGCCCGCACGGCGCCGCCTCGACGATGCGCTCGCCCAGCTCGATGACCTTCCGGTTGACGCCGAAATACGTGGTGCCGCGCTGCAGTTGCTCGGTCACCGCGGCCACCACCGCCGGGTGGCAGTGGCCGAGGATCATCGGCCCGCTGCCGTTCAGGAAATCGACGTACTCGCGCCCGTCGGCGTCGTAGAGCTTGCTGCCCTGCGCGCGCACGAACACCATCGAGGCGTCTTCCGGCAGGTGAAACTCGCCCATCGTGCCGCCCACGAAGATGCGCCGGGCACGCTTCAGCAGATCCGCCTGAGACATACCGGCACCGTAGCACGGCCGGCGGGCCGGGGCGACGTTCAGTGCGAGCGCTTCTCCCGCGCCTTCTCCTGTGCCCACAGCCGCTTCGCCTCCTCCACCGTGACCTGCGTGCCGTCGAACACGAACGGCTTGCGCCGCCGCATCTTGGCGACCACACCGTCCATGACCTCGCGCGCCGGGAAGAAGCCGCTCCGCTCGGCCAGCAGGATGCAGACCACGACGTCGAACAGCAGGTCGCCGAGCTCCTCCTTGAGGTTCTGCCGATCTCCGTTCGCGACCGCGGAGAGAAGCTCGTCCGCTTCGCTCCGGATCCACCCGGCGTACTCGTCCACGGTACGCGCCGTCGTCCACGGGCAACGCGCGATCACCGTGCGCGCCGCGTCCGCCAGGGTCTCGAAGCTGTCGGTCACGATCGGTCGGCCGGGCGTCTGGTGACCGTGATGGGCACTGCCTCGACATGATAACGGCGCTCGACGGCGCTGTCGATGATCAGGGCGGCCTGCAGCGGCCTGCAGGCGTTTGGCTACTTGGCGCTGCTCACCGCCACCGGCGTGACCACGTAACCTGCTGTTTGCACGCCAGATGCGGCTGCCGTTCGCGGTGGCGCCATTCCTGCGCGGACCCGTTCCACGTTGACTGCTGCGTACGTTACGCAGATCGCCGCGGGCGGTTGTAGCGCCCAGGCCGATCGTCGGAGGATTGTCGAGTACGAAGAGGCCACCACGAACACACGCTGCAACCGCCCGTACGAGCGAACCGAGGGAAGCGAGCCATGAGTGAGTATCAGTACTACGAGTTCCAGGCAATCGACCGGCCGCTCAGCGACGCGGACCGGCAGGCGTTGCGGGCGCTGTCGACACGAGCGCGGATCACGGCCACGAGCTTCACCAACGAATATCATTGGGGCGACTTCAAGGGTAATCCGGTACGGTTGATGGAGCGCTGGTTCGACCTGCACCTCCATGCCGCCAACTGGGGAGCGCAGCGCCTGATGATCCGGTTGCCGCGGCGGCGCGTCGCGCGGTCCCGGCTCGATCGCTTTCTGCGCGGCGTCGATCTGGTCCTGATCCGCGAGTCGGGCGAGAACCTCATCGTCGACATTCACCAGGACGACCAGCCGTACATCTCGGATGACGAGGACGACACCGACCGTCTCGCCGCCATGGCCCCCCTGCGCACGGACGTGCTGGCGGGAGATTGGAGGCTGTTCTACCTGCTGTGGCTGACGGCGGTAGAGAGCGGTCGGCTGCATGATGCCGATACGGAGCCGCTGCCGGGTATCGGTCCACTTACCGGCGCACTCAAGGCGTTCGCCGATTTCTTCGCCATCAATCCGGACCTGGTGCAAGCCGCCGCCGAGTCACCTCTGTACCCGAACGGCGAACTTTCGACGGCTCAGGTCCACGCGGTGGTGGCAGCCATTCCCGACACGGAGAAAACGGCGCTGCTGTGCCGTCTCGTCGCCGGCGACCCTCATGTCGCAGCCGAGCTGGTGTGCAAGGTCCGTGCGTCCGCAGCCACGGCACGTGACGCGGACACCGGTCACCGGACGGTCGTGGATCTGCGCACACGCGCGGCGGAGATCCGCAAACAGGTCGAGGCCGCCGAGGCGGCGCGGCTTGAGGACGAGCGGCGCCAGCGAGCACGAGCGGCCGAGGAAGAACGCCGGGCGCGCCTCGTTGTCGTCAGGCGGCGGGGTGCGGCGGTCTGGCGCGAAATCGATGCGGCGATCGAGAAGCGGAGTGCCGGCAGCTACGACCGGGCGCTGGAACTGCTGCTCGACCTGCAGGCGCTGGCCCAGGAAGATGGCGCGCTGGCAGCTTTTTCGGAGCGGGTTCACGCGCTCCGGGAGCGGCATTCCCGCAAGCGGCGTTTCATCGAACGACTGCATCGGCTCGGCCAGCAATGACGAACCGTCCGTGCGATTCCCGGCGTCGGGCTGCGCGCGCCAATGGTAAGCTGGGGCGTGCTGTTGCAGGACGCGCGGAACCTGTGGGCCGTGGCGATCGATCCGCGAATGCGCCCCGCCGAGCGCCGCCGCGGCGCCGCACGAGCGCTGGCCGTTGCCCTGCTGCTGGCCGTGGGAGCAGCGCCATACGCGCCGGCGCAGAGCGGACCCGCAGTACCACCGCCTCCCGCAGCAAAGCCGCCCGCCCCCGCGCCGCCGCCTCCCTTTCGCCTGCCCACGACGACGACCGAGGCGGTGCCCAGCGGTGTCGACGCTCGCGCCTGCCAAGCGCGCTTCGTCGAGCACCTGCTGCAGCACACCACCGCCGCCGGCGACGGGCGCATCGGCTTCTACGCCAGCAACGGCGCCGGCGTGGGCGTCGGCGACCTGGACGGCGACGGCGACCTGGAGGTCGTGCTGGCAAACCTGGACGGTCCCAACACCGTTCACTGGAACGAGGGAGGCCTGCGCTTCCGCGCGGAGTCGCTGCCGGTGGAGGCATCGCGGGCGGTGCATCTGATCGACGCCGACGGCGACGGCCGGCTGGACCTGTTCTTCACCCACTCCGCCTCGGCGCCCACCCTCTGGCTGAACGCCGGCGCGTCCGGCGGAGCGGAGTTCGTGCGGGCCGACGCCGGCGTACGGGAACCGCTCTACACCGCCGACTGGGCCGACTTCGACGCCGACGGAGACCTGGACCTGGTGGGCGCCACCTACGACGCCGAGCTGCACTCCACGGCTCCGGGCGCGACCGGCGGCATCTTCGTCTACCGCACCGGCGCTGACCCGAGCACGGCCGGCGGCATGTTGCGACTCGACGCCCGCCTCGCCACCCGCTCGCAGGCGTTGGCGGTGCTGGCCGGCGACCTGGACAGCGATGGCCGCATCGACGTCACGGTCGGCAACGAATCCTTCCTGCCCGACTACCAGTGGCTCGGGTCGGACGACGGCTGGCACCCCGGCGGCCTGTTCGGCCGTACGGCGCACAACACCACGAGCCTGATCGCCGGCGATGTCGACAACGACGGTCACGTGGACCTGCTGGCCACCGACAGGAACCCGGACGCGGAGTCCCGGAGCGCCTGGGAGCCGCTGCACCTACCGCCGTCGCCCGACCCGGCGCAGGTCGACCGCAACGTGCTGCAGCTCGCCCGCGGTGACGCCTTCCACGAGCGGGGCGTCGAGTGGGGGATCGACGCCAGCGGCTGGAGCTGGTCGTCGAAGTTCGGTGACCTGGACAACGACGGCTTCCTGGACGTCTACGTCGTCAACGGCATGATCGCCGTGGAGCTGTTCGAACACCTGCCGGGCGACGAGCTCGTGGAGGAGAACCAGGCGTTCCGCAACGTGCGGGGCGCGGGCTTCCTTCCCGCTCCGGACTGGGGGTTGGGCGCGCCGGAGAGCGGCCGCGGGATGAGCATGGCCGACCTGGACGGCGACGGCGACCTGGACATCGTCGTCAACAACCTGGCGGCGCCGGCACGGCTGTTCGAGAACCGGCTGTGCGGAGGCGGCCACCTGCAGATCGACCTGCGCTGGCCCGCCGCCGCCAACCGCTACGCCCTCGGCGCACGGGTCCACCTGGACACCTCGACCGGCAGCTACACGCGCACCGTGCGCGCGGCGAGCGGGTATCTTTCCGGAGACGCCCCACGCCTGCACTTCGGCGTCCCACCGGGCAGCCGGCTGCTGGCAGCGCGCATCGTCTGGCCCGATGGAGAGCCGTCAGCCCTTCGCGATCTGCCCCTGAATCACCTGATCACCGTGACCCGACACACAGGCCCCAGCGGCGGCTGACTCCGGTCCACGAATCTGCTTGTCGACCAGGAGGTTCCTTCTACGGCATGCTTGACGATACCGTTGGAGGCATCACGAATGGCACAGCTACCGGAAATCATCCCCGTCAGGGATCTGAGACAGGAGACCGCAGCGGTGCTCAAGCGGTTGCAGTCATCCGGACAGCCGGTCGTGATCACTCAGCGCGGACGGACGGCGGCGGTGCTGCTGAGCGCAGACGCCTACGAGCGTAGTGAGCGAGAGCGCCACCTGCTGAGACTCCTGGTACGCGGCGAGCAGGAGATCACCGAGGGGATCGGTTACGACCTGGATGACGTACTGGCTGAGGCGGACGCGATTCTTGCGCGCGATAGTCCGTGAGAGTCCGGTTCACCCCGGCTGGACGCATCCAGTTTCTTGCCGCGATCGAGTACATTCGCCGCGATAATCCCGCCGCTGCCCAGCGGTTCCGCGCCCGAGCCGAGGAGACCCTTCGCAGGCTGCAACGCTTTCCGGAGTCCGGCCGCATCGTGCCCGAGTTCCCGGATCTCCCCTATCGTGAGGTGATCGTACGCCCGTACCGCTTCTTCTATCGGGAGCGAGACCGCATCGTGTGGGTCGTCGCGGTATGGCATGGTGCGCAGCTCCCGAAAGATCCGAGCGAGTGACCCTGGGACCGGGGACCCCGGGTGGTTGCGAATGAGCCGCTGGCCTGACGCCGGCGGCTGGCCGGCGCTAAGATCGGCACCATGCCACGCGCCCTCGTAGCCACCGCGCCGCGATCGCCCGCCTTGGTCGAGTATCAAGAGCCTGAGATCGGCCCCGGTCAGGTACGCCTGCGCAGCGTCATGTCGGTCGTCAAGCACGGCACCGAGTTGCGCGGGTACCGGGCCGATACCCGCGACGCGACCGTCCCGTTCGACCGCGCCTTGCGCCTGCATCTGCCCGGCGAACGGCGAAACGCCTTTCCCGTGCATGTTCGGCCGGACCGCCGGGGGCGCCGCGACCGATACCGCACCAAGTCGAGCCAGTCGCGACTCTTCGGATACCCCGCGTCAGCAGTGCGTGCAGCTTTCCCGCCATCAGCGACGCACGGTCGTGGTGACGGATGACGGATGACGAACTTGAAGTGTCGGGCGATGACAGACCGCGGCATCGCCGCGCCCGCGGGCGGGCGCGTGTCGATCTCGACCTTGATGGTTCCTGTCCGTAAACTCCCAGTGTTCGCTGACCTCGACCGCAAGCGGCGGCACGTCGAATACCTGACGGCGTTCGTAGCCCGCTACCGGCTGTTCGCGCAGAGAGCTGCCGCACCGGCAGTCGGCCACGGTGTGGATCGTGGTCCTCGTCGGTTCCTCTACCTGACACAGCGCCGCGCCCGCATGGTCCGGCTGCCCGCCCGGACGCCTGCGGCGCTCTTTGCGTGACTTCCTCTTGCGCTCCTGTTGCTTGCGCTCGAAGCTGTCTCGAGACGGCGGCTTGCCGCTGTCGTGACTGTCCGTCCTCAGTTCCTGGAGTTCCCGCTCCAGCGTCGCGATCCGCTGCTCCTGTTGCTCGATGCGTTGCTGCTGGTCCGTATTGATCTCGATGATCTGCTCTATCAGTGCGACCACTGCGCTACGGCCGGCCTCGTAGGCCGCAGCTATATCTGCACGTGTGAGTTCGGAAACCAGTCCCACTCGATGCCGCCCCTCCCGCCTGCGAGGATAGACCATCGCCTCCAACCATGTCCAGCCCTTGGAACCACTTGCTCCGTGGGCTGAGTAGTTACCTCTCGACAACCTATCGAGGCGCAGTCTCGCTCCCCGATGACGTCGAGGTCGTACATGGTCAGGCCGCCTGATTTGTCAATTTGAGACCTACACCCATCTCGATGCTATGTAGCAGACGAAGAAGGGACTCGTCGGATAGCATGAGATCTCCGCGACTGCGAGTCCTGCCCATCTCATCTGAGTCAAGATACCGCGTGAGACGGTTTCTCAGAGCTTGTCGGGTGGCGGGCGGCGCGTATTCGATACTTGGAAGGCGTCGCATGGATTCCTTTCAAATCTGGCCGATGTCCGCTTCAGCCGTCAAACAGGAGTGTCGCACCCATAAGTGCGGGGGGGTTAGTATCCTTATCGGCCCTATCGGAGCTGGTGCATTTGTGAGAAACTGACTGAAGGAGTACAACATGCCACGCGCTCTGGTAGCTACCGCCCCGCGAACTCCCGAGTTGGTCGAGTATCGAGAGCCGGAGCTCGGCCCCGGCCAAGTACGCGTGCGCAGCGTGCTGTCGGTCGTCAAGCACGGCACCGAGCTGCGCGGATTCCGGGCCGACACCCGCGACGCGACGCATTCGTTCGACCGCACGCTGCGCGTTCACGTGCCCGGCGAGCGGCGCAACGCCTTCCCGCTTCCGCTCGGCCACCAGATGGTGGCTCGCGTGGTGGAGGTCGGGCCGGGTGCGGAGCGCTTCCGGCGGGGGGACTTGGTGTTCGGGCCGCTGCCGATCCGCGAGACCCACACGGTCGCCGAGGAGGGGCTGCAGCAGGTCCCCGCGGGCACCGCCCCGGAGGCGCTGCTGTGCTGGGACCCGGCCTCGGTGGCGCTCTGCGGCATACACGACTCGGGCATCCGTGTCGGCGATCGCGTGCTGGTCACCGGCCTGGGCGCGATCGGGCTGATGGCGGCGCAGCTCGCCCGGCTGCAGGGCGCGGGATGGGTGGCGTGCTCGGATCCGATCGCCAAGCGCCGCGATCTCGCGGCCGCGCACGGCGCGGACCTGGCCGTCGATCCGACCGCCGAGGACGTAGGGCTGACCGTCAAGCGGCAGACCGGCGGCCAGGGGGCCGACGTGAGCATCGAGGCCTCCGGCAGCTACGCCGCCCTGCACGACGCCCTGCGGGCCACCGCGTACGGCGGCACCGTCGCCTCCATCGCCTACTACACCGGCACCGCCGAGGCGCTGCACCTGCAGGGCGAGTGGCACCGCAACCAGCTCACCCTGATCTCCAGCCGCAACGTCAACGACCCGCTCCGCGCCGACCCTCGCTGGGACAGCGAGCGGATGCACCGGCTGGTGATCGGCCTGCTGGCCGCCGGCAGGCTGCGCGCCGACGGCGTGCTCGACCCGATCGTGCCGTTCGAGGAGTGCGCGGAAGCGTATCGGGAGATCGAGCGCGATCCCGGCGCCGGCATCAAGCTGGCCGTCCGCCACCGGTGAGCACCGCTTCGAGATTGATGCGCTCCAGGAGCGCCGCATCCGCCGGCCGCTCCAGGAAGGGGGCCACGTCGCGGGCCAGGGCGGAGGCGTCCAGATCCGCAAGCCGCGCCCGCAGCAGCCCGACGCCAATCGGTTGCCCGGTACCGATCGACGCCCTGTGTCTGATCCAGGGCATGCTGGAGGAGTTGCAGGTTCGGTTCGACCGGTGGGCGCCGCGACCGGTACCACACCAGGTCGAACCAGTCGCGTCCCTTCGGATAGCCCCGCGTCAGCAGCGCGTGCATCTTGCCGGCCATCAGTGACGGAAGGTCGTGGTGACGGATGACGAACGTGAAGTGTCGGGTGATGACGGAGCGCTGCATCGCCGCTCCCGCCGGCGGACGCGTATCGATTTCGACCTTGATGGAGAGCTTCTGCTCCCGGTGACCGGACAGCCCCGCTTCCGCCAGGAGTGACGCCGTCCGAATCCAGGCGACCTGTAACGGCGTGCGATCGATCCATCGCACGGTGCTGTCGAAGCCGGCCAGATCGAGGTCTCTCCTGAGCTTCCGCAGCCAGCGCACGGGATCGTACCCGTCGGTGCGGATTCGCGAGAAATCGAGGTCTTCGGAGAATCGCGGCAGGTCCTCCAGAAACCGCAGCGCCGTGCCGCCGACGAACGCGATCGATCGCGACGCTTCGCTCTCATGCAGGGAGCGCATGATGAACGCCTGAAGGTACTCGCGAAGGGCGTTGAGCCTGCGCACCGGATCATCGAAGCGCATCGCCGCCTCGACAGCGCGATCCTTCACAGATCCACGCCGCCATCATCCGGCGTGTCGCAACACTCGCGCCACACCTGTACGGCGCACAGGATCCTGGGCTTGCCCATCCGCTGCGCGTATTCCTGCAGCCGACCCCGGTCGATGCCTTCGCCGTGCTGAAACCGCATCTCGATCATGCGCGGGCGATCCCACTCGCCGCTGCTCAGGTGAAACAGGTCGAGCAGCGCCTTTTCCGCGGTGGCGATCAGCACGTCGGCGCCGGCGATCGAAGCGGTCCGGTAACCGAAGAAGAAACCCCTCTTGATGGCGGTGTAGACGAATGCCCCGAACGCATTGTCGAACCTCCGCGGCGTGCGCGTGGTGGCGCTGGTATACGAGGGCACCGCCTCCGGGATCAGGCCGTAGAACCCGAGCGCCCAGAGTCCGCTCAGGTACGAGGGGTAGTAGAGCGCGTTGGCCAGGGCGGCCGGCGACACCGGCACCCGACGATAGCGGTCGGCGAACGCGTACATGCCGCGGCGGAGCGGGACCAGCTTTCCGGCCCGGCTCCAGCGATGCATCTGGTTGACGAGGTTCCCGTGCGATTCGTCCGTCAGTTGCGCGACCGTGGCCAGGTCGAAGAAGGGCAAGGATCCGAGCAGATCGAGGGCCGCGTCCAAGCGCATGACGTTCGTTTCCGATACTATACCATATTGCCTATTTTCGAGAATGGTTGAAGCGCTTGCGGTCACGCCTCGGCGAGGCGGCCGTCTAGCTCGATCAGACCCTTCATGACCGCCCAGGCGTTCCAGAACCAGAGCGACTCGCCGGTCGGCCGGCGCCGCAGCACGCGGTCCGGCGACTCGGGGCAGACCGCTCCGTCCGGCAGGATCGCCGCACGCATCGCCCGTCCCGCCGCGCGCGCCCTGGCCAGGTACTCCGGATCCCCCGACGCGGCGTGCAGGTCGAGGAGCAACCCGCACCAGTTGGCGGCATGGCCGGTCACGGTGCGCTGGTAGAACGGCTTCTCGATCACCGCCGGCGTCACCGGCTCGCTGGCGACCACGCTCCGGTTGCCCCAGTGCAGCTCCCGCCCGAAGAGCACGAAGTGGTTCTCCACCCAGCGGCACAGGTCACGGGCCAGCCGCTCGTACGACGGATCCTCGTCGCGGTGCGCGATCAGGAAGCGCGCGGTCCACACCGCGTCCAGGTGGCTGACCGAGATGTAGCGCGGGCGGTCGCCGAAGTCGTCCACGTAGTAGCCCTCCCAGCGCATCGTCCGGAGCGGATTGGCGAGCAGCCACTCCAGCCCGCGGCGGGCGGCGTCGCGCCAGGGCGCGCGCGGAAAGAGGGCGTCCAGCATCCGGAACAGCCGCACCATCTCGATGGTCTGCGAGGTGTAGTCGGCCCCCGGGTCCGGCTCGCCTGACTCGGCCTGCACCCGCCACGGCCAACTGCCGTCGGGACGCTGCGAGCGCTCCAGCGCCGCGCCCGCTGTGACCGCCGCGTCGAGATAGGCGTCGTCGCCGGTCCGCTCGTACGCCCACAGGTAGATGCGCGCGATGGTGGCCACGCCGGGCAGCGAGATCGCTCCTCCCTCGGCATGCCCCCCGATCGCGCCGCGCGTGAGGGTGGTGCCCGGCAGCCCGCCGTACGCCCACGCGGCGGGGGTGCGGTGCTCCAGGGTCCAGTCGACCATCCGTAGCGCCTCGCGCAGCGCCCGGCCGGGGCCCAAGGCACCGTCGTTGGCGGCCGCCCAGTCGTGGTACAGCAGCCACGCCTCCACCCCTACCTCGAACTGCGAGGGATAGGAGCTGCCGGAGACGGCACCGAAGTCGTTCACGCTGGCGTGCCATCGATAGACCGGCAGGGCCGGCTGGTACGCGTTCGGACTGCGCACCGACACCAGGTACCCGGCGATGCGATCGACGCCGCTTCGGATCGCCTCCCGCTCGGCTGCCGCATCCGGACTCCCGGTACCGGCGGCGAACTCGCAGCCGCGCTTGAAGACGATCTCCCGGCTTACCCCGATGCAGCGGCCGGCCGCATCCAGCGCCTGGATGCGCAGCGCGCACGGCCCCACGGCCACCCGGCCCCAGACCGACGCAACGTCGAGCGCCGGCCCCCGCCCGCCGACCGTCTCGCAGCCGCCGCCGTGCGCGATCTGCAGCCGCCAGCCCGCCACGGACCGCGCCTGTGCCGCGTCCGCGATCGTCGGCGTCACCACGAACGGATCGAGGTGGCGCATCATCGCGCCGGGCACGGTGTCCCACTCGACCGTCCCCACGCGCGCCCCCTCCGCCAGGGTCAGCTCCGGAAAGCGCAGGCGGCTGATCGGGTGCGCGTCTTTCACGAAGTTGTGCAGGAGGCTGCAGCCGATCTCCTTCCCGCCCGCGCCGAACGCGACGATGTCGTAGCGGATGATCCCGCTCGCCAGCCGATCCCACGCCGGCGCCAGATCGGCCTGCGTTTCGGTTGCCGAAACGACGACCGGCCGGTCGCATCCGGGCCCGGCCAGTCTGACCTCGTAGCGCTGCGGGACCGGCGACGGCTCCGGTCCCCAGTCGGCGGCCTCGGCCCGCCAGCGCAGGACGAACGGGGCCGTGAATGGCCGGCAGGCCTCCATCGGCCGCCAGGACTGCGGGAGACCGTCGTTCAGGGGGAACAACTGCACGCGCAACCGCGGCAATCGGATTCCGTTCATCGGTGCCTCCATCCGGGCCGAGTCAGGGTAGCAGACCCGTGCGGTGGGTGGCGGCGATCGCGCGCGCCGTCTCGTCCGCGACTCCCGCCTCTTCGGCGAACTCGCGCCAGCGCGACACCGCGTGCTGGACCTCGCGCAGGATCTCCGTGGCCCGGCCGCGCTTCATGGCGGCGTTCTGCGCGCACGCGACGAAGTCGGCGACCGCGAAGCCGTCGCGTCTGCCGTTCAGGGTCATCTGGTGCGTGCCGGTCCAGCGTCCGGTGGGGTTGTAGCTGTAGGTGATGTCGAAGGCGGGAGAGAGCGACCAGCGCCCCGATCGATCCATCAGGAAGGCGACGTTCTTGACGTGATCGTCCTGATTGCGGGCGACGATGTTGAAGGCCATCCGTCGGAACTGCTCTTCCACGGCGTCCTTTGGCAGCTCAAGCCGGTCGATCACCCGCAGCGCCTGCTCATAGGAGTAGGCGCAGGGCTGGTTGAAGTCGTAGTGGGCGATCGCGCCCAGGGACTGCATGTGCAGCTTCCGCCCCGTGTCGGTGCGATCGAAACGCCGGGTCATGAAGTGGTTGGCTGCGCCCGTTCTCCCGCAGGATCCGGCACCCGTTCATGTGAATCCCGGCTGCCCGCGCCATGAAGTGGTAGGCGTATTCGATCAGCCCATACCCCTGCGGATCTTCCAGTTCCCGGTCCCGGTTGCCGGCGACGCCGTCGAACTTGAGCAGCCAGTACGTGAACCCGGCTCCAGCAGCGATCTGTCCGGAACGGACTTGGTCAGTCTGTCGATTCCAGGCGACGATCGCCTTGGCTCGCGCACCTCCGGCGGAGGTGCCGACCCGCAGAATGTCCTGGAGAGCTCTCTCGCGGCGGGGAGCTTCGAATGAGCCGGCAAGATCCTTGCGCCGCGTGAGGATCTCGCTCGCGAGCTCGACCAGCGCAGCGACATCGATCTCGGCAGCCCGTCTGTGTTTCGGTCCGAGCACGGGGTGGAACTCCAGTGCTCCCATGCCGCGAGTGCCGACGTAGCAGAGCCGTTCGACGGAATCGAAGTCGCCGGGGCTGCGGCCCTGCCGGGCGAGCCATGCGTCGATGAGCGCGTTGCCGAACCGGTCGGGAAGGGAGTCGGCAAGCAATCCCGGAAGGCCGGCGAACGTCTGGCGCGGCAGTGCCGGAAACGAGTGGATCTCGTCGGAGAGCGGCATCGTCAGCGGTGCGATCTGCCGGCCGCTCGAGGTGAAGGACCGCTCGTACTCGAAATGGGCGAGGCTGCGATCGTCGTCCCAGCTCACCGCTCCGATCGTTCGTCCCCAGAGTCTCACTTCGGCCACCGTCATGCGTCATCCTCCCACCTCCATTCGGGAGACCGTTCCCGTATGCCGGAAGACGGGGATGAAGCCCGCTGCCGCACGCTGCCGCGCAGCCTGACCTGCTGGATCGGGCTGATGGGCGGCTCGGGAACCAGGGCGTCGAGATTGTCGAGCAGCCTGAGCGCCCGCAGGATTCTGATGAGGTTCGAGGCCTGAGCCGACTTCCCTTGCTTGCTCGGTGCGCTGTACGGTCGGCGTCGACACGCCGGCCTGAGCGGCCAACGCTTCCTGCGTGAGGTTCTTGTTCAGCCGATGCCGAGCAAGGCGGCCCCCCAATTCTCTCAGAATCGCGCGATCGGATATGTCTCGTGATATTTTCATAAGGGATCTTTTCTGACGTCAAAGAAGACGTTTTCGCCATCCACATATCAGATATGAGATCTTGAAGCAACATCGAAAGATCACTTATGTAAGTCATTTTTGATGTCTTAATGTTACTTTGATGACTTAGTACATCATTTTTGGATTGTTAGACGGTAGGCGCTGGCTGGTCGTACGAAGCTGTGAGGGAGGCACCCCGTTCAGCTTACGCCTCGGCCATGCGACGCAGCGTCTCCCGGGCGTGGTACCGCACGCGTTCGTGCTCATCGGCCAGACGCCCTTCGATCGCCGCGGTGGCCGCGGACGTGGGGTGCAGGTGGGCAAACGCGGAAATCGCGTTGAAGCGCACGAACGGCTCCGGGTCCTGCAGCGCGTCCGTCACCGCGGCGCGGGGCGCCCTCGGCAGCCTCGCCCCAGGTGGCGAACGCTTCCAGCGCGTTGTGCCTCACCCATGGGTCCCCATCCCGGAGCGACGCCCGCAGATCGGGAAACGCCGCGAGCGCGGCCTGCCCCATGTCGCCCAGGGTGTCGGCGGCCGTCGCCCGGACCCACGGGTCGGCGTGGCAGAGAGCGGCGCGCAGCACCTCCACCGATCGGCTGCCGCCCACGCCGAGTCCGAACGGCGCCAGCTCACGCCGCTCGCCGGTGGAGCCCCAGCGCGTCCTGCAGGGCGGAGATACCGGCAGCGTCGTCCCCGACGCCGAGACGGTACGCCGCATCGAGCGCATCGGCCTCGGATGGGGCATCGAGCGACGGCGCTCCGCCCTGAAGTGGCTCCGCCACCGGCACCTGCCGTGCGTCTGCCCCGCGGAGCCAGCTCCACACCGTCTGCCAGATGAGCGGGTGTCGGTAGAGCCCGCCCCCGGGTTCATCCGTGTCGATGCCGCACGCGAAGGCATCGTCCTCGCCCCCCGCGCCGTCGGCGGTGGCCCGGCGAAAGCGCACGTCCTGCACCATCTCCCGCACGGCTTCATCGCTGGTGGTCAGGTTGAACACGATCACGCCGGTCATGTCCTGCCGCGGCGGCAGCAGCATGGTGCGGTAGCCGCCCGCGTTCTCGTTCTCCTTGTAGAGCGTGAACTGCTCCAGCGTCGGCTCGTACACCTGGAAGTCGGTATCGCCCTGGATGATCGCCAGGTCCACCACCTCCCGGTTCGATACGAACGTGCGATGCACGGTGTCGATGTAGGGAAGCTGGTTCCCGGCCACGTCGACCATGTAGTAGTACGGGTTGCGCTCCAGCACGTACTCGCCCGCGCTGGGCTCGGCCACCGGCATCCACGGAGAGAAGACCGGCATGTCGAAGGTTCCCTTGAGGCCGCCCGAGATGAACTGGCCGCGCCACCGGCCCGGGTCGACGCTGAGATAGAACCGGCCCCAGTCGTCCGCGCCCTCGAAGCCGGCCTCCTTCATGACCGGCAGCAACTCGTCCATCGACCGGTAGTCCTTGTGGAATTGCTTCAAAAAGTGACTCGGACGGATCGGGTGCTGCCACGCGCCCGGCCGCCAGTCGCCGTTGATCCAGCCGGCATACAGCTTGGCCCATCGCAGGCGCACCGTGGTGTCGTCGATGACCTCCACCTGGATCGGCGCGCCGCCCCAGTTCGCCGCCCGGCTCGGGTTGGCGTAGACGTCGGTGTTCAGGAAATTGTCCTCGAAGCTGTAGCGAATGTCCTCGCCGGTGATCGGCACGCCGTCGGACCACTTGATATGCCCGCACGGATGTCGAGGGTCAGCGTCCGGCCGCCGTCGGTGTACTCCCACGACTCGAACACCCCCGGCCGGAGCTCGCCGTTGAAAGGCAGGGTCATGTTCGTTCCGGGCGCCGGCAGCCGCTCGGCCCAGCGCTCGCCGTTGATGTGGCGCAGGTTGGTGTCGCCGCCGGCCGCAGCGTCGGCGTCTTCCTGCCCCGTGGCGCCGACGGCGAAAGCCACCAGCGTGGCCAAGCCGATCACGAGCATCGCGTTGCGCATCATCTGCCCCCTCTGCCCGACCGGGCACCGGGCGCCCGCGATCACAGGCTCACCGACAACCGTGTCGCTGCCTTCCGTGCGTTTCAATGATGAGCTCGTGCTGTGCGTCGGGCTTTCTTGACTCCCTCGGCGGCGACGCCTTAGCCTGACTGGCCCAGACATCCTGGACGGTTGCGCCTGAGGCGGAACCGTTCCGACCGCAACAGGAGGCACCATGAGAATCTCAGCAGCAGTCCTGCTCGCACTGCTCGCCGCCGCCGCGCCCGCGTTCGCGCAGATGGGCGAGGCGCCCATGCTTGAGGCCCGCGTCGCCTCCGGGGAGTTGCCTCCGGTGGCGGACCGCCTGCCCGACGACCCGCTGGTGGTCGAGTCCGTCGAAGGGATGGACCTGGAGATCGGGACCTACGGCGGGCAGATCAACGTCGTCCACATCGGCAGCTGGATCGGCAATGACGCGTGGCGCTCGTCCGGCACGGAGCCGCAGCTTCGCATCGCCCCCGACCAGAGCAACCTGGCGCCCGGGGTCATCCGCGCATGGGAGTGGAGCGAGGACGGCACGACCATGACCGCCCACCTGCGTGCCGGCATGAAGTGGTCTGACGGCGCGCCCTTCACGGCGGACGACTACCTGTTCTGGTACGAGGACAGGCTGCTCAACGAGGAGCTCACGCCGTCGATCCCCGGCAACTTCCGGCCGGGCGGCGAGCCGATGGTGCTGGAGAAGGTGGACGACACCACGGTCCGCTTCCGCTTCGCCGTGCCGTACCGGAGCATGTTCTCCACGCTCCTGGTCGGCCCGGACGGCGCGATCAACTACGTGCGGCCCAGGCACTACCTGTCGCAGTTCCACATCTCCCACAACGAGGATGCGAACGACGACGCCAAGCAGGCCGGGTTCGACACGTGGGTGCAGCTCTATAACGAGCGCGACAAGCAGTTCGTCTCGGTCAACCGCGGCAACCCGGACCTGCCGGTGTTCAACGGCTTCAACCTCATCGAGCTGGGCACCGACGTGTTCGTGTACGAGCGCAACCCGTACTTCTGGCAGGTGGACGCGGCGGGCAACCAGCTCCCGTACGTCGACCGCATCGTCAGCCGCAAGATCGAGAACCTGGAGGTCTACTACGGCAAGATCATCGGTGGCGAGGTCGACTTCGCCGGCGGGGAGAACTGGGTGCACAACTTCAACCAGTTCCCGCTGCTCAAGGAATACGAGGAGTCGGGCAACTACCGCGTCGTGCTGCGCAAGGCGACGCAGAACAGCCCCATCTACAAGCTGAACCGAACCACTCCCAACGAGCAGGTGGTCGAGCTGTTCAACGACGTGCGCTTCCGGCGCGCCCTGTCGATCGCCATCGACCGCGACGAGATCAACGAGGTGATCTACTTCGGCACCACCGTGCCCGCGCAGCTCACCGCCCATCCCACCTCCAGGCTCTGGACCGAAGAGAACGAACGGGCGTGGGCGCAGCACGATCCCGAGCTCGCCAATGAGCTGCTCGACGAAATCGGGCTGCAGTGGGACTCCAGCGGCAAGTTCCGGCTCGGTGCGGACGACAAGCCGATCACCTTCCAGCTCGAGATCCCTGCCTGGGAGGGCCAACAGATCGTCGACCTGCACCAGATCGTGATCGAGGCATGGCAGGAGCTGGGTCTGGTGGCGACCATCAAGACCTGGGGCCAGGACGTCTACTACCAGCGCGGTGGCAGCAACCAGTGGGACGTGTGGGCCTCCGGCAGCTCGGGCACCAGCGACTGGCGCTTCATGATCGATCCGGGCGGCTTCATCTGTCCCGGCCCGGGCAACTACTGCGGCGATTACGGCATCTGGTTCCGCTCAGACGGCGCGGAAGGTCCGGAGCCGCCACAGGAGTTCCAGGACGCATGGGATCACTACCAGGCGATGAAGCAGTCGGCGAACGACGAGGAGTACGTCCGCCACGGGTCGGCGATTATGGCGTGGCAGGCTGATCAGATCAACGCCATCGGCACCGTGTCGCAGCATCCGGTGGTCCTGATCTTCCGCAACAACCTGAAGAACGTGCAGCTCGACCCCAAGCACCACGGCTGGGACTTCGCCTACACCACGCCGTTCTTCCCGGTCGCCTGGTACCTGGAGCCGCCGCTGATGCCCACGCAGGAGGTGCAGTAGCAGCGTCCGAAGGCGCGCAGGCTGATGCTGACGGGTCCCTGTCCATCGGGCGGGGACCCGTTTTGTTGACGACCAGCGATGAAGGAGTACATCGTCCGCCGCCTGCTGTACGTGGTGGTGGTCCTGGTCGCCGTGGCGGTGGTCGGCTTCCTGATCATCGAGTTGCCGACCGGGGACTTCGTGACCACCCTGATCGCCCAGTTGGAGGCCAGCGGCCAGCGCGTCGAGATCGAGGAGGTCGAACGGCTGCGGCAGCTCTACGGCCTGGACAGCCCGGTCTACGTCCGCTTCCTCAAGTGGGCGTCGCGCCTGGTGCGCGGGCAGCTCGGGGTGTCGCTGGCGTTCAACCGCCCGGTGAAGGAGCTGATCCTGGAGCGGTTGCCGGTGACCATCGCCCTGTCGATCGCCACGCTGCTGTTCACCTACGTGGTGGCGATCCCGATCGGCATCTACTCGGCCACCCGCCAGTACTCGTTCACGGACTTCGCGCTCACCACCCTGGGATTCATCGGGCTGGCCACGCCCAACTTCCTGCTGGCGCTGGTGTTGATGTTCTTTTTCTTCTCCTGCTGCAGCGTCTCCATCGGCGGCCTGTTCTCGCTGCAGTACGCCGCCGCCGACTGGAGCCTGGGCAAGGTCTGGGACCTGCTGAAACACCTGCCCACCCCGATCATCGTGATCGGCACGGCCGGCACCGCCGGGGTGATCCGGGTGATGCGCGGCAGCGTCCTTGACGAGCTGCAGCGCCAGTACGTGATCACCGCACGCGCAAAGGGCGTGGGCGAGACCACGCTGCTGTTCCGCTACCCGGTGCGCGTGGCGCTCAACCCGATCGTCAGCACCATCGGCTGGGTGCTGCCGGCGATCGTCTCGGGTGAGGCGATCACCGCCGTGGTGCTGAGCCTGCCCACCACCGGCCCGCTGCTCCTGAACGCTCTGCTCGCCCAGGACATGTACCTGGCCGCGACCATCGTCGTGTTGCTCACCGTGCTGACGGTCATCGGCACGCTGCTCTCCGACATCGTGCTGGTGACGCTCGACCCGCGCATCCGCTACGAGCGGGCCCCGGGCACATGACCATCCCACGCAGGCAGGCCCGCGGCGAGCCGGCCGACGACGAACGCTACTTCGTCGCGTCGCAGTGGCGGATGATGTGGCGCAAGCTCACCAGGCACCGCCTGGCCGTCGTGGCCGCGGCGGTGCTGGCCGTCGCCTATCTCGTGGCCGCGTTCGCGGAGTTCGTCGCTCCGGCCGCCGCCGGCACGCGCAACAACGACTTCATCCATGCGCCGCCGCAGCGCATCCGCTTCTTCAGTGAAGAGGGCCTGCACCTGCGGCCGTTCGTGTACGGGCTCACCCAGACCCGCAACATGGAGACGATGCGGCGGGAGTACGCCGTGGACCCGAGCCGGCGGCATCCGCTACGGCTATTCGTCCGCGGCGACCCGTACGAGCTGTGGGGGGTGATCCCGTCCAACGTGCACCTGTTCGGCATCGACGGGGGGCCGGTGTTCCTGCTCGGCGCCGATCGCCTGGGCCGCGACGTGCTGTCGCGGGTGATCTACGGCGCGCGCATCTCGCTGTCGATCGGACTGGTCGGTGTGGCCATCAGCTTCGTACTCGGCTGCCTGTTCGGCGGCATCTCCGGGTACTACGGCGGCGCCGCCGACCTCGTGATCCAGCGGGTAATCGAGTTCATGCTATCGATCCCGACCATCCCGCTGTGGATGGCGCTGTCGGCCGCGCTGCCGCCGAAGTGGCCGCCGGTGCGCATCTTCTTCGTGATCACGGTGATCCTGGCGATCGCCGGCTGGGCGTCGCTCGCCCGCGTGGTGCGCGGCAAGCTGCTGGAGTTGCGGGAGGCGGATTTCGTGCTGGCGGGCCGAATCGCCGGCCATGCCGATGGTGCGATCATTACCCGGCATCTGCTGCCGTCCTTCATGAGCTACCTGATCGTGAGCGTCACCCTGTCGATACCCGGCATGATCCTGGGCGAGACGGCTCTGAGCTTCCTGGGCCTGGGGCTGCGCGCGCCGGTGGTAAGCTGGGGCGTGCTCCTGCAGGACGCGCAGAACTTTCGGGCCGTGGCGATCCATCCCTGGCTGCTGTTTCCGGCACTCGCGGTGATCGTCACGGTGCTCATGTTCAACTTCCTCGGCGACGGGCTACGCGACGCCGCCGACCCGTACAAGCGGTGATGCGCCGCGCCGGTCGCCGTCGAGGGGCCGTACGAGCCCTGGCCGCTGCCCTGCTGCTGACAGCGGCGACGGCGCCATACGCGCCGGCGCAGAGTGGACCCGCAGTGCCGCCGCCTCCCGCAGCAAAGCCGCCCGCCCCCGCGCCGCTGCCTCCCTTTCCCCTGCCCACGACGACCGAGTCGGTGCCCAGCGGTGTCGACGCTCGCGCCTGCCAGGGCAGCTTCGTCGAGCACCTTCTGGATCACACCACCGCCACCGGCGGCGGACGCATCGGCTTCTACGCCAGCAACGGCTCCGGCGTGGGCATCGGCGACCTGGACGTCGACGGCGACCTGGACCTCGTGCTGGCCAACCTTGCCGGCCCCAATACCATCCACTGGAACGAGGGCGCCCTGCGGTTCCGCGTGGAGGTGCTGCCGGTGGGTGCGTCGCGGGCGGTGCATCTGATCGACGCCGACGGCGACGGCCGGTTGGACCTGTTCTTCACCCACTCGGTCGCGCCGCCCACCCTCTGGCTGAACGCCGGCCCCTCCGGGGGGACGGAGTTCGTGCGGGCCGACACCGGAGTACGGGAACCGCTCTATACCGCCGATTGGGCAGACTTCGACGCCGACGGCGACCTTGACCTGGCCGGCGCCACCTACGACGCCGAGTTGCACGCCGTCGCTCCGGGCGCGACCGGCGGCGTCTTCGTGTACCGCAACGGCGGCGACCCGCGCGCGGCCGGCGGACTGTTGCGGCTCGACACCCGCCTCGCCGCCCGCTCGCTGGCATTGGCGGTGCTGGCCAGCGACCTCGACGGGGACGGCCGCATCGACGTCGCGGTCGGCAACGACTTCTTCCTGCCCGACTACGAGTGGCTCTGGTCGGCCGACGGCTGGTACCCCGGCGGCCTGTTCGCGCACATGGCGCACAACACCATGAGCCTGGACGCCGGCGACGTGGACAACGACGGCCACATGGACCTGCTGGCCACCGACATGAAGCCGTACGCGTCGGACGCGGAGTCCCGGAGCGCCTGGGAGCCGCTGCAGTTGCCGCCGGCGCCCGACCCGGCGCAGATCGACCGCAACGTGCTGCAGCTCGCCCGCGGCGGCGCCTATCACGAGCGGGGGATCGAGTGGGGGATCGATGCCAGCGGCTGGAGCTGGTCGTCGAAATTCGGCGACCTGGACAACGACGGCTTCCTGGACGCCTACGTCGTCAACGGCATGATCGCCGTGGAGCTGTTCGAGCATCTGCCGGGCGACGAGCTGGTGGAGGAGAACCAGGCGTTCCGCAACGTGCGGGGCACCCGCTTCGCTCCCGCGCCGGAGTGGGGGCTGGGCGCGCGGCAGAGCGGCCGCGGCATGAGCATGGCCGACCTGGACGGCGACGGCGACCTGGACATCGTCATCAACAACCTGGCGACGCGGGCGCGGCTGTTCGAAAACCGGCTGTGCGGCGGCGACCACCTGCAGATCGACCTGCGCTGGCCTGCCGCCGCCAACCGCTACGCACTCGGCGCGCGGGTCTACCTGGACACCTCGACCGGCAGCTACCTGCGCACCGTGCGCGCGGCGAGCGGATACCTGTCCGGCGACGCCCCACGCCTGCACTTCGGCGTCCCGCCGGGCAGCCGGCTGCTGGCGGCGCGCATCGTCTGGCCTGATGGAACGCCGTCATTGCTGCGGACTCCGCCCCCGAATCACCTGGTCACCGTGACCCGGCACACCGCCCCGGACGGAGGCTGACCTCGGGCGAGGTCAGCTTGACAGGCAGGCGGTGATGACCAAGCGTATACGGAATTCGAAGATGACGTACGCTCGCGGTCATGGTCGGCGTTGTCGCTCTCCACGGCCGGCTCACGGGTAAACATACTGCGTCACCTCCAGGGAGAAGTCGCATGTCTGTATTCCGCAGGCCGAGTAGGCGGGGTCGTTACCGAGCCCCGCCCCTCGCAGACCCGAGCGTGCGCGATTGACGCACTCGGTTCCTCACCTGACAGGTTCGCTCAAGCGGCGTAGATCGAGCGCATGACCTTGGCCTGTGGCAGGGGATGCCGTGTGAGCAGTTCGTTCATGCGAGCCCAGTTCAGGCGCCCCGCACGGTGGCGGCGTGAGAGCCACTTCCGCCATGTGCGGATGACCTGGCGGCGGAACCCGCTGAGTCGTTTGCTGTTCCCGGTCAGACCGTAGTAGTTACAATGGCCCCGAATGACCCGAGCCAGGTGCGCGCGCTGCTGCTGGATCGGCATATGCCGATTCCGTTTGCACCAGTCGTGCACCGCTTTCACGGCTCGGGCGAAGCGGCTCTTTGCCGTGAGCTGGCGCACGACCGTCTTCCCCCGCCTCGACCGTCCCCACACGTGGGTGAAGCCGAGAAAGTCGAAGGTCGCAGCCGCGTCATGCCCATGCGGGCACTTCGGCCGAAAGTCCACGTAGCGGGTCTTGGTCGCATGGAGCACCAGCCCGTAGCGGCCGAGACGTTCGCCCAGAACGGCCAGCATGCGCTCGCCGCTGTGGCAGTCTTCGAAGGTCATGACCAAATCGTCAGCGAATCGCACCAGTTGGCACGAGCCTCTCAGCCGCGGTTTCGCCACACGCTCAAACCACTCATCCAGCACGTGGTGCAGGAATATATTGGAGAGCATGGGGCTAATCACACCGCCTTGGGGCGTACCGGTATCGGTACGTCGCACCGTGTGCTGCTCGAGCACCCCGGCTTTCAGCCATTTGTCGATCATGCGTCTGACGACGCCGTCCTTGATCCGCAGGTCAAGGATTGACCGCAGATGTCCGTGCTCGATGCTGTCGAAGTACTCCGATAGATCAGCATCGATCACCCACCGGTGGCCTTGCTCCGTGATGCCTGCTCGCAGTGCGGCAAGCGCATCATGGGCTGACCGTCCAGGTCGGAAGCCGTACGAGCACGGTTGAAAGTCCGCTTCGTAGATCGGCTCCAGAAGCATCAGGATCGCCCGTTGCGCCACCTTGTCCTCAAGCGTCGGGATGCCCAGAGGCCGTTTCCTGCCGTCCGCCTTCGGGATGTAGTGCCGTCGCACCGGTGGCGCATGGTAGCTGCCCGCTTTGATCCGGTTCAGGAGGCTCTCAAGATTGGCCTCCAGATCCGTCTCGTACTCGGCTGCCGTCACGCCGTCGATGCCCGCCGCGCCATCCTTGCGCGTCCGTCGGTACGCCTCGTGCATCCAGTCGATGTCGATTAGGTGATGCAAGGACGTGAACACCCGTTCCGGGTGCTCCCTCGCCTGTTCGGCTATCCACTGCTGTTTCGTGTACGTGTTTGTGGAACTCAGGGTCTCCTCCATCGTTGCCCATCAGTGGCTCTGTCCAGGTGACGCCTCGCTTCCCTCCAACGGGTCCCGCTGGCCTCGGTTCCCCGCCTTCTTCGGTACTATCAAGGCGCTACGACTTCCTGCCATGCCTGCCCTTCGACTTATTGGTTCGTCAGCCGGGTCCACAGGCTGCTTGCCACTTCGTGTTCGCTCTCCAGCGCTCCCGACGCCATGCAAGCCTGCCGTCGAGCCGGGAGCCTTGTTCCGGTTCTCCCCGTATCCGGTTGTTCCCCTGCGGGCGATGACAGGACCTCCCAGGTTTCCTGGCGACCCTTCCCGTGACTCTGCGTCGGTCCACGACCCCGGACGACCCGTGGCGCCTCGCCTGTCGTGGCGCTTCCGGTGCTGCCCCCAGCTAGTTAACACTGAAGGCGTCATCGTTTGCTGATCTCGGGGCTTACCGCGACGCTTCATCACCCCCTGTCTACGCTTCACGACGCCCGTTACCGCACGCCATGTAAGACTCGGTTCCGGCTGGCGGGCTGCGCCTTTACCGGGCGGGAGTCGAACCCGCTGGATCGCAGTGAAAGGTTTCAGCTCATGCATTCTCCTTCCCAGGACTTGGCCTGGCGCAATAACTGTTCAGGCTGGCGGGCCGGTTTTGAGGCAGGGCGGCATTATCGGGCGGCCTGCGAAGACGGAACTCAGAGCATCGATCACAGACAAGCCGTTCTTGCGGATCGTGGAGATATAGGCTCGGGTCCGGCAGAACGCCTCGGCACCCTCCTGGCTGCGGAACGTACCTGAGATCTTCTGCTGCACTTTCATCATCCGTAGATCCCGCTCCGCCTGGTTGTTGTCGAACGGAACGCGGAAGTCATTCATGAACGCCAGCACTGACCGCTGGCGTTCAGACAGCCGCAGCAGCAGATTACGCGGCTTGCTCTGCTTCGTGCGACCGCGGCGCTTGCGGTTGCCCGACGGCGGCTGCGGCGGATTGGCTGCCAACCCGGCCGCGATGATCCGTTCGTACTCCGCCGTAGCGCGTTCGCGCTGCGCTTGGTCGAGTTCCAGGCGTCCCTCTTGGCGAGCGCTGTCCACCTCATCCTTGATGCTCAGCAGCAGATCCTTGAGTTCGGTCGCCCATCCCTGCTCGTACTGTTCCTCGACGAACGTCAGTTCCCGCAGATGATGGGCGTTGCACAGCCCATGCTCACACTCGTAGCCGAAGTAGCTCTGCCAGTGATCGTGCACCGCAGTCCCGGCGAAGTCCGGCAAGATGCCGATGGGGTCCGGCGGCGCGCGCAAGGACTACTACGACGAGCTGTTCCAGCTCGACATCGTGCCGGCCCAGGATCCGGTGGTGAAGCTGTCGCCCGATGACACCGAGGACGCCAACCTCGTGATCGGCAGGCTCAAGGGCTACACCGACGAGATGATCTCCCAGTTCATCTACGGCCGGGCATCGATCGCAGACGGCTGGGATGCCTACGTGGAGGAGGCCAGGAAGCTGGGACGCGACGAGCTGGTCGCTCTCTACAACGCGGCCTGGCAGGAAGGGTAGCAAGAAGGGGTAGGAGGTATCGCCGGTTCGGCTGAATCGGCGGACGATTCTCCTGAATCGCGGATGCCCGATGAGTGAGCGGCCGGCACCGTCACCCTTGGCGGTTCCGGCCGCTTCTGCTCGATCATGACCAAGACCACGGCTCAAGACCGACGACAAGCGCCTGCGCTGCTCCAGCGTGGAGGCGGAGTCCGGGCGCTGGGGGCGGCGGTTCGGCGGGACCGCCTGCTCTATCTGCTGCTGGTCCTGCCGGTGGCGTTCTTCGTGGTCTTTCACTACGTCCCGATGTACGGGCTGAGCTTGGCCTTCCGGCAATGGGTGCCGGGAGGCCCCATGTTCGGCGCGCGCTGGCGCGGCCTGCACTACTTCGAGTCCTTCCTGACCGATCCGACCTTCTGGCGGGCGTTCAGGAACACGATCATGCTGAGCGCGCTGAATCTCATCGTCGGCTTTCCCATTCCGATCGTGTTCGCGCTGCTGCTGGAGGAGGTGCGCAGCCTCCGGTTCAAGAGAGCGGTGCAGACCGTGTCGTACCTGCCGCGCTTCGTATCGCTGGTGGTGGTGATCGGGCTGACCAAGGAGTTCCTCTCCCCCAACAACGGCCCGGTCGCGGCCCTGTTCACCTACCTGGGGTGGGAGCCCGTCCACTTCCTGGCGGAGCCGGGATGGTTCCGCCCGATCTACATCGGCACCGAGATCTGGCAGTGGACGGGGTGGCAGGCCATCATCTACATCGCCGCGCTCGCCAACGTGAACGTCGAGCTGTACGAGTCGGCCGCCCTGGACGGCGCCGGCCGGTTCAAGCAGGCCCTGCACGTGAGCCTGCCGCAGATGATGCCCGCGATCGTGGTCATCCTGGTCCTGCGCATCGGTCACATACTCGCCATCGGCTTCGAGAAGGTGCTGCTGCTGGACAACCCCCTCATACGGGAGTCGTCGGAGATCATCCAGACCTACGTGTTCCGCATGGGCATCCTGGGCGGCCACTTCAGCTTCTCGACGGCCGTGGGATTCTTCGACGCCGTGGTCGGCCTGCTGATGGTGATCGCGGCGAACTGGTTCGCCAGGCGTTTCTCAGAGACGTCGCTCTGGTAGGGCAGGAGAGCACGGTGATACACGGCGGCGGATCGGCCGGAACCTTTCGGGCGTTCAACACGGTGCTCCTGCTGGGCGTGCTGGTGGCTACGCTCTACCCGCTCTGGCACGTGCTCATGGTCTCCTTCAGCGACCCGCTGGCGGTGATGGGCGGACAGGTGTCGCTGCTTCCCGTGGGGTTCGAGCTGGCGTCGTACGAGAGCATCGTCAGCGAGCCGCGGTTCTGGAGCGGCTACGCGAGCACGCTCAGGTATACCGTCTCAGGCGTCCTGGTCAGCGTGACGATGACGACCGCCTGCGCCTATGCGCTCTCCAAGAAGCGGCTGAAAGGGCGGACGATCCTGATGGTGCTGATCATCGTCACGATGTTCTTCAACGGCGGCCTGATACCGCGCTACCTGCTGGTGCGGGGACTGGGCCTGTTCGACACGCTGTGGGCGATCGTGCTGCCGATCGCGATCGTGCCGTTCAACATGATCCTCATGCGGGTGTTCTTCGAGCAGCTCCCGGAGAGCCTGGAGGACTCCGCCAAGATCGACGGCGCCAACGACATCCAGATCCTGATGCGCGTGTACGCGCCGCTTTCCAAGCCCATCGTCGCCACCATCGCCCTGTTCTACGCGGTCGATTACTGGAACCTCTGGTTCCCGGCCCTCATTTATCTCAACGACCCCAACCTGCACCCGGTCACGCTGTTCCTCAGGAACATCGTCGAGGGCGCGGAGCTCAAGCTCAAGAGCGGCCGGGTCGATCTGGACAGCCTGGATGTCTATCGGTATCAGGACGTGATACCGAGGACGTTGAAGTCCGCGACGATCATCCTGGTCGTCGTGCCGATCCTGCTGGTGTACCCCTTCGTGCAGCGCTATTTCGTCAAGGGAATCATGCTCGGATCGCTGAAGGGCGGCGCCCTGTAGTTCACGCGGCCCTGTAGTTCACGCGCCGAGGCCGGCCTTCGCGGCGTGCCGCGGGTAGCGCGCCCAGGCACAGGCCAGGTAGCATGAGCAGTTCCCTGGTCAACGCCTCCCTGCGCTCCGCGTAGCGCTCGTCCGCGAACAGGTTGTGCCACTCGTGCGGATCGTGCTCCAGGTCGTACAGTGGGACCCGGCGATCCAGCGGACGATCTCCTCGTCTGCGAGGCCGCCCTGCTCGATCCTGAGGTGCTCCGGCTTGCCCAGGGCTTGGTAGAGCCGCGACACCCTGCCGGCCGGAAACCGGTCGCGGGCGTTGTGGAGGCAGAGCCTCGCCGGAGCGGCCAGCGCCAGCGCCGTGTCCAGTCCTCCGGCGCGCCGGATGAGCGGGATGAAGGCGCGCTCGATCCAACGGCGGTCGTCTTCGGAAGCGAAACCGTCGACGTCGGCGACGGTGGACCCGGTGCTCCCTGCCACGGCTCTGGCAAGCAGGCACCAGATGCCGGCGTCCTTGAAGCCCAGGATGTCCACGGCCTCCGTACCGGCGGCATGCTGCAGATAGGCGAGCGCCGTCAGGATGTCCTGGATACGCTCCATGGCGACGGTCCGGTTGTAGGTCTGAAAGAAACGGCGCTCCTGATCCCTGTTCAGCAGCTCGGCCCGGCCGCTGCTGACGGGAGCCGCGAAGCACTCCGCGACCAGCACTCTCCTGCCGCGATCGACGAGCTGCCGGATCAGCGGGGCGCAGAAGCGGCTCTCCAGATCGATGAGTGCGTTCGAACCGTCGCCGTGGACCAGCAGGGAGGCGCCGGTCGGCGGCGTGCCGGCCGGCGCGGCCTCCACCGCCACGACCCGGTCGCCGATCCGGTGCCGTGAGAGCTGCACGGCGTTCAGGGCGATCCCGTCGATGATGACCTCCTCGTTCCGGGCGACGGACAGGTCGCCCGGCTGCGGCAGGGACGCCAGCAGTGCGTGCTCGAACAGCGGACGCAGCGCATCGCACCAGCTCCTGACCCCTGCGGCATTCCGTGGGGACAGGTCATCGATCGTCCGCACCGCTTCCGTCAGCAGGTGCCTTCGCAGCGCCCGGTCATCCATGTCCCCCTGCGGACGCTCGGTGCCGTAGAAGACGAGCGCGTCGCGCATCCAGCCTGTCGCGCGCCGCCGGGGCCGCTCCCGCAGGGACCGCGTGTCGTCCGTTCCGAGCAGCCACCTGCCGAACCACTCGTACACGGCCGCCCGGCTCTCGCCGTTGTAGTTGTGGCCGGCGGCGACGTGTACGAAATCCACCTTGTCCGTCGCGCCGAACAGGCCATAGACCTCCCTGATCGGAGGAACGGCGAACGTCGGCGCTTCGCGGGTGAAGTCATCGGTCGCCGACACCAGGAGCAGGGGGCGCGGCGCCGCCAGCGCGGCGATCTCGATGTTCGAGGTATCGATCCTGAGATTCGGAGCGTTCTCGCAGATGCACCCGCCCTGCATGTTCGGAGACACCATGCACACCGGTGCCGCCGCCGCGACCCGATCGTCCACGGCCGTCAGGAGGAAGGTCTGCGTGCCGCCGCCGGACGCGCCGGTGCAGCCGATGCGGCCGCCGTCGACCTCGGGGAGGCTCTGCAGAAAGTCGAGGGAGCGGATGCTGTTCCACAGTTGCACTCCCGGTGCGTTGATCCCCCAGAGCGCGTCGTCCGGATGGCTGCCCAGAAACCTGGCGCCGTCCGGCGCGCGCCGGGCGCGGAAGGCGTGGTCCACCTGGTGGCTGTCCAGGTATCCCACCATGTCGTAGGAGAAGACGACGTATCCCTGACGCGCGAAGCTGGCGCACCGGGCAGGCACCGAACAGGCCTCCGAGTCCTCGAGCCTGCCGTGCGTCCAGTGTCCGTGCGGGCAAAGCACGGCCGGGCGCGGCGGCCCCTCCTCCAGCGGCCGATACAGGTTGCCGGTCACGAAGAACCCGGGACGGCTCTCGAAGTACACCTTTTCGGTGGCGTACCCGTCGTGCTCCACCCTGCCGAACACCTGGGCGTTCAGCGGATGCCGCTCCGGCATGGGCCAGAGCCCGCAGCAGCAGAGGATCCGCTGGCGCAGGTAGCGGACTCTCCGCAGCCATTCATGGCGGTCCGCGCAGAGGGCGAGCTCGAAGTGGGAGTTTTCGTCGAGCACCCTGTCGATACGCGCGTCATCGTGCGCGCTCCCCGCGGCCAGTCGCGTCAGCGGTGCGCTGTCTGCCATGGCTGATTCCCCCTCGGTGACCGCTGCGGGCACCGCCGAGTAGACGTGCTTGCCGGCGCGCAGGGCCTGTACGACCTGCGGAGCGTGGGTCCAGCGCTGCGTGAACAGCGCGACCGCGTCGACGGCGCTCCGGCAAAGCTCGTCGAGCGAGCTCATCGTCCTGGTGATGCCGTGCTGCCCGGCAACCTCGTGGAGTCGGGCCGGCCTCACGTCGGCCAGCACCACCTCGTCCACGTCGGGATGGGCCGCGAACAGCGTCACGAACTTCCGGCCGAACTTGCTGACGCCGCAGATGCCGATCTTGAAGCCCACGCTGAAACGCTCGCTGTCGAAGGGTACGGCTGCTATGCGACCACCTGCGGCGGCCAGGCCCAGTCGGCGAACCGGTCGCCGATCGCGGCCTGCCCGGTGTCGCCTTCGTGCAGCACGATGCGGTAGCGGAAGGTCGCGGTCGCGCCGGCGTCCAGGGTCCAGTCTCCGCGTTCCTGATAGCTGGAGCGGAAGTCCGCAAGACCGAACGGATTGGCGGACAGCAGGCCGTAGGCCCGTATGTGCCAGAAGGTCGGATAATGCGGATTGCGCGGATGGTCGAGCACGGCGATGCCCACGGTGCGCGCCGCGCCCCGTGGATCGGCGAGCGTGCCGAAGTAGTCCACCCACGGGGCGCGCTGCCCCCAGCACTCGCCTTCGCCGATGCCGCCGGAGCCACTGACCATGGTGCCGCCGCGCGTCTCCTTGATCGCCTCCGGCACCCGCAGCGAGACGATGCCACCCTCCTTGGTGTCGCCGAACAGCACCGCCCCGTGGGCGGCCCGGAACCCGACCGCGATGTCGATCATGCGCAGCCGCTCCGGCGTGTTCCAGAAGACCAGCGTGCGCTGCTCGTCCACGACGGGGTCACCGGCGGCGCTCTCCCAGCGGAGCCTTTCGGCGATCCGCCCGAACACCGGGCCGCTCTCGACCGAATCCAGCGCGACCCGCACCTGGCGGCCGTGCCCGGCCGACTCGCTCCAGAAATCGACGCCGTTCACCAGGCCGTGCGCGACCCAGCAGGAGCGGTGGTGGACGTGGTCGGTCTCCTCGTCCGCCGCGTCGCCGGCAAGCGGCCACGCGCGGGTCATGGGAATCCCGTGCGGGCCGGTGATCGGGTGCAGCACGGGACGCACGTCTCCCCGCGCATACCGGTAGCTGCACCAGGGAGTTCCGCCTGCCGAAACGTCGAGTGCTCCCTCCCGCTCGTCGATAGCGACCCCGCCCGCTGCCGGCCCTCCGCTGCCGTCGAGCGCCAGCCCGGCGCCGGCGTCCAGCTCGGTCACGATGCAGGCGGCGCGGTCGCCGGTCGCCTGGCATCCAGGCGGCACCGCGCCGTCGGGGGCGTCGAACCAGGTCGGGCACCAAGCGCGGCGACGGGGTCCGGCGTGCAGGATCGGATCACTCATGCGGAGAGGATAGCCAACGGGCCAGCGCCTTGTCCGGGTCGGCGATCTCCGCGACCGATCGGTACCAGTACTGCTCCCAGCCCACCTCCGGCAGGCTGGTGAACAGCATCAGGTTGAGCGGATATGCCTCGCTGTCGGTGCAGCGCCGGAAGTCGTCCCGGAACAGGAACACCGGCTTCTCCCACGCGATCGCCAGCCCCAGCTCGACCATCACCCCCTCGTCCGGGGGGCATCCGTTGACCACCGCGAACAGCCCGTCCACCTTGCGCACGTCACGCAGGTCCGCCTGCCCGATCCGGTAGGCCCAGCCGGCCGTGGTGCGGTCGATCTGGTTGTTGCGCGCGAACGGCTCCCACACCTCCGCCCCCGCGGCGGTCAGCGCCCCGACCAGCTCCGCCAGCGGGCCGTCGCGTTGCTGCGTCGAGAACCCGTACGGATTGGCAAGATAGAGGCTTTTGCGTTTCACTCGATCGCCGAGCCGGCGACGGGCTGTTGGAGCTTGACCGGGAGGCAGCTCCCGTCGTCCTGTCTCCGGAAGTCATGGACTTCGTTCGGTCGTGCCGTGCTCATGGTGGGACTGTCCCGCCCGATTCCGGTGATTGTCAATCCGTATCGCAAGGAGTCTGTCGGATGTGCCGCGCCAGCGGGAAGGCCGACAGACTCCGACGCGAACGGTGGGGATGGGCCGAAAGCGGAGCCGCAGGCGACGGTTTCGGGGCGCACGGTAAGGGGAACCGATCGTGCCAGCGGGCTGGGCGCACCGCTCGCCGGGTGCGCTGGCCGGTGGATTGCCTGAGCCGCCCGTAAGGCGGTAGAGTCGGCAGGGCCACCCCTGCGGCAGCGACCATGCACCCCGCCCACCCGCGCATTCCCTACGGCGAGGCCGACTTCAGGCGCATCCGCTGGAACCGGTGGCTCTACGTCGACAAGACCCGCTTCCTGCGGCGCCTGGAGGAGGAACGCTACGCTTTCCTGATCCGCCCGCGCCGCTTCGGCAAGTCGCTGTGGATTTCCCTGCTGGAGAACTACTACGACCGATTCTGGGCCGACGGCTTCGACGCCACGTTCGCCGACACCGACATCGGGCAGGTCCCGACCGGCGAACAGCGCCGCTACGTCACCCTGCGCTTCAACTTCTCGATGGTCAACGACAAGCTCGAAACCCTGGAGCGCGAATTCGAAGCCTACTGCCTCGTAGAACTCCGCGGAACGCTGGAACGGCATCCCGACCTGTTTCCCGACGGGGTCCGGCGCCGGATCCTCGCGCCGCCGTCGATCGCCATCAAACTGTCCGAGCTGTTCCGCTACGCCGGCGACCATGACATCCCGCTGTACGTGCTGATCGACGAGTACGACAACTTCGCCAACACCGTGCTGGCGTACCACGGTGCGGAGGCCTACCACTCCTTCACCCACGGCGGCGGCTTCTACCGCAACTTCTTCGCCACCCTCAAGGGCGGCGCGGACCGCACCGGGGGTGGGCTGGAGCGCCTGTTCATCACGGGCGTGTCGCCGGTCACCATGGACGACGTCACCAGTGGCTTCAACATCGGCAGGAACATCAGCCTGCACCCGGACTTCAACGAGATGGTCGGCTTCACCGAGGAGGAGGTGCGGCGCCTGGTCGAGACCTACCGCGACCTCGGCGTGTTCAACCAGGACGTGGAGACCGCCATGGGCATCATGGGCGAGTGGTACAACGGCTACCGGTTCGCCGAGGACGCCGAAACCGATCTGTACAACTCCGACATGGTGCTCTACTACCTGGATCACTCCATCCCGAACCGGGGCGTGCCGAAGTACCTGATCGACACCAACGTGCGCATCGACTACGGCACGCTGCGCCACCTGCTGGTGGTGGGGCGCCAGCTCAACGGCAACTTCGACCTGCTGCGGGACGTCATCGGCGAGGAGCAGATCGACACCCACATCCAGCCCGGCTTCCCGCTGGAGCACCTCGCCGAGCCGGAGAACTTCCTGTCCCTGCTGCACTACTTCGGACTGCTGAGCATCCGCGACGTGCAGGGCGTGATGCCGACGCTGGGGATCCCGAACCAGACCGTCAAGCGGCTCATGTACGGCTACCTGCGCGACGCCTACCGCGACGTGGGGGTGTTCAGGGTCAACCTGTTCCGGTTCGAGCAGTTGATGCTGCGCATGGCCACCGATGGCGAGTGGCGGCCGGTGCTGGAGTTCCTGGGCGAGGCGATCGCGCGCCAGACCGCGATCCGCGACTACATCGCCGGCGAGAAGGTCATCCAGGGGTTCCTGGCTGCCTATCTGAGCGTCGCCGACTACTACGTGTTCCGCTCGGAGGCGGAGCTGGGGAAGGGCCATGCGGACATCGCGCTGGAACCGCTGATCGCCCGCCATCCGACCCTGCGGCGCGGCTACCTGATCGAGCTCAAGTACCTGAAGCGCTCCGAGTCGGTGGACGAGGCCGGGATCGCCGCGTCAACCGAGGAAGCGAAGGCGCAGCTCGAGCGCTACCTGGCGGACGAGCGCCTGGCGCGGCAGTTTCCGGGCGTGCGCTTCACCGGCCTGATCGTGGTCTTCCACGGCTGGGAGCTGGCCCTCTGCGACGCCGTGTGCAGCACTTGAACGGTCACAGTAGCGCACCGCACCGCTCGGCGTGAATGCGTAACCCGCGCATTCGCGGGACGCGCATCACGGTCCGTGAAGCGCCCGGCGCTGCAGCAGGGCGCTTCACCCGGCCGCCCCTCACTCGGTCAGCCGCTGGAGGCGCAGAACCTGCCGGGCGTGGTCGGACAGCGAGTCCCAGAGATCTCGCGGAAAATGCCCCTCGGTGTACGTGTGCTGCCAGGCGTTGAAGACCCAGGGACGGTTCATCGCCATGCACAGCTCGTCGCGCGGCTGGTCGGACCGGTTCGGGGTGCCGCGGTGCAGCACGCGATTGTCATGTATCCACAGCGAGCCGCGCTTGAGGTTCAAACGGCGGGAACGGAACGTGGCGCCGTCGTTCGGTCCCCGCCCCAGCAGGTCGTCCAGCTCCCCGGGCAGCTCTTCGTCCCCGATGTACTGCGAGCACGGGATGACCTCGAAGCTGCCGTTCTCCTCGCTGGTGTCGACCAGCGGGAACTTCACGCCGACCTGGTAGGTCGGTGTGCGAATCCCCGGGAACGGCGAGCTCATGCCGTCGCGGTGCCAGCGCTGGTAGTCGGTGCCGGGCAGCGGGATGTTGCTGTCGAAATGGGGCCAGACATAGTCGGGGCCCAGGACGGCCTCGAGGAACGCCACCAGCGCCGGGTGCTCGAAGATCTCCGGGTCCACGAACGGCCGCCGGAACGGCACGCGCACGTTGTACCGCCCCCATCCGCGATGGGGGTCGGGGCCCTGGCGCTCGATGTCGGCATCGCGGATCGGCGTCCACGCCTCCTGAATGCGGTCGAGCGTGCCCTGCGCGATCAGGCCGTCGAAGACCACGAAGCCGTTGACCCGGAACGCCGTGGTCAGGCGGCCGACGTCATAGCCGGCGATGATGTTCATCTCGGTCCCCCTCGCCGCCGAGATCATGGAACAGTGGCAGTTGCGCGTCGACGGCCGGTTCCGGCCGGCGGCGCAGCGCTGCCCGGCTCGCCTCGCGGAGCGCCTCCTCGATGTCCTCGACGAAGCCGGACAGGCGGTTTTCGAGCGTCCGGCCGAACAGCAGGCGCCGCTCCGCGTGGGTCAGGACCAGTCGTTGCCGGGCGCGGGTCATGCCGACGTAGAACAGCCGCCGTTCCTCCGCCTCATCCGGATCGGCATCTCGATGAACGGGCCGGTACGGCAGCAACCCCTCCTCGCAGCCGACGATGAACACCACCGGGAACTCCAGCCCCTTGGCGGCGTGCAGGCTCATCAGGGTCACCCGATCCGCGCGCTCATCATACCGGTCGGTCTCGCTCTGCAGCGCCATCGCCGTCAGGAAGTCCCGCAGGCGGGTGCCGAAGGCGCCAGCGGCGCGCCGCACGCGGGCGATCCGCTCCCGCTCGGCCGCATCGTACTCCCTGCCGGTTCTCTCACCCCAAGCCGTGGCCGCCGCCCCGACGAGATCGGCGACGGGCGCCGAACCGTGCGTTCCCGCCGCCGAAATCGCCGACAGGATGTCGGTGACCTCGGCGTGCCCGGGCGCGCCATGACCTCCGAGGGTCAGCCGTGCCCGATGGACGTGGCTGCCGGGCGCCAGCGTCAGCCACAGGAGCGAGAGGACCGCCCGCACCGGTTGCTGCTCGGCCGCGGCCGCGCCGGTGGTCTGATACGGAATGCCGGAACGGTCGAACGCCTCTTCCAGCAGCCGCGCCTGGGCGTTGAGCCGGTACAGCACCGCGAAGTCGCCGAACGCGCGGTGCTCGGCCGCGCCGTCGTCATCGACGCGACCCGAGTCAAGCGAGAAGTAGCTGGTGCCGCCTACCATGCGTTCCACTTGGTGGACGACGAGCTCGGCCTCCGCGCGGTCGGTCGGGGCGCGGTAGACGTCCACCTTCACCTGCTCGGCGAAGTCGGCGATGAGCGCCGTCGCCCGGCGATCCGGGTTGCGGGCGATCACCTGCGCGGCCGCATCCAGGATCGCCTGCGGCGACCGGTAGTTGCGGGCCAGGCGGAGTTGCCGCGCGCCGGGAAAGTCGCGGGCGAACGAAAGGAAGTAGCGGTGATCCGCGCCGCGGAAGCCGTAGATCGCCTGGTCCGGGTCGCCGATCACGCAGAGATTCCCACCGCCCGCGACCAGCAGCCGCAGCAACCGGTGCCCGGCGGCGTTCACGTCCTGGTACTCGTCCACGGAGATCCAGCGGAATCGCCTCTGCAGGGTGTCGAGGACGGCGCTGTCGGTCTCCAGCAGCCGCACCGTGCGGAAGACCAGGTCGTCGAAGTCCAGCGCCTCCGCCTCGGCGAGGGCGGCGTCGTACCGGTCCCGGATCGCCGGCAGGTCCGGCGGACCGCCCTCGGCGCCCCCGTCCGACCGGTCGATTGCCGACTCCCGCGTCAGGAGATTCTTGGCGCTCGAGATCGCCTCCAGTACCGTCCGGACTTCTGCGGCAGGGAGCTCGGGTGTGCTTCTCCGCAACAGCACGCGGCGGTCCTCGTCATCGGCGATGACGAACGTGCTCGAAATGCCGACGGCGGCGCCGAACTCCCGGAGCACGGCGGCGCCGAGCTGATGGAACGTGCCGACGGTGATCCCGAGCGGCCGGCCGTCCCCGAGCAGCCCGGCAAGCCGTTCGCGCATCTCCTCGGCGGCCTTGTTGGTGAAGGTGAGCGCCAGCACCGTCTCGGGCGGGACGCCCCGCGAATCGATCAGATACGCGATGCGCGCGGTCAGCGTGCGGGTCTTGCCGGTGCCGGGTCCGGCTACGACCGCCAAGGGACCATCGGTGTGCGTCACGGCCGCCCGCTGCGCCGAGTTGAGTCCGTCGATCCAGCCGGCCGGAACGTGAGGCGAAGCTGCGGAGCGGGCGGCGGCGTCTGTCGCCCCCGGGCCGGCATCCCCGGGCTCGGGATCATCCGTCGGGATCGCGCCGGCGGTGACGGACCCCGGTTCCGCGGAGGGCGCCGTTGCCCGATCCGGCGTGGGGTCTGCGAACATGCCGAGCTGGAACACCGACGCCCGATCCGCCGCTCCGTCGAACAGGCTGATCACCCCGTACTCGCCGTCGTAACCGCTCCGCGTCCGCACCTCGCCGGCGCGCATGCGGCGGATGCCCTCCACCAGCAGCGCATCACCGGCCGCGGCGATCTCCTCCAGCGGCAGGTCCCGCAGGATCGTCAGCTCCGGTCCCAACCGTCGCAGCAGGCGGTGATACTCCTCCTGCACGCGCTTGGAGCCGGGACCGACGCCCATCATCTCGGCGAGCGCCTCCGGCAGGGGGATGAGACTGGCGTACGGGCCGGCGCCATCCGGGCGCGCGCCATGCGGGCGGTCGGCCAGCTCCTCCATCCGGTGATAGACGCCGACGGTGACCGGCTTGCCGCACGCCGAGCAGCGGCCGGCGTTGGCGATCGTGGCCGCAGGCTCCCAGCAGACCCCGCACTTGCGATGTCCGTCCAGGTGGTACTTGCCCTCCTCCGGGAAGAACTCGACGGTGCCTCGATAGCCGCCCGGGTCTCCGTTCGCAAGCGCGCCGAACAGCGCGTCGTAGCTCAGATCGGTGTCGAACACCGTCGCCTCCCGCGCCAGCTTCGGCGGCGAGTGGGCATCGGAGCTGGAGATCAGCGTGTAGCGGTCCAGCCACGAGACCCGCCAGTTCATGGGCGGGTCGGAGGACAGGCCGGTCTCGACCGCGAAGATGTGCGGCGTCAGGTCGGCGAAGCACTCCTCGACCGAGTCGAAACCGGACCGGGAGCCCAGGATGGAGAACCAGGGGGTCCAGATGTGGGCGGGAATCAGGTGGCAGCGGCCGTCGGTCGCAATCACGATCTCCAGCAGGTCGCGGCTGTCCAGCCCCAGGATCGGCCGGCCGTCCGAGCGGATGTTGCCGATCTTCTCCAGTTCCGCCTGCAGCCTCGCCGTTGCCTCGAAGGAAGGCGAGAAGACGATGTTGTGCACCTTGCGGGTGCGGTCGTGCTTCTTGTAGATGTTGCTGATCTCGCCGCCGATCACGAAGCGGACGGTGCCGCGACAGGAGGCAGGCACCTCGTCCGCCACCGCGGACTCGAGGTCCGGCTTCAGGCGGAACAGCCCCTCCTCGGCCGGATCGAGCTTGTCCCGGACCTCGGCCAGCCATCCCGGATGGGCGATGTCGCCGGTGGCGACCACCTGCACGCCCTTGAGCTGCGCCCACTTCCAGAGGTGCTCGCACGTCAGATCCCTGCTGGTGGCGCGCGAATAGTGGGAGTGCAGATGCAGGTCGGCGACCAGCTTCATGCAGCGACCTGCTTCATGCAGCGACCAGCCTCATTCGGCGACCTCCTGCATGACGCCACCGGAGGCCGGATACCTTCCCGGGGAGGACTCGAACCCCCACAACAAGAGCCAGAATCTTGGGTGCTACCAATTACACAACCGGGAACCGCGTGGCGAAGCTATCAAGAGCCGGCCGGCCGGTCAACGTAGACAGCTGCGTCTTGCGGCAAGGGCGCGGCGCCGCCCCAGGTGATCAGGGTGGAGCCGGTGACCCCGCCGTCGCTCTTCCCCTGGTCCAGCGCGTGAAAGGCGTCGAGAAGCGCGCCGGCCAAGTCGTCGTCGACCGAGCAGAGCACGGTGTCGGCCATCGGCCGGCTCTGCTCACCGCCGGCAAGTCCCCAGTTGGAGACGATGGCGCGCATCCCTTCTCCGCGCATCGCCCGCAACCCGTGCGGCGTCATCGGGCCCACCGGGAGCAGCACCGTGGCAACGCCCTTGCCGGCGAGATCCTCCACCAGGCGAAGAGTCTCGCCCTCGTCTCGCGTGGAGACCAGCCGGCGGTGATCGATCGTGGCGCTCCCGCCACCCTCGCCGTAGCCTTCCCGAAACGCAGCGACCAGCCTCTCGTCCCGTCCCCACACGCTGATGACGCCGATCGTGCCTGCCGGTTCGAGGATCGCCAGCAACCGGCCCGCGTCGCGGTATCCGTCGCCGCGCGCGAAGCGGATCTCGGTGACGTTCGCGGGCAACCCGGCCGCTGCCGGTCCGACTTCCGCTGCACCCGAGCCGGCTTCCTGCAGCCGAATGGCCACGAACTCCATCGCGGAGAACATCGGCGCGATCTGGTGTATTTCCAGCGCCAGCAGAGGCCCGACCACCACGCCGCGATAGGAGCGCTGGCCAAGAATCCCCTCCAGCTCCCGCACAGGCGTCTGGTCGGACCGCGCGCGGCGCACCTCGAAGCGCCGGCCCACCTGGCGCCCGACCGGCGCCAACCGGTCGGGCAGAGAGCCGCCATCGAGCGCGCTCCAGAGCGGCCCTTCCAGGAACACCAGGTGCGGCGCCGTCCGGGCGCAACCGGTCACCGCCGCCATCGCCGTCGCCGCGGCCACCGCGACCGCCGCCGCGCGGGCGCGGCGCGTCATGGACTGCCGCGCATGGCCCGCAACGCGAAGCCTCCCGCTCCGGCCGCTGCTGCCGCGAGCGCGCCCGCCGGAGCGCGGAAGCCGACGGCGTACAGATGCGACACCTCCCCCGCGAACAGGATGGCCGCCACCGCGACCAGCACCGCCGCAAGCGGACGCTCCCGGCGCGTCCAGGCAAAGGCCAGGACGACGATCGTCGCCGCACGCAGGGTCGGCATGATCAGAAGCTGCATCGGACTTGGCGGAAGACGTCCGGCGGCCAGCTCGATGGCGGCGAAAAACGCGATGAAGCCGGCCATGGAGGCGAGCACGGGCAGTGCGTCCCCCGCGCCGCGGTGCGCCGCGCGCGCAGTCGTCAGCTCGACCGCCAGCGCGGCAACCGCCGCCATGCCCGCCGGCAGCACGTACCCGGTCGTGGTCAGCCGCGCGAACAGCGCCACGGGGGCGTAGGAGGAGCCGAACCAACCGGTGACGATCCCGGCGCCCAGGTATCCCGGCAGCGCCAGCAGGCCCCCGATCAGGAACCGGCGCAACAGAACGATCGGCACGCAGGGCGACCGCTGGCGAAGCAGCGCGCACGCGGCATAGAACGTCAGCGGCGTGACGGCCAGCAGGTACAGGCTCATTCCGGTCGGCTCATTCCCACTCGATGGTGGCCGGTGGCTTGCTGGAAACGTCGTACACCACCCGTCCGACCTCCGGGACGGCGTTGGTGATGCGCGACGAGATCTCCAGCAGGTCGTCTGCCGCCATGGGATAGACATCGGCGGTCATCCCGTCCTCCGACGTGACGGTGCGGATCGCGACGACCGATCCGTAGCGGCGCACGTCGCCGGCAACTCCCACCGACTGGACCGGCAGCAACACGCAGAACGCCTGCCAGATGGCATCGTAGAGGCCGCGGCGATGCAACTCCTCGATCAGGATACGATCGGCGGCGCGCAACGTCCGGCACCGCTCCCCGGTCACCTCGCCCAGAATCCGCACCGACAGGCCCGGACCCGGAAAGGGGTGGCGGCCGACCACGCGCCCCGACAGGCCGAGCTTCCGACCCAACCGGCGTACCTCGTCCTTGTACAGATCCGCCAGCGGCTCCACCAGCACGCCGGAGCCGCGCTTGGCCTCGATCAGGGGCGATCGCACGTTGTGGTGAGACTTGATCACGTCCGCGCGCGATCCCACCCCCTTGCCCGACTCGATCAGGTCGGTGTAGAGCGTTCCCTGCGCGAGATACGCGTCGGCGACTCCCAGCCGCTCGAGCTCGTCCACCGCGACGCGGACGAACTCGTCGCCGACCGCCGTACGCTTGCGCTCCGGGTCGGTGACTCCGGAAAGCGCCGCGAAGAAGCGCCGCGATGCGTCCACGGCGTGAAGATTGGTGGCGCCCAGCGCGCGCAGGCTCGCCAGCACCTCCCCGGTTTCCGCGTCGCGCATGAGCCCGGTGTCCACGTACAGCAGGTGTACCTGATCGGGCTCCAGGACACGCAGCAGCAAGGCCGCCACCACCGCCGAGTCGACCCCGCCGGAGATCAGCGTGACCACCGGCGCGGCGCCGACCTGACGCCGCACGCGGCCGGCGGCCGCCTCCAGGAATCGATCCATGTTCCATTCACGCCGTGCCCGGCACACTCCGGCGGCAAAATTCGAGAGGATGCGGGTTCCGAACTCGCAATGCGAGACCTCCGGATGGAACTGCAGCCCGTACGTCATCGCGCCGTCCTGCATCGCGGCAGGGTGTCCGTTCTCCGACACCGCCAACGTCGTCATGCCCGCCGGCCGTTCGATGACGTCGCTGTGGCTCATCCACGACACGAAGCCGTCCTCGACCCCGTCGAACAGCGGGCCACGCTCGCGGAGGTGAATGCGGGACCGCCCGTACTCGCGGGTCGCTCCGGACGCGACCCGGCCGCCCGAGTCGGTGACCAGCCGCTGCAGCCCGTAGCAGATCCCCAGGATCGGTACGCCCGCCGCATGCAGCGAGGGATCCGGCCGCGGCGCCGACGGCTCGTACACCGAGTGAGGGGAGCCGGACAGCACGATGCCCTTGAGGTCGCGCAGCAGGTCGCCCTCCAGCGGCTGGTCGCCGGGCACGATGATGCTGTACACGCCGGCGTCGCGGATACGCCGACAGATGAGCTGAGCGGTCTGTCCACCGAAGTCGAGGACGAGGATGGTATCCACGGCGCGTCAGCCGGCCCGGGCGTCGAGGGCGCCTCGCAGAGCCGCCGCCCGTTCGCGATGCAGGGCCGCTACCGCCCGTGCCCGCTCAGCGGCCATCCCGCAATACCGGCCGGGATCGCGCAGCAACTCCGCCGCGCTTGACCCTGCGGGCCCCACCGCGACCCGCTCCAGCAGCGCCCAGCAGTCATGGTCACGCTCCAGGGCGTCCGCCACCGTGCCACCCGCGGAGCGGGCCTCGGCAGCCGCCTGACGGACCACCCGGTGAGCATCGGTCACCCCGGCACGCGCCAGCGCGACGTAGGCGGCCTCCGCCACGACCGCCTCGCCGCCCGTGCCCACGGCGTCCGCCATGCGGCGCCGGTCGACATGCAGCGAGCCGACGACGCGCAGCGTCCGGTTCACGGCGGCCGTGAATCCCGCCAAATACTCACCCACGAACCGGGCCGACGCGGAATTGGTCAGGTCACGTTGGTGCTCGGAGATCTGATCCAGGAGGAACGTGCCCACCCGAGGCGAGAATGCCTTCCACAGGCTCTTGACGTGCTCGCTGTTCCAGGGATTGCGTTTCTGGGGCATGGTCGATGAGCCCACCTGAGACGCGTCGAACGACTCGGCCACCTCCGCGATCTCGGTCCTCTGGAGGTTGCGCAGATCATCGGCCAGGTTGGCGAGCACCCCGAACGCCAGATTGATCTCCAACAGCAGCCGGACGAGCGGCTCCGCCGGCACGATCTGGGTGGCGTGCGCCGCGGGCGCCAATTCCAGTTCGGCCAGCACGCGCCGTTCCAGCTCCGGAGGGTCGTCGACCAGCAGTGCGGTGGCGTTGTAGGCGCCGACGGCTCCGGAGAGCTTCCCGGGCAACTCGTCGGCGGCCTGCAGGATGCGAGGCAGCACGTCGTCGAGGCGCGCCACGAACGAAGCGACCGCGAAGCCGAAGGTGATCGGCACCGCGTGCTGGCCGTGGGTGCGCCCCACCTGCAGCGTCGCCGCTTCCGTCTCCGCGAGATCGGCCAGGCGATCGGTGAGGTCGAGCAGCAACGGCACCACCACCGCGCGGACCGCTCCGCCGATGCGAAACGCGGTCGCCGTGTCCTGTATGTCGCACGACGTGGCTCCCAGGTGCACCAGGTGGCGAACCGACTCCGGGAGCCGCCGCTGCAGCACGTGCACCACCGCGCGCAGGTTGTGGCGCGTGACCTGTTCCTCGGCGTGCACCTCCGCCGGGTCGACGGCGGAGGCCGCCGCGTCGAGCGCCTGCTGCAGCTCCTCACCGCCGCCCGGCCCGTACCGGACGGCGTCGGGCACCATGCGGACGAACTGTCGCAGCAACGCGATCTCCACGCGCGCGTAGCAGCGCACGGCCGCTTCCTCGCTCAGGAAGTCGGCCAAGCGGTCGAAGGGTTCCCGGTTCTCCAGGTAGTAGCGGTGATCGAGCGGCGAGAGGTTCCGGAAGATGCTTCGGCTCTCGCCGCTGTCGGCTTTCATGCCTCACTGTGCAGGCGGTTCCGGCGCCGTGTCAAAATGGGAAGGTGATGGTGCGGGCGTGGCTGCTCGTGGGCGGCGCCGCTGCCGTGCTTTCCGGATGTGGCGGCCGGGGGGACACGGACGCGGGCAGAGCCGCGTCGGTCAGCGTCGCGGCAGGCGCAACCGGCCTCGAAGCCGGCGCCGCGAAACCCGACGACGTCCCGCCGCCGCAGCCCGCGCTTGGGTCCGGCCTCGATCAGATCGCCCTTCTGTCAGGCGCACTGGACGACGATCCGGGCCAGGAGCAGATCGCCGCGTTCCGTCCCACCGGCTCGGTGGACGGTCCGATCCGGGTCGGCGTGATCGACTACCAGGACGACGGCGCCGGTTGGCGCATGATCTGGGAGGCGGAAACGCAAGCCCTCGACCCCGACACGCTGCAGATCGCGCTGGTCGATCTGGTCGATGATCCGGCCCCGGAGATCGTGGTCCGCGGGACGGCGGGCTCCGACCGGCAGACGCTGGACGCCTATCAGCTCGTCCCGGCATCCCAGGGTCCGGCAGGATTCCGGCCGATCGCCCGCATCGCCGTCCACGGCACGTTGACGATCGACGATCCCGACGGAGGACGGCATGCCGGCGGCGAACACCGGGGCGAGGACGCCGCCGCGCTGAGGCTCGTTGCGCACGTGAAGGAGCCGGAGTCGGAGAGCGGGCTCGACCTGCTGCGCCTGACCTATGAGTGGGACACGGAGCGCGCGCGGTACCTGCTGATTCGCACCGAACCCGTCAGCGCGCCCGCCGACCCCGAATCGCGGCTCCTCGCCCTGTATTCCACCCCCGGCGTCGCCCCGTACGAAGCGTTTCTCGCCGGACCGTGGTACCGCGAAGACCCGTCTGACCCCTCCGACGCCGACGGTCCCAGGGAGTTGATCGTGTTCGCACCTGACGAACGCCTGATCTCCATCTACGACGGCGAGGTCCTGGAGCAGCTCGAGTGGGTCGCATCACACCGTCCACTGCTCGCGCATCTGGACGTGTGGAGCCGCAACCTGGCGATCGAGGTCATCGCCAGGACATTGGGCATCGAGGCGCAATCCGCCGCGGAGATCCAGATCCAGGTCCGCGGCCACGACCCGTATGCCGTCAGCCGCCGCACCTACCGGCGGCTGACTCCGGCCGCGCAGGAGACCCTGCTTGCCACCCGGATCCCGGCGCCCGTAGCGGTGTTGAGCGGTCACTACCGATCGGCCGACGGCCTGTCGCTGGAATTCCTGGACGACCGGTTCGTCTGGGCCGATGGCGAGCAGGTCTTCGAAGGCGGATTCGCCCTTCGCGGCCGGCTCCTCTCCATGAAGATCATCGGTCCGCACGGGACCCATCGGGGCTATCTCAGCTTCCTGATCGACTACGCGGAAGAGTCCTCATCCGATCGGGTCGAGCGGTCGCTGCGGCTGACGCCTGTCGGACCGGACCCTCCCCGCGCGCCCGTCGGCGGAGCGAAGGTGCTCCACCTGCACCAGGTGCAGCCGGTCACGGACCGGAGTCGGCACGATACGGAATGACGTCCCCGTCATAGCCGATCGCCTGCACGCGTTTCAGCAACAGCTCGGCCGCCTGTCGGGTTGCCACCGCGCCGACGAGCACCTGCACGAGGTCGCTGTTCTGACGGGTGCGTACGGGAAACTCGGCGTCGCGCAGGGCGTTCACCATGTGCCGGGCGTTGATCGGGTCCCTGAACGAACCGAGTCTCAAGGTGTAGCGCGGGCGCCCGCGGCCCGCCGGCGCGGCGACGGCAACCGAGCCCTCCGGCGGTCGCTGCGCCGGCCGGACCACGGGGAGCGCCGGCAACGAGGACGGGACCAGCCCATCGGCCAGCCGCGCTGCGTCGAACAGCGCGAGAGGCGATGGAAAGGGGCGGACCGGACCACCTCCGCCATCCGGGTTCAGCAGGTCGAGCGCGATTTCGAGCTCCGGCGACGAGCCCAGCGCGGCGAGACGACGCAGCCGTTCATCGAGTTCCTCGAACCTCCCGGAGTGGACGTCGAGACGGATGAGCGCCAAGTGAGCCGCCGGAGCATACGGCCCGTCCGCAGACCGCGCCAATGACGCCGAGAACGCGCTTCTTGCGTCGTCGTCCCGGCCCGCGGCGAGGTGCAGGCGCCCGAGCAGCAGCACCGCGCCCGGGAAGTCCGGGTGAGTGGCGTCGTCCACGAGCGGCCGCAGGGCCGACAGCGCACGATCCAGATCGCCCAACTCCAGCGCCACTCCCGCCATGGCGAGCCGATGCGCAGGCGTCGCGGGCACCAGGTCGGACTCCAGCAGGACCTGCGCCTGCTGCAGGCGGCCCCGCAACTGCGCGTCCCACGCCGCTTCCAGGTCGGCCGCGGACGCTCGGCCAACCAGAAGGGTCAGCGCAAACACCGGGATCAAGATCCATCGCGCGCTTTCCGCTGCCCCTCCGTCTGCCATCCTGTCCTCCCCGGGGAGGGCTTCAGAGATGGGTGTCGGTCATCCCCGACTGCTTCCCCGCCCACCGCTTTCCATTGTCGGCGGACGGGGCACGGCTCTACATCCGGGATTTCAGGCCGCGGAAGAAGCGGTAGATCGACAGACCGCCGTACGCGATCAGGCCCGCTCCGGCCAATCCCAGGACGATGCCCGGGAATCCGCCGATGGCCGCGGACAGGATGCCGAGCACGCCGGCGCCGGCGACCACGAGCCCGGGGCGACGATCTTCCCTGCTCGTGGCGAACGCCAGACCGCCCGCGGTGACCAGGCCGGCGATGACGATCCCGACCACGCCGGGCAACGCCCCCATCACGAGCAGGCCAATGCCGCCGGCGGCCGCGGTGAAGCCGGCCACGCCCTGCCTGGAAAGCGTCTCACGCGGGACGATGTCATTCATGAGAGCACCTGCATGCCTGGCAATATACTCAAGGGTCGCCGACCCGGCGACCGACCTGCCGGCGCGGGTCGCCCACGCGCCGGGTTACTGGATGCTTGGCGCCGCTCACGATATACTCCGGATCAAGTCTTGAAACAGTTCCTCGTCGCGACGGTCGCCATCGTGCTCGCCATCGGCCACGCCGTGGCTCAGGACGTGTCACAGCCGGCCGCCGATCCCGACGCCCGGGGCGACTCTTCCGCCGGGGGCAACTCATACGTCCTGGGCGACCAGATGCTGGCGCTGGGCGCCAGCCTGGTGTGGCCGCTGTTCACCTTTCTGCCGACCGACGATGTCGACGGCTCCGGTATCACCGGCACCAATCTGACGCCGGGAGGGAAGTTGTCACTGAACTGGAACGCATTCCTCGGGCCGCGCCTGACAATCGGAGCCGAGGTCGGCGGCATGTTCGCGATCGACCGGCACGCGGAGCCGCTGCTGATGGTTCCCGTCACCGGCCGGCTGGGCTACCAGTTCAGCTCGGACCTGTTCGGCCTGGGACCGTTCGACTTGCCGGTCTTCGTGAATGCCGGCGTCGGGTTCATGAAGCTGGCCGATCTGTTCAACGTGAACCTGGTTCTTCGTCCGGGCGCGGCGATTTTCTACCGGTACGATCGAAACTGGTCCTTCGGCGGATCGGTCAGCGTCTGGCTGATGTTCGAGCCGCTCTGGGGCACGGCGAGCGCGGGCTCGGGTCCGGGCTTGGCCGCGTTCCTGGATATCTCCCCGCAGATCGTCTACCACTTCTGATCTGCGGATGGCACTTCTGATCCGGATGGCACGTCTGACAGCGATGGCAACGATGCGGCATCGATCGACGGTGAAAGGGATGCGGCACGCGCTGGCCGGCGCTGCTGCAGCGGCGCTGGTTCTCGTCCTGTCGGGATGCCAGGAAACCGTCACCGGGATCTTCCATCACCTGGCCCACCAGCAACCCACCGTCGACCGGAACCTGGCGAACGACATCACCATCGGCGGCGTCGCGCGCTGGGACGACCGCTACGTGGTCGCCGCCGGCAAGCTGTGGTCACGTGCGGTCGCCACGGACGCGAGCGCCCCCGGCGATTGGGTCTCGATGACGGTCACGTTCGACGGCCGGAGCACGTCCGCCGTGATGCTGCCGCTGGTCCGGTGGCGGCCCGCCGCCGGCGAGCCGACGCTTCTCGCCGGCGCCCTGTTCGTGGATGAGGAGCGCTTCGCGCTGCTCCAGGCGACAGGAAGCCGGATCACGGAAAACTCGATAGCCTGGGAAGCGGTCCCGGACTCCGCGGTAAGCGGCCGCGAGGTGATCGGCCTGTTCACGCCCGGCGATGAATCGGCGTTGTTCGTGGTCATCGCCGAGTCGAGAAGCGAGAACCGCACCTACCGGCTTCTGAGCGCTACCGGCCGATCGGCGGAGGCACCCGTGTTCCGCGTCGAGCTCGACGGCCTCAGCCATCCGGTCGCAGCGGTGGCCACCGACGGCGACGCCTACTGGGCCGTGGCCGGCAGCGATCTCTACGCCGGGAGGCTCGGCGGCCTGCGGAAACCCGACACGGCGCCGTCGCCGGAGGGTTCCGAGACGTTCCGCGGCGTGATCCATGACGGCACGAGTACCCTGGTGTTGACCGGCAGCACGGGGACGGTGTGGCGCTCCCGGGACGGTGGCGGGACTTGGCCCGATACGGAAGAGATCAGGGCGGAAGACCAGGCCGTGACCCTGTGGGGCGCAATCGCCTTGGGCGGCACGGCGCTCATCGGCACCGACGGCCGCGGCTACTACACGGCACCCCTGGACGGCGACCTCGCGGTGGCGCGGCTGGCGCTCACCACCGAGGCTATCTACCACGCATCGATCCTGCGACTCTGGGTGGACCCCGTTGACGCCGGCAGGGTGTTCGCGTTTACGGCCAGCGACGGCCTGTGGTCCGCGTCGGTGGACGCCGGCGAACTGCCGGACCGTTGGCAGTTGGAGTAGCCGTCTCCCGCCGCCTGGAGACAGGCGGCGCCCTCAGCGATTCACGCGTACGGTGACTTCTCGTCCGTCCCGCACCACGCGCATGTCGAACGAGCCCTGCTGCCTGGCGTTGATCAGCCGGTAGAAGTCGCGCAGGCCGCCGACCTCCGCGCCGTCGATGCGGACGATCACGTCCTGCGGCCGCAACCCGGACTCCATGGCGGCACTTCCGGAGCTCACCGTGAACACGAACGCACCCGCTTCCGGCAGCGCCGCCCGAGCCTGCTCCGTCAGGGCCTGCAGGGACTGGACACGCACGCCGGGCCAGACCGTCCCCGGCTGCGGCTCCTCCGCTCCCGGCCACACCACGACGGCCCGCTCGATACCGTCGCGCATCAGCCGGAACCGCGCGGGCTGTCCCGGTTTCAGCGCGACGATGGCGCTGATCAGATCGTCGCTGTCGGCGACCGCCTGTCCGGCGACTTCCAGCACCACGTCACCGGGGCGCAGTCCCGCGCGCTGGGCCGGCTCCCCGTCGTAGAGGTCGAAGAGGACGGCGCCCGAGCCCCCGGGCGTCAGGTAGCCGACGATGTCCGGCCCGGCGAGCACGACGCCGAGCCATGCGTAGCTGACGCTCCCGTCCTCGATCAACTGGTCGATGACCCGCTTGGCATTGTTGATCGGCAAGGCGAATCCGACCCCTGCCCAACGGCTGCCCTGTGCCTGGATCCAGGTGTTGATGCCTACCACGCGGCCGGCGATATCTACCAGCGCGCCACCGGAGCTGCCCGGGTTCATGTTGGCGTCGGTCTGGATGAAGCTGCTGATGTTGTTGACTTCGCCGCCCGAACGGCCGACCGCGCTGACGATGCCGAACGTGAGCGTGGCGTCGAGGCCGAACGGACTGCCGACGGCCAGCACCAGATCGCCCGCTCGCAGCGTGTCGGAGTCGCCCAGAACGGCGAGCGGCAGCTCGTCCGGCGCCCGCACGGCCACTATCGCCAGGTCCATGCGGGTGTCGGCGCCCACGACCTCCCCCGGAAAGCTGCGTTCGTCGCTGAGCGTCGCCACGATTCGCTCCGCGGACCTCACGACGTGGTAGTTGGTAAGGATGAAGTGCCGGTCGCCGTCACGGCGCACCAGCACCCCGGATCCCACCCCGGGCACAGGCATGAGGTTAGGGCGGGAGTCGCGGTCCCGGCCGCCGGCCACGGTGCCACCGCTGGCCACGGTGTCCAGCTTCACCACCGACGGCGTGACCGATTCGGCCACGTGGCGCACCGCCTGCTGCAGATCGATCAGCACGGCCGATGTCGGGCTCGCCGCGCCCGCGGTCGGCGCGGCCGCGGCGTCCTGTGCACCGAGGTTCGCGGCCGCCGCCAGCAACACGGCCGCCGCCGGCAACACGGCCGCGCCCGGCCGACTCCTCGGCTTGCTCAGCCCCCGAAGACGGTATCCGCAACTCACGGGTGCGTGGTCAGCACTTCGGCGCGGTCGGGAAGAATCGCCACCGTGTGCTCGAAGTGCGCGGCACGCTTGCGATCGGCGGTGACGACGGTCCATCCGTCGTCCAGCACCTCCACCTCCCAGGTGCCCTCGGTGATCATCGGTTCGATCGCCAGCACCATGCCGGGCTTGATGCGAGGGTTGCTCCCCGGGGACGGGTAATTGGGCACCTGCGGATCCTCGTGCGGGGAGAAGCCGACGCCGTGGCCACAGAACTGCCGCACGACGCCATATCCACGGGCGCTCGCGTACCGGTAGACGGCATTGGCGACATCGCGCAGGCGGTTGCCCGGGACCGCCGCGGCGACCGCCTGCTGAAGGCATTCGCGCGTCACCTCCAGCAGCGACTCGGTGCCCGGTGCAACGCTCCCGACCGGCAGCGTCAGTGCCGCGTCACTGAAGCAGCCGGAGCGGTCCACCCCGCAGTCGATGCCGACGATGTCACCCGCTGACAGCCTCCGCCGGCCGGGGATGCCGTGGATCACCTCCTCGTTGATCGACACGCACAGCGTCGCCGGGTAGTCCAGGTAGCCCAGAAACGCGGGCCGGGCACCCCTTGCCTCGATGTGTGACCGAGCGATGTGGTCGAGCTCGGCCGTGGTGACTCCGGGCTCGACCCGCTCGGCGACCAGCAGCAGCGTCTCCGAGAGGATGCGCGCCGACTCGCGTATGCCCTGCAGATCCGCATCGCTCTTCAGCCGGGTCATCGCGGGCGCGTCGGCGTCCGACGCGCGGCGCGGGCGGCCGGGAAACCGCGGAGAGCCGCCCGGCCCCGATGAGGAGCGGCGGCGGCGCCTTCGTGCGCTCACCACGCCTTCTCGAACGTGCTCACGCCACCCGCTTCCGAACACCGTCCAGTACGCCGTTGACGAATCGGTACGAGTCGTCGGTGCCGTACCGCTTGGCGATCTCCACCGCCTCGTTGATGACCACGGACGGAGGGACATCCCGCTGATGCAGCAGGCAGTACACGCTCATCCGCAGAATCGCCAGGTCGACGCGGGAGAGGCGTTCCAGGTCCCAGTGCTCGAGCTGCCGGTCGATGCAGCCGTCGACGGCCTGCAGGTTCTCGATACTGCCGGCGACCAGCAGCCTGGCAAAGGCGCAGGCTTCGTCACTCAGGGAGTCGCGCTGAACGGCGTCCATCCACGACAGGTCCACGACATCGGCGACCGAGCCCTCGCACAGGTCGTACCGGTACAGGGACTGCACCGCGAGCACGCGGGCACTGCGGCGGCCGCTCGCATCACGCACGACGGCTTGATCGGGAACTGCTAAGCCGAGCAGATGGCTTCGAGGTTATCGGTGAAGACCTCGACATCGGCCCGATCGCGCAGTTCCGTGATGACTTCCTGGACAACCTGCTGTGAGGTGCTTACCTGCCGGTTGGTCGCAAGCAATGCGGTGATCTGTCCGCGCACCGTCTGCGGCGAGCGCGGCGTCACCGTATCGTCCAGCGTGAGCAGGCGGGCGTCGATGCGGTCGGCAATCCTGAGGATGTGCAAGCCGACGTTGGACTCCACCACATCGCTGTTCTCCCCGACCTCCAGGGAGAACACCGTTCTCAGGAACTCCGGGCCCAACGTTTCCAGCCCCCTGGCGTCGTTCCGGCGGAGGTACCGGCTGCCGAGCTCGCCACCGCTGTAGCGCGAGTTGCCGTCGTCCGAGTACTTCACCACCAAGTCGTCGAACGACGCGCCGCCGCGCAACTCCTGGAGCGCCTGTTCCGCGCGTTCCCGTGCCCGTTTCGCGGCGGCCTCGTCCAGTCCCTCCGTCCTGAAATGGATGTGGAGCACCAGGGCCACGTTCGGCTGCACGAACTCGTGCACGTTCATGTCGTAGAATTCGGTGATCTCCGCCTCCGACGGCAACTCGACCGCTTCCAGCCGGCCCGGACGCATCTGCGCCGCCAGGCGCTCCGTGATGGCCAGCGCGGTGAGCCGACCCCGATACTCTTCCGGCGTAAGGCGGAAACGCTGCTGGATGACCGCCCGCCACGCCTCGTCGGTGTACGGCTGATCTTCGCCGAGGTCCTGTTCGACCTGCCTGCGCCGCGCAATCACCATCTGGTCGATTTCGGCTTCCGTCGGGATGACGCGCCGTTCGGCAGCCTCCTGCTCGATCAGGAACTCGTCGATGAGCGCTTCGAGCACAGTCCGGCACTGCGCTGGATCCAGCCCGTCAAGCCGGTTCTGGCGCGTCACCATGCTCGCATACTCCGTGAACTGGGGCGACGAGATGATCTGCGGCTTGTGCAGGTCCAGGGTGGCCACCGGTCTGGCGATCGACTGCGGCCATGCCGACGCCGCGCCCATCAGCGCAATGCCGGCCGCAACCAGGATCGTGCGCCCGAGCCCGTGTCCTCGCGACGCCGCTGCGCCGCGGAGGCCGCTCCGTATGAACAGTTGACTCATGCCTTCAGAATACTACTTCGCCTTCAGGATACTAACCTCGACTGCCGGTCATGCACGCATGACCGTTTCGCGAAGGCCGACCCGCTCCTTGAGCTTCTTCACGCCGGCAATCCCCTCGTCCAGACTCAGCGCCCGCTCCAGGTAGCGCCGCGCCGCCTCCATGTCCCCCACCTCGGAGTAGATCTCGGCGATGCGCTTGCAGAAGAACGCCGACTCCCGGTCGGACAGGTTGAGGCCGATCAACTCCTCGATCCAGCGCACGGAGTCGGCCGTCGCCGCGGTCCCGGCCATCTTGACGCACGCCACTTCCCGCATGCGCTCGACCACCTCCGCGATGAAGTGGCGGAAGTAGGGACGGCTTGCCTCCGCGTGGTAGACGCGCAGGTAGTATTCGCACGCCTTGCCGTATGCGCCGTCACGCTCCAGCGCCTCGGCCAGCAGGTACGCGCAGTCCATGAAGTCGTCATGGTCGAGCAACACCGCCAGATCCGATTCGATGTGCTCTTCGAGCTGACCGAAGGTGGCAAGCGCCTCCCGGTCGCGCGAGCGCATCAGGTCGTACAGCACCAGCTTGGCCAGACTCACCGGATCGGCGCGGGCGCGCAGGAACGACCGGTAATCGAAGCGGCGCCGGCGCAGCGCGTGGCCGTACAGCCGATCGTACTCGCTGCGCCGTTCCGGGTCGCCGAGCACGCGGTACGCATCGATCAACCGCCGCATCCGCGACTCCGCCTGATCCTCCGCGAGTACCGTGAGGTCGGGATGCAGCTCCTTGGCGCGCTGGCGGAAGCAGCGCTTGATCCGCTCCTGTGAGGCCTCCGGGTCGGCACCCAGGAGCCGGTAGTAGTCCTCCACCCTTCGGGTGTGGTTCGCTGCACTCACCCGTCACTCCGCGCTCAGGGTAGCCGCCGGCCGTTCGGCGGTCAAATTGAGCTGCCGCCCATCGACGGGTACACTGAGTCCCGCGCATGTTCCCGTTTCTGATCAAGAAGGCGTTCTTCGACATGTGGGACAACCTGTTCCGCATCTTCGCCCTGAACCTCGGATACGTGCTGATCATCAGCGGAACCGGCTTTCTGCTGAGCGCCGTCCCGCAAGCCCAGCTTGCCTACTTCGCCGTCCTGGTACTGGGCTCGGCCGCGCTTTCGGTGTTCACCATGGGCACCGCGGCGATCGCCAGCGATCTCGCCGACTACAAGACCCCGGAATGGAGGATCTTCCTGGACGCCATCCGCGCCCGCTGGCTGCCGGCCGTGCTGCTGGTGGTCATCAACGCGGCGATATTTCTCTTCCTGCTGGTGGTCGCCGTGCCCGTCTACACCCAGTCGACCATCGGTCTGGTCGCGCTCGGACTGCTGGGCTGGGCGGCGGTGTTCTGGTTGCTGTCGCTGCAATCGTTCTTCCCGCTCATCACGCGGATGGGCGATCCGTTCGGCAAGACGCTCCGCAAGTGCTTCACGGTGCTGTTCGACAATACCGGGTTCACCGTCGGGCTGTTCATCGCGCTGAACGTGTCGGCACCGTACCTGCTCGGACTGTTCCTGCTGCTGTTCCTGGGGGCGCCCACCCGGCTGCTGGCGTTCGGATCGCCGATGCTGCTGCTGCCGGGACCGGCCAGCGCGGTGCTGTTGCTGATGGTCGCCTTCAAGCTGCGCATGTACAAGTACGACTTCCTGGAGAAACGGCAGCAGGACGCCGAGGATGCGGGTCAGGTCGAGCAGGCCGGCGGCAAACGCCGCCGGGTTCGGATACCGTGGGACGCGCTGCTGGCCGAGGATCGCGAGCAGGTGGGCGTGCGCACGCTGCGGGGGATGATCTTCCCCTGGAAGGAGTAGGCGCTGACCACCTTCAGCCGACCCGAAGGTTCGCGCCGATCGCCCGAGCCTCCTCCGGCGACTTCAGCACCCCGGAGTTCTTCAGGTACATCCCTTCGTGCTCCATGGCCCGCATCAGCTTTATCAGGGCGCGGTTGGAGCCCAGAAACGACTTGGACACGAATGCATAGCACCGTTTCCCCTGTATCAGCCCGGCGGATGCCAGGAAGGGGTCCACGCGGGCCGGTATCTTGCCGGTGATCGACAGCGGCTCGGTCCCCACCACGACATACTGGTGGGAGGTCAGCTTGGTGTTGACGTCGCGGCTGCCGTCGACCACCTCGACCTGATGGCCCTGCGACTCCAGGCCTGCACCCAAGGCCCGCGCCAACGCCAGCAGGCCCTGACGGTTGCGGTCAGCAAAGAAGACTACCCCCACGCGCATGCCGGCAGTGTGCCGCACCGTGCCACCCCTCGGCTACGCCCCCCGGGCGTACCCCACGGCCGCGTGCTCGCGCTCATCGCCGTGGCGGCGCTCGCTGCCGCCTGCCGGCAGGAGCCGGCGGGGCTCGCGCCGCGCCACGTCGCAGTGCTGAGCGAGGACCAGGTGGCGGCGCCGCTGACGATCGCGACGGTGGAAGACGAACTGCACGTGCTGTTCGCGAGCCTGGACACGCTGACGCTGCAGCTCGCGCGGCTCGATCCCCGACGCAACCGGCTCACCCTGGAGACCATCGACGCCGTCGGCATCTACCCGTCCGACCTCACCGCGTTCGGGGTGCACGCCTACGCCGTGCACGTCGGCCGGCAGCACGTGATCTACCTGGATCAGCACCAACCCGATGCGCTGATCCCGAAGTGGGTCCATCGGGACGCGGACGAGGACGGCTGGTGGGTGACCTCCCCGGTGTTCGAGGGCACGCCGCGCGCGCTGATGCCGCAGGATTCGGGCGATCTGCTGCTGGTCACGGCAACCCCTCGCGGTCCGGCGGTGGTCGAGCTGTCCGCGGTCTCGGGCTCGGGCAGACACCGGCCGGAGGGGATGGCCGATCACCCGCGCCTCGTCTGGCCGGTCCCGTGCGCGGGCCGCGCGTCATTCGTCGCGCCTGCGGCCGGCGACTCGCTGGTCCGGCACCGCGGTGACGGATCGTCCCAGCCACTCCTTGACGTCGTCGGCGCGCACTTCGCCGCGTGCGCGGACGGCATCCCGTACGTTCTCTGGCACCTGCCGTCTTCGAGCGAGGTGCTGTTTGCGCCCGTGGCCGACGACGGACTGGGCCCGACCACCGCCGTCACGCGGGCGATCGGCACCACGTCGCTGTACTTCCTCCCGCGCCCGGACGGGTTCAGCTTCGTGATCGACGAGTTCGTGATCGATGACTCGCACGATGAGCCTGGCGGCCGTCACCGGATAGCTCTCATCCATCCTGCTGACGAACCGGGTCAGCAGGGCACGTACCGCAAGTCGGTGCTGGTCGATCCAGCCAGTCCGCAGGGATTCTCGGCGGCCCATCTCGAGGAGCTCCTGGTCATCGTCGAGCGGCGGTCGGGCGAGCGCCGGGAGGCTGCGGCCGGTTTGCAGGCGGCGATCTTCGCGCTCCCGTAGCGCCCCGAAACCGTCGCCTGCGGCTCCGCTTTCGGCCCATCCCCACCTTTCGCGTCGGAGTCTGCCGGCCTTCCCGCCGGCGCGGCACATCCGACAGACTCCTATCGCCCCCGATCCGCCTCTTGCCGGTCAGGCGCGGGGAGGGACTCCGGACGCGGACCGCCTATGATGGATCTCGGCGACGTGCAGCCGCGCCTCCGAGTGCAGCAGAGCGTGCAGGGCCTCCTCGAACGCCGCACGGTCGCCGGCGCGCTCACGCTCCATGTGCTCGTGAGCGGCACGGCGCGCCTCGCGGGCGCGCTCCAGGTCGATCTCGTGGCCATGCTCGGCGCTGTCCGCCAGCACCACGACATGGTCGGGCTGCACCTCCAGGAGGCCGCCGCCGACGGCGATGAAGCGGGGCTCCCGACCCGCCATCCTCACCTCGAGCGCTCCCGGCTTGAGCGCCGACATCAGCGGCGCGTGGTTGGGCAGGATGCCCAGGATGCCCGAGGCGCCAGGGGCGATGACCATCTCCACCTGCTCGTCGAACGCATGGCGCTCGGTGGTGATGATCTCCAGGCGCATCGACACGTCAGGCCGCCCTCTCCGGGAGAGGCGCGGCTTGTTTCGACCGCTCGATCACGTCGTCGACGGTACCGGCCATGTAGAAGTGCTGCTCGGCGATGTCGTCCAGCTCCCCCGCCAGGAGCCGCTTGAAGCCGGCGACCGTGTCGGCCACCTGCACGTAGCGGCCGGGCTGGCCGGTGAACTGCTCGGCCACGAACATCGGCTGCGAGAAGAAGCGCTGCATCTTGCGCGCCCGCGCCACCACCAGCTTGTCGTCCTCCGCCAGCTCGTCCACGCCCAGGATGGCGATGATGTCCTGCAGCTCGTTGTAGCGCTGCAGCACCTGCTGGACCCCGCGCGCCACCTGGTAGTGCTCCTCGCCCACCACGAGCGGCTCCAGGGCACGGCTGGTCGACGCCAGCGGATCGACCGCCGGGTAGATGCCCATCTCGGCGATGGAACGCTCCAGGGCGATGGTCGCGTCCAGGTGGGCGAAGGTGGTCACCGGCGCCGGATCGGTGTAGTCGTCCGCCGGCACGTAGACCGCCTGCATGCTGGTGATCGACCCCTTCGTGGTCGAGGTGATCCGTTCCTGCAGCTCGCCCATCTCGGTGCCCAGCGTGGGCTGATAGCCCACCGCGCTCGGCATGCGGCCGAGCAGCGCCGACACCTCCGCCCCGCTCATGACGAAGCGGAAGATGTTGTCGATGAACAGCAGCACGTCGCCGCCGCGGTCCCGGAAGTGCTCGGCCATCGTCAGCCCGGTCAGGGCGACGCGCAAGCGCACGCCGGGCGGTTCGTTCATCTGCCCGAACACCATCGCCAGCTTGTCCAGGACGCCCGCCTCTTCCATCTCCTTGTAGAGCTGCGTGCCTTCGCGCGTGCGCTCGCCGACGCCGGCGAACACGGAGTATCCGCCATGCTCGCGCGCCAGCGACGAAATCAGCTCCTGGATGATGACGGTCTTGCCCACGCCGGCGCCGCCGATCACGCCGATCTTGCCCCCGCGGGTGAACGGCGCGATGAGGTCGATCACCTTGATTCCGGTCTCGAAGACCACCCGCTCGGTCACCTGCTCGCTGAAGCGCGGCGGGGGCCGGTGGATGGGAAGCCGCTCCGCCTCCCCGACGGCAGCGCCGCCGTCGATCGGCCGGCCCAGCACGTTGAAGATGCGCCCCAGCACCGGCTCGCCGACCGGGGTCGTGATCGGCCCGCCGGTGTCCTCCACCGGCTGACCGCGGCGCAACCCGTCGGTGGCGTCCATCGCCACGCAGCGCACCTGGTCGTCGCTGAGGTGCTGCTGCACCTCCAGCACCAGCGGCTCTCCGCCGTCCTGCGCCTGCACCTGCAGGGCGTTGTGGATCTCCGGCAACTCGCCGGACGGGAACTCGGCGTCGACGACCGCGCCCATGACCTGGGTGACGGTCCCGGTAGCTCCCTCTGCCATGCTCTCCTCCAATCGGTCTCTATCGGTTACGAGGCCAGTGCCTCGGCACCTCCGACGATGTCCAACATCTCGGTGGTGATGGCTTCCTGCCGTGCCTTGTTGTAGGAAAGGGTCAACTCCCCGACCAGTTCCTCGGCGTTCTGAGTCGCGTTGCGCATGGCCACCATGCGCGCCGAGTGCTCACTGGCCAGACTCTCCAGATGGGCCTGGTAGAGCTGCAGCCGCGTGAAGCGCGGCACGATCGTCGAGACCAGCTCGTCGTAGCCCTGCTCGTAGATGTAGGGGTTGGTCTGCTCGGGCGGGTCGCCGTGCAGGAACTTGGCGAGCACGCGGCTGCCCGGATCGCCGGCCCGTACCGGCAGGAGCTGCCGCACGACCGGTTCCTGTCGCAGCACGTTGATGAAGTCGCTGTAGGCCACGTAGACGCGGTCCACCTCGTTCGACAGGAACGCGTCGATCACCACCCCGGCGATCGGCGCCGCGTCGGCCTCCGTGGGCCGCGCCGGCAGGTCGACGAACTCGGCCAGAAGCTCGTAGCCGCCGCGCAGGAGGAGATCCCGGCCCTTGCGGCCGACGGCGACGGTGCTGACCTGGAGCTCGCTGTCCCGCATGAAGCGGGTCGCCACCCGCATCACGTTGCCGTTGTAGGCGCCTGCCAGACCGCGGTCACCGGTGATGACCACCAGCGCTGCCGTCCGGCTGGCTGCCGGCTCCGTCAACAGCGGGTGCGGCGCGCCGCCCACCATCGCCGACAGGTGCATCAGCACCTCCCACGCCTTGGCCGCGTAGGCGCGCGAGGCCAGCGCCTGCTCCTGCGCGCGCCTCATGCGCGACGCCGCCACCATCTGCATGGCGCGCGTGACCTGGGAGATGTTGCTCACGCTGCGGATGCGGCGCCGGATCTCGCGGACCGATGCCATGGCGGCTCAGGCCTCGCCCGCCGATGCCCCGGCCGGAGCGGATGCCCCGGCCGACACCGGCCGGGCAGTCGCATGGAATCGCCCGGCGAATTCCTCGAGGGCAGCCCTCAACGCCTGTTCCACGTCCTCGGTGATCTCGCCGCGGGAGCCGATGGTGACGCGGATCTCCGGATGGGTGCTGCCGATGAAGTCGACCAGCTCGCGCGCGTAGCGCTGGATGTCCGTGACCGGCACCTGCGCGGCGAATCCCTCGGTCAGCGCGTAGATGGCGATCACCTGCTCCTCCAGCGGCACCGGCTGGTACTGCGGCTGCTTGAGCAACTCGGTCAGGCGCAGCCCCCGCTCCAACTGGTCGCGGGTGGTCGCGTCCAGGTCCGAGCCGAACTGCGCGAACGCCGCCAGCGACCGGAACTGCGCCAGCTCGAGGCGCATCCGGCCGGCGACCCTCTTCATCGCCCGGGTCTGCGCATCGCCGCCCACTCGCGAGACCGACAGTCCGGCGTTCACCGCCGGCCGCTGGCCTGCGTGGAACAGCTCGTTCTCCAGGTAGATCTGCCCGTCGGTGATGGAGATGACGTTGGTCGGCACGTAGGCCGATACGTCGCCGGCCAGCGTCTCGATCATCGGCAACGCGGTCAGCGAGCCGCCGCCTCGCTCTTCCGACAGGCGCGCCGCGCGCTCCAGCAACCGCGAGTGCAGGTAGAACACGTCGCCAGGATAGGCCTCGCGGCCGGGCGGGCGGCGCAGCAACAGCGACACCTGTCGGTACGCCCACGCGTGCTTGCTGAGATCGTCGTAGATCACCAGCGCGTCGCGCCCCTGCTCCATGAAGTACTCGCCGATCGCGCAGCCGGCATAGGGTGCGATGTACTGCAGCGGCGCCGGCTCCGCCGCCGAGGCCGCCACCACCACGGTGTGCTCCATCGCGCCGCGCTCGGCCAGCGATGCGACCACCTGCGCGATCTGTCCCTGGCGCTGACCGATGGCGACGTAGATGCACAGCAGATCACCGCCCCGCTGGTTGAGGATCGTGTCGATCGCGATCGCCGTCTTGCCGGTCTGCCGGTCGCCGATGATCAGCTCGCGCTGGCCGCGGCCGATCGGGATCATGGCGTCGATCGCCTTGATGCCGGTCTGCACCGGCGTATCGACGTTGTCCCGCTCGATCACGCCGGGCGCGATGCGCTCGATCGGGTAGCGCTCGGCCAGGTGCAGATCACCCTTGCCGTCGATGGGCGTGCCGACCGCGTCGACGACCCGGCCGATCAGGTCGTCGCCGACCGGCACCGACGCGATCTGCCCGGTGCTCTTGACCGTGTCCCCTTCCTCGATGTGGTCGTACGGACCCATGATCACCGCGCCGACCACGTCGCGCTCCAGGTTGAGGGCGATGCCGGCCACCCCGTGCGGGAACTCCAGGAGCTCGGTCGCCATGGCGCCGCTCAACCCGGAGATGCGGGCGATGCCGTCGCCGACGCTCATCACCGCGCCGACCTCGCGCCGCTCCAGCGGCGGCTCGAACCCTTCGATCTGGCGGCGAAGCTGCCGCGTTATGTCATCGACTCGTATCGCCATCGGCTTGTTCTGTCCGTCCCCTTGTCGGCCCGTCCGTCATGTGGCTGGCCGTCTTGTGGCATGGCCGTCAGACGGCCCGCCGCAGCGTGCTGTCCAGCTCGCGCAGGCGCGCGGCGACGCTGCCGTCGATCACCTCGTCCCCGACGCGGATGGTCAGCCCGCCGATCAACTGCGGGTCGACCTCGTAGCGGATCTGCACGTCCGCGCCGTACCGGCCTCTGACCGAACCCTCGACCCGCTGCCGGGTCGCGGCATCCAGCTCGACGGCGCTGGTCACGGTCGCAAGCTGCGCCGACGGCCCCGCCGTGGCCAGCCGCTCCAGCCCGGCGAGCACGCGCGGCAGCAGCGTCACGTCGCCGTTGGACAGCAGCGTCCCGAAGAAGCGCCGCACGGCGGCCGGCGTGTCGGCGGGTATCATCTTCTCCATGCGCCGCCGGCGCTTGGCGAACGGCGCGGCCCGATCGTCGAGCGCGCCGGCGGCCGATTCGTCGGCCTCCAGCGCCCGGCTCACCGCCCGCAGCGCTTCAATCCACTCCTCCAGGGCGATGCCGAAGCAGGCGCTCGCGTACCGTTCTGCGAGCTCACCCGGATTCACTCATTCCCACCGATGTCGGCCTCATCGATACCGACCAGCACGCGATCGACGAGCGCGCGGTGGGCGGCCGGATCGACCGCTTCGGCGATCACCTTGCCGGCGATCAGCAGCGCCAGCTCTCCCGCCTCGCGGCGCAGGGCCTCGGTCACCTGCTCGCGCTCGCGCTGCGCTTCCTCGCGGGCGCGCGCCTTGATCTGCTCCGCCTCCCCGCGGGCGGCGTCCAGCACTTCGCCACGCATGCGTTCGGTCGCTTCCGCGGCCGCGCGCGCCTCCTGCTGCGCCTCCTCGCGGGCGGCGGCAAGCTCGCGCTCGAAGGCGGCGCGCTGGCCTTCCGCTTCCTTCTGTGCGCGCTCTGCCGCCTCCAGCCCGTCGGCGATCTTCTGCTGACGGCGGGCCAGCATCGCCTTGACCGGCTTGTACAGGAACAGCCGCAGCAGAACGACCAGGATGATGAAGTTGGCCGCATAGGCGGCCAGTCCGATCGGCGAGATTCCGAGCGCTTCCATCTCCTACGAAACCATCCTCAGTCCCTGCCTCAGATCACGAACAGGATGATGAGCGTGATGACCAGTGCGTAGATCGCCACGGACTCCGCGAACGCCATGCCGACCAGCATGTTGGTACGAATGATCCCCTGCGCTTCCGGGTTGCGCCCCAGCGACTGCAGGGCGCCGAGTGCGGTGAGACCGATGCCGATGCCGGGGCCGAGTGCGCCCGCGCCGATGGCCAGCGCGGCGGCCAGCAACTTGAATGTTTCTGCTGTGAGCTGCTCCATGGGTGCGGAAATTACCAGACAAGCCCCGCCGCGCCAAGCAGGCGAGCCACGGTCCCGTGCGCCACGTGGACGCCGATCAGTGCTCGTGCTCGCCCGCGGCGATCGAGAAGAACACCAGCGCCAGCAGGAAGAAGACGATCGCCTGGATCAGGCCCACGAAGATCTCCAGCCCGAAGAACACGACCACCAGGCCCAACGGCACCAGGCTGGAGATCACGATCAGCACCACCTCGCCCGCGAACACGTTGCCGAACAGGCGGAAGGAGAAGGAGACGATCCGCGCCAGCTCGCTGATCCCCTCCAGCACGCCCACGAACAGCTCGATCGCCCAGGTGACGAAGCCCTTGCGGCGCAGGCCGCCCAGGGGCAGGAAGTTGGACAGGTAGCGCGCGCCGTGCGCGCGCAACCCGAACCACTGGGTCAGGATCACGGTGATCAGCGCCAGCGCCAAGGTCAGGTTGAGGTCGGAGGAGGGAGCGCGCAGGAACGGCACGATCACCACGCGGTCGGCGTGGCCGTCGGGGTGTTCGTCAGCGTGCAGCGGCTGCAGGTCCTCGAACTCACCGCCGATCAGCAGCACGCTCGGGATACCGGCGAACCCCGTGGCGCCGGGATCGGCCCCGCCCTTGTCCGTCGAGTGGGCGGGCCCGATCGCCCCCAGGAACGGGGTGAGCAGGCTGAACATGTTGACGACGACCAAGTACAGGAAGATGGTGGCGACGATCGGGAAGAACGTCTCTGCCCAGCGCTTGGGAGCGGCGTCCTTGACCAGGTTGTTCAGGCCCTCGATGAGGCCCTCCACCACGTTCTGCAGACCGCCCGGCCGCTCCCTGAGGCGCCGCCCGAAGAAGAAGGCGAAGATCACCAGCGCCGCCGACAGCACGAACGATGTCAGCACGGCGTTGGTGACGTGCTTGCCCAGCCCGATCGGCTCGGCCTTGACCTCGATCGCCGCCATGTCGTGCGGAAACACCACGACCCCGACGGCCATCACGGCGACCACCGCCAGGACGATCAGGAGCGCCTTCACCGGTCCGCTGCGCCTCCGCTGCCGGCGCCGCCTGCGCCCGCGTCGGCGGCGTCCGCCTGACCGACGGTCCCGCCCGCACGTTCACCCTCGGCGGCGGCCGCTTGGCCGGCCGTGTCGCCGGTCCCTTCGGCCTGCGGAGCATCGGTCACCGCCGGAGTGGTCACCGGGCGTACCCACCACTGGCCCTCCTCCTCCTGCAGTGTCTGCTGCGCCCGTTCCAGGAAGGCCCCCTGGTCGGGCGTGCGGTTCAGCCACGCCAGCGCGAACGCGGTGACCAGGAACACGGCGCCCAGGATCGACGTGAACCTTGTCAACACGTTGCCGGTCCGGGAACCGAACGGCGAGGAGCTCTCCCCGCCACCGAACATGCCGCCGATGCCGCCGCCCTGGTCGTCCTGGATGAGGACGATCAGGACCAGCAGCACCGCGCTGATGATGAAAACGACCAGTATCACTATTCCGGCGAGCGCCATTCCGCATCCATTATACGGGCACGACGGCCGCGAACGAAGTCGCCTCCAGCGACGCGCCACCGACCAGCAGGCCGTCGACGCCGTCCTGCGCAAGCAGCGCCGCGGCGTTGTCGGGTTTCACCGAGCCGCCGTACTGAATGATCAGCTTCGCCGCGGCCTCCGCACCGGCTGCCGCGGCCACCGTCGCGCGTATGTGGGCATGCATGGCGCGCGCATCCTCCGGGGTGGCGGTGCGGCCGGTGCCGATCGCCCAGACCGGCTCGTAGGCCACCTGCAGCGATACGCGGCCGAGGTCCACGTGCGAGACCACCGCACGCACCTGGCGCGCAACGACCTCCTCCGCGCGCCCGGCGTCGCGCTCGTCTCCGGTCTCGCCCACGCACAGGGTGACCTCCAGGCCCGCCTCGCAGGCGCGCCGGACCTTCTCCAGCACCACGTCGTCGGTGTCGCCCAGGCCGTGCCGACGCTCCGAGTGGCCGACGATGACCAGCTCCACGCCGGCGTCGGCCAGCATCGCCCCCGCCACTTCGCCGGTATGGGCGCCTTCGGCGGTGGCCGCCACGTCCTGCGCGGCGAGCACCACGCCCGATCCGCGTATCGCGTCGCGCACGACGTCGAGCGCCGTGTACGGCGGCGCCACCGCCACGCGCACGCCGGCGCGGCGGCGGCCGCCGGTGTCGAGTTCCCGCACCACCGCGGCGGCCAGCTCCCGCGCGGATGCGCGCAGAAGGTTCATCTTCCAGTTGCCGGTGATCAGCACGCCGCGTTCGCCGGCGGCGCACCGGCCGGAGTCACCCACAGAGCGCCGCCACGCCCGGCAGGATACGGCCTTCGAGCAGTTCCAGCGACGCGCCGCCGCCGGTCGAGACGTGGTCGATGCCGGCGTCGATGCCGAGGGCCTGCAGGGCGGCGACCGAGTCGCCGCCGCCCACCACGGTGTGCGCGGGGCTGTCGACGACGGCCTGGGCGACCGTCAGCGTGCCGCGCCGGAACCGGTCGATCTCGGCCATGCCCATCGGACCGTTCCAGAGGACGGTCCCGGCCGTGGCGATCCGGTCACGGAACGCGCGCGCGGTGCGCGGGCCGATGTCCACTCCTGCCAACCCGTCCGGAATGTCGCGGGTGGCGACCGGAACTGCGTCCCGTGCCGCTGCGTCGGCGTCGATCGGCGGCGTGGCGGCCACGTGATCAGTCGGCAGGAGCACCGGCACGCCCCGCGACGAAGCGACGTCGAGGATCTCGCGGGCGGTGTCGACCGCATCCTCCTCCATGAGCGACGCGCCGACGGCGACGCCCTGAGCGGCGAGGAAGGTATAGGCCATGCCGCCGCCGATCAGGATGGCGTCGACCCGCTCCAGGAGGTTGCGCAGGACGTCGACCTTGGATGACACCTTGGCGCCGCCCACCGCCAGCACGAAGGGGGTGGCCGGATACGTCAGCAGGTTGCTCAGTTCTTCCACCTCCCGCTGCATCAGCAGTCCCGCGCCCTTCGCATCTGCCGGCATGAGGTCCGGCACCCCGACGGTCGAGGCGTGTGCGCGGTGGGCGGCGCCGAACGCGTCGTTGACGTAGACCTCGCCGAGCCGCGCCAGACGCATCGCGAAGCCGTCGTCGTTGGCTTCCTCGCCGGGATGGAAACGGACGTTCTCGAGCATCAGGACCTCGCCCGCGCGAAGCCGGGCGGCCGCGCGCTCGACACCCTTTCCCACGCAGTCGTCGGCCGCGTGCACGGGGCCCGTCAGCAGCTCGCCCAGCCGCTGCGCCACCGGCGCGATGCGCAGCCGCTCCTGGCGGGTGCCTGCAGGACGGCCCAGGTGGCTCAACAGGACCAACCGCGAGCCGTGCTGATCCAGCACGGCCCGGATGGTCGGCAGCGTCGCGCGGATGCGCGTGTCGTCGGCGACCCGCCCGCCGGCCAGCGGGACGTTGAAGTCCACCCGCAGCAGGACCGTGCGCTGACGCAGGTTCAGGTCGTCCAGGCCGAGCATCCGCGATGCCGTGGGCATGCGGGCTGCCACGCGGTCGCTCACGCGGAGCGGTCCTGCTGCGATTCGTCCTCCGGGTCCCTGCGCAGGACGATCTTCACCCGCGTGATGCGGCGGCCGTCCATCCCCTGGATCACGAAATCGGCCTCGCCGTACCGCTTGGTCTCGTAGATCACCGGGATCCTTCCGAACAGGTCGAATACGAACCCGCCGAGCGTGTTGAACTCGTCGGCAGGCAGCTCCAGCGCCAGCCCGTGGTCGCCCAGCTCGTCCAGGCGCACCCGCGCGTCGCACAGGAAGACCCCGGCACCCAGCTTGAGAACTTCCTCCCGCTCGTTGTCGAACTCGTCCTGGATGTCGCCGACGATCTCCTCCAGCACATCCTCCATGCAGGCGATCCCGGAGGTGCCGCCGTACTCGTCCGTGACGATCGCAAGATGGACCCTGCGGCGCTGGAACTCGTGCAGCAACTCGTCGACGCGCTTGCTTTCCGGCACGAAGTAAGGCTTGCGCATCGCCTTGCCGGCATTCACGGCCGTACCGGCACTCACGGCCGTACCGTCGTTCACGGCCGTGCCGTCGTTCACGTTCCAGCCGTTGCCGACGATCTGGCCCAGCAGGTCCTTCGCGTACAGCACGCCGATCACGTCGTCGACGGTCTTGTGGTACACCGGCAGCCGGGAGTGGCCGCTCTCCGTGATGGTTTCCATCAGCTCCTCCGGCGTGGCATCCACGGGCACGAACACCACGTCCGGTCGCGGCACCATGATGTCCCTGACGGTCGTCGAGGAGAGTTGCACCACGCCGTCGATCATCTCCCGCGCGTGCGGGCCGAGATCGTCGAGCCTGCGCTCCTCCTCCGACGGCTTGCGGAGAAGCCGGTCCAGGATGCTCATGAGGCGGTGCAGGATGCCCATGGCAGAGACTCCAGGAGCCGACGCTGCTCCTGCAGCATCGGCTCGTCGGCGATGTCGCCGTCCCCGTGGTCCCGACCCAGCAGGTGCAGGATGCCGTGCAGCAGCAACTCGCGGATCTCGGTCGCCTCGGGAAGGTTGCGGCGCCGCGCCTGCCGGCGGGCGGTGTCGAGCGAGATCACCACGTCGCCGAGTATCGGGCCATCGCCGACGGTCCGGCCATCACCGACGGTCCGGCCATCACCGACGGTCCGGCCATCCTGTTCGAAGGACAGCACGTCGGTCGGCGCGTCGATTCCGCGGAAGCGCAGATTCAGGTCGCGCATGAACCGGTCGTCGCACAGCAGGACCGACAGCTCGGCCGAGCTTCGGCCGAGCGCGTCCAGCGCGCCCTCGGCGAAACGAACCAGCGCTACCCGGTCGCCGGCGGCGAGAGCGCGCACATGGTCGGCCACGCCGACCTCCACGCGCCCCGGCTCGACGAGCCCGGGCTCGACGGGCCGGGGCTCGAAGGGCAGGGCGCGCGGGTCGCGGGCGCTGCCAAAGGTGGCCGGCGGGCCGGTACTCGGAGGTTGCTCGGGATCTTCCATCATCAAGGCGCTGGCATCACGACGGTCGGTGGTCCGCATCGGCCGGCGCGGTCTCGTAGGCTTGCACGATCTTGCGCACCAGTGGATGACGTACCACGTCTTCCCTGTCGAAGTAAATGAAACCAATTTCTCCGACGTGTGCCAAGAGCTCCGTGATCTGCAGCAACCCACTGTCGCGGCGGCGGGGCAGGTCGATCTGGGTGATGTCTCCGGTGATCACGATGCGCGAACCTTCGCCCATGCGCGTCAGGAACATCTTCATCTGCTCGCGGGTGGTGTTCTGCGCCTCGTCGAGGATGACGTAGGCGTCCGCCAGCGTACGTCCGCGCATGTAGGCCAGCGGCGCCACCTCGATCGTGCCGGCCTGCTCCATGCGGCGCAGCACGTCGGCGGGCAGCAACGCCTGCATCGCGTCGTACAGGGGGCGGAGGTACGGCTCGATCTTGTGCTCCAGGTCGCCCGGCAGGTAGCCCAGGCTTTCGCCGGCCTCCACCACCGGCCGGGTGATGATCATCCGGCGCAGTTGCCGGCTGCCAACCGCCCGCAGGGCGTCGGCCACCGCCAGATAGGTCTTGCCGGTACCGGCGGGGCCGACTGCGATCACCAGGTCACGCTTGGCCATCAGGTCCAGGTAGCGCATCTGGTTGGCGCCGCGCGGCGCGACCTGGCGCAACCCCTTCGGGATCGACAGGTGCCGGTCCGTTCCGGCTACGGCGGAAGGTTCCTCCATGCGCCGGTAGATCGAGCGGATCACCTCCGGCCCCGGTTCGAGCCCCAGTCGTGCGCGGTCGCGCAACTCGCCGAGCAGTGCCGCGAAGGTCTTGCGGGTCGCTGAATCGTCGGTGGCCAGCATGATGCGGTTGCCCTGCGAGTAGACCGGACTGCTCAACAACTCCTCGAGAACCCGCAGGTTTCGGTCGTTGGCTCCGCACACGTCACTCAGGACACCGGCATCGTCCAGGACGACCGCGAGCGGCTTCCCCATATCGCGACGGTTGCGATCGTAGTCTCAAAGATCCTCGATGTCGATTCCCTGGCGATCGATGCGAAGGATCGAGTACAGCTCCGGGACCGGCAGCCAGCGGACTTCCACCGAGAGGGCCGGCGTCCAGACGATGCGCGGCTCTTCCCGGTCGGTGTCGGGGTTGTACTCCACGTGCTGTTCCGGGCGGCCCTGGTAGGCCAGCGACAGGTTCCAGTCGCCCAACCGGTGCAGCGCCTCGATGCGCAGCGACTCCAGCTTGAACGCCGAGGCGATCCGGTCTTCGGAATTCAGGAAGTTGAACGACCGCGCCAGATCCACGATCGGGTTGACCCACGGCTCGCCGGCCTGCTCGGCCGTGCCGGGCAGGTACCGGTACAGGTGCCGATTGACGGAGCTCGACCTGAAGGAGAGGTCGAGGAACCGGTGAATCCGGACGCCCAGCCGCAGATCGAACGAGAGCGAGTTGTCGCGTACGAACGCCTCCGGGTCGACGGCCAATCGGGTCTGCACGCCGGCATCCAGCCGTATCCGGTTCTTCCAGAGCGCGATCGTTCCCGTATCCAGCCGGTATCCGACCGCCACCTGCGTCGCACGCAGACCCGCCCGGCCGTCGGGAAGGGGATCGCCGAAGGGATCGAGCGGCTCACGAACCGCCGCGGTCACCGCACCGGTCATCCCGTAGGCATCCGCTTGAGTGCTCAGGCGCTCCAGGCGCTGCTCCTCATCCAGCCGGAACGACTGGCTCACCGACGCGTTCGAATCGATGCGCACGCTCCCGCGTCCATCTATCGGGGTCGGCTTGAGCTGTCCGGCGTCGGCTCCGTCCGCCTGCTCGGCAACTCCGCCGCGCACCGCCACCGAGACCGCTCCGACATCCGCTTCCAGGCGGCCGTCGGCGGCCAGCGGACGCGGCGGCAGGTCCACCCCCGCGCCCACGCGGGCGCGAATGCCGGACGCCGCAAACACCGCGTCTGCCCCGGCTCGGTGCGAAGGGACCCTGTCCCGGTCCCACGCCGGGCCCCGCACCAGCGGATCGCCGGTGTCGAGATCCATGTGCACGTCATGCAGCAGGAGGCCCAGTCCGTACGAGAGGCTTGACCCCGACAGCGCCGACACCGACCGCAGCGGCCGCAGGCTGAGCGTGTTGTTCAGCCGCAGCCGCGCGCTGGTTCGGCTCAGGTCCGACTGCTTGAGCTGCTCGGCGAGTCGAGGCTCGATGCGATCCGGCTGGTGGGTGTGCGCCTGGTAGCTGACCGTCTCGACGAGCGCGCCGTTCAGACCGACCGTGCGGTCGAATGCCGAGGCGGAGTAGCTGATCTGTCCGGTAGCTCGCGTGTCCACACGTGTGTGGAGGATATCCAGGTCGACCTGGTCGCGCGTGCCGACCGGCCCGTCATCGAAGCGGTGATCGACCGAAACGACCGGGCGCAGCGAGAAGCCGATGTCGCCGGAGAACCCGCCGCCGTCGGCTGCCCAGCGGAACAGCGACCCGGAGGCGACCGCCGCGACCGCCGGCAGCGTGAGCGTCTCGGGATAATAGAAGCGGCGGGTAGGCGACGCGGCCTGCAGCCGGTCCAGCGCCGCCGGCACGCCGGCAGATGGCGGCTCGGTGCGGCTGCCCCAGAGCCAGCTTGCCGAGAGCGTGGGAAACGTCAGCGTCCGCAACGCCGGGGTCGCGAGCAGCGGATGCAGAGACAGATCGCCTCCGAGCCGCCACTCCAGCCGGTCGCGCGCGGGCGGGGGGATCAACGGACCCTGCGGCAGGCCCAGCAGTCCCCCGGTCGGCAGGTCGTGAGCCCGGCTCAGGAAGTCCGTGGTGAAGCCCGGATCGGAAAACAGCTCGAAGCTGCCCTGCACCGATCCGAGCGTGCCGCGGAACGCGACCTCCGTCTCCAGCCCGTAGCGCAACGGAACCCGGGCTCCCAGGATCGTGGTGGTGTCCCAGTGCGAAACCAGCTCGCCGTCCGCTCCCTGCAGGTATGGCGTGTAGCCGACGCCCGGCCGAGGGTCGGAGACCAGCGCCCGTGAGGCGGCGACGCCCCCGAACAGCGACACGCCGCCGAACCGACCCTTGATTCCGGCGAACGCGCCCAGCCGGGTATACAGGTCGACCATCAACGCCACGATGTCGGGATCCGCTTCCGCCGGCCCCGTGCCCGCACGCACCGGCAGCAGGAACAGCCCGCGGCGCTGATCCGCGTACAGAGCCTCGCGGGAGCTTCTCTGCACGAACGACAAGGACTCGCCGTCGGGCGCCTTGCGCCCCACCAGGTAGGTCGTGGTCTGCAGATAGGTGCCCTCGCGGTTGCGCTGCCCGATCGCCGGGTGGAAGAAAAGCCTGCCGCCCGGACGCAGAAAGTACGGCAGGTACAGTACGGGCACCTCGCCGACGTGCAGGAACGCGTTGCTCACCGCCCACTCCTCGGGGGCCAGGATCCACAGCCGCTCCGCTTCGATCCGGTAGTTGGGGTCATCCGGGTCGGACGAGGTGACCGCCGCGTCCTCCAGCACGACCGTGTCGTCCTCACGGCGCGTGATCGCCTGCCCGGAGTAGTTGAAGGTCAGGGGTTGGTCGGACACCGCTTCATCTGATGCGGCCTGGTCGATCCGGCTCGATCCGCCGTAGAAGATCCCCTCCCATCGCTCGGTGTCGACCGTCAGGCTCTCCCCCCGGAACACCTCCGTCCCGTTCTCGCTGTCCACGGTGTAGACCACGGACCCCGAAGCGGTCAGGCTGTGCCGCTCGCGGTGGTAGGTGACCCGGTCGGCGGTGATGGTGTGCCGGGCTCCGGTGTCCGGGTCCACGGCGGCGATGGCGACTTCGCCCTGCAGCACGACGGAGGTGTCCCCACGCTCGTCCGAGCGGTAAAGCGCGGAGCGGGCCGACTGCACGGAGATGTCCTCGCCCGGCGCGGCCTCGGGCGGCTCGTCAGGACGCGGCAGCCCGTAGTGGTCGCGCAACCGCTGCTGCCGCGCGGCCCGCTCACCGCCGTCCGGCAGGCCGAGCTGACGCAGCCACGCGGCAAGCTCCGCGGCGCCGGCCGTGTCGATGTCGATCGACAGGGTCTCGGTGAACAGCGGATCGTCGCTGGTGGGAGGCGGGCTCTGGGCGACCGCCGCCGCCGCCGCCGCCAGCAGGACCGCCAGCGTGCGGCGAACGCTCACAGCACCTCCCGCAGGTAGCGGCCGGTGTGGCTGGCTTCGTGTCCGGCCACGTGCTCCGGAGTCCCCGTCGCGACCAGGTCACCGCCGTCGCTGCCGCCTTCCGGGCCGAGGTCGATCACGTGGTCGGCCTGCTTGATCACGTCCAGGTGATGCTCGATGACCACGACGGTATTGCCCTTGTCGACCAGCCGCTGCAGGACGGACAGGAGCTGACGCACGTCGACGAAATGGAGCCCGGTGGTCGGCTCGTCGAGCAGGTACACGGTGCGGCCGGTGTCCCGCCGCGAGAGCTCCAGGGACAGCTTCACGCGTTGCGCCTCGCCTCCGGACAGGGTCAGCGCCGACTGGCCGAGCCGCAGGTACCCCAGGCCCACGTCCTGCAGCGTGCCGAGCCGGCGCGCCACCTGCGGGACGTGCGTGAAGAACTCGGCCGCCTCGGTGACCGACATCCGCAGCACCTCGTCGATGTTCCGCCCCTTGTAGCGGATCGCCAGGGTCTCGCGGTTGTACCGGCGCCCTCCGCAGACGTCGCAGGTCACGAACACGTCCGGAAGAAAGTGCATCTCGATCTTGATCTGGCCGTCGCCGGCGCAGTTCTCGCAGCGGCCGCCGGCGACGTTGAAGGAGAACCGGCCCGGACGGTAGCCGAGCGCACGCGCTTCCGGCAGGGCGGCGAACAGTTCCCGGATCGGCGTGAAGAGCCCGACGTACGTGGCCGGATTGGACCGCGGCGTGCGGCCGATCGGCGTCTGGTCGATCTCGATGACCTTGTCGATGTGCTCGCAGCCTTCGACGCCACCGAGTCCCGGCGGCAGCCGCCGATCGTCCAGGGCCGCCCGCAGTGCGGGCCCCAGCAGCTCGGACACCAGCGTCGACTTGCCCGAACCGGACACGCCGGTCACCACCGTCAGCGTTCCCAGCGGCAGCCGCACGTCCAGGTTGCGCAGATTGTTGGCGGCTGCGCCGCGCAGGGTCAGGCCGCCGGTCGGCCGCCGCCGTTGCGGCGGCGTGGGAATCGCCTCCCGCCCCGCGAGGTAGCGTCCGGTCACGGACCGGTCGTGCTCCTGCACCGCGCGCGGCGCGCCGCACGCCACCACCCGACCACCGTATTCACCGGCGCCGGGGCCGAGATCGACCAGATAGTCGGCGCTGCGCAGCGTCTGTTCGTCATGTTCCACCACCAGCAGGGTGTTGCCGCGATCGCGCAGCCGGAACAGGGTGCGCAGCAGGCGGTCGTTGTCCCGCTGGTGCAGGCCGATGGTCGGTTCGTCCAGCACGTAGAGCACTCCGACGAGCGCCGAGCCGATCTGCGTGGCCAGGCGAATGCGCTGCGCCTCGCCGCCCGACAGCGTGGACGCGCGGCGGTCCAGGCTCAGGTACGCCAGCCCGACCGAGGCCATGAACTCCAGGCGGTCGCCGATTTCCTTGACGATCTGCCCCGCCACCCGGGCCCAGTCCCCGCCGCTCTCCGCGGCCACGCGGCGCACGTACGCCATCGCTGCCTCCACGGACATTGCGGTGACCTGGTCGATGCTGTGGCCTGCCACTTCCACGGCCAGCGCTTCCCGGCGCAGCCGCCGGCCCCCGCACCCATGGCAGGGCTGCTCCCGCATGAAGCCCTCCAGCCACCGCTTGACATGCTCGGACGCGGTCTGCAGGTAGCGGCGCTTGAGCTCCGGAATCACGCCCCGATAGGTGGTCGCGTAGCGGTAGCTGGCCTTGGTGGCGGTTCGGTGCTCGACCTGGATGCGGTCGCCGGCCCCGAACAGCAGGGCGTCGAGGACGACGGGCGGCAACTCCTCCAGCGGGGTATCGAGCCGGAAGCCCCAGTGCCGGGCGAGCGCCCGGAACAGGGACCGGGTCCACTTGGCGCGGGGGTTGTGCGTGGCGATGCCGCCCTCGTCGAAGGACTTGCCGGGGTCGGGAACGATCAGGTCGCGGTCGAATTCGAGACTGACCCCCAGCCCGGAGCAGTCCGGGCAGGCGCCGTGCGGGTTGTTGAACGAGAACAGCCGGGGCTCGAGCTCCGGGAACGGCGCGCCGCAGTCCGCGCACGAGCTGGTCTGCGAGAATCGCTGCTCGACCGGTACGCCGTCGCCGTCGCCGTCGCGCAGCACGATCATCCGCCCGGAGCCCACCTCCAGCGCCGTTTCCACCGAGCCGGCCACCCGCTGGTGCAGGTCCGGCCGGCCGATCAGACGGTCGACCACGATCTCGATCGTGTGCGCCGTGTTCCGGTCCAGTTCCGGGGCATCGTCGAGCGAGTGGATGCGGCCATCCACGCGCACCCGCACGAATCCCGCCTTGACCGCGTCCTCGAACACGGCACGGTGCTGTCCCTTGCGGCCGCGCACCACGGGCGCCAGCAGAATGATCCGCGAACCCGCAGGCAGGGCAGCGATGGCGTCGACGATCTGGTCGGTCGACCGCTCGCTGATGGCCGCTCCGCACTCCGCGCAATGCGGGCGGCCGGTGCGGGCGAACAGGAGCCGCAGGTAGTCGTAGATCTCGGTCACCGTGCCGACCGTGGACCGTGGATTGCGCTGCGCCGTGCGCTGCTCGATCGAGATCGCCGGCGAAAGACCGTCGATGAAATCGACGTCCGGCTTGTCCAGCCGTCCCAGGAACTGCCGCGCGTACGCCGACAGGGATTCGACGTAGCGCCGCTGCCCCTCGGCGAACACGGTGTCGAACGCGAGTGACGACTTGCCCGAGCCGCTCGGCCCCGACACCACGATCAGCCGGTTGCGCGGCAGGTCCAGGTCGACCCCCTTCAGGTTGTGCTCGCGGGCGCCGCGGATGACGATGCGGTCAGTTCCCCCTCGCGCGCCGTCCGTGCCCGACCTTCCGTCGGCGTTGGCGCCGTCAGCGACGGAGCCGGACGACCGTCTTGCCATGTCCACCCTCGTCGGCCGAGGCATCCTGATAGTCGCTGACCGCGGAGCTGCCGCGCAGGTACTCCCGTATCGCGTGGCGCAGCACGCCGTGGCCGTGGCCGTGCACGACCGAGAACTCCGTCATGCCCCGCATGACCGCGGAGTCGAGTTGGCGCTCGACCTGCTGCAGGGCCTCCTCCGCGCGCATGCCGCGGACGTGCAGCTCCAGCACCGGCTCCGCCCGGTTCACCAGCTCGACGCGGGCGCTCGTGCGGGGAGAAGGGTGCGGATCGGTCACGACCAGCTCGGCGGCGCGGAACTCGCCGCGGATGGTGTCGGTCTGCACCACGTAGCGGTCGGGATACCGGTCCGGTCGGTGCCGGCGCACCACCCGGCCGGCGGCACCGGTACGACGGATGAGCACGCTGCTGCCGGGCGCCAGCGGAGCACCGTCCGCCGCGGCGCCGTCGGCGGCGTCCAGCGCCGCCAGCGCATCCCGTTCCGCCTGCAGGCGCTTCTCGACCGCCCGCGGTGCGGCGCGGGCAGCCGCGTCAGCCGCCGCTGCCGCGGGGCCCGCCCGCTCGCCGGACACCCCTCCGCCCGCGGTCGCGCGCACCGATCGGATGGCGCGTTCCACGTCGCGGCGCGCCTCGGCCAGAAAGCGGCCCAGTTCGCCGGCCGCCCGCCGGTGCTGCTCGCGCTCGCGCTGCGTGAACGCCGCCCGGTCCTCGGCCAGCTCGGCCTCCCGCCGGGCAAGCGCGGCCGCGCGCTCGCGCAGCTCCCGCTCCTCCCGCTCCTGCTCCCGCTGTCGGCGCGTCAGCGCGTTGATGATCCGGCCCTCCTCGGTACGCCCGGCGTCCATCAACGTGGCGGCGCGCTCGATCACGGCATCCGGCATCCGGTGCCGGCGGGCGATGTCCAGCGCGTGGCTCTCGCCCGGCATCCCCTCGATGACCCGGTAGGTCGGCCGCAGCGTGCGCGAGTCGAACTCCATCGAGGCGTTGGTGACCCCGCACTCGGTATAGGCGTACGCCTTCAGCGCCCCGTGATGGGTCGTGGCCATGGCCGTCACTCCCGCGGCCAGGAACCGGTCGAGCAGCGCCCGCGACAGGGCGATCCCTTCCTCCGGGTCGGTGCCGGTGCCCAGCTCGTCGATCAGCACCAGCGAACGCGCGGTGGCGTCACGCACGATGGCGGCCAGATGCTCGACGTGCGCGGAAAAGGTGGACAGGGAGGCGGCGATCGACTGCTCGTCGCCGATGTCGGCGTAGATGCCGCGGTAGATCGGCAGGGTCGAGTCCGGACCGGCCGGGATCTCCATGCCCGCCTGGTTCATCAGGCAGAGCAACCCCACCGTCTTCAGGCAGACCGTCTTGCCGCCCGTGTTGGGCCCCGTGATGACCAGGATGTGCGCCTCGGGCGGCATGCTCACGTCCAGCGGCACGGCCGCCGCGCCAAGCTCGGGATGGCGAGCTCCGTGCAGCGCCAGCGGACCGACCGGTGCGGCGACGGCCGCGTGTGCCCGCGCGTAGCGCGCCCGTGCCTGCACGCAGTCGAAGCGCGCCGTGACCGCCGCAGCCCGCTCCAGGGAGCGCCGCTCCCGCGCCACCGCGCCGGTCAGCTCGTGGAGGACGCGGCGCACCTCGGCCGCGTACCGGTCGCGGGCCGCCACCACGGCGTTGTTGGCCTCCACGTCGCGGAGCGGCTCGACGTAGAGCGTGGCGCCGCTCGCCGACACCTCGTGCACGACGCCGGGCACGCGCGCGCGGTGAGTGGCCTTCAGCGGCACCACGGTCCGACCGCCGCGCTGGGTCGGCACGGTGCCGTTGAAGCAGCCGCGCAGGGCGGGATCGGCCATCAGCTCCCCGGCCGCCGTCTCGATCTGCATCTGCAGCCGGCGCAGGTCGCGCTTCACCCGCGCCAGCTCCGGGATCGCGTGGTCCTGCACCGTCCCGTCGGCGCCCACCACCCGCCGCACCTCGGCGGCCAGCGATCGCAGCCCCGGCAGCTCGGCGTGCAGGGCGTGCAGCGCGGGGCGCTCGACGCGATCGGCGACCTCGGCGAGCGAGCCGCGGATCGATTCCGCCGTGCCCGCAAGCCGTCCGACGGCCGCCAACTCCGCCGGATCGAGCCACCGCGCCCCGCGCCGCAGGCGGCCGAGCGACACGCCGATCTCCGGCAGGTCCATCTCGGGCACACGGAAGCCCGACTCCAGCAGGCGCCGCAGCTCCACCGCGGGCGCCCGTTCGGCCAGCACCGACTGCGGGTCGTCAAAGACACGGCTGGCGAGCACCTGGCGCCGTCCTTCCTCTCCCGCACAGTACTCGGCGACCTGCGCCAGCACGCCCGGCAGGCCGAGCAGCTCCACGGCCCGCGCCTGGCCGTCTGCCGGACCCTCGTCCGGGGGTGTCGGGCCGGTCACGCGTGCGCTCGCTCGCGCTCGCGATCGAGCACTTCCCGCAGCAACCGCAGGTAACTGTCGTAGCGGTCGGGATGGATCCGGCCCTCCTCCACCGCCGCGCGCACCGCGCAGCCCGGTTCGCCGTCGCACAGGCAGGCGCTGTACTCGCAGCGCAGCAGCCAGCGCTGGAAGTCGCGAAAGCGGTGGCGGATGTCGCGCGCCTCGATGGCGCCCAGCTCCAGCTCGCGAATGCCGGGACTGTCGATCAGGCGCCCCCCGTCGGCGAGCTCCAGCAGCTCGGCACGGATCGTCGTGTGCACACCTCGGTCGAACTTGCGGGACACCGCGCCGGTGCGCAACTCCAGGCCGGGATCCCAAGCGTTCAACAGGCTGGATTTTCCCACCCCCGACTGACCGCACATCAGCGTCAAGGCCGAGCCCAGCGCCGCCCGCGCCTCCGCCACTCCCTCACCGGTGACGGCCGAGCACTCCAGCACGCGGTAGCCCATCCTCCGGAAGTCGGCGATGCGTTCAGCCACCGTCGCGGGAATGCCCAGGTCGGCCTTGTTGAGAATGATCAGGGCCTCGACGCCGGCATGCTCGGCAGACACCAGCAGGCGGTCGATGAACCGCGGACGGAACGGGGGCGAGCTGGGGGCGGTCACGCAGGCCACCTGGTCGACGTTGGCGGCAAGCACCTGCATCGCGCGGTGCTTGCGGCTCCACCGATCGATCTGCGTCGTGCGCTCCAGCCGGCTCAGGATCCAGCCGGCGGCGTCTTCGTAGGGGTCGGGCTCGATCTCCAGGAAGTCGCCCACGGCAATCGGCGCGTGGACGCGCTCTTCGACCGCCAGCGTCTTTCCCTTGATCCGGCAGCGCATGAGCGCCCCGTCCACGCCGACGTCGTAGACGCTGCCGGCGCTGCGGCGCACCTGTCCCGTGATGATGCTCACCGCGCGACTGTCGCCCAACGGCCCTCAGGCGCGCAAGGAGTCTGTCGGGTCTCCCGCTTGCGCGGCAGACCCGTGATACGGTGACGGCGATGACCCAGGCGGCCCCCTGCGCCGTACCCACCTGCCCGGCGCCGGCGCTCACCGGCGAGGATCGCTGCCATGCCCACGTGACGGACGAGCAGGCCTACCAGCGACGCGCGCGGCGCCGCTTCGCGGAAGGCGCCGACCTGACCCACGTCGACGTGAGCGGGGTACGGATCCGCGACCGGCACATCCGCGAGCGACGCCTGGCAGGCACACGTCTGGTCGGAGCCACGCTGGAGCGGGTGTCGTTCGAAGGATGCCATCTGAGCCTGGTGTTCCTGCACGACGCGGTGCTGTCCGAGTGCCGCTTCGTCGGCTGCCGGCTGGCGGCGGTGATCCTGGCGGGCAGCGATCTCAGCGACTGCCATTTCGACGACTGCGACGTGCAGCGCTGCAACTTCGTGGCCGCGACCATCTCCCGCACGCTCTTCGAGAGCTGCGACCTGACATCGTCCCGTTTCATCGGCGGCACGCTGCGGCAGGTCACGATGGAAGACTGCAACCTCTATCACGCGCATCTGGAACTGGCGGACTTGGGGGATCTGGCCACACCGGGCTCCAATCTGGCCGAAGCGCATCGCCGCTGAGCGCCCCGAACCGCGATGACCATCTCCACGCACTTCGCCGTCGGTGGCTTCGCCACCTGTTATCTGATCGGGCCGGACGCGGGCGGCTACAGCGTCCTGGTCGATCCCGGCTACCTGAACGCCGCCCTCGTCGGCCACATCGAGCAGCGCGATCTGCCGCCGAGTGCGGTCATGCTGACGCATACTCACCCGAGCCACTGCGCGGGCGCGGCCGCGATCCAGAAAGTGTTCGGCGCCGAGATCTACGCCGCCGCTGCCGTCGCCGAGCTTCCCACCACCCTCGTCGCCGGCGGGCAGACGCTGCGCATCGGCGCGCTCACCTTCGAGGTGCTGTCGACGCCCGGTCACTCCGACGATTCGGTCTGCTACGCGCTGCCACCGGTGATCTTTACCGGCGACACGCTGGCGGCCGGGGCCATCGGCAGCGCGGCGACGGCGAAAGGTCGGGCCGCGCTGCAGCGGTCCGTCCGCGAGCGGCTGCTCAGCCGTGCCGACCACGAGGTCGTGCTGCCGGGCCACGGGCCGCCGACCACGATCGGCATCGAGCGCCGGTTCAACGTCCACCTGCGGGACTGACGGTCCGCAGGCAGTCGACCACCCCCGGCGCCACCCGGAACCGCTCCGGCAGCGGAGCCCGGAACCGCCGTGGCTCCGCGGCACCCGGCAGCCGCAGCCGCAGCGAGGCGGAATGCAGGAGCATTGACGCCTGCAGCAGCATCGACGCCGGCTCCGACCGGCGCCCCTTCCCGTACACCACGTCGCCGGCCACGGGACAGCCGAGCGCCGCCAGGTGCACGCGCAACTGGTGGGTGCGGCCGGTCACGGGGATGAGCAGCACCAGCGAACGTCCGCCCGCCAGTCCGCCGAGCAACCGGTAGCGGGTGATCGCCGGCTTGCCCCGAGCGGCCACCGAGAACCGGGTCCGATCGCGGTCGTCGCGACCGATCGGCAGGTCCACGGTGCCGCCGACCGCAGGCGGCCGTCCGTCGACCACCGCCAAGTATCGCTTGCGCACGCGCCGCTGGGCGAACTGGCGGGTCAACGCCAGATGCGCGTGCGGAGTCTTGGCGAAGACGATGACTCCCGAGGTCTCCTTGTCCAGCCGATGCACCACGCCCGGCCTGACCGGCTCGTCCGGAAACGCGTCGCGCAGCCGATCGCAGTGGCCGAGCACGCCGTTCAGGAGGGTGCCGGTCCGGTTCCCCGCCCCGGGGTGGGTGACCACGCCGGGAGGCTTGTCCAGCACGATGGCGTCGCCGTCTTCATGGAGGATCGACAGCTCCATCTCCTCCGCCACCGCAGTCAGCGGCTCCGGGTCGCGGTAGCTGACCGCCACGCGGTCGCCCGGGCACAGGCGCGTCGCCAGCTTCGCGGGACGGTCGTTGACGGTGACCACGTCGACGCGTGCCCGCGCCTGGCTGCGGGGAAACAGCCGCAACCCGGTCGCCAGATAGCTGTCCAGCCGCGCCCCTGCGAAGCGCTCGTCACCGACGAGCGTTTCCGATGACCTCACTGCGCCTGCCGGCCGGCAGATGCTGCCACGCGCATGTCGGCGTCGATGAGCGCGATCGCGACCGACAACGCCGCCGCGCCGATGACGATCCCGAGCATCTCCGTCTCCGTGAGCGTCGGACCGCCGCCGATCGGCCGGAACGGGAACGGCTGCACCTCGGCGTCAAAGCCGTGCGCGATGTAGCGGGTATAGTCGTAGAGTAGCCGGACGCCGAACAGCGTCAGCGGCAGGGAACCGATCGCCACCACCTCGGCGCGGCGCAGCGCGTGCGCCCAATCCGGGAACTCGGAACGTTCGTACGGAACCGGTTCGAGCAGCGGCGCCGTCCCATCTCCGTCGGCGCCAGCCGGTTCCTGGCCCCACGCCGCGCCGGCCACAGTTCCGGTCAGCAGCGCCGCGACCAGTCGGCTCACGGCCGGACGCCTCATCGCGCGGGCCGCGGCCCGAGCAGCGCGGTGCCGAGCCTGATCAGCGTCGCGCCTTCCTCGATCGCCAGCTCGAAGTCCTGCGACATGCCCATCGACAACACGCGGGCTTCCGGGTGGTCGCCGAGCAGGCGTTCGTGGACCGCCCGCAGCCGCGCGAACGAGGCGCGCACCGCCGCCTCGTCGTCCGTGTGCGCGCCGATCGTCATGACTCCGGCCAGCGACAGATGCGGGCAGCCTGCGGCGATCTCTTCCGCGGACGCAAGCAGGTCATCCGCAGCCGGAAAGCCGGCCTTGGTCGGCTCGCCGGAGGCGTTCAGCTCCAGCAGGATCGGCATCGTTCGGCCGAGCACCGCGCAGCGCCGCTCCAGAGCGGCAGCCGTGTGTACGGCATCTATCGACTGCACCGCGTCGAACAGCCGCGCCGCGTCCCTGGCCTTGTTGCGCTGCAGGTGACCGACCAGATGCAACTCGTACGGCCGCGAGCACCCTCCATGCCTGGAGCGGTCGCCGTGCTTGCCCGCCGCCTCCTGCACCCGGTTCTCGCCCAACAGATCCAGTCCGGCAGCGACGGCGGCCAGGGAATGATCCACGGCGAACCCCTTGGTCACCGCCATCACCCGGACCGAGTCGGCAGCGCGGCCGGCGCGCGCGGCGGCCGCGTCCACGCGCTCCCGTACCGCGTCGTAGTTGTCGCGGATCCGCCGCGCCCGCTCCCGTGCGGCCGCCGCCGGGCCCGTGTCGGCCATGTGCGCCGTCAGCGGAGCCGGCTCTCGGCCGGCCGCACGCGGTCTGCGACCGGCGCCCCGGCCGCACGTCCCTGCTGCGCCGCACCGCCGGGACGGGCGGACGCAGCCCCGTGGAACGAGCAGAAGTACCGATGGAACCGGTAGTCCCCGGCGAGCTCCGGATGGAACGAGGTCGCCAGCATGGCGCCCTGGCGCACGGCCACCGGACGCCCGTCGGGCAGGGCGGCGATCACCTGAACCGCGGAGCCGACCCGCTCCACCGCCGGCGCCCGGATGAAGATGCCGCAGAACGGCGGCGGACCCAGCTCCCGGACATCCAGGGACGCCTCGAAGCTGGCCACCTGCCGACCGTACGCGTTGCGCCGCACGGCAATGTCCATCAGCCGCAGCGGCTCCGGGCGCGGATCCAGCACCTCCGCGGCAAGCACGATCATGCCGGCGCAGGTACCCCACACCGGCATGCCGCCGGTCAGCCGGGCAGAGAGCGGCTCCGCCAGGTCGAACGTGTGCAGCAGATTGATGATCGTCGTGCTCTCCCCGCCGGGGATGATCAGCGCGTCGGCCGCTTCGAGCTGTGCGGCGGTGCGCACCGGTGCGGCCGGCTGGCCGATGGCGGCGAGGGCATGGAGATGCTCACGGACATCGCCCTGCAGCGCCAGGACGCCTACCGCCATGTGCTACCAGCCGCGTACGGCGAGCTGTTCCCCTTCCGGGATCGCCGCCATCTCCAGCCCGCGCATGGGCTCGCCCAGCCCGCGCGAAACCGCCGCCAGGATGTCCGGATCGTCGTAGTTGGTGGTCGCCTTGACGATCGCCTCCGCCATGCGCTTCGGGTTCTCGGACTTGAAGATACCGGAGCCCACGAACACGCCGTCGACGCCGAGCTGCATCATCAGCGCCGCGTCCGCCGGCGTGGCGATGCCGCCGGCCGCGAAGTTGACGACCGGCAGCGAGCCGTCTGCGCGTAGCTGCGCCACCAGCTCGAACGGCGCCTGAATGTCCTTCGCGAACGCCGAAAGCTCGCTGTCGTTCAGGCCCTGCACCCGTCGCACCGCCTGCAGCACGGTGCGGGCGTGGCGCACCGCCTCGACCACGTTGCCGGTGCCGGCTTCACCCTTGGTGCGGATCATGGCGGCCCCCTCGCGGATGCGCCGCAGCGCCTCACCCAGGTTCCGGCAGCCGCACACGAACGGCACCGTGAAGTCGTGCTTCCACACGTGGTTGTCCTCGTCGGCCGGAGTCAGCACCTCGGACTCGTCGATGTAGTCGATCTCCAGGGACTGCAGGACCTGCGCTTCGACGAAGTGGCCGATACGGCACTTGGCCATGACCGGAATCGTGACGGCGCGCTTGATCTCCTCGATCCTGGTCGGGTCGGCCATGCGCGCCACGCCGCCGGCCTTGCGGATGTCGGCAGGCACCCGTTCGAGCGCCATCACCGAGACCGCGCCGGCGTCTTCGGCGATCCTGGCCTGGTCGGCGGTGACCACGTCCATGATCACTCCGCCCTTCAGCATCTGAGCCAGCCCGGTCTTGACCGTCCACGTACCGGTATCCTGCATCTCTCCCGCCATAGCGAACTCCTCTCACCGGCCGGATGCCGCTCCGGCCCTGGGAACGAGAGTATACGGCCAAGCATCCGCTCCGGCCTACTGCCGGCGCGACGCCGCATCCGGCGCGGTCCGGGTCAGTCGAGGACGGCGTCAGGCCGGCGTTCGCTCGCCGGCAGGGGACACGACTCGACCCGCCCGAACCACGCGCGGCGGCGGCTGGCGACGAACCGGTAGACCGCCGCGCGCAGTGGACGGGGCAGCAGCAGGGTGCCGCGCGCCAGGAGGCCGAACCGTCCTCCCATCAGTTGCAGCGTGCGTACCACGGCGTCGACGGCCCGCAGCGTCCGCGGCCCCTCGACCAGCACGACCCAGTCGTCCTGCGTCCGATCCGCAGGAGTCAGCAGCCGGCGGGCGGTCACCCCGGCGAGCGGAGCGACCCGCAGCCGACCGGCGGTGTCCCCTTGCAGCACGATCCGCGACAGGCGCCGGCAGAGCACGCAGTCGCCGTCGACGAACAGGATCGCGAAGCCGTCCGCCGCGGCTCGCGCCTTCATGGCAGCCAGCGGGGCGTCGTCGCGCCCGCGATCACCGCCAGCTCCCGACCGTCGAGGTCGAACACGACCACCTCGGGCTCCGGGAACGCCACGTCCAGCCGCGACCGCTGCGCCGCCAGCAACTCTCCGCCGGGTGCGAACAGGATCTCCCGGTACGTGAGTCCCGGCGCGGCGGCCAGCGGCTCGGCCTCGAAGTACGGCCCGCCCGCGTCGGTTGCCAGCCACACCTGCTCCCCCTCGCCGGCTGCGCGGATGAACGCGAAGCGATCTCCGCCCGGCGCCCACACCGGCGCCCGGTCGGCGCCCTGTTCGGGCCCGAGCGCCCATCGCACCGTGAGGTCGGTCAGGTCGATCGCTATCAGCAGGTCCACGGCCCGGCCTGCTTCCCCCTCGCGCAGGTCGGAGGTGAGGATCTCTCGCGCTCCGGGCCGCCACGCCGCCGGAGCCGCGGCCCGCGTCGGTACGAGCACCGTCCGACCATCGGCTACGTTGACGACGCGCAAACCCCCTTCCACGGGCGATACGAACGCCACCCACGCTCCGTCGTCCGACCAGCGCGGGTCGAAGCCGATCACTTCCTGTTCCATGAGCGGCCACAGGTCGCCGGTGGCAGGATCCAGCAGCCAGGGACGCGGCGGCAACGGCAGCCGGCGCCTCGAGAAGACGATGGTCTCCCCGTCGGGAGCCCATCGGGCCGCACTGCACTCCGCCCCGCCGCACCCCAGCAGCTCGCGCTGACCGCCTGCGGAGTCGACCAGCCAGAGGTCCGCGGCGAACACGTCGGTGCCCAGCGTGACGACCAGCGAGCCGCCGTCCGGCGACTGGTGGAAGTCGCGCACCGGCCGCTCGAACGACGCCAGGGTCCGTTCGTCGCCGGCTTCCGCCCTGCCGTCGTTCGTGTCCAGGGCACGGGCGGCGATCCGGGCCCGTTCGGCCGCTCCGTCAGCCACGTAGGCGATGCGCAGCGCCCCGGTGTCGAAGCTCCACTCGACCGTGCCGCGCAGACGGCGTCCGGACGCTGCCCGCACGGATCCGTCGAGCCGCACCGTGTAGCGCGTGCGCCCGGACAGCGTGCGGTCCGGATCGAAGCGCAGGGTGCGGCTGCCCCAGCGCAGCGATCCGGAGACCGGAGGCTCGATCGCCAGGGTCGACGAACGCGCGGCTGGATCGACCGGCTCCGAGAACCGGATCTCGATCGTCGCCAGCGTGGAGACGTGCTCGGTCCCGTGCGCCGGCGTCAGGGAGACGACCTGCAGACCGACCCGGTCGCCCACGGCCGCCGCCACCACCGCGACGACCGCAGCCACGCCAAGCGTGGCCAGCGCATGCCGGTCCAGAGGCTGCATCGATCAGTAGTAGAGATAGGGGACCGGCGGTGGATCGATCTGCTCCACGTCCACGGCGACCAGGACCGGCATCCGTTCGCCGTCGATCTCTGCCACCGTGAAGCGGCCCTCGACCGTCAGCCACTGGTCGTCCGGCACCAGGGCGAGCTCCGCGGCCTCGGCGATGATCCCGATCGGCGTCGCGTCCGCGACGCAGCAGCTCAACACAAAACGGCTCAGTTGCACCTGGTTCGCTCGGAGCGTGGCATCGCGCGACACGAACCCCGTGATCCGCGCCTCCTGCCCGGCGAACCGGTCCGGGTCATCGGCGACGTGGAACTCGAACAGCCAGTCGAGCATCGATCGGCCCAGCGCCTCCGAGGCAGCGCTCCGCGTTGCCCGTCCGGCCGTCGTCGACTGCAGGGCGGTCGGTGGGAGGCTGGCCACGGCGACCTCCCGGTTGCCGAGTGCCGCCGCCCCCAGGGGCTGCTCCGGCGCCAGCCCGAAGGCCACCGGAAGCGCGAGCACCGCCAGGGCGCTCCAGGTCACGCGTACGCCGTGCGCGGGCCGGCCGCGCCGGCGGCCACCGCGCCAGGCGGTTCCCGCCAGCGCCAACGCCATGGCGCCGAGGCCGGCCACCGCAATCCAGGTGAGCCACGCATAGCGCTGGTTGATGTAGTAGACCAGCGTGCCCGACAGCAGGCGATGCAGCAGTATCGCGACGATCCCGTACAGCACGACAGCCGCCAGCAGCCGCGGCCGGTCAAGCCCGCGCATGCTCATGCCCAGGGCACCAGGTTGTGCACGATCAGTGCGGCCGCGAAGGTGAGCACCAGCGGCAGCACGACCAGGTAGACGACCGCCCTGGTGCGGAAGACGCTCAGGAACAGCAGGGTGCTCTTGACGTCGACCATCGGTCCGAACACCAGGAACGCCAGGATCGAGGCCGGCGCGAAGGTGGCGGTAAACGCCAGCGCAAGGAAGGCATCGACGGAGGAGCACACCGAGAGCAGGTAGCCGAGCCCCTGCATGGCCGCCACCGACGCCGCCCCGCCGCGGCCGATGTCCAGGAGGACCGACTGCGGCATCAGGGTCTGCAGGAGGGCGGCCAGGCCGCAGCCGATGACGAGGTAGCGACCCATGTCGAACAGGTCGGCCGAGCCGTGCAGCAACGCGTCGCGGGCGAAGGATCGGATGCTGCGGCGCTCCGGGGCCGGCCGGTCATGAGGGCCGTGGTCGTGCTCGTGCTCGTGTTCGTGCTCGTGATGGTCCGCGTGGCCGCTCCCGGCAGAGCAGGCCGCTCCTTCCACCCCATTGGCCACCCCATTGGCCACCCCATTGGCCGCCAGCAGGATGTTTGCCGGACCGGCGCGGCGAAACGCGGCGGCGACCGTGACCGCGACGACGAGCGTGAGCGCCAGGCGGCCGATGAGCATCCAGCCGAACCCGAACGCCGTGGCCGTGCTGGCGATCACGACCGGATTGAGGACCGGCGCGCCGAGCAGAAAGGCGATCGCGACCGGCGGCGGGAGTCCCTTGCCCAGCAGCCGGCGGACGACCAGCACGACGCCGCACTCACAGACCGGGAACACCATGCCAAGCGCCGCGCCGGCGAGCACGCCCGCCCCCGTCCGTGCCGGCACCCAACGGGCCAGCGTCCGCGTGCTCACCCCCATCTCGATCACGCCGGACAGCAACGCGCCGATTGCCACGAACGGCACCGCCTCGATGAAGATGCCCAGGAATATGGTCGTGAACGCCTGTACCCGGTCGGACCAAGTCACCGGATCGAACGCCTGCTCCGCGGTCGGCGTGCGCAGCGCTCGGCCGGCAAGCGCCGCGCCCAGCACGACCGCTCCCACGCCGACCGCGAACAGGGACCAACCCCGCAGCGAACGCCGTATCGTGGCCGCGGGCTGGGTGCTCATGTCGTGATGGGCGGTGACGGGCTCGAACCGCCGACCTCCTGGGTGTAAACCAGGCGCTCTCCCGACTGAGCTAACCGCCCGTGCCGGCCGTTCCCGGCGTGCCTCATAGTGGAACGCCCGGCGTGTGGCGGTATAGTGGCAGCGGATGACCGTGCTCGTACGCCTCCTGATCGCCGCGGCAGCCGCCGCCGCGGCTGCTGCTGCCGCCATCGCCCTGGCCATCCAGGAAGAACCCGCCGCGCCGGAGCGTTTCGTTCCGTTGCGCGCCCCGGCGCGCCCCCACTACCCGGGGCTGTCGTTGCGGGGAGTGGTAGCTCCCTGGCGCGTCGCCCTGCAGATCGGGCACCTGGACACCGACCAGTACCCGCCCGAGCTGGAGCATCGGCGCACGGCGACCGGCGCCAGCTTCGCCGGCGTGGCGGAAGTCGACGTCAACAGGGCCGTGGCGACGGCAGCAGCCGAGCTGCTGCGCGAACAGGGCGTCGAGGTGGTGCTGCTCCCGGCCACCGTGCCCCCGGAGTTCGACGCCGACGCCTTCGTGGCGATCCACGCCGACGGGGGCGGCAGCTCCGGCTACAAGGTCGCCCCTCCGTGGCGGGCCTCCCCGGCGTCCCGACGTCTGAGCGCCCTGCTGCGCGAACACTACGGCGCGGTCACCGGGATGAGGGAGGACCTGAACGGAGTGACGTACAACATGCGCGGCTACTACGCATTCGGCGGCCGCTACCGGCACGCCATCGCCATCACCACCCCGGCGGCGATTCTGGAGATGGGCTACCTCACCGATGCGGCCGACCGCGCCTTTCTGACCTCCCGCCCGGACGTCGCCGCACGCGGCATCGCCGGCGGCGTGCTGGCGTTCCTGGCCGAACACGAGCCGATGGACCCGACCGCGGTCATCCCACCGGCCCCGACCGTGCTCTGGCCTGCCCGCAGAACGGTGCCGCTGCATGCCGCACCGACTCGCGAGTCCACCGTGCGCTCCTACCTGCGGCCGACCGATCTGCTGATGGCGATGGGAAAGGACGGTGACTGGTACGACGTTCGCGTCCGCGGCAGCTACCGCGACTTCGGCTGGATCCACGCCGACGACCTGAGCCTGAACGGCCGGTAATCTTGACCCCGCACCAGGGGCGTGGTATTGGACCCGAACCGTGGCGCAGGAGTCCCGGCGGCAGGAGTGCCGCGTGCTCGAATGCAGCGTGCTGGTTCTCAACAGCTCGTACACCGTCCTGCGCTTGGTCAGCGCGCGGCGCGCCTTCGTGCTGCTGGTGCGGCAGGCCGCGGAGGTGATCACCACCGACGGCGGTCGCTACGAGTCGTTCGACTTCGCCCGGTGGACGGATCAGTCCGGCATCCTCGCGGCGCGAGGCGACGGTCACCTGGACTGGGTCCACACGGCGACGCTGACGCTTGCGGTGCCGCGCGTCATCAGGCTGACCGACTACCATGGCTTCCCGCGCCAGGGGGTGGCGCTCACGCGGCGCAACGTGTACGCCCGCGACGGCAACGCCTGCCAGTATTGCGGCACACGCTTGGCCGCGCGGGCGCTCACGATCGACCACGTGATCCCCCGCTGGCGCGGCGGCACGGAGTCGTGGTCGAACCTGGTGACCGCGTGCATGCCCTGCAATACGCGCAAGGGCGGCAGGACGCCGCGTTCGGTCGGCATGCAGCTCATCCGCAAGCCCGTGGAGCCGCGCCGGAATCCGCTGATCCTGCTGCGTCTGCAGAGCCCGAAGTACGACTCCTGGCGCGTCTTTCTGAACGAGCCGGCCGATCGGCGCAAACCGGCCCTGGCCGCCGTGGAGACCTGACCCGGCTGCCCGTCTTCAGTAGGTGAACTGACCGACGCCGAACACCATGCCGGCGCTGGCCGGCACCAGCACGACCCGGTCGCCCCGCTTCAGCCGGCCTTCCGCCTCGGCCATGACCATCGCGGCTGGAATGCTTGCCGACACCAGGTTGCCCAGCTTCGGGAACACCTCGCTGTACACCTTGCCGTTCCGGATTCCTGCGGCCCTGCCGGCGCGCAGGTAGGCAACGCTGGAGGCGGCGTGCGGGAAGTAGATGTGCGGGGCGTTCAGATCCTCGACCGTGCGACGGACCAGCGGCAGCAGGTACTCCTCCGCCCGTGCGAACAGCTCGTGACCGTACGCCACGAACTTGTTCACGCCGTTGAGCGCGATCCGGTCCGACGGCTCCACGAAGTCCTCGTACCCGTCCAGCGGGATGTTGCACAGACCGCACAGCTCCGGCACGGAGTGGTAGTCGAAGCGCCACTCGGCGTCCGAGGCGGTGACGATGGTGGCCGTCGCCGCCTCGCCGACGGTGTAGGTCGGGAACGTGTATTCGAGCTGATCGAGCCCCCTCACCTCGAAGTTCTCAGGGTACCCGTGCTCCTTGTAGTTGAACTCTCCGTTGACGATCATCGCGGTGCGGAGCGTGCCGGACCGCAGGAACCGGTACGAGATCTCCAGCGCGCGCATCCAGCTCATGCAGGCATCGGCGATGTCGAAGCACGAACAGGAGAGGCCCGTGGCCTGCGCGTAGAAATAGGCGTTGGCGGGCTCCAGGAACCCCTTGCCCACCCCGCAGTAGATCAACAGATCGATGTCGGAAGGCGCCATCGCCGCCTGCTCCAGAGCCTGCAGCATCGCCTCCCTGACCAGGTCGCTGGCGCGCTCGCCCCGCTGTACGTCGCGGACGTAGCGCGTCACCGACCCGGTGCGGTTCAGCAACCCGCGCACCAGCCGCTGGTACTTGCGCAGCACCTTCGGGTCGACGCCGTTGCTGCACTGCTGCAGCAACGCGACGATCTCGTCATTGGTGATCAGCCGGGAGGGATATCTGAGCGAGACGGATGCGATGCGCATGGACAGCGGATGCACCGGCAGCGGCGATGCGCTACCGTGAAGGCCGAAGCCTACCACGCCGGGGCGGGTCGCAATACCCGGCGGCCCTCGGAGCGAATTCCATGGAGTCCACCCCGTCACCGAACGCCGAACTCCCCGGCGCAGCCTTCGCCGAGCTGTACCGGACCGTCTGCCGACTGCGTGCGCCAAACGGCTGTCCCTGGGATCGCGAGCAGACCCCCCGGTCGATGCGGACCATGCTCCTGGAGGAGGCATTCGAGGCGATCTCGGCGATCGATGCCGGCGACGATGACAACCTCCGGGAGGAACTGGGCGACGTGGTGCTGATCGCGACGATGATCGCCCGCATGAAGGAACAGGAGGCCTCCTTCGCCGCCGCCGACGTGCTGACCGGCGTGGTCGACAAGCTCCGCCGCCGCCACCCGCACGTGTTCCCGCCTGCCGGTGGACGGCCGGACGGGGGCTATCCCACCGATGCCGACGGAGTGTCGCGCCAGTGGGAGCGGATCAAGCAGAGCGAACGGCGCGAACCCGAGCCCCGTTCCTCCGTGCTCGACTCGGTCGGCTCGTCACCCAGCCCGCTCCGCCACGCCGTCGACCTGCAGTCCGCCGCCGCCGCCGTCGGGTTCGACTGGGACGACGCCCGGCCGGTGTTCGCGAAGGTGGCCGAAGAACTGGCCGAGGTCGACCAGGCGACCGGGATCGAGCCGCAGCGCACCGGAGAGGAACTGGGCGACCTTCTGTTCGCGGTGGTCAACCTGTCCCGCCACCTGCGGGTCGATCCGCTGCTGGCGCTGAACGGCGCAAACCGGCGATTCCGATGCCGGTTTCAGGAAGTGGAGCGGCGCGTGCGTGAAACCGGCGCCACCCTGGGCGAGCTGCCGTTGGCGGAGCTCGACCGCCACTGGGATGCGGTCAAGCGTGACGAGAAACGCATCACCCCACCCGCACCCGGACGCAGCAACGCCAGCAGCATGCCGACCGCCAGCAGCCCCGTCCACAGTGCGGAACCGCCGTAGGAGACGAACGTCAGCGGAATGCCGGTGATCGGCATGATGCCGCTCGCCACTCCGATGTTGACCAGCACGTGGGTGGCGAACATGCCGATGACGCCTGCGGCCATCGCCACGCCGAAGTCGTCGCGGGCACGCCGGCATATGGCGATCGATCTCATCAGGATGACGGCGAACAGCCCGAGCACCAGCAGCGAGCCGCGGAATCCCCACTCCTCGGCCAGGATGGAGAAGATGAAGTCCGTGCTCTGCTGCGGCAGATAGCGATAATGGCTCTGCGTACCCTGCAGGTAGCCCTTGCCGGTCGGGCCTCCGGACCCCACCGCCGTCATCGACTGGATGATGTTCCAGCCTGCGCCGCGCAGATCCGCCCACGGATCGAGAAACGCCGCCAGGCGGAGGATCTGATATGGCTTCAGAACCGACCGCACGAGCGCCGACCCGGTCACCCCACCCAGAACGATGGAGGCGAGGTAGCCGACCCAGTACAACCAGCGGCTGCGGCTGAGCCGGTAGCCGATGAACGCCAGGCCGACGATCGCCAGCAACGCCATGGCGGCGAGCCGCACGATGCCGGGGTCGAGCAGCGCCGTGGCGACCGTGCGCAGGATGCCCTCGGGGTTCAGATTCGGCAGCACCGCCATGACGAAGGTGACGACCGTCGCGCCCAGGATGAACGCCAGATGGCGAATCTCCGCTCCTGAAACCAGCGCCGCCACCAGGAAGATCGGGACGTAGACCATCGCCGTGCCCATGTCAGGCTGCAGCAGGACGAGCCCGACCGGCAGCAGCACGATCGCCAGGCCCAGCGCGAAGCGCGGCAGCTCCTTGACGCCGTTGCCGATGCCGGCCAGGTAGGACGCCAGGAACAGGATGGTGGTGAGCTTCGCGAACTCCGACGGCTGCACCCCGAAGTCGCCGATGCCGATCCAGGCGCGGGCGCCGTTCACCTCCCTGCCGAACAGGCCGGTGACCGCCAGCAGCGCCAGCCCACCCGCGTACAATGCGGGAGCCCCCGCCTGCAGCCAGCCCGGCCCCGCCGCGGCCACCACGGCCAGGAGCGCGAACCCGGTCAGCGCCCAGACGATCTGCTTGACCCACTCCCGGGACACCGACTCGCCGGTGGAGTCGACGCCGCTCGAATAGATGAACAGGACGCCGATCACGACCAGCGCCACGGTGGCGCCGAGCAGCGGCACCGCCCGCGCCCCGTCGCCGCCGGTCACCGTCGCGTGCCGCCCCGGCGGTCAGCCCGCGTCGGCATCGCCGTCGTCCCCTCCGTCCCCTTCTCCCTCTGTCTCTTCGTCCGGCCTGGGCTCCCCCAGCAGGTTGTACGCGGGAGTATGCGGCTGCAGGTCGCGTATCACGTCCTCGTAGCCCAGCCCGGTGAACATGCCGTGCAGCAGCACGTTGGTCGCCTTCGGCGCCCACCACTCCCAGTAGTCGGTGGCTTCCGCCATGACCACCACCACCACCTGGTCCTCCGGCGGAGCGTCGGCGGGAGCAAAGGCGGCGAACCACGAGTGCCTGAGCTCCGGCCCGTCGAAGTCCCTGGAGCGGATCTGGGCCGTGCCCGTCTTGCCGGCCGCCTGCACCGCCGGCGTGGTGATCGCCACCGCCGGGGTTCCGTCGGTCACCGTGTAGCTCATCGCCTCCCGCACGAAGGCGAATGTCTCCGGCTGCACGTCGACCTCCAGCAGCGGTACGGGCGACGCTCGCCTGAGCAGCGATCCGTCCGCGCCGTCCCGCTCCTCCTTTACCAGATAGGGCCGGTAGACGACGCCGTCGTTTGCGATCGCCGCCACCACGTTGGCGATCTGCAGCGGGGTCGCGGTGACGAACCCCTGGCCGATCGACATGTTGATGGTGTCGCCGCCCATCCACGGCTCGCCGTGCCGGCGCTGCTTCCAGGCCGGGGTGGGCAGGAATCCGGCATGCTCGCGCGGCAACTCGATGCCGGTGGGGCTGCCAAGGCCCAGCGCCCGCGCGTAGTGGACGATGCGCTCCACGCCAAGTTCATGGCCGACCGTGTAGTAGTAGACGTTGCAGGACTGGGCCAGGCCCTCGCGCAGGTCGACCCAGCCATGCCCCTCCGGCTTGTGGTCCTGCCACGTCCCCCTGCCCAGGAAGAACCTCCCCCTGCAGTTGATCTGCTGCTCCGGCGGAATGAGCCGCTCCTCCAGCACCGCGATGCTCATGATCAGCTTGAATACCGATGCCGGCGGGTGTGCCGAGTGCACGGCCCGGTTGATGAACGGATGGGTCGGATCCTGAAGCGCTTCGCGCAGCGCGTGCGCCCCGCCGCCGCCGCGGAACGCGCCGGGATCGAACCACGGATAGGAGACCATCGCCACGATCTCGCCGGTGGTCGGCCGGAGCACGACCACCGAGCCGATGCGGCCGGCCAGAGCGTCCTCGGCCAGGCGCTGTATGCGCGCGTCGATGGTGAGCACCAGGTCGTTGCCGGGTATCGGCGCCCGGCCCTCACGGATGCCCAGGTCCCGCTGGAGCGCGTCCACGGTCCGGTAGCTCAGCCCCGGCGTCCCTCGCAGACGCGCGTCATACCGCTGCTCCAGACCGCTCTTGCCGATCGTGTCGGCCTGGCGGTAGCCCTCGTTGTACAGGACCTGGAGCTCCTCGACGCTGATCTCGCCCACGTAGCCGATCACGTGCGCCAAGGCGCCGAGGTCGCTGTAGTCACGCACCGGCTCGTTGCGCCAGCTCACGCCAGGGAACCGTTCGATGTGCTCGCCGAGGTAGGCCACGGTCGGAAAGTCGGCGCCCGAGATGACCTCGATCGGTTGGAACAGATGGCTCTGGTTCATGGGCACCTTCCCGGCCATGTACTCCGGGTCGATGTCGAGCGCCTCCGCGAGCGAGGCGAGCAGCGCGTCCAGGTCTCCCCGGTCGCCGGGCACCAGCGCGGGGGTGACGTCGATGGAAAACGCGGGCCGATTCGCGACCAGCGGCCGCGTATACGATCCGTCGTAGATCGCTCCGCGCTGCGCCGGCACCACGGTCTCGCGCTGGGCGAACTGCTTTGCCAGTTCCTCGAACTCGACGCGCTTGATCACCTGCAGCACGAACAGGTAGAGCGCCAGGCCGCCAAGCACGCACAGCAACGCGATGCGCAGTGCCGCAAGGCGAGAGACCGGGGCGGAGTCGTCGGCGTGGGGGCCGGTCAACGTCGCGACCGGACGCGCCGCACCTGATTCGACGCGCGCTCGCGCATGCCCGGCAGCACGCTGAGCAACACGTACAGGGCGGGGGCGGCCACGGCGTTCAGTCCCGCTTCGATCAGGAAGCTGGTCAGGAACGCGGAAGGTCCGATCCCGTAGCGACTGGAGATCCAGGGTACGGCCAGCCCCACGGCCGCGAGCGTGACGGCCTTGAGCACCGTGGCGGCGATCGACACCGCGGTGGGAAGCAGCAGCCAGTCGACGCTGATCAAGCCTTCCATACGGCCTACCACGTATCCTACCACCGTGCGGGTCATGGCGGTGAGCCCCAGCGGGGCCACGCTGATCGTGTCCGCAAGCAGGCCCGAGGCGAACCCCGCGATCTGGCCGGGCATGCTGCCCCTGCGCATCGCCGTCAGGGCGACGATCACCAGGGCAAGGTCCGGCTTGACGCCGGCGACCGCCACCCACGACAGCAGCGTCGAGCTCAGCAGGGAGGCGGCGACGGCGAGCACCGTGGTCGCCAGGATGACGCGGATGTCACCCATCGACCGGCTCCGCGGTATCCAGCACCAGCACGTAGTCCAGGCGGCCGAACTCGACCAGCGGCTGCACGATCACCTCGATCGTCGACCGATCGTCACCGTCACGGTGCTCGACGACCCGGCCGATGTAGATGCCGCGCGGATAGGGACTGCGCATGCCCGAGGTGATCACCAGGTCATCGACCGCCAGGTCCTCCGCGGCGATGCGCGGCACATAGCGCATGACCAGCCGGTTGCCCGCCGGATCACCTTCGATCAGCCCGTCGCGCTCGGTGCGCTGCAGGCGTGCGGCGACGTACGAAGAAGCGTCCAGAATCGGCCGCACGATCGCCGTGAGGGATGAGACCCACATCACCCGCCCGACCAGCGCCTGGATGCCGCCGGCGTCGGCGACCACCGTCGCATCGACACGAACGCCGTGTCTGCGGCCGCGATTGATCGTCACCGTCTTGAACAGACTCCCCGGGTCGCGGCCGATCACCTCCGCCGGAATCACGGTGGGAGCGGCGGCGCGGGGAAGGTCGAGCAGCGCGCGCAGGTTGCGGTTCTCGACCCTGAGCTGTACGTTGTCGCGTTGCTGCTGTTCCATTCTCAGCAACTCGGCGCGCAGCTTCTGCACCTCCGCCCTGCTGCGGCTGAGCTCCCCGATCGCCGCGACCGAATCCGCGACCCGGCGAACTCCGGAACTGATGCCGGCCTGCACCAGCGACAGCACACCCACGTGCCCTGGCGGGGGATTCAACCCCACCAGCAGCAGCGAGATGATCAGCAGAACCGCGAATGTGACGCCCGAACGGCGGCGGCTGACGAACGGGCGTACCTCGGTCACGGACGCGTACTCAGGTCAACTCCCCGTGGCCGTCATGATCCTTACCGGTACTGCCGGCGTTGGCTGATGCCGGTTGTCTCGAAGTACTTGCCGGCCCCGAGCGCAACGCACAGCAGAGGCTGCTCGGCCACGATCACCGGCACGCCGGTCTCACGACCGATCAGGCGCGGCAACCCGCGCAGGAGCGAGCCGCCACCGGTCATGACGATGCCGCGCTCCACGATGTCGGAGGCCAGCTCCGCCGGCGTGCGTCCCAGCGCCCGCTTGATCTCCTCCAGGATCTGGCGCGTGGGCTCCTGCAGCGCTTCGCACACCTCGATCGAGTCCACCTCCAGCCGGCGCGGCAGGCCGGTGATGGCGTCGCGGCCCTTGATCTCCATGCGCACGATCTTCTGGTCCGGGTCCGCGTTGCCGATCTTGATCTTGATCTTCTCGGCCGTTTCGAGGCCGATCATCAGGTTGTGGACGGTGCGCACGTTGTTGATGATGGCTTCATCGAACTCGTCGCCGCCGATGCGGATGGCATTCGACACGACCATGCCGCCGAGCGAGATGACCGACACCTCCGTGGTGCCTCCGCCGATGTCGCAGATCATGTGCCCGGCCGGTTCCATGATCGGCAGATCGGCGCCGACGGCTGCCGCGATCGACTCCTCGATCACGAACACTTCGCGCGCGCCGGCCTGCTCGGCGCTCTCCTGCACCGCCCGTTTCTCCACCTCGGTGGCGCCGGCGGGGGTGCCGATCACCATGCGCGGCTTGACGAACCAGCGCCGCGGCACCACCTGCATGATGAAGTGGCGGATCATCTGCTCGGTCAGCTCGAAGTTGGCGATCACGCCGTCACGCAGCGGGCGCTCCGCCTTGATCGTGTGCGGGGTCTTCCACAGCATGCGCTTGGCCTCGGTACCGACGGCGACCACCTGCTTGCTTTCGTGGTCGATGGCGACGACGGACGGCTCGGTCAGCACGATGCCCTTCCCCTTGACGTGCACGAGGGTATTGCAGGTGCCCAGGTCGATGCCGATGTCTGAGGAGAAGCTGTTGAACAAAGCCATCAGGTAGAGTGTACCTCCGCGTCGCGGTGGGCGCTATCGCAGGCGTTCGATCGCGCGGCGGTGGTTCGGATCCAGCGCCCGCGCAGCGCGCCACTCCGCCAGCGCCCGGTCGGAGTCGCCCCGCTGCGAGTAGATCTCACCCAGATAGAAGTGGGCATCGGCGGCCCGCGCGTCGCCGGCGATGATCGCCCGGTACTGCTCCTCGGCCAGCGGCAGTTCGCCGAGCGCACGGTAGACAGCCCCCAACTCGTACCGCGCCCGCTGCGCGATCGCGATGTCGTCGGTGAGGTCGATCGCCTGGATGAGGTGCCGCCGCGCTCCCTGCACGTCGCCTGCATCCATCAGCATGGTGGCCATCTTCAGATGCAGCAGGTCGGACGGCCGGCGCGTCAGCGCATGGCGGAAATACTCCAGACCGCGCGGATCGCCGAGCTCCGTATACGCCAACCCCAGGTACTCGTAGGTGTCCGCCCCGTCGTAGCCGAGCGCCAGCGAGCCCTCCAGGTAGCGCACGGCAAGGTGGTAGTAGTAATAGCCGCGGTGATAGTATGCCTTGCCGAGCGCGTACTGTGCGGCCGGTTCCGCCACGGCGATCCGCGAATCCAGCAGCGCCCGGCGCAGCGCCACGATCGCGGTCGAAAGGCGATCCGCGGCGGACACGCCGCTTGCGCCGTCGCCGCCCGACCCCGGGTCGGCTGATCCAAGAGGGTCGGCTGATCCAAGGTCGGCGATCGCCGCGTAGAGGGACGCAACGCCGCGGATCAGGTTCGCCTCCGCGTCGAGCGGCCGTCTGAGCAGCGTCAGCTCCGCGGCCTCGACCGCCTCCGCGTAGCGCCCGTCGCCGACGAGCACGCGCATGTTGACGTCCCGGTCATGCCGGAGCCAGGCCGCGACCGCGCGATCGGCCCGCAGCAGCACACCGGCGACCACGACGCCGACGACGAGGAGCAACGCCAACAGTGCGCGGCGCCGTCCCGCTGTCCGCTGCCGGCGGCTCCCGGCCGGCTGGTAGCCCCATCTCGGCGCCGAACCGTATCGCGGCGCCCCGGAGGAAGGAGGAGGCGGGCCCGTAAGCCGGGTTCTGTTCACTCCGACGCGTACCGGGGCGCCTGCGCGGCCCGGCCGCCACCGGGGCGGGCCATCATTCATCTGGCGCACGCGGCGGCGCCGGATGGCGCCGGCGCGGCACTCGAGCAGCCTACCCGCGGGCCCGAGGACGGCATCCCCGCGGGGACCGCCCTCATGTGGCGAGCAACCCGACCCGCTGCTTGGCTTTGCTCCGGGCGAGGTTTGCCATACCTCCGGCGTCGCCGCCGGAGTGGTGGGCTCTTACCCCACCGTTTCACCCTTGCCGGACGCGCCGTCCCTTGCGGCACGGTTGCCCGGCGGTCTGTTCTCTGCGGCACTGTCTGTCGCCCGCGCCTTGGCGGACGCCCGGGGATTACCCGGCACCCTGCTCTTCGGAGCCCGGACTTTCCTCCACGCCCGCACCGGACGCGGCGATGGCCGGCCCGCCTCCTGTCGTCTTCACGATAGCCCATCATACCAGGCGTGGCCAGCGGGCGGGCGCAGGACCGCGACGCGCGGCAGAGGTTCAGGCGTCGTCGGAGGCGTGGTCGTCCTCGGCTTCTTCGGTGGCATCGTGACCATCGCCGTCTTCATCGTTGTCGTCGTCGGTCACGCCGAGGTCCAGGAACAGCTCCTCCTCGTCATTGAGCTCCTCGTCTCCCTCCGCGTCCGCGAAGAAGCCGGGCTCGTCATCGAACACGTCGATCTGCACCTCCGACTCGTCGTCGGCCGGCGCATCCTCGTAGAAGACGATGCGCCCATGCGTGCAGAACAGCACGTCCTCGGCGCGGCGTACGCGGTTGACGAAGTGAGCGGGCAGGGTCATGTAACACCCGGTGCAGACCTGTGCCTGCAACGGGACGATCCCGTACCCGTCGGTCGATCGGACGATCCGTTCGAACTTGAACAGCAACTCCGCATCCAGACCGGCGGCGATCCCCGACTCTTCCGCCTGCAGCGCGGCCAGACGCTGTTCGCGGTCGGCCAGCTCGACCTTGATGCGCGACTCCTCCTCCTGGACGACGCCCTCCTGCTGCTCGATCAGCTCCGCTTCGCGGGCCAGCTCCTCGGACACCTGGTCGAGCCGCTCTTCCTCTTCCTGCAGCGCCCGGCGGTAGTCCATCTCGCGCTCGGAAGCGTCGCGAATCTGCTTGTCCAGCGCTTCGTACTCGCGCTGCGTGCGGATCTGGTCCATCTGGCGCTCGTACTCTTCGCGTATCCGCTCCGATTCCACCGCGTCGTCGCGCAACCCGCCGATCCGCTTCTTGGTCGATTCCTGCTCCTCGTTGCGCTCCAGGTAGGTCCGCTTGAGCCGGTTGAGCAGCTCGGTCTTGGTGGCGAGCGACCTGGGCAGTTCCTCGATCTGCGCCTCGATCTCGTGCTTCTTGTGCAGCACGTCCTGCAGCGCCCGCAGTTTGTCCAGAGCCTCCTGAACCGCCGACGTTCCATGGTTCGTCCGCTCGATGGGTACGGATTCGCTACTCACACTGCCCTCCGGTCATGTACTGCCTCCGTCATGTTCGCCTCCGTCATTTGCGCCTGTCGCCTCACTCGTCAAGATAGTCCTTCAGTCGCATGCTGCGCTTCGGGTGGCGCAGCCGCCTGAGCGCCTTCGCCTCGATCTGGCGGATGCGTTCGCGGGTCACGTTGAAGTGCAGCCCCACCTCTTCCAGGGTCAGGGAGTACCCGTCCTCCAGGCCGAAGCGCATGCGCAGGACCTCCTGCTCGCGCTCCGGAAGCGTGCTCAGGACCTGCTGGAGCTGCTCCTGCAGCAACCGGAACGCGCTGGTGGTGGACGGGTTCTCCACGTCCTTGTCCTCGATGAAGTCGCCGAGGATCGAATCCTCTTCCTCTCCGATCGGCGTCTCCAGCGAGATGGGCTCGCGCGCGACACCCTTGACCGCCTTGATGCGCGCCGCGGACCAGTGCAGCCGTTCGGCCACCTCCTCGTCGCTGGGCTCACGACCCAGTTCCTGCATCAACTGCCGCGACTCGCGCACCACCTTGTTGATCTGCTCGATCATGTGCACGGGCACGCGGATGGTCCGCGCCTGATCGGAGATCGAGCGGGTGATCGCCTGCCGGATCCACCACGTGGCGTACGTGGAGAACTTGTAACCCTTGCGGTACTCGAACTTCTCCACCGCCTTGATCAGGCCGATGTTCCCCTCCTGCACCAGGTCGAAGAAGTGCAGGCCACGGTTGGTGTACTTCTTGGCGATGCTGACCACCAGCCGGAGATTGGCCTGGATGAGGCGGTCCTTGGCGCGCTTGAGCTGGTACTTTCCCTCTTCCAGCCGGCGGTGCATCGCCAGCACCTCGTCGGCACGGTGCTCGAACGCCACCTCGATATCACGAATGTCTGCCTGCCGGCGCTCGTACTCGGCCACCAGCGCGCGGATGCCGTCGGCCTGCATGCGGATCGCCGCCTCCAGCTTGGCCCGTTCCGCCGAACGGGACAGCTTGCGCTTGACGGAGCGCAGCTCCCGGGGCGTGCTGATGCGCAGCCGGCGCTCGATCCGCTCGCTCCTGCGCTGCAGGGAACCGAGCCGCCGGGCAGCGTCCGCCAACCGGTTCGACAGCAGTGTGATCTCGTCCTGGTGCAACTCCACCTTGGCCAGCGATGACTGCAGTTGGGCGCGCAACTCGGCCAGGCGCTCGTCCTCGAAGATGCGGCCTTCCTCGTCGGCCAGCGTCTCCTTGTACTCCACGTAGGCCTTCAGCAGCGGGTACATCTCCTGCACGGCTTCCCGGTAGCAGGCGTTGAGCCGGCGGCGGTCGGCCATCAGCTCCGAGATCTCCTTCTTGGTGCGGTTGTGCTCCCGCGGATCCTCGGTCGAGCGTGCGCGCTCGGCGATGTGGTAGAACGCAGGGAGCGTGGCGCCACAGCTCTTGATCACTTGGTGGATGACGTTCTCACCCATCTCCATCCGCTTGGACAGGATCACCTCCTGTTCGGCGGTGAGCAGGTTCTCCTTGCCGATCTCCCGCAGGTAGAGCCGGATCGGGTCGTCGACCGCGGTTTCTCGGTCGTTGTTGTAGACCAGGCGGCGCTTCGCCGCCGCGGCGGCCTGCCGCAGGTCGTCCTCGGTAACGTCGTCGCCGGCCTCCTCATCCTCCAGCGTGACGTCGTTCTGCTCCAGCAGGGCTGCCACCTCGTCGATCCGGTCGGAGTTCACCAACTGGTCGGGGAGGCGGTCGTTGACCTCCTCGTAGCTGATGCTCTTCTTCTGTCTTGCGTACTCGAGCAGTTGAACGACCGCAGGATCAGTCAACAGATCCGACATCCACCCTCACCTTCTTCAGTTTCTCCAGCTCCGAGTCGAGGTAGATCTTCTCCTCGAGCAGTTCCCGAACCGCCGCGCCGGGCGTTCCGCCGCCACCGCGCTCGGCGCGGCGCATGCGCGCCTCGAGGTCGCGGCGCCGGCGTTCCAGCGCACGAGCCCTCAGCTTGCGCGCTCCATCGTCCAGCACTTCGTCAGGGTTCACCGTGAACTCCCGCAGCGAGAGATTGCGCACGACCAGAGAGCGCAGCTCCTCGGTCTGCAATCTGCCGAGCAGGCCGTCCGGCGACTCGTCGCCCTGCCGGGCGCACTCGGCGAGCGCGACGAACAGTTCCTGCGCCATCGGATCCTGCAGGTCGTCGGACTGCAGCCGCCGCTGCACGCGGTCGAACCGGTCCCGGTTGGCGGCGGCCGCCAGCATGTAGATCATCTCCAGCGAACGCCGGGCAACACCCTGCCCGCCGCGCGGCACCGCCGTCCGCGCCCCCGGAGATTCACGCCGGCTCGTTCCCGTCGATGCAAGCCGGCGGTAATCCCGCACGATGGTGTCGTGACCGACCTCCAGTACATCCGCCACGTCGTGCAACAACGCCTCACGCTTCAACTCCGAGCGTACGTGTGTGAGATAGGGGAGCAACTCCCGGAATACCTGTTCCTTCGCGTCTGCCCGTCGCAAGTCGAGCGCAGATGTCGTCAGTTCGAGAAGATACTCGAATGCCAATATAGGGGATGCGAGGGCGGTTTGCAACCGGTCGCCTGCATTCTGCTGGATATAATCGGCAGGGTCCAGACCGTCCTGGAGCGGCACCACGAAGGGCGAAAGCTCCGTGTCCTCCAGCGCGGAGATGGCGCGCCTGGTGGCGTTCGCTCCGGCGGCATCGGAGTCCATCACCAGGCGCACGTCGGAGGTGTAGCGCGCCAGCAGCCGAGCGTGATCGCCGCTCAGCGCGGTACCGAGCGGCGCCACGGCCGCATGCCCGGCCGCATCCAGGGCGATCACGTCCAGGTAGCCTTCCGCCACGTGCACGTTCCCGGCCTGCTTGATGCGCTCCCGCGCCTCTGCCAGGCCGTAGAGCAACTCGCCCTTGTGGTAGTAGGCGGTCTCCGGCGTGTTGAGGTATTTGGGTCCGTCGCCCATGGCTCGGCCGCCGAAGGCGACCACCTCGCCCCGCGGAGTGGAGATCGGAAATACGATGCGGTCGCGGAACAGCGCCAGCATCCCCCCTGCGGTGCTCGTGAACAGCCCGGAACGGGCCAGGAACTCATCGCCGTAGTGGTGGGAGCGCAGGAAGCGAAGCAGCCAGTCCCGGTCGCGCGGCGCATAGCCTACGCGGTAGCGATCGAGCGACTCGGCCGAGAATCCGCGGTTGGCCAGGTGCTCGCGGGCCGGCGCCGCGGCGGCGGTGTGGCCCAGGATGTGGCGGAAACTGTCGGCCAGGCGCCGGTACAGCTCCAGGTAGCTCTGCCGCTCGCTGCCCTCCGAGCCCGCGGTCTCCTCCACCTGCATGCCGGCGCGCTCGGCAAGCAGCCGGAACGCCTCCGGGAAACTGAGCTTCTCGAGCTCCATGACCAGGTCGAGCATCGACCCGCCCTTCTGGCAGCCGAAGCAGTAGAACAGGTTCCGCTCCGGGGTGACGGTGAAGGAGGGCGTCTTTTCGGTATGAAAGGGACACAGCCCGACGAACCGTCGGCCGCGGCGCTGCAGGCGCACATAGTCGCCGGCCACGGCGTCGATCCTCAGTCGATCGTTCAGCTCCGCGATCTGTTGGGAGGGAATCACGGGCTCATGGGCGTCGCTGCAGCGCGCGCCCCTCAGCCGACCACGCCCTTCAGATAGAAGTACTTGGCGTCGTTGTGCTCGTCGAGCTCGCGGGAGAAGTGGTGCTCCCCGGTGTCCGGATCCTTGAGCACGAAGTACCAGTAGTCGCTCTCTGCGGGGAAGAATGCCGCCTGCAGGGCCACCATCCCGGGATTGGAGATCGGCCCGGGCGGGAGCCCGCGCCACTTGTAGGTGTTGAAGGCGGAATCGACCTCCAACTCCTGATGGGTAAGCACGCGCGGATGCTCCCTGCCTTCCACCTCCGTGAGCACGTACGCGATGGTGGCGCACGACTGCAGCCCGGCGTTGGCGGCCAGGCGATTGACGAACACGGAGGCGATCAGCCCCGCCTCGTCGGGGCGCTGGTACTCGCGTTCCACGATGGAGGCCAGGATGATCGTATCGTGCAGCTCGCCCGGGTCGATGCTCTCGAAGTCCGGCAGCACCCCGGCGAGCCGGCGGAAGAAGTTGCCGACCATGCTGCGCACCACGCGGTCGGCCGGATAGTGGCGCGGAAACCGGTAGGTGTCCGGAAACAGGTACCCCTCCATGCTGGCCGCGCGGATGCCCAGCTCCTCGATCAGCGCCGGGTCGGCGACCGCAGCCGTAAAGGCCGCCGCGGTGGTCACGCCGCGCTCCTCGAGCCGCGCGGCGATGCGGCGCACGGTCCATCCTTCCGGGAAGGTGACCGTGATCTCCTCCTCACGGCCGTCGAGCAGCAACGCCAGGACCTCGCGGGCGCGCAACGACGGGGAGAGCGAGTAGTGACCGGCGCGTATCCGACTGTCGGCGCCCTGCAGGTGGGCCAGAATCCGCAGCGCCAGCTCGGAACGCACCAGCCCCTGCTCCTGCAGCCGCGCGGCCACCTCGCCGAACGGCTCGCCGGGGTGCACGATGAAGGTGACCGCAGACCCGGCTCCCGGCTCCTCGGGAGGCCCGCTCAGATACGATGCGGCCAGCGCCGCACCGGCGACGAGCACCCCACACGCGAGGCCCAGCCCGACCGCGATGCGCTTCACGCGATACCCCACACTCCCAGCAGAAGCGAATGTAAACCCTTCACCGGCAGAAGCGAAAGGCGGGACGGCCCGGAGCCCCTGACGGCGCCTCGGGCGCCGGGCTCCACGCCAAAGGAGGGCTTGGCCGCGAGCGGCGCCGCAGGCGCCGGGACTACCCGTTCCCGTTCCCGGCATGGAGCGCATCGGGGGCGGGCGGGGCCGACCGTGGGGCCGCATGCGGTCCATGCCAAAGGAGGGGCTGGGCCGCGAGCGGCGCCTCCGACCACGCATCCGGGGATGCCAAGTTCGCATCCCAGAACGACCGGCGCAGAGGTCGGCTCGCGGGGCGGGCGGGGCCGAGGTTACGGCTCCCGTGGGGCCGCAACCTCCGGGCTGATCAGCGGCTCCTCGTGACGGCGCGAGAGCCGTCGTCGGCGGAGTAGTCGATCTCGACCGCGTGCCGTACCGGCCCCTGCTCGCCGATACCGGGACACGATGCGGCAGCCTCCGACCACGCATCCGGGGATGCCAGGTTCGCATCCCAGAACGGGAAGCTCCGGCACTGCAGAGGTCGCGACTCGTACACCGTGCAGGCGCCATCCTCCCAGAGGCTGCAGTCGAAATTGGCCTTCTCGGTCAGGCTCAGGCGCTCGAATCCGCCGACGTCCACGATGCGGCAGTAGCGGGCGGTGAACTCGGCAATGGTCAGGGCCTTCGCCCGAGCCAGGACCTGCAGGTCACGTGGCGACAGGAAGACGTACCCCGGTTCGAGCCGGCAGCAACGCTGGCACAGAAGAACGGGTGCAGTCGAAGCGCAGTCCGCCGTCGGCGGACGTCAAGAAGACCCGGTAGAACGGCTCAGTCACGGGAGATGGGGAGAGAAGGATTCGAACCTTCGAAGGCAACGCCAACAGATTTACAGTCTGCCCCCTTTGGCCACTCGGGAACCTCCCCGCTGTCGGAGCGCCGCATGCTCGCTCAGCCTGCCTCCGCTGTCAAGAGCCGCGGCGCCGCCCGGCCCGGTCAGCCACCTGTCGGGATCGAACCGACGACCTCGAGATTACAAATCTCGTGCTCTACCGACTGAGCTAAGGTGGCGCTGCCCGTCTCCCCACGCGGCGCACCCACCAGGGAGCGAACCGTGGATGGGCCGGCAACGGAGTCCGAGGCGTGGGTCACGGGCGCCCCGGCGGCAGGTCCGGGCGGAGTACCTGCGCGCCATCCAGGTATACCGGCACAGCCTCACGGTCGCGGTCGCCGCGGAAGGTCAGGAGCAGGCGGATGATACGGCCCGGTTGACCGTCCACGTGGGCCTCCTGAACACAGAACAGCGGCACCTCCGCAAAACCGGCGGCGCGTGTGGCGGTCGCCGGATTTGCTCGCGTCAGATCGGGTGTCAGCGAGAAGATGGCGCTGACGATATCTTCGCGCGCCACGCCGTTGCCGTCGAGCACGGACCGGAGGAGCCGCAGGCCGGCCGACCGAATCGCTTCGGCGTCGTTGGCGCTCACCTGGATCGCGCCCCTCACCGCTACCATCATTTCTTCAGAACCTCTGCGCCGCGCATGCACCGACCTGGTCGACACCCGACCGATCGCCGTCTCGCGCGGTACAACGGCCACGATATACTGTCTGGCGTGAAGATCGCCATTGCCCTGCTGACGATCCTCGCATTGGCGGTCGCCGCGTTCCTCGTCGGGTGGGTGGAGTTGTCGCTGCCGCCCGGCATCTACGGCGTTGCGTTCACGAAGTCGGGAGGTTGGGACGAGGAGGCCATCGCACCGGGCGGCATCACCTGGCGTTGGGAGCGGTTGATTCCGACCAACATGACCCTGCACCTGTTCGACCTGACCCCGCGGGAAGTACGGCGCCGCGTGGCTGCGCTCCTGCCGTCGGCGGAAGTGTACGCAGCCGAGATCGGCATCGACCCGGCCGCGCTCTCCTATGACCTCGGCGTCACCCTCCGGCTGCAGCTTCGCGCCGAGCACCTGGCGCCGCTGGCGGCAACGGCCGAGTTGCGCCCCGACACCCTGCCGGCCTGGTACGAGCAGGCCACCGCCGCCGCCGCCGCCGCTGCTACCGGAGCGCTGCTGGCGGGCGAGGCAGTCGCGTTGGTGACGAATCCCGGAAGCCTGGAGGAAGGCGTGCGGCGCCGGCTGGCCGCGCGGTTTCCCGAGATGGAGATCATCGACGTCGAGCTGGTCCCGCACTCGGTTCCGGACCCGGACCTGTACCGGCACGCGAAGACGGCGTTCGACGATCGCGTCGATGCGCAGCAACGGGCGCGCCTGGCGGTGGTCGCAGATCTGGCCTTCATGCGCGAGCAGGCTGCCCAGCACGCCGAGCTGCTGGCCATGCTGGGCAGCACGCTGGCCGAGTTTCCGGAGCTGGTGGACCTGTTGAGCCGCTCATCGGCCGACCTGCTCGGGCAGGTGCTGGGCATGGCACAGCCGGCCGGACCGTAGCCGGGGCCGCCGCCGCGGGACCGGGAACCTACCCGGGCCGCAGGCCGACCTCGTGCACGGCGAACGACCGGATCATCAGCAACGCCCCCGCCGCCATCGTCACGCGCATGGGCGAAGCGGTGATGACATTGCTGACTCCGCCCTCCCCCGGACGCCACCGCAGCCCGTCCAGCGGCCAGCGAAGCCCTGCCGAGCGTTCGATCGCCGCGCCCCCCGACAGCGGCAGGAACGACACGGTCTGGCCCACCCAGCCGAAGTAGGCGGCCGTGCCGCGAATCGCCTCCACGTGCTCATGGGAGGTGACCCAGCAGATGGGCAGCGTCTCCCGCTCGAACAGCCCGGCGATGAACAACAGGTGGTCCAGTCGGCCGCCGCCGCCGCCGGCGATCACCACCCGATCGCAGCCGAGCTCCTGCAGCGCGTGCAGTCCGAGCTCGGTGTCGGTATGGTCCTTGTCCGGCGGGAAGCGGCGCACGCGACCGGCGGGGAGTCGTTCCGCGCGCACCGAATCCATGTCGCCGACGATCAGGTCCGGCTGCACTCCCAGCGACAGCGCCAGATCGTAACCGGAGTCGGCGGCGACTATCGGCCCCACCGTCGTCAGAAAGGGCTCCAGATCCGCGCGCGCGGGGCCGTACCCGCCGGTGAGAAGCAGACCTGTCAGCGACATGCTGGCGTTCCGAGCATACCGCCAGCGCGCCACCGGACGCCACGGCCGGCGGTCATCAGCTCTCCTTCACCGCCGCTTTCCGGTACCCTGGACGCGGCCTGCGGATGAGAACGGAAGACGTGCCGGAGCCGCCGGGGATATCAGTGCCCGCCGCGGCAGAGCGCTTCGCCTGCGTCCTGACCGACGCCGGCCACGCCGCCTACCTTGTCGGTGGCGCCGTCCGGAACCTCCTGCAGGACCGGCCGCACGGCGACTGGGACATCGCGACCGACGCGACGCCCGGCCAGGTGCAAGACCTCTACCGTCGGACCATACCCACCGGCATCCGCCACGGCACGGTGACGGTCCTGTTCGGCCGCGACCGGTTCGAAGTCACGACGTTCCGCACGGAGGGTGGCTACTCCGACGGGCGGCGGCCCGATTCGGTCCGCTTTGCCGGGACCATCGAAGAAGACCTGGCGCGGCGCGACTTCACCATCAACGCGATCGCCGTCGACCTCGCGACCGGTGTCCTGCACGACCCGCATGGCGGACGCGCCGATCTGGCAGCGCGGCGCCTCCGTACCGTCGGCAGCGCCCGCGAACGCTTTGCGGAGGACGGACTGCGTCCGTTCCGCGGCTGCCGACTGGCCGCGGAGCTCAGCCTGACCGTCGACGGGCAGACGGTGCGGGCGATGCGGGACGCGCTGCCCTCCGCTCGCAGGGTTGCTGTCGAGCGGGTCTGCGAGGAGCTGCGCCGCCTGCTGCTTGCGCGGACCCCGTCGGTAGGCCTGGGGCTGCTCGAACGGTCCGGGCTCATGAAGCTGTGTCTTCCGGCGGCGAACGGCACGGCGACCAGCCCCGCCGACCGGGGAGCCCGCTACGCCCGCATCGATGCGGCGCCGACCGACGCGCCGCAGCGGCTGGCGATGCTGCTGGCGCCCGAGGACGCCGCCGACGTACCGGCCGCCTCTGCGTACGCGCAGGCGGCACTGACCCGCCTGCGCTTTCCCCACGCGGTAACCCGACGGGTGGTCACGGCGATCGGCAGCCTGTCGATGCCGATCACCGCGGACAGCTCCGACGCCGACATCCGCCGCCTGCTGGCCGCAGTCGGCCGCGGTGCTGCCGCGGACGCGATCGCCGTCCGCCGGGCGATCGCGAAGATCGACGCTCCGCTGGCACGGCGGGTGCGCCGCCAGGCGGCCGCGGCGCAGGCGCTGACGATCGGCGAGCTCGCCGTCGACGGCGCCGTGCTGCAGCGCGAGCTGGGCCTTCGCCCCGGCCCGAACATCGGACGGCTGCTGCGCGCCCTGCTGCGAGCGGTCCTTGCCGACCCGGCCGTGAACGACCGCGCCCGGCTGCTGGACGCCGCCCGGGCGCTTCAGGACGAGGCGGCAGATCCCCCCGTGCCCGACTCGTCTCCCCCCGTGCCCGACTCGTCGGAAGAAGCCTCCGCCGCGACGAGCTGAGCGTAGGCGATACGGGCGACCCGCTGTTCGGCCTGCTTCTTGCTCTTGCCCTCCGCCGGTCCATACGGCCGCCCCGCGACGACCACGTTCATCGAGAACACCTGGTCGTGGTCGGGCCCCCGCCGCTCGGTGACCCGGTATTTGGGAAAGGCGCGAAAGCGCTTCTGGGAGAGCTCCTGGAGCAGCGTCTTGTAGTCCTGGCGGTGGCGGCCGGCGATCACGTTCCTGATCTCTTCGGCGAAGACCCGCTCGACAAACCGCTCGGCGGCATGCAGCCCGGAGTCCAGGAAGCAGGCGCCGATCAGCGCTTCCAGCGCGTCCGCCAGCAGGGCGCTCTTGCCGCGTCCGCCGGACCGCTCCTCTCCACGGCCCAGAAGCAGGTAGCGGTCCAGGGAGAGCTGCCTGGCGACCTGCGCCAAGCTCTCCTCGCTCACGACGACCGACTTCACACGTGCCAAGTCCCCTTCGGGTTTCCCGTCCAGCCGCCGGTACAGCCACCGGCTGACCACCAGGCCCAGCACGGCGTCGCCCAGGAACTCCAGCCTCTCGTTGCTGGGCACGCGCGCTTCGGCGGCATGGGAACGGTGGCAGAGCGCAAGGTTCAACAGGCGCTCGTCGCGGAAACGGACGCCGATGCCGCGCTGCAGGGAACGCAACTCGAACCGCCGGGCGGGAGACACCGATCGGAGATCGGCGTCCGTTCCGGCGCTCCCCGACCGAAGGCCATGGGGGCGGGGACCAAGGCGCGCAACGCGCCACTCACCACGCAGGACCTCGAAGGCGCCTCCGAGTGCCGGCACGAGCTTGCGGCCCATCAGCCCGAGGCTGCCATCAATCCGATGGCGGGGTGTGTCGGTAGCGGGGCGCGCACCGCATCCACCGAGGGGCGCTCCGCGGCCGCGAGAAGCTACTTGATCTGCGACTCGATGTACGCCAGCGCGTCCTTCACGGTCTCGAACTCGTTCGCCTTCTCGTCGGGGATGGTGATGCCGAGCTCTTCCTCTATCGCGTAGACGAGCTCGTACGTGTCCAGACTGTCGGCACCGAGATCCTGCCGAAACGAGGATTCGAGCGTGATCTTGCCCTCCTCGATCTCCAGCCGATCCGCGATCAGTTTTTTCATCTTGTCGAAGAGTTCAGCGTCCATGTTCGCATCGCCTCCAGGAGGGGTCGATCCGCGATCAGTTTTTTTCATCTTGTCGAGTTTTTTCATCTTGTCGAAGAGTTCAGCGTCCATGTTCGCATCGCCTCCAGGGAAGGGTTGGGTCAGGCGATTTCCGCCGTTTCCAGCACCGGCTTTCCGCGATAGTGCCCGCACTTGGAGCACACCCGGTGCAGCAGAACCCGATTGCCGCATGTGCCGCACTCGACGATAGACGGTGCCTTGATCCGCATGTTGACGGCGCGTCGACGCCGGCTGCGGGCCTTGGAGGTCTTGCGTGCGGGTACAGCCATCTCAGTCCTGTGCCGGGAAGCTATTGCTAACGCGGCATGGTTGTCAACGCCGCGCTCCGTCCTCCTCTGTCCTCCTGCCGGGAGCCGGGTGATCGACCCTCGCCTGAAGGCGAGGGCTTGGCTCGCTCAGGGACTCGGTATGCGGCGCACCTGATCGCTCCGCCACTGCGGAGGCGCGCTTTCCGACTCGTACGGAATGCGCTTGCGGATCCTGGCGCTGCGCCGCCCGCGTCCGGCCCGCACGATGGCGAACACGCCGCCGCCGACGTAGCAGATCTGCTCGCCGGGCTCGAGCTGTTCGCCCTCACGGATCGCGCGCAGCACGCACTCGAAGTGAGTCGGGTCCTCGGTTTCGGGATGCACCAGCGCATGCACCAGATCGTCCACCGACTCCGAACAGAGCGGACAACGCGGTGGATGCGGATTCACCGGCGAGTCTTGCGCGGCGCGTCTTCGGTCAGGAGCTGCGCCAGATAGCGGATGGCCCGCTCCAGGTACCTTCGGTCCCTGATCTTGCTGCGTAACTCGACGCGCCGGGCCAACGTCCGGGACGCGCCGCGATGGGCCAACGGTTGCAGTCCGGCGGGCACGTACCGGAGCCCGTTCCTGTCCAGCCCGAATCTTGGCTGGCGACGCCGCGGGGGCGAGCGGTACCACACGATCGGGAATGCCCTGACCACGCGGCGCAGCGCGCGGCGGCGCCTGCGGCCGGACGGCGTCACAGGGGTTCCCCGTCGGCGCCGAATGCCGACTCGAGATGCAGCGGCGGCTGTCCGGAGCGCAAGAGCAGAACGTCGAATCGCGGCCGGAACCGCTGCAAGCTCGGGGTCCGCGCCAGAAACGCCGCCGCCGTGCGGACGATCCGCAGCCGTTTGCGGTCGTTCACCACGGCCGCCAGATCGGCGGCGCCAAAGCTGCTCCAAGCCTTGACCTCGACGAACACGACGCTGTCGCCGCGGCATGCGACCAGATCGATCTCCCCCACCCGCATGCGAACGTTGCGCTCGACGATGCGGTAGCCGCGCTCCCGGAGGTATGCGGCGGCCTGACGTTCACCGATTCTACCCTTCTGGACACTGCTCACCCGATCCTTTCGATGAGACCGGCGCGGCTCGGACGCCCCCCGGGCCGCGCCGTCCATCGGCACTACCGATGTCTGCATACAGTATCGTCCAGTATCGTCAACATTGAAGCGCGGCGTTCGCGCTACCGCTTCAAGTCGACCCCGAAGGGTCCGGCGGCGCGGGGCCTGAGCGTCCCGAGACCGCCGTCCTTGGCTCCGATCCCGGCCTCCCCACCGTGCCGGTATCCGGTCCCGTCGGATCCGACGCTGACGCGCCGCGGCCGAGGGCTCCTATCGCTTGCGGATCCGGCGCTCCGGCACTTTCGCGGCCTTGCCCACCCGATCACGCAGGTAGAAGAGCTTCGCGCGGCGCACGCGGCCCCGGCGCGACACCTCGATCTTGGCGATCTTGGGCGAATGCAGCGGGAACACCCGCTCCACGCCGACGCCGTAGGAGATCTTGCGGACGGTGAACGTCGAGCTGACGCCCGAGCCCTTGCGAGCGATGCAGGTGCCTTCGAACACCTGGGTCCGTTCGGTCCTGCCCTCGATGATCTTGAAGTGGATCCGTACCGAGTCGCCGACTCCGAAATCCGTTGCATGAGACCGCGTCTGTTCGGTACCGACATCCCGTATCAGTTGCTCCATCGTTCGCTCCTTCGTAGCAGGTCCGGACGCAGGCGGGCCGTACGCTGGGCCGCCTGCCGGCGGCGCCACTCCCTGATCCGTGCGTGGTCTCCGGACAGCAGCACCGGCGGGACCGGCACGCCGCGGAACACCGCAGGTCTAGTGTACTGAGGATATTCGAGAACGTCGCCCTCGAAGCTTTCTTCCGCGAGCGATTCCGCCTGGATCACCCCGGGGACCAGCCGCGCCACCGCCTCGATGACCGCCATCGCCGCCACCTCGCCGCCGATCAGCACGTAGTCTCCGATCGACACCTCATCCTCCACGAACAGATCGACCACGCGCTGGTCGATCCCCTCGTAGCGGCCGGCCAGGAGCAGCAGCTCCCGCCCCTCCGCCGCCCACCGGCGCGCCAGATCGCGATCAAACGGCAAGCCTGCGGCAGTGAGGTGGATGGCACGTGGCCTCACCGTGCGCCGGCTCACCACCGATTCGATCGCGCGGCTGACCGGCTCCGGCTTCAACACCATCCCCGCGCCTCCACCGTAAGGACTGTCGTCGCAGGTATGGTGCGCGTCGTGGGCGTAGTCGCGGATGTCGACGGTCTGGATGTCGATCAGGCCGCGCTCGACGGCGCGGCCGACGATGGATGTCGCCACAAACGGGGTCAACAGCTCCGGAAAGAGCGTCAGGACCGTGAACGTCACTCGATGACCGCGTCGCTGGCGAGCTCGATGACGCCGGCGTCGGTGTCGGCCGATCGCACGTACTGTCGCCGAAACGGAACCAGCACGGTGCGGCCGTCGTCACGGACCGCCTCCAGCATATCGCCGGCTCCCGCCTCCAGCACCGATCGCACCGTGCCGATCGGCCGGCCGTCCTGGCGGACCTCACATCCGGTCAGATCGGCCAGGTAGAACTCATCGGGACCCAGCGGCGCCGCGCGGCGGCGCTCCACCCAGATTTCCCGCCCGGCGATCTTCGCCGCCGCATCCCGGTCGTCCACGCCTTCCAGTTTCATCAGCAGCGTCGGCGCGGACAAACGGAACGACTCCACATCGTAGCGCCGCGGCGGCTGTCCACGGCCTCGCAGCTCCACCTCGTGCATCGCCGGGAAATGATCGATCTCGCCCGAGAGGCTCTCGAAACGGACGAATCCCTGCACGCCGTGCGCCCGCCGGATGCGGCCCACCGCTATCCGTCCGTCCTGCCGCGCGCTCCGAGCGGCCGCACCGTTCCGAGCGGCCGCACCGCTCCGAGCGGCCGCACCGCCGCAAGCGGCCTGCCCGTCCATGGCTTCAGTCGATGATCTCGAGCACGACCCGCTTGCCGGTCTTGGTGCCGGCGGCGCTGAGAATGGTACGGATCGCCTTGGCGATCCGGCCCTGCTTGCCGATGACCTTGCCCAAGTCGCCGTCTGCCACCTTCAACTCCACAATGGTCGATTTCTCGCCTTCGACCACGGTGACCTCGACGCCGTCAGGCTCGTCTACCAGGGCGCGAGCGACGAACTCGACCAACTCCTTTTCCATCGTTCACCTCCACCGTTCGCTCCGCGGCCCGTCACACGTGCGGCATGTCACTCTTCGGATGCCGGGACCGATCCGTCTCCGATCTCCTCGCCAGCGGACTCCTCGCCAGCGGACTCCTCGCCAGCGGACTGTGCGCCGGCCTGCCGGTTGAGAATGCGTCGAACGGTCGCCGATGGCCGGGCGCCCTTGCCCATCCACTCCCGCACACGCGCCTCGTCGAGGCTGGCCTGCGTGCCTTCGGGCTCGGTCGGCTGATAGCGACCGACCTCCTCGATCACCCTGCCGTCTCGCGGCCGCCGCGAGTCCATCACGACGATTCGGTAGAACGGACGGTTTCTCGTACCGTGTCGCTTGAGCCGGATCGCTACGCTCATCTGTCGCTCCTGTGTGGTGTCCGCGTCAGCGGCGGAAGCGCCTGCCGCCGCGGGTCGCACGGGCGGGCTTCGCCCGGCCACCGGCGCCGCCGCGCGCCATCTTTCGCATGGCCGCTGACGTCTTGTCGAATTTCTTCAGGAAGCGGCTGACCGCCAGCACGGTCGTGCCGCTTCCGCGCGCCACCCTGCGCCGCCGTGACGGACCCAGGATGCGGTGATTATCGCGCTCGGCCGGGGTCATCGACAATATCATGGCCTCTTCCGTGCGCAGCACCTGCTCGTCGATCGCGCCCTCCGGCATCGCCGCGCGCGCGCCGGGGATCTTGTCGATCAGCGCATCCAGGTTCCCCATCTTGCGCAAGCCGCGGATCTGCTCCAGGTAGTCGGCCAGCGTCAGCGTGTTCGAACGCACGCGCCGCAGCGTCCGTTCCGCCTGCTGCTGATCGATCACCTGCTCGGCCTTCTCCACCAGGCTGACGACGTCACCCATCCCCAGGATCTGCCCCGCGAACCGTTCCGCGTGAAACGGCTCCAGATCCTCCAGCCTCTCCCCCGTGCCGATGAAGCACACCGGCTTGCCGGTGACGCCCTTCATCGACAGGGCCGCTCCGCCCCGCGCATCCGAGTCGGTCTTGGACAGGATGACGCCGGTGATGCCGATGCGTTCCTCGAAGCCGCCGGCGACCGTAGCCGCAGCCTGCCCGGTCATGGCGTCGGCGACCAGCAGGGTGCGGTCGGGCCCCAGCACCGACCGCACCTGCTCGAGTTCCCGCATCAGGTCTTCGTCTGCCTGGCTGCGGCCCGACGTATCCACGATCACCGTGTCGTGCCCGCCCTGTTGCGCGTGCCGGAGCCCCGCACGGGTCACCCGGGCGGCGCCATCGGCCCCGCGAAGGCCGGCGGCCGTGAAGACCTCGACGCCGATCGTGCGCCCCAGGAGCTCCAACTGCTCGACCGCCGCCGGCCGCGCGCGATCGGCGGCGATCAGCAGCGGCCGGCGTCCGTCGGCGGCCAGGCGCCGGGCCAGCTTGGCGGCGGTGGTGGTCTTCCCGGAACCCTGCAGACCCACCATGAGAATCTTCGCGGGCGGCTTCAGGTCGCGCAGTTCGAGCCCGGTGTCGCCGCCGCCGAGCATGTCGGTGAGACGCTGGTGCACCGTACGCGTGAACTGGTCGGCGGCCGATACGCCCGACACGCGCTGATCGCCGATCGCCTCTTCAACCGTCCGGTTGACGAAGCGACGGACCACGCGCACATTCACATCGGCTTCGAGCAGGGCGTTCCTGATCTCGTTGACGGCGTCGCGAATGTTGCGTTCCGTGAGTTGCTTGCGCGTGGTGACGTTGCGCAACACGTCGATCAGGCGGGAACTCAGGCTGGTGCGCATGCGCAGGGAGACGATACTATCGACCGCTTTTCCAAGCTGTCAATGAACTCGGCACCGCGGCCATGCTAAGGTGGCGCTTCTCTATGCGACCCCGGCTGTGGAACGCGCCGGCCACCGTCGGCCCGGCGATGGCGACGCCCGTCCTGGCGATGATCGCCGCGCTGTCGATCCTCGGCGCCTGCACCCGCGAATCCTCGGGCGACGCGGAGCTCGCACCCGTGCCGGATCCCGCCGAACAGCGGGAACAGATCACCTCCCTGCAGATCCGCACCTTCGACGAAATGTGGACCCTGCTGCGCGACCACTACGTGTACGGCGACCTGCACGGAGTCGCATGGAACGAGCTGCGCGAGCGGTACCGGCCGGTGATCGTGAACCTCCTTTCGCGCGAGGACTTCCCGGTGACGGTGCGGCAGATGCTGGACGAGCTGCCGCCGCTGGCCGCGCGCTGGGAGACGCGCGCGGAGCGCATCCAGCAAGAGCTCGATGATCCTTCCGCCTATGAAGGGATCGGCGCCTACGTCGCCTACCGTGAAAACCCGGAGCCGCGCATCATCCTGCTGTCGGTGATGCCCGGATCTCCCGCCGACCGTTCCGGGCTGCGCCCCCACGAGGCGGTCACGGCGGTCAACGGCATTCCGGTGCGGCGGGAGGAGGGCCCGGATGCGGTGTCCCGCATCCGCGGGCCGGCCGACCAGCCGGTGATCCTGCGCGTCAACTCGGTCGACCGGGAGCCGCGTAACGTCCAGGTGATCCGCGGCCGCGTGCACCTCGCGGAGGTGCTGAATCCGCTCCAGTACGGCATCCTGGATCCGGGCCGCGTCGGCTACCTGCTGTTCCCGCGGATCTCCTCCGACTCTCTGATCACGGAGACGGTCCGCATCCTGGAGGCGCTCGCGGAAGCCGGGGACATCGGCGGCATCATCCTCGACCTGCGCATCGCCAGCGGCCTGCGGTGGCCGCTGATGCCGCTGTTGTCGCTGTTCTCGGACGGCGACCATGGTGAAATCTACACTGCCGAGGGCTCGCAGCCGATCTCGGTCCAGGGCTATGACCTGAAGGGTTCCCAGTCGGTGCCGCTGGTGGTGCTGATCGGGCCGGACACCGAGGGGCTGCCGGAGGTGCTGGCCGCGGCGCTGCAGTCGCGCCGCCGCGCCACCGTGGTCGGGCTCAGGACGCCCGGCAACGTGGAGAGCTTCGTCGATTTCGTGCTCCCGGACGGCTCCCGCCTGACCATCATGACCAGCGCCTACCAGTCGCCGTCCGGCCGCGAGGTCGGCATCGACGGCGTGCGGCCGGACGTGCCGGCATCGCTGGACTGGGACGAGGTCTCGGAGCAGACCGACCCGGTCCGCAACACGGCGCTCACCGTGCTGCGGCGCGGCGTCGGCTGAGGGGCGTCCCGATGAGACGAAGGGCGGTCGTTCGCGGCGCGCTCGTCGTCGTCGCCGCGGTCGGCGCCGCGCTGATGGTCGACTGCCGGCTGCCCGACACCAGCGAGCAGAGCTCGCTGATGGGAGCCCTGGAGCGCAAATCCGGAAAGATCGTCTACATGGGCATCGACGCCAATATCTACGTGGCCAATCAGGCCGGCGGCGCCACGCGGGAGATCACCACCGACGCCGGGCAGTCGGAGAGCGCCGCGCGCATCTACCAGACCCCGATCTGGTCGCCGGACGGCAAGCGGGTGGCGTTTGTGGGGATAGATTCCTTCCAGGGCCGTACGTCCGGCCGGGTGCTCACCGCGCGCGCCGACGGCAGCGACGCGCGGGCGATTTCCACCGGCGGACGTCTGCCGGCCAATCTCTACTGGTCGCCGGACAGCCGCCAGCTCAGCTTCCTGACGGCCGGGTCGGGTGGGGGCGGATTCCTGCTGCTGAGTTGGCAGCCGGGTAGCGCCGCGCCGGTGCAGACGCTGGACGCCGGCCGGCCGCTGTTCTGGGCATGGGCGCCCGACAGCACCGGCGTGACCGTGCACGCCGGATCGGTCCGTACGTCCGGCCGGCGGGTGTCCTTCCTGCAGGTCGGCGCGGCGGTGATCGAACGCGGCCTGCCGCTGCAGCCGGGCGAGTTCCAGACCCCGGCCTGGTCGCCGGACGGTTCGGGCGTGCTGCTGGCGACCATCGCCGACGGCGGTCTGACCGACGTGGTCATCGCCCATCCGGAGCAGAGGGAGCCTCCCAAGCTCATCGCCTCCGCCCGCGGCACGGTCACCTTTCTCTGGTCTCCTGACGGCTCGTCGCTCGGCTACATCGTCCGCCGCCAGGAAGTCGAATCGATCGTCAGCCGGCTGCACCTGCGCGACATCGCGACCGGCGCCGAGACGATGATCGAGGAGGACGGCGTGTTCGCCTTCTTCTGGTCCCCTGACTCCAGGCGCGTCGCCTACTTCGTCCCCTCGGTCGTCTCGCAGAACGAAGGCAGCGATCAGTCCCTGGTGCTGACGCTGCGCGTCTATGACCGCGAGCGGCGCTCGTCGGTCGACATCGGGGAGGCGTTCGTGCCCACGCCGCAGTTCGCGGCGGTGATCCGCGTCTTCGACCAGTACGGTCAGGCCGCGCGGATCTGGTCTCCGGACAGCCGCAATATCGTGTACGCCGCGCTCACCGATGAGGGTCCGTCCATCATGGTGGCGCGGGCCGAGGGCAACCTGGTGCCGCGCAAGATGGCGCCGGGGCTGATAGGGTTCTGGTCATGGCAGTGATGACGAACCTGACGCCGCCAGTGCTGCATCGACCGGGCCGCCGCACGCTGCAGGCGCTCCTGTTGCTCCCCCTGGCCGCCCTGCTGGTGTCCTGCTCGGTGCGGGGCGCGCAGATGTCCCAGAGCTCCCTGCTGGAGCGCTTCGAGCGCAAGTCGGGGCTGATCGCGTTCATCGCTCTGGACGGCAACATCGCGACGGCGGACCAGACCGGCGGACGCCTCTCGCAGCTCACCGATGACGCCGGCAGCCGCGAAGGCGTGCGCCGCTGGTACTCGTCTCCGACTTGGTCGGCACGGGGCCGCCGCCTCGCCTTCGTCCGCTTCGACCAGCAGACCGACGGCAGCCTCGATGCGGCGATCCTCACCAGCGACTCAGGCTCGCGCAATCCACAGGTGGTCTGGGAGAGCGGCGCGCTCGCGCCGGTGTACCTGTACTGGTCCCCGGACAGCCGCTGGATCAGCGTGCTGTCCCAGCGCACCGCGGAGGACGGCATGGAGCTCGGTCTGGTGGATCCCGCCGGCAAGCTGAGCTACAAGCCGCTCGACACGGGGCTGCCACTGTATTGGGCATGGGACCCCGGCAACCGTTTCATGCTGGCCCATGTCGGCGGCGGCACGACCTCGGGCGGTCGCCTCACGCTGCTGGACGTCCGCGGCGCAACCGGGAAGCGCAACTTCAATGTGCGCCCAGCCCGCTTCCAGTCCCCGCAGGTGTCTCCGGACGGCGAGCGCATGCTGTACGTGGACAGCGAGTCGGGATCGGCCCAGCTCGTGCTGCGGGACATCGAGGGTCCGGGCCTGGACGTGCTCAAGACCGTGTCCGGCAGCGCCTTCTTCAGCTTCTCCCGCGACGGGAGGCGCGTCGCGATCATGGAATCGTCAACCCCGCAGCTCTCGGCCGACGGCACGCTGCGCGTGCTGGTGCCGGGCCGGCTGGAGCGGTCGGTTGAGCTGGATGAACCAACGGTGATCGCCTTCTTCTGGGCTCCCAACAGCCGCCAGATCGCCTATCTGGTACCGGTGAGCGCGGCGGAGCTCCAGCAACTCGTGGTGGAGCCGGTGTTCGCCGCCGACCCCGAGCAGATCTACGTGCATCTGCGGGTGATGGATGCCCGCTCGGGAGAATCCTGGAAGGTCGCCACCTTTCCGATCACGCGCGGCAGCCTGGGCGCTCTGCAGTTCTTCGATCAGTACACGCGCTCCGGGAGCATCTGGTCTCCGGACGGCAACTGGCTGGTGTTCTCCGCGGTGGCGCGCGGCGGCTTCCCCGGCATCTTCCTGGGATCGGCGTCGGGCAACCTCGAGCCGCGCTTCGTGACCCGCGGCGACCTGGGGGCTTGGTCGATCCGGTAGACTGTCGATCCGGTAGACTCGGGCGATTGAGGAGCCGCGTGTCTACCGGGCGGGTTCTTCAGGCGGCTCGGTACCGCCGTCATCCTGCGGGTTCTCCGAGCCGGACTTCCGCAGTTCGTCGCCGTCCGGCGGTTCGTCGATCAGGTCGACGGCCGGGAGGGTGCCGGGCAGCCTTCCGCTCTGCCCGCTGGCATCCGACGGGGGCTGGCCGGGGCCAACTGGCCGGCCATGGCCGTTCGTGCCGTTGTGACCGTTCGGCCCGAGGAGTTCCAGCACCTCCCGCGTATTGAGCTCGTTGCGCTCCAGCAGGGCATCGGTAAGAGCCATCAACTCGTCCCGGTGATCGCGCAGCAGCCGCTCCGTCCGATCCTCCAGGTCCTGCCAGAGCCGGTTGACCTCCGGAGGCGCGGAACCCGGCGGGCTGCCGAGCCCGTCGGCCATGTTGGAGATCCAGCCGGTCGGCGGCCCGAAGTGGCCGAGCGTGTACAGGTGCCGGAAGCGGTCCCGAGCCTGACGGTAGTCGCTGTAGGCGCCGGTCCACTCCTCGCCGTAGACGATGCGGACGGCGGCGTGCCCGCCCAGAGCGACCATGATGTCGGCGACGATCCTGCGCAGCGGATACGAGTACTGTTCAACCTCGTCGAGCGGCAGCATGAAGCCGAGCGCTTGGCCGCGGGCCAGGATGGTCAGATGGCCGATGCGCTTCTCCGGCAGCACGTAGTGGACGACCACGGCGTGTCCAGCCTCGTGCACGGCGATGGAACGGCGCTGCTCGGGATCCATCTCCTCGATCGGGTTCTCCATGCCGGCCATCTGATGGATGAGCGCGCGGTCGATGTCGCGCTGGGTGACCACGTTGCGGTGCTCGAACAGGGCGATGCGTACCGTGTCCTTGGTCAGTGCCGCCATCATCTGCGCCGGTGAGGCGCCTGGAGTGTTGGACACGATCGCTTCCACGTCGACCGAGTCGTCGTGGCGGATGGTCGACAGGTAGCCCTCGACGATGGCGCGGCGGCCGGCGCGGTCGGGCAGTCCCACCTCGATCATCTGGTCGAAGCGGCCCGGACGGGTCAACGCCGGGTCCAGCACGTCCACCCGGTTGGTGGAGCCCATGAACAGCACATGCCAGTTCCGGGCTGGAGGCTTCTTGCCGCGAAGTTGATAGAGCTTGGCGATCAGACGCTCCTTCATGGATCGCTGATCGACGCCGTCGATCTCGTACAGCAACCGGGTCAAGGCGCCGGTGCCGCCGCCGAACATGCCGCCCATGCCGCCGGCCGCGCCGTTGGCCCCGCCCTGCACGCCGCCGCGCGACTGACCCACGGCGTCGATCTCGTCGATGTAGGCGATGCAGGCGCCGTAGCGGCGGGCGTACTTGCGCGCCTTGCGCACGAACCAGATCATCTTCAGGACGTCGACGCCCCAGAACATGGCCCGGAACCCGGAGCCCTCGATGGAGATGAACGCGACCCCGGCCTCGCCGGCCATCGCCTTGGCCAGCATGGTCTTGCCGGTTCCGGGCGGCCCGTGCAGCAGCAGGCCGTTGATGTAGCGGCCGCCCATGTGCACGAACTCCTGCCGGTCGGCCAGCAGGCCCAGCCACTGCCGCACCAGCGCCTTCAGGTTGGGCTGTCCCCAGTAGTCGTCGAAGGTGATCGACTTGGGGTCGGTTGGCCTGACCGTCTCCACCTTGGAGCGGGCCATGAACCAGAAGATCGCGACGAACTGGATGATCGCGTAGGCGATCGCGAACAGAAGCTGCGCCAGGAACTGCAGGATGGCCAGCACCGTGTTCTGGAACGTCGGGATTGGCGATGAAGAAGTAGACGACCACGGCGAGCGGCAGGATCGCGTAGAACTTGCGCAGGGCCATGAGGATCTTGCGCCCCGTGCTCTGCTGCGCCTTGATGACGTCGATACGCTGCTTGACAAGGTCGGGGACGCTCACGCCCTGCCAGAACCGGTCGCGGGAGCGCTCCTGACCGCCTTCCTGTCCGTGCGAGTCCGGCGAGTCCTCCGGCTGCGGTTCGTTCCGTTCCTGATCACTCATGTGCTTGCCTTCCGCCGCTCCGATGATAGGGCCGTCCAGCAGCCGCTGGCAATTCGCCCCCACCGGTAGACGCCGCGGGGCGCGCGGTCCGTACGCCGGTGCGGTCCGGCGACGCCTTTCAGGCAGGTACAGGCTCGCGCTCGGCGCGCTCCGGCATGCGCAGGGTCACCAGCTTGGAGACGCCGGGCTCCTCCATGGTAACCCCGTACAGGTTCGCGGCGGCGGCGATGGTGCGCTTGTTGTGGGTGACGATCAGGAACTGTGAGTCCTGCGCGAACTCTTCCAGGAGCCCGACGAAGCGGCCGATGTTCTCGTCGTCCAGCGCGGCGTCCAGCTCGTCGAGCACGCAGAACGGTGACGGCTTGAACGAGTACATGGCGAACATCAGCGCCACCGCGGTCAGCGACCGCTCCCCGCCCGACAGCAGTCCCACGTTCTCCAGCTTGCGGCCGGGCGGCTGCGCCAGGATGTCGACGCCGGCCTCCAGCACGTCCTGACTCCGGAGTTTCAGCTCGGCGCGGCCGCCGCCGAACAGCCGGCGGAAGATGTCCCGGAACGCATCGGCGATTGCCTGGAAGGAGGCGCCGAACCGCTCGGCGGACTCGCGCTGGATCTCTTCGGTCACCCGTTCCAGGTCAGCGCGCGCCTGGCTCAGGTCCTGGAGCTGATCGGTCAGGAACCGGTAGCGCTCGGCCACCTCCTTGAACTCCTCCGGAGCGAGCAGGTTGACCTGCCCGAGGCCGCGGATCCCGTTCCCGCAGCCGGCCCAGTCGGTCGCGCAGCTCGCGCGGCGTGGCCTCGATCTGCTCCAGCCGCTCGGAGTGCTCCTCCAGGCGCTGGGAGTGGGTCTGCGCGAAGGTGTGGCGGATGGCCTTGTCTTCTGCCTCCACCTCGGCGAGATCCACCCGAACCCGCTCCAGCATCTCCTGCGCCTGCCGCAGCCGCGCCGAGCGCTGCTGCGCGGCCTGGTCGATCCGGTCCATCTCGCGGCGATGCGCGGCGAGCTGCGCCGAGGCGCGGCCCAGCTCCTTCTGCAGCCGATCGTGCTCCCGGTCCAGGAACGCCTTCTCCCGCTCGCGATCGGAGGTGCTGGACGCCAGCGCGCGGATCGCCTCGGCGGTCTGGTGCTCCTCCGAGGCCAGATCCGCGCGGATCTGGCGCTGCTCGTCGAGTTGCCGCTGCGCGGCGGTGAGTTGCCTGCGCAGCGCGGCTGCCTGCTCCTGCGCCCGCGCCGCGGCCACCTGGCTCTCCTGCACCGCGTCGCGCAGCTCGCCCTGCCGTTCGGTGCGTTCGCGATTGGTCCGCCGCAACTCCTCGGTCTGCTTGCGGAGCTCGGCGATCGCCCAGAAGGTCTCCCCCATGTCGCGGTCTATCGCCCGCTTGTGGGTGACGATCCCCTCCGAGGAGATCAGCTCGTCGAGCAGCGATCCGGTCGTCTCCCGATAACGCGCGAACTCCTTCATCAGCCCCTCGGCAGCCTCCACCAAGTCGCCGAGCCGCCGCCCGAGCTCTTCGGCGTCCATGCGCGCCGCCGAGACCGCCAGGCGGCCGAGGTCGTCGACGAGCCGGGCGAGCGACTCCGCAACGTCGTTGCCGAGCGCCGCCGACGGAGTGGACTGCATCCCCTGGCCCAGCCGCTGGTCGAGTTCGGTGACGATCTCGTCGGTGACCTTGCGAAGCTGGTCGCGCAGGCCGTCCAGGCGCTGCTCGTGCGACGCCGCCCGCGCGGCGGCGTCGGCGATGCGCCGCTCCGTCTCGGCGATCTGAGCTCCCACGTCCGCGGCATCCCGGCGATCCGAGGACGCCCTCGACTCCGCGTCCGCGGCGACCTGTTCCGCTTCGGTCAGGCCCGCACGGACGGTCTCGACCTCCGCCTCCAGGGAGTGGACACGCTCCGCGAGCGCCTGATCCCGGCTGTGATACGAGTGCATGCTGGCTTCCAGCTCGTCCACGCGCTCGCGGCCGAGCCTGATCTCGCTGCCCGCCCCGCTCGTGGCCGTGGCGATCTCGTAGAGGCGTTCCTGTGCCGTCGCGCGCTCGCCCTCCAGGCGCTCGACCGCGGCCCGATGATTGCGCGCACTGGTCGCCGCCGCGTCGATCTCGTCCTGGACCTCGTCCCGCTTCTGCGTCTCCCGGGACAGGCGCTTCTCGATGCGCTGCCGGCGGTCCCGCAAGCCGCGCAGGCGCAGCAGCTCCAGATCGCGCTCCACGTCAAACGCCTGCGCGCGCAGGGAGCGGTAACGCTCGGCCGCCTGCGACTGCACGCGCAGGGTCTCGTAACGGCGCTGCACCTCGCGCCGGACGTTCTCCACCTGCGCCACGTTGGCCGCCGCCTGCTTCAGCTCGCGCTCGGCTTCGACGGCGCGGGTGCGGTAGGACAGGATGCCGGCCGCCTCCTCGAAGACCTCGCGACGCTCCTCGGGCTTCTCCGAGAGGATCCGGTCGATCCTTCCCTGCTCCAGCGATGCGTAGCCGGAGGTGGCAAGACCGGTATCGGCAAGCACCTCGCGCACGTCGCGCAGCCGGCTCTGCGTGTTGTTGACGAAGTACTGGCTCTCGCCGGAGCGGAACAGGCGGCGCTTGACGCCGACCTCCGCCGTGTCGATCGGCAACCGTCCGTTCTCGTTGGAGAACACCAGCGTGACCTCGGCCACGCTCATCGACCGCCGGCTGCCGGCGCCGTCGAAGATCACGTCCTCCATGCGCTCGGCGCGCAGCGAGCGGGGCGCCTGCTCGCCCAGCGCCCAGCGGATGGCGTCAACGATGTTGCTCTTGCCGCAGCCGTTCGGTCCGACCAGCGCCGACACGTCGGTGCCGAACTCCAGAACCGTGCGGTCTGCAAAGGACTTGAAGCCGAGGAGTTCGACACGCTTCAGTAGCTGCCCGCTCATGATGTGAGCACAGCGCACGCGTTGTGGGCGTGCCTGGCCGACGCTACCATCGCGGTCGAATCAGCGTCAAACCGGGAGGGTGGAACGATCGTCTGCGGCATCGACGAGGCAGGCCGGGGGCCGCTGGCGGGACCGGTCACCGCCGCGGCGGTGATCCTGGGGGAGCCATTTCCGGACGACCGCCTGGATGACTCCAAGGTCGTGGACCCGCAGGTCCGCGAGGAACTGGCGACGCTGATCCGCGGACGCGCCCGTGCGTGGGCCGTCGGCTGGGCATGGCCGCACGAGATCGACCGCATCAACATCCATCACGCCACGCTGCTGGCGATGCTGCGCGCCTGCTGCGGGCTGGACCTTGCGCCCGGCCTGGTGCTGGTCGACGGCCGCTTTACGCCGGCCGTGGGAGCCCCGTGCCGAGCCGAGATCGACGGCGACGCTCGCATCCCGGAGATCATGGCGGCGTCGATCCTGGCCAAGACCGCACGCGACCGCTGGATGGTCCGGTACGCCCGCATCGACGGCCGCTACGGCTTCGAGTCGCACTTCGGGTACGCGACGCGCGGCCACCGGGAGCGGTTGCGGCTGCACGGACCGTCGACGATCCACCGGCGCAGCTTCAAGCTGTGAGTCCGCGTTACTCGAGCTCGATCTGCACCAGTCCGTACCAAGTGAATCGCCAGGGAGTCCCCGCGCTCGGTGGCGAAGACCGTCGCCAGCACGTCAGCGGGCAGGTGCTGGAGCTCCAGGTCGGCCCCGCCAGCCAAGCCGGCCAGGAACGCGACCAAGTCGTCACGCAGGCGCTCGTGCGTGGCCGGCACCGGCTGCCACGGCAGGCGTGCCTCGCGGCCGCCGCCGGCAGTGCGGGCGACCCGCTCCACAGGCTCCAGCCCGTAGTCGCCGGCCACCCGGACCAGCCGGCCGGCGCCGATGCGGGTGGTGACCGGAGGCGCGCCGTCCGGCACTCCCGCGCAGGAGTCGATCCCCCAGGAGCGGCCGAGGGCGCCGGCATCGCGACCCGCGCCGGTCTCGTCCCTGCTGCCGGTGGCGCCGGTCCATACCAGCGTCCCCCCGGTTCGCACGAACCCTCGCAGCGCGGCAAGCTCCGCGTCGCTGAGGAAGACCGCCTCGTTGAGGACCACCACCCGATAGAGCGGCAGGCGGTCGAGCTCCTCCTGCTGAAACAGATCGAAGGGCAGGTTGCGCCGGTAGCATGCCTGCGCCCAGGCGATCAGTCCGGCGAGGCTCCGCTCTTCGGCGCTCGTACAGCTCACGGGTGGCGCGCGAGTCGTAGAAGCCGATCGACGCCACGCGATGCACCCGGCGCAGCAGCTCGGGGTGGGCCACCTCGAAGCGGCGCAGGCGCTTCTCGGCATGCTCCAGGGATCGGCCCTCCGGCGTCGTCAGGTACAGGTGGCCCCAGCTCATCGCCAGCGCCCAGCAGAAGCGCACGGTGTCCGGGCGGTCGGGGTAGAACATGCTCATCGGCGGGATGCCGCGCCAGCGGCCGACGGCGAACCGGTGGGCCGCCTCGATCGCCCAGGCGCACCAGGAGTAGCGGACGATCGTGGAGTAGTCGTTCTCCTTGAAGATCCAGTCGAGGTCGGGCAGGTCCTCCAGCGAAATGCCGTGGGGGTTCCGGTGGAGCACCCGCTCGCTGTAGTTGGGCCGCAGCGGGCGGATGCCGAGCCCGTTGTAGTGGTCCCTGACCGCCTGGTGAAAGGCCGTGGTGGAGGACGTCCGGAACCGCAGCCAGGCGACGTAGGACGGATCGCCGTGGTCGCCGTGCCAGCGCTCCCAGGCGGGCCCGGGTTCCGGGAGATCGTGACCGGTCTGCTGCCGGAACAGGGCGCGGCAGGTGGCGCAGGCGCAGGCGTGGCCGGCGCCGAACCACTCGACGTCGTCGGTCATGATGCCGTCGATGCCGGTCGCGTACAGCGTCTCCAGATAGGCCAGGTAGGCGCGCCGGTAGTGGGGATTGTTGAAGCAGAACGTCCAGCCCTGGTAGTCGTAGCGGCCCGGGTAGGCCGAGCGCGCCCAGTTCCCGGTGCGGCCGTCGATCTGGCGCCAGCTCGACAGCGGCACGCCGTCGATGACCGGGTCGGCGTCGCAGTCCTCGCGCAGGTGGGGCCACGAGGCGATGCTCGACCCGCGCTTGCGGAGCCGTTGCTCGATCTGCCGCTCGCCCGCCTCGTCGAGCGGGTTGTGGGTGAGGTGGCTGGAGTGGTGCTCGGTCACGCGCATGCCGGCGGCGTGGCAGGCAGCCACGACGCGCACCAGCGTATCGGTCAGCAGGTCCCAGTGGCGGCGAAACGACCAGCGGAAGTGGGTGCAACTGAAGGTGATGACGTGGTTGATGCCGACCTCCGCGAACGCCTCCGCCTTGCGCGCCAGATCGGCATCGGTGTCGCGAAAGATCTCTTCGTCGTTGTACCAGAAGAAGGCGAAGCGCGTGTCCCACGGGTCGACGGGGGTCGCCAACGGCCGTCCGCGCGCCTTGCTCACGGGCTGTCCGCCAGCCGCCCCGGAAGCGGCAATCTCGCGCAGGCGTCTGCCGGACTCGCCGCGCACGCGGCAGATCCGACAGACTCCGTAGCGCAAGGTGGGGACGGGCCAAGAGCGGAGCCGAAGGCGACGGTCTTGGGGCGGTATCCCTTCCGCCGGTAGAGAACGGCGTGATTCATCCGGGGGGCCGTCCCCCATCCCTCATGCAGCCCAAGCACGCATGCACATCCCGGTTGGCTCGGGTGGTCCCTGTCGTGCTACCGTGTGCCGGCCAGGAGGATGGCGCATGAGTAGCTCCGCGCTCGCTCCCGTCGAGATCGACTACCCCACCGAGGATGGACTGCCGATGGCGGAAACCGATGCCCAGGGCATCCCGCTCATGTACGCGGTCACCGGACTGCGCGACTTCTTCCGCCACCGCCGCGACGTGTATGTGTCGGGCACCCTGCTGATCTATTACGTAGCGGGCAACCGCGACGCCTCGGTCGCCCCGGACGTGTTCGTCGTGCTGGGGGTGCCGAACCATACCCGGCCGATCTACAAGGTGTGGGAGGAACGCAAGGGTCCTGACTTCGTGCTTGAGATCGCCTCGCATAGCACGTGGCAGAACGACCAGGGGCCGAAGCGGGAGCTGTACGAGTCGCTCGGGGTGCAGGAATACTGGCAGTACGACCCGACGGGAGAGTACCTGCAGCGGCCGTTGAGCGGCTTGCATCTGGTTGGCGGGGAGTACGAGCCCATGGTGCAGAGCCGGTTGAGGGATGGCACGCCGGCGATGTACAGCGCGGTGCTGGGGCTGGAACTGCGCATCGTGCCGGGGGACATCGTGCAGGAGGAACTGCGCTTTCACGACCCGGCGACGGGGCAGGACATACTGACGCTGACCGAGAGCAACGAGGAACGGCAACGGGCCGAACAATCGTGGAAGCGGGAGAAGCAGGCACGGCAGCAGGCTGAACAGGGGTGGCAGCAGGAGAAGCAGGCGCGGCAGGAAGCCGAAGCGCGCGTGGTCGAACTCAGGGCGTTGCTGCGCCGGGAGCGCGGTCGCGACCGATAGCCCGAAGTTCCAGCGGCTGAAATCAAGGTAACTCCTTTCCATTGCGGTAATTAAGGCCAGCAAAGAGGGGCGAAGGTGTGCATAGTACTACAACGAGGGTTCGATTTCCTGTGCATGCCTCTCCCAATGCGAAGGAGCATCGGACCAAGCGAGCATCTCAGGATAGCCGACTGAATCGCGATCATAGGGGATGACAGGCGCGGCCTGATCGGTGATTCTCTCATACAGCATGTATAGCTCTGGGAGGGGCAAGGAGATGACCGAAGGAGCCGATCACCTTGGCGGGTTCTTGGACCGTTTCGCTGACCACCGGCGCCCGGCCACGGTGCGCGATCCGCTGGAGCAGCCGTAATGCTGGCGATTGCGCCGAGGGAAGCAGCTATCGAGATGCTGCCGTCGAGTTCGGCACGTGGTGTGATCTTGGATTCGTGTTTACGTATTATGGCTATGGCGGCTTCCGGGGCTTCGGTCGGTGCGAGAGCGCGATGCATACAACGCATGCACATCCCGGTTGGCGCGGGTGGTCCCTGTCGTGCTACCGTGTGCCGGCCAGGAGGATGGCGCATGAGTAGCTCCGCGCTCGCTCCCGTCGAGATCGACTACCCCACCGAGGATGGACTGCCGATGGCGGAAACCGATGCCCAGGGCATCCCGCTCATGTACGCGGTCACCGGACTGCGCGACTTCTTCCGCCACCGCCGCGACATGTACGTGTCGGGCAACCTGCTGATCTACTATGAAGAGGGCAACCGCGACGCGTCGGTCGCCCCGGACGTGTTCGTCGTGAAGGGGGTGCCGAACCATACCCGGCCGATCTACAAGGTGTGGGAGGAACGCAAGGGCCCTGACTTCGTGCTGGAGATCGCCTCGCACAGCACGTGGCAGAACGACCAGGGGCCGAAGCGGGAGCTGTACGAGTCGCTCGGGGTGCAGGAATACTGGCAGTACGACCCGACGGGAGAGTACCTGCAGCGGCCGTTGAGCGGCTTGCATCTGGTTGGCGGGGAGTACGAGCCCATGGTGCAGAGCCGGTTGAGGGATGGCACGCCGGCGATGTACAGCGCGGTGCTGGGGCTGGAACTGCGCATCGTGCCGGGGGACATCGTGCAGGAGGAACTGCGCTTTCACGACCCGGCGACGGGGCAGGACATACTGACGCTCACCGAGAGCAACGAGGAACGGCAGCGGGCCGAACAGTCGTGGAAGCGGGAGAAACAGGCACGGCAGCAGGCTGAACAAGGGTGGCAGCAGGAGAAGCAGGCGCGGCAGCAGGAGAAGCAGGCGCGGCAGGAAGCCGAAGCGCGCGTGGTTGAACTCGAGGCGTTGCTGCGCCGGGAGCGCGGTCGCGACCGATAGCGAGGAGCGATCTCCGGGGCCTGTCGGATCGCATCCCGGAGCCGGCCGTACGGCGGGCGCGAGGGCTGAAGGGGCGACACATGGCGGAACACATCCGGTTCGAAGAGGGACTGATCGGAGACGGCTTCTCCTACGCGTTCGGGATCTCGACCGTGGACCTCACCGGCAACGGCTTCCCCGACGTCGTGGCGATGGATACCGATGTCGGCCTCTACTGGTTCGAGAACGACGGCAGCGGGCGCTTCACCCGCCATGTCATCCACGAGCGCGCGGGCGAGTGGCTGGAGCGGCACGAGATCGCCGACATCGACGGCGACGGGCGCCCGGAGATCGTCAGCGTGGACAACAAGGGCGGCAGCCTGCTGTGGTTCTCCTTCGACGGCGACCCTCGCGAGCGGCGATCGTGGACGCACCACTACATCACCGACGGCGGCTTCCCCGGCGCCTACGACCTGGCGGTCGCCGACCTGGACGGAGACGGCCGCCTCGACGTCGCCGCGACCAACTGGCGCATCGGCAACGAGGTCGCCTGGTTCGAGAACCGGGGAGACCGGTGGGTCAAGCACACCATCGAGGAAGGCATCGGCGAGCCGCGCACCATCCTGGCCGTCGACTTCGACCGCGCCGGCCGCATGGACCTGCTGGGCTCGGCCGTCGCCGGCAACCAGGTCGGCTGGTACGAGAATCCCGGCGATCCGGCGCGCAGACCGTGGACGAAGCACGTCATCGACACCTCACCCCAGCCCACGCACGGCGGCCCGGTGGACATGACCGGCGACGGACACCTGGACGTCGTCATGGCTCTCGGCATGCGGCCGCTGGAAGGCGTGGGGGACGTGCCGCATCAGGTCGTCTGGTATGAGAACCCCGGCGATCCGCGGCAGGTGCCGTGGCGCAAGCACGTCATCTCCGGGTCCTACCCGCAAGCGTTCGAGGCCGTCGCGGCGGATCTCGACGGCGACGGCCGAATCGAGGTGGTGGCCACGGGATGGGAGGATGCCGGCCGGGTGGCCCTCTTCAAGCACGGCGGCGACCCGCGCAGCCCATGGAGCATGCAGGTCCTGAAGGAGGGGTGGACCGCAGCCGACCAAGTGATCCTGGTCGACCTTGATCGGGACGGGCGGCTCGACATCGTGGCGGCCGCCGAGCGCGGCAGCAACGAAGTCCGCTGGTGGCGTAATCTCGGCCCGGTCTGACGCGGCCAAGCCCGTCCGTCAAACCGTCGCGAGCGCGGCCAGCAGCGCCTTCATGTAGCCGATCGAGAAGGCCAGCCCCTGGTAGGCGCGGGTCTGGTCGGCCGAGGCGTCCGGATCGCCTTCCAGCGGGAAGATGTGGTCGGGGCTCAGACAGCCGTCGAAACCCACCCGGCGCAGCTCCAGCAGGATCTTGAACATGTTCATGTCGCCGTCGTCCAGCAGCACCTCCTCGTAGGCGCTGGAGGTCATCAGGCTGCCGCGGATGTTGCGGAAGTGGACCATGAAGATACGGCCCTTGCGCCCGTAGTTGTGGATCTCCTCAAGCACCAGCGGCAGGCCGCCGGCCTCCGCGCGCGTGCCGCAGCAGTACAGGTAGCCGACGTTGCGGCTGGGGAACGCGTCAATCACCCGGTGGAACCCCAGCGTCCCCAGCGGCGCGTCCGCCAGCGGCAGGTCGGCCGGGTGCACGCCGATGCGCATCTCGTACTCCTCCGCGATCGGCACCAGCCGCTCGAAGGCGCGGCAGAACTGCCCCCACCAGGCGTCGAGCTCTGAGCGGTCGGGCGGCTCGTCGCGACCGAAGTGGGGCCAGTAGGCCATGCGCGCACGGCGCATCTCCTCCTCCGGCCGCTCGGGCGGGCGCCGGCCGGTCAGCCACACGCTCTTGCCCGAGCCGCGGTAGCCGCCGCGGTGCACGGACTCGTAGAAGGTGACCAGGTGGTTGAAGTTGTTGCCCTCGTAGCGCTGGAATACCAGCCGCAGGCCGGCGTCTCCGTAGGCGCGCAGGGTGCGCTCGACGGCATCCAGCTCCTTCCCGGAGCCCTCCTCGCGGCCCATGAAGGCGGCGCTCATGTCCGGCAGGAACACGCTGTTGACATCCAGGCCGAACGACCGGATGCGCTTCTTCAGGGCGGACAACCCGTCCGGGGGCGGACAGCCCAGGTCGACGCAGTCGACCCCGAGCTGGACGATGCGGCGCAGGAAGCTGTCGGACAGCTCCGCCGACCCCATGGAGAGTCGGATCATCGGCTCAGCACTTGGCGCAGCACTCGGCGCAGCACGGCACGCATCCGGTCGGCGATGATCCGCTCCTCGCCGTCCTCGACCGTGTAGAAGAACACCCACAGCGTGGACTCGGTGGGCGACTGCACCAGCACCGACGGCTCGCCCACGTACAGCTCCTCCGCGATCTGCCGCGCCGTCCTGCCGAGCGCCGCGGTGTCCAGCTCGACGACCAGGAACGAGCCGTAGAAGCCGTGAGTCACCATGTGCGGCTCCAGCCGGACGTGCGGGAGACCTTGCAGCGCCTGCTCGACCACGGCGAGCCTGCGGTCGATGGCGGCGAAGCGGGCGGCGTGGTCGGCAGCGAACCAGCGCTCGACGGCGACGGTCAGGGCGATCACCTGCTGGCGGTCCAGCTTCATGGAGCGGCCGATCCCCATGGCGCCGGCCGGCATGGTGAAGCCCTGCGCGGCGACCGCCTCGATCAGGCCGCGGTCGCCGCACACGAAGCCGCTGGCGTTGGGGCCGCCGAAGTACTTGCCGCCGAATATCACCAGGTCCCCGGCGGCGGCGATCCGGCGCATGAGGTCGAGCGGGTAGATATCCGAGGCGGCGTCGGCGATCACCGGCACGCCATGGCGCCTGCCGATGGCGTACGCCTCCTCCAGCGGGACGATCTCGTCCGGGCCGGGCATCTCCGGGTACAGGCCGGTCTGGTCGCCCAGGGGCGGCCAGGGGTACCAGATCGCCACGGTGTCGCCGGTGATGCCGGCTTCCAGCTCGCCGGCATCGCAGCCGTCGTCCCGGCCCACTTCCGCCAGCCGCGCACCGGCGGCGCGCAGGCAGCGGTCGTAGCTGTCGGAGTGCCGCTTCTGCACGACGATTTCGTGACGCAGTCCTTCGGCGTCCGGCAGGCGGCGGATGGCCGCGGGGTCGGTGCCGGCGATGCAGGCGGCGGCGCTCAGGGTCACGCCGGCGGCGCCGCCGCAGGAGATGTAGGCGGCCTCCGTACCCACCTGAGCGGCTATGGCGTCGCCACAGGCGAGCAGCAGATCGTCCATCTTGACGAAGCGGCCGCTCGCGGCCTCCATCGCTTCCCGCACGAAGGCGGGAGGACCCGACCCGCCGACCAGCGTGCCGGTACCGACGGCATTGACGGACGCGGGCACCCCCAGCTTCCGGTAGATCTCTTCGGCATTCATGCTCGTACCTCCCTCTCCTACCCCACCACCGCGAGCGCGGCGAGCAACCCCTTCAGGTACCCGATCGAGAAGGCCAGCCCCTGGTACGCCCGATTCTGATCGGTCGAGGCGTCCGGATCGCCTTCCAGCCGGAAGATGTGATCGGGACTCAGGCAGCCGTCGAAGCCCACCCGGTGCAGCTCCAGCAGGATCTTGAACATGTTCATGTCGCCGTCGTCGAGCAGCACCTCCTCGTAAGCGCTGGAGGTCATCAGGCTGCCGCGGATGTTGCGGAAGTGGATCATGAAGAGGCGGCCCTGCCGCCCGTAGTTGTGGATCTCCTCCAGCACCAGCGGCAGCCCGCCGGCCTCCGCGCGCGTGCCGCAGCAGTAGAGATAGCCGACGTTGCGGCTGGGGAACGCGTCAATCACCCGGTGGAACCCCAGCGTCCCCAGCGGCGCGTCCGCCAGGGGCAGGTCGGCCGGGTGCACGCCGATGCGCATCTCGTACTCTTCGGCGATCGGCACCAGCCGCTCGAAGACGCGGCAGAACTGCCCCCACCACGCGTCGAGCTCGGCGCGGTCGGGCGGCTCGTCGTGGCCGAAGTGGGGCCAGTAGGCCATGCGCGCCTGACGCAGCTCCGCTTCCGACCGCTCGGGCGGGCGCCGGCCGGTCAGCCACACGCTCTTGCCTGAGCCGCGGTAGCCGCCGCGGTGCACGGACTCGTAGAAGGTGACCAAGTGGTTGAAGTTGCTGCCCTCGAAACGCTGAAAGGTGAGCCGGTAGCCGGCGTCGCCGAAGGCGCGCAGGGTGCGCTCGACGGCGTCCAGCTCCTTCCCGGCGCCGTCCTCACCGCGCATGAAGGCAGCGCTCATGTCCGGCAGGGAGATGCGGTTGACGTCCAGGCCGAACGACCGGATGCGCTTCTTGACGGCGGTCAACTGGTCGAGGGGCGGGCAGCCCAGGTCGATGCAGTCGACGCCGAGCTGAACCGCGCGCCGCAGGGAGCTGTCCGCGAGGTCCCCGCCGCTGCTCGAGATCCTCATCATGGCGCGCCACAGCGTAGATCAGGCCGATGCGGAGGGCAACGGCCAGCGTATCAGAAGATCACGACGCGCGGTTCTGTTCGTTCCTGGTTTCCGACGGCTCCGCCGGCAATTCAGGCACGTTTTCCGTGCCGCTTTCGTCGCGCTGCGATCGGCCCTGCATGTCCGGCCTACGGGCGGTACCATGGGAGGCGTTCGCGAGCAGACGGAGGTTGGCGTGGACACGGAAGGGATCCGGCTGGAACGACGGCAGCGACCGCTGCTGTTCTACGACGCGCGTGAGATCGAGACGATCCGGGAGCTGAGTCAGCAGGAGGGACCTTCCAGCACCGGCGCTATCAGGCGATCGTGCGGGAGCTGGCGGTGAGCAGGGAGCACCGGGGGCTTCCGAGCGACGCGGCCGGGCTCGCCGTCGGGCGCGGCGGCGCCACGGTGTACGTCGCGGTCTCCTACGCGTGGAAGCCGGCGCCTACCCGCTATGGCGAGCTCACGACCGACGGAGCCGTCGTCGTGCTCTGCAGGGGGGATGGCGGAACGATCGAGTATCTGTACGCGGTGGAGACGACGCGGATCGAGTGGGGAGGGTTCGCGCTGTGCACCGATGCGCCGCTCACCCTCCACCTGGAACGCGGTGACGGCGCCGATTACGTGCTTGCGAACCTCAGCGACCGTGACGGCACGGTCGGGATCGAGGGGATCGGATGCGCCGAGGCCCCGCTGGCGGTGGCACCGCGCAGCCGCCGGCGCCTCGTCGCCGGGTAGCCTCGTCTCCAGGTAGGTCGGGCGCGGCTCTGGGACGCTCCCGCGTGCCTGCCGACGATGGTCGAGCGCGGGCAGCAGGTCTGGCACATCCTGGACTTCTGGCATGCGTGTATCGAGGAACTCACGAAGCTGCGCGACAGCGGCGAGTACCCGGCGCTGCGTGCCGACCTCCAAGGTGAGATCGACTACTTCACGGCCAACCAGCAGCGGATGGACTACCGCCGCTATCGGGAGCTGGTCTGCCGATCGGCAGCGGTACCGTGGAGAGCGCCTGCAAGAACGTGGTGGCGGCGCGCCTGAAGCAGAGCGGCATGATGTGGGGCATGGCGGGAGCGACCGGCATGCTGCAGCTCCGCGCATCCCTCAAGAGCCACCGCTTCGGCAGCGACCACGAGCGCCTGCTCCCCCTCTCACCTCCACAGGAGGCTGAACGCATGGCTGCCTGATCCGTCACGCTGGCGAATGGGGTCGCACCCGGCGGAATGCCCCCCCGGCCGGTGGGGCTTGACAATCAACGGAATGAAGTTCAACTATCTCATCCGTGGTGTCCAATAAACTGGAATGAGACAATGAGTCCCTCCACGTACTGCGAGTGTGTAAAGAACTTTTTTGCCGAAGACAGATCTTATTATTTGCGCAGCATGCGCGAGTCCTGGCGAATGATGTCGCCCAACGAGCAAACGTTACGGGGGCACCGTGCACGTGCCGCTGTGGCAGGATTTGTGGCCAACGCTATTCCGGTCATCCATCTCTGGCGAACGCGTCGGCATAGATTCACGAAGAGGCTACTGGAGAGAATGCATATATCGTGCTGGGCAGCCGGCTTCGAGAAGGTTTGCGATGTGCAGGAACCTCACGACTTTCAGCGCGTTTTGCTTCGATGGGCACGGGAGACCCATCACGGACGTGTCCGCGATCGAGGTGACCCATGGACCGACGACGTCGTGGGAAACGTGTCCGCGAAGTTCCGAACGGCGCACATCAGAGTTCTAACCGTCGGTTTTCTTCCCGTTGTTGGACCGGTGGTTGGCTCGGTGATCGAAACATCACTGGTGGCCCGCTTCCAGCGGCATGCGCGCGAGTTCTATAAGGCGCTTGCATCAACTGGCGACCGGCGGCTGCAGGCAGATTTCGTGCCTGCGCGTTCGCAGTATACGGCTATTAGCGAGGATACGGGTCTCTTGGACTCCCCTCACGGATGCGTGGAGAGTTATTGGGCAGGGCATCTCTCCGAAGAGCACATGCGATTGGTCCGAACGGCAGGATCTGTTGCTGGATCTGAGCAGAAGGCTCGGCTGCTGTCGGCGTCGGCTGGCCTGCTTGGAAGCTGGCTTCCCGGCTTTCGTATTCGTCACGATCCGCACCAGATCGATATGTTCCTCGAGTCGTTGCAGGCGATCTGTTGGTGCGCTGGCGTGCGGTGCGGCTGCGAAGCCGATCATGCCACAGACCTTGACCGTGTAGTGTGGCAATGGGCTTCCACACGATCGGAAAAGCGGTCTCAGCGGGGCGTCAGCGAGTACGAACAGAATGGCCATGTGGCGCTGATTGCAGCGGTGTCCGCCAAGATAGAGAGAGCGTCTATGCGGCAACATGCGTTTGGGGTCCTTCCTATAGGTCCCGTCGCTGGGTTCCTGATCTATGGATCGATGGGCGCTCGCTTCTACCGCATCTCACATGCGTACTTCAGATCGCGACTCAGGGAAGACTTGAACCGGAGGGGGAGAGGTGGCGAAGCGTTCTGAGGCTGCCCGAATCTGGTATGAGGGATTAGGTGTTATGGATCGATGCGTTCTCACCATGGCAGTTGCCTCCCTCGTGCATTCTCGATGTGCCCACGGCGGGCCAGATTCGGATAGTCTTGAACGCAGGCCCGAGCCGCTAGCGTGCGATCTCTTGGTGGCTGCGGAGGACGGCTCGCGCCGATCTCCGCATGGGAGGACACGAGGGAGCATGCGGAGGTGATCGCGCGGCCGGCACGGATCCAGGAGGCATACGAATCCGCCCTGCGAAACGAGAAGTGGCGGAGAGCGAAGCGCATGTACGCGCTCTATCTGCTGTTCCTTGCGCCGCTGGTGATCCTGATCATCTTTCGCTACGTCCCCATCTACGGAATCGGCATCGCGTTCGTGGACTACCGATACGCCAAGGGCATATTGGGCAGTCCCTGGAACAGCTTCGACCACTTTCGCCAGCTCTTCGAAAACCCCTATTTCGCCCGGCTGTTCCGCAACACCGTCATCATCAGCGTGCTGAAGCTCGTCTTCGGCTTCCCGGCGCCGATCATCCTGGCCCTGATCCTCAACGAGGTTCAGAGCTCCGCCTTCAAGCGGACCGTGCAGACGATCTCCTACCTGCCGCACTTCCTGTCCTGGGTGGTGCTCTCCGGCATCATCATCGAGATGCTGTCTCCGCAGCGGGGCATCGTCGGCTATCTTTACACGCTGCTGGGCTTGGATGCGCCGGTCGTCATGTACTCGCAGGGGCTGTTCCGACCGATGCTGGTGGTCACCGCCATGTGGCAGGGCGTCGGCTGGGGGACGATCGTCTACCTTGCCGCCATTGCCGGCATCAACCCCGAGCTCTACGAGTCGGCGACCGTCGACGGAGCGAACCGGCTGCAGATGGCGGTGCGGATCACCGTGCCGTCACTCATCCCGGTCATCGTCGTACTGTTCATCCTCAACGTCGGCGGCATCATGGAGGCAGGATTCGACCAGATCCTCAACCTGTACAACCCGCTCGTGTTCGAGGTTGCCGACATCATCGACACCTTCGTCTACCGCAGGGGGATCCTGGAGCGACAGTACGACTACGCCACCGCCGTAGGCCTCTTCAAGAGCGTCCTCAACGTCGGCCTGCTGGTCGGGGCCAACATGATCATCAGGCGCTTCAGCGAATATGGCATCTGGTAGAGCCTTCCACGCGCTGCACCCGTCGTTCGGCAGCCGGCTGTCGCGCGGCGGCATGTACGTGTTTCTGACCCTGTTCGCCCTGTCGATCGTCTACCCGTTCTGGGTCACGCTGCTGACCTCGTTCTCGACCGTCGAGGAGGTCACCTCCCTGGGCTTCAAGTTCTGGATCAGCGAGTGGAGCTTCGGCGCGTATCAGTTCGCCTTCTCCGAGTACGGCAACGCGCAGGTCGCCTACTACAACTCCATCTACCGGACGGTGCTGGGAACGCTCGTCGCCGTCGCCATGACGCTGCTGGCCGCCTACCCGCTCGCCAAGCGCAACCTGCCCGCGCGCAACCTGCTCACCATCGTGCTGCTGATCACGCTGTTCTTCGCCGGCGGGCTGGTCCCGAACTACCTGCTGATCCGCCGGCTCGGCCTGATCGACACCCGCTGGGCGTTGATCCTGCCGCTGGCCGTCAACGGCTTCTACATCATCATCGCCCGCAACTTCCTGATGACCATCGACCCCGCGTACGAGGACGCGGCGCTGGTGGACGGCGCCGGCTATCCGTCGATCCTGGCCCGCATCATCGTGCCGCTGTCGAAGCCGATCATCGCGACGCTGGCGCTGTGGACGGCGGTCGCACACTGGAACTCGTGGTTCGACGCCCTCATCTACATCCGCAGCGAGCGCAAGATCGTGCTGCAGACCCTGCTGCGGCGCATGATCCAGCAGATCCAGGAGGCGCTGCTGGGGGTGGACCGCTTCAGGGCGATCGAGGACCTGCCGACCCTGCCGACCGAGGCGGCTCAGGCCGCCCTGACCATCCTCACCATCGGCCCGATCGTGCTCCTGTACCCCTTCCTGCAGAAATACTTCATCAAGGGCATCTTCATCGGGTCGCTGAAAGGCTGACCGCCCGCGCGGCCGGATACGAAGCGAGGGGATGACCGCGGACGGCCATCCCCTCGTCGTGTACTGCGAGCGTTCGCTTCGTCAGCCGACCGCTACCACCACTTCTCGTTCGGACCGGCGGCGTATTCGGTCACGCCGTTCCTGAACTTCTCGTAGACCGGCGCCTTCAGCAACTCGTCCAGGATCGCGGCGCCGCCGAACTTGAGGTAGTCGGCGACGTACCCGTCCCATACGGCGTCGTCGTTGATGTCGACTTCGCCCACGACCGCCTTGGCCGAGAACTCGCTCGTCAGCGTGTTGAGCACCTCGCCGTGCTCGGAATACAGCTCGGCAAGGTTGGTCTCGCTCTTGGAGTCGAAGCGGTACGGCAGGAGCGTCCGCGCCATGCCTTCCGGCGCCAGGATGTAGTCGGTGAGGAAGGAAGTGATCATGGGAGCGTTGTTGAAGACGATGCGGTCGACCGACGCGCTCGGCGGGTAGGAGTTGACGAACGGACCCACGGTCGGCTCGCCCGCGGTCGGGGTGATATCCTCTTCCGCGCGCCGGACCGGGGTCGAGTTCCACGCCTCGCCCGACCAGTCGAAGTGCACGCCTTCCTTGCCGAAGCGCTGGTGGACCCAGTCCTCGGCGGTGCCGTAATAGGCGGCGTCGACGATCTGCAGGATCACCTTGAGCTTCTTGTCGTCCACGTCGGCGTTGACGTACTGGTTCATGTTGTACCAGGGGCTGGCGTTGTAGGCGCCGCCGCCGCGGTACCCGGTCGGACCGATGGGCTGAAACAGCGGAACCTCTGCCTTGCCCAGGTCCTCTTCGGGCACGAAGCTGTTGGGCGGATACGCCATCCGGTCCTCGCGGCCGGAGTACCAGTAGTGGATGCTCTGCGATGCGGTGAGCCCGGCCTTGACCTTGTCCCACGCCTTGGAGCGGTCGATGGTCAGGAACTCCTTGTCGAGCAGTCCGTCCGCGTACCACCGGGCCATGAGCTGCAGGTACATGCGGTAATTGGGGCTGATCTCCTCGGTGTAGAGCCTGCCGTCCACCAGCGTGTTGCGGCGTCCCTCGAGCTGCGCCTGGAACGCGCCGGCGATGGGCGACTGCAGCCAGCCGTAGCGGGGTCCGCCACCGCCGCCGAAGGGAATGGTGTCGTTCTTGCCGTTGCCGTCGGGATCACCGTCCCGGAAGCCGATCAGCATCTCCTCGAACCACTCCAGGGTGGCGCTGCCGTCGAAATTGGGCCAGTAGTGCACCCTGCCGTACTCGTCGATGGAGACCTTGGAGCTCTCGTAGTCCGACAGGGTCGCGCCCACGTTGGCCGCCCAGTCGGTGCGAAAGGCGATGAAATAACCCATGCTGACGTTCTGCGCCGAGAACCCCTGGATGCCGAGCACCTCTTCCTCGGGATTGTCCGGGTTGCGGTCGCGCAGCCAGCCGTCGGGGTACTCGGAATCCATGCGCTGGGTGTAGTTGGGCATGTGCTCGCGGATCATGGCCTCGGGAATGGGGCGGATGATGCCGTCGTTGTAGTGATCGATCGCGCGACCCCACAAGGCGCCCGTGTCCGGGAACTCCCCGGAGGCGAGCATGATCTGCACCTTCTCGCCCTCGTTCGAGCCGATCCCGTTGCCCTGGATGTCGACGTTGAAGCGTTCCTCGAAGTGCCTGGTGGCCCAGGAATCTCCTTCGCCTTCCTCGCCCATCTCGCCGACAGCGCCATAGGGCCCAGCCCACGTGATCACCATCTGATCCGCTGCCGCGTCCTCGGTCCCGGCGCCGAACACCGTGGGCGCCAGCAGCAGCAATAGACCCGCGGCGACTGCCGTAGTGCGTGCAAACCTCTGCATCACGCACCTCCTTGAAGATTGTTACGGTCGGTACAACGTACCTGTAGAACTCCCGAACCTAAAGACTCACCGTCACGCTGTCAAGGAGAAGCCGGCGGGCGGTCGAGACGGCCGGGAGACTCCTGCAACCGTCAGTCCGGCCGCCACCTGGTGGCCGCTGCGTGGACGATGCCGTCCGCTTCCACAAAGTAGTAGGTGGTGAAGATCGTGCCGTCGGGCAGCTCTACCGACAGCGGATACCCCAGGTCGCCCGGGCAGTGCTGCCCGAGCGGGTTTCCCCACGTTGCCACCGCGTCGTCACGCAACACGATCTCGTGCTCCAGGTCCCAGCTCCTGCCGCCGTCGCTCGACAGCACGGCCCGCACGCCCATCGGATCGCGCCGGTAGCCGTAGCAGCACAGGATCCTGCCGTCGGACAGCTTCAGCAGGTGCGGCGGGTAGCCCCAGATCTCCGTCCGCAGGGCGCGTGACCACGTCCGGCCGCCGTCGTGCGACCAGCTCTCCAGGAGATACCCCGTGGAGTCGGCGCGGCGTTGGGCGGTGGAATCGTCGCGCAGGTGGGCGAGGACCGTCCCCGGGGCCGTTTCGACCACGGCGAACTCGTTGCCGAAGCCTCCCCCCGGGATCTCGGCCAGCTCGCACGTCCGCTCCCCGATCACGCGGATCACGTAGGTGCCGTGGACGTCGCGGCGCTCGCCCTCGGATGACGCGCGCACGGCGTCGACGACCTTGTCCTTTTCCCAGCCCAGATCGTAGGCCGGCACCAGGATGGTCCCATCGGCCAGATGGGCCGACCGCGGGAACGACAGCAGGCACACCGCCCCCGGCACCGTCCACTCCCGGCGCTGCCACGACCGTCCACGGTCGTCCGACCACTGCACGTACAGCCTGTTTCCGCCGACGACGAGGTCGTCGGTGGCGGGGTCCGGGCCGTAGAAGACCGCCCGTCCCATCGCATGCGCCTTCGCCCGATCCGCCGCCGGCCACACCTCCCAGCCGACCCCGCCAGCGGCCAGATACCTGCCGCCGGGCATGACGGCTGCGAAGCGATCGTGCCGCTCGCGGGTGGAGGATCCGGGCCAGTTGGAGGGAATGGACGGATCGTCGCTCTCCGACCACGTGTCGCCGCGATCCTCGGACACCAGCGTGATGCGCTCGCCGAGCGCGTAGTGCTCGACCAGGCCGGAAGCCTGCACCACGACGGTGAGCCTGCCGTCGGGGAGGACGGTCGGCAGCGGCCATCCCGCGTAGAGGCCCTTCTTCTTGTACGCCACCACGTGTTTCATGCGGTCACCCCTCAGATCCCCGTGCCCGGACGGTATCACGCACCGGCCGTATCCCATCAGGATCGCGGCTCATGGTCCGATCGGCACGCCTGGACGCTATGGGGAATCACTGGTATTCGAGTGATATTGTATGGTGCGGATCGGGAAAAGGGAGTCATGCAGCTACAGGATGTCGTCGAGAACCAGGCGTTCTCACCCAGGCTGATCGCAGGCGCGTTGCGCACGACGAAGGCAGAGATCGCCGGCACGCTGGGGCTGAGTCAGGACGCGCTCTCGCGGACCACGCGGGTTCGCGCTCGCAAGACGCAGACGCGCTTGCGGGAGATGGTGGAGATCCTCCGCCGGGTCGAGCAGTACACCGGTTCCCCCCCACTCGTGGCCTACGCCTGGTTCCGCTCGGAGGCCCTGCCGGGCTTCGCCGGCAAGACGCCCGACCAGTTGGTGCGGGAGGGCCGGGCTCGCCACGTCCATGCCTACCTCGACCGGGTCATGGCCGGCGGCTATGCCTGATGGGCGTGAATGCGGTATCAGGGGATTGTCTTCCGGGCTCACGATCCGCGTTGGGGCTGGTCGCCGGTCTCGGGAGAGGGAGCACGCATTCATGGCGGCAGGTTCAATCGAAAGGGCCTGGCGGCGCTGTATACGTCCGTGACGCCGGTTACCGCGATGCGCGAAGCCGGCGTCTGCGGCCTGCGACCTCAGCCCACTCTGCTGTGCGCCTACAACGTCGACGCGGAGCCGGTGCTGGATGCGCGGGACCCGGCGCAACTCGCGGCACTCGGGGTGACCGAACTCGACTTGAGTTGTCCCGACTGGGAGCAGCGGATGCTGGAGGGAAGAATCCCAGCATCTCAGAGGGTGGCCGACCGGCTGATCGCAGCCGGTTACGTAGGGATGCTCGCGCGGAGCTTTGCCGCCGGCAGCGGGGCGGACGATCTCAACCTGGTGCTGTGGCGCTGGGCTGATCGCCAGCCGAGCCGCGTGGCGTTGATCGACGATGAGGGGCGTCTGACGCGATGACGCGGAGCGAGGCTCAGTCCGGCCGCCACCCGGTGGCCGCGGCATGGACGACTCCGTCCGCTTCGATGAAATAGTAGGTGGTGAAGATCGTGCCGCCGGGCAGCTCCACCGACAGCGGATACCCCAGGTCGCCCGGGCAGTGCTGCCCGAGCGGATTCCCCCACGTCGCCACCGCGTCGTCACGCAATACGACCTCGTGCTCCAGGTCCCAGCTCCTGCCGCCGTCGCTCGACAGCACGGCCCGCACGCCCATCGGATCGCGCCGGTAGCCGTAGCAGCACAGGATTCTGCCGTCGGACAGCTTCAGCAGGTGCGGCGGGTAGCCCCAGATTTCGGTCCGCAGGGCGCGCGACCACGTCCGGCCGCCGTCGTGCGACCAGCTCTCCAGGAGATACCCCGTGGTGTCGTCGCGCAGGTGGGCCAGGACCGTCCCCGGCGCCGTCTCCACCAGGGCGAGCTCATTGCCGAAGCCACCCCCCGGGATCTCGGCCAGCTCGCACGTCTCTCCCCCGATCACGCGGATCGCGTAGGTGGCGTGGACATCGCGGCGCGGGCCGTCGGGCGGCGTGTTGACGGTATCGATGAGCCGGTCCTTGTACCAGCCCAGGTCGTAGGCCGGCACCAGGATGGTCCCGTCGGCCAGAGGCGCCGAGCGCGGAAACGACAGGAAGCGCACCGCCCCCGGAACCGTCCACTCCCGGCGGTGCCAGGACCGTCCCCGGTCGTCCGACCACTGCACGTACAGCCGGTATCCGCCAACGATGAGGTCGTCGGTCGCGGGGTCGGGGCCGTCGAAGACCGCCAGACCAATCTCGTCCGCCTTCGCGCGGTCCGAGGCCGGCCACACCTCCCAGCCGACGCCGCCGGCGGCCAGGTACCTGCCGCCCGGCAGGATGGCTTCATAGCGGTCGTGACGCTCGCGGGTGGAGGATCCGGGCCAGTTCGAGGGAATGGACGGATCGTCGCTCTCCGACCACGACTCACCGTGATCGTCGGACACCAGCGTGATGCGCTCCCCCAGCGCGAAGTGCTCGACCAAGTGCGAAACCTGCACCACGACGGTGAGCCTGCCGTCCGGGAGAAGCGCCGGCAGCGGCCAGCCCGTGTACAGGCCTTCTTTCTTGTACACCACCGAGTGCTTCATCGCGCCTACCCTCCCGGTACCCGAAGCGTTGCGAGATCCTATACTGGCGCGGGCCCGGAGCCCGGCGCGAGGAGGACCCCTCTGAGCTCGGACGGTATCACGCTCTGGCCCTATCCCGACATCGAGTCCGAGGATCCGCTGCCCGCGGGCCGCACGGCGGAACGGCTGCGTCATGACGGCGTGGAAGACGTGGCGCGGTCCGTGGAGGAGTGGAACGGGGACCCGGCCTACCGGCAGCGCATGGCCGCCTACCGCCGCTGCACCCTCGTCATCCGCTGGGACCGAGTCCCCGGCGCGCGCTGGGCGCTGAACATGCCCGAGGGCGCGCTCAAGCGCACGGCCATCGCCCGGCTGGGACGGGAGGCGCCGGATGAGAAGATCCCCCTGCACGGCGCCTGCGGGAAATTCATCGCGACCGAGCGGCGCGGGGACGACCCGCTCACGGTCGCGATCAACTCACCCCATGCGACGGCTTCGAGCTGGTCCTACTGGCCGTGCACGGACATCGATCTCTCCTTCGGCACGGTGGCGCCGTCGGTGCCGAAGACGATCTCGGGGACGATCCGCTTTCTCCGCGGGCGTCTTGCGGACGTGGTGGAGGCGCTGCGCGAGCCGCTTCGCTCCGACGGTTGCGCACCTCGGTAGCCGGCGAGCCCGCGCCTACCACTCCCGCGAATCGGGGACCGGCAGCCAGCGGCCGCCTGCGGCGATCGACTGCTGGCTGACCAGGCCGGGGACGGTCATGTCCATCGCCTCGTGGATGCCGATCCGCGGTGGCGTGCCGGTGCGGATCGCGTTCACCCAGTCCAGGATCTCCAGGAGGTCGCCGCCGCCATGGCCGGCCGTGCGCGCCAGCTCGCCGTGAGCGCGCCACGCTTCCGGCAGGAACGGATCGGCCACTTCCTCCAGGTCCAGCCACGTGTTGGCGTCCGGCGAGCGCGACCGCAACCAGATGCGGTCCCGTTCGCCGGCAGCGCGAGCGGACTCGTAGCACCCATCGGTGCCCTGGAGCTGGAAGTTCATCATCGAGTGCGGCCGGTCCGAGAGCATGTCGACGCGGATCTTCACCAAGCCGCCTGCGCGCATGCGGCACAACATGAGGCAGGAATCCTCGTTCTCGTACTCGTCGCCGCGCGGGTCGCGGTAGTGGTGGCCGCTGCCCGCGCAGCACACGCTCACCACGCGGTCGCCGGGCATCCACTGCAGGATCGGCCCCAAGCTGTGCGTTCCGTAGGTCACGCCGTTGATCCCGGTCTGCCACCGCCGCCGCCACCGGGTGACCTCGTTCAGGCCCTTGAGCTCGTGCAGGTACTCGCCCTCGGCATAGTACGGAGTGCCGAATTCGCCTCTCCGGACCATCTCCTGCACGATCATGTTGGGCCGGGTGTAGGTGACGTTCTCACCCAACATATAGCTCGCCCGGCTGCGGCGGGACGCCTGCACCAGGCGCCGGCACTCGTCGATCGAGACGGCCGCGGGAACCTCGCTCAGCACGTGCACGCCGCGCTCCAGCGCCGCGATCGCCTGCGGCGCGTGCAGGGGCATCGGCGTGCCGACGATGACCGCGTCCAGGTCCGAGCGCTCCAGCATCTCCTCGTAGTCCAGGTACGCCTCGGACGCGCCGAGCTCGTGCCGCGCCCGCTCAAGACCGTCGGCGTCGATGTCGCACACCGCCGTGATCCGCACCGCGTCCAGCAACTCGAACGCGTGGCGGAGCCGACCGCCGCGGCCGGCCGCGCCGACGATCCCGACGCTGATCGCTTCCAGCGCGCTCATCGGCTGTTCGCGGCGAGCTGGTGCCTGACCGCCTGCCAACGGCCCGGCATGTCTTCGCGCGTCATGTCGGGCGCGAAGCCCAGCGAGAGGTAGAGGGCGATCGCCGGCAGCCTGACGTCGTCGGTCAGCAACGTCACCGACTCGTAGCCGCGCCCCGCGAAGAACTCCAGCACCCCCAGGCACACCGCGCGGCCGAGCCCCCGTCCTCTGTGCTCCGGGTGACAGGCCACGTAGTCCAGTACACCGACGCGGCCCAACTCCTGCCAGGAGGCGAAGGTGGAGGCGACGATCCGGGTGCCGCGGGCGACGACGCGCGAGCCTTCGCCGCGCTCCGGCTCTGCCAGGTAGTCCGCGACTCTCTCGGCCGTCCACCCCTGGAAGCCGCTGGCGTCCAGCACGCCGGCGATGCCATCGCTGTCGCCCGCCCGGCACCGGCGCAGCTCATAGCCCTCGCGCACCCGCGTGCCCGAGAGCCGCAGCAACCGGTCGCGGCGCATGGTCATGCTGAGCTGCCGGGGCTCGTATTCCTGTACCGGGTACGCCGGGGAGGAAGTCTCACCGCTCATCCTGTCCAGGACCCCATCGTGCTCATGGGTCAGCCGTCGGCCACCTGGAATGCCGTGACGTTGCGCGTCCGGCGGCTGAACTCCACGCCGATCAGGTGGATCGGCTCGCCCGAGCCCCGGTACTTGGCCGCGTAGTCCCGCTCCTGCAACTGGGCGAGCGCCGACCCCGGCGGCGCCATCTCCACTACCTTGAACTCGAACAGGTACACGTGCCCGGCGGTGCGCACCGCCATGTCCAGACGGCCGTGGCTGCTCGACTCCTCGACCGCGATCTCGTAGCCCAGCGCCGCGAAATACGAGTAGAACACACTCGCGTAGTAGCCCTCGTAGCTCGCGATGTCGTTGCTCGTGTGCCATTCGTACGGGATGCTCGCGAAGAACGACTGGAACATCTCCTTCAGGCCGGCGCAGTCGTGCGCCGCAAGCAGCCGCGCCAGACGCGTGCTGTTGGCCATTTGCTGCTTCACGTCCTGCACGAGTTGACCGAGCAGAACCCGGTTCAGGCTCTGGCGCACCTCCCGGTTAGGGTAGCCCAGGCGATACAGCGGTTCTCCGCCCAGCTCCTCTTCTCCGGTGATCGTCAGGTAGCCGGTCTGGAACAGCAACGCCTCCGTGCCGATCTTGCCCACGTCGAACGTCGACAACAGCTCCTCCGTGCTCACCGTCTGGTCCAGCGACACCGACGCCACCCGCCGCTCGAACAGCGTGTCCACCAGGAACGCCGGCGTCCCGGTCTCGAACCAGTGGGCGGCGAACCGCCGGCGGCGGAACAGCAGCAGCACGTCGTACGGGTTGTACACCTTCTCGGCGCCCAGCCAGCGATAGCCGTTGTACCACTCGCGCACCCGCTCGCGGTCCAGCCCCTCGAGCTCCGGCGAGAACACCGTGTCCAGGTCGGCCTCCGTGTAGCCGCAGATCGACGAGTAGACCGGATCCAGCGTGAGATCGATGAGGTTGTTCAGTTGCGAGAACAGGTTCACCTTCGAGAACTTGCTGATCCCGGTGAGAAACGTGAACCGCACGTGCGCGTCGCAGTCCTTGATCACGCCGTACAGGCCGCGCAGGTAGTCGCGGTTGGCGCGCGCCACCTCCGGGGTCTCCACCAGCGCGTCCAGGATCGGCTTGTCGTACTCGTCCACCAGCACCGCCACCCGCTGTCCCGCCTTCCCGTGCAGGGCTTCCAGGAGAAAGGCGAAGCGGCCGGCCGCCGTCAGGTACTCGGAGACCACGCCCATGCGCCGTTCGGCGGCGGCGAGCTGCTCCATGACGTTGGCTTCCAGCAGGTCGGGATCCTTGAAGTTGCCGCCGCCGAAGCTCAGCCGCACCACCGGATGCCGCCTCGACCAGTCGTGCCGGTCGTGGATGTGCAGTCCGGCGAACAACGCCTGGTTTCCCTCGAAGAACTCCTTCAGCGTGTCCAGGAACAGGCTCTTGCCGAACCGCCGCGGCCTGGACAGGAAGTAGTGCTTGCCCTCGTGGAGCAGCCGCTCGACGTAGGCCGTCTTGTCCACGTAGTAGCAGTGCTCCTCCCTCACCTCGCGGAGAGTCTGCATGCCGATGGGCAGCCTGCGCCGGATCATCGGCCTATTCTCGACCCGGAGCCGTTGGCGCTCAAGCAGCCGACAGGGAACGCTGCTCCCTTGATTCCCACCGCCTTACGCTCGATACTTCCCGTCTTCGACGACGCGAAGCGACCCCTGGAGGAACACCATGGCGCTCATCCACGCTGCGAGCAACGATGTGTGGGAGTTCGAGACGGAGGAGTTGCGCGGGTTCATCCAGCCCTACGGTGAGCGCCACGGCGTCAAGGAGGTCCTGCACAAGCCCACCGGCATCCAGGTCGTGCACCCGAAGTTCGACGTCTTCAACCTCTTCCTGCTGTTCTCGACCAACCACTGGATGGGCCAGGCGCGCCTGCTGGAGCGGTCGGTCCGCGCCGAGGGCGACTCCCTGGAGGTCCGATTCGAGCCGAGCGAGGAGCACAAGGCCGAGCTGACCGCGACCTATCACGTCAAGGAGCCCAACATCATCGACCTGGCGGTCACGGTCCGCTCCCACTGGCCCTATCCCGCGTACGAGGTCTTCCTGTCGAGCTACTTCGACACGTCGATGGTGCCGCACGTCTTCGTGGCGGGCGGTCAGTTCGCCGATCCGCCCGATCAGGATCAGTGGATCGCGCCGGTCCTGAGCGGTGGAACCCTCAGCGTTTCTATGCCCGACCGCTGATGTGCCAGACCGATCCCGACAGCCGCGTGGCCGCGGTACTCATGTCAACCCCCGAGGACTGCTATGCGGTGATCTCCGGCTACGACACCCCCAACCTCGCCGATCACTTCAAGGACCAGAACCCGCTGTACCTGTCGCTGTTCGGGGACGACCTGGTGCCGGGCTCCGGGCGCACGGCGCGGGCGCGCTTCCAGGTCACCGGGACCGATGCGTCTCTCTCGCCGCTGGTGCCCCTGCACGACGCCTTCCTGGCCGACTGCGCGAGTGGCGGGTAGCCCGATCGCAGGTAACTTGGTGCAGCGGTTGCGCATCGCCGTGGTCGGCGTCGGCACCTACGAGCACTCGCGGGCGCGCGGCTACCTGGCGGTTCTGAAGCAGCTCGACGACCGCTACGACCTGTGCGCCCTGTGCGACAGCGGGGCCGAGGCGCTGCGCACCGCCGGAGACCTCTTCGGCGTGGAGAAGCGCTACGACGACGTGACGGAGATGCTTGGGGCCGAGACGCCCGACGTGGTCTTCGTCCTGGTGCCGACCGACGGCCAGATCGTCGTGGCGCTGGCCGCCGTCGAGCACGGCTGTCACCTCATCACCGAGATCCCCTACGGCGACACCCTCGCCCACGGCGACTTCCTGAGCCGCGCGTGCAAGGAGCGCAACCTGTGCTGGGAAATCGCCGAGAACGTCTGGCGCTGGCCGCGCGAGCGGCTGAAGCGGCTGATCGTCGAGCAGGGGCTGCTGGGCACCCTCAATCACGCCCGGCTCTGGTACGCGTCGGGCAGCTATCACGGCTTCAACGGCGTGCGCAAGGCCATGGGCCTCGATCCCAGGCGGGTGCTCGGGTACGCCCAGGAGCTGCAGGTCCCTCCCTACGCCACCTACGGCGGCGCGCGGCAGACCACGCGCTGGTGGGAGAGCGCCGTCGTCGAGCATGAAGGCGACGTGACCTGCCTCTACGAGATGCCGCCGTCCGGAGCGCGCGGCAGCCACTGGGACATCGAGGGCACCGCCGGCTACCTCTCCGGCAACGGGATGACGACCGACGAGCTGGTGCTCTACCGGGAGGGCAAGGCGGTCCGATACCCGTTCGTCGACGTCCACGAGCAGGCCGGGGACCGGCAGGTCCTGACGGCGGTCCGCGTGGACACCGACCCGCCGGTGGTCTGGGAGAACCCTTTCGCCGGCAACGGGATCGGAGACGGGCTCTCCGCGCACGACGACGTCGCCAAGGCGTCGATCCTCACCAGCCTGCACCGGGCGGTGACCGAGGGCCGGGCGCCGGAGTACGGGGCGGCAGAGGCACGCAAGGATCTGGAGGTGTGGATCGGTGCGCGGGAGAGCGCGCTGCAGGGGTCGCGCTGGATGGAGTTGCCCCTGGTGGAGCAGACCGAGCTGGAACGGCGGCTGCACGAACGGTACGTGGCCACCTACGGGGCAGACCCCACGACGGACGCGGCGCGCCTGCTCGACCGCTCCTTCGGGCGCGAAGGTGTGTTCTGGACGGTCGCCGGGTGGCTGTGATCCATCCGCGGTAACGACATGGGCGCGTGATTCGATCGCGCACAGGAGGTTTCGAAATGGCAGGTCAGCTTCTCTCCGCGCACGGCTGCGGTCGCGCCACCGCGTACCCGCAGGAGAACAAGATCGTCACCCTCGACGACGCCGTGCACGTCGCTTGGCTCGACTCGGTCGCCGAGGGGTTCCGGGTGCGGATCCGCACCCTCGACCGCGCGAGCGGGACGTGGTCCGAGACCCACACCATCGGTGAGGCGTACGACAACCACGGCGGCCCGGCGCTGGTGAACGACAGCCAGGGCTACCTGCACGTCGCCTATTACCCTCACCACCACGCGATCCGCTACCGCCGCTCCCTGCGCCCCGGCGACGCCTCGGAGTGGGCGGACGAGGAGTTGATCGGCGACGGCTACAGCTACCCGAAGCTCGCCGTGGGCCGCGACGACGAGCTGCTACTGAGCTGCCGGAACAGCTTCCTGACGCGTGAGCGCCGGCTCGGACACGAACGGCCCTGGGATCTGCACCTGCTGCGCAGGAGCACCGGCGGATCCTGGAGCGAGCCGCTGCTGCTGGCGAGCTCCCGCCACCCCAACTACGCGCACTTCGGCGAGTCCTACGCCTGGGCGCCCGACCGCGTGGGCCTGCACATGACGATCCGCTTCCACGAGAAGTCGGACGCCGAGGCCTACGGCCGCATCCAGACCGTCGGCTATCTGTTCAGTCCGGATGCCGGGCACACCTGGCAGCGCTCGGACGGGACGCAGGTGACCCTGCCCGTGACGGCCGAGACCGTCGACGTGATCGCCGCCGGCGGCCTGGACTACGGGAGCGCCCTGCAGGCCGGCGCGCTGGCGGTGGCACCGGACGGCACGCCGTGGCTGGTCCACAGCGAGTGGTCCGGCGGCGTGGGCACCAACACCCTGTGCACGCCCGCCGGTGACGGGACCTGGCGCCGCATCGTCCTGAACGAACGGGTGGAGCTGGCGCCGGGACGCTGCTTCGGGCTGGCTCCGAGCATCGTGTTCGACGCCGCGGGCCGGCTGGTCGGGGTGACGACCACCGAGGACATCTCGGACGGCGAAGCTCCGTGGGGCCATCCGGCCAGCGAGGTCGTGCGCTTCATGTCCGCCGACGGCGGCGCCTCCTTCACCATGGAGCAGGTGAGCACCACCGATCCGGACACGGCGCACTGGTTCCCCCACATCGAGCGGCCCCTCGGCATCGTACCGCCGCCGGCCGCCCCCGGAATCCTCTACCAGGAAGGCCCCGCAGGCGACAGCCTCACCGACATCCTGTCGAACCGGGTGATGTGGGTGCAGTGACGAGCGGCTGGTTACAGGACTCTCTGGCTGACGTAACGTGAAGTCACGCGGCTACTGACGCTCTTGTAAAGGGAATTATAGCGGACTGATGGCCGTCGATCCTCCGCGGGCACTCGCGACGGTATCGCGAGCCCAGGTTCATCGCCACACCGCGAACAGGACGCCGACGATGGTCAGGACCACGAGCTGGTAGGAACTGAACAGCAGCCACAGTAGGACGGAGCGCGGCGGACCTCGCCGAACAGCCGGACGACGAGGCGGAGAAGGAGCGGTGGCCGGACTGGTCCCGACTGCTATAGTCGCCGAACACGAAACGGAGCCGAGTAAACACGAACGATGGAACTCTTGGCCTATCTCCTCCTTGTCGTCGCGGCGTGGGTGGTTCTCCGGGAATTGTTCAGGAAGCGCCCGCCCAAGCAACGCAGCCCCCGCCGACAACGCCGCACGGGCACGCTCGCCGGGAAAGCCTATGTCACCGACGGCGACGGGATTCGCGTATCCGGGCAGGAAGTACGGTTCGCCGGTGTCGACGCGCCCGAGTGGGATCAGCGGGCCAAGCACCAGGACGGCTACTGGTTCGCACATGGAAGACGTGTAAAGAGCGCCTTGATCCGCGAGATCGGTGGCAAGCGAGTTCACGTCACAGTCGAGGACTATGACAGATTTGGACGTGCGGTCGGCATCGTAGCCTGTAACGGCAAGGATGTCGGGGAGTGGCTCGTCCGGGAAGGACACGCGATCGCTGCCTATAGCGACCGGTACAAACACATAGAGCGGGAAGCGCGACAGGACAAGCGGGGGATGTGGGGCCATACTGTCAACATCGACCCCCGGCGATGGCGGCATCGGACTTAGCTTAGCTTAGCCTCTGGCGCGCGGCGAGCCTCGATCCGGTACCTGATCCAACACCGGCACCGTACCGGAATCTGCGCAACCGGGAGACAGTGATCGAAGATCGGTGTCTGGATGACGTTGAGTATCGTGGGATCGAACAGGCGTTACGGCGCGGGGGCTCGAAAGGTCGTGCGCGCCGTTGCCGGTGTGCCGGCGGCGTCGCGGCAGGTGACGCGTACCTGGTAGATCTCGCCGGGGTCCAGGTCGCTCAGCACCACGCGGTGGTCGACGCGGGTCTCCGGGTTGACCGTTCGGAGCCATGCCCGAGCGCCGCGCGTCCGGTACTCCACCGAGGAGTCCGCCGGTGCCGAGGTCTGCCAGCGCAGCAGGACGGAGCGGGGCGGCGTCGCCGAACGGCCGGCCCACACCGACTCCTTGCCGTCCGGCAGGTGAACCGGAGCGTAGGGCACGCCCAGCGCCAAGCATAGCTCCAGCGGGTCCTCCGACACCGTGATCGGGTGCATCACCAGCGTACCGGGCGCGGGGGCCTCCAGGCACAAGCGGCCGCCGATTTCCTCGATCGGCACAGGGGTACCGTTCACGGACGCGCTGGTGGCCGAGCCCGGCGCCAGCGAGATGCGGCCCGAGCCGCGGCAGGAAACCTCCGCACGGTCGCCGACGAAACGCACGCCGGCGGCGGCGATGCCCGCCCCCACCTCAAGGATCTTGCGTCCGCGGTATGTCAGCCGCGTGCCGCCCGTCAGGCCGGCCTCCACCACCCGCCCGCGCTGCACGGCGACATACGCGGCTTCCCCGTCGGTGCGCACGCTCCCGCACGCGCGGGACCCCGAGGAACGCGCCAGCAGCACGATGTCCTCGCACGCGCCGTCGGCCACGCGGCAGCCGACGGCTTCGTGGGTCGGCACCGGCGCGCCCCGAGCCGCGACCGGCAGCGCGCTGACCTCCGGCGGGCGCGCGTCCGCCGCCACGGGATACAGGACTGCCGTGAACGCGACCGGACGCGCCGACCGCTGCACGAGCGCGACATAGGGCCCATCCCTGGTGCCGCCGGGTGTCGAGATCGGGCCGGCGTCCTGCTCCAGGGTCTGTCCGTCCTCCGGCAGGTACGCCGTGAACAGGCGCGTACCCGCCCGCTCGTCCGCGGCGATCATGCCGGCGTCGACGTCGACCGCCAGCTCGGTCGGCTGAAAGTGGCCGTGCCAGCGGTACTCGTGCGTCTTGCCGTCGCCTTCGAGGACGTCGTGGATGATCCAGTAGCGCGGCTTGACCAGCAGCACTGCGCGACGGTGATCGACCCCGAACCGCTCATAGGCGCGACTGGCCGCGGCGGCGTAGTCGAAACCGGGCAGGCTCTCCCACGTCGCGAGCCGGCCGCCGTTGGAGAGGTATTCCTGGCTCTCCCCGTCCACCATGACCGTGTTGGAGGAGCGGGTCTGCATGTCCCAGCTCCGGAACTCGGGCGCCTCGTAGCCGTGGGTGGAGCCGCTGTTGGACAAGTACGCCCTTCCGTGCGCCCAGACCGATACCGACAGCAGGTCGGGGTGCGTGTCGATCACGTCGGGTGAGCCGTTGTAGTTCATGATGAGGTAGAGGTCGTCGGGCGCCCAGCCGCTGCGCATCACCAGCCAGCCGGTGTGCGGCAGGACGCGCGACGTCCGTTCCGGCGGCTTGCCCCGGCCGGTCTCGAACCACCCGAAGTCGCTTCGCTCGGGAAACAGGTCCGCCGCTTCGCCCAGCACCGGCACCATCGAGTCCTCGGGCAAGCCTCCCCAGCGCTCCGCGTCGTAGTGCGACACGTAGCTGCGGCCGCCGCCGAACGCGGCGTGTCCCACCGGCGGGTACTGGCGTTGCGGCGTGAGCACGAACACCGCCCACTCATACATCCGCTGCAGCGCGTCGGGCCACTGCGGCGGGACCGGCTCGCCGGCCTGTCGCAGCGCTCGCCAAGCGACCGCATACTCCAGGATCGCGCTGAAGTGGTACTCGCTGCGCTCCCAGTAGCCGCCGTCGTCGAGCACGCAGTCGCGCATGTTCTCCGTGAACCGCTCGATGGCCCGCTCCTGCCAGCGCGCCGAGTCCCGGAACCCCGGCAGCGCGTGCGCGAGCTCCAGCAGGGCGACCATCATCGCCACTTCCCAGTTGTGGGCGATGTGCCGCTCGGAGGCGGTGTACAGGAACTCCGCGTGCTCGACCAGCAGCTTGAGGAACGTCGCCCGGTCGGCGTCGTCCAGGGCATCCGACCGGCCGATGGTCCGGTACAGGTCGATCGCGATCGGCACCCGGCCCGCGGCCATGAGCGCCTGCCAGGGGCCGTTGTAGCCGTACCAGGTCACCGGGCGCTGCGCGGGCGGCCGGGCGTCGGCGTAGAAGGCTCGCACGATGTCCATCGCCCCGCGTGCGTAGCGCTCCCCGCCGGTGGTGCGGTAGGCGGAGACGAGCGGGCGCATCCAGAACCAGCGCACGAAGCGCGATTCCGCGCACGGATAGTCCCAGGCGTGCCAGTCGATGCGCGCTCCGACATCCAGCAGCTTGCCGACGTAGGCGACCCGGCCGCGCATGATGTCCTCCGCGTCCTGCACGTCACCGGGGTGCGCGTCATACCAGTCCGCCGGGAACCGCACGTCCCGTGCGTCGCTCAGGACGCCGGCATCCAGGTGCTCCGCCAGCGCGCGCCGCAGGGCTGCCGCGCCGCCGCCCGACGCGGCCTCCCGGACGGCCCGCAGGTGCGGCTGATCGGCATCCAGCCGCGCCGCCACCTCCCGATCCGACAGCTCGGACCGGGTGGGCAGAAACCGCAGCCGCAGCAGGCGTTCGCGGATTTCAGGGTCCATCGGCTTCACAGCCAGTGCGCGACCGGCCAGAGGGTCGTAGAACGCGAGAACGGCGCGTCCAGCAACGCCTCGGTCTCCTCGATCGGATCGTGGCCGTACCGGCGCACGAACTCCGCCTCGATCCGCTGCTCCAGCTCCGTCGGGTGCCCCAGGGGCAGGCTCACCCACCGGTTGCCCAGCCGTGCACTTTCGCGGACGGCCAGGCAGATCTCCCAGTCCCGGAGGCCGTTCGCGGAGCCGTAGGGAGGCGTGCCCCCCTTGGTGATCGCCCGGTGAAGGCCGATCAAGATGCTCGCCTTCGCCACGTCGTCGGGATCGCCGATGCCGTAGCGGATGAAGGGGTTCTCCCACACCAGCGGCGGATCGAGATCGACCCGCATGGAGTCGAGCACCCGCTCGCCGCCGGCCTCCCGGTAGTGCTCGGTGATCTCCGTCGTGCGGCCGTCGCGATAGAGCGTGACCCGATTGCCGCTGATGTGGCCGCGGGTTCCCTCGATGTCCCAGCCAACCGGGAACGCGTGGCGGGCCGAGGGGAAGATGCGCGGCGGCTTTTCGAACAGGCAGACGACCCCGCTCGCGAACCTCACGATGCCGTGGTCCCACTGTACGGTCGACTCCGGCTCTCCGCCGTAGGCGAGGTACGGCTCGGTCTTCACCTCGCCGCAGTAGCCCAGCACCTCGGTGGCATCGGCGCCCAGCAAGGCGCGAACCCCGCTGAAGCCGTGGTATTGCCCGGTCAGGTAGCGCAGGCGAGCGTGGCTGAGCTCGCCCACGAGGCCGGCCTCGATGACCATTCGCTTCATCCGCTCCGCAGGCCACAACCACACCTGTTCGGCGGTCTCCCACAGCACGCCCGCCCGCCGGCACGCGTCCTCGATGGCCCCCGCGTACCGCCTGGTCAGCGCGACGGGCACCTCGGTGATGACGTGGGAGCTGTGACGGGCCGCGGTCAGTGCCATCACGACATGGGAGTCCTTCGGCGCCAGGCTGAGCACCACGTCGGGTTTCCCGGTGGCGAACAGGTCCGCCGGACTCCGGAAGCGGGCCGGCAACGGGTAAAGGGCAGCGATCTCGGCGAGCACCTCGGCGCTGCGGTCACAGACCGCTGTCAACTCATAGTGGTCTGTCAGGCGGGCGATCGTCGCCAGATAGTGGCGGGCGCGGGAGCCGGGACCGGCCCCCAGACCGATGACTGCGATGCGCAGGCGCTCTAAGCTACGTCCAGGGTCTTCCGGTCCAGCCGATACCATGACACATCGCCGTCATCCAGGATGCCGCGAATGCGATCATCGACCTTGATGCTGGCGATCACGGCATATGCGCGCCTGCCGGTGAACGTGGTCAGGAAACCGGCGTTGCGGAACGCCCGCTTCGTGTCCCTGCCGTTGGCGGTGAAGGAAATCTCCACCGCGACGTAACAGGATTCGCCGGCATCCGTCGCTTCCACGATCAGGTCAGCCAATCGGAAGCTGCGCAGGTCGTTCACCGGGATGTCTGTCGTGTCATGGGACCGAACCATGTCCCTGACGTCATCAAAGGTCAGCGTGCGGACGTATTCGAGTCCAAGGTCCTCGGCAATGAGGCCGGCTTGCCGCTCGGCGGCGTTCCCGGCGTGCCCGCCCTTCAGCACAGACAGGTCGTCCTGCATCCGGGCTTGATCGCCCTTCAGCACAGACAGGTCCTCCCGCATCTTCGCCTGACCGGCCTTCAGCGTGGACAGATCGTCATCCACCCGGTCGAGCCGTGCTTCGATGGCCTCGAAGCGCTGGTTCGCCGCGGCGACGAAGTCGGCGAGTCTCTGCGGCAACTCCAGCAGTTCGCGTGTCAGCAGGCGAACGCGCAGCGCCTCCGCCCACTCCGGGTGTTCGTCCAACACGCGAACCAGATCCTGCATGGTGTTGATCGTCATCGCGGCAGCCATCAGAGACAGGTAAACATAACGCATCAGCCGCATGTCCGAAAACGAGCCGCGAGCCTGCCGCGATCGTGTGGACACGCGTCTTCGTGGAGTCGCGCCGGCGCGTAGTGTGGCATCCGGGGGGCCGGCTTCGTGATTCGCGTCGCGATGTACGGTGCCGGATCGTTCGCCAACTCGTGCCGGATCCCAAACCTGCAGGGCATCGACGGGGTCCGGATCGTGGCGGTGTGCGACGTCGACCGGCAGGCTCGCGAGGCGACCGCGCAGCGATTCGCCATTCCCCGTGCGTACGCCGATGCCGGTCGGATGCTTGCGGCCGAGAAGATCGACGTGCTGTATTCACTCGTGCGGGCGGCCGACCGCACCGACGTCGAAGCGCGCGCCGCGGCGCAGGCCGGCGGCGCGACGATGACGATGACCCTGGTGGACGGCATCGGGACGGCGCCCCCCGACAACTGGTTCACGGTCCTGTACGAGGGCGGCCACCTTGCCCTGCATGGGTACGACCACATCGAGCGCGACGGCGTCACGGTCTTCCGCGGCGAGCCGTTCGACCCGTGGGCGGCGCAGGACCGGGCGTTCATTGAGGCAGTGCGGACCGGGGATCCGTCCCTCGTTCGCAGCGACTACCGTGACGGCCTGTCGACGCTGGCGCCGGTGCTGGCCGGCTGGGAATCGGCGCGCCGGGGCGGAGCGTGCATCGACATGGCCGCGTACAGCGACGAGGAGTGACGTCAACGGCTGGTCGTCTTCAAGCCGGCTGCCGCTCGTAGCGCTCGACCTCGATCTGATCCTCTCGCGCTTGCGCCTGCGCGACGTCGTAGGCCGCCTGCAGCCGTATCCAGGTCTCCGTCGTCGAGCCGAAGGCCTTGGCCAGCCGAATCGCCATGTCGCCCGAGATCCGCGCACGGCCGTTGACCAGGTTCGAGAGCGCCTGACGGCTCACGCCCAATACCTTCGCACCTTCCGTGACGCTGAGGCCGAGCGGCTCCAGGCACGACACGCGCACCACCTTGCCGGGGTGTGGGGGGTTCTTCATCGGCATCGTCGTTCTCCATTCAGTGGTAGTCGATCAACTCCACGCCGTGGGACGTCCCCGTCCTCGAAACGGAAGATCATACGCCAGTTGGCCCTCACCGTTATCGACCAGTAGCCCTTCCGGTGTCCCTTGAGGGCATGAAGCCGGTAGCGGGGAAGACGCATGGCTTCAGGAGAGCTGGCGACATCGAGCTGGGCAAGCATCACTTCAACCCGCTCGCGCAGATCGGGGCGGATGAGGCTTCGGTCGCCACGCTCGTAGAAGCGCTTGAGTCCTCGATGTCGAAAGCTCCGTATCACCCGCTGACTGTAAAGCGTCGATGGACACTTGTCAATCTGAAAGGCATCTGATCAGAACGCGGCCTAATGCCCTCCTGCTTCGTCGATCGCCAGGTAGCTGCAACCTGCGGGTCACTGCCTCTCACTGTTAGGATCGTCCCCTGAGTGGCGGGCTACTACGCATCGACGCGGATACGTTCAGCCGGGAGGAGGAGCGATGGACGCGGCAACACAATGGCGGGGACCGGCATCCGGTTGGCACGGAGGCACTCCGAACGGAGACGCCGACGCGGTGCGCTGGGACCCCGGGCACGGGGCGCTCTCCCACGCGACGGCGGTGTATGAGGGTGCGCGGTGCGTGCGGCGCCACGTCGTGTTCCTCAGGCCCTGCGTGGTGCTGCTGCTCGACGACGTGGAGTCGGAGCGTCCCGAGGAGGTGTGGCTGAACTTCACCGTGCTCGGGCCGCTGCGCGTGGAGGGGAGCCGGGCGGTGTCCGAGACGGGGCGCAACCGGTTGGACCTGGCCACGGTGGCGGACGGTGCCGTATCCACCGATACGTCCCTGTGGGGCACCCACTGGTCCGCGGTGCCGTCATACCGGCTCCGGCGGCGGCTTCCCGCGGCCAGGCGCGCCGTGCTCTTGACCGTGCTCGCGGCAGCACCGGCGGCGGGGCCGGCGCCGGCCGTGGAGACGGCCTCGGGGCCCGGGTGGATCGGCGCGCGGGTCGGGTGGGTGGATGGCCAGGGCACCCATCACGACGAGCTGTGCTTCAGACGGACCGCGGAGGCTCGACCGGGACGTGCTGGACATCGTGCTGTTCCACGGTCTCCCGCGCGGTGAGTACGACGCCGACGCGGCCTTCGACGCGCTGCTGGTGGCGAAGGCGCGCGGCTGGGCGAGGTTCGTCGGGGTCTCGGGCGACGGTCCGGCCGCCGCGGAGGAGGCGCGCCGGCGGCCGCTGGATGCGCAGGAGCTTACCTACAACATCCTCCATCAGGAGGCCGACCGGGAGCTGCTGCCGGCGTTGCGCGAGCGCGGCATGGGGGTGATCGTCAAGCGGCCCATCGCCAACGCCGCCTACCTGAGCGCGCGGCGCCCGGCGACCGGATTCGGCGAAAGCTGGGACTTGGCACAACGGTTGGGGCTGCGGGAACTGGCGGGAGGGATGCCCCTGGTCGAGTTCGCGCTGCGCTACACGCTGTCGCGGGCCGACGTCAGCACCGCTATCGTGGGGACAACCGATCCCGGCCACCTGCGGGCCAACGCGCTGATCTCCGACGGCAACCCGCTGCCGGCCGACACGCTGGCCCGTATCAGGGACGCCTACGACGCTCGGGTTCGGAGTCGAGTCGGTCGGATGTCGCGGACGTGTCCGGCCAGCCGCGGCGGGTCTGCTCGCGGGCGCGGATGAAGCGGATCGCCTTGTCGAAGCTGGCCAGGAATCCGCCCATGTCCTCTTCGAAGATCATGATCGAGTGGCGCTCGAAGTGGGCATCGTCCCCGCGCTTCTTGCTCTCCACCACGTTGAGATAGATGTCGCCCGCCCGGTTTTCCTTCACGTTGAAGAAATAGGTGCGATTGCCGACCGTCGTTCGGCTCGAAAACAGCTCGCCTCGTTGACCCACGGCGCAACCGTAGCACGCCGGGCACGATGTTGACAGGAGCACGGGGCGGCCCTACTGTGGGCGGGCGTCGCGCCTGTCGTATAATGGTCAATACCCAAGCCTTCCAAGCTTGAGATGGCGGTTCGATTCCGCTCAGGCGCTTCGGCTGCGATGAGCCGCAGAACGGAGAACACTCCCTTCCAATGCGTGCGTTGCGGCGCCGACGTGCAGCCGTCGACCGACGGCAGCTACCGCAACCACTGCCCGTTCTGCCTGTACTCCCTGCACGTCGACCTGGAGCCGGGCGACCGCAGTAGCCGGTGTGGCGGACTGATGCAGCCGGTCGGTCTGCGCCGCAGCGGCCGACGGCCGCAGCTCGTGCACCGCTGCAGCCGCTGCGGCCGGATCAAGGTCAACCGCGTGGTCGAGGTCGGCCGCCAGCCTGATTGCGTCGACGTGATCATCACCCTGCCCCCGGACGATGGGCCGGACGACGACCGCGGGCGCCGCTGACATGAACCAGCTCCTCCATGCCCACACAGAACCGCGTGTGCTCCTGGGAGTACGCCTCCGACCGTCCCCGCGCCGACGCGGCCGGGATCGAGCTGGACATCCCCGGCGACGCGGCGCTGCACGGCCGCACCGGCGTCATCGAGGTCGAGCCGGCTCGCGATGAGGCCGACGCGCTCTACCGGCACGGGCCGCTGCGCCGCACTTCGGCCGGCGCCCGCCACCTGCAGCACGCCGACCGGACACCGTTCCTGTGGCTGGCCGACACATGGTAGTGGATGGGGCTGGTGCAGCGCCTGAGCTGGCCGGAGGACTTCCAGCGGCTGGCTGCCGACCGCGCCGCCGGCAAGGGCTTTTCCGTCGCGCTGCTGGTCGCCGGACTCTGGTATCGTCACGGTGTGCCGGATCGAGCTGGACGCCCGCTACCGGGCGTCGTGGTTCGACCCGCGCCGCGGCAGCGAGCACGATGGCGGGACGGTCGCGCCGGATGGCGGGGGCCGCTGGCAGCGGCCGCGGCCGCCGATCATTCAGGACTGGGTGCTGGTGCTCGAGACGGCGGAGGCGAGGATGGATCGATGACCGGAGCGGATCGCGACGGCGGAGGGTTCCTGCGCGAACCCCTGCCTACGCCGGCAGCGTGGGACGGAACCGAGCTGGCCGGAAGCGACGACTGGGTGATCGAGTTGTCGCCCGCGCAGGCGGCGGAGCTGGCCGCGGCCGGAGCCGCCGCGCGCCGGGCGACAGACGGAGACATGCCGTTCGCGGTGACGCGCGGCGACTTCCCGCTGCCGACCGTGGCCGGGCTCTGCGACGACATTGCCGGCCGCCTGGAAGGGGGTCGCGGCGTCGTGCTGCTGCGCGGCTTTCCGGTCGCGGAGCGCACCGACCGGGAGCTGGAGCTGCTGCTCTGGGGGCTGGGCACCCACCTCGGCGCCGCCGAGCCGCAGGACCGCGACGGGCTGCTTCTGCACCGCGTGCAGGACACCGGCCGCGACATCGGCGACGGCGACGTCCGCTACTTCCAGACCAGCCGCGACCTGACCTTCCACAACGACGGCGCCGACGCCTTCATGTTGCTGTGCGTGCGCACGGCCGCGCGCGGCGGACGGAGCCGCATCGTCTCCAGCGTCGCCGTCTTCAACCGCATCGTGCGCGAAGCTCCCGAGCTGGCCATGGTCCTGCAGCAGCCGTTCCACTTCGACCTGCGCGGCCAGCAGGACGACGGCGCACCACCGTTCCAGTCGGTGCCGGTCTTCACCTTCCACCGGGAACGCCTCTGCACGCTCTACAAGCGCCAGTACATCGACGCCGCGCAGCGCTTCGCGGAGGTGCCGCCGCTCACGTCCGAGCAACGGGCGGCGCTCGACCTGATGGACGCGGTCTGCGACGAGCTGGCCCTCGAGTTTGCGATGCATCCGGGCGACGTGGTCGTCGCCAACAATTACGACGTCCTGCATGCACGCTCGGCCTTCGCGGATGCAGGCGGCGATGCCGGCCGGCTGATGCTGCGCCTGTGGCTCAGCCTGCCGTGCGGCCGGGCGCTGCCACCCGCGTTCGCGGCCACCCGCGAGTTCCGGCACAGCTACGCCCGACACCGGGCATGGGAGGACGCCGCTCAGCAGCGGATCTGAGCCGCCATCATCGCCGCGACCGACTGCGAGGTGACGAAGGAGCGGTGGCGTGCCAACGGCCAGCACGGCAGGTCTCCGGCTCCGCTGACGTCCTGACAGGTGATGTGGTCGGGAACCTGCAGGCCGATGCAGCCAAGCCGCCCCAGGCGCGGGTAGCGGTTCATCATCAGCGTACGTGCGGCGGGAAGGATCCGGTCGCGCGGGTCGTAATAGACGACCGTCCGCTCCGCGAGACGGTGCATCTGGTCGAACCGGTAGCTCCGGCCGGCATCGCCGCGGCTGGTCACGCTGACGCCGCCGGCGCGGATCGACGCCTGCGGGACGTCGGCGCCCGCCAGCAGGCAGCTCCGGAACGGAGGCCGACCGTGCCCTTCCGCGACCGCCCGGGCGACCATCCCGGCCAGCAGGTGGTGGCCGAACGACTGCACCAGCAGGTGCAGCCGGCCGCCGGCGGCGTCACCCAGCGCCGCCAGCAACCCCGAACCCTGTGCGAAGAAGGCGTCCCCTGACCGGTACGCCTCGTCATCCTCCGACCACGGCCAGCCGCGGTCCGGCCAGGAGAAGAAGACGATCACTCCCACCGGCCCGCGCGGTCCGGCGACGTACCGTCGGTGGAGGTCGAGCAGCAACCCCAGCCGCAGCCCGGGCAGCCACAGCCGGTGGCCGTGGATGACGAACAGTACGTCGCGGTGCTCGGCGCCGCGACCCCGCAGGTCGGCGCGGACGGCCGCGCACAGGCGGCCGACGTCGATCGGCACCGGCCGCCAATCGCGGCGGGTCAGCGCCGCGACCGGGACTGCCGCGTGGCGGATCGTACCCGTGGGGTCAGGCCTCGGGTGCCACGCATCCATCGTGCCGTCCGGCCGCAGGCGTCGGTTGGTGACGACGTGATGCGCGAGCTCCGGCGCCGCGGGCGCGGGGCTCTTCAGGCGGAGTTCACGCGGCGCCCGCAGCCAGGACGTCCTGCCGCGGATCCCAGCGAGCGGTCTCCAGGTGGTCCAACAACGCGCCCGTGGCCCGCGGCGTGGCGATGCGCCGGAGCGCCTGCACGGCATAGCCGCGCACGTAGTGATCCTCCTCGTCCAGGGCGCGCTCCAATGCCGGCACCGCGCCCGCCGCCGCCGGTCCCAGGCGCGCCAGCGACAGCGCGGCGTTGCGCCGCACGACCGCGTCCTGATCCCCCATGGGGCCGGTCAGCTCACCGGCGGCGCGGCCGGCGGCCGCCTCTCCCGCCGCGGTGACGCCCTGTCCGGCGATCCCCAGCGCGTCGGCGGCCAGCGCACGCACGTCGGTCGACTCGTCGCGGAGGCGCGCGCCGAGCGCCGGCACCGCGTCGCCGGCGGCCCGCCCCGCGTCGCCCAGCGCGTCCACGGCGCGGGCGCGCACCTCGGCGTCGCCATGCCCGGCAGCCTCTACCAAGCCGCCGATGCCGGCGCGGCCGAGTGGCCCGAACCCGTACGCGGCGCGCCGCCGAGCGACCGGATCGCTTCCGGTCAGCGCCGCCAGCAGGGCGGGAGCACCCGCAGTCCCGGCGGCGCCGAGCCCGTAGGCCGCGGCAAGGCCGCGCCACTCGTCCGCGTGGTCCAGATCACGCTCCAGAGCGCGCACGTCCGCCGCCGCGGCCGCATCGCCATCGTCTGCACCCGTTTCGCCGTGGAACCAGCGCCAATGATGGCGCCACACCTGCTGCCGGTAGCCGGCATCGTCGACCGGCTCCTCCGGCCATGCAGCGCGCGCTGCGTCCCAGCTCGGCCGCGCCGGCTCCTGCATGCGCGCGAACAGGAACTTGATCATCAGCCGCGTGTCGCCGCTCCGGTTGGCCAGACCGCGGTGGAACAGGTCGTAGTGGACGACCGTGACCGTACCGGCCGGCCCCGGGAGCGGTTGCTCCGCGTCCAGCTCCGCGCCCTCGGTCAGGTACTGCGAGCACGGCACCACCGCGCTCGGGCCCATCGCGAGCGTCGTGTCCTGCGGGTAGTAGAAGGCCATCGCCCACCGGCAGTGGTGATGGCGGCGGTTGCCGTCCACGGCGTAGCGGCTGTTGCCCAGACTGTCCTGGTGGATGGTCTGTGCGTCGCTGCCGGGCCGGTTGTCGTGCACGTGGCGGTGCAGATGCAGATAGTAACCGGCGCCCAGGATGCTGGTGAGCGCTCCGGCGACGCGGGGATGGTCGAACACCCGGCGCAACTCGGGAATGCGCGGCAGCGCGTTGTTGAGCGGCGAACGGAGTCCGGCCTCCTCGCTCCGGAGAATATCCTCCATGGCGCGCTCCCGGACGTGCCGATGGAACGCCTCCGGCAGGTCGAGACGAAACGTCAGGTAGCCGCGGGTGACGAACTCCCGCATCTGCCGGTCGTCCAGCAGAATCGGCTCGGCCGTCAGCACCGGATCTGCCGTCGTGCCCCGGTTTGGCACGCTCTGATCGCAAGGCATCGTTCCTCCCACGCGCGGACCGCGGTTACCGGTCCGGACGCCGTGACAGGGTACCGCATCACCGCCCACCATCGGACCGTCGCATCGGACCGTCGCATCGGACCGTCGGCAGGCGGCGGGATTCATGCTCTGACACGGGAGTCTGATAGGATGCCCGCTGAGCATATGGAAACCGTCCTCGTACAGGCCGACGCCCTGCACCGCTTGGTCACGCGCGTCGCGTCCGCGGTCGGCACCGCCGAGCAGGCCGCCGATACGCTGGCCACGCACTTGGTCGGCGCCGAGCTTGCCGGCGTGCAGACGCATGGCATCTTCCACATCCCCAAGTACCTGGGGGAGATCGAGCGGGGCGAGCTGGTGCCCGATGCCGAGCCGCGTGTGCTGGAGCGATCGGCCTTCCGCCTGCTGGTGTCCGGCGAGCTCTGTTTCGGGCAGGTCGCCGCCGAGCACCTGATCCGCGAAGCGATCCCGCCCGCACGCGAGGCGGGCATGGCGGTCGGCGGCTTGGTGCGCGCCAACCACATCGGCCGCCTGGGCCACTACGCGGAGCTGGCAGCCGAAGAGGGGCTGATCTCGCTGATCTGCGCGGGCGGTTTCGGGGTCACCGGCGCTCGCGCCGCTCCGTTCGGGGGCCGCGACCGGCTGCTGGACACCAATCCGTTCTGCATGGGCTTCCCCGCCGGCCGCGAGGCGCCGGTGATCATCGACTTCGCCACCACCGCCCTGTCCGGGGTCAAGGTCGCCAATGCCCAGGCGCGCGGCGAACGGCTGCCGCCGGCCAGCATCGTGGACTCCGCGGGGCGCCCCACGACCGATCCCGAGGACTTCTTCGCGGGCGGCGCCTATCTGCCCTTCGGCGGCGAGACCAGCGGCCACAAGGGGTTCGCGATCATGCTGGCGGTGGAGCTGCTCGGCCGGCTGTTCACCGGCGCCGACGCGCACGCGGTGCCGGATCAGGGCGTACCGCTCATGCGCCACCAGGGCGCGACCTTCGTGCTGCTGCGCGCCGACCTGTTCCAGCCGCTGTCGGGAGTGCTGGACGGCAACGACGCGCTGCTCGCCGCGGTCCGCGAGAGCGCGCCCGCCGCCGGGAACGACCGGGTGCTCTACCCGGGGCTGGCCGAGGCGCGCGCCCGCGCCCACCGCACGCGGCATGGCGTCCCGATCGCGCAAGACATCTGGGACCGCTTCGCCGCCGCGGCAGCCGGGCTCGGCATCGATGCCGGCGACACCGGAGTGGCGTCCGACTCACGATAGCGGCTCGGCGACCGCGTTCCCGCGGGCGGAGGGGATGATGGACCACGATCTGGATATGCAGCGCTACCTGTTCGACTTGTCGGGGTTCCTGGTGATTCCCGACGTCCTCGACCAAGGCGAGCTCGACGCATTGAACCGGCTCATCGACGCCCGGCGCCTGCCGCCGCCACGGGAGGAGATCCGCTTCGGGATGGCTCCGGGCAAAGTGCCGCCGTTCGCCGGGTTTCTGGAGTGGGGCACGCCGTTCCGTGATCTGCTCGACCATCCCCGGATCATGCCCTTGCTGCAGCTCACGCTCGGCGACTGGTTCCGCCTCGACCGCCTGTTCGGCATCAACATGGACGCCGGCATGGACTTCGGCCAACTCCACGGTGGCAACGCGCCGTACTCGCCGGGCGAGTCCTACCACGTGCGCGACGGCATGATTCAGAATGGATTTACCGTCGTGTCGTGGAACCTGGCGGACACCGGGCCTGCGCACGGCGGCTTCTGCTGCGTTCCGGGAAGCCACAAGAGCAACTTCGTCCGCCCCAACGCGCTGTCCTCGGTGACGCACGGACATTGGGAGATGATGGACGGGGACGACCTGGCTCCCGGCGTGGTGATTCCGGAGGCGCCGGCGGGGTCGGTGGTGCTGTTCTCCGAAGCGCTGACACATGGCACCGCGCCCTGGAAGGGCGCCCACCAGCGCCGCACCCTCATCTACAAGTACTGCCAGTCGCACATCGCCTGGTCGACGCGCCGCGTGCCGCTGCCCACTTCGGTTCTGCTCACCCCGCGCCAGCAGATCCTGTTCCAGAAGCCGGCCAACCGCGGAGCGGCCACGTCCATGGTATGCTGAAGTGGCCTCGTCTCCCGAAGACGGAGGTGCTTCTCGACCGTGACGATCTCAACCGCGCTCAGGCTCGCGCCCCTGGCTCTCTTCTTCTGCGTGGCGGCCGGCGCGCATGCCGACGGACCATCGTGGCTGCATGAGGCCATCCGCAAGGAGAACCCCGACGAGCTCGGGTATCGGGTGTTCGTGGACCTGGACTGCCCGATCGGGCGGGAGGACGTCGAGCGGGTCCTGGACGCTACGCTGGCGCGTAGAGAACTGACGAAGTCCCAGTACGGGATAGTGGAGTTGCACCTGCGGATCGTCGTGTCCTGTTTCGCGCCGGATGAGGGCGAGCTTGTCTTCAGTCAGGAGATACACTTCAGTCCGCCCTGGGATACCGACCGGCCGGAGATGGTGTACGACTGGAACTTCGGCCGCTACGGAGTCGGCGGCCGAAGGTTCATCCTGCACAGCGTCACCCGCAGCGTCGAGGACGCGATCGCGGAGTATCTTCTGGCCAACTTCGGCTAATTCCGTGTCGCCGTGGGATCGGCGATGATGAGTCCGCGGATTTCGGAGTCCGGGCCGTCGGCGGTCCGGCGCGGGCTGGTATAGAACGCGCAATAGACGGTGCCGTCGGGGAGCTTCACCATCGACGGGTAGGCGCAGTCGCCGCTGTCGCCGGCGTACAGGCTGCCCAGGACCTGCCAGGTCGCTCCCTGGTCCCGGCTCACTGCACAGCCCAGGCCGAGCGCATGCTCGGTTCGCACGCGGTAGGCGCACAGGATGGCGCCGGACTCCAGCGCGAGCAGCGCCGGCGACTGGCCCGGCATCGGCGTCGGCTCGAGCTCGCTCCAGGAGAGCCCGTCGTCCGCTGACCAGGCGCGGTACAGCCGCTTCCTGGCGTTGGCGCGCACCACCGCCAGCAGCCGGCCGCCGCCCAGCCGCAGCAGATCGGTCTCGCTCGGCCGCAGGGGGGAGGACGGGTCCGCGGAGATGAACGAGTGCTCCCGCCACGAGCGGCCGCCGTCGTCGGAACGGACGATGGCCAGAACCCGCTGCAGCTCGTCGGTGCGGTCGGCCGGCGTGCCGTAGAACGGGACGATCAGCGCGCCGCCGGCCAGCTCCTGGATCTTCCCGTAGCAGAATCCCCGGCCGGTGGCGCTGATGAACGGCATTTCGAGCAGCGGACCGTGCGGACGCCAGGTCCGACCGCCGTCGGCCGAGCGGATGAAGGCGCCGCGCGCAAAGAAGGCGCCCTCGCCAGCGACTCCGGCTTCCTCCGCGCCGAGGTGGCGGGCGCGCACGCAGTGCAGCAGCAGGCTGCCGTCGGCCAGGCGCGTCAGGCCGTGATGGGTGAACACGTCCCACCCCGGCTCGGCGACCACCGCCCGCCGGAAGGGCCACGTCAGCCCGCCGTCCTCCGAGCGGGCGACCCAGACGACGCCATCGTCGGTCTTGTGGTGGTCGGGACCGACCTTGTAGGCGACCACCAGGCCGCCGTCGTCCGTGCGCTCGATCGACGGCCACGCCCGGTGGGCCGTGCCGGGGCCGGCGGCTACCGTCACCTCGCCGATGACCTCGATCGGTCCCATCACGCGCTTCCTGCGACTTCCGCCCGGTGGTAGATGCCGTTCACCCAGTCGTGGTGAAAGAAGTACAGCCCGCCCGACTCGCCGCCCACGATCAGGTCGGGGGTGCCGTCACCGTCCCAGTCACAGGCGGTCACGTGGCTCTCGTGCTGGGAGACCTTGACCGGCGTCCCCCGCTCGTCCCGGATCGGCCTCGGTCGGTCGAACCGTGGTTCCGCGTTGCTGCCGACGTTCTCCATCACGAAGGTGTACCAGCACGAGGAAACGATCAGGTCCAGGGTGCCGGTTCCCGTCCAGTCGCAGGCGGCCAGCGTGACCGCCGGCTCCCTCCAGACGCCCGGCAACCCCTGCGGAAACGGCACGCCCTCGGCGTCGGCGAGCGCCTGCCCGATGTCGCCGTTCATGATTCCCGCACCGTCGGCGTAGCGCAGCGGCACCGGCGGCTCCAGCACCCGTGCCCCGTCGGCGCCCGGCCCCTGCGCGAAGATGCAGACCCTGCCCTTGCTGTCGACGGCCACCAGCTCCAGGCGGCCGTCGCCGTCGAAGTCGGCGGCGGCCGGGCCCTTGCGAAAGCCGAACGGGTCGTGCAGCCCGCGGACCCCGAGCTGCAGCCATGCTTCATAGCGGTTCTCCGCCGGATCGTAGCCGCGCAGCCAGACGAGGCGGTTGCTGTTGTTGCCGACGATGATGTCCAGCCTGCCGTCTCCGTCCCAGTCGCAGACCAGCGGCTTGAGCTGCCCGCACGGGCCCTCGGAGTTCTGATCCTTCATGAGGCCCTCGCGATACACGCGTACCGGGACGCCGCCTCCGTCGGTGACCCGCTCGGGCTGCGCGTACGCCGGCGCCTCCCGTGTGCCGCGGTTCCGTACCAGGGTGAGGTAGCCGGCCAGGTTGCCGCACACCAGGTCGAACGCACCATCCCCGCGCACGTCGATCGGATCGCCCTTGACCATTCCGCAGTGCTTGACCTTGCAGCCCTCGCCGAGCAGCGGGCCCGAGTCGCGAAAGCTGTCCGGCTGCCACGGGTCGTCGCCGACCTGCCGGAAGTAGCGGAATCCGTGATCGCTGTACCAGCTCGCGCGCAGGCAGCCGCGAAACGCAGCGTCGTCGACGAAGCGAAAGCCGAACGCCATGTCGTCCCGGCTCCACGGCAGGGAACCGTCCAGCATGAGCTCGGGCTCTGAGGCCGAGCCGACGTTGCGCCACACCTCGATCCACGGTCCGTCGAACCGCTCCACGTGGCAGCAGAGGAGCTCCTGCTTGCCGTCGCCGTCGATGTCGGCCACGTCGAAACTGAGCGCACGCCCGTTGGTGAAGTTGCAGGTGCGCCAGTCGGCGATCCGGTTGTCCGACCCGAAGATGCGCCCTCCCGAGATCGGAAACGGGCCGGACCGAAAGCGCCAGTCGCCGCCGGCCGGGTCCCTGCCGGCGTTCAGCATCAGGAAGATCTGCTCGCGCTCGGAGTGGTGTCGCTTGTCCTTTGCGCGCGACCCGATCACCAGCGACGGACGCCCGCTGCCATCCCAGTCGACCGCCCGCACGTGCAGGTACCGGCCGACGCCGAAGCCTTCCGGAAACGGCACGCGGCCGGCCAGCTCCAGCTCCGGCAGGCCCGCGGCGTCCCGCGTCCCGAGGTTGCGGTACACCTTGATGCCGCCGCGGCGGCTGATCGTGATCAGGTCCGGCCGGCCGCTCCCGTACCAGTCGAAGGTGTCGCAGCTCATGTAGTCCTCGCTGAGGTAGCCGTGACGCGGATCCTCGAATCGCTCGATGTTCCCGTTGAGTTGCTGTTGATCGACGCCGTCGGCCGACAGCCGCAGCGGCGGCGCGAAGCGAGGCTTGGCGTTGCTGCCGATGTTGCGCCAGAAGAACACCGCCGCCCACGGCATGCCGATCACGTTGCTGTGGTGGCAGGCGCACAGAACGTCGACGAGCCCGTCGCCGTCCCAGTCCACGGCCATCGGAAACGGGTGGCGGCCGGGAGCGTCGAGCGGCTGCCAGCGCGATCCGTTGTAGGCGAGCTCCTCGCCCACCCCCACGATCGGCAGGTGCGGTGCGGCGGCCATGCTGCCGTCCTTCGCACGGAGAGAGCACTCGATCGACCACGCGCTGCCGGCCGGCGCGGCGTCGACCATCCACGCCACCCAGCCCCGGTTGGAGTGATACAGCGTCTCCGCGAACTGCACCGGATACTCGCGCGTGCCGGCCGGCGTGCGCCGCTTGACGACGATGGTATGCGGATCGACCAGGCGGCTCGCAGAGCGCTCGCCGAGCATGGGAGCGAAATCGATCTCCATGCGCACCGGCGTCGGGAATCCGGCGCGGGGGTCGATCTCCACGACGAGATCGGCCGAAAACGAAGTGTCGTCCATGACTCCTCCTGGAGCGATGAGAAATCGAAGCGAGGGGGATGGACCGCCGGTCGATCCCCCTCGCCTGAAGCCGCCTGTGGGGCGGCTGCCGGATACGGGCCGATTACGGCTACGGGCCGATCACCTTGTTGCCCATCTCCAGCTCGGGAACGATCGGCGCCTTCCTGAGCTCGGCGAGCAGCGCGCTGCCGCCCGCATTCATGAAGCGCTCGACGTGGCCTTCCCACTCGGCGTCCAGGTCGCCCTGACCGGTGATGATCCGCCACATGAACTCCGAATGAAGGGTGCCCATCGCGGTGCCGTATTGCTGGCGCACGTCCTGGAAATCGGTCTCCACGAACACGTCGTACCGGTACGGCCTGTTGGCCACCCAGGACCACTTTCCGGCGGTCAATTCGGCGTTCACCGCGGTCTGCTGCGGGTCGCCGGCGATCTCGGGAAACCAGTCGGGCACGTTGTAGCGGAACGCATAGATGCCGTCCGGGTGCGGCGGCCGCTGCGTGCCGATGCGCCCCGCGAACGAGTAATACGGCTCGCCGGCCCACTCGAAGTGCTGTCCCTCGATCCCGTAGTGGATGAGGATGAAGCCCTCGCGGGTCCAGTTGGTCCAATCGGCGATCTCCAGGATCTTGGCGAGCTTCTCGTCGCTGACGTCCGCGCGCACGCCGTAACCGCCGGAGACCACCCACAGCGGGTAGTCCCACGGAGCGCCGGCGAAGCCTTCCGGACCGGTGAATCCCGGCACCACGGCCACGTTCGCCTCGGGATCACGCATCAGGATGTTCATCGGCGGCCGCGTCTCGTTGCCGAAGCCGACGCCGTCGGTCCAGATCCCCGAGCGCCCTTCGCCGATGAGTGCCCAGGCGTCGTTGTAGCCGAAGTCGGGGAGCTGCTGCGGGATCAGCTTGTCCGCGTACCACTTGGACAGGGTACGCAGTCCCTCTTTCCAGCGGTCGGAGGTGACGCCCAGTTTGGTCTCGCCGTCATCGAAATACGTCCACCAGTACACCCAGCCGTCCACGCCGAATGCGCCGGAGATCGGCCGTATGCCGCGATGGGCCGCGGTGACCGCGTGCGCGACCGTGTCGTTCTTGCCGTTGCCGTCCGGGTCGCCGTCGCGAAACGCGTACATGATCGCTTCCAGCTCATCCAGGGTGACCTGCGCGTCGTAGAACTGGTAGCGGCCGTCGAACTGCGGGTCCTTCCCGCTCGGCGTGTAGTCCATCAGCAGCGATTCATCGAACGGGATGCCCAGCTTCTCGATCCAGTCGATGCGGATCTTCGGCAGGTCGCTGACGCCCTGACCGTTGCCCTTGTAGGCGGCCAGCACGTACACGGACTCGGCGTCCTCCGGAGCGTTGGCCATCAGCCAGATCGCCGGATATTTGTCGTAGTGCTCGGTCATGTTCGGCGCGTGGTCGCGAATCATCTGCTTCGGTATGGACCGCATGAGGCCGTCCTGATACATCTTGAGCGGATCCTGCCCGCGGATGAACTCGCCCACCTCCGGCAGCTCGCCGGTGGAGACCAGCAGGTTCCGTTCGTCGGCATCGTTGAGGTCGACCTGCTTGAGCTTGAGGTCGACGCCGAAGCGCTCCTCGATCGTGGTCACCACCAGCGCGTCCTCGGGGACGCTGTAGGTCCACGATCCGATCCATTCGATCTCCATCGGCCCGGAGGCTTCCTCCTCCGTCGGCGCCGCGCCGGCGATCGTCGCAGCGATCAGCAGCGCAGCGAACAGAAGGCCCGTCCCTCGTCGTCCGCATCTCATGTGTTCCTCCTCATGAGCTTCTCGTGGGTATGGCACCCACAGTGTGCGACAGCGCACCGCTGCCGCGATGGCGTTGTCCGGATTCATCTCATAGGCCCGGCCTCCCTATTTGAGCGCCCCTATCATGATGCCCTTGACGAAGTATCGTTGAAAGAACGGATACACCAGGATGATCGGACCGATGGTGACCAGCACGGTGACCGCCTGCACCGATGCGGGAGGGAGCGTGATCTCCATCGGGATGTTCAGCTCCTCGAACTCCTCGAAATTGCGCAGCAGGTTCATCATCTTGTGCAGCAGGAGCTGCAGCACCCGCTTGTTGCCGTCGCGGATGTAGATGAGCGCATCGAACCACGCGTTCCAGTGCATGACCGATGCCCAGAGGGCGATGGTGGCGACGATCGGCTTGGCCAGCGGCATCACGATTCTGGTGAGGATGGTCAGGTAGCCGGCGCCGTCGACCAGCGCCGCCTCCTCCATCTCGTCGTCGATCGCCATCAGGAAGTTGCGGGCGATGATGACGTACCAGACGCTCAGCGCCTCCGGGAGGATGTACACCAGGCGCGTATCGATCAGGCCGAGGCGGCGCATCAGCAGGTAGGTCGGGATCAGGCCGCCGGAGAAGAACAGGGTGATCACGAAGTACAGCATGATCGGCGTGCGTCCGGGCAGGCGCACCTTTGCCAGCGGATATGCGGTGAGGAACGTGACGATCAGGATTGCTCCCGTGCCCAGCACCGTCCGAAAGACGGAGTTGTAGTAGGCTCTGCCGATGGACACCGACTGCGCTTCGAACACCCAGCGGTACGGCTCGATCGTCCAGGTCGCATTCCAGAACTTGAGCCCGACGTGCTGGATCTCCAGCGAATTGGAGAACGACGTCAGCACCAGGCTCCAGAACGGGTAGAAGAACAGGAAGCCGGCCACGAGCAGCAGGCCGTAGTTGCAGGCGTCGAAGACGCGGCTGCCGGCGCCGCGCGTGTAGGTCTGCATCGGCTACCAGATCCCGTACTCGCTGAATCTGCGTATGACCAGGTTGGAGCCGATGAGCAGCACGATGCCGGCGACGTTCTTGAACAGACCCACCGCTGCGGTGTAGCCGTACTGCGTGCCCAGGATTCCCCTGCGGTACACGTAGGTATCGATGATGTCCGCCTTTTCGTACACGACCTCGTTGTAGAGATTGAAGATCTGGTCGAAGCCCACCTCCAGCAGCCTGCCCAGGCTGAGGATGAAGAGGATCACCATGACCGGAACCAGCCCCGGAATGGTGACGTGAACGGCCTGCTGCAGCCGGTTGGCGCCGTCCATGGCGGCGTTCTCGTAGAGCCCGGTATCGATCGACGACAGCGCGGCCAGGTAGATGATCGACCCCCAGCCCACGCCCTGCCAGATGCCGGTGACGATCAGCAGAAGCCGGAACGTGGGCGCGTAGGTCAACAGGTACACCGGCTCGGCCCCGAACAGCCCGAACAGCCACGGCATCACCCCGTAGGTGGGATTGAAGAGCTGCCGGACCAGCAGTCCCAGCACCACCCAGGAAACGAAATGGGGCAGGTACGACACGGTCTGGATGGTCTTCTTGAACGCGGTGTTGCGGATCTCGTTCAGCAGCAGGGCGAACACGACCGGCGCCCCGAACGCGAAGACGAGCTGGTAGACACGGATGATCACCGTGTTGCGCAGCACCCGGCCGAAGAACGGATCCTGGAAGAAGAGCTTGAAGTAGGCGAAGTCGTTCCAGGGGCTGCCCAGGATCCCCTTGACGTAGTGATAGTCCGTGAACGCCATCAGCACGCCGTAGATCGGCAGATACTTGAAGACGAACGCCAGCGCGATGCCCGGCAACAGCATGAGGTAGAGCACCCGCATGCGGTGCGCCCGGCTGCGGCGCTGGACGCGCAGGAAATCCCGCAGCTCGTGACTCCCGTACCGTGAGTGGACGCGGTCGTGGACCGCAAGTCTGGTTGCCGGCTGCCGGGGCGTCAGAGGTACCTCCCTGGTACGCGGATCGCCCCACTCTACGGCAGTCCCGAGCCGCCGTCCAGACGCGCGCCGGCGTCCTCGCCGTTTACTCGCGCAGGCTGAGCTCCGCCAGATGGATCGCAGACGGACGGCGCAGCGCAGCCCGATCGCCCGTGCCGGACGGGCCGGCATCGCTGTCGACCGGACTGGAGTAGTAGGACAGCAGGCCGCGGGTCGGAGACAGCTCGACGAACCCGGGGTACGAGTTGTCCCCGGCGCTGGGGAGCTCGGCCGCCTCCAGCAGCCGATCTCCGGCCAGCCAGTAGAGCGCCGTCACCGCGCGGTCGGGGGCGATGTGCTTCCTGCCGCCGACCAGAAGGTTGCCGCCCCAGCGAACGAGCAGCGGGCCGCCGATGTTGCGGTCCAGGTCGAGCCCGGTCCATGCGCGGTACGGCGCTCCGGCCCGGCATACGCGGGCGGGCAGCTCAGCGGCGCGATTGCGGACGATCGCGAGCAGCGACCCGTCCGTTTCGAACAGGAATGCCGTCTCGCCGCCGTACTCCGCCTGCACGACGCCCACCTCCGTCCACGCGAAGCCGTCGCGGCTTGTCAGCAGCGTGGCTTGCAGCAGGCGGAGCTCGTCGGCTTCGTTCCCGGGCGCCGTGCGCCGCCTGCGGCGCCCGCACAGGTACGCCACGCCGTCGCGGCTCACCGCCCGCCAGACGTAGTAGCCGGAGGTGCCCTCCATCGCGCGCGGCCCGTGCCACGTAGCGCCATCGACGGTCCAGACGCAGAAGCCCTGGTGCTGGTCGATGTCGTACGCCGCCGGCGCATTGGGGCCGACGCGCACCGCGCCGGAGACTACGAACAGGCGTTCGCCGAGCGCCAGGAAGTGCGGGTCGCGCACGTCGCGGTCCGGCACGCCGAACGAATGCACGCGTTCCCAGCTCACGGCATCGCTGCCGGCCAGGACCACGATGCGCGACGTCGGGTAGATCATGTGCCCGTCCGGACAGCTCCGGAACGTCAGGTAGTAGCACCCTCCGAAGGCGCAGAGATCGGTGAACGCGTTATGCCGGCCGTCGTCGCAGACCACGCGCACGGCATCGACGCGGATCTGCGGGATCATCCGGGCGGCGTCCCCAGGTCCGGGATGTCGAGCAGATCGCCGCGCCGCAACGCGGATTCGTGGGCGATGATGCCGGGCACCGTGTAGGCGGCGGCGTTCCACGCGTGGTTGGGCGGCTGCGTCCCCTCGTGGCAGGCGCGGACGAAGTCGTCGACCAGGAACTGGTGGGCGCCGGCGTGGCCGTTCGGCAGCCCGGCGAACTCGCGCGGCAGCCGCTCCACCGGGTGGATGGGCGCGGCGCCCAGGTGCGTGCCGTCGCGCGAGGTGACGGCGCCCACCTCGCCGCGGTCGCCATCGGCCGGCTCCGTGCGGCAGGTCAGCAGATCGGACACGTCCACGGCGTCGTCCTTGCCCTTGCCCAGGAACCGCTGCGAGCCCACCGCCTCCTCGAACGATCCCTCCGTCCCGAACAGGCTCATCCGGACCGCGCCGGGGTGGCCGATGCGCCGGAACTCGTTCACCCGGCAGGCGCCGCCGTCCGACATCGCGAACAGCGCGACCTCGTTGCTGAAGGTGTTGCCGTACTCGTTGTTTGCCGCCTCGTACACGGCGTCGGAGTGGTGGTCGACGAATCCCTGGCAGGAGACGCGCGTCATGCGCGCGCCGGTCACCGACATGATCTGGCTGGTGGAGTGGGTCGGGTAGTACATCGGCGGCGCCCCGGCGCTCCAGCGCCAGCGGTCCCCGCCCCGCCAGCGGGCCACCGCGTACAGCCCGTGGTCCCAGTCGTGGTAGTACTCGCACTCCGAGTAGACGATGCTGCCGAACGCCCCCTCGGCATGGCGCCGGCGGCAGTAGATGACCGCCGGGTAGTAGTAGCTGGTCTCCGCCATCATGTAGATGCGGCCGGTCTCCTCCACCGCCTGCACCAGCGCCCGGCACTCGTCGAGCGTCCGTCCCGCCGGCACCGCCGACCAGGCGTGCTTGCCGGCCCGCAGCGACTGCACCGCCTGCGGGCCGTGCAACCACGGCTGCGTGATGATGACCGCGGCATCGAAGTCCGAGGCGCACACCTCGTCCAGCGACGGGAACGACTCGGCGATCCCGTGGCGGGCCTTGTTGGTCTCGAGCTTCTCGGCGTCCAGATCGCAGAGAGCGATCCGTTCGACCAGCGGGTGCGCCTTGAACAGCGGGATGAACCCCTGCGCGAACGCCCCCGTCCCGACCATCGCGACGCTGATTCCCATCAGTTTGCTCCCATTGCGCGGCTCAATCAGCTACCAGCGCATGTTGATGTTCTTGACGCGGGTGTGGCTCAGCAACTCCTCGAACGACTCCTCCTTGCCGATCCCGCTCTGCTTCCAGCCGCCGTAGGGCGCGCCGAGGTAGCGGCCCGAGGAGTTGATCCACACGTAACCCGCCTGCAACCGCTCGGCGGCGCGCATGGCGGCGCCGAAGTCGTCGGTCACCAGCGACGCCGTCAGCCCGTACATCACGCCGTTGGCGACGTCGATCATCTCGTCGAAGTCGGACCAGCTCATGATCGCCATCACCGGACCGAAGATCTCCTCGCTGCCGATGCGCATCTCCGGCCGCACGCGGTCGAACACGGTGGGCGCGATGAAGAAGCCCGCGGCGAGCTCCGGAGCGGACGGCGGGCCGCCGCCGGCCAGCAGCTCGGCGCCCTGCTCACGGCCGGAGGCGACGTACGCCAGCACCCGCTCGTACTGCGGCCGCGACACGATCGGCCCCATCTCGGCGTCGTCCAGCCACGGCAGGCCGATCGGTATGGCGGACGCGGCCTTGACCAGCTCGGCGCTCACGCGCTCGTGCAGCGAACGGTGCACCAGCACCCGCGAGGTGGAGGAGCACGACTGCCCCTGGCGGTTCATGTTCATCGCCGCTACCGCCTGTGCCGCGGCCTTGGCCGGATCGGCGTCGGGAAAGATGACAATCGGGTTCTTGCCGCCGAGCTCCAGGGTGACCTCCTTGAGGCTCTCCGCCGCCTCGCGGGCGACGCGGCGTCCGGTCTCCACCGAGCCGACGAAGCCGACCCGCGCCACGTCCCGGTGGCGCACCATGGAGGATCCGGTACGTCCGTCTCCGGTCAGGATGTTCACCACGCCCGGCGGGAAGATCTCCTCGCACAGCTCGCCCAGCTTCAGGCTCGACAGCGGCGCCTGCTCCGGTCCCTTGATCACCACGGTGTTGCCGGCGGCGAGCGCCGAGGCCGCCTTTTCGGCGCAGAAGCGGAATGGATGGTTGAACGGGTTGATCCGGGCGACCACGCCGTAGGGCTGGCGTAGCGTCAGGTTCAGGTGGCCCGGCTCGCGCGACATGGTCTGGCCCTTCATCTCGGTGACCAGCCCGGCGAAGTAACGCAGCGCGTCGGCGGTCCAGGCCATGTCCCCGCGCATGCCGGAGATGGCGTTGCCGCTGTCCACCGCGTCCATCAGCGCCAGGTAGTCGGCGTTGCGCTCGACGGCATCGGCCAGCCGGCGCAGGTACTCGGCGCGGCGCGTCACCGGCAGCGCCGCCCACGCCGGGAACGCGGCCTTGGCGGCGGCCACCGCTTGGTCCACGTCGTGTTCGTCGGCCAGCGGCACCGCGCCCAGCACCTCGCCGTTGGCGGGATTGATGCTGGTGATGGTCCGCCCCGAGTGGGCGGCGTCCCATTCGCCGCCGATGAACAGTCCCCGCGGCTCGAAGGCCAGGTCGGGCGCTGTCATCAGGGCACGATCCATCAGGGCACGATCGCGGCGCGCAACACCGTGCGCTCCGACGCCTTGCGGAACGCCTCGTCGAGCTGGTCGAGCCCGAACCTGGCGTCGACGATCCGCTTGAACGGAAACCGGTCGCGGTTCGCGACCACGAAGTCGAGCGCCTGAATCAGGTGCCGCGGGTGGTAGTTGTGGACCCCGCGCAGCGTGATCCAGTTCTTCACCAGCAGGTTGGCATCGATGGTGACATCGGCGTGGGGGGTGACGACGCCTCCCAAGGTATAGCGGCCGCCGACGCGCAGCATCTGAAGTCCGGCCGGGATCACGGCGGCATCACCGCACACCTCGATCACGGCGTCGACGCCGTCCGGCGGCGCCAGCTCCCGCACCGCGGCCACCACGTCGTGCGAGTCGCGGCCGGAGACATCGATCGCGGCATCCGCGCCGAACTGCCGGGCCGCCTCAAGGCGGTCGCCCACGGCGTCCAGGCCGATCACCCGCCGGGCGCCGCGCGTCTTGGCGATGGCGCACGCGTACAGCCCCAGCAGGCCCAGCCCCTGGACGGCCACGACGTCGCCCATCCCGATCCGCGTCGCCTCGGTGATCGCGACGACGGTGGCGACGCCGCAGTTGATCGGGGTCGCCTCTTCGTCGCTCAGGTCCTCCGGGAGCTTCAGGATGGCGGTGCCGGGCAGGACGTAGCAGTACTCGGCGAAGCCGCCCAGGAAGTGGGGATCGTCGGCTACCAGGTCGTGGCCGTACTTCCTCACCCCCGGAGACTTCTGCGGCAGGTCGTGAACCTCGCGGTAGTAGGAGGGGCCGTGGTGGAAGTACTCGGTCCAGGTGATGCGGTCGCCGACCGCGACGGGATCACCGCGCAGATCGGTCTCGATGTCCGCCCCGAGCTGATCGATGACGCCGATGATCTCGTGGCCGAGAATCCCCGGGCACGGGTTGGGACGATGCCCGTGATACGAATGGATGTCGGAGCGGCAGATGGTCGACATCGTGACCCGTACCAGGACCTCGTCGCGGCGCGCGTCGCGCAGCGGATAGCGGCGCACGACGAACGGCGTGTTGGGAGCGTCGTAGACGGCGGCGCGGGCCGTGCGCGGTGCCACGGGCAAGCCCTCACCCGGTGCCGTTGATGGCGTAGTCGAGGATCTGGTGGTTCATCAGTCGCTCCGACTGCGCCCGCGCGCGGTAGCCGGCGTTCAGCGGCTGGCTGAGGATGAACGGCACCTCGCGCTCGGACAGTCCGCCGTGGGTCCGCAGCCGCTCGCCGTGCAGGTCGCCCAAGTCGTGATCGGCGCGCCCCATGCCGACACAGTAGTCGGCCGTGGAGATCACCGCCACGTCCCCCTCCACCTCGGCGGGAAGATCGAACCGCCGCGCCGCATCCTGGCGTTCCAGCACCTCTTCGATCCCCTGGAGCGGGCGGATGAAGTCCGCCACCGCGCGCGGCTGCACACCCCCGAAGCAGTAGACCCGGACGAAGCCGCCGAGCGATCCATGGTGGCCGACGAACGCGTCGGTGATCGGGCAGATCACCCTGGTGCGATCCGCGCCGAAGCGCTCGTCCAGCAGATCCTGCAGGTAGACGATGTTGTAGCTCCCGTCGGCCGCGCACTTGTCCTTCATGCCGTGGTCGGCGGTCAGGGCGACGGTCGCGCCCAGCTCCTCCAGCCGCGCGAACCGTCGATCGAGCGCCGCGCAGAAGGCGAGCGCGGCGGGATGGTCGGGGGCGTACCTGTGCTGCACGTAGTCGGTCAGCGACAGGTACAGGAGCGCCGGCGGATCGTCCTGCTCCAGGAACCGGATGCCGGCGTCGAGCACGAACAGCGACAGTTCCTCCGAGTACATGTCGGGGAGCGGTTGCCCGACGATGCCCAGGGCGTCCGTGATGCCGTTCTCGGCGACCGTGCAGCGGTCGGCGTGCTGGGAGGAGAAGCAGACGTTGCCGGCAGCGACGTCCAGGCCCTTGCCGAGCTGGGTGCGAAGCTTGTCCTTGGCGGTGACGACCACGGTCCGGGCGCCGGCCTTCGAGAGCACGTCGAACACCGTGCGCGAGCGCATCAGCTCGGGTCCGGTCATGACGACGGCCTGGCCGCTAGCGCGGTCCAGATAGAAGTTGCCGGAGATGCCGTGGACCCTCGGCGGCGAGCCGGTCGCGATCGACATGTTGTTGGGACAGGTGAAGCTGGGGATGCCGCAGTGCGCGATACCGCTGAAGCCGGAGCTCATGAAGCGGGCGACGGTGGGGATGCACCCGGCCGCCCGTGCCGCCTCGAAGTACTCCGGGTCGCCGCCGTCGACGCACACCACGGCAACCGGAGCGTCCGGAATCCGGTACGCGACTCCGTTGAGCTCTGCGCTCACGTGGCGTCCGGCTCCCGGTAGCCGGCCTCGGCCCAGACCTCGCGGGCGAACTCCTTGGCCGCGGCCGAAGGCTCGACGTGGCCCAGGATGCTCGGCAGCGGCTGGCCCGGACCCGCCCGCGCCGGATCGGGCGACCAGTGGTCGTCCTCGAACGCGTGCCGCTCGGACTCCTCGCGCAGGTTCGGCACGCTGACGGTCCGGGAGTCTTCGAGCGCCGAGCGCCAGGCCAGCACCCCGACCAGGCTCATCTCCACCCCGCGGTACACGTCCAGATACGGCTGCGTGCCGGTGCGGATCGCGCGCGCGAACAGGAAGCTGGTGAAGAAGTCGCCGCCGCCGTGGCCGGCCCGCGTGGCCAGGTCGTGGTGCTCGGGGAAGTCCGGCACGTACACGGTCTCAGCCGGCGCGCCCGCCGGCTTGTCGAACGGCTCCCGCCGCAGGCGCACGGCGGCGTGGTGGCCGTGGCGGCAGTTCTCCATCAGCCCGCCGGTGCCGTGGATGCGCACGAAGTTCTGGTGCCCGCGCAGCCCGCCGTGCAGGGACTTGACGACCGCGTCGTCATCCATGCGGCAGATGATGAGCCCGGCGGTGTCGCTGCGGCGCACGTGCATGGCCTGCGTCGGGTCGTCGGCCGAGTACGGCACGACGAAGCCGTTGACCTTCACCGGCCGCGTGTCGGTGATGTACATGACCGGCGCCAGCGAGTGCGTGCAGTAGTAGGTCGCCGGTATCCAGTTGCGCCAGTGATCGATCCCGCAGCTTCGCGCCAGCTTGGTGCGCGCGCTGTCCGGGTGCACGTACTCGCCCTCGCCGTACAGGAACGTGCCGACCGTGCCTTCCCGGTACAGCCTGCGCATCTCCTGGTTGTAGGCCATGTACGGGTAGTTCTCGGCGAACAGGTAGATCCTGCCGGTCTCCTCGACCGCGCGGATCAGCGCCACCCCTTCCGCCGGCGTGTGGCAGGCCGCGCACTCGCTCATCACGTGGCGGCCCGAGCGCAGCGCCGCGATCGCGAACGGCGCGTGCTCGTGGAAGTGGTTGGCCAGCACGACGGCGTCCATGTCGTGCTCGAGAAACCGGTCGTAGTCGGTATAGGTCGTCACCGCGGTTCCGCGCGCCGCCAGGTCGCGCCGCTCCTGCTCCAGCCGCTCCTCCCAGGTGTCGCACAGCGCCACCTGGCGCAACCCGGTCGCCGCTTCCGACCCGCGCGCGAAGGTCCGGCCGCGGCCCACGCCGACCACGCCCACGGTGATCGGCCGGCTCATGCCGGTCCCTCGGCGGCTGCCGCACGTGCCAAGCGCAGGAGCGATCGGCACGCACCGAGATCCCGGACACCGCCGGACTCATGGATTCCGTCCATAGCTCCACCTGTAACCTGTGCCACCGTGCCCGTCTACGGAAAGACTCGCGGACAACTGAGCCCCAAAGACATCAGAGCACCGTCGATTGCCAGAGGTCCAGAGCCCGAACCAGACTTCGCTCGATCCAAGGCATGAATCGCGGCTCGGCCTCGGCGAAGGGTTCCTTGTAGTTGATCTGGAATACATTCTCCGAGACAGGTTCCACGGAAGCCACTTGCCGTTCCCCCACGCCTGTAGCGACGCGCTGAAAGCAGATCGCAGAACAGGCGAGGACTCCCTGGAACTCTTGACCTATACCATGAAAAGCGACCAGCAGCTCGCTCTGGTCATGGTCTGCGCTTCTAATGACCAAGCGCGTCCATGACCGGTACGTCTCCATATTTGCGAAGTAGTCCAGCTTCCTTGCTGCCTCCATGATCTGAGATCGAAAATAGTGGCTTCTTTCATTATGATCTTCGGCGTCGTCGACGAAGAAGGTCGCGCCTCTCAGAAGAGGTTCCATCTCTCGCGTCAGTTCGTCACGGACTTCCTCCAACCGTCGCTTCGCTGAATCGCAAAGTTGGCGTGCGATGTCTCGCGCCTGCTGCCATTCCTGGGTAGCGGCGTCCCGCCGTCGCACCAATTGACGACGCACCGCCTTGATCGCATCCTCGGCCCGGACGGAGCTCATGACGTCGCGAGCGATGCTCAACGCCTTGATGAACTCGCCCTTCTGCAGGTCGCCGAAGTACTCCACCACCGGAGATAGATCGCCAGCGTCCGCCGCTTGAAGCGAATCGAGGTACCGGTCGCGATCTCGATCACGAACGACCAGGGGAAACCAGCCAGCCTTGACGAATATCAGAGTGGAGAGCGCTCTGGCGATCCGTCCATTCCCGTCCTGAAACGGATGGATCTGAACGAATCGGTGATGCAGCCAAGCGGCTTCCACCTCCGGAGGCGAGTCCTGGTGAGCGAGATGAATCTCCATGAGCCGGTCCATTTCCGAAGCTACATGCTCCGGCGGGCAGTACTGATGGACGCTCCCGTCGAGCTTGGTTGGATTGTTGGGCAAGCGCTTGTAGTCGCCGCGAATCAGATCGACATTTGCGATCGATCCCATTGCATCGACTGCTTCCACGGTCTCCTGGCTGCGAGTCGTCAGGGCGTGCATTTCCTTGATGTAGCTCGTGGACAGCGGACGATCGCCCTTCACGAACATGAAGATTCCATCTACGACGGCCTGATGGTCGATGATCATGGACGTGACTGACTTGGCGTTCTGATTGCTGGAATGGGATATCAGAGCGGCATCTATTCCCTGTTCGATCAGGAGTCTGGTTACCCCTCGATCGAGAACGTACAGGCGCTCGATCAACCCTGTTTCGATGGCCCATTCTCGTTTCAGTCTTTCGTTGAACCGAATGAACGCACCTTCCGTTTCGAGAGAATCACGCTGTTCACTCCAGACCTCCGCCAAGTGCTTCAGTCCCGGTTGGGCAAGATCCGCAGGATGTGTCGTGTAATCGGTGATTCGCTCCCATGGGCGGCTCATAGCACCGGATTGTGGCACACCGAGGTCGTTATTGTCATCGACGAAGCCGTCTATCTCAGAGTTGGGCCGCTGCGCTGGCAGCGACGATCCCCGTTGGTCAGTGCCATGTCCGGTCAGCGAGCGGACGCGCCCGGTCAGGTCGATCGGGTTGCTCCACGCCTTGCGGCCGTGGACGTCGCTCGCCTCCAAGCGACCCGCGGGGCGGCGATCACGCGAGGTCCGCGCACAGCGCGACCGCGAATACGGCCGGGCTCACCCCTTCCGTCCAGAGATCCACCCTGACTTGGGCGTAGTGGCGCAGATGGACGACCTGACGCCGGTGCACCGGGTGCCACGCCCCCCAGGTGTGGTCGGCTTCCGGGTGCTCGCCGGTGCGGATCGACACGTCCACCCCCGCGTCCTGCCTTCCCTCGGCGTAGCCGACGGTGCCGAAACCGTTGCCGCAGTACCAGAGGCGGTAGACGCCGTCGACCACCTGGATCTCCGGGTACTCGACCATCGCGTCATCCCACGCCGGCCCCGGCGACGGTCCGAGCACGGGCTCGACCGGCGAGCGTTCCCATTCGATGCCATCCAGGCTCTCCGCGTAGCGTATCCGGTAGTCGGGTTTGGCAAAGCTGTACCACATCTGGAACACGCCCGCCTCATGGCGCACGAAGCAGCGCGAGGTGACGCTGCGCGGTGCGCCGTCGGTGAAGTCGTCGCCGAGCACGGGGTTGCCCCCATGCTTGCGCCAGTGCACGCAGTCGGGCGAGGTGGCCAGGCACAGGTGGATGTTCTGGTGGCCGTCGGGGTGGACGCGCGCGGCCGTGTACCACATCCACCACTCGTCTCCGACGCGAATGATCGACGGGACGACCGCTCCCCCCTCATCCGGCGCGCCGGGGCCGCCGCGCTCCAGGATCGGATCCTCGCCGCAGCGCGCCCAGGTCGTCCCGCCGTCTCGCGACTCGGCCAGCCCCAGCGCCCAATTCGTGCCGGCACCCGGGAACCCCCAGCCGGTGTAGTACATCAGCCACCGTTCGCCAGTGAGCGGCACCACTCGCGGCTGGTTGAGCAGGTTCCCTTCCCAGTTGCCCGCCCGAGGGCGCAGCACCGGCGAGGCCGGATGCTCCCGCCAGGTCACCAGGTCGTCGACCCGCGCCTCGGCGAAGCCGATCCCCTCGCCTTTCCGCCCGGCGTAGTACATCCGGTATCGGCTGCCATCCGCGCACGGGACGATCGACACGCCGTTGGTCCACGTATCCCACGGTCCCGAGTCGGCAGGTCCGTAGATCGGATTGGCCGGATGCTTGACGAAGCGCTGCGGAGCCGTCCACTGCTCGATCCAGTCGAGCCGCGCGCGCCCCGCCGGCGACCGGTATGGCCCCGACTCGAAGCTTCCGCACCGGGCGTACCCGGCCCCGGAGCGCACCAGACGCAGGCGACCGCGCCCGTCGATCTCCAGATCGGTCCGCTTCCCCCGGCCGGGTTCGATCTGCACCGAACGATCGTACCGGCGCCGCGTCCAGCGCGTCGACGCTCCGTCACCGGGCCGGCCGCGAGCGCCGCGATCCCCGCCTGTTAGTCGCCTCTCGGACACAGCCACGTCCGGCCGACGTATCCGCTTATCCCTTTATCCCCGTCATCGTGATTCCCTGTATGAAAAACCTCTGTCCGATTATGAAGAGCACGAGAATCGGTATGATGCTCACGACACTCCCCGCCATCAGCAGGTCCCAGCGAAATATCTCCCCACCACCGAACTCAGCGAAATAACCCGTCAGACCTACGGTCAGCGTCATCTTCTCGCGACTGCCCAGGTAAATGACAGGCCTGATAAGCTCCTCCCACCGCCACATGAACGTGAGCACCGCCAGCGTGGCCAGCGCCGGTTTGGCCAGTGGCAGAAATATCCGCCCGAAAATCGTGAAAGGACCGGCCCCGTCCATCGCCGCGGCATCCTCCAGCTCCTTCGGAACCGTAAGAAAGAATTGACGCAGCAGAAACGTGCCGAACGGATTCCCGAAGAAGTCCGGCAGGTACAGCGGAATATGGGTGTTTATCACTCCCAAGGCTCTCATTACGAAGAATATCGGGATCAGCGTGACCTCGCCGGGCAACATCAACGTAGACAGCAGAAGAGCGAATATGAGATTCCTCCCCGGAAACCTCAGCCTGGCGAACGCGAACGCCGCCAGCGCACTGCTCAAGACCACACCTGCCGTGGACAGCAGACTCACCTTGAAACTATTGAAGACGAACCGGCCAAACGGCATGACGAGGAATATATCCGTGTAGTTGTTCCACCTCCGGACGCGAGGAAACCACCTGGGCGGGAAGCTGAATATCTCCGCAACGTTCTTCAGGGACGCGGACAGCATCCACAGGAAAGGCAGCAGAAACGTCAGTCCGACAAATATCAACAGCACGTAGAAGAACAGATTGACGGCCGCCTTTCCCGCCAACCTGTTGCGGCCGCTCAACGCAAGCGAAGACATGAGTTTACCGCGACCTCATCCTTTGGCACCTAATAGTGCACCCAACTCTTTCTCAGTCGAAACTGAATCAGAGTGAAGAACATCACGATGACGAACAGCACGACACCGACCGCCGAAGCGTACCCCATGCGGAAGTCTTCGAAGGCGCTCACGAAGACGAAGTAGCCCAATGTCGTCGTCGACCATCGCGGCCCACCTTCCGTCATGACGTATATCTGCGAAAAGACCTGCAGCGAATTGATGGTACTCACCACCGCCACGAAGAACGTCGTCGGCGATACCAGCGGCAGCGTAATGTGCAGAAACCTCCTCCACGCGCCGGACCCATCGATCTGTGCCGAATCATACAAATCCTTGGGGATGTCCTGCAAGCCGGCAAGGAATATCATCATTCCCACACCCAGACCCTTCCATACGCTCATGATCGACACCGCGGGCATGGCCCACGCGGGATCGCTCAACCAACCGGGCCCCGATACGCCGAACACGGTCTTCAGGCCGTAGTTGATCAACCCGAATTCCTTGCCGTACATCATCGTCCACAGCAGGGAAATCGCCACTACCGAAGAAACCACGGGGAGGAAGTAGGCTGTTCTGAACGCGACAACGCCTTTCAGATCGCGATTGACCAGCAATGCCAGGAGCAGGGCGAGTATCGTGTGAGACGGCACGTAGAGTATGGCGAAGTATATGGTGTTCCACACCGCCTTGGGGAACAGCGGGCTCGCGAACAGCCGCCGGAAGTTGTCAAGCCCGGTCCATCTGGGCGGTGAGAGGACATCGTATTCCAGGAACGAGAAGAAGAGGGCCGCCACCATCGCCCCCAAGCTGAAGAAGATCAGGTAAAAAAAGGTGGGGAGGACAAACAGATATGCTACACGGGCGTTCTTGATGTTCCTCCTGGCAACCGCCCTCGAGGTGGTAGTCGATTCTGCCACGTGGGTCTCCCGTGCTCTGTTCGCGTGCGCCGATGCTCGGATTCAGGTACGCATGTGGCTCGCAAGGTAAATGAGCACCCCGGCGGGGATATTCCCACCGGGGCGCATGTTCTCTCGACGCCGCGAACGAAGAATGAGGTCTATCTCGAGAGCGCTTCGTTGATCGTGGCGGTGGCTTCCGCTGCCGCCTCCGCCACGGTCACGTGTCCGCCTCTATACGAGCTCTTCATATCGTTTATGGCCCGTCTGATTTCCGGCAGCGTCCGTAGACCCACATCCCAGTAGGGCGCACGCCTCCCATAGACTTCGACGGTCTCCTGAACGACCCCGATATTGTGGGGTGTCATGCCCTCCTGGCTTGAAGTCCACACGTCAGCGAGGGCCTTGTTTCCGGTGAAATTGCCGCCAAGTATGAGGTTGTCCACGCTCAGATTGTTGTAGTACCACTTGAAGAATGCCCAAGCCTCTTCAGGGTGCTCGGTATTCGCGGATATCGAATGAGCAGGGTCGCCGAACAGGGCTATCTTTCGTCCCTCCGGTCCCTCCGGAAGCAACGCAATGTCCCAGCGGAAATCCTCTATTTCCCTGAACCGCTGGATATTGTACGCCGAATTCGGCCGCATGGCGACTTTTCCCGTGAAGAACAGTTCGCCCAGCCCGTCGGCCATCTCCGGCGTTGGCGCTACGCCATGCTTGTGGATCAGGTCACGATCGTACTGCAGACCGGCCAATGACCCCGGAGAGAGGAGATTCGATTCGGAAAGATCCTCGGTGAGGACGGTCCCTCCGAAGGATGGTATGAGAGTATGAATCCAATAGTCGCCCCCCGGCACGATTCCCCACTGGTCGGGGGTTCCATCGCCGTCTTCATCAACCGTCAGCTCCTTGGCGACCTCCAGCAGCTTGTCATAGTCCCACGTGGAGTCCGGGTAGGGTATTCCTGCGTCTTCAAAGATGTCCTTGTTGTACATGAGGACACCGGTTCCGACCATGGAGTAGATGCCATAGAAGCCGTCCGCCCCTGCCACGTATCCGCGATTCCAGCTCTCCTCGAAGAAATCGTCCTTGTCGATGTCTCCTCTTTCGAGAAAGGGCGTCAGATCGAGAAGGTGTCCATTGGCGACGAATGCGCCCTTGTAATCGGCCGCCATCTCCATTATGTCCGGCTCGTCACCGGACGCAAACAGCGTCTGCAGCTTTTGCCAATACGTCGACCAGGGAAACATCTCGAATTCGATCTCGATTCCGGGATGCGCGTCGTTGAAGGGTCCTACGATGTGATTCTCGTAGTTGTCTACGGACTGACTGATCCACGACGTCATCTTCAGAGTAACCGTCTCCGCCGCCGCTTCGGTCTCACCGGAGGCAAAGCCAAGAACGGCCACGTTCATCAAGGCCGCAAAGCACACAGGAAAGATCAGTGCGTTCAATCTTCTCGTATCCGTCATAGCGTCTCCTTGTCAGGATTGTCCCTGATTGCCGGGATCCCCTGATTCTGGCAATCCGTGCACGTCAACACAGTCGCCTCCTCCGAGCACAGTTTCGGTTACGCAGACCAGGAATTCGGCATCACCGCGATCGTGCGCGTGCCGGGGGGGGGTGTCAAGAGCCGCCTCACGGCTGCACCCGCCACCACGCCGGGTGGCTGCCGCCCATGTGGGGCGAGAGCGTGCGGCGGCGTTGCCGCGGTCCGGTGGCCAGGCGGCCTGTTGACACCAGTTCGGCGCGACACCCACACTCTGCCTCTCCGGATGCCCATGGCATGAGGTTGAGGTGAGCGCGCAACCGACCACCGCCCAGGCCAAGCCGGCCCTTACCGGGGCGAAGCCGTCGCTTGTCTCCCTCATCCGCCGTGACCGGGCGTGGATCATCATGATGATCCTGCCGCTTCTGTACTTCGCGCTGTTCCGCTACCTGCCGCTGTACGGCATGGTGATCGCGTTCAAGGACTACTCGGTCGGCCGCGGCATCTGGGGCAGCGAGTGGGTGGGGCTGAAGTGGTTCCTGCAGTTCTTCAACTCCTTCTATTTCTGGCGCCTGGTGCGCAACACCTTCCTCATCAGCTTCTACATGCTGCTGTTCGGCTTCCCGGTGCCGATCCTGTTCGCCCTGTGCCTGAACGAGGTGCGGTCGGTCGGCTTCCGCCGCACCGTGCAGACGGTCAGCTACCTGCCCTACTTCATCTCGGTGGTGGTCGTGGTCGGCATCATGGTGAATTTCGTCTCCATCAACGGCGGCATCATCAACGTCATCATCGCCCGCTTGGGCGGCACGCCGGTCAACTTCATGAACGAAGTCGGTTGGTTTCGGCCGATGTACGTGCTCTCCGAGATCTGGCAGGACTTCGGCTTCGGCTCCATCATCTACCTGGCGGCGATCGCCGGCATCGACGAGGAGCTGTACGACGCCGCCGAGGTCGACGGCTGCTCGCGCTGGCAACGCATCCGCTACGTCACCCTGCCGGGGATCAGCGCCACCATCATCATCCTGCTCATCCTGCGCTCCGGGCGCATGTTCACGGTCGGGTTCGAGAAGATCCTGCTCATGTACTCCGGGCTGACCTACGAGGTGGCCGACGTCATATCCACCTACGTGTACCGGCGCGGCATCCTCTCCGGCGAATACAGCTTCGGAGCCGCGGTCGGCCTGTTCGATTCGGTCATCAACGTGGCGTTCCTGCTCCTGTTCAATCACATCGCCCGCAAGCTGTCCGACACCTCGCTCTGGTGACCGGCAAGGCGCGATGACCGCGACGACGTTCCGCAGGACCGCAGGGGACCGGGGGTTCGACCTTGCCGTCCACGTGATCGTGGTGGCCGCCTTCGTGGTGACGCTCTATCCGTTCCTGTACGTCGTCAGCATGTCGTTGAGCGAGACCGACGCGGTGCTGCGCGACGAGGTGTGGCTGCTCCCGAAGGGACTGGAGATCGACGCGTACCGGGCGGTGCTCATGGACGACCGCATCTGGCGCAGCTACTACAACACGATCTGGTATACGGCCGTGGGCACGCTGTTCAACTTGGTGTTCACGGTGATGGCCGCCTATCCGCTGTCCAAGCGGAAGTTCTTCGCGCGCAACTTCTTCATGGTCGCGATCATGGTGACGTTCCTCTTCCAGGGGGGCATCATCCCGACCTTCATCATCGTCGCCAGGCTCGGCCTCTACGGCTCGCGCTGGGCGCTGGTGTTTCCGGCGTTGATATCCGTGTACTACCTGGTCATCTGCCGGACGTTCTTCCAGCAACTCCCCGAAGACCTGTTCGAGAGCGCCCGCCTGGAGGGAGCCGAAGAGTGGCGCATCGTGTGGAAGATCGTCCTGCCGCTGTCGCAGCCGATCGTCGCCGTGCTGGCGCTGTTCTACGGCATCCAGCACTGGAACAGCTTCTTCCCGGCGCTTCTGTATCTGCCGGATGCCGACTTGCATCCGATCCAGATCTACCTGCGGCGGGTGGTGGTCATGTCGCGGCTGGAGACGCTGCTGCAGCACGCGGATACCGGCGACTTCGAGGAGGGCGTGCTGGCCATGATCAAGGTCAAGTACGCGGTGATCGTCGTGGCCATCGCGCCGATCGTCACGCTGTACCCGTTCCTGCAGCGCTACTTCGTGAAGGGCGTCATGATCGGGGCGCTCAAGGGATGACGGGCCGATACGCGCCGGGATGCGCGGCCCGATCGAACGCAGACGAGGGGGTAAGCCTAGCGCACAACCACAGCCTGATCGTCAACCGACACGACCTGACAAACCTGACAAGGAGCTATGCAATGAAACGCTCGAGACTCTGGATCACCGCGGTCGCGGTGATCGTCCTGATGGGGATCTTCGGGATCACCAACGGCTACGCGGCATCGGTGGCCGAGGGCGCGGCGGAGACGCCCACGCTGACCGTCATGGTCAACTCCGGCGCGGCGGCCCACCATCGCCCGGCGAGCAACGACCTGCCGGCGTACCAGGCGCTGGAAGAGAAATCCGGCATCCACGTCGAGTGGAACGTGATCGAAACCTCCAACTACCGCGAGGTGCTGCGCGCCCGGCTGGCCGCCGGCATCGATCTGCCGGATGTGATCGACCTCCCGAGCGGCATCGGCGACGTCTACAACTACGCGCTCGACGGGCTGGTCATCCCGCTCAACGACCTGATCGCCGAGTATGCGCCCAACCTCAGCCGCTGGTTCGAGGAGTACCCGATTCACAAGGCGTCCATGACCAGCCCGGACGGCGAGATCTACGCGATCAACCACTTCGTGCTGCCGAACACGCTGTCCAAGAACCTCATGCACAACACGCTCTGGCTCGAAGCCGTGGACATGGAAACGCCGGAGACGACCGATGACTTCGTCGAGTTGCTGACCGCCTTCCGCGACGGCGACCCCAACGGCAACGGCGAACGGGACGAGATCCCGCTGGTTCCGACCGGCAAGAGTGACATCAACATCATCGGCAACGCGTTCGGGCTGCACCTGGCGATGTACCTCCCCTACACGGTGACCGACGGCGCCGTCTCCTGGGACTACGAGAGCGACCGCTACCGGGAATACCTCGAGTACATGAACCTGCTCTACCGCGAGCAACTACTCGACCAGGAGTACCTGACGAACAACAGCGGCACGACGCTGGAGAAGGTGGGCAACGACCGTGCCGGTACGGTGAGCTTCTGGAGCACGTGGGCGTTCGTTTTCAGCCGCTCCCATCCGCACGGAACGCCGGACGGTGAGACGCCGATCTTCAACGTCCCGCCGCCGCTGATCGGGCCGCACGGCGACCAGTACTTCGAGCGTCGCATCCTGTCGGGAGGCAGAGGTCTGGTCATCACGCGCGACGCCAAGCGGCCCGATTGGGCCATGCGCTGGATCGACTTCGTGCGCAACAGCGAGGAGGCGATCACCATCCAGAACTGGGGCGTCGAGGGGATCACCTACCGCGTGGTCGACGGCAAGAAGGAGTTCATACCGATCGAGGAGGACGTAAGCCTGAACGAACGGTTGCTGCGGATCGGATCGGGGCAGCCGCCCTATCCGCACCTGCAGGTCAAGCAGGCGTGGATCAACCGCTTCCCCGGCTGGATGTTCCCGCTCGACGAGCAGCTCCAGCACTACTACATCGAGCCGTTCCCGCCGATCGCCAGCACCAAGGAGGAGATCGACGCCATCGACGAGGTGCGGGGCGACCTGGTCACCTACTACAACGAGATGAAGGACAAGTTCATCGTCGGCCAGGAGTCGATCGACGAGAAGTGGGACGAGTACCTGCAGACCGTCGCCCGCCTGGGCAGCGACCGGTTCGTGCAGGTCCACCAGCAGAAGTACGACCGCTACCTGGACATCGTCGGAGGCAACTGACCCTTCCTTCCCGCGCGGCGGCGCCATCGCCGGCGCCGCCGCGTGCCTTCGGAAGTCGCCGAGCGCGAGGTTCCCGTTACTCCGGTCGCACCTTCAATCCGTTGAGGCGGTTCCACGGGATACGCCCCTCGTGTTGCAGTCTCCCCACCACTATACCTGGAGCAATTCCCTGCTCCGAGGCGAATTGCTGGACAGGTCCTGCGCTGAAGCATGCGGTCTCTTCCACGAATCGGGACCAGCTCTCGGAGCTGCAGAGGAAGTCCGCTGCCCACGAATTGGCCTCGGCCTCCGTTTCCTCTCCCCCGCCATCCGGACCATCGACGAACACGGCCTTCTTGCTATGGAGTATCAAGTGCGCTGCCTCGTGAAACAGGCTGAACCAGAGATGATCGTCGCTCTTGTGGCGCGCACTCAGCTCGATGATGGCGGCGCTTGGCGACAGCCACCATGCTGCACCGCTCAAGGCCGTCTTCCGGAACGGTTCGACCAGAGCCAAAGCCACACCCGCGCGATTGCACAGCTCAGCCGCTCTCGTCAGCCCCTCTCGAATCGGCGACGCCGTGAGCCCCCGAATCTCCCTCAGCGAGCGCATGAATCCAGCTCGATGGTAATCGCGAAGCTGCTGGCGCTCAGTCTCGAGCTCGCCCAGGCGGAGCCATGTTGCGAGGGCCTTCGTGTCGCTCTGAAAGCCGGGCGAGTGCCGGTAGGCGACGTTCGGCATGCGGTACTTGACATGCCATGCCGCGACGGAAGCGACCCCAAAGAAGGACAGCAGCATCGGTACCGCGTCCGGTTGGGAGGCTGGACGATCGATCACACCCCTCTTGGCGAGCTCGTTGATCGGAAAGCCTCGCACCCACGATACCGCCTCTTCGGTGCAGTTGGTTCTGAGCTCAGCTTCCCGGGCTTGATGGAGGCGGTATGCTGATTCGACGCCCAGCCAGATGTCCGCATGGACGTCGAGCACTTTCTCGAACTGGAGTGCCGTAGCCGGCTCCAGGGGAGCCTTGCCAGCGATGATCTCGCTGATCAGCTTCGGTGACCGCGCACACCGGCGGGCGAACTCGGCTTGCGAAATACCGTGCACCTCAAGGTGCTCCTTCAACAGCCATCCCGGAGGGACAGCGTAGTCCGGCTCAAAGCGATTCGTCATCACCTGTCACTTCTTCCATCGGTGGTAGTCGATGACCTCGACGATTCTGATCGCGGTCACGCGGTCGGTATCGACTCCGCCGTCGTCACGTCATGGCAGAGGTTCGTGGGCCGGCTCGAACACCAACCGATGGGGATGTACGAGATCTACGGCGTATTGCTCATCACGATCACCCCGAAGCTGATGCCGGCGCACCGGCGGCCGGAACGGAACCATCGAGAGCGTTCGTGCGGCATTCAGCAAGGCGATGCGCATGGCGATCGTTCGCGCCATCCGGTCTCCGTACGCACGCTGAAGCAAGTTCAACGAACTGAAGGTCTTGGCGAGCTTGCGTGTCCGAAAGACAATCTCCACCCAGCGAACCGGTTTCGTTACCCATAGCGTAACGAAACCGGTCTCGGGATGTCAATCCATCCGAGTTCAACGACGGATCAACTCGGGCTGCGTTCCGACGAGTCAGTCCCCGCGGGCCAGCCCGGTCAGGTCGATCGGGTTGCTCCACGCCTTGCGGCCGTGCGTGTCGAGCACCTCCACGCGCACCCAGTCCGCCTCGCGCAGCCCCAGCACGGCGTGCTCGAAGGGGTGTGCCGGATCGGTCGGACCGGACGGGTAGTCCGCGCCTCTGAGGCTGCAGACCGCCGTCACCCGCACCGCCGGCGAGCAACTCACCTCCAGGAGATAGGGCCGATCGGCGGAGTCGGGCTCCTCGGACCGGGTGACCCGCAGCGAGCGGATCTCAGGCCCGGTCGTGCAGTACGACGCGCCCCGTTCGAGCGCAGCCACGATCGCCTGCGGCGAGCGGTCGGCCGCGCGCACCATCGTCCAGCCCTGGAACAGGTCGTCGCCGTGCGCGGGGTTGCCGTGGCAGTCGTCGTTGGCGATCGCCGGCAACGGGTGGCCGGCGTGGTCCATCCAGTCGTCCCAGATCATGCCGGCCTCGCCCCGGCCCATGCGCTGACAGATCGTGTTGAACACCTCGATGCCGGCCAGCCCGGTCAGTGGCGTCACGTCGCGGCGGACGTTGATGCCGCTCCAGTGCGGGTGCGCCAGCCACACCGAGCCACCCTGCTCGCGCACCGCGTCGATGACGTGTTGCGGCGGCATGCGCTGGGCGTCCACGTCGTCGGTCATGTTGTAGGCCAGCAGGTGGTACCCCTGTCCCCCGAACGGGTTGTCCGGATGGATCTCGGCACCCTGGATCAGCGTCATCCCCTCCGGGATCGGAACGCCGCTCACGCGCGTGATGCGGTGGTGGTCGGACAGGCACAGGAAATCGTAGCCGCGCTCCCGGTACTGGGCGACGCGGGGCCCGGGCTCCACGTGACCGTCCGACTCGGTGGTGTGTGCGTGCAGGTTGCCCTTCAACCAGACGCCGGAAGCGTCCGGCCCGAAGGGATCGATCAAGGGCGGTGGTGACATGTCGTGCAACTCCTTTGCGGCGCCATTATCCTCTCCGCGGGCGCCCGGTGCCACACGCAACGCCGGATCGCGCCACGGAGAGCGAAATGGGCTTGTTCGACTTTCAGGTCGTCCTGCTGAACCTGCTGTACGCCGTGATCGGCGGCAGCGGAGCGATCCTGTTCATGTACCTGGGCTTCAAGGTGCTGGACCACGTCACGCGGTTCGACACCAACGAGCATCTCGCCGATGGCAATACGGCGGTCGGCGTCATGGTCGCCGGCATGTTCGTGGGCATCGGCGTGGCTGTCGGGCTGGTCATCGGCCTGGGGCTGAACTGAGGGACCTCGTCAGCATGCGCGCCGTGCGGCTGCCGACCGCGATCGCCGCGCTCGCCCTGGCGGGGTTCGCCGCCTTGCTGGTCTGGCACACTTCGGTGCCGGGCGAACCGCCAGCCGCCACCGAGCCGGCCCCGGCCCCTGGCGAACCTCCGGCCGCCCAACCGCGCGGCCGGCTGCCGGTCGAGGACGATCAGTGGACGACGCGCTTCGACGAGCATTTCCGCAAGTACTCGAAGCGGTTCTTCAGCGTCGCCTACGACTGGCGCTGGTTCAAGGCGCAGGGCATCACCGAGTCGGGCCTGCGCGCCGATGCCACGAGCCGGGTCGGCGCCCGGGGGATCATGCAGATCTTGCCGGCCACGTTCGAGGAGATCGCGGAGCTGTCGTCGCTGCCGCTCAGCGACACCGAGGACCCGGCCCAGAACATCGCCGCCGGCGTGTTCTACGACCGCCGCCTGTATGACCTCTGGGACGACATCCCCGACCGCCGGCAGCGCCTGGCGTTCGCCTTCGCCAGCTACAACGGCGGCCGCAGCCGCACCCTGCGGGCGCAGGACCGCTGCCCGGCCGAGTGCGCGCAGTGGTTGAACGTCCAGGCGTTCGTGCCCGAAGAGACCCGCACCTACGTGATGAAGATCATGCGCCTGATGGCTGCGGATCTGTAATTCGCCGGTCGGCGCTCGACGCCACATCTGATCGGGGCCACCGCCGTCATCGGCGGCTGACCCACGACCACTCGCTGTGCTGCACCCTGAAGGCCGCCCGATCTCCGGTTGCTCCGATCACGTAGAACACGTCGTAGTCGAGATCGGCCGGACCACCGGTGCTGATGTCGACGAAATGATCGCCGAAGTTGTCTCGCGTGAGTTCAGTCGGTTCGCCATCCGCGGACACGATCCGACCCTCTCGGAATGCGACGGCGATCTTCGTGTCGTCGAGCGATGCGTCATACGACACCTCGAATGAGGGGCATGGAGCGTCATCGTCGACGATCACGCCGAACCCGATGCCGCCCCGCACACCGACAGTCAGGCTCGGGGCGATGAGGGCGCCGTCGGGATTGGACAGCTCGACCTTGAACATCTCGTTCCCTTCCATGGCCTCGTCCTCGATGGTCGCCACCGTGAGCGCTCGGCGGCTCTGGCCCGCCTGGAAGGTGAGCGTGCCGCTCCCGGCCGTGTAGTCATCCCCCGCGGCGGCGCCACCCCCCGCAACATCTTCCGCCTCGGCGGCAGTGAGGTCGGACGTCGCCCAGTCAACCGACACCGTACCGCTCGCCGTCGGGGACAGGATCACGTCGAAGACGAGCGGCTCCCCTTCGAGATCGCCCGCAACCGGGTCCACCGACAGCATCGGCTCCTGGGAGTCCGGTGGATCGAATGGGCCCGGATCATGGAACGGCTCTCCCTGGCATGATGCGACGGAAGATACTCTGAGCTCGGTCGAGCTGATGACGATCGAACCGCCAACACGCGAGGGATCGGACACGTCAGGCGCAAAGGCCCACGTTCCCAACACCAGATCCGAAGGCCGTTCCTGCTCTCCATACTCGTACAGCGCCACTTCGGGATCGGTCGCTCCAAGACAGGTCAACAGGACGGCGATCACCTCGCCTGCGAACGCGTCGCCGTCCGTGGCCGTCGTGGTGCACCCCGTATAGGCGGCCAGCTCCGCACCCTGCAATGCCTGACCATCGCGCTCCACTCCCGTGACGCTCACCGTCACCATGTCGCCGGACACGGTCACGTCACCCGTGAGCACCACCCACGTCGCCGGCTCGCTGCCCGGAGAGCTGGCCGGTCGAGCCGAGTCAGCCTGGGCCGCCGCCGCCACTCCCGGCCCCGGCTCCGTGAACGTCACCGCGGTGAACGAGTGCTCGGTGAGCTCGAGATTGACGGCGGTCCGCCCGGCCGTCGCTCCATAGTCTCCGACGAATCCGGCACCGACTGCAGGGCGCGGGGCGGTCCCCGTACAGGCGATCGCCCCAAGTATCAGCGCGCCGGCGAAAGCGACCCGAAGAGCGGCACGGCGCGCCCTGTCTCGAACCCGCATGATGCTGACCTCCCGGCCCGGCTGGGCCACGCATTCATGCTACCCTGCCGGCGCCCGCCTTACCACCGCGCTTGGCGCTCGGGCGCTCGGGAAGCGGGTCCGCCGTGAACGCCATCCGGTCGGTCAGCCGGCTCAGCATGTCGAGCTTCACCTCGCGTCCGCGATGATACCGCGTCCGGTCTCCGCGCCGTGATACAACACCTGCATGTCCCCGCCACGTCACGTCCTGATCACCGGCATGAGCGGCCTGATCGGAGGACTGGTCGGCCGCTCGCTGTCGTCCCGCTGCACCGTCCGCGCCCTCAACCGCTCCCCGATCGACGGCGTCGACACCGTCCGCGCCGACCTCAACGACCTCCACGCCATCCGCCCCGCGTTCGACGGCATCGACACGGTCGTGCACCTGGCCGCCTATCTCGGCGACGATCCGGCCGGCCACCTCTCCACCAACGTCACCGGCACTCACCACGTATTCGAGGCGGCTCGCGCCGCCGGCGTCCGCCGCGTGGTCTACGCCAGCTCGGGCGCCGTCGCCGCCGGCTACGAGGCGGAGGAGCCGTACCGCGCCCTGATCGAGGCGCGTTGGGACGACGACCCGCCCGACCGCGCCCCGATCACCACCGACGACCCGATCCGGCCCAACGGCCTCTATGCCGCCACCAAGGCGTTCGGCGAGGCGCTGGCCCGCCACTACGCCGACTCATGCGGCCTGTCGATGATCTGCCTGCGCATCGGCCGCGTGCTGCCCGGCGACCAGCCACGGGACCCGCGCGAGGCCTCGGTCTACCTCAGCCACCGCGACGCCGTGCAGGCGGTCGAGCGCTGCATCGACGCCCCAGACGGCCTGCGCTTCGCGATCCTGTTCGCGGTCTCCGCCAACCGCGGCCGCTACCGCGACCTGGAGCACGCGCGCCGCACCATCGGCTTCGTCCCCCGGGACGGCGCCGACTGGCCGCCTCAGGTGAACCGCGCAACGGAAGTTGAAGCGCCGACTGCTGGCGCATAGCGTCAGATCCACGCGTCGGCAGTCGGTGAGAGCGTCGCGAAGCTGTTGGCAGGACTCACCCGCGGCGTGTGACCGAAACTCTTCCCAAGTCACAGCAACGTGCTGTTCGTCGGCAAGGTAACTGGCGAGACCCGTGGGCGGAGCGGGAAGTCGTCGAATTCGTTTCACGACCTTCCGGTAGCGCGCAAGACCTTGTGTCTCCGGATCGCGATGTCGGCTCGGTTAAGAGCAGGATCATGGGAGGAAAGCGCTTCGAGCTCACTCCGGAGCTGAATCGCCGCTTCAGATTCCCCCTCTCCACCTTCGACACGTTCCATGTACCGCGCAAGCTTCTTGGCAAACTGATTGTCGGCTGGACGCGGAGCCACCCCCATGACGCCATCAAGCACGTCACCCGCCTCCGCGCCATACGTCGGCCCCACCACCTGTTCAGCAACGATCCCGCGGTTGGTCCTCCGCAATTCCACGATCTGCTCCGGCCGAACCGTCGTCAGCACTTGCGGGCTGTGGGTAGAGACGATGAACTGTGCCTTGGGGAACGTCCGCCCCAGGTCTCCGAGCACCCGTTGCTGCCAAGCGGGGTGAAGATGGAGCTCCGCCTCATCGATCAGGACGATCGCTTCCGATGCAAGGGGATCAGGGAGATGAGGATTCCCCTGAGCCATCCGTCTCGCGAGATCGGCCGCGAGGGCCAGCATGATGCGAAATCCGCCGCTCAACTGATCGAGCTCCACAACCTCGGATGTCGCGTGCGATTCGGTGACGACGAAACGAAGCGGTCCAAGTTCGATGCGCGGACTCGATATGCCGGGCACCATTCGCTGGACCGCGTTGCGAACCGCGCTCAGGTCCGTCGACCGATAGTCGAAGTCACGTCTCTTCTTCTGCTCCCGTAGCTCTTCGTTCTCCTTGGCATAGAACCACTTGAAGAACTCCCTGAACTCGGTTCGGGCAGCCAACGCCCCTTCCAAGGCGGCGTAGCGCACGAACTCCGTCTTGAACCCGCGACGTCTTTGCGGCGCATCGAAGACGGCGCGGTTCGCGTCGTAGAACGCGACGATAGGCAGATCACGGGGTTCGCCGCCGACCCGATCGGCGACAATCAGGGCTGCAAGGAATTGCCTCAATCCTTGTCGGGCGGGGTCGGGCGTTGCGGACAGTGTCGCTCCACTCCCGCGTCGAACCCATCCAACGCCGCCCGTCGCCCACACGTCGACCTGCAACGGCCCAGAGCGACGCCGGTCGGTCTTGCGAAACCCGACTCCGGAGACCTCCGGCAGCTCCGTTAGGATACTCCCAAGGCCCCCAGCGATCGCGCTCAACACGCTCGTCTTGCCGTGGGCGTTGTCGCCGTATAGCACGGTCAAAGATGGATGGAGCGGCAATGTCATGTGCGCGATCGCCCGGTAGTTTCGTATCGTTACGCGCTCCAGCTTCAATGCCGGCCCCCTGCCGCCCGCCGCATTGTATACGGAGAACGCTGCTACACGCAGCCGGGGAAACGCCGGCCGCGGATGGTCACGTGATCCCCCTCCTCGCCCTCGAACCGGCAGCGGGCGCTGGCATAGTGCGTGGCGTAGCCCCAGCGCGGCCGGTCGGTCAGGTTGGGACGACTGGCGTGCAGGATCAGGCCGTGGTGGAAGCTGCAACTCCCCGCCGCCAGCTCGACCGGCCGCGCCTCCGGCGGCTCCACGCCGTCGACCGGCTCGTAGCGCTGCCACGTCTCGCGGTCGGTGACGCCGTCCAGGTGGCTGCCCGGAATCATCCACAGGCAGCCGTTGGCGATGGTCGCCTCGTCCAGGGCGCACCAGCAGGTGACCATCCGGTCCGGCGGTTCCAGGTGGAAGCCCAGCGGCGTGTCCTGGTGGAACGCCTGCCGTGACCCGACGCGCGGCGGCTTCATGAACAACTGGTCCTGCGCCAGCACGAGGTCGGGGCCGAGCAGCGACTCGATGATGTCGACGATCCGCGCGTCGCTCGCATGCGCCAGGAACACCGGGTCCTCGAACGCCATGTGCGACATCTTGCGCAGCGACGCCGCGTAGCCGTCGGTCCGCATCTCCCCCGCCTCCACGCGCGGCTCCACCTGCCGCTTGCCCCTGACCATCGCCGGCGCGTCCGGCGCGGCCAGCTCCCGGATCCGGCGCCGCACCGGCTCCAGGCTCTCCGTGTCGAACAGCCCGTCGACGATCAGATAGCCGTCGCGGCGGAACCGCTCGACCTGCTCCGCCCTCAGCCCCGCCACGGTCAGGACTCCTCGACGACCGGGTTGGTGAGGGCGCCGATCGACTCGATCTCGATGGTTACGCTGTCGCCCGGCTGCAGGAAGCGCGGCGGCTTGCGGGCCGCGCCCACGCCGTGGGGGGTACCGGTCATGATCACCGTCCCGGGCTCCAGCGTGGTGCTGCCGCTCAGGAAGGCGATCAACTTCGGCACGTCGAAGATCATGTCCCTCGTCGTCCAGTCCTGCATGGTCTGTCCGCTTACCACCGTCTTGATGGCGAGCGCGTTCGGATCCGGGATGTCCTCCGGCGTCACCAGCGCAGGCCCCAGCGGACAGAAGGTGGCGAAGGTCTTGCCCCGGCACCACTGGCCCCCGCCCCACTCAAGCTGCCAGTCACGGGCGCTGACGTCGTTGCCGCAGGTGTACCCCAGCACGTAGTCCAGCGCCTGATCGCGGGTGACGTTGCGGCACGGCCGGCCGATCACCACGGCGAGCTCCGCCTCGTAGTCCACCTGGTCGCTGCGCAGGTGGCGCGGCAGCACGATGTCCCCTCCGGGATCCTGTACCGCCGACGGCAACTTCATGAAGAGGATCGGATGATCGGGAACCTGCGCCCCCGATTCCTCCGCGTGCTTTCGGTAGTTCAGCCCGATGCACAGCACCCCGGTCGGCACCACCGGCGCCAGCAGGTTCGCACCTTCGACCACTGCTCCGTCCGCGGCATCCAGGGGGATCTCCCATGCTCGCCCCGCGGCCGCCGCCGGCCCGTCGTCGATAGCGACGATCGACCCGTCGCCCCGTTGCCCGCCGTACCCGACCGTCCCATTCTGCTCGTAGCGTACGATTCTCATGACGAACAGGATTGTACGATGCCTCGATCTTATTGCGCACTTGGATGCCAGCGCCGCGGTCGATACGGCCCTGGATGCGATTCGCACTTCTGAGTATGATTCGAGGACTCGGGTTTTCATACGGAGGCGCCATGAAGATCTCGGAACGAGGCCAGATCACGATTCCCGAACCCCTCGAGAACGGTTCGGGATGAATCACAACGTCGAGGTCGAGATCACTCCCACCGACCGAGGACTATAGATACACAAGCGAGCCACCGCGGAGCACCTCGTTGAGCGAGTGTATGCCGTGCTTGGCAAGACGAGGAGTACGGACGACTACATCGAAGAGATCCGCGGACGGTGATTACCGCAGTCGACACCACGTGCTGTTGGACGTGTTGCGTAACTGACCGTCCCCTCAGCCGGCCAGCCAAGCGGCGCGGCGCCGGTGGGCGGCGACGTACTGGAAGTCGTAGTCCGGATCCTCCTCGACGGGGATGGCATTGCCCTGCGGCGGATACCGACTGATCGCCTCTTCGTCCAGGTCGATGCCAAGTCCGGGGCGGTCAGGCACCAGGAGGTGACCGTTCTCGATCACCAATTGCCCGGTCATGACCTCGTAGCGCTGCGGGACGTCGTTCACCAGGTATTCGTGGATGAGGTAATTCGGCAGGGTCGCGAGCAGGTGGATGGCCGCCACCTCCGCCACGGGGCCGAGCGAGCCCTGGTGCGGGGCGACCATCACCTGGTGCGCCTCCGCGATCGCCGCCAGCTTCTTCATCTGCCACAGCCCGCCGAAGCGGCCGGTGTCCGGCTGGGCGACGTCGATGATGCCGCGCTCGATCAGCGGGCGGAGCGCGAACAGGTTGGGATAGGCCTCGCCGATCGCGATCGGCAGGTCGACCGCCTGCGCCACCCGCGCCAAGCCGTCGATGTCCACGGCGGACACGGGATCCTCGTAGAACAACAGGCCGTAGCGCTCCAGTCTCCGTCCCAGGGAGATCGCGTCGGCGGGCGTCTGCCACGGCCCGCCGCCGGCGTCGACCATCAGGTCGATCTCCGTCCCGTACTCGGTGCGCAGCTTCGCGACGCGGCTCACCGCGTCCCTCCAGCCGAAGAGCTTCATCCCCGTGAATCCGCGGTCGACCAGCTCACGCGCGCGCTCCTCGTCGAAGGCGTGGCCGTAGAGGCGGATACGGTCGCGCATCTTGCCGCCGAGCAGGTTCCAGACCGGCGTGTCCAGCGCCTTGCCCTTCAGGTCCCAGAGCGCCAGCTCGATGCCGGTGATGGCGCCCGAGCCGACCACGCCGGTCATGCCGTGGCCCTGCGTGGAGGCGTACAGCTTCTGCGAGATCCGCTCGATCAGGAACGGGTCCTCGCCGATGACCAGCGGCTTCAGGTCCTCGATCGCGGTCTGCACGACCCGCGGCCAGCCCCAGCACTCGCCGACGCCGTACAGCCCCGAATCCGTGTGGACCTTCACGAACAGCCAGTGGCGCCAGCCGGCCCGTTCGGGCGTGCCGCCGTACACCAGGAACGTGCGAACGTCGGTGATGCGCATGGCCGGAGCTCCACGGGGAAGCGGATGCCCGCACCATAGGCGGATGCCCGGCTCCTGACAACCACGGAGCGGTGGACCGGTGGACGGCGTGCCAGGAGGCGCGGTGCGCCGCCCCCGATGATCCTCTTCGCCGACGGCGAACGGAAGCGTCGACGCCGGCGCCCATGCCTTGCGCGTCTTGCTTGACGTGTTTGGCCGTGATGTGCTGCGATTTCGCATTCAAGTCTGTTTCTCCGCTCATTGAGTGCCGAGAAACGGAGGCAACAATGCTGTTGCGCTTCAGTGTCTCGAACCATCTTTCGATACGCGATTCTCAGGAACTGCTGTTTACGGCGTCGTCCTTGAAGGATCCATCGGACGGACTGATCGACTGCGCGGCCGCGCCGAACGGATCGGTCGTGCCGGCAGTGGTACTCTACGGCGCCAATGCGTCGGGCAAGAGCACCCTGCTCGATGCCATAACGGTCATGAGGCACATGGTGCTCCGCTCGCACACCGAGGGCGATCCGGGCGGGGGTGTGCCCCGCCATGCCTTCAGACTCGACATCGAGAGCTCCCGGAGACCGTCGCGTTTCGAAATCGACTTCGTGCTCCACGGCGTGCGCCACCACTATGGCTTCGAAGCCAATGACAGGGAGTTCCTATCGGAGTGGCTCTACGCATTTCCCAAGTCACACCGACGCAGTTTGTTCGTACGGGATCACGATGACTATCGATTTGGACGCTACCTGAAGGGTCGGAACAGCGTCATCGCCGGCTTGACCAGACCCAACAGCCTCTACGTGTCGGCTGCCGCTCAGAACGGTCACGAGCAGCTCTCCGAAGTGTTTGATTATTTTCTTTCGGTCCATGGCTTCATGGGCGCAGGCGTTGCGGGTCCGGAGGCCTCCGCCTGGTTGGTCAATGAAGACGTGGACTCTCGGGTAATCGACTTTCTGAGAAAGATCGACACCGGGATTTGCGACTACAGGCGCAGGGAGAGGGACCTCCAGGTAACGGTTGAACTGGGCCACCGAAGTCGGGAGGGGAAGCCGGCATATCTCGAACTTGACATGGAAAGCGCCGGCACTCGGCGCCTGCTATCGGTGCTCAGCCTGGTATATCGGGCGCTTGACAAGGGAACGCCTCTGGCGATCGACGAACTCGACGCCAGCCTTCATACGCTAGCCGGTGCCGAGGTTCTGAAGTTGTTCTGCTCCCCCGAGACGAATCCCAAGGGAGCGCAGCTCATTGCGACAACCCACGACACCAACCTGATGGACGCCTCCGTACTCAGGCGCGACCAGCTCTGGTTCACGGCAAAGGACGCGGACGGAGCGACCCATCTCTATCCGCTGACCGACATTCGAACCCGCGGGGGCGACAATTTCGAGAGGGGGTACCTGCAGGGCCGCTACGGTGCAGTCCCCGAGACCGTCTACATGTCTTAGTGGCGCGGCATCACAGTCGTCGCGCCGGATCCGGCAGCAAACGCCCTGCGCCGAACCCTGCCGGCCGAATGACGAGATGAACGTGATCGCACTACGATGAACCCGCAGGAGCGAGCTGGAACACGGTGAGCGGGTTCGTCGGCTACCTCCTCAACGCGACCTACGTCACCTCCGGCGCCGACGGGCACGCAGTCGTCCATCTGTACGGCAGGCTCCAGGACGGCCGCCCGTTCCTCGTGCGAGACGGCCGCGCGGTCCCCTACTTCTACGTCGAGCACTCCGACCGGTTGCGCGCGCACGCCTCAGGCGCGCGGCTCCTGCCGACCGAGTTCCGGACGCTGCATGGCGCCCGCGTCTGCCGCGTGGCGCTGGCTCATCCCCGGGAGGCTCCGCCGCTGCGTGAGCGGTTGCACCACGCCGGCGTGCCCACGTACGAGGCTGACGTCCGCTTCGCCTATCGCCACCTCATCAATCGAGGCATCCGCAGCGCCGTGCGCATCGACGGCGACCCCGCTCCCATGGGCGGAGGCTTCTCCCGGACGGTGGTGTTCCACGAGCCGCGGCTGCAGCCGTCGGACTGGACGCCGGAGCTGACTACGCTCTCGCTCGACATAGAGACCGATCCCAAGGCGCAGCAGCTCTACGCGGTGTCCCTCTGGGGATGTGGCGCGCGGGAGGTGCTGCTGTGGTGTCCGAACGAGGCCGCGCGCGCCTCCTGCCCGAGCGGCGCCACGCCGTGTGCGGACGAGGGGGAGCTGCTCACCCTCCTCTGCCGGCGAATCCGCGAGCTCGATCCCGACGTGCTGACCGGCTGGAGCATCATCGACTTCGACGTGCCGGTGCTGATCCGGCGGGCGGCGGCGGCCGGCGTGCCGCTGGACCTGGGCCGCGCGCCGGGCGAGCTCCGCCAGCGCGGCGGCGGCGCGCGCCGGTTCAGCGACTCCGTGTTCATTCCGGGCCGGACGGTGCTCGACGGCATCCGCCTTCTGCGCGCGGTCGGGGTGCGCCTGCCGGACTACAGCCTGGAGACCGCCTCCCGCCACATACTGGGCGAGGGCAAGACCTTCCACGCCCCCGATCACGCCGCCGAGATCCAGCGCACCTTCGAGCACGATCCGGAGCGCTTCGTACGGTACAACCTCACCGACGCGCGGCTCGCATTCGACATCCTGGAGAAGCTCAAGCTGGTGCCGTTCACGGTGCAGCGCAGCCTGCTCACCGGCATGCCGCCCGACCGCGCCGGCTCCTCCATCGCCGCCTTCGACTTCCTGTACCTGTCGCGCCTGCGGGAGCGGGGCGTGGTGGCCCCCACCGTCGGCGTCACGCATGGCGAGAACGGCACGGAGGCTCGGCAGGGCCAGCAGGGCGGGCACGTCCTGCCATCGCAACCGGGCTTGCACCGGAACGTGATGGTGTTCGACTTCCGGAGCCTGTACCCCAGCATCATCCGCACCTTCCAGATCGATCCGCTGGGACTGATCCGCGAGCCGATTCCCCACGGTATGGCAGGAGAGGTCATCCGCGCCCCCAACGGCGCCTTCTTCCGCCGGGAGCGTGGCATCCTGACCGAGTTGCTGGACGAGCTCTTCGAAAGCCGTGCGCGGGCCAGGGAGGCGGGCGACGCGGTGGCCGGCAACGCCATCAAGCTGCTGATGAACTCCTTCTACGGCGTGCTGGGCACGCCGTCGTGCCGGTTCCACGACCACCGGCTGGCGAACGCGATCACCGGCTTCGGCCAGCACTTCCTGCTCTGGGCCAAGGAGTGGATGGAGCGGCGCGGCCTCGAGGTGCTGTACGGCGATACCGACAGCCTGTTCGTCTCGGCGGATGAAGACGATGCAGCGGCGCAGGGAGAGCGGCTGGCGGATGAATTGACCGCGGACCTGGCCCGCTACATCGCTGAGACGTGGCGCGTTCGGAGCGCGCTGCAGATGGAGTTCGAGACCCTGTTCGAGCGCCTGTTCCTGCCTCCCCTGCGCTCCGGCGAGCGCGGCGCCGCCAAGCGGTACGTGGGCCTCGCCGACGGCCGGCTGAGCTTCACCGGCATGGAGGTCGTGCGCAGCGACTGGACGGAGCTCGCCCACGAGGTCCAACGCGAGCTCTACGACCGCCTGTTCGCCGGCGATCCGGTCGACGACTACCTGAGGCAGGTGATCGACGAGGTGTCAACCGGACAGCGCGACCGGCAGCTCGTCTACCGCAAGGCGCTCCGCAAGGAGGCGGGCGAGTACCGGGCGCTTCCGCCGCACGTGGTCGCCGCGCGCAAGCGGGGCGCGCCGGCGGGCGAGCTACGCGGCGTAGTCGAGTACGTCATCACCGTCGAGGGACCGGAGCCCGCCGAGCGGCAGGAGAACCTCCTTGACTACGAGCACTACATCGATCGCCAGATCCGCCCGGTCGCCGAGCCGGTGCTGGGCATCCTGAAGCGCGACTTCGACGAGGTCCGCCTCAACCAGCACCAGTTGGAGCTGTTTCCCGCGTAGCTGGCGCTCGCACGATCGCTCGATCGCTCCGGGACTGCCGCACGACGAGGATCCCTGGTGCCGGCTCCTCGGTCGCCAAAGGGGCTGCGACCAGCGCCGCCTTCGGCGCCGGGCTGAAGCACCGTCGCCTCCGGGCGCTGTCTCCAGGTCTGGCTCCGTTGGCGGAGCCGGCACTCAAGTGAGCGTGGGTTGCCGCTGATCGTCCCGCTGGTGGCAGTATGAACGGGAGTTCGCGGCGCTGTTCGCCGACTGCGAACCCGCTTGGCGCTGGGTCCCGCGCTTCGAGCATCTGCTGGTCGACCAGACGCGCCAGCGCCCGGAGTCGGTGCCGGGGGCTTTGCCCGCAAGGCTCGCTCAGATAGCGAGTGAGAGTGCAACGGCCTTCGCCTGACGATGCTCCCGAGCTGAACGCTGCGCGGGCGATGGGATAGACTGCGGCGGTCCGGTCCCATGCCTCACGGCCGGCCGTGAGAGATCCCGAGCGGGACCCCAGTGAACGAGGAGAACCCCCATGTCAGACGCAGCCCTCCTGGAGGAGCTCAGGAAGATCGACACGCCCACGATCACCAACGTGGTGGCCACCTATCCCGGTAACGAGCTGTGCCTGGAGCTGTACCACCCCTGGGAGGCGAGCTGGTACACCGACAACCGGCTGTCGTGCTGGTATCCGGAGCTGGGCCCGGTCGCCGGCTACGCGGTTACCTGCGTCTACGGCGTCGCCGACCCGGGCTACTCGGCGCTGACCCTGCTGGACGTCCTGGAGGCGACCGACCGGCTCGGCAAGCCGTCCATCTTCTGCTTCGAGCAGCGCTTCCCGCCGGAGCTGGCCGACAAGGTGGGGCTGGCCGGCGGCAACATGACCTCCGCGCTGCGCGCCTGCGGCGCGGTCGGCGCGATCAGCAACGGACCCTCGCGCGACATCCACGAGATCCGGCCCATGGGGTTCCAGTACCTGACCCGCGGCGTGTGCGCCGGCCACGGCCCGCAGGCGCTGCAGGCCGTGCAGGTGCCGGTGCGCCTGTCCGGCATGGACGTCGCGCCCGGCGAGATCGTCCACATGGACGAGAACGGCGCGGTGAAGTTCCCGGGCGACCGGCTCGAGGAGGTCGTCACCAACGCGAAGAAGCTCCTGGAGCACGAGGAAGACCGGGTCGGCCGCCTGCTGGAAGCCCGCGGCTTCGAGGCGGTGCGCGCCATCATGGGCACGCACCAGTACGCGAAGAAGTAGGTCTGCCTCAGCCGCTCACTTCGTAGGAGCTGGCGGTGTAGGTCACCGACTGGCCCGGCTCCAGGGGCACCACCGCGGTGCCGGGGCTGAGGAACGCCACCTGCCGGGTCAGCTCGTCGATGTCGGCCGGCTGGCCGAGCTCCTGACCGTAGTGGCAGGGGATGACGAGGTCGGCACGGATCAGGCTGGCCGCGCGGGCCCCCTCGCGCACTCCCATCGTGTACTTGCCGCCGACCGGCAGGATCGCCACCTGCGGGCCGTACATCTGGCTGATGAGCTGCATGTCGCTGAACAGGCAGGTGTCGCCCGCGTCGTAGACGGTCACGCCGTTGTCGTAGGCCATCACGAAGCCGGCGGTCGCGCCGCCGGTGTGGTAGAGCACGCCCTGCGGCAGAGGGTGCGGCAGCACGTGGTCGGACAGCGAGTGGGAGTGGTGGGCCTGGGTCATGGTGACCTCCACGTCGGCCACGGTCACCGAGCCGCCCGGATTGAGCGGCAGCAGCGTGTCTTCACTCAGGCCGACCGCCTTGGCCACCTCGCACAGCTCGTAGTGGCTGATGAAGGCGGCGCCGGTGCGCCTGCAGATCTCGTAGCTGTCGCCGATGTGGTCGGCATGCCCGTGCGTTGCCAGCACGAGGTCGGCGGCGTCGACCTGGTCGCGGCTCAGCGTGGTGGTCGGGTTGTCGTCCAGCCACGGGTCGAAGTAGCTGACCGTGCCCTGGTCCGAGTCGAAGCGGAACGATGCGTGGCCGATGTAGGTGATGGTGATGCGTCCCATGAGGTTCTCCTTCACGCCGGCACCGGCCGGCGCTCGATGTATTCCAGGCTCTGGTGCCGGAAGTAGGTATCGTACAACTCCGCGTAGTGGCCGCCGGCCGCGGACAGCGACTTGTGGTCGCCCTCCTCGATGATCCGGCCTTCCTGCAGCACGACGATCCGGTCGGCGTGGCGGACCGTGGACAGGCGGTGCGCGACCACCACCGCGGTGCGGTCGCGCAGCACCTCGTCCAGCCCTTCCTGGATCAGCGCCTCGGTCAGCGGATCGACGCTGGCGGTGGCCTCGTCCAGGATGATCACCTCCGGGGCCTTGAGCAGCACCCTCGCCAGCACCACGAGCTGGCGCTGTCCCATGGACAGGCTGCGGCCGCGTTCGCTCACCGGGGTGGCCAGTCCGTCGTGCAGCGCGTTCACCCAGTCGCCGCCGCCGATCCGACGCGCGGCGCGCTCCACCTCGTCCTCGCCGGCATCGGGCCGCCCGTAGCGGATGTTGTCGGCCACCGTGCCGTTGAACAGGAACGGCACCTGCGTGACGAAGCCGAGGTGGGACCGGAAGCTCGCCAGGTCGAGGCCGCGGATGTCCTGCCCGTCGACCAGGATCGAGCCTGCCTGAAACTCGTAGAAGCGGGCGACCAGCTTGGTGATGCTGGACTTTCCGGACCCGGTATGGCCGACGAGGGCCACCGTCTCCCCGGCGTCGATGCACAGCGAGAAGCGCTCGAACACCGGCTCCCCCTCCTGGTAGGCGAAGTCGACGTCGCGGAGCTCGATCCGCCCGCGCACCGACGTCACCGGCTGCGCGCCCGTCTGACGCACGGACGGTTCGGCGTCGAGCAGCGCGAACACGCGCTCGCCCGCCGCCAGGCCGAGCTGGAGCTGGCTCCAGAACGAGGCGATGGAGGTGAGCGGGAACCACAGCAGCCCCACCCCCTGCAGGAACAGGTACCACTCGCCGATCGACAGGCCGGAATCCGCGACCCGCACCCCGCCCAGGAACGCCAGCACGCTGCTGGCCACGCCCGCGATCGCGAACAGCAGCGGGAAGATGCCGGAGAACACCAGGCCGGCCCGCCAGTTCAGCCGGTAGGAGGCGGCGTTCACGCCGGTGAAGCGGTCGTAGATCAACTGCTCCTTGCGGAACGACTTGGCGACGGCGATGCCGCTCATAGTCTCGTGCACGTGGGCGGTGAGGTCGCCGAGGGCGCGCCGCGACTGCGTGACCGTGCGGCGCGCGACGTGGCGGAAGCCGAGCGCGGCGCCAACGATCAGCGGCACCAGCAGCAGGGTCACGCCGGTCAGCAGCGCGTCGACGGTGAACAGGTAGGTGAACACCAGCACCACCAGCACCGTCTGGCTGACCAGCTCCATGGTCAGCGACACGACCTCCGAGAACGCCTGCGAGTCGGAGGCCACGCGGCTGACCACCTTGCCGGTCGGGTTGGCGTCGTAGAAGGACAGGTCGTGGCCCATCAGCGCCGCGAACGCGTCGTTGCGCAGGCGTTCGACCACGCCGCCGATGGCGCGGGATCCGGAGGCGCGGCGGTGGGCGTTGAACAGCCAGCTCAGCGTGTTCAGCCCGATGATCGCCCCCGCCGTGCCGATCATCCAGCGCACCGGGACCGGCGTGCCGCCGGCCAGCTCCGCGCCCACGCCGTCGATGGCGCGGGAGACCATGATCGGCAGCAGGGTGCCGCTGACCGCGCCGGCCAGGATCGAGCCGCACACCAGGAGGATGCGCCTGCGCTCCGGCCGGAACCGCGCCAGGATGCGGCGCACCAGCTCCCGGTCGCTGTACGTGCGGTCGTACGCCTCGGCCTCCAGCCCGTCCATCAGGAAGCCCATCAGCCGGGCTCCGGGATGCCGTTCGGGGAGACGGGCGCGCCGGGCGCAGCGCCGTCGGCCAGCGGCGGCAGGTCGAGATCGTAGCGGCTGAAGATGCGCCGGTAGTGCCGGGATCCGGCGAGCAGCTCCCGGTGCGTGCCGTTGGCGACCAGGCGCCCGCCGTCCAGGACCAGGATGCGGTCCGCCCAGCGGATCTGCGACAGCCGGTGGGTGACGATCAGGGTGGTGCGCCCGCGCTGGATGCGGGTGAGCGCGCGCTGAATCTCGTCCTCGGTGGCGCTGTCGATGGCGCTGGTGGAGTCGTCCAGGATCAGGATGCGCGGGTCCTTCAGGAACGCGCGCGCCAGCGCCAGGCGCTGCCGCTGGCCCCCGGACAGGGTGACGCCGCGCTCGCCGATCACGGTGTCGTAGCCCTCGTTGAACGAGCCGATGAACTCGTCCGCCGCCGCCGCGCGCGCGGCCGCCTCGATCTCCGCGCGCGACGCGCCGGGGCGGGCGAAGGCGATGTTGTCGGCGATGGAGCGGGAGAACAGGAACACGTCCTGCTCCACGCTGGCGATCTGCGACCGCAGGCTTTCGAGGTTCCACGTGCGCAGGTCGATGCCGTCGACGCGCACGCTGCCGTGCGTGGGGTCGTAGGTGCGGTTGACCAGCCGCGTCAGCGAGCTCTTGCCGGAGCCGGTCTGCCCGACGATCGCCACGGTCTCCCCGGCTGCGAGGTCGAGGTCCACTCCGGTCAGGACGGGGCCGCTCCCTTCGTAGCCGAAATTCACCCCCTGGAAGGAGATCGCCCCCTCGATCGGGGCGCTGACGCCGCCGGTGTTCTGGTCGATGCCCGTGGTCTGGCGGAGCACGCCCAGGATGCGCTTGGCGCCGGCGATGCCGCCCTGCAGCATCGAGAACGAGAACGCGGAGATGAAGGTCGGGATGCGCAGCGCATGCATGAGCCCGACGAAGGCGATCAGGCCGTCCAGCCCGATCACGCCGCGCTGCAGCGCCAGCACGCCGTGCAGCAGCGCCAGCCCGGCCAGCGCGCCGTAGATCAGCATCGGGACGTAGAACCCCTCGATGCGGTTGGAGCGCACGAACAGCTCCTTGAAAGCGCTCACCGTGCGGCCGAAGCGGCCGCGCTCGAACGCCTCGCGCACCGACACCTTGACCACCTCGATGCCGGAGATCGCCTCCTCCAGCGCGGCGGTCATCTCGCCCTGCGCGCGGCGCTGCTCGAACAGCACCGGACCGAGCCGGCGCACGAACGCGCGCAGGGTGATCGCGAAGGAGACGGCGTACAGCACCGGCACCAGCATCAGCTCGGCGTCCAGCAGCAGGATGTAGACGATCGGGGTGATGAAGCCCATCACCATGTCGCTGATGAAGAGGATCCCCGGATGGATCATCATCGACAGCATCCGCGAGTCGTCGGTGGCGCGGGCGACCAGGTCGCCGATTCGCTGCCGGTCGTGGTAGGTCTGGCTCTTGCCGAGCAGGTTGCGGTAGAGCTCGTCGCGCGCGTCCCGCTCGACCCGGTGGGCGAGCGTCAGGGTGCAGGCGTTGGCCGCCATCGACAGGCAGGCGTCGCCTGCCAGGATCACCAGCAGCCACAGGCAGGCGACGAGGATGCCGGCCGCCGGCGCGGCGGGCGTTGCCGGGTCGATGATCTGCGCCGCGACCCGGCCGACCATGATCGGCGCCAGTCCGTACGCCCACCAAGCGCCCGAATGCAGCATCACCGCACCCGTGGTCAGCAGCGGATAGCGGCGCAGGTGGGACAGGATCCAGCGCGCCGCCGAGCGCGTGTCGTACGGCCGACGCGCCCGCACCTGCCCCTGCGTCCCGCCGGGACGCCATTCGCTCGCCACTGCCCGTTTACTCCTTTCCGTTTCCTGCTCGCCGACCGGCACCGGCCTGTTCGGCCGGTCGCCTCGTCAGCGGCTCAGGCGCTCCCGGAAGTCCGCCTGGCTGGTGCAGGCAGCCGCCGCCGCGGCGATGACGCGCACGGGCAGATCGGCGAACCCCGGCACGCCGGGAAAGTCCGCGCCGACCGCGATGCCGCGCGCCGTCAGCAGCTCGCGCGCCAGTTCCGCCCGCGCTTCCGCCCGTTGTGAACGGAGCAATGGATCGTCGTCCGGGCCGGTGCCCTCCCGGTCGCCAAGCGCCCGGCCCACCCGTTCCAGCGCCGCGCTCGTCGCGGCCGAGAACGCCGGCTCGTTCAGCGCCGCGTGGATCTCCTCCGCCGTCCAACCGGGGAACGCCCGGCTGGACGCGGACTGCCGAAACGCACCGTCCTCCAACAGGTGAATCGTCAGGCCTGACCGTCTTCCCCGCGGACGGCTCGCCGACGGCGTGTCCGGCACCTCCACCCACACCTCGGGGAATCCCCACCACTCGTATTGCGGCAGCTTGCGCCGCCGTACGTCGGTGGTGTGATCCACCTCCAGCACCACGTCGGGCGGGTCGTCCTCTCCCAGCATCATCGCCTTCGCCCCCGGCAGCCGGGCGCGTCCCGGATGCAGGTATACCGACTCGTCGGCCTGCATGATGACCTGCGGCTCGCCGCGCCGGTCGCGCTGCAGCAGGTCCATGGAACCGAAGCACCTGATCGGAGCACCGCGCATGCGGGCGATCAGAGCCACAAGGCCGGTCAGGCACCGCGACGGCGACTCGTGATACGGACTGGCCGGCTCGCACACCCACGCGGTCTCGCTGGCCACGTCCCAATACTCGAAGCGCAGTTCGCAGTCATCCAAGTCCTCGCGCGGCAACCGGACGGGCGTGCACCCGGGGAACTCGGCGGCGGTCGGCACCTTCGCGCATGGCGGCGCGACATCCACGGCGGGACTCAGCACAGGGGAAGGAGAGACCACGGTCCGCGCAATGTACGTGGCCGGTGCCAACGCATGCAAACGCTCGGCGGCACGACTCGCCCACCGTGCCGCCGCAAGGGTATTATCGGTCGGGCGGTGAGGAGTTGACCATGCTGACACGGGAACTGACGCGGACGTTGACGCGGGTGCAGATCGACGAGTATCACGAGCGCGGCTACATCGCGGTGGAAGGGGTCCTGCCGGACGAGCAGGTGGCCGAGTTGCAGCGGGTCACCGACGACTTCGTCGAGCGGTCGCGGGAGACCACCGAGCATACCGACGTCTTCGACCTGGAGCCGGACCACACGCCGGAGGAGCCCAAGCTGAGGCGCATCAAGGAGCCGCACCTCGTGCACGAGGCGTACGATCGGGCACTGCGCGACGAAGGCATCGTCGAGATGTCCAGCCAGCTCCTGGGCACCTGGGCGGTGCGCACGCACGGCAGCAAGCTCAACATGAAGTCAGGCGAGTTCGGCAGCCCCGTTGAGTGGCACCAGGACTGGGCCTTCTACCCGCACACCAACGACGACGTGCTGGCGGTGGGTCTGGCCATCGACGACATGACGCGCGACAACGGCTGCCTGCTGGCGATCCCGGGATCGCATCGCGGCCCGATCCTGGACCACAACCAGGACGGCGCCTTCGTCGGCGCGGTCACCGAGCACGGCTTCGATCCCGTGGACGCGGAGGCGATCGAGGTGCCCGCCGGCGGCGTCTCCATCCACCACGTGCGCACCTTGCATGGGTCGCTGCCCAACGCCTCGCAGGCGTCACGCCGTCTGCTGCTGCTGATGTACTGCGCGGGCGACGCTTATCCGATCTGGATCGCGGGCGGCCAGATGAGCTGGGACCAGTACCGCGCCACCTTCGTGCGTGGCGCGGCCTCCAACGAGGTGCGCATGACCTCGACCCCGGTGCGCCTGCCGCAACCGCCGCCGATCCGCTCCGGCTCGATCTACGAGACGCAGCGCGAGCTGAAGGGGTCGACCTTCAGGTAGCGGCTGTCAGGCAGGTAGCGGCTGTCAGGCAGGCGGGACCACCCCGGCCTGCAGCGCGGACTGCGCGGCCGCCAGGCGAGCGATCGGCACCCGGAACGGCGAGCAGGACACGTAGTTCATGCCGTGCCGCAGGCAGAAGTCGATCGAGGCGGGGTCACCGCCATGCTCGCCGCAGATGCCCACCTTGAGCTCCGGCTTGGCGCCGCGGCCCCGCTCCACGCCGATGCGCACCAGCGCGCCGACGCCGTCGGTGTCCATCACCTGGAACGGATCCTGCTCAAGTACCCCGGACTCGACGTACTCGGGCAGGAACACGCCGGCGTCGTCGCGGCTGTAGCCGAAGGTGAGCTGCGTGAGGTCGTTGGTCCCGAAGGAGAAGAAGTCGGCGTGGCGAGCGACCCGCTCGGCGGTGAGCGCGGCGCGCGGAATCTCGATCATGGTGCCGATCTGGTAGCGGACGCGCTTTGCGCTGCGCGACAGCACCTCCTTCGCCACCGCCTCCGCGTTTTCGCGCAGCCGGCGCAGCTCCTCCTCGGTGCCGACCAGCGGGATCATGATCTCCGGCAGCACCCTGACGCCGTCGGCGGCTTCCGCGCACGCGGCCTCCATGATGGCCTGGACCTGCATGTCGTAGATCTCGGGATAGGTGATGCCGAGCCGGCAGCCGCGGTGGCCGAGCATCGGGTTCTGCTCGTGCAGGCCGTCCACGCGCGCCTTCAGCCGACCCAGCGGCACGCCGGTCTTCTTCGAAAGCCGCTGCATGTCGGCGCCGGTCCTGGGCACGAACTCGTGCAGCGGCGGGTCGAGCAGCCGCACCGTCACCGGGAAGCCGGACATGGCGCGGAAGATGCCGCGGAAGTCCTCCCGCTGCAGGGGCAGCAACCGCTTCAGGGCTTCCTGCCGCGCCGCCGCGTCCTCGGCCACGATCATCTCCTGGAAGATCGCCAGCTTGCCCTCGTCGAAGAACATGTGCTCGGTGCGGCACAGGCCGATGCCCTCGGCGCCGAACGAGCGCGCCGTCTCGGCATCGCGCGGCAGGTCGGCGTTGGTGCGCACGCCGAAGCCGCGCGGCAGATCGGCGCGCTCTACGCGCGTGCGGATCGCGTCCGTCCAGGACAGGAAGCGCGCCAGAGGGCCTGAGATCTCCGGCTCGGTGAGCGGCGCCTCGCCCAGGAACACCTCGCCCGAGGAGCCGTCGATCGTCACCCAGTCGCCCTCGCTGATCTGCGTCGAGCCGACGCTGGCCGTCGTGGCGGTGATGGACAGCGCCTTGCAGCCGGCCACGCACGGCGTCCCCATGCCGCGCGCCACCACCGCGGCGTGTGAGGTCATGCCCCCCGTCGAGGTGAGGATCCCCTCCGCGGCGACCATGCCGCCGATGTCTTCCGGCGAGGTCTCGCGCCGCACCAGCAGCGTGGGCTCGCCGCGGCCCGTCCACTCCTCCGCGTCGGCGGCGGTGAACACGACGCGCCCGGTGGCGGCTCCGGGGGAAGCGTTGAGCCCGGTGGCGATCGCCTCGCCGAGCTCCCCGCGCCGCGCCGGATCGATGCCGGGGTGCAGGAGCTGGTCGACGTGCTGCGGCTCGACCCGCTGCACGGCCTCCTCGCGGGTGATCAGCCCCTCGCGCACCATGTCGACGGCGATCTTCACGGCCGACGCGCCGGTGCGCTTGCCGGAGCGGGTCTGCAGCAGGTAGAGCTCGCCGTGCTGGACGGTGAACTCCAGGTCCTGCATGTCGCGGTAGTGCCGCTCCAGGCGGATGCGGACCTCCTCGAGCTGCCGGTAGACCTCGCGGTCGCGCCGCCTGAGCGCCGCCAGCGGCTCGGGGGTGCGGATGCCGGCCACCACGTCCTCGCCCTGCGCGTTCTGCAGGTACTCGCCGTAGAACACGTTGGCGCCGGTCGACGGATCGCGCGTGAAGCACACGCCGGTGCCGGAATCCTCGCCGGAGTTGCCGAACACCATCGACTGCACGTTGACGGCGGTGCCGAGCAACCCGCGGATGTCGTTCAACTGGCGGTAACGGATGGCGCGGTCGTTGTTCCACGAGCCGAACACGGCGTCGATCGCCCCCCAGAGCTGGTCGAGCGGCTTCTGCGGGAAGTCGGAGCCGGTGTGCTCGGAGTAGATCCGCTTGTAGTCGGCGATCACGCGGTCGAGGTCGGCCTCGTCCAGGTCGGTGTCCTCGCTGACGCCCTTGCGCTCCTTGGCCCCCTCCAGCGCGTGCTCGAACGCTTCGTGCGGGACCTCCATGACCACGTCGCCGTACATCTGGATGAAGCGCCGGTAGGCGTCCTTGGCGAAGCGGGCGTTGCCTGACCGGGCGGCCAGTCCCTGAACCGCGGCGTCGTTGAGACCCAGGTTGAGGACCGTATCCATCATCCCCGGCATGGACTGCGCCGCCCCGGAGCGGACGCTCACCAGCAACGGATCGGCGGCCCCGCCGAGCGTGCGGCCCATCAGCTTCTCCAGCCGCTGCAGATGCCGGGTGACCTCCTGCCTGAGCCCCGCCGGGTAGCGGCGCCGGTTCTCGTAGAACGCCGCGCACACCTCGGTCGAGAGGGTGAAGCCCGGCGGCACCGGGATGCCCAGGCTGGTCATCTCGGCGAGGTTCGCGCCCTTGCCGCCGAGCAGCTCCTTCATGTCGGCGCGCCCCTCGGCGGACCCGTCCCCGAAGAAGTAGACGTACTTGCTCTTGCCTTGTGCCACGTGTGCCCTCCCCGTGCTGTCCGTAGGAGAAAGGGCAGGCAGCGCAGTGTCAAGCGTTCGAGCAGGGCCCATGGAGTCGCCGGGAGTCTCCATGAGGTCAGCGCCGAGGGCGTAGCGAGATCGCCGCGCGGGCGCACGATCCAGAATCGACGGCCGCTCCGGATGAGGCATGACTGGGGCCACGAGCGGCGCCAACCGGCACGGCTCGCTGGCCCCATGACATTACGTCAAGCTACGTAGGCTTCCAGGTATTGCGCGCGGGCAGGATGGCGGAGCTGGCGCAGCGCCTTCTTCTCGATCTGGCGAATGCGCTCCTTGGTCAGGTGGTAGCGCAGCCCGATCTCCTTCAGGGACAGCGGCCGGCGTCCCTCCAGCCCGAAGCGGTGCTTGATGATGTCGGCCTCACGGTTGGTAAGCGAGCGCAGCACCGTGGCGATGTCCTCGCGCAGGGACCGCATCAGGGTGCTGTCGTCCGGGGCTTCGCCCCTGGGGTCCTCGACGAACTCCGACCGGTTGGCGGATTCGGAGTCGGCGTACATCGGCGCGTCGAGCGACACCAGCTCGCGGGAGATCGAGGTCAGCTCCTCGACCAACTCCGGCTTGAGCTGCAGACGGTCGGCGATCTGCTCGGCCGTCCCCTCCCTGCCGGTCTCGCTCTGCACTTCCTTGCGCGCGCGGTCGATCTGCACCAGCTCGTTGGCGCGGTTCAGCGGGAGGCGGATCAGGCGGGACTGCTCGCACACCGCCTTCAGGATCGCCTGCTTGATCCACCATACGGCGTAGGAGATGAAATGATAGCCCTTGTCCACGTCGAACCGGTCGATCGCGTGCAGGAGCCCGATGTTCCCTTCGCTGATCAGGTCCAGCAACGGCAGGCCCTGATTCTGGTATCGCTTGGCGACGTTCACCACGAACCGGAGGTTGGCGCGCGCCAGCGCTTCCTTGGCGTCATTGTCGCCCGCCGCAACCTTGCGGGCCAAGTGCTCCTCCTCTTCTCTGGTGAGCAGCGGAATGCGATTGATCTCGCGCAGATACCGCGCGAGAACGCTGTCATCGCTGGATGTTTCTCTTGCCATCTTCTTTACCTCGCTTCCCATGAAGCAAAATGCGTGCCAGGCAGGATGACTCGCCCTGGAGAAGATATTTGTTTGCAGGCATGATCTTTGCAATCGAGATGGGCGATCGGTCCGGCAGCCTCCCTGGGTCAGGATGACCCGCCCGGACAGCAATCGGCGCCAGGTCGTGTCAGATTTACCCTGCACCGGCGGGGCAGGCGAATCGCTCCCTCGATCGGTCTTGACGCTCCCGAGGGGCGACCGTATATTCGGCAGCGATCACAATCACGACGCGCTGCGGCCCCGGCCGGCGCTACACCACTTATCAATACAGCGAGGAATTCATGAAGATTCAGCCCATCGGTGACAGAATCCTGGTCAAGACTGTCGACGCGGAGACGCAGACCGCGGGCGGTATCTACATTCCGGAGACCGCCCAGGAAAAGACTCAGGAAGGGGTCGTGCTGGCGATCGGCGACGACGAAGAGATCAAGGTCAAGACGGACGACAAGATCATCTACGACAAGTACGCGGGGACCACGATCAAGGTGGAGGGTGAGGAACAGCTCATCATCAAGGCCGCCGACGTGCTCGCGGTCGTCAGCTAGCCCGCGCGCCCTGCGCGCGCCAAGGCCCGCTTCTTTCGGGGAGCGGGCTTTTTCGTGCCTGAGTCCGTGGACGCCATCCGTCGCGGACGTTGTCCCCGGCCCGGCACACCGATAGGATCGATCCGGCAGATCCGGCAGTGGAAGGCACAGGCATGCACGGCACAGGTATGGATGCGTTCTTCTCCCGCGTCGAGCGGGTCATCAAGACCCTGCTGAAGCCCGACGAGGAGTCGAACCGGCGGAGGACGGACAGGTTCTACTCGGAGGCGTGGGAGGAGCTGGAGGAGTATCTGCGCACCGGCGCGGAGCGTCCCCGTGCCGGCGACGGCGCAGCCGGACCGGGCGGCGCGGGGGGATCGGCCGGGTACCGGCAGCGGCCCCAGGCAGACGCGCAGGACTACCGAAACCTGGAGTTGGAGCCGGGCACCGACTTCGCCACGGTCAAGCAGGCATACCGGCGGCTGATGCGCACCTACCATCCCGACCGCTACGCCGACGATCCGGAGCGGCAACGGGTCGCGACCCGGATCTCCGCGAAGCTCAACGCATCCTTCAACCGCATCCGCGAGGCGTCCGAAGCCTCGTAACCGGCACCGCTCGGAGATCTACGGCTCGGATTCGATCCCGTACTCGGCCAGCTTGCGGTGCAGGGTCTTGCGGCCGATGCCGAGCACCGCGGCGGCCCTGGTCTTGTTGCCCCGGTGGGCGGCGAGGGTGTAGCGGATCAGCTCACGCTCGGCGTCGTCCACGGTGCTGCCGATCGGCAGGCGCACGTACGCATCGCCGGCGGGCTGATCCGGTTGGCCCGGGATCAACCGAGCGGCGTTGCCGGCCGCCGTCCGCACGAACGCGTTCGTCGAATCTTCGCGAACGTGCGGCGGCAGGTCGGCCGCCGTGATCACGGATTCGCGAGTCATGACCACGGCGCTCTCGATGGCGTTCTGCAGCTCCCGGACGTTACCGGGCCATTCGTAGTCCCAAAGCCGCTGGTTGGCATCCGCGTCGAAGCCCTCGATCTCCTTGCCGTTCTCGGCCGCCAGCGTCTTCAGTATGGCGGCCGCCAGGACAGGAATGTCCTCACGCCGCTCGCGCAGCGGCGGCACGCGGATGTTCACCACGTTCAACCGATAGAACAGATCGTCCCGGAACCGGCCGGCGGCGGTCTCCGCCGCCAGGTCGCGGTTGGTGGCCGCGATGACGCGCACGTCCGCCTCGATCGTCTGCTCGCCGCCGACGCGCTCGAACGCCCGGTCCTGCAGCACGCGCAGCAGCTTGATCTGCACCGCCGGGCTGATCTCACCGATCTCGTCCAGAAAGATGGTGCCGGTGTGGGCCAGCTCGAACCGCCCCCGCTTGAGCCCGGCGGCCCCGGTAAAGGCGCCTTTCTCGTGGCCGAACAGCTCGCTCTCCAGCAGCGTCTCCGCCAGCGCCGCGCAATGCACCTTGATCAGCGGCTGCTCGGCGCGCGGCGACAGGCGGTGGATCGCCTCCGCCACCACTTCCTTGCCGGCGCCGCTTTCGCCCGTGATCAGGACCGATGCGCGACTGGGCGCCACCTGCTCGACCATCTCGAACACCCGGTGCATGGCGGCGGTGTTGCCGAGCAGCCCGCGCGACGCCTGCTGCCGCTCGAGCTCGCGGCGCAGCTCGCGGTTGGAGAGGGTCAACTCGCGCTCGGCCAGCGCGCGCTCGACCAGCAGGCCCAGCCGCTCCAGGTTGACCGGCTTCTCCAGGAAATCGTAGGCGCCGTCGCGCATCGCCTGCACGGCGACCTCCACGGTCGCGTGGCCGGTGAGGATGATCACTCGAACGGTCGGGTGGCGTTCGGCGACCTGCTTGAGAAGCTGGTCGCCGGACAGGCGCGGCATGCGCAGATCGGCGATGACCAGATCGATCTCCTCGGTGGCCAGCGCGCTGAGCGCCTCCCTGCCGTCCGCCGCCGTCACCACCGAGTGACCGTCGAACTCCAGCGCCCTGCGCAGCCCTTCGCGGATGTTCCGCTCGTCGTCGACGACCAGGATCGTGGCGTTCATTTCGCGACCGCCTGATACTCGACCATACGCCGGGCGCGCGGCGAGACCGGGATGCAGACCCGGAACGTCGTGCCGGCTCCCGGCCTGGAGGACACTTCGATGTCGCCGGCATGCTCCTTGATGATCTTGTAGGTGAGCGTCAGGCCGAGCCCGGAACCGAACTCGCGCGTCGTGAAGTACGGTTCGAAGATCTTGTCGGCGATGTCGTCGGGGATGCCGGTGCCGTTGTCCTGCACGGTGATGCAGATGCGCTCGCCGTCGAGCGCGGTTCCCACGGCGAGGGTCCCGCCGGCCGGCATCGCCGCCTTGGCGTTCTTGACGATGTTCAGCAATGCCTCCCGCAGCAGCCGCTCGTCGATATGGGCGGGCGGCAGCCGCAGCGCCAGCTTCTCGACGACCTCGATGCCGCTCGCGCTCAGCTCCGGGCGGAGGAACGCCAGCAGCGGATGCAGGACGTCGTTGATGTCCCCCTCGCGCAGCTCCGAGTTCATCGGCCGCACGGCGAACAGGAAATCGACCACGATCTTGTTCAGGCGCTGAATCTCCTCGGTCATCGTGTTCAGGCTCTCGTCGATCTCGGCCGGCACCTTCCGGCCGCCGCCCAGGGACCGCTGGATGAGCTGCAGGTGGATGCTCATGGAGGTGAGCGGGTTGCGGATCTCGTGCGCGACGCCGGCAGCCAGCGTCGTCATCGACGCCAGGCTCTCCGCCCGCCGAAGTCTCGCCTCCTCCGATCGGCGCTCGGTGATGTCGTCCAGGTGCACGAGGCTGCCGTCGATGCGGCGGTCGCGCACCAGCGGCACGATGGTGATCTCCAGGGTCGCCGCGTGCGCGCCCTCCATCGTGAACTCGCCGTCCAGGACCCGGTCCGAGCCGGTCAGCGTGTCGCGCAGGAACGCCGCCACCTGCTCGTCGTAGACCACCTGCCAGACCGCGCGGCCGGTCAGCTCGTCGCCGGCGAACGGCAGCATCCGCTCGGCCGCCTTGTTGATCAGGCGGATGCCGTGCGCCTCGTCGAGGACGATGATGCCGTCGGTCATGGCCTCCAGCACCATCGCCAGCAGGTCGTTCTCCGCCGACAGGCCGCGCAGCAGCGTACCGGCCTGCATCGGGTCCAGCCGGTCGAGCCGTTCGATCGCCTTCTGGTAAAAGCGGCTCATGTGCGCCTCATCGGCGGCTGGCCGCCGGCGGCCATGCTGCGGGCCAGGTCGGCGACGGTGACCTCGGGGTTCATGTTCATGGTCTTGACCCTCCATGCCGCGTCATCGAGAAATCGGTACCAGCGTTCGATGCGCTGCACCTCGGCGACGCGCTCGGGCGACCTGAGCAGGGACCGCAGGTGCTCGGCACAGGACTGCAGGAACGCGTAGCTCTCCTCACGGTCGGCCGGCACGGCGACGCCGGCGCCATCCCACGCGCCGCCGGCCAAGGCAGTATCGCAGAACCGCGCCGCCGCGCGCCGCAGGTCGGCTGCGCCGCCCGCTGACGCGGCTGCCGCGCGCCGGCCGGCAAGGTATTCGGCCAGCGACGCCGCATCCGAGGCCGGGTCGCCGAACACCTCTCCGATCACGCGGCGCTGGTCGGCCGCCGTGCGCTCCGCGAACCGGTAACGGGACAGCCGCGACAGCAGGGTCGGGATCAACGCCTGAGGCGACGGCGCGGCGAAGATGAAGTGCGTGCGGGCCGGCGGCTCTTCCACCGTGCGCAGCAAGGCGTTGGAGGCCGGCTCCGGCAGCCAGCGCCGCACCTCCACGATGATCACCTTGACGCCGGGCGTCGCCACCCGCGCCCAGGTCTCGATCGCGCGCACGGCGTTCACGGACACTGCCTCCAGGTTCGCGCTGCGCGCCAGGTCGCCCGCCACCTCCGCAGTGCCGTCGGTGCGCAGCGCCCCAAGCCGCTCCTCCAGCTCCGCCACGCGCGGGCGCAGCCGTCGCAGCCGCGGCTCGGAGCCGGACCACAGCAGCTCGTCGAAGCGGCGGGTCAGGGTGCGCACCGAGCGCACGAACAGCTCCCGCGTCGCGGTCGTGTCGGACCTGGCGAGCGCCGCCGAGGCGGCGGCGATCCCGGCGGCGAAGTCGCGCCCTCCCAGCAGCAGGACGTGCGGGTCCTGACACGCCCGGTGGCTCCCGCACGAGGGGCAGCGGCAGCCCGGCTCGCCGTCCGACCGGCAGTTCAGCACGCGCCCCAGCTCCAGCGCCGCGGTCAGCTTGCCGGCCGCCGGCGGGCCTTCGAACAGCACGGCCGGCGCCAGCGTTCCCTCCCGCACCGCCCGGCGCAGGCGGTCGGCGGTGCCGGCGTGGCCGATCAGGTCAGCGAACATCGGCTGCGCTCCCGAACGAGGGCGGACCGATGCCGAGCGTCTGCTCGGCGAACTGCGCTGCCACGCTCGCCTCCAGCAAGCCGGCGGCCTCCGGGAACCACGGCTGAGCGTGCATCCCGGCGATCGCCAGTGCGCCGATCACCGCCCCTTCGGCGACGCCCAGCGCCAGGCCGAACAGGTGATCGAGCGATTGCAGGTACAGGGCCCGCGACACGCGCTGGAGGATGTGCGCCAGGAGCTTGAGCACCAGGTAGGTGATGAGGAACAGCGCCAGGAAGGCGACCACCTTGTTCCAGAACGACGCGCTGCCGGTGGCGACATCGACGTAGGCGCTGGCCGGCGCCACCAGGATGGCGGCCATGGCGATGCCGGCGACCACCGCGGCGACGCCGAACGCCTCCGCCACGAAGCCGCGAATCGCGGCGCGGATCGCCAGGATCAGGGTGACCACGATCAGCACCACGTCGAGGGTGCCCAGCCCGGCCAGGACGACGGCCATCCGGTCCATGAAGACCGGAATCTGATCGCGCACGTTCTCCATGAGCTCGGTCATCCCCTCATCGCTCCGCGATCCGCCACCAGTCCATGGTCCGTCGCTCGCGGTCGGTCACCCGGGTACCGTCGGTTCCAGCCCGGCCGCGCGCAGCGTGTGCTGCACGACCGCGGCCGTGGCATGCGGCCGATCCAGCGAGCGTATCGCGGCGGACATGCGGGCGCGGAGCCGATCGTCCGCCAGGCGGCGCGCGCACCGCACCAGCCCGGACGCGGTCTGCGCGCCGGGCTGCAGTACCAGGGCAGCGCCCGCGGCCGCCAGCAGGCGGGCGTTGACGATCTGCTCGCCGCGGCTTGCCGTACGCGGCAGCGGCACGAGCATGGCGGCGGTCCCGGTCGCCGCGAACTCCGCGAGCGAGGTCGCGCCGGCGCGGCTGACGACGGCGTCCGCCGCTGCCAGCAGATCGGGAAACTCCTCATCGAAATACGGCCGCGCACGGTAGCCGGGCTCGTCCACGGCCTGCCCGCCGTCCCGGCCGCCGGTCTGATGCGCGACCATCCAGTCGCGGGTCAATTCGTCCCTCGCTTCGCCGACCATGCGATTCAGCGTGGCGGCGCCCAGGCTGCCTCCCACCACCAACATGATCCGCATCCGGTCTCCGACCCCAAGATACCGGCGCCCGCGCCCCGGGTCGCCCGCACGCATCGCCGCACGCACCGGCAGACCGGTGAATCGAGCCCGCGCCGGCCGCGGCAGCGTGGTCGCCGACGACGGCCAGGACATCAGCACGCGCTTGGCGACCAGCGAGATGATCCTGGTCGCCAGGCCGGCGGTGCTGTCGGACTCGTGGGTGACGACCGGGATGCCGAGCAGCGCCGCCGCCGCCGCCGGCGGCACGCTGGCGAAGCCGCCCTTGGCGAACAACACGCGGGCACGCTCGCGGCGCAGGATCCGCACCGCGCCCAGCACGCCCGCGCCGGTGCGTCCGATGTCGGTGATGTTGCGCAGCGAGGCATACCGTCGCAACTTACCCGCGGGGAGCGCATGGAACTCGATGCCGGCCGCACGCACCAGGCGCGCCTCCAGGGCGCCGTGGGTGCCGAGCCAGAACACGCGCAGGCCGTGCGCGCGCAGCATCCGCGCCACCTCCAGGCCGGGATTGACGTGCCCGGCGGTGCCGCCGCCGGCCAGCGCTACCGTCGCGGCCGGCATCGCGCGCTCCCTCACCGCCGCCCGCGCCGCGTCCCGCTGGCCGCGGCGCTGTGCCTGCTGCTGCCGGCCGTCATCGGGGCGGACCCGACCCCGGCGTGTCTCCCCTCGGGCCGGATGGTCGCCGACGACCGACCGGAGTTCCCCGCCGTGCAGCGCGCGGATGGAGCGCTCGCCTGCATGCCGGCCGACACGGCGCTCGGCCGGGAAGTGCACGAACGGTTCGCCGCGCTCCTCCCCAGCCATGCGTTCGAGACCCGTGGCGAGTTGCCGGCCAACGGCGCCACGACCGCCGACCTGTACGAGGCGCTGCACGCGATAAGCACCCTGCAGGGCATCCGGTATTTCTCGGTCCTGCACCGGGGCGAGCGGGTGTTGTTCAAGACCGCGCATGCCATCGACCCCCACGGCGCCGTCATGGCCGACCCGGTCCCGGCAGCCGGCCGCGGCGTCGCGTACGCGCTGGTCGACGACGCCTCCTTCGGCAGGGCGCCATACCGGCTGGAGTACCGCACAGCGGACGACGCCATCCTGCTGATCGTCAGCAACCCGCTGCCGCTCAACGTCCTGACGATCCGTCTGATCGACTCGGATCGGCTGCTGATCGCGCTGCTGATCGCCCCCGCAGGTTCGTCCGGTACCGGGCAGCCCGCCGCGGACCCGCAAACCGGCGGCACCGGGGCGTGGACGGTGTACGGACTGGTGGCCGCGCAGGCGCCGAACGTCCTGGAGCGCTTCGTGGAGGCATCGCTGCGCAGCCGCCTGGCCGCCATGCAGAACTGGATCGTCGCCAGAGCGGCCGCCGTCGCCCGGCCGGGGAGCGGCACCGGCTCAGAAGCCGGCGCCGCGCAGAGCTAACTGCGACAGCCCGATCAGCGATCCGATCAGCGCACCGAACAGGTTGATCCACTTCAGGTGCTTGTCGATGACGGTCAGCAGGATGCGCTCCACGTCGCGCACCTTCAGGCGGTCGATCCGGTCGATCACCAGCCGCTCCACGTCCAGCGCGGCCACCATCACCGGCACCTGCTCCACCAGCAGGCGCTTGGCCCGGGCGGCGACGGCATCGTCCAGGGCGGCCTTGGCGCCCGCGTCGAGGGCAAGCAACTCCGCGCACGTCATGTCCCCGGAGTCGGCCAGCCGCTCGACGGCGGCGGCGATCTGCGCAGCGACCGACCGGGCGGTCCGCTCGTCGGACAGGTAGCGCAGCAACCGCTGCGAGATCTCGTCCACCGTATCGCTCGCCGACACGCCGAGGAAGCGGGCCGCGAGCTCGGCGACCGGCGTCTGTCCGTGCTCCTCCAGGAACCGCTGCAACACGGCGTCGATCAGCGCGGCGATCGGTCCTGCGGCCGCGGCCCCCCACAGCTCGCCGATCTGCTGCTCGGCCGCGTCCGGCAGGACCTCGGCCAGGGGCCGCTCGCGGGCCGAAGCCAGCCACTCCCGGAGCGCCTCCTGCATGTGCGCCACCACCTCCGGGTCGTCGGCGGTATGCTCCAGTTGGCGCAGCGCATCGTCGACGAACTCCGGCATGCGTTCGGCGAGCGTTCGGTCGTACTGCGCGGCCCCGATGAACAGCTTCTGCATCAGGTTGAGCCGATCCAGCATGTCGCGCAGCAGCAGCCTCCCGCGCGTCTCCAGCTCGCCGCGCATGGCGGGCCGCCGCAACCATCGGACCAGCTCGCGCATCAGCGACGGCACGATCTCCGGCAGCATGGCGGCCACACGCTCCGCGACGGCCGGCGGCAGCAGATCGCCCACCGTCGCCTGCGGCCGCTCGGCGACGCCTGAGACCGCGCGGCCGATCTGCCGTCCGATCTCCGGCTCGGTCAGCCGCGGGACAAGGCGACCGCTCACGAAAGCCGACAACGCAAGGTCATCCGCCACCTCGCTCAGGCGTCGGCCGCCGGCGCTCTCCACCGCACGCCCGACCAGCCCCCGCAGCGCGTAGATGAAGCCGCGCGAGCCGAACAGCCGGTGCAGCAACGCCGCCAGCCCCTGCTCGATCTGCGGCCGAGCGCCCTGCATCGCGCCCGCCAGTTCCCGCACCGGCTTGGCGAGCAGCTCACCTGAGAGCGACGCAAGCCGATCGCGCAGGTGCGCGGTGAACTCGGGCCGTTTCAGATGATCGCGGATCGCGTCCGGCGTGAGTAGCTCGCGCGACACCACGCTGGCGATGCTCCGCGCGAGCTGGCCCCGCTGACGCGGGATCACGCCCGGCGTCAGCGGCACCGGGATACCGAGGACGCGCTTGCGGGTCAGCGGTCGAAAGAGCATCTTGATCGCCACGAAGTTCGTCGCGTAGCCGATGGCCGCACCCATGAGCGGCGGCACCGCCCAGATGCGAAGCCAGGCGACGACCTCATCGAACGGAATGTTCAACGATCGCTTCCGGCAGAGCCCGTCTCCGCGTGCGCATTCCCTTCGGTGAGGGCGGGCACCTCGATGAGGAACGCCCCGAACGTCCAGCCGCGCAGGCCGTTGTGGTTGACCTGGTACCAGTAATCGGTCTGCCCGTCGATCTCCATCGCATCGGGCGTCCGCGCGAGGATCTCCACGCGGGCTCCCTCCGTCAGCGACAGCAGGATGCGGCCGGTCTGATCCGGCTTTTCCCGCAGCCGCAGGCCGTCCACGTCGACCACCGCCCATCGGGTGGACATCGCGAGCACCGGCGTCGGCGGCAGCACCAGCGCCGGCTCGATCTTCGGCGATCCGCACGCGCCGAGCCCCAGGGTCAGAGACAACAGCAACGCCGCCACGCCCGCGCGGCGCATCCTCACCGTCGCGACCGGCGGCGTCGGCGCCCGCCGGAGGCGGCGCGCCCCGCGCCCGCCGCCTCCGCCTGCCGCTGCCCCGCCGATCCATCGTCCTTGAGGCGTTCGATCTCGTCGCGCAGCACGGCGGCCCGTTCGAACTCCAGCTCCTCGGCCAGCTTCAGCATCTCCCGCTCCAGCGTCCGGATCAGGTCGTCCCGCTGCTCCGGAACCTCCACGTCGTACTCGCCCCGATGGACCTCCAGGTCGCGCGCGGCGGCATCCCGTTTCTCTTCCGACTTGCGCACCAGGAGCTGCCGGACCTCCTTCTTGACGCTGGTCGGCGTGATGCCGTGGCGGCGATTGTGATCCATCTGGATCGCGCGGCGCCGCTCGGTCTCCGCGATCGCCTCCCGCATCGCGTCGGACTCGGCGTCGGCGTACATCAACACGGTGCCGTTCACGTGGCGGGCGGCGCGGCCGATGATCTGGATCAGCGAGGTCGCCGAGCGCAGGAACCCGATCTTGTCGGCGTCCAGGATGGCGATCAGAGACACCTCGGGAAGGTCCAGCCCCTCGCGCAGCAGGTTCACGCCGACCAGCACGTCGTACTCGCCGGCGCGCAGGTCGCGCAGCAGTTCCACCCGCTCCACCGTCTCCACCTCGGAGTGGAGATACCGCACGCGCAGTCCGATCTCCGCCAGGTAGGAGGACAGGTCCTCCGACATGCGCTTGGTGAGGGTCGTTACCAGGCAGCGCTCGCCCCCGTCGACGCGCGCGCGGATCTCCCCGTACAGGTCGTCGATCTGGCCCTCGCTCGGCCGGACGTGGATCTCGGGATCGAGCAGCCCGGTCGGCCGGATGACCTGCTCGGCCACGCGGTCGGAGAGCTTCAGCTCCAGGGGCCCCGGAGTGGCGGACACGAACAGCACGCGGCCCACCAGCGCCTCGAACTCGTCGTAGGTGAGGGGGCGGTTGTCGAGCGCCGACGGCAGGCGGAAACCGTGCTCGACCAGCGCCTGCTTGCGCGAGCGGTCCCCCTCGAACATGCCGCGGAGCTGCGGCAACGTCACGTGCGACTCGTCGACGATGGTCAGGAAGCCCTCGGGCAGAAAGTCGATCAGGACGCCCGGACGCTCGCCGGCCTCGCGGCCGCTGAGGTGCCGGGAGTAGTTCTCGATGCCGGGGCAGTAGCCCATCTCCTGCAGCATCTCCAGGTCGTACTCGGTGCGGGTCGAGAGCCGTTGCGCTTCCACCATGCGTTCGGCGGCGCGCAGCTCGGCCAGCCGCTCCTGCAGCTCCTCGCGGATCTGCGCGGTCGCGGCGCGGATGCGCTCCTGCGGCGTGACGAAGTGCTTGGCCGGATAGATGGCGCAATAGTCCAGCTCGCCGAGCGCGGTGCCGTTCAGCGGATCGACTTGGCGGATGCGCTCCACCTCGTCGCCGAAGAACTCGATGCGGATCGCCTGCTCGGAGTAGGAGGGAAAGATCTCCAGGACGTCGCCGCGCACCCGGAACGTGGAGGGGGCCAGCACGGCGTCATTACGCTCGTACTGCACGGCCACCAGGTCGCGCAGCAACCCGCGCAGGTCGCAGGTGTCGCCCAACCGCACCTGCAGGCGCATCTCGCGAAAGTCGCGCGGGTTGCCCAGTCCGTAGATGCACGACACCGTGGCCACCACGATCGTGTCGCGCCGCTCGACCAGCGAGGTGGTGGCCGACAGGCGCATGCGCTCGATCTCGTCGTTGATCGACGCATCCTTCTCGATGTAGAGGTCGCGGGAGGCGACGTACGCCTCCGGCTGGTAGTAGTCGTAGTAGGACACGAAGTACTCGACCGCGTTCTCGGGAAAGAAGTCCTTGAACTCGCGGAAGAGCTGCGCGGCCAGCGTCTTGTTGTGCGACAGGACCAGCGTCGGCCGCTGCAGCGCCTCCACGATCTTGGCCATCGTGAAGGTCTTGCCCGAACCGGTGACGCCCTTGAGGGTGTGGAAGCGGCTGTCGCCGGACAGCCCGGCGACGATGGCGGCGGTCGCCTGCTGCTGGTCGCCGGCCGGCTGGAACGGCGCGTGGACGGCGAACCGGGTCACGGAGCCGGGTCCCGCTCGTGGCAGGGGCCGTGAGTCACCGGGTTCGTTCACTCAAGGTGACCGACAGCTCCCGCAGGCGGCCGTTGCGCTCAACGACCACCGTCACCACGTCGCCCGGCTTGTTGTCCTCCAGCGCGGCCAGCAACTCGCGATAGCCGCTGACCTGGTGACCGTCCACCTCGACGATGATGTCGCCGCCGGCATAGAACACCCCCCGGTTCCAGCGCACCGGGTTGGTGCCGCCGCGCAGGCCGGCCCGCGCCGCGGGCGAGTCTGGCTCGACCACGTGCACCAGCAACCCGTCACGGCGCGTCAGGTCCAGCACCCGCGCCAGGCGCGCCGAGATCGGCACGACCCGGATGTCTATCCAGCCGCGCCGCACCGTACCGCTCTCCAGGAGCTCGGGCAGCACGCGGCGAGCGGTGGCGACCGGCACGGCGAAGCCGATGCCGACCGAGGCGCCGGTGGGCGAGAAGATCATGGTGTTGATGCCGATCATGAGGCCGCCGGCGTCCAGCAGCGGCCCGCCGGAGTTGCCGGGATTGATGGAGGCGTCGGTCTGGATCATCTTCTGGATGATGCGGCCGTCGTCCGTCTCCACCGGCCGGCCCAGTCCGGAGACGATGCCGGTGGTCAGCGACCGGTCCTGGCCGAACGGGTTGCCGATCGCCAGCACCTTCTGCCCGACGAGCAGGTCGGTGGAGTTCCCGAACGGGATGACCGTCAGCGGCATGTCGCCGGGGTCGAAGCGGATCACCGCCAGGTCGTTCTCCGGATCGGCGCCGACGAGCGCCGCGTCGTGCTCGCTGCCGTCCCAGAGCGTGACCGTCAGGCGGGTGGCGTTCCTGATCACGTGGTGGCTGGTCAGCACGTGGCCGTCGGCGTCGATGATCACGCCGGAGCCCGAGTCGGAGCGGGGAATGGGGCGATAGCGGAAGACCACGCTGCCCTCGGCCGAGACGTTGACGACCCCCTCGTTGAGGGCGTCGTAGATGGCGATGTTGTTGCGCTCGTCGGCCGAGTAGTAGCGCCCGCCGCTGACGCCTTCCGTCCACTGCACCGGCTGCGCCGGAGCGGAAGCCGCCCACGGCTGCGGGCCGCGAGGCTCTGCCGGCGCGCGTTGCGCGTGACCGATCAGCAAACCCAGGCCGAGCCCGGCGAACGTCAGCACGGCCGCCGCGGCGGCCGCGCCCAGCAGGCGCCCGGCGCGAACGCCGCCGGTGCCGCTCACGGCGACGCCGCGCCCGTGAGCTCGTCCCAGACGGCACGCCGCCTGGCGACCTCCTTGTAGTGGTCGGTCTGCGACACGTTGAGCGGATTGGCGAACGTCAGTCTGTCGAGCGGCTGCTCCGAGGCGGAGCGCCGGTTCCAGTCCCGCAGGCCGCTCATGGCCTCCGGGTCGTGGTTCCAGGTCGGCCGCGCGTTTCCCCGCGTCCGGCTGAAGAGGAACTTGATCATGTGCCGGCGCCGGCCCGAGCGGTTGGCGGCCGTGCCGTGCCACAGGTCGTAATGGGTAAGCGCGAAGGCGCCCGCCTTCACCATCAGGGGCACCTGGCCGCGGATGTTCGTGTAGGTGCGCATGCGGTCGGTGGGCGCGTTGCGGAAGTGGGTGCCGGGAACGATGATCGTCGGCCCCATGTCGGCGGTGACGTCGCCGGGATAGTAGAGCCCCAGGAACCGGTCCAGACCGACGCCGCGCCGGTTCTTGCCGTCCTGGTGCCAGTGCATGCAGGCGGTGCCGGGCTCCTTGCAGTGCCAGTGGCGGTGTGTCATGACGTCGTAGTCCCGGCCCGCCAGGCTGGTCAGCGCGCCCTGCACGAGCGGGTGGTCCAGCACCAGGTGCAACTCCGGGACCGCGTCGGTGATGGCGTCGCCCGGGTTGCCCTCCATGCCGTCCAGCGTCGCGGCGATCCGTTCGTTCACGCCGGCCGGCAGGTCGAGCTCCAGCAGGAGATAGCCGCGGATGATGAAGTCGACCACCGCCCGGTCGTCCAGGAGTGTGTCCGGGTGCGCCACTGCGATCGTGCTCATTCGACCACCTCCATCTTTTGCAGTACGAACTCGTAGCCGACCATGTCCAGGTCGTCGTCGTCGAAGTCGGCCTGGTGCAGCGGGAACTGCACGATCTGCCAGCCGTCGCATAACGCGTCGTGTACGGACTCGTACGGACACGGCGGCGGATCCACCTGCAACTCGACCGCGAAGCCGGGCACCGGCTCGTAGATCGTGAAGCCCAGGATCGGCGACAGGATGTTGGGCGTCTGCGCGTGGATGTACATCAGGCGCTGCTTCGGCTGTGCCGTCTGCCGCGTTCCCATCGCTGCCCCCTCCTGGCCCGCAGAGATCATAGGTCCCGCGCCGTTGACGGGACAAGCGGCGGACGGGTCCGCGTGCCGTCGACTCCGGCATGGACCGGACGGCAGCCGTTGCCGTACCGTGGCGGCATGGACTTCGCCGCGGAGCGCATCGCCCTGGCGTGCGCATTCCGCTGGGCGGCCCGCTACGACCTGCACGAATCGGTCGCCAATCACTTCAGCTTGGCCGTCGACGCAGCCGGCACGAAGTTCCTGATGAACCCGCGCGGCCGCCACTTCTCGCGGATCAGGGCCAGCGAGCTGCTGCTCCTCGACGCCGGCGACCCGACGACCATGCAGCGCCCGGACGCGCCCGACCCGACCGCCTGGGCCCTGCACGGCAGCATCCACCGCAACGTGCCGGGCGCCCGCTGCGTCCTGCACGTGCACTCGAAGTACGCGACGGCGCTGGCGTGCCTGGACGATCCCACGCTGCCGCCGGTCGAGCAGAACGCCATGCGCTTCTGGGGTCGCGTGACCATCGACGATCAGTTCGACGGCATGGGCCTGGACGACGAGGCCGAGCGCGTCGGCCGCCTGGTCGGCGACAAGCCGATCCTGCTCATGCGCCACCACGGCGTGATGGTGATCGGCCCGACCGTCGCGCAGGCGTTCGACGACCTCTACTACTACGAGCGCGCCTGCTGCACGTACCTCATCGCCCTGCAGACCGGCGAGAAGGTGCGCTCCGTCTCCGACCGCGTCGCGGCCAAGACGGAGCTGCAGTGGCGGGACTACCCCGACCTGAGCGAGGACCACTTCCGGGAGCTGGGCGCGATCCTCGACCGGGAAGACCCTTCGTATCGCTGTTGACCCGCCCGGCATGGTGCTGGAGGTCGCGATCCTGGACGTGAAGCCCGGCCTGGAGGCCGACTTCGAGGCGGCCTTCGCCGAGGCGCAGGCAATCATCGCCGGCATGGACGGCTACGTGTCCCACGAGCTCCGAAAGTGCCTGGAGAAGCGAAGCCGCTACCTCCTGCTGGTGACGTGGCGAACCCTGGAGGACCACACCCTCGGGTTCCGCGGATCGGACCGATACCAGGAGTGGCGCAGGCTGCTGCACCACTTCTACGACCCGTTTCCCGAGGTCGAGCACTACGAGCCGGTGTACGGCGCCCCGTGACCGGCGCCGGCATGTCCCGGGTCTTCGGCGACTACCACGTCCGCATCGATCCGTGGGAGATCGACTACGGGGACCAGACGCCGCTGGAGTCCCTGAACGATCGACCGCGCGAGCACGTCGATCGCGAGGTCGAACTGCCCGATGGCGAGTGGAAGGCGATCGTGCCCCGTGCTCCGGGCTCGTTTCGTGACCGAGTCGTGTTCGTCGACGGTGTCCGCAGGCTCGACGCCAGAGTGCAGGTCCGGCAGGACGAGACCCTGATCTTCGGCGGCTTCGGAAGCTACGCGGTCGGCGCTGCCGTCATGCGCGACTCGGCGGCCGACTTCGGCGAGATCCGCGTGTCCCGCACCGTGGTGCTCGGGGGCGGACGCCCCCTGCCGGCACCCGTGCAGGTTCACGACAATCTGGTGTACGAGGCGGAGAGCACGCCGAGGCCGGAGGTGGATGGGCCGCTGCGGCACATCCAGGACTCGATGCGGACCGCCGAAGCGGCGCTGGCCGCCGATCTCGCCGACGCCGATACGCTGGTCATCGTGGACGGGCCCCTCAGCTTCGTGCCCGAGCGGCCGGAGCAGGCCATCGGCTACGTCAAGCGACTGCACGACCTCTACCTTCCGGGCCGGTTCCTGCCGCTCATGGCGACCCTCCCGGCGGGCTCCCGGACGCCCCTCTTCGCGATCCGCGGCGACCGCTCCGGGTTCGCCCGCTACTCCTGGTTCCAGCGCCTCGGCGACCCGGCGCATGGTGCCGTGGAACTGCACGGCCTGGTCCGCCTGGAGGTGGGAGCGTCCGCGGGCGTGGACGCGGCCCGCCACCTGGCCGATGCCGCCACCGCCAGGCTGCCCGGGATCGCACCGCAACGATCCAGGGATCCCCGGTCGCCGCAGAATCTCCTGCCTATCGGCGCGCTCGAACAGCAGCTCCGTGCCCGGTTGGGCGACGCGCGGCTGATCCGGCGCTGGATCGAAGCGCTGGTGGCACGGGAGGCCGCTCATGAGTGAGCGAAGCGAACCTCACTCGAAGAGTGACACCGAACGCGCGCCGGAGTTCCCGGTCGGCGTGGTGCTCGGATCGGAAGACGCCGGTCCGCTCGAGTTCTGGGTCGGGGTCAGCGAAGGCCGCTTCCTGCAGCTCGACGACCTGGTGACCGTCGAGGCGGCCGTAAACGGCGAGAGCGTCAGCTTCTTCGGCATCGTCGACGTGGTCCGCAAGCGGTACGAAGGCGCGCAGTTCGACTCGGACGCGTTCCGGGCGGCCGAAGGAATCCTGCCGGTGGACGTCTCCTACGCCGCGCACGTGCAGGTCACCCGCATCGACCCGGAGGTGTTCGTCCCGCCGCATCCCGGCAGCGAGGTGCGCATCGTCAGCGGCACGCAGTTCCAGCGCGCCCTGTTCATCGACCGGATGGAACGCAAGGTCGCCATCGGCGGCACGCGCGCCGGCGAAACGGTCTATGCCAACCTCGACTTCCTCGACGGCGAACGGGGCGCCCACGCCTCGATCAGCGGCATCTCCGGCGTGGCCACCAAGACCAGCTACGCCACCTTCCTCCTCTACTCGCTGTTTCACTCCGACGCCCTTGGCCGAGACGCCGCCAACGCCCGCGCGATCATCTTCAACGTCAAGGGCGAGGACCTGCTGTGGCTGGACAAGGAGAACGTCCACGTCGACCAGGAGGTCTCGGCGAGCTACCGTGCTCTCGGGCTCGGCGCCGGGCCGTTCGAGAACGTCGGCTTCTTCGCCCCGACCCGTCGCTACGGCGAGGTGCTCATGCCCGAGGTCGGCAGCCGCCACGAGGGTGTCCGGGCGTACGCGTGGACGCTGCGCGAGTTCGCCCGCAACCGCCTGCTGCGCTTCATCTTCGCCGAGGGCGAGGACGCGCGCTCGCAGCTCTCGTTCCTGATCTCCCGGGTCGAACGCGTGCTGGAGCGCGCCGCCCGCACGGGCGACCGCAACGATCCCGGAGTCACGGTGGACGAGGCGCACCTCGCGAGCTTCGACGACCTGATCGAGCTGCTCGACACCGAAGCGCTCGACCACATGGCGCCGGCCGCCGCGTCCGGCACGCTGGACGCCTTCCGCCGGCGGCTGCACGCCGCCGCGCAGCACATGGGGCACTTGGTGCGCGGCGACCGGGAGACGGCGCGCCACCGCATCGACTGGCAGGCGCACCAGGTGACGGTCGTGGACATCCATACGCTGCATCAGACCGCGCAGATGTTCGTGGTCGGCGTGCTGCTGAAGCGCATGCTGCAGGACAAGGAGCAGCAGGGCACCGCCCGCCCGCTGGTGTTCGTCGTGCTCGACGAGCTCAACAAGTACGCGCCGCGGTCGGGCTGGAGTCCGATTCAGGATGTCCTGCTCGACATCGCCGAGCGCGGCCGGTCGCTCGGCGTCTCCCTGTTCGGCGCCCAGCAGACCGCGAGCGAGGTGGAACGCCGGGTGGTCGCCAACGCGGCGCTCAAGGTGGTCGGGCGCCTTGACGCCGCGGAAGCGGAACGGGGCGAGTACGGCTTCCTTACCCAGGTGGCCCGCAAGCGAGCCACGATGCTCTCACCGGGCACGATGATCGTCACCCAGCCGGAGCTGCCGGCCCCGATCCTGCTGAACTTCCCGTTCCCGTCATGGGCGACGCGGCAGAGCGAGGTGAAGGACGACGGCGGGGACGAAGACCCGTTCCTGCGCGCGTGAGGATCTCCTGGTGAGGATCGTGCACACCAGCGACTGGCACGTCGGCCGCCGCTGGAAGGGCCTCCAGCGGCTGGACGAGATGGAGGCGGTCCTCGACCACCTCGCCGGTTTCATCGAGCGGGAGTCGATCGACCTCGTCCTCCACTCCGGCGACGTCTTCGACAGCCGCACCCCGTCGGGCGACTCGGAGCGGCTGGTCAACGAGTTCCTGGTCCGGGTCGGCCGTGCCGGTGCCCGCACCGTCGTGATTGCCGGCAACCACGACGACCCGCAGCGGTTCGACGCGCGGGCGCTGCTGGCCACGGGAGCCAACGTGCACATTCTCGGCCGCCCCCGGAGCGCGAGCCGCGGCGGAACCTTCAAGCTCGAAACCCGCGGCGGCGAGACGGCCGTGGTCGCCGCGCTGCCGTTCGCCTCGCCCGGGATGTGGGTGTCCGCCCTGGACCTCGCCGGGGACGAGGCCTCTGCGCGAACCCGCTACGCGCACCTGTTCCAGCGAGCGGTGCAGAACCTCTGCGCCGCGTACCGCGACGACGCCGTGAACCTGCTGGTGGCCCACACGCACCTGGAGGGCGCGACCTTCGGCGAGTCGGAGCGCCGCGTCCACCTGTCCCAGGACTGGGCGGCGACGCCGCAGACGCTGCCGCCGACCGCGACCTACATCGCGCTCGGCCACATCCACAAGCCGCAGAAGGTGGCGGGAACCCTGCCCGCCTGGTACGCCGGCTCGCCGCTGCAGCTCGACTTCGGCGAGGTCGGCCAGGAGAAGACCTTCACCGCCGTCGAGGCGGCGCCGCGCCGCCCTGCACGGATCGAGCACGTGCCGTACGAAGGCGGACGGCAGCTCCGGGACGTCGAGGGGACCATGGCCGATCTGGCCGAGTTGGCCGGCCACGCCGGCGCGAACGGCGACGACTCCTGGCTGCGGGTCACGGTCAAGCTCGGCGAGAAGGATCCGGACATCAACCGCAAGGTGCGCGAGCTCCTGCCGACCGCGCTGGTCGTACGCGTGGACCTGCCCGAGTCCGAGGCGCCGGACAGCGACCGGCCCGACGCCGGGGCGCCCGCGGCCGAGCTGTATGCCGCCTACCACCGGCGCGCTCACGAACGGGAGCCCGCGCCTGCGGTCCTCGACACGTTCCAGCACCTCCATGAGCGGGCCCGCGAGGACGCCTGACCGATGCGCCCGATCCAGCTCAGCGTCGAAGGACTTACCTGCTTCAAGGAGAAGCAGGAGATCGATTTCTCCGGCCTGGACCTCTTCGCGATCTCGGGTCCCACCGGCGCGGGCAAGTCGACGCTGCTGGACGCCATCCTGTTCGCGCTGTACGGCGAGGTCCCGCGCGTCGGCAAGCAGGACCTGAAGGAGATGATCTCGGCGGCGCGGGAGCGCGTGAGCGTCCGCTTCGACTTCGCAGTGGGGACGCGGCGATTCCGGGTCGCTCGCGCGCTGCGCCGCAAGGGCGCGGCTACCGTCCGCCTGGAAGAGCACGACGGGACGGACTTCAACACCGTCCTCGCCGATCAGGTCCGCCCGGCGTCCGTGGAAGTGACGCGCCTGCTCGGCCTCGACGTCGACGCGTTCACCCAGGCGGTGATCCTTCCGCAAGGGGAATTCGCGAAGTTCCTGAAGGCCGATCCGCGCAAGCGCCGCGAAATGCTGCGCACGCTGCTGCGGCTCGACGTGTACGAGCGGATGCGACAGGCAGCGCAGGACACGTCGACCCGGAAGAAGCACGAGCTCGACGCGCTGGAGCAGCGCCTCCGCGAGGAGTATGACGGCGTCTCCGAGGCGGCGCTGGCAGCCTTGCAGGGTGAGTTGCAGCAGGCGGAAGCGCGGCTCGAAGAGCGGCGCAAGGAGAGCGAAGCCGCCGAGTCCCGGCTGATCGAGATCCGGGATCGACATGTGAAGACGGTCGACCTCCTGAAGAGCGAGGCACGGCTGGCGGAGCTCCACGGCAGCGCACCGCAGATCGACGAATCGCGGCGGGAGTTGGAGGCGGCACGCCGGGCCGAAGCGTTGATTCCGCTGATCGATGAGGCCGACCGAGCCGCGCAGGATGCCGACCACGCAAGAAACGCCGCGCAGGAAGCCAGGCACGCGAATGAGGCAGCCGCGCGTGTCCACGAGGAACGCGAGGGGGAGCTGGCACTGGCGCGGGAGCAGGCGGAGGAGATTCCCGCCCTGCGTGCCCGCCTTGCCAACCTCGATCGGATCCTCGGGCGCCTCCCCGAGCTCACGAGACTCGAAGCCGAGGTTGGAAGGAGACGCACCCGGATCGCGCAGCTCGACCAGGAGCTCGAACAGGGTGGCAACCGCCTGGAGCAGTTGGCCGAAGAAACCGCACGACAGCAGGCGTCCGTGGAGGCGGCCCGCGGCGAGCTCGACGTCATCGGTTACGACGCCGCACTCGACGCGGCACTCGACCGTGCCCGCGAGCCGGCGACGAAACTCACGATCGCCCGCGGACAGCTTCAGGATGCGAAGCCTGAGCAGGAGCGGCGGCGCAAGACGGTCGATGGTCTGGCCGTCGAGCTCGAGCGGCTCACGGGCCAGGAGCGGGAGCGAGAGCGCGCTCTGCTCGACGCAGAGCACCGCCTGACGGCCGCGGAGGAGTCACTGCACGCGGTCCATCGTCAGGACGCGGCCAACGATCTGCGTGGATCGCTGGCGGCTGGAGCCCCGTGCCCGGTCTGTGCGCAGCTCGTGGCCGATCCCCCGGCGGCCGACCTGCACCCTGATGTCGCCGCCGCCCGCGCGGACCGCGACGCGGCCAATTCCACGCTGCGGCGAGTGCGCGACGACGCGCAGGAAACGATCACGGCATTGACCAGGGCACAAGGCAGTCTCCGTGCCGCCCAGGAGGCGCTGACCGAGGTGGACGGCGCCACGGACAAGGCGCGTGCGGACGTCCGCCAACTGGCAGCCGACATCCGGGATGCCATCGGCGGCCGCGTCCCGGTGGACGACGATGCCGTCGATGGCTGGTTTCAGCACCAGATCGAGGCGACGGCGGCTGCCCGCAGATCCTTCGAGGACGCACACGGTCGCCTTGAGACGGCAGAGCTCCAACTGAGCGACCTGCGCCGAAGCGAGCAGACGACGCGCGGCGAGCTCGACCGCATACGGAGCGAGCGCCGCGAGCGGATCGCGGAAGTGACCGCGGACGAGGAGCGCCTCCGGGCGGTGCGAGTCGAGATCGCGGAGGTCACCCGGTCCGCCGACCCCGGACAGGAGCGGACCGACCTGTCGTCTCTCATCGATGATCTGGAAGCCGGACACCGGGAGGCCATGTCAGCCGAGGCGGAAGCCCGCCGCGCGTTGGCGACGACCCGGCAGGCCCACGGGGACCGCGAGCGAGCCGCCGGGGAGGCTGACCGGGAAGCGGCGGGCCGCATCGAGCAGCGCGACCGACACGTCGCCCAGGCACGCTTCGACAGCGTGGGCGACGTCCGCAACGCCGTGCGCGACGATACGGCACAGGACCGATTGAGCGAGTCCGTCGCCGCCTACGCGCGCGATCTGCACGCCACCGAGCTGCGCGTCCGCGACCTGCGGAACGATCTGGGCGGCGAGCGGGTCTCGGACGAACAGCTCGACGATGCGAGTGCCAACGACCGACGGATCAGGGGCGAAGTCGAGCATCTGGTCACGAGGAACGCGCATCTCGGGCAGCAGGTCGCGACGATGACCGAGCGCCTTGCGCGGGCGCAGGCACTCCACGGGCAGTTGCGGGCCATGAGAGACGACCACCGCCTCTTCAGCGGCCTGGCCACCGATCTCCGCAGCGACCGGTTCCAGGCGTACGTCCTGGAGGACAGTTTCACGAAGCTGGTACAAGGCGCATCGCACCGGCTGTTCACGTTGTCCGGCGAACGCTACTCGTTGACGTTCCAGGAAGACCAGATCCTGGTCGTCGACCACGACAACGCCGACGAGACCCGCATCAGCGACACGCTGAGCGGCGGAGAGACCTTCCTCACCTCACTGTCCCTGGCTCTGGAGCTCAGCAGGCAGGTGCAGGATGCGGCGGGCGCCGTGAACCTCGACAGCCTGTTCATCGACGAGGGCTTCGGCACCCTCGATCCGGATACCCTCGCAACGGTCTCCGAGACCATCCAGAGCCTCCAGGTCGCCGGCCGCATGGTCGGCGTCATCACCCACATACCGGAACTGCGCTCCGAGTTCTCCCAGCAGATCCAGGTAACCAGACATCAAGGCTCCTCCGCAGTCCGTGTCATACGAGATCTGTAATTGACGCTGGCACTCAACCTCTTTCCGGAATGATAATTATCGCCAGCGACGAATCGCGATTGCCGGCGATCGCCGGGTGGGCGCGACTGCCGCCAGACGCCGCAGTGCCGGCGCCCCGAGCCGCAGCGCGTCGTGCGGCGGGCGGAAGGCGTCGAACAGGTCTCCGCAATGCAGGATCAGGTCGGGACGAATGGACTCCGCAAGATCGAGCAGCCCACGCAGCGCCGCCTGGTGGTCCGGAGCGCGATCGTGCCGGCCAAGCTTCGCCCCGAGGTGCCAGTCAGACGTGTGAAGGAGCTTCAGCATCAAGCCATGATGTCGGCGATCGTGCATGAGAACCCGGGCACCACGTCGCCGAGGTCGAGCTCGTCCGATTCGCGCAGTCGGAGCACCTGCGCCCGTGAAGAGTGAACGGTGACCGTGCGCGTGCGCGGGGTGATCACGACGACCTTGCACGCTCCCGCATCAAGCCATTCGGTCACTTTCCTCTCCACGTCGGCGTAGGTGTCGCTGGGGGAGATGATCTCCACGGCAAGATCGGGCGCTCCCGGCCAGTAGCCCTCGGGGAGTCCGTCCTGCGGTATGCGCTCGCGCCGCACGAACGACACGTCGGGAGAGCGAACGGTATCAGGTTCGGATGCGATCCTGAAACCGGTGTCCGGCCCGAACACGACCCCCAAGTCGTTGGCTTTCACGTGAGGCCCCAAACCGGTCACGAAGTTCATGCCGATGGCGCCATGCTCACTGCCCGCGGGCGACATGCGACTCAGCTCGCCCTCCAGAAGCTCGTACAGAAATCCATCATCCGCCATTCCCAGGAGTTCGTCGGCGGTGAGCGTTTTCGTGCCCATCTTTACCGCTCATGCATCCTGACCTCTGCCTTGCAGATGGTCAATCTGGCCACGCTCGAGGACGCCGGTTCATAACTCGATGTCCCCGCCTGACAGCGCCGTCACGTTGCGCGATATCCGCTCGACGCCGGCTTCCTCGGAGGCGATGTCCGCCGCGGCCTCGTCCGGGTTGGTCGCGAACGGCGGGAACGGAAACCGGATCGGGATCGGTTCCGGGACGATCGGTTGCGACGCCACCATGGTGCCCGGCATGAAGCGGGTCGCGCGCTCCCGCAGCGCCGGCGTGAGGAACCGGTACGCCTCCGATTCGCTGGCGTCCAGCCGGCCGGCCACCTTCAGGGACGCATTGCGCGGCAGCGCCTGAGCCACCGCCGAGGCCGCCTGCTGGGCGCCGATCAGCAGCACCCCCAGCGACCGGCCGCGCTCGGCGATGTCCACCAGCAGCTCCGTCAGGGGCGAATAGCCCTGCGCCGGCGCGTACTTGTTGAGCTCGTCCAGCACCACGAAGCGCAGCGGCAGACGGCCGGTGCCTTGCTTCTCACGCCAGATCCGGTCCAGCAGCGCGCCCACCACGAAGCGCTGGGCGTCGTCGTGCAGCCGGGAGATGTCCACCACGTGCAGCCGCGCGTTCTCCAGCGACAGCGGCCGCAGCCCGCAACCGATCAGCGGGCCCAGGTGGCGCCGCAGCCGCAACAGCCGGCGCAGGAACGCCTGCCGCGTGCCCGCCTGGGTGCGACCGAACCACTCGTTCAGGCGCGACTCGTCCTCCTCGGCCGCGATCCGCTCCAGCAGATCGATCAGGTCCCCGAACTCGCGCACCACGTGTCCGTCGCCGGCGACCGCTTCCTCGGGCTCCCGCTCGGCCAGGCGATCGGGGTTGTAGCCGGTATCGGGGGGCACGGCCTCGGCGATCACCGCCGCGCCGGTGGAATCGCCTTCCAGGCGCCGCAGCCGGCGCAGGAACTGGATGCGCACCTGCTGCTCGGCGAAGCCGACCTGGGTCCCTCGCTCGTCCTCGGAAGAGAAGCAGAACTGCAGCAACTGCTCGCGGACGAACTGCTCCGGCGTCCAGCCGTAGGCGCGCACGTCGCCGGTGGGCCGCGTCTGTACGTCCGGCGTGAGGTTGTTCCCGGAAGCGGTGCCACGCGGCGCGTAGAGCCGGACCGAGCGGAACGGCCCAGGGTCGGACACGTCCAGCGACTGCCAGTGCTCGGCGGCCTCGGGACGTCGAGCGAACTCGGCGTTGGCGCGGTCCACGTGCAGCAGGTCCTCGCCCTTGGTGTTGAACACCAGCGCCCGTACCGACTCCCGGCCCGCGCGGCCGTCCAGCAGCTGCATGCCGAGTTCGGTCTCCAGCAGTTGGTAGAGCAGGAACAGCGCGTAGGAGGTCTTGGTGGCGACGCCGGAGATTCCGGAGATGGAGACGTGTCCGCCCGCGCGCCCGTCGACGAACCGCATGTCGGCGTAGACCGGCTCGCCGCCCAAATCGAGCCCCAGCGGTAGCTTGCCGAGGCTCATCTCGTCCTCGAACAGCGCGACGGCGCGATGATCGCCCGCGGCACGGGTCACGGTCGCCCCGGCATGGGGAGCGAGGAACAACTCCGGCACCACGCGCAGCACGCGCACCTCCGCGCGCCGCACCAGCTCCGCCGGCAGGGTCCGATCGATCACGCGGCCGGTGTCCGAAGGAAGCTCCGCCCCCTCGAAGCGGGACGACAGCTCGGTGACGATCCCGTGGTGCGTGACCTCGCGCCCGTCGGGCAGCGCGGTGTTCACCGTGATCAGCTCGTCGAGCTGGATGATCGCATCCGCATCCAGTACGACGTGGAACGTGCGCGAATTGCTGTCCACCGAACCGTCCACCAGCCCGATACGCGCCGGGTCACCGCTCATGCTTGCCGTCTTCCTCTCAGCCTGGCGAGCTCACGCCGCCTGCGCGCGATTGAGCTCCATCACCGCCGCCCGCACCGCACGCAACGCCAAACGGCGATCACCCTGCAGATGGTGAAGGTGGCGCTCCAGACCGGCAACCGGCGCCATGTTCACGGGCGCCCGTTCGTCGCGGTGTGGGGCGGAGGCGAACGCCGGCAGCCATCCCGCGGCCGCATCCGCGGTCTCCACCGCCGGCGCCAGACCGACGCCGGCCGGCACCTCCTGCCGCACGATGCCCGCCCACGGCCCGGCCCACGGCCCCGGCCGGCCCGCAGGTAACAGCCATACAGGTCGTCGCGCATCGCAAACAGACCGGAGCGCCGGCCGGCGGGCAGGTCGGGAACCTGTTTCCAGGCCTCTGCGGCCAGCATCGGCCGATGATGGGTCTTGACGTAGCCGATGATCGGCAGGGTGCGCGCGGCGGATGTTGTGCAGAGGCCCGTCGATCACGGTCAGCCACCCCTGCGCCGCCAGCTCCTCCGCGATCTCGGCCTCGGTATCGCGCATCCGCCGCTGCAGGCGCTCGCGCGCCGCCTCCAGCTCGGTGCCGGCGATCGAGTCCTCCTCCCAGCTCCATCCGCCCCGCTGCGGCGGGAGCTCGACCCGCTGCCCGGCGCCCCACTGTCCTCCACCAGCTCGCACGCCATCGCGTCCAGAGCGTCGATCCGCACCTGGAAGCCGCCGCCGTAACCGGTATCGAACGGCTCCACCCCGATCGTGCCGGCCCCGGAACCAAGGCTTGTGTTCCATCGGTCTGCCACTGCACCCATACTCTGCAAACCCATCGGACCCTTTCAAGGAGGGAAGCGCTGCTGGCCCGGTACGACGGTGACGCGAACCGTATCGGAGCCAACCGTACCGACGGCGCGGCGCGTGATCGGAGCGGCCCCGGGTAGCACGAACTGAAGCCTCAACGGTCAGTTGTGGAGCGGGGAGGGATGTGTTCGCCGGCGGGGCGGAGGATATCCGCCCAGTGGCCGGCGTCGTCGCGGCCGCGGCAGATGATGCTGCGGGTGGCCCAGCCCGGGTCCAGGGCGCGCACGTCGGCGGCGGTGAAGCGCAGGGTCAGCCCGCAGCGGCGGCGCGCCGAGCGGTTGGGCTCCGAGCCGTGGATCAGCCAGTCGGTGTGCAGCGACATCTGGCCGGCGCGCAGCGCGATGGTCACCGGCGGATCTCCCTGTTCCTCGGCCTCCAGTGTGGTCTGGGTCAGCACGTTGTTCTCCGCCTCCGTGCTCTGCCGGTAGGCGAGCTGGGCGTTGACGTGCGAGCGCGGGATGACCCGCATGGCTCCGTTGCCGGCGTCGGCGTCGTCGATCGCCAGCCACACGGTGACGGTCTTGCTCGGTGACAGCGGCCAGTAGGAGGCGTCTTGGTGCCAACTCGCCCGCTTGCTGTCGCCCGCTTCCTTGAGGAAGAAATGGGTGCCCCACAGGACCAGGTCCTCGCCGAGGAGATCCTGCACCGGATCCAGGATGCGCGGCTCCATGCACAGGTCGTAGAGGCCGGCGCAGTGACAGTGCCAGCCGTTGATGTCGTAACTGCCGTGGCCGGTGCCCACCGCCCTGGCGAACAGGTCGTCGCAGTACGCGCGCAGCGCCGCCACCTCCTGGGTATCGAACACTTCCAGCGGAAACAGGTAGCCCAACTCGTTGAACTGCCTGACCTGCGCCGCGCTCAGCACCCTCGGATCGGGCACCCCGAGGGGGTAGAAACACCGTACCCGTTCATCCTTCGCCTCATTCGACATGATGCCGACGACGCACATCGCCTCTCCGCGTGGTCAAGCGTTGCTGCTCGGGAAAGTGATCTGTTGACCGGACCGGACGGCCGCTCGTGTATCGGGACATGCCCCGGTCATGGTTCAGCGCTCTGCGCCGCGGCGCAGCGTCAGCCGCAAGTAGTCATCGGTCGCTTCGAACTCGGGGTCCATGCCGTTGCGGGCGCGCATCAGCGGCATGATCCTGTTGCGCACGCCCATGCCGCGCGCGTCGGCATAGTTGTAGTCGCGCAGCACCTCGGAGATGAGCAGATTGCGCGGTGCACGCCGGCCGGCGATCATCTTGGCGACCGTCATGCCGTTCTGCAGGGCGCCGGGGCTCACGATCTCTATCCGATCGACGTAACGGACGACCTCCACTTCCTCATAGCGCGTCCAGTCGCGATGGGTCAGCGCGTTGACGACGCCTTCGCGCAGCGCTTCGAGCGGGTAGTGCCAGCGCCGTTCCCGGCGCATCGACTCATCCACCGCGCCGGGCTCCTCGGAGACGAACGGACGCATGGCGTCCGCGAGACGTTCGATGAGTCCCTTCTCGACCAGTTCGCGCCCGCCTGACAAGTCCCGCCAGAGGCCGGTGAGCGGCCCCTCGATCACCTGATCATCCAGCGCGTCGTACGCCTTTTCCCGCCCCTTGAAGCACATCCAGCGTACGCCGGCATGGCGCAGCAGGCGGCGCGGGCGGTACCCGAACAGCAGCAGCCCGGCGATCGTGCAGGCGGGCGGGCCGGCGTCGCGTTCCACCATGAAGCCCAGAGCGCACAGGCGTTCGTGCCACGCCGCTTCATCCTGCGGCGCGCTCGGTTCTCCCACGATCGTGGTGAGGTAGTCTGCCAGGCGTTCCCGACTGAGATGGGCAAGGCCGCTGCCCGAAACCGGCAGCATCTCCGTGTGCAGCAGACCGCCTGTGGCGAACAGCCGCGCCTGCTGCTCCCGCGTGGCCAGCCGCGAGGTGCTGCCGACGCGCACGTAGATGTCTTCGCGGCCGCGCTGCCGGACCACGTACGGCTTGACGGGACCCTGCGTGACCGTGACGACGGCGACGCGACGATCGGGGGCGACCGGCACCTCTTCGTAGAACGGCAGCAACAGCGGATGGACCATATGGCCGAACACCGTGTCCATGACCCATCGCTCCAGGCCCGCGCGGCGAATCCCGGTAATGGTCCCGTCGTCCTCCACGCCCAGCAGCACGCGTCCTCCTTGGAAGTTGGCCAGCGCTGCCACCTCTCGCGCCAGTTGCTCGGGCCGCAGTTCGTCCCGCTTGAACTCGACGCCCGAGTTCTCCCCCGCCTCGATCAGTTCCAGGAGCTCCTCTCGGGTCATCCGCGGTCTCCTCCAGTGAAGCGGCCCCCAACGACCTCCCCGACCACGTCGGGAGGGTAGTCGCCCCCCACGAAGCCGGTCAAAACACGGCTCACGCGTGATCGGGCTGAGGTCGCCGTCGCGGCCGTGGCGCACGGTCTCCAGGAGCGGAACACGACGATTGCCGACGAATCGCCGATGGCGGTCTCGAACAGGCCGGCGGCGAGCGCCTGTCCTGTCGGCACAACCGATCATACCACGCCGGTGATCCGCGACGGCCCCTGACAGCGAGGCCGGTGTACGATGGCGGCACCATGGCACGCCCCGAACCGACCATCCTCAAGGATGGCCTGTACTTCCCGGAAGGGCCGCGCTGGCGGGGAGACAGATTGTACTTCTCCGACGTCCTGGCCGGCACGGTCCACCGTCTGGACCTCGATGGGAACCTGGAGACGATCGCCGCCGTCGACGAGCTGCCGTCAGGGCTCGGCTGGCTGCCGGACGGCACCCTGCAGGTGGTTTCGCTGCAGGACGGCAGGCTGCTCGCATGCCGGGACGGGCGCACTGCTACCGTTGCCGAGATGCGGCGGGTCACGGGGTTCCCCTGCAACGACATGGTGATCGACCGCGCCGGCCGCGCCTACGTCGGCAGTGACGACACCGACTTCGACGAGGGACTGCTGCCGATGCCGGGCAACATGCCGCGCCAGAGCAGCATCGCGCTCGTTGAGCCGCCGGCGCCCGGCGCCGCCTGGGACGCCCCGCGGGCGGCGCGCATCGTCGCCGACCGCGTCACCTTCCCCAACGGCATGGTGGTCACACCCGACGGCGCCACCCTGATCGCGGCCGAGACATTCGCAGGACGCCTGACCGCGTTCGACATCGAACCCGACGGTTCGCTCGTCAACCGGCGCGTGTGGGCCGACCTCGGCGTGCCGCCGGACGGCATCACCCTGGACCGGGACGGCTGCCTGTGGGTCGCCGTCCCCTACTACCGCTACGGAGAAACCGGCGGCTACCTGCGCATCGCCGAGGGCGGCGAGCTGCGCGACCGGATCGACGTGGCCGGCTACAGCGCCTTCGCCTGCACGCTTGGCGGACCGGACGCGACCACGCTGTTTCTGTGCGAGTCGACGGTGCTGGGGCGCCCCCGCAGTCCCGGCGACGGGCGCATCCGCACGGTCGAGGTCGACGTCCCGGGCGTCGGCACGCCGTAGTAGCCGTTTAGTAGCAACACCGTCGCAGGGGCTCGACGCCGCGCGGCGGCGCAAGGTCGGTCGGCGTCCACCAGCACCCGCCCCCGCTCCCCAGCTCCCCGCCAACCCGGTTACACTCTGCAAGCCATCGGTTGATTCAAGGAGCAGCGCCGTTGGGCAAAGGGACTGGTTTCCTGTGAGTGCAAGATTCGAACCGCCAAGAGACGAGATTGCCAGCTTCTGCAGACGGTGGCAGGTAAAGGAACTGGCGTTATTCGGCTCCGCCTTGCGAGAGGACTTCGGCCCCGACAGCGATGTCGACCTACTGGTGCGGTTCCATCCGGATGCGCGCCGAACGCTTCTGGACATGGCGCAGATGCAGGAAGAGCTGAGCCTCATATTCGGTCGACAAGCCGATCTGATTGAACATGACGCGGTCCAGTCGAGCCGCAACTACATCCGTCGCAATGCGATCCTTCGCACTGCCGAGACAGTCTATGCGGCATGACGATGCCTATCTGCTGGACATGCTTCTAGCCGCTCGCGACGCCGTCGAGTTCGCTGACGGGATGACATTCGACGAGTTCAAGCAGAGCCGTCTTCACCAGAACGCCGTCCTCAAGTCGATCGAGATCGTCGGCGAGGCCGCTGTCCGCATCAGCAGGGAGACGAGGGGTCAGCACTCCGAAATCTCCTGGCCGGAGATCACCGGCATGCGAAATCGCTTGGTGCATGCGTACTTCGATGTGGATCTTCGGCGCGTGTGGGAGATCGTGAAGAGCGACATTCCTCGTCTCATTTCTCTCATCGAACCACTGGTACCTCCCGAGGACACTCAGGTCACTTAGATCAGACGCCGTCGGACCTCCGTCTTCCTCATGCAATGGCAGACCCGGCCCGACACCCCTGCAACCCCGGCGACGGGCGCATCCGCATGGTCGAGGTGGACGTCCCAAGTGTCGGCGCGCCGTAGGGATGATTGTCCCGACCTCGCGCCGTGCGATATTGATGGCAGACGGAGTTGCGGAAAGAGGACAGGCCGTCGCGGTTCAACCTACTTGGCTCTCTGGAGCCATTCCGTTGCCCGGTCGCGGTCTTCAATCGAATTCAGCGGGCAGACGTCGTAGTCTGCTTGCCCCTGCGGCCAACTCGCCCCCCGGGAAGCTGACGCGCCGCGGACAAGCCACCCCACCAGCGCTTGTCCTTGTGCTCGGGACTCCCTGCATATCGGGCGCGATCCGCCAAGGCACGGCACTGGGCATCCGAGAGCGCCGGGCGCTTCCGTATGCGCCGTGGACGTTTCAACCGGTTCCTCTCCTTGACGAGTATAACCCTCGACAGGGGTCGCGGAGTGGACTACCGTCGTCTCCCATGCTGATGCAGGAACAGGTCGAGGCGTATCGCGACGACGGCTATCTCCGGGTCTCCAACATCTTCACGGACGAGGAGCTGAAGGAACTGGAGCGGGAGATGGACTTCATCGTCGAGGAGTGGTGGGGAGAGGACAGCATCGGCTGGAAGGGGCCGTGGCGCGACCACTACCTGCCCGCGGGCGAGCAGGAGAAGACGCGCGCCGTGTTCATCGCCAACCCGCAGTTCTACTCGGCGGCCTGGGGGCGGATCATCTTCCACCAGCGGCTCACCGAGTGCGTGCGCGCCCTGGTCGGCCCCGCCGTGCAGTGGCACGGCACCATCCTGCACGCCAAGCCGCCCGAGCGCGGCACGCCGTTTCCGATGCACCAGGACTACCCGTTCTATCCCCACGACGGGCCCGACTTCGTCGACTGCCTGCTCCACCTGGACGACTCGCCGGAGGCTTCGGGCTGCCTGCAGGTGGTTCCCGGGAGCCACAAGCAGGGTCCCCTGGAGCACATCACCGGCGATCACACCCGCCCCTACCTGCCGCCGGAGCAGTACCATCCCGACAAGACGCCGTCGGTGGCGGTGCCGGCCAAGGCCGGGGACGTGATCTTCTTCAGCTACCTGACCATCCACTGGTCGGACATGAACCGGACGGACGACTGGCGCCGCTCGGTACGGATCGGCTTCCACGACGCCGCCATGCGGCCGACCTTCGTCGAGCCGACCGAGCCCTACAACAACTTCGTGGTCTCCGGCTTGAAGCGACGCGGCAAGCAGGCGGGCCTGACCTACAAGGTGTTAGGCCAGGGGCAGGAGCAGCACCTCAGGAAACAGCCGGCACGCACGTAGCCCGGCAGCGCACCGTCCCTGCGCCCGCGCCCCATGGCTGCCGCACCGTCGCGCACGCGTCCCAACGTCGTCCTCTTCCTGGCCGACGACCTGGGCTACGGCGACCTGAGCTGCTACGGCAACGCCATCCTGTCCACGCCGCACATCGATCGGCTGGCCGCCGAGGGCGTGCGTTGCTCCCAGCACTACAGCGGCGCGCCGATCTGCGCGCCCGCGCGGGCCGCGCTGCTCACCGGGCGCTACCACCACCGCTGCGGCGCGCTGAGCGTGGAGTCGAACCGCGGCCTGGACCGCATCGCCCTGCGCGAGCGCACGGTCGGCGACGCGTTCGCCGCCGCCGGCTACCGCACCGGCTACGCGGGCAAGTGGCACAGCGGCCTGCACGACCCGAGATACCATCCCAACCGGCGCGGCTTCGCCGAGTTCGCCGGCTTCCTCGGCGGCATCATGGACTACTGGAACTGGTTCCTGGACTACAACGGCAGCCCGCGCCGCGCCGACGGCCGCTACCAGACCGACGTGCTCACCGCCGAGGCGGTCGACTTCATCCGGCGCCACGCGGCCCTTCCCGGCGCCGTCACCCGGCAGCCGTTCTTCCTGGTGGTCGCCTATCACGCCCCCCACTCGCCGCTGCAGGCACCTGTCGAGAGTTGCGCGCCGTTCCTGCGGCGGGGCGACCTCAACCCCGCGCTGGCCACCCTGTACGGCATGGTGGCGCGCATGGATCAGGGCATCGGACAGGTCCTCGATGCGCTCGATGCCACCGGCTGCGCCGAAGATACTGTGGTGCTGCTGACCAGCGACAACGGCCCCCACCTCGGCCCGGAGCGTTACGGCGGTCGGCGCTTCGGCATGAGCCGCTTCAACGGCCCCTTCCGCGGCCAGAAACAGGACGTGCTGGAGGGCGGCATCCGCGTGCCGGCGATCGTCCGCTGGCCCGACGGCCTGCCGGCCGGCGCCGCGTGCGACGAGATGATCCACTTCTGCGACTGGCTGCCGACGCTGGCCGCCGCCGCGGGCGTCACCCCGGAAGGGCAACCGCTGGACGGCTGCGATCAACTCCCGCGGCTGCAAGGCACCACCCCCACCGGTGCAGCGCCGCGCTTCTGGCAGTTCAACCGCTACGAACCGGTGCCGCACTGCAACCTGGCGATGCGCGACGGCCCCTGGAAGCTGTACTGGCCGCGCATCCCGGAGGCGATGGTCAAGCTGCAAGAGGACAACGTGGCGGTGCGCGACCTGATGTCGCGGGGGCACTCCGACATGCCGGTGCACAACGCGCCGGTGGAGCGCACGCTGTCCGCGCCCGGGGAGCCGGAGCTGTACGACATCGCCGTAGACCCCTGCGAGTCGCGAAACTTGGCGGACGCCCGTCCCGACCGCGTCGCCCGCATGCGCGTCGCGGCGGAGAACTGGTTCGCGTCCGTCGAGGCCGAGCGCCACACGACCGACGGCGCTTGAACCCCCGCGGAGGCCGATCTATTCTGCCCGTGGTCCCGGGCTGGCAGGGGCCAAACCCCGCGCCACACGGACACAACCCTCTCGAGGAGTGATCATGAAACGTACCGTAGTAGCGCTCGCGGCTCTGACGCTGTCGATGTTCGCCGGAGGCGCCCTCTGGGCACAGATGACGTACCAGGAGGCGCCGATGCTGGCGGCGATGGTCGAGGCCGGCGAGCTGCCGCCCGTGGCGGAACGGCTTCCGTCCAATCCCCTGGTGGTCGAGCCGTTCGACTCGATCGGCACCTATGGCGGCACCCTGCGGATGATGGACGTGTCCGACCGCATGTCTATCGGCCTGCGGGTACGCCACACCGGCCTGTTCCGCTACAACCAGACCGCCAGCGCGTTCGAGCCGGACCTGGCCGAGAGCCACGCCTGGTCCAACGAGAACCGCACCCTCACCCTGAAGCTGCGCGAAGGGCTGCGCTGGTCGGACGGCGAACCGTTCACGACCGCCGACATGCTCTTCAAGTGGGAACAGGACATGACCAACGAAGAGCTCAGCTCCAGCATCGATCCGTTCTATACGCTGGGTGGAGAGCCAGCGGTCTGGGAGGCGCTGGACGACTACACGCTGCGCATCACCTGGGCCGCCCCCAACCCCGTAGCCATGGACCGCTTCGGGCGCACCCACTTCTCCGGTGACAACGTGCTGTTCCTGCCCGCGCACTACCTCAAGCAGTTCCACGCCGGCTTCAACGAGGACGCCGCCGCGCTCGCCGCCGAGCAGGGCTACGAGGACTGGACCCAGATGTTCAGGGCGCACGGCACGCAGGGCTACACCCAGTCCGCGGTGATCATCGGCCGGCCCTACATGGACATGCACACGCCGGAGGTGGTGGAGAGCGATCGCGTGCTACTGGTGCGCAACCCCTACTACCACCACGTCGACACGGCCGGCAACCAGCTTCCGTACATCGACCGGTTCGAGGTCAGACACGTCGGCGACCTGGATCTCTACGACCTGAAGGCGTCGGCGGGAGAGGTGGACTTCGCCGCCTACTACACCTCCGCACCGAGCCTGCCGACCTACCGGGCGGGCGAGGCGCAGGGCGACTACCAGACGATCATCGCGCAGTCGCTGCGCACCGCGGAACTGGTGCTGTTCCTCAACCAGAACATCGAGGATCCGGTGATCCACGAGCTGTTCAACAACCTGGACTTCCGCGTCGGCCTGTCGGTGGCCCTGAACCGCGATCAGATGAACGACATCGTGTTCTTCGGCATGGGCGACGCGCATCCGGCGACGCCGCTGAACACCATGGAGTTCTTCGACCACGCCTGGTACAACGACAACTTGGCCTACGATCCGGACCGCGCCAACCAACTGCTGGACTCGGTCGGGCTCGCCACGCGCGACGCTGACGGCTTCCGCCTACGCCCCGACGACGGCACGCGCCTCAGCCTGGTGATCGAGATCGGCGTCCTGGAGGGACCGAAGCAGGCGATCTGCGAGCTGATCTCCAACGACTGGCGCCAAGTCGGCATCGACGGCGCCTGCAAGGTGATCGACGGCGCCCTGCTCAACGAGCGCCTGGACACCAACCAGACGGCGATCTCGACCTGGCACCTGGGCCGCACCACGCTGCTCGGGCGCGGCACGCCGGACCAGTTCGCCTTCGAACGCTGCAACGCGAACAACTGGGGCCGCCAGTGGTGCTTCTGGTTCGTCTCGGGCGGCGAGACCGGCATCGAGCCTCCCGACGAGATCAAGGCGCTCAACGAACGCTGGCAGTCATTCAAGCAGGCCGCCACCGGCACGCCGGAAGCGGCGGAGCGCGGCAAAGCGTACTTCGCCTTCTTCGCCGACGAGCTGCCGATGATCCCGACGATCGGCCTGGCGCCGCACCCGGTGGTCATCCACAACCGCCTGAAGAACGTTCCGAAGGAGAACATCTTCTGGGGCTCGGACACCAACTTCTACGCCCCGTACAAGCCGGAACAGTGGTACATCGCGGAGTGAGTGGAGCGTGACTCCGCACCGCACCTGACATCCCGGGAGAATGGGCGGCAGTCCCTGCCGTTCATTCTCCCTTTCTTGTCACTCACATGAACTACACCTCCTACCTGCTGCGCCGCCTGCTCTACATGGCGGCGACGCTCGTGATCATCAGCGTGCTGATCTACATCGTGATCCAGTTGCCGCCGGGCGACGCCGTGGACACGATCGTCGCGCAGCGGGAATCGGAAGGGGACGTGATCACGGAGGCGGAGGAGCTCGCGCTGCGCCGCCAGTACGGCCTGGACCGCCCCTTGTTTGTGCAGTACGCCGACTGGGTGATCGAGTTCCTTTCGGGCGACATGGGGCGCTCGATCCGTGGCGTGCCGGTGAACGACCTGATCAGCGAACGGCTCGGCGGCACCATCATGCTGTCGCTGATCAGCATCCTGTTCACCTACCTGGTGGCGATCCCGATCGGGATCTACAGCGCCACCCACCAGTACAGTCTGACCGACTACAGCCTGACCACCCTGGGATTCATCGGGCTGGCGACGCCCAACTTCCTGCTGGGGCTGATCCTGCTGTACGTGTTCTACAAGTTCTTCGGGCTCAGCATCGGCGGCTTCTTCTCGCCCGGCATGGAGGAGCAGCCGTGGAGCATGGCCAAGCTGCTGGACCTGATCGGCCACCTGTGGATACCGGTCATCGTGATCGGCACGGCAGCCACCGCCGGCACGATCCGGGTCATGCGCGGCACGCTGCTCGACGAGCTGGGCAAGCAGTACGTGATCACGGCCCGCGCGAAGGGGGTCGCGGAGCCCCGCGTGATCTTCAAGTACCCGGTGCGCCTGGCGCTGAACCCGATGGTCAGCGGAATCGGCGGTGTCCTGCCGGAGCTGATCAGCGGCGAGACCATCGTCGCCATCGTGCTGGGACTGCCGACCCTCGGCCCGCTGATGTACGCCGCCGTGCGAACCCAGGACATCAACCTGTCGGGGAGCGTGCTGATGGTGATCAGCGCCCTGGCCGTGCTCGGCGTGCTGATCTCGGACATGCTGCTGGTGGTCGTGGATCCGCGCATCACCTACGAGCGCAAGGGCTGACATGGCGAGCGACACCGCTGCCGTGACCGGCGCCGGCGGGCAGCCTGCCAGCGCGCAGGACGTCAGCGCCGAGGAGCGCTACTTCATCGCCTCGCAGCGGCAGTTGATCTGGCGCAAGTTCAGGAAGCACCGCATGGCGGTGATCGCGGGCGTCGTCCTGCTGCTGGCCTATCTCGTGGCCTTGACCTACGAGTTCTGCGCTCCCTACGGTTCGCTGACCCAGCACGCAGGGTTCGTCCACGCGCCGCCGACGCGCATCCGCGTGATCGATGGCGACGGGCGCCTGCGCTCCCCGTTCGTGTACGGGCTCACCGGCAAGGTGAACCTGGAGACCTTTCAGCGCGAGTTCGTGGAGGACCGGTCGGCCATCCACCCGGTGCGCTTCCTGGTGCGCGGTGAGCCGTACCGCTTCTGGGGTGCGATCGACGCCGATCTGCACCTGTTCGATGCCGGGGAGGGGCGCGTGTTCCTGCTGGGCACCGACGAGCTGGGCCGGGACCTGTTCTCCCGCATCCTGGCCGGCAGCCGGGTGAGCCTGACCATCGGCTTGGTGGGCGTGCTCATCAGCTTCGTGCTCGGCTGCCTCCTGGGCGGCATCTCCGGCTACTTCGGCGGCGTACCCGACCTGGTCATCCAGCGCCTGATCGAGGTCTTCAACTCCATTCCCGGCATACCGCTGTGGATGGCGCTGAGCGCGGTCATCCCCGTGAACTGGCCGATCCTGCGCACCTACTTCACCATCACCATCATCCTGTCGGTGCTGGGCTGGACCGGCGTGGCGCGCGTGGTGCGCGGCAAGCTGCTGGAGCTGCGCGAGTACGAGTACGTCACCGCCGCCCGCTTGGCCGGCACGCGCGCCGGCACGATCATCACCGCCCACCTCCTGCCCGGCTTCCTGAGCTATCTCATCGTGAGCCTCACCCTGGCGGTTCCCCGCATGATCCTGGGCGAGACGGCGTTGAGCTTCCTGGGGCTCGGGATCCAGCCGCCGGCCGTGAGCTGGGGGACGCTGCTGCAGGGCGCCCAGAACGTGACCAGCATCGCCATCTATCCGTGGCTGCTGACGCCGGCACTGTTCGTGATCGTGACGGTGCTGCTCTACAATTTCGTGGGCGACGGCGTGCGCGACGCCGCCGATCCCTACGCCTTGAGCGGCAAGGGGTAGCGAACTGAAGCCGCCACACATCCTCTTCGTCCTGGTCGACCAGATGCGGGCCGATGCACTGGGGCGCGCCACCCCCACGCTCAACTCGCTGGCGCGGCGGGGTGTGCGGTTCGAGAACTGCTACTGCGCTGCCACGCTCTGCTCGCCGTCGCGCAACAGCATCGTCACCGGGCTGTTTCCCGGCCGGCACGGCGTGTGCGGCAACATGGGCGAGCCGATCGCCGCCGAGCTGCGCGCCGACACCTACGCCCGCCACCTGCAGGCGCTGGGCTACCACACCGCCTACGTCGGCAAGCATCACTACATCGACCGCTCGGGGCTGGCGTACGACCTGGTCGACGACGACCGGCTGCTGCAGTCATTCGGGTACCACCACGTCTGGCAAGTGGGCGACGTGGCCGACGCCCGCCACGGAGCGGACCGGTTCACCCGCCACCTGGCTGACCGGGGGCTGCTTGAGGAGTGGCGCAGCGACGTCGGCGCCGAGTACGTGGCCGGCAGCGACCCGGCCGACACCACCGATGGTTACATCGGCGAGTCGGCCGTGCAGTACCTGCAGTCATACGAGGGAGACGCGCCGCTGTTTCTCACCGTCGGGTTCGTGGGTCCGCACGGGCCGTACTGGGCTCCGGAGCCGTACGCCAGCCTGTTCGCGCCGGAGGAGGTGGCCGAGCCGGTCGGGATTCGCGGCCGCGTGCGCGCCGGCAGCGACCTCTACGCCGCGCGCGACCTGGCCCGCGAGGCCAGACTGGACGACCCTGCGACCGTCGACCGGTTCCGCCGCCAGCGTGCCGCCAGCTTGGGGATGGTGGCCTTCATCGACCACCAGGTCGACCGCCTCCTGCGGGTACTGGCGGAGCGCGGCTGGGTCGCCGACACCGTGGTGGTGTTCACCTCCGACCACGGCAACCTGCTGGGCGATCACGGGCTGGAGGGCAAGCGCTTCTTCCACGAGCCGGTGAGCCGCGTGCCGCTGCTGATGGCCGGTCACGGCGTTTCAGCGGACCGGCGGGTGGGGATGACCGTCGCGCGGGAGCTGGCGAGCGGCGTCGACCTCTACCCGACCTTCCTGGATGCCGCGGGGGGCGCGGGGCACGGCGGAGAACGCGCGCGCGAAGGGATCAGCCTGCTCGGACTCCTGCGCGGGGAGGTTGCCCCGCGCCGCGAGGTGTTCTCGGAGCTCGGGACCGCCATGATGATCCGCGACGCCCGCAACAAGCTGGTCTACGACCCCGAGCAGGGCGGCGTGCAGGAGCTCTACGACCTGCGCCGCGACCCCTGGGAGCTGCACAACCTGGCCGGCAGCGCCGAGCACCACCACGTGGAGGCGGAGCTGGTCGAACGGATGCTGGCGCGCATGATTCGCCTGACCCACTACAGCCACCTGAAGGAGCGGATCAACTTCCAGCGGGTGCGTGTGTGAGCCGGAAGCGGATGGCCAGGCGGCCCAACGTCGTGCTCATCCTTTCCGACGACCAGGGCTACGGTGACCTGGGCGTCTACGGCAATCCGGCCGTCCGGACCCCGCATCTCGACGCGCTCGCCCGACAGGGGGTCCGCCTGGACCAGCACTACTCGGGGGCGCCGCTGTGCGCCCCCGCCAGAGCGGCGCTCCTCACCGGCCGCTACCACCAGCGCACCGGGGCGCTCAGCGTGGAGTCGAACCGCGGCATGGACCGCATCGCTTCGCGCGAGACGACCGTGGCCGACCTGTTCAAGGCGGCGGGATACGCCACCGGCATGGTCGGCAAGTGGCACAACGGCGCCTTCGACCCGCGCCATCACCCGCGGGCACGGGGATTCGACGAGTTCGTCGGCTTCCTCAACGGCGGCATGTACTACTGGGACTGGATCCTCAATCGCGGCGGGACGCCCTGGCGCTCGGACGGCCGGTACCTCACCGACGTGTTCACCGACGAAGCGGTCGACTTCCTGCGGCGCCACCGCTCCGAGCCGTTCTTTCTGTACCTGGCGTACAACGCGCCGCACGCGCCCCTGGAGGCTCCCCCCGAGGACGTGCGCCCCTTCGCCGAGCGCGGCGGCTTCAGCGATACGGTGAGCACCCTGTACGGCATGATCCGGCGCCTGGACTCCGGGGTCGGCCGGGTGATGGAGGCACTCGACGCGCTGGGGCTGGCGGAGCACACGATCCTGCTGTTCACGAGTGACAACGGGCCGCTGCTCGGCGGCGACTACCGGCGCTACAACGGGCCGTTCCGCGGCGCGAAGAACCTGGTGCTGGAGGGCGGCATCCGCGTGCCGGCGATGGTGCGCTGGCCGGCGGGGATGCCCGGCGGCCGGGTGTACCGGGGGATGGCCCACTTCACCGACTGGCTGCCCACGCTGCTGGCTGCCTGCGGCGTGGGCAGGCGGCCCGCTCTGCCGCTGGACGGGCTGAACCTGCTGCCCGCGCTCACCGGCGATGCCGGGGGCGGCCCGCGCACGAAGCTGTTCTGGCAGCACAACCGCAACCGGCCGGTGCGCAACTGCAACGCGGCGATGCGGGACGGCGACTGGAAGCTGGTATGGCCGTACCTGCCGGAGGCGCGCTACAAGTCCGACGAGGACAGGAGCTGGTACGAGCGCATGTTCACGGAGCCCCACTTCACCGTGGAGATCGAGCAGACCATGCTGGAGCGCCCCGTTCCGGCTCCGCAGCGGCCGGAGCTCTTCAACCTGGCCGATGATCCCGGTGAGGCGGTGGACCTGTCCGAGCGGCATCCCGAGCGCCGCGCCCGCATGGAGCGGGAGCTGGAGTGTTGGTTCGACGCGGTGGAGGAAGACCGCCGGCGCATCGCATGGTGATCGGCCGTCCGCCGGACGGGACGGTGCGCGTTCACCCGCCGAGGTCGGCGAGTCGCTCGTCGTCCAGCCGCGTGCCGAGCAGGAATCCCTTGCGGTCCGGGTACCAGAGGACCCGGCGGCCCGCCTCGTGCGTCATGCTCACGTAGGCGGCCGACTCGAAGCGCCCCCGGCCGGGCGGCCCCCAGGGTATGGCGTCGTTGTCGATCAGCAACCGCTTGGCGCCCCACCAGACCGGCTGCTGGGCGCCGGGGCGGAACTCGCCGACGCAGGCGTAGGTCGGGCGCCGGTTGCGCACGTGCCAGCGGCTGTCACGTCGCCAGCAGGGAGCCGTCGCCGAGGGGGTGGACGAGGATGTGCTCGTTCAGCCAGTAGAACTCCTCGTCGTCCCAGGGACGCTCCCTGCCCCCGGTCGGGTCGTGGATGACGTAGTCCGGCCGGGTGCGGTGAATCTCGCGGGGATCGGCGGCCATGGACACGGGTTCTCCCGATCATAGCGCGAATGGATCGCGCTCGGTCCCGAAGCTGCGGCGTGCGGCCACGATCTTGCCACCCACCGGGCTGACCTCCACTATGCTGCGACGATGAGTGCAGCACGCGTAGCCGTCATCGGCGCCGGCGGCAGGGGCCGGTCGCTCTCCAACCTCATCGCCAGCCGCCCGCGGTGGGCCGACATCGTGGCGGTCGCCGAGCCGCGCGATGACTACCGCGAAGACTTCGCGCGCACCCACGACATCGAGGAGCGCCACCGCTTCCGCGACTGGCGCGACCTGTTCGCCGCGTCCCTGCCCGTGGACGCGGTGGTGGTCACGACGATGGACCGCGACCACACCGAGCCGTCGCTCGCCGCCCTGGCCGCCGGCCACCACCTGCTCATGGAGAAGCCCATGGCGCCGTCGCTGGAGGAGTGCGAGCGCATCGCGGCGGCAGCCGCCGACTCGCAGGCGATCACGGCGGTCTGCCACTCGATGCGCTACTCGCGCCCGTTCCGGATCCTCAAGGAGGTCGTGAGCTCCGGCCGCATCGGCACTGTGGTGACCGTCGACCACCTCGAACAGGTCCAGTGGTGGCACCAGGCGCACAGCTTCGTGCGCGGCAAGTGGGGAAACGAGGGGCGTTCATCCTTCATGCTCCTGGCCAAGAGCTGCCACGACGTCGATTACCTCGCGTACCTGGTGGACCGGCCGTGCCGGGCGGTCAGCTCGTTCGGGTCGCTCAACTACTTTCGTGCCGAGCACGCCCCCGCCGGCAGCGGGGAGCGCTGCGTGGACTGCAACATCGAGCCCGACTGCGTCTATTCGGCGATCAAGCTCTACGCGGACACCGACCGCGAGGGCGGGCCGGTGAGCTGGCTCACCCTCGACCACAGCCGCCAGGCCCAACTGCAGGCCATCACCGACGGCCCGCACGGGCGCTGCGTGTGGCGGTGCGACAATGACGTCGTCGACAACCAGATCGTGGCGCTGGAGTTCGACGGCGGCGTCACCGCCACGTTCACGATGACCGGCTTCACCGCCGTCGGCGGCCGGCGCACCCGCGTGCACGGCACCGAGGGGGTCGCGGAGTTCTCCGAGCACGGCATCGAAGTGCGTCGCTTGGGGGAGAACGTGGTCGATCGCATCACCATCGAGCCGGAGTTCGGCGGCCACGGCGGCGGCGATCGCCGGGTGGTCGACTCGTGGCTGCGGGCCATCCACACCGGCGACCGCTCGTCGGTCCTCACCGACGTGGCGGTGTCGCTCGACACCCACCGCATCGCGTTCGCCGCGGAGCGTTCCCGCCTGGCGCGACGGCTGGTCGAGATGGACTAAGATGGCGGAGATGCAGCGACCGGTTCGCCTGGGTCTGATCGGCTGCGGCGGCATCGTGCGCATCGCCCACGCGCCGGGGTATCAGTCGATTCCCGACTTGGTGCGGGTGAGCGCGCTGGCCGATCCGGTCAGCGACAACCTGCTTCAGATGGGCGAGATGCTGACCGTGCCGCCGGAGCGGCGCTACGCCGACCATCGGCAGATGCTGGAGCACGCCGAGCTGGACGCGGTCACCATCGCCACGCCGCACCACCTGCACGCCGGGCACGCGATGGACGCGGCGGCGGCGGGCGTGGCCGTGATCTCGGAGAAACCGATGGCCACCTCGGTTGAGCAGGCTCGGGCGGTGCTGGCAGCGGTGGAGCGCCACGGCGTGCCCTACGCGGTGGTGCACAACTTCCTGTTCGCGCAAGGCTCGGAGCGGGCGCGGGCGCTGCTGGCCGCAGGCGCCACGGGCACGCCCTTCTTCGGGCGCGCCAAGTCGCTGTTCAACAAGACCGACGAACGGGCAGACCCGAACCGGGAGTGGCGCGCCTCGCGCGCGGCGGGCGGCGGCGCCATCAACGACACCGCTTACCACGAGATCTACCTGCTGGAGACGCTGGTCGGCTCGCCCGTGCGCTACGTCGAAGCGCGGGTGGCGACCGCGCACTTCGCCTTCGACGTGGACGACTTGGCGCTGCTGCTGCTGGAGCACGAGAACGGCGCGCCGTCCACGGTGGCCACCTCCTGGTGCGTCCCCGGCAGCGACGGCGGCGAAAGCGCCAACCTGGCCGAGGTGCACGGCCCGGCCGGCGGCGTGCGCGTGATGCGCCGCGGGCGCGGGCTGTGGCAGTACGCGCGCAGCACCGGGCAGTGGCAGGAGGTGGCGCTGCCGCCGCAGCCGACCTGGGCGGAGAGCGGCCACGCGCGCTACTTCGCCGCCACCTTCGACGCCCTGGCGCGCGGCGCGCCGCCGCCGATCGGTGGCCGGAAGGCCCTGCACAACCTGCGCATCGTCGCCGCCGCCCGGCGCGCCACCGCCGAGCGGCGCGCCGTGGACCTGCACGCGGACGACTGAAGCCCCCCCATCACGGAGAGAGGAACCCCATGAGACCGTATATCGACTGCCACAACCACATCGGCCGCACCCTGAACCGGCTGCCGCCCACCGGCCAGAGCACCGCCATGTGCCTGGCCCGCTTCGCGGAGACCGGCGTCTACGCCTGCCTGTCGATGCCGACCGCCACCGGCGGGCTGATCCTGCGCGGCCTGGAGGACATCCGCGACCAGAACCGGGTGATCGCCCGCGCGCGCCGCGACTTTCCCGAGCACGTGCCGCTGGGCCTGGCGCTGGTCGAGCCGTGCCTGGGACCGGTCGCCGTGGACGAGGCGGAGTGGGCGATGAGCGAGCTGGGCCTGCACGGCATCGTCTCCCACCCGCCGGTGCGCGAGGCATGCATCCCGTTCGTGGAGATGGCCGCCGGGCGCGGGGGGCTCTGCAACGTGCATATGCACGATGCGGTGTTCGGGGAGGTCGCGCGCATGTTTCCGGCCGCCACCTTCATCACCCATGCCTCAAGCCACGCCGCCGAGTCCTTCGCCGGCATGGACAACGTCTGGTTCGAGATCGTGCAGTACCCGGACGAACGCGGCAGCCTCTGGGACTTCGCGAAGCTGGCCGACCGGGTGGGGCGCGAGCGGATCATCTTCGGCGCCGACCTGCCCTACTACGACTACCGCCTGCTGCAGCGGATCATCGAGGATGCGCCGATCGACGACGACCTCAAGGACCGCATCGCCTACAAGAACATCATGGAGCTGATCCGCCGGTACAACCCCGACTGGCAGCTCCCGGACGGCCCGCCGCAGGCCCCGCGCGTCTACCAAGCCGACGAACTGTGGGCCGTGGACCCGGAGAAGCCCGACCGACTGACCGTCTACGGCTGACCGGAGCGGCGGACAGCGATTGCAGAGGAAGTCCATACCTGACTACGCACATCGGAAGCAAAGGCGGAACGGTCGCCATGCACCTGTCGGAGTGGGTTCGAAAACTGGTCTGCAAAAGGTGACCGATGAACGATGCCCGAGCTATCGTCGCGACCGATTATCGCCTTGTTCACCAAAATCGTCTTGATCGTAATGGACGACACTTGATAGTGCTCGGCTATTTCATTCTGGCGGTCCTCTGAATCATCTGTGCCGAGCATGTCCCGCACCCCCACAAATGGACTGAGAAACTCCGCAGCGAATGCGCGTTGTGCCTTCTGGCGATAGGTGAATGAGCGTGTTGCCGGGAACATATTGTCCGTCCAAGCGAACAGCCGGTCGCCAATTATTCGCGCAAGAGCGAAACGGCGTCCATTCTCCCACTTTGATCTGAATACCATCCTGGCGCTGGTCCCGAGGTCTCTGTTGAGAAAGAACGATATGTCTCCTATACAATCAGAGCGCGAAATAGCTTTCTTGGAAACACCAGCGAGTTCCGCAAGACGCCCGTTCGAGACAGGATCTGCCACATCAATCCCTTCTTCCATCCGAAGTCTACGAGCGTAACTCTCCCCGATGCGCCAAGCTTCCAAAATTCCCCACTCCTCTTGGCTCCGCTCCCAGGGTACGATGGAGTCTTGACCGCCAGCTTCAAAGCCGCAAGAATCCGCCATTTCCATAATGCAAGATGCTGACATCATATCGTTCGGCTTACATAGGTATGCCGCATCCGCAGCCAATTCCTCAAGAGAATCCCCACCGAGACGTGCAGCATCGTCCCGCCATTCTTCGCCAAGATGGTCGGCCTCGTCAGGATCGTAACCAAGCCGTGCTTCCAACCTACGCAAAGAGGCCGTCTCTGGATCTTGACGCTCAATTTGCAATTCACTCCACAGGCGGTGAAGATTCGTCTCGCGGAGTTCCTTTTTGTCCATCAGCGCCACAATATCAGATACAAACCTATCAACCGCCGCCTCCATGACGTCCGCTGAAATCAATGTCATCGGAGCGCCGAAGTATCTGAAAGAGGCATGGTCGATGGACGGTTCGGTTATAATGGCGCTCTGAAACCCATCTGATGCAACCGTTATGTTGGGCCACTCATAACCTTCTCCAATCGTTGACAACCGATGAGCAAAGTCCCAATCGTCCATGACATCCTCTGAGGCATTCCGGGGGTGCCACCATTCCCAACGTAATCTCCACCAATTCCACGCGAGCCACTCTGCAAGATGATAACCCGATACAAGAGGACCTTCGCGGAGCTCGCCGATATGCCGGTCAATTCCTTCAGTGAGAAGGGCGTCATCGGTCTCGATTTTGACCGTTCCGAACCCAGCTCGTTCTTCTGATGACCCGATGTCAAGCGAGTCAGCAGGTGACAATGAAATATCCAGGTTCATGTGTCGCATCGAGATTTCCATTCCTTGAGCACAAGACGACGCATTGCACGGTCGTCTTCACCCAACCGGTAACCGTGGTATCCTTGGGAGTCAAGTTTCGCTTCGTAGACTTCGCCGTCCTCGTCAACAGCCCAAATGTATTTGGGAAGCTCGTTGATCCTGAAGCTACTCACCATTCCTTGGGCAATGCCTCTACGGAACAATCTAGCTGCTTCGGATCTCTTTATGACTCTCTTATCGTCACACACGGACTTGTTTGCTCTGGGCGAGACAGGAGGGTCGAATCCGTAATCGGCTGGATATTTCTTATGGAGCCCGCTACCGATGTAGCGCACCCTTTGCAGTATTGCTGTGTCGCACGATCCGGGAGAAGCTATCCTGCGCTTTGGGTTAGGTGAACTACGGCTCATGAGTCTCGTGGCCGTCAGGCGCGGACACTTCAAGGAAGACCATCTGATCTCAGGGCCACCGGTTCCGGGCTACTTGCTCGGTTCCGGTGCCTGACCCGGCTCCTGGTTCCGTTCCGGTTCCCTGCTCGGTCATGGCGTCAGCATAGTGGAGAGGGGATCGGTGGGGCAATCGACCGAGCCCCCGAGGGGACCACCTCAGTCGCTTGGATACGTCGCCGGTTTGACGTGGTGAGTGACGTTTGGAGCGGGATCAGGAATGTCCCATTGCAGAGGAACTGGAGGAATCCTCAGGTGAGTCGGCAGCCTGATCGGCTTACTCCAACAGGGCCTTCAGCAGGGCGTCGGGGGCGTCGGCGTAGAACTGCAGATTGACCTTCGTCGCCATGTCGTCGGACAGGTCGAAGAGCTGCCTACGAGCCGAGACGGGGACCAGCACCGTGGCGGCGCCTTTCTCGACGGCGGCTTCGACGACTCCCACGGCGTTCGCCAGCGGTTCCACCGACCCGCCGAGATTGAGCGCGCCGACGACGATCAAACCGCCCTTCAGGCTCTTCTCGAGCAGGGCGCCGCACAACGCCATGAGCGCCGGCAGCCCGAGTGATGCTCCCGAGCGGTCGTGGTCCATGGCGCGAAGCTGCACGGAGAACTCGTGCGCACGCGGATCGCGGTCGCCGACGAGTTCCCGCGCTCGCGTGTACAGGTTCTGCTCGGCGTAGCGGGTGCTCTCGCGGAACGCCTGAGGAACCGGGGCGTTCAGTATTCTGACGCCGTTGCCCGGGCCGGTGGTGACCTCGATGCGGTAGAGCGCAGGTCCGATGTCCGGCCCGCCCGGGCCGATGCCCCACACCTGCCCCGGCGGCAACGGGTCGAGGTCGATGGCATCGTCGCTGCCCAGCTCCGGCGTGGACACGAATCGCTCGATCCCGTCTTCACCCATGGCGTAGCTGAAATGGGTGTTCCGGAACTCGCTCTTGAACACGCGCTTCTGCTGCTCCTTTACCCGACGGCGCACTTCGAGGGCGAGGCGAACCAGCTCCTCCAGGTCCTCGTCCGGCACTTCCATCTTGGGATCCGGATACAGCAGCTTGAGCAGGCCGCTCACCGTCTTGTTGACCGCGGTGATGTCCCGCCCGCTGAGCGCTCCGCCATAGTTCACCCGTCCCTGGAGCATCGGAACACGGCTGCCGACGCGCAGCCGGCTCCAGCACTCGGACAGGAAGTCGCTGACCAATCCGAAGTGGTCGGTGAAGTGTTCCTGCGGGCTGAGCTTCGGGAAGTCCCAGCCCGGCACGTAGGCATGGATGCGATCCATGAATGCCGTGTCGTCGCGCATGTCGGCCGACAGCGGACCGAACAGGTGGCCGACGCGCTGCTGCTGCGCGACGTCGACGTCGAGGTTGCCGACCATGGCGATGCCGCCCTCCGCGCGGATGCTCTCCTTGCCGCGCGAGAACTCACCGGACTCCATGTAGCCCTTCAGGATGTTCACGCCGTCCTTCTGGTCGAAGGAGACGCCGGAGATCTCGTCGAAACACACCACGTCGTACCGGCACACCAGGCCGCGCCGGCCGTTGGCATTGTTGACGAACATCTTCGCCACGGTTGCCCTGCCGCCCGAGATCAGGTGGGCGTAGGGGGAGATCTGTTGATACAGGTGGCTCTTGCCGGTGCCGCGCGGCCCCAGCTCGACCAGGTTGTAGTTGCGCTCGACGAACGGCGCCATCCGGATCAGCGCGACCATCTGCGCACGTTCGGAGAGCGCCGCCGGCTCCAGTCCGATGCTGCGCAGCAGGAGCCGCTTCCACTCCTCGCAGGTGAGTTCATGGCGGCCCCGGAGAAGCGTACCCAACACGTCGGCTTTCGAGAGCTGAATGGCCCGGAGCCCCTCTATGGCGAACGGGCGCCCGTTCTGTTCCTGCGCGATCGCGGCGTCATAGCTGAGGTTGACCTCGGCGTAGAAGCCATCGGTCAACATGCGCTCGTGCTGCTTCACCAGGTCGTCGTCGATGCGCACGTCCCGGATCGCGAGGCTCGGCAGTTCGGCGATCAGCGAATCGGTCCTGGCATCCAGCCTTGCCTTGACGATGTCGATCAGCTTGACGGAGCCTCGATCTCTGGCCCGCGCCTTGAACAACTCTTCCTCGCCGGTGCGGACGGCTCGATCCGCGAGTTGCCGTTCGACGATCGCCAGTCCGTCCTCGATCTCCCGCTCGTCGGTCGTCGCGCAGTACCGGCCGAGCAGAAACTCGACGACATAGGTGGGAACCGGGTATTGGCGGCTGTACTTGCGAACCAGGTCCTTGCGGACCAGGTAGCCGTCGAACGCCGTGGCCGCTCGCCGGTCCAACTCGTCCAGTTGCAGACTCACTCCTCACCCCCGATGATCGTCGATTGCTTGGCGATGACCCGGTCCTCGACGTCCAGTACGACGACGACCGCCGATGCACCTTCGAGGTCGTCGTCAGCCACCAGCAGGCTGGCCGCTCCGGCATCGTCGACCGGCCGTGATGTGCCGATGCTGCTCGCCGGGTCGCCTACTCGCTGACGCAGGTCGACGCGTAGCCGGCCCGTCGCGCCATCGACCCGTATGCGGCAGCGCAGTCCGACCCAGGCGACGTCCGTGATCTTCGCCTGCGCCGCGGCGGCACGCGTGCCGGCAGTGACCCGAACGCTCGGGATCAGGCTCTCCTGCAGGCTGACCCCTCCGTGGGCGTACTCGTGGCCGGCCCCGAAGCAGGCGATGCCGGGTGCGACCGCGACCGGCGCCTGGACGTTCCAATGCCAATTGACGACCGGCGTTCGTACGGCGGATTCGCCGGCGATCGCAGCGCAGCGCGCCCAGCGGCTCCTGGTGAGGTACGTGGGAAGCTCCACCTTCGGCAGTCCGCCGGGGAGCCACAGCCAGCCGTGATCGGTTACCACCCGCACCTCACGCCAGCCGGCGGCGCAGAGCGATTCGACCCGTTCCACGAGCGAGTCGATCTGACGGTCGATCCCGCCGGCCAGGGCACCCTTCAACGAGTGACCGAGGCGGTCGATCTGTCCGCTCTCGGTCCACGCGCGCCCGGCCGGGTCTCCGTCATCCGTCGCGCCGAGGTACGCAAAGCCGGCGTCGGCCAGAAGCCTGCGGAATCGGTCGGGAGTCAGCGGGCGCAGGTCGGCCGCCGTCACGGGCCGGAAGTCGTCGCCCGGCGAGACGCCGGTGATCCCGGCCCGCACCGGCGAAACAGCCGGCTTCGCCGTTGCGGTGACCGTGGGGAGTCCCGACCACCGAGCGGCACACGTCGCCGACAACCCGCGCGCCCGCAACCGTTCGATCAGGCGCTGGGCAAGATCGAAGCGGAGACCATCCGCGAACAGCATCACGGTTCCCGACTCGACCTTCGTTTCATACGTCGCCTCGGCGTCGCGGATGGCGCCCGGCTCGGATCCCTCCAGCGACTGCAGACGAAAGGCCGCCGCTTCCAACCAGGGCCGGTACACCGCATCCAGGGCACGGCTCACTGCCCGCGTGTCGGTCGCCGTTTGCACGGCGGCGATGCTCGACAGCGCCGCGGCATCGATCTCCCAGGCGCCGTCCGCGTACGACCGCGCCATCTCCGCCGCGCTCCTCCCACCGAGTTGCGTCGACGCTCCTTCCGCGATCACCGCCAGGTGAGCGACGGCATGCGCCAGCGGCGCCGCGCCGAGCTTCGCCCACACCCAGTTTCGTCGCTCCGCGTGCCGGTGCTCCAGTTCGATGACCCTCGCACGCGCAGCCGGAGGCGCTTGGCCCGCAAGCTCGAGCAGAGCCGTCCGCAACTCGTCTTCGTCCGCTGCGTTGTCCTGGGGCCAGGAAGAGCGTTCCACGAACAGCTCATCCGGCTTCACGCGGCGCAGCAACTCCGGGATGCCCCGGTACAGCGCAGGCGACTCTGCGAAGCGGTCCCAGATCGACGTCCATGTCCCTTCGCGGCGGCCGAGCCGCTCCGCCGCGGCGAGCTCCCCGTCCTTCTCCGGATCGAAACCGAGATCGGCCCTGCACCGCGACCGGAACGCACTCCAGCGTGCAGGCTCCCACTCGTCCTTCACGCCCGCAGCATCGTTCAGCCATACCAGGAGGTCCCGGTCCGGGTCGGAGGAAAACAGCCGGTCGAAGTCCTCGGCTTCGATGCGCCGACCCGTCAGCGCGCGCACCGGTGTCGTCGCCAACTCCGTCAGCGCGCGCAGCATCGACCGGCGCGTGTCCCCGTCGCGAGCGACATCCAGTCCCAGACCGCCATCTCTGGAAACCAGAAACGCCTCGACCGTCCAGTCCCGTCCGCTCTTCTGCGTCCAGCAGACGCCACGAAACTGGAGTTCGACCAGCGGTTTCAGGTGGTCCGGACAGGTGTCCGCCGCGCCGAGCACCTGCCGGCTTACGGCGGGAAGGTAGATGGTCGGCGTCGCATCGTCGGGAATACGGGGATGCTCCAGGGTTCGTTCGATCATGCAACGAAGCCAGATTGCCGGCCCGGTACGAAGGTCGGGATCGAAGTCGCCGAGCACCAGCAGTTGCGGCATGAGGCGGAGGAGGTGTGGAATGACCGGTTGCCAGATCGCGTTCGGATCGCTCCAGAGAACGGCAGCCGGAGGATCCGTATCGTTCGGGTTGTGCCGCGCCGCGCCCGCAAGGGATGCCGCCAACGCCTCGATCACGGTGACCGCCGATCGATCGTCCGTCGAGGGGGACGCGAGATCAGGAGCCATCACGGAGAACCTGCCCGCTCGGGAGTCGCCGCGTAGATCGTCAGATGCAGTTCGGCGTCGTCGATCAGCCGATACTGCGGCTCCGTCCCGGACAAGCGCAGGCTGTTGTCCAGGATCTCGTCACCCCGGTAGGCGACCGCTTGCACGTAGGCGTTGGGAAGCCAGCGGCGGGGATCCTCGCTCCCCATCAGCACGCCGGCGACCGTCGGCCGCAGTGTTCCCTCTTCCGCCGAGCCCGCGAAACCCAGCTTGCGGAGAAACGTGTCCCGATCATCACCGGAGCGTGGGGTCCGAAACCGCTCCCACAGATCGGGCGTCAGGTTCTCGATGCTCGCACCTTCCACAATCTGCTCGTCGAACCGGATCAACCTGGTCTGGCTGCGCTGCTGGAACATCCGCGCGAGGTACTCGGTGGACATGGACCGCTTGGAATCCGCCACGCGGTGCAGGAATCCGCCGGGGCTGCGGTGGACGAACAGGCTCCGGGGAATCTCGACCTTGATCACTGCCACATCTTCCCCGGTGTCCGTCGGCAGCCGCAGCCGGTCCAGGACGTAGTCCTCGATCGGCGGATCGATCGACGTCGCGCACACTTCCTTGATGAAGTCGACGACGGTGTCGAGGCGTTCGACCGGGATACCGACCATCTCGCGCGTGCTGTCGTCGACGCCGAACACGAACACCCCGCCCCGGCTGTTCGCGAACGCCGCAAGCTCGTCGGCAAGGGAGTCGCGGTGCGGCCCGGAGACGCGGTCACCCGCGAAACGGACTTCCTTCACCTCCAGAAACGTGCTTTCGCCCAGGCGAATCTTGTCGAGCAGTTCCCTAGTGCTATCGAACATGCGTCGGCTCCGACCCCAGCCGCCGATACCGGCGTTCGAACGCCTCGCGTCCACCCTCCATCACCCGGCAGATTTCCTCGCGCATGGCATCCTTCTGGAGCGACCCCTTCTGCTTGACGTAACATTGCCCAAGAAAGTCGAGTACGTGCACCATCTCGGCGTCGCCGTTCACAACCAGATTCAGGTTGCCGGCGTATGGGTGTGCAGATCGAATTTCCACCACCGCACGCCGGGATACGGCCAATCGTGTGCGCCAGTCATCGTCGTACGTCTTCCGGTCCTCCATCGTCCCTCGCAGTGCAGGTCCTGCCGGTTGGTTCGCGGCAATCATCGCAAGATCGGCTACCGGTCCGGCGCGCCCGAAGCCCGGCCGTGGTGTGGAGACCGAAGCGACGCAACGTTCGCCACAAACGTTCGAGTCCTTCCATCGAGATCCCGGATCGCCCCCTGGATGGCGTCAACCTCACGCTCCTCGAAGTACGGCTCACCGCACTGGCGGCAGATCCAGGCGGGGACGGCTTCGAACGTCACGTGATACCCCTTCCGATCGATGCTGAACGGAGCCGCCGAGCGATGCATGGCCCCTTGACAGTGCATACACTTCATGGGTTTCTCCTCGTACGGGCGTCTTGCACCCACATTTCGGATGAAGGAAGATACGCCGTGATGATGGCAAGATAGTCAGCCTTGGGTGAGCAGACCACGTGGACGCTGCGGCTGCCGGTTCCTCTGCCGTGAAGCAGACAACTATGGCCGCGCGCGTCCTCCGGATAGTCTTCGACGAGCTCTCCTCGCTCGATCACCATACGAATCTCGCTTGGTGCAATCATTCGCTCCGGCCTCGCCATCTGCCGAACGGCGTGCGGCAGGAACAGCACACCTCGCGCCGCGGCGCGTCTGACGCGCTCAACGATTCCTTGCGACGTCACCGACGTGCTCTCTGGCGCCCTGTTTCTCCCGCGCGGTCAGGTGAAGGTCGTTCACACGGTCGCCTGCGAGCTCGCCGTCGCGCCAGAACCACGGTTAGAGGGCTTCGCCCGAGCCAGCCGGGATGCCGACGACATCACGCGTGCAGTCATCGAACACGAACACACCGCCGCGGCTGTTTGCGAATGCCGCCAACTCATCAGGGAGCGTATCTGTGTCGGGACCGGAACGCGGTCACCGGCGAAACGTACTTCCTCGAGTTCGAGAAACGTGCTCTCGCCGAAGCGGACCCCATCGAGCAGCTCCTTCGTGCTATCGAACAGGTGCCGGCTCCGGACCGACTGCCGGTAGAGCGATGTGCGGACGCCACGCGGTCTCCTCCATCACGCGGCAGCTTTCCTCGCTCTGTGCAGAGTACCGCGAACGGTGCCCAGTCATCCCGTCTGCTCCAGTGGCGCTCAAGCGACGCGCGAGAACCCGTAAGCATTCCTGATGTACGTATTGAAGAACTGGCCCTTCGACGGCGCCTGCATGATCTCCGTGTGCAATTGATCGGGCACCCCGTAGTACTGGTATACACGACCGCTCCCGAACTCGATCTCCAGGGTCTGCGTACGGGCATCGTAACCTATCGATGTCACCGTCGACGACGACACGTGCTGCTTATCCACGTTCTTCTCCTTCTCCCTGCGGCCTGTCCTCGACCGGAACTCGCTGTATGTTCAAGTCCTCCGTAACCCGCGTCGGGCTTTGCGATCGCCACGAGGCCACCGCTCGATCATATCCCTCCGCTCGCCGCGGCAGCCGCCATTTCCTGCTGACCTCCGGATCACCGCTGCGAGGCCGATGTTCCAAGGCCGGAAGCGTGACACGACAGCGCATCGGCAGCTTTGCGGCCTCGCCCGTAACGATCGCCTCCCCAGTGCGGAGAATCGGTAGCACGTCGAGCAGCCCGACAAGCCCATCCGGGAGCGTTCCCCTCACCCGAGCGCGGTCGTCCGGATTGGACAGCCGCAGGGAGAAGAACGTACCGCACTGCGACAAGACAGTCTCGTTCACTTCGGAAGGCCGCTGACTGACGACCATCGCTCCGACACCATATTTCCGCCCCTCCTTCGCGATTCGTTGAACGATCGCTGAAGCTGTACCTTCCGATCGGTCCGCAACGTACCGGTGTGCTTCCTCCATGACGATCAACAGCGGACGTTCGATGCCACCCTCTGCCTTCTCCCGGCTCCAGAACAACGCCTCGTAGACGATCTTCAATATGGATCCGACAAGGCGTTCGAGTACGTTGCTCGGAACCCCGGACAAATCAAGGATGGTAATCGGCTTGTCACCACCAAGCCAGCCGCGCAGAAGTTCGTCCAGATCCTTTTCCGGCCTACCTTCAGGATTCGGCTCCCACGGTCCCGGGCGCAACAGGAAATCGTAGCGTCGATCATGCAATCGTGAACGCATCAGGCGCAGATGCCGCTGTATCCCAAGCGCCTTCTGATTGAGAAATGGGCCTGAAGAGCCGATGCCGTGCGGCTTGTACGTGGGTGGCGTCAGGGTATCGGGGTCTCCTGGATCCTGTAGCGTCGGTTTATCGCGGTCCTTTCCCTCGAACGTCTTGAGCTCGAAATCTATGAGATCATACCAAAGTCGCTTGAGACTGAACGGAAGTGGTGTGTCAACGGTGATCGATGCCGGATCGACACCCGGAAATTGTTTTTGTTCCTGGGCCGCGGCTTTGAGCTCGTAGATCTTGTCCGTAAATGCGGTCTCGTGGCTATCCTTTACACCACCGGTAAGAAAATCCAGGAGATCACCCGTATCCAAAGCCCAGTACGGAATATACAGGCGTTCCTCGCCGGACTCCGGCTCAACGCCGAACACCTGTGAGACGTCCGAAAGCGGTCCGTCATACTCGTCATGCCCGGAATACTCTCCATGGACGTCCAGCAGCAATACGCGAGCGCTCGGATACTGATCACTCTCGTCGACGTCCATGGTAACGGCTCTAAGGAGGCTGGCGATGGTAGTGGACTTACCGGATCCCGTGGATCCGAGTACGGCGGAGTGACGCGTCACCAACTCGTCGAGAGCGATCTTCGCCGCTATGCTCTCGGCACTTGATAGCGTCCCGATCGCCACATGTCCCTGGCCGCTCACGTCGTATATCCTCCGCAGATGTTCCTCAACTGCCAAGTGAACGGCGTCCCCGATGTTCGGATACTGGCTGACACCGCGCTCGAACGTTCCGCCGACAATCTCACCAACCAACTCAATCTTCATCCAACGACCCGTGTCAGTCATTGGATCGACGTTCTCCGGTGCGGCGCTCGCGCCTACCTCGGACACGACGCCAAACAGATCCTGGTATCCCTGTGGAACGCGAACGAAGCTGCCCACCTGCCCGACCTTGTAGGTCTTCCCATTGATGATCGACAGACCCGAAGCCACGGACTTTGTGAGATGAACGTTGAGCGCAGCTCCAGTCACCGCCGCAATCGCACCGAGATATGTCGGATCACGGCTGAGCATTGGCTGTTCAGGGACCGTGCTACTACGGATCCGGCTCATCGCCATGATCGTCCTCGTCCGGCATCGAAGACGCAAGTTGTTGCGCCTGCGTCAGCGCCAGGAACTTTGCAAACATCTCGAAATCGCCAAGCAGGAATTCGCCCTGACCGTCGTTCGGCGGCGTACGCCAGAACGTGCGACGGATCTCCTGCCAGTCCTCGTTCGGGGGGTGTCCGGGTAGCCATACCCCATCAACGCCGTTGATGATCGCCCGATCCCGAGCGTACACGCTGAGGTTCGGCCGAGCCCGCGCGATCCGGGGGACCGCCTTCTCTTCGTCGAGCTTACCGTACTGAAACGCATAGATCGCGGTATGGGCGTTTGCGGCCAGCGCCTCATCCAGTACGGCGCAGATGTGCGAGTCGAGGAAGGAGAAACCCGTACAGAGAAGAAGCGTATCAGGCGCCAACAAGAACTGACGAAGCCTCTCGAACAGTGCGGAATACGGGAGCCTCGTCACGTGATCGTACTTGAGATGGTCGGGATAGATCAGCTCGGTCGCGCTTCTCTCACCGGTTCTCACCACGATGTCATCCGAGACCGCCCAACCGAGCGAACCATGGAGCTTCCACACCCGCGACCAACGGGCCGGAAGTTCGTCGGTCGATACGCTGGCAGCGTCGAAGAATGGTCTGTGTGAGCCGCTGAATCCATCGAAGTAAGGGACTCGTGCTCGCTCGAACGCCTCCTCGACAAGCAGATCGTAGTTCGACGTGAAAATCTCGACGGGGTGCAGCCGCTGTGTACCGGAAATCCAGGATACGACTTCGGTATAGGGGTTGGGATCGGACGGGAGCGATGCATGAACACTCTTGCCGATCTCGATACAGATCCGACTCGCCAGTTCGTTATATGATTGCGCGTTCAAGCCGTGAATCGACGCTGCTCCGATCGCCTGAGCAAGCCTTCGTACCTGCGTCAGTATCGTCTCGATGTTGACGAGACTACCTGTGGCCTCTATCTCCTTCATCAGAGTCTCGACCACCGCTCTGTCCTCATCTTCGAGGGCGCTCAGTACAGCGTCAGTGAGACCTGCGACATCGGGAATGAGTGGCTTGTGGTTCTCTCCCTGAATGGCCGTCGGCGCGCCGGCTCCGATCAGGAGTCCCATACGCTTGCGGCCCTGTGAGAGGATCTGGCGCAAATCCGCCATGTACCGATCGGGATTATGAATGGTCGGCTTACTCAGCATGGGCCACATCCGAGTTCGGGATGGAGTATCGATCGGTCGCCGAGGCGAAGGAATCTTCCCAGATCGCTGCCCGTCGCCGACGCTCGCTCTTCAAGGCGATGTCCAGATGTACGTCGTTCACGCGATCGCCGGTGAACGCGCCGTCCTGCCAGAACCAAGGGTACTCGTCCAGCGGCCTGAGCTCGCGGTGCTCGTCGGCGTCCCCAGGAATCGTCCTGCACCCAGGGCGGTTTGGTTTCCGTCCCGAGGTCAACAGCTCCCTTCCTCGGTCCTTGCGCCAGTGGACGTTCGGTTTGGCACGAAGGATACCCGCACCCTTCTTGCCGCCAGCGACGTCGGCGGCCATGAAGGGGCGGATATTCATACGGATGCCGTCGTCGATGTCCGGTTCCCACCCGATCGGTTGCTGGACGAGAGGCTTCCACCGGACGAAAATGTCATGCGGCGGTTCGCCTGTAAGTATGCTTTCGAGATGCCTTTGCAATTTCGCCGCCGCAGCCAGTCGATCCTCCGCTCCGGCTGCGCCGCGTTCCGCCTCGTCCCGCTGACGAGCGATCCAGTTGCCGAGATAGCTGTACGTCAGCGAGTCCAGGAGTTGGCGACCGTTGCCGTCGGCGCCACCCAGCTTGTGGTAGTTGACCAGCGCATGGAAACCGTCGCGGCGGCGGCCGTCCCAGATGTGCCACACGAATGGTCGGTCGTGGAACAGCTTGCAATGCTGTTCGAAGAAGCGACTGCGCAGCCAGTCATCGAGCGTGCGGGAGCCGACCTCGGCAAGCAGTCTTGAGAGCACTCCTTCATTCCACGCCTCGCCGAATGACGCAGCCAGGAGGCTCAGCAGCCGCTCTCCGGCCGAGGCTTCGCCCCTCACCGGCGAAATGCAGACGATGCCATGCGCGTCCGCGACATCGGTCAGAGCCTCGCACCGCCGCGTCCACTCCCGTTGCTCGTCGGCCAGCTCCATCTCGTCGTCCTGTTCCGCAGGCCACCGGTAGCCGAGCAGGCGGGCGACCGCGACCTGCAACACCGTGGAGTCGGTGCGCAGCGGACCGTGAGCTGTGCGTTTGCCCTTGTCGTCCCACACCACCGATCCGCAGGGATGACCGTGGAAGATCCATTGGGTAGGATCGTCGGAATAGGGACGCGGAAGACCATTGGGATACTCTCCTTGTGCAACGCTCACCCAGTGGTCGAAATCGAAAGGGACGGTGGTCAGAGTCCCCGCAGTGACTTTGAGTTGCTGGTCAATGGAACGTACCTGTTCGTGATAGTCGGCAGACTCTGCGTAACACCAGACGGACGGAATCAGATCAGCTTCTCTCGGTACAATCGGACATACGTTGTCGTCGAACACCTCTCCATCATCCCGGCTTATTCACGGAGGAGTAGAGAAAGAGTAGGCGCGTCCGCCGATTTGCAGTAGAGTCAAGGTGTTACGCCAAAACCTCCGCAAAGGACGGGACACGCCGTGGGTGAGACTCTACCGATCTTTTCGACGACCTTCAACGGCTCGGTGCAGGTCGAGGCGCGGGCGGAGCATCTGAGCGCCGACAGCGGCGCGCTGCTGCTGCGCGAGATCATGGAGCGCACCGGCATCGTCGAGTGGATGGACGAGCGGCTGCTGGATCCGCGCAATCCGCTGCTGATCACCTACCCGCTGGCCGACGTGCTGCGGACCAGCCTGTTGCTGCTGGGCCAGGGCTGGCGCGACCAGGACGACGCTGACCGGCTGCGGCACGACCCGAGCTTTCGCGTGGCCAACGACACGCGCCGCGGCACCGCGTCGCTGGAGCCCGACAGCGTGCTGCCCTCGCAGCCGACGTTGTCGCGGTTGGTGGGTCTGTTGAGCGCGCCGACCAACCAGGATGTGGTGCGTGAGGGGATCATCGAGCTGGCGGTGCGCCGGCTGTGGAAGGACAACGGGGAGCGGCGGTACAAGCGGTTGATGATCGACCTGGACGGCCTGCCGTTCGAGGTGCACGGGCAGCAGGCCGGCAGCCAGTACAACGGCCACTACGGGCAGCGGATGTTTCATGCGCTCATCGCCAGTTGCGCGGAGAGCGGCGACCTGCTCGACGGCACGCTGCGGCCTGGCGCGGTGGGCTCGGCCGACGGCGCGCTTGAGTTTATCCAGCGGGTGGTCGAGCGCTGCCGGCCGCGGGTGTGCGAGTCGGTGCTGGTGCGTATGGACGCCGGGTTTCCCGACGGAAAAACGCTCACGGGCCTGGAGTCATCGGGCATCGACTACGTGGCGCGCATCCGCAACAACGCGGTGCTGGACCGCATGGCGCAGCCGTATCTGCGCCGGCCGCCGGGGCGTCCGCCGCGCGAGGGGCGGGTGTGGTGCCACGAGCTGCGCTACCAGGCCGATTCCTGGGAGCACGCGCGGCGGGTGGTGCTGGTGGTGGTGGAGCGGCCCGGAGAGTTGTTCCTCGACTACTTCTGGCTGATCACCAACCTCAAACGCAACCGCTACAGCGGCGCGCGGCTGCTGGGGCTGTACCGCATGCGGGGCAAGGCCGAAGGGCACATGGGAGAGTTCATGGACGTGCTGGCGCCGGCGCTGTCCTCGGCGTCGCGTGCGAAGAGCCACTACCGGGGCCGCCGCCTGGAGGCGGCCACCGAGCCGCAAGAAGCAGGAGTGCGGGCCCAGAACGAGACGCTGTTGCTGTTGAATCTGCTGGCCTACGAGGTGCTGCACGCGGGGCGCTGTCTGATGCAGCGGGCGACCGGCGTCGGCTGGAGTTTGCGCCGGCTGCGCGAGCGGGTGCTGCGGGTGGCCAGCCGGGTGGTCCGCCACGGCCGGCGGGCGACCGTCGTGATCGCGCAGCATGCGGCGGCCGACTGGCTGCGGCTGTGGAACAAGCTCACCCTCCTGGACTGGGCGCCCAACGGCTGAGGCCGACAGGCTGGCACGTTCAGAACCTCTTCGTCGAGCACCTGGGCGCGGTCATCTGTGTCCTCGCCGGCGTGCTCGACTGCCGTCAGCCTTTCGGTCCCGACCAACCGCGCCCTTTCAACGCTGCACGCGCTCTTGGCCATCTGCTCCCAGCCGCGCCGTCACTCCTGCACGGCTGCGCCAGCACACCCATTTTCTGGAATAATCGTTCTTCCATCTCCAGGCATGGCTTGTCAGACCGACGCGTGAATAAGCCGGGATCATAGAGGAACGGTTCCAGTCGCTGCATCTTGTTGACCGCGACGCCGCTCCGTCCGAACACCCGCTGTCCGCGTATCCAGCAACCATTCTGTTCGTTCAACGCTTTGTCGTTCAGCGGCACCTTGCAGATCTGCATCCTTCCGGACCATGCGTGGTTCTTCGGCGAACTGAGCCACTTCACGTGCCGAGGACCCATGGCAGGATACTCCCAGAACCATGCCAGAAATCGCGGGCGCATTGACTCATCAAAAATCTAACCCTGCGGAAAGCATGCCTCACCTAAAAATCTAACCGAAGGGCTGGACCTGCGGGTCCGGTCCGGAGCCCCTCGCAGACCGCAGAGGAGGTTCCGAGGAAATGGGGCTGAGGATGGGTGAACGCAGGGCACTCACGGATGAAGTGGCGCGGCGGTACCGCCGCGCCGGCAGGAAGGAGAAGGCGGTCATGCTCGGCGAGTTCGTCGAGTCCACCGGCTACACCCGCAAGTACGCGATCCATCTGCTGAACGCATGGGGGCGTACCCGCTTGGTGCGCATCGACGGTCAGCTGGTCAAGCTCGTCGTCGGACGCCCCCGGCGCGGCAAGCGCCGCGCGCGACCGCGCCGCTACGACCAGGAGGTGCTGAAGGCCCTCACGCAGATCTGGTACGTGTTCGACTTCATGTGCGGCAAGCGCCTGGTGGTCGTGCTGCGCACCATGCTGCCGGTGCTCGACTCGTTCGGCGAGATCCCGCTCACCGCAGAGGTGCGCGCCAAGCTGCTGAGCATCAGCGCCGCCACCATCGACCGGCTGTTGCAGCCCGAGCGCGCGCGGCTGCAGATCAAGGGCCGCACCCACACCAAGCCGGGCAGCCTCCTGAAGCACCAGATCCCGATCCGCACCTTCGCCGACTGGGACGAGCAGGAGCCGGGGTTCTTCGAGATCGACTTGGTGGCCCACGACGGCGGCGATGCCTCGGGCGACTTCTGCCAGACGCTGACCATCGCCGACGTCGACACCGGCTGGGTCCAACTGCACGGGCTGCAGAACAAGGCGCAGCGCTGGACCCACGCGGCCCTACAGGCCGCACGCCGGACGCTGCCGATCCCGATCAAGGGCATCGACACCGACAACGGCAGCGAGTTCATCAACCATCATTTGGTCGGCTACTGCCGCGAGCATCAGATCACCTTCACCCGCGGGCGCCCGTACCGCAAGAACGACACCTGCTACGTCGAGCAGAAGAACGGCCACGTGGTGCGCCGCGCGGTCGGCTACCACCGCTACGACACCGACGAGGAGCTGGCCGCTCTCCACGCCATCTACGGCACCCTCGGCCTCCTGGTCAACTTCTTCTACCCCTCGGTGAAGCTGATCAAGAAGACCCGCTACGGCAGCAAGGTGCGCCGCATCTATGACGAGCCCCAGACGCCGTATCAGCGCATGCTGCAATCCCCGGCGGTGGACGCAGAGGTGAAGGCGCGGCTCAAGCAGCAGTACGCGACACTGAACCCGGTGGCCCTCAAGCGCGAGTTGACCCGCTTGACCGAGCACCTGCTGCGGGTGCATGCCGACAAGACACCGCCCTCGGTGCGACCGAGCAACCGATGAGCGTTTGCCGCCGGCGGGTCGGACCGGTCTCTGGGGGGCGCCTCGCCCCTCGGCCGGTCGTGATCGGACCGTGACGCTGAGCCGTACGCGCTCGCTGTCGGGGCTGCACGCGCGCCCCGCGCCGCTGCCAGACCGAACCGGCCAAGCGTCCCCTCTGGGGCTACCGCCCGGAAACGATCGTCGGCCGCTCGTGGGAGCCGACCGCAGCCCCGGCGCGAGGCACGGTGGTGACCCTGGTTGGCGCGAACCGGCAGAGCCGCACGGATGATCCGGGTCCCGTTACGTAACGGTGTTCAATCGGATCAGGTAGGATGGCTCGATGGCTTTGAGTAACGCGGAACGACAACGGCGCTATCGACAGCGCCGCAACGCCGAGCAACCCCGGGTGCAGTATCGCAGGCGGCACGACCGCAGGTCCCGACCGCAACGCTGGCAGGATGCGGTACGGACCCTGCTCGACCTCCAGAGTGAATATCAAGCGTGGCTCGACCATCTGCCCGACAGCCTTCAGGAGTCGGTGGTTGCCCAGAAGCTGGAGACGATATGCGGGCTGGATCTTGCCGAACTGGAAAGCGTCGAGCCGCCGCGAGGGTTCGGGCGCGACTGAGCGGCCCGCAGCCCGTTCAGGTCGGGTCCCTGCGGGCTGCACGGCACCCCGGTGATCCATGCGGATAGAGCGATCTTCCCGCCCGCGTGCCACCGGCGCGGCCGCCTCCCGGCTGCCGGCGGCACTTATCCACATATCCACAGGCAGTTGCGCCCCCTCCCCCGCACCCCCACCCCCTTTACCGCCGCCTCTGCTGCATTCCTTCTGAACTGCTGGGTATGCCGTAAGCGTCCGCTGAACCCCACCTTACGAGAAGGATAGGAACGGGCGATCGTCCCGGTAGGAGGGACGAACGATGCAGCAAGGACGCGAGTACTGGAGCCGGCATGTGGAAACGTGGCGGGGCAGCGGGCTGACGAAGAAGGCGTACTGCGAGCAGCACGGGGTGCCGTACTGGTCGCTGTGCCGTTGGGCGGGCAAGCTGTCGCCGTCGCAGCAGCCGCAGCCGCCGGGGCAACGGTTGGTGGAACTGGAGCCGATGGGCGGCGGGAACGTCGAGCAGGGGGCGGCCATCGAATTGGTGGTGGGCGAGCGGTACGTGCTGAGGCTGAGGCCGAATCTGCGTGCGGACCATCTGCGCGAGGTGCTGGCGGTGCTGGAGAGCCTGAGATGATTCATCTGCAACTGGGCACGGCGCGGATCTTCGTACGGCCGGGGGCGACCGACCTGCGCAAGCAGATCAACGGGCTGGTGCTTGAGGTGCAGGAGCAGATGCAGCTGAGTCCGTTCGAGGCGGCGCTGTTCGTATTCTGCAACGCGCAGCGGCGGGTCCTGAAGGCGGTGTACTGGGACCGCACGGGATTCTGTCTGTGGATGAAGCGGCTGGAGAAAGGGCGTTTTCCGTGGCCGCGAACGGCGGCTGAGGCGCGCCGGGAGATCGATGTCAAGCAGCTTCGGATGCTGCTGACCGGCATCGATTTCTGGCACGAACACGCGGAGCTTCGGTACCGGGAAATCGCCTGAAAGGGGTTGACATGTTCGGCGTATTTCGTGCTATGGTATCGATATGTCCAGCGCTCTACCGGTCGCCGAACAACGCGATGCGTTGCGCGAAGAGAATCGCCGTCTGATCCTGGAGAAGGACGAGCTGACGGCGAAAAACGGTGAGCTGGACACGAAACTCCGAGCACTGAACAAGAAGCTGGATCTCTACGAAGAGCAGGTGGCGTGGTTCAAGAACAAGCTGTACGGCCGCAGCAGCGAACAACTCACCGCCGCCGAGCTGCAGCAGATCCGGCTGTTCGATGAGGTCGAACACGCCGCCGACACCGACCCCCCAGAGGACCAAGCGCCCGCTGAGCCGCCCCCGGATGAGGCGACCGCCGAAGTGCTTGAGCGAACCCGCCGTCGCCCGCGGCGCAGACCGCTGCCGCAGGCGCTGCCGCGCGTCGAGCAGGTCATCGACCTGACCGAGCAGGACAAGCAGTGTGAGTGCGGCCACCGCTTGGTGCGCATCGGCGAGGACACCTCCGAGAAGCTCGACGTGATCCCGCCGCAGGTGCAGGTGATCCGCACGGTGCGGCCCAAGTACGCCTGCCATCACTGCGAGGGCTCCGGCGACGAAGGGCATCCGGCGGTCCGGGTGGCGCCGCCGCCAGCGGCGCTGATCCCGAAGGGCCTGGCCTCGGAGGGGCTGCTGGCGTTCATCGCCACGGCGAAGTTCTGCGACGCGCTGCCGCTGTATCGGCAGGAGCGGCAGTTCGCGCGCCTTGGAGTCGAGTTGTCGCGGCGCACGATGTCGGACTGGATGATCGCGGCCGCCGGCGCCTGCCAGCCGTTGATGGCGGCGTTGCTCGACAAGCTGCGCAGTGGGCCGACGCTGCAGATCGACGAGACCACCGTGCAGGTGCTCAAGGAGCACGAGCGCGCCAACACCGATCTCAGCTACGTGTGGGTGGCCCGCGGCGGCCCGCCTGATGAGCCGGTGCTGGTCTATCGCTATGAGCCCAGCCGCGCCGCGCGGGTGGCCTTCCAGATCATCGACGACTACCAAGGCTACGTGCAGACCGACGGCTACGACGGCTACACGCGTCCGTGCGCGCAGCCCGGCATCGTGCACGTGGGCTGTTGGGCGCACGTGCGCCGAGCGTTCAAAGAGGCCGCCGACGCGCTGGGCAAGGTGTCCGGCCGCGTCGGAGCGGCGCTGCAAGCGCTGGGGTTCATCGCCAAGCTGTACCGCGCCGAGGCGCAGCTAGCGAAGCACCGCAAGGAGGATCCGGCGGGGTTCGTGGCCGCGCGGCGCGCACAGGTACAGCCGGTGCTCGACACGTTCCACCGCTGGCTGCAGGACAAACGCGATCAGGTGCTGCCCGGCTCGGCGCTCGGCAAGGCGGTCGCCTTCGCGCTCGGTGAGTGGCCGAAGCTGATCCGCTATCTGGAACACCCGCAGCTCACGCCGGACAACAACGCCTGCGAGCAGGCGATCCGGCCGTTCGTGGTGGGCCGAAAGAACTGGCTGTTCTCTGGAAGCCCGCGCGGAGCGGCGGCGAGCGCGATCCTGTACAGCCTGATCGAGACCGCCAAGGCCAACCGCCACGAGCCGTACTGGTATCTGCGCGAGCTCTTCGAGAAGCTGCCCCATGCGCGCACCCGCGCTGACTACCTTACACTCCTGCCCACTGCACGTCCGCCGCCGCCGGCTTCATAGAGACTGGTTTCGCCGGTCGCTTACGGTATGCCTCTCTCTTGAGGGGGGAGAAAACCGCCCTTCGTTGGGTTAGATTCTTACGTGAGGCATGCTGCCTCTACGGTTAGATTTTTGGGTGAGGCAACACGCGGGCGATCGCCAGTGGTGCTCCCCTTCCCATAATCGGCGACTTCGGCCAGGAGCGAGCCGCTTGCGGGATGCTCCAGCGAAATGACCATCTGCGGGCTCTCCAGGTATTCCCGCTGTGAGTACATGGTGATCGTCGCGGACGACAACGCGGAAGCTTTCTCACTCGCGCTTGCAAGTGCGGCGACGTTCATGCCATGCATCGCGGCGAAGCGTGGCGGTTTGGTGTGGCAAAGCGTCAGCAGGATTGCCTTGACAACTTCGCCGCTGATGGTCTCGAAGGCGCCTGGCCCGAGCCGCGCAAGCAATTGCCACGTTTGCGCCTTCAGGAGCTGCTTGCGGAGCTTTCGGTAGCTGGAGAGGAACAGCCAATTCTGCGGCATCACGAGGCTGACGCTGCCGCCTTCCTCGCACAGCGACAGACAGCGCTCCAGGAATACCGTGGCCAGATCGTTCTTGGCCGCTCCGTAGTGCCGATGGCAGAAGGCGCTCAAGGGCTCGTCCTGCTTGCGGCGGGGCGAGATACGGGACGTTGGTAAGCACCAGGTGGTAGCGGCCGGCGAGCAGCTCGGCGGCTCCCGCCATCCCCTGCGCGGCCACGGCGCGCTCCGTCTGTTCGTCGTCGGTCCGTTCCTGTTCCAGAACAGCGTCGAACAGCGCGCGCACCGACTCGTAGTCGCCGCGGAACATGTCGGTCTTCAGCGCGCGCGGGTCGATGAGGGAACCCAGGGTCGGCGCCTGCCGAAAGAGATCATGCAGGGCATCCAGGCTGCCGCGAAGCTGAGCGGAGAGAAGCGTATCGTCGCCTTCGAACAGGTCTCGCTCCGCCGGCATCCCCTCGGCTGCGGCTGCCCGCTCCGCCAGTTCGCTCCACTCCTCCCTGGTCGCGTTGGGCGCAAGGCCGGAGCACGCCAGGTTCAGTTGCGGCAGCGGGCGATAGCCTCCGGTGCCGGGCCATCGCCAGGCGGCCAACGCCAGGGCGAAGGCGGCCACGGCCACGCAGCGCGGGTCCAGTTCCAGGCCGTGGAGGTTGTCACGGAGCACCGCGTCCACGGCGGCGCCCGCCGCCAGTCCCTCCTGCGCCATGCGCATGGGGACCAGCATCGCGAAGGCGGCGACCAGGAAGTGGCCCGAGCCGCAGCAGGGGTCGAGGATCTTCAGGTCGCCGAGTGCGTCGGGCCAGCCGCGGCAGGCACCCGCGGCGGGACGCCACGGCGCCTGCCCGGCCGACTTCGCCGGTCGCACGAAGCGCACGTAGTCGAGCGACATGCCGGGAAGCGCGGCCAGCCGCCGCACGGCGGCTTCGGATTCGGCCGCGCTCAGGTCGGCGTCGGTCAGGCGGCGCGCGACCCACCACGCTCCGAGGGAGTTGTCCAGCAGGAAGCGCACCATGTAGGGCTCCGTGAACAACTGCGTCACCGCAGGCAACTCGTCCGCGCCGATCTTGACCTCGGAGCTGTTCACCTCGGCTTTCTTCCTGGACTGCCAGAACTGGTACACCCAGCCCAGAGCGTCGGTCGCATCGAAGACCTGGGTCGGCAGACCCTCCACCAGTTGTTCCAACTTCAACCGGTACTCTCGCGCCAGTCGGACCTTGAACGCCGGATGATCCGGGCGGAACACCTGGGGAAGCATCCGATGGGCATAGCGCGACGCGAGCGTCCACCGATCCAACCCTTCCTCCTGCGCCAACTCCTCGCACTCTTCCAGCGTGACCGCGACGCCGGTATCCGGCTCGATGAGCAGATCGTTCTCCGCGAGAAACCGAGCGAACAGCATGCCGTGCCAGTGCTCGTAGGCGCACTCGTGCACCAGATGGTCGATGCCCTGGCGTCCCGTGCTCGCGTGGCGGCGATCGCCGAGCTGTCGGCCATGGGCGCGCAGGCGGTTGCGCAGCGCACGCTGCTCGACACTCATGTGTCGATAGGGTTCACGCTCGTGCACGGCGAGCGACTCCAGCGCGGCGCGAGCGCCGGCCTCCGCTACGTCGCGCGCGCTGACGATGGCCCGCTCGAGCTGTTTCCGCAGACTTGGTGACAGGGGCGCCGTCACGGTGAATTCGCTCATCCGATCACGATGGGACCGTGCCGGACCTGATTCAACAGATCCTGGTTGGTCCTGTCGATCCAGACAGCGACGTCCTCCGGCGTGCGCAAGGTGGCGCCCTCCAGCTCGACGTGGCGGATCTCTGGCTCGACCAGCTTGTCCGCCGCGGTACGGGCGTCGGCGAACACCTGCGGAAGCGCCAGCGTACGCGTGCGCCATCCATCCAGGGAGACGCGTTCCAGGGTGTCCAGGATCTCCTGCTCGGTGCCCGTGGCTCCCAGGGGAACCCTCTCGACGTGGAGGCGCTGGAGGATGTCGTCGCGGTCCGCTTGTTCGATCCGCTGCCAGCTCTCCGTGCTTGCGAGGCGTCGAGACTCCCGGTCGTATGTCTCGCGGTAGCGTTCGCGGGCGCGCGCGAGCGCAGCACGGAGCGCATCCGCCAGTGTCGCGGCAAGCGGCGGAACCGGGTCCGATGGGTCCAGCAGACGCCGGCCCTCGACGATGGCGGCGGTCTGGCGCTCCACATCGGCCGCGCCCTCCAGGCCATCGGCATGGCGAAGGAGTGCCTGCAAGCGATGGAACGCCGGCAGACGCCGACCGGTCAACGCCCGCGCCCTGGTCCAGGTTTCGAGGTCGTCCGTCAACTCGTCGGCGTGATCCAGAATCGACACGAGTTGCTCGTTGCCCACCAGTGCCTGCAGCTCCGTGAGACGGCGGGTGTCCGGCGGTTCCGGCAACGGCGGCTCGCCGCCCGCAGTGGCCGCAAGCTCGACGAGCGTGGCCAGGAAGCGGCCGGCGGCCGTGACTTCTTCATTCCGCTTGCAATCGATACCGGCGGTCTGAAACAGACTGCGCGCCCGCAGGCGCCGGCGGGCGCTGACGGTGGCGCTTTCGACGCGAAAGTCGGTGCTTGGCACCTTCGATTGGTCGAGTCCCCGTGGCGACAGCGCCACGCCGTTGGCGGTGGCACGCAGATGCCCGGCTTCGAACAAGCTGATGAGCGCGCCGTCGATAGCGTCACGCGGCCATCCGTACGGCGGGTCCGAGAAATGCGATCGCACGTCGCGCCCGCGCCTGCCGGCGCCTGCCCACGTCAGCACGGCCGCGCACACCGGATGCTCCTCCGTCCTGCCCCGGTGATCCACCGCCTCCAACGGATGTTCGGCTCCGCCGCGGGCACGATCGATCACGTGGCGCCAGCGGGGATCGTCGGCATCGTCGAATTGGTAGAACAGCCGGGCCAGCGACGCGGTCGCGGCTTCCTCGACCTTCTTGGGGAGGGCCGATTCCAGGCGCTCGTTGCCGCCCCCCTGGAACACCTTCGCACGGTCGATGATCTGGGCCTCCAGCGCCCGCAGGTTGTTCTCCGCGTCCGCGCGCCGCGTGTCCATTCCCCGTCGCGCCTCCCTGCCTGGGTCGGTCGCCGGGACGCCCTTGTAGTCCAGGGTCTCGGTGGCGGCGTCGAGCGTGGCGATGAGCCGCAGCAGCGCATCGGCGCGCGACTTGGGAACGAAGACGTGGATCGTGGGACTATCCGGGCCGGCCGCACGCGCGTCTGCGAGCGCCGTGGATTCTTCTGTGCCCCAGCCATCGCGGACCCAGAGCCGGATGTCGCGGTCGCCGGTCGGCGGCGCATCGGCGCCGAAGTCCAGGGCAAGCCTCCGCGGCTCCTTGCAGTCACCGTGCACAAGCCGCATCCGGCCTATCGCCGCCTGCACGGCTTCGCCCAGGAGTCGAGTCCGCTTGCTGCCGACGCTGGCGAGGTCGGCAGCGATGCGATTCTGCCGGTTGCGGAACTCCGCTTCCCAATCGCTGCTCTCCCGCGTCTGCAAGCCGTATTCGTCGTCCAGCTTCATCAGGGTGCCGGCGGCTACCAACTCCTCCAGGAGACGTGGCATCCGGGCGCGCAACGTCGCGCCATCGTGCGCCAGGTCGCGCACCATCAGATCGGCCAACGCCTCCGTGGTCGCACGCAGACCAACGTCGACCCCGGCGTCACGCGGGAGCTTGCGGATCAGGAACACGAGCGCGCACAGCCGTGACTTGAGCGGACCGTCATCGGTGCCGTCCTTGCGCAGCGTGACGATCGTCTCGTAGATCTCTCGCAGCAGCACGCCGGACTGCAGCAGGTTGCCCTCCAGCTCGTCGAACAGGAAATCGGCGGCGACCACCGTTCCCAAGGGGTCGTCGGCGGTGCGCAGGATGGCGTCGTACACGATGCGGAGCTGGGTACGGAGCTGGCCGGCGGTGCCCTGGCGATCGACCGTCCGCAGCGTGTGCTCCCAGAAGCGGCGGCGTACCGGGAGGAGCGGGTAGTCATCCACCAGAATCGCCTTGTCTTCGGTCCGCGCACAGATGGCCGTATCTCTCAGATGCCGGTCCACCTCGCCGGAGGAACCGTCCAGCGTCGCCCGGATCTCGTCGGTGCGATCCGGGCGCTTGGCCAGGACCACCCGTCGAATCACCGTCTCCACGTCGTTGTCCGAAAGCTCCACGTTGACCGTAAACCGGCCTTGGAGGCGCTGTAGTGCGGCCGTGCCGGTGAGCGCCGTCTGTCCCGTGCCCACGAACAGCACGCGGTCGGCGAACTGCTTGCTGCAGGTCTCCACCACCTCCTGAACGACATAGGAGCGTCGCATGTCTTCCCCGATGTATTGCTGCACCTCGTCGAGAACGATCACGGTACTCGGCATTCGTCCGTCGGGAGCAAGGGCGTCCTGCACGGAACCGATGAAGTCGTCGGTCGTCACGTCCGCAGGTTTGGGAAACTGAGCGCGCAACGTCGCTCTGGCCTCGCGTTCGCCGGGCGCGAAGTGGGGGTCCACGGCCAGCAACGCCCGAGCGATGACGGGACTGACGTACAGGTCGTTCAACTCACGTCGGAAGTCACGGCCTTCGGCCTCGATCGCGTCACGGACGCCGTCGTAGATGCCGTTCTTCCTGAGCCACAGGCAGAAGCGCGCCTGAGGATAGCTCCCGGGAAGCCCTGCGGACTTGAACACGATGCCGAGCACCGCGAGGCGCACGCTGTCCCCGGCCCCTGCGCCGAGGGTACCGGCTGCGGCCCGCAATCCATCGCCGCGCCTGCCCAGGGTCGAGACCTCGGCAAGCAGATCGCGGACATCGTCCGGCAGCCGCGCCAGGCCACGCGCCGTCGCGCCATCTTCCGGGAACGTGTAGTCGGTCCACAGGAAGCGCAGTATCTTCGCCAGATGCGATTTGCCACTGCCGAAGAAGCCGCTGATCCACGCCGCCGGTTGCTCGGTCCGGCCCTGGTTGTTCACATAGGATTCCAGGATGCGAACCAACCCGCTCCGATACTGTCCCTCACAGACGAAGTGATCCAGCTCGAAGCGCAACGTCCGGCGTTCGTCTTCGGTTACGGCGTCCGTCATCGTGGCAACGCCGTTGTTCAGGAGCGCGATCTCGTCGGGATCGCGCTGGTAGATCTCCCGGTTCTTCATGCTGCTCCGTTCATCCCTCGTCCTGTGACGTGATGGGAACTGCGAGGTAGTTCCAGCCGTCACGTGCGTCCAGCAACCGATAGGTGCTGTCCTCGTACTCGCCGGGAAAGAACACCGCGATGCGGCCTCTCACGTCCGATTCGATCGCCGTCATCAGTTCCGACACGCGGACGAATCCGAACAGCGATGCAACGCCGTACACGGCAGCAACCGATCCGTCGTCCGCATCCGGCCCCTGCAGCACCGCACGCACGCGACCGGCGACGTGCTCCAGGAACTCGTCCTCCAGCTTGAGCTCCAGATCCTCGGGAGACTCGAAGTAGCTGTCGCGGTAGCTCGTGCCCGCCATCCAGTCAGCGAATGCTCCGGTCAGGTCGCACGGGAGCCAGCGATGTCCCGCCTTCGTGGTGGCCAGCTCGAACAGACCCATCCGCGCGCGCACCCGCCTCTCGTCGGACTTGTCGTAGACGATGAAGATGGCGCGCTGGGCGCCCGCCAGGTCCTTCTGCCACGGAAGTGCGAGGTAACTCCCGTACCGCTCAGCCAGCGTGTCCATGCGCCCCATGACGTGCTCCCCAGCCTGGTCCCGCCAAGCCTGCCGCGAACGATACGTCGATGATCGAACCGGACTGCTTCAGGTCGAGCAGCCCGAGACCCTTTGCGGCCACCGCCAACTCCAGCACCTCTCCCGCGGTGGCGTCGAGGACCGAGCACCATGGTGTCTCGAACAGGGGGCGGCCGCGACTCCCGGCCCCGAACCCGAGCAGCAGCGCGTACGCCGTGGCGGCCGGTGTTGCCCGCACGCGCTGCCTGGTCTTTCGGCTCCTGCCCCGCAGGTGGCCGGACTGGGTCCAGGACGACGAGGCATTGCGGACGACCTTGTCGAGCGTGTCCGGATTGAGGCGAGCACCGGCAACCATCGAAAGACCGTTGGTCATCGGCTGCCGTGCAAGTTCGTGACCGAAAGGCGTGCTGAGCACGGCGGGCGCGCTGGCGCGCAGCAACGGGTCGCGAGCCAACGCAAGCATCAGACCCAGGAGCGGGCGGCTGTCTTCCTGTCGTCCCCACAGTTCCCTGAGGACGCGGAACAGAATCAGCCGTCTGTCGAGACCGTAGAGCTCGGACAGTCGATGGAAGGAGAGCTTGCGAGTTGCCGCCGTCCGCTTGCCCAGACAGTTGTCGTCCAGTACCGCGCGCCGGTAGTCGGACCGCGAGGCGCCGAGGGGAGCCGCATCGAGCACGTCCGACAGCTCCTGGAGCATGATCGTCCGGCTCGTGTGCGTACCCCGTTCCCCACGGCGGAAGCCCCAGGCGGCAGCTTCCGTCGCAGGGAGATCGACAATCCCGCGCTCGAAGTCCGGGTCCCCGGTCGCGCGCATCTCGGGAAGCATATCAAGTTCAGCCCGTTTCCGTCGAGTCGTGCCGGCTCGTTTGCCGGCAAATCTATGAGCCCGCGTTCGAGCCGTGTGCAACAAGGCGCTGGCGCGTCGCCTCGCGCGGCTGGCGTGTTGGTTGACGCGTTCGGCGCGCCAATGCGTGAGGCTCCAGGGGAGTCGGGTCGGCTTGACTGTCGTCGGGGTGATCCCGGGGCGGGCTACTTTCTCAGGCTCCTTCCGAGGCCACTGATTTCTCTTTCCATGCACTCGAAGATCCCGAGGATGTTGGCGCACTTCCTCACTTGGTACGTCTTGATCTCCTTGGGACCATGGCCGCCATTGGGGAGAAGGCCCTCCAGGCCGTTGTAGTAGACCTTGATGCGATGCGGCGTCATTCGCAACGTGTATCCGGGGGCGCAGACATCAAGCGCCTTCGTCACCTCCCGAAGTGTCACGAGCGCCATCTGGAGTCAGGCTGCGAGCTCCCCACGCAGCGGGCCGGCTGCGACCATGGCAGGCAGCGCCGCCGTCATGTCCCGGACGGACGAGACGTCGACCGCGATGACAGAGGGTTCCCACCCGGTCGAATCGCGGTGCTTGATCTTGGGAGCATTCTCGGCACCATCGCGGATCCTCTGTCGTGCCTTGTTCCATGCCGCCAGGGCCATGGGGTCGCCTGGGTGCTTGGCGAAGAACTGGACCTTCTTTTCGAAGTGGTCAAAGGTCTCCGACTCGCCGGCGAGGTCGGTCAGAATGCCGGCCATGAATACCTTGAGGTTCTCGTACGCCTCGGAGAGGGTCTCATCACCCTCCGAGACCTGATACGGGTACACGCCGTCCAGCCAGCAGTGTCCGTCCGTGATGGTCGCGAGGAGAGCCCCGTCGATGATGACCATCGCCTCGAAGTCCGATCCCCGGACATCGAACGTGTGCTTGAACAGGAGCGGCCACTCCTCTCCCGGAGGAGTCAGTATGGACGGTCCTCGTTCACAGTGCATTTGTTCTGCTCCTTCATTTCGACCACAGGGGTGCTTCCCTGCTCGTGGGCGAATCCCTCCGAGCTGACTTCCCCGAGGAAGAACCTCGTTTGAAGCACGTGAGGTAATGTAACGGCACATTGACGGCTGTCAACCGTCAAACACCACGGAGGAGGAGCGCGGCATGCGAAGCGGTGATGGTGGTCGGGACTTTGGTCAGTCCCTGAAGTCGATCCTCACCTCGCGCAGCCGTGGCGAGCGGCAGCCGTAGAGCGAGGTGAAGGTCGCCCGGTACTGGACGAAGCGCGTCGAGGGCCACAGGTCGGGAATCGCTGCACCCCGCCGCTCGAACATCGTGCCCGCGCCACCGGGGCCCATCCATGGCGCCTGCTCCAGACCCTCTTCCCGCTCCGCGCACCGTATCTCGAACTGCAGCGCCGTGGTGTCGGGCACCTCCGCATCCCAGCCGATCCGGGCGGGTCGCCGGCCCCCGGTCTCGTGCGGCGGCGAGGTGTAGCGTTCGATCGGCGCACGCGTGTAGGCATTCCCGGGCAGGCGCGCGTTCAGCCGGTGCGGCCCCATGCCGGGCAGCGGCGTCGTGCGATCGTTCGAGAGGCCGTCCGGGCCGTTCCAGAAGATCTGCGAGTCCACCACGTGGCCGACGTCGTTGCGATGGCAGGCCACGAACAGGTCGGTCCAGCCGTTGCGGTTGAGATCGATGGGCAGCGCCTCGAATCCCGCGTCGGCGTGCAGCTCCAGCGGGTGCTCCAGGTCGAAGCGGTCCCCGAGGTTCCAGAAGATCTGGATCGGCACGACCCGCGTCAGGTCGGTCGAATAGGCGGGAACGATCAGGTCCAGCAGGCCGTTGTTGTTGAGGTCGGCGACCGACATCTGCCCCGGCGAGAACCCGCCCTTGTAGTCCTGGGCGTCGTGCCAGCCGTAGCCGTCGGGGCCGCCGTAGAAGATCGTCAGGGTGTCCGGCTTGCGGTGGTAGTGCCCGGAGCTCGACACCACCAGGTCCAGCCAGCCGTTGCCGTTGAGGTCGGCCGCCGTGTTGACGCCCCCCTGCCAGTCCTTCCACATGGGGATGCGTTCCGTGCGCTCCAGGGAGTACCCCTCCGGTCCGCCCAGGTAGATCAGAATGTAGCCGCGCTTGTCGCCGACCAGCACGTCCAGGTACCCGTTGCGGGTCAGGTCGGCCAGAGGGAAGCGTCGGGCTGGTCTTGGCGTGCCCGGTCATGGTGTTGCAGAACACGATCACGGGCTTGCCGTCGCCGTCGAGGTCGCCGGCGGTGACCCCCTCCGCCCCCATCGTCACCACCCGGCTGCAGCGCTCGGGCGAGTAGCCGTCGGGACCGTTCCAGAAGATCGCCGAGCGCGTGTTGAAGGTCTCGTCCTCCTGGTACTTGCTGGCGATCAGCTCCGGCCGGCCGTCGCCGTCCAGGTCCGCCGCGTGCGCCCAGTGGGCGAACTTCAGCGGCAGGAACTGCCGCACCTCGGTGAGATCGTCCGCGCCGCGGATCTCGATCCCGCGGATCGTGGCGACGATCAGCTCGTCCCGGCCGTCGCCGTCGACGTCTCCGGCGGTAGCGTAGAGGTCACCGTGGTGGAACTCGCCGCTGAGCCCCTCGGTCTCGACCACCAGGCGGTTGTCGCGGCTGAAGCGGCCTTGGTCGTTCCAGTAGATCTGCACCTTGTTGTTGCCGCAGAACAGGATCTCCGGCCTGCCGTCGCCGTTGAAGTCGGCCGGGAAGACCTGCGTCGCGGTGTCGGTCGGAAGCCCCTGCGGCGTCGGGTCGAAGCCGTCCTCCGTGCCCCAGTAGAGGTAGGAGTCGACCTTGTACTCGAACTCGTGCCGGTAGTTGGCCACCACCAAGTCGAGGTGACCGTCGCCGTTCAGGTCGGCCGCGGCCACCGACCGCGCACCGATGCCGGTCAGTCCGTACTCCCGGCCCACGTCCTCGAAGCGCCGGTCCGCGCCCTGCAGGTAGACGTGCAGCGGCAGCGGGCGGCCGGGGTTGTGGTGGTCGACCCACGCGGATGGAAAGACCAGGTCCAGGCGCCCATCGCCGTCCACGTCGACGGCGGCCACGTCGTAGGCGCCGACCGTCGGCAGGTCGGTTCGCTCACCCGTGAGCCCGCCGGGTCCGCCCCAGTAGATGTGGCAGAGCAGCTCGCACGACACGCCGTTGGTCGCGTTGACGACGATCAGATCCTGGTAGCCGTCGCCGTCGAGGTCGACGATCCGGCACATGTCGCCGCTGTCGGTGGGCAGCTCGCGCCGCTCCCAGTCCGAGCCGTCGCCGGGGCCGGGCTTGTAGATCCACGTCGGCCCCCGCTCGTTGTAGCCCTGGGCGTTCGGCAGCACGATATCGACGTAGCCGTCGTTGTCGACGTCGGTGCGGTGGATGGTCTCGATGATCCCGTGCGCGTTGACGTACAGGTTGCTGCCGCCGTCCTCGAAGCTGCCCGCGGCGAACGCCTCGAACCCTCGGTGCACCCAGGACGTTGCGCTCATGGTTTCCCGTCCGTTCCGCGCGACAGCCTACTCGACCGGACCGTGTTGCACACCCGTCCCCTTCTGCGTCATGGTCGATCGGTTCTCATCCTGACCGTCGCGCGGCCACGCAAGGAGGAACGAGATGAGACTGCAGGTGCCGGGCTCCGAGTCGATCGTCAACGTCGGTACGCGAAAGCAGCTCTTCATCGATGACTACATCATCGAAACGACGCGCTGGGTCACGCCCCGCCAGACCGAGGCGGCGCGCTGGATTCAGCCCCCTGCCCACGCCCGTCCCGACCTGGACGGATGGAGCGAGGGCACGGACCGCATCCAGGGCGACGTCCCCGGCCACCTGTTGCGGGCGACCGCCTTCGTCCGGCGCACCATCCATCAGCCGCAGCGTTTCGCCGGCAATCCGATCATGAAACCGGCGTACTCATGGGAAGGGGAGTCCGCGCCGTGGCCCGCCAACATCATGTGGGATGAGGAGGATGGGGTCTGGAAGATGTGGTACAACGGCCTCACGGTCGTCGACGTTCCCGTACGGAGGCACTACTACCGCTTCCTGTATGCCACCTCCCGCGACGGCATCGACTGGGACCGGCCGACGCTCGGCCTGGTCAAGGACCCCGCGGGCAACGACACCAACATCATCTACCAGGGCAAGGGCCAGTACGTCCTCAAGGAGGCCGGGGCCGATCCGGCCCGGCGCTACAAGATGGTGTACTCCACCGCCGACGCGGGGGTGCAGCACCCGATGGTCCAGTACTCGCCCGACGGCCTGCGCTGGGAGCCGGCGCCCGGTCCCTACGACCACAACCGCGGCGACGAGAACCTGACGATCCTCCACGACCCCGTGAGTTACAAGTACGTGGGCTTCTGCCGCCCGGTGTATCCGCGTCCCACGCTCGTCCACCGCACCGAGCGCTCGATTCTGCGCATGCAGAGCAACGACCTCATTCACTGGTCCACGCCGACCCACATCATCGACCGGGACAGCCTCGACGACCTGGATATCGACTTCGAGGCGATGGCCCCGATGTTCTACGAGAACCTGTACCTGGGCTTCCTCCGGGTCAGCCACACGGCGCCCAACTTCATGGAGAGTTGGCTGGCTCACAGCCGGGACGGCTTCCACTGGCAGCGCGTGCGGACGGCTTCATTCTTCGAACCCGGGCCGGCCGGCAGTTGGGATTCGAAGTCGATCACGGTGAGCCGGGCACCGGTGCGGGTCGGCGACGAACTCCGGGTGTACTACACCGGCGTCGACACGCAGGAGAACACCGCGGTCGGGCTGGCCACGCTGCGCCTGGACGGCTTCGCCTCCATCGAGTCCCCGGCGAACGACCGGCACCCGAAGAACAACCCGCCGACTCTGACGACCAAGCCCCTGTTCTCACCCGGCAACCGGCTGACGGTGAACGCATACGCCGGCGGCGGGTCGATCGGCGCCGAGCTGATCAGCGTCGACGGCCACGTCATTCCCGGTTATTCGGCGGAGGACTGCGACGCGTTCACCGGCGACAGCCTGTCCCACACGTTCACGTGGAACGGCAATCCCGACGTGAGCCGGTGCCTGCCCATGCGGATCCGTTTCTACCTGGAGCGGGCCCGCCTGTACGCGCTGCAGCTACCGCGCGCTTAGGCTGTCCAGCGTCAGAATTGTGGAGCCGCCAGGGGCGGAGACCCGACGAACAACACTTGGCCTTCCCACTCGCCTGCCATACTGAGCAGCGCCATGTCTTCAAGGTTCTCGAGGATCTCACCTATTGATTCGGTCGATGGAATCAGCACCAACCCGGGCATTGGAAGTCCGGCCTCCACGCGGGCGTCGGCGTAGGCTCGCATACTGGAAACATCTCGCGTCACGACGATTCGCTCGTTGCTTGCGGCCCACTCAAGGATATTTCGATCGTCCTTTGCTGCCAGCCCAACGTCATGGACACTCACGATGTCGACCGACGGCACCCGCCTCATGAGCGTTTCTACAACGTATGACTCGACATTCTCGTCAGCCAGAAAGCGTACCAACGCTACGCGGGGGAGCGGGCTCGTTTGCGCAGGCGATGTTGCCAATCGGCGGGCGAACGCCCTTTGGCTTCCATCTCCATACGTCGCTCCTCGTCGCGCTGAACCAGCTTCTTCAAATAGGCGTTCACTTCCGCCTTTCGGCGTAGGCAGTAGCCGATCACGGAGTACACGTCGCCAGTGGTCAACCTGAAGTCCTCAGCTATCTGCTCCGGCGTGCGCGAACGGTGCAGGAACGCTTCGACCACGGTTTTCAGTGTAACCCGCGTTCCGGCGACACGAGCCACGCCATCCTCGTCCAGCGTCAGAGGCGGTGGTTCCGGGGAAATATCCAGGTTCATGGACTTCTCTCCTGCTCCCTGGATACTACCACCGATCGCTGTTCGTGGAAACGGAGCGCTTTGACTCATCCAAATCCACTCGAACGCAAGCGCCGAGGCACACACCGCCACGGCTCCGCGAAAGGACGGGCGGCCGGCCAGGGCGCGTGTCCCGGCCGGCCGCCGCATGCGCGAAAGACCGAAGCCTTCAGGAATGGGGCGCTAGCCGCCCTCCCCCATCATGAACGCCCTGACGTCGGTCGTGTTCTCGTACGCCGCGATGATCTCGTCGTAGCCGGCGTCGCGCAGGTCGGCAAGGTAGGAATCCCAGGTCTCGGCGATGTCCACCTTGCCCGTCATCGCCTCGACCATGTAGGTCTGGGCGATGACGTGCTGCTCGGGCATGTACTTGGCGAGCACTTCGCTGATGTCGGTCTCGTTGAAGATGTCGAACCGTCCGAAGATCGCCATCTGGTCCCGCTGGTTGTCCTCCAGGTACTCGTTGAAGCCCTTGTAGGTGGGTTTCCACCCCAGCCGCGCGCGATCCAGCATGCCCCACACCGCGTCGAACCCGGCCACGCCTTCCTTGTACGGGTCGTCGTACTCCTTGCCCGGGATCGCCGAGATCGCGGAGTTGAACGGCTCGCCCGCCCAGTCGAAGTGCCGTCCCGGCTCGCCGAAGTAGGCGTAGATGCTCAGCTCGGGGTCGAGATTGATGTCGTCGATCATCCAGAGGATGCGCGCCAGCTTGTCGTCCTGTACGTGGGCGCCGACGAAGGTGAAGTAGGCGTTGGTGAAGTAGCTTCCCCGCGACACGCTGCCCCGGTACTGGCTCTTGCCGTTCGCTCCCACGGTGAACGGGGTCAGCATCAGCTTGGACGTCGGTATGGACTCCAGCACGTTCATGGGAGCGCGTCCCATGAAGGACGCGTTGGACGGATCGGCGTACACGATTCCCGCATCCTGGGCGCCGAACATGCCGGCGGCCCACTTCTGGTGGCCGGTGAGGGTGCTCTGCCCGGTGATCGCGTCCGGGTCGATGGCTCCGGCATCGTACAGGTCCTTCATGAACTGCAGGTACGCTCTGAAGCCATCGGTCGCGTACCACATCTTGAGCTCGCCGTCCTCGTAGTGGTTGTAGTCGTCGCCGAACTTGCCGATCGTGCCGTGGGCGCCGAGCACCGAGTCGATCAGCAGGGTCGAGACCCCGAAGGTGTCCTGCTCGCCGTTGCCGTCCGGATCGTTCTGGGCGAAGGCGACCATGATGTTCTTGAACTGATCCAGCGTGAACGGCTCCGTCGTGTAGTAGAGCCGGTCGGCCGTGTTGACCAGATCGCCGTTGGGCTCGATGCCGACCGCCTCCAGCCAGTCCAGGCGATACCAGTTGGAGTGGGCCGGAAAGTCCCGCTCCCGCAGCGCCCCGAAGCCGATGTAGGCGCCCGGATCGTCCGGTGCCACGTTGAAGCTCCAGCCGTTGTACTGATCGAATGCGATCGAGACCTTCGGCGCGTACTCCTCGATCATGTCCCGCGGAATCGAGCGGATCATGCCCTGCTCGTACGCGCGGTTGTGATCCAGCCGCACGACGCCGGTGTCGGGCAGGTCGTTCGCCGCCGCCAGCAGATAGAACTTCTCCGCGTCCTTGTAGTTCATGAGCGAGGGCTCTATCAGGTCGACGTTGAAGCGTTCCTCCAGCATCTGGTGCAGGAAGCTCCCCTCCGGGAATCCCCGGTCGTGGGTTCGGCCCAGCCACGTGATCTGCATGATCTCCGGCTCGGCGGACTCCGGCTGTGAAGCCGCCGTTCCCGCCGCAAACACGCAGATCGACGACAGCGACGCCAGTGCGAGCACGGCGACCGCTCTTCTGACCATGTGATTCATTCCGTTCTCTCTCTCTTTCCCTAGTAACGCGAGCCCCGGCGGCGCGCCCTGTCCGGCACCCCGGGTCTCTCATCGACATGAGCCCGCTACGGCCGACTCATCCCTTCAAGGACCCGATCATCACCCCCTTCACGAAGTATTTCTGCAGGAACGGGTACAGCAGGACGATGGGACCGATCGTGAGAATCATCGTTCCGGCCACGACATTGGCGGTGTTGATCTCCGTCTCGGTCTGCGCCACGTAGTCGTTGAGCACCTGCTCGTCCTGGCGATGGTGCTCGATGAGTCGCTGCAGCAGGTACTGCAGCACGAGAAACCGGTTCCCGGTCAGGTAGATGCGGGCGTAGAACCACTCGTTCCAGTGAGCCACGGCCACCCACAGGGCCACCGTGGCCAGCAGCGGCATCGACAGCGGCACCATGATGCGAAACAGGATGTACGGGTAACCGCCGCCGTCCACGAGCGCCGCCTCTTCCAGCTCTTCGAGATGGGCGGCCATCAGGTAGTTGCGCATGATGATCATGTAGAAGACGTTGAACATCTGCGGGAGCACGAGCACCCACAGGTTGTTGAGGAGCCCCAACCCCCGGATCAGCAGGTAGGTGGGGATCAGCCCGCCGCTGAAGAACATCGAGAACACGAAGTATGCGGTGATCACGGTGCGCCCCGGGAGGCGGCGCTTCGACAGCGGGTAGGCCGCAAACAGACACGTTATGGTGGTGAGATAGACGGCGACCACCGTCCGGAACAGCGTGTTCCGGTAGGCGATCAGGATGAGTCCGCGGTCGAAGATGTAGCGGTAGGTGTCCATGGACCAGTGGGTGATCCACAGCCGGAACCCCACGCCCGATATCTCCCGCGGACCGGAGAACGAGAGGAGAAACGCGTCCCAGAACGGGTAGATGATCGTCGCGGAGAAGCACAGCATGAAGATGACGTTCGCCACATCGAACGCCGCCTCGCCAACGCTTCGCCGTGCCATGCGCGCGCCTACCAGAGGCCATACTCGGTGTAGCGCCGGGCGAGGTAGTTGGCCGAGATCACCAGCACCAGGCCCACGACATTCCTGAAGAGCCCGACGGCGGCGGCGTAGTCGTACTTCAGCTCGACCAGCCCGACCCGGTACAGGTAGGTGTCGATGACGTCCGCGACGTCGTAGACCAGCGGATTGTAGAGGTTGAAGACCTGGTCGAAGCCGGCGTCGAGGATCTGTCCCATGCGCAGGATCAGGATGATGGTCATCAGCGGATACAGGGCCGGCAGGCTGATGCGCAGGGCCTTCTGCAGGCGGCTGGCCCCATCCACCTCGGCAGCCTCGTACAGGCTCTGGTCGACGCCGGCCAGCACGGCCAGGTAGATGATCGCCGACCACCCCACGCCCTGCCAGACCGAGCTGGCCACCAGGATGGCCAGGAAGCCCACCTTGTCCGTCAGCAGGCTGAGCGACTCTCCGGTCATGTTGGCGATGAGCACGCCGAAGACGCCCAGCGAGGGGGACAGCAACTGCTTGATGAGGCCGCCCAGCACCACCCAGGAAATGAAGTGCGGCAGGTAGGAGATCGACTGCATCGTCCGCTTGAACGGCAGGCTCATGAGCTGGTCGATCAGGAGTGCGAAGACGATGCTGGCCGTGAAGCCGAAGGCGAGCTTCAGGAAGCTGATGATGAAGGTGTTGCGCATCACCCGGTGGAATCCCGGACTCGTGAACAGGAACTGGAAGTGCGCGAAGTCGTTCCACTCGCTCCCGAACACGCCGTGCTTCATGTTGTAGTCCTTGAAGGCCACCAGCAGCCCGTACATGGGGGCGTAGTGGAAGATGGCCCAGTGCACGACCGGAACCGCGAGCAGCAGGTACAGGAAGCGCATGCGGACCATGCGGTCGCGGGTTGCCTTGTCGATGCCCGGAAGGAACCTGCGGGTGCCTGCGTCGGAATGGGACCGGTCAAGCACCGCCATCAGCACACCTCGACCTGGGCCGGCACTCCAGATAACCGCGCTGCCGGTCGTGATGTCACCGCGCGCCTCCTCCCGACCGGCTTGAGGTCGGGGATCCTCCGCCTGCAGCCCCGCCGAGGCGTCCCGGCCGGCAGGTCCCGCTGGCGACGCGCTCGAGCCGTTGCATCGTAGCCGGTGCAGCAAGGAGGTTCAACGGCGGAACGAGTCAGGACGGAAGTTCGCCGCCGCTGCCGACGACATGGACGTCAACGGCGCCGATCGCGTGAATGAACGCGAACCGCGAGCCGGTGTGATGCACGTAGCTGTCGGGCGCAGGAGCCACGAAGTCCCGCATGTCGCGGCTGGCGACCAGGGAGGCACCGACTTCCAGGTGCAGGGAGACACCGCTTCGCAGCATCAGGCTGCCCGACCGGTACTGGCCGGCCGGCATGCGCACCTGGCCGTTGCAGCGGCTCGCAGCGTCGATCGCCGCCTGGATCGCCGCGGTGTCGAGTGCCTGCCGATTCCCGGCGGCGCCGAAGTCGCGTACGTTGCAGATGGTCATGAGGAAGCCGAACCTGCCCGTCGATCGAAGCGTGATGCTACGGTAGGCCGGCGAGAGGGATCATTGCCAACGGGAAGCGAAGCGGCGCCCCCCGTCACCACGACCGTCATCGGCAGCCTGCCGAGGCCGGCTTGGCTGGTCCGGGACGACAACATCCGGCTCTGGCGACTCACGGGCGAGGCTCTGCGGCAGGGGAAGGATGACGCGGCCCGACTGGCGATCCGCGCCCAGGAGACCGCCGGCATCGACGTGATCACCGACGGCGAACAGCGCCGCATGCACTACATCAGCCGGTTCGTCTCATCGCTGTCGGGGATCGACGCGAAGCGATCGAACTATGCCGACGTGGAGGAGGGGACGGTGAACAGGGCCTCTCCCGTCGTGACCGGCGAGGTGAGCCGCAAGCACGCACACGCGCTGGAAGACCTGCGGTTCCTGAAGGCGCATACCGACCGGCGCGTGAAGATGACCATGCCCGGCCCGATGACGGCCATGTACTGGCTCACCAACGAGCACTACGCCTCCGAGGCGGACCTGGGCATGGCGATGGCGAGGGTGCTGCACGAGGAGATGCTGGACCTGCAGGCGGCAGGCTGCGACGTCATCCAGCTCGATGAACCACAGGCGCTCCGGCGTCCCGACGCCTTTCGGGAGTGGGGGCGCGCCGCCCTCGACCTCGCCTTCGAGGGGATCGAGACGACCACGTGCGTCCACTTCTGTCTGGGCTTTCCGCCGGTCAGCGAGACTCCGACGGTACGGGATCCGGCGACCGTCTCAGGCCTGGCCCGCATGCTGCCCGACATCGGTTCCTGCCGGGCTCGGCAGTTCGCCTTCGAGTGCGAGAGCAGCCGCATCGACCCCGAGTTCTTCCTGGGACTTCCGGACGACAAGCAGGTCGTCTTCGGTCTCGTGGACGTCGGCTGCACCGCGATCGAAGATCCCGAGCACATCGCGCACAAGGTGAAACGTGCGGTCGACGTCCTGGGTCGGGACCGGGTCTGGGCCGCGCCCGATTGCGGGCTCGTCTGGCTGCCGATCGGCCTCCCCCGCATCGTTCTCAACCGGGTTGAGCCATCGGTTGGATTCAAGTCCTGGCTTGGGTAATGCACGGATCCGACGACGAGAGTCGTACTTGTCGCTACCCATTCATATCCGAGCACCTGACTATAGTTCGGCCGTTTATTGGGTCCAGTACGGGTGTTCTGATTTCATCTGCCCGGACCAATCTTGTCAACGTACATAGCATCGACATAACGAATCCCTTTTTCGGTTATTGATATAGCTGGGTTCGGACCAAACGCCAAACATTCCTTGCCGTTCACGGACCGTATGACCTCTATATCGATAGTCAGGAGCATCTCCACCTCTTTCAATTCGTTACAACAGCGATAGACATACTCTCTTCCTTGCTGATTGTTGGCATTCACCAATGCCTCAGGACCGTTCTCGAACGCATCCGTCAGGCACGCCTTTGGACGTCCGGCGTGATACTCTTGCTTGGCGAAATACAAGATGGCGCGATTGATCGCGGACTTATTGAGGTCTGCGCTCTTGTCTTTCACGGAGTGTTTCCCAATAGGAGACGCCGAGAGCCGTTATTGAAATGGACGGGCGAGGTCCTAACATGACGAGAGGCTCGCCTCCCTCAGCAGGAAACGAGACTCTGAAGTCATGTATGCGGACGTATCCGTCATCGCTTAGGTCTGAAGCGCTAGAGCAAATTGCTTCAAGGCTAGCTTTATCCAAGACTGGGTGAACACCATCGAACCCGTCTCTCGACAGAAAGATCCTTGGTATCCCGTCATGATATGCTTCAGAAGCTACTTCCAGAATCGCTTGGTTGACATTCGGATCGGTGTAGCTCAGTGAAGCCAGCACTCTTTTGGCCATTCGCCTTCAATTCCTCCGCGCAACTCGCCTCGGACGCGGTGACCCGGCATCGCCGGAGCCGATCCAGAGCGCTTGTAGCGGCCACCCGTACCACGGCCTGTCAGAACGGTCAAGTGCTTGTCGACTCCGCCCCGGGTGGTCAGCCAAGCCAGTAACTTCATCGGCACAAATCGCCGCGTGTGTTGGGCTTGGATTCGCTGTCTTGAGAGCAGCACCTCGGGCGGACGATGCAAGGTCACAGCGTGATCCAGCACAGGTCGCCGTCGCCGTAACGGCGGTGCTGGACGGCCTCCAGCAGGTGGTCGACGGTGAGGCCGTCGGAACGCTCCAGGTCGGCGATGGTGCGCGCCACGCGGGTGATGGCGTGGTAGGCGCGCGCGGACAGGCCGAGCTTGTCCACCGCTTCGCGCAGCGCGGCGCGGCCGGGCGCGTCGAGCGGGCAGTGGACCTCCACCGCGCCGGCCGGCAGCTCGGCGTTGCGCTCCCAGCCCATGCCGCGGTAGCGGTGCCGCTGGCGGTCCACCGCATCCGCGACACGGGACGCGATCTGCGCGCTGCCCTCCGCCGCCGGCGCCTGCAGGTCCGCCGAGCGCGGCGGCGACACGGGCACGCGCACGTCGATCCGGTCCAGCAGCGCCCCGCCGAGCCGCCGCCAGTGGCGGTGCACGTCGGCCGGCGAGCACAGGCAGACGCCCGCCTCCCGGCCCAGGTTCCCGCACGGGCAGGGATTGGCCGCGCAGATGAGCTGGAATCCGGCGGGATACCGCACCGAGTAGCCGGCCCGGACCACGGTCACCTCGTGCGATTCCAGCGGCTCACGCAGCGCCTGCAGCAGCGCCGTGCGGAACTCCGGCGTCTCGTCGAGGAACAGGACGCCGCCGTGGGCCAGCGAAACCTCTCCCGGGCGCTGCATGCGGCCGCCGCCGATCAGTCCTTCGAGCGACGCGCTGTGGTGCGGCGTGCGGAACGGCGGCCGCGTGATCAGCGACGCGCCCGCGCCCAGGGTACCCGCCACCGAATGCACGCGCGTCACCTCCAGCGCCTGCCTGCCGGTCAGCGGCGGCAGGATGCCCGGCAGGCGCCGGGCCGCCATGGTCTTGCCACTGCCCGGCGGGCCGAACAGCAGCGCGTGGTGGCGCCCGGCCGCGGCGATCTCCAGCGCCCGCTTCAGTCGGTCCTGGCCACGCAGGTCGGCGAAGTCCCCGTCAGCCGCTACGGCGGCAGGTGCGTCCGCCGAGGCGTTGCTGCGTCGTCGTCGTGCAGCAGGCCATGTCTCTGCGCGCGCCTCGCGGAGCGTCTTGACCGCTTGGGCGAGCGAATCGACGCCCACGATCGCCCCCCGGCCCAGCGCCTGAGCCTCCGCCAGGTTGCTGCGCGGCACCACGAAGCGTTCGATGCCGCGCTCCAGCCCGGTGCCGACCGCGGCCAGCACGCCGTGCACGGGGCGGACGTCGCCGCGCAGGGTCAGCTCGCCGAGCACCATGATCCCCACCTCATCGTCCCAGGGGACCTGGCTCGAGGCGGCGATCACGCCCAGCGCCAGCGGCAGGTCGAAGGCGGAGCCGGACTTGGGGACCGCGGCCGGCGACAGGTTGATCAGGATGCGGTCGTCCGGAAACGACAGGCCGCTGTTGCGGATCGCGACGCGGATGCGGTCGCGCGCTTCGCGCACGGCACCGCCGGGCAGACCGACGATGTCCACCACCGGCATCCCGCGCCGGATGTCCACCTCCGCGGTCACCAGAACGCCGTCCACGCCGATCGGGGCGTGGCAGGCCACACGCGCCAACATCTGTCGCTCTCCTCCGGGCGCCGCTTCGCGCGGCTTCCGTCATGGAGGAGAGCGATCCGACGTTCAGTGGCGCTTCAGCTCAGCGTCGCCCCTTGCGGCCGGCGGCGATCGTTTCCTGGACCAGCCGGTCGCAGGCCTCGTTGAGCTCGACGCCGGCGTGGCCGCGCACGCGCCGGAACGCGACCCGAAGGCCGCGCCCCTCCAGCGCCCGCTTCAGCGCCTGCAGCTCCTGCCAGAGCTCACGGTTCTTGACCGGAGACCGCGCCTTGGTCCTCCAGCCGTTCGCTTCCCAGCGAGCGATCCACTCGCTGATGCCGCCCTCGACGTAGCGCGAGTCGGTGACCACCGTCACGTTGCCGTCGGCCCGCTCCCGCGCCAGCCGCAGCGCTTCGATCACCGCCTGCAGCTCCATGCGGTTGTTCGTCGTGTCGGCCGCGTAGCCCGTGTCGCGCGCCTGCCCGTCCGTCGTCTCGGCCACGTAGGCCCAGGCGCCGGGACCCGGATTTCCGAGGCAGCCGCCGTCTGTGTGGATGGTCACGAACCGGCCGCCTGCAGAGTCACGACCGCGCAGGTGCCGTCCGGTCCCCGCTCCAGCACCAACGAGCCGCCGTTGTGCTCGATCAGCGCTCGGCTGATGTAGAGGCCCAATCCGTGGTGACCGGGCTTGGTCGAGTAGAACGGATCGAACACGCGCGAGCGTCCCGGCCCGAGAGGTCGGGCGCCCGAATCCTGGATCTCGATCACGATGTTGTTCCCACGTTCGAGGGCCCTCATGATAATCCGCGAGCGAGCACGAACGCCCGCCTCCTCCGCGTTCACCAGCAACTCGGCGAGAGCCCGCGACAGCTCGCCGGGATCGCAGGCCACGACCAGCTCGCCCCCTTCGGTCATCTCCGCCCTCAGGTGGCTGCGCCGCCCGGCGCGCCGGTATGCCGCCGCGAACAGGTCGGAGACCTGCACGGCGACCACCGCGCCGCCGGCCCTGGTACTGTCATCGAGCCTGCGCAGCGCCGCCAGGACGGTGAGCGCCTTCTCGCGAAACCCGCGGATGGTGTCGAGCGCGCCGCCCGGCAACCGCAGCGGAGCGGCGGCCGGCGATCGGGATCCGTCGCGCTCGGCCTCCAGCTCGGCCTCCAGAGCATCCAGGACGCCCGCGGTCGCGGTCATGGAGCCGCCGAGCGAGCGGTGCAGCGCCCGCGTCAGCACGCGCAGATCGCGCACCCAGCGCGCGCCCTCCCCAGCTCCACGCCCCGATTCCTGCGCGGGCGCTGCGCCATCCTTTCGGTCGAACGCGCGCACCAGAGCGGCATGGAGCACGAGCAACGCCACGAACAGCGGGCTGAGCACCAGCAACCCGGCGACTTGGTCGCTCAGCCCGTAGCTGGCCTCGATCTGCCGTTGCGGGTAGTCGCCCGCGACCGCGACGACCAGCAGCAGGAGCGCCAGGACGATCGCCGTCGCCCAGAAACGGTTGATCCCGCGGCGCCGGTCGACGCCGGGGATGTGCCGGGTACCGACCAGGAAGAACGCCGGCAGCGACAGCAGCAGGAGATCCGCAATCGCACCGGCGCGTACGGGGACGACGCTCTCCGCAACGTCAGCCGGAAGGCGCAGCAGCAGGTACGCGGGCAGCGACACCAGCATGCCGCCGATCGTCCACAGGACGGGTTCCCGCGTATGAGGTCTCCGCGCGCGGCGGTACGCCGTGATCAGCAGGCCCAGGGCGATCACCAGCGCGACCGCCGTACCCACGTCGGCCACGGTGCCCGCGAACTCGTGACGCGCCAGCCAACCGGGGTCTCCCCCGGTCGCCGCCGAGAAGGAGGCGATGTGGAACACCGCAATCAACGCGGGAAAGGCCAGCCCGCCCGCGACGGTGGCGATCCGGAGGCGCCGCGACAGGCGGCTCTGCGGCATCGCCAGGACCGCCATGGCCAGGAGCCAGGGAGTGAGCGTTCCTGCCTGCCCCAGTATGTGAGTGAGCACGGACTCGGAAGAGAACGGGCGCGTGGCAACCGTGACCGCGTGCGTGAAGGCCGCCAGCGACGCCATCCGGCATGCCGACCGGTAGGAAACGCCGCCGACCAGGAAGCAGCCGGCGGCCAGCATTCCGGCTGACACAACCGGGATGAGCACGCGATCGAGCGGGCGGACCGGTACGCCGGCGATGGCGCCATCGAGGCGGACCCCCGGCTCGACGCCAGCGATCAGTCGTACCAGGTAGAAGACGGCGACCGCTGCCGCCAGCGTCCCGATGAAAATCAGCCGCTGCTGCCGGCGCCGTTCCCTGCCGGACACTTCGCTCAGTGCGACGGTTTTCATGTTGGTACGGCCCGGAGCCTGCTGCCCCCGGCGGCAGGCCGCGCCGGCAGGGGACACACGCCGCGCGCGACCGGATCCGAGCTTGACATCGCGTCCCGAGTGCGCTTATCTCAGGCGTATGGCGGCGTAGCTCAGTTGGTAGAGCAAGCGGCTCATATCCGCTGGGTCAGGGGTTCGAGTCCCTTCGCCGCTACTTCCCCGTACGAAGATCCCGGGGCTGGATTCCCCGGTTACGAAGAGCCGACTTCCGGCCGCTCGGGACATGCGACCGCTGGTGATGGGTCCGCGCCGGTGATCGGGGACGCGGGTGATAGGCATCGGCATGACGTCGGAACCCTGCCGCCAAGATACCTCCCGGCATGTCCGGGCCCGGGATGACCGGGGCCCGGAATGACCAAGCCAACGGTTCGACCCGGCTAACGGGTCGTGGCAGCACCGAAGGCACTGCGACAAAGGATAGCAGGGGCAGGATTCGAACCTGCGACCTCCGGGTTATGAGCCCGACGAGCTGCCAACTGCTCTACCCTGCGTCTTCTTTCAAGGGGTAGTATACCGTGGCTGGCGACTCCTCGTCAACAGGGGTCGCAACGGTTGTTCCGTCGCGGGCTGTTCCGTCGCGGTGCCGCCACGGCTACCGACCGGGCGAGCGGATCGCTCTCCGGTCGCGCCTGCTGTGCTCAGCGCTTCTGCTGGGTCTGGATCTTGCGCAGTTTCTTCAGACGCTTGCGCTCCATCGCCTTGCGCCGCTTGTTGCGAACGGTCGACGGCTTCTCGAAGTACTCGCGCCGTTTCCATTCGCGGACGATCCCTTCCTTCTCCACGATCCTCTTGAATCGCTTCAACGCCTTCTCGAGTAGTTCCTCTTCACCGACCTGTACGAACGCTATGGCCCATATCCTCCTTCGCGTGCCGCCCGACACGACGCGCCGGGCGATTCCGCAAGTATCCCATGATAGCGCGAGACGCGGTCCTGTCAAACCCGCGCGCCACCTTCATCATCGGCACACGTCGAGCACAACCATATGCAGCCGGCGTTCGCCGTCCGAGTAATCGGGCTCCAGCCGGTACACGACGTCGACGGTGTCGCCCGGACCGAAGTCGCCGGCCCGGGGGCCGGCGCCCCAATACAGCGCCGGCCATCGATACGCTCCGGTATCCAGCAACAGCTTGCAGTGCTCGGAGGCACGGCCGACCAGACTCACTTCCGACACCTCGAGTCCTCGCGTCCGGAGCGTCAGCGGCCCGTTGCCGATTCCCGTCGGCTCGACCGCCGCGGCGAGCCGGTCCAGCGCCGGCGTCAGCTCGTGTGCCGGAACCTCGGCATCCAGCACCCGCGCCCGCTCGCGACTGCCGTGCGCTGCGCCCGGGCGCCGGCCGGACCATCGCCGGCGCAACTCGGCGAGGGTTGCCTCCGGCGCCATGAAGCCTCCGGCACTCCGGTGGCCGCCGCGCGATGTGAGCAGGCCGTCCGTCTCGGCCAGGAGCAGCAGTGCGTTCGCACCACGGTCGGGGCTCCGAATCGATCCGCAGATGGAGCCGTCATCGTAAGCGACGACCGCCACCGAGCGATCCAGAAGGCGGCTCAGCCGGTAGGCGAGGGGGCCGGTCAGTCCCCGCGCAAGCTGCCGGTCGACGACCACCAGGCAACGCGCCTCCGGGAGTTCGCGCGCGAGGTGGCGCGCCCGGGGCAGCAGCCGGCGCCAGGCAGCCGCGCTCTCGCGACGGCGGCGCGCATCGAGCTCCCGCAGCCGATCCGACAGCTCCACACACTCGCCGCGCGACCGGCTCACGAGCAACTGCACCGCGGCGTCGCCCTCGCCGTAACGGCCGGCCGAGCCGATCACGGGGTTCAGGACACGGCTGACCTGATCGGCGGTCGGCACCGGCACGGACCGTCCCACCTGCAGCCACAGCTCCAGAAGCCCGGGGCGGTTCGACCCCGCCAGCATGTCGAGCCCGAGAGCGGTGATACGCCGGCTCTCGCCGGTGAGCGGAATCCGATCGGCGAGCGTTGCGAGCATGGCCAGATCGTACGGAAGCCCGGCGGCGATCACCGGGTGCGCGCCACCCTCGCCGGACGCCCGCCACACCGCCTCGGCGAGCTTCAGCGCCACCGCGCCGGCCGCCAGGCCGTCCGAACCTTCTCGTCCCGAGAGCGCGGGATTGAGCACCAGCGCCGTGTCCGGCAGGGAATCGGGCGGGAGAGAATCGAGCGGCGGGTGATGGTCGACCACGAGCACGTCGATGCCGCTCCGGGTCGCTTCCCGAGACTCTGCCGGTCCGATCGAGCAGTCCACGCAGACCACGAGCGCCGCGCCCGCCGTGCGAGCCTCCCGCACCCCGCCGTCGGGCACGCCGTGGCGTCCGCCCGGCGGAATCCGCCATCGCACCCGCGCGCCTGCCCGGCGCAGCAGCTCGACCATGATCGCCGTCGCGGCGATGCCGTCCACGTCCGGGTCGCCGTACACGAATACCTGCCGCCCCGCGCAGCGGCCGATACGCTCCACCGCGGCCCGCATGCCGTCGATGCGAACCGGCGTCAGCGGGCCGCGCCCGAGAAACGCATCCACCTCCACCGGCGCCGTGATGCCGCGTCGTACCAGCACCGCCGCCAGGAGCGGGTCCAGCTTGTGCCGGTCGGCCAGCGCGCGGACCGTGGCCGGCTCCGCGCTCGGCAGCATCCAGCCGCCGGCGGTGTCGCCGTTCACGCGGCGCCGCCCAGATCGGCCGTCTGCAGCGGACGGTAGGCCGCACCCCCCGGCAGCAGTTCCGACTGGAAGAGCACCAGCGAACGGAACGTGCCGCGCGCCGGCGGCGGACACAGCCGGCAGAGGCGTTCACCCGCCTGCCGCGGAACGCGGCGCACGCGCGCCAAGGTGACGTGGGCCAGGAACCTCCGGCCCTCGCTCGCGCCAAGCCGCAGGCGGAGCGCGCATGCCAAAGCGCGCAGCGCGCCGGCGCCGTCCTCCACGCCGAGATGCACCACACGCGGCCGTGAAGGCGACGGCAGCAGCCCCAGCCCCGTGAACGTCGCCTCAACCGGCGCCGCCTGCCCGGCGACCTCCCGGCAGATCCCACTCAGCCTGCCCGCCTCCTCGTCACCCACCTCGCCGACGAAATGCAGCGTCACGTGCAGATCGGCCGGATCGATCAGCCGCGCGTCCGGCAGCTCCGCGCCGACCGCCGAGCGCCACGCCGCCAGGCGGTCCCGTGCGCCGTCCGGCACCGGCAGGCCGAAGAACACGCGCGCCATTACAGAACGCCCACGCCCGACTGCAGCGCCGTCAGCGGCGCATCGAGCGCGCGCTGCACCATGCGATACATGACGCTGGCCAGCCCGCGGTCGTCCTGCAGGCGCACCGCCGCGGCTCGGTCCGGGGTGAGCTGTTCCGTGTGGCCGAGGTAGGCGCGCGCGCCCGGGCTGAACGCCGCATCGGCGGGAAACGAGCAGTCCGCGCACCGCATGTCACCGTACCGATCGGAGAGATAGCCGGGTACCGACGGCGCCAGCGCCCGATCGCACGCCGCGCAGACGTGCAGATCGGGTTGCAGGCCGGAGTAGCCGAGGTAGCGCCAGATGAACTGGACGGACAGGGCGCGCTGTGCGTCCCGTTCGGACGAATGCAGCGCCAGCAGGCAGCCGAGCAGCAGCCGGTACAGATCGGCCGGATCCGCCGCGCCGGGCGACCGGAGCACCACCTCCGCCCACAGAGATGCCGCGAAGTAGCGCGGCACGCTTGCGCGAATGCCTCCGAACTCGTCCCGGCAGGTGATCTCCGTGATCTTGTACTGATCCTTGACCGGATCGCGGTACAGGCGCAGGTTGGCGTGCATGAACAGCAGCGTGGTCAGGCGCAGGCGGCTGGTCGTCTTGGCGGCGCCGTACGCCATGGCCCGCACCAGCCCGAACGAAGGGCTGAGGAACGTTACCAGGCGGTTGATCTCGCCGACCGGAGTCGTGCGCAGAACGAGAGCCGGCGAGATGAGGTGGCGGCGCGTCAGGGCACGGGCACGGGCACGGGCGATCCCGCACCATAGGAGGTTGGCGCGCAAGCGACAAGCTCCAAGCTCCTATGGACGGCGCGGCTGGGCGCACAGCGCTGCCCTCGGCAGCGGTGTGCGGGCGAGGAGGTTGTCGCGCCAGCGACAAGCTCCTACCTTGCATGCATGCCGCCGTCTCCCCCGGGGCAGGTCGTCCCCGCGGCACGCACGCTTCCCAACCGCCTGGTCGTGCTCCCCCTGACCGGCAAGCCGATCTTCCCCGGCATGCTGACGCCTCTGGTGGCATCGCCCGGCGCCCAGACCGCGACCGTCAGCGCCGCGCTGGAGCTCGGCGGGTTCCTCGGGCTGGTGCTGACGCGCGACGTGGATGACGAACAGCCCGCTCCCGACCGGCTGCACGGGGTGGGAACGGCCGCCAAGGTCGTCCGCAAGATCAATCTGCCCGACGGTGGGCTGAACGTGTTCATCTCCACCATCACTCGCTTCCGGATCGCGAAGGTCCTGGACGCCGGCCCTCCGCTGGTGGCTGCCGTACAGCCTCTGGACGACACGAACCTCGACAGTGACGAGGTGCAGGCCCTGGCGCGGGCGCTGATCTCGGAGATGAAGCAGGTCTCCGAGGGCAACCCGCTGTTCTCCGAAGAGATGCGGCTGAACATGGTGAACATCGACCAGCCGGGGAAGATCGCGGACTTCCTGGCGTCGATCCTGAACATCGACCGCCAACAGCAGCAGCGCGTCCTGGAGGAACTGGATGTGCGCGAGCGGATGGAGCAGGTGCTGGTCTTCATCAAGAAGGAGCAGGAACTGCTGAAGATCCAGAAGCGGATCCAGGGCGAGCTGGAAGAGAAGATCTCCAGGAGCCAGCGGCAGTACTTCCTGAAGGAGGAGCTGAAGGCGATCAAGGCCGAGCTCGGCATGGCGGTCGATGCCAAGAGCGACGAGTACCAGCGTTTCAAGGAAGCCTTCGAGTCGCTCCAGCTTGAAGGCGAGGTGGCCGAGCGCGTGTCGGACGAGCTGGAGAAGTTCGCGCTCATGGATCCCGGCTCGGCCGAGTTCGTGGTCACGCGCAACTACCTGGAGACGATCGCCACCCTGCCGTGGGCGGATCCTGCGCCGGAAGAGATCGACCTGAAGCGCGCCGCCGCCGCGCTCGACGCCGACCACTACGGACTCGACGACGTCAAGGAGCGGATGCTCGAGTACCTGGCGGTGCGCACGCTCAACCCCGCAAGCCGCGGCTCGATCCTGGGGCTGGTGGGTCCGCCCGGCGTCGGCAAGACCTCGATCGGCCGCTCCATCGCCGGCGCCCTGGGCCGCGAGTTCTTCCGCTTCTCCGTGGGCGGCATGCGTGACGAGGCCGAGATCAAGGGCCATCGCCGCACCTACGTCGGCGCCATGCCGGGCAAGATCATCCAGGGACTGCGCATCGTGAAAGCGCGTAACCCGGTGTTCATGATCGACGAGATCGACAAGCTCGGCATGTCGTTCCAGGGCGACCCGTCCTCGGCGTTGCTCGAAGTGCTCGACCCCGAGCAGAACGCGGCGTTCCGCGACCACTATCTCGACCTGCCGTTCGACATCTCCGACGTGCTGTTCATCGCCACCGCCAACACCCAGGACACGATCCCGGCGCCGCTGCTGGACCGCATGGAGATGATCCGCCTCTCCGGCTACATCGACACCGAGAAGCTGGAGATCGCCCGCCGCTTCATCATCCCCAAGTCGCTCTCCCGTGCCGGACTGGACCGCGGCGCGGTGCGCTACCGGCGCGCCGCGCTGCTGAAGATCGCCGACGGCTATGCCCGTGAGGCGGGCGTACGCAACTTCGAGAAGGCGCTGGACAAGATCCACCGCAAGATAGCCCGCACCGTGGTGGAGACCGGTCCGTCCTCGGACACGGATCCGGCTTCGGGCAACGGAAGCTCGGCCAACGGCGCGCGCTTCGTGATCGACCGCGATCAGGTCGGCGACTACCTCGGCAAGCCCTTGTTCCGGGACCACGACCGGCGGCGCTCCATGCGCGTCGGCACCGCCACCGGGTTGGCATGGACGCCGCTTGGCGGCGCGGTGCTGACCGTCGAGGCGGTGGGCACCAGGGGCGGCGACGGCTTCAGACTGACCGGGCAACTGGGCGACGTCATGCAGGAGTCGGCAAGCATCGCCTACTCCTGGACCCGTCAGGCGGCGCGGCGGCTCGGCATCGATGACGCATTCTTCGACGGGCAGCGGATCCACATGCACATCCCGGCCGGAGCCACCCCGAAGGATGGGCCGTCGGCGGGAATCACCATGGCATCGGCGTTGCTGTCGCTGGCGTGCGGAGCACGGCTGGCCCGCTCGCTGGCCATGACCGGCGAGCTGTCGCTGGTGGGCGACGTATTGCCGATCGGCGGACTCAAGGAGAAGGTGATCGCTGCCCAACGCAACCGTATCCGTGACATCATCGTTCCTCGGGCGAACGAGATGGATCTCGCGGACATCCCCGAACGCGTGCGGCGCGGCATCAGCTTCCATCCGGTCGGCACGATGGAACAGGTCGTCGAGATCATCCTTTGACCGGCCTCCGCACAGGGTTCGGCCTCGGCGGCCCGGTGTGCCCCCGTACCCGGACCTGTCACACCGGGCTTGGGAGGGCGTTGGCGATGGCATTGGCGACCGCGGTCACGCTGTCCGCCTGCGCGGGACCGGAAGAACCGGCGCCGCTGCATGCCGCGTTCGCTGTCACGACGGAGGAGCTGACGGCTCTGATCGAGCCGCTCCCGGAATCGGTTCAGGAACGGATCCTCGCCGAGCCGGCCGTGTTTCTGGACCTGATGGCCAAGACGCTCGATCAGCCGGACGACCTGCTGGTGCTGGTCGACAAGGAACACGCGCTCACCGAGGACTACCGGCCTGCCGATCTGGTCGATCTCGACGGCCGGGGCCTCACGGTCACGCGGCCGTCCATGCGGCTGCGGGCGGTCGTCCTGCCCGACCTGGCCGCCATGACGGCGGCGGCGCGCCTGTCCGGCACCGACGTGACGATTTCTTCCGCCTATCGCTCCTACGCACGGCAGGACTTCCTGTTCGATTACAACGTGGAGCAGCTTGGCCTGGAGCAGGCGTCAACCCTGGTTGCGAGACCCGGCCACTCCCAGCATCAGCTCGGAACGGCCATCGACTTCGGAAGCATCGACCTGGGTTACGGGGAAACGCACGAGGGACAGTGGGTGCTGGCCAATGCCTGGCGCTTCGGATTCTCGCTCTCCTATCCGCAGGGGCTGGAGGACGTCACCGGCTATCAGTACGAGCCGTGGCACTTCCGGTACGTGGGCCGCGCCGGCGCCGAGCTGGAGCGCCGCTTCTTCGGCATTCAGCAGGTATTCCTGTCCCACTACCGGCACGTGATGCCCTCCCTGCAGGCTGCCGTGGCAGCCGGCGTCAACTCCGGGGCCGGGGGCTGAGCACCCTTCAGGGAACGGGCAGCCTCAGGGACGGGCCAGCACCTCCGCGGGCAGATCGACCGAACCGTGCCTGAGCAGCCGGCAGGGCCGTGTGGTGGCATCGACCACGGTCGACGGCACGGGAGAGCCGAGCTCGCCTCCGTCGACGATCAGGTCCACCGATGCGCCGAACGCGGCCACGATCTGGCTCACCCGCGCCAGCGAGGGATGCCCCGAACGGTTGACGCTGGTCGAAAACAGCGGCGCGCCCACGCAGCGCGCCAGCCGGCACAGGAACGGATCGTCCGGCACGCGCACCCCGACGGTCCCGCCGCCGGCACGCGGCAGCACGATGGTCAGCGCTCCCGGCCAGTACCCCAGCAGGCGTTCCGGAGGCTCGCCCGCAACCCCGCAGCGCCACAGCCAGGTCCGGTCGGGAATCAGCACAAGGAGCGGCCGGTCTTCCGCCCGGCTCTTGGTCCGCCGGATGCGCGCCTCGGCCGCCGGGGCGGCGCCGATCAGGCCGTAGATCGTGTCACCGGGCAGGACCGCCAGCCCGCCACGACGCAGCACGCGGCAGCAGATCGGCATGATCCCGCGGTGACGTGCGGGCAGCACGGTGGCGGCGCGGTCGTTCATCGCGCCGCGATCGCTTATCGCTCGGCGATCGCTTATCGCCCGGCGATCGCTTATCGCCCGGCGATCGTTCACGGAACCTGAGTCGCACATAGAGCAGCCCTCCCACGGCCAGGCCGGTCAGAAGAAACGCCAGGCGGGGCGCCTTCGGCGGCGCGCTCTCCGTCACCACGGAGCCCGCTTCATGGAACGTGGATCGTTCGCCGGTACCCTGCAGGCGGATCACCCGCTCGCCGGGCGCATACAGGCCGAGATCCCGCGCGTACAGCCTGATCAGATCGGGGCTGGTGGACAGCGCGTCGAACTCCGCCTGCAGGTGCTGGTTGATCTCCTTCAGCGCCTCCACGTTCCGTTGCAGCGCTTCCCGGTGCTCCTGCATGCGGTCCATCGCGATAGCGACGGTCACGAGGTTCAGGACGGTGTACACGAAGTAGGCGGTGACCGCGCACGACAGACCGCGAAGCATTCCCATCCCTGCCGTTGTGCCCTATCCTCTTGATGGTCGGCACGCGCTTGGCCCGCGTTGAGAGCGGAGGTGCGACCTTTCCGTTGACACCACGGCCTGCGGCGGACTCATACTGGAGGAAGCCGCCGACCCGGGGAACGGCCCGTCGACGCTCCGGACATGCCACACGCAGCCGACAGTGCACACGCAGCCGACAGTGACCGCGCCGCGCAGCGCGTCTCCGAACCTGCGGGAGCCATCGACGCCGGCAGTGGGGTCTGGGTCAAGCGCTGGTCGCTGTCGGTCTCCGGCCCCGTCGGCCCGGTTCCGCTGGCGGCCGAACTGACGAAACCCGGCGGGGAGGACGGTGCCGGAGATCCGGACCCCGCTGCCGCCATGGCGGCCGGGGCAGCGCCTCCCGGCGGAGCGCCTCCCGGCGGAGCGCCTCCCGGCGGAGCGCCTCCCGGCGGAGCGCCTCCCGCCGGAATGCCTCCCGCCGGCATCGAGCGGGAGTTGCGCGCCATTCACTCGGCGATTGCCGACCTGCGGCGCGAGGTTCGGGAACTTCGTGCCGGTCGCGAAGAAGACTCGGACTGAGCGCCCGCGGCCGGTTTCAGCACGCCTGGATCCCACCTTTCCTGCGTACCGGGATCGTCACTCCCGGTACGGCAAGCTCAACTCCTGCAGATCCCGAGTCAGGAATGACTCCGCGAATTCCGAACGTGCCTCGCCGACCAGTTGACGGAGGTCGCGCTCGGTGTAGCGCGGACTGTAGTGGATCAATCCCATGCGTCCCACCCCGGCCGTGCAGGCGATTCGGCCCGCCTGCTGCGCGGTGAGGTGCTTCTTGGCGCCGGCGTCGGCGGCAAGGTCGGCGCAGAACATGCCCTCACAGATCAGCAGGTCGGATCCGGCCACGAACGGGGCCAGACCGGGAAAGGCCGCCGTATCGGTGACGAAGCTGAAGGTGCGTCCGGGGCGCGGCGGCCCGACCACGGTTTCCGGCTCCACCACGGTGCCGTCATCCAGCGTCACCGCTTCGCCACGCTGCAGCGTCGACCACAGCGGTCCGCGTGGAACGCTGGCGGCGACCGCCTGCTCGGGATGAAACTGTCCGGGACGAGACTCCTCCACCAGCCGGTAACCAAGGCAGGGCTTGGTGTGCCGGACGCGCAGCGAGTCGACGCGGTATCCGTCACCCTGCATCACGGTGACGTCGTCGTAGAACTCGTGCACGATGATCTCGTAGTTGATGTAGATATCCAGCACGCGCAGGGTCTGCTCGACGTACTGCCGGATGCGCGGGGGGCCGTAAATGTACAGCGGATCCGAGCGGTCGACCTGCGACGACAGCGACAGCATTCCCGGCAGTCCGGTAACGTGGTCCGCGTGCGTGTGAGATATGAAGATGCTCGTGATCTTCTTCCACTTCAAGTTGAGGCGGCGGAATGCGACCTGCGTGCCCTCGCCGCAGTCGAACAGCAGCAGGTCGCCTTCGCGGCGCACGAGCACGGAGGTCAGGCCGCGGCCCGGCAGCGGCATCATGCCACCGGTGCCGAGGACGAAGATATCGAGGTTCATGCGCAGATGGCAGTACGGTGCGTAACCACCCGGGGTGTCCGGACGCGGGAGTATAGTAGTGTGCCGGACTGCCGCGCAAGCGGGAGTCCGGCACACTACCATACCGGTGGGGATGGGCCGAAGAACGGAGCCGAAGGCGACGATCTTCGGGGCGATAGAAGTGTGCCGGACTGCCGCGCAAGCGGCAGTCGTCGGGCACCGGGCCGCACCCGCAGGACCCCGCCATGACGGGATCGCCGCTCGCTCGCTCGCTCCGACACACCCGGATCCTGACGGCCATCCGCGCCTTCTTCGCCGACGCCGGCTACCTCGAGGTGTGCACGCCGCTCGCTTCCCCCACGCTGCTCCCGGAGCCTGCCATCGAGGTGTTCGCAACGCGGCTGCATCGCCCGGGAACGGAACGCGCCCGGGACGACGGCCTGCCGCTGTACCTGAGCCCGTCGCCGGAACGCCACATGCGCCGGCTCATCGCCCTGGGATCGGGGCCGATCTTCCAGCTCGCCCCCGCGTTCCGCAACGGCGCCGAGCTGGACCGTACGCACAGTCCGGAGTTCACCATGCTGGAGTGGTATTCGCCCGGCAGCGAATATCTGACCGAGGTGGCGCGGCTGGAGCGGCTCGTGTCGTCGCTGCCGGCCGAGGCGCCGCTGCCGGTCCCGTTCGACCGCATCACGGTCCGCGACGCCGTGCTGCAGGCCGCCGGGATCGATCTGGACGCCGTCGACGACCGGGACCGCTTCCGTCGCGCGGCGGAGTCGGCGGGCGTGCGCACCGCCGGCGACGATACCTGGGAGCAGGTATTCAACCGCGTCTGGCTGGCCGCGGTGGAGCCTGGCCTGCCCGACGACCGCGGTACGGTCGTCTCCGAGTATCCGCGCCGCGTGCCCACCTTCGCACAGCCGATCACGGACACCCCGTACTGCCGACGATGGGAACTGTACGCGCGGGGATTGGAGGTCGCCAACTGTTTCCAGGAAGAGACCGACGCCGAACGGCTGGCTCGGGTCATCGAGCGGGAGGATGCACGGAAGCGTCGCACCGCCATGATCCCTCACCCCCCCGACCGGGCGATGGCCGATGAGGCGCGCGGCGGCCCGGAGATCTGCGCCGGCGTGGCGCTCGGCGTGGAACGGCTGATCATGGCGCTCGATCGGCGGCAGGAGATCAGCCAGGTGATCCCCTTTCCGCTGCACCATGCGGTCCGGCTGTGATAGGGCGGTCCGGCTGTGATAGGGTCCGGGCGGTTCAAGGCGAAATGAAAGCAGGCGCTATCGACAAGGGAATACACGTGCTGTTCCGGGGAGACCCCTACCTGGTCACCGATCGCGAGTTCGTCAATCCGGGCAAGGGATCGGCATTCGTCCGGCTGAAGCTCAAGCACGCACGCACCGGACAGGTGATCCGCGAAGTGATCAAGTCGCATGAGACGGTCGAGGAAGCCGACGTGGAGGCGCGGGACGCGCAGTATCTGTACTCGGATGCCGATCACCTGGTGTTCATGGATGTCGCTTCCTACGATCAGTTCAACGTTCCCGCAACCAGCGTCGATGAGGGCGTCACCCGCTTCCTGAAGGAGGGCGAGTCCTATCAGGTGCTGATGTGGGGAGAGGATCCGCTCGCAGTGCAGCTTCCGCTGAAGATGAAGCTGGAGGTGACCGACGCGCCGCACGCCGAACGCGGCGACACCGCCACGGGCGCCACCAAGCCGGCCACCACGGAGACCGGCCTGACGCTGCAGGTCCCGCTGTTCATCAAGACCGGCGACCGCATCGTCGTCAACACGACCACGGGCGCGTACGTCGAACGGGCCTGACCCCAACCATCACCGACGACCGCGCAGCCCCTGTCGAGCCCCCTGGGGAGGGAGCACCCTCGGCTGCCGCGTTGCGGGCGCACGGGCTCCTGCACAAGCGGGTCGTCCTTCCCTGGGCCGGGGGAGGTCTGCAGTTCTGGTTGTCGCAGTCGCTGTTCAGCGGAGACGACATCGATACCGGTACACGCGCGCTCCTGGATACGACCGCCGAACGTCTCGGAGACCTGCCGGTTCGGCGCGCGCTGGACCTGGGCTGCGGAAGCGGGGTCATCGGGGTGGCGCTGTCGCGTCTGTGGCCGCGCGCACACGTCGTCCTGAGCGACCGAGACGCGCTGGCGGTCGCCGTCAGCGCTCTCAACGCACGGGAGAATGACGGGTCGCGCGCCGCCGCGATCGGCTGTCTGGGCGCTCCTGCGGCCTGCGGCCCGTTCGACCTGATCGCGGCCAACCTGCCGGCCAAGGTGGGTGAACCCGTGCTCCGCCTGCTGGTGCGCCAGGCCGCCGCCGCGGCTCCGGAGGGCCATCTGGCCCTGGTCGTGATCCGGCCACGGCAGCACGTGGTCGAGCGAGCCCTGCAGGGGCGCGCGCGCATCCTGCACCGGCGCGAGTTGCGGGCGCACACGGTCCTCGTGGCCGAGACGGCCGCGGCTGCAACCATGGACCCTCCACCCGGCCAAGACGGGCTTGCCGCCTACCTGCGGGGCGACGCGGAGTTCCGCTACGGCGGGCACGCCGTGCGGTTGCAGACGGCCTGGGGACTGCCGGACTTCGATGCCGTCCCCTACTCCCTGCGCGCCGCCGAGCCGCTGGTGTGCGGCAGTGCCCTGGGTCCCCGGGTGCTGATCTGGAATCCGGGGCAGGGGCTCACCGCGTGCGGCCTGGCAGCGACGGGAGGCGCGCAGCCGGCGATGACCGTCGGCAGCCGCGACCTCCTGCAGATCGAGATCGCCCGCCACAACCTTCGGCGCAACGGCGTCGCCGCCGCCGGCCTGCACGCTCCGTCGATCGCCGACGCCGCGGGACCCGGCCCGCGCTTCAGCGAGCGCTTCAGCGCGCGCTTCAGCGCCGTGGTCGCCACGCACGGCGAGACCGACGGCCCCTGGTGGCGATGGATGCCCGAAGCCGTGGACGCGTTGCTGACGCCCGAGGGCCGCCTGCTTCTGATCGGGTCGAGCACCCCCGTCGACCGGGCGCTGCGCTCACTGCATGAGCAGCACTCCCCAGGTGAGCGGCATTCTTCGAGTGGGCGCGCCGCGAGCGGGATAGCGAAACGGCAGGACCGGCGCCGGCGCGGCTACCGGGCCGTGCTTCTGCAACGCCGTGTCCGGAAACAGCGCTCCCAGGAGTAGTGCCCGCCTGGCCGACGGCCGTCAGCCTCCCGAGGCCCGCCGCTCCTTGCGCAGGCGCTCGGCCCACTCGCTGTCCGGGTAGCGTTCGTACAGCCGGTTCTGCAGGCGGTTGGCTGCCCGTTCCCCGCCGCTGCCGCGCCACAGCCCCACGGCGTGATAGAGCGCCTCGGCAGCGACATCGGCCTCGCCGGGGAACCTCAGCGCCACGTTCGCAAGCTCGTCGGCGGCTGCCTCTTCGCCGTCGGTCTCCACCATGAGCTGCGCCCGGCGCAGGTGCGCCTCCGCCTGCCTGCCGCCGCCGGCTACCGCGACCTCCGAAACCACGTGGTAGGCATCGATCGCGCGCTGCGGCTCACCGGCTTGCCGGTAACTCTCGGCGAGCAGGAAGTAACCGTCGTCCCGTTCCGGCCCCGGGCTCAGATCGGGGAGCGCCTCCTCGAGGATCGAGACGGCATCGCCCGGCTGGTCCGGCAGGATCAGCATTGCGTAGTCGTACATCACGCGAGCGCGCACGTCGGCGGGCAGCGTGGCCTGGTCGGAAACCGCCGCAACCAGATAGTAGCGCCTGGCGCTCGCCGCGCCGATCGCCTGAAGGCTCGCGCGCAACCCCTCGAGCGCCCGCTCGCGAAGGCCGGTGTCGTGGGCGGCCAACAGCGTACGCCAGTGGAGATCGGCGGCGTCGGCGTGGCGGCCGAGCGCCTCCGCCGCCGTCGCCGCGGACGACAGCGCCCGCCGTCCGGGCCCGTCCTCCCCGGCGTCCGCCGCGACCTGCTGCAGAACCTGCAGGCCCGCTTCCTCCTGACCGTTCGCGATCAGGTGCTCCCCGTACCGCAGACCCGCCTCCGCCGCCATGAGGCCGGCCGGCGCCCGCTGCCGCAGCTTCTCCAGGGCGGCCCCCGCCTCATCGGTGCTGCCGGCAAGGAGCGCACCCTCCACCAGCATGTACAGGACCTCCTGCGCCAGGTCGACGCCGCCGGTCCCGGCGCCGGCCTGCCCCGCCGCCATTCCCCGCCCCTCGCGGACTTCCCGCGATTCGATGGTCCCCAGGGCGGTGACGAGAAGATCACGCGCCTGATCGGGCCGGTCCATGCGCAGTTCGCTGAGGGCGGCGCGGTAGAACGCCGACGGCACCTGAGCGGCCTCGGGGAATCGCTCTGCGAACGCCAGGTACGCGTCGCGCGCCGGATCGTAGCGTCCGCCCTGATAATGGGCGGCGGCATACAGGTAGGAGGCTTCGACGGCGACCGCCGCATCGGGTGCCTGCGCCGCCGCCGCCAGAGCGGTGTTCGCCTCGTCCGAGTGCCGCAGTCGGTAGTACACGCGGCCCAGCGCCAGATGGCGATACGGTTCCCAGACGCTGGCGCCGTCCCCGTCGCGCAGGTAGATCAGCGCCTCTTCGTACGCTCCGGCGTTGTACAGCTCCGCTCCCAGAGCCAGACGGGCGCGCCAGTTGAGCTCCCCGGACGGGCCGGCGTCCACGACCTCCCGGTAGAACTTGGCGGCGCGCTTGTGCTCGCCGCGCGCGCCGTAGATGCGGCCGATGCGATAGATCGCCTCCAGCGACTCGGGAGCCGACCCGAACTCCCGCAGATCCGCGAGTACCCGGAGCGCACGAGTGTCCTGGTCGACGGCGACCGCGGCATCGGCCACGCGCAGCAACCCGGCCATCGACACGTCCCCGGGGCCGGCGGTAGCCAGCATGGCGGTCGAGTCCGTCGCCTCCGCCACCAGCCACAGCCGCTCCCAGGCGTCGAGCGCCGCCTCCGTGTCCTCCAGCGCCTCCCGCGTCCGCGCCAGAACCTGCAGCGCCTCCGTCAGGCGCGGATGGTTGGGAAACCGCTCCGTGAAGTCCTCCAGCGCGGCCGCGCCCTCTTCCAGCGCCCCGTCCTCGATCAGCAGATAGGCACGGTTCAGGATGGCGCCTGCCGCCAGGCCGGCGTCCGGCCCGTCACCGGCATCCTGCAGCGACTCCAGCCCTGACGCCCGCTGACCGGTCTGCAGAAAGGCAAGCGCCAGGTAGTAGTCGGCCCGTTGCGCGTCGCCCGGATCGAGGCCGCCGGCCAACGCTGCCGTCAGCTCGCTGACCGCGCGCGCCGGATCGCCGAGCTGCAGCGCCGCCTCACCCTTGACCTGAAGGAGCCGGGCGGCGAGGTCGACCGCGTGCCCTTCCGCCAGCGCCGCGTCGGCCCACCGCGCCGCCGATGCGAACTCCTCCATGCTCAGGTACAGGAACGGAAGGCGCCTGAGCGCCGCTCCCGCCAGGGGACCCTCGGGGAACAGTTCCAGGTACCGGCTGAAGCGTTCCGCCGCTGCAGCGGGCTGTCCGGCCAGCAGCGAGGCATCGGCCTGCGCGTACAGCGCCTGCGGCGCGCGGGGGCTGCCCGAATGCGCCAGCACGATGCGTCCGAAGGCCTCCGCCGCCTCCGTATAGCGGCCGGCCTGGTAGGCGAGCTGTCCCGCCCGGAACAGCGCGTCGGCCTGCTGCGATGCCGGCAGTTCGTCGACCAGGGCCAGGTAGGCGCGCTCGGCATCCTCCGCGCGGCCATCCTGCTCCAGTGCGGTGGCGTGCAGCAGCAGGGTGCGCCACCGGTACTCCGGGGGTGTGTCCGTGCGCTCCAGTTGCCGCTCGGCCCGCTCGACCGCCTCGGCCGCCCGCCCCTGCGCCAGGCGGATGGCCGCCTGCCAGTGGCCGAGGACCGCGACGTGCTCGGAGTCCGGGAACAACCGGGCGAACGACCCCAGCAGGTCGTACGAATTCGCGTAGTGACCCAGATGGTAGTGGGCGAGGGCGAGCAGGAAGGTGGCGTCCGCGCGCAACTCCGAGTCCGGATGGCGTTCGGCCAGCGTGTCGAACGACTGCACCGCATTGGAGAACAGACCGTCGGCGAAGGCGTCGGCGCCCCGTTGATAGAGGTCTTCGGCCTCCTGAGCGGCAACCGGCAGGGCCAGCGCCAGGAGCAGGGCCACCCGCAGGGCGCGCGTGACCGGCGCGCCCCGTTCGAGGAAGTACGTCAACTCAGGTAGTGACGAGCTCTTTGGCCGGCTGGGCGGCGCGTCGCTTGCGGAACACCAGCCGATCGTCCTTGACGTCGACCGTCACGCCGCTGCCGGGAGGAAAGCGGCCGCGCAGGATCTCCAGGGACAGAGGGTCTTCCACCTCTTTCTGGATCAGGCGCCGCAGCGGCCGCGCGCCGTACTTCTCGTCGGAGCCGTTGTCGATCAGGTAGCCGCGCGCGCGCCGGCTGACCCGCAGGTCGATGTTCTGTTCCGCGAGCCGTTCGCCGACCTCGCCGATCAGGCGGTGCAGGATCTTGTCCAGATGCTCGCGCTCCAGGGCATGAAAGACCACCACCTCGTCGACGCGGTTCAGGAACTCGGGGCGGAACAGCCGTTTCATCTCGGCCAGCGCCGAGGACTTGATGTCGGCGAAGCGCATCGCCTGCCGCTCGGTGCGGAAGCCCAGCGATCCGTCCTGGATGATCTCGCGGGCGCCCGCGTTCGAGGTCATGATCAGGATGGTGTTGCGGAACGACACCGTGTGGCCCAGGTGGTCCTGGAGCTGCCCCTCCTCCAGCACCTGCAGGAGGATGTTGAACACGTCGGGGTGCGCCTTCTCGATCTCGTCCAGCAGGATGACGCTGTAGGGCCGGCGCCGCACCTTCTCGGTGAGCATGCCGCCTTCGTCGTAGCCGACGTAGCCGGGCGGCGCGCCCACCAGCCGCGACACGTTGTGCTTCTCCATGTAGTCGGACATGTCGACCAGGATCAGCGACTCCTCGTCGCCGAACATGAACTCCGCCAGGGTCTTGGCGAGCTCGGTCTTGCCCACGCCGGTCGGGCCCAGGAACACGAACGAACCCATCGGTCGCTTCGGTGACGACAGGCCGGTGCGTGACCGGCGGATCGCCGCGGCCACCACGCTGATCGCCTCTTCCTGGCCGACCATGCGCTCGTGCAGCTCGTTCTCGATCTCCAGCAGGCGGCGCGACTCCGACTGCGCGATGCGCGCCAGCGGCACGCCGGTGATCTCGGAGATCACGCGCTGGATGTCCTCCGGCTCCACCAGCCGCTGCTCGCCCTGCGTGGTCTGCGCCCACGCGCGCTCCTGCTTGTCGAGCTGCTGGCGCAGCAGGCCGACCTTGTCGCGCACCGCGGCCGCCTTCTCGTAGTTCTGGCTGTTGACCAGGTTGGTCTTCTCGATCATCAGCCGCTCGATCTCCTGGTCGAGCTTGACCAGCTCCTTCGGGCGGGCGCTGTTGTCGATGCGGCTGCGCGACCCCGATTCGTCCAGCAGGTCGATCGCCTTGTCCGGCAGGTGGCGGTCGGAGATGTAGCGGGCGGAGAGGGACGCGGCCGCCTCCAGCGCTTCGTAGGTGTAGACGACGCCGTGGAACTGGGCGTAGCGGTCCTTGACCCCCTTGAGGATCTCCACGGTCTCGTCCACGGAGGGCTCGTCCACGAACACGGACTGGAAGCGGCGCTCCAGCGCGGCGTCGCGCTCGATGTACTTGCGGTGCTCGGCCAGCGTCGTGGCGCCGATACACTGCAGTTCGCCGCGCGACAGGGCGGGCTTGAGCATGTTGGAGGCGTCGATCGCCCCTTCGGCGCCGCCGGCGCCGATGATCGTGTGCAGCTCGTCGATGAACATGATGATGTTGCCGGAGGTGACGATCTCCTTCATCACCCGCTTCAACCGCTCCTCGAACTCGCCACGATACTTGGTGCCGGCCACGAGCGAGGCCAGGTCCAGCGTCAGCACGCGCCGTCCGTGCAGGACGTCGGGCGCCGTGCCGTTGACCACCTTCTGAGCCAGCCCTTCGACGATCGCGGTCTTGCCGACTCCCGGCTCGCCGATCAGCACCGGGTTGTTCTTGGTGCGCCGCGCCAGGATCTGGATCACCCGCTGGATCTCGCGGGCGCGGCCCACGACCGGGTCCAGCTTGCCCTCGCGCGCCAGCGTGGTCAGGTCGCGGCTGAACTCGTCCAGGGTCGGCGTGGGCTTGCGGGCGGCCGTCTGCGTGCGCCGCTTCGGCGTCGCGGAGCTCTGCCGCGTTTCGCCGAGCCCGTTGATGCGGATGATCGCCTCCCGAAGCTGCTCGGGGGACACGTTGCGCTGCGCGAGATAGCGGTACGTCGCGCCACCCTCGTCGCGCGCCGCGGACAGGAGCAGGTGCTCGGTGCCGACGTAGACGTGGCCCATGTTCTTGGCTTCGTGCGTCGCGCCCTTCAGCACCGTCTGGGCGCGTTCGGAGGCCTTGATGTCGCCGAGGATGAGGCCGCCCTTCCCCTGCGTCAGGCTGCGCTCGATGTCCCGGCGCATCTCGTCGATGTTGACCTTGACCCGCTGCAGGGCCTTGACGGCGACCCCTTCGCCATCCTTGAGCAGCGCCAGGATGATGTGCTCCGGGAGCAGCTTCTCGGCGTGACACCGCTTCGCCTCTTCCTGCGCTCTGAACGAGATGACCTTCTGGGCGCGCTGGGTCAGGCCCTTCCACATCATGTCCTGCCTCCGTGGTTCACAGTTCCCGGGGAGCTTGAGCATCGGTCGCGATGCACTGCCCGCAGAGTATCGCAAAGGACGATCCGCCGATCAATCGCCAAGCCACGGGAAGCAGGTTTAACCGACGCCGGGACACCCGTTCCCGGCTCGGAGGGCATCGCCCCGATGCGCTCCGAGCCAAAGGAGGGATGGGCCGCGGCCGGCGCCCGCAGGGCGCGGGCCGTGGGGCGTCAGCGCTGCCGGAGCGACTCGACCGGCCGCAGGCGCGCAGCGTGCAGCGCGGGACGCACCGCCGCGATCGCCGCCGCAACGGTCACGGCCGCAACGGCGGCCAGCAACTGCCCCGGATCGGGGCGGACCGGAATCCGTTCCAGGTAGAAGGAGCGGTCGATCAGTGGCGCAGGCCTGTCCGCTCCGGAAAGCAGCAGCGCAGCCGCGTTCACGCCCCACTCGATCGCCGCCAGCAGCTCGTTGACGTTGACCGCCGCGGCCAGCCCCAGCGCCACGCCCGCCACGCCGCCGGCGGCGCCGCTGATCAGGCCCACCGTCAGGAACGCCATGCCGACCTGATCGCCCGAACCGCCCATGGCCCGCACGTAGGCCATCTCGGCGCTTCGCTCGATCAGCAGCATGCGCAGCGCGGAAGCCACGTTGACCGTCGCCACCAGCGCGATCACGGCCATGATGAGCGTCAGCCACACCTTGGTGGCGCGAAAAGACCGGTACGCGGAGCGTTGCAGGTCGAACCAGCCGATCAGCCGCCCCCCCGGTGGGAGGATCCTGCCGAGCTCCTTCATCACCGTGTCGAGCTCTCCGAACGGGTCGCGGACCTTGATACCCAGGAATCGGAACCCCGTGGCGCCGAGATCGCTCGCGGCCGCTGCGGCCATGAACGCAAACCTCCCGTCCAGGTACTGATAGCCGGACCGGTACACGCCGGCGATCCGCACCGCGGCGATGCGGCGCGCGCCCTGAACCCACAGCCCCACCTGGTCGCCGGTCGTCACCCCCAGCGTCTCTGCCAGCTCCCGCCCGATCACCGCCCGGTTCCCCGCCTGCACGTCGAAGGCTCCCTCCACGCTGAGGTAGCGACGCAGCCCCGCATCGCGTTGCAGCAGGTCCGGGTTCACGAACCGGACCTGCACGTCGGTGCGCAGTCCCTCCGCGCTGAACAGCAACCCCAGGCTGCGCACCTCCACCTCGGCCAGCGTCACCCCCGCGGCCGCGCGCACCGCCGCCGACAGGCGTTCCGCGTCGCCGCCTGCCGGCGGGACGATCCGCGCGTGATAGGTGTCCACTTCAAGGAACCGCCCGGTGATGCCCTCGATCATGCCGTCCGCCACCACCAGCACGACGATCACGGGCACCAGGCTCAGGGCGATGCCGAGGGTGGTGCCGGCCAGGCCGGGACCGCCGCGAGCGTGCCCGCGCCCGGCGATCATCATTCCCAGCCACGGCGCGGCCGGCAGGTTCATGGCGCGCCGGCGGCCGGCGACGGCGATCCCGCAGCCCCCTCGACGAGCACGCCGTCGGCAAGCGTCAGCACACGGGCGGCCCGCAGGGCCAGATCGGTGTCGTGCGTGACCAGCAGGCAGGCGGCGCCGTGGTCGGCGACCAGGGTGAACAGCAGTTCGGCGACCGCGTCCGACGCCGCCCGGTCCAGGTTTCCGGTCGGCTCATCGGCCAGGATCATGGCCGGCCGCGCGGCCAGCGCCCGCGCCACCGCCACCCGTTGCTGCTCGCCTCCGGAGAGTTCCGTGGGGTATCGGTGGCATGCGTCGATGAGCCCGACGCGGCCGAGCATCTCGCGCGCCGCGGCAACCGCGTCCGCGGCAGGTCGATTCTGCAGGCGCCCCGGCATCGCCACGTTGTCGAGCACCGTGAAATCGCGCAGCAGGTGGTGGAACTGGAAGATCATGCCCAGCCTGCGCCGCTGCAACGCCAGCTCGACTTCGTCCAGGACCGTGAGATCGGTCCCGGCCAGTCGTACCGTGCCGGACGTGACGCGGTCCAGACCGCCGGCCAGATTGAGCAGCGTGCTCTTGCCGGAGCCGCTGACGCCGGTGATGGCAACCGAGGCGCCGGGGGCGAGATCGAGATCGATTCCGCGCAGGACCAGCCCGTCGCCGGCGGCGCGCCCGTAGCGCTTGGTGACCCGATGCATCGACAGGACCGGAGGCGCGGTCATTCACGCGCCTCGCGGAGAATGCGCTCCGGGGTGATGCTGCGCAGCCAGCGCCCCGCCGCCAGCGCCGCGGTGAGCCCGGCGCCGATGGCCACCGCGCAGGTGAGCACCGCCTCGTGCAGCAGGACGCGGTTGGGGATCCGTTCGAGCTGGAACAGCGCCCCGGACGGCAGCGCCCGCGGCGCCGTGGGAGGCACGGCGAAGAACCGCGCCGTGGCCAGCAGCGCGTTCGTCGCCGACTCGGTAACCCGGAGCAGGGCGGTCAGGTTGTCTGCGATCGCCAGACCCGCCGCCAGGCCGCACGCCACGCCGATCACGCCGCCCGCCCCCGCCTCCACGGCATACGCCAGCCGCAGCGTCGTCGGGGTCGCGCCCAGCGCACGCAGCACACCGATCTCCTGGCGGCGCTCCTGGATGCGCCGTCGCATGCCGTGGAAGACGTTGAAGGCGACCACCACGAACACGAGCCCGATGAGCGTCGACATCAGCAGCTTTTCCGTGCGCAACGCGCCGTAGAACGCCTGATTGAATTCCCGCCACGTGCGCACCTGGTAATCGGCGACAGGAAGCCGGCCGGCGAGCATGTCCTCCACGGCTGCACGCTCGGCGCCATCGCGGAACCGGTTGACCAGCTTGATGCCGTACTCGAGCGGCACGCCCCCGCTCGTGATCAGCTCCGCGGTCGACAGCGACGTCACGGCCCAGTGGCGGTCGAACTCCGTGAAGCCGCTCTCGAACGTGCCGGCGACGATCAGCGACCCGACCCGGGCCGCCGGCCCCCCGCCGGCTGCCGTCCGGTCGACCAGGTACACCGCCACCTCGTCCCCGTCGCCAACGCCGAGCTGCGCGGCCGCCCCCACGCCGAGCGTCAGGGTGCCGAGCTCGAGCGGCGCCGACCCCAGGCCGAGCTGCTCGGCGAACGAGGGCGCACGACCGGCGACGTCGGCCGGCACCGCACGCAGCGTCATCCCGTGCCGGTCACGGCCGGCCGGCCGACCGACCATCGCCGTGAGGTCGGCGAGCGGTGTGATCGTCCGCACGGTGGGTCGTTCTTCGATGTCCGCCAGGACGCGCGGCGGCAGGGGCTCGTGACCGTCGCGGCTGAGCCGCAGGTGGAACGAGCCGATCTCCACCAAGTCCTCGATGTAGCCGAGCTGCAGCCCGTTCATGATGCCGAGCACGCTGGTCAGCATCATCACGCCCGCGCCCATGCCGACCACGGCAAGCGCCAGCGAGGCGCGGCCGCGGCCCGAGCGTCCGCGCAGGTGGACGCCCACCAGCGCCAGCGCCAGTCTGACGTCGCCGGCGACGGATGCCCGAACCGGCCCGCGCTCAGCGCTGCGTGCCGGCGCCGTCATCGAACACGCGTTCCCGGACCACCTGACCGTCCCTCAGGACCTGCTCGCGAACCCGCGTGTCGCCCCGGAAGTGCACGCGCAGATAGGGGGCTCCGTCGCGGTAGTAGTCGGCCTGACGGGTTGGCTGCCCATCGTCGTCCGACGGCCACCGGTACGTCGTGACCGACACGATCTCGTCGTTCTGCTCGAACCTGACGGTGCGCAGGCGATCGTCCGGGGTGTCTTCCGAAGCGGACGCGGCCCGCGGGCCCGTGAGGTACTCGTACTCCCACCGCTCTTCGCCGGCATCGGTCTCCCGCCGCGTGGTGACGATCCGTCCGGCGGCGTCGCGGTAGTGCCGGACCAGCTCGACCTGCCGGCCGCCCTCGGTGGTGATCGCTTCCAGAACCCGGCCCGCAGCGTCGAAACGGGAGGTCGTCCGCCGGTCCAGCGCGGGCTCGATCCTGGTCTCGCCCACCAGGAACCCGTCGGGCGAGCGCTCGAGCTCGCGAATTGCATGCAGGACGTCGCCACGCCACTCCTCGACCTCGTAGCGCTCGCCGGCGAGATAACGCGAAACCAGCCGGGTCGTCCCGGAGGTGACAGCCTCCTCGACCAGCGTCCCGCCGGCGAACACGAAGCGGACGCCCAGCCGATCCGCCCCCGGCTCGACACGGGCAAAGTCACGGATCTGACCGGTGGCGGCCAGCTCGTAGGTCGCGGTTTGCAGCACCGCGCCGTCGCTGCCGGTCACCACCACCTGTACCCTCCGCGGCTTGTACGCATAGGCGGCGCGGCTGGCCAGCACCCCGCCGTCGTAGACGCTCACTTCCGTGAGCTTGCCCGTGTCGTCGAAACTTCGTTCGGCGACCAGCTTCCCGTCCGCGTAGTCGGACTCGGCGATCAGCGTGCCGCCCGCATCACGCAGCCTCACCCACCGCCGGATCCGGCGGCCCCCTTCCAGCAGGAGACGCTCCTCGCCGGCCCCTTCGCCATCCTCCACCGAGCCGCGATGCACCAGCACGAACCGGTGTTCGGCGGTGGCCGACTCCGGGATCTCCTCGAAGGGTATGCCGATCTCGTTCGAACGGTAGTACACGTCCTGGCCGTAGGCGCCCTGCGCTACGATCGAGACGACCGCCGTGGCCGCGAACGCCGCCGCGAGCGCCGGCAGCGACCGGCGCATCACGCCCGGCGGCCGTCGCCGAGCAAGCCGGTGACGTAGGTTCCCGGATCGAACCGGGACAGATCCTCCATCCGCTCGCCGGTGCCCACGAAGGAGACGCCCAGCTCGAGCTGGTGGCAGATGTCGAGTACCACGCCGCCCTTCGCCGTAGCGTCCAGCTTGGACAGCAGGATGGAGTCCACCCCGGCGCCGTCGCGGAAGGTGCGTGCCTGATCGAAGGCATTGCGGCCGGTCGTGGCATCGACCACGAGCAGACGGTGCAGCGCGACCCGGCGCCGCTCGGCGATCCGCACCAGCTTGCGCAACTCGGCGTCAAGTCCGGCGTTGGTGTGCATGCGCCCGGAGGTGTCGGCCAGCACGATGTCGACCGAACGGGCGGTCGCGCTGTCGATCGCGTCGAAGAGCACGGCGCCGGCGTCGGCTCCCTGCCCTTGCGCGACCACCGGGATACCCAGGCGCTGTCCGTGCATGCCGAGCTGCTCGACGGCCGCGGCGCGGAACGTGTCGGCGGCGGCGAACAGCACGCGGCGGCCGCTCCGTATCAGCAGCGCGCCCAGCTTCGCCAGGTTCGTGGTCTTGCCGACCCCGTTGACGCCGACGGCCATCACCACCGACACGCCGGTGGGGCCGGGCTCCACGGCCGCCGTGCGGAGGCGTTCGAGCACGCGCCGGCGGATGGTGGCAAGCGCCTTCTCGCCACGCCCGATGCGCCCGTCCAGGCCCTCGAGCAACTCGTCCACCGTGCGTGGTCCGATATCCGCCTCCAGCAGCGTGTCTTCGATCAGGTCCAGACGTTCGGGCTGCGAACCGAACAGCTCGCGCAGCCTCTTTCCCAGGCCGAACATCATCCGGCCGGCCGGTCGGCCGTCTCCGTGTACTCGATCATCACTCCGATAGTACGCACGAGCCGGTACACGGAGTAGCCCGCCGCCGCCACCGCTCCTGCCGTGATGCCGATCGTTGCCGGCTGCCAGGCGATCGGCCCGCCGTCGTGCAGGGCGGTGTCGCGCGCAGCAAAGTCGGTGACCAGCGCGCTGAGCAGCAGCGGCGGCAGGAGCGATACGGCGAACCAGCCCAACTCCTCGTAGAGCCGTTCGCGGCCGCTCGCCTGCTCCGCGGCGCCGTCGAAGCCGGCCGGCAGCAAGGGGACCGTGAGGGTCCCCGGCGTGGCCGGTCCGATGCGCGCGACGGTGTCGGCGTGGCCTTCGAGCACCAGCGACACCGCCGCGTCCGTCGGTGGACGCGGCAGCCGCAGCGGCGTCACCCCTGCATGGACGGACGCCACGTAGACGGCGGCGCCCGTCGGCTCCGAGTCGAGCAGCACGATGCCCAGGTCGCGCGGCAGGAGTTCCACGGCGACGCGCAGCTCCTGCCCCGGCGCCAACTCCACCTGCCGGACCGACCGGTGATAGCCCGGCCGGGACACCGTCAGCGTGGCGCGGCGCGGCGCGGTGTAGCGCAGCAGTGTCGTGCCGATGCCGATCAGCACTCCGTCGAGCCGTACGGTACTGTCCGCCGGCACCGGCTCGACCGCGAGCCGGGACCACGGTTGGCCCAGCAGCAGCGGCGCGAGCCCGTCGGCGGCCGCATCCATCGCCCCCTGCAGCGCGTCGGCCTGCCCGGCTTCATGGTACGACCAGACGGTGCGCACCGACGCCGTGTCGAACGCGCGCATCTCCAGGACCAGGCGATCGGCCGCGCTGTCGATCGTTCCCCAGATCAACAGGTCGATGTCCCGCGCGGCCGCGACCTGGCGAGGCAGGACCCCGACGGGAGCGTCCGCATCGACGAACTCCACTCCGTCGATGCCGGCGAGGCGCTCGCGCAGCAACCGCGGCAGCGTCTCGGCCAGGTAGCGGTGTTCGGCCGCGAGCTCGCCGGCAAGCGGGCTGAAGCCCACCCGCCGCTCCGCCGGTGTGGATCCGGCGTGCTGGTCGGCCGCCCCCGGAGCAGCCGACCAGCACGCCGCCAGGAGCAGTGCCAGGCAACACCGGGCACTCACGCGTGCCCTCTCAGGCGGTTGCAGCCAGGCGCAGGTATGACTCGATGAACGGATCGATGCGTCCGTCCATCACCGCCTGCAGGTTGCCGTCCTCGTGCCTGGTGCGGTGGTCCTTCACCATCGTGTACGGGTGGAACACGTACGAGCGGATCTGATTGCCCCAGGAGATCTCCTTCTTGTCGCCCTGAATCGCCTCCAGCTTGCTGCGGCGCTCGGCCTCATGGTGCTCGAACAGACGCGAGCGCAGCACCTTCATCGCGGTCGCGCGGTTCTTGTGCTGGCTGCGCTCGTTCTGGCACTGCACGACGATGCCGGTCGACAGGTGGGTGATGCGCACCGCCGAATCGGTCTTGTTGACGTGCTGGCCGCCCGCGCCCGACGCACGGTACGTGTCCACCCGGATCTCCTCGGGACGCACGTCCACGTCGGCCGTGTCGTCCAGCACCGGCGAGGCGAACACCGACGCGAAGGTGGTGTGACGGCGCTTGTTGGCGTCGAACGGGGAGATGCGAACCAGGCGATGGATCCCGGTCTCGGCACGCAGGTAGCCGTAGGAGTATTCCCCCGAGAGTTCGACCGTCGTGGACTTCAGGCCGCCTTCGGCCTCGGTCAGGTCGATGACCTCGGTGGCGAAGGAGCGCTCCTCCGCCCAGCGGAGGTACATGCGCAGCAGCATCGATACCCAGTCGCACGCCTCGGTGCCGCCCGCACCGGCATGGATGGTCAGGAAACAGTCGGCGCGATCGTGCGGGCCGGCCAGCAGAGACTGCAGATTGAGCGCGCCGAAACGGTCCTCCAGCGCGACCAGGCCTGCTTCGATCTCTTCCGACAGCTCCTCCGAGCTTTCCTCTTCGCCCAACTCGCACAGGGTCTCCAGTTCTTCGGCGGCGGCGCGCACCCCCTTCCAGGGTTCGATCCGGCCCTTGAGCCGCTTCAATTCCGCCAGGGTGGTTTCCGCGGCGGCGCGGTCGTTCCACAGCTCGGGCGCCGCGGTCAGCTCCTCGAGTTCGGCCAGGCGGCGCCCGGACTGCTCCGGGTCAAAGACGCCTCCATGCGGCGTCGATGTCGGCGCAGAGCACCACAAGCCGTTGCCGCAGTTCGGATAGCATCATGTGAATACCCTCATGTGAGCTTTGACCTCGGCGCCATGCTATCACGAGCCGCGCCCGGCGCGAAGACGCGAGAACGCGATCGATGCGCGGCGCGTCCACTGTACTCCCGCCCCGGAGCGCAGCCTCCAGGCGATCACCAGCCCGCAGTACTGGTACTCGCCGCCGACATGCACGGGCGCATAGATCCCCGCATGAGCCTCTCCCGTACGAATCGTCAACCGCGCCCCGCCGCCGGGATCGTCGATCTCCACCAGCGTCGTGGGGCCGAACGACACGGGTTGCCGGAGCACGCGTTGCGCCCCGCGCGGCCCGACCGCGCGCGCGGTGCTGCCGGCGGCGACGGCAAGGTTGATCTCCACACCGAGCCATGCGTCGATGTCGCTGTCCGCAGCGAGATCGTAGCGGACCTCCATCGAGCGGGCGCGGAAACGATAGGACTTGTGCAGAGTAGACGGCACCGAGCCGTCCGCTCCGACGCCCGGCGCCGATGCGGGAATGGCAACGCCGCGGCGCAGCAGGGTGAGGCGATCGTCGTCCACGGACTGCACCACGTACCGCTCGCCGACCGGGCCGGAGGTGGAGCGGAAGCCGCTCGTGTAGTCGGAGACCGTGGGCGCGGATGCCAGGACGTGATCCACGAACCCCCGCTTGAGATAGGGGTCGGCCTGGTCGGATCCCGTGCCCTCCGTGCGCGTCAATGTGTTCATGTAGTTCACCGAACCCGGCAGGTAGTCCAGCTCGAACAGGATGCCGCCGGCGGTGTGCACGTAGGCGTTGTACTGACGGCCGTGATACAGCAGTTCGGGGTGCCCGTCCATGTCGTAGTCGGTCCGCAGGATGGACGGCAGGAACGACGTCTGGTCGCGCGCCTGCACCTCCGCCTGCAGCAGGGACTCGTAGACCGCATCACGGGTGCGGCGGGTGTGGATCCCTCCGTCCGGCCGGCTCCAGTAGGCGTGGCCGCACTGCCCCCGCCACAGGTCGTTGCGCGCGGCACGGCGCCGCTCGCGGTCGCCGCGCACCTGGTTCACGAGCAGGTATGAGTGCATCATCTTCGCGTAGAGAAGGCGACAGTCAGGCAGCCGGGACACGTGCCGACGGAACACGCCGCTGTCGCTTCCGGACGCCGCGTCCGTTCGCGAGGAAGAACTGCGACCGCCGTCCATGCCGCAGTCCAGGTAGACGAACCCGTCGGTGCCGTGACGCCGCAGGTACGCCCGCGGCGTGGTCGGCACGATGCGCGTGTCGGCGCTGACCAGTTCCAGAAAACGCTCCAGCCACCGGTGGTCCCCCAGGTCTTCCGGCTCGTCGAGGGCGACCGCCACCCGGTTGCCCTCGAGGTCACCGGCGCGGCAGAGCGACGCGACTGCCTGCTCCGGGGAAACGGACTCCATGAGCTCCCCAAGGCGATGGTGGATGGGCATCACCGACAACACCCTGCCTTCGTCCTCGGTGAGATGGGCACGGTGGAGCTGGCCGCCGGCCATGCCGGTGGCCCGGAACTGCCGTGAGTCCAGGAACGCGAACTCCATGCCTGCGCCCACCAGGGAGTGCGCCAACGATGGCTCCCATACGCAGTCGGCAAGCCAAACCCCTCGAGGTCGGGTACCGAAGCGCACGCGCAGCTCGGTCGTCAGTTTCTCGATCTGCCCGACGCGATCGAGCGCGGGGATGATCGGCAGCACCGGCGCATAGAAGCCCCCGCCGAGAGGCTCCATCTGGCGCCGCTTGACCATCTCGCGGAGCAGCATGATCAGCTCCGGGTGCCGGCGATCGATCCACTCCAGCAGCTCGCCGCCCACATGGAACGTCCAGCGGGAGTCCGGGAAGCGGTAGGCGAGCTGCGCCAACGGCTTGTAGCGCCGCTGGTAGGATAACTCGTGATCCGAGTCCGAACAGCCCACGGGACGCTGGCTGCACAGGCCCAGGATCAGGTTGACCGTTCCTGCCGACCCGCTCACGGGCGTCCCTTCCGGGCGGGACGCGCCCACAGCGCTGCGCCCACCGAGATGCCGCCGGCCGCCAGGCCCAGCGCGATCGCGGCGCCTGTCTCCCGGCGAGTGCGCGCGGCGTCGGCCAGCCGTTGCCGGCGCACCGGCACGGCGCCCGCGTCAAGGAGCAGCCGGCCGACGCCACCCGCTTCGGAGATCGTCCGCTGCAGCCAGCTCCGATCGTAGATGGCGACCACGCTCTCACGGCGCAGCAGGCGGCGTTCGCGCGCGTCGAACCGAAACGAGGACACCGTCAAGCGCTCCCCTTCGGTCGGCACCCGGTAGGCGCGACCATACGGCAGGCCTTCCTGGAACGCCACGTGGGCAATGTAGTCGGCAGCGTTCGGCAGGGCGCCTCGGTCCCCGTCCGATACGCCGAGCCCGCGGAGCCCCTCCCACGTGAGTCCATCCGGGGCGCGTGCTGCGCTGCCGGCTTCCGGGGCAGGTACCCATGCGGCCGGCAGCGATGCCCCTGCGGTCGCGACCACGGTCGCCAGAGCGACCAGCGATCCGGAGGCGACAAGGTCGGCGGACCGCCGGCGCGGTCCGACTGGCAGCGGCGTCCTGCAGGCGCTCGACGACGCCGTCGCGGCGATGGAGCCCAGGCTGGCCGCGCTGACCGCGAAGCCCGCCAGCGCTCCGGCGATCAGGAAGCTGGCCGTCACCATCACCGCGACGGCGGCCGCAGCCCCGCCGGCCGCCCGCGCCGGCACGGGACCGGGCAGGCGCCAGAGCGCGGGGACCACCGCGGCAGCGGCGATCACCGCCACGCCGCCGGCGTTCAGCGCCGCCACCGTCCACGGCGCCACGATGACCGCCATGCCCAGCCCCGACGCAGGACGGCCGGCGATGGAGCGAACCCCGATCGCGGCCACGGCGACCGCGGCTACCAGGCCGGCGGCCAGTAGCCGGCCGCGGACATCGAAGTCCAGCACCGCACGCGCCGCCGCCGGGGCTCGGAACGCCAGGCGGAGCAACAACCCGGCCGGCGGCAGGTCGGTGCGCAGGTAGCTGAGGCTCCACTCCCTGCCTGAAGGGTCGCTGGCGGCGAACAGACCGGTGACGCCGCGCAGAAACGGATCGAAACGGGGATCCACTCGGTCCAGCCGTTGCGTCAGCCGATTCACCGGCACTTCCGCGAATCCGCCGAAAATCGTGAACCGTACCGGTGCGGCAGGGGTCACCGATCCGGCGAACACCCGCTCGAGCGAGGCGCCGCCGAGGCCGCCGCCCCCCGCTCCGCCGAGCAGATAGTATCCATCCCAGATCTGTGCGTGCGCCGCGAACAGCGGAACGGCCACAGGCGCCACGATGGCACCGAGCAACACGACGGCACGCAGGCTCCCGGCCATCCGCCGGCGCGCATCGCGAGACGGATCGCGATCCCGCTCGGCGGGCGCGATCCGCTGGGCCACGGTCCGGTCGCGCGCAGCCGCCTCCGATCGGCGCATCCGCCCACTATCGAACCGCGCCGGAGAAAGTGTCAACGCGATCGGAGACGGCCACGCTGCGGTACCATCCGGGAGGCATGAGCTCCGGCGCCGGTGTCACTCGTGACGGCACGACGATGAGCGGACAGGGCAGGATGAGCGGACAGGGCAGGACCTGCGAAGCGCAGCGCAATGACGCCGGCCGGCGCATCGACCGCGTCCTGCGCCGGATGCATCCGACCACGCCGTTGAGCCTGCTGTATCGGCTGCTGCGGACCGGTGCGGTGCGCCTCAACGGCGCGCCCACGGTGCCGGGCGCCCGCGTCTCGCCCGGTGACCGCATCACGCTGCCGGCATCCCTTGCAGCCGCGGCGGCCGGAGCGGCACAGGGAGCGAACGAAGCAGCGGTCGCGCCGTCCGATCGGACCGCCCCTCTCGCCCGGCAGATCGCCCGCTTTCCCACCCTGGTGGACAACGAGCACGTGTTCGTGACCGACAAGCCGGCCGGGGTCGCGGTCGCCGGGCCCGTCTCCGAACGGCCGCTGCCGCTCAGTCACAGTCTGGAGCCGATCCTGGCCGATCGGGTGCCGGGATCGCTGTCGTTCCGTCCGGTCGCCGTGCACCGGCTGGACCGGATCTGCTCCGGGCTGCTGGTCTACGCAAAGACGATCGACGCGGCGCGCGACCTGACGGCGCTGCTGCGTGAGCGCCGCGCCACGAAGGTCTACCTCGTGGTGGTGGGGCGGACGGTGCGCCGCCCGCAGGTCCTGCAGGCGCGCCTTCGCTACGACGCCGCGCGCCGGCGCGCAGTGATCGACCGGGGAGCCGCGCTTCTGCGCGCCTCGCTGCACCCGATCGGTACGGGAGCCGGCATGACCCTGGCCGCGGTGTCCACCCGCACCGGCCGGCGGCACCAGGTCCGGGCCCTGTGCGCGAGTGCCGGCATGCCGCTCGCCGGCGATCGGCGCTACGGATCGCGACGGCGCAGGCCGCCGTTCCTGCACGCCTGGCTGTTGTGTTCCGGCGACCCTTCCCTTCTGCGCTGTACCGGTGCGCGGTGGTTGGAGGCGCCGCCGGATATCGCGCGGCTCGCCCGGCACGCTGCCGACTGGGGGCGTGCCGACTGGGAACGAGCGGCGGTCCCGTTGCGCGCCCGATATATTGACTGCCGGTAGCTCGATGACGTGGATTCGAACCCTGGTGCATCACCTGACGTGGCGGCTGCGCGGCGTGCGCGTCACCGCGCTCATCGGCCGCAGCGGCACCGGCAAGAGCTTCCGGGCCCAGATCATCGCCACGCGCCACGGCATGGACCTCATCATCGACGACGGGCTGCTGATCGGGAACCAGAAGATCCTGGGCGGCCGGTCGGCAAAGGTCGCCAACAACGCCCTCGCCGCCGTGAAGACCGCGGTCTTCCACGACCCGCGCGCCGCTCAGGGAGCTCGTCGAAGGATCGCGGCCATGCGTCCGCGCCGCGTGCTGGTGTTGGGCACCTCGGCAAGGATGGTGCAGCTCATCACCCGCCGGCTCGCCCTGCCGGCGCCGCACAGGTATCTGCACATCGAGGAGATCGCCAGCCGCGCGGAGATCGACGCGGCGCGCGCGGCGCGCGAGTCCGAGGGCAAGCACATCATTCCGGTACCGCCCGTCGAGGTGCGCCGGGACTACGCACACATGGCGATCGACGCCATCAGGATCTTCTGGCAGCGGGGAGTGCTGCGCAACAAGGGTATGGTGTTCGAGAAGACGGAGGTGAACGGCGAGAGCCGCGGAGCGGTGTCGGTGTCGGAGGCGGCGCTGACCCAGATGGTCGCGCACTGCCTGCATGAACACGATCCCGGCCTGCGCCTCGCGCGCGTGATCGTCAGCAAGTCGACCGGAGCGTGGGCGCTGGAAGTGATCGTCGACGTTCCGCCCGGAGCGGCGGCAGGCCCCGGGCTGCACGACCTGCGCGAGCTGATCATGTCCAGCCTGCAGCGCTACGCGGGTCTCGTGCTGAGTCAGGTGGACATAACCGTCGGCAGCCTGCTGCCGGACGCCGACCGGTAGGAGTCGGTCGGACTTGCCGCGTCAGCGGGAAGGCCGACAGACTCCGTAGCGAAGGTGGGGATGGGCCAATAGCGGCGCCGAAGGCGACGGTTTCGGGGCGCTACCCGTCGGCGTGACGGGCACGGCGTGATCGCGAACGCCGCCGCCGGGGCCTGGCGTTCGGCTCGACCTGACCTCCGCCCAGGGACGCGACGATCGAGCGCGCGTCGTCGTTGGTGATCGCGAGCGGCGCGAACGCCGCCTTCACGCCGCGCAGCGTGGGGTCGCTGCCGGTCCCGTTCACCGCGGCCGCCAGTGCCGCCATCGCCCGCTGGCGCACCTCCTCTCCCGCGCGGGCGGTGCGCTCGATGCGGGCCAGCTCCACGATCAGGGGATCCTGACGGCGCGGACGCACGCACCCGGCCACCGCGGGCAGCATGGCGGCAAGCAGCCCCAGCCGCGCGCAGTCCAGGAGGATCGCCGAACCGTTGCCGGAGGCGAGCAGCTTGCGCAGTTCCTCGCTCAGTCGTCCGGTCGGGCACTCGCCGAGCAGTCCGGCGTGCCGCCGGATCAGCCGCCGGTACCCTTCAGGCACGCGCACGCCCAGAAAGGCAGCGTACTTGATCGCCCGCAACATGCGCACGGGGTCATCCACGAACGCCTGCTCGGGATCGCCGATGGTCCGCAGGCGGCCGGCGGTGAGATCCCGGAAGCCTGCCACATAGTCGATGATCTGCTGGCGCCGGGGACAGTAGTACAATCCGTTGACCGTGAAATCCCTGCGTAGCGCATCCTCGGCCATGGTGCCGTAGTGGTTGTCGCCATCCGTCCCCGGCCCCCCCGTGCCCGGCCCGCGGAAGCTCGACACCTCGACGATTCCCTGCCGGCCGGCCGGCACGTGCACGATCTTGAACCTCCGGCCGATGATCCGCGCGCGGGAGAACAGCCGCGTGACCATGCGCGGACGGGCGCTGGTGGCGACATCGACGTCCTTCGGGATCCGGCCGGTGACCAGGTCGCGGATGGCGCCTCCGACGACGTATGCCTCGTGGCCGGCGCGTTGCAGACGGCCGACGACCGCCAGTGCGTCGCGATCGAACTGATCGCGGTCGATTCCGTGCTCGTCTCGCGTATAGACGCGGGCGGTGACGGCATGCTCGCCGTCAGCCGACATCCGGTACCGCCTCAACACCGGAAGCAATCCTACCCCGTCACGGCAACGGAAGCACATGCCGGCGGCGCGGGTCCGGCCGGCCGCCGATCGCCCCGCGGCCGTTCCTGATGCCGATGCCGGACGCGGCGCTGCACATGCCGGTCTACCGGCACCGCGGGCGCATCCTGGCTGCGCTTGATGAGCACCGCGCGGTCGTGGTGGAGAGCCCGACCGGCTCCGGCAAGACCACGCAGATCCCCCGGCTGCTGTACGAGCACGGCTATGGACGCACGGCGCGCATCGGCATCACCCAGCCCAGGCGCATCGCGGCGGTCTCGGTGTGCCGGTACCTGCAGCGGCAGATGGCGGCCGCGGATGGCGCTCCGGAAGACCTGATCGCCTACAAGATGCGTTTCGAGGACACCACCACCCGCTCCTGCGCCATCAAGATCATGACCGACGGCATACTGCTGCAGGAGTTCAAGCTCGACGCCGACCTGACCGAATACGAGGTGGTGGTGGTGGACGAGGCGCACGAGCGCAGCCTGAACATCGACTTCACGCTGGGTCTGCTCAGGCAGGTGCTGGAGCGGCGCGACGATCTGCGAGTGGTGGTCTCCTCGGCCACCATCAACGCCGAGGTGTTCTCGGGCTACTTCCGCGGCTGCCCCATCGTGCGGGTGGACTCGCGCACCTTTCCCGTCGACGTCCGCTATCGGCCCGTCCGCCCCGAGAACGATCCCGCTGCGACCCAGGCGGCGATCGGCGACATCGTCGCCGAGATCGACCGCACCGGCGAGCCGGGCGACGTGTTGATCTTCCTGAGCGGCGAACGCGAGATCCGCGAGTGCATCGGAACCCTGCGCTCCCTGCGGCTCGGCCGGCCGCTTGCACCGCTGCCGCTGTTCGCCAGACTCGGCGGCGAGGAGCAGCAGCGGGTGTTCGACGACTACCCGGGGAGGCGCAAGGTCGTGGCAGCGACCAACATCGCCGAAACCAGCCTGACCATCGACGGGATCGTCTGGGTCATCGATCCCGGGCGGGCCAAGCTCAACGCTTACGATCCACGCACGTTCACGGCTTCCCTGACCGAGACACCGATCTCCCGCGCCTCCTGCAACCAGCGCGCCGGCCGCGCGGGACGGACACGGCCCGGCGTGTGCTACCGGCTATACGACCGCCGGTCGTTCGACGACCGCCCGGCATTCACGGCAGAGGAAATCCTGCGGACCGATCTGACCGAGGTCGTGTTGCGCATGGCGGATCTGGGTATCGACGACTTCGAAGGCTTCGACTTCATCTCGCCTCCGGGCCGGCGGCACATCCGCGCGGCCGTGGACTCGCTGCGCTGGCTCGGCGCGCTGGATGACGGCCGCCGCCTGACCGGAATCGGCGAACAGATGGTGCTGTTTCCCATTCTGCCGCGGCTCGCGCGCGTGATCGTCGAGGCCATTCACCACTACCCGACGGTCGTCGATGAAGCCATCACCGGCGCGGCGTTCCTGTCGACGCCGTCGCCGTTCCTGTATCCGCTGGGGGAAGAGGAACAGGCGCGCAGCGCTCACCGAGCCTTCCACCACCGGCTCGGCGACTTCGCGGGCTTCCTGGATCTGTTGCGCAGTTTCGAGCAGGCCGGCGACCGGGAAGGCTTCTGCAAGCGCCACTTCCTGGACGATCGGGTGCTTGACGAGATTGCCAACATCAAGCGCCAGCTCGCCCGTATCGTCTCGGACATGGGCGTACCGCTTGCCGGGGGCGGTCCCCTGCACGACTACCTGTGCGCGATCGCGCGCGGGTTGATCCAGTCCGTGTGCGTCAACACGGGACGCGGGACGTACCGGTCGCTGTCGGCCGAACGGATCCACATCCACCCTGGATCATCCATGTACCGGGAGGACGCGCGCTTCATCGTCGCCGGCGAGATCGTGCGCACGTCGCGCCTGTACGCCCGCTCGGTCTCCCCGCTGCGGACCGCAATGCTCGCGCGCGTCGATCAGCGCCTGGCCGAGGCTCTGGTACCGGAACCGCGGGCACGGCCCCGTTCGGGTCGTGGCCGAAGCGACCGCGAGGGAGCCCGAGGCTCGCGACCGCCACGCGCCGGCGCCACCCTGCAGCTTGCCGGGGTGAGCCTGCCGCTGACGCCCGGCAAGGGCGTGCGACGGTACGCGATCCTGGAGTGGAGCGTGGTCCGCGACCGGCGAGTGGAGCTGGCGGGCGCCAGCCGGCGCGACCTCGGAGACGTGCGCGGAGTGATACGGGAGAGCGGGGGAGAATTGATGCGCGGCGCGCCGCTCTCCGCCATCCTGCAGGCCCTGCCCCACCTGCGCCTCGACGAAGGGGTGCTGCGCACCTGGCCGGAACGGCGGTTCGACCCGCACGCGGACCGGGCGCCGCTGCTCGCGGCCGCCGGGCTCACCCTGCGCGTCGTCCCGCGCGGCGCAGGCAGCCGCCGACTGGGCTTCCTGTCCCTGGCCGCGGACGGCTCGGACGGTTTCCGCCTGCAGCCGCGCCGCGGATGGCGCCATGCCGTGGAAGAGACGCTGGCCAGCCTCCAATCGGTGGCGAGCGGTGCGCAGCCGCTGCGGGAACATCTGTCCGAGCTGCTGGAGCGGACCTCCGGGCGATAGGCCCGTCCCGTCCGCGCTACTGCGCGGCCGAGGCCAGCACGCGCAACACCTCGGCCCGTTCGACCGGGCGTACGAACGTGTCGCCCACGCCGCGCTGCAGCACGAAGCGCAGTTTCCCACCGCGGCGTTTCTTGTCGGCCGCCATCGCCTCCACCAGCGCGGCCGGCGGCGCTTGCGCACCCACGCGCAACCGGAAGCGGAGCGACTCCAGCAGCGCGAGCACCCGCTCCCGGTACGCCGGAGGCGTCTCGCCGAGGTGCACGCCGAGATCCATGGCGCGGGCGATGCCCCACGCCACCGCTTCTCCGTGGTTCCAGGGGCCGAAGCCGGTCACCGCCTCCAGGGCGTGTGCGAAGGTGTGTCCCAGGTTGAGCACGTCGCGCAGCCCGGTGCGCTCGGTCGGGTCCGCGGCCACGATGCCGCCCTTCACCTGCACGCACCGGCGCACCACCGCGCAGGCCGCCGCGGCGCCGCCCGTGACCGCCGCCAACCCGTCGCGTTCCAGGAGCTCCACCAGACCCGGGTCGCCCAGCAACGCGGTCTTGACGACCTCCGCCATCCCGGCCGCGACCTGCCGCGCCGGAAGGCTGGCAAGCGCGCCAGGCCAGACCAGCACTTCGGCCGCAGGGTAGAAGGAGCCGATCAGGTTCTTTCTGCCCTCGTAGTCGATTCCGGTCTTGCCCCCCACGGCGGCATCGACCATGGCCACCAGGGTCGTGGGAATCAGGACCAGGCGCACGCCGCGCAGGTACACCGAGGCGGCGAAGGCGACGACGTCGCACAGCACGCCGCCACCGAGCGCCGTGACGCTGGCGCCGCGATCCAGTCCCGCCCGGTGAGCGGCATCGATGACCCGCGCGACCGTGCTCCAGTCCTTGTCTGCCTCCTCCGCATCGACGCAGAGTGCCTCGGGCGATCCCGCCGGGAGCAACGGCGCGGTGTGGTGGTCACAGACCAGCAGTGCGTTTTCCGACGGCCCCACGTCGGCGGAACTCAGCGCCGGGACGAAACGGATGGTCGATGGTGACGACCCGAACCGGAAGACCAGGTCCGACGTGTCGGCGTCCGGCGTGTCGACGTTCCCGCCGGACGCCGCTGGAGTCTCCGCCATCGGCCGGATGGTGAACGCTCAAGCGCGCGGCGCGGAGACGGGATCGACGAAGCGTGAGTCCTTCGTGACCACGAAGTACAACTGCGGCGTGTTGTCGTGAGGGGCAACGCCGAGCGTGCCGATCTCCGACCCGACCTGTACGCGGTCGCCGACCTGCACGAGCACCTGCTCGTTGTTGAGGTACGCGTAGACGTAGCTGTCCCTGCGAACCAGGACCACGTACCCGTAGCCTCGACTCGGCCCCGACCAGGTCACCGTTCCCGAGGAGACCGAACGGACCGCCTGCCCGCGAGCCCCGTGGATCGCCACGCCCCGCAGCTTGCCGGTCAACCTCTGCCGCTCGCCTTCGGTGGGCCACAGGACCGGCTCCTCGAGATCCAGCTCGCCATCGCCCACGCCCTGTAGCGTCAGCACGGTACCTGTGGCGAGGTCGCGCGGATCGTCGATGTCGTTCATGCGCATCAACTCGCGGACGTCCAGATCGAACCGGTTGGCGATCGAGTACAGCGTGTCGCCCCTGACCATCGCGTAGGTAACGGGCATCGTCGGAACCGCCGCCGGCGAGACCGCGTCGCCGCCCGGAAGCCGGAGGCGCGTTCCCGCCGGCACCCGTCGGGCGTCGGTTATGTCGTTGGCCGCCATCAGCTCCTGCACCGGGATGTCCAGCTCGCGCGAAGCGCTGTACAGGGTGTCGCCCCGCTGCATGACGTAGTAACGCTCCTGGCCGTGCGCGCAACCCACGGCCCACAAGCAGATCGACAGCAACAGCAACCCTCGCAGCACGACTCCCCTATCTTCGGCGGCTCGCTACGGGAGGTTGAGTTCCCCTGGCTGGAATCCGGAATCGACGGCGAGCGGTGGGCGCCGCGGAGAACGGCGCGCGGGAATCGGGCTGGGGAGACTTGAACTCCCGACCTCTCGGTCCCGAACCGAGCGCGCTAGCCACTGCGCCACAGCCCGCGGTTGTGTTCGGGAGCGACGGGACTTGAACCCGCGGCCTCCGGCTTGACAGGCCGGCGCGATAACCAGCTTCGCCACGCCCCCGGATGTAGAGCCGGAGGATGCGCCGCCGTGGCGCGCTTGTCAAGGCCGACGCGCCGGCCGGCCGGATCGGACGAAGTGGCACGACGACCGCGGCCCGCGTTGACAGCGGCCGGCCGCGTGGCTACCTTCGTCGTCCATGGCGCGGGGCAGCAACCCGCTGTCCGTAGAGTCACGCAGCAACCGGTCCTACCTCCTCTACGGGTTCAGCATCGTGGTGATGGTCATCATCGGCGTGTCGATGATCGGTACGCTGGCTCCATCGGGGGTCGGCGGGAACGGGTCGGCGATCGTGTTCGGGACCTACGACGGTCAGGAGCTCTCGTATAGCCCGACCAACTTCTTCGGGGCGTCGTACGATCGGTTCTACCGGGACTACAGCGCGCAGGCGGCGGAGGACACCGATCCGCGAGCGTTGCTCAGCAACGTCTGGAGCAACGCATACCGCGCCACCGTGCTCCATACCGCACAGGTGCATCTGGCGGTGGCCGCCGGCGTCCACGTTTCCCAGCAGCGCGTCGACCAGACGCTCATCGAGTCGGTGGCCCGCTACGAAGACCTCGAACAGATGCCGGTGGCCACGCGGGAAGGCAATCTGGAACGGCTGCACGAGTTGCTCCTCAGGCAGCGGTACCGGGACGATCTGACGAGCGGCCGCCTGAGCAGTGAGAGCGAGATCGCCTTCTACGAGGAGATGATCCGCCACGAACGGCGTTTCGAGTTCGTCAGCCTGAGCTACGGTGCCTACCCCGACGAGGAAGTCGCTGCATACGCCGCGGACAGCGCGGGCGACTTCCGCCGCGTCGGCCTGAGCCGCATCCAGATCAGAGGCGAAGCCGAAGCCGCCGAGGCGATCCGGCAGCGCATCGTGTCCGGCACCGCCACGTTCGAGGACCAGGCGCGCGCCCATTCGCAGGACGGGTTCCGTGAATCCGGCGGCGACATGGGACTTCGCTACTTCTTCGACGTGAGCCGCGCCTTCGATGATCCGGAAACGGCGAACCAGGTGTTCGCCCTGGGCGAAGGCGAAGTATCCCCCGTGCTCGCCGGACGATCGGAAGACGTCTACTACCTCTATCGTGCCGACAGCCGGGTCATCGAGCCCGACTTCTCGGACGCGGACACCCTCGCCACGGTCCGGGCCTACCTTGTCACCTTCGAACGCGGCCGGGTGGAAGACTACCTGCTGGCGCAGGCCGACCGGTTCGCCGTGGCGGCGTCGCAGACGGACTTCCGCACCGCCGCCACCGACCTCGGCCTGACCGTGCACGCGACCGAATGGTTTCCGATCAACTTCCGGAATTCCGTGTCACCGCGAGCGGTCAGGGCCGCCGGCGACCTGCCGCTTCTGTCCGATGCGGAGATGTTCGAGGACTTCTTCCAGCAGGGTTTTGCGCTGCAGCGGATCGGCGACGTATCCGCGCCCGTCCGACTGACCGATCAGGTGATCGTGCTCAGCCTGCTCGAAGAGCGCGAGCTGCCCCAGGATGACCTGCGGAACGAGGTACTCGGAGAGACCGTGTTCGGGTGGTTCACCGAACGGGCGATGAATGACGACTTGGTGTGGTGGGTCAACAACAGCGGCCTGCTGGAGGACAACTTCGCGCAGGCGTTCGCGGTCATCACCGGCGGCGGCTGATCGGCGTAATCCCGCGCGGACGGGGCCCCCGAGCGGGATTACGCGTCGGCGCCGCGCAGCACCGCCACGAACGCGTCCTTGGGGATCTGCACGGCTCCTACCGCCTTCATGCGTTTCTTGCCGGCCTTCTGCTTCTCCAGGAGCTTGCGCTTGCGCGTGACGTCGCCTCCGTACAGCTTCGCGGTCACGTCCTTGCGATAGGCGTTGATCGTCTCCCGCGCGATGATCTGACCGCCGATCGCTCCCTGCACGGGGATCTTGAACTGGTGGCGCGGGATCTCGTCGCGAAGCCTTCGGCACACCGCGCGCGCGCGGCGGACCGCCGAACCGCGGAACACCAGTTGTGCCAGCGCGTCCACGGGCTGGCCGTTCAGCAGGACGTCCAGCCGCACGATGTCCGTGTCACGGTAGTCGGCGACCTCGTAGTCGAATGACGCGTAGCCGCGCGTGACGGACTTCAGCCGGTCATAGAAGTCGGTCACGATCTCCGCCAGCGGCAGGTCGAAGCGCAACTCCATGCGCGTCTCATCCAGGTAGTCGAGCGATTGCTGGATGCCGCGCCGTTCCAGGCAGGTGGTGATCACCGCGCCGACGTACTCGGACGGCGTGATGATCGACGCGCGCACGTACGGCTCCTGGGTCCCCTCGATGCTGCCCGGGTCCGGGTATTCGCCCGGCGTATGCACGCTGAGCTCCGAGCCGTCCTGGAGCTGCATCCGATACTCGACCGACGGGGAGGTCAGGACCACACCGAGCCCGAACTCACGTTCCAGCCGCTCCTGGACCACCTCCAGGTGCAGCAGGCCGAGGAATCCGCAACGGAAGCCGAAGCCGAGCGCCACCGACGACTCCTTGGCGAAGCTCAGCGTGGAGTCATTGAGTTGCAGCCGCTCCAGCCCCGCGGCCAACTCGTCATACTGGTCGGCGTCCATCGGGTAGATGGCCGCGAACACCACCGGCTTTGCCTCCCGGAACCCCGGCAGCGGCGCCTGGCACGGACGATCCGCCTCGGTGATGGTGTTGCCCACGCGCGCCTGCCCCACCGATCTGATCCCGGCCACCAGGTAGCCGACCTCGCCGGCGTTCAGGACCTCCGCCGGTCGCGGCTTGATCCCGAACAGCCCCAGCTCCTCCACCCGGTAGGTGGCATCGTCACCCGCCCAGAAGCGGATGCGCGCGTTCGGGACGATCCGGCCGGACACCACCCGGAGGTGCACGACCACGCCGCGGTACGGGTCGTAGGCGGAGTCGAACACCAGCGCCTGCAGCGGCGCCCGAGGGTCGCCGTCGGGTGGGGGAACGCGCGCGACGATCGCTTCCAGGAGCCGGTCGATCCCCTGGCCGGTCTTGGCGGACACGAGTACGGCATCCTCCCCGTCGAGGCCCAGGTCCCCGTTCTATCTGCCCGCGGGTCCGGTCGATGTCCGCGGCCGCCAGGTCGACCTTGTTGATCACCGGGATCACTTCGAGATCGTGTTCCAGCGCGAGGTAGTAGTTCGCCAGGGTCTGCGCCTCCACGCCCTGGGTGGCGTCCACCAGCAAACAGCGCGCCCTCGCAGGCGCTGATCACGCGCGACACCTCGTAGGTGAAGTCGACGTGTCCGGGGGTATCGACCAGGTTCAGAAGATAGCGGGTGCCGTCGTGCTGGTGCGGAAGCGAGATCGCCTGCGACTTGATCGTGATACCACGTTCGCGCTCGATCTCCATGCTGTCGAGCAACCGGTCGTGGAACTCCCGGTCCGACACGACGTGGGCGCGCTGGATGAAGCGATCGGCCAGCGTCGACTTGCCGTGGTCGATGTGGGCGATGATGCAGAAGTTGCGAATGTGCTCGCGCACGAGCGGACTCCCGGCCCGCTCCCTCAAGGGGTCCATTTCCGTGCCGCGCAAGGGGCAGCACGCTGCCGGCCGGCGACAGATGAGGCCGGCCGGACGTGTCGTGTGGTTGTCACCGTCTGGAAACGGACCCTCAGGCCGGCCGGCCTTCGGCCAGCGCGTCGCCGCCGGACAGGTCGTCCCGCTCGGGGAAACCGAGCAGGACGCGGATCTCGGCATCCTCGACCGTCTCCTTCTCCAGCAACGCCGTGGCCAGCATCTGCAGCTGGTCGTCGTGGCGCTTGAGAAGATCGGCCGCCTCCCGCAGCCGCGACGACATGATGGCGCCCACTTCCTGGTCGATGTGGCGGGCAGTTTCCTCCGAGTAGTCCTTGTGCCGGGCGATCTCCTTGCCAAGGAAGATGGGTTCTTCCTTCTGGCCGTACGATACCGGCCCCAGCGTGTCGCTCATGCCCCACTCGCAGACCATGCGCCGCGCCAACTCCGTGGCCTGCTCGATGTCGTTCTGAGCTCCGGTGCTGGTCTCTCCGTAGCGCAGCTTCTCCGCCGCGTAGCCACCCATGGTGATGGTGATGCGGTGCAGCAACCAGCCCTTGCCGCGCGTGTACATGTCGTTCTCCGGCAGCGAGAAGGAAACGCCGAGCGCCCGGCCGTGCGGAACGATCGTGACCTTGTGCAACGGGTCGGCGTGCTCCAGATGGTAGTGAAGCAGCGCGTGTCCGGCTTCGTGGAAGGCGATCATCTCCCGCTCGGCCGGCTGGATCACCTTGGAACGGCGAGCCAGGCCCATCATGATCTTGTCGCGCGCCTCTTCCAGGTCGGCCATGCCCACCTGGTCCTTGCCGTTGCGCGCGGCCAGCAGCGCCGCCTCATTGACGATGTTCGCCAGATCGGCGCCCGAGCAGCCGGGAGTGGCGCGGGCGACCCGGTTGATGTTCACGTCACCGTCGACGGGAATCTTGCGCGAGTGGATCTTGAGAATCTCCTCACGGCCCTGGACGTCCGGCATGTCGACGACCACCTGGCGGTCGAACCGGCCGGGACGCAGCAGCGCGGGATCCAGCACGTCGGGCCGGTTGGTAGCGGCGATGATGATCACGCCGTCCTTGGTGTCGAAGCCGTCCATCTCCACCAGCATCTGGTTGAGCGTCTGCTCCCGCTCGTCGTGGCCCCCGCCGTATCCGGCGCCCCGCGTGCGGCCGACCGCGTCCAGCTCGTCGATGAACAGGATGCATGGGGCGTGCCTGCGGCCCTGCTCGAACAGGTCACGCACCCGGCTGGCGCCCACGCCGACGAACATCTCCACGAAATCGGAACCGGACATGTGGAAGAACGGCACGTTCGCCTCACCGGCGATCGCCTTTGCCAGCAGGGTCTTCCCCGTTCCCGGCATCCCGACCAGAAGCACACCCTTGGGTATCCTGGCGCCGATGCGCGAGAACTTGGCCGGATTGCGGAGGAACTCCACCACTTCCTCGAGTTCGTACTTGGCTTCGTTCTGGCCTGCGACGTCGGTGAAGCTGATCTTCTTGCTGGTGTCCAGGTAGCGCTTGGCGCGGCTCTTGCCGAAGGAAAATGCGCGGTTGCCGGAGCCCTGCACCTGGCGAAACATGAACCAGATGAAGAAGATGCCGAGCACCCACGGCAGGAACTCGATGAAGATCCGGAAGGGCGAAACCGGCTTCGGGCCGCCCGTAACCCGCACGCCGTTGCTCTCCAGCCGGTTCAGGAGCTGCGGATCGTGATAGGGAATGGTGGTCCTGAACTGTCTGTCGTCGTCCCGGTAGGTGCCAAGGATCTCGAATCCATCGACGATCTTGACCTCCGCGACCTCCTTGCCGTCGACGTAGGCCAGGAACACCGAGTAGGCGATCTCCTGCGCGAAACTGCGCTCGTTGTTGTAGACGACCAGCAGCACGAACAGGGCGATCAGCGCGAGCAGGGTGATCAGTGCAACCCGGTTGTTGAACGGCAGCTTGGGCAGTCCGGGATCCGGCTTCTTCGGCTCTTGCGAACGGTTACTCACGACTCCTCCTCCACGCGGCTGATCGCGATCACCGCGCCCGTGCCGTCGCCACAGCATACGCTTCGCACGTCCTGATAGCCGAACGCAGCGCCGCAGATCGCCAGCACACCGCGTCTATCGGCGACCACGGGGATCATCCACCGATGCGCTTCCGGCGCGCCCCACTCGCGCAACAAGGCGGCGAGAGGCTTGACGCCGGAGTGCAGTCGGATCTCATCTCCGGGACGGCACGAACGAACCAGGAGGGGTCCGTCAATCGAGCCCACCCGCACTCCGCCTCGCGAAGCTGTGCCGGCAACCGTCCGCTCGCCAGCCACGGGTTCCGCTCTCCGGATTTCGACCTGCGTCTCCGGTATTCTATACGATCCGCTCCTTACGGCCTTCCAAAGATAGCCGGTTCCGGCGCCATGGACAACCGCGGCCGACATGACCAGATGGGTTGCCAGGCGCTCGATGACCACACCGTGGCCGGCCGCGCGTACCCGCGCCGCATTCTTTCCCGCCGCTCGCAGGATGGGAAGCAGGAATCGGCGCGGCAGGCGACGCGGACCCGTGCCGCGCAGCAGCAGATCGTAACCCTGGAAGAGCGCCTCCATCTGCAGCGCCTTCGGAGCGGTCCGGAACTCCTGCCACGGCAATTCGATGCCGAGAGCGGTCCGCCTCCAGGGCAGCCGCTCCGCTGCCTGCGCCGCGACGAATGCCTGGGTCTGCTCGGCCTGCCGCCCCACCTCGGCAAGGCGCGTCGCGGCCCCCGGGAACCTGCGTTCGATGTCGCCCAGCAGGTCGCGCACGCGGTTGCGGGTGAATCGCGGGTCGCCGTTCTGCGAGTCGCGGCGGAATGACAGACCTTCCCCGTCCAGCCACGCCCGCAGATCGTCACGCCGCAGTGTTTCGAGCGGGCGGATGACCCGGCCGCGCCGCGCCCGCATGCCGCCGAGGCCGGCGACGCCCGTTCCCTGCAACGCCCGCATGAGCACGGTCTCCGCCCGGTCGTCGGCCGTGTGCCCCCATCGCGATCCAGTCGGCGCAGCACTCGCCGGCAAGGCCCTCCAGGAAACGGTAGCGAGCGGCGCGGGCGACCGCCTCCGGGCCGCCCCGAACGGAATCCCCGCTCGAGGACCCGGTGCCCACGCGCAGCGGGACCTGCAGACTGATCGAGGCCGCACGCGCGTGGACGATGTCGCCGTCGATTTCGCGGCGGGGACGCAGGCCGTGGTCGAAGTACGCGGCGACCACCTCGATGCCCATCCGCGTGCGCAATCGGCACAACAGCGCCAGGAGAGCGGTGGAATCGGGCCCCGTGGAGTATCCGGCGACGACCGTATGGCCATGACTGACGCCCAGGGACCGCAGGGCGTGCGCTACCTGAGTCGGGATCGCCTCAGTCGGGTTCGTATGAGTTGACCGCATGCATCACCCGATCGATCGGCTCGTTCGCCAGGCGCAGCACATGCTCTGCCGCGAAGCGCTCGGCCACCTCGATTCGCTGGTGATCCTCCGAGCCCGGCGTGCCCAGCACGTGGCGGATCACATCGTCCCTGCTGTCGGGTCTGCCCACGCCGACCCACAGCCGGGGAAACCCGCCGCCGCCGGCGGCGGCGATGATCGATGCCAGCCCGTTGTGGCCGCCGGAGGAGCCCGAGCGCTTCAAGCGCACCGCCCCTGCCGGCAGATCGAGGGAGTCGCAGATGACAAGGGTCTGGAGCAGGGTGCACCCACTGAACCGAAGAAGCGCGGCAAGCACGTCGCCGGATCGGTTCATCATGGTCAGCGGCTCCGCCAGGAAGACACTGCTGCCCTCGGATTCGACGCGCGCCACGGCGTAGCGGCCGATCCCGCGCCGCTTCATCCGCGCGCCGGCAGCATCCGCCAGCGCCTCCACGATCCGGAACCCGACGTTGTGCCGGGTATCCGCGTACCGGGGACCCGGATTGCCCAGACCGACCACCAGCAGCCGGCCTTCGGACGCGGCCGGCCCATGCCCCGCCGGCCTATGCCCCGCCGGCCTATGCGCCTGCGTCGGGAACCTCGACGTCCTCGCCTGCCTCTTCGATCTCCTCCTCATCGACTTCTTCTTCCTCTTCTTCGGCGAGACGGTGAGCGACGAGGCAGACCACCTGGTCAGCAGGGCTCAGGACGCGAACGCCTTCCGGCGTGTCCAGATCCCGCACGTGGATCGAGTCCCCGCTGTCCAGCCCTTCGATGTCGATGTCCATGCTCTCCGGCAGGTCACGCGGCAGGCACTCGACGTGCAGTTCGCGCAGCAGCGTCTCCAGGATGCCTCCCTCGCGTACGCCGATCGGCGTACCCAGGAAGTGCAGCGGGACGTGGGTGCGGAGGGTCCGGCCGGCTACCACCTCGAGAAAGTCGATGTGCAGGAGCTTGTCGGTGATACGGTCGGTCTGGTAGTCCTTGATGAGCACGTCGCGGTCGCCGTCACCGGTGGAAAGGGAGATGAGGGTGCTCTCGGAAGCATGGCGGAACAGCCGCTGCGCCTCCTGCGCGTCAACGGAGATCGACTCTGCCTCGGCGGCGCCATATACGACCGCCGGCACCCGGCCTTCACGGCGCAGCCGGCGCGCCTCCCGCGTCCGGGTCTTCGATCTGGGCTCAGCCCGTATTGCTAATTGCTCCACGTATCTACTCCACAGGTATCATCTGGGACGGCAGGATTCGAACCTGCGAATGCCGGTACCAAAAACCGGTGGCTTACCGCTTGCCGACGTCCCATCGACACGGAATTATACGGACGGTGAACACGATTGGGAAACCGCTATCTCGATCTCATCCCTCGACGCGCCGCCCGGCGGGACGCCCGGACGACCGCTTCGTGACGGTCCCACGGGTGCCGAGCAGCCGGCAACCACCCCCCGACCCCGCGCCGGCGCTTGGCCGTGGACGACGACGATCTAGCCGACTCCGACGACGACGAGGACCTCGACAGCCAGGACATCGGCTGTACCCTCACCCGCTCCATTGGGTTCGCGGCAGCCGACGGATCGTACGCTCTCCATACGTGACCTCCGTGGTCGAGCCTTGAATGCGGCATCGCTTTCCCGGCGTAGTCCGCGGCCCTTCAAGTCGCCGGAGGTCACGTCATGTTTTCTCACTCGACTGCATGCCCGCGTCCGGGCGCGAACCGCGGTCCCGGAAGACCGCGGGACTCCGGAACCAGAGCCTCTCCAGCTCGTAGAACCGCCGCTGCTCCTCGGTCATGAGGTGGATCACGACGCTTCCCAGATCGACCAGCACCCACCCGCTGTCATCCGGTGCGCGGCGCAGGCTGTGCCCCGGGCGCTCGCGGCCGCCCATCCGGCGCAGCGCGATGTCCAGGTGACGCAGGACGCCGCGCAGGTGAGCATGACTCCGCGTGGTCGCGATCACGAAGTAATCGGTCCAACCGCTCTGCCGTCTCACGTCGAGGACGACCGTCTCCTCGGCGTGGTGCTCGACCAGCAGCTCGGCCAGGGCCAGGGCGGTTCGCTGGCTGCCGCTCGCGGGGTGGACATCTTCCTGTTGTGCCATGTCTACCGCGACTGGCAGAAGCGGCCGTTGAAATCGCGGCCCAGGATCACCGTCACGTCCGCGGCGGCCGACGACGCGGCGATGGCACTGTCGGCGGCGATGACTCTGTCCGCGGCCTGCGCTGCATCCCCTTCGCACTGAATCAGTGCCGCAACCAGACGTGCCTGCTCCGGGTCGCCCCGTCGGCCGACGAACAGCGTCCGTTCGTAATCGGGGTGGTCCGCGTTGTCCACCGCCACGACCCGGTAGCCGAAGCTCTCGAAGACCGTCGCCGCCTGCGCCGCCAGACCGCTCGTGCGGGTGCCGTTGAGCACCTCCACGGCAGGAGTCACGTCCCCGTCCCCGGCGTCCAGCGGAACGGACAGGGCGGCGATGGTCTGCTTGACGGAATCCCGCAGGAGCGCGCCCTCTTCATACGGGAACAACAGCGGGCGATCGTCGACCTCCTGGACTCTGCCCAGGACCCGCAGCAAACCGACCCTGTCGGTGTCCAGTTCGACCAGCGTGGCGAACAGTCGTCCGAAGGCGCGCCGGTTCAGATCGGTGACGACCGCATCGTACAGCATCCGCTTCGCGGTGGGATCGGACAGCACCACAGGGCTGTCGGCTATGGATCGCAGCAGGCCCCGCATCAGCCGATGCACCCGTTCGACCCGCTCGGCGGCAGGTTCCTCGGCCGTCCGGTACGAGAGGTAGGCACGCGCCATGTCTCCATCCAGCACCACGCTGCCTGATGGCAGCAGAACGCGGCGGTCCGCATCGAGGATCTGAATGGTGTCCGGGATCACGACCTCGACGCCGCCGAGCACGTCGACCAGCCGCCCGAGCCCTTCGTACGACAGGTCGACGTAGAAGTCCAGTCGCAGATCGAGGAGCTCGGCCAAGCGCCCGCCAAGCGCGGCGTGGCCGTCCGGGCCGTACAGCGCCGCGATGGCGCCCATCCGCTGCGGGTCGGGGAGCACCACGCCGATCGAACCGGGAACGAACAGCAACGCCGCGCGGCCGGTCCTCGCGTCGAGCATGAGCACCTCGAAGGAAGGCGACGGGTCGTCGATGGGAAGCATGAAGGTCACGGCGATGCGACCCTGGGCATCGATCAGGTCGCTCACCGCGTCGCTGCGCAGTCTCAAGAAGCTCAGGACGAACGCGCCGGTCGCGATGACCACGATGAGCCCCGTGATCACCCCGGTCACCGCCCGTCCCCGGCGCGGGCCGGCAACCCTCATGTCGCGCCATACAGCCCGTGGGAGCGGATGTACTCGAGGACCGCGGGCGGCGTGAGATGATCGACCGGAAGGCCGGCGCGCAGCCGGTCGCGGATGAGCCGGGAAGAGAGCGGCAACCGCACGTTGCGGACGACCCGGTGCGGGAACGGCAGCGGTGCGCTGCCGTCGAGGCGGCGGCCCAGGATCAGGTCGGCCTCACGGGCCAGGCTGGGCGCCTCGCGCCATGACCGGTAGTCGGCCGCCAGATCGTCACCGATGATGACTCCCAACCGGCCGCGCGCCGCGCCAAGGTATCGTACCGTGTCGATGGTGTAGGAAACCCCGCGGCGGTCCAATTCGCACGAGTCCACCCGGAAGGCATCGTGTCCGGCGACCGCCCGGCGCAGCATCGACAGCCGGTGCGAGCCGGCGATCAGCTCGTCGGCGTCCTTGTGCGGTGGAACGTGCGCGGGCACGAAGACCACCTGCCCATACGCCAACTCCGCGCAGACGGTGGCGGCGAGATGGAGATGGCCGTTGTGAACCGGATTGAAGGTCCCTCCGAAGATGGCCGTCCTCACGGCATCCGGTCCGACGCAGGACGCGGGGCAGCCGGCAGCCGTCCGCACGGACGCCGGTCAGCGCGCGACGGGCTGCTCCGCAGGGCCGCCGGAGTCGACAGGGCCGCTGGAGTCGACAGGGCCGCCGGAGTCGACGCAGACGAATCTCCGGTTGCGGCGGCGGTAGTACCTGACCAAGCCGGAAGACCGTGCGAACAGCGTGTCGTCGCTGCCCCGGCCGACATTCGGACCGGGATGCACCCGCGTTCCGCGCTGACGCACCAGAATGGCGCCCGCATGTACGCGTTCGCCACCGTAGCGCTTGACGCCGAGCCTGCGGCCGATCGAATCGCGCCCGTTGCGCGAGCTTCCTCCACCCTTCTTGTGAGCCATGTCCGCCTCTCCTCAGGAAGCCGCGGCTTCCCCGGCTGCGCCCGCCACCACGTCCTCGATCAGCAGGCGCGTGTAGCGCTGCCGGTGGCCACGCGTGCGCTGCGTGCGCTTGCGGCGGCGGTAGGTCGATACCCTGATCTTCCTGCCGCGCTCCTCCCCGGCCACACGCGCGCGAACCCGTGCGTCGGCGACATACGGATTGCCCACCAGTACGTCATGACCGTCGGACAACAGCAGGACCGAGTCCAGATCGAACGACTCCTGCGCGGCCGACAGTCGATCGACGACGATTTCGGTACCGGGGCTCACCCGGTACTGCTTTCCCTTGATCTCTACGAGCGCATACACGTCCCAACGGTAGTACGCTCCAGGCGTAACGGTCAAATGCGTGCGCGGGCGGGCGGTGCCGCGCCGAGGTTTGACCCGGCGACGGAGCCGTCGTTAGGCTCCGGATCGGCGCCGGAGTGGTGAAACGGCAGACACCGGGGACTTAAAATCCCCTGGTCCGCATGGACCGTACCGGTTCGAATCCGGTCTCCGGCAAAGCTCCGCGCGCGGCCCACGATCGCCGTCCGACCGGCGCTTTGCGGCGTCTCGCCACACGCCGCCGCTGATGGTATAGTATTGTCCGCCATGGCTACCGTTCGCCGGTTCGTGACCGCAACAGGACTCGTCACTTGTCTGCTGGCGCTGAGTACGCCGGCCCTCGCCCTGCCGGCCGATCTGGCGGCTCTTTCCCCGGAGAAAAAGGCCGAGATGGCGGAGTCGTACTACTTGGCAGGTATTCAATACGAGGAAGTCGGCAAGCTCGATCTGGCCGCTGGAATGCGCCGGCTCGCCTTCGAACTGAATCCCGCTCTGGACCCCGATGCCATCGGGGAGCAGCAACGCGAGAAGATCGACCTGCCTGACCGGCCGTCGGCCGATCCCGTGGACACGACCGGCTGGACATCGAGCTTGGTGGTGTCGCAGTTGCTGCGTCTGGCAAGCGCCTTCCTGGCCCACGACTCCGACGCGATCGTGTCCATGCTGGACGGCTCGGTGTACGTGGCGGGAATGGACGTGACCCGCTCCCAGGCGCACAGCGCACTGGACGCACTGTTCGCGGAGCGATCGCTGACGGGAATCGCGCTCGGGCAGATTTACGATGTCGACAACGTGATGGCTCACCGCTACGGGATCGGAACCGGGGCCCTGGCGGACGCCTTCGAGGTCAGCCTGGACGCTCGCATGGATCTGTCGGCCGACGTACCGTTCTGGGGCACGCAGCAGCGGTTCGTGCTGCGCCCCGTCGGAGACACGTGGCTGGTCTCGGCGATCCTGTTTTCCGACGAGCAACGGGTCCCCGCCAACTGGTCACCCGCTCCCATGGAGTCGGCCGCGGAAGCCGAAGGACGCATGCGTGCTTCAGCCGCCCGCAACAAGACGCTGGCCGACCGGACATCGGTCGTCACGGCGGTGCTCGACGGGGTCGACCGATTCCTGGAGAAGGACACCGCCGGTGTCCTGGCAGCCGTCGACCACGAGATTCGCCTTCCGGACGGCTCTGCAGTGACGCGAGAGTCACTGCGAACGATGCTGGACGACTACTTCGGCAACTCTCCCTACCGCGGCCTGACCGCCGACGAGGTGATCGAGGTGGGCATGGTCGAGGCCCTGGACGCAGACGGCGGCAGTGCAGACGGCGGCAGTGCGCGGTACCGGATCGAGGTCAGCTTCGAGGCGCACTATCAGGAGGCGTTTCCGTCGTTCCGTTCAGGGCAGAGCCTGGAGCTCCGGGACGCTGACAGTCGGTGGGTGGTGTACGCCATATCCTGAACGCTTCCACGTACCCGCAGTCGTCGGGCAGATAGCGCGAGAACAGCGCGTGGAAGATCGTCAGTCGCTTGCAGTTCGCACAGGTCGACAGCCGTGACTCGTACACCGTGCAGAGTTGGGTCGACACATCCAGAAAGCGACACGGTGAATCGCGGTCGATGACCAGTTCGCCCTGCACTCGGTCGCGCCGATAGCAGCACTGTCCGCACTGCGTACACAGATCGTCCCATTTGCGCTGCAGGTCGGCGAACACGGTGGGCAGCTTAGCGCAAAAGAGTCGCGGCGGCCAGCTACCGGGGCGCGCGTGTGGCTCCATCGCTACGTGCCGGCGGCCGTGTCGGCGGTCGCCGTGCCCCTGGCCCTCCCGAACGAGCTGGCGCCGCTTGGCAATCCCCTGCTCGGCCCGGTCGCCTTCGCGCCGCTGTTCCTGTCGATCTACCGCAGCCGCTCCTATGCTCAGGCAGCGCTCGCCGCCGCCCTGTTCATGGTGGTCGCCACGCCGCTGTCGTACTACTGGCTGCTGTACTTCCGGGAGTTCGCGCTGTGGACGTTGGGCGGCCCGGTGCTGGGGTACGCGCTGTTCGGGGCGATGCTCGGGCCGGTGCTGCGCGGCGTGGCCCTCGCCGCCGGCCGCCTGCGCCCGTACGCCGTCGCCGCCGCCTGGACGGTCTACGAGTTCCTGAAGTCGTCCGGGTTCCTGGGCTTTCCCTGGGGGCTCGCCGCCTATCCGGTGAACACGGTCACCCCGCTGATCCAGTTCACGGCGCTGACCGGCGTGTGGGGGCTGTCGCTGCTGATGGCGCTGGTCAACGCCGCGGTCGCCGAGGGCGTGCAGCGCCCGTGGCGGCATCAACCGGTACGGACCTATCTCATGGTCGCGGTGCTGGCGATCGGCGCGCTGGGGTACGGCTTCGTCCGCCTCGGCGCCGATGCGAGCCGGGAGTCGGGGGCCGGAGCAGGCACGCCGATCGAGGTGGCGCTGATCCAGCACAACGTCGATCCGTGGGACGGTGGCGTCGAAGAGCACGCCGACAGCCTCCGCACCCTGATGCGGCTCACGCGGCGGGTGCTCGACGGGAGCGGGCTCGACCTGATCGTCTGGAGCGAGACCGCCCTGCCTGACCAGCCGGTCGGCGAACACGCCGAACTCTTCAGCCGCCGGGTCGACTTCGAGCGCTTCCCGAACGGCGATCCGCTGGGACCGTTCCTGCGCTCCCTCGACACCCACCTGATCACCGGCGCGCCCTACGTCATCGACCCTGCCGCCTTCGAGTACAGCAACGCCTCCTTCCTGATCGGTCCGGGAGCGGGCCGGTTCGACTACTACCGCAAGCAGCAGCTCGTGCCGTTCGCGGAAGCGGTACCATTCTGGGAGATCGGGTTCATACGCCGGTTCTATCGTTCGATGGTGGGCATCGGCGCCGGCTGGGTTGCCGGCGACCATTCGACGGTGTTCACCGTCGCCACGCCCGATGGCCGCAGCGTGCGCCTGTCCACGCCGATCTGCTTCGAGGACGCCTTTCCCGCCTTGAACCGGCGCTTCGTGCGCGCCGGCGCGGAGATGCTGGTCAACCTCACCAACGACTCGTGGTCGCGCACCGTGTCGTCGGAGACCCAGCACCTGGTGGCGGCGCGCTTCCGGTCGGTGGAGAACGCTCGGCCGCTGCTGCGCGCGACCAACGGCGGCATCACCGCAGCGCTCGACGTGTACGGCCGAACGATCCCGGGATCGGTGCTGGCGCCGTTCATTGCTGACGCCGCCCTGGTCACGCTGCACCTGCCGGCCACGCCGGCCACGACGCCGTATACGGCCTTCGGCGACTACCTGCCGGTCGGCCTGATCCTCGCCCTCATCCTGTTGCTTGGCCGACATGCAGCCAGTACCGGCCGCCGTCGGCGATCACCACGCAGGGCACGCCGAACACTCGCGACAGGGTGGCGTCGGTAAGCTCGGTCGCAGGCGGGCCGGCGCCCGCGACGGCGCCGTCCTTCATCAGCAGGACCCCGTCGTAGGAGCCGTCCAGCTCCTCGATGCTGTGAGTGACGTAAACGACCGTGGCGGACGATCGGTCGACGGCCGTGCGCAGCGCGGTCAGGAACTCTTCACGTGCCCGCGGGTCCAGGCCCGCGCACGGCTCGTCCAGCAGCACCAGCGCCGGGCGCGCCGCGAATGCGCGTGCGATGAGCGTGCGCTGCCGCTCGCCGGTGGACAGCGTCACGAACCGTCGTTCGCGCAGCGACGCCATGCCCACCGCACGCAGCTCCTGCATGGCGCCGTCCGACTCCGGCGGTGCGATGCGGTCGTGGACCACGAAGGTCCCGCGCATGCCGGCGACCACGGTCTCCAGCACCGTCTGGAAGCGAGGGATCCACTGCAGCAGGTCTGCGTGCACCCAGGCGATGGCACGCCGCAGCAGGCCCAGGTCGACCCGGCCGACCCGATGGCCAAGCAGGTCGACGGTACCGGAGGAGGGATGCGCGCGCCCGGCCAGCAACCGCAGCAAGGTGCTCTTGCCGCAGCCGTTGGGACCCAGCACCGCCCAGCGCTGTCCCGTCTCCGCAGACCAGCTCATGGCCTTCAGGATCCGGGTCCGGTCCATGCGCAGCGTGACGCGGTCCAGCGCGAACGCCGGAGCCGCGCGGCGTGGTTCGTCGGCCAACCCGCGAGCGACAGGGCCGCGAACGGTCAGTCGCCGACGGCCGAGGTGTTCATGGAGCGCAGGAAGGCATCGTTGGTCCTGGTCTTGCGCATCTTTTCGATCAGCAACTCGGCGATCTGCAGCTCGTCCATGGGGCCGAGCACCTTGCGCAGGATCCACAGCTTGGCCAGCTCCTGATCGCTCAGCAGCAGCTCTTCCTTGCGGGTGGCGGTCTGCTTGATGTTGATCGCCGGGTAGATCCTGCGGTCGGCGATCTTGCGGTCCAGTCGCACCTCCATGTTGCCGGTGCCCTTGAACTCCTCGAAGATGACTTCGTCCATGCGGCTTCCCGTCTCGATCAGGCCGGTCGCGACGATCGTCAGGCTGCCGCCGTGCTCGACGTTGCGCGCCGCACCGAAGAATCGCTTCGGCTTGTGCAGCGCGTTGGAGTCGACGCCGCCGGACAGGATCTTGCCCGACGTCGGCACGGTCTGGTTGTAGGCGCGGGCCAGGCGGGTAATCGAGTCCAGCAGGATCACCACGTCCCGCTTGTGCTCGACCAGGCGACGCGCCTTCTCGATCACCATCTCGGCCACCTGCACGTGCCGCGTGGCCTGTTCGTCGAACGTGGAGGAAACCACCTCTCCCCTGACGTTGCGCTGCATGTCGGTGACCTCTTCGGGGCGCTCATCTATCAGCAGCACGATCAGAAAGACCTCGGGGTGATTCTCCGTAATGGCATTCGCGACCCGCTGCAACAGCATGGTCTTGCCGGCGCGCGGCGGCGATACGATCAGCCCGCGCTGCCCCTTGCCGAGGGGGCAGAACAGGTTCATCATCCGCGTTTCCAGGTTGCCGTCGGCGGTCTCCAGGTTCAGGCGTTCGTCGGGATACAGCGGCGTGAGGTGGTCGAACGGCACCCGGTTCTGGGCGACGACCGGAGGGCTGTCGTTGACCGTCTCCACGAGCAACATCGCGAAAAACCGCTCGCCGTCCTTGGGGGGGCGGATCTGGCCATGGACCGTGTCTCCGGTCTTGAGGTTGAACCGTCGGATCTGCGACGGCGACACGTATATGTCCTCGGGCCCGGGGAGATAGCTGTAGTTGGGCGATCGCAGAAAGCCGTATCCATCCGGGAGGATCTCCAACACGCCGTGGGCGTAGATCACGCCACCCTTGGCATGCGTGTGTTCCTTGAGGATGCCGAAGATGAGGTCCGTCTTCTTCATCCCGACGAGGCTTTCGGGGCTCAGCCCCATGGCAGCCGCCTGGCTGCGCAACTCCGGAAGGTCCTTGACGGCGAGATCGCTGATCAGGAGCTTCTCGCGCGGGGTTCCGTCGTCGACCGGCGCCCGCAGTCCGTCCATGCCATCGCTGCCGGACGTCTGCGCATGCTTCTCGGCCGCCTGCTCGGCCTGTGCGACGGCGGCCTGATGGGCAAGGGTGCCGTCGACCCCGTCGAAGCCGTCCTTGACTTCGACCCTGAGCTTCTTCCGCGATCGTGACCGTCTGCTTGTGCTTTTTTCCGGCATGTTGCTCCCCGGGACTCCCTGCGGAATCGGCGCGGCCGTTCCGTCCGGTACCTGCTGAATGGCGTTCTCGCAGCCCCGTGCCTGGCGCTGGGAAAGGAGTGAGTGCTTGCGGAACTCTACTCGCGCGAAGAATGCAGTGTCAAGGCCGCCGAGGCAACAGGATCGCTCGGCGGGCCCGCGTCCTTAGCCCTCCGGCGTGGCCGCGGGCGCGTCGCGCGTGTCGGACGTGCTGCTCATCTCCAGCTCGCCTTCGAAGACGGCGCCGTCTGCGACGATCAGCCGTGCCGTGCCGACATCGCCGAACACTCGGGCAGTCGCCAGCATCTCGACACTGTCGGTTGCCTTGATGTCGCCGCGCACGGTGCCGCCGATCACCGCCGACCCCACCTCGATCTTGGCGCACACCTGCCCGTCCTCGCCGACCAGAAGCCGCCCGGCGGAGTGGATCTCTCCGTCGAACGTGCCGTTGATCTGCAGGACGCTGTCGAACCGGAGCAGTCCTTTCATGTGGGTCTCGGCCGACAAGATCGTGGGCGGCGCATCGGAGTTGGGCCGCTCCGGCCTCTTGCGTCCGAGCACGGTCAGGAGCCGGTGACGCCCGCCGAGGCGATGCCGGCGAGCCGGCGATGGAGCTCGTCGAGGGAGAGATCTCCCGCCTTGAGCTCGTCGCCCTGACGCTGCAGGTCCCCGACTTCCTGTTCCAGAGCATCGAGCTTGGTGAGGATCGCGCGCGCGTCATCCCTGATTCTGTCGGCGAGTGTCTCGGCGGACGCGGCTCCCGGAGCGTCGACGAGCCGCAACTGCTGCTCGAGGGGCCTCCGCACATGTTGGGAGAAGAATATCAGCGACTCGTTCAGCGACTCGATCACGCCGATCCGATGCTCGCGCCGTGTCACCTGCTCCTGCAGATGGCGGCGATGCAGTACGGCGCGCATGCGAGCCAGCACCTCGGTGAAGTTGAACGGCTTGGTGATGTAGTCGTCCACCCCCAGTTCCAGTCCCTGCACCTTGTCCTGGACGTCGTCGGCCGCCGAGAACATGATGATCGACACGTCGCGGTACTCGGCCAGATCGTCACCGTGCTTGATCCTCCGCGTCACCTCCCAACCGGTCATCCGCGGCATCATGTTGTCCAACAGGATCAGCGCCGGACGGAAGCTCGGCAGCTTTTCCAGCGCCTCCACCCCGTCCGAGGCGGTATCCGTGGAGAAGCCGAGCTTCGACAGCATCAGGTCGAAGATTTCGACGTTCGTGGCTTCGTCGTCGACGATAAGGATCTTGTCACCGGTCACGGGATGATCATCATCCCGTCCGGCATGCCCCTGTCAACGTGCATCGCGCCACCGGCGTAGAACGGCTCCGCCCAGGGCGCCCCCGATCAGCAGGAGTGCCGCTGCGGTCAGCGCAACGCCCAGCCAGTCACCGGCGCGGGAATACGGCGTGGTCGCAGCATCGAAGACCGGTACCTCGCCGATCAGGGTGGCCTCGACGAACGGCTCCAGCGTTGCGGTGATCCGCCCCGAGGGCTCGACGATGGCCGTGATGCCGCTGTTTGCCGCGCGCACGACGCTCCTGCGGTTCTCGGTCGCGCGAAACACCGCCATCGCGAAGTGCTGCATCTCTGCGGGCACGGACTTCGACCAGTAGTCGTTGGTCATGTTGACGATCACCTGCGCGCCGCGGTTGACGAACTCTCGGTTCAGATAGCCGAACGTGTCCTCGAAGCAGATCGGCGTCGAAAAGCGCACCCCGCCGGCGTCGAACACCGTCCACTCCTCGCCCTGTTCCCAGAAGTGAGTGTCGAAGTCCTCCAGCAGGTCACGAAGGAACCGGGGTCCCCAGTCCGGGTAGCGCTCGGTGAACGGCACCAGGTGCAGCTTGCGGTAGGCCTGGACGATCCGGCCCCCCTCGTACAGCAGCGCCGAGTTGTAGTTCACCCGCTCGTCACCCGCGGCGGTCCGCTCCCGCTGTCCGTCGCCGTTGCCGACCACGAACGGCACGGTCTGCTCGTCCAGGAACGCCCGGAGTTGGCGGACCAGCTCGTACTTCCTGATCGACTCCTGGTCGCGCGCGCGGTAGCGGGTGTGCCAATCGATACCGGGCACGAACGACGTCTCGGACCAGATCACGGCGTCGGGTTCCTCGGCCAGCGCGCGCCGGCTCTGCCGCAGCAGGACGTGCAGGGAACGTTCGTAGGCACGGTATCCGCCCACCCACGGATCGATGTTCTGCTGGACCAGCGCGACCCGCCACTGCGGCGCGTCTGCGTAGTCAGCAGGCAGCGCCGCGCCGTAGCCCACGGACCCCGCGAACAGCACCGTCCAGAGTGCGGGAACCAGCGGGCGCGCGCGCAGCAACCGGACGGCCCGCCGCCACCGGTCACCGCGCAGGGGACCGAGCGCCGCCGCCATGTGGGCGATGTAGCTGTTGGCCAGCACCACCAGGAGCGAAACGCCCCATACGCCCGCCAGCGCCGCGGAGCGTACCAGGGGCGCGAGCAGATACTGCGTGTAGCCGATGACTCCGTACGAGTAGCCCAGAAACCCCTGCGTCTTCAGAAACTCGTAGGCCACCCAGACCACCGCCTGCCAGAGCGGCGCATGCCGCGGGAATCGGTCGGTGACCAGCTTCAGCGCCGGAAACAACGCCAGCAGGTAGATCGCGTGGACAGCCGGCACGAACAGGAGGCCCAAGGCGTGAAACTTCGCCAGCCAGTAGTTGAACAGGGCGTAGCTGCCGAAGCCGTACAACACGCCGTACAGGACGACACGGCTCCAGGGCGTCCTGCCGATCACCCAGAACAGCGGCGCCAGCGCCACGAAGGCGAGCGGATACCACCCCCACATGGAGAGCGGATTGGGGAATGACAACGCGAACAGCGCCGCGGACAGCGTCAACGCGGCGACCTCGGCGACCACCTGCCGCCACGTCTTGCCGGTGGAGCGGCGTGCCGCACCGCCGGGGATGGCCGACCGGGTCAGATCGGCCACGGTGAATGTGGAGGTGTCACACTTGGCTGGACCAGGCACGCTCCTTCAACTCGCGTCCCGGGCGGAACGAAGCCACTCCGTGGTTCTCCACCTCGACCCGTTCGCCGGTGCGCGGATTGCGCGCGACCCGGCCCTTGCGCGGCTTCAGCTCGAATGTCCCGAAGCCACGCAACTCCACGGCGCGCTGGCCGATGATCCCGCCCTTCACCTGGTCGAAGAACAGATCCAGGATGCGATGGATGTTTTTCTTGCTGACCGGCACCTCGGCATAGATGCTCTCTATGATCTCCGCCTTGGTCAGCTTGTCCGTCCTGTCGGCCCTGTCCGTCCCGTCGGCTCTGTCCGTCCCGTCAGCTCTGTCCGTCCCCTCAACCGCCACCAGATCGCTCCTTGTGGCCCGGCACGTCGCTAGGTCGCCGCGAACCGCCGCCGCAGGCGCCCGGCCAGGCGGCGCTTGTAACGCGCGGCCGTGCGCCGGTGCACGACGCCCTTCGAGGCGGCCTTGTCCACGGCGCGCACGGCATGGCCAAGCCGCTCGACGGCTTCGGACTGGTCCCCGTCCAGGGAATCGACGAACGATCGAATCGCGGTACGCATGCGGCTGCGCACGGCCCGGTTGCGCAACCGGCGCGTGCTGTTCTGGCGCTGCCGCTTGGCAGCGGATAGTTTCGCGGGCATCGCCAGCCAACCTACCAGTGAGGCGAAGCGATCGTCAAGACTTGCCGGCCTGCCCGGAGAATGCCCGGACGACGGCCCAGGGCCTTCAGGAACCACTCCCGATCACGAATCGATGGTGCCGCTTCTTCCCGGCGCGCACGATGAGTTGCCCGTCCGACAGGTCCGCCGCCGCGACCGGCCGGTCCATGTCCGTCCACTGCCGTTCGTTGAGATAGGCGCCCCCTTGCGAGATCAGCCGCCGCGCCTCCGAACGGCTCGACGCCAGCCCCGCCCGCACCAACAGATCCACCATGGTGAGGCCGGAATCCAATTCCGCGGCCGCCAGTGTCGAGATGGGCAACGCCCTCGTGACCGTGACCTTCACCTCGCTGGTACTGACGTGGAGCTTCGCAGGGGCGGGCTCAACGACGTGGAACAGCGCGCGGCTGGCCCGGCGGGCGCGCTCTGCCTCCTCGGCGCCATGCACGAGGGTGGTCAGCTCCATGGCCAGCCGCTCCTTGGCCGCGACCACGGCACGGTCGCGCAGGCCGCCGAGCTCCTCCACCTCGGCGTCCGGCAGCAGCGTCAGCATCGCCAGCAGCGTGCCGACGTCGGCGTCCGGGACGTTGATCCAGTACTGGTAGAACTGGTACGGCGTAACCAGCTCCGGGGCCAGGAACAGCGCGCCCGCGGCCGTCTTGCCCATCTTCTTGCCGTCCGCGGTCGTAACCAGCGGCCAGGTCAGGGCGTGCGCCTCGACCCGCTCCACGCGGCGGATCAGGTCGACGCCGGCCAGGATGTTCGCCCATTGGTCATCGCCGCCGATCTGCAGCAGGCATCCGTGGCGGCGGTGCAGCTCCAGGAAGTCGTACGCCTGCAGCAGCAGGTAGTTGAACTCCAGGAAGGAGAGGCCGGTCTCCAGGCGGCGGCGGTAGGTCTCGAAGCCGAGCATCCGGTTCACGGAGAAACGGGACCCGATCTCGCGCAGGAAGTCCAGATAGCCAAGCTCGGCAAGCCAGGTGGCGTTGTCGACCACGGTGGTACGGTCCAGGTCGATGATGCGGCCCACCTGACGCTGCATCAGCTCGGCGTTGCGAACGACGGTCTCCACCGGCAGCAGCGGCCGCATGTCGTCCTTGTCCGACGGATCGCCCACGCGGGCGGTGGCGCCGCCGATCAGCAGCACCGGCCGGTGGCCGGCGCGCTGCAAGTGCGCCATGGCAAGCAGACCGACCAGGTGGCCGGCGTGCAGGCTGGGCCCGGTGGGGTCGATGCCGAGGTAGAAGGTGACCCGATCGCGCTCCAGCAGCTTGGAGAGCGCGGCCGCATCGGTAGTCTGCTTGACCAGACCGCGCCGGGTCAGGGTGGCCAGGACGTCCATCAGGAGCCGTCCGTACGGGAGTAGCCGGCCGTCAGCTCGGCGAGCTGCCCCCGCAGCGCGTCGCGATGGACGCGGATCTGTTCCATCGAGTCGCGCAGCCGCACGGTCACCGTTCCGTCGTCCCTGCTCTGGTGGTCGACCGTGACGCAGTACGGCGTGCCGATCTCGTCCTGGCGGCGGTAGCGCCGGCCGATGGCGCCGCCCTGGTCGTAGAAGGTGTCATGATCGGCGCGCAGGTCGGCGGCCACCTCGCGGGCCAGCTCGGCCAGCCCGTCCTTCCTGAGCAGCGGGAACACCGCCACCGTGATCGGTGCGATCGCCGGGTGGAAGCGCATCACCGTGCGCTTCTCCCCTTCCACCTCGTCCTCGTCGTAGGCGTCGGCCAGCACCGCCAGCACGGTGCGGGTCAGCCCCACTGCGGTTTCGATCACGTACGGGACGAACCGCTCACCCTGCGTGCCTCCGGAGCTGCCGTCGTCGAGGTACGTCAGGTCCTTGCCCGACAGCTCGGAGTGCCGGCGCAGGTCGAAGTCGATGCGGTTGTGGATCCCTTCCAGCTCCTGCCATCCCATCGGAAAGTCGTACTCGATGTCCACGGCGACCTTGGCGTAATGGGCGATCTCGTCCGGTCCGTGCGGCCGCAGCCGCAGCCGGGACGGCTCGATGCCCAGGTCGGTGTAGTAGCGGAAGCGCGCGTCCCGCCAGTGCGCGAACCACTGCTCGTCCTGGTGAGGATGCACGAAGAACTGCATCTCCATCTGCTCGAATTCGCAGGTGCGGAAGATGAAGCTCTTGGTCGTGATCTCATTGCGGAACGCCTTGCCGATCTGGGCGATCCCGAACGGCACCTTGACGCGCCCGGACTGCACCACGTTCTTGAAGTTGACGTAGGCGCCCTGCGCGGTCTCCGGGCGCAGGTAGACATCGGCGCCGCCGTCCTCCACCGGTCCCAGGGTGGTGCGCATCATCATGTTGAACTGCCGCGCCTCGGTCAGCTCCGCCTTCCCGCACTGCGGGCAGCGGCCGGCCGGGTCCTCGAGGTGGTCGGCGCGGAAGCGCGCCTTGCAGTTGCGGCAGTCCACCAGCGGATCGTTGAAGGCGCTGGTGTGACCGGAGGCCTCCCACACGCGCGGGTGCATGAGGATGGCGGCGTCCAGGCCGACGACCGGCAGCTCGCCGCGCGTCATGCTCCGCCACCAGCGGTCGCGCAGGTTGTTCTTGAGCTGCACGCCGAGCGGTCCGTAGTCCCACGCGGAGGCGAGGCCGCCGTAGATGTCGCTCGACGGGTAGACGAACCCCCGCCGCTTGCACAGCGATACCAGTTGATCGAGTGTCGTGCGCGTCATGTCCCTTCCGTTACGCGTCGGGCGTTTGTTCGTCCAGCTTGACCAGGGCGGCGCGCAGCCGCTCCCGGCAGGTCTCCGCGCCCAGAATCCGCATGCTGCCGAACAGCGGCGGCGACACCCGCGCGCCGGTGATCGCCACCCGCACCGGCATCATCAGGTCGCCGAACTTGACGCCGAGCTCGTCGGCAGCGGTGCGGAACGCCCGTTCGGCCGGGTCTTCATCCGGGCCGCATGCCGCGTCGACCAAGTCGAGCGCCCGCTCGAGCACCCGCGCCGTCCGCGCCCCGTCCAGCCGCTTCGGCACGAGCGCGCCGCCATCGTAGTCCAGCTTCGTGGCGAACAGAAACGCCGCCATGGGTATCGTGTCGCCGAGCACGGTCAGGCGCTCGCGGACCAGCTCGGCGACCGGCCGCGCCACCCGCTCCGGGTCGGCCGCGCCCGACGTGGCGAGCCACGGCGCAAGCCGCCCGGCCAGTTCTTCCGGCGGCAGGGCTCGGATGTAGGTGCCGTTCATCCAGCGCAGCTTGTCGGCGTCGAACACCGCGGGGGAGGCGTGCAGCCGCTCCAGACTGAAGGCCTGTTCCAGCTCCCGCAGGGTGAACAACTCGCGCTCTCCGTCCAGCGACCAGCCGAGCAGGGCCATGTAGTTGACCAGCGCCTCCGGCAGGTAGCCCTGGTCGCGGAACTCGGCGACGCTCATCGCCCCGTGGCGCTTGCTCAGCTTCTTTCCGTCCGGTCCGTTGACGACCGGAAGGTGGGCGTATCGCGGCGGCTCCCACCCGCATGCCCGGAAGATCAGCACGTGCAGCGGCGCCGAGGAAACCCACTCCTGGGCCCGCAGGATATGGCTGACGCGCATGTCGTGGTCGTCGGTGATGGCGGCCAAGTGGTAGGTGGGGTAGCCGTCGGACTTCAGCAGCACCGGATCGGGATTGATGTCGCTGTTGCGGCGCTCGATGGAACCAAGCAGGTCATCCTCGTAGCGGGTCGCGCCATCCAGCGGCACCTTGAACCGCACGACCGAGGGTATCCCCTGATCTTCGTGCTGCCGGCGCTCGACCGCGGACAGGTTGCGGCAGCGGCGGTCGTACCCGCTGCCGGCCTCGCGCACCCGCGCCAAGCGTGCGGGATCACAGTAGCAGCGATAGGCATGGCCGGTATCCACCAGCCGTTCGGCCACCGCCCGGTGGCGCTCGACCCGTTCCGACTGCACGTACGGGCCATGCGGGCCGCCCACCTTCGGCCCCTCGTCCCAGCGCAGTCCCAGCCAACCGAGGGTGTCGTAGATGTCCTCCAGCGCGGCCGGGTCGAACCGTGCGCGATCGGTGTCCTCGATGCGCAGGATGAAGGTCCCGCCGGCGGAACGCGCCAGCAGGTAGGCGAACAGGGCGGTGCGAGCGCCGCCGATGTGGTGCAGCCCGGTCGGCGACGGGGCGTAACGAACGCGAAGTGACATGTGCTGTTTCCGGTGAACGGGCACAGTAGGGTCGGCCCGCAACGGCGTCAAACGCCGCGGGCCGCAACTCCACCCGAGCGGGCACCATAGGGACAGCCCCGCACGGGCGTCAACGACGCGGTCGGTCGGGGCGACCGCTTGCGCGGTGATCCGCCCGCTTCATAGACTCGCCGCCGATGACTCAGCGATCTCATCCGCAGACCCTGATCGATCGCCTGTGGCCGCCGGCCGGGAGCACCACCGGCTCGGGCATGTGGACCGCGAACGCCTTCCGGGTCCTGTTCCTGGCGCTGGTGGGCAGCGCGCTGATCGCGGTCTCCTCGAAGATCCAGGTGCCGATGGTGCCGGTACCGATGACCCTGCAGACCCTGGTGATCCTGGTCATCGGCATGGCGGCGGGCTGGCGTCTGGGTGGACTCGCCGTCCTTCTCTATCTGGCGGCGGGAGCCGTGGGGCTGCCGGTGTTCGCCGGCACTCCGGAGAGGGGAATCGGGCTGGCCTACATGGTCGGCACCACCGGCGGCTACCTGCTCGGCTTCCTGCTGGCAACGCTGGTGATCGGCCTGCTGGCCGAGGCGGGATGGGACCGCAGCGTTCCGCTGACCGCGGCGGCGATGTTGATCGGCAACGTCGTCATCTACGTCCCTGGGCTGCTGTGGCTCGGAAGCGTCGCCGGCTGGGACAACCCGATCCTGCAGTGGGGGCTCACGCCCTTCATCGTCGGCGATCTCGTGAAGCTGGCCATCGCCGCCCTGCTGATGCCGGCAGCTTGGCGACTGGTTCGCACGAGCTGAAGGAGCCGGCCGCCAAGCTTGTCCGGCGGCTCCTCGAGCCCGTGGAGCCGGCCGCGCCGATCGTCGACCTGGCAGTTCCGGCACCGTTGCGCGCCGTCCTGACCACCGCGGTAGCCGGCGACATGAGCGATCCGGCCACATGGCGGCGGACCTGCGAAGCGCTCGGCATCAGCCTCGAGCGAATCCGCCGCGTCGTGCAGCGCCACACGCGTCGCGTGGTGTTCGCCGGCCGCAACTCGGCTGACGCAGCGCTCCAGGCCGACGGCGTGATCGCCGGAACGCCGAACGACGTGCTGTGCGTGACCGTCGCCGACTGCCTGCCGATCTTCCTGATCCCGCGCGACCGCCGCTTGCCGGCCCTGCTGCACTCCGGATGGCGCGGCACTGGCATCGTCGACGACGCTTTCACCTGCCTGGAACGCCGCTTCGGCCGCCGTGCCGACGCCTATGATGCGGTCATCGGTCCCGGCATCGGTCCGTGCTGCTATGACGTGCCGGCGGAGCGGGCGCGCCGCTTCCGCGAGCGGTTCGGGACGGATGCGGCCGACGTGGCAGGCGGAACGGGCCGCATCGACCTGCGCGCGGCCAACATCGCTCTGCTGTGCCGAGCGGGTGTCGCCGGAATCACCGTCTACGACGACTGCACGGCCTGCTCGCCGGCGCTCCACTCATTTCGGGCCGAGCGGGCGGGCGGGCGCGACGGCAGCCGGCGGATGGCGGCGCTGCTGGGAGAGTTCGAGTGCTGATGGCGGCACCGCCACGCGGATGACAGCCGATCCACGTACCGCGACAATGGCGGCCGTGCGCACGTTCAACACCGCCGGTCCGGTCCGCGCGGACCGGCACTACCGGATCGCGCCGCTGTCGCGGATCGACCTCGATGAAGTGCTCGGTCTGATCCGCGACGAGAAATACTTCGTGCTGCACGCGCCGCGGCAGACCGGCAAGACCACGGCGTTGCTGGCGCTGCGCGACCTGCTGAACGGCGGGACGGCGGGAGACTACCGGTGCGTGTACGCCAACGTCGAGGCCGGCCAGGCGGCCCGCGAGAACGTCGCGGAGGGCATGCGCACCGTGCTTGCCGAACTGGCGCTGCAGGCAAGCGTGACGCTGGACGACGAGACGCTGGAGAACATCTGGCCCGCCCTGCTGGACCGTGTCGGGCCGGGGCAGGCGCTGCGTCAGGCGCTGCTGCGTTGGAGCATGGCCGACCCGCGGCCGCTGGTGTTGCTGATCGACGAGATCGACGCGCTGGTGGGCGACACCCTGCTGTCAGTGCTGCGGCAGCTCCGTACCGGGTACGTCGACCGACCGGAGCGCTTTCCGCACAGCATCATCCTCTGCGGGTTACGCGACGTGCGCGACTACCGCATCCGCTCGTCGGCGGAGAGTCGCCTGGTGCTCGGCGGCAGCGCGTTCAACATCAAGTCGGAGTCGTTACGGCTCGGCGACTTCTCCGATCGGGAGATACGCGCGCTGACCGCGCAGCACACGGCGCAGACCGGACAGGCGTTCACGGAAGATGCGCTGAAGTTGGTGCGGGAGCGCACGGCCGGCCAGCCGTGGCTGGTGAACGCGCTGTGCTACGACGCCTGCTTCCGTGACAAGCCGGGGCGGGACCGTGAACGTCCGATCACGGCAGCGGCCGTCCTGGAGGCACAGGAGCGGCTGATCCTGCGCCGCGACACGCATGTCGACGACTTGGCGAACAAGCTGCGCGAAGAGCGCGTGCGGCGCGTGATCGAGCCGATCCTGGCCGGCGCCGGCCGGCAGGCATGGTCGGACGAAGACCTCGCCTACGTCCGCGACCTGGGACTGGTCACGCAGGACGTGGGCGGCCGGCCGCGCATCGCCAACCCGATTTACGCGGAGGTGGTGCCGCGCTACCTGAACTACGCGGTGCAGGCAGGGCTCCCTCAGGAGATGGCGTGGTACGTGGACACCGCCGGCAACCTGGACATGACGGGGCTGCTCGCGGCGTTCCAGACGTTCTTCCGGGAGCACTCCGAGCACTGGGTGCAGCGCTTCGAGCAGTACCACGAGGCAGGGCCGCAGTTGCTGCTGCAGGCGCACCTGCAGCGCATTGTCAACGGCGGCGGGCGGATCGAGCGGGAGTACGCGCTGGGGCGCGGGCGCACGGACCTGCTGATCGTGTGGCCGCAGGGCGGGCGCGAACGGCGCTGGGTGGTGGAGTGCAAGGTGCGGCACGGCGACCTGGAGCGGACCATCGTGGAGGGGCTGGAGCAGACGCGCGCCTACATGGACCGGTGCGGAGCGGAGGCGGGACACCTGATGGTGTTCGACCGGTCGACGGAGCGGACCTGGGAGCAGAAGATCTTCCGCCGCGGTGCGCCGACCGACGTGGACGCCCCGGTCACGGTGTGGGGTATGTAAGAGATGCCGCCTATCCGCAACGTAGGGATCATCTCGCACATCGATGCCGGAAAGACCACGACCACGGAGCGCATGCTCTTCTTCACGGGGCGCACCCACCGCATCGGCGAGGTCGACGACGGCGAGGCGACCACGGACTGGATGCCGCAGGAACAGGAACGCGGCATCAGCATCACCTCGGCGGCCATCACCTGTTTCTGGGCCGACCATCAGATCAACCTCATCGACACCCCCGGACACGTCGACTTCACCGCCGAAGTGGAGCGTTCGCTGCGCGTGCTCGACGGCGCGGTGGCGATCTTCTCCGCCGTGGAAGGGGTCGAGCCGCAGTCGGAGACGGTGTGGCACCAGGCGGACCGCCACTCGGTCGCCCGCATCGCGTTCGTCAACAAGCTGGACCGCGCCGGCGCATCGTTCGAAGGGGTGCTGCAGCAGATGCGCAGCCTGCTCTCCGCCGAGCCGGTGGCGCTGCAGGTGCCGTGGGGCGAAGACCGCGAGCTGCGCGGGATCGTCGACCTGATCACGATGGAGCGGATCTCCTGGAGCGACGACGGTACCGCGATGCAGTGCCGCGCGGCCGATCCCGCAGACCCGGAGGTGGGGCCGCGCCGCGACCTGCTCGTCGACGCGCTCGCCGACGGGTCGGACGAGATCGCAGAGCGTTACCTGGAGGGCCGCGAGCTGCCGGTCCCATTGCTGCGAGAGGCAGTTCGCGCGGCGGTAGCTTCGGGTCGGCTCGTTCCCGTGCTCGCCGGCGCGGCGCGGCGCAACATCGGCGTCCAGCCGTTGCTGGATGGGATCGTCTGGTACCTGCCGGCACCGGACGAGCTTCCGGCTCTGCAGCTCCTCGAGCGCGATGGGAGCGCGGCCGACCGGCCACCGTTGGCGCGATCGGCGGCGGGGCCGCCGGTCGCGCTCGCCTTCAAGCTGCAGAACGACCGCGAATCCGGACCCCTGAGCTACCTCCGCGTCTACTCGGGGACCTTCCGCCGCGGCGACCGGCTCTTGAACCTCAGCCAGGGGCGCACCGAGCGAATCCAACGCCTGCTGCGCATGCACGCCAACCGGCGGGAACAGATCGACTCGGTGAGCGCCGGCGAAATCGCCGTGGCGGTCGGATTGAAGTTCACCCGCACCGGCGACACGGTGACCGGCAAGCAGCGCGGCAACCAGGCAGGAGCCGGCGAGCAGCCGGCCGGGCTGCTGGAGCGCATGCGCTTCCCGCTGCCGGTGGTATCGGTCGCCGTTGAGCCCCATTCCGCCTCCGACACGGCCGCGCTCCTGGCCGCCCTGGAGGCCTTGCGGCTCGAAGACCCCACGTTCGCGGTGGAGGAGAACGACGAGACCGGGCAGCTTCTGGTTTCCGGCATGGGCGAGCTGCATCTCGAGGTGCTGATGCGGCAGATCGCGGAGCGCACCGGCATCGACGCCAACGTCGGCAAGCCGCAGGTCTCCTTCCGGGAGTCCGTCTCCGCCGCGGTCGAGCACCGCGAGGAGTTCGACCGCGAGATCGGTGGCCGCGCCCACTACGCGGCCGTGACCCTGCGCGTCACGCCCCGCGGCCAGGGCGGCCGGTGCACCTTGGATACCGGAACGGTCCCGGACGCGGCGGGCCTTCCGGAAGCGCTGTACGCGGCGATCGCCCGCGGCATCGAGGCAGGCTTCTCCTCCGGCCCCGGATTCGGCTACCCGCTGGTCGACGTCGCGGTCGAGCTGACCGACTGCGCCTACGACCAGGAACGTGCCAGCGAGTTCGCGTTCGAAGCCGCCGCGGCGAGCGGCTTCGTGAGTTGCAGCCGGAAGGCGGCGCCGATCCTGCTGGAGCCGGTGATGAGCGTGGACGTCACCACCCCGAAGGAATTCGTCGGCGAGGTGCTCGGCGGTCTGCAGATGCGCGGCGGGGCAATAGAAACGGTGGAGTCCGGCCACGCCGCCGAACGGGTCAGCGCCAAGGTGCCGCTGGGGGCCATGTTCGGGTACACCACCGATCTGCGCAGCGCCACCCAGGGCCGCGCCGCGTACACGATGGCGTTCGCCCACTACGCGCCGGCGCGCGGGAATTGAGGCGTCGCGGGCCCGCCGCTCACCGCGCCGCGCGCAGCCCGCTTGACAGCGCAATACCGCCTGCATAGCGTCGCCGTTCAGAGTCCAGCCCGGAGCATCACCGTTATGAGCGTCCCTACAGACCGAATTCGCAATGTCGCCCTGGTAGGCCACAGCGGCACGGGAAAGACCACGCTGATGGAACAGATCCTCGTCCACGGCGGCGTGGTTCCCAAGTTCGACCCTGGCAAGTCCGTCAGCGACTGCACGGAGGAGGAGATCGCCCGCAAGATCTCGATCTACAGCGCCTTTTCCCACATCGACTGGGACGGCCGCAAAGTCAACCTGATCGACTCGCCGGGTTCCGGCGACTTCATCGGCGAGGTGGTGGCCGCGCTCGGCGCCGCCGAGTGCGCGGTCGTCGTGGTCGGCGCAGATGTCGGCGTGCAGATCGAAACGGCAAAGCTGTGGCGCCGCCTGGAACGGGACGGAACGCCCCGCATCATCTTCGTCAACGGTATGGACAAAGAGCATGCCGACTTCGACGCGGTGCTGGAGAACCTCGGCCAATCGTTCGGCGGGATGTTCGCACCGCTGAGCGTCCCGATCGGAGCCGGGAACTCGTTCGAGGGCGTCGTGGACGCCGTCGGCCAGCGCGCGCTGTTGCGCTCGGGCGGCGGCGACGCTCCGGTGCCGGACGCGTTGAGCGATGCGGTAGAGGAGCGGCGGCTGGAGCTGATGGAAGCCGCCGCGGAAGGCGACGACGCACTGATGGAGAAGTATCTCGAGGACGAGGTGCTGACCGACGAGGAGATCACTCGGGGACTGACGGCGGCGGTCGCCGCCGGCCAGGTGTTCCCGGTGTTGGCGGGTTCCGCCTTGCACGACGTGGGGATCACGCCGCTGCTGGACGCGATCGTGCGCACCGTGCCGTCACCGGCGGGCGCGACGGTGCAGGCCGACGGCACGGGCGAGGTCACCCCGTGCACGATCGACCCGTCCGGTCCGGCCTCCGCGCTGGTGCTGAAGACCAGCGTCGATCAATACGCCGGCCGCTTGTCGTTCGTGAAGGTCATCACCGGCGGCCTTCGCTCCGATGCCGACCTGATCTGCGCGCGCACCGGCACCAAGATTCGGCTGAACAAGCTGAGCACGCGCCAGGGCGAGAAGCTCGAAGACGTGCAGGAGCTGTCTGCCGGGGACATCGGCGTGCTGAACAAGCTGACCGATGTCGCCACCTGCGACACGCTGCACGCCCCGGAGGCAACCGTCACCTATGTGCCGCCGGACTTCCCGCAACCGGTACACGCGCTCTCACTGCGAACGGCTTCCAAGCAGGACGAGGACAAGCTGTCGGAGATCATCGGCAGGACGGCGGACTCCGATCCGACCTTCCGCGTCCGTTACGACGGGGAGACGCGCGAGACCGTGGTCGCGGCGATGGGGGAGTTGCACCTGGCCGTGGTCCTGGGACGGATCCGTGACGGTCACAAGATCGAGGTGGAGACCGAACTGCCGCGCGTCGCGTACCGGGAGACGATCAACAGGCCGGCCGATGCCGATTATCAGCACAAGAAACAGACCGGCGGACACGGGCAGTACGCCAAGGTCTCTCTGGAGATCAAGCCGCTGCCACGAGGTGAGAAGTTCCGTTTCGAGAACGGCGTCGTGGGCGGTGCCATCTCACGCGGCTATATTCCGGGGGTGGAAAAGGGCGTCCTCGAGGCGCTGGAGTCCGGCGTCCTTGCCGGATACCCGGTCGTGGACGTGGAGGCGAAGGTGGTGGACGGCAGGGAGCACTCGGTCGATTCCTCCGAGCTGGCCTTCAAGCTCGCCGCCCGGGAAGCGACCAAGGCGGCGCTGGCACAGGCCAAGCCCGTGCTGCTGGAGCCGGTTGTCGACTTGGTCGTGCTGAGCGACGACCAGTACCTGGGTGACATTCTCTCCGACCTGAGCTCACGGCGTGGCCGGGTGCTCGGACAGGAGCCGACAGGGTCGCTGCAGGAGACCCGTGCGCAGGTCCCGCAGTCGGAAATGCTGCGCTACTCCATCGACCTCAAGTCGATGACCTCCGGCACCGCGTCCTTCGAGATGACCTTCAGTCACTACTCACCGATCTCCGGCAAGGTGGCCGAGGACGTGATCGCCCGCGCCAAGCAGTCCGACTGACAGACCTTTCAGCGGCAGGTTGGGATACGTCTGCGACTACAGGAACAGCACGCTCGCCAGCAGGAAGTGGATGACGCCGACGGCGATGCCGCCCAGCCCCAACGGAGTCCGGTACGGCCGTAGCGCGTCGTCGATGCGGGCGATACCGGTGGCGCCCGAGTCCGACGATTCAGGCGCGGCGTCGCCTTCGCCCGCTTCGTCGCCGGCGGCGACCTGATCCACGCCGTCTCCCGGTAACCGCCGTTCGCGGTAGCGGTCGATCAGGAGCATGGCACCCAGCAGCATGCCGGCGATCGACGGCAGGAAGTCGCCGACGATGATCACCTCACCCGGGGCGCGCCAGAAGAGCTTCACGAATCCTATCACCAGGGCGATGGCGCCCAGCGCACCCTTGGCGCGGCTGCTGGCCGCAAAGCGCCGCAACGGCTCCAGAACGGGCATCCGGTCCACCAGGTAATCGGCCGCCAGGGTCGCACCGGCGGCGATGGTGCTCAACACCGACAGCAGGTAGATATGCACACCAAGAGGGTAGCGCCACCCCCCCGCAGGGTCAACCAGCGGGGCAACACGAAACGCCGAGGCTCCTGTCTCAAAGACCGCCAGGAGCCTGACGCCAACCAGCTCGGTGGCAGGCCGTCGACATCTCGGACGGACAGCTCACCGTCCGGGGCGACACGAAGCGCTCCCCTTGCGTCGTGATCGGAGGCGCTTCCTGAAGGCCGTGAGCCGTATGCTACACCAAGCGGATCGATCCAGGGTAGTGCGCCACCTGATCGTCGGCCGTGAGCAGCGTCATCTTGATCTCGCTCGCTCCCATCGTGTCGAAGTCGTCCGGTACGTCGATCTCGCCGGCCATGAAGCCGATCCTGTGGGACGTCGTGCGGGAGGCGCGCACTCTGGCTGCAAGGATGCCGTGGACCTCTCCGGTAGTTCTCGACACGGCGCATGACCAGCGGCCGAAGCCGCCGTGGTCGTTGACCGCATCGACCCACTCACGCAGGTACGTTCGCTTCGTACGGTCACTGTCCCGGTCCCGCCCCTTTACCTCCAGGACCAACATCTCTCCCGTCTTGAGCCGGACGATGAAGTCGGGCCGATACTTGTGGACTACGCCGCCGTGGACGTAGAGCACCTCGAAGCCAAGATGATCGTTCCTCACCCAGGCATCGACCGCCGGACTGTGGTCCAGAACCCAGGCTTCCGACGCCTCCCAGGTACTGTCGTACACGCACAGGTTGATGTGGCTGCGTGCCGTGTGCTCGCAGGGCTTTCCCGTGTACCACGTGGGCATGTCGCCGGTCGAGCGGATCGGCTGGTCGCGCTCGAAAATGGGTACGAGCCGCTCCGCATTCTCGAATCGGATCGCTTGTAGAACGTGTTGAACGACCTTCGTCATGTTGAGCGTCTCCACGAGCGCATCGATCCGCGCACCATTGTGGAGGCGGTCAGGAAACGCAACGGCAACGTGTATCAGGGATCGCTGTTCGACGATCCGAAGGAAAACCCGCCGATCCGCCAGGCCATCGACTTCTACCGCCACCGGCACAACTGGACCAACCACCGCAGCTTCTTCGCTGCGCTCAAGGGTGGCGCCGAGCAGGACGACGGCGGCCTGGAGCGCCTGTTCATCACCGGCGTCTCGCCGGTGACCCTGGACGACGTGACCAGCGGCTTCAACATCGGCACGAATCTCAGCCTGGAGCCGGACTTCAACGAGATGCGGGGCTTCACCGAGGCAGAGGTGCGCGGCCTGCTGGAGCTGTACCGCGACCGCGGCCTGTTCAGCCAGCACCTCGATGGCGCCATGGACCTCATGCGCGAGTGGTACAGCGGCTACCGCTTCGCGAAGAGCACGACGACCGACCTCTACAACACGGACATGATGCTCTACTACCTGCAGAAGTCCATGCCGAACCGGACGGTGCCGGACTACCTGATCGACACCAACGTGCGCATCGACTACGGCAAGCTGCGCCACCTGCTGGTGATCAACCGGCGCAGCGCGGCCGGCGATGCGCGCCTGAACGGCAACTTCGACCTGCGGCTACCTGATCGAGCTGAAGTACCTGCGCCGAAGCGAATCGGCGGACACGGGGCGCATTGAGGCGGCGACTGCCCAAGCCAGCGCACAACTCCGTCGCTACCTGACGGAGGGGCGCTTGGCGCGTCAGTATCCGGGGTTGCGCTTCGTCGGCATTTGCCTCGTGTTCCACGGCTGGGAGATGGTGCGCTGCGATGCCGTCGCGCCGGAGTAGCGTGGACGTGCGCTATCGGCAGTCGTCACGGCCGGCTACCACGCGCGACACCGATGCCGGCAGGTCCTCCGCCAGGAACCAGCCCCGCTCGCGGTACAGGCGTCGAGCCGCCGCGGCGTGGAGCAGCACGCCTGCGCAGGCTGCCTGGTAGGAGCCAATCCGGCCGCCGGCAAGCAGCGCGCCGATCACGCCGGCCAGCACATCTCCGGAACCGCCGGTCGCCAGCCACGGCTGCATGCCGTCCACGACGCTCAGAGGCGGCTCTGCGCCAACGCCCGCCGCGTCGCCGCCGTCCGGAGCGGCGATGTAGGTCACGTGCCCTTTCAGCACGACGACCGCGCCGAACCGAGCAGCCACATCGGCAGCGGCCGCGGCGGGATCTGCCAGCGCCTCGACGACGGTGGCGCCGAGCAGCCGGGCCAGCTCGCCCGGATGGGGCGTCAACACCCAGCGGCCGGCGAGCCGCCCCGTGCCGCCCGCACGCGCGAGCAGCGTGGTCGCGTCGGCATCCAGCACGCCGCGACACGGCATGACGAGCAGCCGCTGCAGCCACCCCGAGCGGGCCGGCCCGGTCCCCCACCCGGGACCGACCACCAGGCTGTCGAAACGCCGGGCGAGCTCGCCTGGTTCCGCCGTTTCCGACCACGGAGCGACCATCACCGAGGTGAGCGCGCCGGCCTGGACCGGATACGTGTCGGCATCGGCGTGCAGCGTCACCAGGCCCGCGCGGCTGCAGGCCGCAGCGGTCGCGGCCAAGCGAGCGGCGCCCGCCGTCCCGGCGGAGCCGGCCAGAACCGCCACGTGACCGCGGGTCCCCTTGTGCGCGTCAGCCGGCACGGACGGCAGCATCCCCGGCAGCGCCGCGGGGCCGAGCAGCCGCGCGGCGCCGACGCCCGGATCGGTGAGCTCGGCGGGAAAGCCGACCGGCACGACGATGATGCTCCCGCATGCGGGCCGGGCCGCCGGCAGGTAGAGCGCCCTCTTCGGAAGCTCCAGCGCCAGCGTCCAGTCGGCGCGGACTACGGGCATGCCGGCCGTGAACCGGTCACCCACCCCGCTCGGCGCATCAAGGGCGATGACTCGCGCCTTGCTGCGGTTGATCCGCTCGGCCAGCGCCGCCGGCGGCCCGCGCAGCGCCCCACGCTGTCCCGTGCCGGCAATCCCGTCGATTACCCATCCGCGGTCCAGCGTCGCCTCCGCCGCGTCGAGCACGGTGATGCCAAGCGCCCGGCAGATGGCCAGGTTGGCCGCGCACTGGCTTCCGTCGGCCGGTTCGCCGTGGCTGAGCAGCACCTTCATGCTGCGCGCGCCGATGGCGTGAAGCTGGCGGGCGATGACCAGCGCGTCCCCCCCGTTGTTGCCACGTCCCGACACGATCGTGACCGGCTCCTCCGGAACCGGCCGGCGCCAGATACGCCGTTGTATCGCATCCAGAGCCTTGAGCCCGGCATTCTCCATCAGGATCGGCGACGGGATCCGGAAGCGCTCGGAGGCCTCGCGGTCGATCGCCGACATCTGCGCCGAGTCAACCAGGCGGTATGCGCCTGGTCCGTCCGCCATGCGCAGCACGCCCGTGTCCGCGGCCGTCAGCGCCGTGGCATCAAGAGGTCGGTTCTCCACCAGAAGACATCCACCCGTTCCGGCCCGATGCGGGCACCGTACAGTACCCCATCCGTCGCCACCTGCAGTTCCGAGAACTGCAGGGCCGGATCTTGCAGGGATAGCTCGACCTGCGCCAGGGGCCGACCCTCTCCATCGGTGATGGTGAGTGGAACGCGGCGAGATCCGGGACCGCCGGCCTCGTCGGCCCCGGCGTGCGAGGCGAAGAACAACCGCCCGCCCGCGCTGCCGATCAGGCGGAACGGCGCATGCGGGGAATGCGGCGCCGCGAACGCCCGACGCGGGGCCTCGTCACCGGTCACACGCCAGACTTCGGCGTGCCCGCCGGGCAGCGTCACCGTCTCTACCAGCAGGTGCGGCGGCCCGCGTCCATCGGCCAGCACGGACTCGATCTCCACGGGCGGCAGGACATCGTCCGATCTTCGCAGATCACCAGCCGAGAGCCGTCGCCGGAACCGCAGCAACCCCCGTACGTCGAACCAGAGCGCCTGCCACGAGTCGGCGTCCCGCGTGACGACGAAGAGCTCGTCGCGTTCGGTGACCAGCAGGCGGTGCACCCGGCCGAACGGTGTGCCGCTCACGCCCTCCCGGCCCAGGTAGCCCAGGTCTGCGCCCGTACGGTCGAACCGGCGCACGACGTGGCTGCGCGTGACCCCGGCTTCCGTCTGCCAATCGCCGGGCGCGAGCCGTTCCTGGACATACATCGTCCCCTGCGAATCGACCGCGACCCGCCCCAGCGGGCCCGATGGCAGGCTGCGCGCGAGGCGGGTGGCGACGGTGTCTGCTGCCGCGTCGGCGAGGCCCACCGGCCTCGGGTTGAAGCGCGGGTCGTACAGCAGCAGCAGCAGGTCTCCGAACGAGGAGAACCGCATCACCTTGCGTACCGGCGCGTTGACCACGTGGAACAGGCCACCGTGTAGCCAGAGCCAGACGCCGGCCTGCTCGTATCCGGGGGAGATGTGCACCTGGTCTTCCAGCGGTCCCACCGACAGGCTGAACAGCTCCTGGCGCGTCACCTGCGATGCCCGTGCCGCGCAACCTGCCGTGACCAACGCCGCGGCCAGCGCCGCAGCCAGCAGGCGTGCCGCCACACCGATTCGGTCCACGCGCGCGGCCGGCTTCTTGACCGTGGCTTCCAACCGTCGATACACTGGCGACATGCGGGGTTTCCTGTCCCGCGTACTCGGCTCAAAGTCCAACCGTGACCTGAAGGCCCTGGTTCCGCTCGTGAACCGGATCAACGAGCTGGAGTCGCGGATGGTCGCTCTCACCGAATCCGACTTTCCGTCGTGGACGGACAAGCTGAGGAAGCGGCTCCAATCGGGCGAAGCGCGCGACCGGATCCTGCCGGAGGCGTTCGCGCTGGCGCGGGAGGCCGCGCGCAGGCAACTCGGCGAGCGCATCTTCGACGTCCAGCTCATGGGCGGCATCATCCTGGACCGCGGCGCGATCGTCGAGATGAAGACCGGTGAGGGAAAGACCCTGGCAAGCGTCCCCGCCGCCTATCTCAACGCGCTGTCCGGCGACGGCGTGCATGTCGTCACGGTCAACGACTACCTGGCCGAACGCGACGCCGAGTGGATGGGCCGCGTGCATCGCTTCCTGGGCCTGAGCGTGGGGGTGGTCCTGTCGCGCATGGAAATGCGCGAGCGCACGGAGGCCTACGCGTGCGACATCACCTACGGCACCAACAACGAGTTGGGATTCGACTATCTGCGCGACAACATGCGCTGGGACTCCGGAGCTCGTGTCCAGCGTGGTCACCGGTACTGCATCGTGGACGAGATCGACTCGATCCTGATCGACGAGGCGCGCACGCCGCTGATCATCTCCGGGACGGCCGAAGACGACACCGAGCGTTTCGCGCAGGTCGACCGGCTGGTCGGCGCGTTCCGGGAGTGTGCGAAGGATCCCGAGACCGACGACTACCCCGAGGAGCCGATCGGCCACTACAAGAAGGACGAGAAGGGCAGGCGGATATCGTTCACCGACGAAGGGATCGCCGCAGCCGAAGGCCTGCTGCGCGGCAAGCGCCTGATCCGGGGGTCGCTGGTAGACGACGAGAACTTCGAGTACATCCACTACCTGACCCAGGCGCTGCGCGCCCACCGGTTGTTCCAACGGGATGTGGACTACGTGGTCGAGGACGGCACCGTGCAGATCGTCGACGAGTTCACCGGCCGCATTCTGCACGGCCGGCGCTATTCGGACGGCCTGCACCAGGCGATCGAGGCGAAGGAGCGTATCCCGATCCTCAAGCGCAACCGGACGCTCGCCTCCATCTCGTTTCAGAACTACTTCAAGCTCTACGACAAGCTCTCCGGCATGACCGGTACGGCCGATACCGAGGCGACCGAGTTCGGCAACATCTACGGTCTGGACGTGGTGGTCATACCCACCAACCGCCCGCTGGTCCGGGCCGACCACGACGACGTGATCTTCCTCAACGAGCAGGACAAGATGGCCGCGATCGGGGACGAGCTGGCCGCCTGTCAGGAGGCGGGGCAGCCGGTGCTGGTCGGCACCGTCTCCATCGAGAAGTCCGAGCAGCTCTCGAAGCTGCTGCGCAGTCGCGGGGTCGAGCACGAAGTGCTCAATGCCAAGGCGCACGCGCGGGAGGCGCTGATCATCGCGCAGGCGGGTGCCAGGGGTGTGGTGACGATCGCCACCAACATGGCCGGTCGCGGCACCGACATCAAGCTCGGCGGCAATCCGGAGTACGCCGCCCGCCGGCGCCACGCCGCCGACAACGGCGATGGGACCGGCGACGCCGCCGGTGACGAGGAGCGGTTCAGGACCATCTACGAACGCGAGCTCGATGACTGGCGCCACCGCTACGACACGGTACGCGGCGCCGGCGGATTGCACGTGCTCGGCACCGAGCGCCACGAGTCGCGCCGGATCGACAACCAGCTCCGCGGCCGCTCCGGGCGTCAGGGCGACCCCGGATCGTCTCGTTTCTATATCTCGCTGGACGACGACCTGATGCGCCTGTTCGGAGAAAACCTGCGGAGCATGATGTCGAAGGTGGGCATGAAGGACGGGGAACCCCTGGCCCATCCGTGGCTGAACAAGTCGATCGCCCGCGCGCAGAAGCGCGTCGAGGAGCGGAACTTCGAACTGCGCAAGCACCTGTTGGACTTCGACAACGTGCTCAACGAGCAGCGCAAGTACATCTACGGAAAGCGCGACGAGATCATGGCGGATGACGATCTGCTCGGCCGGGTACGGGAGACCGCCACGGCGGCGGTCGACGAGTTGACCGGCGGCGCCGAGTACTCGGTAGCCGGGACGCTCTCCGCGCTGCGCTCCCGGTTCGGATTCGCCATGCCGGACGGGGAGTCGGCGCTGGCCGATCTGCGCGGCGGCGAGGTGCGCGACCGGGTGGTGGCCGCGATGGGCGCCCATCTTGCCGAGAAGGCGGACCTGGTCGGAACGGCCAACTTCAATCTGTTCATCCGCTACGAGTATCTGCGTCTGATCGACGCCCGGTGGCAGGATCACCTGGAGAATCTCGACGCGCTGCGCGACGCGGTGTACCTGCGCACCTACAGCCAGAAGAACCCCTTGCTGGAGTACAAGCTCGAGGGTTTTCAGATCTTCGACGAGATGCTCGCCGGCATCCGCAACGCCATTGCGGAGAAGATCTTCCGAGTCACGATCCGGACCGGGAACGGCACGGCGGGCGCCGGACGGCCGGCGCGCAGACCGCAGCCGCAGGGCATGGCGACCATGCATCGCGAGCTGGGACAGTTCGCAGCGATGCGGCCGGGCGACGCGGAAGGCACCTCGGCGACGCCCGCCCGGCGGGCGCCCAGCCGGCGGGCCGCGCCGGTCGGATCGGCTGCCGCGGTCGCATCTCCGGCCGGCGCAGGGCCGGGACTGCCAGGGCCGTCCGCGCCGCAGGCGGAACGGAAGATCGGACGCAACGAGCCCTGCTACTGCGGCAGCGGCAAGAAGTTCAAGTTCTGCCACGGACGCTGACCAGCCCTCGTTCGAACCTTCCGACACGATGCGCATTCTGGTAACCAACGACGACGGCCCCGAGTCGCCGTTCGTGGCCCCGCTGGTCAGGGCCGCCGCCTCGCTCGGGTCGGTCACGGTGGTCCTGCCCGCCTCGGAGCGCAGTTGGACGGCGAAGGCGATGACCCGCTACGCCGACCTGCCGCTGGCACGCCATGACCACCGGGATCGAGCCGGGCACGCCGTGACCGGTTTCACCCTGGGAGGCACGCCGGCCGACTGCGTCAACGCCGGCTGCCATCTGCTCGGTCCGCGCACACCCGACCTGGTCCTGTCCGGCGTGAACGCCGGTGAGAACACCGGCGTCTCCTACGCGGCCTCATCCGGCACGATCGGCGCCTGCCTGGAGGCCAACATCGCGCTCATTCCGGCGGTCGCCCTGTCCCAGCAACTCACCCCGGCAGGATTCGGCCGCTGGGCCGCGCGCGCACCGGCGAAGTCGGGAACGGAATTGGGCGACGCCGCCGCGCGGCTCGATCACCTGCTGCCCGCACTGCTGGCCGACCTGCTGCCGCAGGTTCGTCCGCCCGGCGAACGCCGGACCGAACGTCCCGTCACCTGGAGCGTGAACTTTCCGGCGCGGCTGGCCGGCGACTGGCGGCTGGTCCCGTGCGCATTGGAGCGCGCGCGCTACGGCTCCTGCTTCGAGCGCCACGGAGACGTGCTGCGCCACGTGGGGGCTCCCGCCATCCGCGACCCCGACGAAGGAACCGACATCGACGTGCTCGCCCGGGGATCCGTCAGCCTGACCTGCATCGACCCGTGGGCCATGGGCCAGGTGACGCCCCTGGTCTGACCGCCCGCCCACACCCGGGGAAACGGCGCCAGAGGCGCCGGGGCAACCCGTATCCGGCGAGGAACGCATCGGGAACCGATTCGCTCCGAGCCAAGGGAGGGGCTGGGCCGCGATCGGCGCCGTTGCACGGCGCCGATCGCGGGGCGCTACAGGCCGGGCACCTGCGAGGCCGGGTTGATCGGCTGCCGCCTGCTCCACAGCTCGAAGTGGAGGTGGGGGCCGGTGGACTGGCCGGTCGAACCCACGCGGCCGATCGTGTTGCCGGTGGAAACCAGCTCTCCCACGCCGACGTGCACGGAGGACAGGTGCGCATACAGCGACTGGTAGGAACGCGCTCCATGGTCGATCACGACGTATTTCCCCAGGACGCCGTCGCTTGCCACCCGCTCGACGCGACCGTCCGCGGCCGCCTGCACCGGTGTCCCGTGCGGCGCAGCGATGTCGACGCCGCGGTGCATGCGCCAGCGGCCGCTGAAGGGATGTACGCGCATCCCGAACGGGGAACTCACCCACCCGCCGCGCAACGGGCGGCCGAATCCCAGACCCATCCTCAGCAAGCGCTCGAACCCGGAGTTCTGGGCGCCGGGGAAGAACAACTCACCGCCCACCGACTGGGCGTCGACCCCGGGATTCGCGGCCAGCACGTCGCTGCCTGCCAGCCCGTGATCGCCGGCCAGGGTCTCCAGATGATCCCTGCTCTCTACCTTCAGAAAGAGTCCGTCCTGGTTCGGAATCGTGAAGACTTCACCGATGTCGACGTTGTGGACGCCGGAACCCGCGTCGCGGTTGAGGCTGGACAGCGTGTCCAGCGTCAGCCCGAACCGTTTCTTGATGAGGGACAGGTTATCGCCGGGCTGGGCGACGTAGCGCATGGTGGCGATGGGCAACGGCCACGCCGCCGAAGCCGCGCCACCGGAGGGCAGGGCCGCGCCACCGGACAGGACGGCCGGCACGACGTGAGGCTCGTGCCGAACCTCCAACCATCGTTCCGGCAGATGCAGGTAGTCGCGTTCGAGGGCGGCCTTCTTCGTCAGGTACCAGCCGCCGGACTGCGCAGCAATGAGGATCACTGACAGGATCACGATGCCTACCGGCAGAATTCGATCAGCACGCCCTTCCACGAGCGCTCCTCATGCTAGTGCAGATAACGATTCGGGTCAACGGGCTGGCCAGCCTTGAAGATCGCGAAGTGCAGGTGGCTGCTCCTGCTGTCTCCCGGTGCGCCCATCGTGCCGATAATCTGGCTCTGGGCCACCAGGGCGCCTGCCACCACATGCGCCTGTGACAGACGCGCGTACAGGGTCTGATAGCCGTCGGCATGCACCAGCACCAGGTACCGTCCGTAGGTGCCGTCGACTCCCACGCGACCGACCCGCCCCGCCATGGAGGCGGCGACGGGGGTGCCGGCCGCGTGCTCGATGTCGATCCCGTCATGGAAGCGGCGCATGCCGGTGACCGGATCGGGGTGGTGACCGAAGGGCGTGACGACCCGTCCGGGCACGGGTTTGAGGAACAGCCTGCCGAGCACGGCGTTGCGTGCGTTCATCGGCAACGAAGCACCCGGTATGAACAGCTTCTGCCCCACGCCGAGCGCGGACGACGGCAGGTCGTTCCACTCCATCAACTCCGTCAGGCGCACACCGTGCCGGGCGGCGATTTCGCTGAGCGTGTCACCCGATCGCACCGCATAGGAGAGCCCTGACGCGTTCGGTATGGTCAGTTCCACGCCTTCCTGCAGATCGCTCACGTCGCGGATGGCGTTGAAGCTGATCAGGGTGTCGAGGTCGATTCCGAAGCGGTGCGCGATCTCCGAGAGGGAATCGTCCGCCCGGACCAGATACGAGCGCAGCGACAGGTCGGGAACCTCATCCCGCGCCCCGGTCTCCGCCGAGCGCGAGTCAGCCGGCGCCACGTCACGGTGAATGAGACTGTCGGCAGGCCCGGGCACCGTCAGCGGGCCCTGCGGACGGGCGGCGGCGACCACCAGGCCGGCGGGTATCACCGCTGCGGCGATGGCCAACGCCACGTTCACGACTACGCGGAGCCTGCCATGCAGGCGGCCGCGCAACCGGTTGCGCAGCCCGCGCCGCCACCGGGACCGCAGCGATGCGGCACGAGCGCGGTCGGCTGCTTCCGACACGCCGTCCGGGACGATCGTCAGCTGCGCGGCCCGGCGGGGGCTGAAGTCGAACGGTTCATCGAACCGCGAGTGGCGCGGACGGAGGCTGGCGGCGCTCTGCCTCTTCAGCTCGCGGACGAACGCGGCGCGAGCGCGATCGGGTGCGGCGACTCTCTGCTTCAGCTCGCGGACGAACGCGGCGCGAGCGCGATCGGGTGCGGCGACTCTCTGCTTCAGCTCGCGGACGAACGCGGCGCGAGCGCGATCGGGTGCGGCGACTCTCTGCGCGTGGAGTGCACGTATCATCGTCCTCTGTATCGACACGTCCCGCGCCACCTATTACAGTTTCCGGGGACCCGCACGGCACCGATGTTGGAAGCGCGCGAACGCTACCGCATGTGGACGGTGATCATCGGCCTGGGCGTTCTTGCCGTGGCGATCGCGGCTCGGTTCGTCTGGCTGATGGTCGTCCAGCCCCTGCCGGATCCGCGCGCCGCGGTGCAGGTTTCCGATGTCGAACGCGGGCCCATACTGGACCGCAACGGGCGGTTGCTGGCGATCGCAACGCGTTTCGACTCGGTTTCGGTCTGGACCCCGGACGTGACCGACCCCGCGGCCGCCGCGGCCACGCTGAGCGACGTGCTGGACCTCGACCGGTCGCGGCTGGAACAGCGACTCCGGGGCCGGCCCCACTTCGCGTATCTCAAGCGAAAGATCACACCGACCGAATCGGCGCAACTGCGCACGCATCTGCAGGCCGGCGAACTGCGCGGCGTATCGCTGCAAACCGAGTTCGGGCGCACCTACCCCGAGCAGGAACTTGCCAGCCATGTACTCGGCTTCGTGGGTGTCGACGACATCGGACTTGACGGGATCGAGAACACTTTCAATCACGTGCTCTCGCCGGCCATCGTCCAACCCGGAGCACAGTTGGTGCGCGGCCACCAGGTCGTGCTCACCATCGACGTGAACGTGCAGTACGCGATGGAGCAGATCGCCGTTCGCGCGCGCACCGAGCACCGAGCCGCGTCGGTGACGATTCTGGTCATGGTGCCGCAGACCGGCGAGTTGCTGGCCTATGCGGCATCGCCGCGCTACGACCCGAACTCGATCGACACGAGTTCAGCACAAACCCGCATCAACCGTCCCGTCGCCGTCGCCTACGAGCCCGGCTCCGTGTTCAAGGTGTTCTCCATCGCGTCCTTGCTGGAGAACGGAGCGGTGACTCCGACCGATGCCTTCGACTGCGGCGGCCACTACACACGCCATACCCCGGGCGGCGGCACGATCCGGATCGCCGATCTGAAGACGCACGGCGCGGTCACGACCGCGGACATCATCAGGTATTCGTGCAACGCGGGTGCCGGCTACGCTTCCGACCGGATCGACGACGGCAGCTTCCATGCCGCGCTCAGCGCATTCGGATTCGGCTCCGCGGTCGACCTTCCCTTCTCCGGTGAGACCGCCGGCATCTTCCACGACGTCGAGCGGTGGTCGCTGCGCTCCAAGCCGACCATCGCGATGGGTCAGGAAGTGGCGGTGTCGGCGGTCCAGATCATGCGCGCCGCCAGCGCCATCGCCAACGACGGAGTGATGATGCGGCCGCGGATCGTGCGGCGGGTGGTCGCCGCCGACGGCACCACCGTCAAGGACTTTCTGCCCGAACCGGTGCGCCAGGTCGTGAGACCCGCGGTCGCCCGCACCATGCTTGCCATGATGGAAGGCGCGACCGAGCCCGGGGGCACGGCCGTGCTGGCCCGCGTTCCGGGCCTTCGGGTCTCCGGCAAGACCGGCACCGCGGAGATCCTGGACGAGAACACGGGATCCTATTCCGACGACGCGGTGATCGCGTCGTTCCTGGCCATTGCGCCGACCGAGAACCCGCAGGTGATCTTCTACGTCGCCGTCCACGAGCCGCGGGGACGCTCCCGATACGGCGGCCTGATCGCGGCTCCGCTGTTCGCAGAAGCCGCCGCATTCCTCGTGCCGTACCTGTCGCTGTCGAGCGCCGATTCACCGCGCGTGCGGTACCAGGGCGCCATCACGCGGCAGACGCCAGCCGCTCCGGCGGTACGGGAAGCGGCGATCGGCGACTATCGGGGGCTCCCGAAGCGCAGCTTGCTGCCCCTGCTGAGCGACAGCCGGTTGCGCGTGCAACTGATCGGCAACGGCTTCGTGCACGGGCAGAGTCCGCCGCCGGGAACGCCGATCAGCGACGGTCTGGAGGTGCGCCTCACCCTGCGGTGAGGTGGTCTGGGCGGTGAGAGGGTCTGGGCGGTGAGAGGGTCTGGCGCCTTCCGGGCGCCCTGCGGCCTCAGATGCCGCGCTTGACGTTCGTGAGCCTGGTCCGCAGGCGCAATCGGGCCTTGGTGTGAAGCTGCGACACGCGTGACTCGGTCACCTCCAGCACCTGCCCGATTTCCTTGAGGGTCAACTCCTCGTAGTAGTACAGCGCAAGGACCTGCTTCTCGTTCTCCGGCAACTCCCTGATCGCCTCCACGATCACCCGCCTCATCTCGTCCTTCTCGGCGATGGTCGCGGGTCCGGACTCCGTCGGCGACTCGATGTTGTCCTCGATCGACACGCGATCCTCGTCCTCACCGCCGTGCCAGACGTCGTTCAGCGATACGACCACGGTGCCGGCGATCCGCACCAGAACCCGCTGGAATTCCTGAACGCTGACACCCATGCCTCCGGCGATCTCCTCGTCGGTCGCCGCCCGTCCCAGGCCGGCCTCCAGTTCGCGGACCGTGTCCTCCACTTCCCGCGCCTTCTGACGCACCGACCGCGGTACCCAGTCGATCGCACGCAGCTCGTCGAAGATCGCGCCGCGAATGCGGGTAACCGCGTACGTCTTGAACTTGACGTGCTTGGTGGGATCGAACTTGCTGATGGCGTCGAACAACCCGAACATCCCGCACTGCACCAGGTCGTCGAAATCGACGGCGCTCGGCATGCCGATCGCGACCCGTCCGGCCACGTACTTCACCAGCGGCGCGTACTGATGCACGAAGTACTCCCGGATGGACGGGTCCCGCTGCTTTCGATAGCTGTTCCACAGGTCGTTCTCGGGCATCTCCTGCCAGCGCGAATTCGTCTTGATCATGAGCGCTCCACTCCGCGCGGGCCGCCGCCGAGCTTCACTGCCGTCGTCACCGGTCTCCCAAGTCATTGAGCCTGTCGCCATGTTAGCATGTATACATCAGAGCACGCCACTCTGCCAAGCGGTGCAGCGGTGCATCTGCGGCTCGATGCGCCGGCGCGTTGCCGTACCGGAGCGGGCGGCAGCACGCGGCGCCGCGCAGTTGGGCCCAGGACAGCAGGCAGAGGGCGGCCCGGAGTGCGGACACCGCCGCGGACCGCGGTCGATCGTCATTCAGTGCCCCCTCCCAGTGACGCCGAAACGAGTGCAGAACCTAACCCGGGACGGGTGGGCCGTCAACGTGCGCCACGTGGATTGGGTGTCCGCTACACCGAAGTTCCAGAGTCGATACCGCGTAATCCACTTGAATACATGTAGTTAGATGCAGGCCGCAGATGCCGTCCGTGGCTACATCCAGAGCGAGACGCCACGTGACTCGAAGCAGCGTTGCTGGAGCGCCGTCGGCTGCGTCATGAGCTGAAAGGTACCGTGGTGTCGTTCAGATGCGCGTGGCCAAGCGCTGCTCGATCCCGCGTTGGCGGCGCACCCACGCCTCTACTGGCCTTGATTACCGCAATGGAAAGGAGTTGACCTCGGTTTTTCAGCCGCTGGAACTTCGGGCTACAGGATGAAGCGCGTCAGGTCACGATCCTCGATGATGCCGGCCAGCCGTTCGTCCACGTACTGGGTGGTCACGGTGATCTTCTGTCCCTTGGCGTCGGGTGCGTGGAACGACACCTCCTCGAGGATGTGCTCCAGAATCGTGTGCAGCCTGCGTGCTCCGATATTCTCGGTGCTGGAGTTCACTTCGTTCGCGACGTCGGAAATCCGCGCGATCGCATCCGACGTGAACTCGAGCTCCACCCCCTCCGTCCCGAGCAACTCCGTGTACTGCGTGACCAGAGCGTTCTCCGGCTGCGTGAGGATCCGCTCGAAGTCCTCGCGGGACAATTGCTGCAGCTCGACGCGAATCGGGAAACGGCCCTGCAGCTCGGGGATCAGATCCGATGGCTTGGACATGTGGAACGCGCCGGCGGCGATGAACAGCACGTGCGTGGTGTCGACCACACCGTGTCTGGTCGTGACCTTGCTGCCCTCGACGATCGGCAGGATGTCGCGTTGCACACCCTCCCTCGAGACGTCGATGCCGTTGCGGCCCTCGCGCGAGGCGATCTTGTCCAGCTCGTCCAGAAAGATGATCCCCATCTCCTGTACGCGTTGGATCGCCAGCTCGGAAACCCGGTCCATGTCCACCAGACGGTCGATCTCCTCGGTCAACAACATCTGCCGTGCTCGCTTGATCGACGCCTTCTTCTTCTTCGTGGCCTTGCCGCCCAGCAGGTTGGAGAAGTTGCTGAAGCTCAGGTCCATCTCCTCGACGCCCTGCCCGGACAGGATAGACACGTTGGGCATCTGCGGGGCGCTGACGGTCACCTCCACCGGCCGATCGTCCAGGTCGCCCGCCCGCAATTTCTCACGAAGCTTGTCCGCGGTGCTGTTCCCGGCTTCGGGCTTGGCCGCGTCGGCGGCGGGAGTGGCGGCCGCCGGCCCCGGCCCACCCGACGGCCCCGGGCCACCCGACGGCCCCGGCCCACCCGACGGCCCCGGGCCACCCGACGGCCCCGGCCTACCCGAGGGCCTCGGCAGCAGCAACTCCAGCAGGTGGTCCTCGACCCGGCGTTCCGCCTCTTCCTGGACGCCTGCCTGCTGCTCCGCCTTGACCATTGCCACCGCCACGGAGGTCAGGTCGCGGATCATGGACTCCACGTCGCGGCCCACATAGCCCACTTCCGTGTACTTGGTGGCTTCCACTTTCAGAAACGGCGCGCCGCACAGCTTGGCCAGCCGTCGTGCGATCTCGGTCTTGCCGACGCCGGTCGGCCCGATCATGACGATGTTCTTGGGGGAAACCTCGTCGCGCAGCTCGCTCGGCAGCCTGCGCCTGCGCATCCGGTTGCGCAACGCGATGGCGACTGCCCGCTTGGCCCTGTGCTGACCGATGATATGGCGATCGAGCTGTTCGACGATCTGCGCCGGCGTCAACTGGTCCAGGTCAACGGTCATCGACTCTCCTTGGGCGAATCGGCCCTGAGCGAACCTCCTCGATGACGATCCGATCGTTCGTATACACGCAGATGTCGGCGGCGATCGCCATCGCGCGCTGCGCTATCTCCCGTGCCGAGAGGTCCGAGGCGTCCAGGTATGCCCGAGCCGCGGCCGCGGCGTAGGCTCCCCCCGAACCGATCCCGACGACCGGATGGTCCGGCTCCAGCACGTCCCCGTTGCCGGTGATCAGAAACATGGCGTGCGCGTCCCCGGCCACCAGCAGCGCTTCCAGCCGCCGCAGAACCCGATCGGAACGCCATTCCTTCGCCAGCTCCACCGACGCGCGCATCAGGTCCCCGCCGAATTCCTTCACCTTCGCCTCGAATCGTTCGAACAGCGTGAAGGCGTCCGCCGTGCCGCCGGCGAAGCCGACCGCGATCCTGCCGCTCATCAGTGTTCGCACCTTGCGCGCAGTGCTCTTCACCACGGTCGCCTCCAAAGATACCTGGCCGTCGGCCGCCATCGCCAGCGCGTCGCCGCGGCGGACGGCGACCACGGTGGTGGCGTGTGCCCACACGTCGCGTGCCTTCACGTCGCGTGCCTTCACGTCGCGGTTCCCGGGCGGGCCCGCCGGGCGTGTGGGTGGGCGACGGCATAGACGTCACGGAGCCGGTCCACGCTGGTGTGGGTATAGACCTGGGTGGTGGACAGGCTGGCGTGGCCAAGCAGCTCCTGCACCGTGCGGATGTCGGCGCCGCCGTTGAGCAGGTGCGTCGCGAAGCTGTGCCGGAAGGTGTGCGGCGAGACCGGTTTGCCCACCTGGTGGCGGTAGCGGCTCACCGCAAGGCGCATGCCGCGGTCGCTGAGGGCGCCGCCCCGCCGGTTGAGAAAGACCGCGGGCACCGACCGGGACTCGGGGTGCGCGGCGAACCGGTCGCGCAGGTACGTCCGTAGCGAGCGGGCCGCCGACTCCGTCAGGTAGACCATCCGCTGCTTGCCGCCCTTGCCGGTCACCCGGGCGGTACGCGCTTCGAGCTGAACGTCTTCGAGCCGCAACGCCGCTGCCTCCGCGACGCGGCAGCCGGTCGCGTACAGGAACTCCAGCAGCGCCGCGTCCCGCAAGGCCGTCAGGCCGTCTCCCGTCACCGGCGGCACGGCCGCGGCGTCCAACATGGCCGCGGCCTCGTCCTCGAAGAGGAAGACGGGCAGCCGCGAATCGGCGCGCAGGCCGCGCAGACCCGCGGTGGGATCCGGAGTGTCGGCGTCATAGCGCCGCAGGAATCGATAGAAGGAGCGGATTGCGCTCATCGCCCGATTCACCGACCGTGGGCCCAGGCCCTCCTGCGCGAGCGAGGCGAGGTAGCGGCGTACGGCAGCGGTCCGGACCGAGCGGGGATCCTCGCTGCCGGTAGCGCGCAGAAAACGCTCCACCTCCCGCCGATACGCAGCCACGGTGGCGGGGGAACTGTGCCGGACGGCGTTGAGATAGGCGACGAAGGTGTCAACCATCGTCGCCCCCGTAGCAGGACGACGCGCCGGTCAGCTCTGCCCGCAGCGACCGCGAAAGCCTCTTGCCGACGCTGCCGGCATCACCCATGACCGGGGCCGAACCCCGCGCACGCGCGCCGCCGGCGGTTTCGATGACGTGAGCGCCGTCGGCCGCCAGTGCGTCGCTGCCGGCTGAACACTGCGCGTCACCCAGGCCGGCGGCATGCACCACCACCTCCCGGCCCTGATCGAGAGCATGGTCGGCCGTGATCAGCGCTCCCGATGCCTCCGGCGCCTGGATCACGACGAGCGTGGTCGACAGGCCGCTGATGATCCGGTTCCGGCTCGGGAAATGATGCCGGCGCGGCTGCGTGCCCAGCGGGTACTCGGAGAGGAGAAGGCCGTCGGCGGCGATCAGGGAACGCGCCACCGATACGCTCGAAGCCGGGTAGATCGTGTCGACGCCGGTTCCCAGGACCGCCACCGTGCGGCCGCCGGCGGCCACGCAACCCCGGTGAGCCTCCGCGTCGACGCCGCGCGCAAGCCCCGACACTACGGTCGCGCCCCGCCGTGCCGCCTGGAATCCCACCTCGAACGCCGCGCGCCGCCCCGCCCCCGACGGGCGACGGGTGCCGACGACCGACAGATGATCGGCGGACGCGAGAAGTTCAGGGTGATGGCCACGGTAGTACAGTAGGAACGGCGGATCGTAGATCGCCGTCAACAGCGGCGGATAGCGCCTGCTGCCGTACAAAATGCAGCCTCCGTCAAGCTGCGTCAAGCGCGATCGCTCCCGCGCCGCAGCCTCCACGAGCCTGCCCGGCTCCTCCGGGACGGCGCGCAGGCGGCGTGCCGACACCTCCCGCACCATGCGGGGAGTGAGTCGCGAGACGGCATTCACGTCCGCGGCGCGATCGAGCAGCCGCAGCTTCTCCATCGCGTTCAGGCAGCCGATGCGATCGATCGCCAGGGCCGCGACGAGAAGATCGCCGGCCGCTTCCCGACAGCGTCCATCAGCCCCCGTAACCCGTTCCCCGGCCTGCAACCGCGCTTGCGTCCTTCGACCATGTAAACGGCAGCACGTCCGCGGTGCTTCAGGTTCCGGCGCTCCCTCGCGGATGGTGCCGGCGGTGCGCGTCACGCACATCGGCGGCGTCCAGATGGGTGTAGATCTGGGTGGTGGTGATATCCGCGTGACCGAGCAGTTCCTGCACGGAACGAAGATCGGCGCCTCCCCCCAGCAGGTGGGTGGCAAACGAGTGACGCAGTGCGTGCAGCTTGCCGCCGACCCCCGCCCTCACGGCGGCCTCCTGGAACCGCTTCCACATGCCGGCGCGTGTGAGCCGGCGGCCCGAGCGGTTGACGAACAGCGCCGCCTCTCCCGCATGCGCGGCCAGCGCCGGCCGGCCGTCTTGCAGATAGCGCTGGATCCAGTCGAGCGCCGCGCCCATCAGCGGCACCAGGCGCTGACGTCCGCCCTTGCCGGATACCGTGACGAAACCCTGGCCCTGATGCAGGGAGGTCACCTGCAGCGCCACCGCCTCGCTGACCCGCAGACCACAGGAATAGATCATCTCGAACAGTGCCCGGTCGCGCAGCCCGGACGGCGTGCTCGTGTCCACGGCTGCCAGCACGCGATCCACGTCGGACGGGCTGAGGACGGCAGGCAGCTTGCGCGTCGGCCGCGGCGGATCGATCAACGCGGCCGGATTGGTCGCGGCCCTCCCTTCCGCCTGCAGGAACCGATACAGCGCTCGCAGCGCGCTTACCGACTTGGCCGTGGTGCGAGCGTCGATCCCGCCCCGCTGACGCTCGATCAGGTAGTCGATGATGTCGGCGGCGCGGACGTTCGCGATCGCGATGCCGCGCTCGACGCAGAAGCACTCGAAGGTCCGGCACTCCTGCCGGTATGTGGCCACGCTCGTCGCGGCCAGCGCGAGCTCGGCGCTCAGATGCGCGCCGAAGTCGGCGTCGAGCTCGCTCAGGGTTCTGTCTGCCGGGACTCGAGGTGGGCAGCGCGCTGCTGTTCCCGCAGCACCGCCGGGACGTTCAGATCATCGTCCGCGCGCCCCCGGTGCCCCCCGCCGTTGCGATTTCCCCGGCCCCCGTTCAGGCTCATCCACTCCTCGTAGGAGAACACGTCGACCTCGGCGTCGGATGCCACCTCGGGTTCGGCCTGCTCGGCCTCCCGATTGAAGCCCGTGGCGATCACGGTCACGCGCAACTCGTCGTTGAGGTTCGGATTGGTCGTCATCCCCGGGATCACCAGCGCTTTGTCGGAGGCGGCGGTGATGATCTTGAGCACGTCCTCGTACTCGGTGAGACACAGGTCCTCGCCGCCGGTCACGTTGACCAGGATCCCCTGCGCCCCGTCGATGCGGGCATGCTCCAGGAGCGGGTTGTTGACGGCGTTGGTCGCGGCATCCACGGCGCGATTCTCCCCCGTTCCCACGCCGACGCCCATCAGCGCATCGCCCTTTTCCTTCATCACCGTGCGCACGTCGGCGAAGTCGATGTTGATTTCGCCCGGCTCGGTTATGAGGTCGGATATGCCCTGCACCCCCTGGCGCAGCACGTCGTCGGCGAGATAGAACGCCTCCTTCATGGAGGTCTTCTTCTCCACGATCCGCAGCAACTGCTGGTTGGGAATGATGATCAGGGTGTCCACTTCCTTGCGGAGCCGATCGATCCCGTCTTCGGCCAGCGCCATCTTGCGGGTGCCTTCGAACTCGAACGGCTTGGTCACGACGCCGACGGTCAGGATCTCGGCTTCCCGAGCCGTGCGCGCGATCACGGGAGCGGCGCCGGTACCGGTGCCGCCGCCCATGCCGGCGGTGATGAACACCATGTTGGCATCGCGGAGCACCTCTTCGAGCCGTTGTTGATCCTCCAGCGCCGCCTTCTCGCCGATTTCGGGATCGCCGCCGGCCCCCAGCCCCGCAGTCAGCCGCGAGCCGATCGGCACCTTCAACTCCGATCGGCACAACTCCAGCGCCTGCAGGTCGGTGTTCACCGCCAGGAAGCGCACATTGCGCAGTCCGGAGGCGATCATGCGGTTGATGGCATTGCTGCCGCCCCCTCCTACTCCGAGAACCTTGATCTCGGTGAGAGACCTCGGTTCCCCATCATGTATCTCAATCGTCATCGTCCCCTCCTTCGATGACCGCACGCATCATAGAGCGTTCATGTGAATTCGCGAAACCAGCGTTTCATGCGGTCCCAGACGCTGTCGTAGCCGCTTTCGCTGGTATCCATGTCGAAGTGTTCCGGGCGCCGCCTGCGGTGGCCGTACATCACCAGGCCGACACCCGTCGCGAACTGCGGGCTGCGGTACTCCTCCACCAGTCCGCCCATGGGCCTCGGATGTCCGATCCGAGCCGGCAGTCCCAACACGTCGGTCGCCAGCTCCGCCGCGCCGGGCAGCAACGCGCCGCCGCCGGTCAGCACGACGCCGCCGCTCAGCAGCTTGAGGTACCCGGCACGATCCAGCTGGTCCTTCACCATCCCGAACACTTCGGTCATGCGCGGCCGAATGATCTCCGTAAGGCGGCTTCGCATGATCGGCCGCGGCGGGCGGCCACCCACCCCCGGGATGCTGGCTTCGACCTCGTCGTCGTCCGGATCGTCGGGATGGCAGCTCCCCGCCTCGTGCTTGAGACGCTCGGCCACTTCCATGGGCGTCTTCAGCATGATGGAGATGTCGCTGGTGACCTGGTCGCCGCCGAGCGCGAGAACATTGGTCAGGTACGGCGCCCCATCCAGATAGGCAAGGGTGTCAGTCGTGCCGCCGCCGATGTCGACCAGCAGCACGCCCAACTCCTGCTCGTCCCGGCTCAGCACGGCCGCGGCGGCGGCCAATGGCTCCAGGACGATGTCGTCGGCCTTGTAGCCGGCGCGGTTGATGCAGCGGACGATGTTCTGTGCCGAGGAAACCGCACCGGTGATGATGTGGACCTCGGCCTCCAGCCGCACGCCCGTCATCCCGATCGGATCCCGTATGCCGTCCTGCTGGTCGACGGTGAACTCCTGCGGGATCACGTCGACGACCTTCCGGTCCATGGGTATGACGATCGCCTTGGCGGCATCGATCACGCGCTCCACGTCGTCGGGCGTGATCTCCCGGTCCTTGCCCGTGACGGCGACGACCCCTCGCGAGTTGATCCCCTCGATATGGCCGCCGGCGATGCCCGCGAAGGCCCCCGTGACTTCCCGGCCGGACATCATCTCGGCGGCCTCCACGGCGTTCAGGAGCGAGCGCACGGTGGCGTCGATGTTGATGACCACGCCGCGGCGCAGTCCCCGCGACGGGGTGGTGCCGACGCCGATGATCTCAAGCCTGCCCTCATCCCCGATCTGCGCGATGATCGCGCACACCTTGCTGGTGCCGATGTCCAACCCGACGATCACGTCGTCCCGTGCCACGCTACCCCTCACCTCAGGCATCCGTCGACCGCGCGTACGGAGCGGCTGCCTGCGACCGTGACGAGGACGGCTCGACGTAGACCGCCTCTCCGCCGCGAAAGTCGATCTCCTGCGGAAGCGGCGACGCGCCGTCCGCGTCCAGCACGTCGAGCGCCACGAGCGCATGCCTGATCACCTCGATGTCCAGGCGCGCGCCCAGCCGCACCGAGACCGGGTAGATGCTGGGATAGAACGACAGGTCGAGCGCACCCGCGTCGGTGGTGGTCACCACGACTTCCGAGATCAGGCCGTACAGCCGTGAGTCGCCATCCCTGATGGCGGCCAGAGCGGAGACGGCCGGCAGCAGCTCCTCCGGCAGCATGACTCCCGGGCGTGGCGGCTGGACGAAGCGAAGCCCGGACACGATCGGCAACTCCGGCGCCGTGCCGGGATCGACCTCCATGATGACCCCGTTTGCGTCGAACACCACCGGCACGCTACGGCCCTCGATCGTCGGCAGCGACATCGCCAGCGGCTGGCGCCGGGTCACGTTGATCTCCAGCGTGTCCGGGATGCGGGTTCGCACCGATGCCGATCGGACCATCGGGTGGGCGGCGATCCGCTCGGCGATGGCCTGGGTGTCGACATCGAAGACGTGCTCGTCACCGTCGAGCCCCGCGATACGCTTCAATTCCACGGTCGAAACCGGGAACTCGCCGTAGACGACGATCTTTTTGATCAGGAGTTGCGGGGCGATGAGGCTGCTGAACAGGAACTGGGTCAGCAATCCCACCACCACCACGCCGCCGACCAGCAGCACCGCCAGCGCGGCCCTACGCACCGCGCGCTCCCACGGGTCGCACCCGGCCGGGCAGTCCGGCGCCGGCCGCCAGTGATGCGCCCCCTGCCGCGCGTCGGCTGATGCCGCAGAGCACGCCTGCCATCACCAGGGTCATCACCATCGCGGATCCTCCGTGGGAGAACAGCGGCAGCGGGATCCCGGTTGCCGGCAGCAGGCCGGCGACCACCGCGATATTGGCGAATGCCTGCACGGTCACGGACGTGGTGATCCCGCACGCCAGGTAAGCGTCGAAGCGATCCCGAGCCATGCCGGCGATCAGATAGCCGCGGCAGGCGAACGCCACGAACAGGGCCAGCACGATCGCGACGCCGATCAGTCCGGTCTCCTCGCCCACGACGGCAAACACGAAGTCGGAGTGAATCTCCGGAACATCGCCGAGCTTGCGGACGCCCTGCCCGAGCCCGAGCCCGGTCAACCCGCCGGACGTGAGCGCCTGGCGCGCCGCCAGCACCTGGTAGCCGGATCCCGTCGGATCCGCCTCCGGATTGAAGAATGCGATAACCCGCTCGACGCGATGGACGCGCGTGAAGATCATCATCGCCGCGAGCGGAACACCCACCAGCGCGAGGGCGACGAAGTACCGGAACTGCACCCGACCGACAAAAAAGATGATGCCGGTGACCAGTATCAGCAGCGCCGCGGTGGAGAAATCGTTCTGCAGGTAGATCAGCGCCGCGAAGACGCACACCACGATGACCGGTGGCAGCAGCGTATTGACGGCGTCGGTTCTGGCGTCGTACTTGCGTGACAGCATCGATGCCAGGTACAGCACCAGCGTGAACTTGACCAGCTCCGACGGTTCGTGGGAGATGCCGGCCACCACCAGCCAGCGCCGCGCCCCCTGTATCGGTTCGCTGATGCCGGGGACCAGCGTCAGCGCCATCAGCACGCCCGACAGCGCGAGCAGCGGGATCGACAGGCGCCTCAGGACCCTTGCGTCCACACGGGAGGCCACGACCGCCGCGATCGTCCCGATCAGGATGAACAGCGCCTGGCGCCTGACGAAGTACAGCGAGTCGCCGAACACGTGCTGTGCGCGGTAGTGCGAAGCCGACAGCAGCACCCCCAGTCCGATTCCGGTGAGGGTGATCAGGATGACGATCAGCGTGAGATCGGTGCGGCGGTGCCCCGCCGGCGCATCGCCGTTAGCCATCGCACCGGCCCGTGGGGTCTGCGGCGTCGACGTCCAGCGCCGGGAGCAGCCGTTCGATGCGGAAGGCTCGAGATGCCTTCAACAGCACCAGATCACCATCGCGCACGATGGCACGCAGCCGGCCGTCGATCCCTTCGATGGTTTCCGTCCAGATAGCGCGGTGCGCCGCATCCGCTCTGCCGATCTCGTCGGCGAATGCGTCGCGGAGCGGTCGGGTGGCCGCCCCGAAGCAGCACAGGATGTCGGTCCCGGCGTCGATCAACGGCTGCGCCAAGTCGAGGTGCGCGCGGGCACCGTAGTGGCCAAGCTCCAGCATCGGTCCCAGAACCACCACCCGACGAGCGGGCGATCGCTCCTCACCCAGCCCCTCGTCGCCCAGCAGGGCCAGGGCCGCCCGGACCGATTCCGGGTTGGCGTTGTAGCCGTCATCGATGACCGTGCAGCGGCCCCGGTGCACGGTCAGGCGGCCGGGAGCCGGCCGTACCGCCTCGATCCCGGCGGCGACGGTTCGGGGATCGAATCCCAGCTCCGCGGCCACCGTCAGCGCCGCCAGCGCGTTGTCGAGATTGTGACGACCGGGTGGAGAGAAGCGGAATTGGAGCCCCTCCCAATAGATGGACCAGCCATCCAGCCCCAGATTCTCGCTTCGCTCGTACCCGATCGTCGAACTCGCTCCATACCTGATGACCCGCGCGCGGACCCCGGCCAGCAGCAGGTCGGCCGCCGGCTCCTGCTCGCGCAGGTACACGCAACCGGTCGCAGGGACCGAGCGCAGCAACGCACCCTTCTCGCGGGCGATGTCGCGGCGACTGCCGAGCCGTCCGACGTGTGCGCTGCCGATGTTGGTGATCAGCGCATGGTCCGGCCGTGCCAGCGCGGCGTAGCGCTCCATCTCGCCGATGGCGTTGATGCCGACCTCGAATACGGCGAACCGCTCCTGTCCGGTCATTCGCAGCACCGACATCGGCAGACCGACCTCGGCGTTGAACGACGCCTCCGACACCAGACTGCGACCGGCCCGGTGCAGTATCGCTCCCAGGATCTCCTTGGTCGTGGTTTTGCCGCTGCTGCCCGTGACCGCGATGCGCACCGCGGCGCGATGGACCGCGCTGTGGCCGCACGCCAGGTCATACAGCGCGGTCAGCGGATCGTCGACCGCGATCAGCGTGCCGTGCTCTGCCGGCTCGATGTGCCGGTCCTGGCGGACCAGCGCCGCCGTGGCTCCACGCCGGAAGGCGTCGTGCACGAACTCGTGACCGTCGGCATGCTGCCCCGGCAGAGCCACGAACAAGGATCCCGATCGAGCGAGCCGGGAGTCCGCGGTGACCTGGGACACGCGGGCTTCGGCTCGGCCTCGGACCCCGGCACCCAGCATGCCGGCGACCTCGTCCACGGTATAGTTCATGACGACTCCGTTCCGGGCGGCTGACCGCCGGCCGGAGCCGCCGGTTCGACGATGGTCACGTGCTCGGCGCTGATCGGAGCCAGCCCCAGATCCTGCCTCGCGAGCTCTGCGATGCGCTGCGGCGAGCGGTAGATGGCGATCGACGCCAGCAACCGCTTGTTTCTCTCCAGCCACGCGGTCTGCTCGTGCTGGAGTTGCTTCAGCTCCTCGGCCAGCAGATGCCGGTGCAGCCCGCTCCATGTGGTCACCAACACCGCCAGCGGGATCATCAGCGCCACGAATATCGTGAGCAGGCGTTGGCGCCCGGACGTGATGGTCACCGAACACGCTCCAGCACGCGCAGGCGGGCGCTGCGCGACGCGGGATTGGCCCGCACCTCGGCGTCGCTCGGGGTCTCCGGCCGCCGGTGCAGCGCGACCAGGAGAGGATTGCCGGCCGGATACCGCTTGACGATGCCGTCGTCGATCGAGTGAAAGGCAATCACGGCAAGGCGACCACCCGGTCGCAGGGCTCGAGCGGCGGCGTCGAGCGAACGCCGCAACCTGCCGACCTCGTCGTTGACGGCCACGCGCAGCGCCTGGAACACCTGTGTGGCCGGATGACGGCTGCCGCCACGCCATGGCGTGCGCGCCAGGATCGCGCGCACCAGTTGATAGGTGGTTTCGATTCTGTGCCGCGAACGAGCGTGCTCGATCGCCTCTGCATTCGCACGCGCGTTCCGGTCACCGCCATAGCGAATGAGCAGATCGCACAGACCGTCCGGCGAGTCGCGGTTCACGATGTCGGAGGCCGAGACGCCCCGGCGCGGATCGAAACGCATGTCCAGCGGCTCGTCACGCAGGAACGAGAATCCACGCGCGCCACCCTCGATGTGAAACCGGCACATTCCCAGGTCCATGAGAATCAGATCCACCGCCGCCGGAGCCAGATCCCCCAGCGCCTCGTCGGACCACGCCTGCCGCAGCTCGAAGCGGCCGGCATACCCGGCCAGCCGGCCTCGGCTTCGCGCCAGCAGCGCCTTGTCGGCATCCGACCCGAGCAGGGCGATGTCCGGATAGCGATCGAGCATGGCGATGGCGTGACCGGCCTCGCCGAGCGTGACGTCCACGAACGTGCTGCACGGGCGAGACGGCCGCAGGTAGTCGACCACCGCCTGTTGCAGTACCGGAATGTGAATCGGCGCGTCGGGATCATCAGCCCTGCCTTGATCTCCATTCAGAGCGTGATGCTGCCGCCGATCTCCTCGGCGGCCTCCTTGTACTGGTCATCGGTCTCCAGCTCGTAGGCCCGGTAGATTTCCTCGTCCCATACCTCCACGTAACTGTTGATGCCGAGCACGATGCAGTCCTTGTGCAGTCCTGCGTAGTCGCGCAAAGTTGGCGGGATGGCGATCCGCCCGCTCCGATCGATCTCGATCTCCTGCGCGGGAGCGAGGAACCGGCGACCCAGCATTCGGTCCCGGGCCAGGAACAGCGATGAGGATCCGGTCAGCTTTCCGGACACCGATTTCCATTCCTCGGGAGCGAAGAGCCACAGGCATCGGTCGATCGCGCGCGTCAGGACGACCAGGTTGCCGGCGATGGACCGGCGAATCGGCGCCGGCACCATCAACCGACCCTTCTCGTCCATCGCGTATCGGTACTCGCCTGAAATCACGCCTCCAGCTCCCGGGACGCGGAAGTCCGTTTCGGATGGACCTCCACCATCTCCCACTTTCTCCCACGAACTTCCCTATGATAGGGAGCACCCACCACATGTCAACTGCTGAACGGCTGATGGGGGCCGATGGGCCGCTCCCGGCGTCTCGACCGACGGTCATCGCTTTCGCGACAGTAAACATTTGTAGTGGCCTGCGAATCAGTCTGCATCTGATTTGACACCGCTACGGAAGCGCCCTTAACCTGTGACGAGCGTCGACGCAGAAAGCCCGTGACCCTATATCGAGTACATTTCAGATGGCGGAACAAAGAGGTGCAGTTGGTGGCGGAGAGCCTGGACCTCACCCATCCGTACTTCGTGTCGATAAAGGGCATCGTCTTCAAGGAAGACGAGAAGCTGATCATCAATCCCTCCGAGGAGGAGATCAGGCGCACCTTCGGGGACGCCTCGCACCTGATGATCCCGTTCCAGACCGTCTCCCTGATCGAGGAGTTCGCAGCGGACTCGGGCTCGCGCATCCGGCCGTTCACGCTGGTGGAGGAGTCCTCGGGAGAAGAGCTGGACGAGCGGTCGGGTGGTGACGGCGGGGAACAGTCCCTGTAGCGACAGTCCCTGTACCCTGTAGCCGGCCCTGCCCGCGAGATTGAACGGCCCGCGAGACTGACCGGCCCGCGAGACTGACGGTCAGTCGACTTGGCGGCGCGCCGTCTCCAGCAACTGCGCAGCGTGCTGCCAGGTGGCCCCGTCGCTGTGGTTGCCCGCAAGCATACGGGACAGCTCATCGACCCGCGCCGCGTCGTCGACGACGGCGGCGGCCACCGAGCTGCGTTCCGCGGAGGTGCGTTTCTCGATTCTGACGTGCGTGTCCGCGCGTGCCGCCACGGTCGCCAGGTGCGTGATGCACAGCACCTGATGGCGCTCCGCCAGCCAGCGCAGGCGCTCGCCGATCGCCACGCCGATCTGCCCGCCGACGCCGGCGTCGATTTCGTCGAACACCACCGCCGCCGTTCCGCGGGCGCGGGCCGGCACCGCGTTGAGCGCGAGCATCACCCGGGACAACTCGCCGCCGGCGGCCATCGAACGCAACGGGGCAAGACCTTCACCGGGATTGGACTCGAGCTGAAACTCCACGACATCCGCTCCCGTCGCGCCGATCCCATCCGGGCGCGGAGTCACCGATATCCGGAACCTGGCCTGCGGCATGCCGAGCTGGCGCAACTGCTCCTGCACGGACCGAGCCAGATCCGCCGCCGCGCGCTCTCGGGCGGCGCTCAGCTCCGTAGCCGCAGCGCGCCGCGACCGGTCGAGCACGGCTGCCCGCTCGCGGTACCCGGCGAGCTCTTCCCCGGCCGACGCCAAGCCGTCGAGCCGGCGCTGACAGTCGTCGGCGTGTGCCAGCGCGGCGGCTTCGGTGCCGCCGTACTTGCGGACCACGGTGCGGATCGCCGCCAGGCGATCCTCCACCGCAAGCAGCTCACCGGGGTCCACCGGTTCGCCCTCGGCCCTGCCGAGTGCATCGGTGATGTCCTCGACCTCGTAGAGCGCGGTCTCCACCTGCCGCGCGAGCGCGGCGAAGCGGCCGTCGATGGCCGCCAGCTCGCCGAGCGCCTGCAGCGCGGTGCGCAGACCGGAGCCCGCGCCTCCCTGTGTCTCCGACGTCGCCGTCCGTGCGGCGGCCAGGAGCCGCTGGATCTGCTCCACGCTGCGGAGCACACGCTGGCGATCGGACAACTCCTGCTCCTCGCCGTCGCGCAGCTCTGCGCCGGCGATCTCCGCTGCCGCATGTTGCAGCAGATCGCGTTCGTGCGCGGCGCGCTCCAGATCGGACCGCATTCGATCCAGACGATGATCCAGCTCGGTGAGACGGCGTGTGTCGGCCGCGATGGAAGCCGCCTGCTCCTCGACATCGGCGTACCGGTCCAGCAGCCGGCGGTGCTCCGCTGCCGACAGCAGGGCCTGGTGCTGATGCTGTCCGTGGATCGCCAGCAACAGGCGTCCGAGCTCGGCGTAGTCCGCCAGCGGGACCGGTACCGACTGGACGAACGCCGTTCCGCGGCCTCCCCGCCGAGCGATCCGCCGCATGAACAGGGATTCCTCATCGAGCTCGATCGAACGCGAGCGGAGCCACCGGTCGATCGCCTCGCCTTGCGGAGGATCGAACACCGCGGTCACTTCGCAGATGTCGGAGCCCGAACGGATTTCCTCGGCCGACATGCGGGCGCCCAGGGCGACTCCGAGCGCCCCGATGATGATCGACTTGCCTGACCCCGTCTCACCGGTAATGACGGTGAGCCCGGGGCCGAACGTGAGGTCGAGGCGGTCGATCAGGGCATAGTGGCGGATGTGCAGCGCTTCAAGCACCCGGCTCCCCCGCCCAGTGCAGCTTGTGCCGCAACACCTCGTAGAAGTTCCTCCGGTCAGACTGGATGATCAGCGCCGAATGCTCGTAGCGCCTGAGCACCACGCGGTCGCCCGGTTGCAGCGGAAGCGGCTCCTGCCCGTCAACGGTCAGCATGACTTCCGTGCGCTGCCGCTCTTCCACCGTGATCTCCACGACCTCGTCGGCGGGAACCACCAGCGGGCGATTGGAGAGCGTGAACGGGCAGACCGGGTTGAGCACCAGCGCCTGCATCTCCGGGTGCAGTACGGGACCGCCGGCCGCCATCGAGTAGGCGGTGGAGCCGGTCGGCGTGGCAAGGATGACCCCGTCCGCGCGGTAGCGGCCAACCGCAGTTCCGGACAACGCCACCTGCAGCCGGGTGATCTTGGGCGTACCGCCGGTGGAGATGACGGCATCGTTGAGTCCGGGCAGACGCGCCACCTCCCGACCGGCCCGCAGTACGGTGGCCACCACCATCAGACGGGGGCTGACCGCCAGCCATCCGCCGCGGTAGCGCTCGAACGCGTCCTTCCATTCCGTCTTGGCGATCTCCGTGATGAACCCCAGGGTCCCGAGATTGACCGGCAGGATAGGCGTCTCCAACTCCGCCACGATCCGCGCGCAGGTGAGCAGTGTGCCGTCGCCGCCAAGCGACAGGGCGATGTCCGGTGGCGCGGCGCAGCGGGCGCGCGGATCGGCCTCGATCCGGTCCGCCTGCACCGATCTGCGATGCAGGTAGTCGGCGACTTCGTCCACGAACTCCGCATCGGGATTGCCGGGCTTGTGCACCAGAAGCGCTCGGGTCACCTTCACGTCGCGCGCCACCGTTCACGTCGCGTGCCGGCCATCACTACGGCAGCGTCGCCAGGACCTTGGCGATGACCTCGACCTGCCCATCACCGAGCAGCGGGTACAACGGAAACAGCACGCAGCGCCGTGCCAGCGAGTCGGCGGCAGGACACGCGCCGGCAGGGTGCGCATCGCCCGGGGCTTCGTCGGGCACGACAGCGGCCGCGCCCCCTCCCGCGACGATCGAACCTCCATAGGCCGAACGGGTGTCGATGCGGGCTCGCGCAGCGTAACGCTGCACGTCACGAGCACCGTCGGCGACCACCACCGGATAGGAGAACGGCACCTGCAGGTTCTCGTCCGCGCCGGGAGGAAGGCTCAGCGTGCGGTGGCGGGTGCGCGTGATCGACGCGTGGTACGCGTCCCGGATGCCGCGCCGCGTCTGCATGTCGCCGTCATAGCGTTTGAGCTGGGCGAGCGCCAGGGCGGCGTTGAGGTCAGCCAGCGGCTCGGCGCGATCCTCGGCTGCCTCCCGGGCGGACGCGAGCAAGGCTTTCGTACGGCAGAGCAACAGCGCCCCCCCCGCCGCCGTCAACAGCGCGGTCTCCGCCAGCGACACGACCACCAAGTCAGCGCGAGGCCCCGGCGCCGCGTCGCCATCGTACCCCCCCAGCGAGCAGGTAACGTCCTCGATCACCGGCAGATCCCAGCCGCCCACGCGCGTCAGGTCGGGGACGAATCCAAGAGTATGGTCCAGCAGTGCCGCGCGCGCTCCCCCGCGAGCCTCGTCCGCCGCGTCGAGGTCCATCACGCCGGAGTCGGCGCTTACCTCCACCACCACCGGCATCAGGCCGCTCGCCTCCACCGCGTCCCGGTGCGCACGCGGAGCCAGCGCCGAGCACAGCACGCGCGATCCGTCCGGCACATCGATGGTCGTGAGGGCACACGCGAGCGCCATTCGATAGTCCGCCAGCGCGATGCCGCCGGCCATGCCCAAGGCGCCCGCCACCGCGGCGGCCAGCTCGCGGGCCCGGTCCCCGGGGCCGATCTCATCGGTGACCAGGCAGCCGAGGACGCTGTCCATCTCGTCGCGGCGAACCGTCGGACGAAACACGGGAACCCGGTTCATGCGGACTCCCGTCCCGGCGCGGCTGCGGACGCCGTGTTCGCGCGCAACGGCACGAATCGGCAGTCCACGCCGCGGGTGGTCTGCATCGCGTTGCCGCAACGACGGATCGTGGTCATCACCTGGTAGCCGTCGGGCTCCCCGATCGGCATCAGAAGCACACCTCCGTCCGCGAGCTGCTCGACCAGCGGTCGCGGTACCGACGGGGAAGCCGCGGCAACCAGGATACGGTCGTACGGAGCCGACTCCGGCCACCCCATCCGGCCGTCGCCGATGCGAAACTCGACGTTGGAGAACCCCAGGTCAGCCAGGACCCTTCTGGCGCGATGCTGCAGTGCCGGGAGGATCTCCACCGACCACACATGGCCGGCAAGTTCGGCCAGGATCGCCGTCTGATAGCCGCTGCCGGTCCCAACCTCCAGAACGCGCTCCCGGCCGGTGAGCTCGAGCATCTCGGTCATCAGGCCCACGATGAACGGCTGCGACATGGTCTGTCCGAAGCCGATCGGCACAGGATGATCCCCGTAGCAGCCGCAGCGCGCAGCGAACGTGCCGAAACGGTGGCGCGGAATCCACTTCATCGCCGTGATCACGCGCCGATCCGTGATCCCGCGACTCTGCAACTGGCGGTGCACCATGCAGCAGGCATCCCGGTGGTCGGAGCCTGACACGGCTCTGCCTGACGCGGTCGACCGCCGGCCGCGGTCATGCATCCGTCAGAGGACGGCTCCTTCCGTACGCCGCTCGTCCTTCATGTGCAGCTTCGACAGCTTGTACGCCTTCAGCAGTTGCTGAATGGCATCGTTCACCGCCTCGGTGCGGTCGTGATAGAAACCGTCCTTGACCATGCGGTCGATCCCGGCCAACAGGTCGGACGAGGTCTCGACGTATGTTTTGGACACCGCGCACCCCCGGTCGATGGCCCGCCGCGCCGGTAGCACGCAACCGGCGGCCGAGCGGGTTCAAAGTCATCCTGGGCCTGGCTAGACTCGAACTAGCGACCTCACGCTTATCAGGCGTGCGCTCTAACCACCTGAGCTACAGGCCCCGATTCTCCGCTGTCACATGATACCTCAGATCGACGTGTGTGTGGGACCACCATCGGATCATAATCACCTCCGCCACCACCTATGGACATCGCCCGCACCACCGCCAACGCGCTGACCCTGAGCAGGGGCGCCCTGGCACCGCTGATCCTGATCGCGCTTGCCGGCGATGTCGGTGGCGGGGCCGGCCTGGCGCTGGTCCTGACGGGGATCGCCGTGGTGACCGACTATCTTGATGGCGCGGTCGCACGGCGCTTCGCCGTCGTTTCGAGGTTCGGCAAGGTGGCCGACGCCCTCACCGATGCGATGGTATTCGTGGCGATCTTCGTGGGTCTGGGGGTTCGCGGGGTGCTTCCGCCATGGTTGCCGGCGCTGATCGCGGCTCGCGAAGCGGTGATGCACGGGCTCATCCGGCCGGCACTGCTGCGCCTGCGAATCGACGCCGGAGCGCGGCCGGTCGGCAAGCTCAAGACCGTTCTGCAGGCCGGGGCGGCGATCGTGGTGCTGGTGGTGCTGCTGGTCGAGCCCGAGCACGCACGCCGCGTGGCGGTGCCTCTGGTTGGCGCCGCGTCGGTCCTGTCGATCGTGTCCCTGTACTGGTACGTAGATCCGATCGGGACACGCCGCGGTTGGGACGGACTCACGCTCAGCATCATCGCGACGTGCCTGAGCCTGTGGCTTCTGCAGATGGCGATCGTGGCGGTTGCCGCCGACCTCGGCGTGACCGCCGGCGTGATCCCGTACGCCCTGCTGCACACGATGGTGACCGGCGCGTTGATCTTCCTGCTCCGGAAGCGCCGATGCGACTTCGCGCTCCTCGACGGGCCGGTGCTGTCGAGAATCAACCCCTCGAACGTGCTCACGCTCGCGCGGCTGACCTCGATCCCCACCGTGGTCATGCTCATCATTGCCGCGGCCGACCGGACCGCTCCGGTGTGGCCCGTGATCGCGCTGCTGTCGGTCGTGCTGCTCACCGACCTGGCCGACGGCGCGCTGGCGCGGCGCAGGGGCCAGGTCACGCGCATCGGCTCCTATCTGGACTCATCCACCGATTACCTGCTGCTGGGAACGGCGGCGATCCTGTTGTTGATCTTCGGCATCGGCACACCGTGGGTGTTCGCGGTGCTGGTCGCGCGGCTCACCATCCAGTCGGTCGCGGTCTCCTGGATGGTATGGGCAGGGCGGCCGCTGCCGTCGGCTACCCGATTGGGAAAGGCGTCGATTGCGGCCGGCATGGTGCTGCTGGCGGCGGAGCTGGCGGCCGCGCTCGCGGCGCCGGCGGTGCTCTCGACGGGGATGCTGCCCGTGCTGCGCACCCTGCTGGAACTCGCACTTACCGGCGTGCTGGTGGCGTCGGCCGCGGAAAAGCTCGTCCTGCTCACCCGCACGGCCCGACCTTCGAAGCCCCGAACGTCCTGAGCGGCCGAGCTGGAGGACACGACCGGGCGGCCAGCGCCCCGGGAGCTACTTGCTCTGACGCTTCTTGTTGCGCCGCTTGCTGACCGGCTGCACCCGCTGGCCCGCGAGCCGCTGGCCGGCGGGCCGAGGTGAAGCAGCGGGGGGCGGAACGTCGGTTGCGGTGGTGGCCGCCGCGGCGGGCGCCCTTCCGGGCTCCGGACGTGGCTCGTCCGGCGTCCGCTGCGCTGCGGCGGAAGAGGCGCGACCGTCAGCCGCCGGCCGTCGGCCGCGCTGCAGCAGCAGAACGATCGGCGACGCGATGTACATCGACGAGTAGGTGCCGACGATCACGCCGATGATCACGGCCAGGGCGAATGTCCGGATCGGCCCGGTCGCAAAGACGTAGATGGCGACCACGGCCAGCAGGGTCGTCAGGGAGGTGATGAGGGTGCGCGACAGGGACTGCGTGATGCTCGTGTCGATCACCCGGCGCAGGTCGGCGTCGCGCATGAGCGACACGTTCTCGCGAACGCGGTCGAAGATGACGATGGTGTCGTTCAGGGAGTATCCGACGATGGTCAGCAGGGCCGCGATCGTGGCGGTGGAGACCTCGAGCTGGAAGGTGCCGAGAACGCCGATCATCACCAGCACGTCATGGGCGACGGCCACCAGCGCGGCGACCGAGTACTCCGGGCGAAAGCGAAAGCCGACGTACACCATGATGAGCAGCAACGCGACCACGACCAGCCACACTGCCTGCTGGCTGAGGATCTGCGAGAACCGCCTGCCGACGAAATCGGTGGACCGGATGATCAGGCTGTCATCGCCGAAGTCGTCCGCCAGCAGAGCCCGCACCCGCTCCTGGACCGCCTGCAACTCCGAATCGTCGTCCGACGCCACTTCCACGCGGATCACGAACTGCTGGTCGGCCAGCGCTCCGATGGTCTTGATCTGGAATTTTCCCAGGGAGGAAAGCGCGGCGCGCACCGCGTCGATCGACAGCGGCTCGTCGCCGTCCGCCCCCGCGTGCAGAACCAGGCGGCCGTCCTGCGGCCGCGGGCTCTCGGCAAGGAGTTCGTCGGAGGCCAGTCCCGGCTCCAGCGCCGTGGCGGCCGTGACGCCCGAAATCGCGGCGAACGCGTCGGCCATCTCCCCGAGCGACGGGAAGTCGGCGAAGGCAAGAGGCGTCTGTCCGAGCACGTCGGTGGTGCGGACGAGGATCCGGTCGGTGGTCTGCTGCACCACGACCTCCAGCTCCGTCCCCTCCTGCAGTTCCACGATCAGCGCCGGACGAGCGATCTGGATCTGCTGCGACAGGCCGCCCGCCAGGTCGACCGAGAGATTGAAGCCGCGCTGAACGGTGACCGCCAGTCCGGCCACGATGACCACCAGCGACAGGATCATCATCGGCACCCGGAGGCGGGTGAACTCGATCCGCGCACGCATTACGCCGTCCTCCGTCGCGCGCCGGCCCAGCCGAGGCTCAGGCGCTCCACGCGCAGTACCTCGATCATGAAGTCGAAGATCAGCCGCGACACCACCAGGGCGGTGAACATCGAGGACAGGATGCCCACCGACAAGGTCACGGCGAAGCCCTGGATCGGGCCGCTGCCGATCTGCGACAGGACCACCGCGGCGATGAAGGTGGTGATGTTGGCGTCGAGCACCGCGCGGAACGCCTTGGCGAAGCCCGCGCGCACCGCGGCGGCAGCCGACTTGCCTGCGCGCAACTCCTCCTTGATGCGCTCGAAGATGATCACGTTGGCGTCCACCGCCATGCCCACCGTCAGGATCACGCCGGCGATGCTGGGCAGGGTCAGCGTGAAGCCCAGCACGGACAGGATCGACACGACGAAGAACAGATTGAGCGCCAGCACCAAGTCGGCGATCAATCCCGCGCCGTGGTAATAGACCGCCATGAACAGGAAGACCAGCACGGCCCCCACCGCGACTGCCCGCAGACTGGCGCGGATGGCGTCTTCGCCCAGGCCCGCGCCGATCTGCTGCTGGCTGACGATGTCGAGCGGCACCGGCAGCGAACCCGTACGCAGCACCAGCGCCAGGTCTTCCGCCTCGCCCTGGGTGAATCCGGTGACCCGCACCTGCTGGCGAATCGCCTGGGATATCTGCGCGCGAGCCTTGACGCGGTCGTCGAGCACCACCGCCAGGATCTCGCCCACGTTCTCCTGGGTCAGGTTGAAGAAGATGTCGCCCCCTTCCGGGCTCAGGAAGAACAACACCTCCGGGCGACCGGTGAGGGGATCGCGGTCCACTCGCGAGTCGTTGATGAACTCCCCCGACAGCCCCTCCTGGTCCTTGATGACCGCGTAGCCGAGGAGCTGATCCACCCCATAGGTGTCCTTCTCGTAGACGCCGCGCAGCACGGTGCCCGCCGGCAACACGCCCGGATCGCGCAGGCCGCCGCCCGCGCCCAGAAAGTTCCCCGGATTGGCGCGCTGGTACTCGTCGAACGCGGCCTGGCCGTCCGGATCCACCAAGTGGAATCCGAGCCGTCCCTTGCCGACGATGAAGTTGCGCATCCGTTCGGGATCCGGCGCGCCGGGCAACTCGACGACGATCCGGTCGTCGGCCTGCCGGTTGATCGAAGGTTCGGTCAGTCCGAACTGGTCGACGCGGTTGAGGAGTATCTCCAGCGCGCGGTCGAGCGCATCCCTCCGGTCGGCGTCGCTGAGCGGTCCCAGCTCGTTCGCCAACTCCTCGAAGTCCGGCTCGATCAGTACGTACATGCCGCCCTGCAAGTCCAGTCCAAGCTGCAGGCTGCGGGTCGTCAGCTCCTTGAGGTCCAGCAACCGCTGACGGTGATCGGACTCCAGCTCGGCCAGCAGCGTCGCCTGGCTTCCGAATCCGTCGAGGAGCGCCTGCACCGTCCACGGAGATGGCACCGACCGCCCTTCGAACCGGTACTGATCCCGCGCGGGGGCGCGCAGGAAGCCCAGGTCCTCCGGGATCGATGCTCCGGGATCGGCGTCGACGAGCGTCAGCAACCGCTGCAGGTCGGCGTCGGCGCGCTGCTGGGACACGATACGGATTTGCTCGCGCGACGAGGTGGCACGTTGCCGTTCGTCTTCCGGGAGGAGCATGTGCCAGCGGATGGTCGGCATCAGGAAGGCCACGGCGATCCCGACGAACACCAGGATGATCCCGAGACGGAGGCGTTTGCTCATCAGATCAGCGTTACCGTGAGAGGGAGCGCCGGGAAAGTCCGGCGGGGCTACCTGGAATCGCTGTTGTCCGGTGACCGGACGGCCGCTTTGTCGAATTCGATCTTCGTATCGTCGCCCACCTTCAGCGTCAGCGTACCGGAATCCTCGCGGATGGCGGTTATCACCCCGTGCATCCCGCCGATCGTAACCACCTTGTCGCCCTTCTTCAGGCTTTCCAGGTACGCCTTGGTTTCCTTGCGCTTCTTGCTCTGCGGGCGCAGCACCAGGAAGTAGAAGATCAGAAAGATGGCGGCGAACGGCAGAATCAGCCCGATAATCGGGTCATTGGGTTGCATGCAGCGAGTTCCTTGGAATTCCGTTTGGTTTCCTGACGGCCGTCGGCAAGCCGGAAGTGATCGTCGGCTCACCGACGCAGGAAGCTATCACGCCGAGGGCTCCGGCACAACCGCGTCGGCACCCGGCGGCCGCCGGTCGACCTGCCATCTGCGAGCCGCCCATTCCGAACCACATGGTCAAACCCGCTCGACGCCCGTCACGGAGTCGGGCACGCCGAACACGCCGAATCGGGCCCGAAGCTGGTCCACGCCGGTCACCGGAACGACCGCCTGCGCGTTGTAGGAGCTCAGCACGGCCTCCTGAGCCGCGGCGTCTCCATCGAACTCCGCAGCACACAGCGCCGCCTTGTACAGCCCGCGTTCGAGCAACCGTTCGCCGGACAGCCGCGCCCCGCGGCGTCGCGCGGCGCGGTCGACGATGGCCACGCTGCCCCGGTAGCCGATGGTGAACATGAAGTCCGCACGCGAGAGCCCGCGAGGGTTCCGCTTTCGTACCAACAGCTTCATGACGCAGACAAGACAGGCCTCACGCCCAAGACAGGCCTCACGCCCAAGACAGGCCTCACGCCCGCGCAGCACGGACGTGAGGCCTCTTCAGAAGGATCGGTAATCCCCGCGCTCTGATGCGGTAACCCTTGCCTCTCGGCAATCCTGCCTCTTAGTAACCCATGCCTCCCATCTCACCGCCCGGACCGCCAGGAGGTCCTGCAGGCGCCTCCTTCTTCTCCGGCAGGTCGGTGACCGTGCACTCGGTGGTGAGCAACAGGCCCGCGATTGACGCCGCGTTCGTGAGCGCCGACCGGGTCACCTTGGCCGGATCGATGATTCCGGCGCCGGACATGTCCCGCCACTCCATGGTCTGGGCGTCGAAGCCGATGCCCTGATCCTCGTGCTTGGCGCGCTCGACGACGATCGAGCCGTCCATTCCGGCGTTCACGGCGATCTGGCGGATCGGCTCCTCCAGCGCCCGCTGCACGATCTTGAAGCCGACGCGCTGCGCCTCGTTGAGGTCTTCCAGGTCCCGTTCGCCCAGCTTGCCGGCCGCCTGCACCAGCGTGGAGCCGCCGCCCGGAATCACGCCCTCCTCGATGGCGGCGCGCGTGGCGGACAGGCCGTCCTCGACCCGGTGCTTCTTCTCCTTGAGCTCGACCTCGGTTGCGGCGCCGACGTTGACCACCGCGACGCCGCCGGCCAGCTTGGCCAGGCGCTCCTGGAGCTTCTCCTTGTCGTAGTCGGAGGTGGTCTCGTCGATCTGCACCTTGATCTGGGCGATGCGGTCGGTGATGTCGCTCTGCTTGCCGCCGCCCTCGATGATGGTCGTGTTCTCCTTCTCGACCTTGATGCTCTTCGCCGTGCCGAGCTGCTCGAGCTCGGTGTTCTCCAGCTTCAGGCCCAGCTCCTCGGCCACGACCTGGCCGCCGGTAAGGATGGCGATGTCCTCGAGCATCGCCTTGCGACGGTCGCCGAATCCCGGGGCTTTCACCGCGCACGCGTTGAGCGTGCCGCGCAGGTTGTTGACCACCAAGGTGGCCAGCGCCTCACCCTCGATGTCTTCGGCGATGAGCAGCAACGGCTTGCCCGACTGCGCCAGCTTCTCCAGCAACGGCAGCAGGTCCTTCATGCTGGAGATCTTCTTGTCGTGGATCAGCACGTACGGGTTCTCCAGCACGGCCTCCTGGGTGTCGCGGTTGGTGACGAAGTACGGGGACAGGAAACCGCGGTCGAACTGCATGCCCTCGACGACCTCGAGGTTGGTCTCCATCGACTTGGACTCCTCGACCGTGATGACGCCGTCCTTGCCGACCTTTTCCATCGCGTTGGCGATCAGCTCGCCGACCGCCGGATCGTTGTTGGCTGAGATGGCGGCGACCTGCGAGATCTCCTCCTTCTCATTGATGTCCTTGGCGGAGGCCTTGATGTGATCCACCGCCTGGTCGACGGCGACGGCCACGCCGCGCTTGATGTCCATCGGGTTGATGCCGGCCGCGACCGACTTGAGCCCTTCCTTGATCATCGAGTAGGCCAGGACGGTCGCCGTGGTGGTGCCATCGCCGGCCACGTCGTCGGTCTTGGTCGCCGCTTCCTTGAGGAGCTGCGCGCCCATGTTCTCGAACGGGTCCTCGAGCTCGATCTCCTTGGCGATCGTGACCCCGTCATTGGTCATCGTCGGAGCGCCGAATTTCTTGTCCAGAACGACGTTGCGGCCCTTGGGGCCCAACGTCACCTTGACGGCGTTGGAGAGCTTCGTGACACCTGCGAGCAGCTCCTTGCGCGCCGATTCGTCGAACTGCAGTTGCTTAGCCATGGATCACCCTTTTGAAGAGTTATGTAATTTGGATAGTTGAAGCCAAGATAACAACTCCGGCCGCCAGCGCCAACATCTGTGTTCAATTTTCTGTTTCGTGGCCCTCGAGTGCGGCGCCCAACGTGAGAGCGCCGCTCACCACGCGTCTGACCGGGCCTGACCGGGAGCCGGTGCGAAGCCGCAGCGCGCCGTGCCGGTCGACTCCGAGCAGCACGCCGGCCATGGCATCGCCGTCCCGCTCGACCCGTGCGGGACCTCCGACCCCGGCGAGCCGCCCACGAAGCCGGTCGAGCCAGTCGTCGGCATCGAGCAGGCGATGCATCGCCGCCAGCACGTCCCCCTCCAGCCGTGCGCGGTCGATGCTGCGGCCCAGGCACAACGCCAGCGACGTGGCGTCCCCCGCATCCGGCGGAAACGACCGCTGGTTGCCGTTCATGCCGACGCCGATCAGCAGCCATCCGCGAGTGGCCGCGCACAGCACGCCCGCCAGCTTGCGCCCGCCGATGAGCAGGTCATTCGGCCACTTGATGGACGGCGACAGGCCCCGCGCAGCGGCCACCTCGGCCAGCGCGCAGCCGACGCGGAGCGGCACCGTGGACGGCTCCGCCGCCGTCCGGTCCTGCCGCAGCATGAGCGTCAGCAGAAGGTTCGCCCCGCCCTGCGACCGCCAGCGGCTCCCCGGATTGCGTCCGCGCCCGGCGCTTTGACGCTCGGCGGTGATGGCGGTTCCGTGCACGGGGCGCGCTCCGTGCGCCGGGCACGCAGCGATCAGCCCGGCGGCCGCGTCCATCGTCGACGTGGTGAGGTCAAGCCGATGGATCGGAGCCCCCCAGGGGGTCGTCGAGCGCGGTTCCCTTGCCCGTGGGGTGCTCATCTGGGGCCGGCTTTACATCGATACCATCAACTCCTGCGGCGAGCACAGGAGCTCCAGGAAGCGCGACACGAACGTAGCCGCCGGCACGCCGTCCACCACCCGATGGTCGAACGCGAGCGATACCGGCAACACCACACGCGCCTCGATCGCGCCTCCGGCAACCACGCGCGGCGCCTGATGAATGCGGCCCATGCCGAGGATCGCGACCTGCGGCGGGAAGATCATCGGCGCCGCCCACAAGCCGCCGAACGGTCCGAAGTTGGTCAGGGCGATCGTGCCGCCGCGCAGGTCGTCGGCCGCCAGCGAGCGGTTGCGGGCCGCGGCGACGAGCTGCTTCATCTGCCCGTCGAGGGTCAGGATCGTGCTGGAGTCGACGTTGCGGATCACCGGCAGCAACACGCCTGCCTCGGTATTGACCGCGAAGCCGACGTTGACCTCGCGGTACACGGTCACTTCCTGGGAAACCGCATCGTAGGTGGCGTTCAGGACCGGGACGTCACGCAGCGCGGTGGCGAGCGCTTTCATGAAGAACGGCTGGTAGCTGATGTGCGTCGTGCGGTTGCGATTGGCCTTCGCGCGCAGCTCGACCAGGTCGTCGACCTCGCCCAGGTCATGGACGATCGCCGTGGGTATCCTTCGGCTGACCTCCATGTTGCGGGCGATGGTCTTGCGCAGGATGGTCAGCTCCACCCGCTGCCCGGCCGGCAGGTCCACCGGCCGGGTGAGCGGATCGTCGGTCAGCGGGAAGCCGAACGCGTCCTTGTCGAGCGCCGGCGGCGCGGCTACCGGCAATGCCGCCTGGCTCCCCGCCGCCTGGTTCCCCGCCGCCTGGTTCCCCGCCGCCTGGTAGATGTCGTCCTTGCTGATGCGCCCGCCCTCGCCGGTTCCCTCGACGGTGCCGAGATCGACGTTCAGGTCACGCGCCAGACGGCGAGCAGCCGGGGTCGCCAGGGCAGCGCCGACGGCGCTGCGGCGCGCAGGCTGCGGTGGGCGCCCGGCCGACGGCGGCTGCGATCCGTCGTCACCCGCGGCCGCCGGCGCCTCGTCGCTGGGGGGGAGCAGGTCGCCGCCGGCGTCCAGCCGGCCGACGATGGTTGCCCCCTCCGGCGGCCGCACCCCGTCGCCGTCCGTGCGCTCGGCGGTCTCCGCCGGCTCGGCGCCGTTCTCCTCGCCGTCCACCTCTATGTAGACAAACGGGTCGCCGACCTTGATGACCTGCCCGGCGGCGGATACGAAACGGCGCAGCACCCCGGTCTTCGGCGACGGAATCTCCGCCACCACCTTGTCGGTCTCGACGATGGCGAGGATATCGCCTTCCTCCACCGCATCGCCCGGCTGCAGCTTCAGCTCGAGGATCTTGCCTTCGTGCAGCCCCTCGCCGATGTCCGGGAACTTGAACACGTACATCTCACTCATCCGCCTCAATAACTCAGCAGCCGCCGTGCCGCGCTGACGATGTCGGCGACGCTGATCAGGTAATGCCGCTCGTGGCGGGGCAACGGCACGATGATGTCGCTGCCCGTCAGCCTCGCCGGCGGCGCCTCGAGGTGCAGGAACGCCTGCTCAGCGACGGTCGCGGTCAGCTCCGCGCCGACGCCGTACGATCGCGGACCTTCGTGCGCGACCAGCAACCGGCCGGTCTTCCGCACCGACTCCACCACCGTCGCGAGGTCGGGAGGATAGATCGTCCGCAGGTCGATCACCTCCGCCGAAGCCTCGCCGTCGAGTTGCCGCGCCGCGGCGACCGCCTCCTTCATCTGGGCGCCGTAGGAAACGATGGTCAGGTCGGCGCCGGACACCACAACCCGCGCGGTGCCCAGCGGGATGACGAAGTCGCCCTCGGGGATCTCCTGTCTGGGCGCCTGGTAGACGCGCTTGGGCTCCATGAAGATCACCGGGTCGGGATCCCGGATCGCGGCGATCAACAGGCCCTTCGCGTCATGAGGGGTGGACGGGATCACCACCTTGATGCCCGGAACATGCGCGAGGATGGCCTCCATGCTCTCGCTGTGGTGCTCCAGCGCGCGCACGCCGCCGCCGTACGGCATCCGGATCACCATCGGTGCGGTAAAGGCTCCCTGCGTACGGGTCCGGATCCGTGACACGTGGTTGATGATCTGGTTGAACGCCGTCCAGATGAACCCGCTGAACTGAATCTCCACCACCGGGCGCAGCCCCGCCGCCGCCATCCCCAGCGCGCTGCCCACGGCAGCGCTCTCGGCCAGCGGCGTGTCGAAGCAGCGGGAAGCACCGAATTCCTCCTGCAGGCCCGTGGTGGCGCGGAACACGCCGCCGTTGACGCCGATGTCCTCCCCGAAGGTGATCACCCGCTCGTCGAGGCGCATTTCGGTGCGCAGCCCGTCGTTGATGGAAGAGACCAGGTTGGCCGGCCTCATCGGCGTCCTCTCATCGGTCGCCGCGCCGTTCGCGCAACCGCGCGAGCTGCTGCTGCAGGAGCGGGGGAGCCTCCGCGAACGTGTGGCGGAAACCGGCTTCCACGTCGGGATCGGGAACCGACTCGACCGCTTCGAAGGCTTTCCGGGCCCTGGTCCGCGCGTCCGCCACCAGTGTCCGCGTTTCCGACTCCGTCAGCAGTCCCCGATCCATCAGCAGCCGTTGCAGGCGCCTGATGGGATCGTGGCGCTCCCACGTCCGTTCCTCCTCGCGGGTGCGGTAGCGGCTCGGGTCGTCCGTGGTCGTGTGCGCCCCTACCCGGTAGGTGATGCCTTCGATCAGCGTCGGCCCGTCACCCGCCCGCGCACGGCGCACCGCCTCGCGCACCACCTGGTAGACGGCGGTGATGTCGTTGCCGTCCACCTGCACGCCGGCGAAACCGTAGCCTTCGGCCTTTGCCGCCAGCGACGGCGACGCGCACTGCATGTCGCGCGGCGTCGACAGCGCGTACTGGTTGTTCTGAACGTAGAACACCGTCGGCGTGTTCCACACCCCGGCGAAGGTGAGCGACTCGTGAAAGTCGCCCTGTGACGTGGCGCCGTCGCCGCAGTAGCAGAGCACCACGCGATCGCGTCCCAGGTGCCGTTCGGCAAAGGCGAGCCCCACGGCGTGCGGGAGCTGAGAGCCGATCGGGATGGCGACCGGCGCCAGGTGGTAGCGATCGATGTCCAGCCGGCTTCCGTCCTCGACGCCGTACCAGTACTGGAAGTGGGTGGTGATCGGCAGGCCGCGCACCAGCAGGGCGCCGAGCTCCCGGTAGGCGTGGACGATCCAGTCGTCGTCGCGCAACGCCATGGCCCCGCCGACGCTGTTGGCCTCCTGGCCGACGGCGGGCGGATAGGGAAGCAGCCTGCCCTGCCGGGTGAGACTGACCGCCCACTCGTCGATGGCGCGTGACTGGATCATCACCTGAAACGCGTACAGGAGCTGCTGGTCGGTCATGCCCGGGTCGTGACACTCGGGCGCCAACGCCCCCTCCGGAGTCAGGCGCTGCACCATGGCTGGGTACAGGGTACCGCTCCGGGCCGACACACGCAACCTGCGGCCCCCGGTGGAGCGATGAGCCGGACCGGCTCCAGGCCCGCCGAACGCAGTCGCAGGAACCGTCCGGACTTGCGCCGCACGCGGCCGGCTCGGCAGACTCGTCACGGTTGCGGATGGAGGCACGGACGACGCCCAAGCCCGCGGTCCTGCCGAGGTTGACGGCGCTCGGAGTCGACGATGCGGTCGCGCTGGCGGAGCACATCGAGCGTTGCGCTGCCGAGTCGACCGGAGAGCGGCGCTGGCAGCGGATGGTCCGTGAAGTCCTGGCCGAGCCGTTGCCGCTCACCCGCATCCCCTTCGCCGTGCACCGGCTGTGCTTCGCGGCCGCGTACTCGGACCGCGACCCGGACCTGCCGCCGGCGCCGGCGTGGCTGCCGGAGATGGGGTCCGGAGACACCAACGTACGCACGCTGGCGCGGCGCGTCGGCGTCGACGACATCGCCGCTCTGCACCGCTGGTCGATCGAGCATCGCACCGAGTTCTGGGAGCTGATGTGCGAGCGGCTCCGGATCGGTTTCCACGGCGATGCGGGGCCCGCATGGCGCGACGGCCGGTGGTTTCCCGATGCGCGGCTGAACATCGCGGAGAACTGCCTCAAGCCGGGGCCGGCCGGGGACCGGCCGGCGATCGTCTACCGCACGAGCGAGGACGGGCCGCTGGATGGCGTGAGCCGGGCCGATCTGGCGCGGCTGGCGTATGCGGTGGCCGGTCACTGCCGCGAACGCGGGCTGCGACCGGGCGCCCGCGTGGCGCTCTATCTGCCGATGACGGCGGAGGCAGTCGCGGCTTACCTGGGGGTGATCCTGGCCGGCTGCACGGCGGTTTCGATTGCCGACAGCTTCGCCGCGCCGCAGGTGGCGGTCCGCTTGCGCATCACCCGTGCCTCGCTGGCGATCGTCGCCACCCGCACCTATGAGCGACTCCTGGACGCCGCTCCCGACCTGGACGCCATCGTCATCGGCGAGCTCCCGGGCGGGCTCAGGCCCCGCGCGGCGGACACCTCCTGGGATCGGGTGGCGTCTGCCGCCCCGGCCGCCGCCGTTGCCGGCGCGACCGGAACGCACACGAACATCCTGTTCTCCTCCGGCACCACCGGCGAGCCCAAGGCTATCCCGTGGACTCATCTGACCCCGATCAAGTGCGCGACGGACGCCCTGTTGCTGCATGACGTCCGGCCTGACGATGTGCTGGCATGGCCGACGAGCCTGGGGTGGATGATGGGCCCGTGGCTGATCTACGCCGCGCTCCTCAACCACGCGACGATCGCCCTGTACCATCCGGGCCCGAAAGGAGCGGACTTCGGCCGGTTCGTGCGGGACGCGGGCGTCACCATGCTCGGACTCGTGCCGACGCTGGTGCGCATCTGGCGCCAATCCGGCTGCATGGAGGGAATCGACTGGAGCCGCATACGCCGCTTCAGTTCGACGGGTGAGTGCTCGGACCCCGAAGACCAGCTCTACCTGATGGCACTCGCGGGCTACCGACCGGTCATCGAGTACTGTGGAGGCACGGAGATCGGAGGCGGATACGTCTCGGCGACGATGGATCAGCCGGCCGCGCCGGCGACGTTCACGACTCCGGCGTTCGGGCTGGACCTGGCCATTCGCGACGAGCTCGGGCGACCGGCGACCAACGGCGAGCTGTTCCTGGTGCCGCCATCGGTCGGCCTGTCCACCGAGCTGCTCAACGACGATCACCACGACGTGTATCTGGCCGATACGCCGATCGCCGACGGCCGCCCGCTGCGCCGCCACGGCGATCACATGCAGCGGCTGCCGGGGGGCTACTACCGCGCCCTCGGCCGTGTCGACGACACGATGAACCTGTCGGGGATCAAGGTGTCCTCCGCAGAGATCGAGCGCGCCCTGTCGGGCGTGGACGGCATCAGCGAATGCGCGGCCGTGGCGGTTGCGGACCGCCACGGCGGGCCCGATCGCCTGGTGGTCTTCGCGGTCCCGTCCCGAGCGTTGCCGGACCCGCTCCCGTCACTGCAGCGCGCCCTTGCCGAACGGCTCAATCCCCTGTTCAAGATCTCGGAGGTCTGCCTGGTCGATGCGCTGCCGCGGACCGCCTCCAACAAGGTGATGCGGCGGGAGTTGCGCTCGGCATATGCGGCGGGCCGCTCCGCGGGTTCCAGGGCATCGACACGCAGCCGCTCCATGCGCACTATGGTGTAGCACGCAACCCGGCGCCGTACCCAAGTGGTAAGGGAGAGGTCTGCAAAACCTTTATGCACCGGTTCGATTCCGGTCGGCGCCTGACCCGTCGATAACGGGCTCAGAAACGGCCCGTGACGGTAAGCCCCAGCCGGTTCGTCCGGTATTCGGAGGTCGCACCCACCACGTCCTCGTGCGATCGGCTAGCGAACGTGGTCCCGGTCGACCGACGAGCTTTCGATCACAGGGTTCGGCCGCGCCTCCGCCTCACCGCCCGCCGCCGCCGTGAAGCGCACCGCGCCGGGCGAAGCCCCGAAGCCGACGCCGCTGATGGTGATCTGCTCGCCGACCGCGCCGGCGGACGGGCTCACCTCCCTGACGATCGGCGGGCTGCCGGGCCGCAGACTGCCGGCAACCGGTCTCGGAAGATCGTCGCGGTGGGTCAGCAGGATCCCGTTGCTGGCTCCGGCCGGGGTTACCACACGCACGAGCCCGCTTGCGAACGACGCGGGCACGACGACCACGATGCGCTCGTCCGACCAGGAGCGGTACGCGCTCGTGCGCGGCTCCCCGCCGGCGAAGGATACGGCGCTGGTACCGCGCTCGCGGCCGAAATGGCGTCCCCGCAGGCTGACGACCCGTCCGGAGGTCGTCACCTGCGGCGCCAGCGCATGCAGCCACGGCGACGGCGTCGCGAACCTGGAGATGGCGAAGGACGCAGCCGCCACCAGGAGCAGGGCCGCCATCGCACGGGCGGCGCCGGGGCCCGGTCGCATGCGGAGCACCCGGCGGTGCTCAGGAAACGGCGTTCTGGTGCTGCGAGACCTCGTTCTCTTCGTAGAGGTCCACCTGGACCGCCATCACGATCACCACGGCCACCGGTCCGCCTTCCTCCGCGTCCTTGTGCCGGGGCGGATCGACCGGAAAGGCATCGGCCCGGAAGTGGAACCGTCTGGTGCTGCCCTGCAACCGGTCCTCGCCGCCAAGCGGGAACAACAGCACGTGATCGCCGAGCGCCACCGGCATGGCGCGATAGGCGCTTGCCACCGGCGCACTCCCGTAGGCGCCTGCCGAGTCGGCCTCCCAGATCTGCAGCTGTACGTGCAGTGTGAGCTCGGTCGCGGTGATCCACACCGGCGTGAACAGCGCCTCCACCCTCAGCCGGTTTGCCTGCTCCAGGGTCGCTCCGACCGCTTGCCTGGGCCTGGTGGCCTGCGACTGATCCAGCTTCATGATGATGTCGCCGTCCAGGGTGACCAGACTGAGGGCCAGGCGGATCTCCAGCGGGCGGGCCGCGAACTCCTCCAGCACCGCGCCCGGCCGCGTTGCTGCCGGCTCGCTCCCGTCGGCGGGGGCACGCTGCGCGGCGACCGGCGCGCCGCCGGCTGCGGCGGCCATCAGCAGGGAGCAGACCAGGAGGCGGAACCCCCGGCGCCTACGGCTCGGATGCCTCACGTTCGCCTTCAAGCACTTCGCCTTCATGTACGATGACCGGCGATCCGACCAGCCGATAGCTCGCGGGTGGCAGGTTCACCTCCATCGTGGCGGAGTCGCCGAACGGAGCCGCCGCAGACGGCTGCAGCTCGACTTCGTGCAGGATCTTCGGCGCGCCGAAGAGTTGAAATTCGCTGGTACTCGGGAGCGTCAGCTCCATCACCACCGCGCGCTCCGCGCCGTACGGCGCCACCGGGTCCTCCGGGACGGCAGCCATCCGGCTCAACGCGGAACGCCCCCACTCGTTCAGGGCCGGCGGACGGTCCCCGAGCGCCAGGGTGAACACGAAGGCGACCGCCAACGCCGCCGACGCGGCCGCGATCGGCAGCCGCAGCGAACCGCGACGGCGCCCCGCGGAGGCCGGCGCCTGCGCGTCGAGCCGTCTCCATACCCGGATCGCCGCCTCTTCCACGTCGGGCTCCTCGCACTCGATCAACCGGTGCGACACGGACTGAAAACTCCGCAGGCGCGTACGGCAGTGCTGGCATCCGGCGAGATGCGCCTCGATGCGCTCGGAGCTTCCGGGCGGCAACTCGTGATCGTGGAAGCTCGACAGGACAGGGTCGTCAGGACACATCATCGTCAGGACACATGCAGACTGCTCGGATCGAGGATTTTGGCGAGGCGCTGGCGAGCGCGAAAGACGCGCACCTTGACGTTGCTCTCGCTGAGGTGGAGCACACCGGCGATTTCGCGGTAGCTCAAGCCGCCGTACTCGCGCATCACGAGGGGGGTCCGCAGGTTGACGGGCAATGTGCCCAGCGCGTCGTGGACCGCGGCCCGGGTCTCGGAGCGCAGCACCTCCTCATCGGTCGTTTCTTCCCGGGTCCCCCGCGGAGCGCGCGTGACGTCGCGGTTGGCCCGGAGCTCGCGCTTCCTGCGCTTCTCGACGTTGAGGGACAGGTTGCGTACCACCCGCAGCAGCCAGTACTTGGTCTGGTCGAGGTCGGGCAGCGGAGCCGGCCGCCGCAGGTAGCGCATGAACGCCTCCTGGCAGACATCTTCCGCCACCCCCTGGTCCAGGCAGATTCGGTAGGCCACCCGGTACAGGGTGGGAAACAGGGATCGGTAGATTTCGTCAAAGCCGCGGCCCGCTACATCGTCAGACAACAACATCCCGGTCCCTTGGTTACAGTCCTCTGGCTAAAACTGCGGCACGCCCTTTCCGTTCGAGTACCGCCAGCGCACCCCGTCGGGCCGATCTTCCAGCACCACGCCGCGGGCGGCAAGCTCGTCGCGGATCAAGTCCGCGGTGACGAAGTCCCGCTGCGCGCGGGCGGCAGAGCGTCGCTCGACCAGGTCGCGCAGCTCCGGCGCGAGCTCCGGGCGGTGCGAGGCAGCCTCCTCCATGCCGATCGCCAGGATGCGGTCCATGCGCCGCAGCACATCGAGCTTGGCAGCCGCGCCCACGCACGGCTCCTTCACCAGGCCCCACAGCACGGCCAGACAGCGCGGCATGTGCAGGTCGTCGCGCGCGTGGCGGCGAAAGTCCAGCCAGGCACGCTCCGCCCCCTCCTCGGTGCCCGGAGACTCGGCACCGGCGGCGAGCTCCGCGAGCTCGGCGACGCGGTCGAGCAGGCGTCGGCGGGCGGCGCGGGCGGCCTCCATCCCCTGCGCCGAAAAGGTGTGCTGATCGCGGTAGTGGGCGCCCAGGCAGAAGTAGCGGTAGTCGAGCGGCTCGAAGCCGCGCTCGACCAGCTCCGAGACGGTGGCGATGTTGCCGCCCGACTTGGCCATGCGCGCGCCCTCGATCACCAGGAACTCGCCGTGCACCCAGTAGCGCACGCACGGTTCGCCGGTCGCTCCATCCGATTGGGCGATCTCATTGGTGTGATGCACGGGGATGTGATCGACGCCGCCGCAGTGGATGTCGAAGCGCTCGCCCAGGTAGCGCATCGACATCGCGCTGCACTCGATGTGCCAGCCCGGATAGCCCGTCCCCCACGGAGAGTCCCAGAGCATCGCCTGCCGCTCGAACTTCGACTTGGTGAACCACAGGCCGAAGTCGTGCGGTCCGCGCTTGTTGGCGTCCACCTCGATGCGGGCGCCGGCCTGCAACTCGTCCAGGTCGAGCCGAGCCATCTGCCCGTAGCCCGGGAACGTGCCGATGTCGTAGAAGACATTGCCGGCGGCCTGGTAGGTGTGGCCGCGCTCCTCCAGCCGCTCGATCAGCGCGATCATGTCCGGAATGTGCTCGGTCGCCTTGCACACCACCGTCGGCCTGGCGATGTTCAGCGCCCGGCAATCCCGGAAGAACTGATCGGTGTAGTGCTCGGCGATCTGCTCCACCGACAGGCCCCTGGCGCGCGCGCTCTTGATCATCTTGTCCTCGCCCTCGTCGCCGTCGTCGGTGAGATGGCCCACGTCCGTGATGTTCATGACGTGGCGGACCTCGTAGCCGCAGTCTTCCAGGGTGCGCCGCAGCACGTCCTCGAACAGATAGGTGCGCAGGTTCCCCAGGTGCTGGTCGAGATAGACCGTCGGCCCGCAGCAGTACATCCCGACCCGGCCTTCGACCAGGGGCACGAACGGCTCCACCTTGCCGGTCAGAGTGTTGTGCAGAGAAAGCGTGTCTTCGATTCCCGGATAGTACGCGCCCCCGGGCCCACCGGGCAATGGAAGCCCGCGGTCACCGGCCCAGCGTAAGGCCGATCGCCCAGTCACCGTCGTCCTCGAGGTCGAGGCGCGCTTCGTTGCCGGCTTCCCGCAGCACGCATTCCACGCGGGCGCTCCACTCCCCGGCCCAGCCGGCCGCCACGGTGAGGCGCAACCGGGGGTCGACCTGGAGCCGCGTTCCGATCTCGACGCGGGGAGTCGTGCGATCGCCGGTCACGTTCGCCGATCCGGACAGCCAGGCGCGGTTGCCGCGATCACGTGCCTCCGCCCGTCCGGAAACGCGCACGCGATCCGACGAGCGCGTCTTCCGATGGGAGATCTCGGCATTGCCGGCGAACCCGGAGGTGGCGCCCGCGCCAGCGGCCAGCCGGGCGGACATCATCTGCTCCGGCCTCGCGTCGGCGCGCCATCGCGAGCGGAGCTCCAGCGACGGCCCGGCGTCGCCGGCGACGCGCATGCGGAGCGCCGCGGTCGCTCCCGCGGCATGGTTCGCGTCGCCGGTGAAGTAGCCTCGGCCGGCGAGCGCCAGCGAGCCGTCCAGCGTGAGCCAATCGGCGACCAACCCCGCGCTGACCACTCCCGCGCCCGACAGGGGCAGGCGGTCTGCCGCCATGACGATCGGCAATGCCGTCACCCGCAGCAGGCTGCCGGTTCCGCGAAAACGGGCAACCGCGTGGATCATCCGCTCGCGGGGCTCCACGCGCTCTTCGGAGGGCGTTCCCTCTTCGGAGGGCGTTCCCTCGGGCGCAGGCGCGAGCCTTGAGAATACGGCCGCCAGTTCCGCTTCCAGGCCGGAACCGTGCCGGATTCTTCCGCCGGCTCCGAACCGGTTCAGCGTCGCGGACCGGCGCATCACGAAAGCGTAGGCGTCGTCGGCTCGCAGCGCCGCGCCGAACCGCCCCGAGGGAACGCGTGCCGCGTCCAGGAGCGCGCCCCCATCGGCGGTCAGCACGGAACTCCAGGGGTACACGCCGAGCGGGGTCGTCATGAGCAGGCGGGGCAGGCCGGCAAGCCGCAGCGGACCCACGGTGAGCGACTCGGTATCGACCCCGGCGACAGACCGTTCCGTGTCCCGGTCGGTTCGGGCGATCAGACGCAGTTCGTCCAGGAGAACCTCGACGGCCGCGGCCTCGACCTCCCCGGCATTGCCGGCGAGGTCGACCTGCAGCTCCTGCGCAGACAAGGTGGCGGCGATGGAGAGCGCGAACGAGACACTTATGATGCGAGACGTCATGCCGAATCGGATAGCAAGAACGGTGCCAGCCGGGCGGCGGCCTCGCGGCGCCTTCCGCGCCGGGACTTACATCCGCTTACCAAGCTCCCGTGTCGAGGCCGTCCGGGCCGTCACCTGACGCCGGGCATGGCCACGGAGGCGGCGGCACGGTTTCATTGGGAGTCCATCGTGGCACAAGACCGCACGCGGACCCCGTCCGGAGCGCAGGCGTTCGGGCCGGCGTTGAACTGGCGCGAGATCGACCGCGTACTCGTCGAGCTGGACCTCAAGGGCGCCTTCATACGGGACGTCGCGCAGACGGGCCCGGCGACGCTGCTGTTCTCGCTGCATCGTCCGGCTGCCCCGCAACGGGGCATCGGCCCCGGCCGGCTCACCCTCCTGTGCCGTCTCGCCGGCGGCAGCCGGCTGCATCGCACCGCCGAACCGTTTCCGGCGGGCCGGGCACGCTTGTCGCGATTCGTCACCTTTCTGCGCGCTCACGTGCGCAACAGCCGAATCGATTCGGCGCTGCAGCTCGGCACGGAGCGGATCGTCCGCATCCGCTGCGGGGCTGCGGCGCGACGGCGCATCATCTGGCTGCGTCTGTGGAGCGGCGCCTCGAACTGCGTGGTCACCGATGATCGGGGGACCATCCTGGAGACATTGTTCCGGCGCCCGCAGCGTGGGGAGACGGCCGGCTCCCGGTTCGCCCCGTCGGTCCAGGTCGGCGGCCGGGACCCGCAGCGCTACCGGTTGCGCCCTCTGGCCGGCGCCGGCGACTACAACGCACGCCTGGACGCGCACTATCGCTCGCGGGAACGGATCGCACGCGCCGTGACCGACGCGCACGCCGCCCGCATCCGGTTCGAGCGCGAGCGTCGGCGGCGCGCCATCCGCATCGCCCGACTGCGCGCCGCCCTGCGACACGCAGCCGACTACCAGGCCATGCGCGCGGCCGGCCAGACGATCCTGGCCAACGCCCATCTCCTCGACCGATCGGTGAGCCGGTTGCCGGCGGCCGACGGCGGCGCGGAGATCACGCTGAACCCGCAATGGTCGCCGGCCGATAACGCGAGCCGCTACTTCCGCGAGTATCGTCGGCGGCGCGCGGCGGTCGAGCGTTTGCAGACCGAACTGGCCGCCGGGCAACGACATTGGCAGGCGTTTCGTGCGCTGGGCCCGGTCGTTTCCGCACCCGATGCCGGCGCCGCGTCGAAGCCGGCCTCCAGGCACTCGTCCGGCGGCGCGGCCGGCGGCGCGGGCACCCTGTTCGCGTCAGCCGGCTGGGTGCTGCGCGTCGGGCGATCGGCAATCGCCAGCGACGCCATCCTCCGGCACGCGGCCGGCGGCAACGACTACTGGTTCCACTGCCGCGACCATCCGGGCGCCCACGTGTTTCTCTCCGCCCGGCGAGGCAGGAACCCGCCGCTGCCGGTGCTGCTGGATGCCGCCACCCTGGCCGTGTTCTTCAGCAAGGCGCGCAGAAACGGCCACGCCGACGTGCACTACACGCAGGTCAGGAACCTGCGGCGCGTGAAGGGCGGTGAGCCCGGAGCCGTGGTCCCCATGCGCGAGAAGAACCTCTTCGTGAGGCTGGAGCGCGCGCGGCTGCGCCGGCTGCTCGGCCGCGCGGGTTCCGGTGGCGACGCCGGCGCGGAGCAGGCGGTCCCGGCACCCGGCCAGCCGCGCCATCCGCTATAGTACGGCCCGACGTGGCACGGCCCGAACGGCTCGATCTGGACGGCGAGGCGCTCCTCGGCATTCCGGCGGGGTCGCGGCACAACCAGTACAGTCTTGCGCAGCTCGGCGCCGTGACGCAGTCCGACGGCTGGATCGTGTCGGACGGTGCCGCCGGAAGTCCTCCGACCATCCAGGTCTGGCGCTTCTCCGGCTACCGGCACCACGGGGCACAGGTCTACGTGGTCGGTCCGTGGGTGGGCGGCGTCACCCTCGACGAGGCGCTTGCCGAGCCGCCGTCACCGATCCGCGGCCAGCGCCTGCACCGGCTGGCGACGGCCCTGAAAGCGCTCTCCGAGCGGGTCGACTTCGGCGGGCCACTGCAGGGAGACGCCGTGGTCTTCACCGAGGACGGCAGCCTGCTGCTCCTGCCGCCAGCAGTGATGGACCGGCTGAACGGCGTCAAGTCACCCGCCGAGCGCCTGGCGCACGTCGAACGCTACCGGCATCCACACCGCCAGGGCCCCGACCAGCTCGCGTTCGCGCTGGGCGTCGCCGTCTACCGGATTCTGTGCGGCCGCTACCCGTTCGACGGGGATTCCGAGGAAGAGATCCACGACCGCGTACGCGGGTTCCCGGTGGTCTCGCCACGCACCGTTCAGCCGTCGGCGCCGGCCGAGCTGTGCGACACCGTGATGGCTTCCCTGGGCCAGGGAACGGAGGACGTGCCCACCCTTGCCTCCTGGGACCTGCTGCTCGGCGATGATGCCGCGTCCGGCGCGCTGGCCGGGCTCGGCGATCCGCCGCCGGAGGCGCTCCGCGCAGCGGATACCGAAGCGGAGCTGGCCGAACGGCGCTTCGCGCGCAACCGGTTCCTCAACCGGAACTGGCGCCGACTGATCGGTTGGGGCGCCGGAGCGGCGGTGGCGCTGTCGATCCTGGTGCCGATCCTGGGGCGCGCGCTCGCGCCGCCGGTCACGCGCGGCCTGGAGCCGGCGGGGGTGGTCGAGCTGTTCTACGAATCCGTCAACGCGATGGACACCGAGCCGATGGAGGACGCGGCCACCGACAATGCCGGCCAGGGCCTGATCAATGAAACCCTGCACATGTTCCTGGAGTCCCGCATGGCTCTCGCCAACCGCGGGGGAAGCCGAGTGGTGCCGGCGCCGGAGTGGGATGAACTGGGCCGGATCGAGCAGCCGCCGTTTCGGGTCTACGGGATCACGGACCTGGAGATCCACGCGGAACAGGGTCAGCCCCAGCCGATCTTCAGGGCCCACTACCACTTCTGGACGCCCAACCTCCAGGACATCGTCAGCGTGACCGATCCACCCGGCGTGCTGGTAACCGAGCGACTGTGGCTGCGATGGACCGGAAAGGATTGGGTGATCGAGCGGCTGGAGCCGGTGGAGCGGGTGCCGATTCCCGAGTCGGCAGTCGGGACGCAGGCGTCGGACGGCCAGAACCGGGGAGGGGCCGACCCCTGACCGCCGGCCGGCCGGCCGCCGAGCTGCGCGGGTTGCGCGCGACCGTCATGGGACTTGGCCTCAACGGCGGAGGCCTCGGGGCAGCCCGCTTCCTGCACGCACGCGGCGCTCGCGTCACCGTCACCGATCTCAAGACGGCCGACGAGTTGCGGCCGGCCGTCGATGCGTTGCCGGCCGGGGTGAGGCTGAGCCTGGGGAGCCATCGGATGGATGATTTCACCGCCTGCGACCTAGTGGTGAAGAACCCCGGCGTGCCTTCGGATTCGCCGTTCCTGGCGGCGGCGAGCGACGCCGGAGCGGCGGTGGAGACCGAGCAGTCCCTGTTCCTGGCCCGTTGCCCGGCGCCGGTGCTGGCGGTCACCGGCAGCAAGGGAAAATCGACCACCGCCGCCGCACTGGCAGCGATACTGGGCGAGAAGGAGCCGGCAACCCGCCTGAGCGGCAACATCGGCGGCTCGCCGCTGGACTTCCTGGACGAGCTGACCGCCGACACCCCCGATGGTACTCGAGCTGTCGTCCTGGCAGTTGGGCGACCTGCGCGGTTCGCGGCGTGCTGACGCCGCCGGTGGCCGTGGTCACCAACCTGCTGCACGATCACCAGAACCGATACGGCTCCATGGAAGAGTACCTGCAGGACAAGCGGGTCATCGCCGAGTCACAGCCGCCGGACGCGGCGCTGGTGCTCAACGCCGACGATCCGTGGCACCGGCGCTTCGCCGACGGCGCCGCCGCCCACATCGTCCTGTTCTCCACCCGGCAGCGTCCGGCGGGCGACGGCGCATGGCTGCAGGACGGCGCGGGACGCGTCTCGATGGAAGGCCGGTCGGGCGTCGCGTTCGACACGGCGCGGGTCCCGGCCGCGGGCCGCGTCATCGGCAGCAACCTGCTGGCGGCGGCGGCGGCCGCCGCCTCGTTCGGCATCGAGCCGGCGACGATACGTCGGGCTCTCCGCCGATTCCACGGGCTGCCGCACCGGCTGGAGCCCGTCGGCGACGTGGCGGGCGTCCGATTCGTGAACGACTCGGCAGCCACCATCCCCGAGGCGACGATGGCGGCCCTGGCCAGCGTGACGGCTCCGGTGGTGCTGCTGGCCGGCGGAGCGGACAAGGATCTCGACTTCGCCGAACTAGCCGCCTCGGCAGGGTCCGTGCTCCGCTGCGCGCTGCTCGCCGGCAGCGCCACGGTCAAGCTCGACTCGGCGTTGCGCCGCGCCGGCGTGGCCTGCGACGGCCCGTTCCGGTCACTGAAGGAGGCATTCGGCGCGGCGCTGCGGGCAGCCCCGCCCGGAGCGACGGTGCTGCTCTCCCCCGCCTGCGCGTCGTTCGGGATGTTCCGCAACGAGTTCGACCGGGGCGACCGCTTCCGGGCGCTGGTTCGGCAGCACGCAGCATCGCTTTGATGCCGGCCGCCCGTGACCCTATGTTCTCCGCGTGTACTCGCTTCTGCTGATCGCGCACTCCTACCTGCGCTGGCCGTTGCTGGTGCTGCTCCTGCTGCTGCTGGTGCGCGGTGCGTCCGGCTGGGCGGGCCGCGCGCCGTGGCGCCGGGGAGACACGGCGCTCCTGCAGGCGGCGACCCACCTGCTGTCCCTGCAGTTCCTGATCGGTCTGCTGCTGTACGTGGCGTTCAGCCCGCTGGTACGCGTGGCGCTGGAGGACCTCGGCGCCGCCATGCGGGACGCGCAACTCCGCTACTTCCTGGTGGAGCACGCGTTGCTCATGGCGATCGCAGTCACGTTCATGAGCATCGCCACCGGGCGGATCAAGCGCGCGCCGGCAGAGCGGCGTTTCCGGCGAACGGTTGTCGCCGCGGTGGTCACGCTGCTCCTGGTCGGCGCCGCGATTCCCTGGCCGGGGCTGAGCGCCGGCAGGCCGCTGTTCCGGATCGAGGGGGCCGCCCCGGCCGGATTCTTCTGAGAGTCTGTCGGATGTGCCGCGCCAGCGGGAAGGCCGACAGACTCCGCCCGCCTTTCGCTACGGAGGAGCCCGCTCGAAGCCGCACGCCGCCGGCGGTGGTCAGCCCCCGTGTCCCGGGGTGCGGCCGCGGTGCAGGTACCAGGCGCGTGCCCGCTCGGCCGCGCGGAACGCGGCGTGGCGCGGCCGGTTGAGCACCGCGTCGTGGGCGGGGGCCCGGTGCACGATCTCCCCCCCGAACCCGGTCTTCATGCGATAGAGGCCGGCCATCGGCAGCGCGGGGTCGGCAGTGCGGGGAATGCCGAACAGGTCGTAGGTATGACAGCCGGCCTCCCTGGCCAGGCGCACGGCCGTCCATTGCAGGCCGTAGTTGGGCATCGCGTGCCGGTGGCGATCGGACGACGCGCCGTACAGATAGCGCGCGCGCCGGCCGAACAGCGACACGACGATGCCGGCCACGTCTTCACCCTCGTATGCGGCCATCAACAGCAGCAGGCGCGGACGGCGTCCGGGGTAGGTGTCGGCGGTCAGAAACAGCTCCCGGAAATAGCTCAGGCTGTGCCGGGTGATCCCCTGGCGGCGGGCCATGTCATGGTGCAGGCGGTACCAGCCGTCGAGCCCCGCGGCGCCCACTTCGCGAACGACGACGCCCCGGCGCTCGGCGAGCCGGACGTTGTAGCGCGTCTTCGGTTTCATCGCGGCCAGCAGATCGGCTTCGTCGCGCCGCAGTTCGACGATCACGGTGCTCTGCGGCTGCACGGCCGGTGCCGCGCGCCACCGGCCGGACCAGCGCTCCTCCGGCCACGGCGGGTCGAAACGGACGGCGAAGCTGGCCGGCGGCAGCAGCGGTCGAGCCGCTCGCGCCAGCCGATCGAGATAGGCGCCGCACGCCGCTGAAGGCGGCTCGGCCCCCGGCCCGAGCGGGCAGTACACGAAGGTGCCGGCCGGCGTCCGGCGGCAGAGCAGGAGAACCGTTCCGGCGACGCCGGCGCCGGAAACGGCAACCGCCAGCGGGCGCCAGCCGAGCCGAGCGCGAAAGGATCCCCAGAACCCGCTCTGCAGCAACTCGTCGCCGGCCAGCGCGTCCAGCTCGACACGCCGTGCCCGGAGGCCGCCGCACCCATCGCCCGCGGCACCGCTGGTGCCCGCTTCCGCCCCGCTCACCGGCACGAGCATGCACCGAAGCGGGCATGCGCCGAAGCGGGCCTGGCGCGCCCCCTCAGCGGCGCAGCGCGCTGATCAGGCGGGCCGCCTCCTCGGCGGAGAGCTTGCCTTCCTTGAGCATGTCGAGCACGAGCCTGACCTCTTCCTCGGTGCCGGCGGCATCGGCATGCGCCGGCCGCGGGCCACCCTTCCGTCCCGGCCCGTCATGGTCGTGCGAGCGTCCGGCGCGCCATCGCGGTCCACCCGGCCCGCGCCGGAACCCGGCGCCGCGGCGCCCGGGGCCGCCACCTGCGGCGCCGAACGCCTCGTACACCTGGCGCGAGATCTCCTCTCCCAGCTTTCCGAACTTCAGGCCGTAGCCGCGCATCTCCTTGAGGAACTCCCACATCTCGTTCGGGATCTCGAACGTGAAGTCCGGATCGTCCCACGCATGGTCGTCATCGTCGGTGAACGCCCGTTCTCCCGCCCGCTGATCCTTGCCGTCCTTGCCGTCGAATTCGTCGAAGCCCACCAGTTCACACCTCCCCAACGTGTGCACGAAGATCGAGAACGCTCCAGAGCCGAGCGTGACCTGCGCGAAGCCCGGCCCGGTGGTGACCACCGATGATCCGAGCCTGTTCACCAGCCGGCCGCGTGACTTGACCGTGGCCGTAAGGTCGGCGTCGGTCGGCAGCGCGAGCAGCACGCGGCCCGATCCCGACATGACGGACACCTTGCCGTCACCTGTCGGCCGGAGCTGCAGGGCCATGCGGCCGCTGGCGTTGTGAAACTTGCCCCCGGTCAGCTCGGCGTCGCGCACCGTGATCTTGCCGTTGGCCGCCGACACGTTCAACTGCCCGGCAATCCGTTCGGCGGTGATCGACCCGTTGGCGCAGCGCACGTCCGCGGTTCCCGTGAGGTCCTGCAGGGTGACCGCTCCGTTCGCCGTGCGGACCCGTACCGTCCCATCCATGCCGGCGATGAGCACCGCGCTGCTGGCGCTGTCCGCGCTCAGCTCCCACGAGCGCGCCGCCGGCAGCGACAGCTCCAGGGCGCCGCCCACCTCTTCGTCGTCATCGCGCCGCGGCTCCGCGATCTCCAACCGGTCGCCGTCGCGCGCGACCCGGATCGCATCCAGACCGTCACCCGCGAGGGTCCCGGAGTCGCCTTCGACCGCGCGCGCGACAATCCCCCGCCGGCGCGTCGTGATGCGAACCTCCGCGACGCCATCCAGATCAAGCGTGTTCCGATCCATCGTTCCCTCCCCCGGCGCCCGCGTCCTCAGCGTGCAGGCGCCGTATGACCTCATCGAGCGACAGCTCCCCGTCTCGGAGGCGGCGCAGCAGGCGCAGGCGGCCCTGGTCGCCTCCTTCCGCAGCGCCGGCGTCGGGTCGTTCGCCCGGTGCGTCGAGCGCGGCATTGACCGCCTTGAGGCGGGCCTTGACCGTCGGGTAGGACATCCCCAGCCGCCGCTCGACCTCCCGCAGGTTGCCCTCCACGTGCAGAAACAGCCGCACGAAGTGCAGCAGGTCGTCCGGCAGCGCGCACAGGTCGCAGCGCTCGAAGCGACCGCGGATGGTGACGCCGCAGGACGCGCACGCATATTCGGCAACCTGCAGCCGCTGATCACAGATCGGGCACGGGCCGAGCGGCGGTCGGATATCCGACACCATGTCCCGAAGTTATGCATATCCCTTCACATAGTCAATCGTTTTGTAAACGTTATGCAGGTATCTCGACGATCGCGAAGCATCCTGCCGTCCCTCACCTCTCCGGTTTGACCCTGGCGCGGCTCCGGGTATATCGTCGATAACATGTAGGGGTCGGCCGTCAGCGCCGGCCCCGTCCCCCTCAAGGGAGGAGCCCCATGTCCGAAAACGATTCATCCGCGGAGCGTCGCGCGCCGGGCAGCTTCAGTCCGCGCGCGGTCGGCCTCATGCTGGGCGCCGTCCTGCTGGTCATCATCGTGCTGTCCAGCTTCTACGTCGTGGACGCGCGCGAGAAAGGCATTCTGTTGCGCTTCGGCCGGTACGTCGGCCGGGCCAGCGATCCCGGCCTGCACCTCAAGCTGCCGTTCGGCATCGACCGCGTCTACAATGTGGAGACCGAGGTGCTGCACAAGCTGGAGTTCGGTTTCCGCACCGAGGAGGCCGGCGTGCGCACGGTGTTCTCCACCCAGGAGTTCCCGGAGGAGTCGGTGATGCTGACCGGCGACCTCAACATCGTCGACGTGAAGTGGTCGATCCAGTACCGCATCTTCGAGCCTCAGAAGTGGCTGTTCAACATCGTCGACGGCGAGACGACGATCAAGGACATCTCGCGGTCGGTATTCAACCGGCTGGTCGGCGACCGCGCGATCCTGGACGTCATGGGCGACGAGCGGCCGATCATCCAGTTGCGGGCGCAGGAGGAGATGAACGCCCTGTTCGGCCCGAACGGCTACGACATCGGCGTGCGCGTGGACGCGGTGCAGTTGCAGAGCGTGGTGCCGCCGCGCGGCGCCGTCCAGAACGCCTTCGAGGACGTCAACAAGGCGATCCAGGACCGCAACCGCCTGATCAACGAGGGCAAGGAGGCCTACAACCAGACGATCCCGCGCGCGCACGGCGAGGCCGACCAGCTCATCGCCGAGGCGGAGGGCTACAAGGCCGAGCGGCTCAACCGGGCCGAGGGTGACGTGGCGCGCTACGTGCACCTGTACGAGGAGTACCGCAAGAGCCCGGAGGTGACCCGCACCCGCCTCTACTACGAGATGTTCGAGGAGGTGTTCAAGGACGCCGAGGGCACCGACCTGATCGACAAGAATCTGACCAACTTCATCCCGCTCAAGCAGCTCGGACAGGAGCTGTCGCTCGGAGGGAACCAGTGAAGCGTTTCATCACGATCGTCGTGGTCGCAGGCGCGGCCCTGCTGATCTTCCTGATGCTCGGGCCGTTCTACGTGGTGCAGGAGGGGCAGCAGGCGATCGTCCTGCAGTTCGGCCGCATCGTGCGCTCCAAGACCGACGCCGGGCTGGCGCTCAAGGCGCCGCTGATCGACCAGGTCGTGCGCTATCCGAAGAAGATCATCTCCTGGGACGGCGACCCGACCCTGGTGCCGACGCAGGAACGGCAGTTCATCTACGTGGATACCACGGCGCGCTGGCGCATCGTCGATCCGGTCCTGTTCTACGAGTCGGTCAAGGATGAGCAGGGAGCGCAGACGCGGCTCGACGCGGTCATCGACTCCGCGGTCAAGGAGGTGATCTCCAACAACCGGCTGCAGGAGGCGGTGCGCAACTCCGACGTGATCAACCAGATCGTGCGGCGGTCCACCGATGCCCAGGACGCCAGCTCGATCCTGGGCGACACCTACACCGAAGTCACCTTCGCCTCCATCGACAAGGGGCGCGACGAACTCTCCAACGACATGCTGGGGCGCGCGAAGGAGGCGGAGAGACTCTACGGCATCGAGCTGCTGGACGTGATCATCCGCCAGATCCGCTACTCGGACGACCTGACCGAGAGCGTCTACAGCCGCATGATCACGGAGCGGCAGCAGGTCGCGCAGGCGTGGCGCTCCGACGGCGAGGGTCTGAAGGCCGAGTGGCTGGGCAAGCGCGAGAAGGAGCGGCTGGAGATCATCTCGGAGGCGGAGCGGACGGCCAAGGTGATCCGCGGCGAGGCCGACGCCGAGGCGGCTGCGATCTATGCGAACGCGTACAACACCGACCCCGAGTTCTACGCCTTCTTCAAGGCGATCGAGGCGTACCGTACGCTGCTGCCGAACTTCCAGAAGACGCTCTCGACCGACGCGGAGTTCTTCGACTACCTCTACGAACAGCGCTGAAGCCGCGGAACACCGCCGGCTCCCGCCCCAGGCGGGGCCGGCGTCATCGGCGTGAGGCGCAAGGCCGGGCCTGTTCGTGCCGATTGACAATGAGTGGCCCGACTGATGCAAGCATCCGCCCTTCCATCCCTCCGAGCGGACGAGCCGATGGACGGCATGAGCGATCCCGCCGAATCTGCACGCCGAGACTTGGCGGATCTGCCGGACCGCATCGGAGCGACGCGTGTCCGTGGCCGGGCGGCCGGCCCGATCGACGCGATCCGCTACGATTCGCGCCAAGCCGGCCCCGGCGCGCTGTTCGTCGCCCGCCCCGGCAGCAAGGATGACGGCCACCGCTTCATATCCGAAGCCGTGCGCCGGGGGGCGCGTGCGGTGATCCACGAGCGCGATCTGCCTGGCTACGCCTCCGACGTGTGCTACCTGCAGGTACCCGACGCGAAGACGGCCCTTGCGGTCGCCGGAGCCTGGCACGCCGGCGACCCGGCACGGAACCTCCTGCTGGTCGGCGTGACCGGCACGGATGGCAAGAGCTCCACGGCGTGGTTCACGAAGCTGCTCCTCGACCGTCTCGGACTCCCGGCCGGACTGGTGTCGAGCGTCTACGTCGACGACGGAACCGGCGTCGTGGACACGCCCTGGCGGCTGTCGACGCCCGAAGCTCCGGAGCTGCATGGGCTGCTGGCAACCATGGCGGGCCTCGGCCGCCGCGCCGCGGTCATCGAAGCCACCTCGATCGCGCTGGCCGCCGGCAGGGTGCACGGCCTGCCGCTTGCCGCCGCGGCGATCACCAACGTCACCCACGAGCACCTGGAGTTCCACGGTGCCTGGGATCGGTACCGGGATGCCAAGGCGGCGCTGCTGGACATGATCCGGGATCGTCCGGACGGCTCCCGCGGCGTGGCGGTGCTCAACCGCGACGACGGGGCGTGGCAAGACCTGCGCGCGCGGTTCCCCGCGGCGCAGAGTTTCAGCACCGCTTCGCCGGCGTCCCACGGCGGCGGCGAGGCCGACTGCACCGCAACGGTTCTGGCAGCCGACGGCTCCGGCCTGACTCTGGCCGTCCGGCTGCACGGCGTCCGCAGGCAATGCCGGGTACGGGTCGGCGACGCCGTGCAGGCCGGCAACATCGCCGCAGCCCTGCTGTTGGCGTCCGGCGCCAGCGGAGCCGCCCCGGACCATGTGCTCGATGCGCTGCCGGTCCTCAGCCCGCTTCCGGGACGCATGCAGCAGATCCCCAATGACCGCGGCTTCACGATGATCGTCGACCATGCCCACACGCCGGCAGCCTTTCGGCAGCTCTTCGCCGGGCTGCGGCTGTGCCGCAGTGCGGACCGTGCCGCCGACAGCCGCACCATCGTCGTGTTCGGCTCAGCCGGCGAAAAGGATCGCGAAAAGCGGGCCATGCAGGGCCGGATCGCCTCCGAGCACGCCGACATCGTGATCCTTACGGATGAGGACCCGCGCCGCGAGGATCCGCTGACGGTCCTCGAGGACATCGCCGGCGGCTTCGTCACCGGGGCGCCGGCGCCCCGGCTCATCCCCGACCGGCGCGAGGCGATCGGTACCGCCGTGGAGCTGGCACGACCGGGCGACACCGTGCTGCTGCTCGGCAAGGGCCACGAGCGCAGCATGGAATATGCTGATCACGTACGGCCGTGGGACGAAGTCACCGAAGCGCACTCGGCAGTCCAGACACATGATTCTGAATATCGGGCATGATAGCGACATGAACTCGTTCAGAGCGGCCGCGGCATTCGCTGCCCTGCTTGTCGCGAGTGTTCCGGCCGTGGGGTTGCGTATCGCCGAGTGGTCGATCGACCCGCGCACGGAGTTGGATGAAGGCCAACTGGTCGAACGGCTGCAGCAAGTCCTGTCCTCCGAGGAGGTCGGTATTCCCCCCGACTTTCCGTCTCGCATCCGGGTGGAGATCGCCGTCCACGACGGTGCCGGAGGGCTGGACCTGATAGTCACCACCTCCGACCTGGAAGCGGAGCGGGCGCTGACGTCCACCGTGCGCACGGCCGCCGCCATCAGGCTCGACACGGTCGTCGCCGCGCTGGTCGCCGACCTCGGGTACCTGCAGGCGGCGCGCGCCGGCTTCCCGCCGCCGATCTACCGTCCACCCGACATCACCGACGTGATCGACGGTGGAAGGATTGCCGCGATGCTCCGGACCGTCGATCAGGCTACCGGCGACTCGCAGCCCGTGGTGGAGTCCGTATTCGGGTACGAGGGACAGATCCTGGACGTGGCCGCCCACGACGGCGGCGTAAGCGTGCTTCTGACCGGCGGGTCCGCCGAACTGGGGCCGCGCTTCGAGTTGATCGCGGCCACCCCTGCATCCCTGCTGCCGGGGTCCCGTCCCCCCGGCGCCACGGCCCCACAGGAGATCGCCCGCACCAGTTGGACCCATGACGTGCTCGCGGTGGATCTGAACCACGTGCGCATAGTCCGGCGCCGCAACGGCGAAGACGATCCCGCCTTCCTCGACCTGGAGGACGCACGCCGCCTGGACGCCGTCCCCGGCGGCGGGTTGGCGGCCCTTACCAGGAACGGACCGGCCTACGTGCGCCTGACCGAACGCGCCATCGAGCAGCACGACGTACCGGTCGCCGCGCCGTTCATCAGCGCCATGGACATCGACGACCGGCGGCGCATGGTGCTGTACGACCAGTTCGACCGCAGGGTCGTGATAGCCGGCCTGGATGGTCGCGAGATCGCCTCGATCCGCCCCCAGGTGGACCCTCGGATGCTCAAGTTCCCGCATGCGCTCGCGGTTCTTCCCGACGGAACGGTCCTTCTGGGAGGCTCGGGGCTGGTCTGGGCTTTCGACGAACTCGGGCGCCCGAGGTGGCTGCTCACCGCTCCTCGCGGAGGCCGGGAGATCCTGCCGGCCCAGTTCGTGCTGGAACCGGCGCCGGGCAAGGACGCGTTCTACCTGTTGGACTCACAGCGCGCGAGAATCCTGCGTTTCGGCGGTCACGGCAGCGGCGAAGCGGACGATGCCGTCGGCGCCGCAGGGCCCACCGACATGGCCAGGCAGCTCGCCGATCTCGCGCTTGCCGATGCGGTCGCCTCGCTAGAATGGGGCGACCTGCCGCAAGCCCACGATCGCGCCAGTCTGGCTGCGGCACTGTACGAATACGCGCTCGGCATGGCACCCGAGGACGAGCCGAGCCTTTCCGGACTGGAACGCGCGTTCGCGGTGCGCGGAGACGCCGAGAAGGTGATCTTCCAGGAACCGTTCCTGGCCGTCAGGCCGGACCGGTTGCACTTCGCGGCCGCCGAGCTTCAGTCGCCGGTGACCATCCCGGTACAGGTGGAGAATCCCGGAGTGGTCGCCCGCACCGGTGTCAGCCTCCTTGCCGCCGGCGTACAGGTACCGGTCGGCAGCATCGAGCCCGGAGCGCGGGTCGAGGTGTCGCTCGATCTTCCCGACAGCCTGCTGGCCACGCAGGAGTGGCTCTCCCTCGACCTCGGGGTCGTGATCTCCGCGGAGGAACCGGACGGAGCGCCGCCCCGGAGGATGTTCCTGGCGCTGCCGCTTACGGTTTCCGCTCCTCCATGGGAACAAGTGGTAGCCGGAACGTCTTCGCCACCGGGCTGAACCCCTGTTGGACGAACAGCCGCTCGAACTCCTGCTCCTGGCCGCACAACGCCACCTGCACTGAGGAATGGCCGGCTCCCGCCGCTTCGTCGATGAAGTGCGAGAGCAGCGACCGCCCGATGCCCAGACCCCGGAACTCGGGGGCCACCGCAATCGCTCCGACGCAGACGGTACCGCTCCCTTCCGGCACCCCGCCGATGAAGCCGACGATCCCCGGCCGGCTCCCGCGCACCACCACGAGCAGCGCATTCGGATCGGCCGTGAGTGGCCGTGCGGCCTCATGCAGCCTGACCACGTGCTCCAGGTCCCCGGCATCGGCACGGCCGAAGGCGAATTCGCTGGCCACCAAGTCGTCGGTCTCTTCCGGCTCCGGCCCGAGCCGTTCCAGCCCGCGCGACCGCCGCTCCAGGTCGTACCACTCGGTCACGATCCGCCGCATCTCGGCCATCTTGAAGCGGTACCAGCGCTGCTCCACGTACGGGATGCTCCGCAACTCGTCCTTGAATGCGCGGAATACCCGCCCACGCGAATTCAGCGCGTTTCGCAGGCGGTCGCGATGGATCGGATTGCGCAGGGCTGTCACGAAACGCTCCATGAGATGGAACCCGTCGATCGGTCGCCACGGAGGTATGGGGACGAACCGTTCCCCCAGGTGCGCGCCGCGATCCTTGACCATCTCCGCGGTTTCCACGTCCACCGAGTAGTCGGCGCCCTGGTCCTCCATCGCGAACACGATGCGTTCCACGATCTCTGCGACGAGGTCGAACTTCACCGGCTGCCTGCCACCCGCTACTATATCGCCAAAGAGCGAGCATGACTGAGCACGGAAATGGGCGATGGCAACGATAGAGATGATCGCGGCGCGCGAGATTCTGGACTCGCGCGGCAACCCCACCGTGGAGGTGGAGGTCGGCCTGGAAGGCGGCGCACGCGGACGCGCCGCGGTGCCGTCGGGGGCCTCCACCGGCGCGCATGAGGCGATCGAACTGCGCGACGGTGGCGATCGCTACGGCGGCAAAGGGGTCCTCAAGGCGGTACAGAACGTCAACACCCGGATCGCTCCCAACCTGGTCGGCTACGACCCCGTCAACCAGGTCGGGATCGACCGCGAGATGATCGAACTGGACGGGACCGCGAACAAGCGCGTGCTCGGAGCCAACGCGATCCTGGGGGTTTCGCTGGCGGTGGCCCGCGCAGCGGCTGCCGACCTGGACCTGCCGCTGTACCGTTATCTCGGCACGTTCCACTCCATCCTGCTGCCGGTGCCGATGGCCAACATCGTCAACGGCGGCGCGCACGCGGACAACAGCCTGGAGTTCCAGGAGTTCATGATCGTGCCGGTCGGCGCCCCCAGCCTGCGCGAGGCCGTGCGCATGGGCGCCGAGGTCTTCCAGACCCTCAAGCGGGTGCTCGCCGAACGCGGACTGTCGACCGCGGTCGGCGACGAAGGCGGCTTCGCACCCGATCTTCCTTCCGACGAAGCCGCGCTCGGCCTGATCATGGAGAGCATCGAGGCGGCCGGCCTGCAACCGGGCGATGACGTCGCCATAGCGCTGGACCCCGCGACCTCGGAGCTGTACGACCCGGAGACCGGCCGTTACACCTTCCGGAAGACCACGCGGGCGTCGATGACCTCCAGGGACCTGGCGAATCAGTGGACGGATTGGTCGCAGCGATATCCGATCATCTCCATCGAGGACGGCATGGCCGAGGACGATTGGGAAGGATGGCGGTTGCTGACCGACGCGCTTGGCGACCGGGTACAGCTCGTGGGCGACGATCTGTTCGTGACCAACGTCGAGCGCTTGGCGCGGGGCATCTGCGAAGGCGTGGCCAACTCGATCCTGATCAAGGTAAACCAGATCGGCACGCTGACCGAAACGTACGAGGCGGTCGACACGGCCCGCCGGGCCGGCATGACCGCCGTGGTGTCGCACCGATCAGGCGAGACCGAGGACGCCTTCATCGCGGACCTGTCCGTCGCGCTCGCGACGGGCCAGATCAAGACGGGATCGTTCTCACGCTCCGATCGGCTGGCAAAGTACAACCAGTTGCTGCGCATCGAGGACGAGTTGGGCGATCAGGCGATCTACCCGGGCCGGGCCGCCTTCCACGGGACGCCTCCGCGGTAGCACGGGGATCGTTCGGTCCCGTCCAGGCTACCGCCATCCTCGTCCATCGCGACCGCCCGGCGCACCGCCGCCACCGGGAATCCGCGGGCCAGCAGCCGGCGCGCGATCGCGTCGCGGCCGTGTCCGGCGGCTCGCAGTGCCGAAGCGCCGGACCGAAGCAATTCCTGCTCCACGGCGACGGGCAGCTCTTCCGCCACGACGGCTTCGGCCACCGAGTCGCTCACGCCGCGTTTGATCAGTTCCGCCACCAACCGGCGCCGTCCTTCGGCCTTTCGTCCGGTCCGGGCGGCCAGCCAAGCGCGGGCAAACCGTTCGTCATCAAGGAGACCGGCACGGGTCAACGAGTCGATCACCGCGTCCGCAACGGGAGCGTGTCCTCTCTGCTGCAACTTCCGCCGCAACTCGAAGACGGAGTGCTCACGGCGGGCAATCAGCTCCTTGGCCCACTCCAGGGCGGTGGCGGCGTGCCCGGTCAACACCGCCACGCCACGCTCACGGAGGCCGGGCGCCCGGTGAACCGCCACGGCGCCGAGACTACCGCCTCAGGCTGCCTACCGCTTCGAGAACTGGAAGCGCTTGCGCGCCTTCGGCCGGCCGTACTTCTTGCGCTCCACCATGCGTCGGTCGCGCGTAAGGAACCCGTTGGCGCGCAGGCTCTCATGATTGCTGCCGTCATAGGCATCCAGGGCGCGCGCCAAGCCGTGGCGGCTGGCGTCCGCCTGGCCCGCCGGCCCGCCGCCCGACACGTTGATGAGGACGCTGAGCTTGCCCAGATTGTCGGTGACGTCCAGCGGAGACGTCACGCGCTGTACCAGTTCCTCGGAGTTGAAGTAGTCGTCCAGCGACTTGCCGTTGACCTTGATCTGTCCGGCAGCGGCGCGCTGCAGGTCGGTCTCTCCGCGGTCGGCGCCGACCACCGGTTGGCGCAGGAAGACGCGGGCGACCGCGGTCTTGCGGCGCCCCGTGCCCACGGCGAGATTGATGCGGTCCGTTTCTGTCATCAGCTCTGATCCCGTTCGGATGATTGCCGTTCGGATGACTCAAGGTCGAGGGGTTGAGGGCTCTGACCCTGATGGGGATGCTCGGAGCCGGCGTACACGCGCAGGTTGCGGAACAACTCCCGACCCAGGCGTCCCTTGGGGAGCATGCCGCGTATCGCCTGCTCCACCGGAAACACCGGCTTGCGGGCAATGGCGTGCTCGAACGTCTCGCTGCGCAGCGCCCCGGGGTACCCCGAATGGCGGTAGTACCGCTTGTCGCGGCGCTTGTTTCCGGATACGGCCACCATGGCCGCGTTGATGACGACCACGCGATCGCCCAGGTCCTGGTGAGGTGCGAAGTAGGGGCGGTGCTTGCCGCGCAGCACGCTGGCCACCCGCGCCGCCAGCCGGCCGAGCGGAGCGCCGTCCGCATCCGCGATGTACCATCGTCGCTCGACGTCACGAGCACGCACGAATACCGTTTTCATCGCTCTACGTGCCGCCTCCCGGCGTCGAGGAGCCGGCGGCTCCCCTGCCGCCGGACCCGGAGCCGCGGGCCTCGGCCGCTTCGGCCTCCTTCGCCTCGCGTTCTTCCTTCTTGGCTTCCATCTTGTCCTTGATATCCGCGAATCCGACAAACAGCGCGATCAGGCCGATGAGCAGGGCTGCCACCGGGATGCCTCCCTTCAGGAAGTCCATGACGTCCGGCCACCACTGCATGGACCACGGCACCGGCAGTACCGAGTAGACCGCGAACAACAGGAGCACCAAGCCCACCAACAGAGCAATCATCGTCGCCTCGTGCGCTGAGAGTTCCCTAAGGGTAGCGTCTCCCGGCGCGTCAAGCAACTGCACCGTCCCATGTCGCCACCGCCGCCCCGCGCCTTGGCCGCCGGGGCGGGACCGCGGCAATCTTGACCGGCGGGTGGAAACGGCAGGACATTGATCGCCGAAGCAAAGAGGACGCCCCGGCGGGTTTCGCCGGGCCCAAGGAGGAGCCATGTCCGAGCGAAGCGCATTACACGGCCGTGTCGACGCCGTTGCCCAGACCGGACTGCTGAGCAACGTCTACCTGTGGATGACCGGCGGGCTGGCCCTGAGCGGCGCCGTCGCCTGGTTCGTGGTCAGCCAGGACATGCTGCTCGGAGCGATCCTGGGGAACCCGATGCTGTACTTCGGACTCATCATCGGCGAGTTGGCGCTGGTCTGGTTCCTGAGCGCCCGGATCATGACCATCGGCGTCGGCGCCGCATCCGGTGGGTTCATCGCCTTCGCGGCGCTCAACGGCGTCACGCTGTCGGTGATCGCGACCGCCTACACCCAGCAGGAGATCGCGCAGGCGTTCTTCATCGCGGCCGGGATGTTCGCGGGAATGAGCCTGTACGGCCACGTGACCAAGCGCGACCTGACGTCCATCGGCAGCTTCCTGAGCATGGGCGTGCTGGGGCTGGTGATCGCCATGGTCGTCAACCTCCTGGTCGGCAGCGACGCCCTCGACCTCCTGATCTCCATCGGCGGGGTGGCGCTGTTCCTCGGTCTGACCGCATACGACACGCAGTTGATCAAGCGCTGGCAGGCAGAGGCCGGATCCATGGACGAGACGACCTTCGTCCGCCTTTCGGTGCTCGGCGCGCTCAAGCTCTACCTGGACATGCTCAACCTGTTCCTGTTCCTCCTGCGGCTCGGACGGCGGTAGCCATAGCTCAGGAGTCTGTCGGACTTTCGGCGAACAACCGCATCAGCGCCGCCGCCTCGCCGGCCGAGACCTCGTCCGGCAGGATGCTCGGTCCCGGGTGGAACGGGGAGAGCAGGATCCCCGCACGCAGGAACCGGGCGAACACGGCGTCATAGGCGGCCGCGTCGCACCGCGCCGCCAGGTACGGCCCCCGTCTCTCCCAGCCGGTCCATCCGTGCGGGTCCGGCCACGCACGCTGCGCCCAGGCGGCACCACCATACCGCGGCAGCCGGTCCAGTCCGGCCAAACCGGCTACCAGAAGCGGCGCCGGCTGCGGCGCCGTCGCGATCAGCGCCCGGAGTTCGCGCGCCGCCGTCCCCGCCGGCAGGCAGAGCGGCGCCGGCGCCTCCCCGATCGTGGACGGCAACACCGGCACCACGGCCCGCCATCGGGGGGGCGGTGGCGTCGGCCCGAGCAACGGCCGCCAGATCCCCGCCAGGCACGCTTCCGCCGGCCCGGCGTCGATCGCGGGATCGTGCAGCTCCCCTGCCGCGACGCCGAGGTGCTGCAGCACCGCGCGCACCTCGGCATCGCCGCCGGTCAGCAGCGGCTCGTAACCCGGGATGAGATGCCGGAGGCGATTGCACAGCCGGCGCTCGTACACCGACGGCAGACCGCCGTTCACCCCCCGGGACAGGGCGCCCTTGATCCGCGCCAGCGCGCGATCCGGACGGTGTCCCAGGAGAGCGCGGCCACCGCCTTGCCACAGGTCCAGGACGCGCCGGCCACGCCGGTCGTACAGGCGATAGCCGCGCGCCCGGCGGATCGGTTCCAGCCGCCCCAGCCGCGAGCGGGCGGCAGGGTCGGGCGCGGTCACGATCGAATCCGTTCCAGGGTCGAGTAGCGCACCGCGAACGACGCCTCGTGCTCGGTGGCGAACCGCACGGTCACGAACCACCTGCCGGCACTGCACCAGCGACGGGTGACGACCCCGCTTCCGTATTCCTCGTGATAGACTTCTGCTCCGGCGGGGAAGTCCTCGGCCTCTCCCTGCCGGCGATTCGCACCGTCGCGGGCCAGCAGCCGGTCGGGAATCTCCGACAGGAAGCGGCTCATCTGCTGATCTCGTCGCTGCCCGAACACGGTACGGCGGGCGCAGGTGCTGAGATGCAGATGGCGCCGGGACCGCGTGACGCCGACATAGAACAGGCGGCGTTCCTCCTCCAGGTCGCGGTCGGCCTGACCGGGGTCGGGCCGACCGGGATCGGCTGCGCGTTCGCCCGGCAGCAGCGGAAACACCCCCTCCTCCAGCCCGGTGATCACGACCCGCTCGAACTCCAGCCCCTTCGTATTGTGCATGGTGATCAACGTGACGGGACGGATCGCCCCGCCGGGCTCCTCGTCGCTTTCGCCGCCGGAGTCGTGCAGCCCGGCCGCTTCCAGGAAGCGCCGCAACTCCCCGGGGCCGGATCCGAACGCCTCGGCGCTGGCCGCGAGCTGCTCCAGATTACGCAGGCGGCTGCCGCCGGACACCGCGTCCAGCCGGGCGTAGTGCTCGGCAAGGCCGGAGCGCTCCACCGCGGCAGCCACCAGCGACGCCACCGGCGCATGGTCGGCCATCGCGCACAACTCCCGGTGCAGCTCGAGAAAAGCCCCGATCCCGGCACGCGCCCGGCCCGGCAAGGTGCCGTGCACGGCACGCGCCCGATCGATGGCGGTCACGGCAGGCGGTCCGACGTCGAACAGGGTCTCGACCTGCGGACGTGCGGAGGCATCCGTCTCTACCGCAAGGATGCGCTGCAGCGTCCTGGGACCCACCGAGCGCCGCGGCGTCGCGACCGCTCGCCTGAACGCGACGGAGTCGGCCGGGTTGACCGTCAGGATCAGATAAGCGAGCGCATCCTTCACCTCCTGGCGCTCGAAGAAACCGATGGACCCGACCAGCCGATAGGGGATGCGCAGCCGCCGGAAGGCGGTCTCGAACGGCTGCGACTGGAAATTCATCCGGTACAGGATCGCGGTCTCCAGATCGGGGTCTCGGTCCACCAGCTCGCAGCACAGCCGGACCTCCGCCTCCTGATCCGGCAGCTCGTGCAGATGCGGCGCCGGCCCGGTCTCGTTCTCGGTCCACAGTCTCTTGCCCAGGCGGTTTCGATTGCCGGCCACCACGCAGTCCGCGACCTGCAGTATCTGCGGGGTAGACCGGTAGTTCTGCTCCAGACGGATGACCTCGGCACCCGCGAAGTGGTCCGGGAACGACAGGAACCCCTGCACGTCGGCGCCTCTGAACCCATAGATCGACTGGTCATCGTCACCGACGGCACAGACGTAGGCATCGCCCCGCGCCAGCAGGCGCAGGAGCTGGAACTGAGCCCGATTCGCGTCCTGATACTCGTCCACGAGCAGCGCGCGGAAGCGACCGGCGATCTCGTCCCCGGCGTCGTCCGACAACAGGTCGATCGCGCGCACTATCAGGTCGCCGAAGTCCAGCCCGTTGCTGCGCTCCAGATGCTCCTGATACGCGGCATAGAGATCGTTCAGCGGGAGGTCCGCCGGCGCGCCGAGCCGATCCAGGTCGTCGCTCGGGCGCAGTCCGTGATCCTTGGCGCGCGCGATCAACCCGGCGGCCGCCTTGAGCTCGTCCGCGGCCCATCCGCCGCCGGACGCGTCGCGCAGGACCGAGAGGGCGTCGGCGCTGTCCAGTATCGAGAAACCCGGATCGATGCCGGCCCTGGATCCGTAGCGTCGCAGCAGCCAGTTGCAGAACGAGTGAAAGGTGCGGATATTCGCTTCGGCCGCCGCCGGCAGCATCGCGGTTGCGCGATCGCGCATCTCCTGGGCGGCCTTGTTGGTGAAGGTCACCGCCAGCATCGCCCACGGCGGGATGTTGCGCCGCTCGGCCAGATAGGCGATCTTGGTGGTGATCGCCCGCGTCTTGCCCGATCCGGCACCTGCCAGGATGAGCAGCGGGCAGCCCCAGTGCTCCACGGCGCGCCTCTGCGGCTCGTTCAAGACCTCCAGATGGTGTTCGATCGGATGGTGTGCGATCAGCGTCGTCCCGCCCCTGGTCGCGGTACCCGGCAATTGCGGCCGGCCAGCTCAGGCGGCCCCGGCCGGGATCGACACCAGCGCCTGACCCCTGGCCGAGCCGAGCTGCAGGGTGAGGCTCACCCGGACCGGCTCGACGGTTCGATCGACATCGTTGAGCAGCACCCGCAAATCGGTCCGGGAATCTCCGTCCAGGTCGATCAGGCGCTCTCCACCGACCGCAAGCAGCACTTCGTTCTCGCCGTACCTGATGACCAGGCCGTTCTCGTATCGGGCCAGCAGCACGTCGTGGCGCCGGTTTCCGACCGGAACCCGCAGCACGGTGCCGACCGGCAGCACCCGGGTCGCCACGTCATCGGCCATCACGAACGGGTTGCCGGTCAGACCGGGCCGTAGCTCCGCGCTCCGCTCGGCCGCGGTCAGGGCGGCCGGCGGAATCACCCAGCGCAGCAACGCGACCACACCGGCCGCGAATACCAGCAACGCCAGCACCACCATCGCCACCAGCGTCGACCGTCTGCGGCCCGGTGTGACATCGGCGGCCGCCGAGCTGGCGGCCTGCCGCATCCGGTAGCGTTCGATCAGCGGCTCGGGATCTATCTCCAGGTAGCCGGCGTAGCTGCGGATGAACCCGGTGATGTAGGCGTCACCGGGGAACTCGGAGTATTCCTCGGCCTCCAGTGCCTCCAGGAAACTCTTGCTGATGTGGATGTCGCGTGTAGCCTGCTCGAGCGAGATGCCTCGCGCCGTACGGGCTTCGAGAAGAGGCGTGTGCTCCGCGGGTGCCAGACCGTCCTCCGTCATGGACTCAGTCAGCTTCCCCGAGCAGCAGATCGCGATAGACGTTCGCGTCCGGCGGCGGCTCGTACTGGAACCGTGCGTCCGGTATCGACTGGTCGGTGCGCACCGCCCGGAATTCGATGGCGACCCGACTCCCGGAACGATACTCGCCGACGATGCACCGTATCAGCCTGTCGTCGCCGACCGCGACCTCGATGGTCTCGAACGCCTCCTCCGGGACCCGGCGTTCCAGGAGCAGCCTGACCACCTGTTGGCCGGATCCGTCGCCCAGCGGCACGGGGTCCGGCCCCTTCTCGTAGGCGATCCCGTAGTTTGCGCGGAGGAAGCGCAGGCCCAGCGCCGACGTCAAGGTCGGCGGCAGCGAAGCTGCCGCCGGAGTCGCCGGAGTGAGCCGCTGCTCGATGATGTAGTCCAGCGCGGGCATGTAGATCGTCAGCATCGCTCCGTCCGACACCAGCACCTGGCCGGCCGGTACGGTGAAGTCGATGCGCAGCAGGTCCGGGTCCTTGAATGAGAGGGCTCCTTCCATCCGCGACAGCTCCACCTCCCGTTGCTCGGAGCCGCACCATGTCGCGCCGGCTTGCGTGCCGTCGTCGGCGACCCGCCCGACGCGGCGCCTGGCGAGCACGACGTTCGCCTGATAGTCCTGGATCGCCGCGTATCTGCGGGCGACATCCTCGAAAAACACCTTGGCGGTCACCAGTTCCTGAGCGGCCGCCACATCCGCCGCCATGGCCATCCCGACCAGGATGGCGGCGGCGCCCGACCGCCGAGTCCAACGCCGTTCGGGCGGCGGGCGGTCCGGCGCCCGAACGGGACTCCTGCGCCGCGCTGTGTCGCGCATGCCGCTGCGGGCTACGTCCGTCGCTGCTGCTGCAGGGCGTGGATCCTGTCGCGCAACTCCGCCGCCCGCTCGTACGCTTCCTGCTCGACCGCCTCATCCAACGCGCTGTTCAACCGATCCAACACGGTCTGGGCAGGCACCTTGATCTGCTTCAGGGCGGTGCGGAGGTACTGAAGCGACCGCAGCCTCTCGTAGTGGTAGGTCGGAGTGTCGACTTCCTCCAGCGCGCCGATGTCGTCGATCGCCTGCTGCAGGGTTTCGCGGGCGGCGCCCGGATTCTCGGCGCCAAGTTGCAGCATGGCGCCCGCCATGGCGTTCATTCGAATCATGTAGGGCCGGTACTGCAGAATCTCGTTCTGATCGTCCGCTTCCTCCACGTACCGCTCCACGAGATCGCAGATCTGCAGGTTGTGGCCCGTGTCGCTGATGGTACGTTCGAAATCGCCCATCTGAAACAGGATCAGGTAGCGATAGTAGTAGAGGATGCCCTCGTTCTGCAGCCGCAGGAAGTCGTCATGGTCGATCAGGAAACCTCCTTCGCCGGCGTCATCCCGGGCATCGAGGCGATCGAGCATCTCCGTCAGCACCGATTCCTTCCCGAACGGGCGCAGGCCGTCCGGCCGGCCGTCCAGCTCGTACTGCTCGATGCCGAGCGGTTGGCGCACTTGCAGCACGCGGCGCCCGTCGCGCGCCTTGATCACACGGTACTGGTCGTCAGCATCGTACTGCCAGTCCGCGAGGAATTCCGTCAGGTCACGGTCCATTGCTCTGTCGCCACCCCGCTCCGCAATGATAACGACATGCCGATGCCCTGAGGCAACCCCATGAGGACCCAAGGACCCAGCCTGCATGCCGGTGGTATCATCGCGGCGACGATGTCCGTTCACGTCATCGACCTCTCCGGGTCGCTCATCGAGCGTGAGTCGGGCGCCACCCCGTACCTCGCCGGCTTTCGCGCCGCCGTGATCGGCGCCCTGGACGCATCCGGCGACAAGGCGATCGTCGTGACCGGGGGCGGAAATCTGGCGCGCGACTACCAGACCGCCTATCGCCGGCTCGTGCCGATCCCCTCCGACGACGCGCAGGACTGGGTCGGCATCGCCGCCACGCGTCTGCACGGTGAATTGCTGCGACATGCGTTCGCGCCGGACTGCTGCGCCCCCGTGATCACCGACCCGACCGCCGTCACGGACTTCCCCGGCCGGGTGATGATCGCGGCCGGATGGAAACCGGGCTTCTCCACCGACTACGACGCCGTGCTGCTGGCACGGCGCTTCGCCGCATCGACCGTCATCAAGATGTCCAAGGTGGCGATGGTCTACTCGGGCGATCCCGGAAAGGACCCCGAAGCCCGGCCCCTCGAGCGCGTGACCTGGGGGGAGCTTGCACGGATGGGCGATGGCGAGTGGCACCCGGGGAGCAGGTTGCCGTTCGACCCGGTGGCTACCCGCGCCGCCGGCCGGCACGGCATGACCGTGGTCTTTACCGGCAGCGACTCCGACAACCTGCGCGCAATCCTGACCGGGAGGCCGTACCGCGGCACCACGATCGCCGACGGATGAGCGATGCCCGCCCGGAGCGCGCGGGCCGGCGGCCACGCACGCGCCGATTGACACGTGGTTCGGCGCGGTTACGATGGGGCCGCGCGCGTGCCGCAGATCCGCGCGCCATCCGTTCACGTCACGCCGGCGTGATGAAATCGGTAGACATGCCAGACTCAAAATCTGGTGGGGGCGACCCCGTGTCGGTTCGAGTCCGACCGCCGGCATCGCGGCTCACACGGGAGCGGGTCACACGGTGAGCCGGACCAGCTCCAGATCGTTGCTCGCCGGATCGTAGAGTCCGTAGGTGGCAGCCTTGCCCATGGCGGCGAGCGTACCCGGGTTGGCCAGCAGCACGGACCGCCTGCCGGCTTCGATCCGCTCCACGTGGGCCACGTGGTCGTGGCCGTAGAACACCGCATCGTAGCCGCCGCCGGAGGCGAGCGCCCGCGCCAGCCGCGGATAGTGCTGCATGGCGATGCTGCGTCCCCCTGCGGTGAGCTCCGCCAGCTCCGCCCCGTGGAAGCGGAAGTTCGTTCTCCCCGCCGTCCGCGTCGTCATCAGGTAGTGGTCGCCGTCGACGTTGCCGGCGACGAGATCCACCCGCCCGTGGAACTCGTCGAGCAGCCGCAGCAGGGTCAGCGGCGCGCACACGTCGCCGCAGTGCAGCAGGTGCGTGCAGCCGGCAGCGGCCATGCTCCTGCAGAGGGCGTCGAGCGCCGGCCAGTTGTCGTGGGTGTCGGAGACGACCGCGATCCGCCCTTCTCCGGTTGGCATCGCGAGGCTCGGGCCGTCAGCCGTCGTACCGCTTCAGGGCGACCACCGCGTTGTGACCGCCGAAGCCGAACGCGTTGTTGATCGCGGCGCGCATGGGAGCCGGCTGGCCGCGGTTGGGCACGTAGTCCAGGTCGCACTCGGGGTCCGGCGTCTCGTAGTTGATCGTCGCCGGGTAGAACTGTTCCTGCAGCCCCTTGATCGTGGCGATCGCCTCCACGCCGCCGGCCGCGCCGAGCAGGTGCCCGATCATGGACTTGGTCGACGAGACCTTCATCCTGGCCGCGTGATCGCCGAACACCTCCTTGATCGCCCGCGTCTCGGTCGAGTCGTTGAGCTGCGTCGAGGTGCCGTGCGCGTTGACGTAGTCGAATTCCTCGAGGTGCAGGCCGCTGCCCGCGATCGCCATCTTCATCGCGTTCACGGCGCCCTTGCCTTGCGGGTGGGGCGCGGTCAGGTGGTTGGCGTCACAGGTGACGCCGTAGCCCACCACTTCGCAGTAGATCGGCGCGGAGCGAGCCTTGGCGTGCTCCAGCTCCTCCAGGATGAGCGTTCCGGAACCCTCGCCCAGGACGAAGCCGTCACGGTCCTTGTCGAACGGCCGGCTGGCCCGCTTGGGGTCGTCGTTGAACGACGACGTGACCGCCTGCAGCACCGAGAACCCGGACAGGGCGAGCGGCGCGACGGCCGCCTCGGCGCCGCCGGTCACCATGATGTCGACCGTCCCGTCCTTGACCCATCGATACGACTCGCCGATGGCGTCGTTGGCGGACGCGCAGGCCGACACGACCGTGTAGGAAGGGCCGTGCGCGTGGATCCTGATCGCGATGTGGCCGGCCGCGATATTGCTGATCATCTTCGGCACCAGCAACGGGTGCACGGCCTTGGGGCCTCGGTCGAACAGGTGCTTGAACTCGGAGTGCAGGGTGTGAATGCCGCCGAAGCCGACCCCCAGGATGCAGCCCGTGCGCTCCGCGTCCAGATCATCGGTCGCCAGCCCGGCGTCGGCGAGCGCCTCGATCGCCGTCACCATCGCGAACATCGCGAAGCGGTCCAGGCGGCGCGCCTCGCGCCTGTCCAGGTACTTCGACGGGTCGAGGTCCCTGACCTCGCCGCCCACCTTCGAGGGGTAGTCCGAGACATCGAACGACGAGATGTGATCGATACCGCTCTCGTTGTTCCTGACCGCACGCCAGAACGTCTCGACGTCGTTGCCCAGGGGAGTGACGGCGCCGAGGCCCGTAACCACCACACGTCTGTCCATTCCCATCTCCTTCGTTCCGAATCGCCCGTCAGGACCGCGCGGCTTCCGCTACATCAACAGTCCGCCGTCCACCTGCAGCACCTGTCCGGTGACGTAGGTGGAGCGGGCCGAGGCCAGGAACGCCACCATTTCGGCCACGTCCTCCGGCGTTCCGGTGCGGCCGAGCGGAATCATGCCGGTGATGTTCTCCCGTATCCCGTCGCTGAGCGATGCGGTCATTCCGGTCTCGATGTAGCCGGGGGCGACCACGTTCACCCGCACGCCGCGGCCCGCCACCTCGCGCGCGAGGCTCTTCGAGAAGCCTATGATCCCGGCCTTCGACGCACAATAGTTCGTCTGGCCGGGGTTGCCGGTCAAGCCGACCACCGACGAGATGTTGATGATGGACCCGGAACGCCTCCGGACCATGTCACGAGCGACGAGCTTGCAGGTCAGGAACGTCGCCGTGAGGTTGATCGCCAGCACCGCGTCCCAGTCCTGCCGCGACATCCGGAACACCAGTCCGTCGCGGGTGATGCCGACGTTGTTCACGAGGATCTGCACGCCCCGCTTCTCCGCCAGGATCTCCTCGATCCGTGCGTTGAGCGCCGGCTCGTCGGCCACGTCGGTCGCCAGCCACGTGTAGTCGCCCTGCTCGTCCAGCCCCGCCTCGTCGTCGGCGGTCCGCGAGAGTGAGTAGACCTTCGCGCCGTCGCGCAGCAGGGCGCTGCAGACGGCGGCTCCAATGCCGCGCGAGCCGCCGGTCACCACCGCGACCGCGCCGTCCAGGCTCATGACAGGGAACTCATCAGGAAGCCGCCGCGGCCGCCTCGATCGCCTCCAGGGTCCCCGCCGCCTCGCACCGGAGCTTGCCGGGGAACCCCCGGAACAGCCCGGCGAGCACCTGTCCCGGCCCCACCTCCAGGTAGCGGGCGTAGCCGGCCGCCTGCAGTGAGGCCACCTCGTCCGTCCAGCGCACGCTGGACACCACCTGCTGCACGCAGAGCTCGCGCGCCTGGCTGCCGGAGGTGACCTGCGCTCCGGTGACGTTGGCGTACACCGGCCGTACCGGATCGGCGAACGGGATGTCGGCCAGCACCTCGGCCAGCCGATCGGCCGCGTCCCGGATCAGCGGCGAGTGGAACGGCCCGGAGACCCTCAGCGTGATGAAGCGCCTGGCGCCCGCCTCCCTGCACGCCGCTTCGGCGTCGCGCAGGCCCCCGGCCGTGCCGGACAGCACGACCTGCCGCGGGCTGGAGTAATTGGCGACGAAGATCGTCCCGGGCGGCAGATCGGCGATCGCCGCTTCCACACGCGGGGGGGCCAGCCCGATCACGGCGGCCATTCCCGAGCGGCCGGCGGCGGTGTCGGAGGCGCGGCTGGCAGCCTCCATTGCGATCCCGCGCTCCCTGGCGATCGGGAAGATGTCGGCCGCGCCGATCACCCCGGCCAAGTGCAGAGCGGAGTATTCACCCAGGCTGAAGCCGGCGAAGCCGTCGCCGGTCACGCCATGCTCGCCGAGCACGATGGCGGCGGACAGGTTGGCAAGGGTGACCGCGATCTGGGTGCGGTCCGTGGCGCGCAGTTCCTCTTCGGTACCGTCGAACAGCAGGCGCCGCAGGTCGGCGCCCGTGGCGTCGGAAGCGATCTGGAACAGATCCCTGACCGCCTGACTGTACTCCCAGAGATCACGGGCCATCCCCGGGTACTGGGCGCCCTGCGCCGGGAACAGGAAACACGTCCGCATCGGATTGTGCTCGCGTGCAGGGTAGCCCCTCCCGCCCCGCCGGGTCAACGCGGGGAGCGCCGGCGCCGCTTGACCCGGAGAAGACGGGGACTCTACAGTCGGAACCGACAGTCGTCTTCGAAGGCGGAAAGCCTCCCATACCGCTCCAAGGAGACCAGATGGGCGCAAGAATCGAGGGGATCGGCGCCTACACGCCATCCCGACGCATGTCCAACGACGAGCTCGCCGAGTTCCTGGACACCTCCGACGAATGGATCCGATCGCATACCGGCATCGGCTATCGCCACATTGCCGGCGACGATGAAGCTGCCTCCGATCTCGGCGCAGAGGCGGCGAAGGTGGCGCTGGAGCGTTCCGGCACGGACCCGGAGTCCATCGACATGGTGCTGGTGGCCACCGCCTCCTCCGACTACGTCGGCTTCCCGTCCACCGCCTGCATCGTGCAGGACATGATCGGCGCCAGGAACGCCGCGGCGATGGACATCGGCGTCGGCTGCACGGGATTCGTGTACGGACTGGAGACGGCAAAGGGTTTCATCGCCTCCGGCGCTGCCGAGCGCGTCCTGCTGATCGGCAGCGAGGTCCTGACCCGGATCGTCGACTGGACGGACCGCAGCACCTGCGTGCTGTTCGGGGACGGGGCAGGCGCCGCGGTGATCAGCCCGTCGGACAACGGCTGCGGGATCCTCGACTCCGTGCTCAAGGCCGACGGCTCCGGCGCCGCCTACCTGGCGCGCGAGGTCGGCGGCACGCGCGCGCCGTTCAAGCCGGGCCGCGACGCGGAGCGCGATCTCCTGATCAAGATGGAGGGGCAACCCGTCTACAACTTCGCGGTGCCGGCCATCATCGAGGTGATCCGCGAGATCCTGGCGCGCAACGAGCTCACCATCGACGACATCGCCTACATCGTCCCGCACCAAGCCAACCAGCGCATCATCGAAGCCGCCGCCAAGCGGTCGCGGATTCCGTACGAGAAGTTCTACCTCAACATCGAGGAGTACGCGAACACCTCGGCGGCCACCATCCCGATCGCGCTCAACGAGCTGTACGAGCAGGACAAGATGTCGTCCGGCGAGCTGCTCATCACCGTCGGCTTCGGCGCGGGCCTTACGTTCGGGGGCAACCTGCTCAAGTGGTAGCGGCCCCAGCGCTGGAGCCGCGTAGTTTGTCTATGCGCGCGTGAGCTTGTGCACGAGGTTCGCCACGCCCACCTCCGACACGTAGATGTCGCCGTGCCGGTCGACCCACACGCTGTGCGCCCCGTGCGAGCGATCGGTGGGCTGCTCCGGCATCGGAATGTCCGCGAGCTCGTTTCCGTCCGGGTCCAGGATCACCAGGCTGCCGTCGGCCAGGTAGACGGTGCCGTCGCGGCCCACGAACAGGCCGCACGGACTGCGCTTGTTGCCCCACTCGGCCACCTGGCGCCCTGAGTGGTCCAGGATGCAGATCCGGTTGTTCGGCTCGCGATCGGCGACCAGGACGTGGCCGCTGTAGTCGCAGACCACCGAGTGCGGCAGCGTGAACCGGCCCGGTCCCGCGCCGCGCCCGCCGAACGTCGCCAGCAGCTCGCCGGCGGCCGAGAAGCGGTGCAGGCACTCCTGGCCGTAGCCGTCGGCGACCCAGATCTCGCCATCCGGCGCCACCACCGCGCGCGTGGGCCGGTTGAACGGCATGCCGGCCGCGCCGGGAACGCCGGGTGTGCCCAGCGTCTGCAGCACCTGGCCGTCCGCGGTGCAGATGCGCACCGTGTGGTCGGCGCAGTCGGCGACCAGCACCCGGTCGTGCTCATCGATCCACAGCTCATGCGGCACGCTGAAGATATCCTCTCCCCACGCGGTGATCAGGTCACCCTCGCGGTCGTACACGACGATGGCCGGATCCGGCTCGCGGTCGATCACGTAGACCCGGTCGCGGCTGTCGACGGCCACGCCGGACGCGATCCCGAGCGATCGTCCCGCAGGGCCGCCGCCCCAGCCATCAACGAATCGGAATGCCTGTTCCATGGTTCACCTCCAGGCTCAGCATGACGCCCCGGGCGCCGAAGCGTCCAGCGTCCGGAACCATGTCTGCAGGCCTTCCGAGCGTTGACGATCGCGGCTACAATGCGGATCGGCGCGCGCCCTGGGTAACGGTAGGCCGCGCGATACCCGGCAGCTTGCCGAAATAGAGAGAGATGCCATGACGACGAACCAGACCTGGTGGCCGAATCAGTTGAGCCTGAAGGCTCTCCGTCAGAACTCTCCCGCATCGGACCCGATGGGCGGGGAGTTCAACTATGCCGAGGCGTTCAAGCACGTCGACATCGAAGAGTTGAAGCAGGACATCGAGCGGGTGATGACCACCTCCCAGGACTGGTGGCCGGCCGACTACGGCCACTACGGACCGCTGTTCATCCGCATGACCTGGCACGCCGCGGGCACGTACCGCATCAGCGACGGCCGCGGCGGCGGCGGCTCGGGCTACCAGCGCTTCGCGCCCCTGAACAGCTGGCCGGACAACGGTAACCTGGACAAGGCGCGGCGCGTGCTGTGGCCGGTCAAGCAGAAGTACGGCCGCACCCTGTCGTGGGCCGACCTGATCATCTTCGCCGGCAACTGCGCCCTGGAGTCGATGGGCTTCAAGACGTTCGGGTTCGCCTTCGGCCGCCCCGACGTCTGGGAGGCGGACGAGACCGATTGGGGGTCGGAGACCGAGTGGCTCGGCGACGAGCGCCACGACGCCGACGGCGAGCTGCAGGGACCGGTCGGCGCCGACCACATGGGCCTGATCTACGTGAACCCGGAGGGACCGGGCGGCAACCCCGACCCTGCGGCGGCCGCGCAGTACATCCGCAACACGTTCGCCCGCATGGCGATGAACGACGAGGAGACGGTAGCTCTCATCGCCGGCGGGCACACCTTCGGCAAGGCGCACGGCGCCGCCCCCGACGACCAGGTCGGCGCCGAACCCGAGGGCGCAGGCGTGGAGGAGCAGGGCTTCGGCTGGCGCAACGGCCGCGGCTCGGGCAAGGCCGGCGACACCATCACCAGCGGCCTGGAAGGCGCGTGGACCAACGAACCCACCAAGTGGGACAACAACTTCATGGAGAACCTGCACGGCCACGAGTGGGAGCTCACGAAGAGCCCCGCCGGCAAGTCGCAGTACGCGCCCGTGAACGCATCCGAGGTAGCCACCGTGCCGGACGCCCACGATCCGGCCAAGAAGCACGCGCCGATGATGCTCACCACCGACCTCTCGCTGCGCGAGGACCCGGTCTACGCGCCGATCTCGAAGCGGTTCCTGGAGAATCCGGCCGACCTCGAAGACGCCTTCGCCAAGGCGTGGTTCAAGTTGCTGCACCGCGACATGGGGCCGCGCAGCCGCTACCTCGGATCGCTGGTCCCGGAAGAGCCGCAGCTGTGGCAGGACCCGGTGCCCGAGGTCGACCATGAGCTGATCGGCGAGCAGGACATCGCGCATCTCAAGGCCAAGATCCTGGCATCGGGCCTGTCCGTCTCCCAACTGGTGGCTGCGGCTTGGTCGTCCGCGGCATCGTTCCGCGGCACCGACAAGCGTGGCGGAGCGAACGGCGCCCGCGTGCGCCTCGCGCCGCAGAAGGACTGGGAAGTGAACGACCCGGCCGATCTGGCCGCGGTGCTCGCGGCGCTTGAGACGATCCAGGCGGAGTTCAACGGCGCGCAGAGCGGCGGCACGCGGGTCTCCCTTGCCGACCTGATCGTCCTGGCCGGATGCGCGGGCGTCGAGGAGGCGGCCAGCGCGTCCGGGCACGAGGTACAGGTCCCGTTTGCGCCCGGACGCACCGACGCGTCGCAGGAGTGGACGGACGAGGAGTCGTTCGCCGTGCTGGAGCCCACCGCGGACGGGTTCCGCAACTACGTCAAGGCCGGGAACGGAGCGTCCCCGGCCGAGGAACTGGTGGAGCGGGCGTGCCTGCTGACGCTCACGGCACCCGAGATGACGGCGCTGCTCGGCGGCATGCGCGTCCTGAACGCCAACACCGGGCAGACCGCGCACGGCGTGTTCACGGACCGGCCGGGAGCGCTGAGCAACGACTTCTTCGTGAACCTGCTCGACATGAGCACCCAGTGGCAGCCGTCCTCCGACGGCGTGTTCGAGGGCCGCGACGTGTCCTCCGGCGACGTCAAGTGGACGGCCACCGAGGTGGACCTGGTGTTCGGCTCGAACTCCGAGCTGCGCGCCCTCGCGGAAGTCTACGGCTGCGACGACGGCCAGGCGGCGTTCGTGCGCGACTTCGTCGCCGCCTGGAACAAGGTGATGAACCTCGACCGCTACGACCTCTGATCGCAACGACCTCCGACCGCACGAGGTGCGCGCGAAGGCCGACTCCCCGAGCAAGCGGCAATCGGACACGTTCCGGTTGCCGCTTCTCCATTGGGGCCGGGCTTCTATCCAGCCAACACGAGCGGCAGGATGACCAGCACCAGCACGGTGCTGGCCCACAGGGCTTCGGGCGTACCCGCATCGCGTTGCCGGTCGGGCTGCCGTGCCGAGTCGTAGCGGGAGACCAGGTATTGCAGCATCAGCCCCAGGCCGACACCGTAGAACAGGTGCCCGATCAGGGAGGCGTAGTTGGCCGAAACCGCCGCCAACGACCAGTCGACAGGTTGCCGCAACAGTGCCGGGAACAGCGTCAGCGCCCCGAGCAGCCACCACAGCACGCCATATGACATTCCCCAACTCATCCCTGCTCCGGGGCTGTACGCCTGGCGCTGAAACAGCAACCCGAAGCTGCTGCCGATGAGGATCGAGATGGCGAAGTGCACCAGCACGCCGACAAGGGGCGAACGGGACCCGATCAGGCTGGCCACGCTGGGCAGCGCGCCGACGCCGTACATGACGAAGGTGAAGAGTATCCCGCCCAGAATACCGCCGGCCTGCCCGATCAGGAGACCGCGGACGCTACGCGTACCGGCACCCTCACGCGTGCGGCTGAGCGGATCCGAGTCCACGAACAGGACCATCCACAGCCGATTGACGACCGCATAGACCCAACCGACGACGGCCCCGTAGAGGAGATGCGCCACCAGCGACGAAACGTTGGCCCGCGCCGCTTCCACGGTCCAAAGAACCGGACTGCGGGTGAGCAGCGGCAGCAGCGTCAGCGGGCCGAGAATCCACCAGAGCACGCCGTACCCCATGCCCCAGATGAGAGCGGAGCCCGCGCCGCCTGCGTTGCGATGGAACAGGAGGGCGAAGGTCATGGCGATGACCAAGCCGATGAAATAGTGCAGCAGGCCACCCGCCGCGGGCGAGCGCATGCCCACCATACCGGCGACGAGGGGAAAGAACCCGGCAGTTTCGATGCCCCACAGGAACACCCATGCGCCGAGCAGTCCGCCCACGCCGCCCACGACGAGCGCCTGCACGAGCGGCGGCACCAGCTCGGGAGCCCTCGGCTCCGTCGGCGGCGGATCGGCGGCGGGGATGAACGGGAGCAGGCGGCCGAGGCCGTACATCGCCAGGCCCAGCACCGCTCCAAAGCCGATCATATGCGCCAGGAGGTGCGGAAAGCTGTCCTGTAGCGCCGGCACCGTCCACTGCAGACCGCGGCCCGCCACGAGCGGCACCAGCGTCAGCGGACCCAGCAGCCACCACAGGATGCCGTACGCCTGTCCCCACATGAGCGCCGATCCGGCGGTTCGCACCCGCACGCCGAACCAAAGACCGAAGAGCAGGCCCAGGACGCCGCTCATCGGCAGGTGGACCGGCCAGCCGGTGGCAGGTGCTGCCAACAGACCCGAGACGCCGCCGCCCAACACCCCGGCGATCGTCCCGGCCAGCAGACGATTGCGCGTCATGGCCGCACGTCCCGTTCCGACTCCGCGTCGAAGCTCATGGTCTGAACGATGTCAGGCGGGAAGAACACATCCAGAACCCAGTCCAGCAGGACGCGCAGCCGCTTCTCCAGGTTGGGGAGCTTCGACAGGTAGATGGCGCGCCACATGATCCATGCCAGGAACCCGGAGAAGCGATGACCCAGCACTTCGGCCACCGCCAACTGGTGCCCCAGCGCCGCCAGGCTGCCCAGTGTCTTGAAGTCGAACGGCTGCAGCGGCGTGCCGCGGATCGCGGCCGCAACGTTGCGGCCCAGGAGCTTCCCCTCGCGAAAGGCGTGCTGGGCCGTCGGCGGGTAGAAGGAGCCCGCGTCGTTGGGGACGGGGATCCGGGCGCAGTCGCCCGCCGCCCACAAGGCGGGGTTCTCGGCTGATCGCAAGTCGGACGAGACAGGAATCTGATCCCGCCGCGTCAGCTCGACGCCGAGTGCACGCACGATCGGATTCGCCTGATTGCCCGCCGTCCACACCACCGTGTCGGCTGCAAGGCTCTCGTCACCGATGATGATCATCCCCGGCTTCGCTCCGGTGACCCTCCTGTTGGGGATGAACTCGACGCCGCGCGCGGCCATCTTTTCCTGCGCGAACCGCCCCAGGGACTCGCTCAACTCGGGCAAGATGACGTCGCCGGGATGGACCAGCACGAACCGCACGTCGTGCGGCGCGATGTTGGGATAGTAGGGCAGCATGCCGCGGCCGAAGTCGTTGAGGCCGCCGATCAGCTCGACGCCGGCAAAGCCACCCCCGACGACCACGAACGTCAGCAACTGACGTTTCGTCGCAGGCTCCCGCTCGAAGTCGGCCCGCTCGAACCGGTCGATGATCCGGTTGCGGAGTCGGATGCTGTCCTGCAACGACTTGAAGGTGAGCGTGTTGGCCTCGATGTCCCGGTTGCCGAAGAAGCTGGGGACGCATCCCGTCGTGATCAACAGGTGGTCGAATGCAAGGCTTCCGTGCGGCGAACGTACGCCGGGACTCAGATCGACACGACCCCGTGCCCAATCGACGCTCGCGACCTCGCCCTGCACCACGTGCACCCGCCGAAAGAAGGTGCGCAAGGGCGGACTGATGTGCTGTGGATTGACGGCGCTCGACGACACCTCCGACAGCATGGGCGTATGCACGAGATAGTTGGTCTTGCTGACCAGCCATACGTCCACGCCGGGATCGTCGGCAAACGCCTTGTCGAGGGACTCGGCTGCGCTTACGCCCGCGTAGCCACCCCCGACGATGACGACGTTCGTCTTCGCAGCCGGCTCCGACGAGGGCGTTGCCTCCGGCGCCAGACGCAGGCGTGCGCACGCCACGCCGTAGAGGAGCCCGGTCAGACTGCCGTGCAGCACGTAGGCGATCAGTTCCGGGACCATGCGGGCCGCCGTGTCCACGTGCCACCTCGGAGCGTTCGCGTCGAGGATGGGGAAGACGCTGAGGGCGAAGACCACCCACGTCACCACCCCGATCACGACGCCGCCCATGACGTTCTCCGGGTGACTGCCGGGCGTGGGACGGAACAGCAGCGCGTAGGCGGCGCCCAGCGATGCACCTGCCACGAGCAGCCGCATCGCTCCTCCGGAACCGTTCCTGACGATCCCGCCAGGCGTCGCGATCGGGCCGAGCGCCATCAGGAGCACTTCCAGCACGGCAACGACGAGGCCGATCAGCAGGCCGGTGAGGAAACGGCGTGTCACTTCCCTGCCCGCCCTGCGGCTGGCGGTCCGGCCGCCGGGAGTTGTCTCCAGGCGCGCAGCACCTCGGCCACGCTCCAGGCCTGCGCGACACAGCCGCCCGGGAGGTGAGGCGGGTCGCCGTCGAAGACCTCGCTGATGGATCCCAGGCCGGCGTCGGCCAGGTGGTCCTTCAGCGGGGCGAGGATCCCGCGGGTCGCCGCCGGGTCCCGGTACACGCGGTAGTGGGCGGTGGCGAAGGGCCCGAGCAACCAGCCCCACACGGTGCCCTGATGGTAACCCGCGTCGCGCTCGGCCGGACCGATGACCGTTCTTCCCGCCGCCGTACCGTTTGGGTCGGCCCCGTCCGGAAGCGAACGCCGCACCACGAACTGGTCGGCGGCCAGCGCCAGGTGCCGGACCCACGCCGGTTCCTCGGCCGGGAGCGCTCGCAGCAGCTCGGCCTGCCGCGCGCGCTCCCGCTCCAGCGACTCCCGGCCGCCGTCTGCAGCGACATCCTCCAGTGAGCAGGAAAACGTCACCGCCTCCCCCGGCCGGAGCGCGCAGGTAAACGATCCCGGCGAAAACAGATCCTCGGCTGCGTCCAGACCGCGCTCCGCCTCCATGCGGTATCTGAAATCCCAGTACCACTCCGGATGCGGGCGGAACGCCCCGCGGTCGCCGACGATCCTGCAGGGCGGCGCACCGGCGCCCGCATGCACGGCGACCCCACCGGAAATCGGATCGGTCCCCACCTCACCGCCATCACGCGTATGGCTGTGAAAATCGCGCCACGTGACAAGCGGAGTGGCGGTCAGGGAGACCGGGCCGCTGGCACGCGCCAGCGTGAAGCTCAGCCGAACGGTGTTGTGCCCGTGGTCCATCCAGATGCGCTGCTCCAAACGCGCGTCGGCCAACGCCCAGGTCCAGACCGGGATCAGGTGGTCGAGATGGAACGACTCGATGCAGCGGTAGCCGTGCGGGTCGACGGTGCCGGCGCCGAACTCGTTGGTGAAGAGGGGATAGGCGGTCTCGTCGTAGCAGGCCCGGGTATCGATCTTGGCCACGGCGAGCGTGCGCTGCTGCGGTGGCCTGAGCGCGGCCACCAGCAGGCCGTGATAGCGGCGCGTGTTGAGTCCGGCCACGGTCCCGGACGCGAACCCGCCCAGGCCGTTGGTAACCAGCCACTCCTTGCGAACGGCACTCTCGAAGCGGCCGCAGTCACCCCGGCCCAGCCTCACGGCCGGCGCCGGCACGCTCATTCTCCCGCCTCGCCGCCGACCACCCGGACTTCACGTTGCAGCCGCACCTCGAACCGCTCCATCACGGCCTCCTCCACCGCCACCGCGGCCGCCAGCAGCTCAGCACCGGTGGCGCCGCCGTGGTTGACCAGCACCAGGGCATGCCGCTCGGCCACGCCCGCGCGCCCGAAGCGGCGTCCCCGCAGGCCGCACGCCTCGATCAACTGTGCCGCCGGGACCTTGAAACCTCCATCAGCCGCAACCCCGGCGAGCTGCGGGCAGCGCTCCCGGACCCGCTCGTACCGATCCGCAGTGAGCACCGGATTCTTGAAGAAGGAGCCGGCGTTGGGCTCGATCTCCGGATCGGGGAGCTTGCGGCGCCGCAGGCGGATGACCGCCCGACTCACGTCGGCGACCGTGGGATCGGCGGCCCCCATCTGCTCCAGCTCCTCGCGCACCCCGGCATACTCCAGGTTCAGCTCCGGCCGCGTGCGCAGGCGCAGGCGCACCTCCGTGATCAGCATGCGGTCGCGCAGGCCGTGCTTGAAGGCGCTGTCCCGGTAGCCGAACGCGCACGCCGCGCCGTCCATGGTGCGCGGCTCGCCGCCGTCCAGCGGCACCGCCTGCAGGTCGACGTACACGTCGGAGAGTTGCGCACCGTAGGCGCCGATGTTCTGGATCGGCGCAGCGCCCACCGATCCCGGGATCAGGCTCAGGTTCTCGATGCCGCCCCAGCCACGCGCCACCGCGTAGCTCACCAACCGGTGCCAGTCGTGACCTGCGGCGGCCGTGACGACCACGGAGTCTGCCTCTTCCCGGACCGTCACGCCCCCCGAGCGCGGCATGACCACGACGCCGGGGTAGTCGCCGACGAACAGGACGTTGCTGCCGCCCCCCAGCACCATGCGCGGCAGGCGGTCGAAGCGCGGATCGCCGAGCAGCTCGGCCAACTCGCGCGCCACGCGGTCGACCGGGCCGCCGCCGACGCGCACCAAGTAGCGTGCCGTGGCCGCCACGCGCAGCGTGTTGCGGGCGGTCAGCGGAGCGTCCGTCTCGACCCGCATGTCGCCCTTTTGTTCGCTATCCTCCACGAGGCGCAGTCAGGTGGTCTTGCTCCGCAGGTTTCGGCCGAGACCGTTCACTTCTCTCTCCATGCACTCGTAGATCTCGCAGTTTCGTAGCCGGGAGCGCAGACATCCAGCGCCTTCTTCACCTCCCTGAACTTCACGAGCGCCACCCGTGCGGCGTCCGGGATTTACGCGGCCAGCTCACCCCGCAGTGGAGCGTTGGCTACCACTGCGGGAAGGAATATCGTTTCGCTTGTCTCTGACGAGATCTCCAAGGCAATGACGGAAGGCGTCCAACCGTCCGAGTCGCGAGACTTGATATCCGGGACGTTCGCTCCCCCAGCGCGAACCTTCTTCACGGCCCTGTGCCATGCCCTCAGGGCACGGCGGTCGCCGGGGTGCTTGGCGAAGAACTGGAGCTTCTTCTCGAACTCGCCGAAGTCGATCGACTCCTCGGCAATTTCTGCCAGTACGCCCGCCAGGAACACCTTGAGGCTCTCGTACGCCTGGGTGAGGGACTCATCCCCCCCAGCCACCTCGTACGGGTACACGCCGTCCAGCCAGCAGTGTCCGTCCGCGATGGTCGCCAGCAGAGCTCCGTCGATGGTAACCATCGCCTCGAAGCCCGGCCCGCGGACGTCGGCGAGCGTGTGCTTGAACAGGAGCGGCCACTCCTCGCCAGGAGGAGTCCATGCGGACGGTCCTTGTTCGCGGTGCACCCGAAGGCAATGTACCGCCGATCGCCATGCTGTCAAGGAGGAGGAGCAGGTAGAGCAGGTAGTTGCCGTGCCGCCAGTGGCGCACAACCTTGCCAGCCGGCGCCTCGGTGGATAGCATGCTCCCTCCTTGAGCAGCACCGCCGCCCCGACTGCCACGGTCAAGCGCACCCCTTGGCAGAGACGCCTCGCCGAGCTGGACCGGGCGAAGTACCTCTTCATCCTCATGGTGCCGGGGCTCGTCTTCTTCGTCATCTTCCGCTACGTCCCCATCTACGGGGTCACCCTGGCGTTCAAGGAATTCGTCGCCGCCGACGGCATCCTGGGCAGCCCCTGGGCGGGACTGAAGTACTTCAACCGGCTGTTCACCTACCCCGGCGTGGGCCGGGTGTTCATGAACACCGTCGAGATCAGCCTGCTGCGCCTGGTGATCGGGTTCCCGGCGCCGATCATCCTGGCCCTGATGCTCAACGAGCTGCGCGTGGGCGCCTTCAAGCGCACGGTGCAGACCATCTCCTATCTGCCCCATTTCCTGTCCTGGGTGGTGATCGCCGGGCTGGTTCGGCAGGTGCTGTCGCCCTCCACCGGGCTGCTCGGCTACATCTTCTCCCTGTTCGACGCCACGGCCCCGGTCCTGCTGGCCGACCAGCAGTGGTTCATCGCCATCCTGATCATCTCGGACGTGTGGCAGTCGATCGGCTGGGGCACCATCATCTACCTGGCCGCGATCGCGGGCGTCAATCCGGAGCTGTACGAGGTGGCCACCATCGACGGCGCCGGCCGCTTCCGGCTGATGTGGCACATCACCCTCCCCTCGATCGCCCCGGCCATCGTCATCCTGTTCATCCTGCGCGTCGGACACCTGCTGGAAGCCGGGTTCGACCAGATCTTCAACCTCTACAACCCGGCGGTCTACGAGGTGGCCGACATCATCGACACCTACGTCTACCGGATGGGGCTGGAGGGCATTCAGTACAGCTTCGCCACCGCCGTCGGGCTGGCCAAGAACGTGATCGGCTGCATCCTGCTGCTGATGGCCAACCGCATCAGCCGGTCGTTTTCGGACGCGACGCTGTGGTAGCCCTGCGGACGTCGCTGCTTCGCCGCCGCAGCGCCGGGGACTGGGTGTTCGACATCGTCAACGTCGGCCTGATCCTGGTGCTCTGCGCCACCATCGTCTACCCGTTCATGAACCAGATCACGCTGTCGGTGAGCAATCGCGTCGACGTGCAGGCAAAGGGGCTTCACCTGTTCCCGCACCTGGGCCGCATGACCATCGATTCGTACCAGCGCGTGCTGCTCGGCGGGTCGATCGTGCCGGCGTTCTTCTGGACCGTACTGCGAACCGTCCTGGGCACCTCGATCACCGTCACCGTGCTCATCATGATGGCGTACTCGCTGTCCAAGAAGTACCTGCCCTACCGGAACTTCTGGACCTTCCTGGTCGTGTTCACGATGTTCTTCTCCGGCGGGCTGGTGCCGAGCTTCCTGCTGATCCGGTCGCTGGGGATGATGAACACGATCTGGGCCCTGGTGTTGCCGATGGTGGCCAACGCGTTCTCGCTGATCATCGCCCGCAACTTCATGATGTCGGTATCCGAGGAGCTGGCCGAGAGCGCGCGCATCGACGGCGCCAACGACGTCACCATCCTGTTCCGGATCTACGTGCCGGTGTCGATGCCGATCATCGCCACCCTGTCGCTGTGGTCGATGGTCCAGCACTGGAACTCCTGGTTCGACGCGCTGATCTACATCCAGCGGCCGCCGATCCGGATCCTGCAGGCCATCCTGCGCCGCGTGCTGATCGACGCCTCGTTCACGGCGACCAGCATCGACGAGCAGATGCTGGCCATCGAGTTCCAGGAGTACACGCCGGAGTCGCTGCGCGCCGCCATCCTGATGGTGGTGACGGTTCCGATCGTGTTGACCTATCCGTTCTTCCAGCGCTACTTCGTCAAGGGCATCATGATCGGCTCGCTGAAGGGCTAGCCGAGCCAACGCCTCGGGTATCGAGGCGCAACATTCCACTATCGTTTCCACGAGGAGGCACGATGAAACGGTTCTTTTCACTGACCGGAACGGCACTGCTGATTCTGGTCCTGTCAGCCGGCATGGCCGGCGCGACCGGCGAAGCCGAAGGGGGCGCCGCCGAGGGCCCGACGGTGATCAAGTGGTTCGGCACCCGCGGCGTGCCCGGCCCCGACGCACCGATTCCGCCAATGCTCGAAGAGCTGGTGAGCCAGAAGGTCGGCTTCGACGTCCAGTTCGAGATCTACGGCGCCGTGGACAACCACATGGAGATCATCCAGCTCAACCTGGCCGCCAATGATCTGCCCGACCTCTTCCACGTGTTCAACATCAACGAGGACTTCCTGCGCCAGGCGTCGGCGAAGTTCGAGATGGCGGAGATGGAAGAGCACATGCCGGAGTCGACCAAGTGGCTGCGCGGCCTCATGGGCCAGCTCGGGCTGGACGAAGAGGAAACCTGGGCCAAGTACCAGGACGCCAGCGACGGCCGCATGTGGGGCACCCCGCGCATCTGGGACACCGGCTGGATTCCGTCCGGCCAGATGTGGCGCAAGGACGTCCTGGACGAGCTGGGATACGAGGTTCCCTCCACCATCGCCGAGGCCGACGAGGTGTTCGCCGCCTACAAGGCCGCGTACCCGGACAAGTTCGCGCTTGGCGCGTCCGGCAAGTCCCCGACGTGGCAGGCGTTCGATCAGGTGTTCAACGCGTACGGCATCGTCAACGGCGGCCAGGGCGTGCGCGACGGCATGATCAAGCAGTACTTCACCTTCCCGGAGTACAAGGAAGCGCTGGCGACGCTCCGCGACTGGTTCGCCAAGGGCTACATCGACCCGGAGTTCATCACGCACAGCAACATCGACAAGTTCCAGGTCTTCTCGCAGGGCAACTACCTGACCACCGAGTGGATGGGACGCGGCAACTGGACGGCCGACGAGAACGCACGCTTCATCGGGCCCCTGTTCCACAACGTGCCCGGCGCGGTCGTGGTGCCGGCCACCCACATCGCCAGGGACGAGGTCAGCAAGCCGATCCAGCGGGTGTGGAACCCGTTCCTGACCCAGCTCATCGTGTTCGGCAAGCACCTGGACGACAACCATGAGCACATCCACAAGATCATGCAGGTGGCCGACGTCATCTCCCAGGACCGGGAGGTCAAGCTGCTGTCCGGTTTCGGGATCGAGGGCGAGCACTACACGATTCCGGAAGGCGAGCTGGCGCCCCAGCTGGTGCCGGCGGTCAACGCCCTGAGCACCGCCGACCGGACCGAGCAGTTCGGTTTCGGCTTCTACTGGCAGGGCACGTTCAGCACGTACGGCTGGGCTTCCAGCGCCGTCCAAGCCCTCATCGAGGAGCACGCGATCGATCCGAACGGGATCTACGGCGCCAACAACCTCGACCTGTGGTTCCCGGTCGTGGGCGGTCCCGTGCGCGACGAGAGCGGCGAGGACATCGGCGCCATGATGGCCGGTGACGCCAAGCTCGATTACTTCGTGATGACGGTGCAGATCGTCACCGGTGAGCGCCCGATGGAGTACTACGACGAGTGGCTGGAGTACTACTACGCCAACGGCGGCCGCGAATGGGAGGAACACGCCACCCGGCTGTACCTCAAGTAGTCACGTCGTTGCCTCCACGCCATGGGCTGCCGCCGGGCAGCCCATGGCCGCAGGCAGCCGGTCCGCCGCCCGGCGGGCCCGATCAGCTACTCAGGCGTTCCAGCACCTTGTACAGCGCCTGGGTGCCCCGGTCCTCCAGGCCTTCCGCCATCGCCGCCGTGTAGAACTGGTTGGCGAGCGACAGGCCCGGCAGCGCCAGGCGCATCGCCTGCGCCTCGGCCAGGGCGATGCCCATGTCCTTGACGAAGTGCTTGATGTAGAAGCCGGGCTCGAAGTCGCCCTTGACGATGCGCGGGGCCAGGTTGTTGATGGCGAAGCAGCTCGCCGCGCCCTTGCCGATCACGGCGATGATCTCGTCGCGGTCCAGCCCCGCCTTGTGCCCGTACAGCAGCGACTCGACCACGCCCACCATGGTGGAGGCGATCAGGATCTGGTTGCTCATCTTGGTGTGCTGTCCGGCTCCGGCCGATCCCATGTAGGCGATGTTCTCGCCCATGATCTCGAAGTACGGCATGGCGCGGTCGTAGTCGGCGCGGTCGCCGCCGACCATGATCGCCAGCGTGCCGGCGCGCGCGCCCAGGTCGCCGCCGGATACCGGCGCGTCCAGGGAGGCCACCCCGCGTTGCGCTGCCTGCGCGTGCAGCCGCTTGGCCAGCGCCGGCTCCGAGGTGGTCATGTCGATCACCATGCTGCCGCTCGCCGTCGCGGCAAGCACTCCGCCCGAGCCCAGGAACACCTCTTCCACGTCGCGCGGGTAGCCGACGATGCTGAACACCGCCTCGCTGCCGTCGGCCACGCCGGCCGGCGTGTCGCACCACACGGCGCCCGCGTCCAGCAGGTCCTGCGCCTTGTCCTTCGAGCGGTTGTACACCGACACTTCGTAGCCGGCGTTGCGCAGATGCAGGCACATCGAGCGCCCCATCACGCCGGTTCCGATCCATCCGATCTTTGCTGCCATTCGGTCTCCGATCCCCCTTTCGGGGCCAGTATACTAAGGTCGTGCAGTACCTTCAGACGTCGTTCGGCCAGTCCGCCCGCATGCAGCGGGTGAAGCCGCCGATCATCCCGCTCATCCACGCGCTCATCGCCGACCGTCCCGGCACCATCTCGCTCGGCCAGGGCGTCGTCGGCTACCCGCCACCGCCGGGAGTGCGGAAGGCGCTGGATCGCTTCCTGGCCGACCCGAACAACCACAAGTACGCCTCCGTGTACGGCATTCCGGCGCTGCGCGAGCGAATCGCCGCCAAGCTTGCGCATGAGAACGGAATCGCCGTCGGCGAAAACGAGTTGATGGTGAGCGCCGGCGGCAACATGGCGTTCGTCAACGCGCTGCTGGCGATCGGCGACGAGGGGGACGAGGTCGTGCTGATGTCCCCGTACTACTTCAACCACGAGATGGCGGTGACCATGGCCGGCTGCCGGCCGGTGCTGGTCGGCACCGACTCGAACTTCCAGCTCGACCTGGACGCCGTCGAGGCCGCCATCACGGAGGAAACCCGCGCCGTGGTCACGATCTCTCCGAACAATCCATCCGGCGCCGTCTATCCGGAGGCGGACCTGCGCGAGCTGAATCGCCTGTGCGCGGAGCGGGGCGTCTACCACATCCACGACGAGGCCTACGAGTACTTCCTGTACGACGGGGCGGAACACTTCTCACCGGGATCGCTGCCGGACGCCGGCGAGCACACGCTCTCACTGTTCTCGCTCTCCAAGGCGTACGGGTTCGCGAGCTGGCGGGTCGGCTACCTGCGCCTTCCCGCGCACCTGTCCGACGCGGCCGCCAAGATCCAGGACACCATCGCCATCTGTCCGCCGATCGTCAGCCAGTTCGCGGCGTGCGCGGCGCTGGACGCCGGCGCCGACTACTGCCGCGGGTACCGTGCCGGGATCGCCGCGCGGCGGTCGGCGGTCCTGCAGGCGCTCGGCGATCTGGCGCCGCTGGTGGAGGTCCCCGCCACCCGCGGCGCGTTCTACGTGCTGGCGCGGGTGGCGACCGACGCCGACTCGGTGGAGGTCGCCTCACGTCTGATCACCGAGCACCGCGTCGCGGCCGTGCCGGGAGCGGCGTTCGGGCTGACCGACGGCTGCTACCTGCGCATCGCCTACGCCGCGCCCGACGACGCCACGCTCGCGGAGGCGCTGGACCGGCTCGCAGACGGTCTGCGGCGGATCGTATGACGCGCTACGAGGACGCCGGCTTCCTGACCGGGATCGACATCCTCGACGCCGGCGCCGTGGCGGCGGCGCGCCACGCGTTCGACGAGCTGGAACGCTCGGTGCCGGCCGAGCAGCGCCAGATCGGCCTGCACGCTCGCCACTTCCAGGACGAGTTCGTGTGGCGGCTTGCCACCCACCCGTGCGTGCTGGACGTCATGGTGCAGGTGGTCGGGCCGGACGTGATGCTGCTCGGCACCCACTTCTTCAACAAGCAGCCCGACCCGGACGCCGCCTCGTACGTCGCGTGGCACCAGGACGTCACCTACTGGGGACTGGAACCGGCCGAGGCGCACAGCGCCTGGATCGCCATCGACGACAGCGACGCCGCCAACGGCTGCATGCGGGTGCTGCCGCGCTCCCACCGCGAGGGGGTCAAGGTGCACGGTATCGCGGAGCGGCAGGGCAACCTGCTGTCGATCAACCAGGAGATCCCGGACGACCAGCTCGACACCAGCGGCGCCGTCGACCTGGAGCTGCACGCCGGCCAGATGTCCGTCCACCACGGCCGGCTCGTGCACGCCAGCAACCCCAACCGCTCCACGCGGCGGCGCTGCGGACTGGTGGCCCGCTACATCTCGCCCGCGGTCCGGCAGGTCAGCCCCGACTCCTACGGCAGCCTGCACGAGCCGGTGCTGGTCCGCGGCCGCGACCGCCATCACCACTTTCCGCCGCGCGAAGCGCCGTTCTGATCCGCGGAGCGACCCGACCCGTGAACTACGTGACGTTCGGCCGCACCGGGCTGAAGGTCAGCCCGCTCAGCCTGGGCTGTCTGAACTTCGGCCCCACCACCGGCGAATCGGAATCGGTCGCCGTCATCGGCCGCGCCGTCGAGCTGGGCATCAACGTCCTGGACGTGGCGGACGTGTACGGCGGCGGCGACAACGAGCGGGTGGTCGGCCGGGCGCTGCGCGAGCTGGGATGCCGCGAGCGGATGATCGTGGCCACCAAGTTCACCGGCCGGATCGCCGACGCGGACCCCGCCGATCCGAACGCCGAGGGAGCCAGCCGCCACCACGTCCTGCGCGCCTGCGAAGATTCCCTGCGCAGGCTGCGGGTCGACCACATCGACCTCTACCAGCTCCACAGCCCGCGCTACGACGTCGCTGCCGACGAGACCCTGCGCGCCCTGGAAGACCTGATCCGCGCCGGCAAGATCCGCTACGCGGGAAGCTGCAACGACCCGGCGTGGAAACTGGCAGCCGCAACCGCTCCGCTGAACGGCTCTTGCCCCGCCCTGCAAATGACAGCTTCCTGGGTGCGGCCACTGCGCGCAACCCCTCGCGCAGCGATGCCGCGTCGCGGAACACCACGCCGGCACGCCAGGCGAAGTGGCTGCGCCCCGTCGTGGACGCTACCAAGCTACAGCGGTATTCCGCACTTGGCGGTGATGGCAGTCGCCAGGCCCTCGAAGTCCCGGAAGCAGTCCTGCACGGCGTGGACGTGGGCGCCCAGGGCGCCGTCTGCCGCTCGAAGCTGGAACATCGGCTTGCGCGCCTCCTGCGCCATCGGCATGAGGCTGCGGTAGTGCTTCAACGTAGCCAGACAGTGCTCGTCTTCCGTCGAGGCGTCGCTTGCGGTGCCATCGCCCAAGGCTTCCGTGCGATAGACTCCGGGAATCCGGTCAATCCATTTCTGGTATGCCTGCACGGGACGACCGACCCGCACGGCGTGCTGCATGACGATGTACCCCGCCGGATGAATCTCGGCAGCGGGTAGCGAGACGTCCGAACCAGGCGGGCGGCGCTGGACCCGGTCTCCCCACTCCCGGCGCCAGTCCCGGAGCGTAGGGCCGAGGTTGCGCAGCCCCTGCAGCGAGAACAGGTCTGGAGCCAGTGGAACTGCGACGAAGTTCGCGGCAATCATGGCGGCGCGATTGATCGCACCGAGATTGGGACCGACGTCGATCAGCACCAGTTTGGCGTCCTGCGCCTCCGCAGCCTGCAGAATCGTACGATGGAACGCAGATTCCGTGCGAAACGCCGCCTCGTCGCCGTCCAGACAATCGGGCCACGCGGCCGAAAGCTTCGCCTCGAACCTGGATAGCCCCAGATCGCCCACTACCAGGCCGAGATTGGTCGTGATCTCCTCGACGTGAGGCCCCGTGATGTCCCCAATCCCCCGCAGGATCGGCGAAATGGATCCCAGGACGCTCGCGGGATGGTCGCCGTCGGGCCACAGCTCCTCGAGTCGATCCTCGTCGAGGAACATCGCCGTCAGGTTCGCCTGCGGGTCGAGGTCCGCGGCGACGACGGAGACTCCGAGTTCGGAGTACATCCAGGCGAGGTGGTACACCAGCATGGTGTTGCCGACGCCTGCCTTGCTATTGAAGAAAGCGATCGCTTTCATCGCTTCCCCGGATCGTCAGTCGTTGGCGAAGGCGCAGATCGCCTCGCCGAACTTGCCGGTGGTGCTCGTGGGCGTCGTACGTTCCGATCGGTCGGACTCGACGTCCGCCATCAAGGCGCGCAATTCGTCGTCGGTCAGCATCAATAGTTCAACCGGCTCCTGTCGGCGCTCCAGGATACCGCGCCACCGGTTGTCCGCGCAGCGCGATCGTCGTCTCTCGTCAACGTTCCGTCGCTGCGCGGAGCCACGCCCGGGCGATGCGGCGGTGCCGCTGCAGCATCTCTTCGACGCCCGCCACGACCAGCACCCCGTCGGTCACCAGCGACCGGCCGGCCACGACCGTGTGGCGAGGGTGCGCCGGGCCGCAGCGCAACAGCGCCTCCACCGGGTCGGACAGGGCGCCAGCGAACGGGATGCCACCGGAGGCCTCGGTTCCTGCGATGTGCCAGACGACCAGATCGCCCGCGCGGCCCGGCGCCAGGCAGCCGATATCGTCCCGCCCCAGGCAGGCGGCGCCGCCCAGGGTCGCCATCTCCAACGCCTCGCGCGCCTGCATCGCCCCCGCTCCGCCGCGCAGCCGCGCCAGCAGCAGCGCGCCGCGGGCCTCCAGCCACAGCGACGCGGAGTCCGCCGACGCGGAGCCGTCGCAGCCGATGCCGACCGGAACGCCCGCGTCGCGCAGCTCCCGCACCGGGGCCAGGCCGGCGCCGAGGATCTGGTTCGAGCTCGGGCAGTGGGCGACGCCCGTGCCCCAGCGCCCCAGCCGCGCGATCTCGGCCTCACTGGGATGCACGCAGTGCGCGACCCACGCGCGGTCCGAGCCCCAGCCGACCCGCTCGAAGTGCTCGACCGGCCGGCAGCCGAATGCCTCCCGGCAGTAGGCGTTCTCACCGACGTCCTCGGCCAGGTGGGTGTGCAGGCGCACGTCCAGCCGCTCGGCCAGCTCGGCGGTGCGCGCCATCAGCTCCGGCGTGACCGAGAACGGCGAGCAGGGCGCCAGGGCGATGCGCACCATGGCCCCCGGAGCCGGGTCGTGGTGGAGCGCCACCAGCCGTTCGCTGTCGGCCAGGATCTCGTCGTCCTCCTGCACCACATCGTCCGGCGGCAGGCCGCCGTCCTTGACCGACAGGCTCATCGACCCGCGCGTGGGATGGAAGCGGAAGCCCAGCTCGCGCGCCGCCGCGATCTCGGCCCCGATCAGGTCGCCGGCGCCGCGCGGGTGCAGGTACAGGTGGTCGGTGCTGGTGGTGCAGCCGCCCAGGGCCAGCTCGGCCAGCCCGATCCAGGCGGACACGTAGGCAGCTTCCTGGTCCAGGCGGCGCCACACCGGATACAGGGTGCGCAGCCACTCGAACAGATCGCCGGCCAGCGCCGGCGCGAAGGCGCGGGTCAGGTTCTGGTAGAGGTGGTGATGAGTGTTGACCAGCCCCGGCGTGACCAGGCAGCCGGCGGCGTCGATCACGCGATCCGCCGCCGGCTCGCCTCCCGGGCCGCCGACCGCGGTCACCATCCCGCCGCTGATCGCCACCCAGCCGCCCCGTATTTCCCGCCGGTCCGAATCCATGGTGACCACCAGCTCGGAATCGCGCACGCATAGGTCCACCGGCCCGTCCACCCGCTCGCCGCGCATAGTGCTCTCCATGCCCGCCGCTACGGTTCCCCCGCCAACGGCCGGCTGTCAAAGCGGGTGCAACCGGCTGCGCTACCATGGGTCCGCCGCGCGCGGGCGCGCACAGGAGGATCGGTGTGAAGGTAACGGAGATCAGGAGCTTTCCCGTGCAGGACGACGGCGGGCGCCGCTACTTCATCGTCAGGGTCGACACCGACGCCGGCATCCACGGCCTCGGCGAGGCGGGCATCCGCAACTGGGGCGGGTCGATCGCCCGAGCCGTCGAGCACCTGAGCGAGCTGGTCGTCGGCGCCGACCCGTGGCAGACCGAGCGGCTGTGGCAGTTGATGTTCCGCGGCGGCTTCTTCCCGGCGGACAAGGTGTACGCCTGCGCGATCAGCGCGATCGACATCGCGCTGTGGGACATCAAGGGCAAGGCGGCCGGGCTGCCCGTCTACCGCCTGCTCGGCGGACCGGTGCGCGACAAGGTGGTGTGCTACCCCCACTCGCAGGGAAGGTCGACGCAGGCGCTGGTCGACAACGCTCGCCGGCAGGTGGACGAGGGATGGCGCTTCGTACGCTGGGGTCAGCCGGAGACCTCGGGCGTGATCGAGGCGTCCCGCAGCGCCGTGCTCGACCCGCACAAGTCGGTGGCGATCGCCGTCGAGCAGATGCGCGCGATCCGCGAGGCGGTGGGCCCGGAGATCGAGCTCTGCTTCGACGTGCACACCCGGCTCGACCCTCCGCACGTGATCCGCATGTGCAAGTGGCTGGAGGAGTTCCACCCGTTCTTCATCGAGGACCCGATCCGTTCCGAGAACCCGGCCACCTACCGGACGCTGGCGCGCCACGTCTCGCTGCCGATCGCGGCCGGCGAGCAGTGGGCGTCGAAGTGGCCGTTCCGGGAGGTGATCGAGGAGGAGCTGATCAGCTACGCGCGCATCGACCTGTGCATCGTCGGCGGCCTGACCGAGGCGCTGAAGATCACCCACTGGGCGGAGACGCACTACATCGACATCGCCCCGCACAATCCGCTGGGCCCGGTCAGTGCCGCCGCCTGCACGGCGCTGTGCATGGCCTCCACCAATGTCGGCGTCCTGGAGATGCCGCAACGCCCCGGCACCTTCTCCCAGGCGCTGTTCCCGCAGCAGATCGGCTGGCAGAACGGCTTCGCCTTCGCCCCGGACACCCCCGGCCTCGGCGTGGACATGGACCTCGACGTGGCCGCGGGGTCTCCGTTCACCGCCACCGACTGGCCGCCCCGCCTGTCCCGCGAGGACGGCGCCTTCACCAACTGGTGAGCTACCTCGCGGCTCCATCTGCCGCCCGTGCACGACACGCCGTCGACGGCTGCCTCGCCGATGGTACGGGCAGATCAGAATGAGCATTACCGTGTAGCGTTCCATCCCTGAAGCGAGGAACGAGATGAAGATCACGGAGATCGAGACGTACCTGATGAGCGCCGCCACCGGAAAGGACTCCTGGTCGCGGCGAAACTGGCTGTTCGTGAAGGTGACTACCGACAAAGGGCTCTACGGCGTCGGTGAGGCGAGCGGCTGGCCGCGCGTCGTCGAGACCGCGATCCGGGACCTGAGCGCCATCCTCATCGGCGACGACCCGTTCCGGATCGAGCGCGTGTGCCAGAAGATCATGACCGCGATGATGGGCCACGGCATGACCGGGGTCGTCGGCAGCGGCGCCATGACCGGCATCGAGATGGCGCTCTGGGACCTGAAGGGCAAGGCGCTGGGCGTGCCGGTCTACGAGCTGTTCGGCGGCAGGATCCGCGACGAGGTGAAGCTCTACGCCCACGCGGGAACGCCGGAACGGAACGAGGATCTGGTCGCGATGGGCTACGGCGCGCTCAAGACCGGCGGCACCGACGGGCTGCCCGCCAAGGTCGCCGCCCTGCGCGCCGCCCTGGGGCCTGACATCGACCTCATGGTGGACGTGCACGGGCCGCCGTGGCTCACCACCCGCGACGCCATCGCCCTCGGCCAGCGGCTCGAGGAGTACGACCTGCTGTTCTACGAGGACCCGGTCGCACCGGAGAACATCGAGGGCATTCGCCGCGTCGCGGAGTCGGTCAACATCCCGATCGCGGTCGGCGAGCGCCACTCCTACCTCTGGGGCGTCCGGCAGCTCCTGGAAGAGGAGATCGCCGACGTCATCCAGCCGGACACCGGACGCGCCGGCGGCCTGCTCCAGCTCAAGAAGATCGCGGCGCTGGCGGAAGCGCATTACGCCGTCATCGCCCCGCACGACGGGTCGCTCGGTCCGGTCGCGGAGATGGCCGCCGCGCACGTGCTGGCGACGGTCCCGAACTTCCTCCTGCTGGAGCACCTGGCCGACGACGTGCCCGCCCGCTACGAGGTAATGGAGCCGCAGCCGAACATCGTCAACGGCAGCATCATCCTGACCGACACGCCGGGACTCGGTGTGGACATCGTCGAGGACGCCATCGTCCGGTACCCGTCGACCGGCAACGTGAGCGCACTCGCCGAGGAAGACGACCACCTCTACGTCGCGCCGCGCCGACGACGCGCCCGGTTTCTGCAATGACGAGGCGAGGGCGCCTCAGGTGCTGAGCCAGCGCCCGAAGCCGGCACCCCAGCGGTCGTGCCCGGTGCTCAGGCATCGTGCGCCGGAGCCGTCGGCAGAGGCGATCCACAGCTCGGGCGGCTCGGTGACCCGCGCCCGTGAGAAGACCACCGCGTCGCCGGCCGCCGACCAGGAGGCGTGATAGTCCCACCTGCCCTCCTCGGCGGGAGTGATCTCCTCCACGTCCCCCGAGTCGGGGTCCAGGGCGCAGAGTTGAGTGCCGCCGCGCGCCAGCTCCGGTGCGTAGACCAGCTCCTCGTGATCGGGGAAGGAGGCGTCGAAGCGGGCGTCCGCGTGCGAGTCCGGCAGCAGCCGCGTCCAGGTGATGCGATCCTGGCTGGGAATCCACGTGGTCATGTTGGAGCCGCCGCCCCGGTAGCCTTCGGCGCCGCAGGAGGTGCCGAACCAGTGCGATTGGCCGGCGGTCACCACCCGGTGGGCGGTGCCGTCGGGATGGCCGATGCACAGGTCGGCGGCGAAGTGGGCGGGGTCGGTGGCGGAGTGGCAGTCCAGGTACGCCAGCCGGTCACCCGCGGCAGACCACACCGGCGCGAAGTACAGGTGTCCGGTTCGCGCCGCCACCATGATTCGGTCGCCGCTGGCGACTTCGATCACCTCGATGCTGTAGGGATAGACCCTGGGGTACCGGCTCGACTTGTCACCGGTGACGTGACAGGCGACACGCGTCTGGTCGGGACTGATCTCGGCCCCGTAGTGGAAGCCCTGGCCCGGGTGCGTCAGCGCGCGGCAGGCGCTTCCGTCCGTGTCCATGACATAGAGCTGCTGCGCGCCGTCGACCATGGCGCTGGCCAGCAGCCTGTGCGCGTCGGCGAAGGCCGCGCCGCAGGTAAAGAAGCGGCTCGGACGGTCGGCGACTTCCAGGGACTCGAGCCTGCCGCTCTGCAGCTCGTAGGACCAGAGGTTGACCTGTACGTCGCCCATCACCATCCGCGCCATGGTCGTGTCCTCGAAGCTGTGCAGGATGATCCGGCCGTCCGACAACGGCGGCCCGAACTGCCAGCGCTGCTGGCCGGGCACGTCCAGGTCGAGGAACCGCTCGCCGCTGCCGTCCTCTGCCACGACGCCCAGGCGTCCGCCGGCGTGGAAGCCGATCAGGCGACCCGGCATGGCCCCGTCCGCCCCGAGCCGCGGGTCCTCATGCGACCACCCTACTACGTCGACCCGGCGGCGGACTGAACAAGCGAGGGACCACCGCAGCCTGTTCAGCCGCCCCGCGCACGTGCAGAGTGTCCACGATGAGCGAAGCGATCGACCGCGCCTGGGAAGCCGCGCTCGACGAGCTGGGCGCCGGCAACGCCGACATCGAGCGGGGCCTGCGCATCCACCGCGATGCCATCGTCTGCGATCCGGTGTCCGGGGGCGCACGGCCGTGGACGCGCGCGATGAGCGCGCTCGCCCGCGAGCTGATCCGCGAAGGAACGGCCCCGCAGGACATGGAGCTGCAGCTCCAGGAGGTGGCCGACCGCGACGTGGTGCATGACGCCGGGGTGCGCTCCGAGTACCTGGAAGCGTGGCGCCGCTCGGGCGTGACACTCGCCAACGACTACGGCCACATGTTCTGTTCCTGGCGGACCGAGGCCTACTCCGGGCTGATCAACGACGCGATGATCACGCTGCGCTCGGTAGCGCGCACCACAGCCGTGCTCGATGCGCTGCGCGACCACCTGGTCAAGTTCCGGTGCGCCGACGACGTGGTGGAGGCCAAGCGCGCCGGCAAGCACTGCATCATGTGGAGCACCGGCGGGCCGCCGCCGTGGATCGAGCACGACCTGGACAACCTGGAGATCTACCACCGGCTCGGCTTCCGGCAGGCACAGATCCTCTACTACACCAACCGGCTGGGAACGCAGTGCTACGACCGGCGCGACCACGGCCTCACCGACGCCGGCGTGGACTACGTGCGGCGGCTCAATCGCCTGGGCATCATCGTCGACCTGGCCCACTGCAGCCGCCGCACCCACCTGGACGCGGCGGCCGCCTCCACGGCGCCCGTGATCGACAGCCACACCGGCTGCACGGCGATCCGGGACCATCCCCGCAACCTGGACGACGAGACCATCCGCGCCATCGCCGGCACCGGCGGGGTCGTGGCCGTCCTCGGCGGCCCCGGCCGCCGCTTCCTGGGCGAGCCGCTCGGCGGGTTCGCCGACTGGCTCCGGCACGTCGAGCACGTCGCCGAGGTGGCGGGCATCAAGCACGTCGGCGGGCGCGGCTCCGACGTCTCCTACCGCGGCTCGATCCCGGACGACATCCGGCCGCACCTGTTCGCGGACGCCCCCGAACCGATGGAGAGCCAGCTCGACGGCAGCTTCGCCTGGGTCGCGGCGCCGTACTTCACCGTGGCGCTCGCGACCCGCGGCTACACCGACGAGGAGATCGCCGCGATGGTCGGCGGCAACTACCTGCGCGTGCTGCGGGAGGTGTGCGGATGATCCGGCTCTGCACGTTCGCGTCCGACGTCACGCCGCCGGTCGGCCATCCGCTGTGCGCGGGCTGGTATCCTCCGGCGCGGGAGATCGGCGGCCAGCTGCAGGCACTGGGCCTGATCCTCGTCCCGGACGGCGAGCCGCCGATCGTGATCTGCGCGCTGGACTGGGCCGAGTTGAGCAACGGCGACTACGACCGCTGGCGCGCGGACCTGGCGCGGGCGATCGGGACCGACCCCGACCGGGTAGCCGTGCACTGCACCCACGCGCACGACACGCCGTGGCCGGACCGCGACGCGCAGGACGTCCTGGACGCCCACGGCCGGCCGGACGTGATCATGGCCGGCGACTGGGCGGAGCGGGCGCGCGCGGCGGCCGCCGAAGCCGCCGCGGCGGCGATGGCCGAGCCGCGGCCCTGCACGCACGTCACTACCGGCGAGGCGCGGGTGGACCGCATCGCCTCCAACCGGCGCCTGATCGGACGGGACGGCAAGCTCTGGGCGATGCGCTGGACCAGGACCAGCGACCCGATGGTCCGCGCCGCCCCGGAAGGGCTCATCGACCCGATGCTCAAGACCATCGGCTTCTGGAACGAGGACGAGCCGCTGGCCGCCGCCCACTACTACGCCACGCACCCCACCAGCCTGGACGGCACCGGCGTGGTGAACCCGGAGTTCGTGGGTCTGGCACGCAACCGCCGCACCGCCGCGTCCGGGGTGCCGCATCTCTATTTCACCGGCTGCGCGGGCAACGTGGCGGCCGGCAAGTACAACGACGGTACCGCCGACAACCGCGAGCTGTTTGCCGGCCGCATCCACGACGCCATGATCGCCGCCGAACAGGCCGCGGAGCGCCGCCCGCTCGCGGACCTCCGCTGGGTCGTCGAGCCGGTGCTCCTGCCGCCGAGGCCCGACCTGGACGATGCGGCGTTGCTCGCCCGCATCCGCGCGCCGGGTGCGGGCGAGAGCAAGGATCTCAGCAGGGCCGCCCTGATGCTCACCTACCTGCGCCGCCGCAAGCGCCCGATCCCGCTCACCTGCCTCCACTTCGGCGCCGAAGCGGCGATCCTGAATCTGCCGGGCGAGACCTTCATCGAGTACCAGCTCCACGCCCAGGCGGCGCGGCCCGGCGCGTTCGTGGCCGTCGCCGGTTACGGCGACCTGGGACCGGGGTACGTCACCCTGGCGCGGTCGTTCGCCGAAGGAGGCTACGAACCGACAGACGCCTTCGTCTCCGGCGCCGCGGAGGCCATCCTGCGAGACGCGATCGATAGGGCGCTCCAAGGGTAGCTGCCCGCACTCGGCGACCAGAGCCGCCAGACTGCCGTCCGGAGCGGCACCGCCCCCGGACACGCTATCGGGTCTATGGCAGGTCTATGGGATACCCAGTCCGCAGCCTCGCCAGCCGATGCCCTCTACGCGCTGCGGCCTTCACAGCCCAGACCGCATTCGCCCGTCGTCGCAGGAAGGAACTGGTGGCCGTCAGCGACGGGTATCGGGAGCACCGCCTCCTGGCGAGATACTGCTGGACCTGAGGCGAGCGCGGCCTGACGGTCGGGCCGCGCTCGCCTCACCGCGCGGCTCATGGACGGCGGCGCGCTACCAGCGCAGGCCGGCCTGCAGCCGCAGGCCGTGTTCCGGGGTGCCGCCGGCGCGTTCCTGCCGCTGCAGCTCCACGCTCAGGTCGAACTGCCCGTTCACGGCCAGGTTCCCGCCCAGCCGGTAGCCGCGCTGCTCCGGGCCGGTCGTCGTCAGCGCGCCGTAGGCGGTGAGCAGCCCCGTGCCGCCGTTCCCGTCATCGTGCGTCACCAGCCCGTAGCCCACGTTCACTTCCAGGCTGTCCGGCTGCCAGGCCGGCGCCGGCTCCGCACCGGGCTCCCGGCCGGACCCCGCCCCCGCCGCCAGCCCGGCGTCCGACCACAGCGCCTCCACGCTGCTCGCAGGTGCTCCCCACGCCGGCGCCACCGTCACCGACAGGCCACGGTCCCGCTCGCCCGGGTCCACCCGCAGCGCCAAGCTCGCTCCCCAGTCCTCGAACCCTTCCTCCTGGTGCGCCACCAGATACCGCCCGCGCGCTTCCACTCCCACGCCCCACGGCGCATACCGGTACGCCACTCCTCCCCCGATCTCCGCGCCCAGGCCGCCCTCCGCCGCGCCCGCGTCCAGTCGTCCGCCCGCCTCCACGCTCAGTCCCAGCCGCGACCCCGCCGCCAGGGCCCAGTCGGCGCGCCCTTCCAGCAGCACCCGCAGCCGCTCCACGTCCGTCATTTCAGGCAGCGTGTCCGCTCCCAGCCCCACCGCGAACGCATCCCCCTTCAACGCCAACTCGTACTCTCCCCACCTCACCAGTCCGCTCCGCCACCCGCCGGCTGCCAGCAGCAGTCCCAGACCGCTCTCCTCCTGTCCGAACGAGTCCTTCAGCACCGCTTCGCCGAAGCCCGCTCCCAGCACCGTCCACACGTCGTCGCGCTCGTTCGGCCTCCAGTGCAGGTATGTCAGCAGGCTCGTCAGCGTCGCATCCACCGTCCCCCCGGCCTCCTCCGCCGCCGGCTCGTAGGCGCCCGCCCCCACGCTGTGCGCCAGCGCCAGCCCCACCAGCAGGTCCGGGTGCACCTGTCCGTCCACCCCGGCGTAGCCGGTGTACAGCGTGCCGTCCACACTCATCTCCTCCGGCCGCCCCGCGAAGCCGGCCGCGCTCCCCCGGCCCCACACGGTCACCCCCATTCCTTCTTCCTCTCCGTCCAGCCGCAGGTCGAACGAACTGCCGGTGACCAGCTCCCCGATCGTCGTCTGCCTCCCGCCTCCGCTCGCCGGCGTCTCCCACGGCTCCCACTCCGGCTCGGCCTCGGCGGTCGTCGTGTCCCCGGCGGCGCTCAGATCGACCGCCGTCAGCGTGTGCCCTTCCATGCTGAGTTGCGAGCCTCCAGGCGGTCCCGGCCCGAACCGCTCGCCGACCGTGTCCACCACGTCCTCCGCCAGCGTCCGGCCAAACGCCGCCAGCGATACCCTCAGCGCACGCCTCCGCACCGCTCCCAGATCGTCGTCGATGATCGTCCCGGTCGCCTCGGCTCGATCCAGCACCCCGTTCTCCGGCTCCCTCAGCCTTACCGTGAACTCCTCGTCCCCTTCGTACTCCTCGTCCCCGTAGACCGCTACCGCGATGCTCCGCTCCACGCTGCCCGGCGCGAACGTCAGCGTCCCCCGCGCCGCCTCGTAGTCCTCTCCCGCCGTCGCCGTCCCGTCCACCGTCTCCCAGCCAACCGTCACGGTCTGTTCGCTCGCCGGGGTCAGGGTCACCTTGAACCTCATCGCCGTCTCGCCGCTGTCGCCCTCCCCCACGCTCGCATCGGCGATCGCCAGCAGCGCCTCGTCGTCGTCGATCACCATGACCGTCGCAGATCCCGGATCCCCCACCTCGTAGGGTGCTGCTCCCTCCGCTACCGCTACCGTCACCAGGCTGTCCGGCTCCGGCACCTCGTCGTCGATGGTCGCCACCTCCATCGCCAGCGTCGCCGCGCCCGCCTCGAACGTCACCCGCCGCACCCCTTCCCGCGCAGCCGATACCATGTCTCCGCCCCGCTCCGATACCTTCACCGCCACCGTCAACGCCGCCGACACGTCCCCCGTCCGTCTCAACTCGAACTCCGCAACCTCTCCTTCCATCACCGACGCCGACACCGCCGCTCCAACCTCGCGCACCAGCCCTTCCACGATCTGCTCCGACATCGCCCATGCCGTCACCGCCGGCAGATCGTCGTCGTCCCGGATCGTCCCCGTGCCCTGCGACGGCTCGCCCAGGTCATGCGCATCGCCGTCCACCAGCGTCACCTCCACCGTCTCGTCCGGCTCGTCGTCGCTGTCATCCACCGTCGCCAGCGCTATCTCCCTGCTCGTGTCTCCCGGCGCGAACCTCACGCTGCCGGCGCCGCCGTCCGTGTAGTCTTCTCCCGCCGTCGCCGTGCCGCCCAGCCCGTAGCCCACCGTGATCTCCCCGGCGCTCGGGTGGCTCAGGCGCACCGCGAACACCAGCGTGCCTCCCTCCACCACCGATCCCGCATCGGCTATCGACACCGTCGGCAGCCCGTCATCGTCCCGCACCCTCACCGTCGCCTCCGACGGATCCCCCAGGTCATGGTCGGCGCCGTCGGCCAGCTTCAGCACCAGCGTGGCGTCGGGTTCCTCGATCAGGTCGTCGTCGGTCGCCAGCCTCACCCGCGCCGTGTCCGCACCGGCCCCGAAGGTGGCTTCGACCGGCGGCGCACCGCTCAGCACCGCATCCCCGCCGGTCACCGTGAAGGTCACCTCCAGCTCGGCCGTCATCTCCCCGACACGCTTCAGGATGAACTCCGCCTCCTCGCCCTCGGTCACGTCGCCGCCGGAGCCGACCGTGACCACCGGCAGGCCGTCGTTGTCCGTGATCGTCCCGGTCGCCTCGCCGTCTCCGATGCTCGCCGGACCCGCCAGACCCGACAGCGTCAGTGTCACCGTCTCCTCCGGCTCGTCTTCGCTGTCGTCCACCAGATCCAGCACCACCTCCTTCGCCGTCTCGCCCGCTGCGAAGGTCACCGTGCCCGTCGTCGGTCCGGTGTAGTCCGCCGCCTGCGCCGTGTCCGGCGTGATCGCGTACTGCACCGAGATCTCGTCCGCGCCGGCAGGGCTCAGGGCCAGCAGGAACACCAGGTCGTCGCTCTCCGGCGCCGAGGCGTCGGCGACGGTCAGCTCGGGTGTGCCGTCGTTGTCCCTGACCGTCACCGTGGCCTGTGACGGCGTGCCCAGGTCGTAGTCGGCGCCGTCGTCCAGCGTCAGCGTCAGCACGGCGTCGGGCTCGTCGACCTGGTCGTCGTCGGTCGGCACCGTCACCGTGACCGTGGTCTGGTCGGCCGGGATGGTCGCCGAGACCGGCGCCTCCCGCTCCAGCACCGTGCCGGGGTCGGCGATCGTGAAGGTCACCTCCAGCGGCCCGGCGAGGTCCCCGCTCGCCCGCGTCAGCGTGAACGCCGCGTCCTCGCCTTCGGTCACCGTGGCCGCATCCGCCGCCACGGTCACCACCGGTGCGTCGTCGTCGGTGATCGTGAGCGTCACGCTGTCCGGGTCCGTGACACCCTGGGCGTTCGTCGCCGTGGCCGACACCGTCACTTCCTTGTCCAGGGCGTCCACGTCGTTGTCGGCGGCAGTGATCGTCACCTCGCCCGTGCTCGTCAGGGAGTCGGCCGGGATCGTCAGCACCAAGTTGTCGCTCAGCGTGTAGTCACCCGACACCGCCGGGTCCACTGGCGCCGCCGATACTGTCACCGTCGTCGCCGCGCTCGACGGGCGGTCCAGGGTTGCCGTCACCGTGCTCTTGCCCCCGGCCTCCGTGATCGAGGTCGGCGTCAGGACCAGCGTCACCGCCGGCGGCCCGTCGTCGTCGGTGATCGTGCCGGTCCCCGTGGCGTCCGTGATCGTTGCGCCCGGCGCGTTCGTCAGCGTCACCGTCAACGTCTCGTTCGGCTCGTCCGCGTCGTCGCCTCTCACCGTCACCGTGAACGTCTTGCTGGCGTCTCCGGTGGCGAACCTCAGACTGCCGTTCGCCGCCGTGTAGTCCGTCCCGGCCTCCGCAGTCCCGTCGGATGTCGCCCAGTCCACCGTCACCGGCAGCGTCGCCGCCGGGTCCAGCGTCACCGTGAACGTCAGCGTCGCGCTCTCGCCCGCATCGCCCTCGGTCACGCTCGCGTCGCCGATCGACAGTTCCGGCGCGTCGTCGTCGGTGATCGTCAGCGTCACGTTCGGCGGGGCCGTGACCCCCTGGTCGTTCGTCGCCGTGGCCGACACCGTCACCTCCTTGTCCAGAGCGTCCACGTCATTGTCCACGGCAGTGATCGTCACCGTGCCCGTGCTCGCCAGGGAGTCGGCCGGAATCGTCAACTGGCTCCCGACCAGCGTGTAGTCGTTCGCCACCGCCGGCGTCACGGGGGCCGCCGATACCGTCACCGTCGTCGCCGCGCTCGACGCACGGTCCAGCGTCGCGGTCACCGTGCTCTTGCCCCCGGCCTCCGTGATCGTGGCCGGGGTCAGGACCAGCGTCACCGCCGGCGGCCCGTCGTCGTCGGTGATCGTCCCGGTCCCCGTGGCGTCCGTGATCGTTGCGCCCGGCGCGTTCGTCAGCGTCACCGTCAACGTCTCGTTCGGCTCGTCCGCGTCGTCGCCTCTCACCGTCACCGTGAACGTCTTGCTGGCGTCTCCGGTGGCGAACCTCAGGCTGCCGTTCGCCGCCGTGTAGTCCGTCCCGGCCTCCGCAGTCCCGTCGGATGTCGCCCAGTCCACCGTCACCGGCAGCGTCGCCGCCGGGCTCAGCGTCACCGTGAACGTCAGCGTCGCGCTGTCGCCCGTATCACCCTCGTCCACGCTCGCGTCGCCGATCGACAGTTCCGGCGCGTCGTCGTCGGTGATCGTCAGCGTCACGTTCGGCGGGGCCGTGATCCCCTGGTCGTTCGTCGCCGTAGCCGAGACCGTCACCTCCTTGTCCAGAGCGTCCACGTCGTTGTCCACGGCCGTGATCGTCACCTCGCCCGTACTCGTCAGGGAGTCGGCCGGAATCGTCAACTGGCTCCCGACCAGCGTGTAGTCGTTCGCCACCGCCGGCGTCACGGGCGCCGCCGATACCGTCACCGTCGTCGCGGCGCTCGACGGGCGGTCCAGGCTCGCTGTCACCGTGCTTTTGCCCCCGGCCTCCGTGATCGAGGCCGGCGTCAGGACCAGCGTCACCGCAGGCGGCCCGTCGTCGTCCGTGATCGTGCCGGTTCCCGTGGCGTCCGTGATCGTTGCGCCCGACGCGTTCGTCAGCGTCACGGTGATGGTCTCGTTCGGCTCGTCCGCGGCGTCGCCCGTCACCGTCACCGTGAACGTCTTGCTGGCGTCTCCGGTGGCGAACCTCAGGCTGCCGTTCGCCGCCGTGTAGTCCGTCCCGGCTTCTGCCGTCCCGTCGGACGTCGCCCAGTCCACCGTCACCGGCAGCGTCGCCGCCGGGCTCAGCGTCACCGTGAACGTCAGCGTCGCGCTCTCGCCCGAGTCGCCCTCGGTCACGCTCGCGTCGCCGATCGACAGTTCCGGCGCGTCGTCGTCGGTGATCGTCAGCGTCACGTTCGGCGGGGCCGTGATCCCCTGGTCGTTCGTCGCCGTGGCCGACACCGTCACTTCCTTGTCCAGGGCGTCCACGTCATTGTCCACGGCCGTGATCGTCACCTCGCCCGTGCTCGTCAGGGAGTCGGCCGGAATCGTCAACTGGCTCCCGACCAGCGTGTAGTCGTTCGCCACCGCCGGCGTCACGGGGGCCGCCGATACCGTCACCGTCGTCGCGGCGCTCGACGGGCGGTCCAGGGTTGCCGTCACCGTGCTCTTCCCCCCGGCCTCCGTGATCGAGGTCGGCGTCAGGACCAGCGTCACCGCCGGCGGCCCGTCGTCGTCGGTGATCGTGCCGGTCCCCGTGGCATCCCCGAGCGTCGCGCCCGACTCGTTCGTCAGCGTCACCGTCAACGTCTCGTTCGGCTCGTCCGCGTCGTCGCCCGTCACCGTCACCGTGATGGTCTTGGTGTCGTCGCCAGTGTTGAACGTCAGGCTGCCGTTCGCCGCCGTGTAGTCCGTCCCGGCTTCCGCGGTCCCGTCGGACGTCGCCCAGTCCACCGTCACCGGCAGCGTCGCCGCCGGGTCCAGCGTCACCGTGAACGTCAGCGTCGCGCTGTCGCCCGAATCGCCCTCACCCACGCTCGCGTCGCCGATCGACAGCTCAGGCGCGTCGTCGTCCTCGATCGTCAGCGTCACGTTCTGCGGGGCCGTGATCCCCTGCGTGTTCGTCGCCGTGGCCGACACCGTCACCGTCTTGTCCAGAGCGTCCACGTCGTTGTTCACGGCGGTGATCGTCACCGCGCCCGTGCTCGTCGTCTGACCGGCCGCAATCGTCAGCGTCGTGTTCGTGCTCAGCGTGTAGTCGTTCGCCACCGCCGGCGTCACCGGCGCCGCCGACACCGTCACGGTCGTCGCCTGGCTCGACGGATGGTCCAGGGTCGCCGTCACCGTGCTCTTCCCCCCGGCCTCGCCGATCGTGGCCGGGGTCAGCACCAGTGTCACCGTGGGCGCGTCCTCGTTGTCCTCGACCGTCACCTCGGCCTCGGACGTCGTACCCAGGTCATAGTCGGCGCCGTCGCTCAGCGCCAGTGTCAGCGTCGCGTTCGGTTCGTCCTGCCGGTCGTCCTCGGTCGCCAGCGCCACGCGCACGGTGGCGGCGTTCGCCCCGAAGGTGGCACCGGTCGGGGGCGTGTCCGTCAGTACCGCCCCACCTCCCGTCACCCCGAAGGTCACCGCCAACTCGCCCGACAGGTCGCCCACCCGTGTCAGCGTGAACGCCGCATCCTCGCCCTCGGTGATCGTCGCCGTCTCCGCCGCCACCGTCACCACCGGCACCTCGTCGTCCGTGATCGTCAGGGTCACGGCGTCCGGGTTCGTGATCCCCTGGTCGTTCTCCGCCGTAGCCGACACCGTCACTTCCTTGTCCGGCGCGTCCACGTCGTTGTTCACGGCCGTGACCGTCACCTCGCCCGTGCTCGTCGTCTCGCCCGCCGCGATCGTCAACGCCGTCCCGCTCAGCGTGTAGTCGTTCGCCACCGCCGGGTCTACCGGCGTCACTGCCACCGTCACCGTCGTCGCCGCGCTCGACGCACGGTCCAGGCTCGCCGTCACCGTGCTCTTCCCGCCGTTCTCCCCGATCGAGACCGGCGTCAGCACCAGCGTCACCGTGGGCGTGTCGTCGTCGTCCTCCACCGTGATCTCGGCCTCGCCCGGCTCGCCCGGGTAGTAGTCGTCGCCGTCGGTCACCGTCAGCGTCAGCGTCGCGTCCGGCTCGTCGACCTCGTCGTCGGCGGTCGCCAGCGTCACCTGCGTCGTGGCCGCGCCGGCCCCGAAGGTGGCTTCGGTCGGCGGCTCATCGGCCAGCACCTCGCCCCCCGTCACCGCGATCGTCACCACCAACTCCTCCGACACTCCCCTTGTCCGCGTCAGCGTGAAGACCGCGTCCCCGCCTTCCGTGACCGCGGCCTCGTCCGCCGCCACCGTCACCGCGGCGTCGGCCGCCGATACCCGGCCCAGAGGATCATCGTCCTCCACCGTGACCGTCGCCGACGACTCCGTGCCCAGGTCGTAGATGTCGCCGTCGGTCACCGTCAGCGTCACCGTCGCGTCCGCTTCGTGGGCCGCGTCGTCGTCGGTCGCCAGCGTCACCTTGACCGTGGTCTGGTCGGCCAGGATCGTGGCCGTGGTCGGGGCCGCCTGGTCCAGCACCGTGTTCGGGTCGGCGACCGTGAAGTCCACGACCAGCGGCGTGGTGATGTCGGCGCTCGCCCGCGTCAGGAGGAAGACCGCGTCCTCGCCTTCCGTGATCGTGGCCGTCTCCGCCGCCACCGTCACCACCGGCGCCGCGTCGTCTTCGGTGATCGTCAGCGCCACGTCCTGCGGGGCCGTGACCCCCTGGTCGTTCGTTGCGGTGGCCGACACCGTCACCGTCTTGTCACCCTCGTACACGGTGTTGTTCACGGCGGTGATCGTCACCGCGCCCGTGCTCGTCGTCTGACCGGCCGCAATCGTCAGCGTCGTGTTCGTGCTCAGCGTGTAGTCGCCTCCCACCGCCGGGTCCACCGGCGCCGCCGACACCGTCACCGTCGTCGCCGCGCTCGACGGATGGTCCAGGCTCGCGGTCACCGTGCTCTTGCCTCCATTCTCACTGATCGAGGCCGGGGTCAGCACCAGCGTCACCGTGGGCGCGTCGTCGTCGTCCGTGATCGTCCCGGTTCCCGTGGCATCTCCGAGTATCGCGCCCGATTCGTTCGACAGCGTCACCGTGAACGTCTCGTTCGGCTCGTCCGCGTCGTCGCCGGTCACCGTCACGGTGATGGTCTTGGTCTCATCTCCGGTGTTGAACGTCAGGCTCCCGTTCCCAGCCGTGTAGTCCGTCCCGGCTTCCGCCGTCCCGTCGGATGTCGCCCAGTTCACCGTTACCGGCAGCGTCGCCGCCGGGTCCAGCGTCACCGCGAAACTCAGCGTCGGGCTGTCGCCCTCATCGCCCTCGTCCGCGCTCGCGTTGCCGATCGACAGCTCCGGCGCATCGTCGTCCGTGATCGTCAGCGTCGCGTCCTGCGGGGCCGTGATCCCCTGGCTGTTCGTCGTGGCCGAGACCGTCACCTCCTTGTCCAGGGCGTCCACTTCGTTGTCCGTGGCGGTGATCGTCACCTCACCGGTGCTCGTGGTCTCGCCCGCCGGGATCGTCAGCGTCGTGTTCGTGCTCAGCGTGTAGTCGTTCGCCACCGCTGGGTCCACCGGCGTGGCCGAGACCGTCACCGTCGTCGCCTGGCTCGACGGATGGTCCAGGGTCGCGGTCACCGTGCTCTTCCCGCCGTTCTCGCCGATCGAGGCCGGGGTCAGGACCAACGTCACCGTCGGCTCATCGTCGTCGTCCGTGATCGTCCCGGTCCCCGTGGCATCTCCGAATGTCGCGCCCGATTCGTTCGAGAGCGTCACGGTGATGGTCTCGTTCGGCTCGTCCGCGTCGTCGCCGGTCACCGTCACGGTGATGGTCTTGGTCTCATCTCCGGTGTTGAACGTCAGGCTGCCGTTCGCCGCCGTGTAGTCCGTTCCGGCTTCCGCGGTCCCGTCGGACGTCGCCCAGTCCACCGTCACCGGCAGCGTCGCCGCCGGGTCCAGCGTCACCGTGAAACTCAGCGTCGCGCTCCCACCCGAGTCGCCCTCGGTCACGCTCGCGTCGCCGATCGACAGCTCCGGCGCGTCGTCGTCGGTGATCGTCAGCGTCACGCTGTCCGGGTCCGTGACGCCCTGGGCGTTCGTCGCCATGCCCGACACCGTCATTTCCTTGTCCAGGGCGTCCACGTCGTTGTTCACGGCCGTGATCGTCACCTCGCCCGTGCTCGTCAGGGAGTCGGCCGCGATCGTCAACTGGCTCCCAACCAGCGTGTAGTCGTTCGCCACCGCCGGCGTCACCGGCGCTGCCGTCACCGTCACCGTCGTCGCCGCGCTCGACGGGCGGTCCAGGGTCGCCGTCACCGTGCTCTTCCCGCCGTTCTCACCGATCGTGGCCGGGGTCAGGACCAGCGTCACCGCCGGCGGCCCGTCGTCGTCGGTGATCTTGCCGGTTCCCGTCGCCTTCCCGAGCGTCGCACCTGGCGCGTTCGTCAGCGTCACCGTCATCGTCTCGTTCGGCTCGTCCGCGTCGTCGCCGGTCACCGTCACCGTGACGGTCTTGCTGTCCTCTCCGGTGTTGAACGTCAGGCTGCCGTTCGCCGCCGTATAGTCCGTCCCGGCTTCCGCGGTCCCGTCGGACGTCGCCCAGTCCACCGTCACCGGCAGCGTCGCCGCCGGGCTCAGCGTCACCGTGAAACTCAGCGTTGCGCTCTCGCCCACGTCGCCCTCGGTCACGCTCGCGTCGCCGATCGACAGCGCAGGCGCGTCGTCGTCCTCGATCGTCAGCGTCGCGTTCTGCGGGGCCGTGATCCCCTGGCTGTTCGTCGCCGTGGCCGACACCGTCACTTCCTTGTCCAGGGCGTCCACTTCGTTGTTCACGGCGGTGATCGTTACCACCCCCGTGCTCGTCGTCGCGCCGGCCGCGATCGTCAGCGTCGTGTTCGTGCTCAGCGTGTAGTCGTTCGCCACCGCCGGCGTTACCGGCGCCGCCGCCACCGTCACCGTCGTCGCCCGGCTCGACGGATGGTCCAGGATCGCCGTCACCGTGCTCTTCCCGCCGGCCTCACCGATCGAGGCCGGGGTCAGAACCAGCGTCACCGTGGGCGCGTCGTCGTCGTCGGTGATCGTCCCGGTTCCCGTGGCATCTCCGAGCGTCGCGCCCGGCGCGTTCGTCAGCGTCACCGTCATCGTCTCGTTCGGCTCGTCCGCGTCGTCGCCGGTCACCGTCACCGTGACGGTCTTGCTGTCCTCTCCGGTGTTGAACGTCAGGCTGCCGTTCGCCGCCGTATAGTCCGTCCCGGCTTCCGCGGTCCCGTCGGACGTCGCCCAGTCCACCGTCACCGGCAGCGTCGCCGACGGGCTCAGCGTCACCGTGAAACTCAGCGTTGCGCTCTCGCCCACGTCGCCCTCGGTCACGCTCGCGTCGCCGATCGACAGCGCAGGCGCGTCGTCGTCCTCGATCGTCAGCGTCGCGTTCTGCGGGGCCGTGATCCCCTGGCTGTTCGTCGCCGTGGCCGACACCGTCACTTCCTTGTCCAGGGCGTCCACTTCGTTGTTCACGGCGGTGATCGTCACCACCCCCGTGCTCGTCGTCGCGCCGGCCGCGATCGTCAGCGTCGTGTTCGTGCTCAGCGTGTAGTCGTTCGCCACCGCCGGCGTTACCGGCGCCACCGTCACCGTCGTCGCCTGGCTCGACGGATGGTCCAGGGTCGCGGTCACCGTGCTCTTCCCGCCGTTCTCACCGATCGAGGACGGCGTCAGAACCAGCGTCACCGTGGGCGCGTCGTCGTCGTCGGTGATCGTCCCGGTTCCCGTGGCATCTCCGAGCGTCGCGCCCGGCGCGTTCGTCAGCGTCACCGTCATCGTCTCGTTCGGCTCGTCCGCGTCGTCGCCCGTCACCGTCACCGTGATGGTCTTGGTCTCATCTCCGGTGTCGAACCTCAGGCTGCCGTTCCCCGCCGTGTAGTCCGTCCCGGCGGTCGCGGTCCCGTCGGATGTCGCCCAGTCCACCGTCACCGGCAGCGTCGCCGCCGGGTCCAGCGTCACCGTGAACGTCAGCGTCGGGCTGTCGCCATCGTCGCCCTCGGTCACGCTCGCATCGTCGATCGACAGATCCGGCGCGTCGTCGTCGGTGATCGTCAGCGTCACACTCGGCGGGGCCGTGATCCCCTGCGTGTTCTCCGCCGTGGCCGACACCGTCACTTCCTTGTCCAGGGCGTCCACTTCGTTGTTCACGGCGGTGATCGTCACCACCCCCGTGCTCGTCGTCTCGCCTGCCGGGATCGTCAGCGTCGTGTTCGTGCTCAGCGTGTAGTCGCCCGCGAGCGCCGGCGACACCGGCGTGGCCGAGACCGTCACCGTGGTCGCCTCACTCGACGCCCGGTCCAGGGTCGCGGTCACCGTGCTCTTCCCGCCGTTCTCGCCGATCGAGGCCGGCGTCAGGACCAGCGTCACCGTGGGCGCGTCGTCGTCGTCGGTGATCGTGCCGGTTCCCGTGGCATCCGTGATCGTTGCGCCCGGCGCGTTCGTCAGCGTCACCGTGATGGTCTCGTTCGGCTCGTCCGCGGCGTCGCCCGTCACCGTCACCGTGATGGTCTTGGTGTCGTCGCCGGTGTCGAACGTCAGGCTGCCGTTCCCCGCCGTGTAGTCCGTCCCGGCTTCCGCCGTCCCGTCGGATGTCGCCCAGTCCACCGTCACCGGCAGCGTCGCCGCCGGGTCCAGCGTCACCGTGAAGGTCAGCGTCGCGCTCTCGCCCACGTCGCCCTCGGCCACGCTCGCGTCGCCGATCGACAGCTCCGGCGCGTCGTCGTCGGTGATCGTCAGCGTCGCGTTCTGCGGGGCCGTGATCCCCTGCGTGTTCTCCGCCGTGGCCGACACCGTCACTTCCTTGTCCAGGGCGTCCACCTCGTTGTTCACGGCGGTGATCGTCACCACCCCCGTGCTCGTCGTCTCGCCTGCCGGGATCGTCAGCGTCGTGTTCGTGCTCAGCGTGTAGTCGCCCGCGAGCGCCGGCGACACCGGCGTGGCCGAGACCGTCACCGTCGTGGCCACACTCGACGGATGGTCCAGGGTTGCCGTCACGGTGCTCTTCCCCCCGGCCTCCGTGATCGAGGCCGGCGTCAGGACCAGCGTCACCGCCGGCGGCCCGTCGTTGTCCTCGACCGTCACCTCGGCATCGGATGTCGTACCCGGGTAGTAGTCGTCGCCGTCGGTCACCGTCAGCGTCAGCGTGGCAGGCGGCTCGTCGGTGGTGTCGTCGTCCGTCGCCAGCGCCACCCGCACGCTGTCGGCGTTAGCACTGAAGGTGGTTTCGGTCGGCGGCGCGTCGGTCAGCACCGCCACGTCGCCCGTCACCGTGAACGTCACCACCAACTCCTCCGATGCATCCCCTGTCCGCGTCAGCGTGAACACCGCGTCCTCGCCTTCCTTGACCGTGGCCTCGTCCGCCGCCACCGTCACCGCGGCATCGGACACCTTGTCCTGCCCTTGTGGATCGTTGTCATTCACCGTGACCGTGGCCGATGTCAGCGCGCCCAGCTCATAATCGTCGCCGTCGGTCAGCGTCAGCGTCAGCATGGCAGGCAGCTCGTGGGCCGCGTCGTCGTCGGTCGCCAGCGTCACCTTGACCGTGCTCTCGTCGGCCGGGATCGTGGCCGTGGTCGGGGCCGCCTGGTCCAGCACCGTGTCGGGGTCGGCGAGCGTGAAGTCCACGACCAGTGACGTGGCGATGTCAGCGCTCGCCCGCGTCAGGATGAAGACCGCGTCCTCGCCTTCCGTGACCCAGGCAGTCTCCGCCGCCACCGTCACTACCGGCGGCTCGTCGTCGGTGATCGTCAGCGTCACGTTCGGCGGGGTCGTGATCCCCCGCGTGTTCTCCGCCGTGGCCGACACCGTCACTTCCTTGTCCAGGGCGTCCACGGCGTTGTCCACCGCGGTGATCGTCACCTCGCCCGTGCTCGTCGTCTCGCCTGCCGCGATCGTCAGCGTCGTGTTCGTGCTCAGCGTGTAGTCGCCTGCCACTGCCGGCGACACCGGCGCCGCCGCCACCGTCACCGTCGTCGCCTGGCTCGACGGATGGTCCAGGCTCGCGGTCACCGTGCTCTTGCCTCCATTCTCACTGATCGAGGCCGGGGTCAGCACCAGCGTCACCGTGGGCTCATCGTCGTCATCCGTGATCGTCCCGGTCCCTGTGGCCTTCCCGAGGGTTGCGCCCGGTGCATTCGTCAGCGTCACCATGATGGTCTCGTTCGGCTCGTCCGCGTCGTCGCCGGTCACCGTCACCGTGACGGTCTTGGTGTCGTCGCCAGTGTCGAACTTCAGGCTGCCGTTCCCCGCCGTGTAATCCGTCCCGGCGGTCGCGGTTCCGTCGGATGTCGCCCAGTCCACCGTCACCGGCAGTGTCGCCGCCGGGCTCAGCGTCACCGTGAAACTCAGCGTCGGGCTGTCGCCCTCATCGCCCTCGGTCACGCTGGCGTCGCCGATCGCCAGCTCCGGCGCGTCGTCGTCCTCGATCGTCAGCGTCACGTTCGGCGGGGCCGTGACCCCCTGAGCGTTCGTCGCCGTGGCCGACACCGTCACTTCCTTGTCCAGGGCGTCCACGGCGTTGTCCACCGCGGTGATCGTCACCTCGCCCGTGCTCGTCGTCTCGCCTGCCGCGATCGTCAGCGTCGTGTTCGTACTCAGCGTGTAGTCGTTCGCCACCGCCGGCGTCACCGGCGCCGCCGATACCGTCACGGTCGTCGTCTGGCTCGACGGATGGCCCAGGGTCGCCGTCACCGTGCTCTTGCCGCCGTTCTCGCTGATCGAGGCCGGGGTCAGGACCAGCGTCACCGTGGGCGCGTCGTCGTCGTCCGTGATCGTCCCGGTTCCCGTGGCATCCTCGAGCGTCGCGCCCGACTCGTTCGTCAGCGTCACCGTCAACGTCTCGTTCGGCTCGTCCGCGTCGTCGCCCGTCACCGTCACCGTGATGGTCTTGGTGTCGTCGCCGGCGGCGAACGTCAGGCTGCCGTTCCCCGCCGTGTAGTCCGTCCCGGCTTCCGCGGTTCCGTCGGCCGTCTTCCAGTCCACCGTCACCGGCAGCGTCGCCGCCGGGCTCAGCGTCACCGTGAAACTCAGCGTCGGGCTGTCGCCCGAATCGCCCTCACCCACGCTCGCGTTGCCGATCGACAGCTCCGGTGCGTCGTCGTCGGTGATCGTCAGCGTCACGCTGTCCGGGGCCGTGACCCCTTGGCTGTTCGTGGCCGTGGCCGAGACCGTCACTTCCTTGTCCAGGGCGTCCACGTCGTTGTCGACGGCGGTGAGCGTCACCGCGCCCGTGCTCGTCGTCTGACCGGCCGCAATCGTCAGCGTCGTGTTCGTGCTCAGCGTGTAGTCGCTCGCGAGCGCCGGCGATACGGGCGCCGCCGACACCGTCACCGTGGTCGCCTCGCTCGACGCCCGGTCCAGCGTCGCCGTGACCGTGCTTTTGCCTCCGTTCTCCCCGATCGAGGCCGGCGTCAGCATCAGCGTCACCGCCGGCGGCCCGTCGTCGTCCGTGATCGTGCCGGTTCCCGTGGCATCCCCGAGCGTCGCGCCCGACTCGTTCGACAGCGTCACCGTCAACGTCTCGTTCGGCTCGTCCGCGTCGTCGCCTCTCACCGTCACCGTGATGGTCTTGGTCTCATCTCCGGTGTCGAACCTCAGGCTGCCGTTCGCCGCCGTGTAGTCCGTCCCGGCTTCCGCCGTCCCATCGGACGTCGCCCAGTCCACCGTCACCGGCAGCGTCGCCGCCGGGCTCAGCGTCACCGTGAAACTCAGCGTCGCGCTCTCGCCCTCGTCGCCCTCGGTCACGCTCGCGTCGTCGATCGACAGCGCAGGCGCGTCGTCGTCCTCGATCGTCAGCGTCGCGTTCGGCGGGGCCGTGATCCCCTGCGTGTTCTCCGCCGTGGCCGACACCGTCACTTCCTTGTCCAGGGCGTCCACGGCGTTGTTCACCGCGGTGATCGTCACCACCCCCGTGCTCGTCGTCTCGCCTGCCGCGATCGTCAGCGTCTTGTTCGTGCTCAGCGTGTAGTCGCTCGCCACCGCCGGCGTCACCGGCGTGGCCGAGACCGTCACGGTCGTCGCCTGGCTCGACGGATGGTCCAGGGTCGCCGTCACCGTGCTCTTCCCGCCGTTCTCACCGATCGTGGCCGGGTCCAGCACCAGCCTCACCGTCGGTGCATCGTCGTTGTCCTCGACCGTCACCTCGGCCTCGGACGTCGTACCCAAGTCATAGTCGGCGCCGTCGCTCAGCGCCAGCGTCAGCGTCGCGTTCGGTTCGTCCTGTTGGTCGTCCTCGGTCGCCAGCGCCACGCGCACGGTAGCGGCGTTGGCCCCGAAGGTGGCACCGGTCGGGGGTGTGTCCGTCAGCACCGCCCCACCACCCGTCACCCCGAAGGTCACCGCCAACTCGCCCGACAGGTCGCCCGCCCGTGTCAGCGTGAACGCCGCCTCCTCACCCTCGGTGATCGTGGCCGTCTCCGCCGCCACCGTCACCACCGGCACCTCGTCGTCCGTGATCGTCAGGGTCACGGCGTCCGGGTTCGTGATCCCCTGCTCGTTCTCCGCCGTGGCCGACACCGTCACCGTCCTGTCCGCGGCGTCCACGTCGTTGTTCACGGCCGTGATCGTCACCGTGCCCGTGCTCGTCGTCGCGCCCGCCGCAATCGTCAACGCCGTCCCGCTCAGTGTGTAGTCGCCCGCCACCGCCGGGTCCACCGGCGTCACTGCCACCGTCACCGTCGTCGCCGCGCTCGACGCACGGTCCAGGCTCGCGGTCACCGTGCTCTTCCCCCCGGCCTCACCGATCGAAGGCGGCGTCAGGACCAGCGTCACCTTGGGCGTGTCGTCGTCGTCCTGCACCGTGGTCTCGGCTTCGGCCGGATCGCCCGGGTAGTAGTCGTCGCCGTCGGTCACCGTCACCGTCAGCGTCGCGTCCGGCTCGTCGACCTCGTCGGCGGCGGTCGCCAGCGTCACCTGCGTCGTGGCCGCCCCGGCCCCGAAGGTGGCTTCGGTCGGCGGCTCATCGGCCAGCACCTCGCCCCCCGTCACCGCGATCGTCACCACCAACTCCTCCGACACACCCTCTGTCCGCGTCAGCGTGAACACCGCGTCCCCGCCTTCCGTGACCGCCGCCTCGTCCGCCGCCACCGTCACCGCAGCGTCGGTCGCCGATACCCGGCCCGGAGGATCATCGTCCTCCACCGTGACCGTCGCCGACGACACCGTGCCCAGGTCGTAGATGTCGCCGTCGGTCACCGTCAGCGTCACCGTCGCGTCCGCCTCGTGGGCCGCGTCGTCGTCGGTCGCCAGCGTCACCTTGACCGTGGTCTGGTCGGCCGGAATCGTGGCCGTGGTCGGGGCCGTCTGGTCCAGCACCGTGTTCGGGTCGGCGACCGTGAAGTCCACGACCAGCGGCGTGGTGATGTCGGCGCTCGCCCGCGTCAGGATGAAGACCGCGTCCCCGCCTTCCGTGACCGTGGCCGTCTCCGCCGCCACCGTCACCACCGGCGCCGCGTCGTCTTCGGTGATCGTCAGCGTCACGTCCTGCGGGGCCGTGACCCCCTGATCGTTCGTTGCGGTAGCCGACACTGTCACCGTCTTGTCCCCTTCGTACACGGTGTTGTTCGCGGCGGTGATCGTCACCGCGCCCGTGCTCGTCAGGGAGTCGGCCGGAATCGTCAACTGGCTCCCGACCAGCGTGTAGTCGTTCGCGACCGCCGGCGTCACCAGCGTTGCCGTCACCGTCACCGTCGTCGCCGCGCTCGACGGGCGGTTCAGCGTCGCGGTCACCGTGCTCTTGCCCCCGGCCTCCGTGATCGAGGTCGGCGTCAGGACCAGCGTCACCGCGGGTGGCCCGTCGTCGTCCGTGATCGTCCCGGTTCCGGTTGCGTCCGTGATCGTCGCGCCCGACTCGTTCGTCAGCGTCACCGTCAACGTCTCGTTCGGCTCGTCCGCGTCGTCGCCGGTCACCGTCACCGTGACGGTCTTGGTGTCGTCGCCGGTGGCGAACGTCAGGCTGCCGTTCCCAGCCGTGTAGTCCGTCCCGGCGGTCGCGGTCCCGTCGGACGTCTTCCAGTCCACCGTCACCGGCAGCGTCGCCGCCGGGTCCAGCGTCACCGTGAACGTCAGCGTGGCGCTGGCGCCCTGGTCGCCCTCGGCCACGCTGGCGTCGTTGATCGACAGCGACGGCGCGTCGTCGTCGGTGATCGTCAGCGTCACGTTCTGCGGGGCGGTGATCCCCTGGCTGTTCGTCGCCGTGGCCGACACCGTCACTTCCTTGTCCAGGGCGTCCACGTCGTTGTTCACGGCGGTGATCGTCACCACCCCCGTGCTCGTCGTCGCGTCCGCCGCGATCGTCAGCGTCGTGTTCGTGCTCAGCGTGTAGTCGCCTGCCACCGCCGGGTCCACCGGCGCCGCCGACACCGTCACCGTCGTCGCTTGGCTCGACGGATGGTCCAGGGTCGCGGTCACCGTGCTCTTGCCCCCGTTCTCGCCGATCGAGGCCGGGGTCAGGACCAGCGTCACCGTGGGCGCATCGTCGTCGTCCGTGATCGTGCCGGTCGCCGCGCCATCCGTGAGTGTCGCGCCCGATTCGTTCGACAGCGTCACGGTGATGGTCTCGTTGGGCTCGTCCGCGTCGTCGCCCGTCACCGTCACCGTGACGGTCTTGCTGTTCTCTCCGGTGTTGAACGTCAGGCTGCCGTTCGCCGCCGTGTAGTCCGTCCCGGCGGTCGCGGTTCCGTCGGATGTCGCCCAGTCCACCGTCACCGGCAGCGTCGCCGCCGGGCTCAGCGTCACCGTGAAACTCAGCGTGGCGCTGGCGCCCTGGTCGCCCTCGGCCACGCTGGCGTCGTTGATCGACAGCGACGGCGCGTCGTCGTCCTCGATCGTCAGCGTCACGTTCTGCGGGGCGGTGATCCCCTGGCTGTTCGTCGCCGTGGCCGACACCGTCAACTCCTTGTCCAGGGCGTCCACTTCGTTGTTCACGGCGGTGATCGTCACCTCGCCCGTGCTCGTCGTCTGACCGGCCGCGATCGTCAGCGTCTTGTTCGTGCTCAGCGTGTAGTCGCCTGCCACTGCCGGCGACACCGGTGCCGCCGCCACCGTCACGGTCGTCGCCTGGCTCGACGGATGGTCCAGGGTCGCGGTCACCGTGCTCTTTCCGCCGTTCTCGCCGATCGTGGCCGGGGTCAGAACCAGCGTCACCGTGGGCTCATCGTCGTCGTCCGTGATCGTCCCGGTCCCCGTGGCATCCCCGAGCGTCGCGCCCGACTCGTTCGTCAGCGTCACCGTCAACGTCTCGTTCGGCTCGTCCGCGTCGTCGCCGGTCACCGTCACCGTGATGGTCTTGGTCTCATCGCCGGTGTCGAACTTCAGGCTGCCGTTCCCAGCCGTGTAGTCCGTCCCGGCTTCCGCCGTCCCGTCGGCAGTCGCCCAGTCCACCGTCACCGGCAGCGTCGCCGCAGGGCTCAGCGTCACCGTGAACGTCAGCGTCGGGCTGTCGCCCGAATCGCCCTCACCCACGCTCGCGTCGCCGATCGCCAGCTCCGGCGCGTCGTCGTCCTCGATCGTCAGCGTTACGTCCTGCGGGGCCGTGATCCCTTGCGTGTTCTCCGCCGTGGCCGACACCGTCACTTCCTTGTCCAGGGCGTCCACGTCGTTGTCCACCGCGGTGATCGTTACCTCGCCCGTACTCGTCGTGTCGCCTGCCGCGATCGTCAGCGTCGTGTTCGTGCTCAGCGTGTAGTCGCCTGCCACCGCGGGGTCCACCGGCGCCGCCGACACCGTCACCGTCGTCGCTTGGCTCGACGGGTGGTCCAGGGTCGCGGTCACCGTGCTCTTGCCCCCGGCCTCCGTGATCGAGGCCGGGGTCAGGACCAGCGTCACCGCCGGCGGCCCGTCGTCGTCGGTGATCTTGCCGGTCCCCGTGGCGTCCGTGATCGTCGCGCCCGGCGCGTTCGTCAGCGTCACCGTCAACGTCTCGTTCGGCTCGTCCGCGTCGTCGCCGGTCACCGTCACCGTGACGGTCTTGGTGTCGTCGCCGGCGTCGAACGTCAGGCTGCCGTTCCCAGCCGTGTAGTCCGTCCCGGCTTCCGCCGTCCCGTCGGATGTCGCCCAGTCCACCGTCACCGGCAGCGTCGCCGCCGGGTCCAGCGTCACCGTGAACGTCAGCGTCGCGCTCTCGCCATCATCGCCCTCGGTCACGCTCGCATCGTCGATCGACAGCTCCGGCGCGTCGTCGTCGGTGATCGTCAGCGTCGCGTTCGGCGGGGCCGTGATCCCCTGCGTGTTCTCCGCTGTGGCCGACACCGTCAGCTCCTTGTCCAGGGCGTCCACGGCGTTGTCCACGGCGGTGATCGTCACCTCGCCCGTGCTCGTCGTCTGACCGGACGCAATCGTCAGCGTCGTGTTCGTGCTCAGCGTGTAGTCGCCTGCCACTGCCGGCGACACCGGCGCCGCCGCCACCGTCACCGTCGTCACCGCGCTCGACGGGCGGTCCAGCGTCGCGGTCACCGTGCTCTTGCCGCCGTTCTCGCTGATCGAGGCCGGGGTCAGCACCAGCGTCACCGTGGGCGCGTCGTCGTCGTCCGTGATCGTCCCGGTCCCCGTGGCATCCCCGAGCGTCGCGCCCGACTCGTTCGTCAGCGTCACCGTGATGGTCTCGTTCGGCTCGTCCGCGTCGTCGCCCGTCACGGTCACTGTGACGGTCTTGGTCTCATCTCCGGTGTTGAACGTCAGGGCTCCGTTCGCCGTCGTGTAGTCCGTCCCGGCTTCCGCCGTCCCGTCGGCGGTCTTCCAGTCCACCGTCACCGGTAGCGTCGCCGCCGGGCTCAGCGTCACCGTGAACGTCAGCGTCGCGCTCGTGCCCTCATCGCCCTCACCCACGCTCGCGTCGCCGATCGACAGCTCCGGTGCGTCGTCGTCGGTGATCGTGAGCGTCACGTTCGGCGGGGCCGTGACCCCCTGAGCGTTCGTCGCCGTGGCCGACACCGTCACTTCCTTGTCCAGGGCGTCCACGGCGTTGTCCACGGCGGTGATCGTCACCTCGCCCGTGCTCGTCGTCTGACCGGACGCAATCGTCAGCGTCGTGTTCGTGCTGAGCGTGTAGTCGCCTGCCACCGCCGGGTCCACCGGCGCCGCCGTCACCGTCACCGTCGTCGCCTGGCTCGACGGAGGGGCCAGGGTCGCGGTCACCGTGCTCTTCCCCCCGGCCTCGCCGATCGTGGCCGGGTCCAGCACCAGCGTCACCGTCGGTGCATCGTCGTTGTCCTCGACCGTCACCTCGGCCTCGGACGACGTGCCCAGGTCATAGTCGGCGCCGTCGCTCAGCGCCAGCGTCAGCGTCGCGTTCGGTTCGTCCTGTTGGTCGTCCTCGGTCGCCAGCGCCACGCGCACGGTAGCGGCGTTGGCCCCGAAGGTGGCACCGGTCGGGGGCGTGTCCGTCAGCACCGCCCCACCACCCGTCACCCCGAAGGTCACCGCCAACTCGCCCGACAGGTCGCCCACCCGTGTCAGCGTGAACGTCGCCTCCTCGCCCTCGGTCACCGTGGCCGTCTCCGCCGCCACCGTCACCACAGGCACCTCGTCGTCCGTGATCGTCAGTGTCACGGCGTCCGGGTTCGTGATCCCCTGCTCGTTCTCCGCCGTGGCCGAGATCGTCACCTCCTTGTCCGCAGCGTCCACGTCGTTGTCCACGGCGGTGATCGTCACCGTACCCGTACTCGTCGTCTCGCCCGCCGCGATCGTCAACGCCGTCCCGCTCAGCATGTAGTCGCCCGCCACCGCCGGCGTCACCGGCGTCACTGCCACCGTCACCGTCGTCGCCGCGCTCGACGCACGGTCCAGGCTCGCCGTCACCGTGCTCTTCCCCCCGGCCTCCCCGATCGAAGGCGGCGTCAGGACCAGCGTCACCTTGGGCGTGTCGTCGTCGTCCTGCACCGTGATCTCGGCTTCGGCCGGATCGCCCGGGTAGTAGTCGTCGCCGTCGGTCACCGTCAGCGTCACCGTCCCGTCCGGCTCGTCGACCTCGTCGGCGGCGGTCGCCAGCGTCACCTGCGTCGTGGCCGCACCGGCCCCGAAGGTGGCTTCGGTCGGCGGCTCATCGGCCAGCACGCCGCCGCCCCCCGTCACCGTGATCGTCACCACCAGCTCCTCCGACACACCCTCTGTCCGCGTCAGCGTGAACACCGCGTCCCCGCCTTCCGTGATCGCCGCCTCGTCCGCCGCCACCGTCACCGCGGCGTCGGTCGCCGATACCCGGCCCGGAGGATCGTCGTCCTCCACCGTGACCGTCGCCGACGACACCGTGCCCAGGTCGTAGATGTCGCCGTCGGTCACCGTCAGCGTCACCGTCGCGTCCGCCTCGTGGGCCGCGTCGTCGTCGGTCGCCAGCGTCACCTTGACCGTGGTCTCGTCGTCCGGAATCGTGGCCGTGGTCGGGGCCGCCTGGTCCAGCACCGTGTTCGGGTCGGCGACCGTGAAGTCCACGACCAGCGGCGTGGTGATGTCGGCGCTCGCCCGCGTCAGGATGAAGACCGCGTCCCCGCCTTCCGTGACGGTGGCGGTCTCCGCCGCCACCGTCACCACCGGCGCCGTGTCGTCTTCGGTGATCGTCAGCGTCACGTCCTGCGGGGCCGTGACCCCCTGGTCGTTCGTTGCGGTAGCCGCCACCGTCACCGTCTTGTCACCCTCGTACACGGTGTTGTCCACGGCGGTGATCGTCACCACCCCCGTGCTCGTCGTCGCGCCCGCCGCGATCGTCAGCGTCGTGTTCGTGCTCAGCGTGTAGTCGTTCGCCACCGCCGGCGTCACCGGTGCCGCCGATACCGTCACCGTCGTCGCCTGGCTCGACGGATGGTCCAGAGTCGCGGTCACCGTGCTCTTCCCCCGGCCTCGCCGATCGTGGCCGGGGTCAGCACCAGCGTCACCGGCGGCGCATCGTCGTCGTCCTCGATCGTCAGCGTCACGTCCTGCGGGGCCGTGACGCCCTGGGTGTTCGTTGCGCTGCCCGAGACCGTCACCTCCTTGTCCGCGGCGTCCACGTCGTTGTCCACGGCGGTGATCGTCACCACCCCCGTGCTCGTCAGGGAATCGGCCGGGATCGTGAGCGTCAGGTTCGGACTCAGCGTGTAGTCGCCCGCGAGCGCCGGCGACACCGGCGTGGCCGAGACCGTCACCGTGGTCGCCTGGCTCGACACCCGGTCCAGGGTCGCCGTGACCGTGCTCGTGCCGCCGTTCTCCCCGATCGTGGCCGGCGTCAGGACCAGCGTTACCGCCGGCGCGTCATCGTCCGTGATCGTCAGCGTCACGCTGTCCGGGGCCGTGACGCCCTGCGCGTTCGTGGCCGTGGCGGAGACCGTCACCTCCTTGTCCGCAGCTTGTACGTCGTTGTCGACGGCCGTGATCGTGACCAGGCCCGTGCTCGTGGTCTGACCGGCCGCAATCGTCAGCGTCGTGTTCGTGCTCAGCGTGTAGTCGCCCGCCACCGCCGGGTCCACAGGTGCCGCCGCCACCGTCACCGTGGTCGCCTCGCTCGACGGGCGGTCCAGCGTCGCGGTCACCGTGCTCGTCCCGCCATTCTCGCCGATCGAGGCCGGGTCGAGGTTAAGCGTCACCGTCGGCGGTCCGTCGTCGTCGGTGATCGTCCCGGTGGCCGGCCCCTCCGGGACCGTAATCGTGGACCTCGAGTTAAATCGGGTATGCTCCGGCTGTCGTTCCGGGGCGCCCGGGCCCTCCGGGTCGGAGAGCGTGACTTCGACCGTCTCGTCCGGCTCGTCGGTTTCGTCGCCGTTGACCATGACGGTGATCGATTTCTCGGTCTCGCCGGCCTCGAACGTAAGCGTGCCGCTCGCCGGTTCGTAGTCGTTGTCGCCTTCATTCGCCGCGCCGCCGCTCGTGGCCGATCCGTCGCCCACCGTGTAGTCCACCGTCACGGTTCCGGTCGACGGGGGATCCAGCGTCACGGTGAACTCCAGCTCCGTCGTGTCCGCATCGCCCTCGTCAACGCTCGGTGCGTCGATCGTGAGCGCGTGATCGTCGTTCACGATCGTGGCGGTGCCCATGAGAATGGGATCGTCACGCGTCCCGAATCCCAAGTCCGGTGAAAAGAAATGGACGTTCACCGTTTCGTCATCCTCGATCCGGTCGTCGCTCAAGATCGTGACCCGGCAATAGAACCACTCGACGCCGCGTTCCTTGGCCAAGCCGACTCGCTGTGCCTCGATCAAGTAGTCGATTTCACGCCCGTCGCGAGAGTGCAGATCATCGTTACCCTCCCCGCCCTTCGCGGTGCCGTCCGACAGGAGACACCCGATCTCCCCTTTCAAAAACACTTCCTGGTTCAGATCCGCGTAGATGCGGAGAAACTCCTGCGTGTCCGTATCATCATCATCTTCCGCATGTCTGCTGCCCTCCAGCACACGCACCGAATCGTCGCGAATCGTGTAGGTGAGAATGTCGTCGTTGTCGATCGTCCCGACCCCCGCGCCCGCAATCGTGAACGAGCTCCCCTCCGGGCCGACCGGGTCGGAAAGTTCGACCTTCATCACTTCATCGAACTCGTACTGCCCGTCGCCGTTGACCGTTATCGTGATCGTCCGGGTTGTCGTATCGGCGGGAAACACGAGCGTGCCGCTCGCCGGTTCGTAGTCGTCGCCTCCCTCGTTTGCCAGCCCTCCCGCTTCCGCCGCCTTCCGACCCTCGCCGTCGCTGGTGGCGTAGTCCACCGTCACCTGGTCGGGCACGGGCGAAGACAGGGTCACCGTGAACGTGAGGTCCGTCGTGCCGGAGTGGCCCTCGGTGACGGTCGGCGAGTCGATCGAGAACTCGTGGTCGTCGTTCAGGATGGTGCCCGTGCCCGTCGCAGTGCTCCCGTCGGGCTCGGCCGACGCCTCGAAACCTGAAACCAGGGAGGCCCGGAGCTCCACCGTCTCGTCGGGCTCGACGTCGCGGTCGCCGGTCACGGTGGCCGTGAGCGTCTTTTCGGTTTCGCCGGCCGAAAACGTGAGCGTGCCGGCGGCGAGCCCCGTGTAATCATCGCCCGCGGTCGCCGGGCCGCCGACGGTGGTATCGACCTGGACATCGAAGGCCGCCGGCTTGCTCAGGCGCACCGTGAACGTGAGGTCCGCGGTGCTGCCCGGTACCCCCTCTTCCACACTCGGCGAGTCGATGGAAAGCGCGTAGCGGTCGTCGCTGTGGATGTTCCGTGTTCGCCGGGTTGTCGGTAACGTGACCGTCGATGCGGCGGCGACGCTGCCGGCGACGTCGGAGCCTTCTACCATCGGGCTCGAGAGCACGAGTTCCAATGCCTCGACCTGCTCGACGATACCGTCGTTCTTGACGGCGAACTCGAGGAGCCTTTCCGTCTGGCCCGGGTTGAACCTGAGGAGCCCGGCCCACGATACGAAGTCCTCGGGACTCGTCGCCGTACCCTCTTCCGTCACGTAGTTGACCGTCACGGGGACGGTCGCCGGCGGGTCCAGAACCACCTTGTACCTGACCGGCTGGTTGCCGTCGGCGGCGTGATTCTCGTAGCCGTCCGAACCGTCGCCGAACGAGATCCGGTGGTCGTCGCCGAGGATCGTGCCCGTGCCGGTCGCCGTATCCCCGCCGGCCTCGGCGTACTTGCCGGCAACCCCGGGATGCAGGGAGACCGTAACCTCCACCGTTTCGTTCGGTTCGTGGACGGTGTCGCCGTTGACCGTGACCGTGATCTGCTTCCGGGTTTCGCCAGCCGCGAACGTCAGGCTGGTGTCGGCGGGCGTCACGTAGTCCTCGCCGGCGGTTGCCGTGCCGCCCACGGTGTAGCTGACCGGCACCGGAAAGCCCGCTTCCTTGCTCAGGCTCACCGTGAACGTGAGATCCGTCGTGCCCGAGCGACCCTCGATCACGCTTGGCGAGTCGATCGACAGCGCGTATTGGTCATCACTGTATATGGAGCGGCTCTTCTCGGCGTCGGGAATCGCGACCCCGAACTCCTCCGAGTCGGTACTCGCGTTCGAGAGCCGAAGCCCCACGCTCTCGTCGTACTCGACGACGTCGTCGTCGATGAGCGTGACGTCGACCGTCTGCTCCGTCTCGTTGGCCGCGAAGGTGAGGGTGCCGCTCTTCGCCTCGTAGTCCGCGCCGGCGGTCGCCGCGCTGCCACTCGCCGTATCGTCGAACGTCTCGTAGTCCACCGTAACCGGGGCGGACGCCGGCTGGTCCAGAACTACCTTGAACCGGATCGAATGGTACTGTTCATCCACGTCGGGGTCGTTCTCGAACCCGCCCCAACTGTCGTTCTGATGGATCGAAATACTGCGGTCGTCGTTCCGAATCGTGCCCGTCGCCGGATCCCCGACGGAAACGAAGGTGTTCGCGCCGTGATCCGTGGTGACCGTGAACGTCACTTCCACCGTTTCGTCGGGCTCGAAGTCCTGGTCGCCGTCGACCGTGGCCGTGAGCTGCTTGCGGGTTTCACCGGGCTGGAACGTCAGGCTGCCGTCGGCGAACGCCGCATCGTAGTCCTCGCCGGCGGTGGCCGAGCCGCCCACGGTGTAGTCGATCTTCACCGGAAAGGACGCCGCCTTGCTCAGGGTCGCCGTGAAGGTGAGATCCGTGCTGCCCGACTGACCCTCGGCCACGCTCGGCGAGTCCACCGTCAGCTCGGCGCGGTCCTCGCTGACGATCTCGTAGATGTCGTGGCGGGGGCTCTGCTGCTGGTAGTCCGCGATGGTGACCCGAACCCCCGACGAGGCGGTCGCATCCGAGAGCGAGAGCTGCACGGCTTCCGCATGCTCGACGAGATCGTCGTCGATGACCGCGACCTCGACTATCCTCGCGGTTTCGCTGGGCGCGAACGTGAGGGTGCCGCTTTTCGGTGTATAGTCCACGCCGCTGGTCGCCAGGCCGTCGCCCCCGACCGGCTGGTAGCGGACCGTTATCGGGACGGTTGCGGGCGGGTCCAGCACCACCTTGAAGCGGACCGGCTGGTTGCCGTCGCTGGCGTGATTCTCCTGGCCGTTCGAACCGGCGCCGAAGGAAATCTCGTGGCCGGTGTCGAGGATCGTGCCCCTGCCCGTCGCCGTATCCCCGCCGGCCTCGGCGTACTTGCCGGCATACCCGGGACGCAGGGAGACCGTCACGTCCACCGTTTCGTCCGGTTCCCCGACGGCGTCGCCGTTGACCGTGACTGCGACCTGCTGCTCGGTTACGCCCGCCGGGAACGTCAGCTCCTGGTCGGTGATCGCCACGTAGTCCACGCCGGCGGTCGCGGTGCCGCCACCGGTGCTGAAACCGGCCTTCACTTGAAAGCCCGCCGGCTTGCTCAGGCGCACCGTGAACGTGAGCGACATCGTGCCCGAGCGACCCTCGAGCACGCTCGGCGAGTCGACCGACAGCGCGTATTCGTCGTCGCTGGTTATGGAGCGGCTCAACTCGCCATCGGCAATCGCGACCCCGACAGCCTCCGAGGCGGTACTCGCGTTCGAGAGCCGGAGCACCACGTTCTCGCTTTGCTCGACGATATCGTCGTCGAGGACGACGACCTCGACCGTCTTCTCGGTATCGCCGGGCGCAAACGTGAGAGTGCCGCTCGTCGGCGTATAGTCCATGTCGCTGGTCGCCGCGTCCGGAGCAGTGGAGGCGACCGTCTCGTAGCGGACCGTTACCTGGGAGGGCGCCGGTGGATCGAGCACCACCTTGAACTGGATCGACCGGGGACCATCGAGATGCCCGTCGTACTCGTACCCGTGGCTGCTTCTACCACTATCGAACGAGATCTCGTGGTCGTCGTTGCGGATCGTGCCCGCGGCGATCGCTTCGTGCCGGCCGGGTTCGACGAAGCAGTCGATGAGGGGGTTCTCCGGCAAGACGCAATGGCTGCCCAGCACGCCCTTGAACCTGACCGTTTCGTCGGGCTCGACCTCGTCGTCTCCCGTGACGCTGACCGTGACCGTCTTTTCGGTTTCGCCGGGCGCGAAGGTTTGGGAAGGAGCGAACTTCACACCGTCGTCGATGGGTCTCTCGTAGTCCTCGCCGCCGGTCGCCGTGCCACCCGCATGGGTGAGGAGATCCAACCGCACGTCGAAGTCGGCCGCCTTGCTCAGACTCGCCGTGAAGGTGAGGTCGGTCGTGCCGGAGTGGCCCTCGGCCACGCCTGGCGAGTCGAACGACAGCACGTAGAGGTCCTCGCTGGCCATGGTGCGGGTCTCCTCGGCGTCCGTGATCGTGACCGGAACCCCGGGCGAGGCGCTGACGTTGGAGAGCCGGAGCCCCACCCTCTCGTGTTCCTCTCTCTCGACGAGATCGTCGTCGATGACCGGCACCTCGACCGTCTGCTCCGTTTCGTTGGCCTGGAAGGTGAGGGTGCCGCTCTTCGCCACGTAGTCCGCGCCGGCGGTCGCGGTGTCGTCGAACGTCTCGTAGTCGACCGTAACGGGTACGTTCGCCGGCGGGTCCAGCACCACCTTGAAGCGGATCGGCACGTTGCCGTCGGTCGCGTGATTCTCCTGGCCGTTCGTACCGGCGCCGAACGAGATCTCATGGTCGTCGTTGCGGATCGTACCGGTGCCCGTCGCCGCGCCGAGACTCGCCGTGCCGGTGGCCGGAGCCGACAGCGTGACATCGACGGTTTCGTCGGCCGTCTCGAATGCGTCGTCTTCAATCGTCGCCAGGCTGATCGTCTGCTCGATCACGCCGGGCGCGAAGGTCACCGTTCCCGAGCCGCGGTCCGTGTAGTCCGTGCCGGCGGTCGCCGTGCCGCCGAGGGTGTAGTCCACCCGGATCTCGGTGGCGCTCGGATGGGTCAGGCGCACCGGGAATGCGAGCGTGCCGCCCTCCTTCACCGCCGGCGCATCGGCGATCGACACGGTGGGCGGATCGTCGTCGTCCCGCACCGTCGCCGTCGCTTCCCTCGGCTGGGGTGGGAATTCGGCAAAGGTAACCGGCGGGCCCTCGCCAAGGAAATAGGCATCGCTCTCGGCCAGCGTCAGCGTGAGCGTGGCGTCCGGCTCGTCGGTGCGGTCATTCGCGGTCGCGAGCGTCACGCGCACCTTGTCCACACCACGCTGGAAGGTCACGCTGGTCGGCGCCGCGTCGGTCAGCACCGCGTCGCCGCCGGTCACGGAGAAGGACACGGTGAGCGGCGTGGAGAGATCTCCGCCCTCCGTTCGCGTCAGGAGGAACGACACATACCGCCCTTCGGTGACGGCAGCCGTCTCCGCCGCCACCGTTACGTCGAAAAGACCGTCGTTGTCCAGGGTCCGGACTTCCAAGAAGGCAGGAGGATGAGGAAACCAAGCAACATACATCTGAGCCTTGTTCGTCCCCCGTTGCTCGTCCCTGGAATCATCTTCCGTCGTGAACGGGATCGTCAGCTCCGTCTCTCCCGGTGGGAAGGTCACCGTTCCAATCTGTTCATTGTAACTGGAGGTGCCGACCCTGAGTTCTTGCGCTTGCCAACTTACTTCGATCTCCTCGTCGCTCGCGTGGCTCAACGACACCGGAAACTCGATGGTTTCGCCTTCCACCACCGCGGGCGCATCGGCGATCGACACCGTGGGCGGATCGTCGTCGTCCCGCACGGTCACCGTCGCTTCCCTCGGCTTGATCGGGCCCGGGTAATCGACCCTCAGCCGCCTGTCCAGGAAATAGGCATTGCTCTCGGCCAGCGTCAGCGTGAGGGTGGCGTTTGGCTCGTCGGTGGTGTCATTCGCGGTCGCCAGCGTCACGCGCACCGTGTCCATACCGGCCCCGAAGGTAGCGCTGGTCGGCGGTGCACCGGTCAGCACCGCGTCGCCGCCGGTCACCGTGAAGGAAACCGTGAGCGGCGCCGACAGGTTTTCGCCTTCGGCCCGCGTGAGCGTAAACACCGCGTCCTGCCCCTCCGTGACCGTGGACGACTGCGCTGCAACCGTCACCTCGAAGAGACCATCGTTGTCCAGGATCAGGCCTGTCGCAGAAACCCACAAGTTGGGAGGCCCGTAAGGAAGAAGCACTAGAACCCAGTTCTGCAGCTCGTCGACGTCGTCATCACAGGTCGGGTACCGGATCGTCTGCTTCGTCACTCCCGGTGGGAAGGTCAGAGTGCCGTCGCTGTCACAGTAATCTTGGTCGGCACGGTCCCGGTATTCGCCGCCATCCCAAGGCACGGTGATCGTGTTGTCACTGGCTGGGCTCAGCGTCACCAGAAACTCGAGCGTGCCGCCTTCCACCACCGGCTCCGCATCGGCGATGGACACCGACTGGGCGTGTGCGATGCCGGCGGCAGCGACGAGGAGTACCGGCAGCAGGAGCAGGAGGCCACGGGTAGGCCGGCGACGATCCGGCGAGGCCGGCGAACAGCGCGGCGCGGGTCTCGGCTCGTTCACGCTGCACCGGTGGGCCGGCGATGCACCGATCATGCCGGTCGCCTCGGCGTGCAGTCCCGCCGCCGGGATGCCACGCGGTGGATGAGACCGCCCGACGGGCGAGACGGGCCGCAGGGCCGGAGTGCCGCCCGCGGACACCACGCGGCAGGCACGCCAGCCCACGCCGGCGGCTCTGCTGGAACGACGCACCCCGGTTCGGTCGATCGAGCAGGATTCGCGAAGCTGCGGCCGGCCGCGACTTCCCGGATCCGCTGCCGCCGGGGGCGCCGGGCGGGCGTCGTTACGGGAAATCGGTCGTACCTCGGCCGGATCGCGGTCGGCGGCCCGGGGGGTCGTGGCGGTTCCAGGAACAGGGGTCGAGGTGGCGGGAGTCCCCGAACAGCCCGACTACGATGGCTGCCGGCGTGGGGCGCGCCACACAAGGCGGCTCCGGTGCGCAAACCCGGCCCGCCCGGGAGCCGGTGATGTGGTGCGCGGGGTTGCCGCCGGGTCAGCCCCGGTTCAGAGCAGGTTGGTCCTCCCTCGCCTGTGGTGGGGTGTATCCTGCCCCGGGCCATGCGGGAGGAGTGGGTCACCGGGTGACGCCGACCCCTGTGGGAGAATATGAAGGGGGGGGGGGGGGGGGTAGAGAGGCCGCCCGAGGTGCGTGAACGGAGCTCGCGTTGCGCAATCGGCGGTTGCGCAATCCGCGCTGACCGGCAGTCCCGGGGCCGGCACGTCGGTGGTGGCCTTGCATCTTCAGCTTCTGCATCCCGGCGTCGATCGACCCGGCCCGCGCGCTGGTGAGGTTGTCCACGGCGGCGGTGCGCATCCATCCCGGTGGCCCTCGATCATGCGCGCCACCTACTCGACCGGCTCCCAGCCGACCGCGGATCGCCGAGTGCTCCCACGCTTCGGGGTGCCTCTTCCAGCTCAGTCCCCTCTGATACACCATCGCCGCCACCTCCTGACAGCCAGTCGATCACCTGAATCACCGCGCAGGGAAGAGGAGAAGCGTAACAAGGTAACCAAAGGCGGTCAATCACAGTTCGCCGCGTTCGCGGCGTCGAACCCGGTGGCCCTCAAGCGCGAGCTGACCCGATTGACCGCCGTGGATCTCCACGAGGTCGTAGCCGGCCGCGACCGCGCGGCGGGAGGCGTGCGCGAAGCCGCGCGGGTACTCCTCGATCTCGGCGAGCGGCGCCACGGGACGGCGCCGCTCATGCTCTACCGGGCCAATCGCGCGCTCGCGAGGCGGTTCAGGCTTACGCCCTCTTCCGCTGCCTGAAGCACCAGCTCTCGGTGGGTTTCCGGCGGCACGCGCACCACGAACCTCCCGCTGTACTTTCGATCTGCGAGCGGTTCGGGCGGAGCTTCCCCGTTGGACTGCATGTCTGCGACGACGTTCCGGATCAGCTCTTGCATGCCGGCGAGCGCTTGCTGAGGAGTGGGCGCCAGCCAACTCAACGACGGAAACTCGGCGCAGAGCGCTACGTGCTCCTTGTCTTCAGCAGACCACGTGATGCGATATGTGTAATGATCAAACACTGTTAGAACACCTCTACAAACTCGATCAATTCAACGCGGTGTTACGTTCCTGATTCAGCTACATTTCTTCCTCCCGGCTCTCGTCGCCGAGTTTCTCGATCGCCTTGATCACCTGCCGAACTTGATACGGCTTGGCCATACCCTTGGCGTCCTGGATGTTCACGCGCGGATCACCGCGCCACGGCGTACGGTATACACGATGGCTGCTCCTCGCCTGTCGTGGTTCGCCGAAGAACCTGTCGCATACCCTGGCCAACTCGGAGAACGGAAGGTTGAGTATCCGGCGACGCAGCATCTCAATGGTGGCGTCTGCCTCCTTCATGCGATGTCAATATCAGTATCATCCGATAGGGCGGTCAAGAGAGCCAGCGAAATGGGCCAAGGCACCTGAAAGGAGGACGGCTGGTAGGATGTGGGGTACCGAGTTTGTAACAGGAGCGTGCGGAGCCGTCCGGCCGTCTCGATGCGGTCCAGTCGGCTCGCCGCCACGTCGAGCGTCAGACGGTCCCACGCGTCCGCATCGAGCGCCTCGCTCGGGAGCAGTCCGTTCTCGCTGAGAAAGACACGTGGCGAGCGCCACTCGCTTGTTGCCGTCCACGAAGGGATGATTCCGGCACAGATGGAACAGGTACGAGTGGAACAGGTACGAGGCTGCCACCTTGATCGGGTTCTGGATCCACCGGCCCCCGCGGCGGCGGCCCCACCAAGCCCCGCCATGGTGGCGCGCCCGTAGAGCGCGTCCACACCGCCAGTCGCCGACGCACCCAGGGTCTGGCTGAGACTCAGGCTCAGGCCCCGGTCCGAGGACGGAGACGGGTCGAAGGCGAGCGAGCCGGAGAAGCCGACCTCTCGGAAGCCCGACGCCTCAATTGAACGCCCATTCGCCGCCGCCCTGCCCTGCCCTCCCTCCTCCCTCCGCTCCCTCCATACGTAGGTTGACGAGAAGACCGTGACGCTTGCCACCGCAAGCAGGGCCCAGACCATGTTGCGTACCAGTCTCGGCTTGTCTCGCTGCAACGCCATATCATCGGGGCAGTGGATACTTGGAACAGCGCGTAGCTTCGGGCCACCCGGACATCGCCCAGGCTGACACACCCTCAGCCGCGCGTCGGAGCCATCCTCCGAATGCTACTCCCTGTATGGCCGGTGTTCAGTAGTTTCCATGTCTCCTTGGGAAGCCATCCCTCCCCGTCCACCAGTTGCACCTGCTGCACTCGGTGCAGCGCCACGTTGACATCGACTCGGGTGCTCCCTACCGTGGCCGCCAAGCCATGGCCGGCGAAGTCTCCAAGCCCCACGACCACCTGTTCCGTTCCGTGTTCGGGGAGGACCGGGAACCCGAGGCGGTCGCTCTGCTGCAGGCATACCTGCCGCCGGCGGTCAGCCGCGAACTGCTCTGGTCCAGCCTCGAGTGGCAGTCGGCGAGCTTCATCGACGACCGCCTGCGCGCAAGCGAATCGGACCTGCTGTACGCCATCCGGCGCACGGCCGACGGCGCACCGGCGTGGCTCTACGTGCTGCTGGAGCACCAGTCCACGCCGGACCGGTGGCTGCGCCTGCGGCTGCTGAAATACAGCATCCGGATCTGGGAGCGTGATCGGCGCCGGCATCCGGGGGAGGAGCAGTTGCGCCCGATCGTGCCGCTGGTACTGTATCAGGGCCGTCGCGTCTGGCGGCAGGCGTGCGAGTTCTCGGAGCTGTTTGCGGCGCCGGTGCGCAGGTGGCCGGGCGTGCCGCGCTACGCGCACTTGTTGATCGACCAGACGCAGGTGGGGCCGGAGGAGTTGGGCGGGGCGTTGCTCGGTCGCATCGCGCAACAGGCGATGATGGCGGCGTACCGGGCGAATTGGCCGGTGTTGCGGGGGCTGGTGCCGCTGCTGGGGGAGTTGGCGCAGGTGGGCGGCAGCGAAGACGTGCAGCAGATCGTGCTGTACATTGCGGCCACGACGCGGGAACCGGAGCGCTGGCAGAGATTCGCGGCGGCGGTACGGCGCCAGATACCGGGAGGCGGAGAACTGATGAACAAGACCGAGGAGATGATCGAGATCTACGGCGACATGCGGGAGCGTGAGGGCCGTCAGGAAGGCTGCCAGGAGGGCCGTCAGGAAGGCCGCCAGGAGGGCCGCCGGGAGGGCCGCCGGGAGGGCCATCAGGAAGGTCGCCAGGAAGGCCGTCAGGAAGGTGAATTACGCGGCAAGGTGCAAACCATCGAGGGGCTCGTGGGACGGGACGTCTCCTGGTCCATCATCGAAGCGGCCACCGGAATCGACGAGGCTTCCTTCACCCAGCTCAAGCACCAATTCGCCGCCGCTGACGCCGACTCCTCCTCCAACTGAATCACGCCCCTCAGTCTGCGGCGGGTGCGACAGCCGTCCGCCACGCGTGGGAAGCGAGCGTCCATGTTCCCACCGCTCCAAGTATGATTCCCAATATGGTTCCCACAGTGAGAACTCCGCTCTGCCGCTGCAGAAAGTCGACAATCCACCACGTCCGCCTGGCATCAGCGGGTTCCTTCGATTCGTTGTCTGGATCGTCGGCCGACACTGAAGTGATCGTTGCTCCGGTGTCCAGCAACGCCCGGAAGGTCATCGCATCCTCTTGATCTTCCTCCTTGAACGGTGGCTTGGAAACGTTGACGTTCAGGAGGATCCGGCCGTTGTCGATCGATCCCAGGAATGAAGGCACGAGAAGGTCACTCGATCAGCGCCGGCTCGGTGTACAAGGTAGCGGCCCCGAGACTGGCCGCGGCGCCGTCCTGGTCCTCGCCCGCCACCGTCCGCGTCAGGCGAAGCGCCACCTCCTCGCCCACCGACCAAGGCGCGGCGCACGCTGATGGACGAGCGCTTCGGCTCCATGGAGCGCCGGTTCGAAGACCACGCTGTTCGCCCTGCTGCCCTGAGCTCAGCAGGAGCCGCGACGCGCCGGCTTCATGCGGCCGGCTGTTGTTCGTGGCAGATCAGGTCCTGTTCTTCCGCTGCGACCGGTTCGTCAAGCAGCCGGCAGTAGTGGGGCGCGCCGACGGGGTGCCGGAGCGCGAAGTACCGGCAATCACGGCACTGTCCGAACGGTTTGCGCTGCCGGGCATCGAGGCGGGAGGAGAGTATCGATTCGAGGCCCCGTGCCAGCTCTGCTCGCTGCGGCCCGGACAGCGTCCAGGTCGCCTCCACCGTTCGGGCAAGCGGGTCACGCCCGAGCAGAGCGCGGCCGGCCAAGCTGAGCGACAGGCTCCTGCTGCGGCGGTCGCCGGGATCGACGTGCTTCACGATCAGCTCCTTGGCTTCCAGGGCGTTGATCGTCTGTGACACCGTGCCCTTGGTGAGCCCCAGGTAGGCGGTCAGCGCCGCCGGCGTCCGGGAGAAGCGATTGGCGCGGCCCACATAGCGCAGAGCCTCCCACTGCACGGGAGCCAGCCCCGCGGCATGCGCGTCGGTGTTCAGCAGGCGGCCGATGCGTTCGATCAGCGCCGCGATGTGCTCCGGGCCGCCGCCGGTCATCCCCCTATGGTCGCGACTCGAAACCAGTCTTGCAATGCCGGCCGGGGGCGCCTACGCTGCCTCTGGTATCGACTCGATACCACATGGAGGTTCACATGAAACGCATACTCGCCGGGTTGCTGATCGCCGGCCTGTCGCTGTACGGCGCTCTCGCCCACGAGATCGAGAGCGAGGTCGACGCCAGGACGCCCGCGGCCTTCGACATCGTCAAGGCAGGCGCAACCACCGACGGCCGCCTGATGACGTTCGTCATGGAGGTGGCCGGGCAGGCCGGCAGCAGCAAGCCGGCGCCGATCGGTCAGTTGGCCGGTGCCAGGGTCGAGTCCTACGTCTGGCCCACCAGCCTCGATCCGGCCGTGGTCGGATTCGATGCGGGTTCGGGCATCCTGGCCCTGGCGATCACCGCCCACCCCGACTTCGACGACACCCCCCTGTTCGACGAGGACCGCGACGGCGATCCCGCCAATGACGGCGCCGAGTGGCACTCGCACTGGGTGGTGCTGGTCCCGGACGACACCTGCGGCGCCGGCCTGAAGGTGCGCGACGTGTCGCCGGGCGTCGATCTGCTGCCGGACACCGCGCCGTACCTGCCAATCGCGCTCGACAGCCCGGGCATGAGCCCGCTGCTGAGCGGCGCGATGGCCAAGATCACGGTCCCGGTCAGCGAGACCGAGGACGTGTCGTTCGATGCGGTGACGGCGGAGCTGCAGATCAACGAGCAGGCCGAGGCCCCGCTGCTGTGCGTCACCGGCGTGCATGACATCGCGTCCGGCGACCTGTCGCTGCCGGGCCGGGTCACCGCGAGCCAGTAGACCGCGAGCCCGCGAGCTTGTCGGCACTCCGGCAAGCTCGTAGGCTCGGGCGATGACCGCGACCCAGAAATACCTGTTCGACCTGCAGGGGTTCCTGGTGGTCGAGGAGGTGCTCACCGATCAGGAGTGCGAGACCGCCAAGCAGAAGATCACCGAGCGCATGGAGCCGCTCGACAAGACCCCGAACGGCTACGACGCCAACGGCACCTGGCACGGTGCCTGGGGGCTCCTGGACGCGGGTGAGCCGTTCACTTCGCTGATCGACCACCCCAGGCTGACGGAGGTGCTCACCGAGATCATCGCCCCCAAGCTGCGCCTGGAGATCACCTACAGCTTCGTCCGCTCCAAGGGCTGCCCACAGTTCGAGATGCACGGCGGCCACCGCGGCGGGCGGGTCAACTTCCGCTACCACGTGCAGGGCGACCGGATCTTCACCGGCCTCACCGTGGTGTCGTTCACGCTGCAGGACATCGCGGAATCCGACGGCGGCTTCGCCTGCATTCCCGGCTCCCACAAGTGCGACTTCCCGGTGCCCGAGGGCCACGAGCGGCTGTTCGCGGTCGACGGCCCGCTGGTCCGCAACATCGGCGCGCCCAAGGGGTCGGCGATCATCTTCACCGAGACGCTGGCCCACGGCGCCAACCGCTGGCAGGCCGACGAGCCGCGCTACGGGCTGTTCTACAAGTACAACGACCGCGCTGCCAGCTACCACTACCAGCACACCGGCGGCCGCATCCCCGGCCACGAGACCATGGCGCGGCTGACCGACGCGCAGCGCGCCTTCTTCAACTCGCCGTGGGAGGCGTTCGGACCGGAGGACAACTTCCGCAACGAGCTGCCGGAAGCCTGACACCAGGAGTCGGACCATGGGTGAAGACCAGAGCGGCACGTTGTGGATCGAGCCCCGCTGCCGGCCGTTGCCGATCACGGACTACGGGAGCAGGGACTTCCCCGAGCAGATGGTCGTGCTGGGAGACGGCCGCCTGCTGCAGGTGACCGGCAACGCCTGCCGCACCAGCGCCGACGACGGGGTCATTTGGTCGGCGCCGGTGCCCATGACCGACGGTTCCGAGCCCGGCGTGCCGCAACAAGGAGCCATGGTGAGGACCAGGGACTCGCGTGTCGCGCGTCTATGCCAGTCAGCCGATCCCGATGAGCTGATGAAGTCGCGCCCGCTGTTCGGGCCGTACATCGCGGCAGTAGTGACGAACCTCGAGGCTCGCGTTGATCGCTGCGGCAGCCTGCTCGTATCCTTGGTCTTCCGTCTGCAAAGGGCTGGTGGGGTAGTGGGTCGCGACCCAGCGGCGCACTTCCGACCAGCGCCACAGTCGGTAGCGGGTGCGTGGGTCGGTGACGGGAGCGGGAAACCCTCCGGGGCCGCGTTCGTTCGTTACAAGCAGGCGTATGCTCTCCCGGCTACGACCCGTGTGCACTGCGATGTCGGCCATGGAGACAAGCTCGCCGCCTGCGAGCCGAATCACCTCGACGCCCGGGAGGCGTTCGACATCTGCGATCGCCGACAAGATAGCGGTCTCCGGATTCGGCCCACTCCGGTCGAAATCGAGGTACTGTATCCCGTCGGTACGACCGACCAGCGCATCATCGCAGCCCGCATCGAAAAGGGCGTCGACAGCCGTGTCACTCTGTAGATCGGGACCATCGACAATCAAAGTAAACTGAAAATAGGACACTTTAACCCCGTTATTCATTGAGATACATGATGCGGACATCGTTCTATCGCACGACGAATCTGCTTCGCGTGGTTTCCGGGATTACGTGGAGTCGACCAGATTGAAGCTTGGCATCCCGATCTACTGGCCTCGCAACAACGCATGTAACCCCAACGGTGCCCGGATGCGGTCGTCACCGTCCACCCAGCCGCTTCTGCATCGGCAAGTGCCTCCTCAACCTCCTTCTTTGGATGCCGCGCCCCTTGCCATACCTGTCTGCGCGTGCCAAGCGCTGACGCCAGCGCACCATGGACGGACCGTAGCCATGGCGTGGTTCCGTGTCAACACTCTGTTGAGCCCAAGCTCCAAGTGTGAGACAGGCATGCCGGCGTATGTCCGCGACTTGAAGGCGACCGGGACCTTGCTGAGTCTCTGACAAGCCCATAGTCTCGGAGCGATGACCGCCATCGGCGAGCCGGCGCTGTTCATCGAGACCCCCGACCGCGGCACCTCGGTCTTCGGCACGGCCGACTACTGCGGCCCGACCGGGACCGGGGATGCTCTGCGAGTATCGGTACGAGGTCATCAGCGACATCGACGACGCGCGCTTCAGGCGCTGGAGCGGCGACAACGGCCGGACGTGGAGCGATCCCGTCGAACTGCCGGTCACACAGCGCCGGGACGACGGTACAGTCGTCCGCCGGACCTGCTCGGCCTGCTTCGTCGATCCGGGATCGGGCCACCTGGTCTTCTCCGGGACCGAGTGGCTCCAGGAGAGCGACGACGCGTTCGACGCGCTCACCCGCGTGTCGCGCTTCTACGCCCTGAGCGCAGACGGCGGCCGCTCGTTCTTCCACGAAGCGCCGATCATCCAGCAGGGGGAGGGCTACGACCGCTGGCACCCGATCGACGGCGTGCACACCGGCCGCAACGCCTTCACCGGGCTCGGCCCTCCCGTACTCCGGGACGGCGGGCGGCTGCTGTTCCCGGTCAGCCGCACCGCGCTCGACGCCGACGGCCGCTACTTCAATCCGTACGGCTCCAGCTATATCGAGACGGGGTGCCTGGCCGCCCGCTTCAGCGGGGACCGACTCGTGGCCGAGTCGGTCGCATGGATCATCCCCGATCCGGAGCGGACGACGCGGGGAATCTTCGAGCCCACGCTGGCCGCGCTCGACGGGGGCCGGCTGCTGATGGTGATGCGCGGCTCCAACGGCGGGCCGCGACACGATCGCCGTGATCGCCGACCGGGCGCCGGGTCAGGACCAGCGCGTGCAGTACTCGAATTTCCACGTGCACGAGGACCGGGAGAACCGCCAGCTCGTCCTGTACCTCAATCACTACCAGCCCAGCGGCCTGCCCCGCGCAGGCGAGTTCCACACCGGTTTCACCGCCAACGCCTACCGCTATCGGATCGACGTGTAACGACCACTCCGCGCGCAGGATCGCCTCCGTATGGCGGCTTCTTGACAGCCGGAGCGAGCGGACCTACTGTCAGCGGATTACTCGACCTTAGGAGGCGCCTTATGCTCAAGCGCGCGTTTTCCATGGTCATCGCGCTGCTCTGTGCCGGCGCCATGGCTTTCGCCACGGGGACCACGGAGGATGCAGCCGCAGGCGAATCATCCATGGCCAGGATCGAGTACGATCCTGACTCACCCACCGGTGGGCTCACCGTCCCGTGGGTGAGCGAGACCTACAGCTTCGACTGGGTCAAGGCGGGGCCATGGCCCAACGACGGCGTGTGGGAGGGCATCGTCCGCGAGACGCTCAATCTCGACGCGACGGTGACGAGCTTCCCGTTCGCGGAAGCCGGGCAGAAGATGGAGTTGATGATCACCTCCGACAGCCTGCCCGAGCTGCTGTTCAACTGGGGGGTCGACGTCAGCAAGCTCGACGAGCTGGGGATCGCCGGCAAGGTCCTTGCCTACACCGACTACCTGGACGTCATGCCCAATTTCCGCAACCACCTTACCGAGGATCCGGGCCTCGCCGGGCTGGTGGCCGCGCGCGACGGCAAGATCTACCGCTACATGTCCTGGGGCTCCTACGCGCCGACCGGTCTTTCCGGAGCCTCTCATCTGGTGCGGCAGGACGTGTTCGATTCCTATGGAATCGAGACGAAGTGGGACACTTACGATGACTTCCACGACACGCTGAGCGCCCTGAAGCAGGCCGAGCCCGACCTGTTTCCGTGGGGGACGCGGCGGTTCTCCAACATGTTCAGCGCCATGTCCAACGGCTTCGGCACCGGCTGGGGCGGACGATGGAACGGCATGTACTACGACGATCGAAGCGATAGCTGGAAGTATGCCGTCCTCGACCCCGGCATGGAGCAGTTGGTCGCGTACCTGAGCAACGCGTACGCGGAAGGCCTGCTCCACCCCGAGATCCCGACCATGAACAGTGACCGGTTCTTCGAGCATTGGGTGGACTCGACCTACCGGGGACTCGCGGTCAACACCGGCGACACGCCGACATGGGAAACCAGTACCTTCGAACTCGGTGGGGAGCCGGTCGAAGTACGCTACGTAAAGCCGCCGATCGCCACCGGTATCGACGGCGCCCGGCCGCTGTTCTATCGCTACCGCATCGGCGCGTGGAGTCCCAATCGAGGATTTCTCGTCACCGACAAGGCGAAGCAGCCGGAGATCCTGTTTCAGCTTCTGGACTACATGTTCAGTCCGGAAGGCAGTTGGTTCTTCACCTGGGGCGTCGAAGACGTGACCTACCGCTGGTACGAGCATCCCGAGCACGGGCGCATCCCGCTGCCGATCAAGACCGACCCCACCACTCTCACCATCGACATGGACTACTACGACGCGCTGGTGGCCGATCTGCAATGGGGCATCGGTTTCGGCGAGTGGGGTGCTTTCACGCTGTCCACTCCCGAGCGGGGACGCCCGCCGTACGGCTCGGCCGCGAAGGAAGAGTTGCAGCTAAGGGCAGAGCCTGACTTCCGCTATCTGAACCCCCGCGTCATGCTCGACGCCGCTACTCAAGAAGACATCGGAGCGATTCGAGAGCAGCTCGACCGGCTGGTGGAGGAGAATCTGACCGCATTCGTGATCGGCCGCCGACCGCTCGGCGAATGGAGCGAATTCGTACAGGAGGTCCGCGATACCGACGTCGACGAGCTGCTGGAAATGCAGAACGCGGCGTACCAGGAGACACAGAAGATCCTGTCGGGGACCTGACCCGGACCGACCGATGACGACGAGGGGCGGGCTGCTGCCGGATCGTGCGCCGCGGCCGGCCCCTCGCTTGCTGCGCAGCGACAGACGGCAGCGTCCGCGAGCCGGACATGCGTGAAGCCGCCTCCGCCGTTCGGCGCCGATGGCGTGATCGTACGCTTGCCGCCGACACGCTCACCGGCGGGAGCGACCTCCGGAAGCGCGTGGTGCGCGACCGCTACCTGCTGCTCATGCTGCTTCCGTGCATCGTGTTCCTGCTGACGTTCAAGTACATCCCCATGTACGGCGCCATATTGGCGTTCCGCAGGTTCGACCTCCTCAACCCGTTCGGCGGCGAGTGGGTCGGCCTGCGCTACTTCGAGCAGTTCTTCAGCTCCCGCAACGCGGGATCGGTGATCCGCAACACCTTCATGATCAATGTCTGGAGCGTGGTGTTCGGCTTTCCGGCGCCCATCATCCTGGCGTTGCTGGTCAACGAGATCCGCGTCCGCTCGTTTCGGAAGACCTTCCAGGTCATCTCCTACATGCCGCACTTCATCTCGGTGGTGGTGATCGCGGCCATGATCCACCTGGCCACCTCGCCGGGCTCCGGCTTCATCAACCACATCCTGGCATCCCTGGGATTCGAGCCGATCTACTTTCTCATCGAGCCCGCGTGGTTCCGCCCGATCTACATCGGCTCCGGCATCTGGCAGGAGGTCGGCTGGGGCAGCATCATCTACATGGCTGCCATCGCCGGCGTAAGCCGCGAGCTGTACGAGGCGGCGGTGGTCGACGGCGCGGGCAGGCTGCGGCAGGCGTGGCACGTGACGCTGCCCGGAATCATGCCCGCCATCACGGTGCTGTTCATCCTCCGCATGGGCAGCATGCTGACCGTCGGTGCGGAAAAGGTGCTGCTTCTGTACACCCCGCTTACTTATGACAAGGCCGACGTGCTCTCCACCTATCTGTATCGGGTGGGACTGGTACACGCCAATTACAGCCTGGCTACCGCCATCGGGCTCGCAAACTCGGTGGTGTCCCTGATACTGATCGCGTTCGTCAACTGGCTGGCGAAACGCTATACCTCGATCGGCATCTGGTGATGCGGTCGCGCAGCAAGGTGGGTCGCTAGATGCGCAGCACAGCCGGCCACCGCCTGTTCGACGCCTGCAACTACCTGCTCATGATCGCCCTGAGCATCACCTTCCTCTACCCGCTGCTCAACGTCGCGGCGACATCGGTGAGCAGCGGCATGCGCGTGGTCGCAGGCACGATCGGCGTGATCCCGGTCAACGTCGATCTCCAGGCCTACCGGATAGCCATGCGCAATCCAATGCTGTTGGGAGGCTACGGCAACTCCATCCTCTATGCGGGTGCCGGCACCGTAGCCAACCTGGTGTTGATCTCGCTGGCCGCCTACCCGCTGTCGAAGCGCCACCTGGTGTTCCGGGGGCCGATTTCATTCTTCATCGCCTTTACGCTGCTGTTCTCGGGAGGGCTGATCCCCACCTTTCTGCTGGTCAAGTCGCTCGGCCTGTACAACACGAGGGCGTGGATCATCGCGACGCAGTTCTACCACGTGTTCTTCATCGTGATGCTGCGCACCTTCTATCAGCAGCTCCCGTCGAGCCTGGAGGACGCCGCCAAGATCGACGGTTACAACGACCTGCAGATCATGTACCGGATCTACATGCCGCTCTCCAAGCCCATACTCGCGACGCTGGCACTGTTCTCGATCGTCGCCTACTGGAACGACTACTTCAACGCCCTGGTGTATCTTCTGGACAGCGCCAAGCATCCGCTGCAGCTCGTGCTCCGCGATTACCTGATCCCCGGTGAGAGCATGTATGCGACGAGCGACATCTTCCGCTTGGAGCTCACCCGCGGCGACTTCAGCGAGATTTCCCGGCTCGAGATGGCGGCACAGCTCCGCAACACCGTGATCGTGCTCTCCACGGCGCCACTGGTAACGGTGATGCTCGCCGTGCAGCGATACTTCAGGCGAGGGGTCCTGATCGGTGCGCTGAAGGACTGAGCCTTACCGGAACGCTACGTCTCCCGCGTGACCTCGCCCAGGGTGAACCGGGGGCGGCGAGGCAACTCCAGCGCGGCGTGCCGATAGAACGGGTACACGCTCCACTCCACTCCCGCCAGGATGTCCGGCGTGCCGTCTGAGTCCATGTCGCCCACCCACGGATGGGGACCGTGGTTGGTGATGCGGATAGGCTCGCCGTACATCATGAACGGGCGCGGCGGTGCGAACACGGGTCGCTCTTCATCGCCGACGTTGCGCAGCAGATAGATGCTGGTTCCGGCCATCGTGCCGTGGTGGGAGCCGGCTACCGCGTAGACCAGGTCGAGCAGGCCGTCGCCGTCCCAGTCGGCGGCGCGGAACGTCTCGCCCCAGGTGCGGCCACGTTCGACGATGCTGTCGTTGACGAGACGGCCGTCCTGAAGCCGCACCGGACCCGCCGACCGCAGCCTCAGCTCGCCGTCCGCCGCGCGGTACTGCACGTAGAGGCTCGCCTTGCGCTGCGACCCGTGCTGGGTGATGACATCGGTGAGTCCGTCGCCATTCCAGTCCGCGAAGGCTGCCCCGGTGCGCCAGAAGAACGGCCAGTCCAACCAGGGATACGGTTGGTTGGGCGTCGTCTTGTCATCACTCAACCGTCCGTCCTCCGCGCGACGCGCCTCCGAGTCGGGGTAGCCGTCGACCTCCAGGAAACGGCGAGCGCCGAACAGCGGCTCTCCCGGCCGGCCCTCATTGCGGTGCCAGATGATCCGGTTGGTCTCGTTGGGAAGCATCAGGTCGGGAAGTCCGTCACCGTCCCAGTCGACGAAGACCGGATAGGGGTACCCCATGTTGTGCCAGTTGTGGCTGTGCAGCACCTCATCGCGCAGGATGCGGATCGGTTCCCCGCCGGCATACAGGTATCGGGGTTCATCGAACACGGGCGCCTGCGAGGTTCCGCGGTTGATCAGGATGCGCGGCCAGCCGTAGCCGCCTCCGACCAGCAGGTCCCAGTCACCGTCGCCGTCCCAGTCGGTGGCGTTCGGCCATGCCTGATCGCTCAGCGCCATCGGCGTCGAACGCGACTCGGCGCGATTCCACAGCCGGAAGACCCCCTGCCCGCCGGCGTAGGACAGGTGCTCATAGAACAGCACCTCGGCGTGGTGGTCGGCCAGGACCAACAGACCGGTCCGTTCGCCCTGATCGGCGATCCCGAGCTTCCCCGGCTGGCTCGGCGGCGGCTCCATGCGCAGCGGCTCGGGCGCGCCGAATCGCGGCGGAACGCCGCCGAGATTCGGGCTCCACACAGTGCGCAGATGCGATGGCTCGCTCTCCACCGCCGTGACGAGTCCGATGAGGTCGGGACGAGCGTCAGCGTTTACGTCGAAGAAGAGCGGGTCCTGCACCTCCAGCTCCAGGTCGACGGCGCGGGCGGGCTCAAACGGCCAGCCGGCCGGATTGGTGTTCGCCAACAGGTGCGATCCGGCGACCACGTCCAGGATGCCGTCGCCGGTCAGGTCCACCGCCCTGACCGGTGTCCAGTCCGCGCCCTGCCTGGAGATCGTGCCCGCGGCCCGGTAGCGCGGCACGCCGCTCGGCTCGCGCCGGCCGCTGTCGAGGAAGAACGCGATGGTGTCCCCACCTTTTTGCGAATAGACGATGTCCATCCGTCCGTCGCCGTCGAAGTCGGCCAGGTCCACGGTCATGTAGATGTGGCTGAAGAACTCCGGCTCGCCACCGGCAGCCGGCTCGTACCGAAGCCGTACGAGCTCGGCGAATTCGAGCGCGTGGTCCGACCCGTGCCGCGGATACACGAATACGCCGTCCCACGGCCACCCCGGCCGGTGCGCATAGTTCCACGCACCCACCAGGTCGGCGCGACCGTCGCCGGTCAGGTCCACGAGGCGAGCCGGGTAGGCCAGCGGCACCGGCCGGAGTACGTCGGCCTGCGCGTGGTCCCACCGCAGCAGGTCGCCCACGCCGACCAGCGGAACGCCGGCCTGCGGCAGCAGGGGCGGCCTGCGCTCGACGGTCCGGAAGCAGATGCGGTAGTCGCGGCGAGACGGGTCGGTGACGACGAATTCCAGGCGCCCGCGGTCGCCGTACGCGAAGTGCTCGCTGCGGGCAAACGGTACCCGTTCCCCCGATTCGTGGAAGAGCTCCAGGGAATTGGGGTCCAGCACACCCGGCAGGCCGGCCGAGCCGATGATCGACGTAAAGTCGATCTCCGGATCCATCGGCACGTTGGCATACGGCAGGTCGTCGCTGATGCGCAGCGGCACGCAGGAGCGAGGTTCATCCGCGGCGGCCGCGCTGCCGGACGGAGCAGGGAGCTCACCTCCGCCTGCCGCAGCACCGGCACGGACCGTCGCCACCGGCACGGCGTCACCGCCGCGCCGGAGCACGAGGTCGAACAGCAACTCGGGCGGAGCGCCTGCGAGCCGCCACACGACCGAGAAGGGCACGAACACGACGAGGCTGGCGAGGACCAGCGCTCCGGCGCCGAAAGCTATCGCGCGATGACGGGCCAATTCGCGTACTACCATGTCCCATAGTACGCTGACGGCGTTGCGTGCCGCGCGTGACACCATGACGAATTCACCTGCCATGCGAATACGATCGGTCCCGTTCCAGGCTCCCCCGTCGGCCAAGGCGTTCATCGACCAGCGCGACGCCATCCTGCGGCATCTGCGCGCTCTGCTCGGCTGGCCCCCGATCGCTGCAGCGCCGCCACTGTCTCCGGTCGACTGCTATCGCAGCGACTGCGGCAGCTACGTCAGGCACAAGGTGCGCTACGGCAACGAAACCGACGACGTCGTGTGGGCGTGGCTGCTCGTTCCCACGCGGCTGACGGACCCGGTCCCGGCCGTCATCTGCCTTCCCGGCAGCTTCATGACGCCCAACTGGGGCAGGGACGCGCCGGCCGGCCTGGCGGGGCCCGAGCACGCGGGAGACCCCGAAGCATACGGCGCCGATCTCGTCCGACGAGGGTACGTGGTGCTGTGCCCGGACTACCCGGCCGCCGGGGAACGAACCAGCCCCGGCCGGCGGTCGCACGACACGACGGACCTGGACCGGCGCTTCCCGGCATCGACCAGGGTAGGGCTGTCGGCGTGGGACGTGAGCCGAGCGGTGGACTTCCTGGAGTCCCGCCGGGAGGTGGACCGCCACCGCATCGCGGCCATGGGATGGTCCCAGGGAGGTCAGATGGCGGTCATCGGCGCGGCGCTCGAGCCGCGTATCACGGCCGTCGTCTCGGTCTGCGGCGTGGCGCCGTGGCGCGGACTGCCGGAACGGCACACCGCCAACTTGGTCCAGCCGTACAACTACCCGCGCCTTGCCCCCTACGCGAAGGAAGGCCTCGCACCGCTGGACATGGACCATGTGGCCGCCTGCGTGGCGCCGCGGCCGTTCCTGAACCTGAGCGCCCGAGAGGACGGCACCTTCCCCAACATCGCCGAGCAGCAGGCGGCGTTGCAGCAGATCGCAGCCCTGTATGCGACCTTGGGCCACGCCGACCGGTTTGCCGCGGTGTGGGCGGAGGGTCCGCATGCTTATGGGACTGCCGCGGCTCGCGAAACCGAGGCATGGCTGCACCGATGGCTCTGGAGCGGCTCCGCGCCCGACGCATGCATGCGGCAGACCGATCCGCCACGGCCGGCGACGGGTGTCTGACCGCTGATTGAATCTTGTAGGCGTCGTTACGGCGCGATAGGATGGGTATCTCTCCACCACCGCCATGGAAACCGCGACGAAAACCAGACTTCACCGGCTCGTGGACAAGCTCCCCGAGGGAGAGGTCCACGCTGCGGAGCGCTATCTCGAGTATTTGACGGAACAGGCAGACCCGCTCGTCACGGCGCTTTCGAACGCCGTTGAGGTGGACGAGCCGCTCACCGATGACGATTGCGCCGCGCTTGAAGAGGGACGACTCGCGCTCGACGCCGGCGACACCATTAGCGATAACGAACTCCGTGCCCAGCTCGGGATATGACGTGGAGGCTGGTCTGGACCCGACCTGCCCTCCGGGACATGAAGAGACTCGACTCACAGCGCGCACTCAGGGTGAGGCAAGCGTTGATCACTCTATCGACCACGGGTCATGGTGATGTCGTAAAGCTCAAGGGAGTGCGACCACCCGAGTGGCGGATTAGGGTCGGCGATCAACGAGCCTTTCTCAGGCTCGACGCGAACGAAAAGGTGATCAACGTCCTGCGTGTTCGGCGACGCGATCAAGCGTACTGAGTACAGCCAGAGGTCATGCGAATACGGCCCATCACGAGCCTTGAGCGGCTGTGCGATGCGGTCACCATGATCGAGACAGCGTTTCCGCGCTGGTCCGAACGAACCGGTCGGGACTTCGATTACTTCGCGCGGCGGTTCCCGTCCCACAGCTCCCTCTACTTCACCCTGGATGACGCGGCCGGCACGATCGGCGTCGCGCTCCCGACGGTGGACAAGGACGTGGTGGTGCTCGACACCGAGTTCGTCGCGCCGAGCGCCGACTCTCCCAGCGTGCGGGCAATCATGGCACATGCGATCTCGACGACGGCGGTGTCGATGAACGCCACCCGCATGGCGGTCCCGGCCAGGTCTCAGTTGGCCGAGACGTATGAAGAGATCGGCTTCGCGCCCACGCTCTTCCTGCAGTTCGACGGAGCGCGCAGTCGGTACTGGCGCCAGCGGGCTATCGACCAGCTCGATGATCTGCGCCTTCTGAAGGTGTGTTCCCATGGGCAGGACGTCTCGCAGGCCGTCTTCCGTCTGGAGCATGTCGATCGGCATCTGCTCGCGGACTGCGAGCGCGATCACAACGCCTGCAACGGTTCGCTGTTCATGATGCAACGGTGGATCGGGCCTTCGGAGCAACGCCTCGATCCTGACGGCTCAGTCGTTTTCCGGAGACCGCACTACGTCGTGACACACTATCCTCGCTTCCGGAAGCCCGCGCTCTCCGAGGTTCAGCGGGTGGATCCACGTGCGGAAGTCATGAACCCCGACTCCGCGCGAACGATCGTCTCCGGAGCGATGCCGGGATGTGGCCTCACGGAGGCGTTCCAGGCACAACACCCCACGTTCGTCCAGCATCTTGCGCCGGTCCGCGCTCGCGTGCGGCTGGACGGTGACGCCGGCGACCTCGCACGGATCAGTTCGGCGGTCGACAAGACCCAACCGATGGATAGAAGTTGTACGTTCGCGGTGCAGTGCCGCAAGGCGGAATGCACGATCGCCGGCCCGCATGGCGAGTCGCCGTATGGCGCGAGAGACGTGGAGGTGCGGGTTGGTTCCCACCTGGAGGGAACGGGACTCACCGTCGATCGCGACTTTCCTGATCAGGTCGTTTCCGTGCTTCTCTCGGGGCCACATGCCTTCGTGGGCGTGTCGAAGGTGGAAGAGAACCTCGCGGTGAACGCCGACGAACACCGGCGTCGGAGCACACGGTCGCGAGTCGTGTCCCGAGCGCAGCACAAGCTCGACGAAGCGATCGACACGTTCGGGATCTCCGTCGGCCCAGTTGACCCGGGTCCTGGACCTGGGCGCGGCACCCGGCGGCTGGACGGCCCTTCTCCTGAAGGCTGGAGCCACGGTGGTCGCCGTGGATCCGGGTGCCCTCTCTCCGGCCGTCGCCGCCCACCCCCGGGTCTCGCATCTGCGATGCCGGGTCGAGGAAATGTCCCTGACCGGCTCTCCGTTCGAGCTGATCGTGAACGACATGTCCCTCGATCCTCCCGAGTCAGCCGCGCTGATGTGCCGGGCAGCGCGAAACCTGGAATCGGGCGGCCACGCTGTGATGACCATCAAGCTGCCATCGCTCCGTGTGCACACGCACATCCGCGATGCCACCATGATCCTGCAACGTGCGTACCATGTCGTGGACGTGCGACACCTCTTCCACAATCGACAGGAAGTCACGGCACACCTGGTCCGCCGAGACACGATCACCGACGGGTAGCGGCGGCACCTCGTGAAGAGACCCGGATGAGCGCAACGAAGCTGACGACCGCTCGACTGGAGCTTCACCCGCTGGATGCCAAACGGGACACCCCCGCCCTCCATGCCATCCGCAGCGACCGCCGGGTCTGGTCCACCATGGGCGACTCGGAACCCCCTGCCGCCGATGTGATTGCCACGCGCTTGGCGGAAAACGGCGGATGGAGCTGGACCGTCCGGGCGGCCGTTGATCAGCAGATCATCGGCTCGGTGTCCCTGTTCCCGGGTGACGCGGTGTGGCGGTCGCTGACCTGGTACCTGCACCCCGAACACTGGGGCAACGGACTGGCGAGCGAGGCGGTCGCCGCGGTCGTCGATCACCTGCTCGGCACCGCCGGCTTCGCCTGATGGGCTACGACAGCGTAGCCGAGCATCTTCGATGGGTGCAGGAAGGACAGGCGAGGCACTATCAGCCAGCCTTCAGCCTCGGTGACAGGTCCCGGGGCTCATCCGAGGTCCTGGCGCCTGGAGAGTCGGATGTCCTGACCGGACTGCCCGACGTCGACTTCCGTATCGACCACGCCGCCGGCAGAGTCGTATGGACCGTCGATGGTGAGGACTACACCAAGCACTACTACCCGCCGAACTTGCAGGGTTGCGCCTTTGGGCCGGACAGCCTCATCAGCGAGATGGACTATGCCGGCGTGGACATGGCGCTCCTGCACACGAACCCGATGCTCGGTCGCAGCAGCGCCTATCAGTCCGAGTGCATACGCAGGTTTCCCGGCAGGATCGTCTCGATGGCACCGGTCGACGAATGGCGTATCCGGGACGATACCGATGCCGTCATCAGAGAGCTTGAGGACTCGATCGCGAAGCACGGACTCCATGCCATCAAGTTCAACGCCGACGGATACAAGGTCAGCGCTCAGCCCTGGGACGACAGCTTCTACCGATCCTTCTGGGAGGCTGCAACGTCCCTCGGCGTACCGATCTTCTTCTCCTTGAGCACGGGGCCGGAAGCCAGGAGCTGGGAAGCCACCACCCAAGCTCGGGACGGCTACGCGAACGAGCTGGGAATTCTCATGAGATGGATGGAGCGCTACCCCGACACGATCGTCAGCATCACCCACGGATTTCCGTACCGCTCCTTCATCGAAGGCGACCGGATCGTCCTGCCCGACGCGGTCTACGAGCCCTTCCGGAACTCGAATCTCAGCATCGAGGTCTGTTTTCCCGTGAGAATAGGCGACATGTGGGACTTCCCCTATCGAGAGGCACTACCGACCTTCCAGAGCATGGTGGAACACATCGGTGCCGACCGTCTGATGTGGGGCACGGACATGCCCTTCCAGAACCGCCACTGTACCTACCGGCAGTCGATAGACCACATCGTCAAGTACTGTGACTTCCTCAGCCAGGAGGAGATGGACCTGATCATGGGGAGGACCGCTGCCCGTGTCCTCGGCCTCTGATCGGGAGTACCCATAGCATGGCTGGTGGCGGCGAGGTGGAAGCCTGGGTGGCCGAGCGCCGGCCCGGCTGGTCGCTGCCCCGGCAGCTCTACCTCTCGCCCCAGGCGTTCGAGCGCGACATGGCGCGCGTATTCATGCGCGGCTGGTCGTTCGTCGGCCACATCGCCCGCATCGGACTCCACCGGTGCGCGGTGCGAGTGGTCGAGGGCCTGATCTTCATGTGCCCGGAGCCGCCCGGGCCCGACCTCGGCAGCTTCTGGGACCAGACGCGGGCGCTGTTCGCGCCCCATGGCTTCCGCCAGGCCAAGGTCGCCCGCCGCACCACTCATCGCATCCGTGCCAACTGGAAGGTGTTCGCCGAGAACTTCTGGGAGTGCTACCACTGTACGCACGCCCACCCGGAGTTCTGTCAGGTCATGTCCTATCCAGCCGCCGCCGAATCGCCGCGGCGACGGACAGAGTACGAACGATTCGTGTCCGATTGGCGCCACCGGGCGCGACGGGAAGGGCGGCTGCCGGTACAGGTCGATCTGTCGGAGTCGAAGCTCTACCAGTTGGTCCGCACCCCGATCCGCCCCGGGTTTCTCACGCAAACGCGTGACGGGCAGCCGGTCGCCCCCCTCATGGGACAGTTCACCCGGTACGACGGCGCCATCTCGGCCATGCAGATGTTTCCGCTCAACTGGATCGTCGCGTCCAACGACCACGCCATGCTGTTCAGCTTTGCGCCGATGAGCGAGCTCGAGACACGTGCCGAACTCACCTGGCTGGTCGACGACGACGCGGTCGAGGGCCGCGACTACGATCCGGCCGAGGTGAGCTGGCTTTGGGAGGTCACCAACGGGGAGGACTGGAAGATCTGCGAGAACAACCAGTCCGGCGTCAACTCACGGATGTACCGGCCAGGCCCCTACTCCGAGGCCGAGCAAGGCGTGGAACAGTTCGTCCAGTGGTACTTCGCCCAAATCGCATGACGACCGCACCGGTCCAATCCTTGAAATCGGCGGCCACTCCGCTGATTTTCGGCAGAATTCGTCGGAGTGGCCGCGTATTTCTGCTGGTTCGCCGGCTCAGCGTGCCCTCTCTCACTCGATGGTCACGTACCAGGGACTCAGCCAAGCCTTGGCGCCGTCGATCTGGGTGATGCGCAGCCAGTAGGCGTGGCGGCCCGGCGGGGCGGCTCCGTCACGGAAGGTCGTCGCGGGGTCCAGGCCGCTGCCGGTCGGCGCCATCTCCATCACCAGGCGGGTGTCGATACCGGGGCCGGGAACCGTCACCGGCTGCCGGCGTACCTCGCCGAGGGTGGCGCGATGCTGCAACACGCCGCTCTGGAAGCTGAGCATCGCCGAGTCGGGGCCCTCCACGCCGACGAGCAGGCCGTCGGCGTCGCCGGTGGTGACCGAGCGCCAGGTGATGCGGTCGCGGCTGGTCTCCTCCAGGCCCTCGGCGGCCGAGTCGAAGGCCCAGCCGTCGGCGGCGCCGAAGGTGCCGCCGGCGATGGACAGCGATCCGTCCCAGCGCAGCATCCGCTGCCGGTCGCGGTTGCGGGCGCCGGCCCAGCTCACCCGCACGCGATCCGGTGCGCGCGGCAGCCGCGCGGGGAAGGTGCCGATCAACTCCGTGCCGCGGAAGCAGTCGATGCGCTCCACGGGTGCCGTGCCGGCCACGCTCACGCTGATCCGGGGCGCGGTGGCGGCTTCGAACGCGGCGCCGACGGGATGGCCGTCCGCGCTGGCCTCGACGTGGATGCGCGGCCCGGAGGTGCCGTAGCAGCGGCGCGCGCGCAGCGCGGAGAGGATGTCCTCGCGGCTCAGCTCGTCCGCGAAGACGCACGCGAGCCCGCCGTTGACGCCGAAGGTGCTGCGCCCCGGGTTGGCGGTGCCGGGGCGGCCCTTGTGATCGTCGCTGCCGCAGACGAAGCCGACCTGATACTCGCGCTCCAGCGCCTCGCGCAGAAACCACTCGAACTCGCCCCACTCGGACAGCACCTCGATGACCGGCTCCAGCTCGGGATCGTGCCAGCGGAGGTCGGCACGGCGGCCGCCCATGTGCGGGATGATCAGCGGTGCAGCGGCGTGGCCGCGCAGCGCCGCATACAGGTCGCGCACGTGGGGAGCGTCGGCATCGGCGCCGTCGGCCCGCGGAGGGTCGCCCACCAGAACCCGGCTCGAGCGGTGCAGCGGGCCGTCGGCCGCTGCGTAGTAGACGTTGCGGTCGCCGCCGGACGGCGTGTTGCCCGACCACTCCCAGCCGACGAACGCGACGTACCGGCCCGGATCGTCATGGCGGTTCGCCTGCCGCTTGATCTCGTCCCAGATCGCGTCGGTGATCTGCAGGTCGTTGCCCTGATGCCCGGCGAAGTCCGCGAAGGCGACGTCGCGGGCATAGGTGAAGTGGGCGGAGACGGGTCCGGTGCCGACCGTCTCGTTGCTCTGCCCGTGGAGGTCACCCCAGTACGGCTGTGGACCGCCCTGCGCGGCTCGGCAGACCAGCGGGTTGGCCGTGGCCGCCTCCAGGCCGTCCGCGCGCACGGTCACGCGATGGACGCCCGGTTCCGTGGCGCGCACGTCCTCGAAGCGACGCGCGCCGCCGTCGCCGGGCTGGAAGATGTACCGCCCGGGAAGCCCGCGGAGCCCATCCGCGTCCAGCTCGATGCTGCCGGTGAAGCCGCGGCAGACGTTCCCCCAAAGGTCCTCTACCCGTACCCCGAGCCAGCCGGGCGAGCCCGGCCCGGTCACCGACGGACCCACGGCCACCAGGCGGTACGGCCGGCTGCCCGTCACCTGCACCACCGGCGACGGCACCACCGTGTACTGCCACGCCCCCGCCCAGTCCACGGCCACCCGGAACTCGAACGTGTCATTGATGAAGGTCTGGGCGCGGCTTCCCGGGCTGCCGCCGGAGGTGTCGCCGAGCGTCAGCGTGACCGTATCTCCCTGGCGCAGCCAGCCGTCGAACACGTCGACCGTGACGCAGCGGCGCCAGGGCCGGATGTAGCGCTGCCGTTCGTAGGCGGCGCGCAACGCGGCGGCGCCGGTGGTCGCGACGCTGGCGAAGTCGGCGGCGTCCGGCTGCGAGAACTGCGGCGTGCCCCAGTCGCTGGTGTCACGCCACGCGAACTTGATCGATCCGCCGTCGTCGATGCCGCGCTCGCCCGCGTGGTAGGTGATCCGCCACGTGCCGGTCGAGCCGGCCTCGATCGGCCCCGCGGGGGAGATCTCCGCCCAGCCGTGCAGGTCGCGGGCGCTCACCGCCACCCCCGCTGGCCGCCCAGGCCGCGGTCCGGCTGATACTCGTACGCCGGCTCCGGCATGCCCACCAGGCGCCCGTCGCGCACCCACACGCGATCCTCGCCGTAGAGCTCGCCGGCCATCAGCGCTTCCATGTCCCCGGCGACGTCCCCTGTTCCCGGCGAGCCGTAGAGGTCGTGCAGCTCCTGCGGATCGCTCTCCAGGTCGAAGAGCTGCAGGCGGTTGCCGGCCGGGTAGTAGATGAGCTTGTAGCGGCCGCGCCGCAGCATGCGCATGGCCGCCGCCCCGTCGTGGTGCTCGCAGTACAGGTGGGTCCGCCGCGGCTCGCCGACCAGCGACTCGCCTTCGACGGTGGGCGGCACGCCGATGCCGCACAGGTCCAACAGGGTCGGCATCACGTCGCGCAGCGCCGCCAGCCGCCCGTCGGTGCGGTGCGCGCCGACCCTTTCGTCCGCGGCGGTGCCGACCAGGATCATCGGCACGTTGGCCGAGTACTCGTACATGGGCGGCTTGGCCCACAGGTGATGGTTGCCGAGCATGTCGCCGTGGTCGGAGGTGAACAGCAGGATCGTGTCGTCGAGCAGGCCGGCCTCGCGGAGCTGGCCGATCAGCAGGCGGATCTGGTGATCGATGTACGTGCACTGCGCGTAGAAGCCCATGCGCGCCGCGCGGGTCTCGTCGCCGTCCAGGCCGTCGTTGCGCCGGCCGCGGTGCAGCTTCAGCGCATGGGGCAGCGCGTCGAAGTCGCGCGCCCACTCGCCGACGACCGGCTCGTCCACGCCGAAGTGCTCGTAGTGGCGGAGATAGTCGGCCGGCGGCGTGATCGGCGGATGGGGCGCCGCGTACGAGCAGTACCAGAACGCCGGCCGGGTCGGGTCGCGGCGGCGGATCGTCTCGCACATCTGCCGGGTGGTCCAGAACGTCTGGTGGAACTGCTCGCTCAGGTGCCAGGGCCGCACCGTGTAGCTGTTGTTGCCCATGGCATGGGTCAGCTCCTGCCCGCCGTAGCCGTGGTCGTGCAGGTAGCGCTCGTAGTCGTCGCTGCCGCCGCCCAGGTGGTGGCGGCCCTCCTCGTTGAGGATGACGTCGTCGAAGCCGATGCGGTCGCGCTGCGGATAGACGTGCAGCTTGCCGACCGCGTACGCCTGATACCCGGCGTTCCGGAAGGTCTGGGCCATGGTCGGCAGTGACGGGTCCATCGGCTCGTGCTCGCGGAAGGTGCGGTCGCCGTGGGTGCGCGCGCTGGCGCCGGTCATCAGCGCGCGCCGCGCCGGGATGCAGGTGGGCGTGGTGGTGTAGGCCTGCGCGAACCGCACCCCGTTGCGGCAGAGCTGATCCAGCGTCGGCGTGAAGACGTGCTCGTGTCCGGCGGCGCGCAGCAACGCACCGGGCCAGTGATCGACACAGATGAGAAGGACGTTCGGGGCGCTCATCCGCGCATTCTATCCGGTTGACGCCGGCATGATGCCGCTCTCATCTCGGCGTCCTACTACCTGGCGTACCGGTTCGCGAGCTACCGGATCTTCTGACCGTCCCATGAGTCCGGCACGATCGGGCAGAATCGAGGTCTTCGCGGTGGCGAACGGCTTGTTTCTGCTGGCGCTCGCACTCCTCTGCATCCTGCCGTTCGTGCACATCCTGGCGATCTCGCTCAGCAAGGGCTATCTGGCTGCGGCCGGCCGGGTCAGTTTCCTTCCGGTCGGATTCACGCTCGCTTCGTACGAGGCCGTCATCGATCGGAGAGACTACTGGCAGGCGATGCTGGTGTCGGTGCAGCGCCTGGGCCTGGGCGTATCGGTGAACATGTTCCTGACGGTGCTCGCGGCCTATCCGCTCTCCAAGGAAGCCAGACAGTTCCGGAGACGGACGTTCTACGTGTGGGTCATGTTCTTCACCATGCTGTTCTCCGGCGGACTGATACCCACCTACATGGTCGTCCGTCAGCTCGGGTTGATCGACTCCATCTGGGCGCTCATCCTGCCGGCCGGCGTTCCCGTCTGGAACGTCCTGATCCTGCTCAACTTCTTTCGCAGGCTGCCGGTGGAGCTGGAGGAGTCGGCCGCGATGGACGGCGCCGGCCACTGGACGATCCTGTGGAAGATCTACGTCCCGACCTCGCTAGCCGCACTCGCCACGGTCGTGCTGTTCGCGGCGGTCACCCATTGGAACGCCTGGTTCGACGGCATGATCTACATGCGCTCGCTCGAAAAGTACCCGCTGTAGACGTTTCTCCGTTCGATCATCGCCGTCACGGACATGACCTCCCTGCGCGGCATGACGTTGGAGGAAGCTCGCGACTATGCGACGATCTCGGACAGGACCCTTCGCTCCGCGCAGATTCTGATCGGGGCGCTGCCCATCCTGCTCCTGTATCCGTTCCTGCAGCGATACTTCGTGAAGGGAATCGTGATCGGCAGCGTCAAGGGGTGATGACGGTTCGCGCGATTGGATCCGGCAGCCGTGGCCGGCTATGGTGCCACCCTGGCCGACGCCCGAGGAAGTGGAGGAAACCATATGTACAGGATCGGACAGGAAGAGCTGGACCGGATTGCCGAGGCATTCAGGAGCAAGCGCCTGTTTCGGTACATGGAAGATGCGGAGGGCGAATGCCTGCGCTTCGAGAAGAGGTATGCCCGCCGATTGGGTGTCGCCCACTGCTTCATGACGGCCAGCGGCACCAACTCGCTGACCGCGGCGCTCATGGGCGCCGGGATCGGCCCCGGCGACGAGGTGATCGTCCCTGCCTGCACCTACATGGCCACCCCCGGCTCGGTGCTGGCCGCCGGTGCGATCCCGGTCATCGTCGACATCGACGAGAGCCTGGGACTGAGTCCGGCCGCCTTGCGGGATGCGATCGGACCCCGAACGCGTGCCGTGATGCCCGTGCACATGTGGGGTCTGGCCTGCGACATGAACTCGATCATGGACATCGCTCGGGAAGCCGGAGTTCTGGTGATCGAGGACGCCTGCCAGGGAGTGGGCGGCGCCTACGAGGGACGGATGCTCGGGTCGATCGGCCACATCGGCGCGTTCAGCTTCAACCACTACAAGAACATGAGCTGCGGAGAGGGGGGCGCGGTCGTGACCGGCGACGACGCGTTCGCCGAGCGCATCGAGTGCGCGATCGATCCCTGCCGGTTCTACTGGGACGGCAGGAAGGACAGCTTCGCCGGGTACGTGGCCAACGGCGCGCGGGCGTCGGAGATCGAGGGCGCGATCATGAACGGCCAGCTCGACCGGATCGACGCGATGGTCGGCGCGATGCGGGCTCAGAAGACCAGGATCGTCAGTGAGACGGAGCCGTCCGGCCTGTCGGCCAGCCCCAACAACAGCCCTGCCTGGGAGTGCGGAACCCACATTACCTACCTGCTCCCGTCAGCAGCGGCCGCCGATGCCCTCGCCGAAGCCAGCGGCGGCTGGGTCGCGCTCAAGACGGGACGGCACGTATACACGGAGTGGGATCCCGTGCTGCAGCACCGTGGCGCCCACCACCCGGCGCTGAACCCGTTCGAGATGGAGCAGAACAAGGGCTGCCGCATGGACTACTCGAAGGAGATGTGCCGGCCATCGATCGACATCCTGGGCAGGACGGTGTGCGCGTGCGCAAGGAAGCGGCCGAGCTCGACCGGCATCCCGGATTCGCCGGATTCAAGATACTCGCCGCCTACTACCGGGTCGCCATCACGGACCGGCGATGCAAGCCGGTGTGGGAGCGGGCGCACGACGAGCAACTGCCGGTGCTGGTCCATACTTGGGGGCATGACGGCTATGGCGACTGCCCGCACATCGAGAAGATCGCGCAGACCTACGGCCAGGCGACGATCATCATGGGCCACGCGCAATACGGCGACTGGGACGGCGGCATCGAGCTGGCCCGGCGGTTCCCCAACGTGTACCTGGAGCTGTGCGCCGCCTACCATGTGAACGGAAGCGTCACCCGGATGGTGAACGCCGGCGTGCAGGACAAGATCCTGTATGGCGACGACCTGCCGTGGTTCAACCCCCACTACGGCATCGGCTGCGTGCTCTTCTCCAGGATCTCCGATGCGGCGCGCCATGCGATCCTGCACGAGAACGCGGAGCGCATCTTCGAACGGTGGCTCTGAGTGAAGACCCTTACGGTCAGACTGCCGGAGCACCTTGCCGCGTTGCTCGAGCATGAGTCCAAGCGCTCACACCTTTCGAAGTCGGAGATCGTCCGCAGCATCCTGGGCCGACACCTGAGAGCGGCCCCCGCCTCTGCGCTCGATCTCGCCGGCGATCTTGCCGGATGCGTGGACAGCGGCCACGATGACCTCACCTCGAACAAGGACCGCCTGCAAGGGTTCGGGCGCTGATGTCGTGGCTGTTGGACACCGGAACATGCAGTTCGCCGATGCATGTCCGGTGCGGATGCCGCTGGGTCATCGGTCCGCCTCACACACAGCGGCCCCAGGTCCAATCAGCACCACTGGCACCCGCGCCGGGTTGTTGAGCGCCGCGAGTGCCGTGGGGCACTGACACAACATCCCCTGCGACGCGGCGCAAAGCTCCTTGGGATCGTTGGGACCTTGGGACCGACGTACCACAGCACGCCCACCATGAGATTGGGAGGCAGGTCGGTCCGTTGCCTCCACCACCAAGCCGCATCCGGCGCATCCGCCTCGCCGAAAATTCCTTCAGCGTACCGAGGTAGAGCACCTCGCCCTTCTCGCAAGACGGCGCACTGATATGCGGCAGGTGGAAACTCCAGCTTGCATATTGCACCAATCCAGCACCGCCGCATTCAACAGCGACAGCAAGTCCATGGCTCTCGATGGTGCCGCCGGACGCGTCCGCTCATCCGCTTCAGTTTGCGCCAGATTCATGTCAGCGCGAGCCTCCGGCGTCGGTTCGGCGCCGAAGGGCGATGCTGGTTCCACCGGGACTTGCGGCAGGGAGGCTTCCGTCAGTGTCGGCGGCGCCGTAGCGCAACTTGCGGTCAGCAACGTGATCAGTCCCGCCAACGTGGTTCCGAGTAGCGCCGCTCTGATCCGCGGGTCGCCAGCGGGGAGCGCCGTGAGTTTCGGGCGTTGCCCGCGTTCCCGGCAGCCGATTCCATGAGACGCGCTCCGAACCCAGTCGCAGCTCCGCATCAATATGCATGCTCCTTCGTCAGGTCGAGTCCGGGCCCGGCACGGCGAGCGCGTCCGCTCGGAGCCCAGGACTATCCCACGCTACGAAATCGCAGGCGGCCAGTCGCGATCTGAGGCGGGACGTGAAGCGCGCCAGGAGCCTGTGCCGGCGTCCGGCGCCGCCCGGCCCCGGCAATAGACCAGGGAGCACGCCCGTCAGTGAACGACACCGCCGCCGCACCGATCATCCGCAACACCGGCAAGGCGATTGACCGGCCGCGCGGACCGCAGGTTCAATGCCGGCATGGAGGGCCGGTATGGATGTCGCCAACCCGATCTACGACGTGGTGTTCAAGTACCTGATGCAGGACCAGCGCGTCGCCCGCCTGCTGATCGGCAGGATCACCGGTCTGGCGGTGCAGTCGCTCACCGTCAGCCCGCAGGAGACCGCCGTGCGCCGCACCCCCGAAGACCCGGAGCACGACCTGCCGCTGACGCTGCTGCGCATGGACTTCGCGGCTCGGGTTCAGACCCGCGACGGCAGTGAGCGGCAGGTGCTGATCGAGATTCAGAAGGCCAACGCGCCGACGGTAATCGAGCGCTTCCGGCGCTACCTGGGCCAGCAGATCGCGAGCGGCGACAACATCCTCACCCACCCTTCGGGCCGTACCGAGGCGGTGCCGATCGTGACGATCTACTTCCTGGGCTACGCCCTGGATGATCTGTCGGACGAGGCGGTGCTCGACGTGTGCCCGCGGGTGACCGAGCGGCGCACGGGGCGGGAGCTTGCGGGCAGTCATCCGCTGGTGGAGGGGATTCATCACCGCAGCCACATCATCCAGATCCCGCGGCTGGCGAGCCGGCGGCGGGACGAGCTGGAGCGGCTGCTGGCGATCTTCGACCAGGGACTGGTGAAGGGCAACGGACGGGGGGGACGCGCACGTGCTGACGATCGAAGAAGGGGAGTATCCGCTGGAGTGCGCCTTCGTACTGCGGCAGTTGCGGGAGGCGATGGCGGAAGAAGAGGTGCGGCGCACCATGGAGGGTGAGGACCTGCTGCTGCGGGACTCGATGCTGTTGGCGCGGCAGGTGGAGCATCACGAGCGTCGTGCGGAGCAGGAGCGGCAGCGGGCGCAGCGAGCGGAGCGGGCGCAGCAGCAGGCGGAACAGGCGCAGCAGCAGGCGGAGCAGGCGCGGCGCCTGCTGCTCGCGCAGGCGATCCGCCGCCTGCATGGCGTGGGACAGGATGCCGAGGCGATCGCCGCGGCGCTGGCGGTGGATGCGGACGAGGTGCGGCGCGTGCTGTCGGGGTGACGGCCGTGCGCAGGCGGAGACGTGCGTGGAGCCGATCGGGTGGATCGGCGCAGCATCCGTACGCTCGGCGCCGGCACACGAGCGGTCAACCGCCGCACCTGGAGGGCGGTTGCCTGGCCGCGCGCCGGTGGCTGGCGGCGCTCGCCGAAATCGCAGACTGCCGGTCGTGATCTGACCGAGGCCCGACGAAATCGTCGTCACGAACTCGCTTGCTCACCGTGCCGGCGCTTGTCCGTCCATCACGTCCGTCAGCATGGGATCACCCTGTCGGAGCCCGCTGCCGTGGCCCCAGTCCAAGAGTGCATGGTACCGTGAACGGCGCGATGACGGACACTCAGAAGTACCTGTTCGACCTGCAAGGCTACCTCCTCGTCGAGGACGTGCTCACCGACGAGCAGTGCGAGACGGCCAAGCGCAAGATCACCGAGCGCATGCAGCCGCTGGAGAAGACGCCCGACGGCTACGACGCCAACGGCACCTGGCACCGCTGCGCAGGGTTGGTCGAAGCGGGCGAGCCGTTCATCTCGCTGATCGACCACCACGGGCTGATGGAGGTGCTGACCGAGATCATCGGCCCCAAGCTGCGGCTGGAGAGCGCCTACAGCTTCGTGCGCTCCAAGGGCTGCCCGCAGTTCGAGATGCATGGCGGCCATCGCGGCGGCCGGGTCAACTTCCGCTACACCGTGCAGGGCGACCGGATTTTCACCGGCCTCACCGTCGTCTCCTTCGCCCTGCAGGAGATCACGAGCCAGGACGGCGGCTTCGCCTGCATCCCGGGCTCCCACAAGTCCGACTTCCGGGTCCCGGATGAGGACCGTGCACGGCTCTACGCGGTCGACGGCCCGCTGGTGCAGAACATCCCGGCGCCCAAGGGGTCGGCGATCATCTTCACCGAGACGCTGGCTCATGGCGCCAACCGCTGGCAGGCCGACGAGCCGCGCTACGGCCTGTTCTACAAGTACAACGACCGGGCGGCCACCTACCATTGGCAGCGGGACCGCATCCCCGGCCCGGAGACGATGGCGAAGCTGTCCGACGCGCAGCGCGCCTTCTTCAACACCGCCTGGGAGGCGTTCGGACCCGAGGACAACTTCCGCAACGAATTGCCCGAAACGTGACCGTCAGGAGCGGACCATGACCTCCATCACCGCTACCACGCCGTACCCGCAGCTCCCCGCCTGGGCGGTGCTGGAGCGGCGCCTGTTCGACCTGCTGGACGCGGCGGTCGATCCGTTCCTGGACAAGTACACCGCTGCCGACGGCACCCTGATCTGGCGCGACGCGGCGACCGAGGGATATCCCAGCCGCGACGGCGCCGACGACTTCTACGAGAGCTTCGGCAACTGGCCGCTGTACTACCTGCTCGGCGGCGGCGACCGCCTGCTGCCGCTGAGCCGCCGGCAGTGGGACGCCGTGACCCGGCAACTCACTTCCTACGGCGTGCTCACGCGCGAGTACGAGCTGGGCTACGACCAGTTCCACCAGTCGGAGAGCTACCTCTACTTCTACGCCCTGTGCCTGGCGGACCCGGGCAACGCGCTGCTGCGTGAGCGGGCGAAGCGCTTCGCCGGCTTCTACCTCGGATCGGACCCGAGGGCGCCCAACTACGACCGGGAGCGGCGTCTGATCCGCGCCCCGCACAACGGCGCCGGCGGGCCGCGCTGGGGCCTCAGCGATACCGAACCAAACTACGGCTGGTCGTCCGGGATGGCCCGCTACGGCCTGCCGTACCACGACGTTCCGGGCATCACCTCCTACGACGACCTGCGCGATCCGGCGCTGGCGCGCCGCATGGGCGAGGTGATGGAGGAGCGCATGGGGCGCGGCGACGTCGCCGGTAATCTGTGCGTCACCAGCCTGATCACCAACGCGTTCCTGCTCACCGGCGAGGAGCGCTACCGCGAGTGGGTCCTGGAGTACACCGACGCGTGGCTGGCCAGGGCGGAGGCCAACGGCGGGCTGCTGCCCGACAACATCGGCCTGTCCGGCCAAGTGGGCGAGTACCTGGGCGGCAAGTGGTACGGCGGGCTGTACGGCTGGACTTGGCCGCACGGCTACTACAACATCGGCTACGCGGCGGTGGACGCCGCGCTCAACGCCTTCCTGATCTCGGGCGAACGGCGCTTCCTGGACTTGCCGCGCCAGCAGTTCGACGCGGTCTGGGAGCAGGGCCGCGACCTGCCGTACGCCGAGCTGGAGATGAGCCTGCGGGAGTTCTTCGCCACGCAGCCGCCGGACGAGATCGAGTTCGTCGTTCCCTACCGGTACGGCGACCACGGCTGGTTCGACTTCCAGCCCATGTCGACCCGCGTGCCGGCCGCGCTCTGGAACGTGACCGAGGAAGCCGAAGACTGGAATCGGCTGCTCGCTATCCGCGCCCGCTCCACCGCCGACTGGCGCCGGGTGGTGCCCATGCGCGGCAAGGAGGACGCCGACCACGAACCCGCGTGGCTGGCCTACCTGTGCGGGGACAACCCGGACTACCCCGAGGCGATCCTGGGCCAGGCCTACGCCCAGGCCAGCCGCCGCCTGGACCAGATCCGCCGCGACGACGCCGACATCACCACCGTGCACATCCACCACTGGCAGGACGCCAACCCCATCACCACGGAGGCGCTGGTGCACCTGACGACCGGCTCGCCGCAGATCATCTACAACGGCGGTCTGTTCAACTGCCGCCTGCGCTACTTCGACGCTGAGCGGCGCCGGCCGGGTCTGCCCACCGACGTCGCCGCGCTGGTGTCATCGGTCGACCGGGGGAGCCTGGACCTGCACCTGGTCAACACCAGCGGCCTCGCCGACCGCACCGTGATCCTGCAGGCGGGCGGCTTCGGGGAGCACCGCTTCCGGGAGGCCGCGTTCCGGGAGCGCGTGAGCGACTACCCCGGCGCCATCGGCAACGGTCCGCCACCGGAGATCCACACCGCGCCGCGCATGGTCGAGGCGGGCGGCCGCTACCTGCAGGCGGTGCTGCCGGCAGGCACCGAGCTGCGCCTGACCCTGACGATGGACCGCTACGCCGGCGCGCCCGGCTACCATACCCCCTGGGACTGACCGACCGGTCACCCGCCAAGGAGGACTCGATGTCAGACCACGAGGAACGACGCGTCGGCCCGCAGCACATGCCCGACGGCCTGACGCTGCCCATTCACGGACCCGACTTCCCCCGCGCGGACCCCGCGCTCGTCCAGGAGCTCAGCCGCGTCAGCGCCGCCACCGCCGCCGCCGGCCTGCACGGCATGGGCGTGCGTCAGAGCTTCGTGCAGGGGCCCGTGCAGCGGCTGCCCGGCACGAGCATCATCGGCACCGCTGTCACGCTGCAGTTCATGCCGCAGCGCGAAGACATCGCCTCCGGCATCGGCCAGGAGCACGCGGAGAAGGTCAGCGCGCTGTGGCGGGTGCTCGACGAGATCCGGCCCGGCGACGTGCTGGTGGTGCAGGCGTACGGGGACCGCTACACCGGCTGCCTGGGCGAGATGCTGATCACCTACCTCAAGGGCCGCGGCGGCGTCGGCCTGGTGGTCGACGGCTGCATCCGCGACTGGCCCAAGGTCCGCAACATCGGGCTGCCGCTCTGGACGGTGGGTGCCACCCCGCACTACGCGTCGCAGGCGTCGCTGTTTCCCTGGGCGTACAACGTGCCGGTGGCGCTCAGCCGCGTGCTGGCCATGCCGGGCGACATCGTCATCGCCGACGACGACGGCGCCGTGATCGTGCCGCGCAAGATGGCCGGCGACTTGGCCGTTGGCACGACCGCCCACGAGGAGTGGGAGGAGTTCAGCCGCCTCCGCCTGGCCGAGGGCGGCTCGATCAGCACGTACTACCCGCTGAGCGAGGAAGGACAGCGGGAGTACGAGCAATGGAGGGCCGATCAAGATCGGGCCGAGCGGGAGAGCACCTGACGACCTGAACCATGCTTGACACCAGGGCCCTCATCGCCTCGATTCGGGCCGGGGAGGATACCGAGCTCGAGCTGAAGGAGGTGATCTTCCGCGGCAACCGAATCGCGCTCGCACGTGATGAGTCCCGTGCGGGCGCACGGCTTGCCGAGGTGTTCGTAAGCATGGCGAACACGCAGGGCGGGATAGTGGTGATGGGGGTCCGCGACACCGACCGAACGCCCGTGGGCATCGACCCGGACAAGCGGGATCTCCTGGAGCAGTTCGTCATCAACGCGGCGACCGTCAACAGCGTGCCCATGATCGTTCCGGCATTGAACTGGGAGTACCTCCCCGGCGCGGAACAGACGCCCGTGCTGTGCCTGATCGTCGAAATCCCGCCGTCGCAGTTCGACGTGCACCAGACCGGCGACGGGCGGTTTCTCCACCGAATCGGCAGCCACCGGCGGCTGATCCCCGCCGAGCGGCTAGCCCGGATGCTGAGCGCCCGCCGCATGGCCAGCCCGATCGAGGAGCGGCCCGTGTTCGGCAGCGCGCTCGCCGATCTCCACGATCTGAGGCTGGAGCGGTACTTCCGCGACCGGTTCCCCGACTGATCCCGGCCGGACGACTGGGCGCACACGCTCGTGACGCACAAACTGGCCGCCGCCACCGATTCGGGCGTCATTCCCACCCACCTTGGAATCCTCCTGTTCGCGGAGCAGCCCGAGCGGTTTCTGCCCGGGGCGTACGTGGACGTGGCCGCATACCATCAGGACACGGCCGACGGCAACACCGTTGACAGCAGGCGCATCACAGGGCCGCTGCCTGAGCAGATCGGGCAGGTGCTCACCTACTTCCGGTCTTCCCCTCTGATCCCCACCGCATCGAGGAAGGACGGGGACGGCCGTCGCGATTATCCGAGCTACGCGCAGACCGCGCTTCAGGAAGCCGTCGTCAATGCCGTCGTCCACCGCGACTACGAGGCGCGCGGATCGCAGATCATCATCCGCCTGTTCCCCGACCGTATCGAGTTCCAGAATCCCGGCGCCCTGTACAACACGCTGACCGTCGAGAACCTGTACGCGGGGTGCCAACCTGCCCGCCGCAACCAGTTCCTGGCCGGATTCATGCGCGACTACCAGAGCCCGCTGACCGGCACCAGCTACATGGAGGCACGCGGTGAGGGCTTTCTGAAACTCGTCCGGGACTCGGAACGGCTGTCCGGCCGCCGTCCCCATCTGGAGCAGATCGGCGACGCGACCAGACTCACGATCTTCGCCGCGCTGCACGACAAAGCGTGATTCGGGCGGGCGTACCGGCCCCCTTTCCGACCGGCGGCGACCTGCGCACCGAGCTCACGCGGCACTTGGTGTCCCGAGCCGTCGACCGCCTGCACCGGCGCGACCGGGAGCGCGAGCGGTTGCTCGCCGACGGATGCTGGCGGGAGCTCGGCGAGGCGATCCGCGACCACGTCCGCGCGGCGTTCGGCCCCATGCCGTTCGGCGACTCCGGGGCTGCGGTGGATCCGCGGCCGGTCAGCCGGCACGAGACCCGCCACTGCGGGATCGAGAACGTCCTGTTCGAGTCGTTCCCGGGCTGGGAAGTGAACGCCTCGGTCTTCGTCCCGCACGGCCCGGGGCCGTTTCCCGCGGTGATGCTCCCGGTCGGGCACTCGGGCAAGCATCACGCGGCGTACCAGATACCGGCGCAGGCGTTCGCCAGCCTGGGCTTCCTGGCCGTGCTGTTCGATCCGCCGGGACAGGACTCCGAGAAGCAGCCGGGCAACGACCACTTCGCCGACGGCGTGCGCACCTACCTGACCGGCCACTCGTCGAACCGCTACTTCGTCCTGGACGCGCTGCGCTGCATCGACTACCTGGCCACCCGCGCCGACGTGGACCTGAGCCGCGGCGTGGGCATGAGCGGCGTGAGCGGCGGCGGCCACACCACGCTGTTCGCGACCCTGTTCGACGACCGCATCGCCTGCCAGGGCCCGAGCTGCTGCCTGAACCGGATGGCCGACCACCCGGTCGGCGACCTGTACGCGCCGTGTCCCGAGGGCCTGTGGTGGAATCGCATCGGCGCCGGCGTGGACGAGGTGGACGTGCTGCTGGCCGGCATGCCGACCCCGACCCTGCTGATGGCGGGCCGGCACGACGAGGTCTTCCACATCGAGTGGAGCCGCAGCCTGGCCGCCCTGTGCGCAGACGCCTTCGAGCAAGCGGAGTGCGGCGCGCGCTTCGAGTTCTTCGAGGACGATGCCGGCCACGACTACACCTTGGCGCAGGTGCGCCGCTGCTCCGCCTGGATGAACCGCTGGCTGCTCGGCGAGCCGGAGCGGCCGGTGCCGGAGCTCGATCCGACGGACTTCCCGATGCTCCCGTACGGGCGCCTGCGATGCCATCCCGCACCGGTCGAGAACATGTACACGCTCAACGCCGCGCTGGCCCGCCGGCAGGCGGCGCGGCTCCCCAAGCGCCTGGACGCCGCGGCGCTGGCCGAGGCCGTGCGCGCTGTCATCGGCACCCCGGAGGGTCCCGCCCGCTGGTCGGTCGGAGACCCCTTCCAGCTCTGGTCGCAGGACTATTGCGAGGCGCAGGCGGTCACCTCGGACGGACTGTCGATGCCGGCCAGCGTGCTGCGGCCTCGCCCACCGGCGCGCGCGGGCGCGCTGGTCGTGTACGTGGACGATCGCGGCCGGCACGCGGCGCTGGAGCGGAACGGCCTGGCGGCTCGCCTGTCGGACATGTTCGAGCGGACACCGGGCGCCGTGCTGCCCGGTCTGGTCGTGGCCGACCTGCCGGGCTGGGGCGAATCGCGCCCGGCGCTGGCGCCGTTCGCCGCGGCCGGCTGGGGCGGCATGGACCGGATCCTGTCCTACTTGGCCTGCGCGATCGGCGACGGTCTGCTGGCGGTACAGACCCGGGCGTTGGTGGAGTTGGCGCGCGCCGTGGCATCGGAACGTGCCGGCGCCCCGCTGGCGCTGGTCGGACGCGGCCTGGGCGGCGCCGCGGCGCTGCTGGCGGCGGCGCTGCTACGTGACCCGGCCGCCGAGCCGGGAGCCGCACCGCTCAGCCTGGTAGCGGCCCTGGACTTCCCCGCCCGCTTCATGGACTTGGCAACCGAGCCCGAGTACCGCTGGCCGGCGGCCGCCTTTCTGCCCAATGCACTTCGCCATCTCGACCTGCCCCTTGTCGCGCAGTCGCTGGTCGTGAATCACCTCCTGTTGGCCAATCCGCAGGACGCGATGCGCCATCCCCTGCCGGATACCGCCGCTTCGGAGATATTCGGTGATCTTGCGGCCAACGGCTGCCTGCTGCCCGAGAGCCACGACGCGGCGATCGAGGCTCATCTGTCTGTGACGCTCCGCGATACCAATCAGCAATCTACCTGAAATCAGTAGAATGTCATGTTGATTCCCAAGACGTTCCTTGGTTCATTCACATGCACACGCATTCGTACGGCTGGAGGACATACTCGTGAAGGACCTTGATCTATCGACTATGTCTGAGATTGAGCTACTTCAAACTCACGGGAGCGTGATCGATGAACCGATCCGTCGCGGCGTGGCAAAGACACGCAACAATCCTGTTGGAGACTACAGCGAATGGCTGATTTGCCGCCGCTTTGATCTGGATATGCAGGCGAACTCCAAAGCTTCATTTGACGCTATCCCCAACCACCGCCCTGATGAAGTCCGCTTCGTCCGCGCAGGCGAGCGCGGCCGCCAGCAGCACGTCCTCGGCCGCCGCAGAGAACGCCGCCGCGTCGGCCGGGAACTCCGCCGAGACCTCGATACCCCGCGACAGCAGTATCTGGCGGACCATCTTCGCGCGGGCTTCCCTTGCCCCCTCGGTCCGGCCTTTCCGCACGCCCTCAACCAGCCCTTCCGCGCGGCCACGCTCGAACCCCACTCCCCGTTGTGAGCGCAGCAGCGGGTCGTCGTCCGGTCCGGTTCCTTCCCGCGCGCCCAGCGCTCCACCGACCCGCTCCAGCACCGCGCTCGTCCGCTCCGACGGCGCAGGCTCGTTCAGCGCCGCGTGAATCTCGGCCGCCGTCCAGCCGGGAAACGCCCGGCTCGCCTCCGCCGCCCGGTAGCGGCCGTCTTCCAGCAGATAGATCGTCAGCCCCGGCCGCCGCGCCCGCGGGCGGCTCGGCGACGGCGCGTCGGGCACGTCGACCCATACCTCCGGGAACCCCCACGACTCGTACAGCGACAGCTTGCCGCGCCGGGCGTCGGTGGTGTGGTCGACCTCCAGCACCACGTCGGGGAAGTCGTCCTCGCCGACCACCATGGCCGCACCCGGCAGCTTGGCGCGGTCCGGATGCAGGTACAGGGACTCGTCGGCCTGCATGATGAGCTGCGGCTCGCCGTGCTCGTCGCGCAGCAGCAGGTCCATCGAGCCGAGACATTCGATGCGCGAACCGCGCACTCTGGCTATCGACACCGTCAACTGCGGCAGCAGACGCGAAGGGCGTTCGTGATAGGAGGTGACGGGCTCGCAGACCCAGGCGGTCTCGGTGGCCGCCTCCCAGTACTCCAGGCGCCGCTCGAAGTGTTCAAGCTCGGCGCGCGGCAGGTGGACGGGCGTGCAGCCGGGGAACTCCGGCGACTCGGTTCCCGGACGGGCCGTCGCGCCGGGCACCCCCCGGCTGGACGGCTTGGCAGGCAGTGTTTCGGTGGTGGCCATGTCGCAAAGCGTAGGTCTCGGTCGCGTATGCAGGCAAGGCGACCGGTAAGATCAGGCAGATAGAAATAGAATGGATGCCGACGTGATCGATACCCTCTGCACGGCATGGCATCCGGAGCGGGGTGAGTTATGTCTGCGGCTGGACGGCAGGGTGCTCCGCAGCGCTACGACGCTGACGCTGCCGGTGCGCAACCCGCGCCAGACCGCGGCGCGCATCGCGCTGGAGTTGCTGGACGCGCAGCGGTCGGTCGTGGCCGAGACTGCTTTCGCGCTCGACTGGGAGGGAGACAACGCCATCCAGCTCTGGCCCGATACGCTGGAGCCGCGCTGCGGCGCACCGGATCGGGAGCGGCTGGCCGCGGTCACCCATCTGCGCCTGCGGCAGTGCTCCGCGGGCTGGTGGCTGGCCGAGCTTGGCGTGAGTACTCCCGTCCCGAGCGACCGGGCACCGGCGTGGCGGGTCAGCGAGAGCGACACCGTGATCGAGGCCGGCTGGCACCACATCGCCAGCCATCCGCTGCAGTGGGCGCTCGCGAGCGATCCCGTCGGCAAGGCACCGCTGCTCTACTCCCCGTACGGCGAGCAGACGTTCGACACCGGGACCGGTCTCCACCACGCCGGCACGGCTCCCTGGCTCAAGTTCGGCTATCCGATGCAGGAGCGGCCGGGCAGCCTGACCGTGCGCCGCCGATTCGACCTGGACATCACCGGGCAGCGCGAGATCCTGGCCAAGCTGGTCTGGGACCGCGACACGCTGCTGACGGTGACCGCCACCGTGGACGACGGCCGCACCATCTTCCTGTGCCGGGACCTGGAGCCGGACGAGCTCTGGCTCACGATCGGCGCGCCGCTCGACGGCGCACGGCGCCTGCGCCATGTCGACGTGCACATCCATGAGGTCCCCGGCCGGCGCGCGCAGTCGCGCGAGGTTCTGGTCAGCCTGTTCTGGATCCTGCTGCGACGCGACTCCGATCTCGATCGGCAACCGCTCAACCGGGTCGACATCCGCCTGGTGCGGGCGCACGACAACCACCCCGACACCGTCCCGACCGCGCGGCGGACGGTCCGCCAGGTCCCCCACCACGAGCCGGCCGAGTCGGACACGCCGATCGGCGACCCGCTGCGCGACGGCCTGCCGTTCGGCTTCCTGGTCGGCCGCGACGCCCTCCCCGCCCTGCGGCGGCGGGTCGCCGCCGGCCCGGCGGCCGCGCTGTTCGCCCGCATCCGGGCGGAAGCGGACCGCGCGCTCGCCACCGACTTGGTGGACCGCAACTACTACGGCACGCCGTACGGGGGCGGCATCGGCCAGCCCAAGGGCGTGCTGGGCGCCGGCATGCGCCTGTTCGCGCCCACCGTCGCCCTCACCCACCTGCTCACCGGCGAGCAGCGCTACGCGGTCTCGGTCCGGCGCTGGCTGCTGCGGGCCGCCGGCGCCGAGGACTGGCGCGGCGACCACGGCGGCTGCGTATCGCGGCCGAACCTCGGCGACCGGCTCCCCTACTGGGACAGCTTCACCGGCTGGTACCCGCGCGGCTTCGCCGGCTACATGAACCACCCCTTCATGGTCGCCGACGTCGCCTTCGGAGTGGCGGTCGCGTACGACCTGGTCTACCACGCGCTGGACAACCGGGAGCGCGCCACCATCGAGGACGCCTTCGCGCGCCGCGGCGTCTACCTGCTGGCCGACAAGCTGCAGCAGCGCCGTGACTACTACGTGGCGATGAACCAAGGGATCCTGTTCGCCCTGCCGCTGCTGATGATGACCGCCTTCCTGCGCCGCCGCGATCCGGTCTACGAGCGGCTGTTCGCGTGGACACGGCAGTTCCTGGAGGAGTTCGCGCGGCGCCCGTGGAACGAGGAAGGGGTGTGCGGCGAGGGGCCGGGCTACGGCGTCGGCACTCTGCTGGAGCTGGTGGAGGCGCAGCCGATCATCGCCGCCTGCACCGGGGCGAGCCCGGACGAGACCTTCCCTGCGCCGGCCCGCAAGGCCATGCGCTACATCCAGCACGTGCGCTCGACGTGGGACAGCCCGGTATGGAGGCATCGCCCGCACTTCCTGGGTCTCTCGGACGGCAGCGAGTACCACTGGGTGTCGGGCGAGGTCTGCGCGTTCTTCTCACGCGTCCTGGGCGACCCGGTCGCCGGGCTGTTCTGGCAGGAGTCGTACGCGGAATCGCCGCCTGAGACGCTGACCTGCCTGGTCAACCTGCCCGATGCGACGGCGGCGGCGGAGCCGGACCTGCCGCCCGCGCACGTCTACCGCGACCAGCCCATGGCCTTCTTCCGCACCGGCTGGCGGCCCGGCGACACGCTGCTCTGCCTGAACGCCCTCCGCCAGGTGACCGGCCACGGCCACAAGGACCGCGGCAGCATCATCTTCGAGTTCGGGGGCGAGGCCCTGGTGCCTGACCCGGGCATGATCGGCTACAGCGACCCTGCCTCGGATCAATACCACGAGACGTTCTGCCACAGCACGCTCACCTTCGGCCAGCGCAGCCAGCTCGGCGGCACCGGCTCGTTCCCGGTCCGGGTGGTCGACTTCGCCTCCTCGTCCGGGGCCACCTGCCCCGGCGCCGACGGCGGCATCGACTGGGCCATCTTCGACCTGACCCCCGTGTACGGCGAGGCGCGCCGCATGGTCCGCCACCTGCTGTTCCTGCGGCCGGACGTCTGCGTGCTCTACGACGAGGTGGAGTTGGAGTCCGCGCTGCCGGTGGAGCGCAACTTCACCCTGCTGGGCGCTCCCGCCGTCGACGGCACGTCCATGGTCGCCCGCACCGAGCGCAACGCCCTGCACCTGCTGGCCCTTGGCAACAAACCACAGACCGCCGCCGCCAGCGGCTGGGGCACCCACTGGCCGGAGATCCCCGCATACCGCGTGGTGGTCGCCACCAACGCACCGACGGCGCGCTTCCGCGGGTTGGCCGTGCTGGCGGCGACGGGCCGCGATCAGCCCCAGCCAAGCCTCTCCGTGATCGGCGACCGCAACGACCTGCAGGCGGTCAGCATCGCCCGCGGGGAACGGCGCGACTTGGTGCTGTTCGGCGACTCCTCGCGGATCGGTACCGTAGACTGCGGCGAGTCCATGCTGGAGATCGCCGGGCGGGCCGCCGTGGTACGACTGCTCGACGGCCGGCCGATCGGGTGTGCCGCGCGTGCCGCCTCGCACCTGACCTGGAACGGCCGAGCGCTCGGCGCCGCCGGCCCGGGAATCGAGGCGGCGCTGATCGAATGAGCCGCCAAGGAGCGCACCGCACATGAAGATCACTGACGTCGAGGCGATGCACATCCGCATCGAGGACCCCAACATCGACCTGTTCGACGGCTCCTACGACGACTGCGTGATCGTCGTGCACACCGACGAGGGGCTGACCGGCATCGGCGAGACCGAGTCGCTGCCGGCGGCTATCCAGGCCATCGTGCGCTCGCGCGCGGCGCACAACCACGCCCGCGGGCTCCGCGAGCTGCTGATCGGGCAGGACCCCACGGACCCGGAGCGGCTCTGGCAGCTCATGTACGACGCCACCGACTACGTCGGGCGCCGCGGCCTGATGATGCACGCGATCGGCGGCGTCGACCTGGCGCTGTGGGACATCGCCGGCCAGGCGGCCGGCACGCCGGTCTCGGACATGCTCGGCGGACGCCGCCGCGAGCGCATCGAGGCGTACGGCACCATCTACCCCATGGCCCGGGAAGAAGAGGCGGTGCGCGCTCAGGTCGCCGCGGCCCGCGGCATGAACCTGCGCAACTTCAAGTTCTCGGCCGATCCGTGGTGGATGGACGATCTGGACGCCACCGCGCGCCTGCTGCAGGCGGGCCGAGCCGAGGCCGGCGCGGATGCCAAGCTGATCGTCGACGCCCAGATGGCCTACCGCACCGCGGAAGAGGGCCTGCGCCTGCTGCCGGTGCTGCAGGAGGTCGGCATCTGGTTCCTGGAGGCGCCGCTGCCGCTGGACGACGTGGCCGGCCACGCTCGGATGGCCGGCCGCGGCGTGCCGCTCGGCGTGGGTGACCTCGGCCTCACCCACGTGGACGAGTTCATCGAGGCGATGGACCTCGGCAAGGCGGACATCTGCCAGCCCGACATCACCCAGGTGGGCGGCTTCACTCACATCAGGCGCATCGCCGCCGCGGCGGCCGAGCGCGGCAAGCGGGTGATCACCCACGGCTACAAGACCAACATCGAGATCGCCGCCAACCTGCACTTCCTGGCCAACCACCGCGACGCCGAGGTGCTGGAGTACTCGACCAGCTCGTCACCGCTGCGCTGGCGGACCACCAGGGAGCGCATCCCCATCGACACCGACGGGATGGTGGCGGTTCCTTCCGCCCCCGGCCTGGGCGTGACGCTCGACTGGGAGTTCATCGCCGCCCACCGGTACAACTGACGCGGTCGCGGACACGGCGGGCAGAACCGGCTTCAGCCGCCGCCGAGCCTTGTATTCAGGACCGGCCGGCGGATCGCAGCCTCGCTCCGGCACCCGCTTGGTAGATCGGAACCCCCCATCGGTCGATGTGGGCCTTCAGCGGTTCGTAATCGATCTGCTCGTACGCGTGGACCTCGCACTCCTGGGGGATGGCGATTTCATCGAGGTCGAGGGAGAGCCGGCCAAGCCGGTGGCGGTCTACGATCCCGCGAGTGGCCAGATCGATGTCCGATCGTTCGGTCGCTCTTCCGGTGGCTCGGGAGCCGAACAGGATCACCTGCTCCAAGTCAGGATAACGGCTGAACACGGCGACGAGATCGCGCAGCGTTGCGGCGGGCAGCTCGACTTCGTTCACGACTCACCCACTTCCTGTTCAGCAATCTCTCGGCTCAGCCGGCGATGCAGCTCGCGAAAGCGTTCTACATACCGCTCCTCGATCTCCTTGATCGCTTCGAACGTATCGCTGTCGTACATGTGGGACATGCGGTTGCGATCGGTCAGCATGTCGGCTTGCAGGGTGCCTCGACGCAGCTTGCTTGTCCAACTCCGCGAAGTCGGGTCTCGCGCATGACGCGGCCCGGATCCGCTGGGCGGTTCAGCCCGGCCCGGACCTCAGAGACGCGACGCGCTCCGCCTGCCAGGGATTCCGCTCTCCGTAGAACGACTCCCGCGGCTTGCTCGGGGACGGCGCCGGCGCCACCTCGCGCAGCATGATCAGCAGGTCGATGAACCGGTCGTCCGTGCGCAGCCGCCGTTGCCACCGGACGCCCTCGTCGAAGCCGGCCGACTCCGCCAAGCCGCGCTGCTCGTCGTCCGTCGCAGCGACCATCAGCGCCAACTGCCCGATGCCGAGCTTGGCGGCGCGCTCGGCGGCCGCGTCCAGCAACGGGCCGGCCTGATCGAAGTGCGCAGGGCCGAGGCGGAAGCTCAGCTCAGCGACGTGCTGCTCGCAGAACGTGTCGAACCGCCGGAAGGCGACCGCGCCGACCACCCGGGAGCCGATCGCCTCCAGCACCAGGAGCGCGCCATTGCCTCCCTCGATGGCGCGCATCACTCGGATGAAGTGGCTCTCGTACCGCGTGTCCCGGAACGACTCCGAGAGCGGATCCTTGAGCTGCCAGGCCGGATCGGGGTGGTTGTACAGGACGCACAGCCTGGCCAGGTCGCCCCAGTGCGCCTCGCGGATGGTCGTGGCGCCGCCGGTGAACCAGTCCCGGTCGAAGTCGGCGACGCCGGGGGCCAGGTAGCGCATGCCGTCGCCGACGTGGTAGCGGAACCCGTGGCTCTCGTACAGGTGGCCGGCCACCGGGTTGCTCGTGCAGAGGTAGAGCGCCCGGCCCCCCTGCGCGGCGAAGTGATCGACGAGGGCTCCCACCAGCGCCGAGCCGACGCCGCGGCGCCGGAAGCGCTCCTCGGTGGAGACGAACTCCAGCGCGCCGACGTCGCGGGTGTCCTCCGGGGCGTAGTAGCACATGGTGCCGGCGATCTCGCCGTCGATGCGGCCGATGAAGTGCGGGGCGTGCAGCCAGCGGCTCAGCCGGCCCTGCATCATGTCCTCGCGGATCAGCGGCCACCGGCAGAGCCGGTCCCAGTCGCGGGAGCGGTCGAACGGCGGCTCGGCGATCTCGATGGCCAGCGTGCTGCCGTCGCGCAACGGCACGTCCCGGGCGGCTGAGCGGCTCATGCCGACGACGATGCCAGGAATCCGCCGTCATGGATATATTCCTGCTGCCGGGATCGCAGAACCCTGAGCATGGCGGTCCTCACGGACCGACCGTCCGAACGCCCGGCGCGGCGTCTCGCCCGAGTCTCCGCCGCATACCAAAGTGACAGGAAGCCACAGACGATGAAGATCCATGTACAGGGAGCCGATCTGCGAGGCCGGTTCCACCTACGCGACGCGACCGTCGACGCCCTGGCCAAACGCTACCGGTCGGCCAAGCGCGTCTACTTCTCGGCGAGCTTCGAGCAGGAACGGCCCCATCGCGCCGATTGCTTCATGATCACCGCCGACGAGCTGCTCGACTGGATCCTCGATGACACCGAGATCCGGACGGCCTGTTTGAATGCGTGTTCGACGCGATTCAGCTCGATCGCCTCCGTCGCGGAACGACTCCCTCAATATTCCACCAGCGCAGAACGGCCCCGGATCTCGACGATGCGTACGCTCCGTTCCGCTCCGTTGGCGTCGGTAAGACGCAGGTCCTCGCCCAGGCTGAATTCGACGGGTTGCGGCTTCCCTCCGTTGACGGCCACGTCGAACGTGTAAAGGTAGCTCCGGTCCAACGGATCTCGTATCGGATTGATCCATCCGGCGAGTCCCGGCACCGAACCAACCGCATCGTAGAAGATGACCGATCCCCCGCCAGGCAGGGAAGTCAGCTCCAGGGCAAGCGACCCATCATCCGGAATCCAGCCTGTGCTGACGCATGCGCGGAAGCCTTCGCGCGCCGCGAACACGGTCATGGGAAGGTGTGTCGCGTGCAGTTCCAGGTGCGCCATGCCGTCTTCATCGGTGATCCCTCGCTTCCAGGTCCGGTCAGGAAACAGAGCCAGCAACTCGACTTCGGCCACCGGTGCGTTCCGGCACCGGGCGATGACGACGCTGCGGATCCCATTCCTCCCGGCGAGCGCTGGGCGGCGCACCGTTGCCATGAATCCGCCGGAAACCGAGAACTCCGGCTCGGGAAGACCGGCGTCGAGGCAGCGGCGGGTCATGTCGAGGGTTCCGGTTCCGGACTGCTCGATGTACTGACTCAGGTACAACGGGGTCGCGATCAGAGGATTCCCGGGTAAGGATGCGTGCGGCTGTTTCAACTGCTCGATGGTCAGATCCGGGGGCAACCGCCCCGGGTTCATGATTTCCAGGCGATCGGCAAAGAGCATGACCTGCACACTCCCGCTGCTCGTGTAATCACGGTGCGCCACCGCGTTGACGACGGCCTCCGTCACGACCTCCTTCGGGATTTCGTACGTGACCGGCGCCCGTACGCTGTCGGCCCGAGTTCCCACGTGGAGCGCGATCTTGCTCAGCACGAAGTCCACCGCCTGATCGACCAGAGCGAAGAGGTTGCCCTCGAACTTCTGGTGGGCCGGAATCGGCTTGACGACGTGCCTCCCGTGGAAGTGGGCGCAGGTGACGGCCGATGAGATCAGGAATCGCTGCGGAGATTTCCCGAAGAGCAGCACCGCCGCGTTCGTGAGCTGCCCGTCGTTTCGCAGGTTCAGGTGTTCAAGCACTGTCTCCGGGGGAGCGTCCTCCGGGATTGGGAAGCCGCGGACGCGGCGCGCCGTGCGAACGAATCGCGCCATCAGCTCGATGTCCAGATCGTCCAGCCTCGCCTCGGCACAGGAGGCGGCGTCGAACGGCCCGAAGCGAATGAGTTCCTTCGCTGCCAGGTACTCCACGAGAGCCGCGTAGAGGCCGGTCACGAGCTCTTCCCGAGTGTTGAATCTGAATCGTTGGCGGATCAACCCGGCCTCGGCCTTCCCGATCAGCGCCCGCATCTTCGGGTGGCGCTGCTCTTCTGCTTTCCCCTTGACGAAGATCAGGCGGTGCGCGCCGATCTCCGTCGCGCGGTCGAATTCGCGCTCCGTGGGCGAAACCCCTTCGTCATCCTCGAACCCGTAACCATTGCCGAACAGCCCTGCATAGAGGTCGCACCGCTCTACTTCCTCCAGGTAGAGCTCGTCCGGCCGCCGATCGGTGGCCGGAACCTCCTCGAACAGGAACACGTCAAAGAACCGTCGCAGCAGCGGATCGCCGCGTACATAGTCCCGCAACGTGACGCGCTCGTCCGCGAACTCCCGCTGGACGCTGCTGACGAAGATGCGGATCGGCGTCATGAAGCTCCCGCCGGTGGTTTCGCCACCGCGGCTCTCCCTTTGTCGGTCCGCCCGGACACGTACCTCATGAACAGCAGGGTCATGGATCAGGGCTCGTCGAATTCACGCTTCGGACGCCGTGACAGCACATCGGCGCGCCACCTCGCGGGCGAGCGCTTGAAGTCATGATAGCAGCCTCGCACGGCACTGACGTGCCCGCCGATCCCCTCGATACTCATCAGCCGCCATACGCAGCACCCGCCAGATAGCTGACAACACACGGAACGCACGAGGCTTCTCGTCGAGGCAGCCAGGCCAGTTGCTTCCCAGCTCGTCTTCGGCGCCTGACAACAGCAAGTCGCCTGGAACCAGTGCGATACCCGATGACGGTACTGCAACAACAGCACGTGCGAGGCGCCGCGCAGGGAGACGACCGGCTCCGTCAGGATCGACACCGTGACCGCCACCTCCTGCGGTGACGGATCGCCCGGCGGCCAGAAGTACAGGAGGCCGAAATGGGGCAGCGACCGGTACGGCTATCAACCTTCGCCCGAGCTGCTGGCGCGGCTGACGCCCGAACGGCGCAGGATCGTTCAGCCGTTGCCGCCCAAGGTGCCGCCGGGGGTGCGCGCGCAGCCCAGATGAGGAGTTGGCCCAGACGAGCGCGTAGCACACTTACCGCTCATCTCCGATCCGGGCGGAGTACGGAGTAAGAATCGACTTCGAGTTGCGCCGGGAGTCCCGGCCCCCTCGCTTCCCGTACCACGCGCCCGCGGACGGTCACGCGGCGCTGCTGCAAGCCCCACAGGTCTGCGGCGTGGTCCCCGATCAGCTCGTACGCCTCCGAGTTCGTCACCGCGATCACCAACCTCGTGTCACGGTGCGAACCGGTCACGATCACCGTTCCCGTGACTTCGACATCGGCTTTCGGGTCCGACGGTTCGGAGGGAGACGCGCATGCCAGGAGTACCGAGGCGAACGCCACGACGGCCATTCGAGCCACCTCACTCCTCCTTGACCACGATAGTGATGCGGCTGCCGAGTTCAGCGGTAATGCGCATCTGAACTGCTCCGGTATGGCGGCCCAGGGTCACCAGCTTGTTGGAATGCGGCTCCTGAGACACCTGTCCATCGACCTCGTCAGTCGTGAATATGAATGGCCCGTCAAGGTGGCGGTCGTCGTCCAGGTAGATACGATAGTTGTATAGATTGATCGAACCCAATCGGAACGTCAGGCCGCCGCTGTGGGAAGTGCGCCAAGTTCCCGAGTTGTACGAGTATGGGTCGGGGGCTCCGGTGTCGTCGGAAAGGAGCGTGGCTACCCCCCAGTTCGCGAGTACGTCGCCGAACGAAACCGGACCATGTCCCTGGGAGGAAATTGCCGACGTGACCGCATCGATGCCCGACGTGCTGCTCTGCACGATGTCGCCGAACAGTGCGGCGCCGCCGTAGGTCCGGGCGAGATAGGCTCCCAACGCGTAGCTGATCGAATAGCTGGCGAGGGAATCGAACTTGGAGACCTGTATGTAGTTGTTGAGGTTGTAGTCCGGGAGTCGGCCTCTGTGGATCTCGGGTTCTCCGGCGGTAGGATCGTCGTAAGCGACGCCGCGCGGGCCGTGAATCATGAGCTTGTCGGAGACCAGGTCCGACGCTACTTCCGAGGCCATCTCGTTGAGCCATAACTCGCTGAAAGCGGCATTGTGCACGATGAATTTCTGATACCAATGGATCGTGTGTTGAAACTCGTGGGCCAGGGTGCCGAGCATGAAGTCGGTCGCGCCTTCAGAGTCATCTGCCAGCCAATGAGAATCTATATAGAACATGATCCGCTCGTTGGAGATGAAGTCTGTCGCCGACGGGTCGTGTATGAAGTTGTCCCTAGACGAGTAGAAACCGACAGTACTACCTTCTTCGCCGTCGTTGTCTATGTCGAACAACAGGATGTGAAAATGATCCGCATGCTCCGGGGGAATGAGGTAGGGTTCATCATGCGGACCCCATGGGTCGCCGAATACGGCCGTCATCCAGTCATGGATGTCGTTGCCGCTTCCGGGGCGCAGGAACCGCTCGGCAAGCGCGTCGACCATGGCTTGCTGGACGCATGGTTGCGCCTGGCAGCTATCTGTCCAGTTCGCGTCGGCAACCCATACCGACAGTGTCTTCGATCCGTCGGTGACAACTTTCCTAGCGGTAGCAGGAATGCTGATGACGTTGTTGTCGGAATCACGGTCAAGAAACGTATCTTTCTGTCCCTCCGTCACCGGCTGCGGCTGTGCCTGCAGCAATCGGCCCGACAGAGCGGGCCGCGCGAGCGGCGGGCTGTTGTTGAGCTCCCTGATCCAGGGCCGCCACGCACTCGCAGGATCCTTGGCAAGCCGCCGTAGGCGTCCCGCATCCGCCAGGGAACCCCGATGCCGGGTCGTGGCCATCGCAGGCCGAGTCAGCTCCACTTTCGGGGTCACTTCGTACTCGTTGGCGTTGGTGGTGATCGCGTACACGGTTGCGGTGGCATCACCGAGCCAGAGCGTGTAGAGCGTATCGTCCAGGGCCTCTTGATCGGAGTTGAGATGGAACACCTCGTTCCCGTGGCCACGGTAGCTGCTGGAGATCGCTCCGGCCTCAAGGACGACGCCCCGGAGCGTCAGCTCGGTCGTGTTCTCCTCGGCGTCAGCCGCTTGGTAGATCATCGCAAAGGTGCCGGTCTCCGTCGGCGTACCGCTGAGCGTCCGCGTCGTCGCGTCGAACGTGAGGCCGGGCGCCACCGGCTCCAGTCGGTAGGACACCTCCCCGATGGCGCCGACCGCCGCCGGTAGCGTCAGCGCCTCGATCTCCTCCCCGAACGTGAAGAAGATCGCGTCACCGAGCGCCGCCACCGCGTCCTCCTCGAAGCGCAGCGCCGGCTCGACAGTGATCGAGAATATGAGCGTGTCGGCGTCGCTGGCGGCGACGTTCTCGTCGCCGTCCATCACCCGGTAGGTCATCGGGTACGTGCCCAACACCGTCGGCGTGCCGCTGAGGGTGCGCGCGCCCGGATCGAACGACAGCCCCGGCACCGTTGGCTCCAGCGAGTATGTCAGCCCGCCGTTGCCGCCGGTCGCCGTGGGCAGCGTCAGGGCGCTGATCCTCACCCCAAGGTTGTACACATAGTCGCCGACCGCAGGCTCACCGAACTGCGGTGCAACGTCCTCTTCGACTGGCGTCAATCTGCACGCAGCGATGACGATGACGACTAGAAGTAGCAGGGCGCTCGGAAGGATGGGGAGCTTCACACTGGGCCTCCATGGGTGTCTGATCCGATCTGTTCAATTGTAGCCTCAGGGACGGTCGGCGCCGGCGCCGGGATGGCAAGAGAAAAAGCTGAGGTGGTCCCGGTTCGTTGGACAGCTCGAGGGGTAGGCTAATTATTACAGACGAGATTGAAGGAAAGGCTCCTTTCGCCGCTCGTCGGGACTCGGAGACAGCAATCTTCACAGCTCTCGTCTCCTTCATATCCCACTCCCCAGTAGTCACTACCGGTCTTAGCACCGTAACAAACCAGTCGTCCGGGCGTAGCACCGGATAACCTCTTCGTAACTTCAATTCCATATCCTGGTGTAAACCAGTTTTCGCTACGGCCCCAAACGCGCATCGTTCGCCTGCTGCTATCGAATTCAAAGAAACGATAATCTATCCTATTCCCATCGTCGCACCTGTCCTCAAGTGTAAACACCACGATGGGCTCACCAGCCCCATCAGGCGCACCCTCTATCGTGAATGTGCCCCTGCCATGCCCCGAAGGATTCCCGCATGCATTCGCTAGACTCTTCTCGTAAGCCCGGATCTCAATTGTCCCTCGCGTATCGGAGATGAAGTATAAATCAATGACGGCGCGATCACCGGAAGAGAACATTTCAAGCCTTCCTGTACGGTCTCCCGTACGCGAATATGACCAGCTATCTAACATGCCATCAACGCGTACACCGTCGGAGCGGATGATCCGGACGGAGGAATTCGATATGAACCAAAAACGAACCACCGTGCCTGGCGGCACGGTGCATTGAGTGAGTGACTCGCGCACAGTGTACGCCAGTACCTTCCCGATGATCGATGCAGGCGCCGTGACGGTTCCCGGTTCGTCCGCGTCCTTTTCTTCCTCCGTAACATACCTCAGGCCCGGCTTGCCGAACATCTGAAGTGTCGCGCCTAACAGCCCGGTCCGATTCGGTATCGCGTCGAACGCCTGCTGCGCCGTCGTTTCAGGCGTCATCATGCCCCGGAAGAAGGCGTTGACCATCGCAAGCGCATGGTTAACGAAGACATTCCGATCGAATCCGAGATACACCCCCGCTCCCTTTGCCGCAAACGCATTCCTCAGGGCATCCGTCTGCGTGCTCTGGCACGAGGCGTTGAAGATAAGGCTGTTGGGAAATCCGCCGGATAGCTGGCGGATGAAGACGTCGGTGATCGCGTACATGGTGTGCGTCCTGCCCCCGTGTCTCCTGGTGCCGGTTATCAGAGCACCGCTCCGGAGGAGGGACAGTCTTGTATAGCTGTTAAGCAAGGCATTGAGTCCGGTAGGCACGAGTTCCGAAGTCCAAATGTTACTCCCCCTGGAACCATGAGTGTCGAAGACAATCGTACCGAATCGGGTCATCCCCAGGAGGTTCGTCACACTGCAGTCGTTTGAGGTCGCCTGGCGAAATCCTTGTGGATTCGTCCATGTGGTGACTGAAAACGGATCCGAAAATCCGCTTGCTCCGTTGATAATGGGCACGAGTGTACTCCTTATAGGAGTCATCTCAAATTCGTACGGGGAGCATATCAATATGTCGCTGTTGCCGATATGTTCGCTTGTATTCTGGGCAAAATGGATACCCTCTGCGCTCGAAAAACCACCAGATATTGTGCTCCTTTCGGCGGCTCTTATACCTCCACCTCCTGGCCCTTTTCGCGTCACGGGACCGTCAGGGAGAAACAGCATTACGCCTCTCATACCCGACTCATAGACGACCTCAACCGTGTCTGCGACGGCCCGGGCTTCCGCTACCTGGTCGCTTAGTGACGGCAGGACATCGGCCAGAAGCTGTACCTTTTCCTCAAGGGAGGCGTCAGGCCTTCGCTTTACTATATCGTCCCAGACGTGCTTTGCAGCCTGCTCCTGGATAGCCACGATCTCCAGGACGGCGCGCGCAGTGTCGGCGTCGGCGGGGTCTTGAGATGATCCACCACCAGAGCCGCCGCTACCGCCAGAGCCGCTGCTACCATCGTCTGGCATCACGGCCTTCTCACAACCCGCGAGTAACAACGCCAGTGCCAGTAACGCCGCAACGGTCGTAGCGACCAGTCGCAGACGGCGCACTGTCTCGGTCCGTAAAACAAGGCGGGCGTCGTGGGCGCTCGCCTCGAGGTCAGTAGGCTGTCTCGTATGGTCAATGGTCATACCGTATTCCTGCTTCACAGTGGTCGATCAGTCGGCCTCAAAACTGTTTGGGGGAAGAAAATGAGACCCAACTCGATGTTGTGGCCGATCGCCATCTCCAATATCGTGTCCGCCGTCTCCAATGATGAAAGAGTCGTTTCGGTCGTGCCTGTCAAGCGGTAGCCGAAGACGAAGCCCACAAAGGTACTTATCTCATAAACGATTCCCGCGGCCGCCTGGAACGCGAAAGTCAACGACGCTCTATTGCCGTAGGTAATCGAGGACAAACCTCCTCCGCCGCCGATGTAAGGGGTGAGCGGCAACCCGGTGGCGATGTTGTAGTGGGCGCTGGCGATAGCATCGAATGAGGAGATATCCTCGCTCGAGAGCAAGGCACCTGAAAGTTCCAGTTCGAGATTCGGTACTACTTCAGCGCTGACGGCAAATCTGGGCCCTTGCGGTGTCCAATCGATCGCCTCCTCCTTATCTCTGATTTTCCGTTCCGAGGCGATCCCTATACTGTAGTTGACGTTCGCTCCGAACGTACCGCCGAAGATCTCTTGGGCTGCCAGCGTAGTGATGGGTGTCAACAGCAGCCAGGGCACAAGAGCATACCGGACAATTGCCCAGGTGGTCGATTTCATGTTTCCAGATCCTCCTTCTGGTTATCGGGCTTGATGACCATGAGCTATCGCCAAAGCAGGACAGTCACTTTGCCCCTGATTTGGACTGAATGGGCGCACATCGTGAGTTCTACGTCGTGGACTACGGGTCAGGATGTTTCGGTTGAGATAGGATGCCGCTTCCGGCGATGGAACGGCGAGCCGCCACTCGATCGCTTGCGCGTGCGGGAGCGCGCTGCGCGGGCCGCCGGCGACGATGGTCGGGAACGCCGGCGAACCGCAGCGCCGCATCTGCAGGTCATGCCGAGAGCGGATCGGAGCACCGAACGACCGCCGTGCAGTATGGGACAAGGCCCGCGCTCCCCAAAGGGCGTGGCTTGGTAGTCGACGGCCTACGGGAAGCGCAATGGATGGCGACCGCGCATGGAGTGGCGGGCGCCTAGAATAGGCTACCCGGCGATCGGAGCGATCGCTACACCACGATTTGAGCGGCTGAGCGGCTGAGCGGCTGAGCGGCTGAGCGGCTGAGCGGCTGAGCGGCTGAGCGGCTGAGCGGCTGAGCGGCTGAGCGGCTGAGCGGCTGAGCGGCTGAGCGGCTGAGCGGCTGAGCGGCTGAGCGGCTGAGCGGAAATATACCACCCTCAAAGAGTAATGTCAAGTGGTTCCGATTCAATTCACTCACCGTAATGTGCAGGCGGCTACTAGCACTGTTCCGCTGGCATCCGCTCACGGAGTAAATCATGGATTTCAGAACGTGTCAACGCTCACCCAAGGCAACATCAGGGCAACACGGCAATCACCGACCACACGGCGGCTTCAATCGCGCGTACCGGACAGGTATACCACACCCAGTCGCGCACCTCGGCCGGCGCGCCGCATGTGTCGCATGGCGCCGCTCAGCATCGACATCCAGAACAGGTAGCGCTGCACGTCCTCGAGGCTGGAGTCATACTCGCCTTCATAGTTCGCTCCGCCACCAGCAGAGACAGGCGGCTCGGCGGTCCGCGCACTCTCGATCATATCGAGGCCGAGTAGGCGGGGTCGTTACCGAGCCCCGCCCCTCGCAGACCCGAGCGTGCGCGATTGACGCACTCGGTTCCTCACCTGACAGGTTCGCTCAAGCGGCGTAGATCGAGCGCATGACCTTGGCCTGTGGCAGGGGATGCCGTGTGAGCAGTTCGTTCATGCGAGCCCAGTTCAGGCGCCCCGCACGGTGGCGGCGTGAGAGCCACTTCCGCCATGTGCGGATGACCTGGCGGCGGAACCCGCTGAGTCGTTTGCTGTTCCCGGTCAGACCGTAGTAGTTACAATGGCCCCGAATGACCCGAGCCAGGTGCGCGCGCTGCTGCTGGATCGGCATATGCCGATTCCGTTTGCACCAGTCGTGCACCGCTTTCACGGCTCGGGCGAAGCGGCTCTTTGCCGTGAGCTGGCGCACGACCGTCTTCCCCCGCCTCGACCGTCCCCACACGTGGGTGAAGCCGAGAAAGTCGAAGGTCGCAGCCGCGTCATGCCCATGCGGGCACTTCGGCCGAAAGTCCACGTAGCGGGTCTTGGTCGCATGGAGCACCAGCCCGTAGCGGCCGAGACGTTCGCCCAGAACGGCCAGCATGCGCTCGCCGCTGTGGCAGTCTTCGAAGGTCATGACCAAATCGTCAGCGAATCGCACCAGTTGGCACGAGCCTCTCAGCCGCGGTTTCGCCACACGCTCAAACCACTCATCCAGCACGTGGTGCAGGAATATATTGGAGAGCATGGGGCTAATCACACCGCCTTGGGGCGTACCGGTATCGGTACGTCGCACCGTGTGCTGCTCGAGCACCCCGGCTTTCAGCCATTTGTCGATCATGCGTCTGACGACGCCGTCCTTGATCCGCAGGTCAAGGATTGACCGCAGATGTCCGTGCTCGATGCTGTCGAAGTACTCCGATAGATCAGCATCGATCACCCACCGGTGGCCTTGCTCCGTGATGCCTGCTCGCAGTGCGGCAAGCGCATCATGGGCTGACCGTCCAGGTCGGAAGCCGTACGAGCACGGTTGAAAGTCCGCTTCGTAGATCGGCTCCAGAAGCATCAGGATCGCCCGTTGCGCCACCTTGTCCTCAAGCGTCGGGATGCCCAGAGGCCGTTTCCTGCCGTCCGCCTTCGGGATGTAGTGCCGTCGCACCGGTGGCGCATGGTAGCTGCCCGCTTTGATCCGGTTCAGGAGGCTCTCAAGATTGGCCTCCAGATCCGTCTCGTACTCGGCTGCCGTCACGCCGTCGATGCCCGCCGCGCCATCCTTGCGCGTCCGTCGGTACGCCTCGTGCATCCAGTCGATGTCGATTAGGTGATGCAAGGACGTGAACACCCGTTCCGGGTGCTCCCTCGCCTGTTCGGCTATCCACTGCTGTTTCGTGTACGTGTTTGTGGAACTCAGGGTCTCCTCCATCGTTGCCCATCAGTGGCTCTGTCCAGGTGACGCCTCGCTTCCCTCCAACGGGTCCCGCTGGCCTCGGTTCCCCGCCTTCTTCGGTACTATCAAGGCGCTACGACTTCCTGCCATGCCTGCCCTTCGACTTATTGGTTCGTCAGCCGGGTCCACAGGCTGCTTGCCACTTCGTGTTCGCTCTCCAGCGCTCCCGACGCCATGCAAGCCTGCCGTCGAGCCGGGAGCCTTGTTCCGGTTCTCCCCGTATCCGGTTGTTCCCCTGCGGGCGATGACAGGACCTCCCAGGTTTCCTGGCGACCCTTCCCGTGACTCTGCGTCGGTCCACGACCCCGGACGACCCGTGGCGCCTCGCCTGTCGTGGCGCTTCCGGTGCTGCCCCCAGCTAGTTAACACTGAAGGCGTCATCGTTTGCTGATCTCGGGGCTTACCGCGACGCTTCATCACCCCCTGTCTACGCTTCACGACGCCCGTTACCGCACGCCATGTAAGACTCGGTTCCGGCTGGCGGGCTGCGCCTTTACCGGGCGGGAGTCGAACCCGCTGGATCGCAGTGAAAGGTTTCAGCTCATGCATTCTCCTTCCCAGGACTTGGCCTGGCGCAATAACTATTCAGCCCTTGAGGCAAGTCGTTCCAAGGGCTGGACATGGTTGGGGAGGTGGTCTACGCTCGGCAGCAGGGAGGGGCGAGTAGAGTGGCGGCGAGCTTCAAGCTCACACGTGAGGAGATACTCGCGGCATACGATGCGGGCAGCGAAGCGATCGTTGCGCTGTTCGAGCAGGTTATCGAGATAATCACGCAACAGCATCAGCGCATCGCGACCCTGGAGCAGGAACTCCAGGAACTGAGGAAAGACAGTCACGACAGCGGCAAGCCGCCGTCACAGGACAGCTTCGAGCGCAAACAACAGCAGCGTAAGAACTCGCGCAAGGAGCGCCAGAGTCAGCGGCGGCCGGGCGGTCAGCCCGACCATCCGGGTGCGACCCTGTATCAGGTAGAGGAACCGACGACGACCACGGTCCACACGGTAGAGACCTGCTGCCGGTGCGGCAGTTCCCTGTCCGAGCAGCCGGTAGCCGGCCACGAACGTCGTCAGGTGTTCGATGTGCCGCCGCTGATGGTCGAGGTCACCGAACACCGCAGCGAACGCAAGCGCTGCCCGGACTGCGGGCAGATGGCGGTCGCCGCGTTCCCTGCCGGCGTCGAGCAGCCGGTGCAGTACGGCCAACGGCTGCAGGCGATGGCTGCGTATCTGCGCACCTATGGGTTGCTGCCGTATCAGCGGACCGCCGAGTTGTTCGCGGACCTGTGTTCGATCCCGATCAGTGCCGGGACGTTGGCGAACATCACCGTCGCCTGTGGGCAGCGCTTGGCCGGGATGGTCGAGACGATCCGTCACGCGCTCACCGAGCAGCCGGTCGTGGGCTTTGATGAGACCGGGATGAGCATCGGCGGCAGGCTGCACTGGCTGCACGTGGCGAGCACTGACACGTTGACCTACTACGAGGCGCACGCCAGGCGGGGTCGGCAGGCGTGTGCCGACATCGGCATCTTGCCGGACTTCGCCGGGACTGCGGTGCACGATCACTGGCAGAGCTACTTCGGCTACGAGTGTGAGCATGGGCTGTGCAACGCCCATCATCTGCGGGAACTGACGTTCGTCGAGGAACAGTACGAGCAGGGATGGGCGACCGAACTCAAGGATCTGCTGCTGAGCATCAAGGATGAGGTGGACAGCGCTCGCCAAGAGGGACGCCTGGAACTCGACCAAGCGCAGCGCGAGCGCGCTACGGCGGAGTATGAGCGGATCATCGCGGCCGGGATGGCAGCCAATCCGCCGCAGCCGCCGTCGGGCAACCGCAAGCGCCGCGGTCGCACGAAGCAGAGCAAGCCGCGTAATCTGCTGCTGCGGCTGTCCGAGCGCCAGCGGTCAGTGCTGGCGTTCATGAATGACTTGCGCGTTCCGTTCGACAACAACCAGGCGGAGCGAGATCTACGGATGATGAAAGTGCAGCAGAAGATCTCAGGTACGTTCCGCAGCCAGGAGGGTGCCGAGGCGTTCTGCCGGACCCGAGCCTATATCTCCACGATCCGCAAGAACGGCCTGCGCGTGATCGATGCTCTGAGTTCCGTCTTCGCAGGCCACCCGATAATGCCGCCCTGCCTCAAAACCGGCCCGCCGGCCTGAACAGTTACCATATCGACCGTGTCCGCGAGCGTCGTGAGGCCCAAGTGCCCAGTCTGCAGCATCTCGAAGTCCAGCAGCGATGGATCGTCCACCTGGGCGCGCCCGGAACGGGTCGGATGGACCGTGAACGGCCGGCCGAACGGATCCAGCGAGCGCACCGAGCGGGCGACATCCGACCACGCCCGGACGGCGCCACGCCGGATTCGACCACGTGCGTGATCCGCGGGTCGGCGGCATCGAAGTACGCGGGGTTGATGCGGCTGAAGCCCTTGTCCCAGGGGAAGCCCGCCTCGTTGCGCGCGCGCTCGTCGAACGGCTCCATGTCCGGGTACAGGCCGGCCACGATCTGCACCACGGTGAAGCCCTTGGCGACCCGGTCCCTGGTGAGCCGCCGTACGTCCTCCGGCCAGCGCAGCCGCTCGGCCAAGCCCATCCACCACGTGTCGGCCAGCCAGAAGAACGGCGTGCCATCCGCGTGCTCAAGGTGCGTCCGCGACGGACCGAGCCGGATCGGGCCGTGGCGGAACAGCGGGTTCTCCGATGCGGCCTCGACCACGCGCACCGAGCCCGTGCGGCCGTGCAGGCCGGCGTTCCCGGAGTCCGAGCACTCGGTGCGGAACCGGTGCTCGCCGAGCTCGCCCGAGGAGTAGCGGGCGCGCCACCGCCTGCCGCCGGCCCAGAACGCCGGCACGCGCAACTCGCGACCCGCCGGGGTGGTGAAGACGAACGCGACCTCGATCTCCCGCCACGGGTTGGCGTACTCGACGGTCGAGCGGAAGCTCCACTCCGCAACGCGGTAGCGTCCGGCGGCGTTCCCTCGGCAGGTGCCACGCTACCAACCCCACGCTGCGAGCCGTGTCAAGCTGATCGACGTGGCCGAAGTGCGTCTCGGCAGCTATCGCCAGGGGCATCTCCAGGCAGTCGTACGCCTCTACAACGCGCTTGTCGAGACGATCCCCTGCAACTGGCCGGTGACCGACTCGGAGTTCGCCGACGAGGTCATGGGCGACGGACGCCTGGCGCATGCCGAGCTGCCCTTCGATCCCGACACTCTGCTCATCGCCTGGGTGGAGGAACCGCCGCCGGCTTCGTGCATTTCCACCGCCTGGACGACTGCGGGCTGATCCGCTTTCTCACGTTTCCCGCCGGGCGAGCCGATGTCGGGGCCGCGCTGCTGAACGCGGCCGTCGATCGTCTGTCCGGGACGGGCTGTACGCGCATCGAGGCGTGGCGGATGGAGAACGGGTATCCGTTCTACACGTCCATGCATGGCGGCTGCTGGGAGCAGAGCCACGTCGTCAACCTGTTTCTTGCCGGCGGGTTCGAAACCTTTCACCGGGAGGTCGTGTTCCACCGGTCGCTCGACTTCGGCTGCGAGGGTCCTTCGTCGGCGGACGGGTGGCCCATCGAGACGTCCGCCGAGCAGTTCGGCCACGAGGTCCTGCACCGCTACGTGATCGCCGACGGCGAGGTCGAGGCTGCCCGCGCGTCGTGGCACCGCATGAGCGCGCTGTCGCGGCACCCGGCGGCACGGTGTCACGGCTACATCCACGAGGTCGCCACCGCGGCCGGTCATCGCCGACAGGGGCTTGGCATGACCCTGATGCGGGAGATGCTCATCGACATGCGGCAGGCCGGCCTGCGGGAGGCGACGCTGCACACCATGTTTGACAACACCCCCGCCATCGGCCTCTATACGCGCGCCGCGTTCCGCTACGTCGGCACCAACATCGTTCTGCGCACGTCGTGCGCGCACCGCGGTACGCCGCACCGGGGAGGATGACGATGAGGACCGTTCGCTACGAGGAGATGCTCCCGCACGAGACCGTCGCCGCGCGCACGGCGAAGCCGGTGGCGTACCTGCCGCTCGGCATCCTGGAGTGGCACGGCGAGCACTGCGCCGTCGGGCTCGACGGCGTCAAGGCGCACGAGCTCTGCATCCGCGCCGCGCGCCGCGGCGGCGGCGTGTGCATGCCGGTGCAGTTCTGGGGCGAGGACCGCGAGACCAACGTCCACGACCGGAACTTCGATCCCAAGGGCAAGCTGGCCGACGCCATGGGGCTCCCGCACGGCTTCATGGCGCCCGGCCACATGAACGGCCACGTGGTCAGCTACCAGCTCCTGCTGCACCACATGCTCTACCAGATCAAGAGCCTGGGCTTCGAGGTGATCTTCATGCTGTACGGCCACTACCCGCTGGTGTACGACGCGCAGCCGGTCGCCAGGGAGTTCATGGAGGCCAACCCCGGCATGCGCGTGTACGCGGGCATGGAATCGGACCCGATCCGCGACGCCTTTCCGGAGCGCGAGCACGAGGAGTTCCTGCGGCCGCTCCACGACAAGCACGCCGGCAAGTGGGAGACCTCGATCCTCAAGACGCTGCGCCCGGAGCTCGTCGACCTGTCGCAGATCCCGCCCGAGCCGGGCAGCACCATCGTGTCGATCATCGATCCGGAGTGCGACATCGACGTGGCCGAGGACCCGCGCTGCGACGACCTGGACGAGTACGGCGCGAAGATCACGGCCAAGGTGATCGAGGCGATGAACGTCATCTGCGACCGGCTGCTCGCCGAGTTGCAGGAGGAAGCGGCGCGGGGCTGACCCCGTCGTCAGAATCCGGCGGGCGTCAGTCGGGATCCAGGGCGGTCACCCGGAAGCGGTAGTCTCCCGAGCCCACCTCGAAGGTGACGCCGCCGTCCTCCGGCACCGCCGCGCCAACCCCTGTCACCTGCCACGGACGTGGCGCCCGCGACGAGCCGTGCCGCCACACCGGCGCGCCGTGCTCGTCGATCCGGAACGCCGGCAGATCGAGCGTGGGAACGGTGACGCGGCCGCGCGTCCCGGCCGGAAGCGTCACCCGCAGGGTGAGCGCCTCTTCGACCCGCTCCAGACTCGCGGCCACGCGCCCGCGCACCGTCCGGACCGCCCCGGAGGCTCGCGTCAGATCGCCGGTCAGCCGCGGCGCGATGCGAATCTCGCCGGCGGCGCCCGCGCGCGGATTCGATGGGTCGGGCGCCTCGATTCCCAGCCTGGCGGGTGACTCGGCCTCCGTACCCGTGCCGTCCTGCGGGCCGAGCGAGGCGGTGTCGAAGCACGCCGACTCCGCCCACGGACCGGGCCGGCCGCCAGCGTCCCAGCAACGCACCGTCCACCAGCAGGCCTCGCCGGCGCGGAGCGGCTGCCCGGCGTACGTCACGCCGGGCGCGTCGTCCCGGCCGGTCCGCACGGCGCCGGAGTCCCAGCGGTCGGCGCGGCCCGGTTGCAGGAGCTCGCGCCGGCTGGCCACCAGCACCCGGTACGCCGACTGCCACTGGCCGCGCTGGCCCGAGGCCAGCACCCAGCGCAAGAGCGGGCGCACGGTCTGCGAGCCCGGCGGATCGGCGGGATACTCACAGGTCAGGTCGCGGGCGCAGGTCAGGTCGCGGGCGCGCACGCAGAGGCGCGCCTCGATCGGGGCGTACGGGTCGGCCGGCCGCCGCCACGGGTCCACGTAGCGGGCAAGATCGCGCAGGGCGATCACCGTGTACTCGTTGCCCGCCAGGTAGTCGACGAACCGCTCGAAGAGCGCGGGCGTGGTGCTGCAAAAGGGATGGTCGTCCGGCACCCCGTGCAGGCAGATCACCGCGATCCTGCCGTCGCGTGCCGTGGATGCCGCCGCGCGCAGATCGTCCAGATCCATTGCCGGGCCTCCGATGCCGGCCCGCCGGTCCAGGTACCACTCGCCCGGAGAGTCCAGCTCCTCCAGCACGTTCAGGTAGTAGTAGCGCTGCCCGGTGGTGTAGCCGTAGGCGCCGGGCTGGTCGGTGGTGATCAGGCGGGCGTCGAGGTCGATGGACTCGATGCGCTGGCAGGAGTCGGCCCAGTCGTAGGTCCAGTAGCCGTGCACCAGCGCCTCCGCCGGTTCGCGCCAGCCGCGCGGCCGGTCGCCGAAGTACTCGAAGCTGCGGTTGGGCTCGTCGCTGCTGGCGTCCCAGGGCACGTCGTCGGTGCCGCTGCGCCCCGGCACGTCGACGCGGGCGATGTTCACGAACGAATGGTCGGGCCAGCGCGCCAGGGTCATGCGCCGGTCCCCGTGGAACACCTCCAGGGCGGTCGGCCGCCGGCCGCGGCCGAAGCCCACCAGCTCGAGGGAACCGTAGTCGCTGATGCCCTGCGCGCGCAGGTCCGCCACCAGCACGCGGCTGCGCGCCGCCGGAGAGAGCCGCTTCCACGCCTGCGCGGTGGCGCCGGACTCGGCGATCGGCCGGAACCCCGACACGGTGCGCCCGCCGACCAGCCGCACCTCCTCGCCCTGGAAGGCGCGGTAGACGACCGGCGCGTCCTCGCTGCCGCCGTCCTCGGCGCCGAGCTGGAAGGAGGCTTCCCGCTGATAGCTCCAGCCGCGCAGCCACACCGTGGCGCCGCCCGTCGCTCCGGAACGACGCCGCTCCGGCAGCGCATCGCGCGCCGCCTCCAGCGTCGCGAACGGCCCGTCGCCGCCGTCCCCGGTCGGATCGGGATGACGGCCGCTCCAGGCGTCGTCACCCGCGGGCGATACGTACAGGTCAAGGCTCTCAGGCATGCACGCGCTCCTCGCCGCTTGGGCTCAGTCGTTGTGTCTCCGTCGCTTCAGCCAGCCGGCGTGCATGTCGCGTTCGACGTTCGCCGACCGTGTTCACGGCTCTGCGTTCCCCCGCGCCAGAGTTGCCGTCACAGCTCGCCCCCGTTCCGTCAGCCGGTACTGCTGCAAACGGCTCCGCGGCTTGTCGGGCAGAGTGTACTCGATCATCCGGTTCGCCAGGAGTCGCCGCACTACCTTGTTGAGCTGGCCGGATACCCGATCTTCACGTAGGCATCTCGCACGATGCGTCCCGGCTCCGAATGGAACAGCAGCACGGCCGCCGCTTCAGGTATCCGCCCTCCCGCAGGCGCAGCTTCTCGATCACGCCGGCGTCGGTTTCGTCGAGGATGTCCCTGCCCAACCGACCGCTGGCGGCGGCGCGGCGACGAAACTCGTCCAACGTACGCCCGTCCAGGTCCTTGAGCCCGACGCCGGGCAGTGGTGCGTCGTCCCACGCCCGGCCATGCTTCCGCAGTAGAAAGCGGCTCAACGCCGCGCCACGCAGCACCTGCTTGGTACTGCCGCTTCGGCTCAGTCTACCACCGGCTCAGATGTGCCGACGCTACAATCAGGCGCGGTTCTCGTGACGGACGTGATAGACCTCGCTTCGCTGTTGCTTGCCTGAGCAGACCGCCCGTGCCAGTCTGGGCCATGGCTGAACCGGTCGTCGCTACCCTTCCGGCGCCGGCCGCGGAGCGCCGCGAGCCGGAAGCGCTGGAGTTTCCGGGATGCCGCCCGGTGCGCATCCCCCGCGACCAGATCGACGTCGGCGACATCCGCCTCGAATACTGGGACGCCGACACGGAGATCGCCATGATCTGCGAACCCGTCAGCTACTACCACGAACGGCCGGCTTCGCGGCTCGCCCGGCTGGCCGACCGGATCGCGGCGGCGCGCGGCGCGCCGATCGAGGCGGTCGGCCACACCGACCTGCTGGTGCGCAACGCCCGCGGCGAGCGGCAACGCATCATGCAGGCCGACCAGATCCTTTTTCTGCGCCCGGCGCAGACCGAACCCGCTGGCAATGCGGTCGAGGTGGGCACGGACGCGTTGCCGGACGTGGTGCTGGAGGTGGACAACACCACGGACGTACGGCGCAACAAGCTCATGCTGTACGAGTCGTGGGGCTTCCCCGAGGTATGGGTGGAGGTGCCGGAGGAGCCGCAGCCGAGCCGGCCGGCGTCGTTGCGTCCGGGGTTGACGATCCACCTGCGGGAGGGCGGCATCTTTCGTCCGGCGGCGGCGAGCCTGGCGTTTCCCGGCTGGACGGCCGACGAGATCCACGCGGCACTGAATGAGCCGGAGCTGTCCGCGCAGACCGCCGTGGTGCTTAATCGCGTGGGGCGGGCGCTGGGCGCAGCCGAGGGCACGGAGCCCGACGGCGACCCGTTCCTGCGCCACCACCGCCAGGAAGGGCGCACCGAGGGTCGGGCAGCAGGACGCGCCGAAGGCCGGGCGGAGGCGCTGCGCGCAAGCGCGCTCCAGGTGCTCGCCTCCCGCGGCATTTCCGTGTCGGCTTCGCTGTCCGATCGGCTGGCAGCGATGGAAGGCGTATCGGAGCGGCTGGTGGCTGTAGCATTGGAGTGTCAGGACGAGGAGGACTTCCTGCGCCTGCTGTCGGCACCCTGATAGCCGACCGCGATTGCGCGGGCTCCTGAGCCATTCGCTTCGCTACCCGTAGTAGGCCAGTCGGTCACCCTCGGCCGCCCACAACTCGTCGAACATCTGCCGGATCTTCGGCAGCGGGACCACGGCGGCGGTCAGCGGATCGAGCGCGCAGGCGTGGAAGGCGGCCTCACGGTCGCGCTCCAGCACCGCCTGCACGGCCAGCTCCTGCACGGCGATGTTGCTCATGTTCAGAGCCGCGCACTGAGCCGGCAGCGGCCCCACGAAGGTGGGATGGACGCCCTCGGCGTCGGCCAAGCACGGCACCTCGACACAGCAGCGCTCGGGGAGATTGGTGATCGAGCCGTGGTTCATGACGTTGCCGTTGAAGGAGAACGCCCGCCCGGTCAGGCGCGCCTCGATGATCATCGATGCGTATTCGTGCGAGGCGGCCACCGTCTGCACCACGCCGTAGGAGAGCGGGATCTCCACCTCCGACCGGTAGGGCTCGCCCCAATACGCGGGGCCGCCGATGGAGACCGCCGTCACCACGCAATCGGCGTCCGGCAGCAACTCCTCGCGGTCGGTACCGGCCACCACGGTGCCGGGCAGTTCGTGCGCGTCGATCGCGCGCTGCACGTAGGCGCGCACCTGCTCGAGCCGCCCCGCGTGGATGTCGCACAGCGCGGTGGTGGAGTCGGCGAGGCTCTCGCGCGCCAGGATGTCGATGGACAGCCGGCTGCCGAAGCCGCTGCCCGCGCCGATGATCACGATCTTGGCCATGCCGTTCACTATTACCCCGTCAAACTGTAGCTTGGGGGACGATGCAGCGCGACGTGATCCCACACGCGCGCTCCAGCGCGCACGTCAGTTTGAGGGAGTAATATGCTCCCGACATGAAGATCGCCCACGTGCGCCCGACCATCCTGAGCGTCGACCTGCCGGACGGCGAGGTGTTCGCCTACTCGCAGGCTTGGTTCCTGCGCCGCCGCGCCCTGGTGGTGGAGATCGAGACCGCCGACGGCAGCGTCGGGTATGGGGAGGCCTTCGGTCCCCCGGCGACCAACGCGGCGCTGATCGACGAGGTATACGCCCCGCTGCTGATGGGGCGCGACGCCCTGGACCGCGAGACGCGGTGGCTGGAGCTCTACACCGCGATGCGCGACCACGGCCGCAAGGGGACGGCTCTGGAGGCGCTCAGCGCGGTCGACATCGCGCTGTGGGACCTGGCTGGGAAGCACTTCGGGGTGCCGTGCCACCGGTTGGCGGGGCGCAACTACCGCAGCCAAGTCGCCGCGTACGCCACCGGCTTCTACCGCAAGCGTGCCGCCGGCGGCCTGACCGGCCAGGCGCCTCTGCTCGTGGAGGAGGCCCTGGGCTACGTCGAAGCGGGCTTCACGGCCCTGAAGCTCAAGATCGGCTTCGGCATCGATGACGACGTCACCGTGGTGAACGCCGTGCGCGACGCGGTCGGTCCCGACGTCCGGATCATGGTGGACGCCAACCACGCCTACGACCGGGCGGCGGCGCTGGAGGTGGCGCGCCGCATCCATCCGGCGGGCATCGACTGGTTCGAGGAGCCCCTGATCCCGGAGGACCTGCGCGGCCTGGGCCGCTTCCGGCGGGAGTCGCCGATCCCCGTATCCACGGGCGAGGCGGAATTCGGCCGCTGGGGCTTCGCCGAGCTGCTGCGCCACGAAGCCGCCGACATCGTGCAGCCCGACTGCTGCGCGGCCGGCGGGCTCACCGAGACGCTGAAGATCGCCGACTTGGCCGACGCCGCGCACGTGCGCTGCATCCCCCATGTCTGGGGCACGGGAATCGCCGTCGCCGCCTCGCTGCAAGTGCTGGCCATGATCGCCCCCTGCCCGCCGGCGCTCATTCCGCGCGAGCCCCTGCTGGAGCTGGACCGCACCTGGAACCCGCTGCGCGAGGAGCTCAACCTGACCCCGCCGGCCGTCGGACCCGGCATGGTGTTCACCGTCCCCACGGCCCCGGGCATCGGCTTCGAGCCCGACCGCCGCGCGCTCGAACGGTACCGCGCGAACTCGTGACGCGCGGTACCGGGTGGATCAGGACACCAGGACGTCCACACCGCCGCCGCGCATCGCACCTCCACGGCACGTCGTCGCGGTGATCCGCGCCACGCCGGGCGCGTTGGCCGTGACCTCACCGCCGATGTCCACCGCCGCCACGCGCGGCGTGCGGCTGCTCCAGAACATCTCCAGAGACGCGGGATCGAGGACGAATCCACGTTCGCTGCGGACCGTCAGGATGAACCGCACGGTCTCGCCGACGGAGAGCCGCGCGAACGGACGGCCGTCCTCGGCCGCCACGATCACCGCCGCGACCGGATCGTCCCGGTCAGTGAACGGGTGCTCGGGCTGCAGCCCGATGGGGGCCAGGTCGATCGGCTCGATGCCCAGCGCCCACGCCGGCGAGTCGTGCCTCATGCGGAAGTCGCCGTGCCGGGCATCCATGAAGCGAGGATCGGCCGTCAGCGACGATCGGTCGTGGCCGGTGGGCTGCGAGCGCCATCCGTCCAGGTCGGTGACGCCAGGTACGCCGTCCACGAGATAGGAGCCGTCAGGGTCGAAGAACAGGTTGCGGTCCGCGGCGGCGAAACGGTCGACCGACCAGTTCTGGAAGCTGTAGACGGCCGGCCCGCAGTCGGCGAATACGTTGCGCGTCAGCGTCAGCTCGCGGCAGGGTTCGCCGGCCATCTCGAAGCTGCCGAAGCAGGCGGCGGAGCCGTTGTCGGCCACGACGTTGTCGCGGAAGACGTTGCCGATCCCCTTGGCGTAGATCGGGTGGCGCAGCAGGCCCAGCTCGCCGCGCGCCGCTGCCCGGCTGCGCTGCAGGCCGTGCACGAGGTTGCGCTCCACGGTCATGCGATTGGTGGCGTCGTCCAGATAGATCCCGAAGCCGAAGGAGAAACGGATCTCGCTGTCGCGCACGCGGTTGTTGCGCACCACGTTGTCCAGCCCCGGCCCCCAGGACTCGAACACGCCGGTGTCCTGCGAGTCCAGGTTGGCGTGCGACAGGTCGTTGTACTCGACCACGTTGTCGCGCGAGTGGATGAACTCGTGCGCGTTCTCGCGCGTGACCGTCACGCCGTCGATGCGGCGGCCGACGATCGTGCCCGGACGCGGTCCCTTGATGCTGACCGCGTAGCGCGGCGTGTGGTGGACGCGGTTGTGCGCCACGACGCACTCCCCGGCGCCGGAGAGCTGGATCCCGGCGCCGTGGCCGACGCACCGCCCGGTGTGATGGATCAGGTTGTTGACGATGCGATGGCCGCGGCTGGCGAATCGGCGGGTCAGCCGGGGAGCGTCGGCCTGCACGCCGGTGTGGCCGATGTCGTGCAGCCAGCAACCGGCCACCGCGACCTCGCGGTTGGCGCCGTCGATGTGGACGCCGTGCAGGCCGGTGGCAGTAATCTCGCAGCCCACGACCGCGACCCGCTCGGCGTCCGCGACGTGCACGGCGCCCGTGGCGCGCGCGGCCGCCGACGGCGGCCCGGCCGCTTCGGGCAACTCGTGCGAGTAGTCGCACCCGCGCAGCACCAAGTTCTCCAGGCGTACGTCGCTGACCGCCGGCCCGTCCCCGCGGCCGCGCACGACCACCAGGCCCGACACGGACGACGCGCTGACCTCCCGGTCCGCGATGTCGCCGCCGAGATGCAGCGCCACCTCACCCGCGCCGCGGTCCAGGACGTAACGCGGCCCCGCGGCCGGCAGTTCCAGGAACTCCACCGCCCCCATCAGGAAGAACCGCGTGCCCGGTCCCAGCGGGTAGCGGCCGTCGCCTGCAAGCGTCAGCATGGCCCCCGCGCGGTCCAGGTCCTCGACCACTGCCACCTCGGAGAACCAGTTCCACTCGCCACTGTCGCCGCCCGGCCACACGAAGATCTGCAGCGCGCCGGGGTCGGCGATCGGGGGCAGGTCGGCAGCCGCAATGCGCATGCGGCGGCGCGGGGCATCCGGATCGTATCCCAGCCCGCGGGCGTAGCCGTCGGCCGGCCACCGCGCCTGCGCGCAGCGCGCACCGTCGATGAACAGGGAGCCGAAGCGCCGGTCTCCCACCGAGGCACGCCAGCGTCCGCACCCGACCGGCTTCCACGCATCGACGATCTCCGTGCCGTCAAGTACCGCCCGGCCGCCTCCCGGCCGGGTGCGGATGGTGAGGGTGTGGCCGTCGCGACCGCCGTCTTCCGGGCCGATCTCGATCGGTTCCGTGAGGCGATACACGGCCGGCTCCAGGTCGACCACCACGTCGCCGGTCCATGGCCGCGGCAGCTCGCGGACGGCCTGCATGGCCTGCTGAACGGTCTCGAACCGGTCCGGAGCGTCGCCGCCGGGAGACACGGAGAAGCATGTCATGAGGGCTCAGTGTAGGTAGAGATCGCCGCATCGGCTATGCTCGCCGCGATGCCTCAGACCGAGGGGCGGAGCCCCGCCCTGCGCACCACCGGGGCCGGCGGCAGGATCTTCGACGTCGCCAACCACCTGTTCCTGATCCTGCTGTCGGTGTCCATCCTGCTGCCGTTCATGCGGCAGATCACCATCTCGCTCAGCACCGCGGACGAGGCGCTCAATTTCGGCGCACACATCATCCCCAACTTCCAGCAGATCACCGTGGCGTCCTACGAGCGCATCTTCCAGACCGACTCCATCGCCCGAGCCTACTTCTGGACGCTGGCGCGCACCGGCGTCGGCACCACCCTCACGCTGCTGGTGACCGGCCTGATGGCCTACCCGCTGGCCAAGCGCTACCTGCCCCTGCGCCGCTTCTGGACGGTGTTCGTGTTCGCGACCATGTTCTTCTCCGGCGGGTTGATCCCCACCTACCTGCTGGTGCGGAGCCTGGGCCTGATCAACACGCTGATGGCACTGGTGCTGCCGGGGCTGATCTCGGCCTTCGCCCTGATCGTGATGCGCAGCTATATGCTCACCCTGCCGGAAGACCTGGAGGAGAGCGCCCGCATCGACGGAGCCGGCGAGCTGCTGGTGTTCTTCCGCATCGTCATGCCCATGGCCAAGCCGGTGTTCGCGGTGGTGGCGCTCTGGACCATCGTCGAACACTGGAACGCGTGGTTCGACGCACTCATCTACATCACCGATCCGCGCATCAAGGTGCTACAGCAGTTGCTCCGCCGCGTGCTCCTGGAGAGCGACTTCAGCTACGCTGGGCTCGGCACCACCGAGACCGCGGCCCAGATGATGGCCCAGGAGCGGCTGCTGCGCGAGTACACGCCGGAGACCATCAAGGCCGCCATCCTGCTGGTGACGACGATGCCGATCCTGCTCGCCTATCCGTTCATGCAGAAGTACTTCGTCAAGGGCGCCCTCATCGGCGCGCTGAAAGGTTAGAATCACCGAGGTTTCCCCCATGGCCGATCGCTCTTCCGCAGCAGCCGTAGCGCCCGCCGAGCTGGTGGAATACCGCAAGCCCAGCCTGGCCAGGGAGCTGTACCGCCACCGCTACCTGCTCCTGCTGATGCTGCCCGGCATCGCCTACTTCGTCGTTTTCCGTTACGTCCCGATCTACGGCCTAGTGCTGGCATTCAAGGAGTACGACGTCCATCAAGGCATCCTGCTCAGCCCGTGGGCAGGACTCAGGCACTTCCGCCGCCTGTTCGAAGGGCAGGACGTGGCCCGCGTGTTCTGGAACACGGTGGAGATCAGCGCGCTGCGCATCATCTTCGGCTTCCCGATGCCGATCATCCTGGCGCTGCTGCTGAACGAGATCTTCAACACCAAGTTCAAGCGCACGGTGCAGACCATCTCCTACCTGCCGCACTTTCTGTCCTGGGTCGTCGTGGCCGGCCTGATCACGGAGCTGCTGTCGCGCCGCGGCATCTACGGATTCATCGTCCGCCTGCTCGACCTGGAGCCCACGGTGCTCCTGACCAGCCAGACCTGGTTCATCCCGATCCTGATCATCTCCGGCATCTGGAAGGAGGTCGGCTGGGGCACGATCATCTACCTGGCCACCATGTCGAGCATCAATCCCGAGCTCTACGAGGCGGCCGTGGTGGACGGCGCCAGCCGCTGGCGGCGCGCGATCTCCATCACCCTGCCCGGCATCCTGCCGGTGACCGCGATCCTGCTGATCCTGAGCATGTCGCAGATCCTCAACGCCGGCTTCGACCAGATCTTCAACCTCTACAACACCCTCGTGTACGAGATCGCCGACATCATCGATACCTACATCTACCGGGTCGGCCTGCAGGGCTTCGAGTTCGAGTTCGGCACCGCCGTGGGGCTGACCAAGAACGTGATCGCCCTGGTGCTGGTGCTGGCCGTCGACCGGATCGTGCGGCGTTTCACCGGCTACGGCCTCTGGTAGGGGACGATGGCACTGCAGAAGCCCATGGGCGAGAAGGTCTTCGACACGACCAACGCCGTCCTCATGGTGCTGTTCTGCATCACCATCCTGTACCCGTTCATGCGCCAGATCACCCTGTCGCTGAGCACCGCCGAGGAGGCGATGAAGATCGGCTTCAAGGCCTTCCCGCGGCCAGGAGCGATGAGTCTGGCCTCCTATGGCCGCATCCTGCAGACCCCGGCCATCGGCAACGCCTACTTCTGGACCATCCTGCGCACCGCGCTCGGCACCGCGTTGACCGTCGCCGTGACGATGTCGATGGGGTACCCGCTGGCCAAGCGCTACCTGCCGCTGCGCACCTTCTGGACCATCTTCGTGCTGATCACGATGCTGTTCTCGGGCGGCATCGTCCCCCTCTTCGTCCTGGTACGGAGCCTGGGGCTGATCAACTCGATCTGGTCGCTGATTCTGCCGATCCTGGTGGACCCGTTCACGCTGATCATCGCCCGCAACTACCTGATGGCGCTGCCGGAGGAGCTGGAGGAGAGCGCCCGCATCGACGGCGCCAACGACTTGGTCATCTTCGCGCGCATCGTCGTGCCGCTGTCGATGCCGATCATCGCCACCGTGGCGCTGTGGACGATGGTCCTGCACTGGAACTCCTGGTTCGACGCGCTCATCTACATCACCAGCCCCAAGATCAAGGTGCTGCAGATCCTGCTGCGCCGCGTGCTGCTGGAGAGCAACTTCGCCTACTCCGGCCTGGGGGCCGACGTGCAGGCGATCCAGCGCCAGGAGGAACTGGTGCGCCAATACACGCCGGAGACCATCAAGGCCGCCATCCTGATGGTGTCGACGGTGCCGATACTCTGTACGTACCCCTTCATGCAGCGGTACTTCGTCAAGGGCATCATCCTGGGGTCACTGAAGGGATGAGCTTGTGCTCGTGCGCTCAATGAAACCCAACGCCCCTGCGGGGCGGCTCTGCGTTGCAGGGCAGACAATTTCATTCGAGGAGGAGAGGGAGTGATGAGGAAATCGCTTACCGTCATATTCGGCGCATTGCTGCTGTTCGGCAGCGCGGCGCTGGCGCTGGCCGAGGGCCAGGGCGAGGGAGCGTCGGACGCACCGCTGGAGATCCGCTGGTTCGGTCTGCGTCAGGTGCCGGAGGAACGCACCGAGGTGTTTACCACCGTCGAGGAGTGGATCGAGCGCGACCTGGGCCGCGCGGTGACCATCCTGCCGGAAGGGGTGGACGCCGACAGCGAGGTGACCGAGAAGCTCAACCTGCTGCTGGCATCGGGCGACATGCCGGACGTGTTCCCGGTCTGGTGGAACGAGGAGATCATGAAGCAGGGCACCGCCCGTTTCTCGCTCGCCGACGTTCAGGAGTACATGCCGGGCATCTACACGGCGCTGGTGGACGTGATGAAGGTGGTCGGCCTCAACGAGCAGGGCACCTGGGATCGCTTCCATCGCGACGGCAAGCTGGTGCAGATCCCGAACGTCTGGTTCGGCGGCCAGTTCCCGCACGGCATCGCCTGGCGCCTGGACGTGCTCCAGGGCCTGGGCTTCGACGACGTGCCCGGCACGTTCGAGGAGGTCGAGGCGGTCTTCGCGGCCTACAAGGCGGCGAATCCGAACGACTATCCGTACTCCTGTCCGGCCAAGGGCCTGACCTGGCAGTGCTTCCCGATGATCTTCGACGGCACCGGCTGGGCGCAGTGGCGCTGGAACGTGCGTGACGGCGTGCTGGTGCACGGCTTCAACCAGCCGGAGATGAAGCTGGGCTACGAGGTGGCCCGCGACTGGTTCGAGAAGGGCTACATCGATCCGGAGTTCCCGACCATCGACTCGGGCACCAACGTCAACCTGTTCCGCAACGGGGAGACCATCGTCAAGGAGTGGATCGGCTACGGCTCATGGGACGACTCGCTGGACCGCCCCGGCACGGAGGGCAACTGGATCCGCAAGGTGGTGCCGGAGGCAGAGGTCAAGATGGGACCGTTCCCGCGCTTCTTCGACGACGTGCGGCCGGCTCGCTACGTCTGGAATCCGTTCCACGGCGGCTCCTACGGATTCGGCCGGCACCTGGAATCGCGTCCGGACGACCTGCACTTCATCATGCAGATCATGGACAAGATGAACACGGACGAGGCGTACAACACGCTGACCAACCTGGGCATCGAAGGCACACACTGGGAGATCAACGAGTTCGGATTCCCGGAGCGCAAGCCGGAGTTCATCGGCATCGACGCCGCCAAGCAGATCGGCGCCGGCTACTTCTGGGGCGCGCTGTACAGCTACACGCCGCACACGGCGAACTGGCAGCACCCCGGCGTCATCAAGGCGCTGGAAGACTTCCACAAGAACCCGGACGGCATCTACTCGGACGCAAACATCCGGCGGGTTCCCACCAACCGGTTCTTCCCCATCACGGACGAGAACGGCGATGACCTGTGGCGGAAGATGGACGTCAGCGGCCAGATGAACGTGCTGTTCGTCGAGCTGATCACCGGCGCCAAGGACCTGTCCGCGTTCGACGAGTGGATGGCGCGCTGGGAGGAAGGCGGCGACCTGCGCATCGTCCAGGACCGGATGAACGAGATCAACCTCAAGTTCCAATAATACTCCGAGGTCGATCCGACCCTCAGGGCGCGGCCGTCAGGCCGCGCCCTCTGTCCCCGGTGAGGTGCGCCGCCCTCCGTCGACGCTACTCGAACGGGTTCCGGACTTCGACTCCGCCGTAGCGCTGCCCCGAGTTCAGATCCTCCGAGTACACGACCGAGCAGTTCGCCCGCTCCGCCACGGTCAGGATCAGTGCATCCCAGAAGGAGACCTGCCACAGCACCACGCCGTCGATCGCACGGTTGATGTCCTCCAGGCCTACCTCCATCAGCTCAAGCGGATGCAACGTGACGACGATCGCCTTCGCCTCCAACGCTTCGATGGAGAGCTTCCTGGTGGCCGCAACGAAGAACTCCTGCACCACCTGAGTCGATATCACTCCGTTGCCGTCAGCCGCAGTCTCACGGAGCAACGCCCGCGCCCGGCGCCGCTTCTGCCGCTCGTCCCGATCGCTCGCGTATACCAGGATGTTGGTGTCGAGGAACACCTTAGCCATCGTAGAGGTCGCTGCGCCGCCACGTCCGGCCGCCGGAGCCGCCGGTAGCGGCGTCCATCGCGCGGAACGTCTCCTCCGTCCAGTCGGACTGTCGATACACCAGGCGCCGCAACTGGTCCCGAATCAGCGCGTTGAAGGACATGCCGTGCCGGCGAGCGTATTCGCGGCCTCGCTCGATGAGTTCCTCTTCCATCGCCAACGTTACATTCCGCATGAACCCAGTCCACATCGCAATGTGTCACAGGTTATGTGTGTCGGCAAGCAGGGTATGACGGCTCAGGGGTCTGGCTCGGATGAGTCCGTACACGAGTGGTCGTCTCGTTCCGTGTGGTGCGTCGACCGTCAACCGGAGTTGACGGCTTCCTCCTCCCGGTCTTCGAGGATCTGCATCACCTCGGTGCGGATGCCGTCCGGGGCTTCGAAGAATGCGATCTTGCGCCGGCCCACGGCCGTGTCGATCTCCTGCGGCTCGATCAGGAAGCGCACGCCTGCCTGCCGCAGCATCGCGACGTGGGCTTCGTGGTCGTCCACCTCGTGGACGACGTGCAGGAACCCGGGCGGCAGGTCCATGCCGACCTCGACGTGCGCCATCAGCTCCTCGACCGCGGCAAACACGCGCGCATCTGGCGCGACTCGAAGGGCCTGGTCGATCGAGGCCTCGTGGGGATCCGCGACCGCCACCACCTCACCGCCGGGAATCGCCGTGATGTTCCGCAGATGCTCGCGGCCCATGTCGCCGACACCGACGACTGCATACCGAAGCGACTCAGCCACCTCGTTCCCCACCGGCCCGCTACCCGAGTGGTGCACGAAGGCGGTCAACCCTACCCACGCCGGCGGGCGCTTCGGCGCCGAAGTTACGGCAGCAGCTCCAGATGAGCGGTGACCTCGACGGTGCCGGACGTGCCTTCGATGGCCAGACTGATGCGGCGCTGCACGGCGCCGTCCGGCAGTGGAAGCTCGTCGACGCGGACGCGCACGTCCGGCGGCGTACCGAGGCGCACGCGTCCGCGCCGGCCGGAGATCACGATCCGCTGTCCGTCGACCGACACCGGCAACGCGGTCTGCCAGTACCACTCGACGCCGGTGCCGGCGGCAAGCTCGTAGTCGTCCCGGATCGTGAGCACCGACGGCTCCGGCGACGACCAGCGCCGCCGCCAGTGCCGGTACCAGCCGTCCCAGCCCGGGCTGAGATCGATTTCGGCGTCGAAGCGTCTGTCATCACCTTCCGCTCGCGGCTTCACGTCGGCCGGGATCGGACACTCGGGATGCGGGCGCGCATCGGTGCCGGCCGGCACCAGCATGTTGTGCCGCTCGCAGTGCTTGAGCAGTCCGGCCAGCGGATTGGAATAGTCGCAGGTGCCCGGGTCCAGGGCGAAGGTTTGCCCCGCGAACTCCAGCACGAAGCTGCCCTTGTCCTCGTGGGTGTGGCCCGCACGAGCTCGATTGCCCATCACCAGCAGCTTGACGGTGTGGCCGTGCAGCGGGCGGTGGGAGGCGACGATGCCCATCTCCGGCAGCACCACCAGCGCCGGCGGCGGCGCGGCCTGTGCCGGGATCCGCTCCGCCTGCGCCATCGCCGGCAGCGAGGTGAGCGCGAAGCCTGGGCGCTGTTCGGCGCTCCGGTAGGCGGTCACCCACCCGCTCTCCGGACGCGCGGCGGCAAGCAACGCCAGCCACTCGCTCTCCAGCACGGCGCGGGCGTCGCAGATCGGGATCACGTCGGTGTCGTCGTCCGTCGAGACCAGCGCCGCCGCCAGCGCGTCGCTGCGAGCCAGCGCGGCCGGCAGGTTGGCGTGCGGAGGCTGACCGAGGGACCGGCTGTGGTGGGCCAGCGCGGTGAGCGCGCGCGCCATCGTGCCGGCGAAGTAGTTCGGCCCCTCCACGAAGCCGCCGTCGCTCAGAATGATGTCGTCCAGGCTCGCTGACAGCTCCCGGTACGCGAGCTCCTGGTAGGGAGCGACGCGCGGCCACTCGCCGCGCAGTACCCCGTAGGCGGCCAGCCGGCCGGTGGAAAACAGGGCCAACTGGTTGCAGTGATGGATGTACTCGTGCCGCCACGCCGAGAAGTTGACGGCTCCGATGCCGTCCTCCGCCAGGCGCCGCCGCAGCAGCGCCCGTCCCGCGTCGGTGAGGAGGTCGTCCGCCAGATCGAGCGCATGGGCGAGGTCCGAGCTGCACAGCCCCTGCAGGAAGGCGCGGCTCTCGAACGCGCTGCCGGGAAAGCGCGAGATGAAGCCCCAGTCCCACACCGGCGTCAGAGCCGCCGCGAGCGCGAACTCGGCGCCGCGGCGGAGCAGATCCGCGTCCTCCAGCACCACCGCCGCCTGCAGCGCCGCGGCGGCCTGCCCGATGCAGCCCACGCCGTGCTCGCGCTCGCGCCCGTAGCGGGTGTCCGGCGCCGTCAGGATCACGTCGTTGACCAAGTCCGCCGGATCGGTGGCGAATGCCCGCGCTGCTGACTCCTCGTACGGTGACCGGTCGCCGCGGGCGACCATCGCACCGTGCAGCCTGCGCACCGCCGCCAGTTCTTCGGCGGTGATCACCACCTCCAGCGAAGGTTGCAGCCGCGGCCGCACGAAAGCCGGCTGCAGCAGGCGGTCCATGGCCCCTGCCTGGTCGCGCTGCGCGGCCAGGTGGCGCGCAAGCAGATCCCGGTTCTGAAGCCCTGCCCAGTTGAGCCATCCTGCTCCCGCGCCGCCGTCCGGCGGAGCCGTGATCTCCAACCGCAGAGCGGTGACGCGCACCGCGCCGCCCAGCGCCACGGCGTACTCCCGCTTGAGCGCCGGCGCACGCGCGCGGCAATGCCGCTGGCCCTTGTCGGTCTCGACCGCGACCGTGACCTCGGCTCCCTCGGGCGCCACCAGGGAGAACAGCAGCCGGTCGTAGCCGCTGCAGTCCAGGTCCAGCGAGCGCTGCATGCTCAGGGCCGGGCCGGAGCGCGGCGCCCTGGTCCAGGAGAACTCCACCCAGCACCAGAACTGGCGGACCTCCAGGCCGCGCCGGCTTCCGTCGTCGACCTGCCATTCCGACAACCGACTGAGCTGCGGGTCCCAGAACGGCTCGAATACCGCCTCGGCGACGTTGAAGGGAGTGGCGCGCATGGTGACGGATCAGGAGTCCTCGGCGTACTCGACCACGACGTCGTCGCCGTCGACCGCCACGGGATAGGTCTTCACCCGCACCGCGCGGAACGGCACGGCGTGCAGCATCTCCAGGGACTGCTGCAGGTGTTCCGGCCGTCCGGGCTCGTGCATGGGCTGCGTGCCCACGCGGATGTGTTGCCGGAAGTACTCGCTGGGCAGCCGCTTCAGCCACGGCGTCTGGTCGCCGATCGCCTTCCAGTCGAAATCGAGCTGCCACATGAGCGAGACCTCCCACATCTGCTGCACCTCGATCATGCCGAACGTGAGGGTCGGGAACTTCTCGAACACGCCCTCGACAATCAGCGAGGCCGCCTGGGCCATCGCCACCGACTGGCGGGCCAGGCGGGTCTCCACGTAGTAGGTAGGGTAGCCGACCGGCGTCGGCGTGTTGCCCGGCCCGCCACCGCCGATGTGGGCGACGACCGGCAGGCCGTGCTCGGCGCACGCCTCCCAGATGGGATCGTGGCAGCGGTTCCCGAAGGGCCGCGCCGTGTTCAGGGGGACGTGCACGGCCACCGTGTCCCTGCGGGGAGCCAGGCGCCTGATCTCGGCGACCGCAGGTAGGGCAGGAGCTGCTCGGGAGACTCGAAGCTGTGGTGGACGTCGCAGTCGACGATGCGAAGGGCGGAGTCCTTCCGTGCGGTCCATCCGGGCGCGGCGACCGGCGCGGTACCGATCCTGCCCGGGCCGGTCTTCGTTTGGACGGTGCCGGTCGGCACGGGTGCCCTTCTCCACCGCCGCGGCGGGCTACACCGCCTCGGCCAGCGGGGGCACGTCCACGGACTCGAGCAGATCGTCGACCGCCGCGTCCTCGGTCATGCCCTTGGCGGTGTGCTCGGACTTGAGCAGCAGCCGCTTGCGCAGCACGGAGGGCGCGAGGTCGCGCACGTCCTCCGGCGTGACGAAGTCCCGGCCGCGCACGGCGGCCAGCGCCTGGCTGCCCTTGAACATGGCCAGCGACCCGCGCGGCGACACGCCGATCATCAGGCGGTTGTCCTCCCGCGTGCTGTTGATGATCGCCAGGATGTAGCGCCGGATGGACGGCTCGACGTGCACCTCCATCACCGCCTCCTGCATCTGCAGCAGGGTGTCGATGCCGGTCACCGGGACGATGCGGTCCAGGGGCGGCTCGATGACGCGCTGCATGGCGATCACGGACTTCTCCGCCTCGCGCGACGGGTAGCCGATCTTGATCGAAAGGAAGAAGCGGTCCTTCTGCACCTCCGGCAGCGGGAAGGTGTCCTCCGACTCCACCGGGCTCTCGGTGGCGATCAGCACGAAGGGATTGGGCAGCGGCTGACTGCGGCCTTCGACCGAAACCTGGCCTTCGGCCATCGCCTCCAGCAACGCCGACTGCGTGCGCGGCGTGGCGCGGTTGATCTCGTCGACCAGCAGCATGTTGGTCATGATCGGGCCCTCGCGGAAGTCGAACTCGCCGGTCTGCGGGTTGAAGACCGACACGCCCAGCACGTCGGCGGGCAGCAGGTCGGGCGTGCATTGGAGCTGCCGGAACTCGCCGCCGATACTCTTGGCCACCGCGCGGCCGAGCACGGTCTTGCCGGTGCCCGGCACGTCCTCGATCAGCACGTGGCCGCGGCACAGCAGCGCCACCAGCACCCGTTCGACCGAGTCGGCCTTGCCGAAGAACGCCTGCTCCACCGAGCCGCGCACCTGTTCGGCCCATGCCTTCACGTCTGCCATCGAATCACTCCTCTCTATCCGCCAAGAGCACGCCGTTCACGGCCCCCGCCGAACCCGCGCCGCCGCCGAATCCCGCGGGCGTCGCCTGAGTCACCGCGCCACCGGAGCCAGCGGGGCGTCCGGTGCGCGGCTCGGCGCCGGTTCCTGCATGCGTTGGCGAGTCACCTCTTTGATGAGGTTGTAATAGGTCTGCGACCGTTCCTGCGGAGGGTCGGTCGCCGCGTAGGCGATCTGCTCGAAGATGGCGCCGATCTCCCCCAGCGCCCTGGCGTTGGAGGTCGACCGTTCGGCCACCAGCATCAGGTACTCCATCGGCCCCATCCACTTCCGGAACGGCACGCCGCCGCGCTCGGCCCAGCGGATCAGCCGCACGAACGCCTTGGAGGCCTGCCCGATCGCTCGCTGGCGCTGCTTGTCGAGCTCCGCATCCCGCGCGCGCGCCGCGGCCCGCGCGGCGCTGCGCTCGCGGGCGCGCTCGACCAGCGACTCGCCGAACCGGGCGAGCGACTGCCTTGAGCGGGCGAACGCCTCGATCATGCGCCGCACCGACTCGGCGAACGCCGTGAAGAAGCGGCCGACCGCGGCCGCCAGCCGGGCGAGCGGCCTCGCCTGGCGCAACCGCTCCCGGTAATCGCGCGACAGCAGCGGCCGCACCAGGAAGTACAGGAGCCCGATCAGGATCAGCGAGCCGATGGAGATCAGTACGATCCTGACCAGCCGCTCCAGGAAGTCGCTCTCCTCGCGCGCGCCGCTCAGGTCGCCCAGGTCGGGTTCGCGGAAGTCTTCCTGAAAGGCCTCCGTATCCCCGCCCTCGCGGACCCTGACCTTGACCTCGCGCTCCGGCAGCCGCAGCCGCTCCTCCAGCCACTCCATGAAGGCGCCGATCGCCTCCGCCGGCAGCAGCGCCTCGCGGCCGGTGAGCGGCATCACCACCACCGCGGTCAACAGCAACGTCAGCACCGTGGCGCGCACGCGGCGGCGTTGCAGCGCCGGCGGCACCGGCAGCCCCTGGCCCAGGTGCTGCTGCTCCTCCATGAAGCCGTTGACGATCGCCAGGAAGATCAGCCCGAAGCCCACGTGGCCGAGCGCCAGCACCGTCCACCACGGGTCGATCGGATCGACCGCGATCAGCAGGATCAGGAACGCGATCAGGGACAGCGACTGGAACCACAGGATGGCGCGGCGCAACGCGCGCATGCGAGCGGAGGAGGTGGTCGCCTCCTCGGAGTAGTCCCGGAACGCGGTCTTGAGCTGGTCGCCGTCCTGGTCCACCACCAGCGTCAGGAACGCTTCGCGCTCGCGCATGTTGCGGTGCAGCCCGAAGGCGATGATCCAGTAGACGAAGGTCAGCGCCAGCGGATACAGCACGTCGGCCTTGACCGGGTTGATGTCGCCGCGCAGCAGGTGGCCCTGCGCCAGCATGAACAGCACCAGCGTGCCGATCAGGATCAGGAGCAGCTCGCGGAGGCGCGGCGCGATGCTGGAGGTCCCCTCCTCGGCCGCGCGGTTGGCGGCCACCGCCTGGATCACGCCCACCAGCGCCAGCACCGCCCACAGGTAGCCGGGCAGCGGCAGCACGGCGTGCAGGACCATGCCCCGCACGAAGGTCTCCACCGACAGCAACAGCAGGAACGGGATCGCGATCGACAGGAACGGGTGCAGGGTGTTCCGGTAGAAGCGCAATCGGTCCGGATTCATCGCTGGATCAACTCCGAGCCGTAGCCGCGTACCGCGTGCGAGCGGATGCCGGGTACCACCACGTCCTCTTCACGGGTCTGGTGCGTGGAGACGACGAACACCTGCACGTCATGACCTCGGCGGCGCAACCCCACCAGCGAGTCGTTCTGCGCCTGCGTGGTCGGCGGGGTCACCACCATCACCTTGGCACCGGTGGGGATCGGCACACCCGAAGCCAGCACGTGACCGGTGAAGTCGATCGGTTCCTTGCCGGCGGTGACGCGGGCCAGCATCTCCAGGATGCCGATGGCGTGGCCCACGCCCGCCCGCGCGGGCTCCGACGGAGGCTGATCGCTTGAGCGGATCGAGCCGGTGGTGATGATGCCGACCTCCTGCTTGAGGCTGACGAAGAAGAACAGCAGGCTGCCGGCCACCTCGATGGCGCGCTCCATGAGGTGCTCGCGCTGCCCCATCGGGTAATCGGCCTCCGTGAGGTTCAGCACGATCATGACCGGGTAGTAGATGGACGGCGTGTATTCGGTGGAGAACAGCTTCCCCATGCGCGCCGACACCTTCCAGTTGATCCGCTTCAGCTCGTCGCCCGCCACGTACTCGCGCACGGAACGGAACCGGGTCGTGTCCTCGTAGAGACGGCTGGACACCGTGATGCTGCCGGAGGGCAGGCCGTCCTTCTCGTGCATCTCCACCGGGAACACGGCCGGGTAGACCAGCACCGTGGCGGGCGTCGGCGACTGGTGGTCCCAACTGAAGAAGCCCATCGGGTCGGCGCCGCGCAGCCGCACCGGGCCCAGCGAGAACTCGCCGCGGTAGTGGCTCTCCGCCTCGTAGGTCACCTGCGTGCGCCCGCCCGGGGGCAGAGCGATCATGAACGAGCCGTCGCGCACCACGAAGTTGCCGTACGTGTCGGCCACCGTCAGGTAGTGAATGGGGATGGGCCCGCGGTTGTGGAGATCCAGGGTCACGCGGAAGCGCTGGAAGCGCTGCGCGTGGATGAGCGTCTCGCTGCGGGTTACCTGCACCAGGCGCGGCACCAGGTAGGCGTACAGCAGCGACAGGCCGCGAACCACCAGCAGTGCCAGGACCGCGAAGCGGAACGGGCGAAACGGCGCGAACAGGAACGTCCCCAGGAGCACCAGCGGGAACAGGAGGTCGACGAAGAAGCGCAGCCGCCCTCCGGCGTTGATCGCCACCGCGTCAGCCGTCGGTTGCCGATGCGACGGCGACCGGCTCCCGTGGCGTGGAGTCCAGCAGTCCGTCGATCACGAGATCCTCGTCCAGACCCTTGAGCTGGTGCTCGGACCTGACGCTGATCCGTTTCAGCAGTACGCCCGGCGCCAGGTCGACCACGTCGTCGATCGTGGCGCTCGTGCGGCCGTTCATGGCCGCCACCGCCTGTGCGCCCTTGTACAGCGCCATCGACGCGCGCGGCGAGGCGCCCAGGTTCAGCCGGCTGTCGCTGCGGGTCGCCTCCACCAGGGTCAGGATGTACTCCTGCACCTCGTCCGCCACCTCGACGTCCAGGAGCTGCTGCTGCAGCGAGAGCACCGTCTCCAGGTCGGTGGCAGGCTTCAGGTCCGTGACCGGATGAGAGAGCCGGCGCTGCGCCAGCATGATCTCTTCCTCCGCCTCCGGCGGCGGATAGCCCATGCGCAGCGTCAGGAAGAAGCGGTCCTTCTGCGCTTCCGGCAGGTTGAACGTGCCCTCGAACTCCACCGGGTTCTCCGTGGCGATCATGAAGAACGGTTGCGGCAGCGGCGTGGTCTTGCCCTCGACGCTGATCTGCCCCTCCGCCATCGCCTCCAGCAGCGCGGACTGCGTGCGCGGCGTGGCGCGGTTGACCTCATCCACCAGCAGGATGTTGGTCATGACCGGGCCTTCCTTGAAGTCGAAGTCCCCGGACTTGGGGTTGTAGACCGAGACGCCCAGCACGTCGGCCGGCAGCAGGTCGGGCGTGCACTGGATGCGCCGGAACTCGCCGCCCAGCGCCAGCGACAGCGCCCGCGCCAGGATGGTCTTGCCCACGCCGGGCACGTCCTCCAGCAACGCGTGGCCGCGGCACAGCAGCGCGATCAACAGCCGGCGGATCACCTGCTCCTTGCCGAGGATCACCTTGCCGACTTCGTCGACGATCGTCTGCGACCAACTGCGCACGTCCATGACGGCCGAGTGTAGGCGGTCAAGCCCTCACAGACAAGCTCCCGACGCGATCTGCAGGCAGAGCACGGACCGCGACCGCTCGGCCAGCGACGCCTACGAAGCCGGCGGCGGAACCTCGGGAGTGACCGGCCGGCCGGAACGCGCGCTCTCGTAGATCGCCAGGACGATGGCGACCGCCGCCGTGGCCGCGCGGCCGTCGATGTCGGGCGCTTCGCCGGCCCGGATGGCAGTCGCAACCTCATCGTACTGCCGCCGATGGCCGGCGATGCCCACGCCGGCGGGATCCGAGGCGCCGCCACGATCCGGATCGACGTCGGCGCGGCGCGCGCGCAGCGCCTCGTCCTCATCGGTTTCCTCCGCGAAGTGCCACTCCCCGATGGTGTCGCCGACCAGCACGGCGCTGCCGGCCGTGCCGCCGATCTCGATGCGCCGCTCGAACCCGGGGTGGATGGCGGTCGACCCCACGATGGTGCCGAGCGCACCTGACGCGAAGTGGACCGCGGCGACCGCCGTGTCCTCCACTTCCAGCTTGGCGTGGGCGCGGCGCGTGGTGAATGCCTGCACCGATTCGACCGGGCCGAGCAGCCACTGCAGCAGGTCGATGGTGTGGATGGACTGGTTCATCAGCGCTCCGCCGCCGTCGAGCGCTCGGGTGCCGTGCCAACCGTCCTGGTAATAGCTGGCCGGCCGCACCCACTTGACGATGGCGTCGCCGACGACGACGTCGCCGAAGCGGCCCTGCGCCAATGCCCGCTTGATCAGGAGCACATCCGGCAGCGATCGCGACTGGAACACGCCCGAGCAGATCACCCCCGCGGCGTCCGCCGCGTCGACGATCTGCCGGCAGCGCTCCAGGGTGACCTCCAGCGGCTTCTCCACGAACAGGTGCTTGCCGGCCGCGATGGCGGCCAGCGCCGGCTCCAGGTGTGCTCCGGACGGCGTGCAGATGCTCACCGCGTCCAGGCCGGGATGCGCCAGGAATGCGTCGAGGTCGCCGAAGGCCGCGCAGCCATGCTCCGCCGCGAACTGCCCGGCGCGATCGGCGTCACGCGACAGGCACGCCACCAGCCGCGCGGAGGCGACCCCCGCCAGCGCCTGGGCGTGCATGCCGGCGATCAGACCGGTGCCGATGATTCCGAAGCCGACCGACACGTGCGTGCCCCCTCAGGCGCCGGGCCGCCAGATCGCCGGCCCGCGCGACGACCCGGCCACCGACTGCAGCATGCCGGGGTCATGTGCGGCGGGCGCCGGATCGAGCAGCGTCTCCAGGCGCCGATCGCCGAGCAGCGGCACGCGGTCCTTCTGCGCCTGCTGCTCCTCCGGATCCAGGTCGGCGACGATGACACCCGGCGTGTCCTCGGCCGCGCGCGCCAGCACGTGGCCCTTCGGACTGACGATCAGGCTGCGGCCACGGGTGCGCAGCGCGGGATCGGGATTGATGATGTCCGAGCCGGCGACGAACACGGAGTTGTCCAGCGCGCGTGACCGGACGGCAAGTTCCCACTCGTCGCCCGGCCCCAGCCAGGCGGTCGAGATCATGCACAGATCGGCGCCGGCCAGCGCCGCCGCGCGGCCGATCTCCGGGAACCGCGTATCGTAGCAGATCCACGACGCGCAGGTGACGCCGGCCAGCTCGTAGGGATCGATCGAGGTTCCGGGCTGCGCCCAGTTCTCGGTCTTCCAGAGGTGGATCTTGCGATAGACCCCGGCGATGGCGCCGGTCGCGTCGACGGCGAGCATGGTGTTGTAGCGCATGCCGCCGGTGATTTCGGGCAGGCCGAAGACGATGGCGATGCCGTGCTCGCGTGCGACGTCGCACATGCGCTCCACGCCCGCTCCATCGAGCGGCTGGCAGTGGGCGAGAACCTCCGGCGCCGGCAGATAGCCGGTGAGCGCCAGCTCCGGGAAGACGATGATCTCGGCGCCGCGCGACCGGGCCTCACCCGCCTGATCGCGCATGATTGCCACGTTGTCGGACAGGCTGCCGGCCTCGAACTGGCCGCAGGCGACTCGTATGGCGCGCATCGCTCCTTGTACCGGCGCGGGCGGGCCGGCGTCAACCGGCTCCCGCCGCTCGGGCATCCCCGGACCCGGGCCGCGGCTCTATTTCGGTCGGTTGACGCATATCCGGCGCGCGCCGAACATGGCGAGAATCGACTGGGAGGCGCGATGTCCGACCGATTCAAGGTTGTTCCCGAAGCTCATATCTTCCTGCTGGATCGGGACAGCAGAGCCCTGCTGACTCGAACCGGCGAGGAAGAGCCTGTGAGAAAGGGCAGTCATTTCTTTGCCTACCTGTCGAGGATGAAGGTTCATTCATCGTTGGGGGCTGATGCGCAATACCTGGGTCGACAACATTCAGGAGCATAGCCTCCAGGTGGCGATGATCGCCCATGCGCTGGCTGTCATCCGCAATCGCTTGTTCGCCGGAAAACTCAACCCGGAGAGGGTGCCGTGCATCAGACGGGGCCTGAAGAACTATCGGACTGGCACGTACTACGACGGTTTCGGGTGGTAGGACGAGGCGATCGGCCGCGATCTGCGGCCTGAACCAACGCACCCAATTCGTTTACATTCCCCACACGTCCACCGGCACCGCGTCGCCGCGCGGCAGTTGCGCCGAATGGCGCCGCAAGCGGTAGATCTTCTCCTCCCAGCTCCGGTTCCTGCGCCGGTCGATGACGATCAGGTGCCCCGCCGCCGCACCGCAGCGGTCCACGTACCGCGCCGTCTGCTGCACGCCCTCGTCCACGACGCGGTCCAGCCCGTCGTGCTCGCGCACCACCTTGCACTCGACGACGAACTCCTGTACCCGACCGGCACGCGGCCAGACGATCAGCAGGTCCACACGCCCGCTCCCCAGCGCGTATTCCCGCTCGATGCGCCCGCCGCCGTTGATCACGCGCTGCAGGTACGCCTGCAGGAGCAACTGCGGCCACGCCTCCTCGTAGGCGAAACGGTTCTTCCAGTGCTCGGAGTGGCGGCGAAAGAAGCCCTGGAACTCCTCCATCAGCAGGGCCGCGTCCAGGCTGCCGTCCGTTCGCACGTACCGGGGCGGCGACACGTCCAGCGTCTCCTGCACCACCCAGGCAAGCTCGCGCGGCAGCACTTCGGCGTAGATCGGGTTGGCCACCCGCAACGGCGCATCGCCGGCCACCAGCCCGAGGTCGCGCGCGTACGTGACGTCGCGGTCCGTGAATGCGTGCCGGTCGGTGCCGCTCAGCATCGGCTCGATCACCCGGCGTACGCGATCCTCGCGGAGCTTGTCGGCCAGATAGTCCAGGTGCGTCACCCGGTTCACGATGAGGTCCTCGCGGACCGCGGCAATGTCGTCAGCGGTCACCCTGCGCGAGCGATCCTGCCGCAACGCGCGGTTCTTGAAGCACGTGCCGTGCGCCAGAGCGTTCACCAGCCAGGGCTGGCCGCACGTCTGCGTCCACACCGCGTCCAGCGCCTCCGGCGTGAACGCCTGGCCGGTCTCCTCCGTGTGCTGGCGCAGCAGCGCCAGCGTCTCCACGCGCGAGAAGTCGCCCAGCCGGAGCGACTCGGCGGCGATGTTGAACGGACTGCCTGCCGTGCCCATGCGGTAGTCGCGCACATCGCGCATGCCGCACAGGACCACGCTGCGCGGAAAGCGCTCGGGCCGATTGGGATACCCGGCGCGGAGCTGCTGCAGCACCGACAGCAGCGAATCGCCGGTCAGCGTGTCGATCTCGTCGATCAGCAGCACCAGCGGCCCCGGCGACGCCTGCGCCCAGCGGGACAGCGCTTCGCCCAGCGCCGCGTCCGCACCGACCCGAGCCAGAAGGTCGGGCCAGCGTTCATCCAGGAAGGCGTCGTCCAGCGTAGTCCGCGCCTGCGACGCCAGAGCAACGAGCACCGCGCGCATCGCCCGTTCCACGTCGTCGCGGGCGGTTCGAGCCGTCTCGACCGAGACGTATACGCAGCGGCAACCCTGTTTGTTCAGTACGTCGGCCAGAGCCAGCAGCGCCGACGTCTTGCCGGTCTGCCGCGGCGCATGCAGCACAAAGTACTGCTCGTCCCGGACGAGCCCGAGGACGTGCTCCAGGTCGATGCGCTCAAGCGGCGGGATGCAGTAGTGCCGCTGGGGACGGACGGGGCCGGCGATGCTGAAGGAACGCATGTCGTTCGGTTGGGCGCTGTCCTCACGATAATACGTCGAAGCACGCGCCTGCCACGGCAATCAGTGGTGAGCGGTAGTGGTGGTGGTGGTGACGACGGCCGACCGGACTCAGTCTTGCCGTCGCCTGCAGCCGGACCTCTCGTAGAACCCTGCGTTCTGGAAGCTGCTATGATTGGACGCGTGACGCGGGGACCGGACTATCCGGAGCAATTCGCACGGTTCGCGGTGGGCGCCGGGTTGCTGCGGTTCGGCCGGTTCACCACCAAGTCGGGACGGCCGTCGCCGTACTTCTTCAACACCGGCGGGTGCGCGGACGGAGCCGCTCTGAGCGAGCTCGGCGGCTACTACGCCGCGGCCATCACGGACCGGTTTCCGGACGCGACAGTGTTGTTCGGGCCGTCCTACAAGGGCATCACGCTGGCGGCGGCAGCGGCCATGGCCCTCAGCCGCGATCGCACGCAGCCGGTGGGCTTCTGCTTCGACCGCAAGGAGCGCAAGGAGCACGGCGAAGGCGGCCTGCTGGTCGGCCGGCTCCCGGCCGCGGGCGACCGGGTGGTGATCGTCGACGACGTGGTCACCGACGGCGCATCCAAGCGGTCCGCGATCGAGCTCCTGCAGCAGGAGGCGGGCGTTCGCCCCACCGGGCTGCTGGTAGCCGTCGACCGGCAGGAACGGGGAGCCGGCGACCGCAGTGCCATGGCGGAGCTTTCCGACGAGTTCGACCTGCCCACGGCCGCCATCGCCACCATCGGCCAGATCGTCGACGTGCTGTCGCGGCAACCGGTCGACGGGCGCACCGTGATCGACGCGGCGTTGCGCGGCCGCATCGAAGCCTACCTGCGGAAGTACGCTCCCCGCGTACGGTGAGCCCGTGCGGATCCGGCGGCGCCTGACTCCCCTGCAACCCACGCCGCGCAACCGCCGCCGCATCGAGGCGCGGGTCAAGTGGCTGGGACTGCTGGTCCGCTACGCGTTCCGGCCGGTCGTGCGCACCACATTCGGCCCCCGCGAGCTGCTGCGCGAGCCGGTGCTGGTCGTGTCCAACCACTCCTCCCTCCTGGACCCGATGTTCCTGTCGCTGGCGGTCGGACGCGCGGTCCATTTCCTGTCGACCGAGTTGGCGTTCTCGGGAGGGGGGATGGGATGGATCAATCAGTTCTTCGGCGCGGTGCCGAAACGCAAGTTCACCGCCGATCCCCGCGCGATCCTCCGCCTGCGACGCTGGCGTGACCTGGGCGGCTCCATCGGGCTGTTCCCGGAAGGCGAGCGAACCTGGGACGGCCGGCCGCTGCCGATCCTTCCCGGCGTCGAGAAGCTGGTACGGGTGATGGACCTGCCGGTGGTGACGGTCCGCGTGTACAACGGCTGGCGGCAGTCGCCGCGCTGGGCTGCCACCCTGCGGCGCGGCCGCGTGCACGTCGAGGCCGATCCGCCGCGCCGCTTCGCGGCCGGCGACTCCCTGGAGTCGATCCGCCGCTACATCGAGGAGCGCATCAGCGTGGACGCCGAGGATGGGCCGAGCTGGCCGGTGCGCGGGCGGCGTCTGGCCGCGGGGATCGGCAACGTGCTGTTCGCCTGTCCGGCCTGCCTGCGGCTGGACGCGATCGACGAACGCGGCGACATCGCGTCCTGCCGGGACTGCGGCGCGGCGTGGCGTGTGGACACCGAATCACGGCTCCATCCCGCGAGCGGGAGGCGGCCGATGGCCCTGCACGCGGCCGCTGACATCATCCGCAGCCGCTTTCCCGAACCGTGGCTGCCGGCGGACGGCGCGCTGCCGGCCGGCGAGCTGCTGAGGAGCGAACCGGTGCGGCTCTACGACGTCACCGATCCCGATCCGCTGCCGGTCGGCCGCGGACACCTGGTCCTGACAGCGGAGTCGCTCCGCGTCAGCGGCATCACCCCGTGGTCGATCCTGATGGCGGACATCAGGGCCGAGGCGGTCGATCTCAAGCGCCGCCTGAACTTCTCCTCCCGGCGCCGGGTGTTCGAGGTGGTGATGCCGCGCGAGTCGGTGATCAAGTGGGAGCTCTTTCTCCGCCACGTGCGGACGCGGCGCGCGGCGCCGACCGGCGACCTCAGAGCTCGTCGGCGAATCGGTGGCGGATGAAACGCTCGTACACTCCGGGCGCCAGCCGCGACAGCAGCAACGCCCCGCGGCCGGTCCCCGACAGCACCAGGAACCGCCTCCTCCGCACCACGGCGGCCAGGATGCGTTCGGCCACGTAGTCGCGGCTCGCCGCCTTGCCCATCTCGACCCGCGGGCGCTCCGTGCGGTTGCCCGAGGCGTCCAGCGCGTTGGCGACGATGCTGGTATCGACGAAGCTGGGGCATACCATGAGCACGCTCACCCCGGTGCCGATCAGCTCCGCCCGCGCGGTCTCGAACATGCCGTGCAGGGCATACTTGGACGCGCAGTACCCGGTGCGGCCGAGCAGGGGAGCGAATCCCGCGACGCTGGACGTGACGACGATCATGCCCTTCCGTCGCAGCAGCGACGGCAGCGCGGCCTGCGCGCAGTAGAGCGATCCGAACAGGTTGACCGCGATCACCCGCTCGTACACGACCGCCGCGGTGTCCCGGAACGCGCTCCGGTGGCTCATGCCTGCGTTGTTGAACAGCAGGTCGACGCCGCCGAAGCGGCTGCAGACCTCGGTCACGGCCGCGCCAACGTCGGCGCGGTCGGTGACGTCGCAGCGGCGGACCAGATGCTCCACGCCCGCCTCGACGAGCGCGGCCGAGCGTTCCGCCAACCCCACCTCGTCGACGTCGAGCAGCGCCACGCGGCAACCGGCCGCTCCGAAGCGGCGCGCCAGCGCGAAGCCGATGCCGCCTGCGCCACCGGTGATCAGCGCGACCTTGCCCTCGGGATTGAATCGCTCGGCCATGGTCGCGCCCGTGAGTCTGTCGGATTGGCGCGCACGCGGCAATCCCACAGACTCCGCGCAGCGGAAGGTGGGGATGGACCAAAAGCGGAACCGTAAGCCGGCGAAGCCGGGAGCCACGTGTCGCGTAGGCGTCTGTCGGGATACGCCGCGTCAGCGGCGTATCCGACAGACGCCGTAGCGGAAGGTGGGGATGGGCCGAAGACGGAGCCGCAGGCGACGCCTTCGGGGCGGGGGCGAGGTCCTGGTCACGGGCGCCACCGGCTTCCTGGGTTTCAACCTGGTACCCGTGCTGGTCGAGTCCGGCTGGACGGTCCGCGCGCTGTGCCGGCGCGCCGCGGCTGCGCAGGAGCTTGCCGGGCTGGGCGCTCTGCCGGTGAGCGGCGATCTGTTCGACGTCCACGCCTTGCGGGCGGCGATGTCCGGCGTGCAGGCGGTCGTGCACGCAGCCGCCGACACCGCGGTGTGGCCGGCGCACAGCCCTTCGGGCTTCCGGGTCAACGTGGACGGTACGCGTTCCGTCCTGGAGGCCGCACGCGCCGAACGGGTGGAACGCATCGTGCACGTGGGCAGCGCAAACTCGTTCGGGCCCGCCCCGCACGGCGGACAGACCGACGAACGCACGCCGTTCCGCGGCCGGCGCTACGGCCTGGGCTATATCGTCAGCAAGCAACAGGCGCAGCAGGTCGCGCTGCGGGCCGATCCGCCCGCGATCGTGGTCAACCCGACCTTCCTGTTCGGCGCCCACGACCGCGTTCCCGGACCCGGCCGCCTGATCCAGCACCTGGCCCGGTCGCCGGCAGTCTATCCCTATCCGGCCAGGCGGGGACGGAACGTCGCCGGCATCGGCACGGTCTGCCGCGGCGTGGAGCGGGCGCTGCGGCACGGCGTCCCCGGCGAGTGCTACGTGCTGGGCGGCTCCAATCTGGGCTACCGGACACTGTTCGAGCTGATCTGCGGCGTGACCGCAAGCCGTACGCGGCCGGTGCCGCTGCCGGCATGGCTCATCTGCTCGGCGGGGGCGGCGGGATCGGCCGCCGGCCACCTCACGGGCCGCGACCCGGGACTGAGCCTCCCGCTCGCCCGTGTCGCGCGCGAATCGTTCCACTACTCTTCGGCCAAGGCGGCGCGCGAGCTGGGCTACGTGCCGGACGACGTCGCCGCCATCGAGCGGGCGATCCGTGCGTCGTTCGAGTGGTTCCGCCGGACCGGCCGCATCGCTCCGCGGGCTCGCGGGCGCCGCCCGAGCGACGCCGCGCGTGCGGTATCCTGGGTCCGTCGTGACCCCCGACGCGATCCGGGCGCGCATCTTCCTGCACGGCGTGCTGGCGCAGATTCCGGCGCTGTGCGCCGGCGATGCCGAGTCCCGTGAGCTGGTGCGGGGCTGGCGCACCAGCATCCAGTTCGCGCAGGCCGGCGGCCCCGCCGCCCTGTTGCGTTTCCGCGACGGCGCGGTGAGCTTCGAGCCGGTGCGCCGCACGGCTCCGGGGCTGAGCCTCTGGTTCCCCAGCGATCGCGCGCTGGTCCGCTCCTTCACCGGCCACGGCGTGCCGATCCCGCTCTTCGGCGCTTGGCGGATAGGGCTGCTGCGCGCTCTCCCGGCGCTGACCAGCCGGCTGAGCCACTACCTCAGCCTGAGCGAGCCCGAACCCGGCGACAGGAATGGTGAGGCCCTGGTACTTGCGCTGCGAATGCGGCTGGACGCGCTGGTACGCGCGGTCGCCGTGCTGGCAAGCGTAGACGCCAGGGCGCGCCGTACCCTGCAGGAGGCCCCCGACGGCACGATCGCGCTGCGGGCGCCGGGCATGGCGGACGTCGCGGCCCGCAAGCGCGGCGACCGGCTGACCATCGAGCCCGAACCCGCCGCCGCTCCCAACCTCACCCTCGGCTTCGCGTCCGTGTCGTGCGGACACGACCTGCTGGCAGGCCGCCTGGAACCGGCCGCCGCGATCGGCCTTGGCAGCATCGAGCTGCGCGGCCAGACCCTGCTTGCGGACGCCGTCTTCCAGGTGGTCGGCGACGTGCAGATGCTGCTGGCAGGATGATGGCCGCACCGTTCCGCTTCACGCGCAGCAGAGAGTTGCTGACCCGCGCCGTCGAGGTGATCCCGCGCGGCATCTACGGCACCAAGAGCCCGGCGCTGGTGGTGCCGGGCTCCTTCCCCTACTACGCCGAGAGTGGCACAGGCTGCCGCTTCCGGGACGTCGACGGCAACGAGTACATCGACTTCCTGGGCGGTTTCGGCGGCAATCTCCTCGGCTACGGCGACCGCGTCGTCGACGATGCCGCCGCCGCCGCCCTGCGGCGGGGCTTCGGCTTCAACACGCCCTGCGTGGAGATGGTGGAGCTGGCCGAGGATCTCGCCTCCCGCATCGCCGGCATGGACTGGGCGCTGTTCGGAGTCAACGGCTCCGACATGACCACCTACGCGCTGCAGACCGCGCGCGCGCACACCGGGCGCCGCAAGCTGCTGGCCGCCCACGGGGCCTACCACGGCGCCCATCCCTGGGCGGTGCCGGGCCATGCCGGCCTGCTGGAAGAGGACCTGGCGCACGTGCATCGCTTCCGGTGGAACGACCTGGACAGCGTCGCCGCCCTGTTCGACCGCCATCCACGGGACGTGGCGGCGGTGATGGTCACGCCGTACCACCACCCGGCCTTCGCGGATTCCGAACTGCCGGCCGCCGGGTTCCTGGACGCCCTGTGCGCGCTCGCCCACGATCGCGGCGCGCTGGTGATCAGCGACGACATCCGGGTCGGCTTCCGCGCCCACCTGCGCGGCTCGCACGTGCGCTTCGGCTACCAGCCGGACCTGTGCTGCTACTCGAAGGCGATCGCCAACGGCTATCCGCTCGCGGCGTGCGTGGGCCGTGACGAGGTGAAGGCGGCGGCCAGCCGCGTGTTCTGCACCGGCACCTTCTGGATGCACGCCTACCCGATGGCCGCCGCGCTGGCCTGCCTGCGGCGCATCGAGCGGGACGGCGTGATCGAGCGGGTCGCCGCCCTGGGCGAGCGGCTCATCACCGGCCTGCACGCGGCCGCCGCCCGCCACGGGCAGCGCCTCTCCGTCACCGGCCTGCCGGCCATGCCGTTCGTCCGCTTCGCCAACGAGACGGACTTCCACCGCAGCCAGCTCTTCTGCGCGGAGGCGACCCGCCGCGGCGCCTACTTCCACCCGCACCACAACTGGTTCCTGAGCGCCGCCCACACCGAGGCCGACATCGACGAGAGCCTGCAGATCGCCGATCAGGCGATGCGCGCCGTGGCCGAACGCTTCGGCGCCGCCTGAGCACCGCCGGCCGCGAGCAGCCGCACGGGTATAGTGCGCGAGTGAGCCGCCGCACTCGCGCCGCGCTGCTGGCAGCGCTGATCGGCCTGCCGCTGTGCGCCGGCGCCCAGACGCTGGTCTCCCCGAACGACCCGGTCTACGGCCACCTGCGCGCCTGGGAACAGCGAGGGCTGATCGAGTGGCTGCCGCCGCTGCGGCCGCTGCCGGCGCCGCTCGTGCGCAGCGCCCTGCAGCGGGTGGCGGCTTCCGAACATGAGACGGACCGGCAGATCGCCCGGCGCCTGCTGGAACGCCATTTCGGGGCGCTGCCGGTGCAGGGACTGGCGCAGGTCGCGCGCAGGTCGAAGGCCCCGATCACCTCCGGCGGAGAAGCCGCCGCCGCCGCGTTGCCGGCGCAGCTCGCGGTCCGGCTCGGGGCGGGGATCGAGCTGCCGGTCAGCGACCGGGTCGGCTTCGGGTTCGCCGCCCGCACGCTGGCAACGTCGGTCGTGCCCGCCCCCGTCGCGCCCGAGCTCGCGAGCGATCCCTACGACCCGGGCGCGCCGGGCGAAGAAACCACCATCCTGGGCGAGGAGTTCCACGTGCAGGTGGATCTGGCCGGCAACGGATTCTTCGGCGCGAGCGACCTGGGAACCGGGCCCGGCGCCTGGTTCGTGCAGGCCGGCTTCGGCCGGAGCTCCTTCGGCCACGGGGAGGACAGCCCGGTCGTGTCCGCGGCCGCGCCGCCGGCCGGGTACCTGGCCGGGACCTACCGCGGGCCGTGGGTCGCCTATTCGGCGATGTTCCTGGACCTGATCGCCACGTACGGAATCTGCAGCGCCGCCACGAAGGAACGCGGCTTCTGTGACTCCGAACGGGAACGCTACTCGCTGCGCGCCCGCGCCAGAAAGGAGCAGGGCTTCCACCCGAGCAAGTACCTGGTGGCGCAATCGCTGAGCTTCCATCCCACGGACTGGCTGGAGCTGACCGCGCTGCAGTCGGTGATATTCGGCGGGCGGCTGTCGCCGACCTACCTGCTGCCGGTGTTCCCCGTCCTGTATACGCAGATGCAGCTCGACGACTACGACAACGCCTTCGTCGGCGCGGCAGCCCGCGTGCGGCTGCCGTACGGAGCATCGGCGCGCGCCGTGCTGTTCGTCGACGACGTGAACCTGACGAAGCTACGGCGCTTCGACTTCGACTCCGACCAGAACAAGATGGCCGTCGAGCTGGAGGCGAGCGTCGCCCCGCCGCTGCCGATCCTGACGACGCTGGCCGCCCGCTACCGGATGGTCACGCCTTACCTGTACTCACACCATCCATCGGCGCTCGACTACCTGCAGTACACCAACGACGGGCGCCACCTGGGCACCCTGCTGCACCCCAACTCCGACGAGATTCTCGTTCGCGCCCGGGCGTTCCCCGTGGCGTGGCTTGGGGTCGACCTGTCGCTGCGCCGGGTGCGCCACGGCGGCCCTGCCGGCGGCTCGGTCTGGGACCACGGCGTGATCGACGGCACGTTCGTGTTCACCGGGCCCTCGACCTTCCTCAAGCAGGACGTGCTGGAGCACCTCCTGCAGGCGCGCGCCGGCATCGATCTGAGCTTCGACCTGGAGCCCGTGGAACTGAACGTCGCGCTTGCCTACACCTACGAGCAGGCAAGCAATCGCGGCTGGGTACGGGGCGCCGACGAGCAGGCACATCTGATCGAGGTGAGCACGGCCGTTCGCTACTGACCGGACGGCGGCCGCAGGGGGCCGATCACGTCGTCGAGCGGTGGGCGCACGTCCAGGGCGTCAGCGAGCTCGCGCGCTCGCGGGGACATCTTGCCCCACGTGCGGCCGAGCACCCGCTGCAGCGTTTCCGGATCGCGCCCTTCCGCGAACCCGGCCAGCTCCGCCTCCAGGAACGACAGGCACGCCGCATCCTCGAGCACCTGCGTCTCCGCATCGCGCCCCAGTCCCTCCTTGCGGACCAGCGCCGCCACCCGCTCGATCAGCGCGGCGGGCGCACCCACATCGTCCAGGATGAGCGCCGCCTGCTCGGCGTGGTGTCGGGCGCAGGCGCGCCGCCAACGCAGGTAGCCGGAACGGCCCTCCGGGTAGCCGGCGCGCGGGATCTTCCAGCGCCGCAGGTGCTGGGCGCGGACGGCGATGGCCAGCGCCGCCGACGGATGCGGCGCCAAGCGTTCCAGCCAGCGCGTCATGCGCCGTGCGTACTGGAGCGCCCGGCCCGCCGGATCCTGCCGGTGGGCCGCGTCGATGCGGTCCAGAGTCCTCCGGATCAGCTCAGCGTCGACCACCACGGTACGGTGCCGGCTCGGCGACGAGTCCGGTCACTCCGACATGGAAGTGAGCTCGTCCCGCACGCCCTGCAGGACCTGGCCGTAGCGGTCGTCCACCATCAGGAGTTGCTGGCGCATCAGCCCCACGTATTCCGGGTCGTTCTGGGGGTTGATCTGCACCCGCTGGCCGGTCTTCTTTTCCAGCTCCGCCTCCTTCTGCTGGCGGCGCGGCTCGTAGGCGCGGTCGACCTCCTGCCGCATGCGGTTGCGCTCTCCCAGGTACTCCTGGAAGAACTGCTCGAGCTGTCGCAGCAGCATGCGCAGCTTGCGGTCATTGGTGCTGATCGCGCCGAATCCTTCGCCGGCGCGGCGGCTGCGCTTCAGCGCGAACTCGTCCGCGGGCAGGGTGAGGTTGCTGAGCAAGGCATCGCGCACCCCGTCGCGGATCCAGCCGGCCTGCTTGCCTTCGAACGGCTCCAGCAACTCCTGCAGGTCGACCTCCGGATCGCCGAGATAGCGGGACACGAGCTTCTTGCCCTCGGTGCTGAACCGGTTCTGCTCGAGATTCTCCTTGTCGGGGACGACGTCCTTCGTCCGCTCCAGGGCGATCTCCCACGACGACTTGATGGTTCCCATGGCCCAACCTTTCTCCTTTGCGAACCGGCTCCCCGCGTCTCATCGGGCTGGGCGGACTTGAACCGCCGACCCCACGCCCCCCAGACGTGTACGCTACCAACTGCGCCACAGCCCGAAATGGAAGCGTCCCGCGGGACGCTTCATGCCCAAGTGTACCGCCGGCCGCACGCCCGAGTCCACGAGCCGCGAGCCCGCGCCGCGCAGCCGCCGGCGCCGCACCGGCGGCCCCTCTTCAGCCGTCCCCGGCCGTCCGCCCGGCGACCATCGACGCGGTGCGGGTCGACAGGCCATGGAGCTGGATGAAGCCGCTCGCGTCCTGGTGGTCGTAGGAGCCGGCGCCGAACGACGCCAGCCCCTCGTCATAGAGCGAGTACGGCGAGCGACGGCCGGCCACCGTGACGCCTCCCTTGTACAGGCTCAGGGTCACCGCCCCGGTGACGCGCGCGCAGACGCGCTGCATGAACGCGTCCAGCGACTCCCGCAGGGTCGAGAACCAGTGGCCGCCGTACACGGCGTCGGCGTAGGTCATGGCCAACTGCTGCTTGCTGCGCAGGGCGTCCGCCTCCAGCGTGAGCATCTCCAGCTCGCGCAGGGCCGCGTACAGGATCGTGCCGCCCGGCGTCTCGTACACGCCCCGGCTCTTCATGCCGACCACCCGCGTCTCGACGACATCGGCCCGGCCGATGCCGTTCGCGGCGCCCAGCTCGTTGAGCCTGAGCATCAGCTCCACCGCGTCCTGCCGGACGCCGTCCACGGCCACCGGAATGCCGCGTTCGAACTCGACCGTGACCTCCTGCTCGCGGTCGGGCGCATCCGCCGGCGACACCGAGCGCTGGAACAGCGTCTCCTGCGGGCGCCGTCCGGCATCCTCCAGGTCCCCTCCTTCGTGGCTGAGGTGCCAGAGGTTGTCGTCCCGGGAATAGATGTTGACCCGGGAGACGCCGGCCAGGTCGATGCCGCGGCTCTCGGCGTACTCGATGGCGTCCTCGCGCGAGCGGATGTCCCACAGACGCCACGGCGCGATGATCTGCAGATCAGGCGCCAGCGCCCGATAGGCCAGCTCGAACCGCACCTGGTCGTTGCCCTTGCCGGTACAGCCGTGGGAAACCGCGTCGGCCCCCTCGGAGCGCGCGGCCTCGACCTGAACCTTGGCCTGCAGCGGCCGCGCCGCCGAGGTGCCGAGCAGGTACTTGCCCTCGTACACCGCGCCGGCACGGAGCATCGGGAACAGGTACTCCTCGACGAACTCGCGGCGAACGTCGCGCAGGATCAGCTTGGCGGCGCCGGACGCCGCTGCCCGCTCCTCCAGCCCGGCCAGATCGTCGGACTGCCCGACGTCCGCGCAGACGGCCACCACCTCCGTTCCCGGATAGCGCTCCTTGAGCCACGGGATGATGATCGAGGTGTCCAGCCCCCCCGAGTAGGCCAGGGCGATTCTCTCGATTTCTGGGCGCTTCACTTCGTTCGTTGCCATGTGCTGCTCCCCGTTCTCTCCTACAGGCCGGCCAGCGTCGTGTCCATGCAGCGCAGCCCCTCGGCGATCTCGTCGGCCGAGATCACCAGCGGCGGCGCGATGCGCATCACGTCATCGCCCGAGCGGAGTACCAGCACGCCCGCTGTGCGCAGCGCGGTCGACAGCGCCTGGATCCGGGGCTGCTCGCCCGCAGGACCGCTGCTGGTGCCCGGTACGTGCACGCCGCGCAGCAGCCCGGCGCCCACCACCGGCCCCAGCCCGTGCGCCTCCCGCAGCGACTCCAGCCCCTGCCGGAGCTGCTCGCCGCGCTCGCGGACGGCGGCCAGGAACGCCGGATCGGTGAGGATGTCGAACACGTGCGAGGCCAGCGCGCAGGTCACCGGCCCGCCCCCGAAGGTGGTGCCGTGCTCGCCGAAGTGGAGCCGGTCGTTCACCGCCGCGGGCAGCAGCACCGCCGACAGCGGCAGGCCGCCGGCCAGCGGCTTGGCCAGCGTGACGATGTCCGGCTTCAGACCGGCGCTGTCGGAGGCGAACAGGTGGCCGGTACGTCCCAGGCCGGTCTGCACCTCGTCGGCGATCAGGATGAGGTCGTGCGCGTCGCGGCAGGCGTTGAGCGCCGCCGCGAACTCCGGCGTCATGGACTGCAGCCCGCCCTCGCCCTGCACCACCTCGACGATGACGCCGGCGAAAGTACCGTCGAGCGTCTTGCGCAGCGCTTCCACGTCGTTGTAGGGCGCGACCTCGACACCGGGCAGCATGGGCCGGAACGGCTCCTGGTACTTGGGCGTCGCCGTACAGGCCAGCGCGCCGTAGGTGCGCCCGTGGAACCCTCCGGTGAACGCCAGGATCTTGTGCCGTTCGGCGTTCTTCTCGCCGCGATGGGCGTACATGCGCGCGAACTTGAGCGCCGACTCGTTGGCCTCCGCGCCGCTGTTCATGTACTGCACCGCCGCGAAGCGGTCGCCGGTCAGCTTGCCGGCGAGCTCCAGCGCCGGGCCGGTGGTGTACAGGTTGGAGACGTGCACGAGCTTGCGCATCTGCGCGGCGGCGACGTCCGCCAGGTCTTCACGCCCGTAGCCGAGCGCGTTCACGGCGATGCCGGCGCCGAGGTCCAGGTAGCTCTTGCCCGCGGTGTCGGTGACCCGGCACCCGGAGCCGTGCTCCAACAGCAGCATCTCCGGCGAGAAGGCGTTGGGAAAGGGATGATCGGTGACGATCGCGGCCTTGATCTGCATGGTCGGGTTCTCCTCTGATCGTTGATTTCGGTCGGTCTTGCAATTCGTTCAGTGCGACTCGATCGGTTCAGCGCGACGGCGCTCCGTCCCCGGCGGCCGCGATCACGGTGCCGCGCGCGCCGTCCAGCAGCGCCCGCAGCGCCCCCGCCGCACCATAGTCGCCGATGAGCACGCGGCCGACGCCCGCGGTGACCGCGGCGACCGACGACCTGATCTTCGGGATCATGCCGTCGGTGATGGTCCCCGCCTCGATCTCGGCATCCGCGCTCGCCGGATCGAGGCGCCGCAACACCGTCCCCTCCTTGAGCACGCCATCGATGTCGGAGATGAACAGCAGGGCGGCGGAGTCGAGCGCGGTCGCCACCCGGAACGCGACGGTGTCCGCGTTGACGTTGATGCCGCCGCCGGCGCCGTCGTCGCAGACCGGGCTGACCACCGGCACGAACCCCGCGCCGGTCAGCGTGGCGAGCAGGCGGGTGTCGACGCCGTCGATTCGCCCGGTACGGGTGCCCGGCGGCACGGCCTCCGCCTGCGCGGCCAGGGTCGGCCCGTCCGATCCGCAGATGCCGACCGCGCTCACGCCGGCGGCGCTCAGCGCGCGTACCAGCCGCTTGTTGGCGCTGCCGGCCAGCACCATGTCGACTACCTCCATCTCCTCCGCGGTGGTGAGCCGGATACCCTCGTGGAAGCGCGGTTCGTGTCCCAGGCGGCGGCTCATCGCGGTCACCTCCGCCGCGCCGCCGTGCACGACGATCACGCGCCAGGTACCAGCCTGCCCGCGGCCTGCCAGCGAGGCCAGCTCCGCGGCGAACACGCCGCGCAACGCCGCTTCCTCCAGCGCCCGCCCGCCGAGCTTGATCACCGCCGTCCGCGTGGAGGCGCCCCTGCCGGTCATGGCGTCCCGTGCACGGGCAGGCCGCGCTCTTCCGGCAGCCCCATGCGCAGGTTCATGGCCTGCACCGCCTGGCCTGCGGCGCCCTTGACCAGGTTGTCGAGCGCCGCGAACAGCAGCACCGCGCCGCCGTCGACCCGCCACGCGATGTCGCAACGATTGGATCCCCACACCGAGCCGGTCGCCGGCAGGCGGTCGTCGAGCAGCCGCACGAACGGCGCGTCATCGTAGGCCGCCCGCAGCGCCGCGCCGACCGCTTCCGTGTCGGCACGGGCCGCCGCGGGGGCGGTGATGGTGGCGGCGATGCCCCGCTTCATCGGCGCCGTGTGCGGGGTGAACCACAGCGATGCTCCGGGGCGCACCGCCTCCATCTCCTGCACCATCTCGGGCACGTGGCGGTGGCTGGTGCCGGGGTTGTACGCGGCCGCGGTCTCGCTGCGATCGCAGAAGGTCCAGGCGGCGTCCGCCTTGCGGCCGGCGCCGGACAGCCCGGTGACCGCGCAGGCGACGACCGGGTCGCTCACCAGGCCGGCCGCCAGCACCGGCAACAGCGGCAACAGCACCGCCGTCGGAAAGCAGCCGGGACTGGCGATCAGGTCGGCCGAGCGAAGCCGTTCCCGGTACCGCTCCGGAAGGCCGTAGACGGCTTCACCGAGCAGATCCGGGCGTGCCGGCGGCTGACCGTAGGCGGCGGCGAACCGCGCGGGGTCGGCGATGCGGAAGTCCGCCGACAGATCCACCACCACCGTGCGGCCCAGAAACGGCTCCAGGGTCTGCGCGGACGACAGGTGCGGCAGCGCTGCGAACACCACGTCGACGCTGGCCGCCGCCGCCTGGTCGACCGATGCCAGCGTGCCGCCGCCAATCGCCGACAACCCGCGCGGCGACAGCTCCGGCACCGCCTCCGCGACCGGCGCACCCGCCCGGGAGCCGGAGGCAAGGACCAGGGTCTGCACGTCCGGGTGCTCGGCCAGCAGGCGCGCCAGCGTCGCCCCGGCATAGCCGGTCGCGCCCAGGACCGCCGCCTTCATGCGGACAGCCCCGCCACGCCCGGCACCGCCGCGGCCAGGACGCGCAGGCACCGGTCGCGGTCGACGCCCTCGCGCAGGACCGCCAGCACCGTGTCGTCGCCGGCGATCGTTCCCGCCAGCTCGTCGATCGGCAGGTTGTCCAGGGCGCGCGCCACGCTGGCGGCGTGTCCCGGAAGGGTGTGGACGACCAGCAGGTTGCCGGAGAAGACCAGCTCCACCAAGCCGTTCTTGATGTCGTTCACCAGCCCCGAACGGGAACCGGCCATGGGTTCCGCCTCGGCGAAGCCGTAGCGATAGCCGTGCTCGCCGTCCGGCACGCGCGCCACCCGCAGGTCGCGCAGATCACGCGACAGGGTCGACTGGGTCACGGTGAAGCCGTCGCGCGCCAGCGCCGCCAGCAGCTCTTCCTGCTGCGTGGTTCCGCCCCGGCTGATGATCCTGCGGATCGCCGCCAACCTGAGTCTTCGATCGGGCATGGCATAAATATGCACGGATCTGCATCAATTGTCAACATGACCGGCGGAGTCGGAATCGGATAGCGTCAGCGCATGCCGTTCGATCCCTACCGGCGGGCCAACCCGTCCGTGCTCGACATCGCCCCGTACGTCCCCGGCACGTCCCTGGAAGAGGCGATGAAGAAGTCCGGCCGGGACGACGTCATCAAGCTGGCCTCCAACGAGAACCCGCTCGGCGCCTCACCGGCCGCGGTCGCGGCCATCCGCGACGCGCTCGACCTCTCCCACCGCTACGTGGAGTCGAGCACGCGGCAGGTGCGCGAGCGGCTCGCCACCCTTCTGGACCTGACCCCCGAGCACCTGATCGCCGGCAACGGCTCCGACGCGCTGCTGCTTGCCGCGGCGATGGCGTTCCTGCACGCGGAGGACGAGGTGATCGTGCCGGACGTGACCTTCAGCATGTACGAGATCGTCGCCCGGATCATGGGCGCGCGCGTCGTGCGGTCGGCCATGGACGGCATGGCGATCGACGTGGAGGCGATCCTGGAGACGATTACCGGCGCGACCAAGGCGGTGTTCCTGTGCAATCCCAACAATCCCACCGGGACGCTGGTCGACGAGCGGCGCTTCGCCGGGCTGCTGGCCGCGCTGCCGGATGACGTGCTGCTCATCCACGACGAGGCGTACGCGGACTTCGCCGACCCCGCCCTGCGACCCGACACGATGGGGCGGGTGCGCGACGGCGTGACCAACCTGCTGGTCACCCGCACCTTCTCCAAGAGCCACGGCCTGGCCGGCATCCGCTTCGGCTTCGCCTGCGGCGATCCACGCGTGGTCGACCTCATGCACCGGGTGCGCCCGCCCTTCGATCTGTCGGTGACGGCGCAGGCCGCCGGCTTGGCGGCGGCCGACGACCGGGAGTTCCTGCAGCGGACCCTGCAGGTGAACCGCGACGGCAAGGCGCAGCTCACCGCCGGATTCGACGCCCTGGGGCTGCCGTTCGTGCCCACGCACACCAACTTCATCATGGTCCGGATCGGCGAACGTGCCGCCATGGTGGCCGACGCCCTCCTGCGGCGCGGGCTGGTGGTGCGCTGCTGGACGCGACCGGCGGCGCTCGCCGGCTGGCTGCGCGTCACCATCGGGACCGAGCCGGAGAACCGGTCGCTGCTGGCCGGGCTGGCCGATGTGCTTGCCTGCCACGGGTCGTAGCGGACGGGGCGGACTCGTCCGTGCCGGCGGACTCGTCCGTGCTGCCGGTGTCGTCGGCCTGCTCTGCCTGCTGGCCGCCTGCGAGGTTGCGGCTCCGGAGGCGCACGAGCTGTTCTGGAAGCGGGTGGTGTTCGCGGATCTGCGCCAGGGGCGCACCTACGAGACCCTGACTCTGTTCGCCCGGGTCAGCGATGCCGACGGCCTGGACGACCTGGACGCTCTGTACGTGATGAACGACGAGGCGCAACTCTTCTGGAGGCTGACGCCCGAGGTGTGGGTGGTCGATCGATCCGACTCCGGCACCTGGATCGGGTCGACGGCGCTGGCGATGCTCGAGGACGAGCCACTGCCGGCGGGCGTCTATCGCGTGATCGTTCAGGACATCGCCGGTCAGATCGCGGAGACGTCCTTCCGGATCGCCGGCGGCACCGGGCCCGAGGCCCGGCGGCAGGCAGAGGCGATGGACGTCGCGATCGACGCGAACGAGCTGGCCGTCACCGGCCCCTTCGCGTCATACGAAGTGTGGCTGTACGGGAGCGCGGGATCGCGCGTGGCAGCGTGGGCGTTCGCCGAACGCATCGACCTGGAGTCCGCGCTCCCGGAAGGCATCCTTGCCGACGAGCTGCTGCTGTATGTGTACGCCGAACCGCCTGACGACGACAGCGGTTACCTCAGCGGCCCGTACGCGTGGAAACGCACCTGAAGCGTTGCCCGAGTCCCCCGACAGGATGCTCCCCGAACAGGATGCCGCCGAACAGAATCGAACTGTTGACACAGGGATTTTCAGTCCCTTGCTCTACCAACTGAGCTACAGCGGCTTCGAGGCGTGTTCTACCATCCGGCACCGATCGAGGACAATACCCGTGCCGGGCAGCCGCCGGCAGGGCATTCCGCTGGCGCCGCCATTCCGACAGACTCACCGGCAGGCATGCCCGCTCACGTGTCCCACCTGCTGTTCGCCGAGGAAGCGGTCCGGCGTCTCGGCGCGGAAGGCGAGGAGCCGCTCTCTGCGGCCGGCAACGCGTTGCGTCTGGGTGCCCAGGGACCGGACCTGTTCTTCCACGCCCTGCGAACCCGGCCGCACGGGTTCCGTTTCGGGCCGTTGATGCACCGCGCCCGCTTCGGCAGCCTGGTGGCCGCCTTCCTGCGACACGCCCCTCCGGGGGCGGAGACCGCCGCGTTCGCCGCGGGGATGGCCACGCACGCCGCCCTCGACCGCTCCTGGCACCCGTATGTGGTCTACCACGCCGGCTGGTTCGTGCCGGGGAATCCGGCAACGCGTCGCCTGCGCCGCTGCCACGCGTTCCTGGAACGCATCCTGGACGTCCTGTTGGCCGAACGGCTCCGCGGCGACGTGCGAACGGTCGACGTCTTCTCCGATGTGCGCCTGGGCGAGGAGCTCCCGTCCGCCTTGCGTGCCGGGCTGGTCGCCGCCATCGCCGAGGTGTACCCCCGCGCCCACGACCCGGCCACCGATCACGCCCGCGTGGGCAACGCCTACCGCGACGCCCTGCGATTCTTCGCGATGACCGACCCGCGAAACCCCGGCTTCCGCCGGCGCGCGATGGAGATGGAACGGCACGAGCAGGGAGGCCGCCGGCGCCTGGCAATGTTCCATCCGGTACGGATCGACCGCACCGTCGACTGGGCCAACGAATCACACCGGCGCTGGTGCCACCCGTGCGATCGCGCCGACGTATCGACCGCCAGCATCTTCGATCTGTTCGAGCAGGCGATCCGGGACGTCCATCCCATGCTGCGTGCGGTACTGGACGCGCGGCAGGGCCGCGTCCGGGCTGCCTCCGTGGCGCGGACGGTGGGCGACCACGGCCTGAACCTGACCCGGGGCGGCGCGCGGTGCGCGCCGTCGATCAGCGACCCGTTGCCGGTCGCCGATCTCCTGGACGCGCAGTACCTGCGCGATACGTAGCGTCGATGGTCGCCTGCGGCATCCCTCACGGGGGCTGCCTGGCAGCCGCTGACGAGTCATCCCGGCAGACGTCGAACGCGGTGACGTTGCGCGCGTCGCGGCTGAACTCGACGCCGATCAGGTGGATCGGCACGCCGAGATGGCGATACTTGTCCGCGTACCCGCGTTGCCGAAGCTGCGCCGGAGCGGTCCCGGACGGCGCCATCTCCACCACCTTGAACTCGAACAGCCGAGCTCCCCCATCCCGCCAGCCGGGATACTCCTTTGTGGTAGCGTGGGGTGCGCGTTGGCTCAGCGACTGACATGAGGCGAAAGCTCCCCATCGGAATCCAGACCTTCCGCGAGATTCGCGAGGACGGCTGCTACTACGTCGACAAGACCGCCTACGCCAAACGGCTGGTGGACGAAGGCAAGCACTACTTCCTCTCCCGCCCCAGGCGGTTCGGCAAGAGCTTGTTCGTAGACACGCTCAAGGAACTGTTCGAGGGCAACGAACCGCTATTCCGGGGCCTTGCCGTCCACGACGACTGGACGTGGTCGACGCGCCATCCCGTGGTGCGGCTCGACTTCAGCGCGGGCGGGTTCAAGGCGCCGGAGGACGTGCACCGGGCGACCATGGCGCAACTGGACGCGATCGAGGAAGACACCGGGGTCGCGGGGCGCTACGACACCGCACCGGAGCGGTTCCGCCATCTGATCCGCGCGCTGCACCGGCACACCGGTCAGCGCGTCGTCGTGCTGGTGGACGAGTATGACAAGCCGATCCTGGACGCCTTTGGAACGCCGGACACGGCCCGCGCCAACCGCGACTTCCTGCGCGGGTTGTACTCGACGGTGAAGTTCGCCGACGCGGACGTCAGGTTCAGCTTCTTTACCGGCGTGAGCAAGTTCACCAAAGTGAGCCTGTTCTCGGACTTGAACAACCTCACCGACCTTACGCTCGACGCCCCGTTTTCGTCCATCTGCGGCTACACCGAGGAAGATCTGGACGCCGTGTTCGCGCCGGAGCTCGACGGCCTGGACCGGGACCGCATCCGCGAGTGGTACAACGGTTACAACTGGCTCGGCGGCGAGCGTGTCTACAACCCGTTCGGCCTCCTCCTGCTGCTCCGCAGCCGCCGGTTCAAGGCGCACTGGTTCGAGACCGGCACGCCGTCGTTCCTGATCGACACGCTGCTCACGCAGCAGGTGTTCCCCCAGGCCCTGGACGGCATGCTCGGCGCCGACGACCTGCTGTCGAAGTTCGACGTGGATGACGTCGCACCGGAGGCGCTGCTGTTTCAGACCGGGTATCTGACGATCGTCGGCGAGGAGGACCTGGGCGGCCAGCCGCTGTACCGGCTTGGCTATCCGAATCGAGAGGTGCGCCAGGGCCTGCACGGACACCTGCTGCGGGCGATGACGCCCCCGGACGCCAACCACCTGATGACCAGCCTGCGGCTGCGTGAGTTGCTGGCCGCAAACGACTTCGCCGGCGTCGATGCGCTGTTCCGGGCGTTCTTCGCAGGCATCCCCTACGAGTGGCATACGAACAACCCCATCGCCGCCTGCGAGGGCTACTACGCCAGCCTGTTCTATTCGCACTTCGCGGCGGCCGGGCTGGAGGTGGTGGTGGAGGACAGCACCAGCCGCGGCCGCGTGGACCTGGCGGTGCGCTTCCACGGCGCGGTCTACCTGTTCGAGTTCAAGGTGGTCGAGTCGCAACCGGACGGCAGAGCGCTGTCCCAATTGCAGGAGCGCGGCTATGCCGACAAGTACCGCCACCTCGGTCGGCCGATCCACCTGGTCGGCGTCGAGTTCAGCCGAACCGAGCGCAACGTGTCCGCGTTCGAGGTGGCATCGGAATGACGGGGTGTGCCGCGACGCACACGCCGACGCCCGGCGAGCTCGCCCATCGGGCCAAGGACGAGGCGCGCGACGCCGGCTACGAGCACGCCGGCATCTTCCTGCTGCTGATCGACCCGGACGACGCCGTCCGGGTCCTGCGCGCCCTGGACGCGCAGGAAGTCACGGGTATCTGCGGCGTGATCGCCCGCCTGGGCGCGGTGAGCGAGCGCGATGCCCGCCGGGTCGTGGAGGAGTACGGCGTGCGTCCATCCTCCGTTCGCTCCACGGCGACGGGCGGGCCGGCGGCCGTTCGCCGCCTGCTCACGACCGCCTTCGACGCAGACCATGCCGAGCGGCTACTGGGCCGCATCCAGGACGGGCTGTCATGATGGATCGGCATGATGAGGGATCGGCATGATGAGGGGGACATGACGGAACCCGGCCCGCCCCGGGTGGCGATCCGGGACGTGGGCGCCCACGACAGCGGCTCCGTCGAGCTGGCCGGCTGGCTGTACAACGCGCGCTCCAAGGGGCGAATCCTGTTCCTGCAGCTCCGCGACGGCACCGGGCGCATTCAGGTCACCGCCATCGACGGCGAGACGGAGCCCGACTCCTTCGCCCGCGCCGCCCGGCTCCCCCTGGAGTCCAGCATGATCGCGCGCGGCACGGTGCGGGCCGAGCCGCGCGCCCCCGGCGGCTACGAGTTGCAGTTGCGCGCGCTGCAGGTCCTGCAGTCGCCGACGGCCGAGTACCCGATCGCGAAGAAGGCGCACGGCGTCGATTTCCTGCTGGCTCATCGCCATCTGTGGCTGCGCTCGCGTCGGCAGGAGGCACTGATGCGGCTGCGAAGCGAGGTGCGCACCGTCATGCACGACTTCTTCCACCGGCGGGACTTCGTGCTGGTGGACACGCCGATCCTCACCGGCGCCGTGGGTGAGAGTGCGTCGTCGCTGTTCACCCTGCCCTACTACGACCTCGGCGAGGCTCACCTGGCGCAGACCGGCCAGCTCTACCTGGAGGCCGCCTGCCAGTCGCTCGGCAAGGTGTACAACTTCGGCCCGACGTTCCGCGCGGAGAAGTCCAGGACCCGCCGCCATCTCAGCGAGTTCTGGATGCTGGAGGCCGAGGTCGCCTTCGCGGACAGCGACGCCAACATGCAGCTCCAGGAGGACCTCGTGCTCGCCGTGGTGGGCCACGTCCTGACCCGGTGCGAAAGCGAACTCGCCACGCTGGAGCGGGACACCGCGCCGCTCGCTCGGCTGGCCCCGCCGTTTCCGCGCATCGACTACGCGGAGGCCGTGCGCATCGCCCAGGCCGCCGGCGCCGACATGCAGTTCGGCCAGGACCTGGGCGCCGACGAGGAGACGGCGATCAGCCTGAACTTCGACCGCCCCGTGTTCGTCACCGACTACCCGCGCGCGGCCAAGGCATTCTACATGAAGAGCCATCCCACGGACCCGGACAGGGTGCGTTGCTCGGACCTGCTTGCGCCGGAAGGGTATGGCGAGATCGCCGGCGGCTCGCAGCGCGAGGATGACCTGGACGCGCTGGTCGCCGCCATCAGGGCGCACGGGCTGCCCCTCGACGCCTACGAGTGGTACCTGGACCTGCGCCGCTTCGGCTCGGTCCCGCACTCCGGTTTCGGCATCGGCCTGGAGCGGACCCTCGCCTGGATCGCCGGGATCCCCCACGTGCGGGAGGCGATCGCGTTTCCCCGCACCCTGCAACGGTTGTACCCTTGAGGTAGCGCTGCATGAGCTACTCGCGGGGCGCCGCCTACCTGCTGTGGGCGCTGTGCCTGTTCGGGGTTTCCGGGATCCACCGCTTCTACCTGGGACGGATCGGCACCGGCATCCTCTGGCTGTGCACCTGGGGGCTGTTCGGGATCGGCAACATCATCGACCTGTTCACCATCCCCAGGCTGGTCGACGAGGAGTCGGCGCGCGGCCTCGCGGGGGCTGTCCAGAGCCGCCTGCCCGACGCCGCGGAGACGGCAGGCGGCATGGAGTCGATCGAGACGGTGATCCTGCGCGCGGCCAAGGCGCACGGCGGGGTCGTGACGCCGGCGGAGGTCGCGGTGGGCGGCGACTACAGCCTCGACGACGCCAAGGCGTGCCTCGACGATCTGGTTTCCCGCGGGCACGCGGAGCTGCGCGTGCGCAGGAGCGGCGGCATGGTCTACGTGTTCCCGGACCTGCTCACCCCGGAGGCCGAGGACCTCGTCGAGCCGCTCACCTGAGCCCGATCGCCGCGGTTTGACACCACGGCCGGCGCCTGAACACATTTCGTCATGCCAACGTCCGCCATACGGGAGTCGGCCCTGACGGCCAACGAGCTCCGCGATCTCTATCTGTCCTACTTCGAGTCCAAGGGCCACGCGCGCATCCCCAACCATTCGCTGGTCCCGGAGAACGACCCCACGGCGCTGTTCGTGATGGCCGGCGTGCACCCGCTGGTTCCCTACGTGCTGGGCGCCCCGCACCCCTCCGGGCGGCGGCTCGTCAACGTGCAGAAGTGCATCCGCACCATCGACATCGATCTGGTCGGAGACCTGTCGCATCTGACGCTGATCGAGATGCTCGGCAACTGGTCGCTGGGCGACTACTTCAAGCAGGGCGCGATCGAGCTGAGCCACGAGTTCCTGACCGACAGCCGCTGGCTGGGCTTTCCGGTCGAGCATCTGCACGTCACCTGCTTCGCCGGCAACGAGATGGTGCCCCGCGACGACGAGGCGGCCGGCGCCTGGCGTTCGCTCGGCATCCCGGAGGATCACATCCACTTCCTCGAGGAGGACAACTGGTGGGGACCGGCCGGCCAGACCGGCCCCTGCGGGCCGACGACGGAGATGTACATCGACCTGTATCCCGATGCCGGCGACGACGGCCGCACGCCGGGCAACGGCGACCGTCACCTGGAGATCTGGAACGACGTGTTCATGCAGTACGACAAGACGAGCGAGGGGCGGTTCGTCCCGCTGCAGCAGCAGTGCGTGGACACCGGCATGGGCGTGGAGCGAACCGCGGCCGTTCTGCAGGGCGCGGGCAGCGTCTACGACATCGACGTCATGGCCCCGATCGTCGCCACCGCGGCGGGGCAGACCGGCGCCGCCTACGGTGGGGATGCCGAACGCGACCGGTCGATCCGCATCCTGGTCGACCACGTGCGCGCCGCCGTGTTCATGCTCGGCGACGAGTCCGCCATCACCCCCTCCAACCTGGGCCAGGGCTACGTGCTGCGCAGGATCGTCCGCCGCGCGATCCGGCACGGACGCAAGCTCGACATTCCGGGCGAGGTGCTGCGCGCCACCGCAGAGAGCGTCATCGACCGCTACGGCGGCGCCTATCCGCAGCTTGCCGAGCAGGGCGGCACGATCCTGAGCGAGCTGTCGCAGGAGGAGCGGCGCTTCTCCGCCGCTCTGGCCAAGGGCGAGGCGGAGTTGCAGAAGATGCTGCCACGTCTGCTTGCGCGCGACGACAAGGTGGTCCCGGGAGATGTCGCGTTCCGCCTCTACGACACCTACGGATTCCCTCCGGAGATCACCGAGGAGCTCGCCGGCGAGCACGGCCTGACGGTGGACGGCGCCGGATTCGACCGGCGGTACGCCGAGCACCAGAAGCGGTCCAGGGCGGGCGCCGACAAGACCTTCAAGGGAGGGCTGGCCGACGCCAGTGAGACCGTGCAGCGCCTGCACACCGCCACGCACCTGCTGCACCAGGCACTGCGTGACGAGCTGGGAACGCACGTGCAGCAGAAGGGCAGCAACATCACCGCCGAGCGGCTGCGGTTCGACTTCTCGCACGGCGCGCCGATGTCTCCGGAGGAGGTCGAGCGCGTCCAGGCCACCGTCAACGACCGCATCGCCGAGGATCTGCCGATCAGCATGCAGGTGATGAAGCTGCAGGACGCTCTGGACGGCGGCGCCATCGCCCTGTTCGGGGAGAAGTACCAGGAGGACGTGAAGGTCTACTCGATCGGCGACTACTCCCGAGAGGTGTGCGGCGGGCCGCACGCCAGCCGTACCGGCGAGCTCGGCGCGTTCCGGATCGTCAAGGAGCAGTCGTCATCGGGCGGCGTGCGGCGCATCCGCGCGGTGCTGGAAACCTCCTCCTGAGGACGGGGATTCCGGGCTCGGGACCACCCCGGCCTCAGACGACCCGGCCCTTGGTGGAGCGCGGCTCCCGTCCCGGAGCCATCCGGAACGCCTGGCCCAGGGCGCGGCCCAGCGCCTTGCAGAGCGCTTCGGCCATGTGGTGGGAGTTGTCGCCGTACCTGGCCGCGGCGTGGACGTTGATGCGCGCCCGCCCGGCCAGGGCCGTGAAGAACTCGCGCAGCAGCCAGACGTCGAAGTCACCCGCGCGTTCCTGAGGAAACGCCGCGTCGAACCGGCAGTGGGAGCGGCCGCCGGCGTCGACGGTCACCTCCGCCAGGGCATCGTCCATCGGCACCACCGCGTGCCCGAAGCGGGTGAGCGGGGCGTCTTGATCCATCGCCTGGAACAGGCATTCCCCCAGCACGATGCCCACGTCCTCCACGACGTGGTGGGCATCCACCTCCAGGTCTCCCGACGCCGCGACCTGCAGGCCCAAGCCGCCGTGAAACCCCATCGCGTGCAGCATGTGATCGAAGAACGGCACCCCCGTGGACACCTCGACCACCGGGACGCTTCCTGCATCCGTGGGGTCCAGGTCCAGGCGCACCGCTATCTCCGTCTCCGTGGTGCTGCGTTCGCAGGAGTACTGCCGGGCGGCCATCGGATCAGCGCGCGGCCAACCGGCTCACCGGCCGGTCGACGGCGCGAACCGCAACATCTGGCAGGCCGGCTCTCACCAGTGATCGTAGGAGACGATCTGCTGGAGCGGTTTGCGAGGCTGCCGCGGCGTCGCGTCCGCCGCGTAGCCCAACACGAGCAACAGCACCACCCGCATGCGATGCGGCACGCTCAGAAGGTCCTTGACCTCCTGCTCGTCGAACGTCGTGATGAAACAGCTCTGCAGGCCTTCTTCCTCGGCCTGAAGCGCCATGAACGTGGCGGCGACCGCCAAGTCGATCGGGTGCGAGTACTGCCCGTTGGGCATCATGTAGTCGATGTTCGTCGTGCACGCGGCGATCACCACGGGGGCCGTGCCGACGTTCTGCTCACGGAACGCCGCCGCCGCGACCTTGTCGCGAAGGTGGGGCTTGCGTATGACGATGAAGCGCCACTCCTGCCGGTTCTTCGCCGAGGGCGCCAGACGCCCCGCTTCGATGATCTGGTCGAGCTTGGCGGCGTCGACAACTCGCCCGTCGAAGCGCAGGCAGCTGCGCCGTTCCGCGATCACCGGCAGCAGCGCCATACCCACACACCATAGCCGCCGCCATCCGGATTTGCAAATCCGTTCTCATCCGATGCTTGCGTCCGGCCTGGACGCGGGTGCGGCACGCTTCCCGCGCGCCGCCTATCCTCTCACCTGCGCGATCCAGCCGTCCATCTCGCTGGTGGTCCGCAGTTTTCCAAGCATCAGGTCGGCTTCCGGACGAGATCCTATCGGTCCGATCCGCACCCGGTGCATGGTGACGCCGTCGGCGTCGTGAGCGGTGATGAGTCCGGCATAGCCCAGGTCGGCCAACAGCTTGTGCAGGTCGCCGGCTCGTGATCGGGAGGAAAACGAGCCGACCTGAATCCAGTACTGGAAGTCGCCGGTTGCCCGCGGTGCCGGGGCAGGCGCCGGCGCGGGTGTGGCGGGAGTCGCTGCCGGGACGGGGGCTCTCGAGACGGGCGCCGACGACGGCGTCACCGTTGCCGGGGTCACGGCGGCGGGACTCGGCGCAGTCTGCGAGCTCTGCGGCGCAGAAGCTTCGCCGGTCATCGGGGACTCGATCGATGCCTGCGACTGGACATCGCCCACCACAAGGGTTACCTGCCGTGGCGACTCCGTCGTCTCCTGCAGTCCCGGTGTCTCCTGGTCGCTTCGTACGTACTCGAACGGATCGAACGTGGACTCGTCGGCGTCGGCCATCGCGACCTCGGTCGCCTCCGCGCCCCGCGGCCGGAGGAAGTAGAGCCCGCCCGCCAGCACGATGATGACCAGAAGGCTGACCGCCACGACCGCCCAGAGAATCCGTTGTGTATCCGCCGCTTGCCTGTCCATGCGCCCTCCTCCATGGGGCCGGCGCCTAGAGAATGAACTCGATCTGACGCCGGAGCATCCCTCGCGTCGCCCCATTGCAGATGGTGCGCCGCGAGACACTACGTGTATCGACCCCCGCCACGGGACGCTTGAGCCGCCGGCCGCGTTGTGCCCACATGGCCCCGAACACGGTGGCCCTCGGTTTCCGGTCGACCACCAGCGCGCGGTACAGGCGGAGCAGCACCGGCGCATGCACCCACAGCACGAGATCGCAGAGCGCGTCGAGCCCCATGGGATTCAACAATGCCGCGTCGATGGCGGTCGGGCTCGGATCCGCCTCCACCAGGGCCTTCACGCTACGCACCATCACGGGATGGACGATCGCGTCCAGACGGCGTCTGGCATCCACGTTGCCGAACACCAGCGGTCCCAACAGCCGGCGATCGATCCTGCCTTCGGGATCGAGCACGCCCCGGCCGAATGCGGCGACGATGCGGTCGCGCTCCGTGATCAGCGCCCGGTGTCCCAGCAGGTCGACGTCGACCACCCGCCAGCCGGCATCCGCAAGCAGGTTCGCGACGGAACTCTTGCCGGAGCCGAGCTTGCCGGCGACTCCTACCACCATCGCCAATGCCCGGTCGCGTCAGCCGTCGCGGGTCGCCGCGCTCGAGGAGGGCACCGTGGCGGGCTTTGCGCTGTCCGGAAACGCGCGGCCGGTGAACAGGCGATACTGCTCGTACGCCTGCTCGGCCAGCATCCGGCCGCCGTCGATGACCGCGCATCCCGCCTCACGAGCTCGCCCGAGTATCGGCGTCAGGCCCTCGCCGTAGACCAGGTCATAGACCAGCTCATGTCCACGAAAGGAGTACGCCGCCAGCGGATCGCCCGGATTGTCGGGCAGCCCCACGCTCGTGGTCTGGACGATCAACTCGCTGTGCTCGGACACCCGCGCCAGCCCCGCGGCATCCAGAGCGCCTGCCGTCCCGCCGCAGTCTCGCGCCAGGGACCGCGCGCGCTGCTCGGTCCGATTGAGAATCAACAGCTCGGTGCCGAGCGAGCGTAGCGCGAAGGCGACTGCCCGCGCCGCCCCGCCGGCGCCGATCACGGTCGCGCGACGGGGAACGATCGACCTTTCACGGAGCGGCGCCAGGAAGCCGTGGACGTCGGTGTTCTCGCCGCGCCACCGCTCGCGCTTTCGCACCAGCGTGTTGCACGCGCCGACCCGCCGCACCATCGGCGCGGCGTCCGACATGCGGGCGGCATCGCCCTTGTGCGGAATGGTCACCGAACAGCCGTCAAGCGGGAGGAGTCGCGCCAAGCGCGCCAGCTCCGATAGATCGTCCAGCTCGATCGGCACGTAGACGGCGTCGATCCCTGACGCGGCGAGCGCCGGGTTGTGGATCTGAGGCGAACGCGAATGTGACAGCGGCGTGCCGATCACTCCCAGGACTCGCGTGCCCGCGTGGATGGAGGGAAACCGGTAGAGCTCGACCATGGTCTCCGGGTCGAGGTGGCCGGGAGCCGCGGAGCGTCCGGCACGCGAACAGAACGTGAGGAAGTTGCCCAGGTGGGCCGCCAGAATGCGGGTCGGGAGCCCGAACCGTCCCATTCCCAGCAGGATGTGTTCGCCAGGAGCCTCCGAGGACGAGGCCCCGAGCCGCTGCGCGCACTCGAACAGGTCCACCATCTCGCCGCCCGTGCGCGGCGTCACGGCCGCCTTTGCGATCTCTCTCCCGGAGCGGGGAAGACCGCGCATCACCCGCTCGATCCGGGCCGGAACGCCGGTGGTGTCGTGCAGAGACCGGATCACCCTGGTGCCGGCGGGTACCAGCTCATCGAACGAGCGGTCCACATCGGACTCCAGGTCGACGTAACGGTACGCGCCGGCTGCGGCGCCGATCAGGCGGCGGCGTGACCGCTCGTCCGCGGGGAACCTGCCGCCTTCGACGGTTCGCCGGATGGTGAGGATGGCCGGCATTCCGACCATGTCCGGGAACCTGGAGATCCGGGCCAGCTCCCTGTCGTCCAGGAAGTCGGCCCGCAACTCGACAAGGTCGATACGCGCCGCGTTGGCGCGCGCCAATTCGGCCGCGCGCGCCAACGTGGGCTCTGTCAGTGCCAGGCAGAGCCTGGCAGCCCCTCCGTGCCTCAGAGGGCCGGGATGATCAACTGCCAGCCCGGGTAGATCAGGTCGGGGTTCTGGATCAGGTCACGGTTGCGCCGCCAGATCCTCGGCCACAGGAACGGATCGCCGTACCACTGCGGGTACTCCGCGATGCGCCACAGGCTCTCGCGCCGCTCCGGTATCAACCGCACGGTATGGATGCCGAGCATCACGTAGAACTTGTAGCGCTCCAGGTAGCGTCGCGCGTCCTCGAAGAGGCTGATGGCCTGTCCGTACTTCTCGTCGTCGAACTCGGCCACTCCTTCCATCCAGAGCCCCTGCGCCGTCTGCAGGTCGTTCTGGCCCGCGCGATCGACTCCGTCGAGGAGCGCGTCGCGTTGCGCGCCACCGGCGCGGAGCTGGTCCAGCACCTCCTGGCCGTTCCACGGCTGCGGCCTGATCACATCGCCCGTCTCGGTCACGACATGCAGCTTCGACGCTTCCTCGATTTCCTCCATCACCGCCTTCATCAACGCGGCGGCCCGCTCCATCAGGTCCATGTAGGCGTCGTCGGCCACCGCCATCAGCCTGCGACATACCTCTACCGCGGCGCCGAACGCCTCTTCGGCGTCGGCCAGCCGGTAGCTCTGCATGGCCTCCAGACCGGCCAGGTAGAACGTGTTGAGCTGCCCGTACAGCGACTGCAGCTCCGCAAGCCTGGAGGCTGTCCAGGTGCTCGTGTCGAGTTTCTGCGCCGCGGCAAGGCAGCGCTCCGTCTCCGCCCGCCGGCCGTACAACAGCTCCAGCCGATCGAGCAGCGAATCACGCAACGCGAGCATGTCGTCCGCGGTCGCCAGCGCCAGCTCGTACGCGCCGAACAGATCGTCCGCTGCGAACAGCTCTTCGACGCGCTGCACGGCGTCGACCATCTCCTGGAAGGAAACCGGCACCCAGAGATCCGCCTGGATCTCCCGCAGCTCCTCGAGGCGTTCCGCCAGCAGCTTGCGCAGCCGCTCCGCGGTCAGACGCACCGCATTCTCGAACGCTTCCGTCGCCCGCGCTTCGGCCACCGCCAACGCCACGTGCGATCCGACCGGATCGGACATGCGAATGCGTTCGGCAAGGGCCAGAGTCTCGCGGGCCGCGTTCAGGTTCTGCGGGTCGTAGAAGTCGGCGTCGACCTCTTCGGCACGTGCGATGAGCACGCGCACCCGGTCGAAGTCGGCGTCGGTCGGACCCGTGACGACCGACGGTCCCGCCGCGCCCGCAGGCGCCGGTTGCGCCGCCACTGCGGGCACCGACCAGTCCATCGCCGGATGCGGTGGCGCCAAGGGCGGCACGGCTCCGGCGCGGTCACGCACGTCGTCCGCTCCGTCTGCGCCCAAGGGTGCTGCCGGTTCGGCCAGCGCGGCGAGCAGCGACGCTGCCGGCGCCTCAGGATGCGCCGGTCGAGGCGGCTCCAACTGCAAGGCGAGCAACGGCGCCCCACCGTCGCCGGCTCCTACCGGAACATCCAGCGCGCCAGGCACGCCCATGGCCTGCGCGGTCATCGCAGGATGACCCGGGCGCACCGGCGCAACGGACGCCGCCTGCAGCGCCGTACCTTCGGCCCCTACGCCAACCGGCACTCCAATCTCACCCGGCGTACCGACCGCCCCGGCGACCATCACCGGATGGCCCGGACGCACCGGCGCAACGGACGCTCCCTGCAGCGCCGTACCTTCGGCCCCAACGCCAACCGGCACTCCAATCTCACCCGGCGTACCGACCGCCCCGGCGACCATCACCGGATGACCCGGACGCACCGGCGCAACGGACGCCGCCTGCAGCGCCGTACCTTCGGCCCCAACGCCAACCGGCACTCCAATCTCACCCGGCGTACCGACCGCCCCGGCAACCATCACCGGATGGCCCGGACGCACCGGCGCAACGGACGCCGCCTGCAGCGCCGTACCTTCGGCCCCTACTCCAACCGGCACTCCAATCTCACCCGGCGTACCGACCGCCCCGGCAACCATCACCGGATGACCCGGACGCACCGGCGCAACGGACGCCGCCTGCAGCGCCGTACCTTCGGCTCCCGCACCAACCGGCACTCCAATCTCACCCGGTACGCCAATCGCCCCGGCAACCATCACCGGATGACCCGGACGCACCGGCGCAACGGACGCCGCCTGCAGCGCCGTACCGTCAGCCTCCACGCCAACCGGCAATCCAACCTCGCCCGGTACGCCAATCGCCCCGGCAACCATCACCGGATGGCCCGGACGCGCCGGTGCAACGGACGCCGCCTGCAGCGCCGTACCTTCGGCCCCTACGCCAACCGGCACTCCAACCTCACCCGGTACGCCAATCGCCCCGGCGACCATCACCGGATGGCCCGGACGCACCGGCGCAACGGACGCTCCCTGCAGCGCCGTACCTTCGGCCCCTACGCCAACCGGCACTCCAATCTCACCCGGCGTACCGACCGCCCCGGCGACCATCACCGGATGGCCCGGACGCACCGGCGCTACGGACGCCGCCTGCAGCGCCGTACCTTCGGCCCCTACGCCAACCGGCACTCCAACCTCACCCGGTACGCCAATCGCCCCGGCAACCATCACCGGATGGCCCGGACGCACCGGCGCTACGGACGCCGCCTGCAGCGCCGTACCTTCGGCCCCTACGCCAACCGGCACTCCAATCTCACCCGGCGTACCGACCGCCCCGGCAACCATCACCGGATGACCCGGACGCACCGGCGCTACGGACGCCGCCTGCAGCGCCGTACCTTCGGCCCCTACGCCAACCGGCACTCCAATCTCACCCGGCACGCCAATCGCCCCGGCAACCATCATCGGATGGCCCGGACGCACCGGCGCAACGGACGCCGCCTGCAGCGCCGTACCGTCGGCTCCCGCGCCAACCGGCACTCCAATCTCACCCGGCGCGCCGACCGCCCCGGCAACCATCACCGGATGGCCCGGCGCCATCGGCACAACGTACGCTGCCTGCAGCGCCGTACCGTCGGCTCCCGCGCCAACCGGCACTCCAACCTCGCCCGGCGTGCCGACCGCCCCGGCAACCATCACCGGATGGCCCGGCGCCATCGGCACAACGTACGCTGCCTGCATCGCCGTACCGTCGGCTCCCGCACCGACCGGCGTTCCCGGTACCGCGGGCTCACCCCCCGGCACCACCGCCAGCGTCACCGGATGCGCCGGCGCCGAGGGCTCCATCTCCGTGCCCTGATCAGGCGTCCCGTCGGCCCCGACGCCCATCGGCGTCCCAGGCACCCCCACTTCGCCCGTCGGCACCATGGCCAGTACCGCCGGATGCGACGGGCGTGACGGTTCCATGCGCGCGGCAAGGGTCGCCGTGCCATCCGGGCCGATCAGGCCCGCGTCCGGAGCGGGCTGGGACGGTTGGGCAAGGGCCACGCCTGCCATCTCCGGCCGGATCGGGGGCGCCGGTTCGGCCGCGGCGATCGCCGTCGTCGACGGCACCGCGATTTTGACATTGCCGAGATCGGAAATCGAATCGATTGCGTCGGGTGGCGTGTAACAGACCGTAAGCACCAGCGGTACTACGGCAGCGATCGCGAGGCGGTACCACCTGGTGACCGGGTGCTTGGTCATGAGTTCGCCCTAACCTTCCTTCCGTTTCCGTTAGACGGTGGCCGCAACAGCCTGAGTGAGAGACGCTTCGGTCTCCATGTCGAAGTAGTGAACGCGTTCCATGTTCGGAGTCAGGGCGATTTCCGTTCCGACCCGGACGTCGACGTCCGGCGCCACCTTGGCGATGAGCTGATTGGATCCCACCGTCACGTAGACGTGTGTCTCGGCGCCCAGCGGCTCGACAACATCGACCGACGCCGTGAGGGTGCTGCCGCGCGTGTCCTCCATGTAGGTGAGGTTCTCTGGCCGTATTCCCAGCAGAACGTCGCGCCCGACGTGAGACCGCAGGCGGTCCTGATGGCTGGCGGCGACCTCGAGCTCGAAGTCGCCTTCGCCCACGACCAGACCGCCGCGCGACTCCTTCAGGCTGACCTTCATGATGTTCATGGGCGGGGAGCCGATGAAGCCGGCGACGAACCGGTTCACCGGCGTGTTGTACAGCGCCAGCGGCGTGCCGATCTGCTGGATCACGCCGTCGCGCATGACCACGATGCGGTCGCCCATGGTCATGGCTTCCACCTGATCGTGGGTGACGTAGACCATCGTCGCCTGCAGGCGGGTGTGCAGCGAGGCGAGCTCCGCCCGCATCTGCACGCGCAGCTTGGCGTCGAGATTGGACAGCGGCTCGTCGAACAGGAACACCTTGGGCTTGCGGACGATCGCGCGACCGACGGCCACGCGCTGCCGCTGGCCGCCGGACAGCGCCTTGGGCTTGCGGTCCAGCAACTCCTCGATGTCCAGAATCTGCGCCGCGTCACGCACCCGGGTTTCGATCTCGCTCCGCGGGTACTTCCTGATCTTCAGGCCGAAGGCCATGTTCTCGTACACCGACATGTGCGGGTAGAGCGCGTAATTCTGGAACACCATGGCGATGTCGCGATCCTTGGGTGCGACATCGTTCATGCGCCTGCCGTCGATGGATAGCTCACCGTCGGTGATCTCCTCGAGTCCGGCGATGCAGCGCAGGGTGGTGGTCTTGCCGCATCCGGATGGTCCGACGAGGACGAGGAATTCCTTGTCCTCGACGCTGATGTTGGCGTTGTCGACCGCCTTCACCCCGCCTTCGTAGATCTTGGACAGGTTCTGGAGTTCAACGGTGGCCATGTGTCTTTCTCCTGGCCGGGCATGAGGACCCACACCACGGCAGATTAGGTTATTCCCGGCAAGCCTACCGGCCGTTCTTGCCCATGTCAACGAGGCGGTCAAGGTTTCCCGGGGCCGCCTGCACCGCCCCGTCCGCGCGCCGCTACCGCCACGGCATCGGCCAATGCCGGCTGTTCGGCACCTCGGGTTTCGGCCCACAGCCACGGCAGCACCACCGCCTCGCGCAGCCGCGCCCGGTCGGCGCCGAGCGCCGCCGGAGCGTGCAGCTCGGCCGCGCTCGGGACGCGCCCGACCAGCGCCGGATAATGCGTGGCCAAATCGTGCCTTGCCGCCTCCACCAGGGCCGGCAGTCCGCTGGCGATGCCGAACCCCGTGAGTTGCTCGCGCCGGCCGAGCTCGAGCAGCGCCGCCTGCGTGGCAGGCTCGAACAGCCAGAGCAGGAACGCCTGTGCGCCGCGCGCGTTGGGCGCACGGGCACGGATCGCCACGTAGGTCAGGTCGTCGCCCGCCCGCAGTCCCTCCCGGCTCCCCAGCCAGCGCATGGCGAGCAGGTCGCGGCGCTCGGCAGGAATGTCCAGGAACCGATGCAGGTCGGTCAGGAAGAACTCGACCAGGCCGTCCAGGGGCAACAACGCTTCCGCCAGATCGCGGCCCGCAAGGCCCGGACCGATCAGAACGTCGGCATCGCTGCCACCGTGCGCGAGCGACTCGGCAGGAGCGTCGGCGAAGCGGGTCACGACCCGGTACCGATCCTGGGAGAGATTGTAGCGCTCCCCGTAGACGGCTACATCGGCGTGGGCGGTGTCGACATGGACGAGCGTCCTGGACGACCCCGTGCAGGCCCCCAGGAAGCAGGCAAGGGCCAGGGCGAGCAGCGCCCGCGCCGCGGGCGAGCGGATCAACCGCTCGCCGCCGTGACACCTTCCGGCGGTTCGGCCTGCGCCGCACACCGTTCGGCGGCGGCGTAGATCTCGGCATAGAGCTCCGGCAGGTCGGCGGTTTCGACGCCCGCGAACGCCACCCGCAGGTGATCGGCGTCGACCGAGATCGTGCCGATGCCGCGCTCGTGCAGGAGGTAGCGCCGCACTTCCTCCGCGGTCCCGTCCGGCAGGTGGAAGCACATGAAGTAGCCGGAGTTGAACGGCAGCGGCCGGATCGCCGCGCTCGACCGCCTGCCGACCTCACGGAACGTGGTCATGTAGCGACGCCGCAGCTCTTCCTGGTTGGCGTCACGCTGACTTGCGTGCTCGGGGTGGTCCAGGGCGGCCAGCACCAGGTGCTGCGCCATCCGGTTGGCGCTGGACACCGTGGAGCGGATGGCCGCCATCGCCTTCTGCTCGAACGCCCGATAGTGCTCGTCGCCCAGGCCGGCGGCGCCGACGGTGACGAAGCCGATCCGGAAGCCCCAGACGTATTCTTCCTTCGTCGGTCCGTCGATCTTGATCGCCAGCAGGTTCGGATGCAGGTCCGCGAGGAGGGCGAACAGCGACTCCTTGAGCGTCTCCTCTTCGTAGAACAGACCGTGATAGGCGTCGTCGATCAGCGCCACGAGCTGCACGCCGCGCTCGGCCGCCGCGGCCAGGATCGCGGTCAGGCGTTCCGCTTCCACCCGGTTCGGTGAATAGCCGGTCGGGTTGTGTGGGAAGTTGAACATCGCCACGACCTTGGCCCCCGCCTGATGTCGGGCGAGAGTCCGTTGCACGGCGTCCAGGTCCATGCGATCCCCGGCGAAGAACGGGTAGCCCTCGACGCGGGCGCCGCGCCGTTCGCCCATGATCAATCGGTAATTGCCCCAGACCAGGTCCGGCAGCAGTACCGGATCATCGGCATCCACGAACAGGTCGGCAGCCAGGCCGATCCCCGCGGTAAGGCCCGCCGTCACGACCGGCCGCGACACGGCCGATCTCAGCGAAGGGTTCTTGGCGTGCAGCTCTTCCGCCCAGCGGTCCCGAAGCGCGGATATCCCGGCGGTCGGCGCGTACGCGAACGCCTCCTCGGCGGTCAGTCCGGGCAGACGATCGGCGATCGCCGGAAGGTGCATCGGCTCGCCGCCGCTGGCGGCCAGCCCGACGGTCGCATTGAAGCGGTCGGCATGCTCGGCCGCTTCCGCGGACTGGGCAACGACCCCCTTGGGGAAGTACAGGCGCTGGCCCAGTCCGGAGAGTGAGCGGCCTATCGCCGTGGGCTCCAGAACCCGGTTGAGCTCTGCGGCAAGCGGATGGATGGCGGATGTCTCGGACACGCAGCGGAGGATACGGCCGGGGCATTCCGCGGTCAACGATTAGCGCGCTTCGCTTCGGCTATTTGACGGGTGGCAAGGCCGAAACCGGCTTTCAACGTTTCAACTTCCTACGTTGACGCCGCGAACGGGAGTCGGTATGGTAGCGGCCTCCATCGGACCTTGTCGCCGCTGACCACGGCGACATCGACAGACGCCCGCCGAATGTGCGGCGGGCGTCGTTTATCGCCACGAAAGTCCGGTGTCACGGCCACGAAAGTCCGGTCGCACTCCACGGCCGGCGGGGGAGCTTGACAGTACTCTGCCGGCTCATGCCCTGTGTGTGACGATGACCGGACCTCCGGACGGCGTGCGCGGCGATGTACGCGAGTTGACCCTGCTGTTCCACATCAGCCGGATCCTCGACGAGAGCCTGGATCTGCGCGAGGTGCTCGGTCCGGTGCTGGAGGTGTTGCGCAGCCGGCTTGGCGTCCGCATCGGCGTGCTGGGACTGCTCAATCGCGAGACCGGCGAGATCTCGATCGAGGCCGCTCTGGGTCTTTCCGAACTGCAGCGCGAGCGCGGCCGCTACCGGATCGGCGAGGGCATCATCGGCCGCGTCATCCAGAACGGGCAGCCGGTCTCTGTCCCCGACGTGGCGGCCGAGCCGCTGTTCCTCAACCGCACCGGCGCCATCGACACCGGCCGCGCGGCCGGGGAGTCATTCACCTGCGTACCGATCAAGCTCGGCAACCAGGTCGTCGGCGCGCTGGCCACCGGCCGCCTGGCGGACCCGGACGCCTCGGAAGACATCGTCAGGCTGCTGTCGATCGTCGCGTCGATGATCGCGCAGGCGGTCAAGCTCCGTCAGACCGCAGAAGAGCAGCGCCAGCGGCTGGCGGCCGAGAACGACCGCCTGCGCGGCGAGCTGAAGTCGCGCTTCCGGCCGGCCAACATCGTCGGCAACTCGGAGGCGATGCGTACCGTCTACCGACTCATCGAGCAGGTCGCCCGCAGCGAGACGACCGTCCTCCTGCGGGGAGAGACCGGCACCGGCAAGGATCTGGTGGCCCATGCCATCCACTACAACAGCCCGCGCGCGGAGCGTCCGTTCGTGAAGGTCAACGTCGCCGCGCTGCCCGACTCCGTGATCGAGAGCGAGTTGTTCGGCCACGAGCGGGGCGCGTTCACGGGCGCCGTCGCCGCGCGCAAGGGCCGCTTCGAGATCGCGCACGGCGGCACGATCTTCCTGGACGAGATCGGTGACTTGGCGCCGCACGTGCAGGTGAAGCTGCTGCGGGTGCTGCAAGAGCGGGAGTTCGAGCGCGTCGGCGGAATCTCCACCATGCGCAGCGACGTGCGCGTGATAGCCGCCACCAACCGCAACCTGGAGGAGCTGCTGGAGCAGGAGTCCTTCCGCGCCGACCTGTACTACCGCCTGGCGGTGTTTCCCGTGCACATCCCGCCACTGCGCGAGCGCAAGAGCGACATCATGCAGCTCGCCGACCACTTCGTCGAGCGCTACGGGGTTCGCCGCATCTCCACGCCGGCGATCGACATGCTGATGAGCTACCACTGGCCCGGCAACGTGCGCGAGCTGGAGAACTGCATCGAGCGCGCCGCCCTGCTGTCCAGCGACCAGGTGATCCACGGCCACCACCTGCCGCCAAGCCTGCAGACCGCCGACGCGACCGGCACCGGCCCGCGCGGAACCCTGAAGTCGATGGTGGCTCGCGTCGAGCGCGAGCTGATCGAAGAGGCGCTCAAGTGGGCGCGCGGCAACCTGTCCGCCGCCGGCCGCCGGCTGGGAACGACCGAACGCATCATGGGCCTGCGGGTCCGCAAGTACGGCATCGATCCCAACCGCTTCCGTACCTGAGCGCAAACGCGCCCTCTCGCCGGTGCCGCACTGTGAGAGCTGATGTCCTACCGATGGGTAGCAAATCACAGATATGACTACCATTCGGTAGGATACCATGCAGTGGCCCACCATCAAGTCGGCGGCGCAGCCCCACCGTACGGTCTCCCGGGGATTGGCACGTTTTTTGCTTGATGCCCGCACATGAAACTATCGCACCCACCAAAACGCCGTGTCCTGGTGCTCGTCGGTCTGGGGATCGCGTTCGCGGCTTTCGCGGACGCCGACTCCAACGCCGTGGCGATCGACACGGTATGGACGTTGCTCGCGGCCGTCCTGGTCTTCCTGATGCAGGCCGGATTCGCGATGCTCGAAACGGGCCTCACCCGGGCCAAGAACGCGGCCAACATCCTGATGAAGAACCTCATGGACTTCTCGCTCGGATCGTTGGCCTTCTGGGTCGTCGGCTACGCGCTCATGTTCGGCGCCAGCCAAGCCGGTCTGTTCGGCTTCAGCGACTTCTTCCTGGCAGGTACCGCCGCAGCCAACGCGGGCGAAGCCGCAACCGCACAGACGTTCGCCGGCTGGCTGTTCCAGGCGGTGTTCGCAGCCACCGCGGCGACGATCGTCTCCGGTTCGATGGCCGAGCGGACCCGCTTTCCGGCCTACATGGTGTACAGCGTGTTCGTGACCGCGCTGATCTATCCGATCGTCGGCCACTGGATATGGGGCGGCGGCTGGCTGGCCAACGTGGGCCCCGGCTTCGCGGACTTCGCCGGCTCCACCGTCGTGCACTCCACCGGCGGCTGGCTAGGTCTGGCCGGCGCGATCGTACTCGGCCCGCGGCTCGGCAAGTACGTGCGGAACGGCTCGGGCCTGGCCGCGCGCGCCATCCCCGGTCACAGCCTGCCGCTCGCGTCGCTGGGGGTGTTCATCCTGTGGTTCGGCTGGTTCGGCTTCAACGCCGGCAGTACGGTGGCCGGCACCGACCTGAGCATCGCCCTGATCGCGCTCAACACCAACGTGGCGGCCGCCGCCGGCGCGGTGGGCGCGCTGTTCACCGCCTGGATCTGGTTCCGCAAGCCCGACCCCACCTTCGCGCTCAACGGCGCCATCGCCGGGCTGGTGTCGATTACCGCCGGCTGCGCGTTCGTGGCGCCGGCCATGGCCGTCCTGATCGGCCTGCTGGGCGGCGTGCTGGTCGTTCTCTCGGTCGAGCTGCTGGACAAGGTGTGCAAGATCGACGATCCGATCGGCGCGGTGTCCGCGCACGGCGTGTGCGGCGCCTGGGGCACGCTGGCGGTCGGCCTGTTCGCCGACGAGGCGATCGGCGGCGTTTCCGGGCTGTTCTTCGGCGGCGGCCTGGCGCAGCTCGGCGTGCAGTTCGTGGGCGTCGCGGCGGTGTTCGCCTGGACCATGGCGGCCGGCTTCGTGCTGTTCACGGTCATCAAGGCGGTCATGGGGCTGCGCGTCAGCCGCGAGGAGGAGTTGCGCGGTCTGGACATCGGCGAGCACGGGGCCGAGGCGTACTCCGGCTTCCAGATCTTCTCATCCCAATAGGAGTTCGCCCAAATAGGAGGAACATGTGAAACTGATCATCGCCTACATACAGCCGCACAAGCTCAACGACGTGAAGCAGGAGCTCTACAAGGAGGAAGTCTTCAAGATGTCGGTCACGAATGCGCTGGGCTGCGGCCAGCAGCGTGGCTACACGGAGACCTACCGCGGCGTCGAGACCGAGGTGAACCTGCTCAAGAAGGTGCGCCTGGAGGTGGCGGTCAACGAGGGCTTCGTCGACCGCACCACCGACGCCATCATCCGCGGCGCCCGCACCGACTCGATCGGAGACGGCAAGATCTTCGTACTGGACCTGCCGGAGTGCATCCGCATCCGCTCCGGCGAGCGCGGAGAGGCGGCGATCGGTTAGTCGCGCCGTCGTCCGCCGTCATCGGGAGAGAGGGTCACCGTTGCCGCGGGACCCTCTCTTCTTTTCTCAGGATGCAAGCCAGTCGCGGTACGCGGCATGCACGCGCTCGCTCGCGGCGGCGAGCGTCTCGGCGAGGGTCCGCTCGGACGCCTCCGCGCCCAGCAGGCGCCGGGCCAGCGCGATCAACGCGGGTCCGTCGGCGGGGATGGCGTGCACCTGGCGATCGTCCAGCACCTGCAGCAGGTGTTCGGTGCGGCGCAGCAACGCGTAGTCGTCGGCGAGTTCCCGCGCCCGGTCGTCGGCCAGCAGACCGGCCTCCGCCAGCCGCTCGATGGCGCTGGGCGTATGGCCGGTCAGCACGCCCGGATGCTCACGGGCGTTGGTGAGCTGCAGCCCCTGCACCAGGAACTCGACGTCCCGGATCCCCCCGCGGCCGTTCTTGACGTCGATCCCGCGCCGCAGGCGGCCCGGCCCCGCCACCGCCGAGGCGGCGGTGTGCGCGTCGCGCATCCGCGCCACCATGGCCGACACCTCGGCGTGGCCGAAGCCGCGCCGGATGACCGGCTGCAGGCGTTGCAGCAGCCGTTCCCCGAACGCGACGTCGCCGGCGATGGCGCGACAGCGCAGCAGCGCCTGCACCTCCCACAGTCCGGCGCGCCGTTCGTAATAGTCGACGAACGCCGTCGAGCCGGTGACCAGTTCCCCCGACCCGCCGTACGGCCGCAGCCGCAGGTCCACCCGGTAGGCGTGCTGCTCGCCGGTGTGCGCGCTCAGATCCTGCCGCAGCCGGGTGGTGAGCGCTCCGGCGCGCTCGCGCCGGCCGGCCTCGCGCGCGTCGTACACCGTCGCCAGATCGATGTCCGAGCTGTAGTTGAGCTCGCGTCCTCCCAGCTTGCCGAACGCCAGGATCGCCACGCCGTCGCCCAGCTTCCCATACAGGTCGGCGCCGACGCGCTCCAGCGCGACGGTCACCACCGCGTCGGCGACCGTCGCCAGCTCCGCGGTCGTCAACGCGATCGGGGCGCCCAGGTAGAAGTCGCGAGCAGCGATGCGCAGCAGCTCCCGGCGGCGGAACAGCCGGATGGAGCGCAGCCAGCGCTCACGGTCGGCGGCCCGTGATGACAGCGCGCGCAGGTCGCCCAGCATTGCCTGCAGCGAACGCGGCCCGTGCAGCCGCCGCTCGTCGGCGATCCAGTCAAGGAACTCCGGGTTCCGCACCAGGGAGTCGACCAGGAACTGGCTGGTCGCGAACATCGACAGCAACAGCCCCAGCCGCACGGGTTGTTCCAGCATCCCCGCCAAGTGCGCCGACGGGTCCGGCTGCACGGCCACGAAACGCTCCCAGTTGTTGAGCGCCATGTCCGGATCGGCGCTGCGCGCAAGGTCGTCGAGCGCCAGTACCATCAGGCGCGCCAGGGTGCGACGCTGCTCGCCGTCCCCGGGCCCGGCCACCTCCGCCTGATCTGCCCCCGACCGATGGGCGATGCCGACGATGTTGCGCATCGCCCGCCCCGAGTCGCGGAAACCGGCCCGGCGCAGGAACGCAAGCTCCGCATCCGTCGGCACCCGGTCCGATCCCACGGCGCCGGTTCCGACCGCGAGCACCAGATCCGCCGGCCCGACCGCATCGGCGCCCCAGGGGACGGACTCGTGACCGAACCGGCGATCCACGAACGCCCGGACCGCCGCGGTGTGCACCTCGAAGTCGGTGCGGAGCTGCGCCGCCTCGCCCAGACCGCCCCGGCCGCCGTAGCCGATGCGCCGCGCCAGGTGCGCGTACTCCGCGCTGTCGGTGGCGGGCAGCAGCAGATCCCGCGCCGAGCCGCGCAGCATGCGCAGTCCGTTGATCAGGCGCCGCAGGAAGTCGTAGGCAGCAGCCAGCGCCTGCGCGTCCGCCTGGTCGATAACCTCCAGCCTGCGCAACTCATCCAGCGCGGCGTGCACGCTCGGCGTCCGCAGGGAGGGAGTGTCCGAGCCGTGCACGACCTGCAGGATCTGCACCGTGTACTCGACATCCACGAGGGCGCCGGGGCTGAACTTGGCGTTGGCCACGCCGCCCGGGCACTTCTCGCGCACCTGCCGCGCGCGCAGGTCGGCAAGCGATGCCATGTCGAGCGACCCGCGCGTGTACAGCATGTTGTCCCGCAACCGCTCGACCCGCGACCCCAGCGCCGCGTCGCCGGCCACCGCGCGCAGCCTGACCAGCGCCAGGCGCTCGTACGACAGCGCAGCTCCGTCGACGTCGTAGTAGGACGCGAACGTCTCCAGGCTGCATGCGAGCGGCCCGGACTCGCCGTAGGGTCGCAGACGCGTGTCCACGTCGAATATTCCTTCGCGCTTGGCCGCGATGACCTCCTCGGTTTCGCGCACCAGCCGGTGATAGAACTCCCGGTTCGGCAGCGGTTCGGGACCGGTCGTGCTCCCCTGATCGCCGTACACGAACAGCAGTTCGATGTCGGACGCATATCCCAGCGCCCGGCCTCCGAACTTGCCGAGCGCAAGCACCGCGCAGCGCGACTCCAGGCCCGCGAACGTGCACGGCGTACCATGCCGCGCGCGCAGCTCGCCGAACGCCATCGCGACGGCCGCGGCCACCACTGCCTCCGCCAATTCGGTGAGCCGTTCGCTCAGCTCCCGGAATCCGAATCCGTCGGTGAGCAGATGATCGAGATCGAGGAGGAACACCTCCCGGTCCTTGAAATCGTTGAGCGCGCGCTTTCTGGCGGCACGGTCTTCCGGTGCCCGCGCCACCGCCTGGGCGAGCCGCGCCGCGCAGGTCCCGGCCGGTTCGGCGTAGCCGGTGGCGCCGGTGTCGCGCAGCCGCGGCAGCAGCGTTTCGTACTGCAGCCGGACGAAGTCCTCCCACAGATAATCGCTGGCGCCGAGCAGGCGCGCCAGGCCTCGGAGCACCGCGGAGTCGCTCAGCAACTCCGCCCACCCGATCCGCGAAGGGCTCTGCAGCAACTCGCCGGCCAAGTGGCCGAAACGGCCCAGGGCCGCGAACGGGTCCGGGGCGCTGCCCAGGAAGTGCGTGAACTGCTTGGTCAGCAGCGCTGCCAGCTCGATGCGCGCCAGGTCCTCCGCCGCCGCCAGGGTGGTGCCGGCGGCGGCCGACACCACGAACTCGTCCGCGATGCGCCCGGCCTCGGTGGTGATCACCACCTGGTCGATGACCACTCCCAGCGTGGACAGCGCGGTGGCGAAGGAATAGAGGAAGAACGGTGTGTCCTGAGAGGCGATCGCCAGGCGGACGGGTCCCGACTGGCCATCCGTGCCGTCGGGCAGCACCTCCGCATGCACCTCGACCGGGTAGAGGACCGGTTCCTGCTGAACGTCTGCGGCTACCGCCCGAGCCACCAACTCGTCCACGTGCTGCTTGGCGGCGTCGCGTCCGTCCCGCTCCAGCGCTGCCAGGACGAATCGCAGTTCGGCGGCCGCCTGCTCCGCGAAGCGCGCGGCGCGGGCCGGCGGCACGTGGCCGATGAAGCGATCGACCATCCGTGCCCGTAGCGCCCCACGGGCTTCCACGGGCTCGGCAGGGAACCCCAGAGGCGCGCGGCGCGGATCGACGCGGCGCCGCCGGCGCGTCGTACGGCGGGCCACCACGCCGTGCTCCGCGGCGTCTGGCCGCAGGTCGCGCGCGTAGGTAAAGGCGTGGCCCTGCTCGATGCTCAGACCCAGGGAGCCGAGCACGCCGGTGATCAGCGAGAACTCGTCCCGGTAGTCGAAGGCGACCACCGTGCAGGAAAACCGCTCGAATGCGGTCGCTTCCACGGAGACGTTGGCCGGCATCTGTGGCCCAAGGCGGTGGGCCGCGCGTGCATGCTGGACGAGCTCGGGCTCGGTGAACGTGTTCACGTACCGTTCACCGAGCCGCGACAGGTGCTCGTCTACGAACTCGGCATCGATCTCGGGACAGCGGACGATGACCCGCCGGCGCAGTGCCAGCGGGACACCGCCCGTGCCGTGACGCTTCGCTTTCTCAGGTTCCGTAGCGCGTCAAGTATCCCCGAAACAGCGTCAAATGTCGTAGTAGAGCGCGAACTCCCACGGGTGCGGACGCAGATCCATCTCCTGGACCTCGTTCTCCATCTTGTAGTCGATCCAGGTCTCGACCACGTCCTCGGTGAAGACGTCGCCCTTGGTCAGGAACTCGTGGTCGTCGGCCAGCGCGCCCAGCGCCTCGCGCAGCGATCCGGGGGTGGTCGGCACCTTGGCCAGCTCCTCCGGCGGCAGGTCGTACAGGTCGCGGTCCAGCGGCTCACCGGGATCGGCCTTGGTCAACACGCCGTCGACGGCGGCCATCAGGAGCGCCGCGAACGCCAGGTACGGATTGGCCGACGGATCGGGACAGCGGAACTCGGCGCGCTTCGCCTTCGGCGAGTTGGAGTACATCGGGATGCGCACCGCGGCGCTGCGGTTGCGGCGCGAGTAGGCCAGGTTGACCGGCGCCTCGAACCCGGGAACCAGCCGCTTGTAGCTGTTGGTCGACGGGTTGGTGAACGCCAGCAGCGCCGGCGCGTGGCGAAGGAGGCCGCCAATGGCGTTCAGGGCCATCTCCGACAGGCCCGCGTAGCCGTCGCCCGCGAACAGGTTCTCCCCGGCGTTCCAGATCGACAGGTGCGTGTGCATGCCGGTGCCGTTGTCGTTGAACAGCGGCTTGGGCATGAAGGTGGCCGTCTTGTTGTAGCGCCGCGCGGTGTTCTTGACCACGTACTTGTACTTCATCATGCGGTCGGCCATTTCCACCATGGGGGCGAAGCGCATGTCGATCTCGCCCTGTCCGGCGGTGGCCACCTCGTGGTGCTGGGCTTCGACCGGCACGCCGATCTCCTCCATGATCAGCATCATCTCGCTGCGCAGGTCCTGCAGCGAATCGGTCGGCGGGACCGGAAAGTACCCCTCCTTGTAGCGGGGCTTGTAGCCCAGGTTGGGCTGCTCGTCCCGGCCGGCGTTCCAGCGTCCCTCCTCGGAGTCGATGTAGTAGAAGCCGGAGTGCTCGTTCTGATCGAAGCGGATGTCGTCGAACACGAAGAACTCCGCCTCCGGCCCGAAGAACGCCGTGTCGCCGAGGCCGGTGGACGTCAGGTACGACACCGCCTTGCGGGCGATGTGGCGCGGGTCGCGCGTGTAGTCCTCACCCGTGATCGGATCGCGGATGTCGCAGATGAATACCAGCGTCTTGCGAGCCATGAACGGATCGATGAAGCCCGTCGCCGGAACCGGTACGATCAACATGTCGGACTCGTTGATGGACTGCCAGCCGCGAATGCTGGATCCATCGAATCCCAAGCCCTCCTCGAAGTCGTCGACGTCCAGCGAGCGCGCCGGAACCGAAAAGTGTTGCCAGATGCCAGGGAAGTCGATGAACCGCAGGTCGACGACCTCCACGTTTTCGTCCTGAATGAGCTTCAGTGCGTCTGAAGCCGTTTTGAGTTCCTTCATGAACCCTCCTCTCCGCGGTTTTATAAACAGAAATCGTGCCAGTTGGCAAAGAACCCCTCAGACCTCCCCTTGTCCTACGTTTCGGTAGGCGGTCGGTCGCGCTCACTACATAATTGTAGGGTCGCTTTCCGAAATCCATCCCGTTCGTGCTACGGTTCCGTCAGACCATGAACCAGAACGATACCCCCACCCGCACCCTCGCCATCGTGAAACCCGACGCGGTCGCGGCCGGCCACACCGGCGCCATCGCCCAGATGATCGAACACGGCGGCTTCACGATTCGCGCCCTGCGCATGATGCGACTGTCGATCCCGCAGGCACGCGCGTTCTACGCCGTGCACGCCGAGCGACCCTTCTACGACAGCCTGGTGGAGTTCATGACCTCCGGGCCGGTCGTCGTGGCCGCCCTGGAACGCAGCGACGCGGTCGCCGCCTGGCGCGCGCTGATGGGCGCCACCAACCCCGCAGAGGCCGAGCAAGGCACCGTTCGGGCCCGGTTCGGCAGCTCGATCGAGCGCAACTCCACGCACGGATCGGATTCGCCCGAGAACGCTACGGCCGAGGTCGGCTTCTTCTTCTCGGCAGCCGACCTGTTGTGATCGCCAGAGTCTGATGGCTCCGCACCGATGACGATTCCGGCCGCCGGACCGGCCGCGCGCCGTCTGGCGCGCGAGCGCGGTGTGGATCTGCGGCGCGTCCACGGCAGCGGCCGTCGCGGGCGCATCACCGTCGAGGATGTGGCCCCGCCCCGCCCCGAACGCGGCGGCGCCGCTCAGGTCACCGCGCGCGCCGACCTGAGCGATCTGCTCCGCCGGCTCCCGGCGCTCGCGGCGCTGAGCGGGCAGCGTGAGCCGCCGCTGACGCCGCTGCTCGTCAAGTCGGCGGCCGTGGCGCTGCGCGCCAGTCCCGATCTGGCGCCGCTGCACCTCACCAGGGGCGCGGAACGGTGGACGCTCGACCACGTCGCCGCGGTGGGCAGCCTGGGCATCGCCTCGCTCGCGCGGGCCATGCCGCGCCTCGCAGCGCCGCCTGCGCGCGGCGCCGGCCGACGCGGGGTGTCGCTACGGCTGGACGGTCCCGTGCGCGGCGCTGCCTACCATGACGGCGTGGTCTGCGCCCGGTCGTACCTGTATATCACCGTGGAGCGTCACACAGACGCCGAGCCGTTCGTCCGCGCGCTGGTGGCATTGCTCGAAACTCCGGACCTGATGTTCGCGGCGTGATCCGATAGCGTTAACGCCGAGAACTTCAAGCCGCGCACATTCCGCCCGTAGCCCGGCGGCCGGTCCCGGCTGGTGGAAGATCTCTACGGCCCGGGCGCGCCGGCCGCACGCCCGGAGTCATCCTACGCGACCGCTTCGTGGCGGGGACGCGCCAGCGTGTAGCGCAGCAACGAGGCCAAGTGCTCGGTGGCCGTGCCGGGCTCGAACCGGTCCAGCTCGGCCCTCGCCTGTTCGGCGCTCTGGCGTGCCCGGCCGGGCAGCGCGGCGCGGTCGCCATACACCGCATCGCCGTCCAGATAATCGTCGATGAGCTGGAACACCGTACCGAAGGCGCGTCCGAAGCGCGCGTAGGCAGCCGCGTGGTCCACGCCTGAGCCCGCGACCAGAGCGCCGCCGTAGCAGCAGCCGGACATCAGGCCGGCGGTCTTGGAGTCGATCACCTCGTGATAGAGCCGCTCGCGGGCCGGCAACTCCCCTCGCAACGCGCCCTGTTGCACCATCTCGCCGAGGCACATGTCACGGGTGATCGAGCAGAAGCGCTCGAAGAGCGCCACGCGCTGCCGGTCCGAGACCGGCAACCGGGCGAGGACGGTGAAGAACTGTGCGTACAGGACGTCACCGATCAGCACGGCCATCTGCGTGCCGAACCGCTTGTGCACCGCTACCTGTTCGCGCCGTACCTCGGTCTCGTCGATGATGTCGTCGTGAACCAGCGACGCCGAGTGAAGCAACTCGGTGGCGGCTGCGAGCTGGATCACCGCGGGGCGTGACGAAGCCGCACCAGCGGATCGCGCCGCCAGCAGCACCAGCACCGGGCGCAGCAGCTTGCCACGCACGGAGCGGAGCTGCTCGACCAGCGCCCGGAGCCGCTCGTACTGCCCGGCGAGCTCGCGGCGTTCGGCGACCACCGAACCGATCTGCCGGTCCAGCTCGCTGCCGGTCGCGTCGAGGTCCGCGCGCAACGCGGCGTAGATTCGCGTCAGGATCATGGCGCGGCACCGCCCGGCCGGGATGGCCTGCCCCTTAGAACTCGTCGAAACGGATCATCTCCGGCTCGACACCGAGGTCGTCCAGCATCTTGCGCACCGCGGTGAGCATCAGCGGCGGACCGCACAGGTAATACTCGATGTCCTCCGGGGCTTCGTGGCTGTCCAGGTACTGCTCCTGGACCACCTGGTGGATGAAGCCGACCGGCCCGTCCCAGTTGTCCTCCGGCAGCGGCTCCGACAGGGCGATGTGGAAGGTGAAGTTCGGGAACTCCTTCTCGATCTTGCGGAAATGATCCTCGTAGAAGATTTCGCGCCGCGAGCGGGCGCCGTACCAGTAGCTGACCTTGCGGCCGGTCGCGAGCGTATGGAACAGGTGGAAAATGTGCGAGCGCAACGGAGCCATGCCGGCGCCGCCGCCGATGTAGCACATCTCCCGGTCGGTCTCCTGCATGAAGAACTCGCCGTAGGGTCCGGAGATGGTGACCTTGTCGCCGACCTTGCGGCTGTAGACGTAGCTGGAGGCCACGCCGGGCATCACGTTCATGAACGCCCGCTTCTCGCGGTCCACCGGCGGCGTGGCGATGCGGATGTTCAGCATCACGATGTTGCCCTCCGCAGGGTGGTTGGCCATCGAGTACGCCCGCGAAACCGTCTCCGTGTTCCTGGTGTGCAGGTCCAGCACGCCGAACTGCGTCCACTCCTCCAGGTACTCGTCCTCGACGTCGAAGTTCTTGAAGTCGGCCTCGAACGGCGGCACCTCGATCTGGATATAGCCGCCGGACTGGAAGTCCAGGTTCTCACCCTCGGGCAGCTTCAGCGTGAACTCGCGGATGTAGGTGGCCACGCTCTTGTTGCCGATGACCTCGCACTCCCACTTGTTGATGGAGAACACCTCGTCCGGGACCACGATGTCCATGTCCTCGCGGACCTTCACCTGGCACGACAGCCGCCAGTCCTCCTTGGACTCCCGGTAGTTGATGTGCGACAACTCGGTCGGCAGGATGTCGCCCCCGCCGGCGGTCACCTGGCACTTGCACACGCCGCAGGTGCCGCCGCCGCCGCACGCCGACGGCAGCATCACGCCGGCGCTCGACAGCGTCGAGAGCAGCGTGTCGCCCGGTTGGGTCTCGATGGCCTTGTCCGGATCGCCGTTGATGGTGATCTTCACCTTCCCTTTCGGTTTCAGGCGAGTCTCTGCCGCCAGCAGCGCCAGGGTCAGCGCGACGATGACGACGGGAAAGACGATGACGCTGCCGATCACGACTGCCACGGCGGTTCCTCCTGTGTGAGTGCCTGCGAACGTCCGCTACAGCGTGATGCCGGCGAAGCTCATGAACGCGATCGACATCAGCCCGGTCAACAACATGGTCATGCCCAACCCGCGCAGGGCCGGTGGGACGTTGGAGTAGCGGATCTTCTCCCGGATCGCGGCCATGGCGACGATCGCCAGCATCCAGCCGATGCCGGATCCCAGCCCGAACACGGTCGACTCCAGAAACGTGTAGTTGCGCTCCACCAGGAACAGCGATCCGCCCAGGATGGAGCAATTGACGGCGATCAGCGGCAGGTAGATGCCGAGCGCCGTGTACAGGGCGGTCGAGGTCTTCTCGATCACCATCTCCACGAGCTGCACCATGACGGCGATGACCGCGATGAACGCGACGAAGTTCAGGAAGCTGAGGTCGACGTCGGCCATCTGCGGGCTGAACCAGCCCAGGGCGCCGTCCTTGAGCAGGTATTCGTGCACGGCCCAGTTGATCGGCGCGGTGATGCCGAGCACGAAGATGACCGCGAAGCCCAGCCCGACCGCGGTCTTCACCTGCTTGGAGACGGCCAGGAACGAGCACATGCCGAGGAAGAAGGCCAGCAGGATGTTCTCGATGAAGATGGCCCGGACGGCCAGATTGATCAGCGCCATGGCTTATCCGTCCTCCTGAGCGTCCTTGGCGATCAGACGCTGCACCCAGATGAGCAACCCGAGCAGGAAGAACGCCCCCGGCGGCAGTGCCATCAGGCCGTTGTTGACGAACCCGGAGTCGTACAGAAACTGCGGCACCACCTGGACGCCATAGATGTTGCCGGCGCCCAGCAACTCGCGGAAGAAGCCGACGATGACGATGACCGCCGCGTAGCCCAGGCCGTTGCCCAGCCCGTCCAGAAGCGACGGCCACGGCTTGTTGGCCATCGCGAACGCCTCCAGACGGCCCAGGATGATGCAGTTGGTGATGATCAGGCCGACGAACACGGAGAGTTGCCGCGACACGTCGTAAGCGTACGCCTTCAGCACCTGGTCCACCAGGATCACCAGCGACGCGATCACGGTCATCTCCACGACGATGCGCACGTTGTAGGGGATGAGCTTGCGCAGTACGGAGATGATCACGTTGGACATGACGATCACGAAGGTGACCGAGATTCCCATCACCACCGACGGCTTTACCTGGGTGGTCACCGCCAGGGCGGAGCAGATGCCGAGCACCTGCGTCGCGATCGGGTTGTCGTCGATCAGCGGGTCGCGAAACGCCTTGCGGTTCTTGGCGGAGAACAGCGGTTCGCGTTCTGCGGTGCGTGTTCCCGGTGCGACAGCGACGTCAGCCATGGGTCCCTCCTCTCATGTCGAGCTCCTCATCCTCCCGCACGAACCCGTCTGAAGAAAGGTTCATACAAGGCCACCTTCGTTTCAAGCAGGTTGCTGACCCCGCGGCCGGTGATGGTCGCCCCGCTGATGCCGTCCACGTAGTAGTCGCGCTCGCCGCGATCCGGTATCCGGTTCTCCACGGTTCCCTTGACGACGCGAATCGTGCGCAACTCACCCGCGTCGTAGATCTTCTTGCCGACGAAGTTGTCCTGGAACCACGCCTGCTCGATCTCGGCGCCCAGGCCGGGAGTCTCCCCGTGCGCGTAGAAGGTCATGCCCCGCACCGTCTCCAGGTCCGCCTCCAGGGCCAGGTAGCCGTACAGCGTGGACCATAGCCCCTTGCCGAACACCGGGATCGCGTACACGGTGCTGCCGCCGGCATCCGTTGCCACGAATACGGGATAGCGGTGCTGGCTGGTGTCGGGATTCTGCAGCACCACCTCCAGGTCGAGCGCCTCGCCGGACACCCCTTCGACGATCGTGCCCTCCGGATCGACCGCGAAGCTCTGCACCGACTCCTGGTACATGGCGTCGATCTCGTCCAGCTCCATCTCCCGGTTGCGGTCCAGCACGCCGACCGCCATCAGGATGTTGCGCTTGACGTTCACTTCCTCGTTGAACTGCTGGCGTTCGCGCAGGGCGCTGGCCGCCAGCGCCAGCAGCAGGCCGAAGAGGGCGGTGATGATCAGGATGAAGCCGATGCTGTAAGGCTTACTGTGCTGCACGCGCCAGCCTCCGCCGCATGTTGGCCTTGACCACGTAGTGGTCGATGAGCGGTGCGAACATGTTCATGAACAATATCGCCAGCATCACGCCCTCGGGGTAGGCCGGGTTGACGGTCCGCACCAGGATCGACAGCGCGCCGACGATGGCGCCGTAGATCCACTTGCCCGTGTTGGTGGCGGCGGCCGACACCGGGTCGGTCGCCATGTAGACCAAGCCGAACGCGAAGCCGCCCATCACCAAGTGGTAGTGGGCCGGCAGCGCCGCGAAGCTGGCCGGGCTCGGGGCCACGACGTTGAGCAGCAACGCCATGGCGATGCCGCCGAGCAGCATGGAGAGCATGACGCGCCAACTGCCGACGCCGGTGGCAACCAGCAGCACGCCACCGAGAAGGATGGCGAGTGTGGAGGTCTCGCCGATGCTGCCGGGGATGGAGCCGACGAACATGTTCCACCACGTGAAGCCGGCGGCCGTGAGCTCGGTCAGGACGTCGCCGGTCTCCAGGGCCCCCTCGGCGATCACCGCCAGCGGCGTCGCCGCGGTGTGGCCGTCCACGGCCACCCACACCAGGTCACCGGAGATCTGCACGGGATAGGCGAAGAACAGGAACGCCCGGATCACCAGCGCCGGGTTGAAGATGTTCATGCCGGTGCCGCCGAAGATCTCCTTGCCGATGACCACCCCGAAGGATGTGGCGATGGCGAGCTGCCAGAGCGGGATGGTCGGCGGCACGATCAGCGGCACCAGCAGGCCGGTGACCAGGAACCCTTCGCTTACCTCGTGCTTGCGCACGACCGCGAACAGCGCCTCCCAGGCGCCGCCCACCACGTAGGTGACCGCCAGGATCGGCAGCATCTTGAGCAGGCCGATGCCGAAGGCGCGGCCGATCGGGACCGCCGCCGGATCGGTGCCCAGGGCCACCAGGTTCTGAAATCCGATGTTGTACATGCCGTACAGCAGCGGCGGGATCAGGGCGATGATGACCGTGGCCATCATGCGCCGCACGTCGATGCCGTCGCGGATGTGCACCCCGCCCTGCGTGCGCGTCGGCAGGGAGAAATTCATGGATTTCAGCATGTCGAACACGTAGTACAGCCGGTGGAACGTGCCGCCTTCCTCGAAGTGCGCCTCCGCCTTGTGGATCAGCTTGTCGATCATGCTCACCGCGCCGTCCGGTCGCTTCATGTCACCGTCTCACCAATCAACGTTTCGCCCGTCATGCTTCGCCCGTCACGCTTCGCGCTGAATCAGGTCGAGCCCGCGCCGCAGGATCTCTTGCCAGCGGATCTTCGACGGGCAGATGTACTCGCACAGGGCGACGTCCTCCTCGGTCAGCTCGTAGATGCCGAGCCCCTCCATCTCCGGGATGTCGTCGGCCAGGATGCTCTTCATCAGGAATTCGGGATAGACGTCCATCGGCAGCACGTCGCGGTAGATGCCGGTGGCGATGAAGGCGCGCTCGCCGCCATGCAGCTCGGTGGTGGCGGTGAACCCGTCGCGGCCGGCGAACAGGGCAGGAACCCACGCCGACGGAAAGGTCCGGGAGCGGCTGGCCGTGGTGAGCCGGGGCATGGCCCACCCCATCAGCTTGTGGCCGTGGTGCTCCGGCAGAACGGTCACGGAGGTGTCCATGAAGCTCACGAATCCGTCCGCGCCGACCGGAATGCCGGTCAGCGGGTTGCCGGAGATGTAGCGCGCCTCGTGGTCGGCAAGACCGCCGGTCACCGTCTCCACCGGCGCGCCGAGCACGGTGCGCACATGCGTATGGCGGGGCGCGGAGGTGCCGGTCGACGCCACCACGACATCCGGGGCCAGGCGCCCCTCCTCGAACAGGCGGCCGATCAGGATCACGCCCTGCAGCGGGCAGACCCACACCGCATCGGTCCGGTTGGCGATCGGGGCGATGTGGTGGATGTGGACGCCCGCGTTGCCGGCCGGATGCGGGCCGCGGAACACGTGCCGCTCCAACCGGTCGACGTTCTCCACCTCCGGCAACTCCAGCGTCCCGTCGGTGCAGAGGTGGAGGTGTCCGTCCGTGAGGCGGGACAGCGCCTGCAGCCCGGTGCGGAACGCGTCCTCCGAGCCGCGCAGCAACAGCGCGCAGTCGGCGGCCAGCGGCGCCGTGTCGACGGCCGGCACGAAGATGTCGCGCGGGGCCGCCGTCGGGTCGGGAGCCACGGCCAGCGGCCGCTGGGTGATGGCCGCCAGCAGGCCGCTCCGCTTGAGGGCATCGAGCACCTGGCCGCGGCCGGCCGACGCCAGCGACGGCGGGTGGAGCGCCAGCGCGTCCTGGCGGCCGTCCGATGAGACCACAACCTTCTGGATGGCGCGGCGCGCACCGCGCTCCACCTCCGCGACCGTGCCGGAAACCGGCGAGGTGAACAGGAAGTCGTCGTGCTCCTTGTCGTGGAACAGTGGCGAGCCCACCTTGACCGCGTCGCCGGGCTGCACGTCCGGGCGGGCGATGATGCCGCGAAAGTCGGGCGGCTTGATGGCAACGGCCGACGGCAGAGGAGCGTCGATGACCGCGTCATCCGGCCGGCCGGCCAGACGTATGTCGTGTCCGCGTTTGATTACTCGATTCACCGGATGTACTCGTCGGCGCACGCGCCTGTCCCCCGCAGGTGCTGATGGGCGGTCGTGCCCGGAGGCACCTCTTGTGAGGGGGATACAACGCCGTAGACGCCGCGCGGACACTAAGGAACGGAGTGGGGGCTGTCAACTACCGGATCGGCGGATCGGCGGCCGGCGGCGACCGTGACGGGCGCACGGCGAACTTTGACCGGTCGCCGCGTCCACCCGTAGGTTCTGGACAGCCCCATGCGGTACGACAAGCTCACCTCGAAGGCGCAGGAGGCGTTGCAGAGCGCCGACTCGATCGCCCATCGCCATGACCACGGCACGATCGAGGTCGAGCACCTGCTGGCCGCCCTGCTGGAGCAGGCCGACGGAGTCATCCCGCCGCTGATCGAACGGCTCGGCGTCGACGGTGCCGACCTGCACGCGGGCGTGCAGCGGCTGCTCACCGATCGCCCGCGCGTGTACGGCGACGCCGGCGCCGCGCAGGTCGGTCGCGAGCTGGCGGTGGCACTGCGGCGCGCCGAGCGCGAAGCCGATCAGCTCCAGGACGAGTACATCAGCACCGAGCACCTGTTCCTGGCGCTGCTGGAGACCGACGGGCCGGTGGCGGGCCTGCTGCGCGAGGCGCGCGTCAGCCGTGACGCGGTGCTGGCCGCGCTGAAGGAGATCCGCGGCGGCGCGCGCGTCACCGATCAGGACCCGGAGGGCAAGTACAACGCGCTGGAGCGCTACTGCCGCGACCTGACGGAGCTGGCGCGGCAGCAGAAGCTGGACCCCGTGATCGGCCGCGACGAGGAGATCCGCCGCGTCATGCAGGTGCTGGCGCGGCGCACCAAGAACAACCCGGTGCTGATCGGCGATCCCGGCGTCGGCAAGACCGCGATCGTCGAAGGGCTGGCGCGGCGCGTGGTCGAAGGCGACGTGCCGGAATCGCTGCGCGACCGCCGCGTCCTCACCCTGGACCTGGGCGCGCTGGTGGCCGGCGCCAAGTTCCGGGGTGAGTTCGAGGAGCGGCTCAAGGCGGTGATCCAGGAGGTCACCGGCTCCGATGGGCGCATCATCCTGTTCATCGACGAGCTGCACACCCTGGTCGGCGCCGGCAGCGCCGAAGGGGCGATGGACGCCTCCAACCTGCTGAAGCCGGCCCTGGCGCGCGGCGAGCTGCGCGCCATCGGCGCCACCACGCTGGACGAATACCGCAAGCATGTCGAGAAGGACGCGGCGCTGGAGCGGCGCTTCCAGCCGGTCATGACGGCCGAGCCGTCGGTGGAGTCGACCATCGCCATCCTGCGCGGCCTCAAGGAGCGCTACGAGGTCCACCACGGCGTGCGCATCCGCGACGAGGCGATCGTCGCCGCCGCCACCCTCTCCCACCGCTACATCACCGCGCGCTTCCTGCCCGACAAGGCGATCGACCTGGTGGACGAAGCGGCCAGCCGCCTGAAGATGGAGATCGAGAGCCAGCCCACGGAGCTGGACCGGCTGGAGCGGCGGCTGCTGCAGCTCACGATCGAGCGGCAGGCGCTGGCCAAGGAGGACGACCCGGCTTCGCGGGAGCGCCTGTCGGAGCTGGAGCAGGAGCTGGCCGAGGTGCAGGGCGAGCGCGATGCCATGCAACTCCGCTGGGAGAACGAGAAGCGGCAGATCGACGAGGTGCGCGAGATCAAGGAGCAGCTCGAGCGGATGCGCCTGGAGCAGGAAGAGCGCGTGCGCCGGGGCGATCTGGCGGCGGCGGCGGAAATCCGCCACGGGGCGATGCCGGCCCTGCAGCGCCGCCTGGATCAGCAGGCCGCGGAGTTGGCGGCGGACGACGAAGACACCGAGGCCGGCGGCGCCGTGCGCCTGCTGCGCGAGGAGGTGTCGGAAGAGGACATCGCCGCCATCGTGTCGCAGTGGACGGGAATCCCGGTCTCGAAGATGCTGGAGAGCGAGCGCCGGCGGCTGCTGGAGCTGGAGCGCATCCTCGGCGAGCGGGTGGTCGGCCAGGACGACGCGATCGCGGCGGTCGCCGACGCCATCCGCCGCAACAAGAGCGGACTGGCCGACCCGGAGCAGCCGCTCGGCACCTTCATCTTCCTGGGCCCCACCGGCGTCGGCAAGACGGAGCTGGCCAAGGCGCTGGCCGCCTGGCTGTTCGACGACGAGCGCGCGCTGACCCGCATCGACATGAGCGAGTACATGGAGAAGCACGCCGTGTCGCGGCTGATCGGCGCGCCGCCGGGCTACGTGGGCTACGAGGAGGGCGGCCAGCTCACCGAGGCCGTGCGCCGCCGTCCGTATTCGGTGGTGCTGTTCGACGAGCTGGAGAAGGCGCACCCGGACGTGTTCAACGCCCTGCTGCAGCTCCTCGACGACGGCCGCCTGACCGACGGCCAGGGCCGTGTGGTCGATTTCCGCAACACCATCGTCATCATGACCAGCAACGTCGGCAGCGACCTGATCCAGCGCGCCCGCGACCTGGAGGACGTGCGCGAGCAGATCGGTGCGCTGATGCGCGCCACCTTCCGTCCCGAGTTCCTCAACCGCGTCGACGACACCATCCTGTTCCACCGGCTGGAGCGGCGGCACATCGAGCGCATCGTCCGCATCCAGCTCGACCAGATGGCGGAGCGCCTGCGCGGCCGGCGCGTCGAGCTCTCCGTGACCGCGGCCGCCTGCGACTACCTGGCCGAACGCGGGTTCGATCCGCAGTTCGGAGCGCGCCCGCTCAAGCGGACGCTCACCAGCCTGGTGCAGAACCCGCTGGCGCGCAGGCTGATCGCCGGCGAGGTGGCCGACGGCTCGACCGTGCTGGTCGACCTGGGGGGCGGGGAACTGTCCTTCGCAACCGCCGCGCCGGAGGCGACGATTCCCGGGGGCTCTTAGCGCCCCTTGCGAGCGGGCATGAGCGCGTTCACGCCGCGGTACCCCAGCAGCAGCACCCCGATTGCGGCATAGACCAGGAACTGAAACGCCGCCTGCTTGAGCTGCAGGGCGTAGTGGACCACCCCGGCGATGAGCGCCAGGTAGGCCAGGCGATGAAGGACCGTCCAGTTCTTGCCGAGCCTGCGGATCCAGCCGGTGGTGGAGGTCACCGCCAGCGGCGCCATGGCGGCGAATGCCGTCACTCCGACAATGATGTAGCTGGCCCCGACGACCTCCAGAATCAGGAACTCCAGGCTCAGTCCCAGGTTGATCCCGAAGTAGACCAGCAGGTGCAAGGTGGCGTAGGTGAACGCCAGCAGTCCGAGTGGCCGCCGGTACGCGGCAAGCCAGTTCCAGCCGGAGAGGCCGCGCAGGGGCGTCACCGCCAGCGACGCCAGCAGGAAGCGGATCGCCCAGTTGCCGCTGCGCAGTATCACCTCCTCCACCACCACGGGGCTGGTCGCGAACGAGCCGCGGAACCAGCCCTGCGCCATGTTGACCAGCGGCAGCAGCGCCGCCGCGTACAGCGTCGGCTTGGCCAGCCGCGCACGCTCGGCCGGCCGCGCCTCCCAGAACTGCCGGAACGGATTCACCGGGAGACCGTCAATAGTTGCGACGCAGATCCAGGTCTTCGTACAGGTGGGCGACGTATTCGCCGTAGCCGTTGAACAGCTCCGTGCGGCGCCGCCCGTTCTCGCCGATGCGGGTCTCGGTCGCCTGGCTGTAGGGAACGGGATTCACGCGCGGATTCACGTTGGAGTACCAGCCGTAGTACCGCGGATTGGCCTGATTCCAGGTCGCCTTGGGCTGCTGCTCGGTCAACTCGATCGAGACGATCGACTTGATGCTCTTGAAGCCGTACTTCCAGGGGACCAGCAGGCGCAGTGGCGCGCCGTTGGGATTGGCCAGCTCCTGCCCGTACATGCCGACGGCCATCATGGTCAGCTCGTTCATCGCCTCGTCCATCCGCAGCGCCTCCTCGTAGGGCCACGGCAGGTAGGCGTTGGTCTTGTGCGCCGGGAACTGCTCCTTCGAGTAGAGGGTGACGAAGTGCACGAACTTCGCCCTGGAGGTCGGCTCGGCGGCGCTGATCAGCTCGGAGAGCGGAAAGCCGACCCACGGGATCACCATCGACCACGCCTCCACGCAGCGCAGCCGATAGATCCGCTCCTGGAGCGAGAAGCGCCCGATCAGGTCGTCGATGTCCATCGTGATCGGCGTGCCGACCTCGCCGGAAACGGTCACCGTCCAGGGACGCGGCTTGAAGTCCTTCGAGTTCTGTGCCGGCTCCCACTTCTGCTTTCCGAACTCCCAGAAGTTGTTGTAGGTGGTCGCCTCGGTGAAGGTGTTCTGCTTCTCGTCGGTGCTGTACGGACTGGACGCCGCGTTCGCATACACGGAGGCGTCCAGCGGCCATGACAGGGCGGGCGCTCCGAGCACGAGGGCGGTGCCGGCCGCCGCGCCGCCGGCGCGCGCCAGGAACTGGCGCCGGTTCAGGTAGGCGTCGCGATCGGTGATCTCCGACGGGACGATGTCGGCATTCAGCCGGCTAGCGAGCGATCGCTTGATCATGGGCTTCCTCCTCGCCTGTGCGTTGACAGTTTATCCATATGCTCTTTCGGTCCGTATAGTGCTCCCGCTTCCAGATCGGCACGCGGTCTTTCACTTCATCGATCACGTACCGGCAGGCCGCGAATGCCGCGTCGCGGTGGGCGGCGCTCACCCCCACCCACACCGCCAGGTCGCCGATGGCAAGCTCCCCGTGGCGGTGCACGCAGCGGGCGCGCAGGATGTCGAAGCGCTCATGCGCCTCGTCGATCACCCGCTCACCTTCCAGGAGCGCCAGCTCGGGATACGCCTGGTAATCGAGTCCGACGACCGCCAGGCCGCCGTCATGATCCCGCACCCATCCCTCGAAGGACGCGAAGCCGCCGGCGCGCGGGTCGGGCAGGTATGCCCGCTCGGCCGCCGGGTCGATCGGCAGCTCGGTCAGCGCGAAACGATCCTGCTTCATCCGCCCGCCACCGGGGGGATGAACACCACCAGATCGCCGTTGCGCAACGGATGGCTCCACGGGACGAAGTCGCCGTTGCAGGCCACGCGCAACCGCTCGGCAGGCAGGCTGAAGGAGAAGCGCTCGCGCAACTCCCGGTACAGCTCCGCGGCGGTGGTGGCGCCGGTCATGAGCGACTCCTCCTCCCGGCCCCGCTCCTCGCGCAGGATGGCGAAGTAGCGGACGGCGACCGTCACGCCCGACTCTCTGCCGGCCGACGCATGGTCGGGCGCGGTTTGGTCGGGCGCGGTGCGTTCAAGCGCCGTCGGCATGGTCGCTATCCGGCACGGTAGTCACCGCTCCTGCCGCCCGACTTGCTCATCAGTCTCACATCCTTGATGACGATGCCACGGCTGATCGCCTTACACATGTCGTAGACGGTCAGCGCCGCCACGCTGGCGCCGGTGAGCGCCTCCATCTCCACCCCGGTCCTGTGGGTGACGACCGTCCGGCACTCGATCGACAGGTCGCCGTCGGACGTCTGGTCGATCTCGATCGTGCAGTCCTCCAGGCCGATCGGATGGCACAGCGGGATCAGCTCCGCGGTCCGCTTGGCCGCCATGATCCCGGCGATGCGCGCAGTCTGGAACACCGGCCCCTTGGCGGTGACGATGTCGCCCCCGGATCCGGTGTGTGCGGCGCCGTTCCCACCCGCTCCGGTCAGCCGCTCGCGCACGGCGGGGGGCAGCGACACCAGCGCCCGCGCGGTCGCCGTGCGGGTGGTCGCGCCCTTGGCGGAGACATCCACCATGCGCGGATGCCCGGCGGCGGTGAGATGCGTGAAGCCGGGACCGCCGGCCCGCTCAGCCGCCGACATGGTGCATCTCTACCTTGGCGTGCGCCGCAGCTTCCGAGTCGTCGCCACCGGCCCGCCGTCCGTTGCCGCCGCTGCGTCTATCCTCCATGAAGGTCCGGATCCGCTTGCGATCCTCGGAGTAGCGGTCGTCGCGCCGCTCCCAGGTCTCGCGCAGGAACCGGGCGACCTCCGCGTCGCCGGCGCCGCTGCGGAGCAGAGGCAGGAGCGGCATCCCCTTCCAGGCGAACAGGCAGGTGTACAGCGTGCCGTCGACCGCCAGGCGTGCGCGCGTGCAGTCGCCGCAGAACGGCTCCGACACGCTGGTGATGAAGCCGATTTCGCCCGCGCCGTCGGCGTAGCGGTAGCGCCGCGCCACCTCGCCCGCGTACGCGGGTTCCATCGGCTCCAGCGGATGCGCCGCGTGGATGGCCGCGACGATGCGCCGCGACGGGACCACCTGCTCGGCCGACCAGCCGTTGCGGTTGCCCACGTCCATGTACTCGATGAAGCGGACCACGACGCCGGTGCCGCGAAAGCGCTCCACCAGGTCCAGCAGCCCGTCGTCGTTCACGCCGCGCAGCACCACGACGTTGATCTTGATCGGCTCCAGTCCGGCCGCCGCAGCGGCGTCCAGCCCGCGCAGCACCGGCGCAAGCGGCTGGTCCAGTCCGTTCAGGTGCTCGAACACGTGCGGGTCGAGCGAATCCAGGCTGACCGTCACCCGGTCCAGCCCGGCGTCGGCCAGCGCCTGCGCATGCCGCTCGAGCAGAAAGCCGTTGGTGGTCAGCGCGATGTCGTCGATGCCGCGCGCGCGCAGCGACGCCAGGGCGGCGATCAGTTCCGTCAGGCTGCGGCGCAGCAACGGCTCGCCGCCGGTGATGCGCAGCTTGCGGACGCCCAGATCCGCGAACAGACCGGCCAGCCGCACGGTCTCCGCATCGGTGAGCTGATCGGCGGTCGGGACGAACCGGTAATCGTCGCCGAACTCCTCCTTGGGCATGCAGTACGGGCAGCGGAAGTTGCAGCGGTCGGTGACGGACACGCGCAGGTCGTGCAGGGCGCGCCCGAAGCGGTCGCCGCCCGTTTCAGCCGGCACGGGCAGCCCATCAGCCGGCACGGGCACCCCAGCGGTACAGCGGCGCCACGTGTCCGGCGGCGAAGCGGTCGGGCTCGGCGGGGAGTTCGACGAAGCCGTCGGAGGCCATGAGCCGCAGGTAGTCCCCGGAGCCGCCGGTGGGACGCGGTGCGGCGGCAAGCCTGCCCCCGGAGCAGTCCAGGGCGACCGGCAGGTAATAGGTGAGCGGCATCGGGAAGCGCACCTCTTCGCTCAGGGCAGCGGCCTCCGGCGCCGGCGGCGCGGCTTCCAGCAGCCGGAACAGGAACGGCAGGACGTAGCGCCGCAGGCAGACCGCGACCGACACCGGGTTGCCCGGCAGCCCGAAGGCAGCCCGCGGAGCGCCGTCGACGGAGCCGGTGCCGAACCAGAGCGGCTTGCCCGGCCGCTGGTCGAGGCGATGGAAGCGCTCCTGCATGCCGGCGGCGGCGAGCACCTGCGGCATGTTGTCGGTCACCCCCATGGAAACCGCGCCGGTGGTGATCAGCACGTCGTGGTCGGCCAGCAGCCGCCGGGCACGGTCGCCGAGCAGTTCCTGGTCGTCGGGAAGGTGCTCGCTGCCCGCCGGGAACCCCGCCCCCTGCAGGATCGCCTCGGCGGCGTAGCGATTGCTCTGCCGGATCTGGTGCGGCTCCACCGGGGCGTCGATCGCCACCACCTCGTCCCCGGTGGTGAGGATGGCGATGCGGGGAAGCCGCGAGACGTTGACCTGCGATGCGCCGACCGAGGCGATCACCGCGGCCTCGCGCTCGCCGATGCGGGCGCCGGGCTCCATCACGACGTCTCCGGCGCGTCCGTCGCTGGCGGTGCGGTGTACGTTGTGCCACGGCGGAGCCTCGACGCCGGCGGCGACTTCGGCCGTGCCGTCGCCGAACGTGACGTCCTCGGAGCGAATCACCGCGTCCGCGCCACGCGGCAGCACCGCCCCGGTCATGATGCGCACGCAGCCTCCGTCGGCGGTCAGGCTGACGGCCGGGCGGCCGGCGACCGCCTCCCCTGCGACCACGAACCGGCAGCGTCCGGAAGCCAGCGCTTCGGAGCGCACGGCGATGCCGTCCATGGTGGCCCGGTCGTACGGCGGCAGGTCGCGGTCGGAGCACAGCGGCGAGCGCAGGACGCGGCCGTACGATGCGGCGAGCGGCACCGATTCGGCCGGCAGCGACCATGTCCATTCGCCGAGGATGCGGTCCGCCTCCGCCACGGAAGTCATAGGGTCGTAAGACAGTAGTAGCGCGCGGAAGTACGGTCAAACATCGCGGTCCGGACGGGCGAGCCGCCGGTCGCGTTGACCGGCTACCGCCGATGCAGCAAGGTAGCCGCCGTGCCCTCGAACGCGGAGCTGGTTCGCGCCCTGGAGGACGCCATCGCCCGCGTCTTCGTCGGCAAGAGCCGGGAAGTGCGCTTCATGCTGGTCGGCTTCATATCCGGCCTGCACGTGCTGATCGAGGACGTGCCCGGCGTCGGCAAGACCACCCTGGCGCGGGTCATGGCGGCCAGCGCAGGGGTGGACTTCGCGCGCATCCAGTTCACGCCGGACCTGCTGCCCGGCGACATCACCGGCATGACCGTGTGGGACAACGACCAGCGCACGTTCGTGTTCAAGCAGGGCGCGATCATGCACCAGTTCATCCTCGCCGACGAGATCAACCGCGCCTCACCGCGCACCCAGTCGAGCCTGCTGGAGGCCATGCAGGAAGGGTCGGTCACCGTGGAAGGGGTGACGCACCCGCTGCCGCAGCCGTTCTTCGTGATCGCCACCCAGAACCCGGTCACCTTCGTCGGCGTGTTCCACCTGCCGGAGGGGGAGCTGGACCGCTTCGGCATCTCCTTCTCGCTCGGCTATCCGACCGACCGGGCGGAGAAGGAGATCCTGGACCGCTTCCAGAGCGACGACCCGTTGACGGATCTGCGGCCGGTGGCCGGCGCCGAGGAGATCGTGGCACTGCGCGGCGCCGTCCGGCAGGTGCAGGTCGACGACTCGATCAAGGATTACGTGATCGCTCTGGCGGCCCGCACCCGCGACAATCCGCTGCTGAAGCTGGGCGCCAGCCCCAGGTGCTCCCAGCACGTGCTGCTGGCCGCGCAGGCATTCGCGCTGGCGGACGGGCGCGATTTCGTGCTCCCGGAAGACGTGCGCGCGATGCTGCCGGTGGTGGTCCCGCACCGGCTGGTGCTGTCCGCCGAGGCGCGCATCGAGAACCTCGACGCCGCGACCGTCCTGCAGCGCGTCGTGGCCTCGGTGCCGGTACCGACCGGCGTCCGCTAGCGCGGTCCGCCCCGGACGACCAGCCATGAGCGACAAACGGACCGACCCCAAGCAGACCGACCCCAACCCGACCGACCCCAACCCCATCAACAAGGCGTACGAGAACGTGGCCTTCCTGCGCAGCCGGGACGCTCGCACCCTGCGCATGCTCTCCGAGTACCTGGAGCCGCAGGCGCGCCTGCGCCGCCGCCGCATCCGCAACGCCATCGTGTTCTTCGGTTCGAGCCGGACGCTGCCCCTCGCGGAGGCCAAGGAGCGCTACGGCGCCGTCGCATCCGGCCGGCAGTCCGGCGTCTCCACGGCGGAGATGCGCTACGCCCAGCGCCAGATCCGGCTGGCCGCCTACTACGAGGATGCCCGCGAGCTGGCACGCAGGCTCACCACGTGGGCCAGGGAAACCGGGCACGAGAACGAGCTGGTCGTCTGCTCCGGCGGCGGTCCCGGCATGATGGAGGCCGCCAACCGGGGCGCCGCCGAAGCGGGCGGGCAGAGCGTCGGTCTGGCCATCAGCCTGCCCCACGAGCCTGCGCCCAACCCCTACATCACCCCGGGCCTTGCCGTGGAGTTCCACTACTTCTTCATGCGCAAGTTCTGGTTCATGTACCTGGCGCGGGCACTGGTGGTGTTCCCCGGCGGCTACGGCACCATGGACGAAATGTTCGAGGTGCTGACCCTGTTGCAGACCCGCAAGGTGCAGCGCCCCGTGCAGGTGATCGTCTACGGCCGCGAGTACTGGGACGACGTGGTCGACTTCGACAAGCTCGTGGAGTGGGGGGCCATCACCGCCGCCGACCTGGAGCTCGTCCACAAGGTCGACGACGTGGAGGAGGCGTTCGCGCTGCTCACGCAGACCATCCGGTCGCCCCGACGCCGCAGGCGAGTCTGAACGCACTCCGATCCCGCTCCCGATCGCCGACGTTGACCCGGGCACGCCTGCGCCATAGGTTGTGCCAGCGAGCCACAATGGGACAGACCGGCAACGGCGTGCACCTGGAGACCACCGTCGACCTGCCGACGCGCTTCGGCAAGTTCCGGCTCGCCGCGTTCAGCACCGACGACCATGCGCAGGAACACCTGGCGATCATCCACGGCGAGATGGACGGGGCGGAGGACTGCCCGGTCCGCGTCCACTCCGAATGCCTGACCGGAGAGGTGTTCGGCTCGCAGCGCTGCGACTGCCGCGAGCAGCTCGACGCCGCGCTGTGCCATATCGCCGCGCAGCCGTGCGGTGCGGTGATCTACCTCCGCCAGGAAGGCCGCGGCATCGGCCTCATCAACAAGCTGCACGCCTACCGGCTGCAGGACGAAGGCATGGACACGATCGAGGCCAACCACCACCTTGGATTTCCCGCCGACGCCCGCGACTACCGGATCGCCGCCCGCATCCTGGAGTTGCTGAGGGTGCGCTCGGTCGCCCTGATGACCAACAACCTGCGCAAGATCGACGGCCTGCGCGCGGAGGGGATCGCGGTCACCGACCGTATCCCGGTGGTCGCCTCCGGCAATCCCTTCAACCAGGATTACCTGGAGACCAAGCGCACCAGGATGGGCCACCTGCTGTAGGAGTGCGGCGTCTTCCCGACCAGACGGATACTACGAGAACTCGGCGAGTTGCCCGGCCAGCGTCTCGGGATCGGTGGTCGGGCGATCGCAGACGAATCCCGTGCAGACGTAGGCGGTGGGCCGGCCGGCCGCCGCCATCGCCGCGAGCTCCGGCACGCGACCGGCCAGCGGCGAGTCGGCCGCCGCCCACAGCACCGCCGCGCGCGGCAGGAACGCAGTTCCGACCACACGCCGCAGTGCGCGGAGGCGCGGGTCATCGGACGCTCCGGCCAGCACCACCTGCGCGGGCTCGGCCACGGCCAGATCTACCGAGATCGCGAGCTCCGGCACCGCCGCCGGCGCCCGCACGACCGCTCCGGCGCCGAGGCGCGCCGCCGCCAGGGCGGCATCGGCCAAGTCGGCGCGGCCCAGCATGCGTCCCAGCCGGGTCAAGGTGCGGATCGCCAGCGACAGGCCGCTCGGCTCCGCCCCGTCGGACAGCTCGCGGCTGCGCAACAGGAGATCGTCGGCCTCGCCGTCGGTGTCATGGAAGCCGCCGTCGGCCGCGCTGAAGCGGGTCCGCAGGGCGTCGGCCAGTGCCTCGGCCGCAAGCAGGTAGCGCGCCTCGCCGCCCGCCTGGTAGAGGTCGATCAGGCCGTCGGCCAGCGCCGCGTAGTCGGCCAGCGAGCCGTCGAACCGCGCTTCGCCCTCCCGGTAACGGCGCAGCAGCCGGCCGGCCTCACCGTCCCGGACGTCCCACATGGCCGCCAGCACGAAGTCGGCCGCTCGCGCGGCGGCGTGTACGTAGGCGTTCCGTCCGGCGGCGGCTCCCAGCAGCGCCAGCGCGCCGATCGCCAGTCCGTTCCAGCCGGCGATCACCTTGTCGTCGAGCAGCGGCCGCGGGCGCCGCGCGCGCACGTCGAAGAGCACCTGCCGACAGCGCGCCAGATCATCTTCCAGCCGCGGCAGGCGCCGGACCGCCTGTGCGTCGCGTTTCGCCGAGCGGTACAGCACGTTGCCCGTGCCCAGCTCGCCGTGCGGGTCACTCAGGGTGTTGCCGCGGCGCTCCAGTCCGTAGACGTAGATGAACTGATCGGCCGATGGCTCCGCGTCGAGCGCGGCGCGCACCTCGTCGTAGTCCCACAGATAGAAGGCGCCCTCGCGGGTGTGCTCGGGATCGTCGGCGGAGATCGCGCTGTCAGCGTCCTCCGCCGAGCAGAACGCGCCGTTCGCCGTGGTCAGGTCGCGCAGCAGGTAGTCGGCCGTGTGGCAAGCGGTCGCGGCGTAGCGCTCGGCACCGGTCGCCTGGAACGCCTCGACGTAGGCGCGCATGAGCTGTCCCTGGTCGTAGAGCATCTTCTCGAAGTGCGGGACGCGCCAGAATCGGTCCACGGAGTAGCGGTGGAAGCCGCCGCCCAGATGGTCGTACATGCCGCCGGCCGCCATCGCGTCGAGCGTGTGCAGGGCCATGTCCCGGCGCCGCCCGCCCTCTTTGCCGTCCGCGTCGGGGTGGCGCAGCAGCAGCGACACGACCGACGGCCGCGGGAACTTGGGCGCCGGGCCGAAGCCGCCCTCGTTGGTGTCGTAGCCGGCCGCCGCCCCCGTCGCGGCCGCCGCCAGGTCGACCGCGCCCGGGTCCGACGCCTGCGGGGCGCCTTCCAGGTAGCCGCGGATGCTGTCCACCACCGAGCCGGCCGCCCGCTCCAGCTCCGGCCGGCGCTCGCGCCACATCCGCGCCAGCCGCCTCAGGATTTCCAGGAACCCGGGCCGGCCGTAGGCGCCGCGCGGCGGGAAGTAGGTGCCGCCGAACACCGGCCGCCGGTCGGGCGTCAGGAACACCGTCATCGGCCAGCCGCCCGAGCCGCTGGTCGCCTGCACCACCGCCATGTAGATCCGGTCGATGTCCGGACGCTCCTCGCGGTCGAGCTTGATGGAGACGAAGTTGCCGTTCAGGAACGCGGCCACCGCGTCGTCCTCGAACGATTCGTGCGCCATCACGTGGCACCAGTGGCAGGTGGCGTAGCCTACCGACAGGAACACCAGCCGGTCCTCCCGCCGCGCCCGCTCGAAGGCGGCATCGCCCCACGGGTACCACTCGACCGGGTTGTAGGCGTGCTGCAGGAGGTAGGGGCTCTTCTCCTCGATCAGGCGATTGGGCGTATGCCCGGCCTGCCGGTGCCGCTCCAGCAACGCCCGTGTCTGGTCCTCGTGCGCCGGCCCCACGCCGCGCATGCTACCGTGCCGGAGAAACCGGCACCACCGGGAGCCATACCTCATCCATGCGCTTCTTCAACACCACCGGTCCGGTTCGCAGCGACAAGCACTACTGCGTGCCGCCGCTCAGCCGGCTGGACCTCGACGACGTGTTGGGTCTGGTTCGGGACGAGCAGTACTTCGTACTGCACGCGCCCCGCCAGACAGGAAAGACCTCGGCGCTGCTGGCGCTGCGCGATCTGCTCAACAGCGGCGCCGCGGGGACGTACCGATGCGTGTACGCAAACGTCGAAGGCGCCCAGGCGGCGCGCGAGGACAAGGAAGAGGCGTTGCGCGCCATCCTCGACGAGCTGGCATCGCGGGCGCTCGCGACGTTGCGCGACGGGTTTCTGGATGAACACTGGCCCGCCATCCTGGCAAAATCGGGTCCCAACGGCGCACTCCGCTCGGCGCTCACGCGGTGGGCAGAGGCCGACCCGAGGCCTCTGGTAGTGCTGCTCGACGAGATCGACACGCTGGTCGGTGACACGCTGCTGTCGGTACTGCGCCAGTTGCGAGCCGGCTACGACCGGCGCCCGGGCGGCTTTCCGCAGAGCGTCGTCCTGTGCGGGCTGCGCGACGTCGCCGACTACCGCATCGATTCTCCTTCCGGCAAGCCCGCGCTGGCCGGCGGCAGCCCGTTCAACATCAAGGCCAAGTCACTCCGGCTCGGCGACTTTGCGCGGGCCGAGACGCTGCAGTTGCTGGCGCAGCACACCGAAGAGACCGGGCAGGCGTTCACACCGGACGCCCTGGATACGGTCTGGACGCAGACCCAGGGCCAGCCGTGGCTGGTGAACGCGCTGGCGAGCGAAACCTGCTTTGCCACGGCGGCCGGGCGCGACCGGCGGCACGTGGTTACCGCTGCCGATTTCTTCGAGGCACGGGAGCGGCTCATCCAGCGCCGGGCGACCCACCTGGACTACCTGACCGACAGACTGGAGGAAGAACGCGTGCGGCGCGTCGTCGAGCCGATTCTGAGTGGTGCGACCGAGAGCGATCACACAGCCCGTGACGTGGCATACGTTCGCGACCTCGGCCTGGTGGCTCGGGATCCCCCACTACGCATCGCCAATCCGGTCTATGCCGAGGTCGTGCCGCGCGAATTGACCTGGGCGACACAGGAGGGTCTGATCCAGGAAGCGGCGTGGTACGTCGATCCGGACGGAGGTCTGGACGTCGTCGCGCTGCTCGAAGCCTTCCAGGGCTTCTTCCGCGAGCACTCCGAGCATTGGGTGGAGCGCTTTCATTACCGGGAAGCCGGTCCCCAGCTTCTGCTGCAAGCGTATCTGCAACGCGTCGTCAACGGCGGCGGGCGCATCGAACGGGAATACGGCCTGGGGCGCGGACGTACCGATCTGTTGATCATCTGGCCGCAGCACGACCGTGTGCGCCGGTTCGTGATCGAGTGCAAGGTGCTGCATCCGCGAAGGAGCCTGGAGAGCACCATCGACGAAGGCGTCCAGCAGACCGCCGGCTACGTGGACCGCTGCGCGGCGGATGCAGGCCATCTGGTGCTCTTCGATCGCAACGAGCGCCGGAGCTGGGACGACAAGGTGTTCCACCACCGCCCGTCCGCCGGTGGCCCCGACATCCACGTGTGGGGAATGTGACGCGATGTCGGACCGCGAAGCTCGCGAGCGGAACCGAGAGGTGGAAGAGCTACTGGAGAGCGTCCTGGTTGACGCCTACGGCGACGGGGAGCAGCTCTGGGCATTGCGGCAGGCGTTCGAGGACAACCTCGATCTGCCGGCCGCCGCACTCGTCATCGGCGAACCGGTCATGGTCGTCGCGTTCGAGTTCGACGGCAACGAACGCCGCGGGTTGGAGGCGAAGTGCCGCCGGGACGACGGGTCCGAGCACGTCGTCTCGGCCGGCGACGTGGCGTTTCCCGACGACTCGGCCGGTGCGCTTCACGTGGCGGCGTATCGCAGGTGGCTGGGGCTGACACCGTTCGCTGCCAACGCCGGGCAGCGGCGCGCGCCGACAGCCGGCCCCAAGGACCTGGATCCCGGCGGCGGCAACGTGGAGATGGTCGTGCTTTCGGTCAGGGAGCGAGCTGCCCGCTGCCGTATGCTGCACCACAGCCGCGAGGTGACGCTGCGGGCGACCGGGCTCTGGGGAGTCGTGCCCGGCCAGATCGTGACCGTCACACCTCGCAAGCAGTGGCGCTACGGGAACCACCCGTACGTGTCCGGTCAGATCGAGTCGGCGCGTATCAACGTGTCGTCACTTGGTCTCAAGCCTCTGCGATTGGAGAGCTGCGGTGAGTGGGATCCCGCGGAGGAATACTGGGGCGAGGAGGACGAGCCGGTCCCCGCCTGGGCATTGCCGCTCATCGCCGGCGGGCGTCGCCCGCTGTTCGAGATGGAGCAGGTGGTGCCCGGCTCCGATCCCGAGGCTGACTGGGATCCGATCATCGAGTCCAACAAACTCAGCGATGCCGGTGACGGCGCCGCGGCGCGGAAGATCCGCATGGATCTCTGTCAGTCCGATCTGCGCTGCCTCGACGCGCATGCGCATCTCGGCAACGCGGTGTTCGACGACAGCCCCGAAATCGCGTTACTGCACTATGAGGTAGGGCTTCGGATCGGCGAGCTCTCTCTGGACGATGCCTTCGACGGGGTGCTCTCCTGGGGCCTGATCGACAACCGCCCCTTTCTGCGCTGCCTCCATGCCTACGGTCTGTGCCTCTGGCGCATGGACCGGCGGGACGAGGCCGCCGCCCTGTTCCGGCGTATCCTCTGGCTGAACCCCTCCGACAACCAGGGTGTCCGGTTTCTCGCTCACAGGCTCGCGTCCGGAGAGAGCTGGCGGCCCTGAAGGCTGGGGCCTGTCAGTCTCCGTATCGTTGCCGCAGGAGTGGCGACAGGCGCAGGATCCACTGCGCCCGCTCGAACTCGTCCAACCACTCGTCGATCTCGACCGCCAGCTCCTCCGCCGCCGGCGGCACCAGGCCCACCTCGCAGGTCGGCCCCAGCTCGCGCTGCGCCTTCTTGCGGTAGGTGCTGAGCATGCGGTCGCCGATGCGCGCCAGCTCGTAGAAGTCCTCCGACAGGAGGACCACCACCGGAACCTTGAGCGCGCCGTTGATGCGCAGCTCCTCGGCCAGCTCGTCCTCGACCCGCTCGACGAAGCGCAGGTCGACCCCGGCCGAGGCCGCGGCGATCGCCTCCAGGATCGGCCCCTGGCGCACGCAGTCCCCGCACCAGACGCCGCTCAGGCAGAGCGCGGGCATGGTACGGACGAAGCTCGCGGCGCGCTGCCGCTGCTCGTCGCTCAGGCCGATGCGCCCCGCCATGGCCTCCCACTTCGCGCGGTGGTTGTCCGGTCCGTCGGCGAGGTACGGAGCCATCGGCTTTGCCGCATCGAACTGCGACCGCCAGAACTCCTGGCGGGTATCCCTATACGTGCCCATCGTCATCCTCCGTTGCGGTGATCTGCAGGCCGACCTGCGCGAGTTGCTCGGCGTCGACCGGTGAGGGCGAGCCGTCCATCAGCGATGCCATCGCCGTGTTCTTGGGAAACGCGATCACCTCGCGGATGGTCGGCTGGCCGGCCATCAGCATCACCAGCCGGTCCAGCCCGAAGGCGACGCCGCCGTGCGGCGGTGGCCCGTAGCGGAACGCGTCGAGCATGAAGCCGAAGCGTCGGCGCGCCTCATCCCGGTCGATACCGATCAGCGCGAATATTCGTTCCTGCAGGGCGCGGTCGTGGATCCGGATGGAGCCCGAGCCCAGCTCCACGCCGTCGAGCACCAAGTCGTAGACCTTGCCGTGCACGGACCCCGGATCGGTCTCCAGGAGCTCCGGATCCTGCTCCTGCGGCATGGAGAACGGGTGGTGGCTCGGGTCCCAGCGCTGCTCGTCCTCGTTCCACTCGAACAGCGGGAAGTCGGTGATCCAGCAGAAGCGGTGGCCGTCGGGCTGCAGTTCCGCACCGAGCGCCGTCCGCACCGCGCCGAGGGACTGGCAGGCGGTCTGTCGCCCGTCCGCGACGAACAGCGCCACGTCGCCCGGAGAGGCATCCAGCGCCTCGATCGCCTGCGGAGCCACGGAGCCCAGGAACCGAGCGATGCCGCCGTCCAGGCCGTCCGCCGTGACACGCGTCCAGGCCAGCCCCTTGGCTCCCTGCGCCTTCGCGTGCTGCTCCAGCGCGTCGATTCGAGCGCGCGACAGGCCGTCGCCGGACACGGTCAGCGCCTTGACCACGCCGCCGCCGTCCAGCACCGAGCGGAACACCTTGAAGTCCGTCTTGCCGGCGACCCTCCCGAAGTCGACGAGCGGCAGCTCGAAGCGCAGGTCGGGATTCTCGGAGCCGTAGCGGTCCATCGCCTCCTGGTGAGTGATGCGCGGGAAAGGAGTGTCCAGCGTCTGCTCCAGGCAGCGCGCGAATACGCGCGCGAGCATGGTCTCCACCGCGTCGAATACGTCGTCGGGCTCCACGAAGCTGGCTTCGATGTCGATCTGCGTGAACTCCGGCTGCCGGTCGCCGCGCGTGTCCTCGTCCCGGTAGCAGCGGGCGATCTGGAAGTAGCGGTCAAGTCCGCTCACCATCAGGAGCTGCTTGAAGATCTGCGGCGACTGCGGCAGCGCGTAGAATCGTCCCGGCGATACCCTCGACGGCACGACGAAGTCGCGCGCGCCCTCCGGGGTGGAGCGCACCATGGTGGGCGTCTCGATCTCCAGGAAGCCCTGGTCGGTCAGCGCGGCGCGCACCTCGGCGGTGGCAGCGCTGCGCAGGACCAGGTTGCGCTGCATGACGCCGGAGCGCAGGTCCAGGTAGCGGTAGGTCTGGCGCAGCTCCTCGCGCGCGTCGACCGTGTCGCCGATCGAGAACGGCAGCGGGTCGCAGGTGGACAGCACCTCGATCTCCGTCGCCGCCAGCTCGATCTCGCCCGTGGCCTGGCCGGCGTTGGCCATGTCGGCGGGGCGCAGGCGCACCGTGCCCGCCACCGCAATGCAGTACTCATCGCGCAAGTCTGCCGCGGTGTCGTGCGCCGCTTGCGGCGAGGCCTCGTCCACCACCACCTGTGTCACGCCGTAACGGTCGCGCAGGTTGAGAAACCGGATGCCGCCGTGGTCTCGCCGGGAGGCGACCCAGCCGCCCAGCACCACCTGCGCCCCGGCGTCGGCGGCCCTCAACTCGCCGCACGTCCTGGTTCGTTTCAGTCCCATGTGGATCGGGACCGTAGCATGAGTGCGGGTGTGCGGGTGTGAGTCTCAGGCGAGGTCTTGGGCCAACAGAAAGCTCAGGTCGCCTCGTTTCGCCTCGGTGGCGAGCCAGTTCGCTCCCTCGGCTGTGAGAAGCAGAGGTGAGATCCGTGACAGGAGGCTGTCGCCGGCAAGCAGCCAACGTACACGGCCGGGCGGCATGCGCCCGAGTGTGGCCAGAATCCAGTCGTCGGGCGTCGTGTGTGCCGCGGCTGTCAGCGTGGTGATCACCTCGTCAGAACCGATCGCCGCCAGAGCTGCCGAAGCCGCAGCCCGCCCCCGGTCTCCGCCAGAAGCAAGTGTGTCCACCAAGCGCTTGATGGTGGAAGGGGGAGTATGGTCATCGAAGCCAGCGATTGCATGTAAAGCTCCCCCACCGGCCCGGTCGGACCGGCGTTGACATGGGAGAAACGCGGACGCTGGCGTAGACTGGGACGGGTAATCTTGAGGGGGCGCGAAGTAGGCCGGCCTGTCACTGGTGTAGCGCCCTGCGGGGCGAACCCGGAGTAAAGCTTGGTCCCGAGGCCCGTGGCGTTGTCAGTGGTGAGGGTCTGCACGGCGACGTGCTGATCCATCCCGGTAAGGAGAATGCTCAGTTTGTTCACGCCTCGGCCGCTCCACTCATCCCGAGGAGAGACTGATGGCACGACGCAACCGTAGAGGCACGCGCAGCGGCAAGGGCAATCGCTCGGCGCAACCGCAGCAGATGCACCCCAACGCGGCAGGCTTGGATGTGGGGGCCACCGCGGTGTATGCGGCGGTGCGCGCCGAGCGCGACGAGCAGCCGATCCGATCGTTTGCGACCTTCACCCGCGACCTGCATGGCTTGGCCGATTGGCTGAGCGCCTGCAAGGTCGACACGGTCGCCATGGAGTCCACCGGCGTGTACTGGATCCCCGTGCACCAGATCCTGGAAGCACGCGGGTTCGAGGTGGTGCTGGTCAACGCCCGCCACGTGCGCTCGGTGCCCGGTCGCAAGAGCGACGTGTCCGACTGCGAGTGGCTGCGCTACCTGCATTCGGTCGGATTGCTGCGCGGCTCGTTCCGACCGGCTGACGAGGTGTGCGCGGTGCGCTCGCTGTTGCGCCATCGCGACGGCTTGGTCAAGACCGCCGCACGCAGCGTGCAGCACATGCAGAAGGCGTACGATCAGATGAACGTCCATCTGCACCACGCCATCTCCGATCTGACCGGCCAGACCGGCTTGGCCATCACCGACGCCATCCTGGCCGGAGAGCGCGACCCTGAGCGCTTGGCGGCGCTGGCCCACCCGCGGATCAGAGCCAGCCGCCACACGATGATCAAGGCGCTGGAGGGCGATTGGCGATCCGAACATCTGTTCACGCTGCGCCACGCGCGCCAGACCCATGCGCACTACCAACAGCTCATCAGCGAGTGTGACCGGGAGATCGAGGCCCGCATCGGCGCCTTCGAGCAGACGCACGAACCGCCGGCCGCAGACTGCACGGACCCGCACTCCCCGCACTCCCCGCAGTCCGCTGAGGCGTCCTCTCGGAGCCGCCTGCGCAATCGTTCAGCGTCTCTGACCACCTCACACGGCTGTTCGGCACCGACCTGACCCTCATTCCCGGCATCGGCGCTACCACCGCGCTGGTCCTGTTCAGCGAACTCGGCCCCGATCTGTCGCGGTTCCCGACCGCCTCGCAGTTCGCGTCGTGGTTGAACCTCTGTCCGCAGACCAAGATCACCGGCGGCAAGGTAATCAGTGCTCACACCGGGCCCGGCGTCAACCGCGCGGCGCAGGCGCTACGCATGGCAACCCAGACGCTCTACCGCAGCCACTCGGCGCTGGGCGATTTCTTTCGCCGCAAGCGTGCCCGCGTCGGCTCCCCGCAGGCGATCACCGACACGGCCCACAAGATGGCGCGCATCATCTACCATCTGGTGACCCGCCACGAGCTCTACGATGACCGGATTCTGTTCGATCAACAGCATCAGGACCGAAAACGCCATGAGCGGCGACTTCGCAATCAGGCGCGCGCACTCGGCTTCAGCTTGGTCCCGGAGACTGCCTGATTCTGCTTGTTTCTAAGGAGCTTGGTCCCGAGGCCCGTGGCGTTGTCAGTGGTGAGGGTCTGCACGGCGACGTGCTGATCCATCCCGGTAAGGAGAATGCTCAGTTTGTTCACGCCTCGGCCGCTCCACTCATCCCGAGGAGAGACTGATGGCACGACGCAACCGTAGAGGCACGCGCAGCGGCAAGGGCAATCGCTCGGCGCAACCGCAGCAGATGCACCCCAACGCGGCAGGCTTGGATGTGGGGGCCACCGCGGTGTATGCGGCGGTGCGCGCCGAGCGCGACGAGCAGCCGATCCGATCGTTTGCGACCTTCACCCGCGACCTGCATGGCTTGGCCGATTGGCTGAGCGCCTGCAAGGTCGACACGGTCGCCATGGAGTCCACCGGCGTGTACTGGATCCCCGTGCACCAGATCCTGGAAGCACGCGGGTTCGAGGTGGTGCTGGTCAACGCCCGCCACGTGCGCTCGGTGCCCGGTCGCAAGAGCGACGTGTCCGACTGCGAGTGGCTGCGCTACCTGCATTCGGTCGGATTGCTGCGCGGCTCGTTCCGACCGGCTGACGAGGTGTGCGCGGTGCGCTCGCTGTTGCGCCATCGCGACGGCTTGGTCAAGACCGCCGCACGCAGCGTGCAGCACATGCAGAAGGCGTACGATCAGATGAACGTCCATCTGCACCACGCCATCTCCGATCTGACCGGCCAGACCGGCTTGGCCATCACCGACGCCATCCTGGCCGGAGAGCGCGACCCTGAGCGCTTGGCGGCGCTGGCCCACCCGCGGATCAGAGCCAGCCGCCACACGATGATCAAGGCGCTGGAGGGCGATTGGCGATCCGAACATCTGTTCACGCTGCGCCACGCGCGCCAGACCCATGCGCACTACCAACAGCTCATCAGCGAGTGTGACCGGGAGATCGAGGCCCGCATCGGCGCCTTCGAGCAGACGCACGAACCGCCGGCCGCAGACTGCACGGACCCGCACTCCCCGCACTCCCCGCAGTCCGCTGAGGCGTCCTCTCGGAGCCGCCTGCGCAATCGTTCAGCGTCTCTGACCACCTCACACGGCTGTTCGGCACCGACCTGACCCTCATTCCCGGCATCGGCGCTACCACCGCGCTGGTCCTGTTCAGCGAACTCGGCCCCGATCTGTCGCGGTTCCCGACCGCCTCGCAGTTCGCGTCGTGGTTGAACCTCTGTCCGCAGACCAAGATCACCGGCGGCAAGGTAATCAGTGCTCACACCGGGCCCGGCGTCAACCGCGCGGCGCAGGCGCTACGCATGGCAACCCAGACGCTCTACCGCAGCCACTCGGCGCTGGGCGATTTCTTTCGCCGCAAGCGTGCCCGCGTCGGCTCCCCGCAGGCGATCACCGACACGGCCCACAAGATGGCGCGCATCATCTACCATCTGGTGACCCGCCACGAGCTCTACGATGACCGGATTCTGTTCGATCAACAGCATCAGGACCGAAAACGCCATGAGCGGCGACTTCGCAATCAGGCGCGCGCACTCGGCTTCAGCTTGGTCCCGGAGACTGCCTGATTCTGCTTGTTTCTAAGGAGCGACATCGTCTTCCGGGTCGTCAATGAAGCCGAGGAGGTCGTCATATCGTCGGAGGCCGCTCTTGCCGAGGCCCCACACCGCAGCCTGACGCAGCTCATCGCCCCGAAAGTGCTCGGAGCCGGCGATCCGGGTAAGATGTTCGCGCGCGAACGGCGTGTCGCCCAGCTCAGCAAGGATGAATACGGCTTCCATTCTGAGATCGGGTCGATCGTCGGTACTCCAGATGAACTCGGACAACCACTCCTCGCCTTGACCGGAGCCGAGCGACGCCGCGACGCCCGCCGCCTCAAGGACTACTCGGTCATCGCCCTCATCGTCGATCACGTCTTCCAGCAGGGCGGTGCGGCGCGCTCCCAGGTCATGACGATGGGCCAAGGCTCTGACCGCAGCGTAACGATCGACATCACTGACGGAACCGAGGGAGGGAATCGGGTCGTAGTTCCTGTTCAAGGAAGAGGACAGGTCGGCAAGGGACGGGGGTACACCCGCGATTATCGCGGCGCGCGCCTTGAACGTGTCGCCCGGACCGACGTATGGGTTCTTTCCCTTCAGCAGGTACGTCTGCCGGCGTTCCGGCCGCGTTCGATCAGCGCGCATCTGCACGACGATTCTGTCCGCGCTGACCGCGAGTACCGTCCCGTCGCGAGAGGGAACCGTCGCCGGCCACGTACGATCTCGCTCCGCACCTTCCGAGGCGGATTTCGGAGGACCGAGCGTGGAGAATCCGGCCGAACTACGCAGTGCCGCGACTGTCAGAAACACCGGCTCGTCGACGGTAACAGGGCGTGCACCATGAAGCGAGCAAGCGACGAACGCAATGAGGTCGCTATCGCGCAGCCCCGCGTCCCACGCCCGATCCGGATTGGACGGCGTATCACTCATCCGGATTCCGAGATCCGTCTTTGCGCGCACCTCTACTCGCAATCCGGTCTTGACGCACAGAAGGTCCGGAAGGCGCAGCCGCTTTATTTTCGTCGCCCAGATCTTGTTCGATCCGCAATAGCGCTCAAGCTCGATGGGTTCGAACTCCGCTCGGCGCAGACTCTCCGTCGTCCGGCGGACACCTGCGGCACCCATGCTCAGAAAACGGAGGAAACTCGCGTCGGCCTTGAAAGGCATCAGAGCTCGCCGTCGCCGACCTGCAGAAGGTCCGGCGGCTCGACACCCAGTGCATGTGCGAGTGAGAAGATGTTCTCCACCGAGACGTTTCGCTTGCCCCGTTCAACGGAGCTGATGTACGTGCGATGGAGATTGGAACGCGCGGCAAGCTCCTCCTGGGATAGGCCGGCAGAGGTGCGGAGCCTCCTGAGGTTGGCTGCGAGTACGTGCTTCGGGTCGCGAATCGCTCAACACCCCCTCAAGCGCTTGCAACCAACCGTACGCAACCTGTAAACTATGGGTCTACAGACTATGCGTCAACATTTTGCGCTCGAAGGAAGTATGGGAGACGCCGGGCTCTCACGCGTGGGGAGCCTTTCGGAAACCATCGTGGCGCCGCGAACCGATCCGGTGTACAATTGCCACACGTACCTCACGAAGGTGCCGATCGGCGCAATCCAGCCGTTCATCGAGGCCTTCACCGAACCTGGCGAGGTTGTTGCCGACTTCTTCGCCGGCTCCGGGATGACGGGTCTTGCGGCGCAGCAACTCAATCGTCGAGCGCGACTCAGCGACATCTCGGTGCTTGGACATCACATCGCACGTGGGTACCTGACCGATCTCCCTGAAGAGACGCTTCGGGGCGCAGCCACCCAAGCCATTCAGCGGGCACGTGCCGCCACAGCACCGCTCTATGAGACGAGGCGTGATACCGACAACAACCTGGTGGAGCTCATTCGCACCGTGTGGTCGTTTTGCTACCGCTGTCCTCATTGTGATATCGAGATAACATATTTTGATCAATTGACTGAAAAGGGAAAGTCGCCGAGTAACTGCCCGGGTTGCGGAGCTGATTTTTCCCGCCGTTCCTGGCGTCGCAGCGACGATGTACCGGTCCAGGTAGTGGTTCGGGGCGAGAATGGGCGTCAGGTCGAACAGCCGGTATCGGCCCTTGACCGGCGCAACATCGCGGATGCGCACAGCGACCCACGTCTCAAGGATGTCCCGTCCCTGCCGATCGAGCCGTATAGAGAGATGTATGGCCGATCCGGATTGAGGAAATCAGGCATGACCGAGACGGCGATGTTCTTTTCTCCTCGCAACGCGATCGCCCTGCTGGAGCTCTGGAAAGCGATCGCAGAAGTGTCCGATAGCGCGACTCGACAGAAACTCAGGTTCGCGTTCACGGCTATTCTTCCGCGAGCATCGAAGAGGTATCAGTGGAGCCCGATGCGCCCACTGAATGCACAGAATCAGACCTATTACATTGCGCCGGTATACTATGAATGGAACGTCTTCGATCTGTTCGTCAGAAAGTTGAACGCGGTGATCCGAGCCGATGGCGTGCTGTTCGGGCGCCAACCCATGCTCGCCGGGCTTTCATCGAAAGACGTTACCTATCACATCACGTCCGCGGACCACCTCTCCCACCTCGACGGAGCGTCGATCGACTACGTGTTCATCGATCCTCCGTTCGGCAGCAACATCTTCTACAGCGACATGAACCTGTTTCAGGAAGCTTGGCTGGGGAGGGTGACGGACCATGCGTCCGAAGCGGTAGTGCATACCACGGGAAGGCAGAAAAACGGTGCTGCGGAACGCTACGCGAACCTGCTCCGCGCCTCGTTCGAGGAAGCGCGGAGAATTCTGAAACCGGGACGGTACATGTCCGTGGTATTCGGGAACAGCAGCGGGCGAATCTGGGGGCTCGTCCAGAGAGCACTGCGGGATGCCGGCTTCAAGCCGTCACCTGTTCACGTAGCGGTCCTTGACAAGGGACAGCGATCCGTCAAGGGACTCAACTCCGGCTCGGAAGGTGTCGTCACCATGGACCTCGTCCTGACCGTCCAGAAGCCCGATCTCGGCGAACGAGCCACGAGTGCGGTGTTTGCAAACGGTGACACCACAGCACTGGTACGTGGGGCAATCGAGGACCTGTCGGACTCCCAAGACCTGAGTCCAAGTCACATCTACGCCAACATTCTCAGAACTGCGATACAGAGAGGCTTGGTGCTCGACAACTTGCACCTGGGGGACGTACTCGTCACACTTCGCAACGCGGGCTTCTCCGTGAGCCCACGCACCGGACTGATCAGTCGCGTTGAACGGCACGGCTGAGACAACGCCGCGCGAACTCGCGGCAACGCTCAAGGAACGGCCGGTTCGGCTCCCCGCGACTCGATCGGGATCCAGTGTCGGTCGTGGTCGCCGTGGTAGAGGGCACGGGGACGCAGCAGGACGTTCGAGTCGCGCTGCTCGATGGCGTGGGCCAGCCAGCCGACCACCCGCGCCACTGCGAACGTGGTCGTGAACAGCTCCCGGTCCAGCCCGACGGCGGAGAGCAGCAGCGCCGTGTAGAACTCCACGTTGGTCTGCAGGTGTGCCTGCGGCCGGTGCTCCTCCAGCACCCGCAGCGCCGCGCGCTCGACGGCGCGTGCCTTCTCGTACAGCGCCCGTGCCTGCCGGTGCCCGTCGACCCCGGCGTCGATGAGCGCTTCCAGCGCGGCTGCCAGGACGTCTGCGCGCGGGTCGCGGGTGCGGTAGACGCCGTGACCGAAGCCCATCAGGCGCTCGCCGCGCGCCAGCACGGCGCGCAGATGATCGGCGGCGCGCCCGACGTCGTCGATCTCATCGATCATGTCGAGGGCGGGTCCGGGCGCGCCGCCGTGGCGGGGTCCCTTGAGCGCGGCGAGCGCGGCCAGGGTGCATGACAGGAGATCGCTGTGGACCGAGGCCGCAACCCGCGCCGCGAACGTCGATGCGTTGAGCCCGTGCTCCATCACCGTGATCAAATAGGTCTCGAGTGCCCGCACCGCGGCCGGATGGGGGGCGCGGCCGAGCGCCAGCCACAGATACGCTTCGACGTGGGAGCATTGCTCCGGCGGCACGGCCGGTTCGACTCCGGTGCGCACACCGGCGTACAGCCCGGCGGCCGTCATCAGGCCGGCGACGATGTCCGCGGGCTGCAGATCGCGGTCCGGACGACGCAGCGCCGCGGCCAGCATCATCAGCGCGTCCATCGGCGCGATGCCGCCGGCAGCCGCCTGACGCGCGAGCGCCGCAACGGCCGAAGGCACGGCCCGCGCGGCGGTGAGCTCGCCCGAGAAGCCGGCGAGCTCCGCCGCCGCCGGCAGGCTGCGTTCGAACAGCAGGCAGGCCGACTCCTCGAACGAGCAGCGGGGCGCGATGTCCTCGATCGCGTATCCGCACACCGTGAGGCGTCCGGACTCGCCGTCGATGTGCGAAAGGGTCGTGGCGGCGACCTCGACGCCGCGCAGTCCGTCGGTTCCCGTGCTGGCCATGGCTGCACGGTTGCTCTCCCAGCCAGCCTCTGTCAAGATTGATCAATAAATCAATATATGCAAGATCCCGCACCCGCCGACTCGGCCTTTCTGACGGCCGCCGAGGCCGCGGCCACGCTCGGAGTCAAGCCGCAGACGCTCTACGCCTACGTGAGCCGCGGCTGGATCAGGTCAGAGCCGGTGGCCGGCGGGCGACGGCGCCGCTATCTGCGCGCCGACGTGCAGAGGCTCAGGCGGCGCGTGGAGGTGCGCTCGAATCCCGCCACGGCCGCCCATCACGCGTTCACCCGCAGCGAGGGTTCGATCCTGGACTCGTCACTGACCCTGATCACCGAGGAGGAGCTCTACTACCGCGGCATGCCGGCCACGGTGCTGGCCCGCACAGCCACCTTCGAGCAGGTGACCGCGCTGCTCTGGAGCGGCGATCTGCACGCGCGGATCGCGTCGCCGGAGCACCTCTCCGCGTCCGCGGTACGGCCCGAGTGGCTACGCTCGGAGGGCCGCCTGCTGGAACCGTGGTTCGCGTTCCAGTCGGTGCTGCCGCGCCTGGCAGCGGCGGACCCCGCGGCCGAGGACCTGCGTCCGGCGGCCGTCAGACGGACGGGGGCGCGCATCCTGCGCGCCGAGCTGGCATGCGTGGCAGGGGGCGGGTCCGTGTCCGGGCAGCACGACCTGTCCGCCGGGAGCACCGCACAGGCGCTGGCGGCGTCCTGGGGTGCCCCCGACCGGGCGCGAGCCGCGGCGCTGATCGAGCCGGCGCTGATCCTGCTGGCCGACCATGAGCTCAACGTCTCGACGCTGGCTGCCCGCGTTGCCGCGTCGGGCCGCGCCAGCCCGTACCACGCGGTGCTGGCCGGCCTGGCCGCCGTGCACGGCACGCTGCACGGGCAGGCCAGCACGCTGGTCGCCGATCTGCTGCGTGCGGTGGCCCGCCCGGAGCGCGCGCGAGGGGTGGCCGAAGAGTGCCTGCGGTCGCGCCGCCCGCTGCACGGCTTCGGCCACCGGGTCTACCGGACGCGAGACCCGCGCGCCGTCGCGTTGCTCGGCCACCTGCGCGCGGCGGCTCCCGGACACCCGACGCTGGAGTTGGCCGATGCGCTGGACGGTGCCGTGCGCGACCTCCTGGTCGACTCGCCCATGAACGTCGACATGGCGCTGGCGGTCCTGGCCTCCGTGCTCGGCCTTCCCGCGGGCGCCTCGGAGACGCTGTTCATCGTCGCCCGCACCGCCGGCTGGATCGCGCATGCGCTGGAGCAGTACCGCGAGGGCGGCCTGATGCGGCCGAGGGCGCGTTACGTCGGCCCGGACCCGCGGAGAGCCGCGGCGCCGCCGACACGTTCTGATGCACAGTAGGCACATGGCCGCTTCCGAACGAGACGCAGCGCCGAGCCCGGACCGGACCAAAGGGTTTCGCGTGGGCCATGCCCGGCACGCCGAAGCGCCGACCGGCTGCACCGTCATTCTCTGCCCGGAGGGAACCGTCGCCGGCGTGGACGTGCGCGGCCCGGCGCCCGGCTCGCGGGAGACGGCGCTGCTGTCCGTCGACAAGCCGATCGCACGCCTGGACGCCCTGCTGTTCACGGGCGGCAGCGCCTTCGGGCTGGCCGCCGCTGACGGCGTCATGCGCTACCTCGCCGAGCGCGGCGTCGGCCACCCCACGCCGGTCAAGCCGATACCGATCGTCGCCGCCAGCGTCATCTACGATCTGGGACTCGCAGGCGGCTCCGTCCACCCGGACGCGGACCTGGGCTACGCCGCGTGTCGGGCGGCGCGTCCGCTACCGCCGGAGACCCCGGGAAGCGCCGGCGCCGGAGTCGGCGCAACCGTCGGCAAGTGGGGCGGCCGCGCCTCGATGATGAAGGGCGGCGTCGGCTTTGCCGAGCGCGACGCCGAGGGCGTCCCGGTCGCCGCCTTGGCCGTGGTAAACGCGGTAGGCGACGTGCTCGGCGAGGACGGGCAGGTGCTGGCCGGCGCTCGCGACGAGGACGGCTGGCTCGCCGACCGCACGCCGGAGCGCTGGCTGCCGCAGTCGGCGCAGTTTCCGGTCGCGGGGACCAACACGACCCTGGTTGCGGTGATCACCGACGCGGCCATGAGCAAGCCGGAGGCCGGGCGCCTGGCCCAGCGAGCCCACGACGGCATCGCCCGCGCCGTGCTGCCGGCCCATACGACCTACGACGGCGACACGGCCTACGCCCTGGCGTCCGGGAGCCGCACGGCGCCGTTCGACCTGGTCGCGGCGATTGCTGTCGAGTGCGTGAGCACGGCCATCCGCAACGCGGTCCGCCGCGCCGCGCCGACGGCCGATGTCATGGGACTCGGCGGCACCGCCGGCCACCGGGGACGGCCCGTAGCGGCTACTGCGTGCGCAACCGGTCGATCAGCCGGGGCAGCGCTTCCACGGCATAGAGCGGCAGCGACAGGACCTTGAGGGTCACCGGGACGGTGTCCGCGGCGATGCGGATGGCATGCCGCACCGTCTGCAGGCTCGGCGGATTGGTGTCGAAGCGGACCGCGATCGGCGGGCGCTTCTCATGGGCGTACTGCAACAGCGACTTGAGAGAACCGCTGCGGCCCGCCTTCACCTCGACCGGGATGATCCAATCCCCGCGCGAGATCACGTAGTCCACCTCGGCGTTTGCCGTCCTGGCATGCCGCAACCAGTAGTGGAGTGCCGGAGCCGCCTCGCCGGCTCCCAACGTCGCCAATTGCTGTCCAACGTGCTGTTCGGCGATGCCGCCTTCGTTGACCAACCGGATCGCATCCATGCCATCGATGCTCGGGCCGTCCAGGCCGCAGACGTGGTTCATGAGCCCGACGTCCATGAACAGCAGCTTGCAGGTCCGGTCATCCTCGTCCGCACCCAGTGGCAGTCCCGAGCAGTGACTGTGGGTCACCCGGATACAGACCCGCGCCTTGACGAGCAGGTCGATCGCGGCTCGCACCTCGCCGGCGCGCGAGTCGCGATCGAGGTTGCGGTAGGAGACCTTCCGCCCCACCGACCGCGGGATGCTGCGGAACAGTCTCTGCAGACGCGTGAGCTGCGCGCCTTTGGCGTACTTCGCGAAGTCATCCTGATAGGTGTCCGCGATCGAGCGGTGCACGGCCGCGGCGAACTGGCGCACAAGCGTCGTCTTGCCCACTTGCCGAGGCCCGCGCAGTACGAGCGGCTTGCGCCGGCGACGTGCGAGCCAGCCGCGCAGAGACCCCTCAACGAACCGTTCCATGTGATCTATGAACGGCTAACTATATCATGGAATGTGACGAAATAGACGTCTGTTCAAGCACATGCTGTGATGCCCGGAAGCGCGCTCCACCGCCGTCACATAGCTTCGCGTCCATCCGGCGCTACGGCGATCCGTTCGGCGTGGTGGCACGCCACTCGGCGGCCGGCCGCGTAATCGCGCGGATCCGGCTCCTCTTCGTGGCAGCGCTCGGTCGCATGGGGACAGCGGGGATGGTACCGGCACCCGGCGGGAGGAGCGGCGGGGTTGGGCGGCTCTCCGTCCGCGGCTGACGAGCGGATCGGCCGCGCCGGATCCGGCACCGGCGACGAGGCGACCAGCTCCCGGGTGCAGGGATGTGCGGGCTCCGCCAGCACCCGGGCAGCCGGGCCGGTCTCGACGATGCGTCCCAGGTACATCACCGCCACGCGATCGCACAGATAGCTCACTACCGACAGGTCGTGCGAGACGAACAGCAAGGCCAGTCCGAGCTCGCGCCGCAGGGTTGCGATCAGATTGAGGATCTGCGCGCGAAGCGACACGTCCAGAGCGGAGACCGGCTCATCGGCGATGATCAGCGTCGGCCGGATCACCACCGCACGCGCGATGGCGATCCGCTGCCGCTGACCGCCCGAGAGCTCGTGAGCGTAGCGGCGGGCATTATCCGCGCCCAGCCCGACCGCCTCCAGCACTTCGCGCACCCGCTCGCGGCGGGACCGGCGCGTGCCCTCGCCGTGGATTTCCAGCGGCTCGGCGACCGCCTGCCCTACCCTCATGCGCGGGTTCAGCGACGCACCGGGATCCTGGAAGATCATCTGCATGCCGCGCCGCAGCTCGCGGCTCCGGGCGCCGGCGGCAGCCGTGAGGTCCGCGCCGTCGAAGCGCACCGCTCCGGACGAAACCGGCACGAGGCCGTAGATCGCCCGGCTCAACGACGTCTTGCCGCATCCGGTTTCACCCACCAGACCCAGGGACTCTCCACGCTCGATGGCGAGCGATGCGCCGTCCACGGCCCTGAACCGCCGGCCCGGACGGAACAGCCGTTGCGAGGGCAACGCATAGGTGACCGTGAGCGCCTCCACCTGCAGCAGCGGCATCCCGCTCATGACTCCGCCCCGGTTCGAGGATGCCAGGTTCGAGGATGATGGCAGAACGCCGCATGCTCCGCGGCGACGGCCACTCGTGGCGGAACCGTCCGCCGACATCCCTCGTCGGCCAGCATACAGCGCGGCGCAAAGCGACACGCGGCGAGCTGTTCGGTCGGTGCCGGGAGCTGACCCGGGATGGTCGCCAGCAGGCCGCCGGCACGAGCCGCGTCGGGTACGCACGCCAGCAACGCGCGGGTGTACGGGTGCGCCGGGCTGCGGTAGATCCGCTCCACCGGACCGAACTCGGCGATCTGGCCGCAGTAGATGACCGCAACCCGGTCGGCGACATTGGCCACCACGCCCAGGTCGTGGGTGATGAACAGCATGGCCATGTCCAGCTCGGCCCGGCGCTCGCGCAGCAGGGCAAGGATGCGCGCCTGCACGGTCACGTCCAGCGCGGTCGTCGGCTCGTCGGCGATCAGCAGCCGCGGCCGGCACGCCAGCGCCATGGCGATCATCACCCGCTGGCGCTGCCCGCCGGAGAGCTGGTGCGGGTAGGCGCGCAGGCGCGCCGTCGGCTCGGGCATGCGGACCATGGCCAGCAGATCCACGACCCGCGCCCGGGCGGCGCGGCGGCTGACCGGCTCGTGCGCCCGGATCATCTCGACGATCTGATCGCCGACGCGGACGACGGGGTTCAGCGCCGTCATCGGCTCCTGGAACACCATCGCGACATCGCGACCGGTCATCGCTCGCCGTTCCCTCGGGAGGACGGCCAGCAGATCGACGCCGCCGAGCTCGATGCTCCCGGCGGCCACCGTCACCGCCGGCTCCGGAAGCAGACCCATGATCGCGAGCGCGGTCAGGCTCTTGCCGCTCCCCGACTCCCCGACCAACGCCATCGACTCGTTCTGCCGAACGGCGAGCGACAGGCGTTCGACGACGGCCCTCCGCGACCCATCGACCCGCGCTTCCAGCACCAGGTTGCGGATGGCAAGAAGCGCCTGCATCAGCGCGCCCGCGCCGAGAACGCGTCCTTGAGACGCGGGTCAAGGCGGTCGCGCACCGCATCGCCGACCACGTTCAGCGAGAACGCGCTGAGCGCGATCATCAGCCCCGGAAACAGCAGCAGCCACGGCGCGCGCGTGATGTAGATCCGCGACTCGGCGAGCATGTTGCCCCAGGTCGGCGTCTCGGGCGGCACGCCCAGCCCGAGGAAATCGAGCGAGGCCGCCTGCAGCTGCGCGAACGCGAACACGAAGCTCGCCTGCACGAACAGGGGCGACAACAGGTTCGGCAGCAGGTGCCGGAAGACGATGCGTGCGGTGCTGCCGCCCATGCCGCGGGCCGCCTCCACCCACGACTCCGAGTTCAGCCGCAACGACACACCGTAGACGATGCGCGCGGTGGTGGTCAGGTACACGGCGCCGATGGCGACGATCGAGTTCTCGACCCCGCGGCCCAGGATCACGATCAGGGCCAGAGCCAGCAGCAGCGACGGAAACGCCATGAGCACGTCGACGGCCCGCATCAGCACCATGCCGAGGCGCGGGAAGATCGCCGACACCACTCCGCACAGCACGCCTCCCGCCAGGGCGAGCACCACCACGCCCACCCCGATCACGAGCGCCATGCGCGACCCGTGTATCACCCGCGAGAGGGTGTCCCGGCCGAAGTGATCGGTTCCGAACAGGTGCGCGGCGCCCGGCGGTGACAGCCGGGCCAGCGGATCGATCTCGTTCGGATCCGCCGGCGCCACCCACGGCGCGAACAGCGCGCACACGGCGATGCAGAGGATGGTCACGAAGCCGGCGAGCGCCAGGTGCCGGCCGGCGAACAGGCGCTTCAGCGGCGCGGGAATCATCGCAGCTTCACCCTGGGATCGAGCCACGCGTAGAGGAGGTCGACGATCAGATTCATCACCAGGTACAGCACCACGATCATGAGGATCACGCCCTGGATGACCGGGTAATCGCGCCGCAGAATCGACTGCACGACCGTCCGACCCACGCCGGGGAGCGCGAACACGGTCTCGGTCACTACCGCCTCGGAGATCAGCGCTGCAATCGTGAACCCCAGCGCCGACACCACGGTGAGCAACGCGTTGCGAAACACGTGCCGGACGACCACCAGCGCGGGATGGACACCCTTGGCACGGGCAGTACGTACGTAGTCCTCCCCCGCGACGTCGAGCATGCTGGCGCGCGTCAGGCGGATGATGAGCGCCGCGTTCGGCGCCGCCAGGGCGACCGACGGCAACAGAAGGTGGCGCAGGTTCGCCAGGCCGCCATCGCCGAAGATCGACGGGTACCCCGAGCTCGGCAGCCAGCCCAGCGTGGCAGCGAAGATCAGGATCAGGTACAGCCCGACCCAGAAGGTCGGTACCGACGCCAGGAACATCGCGATCCCGGACAGGATCTGGTCGAAACGGCTGGCGCGGCGGGCTGCGGCCAGCATCCCGATCGGCAGCCCGAGGCAGACGATCCAGACCATGGTCATGAGCGCAAGCAGGGTGCTGGTCTCGAGTCCGTCGACGATCAATTCCAGGACCGGAACCTGGAAGAAAATCGAGCGGCCCAGGTCGCCCCGGCCCACCGCCCGCAGCCAGTGCACGTATTGGACCGCCAGCGGAGCATCGAGCCCCATCTCGCCGCGCAGGGTCGCCACCTCCTCCGGGGTCGCGGCGTCTCCCAGGAGGATCGCGGCGGGATCGCCCGGAATCAGGCGGATGAACATGAAGACCAGAAACGACGCCGCCAACAGCGTCGGAACGAACGTCCCGAGTCGACGAAGCAGATAGCGAGGCACGATGGAGCCGATGGGCGCGACGGCAGCGCGCGCGGTGCACGGATGGTGCCCCGGCCGGCGACCGGGACACCATCCCCCTACACGACCGGGGAGAGGTCAGGCGCCACTACTTGGAGACACCCCAGAAGTGGGGCCAGATCAACGTCGTGGCCTCGATGCCCGAGAGCGCCGGCGAGGCGATGTTGTACGTGTAGACATCGCCGGTCTTCATGGTCGGCACCTGCAGGTAGATCAGCTCCTGGATCCGGTCCCAGGTCGCCTTGCGATCTCCCGGATCGTTGGTGACCGTGAAGGCGCCGGCGAGCTCCTGCTTCTCCGCCGTCGTCCACCATCCGGGGTAGTTGTCGTTCATCACGGAGATCAGGATCGGATCCGGGACGAACCCGTGGTGGGTGAAGAACAGGTCCCACTGGTCCGGCTGCGCCCGCTTCTGGATCAAGGTCGCCCAGTCCACGACCACCATCTGCACGTTGATGCCAGCCTCCAGGAGCTGACGGGTGAACACCACCGCCTGGTCGTAGTGGAACGCGTAGTTGGTCGACACCAGGAACTTGATCGGCGTCCCGTCATAGCCGGCCTGCTCGGCCAGCCCGCGTGCCTTCCCGGCATCCCCCTCGCTGAAGCTCGCCGCGCCGGCGTCGGAGTACCAGAAATTCCCCTGCGGCAGGAACGAGCCGTTGGCACGCCACAGCTTCTCCGGACCGATCGACACCCGCAGCGCGTCTTCCTTGTCGAGCGCGGCCTGGATCGCCTGGCGGAGGGTGAAATTCTCCTGCAGTGGCCCCGCCTTCGAGTTCATGAACACCAGGCCGAAGATCGGACCGCCGTTCAGGACCACCTCCACGGCCGGGTCTGCATCCAGCGAGTCGAACAGGTCGCTCGGAATGCTCTCCGCGTAGTCGTAGTCCCCGGCCATCAGACCGCTGACGCGCGTACCGGGATCGGGAACGGGAATGAAGCGCAGCGTTTCGAAGTCGGCCACCCGCTCGCCGGCGTATCCGCTCGCGTCGCCCGACGGCCCGGCGTAGCCGTCGAACCGGACCAGCTCGACGTAGCGGTTCGGCCGCCATTCACCGAACCGGTACGGCCCGGTGCCGATGTAGTCCGAGACGTCGATCGGCGCACTGCCGGCCGCCGCCGCAACCCGCTCGGGATAGATGGCCGGCCCCCCGTTGATGAACGCCATCAGGTTCTTCCAGGGCCCGAAGGGCGTGGTGAACGTCAACGTGACGGCATGGCTCCCGGCTGCCGAAACGTCGGAGATGTTGGCGAACAGCAGCTTGCCTCGCGACCCGTGCTCACCCCAGCGCTGCAGCGACGCCACGACGTCCGCCGACGTCATGGGCTGACCGTCGTGGAATCTCACCCCTTCGCGGAGCTGGATCGTGATGGTCGTGCCGTCGGCGCTCACCGTCTCGCCGGCGGCCAGCAGCGGCTGCGGTTCGTAGTTGCCGTCGAAGGTATACAGCCCCTCGAACACGTGGTGGGCGATGGTGGTCGCCAGATCCGACGTCACCACGTGCTGATCCAGACTCGGCGGCTCGCCGACGGTCGCGTAGCGCAGCGTCCCGTCGGCGAGCGCCGCCGGAGCGGTGGCCAGCGCCAAGCCGAAGGCCGCAACGCCGGCCACGATTCGAGTTGAGAATCGGAAGTTTCTCATCGTTCCTCCTCCTGTCACACCGACCGCGGATGACCGCGTATCATGCTGGTGGTGGCGCGATATTGAAAATGGTTTTCAGAAATGTCAACCCTGTCGCGCCATGAAGGTGGAATGGTGAAAACGAATATCAAGAATGGGAGCGGCGGGACACGCGATCTCCTATCGCAGATCGTACGCGCCACGCCGACCATGAGCCGCGCGGAGCGGCGCGTCGGAGACATCGTGAGCTCGGACGTCGATTTCGCCGTGCACGCCCACACCCGCGATATCGCGGCGCGGGCGGGGGTGAGCACCTCCACGGTGACCCGTTTCTGCCGGTCCGTGGGATGCGAAGGGCTGCGCGACCTGAAGCTCGCCCTGGCGAAGATGCAGGCGGTCGGCGACCGCTACCTGCACCCGCCGCTGGCGCTCATCAAGGCCACCGAGGCGGTGACGGAGATCGTGGCGTCACTCCGCCGGGTCCTGGACACGCTGACCGAGCAGGTCGACGGGGAAGCGCTGCAACGTGCGGCGACGACGATCGCCAACGCCGAGCGGGTGCTGGTTTTCGGGGGTGGGGGCGGTTCCTCCATGGCGGCCATGGAAGCCGAGAACCGCCTGTTCCGGTTGGGGATTCGGGCGACCCACTGCAACGACGCCCAACTGCAGCTCATGATGGCGGCGACGCTCAAGCGCCGCGACGTGCTGATCCTGATGTCGATCACCGGCAACCACGAGCCGATCGTGCAGGCGGCCGAGGTCGCCGGTCAGTATGGAGGCCACACCATCGCCATCACGGCGCCCGACTCGCGGCTCGCGGAGGCGGCAGCGGAGGTGGTGCCCTTCCAGATCGGCGAGCCGGCGAATATCCTGGTTCCGACCCCTGCCCGCTACATGCTGCTCGCTCTGTTCGACATGATCGCCTACGAGGTGGCGGAGATCCGTGGCGAGCCCGCCATGGAGTCGATGCGCCGCATCAAGTACCACCTCGTGCGCACGCGCGACGCCGACGACTCGAAACCGCTCGGCGACTGACTCGCGCCGCCGCACCCCTGGGCCGCACGATGCGGTCAATCGGCGGTGTCTTCGGCTACGTCATCCAGAGATGCCAGAAACGTCTCGACTTCCTGCTCGAATCGCCGTGTGACGCCATCCAGTCGCTCGCTGAGCCGGGCGAGCCGGTCCCCCTTGAGCTCGAAGCCGTAGATGTTGCGGAACACGTGCCGGAACGAGAGGTATTCGTCCAGCTCGGCGGCGAGCTCCTCGCTGATGACCCGCGGCCTGACGCCGGGCACCGCCACGGTCATGCGGAACAGCAGCTCCTTGTGCCATGCCTCACCGCGATAGGACGCCCCGTTGATCTCCGCACCGATGCGCCGGAACACCCGTTCGCAGCAGTTGTAGAAGTCGTGCACGATCGATCCGAGCACGCGCGGATTCCGTTCCGACTTTCCGAGCTCCGCCCGTGCCTCCGCGCGCAGTGTCCCGCAGTTCGCGAGCTCGCGGCGGATCGCCGCCGTCACCTCATCAAGGAAGTCGTCACGACGCCTCATACAGCACCACGCCGGCGGTTCTGATCTCGTCCCGAGACGGTGCCGGGACATCCTCCAGTGGCTTGATGTCGATGGGGTACTTCGCGTCGGCGGTCAGCATTCCGACGAGCGGCCAGTAGTCCTCGGCCGCCAGACCCTCGACTGCCAGGTCGATGTCCGACCACGCCGCAAGACGGGCGCCTCGTGTCACCGATCCGAACAGGTAGAGCCGGTGGAAGCGGTACCGCTCGGCGGCCAATCGGGCCAACCGCGCCGCTTCATCACGCATGTCGGACCGAAGCCGTCGCTGGCGGCGCCGGTGTCGCTCGACGATGCGCTGGCGGTAGGTCTCCTGACGCATGGTCACCCAAAGCTTACCGCAGCGACCGCTCGCGCCCGAAGACAGGCGTTACCGGAGCGTCGCCTGCAGGGTGATGTCCGGGCCGGCCAGCGCGCGGGAGACCGGACAGCCGCTCTTGGTGGCCTCCGCGATCTCCTGGAACTTCGCGTCGTCGATGCCCGGCACCTCGGCGTCGCACACCAGCGCGATCGTGGTGATGGTGGGGCCGCCGTCGGTCATCTCCAGGGAGACGTCGGCGGTGGTGCTGACGCTGGTCGGGGTGTGGCCGGCCTCCGCCAGGCCGTGCGACAGCGCCATGGAGTAGCAGCCGGCGTGCGCCGCTGCCAAGAGCTCCTCCGGGTTGCTGCCCGCCCCCTCCTCGAACCGTGAGCTGAACGTGAACGGCTGCTCGAAGCGGCCGCCGATCGACATGGTGCCGCTACCGCCCTTGAGATCGCCCTTCCATTGCGCCTGTGCTGATCGAACTCCCATCGTGTCCTCCTGTGGGTTGACCGGTCACCGAACGCCGCGGCGCCGGTTCCGTACGTAGTCGGCGAAGATATACTCGCCCAGTTCGCCGGGCGCCGCGTAGTAGGCGCGCCCGCGGTTGATCTGCGAAAGCTCCTCGACGAACTCCACCAGGTACGGGTCCTCGGTCACCATGAAGGTGGTGATGACGATCCCGTAGCGCTTGCACTCGGCCGCCTCGTCCAGCGTCTGGTTGACGATCTTGGGGTCGAGCCCGAAGGAGTTCTTGTAGATCCGTCCGTCCTCGAAGATGGCCGACGGCTTGCCGTCGGTGATCATGAAGACCTGCTTGTTGGCGTGCCGCTCGGCGCGCAGCACCGACTGCGCGAGCTGCAGCCCGGCCTTGGTGTTGGTATGGTAGGGGCCCACCCGCAGGTAGGGGATGCTGCCGACGTCGATCAGCTTGGCGTCGTCGCCGAAGCAGGCGACGTGCAGGCTGTCGCGCGGGTACTGCGTCATGATCAGCTCGGACAGCGCCAGCGCCACCTGCTTGGCCGGGGTGATCCGGTCCTCGCCGTACAGGATCATGCTGTGGCTGATGTCGATCAGCAGCACGGTCGCGCACGACGACTGGTGCTCGCTCTCATACACTTCGAAGTCCTGCTCCTGCAGGGTGATGTCGTCCAGCCCGCCGCGCTTGACGGCGTTGCTTATGGTGCCCAGCGCGTCGATCCGGGTGATCGGATCGCCGGCGCGGTAGCCGCGCGTCTCGGTCGTGCGCTCGCCGCCCTCGCCGGTGTGCGGCACGCGGTGCTGTCCGAAGCCGCCCTTGGCCAGGTTGCGGAAGACCAGCGCCAGCGACTCCTTGCGGATGCGCTGCTCGCCGCGCGCGGTGAGGCTGTAGCCGCCTTCGCCGTCGCGTTCGATCAGGTTCTCGTCCTCCAGACGGTCCCGGAACTCCTCCAGGTCCACGTCCGCGTCGATCATGCCGCGCTCCTGCAGGTAGCGCATCCACTGCAGCACCCGGTCGACGTCGCCGGACGCCTGCAGCAGCAGGAAGTTGAACAGGCTGAGCAGGTCCTCGAAGGCCGCCACGGCGGCGGCCAGCGAGTCGTCCCACTTCAGGTAGCGCCAGTGCATGGGTGCCTTCTCAGGAGGTGTCGTCGTCGGTCATCTGGTCGAACATCGCCTTGAGCATGTCCCGGTAGGAGGTGGAGCTCTCCAGGTCGCGCCTGGACAGCATGGAGTGCTGGTGCAGGCCCTCCAGCACCAGCTCCATCCCCAGCCCCAGCTCCTCGGGCTCGTCGATCCTGAAGCGTTCGGCCGCCATGTCGCGCAGCCCCGCCACCCGCCCGAACCGGCGGATGTACTCCCCGGTGGCCAGGTCGTCCGACGTGTCCACGGTCTGCCCCTCCGCGAACCAGCTCACGATGGGCTGATAGACGGAGTCCGTCTCGTCCGCTTCCGGGCGCTCCGCACGCTCTGCCTGCCCCGATCGCCCGGCGCGCCGCTGACCGCCGCGCTCGCCGCCATCGCGCGAGCGCACGTCCGGCGTCGGCAGGTAGCGGCGGAAGGTGCGCTTGACCGCCTGGCCGATGATCTTGCGGGCCACCAGCACCGGGCCCTCCTGCTCGCCCTCGTAGACCAGCTCCATCTTGCCGGTCATGGCGGTCAGCGCCGTGTGCAGGTCGGTCAGGCGCGGGTAGATCACCGGCTCGCCCAGGCGGGCGGCGCGCCGCTCCATGTTGCTGAGCACGTTCTCCAGCAACGCGATCGGCATGCGCGCCGACACGCCGGACTTCTGGTCCACGAACTCGCTCTTGCGCGCCTCGAAGGTGACCTCCTCGATCAGCTCCTTGAAGTAGCGCGGCACGCGCAACTCGTAGTCGGCGTCGCGGTCCGTCCACGCCTCCTGGGCCGTGATCGCCATGGCGTGCTCCAGGCGGTCGGGGTAGTGGGTGATGATCTGTGAGTCGATGCGGTCCTTCAGCGGCGTGATGATGTTGCCGCGGTTGGTGTAGTCCTCCGGGTTGGCGGTGAAGACGAGCTGGATGTCGAGCGGGATGCGGACCGGGAAGCCGCGGATCTGGATGTCCTCTTCCTCCAGCACGTTGAGCAGCGCCACCTGGATGCGCGGCGCCAGGTCGGGCAGCTCGTTGATGGCGAAGATGCCGCGGTTGGTACGCGGGATGATCCCGTAGTGGATGACGCCCTCGTCGGCGTAGGAGAGCCGCTTGGTGGCCGCCTTGATCGGGTCGATGTCGCCGACCAGGTCGGCCACGGTCACGTCGGGGGTGGCGAGCTTCTCGTGGTAGCGCTCGTCGCGGTGCATCCAGTCGATCGGCAGGTCGTCGCCGAGCTCCTGCACGCGCTGCCGGGAGGCGGCCAGGATCGGCTCGAACGGGCTCTCGTTGAGGTCGCTGCCGGCGATCACGGGCACGTACTCGTCCAGGAAGCCGGCCAGCGCGCGCAGGATGCGGGACTTCGCCTGGCCGCGCAGGCCGAGCAGGATGAAGTCGTGCCGCGAGAGGATCGCGTTGACGATCCCGGGCAGCACCGTCTTGTCGTAGCCGATGATGCCCGGAAACAGCGGCTGGTCCGCGCGCAGGCGGGCGAGCAGGTTGGCGCGCAACTCTTCCTTGACCGTGCGCGGACGGTAGCCGGAGGCCTTGAGCTGGCCGAACGTCGATGGCAGGGATGTCGACGGAAGGGATGAAGTGCCGGTCACGGTGCTCACCATAGGCGACGGACGCCGTACCGGTCGAACGGCCGCTCGACCGACACCAGGGCGATGTCGAGAGTCAGCGCCTGCGCGATCAGCATCCGGTCGAAGGGATCGCGGACCGGACCCGGCAAGCGCCCCGCGCGCTCGCCGTCGGCCACGGTGATCGCGAGCGGCTGGAAGCCCTGGTCCAGGAGGCAGCCGGTGACATCCTCGGCGACGGCCGCCGCGCCCGGAAGGCGCCCCAGGCGGTACTTGGTAGCGATCTCCCAGGCGGAAGCCGCGCTGACCAGTACATCGTTGGCATGGTCGGCGATCGCCCCGCGCGCCGCCGGGGACAGCCGTTCGTTACCGGCAAGCCACCACAGCAGGGCGTGCGTATCCAGCAACATCCTCACGGGTCACGATTCCCAGCGGGCCAGTTCGCTCTCCGGAAGAGGTTCGAAGAAGCTGTCGTCCACGACGACGTGGTCCCTCAAAGCCCCGAATCGGCGTGTGCCGCGCGTGCCTCTGACGCTGACCAGCCGCGCGACCGGGTCGCCGTTGCGTGCGATCACCACGTCCTCGCCCGCCTCCGCCCGCGCCAGCAGACGCGAGAGTTGCGACTTTGCCTGATGGACGTTCACCATCACCTGTAACTTGTCCATATTAGCTAAGGTCATAGCTAACTACGGAAGGTGTCAACCGCGCGACTGGGCACCGGCTGCCGTAGCCGCGCTCGTACTCCGCGGTCAGTCCTGGCTGCCCAGGTCCATCAGCACCTTGGACAGGATACCGCCGGCGGCCAGGTATTCGACCTCCAGGTCGGTGTCGATGCGGGCGGTGGCGGTGAATCGGGTCACCGCGCCGTCGTCGGACGTCGCCGTCACCGCCACCTGCTGACCGGGCGTCAAGCCCCCGGCCAACCCGCTGACGTCGAACCGCTCCCGGCCGGACAGGCCCAGGCCGGCCGCGGATTCGCCCGGATCGAACTCCAGTGGCAGGATACCCATGCCGACCAGGTTGGAGCGGTGGATGCGCTCGTAGCTCTGCGCGATCACCGCCCGCACGCCGAGCAGCGCCGGCCCCTTGGCGGCCCAGTCGCGGCTGGAGCCGGAGCCGTATTCCTGGCCGGCCAGCACGATCAGCGGCACGTCCTCGTCACGGTAGCGGACCGCCGCGTCGAACACGGACAGGCGATCGCCGGACGGCCGGTGCTCGGTCACGCCGCCCTCGGTGCCGGCAACCAACTGGTTCTTGATGCGGATGTTCGCGAATGTGCCGCGCATCATCACCTCGTGGTTGCCGCGGCGCGCGCCGTACTGGTTGAAATCGGCGCGTGCCACCCCGTGCTGCAGCAGGTAGCGACCGGCCGGGCTGTCGGCGGCGATGGCGCCGGCCGGAGAGATGTGGTCGGTGGTGATCGAGTCGCCCAGCACCAGCAGTGCGCGCGCGCCGGCGATATCCGACACCGGCGGCGTCTCCCGGCCGAAGTCCGCGAAGAACGGTGGCTCCTGGATATAGGTCGAATCCGCCTCCCACGCGTAGCGCGTGCCGCCCGAGCCTTCGATGGCGCTCCACGCCGGATTGCCGGAAAAGACGTCGCGGTAGCGGTCCGCGAACTGCTCGGCGCTGACCGAATCGGCCACCGCCTCCGTGATCTCGGCGTTGCTGGGCCAGATGTCGTGCAGGTAGACAAGGGCCCCGTCGTCGCCGCGGCCGATCGGCTCGCTGGTCAGGTCGATGTCGACCGTGCCGGCCAGCGCGTAGGCGACCACCAGCGGCGGCGATGCCAGGTAGTTGGCGCGCACGGTCGCGTGCACGCGGCCCTCGAAGTTGCGGTTGCCGGACAGCACCGCGGCGGCAACCAGGTCGGCCGACTCCACGGCTGCGGTCACCGCCTCCGGCAGCGGTCCGGAGTTGCCGATGCAGGTGGTGCAGCCGTAGCCGACCACGTCGAAGCCCAGCTCCGCCAGCGGCGCGAGCAGGCCGGCGGAACCCAGGTAGTCGGTGACCACGCGCGAGCCGGGCGCCAGGCTGGTCTTGACGTAGGGCGCCACGCGGAGCCCGCGCCGCCGGGCGTTGCGGGCCAGCAGGCCGGCGCCGATCATGACGCTGGGGTTGGAGGTGTTCGTGCACGAGGTGATGGCCGCGATCACCACCGCGCCGTGGCGGAGGTCGGCGCGGTCGCCGTTGGTGCCGAACTCGGCGGAGGCCTGCCGCGCGGCGGCGTCGAGCCCATACCCGCGCTCGGCGACCGGCGCCGCCAGCGACTCCGCGAAGCGGCGCTTCATCTGGCCCAGCGGCACTCGGTCCTGTGGCCGCTTGGGGCCGGCCAGTGCCGCCTGCACCGAGGCCAAGTCCAGCTCCAAGGTGGCGCTGTAGCGCGGGTCTTCCGCGTCGTCGGTGCGGAACAGCCCCTGGGCGCGGCAGTAGGCGGCCACCCGTTCCACCTCGTCTTCGCCGCGCCCGGTCAACCGCAGGTAGCGCAGCGTCTCATCGTCCACCGGGAAGAAGCCGACGGTCGCGCCGTACTCCGGCGCCATGTTGGCGATGGTGGCGCGGTCGGGCAGCGCCAGGTCCGCCAGACCCGGACCGAAGAACTCGACGAAGCGGCCCACCACGCCGTGCGCGCGCAGCATCTGCGTGACCGTCAGAGTGAGGTCGGTCGCGGTGACCCCTTCCGAGAGCCGGCCGGTCAGGCGCATGCCGACCACGTCGGGAAGCACCAGGTCGGACGGCTGGCCAAGCATCGCCGCCTCCGCCTCGATCCCCCCCACGCCCCAGCCGAGCACGCCCAGGCCGTTGATCATGGTGGTGTGCGAGTCGGTGCCGACCACGGTGTCGGGATAGGCCACAGCCGGGGTGCCGTCGGCGGGGTCGTCGACGCCCACCACCGGCGCCAGGTGCTCGAGGTTGACCTGGTGGACGATGCCGGTCGCCGGCGGCACGACCCGGAAGTTCGCGAACGCCTGCTGCCCCCAGTGCAGGAATCGGTAGCGCTCGGCGTTGCGCTCGAACTCGATTTCGGCGTTGCGCGCGAGTGCGTCCGCGGAGCCGAAGCGGTCCACCTGCACGGAATGGTCGATCACGAGGTCGACCGGGATCGACGGATTGACCCGCTGCGGGTCGCCGCCGGCACGCGCGAGCGCATCGCGCATCGCCGCCAGGTCGAGCACCGCGGGCACGCCGGTGAAGTCCTGCATGACCACGCGCGCCGGCATGAACGGCACGCTCGGCCGTTCCGGGGCCTGCGGCTGCCAGCCGGCGACCGCCTCGACGTGCGCGCGCGTCACCGCCGGCCCGCCTTCGGCCGCGCTGTGGCGCAGGACCGACTCCAGCAGGATGCGGATCGAGTACGGCAGCTCCGTCAGCCGCGTCAGCCCCGCGTCCTGCAGGGCACCCAGCCGGTAGTAGCGCAGCCGCCGGTTGCCGGCGCGCAATTCGTCCAGTGCGTCAAAGTGGTCGCTCATCCGTGATCAGCCTCCGTTCGAGCCGTGGGAGTCTTTGTTGCCGCGCAACGCGGCGTGCAGCACCTCGGCGGGGTGCAGTGCGCGGCGTCCGGTGCCGTGCATGATCTGGTGCCGGCAACTGGTGCCGGCTGCGACCACCGTGGCGCCGCCGTCGAGCGACCGCACGGCCGGCAGCAGGCGCCGCTCGGCCATCGTCATCGAGACGTCGTAGTGCTCGGCCTCGTAGCCGAAGGAGCCGGCCATGCCGCAGCAGCCGGAATCCACCTCGGTCACCTCCGCGCCGGTGAGGCCCAGCGTGCTCTTGCTGGGACCGGTGCCGATCAGCGCCTTCTGGTGACAGTGACCGTGCAGCAGCAACCCCCCGTGGTGGCCGTTCAGGTCGAGGTCGAGCTCGCCGTCCGCGTGCGCCCGCGCGATCAGCTCCTCGAAGGTCTCCACATGCTCGGCGACCAGCGCAGCGTCCTCGTCGTCGGGCAGCAGCGACCGGTACTCGTCGCGAATGGCCGACACGCAACTCGGCTCCAGCCCGACGATCGGCACGCCGGCACGAGCCAGAGGCGCCAGGCGGGCGACGGTCGCGCGGGCGGCCCGCCGGGCGCGCCGCACCAGGCCCTTGGAGAGCATCGGCCGCCCGCAGCAGCCATACTCGGGCACGGTCACCGCGAAGCCGGCCCGTTCCAGCACCTCGGTGGCGGCGCGCGCCACCTCCGGCGTGTTGAAACTGTTGAAGGTGTCCGGGAACAGCGCCACCGCGCGCCCGGACGGCACGCGGTCGAGCCCGCGGCGGCGAGCCCAGGCGGGGAAGGGACTGCCGCTGAACGCCGGCAGGGTGCGCTGAGCGCTGATGCCGGCGAACCGCTCGAGGAGGCGCCTGACCGGCGCCGGCGCCACCAGCCGGTTGACCGCGCCGGCGAGCGGCCCCGCCAGCAGCCGGCTGGCGCGGCCGATGTCCGCGAACAGCCGCGAGCGCAGCGGCAGCCGGTGCCGGTCGTAGTAGGTGGCCAGGAACTCGATCTTGATCTTGGCCATGTCGACCGACGAGGGGCACTCGGCCTTGCAGGCCTTGCACTCGATGCAGAGGTCCATCACCTCGAACATGCGCTCCGAGGTGAGTTCGTCGTGCGGGAGCGCGCCGGACAGCGCGGCCCGCAGCGCGTTGGCCCGCCCGCGCGTGGAGTGCTCCTCCTCCCGTGTGGCCATGAAGCTCGGGCACATCGTGCCCTCGGTCCGCTTGCGGCAGATGCCGGCGCCGTTGCACATCTCCACGGCGCGCGTGAAGCCGTGGTCGCTGCGGAAGGCCAGGTGCTCGCGGTGCGGCTGCGTGCGGTAGGCGTCACCGTAGCGCAGCGACTCGGTCATCGGCGGCGCGTCCACGACATTGCCCGGATTGAGGATGCCGTGCGGGTCGAAGGCGCCCTTGACCTCCTGGTAGAGCCGGTACAGGTCGGGGCCGAAGAAGCTCTCGTTCTGCCAGCTCCGCGCGCGGCCGTCGCCGTGCTCGCTGGACAGGCTGCCGCCGAAGCGGCCGAGCAGCTCCAGCGCGAAGCTGGAGATGAGCGGCAGCTTGTCCACCTCCGCGGCCAGCTTGGCGTTGATCAGCGGCCGGATGTGGATACAGCCGGCCGAGGCGTGCGCGTAGTAGGCCACGCGGGTGCCGATGTCGTTGCAGAACCGCTCGATGCCGGTCACGTACTCGGCCAGGTGCTCGACCGGGACCGCCGCGTCCTCGATGAACGGGATCGGCTTGTAGTCGCCCTTGATGCTCATCATCAGGCCGAGCCCGACCTTGCGCACCGTCCACACGTCGGTCTGCAGCGCGGGGTCGAGCGCCGGCACCACCGTGGCGCGCACGCCGTGGCGGCGCAGGTGGCCGCCCAGCGCGTCGATGCGCTGCTTCAGCTCCCGCGGGCTGTCACCGGAGTACTCGGTGATCAGCACGCAGTTGGGGGTGCCCGAGATGAAGCCGGCCATCAGCCGCGCGTACTGCGGCACCTCGCGGGCCAGCGTCAGGCCGAAGTCGTCGAGCAGCTCCACCGCCGACGGGTCGGTCTCCAGGATGGTCTCTACGGAGGACAGCGCCCTGAACAGGTCATCGAAGTGCACGACCGCCAGCGCCGTGTGAGCGGGCACCGGCACCAGGTTGAGCGTCAGCTCGGTCATCACCGCCAGCGTGCCCTCGGAGCCGCACACCAGCTTGGCCAGGTTGAAGTGCGGGTCCTGCGGGTAGGTGAAGCTGGCCCCGTCCACGAACCGGTCCAGGTTGTAGCCGCCGCAGCGCCGCCAGTGCGCCGGGGTTCCTGCCAGGATCGCCTCGCGGCCGCCGGCGGCGATGGCCGCCACGGCGCGATAGACCGCGCCTTCCATGCCCGCACGGGCCTGGTGGGTGGCCAGACCGTCGGCGTCGAGCGGGCCGAACCGGCAGCGGGTGCCGTCCGCCAGGATCGCCTGCATGCCCAGCACGTGGTCGGCGGTCATGCCGTACAGGATCGAGTGGGAGCCGGTGGAGTTGTTGCCGACGATGCCGCCCATCGCGGCGCGGTTGCTGGAGGCGGGATCGGGCCCGAACTGCAGCCCGTGCGGGCGCAGGTAGCCGTTGAGCGCGTCCAGCACGATGCCCGGCTGCAGGCGAATCCGGCGCTCCTCGGTGTCGAGCTCCACCACCCGGTCCAGGAACCGCGACGTGTCGATGACCAGCGCCTCGTTGACCGCCTGGCCGGCCAGGCTGCTGCCCGCCGCACGCGGCAGGATCGGCACCTTGTGGCGGGCTGCCGCCTCCACGGCGGCGTGCACGTCCTCCTCGTCGCGGGCGATCAGCACGCCGTGCGGCATCACCTGATAGATGCTGGCGTCGGTGCTGTACAGGATGCGGGTATAGGTGTCGGTGCGCAATTCGCCCCGCACCCGGCCGCTCAACTCCGCCAGGAAATCCGCGACCCGTTGCACCGTCTCACGCGGCGGCGGTGCCGCCGCGGGCTGCACGGCCGCCGCCGGCCGCGCGGCCACCGCCGCCTCAGCCACCGGTCCGCTCCGCAAGCGCTCCCAGGGCAGCCAGGTCGACGTTGCCGCCGGTCAGGACCACGCCCACGCGGGAGCCCGCGAAGCGCTCCCGGTGGCGCAGCAACGCGGCGATCACGACGCCGGCCGAGGGCTCGATCAGCAGCTTGGTCCGGGTGATGAAGGCGAGCGTCGCCGCCACGATCTCCCGATCGTCGACCAGCAGGATCTCGCGCACGCCGTCCCGGACCAGCGGGAAGGTGATGTCGCCCAGGCTGGTGCGCAACCCCTCCGCGACCGTGTGCGGCGGTCGCTCCGGCTGCCGCACACCGGTCCGCAGCGATTCATGGGCGTCATCGGCCAACTCCGGCTCGGCCGCGTAGACGACCGGCTCACCGCCTGCCCGGACACCGGCTTCTCCGCCGGCGGCCAGCACGGTGCCGGAGGCGAGGCCACCGCCGCCCACCGGCACCAGCAGCGCGTCCAGCGGCCCGGCCTGTTTCATCAGCTCCAGCGCGACGGTGCCCTGCCCCGCCACCACGTCGGCGTCGTCGTACGGATGGATCACGTGCGCTCCGTCGGCGTCGGCGATCCGCTGCGTGGTCCCTTCCCGCTCGGCCAGCGTCGGGCCGCTCTCCACCGTGCGGGCGCCGTAGCCGTGCACGGCGCGCCGCTTGATCTCCGTCGTGCCGCGCGGCATCACCACGGTCGCCGGGATGCCGCGCAGCCCGGCGGCATACGCCACCGCCTGGCCGTGGTTGCCCGAGGAGTGCGTCGCCACGCCGGCCGCCGCCTGATGGTCCGACAGGCTGAACACCGCGTTGCAGGCGCCGCGGCTCTTGAACGCGCCCACCTTCTGCAGGTTTTCGCACTTGAAGAAGAGGCTCGCTCCCACGGCGCGATCGAAATACCGGCTGGTGAACACCGGAGTGGCGTGCACGTGCGGGCGAATGCGCTCGGCCGCCTCGCGCACGTCCGCGATGGTCGGCAGGGTGGCTACGTCCATCCGTCTGGGTCCATCCGTCTGGAACTCCTACGCCCCCTTGGGTCGGAAGGCGGTGATCTCGGCCGGGTCGCACTCCAGGCGCGGGCCGCCGAGAAGATCGATGCAGTAGGGAATGGCCGGAAAGACCGCCTCCAGGCACTGCTCGATGGCGCGCGGGCGGCCGGGCAGGTTCAGGATCAGGGCGCCGCCGCGTATCCCGGCGGTCTGGCGTGACAGAATCGCGGTCGGCACGTAGCGCAGCGACACCTGCCGCATCAGCTCCCCGAAGCCCGGCAGCATCTTGTGGCAGACCGCCTCGGTCGCCTCCGGCGTGACGTCGCGAAGCGCCGGGCCGGTGCCGCCGGTGGTGACGATCAGGCAGCAGCCGTCCTGGTCGGCCATCCGGCACATCGCCTCCTGAAGCTGGTCCTGCTCGTCGGGGAGAACCTGGTAGACCGGCTCGAACGGGGTGGTCAGGCAGCGCTCCAGCAGGGCCACCACCGCCTTGCCCGGCGTGTCCTCGTACACGCCGGCGCTGGCCCGGTCCGATACGTTGATGATGCCGATGCGGGTCGTCATGTGTCCCTGACAGAGTACCGCAAACTCGCCCGCTCAGGTACGTGCGGAGTTCCTGGGCCCATAGGTCAGGCATCTCCGCTACCGTCCCGACCCGCGCCGTCGTTCGTTGTCAGCGCCTGTCGCGCCCCGGCGGGCCCAGACCCCCGAGCCGTTCCCTCACGTCTCCTGATCACGCAGCGTCTCCTGATCACGCAGCATTGTCCTTCCCGGGGAGTCGGAGCCCGGAAGCTGGATGCCTCTTGTGGTCAAAAAGCCGCGAGATCGGGACTCAGGCACTCGTCGATCAGGAGTTCACGGAGACTGCGGCAGATCATCCAGCAGAACCTCACTCGATGCGACCGGCTGTTGCCTTCGACGACACCCTCTTCCCTCGCCGGCCGGAATGGAGCATACTCCCCGGCATGTCAAGGCGATGTGCGCTGACCGGCAAGGGTCCGCTCAGCGGCAACAACGTATCGCACGCGCACAACAAGACGCGGCGCGTGCAGCGGCCCAACGTCCAGGAGAAGCGGCTGTACGTGCCGGAGCTCGGCCGGGTGGTGCGTCTCAAGCTGTCGACGCGAGCGCTGCGCACGGTGAACAAGAAGGGTCTGATGCGATTCCTCAAGGACGAAGGCCTGACCCTCAAGGACGTGGCGCGTCCGGTGAGCGGCCCGCCACCGGGGAGCGGCTGATGAAACCCGACATCCATCCCGAGTACCGGCCGGTCGTGTTCAAGGACGCGGCCAGCGACTTCCAGTTCCTGACCCGCTCGACCGTCAGGTCCAGGGAGACGGTGGTCTGGGAGGACGGCAACGAGTATCCCCTGGTGACCCTGGAAATCTCCAGTGCCTCCCACCCGTTCTTTACCGGCAAGCAGAAGCTCGTCGACACCGCCGGCCGCATCGAGCGGTTCCGGCGCAGGTACGGCCTCCCCGACGAAAGCTGACTCTTCCGGCCACGCCGACCGGCATGTTCCGTGAGTGAGCGAAGCGAACCTCACGCGAGGAGTGAAGGGCCTCCGGGCGTCTTCGCCAGGCTCGGCGTCCCCACGATCGTCAACGCGGCGGGTCCCGCCACCCGTCTGGGCGGCGGCCGCGCCGACCCGGAGGTGGCCGCCGCGGTCGCGGAGGCGATGGGCCGGTGCGTGGCTATCGAGACGCTGCAGGAGCGCGCCAGCGAGATCATCGCCGAGCACACCGGCGCGGAGGCCGGGCTGGTCACCAGCGGCGCGGCGGCGGCGTTGCTGCTCGGCGCCGCCGCCTGCCTGACCGGCCTCGATCCCGACCGCATGGGGCGGCTGCCGCACGTGGCCGGCCGCAACCGCATCCTCATCCCCCGCAGCCACCGCAACCTCTACGACCACGCGCTGCGCACCGCCGGCGCCGAGCTGGTCGAGGTCGGCATCGCCGATCGGTTTTCCGGGGCCGGCGTCCGCGACACGGAGGCGTGGGAGCTGGGCGCCGCGATCGACGAACGGACCGCCGCCATCGCCTACGTCGCCCAGTCCTGCTCGCAGCCGCCCCTGGAGCAGGTGATCGCCGAAGCGCACGCGCGCGGCGTGCCGGTGATCGTCGATGCCGCCGGCCGGCTGCCGCCACAGTCCAACCTGCGCGCCTTCGTTGACGCCGGCGCCGACCTGGTGTGCTTCTCCGGAGGCAAGGCGATCGGCGGGCCGCAGGGAACGGGCATCCTGTGCGGCCGCCGCCGGCTGGTGGGCGCGGCGGCGCTGCAGCTCTTCGACCAGGACGTGCTGCCGGAGCTGTGGCGCCCGCCGTCCTGGATCGCCGGCGAGCCGCCGCTGGCAGGCGCCCCGCACCACGGCATCGGCCGCCCCTGCAAGGTCGGCAAGGAACAGATCGCCGGCCTGCTGGTCGCCCTGCAACGGTTCGCGGCCGTCCCCGACCGTGAGCGGATCGCCGGCTGGCGGCGCCTGTCCGACCGACTCGTCGAGCTGCTGCGCGACACGCCGTGCCAGGTGCGCATCGACGACAGCCGCGACGGAACCCCGATCGTGGAAGTGCGCCCGGAGCGGCGCGACGCCCTGGAGCTCACCGCCGCCCTGCAGGGCGGCGACCCGCCCATCCATGTCAACGCAGGCGGCGTGCGCGAGGGGTTGCTGCGCTTCAGCCCGACCTGCCTGTCGGAACCCGAAGTCGCCGTGATCGTCGACCGCCTGCGCGCGTTGCTGTAGGAGCCCGGCGGCCCGGAGCGCATGGGAGTCTGTCGGATTTGCCGCGTCAGCGGGAAGGCCGACAGACTCCGGAGCGAAAGGTGGGGATGGGCCCGAAAGCGGAGCCGGAGGCTACGGTTTCGGGGCGCTACGCGGTCACTTCCCACCGCGGCCGGCCGGTGCGCAGGAAGTGGCCGATGGTCGTGATCGAGTCCTCCCAGAATCGACGGATCATCGCGGCGCCGGAGCCGGCGGTGTGCGGTGTGAGCACTACCTGCTCCATGCCGATCAGCGGGCTGTCGGGCGGCAGCGGCTCCGGGTCGAACACGTCGAGCGCAGCGCCGGCGATCCGCCCGGATTGCAGCGCGGCGATCATGGCCCCCTGATCGACGACCTTGCCGCGCGACGTGTTGATCAGGATCGCGTGCGGCTGCATCGCGGCGAGCTCGCGCGCGCCGATCAGCGCCGTGGTGCTGGCAAGCAGCGGGACGTGGAGCGACACGAAGTCGCTGGTGCGCAGGAGCGCGTCCAGCTCGACCGGCTCCGCGCCGCCGGCACGGATCTCCGCGTCGCTCCTGGCCGGGTCGGTGGCCAGCACCCGCAGCCCGAACGGCGCCGCACGGACGGCGACCGCGGCGCCGATGTGGCCGAAGCCGATCAGGCCCAGGGTCATGCCGGCCAGCGCCGGGCCGGTCTGCGGGTTGTCCTGCGAGTAGACCCCCCGGCGGATGTGGCGGTCCTTGAGAACGATGCGGCGGTGCCGGGCGATGAGCACGCCGATCGTGTGGTCGGCCACCACGTCGCGGGTCGCCTCCGGCGTGTTGCCGACGGCGATGCCGCGCGCGTGCGCCGCGGCGACCGGGATGTTGTCGGTGCCGCTGCCGCTGCGAACGATCAGGCGGCAGTCGGGCAACTCGGCGAGCAGCTCCCCGGTCAGCAGCCTCCCGCCGCCGAACACCCAGACGACCGGTGCGCCGCGCGCAGCGTCCACCACGTCCGCGCCGGTGGTGCAGTCGCGCCGGCGCAACTCGCCCCCGGCCGCGGCGATCCGCTCGGCCAAGGTCGGTGAGGGACCGCGAAGTCGTCGCGGGAGACCAAGTGCTACCAGCGAACCCATACGCTCATGGTAGCATCCGCCGTCCTGATGACGGCCGGTGTGAGCGCATCCCTCCTCGTGGCCGTCGTGGTCCAGGTGGGGTGCCAGATCTTCAAGATAGCCGTGCACTCCTCGCGCACGCGCACCTTCGCGTGGCGCCGGCTGTTCGCGGCCGGCGGCATGCCGTCCTCCCACACCGCCTTCGTCGCGGCGCTCACCACCGCCGTCGGCCTGCGCGCCGGCGTGGCATCCGACCTGTTCGCGATCGCCTGCGCATTCAGCGTGATCATCATCTTCGATGCCATCCGCGTGCGCGGAGCGATCCAGATCAACTCGGAGGCGCTGCGCCAGATGATCGCTCCGATGCCCGAGGCGAGCCGGCCGGAGACCTCGCACGACGTCGGCCACTCCATCCCGGAGGTGGCCGTCGGCCTGCTGATCGGCGTGGGCAGCGCCGTCCTCGCCCGCACACTGCATCTCCTGTAGCCGCTCGTGGCACGGGAGGTGAAAACCGCCGGTCAGCGGTCCCATATGCTGATGTGCCCGCCTCTCCCGGCCCGGCCGTCGCTGGTGTCGAGGGCGAACATCAGCGTGTCGATCCGGGCTTTCATCGCCTCGAGATCCTGTGGTGCTGCTCGGGGCTCATGTGGCCGCTGGATCGGCCGCCACAAAGAGGTTTGGCGTCCCGGCACCGATCCTGCGCTCGATCAGGTCCACGTATGCCGGCCGTTCAACTCCACGCCGACCCATCGCCTGCCCAAGTCCTGGGCCGCGATCAGCGTCGTCCCGGAATCACCGGCGTACGGATCCAGCACCACGTCGTCAGGCCGGCTGGTGATCGCTACGCATCGCCGCGCCAGCTTCATCGGCATCACCGCCGGGTGATCGTCCATCGCGCCGCTGCCCTTCCGGGGCTCTGTCGGGATGTCCCACACCGTCCGCAGCCGGCGTCCCCTCGGCCCGCGCACGACCTCGGTGTCATAGTGGTAGTCCTGATTCCTGGAGAGCAGGAACACGGTCTCGTGCGCTTTCGTGGGTCGGTCCCGGACCGACTCCGGGTGAGCGTTCGGCTTGTTCCAGATGACTTCCGACCGGAGCCACCAGCCGGCGTCTTGCAGCGCGAACGCCAAGCGCCAGGGGACGCCGATCAGGTCCTTCGGCTTGAGTCCGTCGGGGGTTACCGGCCGGACAGTCCATCGCTCGAGCCCGGTTCTTGCGGTCCGGTGCTCGATATCGTCGGTTGCCCGACGTATACGCGTCGCCGACGTTGAGCCAGACGGTGCCGTCGTCGGTAAGCACGCGGCGCACCTTGTCGAACGTCTGGACGATGCTCTCGACGTAATCCGCGAGGAAATCGTCGCGACCGATCTGCCGGTCGACCTCGTAGTCCCTGCAGCGACCAGTACGGCGGCGAGGTCACCACAGTCCGAACGCACCGTTCGGGCAGCAACTCAAGAGCATCACTCGCACTGCCGCAGACGAGGACCGACCTGTCCAGCGATGTGACGGGAACCCGATCGTGCGCGTCGAGGCGCGTATGGTGCGGGGTTCTCTCGAACCGTTCGCATGGACGGAGGCTGAAGCGATCATGTGGCTGGCGCTCATGGCAACCATAGCGCACGAGCGCCCCCATCGCTTCGTGAAGGCTCACAAAGAGCGCGCGGGCTGAGCTATGATCCGCGGGCGATGAGAAGCCCCGCACGTGCGCTGTGCGCGGAGTTGGACGGCGCCCGCGACCCGGAGCGCGCACGGCACCTGCAGCGGTTCTTCCGCACGGGACCGGGGGAGTACGGAGAGGGGGACCGCTTCCTGGGGCTGCGCGTGCCGGAGGTACGGGCGATCGCCCGCCGCCATCGCGAGCTTCGCTCCCCGACCTGGCGGACGTGCTGGCCAGTCCCTGGCACGAGCACCGGCAAGCGGCGCTGTTCGTGCTGGCCGACGGCTACCGGCGCGCGGCGTCGGCAGAGCGGGAGGCAATCGCTGCCTTCTACCTCGACCACCTGGACGCGGTGAACAGTTGGGACTTGGTGGACGGTTCGGCGCCGCACATCCTGGGCGCCCATCTGCTCGACGGCGACCGCGCCGTGCTCTACGAGCTGGCGGGTTCCGGTCACCTGTGGCGGCAACGGGCGGCCGTGCTCGCCACCTTCGCCTTCATCCGTGCCGGGCAGTTCGAGGACACGCTGCGGCTGGCCGAGTTGCTGCGTGACCACCCGCACGACCTGATCCACAAGGCGGTCGGCTGGATGCTGCGCGAGATCGGCAAGCGCGACTTGGCGACCGAGGAGCGCTTCCTGGACCGCCACGCCGCCCGCATGCCGCGCACGATGCTGCGTTACGCGATCGAGAAGTTCGAGCCCGAACGGCGCCGCAGCTACCTGCAGCGCCGTCAGTCGATAACGAGGCCGGGATGAAACCCGATCCGAAGCGAACGACTTCCGATTCAAGACCGATTCCAGTCACCGCGTTCGTCGACTGGAACACGCAGATACGCAACACCGGTGCTCCTGAGTCCAAGCCGGAAGACAGAGCGCAGCGAACGCTGGCGCGAACGGCCGCCGTCATCGGCAGGGCCTTGGCACGCGACGCGCCGACCATTCGATTCGACGTGGCGTTCCGTCTCTATCACGGCTGGTACAAGGGCTGGCAGCGCACCGAGAACTTCGACGCCATCACGACCACGGTGGCACAAACCGACTTCTCCCGGTTGTCGCGGACGCCGAACGTAGTCTTTTCCTCAGACGTACGGTACAGTCACACTTTGATGTCTGCTCTGCCCGAGAGGAGACATACTCGCCCACCGATCCATCTGCCGAACACGCTACGCCAGCAGGTCAGCCATGAACCTCCGACTGAAAAAATGGTCGATACCGCTCTCGCTGCCGATCTCCTGGCTTGGGCGCACAGTGACCCTGGCGAGTGGGCGCTGATCCTCTCCGACGACGACGATGTCGTACCCCCGGTCTTCACCGCCGAATCCTGGACCAGGCCTCATGGCGGCCGGGTGTTGATCGTGAGAACTCGACGCCGCAGACGAACAAACAATCGACAACCTCCAAGCCGTACTCGCCGAGCGTTCCTCAAATTGAACGGGCTGCTAATGGAGTTGACCACATGATTCTCGTAGATTCGCTGCTGACCGAAGACTTGGCGGCGTTTGCCGATCTCGGCACGGAGCCGCCCCGAGGGGCGATTCAGGGAGATCGCCTGACCGTAAGGATGTTCCGCCAAGGCGAGGAGTTGGAACTGCAATTTCACGACGGCGGCGCGGGAAAGGTGATCGAGCGCTCCGTGGATACCCACGAATCCCGAACTCATGCCTCGTATCGCGCGCTACTCGCATCGGAACGATGGGGCAACCTGCGAGGCTGGACCGACCACCAGAAGAAATATCTGCGACAAACCCTGCGAGATATAGGCCCTCCCATTCCTGTCAAGGGGTTACTGCAGCCTGGCGACACGTTGATCGACCTCCGAGCGCTCGACGACCGCTTGGTGGAGCAATCTCACGAGGTTCAATCAGTCCACATCATGCTGATCGACGGTCCGGCCGGCATCGGAAAGACCACGTTCATCGATCTGCTTGCGCGTTCGCGCGCCGATGGATACCTCTCCTCACGGCGTCCGCTCATCCTCCACGTAAAGAGCCGGGGCCGTGTACTGACGTTCCTCCAGGACCTGATCGCATTCAGCCTTCAAGCGCTGCGCTTGTCGGTTACCTTCGATCAACTTCCCGTGCTCGTGCGGCACGGGCTGGTGACGCTCGCCATCGACGGCTTCGATGAACTGGCGGACCCCAACGGCTACGACCTCGCCTGGAACCAGGTCAACGAGATCGTGGACCAGGTTCGCGGCATCGGAACGCTCATCCTTGCCGGACGGGAGACCTTCATTGGGCACGAGCGGATCAAAGCGAATATCACTTCGCTTACCGAACGTGATGACGTTCATGTGCTGTCCTTGCAGGCTCCCCCGCCGGCAACCGCGAAAGGCTGGCTGAACAGCAACGGCTGGTCGGAGGACAACCTCAGGGACGCGGACGAGCTCTTCGAACCTGACTCGTACGCGCTACGGCCCTTTTTTCTATCGCAGCTCGCCAACCCCGAAGCCGTCTCGGCTATTCAGCACAAGATAGCCGGCAGTCCGCTCGCGTTCCTGGTAGAATTGATGGTCGATCGCGAAGCCGGCACATTTGGCGACGCGGTTGACAGCGTTCTGGATGAAGACCAGCGCCGTAGTTACGTACGCCGTCTTCTTCGCGAGGTCGCTCGATCCATCGCGGAGGACGGGACGGAAGCCATCGACGAGCGGATGCTGGAGTGGCTCGTCGACATGGTCATGCCGGAAGACACGTCCTCCGAGGTCATAGCGAGACTCAAGCACCGGGCAGCAGTCATGGCCTTCCTGGAGAAGGATGACGCGCCCAACTACCGACGGTTCGCACACTCCCAGGTTTTCAATCACTTCCTCAGCGAGGAGACGATCGATGCGGTCGTGAATGGAGAGGTCCCGAAATACGTCAGGCGTAACATCATGGGAGCAGACTTCCTCACAGCCTTCAACGACCTTGTTCTGGATTATGCAGGCCGGGCTCCCGAACGCATCCGCGATTTCTTCGAGGCAGCATCTGGTCTCGTCGAGACGTATTCGAGGATCGATCAAGGCGTGAGGAATCTCGGCGCTTGGCTGGTGACCATGCTCCCGGCGATGGAGGGGGCCGACAACCTGATGCTCCGAAATCTCGACATGGATGAAGCGTTGATACGGGGTACTGCGCCGTCAGCGGCGATCAACAACGTCGTGGTAAATCAACTGGACGTCCGGGGAGCTGATCTACAGGACTTGACGTTCGTCTCAGCGACAGTCACAACCCTCATCGTCGATGAAACAACGCGCGTCCCGCCTTCGCTTCCTGTTCCTTCGCGAATTCAGTGCGAGGGGTTTCGCGATCGCTCAACCGCCGTCATTACAAATCCCATCTCGATCGAGCGCTGGCTCGACAGACACGGAAGGAACGACCTTCCGACCGAGCAAGGCGTCTCGGGATTGGTTCCCAACGAGTTGCGTGACCGTCCTCTGCCAAAGCTACTCGGTCGCGCGTGTCGAAGCAAGATGTACTGGATTCCTCTCGATCAGAAGGGCGGCTTCCCTCAGTTCGTCACGGATCCGCGGTGGGGGGAGCTGCTCTCGTTGCTCGAGGATCACGGCTTGGCGCGCCGCGAACGCAAGTCGATGTCAGGTCGCGGAACCGACCTCTTTCACATCAGACGGTCGAAGGATATCTTGAACGAGGACGAGCAGGACCATCAGATCCGCACGTTTTACGAGTCTCTTGTAGAGCGAATCCGTGCCTGAATCCGCCACCGGCGTGTAAGCGTCGAGCCGGCCCTGTGCGGGAGATGCCGGAATCGGAGGTTCGTCCGGCACGCGGGGCTGTCGGATTGTCGCTGGCGCAGCCAATCCGACAGCCCCGTGGCGTCAACCCCTGGCGATCAGGCGGTCGATGCGCTCGCGGTCGAAGCCGACGACGATGGCGCCGTTGTAGTCGAGCACCGGCACGCCGTGCTGCCGGGAGCGATGCGCGATCTCGGCCGCCTTGCGTTCGTCGCGGCTGATGTCGTACTCCGTGAACTTCACCTGCCGTTCGCGCAGGTAGCGCTTGAGCTGCGTGCAGTAGCCGCAGCTCGGCGTCGTGTACATGCGTACCGCCATCGCGTTCGCCCTACAGGTGGAAGACGCACATCTTCGTCTCGGTCATCTCCTCGACCGCGTACTTCGGCCCTTCCTTGCCCATCCCGGAGTCCTTGAGGCCGCCGTACGGCATCAGGTCGGCCCGCCACTGGGTACCCCAGTTTACGTGGATGTTGCCGGACTCGACCTGGCGGACGTACTGCATGGCCCAGTTCACGTTCTCGGTGAAGATGGCGGCGCTCAGGCCGTAGTTGGTGTCGTTGGCCAGCGCGATCGCCTGGTCGATGTCGTCCACCCTGGTGATGCCCACCACGGGGCCGAACACCTCGTCGCAGGAGATGCGCATCTCCGGGCTGACGCCCTCCAACACGGTCGGCTGCATCATCTGCCCGTCGAGGTCACCGCCGACGACCAGCGTGGCTCCACCGTTGACCGCCTCCGTGACCCAGCCCTGCACGCGCTCGGCGTCTGACTGGCGGATCATCGGCCCCATCTTGCTGTCGGCGTGCAGCGGATTGCCGGTGTTGATCGAATCGACTTCCGCCTTGAAGGCGTCCACGAAGTCGGCGTACGCGTCCGTATGCGCCAGCACGCGCTGCGTCGAAATGCAGACCTGACCGGCATTCGAGTAGCCGGACATGGCGGCGGCCTTGGCAACCTTCTCCGGGTCCGCGTCGGGCATCACCACGAACGGCGCGTTGGAGCCGAGCTCCATGGTCACCTTCTTCAGGCCCGCGACCTTGCAGATGTGCTCGCCCACGTCGCGGCTGCCGGTGAAGGTGATCTTGCGCACGCTCGGATCGCCGCAGAGCGCGTCGCCGATCTCGCCGCCGGAGCCGGTCAGGCACTGCACCGCCTCCGGCGGGGCGCCGGCGTCCACCAGCAGCTCGATCACCTTGAGGCCGGACAGCGGGGTGTCGGTCGCGGGCTTGAGGACGATGGCGTTGCCGGCCGCGAACGCGGGGCCGACCTTGTGGCAGACCAGGTGCAGCGGGAAGTTGAACGGGCTGATGCCGACGACCACGCCGCACGGCACGCGCAGGGTGAAGCCCACCTTGTCGCGCACGCCGGGCGCGCCGTCCAGCGGCAGCACCTCGCCGCCGAGGCGCTTGGCCTCCTCGGCGGACAGCGCGATGATCTCGGTGGCGCGCTCCACCTCGATGTTCGCCTCGCCGACCGGCTTGCCTTCTTCCAGGGTGATGATCTTCGACAGCTCCGCGGCGCGCTCGACCATCAGCTCCGATGCCCGGTGCAGGATCTGGTAGCGCTCGTATCCGGTCATGGCCGCCACCTGTCCGGCGGCTTTCCGGGCGGTCGCCAGCGCCGTCTGCACGTCGTCCATGGTCGCGCGCGGCACCGTGTCCACGACCGATCCGTCGAACGGATTCAGTACGTCGATCGTCTCGGCGGCATCCACCCAGGCGCCGCCCACATGCATCTTCATTCGATTACCTCCGAATGTGCTTTCGAATTGTCCGGCGGGCGGCTGGTCACTGCGCTGAATCGCCGGTTGGCGAGCCGCCCGTGTCGTCGGCCGTCACGAACGTCGACCGGTCTGCGTCGACCAGATCGGCGAGCGTGAAGCTCGGCACCTCCACATAATACTCCGAATCGGAGCTCTTCACGACGTAGTCGTCATCGTCGTCCCCGCCGGCCAGGATCAGGAGATCCAGGGTGCCGGCTTCCCCGTCCTCGTCCGGGCTCAGCGCGAGCCGCACTTCCGCCGCCCGCTCGGCCAGCCCGTAGTCGCCGGGCGGCTCGGTGCCGAGCGGGCGGCGCATCCGCAGCGTGCTCAGCCGGTCCACGAAAGCGGTCACGCGCTCCTGGTCCAGGACTTCGCCGGCCCCCGGCACGGGCGAGGTCCACTCCCCGTCCGACCGCACGAAGCGGAACGAGCCGGCCGCGTTCACCAGCTCGAAGGCGGCGATCCGATCGGCTTCGACGCGCAGGTAGACCGGATCGACCCAATCGGACCGGTCGGCGGCCATCTGCCAGGGCGCCATTCCGTCGACGCTCCATACCTCGTCCTCGCCGTCCACGCGCACGTGCCCGGCGCCGGTGCCGGCGGTGGTGCCGACGTACAGCAGGTGCCCGTCCGCGCCGGCGTCGATGCGCACGCGGCGCTCGAAGCCGTCCGGCGCCACGCGCAGCTCCAGCCGGCCCGCCTCGGTGCGCGCCACCAGCCGATCCCGTCGGGCGGCGGCCAGCCGGTCCAGCAGTCCGGCGATGCGGGTTCCGTCGGCCGGGTAGCCGCCGGCGTCGCTCAGCACCCAGCCGTCCCCTTCGCGGTCCATCACGACGTGTCCGTCCGCGCCGTCCCCGATCTCGATGCGGGTCACCGCGTCCGCCTGAAGGCCCGCCAGCAGCGGCTCCGGCGCCGCTTCGCGTCCCGGCAACCGGGTGACCACCAGGACCGCGACCTGCACGGCCAGGACCGCTGCCAGAACAGTCACGCCCCGCTCGCCACGCAGCGCCGCGATCACGCGCCGTCCTCCCCGTCCGTCGCCTGCCCGTCCGTCGCCTGCCCGTCCGTCGCCTGCCCGTCCGTCGCCTGCCCGTCCGTCGCCTGCCCGTCCGTCGCCTGCCCGTCCGTCGCCTGCCCTGCGGTGCGCGCGCCGCTCTCTGCGGTACCGTACATCGGCCGCTCGCCGCGCCGCCGCATCCACCACACCACGCCCACCGCGCCGAGCAGCAGCGCCACCACGGCGTAGTTGATCACCTCCCAGGCGCGCCGCGCCGAGTCGTCGATCGGCAGCAGCAGCCGGGTCACCGCTCCCTCGGAGCGGATGCCCAGCAGGGCCAAGTCCTCCACCGCCCAGTCCACGGCGTTCTGCAGCACCTGCAGGCTGTTCAGGTAGCGCTCCCCGTGCAGGCTCGCCGACAGGCTCATGATCGTGTCATTGAGGAACTCGCCCGAGCCGAACACCACCAGGCGGGTCTCCTCCGGCGATGCCTCGATCGCCGAGCGGCGGCCGTCAGCTTCGCCGTCCGTCCCGTCGCCCGGCGGTGGACCGGACTCCGCGAACGCACTGCGGAAGCGACCGGTGACCGCCACGGCCAACGGCCACTCCTGGCGGTCGTCGCCGCGCGCGAAGCCGGTGTCCGGATAGCGCCCGAAGTCCGGCTGCGAGGCCGGCTCCTCCGTGGTCCATGCCCCGGCGGTCGAATGCAGCAGCACCTCCACCTGCCGGCCGGCGGCCAGCGCGCCGTCCACGGCCAGCGGCGACGCCCAGTTGAGGGTCACCGCCTCCAGCGAGGACGTGATCGGATGGGTGCGCGACATGCCGTCCCGGCGCACGTCCACGAAGTACGGGTAGTCGATCGGGCGGATCTGCAGGATCGAACCGCTCCGTATGGTGGTCGGAAACGACTCGTTCTGCGGGTCCATGACCACGCGCGGAGCGACGCTCACGCCGTAGGCATCGAGCAGTGCCGCCATCCCCTCGCCGGCGCGGTTCAGCGAGATGCCCTCGCTGAGCGGGTCGGCGGCGGCGCGGTGGCTGCCCGCGGCCACCAGCAGGGCGCCGCCGCGCATCAGGTACTGGTCGACGGCGAACCGCTCCCGGTCGCTCAGCGCCTGCGGCGCCACGACTAGCAGCGCGTCGACCTGCGCGGGCACCTCCCCCCGGCTCAGATCCACCCGCTGCACGGCGTAGTCGTCGGAGAGCTGCTGCTGCAGGAGCTGCCAGGACGCGAACGGCTGCTGCGGCCTCCCGAAGGGATCCTGCGCGGGCCCCGCGGGCGGCAGGCGTACGCCGACGGTGCGCAGGAACCCCGGAGCGACGCGCTTCAGCGTCGCCTCGACCGCGGCGGTGACCGACGCGGCGCTGTACTCGTCGGCCGGCCGGACGATGAACGTCTGGCCGGCCGACTCCAGGATCAGGTCGAAGTAGTAGGTCTCCGTCGAGAACAGCGATACCGCGATCGGCTGCAAGCCGTACCGTTCGGCCAGCTCCTGGCGGCCGTCGGCCCCCTCCGGACCGGGGTCGATCTCCCGGAACACCAGCGCCCCGCCCGACCGTTCGGCCAGCGCCGCGGCGGCCTCGGACACCACCGAGCGCGGCTCGTCCAGGTCCGCCGGCAGCGTGTCCGGCGTCACGTACAGCGCCAGCTCCACGGGGTCGCGCAGCGCCGCGAACAGCGAGTCGACGCTCCGGAACCCGGACGACGCCTTCTTGATGGCGCGGGTCAGGTCGTACTCGAAGTTGCGCAGGCGCACCTCGGTGATGCCGTCGCGGCCACGGTCGATGCGGATCAGGTCCTGGAACCCCAGCACCTCGTACTGGTCGCCGTAGCTGACCACCACGTCGAAGTAGGAGTTGACGATGCCCTGCTCGAAACGGTCCTCGACCTGGAAGGGCGTGGGCCGGACGTTGTAGGCCTGCACGGCCTCCTCCTCGGCCTCCGGGTCGCCGCCCGGGTCGATCACTTCGGCGGTGACCGTGCCGCGCCCGGCGATGCGATACTCCTCCAGCAGGTCGCCGATCTGCGGAGTCAGCGGCGCCAGCAGCGGATGGGTGCGCTCGCTCAGGTAGGCGCGGATCGCGAGCGGCTCGGGCAGACCCTGCAGCAGCGAGACCGTCGCCGGCGACAGGGAGTAGGCACGGTCGGCCGTGAGATCGACGCGCAGGCGCGCGAACGGCCCCAGCCACACGTTGAGCAGGATCAGGTTGGCGGCAGCCAGCGCGGCGGCAGCCAGCGCGCGCCGGCGGTAACGCGCCGTCACGGCGCCGCGGCTCCACCGCTTGGCGTCCAGCGCCAGCACGCCGGCGGCCAGGAAACCGGCGGTGAGCGACAGGTAGTAGACCAGGTCGCGAAGATCCAGGACGCCGCGCTCGATCGAGGCGAAGCGGCTGCCGGTGCCGAGCTGCCGCAGCAGGTTGCCGGCGCCCCCCGCGAAGTCGGTGACTCCCGGCGTGCCGACCAGGTAGAGCGCGCCGCCCACCACGGCGGTGGTGATGAAGGCGACGATCTGGTTGGCGGTGCGCGACGACAGGAACAGGGCGAGCGCGGCGTAGGCGCCCGCCATCAGCAGCGACGCCAGGTAGCCGCCGATCACCGGCCCCGGGTCCAGGTCGCCGAGCAGCGCGACGGTCAGCGGCAACGGCAGGGTCAGCAGCAGCGCCGTGGCCACCAGCACCTCGATCGCCAGGAACTTTCCCATCACCAGCGCGATCGGCCGCACCGGCAGGGTGAGCAGGATCTCCAGCGTCCCGGAGCGCTGCTCCTCGCTCCATTGGCGCATGCCCAGCGCCGCCGCCAGCAGCATGACCAGCAGCGGCATCCAGGCGAACAGCGGGCGCACGTCGGCGATGCCGCGCGCGAAGAACGCCTCCACCCAGAAGAACGTGAACAGGGTCGCCGCCAGGAACGCGCCCACCGCGATGAAGGCCAGCGGCGAGCTGAAGGAGCTCAGCACCTCCTTGCGCGCGACCGACAGCACCGGCGTCAAGAGGCCACCTCCCCGGCGGCGGCGCCTGCTTCCGCGCCCTCGGCCGGCTCGGCGCCGGCGTCGTCGGCGCCCGCGGCAGCGTCGCGCGCCAACGCGTCGAACACCGTCTCCAGCGTGCGCCGCTCCTGGCGCAACTCGCTCACCGGCCAGCCGCCCGCGGCAGCCGCGTCGAACACGCTGCGGCCCAGCTCCTCCACCGGCGCTGCGGCCGCGATCCGGTAGTGGATGCCGCGCTGGTCGCGCTCCCGCTCCACCGCGGACACGCCCGGCAGGCCCAGCAGCCGCTCGCGCGCCTCCGGCACTTCCGCGGCCAGCGTGACCTGAACCGCAGTGCCCGCGGCCAACGTCTCCAGGTCGGCGTCGGCGCGAATGCGGCCCTGCATGATGATCACCGCGCGGTCGCAGAGCGCCTCCACTTCGCTCAGGATGTGGGTGGAGAACAGCACCGTGCTGTGCCGGGCCAGCGCGCGGATGAGCCTGCGGATCTGCACGATCTGCGTCGGGTCCAGGCCCACGCTCGGCTCGTCCAGGATCAGCAGCTTCGGCTGGTGGAGGATCGCCTGCGCCAGCCCGACCCGCTGCCGGTAGCCCTTGCTGAGCTCCCCGATCGGCCGGGTCATCTGGTCGGCCAGCCCGGTCTCCGCGAGCGCGGTCATGATGCGCGCCCGCCCCTCCTCCGGGGACAGGCGCCGCAACTCGGCGATATGGCGCAGGTACGACTGCACGGTCAGCTCGGGGTAGAGCGGCGCGTTCTCCGGCAGGTAGCCGATCCGCTCCTGCACCGCCAAGGTGTCGGTGAGCACGTCCAGGCCGTCCACCGTGACCGTCCCGTGATCGGGCTGCAGGTAGCCGGTCAGAATCTTCAGGACCGTGGTCTTGCCTGCGCCGTTGGGGCCCAGCAGGCCGACGATCTCCCCCGCGGCGATGGAGAAGCGCACGCCGTCGAGCGCGCGCACCGACCCGTACGACTTGCCCAGTGCCGTGACCTCGACCATGGGATCGCCGGCAAAGATAGTGACGGGCGGCTCTTCCGGCTACCTCGACCGGCCGGCGGCTCGGACGGCAAGCGCGAACCCTTGACTCACCGAAGTGTGGAAGCATCATGATGATTCATATGCGCACCACAGTGAACATCAATGATGCGATCTTGCGGGAGCTCCGAGAGCGGGCCCGGATCGAGGACCGCCCGTTTCGTGATGTGTTGGACCACACGCTGCAGATTGGTCTCGCGCATCTGGACACGCACGAACCGCGTGCCCCCTTCCGGGTCAAGGCCCACGCGCTCGGGATCAAGCCCGGCTTGCGAGGTATGAGCATGAATCAGCTCTACGATCAGATCGAGGCGGAAGACGCCGCCCGCGGGACATGATCGTCCCCGACGTCAACCTGCTGATCTACGCGTACGACACGACATCGCCTCACCATCGCGGCGCGCGACTGTGGTGGGAGAATGCGCTGTCGGACTCCCGAACGGTGGGCATCCCGTGGGTCGTGGTGCTGGCGTTCGTTCGGCTGATGACCCATCCCACGCTGAGCGACAATCCCATGACGGTCGGCCGAGCGCGGGAGATTGTCGAGGAGTGGCTCGCGGTGCCCACCGTCCGGCTGCTCACGCCCGGTCCGCATGCGTTCCGCTTGCTCTTCGACCTGCTGGAGAACGCCGGAACGGGAGGGAACCTCTGTACCGACGCGATGATCGCCGCGCATGCCGATGAGCACGGTGGCGAGGTGCACACCGCCGACCGGGACTTCTCGCGCTTCCCGGCCACACGATGCCGCTACCCCCTCGGCGATCCGCCTCCGGGCTCAGCCGCCGGCCCCTCGGTCAGCGCACCTTCGCGCCGATGACGATCGCGGCCGCCAGCAGGACCAGATTCTTGACGATGTACTGGCCTTCCAGGGTCAGCACGAACGGCGCCGCGACGAACACCGCCTCCGGGTTCAGCACGACCGGTGACATGGCCCCAAGCATCTGCGCGTACATCAGCGCCACCGTCACGCGCAGCAGGCGCCCGGTGAGGTAGCCTGCGCCGATGGCCATCTCCCAACAGCCCAGGAACGGCAGGAACAGCCCCGGAGGCAGGAACGGATAGGTCGACACGATCAGGCCGGCCGCGGGACTGGCGCCCGGGAAGAGCTTCAGCGCCCCGAACCAGATGAACACCACCCCGATGGTCACGCGCAGCAGGCGAACGCCGTGGCGGTCCATCCAGGCGATCAGGCGCTGATCGATCGGCTGGAGCGGAGGGGGAACCGGCAACCGCGTGGCCATCGCCTCCAAGGTAGCGACGGCCGCGCTCCTCAGGCCAACAGCTCCGCGATCGTGCCCACCGTGCGGTCGGGCCGCACCGTACCGTCGCCTGCCGCGTCGGTCGCGGCGTGGTTTCGCGCCCACACCCCGTGGATGCCGACCGCCTGCGCGCCGGCGATGTCCCAGGACAGGTCGTCGCCGACCATCCACGCATCCGCGGCGGTCACCTCCAGCCGCTCCAGAGCGAGCCGGAAGATGCGCGAATCGGGCTTGCCGAAGCCCACCTCGCCTTCCACCAGGACCGCGTCGAACCGGCGGTCGACGGCGTGCCGGTCGATCTTGGCGCGCTGGTCGGCTGCGCTGCCGTTGGTGACCAGCGCCAGCCGCACGCCGCGGCGGCGCAACTCGGCCACGGTCTCGATGGCGCCGGGGATCGGCTCCAGGACGCGAAGGCGTTCTGCGACGGCGCGGATGCCCAGGGCCTCCGCGTCGACGGGTACCGTGCACCGCAGTAACTCCAAGGCGCGCTCGACGATGCGCGCACGCGCGCCGGACTGGTCCAGGCGAGCGCGGGCGCGGCGCTCCTCGTCCGACCAGAACCAGGTGGAGGCCTCGGCCATGGCTTGGCTCACCTGAGCCAGGGGCACCACGGTGTCGTCGGCGACCTGCCGGGTGATGACCTCCATCGCCTGCCGGCCGGCGGCGGTGGAGGCCAACAAGGTGTCGTCCAAGTCGATCAGCATGGCGCGAGGGAGAGGAAGCATGGGTGGACTCACCTACGCAAGAGATTCCAACGCACTGATCCAGCAGCCGAAATGAGCACACGCTTTCCGTAACGCGGACAAACCAATCCTCGCGACGACGATAGGTCCGGCCGACGCTTTTCGGTACTCGTATTCTGGAATCTCCTTGATAATCCGCCTACACGGTCCATCTACGTCGTCGATCAACTCCGGCGACGCAAAGTCGCCGGCCATCGCGACGAGCTTCGCGATTCCCTCAAGGTAGTCCGGAAACTGTACTCTCAACTCGCTGGCATCGGTCAGAATCAAAGCCTCGAATTCGTGGAGCTGTACGTACGGCATGACTCGCGTGTCGCTCAGGTCTCTGCGGATCCCGCTCTCCAGCACTTTGACCCTGGCGTACGGATCGCCTTCCTTCGCCGCCGCCTGATAGTCGGGAAAGTCCTCTGGAATCCGATACAGGTCGAACATTGTGGTGAATCGAGAGTCCTCGCCAGGTTCTTCTGCCATCCACCGCAGCATGTCGCGTCGAGCCTGGTCATACGAATTCAGACCTCCCCGATACTCGTAGTTCTCCTTTCGACTGGTGACTACGCAGCGGACATCCGTGTCAATTGACCGACTCTCCAAGCGTGATCGTAGCACGTTGTTGACGAAGGTTTCTTCGGTCTGGCCTTCAGCAAGGATGTGCAGTCTCACGCGGGTCACGGCCGCCCGCCGATCACGTTCTTCATCCATAGCTCCGAAAGCGAATAGTCCCGCAGCCAATCGCTCAGTTCGTCACCACTCAGTCTCCGAAACGATGAACGATGTTGGTCGCGCTCGACGACGACTATGTCGCTCGGTGCGAAACAGTCAATGAGTTGTGCCGACTGCGTCGCCACAACGACTTGAATCCGAGTCTTGACCGAACCAATTAACCCTCCGATTACGCTCACGGCGTATGGATGCAACCCAAGTTCCGGTTCGTCTATAATCAGGACGTCCGGCAAGTCATGCTTCGGTTGCAGCAGCAATGTAACGAGAGCCATCACTCGCAGCATTCCATCCGCCGCCTGCGAAACCCCGAATACCTCATCGCTGTCTCGTTCACGCCACTGTAGCAGCAAGCTCCCATGGTCCGGATTCAGTTCAAAGTCGGAGAAGAACGGCAGGATAAGGCGAATTGTTTCGACAATGCGACGATAGTACTCGCCTTCTTTTTCTCTGAGTCGAAGTAAGACGGGCGCCAAATTGGCGGCGTCCTCTTTCAACCAGCGGTTGTCATCGACCCGCCGTTTGGTACGTATACGTGAGGTGTCCGATGTGTTGTGGAACTGATACACGACGATCCGCCTCAAGAGATCGCGAATCACACGGGCAGTCGTATCATGGTTCGCCAAGTAAAGAAGCTGTGGCGTCGCACCGCCCGCAGCCATGTCGCTTCTGTCAGGTTGTGTATCCGAACTCGCACGCCGGAACTCGCAACGTTCATAGTCGAAGATGAACGTGTCTCCCGCAGCATAGGAGAGTCCGAAGGCATATTGGTTCGTTCCTGCAGTCGTGATGATCGTGATTTCCATCTCGATCTGTCTCGTTCGGGACGCACCTCCGTGCAGGAGGGTATTTGCGCCGCCCTGCATCCCCACATACCGCCTCAGGCTGTCGTATTCGCCTAGCATCCAGTTGAGCATTCGAAAGAACGAAATGAAGTTCGACTTGCCGGCACCATTCGGGCCGATGAGAGCAGTCAGAGGCTCGAAAGAGAAATCGATGCAAGCAGCGACTGTCTTGAATCCCTTTATCGTAATTTTATCAAGTCGGTTTCCCATGTTCATCCAGCCCTGACCGGCGCATCCAACGGCAGATCGCTCAAGCCGCTGCGCGGAGGCCGATAGTAGTCGGCGATGCGGCCCACCGCTTCGCCGCATCGGCTACAGTACCACGAATCACTTCGCGCAACACGATCCATGTTCCTGGTTCCGGCCGGAGAGTCTGGAACCCGGTCACGGACGGTGTGCGGAGATGACCGTACTGTCGCGGTGTCCTCCTGCCGTTCGAAGTCCGTGCGGTGTGCGGTACGGCAGCCAATCACCGGCTGCGTGTCGAGGACTCACGATTGGCCGGGTGGGGACGGTTTCCGTCGGTGGCGGTCGCTTTCACGTCGGCGTGCTGCTCCGTGGGCAAGCCGAAGGGGCGGTCCCGCGCCAGCGTCCAACCCGCTTGCGCGCCGCATCCCTCATATTCATAGTCCCGCCATGGGCCTGAATACCGTTCCTGCCTTCTCCGTGCTCATCGCCGGCGGCACGATCGTCGACGGAACCGGCGGTCCCGCCTACCGGGCGGACGTCGGCCTGCGGGGCGACGTGATCACGGCCATCGGCGACCTCGGCGCCGCCACGGCGGACACCACCGTCGACGCCACCGGCCTCACCGTCACCCCCGGCTTCATCGACGTGCACGTGCACTCGGAGCTGGCGCTGCTCGCCGGCCACGACACGCTGGTGGGCGCCCGACAGGGGATCACCACCAACCTGCTGGCGCCCGACGGCTTCGGCTGGGCGCCGCTCGACTCGCCGGAGTGCGAGGAGCTGTTCGCCTACACCGCCACCCTCTACGGCGGCTCGCAGATCGAGGCGCGCTGGCCGACCATCGACTCCTACCTGGACCGCTTCGCCGGGGCCACGCCGCTGAACGTGTTCCCGCAGGTCCCGCACTGCGCCGTGCGCCTGCGGGCCATGGGATGGGATGCCCGCCACGCGACCCCGGACGAGCTGCAGGCGATGGAGGACGGGACCCGCGCGTGGATGGACGCCGGCGCCGGCGCGCTCTGCCTGGGGCTGGACTATCAGCCGAGCGCCAACGCCAGCTTCGACGAGCTGGTGCGCCTCTGCCAGGTCACCGCCGAGCACGGCGGCATCTACGCCGCCCATCAGCGCTACTCGCACCTGGGCCGGCCGGTCGCATGGCGGGAGACCATCGAGCTGGCCAAGGCTTCGGGCTGTCCCGTGCACGTCAGCCACGAACGCGTGGACGAGGACTCGGGTGCGGCCCTGGAGCAGGTAGAGCGCGAGGGCGTGGACCTGTCATTCGAGTCCTATCTCTACCCGGCCGGCATGACCCACCTGGAGATGGCGCTGCCCATCCACCTGCACCCCGGCGGCTGGCCGGCCATGGCCGAGCGCCTGCGGCAGCCCGGCGCGCGCGACATCGCATTGGCAGGGCTGGCCAAGTACTTGGGACGCGGCGATCAGATCGTCGGCTACAGCCGGTCCGGGCGCCACGTCGGCCAACGCACGGTCGACTTGGCGGCGGCGGCGGGCAAGTCCATGGCCGATTTCGCCTTCGACCTGGTCATGGAGGAAGATGGCGCGGTGACGATGGTCTACCCCTGGCAGACGCCGGTGGAGGAGCACGAGCGAGTCATCGCCGACACGGTCGTGCACCCGCGCATGATGGTCGCCAGTGACGGCGTCTACGACGTGCCGCACCCGCACCCGCGCAGCTTCGGCTGCTTCGCCCGCGTGCTCGGCGAGTTCGTCCGCGACCGCGGCCTGCTGAGCCTGCCGGAGGCCGTCTACAAGATGGCCGGCTTCCCGGCCGAGCGCTTCCGCGTCCCCGACCGCGGCGTGATCCGGGCGGGCGCGGCGGCCGACCTGGCGGTGTTCGACGCGGAGACGGTGGCCGCCCGCTCCACGTGGGAGGAACCCCGCCAGGAAGCGGTCGGCATGCGCTGGGTGCTGGTCAACGGCCGCCCGATCATCGCCGACGGCGCCCCCACCGGCGCCCTCCCCGGCCGCGTGCTGGCGCGCAAGTAGCCGAGCAAACTTCGGGCTCGGTCGTTCGGTGGCCTCAGCCGGCATCAGATACGGCGCCGCGGGCGAGCCGGAGCCAAGCTGACGTCACCCCCATCGGCTTCGTTGTCCACAGTGCGGCCACCGCAGCGCGATGGCGCCGAGAACCAGCGTCATCGTCGATCGGCTTCTCGGTGACGCAGGATGCTGGTGGTTGAGAGCGTGCTGCCGGTGCGCTCGACGCGCTCCGCGATCCTTCGCAGCACCACTTCGGGGTCCGGGCGTTGCGCCAGCTCGACAATTTGCAGGCGAACGTACGCCTGCAAGGATCGTCCGGTAGCCGCCGCCCGCGCGCTGAGCTCATCACACGCCTCGGCTGGAATGTCACGGATGGTGATCGATCGGCCATGCCATCAATATGATTGCATCACCAGCATTTGCAACCTGTAGCACCAGAACCCTGGTAGCCGCCGGACCCCGGGCACGTTGGACGGGCGCCGATCGTCCTGCGGTGCTGCCATGTCGCGGCAAGGTTAGGTTCCACGCCCCCGCGCGGGGGGCGACTCGTACCTGCTGCCCGGCTGCGGCCATCGCGTGTAGTTTCAATCCACGCCCCCGCGCGGGGGGCGACAGGGAGGCGGTGGCCGCCGCCGAGGCGGCCGTGGCTCGCGCCGTTTCAATCCACGCCCCCGCGCGGGGGGCGACCCTTCTCCAGCCCAGGGCATCCCATCCGTCGCCGGGTTTCAATCCACGCCCCCGCGCGGGGGGCGACCTGGGAGGCGCATCGTCGCGGCCTCGATGACGGCGTTTCAATCCACGCCCCCGCGCGGGGGGCGACCCTGTCCAGGTTCCCGCTAGCGATGGCGCCCACAGAGTTTCAATCCACGCCCCCGCGCGGGGGGCGACGCGACGCCCAGGCAGGCATGGAGATCGCACAGATCGTGGATGTTTCAATCCACGCCCCCGCGCGGGGGGCGACCTGAAGCGCTGGCGTTGAAGCGCCGGTTGCTGGCCACGCTGGTTTCAATCCACGCCCCCGCGCGGGGGGCGACCAATGCCACCCGGACCTGGGCAACGGCAGCGATGAAGTTTCAATCCACGCCCCCGCGCGGGGGGCGACCAGGCAAACGTTGACGTTAGACACACTCGGCGCAGTTTCAATCCACGCCCCCGCGCGGGGGGCGACTCTTGCCTGTTCGTTGTTCACCGACGAGTGAAAAGTTTCAATCCACGCCCCCGCGCGGGGGGCGACTCTGGGTGGCATTGCTTTGCCGCTGTCCGGAAGCTGTTTCAATCCACGCCCCCGCGCGGGGGGCGACGTGGCAACCCGAAGGTGGAGGCTTTGTCGGCCTTTACACGGTTTCAATCCACGCCCCCGCGCGGGGGGCGACCTGGAACACGGCGGCGCGACGGGCAGCCTGTGGGTTTCAATCCACGCCCCCGCGCGGGGGGCGACTCGCAATATACAGGCAGCTGACCGGAGAATGGCCGGGTTTCAATCCACGCCCCCGCGCGGGGGGCGACATCGCCGGCACGTCCACCGCTCCCGGGTGGGCCTCGTTTCAATCCACGCCCCCGCGCGGGGGGCGACTAGCCGCCGTCGGCGACGACGGTCGAGTCGTCGGTCATGTTTCAATCCACGCCCCCGCGCGGGGGGCGACATGGCGAGGCATAGCGCGAAAATTGCGGCGAAGTAGTTTCAATCCGGAGACGCCCCCGCGCGGGGGGCGACGCGACCCGGAGCTCCAACACGGCGCCCAGCGAGAGCGTTTCAATCCACGCCCCCGCGCGGGGGGCGACCACCGGCGCAGAGACTCGCCGAACGCGCTCTCCGCGTTTCAATCCACGCCCCCGCGCGGGGGGCGACAAGGAACGCCTGCTGCCGAGCGTCACGACGGTGATGTTTCAATCCACGCCCCCGCGCGGGGGGCGACAGGCCGGCGGCGGCGGCGGCGTATACGCGGTGCTCGAGTTTCAATCCACGCCCCCGCGCGGGGGGCGACACGGGCAGTGGCGGTATCACCAGGACCGGGCAGCGGTTTCAATCCACGCCCCCGCGCGGGGGGCGACGAGAAGCTTCGCGTTTCGGCTGATCGCCCCCTGCCGGAGTTTCAATCCACGCCCCCGCGCGGGGGGCGACGCGGGGGGTCTTGGCTCTTGTAGTCGACGATCACGTTTCAATCCACGCCCCCGCGCGGGGGGCGACCTGAGGAACGGCGTACCAATCCGGGACGCATTACGGTTTCAATCCACGCCCCCGCGCGGGGGGCGACGCTCGCGGCGGCTGCCTTGCGCTCCGCGTAGGCGTTTCAATCCACGCCCCCGCGCGGGGGGCGACTGCGGCAGCGTAACTCGTTACAAGCGAGCAGTAAACCGACAGGTTGGCGCGAACCTTGCCAAACGATGCGGAGACAGATCGTCGTTTCCCGGACATGCGGAAATTCCTGCTCCTCAGCGGGCGGAATCAAACGACCCAGCGTGCGCGAACGTGCGCGCCGCGCCGTGTCCACTCCACCTTCGCGCACGCTCAAAGCACCAGCGGGCCGTCAGGATCGTAGGATGCTTTCGCGCCTGCATGTTCGATTCGTGAGCGCCAGTTGGCACCGAGCCTGTAGAAGCGCAGGCTGTCCACACTCTCGTCAATCGCGCTGATAAGTCGAGCGCGGAGCGCCGCCCATTGAGCGGGATCTACCTGACACTCGAACACGGAGTATTGCACCCGCTGCCCGAAGTCCTGGCACAGGCGCGCGACGCGCCGAAGCCGGCGTCTTCCGGCAGCATCGCCGGTAGCCACGTCGTAGGTAACGAGCATCAACATCGGCGTTGCCTATCGCCAGAGAAACGGCGGATAGCCGTCGAGATCGCCGCGCAATCGCCGCGCCATCAAGGCGGCCTGCACGAATGGGACCAGACCGAGCGTCGTCTTTTCCTTGAGGAACGAGTGAGTCAGCTCATCCTTTTTTCGATCCTGATACGCCACGAGCGTCATCTTTCGCGCGTTCTCCCGCAGTGTCACGGCGCCACTGATCGCCGTATCAAAGTCTCGCGCCGAGAGCTGCCGACGATTGACCAACGACAGCGCAAGGCGGTCCGCCAGAACGGGCCGCAACTCCTCCATGAGATCGAGAGCGAGACTCGGACGACCCGGACGCTCCCGGTGCAGAAATCCGACGGCGGGATCGAGACCCACCGTTTCCAGCGCTGAGCGGCAATCATGGAGCAGCAACGTGTAGAGGAACGACAGCAATGCGTTCATCGCGTCCAGCGGCGGCCTGCGGGAGCGGCCGGTGAACGTGAACTCCGGTTCCTCGCGCCGCACGAGATCGCCGAATACCTCGTAATAAACGCGGGCGGCCTCACCCTCGATGCCGCGGAGCGTCGCCGTCGAATCCGACCGCGTGCTCCGTCTTGCCGCGTCACTCAGGCGGCGCTCACAGAGCACCAGTCTTGCTCGGGTCTCCTCGGCACTGCTGCCGCCATGATCGCGCAGCGCGCGGCGCACCACGGTACGCTGATTCAGAATCTTCCCCGCGACCAGATTACGGACCAGCGCGGCGGTCGCCGACGGGTCATCCGTAGCGCGGTACTGATCGCGCCGCAACAGCACGTTGCCGGATACCGGACCCTCGACCCGCGCGAGGAAAGCGACCGCTCCGGCTCATCAGGGAGATGCGCACGCCCCGTTCGGCGCAGTGTCCCATCAGCGGTGGGGAAACCCCGACCGAACCGAAACAGACGATGCCGCCGAGCAGATGCACCGGAACGCGTCCGCGCTCCGCGCCGTCCACCTTCACGACCGCGTTTTCGCCGTCCTTGTGCAGCCACGCGTTCTCGGTGGTCACGTAGAGCGTGTTGAGATGACGGCGCATCGTGAATCAGCCTTCGATAGCGCGCATGAGCCAACGGAGGACCGTGTTCGGTCCGCGCGGGCTCTGCGGCTGACATACTTCCTTGAGCGAACAGGCGTTGCACTTCCGAGGCTCGAACTCCGCTGGCGGAACTTCACGTGCTGCCAGCATCTTCCGCATGTCGGCAGCTACGCGTGCGGTCAGTGCGCGCAAGCCGGAATCGAGCGTCACCGTCCTGCGGCGGCGGTTACGCCCGTAGAACAGGGCGCCTTCAGGAACGACAACTTCCAACATCTCCTCGAGGCACATCGCCTGGGCGCAGAGTTGAACCTCGTCGGCGCGATGAGCGGTGGGACTGCCTCGCTTGTACTCGACCGGACAGAGCCGGCCACCGCCATGTATCTCGACCACATCGGCGATCCCTGTCACGCCGAGCGTCAACGAGCGAAGGGCAACGCTGCGCTCGATTCGTACGCCTCGGCGGCGTTCACTGCCGCCTTCATCGGCACGGCCATGCAGGAGACGTCCCTCTGCAGTGAGCTGATTTTCGACCCACTGCCGCTCGACGTGGATCAGCGCACACCGCCGCGGGCAGTAGAGCATGTGTTGCAGGGCGCGGATCGGCGCCAGATCGTCCTCCGCAACTGCCTCGCCTTTGCTCGCTGCCATCCGGGAACTCAGAGTCTGTCGACCACTTCGACCCCGTCCGGCAGATCGCGCTCGTCGACGTGGACGGCGTAATCCGCATACGCCCGCGCCGGTGGCAGGTCGCTGCGCTCGCCGCACTGATATTCCTTACCGTCGAAGACCCGCTTGACGGTTACCCGTTCGAACATCCGGTGTGCAGGGGCGTTGCCGAGCGCGCTGGCATGTTTGAACAGAATCAGCCTCCGCGCCGCCATCTCGCCCCGCGCCGCCGAGCGGTCATGGTCGAACATCTGTTCGAGCGCCGCCCACAGTAGCTCGAGATCGTCCTCGGAGAAGCCAGCGCCGCCGGCCAGGCAGGCTGAGACGAATCCGTGAGCACGGTAGAGGCCATAGGGGACGATGTGCTTGCGGCCCATCTCCCCCTCTTCCTTGTCCACGTCCGTGACGCGCGTAATCGCCTGTTCGAGCGGCAGGATCGGGTCGATCGACCGCGCGAACGTGAACTGGACCGGCCCTCGCATCTGTCCGGCATTGGGACCGGTAGACATCACCGCTCCGAACGTCCTGATGTCGAAGTACTTCTTGCAGAGCCATACCTGCAGAGACGCAATGTCGGTCTGCGACCGCTCCTTTGCCTTCCGTGTATCCCAACCGCCCGCGGCCTTGCGGTGGTCCGGTTGCCCGGTCTCGCTGCATGCCTCCGCGATCAGCGGATTCAGCGGACGCTTCTCCTGGACGAATATCTCGCAGCCGTCCTTCGCGACAAGCTGGACGTAGTTGCGGACCTTGCGCTTCAGGCACACGTCCGAAACCAGCCCCTGATTGGTTTCCGGGTCGAGCCGCGGCAGGTTCCCCGCGTCCGGGTCGCCATTGGGATTGCCGTTGACGACATCAAACAGATAGACGAAGTCGTAGCGGTTCTTGATCGGTTCCGTGCTCATTCGAGTGATTCCTCAGCGTCTGGTTCGGGTGCGAACAATTCGTGCTGCGGCCGATCGGTCGCAGCTTCGGTGCCTCCATTAAACGGTCGGTCGTCGGCACCTCCCGGCCCGCGACTTTGGTAGAAGGATCTCTCCTGGTGGTAATAGCCAACAAAGAATCGGCCCTGATCCTCGAGCGGCAGCGTCGCCGGCAATTCGCCGCTCCCAGGCAGCCGCTCCATGATCTCCTTAACCGCCATGTCCGCGAGCTTTCCCAGGCCCTTCTTGCTGTTGTCCTTGGCAAGGCCGGCTCGGTTGTGTTCGTAGCCGCGCATCACGATCGGAAAGACCCGGCGCGGCGTTGCCGAAGCTGCTCCCATGTACTTGTCACGGATGGTCGCGCCGCGATCGGCCACGCTCTTTTCGGCGTAGGCATAGGCCGCGAACAGTCGTCCAAGATTGTAGGCGATGTTGTCGCTGTCGTGGTCGATGCTCACCAATTCGTCCTCCTTGCTTTCGTCAGGATGAGACAGGCGTTCGTTACGCCTGATGCACGCCTTGACAATGGCTGCGCGCATGCCGGACACCTCGCCATCGGCGCGCACGCGCATGATGATTGCCGCCAGCAGCGACCGCGGGTAGCGGTTGCCCGTGAGGATCGAGCGCATCAAGGCGCCGCCCAGCGTCGACGGAATGTTGTCTGCCTTACGCTGCAGGGCCGTCTCCCGGAGCAGGCGCCACGCGGCGGGCGGCGTGCGCCACGGTGTCGGTTCGAGATGGAGATCACGCCAGTGGTCGCCCATTCTCCCGACGATGACGCCGAAGCTGTCCTCGCACCAGAAGCGGATCGACAAGCGCGCATTACTTGGTGAGAGGCCGAGCACGTAGAACCGGGTGTCCTTCAGCTCGGGATCGATCTCGGCCAGCGGCCTGCCTTCCGCAACCGCCTTGAGCTTATCTGCCACCTTGGCGGCTTCTTCCGCATCCGTCGGGGATTCCGGTTCGGCAAGCATCGAAAACCACTCCTCGGCCTTTGCAGCAGCGGCCTCGCCGGCGGCCGCTTCGGCCCAGAAGACGGTGGTGGCGTCGCCAATCTGGACGCACCGCCGGCTGTCGCGCGCGAGCAGCGTGTTCAATGCCGTGGTGTACGCGAACGCCGCGCGTTCCGACACGGGCGCGTTGTCACCCTGTTTCCTACCGAAGGACTCGAAGGCGTCCTTGTTGAACGAGACGATGCTCGCGCCTGACGTCTGAGCGCCCCTCACGCCCTTGATCTTGGCGTGCAGACGCGCTATCGGCTCACGCTTGCCGGAAATCAGGCAGTGACCTTCCGTTCGGTCCTGGCCCGCCAGATGATTCGACCAGACGTTCCGAGCAGCCGGCCGTTGATGGATGAAGCGTTGCCCGTCGCCATCGAGTTGAAACACCACGTTGGCATCGAGCATGTCGTCTGCGTACCGGAGGGTCTCGTACTCCTCGGTTTTCCAATCGCCCAGGAACGCGCGAAGGGCTGCGAGGCCGGCGTCGTCCGCGTCCGCGAGCAGGCGCTGGTGCAGCGCTTCGAAGGCGGCGCGCTCCGGCTCAGCCGGGATCGGTTTTCCTGTGTCTCGCCGCGTTCTCGCGGTTCTTCGACGCCTTGCCCTTCGGTCGAGCTTCACGCCGAGCGCATAGGCCGTCTTGTCCCACAGGAAATTGGAAGCGACACCTGCCATGCGAAGAGGTCGGGGCACAGAGCGCTGCGATGGCCGCGGTGTGGTGCCCGATGTGTCCAACAACGGCTTGACGTCGACGGCTTCCCCTTCAGGCGACAGCACGATGGCGTAGGAAACGGGCTGTGCCGAGTAGCCATAATCTGGTGCCTCGTCGTTGGCCACGAGGCGGTCGTAGTGGTGGGCGAGAGCCTGCAGGATGCTCATGCCTTGACCTCGGCCGCGTCCGGCGGCGGCACTTCGATCACGCCGTTGCGCAACGCGGCGCGGAAGAAGCGAGGGGCTGTTTCGTCCCCGTAGACGATGTCGTGCAGCATCCAGCCCAGATCGCGGTCACGCTGGTCGGGAGGCAGGCAAGATTCGGGTATGGCGTCCGTCACCAGGGAGAAATCGGCGGCGAACTCCCGCGTACCCAGATAGGGGCGGTGGAAGCACTGGCCCTTGGCGGCTCGACGGTTGAACATCGCCAGATGCTTGGCATCGCTGTCGGCAGTCCCGGCCGCAGCGGTCAGGACGAAGTGCGCCTCGATGACGTAGGCCACGTCGCGCAGCAACGTCGCCGCGCGCTGCTGGCGGTCGTCCTCGATCAGGATGGGCAGGTCCTCGAAGACGGCGCGTTTCATCGCCGTGCGAACAGCGCCGGCCGGTATCTTCCGTGCCAGTTCGTTGCGGCGCAGGTTCTCGAAGCGGATGGGATTCAAGACGTGGATGCGGTCGATCACCCAGCGGATGGCAGGCTTCCAGTGGATCGCTTCGAGGATGCCGCGTGCTGCGGAGGGCGTCATCGCGTCGTAGGACACCCGCTCGACCTTCATCTCGGGGCGGGTGAAGCAGGCGTACTCTCCCCAGACGCGCAGCTTTATCCCGTACGCCATCACTGCCCTCCCGGTCCGGCGCGATGGAGGCCGCGTACGGATAGCCGGTCAGTGGCGCAGGGTACCGGTCCGATGGTATACTCGACCGCGTGACCCTTACGTTGCGGTGCTACGCTTACGGGTCCGACCGAAACTGGGAAGCGATCTGCGTCGACCTCGACGTAGCGAGCTTCGGTGCCTCCCTCGAGGAAGCGAAGGCGTCGCTCGCCGCCTGCATCGAGCTGTACGTGGAGGGGGTCGAAGAGTTGCCCGCCGACGAGCAGCGGCGCCTCCTTGCAAGGCGGTCTCCGTGGTACGTGCGGGCAAAGCTGACGTGGCTGACCCGCCGGCGCGGCGGCGACGCCCGGCCCCTGCGATTCACGCTTCGATCCCATATTCCCTCGTATTCCTAACGGAACAAACGGCGGGGCAGGCCGGACTGGCGCCTGATGGCTGCGAGCGTACCGGTGGGAACGTCGTCTCCGAGATTCCCGGGGAGGGTCACCATCCGCGTCTGGCCGTCGACGACGCCCGCGAAACAGCGGTGACTGCCTCGCTGCCGCACGAGGCGAAGACCGTTCGTCTCCAGAACCCGCATCACGTCGCGGACCTTCACTGCAGTAGATGCCGAGTCCGTTCATCGTTCCCTTGGTCGCCGACGGTTCGTGATGATCCACGTCCCCGGCGGAGCCGGAGACGACGCCCTGTGGCAAAGCGCACCGCATGCATGTTTCTACCCATCTTGCCCATGCGGACGGTGATCCGCCGACGACATGAACAGACCGTACCATGTAATCCGGTGTTCATGCAAGCGGTGCTGGTCATTATGTCAAATGATCAGTCCTTCGGCGGCCTGGAACGTCGGGTCGTCCCAGGTCAGACCGACATCCGGCCGGTACAGATCAAGGTTCGACAGTACAACGAATTGCATGTCGAAGTCCGCCATGCGAACAACCTCCGCAGCACGGGCTTCGAGCAGGGCCGTCCTCGCGCGCGGCGGGACCTGCACCACATAGGGCTGCAACAGCCGTGCGATCCGGCCCGGTCGCTCGACCCACTTCAGATCGTCAAGCAGGCGCCGAGCCGTTGCGTCGCTGCCGTGGGCGCCGCGATACGGAATGATCACCGGCGCCATCGGCGTCTCGATGAGCCGGAACTCCCTGGCGATGGTCTCGAAGGGCAGGTCGAGGCTGCTCGAACGCTCGCCCAACTGACGCAGGATGTCTTTGGCGTCCATTGAGAGTGGGTCCTCGCCCTTGAGCCAGTAGAGTTCCCGGAAATAGGCCTCGATCGCGTCCAGGGACCCGGGATCATCGTGCCTGCGCATGACGCTGCGGGCGGCTGCTGCGCACTGCGCAACCTCCGGCGGCGGCGTGCGCCCTGCGCCCTCCGCCGGCTCGAACACGAACACGTCGCCGATCGGCGCCCGTCCCTCGCGGTTGCAGCGACCGGCGGCCTGGATGATCGATTCCAGCCCCGCCTCGGCCCGCCACACGACCGGGAAGTCGACGTCGACGCCGGCCTCGATCAGCGACGTGGCGACCAGACGCACGGGCGCGCCGGCGCGCAAGCGCGCACGAACCGTATCGAGCCGCTCCCCGCGGTGCCGCGCGCACATCAAGGTCGTCAGATGAAGGGCGCCGTCGGACAGCTCCATCGACTCGTACAGTTCCCGTGCGTGGCGGCGGGTGTTGACGATGCACAGCACCTGCGGCGCCGCGCGCAGCCGCGCCGCCAGTTCGCCGTCGTCCATGGTCCCCTGCCGGCGGATCTGCGTGCGCTTCAGGGCTTGGTACAGGCGTTCGGGGCTCGGGGCGAGTTCGCGCAGGCCTTCCAAGCCGCCGCAGAAGCCGGTCTCCTTCCCCAGCGCCGGCTGCGTGGCGGTGCAGAGCACCACGCTGGCTCCATAGTTGCGGGCCAGCTCGTCGATCGCCGCGACGCACGGCCGCAGGTAATTCAGCGGCAGCGTCTGCGCTTCGTCGAGAATGATCACGCTGCTCATGAGGTTGTGCAGCTTGCGGCAGCGCGAGGGGCGATTCGCGAACAGGCTCTCGAAGAACTGCACGGCGGTCGTGACGATGATCGGAGCGTCCCAGTTCTCCATCGCCAGCCGCAGCTTGTCTTTCGCCGCCCGGTTCGGGAGCCGGTCTTCATCGAATGTGCTGTGATGCTCGACCACGAAGTCAGCCGCATCCGTAGCGTGGCGCCGCAACGCGCTTCGGAACACCGAAGCGGTCTGCTCGACGATGCTCATGTAAGGGATGACGTAGATGACACGGGCAAGCCCGTGCCGCACGGCGTGATCCAGGGCGAAAGCGAGCGATGTCAGCGTCTTTCCGCCGCCCGTGGGCACCGTCAGGGTGAACAGGCCGGGCGGCTCCCCCGCCTTGACCCGCGCGTGGCTCAGCACTTCCCGGCGCAGCGCGTTCACCGCACCGGAGGCGGCGCCCGCGGTGAGCGCGGCGAGATGCGCATCGAGCCGCTCGGCGATCTCGTGGAGATCCGGGTGCTCCCCACGCGGTTCATGCCGCCCCTCCAGGTCGACGTAGAACGCTTCGGTGTCCAGATAGTCGGCGTCCACGAGCGCCGAGAACACCATGCGGATGAACAGCGCAGCACAGAATCCGGCAGTCTTCCGGTCGCGCGGCCTCAGACGTGCCGGCGTCATCTCCCTCTGGTCGGGAAGCGTGATCTGTTTGTCCCAGACGGGATCGAGTTGCGAGATCCCGGGGTCAGCGAGGCGGTCTGCCAAGGCTCTGATCCGTTCGCCGTCAACGCCGTTCGCGAGGCCGGCGTGATGGCCGGCGATGCAGAACGCCAGCATCTTGCCGAGCGGCGTCCCGTAACGCGCTATGGCTGCCTTGGCGCCGGCCGTGGAGTGATCGATGCGGCCGCCATCTTCAAGCCGTCGCTGGAATTGCGGGGTGTACTTGCCCACGTCGTGCAACAGGCCAGCCGCTCGGCCGATCGAGCCACAACCCATGGCATCGAGGAACGCCGCCGCCCGCTTCCCGGTGTCTGCAAGGTGTACCGACAGTGGGTGCCAGCTCGCCCGATCGAGATGGTCAGCACTGTGAGCGTAGTAGTTGGCCATATTCGTCAAACGTAATCCAGAGACGTGTCGCGGTGCTCGGGCCCGCCAACCCTGCGATTCCAGGGGACGACGCAGGGAGGTTGCAGCCGCGCGTAGCGGTCCTGCCCTTCAGCATCCCGCGGTAGCACGTTTGTCGCGAACCCGCCGATCGGCCTACGGTGCCAACGTGACCGACTCGACGCTCACCGCATCCGACTCGATCACCCGCGAGTACGTCGCGCTGCATCCGCGCTCCGCGGAGCTGTATCGAGATGCGCTGGGCGTGTTTCCCGGCGGCGCCACCCACGAGGTGCGCCGCCTGCTGCCCTTCCCGGTCTTCATGACCCGCGCTCACGGCGCCGCCAAGTGGGACGTCGACGGCCACGAGTACGTCGACTACGTGATGGGGCACGGCGCGCTGCTGCTGGGCCACAGCCACCCGGAGCTGGTGGCCGCCGCCACCGCCCAGCTCCCGCACGGCACCCAGCTCGGCGCCAACACCGAGCAGGAGATCGCCTGGGCGCGCGCGGTGCGGGCGCTGATGCCGTCGGTCGAGCGCATCCGTTTCCACAGCTCCGGCACCGAGGCGTCGATGATGGCCATCCGCATCGCCCGCGCCTGCACGGGACGCGACCGCATCGTCACCTTCGCCGACCACTTCCACGGCTGGCACGACTACGTGGCCGGCGGCTCCGGCCGCTACCCGGCCACCGGCATCCCGGAGGCGACCCGCTCCACGGTCACGGTGCTGCCGGAGGCCGATCCGGACGCGGTCGACGAATCCCTGGCCGCAGGCGACGTCGCCGCGGTCATGCTGGAGCCCACTGGCGGGGCCATGGGCTACTACGGCGTGCACCCGGCCTTTCTTGACCAACTGCGCGAGATCACCGCGCGGCGCGACGTGCTGCTCATCTTCGACGAGGTGGTCACCGGCTTCCGCGTCTCCAGGGGCGGCGCCCAGGAGCGCTACGGCGTCCGTCCCGACCTGACCACGCTGGCCAAGATCCTGGCCGGCGGCCTGCCGGGCGGCGCGGTGGGCGGGCGCGCGGATCTGCTCGACATCCTGTCCTTCCCGCCCGACGTGGACGAGCGCCGGCGCATCGGCCACCCCGGCACCTTCAACGCCAACCCGCTGAGCGCCGCCGCCGGCACGCGCTGCCTGGAGCTGATCGCCGACGGCGCCGCCAACGACGCCGCCGAGCGCGCCGCGCGCCGCCTGCGGCAGGGCATCGACCGCGCGATCGCCGCTGCCGGCGTGACCTGCTTCTGCCACCAGCGCGCGTCGACGGTCTGGATCGTGTTCGGCGCCACCCACGACGGCGATCCAGAGCTGTGCACGGCGTCGCGGGAGGCCGTCGCCGAGGGACGCGCGCCGCGCTACAGCGCGCCGTTCAAGCGGGCGCTGCTCAACCGCGGCGTCGACGCGCTCGGCGGCGCGTTCATCGTCAGCGCCGTCCACATCGACGCGCAGATCGACCACACTGTCGCGGCCGTGGAGGATGCCCTCCGGAAGATGAAGGCGGACGAGGTCCTCCGCTGAGCCGCGAAGGCGCGCAAGCCGCTCCCGGCGGCGTAGGCCCGGGCAGTCAAGCCGTTCCCGGCTCCGCCACCATGCGCGGGCTGATGCTGCCGGTGTTCCTGCCGGTGCTGCTGGAGTCGGCCGGCGTCGCCGCGATCTTCCCGTTCATCCCGCTGCTGGCGGTGGAGCTGGGCGCGGGGTTCGCGGGCGCGGGCGCCGCCTTCGCCCTGCACGGCCTGGGCGGCATGGTCATCGCCGTGCCGATCGGCCTGGCCTGCGCGCGCTTCGGCGAGAAGCGGCTGCAGGCCTCGTCCGGCGTGGCGCTGGCGGGCTGCTGCGCGGGCATCGCCCTGGTCGAAGCAGCACCGGCCTTCGGGGCGCTGCTGCTGGGCATCGGCGCCTGCCACGGCGCGTGGATGCTGGCGCGCCTGGCCTGGATGAGCCGCGCCGCATCGCCGCAGTTGCGGGGCCGCGCGCTGGCCACCACGGGCGGCGTCACCCGCATCGGCAGCCTGATCGGACCGATCGCCGGCGGTTTCATCGGCGACCGGTTCGGCCTGCAGGCGATCTTCGTGGTCCCGGTCGTGCTGGCGCTCGCCGCGTCCGCGCTGATGATGCGCCTGATGCCGTCCTTTGCTCCGCAGGGGATCGCCCCTGCCGCCGGCCGCAGCGGCGGCGCCATCGGCGGCCTCTGGCGGGAGCTGCGTAGCGGACGGCGCATCCTGACGACGGCCGGCGCGGCCATGGTCGCGCTGTCCGTGCTGCGCGCCTCGCGGCGCGTGATCGTGCCGCTGTGGGCCGCCCACATCGGCCTCGACGTGGTGGAGATCGGGCTGGTGGCAGGACTGACCGCGGGCATGGAGATCGTGATGTTCCTGCCGGCCGGCATCGTGATGGACCGTTTCGGCCGCCGCTTCGCCTCCGCGCCCGCGACGCTGCTGCTCACCGTCGGGCTGGCCGCCACGCCGTTGACTCAGTCCTTCGCGACGCTGCTGGCCGTCGGTCTGATCGGCGCCATCGGCAACGGTCTTGGCAGCGGCATCAACATGACCTACGGAGCCGACCTGGCGCCGCCCGGCCGCTCCGGGCAGTTCCTTGGCATCTGGCGGCTGATCAGCGACATCGGCAGCGTGCTGGGGCCGACCGTCGCCGGAGTCGCGGCGGCCGTGCTCAGCCTGGCCGGCAGCGCGCTGGCGGTCGGCGTGCTGGGCCTGGCCGGCGGCGTGGCGTTCGCCCTCCTCCCCGAGCCGGCCGAGCAGCGCCGCCGCGCCGACGCGGCCACCGGGGACGGCTGACCGCCGAGGCGGGACGCAACTCACGTGTGTTGACAGGGACCATACATGAGTTCATGATCGTATGGCTAACGACGATAACATGGTGTTGATGACCATGAATGGAATATACCTATGAAAACGACGATCAACCTGGACGATGAGCTCGTGCAGCGTGCCATGGCCATCCACGCCGGAAAGACCAAGACCGCGATACTGGAGATGGGCTTGCGGGAGCTGATCAACGCCCATGCGCGCCGCAGCTTGAGTGAGGCGTTCGGTTCTCAGCCAGACCTGAAGGCCGTGCCCCGCAGGCGGCCGGAACGAGACGACCTGTGAGTGTCCTGATCGATACCGGTGTGTGGCTGAGGTTCTTTCGCGGCGAGCGGCAGGGCCTCGTGGCACGACCGTGGATCGCAAGCGGCGAAGCCATGGTGCACCCGTTCGTCTTCGGTGAGTTGCTCCTGGGCGGTCTCTCCACCGAGAACGATACGCTGATGCACTCGCTGGTATGGTGCGACGTCGCCACGCCAGGCGAGATCTGCGACTTCATTCGGCGCAGCGGCCTTTCCGGCAAGGGGGTGGGCTGGGTCGACTCAGCCTTGTTGGCGACGGCTCGCGATGCGGATGCCCCGCTCGCCACCTACGACTCCAGACTCGCCCGCTGCGCGCGGCAACTGGGAATCGCTACTCCGGCGGAACACCCGTGACTCCGCGCGTGGCGATCGTCGCCTACACCCAGGAGACCAGCACCTTCACGTCGCAGCGGACGACGCTCGACACCTTTCGGGAATACGGGCTGGTCGAGGGTCCCGCGGCCCTGGAGAACCGCTCCAATCACGAGGTCGGTGGCTTCCTCCACGAGCTCGAAGCGGCCGGATTCGACTGGCAACCGTGTCCGGTCATCCACGCCACCGCCGGCGCGCACGGCCCGCTCACGCCCGAGACCCGCGAATGGTTCGAAGAGCGCATCGCCGCTGGCATCCGCGCCGCGGCCCCGCTCGACGCAGTCTACCTGGCCCTGCACGGCGCCGCGGTAGCCGAGGATGACCCCGACGTCGAGGGGCGCCTGCAGGAACTGATCCGCGGCGCCGTTGGCCCCGGCATTCCGGTCGTCCTGTCGCTCGACCACCACGCCAACCTCACGCAACGCATGGTCGACGGCTGCGACGCCTTGGTCGCGCACCGCACGCAGCCGCACACCATGCGCGACACCGGGCAGCTCGCCGCCCGCCTGCTCATGCCCATCATGCGCGGCCAGCTCCAACCCACCGTCGCGTGGCGGAAGATCCCGCTGATCACCCACCAGGAGCAGTTCCTGACCGCGGCCGGTCCCATGAAGACTTGGTTCGACCGCGCCAGGGCCATCGAGCGCCTGCCCGGCGTCGCCTCCGCCTCCACCTTTCCCATGCAGCCGTGGATGGACATCCCCGAAGGCGGCTGGGCGTGCGCGGTCGTCACCGGCGGCGACCGCGGGCTGGCCGAGCGCCTGGCCGCCGAGCTGGCGGACCTGGCCTGGGAGCTACGCGACCAGTTCCTGAAGCAGGACAGCATCAGCCCGGCGAAGGCGGTGGCGCAGGCGATCGCCGCCGACCGCGGCCTGGTGGTGCTGTCCGACACCGGCGACAGCGTCTGGGGCGGTGCGCCCGGCGACAGCACGACCCTGCTGGCCGAGCTGCTTCGGCAGCGGCCGTCGCAGATGACCCTGGTGCCGATCGTCGACCCGGCCATGGCCGCAAAGGCCGCCCGTGCCGGTGCCGGCGCCTCGGTGCGCGGGCCGATCGGCCGCCGGCTGGATCCCCATTTCGGGTCCCCGGTGGAGGTCGACGCGGAGGTGGTGGCGGTGGGCGGCGGCCTCATCGAGGTTCCGGTGCAGGCCATCACGTCTTTCGACATGGGCACCGCCTGCCTGCTGCGCAGCGGCTCCGTGCACATCGTCGTCAGCGAGCACACCGGCATCGGCGGCAACCACCCGGCGGTGTACCAGCACTTCGGCGTCGAAGTCGGGGACGCGAAGATCGTCGTGGTGAAGACGGCGAGCAACTGGCACTACTACCGTCCGTGGATCTCGCAGGTGATCCGCGCGGACACCCCCGGCGCCACCCAGTCGGGCCTGCGCGACCTCGACTGGCAGCACCTGCCCCGGCCGATCCATCCGCTCGACCCGCTGCCGAGCTGGTCGGCCTCATGAGCAGCGAGCCGGTCGTGCAGTCGCGCGTGTTCGGAGGCGCCCTCCGCTGGGTCGGCGAACACTGGGTGTGTGGCCTGCAAGGTGAGGAGGAAGGCGAGACCGCCCGCGTCAGCCTCTACCACACGCATGCGAGCTCCGCCGGCGAGGGCGTGGTCGCCTACGTGTCGATTCGAGGCGAGGCCGTCCCGCCCGTGCTGGGCGTGTTCACCGACAATCGCGCGCTTGCCGCCTGGGTGCACGACGCTTGGGGCGGCGGCCGCGGCGGGCCGTTCGGCCAGGATCCTCCCGTCTTCGACGCTCACCTCGCCCGCGGCGACCGCGCCGGGGACGAGCGCTCCTGGACCATCCGGAGCCCCGACCTGGACCTGCAGGTCCGCTGGCGCGCGTTCGAAACGCCGGTCGTCTCCTACCGCGGCGACGACCCCGCTGTGTACGCGCAACGCTCCCTGTTCAACGTCCTGCTGTTCGCCCGCGAGGCGGACATCCACGCGAACGGCGTCCGCGTCCCCGGCGCCCCCTACGCGGACGGCCGCTGGCGGCCGGTCATCGGCGGCGGCGACCGCAGCTCCTGCGTGGTCGCCCTCGCCGAGACCTTCATCACGCCTTCATAGCCAAGGGGCTGCAGCCATGGACGACCCGAGACACATGACGCCCGACGAGTTCCGGCGCTGCGGCGCCGAGCTGATCGAGCGCATCGCCCGCTACATGGAGGAGATCGAGAACTACCCGGTCCTCTCACGCGCCACCCCTGGGTCGGTCCGCGCGCTCCTGCCCCGAAAGGCACCCGAGCACGGCGAACCCTTCGCCGACGTGCTCGGCGACGTGGACCGGATCATCATGCCCGGCCTCACGCACTGGCAGTCGCCGCGCTTCTTCGCCTACTTCCCGGCCAACGCCTCGGGTCCGGCGATCCTGGGCGACCTGCTCTCCTCCGGACTCGGCGTGCAGGGCATGCTCTGGGCGACCAGCCCCGCCTGCACGGAGCTGGAGGCGCACGTGCTCGACTGGCTGGTCGACCTGCTGGGGCTGCCGGATCGGTTCCGGTCGAGCACGGACGGCGGCAGCGTCATCCAGGACAGCGCGTCGAGCAGCACGCTCACCGCCCTGCTCGCGGCACGCGAACGCGCGAGCGGCGGCGCGGTCAACGAGCACGGCGCCGGCCACGGCTCACCGCCCCAGCGGCTCACCGTCTACGCCTCCCGCCACGCCCACTCCTCGATAGAGAAGGCGGTAAAGATCGCCGGCTTGGGGCGGGACAACCTGCGCCTGGTCGACGCCGACGGCCGCCACGCCATGCGCGCCGACGCGCTGCGGACGGCCATCGCCGCGGACCGGGACGCGGGCGCCATCCCCGCGATGGCCTGCGCCACCGTCGGCACCACCTCGTCCGGCGCCGTGGACCCCGTGCGCGCCATCGGCGCGCTCTGCCGCCGCGAGCGGGTCTGGCTGCACGTCGATGCCGCCCACGCGGGCAGCGCCACCATCTGCCCCGAGCACCGCGGCCTCATCGACGGGCTCGAGCACGCGGACAGCTACACCTTCAACCCGCACAAGTGGCTGCTCACCAACTTCGACTGCAGCGCCTTCTGGGTCGCAGACCGCGCCGCGCTCGTCGACGCGCTGAGCGTCCTTCCCGAGTACCTGCGCAACCGCGCGACCGAATCGGGCCAAGTCATCGACTACCGCGACTGGCACGTGCCGCTCGGCCGCCGCTTCCGCGCCCTCAAGCTCTGGTTCGTCATCCGCCACTACGGCGCCGAGGGCCTGCGCGCTCACGTCCGCGCGAGCATCGCTCACGCCGAGTGGTTCGCCGCGCAGGTGGAGCAGAGCGCGGAGTTCGAGCTGGCCGCGCCGCTGTCGGTGGGGCTCGTCTGCTTCCGCCACCGCGCGGGCGACGCGTTCAACGAAGCCCTGATGAACCGGCTCAACGAGTCGGGCTCCCTCTATCTCACCCACACGGTGCTCGACGACCGTTTCGTGCTCCGCTTGGCGATCGGCGCTCCCGCCACCCGCCGCGAGCACGTCGAGGCGGCCTGGGCCCGGATCGTCGACACGGCACGGGTGCTCACGACCGACACGCCCACTCCGTAGACCCGGAATCTTGCAATTTCGGGATTGATACTCCCGTTTTGCGTCGTAAAATGGGAGTATGTATCCCAGATCGCTAGAGATCCCATCGTCGGGCCGCCGGAGCTTCTTCCTGTTCGGCCCCCGCGGCACCGGCAAGACGACATGGCTCAAGCAGCGGTTCCCGGACGCGATCTACGTCGATCTGCTCGACCATGCCCTGTATCTGGAGTTGCTGTCGCGACCGCAACGGCTGCGGGACCTGATCCCACCCGGGTATGACGGATGGGTCGTGGTCGACGAGGTGCAGCGAACGCCGCTGGTCCTCAACGAGGTTCACCGCCTGATCGAGACCGCGGGTCTGCGCTTCATCCTGACCGGATCGAGCGCCCGCAGCCTGCGCCGGCGCGGCGTCAATCTCCTGGGCGGTCGAGCGCGGACCTATCACCTGTACCCGCTGACGGCCGTCGAGGCCGGCGCCGACTTCGCGCTGGAGCGGGCGCTACTCCACGGCCAGCTCCCATCGGTGTACACCCAACCGGACCCGGACGCGTACCTCTCGTCGTACGTCGAGAACTACCTGCGTCAGGAAGTGCTCGAAGAAGGCCGCACCCGCAACCTGGCCGTGTTCAGCCGGTTCCTGGAAAGTGCCAGCTTCTCGCAGGCGGCGCCCCTCAACGTGGCCGCGGTGGCACGCGACGTCGGGGTCGACCGCAAGACGGCTGCTGGCTACTTCGACCTGCTCGAGGACCTGCTGATCGCGACCCGGCTTCCCATCTTCACCAAGCGTGCCAAACGCCGCATGGCCGCCCATCCGAAGTTCTTCCTGTTCGACGCCGGCGTCTACCGGGCGATCCGGCCCGCGGGTCCTCTCGACAGTCCGGAACAGATCGACGGCCCCGCTCTGGAGACGCTGATATTCCAGGAGCTGCGCGCGACGATCGCCTACCGTGCGCTGAAGCTGGAGCTGTTCTTCTGGCGCACGGCGTCCGGCGCAGAGGTGGACTTCGTCGCTTACGGCGCCGACGGCCTGTTCGCGATCGAGGTCAAGCGCACCCGGACGATCCGACCCGCCGACCTCCACGGCCTCAAGCAGTTCCGGCAGGATTACGAGATGGCCCGGTGCCTGATGCTCTTCGGCGGCGACCGCCGCGAGTACCGAGACGGCGTCCAACTCGTCCCGGTCGATGAGGCGCTGGCCGACCCCACACTGATGCTGGGATAGAGATCAGGCTCCGACGCTTGGCGTACCTCACTCCATCGCCGGCCCGTCGTATGATGGCTCTGACAACTCATATCTGGAGGCACGCTCCGCCGTGAAGAGCCCAGCGTGGGGAAAGATCGACACAGAAAGCGGTTACCACCCGCTTGCGCATCACTCGATGGACGTTTCTGCCGTGTTCCTGCGGATGCTGCAGCTCCCGGTCATTCGAGATCGTCTGCACACTGCGGCGGGCACGAGCCTGTCGCCGCTGCCGCCCCTGGACCCGCCCCCGGATGCGGACGGATAGATTCACAGGAGGAGCCGGGGTGCAACGAATCTCGATCGCGGTCGTAGCGCTGGCGCTGTGCGCCGTCGTGGGGCTGGCGCATGATACGGACAAGAGCCCCCCAGTAGGGTACGACGCGGAGAAGCATCAGCAGCTCATCAAGGACGCACTCCGCGGGGATGCGGAAGCGCAGTACGGCGTGGCGATCCTGATCCCCACCATCGCCGACGCCCATGGAGCCGGGTTTATCGAAGCGATCGCGTGGCACCGCAAGTCGGCTGACCAGGGGTTCGCCCACGCGCAGACCACCCTCGGCCTGGCGTATGCTTACGGCCACGGCGTTGATGTCGACTACGCCGAAGCCGCCCGCTGGTGCCGACTGGCGGCCGAACAGGGGTACCGCGACGGTCAACTCTGCCTCGGCCTGATGTACGGCGCTGGCGTCGGTGTCGACCTGGACCACGCGGAGTCCGTGCGACTGCTGCGGCTGGCCGCCGAACAGGGTCAGGCCCTGGCGCAGGCACGCCTCGGCGACCTGTACCTCTACGGTGAAGGCGTCGAGCGGAACGTCGGCGAGGCTCACGAGTGGTACCGGCTCGCCACGCAGAGGCGCAGGGATGTTCTCTACGAGTTCGCTGGCGTCGAGTTCACGTCGGGCCGCGAAGTCATGCTCCACCTCTTCCGGCTCAGCCGGATGTACCAGGACGGCGAGGGAGTCCCCCGCGACCGCATAGCGGCCTACCGGTGGATGGCCATCTTGAGCCGCTGGCAGGCTGAGGTTCCTCCTGGGGGCATGCCCGTGTTCTCGGCGACGCAGTTGGGACTCGACCAGCTCGTCGCGCACATGACCGACGAGGAGCTGGCCGAAGCCCGACGGGAGGTCGACGCGTTCCTGCAGGTCTACCGGCTCCCCGGATGACGGCGGCCGAAGCCGGCAGCGACTCGCGTTGGAGCGGGCGCTGATCCACGGCCAGCTTCCGTCGGTGTACACCCAGCCGGACCCGCCTCGTATCTGGCATCGTACGTCGAGAACTACCTCCGCCAGGAGGTGCTCGAAGAAGGACGCACCCGCAACTTGGCAGCGTCAGCCGGCTCCTGGAAAGCGCCAGCTTCTCGCAGGCGGCACCCCTCAACGTGTCCGAGGCGGCGCGCGACGTGGGGGTGGACCGCGCAAGACGGCTGCCGCCTACTTCGACCTCTTGGAGGACCTGCTTATCGCGACCCGTCCTCCGGTCTTCACCAAGCGAGCCAAACGCCGGGAGACGCTCGTCTACCAGGAGTTGCGCGCCGCCATCGCCTCAGACTTCCTGACCTCAGGCAGAATCAGGTGAGACGCTTGGCGGCGAATCGGCGGCCAACTCGTAGACGAGCGGGCACCGGCCAGTAGGAGAGCTTGACAGCGAAAGATCCATTCATTATTGTCACGTGGACAGCGTGAGGTTGGTGAATTGACGGTACGCATGCTCGATCTTGTGGACGACAAAACGGTTCTCTCCGGCGCGGTCGCCGGCCGGCAGGTGCTGAGTGCTCTAATCGCGGCCACACCATCGGCCGACGCCCCGAGCCCTTTGTTCCTTGACTTCAACGGAGTTGAGGTGGCGACCGCCTCTTTCTTGCGGGAGTCGGTCATCGCGTTCCGCGACTACGCTCGGCGGTCCTTGCGGAACGTCTATCCGGCGGTTGCCAATCTCAACACGGTCGTCGCTGAGGAACTCGACTTCTTCGTCCGAGCGCGGCGCGACGTGCTCTGGAGTTGCAGTCTGGATTCGCAGGGCAAGGTCACAGCCACCCGCCTGATCGGCGATCTCGATCCCGCGCAGCGCGTCACCTTCAACGCGGTCCTGGAATCAGGCGAGATCTCGGCGCCCGAACTGGCCACGCGGTTTGCGGACGCAGGCATAGGCCCGACGGCGTGGAGCAATCGGCTGTCAGCGCTGGTGAGCAAGGGCCTGCTGGTCGAGCGGCGGCAAGGCAGGTCCAAGTCATTCACCTCACTTCTGGAGATTGCCTGATGGGTCTCGACTACATCCGCGCCCAGACGGGCAAGCCATGGCGCAAGCGATGGGATCGCGGCCTCGACCGCCTGCATGAGCCGACCTTGTTGGAGTTGACGATGGCGGAAACTCCGCGTGTATTGACCGCGCAGCTTTTTTCCGATGCCTGCGTGAAAACCGGCGACCCGCTGATTGTCCAAACCACCGCCGATGGACTGACGGTGAGTGACGGCTTGCGGGCAATCGGGCGAATCGAGAATGCCGCGCCCGATATGACAGCCGCTATCCACAAATGCGGCGGCTATGCCGAAGGAGTAATCCAGCGAGTCGGACTGTTCGGCGACACGGCGGAAGTGAGCGTCAAGTGAACGGGAGACCCCCGAACGAACCCTCGCGTCAATTCCGGAGACCCCAGAAGCTCTGGGACGATCCGAGCCGGCACACACAGTCGATGGGGTGCCTGACCTGCCTGGAACGCGACCGATGCGGCGGCATTCACACGGACGCCGGCATTTTCGACTGCCACGACCTGTGCACCTGCGCCGACAAGAGTAAGTGCGACATGGTTTGCCGCTTCAATCGGAGGCTTTTCGTTGCGCGCATGTGCGAAGTCCGCGGCCTCGACTTACACACTACCCCTCGCACCCGCGCGAACGGTGTGCCGACGATGCCGATGGTCGTTCCGTTCGTCGACCACCGATACAGCCGCGCAGCGGTGCTCGATGAGCCGATGGTTGCGCTGTCGCTCTATAGGCTGGTCAATTTCGCGACCGGCAAGCTCCATGTCACATCGCGTGCCGAGCTTGCGGGACGTTTCTTGATCCCGGAAGCCGTTCAGGTGATCGTCAGCGGCGTCGACAAGGATGGGCCAATCGAGCGATGGTGGGAATCCAAGGATCGCGGATCGCTCCTATCGTCGTTGAATGAGCTTGGTATCACCCTCGCAACAACGCCGAACTACAGCGTGCTGACCGACGTGCCGCGCACCGACAATCTCTACGCAATGAAGCGGATCCTTCTGGCATGGACGGAAATGGCGTCGGCGGGTATAGCGACGGCACTTCATGTCAACGGCCGCACGGAGCATGACTATCTCCGATGGAGCGATCTCATCGCCGAACGACCGGAGATCGAGATCCTGGCGTTCGAGTTCGCCACCGGCTGTGGCCGGGCCGAGCGCATCGACTGGCATGTCAACCAACTTTGCGGACTCGCCGACCGGGTCGGACGTCCGCTTGCGATCGTTGTTCGCGGCGGCGGGCGAAAGCTCGAAGAGCTGCGGCAGAACTTCGCGCAGGTGACATTGGTCGAAACCGAGGCGTTCGCGCGCGCCATCCGACGCCGCAGAGCGTGTCTTACTGAAGCGGGCCGCCTGGAGTGGGCGGAGTCCCCAACGCCCGTAGGCGCTCCGATCGACGATCTCCTCGCGCACAATGTGATACTTGTCCGGAAATCGTATGAGACGCTTCTCCACGCCGCGGTTCCCTCACGACCGTTGCCGCGCCGGCCCCGGCGCGCAGCGCACCGTGATGGTGAGGCCGTCCAGCCACGCCTTCTGAACGAGTTCAACTTGGCCAGTGAGGCTTGGGGCGTCGCCCCAGAGCCGCAGGGAGTGGTCGCCACTGCGGAGCCGTAGCTCGGCGGCGTCATGAACGAGTGCGCGAAACAACTGACCAATGCCGTACCCGTGTCCGGTGTTGGAGCCGTGGCGGGAGGCACCATCGGACGCGGCGACACGCAGCGCCGTTCCACAATCGGCAAGGTGCGCGAACTCGGGATTGTCCCGGAGGCTTGCGAGCACGCCGCGTCCGGCGTCGGCAACGACGAATTCGAAAGCGTCGGTGCTGGCTCCATAGGCGACGAGTCCGCTGTTGGGCCGGCCGCTATGTTCGAGGATGTTGTCCTGCAATTCTCCGAGCGCGCCCATCAAGCCTGCCGCCAAGCTCCTGGGCATGCCGGCAGCACGCGCGGCGTTCTCCGTGTGATTCGCCCACTGATCCCAGACTAAGTTCTCGGCGTTGCCGTTGGACGTATCGAACCGTCTCAACGGGAAGACGCCCGACCGATCGCGGGCGGCGGCGCCACTGATCGTGCCGTCTGACAGCGCGCGTTCGATCTGATGAAACATCGGTGGCTCGATCACTATGCCGCGATATGCCTCGGGCTTTGCCATGCGCCCAATGGCGAGTTCGACCAAGGGGCCGACAAAGCCGGATCTGCCAAGGGTCAACCGCGGCAGCCGTCCAGCAGCAGCCTGCCAAAGCAGGTCGTCTGCCGCATCGAAGGTCGCGCTGACGAGGCGGTTCTCACCGTCGTTCAACCCGGCTTATTCACGGAGGAGTAGAGAAAGAGTAGGCGCGTCCGCCGATTTGCAGTAGAGTCAAGGTGTTACGCCAAAACCTCCGCAAAGGACGGGACACGCCGTGGGTGAGACTCTACCGATCTTTTCGACGACCTTCAACGGCTCGGTGCAGGTCGAGGCGCGGGCGGAGCATCTGAGCGCCGACAGCGGCGCGCTGCTGCTGCGCGAGATCATGGAGCGCACCGGCATCGTCGAGTGGATGGACGAGCGGCTGCTGGATCCGCGCAATCCGCTGCTGATCACCTACCCGCTGGCCGACGTGCTGCGGACCAGCCTGTTGCTGCTGGGCCAGGGCTGGCGCGACCAGGACGACGCTGACCGGCTGCGGCACGACCCGAGCTTTCGCGTGGCCAACGACACGCGCCGCGGCACCGCGTCGTTGGAGCCCGACAGCGTGCTGCCCTCGCAGCCGACGCTGTCGCGGTTGGTGGGTCTGTTGAGCGCGCCGACCAATCAGGATGTGGTGCGTGAGGGGATCATCGAGCTGGCGGTGCGCCGGCTGTGGAAGGACAACGGGGAGCGGCGATACAAGCGGTTGATGATCGACCTGGACGGCCTGCCGTTCGAGGTGCACGGGCAGCAGGCCGGCAGCCAGTACAACGGCCACTACGGGCAGCGGATGTTTCATGCGCTCATCGCCAGTTGCGCGGAGAGCGGCGACCTGCTCGACGGCACGTTGCGGCCCGGCGCGGTGGGCTCGGCCGACGGCGCGCTTGAGTTTATCCAGCGGGTGGTCGAGCGCTGTCGGCCGCGGGTGTGCGAGTCGGTGCTGGTGCGGATGGACGCCGGATTTCCCGACGGAAAAACGCTCACGGGCCTGGAGTCATCGGGCATCGACTACGTGGCGCGCATCCGCAACAACGCGGTGCTGGACCGCATGGCGCAGCCGTATCTGCGCCGGCCGCCGGGGCGTCCGCCGCGCGAGGGGCGGGTGTGGTGCCACGAGCTGCGCTACCAGGCCGATTCCTGGGAGCACGCGCGGCGGGTGGTGCTGGTGGTGGTGGAGCGGCCCGGAGAGTTGTTCCTCGACTATTTCTGGCTGATCACCAACCTCAAACGCAACCGCTACAGCGGCGCGCGGCTGCTGGGGCTGTACCGCATGCGCGGCAAGGCCGAAGGGCACATGGGAGAGTTCATGGACGTGCTGGCGCCGGCGCTGTCCTCGGCGCCGCGTGCGAAGAGCCACTACCGGGGCCGCCGCCTGGAGGCGGCCACCGAGCCGCAAGAAGCAGGAGTACGGGCCCAGAACGAGACGCTGTTGCTGTTGAATCTGCTGGCCTACGAGGTGCTGCACGCGGGGCGCTGTCTGATGCAGCGGGCGACCGGCGTCGGCTGGAGTTTGCGCCGGCTGCGCGAGCGGGTGCTGCGGGTGGCCAGCCGGGTGGTCCGCCACGGCCGGCGGGCGACCGTCGTGATCGCGCAGCATGCGGCGGCCGACTGGCTGCGGCTGTGGAACAAGCTCACCCTCCTGGACTGGGCGCCCAACGGCTGAGGCCGACAGGCCGGCACGTTCAGAACCTCTTCGTCGAGCACCTGGGCGCGGTCATCTGTGTCCTCGCCGGCGTGCTCGACTGCCGTCAGCCTTTCGGTCCCGACCAACCGCGCCCTTTCAACGCTGCACGCGCTCTTGGCCATCTGCTCCCAGCCGCGCCGTCACTCCTGCATGGCTGCGCCAGCACACCCATTTTCTGGAATAATCGTTCTTCTATCTCCAGGCATGGCTTGTCAGACCGACGCGTGAATAAGCCGGGTTCAAGGGTGCTCCAGTCTATCCCAATCTGGCCGAGGCTATTCGTGGACTCATCCCGTTCCGTTCGTCCGGAAGCGGACCTACGCCTCGATTGCGATGCGACCAAGACGCCGCGAGCGCCCGCGGTAGCGCCGAGCACGACGGCCACACTACGAGGCGCGGTGATCGTCCCGGCAACGCGCAAACGCGGCAAGCGCATTGCGCAGCGACGCGCGCACGTTTCCTACGCATGTCATCGGCAACAGTTCCGATGACGATCGCTTTGGCTTTGGAGAGGTCCCCCTCGCGCGAACGGGCGACATCGGCGGTCCAGACCCATGGGACCAAGGCGAGGGGCTGGCGCAAGGCACCCGGCACGATCCTGCCGATGAAGGCGGCTGAGAAGATGCCCTATCGTAGACCCCGGCGAGCTTCTCGTCACCTCCGAGTTACGCGACTTGGTGGGAGACTACCCCAGTGCCCGTTCCGGCAGACCGATGCAGGTGCTACAGTGAGTTGCCGTCACCGGCCGGTGGCGAGGCAAGCGGCAAGGCCCGTAGGGGTCCCGCGCTATGAGCATGGGAGCGTATGAACGCGAGGACGCACGCCGAACTAGCGAACTTCATCTGGAGCATCTGCAACCTGCTGCGAGGCCCGTACAAGCGAAACGAGTACCGCAAGGTCATCCTCCCCCTGACAGTCCTGCGACGCTTCGACTGCGTGCTGGAGCAGACTAAGCAGGAGGTGCTTGACGCTGACGCCGGGTACGCCGGCGGAAACGAGAGCGTGCGCCGAAGCCTCCTTCAGCACGCGTCGGGCCGGCCGTTCTACAACACCTCCCGGCTCGACTTCGAGCGGCTGCTCGACGACCCGAACAACTTGGCACAGAACCTCAGCGCCTACATCCGCGACTTCTCCCCCAACGTGCGCGAGATCATGGACCGCTGTGCCTTCGGCGAGCAGGTCGCGCGCATGGACGAGAAGAACCTGCTGTTCCAAGTCATCCAGAGGTTCTCCAGAGTGGACCTGTCGCCTGACCGCGTCGACAACATGCAAATGGGCTACGTATTCGAGGAGCTGATCCGGATCGGCGCCGAGCAGGCGAACGAGGAGGCGGGGGAGCACTTCACGCCCCGCGAGGTCATCCGGCTGATGGTGAGCTTGCTCCTCTCGCCGGAGCCGGACCTGGGGCGCGGCCACGTGGTGAAGACCGTCTACGACCCCGCCTGCGGGACGGGCGGCATGTTATCCGGGGCCGACCAGTACCTCCGCGAACACAACCGCGACGCCAACCCCATCCTGTACGGCCAGGACCACAACGACGAGTCATGGGCGGTCTGCAAGTCCGACATGCTTCTGAAAGGAGAGAACGCAGAGAACATCATCCTCGGCGACACCTTCACGGACGACGGATACAACCGCCGTCTCGACGGCCGCAAGCACACCTTCGACTACATGCTCGCCAATCCACCCTTCGGCGTGGAGTGGAAGCAGCAGCAGCGCGACATCGAACGCGAGGCGGACACGCTCGGGTACGACGGCCGCTTCGGCGCGGGCCTGCCCCGGATCAACGACGGCTCGCTGCTGTTCCTGCAGCACATGCTTGCCAAGATGCAGCCCGCCGATGAAGGCGGCAGCCGCCTCGCGATCGTGTTCAACGGGTCGCCCCTGTTCACGGGTGATGCCGGCAGCGGGGAGAGCAACATCCGCCGGTGGATCATCGAGCACGACTGGCTGGAGGCCATCGTCGCGCTCCCCGACCAGCTTTTCTACAACACCGGCATCTCGACCTACGTCTGGGTGCTCACGAACCGGAAGGAGCCGCACCGGAAAGGAAAGGTGCAACTCATCGACGGGCGCCAGTTCTTCGCGAAGATGCGCAAGAGCCTCGGCAACAAACGGAATGAGCTGTCGCCAGAGCAGATCGACGACCTCACGCGCATCCACGGCAACTTCCAGGACGGCGAGACACGGCCAATCATGGACGACGACCCGGTCACACACGAGCCGCGCACGCGGCCGCGGGTCGTGAGCAGGGTGTTCGCGAACGAGGACTTCGGCTACCGCAAGGTGACGGTGGAACGCCCCCTGCGCCTGAACTTCGCAGCCGCGCCGGAGCGCATTTCCCGCCTTGAGGACGAGCGGGCGTTCCAGAACCTCGCGAAGAGCAAGAAGCGACCGGGGCCCGCGCATGACGCCGAGGTGACCGAAGGGCAGGCGCGGCAGCAGGCGATCCGTAGGTTGCTGCGCTCCCTCGACAAGGAGACCCGCCGCGCTGTGATACAGAACCGCGCGGCGTTCGTGGAGACGCTGAGAGGCGCAGCCAAGGCCGCAAGGCTACGCCTCTCAGCGTCCGAACGGAAGGCGGTGCTGGCGGCTCTCGGCGAACGAGATCCCGAGGCCGCGATCTGCCTCGACCGCCACGGCAATGCCGAACCCGACACCGACCTCCGCGATACCGAGACAGTTCCCCTTCACGAGGACGTAGCCGAGTACTTCGGGCGCGAGGTGCTGCCGCACGTGCCCGACGCCTGGGTGGACGAGAGCAAGACGAAGGTCGGCTATGAGATACCGCTCAACCGTCACTTCTTCGTGTACGAACCGCCTCGCCCCCTCGACCAGATCGAGTCGGACCTGCGGGATCTGGAGCACGAGATCATCGAGCTGCTCGGCGAGATCGTCAGGAGCTGATGCTCTCGCGCATGTGGCTAACTACGACATGAACCCCTACACTGCCTACCGCCCATCTGGTGTCGAGTGGCTCGACGAGCTGCCGGAGCACTGGCAAGAGGGGTCGCTACGCCGATGGTTCACTATCGTGAACGGCGGAACGCCAGCTATCTCGGAGGAGAGCTATTGGGATGGTGAAACGGTCTGGCTCACGCCGGACGACCTTGGCCGAAATGAACGCGAATGGATCAGTTCCGGCCGCCGAACCATCACGGAAGAAGGTGTTCGCAACAGTAGCGCGCGAGTGAGCCCTGCGGAGTCACTTGTGCTGTCTACCCGTGCTCCCATTGGTCATCTCGCAATTACGGCGGTACCTGCCGCGACGAACCAAGGATGCCGCACCCTAGTCCCTCACACCAACGCCGACAGTTGCTTCGGGTACTACATTCTCTTGGCGAGCCGGCTCGTGCTCCAGTCCCTCGGCAAGGGCTCAACCTTCATGGAGTTGACGCCTACCGACCTTGGCAGCTTCCAGATTCCCCGCCCTCCCCTCCCCGAACAACGCACGATTGCCGCGTTTCTCCGCCGGGAAACGGAGCGCATCGACTCGCTCGTTGCGAAGAAGCGAAAGCTCATCGAGCGGCTGCAGGAGTACCGGGCCGCGCTCATCGCCCGCACGGTGACGCGCGGCCTCCCGCCCGATGCGGCCCGCGCTGCCGGTCTCGACCCGTCGCCCCGCCTCAAACCCTCGGGCATCGAGTGGCTCGGCAACGTGCCGGAGCACTGGGAGGTCGGGAACATCCGACGGTACGCCGAGATGAAATCCGGGCACACCCCAAGTCGTCATCACCCTGAGTATTGGGAGAACTGCAACATCCCTTGGTTTACCCTGTCCGACGTCTGGCAGCTTCGCGATGGGCGTACGACATACTTAGGTGAGACTCGGGAATCGATTAGCCGCGTTGGAATCTCGAACTCAGCCGCAGAGTTGCTGCCCGCCGGCACTGTGATCCTATCGAGGACCGCCTCCATTGGTTTCTCCGGGATAATGCCAGTGCCGATGGCAACGTCTCAGGACTTTTGGAGCTGGGTCTGCGGTCCCAAGCTGATAACGAAGTATCTCCTTCTGACGTTCCGTTCCATGCACAGCGAGTTCAATCGCCTCATGATGGGTTCCACGCATCGGACGATTTACGAGGCCTCCGCCGCCTCCTTTTGCATTCCGGTGCCCCCGATCCCGGAGCAGCGAGCGATCGTCGAGTTCCTTGAAGAACGGTTGCCATCAAACGATGCCGCTCTCGACACGGCCACCCGCGCCATCGAGCGGCTGCAGGAGTACCGGACCGCGCTCATCAATGCTGCTGTCACGGGCAAGGTCGATGTGCGGGAGCCGGTCGTGGTCGATGGCTCCTGATGGGAATGAGGTACTATGGCGGAAGTGGTCAGCGGACAGATAACCGCCGGTATCGATAGACACAGCCGATGAGCACCCACACAGAAGAGTCCGCGTTCGAGTCTACCGTCGAGTCGATGTTGCTCGATGGCGGCTGGCGCAAGGGAGACCTCGAGGAGTGGGACGTCGACCGCGCGCTCTTTCCCGCGCGTGCCCTCGCCTTCATCCGCGACACACAACCGGACCTCTGGGCCGGCATGGCCGCCCTCCATGGCGCGAACCTCGAATCCACCCTCATCGAGACGCTCGTGAAGGAGCTCGACAACAAGGGGGCGATGGACGTCCTCCGCCACGGGTTCCGCTTCTACGGCAAGACCTTCCGGCTCGCCTACTTCAAGCCGTCGCATGGTCTCAATCCGGACGCGCTCGCTCGGTTCGAGCGGAATGAACTGACCATCACGCGGCAAGCTCGGTGCCATCCCGGGACGGGCCATGAGGTCGACCTCCTTTTCTCGCTCAACGGGGTACCCGTCGCCACCTGCGAGCTGAAGAACCCGATGACTGGGCAGACGTGGCGCAGCGCGGTCCTCCAGTACCAGCAGGACCGCGACCCGAACGTGCCCCTCTTCCGCTTCCGGAAGCGCGCCCTCGTCCACTTCGCCGCCGATCCGGAAGAAGTCCACATGACCACGCGGCTCGCCGGCGAGACCACACGCTTCCTCCCTTTCAACCGGGGCACCGCCCCGGGCGCCATCGGCTGCGGGGCCGGCAATCCGCCGCACCCTTCCGGCTACCGCACCGGCTACTTCTGGCAGGAGGTGCTCGAACGGGAGCGCTTCCTCGACATTCTGGGCTCATACGTGTTCGTCGAGCGCCGCGAAGAGAAGGTCGAGGACGCGAAGGGCACGCGCACCGAAAAGCGCGAGGCCGTCATCTTCCCGCGCTACCACCAGCTCGACTCCGTCGGCAAGCTGGTCGCCGCTGCCCGGGCGGACGGCCCCGGACGCAACTACCTCATCCAGCACTCCGCCGGCAGCGGCAAGACGAACAGCATTTCGTGGCTCTCGCACCGGCTCGCGAGCCTGCACGACTCCGACGACGAGAAGGTCTACCACTGCGTCATCGTCATCACCGACCGCCGCGTCCTCGACCAGCAACTGCAAGCCGCCATCTACCAGATCGAGCACGCCCAAGGCGTCGTGAAGGCGATCGACCAGGACTCGCAGCAACTCGCCCGCGCCCTCGTCGACGGCACGATGATCGTCATCACGACCCTGCAGAAGTTCCCGTTCGTTCTGAAGGGACTCCTGACCATCGCCGGAGCGGCCCCGTCGGAGAACCCCTCCGAGGCCGAACAGGCCCAGGCAGCGGCCTGGCAGCGCGAGATCGCGGGCCGGCGCTACGCCGTCATCGTCGACGAGGCGCACTCCAGCCAGACGGGCGAGACCGCGCGCGAGATGAAGGCCATCCTCGGCGTGCGGGCGCAGGATGCACGGCAAGAGAACGAGGACTGGCAGGACGGCCTCGCCGCGGTCGTCGAGTCACGCGGTCGGCAGCCCAACCTCTCCTTCTTCGCGTTCACGGCCACGCCCAAGGGCAAGACCGTCGAACTGTTCGGCCGGCCGGGTCCCAGCGGCAAGCCGGAGTCCTTTCACGTCTACAGCATGCGGCAGGCGATCGAGGAGGGGTTCATCCTCGACGTGCTCCAGAATTACACTGACTACAACACGTACTACCGCCTCGCGAAGCAGGCCGCGGACGACCCGGATTTCCCGAAACGCCGCACAGCCGTCGCGCTGGCCAAGTACATGACCCTCCACCCCTACAACATCGAGCAGAAGACCGAGGTCATCGTCGAGCACTTCCGCGAACACGTGCGCCGGCGAATCGGCGGCCGGGCGAAGGCCATGGTCGTGACCTCGTCGCGGCTTCACGCCGTGCGCTACCTGCAGGCGTTCAGACGTTACATCGCCGAGCACGCGTACGAAGACGTCCGCCCCCTGGTGGCCTTCAGCGGAACCGTCACCGATCCGGATACGGGCGAGGAGTTCACCGAGCCCGGCATGAACGCCGATGTCGTGACGGGGAAATCCATAAGCGAAGCGGCCCTGCCGTCGCGCTTCGACTCGCCCGACTACCAGATCCTGCTCGTTGCGGAGAAGTACCAGACGGGATTCGACCAGCCACTGCTACAGGCCATGTACGTCGACAAGCGCCTGGACGGCGTACAGGCAGTGCAAACGCTATCGCGGCTCAATCGCGTGGCGCCCGGCAAGGAGGCACCGTTCGTCATGGACTTCGTCAACGACCCCGACGACATCCGCGACGCCTTCGCCCCCTACTACGACCGAACCGAGCTGTTGGCCGCCTCCGACCCCTATCAGCTTGAGCAGCTCAAGCACCAGCTCGACGGCATGCAGGTCTACCACGGGAGCGAGGTCGAGGCGTTCGCAAAGGTCTTCTACCTGCCCCCTGCGCAGCAGCAGCCCGGAGACCACGCACGCATCGAGGCGTGTCTGCAGCCGGCGCGCGACCGCTTCCAGGGCCTCGACGAGGACGACCGGACGGCGTTCCGCGACCGCCTCAGCGCGTTTGTGAACCTGTACGCCTTCCTCAGCCAGATCATCCCGTACGGCGACAGCGAGCTGGAGCGGCTCTCATCGTTCGGTCGCCTGCTGCTCCCTTCCCTGCTCCGGCCCCGCCAGGAACTCATCGACCTCGGTGACGAAGTCAGCCTGGAGTACTACCGCCTGGAGCGGGTGTCGTCCGGTGCAATCATCCTTGAGGAGCCGGAGGCCTACGTGGTCAGCCCCTCCGCGGTGGGCACGGGCAACCCCGAGGACGAGAAGGCGCCGCTCTCAGAGATCATCGAGCGCCTGAACGAACGCTTCGGCACCGAGTTCACCGACGAGGACCGCCTGTTCTTCGAGCAGGTGAGGGAGCGCGCCCTCCGCGACGAGGACGTGCGCAAGATCGCCGTCGCGAACCCCTTCGACAAGTTCAGCCTCGGCATCCGCGAGCGACTCGGCCAACTGATGGTCGAGCGCATGGGCGAGAACGACGCACTCGTCACCCGCTACCTGAGCGACCCGGAGTTCCAGGAGGTCGCCTTCGCCGTCCTCGCCCGCGAGATCTTCCAGGCAGTTGGCGAAACCAGGCCCGCTCCATAGCGCTGAATAGTGCCGAAGCTCAGAACCGGCTATGATTTGCTGCGAGGAAGCGGCCGATCCGCTGGACGACTCGCCTCCAAGTCCCTCAATCGCTCGTCCAGCGCCTGCAGTTGGGCCTGCAGCTCTCGACGGACCGTTCGCATATCATTGAGAGTCGCTTCTCTGTGGTTTCGAAGCTGATCAGAATAGTCCTTCCAGATCGTATGTCGAAGTCGATTCGCTTGACTTGTTCCGGACCAGATCGTCGTCACCAACAAGCAGAGGCTCAGTATAATGGGAACCCATATTGCGCCATGCTGACTCCAGGTCAGCTTGAGCCGTCCCCATGCCGACAGCTTTGGGGGGGTTGCACCGGAATCCTTCTGATCGCGCCTGGAGCCTTCGGGCGGCGCCTCTTTGTCAGCGTCGCTCACGGCAACTCATCTGAAGAACTGCTTGAAGTATTTCTTTAGACTAACGAGAGTAATCTCTGCTCCGAGGCCGCCCTTTGCGTAGGCTTCCTTCCATGGCGGTTCGTTGTGCGATCGGTCTCTCAGATCACCAGCGGAGTAGTGCCCATACTGCTGGAACACCCACTGGAGAATCGTCGTCTGGTAGTCGCTGAGCTGTCTCAGCATCCACGAGAGGCCATCCACGTCATTGACGGGGATGTCGTCCGCATCGAGCCAGTTGAGCTCGTACCAAGCGTCCACTACGACAGGGCCGTGCTTCCATGCCTCGATCCTCTCGAGGAACATGGGTATCCCGGCCCCGGCGATGAACATCCCTTGGCAATAGTAGAGCAGTTTCTGCAGCTTCATGTGCGTGAAGCCTCTCTGCTGTCCTCGAGATCGTGCGGCGGACGCCAGAAAGCAGATAGTGTGCTGCAGGTTCTGGCTCAGCGTTGGGTTGTCGAGAAGCTGCTTGCTCATCGTTGCCAGCGCATCAACAGCCAGCGAATCCTTCTGAGCTCACGATTTACACGCATCACTCATGCCTCCCTGGGGCGGGCCAACAGCCCGTCCCATTCGGGCCATTCGGGACGATGCGTTGTCATCCACCCCGCAATTGTTATATGATTAAAGGTTTCTTGGATTGTCAACCCCTGAAAGTGTCGTCTCACAGCCCCCTTGACACCGGTCGGTCGAGTGCCAGGCGCGAGCCAGGTCGCTGGGGCCGTCACCTGGTCGTCCTCGCACCACCCAGCGGCATCGTCCCACGGCCTCGGCGCCCGAGCCGGCCGTACTGCGGCGGATCTCTTCAAGGCGCGCTTTCCGCCACCGGGCGTGCAACTCGTATGGTCCTGCGATCAGCCGCTTCGCGGTAGCCGACTCCTCCTCCTCGACCAGCCACTTCACGGCCACGCTGGCGTCCACGACCAGTCGCGCCATCAAATCGATGGCCAGCGTCTCGATCTTCCCTGATGAGTACCTCGGATGGGATGTGCGCCCGTCGGCTTTGGCCGTCTTGCCTCAGCCGAGCGACCAGATCGAGGAAGGCTCGGCGCCGCGTCTCCAGATCGTCCGCTAGTGGTCGCCATCCTTCCTGTGCGTCGTCACCTCGGTCGCACCCGCGGTACATCCGGCACAGTTTGCACAGTTTGATGGAGGCTGCCGACTCCGCTTGGATCGCGGTAGACTGACAAGCGATGCCGCAAGCATTGCCGCTGGTAGCGCAGCCGGACCTGCCCAGTCAGGTCGAGGCGGTGGAGCGAGACGGGTACGTGTACCTCCCGGCGGTGCTCGACCGCGATCAGGTCGCCGAACTCCGCGCGCACATGGCGCGGCTGGAGCCGCTCGCAGAGAGCTACGACCGCGCCTCCGATCCCGAGGACGGCTTCCTCAACCGGTCGATCAACAACGCCTTCAATCGCGCCCCCCACTTCGTGCAGTTCCTGGACTACCCCGGGGTCATCGAGATCGCCGAGGCGCTGCTCGGCGCGGACTGCCACGTCATCGCCATGACCTCCTGGCTGACCGGGCCGGGGCGGCCGGACCAGGCGCTGCACGCCGACTACCAGCCGCTGACGCTGCCGGAGGACGTGATGGCCGACCCGCGCGTACGCATTCCGGTCTACATCGCCACGGCACATTTCTACCTGGATGACCTGGACGAGGAGATCGGGCCGACGCGCTTCATCCCCGGCAGCCACCGGGCCGGCCGCCGGCCGGGAGACGACACGGCCTGGCAGGGCCGGGAGGAACAGAGCATTCTCTGCAACGCCGGCGACGTGGTGATCTTCCGCAGCGAGGTGTGGCACCGCGGTAGCGCCAACCGCAGCGACCGGGTCCGCCATCTGCTGCAGGTCAGCTATTCGCAACGCGGCATCGCGCAGCGCTTTCCGCCCTACCTGAACCGGTTCCGGTTCGACCCGGCTATCCTGGCGATGGCCAGCGACCGCCAGCGGCGTCTGCTGGGGGACCACGAACGAGGGAGTTACGATTGAGTTTCACACTGGGAGTCGTCACCGACGAGATCGATGCGGATCCCGCGGTCGCCCTGCCGGCGGCGCGCGAGATGGGGCTGACCCACCTGGAGTTCAACAAGGTCGGCGAGCGCGGCGTGCACGAGCTCTCCGCCGCCGACGTCGCGGAGTTGCGGCGCATGGTCGCGGGCGAAGGCATGCACGTGGTCGCCGTGGACCCGCCTTCGTTCAAGGCGATCGAGCTGGACGAGGTGCCTGCGGCCCAGGTCACCCGCCACGCCGCGGTAGCAGAGCACCTGGAGCAGATCCGGCGGAGCTGCGAAGTGGCAGGCGAGCTGGGCGCCGGCATCGTGCGCCTGTTCTCGTTCCGGCGCGGCTACCTGGCCGGCGCCGGCAACCCCTCCCCGCGGGAGCCGTGCGGCGGCGCCATACCGGACGACCTGCTGCCCAAGATCGTCGCCGGGCTGCGCGCCGCGGCGGCCATCGCGGACGAGCACCACGTGACCCTGGGGCTGGAGAACGTGCGCTCGTGCTGGGGCAACTCCGGGCACAACGCGGCGCGCATCCTGGCGGCGGTCGATCACCGGCGGTTGCGCGCCATCTGGGACCCCGGAAACGACTTCGTCTCCGGCGGAGTGCCCTACCCCGACGGCTACCGGGCCATCCTCCCCTACCTCCTGCACGTACACGTCAAGGACGCGGCGGTGGTGGACGACGCCACCGGCCTGACGAGTTGGGCGCCGATCGGCAGCGGATCGGTGGACTACGCCGGCCAGGTCGACGCCCTGCGCCGCGACGGCTACTCAGGCGTCGTCAGCGTGGAGACCCACTGGCGCAAGGAAGGCGCCTCCCGCCTCGAATCCACCCGCGAAACCCTGGCCGGATTGCGCCGGTTCCTGTAGCCGGGTCATCGCGTCGAGACGCGCACCAGGGCGCGCCTACACGCCCAGGTCCAGGTAGGTGCTGGCGATCTTGGTGAGGGCCACGACGTAGGCAGCGGTGCGGAAGTCGTCGATCTGGTCGTTCCGGTGGAAGGTCTGGCTGATCTCCTCGTAGGCCTGACGCATGGTGTCGTCCAGTCCCGAGCGGACCAGCGCCAGCTCGTCGGCGCCGGAGATCAGCTCGGCGCGCAGCGACGCGTCGGCCGAGCGGCCGGTCATCACCTCCAGGGCGCGGACGATGCGCTCGCCGCGGCCTTCGTCGAGGCGGCGGTCCATGCGGCCGAAGCGGATGTGGGACAGGTTCTTGATCCACTCGAAGTAGGAGACGGTCACGCCGCCCGCGTTCACGAACAGGTCGGGCAGCACCGGGATGCCGCGCTGCCGGAGGATCTCGTCGCCGCCGTAGGTGACCGGGCCGTTGGCCGCCTCCACCACCAGGTTGGCCTGCACGTCTGCGGCGTTGCCGCGGTGGATCTGGCCCTCGATCGCGGCCGGGATCAGCAGGTCGCAGGGGATCGTCAGTAACGCGTCCGCGTCGAGGTCCGTGCGGCCGCCGGGGTACCCCTCGACGCTGCCGTGCTCATCCAGATGGGCGTGCAGCCCGTCCACGTCGATGCCGCCGTCGTCCAGGACCGTGCCTTCGCGCGTCATCACGCCGACGATCAGCGCGCCGTCCTCTTCGGACAGGTACTTCGCCAAGTGGTAGCCGACGTTGCCGAGCCCCTGCACGACGATCCGCTTGCCTTCCAGGTCGCCTTCCAGGCCGGCCAGCGCCAAGTCCTCGGGACGGCGGAAGAGTTCCCGCACCGCGAACTGGACCCCGCGCCCGGTCGCCTCGGTCCGGCCCGGGATGCCGCCGGTGGTGACCGGCTTGCCGGTCACGCAGGCCAGCGCGTTGATCTCCGCCGGGTTCATGATCCGGTAGATGTCGGCGATCCAGCCCATCTCGCGCGCGCCGGTGCCCATGTCGGGCGCCGGCACGTTCCCGCCCGGGCTCAGGTAGCCGCGTGAGATGAGCTCGCGCGCGAAGCGGCGGGTGATGACCTCCAGCTCGCGCTCCGAGTACTCGCCCGGTTCAAGGTTCACGCCGCCCTTCGAGCCACCAAAAGGAACGTCCACCAGCGCGCACTTGTAGGTCATCAGCGCGGCCAGCGCCTCCACCTCGTCCTGGTCGACGCAGCAGGCATAGCGTATGCCGCCCTTGGCCGGCAGGAGATGCGAGCTGTGGGTGGCGCGCCAGCCGCGGAAGATGTGGAACACGCCGTCGTCGAGCCGCACCGGGAAGTGCAGCTGCAGCACCGAGTCGCACGCCTTGATCTGCTCCGGCAGGCCGGGAGGCAGGTCCAGGTGGCGCAGCGCCCGGTCCACGGTCAGCGACAGCCCTTCGTTGAAGCTCGGCTCTGCGGCGACCGGCCGCATGTCCACGGTGCTCATCGCAGAGTCAACGTACCGCCGCCGGCCGCGGGAGTGAAGCCGTCCGAGTCATGCGGACCTCAGGCTCATGAGAAACCGATAAGATCCCTGATCTCCTCATGATCCGGAGAAGACGAGAACAGCCATGAGCACCTCGGGCAGGGTCGCCGGCAAGGCGGCCATCGTGACGGGCGCCGCCTCGGGAATCGGCCGGGCCACCGCGGAGGTCCTGGCGCGTGAAGGCGCTTCGGTCTGCATCGCCGACGTCGATGCAGCGCGGGGCCGGCACGTCGCCGGCGAGATACGGGCCGCCGGCGGCGAGGCGATCTTCGTCCCTGCCGACGTCGGCGCGCGCGACGACGTCATCGGCATGTTCGCGCGCACCGAAGAGGCGTTCGGGCGGGTCGACATCGTCCACAACAACGCCATCCGGGTGCGCGACGGCCCGGCCACCGAACTGGACGAGAAGGACTGGGACGACACCCTGAACGTCGGCCTGAAGGCGATCTATCTGGCCGCCAAATACGGGATCCCCGTCATGCGCAGGACCGGCTGCGGCGTGATCGTCAACACCGGTTCCGTGCACTCGCTGGTGAGCCTGCCCGCGTGCACGGCCTACGACGCGGCCAAGGCCGGAGTCCTGGGCCTGACCCGGACGCTGGCCATCGACTACGGGCCGGACATCCGCGTCTGCGCGGTGCTGCCCGGCGCGATCCTGACACCGGCATGGGACGGCGCGCCGCAGGAGCGAGGGGTGCGCTATGCGCAGATGGTGCCCGCCAAGCGCCTGGGCACGGCCGAGGACGTGGCCAACGCGGTGCTGTTCCTGGCCTCCGACGAGGCGTCCTTCATCACCGGCACCGCGCTGACGGTGGATGGCGGGATGCTGGCGCGCACCGCGTAGCTTTTCGCGGCCGGCTTGACCGGCGGGCCGCCCGGGTCGAGTATCGGCTGCCATGGCGAAGATCTATCGCGCCGCGCTGCTGGGCTGCGGCAGCCGCGGCGGACACGCCTCGCGCGCCTATCGCTACCACCCGCGCAGCGACGTGGTCGGGCTCTGCGACCTTGACCGCGAGCGGCTGGACACGCTGGGCGACGAGCTTGGCGTCGATGCCCGCTTCGACGACATCGAACGGATGATCGCGGCCGTCGAGCCGGACATCGTCATCGTGCCGGTGCAGACCGACCTGCACTTCCCGCTGGCCATGCGCGTGCTGGCCGCCCGCTCCTGTCACCTGGACGTGGAGAAGCCGATGACGGTGGACCTGGCACAGGCCGACGCGCTGCTGGCACGGGCCGAGGAGCTTGGCACGCAGATCGCCGTGCACCACCAGGGCAGCTCGCTGCGCTCGCTCCGCGCCGTCAAGCAGGCGCTGGACGCCGGGCGCATCGGCGTGCCGCTGCACGTCACCTCCAACGGCAAGGGGTACTACGGCGGCTACGAGCTGATGAACATGGGCACGCACATGCTCAACGCGCTGCTGGCCGTGACCGGGCCGTGCCGGCGGGTGACCGCCACCCTGCTCACGAACGGACGGCCGGTTGCGGCCGAGGACGTGGTGCAGTCGCCGTCCGGCATGGGCACCATCGCCGGCCAGCAGATCACCGCCACGCTGGAGTTCGACGAGATGCTCACCGGCACCCTGCACCAGCACATGTTCCCGGGCATCGAGCGCGAGGCGCTGGGCTTCGAGATCGCCGGCACCGAGGGGCGGCTGCGCTGGCACTACGACGGCGCATGGATCCTGCCGGTGCCGTGGGCGGTGCCGGGCCGCGCCGAGTGGCAGGCGCTGCCGGAGCAACAGCCGCCGGGACCCCTGCCGGACGGGGTGACGGACGGCGAGTACTGGTACGTGGACGACTACGTCAACGCGCTGGACGCCGGCGGCAGCCCGCCCAACAGCGGCCACCGTGGGCGCCACATCATCGAGATCATCCTGGCCATCTTCGAGTCCGGCGCCTACCGCCGGCCGGTCACGCTGCCGCAGGCCGAGCGCGACCACCCGCTGCTGCGCCTGCGCCACGAGGCCGGGATGGGCGATCCGGCTCCGGCTCCGCGGCCGTACCGGGAGTGGCTGGCGGTACAGGCTGCCAAGCACGGCTGGCCGGTCGAACGGACGGGAGAACTGCCGTGATCCCGGACCGACCGGACAACGCCGACACCTGCCCGGCCGGGAGACCCTGTACCGGAGGACAGCGGCGCGGACATCTTACGTCAGCGATCGTCGAGCTCACACCGGCACTCACACGGGCCTACGCCGTCAAGACGGCCAAGACCCTGACCCGCGACCTCAACTGGCTCCTTGATCGCGACCTCGTACTCCGCAGCGCCCAAGGCTACCGGGCGCGCGTTGAACGGATGCACGGCTTCCAGCCTGCCACCGCCGTTCCGTAACGCGGAACGCCGAGCCTGCGTGGGCACCGCCTGCTGCGCGAGGTGCGGCGAGGCAAGGACCACGGCGCGCTATCGCCTGGACCGCCCCGACCGCCGCTGACGGCCGCCGCGCTTCAGCGCGTGCGCCGGTACCGCTTGCCGCCGCCGGACAGGTGGCGGACCAGCCAGTACGTCAAGTAGGCAAGCAGCACCACCGGACCGGCGGCCGCGCCGATGAACAGCGGCGTGATCGGGGAGCCGTAGACGGTGAGCTCGCGCACGCCCTCGTACTCCACGATCTCCGCCAACGAGACGAAGCCGCCGGCGAAGACGCCGATCAGGGCGACCGGAATGACCAGCACATAGGCGGCGTGCAGCGCGGTCCGGACGGGTCGGGTCATGGTTCTGCCTCACCTCCACGGTACCGCCGGTGGACCGGACGTGTCACCGGTAGCGGGGTCGGTTCGAGCATCGGGCGCCTGATCGTGCTGCTACAGCCATGAGGCCCCACGGCCGGCTCACCGGTCGGCACGAGCCGGCGCCGCCAGCCCCCGGACGCCGGCGCGGGGTTCCGTCCGCTTTCAGCGGCCGTTTAGCCCCGGTTTATCCCGGTCGCGTTATGCTCTGCACCGGTTTCGTACCGTGCAGGGAAAGGTGCTGGTCGTGGAGGATGATCGCGCCATCAGCGATCTGCTGCGCATGTACCTGGAGAAGGAAGGCGTCGAGGTCACGGTGAAGAACTCGGCCGAGGGAGCGTTGCCGGCCATCGAGCAGGACGAGTTCGACCTGTTGCTGCTGGACGTGAATCTTCCCGGCAGGGACGGATTCGAGCTGCTGGCCGACCTGCGCCGGCGCCACGACCTGCCGGTGCTCGTCCTGACCGCCCGCGACGCCGAAGAGGACAGCATCTTCGCCTTCGGCGTGGGCGCCGACGACTACGTCACCAAGCCGTTCTCCCCCAAGGTGCTGACCGCCCGCGTGCGAGCCCACCTGCGGCGCCGGCGTGCGTCGGCGGAGGCGGCCGAGCCGGTCCTGCGCTATGGGCCGCTGGCCATCGACCCCGACGGGTACGCCGCGACGCTCGACGGACGGCCCCTCAACCTGGCGCGCCGGGAGTTCGAACTGCTGGCGATGCTGGCCGCATCGCCCGGGCAGGTGTTCACCGCCGAGCAGATTTACGACCGCGTGTGGGGCAACCGCTTCGGCGACCTGTCGACGGTCACCGTGCACGTGCAGCGCATCCGCAAGAAGCTCGGCGACGACGGCGCCCGCTGGGTGCAGACCGTGCGCGGCGTCGGCTACCGGTTCAACCCGACCCCGGAGGAATCGGCGTGAGGCTGCGCACCCAGCTCCTGCTGCTGGCTGCGGCGGTCGCCCTGTCACCGATCCTGGTCTCCGCCATCTACGCGGGCGCCAACACCATGCTGCGCCAGCGCACGGACGTGGCACAGCGCGACTTCCCCCTGGCCATGCGCGCGATCCGTGACGATCTGCCGCGGGTGCTCGCCGGCGAACAGGAGAGCATCGACCTGCCCGACGGGGTCGTGCTGATCGTGCTGGACACCGAAAACCTGGTGCTGTTCTCCACCGGCACGGAATTTGGTCCCGGCGCCGCGGCGGACCCGCACGAGTTGCTGCGCGCCTCCCGCGCGGACCGCGACACCCGCACCATGCTGGAGCCCCTGTTCCGGGACGGCGAGCTGGCCGGCACGTTCCTGCTGAGCATGCCGGCTCCGGAGGTCCCCGCCCTTGCGCAGCACGGCTGGTTGGGCGCGGTGCTGCGCTACGGGCTGATCATCTTCCTGCCGCTGGCGGTGATCGCCGCCGCCGGGGCCTGGGTAATCGCCACGGGGGTCAACCGCTCGGTCACGCGCCTGCAGCGCGCCACCCGCAGGGTCGCCGACGGTGACCTGGACTTCGAGCTGCACGCGCGCGGCACCTCGGAGCTGGCGTCGCTGGCGCGGTCATTCGACGGCATGCGCGGCGCCCTCAAGGAGGAGACCGAGCGTCGTTCGCGGCTGCTGGCTGCGGTGACGCACGACGTGAAGACGCCGCTCACGGCGATCAAGGGCTACCTGGAGGCGATCGCCGACGGCATGGCCGAGGATCGCGAGACCCGTGACCGGTACCTGGAAATCATCGCCGAGAAGGCGGACCTGCTCGGCGCGCGCGTCAGCGAGCTGATCGAGTACGTGCGGCTGTCGTCCAGCCAGTGGAACATCGAGCCGGTTCTGACCGGACTGGCCGCGTTCCACCGCAAGCTCTGCGCGGGAGTCGCCGGCGACGCCGCCGTGCTGAAACGGCGCCTGCGGCAGGAACTCCGCATTCCCGAACGACTGGAGGCGCCTCTGGATGCCGCGCTGCTGTCGCGCGCATACGAGAACATCCTGGACAACGCCCTGCGCTTCACGCCGGAGGACGGCACCGTGACCGTGTCGGCGTCCGTCGCCGACGGCGACCTCGAAGTGCGCATCGCCGACTCCGGCCCCGGCGTCGCCGCGGAGGACCTGCCCCACCTGTTCGATCCGTTCTACCGCGGCACCGGCACCTCCTCCGGCTTCGGGCTGGGCCTGTCGATCGCGCGCAGCATCACCGACGCGCACGGCTTCAGCCTCGATGTGGACAGCCGGGAATCGCCCGGAACGACGTTCGTGATCACGGTCCCCGCGCGGCTGATCTCAGACGGCGCGGGGCAGCACCGTATAATGGGCACGGAGGTGATCCCTACCGATGACCAGCACGCCGCGGCGGGCGCCGAGCCCGCCACGGTTTCGAAGGATCTGCGCGCCGCACCATCGGCGGCCGATCTCGCCTCGACCCCATCCGCGGGCCTTGGGCAAAGGCCGCCGCGGATGACCCCCTTGTTGGAGGAATTCCATGAAGACTCGCACCCTGCTACCGGTTCTCGTCGCCCTGCTGGCGGCGCTCGCGCTTCCCGCAGCCGCGGAGGAGTTTTCCATTACCGGGATGCTGACCACCGCCGAAGCGGCCAACCCGGCACTGCAGTCGGCGGCGCTGACGCGGGAACAGGCCCGCGTCTCCTACGACCGCTCCATCGCCTCCTCGGACGCACGCCTGGACCAGATCAAGGCCGAGCTGCAGTGGGAGCGCGCGCAGATCACCTTCAGACAGGCAACCGTGCGCGAGCTGCTGTCGCTGGCGGAGGCGTACGTGCGCCTGCAACAGGCCAATGAGAACCTGAGCATGCTGGAGGAGCGCCTGCGGCTGGCACAGCTCGACCTGCAGCAGGCGGCCGAGCGCGTCGAGATCGGCGCCGCCAGCCCGGTCGCCGAGCTGCAGGCCCGCGTGGCGGCGCTCAACGCGGAGCTGAACCTGGCAGGCTCACGCAACACGCGCCAGTTCACCACCCTGCCCGACTTGGCGGACGCCACCGGCATCGACATGGCCCTGCTGGACGCGGCGGCCCTCGCCTCGCAGCCGCCGGCGGTCTCCGATCCGGGCGCCCTCGACTCCTATCTGGAGACGACCGCGACGCGGGTCGAGCACGACTTCGCCGCGCGGCAGCTCGAGATCGACGAGCTGGACCTGAAGCTGAAGTCCATGCAAAGCACCTCGCCCCTGGACCTGCAGACCGCCACCAACACCGTGGCCAGCAGCCGGGCCACCGTGGAGACGACCGCGTCCGACCTGCAGCTCGCCACCGCCAGCGCCTACGCCAGCGCGCAGCAGGCTCTGGGTACCGTGACCCTGCGCGAGCTGCAACTGGAGCTGCAGGAGGAAAACACGCGCCGCACCCAGGAGCAGTTCGACGCCGGGTTGCGCACCGAGTCGGAGCTCGCCTCCTCGCAGGCCGACTTGGTGGGCGCGCAGGACACGCTGCGCGCGGCGCGCTGGGCCGCCTATTTCGCGTGGATCCGCCTGCACGACGCCGCCGGCACCGACGTGCTGGCCGTCTTCTGGGAGGGCCGGTGAGCAGACGGCCCTGGCTGCCGGCGCTGGCGGCTCTCGCCGTGGCGGCCGCGCCGGCGGCCGCTCAGGACGGGCTCGGCCTGATCGCGGCGGTCCAGGCCGCGCTCGCCTCCCACCCGTCGGTGATCCAGGCGCACGCATCGGTCGAGTCCGCGGCGCTGTCGCTGCGCATGGCGGAGATCGACCACGGACGCGTGGCCGTGACGCTGCGCGCCACGCCGGCGACCGGCAGCGTCAGCCTGGCCCCCTGGGAGGACGGCACCGTCGACGACGTGGTCGACACCTTCGACGCGGACGCCAGCGCCACGCTGTCCGCGGAGGTGGAGCTGCCGTGGGGGATGAGCGTCACCGGCTCCTACACCGCCGGCATCGAGCTGGACGACCTGGACAGCCGCGGATCGAGCGAGGAGGAGCGCTTCACGGACGCACAGCGCCTGACGATCACGCAGGACCTGCTGCCGGCCGGCCGGCTGGCGCCGTCCGCCATCGCCTTGGCCGGCCGCCGCGACGACCTCCGCCTGGCGCGGCTGCGCCTTGCGAGCACGCAGAGCGACGTGGCGCAGCAGGTCGCCCGGACCTTCGTGGGCCTGACCGAACGGATGGCGGCGCTGGAGGTGGCCGAGGAGCGCCTGGCCATCGCCGAGCGCGAGCTGGCCAACACGCAATCGCTCGTGGAGCAGCAGGCGGCCGACCGCATCGCGCTGCTGAGCGCGCGGATCACCGCGATCGAACGGCGCAACGCGGTCACCGACGCCCACGCGTCGCTGGCGCTCGACATCGCGGCGTTCTTCGCCGACCTGGATCTCCCGGAGGACACGCTGGTCGCTCCGGCGGTCGACGACGATGCCCTGCGCCGGGCGGCGCACGACCTGGTGGAGGCATCCGCGGGGATGGCCGACCCGGACAGCGCCCTGGCGGTGCTGGAAGCGCGGGCGCGGCTCGACACGGCGCGGCTGCAGTTGGCGCAGGCACGGCGCGGCTCACTGCCATCGCTGTCCCTGAGCCTGGACTACGCCAAGGGCTCGGGCGGGCCGGGCCTGGGCGGCCTGAGCGTCTCCCTGACCGGCAGCTACACGCTGTACGACGGCGGCAAGCAGGACGTCGCGGTGCAACAGGCCGAGGCACAGGCAGACTCCGCGCAGCGCGCCCTGGTGTCCGCGCAGAGCACGGCGGATCAGGGTCTGCAGCGGGCGCGGCTCGACCTGCAGCGTGCCATCGCGGCCGAGGAGCTGGCCGCGATGCGCCGGGAACGCGCCCGCCTGCAGGCCGAGCAGGCGGCCCGCCGGCACGCCGCCGGCGCACTCAGCGACAGCGAGCTTGCCGACGCGGCGCTGCCGCTGCGGGAAGCCGAGGACGCCGCGCAGGCGGCCGTCTACGCGCTGGGCGGCGCCTACCTGGCGCTGGCGATCGACCTCTCGGTCGACCTGCAGGAGGCGCTGGCCGCGATCGCCGGGTAATATTCGCAGCGTGATGCAACGGCTACCGGACCACGTCTTCGCAGGACTGGCAGCGCACGACACGCCGACCGTCTTCAACGCCATGGTCACGCGTTTCGGCCTGCCGAACGAGGAATACACCGACCACACGATCCGCTGTCTGCTCCCCGAGCTCGGCACCGTGATCGGCTACGCGGCCACCGTCGAGGTGACCACCAATGACCCCGATTCTCCGGCGGCGAGCTGGCGCGAGCATTACCGCCACCTGGAGGAGACCGAAGGGCCACACGTGGTGGTCATGCGCGACGTCGACAGCCGCCCGGGGCGCGGCGCGTCGTTCGGCGACGTGATGGCGGTCATGCACAAGCGGCTCGGCGTGGCCGGCGTGGTCGTCGACGGCACCATTCGCGACCTCGACGGGATCCGCGACGTCGGGCTGCCCATGTTCGCGTGGGGAGTGGTGCCGGGCCACGGCGTCTTCTGTCCGGTGCGCGTCGGCACGCCGATCACCGTCGGCCAGCTCCGCATCCGCCCGGGCGACCTGGTCATGGCCGACAGCAACGGCTGCCTGCGCGTGCCGGTGGACCGCGCCGAGGAGACTCTCGCCGCCGTGCAGTCCGTGATCGACCTGGAAGACGGCAAGCGGCGCTTCGCCGAAAGCGCGGAGTTCACCGCGGCGGAGGCGGCGCGGCGCTTCGGGTGGCAGTAGCGATGGCCGGTCACCCGCCGCCGGCCGCCAGCGCCCAGGCAGCGCCGCTGCCGGCCGAGGCCGTGGCCTGCTACGAACGGGACGGCTACCTGCTGGGACTACCGGTGCTGGACGACGCATCGGTGCGGACGGCGCAGGCGCGCTTCCGCGAGCTGCTCGCCAAGCTGCCGGCCGGCACCGACATCAACCGGGTCAACTGCTGGCACAAGGCCAACCGCTGGGTGTACGAGCTGTCGCGGTTCGACCCCATCCTGGACTACGTGCAGTGCGTGCTGGGCGACGACTTCTACTGCTGGGGCGCGCAGTTCTTCTGCAAGCTGCCCGCCGCGGGCGAGGTCGCCTCGGCCGACAATCGCCGGCAGACCGTGCCGTGGCACCAGGACGGCCAATACTGGCCGCTTGCGCCGCTGGAAGCGGCCACCGTGTGGCTGGCGGTGTTCGATACCGACGCCGGCAACGGTGCCATGCAGGTTGTTGCCGGCAGCCACCGCGACGGCGCGTTCGAGCACCGGATCAACGAACGGGCCGACTACGCGCTGGCGCAGGAGATACCCGCCGAGCGCATCGATGACGACCGCGTGGTGAGCATGGACCTGCGCGCCGGCCAGATGTCCCTGCACGACATCGGCCTCGTGCACGGATCGACGACCAGCCGCGACGGCCGCCCCCGCGTGGGACTCACCTTCCGCTACAGCCCCACGCGCGTGAAGGCCGATCTGACCGAGTGGCCGTTCTTCGAAGCCTATCCCGCACGCGGCACGGCGCCGTCCCGCAACCCGGTCGGCACGATCCCGTCAGGCGACGCCGTGCCGACCGGCATGTTCCAGCGCTCCGACGAGTTCGCCTGAGGACGAGTTCGCCTGAGGCGGCGCCGGCGGGAGGGCTGCTTACGTTCCGCTGAAGCCGATCTCGCGATGGGTGCCGTCGCAGAACGGCTTGTTGCTTGACGCGCCGCAGCGGCAGAGCGCCATCTTGTCCGAGGCCCCTTCCACCGGGTTGCCGCGGGCGTCCAGCAGCGGCACCGGCCCGGTGATCAGGAGGGGGCCGTTGTCGCTGATCGTGATCTTGATGTCCGCCATGTCCATGTTTCCGCGCACAGCATGAACGGTCGGTGGCATGGGCTCAAGGGAGCCGCGCTCAAGAGCGCGGCGCTCGGGGGAGCGACACGAATGAGGAGCGGTAAGATAGGTCAGTCTCGGACAGTCACCATCGGTAGGACTACCGAAGAAGGGATGCCACACATGATGCTGATCACTCGCAGACTCACCACGACGGGCTTCATCATCGCCGCCCTCGTCGCGTTCGGCGGGGTAGCCTGCGCGGCCGACCGGGATGCCGAGGAGTCGGCTCCGGAGCCGGTCGTCCCGTGGCTCGGCGTCGAGCTCACCGACATCCGCACCGGCGACACGTTCACGCTCGCCCAGTTCGCGGACAAGCCGATCCTGCTGGAGACCTTCGCCGTCTGGTGCCCGACCTGCACCAGACAGCAGCAGCAGCTCGCCGCCTTGCACGCAGAGGTCGGCGACGCGGTGATTTCCGTCACCATCAACACCGACCCCAACGAGACGCAGAGCCAGGTCGTCCGCCACCTGGATCGCCACGGCTTCGACTGGCTGTTCGCGGTCTCCCCCGTGGAGCTGTCGCGGTCGCTGCGCGACGAGTTCGGCGTGGCCGTGCTCAACCCGCCGTCGGCGCCGGTGATCCTGATCTGTCCGGGCCAGACCGAGCGGACGCTGCTGTCGAAGCGCGGCGTCAAGCGGCCGGACTTCCTGCAGGAACAGGTCGCGGCCTGTCCGGCAGTCGAGGGTGGGTCGGATGCCGGCTCCGCGTGAGCGGCCGGTGACCGGGTGACCGGGAGGTCCCGCCACGCTCGGTAACCTGGCCACCAGCTTTCTGCTGGGGCTGGCCACACCGCTGACGGCGGCATGCGTGCTGCCGCTCTACCCGGGGTTCATCGCCTTCCTGGCCGGCCAGCGGGAAGGCGCCCGGCGCGCGCCGCTGGTGCTGGGCCTGATGGTCGTGGCTGGCGTCACCGCCGCCATGATCGGCATCGGACTGGTCTTCTCCACGCTGCTGGAGCTGTCGCTCACCGGCGTCACCGCCGTCGCTTCGCCGATCGCCTTCGCGGTGCTGGCGGTCATCGGCGTGCTCTTGATCTTCAACGTCGACTTCAGCCGTCTTCTGCCGGTGGTGCGCGCGCCCACCGCCAGCAACCCGGCGCTGGCCGCGTTCGGCTACGGCGCGTTCTTCGGCTTCATCGTGCTGCCGTGCAACCCCGGCTTCATCGGCGCCTTCTTCTCCAAGCAGCTCGCCGTGTCGGTGGGCGACTTCGGCGTGAACATGCTGAACTTCGTAGTCTTCGCGATCGGTATCGGCACGCCGCTGCTGGTCCTGGCGCTGGCGTCCGGGGCGTTCAGCCAGACGATCGTCCGCTTCCTGGGACGCCACAAGGGGATCATCAACCGCGTCGCCGGCGCGGCCATGCTGGCGATCGCCGGCTACTACCTGATCGAGGTGTTCGCGGTCTTCGGTTAGCTTGGCGCAGGCGTCCGTCAGCGCGGCACGCGGGCCGTGACCGAGGCCATCACCGCGACGCCGCGGACGATGATGCCGTGGCCGGTCACCGGCGTCCCGGACACGCTGCGGTGCACGGACGCCTCCGCCATGAAGGTGTCGACGGCCATCTGCACCGGCATGCCGGCCGGCACCGCCAGGCTGACCTCCGTCATCATGCAGCGCACCTCGACCACCACCGGGCGGTCGCCGGGCCGCACCTGGGTGAAGTCCAGGCTGACCGACCCCATCAGGGCATAGACGACCACCGTATCGGCCTGCAGCCAGTCGCCGCGCTGCTCCCGGGAGCTCATCACCGTCACGAACTGCTGTCTGGTCTCCGGGAGGCCCGGGGGAGCGGCGCGGCGGGTCAGGTCGCTCACGAGCGCGGCCAGATCGCTGACGCTCCGCGTCTCCGCGGCCGCCGCGACGCGCCGCTCGTACTCGGCCAGCTCGATCTCGCCGCGCGCGAAGCGGTCCTTCAGCACGTCGATCACCGCCTGCCGGCGCGCCTCCAGACCGCCTTCCTCCGGCGTTGCCCGCGGCATCTTCATCGCCCGATTCATACCACAACACGGCGGGGCGTGCTGGTCACCAAGTCCCGCTCGTTCTACCATCTCGTTCGATGACGGCCCAAGCAGGGGTGAACGACCTGCTCACGGAGGTGCTTCCCCAAGGGAGTTGGTGTGACGGCGACTACCTCTGGCTGACCGACCACGGCCGCCGGCTCGTGGAGTTCACCGATGGATACCTGGCGGTACTGCCGATGCCGTCTCGCGAGCACCAGCGGATCGTCGCGTTCCTCTACACCGCCCTCCGTGCCTCCCTCCGTCGGACCGGCGGCGAAGTTCTGTTCGCTCCCCTCAGGCTGCGCATCCGTGAGGGGAAGTTTCGCGAACCGGACCTCGTATTGCTCCGCGATGCGAAGGACGTCCGTAGCGGAGACCGCTTCTGGACCGGGGCGGACCTGGTCGTCGAGGTGGTCAGCCCGGACGACCCGGATCGCGACTTCGTGCAGAAACGCGATGACTACGCCGAGGCGGATATTCCCGAGTACTGGATCGTCGAGCCCCGCACGGAGACGATCACCGTCCTGACACTCGCCGGCGGCACGTACCGGCAACCCGGGGTGTTCCACCGGCAGGAGTACGCGACCTCCCGGATTCTCGACGGCTTCGGCGTCGCTGTTGACGACGTGCTGGACGCGGCCATACACGGGTAGCCCGCGCGGCACGGCCACGCACTGGGCAGCGCGCGCCGCTGCCTCTACCATGCGCCGCCATGACACCCGAACCACCCCTGCGGATAGGCTTGGTCGGCTGCGGCGGCATCGCCCGCCGGCACGCCCAGTCCCTGGTTGCCGCCGACGGCGCCGAGCTGGTCGCCGTGTGCGACGTCGACACCGCGATCATGGAACGCTTCATCGCCGAGCACATTCCGGACGCGCCGCGCCCGGCCCTGTTCACCGATCAGGAGGCGCTCTACGCCGAGTCCGGTCTGGACGGCGTGGTGATCGCCACGCCGCACAGCCTGCACTGCGAGCACGCCTCGCGCGCGCTGGCCGCCGGCTGCCACGTGCTGCTGGAGAAGCCGATGGTCACCACCGTGGCCGACGCCTACGCGTTGCGCGACCGCGTGGAAGCCGCCGGCAAGCTGCTCCTGATCGGCTACAACACGCCCTGCACCCCGACCTTCCAGCGGCTGCGCTCCATCGTGCGCAGCGAGCGCCTGGGGAAGCTGGAGCTGGTCACCGGCTACCTGACGCAGCCGTGGCTGAAGCTCACCTCCAGCGGCCGGCCGTGGAGGCGCGACCCGGTGCTGGCCGGCGGCGGCCAAGCCTGCGACTCCGGCGCCCACCTGCTGAACAGCCTGATCTGGACCCTCGAGTCCAGCCCCGAGGAGGTCTACGCGATGGTCGACTTCATGGACCAGCCGGTGGACATCAACTCCGCGCTGGTGGCCCGTTTCGAGAGCGGCGTCCTGGCCACCATCGTCATCTCCGGCAACTGTCCCGCGTCCGCTTCCGGCATGGAGTTCATCTTCACCGGCGGCCGCGTGGCGATCGACGGCTGGTCGGGGAGCTGGCTGCGCGCCTACGACGGCGACGGCGAGGTCGACGAGCTGAGTTGCACCGGCGAGGCGACGCCCACCACGCTCAATTTCGTGGCGGCGATCCGCGGCGACGAGGAGCCGGCCACCGGCCCGACCGACGGCGTGCGCCAGAGCGAGCTCATGGACGCCCTCTACGAGTCGGCACGCACCGGCCGTCCGGTCGCACCGGCGGGGAGCGGCGACAATGGCTGATGGTACCGGGGCAGACCCGGTAGCCCTGACCAAGGACCTGGTGGCCGTCGATTCGGTGAGCCGGGTGAGCAGCGCGCCGGTGTGCGACGTCGTCGAGGACTTCATGCAGCGCCACGGTTTCGAGATCGAGCGCCTCAGCTACCGCGACGACACCGGCGTGCGCAAGGACAGCGTGATCGGCAAGAAGGGCCGCGGCGCCGGTGGGCTGGCGTTCTACTCGCACGTGGACACCGTCCCGGGCGACGGCTGGTCGACCGACCCGCACAGCCCGGTCGAGCGCGACGAGCGGGTGGTCGGTCTGGGAAGCTGCGACATGAAGGGACCGCTGGCGGCCACGCTGTGCGCAACGGCGGCGCTGCGGGAAGAGCATCTCGAGCGCGCGGTGTACGTGGCGGCCACGGCGGACGAGGAGATCTCCGGCCGCGGCGCACGGCAGATCGACCGGGAGTCGGTGCTCTACAACGCCGAGCTGCCGCGCTGCGGGGTCATCGCCGAACCGACCCGCATGGTGCCGGTGTACGCCCACAAGGGCGGCGCGCGCGTGATCGTCACCGCACACGGACGGGCTGCGCACACCTCCACCGACCGCGGCGTGTCGGCCAACCTGCTGATGGCGCCCTTCCTGGCCGAGCTGCCGGGACTGGCGGAAACCTTCCGCACCGACGAGAGCTTCTGGAACCGCGACTTCGATCCGCCGACCAACGGCTTCAACGTCGTCTACACCGACTTCGGCACGCGGCCCAACGTCAGCGCCCCCAAGGCGGTCTGCACCGTGTCCTTCCGGCCGGCGCCGGGCGACCGCACGCAGGACGTGCTCGCGATGGTGTCGGAGCGCGCCCGCGCGCTCGGCCTGGAGGTCGAAGCCCACGCCGGCACGCCGTTCCAGGTCGACCCGAACTCGGAGGTGGTGCGCACCGCGCTGGCAGCCACCGGCGCCGAGCGCGCCAGGACCGTGCCGTACGGCACCGACGCGCACGCCTTCAAGAAACGCGTGCAGCTCGTGGTGATGGGTCCCGGCGACATCGCCCAGGCCCACACCGACGGGGAGTGGATCGAGGTGGCGCAGCTCCGCCGGGCCGTGGACGTGTACCGCCGCATGGTTCGGGAGGTCTGTCAGGTGCGGGAGGTCTGTCAGGCGTAGCCGCCATGCTCGTTCAGGTCAGGCGCCCGCGGCCGAGTAGCGGCCAGACCGCCTCCACGACGCCGTCGCGTGTCGCGTAGATGGTGTCGTGCAGGAAGACGGTGGTGTCCGAGTAGCCGGCGATGAACTCCAGCCGGTCGCCGACGCCGGGCTCCGCCGACGGCTCGGCCAGGGTCAGCGCCCCGTGCTCGGCGGAGAACTTCGCTTCCGTCACCGCGATGCCCTGCACCTGCGGCGTGGTCGGCTCCACGCTCATGGTCTTGCGGCCGGCGTCGCAGATGACCCGTTGCGGGGTCGGCCGGCTGGTGACCGTGGCGGCGATGCGCAGCGCGCAGTCGTGGTCGACCCCGAACCGCTGGCGGTACATGGCGTCGCCGAGCACGCCGCCGCCGGCCTGGATCTCGGTCACGCCCGGCTGGCGGGCGGTGATCCAGTAGCTGCCGGTGCCGCCGCAGCTCACGATGTCGATCGGCAGCCCGGCCGCGCGGCAGCGGTCGGCGCTGTCGGTCAGCAGGCCGACGGCTGCTTCGATGGCCGCGCGCTTCGCATCGATCGGCTCGATGCCGAGGGTGTGCCCTTCCCACGCCATCAGCCCGGCCAGCCGCACGCCCGGAGTGTCGGCGGCGACGCGCGCCATGCGCACCGCCTCCTCCCCCGGGGCGACCCCGGCGCGGTCCATGCCGACGTTCAGCTCGACCACCACGCGCACCTCGCTGCCGGCGGCGGTGGCCGCCTCGCCGACCTGCCGTATGCCGGTCTCCGAATCGACGGCGACCACCACGTCGGCGCCGCCGCGGCACAGGTGCGCGAGGCGCCGCGTCTTGGCCGGTCCGACCACCTGGTTGGCGACCAGGATGTCCTTGATGCCGGCTGAGGCCATCACCTCCGCCTCCCCCAGCTTGGCGCAGGTCACCCCCAGCGCGCCGCGGGCGATCAGGCGGTGCGCCAGCGCCGGCGTCTTCAGGCCCTTGGTGTGCGGCCGCCAGCCGATGCCGGCATCGTCGATCACGACGCGGGCGATCCGTTCGATGTTGCGGTCCAGCAGGTCCAGGTCGACCAGCAGCGCCGGGGTGTCCAGCGCGCTGACGGGCAATCCGATCGGAGTGGCGGCGTTCATGTGCGGACGGACCTCAGGACAGCCACGTGGTGAGATCGGCAGCGGGCTTCCGCTTCGAGGAGGGCACCCGGTCCGCGAAGCCGGCATACAGCAAGCCGACCACCTGCTCCCGCTCGGGGTCCACGCCCAGCACCGACAGCGCCTCCGCGTCCTCGATCAGGCCGCTGGTGCTCCACTGCATGCCGATGCCGTCCTCCCACGCCGCCAGCATGATGTTCTGGATCGCGCAGCAGGTGGCCGCATAGTCCTCGCGGTCCAGCATGGGATCGCCGGACACGGCGCAGGTCACCGCCATCACCGTCGGCTTGCTCATGAGCTTCTTGACCGCCTTGCGGCCGATCTCGTTTAGTGCCTCGGGCGCGATCTCGACCGGCACGTCGTCCTGCTTGATGCGCGCGTAGACCTCGCTCAGCCGGCGTTTGCACGCAGGCCCGACGACGATGAACCGCCACGGTTCGGTCAGCTTGTGGTTGGGGGCCCAGACGGCCGCCTGCAGCGCGCGCTCGATCCGTTCGCGCGGCACGGCCGTCGGCTGAAAATCGAAGATCGAGCGCCGCTCGGCGATGGTTTGGAGTACCGACATGGAGTCGGGATGCTATCGGTGCGGTCTCTCCGGGTCAATCACGGGCACCGTGCCATACCGTGCAATGGACCCCAGTTCGGATCGACGCGGAACGCGGGATCGGGTTGGCCGTTGGCCCTCAACTCGCGCCGCGCCGTAAGCGTCCGCTGAACCCCACCTTACGAGAAGGATAGGAACGGGCGATCGTCCCGGTAGGAGGGACGAACGATGCAGCAAGGACGCGAGTACTGGAGCCGGCATGTGGAAACGTGGCGGGGCAGCGGGCTGACGAAGAAGGCGTACTGCGAGCAGCACGGGGTGCCGTACTGGTCGCTGTGCCGTTGGGCGGGCAAGCTGTCGCCGTCGCAGCAGCCGCAGCCGCCGGGGCAACGGTTGGTGGAACTGGAGCCGATGGGCGGCGGGAACGTCGAGCAGGGGGCGGCCATCGAATTGGTGGTGGGCGAGCGGTACGTGCTGAGGCTGAGGCCGAATCTGCGTGCGGACCATCTGCGCGAGGTGCTGGCGGTGCTGGAGAGCCTGAGATGATTCATCTGCAACTGGGCACGGCGCGGATCTTCGTACGGCCGGGGGCGACCGACCTGCGCAAGCAGATCAACGGGCTGGTGCTTGAGGTGCAGGAGCAGATGCAGCTGAGTCCGTTCGAGGCGGCGCTGTTCGTATTCTGCAACGCGCAGCGGCGGGTCCTGAAGGCGGTGTACTGGGACCGCACGGGATTCTGTCTGTGGATGAAGCGGCTGGAGAAAGGGCGTTTTCCGTGGCCGCGAACGGCGGCTGAGGCGCGCCGGGAGATCGATGTCAAGCAGCTTCGGATGCTGCTGACCGGCATCGATTTCTGGCACGAACACGCGGAGCTTCGGTACCGGGAAATCGCCTGAAAGGGGTTGACATGTTCGGCGTATTTCGTGCTATGGTATCGATATGTCCAGCGCTCTACCGGTCGCCGAACAACGCGATGCGTTGCGCGAAGAGAATCGCCGTCTGATCCTGGAGAAGGACGAGCTGACGGCGAAAAACGGTGAGCTGGACACGAAACTCCGAGCACTGAACAAGAAGCTGGATCTCTACGAAGAGCAGGTGGCGTGGTTCAAGAACAAGCTGTACGGCCGCAGCAGCGAACAACTCACCGCCGCCGAGCTGCAGCAGATCCGGCTGTTCGATGAGGTCGAACACGCCGCCGACACCGACCCCCCAGAGGACCAAGCGCCCGCTGAGCCGCCCCCGGATGAGGCGACCGCCGAAGTGCTTGAGCGAACCCGCCGTCGCCCGCGGCGCAGACCGCTGCCGCAGGCGCTGCCGCGCGTCGAGCAGGTCATCGACCTGACCGAGCAGGACAAGCAGTGTGAGTGCGGCCACCGCTTGGTGCGCATCGGCGAGGACACCTCCGAGAAGCTCGACGTGATCCCGCCGCAGGTGCAGGTGATCCGCACGGTGCGGCCCAAGTACGCCTGCCATCACTGCGAGGGCTCCGGCGACGAAGGGCATCCGGCGGTCCGGGTGGCGCCGCCGCCAGCGGCGCTGATCCCGAAGGGCCTGGCCTCGGAGGGGCTGCTGGCGTTCATCGCCACGGCGAAGTTCTGCGACGCGCTGCCGCTGTATCGGCAGGAGCGGCAGTTCGCGCGCCTTGGAGTCGAGTTGTCGCGGCGCACGATGTCGGACTGGATGATCGCGGCCGCCGGCGCCTGCCAGCCGTTGATGGCGGCGTTGCTCGACAAGCTGCGCAGTGGGCCGACGCTGCAGATCGACGAGACCACCGTGCAGGTGCTCAAGGAGCACGAGCGCGCCAACACCGATCTCAGCTACGTGTGGGTGGCCCGCGGCGGCCCGCCTGATGAGCCGGTGCTGGTCTATCGCTATGAGCCCAGCCGCGCCGCGCGGGTGGCCTTCCAGATCATCGACGACTACCAAGGCTACGTGCAGACCGACGGCTACGACGGCTACACGCGTCCGTGCGCGCAGCCCGGCATCGTGCACGTGGGCTGTTGGGCGCACGTGCGCCGAGCGTTCAAAGAGGCCGCCGACGCGCTGGGCAAGGTGTCCGGCCGCGTCGGAGCGGCGCTGCAAGCGCTGGGGTTCATCGCCAAGCTGTACCGCGCCGAGGCGCAGCTAGCGAAGCACCGCAAGGAGGATCCGGCGGGATTCGTGGCCGCGCGGCGCGCACAGGTACAGCCGGTGCTCGACACGTTCCACCGCTGGCTGCAGGACAAACGCGATCAGGTGCTGCCCGGCTCGGCGCTCGGCAAGGCGGTCGCCTTCGCGCTCGGTGAGTGGCCGAAGCTGATCCGCTATCTGGAACACCCGCAGCTCACGCCGGACAACAACGCCTGCGAGCAGGCGATCCGGCCGTTCGTGGTGGGCCGCAAGAACTGGCTGTTCTCTGGAAGCCCGCGCGGAGCGGCGGCGAGCGCGATCCTGTACAGCCTGATCGAGACCGCCAAGGCCAACCGCCGCGAGCCGTACTGGTATCTGCGCGAGCTCTTCGAGAAGCTGCCCCATGCGCGCACCCGCGCTGACTACCTTACACTCCTGCCCACTGCACGTCCGCCGCCGCCGGCTTCATAGAGACTGGTTTCGCCGGTCGCTTACGCCGCGCCGCCGGAATGCCGAAGCCGTAGCGACCCACCGGGCGGCCCGCGTCGTCCGCTCCACGAATACCACCCCCGGACGCCGATGATCCGGCAGATCGTTGGCAAATGCGCAGACCGCTTCGCGAACGCGCGCCGGGCTGTCACCCCGCAACGATTCCTTGCGCCCCGAAACCGTCGCCTACGGCTCCGCTTTCGGCCCATCCCCACCTTCGCGTCGGAACAGGGGACGGTCGTCACTGCTCGTCGTCGACCTCGGAACGTCCCTGACGCCGCTCGTTGCGCACCGAGGCGAAGACGATGCGGGCGCGGCCGACGACGAAGTGGGCATCGGCCAGCGCCCGGTCGGCATCTTCGATTCCATACTCTTCGGTCGGGATGAGATCGACTTCGCCGTAGAACGAGAACTCGCGTTCCTTCCGCAGCCAGCGAGATGCTTCGGCGATGCGATCGGCATCGGGCCGGATCTGGCTTGGCAGCCGATCGCGGTACTCCAGAATGAGCGGACCTACGTCGTGAATCCTGGGCGGCTCCACGCCCAGGACGCGCAGCACGCCCTTGAGCGCGAGCTCGACCACCTCCTGCGCCTCGCGGACGACGTCGGAATAGGCGCGCTCGCGAAGGAGCAGCTCCAGCACCTTGAGCCGCGTGGCCGCCTTCTCCAGGTAGCTGGCGCCCAGCGAGACGCTGGTCACAGCTCGAAGACCTCGCCGGGGCGGTAGTCGGGCTTCAGATCCCAATGCCACGTCCCGTCGCGGCGGATGCGACGGGCGCCGAGGCATCGGAGCCGGGCGGCGAATCCATCCAGATGACTCCGGAAGAAACCTTCCCGGTCGTAGAGCAGGCGCAGGTCATCGATCATGTCCAGGAACAGCAGACTCCCGGCGGCAGCCTCCTCCGGCGTCTTGATGACCGGCGAGATCGTCGTGTCACAACCGCGACCCGCGACTGCGGCAAGCACGTCGCTCAACGCGGCTTCCACGGCGTCGAAGTCGCGCATCCGGCGCCCGTGTCCGCGCTGCAGACGGTTGGCGATGATCAGCGTGTCGACGTCAGAAGAAGGGCCGGGCGTGCCGCGCCCGACGGACCCGAACACGCCGACGGTCACCAATCGGTCGCCGTAGTGCCGGACACACGCGGAGCGCAGCGCCGCCAGGACCTCCGCAAAGCACTCACCGAGCATATGCGTTCATCAAAGGCACCTACTTATATTTGCTTCCAAAGATGCCACGTATTTGAGCGGGATGCCTTCACGTTATCGATTCGAGATCAGCGCGCTTTTCGTCAATGAGCAGGTCCGGAACCATATAGACCAGTGATCCGTCTCGTCGAGGACGTACCTCAAAGTGTCCCTGACTCACCAAACCGTCGAGCTCTGCTTTAGCTTCATCAAGCGAGCAGCCGGTCTCCATGGCGATCTTCAATGGGGTAACGACTCCCCCTTCATCCTTTGCGCACATCAGGATGCGTTGCTGCATGGTCAGAGCATCCTCTGGTTGCGGTGGAGGTTCCGTCGACTTGGAAGTTGGGCTTTCTACGGGTGATGTCGTGCCGATGCCCGCCCTCAACAGCACGTTTCGTGAATGATCGTCCGCTGGCACATAGCCTTTCTCCATGCGCTCGACGACATACCGCTTGTTGTAGATGACAGCAAGCACGCTTCTGACAGCAAGCACGATTCCGAGTACCACAGGGGTAATGCTGAACGGGAGGAAGGCAATGACGAACGTGAGGTAGAGCAGTCCCCAGCCCGACAGCCAGAAGACGATCCACATGATCACCGCCCACTTCAGGTCACCGCGCAAGAGAGCTGGAAATCCTCCAAAAAAGAACGTGGTCCATGAGAACCCGACCGGTGCGGCCTTGATGACCCCGCTCTGCGAATGTTTCAGGGAGACCGTCGTTGACATGTTCCTTGACTCCTTGCGCGCGACATTTGTTCAGTTGGGAGCTCCGGTCTACAAGCCAGCCAGCTTGGTCCTGTGTGCTGACGTGCATAAGGCGGGCGCCAGCCGACGATCAACTCGGCGACTCGTGGTTCGGCGGCGTCCCATCGGAACTGTAGTGCATCCACCATCGTAGCAGCGTCTCCAGAGCAGAGGCAACAGGGAGAACGCGCGCGGTGACGCGCGTGTGCCACGATGTAGATGAGATCGGTGCCGACACGAAGGATACTATCGGTTCTCCGCGAGCTGTTGCCTATCCGATCTTCAGCATGGAGGGCCCGCGCGACATCGCCGCCTGCCGCCTGCGCCCATCTGCTGTTCATCGGCAAGGACATGGAGCAGATCGGGACCCCGGCCGGCCGGCTACAGCGAGCGCTCGTAGATGCGGTAGGTCTTGTACCGGCGCGCACCCATGTTCTCCAGGGTGTTGCGCATGTTGACGTTGTCCTCCAGCACCCAGGAGAACTCGCCGCCCTCAAGCCCCCGGCCGACGCCGCGCACCCAGGTCTCGTAGTAGAAGATCGCGTCCAGCCCCAGGTTGCGGAAGCGCGGCCGCACTCCCGTCGTGTACACGCGCAGCAGGTTGATGCGGCGCCGGTCGCGCAGCAGCTTCAGGTATCCGAACGGGAACAGGCGGCCGTTGAGGTTCCGGAACGCCTGGTTCCAGTCGGGCAGCGCCAGCGAGAAGCCGGCCGGCTCGCCGTGCACGAAGGCGAACAGCGCCAGCTCGGGATCGACCAGACGCTTCAGATCGCGGGCCATGCGGTCCAGCTCCGCCTCCGTCTTGGGCACGAATCCCCAGTTGCTGCCCGATGCCTCGTTGTGGATCAGCTTGATCAGATCCATCTCGGCGCGAATGCGCCGCGGGTCCCCGCCGCGGACGCTCACCCCTTGGCGCTTGCGCACCGCAGCCGCCACGCGGGCGATCTTGGGCGGTATCTCCGATTCCGACGAATGCATGTAGTAGGCGTACAGGTCCCGCGCCTTGACCAGTCCCGCGCCTTCCAGCAGGCACGGGTAGTACGGCGGGTTGTAGGCCATCAGAAAAGCCGGCGGGCTGCCGAAGCCGTCCACCAGGATGCCGAGCGAGTCGCTCGTGGACGGATTGAACGGGCCGCGCATGACGGTCATGCCGCGGCCCCGCAGCCAGTCCGCCGCCGCCTGCAGCAACTCCGCGGCCACCTCGGCGTCGTCCACACACTCGAAGAAGCCGAAGAACCCGGCCGCTTCGCCGTGGTATTGGTTGTGCCGCTCGTCGACGATCGCGGCGATGCGGCCGGCCATGCGGCCGTCCCGGAACGCCATGAACGGCTGGATGGACGCGTGCTCGAAGAACGGGTTCGCCGCCGGATTCAGGCGCCGCCGCTCGCGCCGGAGCAACGGCGCCACCCAGTGCGGATCGTCCCGGTAGATCGCGCACGGGAACCTGACGAAGGCACGCATGTCGGCGCGCCGTGCCGCACAGACCGACAGGTCGTGCACTCCGGCTGCTCGGGTCATCACGGGGAGTATACGGCCATGGCCGATTCCGGCGGCGGAAACGGAGCCGCAGGCGACGGTTTCGGGGCGCTAGCTGCTCTCGCCGCCGGCGTCCTCACCTTCCGGGTACAGGTCCTTCTTTACCTCTTCCCACTTCTTCTTGTTGCTGACGCCGACGAAGTAGACGATGACGCCGACGATCACCCCGATCACCCCCAAGAAGGTGACTCTCAGCGCGCCAACCACGCCCAACACGAATAGCACCAGACCGACGGCGCCGATGATCACGCCGATCAGGCGCTGGTCGATGTCCTGTAGCTTCTTGTCCGCCATGTTCCTTGCTCCTTCCTTCCCTTTGGTTTGCCTCAAGAGCTCTCGTCGAGGTTCCGCTCCGGCATGAACCCCGAGTTGAGAAAGCCGCCGTCGATCGGAATCGCCGCCCCGTTGATGTAGGCCGAGCCGGCGCCGCACAGGAAGACCACCAAGTCGGCGATTTCCTCCGGCAGCACCTCGCGGGGAATCGGCATCCGGTTCCGGCGGGTTCGCTTCAACTCCGGGTCACGTGAATACACCATATCGGTCATCGGTGTCTTGGCCACGCCGGGGCACACGGCGTTGACGTTGATCCGATGCTCCGCCCACTCCACCGACAGCACCTGCGCAAGGCTCACCAGGCCCGCCTTGGAGGGGCTGTAGGCGCCGCGCTGCGGGATCGGCGCCCACGCCGCGACGGACGAGAGCAGCACGATGCGGCCCCCCTCCCGCTGCGCCACCAGGCGCCGGCCCACCGCCTGGCAGAAGACGAACGCGCCGGTCAGATGGGTGTCGAGCTGGCTGCGCCAGTCTTCCAGGCTCAGCGCCAGGGCCGGCCCCTTGATGTTGTTGCCGGCGCAGTGCACGAGGTAGTCGACGCGGCCGAACCGCTCGACCGTGGCCGCGACGCAGTCCGCGGCAGAGGCGGGATCGACCACGTCGATCCGCACGCCGACCGCGTGCTGCTCACCGCACTCGGCGGCCGTCTCCGCCGCCTGGTCGGCCGCCAGATCGGCGACCGTCACGCGCGCGCCCCGCTCCACGAAGTGCCGGCACACGGTCCGGCCGATGCCGCCGGCGCCGCCGGTGACGACCGCCACGCGGCCGTCCAGGCCGTCGCTCACGCGTCGCCCGGATCTCGCGGCTGCGCCCAGGCTCCCAGCGCGTTGTAGCCGCCGTCGACGCAGACGTACTCGCCGGTCATGAACGACGCACCCGATCCGGCCAGGAACACCACGACCGCGGCGATCTCCTCGGGCTGCCCGGTGCGGCCGAGCGGATGGGACAGTCCCCAGTCGTGCACGGTCTGCTCCAGGTCGCCGTCCTCCATGGCCGCCGCGGCGCGCAGCAACGGCGTGTCGATGCTGCCGGGACAGACGGCCAGCACGCGGATGTTCTCACGCGCGTAGTCGATCGCCAGTTGGCGGGTCAGCGACAGGGCCGCGCCCTTGCTGGCGGCGTACGCGGGCACCAGCGGCGCCGACTGCAGACCTTGTACGCTGGCGATGTTGATGATCACCCCGCCTCCGCGGCTGCGCATGTGCGGGATGGCGTACTTGGCGGTCAGGAAGTAGCTCTTCACGTTGACCGACATGATCAGGTCCCACGCCTCCTCGGTCGTGTCCTCCGCCGTCCGATAGGAGTCGGGAGGCTGGATGCCGACGTTGTTGCACAGCACGTCGACGGTGCCGAAGGCGGCAACCGCCTCGTTCACCGCGGCCCGGCAGCCGTCGTGGGTGGCCAGATCGGCCTGCCGGAAGACGGCGGTGCCGCCGGCCGCGGTGATCCGGTCGACCCGCGCCGCGCCCGCGTCGGCGTCACGGTCGGCCACCAGCACCCTGGCGCCGGCCGCGGCCGCCGCGTCGGAGATGGCGCCGCCGATGCCGAGCGCGCCCCCGGTGACCACGAACGACCTGTCTGCGAGCGTGAGAGAAGCGTCCTGCATGACAAGCCGCCATCGTATCACCGACACGGGCGCCGAGTCATGGTAGATTCACACTGATGACCCGGTCCTTCACGGTCGGTCAGCGGGCGCGGGCTCTCGGCTTCTATGCCGCCACCCTGGTCATCGCCTACTTGGCGGCCGCCTACCTGGGCGGGTTCTTCGTCGCGTTGGCGATCATGCTGCTGCTGGTGCCGCTGTTCTCCTTCGTCGCCCTGCACGTGGCCGCCTCGTCCCTCGCCTTCGGGCAGAAGTTCTCCAGCGCGCACCCGGTGAAGGGCGAGGAAATGGTCTATTCGTTCCGGCTCGAGAACCGCTCGGTGATCCCGATCTCGCAGCTCCACGTGGAGTTCAAGGTGGTTCGCCCGCTGGGAGAGACCGTGATCCCGGACCTGTCGATGTATCTGGGCGGCAGCGCCGTGATCGATCGCGACTACCCGATCCAGCTCCCCTACCGCGGCGTCTACACGATCGGCATGCGGCGCGTCACCGTGCGCGATCCGCTGCGCCTGTTCACGGCGCGGCCGGCGGTGGGCTTCCGGGAGTTCCAGGTCTATCCGCGGGTGCTGAAGATCGCCCGCCTGGCGGCCGGGGACGAGGCGCATCCGCACGCGGGGCGGCGCGAGTCGATGGTCGGCGAGCCCGACTACGCCATGTTCACCCAGCTCCGCGAGGCACGCCACGGGGAGCCTGCCCGCCACATCGCCTGGCGGAAGTTCGCGGCCATCGGCAAGCCGTTCGTCCGCCAGTACCAGGCAAGCTCGGAGCCGGCGGTGACCATCTACGTCGACCTGCGCATGCCGGCCGAGGAAGCCGGCGACGCGCCTGTGTTGGCCGTCGAGGACGTTACCATGGAGGCGTTGCTGGCGGTGGTCCGCCACTTCCTGTCGACGGGCGTGCCCACCGCGGTGCGCGCGGCCGTCGGGCAGGGCGTGTACGCCTTCTCCGGCCAGCATCCGGACGAGTTCGACCGGCTCTACGAGGAGAACTTCCGGCTGGCGTTCGGGGACAGCGTGTCGCCGGCACGGCTGTTCTGGGCCGACTGGGAGGCGCGCGCCGACGACGCGGAGGCGGTCATGTTCCTGACTCACCACCTTGACCCGGAGCTGTTCACGATCATCGAGGCGTCGGTCAGCTCCAAGCAGGTGACCGGCGTGATTTTCAACGGCACCGGCCGCAGCCCGCGCGGGATGCACGATGCCGAGCAGTACTTCAACACGGTGCGCAACCGCGGCGGGCGCGTGCTGCTGCTGCGGGGCACGGACACGATCGAGGAGGACCTGGCCGGTGGAGATCTCCGCGCGGCTGCGCCTGTGGCTCTCGGCCGTTCGGCCTGACCACGTGCGGGCCGCGGCGGCCGCCGCCTCGGCGTTGGCGCTGCCGCTGGCCGTCTGGTGGCTGTTGCGCGCCAATCTGTCCGTCGTGTTGCTCCTCGGCCTCACCGGCGCGGTGGTGGCACTGCAGATCGCCGCGGCCTTCGTGCCGGCGCCCGCCGCGCAGGCAGCGCGCTGGGCGGCGGCAGCCGCCTCGGCGCTGTTCGGCGTATCGATCCTGATCGGCATCCTCATCACGCCGTTCTCCTCCTACCGGCTCTGGTTCGCGGAGGTGCACGCCGGCGAACAGCAGGGAGCGGTTTCCAACCTGTTCGCGCTGGTCGCCGGCTGGGCGTTCTCGTCGGCGTCCGGGGTGGTGCTGTCGAGCGGCTTCGGCCTGGCGGCGGCCGTCCTGGCGGTGCTGGGCGTGGGTCTGGCAGCGCTGATCGTCCAGTCGACGCTGCTCAACCTGCTCACCCTGGCGGCGGTCGTGCTGGCGCTGGTCGTGCTGGGCAGCCGCGGCGTCGAGCGCACCGGCGGCTCCGTGCTGTTCGCCGCCACCATCGTGCTGCTGGCCACCGGGGCGGGCTTGCTGTTCCCGCGCGCGGCCGGCGGCAACTACTTCGTCGACCTGGTGCTGCACCCGCGTATGCGCGGGGCGATCTCGGCTACCTTTCCGCAGTTCCCGCTGCTGTACTCCATCCCCGGATTCGGCACCCAGCACGAGGAGCGCCGCCTGGGCGGCACGCCGGTGCTTTCGCCACTCCCGCTACTGCGCGTGTACTCGCCGCAGGGGCGCACGATCTACCTGCGCACCGAGGTATTCGATCACTATGACGGCACCACCTGGGCGTTCACGCGGGAGGAGCCGGCGAACCACGGCGACACGGCGCGCTTCATCAACGTTCCGCCGCCTCGCGAAGGCAGTGACTCGGACGTGCAGGTCGAGCTGCTCGCCGACGCGTACGACCGTTTGCCGCACACCGTCGACACGGTCGACTTCGGCGTCAGCCCGTACGCGCCGCAGCTCGCCGTCGCGGACTACGCCCGCGGCTTCTTCCCGGCGGAGCCGATCCTGCGCGGCCTGTCGATCACGCTCCGGCGCGATCCGCTCACCCGCTTTCTCGCTCCGCCGACCGACAACCGCTACCTGCAGGTACCGGCCAGCCTGCCCGCGGAGGTCCGGGCACTGGCGTACGAGGTGACCGAGGGAACCGAGAGCACCACCGAGCGGCTGCGCAGCATCGAGCGCTTCCTCAAGTCGAGCGCCGTCTACTCGCTGACACCCCCGACACCGTCCCGCGGCGAGGACTTCATCGGCCACTTTCTGATGGGCGAACGGGAGGGCTATTGCGTCCACTTCGCCACCGCCTTCACCATCTTCGCCCGCCTTCACGGCATCCACGCCCGGTACGTGTCAGGCTACCTCGTCCACTTCCCGGTGACGTCGCTCGACGCCATCATCACCGGCCTCGACGAGCTGGAGGACCCGGACCTCGACGCCGCCGAGCTGGTCACCACGGAAGCGGTGGTCACCGGCCTGGCGGCGCACACCTGGGCGGAGGTGTGGCTGGGAGAGCATGGCTGGACCACTTGGGAGGCGACCCCGGCGGTCAATCCCGGCTTCCTCCCCAGCCTGGGCCAGGCGGAGGCCGATGAGGTGCCGACGGTCGACGAGGAGGTGCAGCTCGACGCGGCCACCGCACGGCAGCTCTCCTCCATGCTCGGCCAGGAGATCCGGGCCGAGCGCCGCGCGCTGAACACGCGGCCGATGGTGGCGGCCGCCGCGGTGCTCATCCTTGCCGTCGTCGTCTGGGTGGCGGTCCGCCTTGTCGCGTCCACCCGCGCCTCGCTGCGCGCCAGTCCGATCGGCCGCGTCGCGCAACGCTACGTCAGGCTCGGCGCCCGCGCCGGCATCCCGCTTCCGGAGACGACCGGCTGGCTGATGTGGGAACGGTCCTTCGGCGCCCGCCTGCCGGAGGCGGCGAGCGCGCTGCACGAGTTCGTCGGTCTGTTCGTGCGCGTCGCCTACGCCGGCTACCGGCCTACCGCGGCCGAGGTCGGCGGCGCCGCGCGCGCCGCCGCCACGGTCAGGCGGAGCTGGCGGCGCAGCCGGCTGCGGTCCCTGTGGCCCGGCCGACGCGCCGGGCGCCGTACCCTGGGGGCGTCATGAACACGGTGCGCTGGGGGATCCTGGGAACCGCGCAGATCGCCGCCAACGTCTTCATCCCGGCGCTGCGCACGGTGCGCGGCGCGGAGCTGTCCGCCGTTGCCAGCCGCGACGCGGGGCGCGCGCAGGCGTTTGCCGCCGCCGTCCGCGGCGCTGAGCAGGGCGCCGCGCGCGCATTCGGGTCGTACCGGGAGTTGCTGGACTCCGGCGCCGTCGATGCGCTGTACGTGCCGCTTCCCAACTCCGAGCACGAGCGCTGGACCCTGGCGGCGGCCGAGCGCGGCATTCCCGTGTTCTGCGAGAAGCCGCTCACCGACGCCAGCGACAGCGCCGCGCGCCTGGCCGCGCGCTGCCGGGAGCTGGGCGTCCCGCTGGTGGAGGCCTTCGTCTTCCGCTACCACCCGCAGACGCGGGTGGTCGGCGACCTGATCGCGGGCGGCCGCATCGGCACGGTCAGCCAGGTCACCGGCCACATGAGCTTCTTCTTCGACCGGGTCGAGCGCGCAACCGACATCCGCATGGACCCCGCGCTGGGCGGCGGCGGGATGCTGGACGTGGTGTGCTACCCGATCGCCTACATCCGCCACCTGCTGGACGCCGAGCCGCTCACCGTGCAGGCGGCGGTCCGCTACGACGCCGGGTTCGGCGTCGACGGCGCCGCCAGCCTGCTTCTGGAGCTCCCGGACGGCGTGCAGGCGGTCGCGATGGGAGGGTTCGACGATCACCGCCACCGCGGCGTGACCATCACCGGCAGCGCCGGGACCATCCATGTGCCGGAGCCCTACCACCCGCCGGAGGAGAGCACGATCCATCTCACCTGCGGCGACCGCCGCGAGGTGATCACGCTGGACAACGGCGGCCCGGCGTTCGCGCCCGCCATCGCCCACTTCCAGGACCGCCTGGCGGCGCCGGACGACGAGCCGCTGAGCGCCGACTTCGCCGTCGGCACCCTGCGCGTGATCGAGGCCGCACACGAATCGGCGCGTACCGGAACGCGCGTCAGCCTGGCGCCGTCATGGTGACGACCCCGGCCGAGCGCAGCGGCAGGCCGCCCTACGCGAGCAGGGCGAACACCGTCGTCAGCGACGTGATGACCACGAATCCCACGCCGATCATCCACGTGAGCGTGTTGAAGCGCTTGTCCACGGTCTCGAACCGCTGCTCCATGAACCCGAAGCGCTCGTCCATCAGCTCCCGCTGCGCCCTGAGCTCTTCCTCGACCCGCACCATGCGTTCCAGCAGCGCGACGTCCACGCCGGCGGTCTCCGGCCGCGGAACCATCCGGTCCACCAGTTCCCGGAGCCACGGCTTGACATAGTCCCCGACGCGGCCCACATCCTCGTCCCTCAGCATCACCGGCTCTCCCACCAGTGCCTCCCACTATAGCTCATGGCCAATGAGCGATGCCCGCGGCGACGGCGCTTCATTCGATCGGCGGCGAGAATCGCGGCAGCCTGCCCGGGTGCGCGGCCCACGACAACAGCACCACCGTTGCGGCGCCGGCCGCGGCGGCGATCGCCAAAGGCAGCAGCTCGACACCCATCCCGACCTCGCGCAGCGGCACGGCCTGTCCATCCCGGTAGAACGGCCGGAGCGCCCGCACCGACCCCAGCATCAGCCCGGTGAGGGCCGCCAGGGTGAGCGACCGGTGGCGTGCGAGCAGCCGGGAAATGAGCCGCGTCACGGTCGCCAAGCCCAGCACGACGCCGATCCCGAACACCGCCAGCGGCAGGACGGAGTCCCCGACCTGGCCGGCGGTGAGACCGCGCACGCGTTCGATCACGTACCCGTAGGATCCGAGCGCGAGCAGCACGAACGAGCCGCTCACTCCCGGCAGCACCAGCACGGCAACCGCCAGCGTTCCGGAGAGCAGCAGGAACGGGAGCGTGGGCGTGCCGGCCTCCGCCGTGCCCAAGCCGGTGGCCAGGAAGCTCGCGGCCGCCGCGCACAGGATCACGGCCACCTCGGCGGGGCCGCGTCGCTCCATCAGCCGCCACGGCGTGGCCACCGATGCCAGCACCAGGCCGCAGAAGAACGCGTAGGTCGGACCGGGCGCCGTGTCCAGCAGCGCCGTCACCACGTGGCTGCCGGCGAGCAGCGCAACCGCCATGCCGGCCACCAGGAGTGCCAGAAACGAGACCGGCGGGGTACCACCGCTGCCGGCCGCACGGCGGCCGCCCGACAGCAACCGGCGAACGCCTCGTCCGATCCACGCAAACGTGTCGGCGACCGCGTTGATCCACTCCCCGTAGATGCCCAGCACCAGCGCCATGGTGCCGCCGCTGACACCGGGTACGAGCTCGACGACTCCCATCGCCACACCACGGACCAGGGTGAGGCACGCCCACGCGACGCCGCGCGGCCGGGAAGTTCCTTCGCCCGCCGTCCCGGCGTTGCCGCTGCCCATGGCATGCGTAGTCTACTGTTTCCGCGGCGTGCGAACGGCAGTCGTCTACCACACCGGCGCGCTGGGCGATCTGGTCGTCGCCGTGCCGGCGATCGGGCACTGGACCCGTGACCGCGGCGTCGAACGGCTGGTGCTCCTCGGCCGTGGCCATCCCGGCGAGCTGCTGCAGGCGGCAGGCATCGTGGGCGATCGCTGGGACGCCGGCGCAGCGTGGTTCGCCGGCGCGTATCGGGGCGCGCGGCCATCCCTGCCCTCGCCGGTCGCGGCGGCTCTGGCTTTCACGGCGCCGGGCGGGCCCATCGAGCAGGCGCTGGCCGCGGCGGTGCCCGGCCCGGTCAGCGTAGTGCGTCCGGTGCCGGCGCGCCGTGAGCCCATTGTCCGGCACCATCTGCGGTCGGTCGGCGCCGCGCCCGCGGACGATCGCGCGCCGGCGCTTCAGCTTCCTGCCGAGCCGAGGCTCCGCCGCATCGGCATCGCGCCCGGCTCCGGCAGCGCTCGCAAGAACTGGCCGCTCGACCGCTTCGCCGCCGTCGCGGATGCGCTCCGTCCGGACGCGAAGGTGATGTGGCTGCTCGGCCCGGCCGAGGAGGAACTGCGCCCGCAGGCCGCCGCCGGCGACCTGATCGTGCGCGGCCGGCCGCTCATTCGCACGGCGCAGGCGATCTCCTCCTGCGCGCTGCTGCTGGGCAACGATTCCGGGCTGTCCCACCTGGCCGCCGCGCTGTCGGTGCCGGTCGTGGCGCTGTTCGCGGTCAGCGACCCCGCGGTGTGGGCGCCGGCCCCGTCCGGCGGTCCGGTGCTGGTGATCACGCCGTCGTCGGTCGTCCCGGGTGATCGCTGCGCGGCCTTGCCGGCGCCGCCGGCCGGGGCATCGATGGACGACATCGCCGTCGATCCGGTGCTCGGCGCGTGCCGGCGCCTGCTCGGTTGATGCGCTCGACGATGGCGCTGGTGGAGGTTCCGGCAAGCACCGGCGACAGCGCCACGACTCCGCCGGCCGCGCGCACCTCGGCTCCGCCGGCCACTCGATCGGCCGTGTAGGTGCCGCCCTTGACCAGCACGTCGGGGCGCACTGCCTCGATCAGGCGCAGCGGATCGGCCTCGCCGAAGATGATGACCGCGTCCACGCAGCGCAGCGCCGCCAGCAGCTCGGCTCGCGCGAACTGGCCGATCACGGGCCGGCCGGCCGGCCGCAGCCCTTGCGCCGAGGCGTCGCTGTTGAGGCCTACCACGAGCGACGCGCCCAGACCGCGCGCGTGCTCCAGCGACCGCACGTGGCCGGCGTGCAGCAGGTCGAACACGCCGTTGGTGAACACCAGCCGCCCGCGGGAGCGGAGCCGCTCCACGGTGGCCGCCGCGGCGCGCCGGGACGAGAAGGTGGGCCGCTCGTCCCACACCGCCCGCACATGGTTCAGCGCGGCGCCGATCGACCCGCAGACGGATACGTGGAAGCCGGCATCCGCCGCCCGATCGGCGCCGAGCGCCACCACGAAACCGCGCGCGTGGCCGTCGATCAGCCACGATGCCTGCGGGTCCAGGCCGCCGCGTTCGTGCTCGCGGCGCAACGCGAACTCCGTGTCCAGCGCACGCTCTCCACAACGCCTGCGCACCGCCGGTTCGCCGCCCGCGGCCGCCAGCGCTCGATCGGTGATCACCAGCGCGCGCCGCACGCCTTTCCCCTCGCCTGCTGCCGGTATACTCATCTATCCATGCCCCGTACCGCGGCCGAACGCGCCGCCGCAGACCGCTTCTGGCTGACGATCATCGCCATCTTCAGCGTGGTCGCCGTGGCGGCGGTCACCTTCGTCGTCACCGGCGAGCGCACGGCGTCGCGGCTCGACGTGTCGGCGCTGCCGGCCGTGAACACGGTCTGGAACGCGATCGCCGCCGTCCTGCTGGTGGCAGCCTTCATCGCCATCCGGCGCGGCGCGGTCGGCGCCCATCGGGCGCTCGTGCTGGCGGCCTTCGCGGCCTCGACGCTGTTCCTCACCGGGTACCTGATCTATCACGGAGCGAGCGGCGGCGCGAAGCCCTACGAGGGATCGGCGCCGTGGCTGTACTACCCCGTCCTGGTGACCCACATCATCCTCGCCGTCACGATCGTACCGCTCGCGCTCGTGACGCTGCGGCGCGGCTGGACCCGCCACCCCGGCCATCGCCCCCTGGCGCGCGTGACGCTCCCGATCTGGCTGTACGTGTCGGTCACCGGCGTGCTGATCTACGCGCTGCTGTACGCCCCCGGCGCGCAGGCAGGGTGAGATCGGAGTGACCGAACGGGAGCGTCTGCTCGACCACCTGCGAATGCTGGAGCGGCGCGGCCGGCCCGGCGCGGTGGCCACGGTCGTGCAGGTCGCCGGCTCCAGCTACCGCCGCGCCGGCGCGCGCATGCTGTTCGGCGCCGCTGGAGAGCGCGTGGGGATGCTCTCCGGCGGCTGCTTCGACCTGGACGAGCGGGCGCAGCGGGCCATGCAGAGCGGCCGCACGTCCCTGCACCGCTTCGACACCACCGGACCCACGGATGTCCTGATGGGCTCGGGCAGCGGCTGCCAGGGGGTCGTCGACATCCTGCTGGCGCCGGTCGACGACGGACACGAACCGCCGCTGCGGGCGTGCCTGGAGCCTTCCGTGCGCGGCCGGTCGTCGGTGCTGGCCACGGTGGTGGGTCCGGCCGCGGACCGCTGCCCTGCGCCCCTCGGCGCGCGCCTGCTCGTGACCGGGGACGGGAAGGTACGCGGTTCTCTGGGTGACCCTGACCTGGAGTCGGCCGTCGAACGGGATGCGCGGCCGCTGCTCGACTGCGAGCAGGTCGTCGTGAACCGCTACGCGCTCGCCGGTCACGCCGTGGAGGTGATGCTCGAAGGGCTGATCCCGGTGCGCCGCCTGGCGGTGTTCGGCGCCGGCGACGACGCAGCGCCGCTGGCCGAGATCGCGGCCCGGGTCGGGCTGCACGTGACGATGGTGGACCATCGACCGGCCTACGCCGACCCGCGGCGCCACCCGGCCGCCGCCGGGGTGCTGCACGTCGCCGACGCGGGCGAGGCGGTGCGCCGCATCGTCCCGGGACCGCGGACCGCGTGCGTGTCGGTCACCCACGACTACCTGCGGGACGCGGCAATCCTCCGTGCGCTGCTGGCAACCCCGGCCGCGTACGTCGGAGTGGTCGGCCCTCGCTCCCGCGCTGAACGGCTCATCGGCGAGACGGGCTGGGATGCCGCCGACCGCGGCCGGCTCTACTGTCCGGCCGGCCTGGACCTGGGGGCGCAGACCCCGGAAGAGATCGCGCTTTCCGTGATCGGCGAGGTCCTTTCCGTCCTGTCCTCACGTATCCCCGGACACCTGCGCGACCGCGCCGCCCCGATCCACGACCGGTCGCCGTGAGCGCCGCGGCTTCGATTGCGGCGGTCGTGCTGGCGGCCGGCGGTTCCGCCCGGCTCGGCCGCCCCAAGCAGCTCGTACGAATCGACGGCGAGCCGCTGGTGCGCCGCGCCGCCCGCACGGCGCTGGACGCCGGCTGCGATCCGGTGCTGGTGGTGCTCGGCTCCGAGGCGGAGGCGGTGCGTGCCGCGGTCGCCGATCTGCCGGTGCTGCACGCCGACAACCGGCTCTGGGCGGACGGCGTCGGCGGATCCATAGCGTGCGGTGTGCGCGCGGTCGCGGCCGGACGCCCGGCCGGCTGCATCGTGCTGCCGTGCGACCAGCCGCACCTGACGGCCCGCCTGCTGGCCAGGCTGATCGAGCGATCCCGAAACGCCTGTCCCGCCGCGGTCGCGTGCCGGTACGGCGCGACGGTCGGCGCGCCGGTGCTCTTCACCCCGGCGCTGTTCGACCGCCTGTCGGCCCTGACCGGGGACAGCGGCGCCAGGCGCGTGCTGCGCGATTGTTCCCCGCTCGAAATCGTCGACTTTCCGGGAGGCGAGCTCGACATCGACACGGACGCCGACCTGCGCCGCGTGCCGGCTCCCGGCGCCGGCTGAACCGAACCCGCGAGTGCCCGGTGGCGGGCTCCTCAACCACCCAGGTGGCAGGCCGCGAAATGGGCGGACATGTCGGGCCGCGGCTCGGTGAGCAGCGGCCACGCGGTCAGGTCGGGATCCGCCGGTTGCCCCGGGATCGCGAGTTGCCGGCGCAGATCCGTCAGCATCCCGTGCATGACCCGCGCCGTCTCGGAGGTCACCAGACCGGTCAGGCCGAACGGCGGGCGCGGATCGCTCACCGTCTCCTGCAGGATCGTCACCATGCCCGCTGCCTCCGCCGGGGTGACCGTCCACCGCGAGCGCAGGCAGAGCACGCGGGTCCCCGGCAGGTCCGTCTCCAGGTCATCGGCGCCGACGATGTCCAGCACCACCCCGCCGCCGTCGAGCCGCCACCATGACCGGCGGCTGACCACCACGCGGTGACTCAGGCCGGCGCCGGTCACTTCGTGCAGGACCGAGCGGTGCGCGGGACCGGCCCCGGTGTCGCGCTCGGCCTCTTCCTGGAGCAGGAGGACGGCCCCGCCCACCGTGCCGGCGGCCACGGTGCGGCTGACCACCAGGCGGTAGCCGGTGTGCTCGATCGGGCAGGACTCGACCGCCACGGAAGCCCCGGCGACCTCGGACGTGCACTCCGCGCCCGCCAGGGCCGGCAACGCGAGCAACGCCGCAAGGATCGGTACCGTCGCCCGTCTGCCCGCCATGCTCCGCACCCATGATAGCGCAGACCGTCCCATGGCGGCCGCTTGACCGTGCGTCAGGGCCGTGGGTACCTTGCGACCGATGGCTACCGCATCCGCTCTGACGATCCCGCTGGCGCCGGGGCCTCCGATCGTCGGCAACGTGCGGCCGATGCTCACCGCCATGAGCAGCTTCCTCACCACCCAGTACCAGCGGCTGGGACCGGTATTCCGCGTGCCGATCCTGAACCATCGCCCGCTGGTGCTGGCCGGCCCCGAGGCGAACGCGCTCATGAAGCAGCAGGGCCACCGCCTGTTCGCGTCCGGGGCGGTCATGCAGGACATCCACCAGGTGCTCGGCGGCGACAACCCGACGCTCATCGAGCTGGACGGCCCCGATCACCGCACCATGCGCGCCGGCCTCAAGGACGGCTTCTCCGGCAGGACCCTGTACGCCCAGATGGAGAAGCTGGTCGGCAGCCAGCTCCATATGCTCCGGAGCTGGCCACACGGAGCACCCATTCCCGCCTTCGCCTACGTCAAGCGGCTGGTCTCGTCGTTGCTGGGTTACATGGCGACCAACGAGGAACCGGATGAGATCATGGACGACCTGATCTACTTCTTCCGGGCGCTCGTGCAGATCCACATTCGCAAGGTGTGGCCCGGCTTCATGAGGTACCTGCCGCGCTACGTCTCATCCAGGCGCTCGGTGCTGGCGATGATGCGCCGCATCTGGGACGAGCATCACGTGCGCGACTACCTGGAAGACGACGGCGACTTCGTCGACCTGATCCGCAGGTTCCACGCCGAGCACCCGCGGCTGATGAATGAACGGGACGCCGTGGCGGTGCTCGTCGGTCCGTTCATCGCGGGTATGGATACCGCGGCCAGCACCACCTCCTTTCTGCTGTACCACATTCTGCGGGATCCGGAACTGCATCGCGCGGTCGTGGCCGAAGCGGACCTGGCGTTCGCCAACGGTTATCCCGATCGAGACTCATTGCGCCGGATGATCCAGACGCGGCGCGCGGCAATGGAGATCCTGCGCCTGTATCCGCCGGCGCCCGTCCTTCCCCGTATGTCCATAGCTTCCTTCCAGTTCCAGGGCTACGAGATCCCCAAGGACGAGTATTGCCTCATCGCCAACACGGTGACCCATCACCTGCCCGAGTTCTTCCCCGATCCCGAACGCTTCGACGTCGGCCGCTATGCTCCGGAGCGCAAGGAGCACGTGCAGCCCAACGTGTACTGCCCGTACGGGCTCGGTCCGCATACCTGCCTGGGAGCCTCCGCCGCCGATCTCCTGTACCTGATCATCTCGGGCGTGCTGTTCCGCCACTTCCACGTGGAAATGCGGCCCCCGGATCAGGAGTTGCGCGTCGTCATGAATCCGCTGCCGAGCCCGGACGACCGGTTCCGGATCACGATCACCGGGGAGCGCCATCCGCCGCCGCTGCCCGGGGAGCAGTCCCCCGCCTGACCGGTTCGGGCGTCAACCCTCCGTCGTAAACAGTCCACCGACGACATCCGGTACCGCTCCGCTGGCGTCGATCCGCGTCCGGGACCCGCGCGTCCCGGACGCGGCGCCGCGCGCGCCTTGGTATACTTTCGCGCATGGCCAAGATCTATCCTCCCGAACAAAGCCGCTTCCCGATCGATCGGGCGCACATCCGATCGATCGACGAGTATCGCGACCGCTACCGGCGCTCCATCGCGGACCCGGAGAGCTTCTGGGCGGAGGTAGCCGATCGCATCACCTGGATCCGCCGCTGGGACGATGTCCGCCAGTACGACTTCGTCAACGCCGACATCCGCTGGTTCGAGGGGGGCACCCTCAACGCCTGCTACAACTGCCTCGACCGCCACGTGGAGGCCGGTCACGGCGAGACGACGGCGATCATCTGGGAGGGCAACGACCCCGGCGAAGACCGGAGCTACACCTTCAGCGAACTGCTGGCCGAGGTCTGCCGTTTCGGCAACGTGCTCAAGGCCAACGGCATCGGCAAGGGCGACCGCGTCTGCCTGTACCTGCAGATGGTGCCGGAGCTGGCGATCGCCATGCTGGCCTGCGCGCGCATCGGCGCCGTGCACTCCATCGTCTTCGGCGCCTTCTCCGCCGAATCGCTGCGCGACCGCATCGACGACTCGCAGTGCAAGGCGCTGGTCACGCAGGACACCGCGGTGCGCGGCCCGCGCGGCGGCCTGCCGATGAAAGCCAACGCCGACGCCGCGGTGGCCGAGACGCCGTCGATCGAGCGTGTGTTCGTCGTGCGCCGCACCGGCGACGAAGTGCCGATGGCGGCCGGCCGCGACGTCTGGTGGCACGAGGAGATGGCCGGCGCCTCCGCCGAGTGCGCGCCCGAGGAGATGGGCGCCGAGGACCCGCTGTTCATCCTCTACACCTCGGGGTCGACCGGCAAGCCCAAGGGCGTGCTGCACACCACCGGCGGCTACCTGGTCTACGCCTCGTTCACGCACGAGATGATCTTCGACTACCACCCGGGCGACATCTACTGGTGCACGGCCGACATCGGCTGGATCACCGGTCATTCCTACATCATCTACGGCCCGCTCTCCAACCGGGCGACCACGATCATGTTCGAGGGGGTCCCCAACCATCCGGACAACGGCCGTTTCTGGCAGGTGTGCGAGAAGCACCGGGTCAAGCAGTTCTACACCGCGCCGACCGCCCTGCGCGCCCTGATGAAGGAGGGCAACACGTGGGTGGAGAAGTACGACCGGTCATCCGTGCAGCTCCTGGGCACCGTCGGCGAGCCGATCAAGGAGCCGGAGTGGCGCTGGTACCACGACGTGGTGGGCGAGGGCCGCTGCCCGATCGTCGACACCTGGTGGCAGACGGAGACCGGCGGCATCCTGATCACGCCGCTGCCGGCGGTGACGCCGCTCAAGGCGGGCTCGGCCACGCTGCCGTTCTTCGGCATCGAGCCGGTGCTGCTCGACCAGGAGGGCAAGGAGGTCGAGGGGAACCCCGCCGCCGGAGCGCTCTGCATCCGCGCGGCGTGGCCGGGCGTCATGCGCACGGTCTACGGCGACCACGAGCGGTTCCGGCAGACCTACTTCGACACCTTCCCCGGCTACTACCTGACCGGTGACGGCGCGCGCCGCGACGAGGACGGCTACTACTGGATCACCGGCCGCATCGACGACGTGCTCAACGTCTCCGGCCACCGCATCGGTACCGCCGAAGTCGAAGGGGCGATCGGCCAGCACGAGACGGTCGCGGAGGCGGCCGTGGTCGGCTACCCGCATGACATCAAGGGTCAGGGCATCTACGCCTACGTGACGCTCATGAGCGGTCAGGAGCCCTCGGCGGACATCGAGCGGGGTATCCTTCGCGAAGTGCGCGCCCACATCGGCCCGCACGCCTGCCCGGACAAGATCCAGTTCGCGCCGTCGCTGCCCAAGACCCGCTCGGGCAAGATCATGCGCCGCATCCTGCGCAAGATCGCCGAGGGTGAGACCTCGCCGGCCGCGCTCGGCGACACCTCCACCCTGGCCGAGCCGAACGTGGTCGACGACCTGGTCGCCGGGCGGAAGTAGTGGCCCGGAGCTCCCGGAGCCGCGCACGTGCATTCCGGTAGCCCGAGTCGATCGAACAGTGCGGGGGACAGCCCTCTCGCGGTAACGGGCGCCGGGGGAGCTTGACGACGGCCATCCAGGCGATCGCCCTGTGGTCGCAAGCGGTGAAGACCTGGCACGAAGCCAAAGGCCGATCCAGGCCAAAAGAGCGAACGGCGACATCGCTCAACCGTCTGAACATCGTCTCGGTTCCCGTTCAGCGCACCCGGTATTTCTGGCACAACACCGCCGTCCGTACCGGTAATCGAGAGATTCCGCTTCTGATCACCGTCGGAGTGCAGCATGAGAATAGCGTCGAGCCGGTGACCATGCGCTTCCGCAATCAGGGCGAGGATCTGGTCTACTGCACGCCCGACCAGTCCACTCTGCAGAATCCGGACGCGATCAGGACGGCGGCCGCATTGAACGTGCACCTGCTCTATCCGATGTCGGGCCTGGAGACCGAAGAGCCGATCCTGCAGCCTCTACTCGCACCGGAAGGCCGTGCTCCTGATCGACGAGCCCGATCAGAACCGGCCGAGGATCTCCGCCACCGGGATCTGCCGGCCGGCCGAGGCGCCCAGCCGGTAGCGCTCGCGCGGCTCGCCCAGCCGCTCGATGGCGTGGTCGCCCATGCCCCAGAGCGTTTCGAGCATCCGCTCCACCTCCGGGCGCAACGCTCGGTCGGTGTCGTCGGTGTTGGGAGCGATCGCGCGGTCGTTGACGCTCACCTGGATGCGGCCGGCGTCGAAGCGCAGGTCGCCGCCCAGCTCCGCATCCTCCTCCAGCAGCCGGCAGGCGGTCAGCGCCGCGCGCGCGGCCTGCCGCAGCCGCTCCTGCGGCGTCCCCTCGACGGCTGTGCGCCGGTCGTAGAGCAGGCCCAGCGATCCGTCCCCCTGGTCCAGGCCGTAGATCGCCTCGTGCGCGACCAGGATCACGCCCGGACCGTCGGGCACGTGGCGGTAGTCGGCGACGTCGATGGCAAGCTCATCGGTCAGGACGCCGTCCTGGATCCAGCGATGGAACACCGGGATCGCGCGGGTGAGATCGAAGCCGCAGGCGTCCGCGGCCACCTTGACGTTTACGTGCTGCAGTGAGGTGATGTCCATGTCCGTGTACGGCGGCGCTCAGGCCGGCTGCTTCTCCCGTTCGGATGCCATGCGCTGGTAGCAGGCGTGCGTGGCCTCCACGAACAGGGAGGCCTCCTCGGCGAGCTGCCGCGCGGCCTCGGCGTCGTAGTCTTCCGGGGAGCGGCCCTGTGCGCGCAGCAGGTAGGCGCCGAACTTGCCCCTGGCATAGGGGTCGAAGAACAGCTCCGTGTCGTACAGCTCGCGGCGGAACGCGCCGACGGCGTCGTCCTCGCCGCCGGCGAAGCTGCCCAGCTTGTAGCGCAGCAACGCCTCGGCCCCGTGCACCATCGCCAGGTAGGCGGTGCGGGCGCTCTTGGCCAAGTGTCCGGCCTCCAGGTGGAGCTGCGCCTCGAACGCTTCGCGCTCGATGGCCGCCAACTGGAAGTCGACCGGCGCCACCACCTCGCCCGCGCACTCGCCGACGCCGTGGTCGCCCATCGTGAACACGCGCGGGTCGCCCCAGTCGCTGTAGAAGGCGGCGTCCTCCTCGTAGATCGGCACGGTGGTCAGCTCGTCGAGCATCTTGCGGCAGGACGCCTTGCCGATGCGCTGAACGAAGTCCTGGAACGACTCGCCAGACTCGTGCTCGGCCAGATAGCGGCCGGTGATCAAGTCGACCGCCTCCGGGATGTTGCGCGACGGCACCGCCCCGATCGCCAAGCCGTAGGAGCCGGCGTTGTTGGTCCACTGACCGCCCAGCACCACCTGGAAGTGGGGGACGGTATAGTCGTTGCGCTTGCGGCTCACGCCGTAGAAGCCCAGGTCGGCGACGTGGTGCTGGCCGCAGGAGTTGAAGCAGCCGGACACCTTGATCCGCAGGCCGCGGATCACCTCGTCCAGCTCCATCGAGCGGCGCAGCAGGCGTTCGCGGATCTCGCCGGCCAGACCGCGCGAGGAGGCGATGCCCAGCTTGCAGGTGTCGGTGCCCGGGCACGCGGTGATGTCCACGATCGTGCCGGCACCCGGGGCGTGCAGGTCGACCTCCGCGAGCTCGCGGTAGAGCGCCGGCAGGTCCGCCTGGCTCACCCAGCGGAGCACCATGTTCTGCTCCACGGTCGTGCGAACCGTCTCCCTGACGTAGGTGCGGGCGATGTCCGCCAGCTTGCGGAGCTGCCTGGCGGTGATGTCGCCCAGCGGCAGCGTGATGGTGACCGTGGCGTAGCCGGGTTGCCGTTGCGGGTAGGCGTTCGAGTCGCGCCAGGCGGCGAAGCCGGCCGGCGGCTGCACGCCGTTGGTGGGCGCCCCCGCCTTCAGCGGCCGCTCGGAGAACCGCTTCGCCTCTTCGATGTACTGGGTCCAGCGCGGATCGTCCGGCAGCTCGGCACGCTCTTCGAGCACCAGGCGCCGGAATTCGTCGATGCCGAGCTTCTTGATCAGGAACTTGATGCGCGCCGCGGCACGGTTCTTCTTCTCGCCGAGGCGGGCGTAGACGCGCGAGATCGCCTGCGACAACGGCAGCAGCTCCTCCGGCGGCACGAAGGCGTCGAACAGCTTGGCCTGGAACGGCACGCTGCCAAGCCCGCCGCCGACATACAGCTCGAAGCCGCGCTCGACCGTGCCGTCGTCGCGGGTGCGCTCCACGGCGATGGCGCCCATGTCGTGCATCATCACCAAGCCGCACGGCTGGTCCTTGCACCCCGAGAAGGCGATCTTGAACTTCCGCCCGAAGTCCTGCACGTCGGGATGGCCCAGCAGGAACTGCGCGCAGGCGTTCGCGTAGGGGGTGACGTCGAAGACCTCGTCATGGCAGACGCCGGCGATCGGGCAGGCGGTGACGTTGCGCACCGAGTTGCCGCACGCCTCGCGCGTGGTGATCCCCACGGCCGCCAAGCGCCGCATCAGCGCCGGCGTATCGTCCACGTGTATGAAGTGGAGCTGGAAGTCCTGCCGCGTGGTGACGTGGGCGATCCCGTCCGAATACTCCTCGGCGAGGTCGGCCATCACCTCCAACTGGCGGGCGTTCATCCCGCCGTACGGGATCTTGATGCGCTGCATCCCGGGGGCGTCCCACGCGGTGTCCGGGCCCTTGGTCAACTCCCCCGACGGGTAGTCGAGCGTGCGCTCGGTCCGCCCGTCGTGGCGGTGGCCGTTGTCGTAGCGCTGGCCGTAGACGCCGCGCCGCAAGCGGGTCTCGGCGAACACCCGCTCTTCGATCCGGTTCTGCTTGCGGAGCGCGATCTCGCTCTCGAAGACGTCGATCTCTGCGGCCAGATCTGCCGGCACCTCGCCGGCCAGGGCCGCTCGCCATCGGTCGTTGCTCGCCTTCACCTGCCATACCCCTGTCCGCGATTCTACCCTGCCGCCGACGTATGCCGTCGCGCGGTCGGCGCCCGCCTCATACAGGCTCCGTGGAGGTCAGAACATACCCGCCGGCCATGCGGCGGTCAACGCGCCGCGGCGGCGTGTCAGCCGCTGAAGACGCGAGTCTGCGGCCGGAAGGCCGCCCACGAGAACCAGAAGTGGTTCACTCCCACGACCGGCACCAGTTGCGTGTCGGCAAGCTCGCCTTCCACCGCCCGGCCCAGGTGGTTCCACACCGATCCGGTGGCCGTATCGACGATACGGCCGTCGCGCAGCTCGAACTCCAGCACCCGGTCCCCGACCTGGCGGGAGAAGGGCACCGCGGCGCCCACGTCGCGGCCGGAGGAGATCACCGCGTGGTCGAGTGCCGACGCCGTGCCCTCCGCCCACAGCACCGCGACGGGCGTTCCACCTACCTGGTCGTTCACCACGCGGCGCTCCTGCAGCAGTGCGTAGGGATAGGCGACCGCCTCTTCATCCAGCTCGATGGTCAGCACCCGCGCCATCGCCGGAAGGTCGGACGGCGTGGCGGGACCGCGGTACAGGAACGGGCGGCTCCCTTCGCGATCGTAGCCCCCGTAGGGATTCATGCCGTACTGGCGCCGATGGCCCGTGTCCCTGGACACGACGTCGCCGTCGGGAAAGGAGGCCTTGAAATCCTCCCAGCTCACCATGGCAAGCGGGACGAAGCGCAACCGGCTGCCGGCGTAGGTGCCGGCAATCCCCTCGCCCGTGGCTTGCTGCCACCACGTCTCGGTCTGCCGGTCGTACATGATCAGGTTGCTGTAATACAGCCGCCCGGTCGTGCCGAAATCCAGCACCTGGTCGTCGAACCGGCGGTCGAAGGCGATCGCGGTGTTGCAGAGCGGACAGAACGTGACCGTCACCGGCAGGTCGCCGAGCTGGTCGTTGACGATCTCGTGCCAGGTCAGGACCTGGATGGGATACGCGCGCACCCGCCCGCCGGCCTCGATCACGGCTACCGGCTCAAGGGGCTCCAGCCAGGCATCGGCGTCGGCGACCGACAGGTACTGCGGGTTGTCGACCGCGGGGATGCCGTCCTTGGGCGGACCGCCGGACAGGATCGCCGAGTACGGCACCGTGTGCCGGCTGAAGTCGGTACGGAACTGCCTGGTCGCGCCCGGCGGCGCCGACTCCTCGGGAAGCAGCTCGACGCTGCCGGCATCCGCCGGCGCCGCTGAGGTCTCCGCCCGCGGGCCGGCGATCGAGACCCCGGCAACGGCCAGGATCGCGGCGAAGAAGATGGCGAACGCGACACGCGCGTGGGAGGATTGAAACTTCAACATCGTCGTCTGGATCGGTCGGAGCCGGCGGTTCTTACGCAGGCCCGGCGAGCGGTTTCCGCAGTGCCCTGGAATGCGCGCGCGGGACAACAGCTTTCGTCGATCCGTGCCGACAATGGAAACCGGGAGGGCGAATCATGTTGCCGAGCTCACGACCGGGCGCACAGGGAGCGGTGGCTGACCGTGCGGGCCGCGCTTCCGGCGGCCGTTGTGCCATCTACGCAAGTCATGGTAAGGTAGCACCTTACCATGGGAAAGGGAGTGCGATGAACGGGACGTACCGGATCGTGGGCGGTCACCGGCTGAGCGGGACGGTCCTGCCGATCCAGAACAAGAATTCTCTGATGGCGGCGTTGCCGGTCGCGGTGATGTGCCATCGGCCCGTGCGCTTCCGCGACCTTCCGGCCACCAGCGACGTGGAAACGTTCCTGTCCATCTATCGTCACTGGGGAGCCGCCATCGAAGAGGACGGCAGCGACGTCACCATCGACTGCCGTCCCGTCTCCTCGTACCGGGTCGACGCCGACCTGGGCTCCCGGTTTCGCGCACCGGTTTTGTTCGTCGGGCCGCTACTGGCGCGCTTCGGCGTGGCCGAGTTGCCGATGCCCGGCGGATGCCGCCTCGGGCAGCGCGCGCTGGAGACCCACATCGCTGCGTTCCGGGCTCTCGGCGTCACCGTCGAGGAAGTGGACGGTTACCTGCGGTTCACCGCACCGCGCGGCGACCGGCCCCGGCGCACCGTGTGGCTCCCGGAGGCCAGCGTCACCGCGACCGAGAACGTCGCCATGTACGCCGCCGGCACCGGCACGACGGTGGAGATCGTCGACGCGGCCTGTGAGCCGCACGTGCGGGATCTGCTCGACCTGCTGTGCGACCTGGGAGCGCAGATCGAAGGCATCAACACCAACCGGGTGACCGCGACCGGCGGCATCGACGGACGCACGGAGATCGTCGACTTCCGGCCGTCCCCGGACCACGTGGACATTTCCGGCTTCATCGTCGCGGCCGGCATGACCGGCGGCCGGATCCGCATCCGCGGCGCGAATCTGCCCGACATCATGACCGGGCTCATCGACTGGTTCGAGCGGTTCGGACTCGCCATCACCCGCGACGGCGCCGACCTGATCGCCGACGGGACCGACGAGCTGTTCCTGAACGCGGAGCTGCTGCCGTCGGCCGCCCCCGGACTGCCGAAGCTGGCGGTGCGCCCGTGGCCGGGATTCCCCACCGACGTCCTGCCGGTGATGGTCTCTCTGGCGTGCAAGATGAACGGACGCGTCCTGTTCCAGAACTGGATGTACGAGCACGGGCTGAATTTCGTCCATCAGCTCAACCAGCTCGGCGCCGACATCGAGGTGCTCGACTCTCAGCGGGTCGTGGCGCCGGAGCCGCCGACCCGTTTCCACGGCGGAGAGGTCACCCCGCCGGAAGTGATCCAGTCGGTCAAGTCGCTGTTCCTGGCCGCGCTGGCCGATCCGGCCGAGACCGTCATCCACGGCACGGACATCCTGCGCCGCCGCTACCCGGACGTGCTTGCCGTGTACCGCTCACTGGGCGCGGAGATCGAGCACGTGCACGCGTCGCACGGCGAACGGAACGGCCACGGCGCCAACGCTGCCTTGCGGGCGGCCGCCCTCCCTGTCGACCTTTCCGCCCGTCCTTGAAGCTGCACCCGACCATTCCTGCACCCGACCACGGGCGTTGCTGTCCAGATCGAGGATATCGCCATGGAGAACAAGCTGTCGTGCTACGTACGTTACGCGCTTGCCACACGTACGTTACCTGGCTATCTTCGCCGCCATGGCAGCCATCAGCGCAACCAGACTCCGGCAAAACCTCTACAACATCCTCGACTCGGTGGTAGACACGGGCGTCCCGGTGGAAGTCGAACGCCGGGGCCGGCTACTGAGAATCGTGGCCGAGGAGCGGGCATCGAAGTGGGACCGACTGACCGCGCATCAGATCGTCGTCGGCGACCCGGACGAACTCGTGCACATCGACTGGTCCCACGAGTGGCGCGCCGACCGTGTACCTTGATACTCACGTGGTCATCTGGCTCTACCAGAAGGATGAGAAGCGCATCTCGCGCATGGCACGGGAGCTGATCGAGAGTCATGATCTCCTGGTGTCTCCGATGGTGCTCCTCGAACTGGAGTACCTGTTCGAGACCGGCAGGATCGGAGCCAAGGCGGCCGAGATCCACGACTACCTGCACGCCACCATCCAGATCGGTATGTGCAGCAAGCCGTTCGCGGCGGTAGTACGGAAGGCGATCGGCATGAAGTGGACCCGCGATCCATTCGATAGACTCATCACCGCGCAGGCTGCACTCGACGAATCGCCACTGCTGACGAAGGACGACACGATCCACACCTACTATCCGGAGGCGGTCTGGTAGCTCGGAAGCCGCGTCCGCGCAACTCATGCCGATCAGGGTGACGATGCTGCCGGACGGGCGACGGCGCGGCCTGACGGGTCGGGCCGCGATCGGCAGCGAAATGTGGCGCGCCAGATTGCGATAGCTGGCCGGATTCTCCGACCTCGTCGACCGCCACCACGTCGCCGTACCGCTTATGCAGCTTCTCTACTTCGATGATCGGTGGCACTGCCGACTCAGTAGTGGAACTGCGGGCCGATCCACAACCAGAAGTTGTGCGCCTGCATGTCTGCCGGCGGAACCGGGACAAGCTTGTGCACGCCGGTTGCCGGCTGCCAGTCTCCAAGGGCGAAGTGCCCGTTCACGCCGACCTCGAGGCCCAGCTTGACGACGTTGCGGTCGCCGTCCAGACCGATCTGGAGGCCGGCGTATGCGCCGCCGAGCAGGCTGGTGCGCGTCCACGAGTTGACGCCCGAGGTGATGCCAAGCGTGTCCGTGAGTACTTGGCGCCGGTTCATGCCGTAGCGCAGCAACTCGAAGCCGAGCCCGGCCTTGATTCCGGTCTGCAGGTAGAGACTCGGCGCGAGCGCCCACTTGTACTGCGCGATGCCGGCGTAGTAGCGCTGTCCGTACCCGGAGTAGCTGTGGTAGTCGTCGTATCCATCCGCGTCCGCATCGACGGTGTCGCGGGGGCCGTGGGGATCAGTCACGTGTTTGGCAAAGCCGAGAACGTCCTGGCCGAACCCAGCGTACTCCATGCCGAACTGGAGGCTCCCGTCCACGCTCCAGCGCCACGTGCCGCCGCCGCCATCCTTGAGCGGGTAGAAGAACTCGCTCATCGGCGCGTACGAGCCGAGCTGCTCGAAGTAGGCGTTCAGGTCGGCAACGCCCGGCAGGTAGCGCAACGGCAGGAACGGGCCGCCGCCGAACCCGGATTCGGACGCTCGGTCAGAGGAGACCGGTTCTTCGTCACCCACCTTCCGGTTGATCTCTTCCAGCACCGCCAGAACGTCGGCGGTCGACACCTCGTCGTCGTGGGCGGCGGCCGCCATCACCAGGACGGCACCGATCGCCGCCGTGATTAGTACTCGTCGCATGTTAGTTAGAACCTCCATCGAATTACAAAAGATAGCACGACCCTGTCAGACACCGCAGAATCGCTCAGTTCGAGACCTGCACCCATTCGTTTCGGTCGCCGCGCAGCGCGTGCATGAGGCCACGCATGTACCCGACCGCAAACAGCCGGCCGGTCATGGTGTAGCCAGGGTCGTCGCTGCCATCGCCCTCCATGAGCGGCACGTGATCCGGCCGCATGGCGCCGGTGTAGCCGGCGTCCAGGAAGGCGCGCATGATCGCTGCCATGTCGACGTCGCCGTCATCGTGGAACTGCTCGGTGAACCGCTGACCGGTACCACGCAGGTTGCGGAAGTGGGCGAAGTTCACGCGCCCCTGACCGGTGAACCGCGCGATCTCACGCGGGACGTCGACGCCCATCTCCGAGAAACACCCCTGGCACAGCGTCATCCCGTTGACCTCGCTGGGCACCAGGTCCAGCGCCCGCTGGAAGTGTTCCGGGCTGATCATGATCCGCCCCACGCCGCGCACCGGCGACAGCGGCGGATCGTCCGGATGGAGCGCCAGCTTGACCCCGGCCTCCTCCGCTACCGGAACGATCGCGCGCAGGAAGTAGTCGAGCGTCTCCCACAACCGGTCTTCCCGGACCGTGACGGTCGCGGGCGGTCTGCTCTGCATGACGGCGTGGTCGTAACCGGTGGCCAGTCCGCCGCCCCGCACGGGCACGGCGAGATCGGTTCGCAGCCACGAGAACACGGCCGTCCACGTATAGACGGCAGTGTCGAGTCCCGCCGCTCCCAGGTTCCTGATCGTTTCGCGCAGGGCGTCGAGCTCCGCGTCCCGACCCTCCAGGCCAAGCTTGACGGCGTCGCTGACCGGCAGCGTCTCCACCACCCGCCAGCGCAGCCCGAAGTCCTCGATACGCCGCTTCAGATCGGCGATCTCCTCCAGGGACCAGACCCGGCCGAACTGGTGCGAGATGCCCGCGCATACTTCGTCCGCCCCGATCTGGGCGGCCAGCCGGAGGTTGGCGTCGTTCAGCGGCCGAACGACCACACCTATTCTCATCGCGTATCCCCCATTTCCATCATGCCGGACCCGTGGCGTCCAGGGCCGCGCGATCCTCGGCGATCCACCGCCGCCACATCTCCTCCTGGGAGATCGAACAGCCGTTCGGGCGGTGCGCGTGAAACTGCTTGGCCCGATCGATCAGCTCGGCACGATCCGGCGCGAACAGACGCACCACGCGCCGATCGTTACGCCTCCGCGCGTCGTCGAGCAGGCGCCGGATTTCCGCGTTGTCGTGGTCGCCTTCCCGGGGCAGCCAGCACTTGGTGAAGAACGCGTACACCAGGATCCGCTCGGCGCCGCTGAAGTTGCCGGCCCCGCTGTGGAGCGTGCCGGAGTGCACCACCACCGTATCGCCGGGCTCGACCCGCACCGCCAGCTCATCGGGATGCGGTTGCTGAACGGCGTCGTCCGGGATGCCGCGCCGGCCGCGGTGAGAACCGGGCAGCACGCGCAGCGGCCCGGCCGCCTCGCCTTCCTGCAGGTACGTCAGCACGTTCACGCCGTCGGGCGGCAGGTAGTCGTCGGTCCAACCGGGGAGCGGCCACATGTCGCGATGCCACACCCGCTCGCGACGCGCGAGGTCCTCCGCGACGGAGGGCTCGACCAGGGCTCCGGACCCGGCAAGCCCGACGAAGGGTCCCATCAGCCCCTCCAGCAGGTCGAGCAGGTCGGGATGGGTGACGTACGGCAGCACCAGCTCCGGGCGCTCGGCCAGGAGGTCGATGGGACTCTTTCCATCGATGCCGTAGCGATCCAGGATGGCCGCCCGCCACCTTGGGACGTGTGCGCGGGTGAGGCTGCGCAGGACGGTGAATCCGTCACGGCGGACATGCTGCAGGTGTCCGTCGAGGTCCGACCGTGTCATCGCGTCATCCTCCACCGCGGCTGGGTTCGGGCACGTGGGCTCACTTGTACGGGTCGGCGGCGTCGCGCAAGCCGTCACCCAGGAACATGAAGGCCATGACCGTGACCACCACGAACAGGACCGGGATCAGCAGCCAGGGGCTGAGGGCGACCGTGCGGAAGTTCTGGGCATCGGTGAGCAGCACGCCCCAACTCACCACCGGCGCCTTCAGGCCCAACCCGATGAAGCTCAGCGCCGTTTCTCCCAGGATCATGTTCGGCACCGCCAGGGTCAGATGGACGATCTGGTAGCTCAGGAACGACGGCAGCAGGTGGCGGCGGACGATCGCCCCGCCGGTGGCGCCGCTCACCCGCGCGGCGAGCACGAAGTCGGCGCTGCGCAACTCCAGCAGCTTGCCGCGCACCACGCGCGCCAGTCCGGTCCAGCCCAGGATCGACAGGATGATCGTGACCCCGAAGTACACGCGCAGGGCCGGCCACTTCGGCGGCAGGGCCGCCGTCAAACCCATCCACAGCGGCAACGTCGGGACGCTGATCAGGAACTCGATGATGCGCTGGATCACCGTGTCCACCGCCCCGCCGACGTACCCGGAGATGCCGCCGATAATCACGCCCAGCAGGAAACTGATGATCACGCCGATCAGTCCCACCGACAGGGACACCCGGCCGGCATGGAACACCCGGGAGAGAAGGTCGCGCCCCAGCTCGTCGGTCCCGAACAGGTAGAGCGTGGCGGGCGGCGCTACCCCGAACAGGTGCAGGTCCGTGCGGATGAAGCCCAGGAACTTGTACGGATCGGTGCGCACGAACAACCGGATGCGATGCGGAGCGCTGCGGTCCTCGGTGTAGATGCGCTGCAGGGTCTCCGGGTCGCGGGTCCTCTCCAGCGCGTACACGAACGGCCCGACGAACCGTCCGTCGTGAAACAGGCGCACCCGCTGCGGGGGCGCCAGCACGTAGTGTGCATCGCGGGTGGCTTTCTCGTACGGGCTGAGAAAGCCGGCCACGGCGGTGGTCAGGTACAGGAACAGCAGCACGCTACCACCGATCAGGGCCATGCGGTGGCGGCGGAATTTCCGCCACATCAACTGCCACTGCGATGCGACGTAGTAGCGTTCCTCCCGGACGGCAGGGGCGCCTTGGCCGGCGGCGCCGCGTTCCGTGCTGCTCATGCCGCGACTCGCTCGAAGCGGATGCGGGGATCCACCCACACCAGCGCCAGGTCGGAAAGAAAGGTGCCGATCACGGTCAGCGCGCCCAGGAACAGCACCGTGCTGCCGGCCAGGTAAGTGTCCTGGAACAGCAGCGCGCGCAGCAGCATCGGCCCGGTGGTAGGCAGGTTGAGCACGATGGCGGTGATCGCCTCGCCGGAGACGATGGCCGGCAGCAGCCAGCCGACGGTGCTGATCAGCGGGTTGATGGCGATGCGCACCGGGTAGCGGAACAGGAGGCGCCGCTCGTCCACCCCCTTGGCGCGGGCCGTGATCACGTACTGCTTGCCGAGCTCGTCCAGCAGCGTGCCGCGCATCACCCGGATCAGCCCGGCGGTGCCGGCGGTGCCGATCACCAGCAACGGTACCGGCAGGTGCTTGACGGCGTCCCACAGCTTCGCCCACGACCACGGCGCCAGCCGGTACTCGGTCGAGAACAGTCCCCCGATGGAGACGTCGAAGTAGCGAAAGCCCAGCCACATCAGCACCAGCGCCAGGGCGAAGTTCGGGGTGGCCAGTCCCATGAAGCCTACCCCGCTGAACAGATGGTCGGCCCAGGAGTGCTGATGGGTGGCCGAGTAGATGCCGATCGGGATGGCGATGAGATAGGTCACCACCAGCGTCAGGATGGTGATGAGCATGGTCAACGGAACCCGCTCGGCGAGCAACTCCGCGGTCGGCTTGTTGAACGCGAACGAGCGGCCGAAGTCGCCGTGCAGCACGATCTTGCCGATCCAGGCGAAGTAACGCGGCACCAGCGGCCGATCCAGCCCGTACAGCCGCTTGAGCTTGGCGACCTCCTCTTCCTCGACCTCTTCCCCGGTCTGCTGCTCCATGCTGAGGATCATGGTGTCGACGAAGTCACCCGGCGGCAGTTGGATGACCACGAACGCCACGATGGAGATCGCCCAGAGCGAGACGATCATGTAGAGCGTACGGCGGAGTATCAACGGTCCCATGGGACTCCGGGACAGACGAACGGCCGCCAGGCCGGGCGATGCTCAGGTGAGCCGGCCCGATCCGGACGGCCGTCGGCCATGCGCCGCGGCGATGCGTGGCGCGCCTATTCCTGCACCAGGTAGAACTGGGAGGGGTGCTGCGGGCCGGTCCAGGAGCCGATCGACCAGTCGTGGCCGCCCCGCTCCGGGAAGTTGCGCAGCTTGTTGCTGCGCGGCATCGGCAGCGGCACCTCGCCGACCGTGCCGATCACCCACAGGTTGTCCGCCTGCGAGGCGAGAATCCCCTTGCCCAGCCGGGTCTTCTCGTCGAGATCGCGGGTCGCGATCATGCCTTCCCAGCGCTCGATGTTGCGCTTGACCTCGTCGGGCGGCTCGATGCCGTTCTCGCCGCCGGAGACGTACCAGAGCGCCCACTGGTTGCCCCACGGGTTCTCCCAGCCCTGGCGCTGCGGGACGAAGAACAGCGGGGAGGCCACGAACGCCTCCGAGCGGGCGTTGAATCCCGCCGAGCCGCCGTAGAGCTGCATCTGGTTGGTCTTGGAGCGCTCCTCGCTCTGCTGGTAGGAGAAGCTCTTCATGGTCACATCGAGGCCGATCTCCTTCCACTGCTCCACCGCCAGCTCGTGAATGGGCAGGACGGCGTTGCCGGTGTCCATGACCACCGAGAAGCGCTTGCCGTCGGGCAGCAGGCGCCACTCCTGGTTGGCGTCCCAGGCCAGCCCCAGTTCGTCCATGAGCCGGTTGGCGCGCTCCAGGTCGTGCTCGGCGTATGCCGCGGCGAACTGCGGCTCGAAGTAGATCGACTCCCTGATCAACGTGTGCTGCCGCGGCGTGCCCAGGCCCTGGAACACCACCTCGTTGATCTCGTCGCGATCGAGCGCCAGCGACAGGGCCTGCGAGAAGCGGCTGTCGGCAAAGATCGGGGCCAGCACGGGGTCCTCGACCGTGCGGTTGACCTGGAACAACTGCGCGGAGCCCTCCAGACTGGGCCACAGTTCGACGGTGTAGTCGCCGGCCTCCTCGTTCTGCTTCAACAGCGGGTAGTCGCTCAGGGGGGCGTACCAGCCGATCGACATGGTCATCTCACCGGCGATGATCTTGCCCGCGAACACCTGCAAATCCTGGAACACCTCGGCGTTGATGCCGTCCATGTAGGGGAGCTGGTTGCCTTCGACGTCGATCTTCCAGTAGTAGGCGTTGCGCTCCCAGCGCGCCAGGTCGGTGCCGATCTCCGCCAGCCGGTAGGCGGTGAGCATGGGCCGATCCGTATTGAACTTGGGCAGCTCGCTCCAGGAATTGTTCAGATCGCTGAAGTGCTGGACCCAGCTCTCGAAGCCGGCTTCCCTGGCCAGCTCCTCGGCCTTCTTTGCGCCCACGTACGTGGGATGGAACTGGCTGAAGTAGTGCTTGGCGTGCTTGATCGGCGTCACCCCGCGGTTCGGATGGGGCAGCCACTCGACCGCCACCGGATTGGGGACGGCGAACGCGAACTGAAAGGTGTAGTCGTCGATGAAGTTCATCTTCATCAACTCGCCCCCCGGCTGCAGGAAGCGGGCCGGATTCGGCGTGAGCTCCTCGTTGAGGACGATGTCCTCGTACCAGAACTTGATGTCATCGGTGGTGAACGGCTCGCCGGTGGACCACTTGATGCCCTCGCGCAGCTTCACAGTGAGCACCCTGGCGTCGTCCGACAGCTCGTGATGCGTCGCGACGTTCGGCGACTGGGTCGAGAGGTCGCCGGCGATGCGGTTCAACTGCTCGATGCCGATCAGCAGGTGGCCGTCGCCCCAGTGGCCGGTACCGTCGCGGCCCACGTAGGCGTAGCCGCCGTACTGGCCGATCTCCTGATAGGGCACGACCACGTACGGCTCGTCCGGCAGGCGCTCGTCAACCGGCGGCAGGTCGCCGGCGGCCACCATGTCGGCCAGCATCGGCGCCTCCTGGAACGAGGTGATGGTCTTGCCGGTGGCGTTGGCGTAGTCGGCGATGGTGTTGTAGTAGCGGATGTCGTTCCACTCGTGGTCGAACGTGGTACGATCGGCGGCCGCGGCCGAACCATCGCCATCTTCTTCCTCCGTGCCGGTAGCGAATGCCGAGAACGGCAGCGCCAGCACGAGCGCGCATGCGATCAGTAGCGTCTTGCTCACAGCGAACCTCTTTTCGGTTTTGTCATTGTTCGGTTCGTCATTGCCTGCCCGGGTCCCCGGAGCGGCGGACTCGGAGATGCGGCCGAACCGGCCCCAATCATAGCCGCGCGCTCTCCCGCGTCAAGGCGAGGGCCGCGCGCGCGGGCGTCACCCGGCGACTTCGCGCTCGGCGGCAGCCAGCTCCTTGGCGCCGTCGAGCACGGTGATCTCCATGTGGAAGTCGCGCACCTCGCCCGGCTCGATGTGCTCGAGGTAGCCATTCGCGCGGTTCCAGGCGCGGCCCAACGGGCTGCAGTTGCCGGGCTCGATGCCGGTGACGTAGGTGCGGGTCGCGAAGTGCTGCCACTGCGTCAGCAGCGGCACCTCGACCTTCGGGAAGCGAACGCGGAGCCCCAGGCCGAGTTGCTCGTTGAGCAGCGCCGCGCTCGCCATGCCGTCGGCGTCCGCGACCGGCCGGTGCACGTACACCACGTCACCCCCGCCCGGCTGCGGCGGCGCAGCCGCCGCGTACACGTCGGGCCCGACCTCGACATCGTCCTGCCACCGCGTGGTGCGTTCGCTGTTCACCACCAGCCGGGCGCCCGCATCCAGGAGCGGGAACCCCGGGTTCATGTGGTACAGCATCATCAGCGGTGAGCGTTCGGCGGCCAGGTTCTCCACCCGGTCGTGGACGCGGATGCGGCGCTCGCCCAGCGTGGTCGACACCGTACGCGACAGCTCCAGGCAGGCGCCGAACACCACCGCCTCGCGAATCGTGCCCGTGGCCTCCATGACGTAGTCGTCCCCCTGCCAGCGGCCGCCGGCGCGCACCTGCTTGGCCGGCAGGAAGGACAGGCGGCCGTGCAGGCCGAGCTCCTCGTTCTCCACCTCCGGGTCCACCTCCGGGTGGCCGACGAACGTCATCCCGCAGGTGGTCAGCATTCCCCCGTAGAAACCGCGCATCCAGCCGTAGCCCGGCGGTTCGTAGAAGGCCGGCCCCACATCGCCGGTGTTGCCGCGGAAACAGAGCGACATCCCGCGGTAGAAGGCGGAGGCGATATCCAGGGCGCGGCCCGGCAGCAGCGAAAAGGACAGGCCGGAGGCGTTGGTGACCTCGATCAGACCGGAGCCGCGCTCGTTGCCTTCGACCAGCTCGGCGCGCCGCACGGCCGCAACCTGGCTCATGTCGCCGACGAGATCGAGCAGCTCGTCCCGCGTGAAGGTCCGCCCGAACAGGTGTGCCATGACGGCCCTGACGATAGCACGGCTCGACGGAAGGCCCCTCGCGGCAGTATACACTTGTCAGTGGAAGACTACGCGAACGATACGACAAGCGCCGGCACGGTCATCGACGACTCGCGGCTGGAGGCCCTCCGGTTCCCGATCGGCAGGTTCGAGGAGGATCCGCAGCCTACCCGCGCCAAGCACAAGGGCTGGATCGACCAGATCGGCCGGGTTCCCGGCGAGTTGCGCGCCCTGGTTCAGGATTTGTCCGAGCGGCAGCTCGACACCCCCTACCGGCCGGACGGTTGGACCGTGCGGCAGGTCGTGCACCATCTGGCCGACAGCCACCTGAACGCCTACGTGCGGACCAAGCTGGCCCTCACCGAGGAGGAGCCGACGATCAAGCCTTATGACCAGGCCGCCTGGGCAGAGTTGCCGGACGGCTCGGCCGCCCCCATCGAATCGTCCATGAGCCTGCTGGAGGCGCTGCACGCCCGGTGGGTGGCTACGCTGCGCGCCGCGGAGGAAGAGGCGTTCAAGCGCACCCTGAATCACCCCGAGCAGGGAGTGATCACCGTGAGCTGGATCGTGCAGAGCTACGCGTGGCACGGACGGCACCACATCGCCCACGTCAACACGCTGCGCGACAAGATGGGGTGGTGGTAGGGGGCCCTCCCCCGCGCTGACGGACCGGTGCGGGTCCACCTGGTCGACGGTACCTTCGAGCTGTTTCGCGCCTACCACGGCGCGCCGCCCCTGCGCGCGCCGTCGGGCCGGGAAGTGGGCGCGGTGGCCGGTCTGCTGCGTTCGCTGGCCGCCCTGCTCCGGCAACGCGACGTGACCCACGTCGCCTGCGCCTTCGACAACCCCATCGAGTCGTTCCGCAACCGGCTCTTCGGTCCGTACAAGTCGAGCGCCGGCGTTCCGGAGGAGCTGCTGGCCCAGTTCGATCAGGCCGAGGAGGCGTCGCGGGCGCTCGGCATCGTCACCTGGCCGATGGACGAGTACGAGGCCGACGACGCCCTGGCCACGGCTGCGCTGCGCTGCGCCGCGCGGCCGGAGGTCGGGCAGGTGGTGATCTGCTCGCCGGACAAGGACCTGGCGCAGGTCGTGGACGGCGAGCGCATCGTCACCTTCGACCGCATCCGGCGCGCGCGCCGTGACGAGGCCGGCGTACGCGAGCGCTTCGGGGTGTCGCCCGCATCCGTCCCCGACTTTCTGGCGCTGGTCGGCGACGGCGCCGACGGGCTGCCGGGCATCCCGCGCTGGGGCGCCCGCTCGGCGGCGACGGTGCTGGCCCGCTACGGCAGCGTCGAGGCGATCCCGGAGGATGCGGACGAGTGGTCGGTGCGTCCGCGCGGCGCCGAGGCGCTGGCGCGAAACCTCAACGCGGAGCGCGACCGGGCGTTGCTGTACAAGCGCCTGGCCACCCTGGTGACCGACGTGCCGATCGCCGAGACCATCGGCGACCTGCGGTGGCAGGGTGCGCCGCGCACACGTTTCGAGCGCCTGCGCGACGGGCTGGGACTGGACGGGGACCAGGTGCGTCCGCACCGCTGGAAGTAGCTTGTCGGCGATCGCGCAAACCCCTACGTTGTCGCCGCGATGAGCGCCTCTCCCCCTCCGCACCGGACCGCACGGAACCCGGCGCACATCGTGATTCCGGGCGATCATCCCCCGCACATCGCCGACTCGCCCCAGTTGCGACGGCTCGATGCGCATCGGGTCACGGTCTTCACCGACCTGCCCGGCGGACTCGAGGAGCAGGTGGAGCGAGCTCGGGACGCCGACGTGATCCTCAACTCGCGGGCACAGGTTTCCTGGATGGAAGACGCGCTCCGCCGCCTGCCGAAGCTGGCCCTGATCGCGACCTGCTCGATCGGCGTCGACAACATCGACCTGGCCGTGGCGCGGGAGCTGGGCATCCTGGTCTGCAACCAGCCCGGCCGCACCGCCCCGATCGTCGCCGAGCACGCGGTGGCGCTGCTGATGGCCGTGGCCAAGCGCACCGCCTTCTTTACCGAGTCGATGCGGGCGGGCCGGTGGGAGCGGATGGACAACTGCTACCTGGGCGGCAAGACGCTGGGGGTGATCGGCGCCGGCGACATCGGCAGCGCCGTGGCGCGCCTGGGGCGGGCGCTCGGCATGGAGGCGGTGGCCTGGACGCCGCATCCGTCGCCGCAACGGGCGGAGCGGCTGGGGGTGCGCTTCCTGGAGCTGGACGAGCTGCTGTCCACCGCGGACGCGGTGAGCATCCACGTCAAGCTCACCGAGACGACCCGCGGCCTGATCGGGGCGCGCGAGCTGGCGCTGATGCGGCCCGGCACGCTGCTGGTCAACACCGCGCGCGGTCCGATCGTCGATGCGGCGGCGCTCAAGGCCGCCCTGGACTCCGGTCACCTGGGCGGAGCCGGCCTGGACGTGTTCGCGGAGGAGCCGCTGCCGGGCGATGACCCACTGCTTTCCTGCGAGCAGGTGGTGCTCACCCCGCACTGCGCGGACACCACCCCCGAGGGGGTCGACCTGCTGAACGGGGGCGCGGTCGACAACATCCTGGCGTTCCTGCGCGGCGCGCCGCGCAACGTCGTCAGCTAACCCAAGTTTAACACTCGCGCAGGCGATTTCAGGAAGTTGGAGTGATTTCCGCGAATCTATGGGGGGCTCTGCCTCCAAAATGGGCTGATCGGCCGAAGTAGTGCCATAATAGTCAGCGAGGCCATTGACCGCCTCTTGCCGGCTATCTACCTTCAGTCAGCCATGTTCGTGCGCCGCACTCAGACCCGAGCCACCGCCAACGGCGACCGCTACTTTACCTATCGCTTGGTGCGTTCTGAACGCCGCGGCGCCCACGTCCGGCAGCGCACTCTGCTCAATCTCGGCCGCCACTTCTCGCTTCCTCACGCCGATTGGCCGCTGCTGTGCTCGCGCATCAAGCAACTGCTAAGCCCCCAAGATGCGCTGCTGTCCACCGATATTCGCCCGCCCATCGAGCGGGAAGCACAACGGATCGCCGCGCAGTTGATCGCCCGTCAAGTACCGCTGCACGCGGCCTCCTCTCCAGAGGACAGCGCTGGCGAAAGCGAGTTCCACAGCGTCGACGTCGCTTCTCTGCAACTGCTGCGGCCACGCAGCGTCGGCGTCGAACAGGTCGGCCTATGGGCCATGCAGCAGGTGCAGTTGATCCCGTTGCTCAACAGGTTGGGTCTGAGCGGCCCGCAGCGCGCTGCGGCGGTCGGCTCCATCATCGCCCGCATGGCCGCGCCCGGCTCCGAACGGGCCACCTATCGCTGGTTGCAGCAGTGCAGCGCCTTGGGCGAACTGCTGCAGGTGGACTTCGAGACCATGAGCATGATGCAGTTGTACCGCGCCTCCGACGCGCTGGTCGGCCAGCAACAGGCGATCGAACAGCATCTGTTCAAGCAAGTGACGGATCTGTTCTGCCTGGGAACGACTGTCACGTTATATGACCTGACCAACTCCTATTTCGAGGGGGAGGCGGCAGATCAGCCGCTGGCCCAGCGCGGTCATTCCAAGGAGAAGCGCAGCGATTGTCCGCTGCTGACCTTGGGTCTGGTGCTGGACGGCAGCGGGTTCGTGCGTCGCAGCGAGGTATTGGCTGGCAATGTCGTCGAACAGGATGTCCTGCAAGGGGTGCTCAAGCGCCTGCAGGTGCCTGACCACGCGCTGCTCGTGATGGATTGCGGGGCGGCCACCGAGAAGAATCTGCAATGGCTGCGGGAGCAGGGATACCGGTATTTGGCGGTGAGTCGCGAGCGCACCCGAAGATTTGATGCCGAGGCGGCGCTGCGCCTGCAGACGGCCTCACGGCAGGAGATACAGGTGCAGATGGTGCGGTCGGAGGACGGCGCCGAAGTGCGCCTGTACTGCTACTCGGAGGCTCGGCACGGCAAGGAGCAGGCGATGCTGAAACGGGCTACCGAGCGCTTCGAGAAGCACCTGCAGGAGCTGCACGAAGGACTGTCTCGGCCGCGGACGCACAAGAAGACCGAAAGGATCTGGCAGCGCATCGGGCGCCTGAAGACCAACAGCAGCGGTGCGGCTCAGCATTACCATATCGAGGTGGTTACCGATAAGAGCGGCGAGAAGGCCACCGCCATCAAGTGGGAACAACGCCCGGTTGCCGGTTCGAAGCTGACCCATCCGGGGGTGTACTGCCTGCGCAGCAACCAGACCGACTGGGATGCCGAGACGATGTGGCGTACCTACATCACGCTGACCGATCTGGAGGCGGTGTTTCGATCCCTGAAGTCCGAGCTGGGGCTGCGGCCGATCTTCCACCAGAAGCCGGATCGCGCCAATGGTCATCTGTTCATTACCGTGCTGGCCTATCAGTTGGTGCAGGTGATCCGACGCCGCTTGCGCGAGCACGGCGAGCACGCCTCATGGCGCACGGTGCGCAGCATCCTCGCCGGCCAGCAGCGCGTCACGGCCACCTTTCGCCGTGCTGACGGTCGCACCCTGCACGTGCGCAAGGCGACCGAGGCCGAGCCAGACCAGCGTGCGATCTACGATGCGTTGGGAGCTGATCCGGCCCCCGGTGGGATCAGGACGGTGGTCGCAGAGTAGCGATGCTCACCAGTTGCGCAGCGAATGTAGTGCCACCCGCCGATATGAGACCTTCTAATTTATGCACCCGTAGCAGGATATGTTTCAGCCCGTTAAACTTGGGCTAACGCCGCCGAGCGCTCGATCGCCGCACCATCCGTGGAGGTGTCGGAGGGACGCGGAATCGGGGTAGGTCGGAACGTCTGGTGGGTGCTGGGCGCCGATCTGATGATCTCCACCACCGTGTTCGGGGTGCAGAGCGCGGTGATGAACCTGTTCCTGCTGCGCCTGGGCTACGACGTCACCGCGGTCGGCCGTCTGCACGCGATCAGCGTGGTGATGTACGCCGCCTGCGCGGTGGCGGTGAGCGCCGGCGGCCTGCCGTTCCGGATGCGCCCGCGCGCGGCGATGATGCTGGGGGCGGTGCTCGGACAGGCGAGCAACCTGCTGGTGCCGCTCGCCCTGTTCATTCCGCCACCGGCGCGCACCCCGTTCGTCCTGTGCCTTCTGCTGCTGCGCTCGCTGGGACTGGGCCTGTACATGGTGGCGCTACAGCCGTATCTGATGGCCGCCTCGACCCCCAGCACCCACGCCCGCGCCTATGCCGCGTGGGCGGCGTCGGGCATGGCCGGCGGCTGGTCGGCAGCCTTGGCGGCGGCTTCCTGTCGGCCGCCTCGGCCGACCTCCTGCGGCTCACCCAGCAGCATGCCGAACCGTTCGCCCTGACGCTGGTGCTGGTGGGGACGGCCACGATGCCGGCGGCCCTCCTGATCTCGCGCGCGGCGGACGTCGAACCGCAGCCGGCCGCGCGCGCCGGGCAGCCGGCTCCTCCGTCGAACGAGCGGGCGCCGCTGCTGGCGATCGCCGTGATGTTCCTGATGATGTTCCTGCGCGTGACGCCGGGAGCGATCATGTACACCTACGGCAGCGTGTTCCTGGACCAGGCGCAGGGCGCCACCTCGCAGGCGATCGGCACCGCGTGGTCGGCGTCCATGGCGCTCGCCATCCCGCTGGTGCTGGCGTCCGCGGAGCTGATCCGCCGCTTCGGCGCCGATCGCACGCTGTACGTCTCCATGGCGGCGGTGGCGCTGGTGATGCTGCCGATCGCCGTGTTCGACTCGCGGCCCGGCGCGCTCGTCACCCTGGTCGGCTTCAACGGCATCACCCACATCGCCCGCACCGCCATCCTGCTCACCGCCATGAGCAGCGTGTCCGGACGCTGGCGGACCAGAATGGCGGGCGCCACCGAGACGGCGGCAGCGCTGTCCTTCATCGCGGTCGGTTTCGGCGGCGGCCCGGTGATCGCCGCCTGGGGCTACGATCCGGTGTTCGTGGCCGGCTGCGTCGCCGGCGTGCTGGCGATCGTCCTCTACCGGCTCTACCGCCGCCGGTCCCCGGCGCCGGCGCAGTAGCACACGGCCGTCGCCGCATACACGCGCGCCACGCGGATCAGCTCGCCCACCGGCACCCGCTCGTCGACCGTGTGCGCGCCGGTGGCGCGCGGCCCGTGCGTGATGGCCGGGATCCCGGCCAGGTCGCTGAAGCTGTTGCCGTCGTCGGCGAAGCGCTTGGGGCCGCGCGGCAGCGGCGCGCCGAGCTCGGCAGCCACCGCGCGATCGAAGGAATCCACCACCGGGTGGCCGCAGTCCAGCTCGAAGCCGCCACGGACGAGTTGCCAGCGGCAGTCCACCCGGATCCCCGGCGGCGTGTGCCGGGCCAGGCAGTCGCGCAACCGCCGTTCGGCCGCTTCCGGCCGGGTGCCGGGCAGCCAGCGCTGCGTCCCCTCCAGGGTGAGCTCGACCGGCGACTGATTGAACATCTGCCCGCCTGCGACCGTGCCGATGAACACGCTGGCGCGGCCGGCAACGCCTGCGCCTTCGGCGCCGAGCTCGGCGGCCAGATCCTTCAGGCCCAGCGTCAGCCCGGCGCCGGCGGCGATTACGTCGGGCTGCTCCGCGCCGCCCAGGACCTCGTGCATGGGCTCGCCATCCCGCCGCACCGTCACGGCGATCACCGCGTTGCCGCGCCCGGCCACCGGCAGCTCCGCGCCCTCGTACTCGGGCAGCATCACCGCGTCGCCGGCGACGCCCGCGGCGATCATGGCGTCGAGCTGCTCGCCGTAGCCCCACGGCGCCTCGTGCAGGTCGTGCGCGGTCAACAGCAGGCCGCCCGCCGGCGGGCCGCCGGCGTCGCGCACCGCGCGCAGCGCCTCCACCGCCGCGGCAATCCCGGCCTTCATGTCGGCCGCGCCGCTGCCGGACAGCACGCCGCCCGCCAGCCGTGGCGGCCGGTACGGCAGGTGGACGGTGTCCAGGTGGCCGTCGAACTGCAGGGTCGGTCCGGGCCGCGCGCCGGCCAGCCGCGTGATCACGGCCGCGGCATCCGGGTGGCCGGCGGCCATGCGCTCCACCTCGAACCCGTCGGCCGTCAACAGCTCGGCCAGCCGGTCGGCGGCCGCTCCGGCCTGTCCCGTGGGGCTGGGGACCTCCATCAGCGCCGTGGCGGTGGCCGTCAGGCGGCCCTGGTCGACCGCGTCGCGGGCGGCGTCCGCACTCATGAGGCGGGCTCCGCGCGACCGCCCGGAACGCCGGCCCTGCGTGGGGGCGTGTCACCGTCCCGTCCGGGCTCCCGGACGCAGGCAGCCAGCTCCGTGAGCTGTGCGGTCGATTTCACGCCGGTCACCACCGACACCACCCCGTCGCGCGCGAGCAGCCAGCGGACCGCATGGCAGGCCGGCGGGACGCCCGCGGCTGCCGCCTCTTCATCGAACGGACGCAGCCGTTCGTGGGGGATCTCCGCGGCGTCGATCCAGGCCGACTCGGAGGCCCGGCTGCCGGCCGGCGGCGTCCGGCCCGGCCGGTACTTCCCGCTCAGCAGGCCGCCCGCCAGCGGCCGGTACGGGGTGATACCGATGCCCGCCCGCCGGCAGGCCGGCAGGTAACCGGACTCCACGTCGCGTTCCAGCCAGTTGTAGCACGGCTGCGCCACCACCGGCGGCGGCGCCACGCCGGCGCGGCACAGGTCGAGCATGGTTTCGATCTGTGCCGCGTCGAAGTTGGAGAAGCCCCAGTGCCGGGCCTTGCCGGCGCGGACCAGCCGGTCGACGGCGCCGAGCGTGTCCTCCAGCGGCGTGTCCGGGTCGGCGATGTGCAGCAGGTAGTAGTCCACGTAGTCGGTGCGCAGGCGCCTGAGGCTGGCGTCGATCTGCTGCTCGACGTGGTCGGGACTCAGACCGGTCCCCGCGTAGTCGGCGCCCGCCGGATGGCCGCCGTCCTGCCCGCTGCCGACCGGGTTGCCCACCTTGGTGGTGATGTGCGCCCGGTCGCGCCGGCCGCGCAGCGCCTCGCCCAGGATCGTCTCGGCTACCCCGCCGGGCGAGCCCAGAAAGCGGTCGTAGCCCTCGTAGATGTCGGCGGTGTCGAACAGGTCGACGCCCAGGTCGAGCGCGGCGTGGACCTGCCCGATGGCCTCCTGCCGCGGCACGGGCCGACCGAACAGCATGGTCCCCAGCGTGATGACCGATACCCCGTCGGGCATGCCGGTCAACTCTCGTCGTTCCATGGTCACTCCTCTCTCTTCAACAGTGGTCCAGCTCCCAGAGCGGCACCCGGTACGGGAACAGTGCCGCCGCCAATCCGGTGTCGTCGAGCAGCGGCGGCGGGTCATCGCCGGGATGATGGCCGAAGAGCACCTGCACGAGCTGCCGGCGGCCGAGCATCTGCGCCGCGGCGGGAACTGCCTGCTCGACGGAAGCCTCGCCGCCCGCGAGCCGCACGCGAACCGCCTGGCCGTCCTCACGGCAGCCCAGCGTGAGCGCCCCTTCGACACCGGACGCCGCGGCCTGCCGCAGGTACCCGCCGATCGCCTGCAGGAAGCGCGGCAGGCTGAAGAGCCGCATCATCTGCAAGCCGACGCCCGCGGCCTCTTCCAGCGTGATGCGCCGCCCCGCTCCGCGGCCCGCGATCACGGCGGACAGGGTCGACGGGACCCCGTCGGGCCGGGCGGGAGGCGGCACCACCTGCACGGGCGCTCCGCCGGCGCGGCTGCCGAGCACATGGTGCAGCAGGTGCTCCACCGCCACCGGATCGCCCGTCGCCTCGACGATGCCCGGCTTGTTGGTGCCGGCGCCCAGTACCAGGTAGGCGCGGAGGCGACCGGTGCCGGCCCGAACGCCCGCGTCCTCGGCCCGGTACACGGTGATCTTGGGCAGCCGGAACAGCGCGCGCGCCTGCTGCTCGTCCCGCTCCAGCCGCCAGGGCTCGGCCCGATGCAGCGCCAGGAGTTCGGCAATGCCCTGCTCGTCGTCGCCCAGCGTGCTGACCGCGAACGGAGCCGGCCGGAACCGGTCCCGGTCCGCCGCGGTGAGCATGAATGCCTCGCCCTGTGAGGCCACCGCCTCCCAGTCCGAGTGGCGATAGAACGGGAACGTGGCCCGCTCCGTCCACAGCGCCGCGACCGGGCAGCCGTGCGCGACGATGACGCGGTGCGCATCGCGCAGGCACTGCGTGGCGTAGCCGCGGCGGCGGTAGTCCGGATGAGTCGCCGTGGGCGCGATCATGGCCACGCCGAACCGGTCCGGACCGGCCGCGGCGACGCGCGGCGCGGCCGGCACGTGGGCGACGATCCGGCCGTCGACCGCCACGACCCGCGACCGATAGGCATGGAGGGGGGTGAACACCAGCGGGTAGTCGGTCGCGATGTGCTGGTCGGAGCCGGCGCGAAAGATCGCGTCGATCAGCTCGACCACCTGCGGCAACTCCTCGGGCCGGCAGCGGCGCGGGCCGTCGACGCGGCCGCTCATGTGCGCATCGCTCAGTTGGCGCGACCCTGCCCAAGACGGACCAGGCGCGACTCGATCAGTCCGAAGAAGCGGTGGCCGCCCCCGGCGGAGACGAAACGCCAGCCCAAGTGGGTCCCGCACCGCCGGCACAGCGCGATCGTCCACGCGTACCCGGCGAACCATGTGAAGCGATCGGTCTGCTCGCCCACCGTCCGGCACCCGTCAGCCGGGGCAAAGCAGGCGATCGCGTAGTGGACGCGCTGCGGGTTGAAGAAGTCATGCCGGTGCGCGCCCGCGACGTTGATCCGCGCCCCATCGCCCGTCACCTCCTCACCGCACGAGACGCACAGCAACGCCTCCGACGCCCACGCGTGCGCGTCGAGCTTCGACAGGCGAAGCGAGCGCGATCCGGATTCAGACACGGCGAGCCAAGTCCGCAGCGTAGCACACCGCCGCCTCGACCGATTCGCGACTGATCGACGGGTAGCTCTTGGCGACTTCCTCGGCATCCAGTCCGGCAGCGAGGTTGTCGAGAATCGTGGTCACCAGCACGCGTGTGCCCGTGATGCACGCTCGTCCATGACAGATACTGGGATCAACAGTTATGTGCCGGCGCCACTCCGTCGCAATCACTTTCCCGCACGCGTATCAGCGCGCCTCCATCGAGACCAACCCCATCTCGCTCAAGAACCGCGATGGTTCCTTGGGCCAGCCGAAGTAAGATGCCGAGTAGGTGAGTGTCAGACTGGTGTGCGCGCGCGTAATGCCGACGAAGCACTCTCGACGTTCCTCTTCGATCGCGCGACTATTGGCACCCTTCCGTCTCGCGTGATACGACGGCAGATGATCCTCCGCCATTCCTACCAGGTAGACGTGCTCGAATTCCTTTCCCTTCGCCAGGTGAATCGTCAAACACTGAATTGCGTCCCGCCCCGGCGGAGTCACCTTCGGCCGAAGGTCCATCTCCTGCAGGAATCGACTCAACGTCGGCGCGCCAACGTGACGACACACGTCCCGATTCAACTCGTTCCAGATACCGATCTCCTCTTCAGCATCATCCAGATCACGTTGCTCCGTGCTCACCTCGTTTGGCCGAACACGATCATGGTACCATTCGAAGACCGCGTCCACGAATCCACCGTACTCCAACCGTTCTACGAGTTTGTCATGCAGCGCTTCAAGCAGCGGCGCGGACTCCATCACTACGGCGGAAACTCCTTCCGTCGCCTCCAGGAAACCCCTTAGCAGCGCCCCGCCATACGCTTCGCCTTCCGCCTCTGCATCTTCCACCCGCACGTCGACCCCCGTCAGATCGAAGAACGCCTTGCACATGATCCGCATCTGGTCGCTCTGCTGTGGTGCGATTGCGAGCCTCAGAGCCGCTTGTACGAAACGCAGCGGGGGCGAGTAGAAATCCTGCCTGCGCTTGATCACGTACGGAACGAAATGCGCATGTCTCAACGCCGCCGCGGCCGACTCGACGAGCTTTGCGCTGCGCCCCAGCACCACGCATTCAGTGGGCCGCAGTTCGCGACACCGCATGTCGTCGGCGATCCATGCCATCTCTGCCAACTGATCAGGAAATCGCCGCACGCGAATCGAATCGGCCCGTCCCGCCGGGACCGCCGATCTCAGCGGCTCCTTGATCGCCGATCGTTCGAGGTTGAACCGAATGAGCCTGTTCGCCAGCTCGATCACTTCCGGAGGACACCGGTAACTGTCCGGCAGTTGGATGACATGCATCCTGTAATCACGGCGGAGCTCGTCGAGACGCGCGGGACTGGCGCCATTCCACTGGAAGATTATCTGATCGTCATCGGCGACGACGAAGAGGTTCGCGTCGCCGCTCGGGCAGAGAAACCGGAGCAGACGATCCTGACACCTGTTCGTGTCTTGGTATTCATCGACGCAGATGTAAGGATAGACTATGCGGTAATGCTTGGCGATCCGGGGGCGTTGTCGAAACAGGCGCAAGCAGGAAACCAGCAGTGCGCCGTAGTCCAGATGATTGTTGCGAATCAGAGCGTCCAGGTACGTCCTGTAGACCGCACCCATCCATTTCTTTGGGGAGCCCGAGAAAGGAAGAGGAGTGTCGGCGTTCCCGTCATGCCCTTCGCGGAACAGGTAATCGATCATTCGCACAACGCTATCGGCGGGAACATCAGGCATGTCCAACGAACTGTTGCCGTGGATAGCGTCATCGAGTACGCGGAGGCGGTCGGCTTCTCGAGCGAGTATGTCAAAGTCGGGGCGCAGTCCCAGATGACTTCCGTGTTGGCGCAGCACCTCGGCACAGAACGAATGAAACGTGGTCAGACGCGCTCTCCTTGTCTCGTCGCCCAAGACCATTTCCAGACGGCTGCGCATCTCGTCCGCGGCCTTCGTCGTGAACGTGAGCCCCAGCACGCGAAACCGAGCTTCGGGGTTCTCACGGATCAGACGCGCCACACGCATGGTAAGAACGAACGTCTTTCCCGATCCCGGACCCGCCAGCACCAGAAGCGGTCCGTCGTTCCACTCCACCGCCCGCTTCTGGTTCGCGTTCATGGCGCCCGTATCATGCATCGTCACTCGCTACCCAGTTCCACAGCCTTTTCGAGGATCCTCTTCAGGGTCTCTGGCACCGGGATCTCGCCGGCCTTCATCGTCAACACGGCCTCCACAGCGATCGCCGGCTTGCTGTAGCGATTAGGCATAGCAGCCAGCACCTGTCTCCAATACTCTGGCGTACCATTTCGCGCAGTCGGTGCCGGCTTTTGTTGCGAGACACGAGACTCGTAAAGATCTCCGAACCCATGCTCGCAAAGAAAGATCTCCACGTTCTCGTATGGAAGGGTCAAGCGATCACCTTCCGTCGCGGCGCCGAGCTGCGCACGCACGGCGTTGCCGTACGTGCGTGCCCCACTATCGTCGTCGACGACACAGTACCACGGGACTCCAAGCTCGTTGGCGACCTTCGCGAGCATCGCGACATCCGTTTGACCGAACTCCACGGTGCGAACTCCAGAGCGCTCCAGATCCATATCGAGCGCCTCCGCCGCGCCGGCGAACAGGACGGTCTCCGTCTCCCCTTCAACCATAAGCCAGCATCTCGCGAACAGCAATTCCCCGCGGCTGCGGCGTACGTGGAAGTCGAACTTCCTCAGCTCCTCAGCGTCCAGTGCATTGCGCTGAATGTGGTGAACGTCGATACCGCCGCTACGGCGGACGAAGCGCCGCACCGACAGCGGGTCCACGCTTGCCAGAAGGTCTCCACTATGGCTGGACACGAGCTTTTGCCCCGGCAGATCCCTGACGACCTGCATCAGAGCGCGAACCGCCGACGGATGCAGATGGGCCTCCGGCTCTTCCAATGCAGTAATCGGCTGTGCAATCGAGTCGAGATCCGATAGCTGGCTTCGCAGAAACGCTCCGAACAAGAGCAGGACCGCCAGACTCTGCGTTCCCTCACCTTGGCGATCTACCGGGATCTTGGCGCCCGCGGGCGATGCCAGACTGACCTGCGTGCGAGACAGCAACGAGAACAGCTTGGTGGGCAGCGCGTCTATGCCCACCGCGTCACCCGTTCCGAAGTCGATTACTCTTTTCGCGTCTTCGAGTCTCGAACGCACTTCCTTGAGCGGCTGATGTGCCGCGATGAGTCGATCGTTCAGTTCGGAGAATGCCTGCTCAAGATGTTGTCGGTCATGTTCCGGGATACTCGATTCCGAGAGGAAGTTACGCCAGAACCGTCCGCGAGGCGCAAAGTGCGTGGTCGTATCTCGCAGCGCAGAGAGATAGAACACGGGAGCCACCCGCTGCAACGCATTGAGCTGCGCAGCAGACGACGCCGGTCCGATGAGCGGGTTCCGCTGAGCATCCAGGAACGCCCATTCGCTACTGAAGTCGTTGGTATCCCGATCGAAGCCGGAAGTGAGGCGAAACGTGACGGCATAGCGATCATCCTCGCCGAGCACCGCGACGTTGCCCAGCTCCCGGACGATGTCGTCGCTCCACGATTCGGGCTGGGGCTCTACGAAGAACAGCTCGATCACTATGGGTTCCGCGCCGGCTGGAGTCGCCTCATCGTCCCCCAGGTGGTAATCATATTCATGAAACAGGCGGCCACTCCGCGGTCGAAGCTGGCTGAGACAGATGCGAACAGCGTCGAGAAACGCGGTCTTGCCGGTATTGTTCTCACCGATGAGTACCGTCATGTCCTCAAGGTCAACGCTAAGGTCCTTGATACAACGGAAATTGCGCACCCTTGCTCTACTCAACAGCACACCGAATCCTCGCTATAGAAATTCGAAGAATGACGAACGGCTTGTTCACGGTTGAACAGCCACGTCTGAAACGGAGGGCACGAGAAGTACTTCGACCAACTCCGCCACGACGGTCAGGTCTCCTTCTTCCTCGCCGGTGATGACGATGGGATCAAATTCGGGATTCATCGGTTTCAGGGTGATCTTCTCATGCCGCCATGAATCGCCGGCGGCGACTCGCTCGCTTTCGTATCGCTTGAGCGTGTGACGCTCGCCGGTTTCCGGGTCGATGGCGCCACGCATCTCAACCAGCACGGTCTTGCCCTGCCGCGTGCCTTCCACCGGTGAGCGGAACAACGCATACGCTCCGTCAGGGACCATAGGCTCCATGGAGCGGCCGGTGACCTGCGCGACGAACATGCCGGGGCGGAGCCGGCGCGCGGTGTCTACTTCCACCCATTCCCATTCGCCTTCGTCCGGCACGGTCTGGGGATCGCCGAACGCGCCCGCAGCCACGGCAAGAGGTACCAGAGGCACGCAGGTGACGTAGCGGTCTTCGAGCCGGCCTGCGACGATTCGCAAGCCCTCGGCCTCCGGCTCCTCATCGCTCTGGTCGGCGTCCCGGAGCCGCTGGTACGCCTGCGAGGACAGCCACTCGCTCACGACTTCCTTGAAGGATGGATCGTTCATGTAGCGGACGAAGATCTCCTCGTTCTGGTCCATGCGCTCTACGAACAGACGCTCGATCAGGCTCTTGAACACCAGCTCGAACTTCGTTTCGGGATTGACAGCCGCGGTCTGACGCAGCTCGTCGTCGGCTACCGCGGCCTCGACGATCTGTTCGAAGAAGAGTTGGTCGGCGTCGTTGAAATCCGTACCGAAGCGGTCGTTGACGACATCGATGAGCCTGGACAGCGGGACCGACTCCTCATGGGCAACGCCGCTGCCGACCTCGGTCGGCCCATCCAGGGCGCGCGCGTCACCCGAGCCGAGCGCGATCGAGCCTTCGCTGATCTTCTGCAGGCGGTAGTACTCCAGGCGCACGTCGTCGTCGAAGTCGTAGGCCGGCCGCGAGCGGCGCCGCGGCAGCTTTGCGCCAAGGTGACGGAGAAAGACGTAGAGCCGTTCAAGGTCGGAGTCCTGGTAGGGAATCACCTGACTCAGGAACCCGTAGAGGTTGCGAAATGCGTGCAGCTTGCCGCGCCAGACCTCGGCCTCCGTTTCCTCCTCCTTGAGGAACTCGGCAAAGCGAGACACCGCCGGATCCAACGCGGCGTTCATCGCTTGATGATCCTGTGCGCTCTGGCGCTGCCTGGGGTTGAAGTACACGGCGCAGAAGCGCTCGACTTCCTCGGCGCGATACACGCCGGACGCATCGAGCTCGCCCTTGATCTCGTACATCCGCGCGGGGTCGACCTCGGCGCCCATCGCGGCGCCTTCGTAGTACGTCTCGAAGGCTTCGCGGATCTCGTCGCGGTCGTTGACGAAGTCGAGCACGAAGGTGTCTTCCTTGAGCGCGTGCGTCCGGTTGAGCCGGGAGAGGGTCTGCACCGCCTGGATGCCGGCAAGCCGCTTGTCGACGTACATCGTGTGCAGCAGCGGCTGATCGAAACCCGTCTGGTACTTCTCTGCCACCAGCAGGACCTGATATTCGGGCGTGGCGAAGTGCTCCGGCAACTCCTTCTCGCGCACGCCGTCGTTCATCTGCTCCTCAGTGTAGGTCACGCCGGCGACATCGTCGTCTTCCACCACGCCCGAGAAGGCTACCAGCGACTTGATCGGATATCCCTTCCGTTCGATGTAGCGGTCGAAGCTCTGCTTGTAGCGCACCGCCTCCAGTCGCGATCCGGTCACCACCATCGCCTTGGCGCGGCCGCCGATCTTGTGGCGGGTGACGGCGTTGAAGTGCTCGACCATGATCTCGGTCTTCTGCGCGATGTTGTGCGGGTGCAGTCGCAGAAAGCGCGCGAGCGCCCTGGCTGCCGGCTTCCGCTCCACGTGGGGATCTTCCGCGCACGCCTTGAGCAGCTTGTAGTAGGTGACGTAGCTGGTGTAGTGGCGCAGGACGTCGAGGATGAACCCCTCGTCGATCGCTTGGCGCATGGTGTAGCGATGGACGGGCATGCCTCCGCGCCCAAAGACCTTGAACGTCTTGTGCTTTGGCGTCGCAGTGAAGGCGAAGAAGCTCAGGTTGGGGAGCCGGCCGCGCCTGGCCATACCGAGAAACAGCTCCTGGGCGTGCTCGCCTTCCAGGCCCTCCTCGGCCGCGCGCTTCCGCGCTTCCGCGCGCAGCTCCTCGCCGCCCAGCACCCCCTTGAGCGCGGTCGCGGTTTCGCCTCCCTGGGAGCTGTGCGCTTCGTCGATGATCACGGCACAGCGGCGGGTCGGCAGCACGCCCGTCGCCTCCGTGCCCCGTTCCTCGGCCATCCTGAGAAGCTGGCGAGACACGTAGGGAAACTTCTGCAGCGTCGTGATGACGATCGGCACCGCGCTCTCCAACGCCTCCGCGAGCTGCCGCGAGCGCTCGTCGATCTTCTGCACGACGCCGCGCTTGTGCTCGAACTGGTAGATGGTGTCCTGAAGCTGCTGATCGAGCACCACGCGGTCGGTCGCCACGATCACGCTGTCGAACACGCGGGCGTTGTCCGCGTCGTGCAGCGAAGCCAGGCGATGCGTGAGCCACGCGATGGTGTTGCTCTTGCCGCTGCCCGCGGAGTGCTCGACCAAGGCGTTGTGCCCGACGCCTTCGCGGCGCGCGGCAGCCACCAGGAGGCGCACCGCTTCCAGTTGGTGGTAGCGGGGGAAGATCATCGTCTCGACCTTCATCTTGCGTCCCCGCTCGTCGCGCTTCTGGTCCACCTGCACGTGGACGAAACGCGCCAGGCGGTCCAGCAGGCTGTCGCGCTGCAGCACCTCCTCCCACAGGTACGAGGTGCGATAGCTGCGCCCGTTCGGATCGGGAGGATTGCCGGCGCCGCCGTCGCATCCCCGGTCGAACGGAAGGAAGTGGGTCGCGTTGCCGGCGAGGCGCGTCGTCATGAGCACCGACTCGGTGTCCACCGCGAAGTGGACGAGCGTGCGCCGCTTGAAGGCGAACACAGGCACGCGCGGGTCGCGGTCCTCGCGATACTGTCGGCGGGCGTCTTCCACCGTCTGCCCTGTGAGCGGGTTCTTCAACTCGAGCGTTGCGACCGGTATCCCGTTGACGCTCAGCGTCACGTCAACCGATTGCTCCGAGTGCGGCGAGAAGCGAAGTTGCCGCGTGATGCCGACTCGGTTGGCGGCGTACTGCGCGTCCAGCTCCGGGTTCAACGCGTGCGCCGCCCTGAAGAACGCAGCATGCAGAGTCCTGCCGTAGCACTTGAACCCGTGCCGGAGCGTCGCCAGAGCGCCGTGAGTGTCCATCCATTTGCACAGATCGGTCAGGACCTGCTCGTCGGTCTGCGCCCCGAGCAGCGCTTCGAGCTTCGCCCATTCCTTCGGCTGCGTCCCGCGGATGAAGCTGAGCACGGTATCCGGGAAGATCGCTCGTTCCCGGTCGAACGCTTCGCCCAGCACGGAGACGTATCCGTTCGCCAGCAGGTGCGCTTCGATCACCGTCTCGAACGCGGACTCCGAATGACGGTGATCGCTCACGCAGCCATCCTTTTCAGGCGCTGATCGAGCCACCAGACAGCGACTTGGCAATAGGGTTCCAGGTCGCCGGCGCCGACGACCCGCCGCGCGCGCTGCTTTTCGAATCGCTCGCGCGGCACCGGACCTCGAAGGCGTCCCTTCTCCATCTTCCACCACTCGAGGACCCTTTCGCGGATCCGTCTCCGGCTATTCTTCAACACCGGTAGGTTGAGATTGAGCACTTCGTCGAGCTGTGCGTTGAAATTCGCGTCGTCGGATCCGATGCCACCATCCGACTCGTAGTAGATCCGCTCCTCGATCGCGTGACTCCGGTTCGCGGGATTCCACCGCAGATCGCTATCGCCTTTGCGCGTGTCGCAATGCTGCGAGGATCGCGGCTGCCCTTCTCCTCCCCGGCAGGCGCCGAGAAGGTTCCCGTAGTCGAGCTGTTCTTTGGGAAACCGACTCTGGGATCTCCAGTGTTCGACCTTCATCGAGTCACTGCGTATCCGCCCCATACAGTAGCAGCACAGCCCCCGCTGTTCGTTCGCCAGCATGACCCGAAGCGTGTCCTTGTCGGGGTAATTGTCGTAGTCGCCGTGCGGAGTCCGGCGATGTGTGGTCAGGCTGGCCGGTTCGGCACCTTTCGTGATGCCTCTCAATCCCCGCCCTCCATGAACGCGAGAAGGGTCCGCAGCCCAGTCACATCGGGGTCATCGTCGCCAAGCCGATCATCGAGTCTGCCCAACAGTTCTCGCGCCTCCTCGAAGCGCTCCCTGTCGATCGAGCGAGACGCTCGAGAAAGCAGGTCCTTGACCTCGCTATTCCGCGGATCCGCTTCCATGACCTCTTCCAGAACTCGACTGGAGTCGACGCCGAACGAGTGTGTCGGTGAGTAGACCTCGCCGTCGGCCATGATGTGGATGCGGTCGTGTTCGACCTCGCCGATGATCTGAGGGGAATGGGTCGTGGCGATGAACTGGCAGCGGGGGAACGCTGTTGTCAGATTGCGCACGATCTGCCGCTGCCATTGCGGGTGCAGATGCAGGTCGATCTCGTCGATCAGAACGACCGCCTCCGCTTCGGCGCCGGGGTCTGTCAGGGCCGGATTGGCTTGGGCGAGTCTGCGCGTCAAGTCGAGTACCATGGCCAGCATGCCGCGTTCGCCGTCTGAAAGCTGGCTCACCTTGAGCGCCATGCCGCCATGATCGATCAGCAGTTCCGGGCGCTTGTCCCCGTCGACCCGGAAGTTCGAATAGCCGGGAAGGAATCGTGCCACCGTTTCCGCGAACGTGGTCAGGACGTCCCCGGCAGCCGGCCGTTCCGCCGCAAGGGTTTGTCGCGCCCGCATCCACTGCGCAAACTCGTTGAGCTGCAGATCTCGATTGGCGAACGCTCCGGCGCATGCTGCGGCCACTCCGCCGGCCGCGACGGTCTCCGAGGGAGTCCTGCGAGAAGCGAGCGCCCGACGCGTAGAGAAGATCACAGCGAGTGGCATTCCACCCGGGTCCGCTGGCGACGGCGGATGCAGGCTTCCGCCCGTGATAGTCTGTGGCGTATCGGGACCTTGGTGTCCGGAACTCACAACCCTCTTGTGCACGTCGCAGGCGTAATTCGCCCCGCCGTGCCGCACCGTGCACTCGACGTAAAGCGCTGCCGATCCCACACGCACGTCGTCAAGCCTGAATCTCTTGACGTCGGTACGAAGGTCGTACGCGTCTCTGATGAAGGACGACAGACACACCCCCAGAGCGTCGAGTACGCCCGTCTTACCGACCCCGTTCACGCCCACGATCAGGTTGATGCCTGGACGGAAATGGAACTCGGCGGCCTTGACCGACCGAACGTTGGCGAGTTTGAGGCGCGCGACTCTCATGCTGCGCCACCAACGTCGATCTGTCCCGTCACGGCGGCGGCGATCAGAGCGGAGCGGCGCTCTTTCAGGAGCGCGATGGAGCGATTCGTAGCGGTCTCAATCTGGTCGATCACCGTTGTCGTGGATACAATCTCCGCGACTATCTCCCGCTGTTCTTCTACGGGTGGTACTGGCACCCGCCAGTTCCTGATGTGTTCCTGAGAAATCTTTACCATGGAGGCACTGGTACCACGGGCATCTCGCTCAATCTGACTTCTACCGGTCGGAAGCGTCAGAAAGTACACCAGAAATCTTCCGTCAATCAACTCAGACCGCACCGTCAATCGGTAAATGAGGTCCGATAGAATCAATCTCGCCCGCGTAGCTTCCACGTAGCATGCATCGCCGACCAAGGATGGCGTATTGGAACGAGTCACGAGAACGTCGCCCGGTCTTACTTCGAATAATACGGAAGGTTCCCTATTGGGCGGAAGTGTCTTTGTCGCGGTTGCGTCGAAACGTCCGCGGTTGACCGCATTGAGTTTCAAGACACCCCATTCATCGACTGCTGGCATGCGATCGTGAGCTTCCGGACTCCAGCCCTGTTCGATACGGTGTACGAGGAACCGTAGCCGTCTCGTCTGCCAATGGATCGGGATCTCCCCCGCCCGTGGAATGCCGGAGTCACGCAGCGTCACGCGAGGCTCCGCTCCGCGCAGGACGGAACGCGTCACAAGCGCGCGGCGCTTGTCCTCCAACAGGCTCAGCAACCGCTCCTTTTCCGCTACCAGCGCATCTAGCCGCGCCGTCTCACGGTTAAGATATTTGGCGATCGCGCGCTGTCGAGCCAGCGGCGGCACAGGCACGACTGCTGCCCCGATCGCGGACTTCGGTAGCCCAAAGCGAGTAACCCCGTTTGCCGACAACGCCAACTGTACTTGGATTGGCTTCGCCTGAAGACATCGGAACAGGAAAGCCCCATCAATGACGTCCTTGCGTGGACGTAGCAACGCCAAGTGATAGCCGCATATCAAGTCAGCCAATGTTTCAACGACGAGTGCAGGTACGCCGATGTCATCCCACGCTTCCGAATCTTTCGTGATGACAACATCGTCCACGGACAGCGCGAAGCGTGCGATTTCTGCTTGTGATGCCGTAGCTCGCATAAAGTCCAATCCAGGTCTAATGAACTCATTGTGGTAGACATCCGTGTAGTTGCATAGCTGTACTGGGCTTTCTCCATCGACCTTTACTTTGTCGACGTTGCTGACTACACAGTACACCGCGGCGCGCAGTGGCTTAGGCTTCCATCCATCGGGAAGTGTGTTAGTCCAGCCGAGACGCTTCACGAAGTCACGCGGCTGGTAATCGACGGACACAGCGACTCCAGGAACGACTCGACCTGGACATAGCGATTCCGCGGCGCTCATTCAAGGGAGTCCGTTTGAAGGTTTGGAGGATCGGCCGCAGAGCGGCCAGTCCAGACAGAATCCTGATGGCGGCGAGTGGTTACGCGCTTCGCGACGATGCCGGAGGTGACGGTTATTGACCTGCCGGAGCAGCGGGATTCGGGAGTCATGGGCTGTCCTGGTCACACGCATGGATCTGCTCCACCAGCCACTTCCATGCCTCATCACTGCCATAGTCAAGCACGCGCTCTTGCATATCTCCGGACTGCATGTCGAGTACGTGCCATTCACCGTCATGAGTCTCGAGATCCACCTCGAGCGTGATTTCGCGCGATCCCAGAGACCACTCGGCCTGAACCCCTCCCGTCTCGGTCGGATAGAGATGTGGCAGCGGTGCCTCGTCGGGATAGTGCTGGTCGAAGACGTCAAGCAGACAGTCGAGCCCCGTCCCCGCTGGCGCTCTACCCCCTCCTTCGAGCCAACCGTCCTCGACCAGCCGCAGATCGTCGACCTGTGCGCCGATGTCCTTCAGGAACGTCAGCGGGACGGAGTGTCCTTCGAAACGCGCGCCGACCAGTCGCAGACGGAGAAATGATTCCGGGTTCATGTGCTCACCTCGGGTGGCTCGGGAGCCGTGCCTATCCTCTCTTGCAAGGAAACGGAAGATTCACGCGGTGACCTCTCGCAACAACCTGATGATCCTCTCTTCCGCCTGCTTCAGATCCGCGTCGATTTCCTCCAGCGGTCGCGGCGGCGTGTACCGGTAGAAGTGGCGGTTGAAGTTGATCTCGTACCCGACCTTGTCCCTGGTGCGGTCCAGACAGGCGTCGGGGACGTGCGGGAGCACCTCGCGCTCGAAGTAGGCGTCGACGTCCTCGGCGAGCGGTACGTTCTCGAAGTCGCGCAGCGCAGGGTCGGGCTCGAAGCCGTCGCCGCGGTCGTTCCTGACCGGCGCGGCCTGCGGAGTCTTGGCGGTGAACGCCTCCCGGAACAGCTTGTGCTGGGGCTTCTTCCAGCGTGACCGGCGTTCGCGCAGCAGGGCGCCGATCCGTTGCGACACGATGTTCCAGTCGTCCTGAGGTTCCCGACCCAGAGCTTGGTCGATGGCCTGTACGTCGTCGAGCAATTCGGGGCAGACGTCCAGGAACCGCTCCATCGCGTCCAGCGTCATCTGATAGCGCAGGCGCAGGGGGCGCTCCACGGTGACCCGAGTATACCCGAAGTCGCTGTTGCGGAAGCTCTTGCAGCGCTCTTCGTCCTCGAATCGACCGTACAGCCGGACGATCTCGTCAATCTGATCGTCGGCGAGGTGGCGGCGCTTGTCGCCGAGGCTGCGTCGGCTCTCCGCGCTGCCGCCTGGCGTCCACAGGTCGCGTGCATCGACGAGTTGAATTCTGCCGCGGCGCCGCTTCTCCTTGCGGTTGGTGACGATCCACACGTACGTGCCGATGCCGGTGTTGTAGAACATCTGCTCCGGCAACGCGATGATGGCTTCCAGCCAGTCGTTCTCGATGATCCAGCGCCGGATGTTGCTCTCACCGGAGCCGGCGCCGCCCGTGAACAGCGGCGAGCCGCTGAAGACGATGGCGAGCCGCGAGCCGTGCCGGTGCTCGTCCGGGCGCACGGGTTCGAACTTGGCCACCATGTGCTGCAGGAACAGGAGCGATCCGTCGTTTACGCGCGGCAGTCCGGCGCCGAAGCGGCCGGCGAAGCCCCGCTGCGCGTGCTCGCGCTTGACCTCGCTCTGCTGCCGCTTCCAGTCGACGCCGAACGGGGGGTTGGTAAGGAAGTAGTCGTAGGTTTCTCCCTCGAACCGGTCCTCGGTAAGGCTGTCGCCGAAGCGTACGTTGTCGTCGTCACCGCCGTTGTGACTCACTTCCTTCATCAGCATGTCGGACGCGGCCGTGGCGTAGGCGCGCTTGTTGTAGTCCTGCCCATAGACGTAGAGCCTGGCCTGCGGATGGTGGTCACGCAGATAGCTCTGCGCCTCGGCCAGCATGCCGCCCGTGCCGCAGGCCGGGTCGAGCAGCTTGCGCACGACGCCCGGCGTGGCCAGCAGGTCGTCGTCATGGATGAACAGCACGCTCACCATGAGCCGGATCACCTCGCGCGGCGTGAAGTGGTCTCCGGCAGTCTCGTTCGCCAGCTCGTTGAAACGGCGGATCAGGTTCTCGAAGATGAGTCCCATCTGATCGTTTGGCACCCGACGCGGGTGGAGGTCCACGGAACGAAACTGCGAGACCACCATGTACAGGATGTTCGCCTCACGCATCTTCTCGATTTCGGCGTCGAACTCGAAATACTCGAAGATGCGGCGCACCTCGGCCGAGAATCCCTGGACGTAGCTGACCAAGTGTTGCGCTATGTTGTCCGGGTCCCCTTGCAGCCGCTCAAAGTCGAGCTCCGAGTGGTTGTGGAAGCGCTGGCCTGCTGCCTGGTTGAGCATGGTGTCGAGCGCGGCGCCGTGGTATCTGTCCTTGCGTCTCCGGTACTCGGCCAGGACTTTGGCCTTGGTGGACGCCAGCACGCAGTCGAACCGCCGCAAAGCAGTCATCGGCAACATGACGCGCTCGTACTGCGGCGGGCGATAGGGACCGCGCAGGAGGTCCGCGATCTGCCAGATCAGGTTGGCGAAATAGGAGTGGTCAGGCACCGGTCGTTCGTTGACGATCGTGGAAAGGCGGCTCGACATCAAGACCGGGATGGGGTAGACCGGGAAGCATGGCTGACGCGGCCGATCACGGCCACGGAACGGAGACGCGGTTCTGCGCGGCGTGCGCCGCTCCTTTGACCTCGCGCTGCATCGACGGCCGGCAGCGGCCGGTGTGCGAGCGGTGCGGCGCGGTGGTGTACTTCGACCCGAAGGTCGCCGCCGGCGCCATCGTCGTCCAGGAGGGCCGCATCGCGCTCATCAGGCGGGCGATCAACCCGGCGCGCGGCAAGTGGACGTTTCCGGGCGGCTACGTGGACCGGGGCGAGCCGGTGGACAGCGCCGCGGTGCGCGAGACCTGGGAGGAGACCGGCCTGCGCGTGCGCCTGGAAGGGCTGCACGGCGTGTTCTCCTACCCCGACGTGACCGTGGTGCTGATCGTCTACGCCGCGGCCGTTACCGGCGGCACCCTGACGGCCGGCGATGAGTGCGACGAGGCGGTCTGGACCGAGCCGGCCGCCATCCCGTGGGAGGAGCTTGCGTTCCCGAGCACCGTGGACGCGCTGCGCTCCTGGATCGAGAGGGAAGGCCGATGAGAGAGGTTCTGGAGCGCATCTACCGCGCCGGCCTGGACCCGGTGCGGCCGGACCGTCTGATCCGCAACGGGGTGACGGTCACCGGCCGGACGCTGCGGGTCGCCGGGTGGGACGGCCAGATCGACCTGGACACCGTCCGGCGGATCGTGGTCATCGGCGCGGGCAAGGCGTCGGCCAGCATGGCGCTGGCGCTGGAGGACCTGCTGGGCGATCGGATCGCCGGCGGCACCATCGCCACCAAGGCCGGCCACGGCGAGCCGCTGACGCGCACCGACGTGATCGAATCCGGCCACCCCGTGCCCGACGAGGAAAGCCAACGGGCCGCCCGCGCGATCGCCCGCCACTGCCGCGACGCCGACGCCGGCACGCTGGTGATCGGCCTGATCTCCGGCGGCGGGTCGGCGCTGCTGGCCGCTCCCCTGGAGACCGGCGGCGAGCTGCCCGGCCTGGACCTGGACGACAAGAAGCGGGTGACGGCGCTGCTGCTGGCCTGCGGGGCGACCATCCAGGAGATGAACTGCGTGCGCAAGCACCTGTCGCACGTCAAGGGGGGCCGGCTGGCGGCGCTGATCCACCCGGCCCGCTCGCTCAACCTGATCCTGTCCGACGTGACAGGCGACCGCCTGGACACCATCGCCTCCGGGCTGACCGCGGCCGATGCCACCACCTACGCGGACGCGCTGGCGATCACCGACCGCTACGGCGTGACCGCGGCGCTGCCGGCGGCGGCGCGCGGGGTGCTGGAGGCCGGCCGTGACGGCCGCCTGCCGGAGACGCCCAAGCCGGGCGCCGCGGAGTTGGCCGGCGTCCACAACGTCCTGCTGGGAAACAATCTGACCGCTCTCGGCGCCGCGCGCTCGGAAGCGCGGGCGCTGGGCTGGCCGACGCTGGCGCTGTCATCGCAGATCGTCGGCGAGGCGCGCGAGGTGGCCAAGATCTACCTGGCGATCGGCTCCGACATCGCCCGCCACGGGGTGGCGGCCTCCGCCCCCTGCTGCATGATCGGCGGCGGCGAGACGACGGTTACGCTGCGCGGCGACGGCTCGGGCGGCCGCAGCCAGGAGATGGCGCTGGCGTTCCTGACCGAGTCGGCCGACCACCCGGAGCGCCACCGGCTGCACTTCCTGGCCGCCTCCACCGACGGCACGGACGGTCCGACCGACGCCACGGGTGCGTTTGCGGACCCGGCGGTCTATGATGCGGCCCGGAGTCTGGGACTGAGTCCCCGTCACTACCTGGATCGCAACGACTCGTATACCTTCTTCGACCGTGCCGGCGGCTTGCTGCGTACCGGGCCGACGCGTACGAACGTCGGCGATCTGCAGGTGCTGTTGATCACTCGATGATGAAAGGACCAGCATGAACGAACCGTGGGCCCGCTATGCGGACGGGCTGTCGATCACCAAGGAAGCATTCGAGCGGCTGGCGGCCGCGGCGCCGAACGGCGTGCTGGACGTGTTCGCCTCCGACCAGCACGGCTCGTATCTGAGGCTGCTGAACTCGTTCCTGGCCAACACTCGGGACCCGCGTGCCGCCGAAGACGACGACGTGCGGCGAACGGCGCACGAGTTCGCCGCGGCGCTCGGCGGCACGGCCAGCGCGGCGCTGTTCAACCGGCTTGCCTTCACCTCGGCCGGCTTTCGCGAGAAGCTGGGGGACACCTACCTGATCGGCCGCCTGGAGTCCTCCGCCGGGCAGACCATGGACGGCGGCGCCGGCAAGCTGTCGGTGCTGGAGCTGCCGCCGGAAGAGGCGGCCGAGCACCTGGACGGCTTCAAGACGCTGGTCAACCTCGACCCCGACCACCCGGAGAGCTGGAAGCGCAACCGCGACTGGCTGGCCGACGTGGACGAGCGCTGCCGGAAGCTCGGCAAGCCGCTGTTCTCGGAGACGCTGCTTCTGGAGAGGCCGGGTGAGGACCGCCCCGCGTTCGCCGCGCGCCTTCCCGAGGCGCTGGTGCAGATCGCCGAGGAGTTCGGCTCGTTCGGCGCGTTCTACAAGACGCAGATCCCGCTCCTCTGGGTCGAGGACGCGGCCGGCAACGTGCAGCCCGCCTCCAGCGCGGAGGTGGTGCGCGGGACCTGCCGGCGCATCGCCGAGGCGTGCCCGCGGCCGCTGTTCCTGCTGAGCGCGGCGGTGGACTTCTCCCAGTACGCGGCCCAGTATGCGCTGGTCGCCGACCTGGTGGCGGCGCCGATGTGCGGGCGCGCCTACTTCAAGGAGGCGTTCACCGCCCCCGAGGCCACGAGCTGGGACGGGCTGGTGAACGCGTTCCGGCGCATCGCGCGGCCGCGCGTGCGCCAGATGCGGGAGCTGGCCACGGCGCGCAGCCGGCCGTGGTGGCACGCGTTCGAGTCGATCGCGGACGAGGGACGCCGGCTGATCCAGGGCGGGCCGCGCAGCCTGTCGGGCGTCGCCGCCGACTTCGGCTACTGATCCGCGACCGCCTCACGCGACCGCCTCAGCGGTCGATCGTCATGGTGAACGTGCGCGTGCCGGTTCGACTCGGACGCATCACGGTGAGCTCCGCCGAATCGGCCTCGCGCAGCGCGGCGTAGAAGTCCTCCACGCCGGCGACCGTGTCGCCGTCGATCTCCATGATCACGTCTCCCGACCGGAGACGGGCGGTCCACGCGGCCGATGTCCTCGACACGCCCGCCACGCCCACGCCCTGACCCGGCGGATCGTCGACCACGAAGATCCCGGGCCAGTCGGTTCCCGTGTCATCCCCTGACTCCGGCCGCTCGCCCAGCCGTACCGTGATCTCCTGCTCCGCGCCGTCGCGCAGCACGGTGAGCTTCAGCCGGGTGCCGGGTCCGGCACCGCCGATGTTGCGCATGACCTCGCCGGTGCCGGTCACCGCCTGACCATCCATGGCGATGATCACGTCGCCGGCCAGAAACCCTGCGCGCTCGGCGGGAGACCGCGAGTACACGCTGGTGACCAACGCGCCGTCTCCCCACTGCAGCACGTCGTCTGCCGATTGCAGTTGGACGCCGAGATACCCGTAGCGCACGCCGCCTTCGCGCAGTTGGTCGGCGACAAGCAACGCGGTTTTGATCGGCAACGCGAATCCGACCCCCACGCTGGTGCCCCACCGGTTGGAGGCGATCCAGGTGTTGATCGCGACGACCGATCCGTCCAGGGCCACCAGCGCGCCGCCGGAGTTTCCCGGGTTGATGGATGCGTCGGTCTGGATGTACTCCGCCCACGGGGTCAGGCGCTGCTCGCGGCCGAGGCCGCTGATGATCCCGGAGGTCACCGTGGACTGAAAGCCGAAGGGGCTGCCCACCGCCAGCACCTGATCGCCGACCTGTACGGCGTCCGAATCTCCCATGATCGCCACGGCCAGCGGTTCCCGCGAGGCGAACCTCAGCACCGCGACGTCGCGGTTGCGGTCGGCTCCGACCAGGCGCACGCCTTCGGAGATCTCGGTCCCGTCGTGCAGGGTGAGCCTGATGCCGTCCGTGTGCTGGATCACGTGGGCGTTGGTGAGCACGAAGTAGGTGTTGCCGGTGCGGTCGTAGATCACGCCGGAGCCGGTGCCGCTCGGCTGCTCGAACGAGGAACCGAACCGTTGCCTGGTCTGCGTGGTGTCGATCTGCACCACGGTGGGCACCGACACGCCGGCCACGTCGCGGAACACCTGCTGCAGGGCCAGCGCGGCATCCATCGTGTCGAACGGCTGGTCGGCTACCAGTCTGAACGAAGCGTCTCCCGAGGTGTGAGCCAGCGGCCTGGGCGCCGCGTTGCCGGCGGACTCCCCTCCGTCTCCGACCGCGCAGGCGGCGATGAGCCCGCTCAGAGCCGCGAGCAGCGCGGCATGACGCAGCAATCGGGCCAAGTATCCGTGAATGTTCATCGTCATTTCATGCGACCTTCTGCCGTTCAAGGTGACTATATGATCGTCAATGATCGTCAGGCCATGGTTACGGGGGAAAGAACGGAACGTTAAGGCTTCGTAACACTGAGATCCGGCACCCGCTCCACGCGGCCGCTGCGCACGGAGGCGAGCGCGGCGTGCACGGTGGCGGCGATACGCCACCCGTCGATTTCGTCGCAGACCGTGCGCCCGCCGGTGTCGATGGCACGCGCCAGGTCATCCAGCAGGAAGCGTGCGTCCTCCGCGGCGACCCGCCGGTGCGGGAACGCGGACGGCGCCGCGCCGCGGCGGTAGACCGCCACCTCCGGCCGCGGTTCGGCGATCACGGCGCTGCCGGCGCTGCCGATCAGGCACAGCGCGATCTCTCCCAGGTCCGGGTGGCTCGCCCGGCCGATTCTGCCCAGGCTGACCGAGGCGAGCACGCCGGCGTGCAGCCTCATGCTGAGCGACGCCAGGTCCTCGATGCCGTGGTCGCGGTGGCGCTGGTGGAAATGGCTGGCGGCGCGCGCGAACACCGTGGCGGCAGGCGACCGGGCCAGGTGCGCGATGTAGGCGAGCGGGTAGATCCCTTCGACCGACAGCTCGCCGAGCGGCTCCCAGCCGGGATCCGGCGGCGCCGGCCGCCCCTCGCCGATGCGCGGCCCGGCATCCTTGGCGAAGAAGAAGTCGACGTGGATCGCCCGCAGCGTGCCGAGCGCGCCCCGCTCCAGCAGATCGCGCGCCTGCCGGATCGCCGGGGCGCCGTTGCGGTTCCACAGGAGGAAGCGAGTGCCGGCGCACCGCACCGCCCGCACGATGCGGGTGCAGTCCTCCAGGGTATGGGCCATCGGCTTGTCCTGGATCACGTGCAGTCCGGCCGCACAGGCGATCTCGGTCAGCTCCGCGTGTCGGGAGGTCGCGGGGCTCACGCACGCCGCCTGCGGCCGGTACCGGGAGATCGCCGCATCGATGTCGTCCTCGAACGGCACGTGCAACTCCGCCGCCAGCCGGCGTGCCCGCGCCAGCGACCAGTCGGGCGCGCTCGCCGCATCGGCCACCGCCACCAGCCGGAAGCGGACATGGCCGCCGGCCGCGGCATGCGCGAAATAGCAATGCCTGGCGCCTCCCAGGGCGATGACCGGGATCACGGCGCTGCCACCGCGATCGCTTCACCGGTACGGAGCGATACGGTGACCGCCTCGGCCATCTCGCTCACGGCGCGCTCGTGGGCGGCGCCGCTGCGTGCCCCGCCGGCGAAGGCGCGCAGCAGGCCCAGCTCCCCGTCGCCGCGCAGCGGCATGCCCTGCAGCCCGCGCCGGTCGTACAGGAGCTGGACGTTGCGGTGGTCCTCGGCGTGCGCGGCGCCTTCAGCGCCGATCACGGTGAGCGAGTCATACGGCTCGGCGGGCGAGGTCGCCAGGTCGAGCAGCGCCATGCCGCCGCCGGCGAAGCCCACGTGTACCAGCAGGCACGCTCCATCGCCCGCGGCGTGGACCACCTCCGGTTCCGTTCCGGCGAGCCGCAGCACCGCGTCGACGGCGTCGCGCAGCGCGGCCGTGGCGGTCTCGCCCCCCTGTTCGCTCACGCGCCAGGAGTGCAACCGGATCAGCCCGGTTCGGCCCAGCTCGCCGGCCTCCAACGCGGCGCAGACCGCGGCAACCTCCGGACGCCACCTCTGCCGGTAGGCCAGCAGCAACCGGCCCGCGCCCTCCTCGGCGTCCTGCACCAGCGCGTCGTGCTCCGCGGCTTCGGCCGACAGCGGCGCTGCGGCCAGAACCGCCACGCCGGTGCGCAGGTGACCGGTCACCCGCTCGGCACGGCGCTCGATCGGACCGCCGATCACCACGCCGTCGACCCGTCCCGGATCGGCCGGCCGGGACGGGTCGACCAGCTCCACCGTCCCCTGCGCAGCGGCGCGGCGCGCCGCCTCCGGCGGCTCCCCGTCGAGGAAGGCGACGCGGAACCGGCGGCCGGCGCTCATCGCTGGTCGGGAACGGCCCGGTCCGTGAACTCACGCTCCGCGTTGGACAGCGCCGTCAGCTCCAGCTCGATCAGCCGGCGGGTCGCCGCCTCGCCATAGAGACGGCAGTGCTCCAGCAGCCGGGCGAGTTGCACGCGGTCCTCCAGATGGCGCAGCACCGGATAGGAGCGACGCAACGCCGGGAACAGCCGGACGGCATTCAGGCGGAGGCTGGGAGCGCGGGTGCCGGTGCGGTGGTCGCCGCCTGCCGGCGCCAGCCGCCGGTACTCCCGATCGAGCTCGGCAGCGAAGCCGCCGCCGGCGCAGCGCCGCACCACCTCGGACTGGATCAGCTCCCGCATCCGGTCCAGGTTGGTGCCGGAGCGCACGTCGACGCCGATGCCCAGCGTCACCAGCGGCACGCCGTCGGCGGTGAAGCCGACCAGCGTGTCGGTCTGGATGCCCGGCTCGATCGGCAGCGGCGTGGAGCGCGGGTAGACGCGCAGCGCCTGCAGGCGCTCGATGCGCTGCTCCAGGGTGGCGATGGACGCCTGCAGGCCGGCATCGCCCGGAGTGGCGTCCGCCGCGTCCCGGTACGCCGGCAGCACCTCCTGTTCCAGGTAGTGAATGGCCTGCGGCAGCGGCACGGTCATGCGCGGCGCGCGCCGGACCTCCTCGTCGCCTTCCTCCAGGCCGTAGGGCGGCTCCGCCTGGTTCTCCGGCGCCAGCACCGGAAGCAGCAGATTGACCAGGACGCGGAGCGGCTCCGGCAGCGTCTCGGTCCGGAACAGCGGACGATAGGTGTCGTCGCGGTGCGCGTGCTTGCTGACCGCCGAGGCCACGATGCGCGCCAGCTTGCGGCAGCGTTCGGCGTCGGCGATGCGGTCCTCGAGGAGCACGCCGCCGCCGGCCATCAGGAAGCGATCGAGCTGCTCCTGCGCCGAGGCGAACGCGTCCGAGCCGCGGATCAGCTCGGACTGGTCGTCGGACAGCGACAGCCCGCGCAGGTCGTCCAGCGCCTGCAGCGCCGCCAGTGCCTTGACGCGGGCCAGCTCCGCGTCGCGCCCGTCCTCGACCGCGAGGGTGGCCAGATTCAGGCGCACCGTGGCCAGCTCGAGGACGGTCCGGTAGTCGCGCAGGCCGGCGAACCGCTGGTCGTCGGAGCGCACCTCGGCATCGAGGCGCTCCTCGATCTCGGCCAGCCGGTCCAGCTCACGGCGGTAACCGTCGGGAACGTGCTGCAGGTCGGACGCCATCCTGCCCGGGATTCTGCGGCAGTCGAGCGCGCGGCGTCCACAAGGATCGGAGGTTCCGCTATGCTGGCGGGCATGAGAAAGGCGTTATACGGGTCTGCTTCGGTCGCCGTGCTGGTGCTTTGCGCGGCCTGCGCCATGGCGGACACCGCGACCGAGGCACGCTACCGGGTCACGTTCAGCGCCACCTGGAGCGAGGAGACCCATCCGACCAACTTCCCGAGCAATCCCCATTTCTCGGGCCTGGCAGGCGCGACGCACCGTGGCGACGTGCGCCTATGGCAGCGCGGCGAGATCGCCTCCGATGGCATCGAGCTGATGGCGGAGACCGGCGGAACGAGCGAACTGCTGCACGAGATCGAGCACCTCATCGAGGACGGAGAGGCGTATGGACAGCTCTCCGGCAGCGGGCTGTCGACCTCACCGTCGATGGTCAGCCTGGAGTTCGACGCCGTTTCCACACACCCGTTCGTGACGCTGGTGAGCATGCTGGCGCCGAGCCCTGACTGGTTCGTGGGCGTGTCCGCGCTGCCGCTGATGGAGGACGGAGCCTGGCTGGAGCGGGTGGAGATGCACCTCCGCCTCTACGACGCCGGCACCGACGATGGAATGGTCTACACCGCCTCCAACGCCGACACCGACCCGGCACAGCCCATCACCCGACTCACCGAGAGCGAGGCCGGCTTCACCGACGGCGAACCCGTCGTGGGAACCTTCGTCTTCGAACTGCTTTGAGGAAGCGCCCGAATGAGCGTCCTGGAGCGGATTCGGGCGATGCTGGGCGAGGCCGGAGTCGACTACCGCCACGTCCACCACGAGGCGGTGCGGACCTCCGAGCAGGCGGCGCAGGTGCGGGGCGAGCCGCTGTCGATCGGCGGCAAGGCGCTGGTGGTCAAGATCGGCGACGGGTTCCGGCTGTTCGTGCTGAGCGCGTCGCTGCGGCTGGACTCGACCGCCGTGCGCACCCGGTTCGGGACGCGCCGCATCCGCTTCGCCAGCGCCGCCGAGCTGTTGGAGCTCACCGGTCTGGTGCCCGGCAGCGTGCCGCCGTTCGGCGAGCCGATCCTGCCGCTGCCGCTGAACGTGGACCCGTCGGTGCTGGCCAACGACCGCATCGCCTTCAACGCCGGAGCGCTGACCGACTCGATCATCATGCAGACCGCCGACTACCGCACCCTGGCCGGCGGCGAGGTCTTCCCGTTCGCGGAGGCCGGCTGATGCGCGCCGCAGCAGCCGCCGCGATGCTGGCGCTTCTGACGGCGCTCGCCGCCGGAGCCGAGCCGGCCGTGGTCGCAGAGCGCGTCGTCTCGGAGCAGGCGACGTTCCGCGTGGTCCGCGTCGCCTCCGGCCTGACCAACCCGTGGTCGATCGCCTTCCTGCCGGACGGCGGTGCGCTGGTCAGCGAGCGGCCGGGCGCGTTGCTGCGCCTGAACGTCGAGACCGGCGCCGTGCGGAACCTGGACGGCGTGCCGCGGGTCGCCGCGACCGGCCAGGGCGGCCTGCTTGACGTGGAGCTCCATCCCGCGTTCGCGGACAACCGCCTGGTCTACCTCTCCTACGCCGGCGGACGCAGCGGAAGCTACGCGACCAGCATCGCCCGCGGCCGCCTCACCGACTCCGGGCTGGAAGACGTCGAGGTGCTGTTCACCATGAACCGACCGTCGGGCTCCCGCCTGCACTTCGGCTCGCGCCTGGTGTTCGACGGCGACGGCATGCTGTTCGCGACCTTCGGCGAGCGGGGGGAGCGGCACCGTGCGCAGGACCCGGCCGACCACGCGGGCACCATCATCCGCCTGCGGGACGACGGCTCGGTGCCTGACGACAACCCGTTCGTCGGCGGTGGCGGCGCTCCGGAGGTGTACTCTTTCGGCCACCGCAACCCGCAGGGGATGGCGGTCCACCCGGTGACCGGCCGCGTCTGGTCGCACGAGCACGGGCCGCAGGGCGGTGACGAGATCAACGTGATCGAGCCCGGCGTGAACTACGGCTGGCCGGTGGTCACCTACGGCAGGGAGTATCGCAGCGGCGCGCCGATCGGCATCGGCACCGAGGCGCCCGGCATGGCGCAGCCGGTGCTGCACTGGACGCCGTCGATCGCCCCGTCCGGCATGACCTTCTACGACGGCGACCGCTTCCCCGGCTGGCGCGGCAACCTGTTCGCCGGCGCCCTGGCCGGCCAGCACCTGCGCCGCGTGCAGCTCGACGGCGAGCGGGCGGTGGCCGAGGAGGTGCTCCTGCATCGACGCGTGGGGCGCGTGCGCGACGTCAAGCAGGGACCGGACGGGATGCTGTGGCTGCTGGAAGACGCGCGCAACGGATCGATCTACCGGTTGGAGCCTGTACCATGACCACCTACCGAGCCGCCCTGATCGGCTGCGGGCGCATCGGCGCCTTCATCGACAACGAGGTCGCAGACCCGTACCCCTACTCGCACGCCGCGGCGTACGAAGCGTGCGAGCGCACCACCCTGGTGGCCATGGCCGACCAGCGCGACGACGTGATGGCGCGCGCCGGCGAGCGCTATGGCGTGCCGCCCGCGCACCAGTACACGGACTACCGGGAGATGATCGCTGCGGAGCGGCCGGACATCGTCAGCGTGGCCACCCAGCCCGAGCACCGCGCGGAGATCGTCGTCCACGCCGCCGAGCACGGGGCGCGGGCGATCTACGCGGAGAAGGCGATGGCCGCCTCGCTGGCGGAGGCCGACGCGATGGTGGAGGCGGTGGAGCGCAACGGCGTCGCCTTCAACATGGGCAGCAACCGGCGCTGGCACCCCGGCTTCCGGGTCCTGCGATCGCTGATCGCCGAGGAGCGCTACGGCGCGCTGCGCTCGCTCACCGTCCACTGCGGCCACGGGATCTTCAACATGGGCAGTCACGCGATCGACCTGGTGCTGATGCTGAACGGCGACGCGCCGGTGAGCTGGGTGCAGTTCCACCTGTCGGAGGGCGCGGACCGGATCGAGGGCACCGTGCTGCATGCCGATCCCGGCGGCGGCGGCCGCCTGCAGTTCGCCGACGGCGTGCCGGCGTTCCTGCTCGACAGCGGCCGCCCGTTCGAGGCCGAGGTGGTGTGCGAGCGGGGCATCGTCACCACGGTCGGCAGCGACTGGCAGGTGCGCGAGGAGGGCGGCGCCGACCTGCGCGGCCGGCCGGTGCTGCGGCCCGGCCGCTTCCCGGCGTTCGAGCCCGGCAGCCCCGCCGTGCACCTGATCATGGACCTGGTGCAGTCGCTGGACACCGGCGCCCCGACGCGCGGCGGCGTGCGGGTCGCGCGGACCAACACCGAGCTGATCTTCGCCTGCCTGCAGTCCCACCTGCGCGACGGAGCCCGCACGCCGCTGCCGCTGGCCGGCAGCGAGTTGCGCCTGCAGCGCGAGGTAACCCCCCGCGAGCCGAGATACCATCCGCGGTAGCCTTGCCGTGCCGTAAGGAACCGTCGCGTGCCTGAACTGGGCTTCCTCAAGGATCTGGTGATCGTGCTCGGGGCCGCCGTGGTGGTGGTGGCGCTGCTGCGCCGCATCGGCGTTCCGTCGATCGCCGGGTTCATTCTGACCGGCGTGCTGGCCGGACCGACCGGACTGGGCCTGGTGGAGGACACCCACCAAGTCGAGTTGCTGGCCGAGGTCGGCGTCGTGCTGTTGCTGTTCGGCATCGGCCTGGAGCTGGCGGTCGACCGCCTGCGCCGGCTGTGGAAGGCAGTGCTCTTGGGCGGCGGCATCCAGGTCGCGGTGACGCTTGCGTGCACGGCCGGCCTGGCCAGGGCGTTCGGACTGGCCCCCGGGACGGCGGTGTTCCTGGGGTGCGTGATCGCCGTCTCCAGCACGGCCGTGGTCCTGCGCGCGCTGTCGGCGCGCGGCGAGCTGGACGCCCCGCACGGCCGCCTGGCCGTGGGCATCCTGGTGTTCCAGGACCTGTGCGTGGTGCCGATGATTCTGGCCGTGCCCCTGCTGGCCGGAGGCGACAGCTCCCCGCGGGAGATCCTGCTCACGGTCGGCACGGCCGTGGCGGTTCTGACCGGCGTGCTGGTGGCAGCCAGCTTCCTGGTGCCGCGGCTGCTGGCGTTCGTCGCCAAGACACGGGAACGCGAACTCTTCATTCTGACCGTCTTCCTGGTGTGCTTCGGCACCACCTGGGCGCTGTCCCTGGCCGGCGTCTCGCTGGCGCTCGGGGCGTTTCTGGCCGGGCTGATCGTCGCCGGCAGCGAGTTCCGTCACCAGGCGATGGCGGACCTGATCCCGGCCCGCGACATCCTGGCCAGCCTCTTCTTCGTCTCCGTGGGCATGCTGCTGGACGTCTCCGGCATGGCCGGGGAGCTCCTGACGACGGCCGCGCTGCTCGGCGCGATCCTGGTCGGCAAGTTCGCGATCATTCTCGCGACCGCGCTCATCCTCCGGCTTCCGTTGCGGGTGGGCATCCTGTCGGCGGCGGCACTGTGCCAGGTCGGCGAGTTCTCGTTCGTGCTGTTGAGCGTGGCCGCGGGCACGGAACTGCTGGGCGCCTCGCTGTCCCAGCACCTGATGATGGCGATCATCCTGTCCATGCTGCTCACTCCGCTGGTCATCGCCTTCGGCCCCCACCTGGCCGGCGGCGCGGCGCGGGTTCCGTGGCTGAACCGGCTCCTGCGCGCGGAGCCGCCCGGCATCGAGGCGGACGAGCCGCACGCAGACCACGTGATCGTCGCCGGCTACGGACTTGCCGGCCGCGAGGTGTGCCGTGCCGTCAGGGACGCCGGCTTCGACTACCTGGCCATCGACGCGAACCCGGACAACGTGCGCGCCGCGCGCGCCATCGGCGACCGGGCCGTGCTCGGCGACGTGACGCAGCGGGAGGTGCTGGACGATCTCGGCTGCAAGGACGCGCGGCTGGTGGTCCTGACCGTCAACGACGCCCGCGCCACCGAGCTCGCGGTCCGGCGGATCCGGGCGATCGCTCCCGACGTCGCCATCATCGCGCGTGCCCCGTACGAGCTGGACCGCGCCTCGCTGCACCACGCCGGCGCGACCGCGATCGTCACCGCGGAAGCGACCGCCAGCGCCTCGGTCGTCAGCCGCTCCCTGGCCGCCCTCGGATCTGAAGCCCCGCCGGAGTAGCTGGCTTTTTAGATCGACCTGCCCGCACTCTAACAACCAACATGCAGGCAACAGTATTGTTGACAACCATATTGTTGTATGTGTACGCTGTCATCGCGGGGAGGATCCGATGCGATCAGCTACAGGCCGCTGGGTGAGCGGCGACGACTTCTTCGACCGAGAGCTTGAACTGGAGGCGCTGGAGAGCCGTGTCCGCGACTTCAACCACGTGCTGCTGACCGGCCAGCGACGCATGGGGAAGACCAGCATCACCAGGGAACTCGGCCGACGCGTCGAAGCCAAGGGGTGGAGCTTCCTCCCCGCAGATGTCCAAGGAGCAACCTGTCCCGAGGACGTGATCGCCAGCATCGCCGAGAAGGTCCACCCGATTCGATCGATCGCGCGCCGTTTCGCCTCCACGATGCAGCGCTGGATGGGAGACAGGATCGAGGAGGTCAGCGCCTACGACTTTCGTGTGCGGATCCGCTCAGGATTGGATGCCGTCAATTGGCGTCGCCACGGGGAGCACCTGCTCCATGATTGCGCTCATCACGAGAACCCCGTACTCCTCGTGATCGACGAGCTTCCGATCTTCCTCAACCGGATGCTCAAAGAAGACGGGAGCTCCCTGCGAGTGGACGAGTTCCTGAGCTGGTTCCGCGGCGTGCTGCAAGCCCTCGGCGACGGTTCCCTGGTTCTCATCATCTCCGGCAGCATCGGCCTCAGGCCTCTCGTGGAGCGGCTCGGGATCCCCGACCGTATAAACCATCTCGACTCCTTTCGCCTGGGACCGTGGAGCCGAGAGACCAGCGTGGCGTGCTTCGAATGTCTCGCCGAGAGCTACGAGTTGAAGGTCGACGAAGGGGTTGCTCACGCCGCCTACGAGGCACTCGGCCTCGGGATCCCTCAGCACGTGCAGTCACTCTTCGCCCGGCTCCGCGACTTCGCGACGATGCACGGTCGGGACCGCATCGTCGTCTCGGACGTGGACCATGTGTACCGCAACGAGCTTCTCGGGCCTTCCGGGCAGAACGACCTCGTGCACTACGAGACACGCCTGCAGGAAGGTCTGGACGACGACACCTATCGAATATCCATGGAAATCCTCGCCGAAGCGGCTACCCAGGATGTATTCACCGTCAAAGCACGGCGCTGCCTTGAACAATTGTATTCCGCGTTGGTCGATGATGCGTCCGACCGTGTCTCCGATGCACTCGAAGTGTTGATCCATGACGGTTACCTGGAAGCCGCCGACAACGGTCACCGCTTCCTGTCGCGGTTGCTCAAGGACTGGTGGTCATCCCGGTTCCGAGACCACCACACTCCCCTCCTGAACCGTCCGTCCACACGCCCGAGGTGGTTCAGATGAACCAATCGCTTGCTCCGCTGATCCGAAAGGCGAACCCTGGCATATTCCAGTCGGACCATGAGGTCATCCGGCAGTTCGTGGTCAGAAACCGCGAGCTCGACATCGCCCTGGAGATCCTGCGAGAGAACGCCAAGACATCGTCGTGCCAGCACGTTTTGCTCGTCGCACCACGCGGCCGCGGAAAGACCATGCTGCTGGCGCGTGTCGCCGCCGAGTTGCGCGTCCAACACGATCTGGGCCGCCATCTGCTGCCGGTCCGGTTCATGGAGGAGAGCCATGAGATATTCGATATGGCCGACTTCTGGCTCGAGTGCCTGTTCCATCTCTCACGGGAGAATGCGGTGTGCGATACGGAACTCAGGCGCGAGCTACGGGACACTCATAACGCTCTGAGCGCTCGGGGCCGCCAGGAAGACTTGATCGAAGCCCGGGCGCGCATCGCCGTGCTGGACACGGCGGATCGGCTCGGAAAGAAGCTCGTCCTCATGGTCGAGAACTTGCAGAACCTGTCCGGCGACGTCGACGAGCGCTTCGGCTGGAAGCTTCGCGAGGAACTGCAATCCCAACCTCGGATCATGCTGCTTGCCACCGCCACTAGCCGTTTTCGCGGCTTGGACGATGCGACACAACCGTTCTTCGAGTTGTTTCGTATCCTCGGTCTCGATCCCTTGGACACCGAGGAGTGCCGCCGCCTCTGGCACGTCCTCAGCGGCGATGCCCTGCAAGAGAGAGAGATCAGACCTCTGCAAATCCTGACCGGGGGCAGCCCTCGCCTCCTGGTGTTCGTCGCGGATTTCGTGCGGCACCGTTCCGTGAGTCACTTGATGGAACAACTGGTAAAGCTCATCGACGACCACACCGAGTACTTTCGCAGCCATCTTGAAGGCTTTGCAAAGACCGAGCGCCGTGTCTATCTCGCGACCGTCGATCTGTGGCAACCGTCGACTGCCGGCGAGATCACCGCTCGTGCACGACTTGACATCCGTACAGTGTCTACCATGCTCGGACGTCTCGTCCGGCGGGGCGCGCTCATCCCGGAAGACGAAGGCAGAAGACGCCAATACTCCGCAGCGGAGCGTCTCTACGGAATCTATTACAAGCTCCGACGCGAGCGCGATGAGTCAGCCGTGATAAGCAACCTTATTCGTTTCATGGTAATGTTCTACAGTCAACCCGAGCTAGCACACATGGCCGACAAGATCAGCATCGAAGCCGCGCAGTCACCGGCCATTCGCGAGGGTATCCAGCGCGCGATCGCCGATGTGACGCATGGCGGGCACTCCTTTCCGGCGGAGAACATCTCCGTCTTCGAGCAGGTCCTTACTCAGGCCAGCGAACGAATCGACCTGAATAGAGATCGTGATCTGTTGAACGAGTTGGTGGGAGCCCTCGAGGACACGAATTGTCAAGAAGTCATCGCGCTCGTCGACTGTTATCTCGGCTCTCGAACGGGCAATACGCGGCGCTCGTCGACGACGCTCGCCAATCTGCTGGTCTCTGCCAAATTGTTCGCACAGGCAGAAATCGGAAATGCCGCAGCGGCGATTCGGTCATACCGCGAGGTAGTAGAGCAGTTCAGTGCCAGCGATGCCCCAGCACTCGAACAGGCGGTAGCGATGGCTCTTCTCAATATGGGTAATGAACATGGTCGGCTCGGAGAGCCCCAAGCTGCTATCGCTTCCTATGAGGAGGTGGTGAACAGGTATGGTACGAGCGATTCGCTTGCCCTTCAGGTACGGGTCGCCAAATCGTTGTTCAACAAGGCAATCAACTGCCGTTGGATCGGCGACTCCGACGCCGAAGTCGCCACCTACGGGGATGTCGTCAAGCGGTATGGTGCCAGCAGCTCGCAGGAACTTCAGGAATGTGTCGCCATGGCGTTGGTAAACAAGGGAAACGCACAGGGTCGGATCGGTGATCCTCATGCGGCAATCGCCACTTACGAGGAAGTAGCTCACCGTTATGGCACCAGTCCCTCACCCGCGCTCTGCGTACAGGTAGCCATGGCGTTGTTGAACAAGGGGAACGCCGAAGTGCGCATCGGGAGTCTGAGCGAGGGAAGCGCCGCTTACGCAAGGATCGTGAAGCGGTACGGGGACAGCGGCTCGCAGGAACTTCAGGCACTGGTCGCCAAGGCACTGGTCGCACAAGGAATTACTCGAGGTCATCTCGGTGACATGGCGGGCGAAGTCGCCGCGTACGAGGAAGTCATCCGCCGATACGACGGCAGCGACTTACCGGAGATTCGGATACAAGTCGCGACGGCGCTGACCAACTCGGCATTCATACAGATCGGAAGCGATGATGCGACGGAATCCCTGCGCACCTGCGAAGCACTAGCAGAGTATGGTTCCCTGAATGACCCAAGTGATATCGCTTTCGGGTGGTGGGCAGCGTGGCTGACGACGAAGGCACTCCTTCGTTTGGAAAGAAGCGCAGACGCAGTGGAGATGTTTCGTTCCGTGTACGCCAAGTTTCGTACCGGCGGTGCAGGCATGCGGGCGCTCATGAAGCTGGTGTTTGAACTGATCGCATCCGGGGCCTCGGAGCGAGATGTCGCGGAAATCGTGGCGAGCGATCGGGAGAAGGCCGCTACGCTGGCACCACTGCTTGTAGCTCTCCGCATTCGTACAGGCGAGGAGGTTCGGGCACCGGCGGAAGTGATGGAGGTTGCGGAGGACATCCTCAAGCAGCTCGAAGCGGAGCATTGGCTTCGACGATCTTGACCCCCTGTCGCCAGTTCCGGGGCGCCGGCGGTGCGGGACCAGACTCCACGGACCGCAGCCTGTATGGTCGCCATCGCGCGTGTCTCCTATGATGGTCGGCCATGAGCTGGCGAGTGACCGACCGGATGACCATCTACCACGAAGAGGGCTTCTACGCACTCTCGCCCACCGTGAACCGGACGCCGAACGGCGACCTGCTGATGACGTTCCAGCGCGCCACGCACATCGGCATGGCCAACCACAACCATCCGCTGTTCAACGTGCAGGCGTGCCGTTCCAGCGACGAAGGGCGGACCTGGAGCGATGCATACCTGGTGACCGTCGACCCGCGGGGCGGGGTGATGGACCGGGGCTGCCATTCGCTGCCGGACGGCAGCATCTTCCTGCACTGCTCGTGCACGGAGCTGGTGCCGGCCGAGGGGTCGGAGGCGCACGGCCTGGACTGGACCGTGCGCTACGGGATGCCGTTCTGGGTGCGGTCCACCGACGACGGTCACACCTGGACCAGACCGGTCCGCTTCCCGCCGCTCCCGGACGCCATCAACGGCCACCCCGCCCAGCACACCGGCGTGAGCCGCAGCGGGCTGCTGGTGATGCCGGACGGACGCCTGTTCCTGCCGAGCAAGGCTACCGACGTCACCGACGAGTTCCGCTACCACGGGATGCTGCGCATCTCCCGTGACATGGGCGAGACCTGGGAGTACGGGGGCCGGATCTGCGAGGACGAAGTCGCCCACTTCAGCGAGCCGACCATCCACCGCACTCCCTCCGGCCGCATCCTGGTGCTGTACCGCTGCCACACGGGGGCCCTCGGGCCGGAGATCGTCCACCAACAGGGCCTCACCGGGCCGCACGTCACCGACCCCAGCTTCGAGGGGCGCGTGCTGGTGCTGGTGTACTCCGATGACGACGGGCAAACCTGGTCGCAGTGGCGGCCGACGATGGTCCACGGAAGCCCCGGGCACATGCTCGGGCTGCACGACGGCCGCATCTTCCTCACCGTCGGCACCCGCTGGGCCGGCCAGCGCGGCTGCTCGGCGCGCATCCTGGATCCCGAGGGTGAGAACATCGACACGGCGCCGGAGATCATCATCCGCGACGACGCGATCAGCCCGGACTGCGGCTACCCCTATTCGGTGGAACTGAACGACGGGCGCGTGCTGGTCACCTACTGGCACCACTTCGACGACGACCTGCGCGGCATCGAGGGCGCGATCCTGGAAGAGGTGTAGCCGAACGATGCTGACGATCGAGAGCACCGAGACCATCCATTCCGACGGCCGGCACAACGCCTTCACCAGCATGGTGCGCTGGCGCGGCCGGTACTACGTCGCGTTCCGCTCCGCCGGCACCCACGCGGCGACGTGGGAGGACGGCTGGGGAGACGTGCCGGCCACGTACGGCAGGATCACGCTGCTGGAGTCGGCCGACGCGCGGCCGCCCTACACGACCTGGTCCGCCGCGGGAGCCGCCCCGGCCGATCGGGCTCGGGAGCACCCGCCCGGCTACTCCGGCCCCGCCGCCGTGCAGGTCGGCGATACGCTGGTCTTCTCGTGCCGGACAAGCTGCAAACACTACCCCGACGATCAACCGGGGCAGAGCCGAACCGGGGTGTTCACGGTCGATCCAACCGATTACTCGCTGACGTGGCATGCCAACCTGCCGACCGGGTGGGGCGGAGATCAGTCCTACGCCGGCATGCTCGCGCTCGACGATCGCACGCTGGTGATGTGCTACTACGACGGGGAGCCCTACGAGCCCGGAGTCCCCAAGCGCAGCGACATCAAGCTCGCTACCGTCTCGGTCGGATAGACCGAGCCCTTCGCCTACGGCTGGTCCGTCGCCGGTCTCTGGAGGGTAACGGATACGCTGGGGAAGCGCTCGTCGAGCGTGTAGATCGTCGCATCCGCAGCCCGGGCCGCCGCCCAGATGAGCGCATCCGCGAACGACACGCGTCCGGAAGGCCGGCACAGGCGAAGCGCTTCCAGTACGTACTCCTTGGGCAACCGGAAGGTAGCGATGTTCGCCTTTCGGAGCAGGGCGATCAGGTGATCCACCACGGTCTCCCGCGGCACGTCGTAGACCGAGGCAAGCACGTAAGCCGTCTCAACCAGCGCGACGTCGCTGATCAGGAGCTCATCCTCAGCGTCGATCACCTTCGCACTTGCGTCGGCCAAGTGCGGCGGGTCACCGGTGAGGTACCGGACGAGCATCGACGTATCGAGCAGCGCACTCACGGGACCGATCGGCGCGCAGCATCGCTCCAACCGCGCTCCCGCGCCTCCCGCCAGGCGTCGCCCGGAGGGATCCGGGCATTGATGTAGGGCGCCAGGCATCCCTTGAGTGATTCGCGATGGTCGGGCGGCAGAAAGTAGATCTCGACATGGTCGTCGACGAGGCGTTGGATGGAGATCCATCCGGGCGCGAGGCCGAGCGAGTCCCTGATCGGCTTCGCTATCACCACTTGACCCTTGGTTCCTACGACATGCGCGTTCGGTTTACGCATACGCGTAAGTATGAATCAACTACGTTCGTACAACCAACCGGCTGGTTGTATGGCCGCGTTCGGCGGCGTTCCCTTATGATGAGCAGCCACGAGTTCCGCTACTTCGGCATGCTGCGGGTCTCCCGTGACATGGGCGAGACCTGGGAGTACGGCGGCCGCATCTGCGAGGACCCGGTCGCCCACTTCAGCGAGCCGACCATCCACCGCACCCCCTCCGGCCGCATCCTGGTGCTGTACCGCTGCCACGCGAACGCCCTGGGGCCGGAGATCGTCCGCCGGCAGGGCTTCACCGGCCCGCACGTCACCGACCGGGACTTCGAGGACCGCCTGCTGGTGCTCGTCCACTCCGACGACGACGGGCGCACCTGGTCGAAGTGGCGGCCGACGATGATCCACGGCAGCCCGGGGCACATGCTGGGGCTGCGCGACGGACGCATCTTCCTCACCGTCGGCACGCGCTGGCCCGGCCAGCGCGGCTGCTCGGCGCGCATCCTGGACCCCGAGGGCGAGAACCTCGACACAGCGCCGCAGATCATCATCCGCGACGACGCGCGCAGCCCCGACTGCGGTTACCCCTGGTCGGTGGAGTTGAGCGATGGCCGCGTGCTGGTCACCTACTGGCACCACTTCGACGACGACCTGCGCGGCATCGAGGGCGCGATCCTCGAAGAGGTGTAATCAGCCGGCTCAGAGGGACACGGACGCCAGGTAGATGTCGCATGGGCCGTGGGTGACCCGCTCGTCCGAAACCGGATACTCGTGGCCTGAGTAGTAGGCGATCAGGACTTCGTTCCCGCTGACCGCATACAGGCCGGAATAGCCCGTGTCGCGGCCGCTCGGAAGAAACATGCCGAGCTCCAGCGCACCGTCCCGGTACTCGAACAGCGCGGTCCTGGGCTCGCCGCTCTCGTCGGCCGCCCGGCCGGCGATGACCACGCGATCGCCCACCCGCGCCGGGGCCGCTCCCTGCAGGGCGTGCGGGACGATCGTGCGCTCCCACTCGACGTAGGGCGGCGGGGCGGTCGCCAGCACCGCGCGCGGCAGCTTGGTCCGCACCACGGCCAGCAGGCGCCCGTCGGGAAGCGGGCACAGCGCCGTCTCGCTGGGGATGCGCGAGTACTCCTCGGAGCCGCGCACGACCTCGGAGACCCAGTGCCAGCGCTCTCCATCGGTCGAGGTCAACAGGTCGACCGTGCCGCTCATGCCCTCCGGTACGTGGCCGCAGTCGTCGCAGGTCAGGTAGTAGCGGCCGTCCAGCTCGATCGGCGTCCAGAAGTCGTGGTTGGCCACGAAACAGCGGCGCGGCTCCGTCCACGTCCGCAGGTCGCGCGTCTCCGCGACCACCTCGCGCGAGGGGAAGCCGGCGAAGTCGTCTCCCTCCCAGTCGCCCTGCACCCCGTAGATCAGCATCCGGTCGCCGAGCGGCAGGAGCTGCGGATCGAAGCTGGTGGGCGCCATGGCGACGCAGGTGTCCCAGGTCTCCAGGTCGGCGGAGGAGATGACGCGCAGTTGCCCGTCGAGCGCGCCGTGATGGTGGGCGTCGACGAAGCAGATGTGGTACGCGCCGCGCCAGCGGACGAAGTTGCCGACGCACAGGTTGTGGCGGCCGTTCGAGAACACGCTCCTGACCCAGTTCAGTTTCATGCCGGAGTGCCCCTTACGCCGCGAACAGATCCTGAGAGTAGCGGTAGGCGAGGCAGCACGTGCCCCATTCCGGGTGGTCGAGGTCGAGCAGCGAGTACGCGGTGGTGACTACCAGCCCGTCGTCGTAGCAGACCGTGCTCGGGTAGCCGCAGTCCCAACTGAACGCGCGGTCGGAGATCACGTACTCGGTCTGCAGGTCGAAGTGCTCGCCGCCGTCACGGCTGACGATGGCGCGCACCCCGAACGGATAGGCTCGATAACCGTAAGTGATCAACACGATGCCGTTGGCCAGCCGCACGACGCTGCCGGGTGACGGTTTCTGCGGCTTGCCGTTGACCATCCGCCAGTGACCGGTCCTGCGCAGGTTGGCCAGGCGCTCAGGCGGGGTCCCTGTGCTCAGGCAACCCTCCTCCCAGCGCGGCCAGGTCCTGCCGCCGTCCTCGGACCAGGCGATCCGGTTCGGCCGCTGGTTGTGGCGCACGTAGGCGACCCAGCGGGCTTCGGTCAGCGGCAGGAAGCCGGTCTCGCTCCAGCCGCTGCGGATCTCGGTCGGTTCCTCCCAGGTGAGCCCGCCATCCGAAGACCGGTACAGGAAGTTCACCCGCTCGTGGGCGGAGGGGTCCGCCTCGTGAATCTCGTCGCTCTGGTGGCCGCGCGCCATGAACACCAGCGTGCCGTCGGCGAGCCGCGCCATCTGCCCGTGCGGGCGCACGAAGATGCCCCGTCCCGGCATGTCGATCAGCGTCGGCTCCGACCAGGTGGCGCCGCCGTCCGTGGAGCGCACCACCTCCAGGTGCTCCTCGCGGCGGGCGCGCGGGTCGGGGTCGTCCTCCCGCGATGCCTCCACCTCGCCGAACAGGATGCCGTACACGACCACCAGCGTGCCGTCGGCCGCCTGACCCAGGGAGTGGTCGCGATAATCAAGATGATCGTCCGGCTCGCCGCGCGCCACCAGCGCATAGTCGGACCAAGTGGCGCCCCGGTCCTCGGAGAACGAGATGCTGACCTCGCTGCCGGTGCCGATGTGCGGCGCGCCGGTGCGCGTCAGGCAGCCGAGCCGCCCGTCGTCCATCTTCAGCAGCACCGGGATGAGACCGCCGCCGCGGGAGAACGGCGGCACGGGGTCGGTGACCGAGCCGTAGGAGCAGCGCTCCGGGTCGTCCCGGCACTCCGGGTACATCAGGAAGTACGACTCCACGGCATCGGGATGGTCCTCCCGCCCGCACAGCCACCGGCGGCCGGTGGCGACGACCGGGGTGGACTCGATCCGATCCACCAACGACACCTCGCGCAACTCGGCCATCCGCCGCCTCCTTCGCAGAGCGCCAGCGTCCTACGATTGCCGCCAAGAGGCAAGGCAGGAACTTGGCGTCAGTGGCGCAGCACTCGCCGCACCCGTTCCACGTCGACCGAGAGCGCCGCGGCGATCGCCTCGGCATCCTGCCCCAGGCCATGCAGCCGGCGGATGGCGCGCGCGAGCAGCAACTGCCGCTCCTGCTCGGCCTGCTCCGCACGGCGCTCCTGATGCTCCACCTGCCGCGCCAGCAGCATCGAGTCGCGCAGCAGCAGGTCCTCGCCCTGCATCGTGCGCCGCACCTCTTCTTTCTCCAACGCCTCGCGCAACTGCCGCAGCACGAAGGAGCACTCCGCCGGATACTCTTCCTCCGCGATCGCCAGCACGTGCGCGTCGCCCCGACCGTTGCCTTTCACCAGACCCTGGTCGAAGATCGCCAGCACCCGCTCCAACTCGTCCCGCCGCCGGCTCGCCAGCCGCGGGATCTGGATGATGTGACTGCGGTGATGAATCCCCTCCACCAGCGGATGGCTCGCCACAAGCTCCCGCCCCGTGCGCCGCTCGGTCACCCGCGGACACACGTCGATCACCGCCTCGTCCGACAGATGATCCAGGGCGTAGCCCAGGAAATAGATGGTCACGATCGGCACCGCCTCGGTGCGCCCCGAGGGATGCGTGAGGATGTTGTCGCCGCTCGCGATCTGCTGGCCCAGGTAGCGCCGGAAGCGTTCGATCACGGTCGGCGCGTTGGCCTTCTGGATCTCGATCAGCACCTGTCGCTCGCCGCCGTCGGCGGTCTGCACGCGGGCCGCGAAGTCCATGCGCAGCAACGTCAGCGGCAGGTCGTGATCGGGGCCGTCCGGGGTGCGATGCACGGAGGTCTCCTGCGGGCTGACGGTGAGCGACTGCACGGCCAGGCCGGTGATCCTGCCGATCAGCAGGCGGGCGACGCGCTGGTTCTGCAGCAGGTACTTGAACACCACGTCGTAGATCGGGTTGGCGACCTCCATGGGCCAGCCATTGAACCGCCGCCGGACGCGGTGGGTCAAATCGCCGATCAGCGCCGTGACGACCCGGCCCGTAAGCGCGAGTTCGACGCGCGAGCGCCCGACGATTGCCGTCGCCACGCAAGAGGGCTACGGTGGTCGCCACCATGCCGGTCACCTACGTCAGCGACCCGTCCAGCATCGCCACCCGCTACCTGCCGGATCCGGCAACCGAGGAGTCGCTCCGCGAATGGATCGACGACGTGGCCGCGGCGGGCATCGACCTGTTCATCCAGGAGGCATACACCCAGGGGTGGACGACCTACTGGCGCACCGACGGCCTCGACTACGACGCCCGGCCGCAGCACCGCCGGTTCCTGCCCCTGCTCGACGGCGGCCGACAGCCGCTGGGCATCCTGCTCGACCAGTGCCGCAGGCGCGGCGTCACGTTCGGCGCCGGCATCCGCATGAACGACAACCACGGCGCCGTCTCCACCGCCCAGGGGGTGGGCGCCGGCGCCGGCTTCATCGTCGACAACCCGCACCTGCAGCTTCAGGAAGCACCGCGCGGCGTGCTCTACGCCGAGTCCACGCCGCTCGACTTCAGCCACCAGGAGGTGCGCGCCTTCCTGCTGAGCGCGATCACGCGCCTGGTGGACACCTTCGACGTGGACGGCATCGAGATCTGCTACCGCGACCATCGCTACTTCCCGCCGGGGACCGGCCGCGACCGCCGGGACCGGATGACCGAGCTGGTCGCCGCCATCCGCTCGATGCTCGATGACGCGGGCAAGCGCCGGGGGACGGCCGAGCGGCTGTTCCTGGGCGCGCACGTGTTCGCCACCATCGACGAGTGCGCGGACCTGGGCCTGGACGCGCCGGCCTGGGTGCAGGACGGGCTGGTCGACTACCTCAGCCCGGCGGACTGCATGTACGCCGAGTACAACCTGCCCTACGACGAGTGGGCGGCGGTGACCGCGGACACCGCCTGCCGGCTGTATCCGTCGATCATGCCGTGGACGGGCATCATCGCCCGGCGCCGCTCCGCCCAGCAGCCGGCCGACCAGGACCAGCAGCGGGCGCTGGCGCACACCATGTACGCGCAGGGCGCCGACGGCGTGTCGCTGTACAACCACTTCGAGATCATGCACGGCGGCGGCGGGGCGCATGCGCCGTTCTATCCGCTGGCCCTGCACGACGCCCGCCACGTCCGTTCGGACGGAAGCGCCCTCGGCGGGCGCAGGCACTACGTGTTCGACGCCACCTGGGGCGGCTTCAGCGGCTTCGGCGAGGACTGCACATCCACCGGCGCGGCCAAGGCGCAGCGCGCGGTCATCGAGCGGCCGGCCGGCGCAGCGGAGTACGCCTTTCGCCTCTACGAGGACTTCGACGGGATCGCCGCCGCCCAGCTCCTGTTCCGCGCCTATCACCAGACGCTGACGGACAGCCTCGCCATCACCCTGAACGGGCAGTCGGTCCCGGCTCGCGGACGGAAGCGCCGCGACGACGAGGTCCGCACCGATCTCCGCCCGGACGACACCGAGTACGACTTCGCGCGCGGCTCGATGACCCGTGAGACCCGTCCCTGCGTGACGTACTGGTTCCCGCTCACCGCCGACCTGTGCGTGCGCGGCGAGAACCGTCTCGGCCTGGCGCTCACCGCGAGCGACCCCGGGGCGACCGACAGCATCGTCGTCGAGGAGGTCGAGGTCTTCGTCGTGCCGGCGATCGAGCATGAGCTCCCCGCCGATTGAGGTCCGGAGTCTCCACAAGCGGTACAAGCAGGGCACGTGGGCCAACCGCGACATCACCCTGTCCGCGGTCCAGGGAGAGATCCTGGGCGTCGTAGGGCCCAACGGCGCGGGCAAGACCACGCTGGTCCGCCAAGTCACGACAGAGCTGCTCCCCACGTCGGGTGAGGTACGCGTGTTCGGCATCGACGCGGTAACACGCCCGCACGAGGTGAAGGGTCTGATGGGGGTTATGCCGCAGGAAGCAACGCTCTACTGGGGCCTTAACCTCCACCACCAGTTTCGGATCTTCGGCAAGCTCCGCGGCCTGCCGGCCCGGATCGCACGCCGGCGGCGTGACGAGCTGATCGCGGATCTCGACCTGGAGGAACACCGGCGCAAGAGCACGGAGGCGCTCTCCGGAGGACTGCGCAGGCGCGTCCTGCTCGGGATCGCCGCGATCGCCGATCCGCCGCTGCTGATCCTGGATGAACCCAGCGTCGGACTCGACCCCGAAGCGCGCCACGGTCTGTGGGATCTGCTCCGGCGGTACCGGCACGAAGGCAAGACCGTCCTGCTGACGACCCATTACATGGAGGAGGCGGAGGAGCTCTGCGACCGCGTCGCCATCATCCAGGACGGTTCCCTGCTGGCGCTCGACACGGTCGGCAACCTGCATGCCGCGTACGGGTACCGGTACAAGATCACCTATAGCACCACCGCGGGCACGCGGAGCCTCCACGGCAATGACGACCGGCAGCTCGTGGAACGGGTGCAGGCGATGGGCATCGATCAGTACAGCCTGACACGCACCACCCTGGAGGACGTGTATCTCGGGTTGACCGGTGGAGCACCGGAGTCTGCCGCGGCGGGAGATGATGAGCACCATTCGTCCGACTGAAGACCGGTGCCGGACCGGCGGGTTTCTCAAGTTGCTGCTCGACGCCGTCAGCATCTTCGAGATCAACTTCATTCCCTCTCTCCGGTACTGGTACGTCACGGTGCTGCTGGCCGGGGCGTTCCCCCTGCCGTGGTTCTTCGTGACCCGCACCATCGCCCCCGACGACCCGCAGGTCCTGCTCAGGCTGCTGGCCGGAACGATGGTGTTCGGCGTCGCCTTTTCCGTCGGCATGTTCGTGGGGCAGAGCCTCAACGGACAGCGCTTCGACGGCAGCCTCAAGCTCCTCATCGCCATGCCGGTGTCGAAGGGCGCATTCGTGCTCGGATCCCTGCTGCATGCGTCGCTGTCGGGCATCGTGACGCTCGTCGTGCTCCTCGGTTTCGGAGCGGCGATCGACGTGGAGTGGGATCTTACCTGGAGTCTGATCCCGTCGCTCCTGCTGACCGCCCTGACGATGGCGGGCCTGACGTTGTTGGTGATCAGCATCGCTCCCAACGCGCGGGTGGGTAATCTCGCGACCGGCCTGTTGTCGCTCCTCCTGGCGGCTCTGTCGCCCATCTACTACACGATGGAGCAGGCTCCGCCCGGGTTAAAGCAGCTCGGCCATGTCTCCCCGCTGCGCTATGCGGCGGACGGCATCACCAAGTCCCTCTCCGGGGATGCCGACGTCTGGTTCGAGTTGGCCGTGCTGGTCGGCTTCACGGTGGTCATGATGACGCTGGGGATTTGGCGGCTCCCCTGGCGGGAGAAGTGATGCCCGAGGCCGGCGGCGGGCTGAACCGGGACCCGGGACGGTTCGCGCGCGACGGGTACTGCGTCTTTCCGCGGGTCTTCGACGACGCCGGTGTGACCGCCAATCGCCGCCTGCTCGACGAGGCGACCGAGACGGGGATGCTCGATCGGCCAAGCTCTCTCGGCGAGCCACACAGCCACGACGACCGCTGGTTGGACATCTGCCGCTATCCGCCGCTGCTCGACGCCGTGCAGGCCGTGCTCGGCCCGAACCTGATCCTGGTGTACTCGAGCGTGTTCATCAAGCCGCCGCACGGGCCGGAGCGGGTCTCGTGGCACCAGGACAACACCTACTGGCCGAGCGTGCACGGCACCGACGTGGCGACGGTATGGCTGGCCATCGACGACGCGGATGCGGCCAACTCCGCCATGCAGGTGATTCCCGGCTCGCACGCCGGGTGGCGAGAGTACGCGACCGTGGCGTCGGGCCGCGACGACATGCTCTCCCGGCGGGTGGTCGTCACGGAGGCGATGGAGCGCTCGGCCGTCACCCTGGAGATGCCGGCGGGCGCGCTGTCCATTCACGACTCCTTCCTGCTGCACGGCAGCGGCGCCAACCGCACATCGCGCCGCCGGGCCGGCTACACCATCCGCCTCTGCAGCACCGACCGCGCGTGGGTCGACGTGGAGAGGCATCCCATACCGGTCTACCTGGTTCGTGGAGAAGCCGGCGCCCGCGGCGAGCGCTACGTGGACGCGCGGCCGTAGCGCGCCGAGGGCGGCCGGCGGCTTCAGCGCGCGGCGGACTCCGTACCCGTGACCTGCCAGATCGTGTTGACTGCCGGGCGGTGCTCGTGCCGGTCGTAGTGCATGACCCGTGGCGCTCCGGGACCCGATCCGACGGGCACGGGGCTCTCGATCACGAAGTCCGCGTAGCCGTCCGTGCGGGTCTCGTACGCCAGGAACGCCAGCGACAGGTAGTCCGCCCAGACCTCCCGGCGCACGCCGAGATCCGGGAACAGCACCGGGCCGGTGTCGAACTGGTACACGTCCGGGCGGTAGCGGATGTTGATCGTCTTGATCGGGTACTCCAACTCCGCGCGCAGCCCGGTGCCGCGGCCGGTAAGCACGGTTCTGCCGATGATGGGCCGGCCGGCGCTCGACGCCTCGGCCACGGCCCGGAAGTCGATCAGTCGCTCGACACCCCGCGCGGCCACGATGTGCGCATGCAGGTCGCCGAAGGCCGGCACGTGCGGGTAGTAACTACGGTAGCCGTCGACGGCGGCCAGCAGCCCACGACGAAAGATCAGCAGCTCGCTGCCGCATGCCGCCGGCAGGAAGTCGTAGTTGGGCCGCTTGAACAGGTCCCCCGGCCCGCTCGCGTCGAAGGTGTTCTCCGCCTTGCAGGCCGCGCACTGGTAGATGGTTCGGGTCAGGCTGGTGTCAGCGTCGTACAGCCGTACCAGCGACTCCACCTGCAGCCGCACGTCGTTCTGTTCGATCGGCTCAGGCGACGGCGCGGTGCTGCTGCCGTTGCCGATGAGGTACGAGCGCCCGAAGTCGACGATGGGCACTTCCGCGCCGCTGCTCATGTCACCGGCTGTCCGGGGCTTCCAGCAGTACCCTCATCGTTCGAAGCTCTCGATGACGGCCCGGGGAAGCGCAGCATCGAAATCGCCGGGAACCTCGAACAGACCCCGATCGCGGCCCAACTTGCGCTGCGGCGGGGCCGTCGTGTAGGGCACGAGTCGCGCGATCGGAGTGCCTGCGCGCGAGATGATGACCTCCTCACCGCGGAAGACCTCCGCGAGCAGACTGGAAAGATGCGTCTTGGCCTGGTGAATGTTGACGGTGGTCACGGGTCGTCCCCTTCGGTCCGACCAAGTCTACCGTCGCAGCGCTCCTACGCAAGGACCATCTGGTCGAGGCGATTTTGACCGATCGGTCGAATCTGCGTACCGTTTCGGTGGGCTGGCGATAGCATCACCCTTCCGCCGGAGCCCAAGCACGCAATGCCGGATCTCATACACGCCACCGGGCTCGTCAAGCGCTACGGCCAGGTCACCGCCCTGGCAGGTCTCGACCTCACTGTATCGGAGGGCACGGTGCTCGGCGTGCTCGGTCCCAACGGGGCGGGCAAGACCACCGCCGTGTCCATTCTGGCGACCCTGATCACCCCGGATGGCGGCAGCGCCCGGGTTGCCGGCGCCGACGTGGTGCGGGCCCCGCGCGACGTACGCCGCAGGATCGGGCTGTCCGGGCAGTTCGCGGCCGTGGACGAGCACCTGACCGGGTTCGAGAACCTGGACATGATCGGCCGGCTCTATCACCTCGGCCGGCGCCGCGCGCGCGGCCGCGCGACCGAACTGCTGGAGCAGTTCGACCTGGTCGAGGCCGGCGGCCGCCCGGTCAAGACCTACTCCGGCGGCATGCGGCGCCGCCTCGACCTGGCCGGCGCCCTGGTGGCCGACCCGCCGGTGCTGTTCCTGGACGAGCCCACCACCGGCCTGGACCCGCACAGCCGCAGGCAGCTCTGGGAAGTGATCCGCCGGATGGTGGGCTCAGGCACCACGGTGTTGCTCACCACCCAGTACATGGAGGAGGCGGACCAGCTCGCCGACCGCGTGCTGGTCATCGATCACGGCAAGGCGATCGCGGAGGGTACGCCCGACGAGCTGAAGCGGCTGGTCGGCGCGGAGCGCATCGAGGTGACGGTGGCCGCCGGGGCTGCGGTAAGTCACGCCCGCGAGGTGCTGGACCGCTTCGCGGTGGGGGAACAACAGGTGGACGAGCGAGCGCGCACGGTGGTGACGCCGATAGCCGGCGGCGGCGCGGAGGCGCTGATGCAGGCGCTGCGCGCGCTGGACCAGGGGCAGGTCGCGGTCCAGGACGTCGGGCTGCGCCGGCCGACGCTGGATGACGTGTTCCTCACCCTGACCGGCCACGCCGCCGAACCCACGGAACCGGAGGAGGCCGCCACATGAGCGTCATGAATGCGGTGAGCGACGCCGCCACGATCGCCAAGCGCAACGTGATCAAGATCAAGCGAGTGCCCGAGGTGGTGGTGTTCATACTGCTGTCGCCGATCATGTTCGTGCTGCTGTTCGCCTACGTCTTCGGCGACTCGATCGCCATTCCCGGCGGCTCCTACCGCGAGTTCCTGATCGCCGGCATCTTCGCCCAGACGGTCGTGTTCGGCTCGATCTTCACCGGCGCCGGTCTCGCCGAAGACATCCAGAAGGGCATCATGAACCGGTTCCGCTCGCTGCCGATGTCGCGCAGCGCGTTGCTGGTGGGCCGCACGATGAGCGACGTGGTGTACAACGTGGCGTCGCTGGTGATCATGGCCCTGACCGGGCTCGTGGTCGGATGGCGGATCGACACCGGCGTGCTGCCGGCGGTCGGGGGATTCGCCCTGCTCCTGCTGTTCGCCTACGCCTTCTCCTGGGTCATGGCCTTCGTCGGGCTGATCGTGCCGAGCGTCGAGGTGATCAACAACGCGAGTTTCATGGTGACCATGCCGTTGACCTTCGTGGCCAACACCTTCGTTCCGGCCGAGAACCTTCCGCCGGTGCTGCGCACCTTCGCCCTGTGGAACCCGGTCTCCGCGGTCACCCAGGCGACGCGGGAGCTGTTCGGGAACATTCCCCCGGGGACGCCCGATCCGGTCGCGTGGCCGTTGCAGAATCCCGTGCTGTACACCCTGATCTGGGCGGCGGTCATCATCGCCGTGTTCGCCCCGCTGGCCGTGCACCGCTACCGCACCATCCAGCGCGCTTGAAGAGCCTCAACGGTGGCGACCAGCAGGTCCGCCGCATGGGGCTTTACACCTCGTCGCAGCACACCAGCTCCCAGCCGTGGAACACCACCGCCAAGCCCACGAACCGCACGCCGGGAAACTGGCGCGCCAGCCGCGCGTCCGCCAGATACCGACGCAACTGCACCGTCGCTTCGCCGACCGCCGCCGCCAGGCCCGCCTCGTCCGCCGACTCGCTCCGGGGCAGGTACTTCAGCTCTATCAGGTAACCGACCCGCAGGTGCGGGAAGCGCGCCAGCAGCGGCTCCAGGGCGATGTCAGCATGTCCCTTCCCCAGTTCCGCCTCCGAGCGGAACACGTAGAAGTCGGTCACGCTCAGATACGCCGCCAGAAACCCCTGAATGACCTTCTCCCCGGCGATGTAGTCGCGAATCCCGGTCTGCGCGGCGATCGCTGAGCCCAGGAACTCCAGTGCCGGCCGCCATTCGCCCTGGTTGGCCATCCGCATCATCAACTGCTCGAACCGGAACATGCTGACCCTGAACACCTCCACGTCCCGGTAGGCGTCGCGCAGGTAGCCGTACATCAACTGCTTCACGGTCTGGTTCGGGATGGCCAGCCGCGGCATGCCGTCCACCACGCCGCGTATGCTCAGCAGCCCGAAGTAGTGCAGCAGCGACAGGAAGTTCTCCTCGTCGGCAAGCTGTTTCAGCGGGAAGCTCGGCTGGATGCGCAGCACGTCCCTCCGCCCTTCGCCGATGATCTCCCGCAGCAGGTCGAAGTTGCCGTTGAGCTGGCGGCCCACCACCAGCAGGTGGCGCAGCTTGCCGTAGTCGATGCGCACGTTGGTGTCGATCAGGTAGTCAGGCACGCCCCGGTTCGGCATCGAGTGCTTCAGGTAGTAGAGCACCATGTCGGTGTTGTACAGATCCGTCTCGGCCGTCCTGGCGAACCGGTAGCCGTTGTACCACTCGCCCATGATGCGCATGACGGTGTCCACGTCCTGGTTGAACGCGCCGAGGTCCCGGTACGTCTCGACCAGGCGTCGCACCTCCGCTTCGGTGAAGCCGACCATCTCATTGAAGTCCGGGTCCAGGCTGATGTTGGTGCCGATGTTGAAGCCCGAGGTCACATCATCCATGGTGACCGGCGACACGCCGGTGATGAACAGGCGGTCGATGCCGCCACCGCTGCGGTCCGTGCCGCCCTTCAGGGTGGCGAAGAAGTTGCGGAAGAAGCCGCCGCCGTGCGTGAAAGCGTGGTACGCCTCCGCGCCGTGGTGCGCCAGCACGGTGTTGGCGAAGTTGTCGTACTCGTCGATCAGCACGTACAGCGGGATGTCGTGGTCGCCGACATACCGCAACAGCTCGCCGAGCTTGTTGGCGATGGAGGGCGGCTCGAGGATGTCCTGCACGGCCGCTTCGGGAAACAGGTCGGGATGGCGCCGCAGCGTCCCCCGGAGCTCTATCATGCAGTAGGTCTCGAACTCCCGCTCCAGCGTTTCGAGCTTGTCGTCGACCATGGAGAAGTTGAAGCGCAGGGTGATGTAGCGGCTCTGTTCCCCGGTCGGGTTCCGCCCGATGTCGGTGCCGGAGAAGGTGGCGTCGAAGTCGCCGGACCAGAAGCGGTCGTAGTAGTTCTCCAGCAGCGACACCCACACCGTCTTGCCGAACCGCCGAGGCCGGATCAGGAAGGCGTAGTGCTCCCCTTCCAGTTGCCGCACGAAGCGGGTCTTGTCGACGTACAGCCATCGCCTCAGGCGGATACGCCGGAAGTCGCCCTGACCGTAGGGAATGTGCGGGTACGCGGGCGTCTCGTCCACTGCCGAACCGTGACCCCGGGTCAGTCCACGACGGCGATGCAGGAGATCTCGACCAGCAGGCCCTTGGCCAGCCGGGCGACGCCGACGGTGGCGCGCGCCGGCAGCCGGTCGTCGCCGAAATACTCGCGGTACACGGCGTTCATTTCCGCGTAGTCGCGATCGAGGTCGTCCAGGTAGATGTTGACCATCGTCACGTCGTCGAACGTCGCGCCGGCCAGGGCGAGGACCTCCTTGACGTATTCCAGTGCCTGGCGGGTCTGCGGGCCCACGCCTCCCGGTATCGGGTCGTCGTCAGCATCCCAGCCGAGCTGGCCGGACACGAACACCATGTTGCCCTTGCGCGTGCCGCGGCTGTAGCGCCTGCCGGGCGCTTCGCCGAGTATCTCACGCATCGTCTTTCACCTCCTGTCGTGCTGTTGCTCCCTACACCTTGACGTAGCGTCGCAGGCAGGGGCAGTCGGGCGGGATGTCGCCGTCCTTGCCGCCGGCCGACCAGTTCACCTCGCCCACGTAGATCGTGCGGTTCGAGTCCAGCCAGATGGCGTGGGGGGCGTAGAAGTCGCCGACCGAGCAGGGATCGAGACCGCCGCCCCAGCGCGCGAGCAGCTCTCCGTCCGGCGCGAACACGGCGACCCGGCCGCCGATGGCGTTCGGCTCCGGCGTCATCCACGGGAAGAGCCCGCAGCGCGCCCCCTCCTCGGCGACGAACACGGTGTCGTCGTCGCAGATGAACAGGTCCGTCGGACGCACGATGTCGGGCCACTGCTCCAGGAAACGGCCCTCCGCGTCGAAGAGCTGGATGCGGCTGTTCTCCCGGTCGGCGACGAACACCCGGCCGCTGCTGTCGACGTCGATCCCGTGCGGCAGGTTGAACTCGCCCGGCCCGGAGCCGGGGGCGCCCCAGGTAAACAGGTAGTCGCCGGCCGACGAGAAGCAGTGCACCCGCGCGTTGCCGTAGCCGTCGGTGACGTACAGGCGGTCGTCGCCGGCCGCGACCAGGTTGGTCGGCAGATTGAACGGCCCTGCCGGCCGCGCGATGGTACGGTAGTCGATCCCGATCACGCCGGTGTCGGATAGGCGCCCCTTGCCCTCGACGTAGCGCCGCCGCGCGATCTCGCCCAGGCAGGCCGGAACGCACAGCACCACGTCGACGAACGGCGGCGGCTCGATCAGGCCGAAGTGCACGGCATACCCGGAGGCGAAGTCGAGCACCTGGCCCGCGCGCAGGTTGGGCGCGATGTGGTCGAGGTAGATCTGGCGCTGCAGCTCGTCGGGCAGCAGGACGAGGAGGACGTCGGCGCGCCGGACCGCTTCTGCGATGCTCACCACCTCGAAGCCGTCGTTGCGCGCGGTCTCCGAGTAGTCGTCCTCGACGTTGCCGACGATGAGGTCCAACCCGGAGTCGCGCAGGTTTTGCGCCTGCGCGTGGCCCTGGCTGCCATAGCCCAGGGAAGCGATCAGCTTGCCCTTCAGGTGTTCGAGATCGGCGTCCTTCTCCAGATAGAACGTGTCACGCCTGGCCTTCTGCTGCGGCATTCGCCAACTCCTCGCGCCGTGGTTCCGAGCCGCCACGGTTGCACGGGCGTCCCGACCGGTCAACGCCACCGATGCACGCAGTCAGACGTCGGCCTCCCACCCCCTTCCTCCCCGGCACAGGAGGACCGTCCGGCACCCGTGCTATAATCCGACTACAGGAACCGACGCGAATTCGCCGCGCGCCGGTGATCCCTGCCACAGGAGACCGTCATGCTCACCCGTATTGAAGTAGATGGCTTCAAGAATCTAGTCGATTTCTCCCTCGATCTCGGACCCTATACGTGTATCGCGGGAGTCAACGGGGTAGGCAAGTCCAACATTTTCGACGCCATCCGATTTCTTTCGCTATTGACCGACCACACCATCAATCGATCCGCGCTGCTGATTCGAAGCTCGGAACAGGACACCGGTGAGATCGGAGATCTGTTCTTTTCCGCAAACGGCAACACCGTGAACCGCATCAGGTTCGCCGCCGAAATGATCGTAGACAGGCGAGTCGTAGACGACTTTGGCCGGCCAGGAGTTCCTTCATCAACCTTCCTGCGTTACGAGGTTGCGTTCCGACACGATCCACCATCTCAATCCGCCGGCCCGCTCGGCGGCCTTGTTCTGGAACGCGAGGATCTTCGCCACATTCCCTCCGGACTCGCCGCCGAGAAACTGCGATTCCCCCATATCAAACAGAAATTCCGGAACAGCGTCATCTACAACAAGCGGCGAGGTTCCGGGTACATCTCCACTATTGGTGATGGAGCATCCGATCCCGCTACCATCGTCATCCATCAGGATGGCGGCTCCTCTGGACGAGCCCGGCCGGCGGCGCCTGCCGAACGCGCTCCGCGAACGATCATCGGCACCGAGAATACTGCAGCGACGCCTACGATTCTTGCAGCTCGTCGAGAGATGCAACGGTGGCGGATACTGGCGCTTGAGCCCTCGGCCATGCGACGGCCCGACAAGTTCACCGACGAACCCGGCATTACCCCCGACGGTGGACACATCCCCGCCACCTTGAACCAACTGGCCAGTGGGACTCCCAACTCCGGACCCTCGGAAGACCCTGAGGATGACATCCTGAGCAGGATCGCGAGTACGCTTTCCGCCCTCGTGCCGGTACGAACGGTCCGCGCCGTGCGAGACGACGTGCGGCAGCTCTTTTCCCTGGAGCTCGAAGAACCCGACGGAGTACGTTTGCGCGCCAACTCCATCTCCGATGGTACCCTTCGATTCCTGGCTCTGACCGCTATCGCAGAGGCCGCCGACGCCGGAGTGTTTTGCATGGAGGAGCCGGAAAACGGGATCCATCCCGAGAGGCTCGAGGCGATGAATCGGCTGCTGCACGACATCGCGGTTGACTCCGACGAACCTGTCGCCGAGGACAACCCGTTACGGCAAGTCATCGTCGCGACCCACTCGCCCTATTTCGTGCAGCTACAGAGCCCGCAAGAAATCGTTCTGGCAAAAAATACCGCCGTCAAGTCGGCTGCCGGAAGCGCGATGTGGCCGCTGAAATGCTATCCTCTGCAAGGCTCGTGGAGAGACACCGCCGACCCGGAAGATGATTCGAGTGCGTCAACCGGCATAGGTAAGGTCGAATTGCGATCCTATCTGATTCCGCCAGAAGATGCTCAACTCAGATTCCCCGCCGAGTTCTGGCCTGAAGAGTTCTGGCAGAATACATGAGAATACGGTTTCTGCTGATTTGCGAAGGCTCATCCGACGCAGCGCTGGTCTCTCACATTCAGGCCCTCCTCATCGAATGCGGCGCATCGGAAGCCGATGGAGCCGCGTCGTTTCGTGGCCGGCGTGTGAGAGACAAGGTACATCTCGGGCTACAGTACTATGGCAGCGTTAATTTGCTGTTTGTGCATCGTGATGCGGACAGAGCGAACCCCGATTCGAGATACGGCGAGATCAGACAAGGCGTATCGGCTGCCGGGCACGAAGGCAGATGGATCGGTGTAGTGCCGGTGCGGATGATGGAGGCCGGGCGACGTGGCGGACGAAGGCGGGCCAGTGCCGGGCGTAGGGCTGACGGAAGTAGATCAGCGGCGGCTCCCACTCGTACCAGCCACCCATTGAGCCGTAGAGCCCGCCGTGGCCGTTGTACACGTTGATGCCGTAGGCGAGGTTCTCGTGGGTCCAGGCGAGGTTCCGGTCCTGGCTCATGCCCCCAGCCCGAGCGCCAGTAGGCGCACACCGCCGACCGCTCGCGCCGGTAGATGTGCTCGACGGAGCTGGACATCTTGGCGTCGATCAGGCAGCGGTTGCCCGGCTCGGCGCCGAGCGGGTCCTCGTTGCCGGTGATGTGGAAGTGGCGGAGGTAGCGGAAGTAGTCGACGTAGTGCCAAGTCTGGCCCAGGACGCTCTGCCGGCCCCACGTAGCGATAGTCGCGAAGCGCAGGCCGCGCTCCTCGTGCCAGCGGCTGAAGGGCCGGTAGAAGCTCTCCTCCAGCAGGACCGCCACCGCCTCATAGTAGTCGAGCCTATATCTCCACGATCCGCAAGAACGGCCTGCGCGTGATCGATGCTCTGAGTTCCGCCTTCGCAGGCCGCCCGATAATGCCGCCCTGCCTCAAACCCGGCCCGCCGGCCTGAACAGTACCTTTCAAACACCTTCAAGACCGAGTAGCCGGTTCCCTCATGCACGTCACCCGCCACAGCCAGTGGTCCTCGTCGAGCACGCGGCCGCGCACGCTCCACACGGAGCGACTCGCTGATGCCCACAGACTGCCCGTACGTGGTAGGCTGTTCTGCAGGTGAGCAGCGGCGTGACAACCTCATGAGCTTCAGGTGGACTGAATCGCGTCTCTTCGCCGCTGCTGTTGACCTCGGCGCGCGCGGCGTGCTCGGCTGGTCCGCCGCCGAGGAGAATCTCGCTCTGGTCGCAGAGCCTGTTCCCTTACCGCTGATAGACCGACTGCGGGATCAGATCCGCGCTGGCGAAGACCCTCTGGGTGAAATCTTCTGCGGCCTTCGCCGCTCCGAAACACGCCGCGAACTCGGGGCCACCTACACTCCACTGACCATTATCGACGCCATGATGGCATGGGCAGCCGAGCAACAGCCACCGTCTCGTGTAATCGACCCCGGAGCCGGCTCCGGTCGATTTCTATTGCGCGCCGCCCAACACTTCAAGAACGCTGAACTCGTTGGCGTTGAACTCGATCCGCTTGCAGCCTCGATCGCTCGCGGAAACCTATCCGCCGCGGGCCTCGAGAGACGCAGCCGGATCGTCCTTGGTGACTACAGAGCCGAGAATGCTTTCGTTGAAACCGGCGGCCGCTCACTATTTGTCGGAAACCCCCCCTACGTTCGCCATCACTTGATCGAACCGCGCTGGAAGAAGTGGCTTGTCGCGCGCGCGCGAGAGCTCTCTCTATCCGCAAGCCAACTGGCAGGGCTCCACGTCTACTTCTTCCTGGCGACGGCGATCCGAGCAAAGAGCGGCGACTATGGAGCTCTCATCACCGCCGCGGAATGGCTTGATGTCAACTACGGCGCCCTTGTCCGCGATCTCTTCCTCGGGAAGCTAGGCGGTGAAGGCATCGTCGTTATCGAGCCGACTGCAACACCGTTCCCTGGCGCGGCTACCACCGCCGCCATCACGACTTTCCATGTCTCCAACCGGCCGCAGCAGTTGGCTCGTCGCTGGTCCCGTCTGACCTACAACGCTCGAGACTGTTCAGACGGCTACGTTGAACTCGGAGAGTTGTGCCGTGTTCACCGAGGACAGGTCACTGGCGCTAACAAGGTATGGATCGCGGATGACAAGGCCGATGCACTTCCGGAGCACGTACTCTATCCGAGCGTGACCAAGGCTCGGGAGATCATCTCTGCGGGCGGTGTGCTTTCGGACGCCGCCCCCTTACGCCGGGTTGTCGATCTTCCCGAGGATCTTGATGCCTTGGACTCCGACGAGCGGCATGCCGTCGACCGTTTCTTGAAACGCGCCAGACGACTCGGTGCCCACACGGGTTACGTCGCACGGCATCGCCGCGCTTGGTGGTCGGTTGGACTACGAGAGCCCGCACCGATCCTCGCCACCTACATGGCCCGACACCCACCCGCGTTCGTGCGCAACCTCGTCTCCGCCCGTCATCTCAACATCGCCCACGGCCTGTACCCTCGGGAAACATTGACTGAGCGTGTCCTCACCAAGCTTGTCAACTACCTGTCGATGAAGACAAATGTCCTTGATGGGCGTACCTATGCCGGCGGGCTCACAAAGTTCGAACCCGGCGAGATGGAACGACTCTTAGTTCCGGGACCTGACCGTCTCGAAGCGGAAGACGGCTAAGATGCCTCCTCCGTGGACCGAGGTAGACCTCGGTGCCGAACGGCAGAAAGCGATAGAGCCGGCACGGGACTCGCCAGCGAAGCGAAGTCGGTCCCGAAGTAGTCGGACACGGCCACCTCCGGGAACGCGACGAGCGCCGCTCCCTGCGCTGCCGCGTCGTCGATGAGCCTCACCATGCGGCCAAGATTCTCGCCGACGTTGCCGGGCAGCCCGTCGAACTGCACGCCGGCGACGGTGATGCTGCTCATCGTTCGGGGCGGAGCCGCGAGCGCCTCAGCCCAGGCTCACCTGCGCGATGTAGATGCTCGCCTTGCCTTCGTGTGACGAGTAGTAGCTGACCCACAGCCGCTCCTCGTGCCAGACCAGGCCGGGGTACGAGCTGTCGCCGCCGCTCGGCAGCACCAGCGCCACGTCGAAGGCGTCGCGGCTCATCCGGGCCAGAACGGTGACCGGCGTTCCCGCGGCGTCGCTGCAACGGGCGCCGGCCCAGAGATCGCCGTTCGGGAGGCGGATGAAGTTGGGGCCGCCCAGACTCTGCTGCAGGTGCGTGAACGACCACTCGGTGTAGGGCGGCCGGCTGCTGCCGATCCAGTCGGGCCGGATCAGGGCGATCATCTCGCCGCCGGGCATGATGCGCAGGGTGGTCTCGCTGACCGTCCAGCTTCCGTCCGGCGGGCGCAGCTCCGTCACCCACTGCCACTCCAGGCCGTCGCGGGTCGTGTACAGGAACCCGCGGCGCGGATTGCTCCCCTCCCCCAGCTTCGAGACGGCGTAGCCGACGCCGTCGTGCCACGTCACCCGCCACAGCCAGTGGTCCTCGGCCAGCACGCGGGCGGGCGCGCTCCAGGCGACGCCGTCCTCCGAGAACGACACGCGGGGCGAACGCGTGAGATACGTCGGGCCCCGGAAGACCGAGCCGCCGGCCAGCAGCAGCATCCGCCCGTCCGGCATGACCGACAGCTTGGGATCGCGCAGGTCGATCCCCTCCTCCACGACCTCGGCGGCGCTCGTCCACGCCACCCCGTCATCGGAGACCAGGACGCGGAGCGTGCCGATGCTCCTGCCGTGATCGGGAGCCTCCCGGAACGTGCACCACCAGCGGCCGCGGTGGCGCAGCAGATCGGTGAAGGCGCTGTGCGGCGCCCGGTCCCAGATCCGTGCGACTGAGATCAGACGTGGTTCGGCACTCATCTCAGTCTCCGGATCCGGCGGGGGCGGACCCGCCGTTCGCCGCACCGGCCCACGGCGGCCTGGTGATGGCGCGCCCCTGCAGCGTCAGCTCGCCTGCGCGTATGCACGCGCTCATCTGTTCCACGGCAACCTCCTCGAGTTGCGGCACGTCCCGACGGCAGGCGTCGGCCGCATACGGACAGCGGGTATGAAACGCGCAGCCGGCGGGCGGATTGGCCGCGCTCGGCACGTCGCCCTCCAGGACGATGCGCTCGTCGGTATCGTCGGGGTCGGGAGCCGGGAACGCCGAAAGCAGCGCCTCCGTATAGGGGTGCCGGGGATTGCGGAACACCGCCTCCGCGGTTCCGGTCTCGACGATCCGTCCAAGATACATCACGGCGACACGGTCGCTGATGTAGCGGACCACGCTCAGATCATGGGCGATGAACAGGTAACTCAGCGCAAAGCGGCGTTGCAGCTCGATCATCAGATTGAGGATCTGCGCCTGCACCGACACGTCGAGGGCGGACACCGGCTCGTCGGCGACGACCAGTTGCGGCTTGAGCGCCAGCGCCCGGGCAAGGCTGATCCGCTGCCGCTGACCGCCCGAGAACTCGTGCGGGAACCGGTCCGCGTAGGCCGGTCGGAGGCCAACCGCTTCCAGGAGAGGCTCCACCTCCGCGCGCAGCACAGGACCGCGGATGCGCTCCTGCACCTCCAGCGGCTCGCCGACGATCTCTATCACGCGCAGGTAGGGGTTGAGCGAGGAATAGGGGTCCTGGAACACCACCTGCACGTGACGCCGGAACGCCTTCAACTCCTGACGGCTCAAAGCGTGAACGTCGATGCGCTCTCCGTCGGCGTGAAAGATCACCGTGCCGCCGGACGGCCTGGCGAGCCCCGCGGCTACCCTGCCGGCGGTGGTCTTGCCGCAGCCGCTCTCGCCGACCAGCCCGAGCGTCTCCCCCTTGCGCACGGAGAAGCTGATGCCGTCCACGGCCTTGATCTGTCCGACGGTGCGCCGCAGCAACCCCTTTTCGATCGGGAAGTGCTTCCGCAGGTTCTCGACGGTCAGAAGCTCGGGTGGTTCCGCCACGCCTATTCCTCGCCTGACCCCTCGTGAAGCCAGCACGCCACCATGTGCCCCGCTCCGACCTCGAACTCCGGTGGCTTCTGCGCGCACCGATCGGTAGCGTGATCGCAGCGGGGAGCGAAGGGGCAGCCCGCGCTGTGCGTCAACGGATGGGGCACCGAGCCTTGTATGACCGCCAGCCGCTGCTTCGGTTCCTCGGCCATGGAGGGAATCGAGCGGAACAGCGCCTGCGTGTAAGGGTGGCGCGGATCGTGGAACAGGTCGCGGACCGGCGCGCGCTCCATCACCTGACCCAGGTACATGACCATCACCTTGTCGGCCATCTTCGCGATCACGCCCAGGTCGTGGGTGATGAACAGGATGGCCATGTGGAACTGCTCCTGCAGCCGCTTCAGCAGCGCCAGGATCTGCGCCTCGATGGTGACGTCGAGCGCGGTGGTCGGTTCGTCGGCGATCAGCAGCTTCGGCCTGCAGACCAGCGCCATCGCGATCATGACCCGCTGCCGCATGCCGCCGGAGAGCTGGTGCGGGTAGGTGTTCATGCGCTGCTCGGGATCCGGCATGCCCACGGCACGCAGCATCTCCACCGCCGTGGAGGTCGCCTCCTCGGTGCCCATGCCGGTGTGCTCCTGCAGGGCCTCCCTGATCTGGAAGCCGATGGTGTAGACCGGGGTCAGCGCCCGCATCGGCTCCTGGAAGATCATGGACACGTCCCGGCCGCGGATGGCACGGATTCGCCGGCCGCGCTGCGGAAGCCTGGCCAGATCGACCGGGCCCCGCTCGGTCGCAAGCACCATGGAGCCGCTTTCCAGCTTGCCGGGCGGGCTCTTGACCAGCCGCAGCACGCTCAGCGCGGTGACGCTCTTGCCGCAGCCGCTCTCGCCCACCACCCCCAGCGTCTGGTTGGGCGCAACGCTGAAGCTGACGCCGTCCACCGCCCGCACGACGCCGTCGTCCGTGTGGAAGTAGGTCCTGAGGTCGCTCACCCGGAGCAACGCGTCGCTCATGTGGCAGCGCTCACGTGGCGAACGGATCGGCGGCATCGCGGACGCCGTCGCCGAGGAAGTTGAAGGCCAGCACGATGACGATGATGAAGATCGCCGGCAGGCCGAGCCAGGGCTGGTGCAGCAACGCCTGCACGCTCTGCGCCCCCTGCAGCAGGATGCCCCAGCTCGTCATGGGCGGCGTGACGCCGACGCCCAGGAAGCTCAGGCTGCTCTCCGCCAGGATCAGCTCGGGCACCGACAGCGTCGCCACGACGATGATGTGACTCAGCGAGCCCGGCAGCAGGTGCTTGGTGATGATCCGCCACGTGCCGGCGCCGACGCCCTCGGCTGCCAGGACGTACTCCTCGTTGCGATACGCCAGGACCTTCCCGCGCACGACGCGCGCCAGGCCACCCCAGCCGATGAGCGATATCGCCACCACGATCCCCATGTACACCCATCCGGAAGGCCAAGTGGCGGGAATGGCGGCCGAGAACGCCAGCCACAGCGGCACCCTGGGGAACGAGATCAGCACCTCGATGAACCGTTGCAGCGCATGGTCGACCATCCGCCCGAAGTAGCCCGACGCGATGCCGAGGATGGTGCCGATGATGATCGTCACCAGGGTGCCCACGAGCGGTACGCTCAGGCTCACCTGCGATCCGATCAGGATGCGCGACAGCAGGTCCCGGCCAAGGGTGTCGGTCCCGAACAGGAAGATCGAGCCGCCCTCTTGGACCGCAAACAGGTGGCGCTCCATCGGGAACAAGCCGAGCCAGCGGTACGGCTCACCCCGCACGAAGAACCGCACGTAGTATTTGGTGTCCTTCTGTTCCTGGTAGGTGAGCGCGAAGGTCTCCAGGTCCAGCTCCTGCTTGAGCGCGTACGTGAAGGGCTTGCTCAGGCGCCCGTCCTCGTCGAAGAAGTGGACTCGCTGCGGCGGGGCGAAACGCAGCTTGGTGAACTTCTCGTCGTGGTGATAGGGACTCAGGAACTCCGCGAACAGCGCCATCAGGTAGAACAGCACGACGACCACCGCGCTCGCGACCGCCAGTCGATTCTTGCGAAACCTCCTCCAGGCAAGCTGGCGGGGCGTGCGCTGCTCCGTTTCCAGGGAAGCGGTGTCTTCGAAACCAATCGCGTGAGCGCTCATGGCAGGTCCTCAGTCATAGCGGATACGCGGGTCGAGCCACGCCAGCGCGATATCGGCGAGCAGGTTGCCCAGCAGCAGGAAGATCCCGAAGAACTGCAGAATGCTTCCTGCCAGGTACACGTCCTCCTGCAGGAGAGCCCTGAACAGCAACGGGCCGGCGGTGGGCAGATTCAGCACGATCGAGGTGATCGTCTCTCCCGACAGCATGGCCGGCAGCGACAGGCCGAGGGCGCTGATGAACGGATTGAACGCGATGCGGACGCTGTGCCGCCTGATGACCACCGGCTCGGCCATGCCCTTGGAGCGGGCGGTGGTCACGTGCGGCTGCTCCAGGACCTCCAGCAGGTTGCCGCGCATGATGCGGATGGTGCTGGCCGTGCCGGCGGTGCCGATGACGATGATCGGAATCCACAGGTTCTTGGCCAGGTCCCACAGCTTCGGGAGGCTCCAGGGAGCATCCTCGTATTCGGCGGACAGCAGGCGGCCCACCGGGAGGTCGAGCGCGAACAGCGCGAACACCATCAGGACCAGGGCCAGGAAGAAGTTCGGGATCGACAGGCCGATGAAACCGGCCAGGGTCGCGGCGTGATCGCCCAGGGTGTTCTTGTGGGTGGCGGTGTAGATGCCGATCGGAATGCCGATGGCCCAGGTGAACAGCAGCGTCACCAGAGACAGGGCGAAACTGATCAGGAGCCGGTCCTCCAGCATCTCGCGCACCGGCAGGAACGTCTCCAGCGACAGGCCGAAGTCGCCGCGCATGAAGTTGCCGATCCAGAACAGGTATTGCTGCCATTGCGGCCTGTCCAGACCGAAGCGCGCCCTGATGTTCTGCGCCAGCTCCTCCGCCGCCTGAGCGTTGATCACCCGTGCGTCGGTGCCGGCGGCAAGCGCGATGAGGTTCGACGCATAGTCCCCCGGCGGCAACTGGATGGTGATGAAGACCACGATCGAGATCAGGAAGAACGACACGACCATGGTCAGGACCCGGCGGATGATGAACGCGGTCATGGGATTCAAATGGGGCCGAATCAAAAAGGGACTGACGGGAGGTCCCGCCAGTCCCTGAACGTCAGCCTCTCAAGATCCTACTTGAAATAGAACTGATCCAGATGCGCGGACATGATGCCCTTCAGCTTCACGCCGGTCTCCGGCATGTTGCCGATCTTGTTGCTGCGCAGCACCGGGATCGGAACCTCGGCGATGTGGGCGATCTGAAACAGCACGTCCTCGCCCATCATGACGTAGAAGTCCTTGACCAGCTCCACGAAACGCTGCGCGTCGAGCTCGGACGTCAGCTCCTGCTCCAGCTCCCAGATGTCCTTGTACTCCTGCGGCGGATCCACCAGGCCGTGACCGCACATGTGTGACAGCGGGCTGAACTGGCGGCCCAGGAAGGTATGCGGCAGATACGGCTCGAACGACGGTCCGACCCACATGATCGCCTCACCATCGCCGCCGCAGCGTGCGGCCCAGGCCGAGCCGGCCAGGACATCCATCGTGGCGTCGATGCCGATCTCGCGCCAGTAGCCGACGATCAACTCGGAGGGAGCAATCGTGTCGGGCACGCCGGAGTGCACGTCCAGCACCATCGTCACGTTGCCGCCGTCCGGATACTCCAGCATGCCGTCGCCGTTTGAGTCCGTGAGGCCGAGCCCCTCCAGCATGCTGCGCGCGCTCTCGGGATCGTATTCCGCGTACGTGTCCATCCGCGGGTCGTAGAACACGGAGTTCGGCGAGACGACCGTGCCCGCGGTCGCACCCAGTCCGAAGAACAGGGTGTCGTTCATCTCGTCGCGGTTCAGAGCCAGCGACAGCGCCCGGCGGAAGTCGATCTCGCGGATGTACGTGGCCAAGTTCTCGTTCGTCGGCTCGACGATGAGGTTGACCCAGCCCTGACGGGAGCCGCCCGTCCACATGTCGATGGTGTAGTCACCACGCGACTGGCCTTCGCGCAGCACCTGCAGGTCGGAAAGCGCGATGAGACCCTGCTGCGCATCCACCTCGCCCTGCACCATGGCCAGGATGGCCGCTTCCTTGTTCGCCACCGAGCGCCGCTCGATGCGATCGATGTAGGGGAGCTGGTTCCCCTCCGTGTCGACCACCGGATAGTAGGGGTTCCTCACCGCGACCAGCTTGCTGGCCGGGTCGTAGCTCTCCAGCACCCACGGGCCGAGCCACGGCTGCTGCGGGTGTTCCTCCCGGTTCATGCGGCGATGCAGGTCCTCGTAGCTACGCTCTGAGTTCACCTCCGGGTGGTAGTCCTCGAGCCAGTGCTTGGCGTGCGTGCTCTCGGCCAGGATCCACATGTGCATGAGCGGATGCGGCACCGGCGACGTGAAGCGCACGGTGCGCTCGCTGATCGCCTCCACCTGGACCACGTCCTCGCCGATCTGCGCGAACCATCGCGGGATCTGGTTCACCTCCGGGTGGATGTGGACCATGTTGTAGACCCAGGCGATGTCCTCGGCGGTGAACAGCTCGCCGTCCGACCAGCGCGCGTTCTCCCGGATCGTCCCTTCGAACACGGTGAAGTCGTCGTTGATCGTGAAGCTCTCGAAGTAGAACGGATTCAGCGTGTTCGCGCCCAGGTGCATGCCGTCGACGACCCACTGATGGACGTCGAACGGGATGTCGAAGGCGATGCCGCCGCCCTCCGTGTTGTAGCCGGCCAGGTTGAGCCAGCCGATGCTCGGCTTGCCCTGATCGACGCCGCGCAGCGTGCCGCCGTAGGTGCCGATCTCGTTCAAGACCTCGCGCACGAACGGGTTGTTCGAGACGCGTTCCTCGACCGGGGGCAGCTCACCGTTCGCCACCATCTCGGCCAGCATCGGCGCCTCCTGATACTCGGCCGCGCCGTGCGTGGCGGCGAGGAGCATCAGCCCCGTGGCGAGCGTTGCGAGAGACCAGAGTCTGCGTGTTACCACCGTGTTCTCCTTGTGCGCGACGCGAACTCGGGCCCGCGACCGCGGCGGTGCTCAAGCGGCGCGCGAATCGCGCCGATAATCAATGCTTGCCTTCGCCGTCAAGCGTGTCAACCAGCGGCACTGGCGACGGTTCACCCGCGATCGGGCCGTCCACGAACGCGTTCGGCGGCAGCGGCGCGCACGAGGCCGGCAGCTCCACTTCCGGGAACCGGCGGCGCCGGCCCCGGTCCCACACCGCCACAGGCGGTTATGATGAGCGCCAGCAGCACAGCCAGCGCTCCAAGCGTCGTCACGTTCTTCATTCGATGTTCTCTTGCGTCATGGATCGACGGTGACGCCGGGGACGGCCTCGACCAGCTCGCTCACGCTGCCCCGCAGATCAGCGGCCGGGATGATGGATTGCGGCTTGAAGATCACCCGGTGGTGATAGACGGACACGTCGACCGTCTGCATCTGCTCGGCGAAGTAGGTCACGTTGTCGCTCAAGCCGAGGAAGTGCTTCACGAACTTGCCATCCCCCAGCTTGCAGGTGACTTCCAGCTGGTTCACTTGGTCCTCGATGCTGCACCGCCCTTCGATGGTCAACATGTAGGTATCCGTGATGCCGTTGTAGAAGACGATCCTGCGGTCGATCTCGAAGGCGTCGGCGGCCTCTGAAATGTTGTGCGACGCGATGGATGCGTCGCTGCACTCACTTGCCATCAGCAGCGTCGACAGCGCGACGATGGCGAGCAAGGTCACGGTCTTGGGATTCGTCATGTTGGTCTCCTTATCTTGGAACTCACGGAAGATCGTGCGCAGCCGCTGGGCCAGGAATCAGGCGCGGTTCGGAAGCTATCATGTAACAGCGCGACGGACGGCGTATACTTCGACCTCCTCGACGACGACGGCTTCCTCTGCCGCCGGGTCATCCGCAGATCCAGGCTGTTCTCGCCGCGCACCGTCAGATCGGCGGTGAGGATGAACCAGTAGGTCACGCAGGGCCTGGAGAACGTGGCCGCGGCCATGCTGCTGTTCCGCGCACCACCTGTCGCTTGCCGACACGCTTTCCGTGAGCCTCAACGGACGCGCGGTGCCGGCGAGCGTTGGAGAGCCGAGCCGCCGACTACCTCGTCAAGCCCACTGTCGAACCCGCAATCGCTTGACGTGCCCGCTCCCTAGGGAGGACTGTTCGCTCTGAGACGGAGTCATCGGCACAACCTCATGCTACGAGATACATCCGAGCGACAGGAGTGCAGCGCAAGAAACTGATCGAGGTGGCCGGCCACCCGTGAATCCGAAGGCACGCCTGCTCGCCCGCACTTGGACCGGGCAACTGTCGAGCAAGAGACCACCGCGACAGAGTCGCGACCTCACTCGAAGCCGGATGCATCGGTGCCCAGCAAGCCACAGACATTGCCGATCAGGGGAGAAACCGTGACGCGAATCGAGGATCTCGAACTGCGCAATTATCGTCTCTTCAGACACGCCAAGTGGAGCAGGCTTCCAGCTTTCACGGTGGTGGTCGGCGCGAACGGATCCGGGAAGTCAACCCTGTTCGATGCCTTGAGCTTTCTCAAGGAGTGCCTGGCCGAGAATGTAGCACAGGCTGTTGCGCGGCGAGGTGGGCTCCGTGAGCTAGTGAGCCGTGGCGCGTCGGAACCCGTTGGAATCACCGTCAAGTTTCGAGAGAGCACCGGTCGTCTTGCGACTTACGTCCTGGAGATCGATGAACAGGACGGTCATCCGATCGTCGGCCGAGAAGTCCTGAGTGCACGGAAACACTACCTTGACTTCTCGAGAGGCACGGGCACGGCCATTACGGACGATCCTCCGGAAGGGAAGGGAGATGGTGGGGAAGATCGTGAACGACTGGTGCTGGACGATCCGAGCACGTTGGCGATCAAGGGGCTCGGTCAATTCAAGGGGTTCAGGATCGTGTCGGAATTCCGCAACCTGTTGGAGCATTGGCACATCTCCGACTTTCAGATCAGCAACGCCCGGCAAAGCGGTGACGCCGGCCTGTCGGAACATCTGTCGACTCGTGGGGAGGACGTAGCTCAAGCGGCCGCGTATCTATACGAGCACCACCCGGATCGCTTCCAGCGCATACTCGACGTGATGCGCCAACGGGTGCCGGGCGTTACGCGCGTAGAAGCGAAAGCTACGGAAGACGGCCGGCTCGTGCTGCGTTTCCAGGACGGTAGCTTCCAGGATCCGTTCATCGCACGTTACGTGTCCGACGGTACGATCAAGATATTCGCGTACCTTATTCTGTTGCACGACCCGAAACCACACCCCGTACTGGCCGTGGAGGAGCCGGAAAACCAGCTCTATCCGCGACTGTTGAGCGAGCTCGTCGAGGAGTTTCGGGACTATGCACGGCGCGGCGGGCAGGTCTTCGCGTCTACCCACTCGCCGGAGTTCCTCAACGGTGCGAAACTGGAAGAGATCTACTGGTTGGTGAAGGATAGCGGATTTGCGACCGTTCGGCGGGCCGCCGACAGCGATCTGCTGCGCCGACTGCTGGATGCGGGCGACCTTCCAGGAGCACTGTGGAAACAAGGCATGTTCGAAGGCGCAGACCCACGTTGAGCCGCATCGTCTTCCTCTTGGAAGAGTATTCGATGGCGGTCTTGCTGGAAGGCCTGCTGCCGCGCCTGTACCCAGGCCTACCGTTCCAGTGCGTTTCCCACGAGGGAAAGAGTGACTTGGAGAAGAGCATCCCACGCAAGCTGCGGGCGTGGAGGGAGCCGGGAGTGAGGTTCGTAATCATCCGTGACAACGACGGTGGCGATTGCCGCAGAGTGAAGAACTCATTGTACGCGCTGTGCCAGGAGGGCTCCCGCGACGACAGTCTGATCCGGATCGCATGTCAGGAGCTCGAGGCGTGGTACCTTGGGGCGTCCGAAGCGCTCGCCGACGCGTTCGGCAGGGAGTCACTCCGTGGACTGGGCCGCAAGGCCCGGTTTCGCGATCCGGACTCCGTGCCCCGGCCGGCCGAAGCGATCCGGAAATTGGTCCCGGAGTTTCAGAAGGTGTCAGGTGCGCGGCGCATGGCGCCACACCTCACCCGAGACGGAAACCGGTCCCGCAGCTACCACGCGCTCCTGGCCGGCGTCGAGACTCTTGCCGCCGAGCTATAGGTACTTGGCGGGGCATGCCTGTTCGGTGCCCATGTTGTGCCAGCCGTCTCTGACTACGGTCCTCTGCCAGTTAATGTGAGGCATGCGGTCCTCCGTCACAGCCCATCATGTGATGACACGGGGGACGACGTATACCTCTACCTCCTCGACGACGACGGCTTCTTCTGCCGCGGGGTCGCTGTGCTCGAGCCGCAGATCCAGGCTGTTCTCACCGCGCACGGTCAGGTCGGCGGTGAGGGCAAACCAGTAGGTCACGAAGGGGCGTGTGTCCACGCGGCTCGCTTCAGCGTCAGGACCCGGCGGCGCCTCGCGTGGCCGCAGGTCGATGCGCACCTCGTCGTCACGGCGCCGCAGTCCGCGATCGGGCACCGGGCGCCCGTTCAGGCTCACCGCGAGCGTGTCGGCAAGCGACAGGTGGTACGCGCGGAACAGCAGCATGGCCGCAGCCGCGTCCTCCAGGTCCTCGTACAGCCGGAACCGGTACGACGCGGCGCCGTCGGGACGTCGCAGCACCGCCCGTTGCGCCTTGACCTTGCCGCTGGAGGCGCGGTCGGGCCCGAACCCGCCCACGCCGCCCAAGGTGGGATCGAACACGTAGTGGCGGCGGCCCTGCAGCGCCGCCTCCGGCGTGCGCACGTCATGCATGTCATGCAGCGCAAGGGGGTAGAAGGGAGCGTGGGCGCCGGCGCCGCGCGAGGTCCAGTCGCCGGCGTCGCCGCCCGACCAGGTCATGACCAGGAAGTGGTTGTACAGGGAGATGCCGTCGGCGCCCTGCGCGTACATGCTGGTCGCCAGGGCGCGGCGCTGGTCCTGGGTGATCGGCTGCTGGCCCATGCGCCTGCGCGAGCGGTGGCTGGCCCAGTTCATCAGCGCCGGGTAGAGCCGGCACGGTCCCCCTTCGGTCAGCTCTCGCCACTCGGCGTAGGGGATGTTGGCCTCCGCGTACATGGTGTCCTGCGGCGCCACGTGGTCCACCAGCCCGTCGCCGACCCACGCGGGAACGTCGAGCCCCATCACGTGGCACTCGTCGATGGTGGAAGGCACGCGGCACCCCAGCAGCAGCCGCTTCCCCGCTCCGCTAGGAGTCTGTCGGATTTGCCGCGCGAGCGGGAAGGCCGACAGACTCCGACGCGAAAGGTGGGGATGGGCCGAAAGCGGGGCCGTAGGCGCCGGTTTCGGGGCGGTGCGGTCGAGCAGCGCGCGCACCTGTCCGTACCAGATCGGTCATCAGGTGCTCCCGTTCGGGGCCGGTGCCCGGCGGGAAAGTAGCGGTTGTCGCGGAAGCAGAGCTCGACGCCGTCCACGGCGAACAGCTCCAGGAAGCGCGTGATCACGCTGAGCACGTAGGCGCGTACCTCCGGGAAGCTGAAGTCCAGCGGCTCGCTCAGGCGGTACGTCGGGCCCGGCGGGGCGTCCCGCAGCCGGAACTGCGGGTTGTCGACGATGAAGCCGGCGCCGGCGCCGACCCCCTGCCGCACCGAGTCGGTGTGGTTGTCGTTCATCCGGAACCCGCCCATCACCTCCATGCCGTGCGTTCGGCACTGGTCGAGCAGAACCCCGAACGGCTGCGTGCCCCGATCCAGCAGCGGCAGGAAGCGGCGGTGCTGCAGCCGCGCGTCGTAGTCGAACCCGTCGCTGCGCCAGTAGGTGGTCCAGCCCTGGGTGTACACCTCCTGGATGAACAGGTCCGGGCCGGCTGCGGCGACGTCGTCGATCCAGTCGCGCAGGTGCGTCTCCGTGACCGGGTCTGGAAGGTAGCGGCTGGCGATCAGCGACGGATCGCTGACGTAGAGCAACCGCCGCCCGCCGCGGGGGGACGGCCGGCGCTCCGCGGACGGTGTCCGGCGGTCAGGAGTACGGATCCGCGGCGTCGCGCACGCCGTCGCCGAAGAAGTTGAACGCCAGCACGGTGACGACGATGAAGATTCCGGGCAGGACCAGCCAGCGGTGCTGGATGAGCACCTCGATCTTCTGCGCGTCCTGCAGCAGCACCCCCCAACTCGTCAGCGGCGGCGTGATGCCCACGCCCAGGAAGCTCAGCGCGCTCTCGCCCAGGATCACCCCGGGGATGGCCAGGCTGGAGACCACGATCAGGTGGCTGAGCGTGCCGGGAACCAGGTGACGGAAGATGATGCGGCCCAGGCCGGCGCCCGACATCTGCGCGGCGGCCACGAAGTCCTCGCCGCGATACTGCAGCACCTTGCCGCGCACCACCCGCGCCAGTCCGCCCCAGTCGATGATCGACAGGATCACGACGATGAGCAGGTAGCGGTACCCGGAGGGCATGCTCAGCGGCATGGCGGCGGCCAGCGCCAGCCACAGCGGCAGCGACGGCAGCGCGATCAGCACCTCGATGAAGCGCTGGATGTAGTGGTCCACGCGCCCGGCGAAATAGCCGGAGATCATGCCCATGACGGAGCCGATCAGGATGGTCAGGAAGGTGCCGACGAACGGCACCGACAGGCTCACCTGCGAGCCGCGCAGGATCCGCGAGTACAGGTCGCGGCCCAGCGAGTCGGTGCCCCAGAAGTTCCAGCGCCCGCCCTCGCCGACGCTCATGAGCCGCACGCTGCCCGGAATGATCCACAGGATCCGGTACGGCTCGCCGCGCTGGAAGAACAGGATGGGAAAGCGCTGCTCGCGATCCTCCGTGTAGAAGATCCTGAGGGTTTCGCGGTCGCGCGTCTTGTCCAGGTTGTAGACGTACGGGCGCGTCAGGCGGCCAGTGTCGTGGTCGCGGAAGTAGATGCGCTGCGGCGGCGCGAACAGGTGCCTGGACGACTGCTCGGTGTAATCCATGGTGCTGAGGAACGGCGCCAGCAGCGCCATCACCAGCAGGACGGCGATCACGATGCCGGCGGTCCGCGCCAGCCGGTTCCGGCGGAACCGGCGCCAGATAAGCTGGCCGACGGTGCGGCCGGTGAGGTGCTGGGGAGCCTCCGCGACGATCGCGCTCTCAGCCGCCATGCGTCACTCGTACCGTATGCGCGGATCGAACCACGCCAGGGCGATGTCGGCCAGCAGGTTGCCGATCAGCAGAAACACGGCCAGCACCATGAGGATGCTGCCCGACAGGTAGATGTCCTCGTTGCGCAGCGCCGCGTACAGCAGCGGTCCCGCGGTCGGGATGTTCATGACGATGGAGACGATCGTCTCCCCCGATACCAGGGTCGGCAGCCACAGCCCCAGGGCGGTGATCACGGGGTTGATGGCGATGCGCACCGCGTGCTTGACGGTGACGGTGCGCTCCGGCAGTCCCTTGGCGCGCAGCGCGGTGATGTACGGCTCGCCGATCACGTCCAGCAGGTTGCCGCGCACGACGCGGATGATGCCCGCCGTGCCCGCGGTGCCGATCACGATCACGGCGATCCACACGTGCTTGAGAAAATCCACCAGCTTGGGCCAGCTCCACGGCTCGTTCTGGAATTCGGGCGAGAACAGGCCGCCGACCGGAAGGTTGAGCACGAGCAGCGCGAACACCATCAGGATCAGCGCCAGGAAGAAGTTGGGAATCGACAGCCCGATGAAGCCGGCGAAGGTGGCGATGTGGTCGGAGATCTTGTTCTTGTGCAACGCCGAGTAGATGCCGATCGGCAGTCCGACGGCGTAGACGAACAGCAGCGACATCAGCGCCACCGCAATGCTGAACGGGATGCGCTTCCACAGGATCTCGTGGACCTCGGTGTTGTAGGCGAACGACTCCCCCATGTCGCCGCGCAGGAAGTTGGCGAACCAGGTGACGTACTTGACCAGGTAGGGCTTGTCGAGCTGATAGCGCAGGGTGAGCTCCTCCACCATCTGCTTGTACTGCTCGGTGGCGAAGGTGCCGCCCCGGTCCTGGTAGAACTCCAGCACGAAGCGCTCCACCCAGTTGCTCGGCGGCAACTGGATGACCGCGAACACCAGGAAGGAGACGATCAGGAACGTCGGGATCATGGCGAGCAGGCGCCGCACGACGAACGTGGTCACCGCTCTTCACTCTCCATGACAGGGAGAGCCGGTGGAACCGATGTTCCACCGACTCTCGCGCTCAGCAACGTGGTGCGGCTAGCCGCCGGGGCGCGGGTAGCTGCAGTCGGAATGGACGAACCACTGGTCGGTCTTGGCCGTCATCATGAACTTCTGGAACACGCGCACGTCGGGCACGTTGCCCATGCACTTGTGCCGGATCACCTGCTGCGGCCGCTCGGTGACGAACGCCGGCCAGCTCAACGACTCCGTGGCGATGTGGTTGAAGAACGCCTTGGCCGCCGCCTGCTGCTCCTCGACCGTGGTCGCGGAGGCGTACGCCAGCTCAAGCTCGAACGCCTTGTCGTAGCTCTCCGGCTGCTCGATGGGATCCCCCCACGCGTAGCTGACGCGGTTGTGCCAGATGCCCAGGTAGTGGAACGGGGAATAGTCGGGCACGCCGGTACTGACCTGCAACGCGATCTCCCCGGCGCGCATCTTGGAGGCGATGGTGGACCAGTCGGCGGCCACCAGCGTGGTGGAGACGCCCAGCTTCGTCCACTCGTCGATCAGCGCCTCGACGGTCTCCACGTTGAGCAGACCGTTGGTCGCCCCCGGCACGAAGATGTGCACGTCGGAGCCGTCCGCGTACTCCAGCATGCCGTCGCCGTCGCTGTCCGTGATGCCGATCTCGGCGAACAGCCTCCACGCCTCCTCCCGGTCCGGTCCCAGGAAGGTGTCCTGAATCGGGTCGTAGAGGGCATGGTCACGCGGGATGCCGGTCACCGACGGCACCGCCAGTCCGGCGAACAGCTTCTCGTTGATCTCCTCCCGGTCGATGCCGATCGACAGCGCCTGGCGGAACTGGTTGGTCATGCCGGCAGCCTGGAAGTTCGGGTCCTGGGTGCCGGGTGCGGCGCCCTTGAGCTGCTGGCCGGTGGGGTAGCGCCAGGATATCTGCGAAGTCTGCCGCGATCCCTTCCAGATCAGGGTGTCGTAGTTGCCGCGGGACTCGTTGTCCTTGAGCACCGCGTGCTTGTTGAGATCGCCGCAGTCGGCGGCGCAGATATCCACCTCGCCCTGGATCACGGACAGGTAGCGCGCCTCGCCGTCCGTCACCCTGCTCACGCGCACGTAATCGAAATACGGAAGCTGTTTGCCCTCGGCGTCCACCACCGGGTAGTAGGCATTGCGCTCCCACAGCGTGCCGGTGCTCTCATCGGTCTCGACGGGGAGCCACGCCTGCAGCGAGGGTATCGCCAGGTTGTTGACGCGGGAGCGGGCGGCGCGGAAGTCCTCCCAGGTCTTGCCGTCGGCGAAGTCCGGGTGGTGCTGCTCCAGGTAGTGCGCGGGCTGCGGATACCCTTCGAAGGTCTCCCGGAGCTGGCCGGCCCACGGGCCTGCCGGCGAGTGGAACCGCACCGTCAGGTCGTCCACCTTGGTGACCACGAAGCGCTCGCCCTTGTAGCTGCTCTGCAGGTTGGTCATGCGCGCCGAGTAGCCGGGATTGGTGTACATGTTCTCGAACGGCCAGATGATGTCCACGGCGGTCAACGGATGGCCGTCGGACCACCTGGCGCCCTCGCGGATCTTCACCTCCATGGTGGCGCCGTCGTCCAGCCACGTGTAGTACTCGGCGTACTTGGGCTCGAACCCGGCGATCGGGCCGCCCATGGCCACGTGCTCTTCCAGCGACATCGGGACCTGGAACAGGCCCGGCATCTCACCCTGCGTGAAGAAGGTTCCGTAACCCCACTGGAGCTGCGAGACGACGCGCATGGTGCCGGAGTACTCGCCGATCTCCTCCTCCACCTGGCGGACGAACGGGTCGGCTGGGATGCGATCTTCGATCGGTGGCAGATCGCCGGCCGCCACCCTTGCCGCAAGCAAGGGGGACTCCTGAAATTGCGCGAACACGGTTGGTACCCCCAGCAGCAGCAACGCCGCGATGATGGGGGCGAACACGATTCTTTGTGCCATCGTTACCTCTCCTCTCGCTTGTGGTAGGATTTGACCCTGAGTTGAGACCTTAACGGCGTGTTGTGTCAAGCTCGTGCCCGCTGGCGCAGGGGCGATCGGAGCGATGTAGACCGGTGAGTGAGCAAAATGATGCGTTGCTGCGGGTCGACGACCTGGCGGTACGGTTTGAGCGCGACGAAGCGGAGGTGCGCGCCGTCAACGGGGTCAGCTTCGCCATCGGCCGCCGGGAAGTGCTGGGCGTGGTCGGCGAAAGCGGCTGCGGCAAGTCGGTCACCGGATTCTCGATCATGGGCTTGGTGCCGAGCCAGGGAGGCCGCATCTCCGGCGGATCGATCACCTTCCGGCGCGACGGCGGCCAGACGGTCGAGCTGACGGCCCTGGCCCCTGCCGGCGAGGAGATACGCAGCATCCGCGGCCGGGAGATCGGCATGATCTTCCAGGAGCCGATGCGCACCCTCAGCCCGGTGTACAGCATCGGTGAGCTCATCGGCGAGGGCGTGCGCGCCCACCTGGGCGTGAACCGGAAGCAGAGCCGCGAACTGGCCGTCGAGCTGCTCAGGCGCGTTCACATCGCCGACCCGGAGGAGCGCGTCGACTCGTTTCCGCACCAGCTCTCGGGCGGCATGCGGCAGCGGGTGATGATCGCTATCGCCCTGTCGTGCAACCCGTCGCTGCTGATCGCCGACGAGCCGACCACCGCCCTGGACGTCACGATCGAGGGGCAGATCATCTCGCTGCTCCAGGAACTGCAGAGCGAGTCGCAGATGTCGATGATGTTCATCACCCACGACCTGGGGGTGATCGCCGAGGTGGCGGACCGGGTGATGGTGATGTACCTGGGCCGCTCGGTCGAGCAGGCGGCGGTGGAGCCGCTGTTCGCAGAGCCGCTGCACCCGTACACGCAGGCGCTGATGCGCTCCAACCCCGCGCTGGCGCCGGCTCCGAAGACCCGGCTGGAGGTGATCCGGGGCACCGTGCCCGACGCCACCGTGGAGCTCGCCGGCTGCCCGTTCGCGGCGCGCTGCGAGCAGGCCCTGGACCGTTGCGGGCGGGACGCGCCGCCGCTGTTCGAGCCGCAGAGCGACCACCATGCGGAGTGCTGGTTGCACGGAGAGTTGAATGGAGAGCGGCATGGATGACGCACTGGTGCGGATCCAGGGCGTCGTCAAGCACTTTCCGATCCAGCGCGGCATCCTGCGCCACACCGTCGGCTGGATCAAGGCCGTGGACGGCGTCGACCTGGAGCTGGGGCGCGGCGAGACGCTGGGCATCGTCGGCGAGTCGGGCTCCGGCAAGACGACGGTCGCTCGCGTCGTCGCCGGCCTGATCGACGCCACCGCCGGCAGCGTGCTGTTCGCCGGCGGCGGTCAGGTCGTGGACATCACCACCCTGGACGCCAAGGGCAAGAAAACCGCCCGGCGCCACATGCAGATGATCTTCCAGGACCCCTACAGCTCCCTCAACCCGCGCATGCCGGTGCTGGAGATCGTCGGCGAGCCGCTCATCGCCCACCGCCAGGCGGGCGGGGCGGCGTTGAAGGAGCGGGTGGGCGCGCTGCTGGAGTCGGTCGGCCTGCAGCGCGCCCACATGAACGTCTACCCGCACGAGCTGTCGGGCGGGCAGCGGCAGCGCATCGGCCTGGCGCGGGCGCTGGCTCTGGGGCCGGAGCTGATCATCTGTGACGAGCCGGTGTCGGCGCTCGACGTGTCGGTGCAGGCGCAGATCCTCAACCTGCTGCTGCAGATGCAGCAGAGCCGCGGCCTCAGCTACCTGTTCATCGCGCACAGCCTGAGCGTCGTGGGCTGGATGAGCGACCGGATCGCCGTGATGTACCTGGGCCGCGTGGTCGAGATCGCCGGCGGCATGGAGCTGTACCGGCGGCCGCTGCACCCCTACACCGAGGCCCTGCTGTGGAACTACCCGGTTCCCGATCCTGCCGTCTCCCGCCGCCGCCAGGTGCTGGTGGGCGAGATCCCCAGTCCCGCCAACCCGCCGTCCGGCTGCCCCTTTCACACCCGCTGCCCGCACGCCGAGGAGCGCTGCCGGACGGAGGTGCCGCAGCTCGAGGAGGTCGCTCCGGGGCACTGGAGCGCGTGCCTGCGCTGGCAGGAGATCGAGTTGCGCGGCCGACCGATCTGGCAGGGCAAGGAGGCCCCATGACGACCTATCGCGCCGCGGTGATCGGCTGCGGGCGCATCGGCGCGTTCATCGACAACGAGAGCGCCTCACCCCTGGCCTGGTCGCACGCGGCCGGCTACGTGGCCTGTCCGCGCACCGAGTTGGCGGCGCTGTCCGACCAGCGCGCCGACGTGATGGACCGCGCCGGCGAGCGCTACGGAGTGCCGCCCGAGCGCCGCTACCGGGACTACCGCGAGATGCTTGCGCGCGAACGGCCCGACATCGTGAGCGTCGCCACGCAGCCGGAGCAGCGCGCCGAGATCGTCATATACGCCGCCGAGCACGGCGCCCGCGCCATCTACGCGGAGAAGCCGATGGCCGCGTCGCTCGCGCAGGCGGACGCCATGGTGGCGGCGACCGAGCGCCACGGGGTCGCCTTCAACATGGGCACCAACCGCCGCTGGGAGGCGCCCTACGCCGTCATGAAGGATCTCATCCACGGCGGCCGCCACGGCCGGCTGCTGTCGATGACCATCCACCAGGGACACGGCCTGTTCAACATGGGCAGCCACGTCTTCGACCTGTTCCAGTGGCTGAACGACGACCAGCCGGTGGAGTGGGTGCAGTTCCACCTGACCAAGGGCGGCGACGACCTGGACGGCGGCCTGCTGGACAGCGACCCGAACGGCGGCGGGCGCCTGCAGTTCGCCAACGGCGTGGCGGCGTTCGCCGCCGACTCCGGCCGCCAATTCGAAGTCGAGGTGGTGTGCGAGCAGGCGGTGTTCGGCTCCCTGGGCCTGGACGGCGAGTTCCTGCTGCGCGAGCCCGGCGGCGTGAACCACCGCGGGAACCCGACGCTGTGCCCCGGCACCTTCCCGCCCTTCACCCGCGACAGCTCCACCGTCAACCTGATCACGGACCTCGCGCACGCGCTGGATACGGGCCGGCCGCCGCGCGGCGGGGTGCGCGTCGCGCGCGCCAACACGGAGCTGATCTTCGCCTGCATCGAGTCGCACCGCCGCGGCGGCGCCCGCGTGGCGCTGCCGCTGGAGGGCAGCGACCTGCGCCTGGAGCGGAACTTCGCCCCGCGCCAGCCGCGCTTCGAGCGCTGAGCAGTCGCAACGCGTCATGCCGGCGCAGACCGTCTCGCTGACCGGGGCGGTCGAGCGCTTCCCGGTGGTGACCACCGGCGCGCGCTGGCCCTGCGTGCGCGAGGAGCAGGGTCCGGAGCCCTACTTCCGCACCTTCCCCGAGTGCCGCACCGACCCGCGGCGCAACGACTACGGCAGCGTCACGCGCTGGCCGCCGCCGTTCTCCCGCGGCGGAGGGTTCTTCCCGGTGCTGCTGCTGCTCGACGATGGCCGGCTGTGTTGTGCCCTGCGCACCGGCGCGCCGCACGCGGGCAGCGGCTCCGAAATCAGCATCACCTTCTCCTCCGACCGGGGCGCGACCTGGTCCTCGTACCGCGTGGCGGTGAAGAGCGATCCGGAGTGCTGCATCGACCGCCGCAACCCGGCGCTGGCACAGACCGCCACGGGCGACCTGGTGATGGCCTACGGCGCCGTTCTCGGCTACGACGCCGCCGGCCGGCGCACCGGTTCCGCCGGCCACGACCAGACGGTGCAGCCCTGGATGGAGGTGGTCCGCTCGAGCGATGGCGGCCTCACCTGGTCGCGGCCGTCCCGCATCGCGCCGCCGGCCGGCACCCTGCTGCAGCCGCACGGGCAGATGCGCCGGCTGGCCGGTGGCGACCTGGTGTTCAACGCCCGCGGCTCCTACACGGCCGATGTCTACCGCCGCACCCCGCAGGCCGCGCAGCGCGTCAGCTTCCTGTTCCGCTCCGCCGACGGCGGCGCGACCTGGCGGCAGCACGGCTTCCTGGGCGACGGCTCCTCGGAGACCGGCTTCCTGCCGCTCGACGAGCGCCACTGGGTCGGGATGGTGCGCCACAACGACCGCCCCAACCGAATCGCCCACTCCGACGACGGCGGCGTCACCTGGACCCGCTGGCAGGACACGGCCGCTGCCGTCGAGCGCAGCGCGGAGGGTGAGCGGCACGACAGCTTCGGCGCCGGCGACGTGCGCACCGTGGACACCCGTCTCCAGAAGCCCGCGCCGGGCAGCGTCTGCATGCTTCCCGACGGCAACGTCCTCATCACCTGCGGCTATCGCGCCCATCCGTTCGGAGTACGTGCCGTGGTCAGCCGGGACGGCGGCGCCAGCTTCGACGTGGCGTGTGAGTACGTCCTCTCCGACAGCGCGTGGTGCCATGACTGCGGCTACCCCAGCACGGTCTGCTTCGACGACGGGACCATCGTCACGGTCGACTACTCGCTGCTCGACCTCGATCACCCGGAATGGGGCACCTGCGCGATCGCCTACCGCTACGACCAGGAGCTGTTCGAGCCCGATTCCGGCCGCTGATCCCCCGCTCGGCGCGCGAGAACCAGCAGGAGAACGATCCCCGCAGCCAGTTCCCCAAGCGCCAGGGCCAGCCGCGGCACGCTCCAGGCCGCCGCTCCCTGAGCCACCGCGAACGCCACGTGTGCTGCGCCGAACGCCAGCAGCGTCACGCCGGCCGCGCCCAGCACCCGGCGGACGAGCCGACGCTCGGAGATGGCGTCGGCGAACCGGTGCTGCGCCACCAGCATCGCGATCAGCACCGCCAGGCCGGCGACGATCATGAACGCCTTGTCGATCACCGGCACCGCGAAGGGATAGACCGCCAGCCGTTCCAGCCACGCGAACAGCGCCCCGCGCCAGGACATGGCCGCCAGCAGCCCGAACCCGCCGAGCACCAGCGACAGGGCGAGCCCCACCGCCTCGGCCCATAGCGGCGCTTGCAGCCCACGCCGCGCACCGCCATCACCCATGGCTCAGCGGTCCTGGCGGCGGATCTCGTCGTGCAGCGGCAGGCCGCAGGCGTCCGCGATGGCATGCGCCGCCTCCACCAGCCGGTGGCCGTCCGGCCCCTTGACGAGGTCGATGCGCCGTACCCGCCCCCCGGCTTCCAGCAGCGACAGGTGCACGGCGCTGCGGCGGAGGTCGAACCGCATGAGCCGCACCGGCAGCGGCCTCCGCCCCTCCTCGGCGGGCAGCGTGATCAGCACGCCGCCCAGCCGCAACGACCGCACCCCGGACAGCGGCCAGTACCTGGAGTGGAACGCCGGCCCCACGCCGACGCGATGCTCCACCCGCCCCCGCTCCACGTTCCAGCGCCAGCGCTCGTGATACAGCGCCCCCAGCAGCATGACGGCGGCCATGCCCAGCGGCACCGCGTTGCGGACGCCGAGGACCGCGGCGCCGGCGGGGGTCGTCAGCGCGGTGATGGCGAACAGCGCCGCGCCGGTCACGCCGAGAAACCACCGGTAGCCCGATGCCAGCTCCAGGTCGAGCATCGGTCCGCGCTGCCGCAGGCGGAGGCGTGGCTGCACCGGGGTGCATTCCCGTTGGCCGGGCGCTACCCGGACTCCGCCAGGATCGAGCCCTCGATGCCGCGGACGCCGTCGGCGTACGTGTAGTAGTAGACCACCAGCACACGGCCGTCGCGGAGCTCGAGCGCCCACGGATAGCCGCAGTCGCTGTCGGCCGAGTCACTGCGGACCTGGATGTCCGGGGCGTCGTCCAGATCGCCGCCCTCGGGCTCCAGCACCCGCGCCAGGCACCCGCGCTGGCCTTCCCAGCGGGTACCGACGGTGGCGAAGATGCGCCCGTCGCGCAGCCCCAGCAGGTGCCCGGGACACCCCTGCATGGAGGTGAAGCGCCACGGCGACCAGGAGGCGCCGTCGTCGTCGGAGGTCACCAGCGCCAGCCGGCACTGGGTGTCGTGGGGCTGGCGCGGATGGCAGCGCAGCAGGACCAGGAGGCGGCCGCCCGGCGTGCGGTGGATGGCCGGCTCGCTGAAGTGGGCGACCTCATCCACGGCGACGCGGCCGCCGTACTCCCAGGTCTCGCCGGCGTCTCGGGATACGCGCATCATGCCGAAGAACGGCTGGCCGCCGTCGGGCTGCTCGGTGGCCTTGCTGGGCAGCAGGATGCGGCCATCGGGAAGCTCGGCGAGCTGGCTGCGCGACACCCCGGAGTGCTCGGCGGGATGGCCCCAGATCCCTTCCGGCAGCCGCGGGAAGCGCACCGGCTCGCTCCAGGTGCGGCCGTCGTCCCGCGAGCGGATCCAGAACGGGATGCCGGGCCGTGACGACCACGCGGTGTGGCCGGGCGTGGTCGGCCCCTCCGGCACCAGCTCCGCCGCCGAGGCGTGCAGGAAGATGCTGCCGTCGCGCAGCGTGTGCGTGCCGAAGTCGATCACCCCGCCGAGCGGATCGCAGGTGACGAGCTCCGCCGGCCCCCAGGTCGCGCCCTCGTCGCCCGACCGGCACGCGCGCACGTCGAACAGGGGATGGCCGTGGTGGGCGTGTCCCAGATCCGGCGAGCGGTGGAACAGGGCCAGCAGGTCCCCGCCGGGGGTGCGGACCACGTTGGGATGCGCCGCGTACCAGCCCGCGTGCCGATAGATCGTAACGTGCTCGACGACGTGCCAGCCCATGGCCGGGCAGTGTAGCGCAGAACCGGTCGCGCAGAACGGGGCCGTCAGGCCGGGATGACCGTCACCTCCACTTCGTCGATCAGCAGCTCGGCCGGCCGGCCGGCCGGCACGCTGACCGCAAGCCGATTGTCGCCGGCGACCGTGGAGCCGGGCTCCAGGTCGAACATGCAGCTCGTATAGGCGGGCAGCGGCCGCCCGTACGAGACGGCGCGCCCGTCGGGGTGCCAGATGCGGCGCAGGCGCGGAGCGGTGATCGGAACGTCGTTCAGCGCCACCGCCAGGGGATCGGCGGGAGTCAACCCCGCGACGCGGAAGTGGAGCCGCGCGTGGCCCGCAGCGGCGACGTCCTCGTAGAGGCGGAACAGGTAGCTGCCGGAGGCTTCCCCGGCGCCGCGCTGCAGCAGAACCGCGGAATCGCGACGCGCCCCGGCGCTGCTGGTCCCCCGCGGATGGTACGCGTCGAGGCCGCCCCACATGGAGTGGAACAGGTAGTGGCGGGGGCCCCGCGCCACCCGTTCCAGGTCGGCCAGCTCGCGCAGGTGGGCGAGCGCCGTCGGGTACATGGTCTCCGACCCGTTGTCGCGCCCGGTGGAGCGGAACCCGTCCCAGTGCATCTGGTAGTTGTAGATGGAGATGCCGTCGGCTCCCTGCCGCCGCAGGGTGTGCACCAGCGCGCGGTAATTGTCGAGGCTCAGCGCCGACCCGGAGCGGTCGCGATGCGAGCAGTAGGGGAGCACGCCGGGATAGAAGCGGCAGGAGCCGGCGGTGAGCGAGCTGAACTCCTCGTACGCGGGGTTGAAGTCCGAGTACATCGAATCCATCGGCGCCACGTAGTCCACCAGTCCGGCGGCGATCCAGGCCGGCACGTCCAGGCCCACGTCATGGCACTCGGCGACGGTCTGCGGCACCCGCACGCCCAACTGCAGCCGCCGTCCGCGGTCGGCGCCGCGCCGGTCCAGCAGCGCCCGCACCCGTTCGATGAGGCCGGTCATGAGCGGCTGCCGGACGCGGCCGATGCTGCGGTCGCCGCGCGGCGCGGGGAAGTAGAGGCCCTCGCGAAACGTCAGCTCCAGGCCGTCCACGTCGAAGCGGTCGACCACCTCCTCCATCACTTCGTACAGGTAGTCGCGGACGCCGTCGAAGGTGAAGTCCATCCGGTTGCCGGGCACGAAGGCGGCGCCGTCCGGCATCTCGGTGAGCTTCCACTCCGGGTGCGTGTGCAGGAACATGCCGCCCTGGTCCGGCGCGCCGTGGCTGTCGTTCATCCGGAAGCCGGCCATGAAGCCCATCCCGCGCTCCCGCGCGCGTTCCAGCAGCACCTGCAGCGGCATGACTCCCTGATCCATCAGAGGCATGAAGCGCCGGTGCTGCGGGCGGGCGTCGTACTCGAACCGCTCGGAGCGGAAGAACATGGTCCAGGCCGCGTTGTAGACCTCCTGGATCAGCGTGTCGGCGCCGCTCAGGGCGATGTTGTCCACCACCCGGCGCAACTCCTCGACGGTGGTGGGTTGGGTGGTGATCAGCGGTCGCGGGTGTCCCGGGTCGAAGTCGTAGTTGGTCATGCTCGATGGATCGCTGACGTAGATCAGCCGCCAATCGGTTCGGTCTCCGCTCCGTGCCATGTCACCCACTGTGACCGAAGCGTCGCGATCCATCGACCCCGCGCATTGCCTCATCGATCCACTCGAACGGACGAATCCGGGGACGCGACGAAGCTGTCATGCTGCCCATGCTGCCCATCAACCGTACTTGGCCCGGACCGCAGGCTGGCAAGCAGCCAGGGAAGGAGGACACAAGCCTGTCCGAGTTAACCGACCGCGTCGTGAAATGCCACTACGCCGAGCGCACCGTGTCCTTCGCGCAGACGTCCGAGGACGTTGTACGGACCACGAGCAAGAACGGGGCTTCGGCTGCCCATGACCCTACTCCCTCAGGTTAAGTTGTGCTGTGGAAACACGATGCTGTTCCGCGAGCAGCTCGCTGGCGAGATCCATGAGTTCAGCGAACTCCAGCACGCCGAGCTCGCGGCCCGCGGTGACGGCGCTTATCCTACGCAGGGAAGCGCCGAGATGTTGCTGGGTTCGCAGCGGGGACTTCGGCTCGGTGTCGAGGAACTTGGCGAGGGCGGCGACGAGGGCGTCCTGGACCACGTCGGATCCAAACACCGAGTTGCGCGAAACGATCAGCGTCGTCAGGCGTTCCCAGTATCCCTTGTTGCGCCTGACTACGTAGCCCACCGATGAGTCCGGCACCGGGTCTCCGTGTCCTATAACGCGAGTGACCAGACGCTGGCGCCACCATGCGCGGGCGAACGGGCAATCGACGTACACGCTGCGATTGCCTCTGGCTTCGGGGAGTCCGCTCAGGTGGCGCATGATGGTGCGCACGCAGTCATCGATCGGCTTCGGGTCCGCCTTGGCGAGAACGTAGTCAATCCGCTGTGCACCGGTAGCTCCGGTGTTGCTGCTGCCGTCGCCGGCGAGATAGGAGGATTCGATACGGCCGTGCTCGATGTGGCGTATGGTGACGGCCGCCCATAGGGTCGCTCGGCAGGCGACTCTGGGCGTCAGCGCGCGCCAGGCGGCGTACAATTCCTCCTCCATGTCCGCCGGGGGGTCGCGGTAAGACTCCTCGGTGAAATCGTCTTCGTAGATGGGGACGGCCCTGCCGGACCTGACCGGTGCTTCGCGTCCGACGAAGTCGAGGAACTGTTCGCTGGATCGTGCCGCCGCCAGAAACCCCGTCTGGCGCTCACCGCCCTTCTCTCGCAGCAGGTCCTTGCGCAGCCGCGCGTAGGATGCGCCGTCGATCTCCGCGTAACCGCCCTCAGCCATCTTCCTCTCCCGACTGCGGAAACAGGTGCGGGTAGAGTGCCGTCGCGACTCGTTCGGGATGGAACCCATCGTCATCCCACACCGGAAGATCCAGCGCTTCGAGGTAGTCGGCCAGTGCCCTCAGGTTGCCGTAGGTGCGCCAACCCTGTGCGCCGTCATCCTCATCGTGGTCGTGATGCAACAGCGCGAGCGCGGCGCTGACGATATGGGTCATGATGTTGCGCCGATGGCGGAGTGCTCGCGGATGCCTCAGGAAGCCGTGGAGATCGGGGGCCAGCGCGACGATGAACTTGAACCCGTCGTTGGTATCGGGGCGCACCTCGAATTGGCCGTCCCTCAGGTGCTCATCCAGCTCGAAGCTTAGCAGTTGCAGCAGGGATGACCTGAGTTGGAACGGCGGAGCGATCAGCAGTTTCGCGCCCTTCAGGAGGAAGATGCCAAGGCCGTGCCACAGTGCAGCAACGCCGTCGGCAACTGCGTCGAGCGTGATCTCGACCTCGGCCGTGGTGACCACAAGAGGAATGAACAGTGGCGGCGCGCCCAGATCGTCGTGCGACCACTGTACCCGGTGCGTCGGAGATGCGGACGTGTGGATCGTACGGTAGGACGCGATCGGCGACGACACCGTGCAGGCATAGCGCGCCTTGTCGTCGGCGATGAGCCGTGCGATGAGCGGCGCACCGCGGATGTCGTGCGTCATCCGAAACGAGCGCCGGTCGCTACCTGGTTGGATCTCCGCGCGGTAGCAGCCATCCGGGTAACTGGTGTTGCCGCGCTGGAGCACCGGCCAAGCGAATGCCCGTGCCCCCTCCGAGGGCTCGCTGGCCCTCATCTCCAGCCTTCGGGTCATCGGCGACGGCTCAGGACGAAGAGCCGGTCGGCGCTCCCGAACGGCGCACCAGCTCGACCCTCACCACCGGCTGGTAAATCCCCGCGATGGACGCGCTGGCTGGTACTTCGTACTCCAGGTCCACGCGGTAATCCTGACCCGCGGCGAGCGCACCCAGCCGAACTGCGACCGGCTCTCCGTTCACCACCACGAAATCCTTTCGCGCGATCGGTTTACCGGCATGCCGGGCTGACCTGATGAGCACCCGCTCGTCCGCCCACAGGTGATCGCAGGTCACGTCGTCGTTCTCGTCGACGCGCAACGACAGTTCTGCGTCCTCGGTGTCATGCACACACCGCAGTTGCACGCTACAGGTGCCAGCCCCCGTGGGCACGGCTACCGAAGAAAATCGTTGCGGAGTGCGCGACGACTGCTTGCTGCCCGCGCCGCCGGATCCCGGGCGCCTTCCGCTGCCACCCTTCTCGGGCGGCGTCGACTCCGGTTTGTCGTCGCCGCCTGACTCCTCCTGCAACACCGGCGCAAGTGCCCGCCTGCCGACCTCGACGGGCATCCCCCAGAAGGACATACGCCCCGAATTCGCGCCGGGTCCGTCGACCCCGCCCGTTTCGAGGGTCAGCACGTCCTCGGGGCTGTAAGTGTCCGCGCCCACCTCCGGTACCAACTCCTGGATGCGTTCCAAGATCGCTTTCAGGACTCCGCGCAGATCCCGGCCTTCGCGTTTCGAAAGGAGCTTGGTCGACAGGTTGTTGTGCAGTTGCCCCTCGGCCTTGCGTATCAGCCGATGCGCTTCGCCTCCCGTCTCCGCGTTTACCAGCAGGACCGCCTCGAACGGCTGCCGCTCGGCGAACTTCCCGTAGAAGCCGGGGATGTCGTTCCGGTCGACGATCCACATCCCGTTGCGGCACAGGTCGACGCGCACCATGCCGCTCGGAGCGGGATGGCGAAGATGAATCGCGATCGTGCCAAGCTTGGTCGTGAGAGCGTGCCGGCTGCCTGTCTTGAGCGTCTCCCAGGCACCGAAGGCTCGTTCTCCCGAAAGGGAGGATCGCGAGCGTCGGCGTCTGCGCTCCTTGTGGTGCTCAAGCACCTCGGCGACAGTCTCCGAGTCCAGCACCCGCACGGACGACGTACCGGGCTCCGCTACCTCGACGCGGAGCCGACCTTGATGGATAGCCGCGAAGAAGCTGCACGCGGCCGCGAGCGATACCTGGTCCCACAGCGTGGAGCGCTGTTCCCGGAAACTGTTGAACGACGGCACGACGATGGCGGTTCCATGGCCCCAGCGCTCTGCGATGAGGTCCAGTTCACGACGGATCAACGGGGGCACGGAGCTGCCTGCCGCGTAGTCGTACAGGCTGCCCGTGGCGCTGCCGCCGAAGCCGTGCACGAGATAGCCGTCGGCATCGCGGTGATGCCCGTCGCCGGCAATGGTGTGCGACGCCAGCACCGCGTGCCCGGCACCGATGCGGGTTCCATCCTGTTTGATGCCGCCATACAGCACGTAGCGCAGGTCGGACGCGGGAATGGTTACCATGTGACCGTTGCCGTAGGAGCCGGTGGCCGCATCCTGCTTCGCACTCGTGCCATCGCTCAGTAGGGCATCCATGGTCGTCGCATCGAGTCCGATCCCGTTGTCGAGCACGGCGAGCACGGAGGAGGTGTCGCGGTCCAGCGCAGCCGTGATCGTGTCCACGACCTGCTGCGCGTTGTCGGGAAGAGCGCCGTTGACGCTCCGACGGGTCTGGCTTTCGACGGCGCTCTCGAGAGCGTCGCGGTACTCGTCGCATCCGGGAATCTCGGCCGTGCGGACGCTGCGGATGCCAAAGTGCACGATGGCCGTGGATTCGTCGGCAGCCACGGCGGCGTCGAGAGCGTTTTGCAGCAGCTCCCGCACCACGACGCCCGGTTGCAGGTCGCTGAAGCCGGATACCCCGGTCGGCGTGAACCCCGACCAGGACGCGGCGGGACCGAACCTGAGCTTCGGAGACCTCGTCCGAGTGATCTTCCCGGCCCGTCTCTTTGCTCGCTTACTCAAGCCGGTACCTCCGCCACTCGGGTCGGAAGGGCGCTCAACACCCGGCACGCTTCTCGCACGTCGTCGTCCGTAGTGAACCTTCCGAGACTGATGCGGACGCCGGTTGCCGCAACGTCCGGATCGAGCCCTAGGGCCAGGAGCACCTTCGACGGTTCGGCCGTAGCCGACGAACAGGCCGAGCCGGTGGAAATGGCGATCCGGTCGGCCACGCAGGCGATCACTTCCTCGGAGGACAGGCCGGGGAACCCGACGTTCAGGCTCCCGGCGCCACGCTCGCGACGCGGACCGAAGAGGCGCAGGGCAGGACACGCGGCCCGCAAACACGTCAAGAGCCGTTCGCTGAGTGCGCCGATGCGCGAAGTGTCGGATCGCCACTCCTGAGCGGCGATCCGGCAGGCCGCGCCGAGTCCTACGGCCAGCGGCGCGGGCACGGTGCCAGGCCGCAATCCACGTTCCTGCGCTCCGCCGGTTGTCAACGGCTCCACCCGCAGGTCGTGCCGAGCGCGTACGAACAGCGCGCCGATGCCTTTGGGTCCGTACACCTTGTGGCCGGACATGCTCAGCAAGTCGACCCCCAGTTGCTCGACGTCTACCTGCATGCGTCCTACCGCCTGCGTGGCGTCGGTGTGCAGGAACGCGCCGGCCCTGCGACACCGTTCGGAGATTTCGGCGAGCGGCTGGACAGCTCCGATCTCGTTGTTGACGGCCATGACGGACACCAGCAGGGTACGGGCGTCCAGGACGGTGTCCAGAGCAGCGAGGTCCAACAGCCCCTGGCCGTCGACGGGCAGGATGACGGCTTCGAAGCCGTGCACGCCAAGACATTGCACGGTCTGCAGCACGGCAGGGTGCTCGGTCGCGACGGTGATGATACGTTTGCGTTGATTGTCGCCACCGGACGCGGCTTGGGCGACGCCGCGAATGGCCAGATTGCAGGACTCGGTAGCTCCCGACGTGAAGATTATCTCCTCATCGTCCGCTCCAATGGACACTGCCACCTCGGCGCGCGCGGCAGTCACGGCAGCGCGCGCATCCCAGCCGAAACGATGTCCATCGGAGTGGGGATTGCCGAACTTCATGCTCCAATAGGGAGCCATCGCGTCCGCCACCCGCGGGTCCAGCGGCGTCGTCGCCTGGTAGTCCAGATAGACCGGCGCAGTGAGCATGCAGTCTAGTCGGTGCAGTCGCACGGGAGTACGGAATTGGCAAACCGCGACAGATCCGTCCCCTCCCGATGGCTGTCGGCGAGTACCTGATACGAGAACTCTTTCGATGCACCGAAGAACCCGACGAAGGAGGATGACTCGGCACCGGTCCGCACCCGCTTCTCGGCATCCAGGTTACGGCCGTACTTGCGCTCCATCGCCGTCCACCACTCCACGTCGCACGGCGTGTCAACGATCGAGCCGAACTCCGGAACCTCGGTGTCCTTCCCGCGTTCCATGGAGTTGCGAACCTGCTCCAGGATCCCAACGCCCTTGAGGAAGCAGTACACGCAGTTGGAGAGCGCGCCGTCGTCGGGGAGCTGCAACCCCCAGGTCTGCTGTCGCCAGAACCGGTTCACGTCCTCTTTGGAGACATTCATTTCGGAAAAGGGCATATAGACGTGCTCGCCTTCGTACCCGGGGTTCGCGTGCGCGTTGGCCCTTCTTGCTTCTACCTTGGCAACCCGCAGCTGCTCGTCTCCCCGCAGCCCGATGAACGCGACGTACTCGATGCCCCCGTGCCCGAACCAAGCACTGTCGCCGAACACCTTGCCGGCAAGGGTCGGGTTGGTGAACGGTTGTGCCACTGCAGAGAAGTCGCTGTATCGCTGGCGGGGACGGTGCGGCGGCCGACTGAGGACGTACTCCTTCTTGCGCTGGAAGATGTCCGGCGGCACCGCGCCACGGTTGTTGAGGTGGCGCCGGTACAGGGCATCGAGATCGACGCGCGAATGGCTGCGGCCATGACCGAGTCGAGGGATACCCTCCTTGCCGGCGAACCAGTCCTTCAGGAACAGCCGCGTCGCCTCCAGCTTGAGCTTCGCCGTGCAGACCCGGCGAAACTGGTTCGGGACGTATGCCGTGTGCGACAGGAGTTCCTCGAAGACCTCTCCCTGCCAGTGGAATCCGTCCGGGTTTACTTCCGACGCCAAGCTGCTGTTGACCAGGCGATAGCCCTGCAGACGGGTCCACTCGCCGCGTCGCGCGTCCTCGTAGGTCTGAAACTCGACCCAGAAGAATGGAACGCCGTAGCGTTGCTCGACGATCTCCTTGCAGGTCGCCGCGAACCGATAGGTCTCGGGGTGTTCGCAGGACGTGTTGTTGAACACGACCACGTCACCGCGCTCCGCTCTCAGGAACCCGTTCTCCAGGAGCGTGAACAGGAGCATGCCGCTGGAGCGGCCACCGGAGAACTTCATCACCTGGGGCAGGTCGCCATGTCCTCGCGCGCGGTAGCGGAAGCCGTGCGCCTCTTCCCGTTCGGAGTCCGCAAGCCCTGATCCCCGATCCGAGAGCAACAGCCGGGGCACCGCCCGAATCGGTCGCACTCTATCGACCGCCTGACCCGAAACACCGCTCACCGGGGCCGCGACCTCCCGACTGACCGGCCGGCAGTCGGCATCAGGACAGTCGATTCCTGCACGCGCCGCCCCCGGGATCGACCCGGCGCGTCCATTTTTCGGCGAGGACCGTGCGCTGCTTGGCGCACCCCTGTCTCGTCGTTCATTTCGTTGGCATGTCATCGCCCATCGGGGGCGGTAGCTCCGCATCCTCAGATCCGATCGCACGCCGATACTTTTCTAGCAGTTTCTGCTGGAACTCCGTCGATCCCGTCCCCGCCAGGTACAGCAGCAGATCGCGGATGAGCACCTTGTGCGTGCTGGACACGGTCCCTCTGTTTCCATCCCACATCAGACCCGCATACGGAGACTCGCTCAAAGTCCGAGGAAGCTGCGATGCCCGGCGCACCGCTTCTTCGAGAGACAGGTCGTCCGTCAAACGTGCGATGACATGGGTAAAGATCTCCAGTCCCACGGGCCGAAACAGCACGCTGCCACCATGTTTCCCGCGATACTTCGCTACGACGGGCTCCTTCTCAGCACTCCGAAAGTACTCGATCAGCTCCACCATGTGTGTTTCAACGGTCCTGAAGAAGCGTTTCGCAAAAGCCACATATCTCGACAGCTCGGAGTCGGCGGGTCTTTCGGTCTTGAGTCGCGCCTTGGTCGCTCGCAGCTCAGTTCTCGCATTCGAAAACAGAATACCGAGAACATCGTATAGATTGCCGATCGTGGTCAGACTATGCCGATTTGTGACCGGCATGTTGCTGCTCCCGATGAACGCCGCGTTATTACCCTGAAAGAACCGACTGTCCTCGATCAGTCGCCGAACGCAGATCGCCATGACATCATCTTCATCGAGTGCGATGACGGCGTTCTTCGAAACCGGCCGCGCCGTCTTGTTCAACGTCGTGAACAGTCGCCGCGTCGCCGCAAGACCGTCCGCGGTATTCCTGTGCGCGAGGAAGATGACGGAGACGTCATCGTCGGAATGAGCCATACCTTCGTGCATGGCTCGCTTGATACCTGCCAGGCGGTGTTGTCCGTCCAGTGCGAACAGCTTCTCGTCGCCTCGCAGGGTCAGGAAACCGACCGACTCGATCGTCTCCTCATTCAACGCCACGGTGGTCTGTATGCCAAATCTGCTCTTCACGTCTGAAAGTGGATGCCAATTGGGCTCGCCGTCGTACACGGCTACTACCAACGAATTGAAGAACCGGTCCGGGTTGTCCTGTAGATAGGCTGCGATCTCCTTGCTGCGCTTGTCTTCCAGCGCCCTCTGAATCATGTCGGACAGGGACTCGTTCGCATGAATCTCCTTGGCGTAGTGCACTCGGGTGGAAAGTTCCCGCAAGCTCACGAGACAGGAATAGTACGCCCTGCTTCCCATGATGCCTCGCAACGCGGGCAGTACTATCGAGCCTGCAGTCGACGGCGTCACGAGAATGCCCTCTGCATCTTTTTTGTTTCTGCGTCGAGATCGTTAATGGAGAACGGGGGCATAAACGCAGTGTTCAGTTGTCGTTCGATCTTCTTGAGATCGTCCGAGGTGACCGTCTCCTCCACGGGCGCGAAGAAGAACCGCAGGATAGAGCCCCAACAGACAACCATCCTGGCGATGCGCTCGCGCTTCAGCAGACTGCGCCGGTTCAGATAGTCACGATATCGTGCTCGCAACGACCTCCGCGAATCGCGTCCGGCTATGCCAATGTACAAGATGTACGAGTGCGGCGGCAGGAGATCGCTGGAGTAGCTGATGGCGAAGGCGTAGATGCCCCGCTTGTCGTCGGGGACCCTGTGGATCTCATCATCACCATATGGAATCGAGTCCCAGACGAGCGGCTGCAACGCCGAGACTGCGGCCGTTAGCCTCCCAGGGTGCAGGACCACCGTGAACTGGTACTTCAGATGCTCGGCGGAGGCGTTGACGAAATCGTCCAAAGGGTCGGGCATCACGTACCAGCGCTAGGGACCAAGGCGAATCCGACCGGAAGAATCGAATACACACGGTGGAGACCCGTGGGACATCGAGAGAACTGCGCAAGACGGATCAGGCGGTCCGATGATCGGAGGAACGGGCGGCAAGTGTGTCCGCGTGTCACGGCACGGTAGCCCTCGGCGATAGGGGGACGCTTCTGAAGAATCGCCGGCAGCGGCGAAGTCCTCATCCTGGCGACCATGGGGTCATAGTGGCGTGCGCACTGCCAAGCACACAAGGGGACTCGCAGCACTCCCGGCCACGCGACGGCAGTTCAGCCGGCTGTCCATCTCCTGACCAATCCGGTCCATGCAGGAGCTACGCCCACGGTCCCACCTACACCAAGACCAGGATTGAGAATGGCAAGAAGCGTAAGGCCGCCGGTCACCGAAGGTCGCGCAAGGATTGGCCGGTGCTGATCCTCGACCATCATGACGGCTACGTCACCTATGACGAATACGAATACAATCAGACCAGCGGCACGGTGCGGCCGCTGCGGGCCGACTCGTAGGCGGCTGCGGCGACCGCCACGGCGTCGCGCGCCTGTCCGGCCGGAACCGGTGACGGCCCTCCCGCGAGCAGGCAGTCCACGAACGCGTTCGGCGGCAGCGTCGCGCGCGATGCCGGCAACTCCACCTCCGGGAACTCCCAAGCTCCGGTTGCGCTCCGGTAGACCTGCAGCGGCGGCGCGCCCGGCGCCGGGTTGCGGCTGGTCGCGACGTCCGTGCCGATCGCCAGGATGGTGCCGCGGTCGCCGTAGATCTCGATCGTGGGGCCGCCGGCGACCTCGGTCCAACCGGTCTGCAGGCTGCCGGCGCAGCCGTCGCCCAGGTCCAGGAGCAGGTGGGCGGTTTCCTCAACCGCCATGCCGGGCGTGGCGGTGGCCATGCAGGCGGTGACCGCCCGCGGCATCCCGAACATCCAGAGGAACCAGAGGAGCGCGTGGGCACCCTCGTCCATGAGCGCGCCGCCGCCGGCGAGCGCCGGATCGGTCATCCAGCCCAGCACGCCCTCGCGGTCGGCGCGGTCGATGGCGAAGTGGTGGCTGTGGCGGCGGCGCACCGTGTGCACGCGGCCGATCGCGCCGTCGTCGAGCAGCCGGCGCACCTCCAGGTGCAGCGCATCGAAACGCAGGTTGTAGGCCTGCATGAAGATGGCCCCGCTGTCGTTCGCGGCGGACAGGATGCGGTCGGCGTCGGCCACCGCCGCCGCCATCGGCTTCTGCAGGAGGACGTGCTTGCCGGCAGCCAGGGCCGGCACGGCCTGATCCGCATGGTGGGCGTTCTCGGAACAGATCGACACGGCGTCGACGTCGCTCCGAGCCAGGAGGTCATCCAGGCTCCGGTGCGCCTCCACGCCCAGTCGGGCCGCTTCCCGGCCCGCACGGCCGGCGTCCGCGTCCCACACCGCCACCACCCGCACCTCCTCACGCTCGGCGAACGCGTCGGCCCACGGCCGCTGATGCGGATGCGCGAAGCTCACCAGGCCGATCCCGATCTGCGCGGTTCCTGCCATCACACCACCTCCGTGGCCCCACACTGTCGCACGCCCGCCGGAACCACAACGGGCCGCTGCGCGGAGCGACCCGCCCGCCCCGCGCTATGGTGGGGCCGATGACGGACCGGTTGCGCGTCTACGAATTGCTGTTCGGCCAGCACGGGCCGCAGGGCTGGTGGCCGAGCGAATCGCCGTTCGAGACGATGGTCGGCGCCGTCCTCGTCCAGCGCACGGCTTGGGCCAATGCTGCACGCGCGATCGATTCCCTGCGCCGGGAGGGACTCCTGGAGCCGTCGCGCGTGCGCGCCGAGCCGGTCGCGTCGCTGGCCGCCCACATCCGCGCAAGCGGGTTCTTCCGCACCAAGGCACGAAAGCTGCACGCGCTCTGCGGCTACCTCGCCGGCCATGACGACGATGTCGGGCTCCTGCGGTCGATCGAACCCTCGCGGTTGCGGGCCGAGCTGCTGGCCGTGCACGGCATCGGTCCGGAGACCGCCGACGCGATCATGCTCTACGCGGTGGGCATCCCCACCTTCGTGGTCGACGCCTACGCGCAGCGCATCTTCGCCCGGCTCGGCGAAGCGCCGGCAGAGGGAAGCTACGCCCGGCTCCAGCGGTGGCTGATGGAGGGGCTCCCCGCCGACGCCGAGCTGCTGGGCGAGTATCATGCGTTGCTGGTCCGCCATGGCCGCGAAGTGTGCGTGGCTCGTCAGCCGCGCTGCGACGCCTGCGCGCTCCGCCCGTGCTGTGCGTTCGCGGCGTGCACCCGGATCACCACGGCAGGAGGCAGCCATGCAGGACGCTGAACCGAACGCGTTGCGGCACGACTACGAGATCTGACACCGTCGTCATCATGACCACAAGGGTCTATGGGCCCGGACCAATCAAGTCCCCATGCCCCGTCCGCATCAAGACGGTATCATCCCTCGCTTGAGATCATGCAGATGCCCACATTCGACATGAAGCCCGTGGACGTGCCGCAGGAAGTTCTGGATGGACTGAAGTCGATCCCGACCGTGACCGTGTACGCCGGGGTCTGCAACTTCGGCTCCCGGCTGAACGTCTGCGAGGGATTGGCCAGGCTCACGCCCGGCCGGGAGCGGTTCGCCGCGCGGGCGCGGACGCTCAGGTTCCTCCCCGTGCGGCCCGACCTGACGAGCGAGAGAACCGGCGGCGAGGATGAATGGGAGTTCCTGGCGATGGGACGGTGCGGACCGGGCGATGTCCTGGTGGCGGACATCATGGGCTCACGCAAGGACGTGGTGGCCGGCGACGTGAAGCTGCTGCAGCTCGCCATGAACCGCGCGGACGGCGTGGTGATCGACGGCGCCATCCGCGACCTCGACGTGGTCGTCGACGAGGACTACGGGCTGACCGTGTACGCCACGCAGCGCAGCTTCCACGGCAGCGTGGAGGCGACCCCGGCCGAGGAGAATGGGCAGATCCAGTGCGGCGGTGCGCTGGTGCGCCCCGGTGACGTGATGGTCGGCGACAACGACGGCGTCCTGGTGGTGCCGTCGTGGATGGCCGCGGCGGTGCTGGAGTGGGCGATCGAGCACGAGGAGGCCGAGAACTACGTCAAGCAGAAGATCCGCGCGGAAGGGGTGTGCCCGGGCCGCTACTACCCGCCGAGCCCGGAGGTGTTCGAGGAGTTGCGCCGCGCCAAGAACCGGTAGGGGACCCGGTTCGCGCGAAGCCGGCTACGGCTGCGCCAGGTACTCGCGCAGCTTGCCGGCGTACTGGGCCAGGACGCCTTCCGCGTCGTGCTCGGCGCCGCGGCCGTGGATGATCTCCACCGACGCGTAGCCTTCGAAGCCGGCGTCCGCCAACAGGCGCAACGGCGGCTCGTGGTCGTACAGGCCCTCGCCCAGCGCCGCGGCCCGCGAACTGCCGTCGGGGCCGTATTCATAGTCGTGCACGTGCAGGTGCCGGGTCAACGCGGACAGGTTCTGGAACGTCACCTCCGGCCGCTCCAGGACCCGCATGGGGTGCAGCAGGTCCCAGAGCACCGCACACCGCTCGTGGCCGACGCGCTCCACCACCGCCCGCACCGGAGCCGACGCGCTCCAGAAGTCGTGCGTCTCCATCAGCACGATCACCGAGCGGGCCTCCGCATCGTCCATCACCGCCCGGTAGCCGTCGGCCACGTAGTCGACGATCGGCAGCAGGTCGCCGGGGGCATGCGCCCCACCGAAGGTCCGCAGGCACGGGGCGCCCAGGTCGCCGGCCAGCTCGATGTAGCGGCGCAACTCCTCGACCTGCCCCGCGCGCTCGGCGGCATCGGGCGTCGCCATCTTCACACCGGTGGCCAGGCAGCAGAACTCCAGCCCCTCGCCGGCCAGCCGGTCGCGCGCGCCGCGCCGCTCGGCCGGCGTCATCGAAGCCTCTATTCCCGCGGCGTGCTCCCACTCCACGCGGGGTTCCAGCCCGCGGTAGCCGTGGCGCTTCATCGCCGACACGATCTCGTCGAGCGTCCAGTCCGGACAGACGCTGGTCATGGTTGCCAGATGCATGGTGAACAATCCCTGTTTCTTGGTGCGCTCGCCGCTCTGCATCCTTCGTCCCATCCAGAAGACGACGATCGCTGACCCGACGGCGGTTCCGATGCTACCAAAACCCGCGATCTTCTTCTCGAAGTACAGAAGGAAGATGCCGCCGAACACGAGCGCGGCGGCGATCACGAAGGCGAACCACTGGCCCCAGGAAGGATTTCCTGATCTCGCTTCTCACGAGGGCGGCCTCCTGGTTCCTCCGGTGCTCGGCTTGTCGCTCAGCCATCGCGAGGATGCGGTCGGCGGCGTCGGGATGGGCTTCGTTGTAAGCCTTGAGCTTCTCGGAGGCGGGAGCGGGCCGACGAACAACTCGGTGGGATAGTCGTCGCAGCCGAGGTCATTCCGGCTTCACACGCCCCCGGCGTGTCTGCCTCGCTGCCGCGACGGTGGAGCCGCCGCACGGTGTCGATGGTGTCGGCCTGAGCGGCGCTCTTGTCCTCCCGGTACCGGCGCAGGCGGGCGAAGCGCAACGCCATGCCACCGGGGTAGCGCCGGCTGGTCTGGATGCCGTCGAAGGCGATCTCCACGACCATCTCCGGCCGTACGTGCACGACGTGGCCCTCGCGCCGCGTCGCCAGGTGCTGCAGACGCTCGGTCTGCCAGCGCAGCACCTCGTCGGTCATGCCCTTGAAGGTCTTGCCGAGCATCACGAAGCCGCCGACGGGGTCGCGCGCTCCCAGGTGCAGGTTGCTCAGGTAGCCCGCGCGACGTCCAGAGCCCCACTCGACGGCCAGCACCACCAGGTCGAGCGTCAGCGCCGACTTCACCTTGATCCAGGCATGACCCCGCCGCCCCGCCTCGTAGGTGCCGTCCGCCGCCTTCACCACGACACCCTCGTGCCCGGCCTGCAGCGTCCGATCGACGAACCGCTGCGCCTCCTCCGAGTCTTCGGTCCGGACCGCGTCGACCAGCAACTCCGGCGGGCAGATGGCCGTGAGCGCCTGCCGCCGCGCCGACCACGGCTCACCGGTCAGGTCCCGGCCGTCCAGGAACAGGCAGTCGAACAGAAAGACGGAAGTCCCGCCGGACGCGCTCATCGTCTCCTGGAACGGACGCGGCCGCCCCTCGGTACTCAGGGCGATCGCCTCTCCGTCGACCACCGCCGAATCGGCGCGCAGCGCCTTCGCAGCCGCCACCGCAGCCGGCGCGCCGGCCGTGACGTCGCGCCGGCTGCGGGTGAAGACCTTCACGGCATCTCCGTCGCGGTGGATCTGCACCCGCATGCCGTCCAGCTTGGCCTCCACGGCGGCGTCACCCGTGCGCTCCAGAGCCGCCGCCACCGTGGGCGCCGACTGCGCGAGCATCGGCTCCACCGGCTGAAACACCTGGAGCTGAAACGCCTGCAGGCCCGCTCCACCGTCGGCCAGCGCCGCCCGGGCGACTGCCGGCAGGTCACCCGACACCATCAGCGCCCGGCGCACCCGGTCGAGCGGCGCCTCCGCGGCCGCCGCGATGGCGTCGACCAGCAGGCCGTCCAGCGCGCCCTGCCGCACCTCGCCGACCAACAGCCGCAGCAGGTAGTCGCGCTCGTCCGCGGAAGCCAGTCCGAACAGCGGCCGCAGCCCGTCCGCGCGGCGGGGCCGCTGCCGCTGGAACTCGGCCAGGGCGCGGTCCACCTCGCCCACGGTGAGACTCGCTGCCTCCGCCGGAGCTGCCTGCCCCAGCCGTCGCGCCGCCGCGGGTCCGACGCCCAGACGGCCCTGCCGTACCCGCCCGGCCAGGAAGCACACGCCGGCCGCCAGCGTGTCCGGCTCCGCATGATCGGCGAGCGTGCGCAGGCACTCGGCCAGCGCCCGGACCTTGGCGCTCCGGCTCCGGGTGGCGCCCACCTGCGCCGACACCGCGGCCAATTCGGCGAACAGCACGTGCCGATCGTAGGCGATCCTGCCGTTTGCCAGGAACATCCCGAACGTGGTGCGATGTCGGGAGTCGACGATGGGCGACGCCTTGAACCTGGGTCGGCACAAGCACCTGATGCTCGACGGTTCGCCGACTGAACGGGCCAAGCGCGGCGCCCTGTCCCGCCGAAGGAACAGCTCCATGACACAGAACGACGGGACGAGTGTCGCCCGGTGCGGCGATGAGACCATCGAGTACCGGATCCGCCGCAGCGCGCGACGCACCAGGACGATCCTGATCTCCGTCGACCGGGACGGCGTCCTGATCGCCGCGCCGCTCGACACGGGGGACGACGAGCTGCGCGAGCTGGTGGTCAGGCGCGCGCCGTGGGTTCTCAAGAAGCTGCGCGCGCTTGCCGACGCACCGCCTCCGCTCCGGTTCGTCAGCGGTGAGACCCTCCCCTACCTTGGCCGGAGCCTCTCCCTGTCATGTGACCACGACGGGATGGGAGCACCGCAGGTGCGATTGGACGACCAGCGATTGCGGATTTCCGTTCCTGCCGGGCTTGCCGGCGAGGAACGGTTCGCGGCGGTCCGCGACGCCGTGGTCGCCTGGTACCGAGCCCGCGCCGCCGAGCGCCTTCCGGCCGGCGTCGAAGACTGGTGGAGCCGGCTGGGAGACGGGCCTCCGCCCCTGGTGCTGGTCCGCGATCAGCGCAGACGCTGGGGAAGCTGCGGCTCGGACGGCGTGATCCGTCTCAACTGGCGCCTGGTGATGCTCGAGGCCGAGCTGATCGACTACGTCGTCGTTCATGAACTGTCGCACCTGCGAGTCCCCAACCACTCGCCGTCCTTCTGGAACCTGGTCGGGCAGTCGATCCCGGATGCCGGGGACCGGCACCAACGGCTCAGGGAGGTCGCCCTGCAACTCCCGCTGTAGCTCCCGCTCTTGGTGCTGACGCAGGATGACTCTCGTCTTTGACCTCCAGCCCCATGGGGTCAGTAAGTTCGCGAGGTAACGCCTCGTTCCGAATGAGGACACCGGCATGGTCCTCACGCGAGTGAGCGAGTGCATGAAGCTTGACACCTCGTCCTCAGTCTGAACCATGGGCGCCACGCTGGGCGAACCGGCATAGGAGGACGCCATGTTCCGCAGACAGGGCTGTTGGCAGAGAGGAGCTGTATGACCGAAGTGGTTGTGCGGGCCCTGTTGACGGCCGACAAGGTGATCAAGGAGGACAACGGGAAGCACGCCGTCATCGGGATCTTCGATCGATTCAACGTGACGAGCTTCCCTGCGACGATTCCCCCGTGGGCTGTGTACGTGTCTGTCGAGAACCTCTCGACGGGAAAGCACACGTTCACGATCAACCTTGTCCATGACGAGACCACGGCCGTTGCACTCAGTCTCGCAGGGGAAATCGACCTCAAGGAGGGGTCGGCGGTCGAGATGGGCATACCGGTTATGGCGACAACCCTCTCTGCCGGCGGCTCATACAGCATGTCTCTCCATGTAGACGGGGAGCATGTCGCGACCAGGATGCTGACGACGGCATAGATGGAGGAGACGAAATGAGCACGCTATCGCTTTCTGGAGAGGCAACGATCGACCAGGACGATCAGAACGAGCACCCCGTCACTGCCACGACCCGCCCAACTGCGGTGGTCACGCTGAACACGCACGGAGAGACCGCCGTGGGCAATACTGCGTTCGAGTTCTTCGTAGACGACGAAGACATGACTGCCGCGGAACTCACGGAGATCCTGGAAGCCGGAGAGTCGTATCGCACCGGCAAAGCCGACCTGACCCCTCACGAGGATCTCGTCAGGGAGCTGGCCGGCGATTGAAGTATCGCGTTGAATGGTCCTCGCGATCGAACAGGGAGTTACGGAAGGTCCCGAAGCGGGATCGCTCGGCCATTCTCGACCGCGTAGGATCCTTGGGCGAGGATCCGAGGCCAACTGCGTCCAGGCCCATTGTGACGGCTCCTGGGGCGTACCGCGTAAGGGTTGGCAGGTGGTGGATCGCCTACTACGTGTTTGAGGTCGAGCGAAGGGTGGTCATTCACAGCGTTCAGTGGCGCGACGAGTCGACGTACCGCCGATGGCGCCGGGAGCCTTGGTGAACTGGGCGACCCGGTGAGCAGCAGTAGGAGCAGGGACCCAACTCCGGGTACCCGCTTCTCCCTTTGACCGTCCGATGCGGGCGTGCAGTCTCTACGCGTTCCGGTTCGCCGACTGAGGCGAGCCCTTCACGCGCGCCCGCGGCACCCCTGCCCCATCGACGGCGCAGCTTCATGACACAGAGGGGCGGGACGGGTGTCGCCCGGTGCGGCGATGAGACCATCGAGTACCGGATCCGCCGCAGCGCGCGGCGCACCAGGACGATCCTGATCTCCGTCGACCGGGACGGCGTGCGCCTCGTCGCACCGCTCGACACCGGGGACGACGAGCTGCGCGATCTGGTCGTCAGGCGCGCGCCGTGGATCCGCAGGAAGCTCCGTGCGCTCGCCGACGCACCGCCTCCGCTCCGATACGTGACCGGTGAGACCCTTCCCTACCTGGGCCGCACCGTCGGCCTGTCCTGCGAGCCGGACGTTGGACCCGCGCCGGCCATTCGGTTCGACGGGACTCGGTTGCGGATCTCCGTTCGCGCCGGTCTCGCCGGCGAGGAACGGTCCGCGGCGGTCCGTGACGCCGTGGTCGCCTGGTACCGGGCCCGCGCCGCCGAGCGCCTTCCGGCCGGCGTCGAAGACTGGTGGAGCCGGCTGGGAGACGGGCCTCCGCCCCTGGTGCTGGTCCGCGATCAGCGCAGGCGCTGGGGAAGCTGCGGCTCGGACGGCGTGATCCGCCTCAACTGGCGGCTGGTGATGCTGGAGTGCTCGCTGATCGACTACGTCGTCGTTCATGAGCTGTCGCACCTGCGAATCCCCAACCACTCACCGTCTTTCTGGAACCTGGTCGGGCAGTCGATCCCGGATGCCCGGAACCGGCACCGACGGCTCACGCAGGTCGCCCTGCGGCTCCCGCTGTAGCTCTGAGGCGGCTCCCGTATCACGACAGCCGGAGCCGACCCAGCACACACGTCACGTGCCGTGCCCAACAGGGCTCCGCTAACGCGCCGCGTTCGTTCCCAGAGCAGCGCTTGCCGCGCTCCCTATTAGCTCTTCCAGCCGACTGTTGGCCGTCTGAACATACTGCACGATCATGATCAATTGTTCCTTTGCTTTCTGCGCTCGCTCAGCCTTGTACAACCATACGAAGATCTGCCTCTCCTCTTTCAGCAGAGCTATATTCTTTTTCAACTGTAACATCTCCGCGCTCAACTGCTCCTGGAGATCCTCGAAATGCACACGAACCTTCTTGCTCTCCTCCAGCAAGAACTGAAACTGGGATTTACGTTGCTGCGTCTCCGCATTACTGTACATCTCGCTGAAGAAGTCCTCCGCGCCCGCCGCAATCAGTAGACCGGCATTCTGCGCCGCCTTGAACTCCGGCTCGATCAGCGCGTCATGGAACTTCTGAGCGCCTCTTATGGTGCAGTCGATCGCCGCTGCGCCCCTCTGGCCGAGGTCCTCTACCGTGTCCGGCTTCAATGCCCATCGTCCATCCCCAGCCGGTTCGGCCAGGACCGACCACGTTTCGATAAACGGCTTGAGGTTCCGCTCCACCACCTCCATGTAATGCGCAACCTCCCGCATCGCACTCAAGGCCGGCTCCAGGTCGCCATCCGATTCCGGCATCTCGATCTGGGGCAGCGGCTCCGGGGGGACGTGATCCGCCTCTACGGTTTCAAGACACTCCTCGAACGTGATGGCGCCCTCTTCCCAGCGCGTTTCAAATGAAAACATGGTATCCGCGCTCGTCGTGTCGATTCCAATGGCCAGCGCCATCCCGAAGCCGGCGGACGCGATCAATCCCGGCTTATTCACGGAGGAGTAGAGAAAGAGTAGGCGCGTCCGCCGATTTGCAGTAGAGTCAAGGTGTTACGCCAAAACCTCCGCAAAGGACGGGACACGCCGTGGGTGAGACTCTACCGATCTTTTCGACGACCTTCAACGGCTCGGTGCAGGTCGAGGCGCGGGCGGAGCATCTGAGCGCCGACAGCGGCGCGTTGCTGCTGCGCGAGATCATGGAGCGCACCGGCATCGTCGAGTGGATGGACGAGCGGCTGCTGGATCCGCGCAATCCGTTGCTGATCACCTACCCGCTGGCCGACGTGCTGCGGACCAGCCTGTTGCTGCTGGGCCAGGGCTGGCGCGACCAGGACGACGCTGACCGGCTGCGGCACGACCCGAGCTTTCGCGTGGCCAACGACACGCGCTGCGGCACCGCGGCGTTGGAGCCCGACAGCGTGCTGCCCTCGCAGCCGACGCTGTCGCGGTTGGTGGGTCTGTTGAGCGCGCCGACCAACCAGGATGTGGTGCGTGAGGGGATCATCGAGCTGGCGGTGCGCCGGCTGTGGAAGGACAACGGGGAGCGGCGGTACAAGCGGTTGATGATCGACCTGGACGGCCTGCCGTTCGAGGTGCACGGGCAGCAGGCCGGCAGCCAGTACAACGGCCACTACGGGCAGCGGATGTTTCATGCGCTCATCGCCAGTTGCGCGGAGAGCGGCGACCTGCTCGACGGCACGCTGCGGCCTGGCGCGGTGGGCTCGGCCGACGGCGCGCTTGAGTTTATCCAGCGGGTGGTCGAGCGCTGCCGGCCGCGGGTGTGCGAGTCGGTGCTGGTGCGTATGGACGCCGGGTTTCCCGATGGAAAAACGCTCACGGGCCTGGAGTCATCAGGCATCGACTACGTGGCGCGCATCCGCAACAACGCGGTGCTGGACCGCATGGCGCAGCCGTATCTGCGCCGGCCGCCGGGGCGTCCGCCGCGCGAGGGGCGGGTGTGGTGCCACGAGCTGCGCTACCAGGCCGATTCCTGGGAGCACGCGCGGCGGGTGGTGCTGGTGGTGGTGGAGCGGCCCGGAGAGTTGTTCCTCGACTACTTCTGGCTGATCACCAACCTCAAACGCAACCGCTACAGCGGCGCGCGGCTGTTGGGGCTGTACCGCATGCGGGGCAAGGCCGAAGGGCACATGGGAGAGTTCATGGACGTGCTGGCGCCGGCGCTGTCCTCGGCGCCGCGTGCGAAGAGCCACTACCGGGGCCGCTGCCTGGAGGCCGCCACCGAGCCGCAAGAAGCAGGAGTGCGGGCCCAGAACGAGACGCTGTTGCTGTTGAATCTGCTGGCCTACGAGGTGCTGCACGCGGGGCGCTGTCTGATGCAGCGGGCGACCGGCGTCGGCTGGAGTTTGCGCCGGCTGCGCGAGCGGGTGCTGCGGGTGGCCAGCCGGGTGGTCCGCCACGGCCGGCGGGCGACCGTCGTGATCGCGCAGCATGCGGCGGCCGACTGGCTGCGGCTGTGGAACAAGCTCACCCTCCTGGACTGGGCGCCCAACGGCTGAGGCCGACAGGCCGGCACGTTCAGAACCTCTTCGTCGAGCACCTGGGCGCGGTCATCTGTGTCCTCGCCGGCGTGCTCGACTGCCGTCAGCGTTTCGGTCCCGACCAACCGCGCCCTTTCAACGCTGCACGCGCTCTTGGCCATCTGCTCCCAGCCGCGCCGTCACTCCTGCATGGCTGCGCCAGCACACCCATTTTCTGGAATAATCGTTCTTCTATCTCCAGGCATGGCTTGTCAGACCGACGCGTGAATAAGCCGGGTCAATACACGCTTCATGGTGTTACCTCCGTATATCGTTCAATGGGTTGGTCGGTTGTCATAGATCGGTCATGCCCCGTTCACACGATGTTCCCGTCACTGAATACGGCCGCGCTGTCCTCCACCCCATCGCTCTCCGGGTAGCGGAGGTCGCGGTAGTTGATGATGTCCTCGATCGTCTTCGCGATTGTCCGAGCGGCGCTCTCCCAGTATGCTCTGACCTGTCCGGCACGGTCGAGCCCTTCCTCGTACGCCTCGACAATGTCTGTCGACCGAACCGAAAACAACGGATCGTCCTCATCCGGGACGCGCCTATGATGCATATCGAGGTTGTCATTCCCGTCGTCGACGAACGCGTCGATCGAGTCGATGAGCGTGTCGATGACGCCGCTCAGGTTCTCCCATTCCCGGACGAGCATCCGCAGATCGTCGCTCGACAGTTTCGTCGCTTCATTGCGGGCGCCGGTCAACTCATCGTAACGCTCCCGCAGCCCGGCGCTCGCCGCCGTGATTGCCGGCGGCAAAGGCGGTCGTTCTCGGGTCCCGTCCGAGGCAAGAACGCAGCGCTCGAAGTCCACCAACTCCTGGCGGTAACGGTTCAGAAACGCGATCGCAGCGGCCGCGTCATTCGTATTCGATTCGATATTCCGCTTCGCGTTGCCCAGGGCCAGTAGCGCATCTTCGTCCCGCTTGATCAGCTCCTCGATTTCCTCGCGGAGGTCCTTCGGAAGCGTGGACATACCGGCTCTGCGGTTCTCTATTCTCTCTTTGAGACCGTCGACCACGTTCTCCATGAGTTCACCGACTTCCGGCAGGAGCTTCGAGAAGTCACGATGGGATGCGAGAAGTATCTCGGCTTCCCGAGCCAGCACGGTCGTGACATGCGCTATTCTGAACTGCGTCAGTCGAGCTGCAAGCCTCTTCCCGACCTCGACCGAGCCTGCCAGCCTGAGCTCCAGCGCCGCACGTCGATCGTCGAGATCCCCGGTCCGATTCTTCTCTGAAGATGCGTCAGGATCTTCGTACCGCAACGCCTGGATGTCGTCCCGTATGGCCCTCTCGAATTCGATCAGGCTTCGGTCCACCGCACAGGGCGACCCCGCCTCGCGTGGTTTCTCCCGATGTGCAGAAGGGGCACTCCGAGGCGTTGGCGGCGAAGGCCTACGCGGCTCAGGAGGGATTTCCAGTCGGTCTATCCTTGCCGGCACCTCCGCCGCCCCTCCTCCGGCGGACGCCTGTCCACCGTTCGAGTCCGCGGCGCGTTCACTGGTGATGATGGCCACCGCCCCGAATACGGCGCCCCCGAGGACCAGTACCGAAGTGATCAGACGCCACATCTCTCTCTTATCGAATCGTAACTACTCAGGGGTGCGGGCCGGTTATGAGGCAGGGTGGAACCATCGGACGGCCTTCGAAGACGGAACTCAGAGCATCGATCACAGACAAGCCGTTCTTGCGGATCGTGGAGATATAGGCCCTGGTCCGGCAGAACTCCTCGGCGCCGTGCTGGCTGCGGAACGTCCCTGAGATCTTCTGCTGCACTTTCATCATCCGCAGATCCCGCTCCGCCTGGTTGTTGTCGAACGGAACCCGCAAGTCGTTCATGAACGCCAGCACCGACTCCGCGCGCTTCGACAGCCTCAGCAGCAGGTTGCGCGGCTTGCTCTGCTTCGTACGTCCGCGGCGCTTGCCGCTGCCCGCCGGCGGTTGCGGCGCCGCCGGATTGGCCGCCATCCCCGCCGCGATGATCCGCTGGTACTCGGCCGTATAGCGCTCGCACAGCGCTTGGTCCAGGTGCTGGCTCCCCTCTTCACGCGCGCCATCCACTGCCTCCTTGACGGTCAGCAGCAACTCCTTGAGGTCCGCCGCCCACCCCTGTTCGTACTGCTCCTCGACGAACCTCAGTTCCCGCAGATGATGCGCGTTGCACAACCCATGCTCACACTCGTAGCCGAAGTAGCTCTGCCAGTGGTCGTGCACCGCCACCCCGGCGAAGTCCGCCAAGATGCCGATGTCGGCAATCGCCTCCCTCCCCCGCTTGGCGTGCGCCGCGTAGTACGTCAGCAGCTCCGTGCTCGCCACGTGCAGCCAGTGCAGCCTGCCGCCGATACTCATCCCGGTCTCGTCAAAACACGCCATCGGCTGCACGGTGATCGCTTTACGGATCATCTCGACCATCCCTGCCAAGCGCTGCCCGCAGGCAGCGTTGATGCTCGCCAATGTCCCCTCGCTGATCGGCATCGAGAACAGGTCCTTGAACAATTCGGCAGTCCGTCGATACGGCAACAGTCCATAGGTGCGCAGATACGCCGCTATCGCCTGCAGCCGATGGCCGTACTGGACCGGCTGCTCGACGCCGTCGGGGAACGCCGCCACCGTGATCTGCCCGCAGTCCGGGCAGCGCTTGCGTTCGCTGCGGTGTTCGCTGACCTCGACCGCAAGCGGCGGCACGTCGAATACCTGACGGCGTTCGTAGCCCGCTACCGGCTGTTCGCGCAGAGAGCTGCCGCACCGGCAGTCGGCCACGGTGTGGATCGTGGTCCTCGTCGGCTCCTCTACCTGACACAGCGTCGCCCCCGGATGGTTGGGCTGCCCGCCCGGACGCCTGCGGCGCTCTTTGCGTGACTTCCTCTTGCGCTCCTGTTGCTTGCGCTCGAAGCTGTCTCGACACGGCGGCTTGCCGCTGTCGTGACTGTCCGTCCTCAGTTCCTGCAGTTCCCGCTCCAGCGTCGCGATCCGCTGCTCCTGTTGCTCGATCCGCTGCTCCTGTTGCTCGATGCGTTGCTGCTGGTCCGTACTGATCTCGATGATCTGCTCTATCAGTGCGACCACTGCGCTACGGCCGGCCTCGTAGGCCGCAGCTATATCTGCACGTGTGAGTTCGGAAACCAGTCCCACTCGATGCCGCCCCTCCCGCCTGCGAGGCTAGACCATCGCCTCCAACCATGTCCAGCCCTTGGAACCACTTGCTCCGTGGGCTGAGTAGTTACATCGAATCTTGTCCATCCGACGTCCTCGGCGGCGCCTCATCGTGGCGACCGTTCGCATCACCGCCTCAATCCCCCGACCGCTCCGACGAGCATCTCCGCACCCCAGCGCACGGACTGAAATACGCCGGCGAGCCACGCGCGAAAGAAGAGTCCGACGTCGCTCCACCCTCCCAGGAACACCAGCAGCATCGACGTGACGACGACCACATTTGCGAAGACCACAAGCCACATGGACAGCAACGTGCCATTATTCCTGATGTCACTCTGATGAGGCCGGCAGTCACGTATGACCGATACGACGAAAGCCGCGAACGACGCGCCGAGCAGAATCTCGAAGACCGGCCTGGCGGCCGGAGACACGAAGGCGATGACCACGACGATGCCCAGCGAGTAAATCGGAAGAAAGTAGGGACAGAGAGATATGATCAGCCGTCGGAAACCGCCGGCTTTCTCATGCACGACGAAGCCCAGAACGCCCTTGCTGTCGGGGTCTCGATCCGCCTTGAAACGATTCACGCGCACCAGCAGGATCGTGCTTACGAGCGCGTGTGCCAGCTCGTGTGAGAAGGTCTCCCATATCGTGTGAGGTCCGCGCACTACCGTGAGGCGGATCAGCGCATAGGCACCCGCACCGATCGCCAGAAACACGTAGCGCTCCGCGTTCACGCGAATCGCCGATTCCCACACGTCGAGACTCGTCAGGAACAGACTCGGCGCCGTCACGGCGGTCGGGATGGCGGCGACGACAGCGGGCCAGCGGCGGATCACGTCGACCTCCGGCACGTCACTCTACCACTCCGTCACGGCGATGCGGCGTCTGCTGTCGATCGTGTGAGCAGCGCTCATCGAAAAAAATACCACAGGAGAACCGACGCAAAGACCACTCCTACCGCTACCGACAGAGCCGCCAATCTCCAGAATGCGGCCCACGAGGCTCTGATGTTCATGCCGTTCTGCAGCAGGTTCGACGCGCCGAAATTGCCGATGATGCATCCCAATGATCCGACGCACCGCATGAGAAAAACGACACTGATACCGACGATTGAACTAAACCGCTTCGCGGTAGGGCGGCGTCTGCCGTCTCGGGTCTCGGAGCCCTTCCCAAACACAACTCCTACGTGATGTCTGGACTCTAACGGGAGACGGGTGGTTGCCCCCGGTGCGTAAGCCGCGCACCGGGGGCTGATGGACCACGCGTCTCTACACCAGGAGGAGTCCATCATGACACCACTGCGACAGAGAATGATCGAAGACATGCAGGTGCGCAACCTCGCTGCGAGCACGATCGATTGCTACGTCCGGCAGGTCGCAGCGTTCGCTCGGCACTTCAAGCGATCGCCGGAGCTGCTCGGGCTCGGCGAGATACGTGCCTACCAGATACATCTGGTGCACGACAGGAAGCTGAGTTGGAGCAGCTTCAATCAGGCGGTCTGCGCCCTGCACTTCCTGTACGTCAAGACGCTCGGCAAGGACTGGAACATCGAGCACATCCCGTTCGCCAAGCGGCCCAAGAAGCTGCCGCTGGTCTTGAGCCAGGACGAGGTGCGCGCCGTACTCGAAGCGATCGCCGACCCTCAGCACCGCGTCATCGCCATGACCCTGTATGCGGCAGGGCTGCGCGTGTCCGAGGCGGTCTCCTTGAGGATCGCGGACATCGACAGCAAGCGGATGATGATTCACGTCGTGCAAGGCAAGGGCCGCAAGGATCGTTTGGTGACGCTGTCACCGCTGCTCCTGCAGAACTTGCGCTGCCACTTCAGACGCTATCGGCCCCGCGGTTGGCTGTTTCCCAGCAGGACGTATCCCGACCGGCACGTCACCAAGGAGACGGTTACCAACGCCATCGCTGCGGTTCGTCACGTCGTCGTTGGCAAGCCCGTCACCCCGCATACCCTGCGCCACTGTTTCGCCACCCATCTGTTGGAATCCGGCACCGATCTGCGTACCGTCCAGGCGCTGCTCGGACATGCCTCGATCAAGAGCACCGTGATCTACACGCACGTGACGCGCAAGCGCATCACGGCGCTGGAGAGCCCACTGGAGTCGTTGCCAGCGCTGCGCTGAGCGACCGGTGCACCAGCCACCGTTCGAGGTGGCCGACGTCATCGGTACCCTGGCCACCGCTGATGGGACCGTGCCGGGCTTGCCGGTGTCGACGGCACAACAGCGCGTCATCAACGACCTCGCAGCCTGCCGCACCGCCAAGCTTGGCGGCCACGTCGACGCCTGCGATGCCTGTGGCGAGGTGCGCGTATCGTACAACTCCTGCCGCAATCGCCACTGTCCGAAGTGCCAAGCGCAGCAGCGCGCCACCTGGCTGGAAGAGCGCTGCGAAGATCTGCTGCCCGTCCCGTATTTCCACGTCGTGTTCACCCTGCCCGCCGAGCTCGCGCCGCTGGCGCTGCAGAACAGACGCGAACTCTACGGCCTGCTGTTCGCCGCAGCCGCCGACACCCTCAACCCGGCTTATTCACGCGTCGGTCTGACAAGCCATGCCTGGAGATAGAAGAACGATTATTCCAGAAAATGGGTGTGCTGGCGCAGCCGTGCAGGAGTGACGTAAGCGTCCGCTGAACCCCACCTTACGAGAAGGATAGGAACGGGCGATCGTCCCGGTAGGAGGGACGAACGATGCAGCAAGGACGCGAGTACTGGAGCCGGCATGTGGAAACGTGGCGGGGCAGCGGGCTGACGAAGAAGGCGTACTGCGAGCAGCACGGGGTGCCGTACTGGTCGCTGTGCCGTTGGGCGGGCAAGCTGTCGCCGTCGCAGCAGCCGCAGCCGCCGGGGCAACGGTTGGTGGAACTGGAGCCGATGGGCGGCGGGAACGTCGAGCAGGGGGCGGCCATCGAATTGGTGGTGGGCGAGCGGTACGTGCTGAGGCTGAGGCCGAATCTGCGTGCGGACCATCTGCGCGAGGTGCTGGCGGTGCTGGAGAGCCTGAGATGATTCATCTGCAACTGGGCACGGCGCGGATCTTCGTACGGCCGGGGGCGACCGACCTGCGCAAGCAGATCAACGGGCTGGTGCTTGAGGTGCAGGAGCAGATGCAGCTGAGTCCGTTCGAGGCGGCGCTGTTCGTATTCTGCAACGCGCAGCGGCGGGTCCTGAAGGCGGTGTACTGGGACCGCACGGGATTCTGTCTGTGGATGAAGCGGCTGGAGAAAGGGCGTTTTCCGTGGCCGCGAACGGCGGCTGAGGCGCGCCGGGAGATCGATGTCAAGCAGCTTCGGATGCTGCTGACCGGCATCGATTTCTGGCACGAACACGCGGAGCTTCGGTACCGGGAAATCGCCTGAAAGGGGTTGACATGTTCGGCGTATTTCGTGCTATGGTATCGATATGTCCAGCGCTCTACCGGTCGCCGAACAACGCGATGCGTTGCGCGAAGAGAATCGCCGTCTGATCCTGGAGAAGGACGAGCTGACGGCGAAAAACGGTGAGCTGGACACGAAACTCCGAGCACTGAACAAGAAGCTGGATCTCTACGAAGAGCAGGTGGCGTGGTTCAAGAACAAGCTGTACGGCCGCAGCAGCGAACAACTCACCGCCGCCGAGCTGCAGCAGATCCGGCTGTTCGATGAGGTCGAACACGCCGCCGACACCGACCCCCCAGAGGACCAAGCGCCCGCTGAGCCGCCCCCGGATGAGGCGACCGCCGAAGTGCTTGAGCGAACCCGCCGTCGCCCGCGGCGCAGACCGCTGCCGCAGGCGCTGCCGCGCGTCGAGCAGGTCATCGACCTGACCGAGCAGGACAAGCAGTGTGAGTGCGGCCACCGCTTGGTGCGCATCGGCGAGGACACCTCCGAGAAGCTCGACGTGATCCCGCCGCAGGTGCAGGTGATCCGCACGGTGCGGCCCAAGTACGCCTGCCATCACTGCGAGGGCTCCGGCGACGAAGGGCATCCGGCGGTCCGGGTGGCGCCGCCGCCAGCGGCGCTGATCCCGAAGGGCCTGGCCTCGGAGGGGCTGCTGGCGTTCATCGCCACGGCGAAGTTCTGCGACGCGCTGCCGCTGTATCGGCAGGAGCGGCAGTTCGCGCGCCTTGGAGTCGAGTTGTCGCGGCGCACGATGTCGGACTGGATGATCGCGGCCGCCGGCGCCTGCCAGCCGTTGATGGCGGCGTTGCTCGACAAGCTGCGCAGTGGGCCGACGCTGCAGATCGACGAGACCACCGTGCAGGTGCTCAAGGAGCACGAGCGCGCCAACACCGATCTCAGCTACGTGTGGGTGGCCCGCGGCGGCCCGCCTGATGAGCCGGTGCTGGTCTATCGCTATGAGCCCAGCCGCGCCGCGCGGGTGGCCTTCCAGATCATCGACGACTACCAAGGCTACGTGCAGACCGACGGCTACGACGGCTACACGCGTCCGTGCGCGCAGCCCGGCATCGTGCACGTGGGCTGTTGGGCGCACGTGCGCCGAGCGTTCAAAGAGGCCGCCGACGCGCTGGGCAAGGTGTCCGGCCGCGTCGGAGCGGCGCTGCAAGCGCTGGGGTTCATCGCCAAGCTGTACCGCGCCGAGGCGCGGCTAGCGAAGCACCGCAAGGAGGATCCGGCGGGGTTCGTGGCCGCGCGGCGCGCACAGGTACAGCCGGTGCTCGACACGTTCCACCGCTGGCTGCAGGACAAACGCGATCAGGTGCTGCCCGGCTCGGCGCTCGGCAAGGCGGTCGCCTTCGCGCTCGGTGAGTGGCCGAAGCTGATCCGCTATCTGGAACACCCGCAGCTCACGCCGGACAACAACGCCTGCGAGCAGGCGATCCGGCCGTTCGTGGTGGGCCGCAAGAACTGGCTCTTCTCTGGAAGCCCGCGCGGAGCGGCGGCGAGCGCGATCCTGTACAGCCTGATCGAGACCGCCAAGGCCAACCGCCACGAGCCGTACTGGTATCTGCGCGAGCTCTTCGAGAAGCTGCCCCATGCGCGCACCCGCGCTGACTACCTTACACTCCTGCCCACTGCACGTCCGCCGCCGCCGGCTTCATAGAGACTGGTTTCGCCGGTCGCTTACGGAGTGACGGCGCGGCTGGGAGCAGATGGCCAAGAGCGCGTGCAGCGTTGAAAGGGCGCGGTTGGTCGGGACCGAAACGCTGACGGCAGTCGAGCACGCCGGCGAGGACACAGATGACCGCTCCCAGGTGCTCGACGAAGAGGTTCTGAACGTGCCGGCCTGTCGGCCTCAGCCGTTGGGCGCCCAGTCCAGGAGGGTGAGCTTGTTCCACAGCCGCAGCCAGTCGGCCGCCGCATGCTGCGCGATCACGACGGTCGCCCGCCGGCCGTGGCGGACCACCCGGCTGGCCACCCGCAGCACCCGCTCGCGTAGCCGGCGCAGACTCCAGCCGGTACCGGTAGCCTGTTCCATCACGCACCGCCCGGCGTGCAGCACCTCGTAGGCCAGCAGGTTCAGCAGCAACAGCGTCTCGTTCTGGGCCCGCACTCCTGCTTCTTGCGGCTCGGTGGCGGCCTCCAGGCAGCGGCCCCGGTAGTGGCTCTTCGCACGCGGCGCCGAGGACAGCGCCGGCGCCAGCACGTCCATGAACTCTCCCATGTGCCCTTCGGCCTTGCCGCGCATGCGGTACAGCCCCAGCAGCCGCGCGCCGCTGTAGCGGTTGCGTTTGAGGTTGGTGATCAGCCAGAAATAGTCGAGGAACAACTCTCCGGGCCGCTCCACCACCACCAGCACCACCCGCCGCGCGTGCTCCCAGGAATCGGCCTGGTAGCGCAGCTCGTGGCACCACACCCGCCCCTCGCGCGGCGGACGCCCCGGCGGCCGGCGCAGATACGGCTGCGCCATGCGGTCCAGCACCGCGTTGTTGCGGATGCGCGCCACGTAGTCGATGCCCGATGACTCCAGGCCCGTGAGCGTTTTTCCGTCGGGAAATCCGGCGTCCATCCGCACCAGCACCGACTCGCACACCCGCGGCCGACAGCGCTCGACCACCCGCTGGATAAACTCAAGCGCGCCGTCGGCCGAGCCCACCGCGCCGGGCCGCAGCGTGCCGTCGAGCAGGTCGCCGCTCTCCGCGCAACTGGCGATGAGCGCATGAAACATCCGCTGCCCGTAGTGGCCGTTGTACTGGCTGCCGGCCTGCTGCCCGTGCACCTCGAACGGCAGGCCGTCCAGGTCGATCATCAACCGCTTGTATCGCCGCTCCCCGTTGTCCTTCCACAGCCGGCGCACCGCCAGCTCGATGATCCCCTCACGCACCACATCCTGATTGGTCGGCGCGCTCAACAGACCCACCAACCGCGACAGCGTCGGCTGCGAGGGCAGCACGCTGTCGGGCTCAAGCGACGCGGTGCCGCGGCGCGTGTCGTTGGCCACGCGAAAGCTCGGGTCGTGCCGCAGCCGGTCAGCGTCGTCCTGGTCGCGCCAGCCCTGGCCCAGCAGCAACAGGCTGGTCCGCAGCACGTCGGCCAGCGGGTAGGTGATCAGCAGCGGATTGCGCGGATCCAGCAGCCGCTCGTCCATCCACTCGACGATGCCGGTGCGCTCCATGATCTCGCGCAGCAGCAACGCGCCGCTGTCGGCGCTCAGATGCTCCGCCCGCGCCTCGACCTGCACCGAGCCGTTGAAGGTCGTCGAAAAGATCGGTAGAGTCTCACCCACGGCGTGTCCCGTCCTTTGCGGAGGTTTTGGCGTAACACCTTGACTCTACTGCAAATCGGCGGACGCGCCTACTCTTTCTCTACTCCTCCGTGAATAAGCCGGGCTCAAGACGATCGCTGCCGACCCGAAGCATCTCGGTGCTGACATCGGCTTCATCGCCGTGCTGCACACCTGGGGGCAGACGCTGGCACACCATCCCCATCTGCACTGCGTCATCCCGGGCGGTGGGTTGTCCCCCGACGCTGCCAACTGGATATCCTGCCGAGACGGGTTCTTCCTTCCGGTCCGCGTCCTCGCGTGCCTCTTTCGCGGCAAGATGCTGGCGGCGTTGCAGGAACGCTTCGACGCCGGCCGTCTCCAATTCCACGGCGCCCTTGCTGCCTTGGCAGATCGTGGCCGTTTCCGATCGCTCTGCGCTCAACTGCGCAACAAGCCGTGGGTGGTCTATGCCAAGCCGCCCTTCGGGGGGCCTGAGCAGGTGCTGAAGTACCTGGCTCGCTACACGCATCGGGTCGCCATCGCCAACAGCAGGATCACGGCCGCCGATGCGGACTCGGTGAGCTTTCGCTACCAGGACTATGCTCGCGGCCACCGCACGCGGGTGATGAAACTCGATGCCGTGGAGTTCCTGCGTCGCTTCCTGCAGCACGTCCTGCCCGATCGTTTCGTGCGCATTCGCCACTACGGCTTTCTCGCCAATCGTGCACGCAAGGAAAAGCTGCCGCTGTGCCGCAGGCTGATTGCGCGAGCCATCGGCGACAACATCACATCGCTTGATCTCCAAGCATGCCTCGACGTTCCCGGCGACGACGGCGAACGGTGTCCGGCGTGTCACGCGGGAACAATGCGGCGCATCCAAGACTTCGGCCCCCAGCCCACCGGTGACTACGTACTTCTGCGCCGTGGTCCTCCCGCAACATCATGACCAGACCAGAACGTTCTGCTCGACTCCATCACTCGCTTGTTCAAGCGGCCCTGCCGCTGCTCGCTCCCGTGCGCGCCGCCGACCGCAATCTGCCCACTCAACCGCTCGACGTCGCCGCCTCGCGCGGGACATCTCCGAACTCCCGATCAACGCTGCTGCCGCTCAGGCTCCACAACCACGCCCACCGTTCTGCCGCCACTCCCACGCCGGCAATCCAATCCCCATAGATCCAGCCGCACGAGTCGCGGTTCAGTTCAATCCAGTCTATCCGACCTGGCCCCGGCGACGCCGGCTACGACCAGCAACTCACCGCTCGCGGGGCCAGCTCGGATAGACTGCTTAACATTATGCTTGCCGCAATAGGCCGGTCTGCGCCGATCCGCAGCGAGAGCGGGGACGGATCGATCACCACGCTTCCCGCAACCGCACCGAGTACGCCGCCTGTTATCACCGGCCGGAGCCACGCGTGCCTGGCCACTGCCGAGAAATACGACAGGCCCAGAGACACCGCCACGAGCGCGACCGGTATTATCAGCCACCACACGTCGCCCAGGCTGTCCAGCCATTGTGACGCCATGCTCAACAGCGGCGAATGAGCCACGCCCAGACCGAGCAGTCCCCCCGCCCACATGGCCAACGTCTCGACCCGTCGCGTCAACCTGTCGAGCACATCGAACGATCCTGCATCCTGTGAAGTCCGTGTCGTGACCGGACGTACAGGAGGCAGCTCGGTCGTCCAGTCGGGTTCGAAGGTCGGCGCGTCGTCATCGATTGCGTCGTCCGCGGAGCAGGCGTCCGGAAACTCATGACGTCCAGCCGGTCGGTCTTGCCGGACGTCACCGATCAGATCGAGAAACTCCGAGACCGAGTGCAGGCGATCCGAAACCCTTATCTTCATCGCCTTCATCACCGCATCGCTGACGACACGGCTGATCGATCCGTCGATGGCGTCCGGCGATTCCAGCACGGTGCCGGCCGCCCGGTCGGTCGAGGCTATCGGTCGCCGGCCGGTGAGCAGATGGTACAGGGTCGCACCGAGCGCGTACACATCGGTGAACTCACCGAGCAACGGGTGTTCACCGTACTGCTCCAACGGGGCGTAGCCGGGGGTCAACACGACGCTCACGGTTCCCGGTCTCGATGCCGCGAATCCTCGTGCCGCACCGAAGTCCAGCAGCACCGTACGACCATCGTTCGTCACCAACACATTGTCCGGTTTGACGTCTCTGTGGAGGATATTGTCTCCGTGCACGATCTTCAGAGCCTCGCCGACCTGCGTGACGTAACGCACTGCCTGCTGTTCATTCATCCTTCCACCGGATTCGCACAGTACGCCGTACAGTGTTCGTCCGCGCAGATACTCCATGACCATGTAGGACGTATCGTTCTCGTCGAAAGCCGTGTAGACCCGGACGATTCGAGGGTCGGTGAATCGTGCCAGGGTCCGCGCCTCTTTCAGAAAACGCGCCCGTGCGTGGCGCAGATCTTCGTGCGACATCACTCCCCGCTTCGGCGCAACCGTCATGCCGGTCCGCCAGCACGCGTCATGGATGAACAGCTCCTTGATGGCGACGTCGCGTCTGAGGCGCACCTCAGTGCCCCGATAGGTGATTCCGAATCCTCCCCGTCCCAAGACCTTGCGTACGACGAAATCACCGCCCTTCAGCGCCGTATCGCGTGGCAACAGGTCGTCGTTCATCATCGAGTCATCATGCTCGCGTGCGTTTCCGGGTCCACTTCTGGCGATCTCCGGCGGCGTCCGGGGGTGTGCCGGTCCGTTGGCCGGCCCGTTGCGACGACGATTCGGGACCGTCGATCATGGTGTGGCGTATCATCAGTATCGTTGCGTTGTCCGGCGCCTTGCGATCCAGCACGAGTGACATGATCCGCCGCGCAGCGGCCGCAAGCGGCCGATCTTCATCAAGAAGAGCCTCGGTCAGTTCCGGCTCCTCGACGAGCTCCCATACGCCATCGGAACACAAGACCAGCACGTCATCCGCGTGCAGCGTCAGGTCTGTCCGTTCGGTCGTGGTGGCCAGGGTGTCGATCTGGTAGGACGGCAACGGCGTACGTTCGCCCAGCGTGCGGGTCAGGCTGTTTCGGTCCGGATGGTGCCGGACATCGCCGAGCGCGATCCCGCCCTGAAGGACCTGCAGCATGGCCAGCGAGTGATCCTGGGTAAGGAGGCGCGCTTCACCTGACCTCATGAGGTAAAGCCTGCTGTCTCCCACGTGGCCGACGGTGACCGTCTGATTCAGAATCGCCACGGCAATGCACGTCGTCCCCCCGCGCGCATCGCACCGCGAAAGCGCTTTGCACACTTCCGTATTGGCAGCCTGAATCCACTCCGCCGGAGACGCTCCGCGGCCGTCTTCGGGCATCGGCGCACCGCCGTCTCCGAGGCCGGCACAGCCGTACCCAAGGACCGCCCGCACCGCCGTTCGGCTGGCGACTTCTCCTGCCTCCATCCCGCCCAAGCCGTCCGCGAGACAGAAGACTCCCCAAGATCGGGATCCGTCGTCGTTCGCGGACTCCCCGATCACGTAACCGTACGCATCTTCATTCGTGGTTCGGTCAGGGTTCAGGCCGATGATGGAAGAACCGGCCACGTCGAAGGAACGCACGGGATTGCTCCTGCGCATCCTGCGCAGACGCGCTGAAGTGGTCCGTTCGAACCGCATGCCGTCGTCAATAAACCAGGGTGCCGCTCAGACCGACGCGGTAGGCGGGGGCATCGTCCCGTCGGGCGGTGCGCTCGCCGAACGCCTCCAGGTTCACGCGCCCCACGTCAGCCGCTCCGGCGAGTTCCCACCGCGTCCCTGTGCGTATACGGCGTGCTTCCGTGCCGCTGAATCCCACCTCCGTGTACGGCGTCAGCAGGCCGGCTCCGTCTGCGCTTCCCAGCCCGTAGCTGAGCTTCACCTCCACCGTATCCGGCAGCCACGGCGAGCCCGCGCGCGGCTCCGCGTCGCCGTCGTCGCCGGCACGCACCACCTGCCGATCCTGCCACAGGGCGTCCACGCCGCTGGCCGGCCGGCCCCACACCGGCGCCACCGACATCGCCAGCCCCTCGGCGGCTCCCGGTGGGCTCCAGCGCACCGCCGCGCTGGCTCCCCAGTCGCGCAGACCGCCGTCCTCGTGCACCAGCAGCATCCGCCCGCGCCCCGCCAGGCTCAGCCCGATCCCGGCGTGCGTGTAGCGCAGCTCTCCGCCCAGCTCCGTGCCCACGCCCCGCTCCGCGCTGCCGCCGTCCAGGCGTCCACCCACCTCGACCCGCGGCGTCAATCGCGAACCCTCACCCAGATCCAGTTCCAGGCCGGTCTCCAGCAGCACGCGCATCCGCCACGCTTCCGCGTTCACCTCCGGCAACGTGCCGCCGGACGCGACCCGGGTGATGAACCCATCCGCCTTTACCGCCACCGCCACCGGGCCACGTGAAAGAACGTCCGCGCGCTGGCCGAGCGCGCCCATCATCACGCTGATGTCCCCCTTGAAGGTGCCGCCGACGTCTCCCAACGTGGCGCCTCCCAGGCCGTAGCCGGCCAAACCCCAGATGCGCAGCCACTCCAGCGGCCGCCACAGCCCGTAGGGATACGCGCTGGTGAGCGTGCCCTGCAGCGTCCCGTCACCTTCCTGCTCGCTCTTGGAGGTCAGGTCCAACTGGCCGTGGGAGGCGGCCAGACCGACCAGCGCCTGCGGACTGAAGCGATAGTCCGCTCCCAAGTACCCGGACACCACGGTGCCGTTCTGCTTGAAGCCATCCACGTCACCGGCGAACGAGCTATAGTCGCCCATCCCCCAGAACGTGAACCCGCTGCCTTCCTCGCCGCTCTGCCCGACGCTGAAGGAGCTTTCGGACAGCAACTCCTCCCCCGCTACCGGCCGGTAGCTGAGCTCGGATTCGGCACTCACGCGAATCCCGAACGCCTCCGTCACCTGCCGGAGCAGCCGCGCCTGTCCGTCCGTGTTCTCCCAATCGGCGAAGCGCAGCGCCCGATCGTGCAGGGTCACGTCCACGTCCGGCGTTTCCGTCGCAGCCGGCGCCGCCGCCGTGAACCGCTGGCCGATCACGTCCACCGCGGTGCTCGCCATGCTCCGACCGAAGGCGGTCAGTCCCAACTGCAGCATCCGTGCGCGCCGCGCCGGGTTCAGGTCTACCGGTTCTGTCTCATCGCTCTCCGCCTGCTGCTGCCCGAAAGCATCGGTGTAATCCACGCGAGCCTGCAGGGACTTTCCGACGTCAACCAGCACCGGCGTGTAGTCGGCTGCCGCGGCGCCGTCGATCCTGGTCCACGCACCGGACCCCTTGCGCTGCCACCACTGCCAGCGTTCATCCGTCACGGGGACGTCCTGGTCGCTGAGGGTCGCCGTCAGCTTCACTCCGACCCACGGCTTCGTGGACAGCTTCACTATGCCCGGATCGTCCATGTCCTTGATTTCGATCGTCACCTGGGCCGTTGCACGGTCCTCACCAAGCGTGGCGGTGACCGTCAGCGTGTAGGCATCGGTCGCTTCGGCGTCCTCGCCACTGCCGACGTAGGTGATCGTGCCGTCCGGGTCGATGGCGAATCGGGCGTCAGCGTTGCCCGCCGTGATCGCATAGACGATCTGCCCGGCACCGGCAGTGACCGTACCGATCGGGACCGAGGTCTCCCTGCCGTCCCGGTTCTCCTCCAACTCGAACCGGTACTCCGATTCCGCGAACTCCAGCCCATCGTCGCCGCTGCCCGGGCCGCCGCCGCCGCCTGGGCCGCCAACACTGCCCGGGTCCACGCTGCCGTCCACCTTGTGATTGGGGTCGTCGGCCAGAGCTTCGTGCGTCAGATCGGCGGCCACGGTGCCGCCGGGGCTCGTGATGGTCCCGCCGCCCGTGGAGAGCGCGTCAGCGGCGATGCCGATCCCGTCCGCGTCGAGGTCCTCCGCCTGCACCGTGTAGACGAAATACAGCCACCGATCGCCGGAGCCGCCGAAAGTCATCTGCCGCGTCTGCGTGCCGATGGTCAGCGCCACCTGTGGGCTGCCGGTGACCCGCACTGCTCGATTGAACTCGACCGTTACCGCGATCGTTGAGCCCCGTTTGTACGTGCCGTCGCTCGGTGGGCTGTCGAAGAACAAACGCTCCACCGTCGGCGGAGAGCCATGCACCTTGCGGCTGGAGTCGTCGGGCTCTGCGCCGTGCGTCAGATCGGCGGGCACGGTGCCGCCGGCGATCTGGATGGTCCCCCCATTGAGGCCGAGGGCGTTGGCGGCGATGCCGATCCCGTCCGCGTCCACGTCCGCTGCCTGCACCGTATAGCTGAAGTACAGAACGCTGAACAGAGTTTCGGAGTGCGTTGCCTGACGTGTCTGCGTCCCGATGGTCAGCGCCACTTGCGGACTGCCGGTCACCGTCACGGCTCTGTCGAAGACCGCCACCACCTCGATCGTCTCGCCGCTTTCATAGGTGTCGCCGCTTGCAGGGCTATTGTTGAAGGCGACGGCACCCACCGTCGGCGTAGTAACGAGCTTCCCGTCCACCTTATAGTCGGAGTCGTCGGCCACCGCGTCGTGCGTCAGATCGGCGTTGGTGGTGTCGTCGCCGGCATGCGTGATGGTCCCCCCATTGAGGCCGAGGGCGTTGGCGGCGATGCCGATCCCGTCCGCGTCCACGTCCGCCGCATGCACCGTGTAGTAGAAGCCGAACCACGTGCTGGTCCGTTCAATCATCTCGTCGGTGACGAAGAGGGTCGCCTGCCGCGTTTGCGCGCCGATGGTCAGCGCCACCTGCGGGCTGCCGGTGACCCTCACAACTCTGCTGAATCCGACCGTTATCCCAATCGTTTCTCCGAGTTCGTACGTGTCGCCGCTTGCCGGCCTACTACTAACATAAAAACTACTCACCGTCGGTGTAGTAACGAGCTTCCCGTCCACCTTGTGGTCGGAGTCGTCGGCCACCGCGTCGTGCGTCAGATCGGCGTCGATGGTGTCGTCGCCGGCATGCGTGATGGTCCCCCCATTGAGGCCGAGGGCGTTGGCGGCGATGCCGATCCCGTCCGCGTCCACGTCAGACGCCTGCACCGTGTAGTGGAATGTCAGCCGCCGTCTGCTGAACTCGTCGATAGCCCGCCTCCACAGCCTCTCGTCGAAAGTCGCCTGCCGCGTCTGCGTCCCGATGGTCAGCGCCACCTGCGGGCTGCCGGTGACCTCCACGACTCGGTTGAACTCGACCACTATCCTGATCGTTTCGCCCGGTTCGTACGTGTCGCCGCTTGCCGGGCCACTGGCGATGAAGACACTACTCACCGTCGGCGTAGTAACGAGCTTCCCGTCCACCTTGTGGTCGGAGTCGTCGACCACCGCGTCGTGCGTCAGATCGGCGTCGGTGGTGCCGTCGCCGGCGTGCGTGATGGTCGCGCCATTGAGGCCGAGGGCGTTGGCGGCGATGCCGATCCCGTCCGCGTCCACGTCCGCCGCCTGCACCGTGTAGTGGAAATACAGCCACGGACCGCCGGAGATGTCGCCGTCGAAAGTCGCCTGCCGCGTCTGCGTGCCGATGGTCAGCGCCACCCGCGGGCTGCCGGTGACCTCCACGCTTCGGTTGAACTCGACCCCTATCCCGATCGTTTCTCCCCGTTTGTACGTGTCGCCGCTTTCCGGCTCATTAGTAACATAAACACGACTCACCGTCGGCGGAGTGACTTGGCTGCCATCCACCTTATGGTCGACGTCGTCAGCCACCGCGTCGTGCGTCAGGTCGGCGTCCGCAGTGCCAACGGCGTTCTTGATGGTCCCGTCGCCCGTGGCGAGGGCGTTGGCGGCGATGCCGATCCCGTCCGCGTCCACGTCCGCCGCCTGCACCGTGTAGACGAAATACAGCCACCGAGAGGCGAAGCCGGGGAGGCCGTGGAGGGTCACCTGCCGCGTCTCCGTGCCGATGGTCAGGGCCACCTGTGGGCTGCCGGTGACCTCCACGCTTCGGTTGAACTCGACCACTATCTCGATCGTTTCGCCCGGTTCGTACGTGTCGCCGATTGCCGGGACACTGGAGATGGAGACACGACGTATCGTCGGTGGGGAGCCATCCACCTTGTGATCGGGGTCGTCGGCCACGGCGTCGTGCGTCAGATCGGCGCCGGTGGTGCCACCGGCGATCTGGATGGTCCCGCCGCCCGTGGCGAGGGCGTTGGCGGCGATGCCGATCCCGTCCGCGTCCAGGTCGTCCCCTGCCACCGTGTAGCTGAAGTACAGATAGTGGCCGTACCGAGTTTCGTCGTACGTTGCCTGACGTGTCTGCGTCCCGATGGTCAGCGCCACTTGCGGACTGCCGGTCACCGTCACGGCTCTGTCGAAGTACGCCACCACCTGGATCGTCTCGCCGAATTCGTAGGTGTCGCCGCTTGCAGGGCTATTGTTGAAGGCGATATACGCCATCGTCGGCGAGGTGCCCTGGCTGCCATCCACCTTATAGTCGGAGTCGTCGGCCACCGCGTCGTGCGTCAGATCGGCGTCGGTGGTGCCGTCGCCGGCGTGCGTGATGGTCCCCCCATTGAGGCCGAGGGCGTTGGCGGCGATGCTGATCCCGTTCGCGTCCACGTCAGACGCCTGTACGGTGTAGAGAAAGTACGTCTGAACGCCAACGCGCACGTCGGTGGTGAGGGAAGACACATCGGTGGTGAAGAAGGTCGCCTGCCGCGTCTGCGTCCCAATGGTGAGCGCCACCTGCGGATCGCCGGTGACCGTCACTTCATGGTCGAATGTGACCCGCACCACAATCGTCTCACCGAGTCCGTAGGTGTCGTCGTCTGCGAGAGCCGTCTCCCACAAGGAGACGTCCGTCACCGTCGGCGCGGTGCCCATGGCGCAAACCAACGACGGTCCGGCTACGGAAAGTGCCAGCAGGCAACAGAACCCTGCCAGGAAGGGGCGCGGCGTCCAGGCCGGGCGGTAGCGGCGATCCGGAAGACGCTTCGAAGCTCCGCTTCCTATCGTATTATATGATAACCAATTAGTTAGGGGGGGGGGGGGGGTAGAGGTTTCCGGTCGGGAAGTCGCTCATCCGCATACTTGTACCATCTTCGACGCGGTCATGCAACCGTGCGGTCAGTCGGGTTCAGCCGAACGGCGATCGCATCTGCCCCGAACACCGTGGCCAGAGCGTGGCCCGACTCGCGGGAGCGACCGATGTCGTGCGCGTCAACCCGGTAGGACACTTCGACGGCAACCCACACCGGCGTCCGTTCGCGCCTCCGTTGCGCCCGCAGGACGACATCGGTCGCCCCGATCCTCACCTCCTGTTCGTCTCCGATTCGGCCATCGTCGCAAGCTCGACCGATCGCGTCCCAGAAATCCGGCTGGGTGGGCTGCATGGCGCTCTTCAGGATCTGCGGGTGCCGCACGTGCGACGCTTGGCAGATCAGCGATCCTATCTTGGCGTGCGCCCTCACCTCCAACGTGTGGCCCTTGAGTTCGCCTACATCGTTTACCAGCGTGTTGGTCGTGGTCTTCAACTCCGCCACATCGGCCTTCAGCGCCTGGACGTCGATCTTGAGCTCCGCAACATCCTTCTCGATGCGGTCGAGTCGGGCCGGCATGCCCAGAAATTCGTTGGTCAGCAGGGTACGCAACAGAAGCCGCTGCGCTTCAGGGTTCTCCTGAAGTTCGGCGATGATGCGTGCGACCAGCGATTCCGGGTCGAGGTCACGTCATCGAGCCTCCAGCGCCTCCGGCCGCCGCTCCCGCTTCTTCCTCCCTTTGACCGTCCGATCGCGGCGCGGCTATCTTCGTCCGGGTTCCCGACCATGCACGACGATCCGCTCAGGGAGGTCGACTCCGAGCTGGCGGCGGAGATCGACGCGCTGCCGCCGTTCCGCGTCCTCATGCACAACGACGACTACACGACCATGGACTTCGTGGTCGCCGTGCTGGAACGGATCTTCTTCAAGAGCCCTTCGGAGGCGACCGCCATCATGCAGCAGATCCATCGCCGCGGCGTCGGCGTCTGCGGCGAGTACCCGGAGCAGATCGCGGAGTCGAAGGCGAGCGCCGTGCACCGCATGGCCCGCGAACGCGGCTTTCCGCTGCGCTGCTCGGTGGAGCGGGCATGAGTCTCCTTTCGCGGGACGTCGAGTTCACGCTGCAGGCGGCCTTTCGCGAGGCGGAGCGCCGCCGCCACCAGTTCGTGACGTGTGAGCACCTGCTGTTCGCGCTGCTGCACGGAGAGGTCGCCGCCGCGATCGTCAGCGGCTGCGGAGGTGACGTCCCGGCGATCGTCCGCCAACTCGAAGGCCACTTCGCCGATTCGCTGGAGTCGGTGCCCGATCAGGCCCCCTACGAGATCGACCTCACCGACGCCCTGCACCGCGTGATCGATCAGGTGCAGACGCACGCGCAGTCGGCCGAGAAGCGGACCGCCGGAGCGGGCGACGTGCTGGCGGCGCTGATGCTGGAGGAACGGTCGCACGCCGCTTGGTTCCTGCGGCAGCAGGGCATCACGCGCCTGGACGTGCTGGAGTTCATCTCCCACCGGCAGGAGGAGCCCGCACGCACGACACGCCGCACCCGTGAGTCCAAGGCACTCGCACGCTATGCGACCGATCTGAACGTCCGCGCCGGGCGCGGAGAGATCGACCCCCTGATCGGCCGCACGGAGGAGCTGGCGCGCGTCCAGCAGATCCTGGGCCGCCGCTACAAGAACAACCCGATCCTGGTCGGCGACGCCGGCGTCGGCAAGACCGCGATCGCCGAGGGTCTGGCGCGCATGATCGAGCACGGCGAGGTGCCGCCCCCCTTCGCCGACCTGCGCATCTTCGCCCTGGACATGGGATCGCTGCTGGCCGGAACCCGGTTTCGCGGCGACTTCGAAGCCCGCCTGAAGGCGGTCATCGCCGACCTGGAGGGGATGCCGCACGCGGTGCTGTTCATCGACGAGATCCATACCATCGTCGGCGCCGGCGCTACCTCGGGCGGCTCCATGGACGCATCCAACATCCTCAAGCCCCGGCTGGCGGCCGGCGGCCTGCGCTGCATCGGCGCCACCACGCACGACGAGTACCGTCGATCCTTCGAGAAGGACCATGCGCTGTCCCGCCGCTTCCAGAAGGTGATCATCGACGAGCCGTCCCGCGAAGAGACGACGACCATCCTGCGGGGGCTGGCGCCCGGATACGAGCGCTTCCACGGCGTGCGCTACAGCCCGCGGGCACTGCGTGCGGCGGTCGAGCTCTCCGATCTGCACATCGCCGACCGGCGCCTGCCCGACAAGGCGATCGACGTACTGGACGAGGCCGGCTCCGCGGCCAAGCACCGTGGCCGGGCCGGCGCCGGCACGCGCACGATCGACCGGCGCGACATCCAGCGCGTGGTCGCGCGCATGACCAAGCGGCCGCTGGAGGCGCTTACGGGCACCACCCGCGAGCAGCCGGCGCGGATCGAGGCGGCCCTGCGCGCCGGCGTGTTCGGCCAGGACTCTGCCATCGAGCAGGTGATGCGCGCCGTCAAGCGGGACATCGCCGGCATGCGCGAGCCCGAGCATCCGATCGGGTCGTTCCTGTTCGTCGGGCCGAGCGGTGTGGGCAAGACCGAGCTGGCGCGCCGGCTGGCGACGGCGCTCGGCGTACCGCTGCACCGCTTCGACATGAGCGAGTACATGGAGAAGCACACGGCGTCACGGCTGATCGGTGCGCCGCCCGGATACGTCGGGCACGAGTCCGGCGGCCTGCTCACCGACGCGGTGATCAAGGCCCCGCACAGCGTGATCCTGCTCGACGAGGTGGAGAAGGCCCACCCCGACATCTTCGATCTGCTCCTGCAGATCATGGACTACGCGGCGCTCACCGACGGCGAGGGCCGCAGCGCGCACTTCCAGCACACCGTGCTGCTGATGACCTCCAACGCCGGCTCGCGCGAGATGGCCGAGCCGTCGGTCGGCTTCGCCACCGGCGGGGACGGCCGCCGGCCAATCCCCGCCGCAACCGAGGGCGAGAAGGCGGTGAAGCGGCTGTTTCGCCCCGAGTTCATCAACCGGCTGGACGCCATCGTCACCTTCGATCCGCTCGGCCCGGAGGTGGTGGAGCAGATCGTCGGCCGCCTGCTGGCCGACCTGGCCGCGCGGCTGCGGGCACGGCGGGTGACCGTCACGCTGACCGCGGCGGCGCGCAGCTCGCTGGCCGAGCGCGGCTACGACCCGGCGGCCGGCGCCCGCCCGCTTGCGCGCCTGTTCCGGAGCGAGGTGGAGGACCGGCTGACCGAGGACCTGCTCGCCGGCCGGCTGCCGGCCGGCACCTCGGTGTCGATCGGGGTGGACGCCGCAGGCGAGTTGACGTTCACAGCTCTCCCTCGATCCCGGTAAGCAGCCGCTTGCGCCACACGCCGCTTCAGGCTACCTCGATCCGGTGCACGGTCGGAATGGCGTTGATGTTCCTGATCACCGCGGCCGGGTCCGTGCCGGGCTCCGCCTCCACGGTGAACATCGCGCGCTTCGTCGACTCCTCCCCCTCCTCGACCTTGCCCGCGATCAGGTGGGCGCCGATCTTGCGCAGTCCGCTTTCGATCTCCGAGAACAGGTGCGCGCTCTCGCCGGCGACGATCCGGAAGCTGAACGTCTGCTTGGGCGAGGTGGACTCCCAGGCGACGTCGATGCGGCGTTCATCCAGGTCGCGGATCGCCCGCAGGTCGCGGCAGTCGGTCCGGTGCACGGTGATCCCCTTGCCGCGCGACACGTAGCCGACGATCGGATCGCCGGAGGCCGGGGCGCAGCAACGCGCGAAGTTGATCATCAGGTCGTCGAAGCCGCCGGCGCGCACGGCCATCTTGTCGGGGTCCAGGATCTGCGTGTCGGCGGCGCGGGTGCGGCGCCGGGCGGGAGCGGGCTTGGCGCCGGCCGCTTCCTCGGCGGCCGATTTCTTGGCCACGATCGACCGGTCCAGGATCAGGTCGGGATCGTTCTGGGTCAGCCATTGCCGGATCTTGGTGCGCGCCCGCGAGGTGCGCGCGAGCTGCAGCCAGCGCAGGTTGGGCCGCCCGTTCGAGGCGGTCAGGATCTCCACCACCTGCGTGTTGCCCAGCTCCGAGCCGAGCGGGACGATCGCTCCGTCCGCCTTGGCGCCGCGGCAGCGGTGTCCGACCTCGGTGTGAATGTGGTAGGCGAAGTCGATCGGGGTGGCGCCGCGCGGCAGCTCGATCACGTCTCCGCGCGGCGTGAACACGTAGATGGAGTCGCTCAGGATCTCGCGCTTGAGCTGCTCGAAGAACACCGGCGTCTGCGGATCGGGGGTAACCGGCGTGTCCCCCGGAGCCTCCCACTCGCGCAGCTTGGCGATGATCGACGGCTCCGCGCTGCGGCGCTGGCGCTGCTTGTACACCCAGTGCGCGGCCACGCCGTTGTCGGCGGTGCGGTCCATCTCGAGCGTGCGGATCTGCACGTCCACCACGCGACCGTCAGGGCCCATCACCGTGGTGTGCAGGCTCTGGTAGCCGTTCGATTTGGGCATGGCGATGTAGTCCTTGAAACGGCCCTCCATCGGCGGCCACAGGCTGTGGATCAGCCCGAGCACCTCGTAGCACTGCCCCTGGTTGGCGCACAGCACCCGCATGCCGAACAGGTCGTGGATCTCGTCGATCGCCTTGCCCTTGTCCCGCTGCTTGCGATAGATGGAATAGAAGTGCTTGGCGCGGCTCCGGACCTCCAGATCGAGGCCGCCGGCAGCCGCCCGCTCGACCAGCCGGTCACTGATGCGCAGCAGGTATTCCTGGCGGTCGTCGCGCCGCTGGGTCACGAACTGGCGGAGCTGCTCGTAGACGGCGGGCTGCAGCACGCGCAGCGCCTCGTCCTCCAACTGCGACTTGATGCGGTACATGCCCAGCCGGCCGGCCAGCGGGCTGTAGATCTCCAGGCACTCTTCCGCGATGCGCTTGCGCCGTTCCTGATCCAGGAACTCCAGCGTGCGCATGTTGTGCAGCTTGTCGGCCAGCTTGATGATGATGACGCGCACGTCGCGGGTCATCGCCAGCAGGATCTTCAGGATCGTCTCCGCCTTCTGCACCGTTCGGCTCTGACCGCGGAGCTGCGAGATCTTGGTGACGCCCTGCACAAGCTCGGCGACTTCCGCCCCGAAGCGCTCGCGCAACTCGTCCTCGCCCACGCCGGTGTCCTCGATCGCGTCGTGCAGCAGGCCGGCGCACACGGCGTCGGCGTCCATCTGCGTGTCGATCAGAATGCGGCCGACGCTGAGCGGATGGACGAGGTAGGGCTCCCCGCTCGCGCGACGCTGCCCGTCGTGCGCCGCGGCCGCCAGCTCGACCGCCGCGCGGATGCGGTGCGCCTCGTCCGGCTGGTAACGGACCAGTTCCTCGGGGGCAAGGGTCAGCGAGTCCGCATGCACCCCCGGGCCGCTCATCTCCGGCGGGCTCCCATCACCCGGGGCCGGCCGCCCAGGTCGCGATGCACGGCCGGCTCCGCGAAGCCGGCGGCCGTCAGCGCCGCCTCGAGTCGCTCGACATGCTCGGGGGCAGTCTCCAGAAGCAGGCAACCGCCCGCGCGCAACCGGCCGCCCGCCTGACCGATCAACCGCAGCGTCATCTCGGCGCCGTGCACACCGCCGCGCAGCGCCGCCATCGGCTCCGGCCAGCCGCTCCCGGCCATCCGCGCGCAGGTCGGCGCGTCCACGTACGGTGGGTTGGCCACGATCATGTCCAGCGGCCCCGGCACCCCGGCCAGCAGGTCCGCCACCCGCGCCGGCAGGCACTCCCGGCCGAGCAGCCGCCGCTGATTGACCCGGCACACCTCCAGGCAGGCGGCGTCACGGTCGGACACCGACACGGCCAACTCCGGCCGCGCCGCCTTGAGCGCGATGGCGATGCAGCCCGAGCCCGTGCCCACGTCGTGCACCCGCCGCAGCGACGGGTCGGCGGCGAGCGCCGCCAGCGCCGCCTCCACCAGGCACTCGGTGTCCGGGCGCGGGATCAGCACGCGCCGGTCGACGCTGAACACGTGGCCGTAGAACTCCTTGGCGCCGCGGATGTAGGCCACCGGCACCGCGCTGCGCCGCAACTCGAGAGCCCTGCGGAAGCTGGCCATGCCGCGCGCGCCGACCTGATCGCCCATCCGCGCGAACAGGCGCTCCTTGCTCACCCCCAGCGCGTCCGCCAGCAGCACCGCAGCCTCCAGCGTCGGTGTGTCGGTGGGCGCGCCGGCCAGCTCGGCGACGCCCGAGCGGAACGCGGCGGCGACCGTCACCCCGGCACCTCCCCGAACACCTCCTTCAGGGCGGCCTCCCGCGCGTGCGCGCGCAGCGCGTCGATCACGTCGTCCAGCTCGCCCAGCAGCACCTGCTCCAGCCGGTAGAGCGTCAGGTTGATGCGGTGGTCGGTGATGCGGTTCTGCGGCACGTTGTAGGTGCGGATGCGCTCCGAGCGGTCGCCGGAGCCGATCTGGGAGCGGCGATTCTCGGCGCGCTCGGCGGCGCGCCTGGCCTCCTCGGCCTCGTACAGCCGCGCCCGCAGCACCCGGTACGCCTTGGCGCGGTTCTTGTGCTGGGACTTCTCGTCCTGGCACGTGACCACCAGCCCGGTCGGCACGTGGGTCAGGCGTACCGCGGAGTCGGTGGTGTTGACGCTCTGCCCACCCGGCCCGGACGACCGGTACACGTCCACGCGGACTTCCTCCGGGCGGATCTCCACCTCCGTCTCCTGCGCCTCCGGGAGCACCGCGACGGTCACCGCGGAGGTGTGGATCCGGCCCTGCGACTCGGTCACCGGCACGCGCTGCACGCGGTGCACGCCGCTCTCCCAGCGCAGGTGGTCGAACACGTCGGTGCCGGCAACCGAGAACGACAGCTCGCGGAACCCGCCGATCTCTGTCGGGCTGGAGGAGATCATCTCCACCTTCCAGCGCATGGCGTCCGCGTAGCGGCTGTACATCCGGTACAGATCGGCGGTGAACAGCGTCGCCTCGTCGCCGCCGGTGCCGGCGCGGATCTCCATGATGATGTTGCGGGAGGCGTTGGGATCGCGCGGCACCAGCAATTCACGCGCCCGCTCAACCGATTCGGCCAGACTCTGCCTGAGCACGCGGACTTCCTCGTCCGCGAGCTCCCGCATCGCCTCGTCCTCCTCGGCGGCGGCCAGCTCGTCCGCCTCCTCGATCTGCGCCGCCAGGCTGCGGATCTCGTCCCGCTCGCGCACCACCGCGGCAAGCTGCGTGTACTCCTGCATCAGCTCGCGATAGGCGCGCTGGTCCCTGGCCAGGGCGGGGTCGGCGGCCTGCCCCTCCAGCGTCCCGTAGCGGGCGGCCGCTTCGTCCAGGCGCGCGCTCAGCGTCGGATCGACGATACTCATGGCGTTGTCGAGCGGACGGTACCCGATATCGCCGTGCTAAGGTAACGGAATGACGGATGAGCAGCGATACCTGTTCGATCTCAAGGGATTTCTGACGGTCCGCGGAGCCTTGCCGGCCGACTTGGTCCGGGCGCTGAACGCCGAGCTGGACGTGATCGGCGCCATGGGCACGGACGACGCGAACGCAGCCGGTGCGATCCGCCAGACACGCGACTACCGCGACCCGTACGGCAACCTGGAATACACCTGCGACCTGCTGCCGTACGGCGGGGTTTTCGAGTCGCTCATCGACGTGCCGGCAACGGTGCCGCTGGTCGAAGAAATGATCGGCGGGCCGACGCGCCTGGACGCCATGCATTTCATGAACCGGACCTCCGGCCGCGGCAGCGTCCTCCATCACGGCTACGCCGAGCTCCTCTCCTACAGCGAATACGCGCTCAACCGTGACCGGTTCGAGTGCGTGAGCGTCAAGATCGGCTACGCCCTCACCGACGTGGGCCCGGACAACGGGCCGTTCGTCGTGATTCCGGGCAGCCACAAGGGCAACTTCGCCGTTCCCGGCAACCTGAAGCTGCCCGATCCCGCCGACCCGCTGGTCGAGCCGCTCACCGTGCAGGCCGGAGACGCGGTCATGTTCTCGGAAGACCTCACGCACGGGGCGATGGTGAATCGCAGCGACCGCGTGCGGCGGACGATCTTCATCTCCTATGCGCCCGCGTTCCATTCTGTCTGGCACAACCAGACGGCGACCGCGCCGGGGTTCGAGGAACGGGCCACGCCGCGCCAGCTCGAGCTGGTACGCGGTCCCGCCCCGTTCGGCGCCAGGACCACCTTCAGCGAGGAGCCGGTGCTGATCTCGTGAACCGCCAGGACAAGGAGTGGACGATCTCGCAGGGTATCGATGAGGCAGACGCCCGTGATCCCGGGTCCGGCCCCCGCGAACCGGCCGAGCCCGGCGCGCCGGCCGCACCGCCCGCGCCCGCGGCCGAGCCCGCACCGCCCCCGCAGCGCACCGCCAGCAACTCCTCCCGGCTGCAGACCGGCACCGGCCAGCGGCTGCTCACCGAGAACGAACGCTTCCGCTTCGACATCACCGGCTACCTGCCGCTCGGCCCGCTGCTCGACGCGGAGGAGGTAGCCGAGACGCGCGCCGCCATCGCCCACCCCGACGCCGGGCCCGCCGGCGTAACCGCAGCCGGCAACGGGCTGGAGCTGGAGTTGCGCAACGTCATCGAGCTGGGCGGAACACCGGGCAACGTGTTCGCGCGTCCCGACCTGCATGCCCGCATGGTCGAGCTGGTCTGGGGCGAGCAGATCCGGCTGATCTCCTCACGCGCGCTGGTGCGACGGGCCCGCGTGACCGGCCGCGTCACTCAAGGCGGGCGCGCCGACCCGCGCCGCTTCGGGCGCTACCGGGCGTTCGTGGAGGGCGAGTTCCGCTGCCTGCTGGTGTCGGTCCTGATCGCCCTGGACGACACGGCCGCCGGCGACGGCGCCTTCGGCGTGATCCCGTCCAGCCACAAGGCCAACTTCGCCCATCCCTGGGCGGACCGGATCGCCGAGGACCTGCCGGTGCTGCGGCCCGTGCCCCTGGCCGCCGGTGAGGCGCTGCTGTACACGGAGGCGCTGTCGCACGCCCTGACCGCAGCGAAGACGGGCGACAAGCGCTGGCTGCTCTACCAGTACGGACCGTCCTACATGCTGGACTGGCCGGACTGCACCCCGTCGGCGGCGACGCGCAAGCAGGCGGCGTCCGACCCGATCAAGGCCACGCTGCTCCGCGAGCCCTATTACCACTGATTCGCCGCGCCACGGGATGCGCCTGGGCCTGTTCCTGATCATGCCGGCGCCGGCCGGATCGGCGCCCGGCAGCGTCGTCGAACGGGCGCTGGCCGACGGCGCGCGTGCGGAAGAGCTGGGGTTCGACTCCGTGTGGGTCACCGAGCACCATGGCTCCGACTACGGCTGGTGCTCCTCGCCATCGGTCATGGCCGGCGCGCTTGCCGTGCGGACCCGCCGGGTCGATGTCGGCTATGCCGTGAACGTCACGCCCCTGCATCACCCGGTGCGGCTGGCCGAGGAGATCGCCACCGTCGATCAGCTCTCGCGCGGGCGGGTGATCGCCGGGTTCGGCCCCGGCTATTCGCCGGTCGAGTACGCGCCGTTCGACGCTTCCTTCGACGACCGGCGCCGGCTGCATGCCGACGGCATCAGCCGCGTCCTCGAGCACTGGCGCACTACCGGCGGGATCCGGCCGATGCAGGAGCGCCCCCGCGTGGCGGTCACCGCCGGATCGCCGGCGGCCGCGGCCTGGGCGGGCCGGAGCGGGTACGACCTGCTGGCGTTGAGCGGCGGGACGCAGCTCGCGGAACTGATCCGCGCCTATCGCGCGGCGGCGCCGGAGTCGGGACGGATCGGCCTGCTCCGCCTGGTGGCGATCACCGGCGACCGCGAACCGGATCGAGAGGTGCGGGAAGCCGCGCGCTGGACCCTCGGCCGCCGCAACCGGCTGGTGGGCCTGCCCGAGCCGGATGACGCCCAGCTCGCCGCGTACCTCGCGGAGCGAGCGATCGTCGGCACCCCGCGCACGGTCCGCACGGGCGTGACCGCGCTTGTCGCCGGCGGCGTGGACGAGCTGATCTGCTGGTGCCGGTGGGGAACCCTGGACGACGCAGCCGTGGGATCGACCATGGCCATTCTGGCTGATTCCCGTTCTTGAATCTGTGGTAAGGTTGTACGATCCCGAGTCGTCGGGACATCGGGAGACACCGTGACAGGGTTTCCCGGGCGCTCAAGACTTGAGCGTACATCACAACCCAAAGGAACTTCACCATGGTTCGCAAGCTCCTCTTCGCCGCAGTGGCGTGCTTCGTGCTCGCGCACGTTGCGCTCGCCGCCGAGTTCAAGGTCGACACGGCCCATACCAACGTCGGCTTTCGGGTCGCTCACCTGGTAGTCGCCAAGACCACCGGCTCGTTCAACGACTTCGACGCCACCTTCACCTACGACCCGGAGGACATGGGCTCGTTCTCGCTGACGGCCACGATCCAGGTGGCCAGCATCGACACCAACAACGACCGGCGCGACAACCACCTGCGCAGCGCCGACTTCTTCGACGTCGAGAGTCACCCCACGATGACCTTCACCAGCACCAGCCTGACGATGGGTGAAGACGGCATCGTCGTGATCGGCGACCTGACGATCCGCGGCGTCACCCAGCAGGTCGAGCTGCCGATCACGATCATCGGTCCGGTCATGGGGCCGGGCGGCGCAACCGTCGTCGGCATCGAGGGCCGCACCACCATCAACCGCCACGACTTCGGCGTGTCGTGGGACAACCGCCTGGACAACGGCGGCGTGATCGTCGGCGAAGAGGTCCGCATCGAGATCGACGCCGAGTTCATCCAGCAGTAGCACGCTCCGGGAGATTCTCTCCACGGACTCCCAGGGCTCCGGGTCCGGCCCCGACCATCGGGCGCCTACCCGGAGCCCACTCCCATCCCGCCCACGTGCGGAGGACGGAGACGTGAGCTTCGCCCCGCGCTTCTCCATCACCAACGCGATCGCTTCATCGCTCACCCGGATCGAGCGAGCACGCGGCTTCCTGGAAGCGGCGACGCTGTCGGAGCAATGGGTTTCGTCGATGCGCTCGCGAGCCTTCCTGCTCGAAGCTCACCACACGACCCACATTGAAGGCACGCGCCTCACGCTCGACGATGCCGCTCGGCTCCTGGAGGGCGCTGAAGTTCCGGCGGCTGACCCCGACGACGCGCGCGAGCTCCTCAACTACCGGCGCGCCTTCGACTTCGTCAGCAGCTATCTGAACGAGGGCGTCCCCATCACCGAGCGGATCGTCCGAGACATCCATCGTCGGCTGGTCGACGGCGTACGCGGCGGGGCAGCCGCTCCGGGCGAGTATCGGCGCGTACAGAACTATGTCGTGAATGCAGCCACCGGCCAGACCATCTACACGCCTCCGCCGGCCTCCGACGTCCCGGCTCTCATGCGCGACCTGATCGCCTGGGTGAACGATCCGCGCGACATCCATCCGGTCATCGTGAGCGCGATCGCCCAGTTCCAACTGGTCCACATCCATCCGTTTCTCGACGGCAACGGGCGCACCTCGCGGCTCCTGTCGATGCTCTGCCTCTATCAAGCCGGATACGACTTCAAGCGACTCTTCTCGATCAGCGAGTACTACGACCGCGACCGGGAGTCGTTCTACGGCGCCTTACAGGGTGTGCGGCGGGCCAACCTGGACATGACCGGTTGGATCGAGTTCTTCACCGAAGGGCTCGCGACGCAGCTCGCCGAAGTCAGGCGACGAGGCGAGCAGGCGATCCGGCGGGATGTGCTCGTCGGGCAGCACGATCTGACCGCTCGGCAGGCACTGGTCCTCGGCCGCGTGCTCGACCATGGTCGGATCACGATCGGCGAGCTGGAAGAGCTGTGCCCGGATACGCCTCGCCGGACGCTGCAGCGCGACCTCAAGGCCCTGGTCGACAAGGGCCTCGTGGTGCGGTCGGGGAGCACGAACCGCCAGGAGTACCGTCCGCGCGAGGGAAGTGCGTGATCTTGCGCCACTCTTGCGCCACATCTTGCGCCACTCTTGCGCCCAATCAGGCGCGGCCCTCGGCGACCCACTTCTTGATCAGCTCGTCGACGTACGCCTCCGACTGCTCGGTGACGCGGGCGCGGCCCGCGTAGTAGACCAGTCCCAAGGCGCGGCGCCACCGATCGCTCGGGTTGGGGTCGGCGCGGTGCACGATCATGCAGTGGTGGATGACCAGGTCGCCGGGCGAGGCGATGATGGCGTGCTCGGCGGCGAGGTCCGAGTCGCCGTAGTCGGTGACGCCGCGGGAGAACCCCAGCACGTTGGACATGGCGTGCGGGCGGTAGCCGCGCAGGTGGGAGCCCGGCAGATAGCGGATGCAGCCGTTCTCCTCGTCCACATCATCCAGCGCGATCCAGAAGGTCAGCGCCTCGCTCGGCTCCAGCTTGAAGTAGAAGCCGTCCTGATGCGGCGGCGTCACCTTGCCCACGCGCGGCGGCTTGGCGAACCACTGCAGCTCCTTCGGGACCGCCACGTCATCGAGCAGGTCGGCGGCCAGCCCGACGAACCGCTCGCTCTCGTAGAGGTCCTGCAGGTCCTGGTCGTACCGGCCGAAGTACTGCAGGCGCATGATGCTCTCCCGGTCGCCTGGAACCTCGTAGAACGCCGTGCCCTCGTCCAGTTCGGGCAACCGCTCGATGAGCGCGTCGATGTGGGCGTTGATGTCCGTCACCTCCGCCCGGCTCATGAAGCCCCGCGCCACCGAATAGCCGTCGCGGCGATAATCGGCCTTGAGGGCGGCCTGCTCCGCGGCGGTCACGCGGCGACCCAGTGCTGGAACAGCGGTTGCACGGTAGCGGGCAGCCTCTCGAAGACGTCACGCGGCACCGGCGGCACCTCGTTCTCGGTCAGTTCGGGATTGGCGTCCAGGATCCTCCGGCGGTCGGGCGATCCCGGCCGCAGCACCTCCAGGTTCAGCCACCACGGGGCGTAGCGCACCGCCAGACCGACGCGCGGCGCCGCCGAGCGGTTGGCGCCGGCTGCGTGCCACAGCCGGCTGTCGCACACCACCACGGAGCCGGGCCGGCCGGTCACGCACACTTCGGTCGGGTACGGCTCGAACGGCGGCACCTCGACGCCGCCGGAAGGGTTGTCGCCGGAGCGATGGCTGCCTGAGACGATGAGCGTGCCGCCGTTCTCCTCGGTGAACTCGGTGAGCATCCACAAGGTGGTCAGGTGGCACACCGCGTCCGGATAGGGCGCCGGGATGTGGCCGGCATTCTGCTGATTGAACGGCCAGTCCGCATGCCACCTGGAGCGCTCGTTGCCGGGATAGTTGACGATGCTGGTGTTGAACGAGATGCGCAGGTCGGGTCCGAGCAGCGACTCGGCCAGCCCGAGCAGGCGCGGCTCGGCCAGATAGGGGGCGAAGGACTGGTCGTAGATGATCATCCCGGACACCGCGCCGATGTTCGCCGGAGCGTTCTTGCGCGTGTGCTTGTACGTGTCGACCGTGCGCAGCACGCTGTCGTGGACGTCGCCGATCTCGTCCGGGGGGATCACGTCCTCGATCGCGCACCAGCCGTCCACGTACATGCGCTGCCGCATCTGTTCGAGTGTCATGGGCTTACCACGGTAGCATCGATCGGCGATTCTACCAAACCCACCGGCCCACCGGCCCACCGGCGCATACCGGAAGGATTCGTCCCCTACGGCGCGGCTTGGCGCTCGCGGTCGCGGGCGGCCTGCAGGAACTCCTGGACCTTGATCGGCTGCCCGGTGCGGTTGCTCTCGATGGCGGCGAAGATCAGCGCCATCGACTGCAGGTTGTCCTCCACGTTGGTCGCCATCGCCGGACCGCCGTCCAGCCAGTCCAGGAACTGCTCCAGCAGCCAGGCGTCCTTCCAGTACCGCTGCTCCAGCAGGGGGACCTGCTCGCCCTCCCCCTCCCGGCTCTGGTTCTTCGGAGCGTACGGGAAGCGCTCGATGCGGCGGTGATCCATGATCAGCGTTTCGTGCTCGCACTCCGCGCGGATGTACTCCCGCGTCCAGCCGTTGAAACCGCAGGCGTTGGTCTTGGCGCCCTCGTAGATGGCGCGCGCGCCGTTCTCGAAGGTCATCATCACGTGGCCCTGCGAGCCGCCGCCGTACTCGCCCCAGGGCGGGTTCCAGGTCTGCGCGTAGAGGGTGTCGCACTTCGATCCGGCCAGGTCGGCAAGGATGTCCAGGTGATGGACCGCCCCTTCGATCATCAGCGTCTCCTGCATGGTATGGCGGAAAGTGGCGCCCCAGTCGCCGAAGTTGCGCAGGCCGCAGGTGAAGCGACACACCAGGTAGTCGATCGCGCCGGGCCGGCCCGAGCGCAGCTCGTTGCGGAGGGTGATCTTGTCCTGGTCGAAGCGGTGGCTCATGGTCACGCCCATCTTCCTGCCGGCGCGCCGCACCTTGGCGGCGATGCGTACCGACGCTTCCAGGGTGTCGGCGATCGGCTTCTCGGAGATGACGTGCATGTCGTGCGCCAGCGCCGTGTCGACCACCGACTCGTGGAAGGCGGGCGGCACCACTACGGTGCAGATGTCGGCGGGATGATCGTCGCAGGCCCGCTCCAGGTCGGTATAGCAGCGGTCGGGCGGCAACCCGAGGTGGGTCTGCGCGTTGTGGTGGACCTCGGGGGCGACGTCCACCGCCGCTACCACTTCCAGCCGACCGCCGGCCACGTGCGCAGGCAGGAACCGGGAGCACCAGGGGATACCGCGCCCGCCGGTGCCCACCTGTATCAGGCGATAGGTGTCAGACATGCCGGGTTGCGACGCTACGGCCGAAGCACCACGCGGCCTTCGATGCGGCCTTCGGTGAGCTCGGTGAGGACGTCGTCGACCTCGCTCAGGGGGCGCTCGGCAATCGGCGGCGGCTCGATCCGGCCGGCGCGGCGCAGCTCGATCAGCTCGGCGAGGTCCTGCGGCGTCCCCACGTGCGAGCCGCGCAGGTTCAGCAGCTTGTAGATGATGTTGGGCATCGGCATGTCCAGCGCGCCGCCGTACAGGCCGACGACCACGTGCGTGCAGCCGCGGCGCAGCGTGTCGATCGCGAACATCGTGGTCTGCGGCATGCCGACGTAGTCCACCGACGCGGCCACGCCGCCGGTCTGCTCGCGCAACCGGGCGGCGGCGTCGGGGTCGCCGTTGTCGATGGTCTGCGCCGCGCCCAGCCGTTCGGCCAGCTCGCGCTTGGCCGGATCGGTGTCGGCCACGACGACCCTCGCCTCGGTCATGGCCGGCACGACGCGCAGGCCGCTGGTGCCCAGGCCGCCGGCCCCGACCAGCAGCAGCGTGTCGTCACGGGTCAGGCCGCCGACAGCCCGCTTCAGCGCCGCGTAGGCGGTGATGCCCGCGCACGCGTAGGTGGCCGCGACCGCCTCCTCCACGCCATCGTAGGGCAGCAGGTAACGCGGATGCGGAACCAGCATGTAGTCGCTGTAACCGCCGTCCACGCGCGCGCCCAGGTAGCGACCGCGCTCGCAGAAGATGTCCTCCTCGCGCAGGCAGGCGGCGCAACTCCGGCAGCCCACCCACGGCCAGCACACGCGCAGGTCGCCGACCGACACGCCCGTGGCGTCGGGGCCCAGCGCCGCGACCTCGCCGACCGGCTCGTGGCCGAGCGTCAGGGGCAGCTTGACGCCGACGTTTTCCAGCCGGCGCTGCTGCCCGTGCCCCATGTCGAAGTAGCCCGCGCGGATGTGCAGGTCGCTGTGGCAGACACCGCAGGAGGTCACGCGCAGCAACACCTCGGTCCCGGTCGGCTCCGGCGTCTCGTAGTCATTCCTGGCGAGCGGCGCGCCCCACTCGACGATCTGGTAGCTGGTCATGCTGTTCCTCCTGACCGGGTGACGCCCCGATCGTCGCCCGAACCGGCGCCGCCCGTCACCCTCACCCCGGCGGTCGGCCGTCCGCGACGCCGCGGAACCGCTCCGGGGCGACCCGCCGGAGCCCGACCGTCGACGTTCGGCGCCCCGCGTCCGGCCCGCACGTCGCCGCGGTCGACTCGAGGTGCCGGGTTCCGCTCGGATCGTCTGCCCGCCCCAAGGCCACCGCGCGCGGGTTCAGGTGTGGGCCGGAGCCAGCGCCCAGGCGTCCAGGCTCCTCACCATGGCGGCACCGCCGCGGGCCAGCAACCGCACCTGGACGGCGTCGCCGCGGGTCGGATAGATGCGCTGGGTCACGCACTGGCGGCCGTTGGCGTACACCTCCAGCAGCGAGCGGTCCAGGAACAGGCGCAGCTTCAGGGGCTCGCCGGCGGCCAGTCTGAACGGCGCCTCCTGAGCCGTGACCGTGCGTTCGCTCGCCGGCAGGGTGGCCATCAGCGCACGGCCGTTGCTGCTCGTCCGGTAACGGTGGTAGACGATTCGGGGATCCAGCGACGAGCGGCTCACGTCGACCCGGATCACCGCGGCGCGGGCGTCGTACGTCACCGGCGTCCGCTCCGCGCCGTCGGGCGAGCAGCGCACCGCGACACCCACCTCGGCCGCCTCCGCCGGGTCGATCTCCAGCGCCAGCTCCAGCGTGTCTTCGGCGACGCCGGCCACCACCGCATCGGCGCCGGCGGCCACGGCGAGCGACTGCCGGCGACGGTGCCGGTAGCGCAGCCGCTCCACCTCGGGCACGGGCTCGATGGTCAGGGTGCCGTCGGCGGCCAGCCCCAGGGTGCGCGGCAGCGTCATCACCCCCGACCAACCGGCCACGCGTTCCCGATCCGGCCCGCGGATCTCGCGCACCCAGTCGAAGAAGATGCGCCGCCCGAAGGCATCCAGCAGGGTGCGCGGGCCGCCGAGCTGGCCCCCTTCCCAGCTCATGCGGCCGTGCAGGCGGGGATGGAACCGCTCGCCGCGCAGCTCGCCGAGGTAGTACTGGGTGGCCTGCAGGTGACTGCAGAACAGCAGCATGTGGCGGTCGCCGAGCGGGAAGAAATCGGGGACGGCGCAGTCCTCGTCCGGCTCCGTCCACTCGCGGCGTGACTGGTAGAAGGTGTCCACGTACTGCCAGCGGCAGAGATCCTGCGACTTGAACAAGTACGCGCCGTCGCCCCGGCCTTGCGGATGGCGGCGGTTGACCGCCGCGTAGTAGGTGTCGCCGTCCAGCCACGCGCAGGGGTCGTGCACCTCGTAGCGGCCGAAGTCCGCGCTGCCTTCGCGCGGCTGCGGGATCACCGGGTTGTCGGGATGCCTGGTCCAATGGATCAGCAGATCGTCATGGCTTTCCGCGATACAGACGCCGTCGGGGTTGCCGAAGTAGACGAGGGTCGGCACGCCCTCCCTGCTGACCAGGGCGCCGCCGCTGAAGCAGCCGACCCGATCGGGTCCGTCGGGGTCCGGCTCCAGCGCCACCGGATGGTGCACCCAGTGCACGAGGTCGACGCTGGAAGCGTGGCCCCACTGGATGCGGTGCCAATACGCGCCGTGCGGGTTGAGCTGGTAGAAGATGTGGTAGCGGCCGCGCCAGAACAGGGCGCCGTTGATGTCGTTCATCCACGCCGCCGGCGCCATGAAGTGGTAGCAGGGCCGATGGCGGTCGCCGGCCAGGTGGGCCTGCAGCGCGGCGGCCTGCTCGATCTGCGCCTCGGTGCGCTCGATGGACTGGTGCGCCATCGGTCTATGGCCGGGGACTCATGCCTTCATGCGCGTGCCGGCCGGATCGAACAGTGCCAAGCCGGAGGCGACGGTCACCGGGAACGGCTCGTTCATGTACAGCACCTGCAGGCGCGTTCCTGCCTCCGCATGCTCGGGCGGCACGTAGGCGAACAGCAGGTACGTGCCGACCGACGGCCCCATCCCGGCCGAGGTCACCCGCGACTCGCGGCCGTGCGCGTCGACGATCCTCTGTCCGGCGAGAGTCAGGATCGGCTCGTTGCCGCCGGTCGGGAAGCGGTCGATGCCGGCCGCGCCGGCGTGGTCGTCCATGGTCAGCGCGCACATCATCGCCAGGGGCCCGTCGGCTCTCGCCTTCAGGTAGGCCGCCTTGCCGATGAAGTCGTCGCGCTTCACGCGCGGGCGGGCCAGGCCGGCCTCGACCGGCGAGTACTCCGCGGTGAGGTCGGAGCCCATCAGCAGGTAGCCCTTCTCCATGCGGCCGGTGGTGCCGTACACGCCGATGCCGACCGGCCGGGCGTCGAGCGGGCGGCCCGCTTCCCACAGCGCATCCCACAAGCGCACGCCGTGCTGCATGGCCGTGGTGATTTCGAAGCCGCCCTCGCCCACGTAGGAGATGCGTAGCATGGTCACCGGCACGCCGTCGATGATCGCCTCCCGCAGCGTCCCGTAGGGGAACTCCTCCTGCGAGAGGCCGGTGTCGGTGATGCCGCCGAGCAGCGCGCACGCGTCCGGTCCCCACACGCCGATCGTGCACAGCGCCGAGGACCGATTCTCGAACTGCACCGAGCCGTCGTCCGGCAGATGGCGGCGGAACCACACCTCGTCGCGGGCGCCGTCGAAGGCGCCGGTGACGATCCGGAACCGGTCGGCCGCCAGCCGCTGGATGGTGAGGTCGGCGCGGATGCCTCCGTCCGGGGTGAGCAACGGAGTGTAGATCGAGCTGCCCGGCGGCCGGTCGCACTTGATGACCGTCAGCCGCTCCAGGTAGGGCACCACGCCGGGCCCGGAGACGTCGAAGAGCTGGAACGCGCTCAGGTCGACGATCCCGACCTTCTCGCGCAGGTGCAGGTGCTCGGCGTTGATGATCGGCGACCACCAACGGCGGTCCCATTCGTGCGGGCGGTCGGGGACGCCATAGCGCTCCACCAGGTCGGCGTTCGACGCGTACCACTGCGGGCGCTCCCAGCCGCGCGCGTCGTACAGCTCGGCGCCCAGCGCGGCGGTGCGGTCGTGGAACGGGGCGCGGTTCATGCCGCGCTCGGACGCCCACTGCTCGCGCGGGTGGACGATGCCGTAGGTCTTGTTGAAGTGCTCGCTCGCGCGCGCGCGGATGTGACGCTCGGTGCGCTCGTGGGCAGTAGAAGCGGGTGATGTCGGAGCCGTGCGGGTCGCACAGGCGCGGGTAGCCGTGAGGTCATCCACTCCGCGATCAGGCGCGCGGTGCCCGGACCCTCCTTGATCCACACCGCCGCCGCCGACCAGAGACCCTCGACCTCCGCGGTCTCGCCCAGCACCTGCTGCGCGTCGGGAGTCAGGGAGAGCAGCCCGTTCACGGCGTACTGCATCTCGGTGCCGGCGAGCAGCTCGCCCATGATCTCGCGCGCGTGGCCGAGCTGAGGGGCGAAGTCGTCGCCCGTGAACGGCATCTCGGTCGGGGAGCGCTCCGCCTCCTCCAGTGAGGGAATGTCGTCGGGGCGCACCAGGATCGGGCGGTGCGCGTAGGAACCCACCTCCATCGCCTCGTGGCTCTGCCGCTCGTACATGGACACGTCCATGTCCCGCACGATCGGGTAGCCGATCTCGTTGCCGGTCTTCTTCATCAGGTCGATCGGACCCATGTCGGCCATCTGGTGCACGGCCGGCGTGAGCGGGATGCTGGCGCCGGCCATGGCGGCCACGCGCGGGCTCCACACGCCGCAGGCGACCACCACCTGCTCCACCTCGATCGCGCCGCGGCCGGTCACCACCGCGCAGATGCGCGGCCGGCCGAACGGGCGGGGCTCGACCTCCAGCCCGGTCACCGCCGTGTTGTCCAGAACGGTCAGCACGCCCCGGTCCAGCGCGCGCTCGCGCATGATGGTGCCGGCCTTCACCGAGTCCACCACCGACACGGCCGGCATCCAGAAGCCGCCCCTGATCACCGCGCCGTTGACGTACGGGATGCGCGCGACCACCTCGTCCGGCGTCAGCAGCTCCGCCTCGATGCCCCACGAGCGCGCCGAGGTCATGCGCCGGCGCAGCTCCTCCATGCGCTCCTCGGTGCGCGCGACCTCGACCCCGCCGCAGGTGGTGTTCACCCCGAGCTCTTCGTACTGGCGCTGGCTCTCCAGCGTCAGCATGGCGATCTCGCGGCCGTGGTCGGTCGGGAAGATGAAGTTGGACGCGTGGCCCGTGGAGCCGCCCGGATCGGGCAGCGCGCCCTTGTCGATCAGGACCAGGTCCTCCCAGCCCAGCTCCGCGAGGTGGGCGACCAGGCAGTTGCCGACGATGCCGGCGCCGATCACAGCGACCCCGGCCCGCGCCGGCGGTGCACCCGAACCGGTTGCCGATTGATTGTTCACGCCCTCCATGTACGGGACCTCACCGTTCCCTCAACCTGCCGGTGGCATGGGTGGCAGCCGCCGTTGGGGACGACGCGCGTCATCGGGCCATCACCTCAGGGCGGATCCGATGCCGCGCTCTGCTTTCGATGTAGCCGGCCATGGCGTCTTCGAGTACAGCCCGAGAATGGCGGCCGTCGTTGCGGGCGATCTCTCTCATCGAAGCCGGCAACTCCGGCTTCGCCTGGCTGGAGAACTTCACTCGTTGCCCGGCCTGTACCACCATCCTCGAACACACCTCCGCAGGTCCAAAGCATCGGCCTGGAGACGAAAATACGTCAACGGCACACAAGTACATGCCCTTGGCAGCATATGATCCTCTCGTCATATTCTCAAAACATGTGCTGGACCGTCGGATTTCATCCGGCCTTCGACGAGGAATTCGAGGACCTTCCTGATGCGGTGCAAGACCAGCTCCTTGCTCGTGCCGAAGTTCTTGAGCAGTTTGGACCAAGGCTGGGTCGCCCGCGCGCGGACACGTTGAACGGGTCGCGCCATCGCAACATGAAGGAACTCATAAAGGATTCTCTCTGAAGGATTCCATTTTGCATATTACTACACTCAGAGACAAAATAGACGCTCTTCCCGAAGATCGACGGAAGAGAGTCGAGGAGTTGGCAGACGCGCTGATTGCCGAGGAGATGACACTTCGAGATCTCCGCAGAGCGCGCAATCAGACACAGACCCGGGTAGCCGAGAAGCTCGGGATCAACCAGGAAAACGTTTGTCGCATCGAACAGCGTAGCGATCTGCTGCTATCCACACTCAGCGGGTACGTCGAAGCGATGGGCGGAAAATTGCATTTGGTGGCGGAGTTTCCGGACCGGCCCCCCATTGCGTTGATCGGCATAGCTGCCCTGGACGAGTGAGCTCTGGTGCTTGGTCGTGTGCGTGGTCGACGGCAAACCCGGATGATGAACTGCCATGCCTTGCGTGCCCGCGCAAGGACGAAGTCATCCACCGGATGCAGCGTCGCTTCGCGCGGGGCCAAATCGAAATGATCTTCGGTGGCCAACATGATCTGGATCATGTGGCGGGACAGTTGGATTGAACCGTTTGGTCGAGCTGCTGCTGTGGACGGCCGTGGCCGGCGCCTGCATTCCGGTCGGCGCCGGCCTGGCCGCGATCAGGCACATCGGGCCGCGTTGGCTGGAGCAGGAATTCCGGCACTTCGTGATCGCCTTCGGCGGCGGGGTGCTGGTCGGCGCCGTGGCCCTGGTGCTGGTCCCGGAAGGGGCCGCCCGCCTGCCGCATCCGGTGCCGGCCACGACGCTGTTGCTCGCCGGCGGCGCGGCGTTCATGACCGTGGACCGCGTGCAGGCGAAACGGCACCGAGCGGCGCCGCAGTTCATCGCCATGGGGGCAGACTTCCTGCCGGAGTCGCTGGCGCTCGGCGGCATGTTCGCGGCCGGCGCCGACGGCGCCATCCTGCTGGCGCTGCTGATCGGGCTGCAGAACCTGCCGGAGGGCTTCAACGCGTGGCGGGAGCTGTCCGGCAACGTCCGCGCCGGCGTGGCGGTGCGCCGCATGCTGCTGCTCGCGCTGCTGGGACCCGTGTGCGGAGCGGTCGGCTGGTTCTGGCTGGCCGATCAGGACGCGATCCTGGGCGCGATCATGCTGTTCGCCGCCGGCGGCATCCTGTACCTGACGTTCCAGGACATCGCGCCGCAGGCGCGGCTGGAGCGCCACTGGTCGCCGCCGCTCGGCGCGGTCCTGGGTTTCGCACTGGCCCTGGTGGGCGAGCTCCTGCTGGGGGGCTGACAGACAGCGCGCGCGAGATGTCAGCCGCTGTTCGTTACGGGCGCTCCGCGAGAGGGGTGACAGACAGCCGCGCGCAGAGTTCGTCGAGCGAGCGGATCACGCCGTCGTCGAGCGGGATGCCGTTCGCATTCCGGTCCGCCATGGATCGCTGCTCGGGCTCTCCGGGCAGCAGGATCTCCGTCACGCCGGCCCGCTTCCGTGACGAACGCAGGTACTCGAAGTAGCGTGCCTGCGCCGCCTCCATCGCGCTGCGGTCCGTGATCGTCGCCGGATCGAACGCCTGCAGCAGAAAGTGATTGTGCAGGATCGGCCCCATCATGCCGGGCACGCCCCCGTTGAGGATGCTGCCGAGCAGGTCGACGATGACCGACAGTCCGTAGCCCTTGTGCGCGACGCTCCCGCCGAGCGGCAACAGCGTGCCGTCCGCGTACAGCGCCTCCGGATCGGTGCTCGGCTCGCCGTCCTTGTCCAGGATCCAGCCCGGCGGCAGCGTCTTGCCGGCGGTGCGGGCCAGCTTCACCTTGCCTTCGGCCACCACGCTGGTGGTCATGTCGACCAGGATCGGCTGGCCGCCGGTGGGGACGGCGATGGCGATCGGGTTGGTGGCAAGCCGCCGCTCGGTGCCGCCCCACGGCGCGATGAAGGCCGAGCCTTCGGCGCTGCAAAAGATCTGCCCGATCAGCCCCTGCTCGGCCAGCATGGCCGGGTAGGCGCCGGCCCGGCCGACGTGGAAGGCGTTGCGCACGCCGACCGCGGCCATGCCGGTGCGGTCGGCCTTGGCCGCGGCGATCTGCGTGGCGAGCTCCGCGACCGCGTGGCCCCAGGTGTTGTGACCGTCGATCACGGCGGTCGACGGCGTCTCGCGCTCCACGGTCGGCCGCGCCGCCGGGTCGATGTGGCCGCGGTCCAGGAAGTCCGTGTACTGCGGCAGACGAAACACGCCGTGCGAGTCGTGGCCGACCAAGTTGGCCAGCACCAAGTGGCGGGCGACGATCTCGGCGTGCTCGGGATAACCGCCCAGGGCGCGGATGACGTCGGCGGCGAAGGTGCGCAGGGTGTCGGCGTCGTAGCGCACGGCGCCGGCAGGTCCGTCGGATGGCGGGCTCATGGTCACTCCTCCAGGTGGTGGCGAGGCTCGGCCGGCTGCGCGAACTGCGGCGCCGCGCGCGTGATCGCGAAGCCGAACAGGCTGCCGCAGAGGCCGCCGGCGACGTGCGCGAACTGCGAGATCGAATCGTCGGCGAAGGCGCTCACCACCTCGCGCGCCAGGTAGATCACCACCACCAGGACGAAGGTCAGGGGAATCTCGCCGGAGCGGATGTTCGTGAACGAGCTCAGCAGGATCATCATGAAGACGATGCCGCTGGCGCCCATCAGCCCCGTCTCCAGGAACAGTACGTTCAGCGCGCCGGTCACCAGCGCGGTGATCGCCATCATCATCAGCAGCGGCCCGGAGCGGTACTTCTCCTCCAGAATCGGCCCGATCAACAGGATCAGCGCGAAGTTCGCCAGCAGGTGCGTCCAGTCGCCGTGACCCAGCACGTGCGTGAGCAACCGCACGTAGCTGATCGGTGCGGCGCCGGCCAAGCTGCCGGGGACCGCGAAGTTCCTCTCCGCGAACTGCGCACCCGCTATCTGATCGATCACCATCACGACCGCCGCCGCGACCGCGTAGCTCAGCACCACCGGCGCGTTGTATCGGATCTTCATCGTTCCCTTCCTTCGATGACGGCGCGCACCTCCGCCAGCGTGGCCGCCACGGTGTCCGCGTCGCGCCCTTCCAGGCGCAGCCGCAGCAGCGGCTCCGTATTGCTCGGGCGAATGGTAAACCAGACGTGGCCGTACGCCACCGACAGCCCGTCCAGGGTGTCGAGTTGCGCGTCGCGGAAGCGGCGGCGGATGCGCTCCATCGCCGCCTGCGCCTCCTGCCGGGCGGCGACCGGCAGGTTGATCTCCGCCGATTGCGCGTAGCGACTGCGCAACGGGGCGATCAGCGCCGACAGCGGCCGGCCGCTACGCGCCAGCAGCGAGGCCATCATCACGACCGCGTACAGCACCGACTCGGTGAAGTAGGCGTCCGAAACCCGGAAGTAGAGGTGGCCGGAAGTCTCGCAGCCGAACACGGCGGCCGAGTCCACCATCGCGTCGTACAGGTTGGTGTAGCCCACCGGCGAGCGCACCGCGCTGCCGCCGGCGGCGACGACCTCCTCGGCGAAGACGCGCGAGGCGATCAGATCGTGGACGACCGCGGCGCCCGGATGCCGCCGCAGCATCGCCCCGGCCAGCAGGGCGCCGCTGAAGGAGCAGGCCACCGCCTCGCCGCGCTCGTCGACGAACAGCACGCGGTCGCCGTCGCCGTCCAGGATCGCCCCGAAGGCCGCACCGGACTCGCGCACGGCGGGCGCGATGTCGCACAGACTGGCCGGCTCCAGCGGATTGGGCGGATGCGCGGGGAACGAGCCGTCCGGTTGGCCGTTGAGCACCGTGATGAAGCCGCCCAGCCGCTCGGACACCGCCTGCGTCAGCGCGCCGGCCGAACCGTTGGACACGTCCACCATGACCGGCGCCACCGGCGCACCCTCGGCGGCCCCGGCCACGAAGTCGACGTACCGTTCCGGCGCCGGCGGCGCCTCCATGCCTACCCTGTCGCGTACCCTGTCACCGCGGTCCCCCTCGCCTGCCATCCCCGGCAGCAGCTCCTCCACCCGCGCCAACCCCTTGTCGTAGCTGACGAACCCGCCGAACGCGTCGAACACCTTGAAGCCGTGGTACTCGGGAGGGTTGTGCGAGGCGGTGGCCATCACGGCAGCGTCATGGCCTCCGGCAAGCTGCAGATAGTGGAGCGCCGGCGTGGTGGTGAGGCCGACGCCGGCCGCGCGCCGCCCCTCGGCGGCAAGGCCGCGCGCCAGCGCGTCCGACAGCGCCGGCGAATGGGTGCGGGCGTCGTGACCGAGCAGGTACCGGTCCGCGTCCAGATGCTGCGCCAGGGCGCGGCCGATGCGGTAGGCCAGCGGCACGTCGATGCCGGCGCCGTACACGGAGCGGATGTCGTAGGCGTGGAAGGGCTCGTTCACGCGGCGCCTACCCGGAGGAGAGCGAGCCGGTGAGCTCACGCTCGCGTTGCCGATTGCGGGCGAGCGACCGCTTCAGCTCGCGCATCGCCGCTCCGTCGCGCCACGTGTCTTCCCGTGCCAAGTCCGCCTCTATCGTCATCCGTTGCTGCTCCAGTGCTTCCAACTCGGCCAGTACGCGATCCTCGGCCGCTGCGTGCGACCGGGCGCCCGGGAGCGCCTTCGTGCTTCCACGTCCCTTGGGACGAGGGGCAGCGCGGGACGGGGTGTCATCGTGTTGCCCGCGCTTCCACTCGTAATAGGAGAAGTCTCCAGGGTACAGGCGGGCGCCGCCGCGGTCCACCTCCAGGACGCCGGTGACCAGCCGGCGCAGGAAGGCGCGATCGTGCGAGACCACGATCAGCGTCCCCCGGTACTGCTCCAGGGCGCGCGTCAGCGCCTCGGTGGAGACGATGTCCAGATGGTTGGTGGGCTCGTCCAGCAACAGCAGGTTGATCGGCTGCAGCAGCAGGCGCGCCAGCGCCACGCGCACGCGCTCGCCGCCGGACAGCACGCCCACCGGCTTGTCGACGTCGTCCGCGTCGAACAGGAATGCTCCCAGCAGGTCGCGGACCTTCTGCTGCTGGTCGGGGGCCGCGGCGGCGTGAACGGTTTCCAGCACCGTCAGCCCGGGATCGAGCTGCCGCTCCTGATCCTGCGCGAAGTACGCCTGGCGCAGGCCCACGGCCCGCTTGATCGAGCCGGCGCTCGGCTCCTCGACGCCGGCCAGAGCCCGCATCAGCGTCGACTTGCCGGCGCCGTTCTTGCCGACCACCGCCAGCCGGTCGTTGCGCTCCACTTCCAGGTCGACGCCCGCGTACACCTGCAGGTCGTCGTAGCGCCTGGCCAGCCCGACGCAGGTCAGCGGCACCTTGCCGCTGCGCGGCGGATCGGGCAGCGAAAGCTTGATGGTCGGCGCCTGCACCGGCCGCTCCCGGCGCGGCAGCTTCTCCAGATAGCGGATCCTGCTCTGCACCAGGCGCGCCTTGGAGGCGGTGGCGCGAAAGCGGCGGATGAACGCCTCGATCCGTTCGATCTCTTCCTGCTGCAGGTCGTACGCCTTGGCGTCGGCGCGGACCTGCTCGGCCCGCGCCCGCTCGAAGTCGGAGTAGCCGCCCGCGTAGGAGCGGAGCCGGCTTTCGCGGATCTCGAGCACGCTCTGGCAGCAGCGGTCCAGGAACTCGCGGTCGTGGGCGACCACCATGAAGCCGCCGTCGCCGCGCGCCAGGAAGCCCTCCAGCCATTCGCGCGCCGGCAGGTCCAGGTAGTTGGTGGGCTCGTCGAGGAGCAGCAGGTCGGCGCGGGTCAGCAGCACCCGGCCCAGCGCGACCCGCATCTCCCAGCCGCCGGACAGCTCGCTGACCGGCCGGTCGCGGTCCGATTCCTCGAACCCCAGGCCGCGCATGACGACGCCGATCTCGCGGTCGCGCTCATGGTACCGGCCGCGCTCCAGCCGCTCCAGCAGCTCACCGTAGTCGGTCAGGACCCGCTCGCTCGCGTCCCCGTCGGCCATGCGCGCCTCCAGCGCCGTGACCTCGGCCGCCACTGCGTGCAGGTCGGTGAAGGCCCGCTCCAGCTCCTGGACGACCGTCCGCCCGGACCCGGCCGCGTCGTCGCCGGACCCGGACTGCGGCAGGTAGCATACCCGCGCGCCGCGCTGCAGGCGCACGCTGCCGGCGTCCGGGGCAAGCTCGCCTGCGGCCACGCGCAGCAGCGTGCTCTTGCCGCTGCCGTTGGGACCCGCCAGGGCGACACGGTCTCCCCGGGCCAGCGTGGTGCTTGCGCCGGCGAGCACCGTCTGCGCGCCGTAGGCGACGCTGACCCCTTCCAGGGTGACGGCAGCCACGTCAGCTCGCGAAGCGGAAGTAGATCACCAGCGGCGGGGCCGCCGTGCCCAGCACCAGGAGCTGCTCTTCATCGACGTCGCCGGCCAGAGCCATGCGGATCCCCTCTTCGTCACGCGCGTAGACGAAGTCGACCGAAACCTGCGCGCCACCTTCGCCGCCGCGATCGAACGCCATCGTGAGCGCACCGGAGTACTCCGCGCGCAACGGTCGCGACAGGTGCAGCCGCAGGATGATGGTTCCGGTTCCGACCGCGTCGGCGGGAATGACGCCGGGCACCAGCCTCTCGAAGCCGCTCCAGCGGAACCGCCGATCCGGCTCGAGCAGTGCCTCGCCGTACGCGCTCGACTGCAGCGCCGGACCGCTTTCGCGCAACGCTTCGTAGATCCTGTCCCGGCGCTCCCGCTCGGCAGCGATCAGATCCTGCACGTCGGCGTCGAGGGCGACGAACTTCCGTGTCTGCAGCCGGCCTTCGTGCTGGAAGGAGACCATGATGCTCCACTCGGTTTCCGAGACGATCCGGACGCCGCTGCCGTGCAGGACGAACACCTCCTCGCCGATGCGATCGATCCGGTCGAATGCGAACGCCAAGTCCAGCTCCGGGAGGCGCATGCGCGCCAGCCCACCGGCTCCCTGCGGCAGAACCCTCTCCCCCGCCGTCGGGACGGTCCGGCTGCCCGGCTCGACCGTGAACCCGTACGTGTCGTTCAGCCGCGTGAGGTCGATCCGCCGGCGGACCAGCATGTCGGCGTAGTACTGCGGGCGCCACGCGACACCGGTGATGCGCTCCAGATCCGCCTCTTCGCCGAGCAGCAGGTCGGCCGCCGCCTGCGGATCTTGCCTGGTTTCGAACAGCACCAGGAACTCCCCGAACGTGAACCCGCGCGTGCCGTCGGCGGTGAGCACCTGATACCAGAAGTTGCGGTAGTCGCCGACCGTCACCGGACCTTCCCCGCGGCCGATGATCTTCACGGCTTCGCCCTCGCGCAGGCGGTAGAGCTGGGCCGAGCGGGCGTCGGCCGCTTCCCGGATCGGCAAGCCGTTCCGCGCGGCGTAGCCGAAGGTGTGGACCAGGCCGCGGTAGGAGGCGGCGAACGCTTCAGCCTGCTGACGGTCGGCGAACAGTCGAAGCCGCCAGCGGGCAATCTCGCGGACGGTTTCGGCGTCGATGTAGCGGTAGACGTCCTGGATGTCCGACTCGCCACTGATGGACAGCACCGATCCGCCGATGTCCTCCTGCGGCGCCCAAAGCACCACGCCCCAGCCCAGGGGCCGTTCCCGGCACGCCGTCAGCAGCGCCACGATCGCCGTCAGGACGGCGATCAGTGCGTGTGCGCGCGCCGTCCGGGTACGCCCTGCGGCCATCCCCGACGACGCGGGCCTGTTCATCAGGCGCTCGACAGCGTACCGCCGGCCTGCACGATGAGGGTCTCGCCCGGCTTGATGATGTCGTCCGGCGACCGGCCGTTGCTGGCCGCCAGCGCCTCCACGGTCACCCCGTGGGTGCGCGCGATATCCCACAGCGAGTCGCCATACTCGACGATGTGCACGGCGCCGGATCCCGCCTGCGCCATCCAGGGGTGCGCGAAGCCCGGCGACGGTGCGTCCGGGACGGAACCTGGCGGCGGAATGATCACGGTCAGGCCCGGCCGCAACCGCCGCGGGTTCACTCCCGGATTCTCGCGGAGGATCCGTTCGACGCTGCTGCCGTAGCGGAGCGCCAAGTCCCAGAAGGTCTCACCGGGCCGAACCCGGTGTTCGACCGTCGCGCCCGACGGCCCGGCGACGGCCGTGCCCGCCACCGCAGTGGCGGCCGGCACCGCAGTGGCGGCCGGCACCGGAACTCCGGCCAGCAGCGGGACAACCGCGGTCTGACCCGGTCGCAGCCGTTGCGGGTGCAGCCCGGGATTCTCGTCGACGATCAGGTCGACGCTGCTCCCGTAGCGTTTCGCGATCGTCCAGAAGGTTTCTCCGGTGCGGATCACGTGCTCGATGAAGTCGAATAGCTGCGTGCGCTCCTTCAGGAGGACCCGCACCTGCTCGGCGTGCTCGGCCGGGACCTTCAGCCAATATCCGTTCAGGTCCGCGGCGCGGGTGTCGCTCGATGTGATTACCGCAGAATCGACGAAGGCGTCACTCGGGGTGAACACCGAGCCGAGCTCCGCGTTGGCGGTCCGCAGCAGATCGAGATCCATGCCCGTGTGCGCGGCCAGCTTGCGCAGGTCGGCCCGGCCGCCGGCTCCGACGCGAACCCAGGTGATCGGCTCGAGCTCCGGAAGACCGTAGCGCTCCGGCTCCGAGAAGACGCGAACCGCCGCCAGGAAGCGGGGCACGAACTCCGCCGTCTGCTCCGGCAACGCGCCCGATCGGCGCAACTCCCAGAAGTCCGTGGTGCCGGCGCGGTCGATCGCCCGCTGCACCCCGCCCGGGCCGGCGTTGTACGCCGCGATCGCGAGCAGCCAGTCGCCGAAGCGTTCGCGGTTCGCTGCCAGGGTATCCAGCGCGACCTCCGTCGCCTTCCAGAAGTCACGCCGCTCGTCGAGCCGACCATCCATCTGCAGCGGATAGCCGCTTGCCCCCAGGCGCGTGATCTGCCAGATGCCGACCGCGCCGCTCGGCGACACCGCATCGGGGAGATACCCCGACTCGATCACCGGCAGCAGCCGCAGCTCCTGCGGCAACCCGCGCCGCTCGAGCGCAGCGTCGATGTGATCGGAGTAGATCCACGATCGCTCCCAGACGCCGTGCAGCCATCCACGCCAAGTCCGCTTGGTGAACTGCCTGATGTAGTGCTCGACGCGCGCGTGGTCGCACGCCTGCCAGTCGCTCCGGCACTCCTGGGCCGCGAGCGGAACGATGCCGATGGTGAGCGCGACGATCGCCACGAGCGTGCGCACGGCTCCCCTTGCTGCGTTGCTCATCTTTCCTCTTTGTGTCCTGGCCCCATGCGCGCTGGCCTCTGTGCGTCCCGGCCTCTGCCGGTCCGGCGCGGGGTGGGCGGCGCGAGAACCTACACGCTCTCGAACCTACACTTTCTCGCCAAAGTAGATGCCGGCCCACTCCCAAGTGCCGTCGACGCGCGGATCGACGCCGTAGTCGACCCTTCGGAAGTATAGATACCAGGTAGTGACCCCTGCCGTCCATCCCGCCGTGCGCAGGAAGGCTTCCCGGTCGTTGGAATCGGGGTGCACCTCGGCATCGGCGTGGACACGCCGCATCGAGAACGCCTCCAACCTGAAACGTCGAGTGAGCGTCGCGTCGCTCCCCCACGACGTCGCGAAGAAGTTGACGCCGGCCTGCAGACGGCGCAACGCGCGCACATCACGGCTGGCGATGGCGGCACGCGCCTCCGCCACGAGCGTGTCCAGATCGGCCCGCACCCATGACTTGTCGGAGCGATGGAAGCGGATCAGCTCGGTCACCTGCCGGTAGGCCTCGGGCTCACCGGGGATCTCGGTCGGGGGCGCACGGAGGAACGTGCCGTACGCCTCCAGAGCCTGCTCCCAGTCACCCGCGCGGCGTACGCGCCGGCCAGACGGTAGAGGCTCAGGCCGAGGTCGATACGTTCGGGAAACCGCTCGACCAGCTCCCGGTAGTACTCGACGCGGCGGACGGCATCGTCGAGCTCCAACAGGCGCTCCAGACAGTGCCGGTGCAGCGATCGCCCGCGCACTTCCAGATCGGGCAGGTTGCGCAGCGCCCGTCGGTAGTAGTGCACGGCCAGCGGCGTCTGCCCGCCCTCCAGGTAGGAATCGGCGACGGTCACCAGGTGGGCGGCGTTGTACGGGTCCTGCGGATGCTGCCGGGCGTACAGGGTCAGGAAGGTCCGCTCGCGTCCCGCTTCCCCACCGCTCCGCAGGGTGCGGGCGATCTCCGCGACCAGCGCGTACCGCCGGTCGGCGGTCTCGGGGCCGGGGTCGGTCCGCTCCAGCTCCCTGCGGAGCTGCTGGAGATCGGCGTTCAGGGACCCGTCCGGGACCCACAGCAGCTCGTGACGCGCGCAACTGCCGATCACGATGGCGGCCGCCAGCGCGAGAGCCGCCTGTCCAAGCGCGGCGCCGCATGCCGGGAAGCGGCGGGACCCGCGACCCGCGGTCGGGCGGCGACGTGGCATGGGATCCGGCATTCGCTGATCGGTCATCGGGGATCGTGCATCCGGTGATATACTGTGGCCCCTGATGGGCGAGAAGATCACCATGACCGCGAACGGCTTGCAGGTCCCTGACGAGCCGATCATTCCCTACATCGAAGGCGACGGCACCGGCCCCGACATCTGGGCCGCCGCCGTGCGCGTACTGGACGGCGCCGTCGCCACCGCCTATGGCGGCCGGCGGCGCATCGAGTGGCTGGAGGTTCTGGCCGGGGAGAAGGCCAACGAGCGCACCGGGAGCTGGCTGCCGGAGGCCACCGAGGATGCCTTCCGCGAGTACCTGGTCGGCATCAAGGGCCCGCTGACCACTCCGGTCGGGACCGGCATTCGCAGCCTCAACGTCGCCCTGCGGCAGAAGCTCGACCTGTACGTCTGCCTGAGACCGGTCAAGTACTTTCCCGGCGTGCCGTCGCCGGTGCGCTCGCCCGCGGACGTCGACATGGTCGTCTTCCGGGAAAACACCGAAGACGTGTACGCCGGCCTCGAGGTGAGTTCCGGAACCCCGGAGGCGCAGCGCATCATCGACTTCGTGCGCGACGAGTTCGGCTGGGAGATCCGGCCGGACTCGGGCATCGGCGTCAAGCCGATCAGCAGGACCGGCACCGCCCGCCTGGTGGAGGCGGCGATTCGCCACGCCCTGCAGCACGGGCGCCGCAGCGTCACGCTGGTGCACAAGGGCAACATCCAGAAATTCACCGAGGGGGCGTTTCGCGGCTGGGGCTACGAGGTGGCCGCGGAGCGCTTCCCCGATCAGACGATCGCCTGGGACGACCTGCCGGCCGACGGCACGGTGCCCGACGGCATGGTCCTCATCAAGGACGCGATCGCCGACATCTTCCTGCAGCAGATCCTGACCCGACCGCGCGAGTTCGACGTCATCGCCACCATGAACCTGAACGGCGACTACATCTCCGACGCGCTCGCCGCGCAGGTGGGCGGTATCGGCATCGCGCCGGGAGCCAACATCAACTACCACACCGGGCACGCGATCTTCGAGGCCACGCACGGCACCGCGCCCAAGTACGCCGGCAAGAACGTCGTCAACCCCAGCTCGGTGATCCTGTCCGGGGTGCTGATGCTGGAGCACCTGGGCTGGACCGAAGCGGCCGCCGCGATCGACCGCGCGCTGACCGAGACCATCGCCGCCGGGCGCGTCACCTACGACTTCGCGCGGCTCACGACCGGCGCCACGCAGCTTTCGACCAGCGCGTTCGCCGACGACATCGTCGCGCGGCTGGAGGCCGCGTGATGCATGCCGCCGCACGCGCCGGCCGCGTCCTGCAGTCGCTGGTCGTCGTGCTGGCGGCGGGCGCCGCGCTGCTGTCGGCCTGTCAGACGCCCATGCCGGACCCCTCGGAGCAACTGACCGCGCCCGAGTACTTCCAGGCGGCTCGCGACTCCATCAGTCAACGGAACCATCAAGCAGCGATGGACTACTACCGGGCCTACCTGGCGCGCTTCCCGGCCACCGCCCACCCCGACGAGCTTGAGCGCAATCTCTGGGCGGAGTACGAGATCGCCTTCATGCACCACAAGCTCGACGACGACCAGACGGCCATCGAGCTGCTGGGCCTCCTGGTGGCCAGGTACGACGGCGAAGGAGGCGAGGACCTGCCGCCGGCGCCGGGCCGGCTGGCGCGGCGGGTCATCGAGGAGCTGCAGAGCGCCGAAGGGTAGCCGGCAGAAGCGCTGCCGCCGCCCCGGCCGTATCCGGGGTGATGGCAACCCGAACAATCGACTTCCGGAGGCTCGCCGCGGCAGCGAGCCTGGCCGGCCTTTTCTGCGTCGTGGGCGCGTGCGGCAAGGTGCCCGCACTGCGCACCGTCATTGATCCGGACCTGACGCCGCCTCTGCTGCGCACCGTCGAGGTGCCGGACCGGCGCTCGATCGCGATCACCTTCAGCGAGCCCGCGGTGCTCGAGGATGGATCGCTGGTCATCGAACCGCCTCTCGGCCTGGATGGCGTCGCCTACGACGGAGCCCGCATGCTGCTGTCGGTCGCCGAGCAGAGCGCGGGCGCCGAGTACCAGCTCAAGGCGGTGGTCACCGATGAGCGCGGCAACGGCCTGGGGATGACCGCCCGCTTCCACGGCCACAACGGCGAGGTGCCGGCCCTGCTCATCACCGAGCTGACCACGCGCGGCACCCGTACGCGGCCCGACCGGATCGAGCTGGTGGCCCTGTCGGCCGGCGACCTGGGCGGGGTGACCCTGTACGACGGAACGCCGGGAAACTACCGGCACCGGCTGGTGTTCCCGTCCCTCGCGGTGGAGCCGGGCGACTACATCGTCATCCACTGCGTCAGCACCGGTGATCCGGAGGAGGTGGATGAGACCGCGTCGAAGACGGATTCGGCCCACCCGCAGGCGTCGGAGGATGCCTGGGACCTGTGGCTGCCCTCCGGCGAGGGACTGTCCGGCAACAACGGCGTCGTGTCGCTCTACGCACGGCCGGACGGCGACGTGCTCGACGGCGTGATCTACAGCGACCGAACCTCCGAGTCGGACGAACGCTACCGGGGTTTCGGCACCCGCAGAGTGCTGGAACGCGTCGACGAGCTGGTGGCGGCCGGCGGCTGGCAGATCGCCGGCGAGCTGGCGCGGCCCGAGGACGCCGTCGACTCGAACGACACCACATCGACCCGCTCGATGGCGCGCGGCAGCGACCACGCCGACACCGACTCCCGCACGGACTGGCACATCACCCCGACCCGCGGGGCGACGTTCGGCGGCCTCAACACCGATGAAGTGTTCAGCCGCACGTGATGCAGGGCGCGCTACACGAGCGCCTTGAACATCCCCTCGATCTTGCCCTTCGGAACCGCGCCGACCTGTTGGTCGACCACCGATCCATCATTGAACAGCAGCAGGGTGGGAATGCTGACCACGTTGAACTTCATCGCCAAGTCGCCGGCATCGTCGACGTTGACCTTGCCGACCTTGACGCGGCCCGCGTAGTCGGAGGCCAGTTCCTCGACGGCGGGCGCGATCATCTTGCACGGGCCGCACCAGTCGGCCCAGAAGTCGACCAGCACGGGAGTGTCCGCCTGGAGAACCTCCGCATCGAAATTGTCGCTGGTAATCGTCACTTCCTGTCCCATTCGGCTTGCCCCCTCGGGAGTCGTTGTCCAGAAAGTAGGGCGAAGCGCAGCATCGATCAAGAAGTCCCCGGATCGGCCAGCCGCGCCATCAGACCGCGTACCGTGTCGTACGGGTCGGCGCCCTCCGGGGCCTCGATCAGCGCGCGGATGAAGGCTGACCCGACGATCACGGTATCCACCAGCGGCGCGAGCGCCTCGACCTGCGCCCGTTCCGAAATCCCGAAGCCGGCCATCACCGAAACGCCGAGCGCCCTGGCGTCGCGCAGGAAACGGACGCTGTCATCGCTGATCCGGGTGTAGCCGCCGGTCACGCCCTTGCGCAGCGCCGTGTACAGGGAGCTGGTGCGCGAGCTCTCCACCACGGTACGGAGGCGTTCCGCACGGGCGGTCACGGGAATCACCGGGACCACCTCCAGAGCCAGGTTCCGGCCGGCAGCGTACAGCCCCTCGTCGTAGTCGGGGGGCAGGTCGGGGACGATCACGCCGCGCGCGCCCGCGTCCCGGCAGCGCGCCAGGAACGGTTCGATGCCCGGCCGGAACGCCAGGTTGGCGTACACCATCACGAAGACCTGCGGCGCGGCGGGCCGGTTCGCCAGCCGGTCGACCAGCCGGAAGCCGTCGTCCACCGCGAACCCGGCCGCCAGCGCATCCGCGCACGCGCGCTGGATCCACGGACCGTCCGCGGTCGGGTCGCTGAAGGGAAACTGCACCTCCAGCAGCCCGGCGCCTCCGTCGATCATCGCCTCGCCGACGCGCAGCGAGGTGTCCCGATCCGGGAACGCCGCCACCAGATGGGCCATGAAGGCCGGCGTGTCAGCCATGGGCGATCTCCTGCGCTTCGCGCGTCAGGAACTCCGCCCAGCGTTCGGGCTGCAGCGCTCCCGCCAGGATGAACAAGTCCTTGTCGCCGCGGCCGGAGACGTTGACCACCACGCCGGCGTCGTCCGGGAGCGTGCGGGCCACCTTGATCGCCGCCGCGCCCGCGTGCGCGGACTCCAGCGCGAAGATGACCCCTTCGCTGCGGGCGAACAGCCGCACCGCGTCGAGCGCCTCGACATCGGAGGCGGTCGTGAACTCCACGCGGCCGCTGGTGCCCAGGTGGGCGAGCTGAGGGCCGACGCCGGGATAGTCGAGTCCGGCCGAGATCGAGTGCGTCTCCGCCACCTGGCCGTCGCCGTCGGTGAGGAACAGCGACTTGTAGCCGTGCACGATGCCGGGGATGCCGCTGCCGGACATGCGCGCCGCGTGGTCGCCCAGGGCGGGCCCGCGGCCTCCCGCCTCCACGCCGATCAGGCGCGGCGCCGACGCCTCCAGATGCGGAGCGAAGAACCCGAGCGCATTCGAGCCGCCGCCCACGCAGGCGATCAGCGCGGTCGGCTGCACGCCGAGCTGCCGGCACTGATCGGCCACCTCGCGGCCGACCACGGACTGGAACTCGCGCACCATGTCCGGGTAGGGCGACGGGCCCATGACCGAGCCGATCACGTAGTGGGTCCGGTCGAAGGTGTCGGACCAGTCGCGCAGCGCCTCGTTGATCGCGTCCTTGAGCGTGCGCGATCCCGATCCGACCGGCACCACCTCCGCGCCGAACAGCTCCATCCAGAACACGTTGGGCCGCTGGCGGCGCACGTCCACCTCGCCCATGTAGACCCGGCACTCCAGTCCCAGCTTGGCGGCGACCGCGGCGGTGGCCACGCCGTGCTGGCCGGCGCCGGTCTCGGCGATCACGCGCGGCTTGCCCATGCGCCTGGCCAGCAGGCACTGGCCGATGACGTTGTTCACCTTGTGGGCGCCGGTGTTGGCCAGCCCCTCCAGCTTCAGGTAGATCGACGCGCCGCCGATCTCCGCCTGCGCGTTCACGGCCGGAGAGAGCGGCGTCGGACGCCCGGCGAACTGCCGGCCGAACCGGTCCAGCTCGGCCAGGAACTCCGGGTCGACCACCGCCTCCGTGAACGCCGCCTGCAGCTCGTCGAGCGGCGTGCGCAACACCTCGGCCGCGTAGCGCCCGCCGAACTGGCCGAAGTAGTCGTTGTAGACTTTCATGTCGGACTCCTCATGCGGCCGTTCCGAGCGGCGCGCGAATCGCGGTGAAGAACGCCCTCAGCTTGGCCGGGTCCTTGCGTCCCGGCGACGACTCCAGGCCGCTGGCCACGTCCACCAGCTCCGGCGCGTGGCGGTCGATGACGGCGCCCACGTTGTCGGGATCGAGTCCGCCGGCCAGCCAGAGCGGGCCGTGGCGGGCGGCCTCGTCGATCAGCTCGGCGTCGACGCGCCGGCCGGACGCCGGCGCGTCCACCAGCACCCGCGGACAGCGGTAGTCGCCGATCCCGTCGAGGTCCGCCCGGCCCCGCACGCGAATCGCCTTGTAGTAAGGCTGCACCAGGTCCGCGCAGCGCTCGGCGGGCTCGGCGCCGTGAAGCTGCACGGCATCCAGGTGGCCGTCGCGCTGCAGCTCCGCCGCGACCTCGGCGTCGTCCACCGTGATGCCCACCTTCAGCGCGCCGACGTCACCGAGCTGCGCGATCATCTCCGGCGCCACGCGCCGTGGCGACTCGGCGGCCAGGTTGAGACCGAGCAGGTCGGCGCCGGCATCGACCGCGCGCAGCGCGTCGTCACGGCTTGTGACTCCGCAGATCTTGACCAGTGGGCGGATCGGCTCCTGCGCGCCGATCGCGCGCAGCGGCATGCGCTCGTAGAGCCGGCCCCAGAAGTCGGCAGGCGCCGGGCCCTGAAATGCGGCCACCAACTCGGCGGCCAGCTCCGGCCGCCGCACGACCCCCTCGCCCACCAGCACGCCCGCGAAGCCGGCGGCACGCGCCGGTGCCGCCTGCTCCGCGAAGAAGATGCCTGACTCGAACACCAGCCGCGCCGGCCAGTCGATCGCCGGCCGCAGGCGCAGCGGGTGCGCCAGGTCGGTGCTGAAGGTGGTCAGGTCGCGCGCGTTGATGCCGACCAGCGCCGGGCGCAAGGCGCGCACTTCTTCCACGTCGGCGGGATCGTGCACCTCCACCAGGGCGGCCATGCCCAGGCCCTCGGCCGCCTGCAGCATCGACCCCAGACGCTGCCGGTCGATCATGCCGGCGATCAGCAGAACCGCGTCGGCGCCGGCCCGGTGGGAGACCTCCACGTCCCGCTCGTCGAGCAGGAAGTCCTTGCGCAGCACGGCGAGGTGCGGGAAGCGCTCCTTGATCCGCATCAGGTCGTCGAGCGAGCCGCCGAAATGGTCGGGCTCGGTGAGCACCGACACGTGGCGGATGCCGGCGGCCGCGTAGCGTCCGGCCTGGGCGACCACGTCCAGGTCGGCGTCGATCGCGCCGCGGGAAGGTGAGCGCTTCTTGATCTCGCAGACCACCAGCGGCTCCGCGGCGAACGGGGCGGCGGGCGCCTGCCTTGCGCGCGGCACGGCCGCGCCCAGCGCCGGCCCTTCGCGCGCGACCCGTTCCCGGCGGCCGGCGACGATGCGATCACGGATGGTCACGGCGTGGACCCGTCTCCGCCGGAGGCGTCGCGCTCGGCCAGCGTCGCCGCCAGCGCCGTGATCTCCTCAGCCTTGCGCGCCACCGCTCCGGAGGCCAGCGCCTGGAGCGCGGTCTCCGTGCCGGCGCGGATCTCGCCCGCCAGCCCGCACACGTACAGTGCGGCGCCGGCGTTGACGGCGATCGCGTCGCGCAGCGCCGGACGGCCCCCGCCGGCCATCAACGCGCGCGCCTCCGTGACGTTCTCCTTCGGCGTGCCGCCGGCGACCGCGCCGATCTCGTGGCGGCCGACGCCCAGCTCTTCCGGCGTCAGCCGGAGCTCGGTCGCCTCGCCCGACTCGTCGATGAACACCGCATTCGTGGGGCCGGTCACCGAGATCTCGTCGCCACCGTCGTCACCGTGCACGGTCATCACGCGCCGCACGCCCAGCAGTCGCGCCGCCTCCGCCACCACCCGGCAGAGCGCGCCGTCGTAGACCCCGATCACCTGGTAGGCGGCGCCGGCGGGATTGGCCAGCGGCCCCAGCAGGTTCATCACGGTCTTGATGCCCAGCTCCTGCCGCACCGGAGCGGCGTGGCGCATGGAGCCGTGATACGTCGGCGCGAACAGGAACGCGAAGCCGGTCGTGGTGAGCAGCTCGGCGGTGGCCGCCGGGCCGAGGTCGGAGCGGACGCCCAGCGCAGCGTAGAAGTCGGCGCTGCCGCTCCTGCGGGTGAACGACCGGTTGCCGTGCTTGGCCACCCGGGCGCCGGCGGCGCAGGCCACCAGCGCCGCCATGGACGAGATGTTGAAGCTGCCGATGCCGGCCCCGCCGGTGCCGCACGTGTCCAGGAAGTCGCCCGAGACCTCCAGCGGCGTCTTCTTGCGCCGCAGGACCGACACGCAGCCGGCGATCTCCGCCGCCGTGTAGCCCTTGGCGTTCAGCGCCACCAGGAAGCCGGCGATCTGCGCCGCGTTGAGGTGGCCGTCGGTCAGCTCCTCCATGAACGCGGCGGCCTGCTCCTGCGTCAGGTCGGTGCCGGCCGCCACCGTGTTCAGCAGCCCCGGCACGTCCAGCGGTTCGCGCTTGTAGTTCAGAAAGTTCGCCAACAGTCTCCTCCCGGCAGCGGAAGCGATCGATTCCGGGTGAAACTGCACGCCCTCCACGACGTACCGTTCATGCCGGATGCCCATGACCTCGCCATCCGCAGATCGCGCGGTCACCGTGAACCCCTCGGGCACCGTCTCCGGGTCGATCACCAGCGAATGATAGCGGGTGAAGACCGCCGGCGACGGGATCCCGCGGAACACGCCGCGCCCGTCCGAGGTTATCGCATCGGTCTTGCCGTGTACGATCGCCTTCGCCTGGATGATGCTCGCTCCGAAGGCGGCGCCGATCGCCTGGTGTCCCAGGCAGACCCCCAGGATCGGGATCGTGCCGGCGAACCGGCGGATCGCCTTCAGACTCACGCCGGCGTCCTCCGGCCGGCCCGGGCCGGGCGAGATGATGATACCCTCAGGCTCCAGCGCGGCGATCCCGTCCGTGTCGATCCGGTCGTTGCGGAATACGCGGATCTCCTCGTCGGTGATCTCCGACAGGTACTGGAACAGGTTGTAGGTAAACGAGTCGTAGTTGTCGATCAGGACGTACATCAGAGCTCCACTCCCAGCGCCCTGACGAGCGCTCGCAGTTTTTCGTCGGTCTCCTCCAGCTCCCGCTCCGGCGACGAGTCGAAGACCACACCGGCGCCGGCCTGCAGCACCATCACCCCGTCCTTCTTCAGCCCGCAGCGGATGGCGATGCAGGTGTCCAGGGAGCCGTCCGGCTCGACATAGCCGACGACCCCGGCGTAGAAGCTGCGCGGCGCGGCCTCCAGGCGGTCGATCACCTCCATGGCGCGGATCTTCGGCGCGCCGGACACGGTACCGGCCGGAAAGGTGGCGCGCAGCGCGTCGATGCCGTCGCGATCAGGGAACAGGTTTCCCTCGACCTGGGAGACGATGTGCATGACGTGGGAGTAGTGCTCGATGACGTTGAGCTCGGTCACCTCGACCGAGCCGGGGATGCACACCCGGCCCAGATCGTTGCGGCCCAGGTCGACCAGCATCAGGTGCTCGGCCAGCTCCTTCTCGTCGCCGAGCAGTTCCGCCGCCAACGCGGCGTCCTCGGCCCGGTCCGCCCCGCGCCGCCGCGTGCCCGCGATCGGGCGCAGGATGGCGCGGCCCTGCCGGCAGCGCACGTGCACCTCCGGCGAGGCGCCGAACAGCTCGAAGCCGTCGTAGCGCAGGTAGAACAGGTAGGGCGAGGGGTTGGTGTGGCGCAGGTTGCGGTACGCCTCCAGCGCCGGCAACTCGGTACGCACCGCCATCCGGCGCGACAGCACGCCCTGCAGGAGGTTGCCCGCGATGATCTCCTCCCGCACCTCCCTGACCCCGGCCATGAAGCGCGGCGGGTCCCCCTCGTCCACGACCTCGGCGGTGCCGCGGTGGCGCTGAGGCGCCATGAAGTTGAAGTCCATGTCGTCGATCCGGGCCATGGCCGCGTCGATGGCCGCGTCCAGGTCGATCTCGTACCGGTCGTAGTTGATGCCGAGCAGGGTTACCGAGTCGACGTAGTGGTCGAACACGGCGAACAGGTGACCGAACAGGAACGCGGCGTGCGGCAGCCCCAGCACGTCGGGCCGCTCCTGCAGGCGCACGGTGTCGAAGCGCGATGCGTACTCGTAGCTCAGGAAGCCGATGCCGCCGGCCGGGAACGGGAAGTCGAACGCCGTGCCCGTGTGCTCGGCCGCAAATGAGCGCAGCACGTCCAGGATGTCCCGCTCCGGGTCCGGCAGGCGCGTCTCCGTCCCCTCCCGCCCCAGCACCACGCCGGCCTGCGTCTCGCGGACGCAGAACGCCTCGCGCACCAGCAGGATGGAGTAGCGCTCGCGCCCCTTCATGAAGGAGGCCGACTCCAGCAGCACGCGTGCGTCCAGCTTCCTGGCCAGCGTCACCGGCGTGAAGCGCTCGGCCGAGATCGTCTTCGTCGCTGTCTTCTGCAACTCCTTCCTCCATGAATACAAAAAGCCGCAGGACCCGGCGCGATCACCGGAACCTGCGGCCTTCAGCACGTGCCGACATGCGGCCTCAGTGCGTGGTTCCGGTTACACCACCGGCCACCACCAAGCGCGCACGTCAAGCGTCGAATCGATCGTCGAGATGTCGTTGCGATCGGTCATCTGGCGCGTACGCTACGTGCATCCGGGCACGCTGGTCAAGGCGCCTTGCCTCATCCAGGAATCGAATCCGACTCAAGGACTCGGATCAGATGAAGCAGTGACGAGATCGATACCGGAAGCGATCGCCGCGTACCAGGATGGGTGTTCGGCCTCGAGTCGTTCCAGTTCCGATTCAGTATAGGGGAACAGGTCGATGCCGACCGGAAACCCGAATGGCAGGTAATCACCGATTCGGTCACGGACAGGCCGGCGCGACTCCGAGATCACCACGCACACGTCGACGTCGCTACTTGGAGCGGGAGCGCCGTTGATCCGCGAGCCGAACCAGATGATCCGCCGTACCTCGGGTCGCTGCGCCGCGATGTGACGAGCCCAGCGGCGAACAGCCGCTTCAACGGTCGCCTGGTTGTTCGATTTGACCACGAGCGAACGTGATGATCGTCTCGGCACAGCGTATGGCATCCTCGGAGTCCTTCTTCGTGTAGAAATCGACCGGCGCGCCCGTGTCGAAGCCGTTCGGATAGCGGGTCGGGATGTAGTGCTTGTCGAGGCTCTTGGCGCAGGTGATCAGTTCTTCGCCGGCCTGCTCTGCGGTAGTCACCAAGCCAAGGAGAGCCGTAACCGTGTGTCCCCACGCATCCGCACCACGGCTGAGGAGGACCGCCTCGAGTGACTTCTCCGCGGCTTGCTGTGCGGCGAAACACGCCCACTCGTGCGTGCCATGGTCGCGCGCGTTGCGGGCATGGCGGAGATCCGCGTCCGCCTGCCGAAGCCAGTCTCCGTGGCGTGCGGCCATGACGACCCACTGTAGCAGAGCTGCGGCGGATTGCGGAGATGGCTGCTCGCTCCGCCCGCAGCCGTTCGAAATCGCGGCGCGAGCGTGCTAACCTGTGTCTCGTCAACAGAATGCCTCGACCGAACGTCGTCTACATCGACTGCCACGACCTGGGGGACTGGCTCGGCTGCTACGGACGCCCCGACCTCGACACCCCCAACCTCGACGGGCTGGCCGCCGCCGGCGCGCGCTTCGGCATGCACATCGCCACCGCGCCGATCTGCATCCCCAGCCGATCCTCCATGTACACGGGGTCGCTCCCTCACGAGGTGGGCGTCATCGGCCAGGAGCCACTCGCCCCGGGGACGATCTGCATGGCGGCGCGGTTCCGGCGGGCCGGGTACCGAACCATGCTGTGCGGCCGGCTGATGGTTCCGAACGACCCGCACTGGATGGGGTTCGCGCGGCAGATCGCGACCGTCCCGGAAGAGCAGGCGGCAGCGGCGGCGGCGTTCATCGAGACGCAGCGCGACGCCGCCACCCCGTTCCTGCTGCAGGTGTCGTTCACGCAGTGCCATCGCCCGTTCGGGGCGGCGTTCGACCCGGAAGTGCCGGAACGGATCGCCGTGCCGCCGTATCTGCCCGACACGGACGCAACGCGCCGCGACCTGGCCACCCTGGCGTGGCAGATCCGGGACATGGACGCCCGCATCGGCCGCATCCTGACCGCCATCGACCGCGCGGGCATTCGCGAGCGCACCCTGGTCGTGTTCACGACCGAGCACGGCCCGGCCGTGGCGCGCGCCAAGCACACCATCTACGACTCCGGTCTGCGCACGGCGCTGCTGATGAGGCTGCCGGGCGCGATCGCGCCGGGCAGAACCATCGACGAGCTTTCGAGCAACGTCGACCTGCTGCCCACCCTGGCCGATCTCTGCGGGGTGGCGCAGCCGCAGGGAATCCAGGGCATGAGTTGGGCCGCGCAACTCGCACAAGACGAGCCGGCCGCGCCGCTGCGGCGCTGGGCGTTCAGCCAGCTCAACTGGGGCAGGCGCAGCGGACGCTGGTACTACACGCCCGTCCGCTCCATCCGCACCTCCCGCCACAAGCTGATCCGCAGCTACCGCCGCGTCCCCATCTTCGTCGACAACGGCTGGCTCGCGCGTTTCGCCGGCGACCGGGAGACGGTGGAGCGCTGGTACGGCTCCCCGCTCCCGGACACGCAGCTCTTCGACCTGGCCTCCGACCCCTTCGAGCTGCGCGACTTGGCCGGCGATCCGGCGCTGGCCGACGTGGAGGCGCAACTGCGGGAGCGGCTGGACCAGCACCTGCGCGCCACCGGCGACCCCGTGCTCCGCGGGCCGGTCGCCAACCGCGCGGGCGAGCCCGACGTCTGTCAGTGGCAGGAGCAACCGGACGGGAGCTTCAGCCTGACGCCCGACGACCCCATGGACACGGACGAGGCGTCGTTCACCTGACGCGGCCGGGGCCGGACGTCAGCGGCCGGCGGCCGCCGCCTGCTCGCGCGCCCGGTTGGTGGCGTCCCGCCACTCCTCCCAGGTTGGCGTGGGGTCCTTGCTCATCACCGTCAACGGCTCGCGGCCGGAGGCTCGAAAGCGGGAGTGCAGCGCCTCCAGCGCGGCGCGCGGCCGGTCACTCAGCACCGCCGGGGCGGCGTGATAGCGGAAGTCGACGCTCCAGCGCGATGCGTCGGTCCGGTTCATCTTGCTGGCATGGAAGGTGAGGTTGGTCAGGAACAGAACATCACCCACCTGCATCTCCACCGGGGTCGGGGTGCCGCGCCGCTCGACGTCCTCGGTGGCGCGCACGTTCAGGTCCTCGCCGCGCGCCGCGTCGATCAGGCCCCAGCGGTGGCTGCCCGGCAGCACCCACACGCAGCCGTTCTCCACGGTAGCGTCCATCAGCGGCACCCAGACCGTGACGATGTGCGCATCCTCGGTGGAGCCGACCCGCTTTCCGCGTGACGGCTCGTTGTAGTAGTGGCTGTCCTGGTGCCAAGGGAAGGAGGTGATCTCGGCCTCCGGCAGCTTGGTGCGGATGTTCAGCGCGCCGAGTTGAACCACCTCCGGGCCGAATAGCTCGCCCAGCACACGCAGGATGGCCGGATGCCGGTACAGGTCATAGAACACCCGATCGAACACGCTCCCGATCCAGCTCCGCGGCGAGGCGTCCATCTCCCGGCAGATCGCGGCGAACCGCCGCTCGAAGGGCTGCTCGGCGTGCAGCGAGCGGATCGTTCCTTCGGCCAGCATCCGGCGGGCGTAGGCGTCCACCTCCGCGGCCAGGAACTCGCGCACCGGATCCAGGTCGACAGCCGGCAGAATGCCGCGCCGTATCGCGTAGCCGTCCCGCTGGTAGGTGGCGAGGACCGAGTCCGTCGTCGAGGTGGTCGCCATGGCAATCGACAGCCTACGGGTCGCTCTTACCCGGGTCAACGCCGACATGCCCTGGCGACGCGCGGCGTACACCCTGACACGTATGGTTTCGTTCTCTCCATCGTTCGCAATAAATGAATGCCGCTTCGATCTGCTCGGTCAAGCAATGGAGGTCGCCGTGGATGATGCCGGCTATCGTCTGACCGACGCCCAACCGCAGCGGTTCCTCGTCGACGGCTACCCGGTCCTGCGCCCGAACCTGCCCGAGTCGGCATCTTGACGCACGTGTTCCGTTTCTGCTAACATTCGCAACTTACATAGATCATTCTGATCGCCACGCGCCGATGGCTCGATGTCCATCGGGGAATCCGTTGAGGAGGAACTCCTGATGCGTACCGCCCTTCTTCGTACCGCCCTCGCCACCGCGGCGTTGCTGTCGGCAACGACGCCCCTGTTCGCGAACCAGTGCGACGCCTACGGTGAGGCGCCCGAGCTGGCCGCCTTGGTGGACGCCGGCACGCTACCGCCTGTCCAAGAGCGGCTGCCACTCAATCCCCTGGTCGTGGAACCCGCCGAGCAGATCGGCATGTACGGTGGCGAGATGGTCGACACCTACGGGGGCCAGCGCATCGGTGAGATGCGTCACTACGGTTACGAGCCACTGGTCCGCTGGGCGGTCGACGGCTCGGAGGTCGTCCCCAACGTCGCCGAGAGCTGGGACATCAGCGAAGACGCATCCACCTACACCTTCAAGCTCCGCGAGGGCATGAAGTGGTCGGACGGCATGCCGTTCACGTCGGCCGACATCCTGTTCTGGTGGGAGCGCATCGAGACCAACACCGCGATCAACGCATCGGGGCCGCGCGGCATCTTCGTCGTCGACGGCGAGCACGCCACGGTGGAAGCGATCGACGACTACACGATTCGCTTCTCATGGTCCAAGCCCAACGGCGTCTTCCTCCTGGACCTGGCGTCCCCCTACGGCCAGCGCGTCGTGCAGTTCGCCAAGCACCACGCCGAGCAGTTCGACCTCGAAAGCAACCCCGACGGCGTCGCCGAGATGATGGCTGACGCCAACGCCGACGACTACGGCGCATGGTGGAAGTCGACGGTGGGCACCTACGGTCAGAATGCCGAGTACTTCAACCCGCGGCCGCACGTTCACGCTCACCTGCCGACCGGGCCGGTCGAGAGCCGGGAGCGGTTCACTTTCGAACGCAATCCCTACTATTTCAAGGTGGACACGGCGTGCAACCAGCTTCCCTATATCGATCGCCGCACCTGGGTCCTGACCACCGATCCCGAGGTGCAGCTCGCCAAGTCGCTGGCCGGCGAGATCGACATCTCCCGCGTCAGCATCTCGACGCCGAACAACCGGGGCGTGTTCTTCGAGAATCAGGAACCCGGCGACTACCGCCTGATCAACGCGGCGAGCGCCGACATGAACGTGGCGTTCTTCATGTTCCCCATGAGTCACCCGGACCGTATCAAGGCAGAGGTCTACCAGGACAGGAACTTCCGCATCGGTCTCAGCCACGCGATCAATCGCGAGGAGCTGATCGACGTGGTGTTCCTGGGTCAGGGCGAGCCGTTCCAGGTCGCACCGCGTCCGGGATCGCCCGCTACTACGACGACGAGCTGGCCAGGCAATACACCGAGTACGACCCGGAGCTGGCGAACAGTTTTCTGGACAAGGTCCTGCCCGACAAGGACGGAGACGGCTTCCGCCTGCGCCCGGGATGGCGAGCGCTTCCAGGTGATCGTGTCGGTCAATCAGGGGTTCAAGCCCGACTGGGTCGACATGATGCTGTTGATCGAACGGTACTGGGAGGCCGTCGGTGTCGATACGATCGTCGACGTGGTCTCGGACGAGCTGCACAACGCGCGCCGCCTCCGAGCCCGACTTCGACATCGCCTTGTGGCTGGCCGAGAACGGTGCCGGAAAGCTGCCGCTGATCAGTCCCCAGGTGTTCATGGGCGGGCCCGGGCACCTGGGCAACTGGGCGGCGTGGGAACGCTGGTACGCCGAGCAACGCGGCCAGCTCGTGCTGTTCGGCAGCAACATCGCGCTCGACGTGGATCCCGAGGAGCCGCCGGAGAAACGTCCAGCGGATGTTCGCCCTTGCCGAGCAACTCCCGGTGACCGCGGGGCGCCACGCAGGACGCCACGATGGAGGAGTTCCTGGAGGTCGTCAAAGACGTGTTCCCGACGATCGGCATCAGCCTGCCGGCCGGCAATTTCCGCGCGGTGCGCAACCGGCTGCGCAACGTGCCCGAGACGTTGATCGAAGGCTGGCTCTATCCCGGCATTTCGCCCGCCAACTTCTCGACGTTCTACATCGACTCGACGCGGTAGGCAGCGGCCGGAAAGAACACACTCGACCGGTGGGGGCGCGCAGAGCATCGCACACGGCCCTGCGCGCCCCTGCAGCCCTGGCCGCCTTGGCCAGCCGCCCGCTTTCCCCAGGCGGGTAATCCATGCTGCCCTTCATCGGCCGCCGGGTGTTGATGGTGATTCCCCTCCCTGATCGGAATCTCCATCGTGGCGTTCGTCGTCATCGCGCTGCCCCCGGGCGACTTCGTGGACCGCCTGGTCCTGGAAGCGATGAAGCAGGGCGACCAACTCACCGACGCCGAGATCGCGGCCCTGCGCACCTTGTACCACCTCGACCGGTCGTTGCTGGAGCAGTACTTCAGGTGGGCGGGCGACATCCTGCTCCGAGGCGACCTTGGCACCTCGTTCCAGTGGGACATGCCGGTGGCCGACCTGATCGGGCAGCGCCTGGGACTCACCGCGTTGCTGTCGACCGCCACGCTGGTATTCATCTGGACGGTTGCGATCCCGGTCGGCATCTACTCGGCCGTGCGCAAGTACTCCCTCGGCGACTACGTCGCCACGTTCTTCGGCTTCATCGGCCTGGCCATACCGAACTTCCTGCTGGCGCTGGTTCTGCTCTACGTCTCCTTCCGCTACTTCGGTCAGAGCGTCGGCGGCCTGTTCTCTCCCGAGTACGTCAACGCTCCCTGGTCGTTGGCCAAGGTCTTGGACCTCATCAGCCACCTGTGGATTCCGATGGTCGTGCTCGGCACGGCCGGCACCGCCAGCGTCATCCGCATCGTCCGGGCGAATCTGCTCGACGAGCTGTACGCCCCCTACTACCTGGCGGCCCGCGCCAAGGGCCTGCTGCCGGGCCGGGCGCTGATCAAGTACCCGGTGCGCCATTCGATGAATCCCTTCGTCAGCGGCCTCAACGAGATCTTCGTCACCATCGTGTCCGGGGAGACGATCGTCGCGGTCGTGCTGGGGCTGCAGACGACCGGGCCGCTCCTGCTCGATGCGCTGAAGGGACAGGACATGTACCTGGCTGCGACGCTCATCATGTTTCTCAGCTTCCTCGCGGTGCTGGGCACGCTGTTCTCGGACATCATGCTGGCATGGCTCGATCCGCGTATTCGCAAGCAGATCCAGCGCGGAGAGGCTCTGTAGCCCATGGTCGTCGAGAACGCCGGCCAGTGGCGGCTGATCTGGCGCCGGTTTCGCCGCCACCGGCTGGGAATGGTTGGCGGGGGCGTGGCACTGCTGTTCTACCTGGTGGCCGCGTTCCCGGAGTTTCTGGCCCCGCACGATGCGGAGAGCTACTCGGCTCGCCATCCCTACGCCCCGCCGCAGGCCATCCGGCTGTTCCAGGACTTGCCCGACGGGCGCCGCGTCCTGCGGCCCCACGTGGTCGGGACGACCAGCACGATCGACTACGAGTCCGGCCGGCGGATGTTCACGGAGAACCCGGAGGACCTCATCGACCTCGGGCTGTTCGTTCAGGGGCATCAGTACCGGCTGCTCGGCATCGTGCCGGCGAGCGTCCACCTGATCGGTCCCGTGGACCCCGCCAAACGGGTGTATTTCCTGGGGGCCGACCGGCTGGGCCGTGACGTGCTCAGCCGCGCGATCCACGCCACCAGAATCTCCATGACGATCGGCCTGCTGGGGGTGGCCTTCTCGCTCGTGCTCGGGGTTGCCCTGGGCGGTATATCCGGCTTCTTCGGGGGCTGGACGGACGCGATGATTCAGCGCCTCATCGAGTTCCTGCAGTCGCTCCCGTCGATTCCCCTGTGGATCGGCCTGGCGGCAGCCATCCCGCCGACCACGCCTCCGGTCCGCACATACTTCCTCATCACCATCATCCTGTCGGTCATCGGTTGGACCGGGCTGGCGCGGGTGGTCCGCGGCCGGTTCCTGGCGCTGAAGAACGAGGACTTCGTGCGCGCCGCCCGCCTCGACGGCTGCGGGGCGGGGCGCATCCTGTTGCGGCACATGGTGCCCAGCTTCCTGAGCCACATCATCGCGGTCGTCACCCTGGCGATCCCCGGCATGATCGTGGCGGAAACGTCCCTGAGCTTCCTGGGCATCGGCTTGCGACAGCCGGTCGTGAGCTGGGGCGTGCTGCTGCAGGAGGCGCAGAACATTCGCTCGATCGCGGCGGCACCGTGGCTGTTCACCCCGAGTGTGGCGGTCGTGGCAGCGGTTCTGGCACTGAACTTTCTCGGCGACGGGCTGCGTGATGCGGCGGACCCCTACCGTGCCTGAGACGCTGCTGGGCATACGCGACCTGGCGGTCGCGTTCGGCGGCGACTCGGGGAGACAGCGGGCGCTGGACGGCGTGAGCTTCGACATCCGCCGGGGCGAGACGGTGTGCCTGGTCGGGGAGTCGGGGTGCGGCAAGACCGTCACGGCCAAGACGATACTGCGCGTGCTCGGCCGGAACGCGTTCATCGAAGCCGGGGTGGTCGACTACCGCCGCGACGACGGATGCCGCCTGGACCTGGCGGCGCTGCCCGAGAACGACCGCCATCTGATGTCGATTCGCGGCAACGAGATTTCCATGATCTACCAGGAGCCGATGAGCGCCATGTCGTCGATGTACACCGTCGGCAACCAGATATCGGAAGTGCTCATACGCCACCGGCGCTGCAGCCGTGCGGAGGCGCGGCGCGCCGCCGTCGCCACGATGGGGAGCGTCGGCATACCCGAACCGGAGCGCCGCTTCGACGCCTATACGTTCGAGCTGTCCGGCGGCCTGCGCCAGCGGGCCATGATCGCCCAGGCGCTGGTGTGCGAGCCGCGGCTGCTCATCGCGGACGAACCGACCACGGCGCTGGACGTCACCACGCAGGCGGTGATCCTCGACCTCCTGCATGACCTGCAGCGGGAGCGCGGGATGTCCATGCTCTTCATCACGCACGACCTGGGCGTGGTGGCCGAGATCGCCGACCGGGTGGTGATCCTCTACCTCGGACAGGTGGCCGAGCACGGCCCGGTCGAGTTGGTCCTCACGGATCCCCGGCATCCCTATACCGCCGGCCTGCTGGCTTCCGTGCCGAGCCTCACGCTCACCGCCGCCGGCTCCCTGCCGGCCATTCCCGGGACCGTGCCGAACCTGGAGGATCGCCCCGCCGGGTGCCCGTTCGTGACCCGCTGCACCCAGGCGATCGAAACGCTGTGTGCCTCCGTACCCCCTGACGCCACGGACCTGGGCAGCGGCCGGTACGCAAGCTGCCACCTGCACGCCGAGGGCATCCCCGTCACGCGCACCATCGCCGGGTCGACGGCACCGGCGTCACCGAACGGCGTGGACCGTTCGACTCCGCCCCTGCTCTCCGTGCGCAAGCTCTCGACGCACTTCCCGATTCGCACCGGCATGACGAACCGGACCGTGCGGACAGTACGGGCGGTCAACGAAGTGAGCTTCGATCTCTGGCCCGGTGAGACGATGGGACTGGTGGGCGAATCCGGCTGCGGAAAGACGACGTTGGCACACACGGTGGTCGGCCTGACCCGCCCTACCGCAGGCACGATCCGCTACGGGGATCAGGACCTGGCGGCGCGCGCGGGCGGGCAGCGCACGCGCTGGTCGGAAGTCCGGCTCGTCTTTCAGGATCCGTTCGGTTCCCTGAATCCGCGCATGACCGCCTTCGACATCGTCGCCGAGGTGCTGCGGGTGGCCGGGCACGACCGATCGGCGATCGAGGCGCGCGTGCGACAGGCGTTTGCCCAGGCCGAGTTGCCCGAGTCCTTCCTGAAGCGCTACCCGCACGCGTTCAGCGGCGGCCAGCGGCAACGCATCGGCATAGCCCGGGCGCTGGCGTCGCGGCCGCGGCTGATCGTCGCCGACGAGCCGGTGTCGGCGCTGGATGTTTCGGTGCAGGCGCAGATTCTGAACCTGTTGCGGGACCTGCAGGCCTCGCTCGACCTGACCTACCTTCTGATCTCGCACGACCTCGGCGTGGTCGCCAATCTCAGCGACCGCGTCGCGGTGATGTACGCGGGCAGGATCGTCGAGCTCGCGCCGGCCGCGAGCGCTGTTCGAGACGCCGCAGCACCCGTACACGGAAGCCCTGCTTAGTGCCGTCCTGTCGCCGGACCCCCGCCGGGTGAATCGGAACCGGTTGCGCGGGACGCCCCGACCTCCCCGGCTGCCGCGGCTGCGCCTTCGCCGGCCGCTGTCCGTACGCAACCGACCGGTGCGAATCCGAACTGCCGATTTGATGGACGCGGACGGGACCGGCACGTGGCGTGCCACCATGCGGACCGGTTCGCGTTGCCGGCACGGAGGCCGAGTGCACCCCCCCTGACGATCGGCACGACCGCCGAAATCGCGGTGCAGATAGGCCGGAGGTCTCCGAACCCTATCGCTACGTGCCGTTTCGCGTTCCGCCGGGAACGACCGTTTGGATGTCACGTGCGACACGGAATCCGCCGGCCAGGCGCGCATCGACGTGGGTCTGTTCGATCCGACCACGGCGTTTCCGCCCGCACCGGATTCGTGGCTGGAGCGGCAGCGCCCGGAACCGCTTCCACGTAGCCACCGACACCAGTACGCCCGGCTACGTCGCAGGCGCGATGCCCGTCGGTACGTGGCGCATCATCCTGGGCTTGCTACGTATACCCGCGGGCGACACCGTACGGCTCACCATTCGGGCGAGTGAGCGGACGAACTCACGCGAAGAGCGACGGTGCCCGCGCCGCACTGCGGGCGCCCGAGCACTCCCACCCTGTCCGCGGCCGGTTGGTACCGCGGGGATCTGCACGCGCACACGTTTCACAGCGACGCCGAGGGCAGCCCACAGGCCTTGCATCATGCGGCGTCGGCGCTCGGTCTGGACTATCTGACGATCACCGACACACAACACGGTCACCGCCTGGGAGTACTTCGCCGCGGCGAGCTCACCGGAACTGTTGTTCGTTCCGGGCGTCGAGATCACCACGTACCAAGGCCACGTGAATGCCCTGGGCGTGCGCGGCTGGATCGATTTCCGGCGGAGGACGACGTCACAGCTCGCGGCGGAGACCCGGGCGCACGGCGGGTCTCTCGGTGAACCACGACAAGCCCCCGATCTCTGGCCCATCCGGCCGGACATGGCGTGCATGGAGGTCTGGCAGCGCCACTGGTGGACGGGCAACGAGGCTTCGCTGGCCCGCTACGACGAACGCATCCGCGACGGCCGCCGGATCACCCTGATCGGCGGCAGCGATACCACACCCCGGCGCGGCCGCGTGCGGCGGACCCGCATGGTCTGGGCTGCCCCACCACGGTCGCATGGCTGGATGAGCTGAGCACCGACGCCCTCACGGCAGGACTCGCCCGTGGTCGAGCCTATGTCACCGAGAGCCCGCGCGGACCGCACCTGGAGATCCGCGCACACGGCGTGTCCATGGGCGGCGTGGTGCGGGAATCGAACCGTCTTGCCGTCGACGTCGACGTACGCGGCGCCGAGGGAGACACGCTCGTGCTGGTCGGGCCGGACGGGCCGGTCGCCGAGCGCGTCATCGACGCGGCGCGCCTCTCGCTGGAGGTTCCCGGTGTCCGCGGGTTCGTGCGCGCGGAGATCATCGCCGAGGCAAGCGCATCCCGCCTCACGGCGGCGCTCGACCGTTGGTGCGACGCGCACGGGCCGCTGAGCGGGATCGAGCACGGAGCCCGCACCCGGCGGCGGCTGGTACGCGCGCTGTCGAATCCCATCTACGTTCGCCCATCGTGCGCTGGAACCGCCGGCGGGCCGGCGCTATAGTCTGCACCGATGGTATCCAATTACTTTCAATCGCTGAACTTATATCTCCACGACAGGTTGCCGGATGAGGGAGTGACGATGCACGAACTGACCCCGACGGCGGCGGAACGCGCCGCCCGGCGATTCGAAGCCGCGGCCATGCAACGCGCGGTCAGGGCCCTTCGGGAAGACGGATTCGTGGTGATCGACGTCGTCGTCGACCACGACCATCTCGACCGGCTGCGGGGGAGCATGAGCGACGACCTGGCGAAGATCCGCGCCCTGCCGGGAGCGGGTCGCCGCACGGCGAGCGGTTCGTGGGCCGGTCCTGGGCGCCACCCGGAAAGGGTCCATGTTGATCCGGGACATGCGGCGCTGGCACCGCGGCACCCCCAACCACAGCGCTGCGGCCCGCTTCATGATCGCGATGATCCACAGCGTGGCGTAGTACCGGCGCACCGACCGCTTCGAACTGGAGGAGGCGTGCGCGCCGGTGTTCGCCGGCTGTCCCATCGAGAACGCGATTCCCCCTGGTGACCAAGCCAAAGGACCACCTGACCGGCAATGAACGGTACGACTATGCAGGACCTGACTGAGCGCACGTTCCGCGGCACCCTGACGGGGCGAGACGTCAAGCGCCACATCCCGCACGTGTTCCAGGTCCCCGAAGGGGCTGCGCGGGTCAGGGCGACGCTCAGCTTCGACCCCGCGATCGTGGCCGGCCATCGCAACATGATCTGTCTCACCCTCTACGATCCCCGCACCTTTCGCGGCGCCCGCCACCGGCATGGCAATCGGCACGTGGCCGAGATTCGGCGTGACTCGGCGACTCCCGGCTTTCTGGCGGGTCCCCTTCCCGCCGGTGACTGGGTGGTCCAGTTGGAGACCCACATGGTCATGCCGGGGGCGGCCTGCGACTACGAGGTCTCGGTCGCCATCGACCATGGTGAGGCGCCCCCGGACTCGGTCGAGACGCCGCCGGCGCCGCGTTTCGACCAGGTCGCAGACCACTGTTCCGGCTGGTATCTGGGTGACCTGCATGCGCATACCGTGCATTCCGACGGCACCTGGCAGGTAGTCGACCTGGTGGCCGCGGCACGTACCCGTGGCCTGGACTTCGTCACCCTCACCGACCACAACACGACCGGCGGCCTGGCGGAGATGGCCGGATGCGGCGATCGCGGACTGCTGACCATGGGAGGTCAGGAGCTGACGACCTATTGGGGGCATGCCCTGTGCCTGGGCAGCCGTTCGTGGCACGACTGGCGCGGGCTGACGCGGGACGGACCGGAGATGGCCGCCCTCGTAGATGCGATCCACGCCGAAGGAGGACTCTACGTCATCGCCCATCCCAGATCGGCGGGGGACCCTCACTGTACCGGTTGCCGCTGGGTCTACAGCCGGATGATGCCGGGCACCGCCAGGCTCGTGGAGGTGTGGAACGGCGACTGGTTCGGGCCGGAAGACGGACCACGCGACCGGAACGAAGCGGCCTTGAGCCTCTGGTACGGGTGGCTGAATCGCGGGCACCGCCTGGTCGCCACGGCCGGTACGGACGTGCACGGTCCCGAGCGGCAGTACCGGAGCCCGCACGCCGGGTTCAACTCGGTCCATGCAGACCAACTGTCCGAGCCGGCGATCCTGCAGGGCGTGGCAGCCGGCCACGTCTGTCTCACCGCCGGGCCAAGTCTCCGCTTTGCGGCGCACCACCAGTCGGGCGCGCGCGGCATGATGGGCGACTCACTGCCGGCGCCGGACGGTTCCGCTGCGGTGTCGCTCACCGCGAGCTGGGACGCGGTCCCCGAATCCGCCAGCCTGCGGCTGATCGCCGCGGGCAGCGCGCGGGACACGGTCTCCATCCCGGCCTCCGGCACACGGGAGTGGACGGTTACCGCGACCGCCCCGGACGCAGACTGGTATGTGGTCGAAGTGCGCGGCCGCGATGGAGCCATGCTCGCGTTGTCGAACCCGATCTTCCTCGAACGCTCGTAGCCGCTGGTTGACGTATGTCCGGTCGAGACAAGGCTGCAAGGCAGTCCGAGATCCTCGCGATGCTTCGCCAGGAAGGAACGATGCGGGTCGGCGCCCTCGCGCAGCACTTCGGGATCTCGCAGCAGTCCATACGCAAGGATCTCAACGCCCTCGAACAGTCGGGGCTTGTCCGGAGAGTACATGGCGCCGTCGTCATCGGTGGCGGAGAGGAGTACTCCTGGTACTCACAGCGCCGTCTCATCGCGCAGCGCGAGAAGCGCGCGATCGGTCATGCGGTGGCGCGTCTCATCCCCAACCACGCCACCGTATTCATCAAGAGCGGCACCACGACCGAGATCGCGGCTCATGCGCTGTCCGACCACGTGGGGCTGACGGTGATTCTGGACAACGTCGCCACGGCCGATGTGGTCCGGCACTACCCCGGCTGCGAGGTCCTGATCGTCGGCGGCTACGTGCGCAGGGCCGAAGGCGCCGTGGTCGGCGAGACGGTCGCGGACTTCATCCGGCAGTTTCGTGTGAGTCACGCGGTCGTCAGCGCCGCCGCGGTCGGAACTGACGGCGAGCTTCTCGGCTACCGGCTGAGCGAAGCGCCGATCGTCCGAGCGGTCATCGAGACCGCACGGCAGGTGATCGTCCCCGTCGACTCCTCGAAGTTCGGGCAGACGGCTCCGGTCCTGCTGGGTCGGCTACCGGAGGTTGACCTGCTGGTCACCGACCGCGTCCCCGATCCGAAGATCGCCGAACTGTGCTCCCGCGAAGGCGTACGCTGTCTCGAAACGGATGGCGTCAGGCACCGGCCTCCTCCCACACGCGCGTGAGATCGACTATCGCTCCAGGCACGGCGCCGAAAGCGATGCGGTCGCCGAACGTGCCGGCGGCCACCATCTGAGGCCTCACGGCGGTACTTCTCACCTGACGCGACTGCGGATCGTCTTTACGCGCTCCGCAGGTCGTTGCGTGCGGCGTCAGCGTGGCCCCTTACTCGCCGCCTCTGACTTGGCGCAGCGATGCTCGCAGAGTAGCACTCAGGTCATCGTCAGTATCTCGGTTAACGCGACGGCGACGCCTGCCGCGTTTGCCTAGCGACGGGGCCTGGCGCTTGGAACTCGTGGAGTGTGCATTGTGTGTCGGGTCAGCTCCGTCAACCGCCGCAACCTGGTCTTCAATAGGCGCACTCGGTCCTTCATCGGTCGGGCGGGCCGCCAAGAGTACGCTGCGGCGTACGCACTCCGTCAAATCCACAACAGTCGCTGTCACATCCTCCCCGATGTAATCCTCTGGATGACAGGTCACCACAACCACCTGGACGTTCTCGGCCACGCCTTGCAGCAACGTCCGCATCCACGACAATCGCTTGGGGTCGGACTGCGTTAGTTGATCATCCAGGATCACGAAATTGCCGAGGGATTCGGCGATGGAGAGCCGCAAGAGCATTGAGATCTGCTCGAGGGCGCCGACAGACAAGCCGTCGAATGAACGTTCGGTGCCCGCCAGTTGAATGCCGGTAGCGTCGAGTTGAGGCCCGATGACGATCTCCCCGTAGCGGCCATCGGTCAATGCCGTCATCCGCTCACTGATAGGCTGCACCAAGGCACGACCCAAGTGAGCCGAATCTTCCTGCTCGGCCTCGGTCAGAGCTTCGCGCAGCAGTTGCCAGGCACCGTACTCGACTTCTAGTTCGCGTTCGTGTCCCTCCAAGGTCTCGATGGCCTGTTGCGCCTGTTCCTGCTGTTCCTGAATGTACTGACCGCCAACCTGCTCCAGCGCGCCTTCGGCGTTGTGCAGTTGCATCTCAAGCTGCCGCACCTGACCTGCAACGGCGGCGGCAGCGCGTTCCAGTTCCTCCAGTTGCAACAATTCGTCGTCGTCCGCCGGAGCGGGCACGGCTTCCAGTGCGACGCGGCACTGCTCCCGCGCGGTCTTGGCCGTACTCAGGTCTTCATCGTCGATTGCCTCCGTGAGACCGCCCGCTTCCCCTTCGAGACGCGCCAGTTCGGTGCGCTCCACAGCCACCTGCTTGTCCGCTCTATCATGTTCCTTCCGTAAACGGGAGTCTTCGTCGACGAGCTTTTCGTGCGTTTCACGTGCGGCATCGACTTCGGTGGTCGCCTCCGCTCGAATCGCCTGCAATTCGGCATCCACGGCCTTGTACTGACGTTGGATGTCACGACGCACGGCTTCGGCCTGCTCCAGAAACTCGCGCCAATCCTGCCACTCCTCGTTGGCGCGCGCCAGCGTGTCCCGCTTGGCGGCGAGTTCCGTGAGGCGTGCTGCGGCGTCCTGCTCGTCGCCCTTGATTTCGCCCATCATCCGCGCGCAAAGCTCCTCTCGTTCCCCGATCCGCTCGCGCAGTTCTGCTGCGGCCTTCTCCACGGCGTACTCGTCGCCTGGCGGCTCGTTGAGGTTCTCAATGTAGCGATCAACGGCTTCACCGTCATCAAGAACCTCCTGGATGGCGTTGCTGCATCGCTCCACCTCGGCTTGTGCTACTACCGATCGGCGTTCGAGTTCGTCCACGTTCTCGGCGCGAACGCGCGCTTCCGCTGCTCGTCGTCGCAGATTCTCCACAGCAGCGTTATGCTGATTCGCGCGGGAGCGCAACGTCTCGAGATCGGCGAGCGACCCACAGCCGGCACGGAACAACACCGGTCTCGATGCCGAGTCCCACTGCTCCTGCGCGGACGTCGCGCTCTGCACCAGATTGCGGCTGCCCGCGCGCACTCGGACGCTGCCGATCCCGACGATAGCGATCCGGAGTTCGCGCTCCGCTTCGAATTCCAACGATCGGCCACTATCGATGAGCGCCCGCTTGCGTTCGCCCTCGTCTGTGCTGACTTCAATGCCGCCTGACTTATCAAGTGCCACCTGGACGAGAAGGCCGACCGCGAGCTTTTCCTTGGCGATGCGTAGCTCCGTTTCCAAAGCCTTGAGATGCTCAAGTTCAGCCGTGTCCGGAGCGTTGAGCAGAGCAGCAGCCTCAGCCTCCGCAGCCGCCTCGCGTTCCCACGCACCAGCCTGCAGCGCATGTTCGCGGGACGTCTTCAGATCCTCGGCGTAAGCACGCGCCGTTTCGAGTGCCGTGAGATAGCGGGCACAGTGACGCTGGACTTCGAGGTCATCGAGAGCGTCTCGATCAGCGTCGTTGACGCCCTGAGCCTCTTGCACGAGATCGCGCTTTTCGCGAAGACCGCGTTCGCGACTTTCAATGTCGGCGGCGAGCGTAGCGGCCTTACGATCCAGCGCGGCCAGCTGCTCCGCCCGTGCAACTTTCCGTTGGAACCGCTCCTGCCGATTATCGAGCTTGAGGCGGCGGTTCGTTGCCTCCTCCTCGCGCAACCGCCTTTCCTGCTCGTCAGCGCCGGTTTCGAGTTCGCGAACACGTTCTCGCGCCGCCGCCAACTGTGGTGCGAGAGCGCGCGCGGACTGTTGGGTTTCGCATCGGGCCTTCTCCCATTTGGAGACCCTCTTCTGAGCTGCCGCTACCGCAACCGCGTTGACGTCGCGGCGGTCGATGAGCTTCTGAATCCGATCAACTTCCGCTTCGGCAGCCGCCAGACTCTGCGCCGCTTTTGCGTGCTTCCGTTGCTGTTCGAGCGCTGCGCGATGCCGCCCGTCCGCCGCCTGCGCTTGCACTAGCTCTGCGTGCAACGTCTGTATGCGTAGCCGAGCACGTTCGCTTTCCTCAACCTGTTGACTGACGTTGCGGGCACGCTCTTCGGCGGCAGTGCGCTGTTCGCGAAGCACGGACCATGGCGACGCGCGCCCCGTCCGCCTCCGTCCCGTGCCGGTGTATGCTTCGTCCACCTTGGCCTGTACCGACGCGAGAATCTCCTTCAAGCGCGGGTCCTCGGCCATCGCCTGCAAAGCCTCTGTCAGTCGCTCGCGGCCCGAAGAATCCGGATCGGCCGCCAAGCTGCGGTCGAGGATAGCGGTGATACCGTCCTGCTCGCCGAGCAACGCCGTGGTGATGAAGGACTCCGGCACGCGCGCACGGCCCCTGCCACCCGGAGTTTCGATGCCCCAGCGCAGCATGTCCTGCAACTCGCCGTCCACTTCGCGCCCTTTGCCATGCAGGTTGAAATCGATGCCGTCGCGGGAAAAATCAAGATAGGTGCGGCCTCGACTGCCGAACTCCTTGCGCACGCGCCATATGCGCTGCGTCTCCTCCTCAAACGTGAGGGTCACCGTCGGTGCCGCGTCCGTGTGCCAATCAAAGAGGCGATTGGCCGCGGCGGACGTCGACTGAAGCAACAACGCCGCCCGCACTGCCCGCACGAGGCTAGACTTGCCGAGTTCGTTGGGGCCGTGCAGCACGTTGAGGCCAGGAGTGAGATCGATGGCGGCTTCGGCGATGCCGGCGAAATTGGTGACTTCGAGGCGGCGAATCCACATCAGCTCATCTCCCGCACCAGCCGATACAGATGGTGCAAAGCGCGTTCGGCCAGCTCCGGTTCAGTGACGGCATACTCTTGCAGTCGGCGCACTGCGGCCTTGATCACCGGCGGCAGATCAATGTCGAATTTGATCGGGGCGTCCGCCGCCAAGCGCAACTCAGCACGATCCACGGCTAGCACGCCGACCCTCGGTGTCGTCGCTAAGTCACCGCCCAACTCCTTGAGAATGTGCTCAGCCTCATCGAACTCGGCCATCGGCACGGTCATATTCAAAGTGAGACGAAGTGCGGTCTTCTTCAACTCGGGTTCGTTCAATAGCGCACGCAGTTCCACCAAGGATCCACAGGTTTCCTCGCGCCACTTCCAGGAACCAACCATTGCGGGTCTGACGATGGCACGGCGACGGCGATCCAATGGGAAGAACACCATGGCGACGTTACCGGTGTCCCGCTCCCCGAAGCTCGTGGCTTCTGGCGTACCCGGGTAAACTGTCGGCACAGGCGCTTCCGGCTCCACTTCGCGGAAGGCGTGGGTATCGCCGATGGCGAGATAGTCCAAGCCCCGCTCCACCGCGCTGCCGCGTCCGATCGGGAAATTGGTCTGGTGGTCATCGATGTCGAATGTCTGGCCGTGCACGAGACCGATGCGTATCCGTTCGTCGCCGCACTTGCGCGCGGGCAGCGAAGCCGCGAGATCCGTCTGGCCGGCGTGCGACTCGCAAGGACTCGCGATCACCACTGCAGCGTCTCCCAATTGCAGTTTCCAGCCGGGTTCGTCCACCACATGAACATGAACGGGCAGACCCGTGCGAAACGGATGATCACGGTGATAGACGGAACGCGGCGTCAGCGGGTCATGGTTTCCCGGCAACAGAACGACGGGGCAGCCGGGATCGCGTCGCGCAAGCTCCTTGAGGAGTCCTTCCCACCACTCTCGCGCCGGTGCCGCGTCGTCGAAGAGATCACCGGCGCAGAGCACGGCATCGACGGCGCAGTTACGCGCCAAGTCCAGGATCCGTCCGACGACGTCAAGCCGCGCCCGTGTCAAACGCAGTTCCTGCTCCGAATCGAATGCCGGAAAGCGCCTGCCGAGATGCCAGTCGGCGGTGTGCAGCAGCTTCAACGCCATGTCGTCTTCCTTTGCATCGAGATGCTCCTGGTGCCGAGTAGTGTCGTTCACCCGATGACGAACTCCGCCGTCAGCAGCCTGCAAGCCCGTGGCGGTTCGAATCGACGCTGGTGAGCGTCGGCCTTCCAGTGCTGATAATGCTCGTCGTCACGGGCGAGCAGATCGGCGACCTGCGTGTCCAGGCGTTCGATGTCGATCTCCAGGCTTCGCACTCGCGCATCCGCCTTGGCGCGACTGTCCCGGCCGCTCGCCGTCTCCCGGCTGCGCTCGGCATCGGCCAGTTGCTTCGCGCGCTGCTGCCGAGCGCGGCGCAGCACCAGCACGCGATCCGCAGCATACTGATCGAGTTGTTCCATGACCGTCTCGAACTTGGATTGAGCGGCCTCTGAGGCTGCGCATTGATCCAGGAACAGTTCCTCCTCCACCACCTCATCCAAGTGCGCTGCGGTCACAGCCAGAGGCGGGTCCAGATTGCCCATGTCTTCGCAAGGCTGCCGCAATAGGTCAAGCGCCGCCTCTGCCGGCCGCAGCACCTCCGCGTCCTCGAACACAGCGGTCGCCCGCAGACGATCTTCGCGCTCGAAGCCCCGATGAGCGATCTTGGTCAGCGCCAGCCGCCCTCTGGAGCCACGGCGGCGCCGCACCGCGGCCGGCGCGCCTGCGCTTGGCCGGAAGCGCAACCGGAAAGACCCGCTGCCCGTACGGCGCGCTTCGTCCACTGCGGCTTCGATCAAAGGATGCGCCATGTGCAGCGACTCGATGTCCGAAATGTCGTGGGCGGCACCAAGCGCAACCGTTATCCCACCTGCGATGCTCTCCGGCAGCAGCCTTGAAGCGCCGACGTGCACAACGCGTCGACCGTCCGGCTCGGAAGTGCCCCAGGCGATGCCGGCCGCGTCTAGATAATTCGTCAGCACTCGCTCGAGCTCGGCGTCGAGTTCTGCCAACGTTTTCGGCAAGTCAGACTGAATTCGACGAAATGCGCTGCGCACGGATTCGTCGAAACGACGTTCGATCAGGCCCACGGTGCGCTCACGGACGCGCTCAAGCTCCTGGCGGCGCGTCTCGAGGGAATCGCGCAGGCGGCGTAGCTCGTCTTCCACTTCCTGCACCGATCGCGCCCGTTCCCAGATGCGGCGTACCTGATTCTCGAAGTCGGGGCCGAGCGCCGAAGCTAGCTCCTCCGACGCCTCCGAGCGCGGCGTTTGCAGCACGACGTCGGACATGTCGAGCACTTTGCCAAACAGATCGAGCTTGGTGCTGAGTATATCGAACGTAAGACGCTGCGCCTCGTTGTCCGTGGCGAGAAAATTGATGATGGTGACGTCCCTTTCCTGGCCGTAGCGATGGCAACGGCCGATACGCTGCTCGATTCGCTGCGGATTCCACGGAAGATCGTAATTGATGAGGGTGTCACAGAATTGCAGGTTGAGGCCCTTCGCCCCCGCTTCGGAAGAGATAAACACCAGAGATCGCGTGCGGAACTCATGCACCAACGCAAGGCGCAGTGCCACGGTGGAGCTCGGCCTCAGATGGGGAGAGAGCTCGATTTCGACCTCCTCGCGCCAAACGCGCAATGCGGCACGCGCCCGAGGCGAGTCGTTGATGCCCCGAAATAGGGTGATGTCGGCATCCGCCAAGCCCGTCTTTGCGAGCAGTAGCTCCCGTAGGTAGTCTTGGGTGGTAAGCGACTCGGTGAAGATCACCACCTTGCGTCGATCTTCTGGTCGATCCATGACAAGCCGTACGGCTTGAACGAGGCTGGCCGCTTTGCTGTCGTGGGGCAAATCCCCCGCGCGGCGCACGAAGCTCTCCACCCTCACAAGCTCAGCCCGTACCTTGCCCGGATCGACGGCGGTCCGGGACGATCGCGGCGTTCCTTCGTTCGCGCGCGCTTCGCCATCGGTATCTTCTTCAAGGTCTTCGGCGAAGGCAACGGCCGCCTCCTCGCCGCCCGCATCGCCGCTCTCCAACATACGGCGCAAACGGCCTGCGACGCGCTCCAAGCTCACGGCAAGCGCCTTCGTCGATGACGCCATGCGACGATGGAAGCCCAGCAAGAGCAACTGCCGCGAACGGCCCTGAAAGGCGCAGATCCGCGGCTCCAGCAGATAATTGGTAATGTCGTCGTAGAGCGTTCGTTCCGCAGGGCTCATCGTGTACTCAAATAGTTGAGCACGGCGGCCAACGAAGGGCTTGTCCAGGAATTCTTGTGCCTGACGCCGTAGCGTGCGCTGGATGACGGTGTCCAGCCGCCGCTTGAGTTCGTGTGCCTGTTCCCCGGCCACCTGACGCCCATCCCCGCCCGCGCAGAAAATGTCCTCGAACACCGGTTTCGTGCCGAGCAGGGTACCGGTCCGATCGACATACTGAACGAGCCCCCACAGCTCGGAAAGGGAATTCTGGATTGGCGTGGCGGTCAGCAGCAGTACTGGCGACGCGCCGATGATCTTGCGTACGCGATGCGCGGTGCGTGCGTGTCTGCTCTCTTCGTCGTAGCCGCCATCTCGATCGAATCGCCGATGGATGCCCGCAAAAACCTCATGGGCTTCATCGATCAGGACCAAATCGAACGGAGCCGCAGCGACCAGACGCTCGAACCCCGAATTACCACCCGCGTATTCGCGTCCGGCGAGAAAGACCCCAGGGCCGGCTACGTCAACCGTGTCGTCCGCCGCTTCAAGGGACTCGATACCAAACAGCGCGTAGAGTTCGGTCTGCCACTGACCCATTAGCGGCCGGGGCACGACGATGAGCACTCGCGTAGCGCCTTCGGCAAGCAGTTGTGCGACAACGAGTCCCGCTTCGATGGTCTTACCCAGTCCGACTTCGTCGGCAAGGATGCAGCCGCCGTCCGGAATTCGGCGAAGCGCGAACGTGACGGCATCAATCTGATGCGGATTGGGATCGATCCGGCCCCGCCGCTGCGACGCCATGTGCCTTCGCCGTTCGCTGGCGCTCCGCAGTCGGACGAGTTCCTCTACATAGTATCGACGATGGACAGAGTGGACGTGCACGGAACGATAGTATCGCATGCGTCCGGCTTTCCAGACCAAAGGAGTCGATCGATCGAGGGCACCCGGTCAGCCGGTCACCAGACGGTCCGCATCGCCTCCACGCAGCTCCTGAGCGCCGGCATCGGATTGTCGACCTCGCCCTCGTATTCCAGGATCAGCGGGCCGTCGAAGCCGATCTCGTCCAGGGCGGCGGCCAGTCCCGGCAGGTCCAGGTTGCCGGTGCCGACCACGACGTCGATGGGTTCGCGCCCCTCGCGGTAGACGAAGTCCTTGACGTGCACGCCGTACAGCCGGTCGCCGGCCAAGCGCGCCAGCTCGACCGGGTCGGCGCGGGCGTCGATGGCCCAGGCGGTGTCGAGCATCACGCCGATCTCCGGTCCCGTGGACCGCAGCAGCAGCTCCAGCATGGCCTCGGACCCCAGCCAGTGGCCGCCGCCGTGGTTGTGCAGGGCCAGCCGCAGCCCCAGCTCGCCGGCCACCCGCTCGGCGGTGCGGAACGCCTCGGGTGAGAACGCCGGCCGGAAGTCGGCGCTGACCAGGTCGAGGCCCAACCGCCGCGGGACGTCCAGGCTGGCGCGCATCGCGTCGGCGTCACCGGACAGGGTGGTCACGCCGGTGCTGACGATGCCGATGCCGGCCTCGAGGAATGCTTCGGGGTCGCCGGCGTGCAGCTCGACGTGCGCCAGCCCCAGGTCGGCGACCTTCTGCGCCACCACGCCGGAGTCGGTAAAGCCGCGCAGGCAGTAGGTCTGAATCGCCAGATCACGGCGTGCGGAATCGCTCATGGTCTGCGAGTCTACCCGAGCGATGCCCTCCAATCGAAGCGAGGCCGATCGAAGCGATGCGCCCGTGCTGGACGGCTTCGACCGCGCGCAACCCTTGGCCGCCCGAATGCGACCGCGCACCCTGGACGAGGTCGCCGGCCAGCAGCACATCATCGGGCCGGGGCGGCTGCTGCGCCGCGCGATCGAGGCCGACCAGCTCTCCTCGATCATCCTCTACGGCCCGCCGGGGACGGGCAAGACCACCCTGGCCCGCGTGATCGCCAACACCACCCGCGCCCACTTCATCGCCATCAACGCCGTGCTGGCCGGGGTCAAGGACCTGCGCGAGGCGATCAAGGAGGCCGGCCAGCACGCCGACCGGTACGGCCGCCGCACCATCCTGTTCGTGGACGAGGTGCACCGCTGGAACAAGGCGCAGCAGGACGCGCTGCTGCCGTGGGTGGAGGCGGGCACGGTGATCCTGATCGGCGCCACCACCGAGAACCCGTACTTCGAGGTGATCAAGCCGCTGGTGAGCCGCAGCCGCATCTTCCAGCTCCTGGCGCTGGAGGCCGGCGACCTGCGCGCGCTCGCGCAGCGCGCCCTGGAAGACGCCGAGCGCGGCTACGGCCGCCTGCAGGTCGACCTGCGGCCCGAGGCGCTGGAGCACCTGGTGGACGTCGCCTCGGGCGACGCCCGCAGCCTGCTCAACGCCCTGGAGCTGGCGGTGGAGACCACCGACCCGGCCGGCGGGCCGATCGTCGTCGACCTGGCCGTGGCCGAGGAGTCCATCCAGCGGCGGGCGGTGCTCTACGACAAGGACGGCGACGCCCACTACGACACGATCAGCGCCTTCATCAAGAGCGTGCGCGGCTCCGATCCGGACGCCTCGCTGTACTGGCTGGCGCGCATGGTCTACGCTGGCGAGGACGCGCGCTTCCTGTTCCGGCGCATGCTGATCCTGGCCGCCGAGGACGTCGGACTGGCCGATCCGCGCGCGGTCGGCGTGATCGCCGGCTGCGCGCAGGCGTTCGACTACGTGGGCATGCCGGAGGGCCGCTTCCACCTGGCGGAGGCCGCCCTGTATCTGGCGACCGCGCCCAAGAGCAACTCCGCCATGGGCTTCTTCGACGCCCTCGACGCCGTCGGCAGCGAGGCGCCCGGCGAGGTGCCGACCCACTTGCGCGACGCCAGCCGCGACGCCGAGGGGTTCGGCCACGGCGCCGGCTACGCCTATCCGCACGCGTTTCGCGACCACTGGGTGGCGCAGCGCTACCTGCCGGGCGCGCTAGCCGGCCGCGTGTTCTACCAGCCCTCAGAGACGGGATACGAGGGGGACCTGGCGCTGCAGGTGGCGCGCCGCCGCGAGGAGCAGCTCGCCGCCATGCTCGACGACGAGGGGCCGGTCGAGGGGCTCACCTCGGCCGGCGCACGGGTGGCGGACGAGCGCGAGCGCTGGCTCGCCCGCGTCGCCGGCGGCCGGTCCACGGCGCTGGCGGCGATCCGCGACCGGGTGCTCGACGGGGCGCGGATCCGCCGCCACCACGTGGTGTTGGACCTGGCGATGGGCACGGGGCTCCTGACCTGGGAGCTGCTGCGCCGCGCGCCCGAGGGCGGCATCTATGCGCTGTCGCCGTCGGCCGACCACCTGACGATGGCGCGGCAGATGGTGGAGGCGGTACCGGAAGACGAGCGCCCGGTGCTGCTCGCCGGCGGCCTGCCCCGCCTGGGCGAGCTGCTGGCAGAGAACAGCGCCGGGGCGGTGCGCTTCGATGCCGCGGTCGGCCGGAGCGCGCTGACGCGGCTCGAAGAACCGGAGGCGGCGCTGCGCGGGTTGCACGCGGCGATGGCTCCCGAGGGACGGCTGTCGCTCGGCGAGACGGACGGCGCGTCGTTCCCGGCGCTGACCGAGCTGTTCCCGCTGCCTGCGGCCCGCCGCGATCTGGCCGAGCGAGCGGACCAGGTGCAGCAGGCCATCGCGGACGCCGCATCGCTCACGCCCGAACGGCTGCGGGCCTTGCTGGAGGAGGCCGGCTTCGCGGAGATCGAGGTCGAGGAGGAGCCCCTCCGCACCGACATCCAGGTCAGCCAGGCGTGGATCGACCGCCTGCTCGGCACCGAGGACCGCGCAGGACCGCTTGCGCAGGCGCTGCGGGACGGGCTGTCAGCGGAAGACATGACCGCGCTGCGCGCCGCGGCCGCCGCCGCAGTCGGCCGCACCGTCGCGTGGCGGCGGCCGGTGATCTACGCCCGCGCGACCGTCTCGAACAGCTCGTCGTAGGCGCGGATCACCCGCGTCCACGCGTGGTGCGGGTCAATCAGTCCGCCATCTGCCGATTGATTTGGAACGAAAAAGGATATAAATTTCTGACAGTAGACGAGAGAGACTAACCGGCGGCACAGAGGCAACCCAGTGAAGCGAACGACCGACCAGATCATGGAGAAGGTCTCCGAACACGATGGAGCAGCCTGGCTGTGCACGCCGAAGGACTTCCTGGACGTTGCCAGCCGTCAAGCCGTCGACCAAGCCCTGTCACGCCTCGTGAAGGCCGGCCGGCTGCGCCGCGTCGGCCACGGACTCTACCACCTGCCGAGGATCAGCGGTGTGTTGAAGCGACCTGCGCCCGTCGATCTGGATGCCGCCATCAAGGCGATCGCGCGGCGGGACGGCGTCCGGATCATGCCCGACGGACTGGTAGCCGCGAATCAGCTCGGCCTTACCAACGCCGTGCCCGCCAAGCCGTCCTACGTGACGGATGGCCCCACTCGGACGCTCAAGATCGATGGTCGAACGGTCCTCTTCCGCCATGCAAGCCCGCGGGTCATGCAGTGGGCGGGAAAACCCTCGGCACCGGTGGCTCAAGCTCTGAAGTGGCTTGGCCGTGACGCGGCGCAGGATGTGCAGGTCGTTTCGACTCTGAGACGCATTCTGCCTGAATATGTGAAACGCGACTTGCTCCACAACAGCCACGATCTCCCTGGCTGGGCGCTGCCGCTGGCCCGACGCATCACGACCGACCAAGCCGCTGCTGCATGAACGGAGCGTTCACGTCCTTCCTCTCCCTCCCGGAGCAGGACAGGCGGGACGTATTCGCAGCGGCGGCCGTCCGCCTCGACTCGTTGCCCAGCTACGTTGATCCTGGGCGACGTACCGGAGTTCGAGTTGGTCATGGACCAGCTTCAGCGCGCCCAGGCCACGATCAACTGAGCTCGTGATCAAGCAAGCAAGAGGCTTGGCAGACCGGCGGCGGGCGGTGATCTACGCGCGCGCCACCGTCTCGAACAGCTCGTCGTAGGCGTCGATCACGGACGGCCACGCGTGGCGCGCGGCGATCCGCCGCCACCGGTGACGTTCGGTCGCCGGAGACTGCAACTCCCGCACGAGCCGCTCGACCAAGTCGCGCGGGTCGTCGTACAGACAGCGCTCGTGTAGCTCCGGCGGGATCAATTCCGGGTAGACCAGCCGGCGCGGCAGCAGCGGCATGCAGCCGGCGTGAATGGCCTCCATGACCGCGATCCCGAAGTTCTCCTGCACCGCGGTGGAGACCACCACGCTGCCGCGGGCGAGTCGGCGCAGGTACTGCGGCCGGGGAGGGAACCCGTCGAAGACGATGCGGTCGGCCAGCGCGGCCCGTGCGTGCACCAGCGCATCCGGCTCCGGGATCAGGCGCTCGCCCAACAGCGCCACCCCGAACGGCACGCCCCGCCGCGCCACCTCAGCCAGGACGTCGACGAAGGTTCCCGGATCCTTGTCGAACTCCCAGCGGTGGTTCCAGATCACCACCGGAGGGCCGTCCCGACCACTTGCGACCTCGGCGCCCTCGAACCGGCAGCCCGGATAGAGCACGCTCGATCGCCGATCGAGGTCCGCCAGCGGCACCTCCGGCCGCGCCACTTCGTCCGGGAGTTGCTCGATCACCTCCGGCAGCCGCGTGCGAAACGCCACACGGTGGAACTCCGAGTTGAAGACCACGTGGTCGGCCACGGCCACGTTGGTCACGTCTCTCCAAAGCAGCTCGGCCCCCGCCGACCCGCCCGGCGGCACGGGATAGGAGACCTGGCTCTCGTGCAGGTACAGCAGCACCGGCGGCGTCCGCGCTCCCCACACCGCCCGCACCTGCGCAAGGTCCAGCAGACCGGTCGCGACCACCAGGTCGTACCGCTCCGGATGCGCCACCCGCTGCGCCAGCTTCAGCCCCGCCGCCCGCAGCCGCCACTTCCACAACCGCGCCGGCAGGCTCTCCACGTCGATCGCATGCCGCGAGTGCTCCTGCAACCCCGCGACGAACTCCCGGTGCGAGCCCCCGTCAAACGGCTCCAGGAACAGAATGCGCATACCTACTCAACGGCCACGGAACCGAAACGCCTGATCTTGTCCCCTGTAGCCAGCCAGTCACACCTATACGTCGACATCGACAGGATCTGGTTCCAATTCATTGACGCCGGCGGGCCGGCTGCGCAGACTGGTGGGCGATGGCAGTGCTCACGGTCCCGCGTCCACTGCAGGAACGGCTCGGTGATGCAGCTACCGATTCCTTGCTGGGGATGTTCGGGCAGGTGCAGGCCGACCAGCAACAGCAGCGGGAGGCGCACAAGGAGCAGCTTTTCGAGCTCCTGGAAGAACGGTTTCTCCGCCACGTAGCCCAGGCCGAGACCCGGCTCCGCAAGGAGATGAGCGAATCCGAAACCCGGCTGCGCAACGAGATGCAGGCTGGTTTCGGCCGGCAACAGGATCAGCTTGCCAGGCAGCAGGAGCAGATCGCCGGCCTCGGCCGGCAGATCGGCAACGTCCACCAACAGATCGCGGTCCAGACCCGATGGATTCTGACGGTATTGGGCGGGGCCGTGGTCCTGTTTCTCATCATCCAGCGGATCATGGCGGCGTTGCTGCCCTGACTGACGCCATCCGGCACAGCGCCGCAACGGCGCCTGCTACGCAGCGGTTCACGCGGATGCGCTTGAAGTCACCCTCGCCGTAGGGAATGCGGGGATAGGGAGCAGTCATCGCAGGGCTCGACCCGAGCGTAGCGATTCGGCGGCGCTTGTTTCAAGGAGTCTGTCGGATCGGCATCGCATACTGCCGGCCGGTTCAGCGGCTCGACCCCGTGGTATACGGAATGCGGTAGAGTGGCATCACCATGCTGCGCGTCGGCATCGTCGGGCTGCCCAACGCGGGCAAGTCCACGCTCTTCAACGCCCTCACCGGCAGCCGGCAGGCGGACGTGGCCGCCTACCCGTTCTGCACGATCGAGCCCAACGTCGGCGTGATCGAGGTGCGCGACGAACGGCTCGAAGAGGTCAGGCGCCTGTTCGACTCGCCGCGCGCGGTGCCGAGCGCGATCGAGTTCGTGGACATCGCCGGCTTGGTGGCCGGCGCCAGCACCGGCGAAGGGCTGGGCAACCGCTTCCTGGGCCACATCAGGGAGGTCGACGCGATCGCCCACGTCGTGCGCTGCTTCGAGCGAGAAGGCGTCCCGCGCGCGGAGGGCTCGGTCGACCCGGTCGCCGACGCGCAGACGGTGGAGACCGAGCTGGCGCTGGCCGACCTGGGCACCATCGAGCGGCGGCGCGAGCGCACGGTACGACGCGCCCACGCCGGCGAGAAGGAGGCACGGGACGAGCTGTCGCGGCTGGAGCGCTTCCAGGCGGCGCTGGACGCCGGGACACCGGCGCGGACCATCGAGCCGGAGCCGGGCGATCGGGAGCTGTTGAGCGAGCTGTTCCTGCTCACCGGCAAGCCGGTCATCTACATCGTCAATACCGGGGAGGAGCGCATCGGCGCCGACGACGAGGGCGCCGCCGCCGTGCGGGCGCATGCTGCCGGTCACGCCGGCGGCGGAGCGGACGTGATGGCGATCTGCGCCGATCTGGAGGCTGAGGTCGGCGACCTGGAGCCGGAAGAGGCGGCCGAGTTCCTCACCGACGCCGGCATCGCCGAGCGCGGCATCGACCGGTTGGCGCGCCACGCGTACCGCCTCCTCGGGCTGATCACGTTCTTCACCGCCAACGACACCGAGGCGCACGCCTGGGCGATCCCGGACGGGACCGGCGCGGCGCGGGCCGCCGGCAGCGTGCACAGCGACATGGAGCAGGGCTTCATCCGCGCCGAGGTAGTCGGCTACGAGGACCTGTGCGCCAGCGGCAGTATGACGCAGGCGCGCGAATCGGGTCTGCTACGGGTCGAGGGCCGGGACTACCAAGTGCGCGACGGCGACGTCATCCTGTTCCGCTTTCGGTAGGCGTCAGCAGCGATCGGTCCCGAGCAGCTCACGCAGACAGGCGGCGCCCAGGCGGACCTGCTCGACATGGTCCGGGTGGTTGCCCTCGTACACGATCGACAGGCAGCCGTTGAAGTTCGTGTTCCGGATGATCGAGACGATCCGCTCGTAGTCCAGCCACTCCTCCCGTCCGCTCTCGATCCGGTAGAACTTCGTGCGGATGCAGGTGGCGTACGGCATGGTCTGCTCCATGTACCCGTAGAAGTCGTGCGCCGGATCCGTCACGCCCACCGGGTGCGATCCGGGCGATCCCACCCACTGCCCGGTGTCCACGAGGAAGTTGAAGTTCTCGCGGCCAACGTCCGCGCGAATGCGCAACATGTCGTCTCCGGTGACGGGATGGTTCTGCAGCCCGATGGAGACGCCGCGCTCGGCGCCGTAGTCGGCCACCTCCCGGTAGCCGGCGATCATGGCCGGCCAGGCCGGCTCGCCGTCGCCGTTCTTCTCCGGGACGGTGGCGCAGAACATGCGGATGAGCGGCGCGCCGAGGAAGGCCGCCACGTCGATCACGCGCTTCGCGTTGTCGGCGTGCGCCGTGCGCTCCGCGGCCGCGCCGTGGAACAGGCCGCTGACGCCGATGTAGGCGATCGGCAGGCCGTACTTCAGACACAGCAGCTTGATCGACGCGAGGTACTCGGGCTCCCGGGACGCGAACGCCGACTCGTGGAAGTCGATGCTGTCCATGCGCAGCTCGTGGCAGGTCCCGATGAAGTCCTCGACGCCCATGTCCCGCATGCTCAGTGAGTTGCAACCGATCTTGATCATGGTCTTCAGTCCTTGCCGGCCGGGCGCCGGCCTTCGGTGTCGAATCTGTGCCAGGGAGCATAGTCGAGCGGCGCTCGCGCCGTATATGCTGCGAAGCGGCATGGCCGACAAGGCACGTCCCATGATCATCGACAGCCATCTGCATGTCTGGAGCGACGACCCGGAGCGCTATCCGTGGGCGGGCGACGGCCCGACGCAGGACGGCAGCGTCGAGTTGCTGCTTCAGACCATGGAGCGCCACGGCGTCGACAAGGCGTGCCTGGTCCAGTCCATCCACTACCTGTTCGACAACCGCTACACGGCCGACTGCATCGCCCGCTATCCGGGCCGGTTCTCGGGGATAGCGGTCATGGACCGCAACGCCCCGGACGCGGTCGAGCGGTTGGAGCGGCTGGTCACCGAGGACGGCTTCGAGGGGCTGCGCATGCACCTGGCGCGCGCCGACGATCCGGCCGAGTGGGCCGCTCCCTCGCAGGACCCGATCTGGCGCAAGGCCGAGGAGCTCGGCGCCTGCTTCCTGAGCTTCGGCCGGGCCGAGCAGCAGCCGGCCGTCGAGCCAATCATCGCCCGCCATCCCGGCGTCACGGTCGTCCTCGACCACCTGGGCGGCGCGCTGTTCGACGGGGAGCCGCCGCCGGCGCTGCTGCGGAACGTCCTCGACCTGGCGAAGTACCCGAACGTCTACGTGAAGTTCACCCCCCAGGCCGCGCGGGCGGCCGGCCCCTTCCCGTTCACGGACCAGCACACGGTCTACGAGCGCATCTACGACGCCTTCGGCCCGCGGCGCCTGATGTGGGGAACGGACTTCCCACACATCTTCGCCGACATCGGCTACGGCCGCGGCCTGGAGCTGTTCCGCGACCACATGCCGTTCCTGACCGAGGAAGACAAGCGCTGGCTGTTCGCGGATACGGCCAGAAGCATCTGGAAGTTCGGCGCCGGAACCGGCTGAGCGTCCGGCGCTCGGATGAGATCAGCCTTCCGTACCTGCCCGGAGCCGGTCGGCGGCATCCCGTGCGGTGACGATCGGGATGCCGTGCGCATTCCCGACCGCCAGCACGTCGCCCCGGTCACCGGACACGATCAGGTCTGCGTCGCCGGAGATCGCGGTGGCGAGTATCTGATTGTCGTCCGGATCCGCCGACAGACTCACCGCCGGCAACTCCCCAGCCACCACTGCGACCGCTTCCAGGTGGTACAGGAGATCGTCGGCCTCTTCCCGTCGGATGTACGGCTGCAACCGATCCCGCGCCAGAACGTCCCGCAGCTCGTCGATCTGGAACCGGGAGGTGATCAACGTGACGCCCGGGGTCTTGACCGCGGCCAGCACCTGCCCAGGCGATCCCTCGCCGGAGATCAGGGCGCTTACCAGGATGTTGGTATCAAGGACGATCCGCACGCGCCTGGGCCACCGCTTCGTCGGCGAGGCTCTGAACCGCTTCGCCCGACAGGTGGCGGTTGCGCTCCCAGATCGATTCGACGGTCTCCCAGAAGATCGCTTGGCGTACCGCTCGATCGACGAACCTCGACAGGTCGCCCTTCTTGCCGCCGGTCCGCGCCAAGTAGCTCCGCACGCGACGGTTCGTGTCGTCCGAGATGACGAGATTCCACCGAGTCACCATTGGCCCCGTTCAGTGTTTATGTGTCTATGCATCATCTCGCGGAGTCGATCGCGATGCAAGCGGGCTCAGATGGATTTGTTCATAACGAGAACTTGACATTCAGATACTAACAGTTTTATATATACCTGAAACTTAGTATGCTGGACTTCGACATCCCCACGTACATCACCCGGCCGATCTACGTCAGCCGGCTCCAGCCGCTGCTCGGGAAGGACGTCATCAAGGTGCTGGTCGGCCAGCGGCGGGTCGGCAAGAGCTACCTGCTCTACCACGTCGTGGACATGCTCAAGGAGCGCGATCCCGCGTGTCCTATCCTGTATGTCAACAAGGAGCTGGCCGCGTTCGACGACGTCCGAACCCACGCCGACCTCCTCGCTCTCACCACGAGAGAGTTCGGCTCGGCTCGCCGCGGCTGCATCCTGATCGACGAGGTCCAGGAGATCGAGAACTGGTCGCGCGCGCTGCGCAGCCTGGCGGCGGAGAAGCGGTTCGACCTCTATTGCACCGGCAGCAACGCCGAGATGCTGTCCGGGGACATCGCCACCCTCCTGGCCGGCCGCGCCGTCGAGGTGCCCGTGCGCGGCCTGTCGTACCGGGAGTTCCTGACATTCCACCGCCTCGACGAGAGTGACGATTCGCTACGCCGGTACCTGCGCTATGGCGGCCTGCCGCACCTGGTCGACCTGGAGCTGACCGACCGGGTCGTGTACGAGTATCTCGGCAACCTCTACCACGTCATCCTGTTCAAGGACGTCGTCGCCCGCTACCGCATCCGCAACATCGACTTCCTCGAACGGCTCGTGCGGTTCGTGGCCGACAGCGTCGGCAGCGTGGTCACCGCCAAGCGGATCAGCGACTACCTGAAGTCGCAACGCGTCCGCATCTCGCCCAACGCCGTGCTGGAGTACCTCGCTCATCTGTGCCACGCGTGCTTCCTGGCCAAGGTGCACCGCGCGGACGTGGTCGGGCGGCGCATCTTCGAAATCGGCGAGAAGTACTACTTCGAGGACCTGGGCCTCCGCCACGCCGTGAAGCCGTTCGTGCAGCAGGACATCGGGAAAGTGCTCGAGAACCTCGTCTACCACCACCTTCGCGTGTGCGGCTGGCAGGTCGCCGCCGGCCGCCTGGATCGCCGCGAGATCGACTTCGTGGCGACCCGTCAGGAAGAGACCCTGTACGTGCAGGTCGCCTACCTTCTGACCGACCAGGCGACCCACGCCCGCGAGTTCGGCAACCTGCTCGACATCCCGGACAACTACCCGAAGCTCGTGGTCTCCATGGATCCCGTCATCGGCGCAAGCCACAAGGGTATCCGCCACCTCCACATCCGCGAGTTCCTGTCCACCGAGTGGTGACGCGAGTCTTCTGGCAATCCGGTCCAGTTGAGCCGGGGCGCTGCGCCGCTCGAAGCTGAGCGTACGGTAGTCGCCGTGCGTCCACGGGGCAGCACCGGAGCTCGCCGATGCTTGTGCGCGTCAAGGTAAGACAATAGGCTACTGGCATGAAGGCGACGGTTTCCTCGAAGGGACAGATCGTGTTGCCGGCTGAGTATCGCCATCGGGATGGGATCGAGCCTGGCCACGAGTTCGAGATCGAGCGGCAGGCCGCCGGGGTGTACCGCCTCACGGTAAACGAACCGCCCAAGAACCGTGGTCTGGTCGACCTGCTGCTCGCGTGCCCGGAAAAGGACTGGTTCGTACCGATCCCTTCCGAATCGACCGACCGGATCACGCCCCCCGATTGGTGAGCCGACAATGGCGCGATTCCTGGTGGACGCGAACGTGCTGTCGGAGGCGACCAAGAAAGCGCCCAACCCGCTGGTGGTCGATTGGTTGCGGCGCAATGAGCGCCTCCTGGCCGTCGATCCGGTGATCCTGGGTGAAATCCGGTTCGGCATCCTGTTGCTGCCGGACGGGCGTCGACGTCAGCGCCTTGAAGGGTGGTTCAACAAGATCGTGCGTCGGATTGAATGCCTGTCATGGGATTCCGGCACCGCCTTGCGATGGGCGGAGCTGCTGGCTCGGGTGAGGAGTGACGGCCGGCCGATGGCGGTGCGGGACAGCCTGATCGCGGCCACCGCGCTGACGCACTCGCTCACCGTCGCCACCCGCAATGATCAGCACTTCGAAGCAAGCGGCGTTGACTTGGTGAATCCGTTTCTCCCGCCGCCTGCGCCGCAACCCGCGCCCACCGGCGATCCTCGCCAATAGTGCCGCCGTCATCCCTTGAGGCGCGCCTCCGGCGCGACTGTCCGCCCGAGCACGTCCAGCCTTGCGTGCAGCTCGTCGGGCAACGGACCGGCGGTCGCACAGCGGATGTTCTCTTCGATCTGCTCGATCGACGCCGCACCGGGGATGACGGACGCGAACCTCCGGTCCCGCAACAGGAAGCGGATCGCAAGTTCGGCGAGGCTCAAGCCCGTCTCAGCCTGGATGGCGTACAGCCGCTCGAACCGGGCCCTCAGATCCTCATCCATCCAGTCGGGCGGGTTGCGGACCCACTCGGGGTGCGGCTGGGCCAGGAGCCCCTGTTGCAGCGGTGCGCCCAGCAAGATCCCGACGTCGAGCTCGGCGGCGACCGGAAACAGGTCGCGCGGCGCATTCCGCCACAGCAGGCTGTACTGAAAGGCGGTCAGCACCACGTCGATCGGCGTCTCCATCTCGCGCAGGACCTTCGCCAGCAGGTGGGCGTTGTTGCCCGAGATGCCCAGGAAGCGGGTCATGCCCTGGTCCTTCACCCACCGCAGAAACGCTGCGACCGGAGCGCCATCGAAGTCGTAGTCCGCGTCCGCTTCCAGGAACTGCGCCCTGCGAGGGACGCTCATGTCGGTCCAGTACGGCGCCCAGTCCGCTTCGTGGATGTACAGGATGTCGACCGCGTCGCGCCGCAGATCGCGCTGCGTCTGCTCGAACTGGCGCTTGAACGCGTCGAGGGACCGGTAGGGGCCGGTCTCCCAGTCCCAGCGCCCGCACTTGACGCCAAGCACGCAGGACGCCGTGACGTCCTGCAGCGCATCGCCCAGCACCTGCTGCGAATCGCCATAGAGGGGAGCGGTGTCGAGGTAGTTGACCCCCAGCTCCAGCGCCCGCCGCACGACCCTCACCCCTTCGCCGGGCTTGGTCATGGCCGTCCTCACGAACACGCCCCCGAGTCCGAGCTCCGTCACCTGCAGACCCGTCCGGCCCAGGCGGCGCCTGGCGATGGGCGCGGTCACAGACCCAGACCGCTCCGGATGAACGCGCAGCTTGCGCGCACGGACTCGAACCTGGACCTGTCACCCATCGGTCCGTTCTGCTCCACCGTGATCCAGCCGGAGTACTCCTTGCGCTTCAGGATGGCGAAGACGGCGGCGTAGTCGCAGCGGCCGGCGCCGACCTCCGTGCACAGGTCGTGCTCCTCGGACCAGTCCTTGAACTCGAGAAAGTCGATGCGGTCCCAGTTGCGCTGCAGGAACAGCGCCGCCCGCTGGTCCACCGGGTGGCCGGCGAAGTCCTTGGTGGCGTGCCCGACGTCCAGGAAGCCGAAGAACTTGGACGGGTCGGTGCGCGCCAGCAGCGCCTCGGTCTCCTCCAGCGTCTCTCCCGTGTGGTGGGTGTGATTGTGGTAGCAGGCGCGCACGCCGTACTGCAGGGCGACCTCGCCCATGGCATCGAGCAGCTCGGCGATCTGGTCCATGTCGGCGCCCCGCTGCGCAAGCCCGCTTATCGTGACCAGGTGAGGTGCGCCGAGGCGCTGCATGACCTCGCACACCCTGCGCAGGCGGTCGAAGTCGCGACCGATCACGTAGTCGACGCTCGCGAGCCGGAGGCCGGTCTCCTCGACGAGAGCGGCGAAGAAGCCGGTGCCGGCGAGTCCCAGCAGCAGCTCGTCGAACGCCGCGAACCCGTCGTAGCCCGCCTGCGCGATGTCGGTCATCCACGCCCGCGTCCGCTCTGCGCCGTCAGGCTTCGCGAGGTCGGCGGCCTTCGGCCCCCACAGATGGCTCATGCAGGCGAGTTTGACGTCCACGGCGCGATGAGCATCGTGAACTACCCGCACGAGCGCGCCAAGCCCGTGCGGGCCCGGCGCGCTCTCGGTCGTCACTCCACCGTCTTGAGCCGGCCGTCGACCATCGGGGCGACCGAGCCGCGGCCGGCGATGTAGTCGATCACCTGGCTGGCCATCAGCGTCCCGGCGTAGGCGTCGATCACTCGAACCTTGTCCTCGAACACGTCATAACCGTCGCCGCCGTTGCCGAGGTAGTCGTTGGTCGCCAACGTGATGGTGGCGTCCGGGTCGAGCGCGGCGCCGTCGCGGCTCACTTCGATCACCCGTTCGCCGGCCGGCTTGCCGGGGTCGTAGAGCACGTTGAGGCCGGAGACGTGCGGGAAGCGGCCCGCCCCATCCTCGATCCTGCCGAGTCCGTTCTCCAGCGCCGCGACGATGTCGTGACCGGTCACCTGCAGCACGACGGTGACGTTGCCGAACGGCAGCTCGCTCAGGATGTCGCGCCGTGTCAGCATGGTCCCGGGCTCGTAGATTCTGTTCGCCCGGATCCCGCCGCCGTTGGTCAGGGCGGCGTCCGCGCCGGTCGCCGCGCGCATGGCATCGGCGACCAAGTTGCCGATCGCGGCTTCCGTGCCGCGCACCGTGCCGCGGCGGCTGTCCAGCTCGGTCGAGGTGGTGCCGATCTGCACGTCGAGCTCCTCGGAGAGCTGGTCCAGGTAGGCCTGGGCCGCCGCGGCCAGCTCCGGGTCCGGCTCCACGCGGGCGGTGTTGATGATCCTGAACGCCGGGCTCCACACGAACCGCATGCTGCCGCGGCTCTCGACCTCGTCCAGCGTCAGGTCGATGACGGTGACCCAGTCGGCCTGCTCGCTGGACTCGGCGAACAGCACGTCCCCGCGGTAGTCCAGCCGCAGCAGGTGATCGTCGCCGGAGAGCAGCAGATCCACCGCTCCCTGCTCGATCAGCGCCCGATCCTCGGTGACGTCGGTGTGCGCCAGCGCGATGACCAGGTTGGCGCCGGCCTCACGCAGGGCGGCGGCCTGCTCGGCGGCCACCGCTTCGACGTCGCGGAAGGTCACCCCGCCGGGGCTCGACTTGACCGCGGTGCCGAGGGTGGTGAGGCCGAAGATGCCGACCTTGAAGGGCCCGACGTCCACCAGTATCGAGGCCTGCGCTCCGTCGATGATCTCACCGTCGGTGTCGATGCTGTTGGCGCCCAGGATCGGGAAGCTCGCCTCCGCGAACCGCTGCTTGGCGACCTCCGGTCCGAAGTCGTATTCGTGATTGCCGATCGCCATCGCCGTCAGGTCGAGCCGGTTCAGCAGCTCGATCATGTGGGCACCCTGGTCGAAGCCGGACATCAGGGATGGCGAGATCGTGTCCCCGGCGAAGGTGACCAGCACGTTGTCGTGGCTCTCCCGCTCGGCCTTGATGACCGCGGCGAGGCGGGCGATCCCGCCCTGTCCGCCGCTCGCTTCCATCCGATCCAGGTCGTTGAAGTGAACGATGGTCAGTTCGACCGGCGCGGCGAAGCCGAAGGCGGCGATCGAGAGGAATGCCGCCAGCGCAAGCGCGGCCACCATACGAGGTGTCGAATGCGGTCTGATGTTCATGATGCGTCCTCCGTGGACATGGTCTGCGGGGCGATGAAACCGTCTGGATTCGTCGGGTTTCGATAGTATCTTGCTGGAAACCGTGAGCGATCGGCAGCGAGGCATCACACAGGCCGCGCGCGCCGTCACCCCGAATCGGGCTCGCTCCAGCGCTGCGGACGTCCGGCCGCGATCGAGTCGAGGATGATCTCCACCACCCGCGCGGTGCGGATGCCCGCTTCCGGCCCGACCGGCGTCTCGGTGCCGGCGCGGATGGCGGCGACCAGCGGCGCGAAGCGGGCGGCCGGTCCCGGGCGAATGGTCTCCGAGTCGTCCTGGCCGGTCTCCGGATCCTGGCGCGTGATCGTCGCGGCCTTGAAGTGCTCGTGCAGCACCGCCGACTCCGAGCCGTCGAAGAACTCGAAGAACCACTTGCCGGTCAGCTCGTTGCGGCCCGCGTCGGCCATCAGGAAGGTGGCCGCGCCGCCGTCGGCAAAGCGCAGCGTGGCCGCGATCGTGTCCAGCACGCCGGTGCCGCGCAACTCCTCGGGATGGCGTACCGCGCCGCCGGTGGCGTAGACCTCGACCGGGTGGCCGCGGTGCATCCAGCATAGCAGGTCCAGGGCGTGAATCCCCACGTCGTACACCGGCCCGCCGCCCTGCGTCGGGTGCCAGCGCCATCGATTCAGGTCGGCAGGCGGCATCGTGCACTGCCCGTGGCTGACCATGATGGGGCCCAACCGATCGCGGATGGCGCGGGCCGCACCGGAGAAGCGGATCGAGTGATTGAGCATCAGGCACCGGTCCGCGGCCGCTCGGGCCGCCTCGATCCGCAGGCAGTCGGCCGAGGTCATGGCCATCGGCTTCTCCAGGAACAGGTGCTTGCCCGCCTGCAGCGCCGCGATCGCCAGGTCGGCGTGCGAGTCGTGGGCGGTGGCGATCGAGATCAGGCCGATCTCCGGGTCGGAGAAGACCCGCTCGGGATCGGTCGTGTGCCAAGCGCCGTCGTGCTCACCGGCCACGGCCGCCGCGGACGCGGGTTCGATGTCGCAGAAGCCGCGCACGGCGATGTCCGCATCGGCCGCCGCGCCACGCGCGTGCTCCCTGCCGGCGGAGCCGCATCCGATCAGTGCCCAGCCAAGCTGCCTCGAGTCGTTACCCACGTCGCCCCCCTCTACGAGAACTGGAATGCGAACAGCTTGGCCGCCCGCATCGAGATCTTCAACCGCACCGGCCGCCCGGCGAGCGCATGCACGTCCCGGTTGCCGTTCCAGCTCACCGTGTGGGCGACGTCGTTGACCAGAACGCGGTCGCACTCGCCTGCCGAGAACCCGGGCAGCGGCCGGGTGTCGATGCCCTGCAGCTCGACCCGCGCTTCGCCCATGGCGGCGACGTCGATGTTCAGCGTCAACTCCCGGCCACTGAAGACCAGCGGCGGCGTGATCAGCCCTCCGCCCGTGTAATCCACATCGGCGGACACGAACCCGTCCAGCCGCTGGCGGGCGACGTTGATGAAGCCGCGGCCCTGGTTGGCCGGGTCCGAGCGTTGCGCCAGGTCGAGCGTGCGAAAGCCGCCATGTGTCCATGGACCGGCGCCGTAGTACTGGTACAGGTAGGTGCCGTCGCGGACGTGGAACTCGGTGGTATGGGTCTGCCCGCAGTCGGGATCGCCCGCCACCCCGCGCGGCAGGTAGGGACGGCGGTCGTACCGCATCCAGTGGATGCCGTCGCGGCTGGCTGCGAACTGGCTGTCGTTGAGCCCGTCGTTGCGCACCGGCGACTCGCCTTCCCGGAAGTGCTGGTAGGTCATCGGGAACATGAAGAAGGCGTCGGCCGCGTACGGGTAGCGGTAGAGCCCGTGCGTGTAGATGTCGGAATCGGGCGGGTCGTGCTCGTCCGCGGCGAACACGGTGCGGATCTCCTCCTCCGGCCACGGGGACATCAGGTCGTCGACCTCGACCCGGCCGACCGCGCGCAGCGGGCGCAGCAGCGTCGGCGCCACCACCGGCGGATCGCTGTCGATCGGCTCCACGAACGGGAACATGGGTCGGTTGTCCTCCTCCACCATCACGCGCAGGTAGACGATGTAGCGGTTCAGGCGAGGTTCCCACCACGCCATCTTCTGCGTGTCCGCGGCCAGCATGCTCACCTGCCGGGACGGCCGGTCCCAGCGGAGGCCGTCGGCGGAGGTGGTGACCGCGATACCCGGCCCGGTCCAGTGGATGAGCTTGAAGCGCTCGGACTCCGGGGCGTGCGGGTCCAGGAAGACGTAGGCGAGCTTGAAGTCCCCGCCGACGATGTTGTTGCGCTTCGAGCCTTCGAACTCGACCAGGCCCAGCTCCGGCTTCTCCCACTCCAGTCCGTCGTGCGACTCCGCGTAGCACAGGCGATAGCGGCCCGGCACGGGCAGGCTCTCGCGCGGGGTGCCGGTGGGCACGACGTAGCCGGTCAGGTGGCCGAGAGGCCTCGCCTCGCCCTCGATATGCGTGGGCCGCGGATCGCGCTCCGCGCCGTAGTACCACATCTTGTAGGTGCCGCCGTCGTCGACGATGCTGTACCAGCCCAGCGCGAACCGGTCCCACGGCCGGTCGGCCCGCAGTACGGCGCCCTCGCGCTTCACCGGCGGGTTGACGACCAGCTTCACGTGCTCGGACGACTCGATGAACCGGTGGTCGATGAACAGTTGCTTGTCGCTGCCGACCTCATGCATGGCGGTTTCCTACCTCCGAACGCCCGCAGAGCGTATCACGCGGCCGCTGGGCGTTCAGTTCACCTGCAAGCAGAACCGGCGCCGCAGCCGCCACGCCGATGCCCAGCTCGCGGAGCCCGCGCAGCACCAGATCTCCTGCGGGGTTGCGGGTTGGCGGTGTCCGTTGCCTTCGGTCACAGACACGCTCGCTCATCCGATGGTAGCGACCGCCGCGCTTCCCGGCAAGTGCGGCGGCTGAGTGGCTGAGTGCCCTGTCTGAACCGGACTCGCTACGCTCGGTGTTCCGCTGCGGTACCATGGCGCTTCCCGCGTTCGGTCGAATCCGGGATCTCTTGCGGCAAACGGTCGCTGTCGTGGTCGGAGCTACCAAACGCCTCTTGCGGCCAGATCGCGAACGCTTGCGAGCGTCCGCCTGAGACTGGGAGATCGCCGTGCCGCGCGGTCGGCGTTCCACGTTCGGCGCGCGAACCCCGTGATTCTGTTGGAATACTCCGGGCCTACTCTCCGTCCGCTACCCGATCGTGGAACCATCGCGTCCCTGACCGCACGCGATGCGGAGCGGCGACACAAGTCGATCAGGTGTTGTTTGGGGTCATCCAGATCATCAGGACTGTTCGGGAGCCGCTGTAGGACAATTCCAAATTCGCCGGCGAAGCCCTTCCGATCGGCGAGCATCCAGCTTTCCATTGCTCTTACCGGTATCCGCAGACTTACCCGAGGTGCGATTTCGCTCCCCTGGAGGAGGCGGTCGATCAGCTCCGACGCACACGGAGCGTCGTGGTCCAGGTCGCGAATGATCAACCAGTTGAGCGCAGCTCCGGAACGATTCAACTCGGGAATCCGTGGATCGAGCATGGACTTGCCTCCCGCTACACGTGTGGGGCGAGGATCGAACCCAGCGAGCCGAATCAGTTTTTCTGCGACCGGAGCGTCCGTATCGCCCTCGACCGCGTAGTACACGACCGTCATGCGGGCGCGAGCCGGTCCGGAAGATCCTGTACCTCAGGCGGCGCCGTTCTCGGGGCGAGGATATCCGCCAGGCTCCTGCCGGCATCCAGAAGCGCCTGGATGTCCGGGAGCGAACCGGCCGCTTCAGCCACGGTGCCTTCGGCTGCGGGTGTCAGGAGTACCACCTCGTCCTTGCCGAGACCGGGGTCCTCCAGGACGTCATTTGCGTGCGTCGTCAGTAGAACCTGCGGGCCACCTGAACTGCGGACCCGACTCAGGATGGTCGGAAGCTGACGTACCACCGAAGAGTGCAGAGACAACTCCGGTTCCTCCAGGAGCACCGGTCCCGCATCCTTCCTGTCTTCCGACAGTGACCACAGCAGACCGATCAAGCGCAGCGTGCCGTCGGAAAAGTCCTGCTCGTTCTGCATTGCCGGTGTGGGCCGCCAATGCTCGTAGCGTGCCTGCAGATGCCAGCGACCGATTTCATCCCGAACCAGTTCAAGCTGATCCAACTGGGGAACCGCCGCCTTCAACGATTGGCTGATTCGCCGCAAGCGTCGGCTGCGGGTTTTCTCGGGGGTTCTGGCCATACGGAGCAGGAAGTCGGCGCCGTACGGATCGTCACTGCGATCACCACCGCGATCCGGTTCCCGGATCAACTGCGGGACGAGATGGAGATATCGGATCGAACCAAGGTAGTCGACGATCTTGCGGAATTCACGATTCGCGTTTACCTGTTCCAGGTACGTTTGCGTCATCCGCTCGGGGTCTTCGCTGTCTTCGTCGGTAGGACGGCTAAGCACGGTCTTGCCGTCTCGCTCGACAATCTCGCTCTTGAGAATCGGGCGACGGCGGCCTCGCGGCTCGGCGGTAAACGTTACCTGGTAAGACCAACGGGAACGATGTTGGTCATCGCCGATCACGATTCCCATGGTGACGTGTCCATGGTTGAAGTTCCTGGCGGCAAGACAGCGGATGCGCGCCAAGCCGCCACGGTTCGTCACGGCGTCCTGGAAACCCCCGCCGGGAGAAGCGACTTGCCGGAGGAATCGCAGAGCGTCCAGGAGATTCGACTTGCCGGATGCGTTGGGGCCGATCACAAACATCCGCTCCTGCAGATCGAAGTCCGCCTGCTTGAAGTTCCGCCAGTTCTTCAGCGTCAGATGAGTCAGTCGCATGGCAACTGCTACCTTACCCGAACTCTGCGGCGAGCGGCCCGGGACCTTGATGGACGAACGCTCGTGGCGAGTCTCTGGCGCATGGAATCAGGAGTGACGGCAGGCGGCGCCGCGCCCGACCATCGTCCGGCGAGCTCGTGAGTTGGGGCGCTACCTGCTTCGCTCCTGGGAGCTGTACGCCTTCGTGCTGCCGGCTCATCATCCACGTGCTGCTGTTCCGCTACCTGCCGATCTACGGTGCCTGCGAGCGAACCTTGCGCCGATGGGCATCGTCGCCTTGATCGGCCGCGACGTCCCCTGCGCTGGCACGTGCGCAGTCGATTGGCGCTGGCACGCCGTTGGGGCGTGGTAACTATGGTTCCTCGACGAACTGAATAGTTACGCGACGATTCAGGCAGATCACTGTACGCGGTCGTCTACCAGGATCCTTCCATCTTTCAGTGTGATCACCCGATCCGCGATCCCGAGGACGCGGTCGTGGTGCGATGCGATCACGCAGGCATAGGCGGATCTGTGCCGTTCCAGGTAGGTACACATCGCCCGCTCGGTCTCCCTATCGAGAGCACTGCCGGCCTCATCGATCAGGAGCACGTTCGGCGATCCGCGGGCGATCGCTCTCGCGAACGCGATCGTGCGCGCCTCACCCCGGGAGACCCGTACCGCCCGGTCGCCGACCGGGTCCAGCGGCGTGTGTCCGTTGCGTTCCAGCATCTCTTGTAGGCCGCTCACCTGCATTGCGCGGGCCGCCTCCTGATGAGATCGACGCTCGCCGGTACCGGCTAACACGTTGGCCAGAATCGATCCACAAAACAGCTGCGGCATGGACGGCACGTAGGCACTCATCCTGCGGAGCTCCGCGGCCGGGCAGGGAGTCCCATCCACGTCGATCGATCCCTCGCTCGGCAGGTACAGTCCTCCCAGCAGCCGCAGCAACGTCGACTTGCCGCTGCCGTTGTCGCCTACCAACGCAACGATCTCCCCCACAGCGATCGAGAACTCGCCGACCTCCAACGTGAAGGCCCCCACCGCGCGCTCGTTCACAGGATACCGATACCGCACGTTCGACACGCGGAGGATAGAGCTCACCCCCTCGCGATGCGTTCCGTCAGCGGGCGGCCCCCATCGGTGGGAGCCGATCGAATATGCGGACGCCATCCGCCGCCACGCCGCTGCGCATTGGCCAAGTCCGACAACCTGTACGGACACCTCGTAGAACGTCGCCCGCAAGGCCTCCACGACGACCAATGCGGCGATCAGCCCGCCGGGGCTGTACGTATCCGCTGGGGCCAATACCGCAGACGCGATGATGGCGATCTCCGGCATCATCGCAATCGCGGACATCGACACCCGCGTCCGCCACAACGCCTGCGCCTGGCGCCTGAGCAGCGAACCTATCGATGTCTCGCGTGCGTCGAAGAGCTGTCGCGCATCGCCGAGCAGTCCCTGCGCCCGGACGCTCGGCGCGGCAGTCCACGCCTCTTCGATGTCAGCCGACGCCTGCGCCTCGATCTGCCGCGCGGCGGAGTGCACGGTTCGCGTCCGCCTCGACAGAAGCACCTGTACCGCCGCCACAATCGGAATGGTGCCGAGGGCGACGAACCCGACCATGCGATGAGTCATCGACAGAATCCAGAACGATCCCACAGCCTGGACGACCAACGCTGCGGCAGTCAGCGGGAAGCGCACGAGCACCTGAGCGACAGTGCGAGTGTCGACGTTCAGCGTGCTGGCGGCGTCACGGCCCCGTTCCTCCAACCGGTCCAGATTGGCGCAGGTCAGGGCGGACGCAACGACGCAGCGAGCCTGATGGCCGACGGATTCCTCCGCGACAGACGCCGTCCACCGGGTAAAGGACCGGAGCACGGCCAGACCCACGCCGCAGGCGGCGACCAGCATGACTCCGCGCCAGAACAGGGGCTCGTCCCGGCTGCCGATCGCATCCAGGGCTTCCTGAAGGCCGGTCGCGGCGCCGAGCGGCAGGACCTTGACCAGGACATGCAGCACAGCGTAAAGGCCGACGACCGGCAAGAGTGACCGCGCGGTTCGCCACAGCTCGCGATGCAGTCCGCGCTCGCTCAAGTCGGCACCATCCGGATCACCCGGTCTGCGCGTTCGAGCAACTCGTCACGGTGGGTGACGACGATGACGCTTCGGTCGCGCGAGCGTGCGTGCAACTCGTCCGCCAGACGGCCGATCACGCCGTGATCCAGGCCTTCGAAGGGCTCATCGAGGAAGGTGAACCGCCGCTCCTGCGCGAGCACGCGCGCCAGATCGATCCTCTGTCGTTGGCCCGTCGAGAGACCTTGGCCGAACGCGTGGATCGGCGTGTCGAGCCCGTCGCTCAACCACCGCTCGCCTTCGAGGAGTCCCGTCGCCCGACAGGCGGCCTCTATCCCAAATGACGAGGCGTCACGATTACCGAAACGCACATTCCCCTCAACGGTTCCCTGCACCAGCAGGGGACGCCCGAACGCACACGTAAACTGCGATCGATACGCGTCGATCGGCCACTGATCGATCGGGAGTCCATCCAACAGTATCTCGCCGCTTCGGATCGGCAGGAAGCGAAAGATGACGTAGAGCAGTGTGGTCTTGCCCGCCCCATTAGGTCCCTTGATCAGGGTCAATCCGCAGTTCCGGATCTCGGCATCGATGTGCACGGGAGTGGAGTCGCCGCCAAACGGCAGCTTCACCCCATGCAGCACGAAGCCACGGTTCGGCTGCACGGAGGCGATGGCCGCGCGGGGGTCAGGTCGGTCGGCGTCGATCGCCGGGGCGTCGACTCCTCGCGCGAGCGAAGTCAGTCTCTCCATCGGACCGAGCGCTCCCGCCATGTTCACGACAGCGATCGAGGATCCTTGGAGCGGCCCCCACATCAAACGACCAAGGGCCAGGGCAGCCACCGCGCCCCCGGCATCAGCCCCAACCTTGAGAGCGCCGTATCCGGCGGCGATCAGGACCGCGACCTCGATCAGGCTTTGCGCAGCATGCGACTGGACCAAGTTGATCCATGCCTTGCTGCGTTCGAGCGCCGCTGACGATGCCGCGAGCGAGCGGGACCGGCGGCGATAGCGTTCCATCACCTCCGACTCGAGCCCGAACGCTCGTACGGCCGCGCCGGCGTCCACCAGTTCGCGGGCAAGCGTACTGAGCCGACCGGCATAGGCTCGATTGCGAACGGACTCACGACCGATCCCCCACCGAACCGCGAGCCCGGCAGCGACACACAGGCACGCGATGGCGACAATCACAGCCGCGGTCAGGACGTCCACGGTGATCGCCAGGTACAACCCCATTCCGAGCAGTGCGAACGGGTCTCTGAAAAGCGCGGGCGCGAACTGCCCTGCCACCTTCGAGCACGTATCGCAATCCGACTCGAGCGACTGCACCAAGTCGCCCGCCGAACGTTCGAGAACCGAGCGCAAGGGCATCGAGAGGCTTCGGGTCATTACAAGCGTCCGCAGGCTTCCGCGAAGAACAATCCGGAGTGTCTCCTCCATCACCGGCTGAAGGTAGCCGCGAACGATGGCGGCGCCTCTCAACACCGCGTAGAGGATTCCGGCGACCAGAAGATCCGCCGCTGGCGTGATCAGCGCCTCCGCGATTAGCCGCAGCCCGTGAACCCGTCCTATTTCGAGCAGCACGCCCACCAGCGCGACCACGCCGGGCAACACCATGCTCGTCCGGGAGATGTTCGCGTACCGCGTCAACTCCCACAGCAGCGAGAATGCGCGACGCACGGAGGCGGCGTGTGCCGTCAGACTGCTCAATCTGCCTCCGTCGAACTCATGCCGTGGGCTGACTCGGCCCCACGTTCCCGGAGTTCGTGGCTGCCATCTTCGAATCGCTCGGACATCGCGCTACGAGCCCGTCGAGGTATACGTTCTGCACGCCTATACGCACCAAGCGATCCGGCTCGGGGATCCGTGCGGAGAGCGAGCGTTCAGCGGGTCAATCGGCCCACGACTCGCGGAAGAAGCGCAGCGCGTTGCCGTGCAGGACCGCATCGGCGTCCGCCTGCCCGTATCCCGCCGCGCGCAGGACCTCCCCGAACCCGCCGACGTCGGCGATCGTGTCGACGTCGGTCGGCGTGAGCTCCGCCCCGAAGCCGCCGTCCATGTCGGTGCCGATGGCGATGTTGGCGATCGTGCCGCCGGCCAGGTCGGCGATGCGCTCCACGTGCGGCAGCAGGCCGTCCATCGCGTACCTGGGCCTCCAGCCGGACTCGTGGATCCGGCGCCGGTTCTCCCAATCGATGTCGGGATCGATGAAGGACTGGCAGAACACCAAGCCGATGATGCCGCCGCGGCGCACCAGCTCCCTGATCATGTCGTCGTGCAGGTGGCGCTGTCCCGGCACCAGCGCGCGGCAGGTGCAGTGCGAGGCCATCACCGGACCGTCCCAGAGATCGAACGACTCCCACACCGCCTGGTCGGCCATGTGGGTGATGTCCAGGATCATGCCGGCCTCCCGCATGGCGCGGTAGAGATCGGCGGCGGGGGGCTTGAGGCCGCCCTCGGTGCCGGTCCCATGGATGTAGGTGTTGTCGCCGAAGTGGGCCGGGCCGACGACCCGCAGGCCGGCATCCCACCAGAAGGCGACGTCGTCCGGGTCCTCGATCGGGTCGGCGCTCTCCATGGAGAGCAGGTGGTAGATGGGAGCCGAGGCCGCGGCCTCGTCGGTCGGATCGCGCCAGGTGGCGAGAGCCTCGTCCAGGTCGGCGACGCCCAGGACCGGCTTGAACAGCCCCCGCTTGTGCAGGGTCCGGTAGTAGGCCAGGTGGCCGCGGCCGACCGCCATCGCCTGCTCCTGCGTGCGCATGCCGTCGCGCATGTGGCCTTCGCGCGACTGGATGCGCGACATGATGGTGGAGAGCACCAGTCCGACCCGGCCCCGGCGGAGCTCGGGGACGGTCACGGTGCAGATGCCGGTGTCGATGTCGGGCGAGACCTGCGGCGGCTCGGCCTCCTCCAGCGCGCGCATGGCGGCGACGTCGAGCGTCAGGTCGCGGTTCCAGAACAGGGCGTCCCACGCCAAGTCCAGGTGCAGGTCGATGACGAAGGGTCGGTGCATGGGTTCCTCTCTCTGGTCAGAAACTGCCCAGGCTCCAGCGGGTGGCGTTGATGCACACCTTCTCGCCGGGTCGGTCCACCTGATAGTAGACCGACAGCACCTCGCCGGGGGAAAGCTCCGCGCTCGCCGGGTAGCCCAGGTCCGTGTTGGAACCGTCGTCGCGCAGCACGATCTCCGCGTCGAGCCGCCACGTTCGACCCTCGTCCTCCGACAGGCAGGCGCGCTGGCCGAACGGCCTGCTCCGGCGCCCGTAGGTGCAGAGCAGCCGTCCGTCCGCCAGTCGGATCAGGTGTCCGGGCTGGTCGTAGCCGATCATCCCGGTCGGCTCCGGCGGCGACCAGGTGCGCCCGCCGTCGCCGGAGCGGCAGGAGTGGATCCCCGCCGCACCGTTGTCCGTGCGAAGGATGCACAGCAACTCGCCGCCGGCCAGCTCGGCCACGTGCGGCTCGTGGAACTGCTGGTGCTCGCCGGTGAAGTCGTCCTGAAACAGCACCGTGCCCGCGACCTGCCACGACCGTGCCTCGTCGCTGGAGGTGGCCAGCAGCACCGCGCCGCGGCCGTCCACCACTCCGGTGCCGGCGTACAGCAGCTCGCCGCCGGCAGACTGCACCGGTCCGTGCGGGGCGGAGATGATGCTCGGCACGGGCGGCTCCCAGGTGCGCCCGCCGTCGGTCGAGCGCCGCGTCCAGCTCCCGAGCCAGGCACTGCGCGTCTCTTCCGGGATCTTGCCGCAGTGCCGGGCCCACGCGTCGATCTGCGCCGGCTCCCAGCGGTCGAGGGCCCGGAACGCGTCGAAGTGTTCCCAGGTCGCGTAGGTGAACCAGCTCGTCACCAGCGTGCCCGATGCCAGCTCGATGATGCCGGCGTCCCGGTCGTCGAGCGGCGTATTGTTGATGATCACAGGCGTCGTCCAGGTCTCGCCCCCGTCGCCGCTCCTGATCAGCAGCGTCTTGCCGTAGGGGCAGACGTGCTCCTGGCGATCGCCGGAGAAGACCACCAGCACCTCCCCGCTCGCGCAGGTCACGACCGTCGGCCATGCCAGGTAGTCACCCGCCACCTTGCAGATCGGCCTGCTCCAGAGCATCTCAGCCATGCCGCCTCCACCGCCGATCACGATACCGTCGTCAACCCGGCGGTCGTCGTGGCGGTTACCTTCATCTTGCGGTCAGTCGGCCGCTTGCAGCCTCCCCTCCACCACGGGAGAGACCGAGCCCTTGGCTGCTACGTAGTCGATCACCTGGCTGGCCAACAGGGTGCCGGCATACGCGTCGACCAGCCGCACCTTGTCCCTGAACACGGCATACCCGTCGCCGCCGCGACCCAGGTAGTCGTTGGTGGCGAGCGTGAAGGTGGCGTCGAGCGCCAGCGGCGCGCCGGCACGCTGCACGGCGACGACCCGCTCGCCGGCCGGTTTGCCGGGATCGTACACGACGCTGAGGCCGGACACGTGCGGGAGCCGGCCCGCCCCGTCCTCGATCATGCTCAGGCCGTTCTCCAGGGCCGCGACGAGGTCGCGCCCGGTGACCTGAAGCACGACCGTGACGTTCCCGAACGGCAGCTCGCTCTGGATGTCGCGCCGCGTCAGGACGGTCCCTGGTTCGTAGATCCTGTTGGCGCGGATGCCGCCGCCGTTGGTCAGCGCCACGTCGGCGCCGGTCGCCGCGCGCATGGCGTCCGCGACCAGATTGCCGATCGCCGCTTCGCCGCCACGTACCGTGGCGCGCCGGCTGTCCAGCTCGGTGGCGGTGGCGCCGATCTCGACGTCGAGCTCGTCGGAGAGCTGGTCGAGATAGACCTGGGCGGCCGCCGTCATCCCGACATCGGGCTCGACGCGTGCGGTGTTGATGATCCGGAAGGACGGGCTCCAGGTGAACGTCATGGTGCCGCGCCGTTCGACCTCGTCGAGCGTCAGATCGATCATCGTGACCCAGTCGGCCTGCTCGCTCGACTCGGCGAACAGCACGTCGCCGCTGTAGTCCAGCCGCAGCAGGTGGTCGTCGCCCGAGAGAAGCAGGTCCACGGCGGCCTGCTCAATCAACGCGCGGTCCTCGGACACGTCGGTGTGCGCCAGCGCGACCACCAGGTCGGCGCCTGCCTCCCGCAGGGCGGCGGCCTGTTCGGCGGCCACCTCGACCACGTCGCGGAAGATCACCCCGCCGGGGTTGGACTTGACCGCGGTGCCGACGGTGGTCAGACCGAAGATGCCGACCGTGAACCGTCCCACGTCGACCAGTATCGACGCCTGGGCGCCGTCGATGATCTCGCCGTCGGTGTCGATGCTGTTGGCGCCGAGGATCGGGAAGGTCGCCTCCGCGAACCGCTGCTTGGCCACCTCCGGTCCGAAGTCGTACTCGTGATTGCCGATCGCCATGGCGGTGAGGTCGAGCCGGTTGAGCAGCGCGATCATGTGCGCGCCCTGGTCGAAGCCGGACATCAGGGACGGGGAGATGGCGTCGCCGGCGGAGGTGACCAGCACGTGGTCGGTGCTCGCCCGTTCGGCGCGCGCCCGTTCGGCGCCGATCACGGCGGCGAGGCGGGCGACGCCGCCCTGCCCGCCGCTTTCCTCCATCCGATCCAGGTCGTTGAAATGCACGATGGTCAGCTCGACTGGCGCGGGAAGGGCGGTGGCGGCCACCAGCAGGAGTGCGGGCAGGACCAGCGCGGCCGGCAGGCGAGATGTCGAGAGCGCTCTGATGTTCATGGGTAGATCCTCCGTGTCCATGATGCTACGCGGTGTGCGCACCGGCCAGCCGCACGAACTCGTCCACGTGCGACACGGGACGATCGACGGCCGCCTGCCAGAACTCCGGCTGCCCCAGGTCGACCCCGAGGTGGCGCCGGGCGAGCTCCTCGCAGGTCATGACGCCGGTGTCCGCAAGCAGCCGCCGGTAGTCGGCCGGGAACTCGCGGCCCGCCTCGGCAGCGCGGGCGGCCAGACCTCGATCGTGCGTCTCATCACATCACCATGGTGCTTGGATCAGTTGCGCATGTTGCCGAATGCAAGCGATCCCACCAGAAAGGTGTCGGCTGGAGCGGTTCGGCGTACGTCGTGCCAGTCCTTCGTTGCCTGCTCCACCCGATCGATCAGATCGAGAACCTCCACGCGCGTGAATCTCCGAGCCGTGTCGTAGTCCGCCTCATGGCGGGCCTGCTGAACATCGACGAACGTCGCTGCTACGTTGACGAGCTCGGGTTGGAGTAGCTGACCGTCCAGTCCGGGACTCAACTTCGGCGAAACATCACTCCTCGCGAACTGCTGAGCAACCGTTCTCATGTTCCTGTGCGCGAATGCGCGCCGCAGGCAATCTCGAAGCGAGTCTCGCGGCGCGGAGATCATGCGGTTGACCGCTTCGTCGACCAGCAAGTGGAATAGCGAGTAGTACGCAGTCGATACGGCCCTGCGCAAGCTCGCCTGCAACGGCCGTCGAGGCTCCTTCGTGGCCAGATGTCGGGCCTGCCGCAGCAGATCGCCGTGGAGGCTCATAGCGCCTATGCGGACTCCGAGTCTCCGCGAAAACGCACGTAAACCCACACGTCGGACCCGGTCTCGTGCCGCACGAAGTCGCGCACCGACTCTCGTACCGACTCGCGTACGATAGCCCGCGTCTTGGCGTCGGCATCCTCCTCAAGGATAACCCACACCCATACGGCGGGCTCGTCCGTCGCGTCCGGCCCCGCTTCGACGTGCCAAGAGCTAACGGTTGTCGGCAGATTGCGGAGGTTCTCCTGGTTCTCAAGCGCGGATCTGATGCTAGTCGCGATTGAGCTCATCTCGCAAGCTTACCAGGGCTTGCCGGGCGATCTCCACTGTAGCGGTGGCCTTGCGACGCTGCGATCAGAACGGCAGGGATAGAGACTCGGTCACGAAGCGCATATAGGGGGTGGCGTGGGTCCACAGCGCCTCGAGGCGGGCCGGGAAGTCGTCCGCGGTCACTGATTCCGGGTCCAGCTCGGCGCTGACGTAGAAGTCCTTGCGCTTCAGGTCGTCGATCAGGGGGTGGTCGGCGTCGTAGCCCCGCGGTGGCCGCTTGAGGGAGCCGCCGCGGATGGCCAGACCGCCGGCCTGAGCAGCGTCCCGGGCGGCTCGCCAGCCGGCTTGGTCGCCGTCGATGGCGGCGCGGATCTGCTGCGCCTGCGGGCTCGGCGGCCGCCAGAGGCCGCAGGCCGCGAAGCACTCGGCGGGCTCCAGGTTCAGGTAGTAGCCGGGGGCGTGGGCGTCCTTGCCGCGCTCGTGGCGGAAGTGGATGCCGGCGGCGGTCTTGTACGGCGACTTGTCCTTGGAGAAGCGCACGTCGCGATAGATGCGGAAGAGCGACCCGCCGACCGGGCGCGGGTCGGCGACGTAGTGGGCGCTCAGGCGGGCGAGCCGCTCGTCGAAGCCGGCGATGAAGGCCAGCAACGGCGCCTTCACCTGCTCCTCGTAGCGGGCCTTGTTGGCCTGGAACCACTCGCGGTCGTTGTTGTCCTTCAGCTCGTCCAGGAAGCCGAACAAATCGGCGGGTAGCGCCACGGCGTCACTCCGCCGTCGTCAGGTGTCCGTCGACCACGGGGGCGACCGTTACATCAGCGAGGGCGAGATGGTGTCGCCGGCGAAGGTCACCAGCACGTGCTCGCGGCGTGCGCGCTCGGCCTCGATGACCGCGGCCAGGCGTGCGATCCCGCCCTGTCCCCGGCTCTCCTCCATGCGGTCCAGGTCGTTGAAGTGCACGATGGTCAGCTCGACGGGGTCGCCGAAAGGCGGTGGCCGCGCCGAGCAGAAGGGCGGCCACCACAACGGCCGCCAGGAAACGTCGGAATCTGCGTTTCATGACTGCGCGGCGAGCTCTGCAAACTCGCCCACGTGAGACAAGGGACGCTCGACAGCGGCCTGCCAGAAGTCCGGCCGACCCAGGTCGACGCCCAGGTGGCGCCGGGCGAGTTCCTCGCAGGTCATGACGCCGGTGTCGGCGAGCAGCCGCCGGTAGTCGGCCGCAAACTCCCGTCCTGCCTCGGCAGCCCGCGCGGCCAGACCGCTGGCCAGCAGGTACCCGACGACGTACGGGAAATTGTAGAACGGCACGTCGGTGAAGTAGAAGTGCATCTTCGACGCCCAGAACAGAGGGTGGTAGCCGTCCGCCGCCAGAGCGTCGCAGAACGCGCGGCGCTGGGCGTCGACCATCAGTCCGTCCAGCTCCGCCGCCGTCAGCGGGCCGGACGCCCGCTGCCGGTAGAAGTCGATCTCGAACAGGAAGCGGGACCGCAGGTTCATGAGCATGGTGGCCGCCTCCTCCAGCACCCGGTCCAGCAGCCGCAGCCGCACGCCGGCGTCCGTGGTCTCGTCCAGGGCCGCCGCGATCAACAGTCCCTCGCAGAAGGTGCTGGCGGTCTCCGCCAGGGTCATCGGGTAGGAGGTTGCGTAGTAGGGGCGCTCGCGCAGCAGCCAGGAGTGGTGGGCATGGCCGAGCTCGTGGGCGAGCGTGGTCGCTCCGCCGAAGGTCCCGCCGTAGGTCATGAAGATGCGCGTCTGGCGGCTCATCGGCAGCGTCGTGCAGAAGCCGCCCGCCGCCTTGCCCTCGCGGTCGGCCGCCTCGATCCAGCGGCCGTCGCAGGCGTGCCGGGCGAACGCGCTCAGCTCGGGATCGTGCGCCTCGAAGCAGTCCAGGATGCGCGCCGCCGCCGCGTCGAAGGAGAGCGCGTCCTCAGTGGCTCCCACCGGCGCCTGCACGTCGTACCAGCAGAGCGCGTCGGCGCCGATCAGCCGCGCCTTCGCCTGCAGGTAGGGGACCAGTCGAGCGGCCCCCTCGGCAACCGCCGCCCACATGGCGTCCAGCGACCGCGCCTCCATCCGGTTCAGGTAGAGCGGCTCGTCGAGCACCGAGTCCCAGCCGCGGTGGCGATACCAGGTGAGACGGAAGCCGGCCTGGCTGTTGAGCGCGCCGGCGGCCAGGTCCGCCACCGGGCGCCAGGCTCCCTCCAGCGCCTCGAACGCGGCCTTGCGATCCGCGCGTCCGGGCTCCTCCAGGCGGGCGGCGAGCTGTCCCATGGAGAGGCGGCGGGACTCGCCATCGACCTCCACCTCGGCCCGCAGCGAGCCGGCCAGCGTCGTGTACTGGCGGTCCCAGGCGTGGTAGCCGTCGGCCGCCAACTCCTCCACCAGCCCTTCGGTCCGGGCGTCCAGCTTGCGCCGCGCCAGGTCGCGCTCCCGGCTCAGCAGGAACGCCACCGGGCGGAGCTCTTCGCCCTCCGTCAGCGTTTGCCAGCGCTCGTCCGCGAGCCGGGCCGTGAAGGCCGACAGCGCGGCGCCGAGCGCCTTGAGCGATGCCCCCAGCGCGTCGACCCGCCCGACCCACTGCACCGCCTCGGCATCGGCCGTGTCCTGGGCGCGCAGGCACTCGGCGAAGGAGAACGCCTGGTCCAGCCGCTCCTCGGCGGCCTGCGCGTCGAGCAGCACAGCGCGGACCTCGGCGTCCGGCGTCGCGTCGTCGAGCGCGCGGACGCGCTCGCCCACCGCGGTGACGTCGCGCTCCAGCGCCGCGACGAAGTCCCGGAACTCGGCCGACGCGCTGCCGCCGGCGAAGATCGACTCCAGATCCCACGTATCCGCTACCGTCATGCCGCCACTGTACCGCAGCGCGTCACATGCCCCACACGTCGACCGGGACCGACTGCGCGCGGCGCCGGCGGTGGAATACCTTCTCGTCCCAGGTCCGGTTCTCCCGCCGGTCGATCACGACCAGGTGCCCCGCCTCCGCGGCGCAGCCATCCACGTAGCGCGCCGTCTGTTCCACGCCCTCGTCGACGACGCTCTCCAGGCCGTCGCGCTCCCGCACCACCTTGCACTCCACGACGAACTCCTGCACCCGGTCCGCCAGCGGCCAGACGATCAGCAGATCCACTCGCCCGCGCCCCAGGGCGTACTCGCGCTCGATGCGCCCGCCGCCGTTGACCACACGCTGCAAGTACGCTTGCAGGAGCAACTGCGGCCACGCCTCGGCGTAGGCGAAACGGTTCTGCCAGTGCTCGGAGTGGCGGCGGAAGAAGGCCTGGAACTCCTCCATCAGCAGCCCCGCGTCCAGGCTGCCGTCCGTTCGCACGTACCGCGGGGGTGACAGATCCAGCGTCTCCTGCGCCACCCACGCGAGCTCCCGCGGCAGCACCTCGGCGTAGATCGGATTGGCCACCCGCAACGGCGCATCGCCGGCCACCAGCCCCAGGTCGCGCACGTACGCGACGTCGCGGTCCGTGAAGGCGTGCCCGTGCGTGCCGCTCAGCATCGGCTCGATCACACGCCGCACGCGGTCCTCGCGCAGCTTGTCCGCCAGATAGTCCAGGTGCGTCACCCGCTTGACGATGAGGTCCTCGCGCACCGCGGCGATGCCGTCCGCGGTCACCGTGCGGGAACGATCCTCGCGCAACGCCCTGTTCTCGAAGCAGGCACCGTACGCCAGCGCGTTCACCAGCCACGGCTGGCCGCGCGTCTGCGTCCATACGGCCTCCAGCGCCTCCGGGGCGAACGCCTGCCCGGTCTCTTCGGTGTGCTGGCCCAGCAGCGCCAGCGTCTGCTCGCGCGAGAAGTCACCCAGTCGCAGCGACGCAGCGGCGATGTTGAACGGACTGCCCGCGGCGCCCATGCGGTAGTCGCGCAGGTCGCGCATGCCGCACAGGACCACGCTGTGCGGAAAGCGCTCGGGGCGGCCGGGGTAGCCGGCGCGGAGCTGCTGCAGTACCGAAAGCAGCGAATCACCCGTCAGCGTGTCGATCTCGTCGATCAACAGCACCAGCGGTCCCGGCACCGCCTCCGCCCAACGCGAAAGTGCTTCGCCCAGTGCCTCGTCCGCACCGACTCGCGCCAGAACGTCCGGCCAGATGTCTTCCAGAAAGCCGTCATCCAGCGTGGCCCGCGCCTGCGACGCCAGCCTGACGAGCACCGTGCGCATCGCCCGCTGCACGTCATCGCGCGCAGTGCGGGCCGTTTCCACGGTGACGTAGACGCACCGGTAGCCGCGCTCGTTCAGGACGTCGGCCAGCGCCAGCAGCGCCGACGTCTTCCCGGTCTGCCGCGGCGCGTGAAGTACGAAGTACTTCTCATCTCCGACAAGGCGGAGCACTGCATCCAAGTCGATACGCGAGAGCGGCGGGATGCAATAGTGCTTGTCGGCCTTGACGGGACCGGCGGTGTTGAACGAACGCATGGTCTCGATCCTCGCTTGGCGACGGTCGGGCCGCAACGTCCAGCCCGTCACATGCCCCACACGTCGATCGGCACCGACTGCGAGCGGCGCCGGCGGTGGAACACCTTCTCGTCCCAGGTCCGGTTCTCCCGCCGGTCGATCACGACCAAGTGCCCCGCCTCCGCCGCGCAGCCGTCCACGTAGCGCGCCGTCTGTTCCACGCCCTCGTCGACGACGCTCTCCAGGCCGTCGCGCTCCCGCACCACCTTGCACTCCACGACGAACTCCTGCACCCGCTCCGCCAGCGGCCAGACGATCAGCAGGTCCACTCGCCCGCGCCCCAGGGCGTACTCGCGCTCGATGCGCCCGCCGCCGTTCACCACGCGCTGCAGAAACGCCTGCAACAGGAGTTGCGGCCACGCCTCGGCGTAGGCGAAGCGGTTCTGCCAGTGCTCGGAGTGGCGGCGGAAGAAGCCCTGGAACTCCTCCATCAGCAACCCCGCGTCCAGGCTGCCGTCCGTTCGCACGTACCGCGGGGGCGACAGATCCAGCGTCTCCTGCGCCACCCACGCGAGCTCCCGCGGCAGCACCTCGGCGTAGATCGGATTGGCCACCCGCAACGGCGCATCGCCGGCCACCAGCCCCAGGTCGCGCGCGTACGTGACGTCGCGGTCCGTGAAGGCGTGCCCGTGCGTGCCGCTCAGCATCGGCTCGATCACACGCCGCACGCGGTCCTCGCGCAGCTTGTCCGCCAGATAGTCCAGGTGCGTCACCCGCTTGACGATGAGGTCCTCGCGCACCGCGGCGATGCCGTCCGCGGTCACCGTGCGGGAACGATCCTCGCGCAACGCCCTGTTCTCGAAGCAGGCACCGTACGCCAGCGCGTTCACCAGCCACGGCTGGCCGCGCGTCTGCGTCCATACGGCCTCCAGCGCCTCCGGGGCGAACGCCTGCCCGGTCTCTTCGGTGTGCTGGCCCAGCAGCGCCAGCGTCTGCTCGCGCGAGAAGTCGCCCAGTCGCAGCGACGCAGCGGCGATGTTGAAGGGGCTGCCGGCGGCGCCCATGCGGTAGTCGCGCAGGTCGCGCATGCCGCACAGGACCACGCTCTGCGGGAAGCGCGCCGGGCGCTTGGGGTAGCCGGCACGGAGTTGCTGCAGTACCGACAGCAGCGAATCGCCGGTCAGCGTGTCGATCTCGTCGATCAGCAGCACCAGCGGCTGCGGCGCCGCCTCCGCCCACCGCGACAGGGCCGCGCCCAACGCCAGATCCGGCCCGAACCTGGCGAGGATGTCGGGCCACGCGTCCGCCAGAAACGCGTCGGCGACCACCGCTTCCGCCGCCTCGCCCAGGGATGCGAGCACCACACGCATCGCCCGCTCCACGTCGTCGCGGGCGGTGCGGGCGGTTTCCACGGTGGCGTACACGCACCGGTAGCCGCGCTCGTTCAGGACGTCCGCCAGCGCCAGCAGCGCCGACGTCTTGCCCGTCTGTCGCGGCGCATGCAGCACGAAGTACTTCTCGTCTCCGACAAGGCGCAGCACCGCGTCCAGGTCGATGCGCTCAAGCGGCGGGATGCAATAGTGGCTGTCGGGCTTGACGGGACCGGCAGTGTTGAACAAGCGCATGGTTGGTGCGCCATTGTGCCACGAGCGACGCGGCCATGCCGGCCCGCCCCACGAAAAGGGCGGCCACCCCCAATGAGGAGCAGCCGCCCGTGCGCGTTGGTACCGTGACCGTCAGCTCACGATCGCCCTAATACTGCGGCAGCATGTCGGCCAGGTGTGCTGCGCCCGCACGGATGTCCGAGACCAGCGGCGCCTTGTTGAGCTCGTCGAGCACCTCGCGCCCGCCGATGCTCATCCACTCGTCGACGTAGCGCTGCCAGTCGGCGTCGATGTCGACGTCGGTGGTGATGTAGCGCCACCACGTCTCCTGCTTGAGCGTGGAGAGCCCGTCGCCGAACTCCGCCCAGAGCGGCAGGTAGTCGGTCTGGGTGAAGATGTCTTCCCGATGGTCCGGAGTCGAGATCTCCTGGATGTACGGGTTCTGCTTCATGAACGCATCCCAGGTCAGGCCCTCGGTGAGGTCGTTCCGGTCCTTGTTCGTGACGCAGAAGCGGAAGCCGTCGTGCCAGTGGTAGGCGTTGTAGTAGAAGAAGCCGTAGTGCTGGCCGTAGCCTGACACACCCTCCTTGGGCGTCATCCAACTGTTGATGCAGTCGTACGGCGTGCCTTCGGCGCCGTCCTTGCCGTTCCAATCGAAGAACAGGCCGGGCGGACCCCACTGGCCGTGGATGATGCCCTGCGAATCGTAGTTGAGGTAGTCGAAGATCTGCAGGATGCGCGCCAGCTCTTCGTCGGTGACGTCGTGCTTGATGCTGTAGCCCATGCCCGGGTTCATCGGCGTGGCGCGTCCGTCGAACGGACACCGCCTGATGCCGGTCGGACCGATCATCGGCAGCGTCGTCACCAGCTTGGCCTCCGGCACGTTCTTGACGACGGTTCCGCAGTGCCCGCCGGGGGAGCCGTAGCGGGAGCTGGTGCCGCAACTCTGTCCGCGTGACCACATGCCGGTCAAGCCGTTCTGCCAGCGCTGCTCCCACTCGGCGCGGCTGACCGCCGGCAGGTTCTGGTCCAGGTACCCGAGCTGGAACCAGCGCTGCAACACCTTCAGCGCCTCGCGGCTCTGCGAGTAGGTGTCCTCCCGCACCGTCAGGTCCTGCTCGGGATCGTAGTAGTTCTCCACGGAGTTGACGCCGAACGCGTCGAAGACCATCCCCATGCCCATGAAGAACACGATGTCCTGAGCCTCGGAGCCTTCGCCGGCGCCGAGGGTGCCGAAGGGGATCTCGTCCTGCTGCCCGTTGCCGTTGAAGTCGGCCGCGCGGAAGCCGGCCATGATCGATTCCACCTCGTCCCAGTCGAAGTGGCCGAACCACATGTAGAAGGTATCCGGCATGCCGGCCGGGTCGCCCTCTCGGGGCGCGCCCTCGTCGTGCATCAGTCCGTTCAGCTCGCCCAGCTTCGGCGCCTTGCCGTCCAGGCCCGCCGGGTCCATGCCGATCTGGCGCAGCCAGTCCAGCCGCCACGTCGCCAGCCGGTCACAGCCCTGCTGGTAGTGCTCGGCGCGCGGCAGGTTCATGTACTCGTCGGTGCTGCCGGGCGCCAGGCTCACCCCCCACGCCACGGGACCCTCGTTGTCTATGAACGCGCTGTACTGCGGGGCGTAGCGCTCGATCATGTCGCGCGGGATGGTGCGGAAGGCGCCCTTGTTGAACCACGCCACCATGTCGATGAAGCCCCACAGCACGTCGGGATGCTCGCCGGCGGCGAGCATGGTGTTGAGGGCCTCCTGCCGGCCGCCGTGCATGATCGTGTTGGTGATGTCCACGTTGAACAGGTCCTCGATGTGGACCTTCACCCAGTTGTCGTCGGTGATCTCCGTGCCGGAGTAGCCGCCCCAGACGAGCTCGAGCGTATCCTCGTTGCTGAACGAGAGCCGATCCACCTCGTCCTGGCCTTCCCCGATCGCCGTGCCGGCCGCAAGGAGCAGGCCGCAGCCGATCAGGGCCAGCATTCGCTTCGTTTTCATGTCCGTCTCCGTCTCCTTCTTGGGAGTTGGTTGCGACGAGGGCCGGGAGCCCTCCCTCGGGTTGATGCGCCGATGGTAGCGCAGTTGTCCGCGTGCTTCATCCCTTCAGGGAGCCCAGCATCACGCCCTTGACGAAGTAGCGCTGCAGGAACGGGTAGACCAGGATGATCGGGCCGATCGTCAGAACGATGGTCGCCGCCTGCACCGCCTCGGCGGCGAACATCTCCACGTCGATGCCCGCCTGGCGCATCATCTCCTGGTACTCGAGGAACCAGCTACTGCGCAGATCCGACAGCATCCGGAAGACCAGCATCTGCAGCACGATCAGGCGCGGATGCGGGGCGTAGATCAGCGCGTCGAACCAGGAGTTCCAGTGCTGGACGGCGGAGAACAGGGCGATCACCGCGATCACGGGCTTGGCCAGCGGCGTGATGATACGCACGAGCACTGTCCAGTAGGTGGCGCCGTCGATGACCGCCGAGTCCTCCATCGCCTGGTCGATGGTCATCAGGTAGTTGCGGGCCAGCACGATCCAGAAGACGTTGATCGCCGGCACCATGATCAGCACGGCGCGGGTGTTGAACAGCCCCAGGTGGCGGACCAACAGGAACAGCGGGATGATCCCGCCCGAGAAGAACAGGGTGAGTATGTAGACGAGGGTCAGCGACTTGCGCCACGGCATCGTCGGCTTGGAGAGGGCGTAAGCGGCGGTGAAGGTGACCAGCAGGGTCAACAGTACCCCGAACACCGTCCGGAAGATCGTGTTGAGGTAGGCCGGCACGACCGAATGCTCGTCGAACACGTAGTTCCACGCCTCGGTGTCGATCTCCCCCGGCCACACGTGGAACCCCATGCGATGGACCGCGTGGATCGGGGCGAAGGACTGGGTGATGATCGACCAGAACGGATAGATGAACGTCAGCGACAGCAGCACGAAGAACGCATAGTTGGCGATGTCGAAGGACACCCCTGACCCCGTCGTCCGGCCACGCACTGCCATCGCGCTCAGCTCCTCCGCATGGATCCGTGCCGCCGTCTCACGGGAACGAGCCTTACCACAGGGCGTAGTCCCGGTAGTCGGCGGAGCGGCGGATGATCGCGTTGACGGCGAGCAGAATGATCAGTCCCGCGACGTTCTGGAACATGCCGATCGCGGTGGTGTAGCCGAAGCGGGCGTCCTGGATGCCGGCGCGGTAGATGAGCGTCTCGAACACGTCTGCGACCGCGAACACGTTGGGGTTGTACAGGTTGAAGATCTGCTCCCAGGACTCCTGCATCAGCGCGGCCACCTGCAGCAGGAACAGGATGAAGATCATCGGCACCAGCGACGGCAGGCTGATGCTGAACGCCTGCCGCAGCCGGCCGGCCCCATCGAGCTGGGCGCTCTCGTAGAGCTGCGGGTCGATCCCGGACAGCGCCGCCAGGTAGATGATCGAGCCCCAGCCCACGCTCTGCCAGATGCCGGTGAGAACCAGCAAGCCCCGGAAGGTGGGCGCGTAGGTGAGCAGGTGCACCGGCTCCGCGCCGATCACGCCGAAGAACCAGTACACCGGGCCGTAGGTGTTGAGGATCTGCGAGACGATGCCGCCAAGGAGCACCCAGGAGATGAAGTGCGGGAAGTAGCTGAAGCTCTGCACCGCCCGCTTGAAGGGGGTGAATCTGATCTCGTTGAGCAGCAGCGCGAAGACGATGGGCGCCGGAAACTGGAAGACCAGGCGCAGGAAGCTCAGGTAGGCGGTGTTGAACAGCACGCGCGTGAAGAACGGATCCCGCGCCATCCGCTTGAAGTAGGCGAAGTTGTTCCACTCGCTGCCGAGCAGCCCGTCGCGGACGTTGAAGTCCGTGAAGGCGATCGCCATCCCGTAGATCGGCACGTACTTGAACACGAACAGGAAGGCGAACGAGATCAGGAGGAGCAGGTAGAGCGGCCGCATGCGCACGGCACGCGTGCGGAACTGGCGGCGCAGCAACTCCCGCTGCGCATCGGCGGCAGACGCAGCCGGGTCAGTCGCCACGGAACCCGCGGTGCTCCTTCACGAAGGGCCAACCGTACCGCACGGGCTGCCGCCGGGCAACGGCTCGACGGCCCGGTCAGTCGTTGTGGCGAGTGCCTCGATGGCGTCGGCCGCCCAGCGTGGATTGTCCAGCATCGCCGTGCCGACCGCCACCAGGTCGGCCTTGCCGTCGCGGACCACCCGGTCGGCGAACGCCGGCGTGCGGATCGCGCCGGGAACGATCACCGGTACGATGACGGCCGCGCGCACGCGGGCGGCGATGTCGACGTGGTAGCCCTCGGAGGTTCCGTCCCAGTCCTGCGACTGCGGGCCGTGCACGCCGCCGGAGATGTGGATGGAGTCGACGCCGGCTTCGATCAACGCCTGGGCGGCCGCGACCGCCGCGTCCGCGTCCAGGCCTCCGGGCTTGTAGTCCAGCGCGCCCAGGCGGTACTGGACCCAGTAGTCCGGCCCCACCACGGCGCGTACGGCGCGCACCACCGCGCAGGGGAGGGCGAGGCGGCGCTCGGGGTCGCCGCCGTAGCGGTCGTCGCGGCGGTTGACCAGCGGCGACAGGAACTGGCTGAGCAGGTAGCCGTGCGCGCCGTGGATCTCCACGAGGTCGTAGCCGGCCGCGACCGCGCGGCCGGCGGCGTGCGCGAAGCCGCGCGGGTACGCCTCGATCTCGGCGATCGTCGCGGCCCGGCACTCCTCCTGGCCTCTCGGCACCACGCCGGCGGAGGCGCTCACCGGCTGATGGCCGCTGCAGGTACTGGGGACCTTGCCTCCCCCGTGGTTGAGCTGCACGCCGGTCACGGCGCCGGTCGCCCGGATCTCCGCGCAGAGACGGGCGTGGCCGGCGATCAGCGCGTCGTCGTGGATGCCGAGCTGGTCGTCGCTGGTGCGCCCGCCGGCCACCACGTAGCAGTGCTCGACCATCACCAGGCCAACCCCGGCGGCTGCGCGCGGCACGTAGCGGTCCAGGTGCTCCTGCGTCACCGAGCCGTCCGGCGGCGACAGGTGGCTGGCCATCGGCGGCATCACGATCCGGTTGCGCAGCGTGCGCCCCTTGATCGTGATCGGCGTCGACAGACCGGGCGCACCGGTGCGGACCATGGCGGCGGTACTGTGCGTGCCGGTGCGCTGGCTGTACAGGCGAGCGATGCTCGGATCGCGAGCCCTGGGTTGAGCGGCATCAGCGATCGCCACACATTGTGACGCGTGGCACGCATCGCGATGCACGAACTGCACCTCAACACCGGTGAGTGGGTGCGGCGCGCAGCGCTCGGTGAACATGTGATCATCACGGACCGGGGACGGCCGACCGCCTCGCTCGTTCCGGTGCGAACCGAGGACCTGAGCACCCCGTTCAGCCGGTGCCGAACACTGCCCGAGTTCGACGCGCTGCCGGAGGTTCCGGGCGACTCCGCCCGCTCCGTGTCCGAGGACCGCGATCGCGGATGACCTACTTCCTACTTCGACACCGCCTACATCCTGAAGTGCTACGTGGAAGACAGCTGGCAGGCGATGCGCTCGCTGGCAGCCGCGAGCGCATCGCCTGCTCGATCTACGGGAGGCTCGAGTTGCACGCCGGTATCTGAGCATGGGCCACTCTGCATACAATCGCCTGCTTGTCGTTTCCTATACCGAACGTGACGAGCAGGTCCGTATCATCAGCGCCCGAGTGGCATCACAATACGAACGGAGGCAGTATGGATCAGAGAAATGAACAAGACACGATGCGCGCGGAGTACGACTTCTCAAGCGGTGTTCGTAGCAAGCATTTCGAGGCGTACCGCCGGGGCACGAACGTAGTTCTTCTGGAACCTGACGTGGCGGAGGTTTTCAAAGACTCCGCCACGGTCAACTCCGTACTGAGAGTGCTGGCCAAAATAGCCCGGGCGCATGCTTCAACGCCGGCAACGAACCGCTGATCTTGATTCAGGCCCGTGCCGGCGCGGGCAGGGGATCTTGACAGGTCACGTCACCGGGGCAGACGTCGACTGCGCCCGGCTTCGATGACTCCGAGGACCGCGGTCGCCGATGAACGCAGCTTGATCACCTCCGCACGCCGGTCGGCAGCCCGGTCCGAGCGGCCAAGAGCGGCATCGTCGATACGGTGGGATCCAGTCCGAGTCGGATACGCGCTATGAAGCACGCGCGCCGCACGCGACGACGCCGGCGCCTGCTACGCGTCGCGTTGCTGCTGCTGGCCTTCAACCTGGTGGTCCCGCCGTACGTGCGGCCGGTACCGGGTGCGGTCACCTCCCGCTACTTCCTGCGCACCCGGCCGGAGTCCGCGAATCCACTGGCGCTGGAAGTCCACAAAGGCATCGACTTCCGCGCGCCGATCGGCAGCCCGGTGCGAGCAGCCAAGAGCGGCATCGTCGACGCGGTGGGGACGAGCCCCACGCTGGGCACCTACATCATCATCCGCCACTGGCTGGGGTTCTCGACCCTATACGCCCATCTCGAGTCCGCTCGCACGCGCCCCGGCCGGCCGGTCGTGAAGTGGGCGCGCATCGGGTCGGCCGGACAGAGCGGGCGGGCCACCGGTCCCCACCTGCACTTCGAGGTGCGCTGGCTCGGCCGGCGGCTGCCGCCGGGTCCGTTCCTGGCCATCGACAGCGCCCGCCGCGCCGTCTGGCGGCTCGTTCGCGTTTCCACGTAATCCGTGCGGTCCCGACGATCGCCGTCAACGAAGAAGCAACTCGGTGAGGCGGCGCTGCCACTCGGCCTCGTCGACCACCTCGAAGCGCATCGCCTTGCCGCGCATCGCCGGGACGAACTCGGCCCAGTCGCGTCGTGTCGCGTGCGCGGAGCAGATGTCGAAGACCGAGCGCTTGTACTCGGTGTCGGCGGCCTCCTTGAGGTGGAGGCCCTTGGTCTCGACCACGAACACCTGGTGGAACGGGTCGGCCGCGTCCGGATCGTCCGGTTTCAGCGTGAAGATGAAGTCGGCGTAGATCCGCCCTCGCTTCCAGCCTTGGACGTAATAATCCTGGCGCGGGCGGTTGCGGTACCAGAAGAACAGGCGCTACTGCTGGTCGAGAAAGGTCGCCACCCGATTCTCCAGCGCGTTCAGTTCGTTCTCGTCCGTGCGGTCGAACACATTGAGCACGTACTGGCTGCCGTCGACGCGGTTGGCCTGCCGGCCGGCAGCGGTCTTGATCTGCCGGGGCAGTCGGTTGAAGCCCAAGTCTTCGGCCGCCACGATGAAGCGCATCTCGCTCGCTTCGAGCAGGTCCATGAATACGGCTCGCGCCAGCCGATCGCGCTCGATTTCCAGCCGCTTGCGCAACTCCTCCAGGATGAAGCCGTAGTTGCTCACCACGAGCGCACGCGGGTGCCGCTCCAGGAGCGCGCCGAACACGCGACGCGCCAACTCGCTGCCTCGCCACGGATTCGGCATCACGTCCAGCAGGTGGCTGGCGGCGAACGCATGGTCCGGACTTCCGCCGCCCGCAGGCCGATCGGGTGTCGCATGGGTGGAAGCCGCTGCAACACCGCCGTCCACACCGACCTGCATCTGGATGTCGTCGCCCGGTCGGTCGCCGAGCGGAAGATCGAAGAGCGGTGTCACGTCGACCTCGTCCCACGGCGTGCGTGACAGGATGTCGACTTCGTAGTGCGCGGGCCGCCACGTGCCGCCGTCGCGAATCATGAACGCCGGAAGCACCAGCTCGCGCGCCGCCCGCCGAAAGCGCGCGCGTTGCCTTCGTACGACGGGCTCCGCCGGCTCCATGGGGCTGTCGCCGTCATCGGCCAACTTGGGCTGCAGGTCGCCGAGCCCTTCGCGACTGAATCCACGACGCACGTCCCGGAGTAACTCGACGCTCCGGCGCTGAAAGCAGAACACGTAGCTCTCGTCGAGCCACCGGTTGCCGGTCTTGCGCGCGTAGGGCTGGCGCAGGATGCGACCCACGAGCTGCGTCAGCGCATTCTTGGAACTCGGGCGCGTGAGGATCGCCAGCACATAGGCGAAGGCGCAGTCCCACCCCTCCTGAAGCGCCTGTTTGGTGATGATGAAGCGGACCTGGCAGTCGCGCGCCAGCAGGCCGCCGGCGTCATCCACCTCCTTCAGGTCGTCGCGAGCGCTGGTCTTGACCGCGATCTGGTCCGCGACGATGTCGGGGTGCTCCATCAGGTATTCGCGGGCGTCCTCGGCGTGCACGACGCCGGGCTGCCGCTGGTCGCGGCCGGTGCGCTCCACCTGGATCAGGCAGATCGGGCGAATGGGCATGCCCGTGGCGGCATCATGGCGCCTGGCGTGCTCCTCCAGCTTGGCCCGGTGCTCGACGGCTGCCAACAAGGTGTCCTTCCAACTCGTGCTCGACCGATTCCTGATGTGCAGGTCGAGCTTGATCATCTCCTCCGCATTCAGATCGCGGCCGAAGATCTCGATCAGCACGTTGGCCTCGGTGGTCGGGGTCGCCGACAGCTCCACGATCAGCGATGGATTGAACCCCTCCAGCGTGGCCTTGGCATTGCGGCTGTATGCCTTGTGGCCCTCGTCCAGCACGATCATCGGGCGCAGCAGCCGCAGGGTGTTGCCGAGCGAGGTCTTGACCTGCCGGCCCCAGAAGCCGCTGCCCTCGAAGGTGTCCAGATTCGGCACGCGCTCCAGCAGTGCGCGATGCCCGGCGACGTCGTCATCCACGGGAAAGAACCGGTCGAACCCGCCGCTGTCTCTGAATATCCGCAGTTGCTCCCTGGTTTCGCGGTTCGCGGACGGGAGCATCAGAATCAGGATGCAGAGGCTGTCGGCCACGTCCGCCGGACGGAAGCCGCTGGTCTTCTCCAGGACCACCGTCCGGCCGGCCGATGCGAGGTCGAGTTGCTGGCGGTACGGATGGTCGCGGTCCTTCAGGGCCGCCAGCGTCTGCCGGTAGATTTGGGTGGTCGGCACGATCCACAGGACCAATCCGGTTTGCCGGTAGAGCAGCTTGCTGTGCACCAAGTCGATCACGCGCGTCGCGAGCAGTGTCTTTCCGCCGCCCGTGGGAATCTTGAGGCAGAACGAGGGGAGTGGCTCACCGGTGCCGGTGGTGCGCCTCGTGTACGGACGCGCCGACACCGCCTCCCACGCGTCCCGCGCCCAATCCAGCTTCACCTCCGGCTCGACCGCGCGCACCTTCTCCGCCCTCTCGCGCTGCCGCGCAAGCTCATCCAGGAGGCCGCGCACGGCGGCCAGCGCGCGTTGTTGATACTCCTTGAGGATCATGGTGCGGGCTGGCCGCCGCCGTCCGCCAACGCGTCGATCGCCTGGTAGATCTGGAACGGCAACTGACAGAACGTGATGCGGTACTGATCCAGAAACTCCTGGTCCAGATACTTGGTGGGCGCGAACACGAGCCGGTTGGTTCCCTTCGGCTTGGGCAGCGAGCGAGCGTAGTCGAGTGTGAGTGCCAGGTCCCTGATCCGCTCGCGGTCCGGTTCGTAGATCAGGTACACGTCGCCCCGCTCGCTTCTTCCGATGAATCCCGTCTCACGGTCGATCTTGCCGGCGTCGAACTGGTCGCCGGTAGCCGTGAAGAACACGTAGCCCGCCAGCGCTTCATAGTCCGGCAGATCCCCGCCGGAGAGCAGCGACTCCTGCTGCATCGGGGCCCCGAGACAGAAGTAGCTGAACGAGCCGCCGAGTCCAGCCTTCAGGTTGGTGTCCTTCGCGGACGGCACACCCTTGATCACCCGGCGCACCCGCTCCGCGGTGATCGAATCCGCGTAGTCCTCGCACTCGATCAGTACGAACCGCCGGCTGCCGCCGTCCTCCTGGTTGAGCGCGAGAACGGCGTGCGCCGTGGTGCCGGACCCCGCGAACGAGTCCAGCACGATCGAATCCCGATCGGTCGCGATCTCGAGAATGCGTCTGATGAGCCCTGTCGGCTTCACGGTATTGAACACGTCCTCCGACCTCTCGAAGTCCAGGACCGATACCAGTTCCTTCTTGGCGTCTTGCGTATGCCCGACCTCGGCGTGAGGCCACAACGTCTGCGGTACGACGCCTCTCCTGACCTCCGACAGATAGCGCTTCAGGCGGGGCATGCTGTTCCCGTCCGGTCCCCACCAAATGCGGCTCTCCTGATCGAGCTCCGCAAAGCGCTCGGGCGAGACGCGGAAGTAGTTTCCCACTGAAGGCTTGAACTTCCTTCCTGATGGACTGGTGACTTCGTACGTCCCGAGGCTGTAGTAGTTCCGGGCGGTCATGTCGCTTGACGACCAGTCACCGCGCGGATCGTCGTCCGGGTTCTTGTAACGGCCCGTCGCCCGCACGCTCCTCTCCAGGAGATTGGGATTCCATTGCTGGGCGTCCTGAGCGTAAATGACCACGAAATCATGGTCTTCCGAAAACTGTCTTGCCGTGTTTCGCGGCGAGAAATTCTTCTGCCAGATCGCGGTCGCCACGAAATTTTCTTCGCCGAATACTTCGTCCATCAGACAGCGCAGATTATGGACTTCGTTGTCGTCGATGGAGACGAAGATGACTCCGTCGTAACGCAACAACTCGCGGAGCAGCTTCAGGCGGGGCAGCATCATGCAGCACCACTTGTCGTGGCGGGTCAGGTCGTCGCGATCCACCGTCTTGCCGAGCCAATCCCGCATCATCGGCGAATTGACGTTGTCGTTGTACGCCCATCCCTCGTTGCCGGTGTTGTACGGCGGGTCGATGTAGATGCACTTGACCTTGTTGTGGTACGTCGGAAGCAGAGCTTTCAGAGCCGCGAGGTTATCTCCATGCACGACCAGATTGTCGTGAAGGCTCGCCTTCCTGGTGGTTCCCTTGCTCACGACGGGACGCAGCTCGTGGAACGGTACCGACAGGTGGTGGTTCTCGACGAACGTCTTGCCCTTGAACTGTAGTGACGGCATGGCAACCGGCGCCCCCGAGGCAACCCCGGATGACTTTACGGGCGCAGGTGTCTTGCGTCCAGCATGCGGCGTCCGCGGGTGGGCATACCCGCGTGCTCGGCAGAGCGCTGACTGACGCAGCTCATGGTTCCTGTGGATGACGCGATGGAGGCCGCACCGGTTCCCCGTGTCACGGGCGGGCGCCCTGGCCCGTGTAGACGCCCTGCTCGGCCATGAGCGCCAGCAGGTTGCCGGCCGGATCGCGGAAGAACGCCATCCGAAGCTCGTAGTCGTCCGCGGAGTGCATGACCTGCGGCGGGCCGTCGAAGTCGACGCCGCGCCCCTTGAGTTCCTCGTAACGCTGCTCGATGTCCGGCACCTTGAAGTAGAGCGCGCAGCCGGCGGACGCCGACCCGGAGTTCGCCGTCAGCATGAGACGCACGCTATCGCAGTCGAGGAACGCCAACGAGGGCGCCGCCCGCGCGATGAGCGGGACTCCCAGGGTGTCGCGATAGAAGCCGACGGCAGCGTCCAGGTCGGTCACGTTCAGCGCGACCTGCGAGATGTGCCACGGAGCGGCCTTCCCTCGGTTTGTCATCGCCCCATCGTAGCACCTGCTCGTCGCGTTCACCGCACCGGCGCGCTTTGCGCACCGGACGCGCGCCGGTGTATAGGTGTCCGATGATCACCGTCAGCGAACCGATGGCGCCGCCGCGCTGGGCGCTGCTGGAGCGGCACCTGATCGACTCCATCGCCGAGGCGTGCCGGGTCTTCTACGACCGCTACTTCGACGAGCAGGGCTACCTGGAGTGCATGGCGCGCTGGGGCGCGCTGGACGGCGCCGACGACGCGGCGGAGAACGTCGCCGCCTTTCCCGATCTCTACGCGGTGGGCGGGCCGCGCGACGTGTACGACCTGTTCCGGCACGGCATCGAAGGCCACATCCGGCAGTACACGGAGGCGAAGACGACGGTCACCGAGCTGGGCCGCGACGGCATGTACTACAAGGAGTACCCGACCTGCTTCGACCCGCTGCACAACGGCGAGGGGTACCACTGCCTGTTCCAGCAGGGGTTGTGCGAGCCGTGGGACCCCATCTACCGCAAGCGCATGAAGCGCTTCGCCGGCTTCTACCTGCCGGGCGACCCGGACGAGCCGCCGGAGCCCAACTACGACCCCGAGCACCGCATCATCCGCAGCACCATGACCGGCAGCCGCGGCCCGCTGCTGCGCACGGCGACCGCCGCCGACTGGTGCGGCGACCCCTTCGAGATCCCGGGCCGGTTCCACCCCGGCCGCGGCCACCGGGATTACGACGACTACGTCATCCACTACGAACAGCACTACCCGGACGTGGTCGGCGACGGTCCGATGAACCTGGCGCTCAACGTCTGGGCGCTGCACGCCTACATGCTCGACGGCGAGGCGAAGTACCGCGACTGGCTGCTGGAGTACGCCGACGGGTGGCTGGAGCGCACGCGCGCCAATGACAACGTCGTGCCGGCCAACGTCGGCCTGGACGGGACCCTCGGCGGCTCCTACGGCGGCCGCTGGTGGCGAGGGGTGTTCGGCTGGGCTCACACCTGCGAGCGGCCCTACTTCCGCCACAACTGCTCGTTCCCCGATCGCGTGACCTACGGCTGGGCCAACGCCCTCTACCTGACCGGCGACCGCGCCTACGTCGAGGTGTGGCGCGACGTGATCGACGCCGTGAACTCGCATGCCAAGCAGGACCGCGGCCTGACCCTCTATCCGCGCATGCGCGGCGACGACGGCTGGTACGCGTTCGAGCCGACGCCGTGGAACCGGGGCGCGCTGGAGCTGTATTACTGGACGCTCGACCCTCGTGACCACGAGCGCGTCAGCGACCACCCGTGGATCGCCTTCCTGGACGGCGGCAATCCGGAGTTCCCGGTCCGGCGCCTGGAGTGGGCGCTCGCCACGGTCCGCGAGCGGATCGCGCGCGTGCGCGCCGACACGTCGACGCGGGACACGCGTCTGTCCGAGGACCCCAACGGGCTCAACCCGGCGGAGATGGTCTGGCCGCTGGTGCAACTCATGCTCGGCGGACTGCCGACCCGCCACATCGGCGTGCCGTGGCACACCCGCGTGCGCTACTTCGACGCCGAACTCGGGCGCGCCGGCATTCCCGAGCAGGTCGCGTCGCTGGTGACCGGGTTCGCGCCGGGAGAGGACGGGGCAGACCTGGTCGAGGTGACTCTGGTCAACCTGGACCCGGTCCGGCCACGCACCCTGGTGCTGCAGGCCGGCGCCTACGGCGAGAGCCGTATCCGCTCCGTCACCACCGGCGGCACCAGGACCCCGGTGGACGACCGCGCGACCGTCGTGCACCTGCGCCCCGGCGCCGGCGCGCACCTCACGCTGGCGATCGAGCGCTACGTCGAGCAGCCGACCCTCGCCTTCCCTGCGGCTGCGTCGGCCTCACCGGTCCGGGCGTGAGCTGCCGGGCTTGGGGTAGAACTGGTCGATCAGAATCGTATTCCCGTCCGGATCATGGACCACGACATGAGCAGGACCGGTGCCCGCCGGATCCGTATCTGTCTTCATCTCGACTCCGTTCGCCAACAGGGACTCTCGTATCTCCCTGACATCCGTGAAGTCCGTGAGTTGCGACCCGTCCTGCCGCAGACCGGGGTTGAAGGTAAGGATGTTTCCTTCGAACATCCCCTGGAACAGGCCGATCGTGGCGCCCGCGTTGACCATGATCACGTAGCCGGTCCCGTCGCCGCCGGTGCGCGCAAATCCGAGCTTCTCATAGAACGCCTGCGCGGCTTGCAGGTCCTTCACCGCCAGACTCACCGAAAAAGCACCGATCTCCATTCCGATCTCCTTCTGCGACAGTCGGGTATGTGACGAGGCATCACCGCTCCAGGTCACGCTCCCGAACGCACGAGCAGTTCCTCTTCCTCCTCGCGTTGCCGCTCCTGGTTCGCCATCTTTCGCAGGGTCTCGGCGGTTTGCTGGGCCCACCGATGAAGTCCGGAGAGTCTCGTGTGCGTGGCCACCTGATCGAGTTCCTGCGCCGCGTTCTCCCAGCCACTTGAAACGGGTCCCCATCCGCCACCGGATACGTGGTGGCCGAAGAACGCCTCATCTACCGCTCGGTGGTGGCCGTAGGCGGCGATGATGCGTCCGGCTAGGCTCTCGTCCGTGAGTGTGATCCTGTCCGTCAGCCGGGCAAGCAGCGCGGCCCGCTGCGCCGCCTGCCTGACGGGGACCGCGGCGACCCACACCAGCACCTCGTCCGCAGGCATCCGCTCGATCACGCCGGCGGGAAACCCGATGACGAACCGCGCCGCCTCCTGCTGTGGCCACAAGTAGGGAATCAGCTCCTGCCACACGCCGACCGGATCCTGCTTGATACAACCAAGCAACACGTCGACGACCGCTCGTTCGCGCCGCAGCGACCACCCGTTGGGGCGTTCGTCACGTGGCGCATGCGCACGAAAGATGGCCGCTGAGATCTCGCGCGGATGATCCTCGATCAGCAACTCCGCCACCTTCTGCCAATGGTGATTGGGCATCTGTCGGCACCGAATCAGATCCAGATCCTGCACCAGCTCCAGGGCAAGCGGCCGCCACCGATCGGCTTCGGCACTGGCGCGCTCCATTCGACTCCGCAGGATGCTGACCGCCGTCTCGGCGTGCCCCGTATCGATCATGGCGCGCAGCAAGCATTGCAGCGCGTCGGCAGGAGTGCCGGTCCAGTCGCCGTACCTGAGCTGCCCGACCGACGCCGGGCTGAGCCGCGTGCCGCGCAGCAGTTCGGCCACCTGTACGGCCACCCGCTCGGTCACGCCGCAGCGCCACACCACTTCCAGCAGGAGATCGATGGGTTGCGGTTCGCGCCCGAACTGCGCCAGCACCCACCCCTCGTACCAACCGTCTCCCAGAGTCTCACGCTGCGCGGCAACGTACCCGCACACGACGCGCAGATCGCGACCGCTTCCCCGTACTCTCGGCAGCTCTTCGGCGAGTTCGCCTGTCGGGTCGGCTTTGGCCAATGCCGCACCGAACTCCCATGCCGCGGCTGCCTCGCCGGAGGTCAGCCACGACCACTGCCCGGCAAGCGCATCCGGTGCCGCCAACAGCTCTGCCGCAAGTGACGCGAAGTCGGGGCTTCCATCCCGTTCCCACGGCTGCAAGCCGACGTGCTGCCGCAACCGCCCGCCAAGCGAGGGATCTTCGAACCGGGCATGCAACCGATTCAGTGTCTGCAGGTGCTCGGCCGGAATCCGTTCCTTGTTGAGCCGGATGACCTCGGCTACCTTCTTCCGCAATGGCTCGCGCGACCCGGGACAGGATTCGAGCAGTTCGATGAAGAGCCCGATCACACCACGGCTCGCGTCCGAGTCGCCGAGTAGATGCGATACATCCTCGGCGGCGGCCAACAGGGGTGCCGAGAGTGTGGGGGCTTTCTGAGCGGCGATGGACTGCAGTCTCCTCAGTGCCGCCTCTATGCATTGCCGGTGTTCGTTTGCGGATGCCGGACTCCAGTCCGGCTCCGGCACGCGGTCAGACGACGACATCGCGAACGGATCCGAAGCGTCGTCCTCAACCCGCGCCAACGCCCGCACCACGAGGCTGACCAGGGCCGGACGCTTCAGCTCGGCCAACTCGTCAAGCGTATCCAGGCGCTGCAGGTAGGGAAGCGATGTCGCTGCGAGGTCTACCTGATACTTTCGGAGAAACGCGCTTGATGCACCGTTTCCCCACGTTTCGTGCTCAGCCTCGGCCAGCAATGCGAGCGCGCTCACCGCGTCGTGAAACCCGGTCTCTCGCCACGCGATGCGAGCCAGTCTGCTGACGAGTGCTCCCAAGGCACCGAACGTGATTCTCCTGCGATCTTCCAGACTGCTATCGGTCAGCGCATGCATCAGATTCCGAGCAGCGGCATCGGGATCCGCCGCCGAGAGCGCCGACCAACGGCGCGCCGCGTACAGCCCAACGAAGTCATCGATCCGAAAAAAAAAGCCTATTTGATCGCGCGCGAACCTCTGCGCCTGCGGAGTGCTCGCCAAGGACTCCAGCCGCGCGTAGTATGCCGTCTTGGCGGCCTCCGAAGGCAGCGCGTCGACGAGAGACTTCAGCTCCTCATGGTAGGTTTCCCACGCCTCGGAAGCCAGATAGACCCCCAAGGGATGCGGAGAAATGTAGCGGTACCGCCCGCCACGTGGGGCGATTCCCAGGCGCCGGTGGATCTGGTCGACCTGATATCGCACGTCGCCCCAATCGAGACCCAGGTGCGCCGCGACCTCCTGTCCCTCCTGCTGTCGGTCATCCGTCCAACCCACGTGCATCAACACGGCCACGACGTAGAGGCAGCGTCGATCCTCATCACCCAGCATGCGATCGAGCAAGCGGTGGATGCCGCTTCGATCGAGCAGATTCGGTACGGTTGCCGAAGGATTCTCGGCCACCGCGGCCGCCGTCAAACGACCCAGCCGTACGTAGCCGTCCGCAAAGCCGATTACGAAGTCGACCTGCTCCGGCGGCATCTCGGGGTACCAGCCGGATACCAAGTCACGCATCGCGGCGGCGTCGAGCGGATCGATCATTACTTCCGGGATTCGCCTGTTGTCAGGGCTTCGGCAACCACCGATGGTGATCAACTGGACGCGGCCTCTGGTGATTTCTACAGAGTCTCGCAGCGGCTCAAGGTCCGCAATCTGCACTTCATCGGCAACCACCGTCAGCAGCGCGTCCGGCGCCTCCGACGAGGCGACCAGCCGGGACAACCTGACGTCGTCGGCCTGACGAACGTAGATCACCGTGTCACGCCACGGGGCTCGGCGACACAGCTCCAGCGCGAATCGGGTCTTGCCGACACCCGGTTGGCCTCGAACATGCAGGTGATGGATGCGATCTTCGCGCTGCGTGTCGAAGCCAAGCCGAGAAAGCGTAGCCGACAACTCGGACGTGATCTGCGTCGTTTCCTTATATGGAGTCCGATGTGCTTCACTCCCCGACCAATCTTCGAACCGCTGCAATCCCTCAGGGAGGCCAACCCAACGCGCCGTTACGGCCGGATGTTGATTGCACCACTCGGCGAGTTTTTCGCTCCCATAGACCTCGATGTTCCGGCTCGGGATTCCTGCGTCCTCAGCGGCGCTCACCAGCTTCGTTCGGCGGCGCCGCACGCCGGCTTCGCCGGACGTCGAACCACTGGCGACTACGACGAAGCGCCCGCCCTCTTGCAGCGTCCGTTGCGGCATCGGCTTCGTCACCTCGCCGCTTAGCTTGGCAGGCTGCCCCGCGCTCCCGGCCTTGAACTGCCAGCAGGTGTGAGTGTTGCCAAGCCAGCGGTCCTCCGTCGCCGGCCGGGCAGACCATCCATCGCACCCGTCGTCGGACGCGTCCGTGTCCGTGTTGACCGAGGTATCCGGACGACCGCAACGGTACGCCTGAGCGTGCAGCAGCGCACGCATCAACTCATTCAGGCCGGCATCATGCAACGCCGCGACGAGGCCCGGCGGTACCTGCAGCGCGCTTCGGAATGTTCCCGATCCAGCCACCGAGTGAGGATCGTATAACAGACCGCGCGTCAGCGCATCGTTTCTTCACCTTCACCTCCTCACCTCCAAAGCGTGTCCTTGACGGCCGTTCCTTGAGATCGTAATATTTGCTATCTCAAGTTTCTTATGGACCATCACTGCGGCGACTCCGACGACCCGGCCGTCGCCACCTTCCGGTGCCTGCTGCGTACCACGCTCTCCATGAAGCGCGCGATGGGTGCTGTGTTCGGACAGGCCGGGCTGACCGGAGCGCAGTTCCATACCCTGGTAGGGGTCCCCGATGAGGGCATCCCGCTGACCAGGCTGGCCGCCAGGTCGTGGGCCGATCCGGGCAACGCTTCCGGCGTGGTGGATCGCCTGGAGCGCGACGGACTGGTCGAGCGGCGGCCGGCAGCCCACGATCGGCGGATGGTCCTGGTGCACGCGACGCCGGCTGGCCGCGGCCTCGTGCGCCGGCTGTGGCCCGAGTACGTGCAGGGCATCCATCGCATCATGGAGCCCCTGAGTGGCGATGAGCAGGCTCGCCTGAATGAACTGTTGGAACGACTGGCCGGTCGAGAGGATGAGGATGTCGAGTCGATCACCGCAGCAGCCGGGTAACCGCGGCCCCCGGAGCCGCGGCAGCCATCCCGGACCTGCGCGACCCGCCCCGAACGGACCTCCCGGAGACAGGCGGTCGCCGCGCCGTGCGGACGCGCACGGCCCCGGCGGCGCGCGCCCCGGCGACGGTGGCGCGGGCATGGGCCCGGCCAAGCCCGGCGCACACAGCCCGGGGGGCGGCCCGCCTCCGTGGAGCGGTCCCGGCGGGCGCGGCCCCGGCGGGCCCGGTGGCGCGGGATTCCGCGGCGGTCGTCCCGGACGTACGGCGCTGCGCGCCCTGCTGCGCAGCCTGCGCTACATGCGCCCCTACCGCGGGCGCGTGCTGGTCAGCCTGGTCTGCCTGCTGGCCGGCTCCGCGGGCAACCTGGCCGTGCCGCGCATCACCCAGCAGGTCATCGATTCGGGCATCCTGGCCGACAGGATGCAGGCCATCCTGGTCGGCGCGTTGCTCATCGTCGCCGTCACGGCGCTGCGCTCGCTGTTCACCTACGTGCAGGGCGCCCTGGCCGCGCGCGTGTCGCAGGGCGTCGCCTACGACCTGCGCAACAGGCTCTACGACCACGTCCAGAGCCTCTCGTTCAGCTACCACGACCGCTCGCAGACCGGGCAGCTCCTCACCCGCGCCACCAGCGACGTGGACATGGTGCGCACCTTCATCAGCACCGGCGTGATCCAGATCATCACCACCCTGGTACTGCTGATCGGCAGCTTCGCCCTGCTGTTCGCGACCAACTGGCGGCTGGCCCTGCACGTGATCCCGCTGATGGCCGTGGTGTTCGCCCTCTTCACCTACATGGCCAAGGTGGGCCGGCCGCTGTTCCGCGCCGTGCAGGAGAAGATCGCGGCGCTCAACACCCGCCTGGAGCAGAACATCGTCGGCGTCCGCACGGTCAAGGCGTTCACCGGCGCCAAGCGCGAGCAGGAGCGGTTCGAGGCCGAGAGCCGGCAGATGTACGAGCAGATGATGCACGTGGGGCGCCTGTTCTCCCTGGCCATTCCGCTGGTGTTCGCGATGGCCAACATCGGCACCGTGGTCATCACCTGGGGGGGCGGCGTGCAGATCCTGGCGGAGCGCCTCACCATAGGCGAGCTGGTGGCGTTTCAGGGCTACCTGATCGTCGCCATGTTCCCGATCACGATGCTCGGCATGATCATGATGTCGATCTCCCAGGCGTCGGCCAGCGCCGAACGGATCTTCGAGATCCTCGACGCCGAGTCGGATGTCGAGGAGAAGTCCGGCGCGGCGACGCTGGCGCCGCTCCGCGAGGGGCTGGCGTTCGAGCGGGTGTCGTTCAGTTACTTCGGGGTCGGGGCGCCGGTGCTGCGCGAGGTGAGCTTCCGCACCGGGGCCTCCGAGACCCTGGCCATCGTCGGCGCCACCGGGTCGGGCAAGAGCACGATCATCAACCTGATCCCACGCTTCTACGACGTCGCCGCCGGCCGCATCACCATCGACGGCGTCGACATCCGCGACGTGACGCTGCAGTCGCTACGCCGGCAGATCGGCATCGTGCTGGAGGAGACCACCCTGTTCGGCGGCACCATCGGCGAGAACATCGCCTACGGCCGGCCGGACGCCACCGACGCCGAGGTGGAGGCCGCCGCCCGCGCCGCGGAGGCGCACCGGTTCATCGCCGAGTTCCCGGACGGCTACGACAGCCTGGTGGGCGAGCGCGGCGTGACGCTGTCGGGCGGGCAGAAGCAGCGGGTGGCGATCGCCCGCGCCCTGCTGATCGAGCCGCGCATCCTGATCCTCGACGACAGCACCAGCAGCGTCGACTACGAGACCGAGCGGCGCATCCGCGCCGCGCTCGACGAGCTCCGGCAGGACCGGCTGTCCTTCGTCATCGCCAGCCGCATGCACACGGTGCTGGCCGCCGACCGCGTGCTGCTGCTGCACGAAGGAACGGTGGCGGGCCTGGACCGGCACGAGCGGTTGCTGCACGACAACGCCCTGTACGCGGAGGTCTTCTACGGCGAGCTGTCCGCGCAGCCGGCCGCGGCCGAGCCCGCCGAAGCCGAGCCGGCTGGGGCCGAGGGGGTGACACCGTGAGCGATGCGTCCCGGCACCGGCCTGCGGGCGGCCACGGCCGCATGGGGATGATGTCGTTCGGGTCCGGCGACGACCGGCAGGCGGAGCAGGTCGGCCAGACGCTGAGGCGGCTGTTCGGCTACCTGCGCGGCCAGCGCTTGGCGTTCATCGTGGTGGTGGTGACGGCGGCGGCCTCCGCCGGCGCCCAGGCGCTGGCGCCGCTGTACATCGCGCGGGCGGTGGACGGACTCAAGGAGTTCGTGGACGGCCGCCTGCCGCCGTCCGACGCGGGGCGGGTGCTGGTCGTGGCGATGGTACTGGTGCTGGCGCTCTACGTCGCCGGCTGGCTGACCGGCGCCGTCAGCCGCGTGGCGCTGCTGGCGCTGGGACAGCGCGTGCTGCTGCGGATGCGCGGCCAGATCATGAGCAAGGTACACGCGCTGTCGCTCGGCTACTTCGACCACCACAAGGCCGGCGACCTGGTGTCCCGCCTGTCCAACGACACCGACGCGATCAACCGCGCGTTCGGCATGAGCCTGTCGCGGCTGGTCCAAAGCGTGCTGCTGCTGGTCGCGATCCTGATCGGCATGCTGGCGCTCGACTGGCGGCTGGCTCTGGTCAGCTTCGCGCTGCTGCCGTTGATGTACCTGTCCACGGCGTTGTTCTCCCGCCGCGCCCGCATCGCCTTCCGCAAGACCCGCAGGACCATCAGCGGGGTGAGCTCCGAGCTGGAGCAGAACATCTCCGGCGCGCGCGTGGCGCAGGCGTTCAACCGGCAGGGCTGGAACTCGTCCAGCTTCCGAGCGCTCAACCGCGCCAACCGCGACGCCAACGTCGGCGCGGAGTCGCTGACCGCCGCGTTCGCCCCCACCATGGACGTGCTCAGCGCCGTCGGCCTGGCCGTGGTGCTGGCCTACGGCGGCTACCTGGCGCGGGCGGATCTGGTCAGCATCGGCGTGATCGTCGGCTTCGTGCAGTACGTGCGCCGCTTCTTCGAGCCCGTGCAGTCCATCTCCATGATGTGGACGCAGGTGCAGTCCGCGATCGCCGGCGCCGAGCGCATCTTCGAGCTGCTGGACGAGGAGCCGCGCGTGCGCGACGCCGCCGACGCGCGGCCGCTCCACGTCACCGCCGGCCGCGTGGAGCTGTCTAAGGCGGCCTTCGCGTACGAGCCCGAGACCCCGGTGCTGCACGGCGTCGACCCTCGTCGCCGAGCCCGGTCAGACCGTGGCCCTGGTCGGCCCGACCGGGGCCGGCAAGACCACCATCATCAGCCTGCTGGAGCGCTTCTACGACGTACAGGCGGGCGCGGTGACCATCGACGGGCAGGACGTCCGCACCGTGACCCAGGACAGCCTGCGCCGGAGCATCGGCATCGTCCTGCAGGACACCTTCCTGTTCGCCGACACCATCCGCCACAACATCCGCTACGGCCGTCCCGACGCGGACGACGCCGCGGTGGAGGCCGCCGCGCGCCGGGCGCGGGCGCACGAGTTCATCTCCCGGCTGCCCGATGGCTACGACACCGTGCTGCAGGAAGGCGCCGTCAACCTGAGCCGCGGCCAGCGCCAGTTGCTGGCCATCGCCCGCGCGCTGCTCAAGGACCCGCGCATCCTGGTGCTGGACGAAGCCACATCCAACGTCGACACGCGCACCGAGCTGCTGATCCAGGAGGCCCTGGGCGAGTTGCTGCAGGGGCGCACCAGCCTGGTCATCGCCCACCGCCTGAGCACGGTACGACGCGCCGACGTGATCGACGTGATCGACGCCGGCCGCATCGCCGAGCGCGGCACCCACGACGATCTGATCCAGGCGAACGGCACCTACGCGCGCATCTACCGGAGCCAGTTCGAGCACGCGGGCGACGCCGCCGCGGCTGGCGCCTCCGGCTGAGTACCCGCGGCCGGCGGCTCTGTTACCATCGCGGTCAGCAGACCGCAGGTTCAGGAGGAACGCCCTCATGCTCACCCGAACTCCACCCACCACCGCCGTGACCATCGCCACGCCCACCGCTCCCCCGCACTGGGCGCTGCTGGAGCGCGAGTTGATGCGCGCGATCGAGGCGGCGATCCCGCCGTTCTTCGACCGCTACTTCGACGAGCGCGGCTACCTCAAGTGCTTCGTGCGCTGGGGGGCGCTGGACGGCCCCGACGACGCCGCCGAAAACGTGACCAATTGGACCGACTTCTACGCGCTGGGCGGCTCCGAGCGGGTCCTCGCCCTGTATCGCCGCGGCATGGAGGGCCACATCCGGCAGTACACGGAGGCGAAGACGACCGTCACGAAGCTCGGCGCCGACGGCATGTACTACAAGGAGTTTCCGACCGCCTTCGACTGGGTGCACAACGGCGAGGGATACCACTGCCTGTTTCAGGAAGGGCTGTGCGAGCCGTGGAACCTGACCTGGCGGCAGCGGATCTGCCGCTTCGCCGGCTTCTATCTGCCGGGCGACCCCGACGAGCCGGCCGAGCCCAACTACGACCCGCAGCACCGCATCATCCGCAGCGTCCTCAACGGCAGCCGCGGGCCGGTGCTGGGCCGGGCGGAGCCGGTCGACTGGGCCGGCGATCCGTTCGAGATCTCAGGGCGCTTCAAGCCGGGACGCGGCCACCGCGACTTCGACGACTACCTGTTCCACTTCGAGACCTACCGCGACGTGGAGGGCGACATCCCCTTGAACCTGGCCGCCACCGCCATGGCCTTCTACGCCTACGCGGCCACCGGCGCCCCCAAGTACAAGGAGTGGATCGAGGAGTACTCGGACGCCTGGATCGAGCGCACGCACGCGAACGACGGACTGATCCCCGGCAACGTCGGGCTGGACGGACAGGTCGGCAGCGGACTGCACGACGGCGCCTGGTGGCGTGGCGTGTACGGCTGGGGCCACACCGGCGGCTTCTACGGCCTGGACGAGCACGGCAAGCCCATCCCCCACCACCGGCCCAACTTCCAGCACCGCACGCCGTACGCGTTCGGCAACGCCCTCCTGGTGTCCGGCGACCGCAAATACGTGGACGTCTGGCGGACCGTCATGGCGTCGGTCAACAGGCACGGCAAGGTCGAGGACGGCGTGACCCTCTATCCGCGCATGTACAACGAGGACGGCTGGTACGACTTCCAGCCGGAGCCGTTCGACCGCGGCGCGCTGGAGGTCTACGTCTGGTCTCAGGACCGCGACCGCGACCACGCGCTGGTGGCCGCCGACCCCTGGGTGCGGTTCCTGGACGGCGGCAACGACGGCTACCCGGTGGAGAAGCTGCAGGCCGACCTGGAGCAGGTGCGGCAGAAGGTGGAAAAGCGCGAGCAGGACACCCGCCCGGCCGACATGCTGCTCTCCGAGGACCCGAACGGCATCAATCCGGCCGAGGTGTGGGGCTTGGTGCAGCTCATGCTGGGCGGCCTGCCGACCCGCCACGTGGGCGTGCCATGGCACTGCGCGGTGCGCTACTTCGACGCCGAACGCCGGCGCGCCGGCATCCCGCCGGGCGTCGCCTCGCTGGTCGACCACATGAGCGCGGACGAGGTGGGCGTGCAGCTCGTCAACCTGGACCCCGTGCACGCGAAGAACCTGGTGCTCCAGTCCGGCGCCTTCGCCGAGCATACGATCGACAGCGTCGCCATCGACGGCGATCGCACCGAGGTGGGCAACAGCGCTCTGCACGTGCGGCTGGAGCCGGGCGCCGGCGCGCGCCTGCTGCTCCGCGTCCAGCGCTTCGTCAATCAGCCGACCGTCGCCTTCCCGTGGCCCACGTGAGATCCCCGTGTCCCGCCACACCCCTGCTCGCCACCAAAACGCTCTGTTCACGTTCGACAATCCTCCGGTTGCCGAAGTCGTCTTCGGAATCCAGTTCAACCCTTTGACCCGTTTCACCGTCTCTCACTATGGCCAGCTCTGGGAGGACTTCAAAGTCGATGGCTACGAACTCTGCCAGGACAACAGTCCACTCTTTCCCGCAATCGAGCGGTTTGACTCTCGGGGCGAAGCGCAACCGCCGATGCTTCCCGATCCTCTATTGCCGCGCGTATGGTTCGTCCACCTGGACGGAACCGGAATCGTCCAGGTGCAGAGGGACCGCTTCTTGCACAACTGGAAGAAGGCAGCTCCGAAAGACGACTATCCCCGCTATCACCTATTGAAGCAAATGTTCACAGCCCGATACGGGAAATTCTCCCAGTTCATTGCCGGACGCGACCTCGGACCGATCAACCCCGTCCAATACGAAATAACCTATGTGAACCACATTCAACGAGGCGAAGGTTGGAACGCACTCAAAGACGTTGGCTCCATCTTCCCTGACTTCCGCTGGAGAGCCGATGACAAGCGTTTTCTGCCATCTCCTTCCGGCAATAACCTAAGACTTGCTTTCGACCTGCCGGACAGAACGGCGCGTTTGCATTTCACCGTTCGTGACGGGATACGGACACACGACCAAGCGCACCTTATGATCTGCGAGCTTACCGTACGAGGCATGCCTCCTAGCGACTCTCAGGAAGCCATGGAAACTTGGTTTGACACCGCTCGCGAGTGGATTGTAAGAGGATTCGTCGACTTGACCGAAGAACGGGTCCAACGTGACATTTGGGGGAGGGCACGATGAGTACTGCCGAGGTCACGACCACAGCGCCTGCCTTCGCTAGCCCGCATCCGCCAGCCTACGATCCTGGCGTTTCCGCTGCCGTTCAATACCAATCCGGATTCGACTCTTTTCTGAGCGATCCAAACCTATCGTGGCTGTTGAACACGCGAACAGCCGCATTGTGGCGCCACTTTGGTGTTCCTTCCACGCTTACCGCGTCCGATCAGGATGATACAGCACCCGTACACTCACCGGAAGATGAGCCACTGCTGGCCGATCGCTGGAGGTCCCTTGTCGATTACGGGAATGTCCTGCTTTCCAGCCTCAGCCGCCCGAGTGCCGAGGAATTGGAACAGGTCCTCGATTGGGAGTTCGCCATCGAAGCCGAGCCGAAACGGCGAAAAGGAACCATTCAGGTCACGTTGGAATTCGCGGGTCGTGACAAGCCCCTTCCAGAAGAGAATCCCTGGGCAACCTGAAGTACATGGATGACCGGCTTTGAGCAAGAATACCCATGGTATTCGTTTGTCGAGGGAGATGACTTGCAGCAAGGCGACATTCTGGAAGCATGCCGCGTCTTCTCTCCTCCCGCCGACCTCGCGGACGCTGGCGCTGCGGAACATGCGACGTTCCGTTATACGGAACACGACGTCGTCGTAATGTCGCAGAGCTGTGACTTGGTCCAAGGTCGAAGTAAGCTCACTGAAGTGCTTCTCTGTGTCCTGTGGCGAAGGTCGGAGTTTGACGAAGGCCACCTATCGACTGCGCGTGGTTGGGAAGACGCCCGCCGAGGTAATCTACCAGCATATCACGTCCTCTCAGAGTGCACCTTGCCCACGGCTGAGCGCGAGGTGAGTATAGTCGACTTTCGACGCATCTATCCCCTTCCGATCGATTTCGTTCGTAGACACGCCGCGGCCGCGCGTCGTATTCGTCTACTTCCTCCGTATCGCGAACACCTCTCGCAAGCATTCGCTCGCTACTTCATGAGGGTTGGCTTGCCGGTGGACATCCCACCATTCAAGTAAGCCTTGGCGTGCAGTTTGGTGTCGTGCAGCGTCTATCGCATCACGGGTCCTCTGCGATCAGCGCGTCCAGGTACTCGTGACAGGCGTAGACGCGCCCGCGGCGCTTGCCGCTGATCTCGCGTAGCACGCCGAGGCTCTGGAGCAGGTCGATCGCCTTGCGGGCCGGCGGGGCTGTCAGTCCAAGCAGATCTGATGCTCTCGGCACGGTCACCACTGGATTGCAGGGCAGGAACTCGAGCAACTGGATGGCGGCCACGGTCGACCGGCCGTGGGACAGGATGCGGCTCGCGGTCGCGACCGACGATCGCGTGCAGCTCGCGGGCGACGCGCACGCCGTCGTCGGCAGCCACGCGCACGCATTCCAGGAAGAACCGGGTCCAACCCTCCCAGTCACCGTCGGTGCGCACGGACGCCAGCCGCGCGTAGTACTCCGGTTGTGCCCGCCTGAAGGCCACACTGAGATAGAGCAGCGGCTGATCGAGCAGCCCCCAGTGCTCGATGAGCAGCGCGATCAGCAGCCGGCCGATGCGGCCGTTGCCGTCCAGGAAGGGGTGAATGGTCTCGAACTGCACGTGTACGAGGCCGGCCCGCACCAGGGGCGGCAGCTCGCTCTCCGCATGCCACCACCGCTCCAGAGCCGCCAAGGCGTCCGGGACATCCTCGGGCGGCGGCGGGACGAAGCGAGCGTTGCCCGGACGGCTGCCGCCGATCCAGTTCTGCGACCGGCGGACCTCGCCGGGCTGCGTGTCCGAGCCGCGGGCACCGCGCATCAGGATGCGGTGCGCGTCCCGCAGCAGGCGCACGCTGAGCGGCAACCCGTGCGGGTCGGCAAGCTGCCGGCGTGCGTGGGCGAGAGCATCCACGTAGTTGCAGACCTCCTCGACGTCGTCGGGGCGTTCGCTGTGATTGGTAGCCTCATAGGTGACGACGTCCGGCAGCGTGGCCTGCGTGCCTTCGATCTGCGAGGTGATCACCGCCTCGGACCTCCTCTCCCAGCGTGCTGGTGATGCGGTATCGGCCGGTCCGGCGAGCCATCGGCGGAAACGCTCCTTTCTCTCGGACGAGATCAGGAAACGTTCGTTTCCTTGACAAGGACGCCACGAATCGATCGTTTCCTTACTGCGGGAAGGCGAACGAGCAACAGCAGAGCACGCGTTCCCCTGTTGCGTGGCCGCGCTTCGCCGGTCCACAGTGACCCTGGCACCCATGCGTGCTGGGAGGGAATCAGTATGGGCAATCAGGGAGTGGTACGTGCGCTGATGGCCGGCTTGTCAGGGCTGGCAGTGCTCGTGGGCTGCTCGACGACGACGACCACGACGGCAGAGCTGACCTACCTGCACTCACCGGTACGGGTCGATCCGGCCGGCACATCGACATTCAGGGCGGGCGCCTCGGCGATCTACGAAGTGGACCGCGGGCAGACTCGGCTTGGCCTGTGCGGAGTGGGCGGATACGAGTGGTCGGATGACGCTGACGGGACCGGCTCGGACGCGCTGATTCCGAACAACCTGCTCAAAGGCTCCTACTGCTACAAGCTGGACATCGGCTAGCCGGTCGCAGCCGGCCGCTACCGATTCGGCGGCGCGGTGCAGATCAGCACCTCAAGGGTCTCGTCGCCGGTGTTCTCGATGCCGTGCTCGCACCACGGCGGCAGGTGGATGAAGGTGCCGGCCGACACCTCGCGCTCCTCCCCGTTCAGGGTCATCACGCCGCGCCCGCGCAGGATCACGTAGCACTCCTCGGGGAGGTGTCCGCGCGGCTCCATCTTCACGTGCGGGGGCAGGTAGAACATCACCAGCCCCATCGCCTGCGCCGGCGCGCGCGGGTTGGACGGGTGCACGACCCGCACGCCGACGCCGTCACAGCCCGGATAGCGCACGGGCGTGCCGTCGCGGGGCGTCACCACGTTGGCCGCCGGCGGCACATCCGGCTTCGTCCCATGCGGATCTCCCCCATACCCCTTGAACTGCTCGATCTTCGCCATCTCTCCTCGACCTCCGTGCGACGACAGGAGTGTGCCAGAGTACGCTGGTCGGATGACGATGAAAGCCACCGGACCCGACGACGCGATCCGCCGGTTGCTCGACGCCTATCGCCGCGGCGACGCCACGGTGCAGGACGAGCTCGCGCGCGCCTTCGGGCGCATCGCCGCCGTCGACCGCGCCGGCCCGAAGCTCAACACGGTGCTGCGCATCGACCCCGACGCGCAGTGGACGGCCCGGCGACTCGATGCCGACCGGCAGGCCGGCACCGCGATGGGCCCCCTGCACGGGGTGCCGGTGCTGCTCAAGGACAACGTCGACACCGGCGGCCCGGGCGGCGGATCGATGGCCACCAGCGCCGGCGCGCTGGCCCTGGCCGACTCCTTCGCGCCGGCCGACGCGCCGCTGGTGCAGCGCCTGCGCGCGGCCGGCGCGCTGATCATCGGCAAGACCAACATGACCGAGCTGGCGAACTATATGTCCACCGGCATGCCGGGCGGCTACAGCTCGCTCGGCGGACAGGTGATCAACCCTCATCACCCGGCGCTGCCGGTGTCCACCTCCAGCTCCGGATCGGCTGCCGCCGTGGCGGCCGGCCTGTGCCCGGCGGCGATCGGCACCGAGACCGCGGGCTCGATCCTGGTGCCCGCGTTCGCCAACGGCATCGTCGGCATCAAGCCGACCGTCGGGCTGGTGTCCCGGACCGGCATCGTGCCGATCGCCTTCAGCCAGGACACCGCCGGACCGTTCGCGCGCAGCGTCGAGGACGCCGCCCGCATGCTCACCGTGATCGCCGGCCCGGACCCCGAGGACGCGGCCACGCACGGCGCGCCGGCCTTCGACTTCCGATCGCACCTGCGCCGCGACGGCCTGCGGGGCGCGCGCATCGGCATCCCGCGGGCCGGGTTCTGGGACGAGCAGAGCTCAGGGTGGCAGGACACGCTGGATCGGGTCCGCGCCGCGCTCGTCGAGGGCGGCGCCGAAGTGGTCGACCCTGCCGACATCGCCACCCGCGACGCGATCGCGTGGTCGCCGGTGCTGCTGTACGAATTCAAGGCGGCGATGAACGCCTACCTGCGGCGGCTCGGCCCCGGCGCACCGTGCCGGACGCTCGCCGACCTGATCGCCTTCAATGCCGCGCATGCGGACCGCGCGTTGCGTTACGGGCAGGTATGGCTGCTGCGCGCCGAGCACGAGACCTCCGGCCGCATGGACGAGGCGGAATATCTGAACGCCCGCGCGGAGGACCTGCGCCTGTGCCGGACCGAGGGCATCGACGCCACGCTGGAGAAGCACGGGCTGGACGCCCTGGTGTTCCCGAACGGCTCGGGCTCGTCGGTGGCCGCGCGCGCCGGTTATCCGTCGGTGGCGGTGCCGCTCGGGTTCGTGCCGGCCGCCGCCGGCAGCGCCGCCCCGATCGAGCCGCGCGGCGTCATGTTCACCGGCACCGCCTTCAGCGAGCCCACCCTGGTGCGCATCGCCCATGCCTTCGAGCTCCTCACCCGCGGCCGCGTCAGCCCGACCCTGCCCGCTGCGTGGGGGCCCGCTACCGTGACGGACCACTGAAGCGAGAGGGCCGCCCCGAAGGGCGGCCCTGGTGTCTAGCCCGTGAGATACCTCACACGGGCACCAGAATTGTCCATCGCTCAACTACCTCCTTACTGCAAGAGTTTCGTTGGCACGGGCGTCCGGACGCCCCACTCGGATGGGGCCCCATCCGAGCGGCCTGGCCCGGGTGCCGCCAACGGCGACATCGACCGGACCGACAACCCTTTCTATCCGGTACCCGCCGGGCCTGTCAATTGCCTGGACCGCCGATCCTGGGCGTCACTACCTTGAGGATGGAGGCGCAACCATGACCGACCCAGACGAACGCGGTCGACCGACGCCGGCCGGCGACGGCCAGTGGCGGCTTCGGCAGCCCCCGAAGTCCGACGGTGGTCCGCAGGAGGAGCCGCCCCTCCTCAAGCCGCCGAGCCGGAACCAGTTCCGCTTTTCCCTGTGGTACATCGTCATCGCCGCCGCCGCCCTGCTGCTGTTCAACTCGCTGTTCTCCAGCCAGCAGGTCACTTCGATGGTCGAATACAGCACGTTCAAGGCGCTCATCGGCGACGGACAGATCAAGCGCGTGCGCATCACCGACGAGCACTACGTCGGCTACAGCGTCACCGAGGAGGAACTGCGGCGATTGCAGGACTCCCGCTCCGCCGTTCTGTCGGACGTCCGGGAGTGGCGCACGGTGCGGGTCGACGACCCCGGGTTCGTGGGGCTGCTCGACGAGAGCGGCGTCCAGTACTCCGCCGTCCCGCCCGGCAACCGGCCGCTGCTGGGACTGGTGCTGCAGTGGGTGATCCCGCTCGGGCTGATGTTCCTGGTATGGCGTTTCATGTTCAAACGGCTTGGCTCCATGGGCTCCAACGTGATGGCGTTCGGGAAGTCGCGCGCCCAGGTGGTGGCCGAGGGTGAGACCGGCGTGCGCTTCGCGGACGTCGCCGGCGCGGACGAGGCAAAGGCAGAACTCGAGGAGGTCGTCGACTTCCTCAAGAACCCGGATCGATACGTCGAGATCGGCGGCAAGATCCCCAAGGGCGTGCTGCTGGTGGGGGCGCCGGGTACCGGCAAGACGCTGCTGGCGCGGGCGGTTGCAGGCGAGGCCGAGGTCACCTTCTTCCGCCTCAACGGCGCCGACTTCGTGGAGATGTTCGTCGGCGTGGGCGCCGCGCGCGTGCGCGACCTGTTCAAGCAGGCGCGCGAGAAGTCGCCCTGCATCATCTTCATCGACGAGCTGGACGCCATCGGCAAGAGCCGCGGCGTGGCCATCGCCGGCGGCAACGACGAGCGCGAGCAGACTCTCAACCAGCTTCTGGTGGAGATGGACGGCTTCGACGCCCGCTCCGGGGTGATCATCCTGGGCGCCACCAACCGCCCGGAAGTGCTGGACGCCGCGCTGCTGCGGCCCGGGCGCTTCGACCGTCAGGTGCTGGTCGACAAGCCCGACCTGTCAGGCCGCGAGGCGATCCTGAAGATCCACAGCGCGCAGGTGAAGCTGGCGCCGGAGGTCGACCTGCTGGAGGTGGCGCGCGCCACGCCCGGCTTCGCCGGCGCCGACCTGGCCAACATCGTCAACGAGGCGGCGCTGCTGGCGGTGCGCGCGCGCCGCAAGACGGTCGCCCAGGCCGACTTCAGCGAGGCGATCGACAAGATCGTCGCCGGGCTGGAGAAGCGCAGCCGGGTGCTCAACCCCAAGGAAAAGCGGATCGTCGCCTACCACGAAGCGGGACACGCGCTGGTCGCTCACCACACGCCGGACGCCGATCCGGTGCGCAAGATCTCCATCGTGCCGCGCGGGCTGGGAGCGCTCGGCTACACCATGCAGACCCCGGTCGAGGACCGCTTCCTGCTCACCGAGAGCGACATCCTGGGACGGGTCGACGTGCTGCTCGGCGGGCGCGGGGCCGAAGAGGTGGTCTTCGGAGAGATCTCCACCGGCGCCGCCAACGACCTGGACCGGGCGACCGACATGGCCAAGCGGATGGTCACCGACTACGGCATGAGCGAGAAGTTCGCCAACGTCCGCCTGCCCTATCGCCAGGAGAGCCCGCTGCTCGGCCAGGCCGGCCACATGGTCAACCGCGAGTACTCCGAGTCCACGCAGCAGTACATCGACGAGGAGACCGCGCGCATCATCTCCGAGCGCTACCAGACGGTGCTGAACCTGCTGCGCGAGCAGCGCCCGGCGCTGGAGTCGGTCGCCGCGCGCCTGCTGGAGACCGAGGTGGTGGAGGCGGCCGAGTTCGCCGAGCTGGTGGGGTCGGCGGCGCGCAACGGCACCGGCTGAGCCTGCGATCCTGGTCAGGCAGTTCCGTCAATCAGGCACCGGCGCGTCGGCCCGGATCAGCGCGCGGTCGCGCAACTCGTCCCAGAACGCGGACGGGATCTCCGCGCGCACCAGCTCCAGGTTGTCCAGCACCCGTTCCGGCCGGCGGGTGCCCGGCACGATGCAGGCGACCGCCGGGTGGGCCAGCGCGAACTGGCTGGCGGCGGCGCGCAGGTCGACCGCGTGCGTGGCTGCCGCCTCCTCCAGGCCCTTCACCTTGGCGACGATCTCGGGCGGCGCCTCCATGTAGTCGTAGCGCGCGCCGTCGGGGCCGCCCTGCGAGCCGGTGGCCAGGATGCCTGAGTTGTAGGTCCCGCCGGCGATGATGCCGATGTCCTTCTCCAGGCACAGCGGCAGCAGCTCGTCCAGCGCCCCCTGCTCCAGGATCGTGTAGCGGCCGGCCAGCAGGAAGCAGTCGAAGTCGCCGGCGCGCGCCAGGCGCGAGAGCATCTCGCTCTGGTTCATGCCGGCGCCGACCGCGCCGATCACGCCCTGCGAGCGCAACCGGTCCAGCACCGGGTAGGCGCCGTCCATCACCTCCGCGAAGTGCTCGTCCTCGTCCGGATCATGGATGTGCACGACGTCCAGGCGGTCGATGCCCAGCCGGGTCAGGCTGTTCTCCAGCGACCGCTCGACCCAGTCGGCGCTGTAGTCGTTGTGGCACTCGACCATCCAGGCGCCGGGGCTGTCCCAGTACTCGGAGAATCCGCTGGGACCCGGCACGTGCTCGAACCGCCAGCCGACCTTGGTCGCCAGCACGTAGCTGTCGCGCGGCACGCCGCGCAGCGCGGCGCCGACCCGCCGCTCGCTGGTGCCCGCCCCGTACAGCGCGGCGGTATCCACGAAGTTGATGCCGGCCTCCAGGGCGGTGCGCACGACCTGGGTCGCCTGCTCGTCGGGAATGTTGCTGTACAGGCCGCCGATCGGCGCGCACCCCAAGCTTACCCTGGTCACCTCCAAGTCCGTCGTTCCGAGCCGTACGCGCTGCAGCGGATCCATGCGTTCCTCCTTGCCTACCCCACCGAGAGTGCCTGGTCGGGGCTGCGATGTCGAGGCGATGAGTGCCGGCGCGGGACCTTACTGCGCCTCGATCGCACAACCTCCTCGGAAAAGGAAGGAGATGATCCTTCCGTCAACCTCGAAAGCCAGGCGGCACCTATGCGATGCGTCCGCCGACAGCGAAATCCGCCCGTTCGTCCTTTCGATATGGTCAAGATGCGCTTCCGCGAGATTCCCCGGCGGGCAGGACGCGTCGAAGACGCAACCGATCAATCCCTTCAGGCTCGGCCAATACCAAAATGCGCACCCGGCGAGTGGTTTGCTCCGATGGTATCTCATGTGTACGGAAACGCGCGCCAAACCGAATGGGCCACGCTCCGGAAGGCTCAGTCCGGCGACAAGATAGCCGCGGGGACCTTTCCTCAACGGTACCGGGAAACTCTCGCCACTACCTGGATGCTCTACGCTGACTTCGAGGAGTGTTTCCTGTTCCTTCCAGTCGCGAACGAATACGTTCCTTGGTGCAGCCACGAGCCATCCCTCAGCATTACGCGCCACCTTGCACCCGTCTATCAGCAGACGCGGCCGGCGGCCAGACGGGGGAACTCTCTGGCGTCGTCGTAGTGAATCGGCCACGGTCAGTATCCGTAGTCCGCCCTGAGCGTCGACTCGTCCCGCCAGCGCTCGCTCTCGCGCTCCAGGCGCTTGGTGCGGACGGCCAGGCCGGAGCAGTGCTGCGCCAGGGTCTCGAAGACGCGGTGCGCGACCAGGCGGTGTCCCAGGTCGTTGGCGTGCACGCCGTCTTCGTGGACCATCCAGGGCGATCCGCCGTAGGCGTGCAGGACGTCGCAGAACAGGCAGCCGGTCTCGCGCGCCACCTGCTCGGTGACCAGGTTGAAGCACTCGAACACCTGCAGGTCGGCGTGGTCGAAGTGGGCGTGGCCGCGGAACGCGGTCATGAAGTAGGGGCCGAGCAGGACGATGAGCGGATCGCAGCCCTGCCTGACCGCGGCGATCAGCGCACGGAGTTCCGTGCGGAACAGCTCGACCGGCGTGCCGCCGCGTGCGTCGTTGAGGCCGTAGGAGACCACCAGCAGGTCGGGCGCGTGGTCGATCACGTGCTTGCCGATCCGCTCGCTGGCGGCCGGCCGGCCGGAGTGGGGATAGACGGGCACCCGGTCGGAGATCACGTTGGCGCCGATGCCGGCGTTGACCAGCCGCACCGGCTCGTCCTGGAAGTCGCTGATCAGCGCCGCCAGCACCGAGGCCCAGCAGCGCTCCCTGACGGAGCTCCAGCCACCGGCGGTGGTGCTCTCGCCCAACGTCACCAGCACGCGAAACGGCTGCGCGTGCCGATCGATCGGTTCCCGCTCGCATGGTTCAGGCGTCATCGGCCCGAGCGTAGCCTGCTTCGACGGCGCCGTGCTCGCACGTCGCCGCACCGCGTTCGAAGGGTCGGCTCTTCGGCCGGCGTCGCTGCCAAGAGATGGCACCAGGCCGACATTCATGGTATGTTCATTTAGAAACAACCTTGACTTTCTAACATATCGAGTCAGGAAAGAGAGGATTGTTCTCAGCCATGGGTATGTATCGGTTCGCGCAGGAACAGCTTGTCAGGTGGAAGTCCGCACGACGGCGCAAACCGCTCATCGTCAGAGGGGCGCGGCAGGTGGGCAAGACCTGGCTGATCGAGCGCTTCGCTGCCGTGGCGTTCGACGTGCTGGTCAAGGTCGATCTGGAGAAGCGCCGCGATCTGCACGACTGCTTCGGAGACGACCTGGATGCTCGGACCGTGCTACGGCGTCTCGAGCTGGACAGCGGCAGGCGCATCGTTGCGGGGAGCACGCTGCTGTTCCTGGACGAGGTGCAGGCATGCCCACGCGCGATCATGGCGCTGCGCTACCTCTACGAACAGACCCCCGAGTTGCACGTGATCGCCGCCGGATCGCTGCTGGAGTTCGCGATGGGAGAGATCCCGGTACCGGTCGGGCGCCTGCAGGAGTTGCACCTCTACCCCATGACCTTTCGCGAGTACCTGTTGGCGATCGGCAACCGCGTCGCGGCCGACAGCGTCATCGAGCATCCGTCGGAGGTGGACGACGCCGTGCAACGCCGGCTGTTGCACGAGCTGAAGACCTACTTCTTCGTCGGCGGGATGCCGGAAAGCGTACACGAATACTGTCGCACCGGATCGATCGTGGCCTCCTCCACCGTACAGATGGAGATCATCGGCACCTATCGCGAGGACTTCGCGAAGTACGCACCACGCGCGGATCCGACCTGCCTGGACACGGTGCTCCTCTCCGTGGCGCGCGCCATCGGCGAACAGATCAAGTACACGCGCCTGGACCGGGACCACTCGGGACCCACCAACCGCCGCGCGTTCGATCTGCTGCGCAAGGCTCGCGTGATCCACAAGATCCCTTCGTGCAACCCGTCCGGCCTGCCGCTCGGCGCAAGCGCCAGCGACCGTCGCTTCAAGGCGGCGCTGCTCGACATCGGGCTGCTGCAGACCCTGTGTCGGGTTCCCGTCGAGCTGGAACTTCGGGAGCACGATCTGCTCGCCATGTACCGGGGCGCGCTGGCGGCGCAGTTCGCAGCGCAGGAGCTGATCGCCTCCGGCGAATCGGAGCTGTTCTACTGGGCGCGGGACGCACGCGGATCGAGCGCCGAGGTCGACTACCTTGCGGTCCGCGACGGCCGGATCGTGCCCGTCGAGGTGAAGTCCGGCTCGCGAGGCAGCCTGCGCAGCCTGCACCTGATGCTGGATGCCTATCCCAACTGCGCCGACGGCGTCGTTCTGTACTCGGGAACCTGGTCCCGGCTGCCCGAGCAACGGCTCGCCTTCATGCCGCTCTACTGCGCCGGCTCGATCGGCGATCCACGTCCCGACATCGTGTGACCGGGCACCTCGCGCGGGCGGCGTGCGGGCGTTACGGGCTCTGCGCCCCGACGGTCTCCAGGTAGACGGCGTACAGGGACTGGCTGGCCGTCATGAACAGGCGGTTCTTCTTGACTCCGCCGAAGCAGAGATTGGCGCAGGGCTCCGGCAGGTGGATCCGGCCGAGCAACTCGCCCTCGGGGGAGAAGCAGTGCACGCCGTCGTAACCGGGGCCGCCCCACCCGGCGGCCGCCCAGAGGTTGCCGTGGATGTCGGCGCGCACCCCGTCGGAGCTGCCCGGCTGCATGTCGGCGAACACCCGCTGCCGGCGCGGCCGGCCACCCTCCATGTCGTAGACGTAGATCACACGCGGACAGCCGGGATGATGCGAAACGCCGGTCTCCACCACGTACAGGCGCGTCTGGTCGGGCGAGAAGCACAGGCCGTTGGGCATCACCATGTCGTCCACCGCCACCGTCGCGCGCCCGGTCATGGGGTCGAGCCGGTAGACGCGGGCCGGCAGCTCGTGCTCGGCCCAGTGGCCCTCGTACTGGTAGAGGGTGCCGTAGCCGGGATCGGTGAACCAGATCGACCCGTCGGGATGGGTGCAGAGGTCGTTGGGAGCGTTCAGCGGCGTGCCGTCGAAGCGGTCCAGCAGCACGGTGACCGTGCCGTCGTGCTCGGTGCGGGTCACGCGGCGAGTGTCGTGCTCGCAGGACAGCAGCCGGCCCTGCGCGTCGCGGTAGTGGCCGTTGGTGTTGTTGGAAGGGCGGCGGAACTCACTCACGCCGGCTCCGCCGGCGGCGTCGAAGCGCAGGATCCGGTTGTTGGGGATGTCGCTGAACAGCAGGCAGCCGTGGTCGCCGAACCAGACCGGCCCCTCGGCCCAGCGCGCGCCGGTGAACAGCCGCTCGACCGCGGTGTTGTTGAGCTTGAAAGCCGCGAAGCGGGGATCGAGCACCTCGATCGCGGGATCGGGATAGGGTCCCGGCGCGTTCCAGTCGCGGCCGGCTATGGGCGATGCAGTGGTAGCCATGGCGCGCTCAGTCCGGCTTGACCACGCCGATGGTGATCAGGACGTTGGCGTAGATCCGCTGCTCGGCGGTGGCGATGGTCAGCGCCACGTCGGGTCCGCGCCCCGCCTGGTAGAACGCGTAGCGCTCGATCTCCTGAAGCCCCTCGGTGAAGCCGGCCGCCGCCAGGATGGCGCTGAACTCCGCCCAGATCGGCGGCGGCTCGGCCAGCGCGTACGGGCCTTCCTTGAGGGTCTGCATCACCGCGGCCGCCTCGATGGGGACGGCCGACGACACGGCTTCGAGCACCTGGGTGGCGCTGACGATGCCGGGCGCCAGGTTCAGGCTGACCAGCTCCGCGTTGGGGCCCAAGGTGGTGCCGGCCGGGTAGTTGCCGTCGGCGATGAGGATCTGCGACCCGTGGCCGGCGCGCCCGAGCGCGAGCAGGACGTCCGGATGGATCAGGGAGGTCTTCAGCATGCGGGTGCTCCGGTGCCCGCCGACGCCTGATACCGGCGGACGATGTCGATGATGAGGCTCACGTCGTGGCGGGCGTCGGCCAGCGGCGTGCGGTTGGGGACGCCGTCGACCACGCTTGCGTGGAAGTGGCGCAGCTCGCGGGCGAAGGCGCTCTCCCAGTCGACGGCCGGCTCGCTGCGGTAGGCCCTGCCCTCCCCGTCGATGCCCTGCACCTTCAGCGTGCAGGGGATGCCGCGCGCGAACCCGGTCGGATAGGAGAGCAGGACGCGCGCCGCGTCGCCGTAGATCTCCAGCGTCTCGTAGAAGTCCCACAGGTCGGGCAGGTCGATCCAGGTGGCGACGCAGCGGGCGCCGTTCGGGAACCCGAGCGTGCAGGTGACGGCGCGGCCCTCGCGCCAGATCTCCACGCCGAGCACGTCGCTGGGCCGGCCGACCATCGCCCGCAGCGTGTACAGGTCGTGAATCATGCTGCCGGTCAGCAGACCGAAGGCGCGCTCCAGCTCGTCGCCCACCTCGCCGATCGCCTGCCGGACGGCGGCGCGCCGCGCCTCCGTCGCCGCCTCCAGGCTGCCCGGCGGATGGTCGTCGAAGCGCTGCAGGTCGAACTGCTGCAGGTGCAGCCGGTTGTCCGGGTGCAGGTGATTGATCTGCACGAAGCGGATGTCGTCCATGCGCCCCACCGCCTGCTGCGCCAGCTCGAAGCCCGGCTCGTACACCTTCACGTAGGCCGCCTGCGCCACCAGTCCCGTGGTGTGGGCGGCGATCATGGCGTCCATCTCCTGCAGGGAGAAGCAGACCGGCTTCTCGATGAACAGGTGCTTGCCGGCCTGCAGGGTGGCGACGGCAGCCTCCGTCTTGGGGTCGGTGTGGCACAGCACCACCGCGTCCACGTCGCTGTCGAGCACCCGCCGGTAGTCGGTGACGTGCTCGGGCACGTGGAAGCGGCGCGCGGCGGCAGCGGCAGCCGAGGGGGACACGTCGCAGACCACGGACACCTCGAAGTGCTCGTGCAGCGCGGTGAGGTTGGGCAGGTGGTGGATCTGGGCGATCGCCCCGCAGCCCACCACCCCGACGCGGAGGCGGCTCATGCGTCCGGTGCGCCGGCCGGCGGATCGGCCGTGCGGGCGGCGAACGTGTTCCACGTGTCGCCGAGCGCCATGGCCCGGCCGAGCACGTCGGACACCGCGTTCCACATCCGCTCGCGGGCCGCCTCGGCGGCCTGCTGGTCCCCGGCCTCCAGCGCCTGCACGCAGCGGTCGGCCTCCTTCTGTTGGACGTTGCCGGCCGCGGCAGCCGACTCCGCGAGCGCCGCGGCCGCCGCCGTGTGGCGTTCGGCCAGCTCCGCCGTCGGGGTGTCGCGGTCCGCCGGCTCGTCGTAGCTGCCGGCCGGCATGAACCGCGGCGGCTTCTTGGTGCCGTCCTCGTTCCAGAACGTGTGGGTCGGCTGGATATGCGGGGTGACCGACAGGAACATGATCACCTCCTCGTCGCCGACGTTGCGCACGCTGTGGTACTGGTCGGCCAGGGCGATGCAGAACTCGCCCGGGCTCAGCGTGGCGCGCTCCCCGTCGACCTCGAACTCCGCCCGCCCCTGCAGTATCAGGAAGATCTCGTGCCCCAGGTCGTGAGTGTGGCCGCCGGCGGCCTGCCCGACCTCCATCTTCATGAACCGGCAGCGGATCTGCGGCGTCACCAGCACGTTGGCGATGTCGGTGTGAAAATCGTAGACCTTCAGGCTCATGCGCCCATCCTGCGCCAGCGGCAGCGTTTCAACAACACGAGGCAGATCGCCGGCCGTCTTGAGCGAATCGATCGCCGGACGAGTCTGGATCGCGGCCTGCCCACCACCCTGATACGCTCACGTGCATGGACAAGGCGAAGGCAAAGGCGGCGGCAGGAGCCGCCGGCAAGGGCGACCTGGATGCGGTACGGGCAGCGGTCACGACCGATGCCGAAATCGGCAGCTACTGGCAAGTGCTGATGAATGCCTGCTACGGCGGTCATGCCGAGGTGGTCGCGTTCCTGATCGAGCAACGGGCGGACGTGAACGTGCTGGCGCCCACCGCGCACCGCTACCGGCCGCTGCACCGCACGGTCGAGTTCAAGAAGACCGCTCCGAAGACGGACGGCCACGCGGAGACGGTGCGCCTGCTGCTCGCGCACGGCGCCGACCCGATGCTGCGCGGCAGCTACTACCTGGTGGACGCGGTGACCGTGGCCGCCATGGGCAGCACGGAATTCGTGCCGGTGCTGCTGGAGCGGGTCGAGGGCGATCTCGATCTCTACACTGCGTGCGCGCTCGCCGATCACGAGAGGGTCGCCCGCATCCTCGCGGACTCCCCGGAGGCGGCGGCGCAGGCCGATGCCGATTCGCGCGACGGCTCCTGGCTGCCGCTGCACTACTGCGCCCGCTGCAAGGCGGGCAGAGACGAGGACCGCCTGACCACGGCGAAGCTGCTGCTGGAACACGGCGCCGACCCCGCCACGGCGCTGGATCAGGCGTGCTGGGCCGACAACGGCGCGATCGCCGACCTGCTGCTGGAGCGGGGCGCCCGCCTGAGCGACGACGACACCCCGAACCACCTGGCCTGCGACGGCCAGTTCGACGTCCTGGAGTCGCTGCTCCGCCACGACGCCATCGACATGAACGGCACGCGCGGCACCGCCCACCACGGCGGCTACAACCCGCTCGGCTGCGCGGTCAACATGCGCAGCGTGCAGGGCGTCACTTGGTTCCTGGACCACGGCTGCGATCCGAACGAGGTGATGAGCAAGACCGGCGAGACCGCCCTGCACGTCGCGGTCAACTCCGGCGCCGGAGTGCCCCTGGTGCGCCTGCTGGTGGAGCGCGGCGTCGACGTCGGCCGGCCGGACGCCACCGGTCAGACGGCACTTGACATCGCCCGCGCCAAGAAACGAACCAAACTGGTCGACTTCCTGGCTGAAGGGTGACTCCCGCCTGCACCCAGCGAACATTACGCAGCCCCGGGCGTTGCCCATAACGGGGATGGAGACGTGACGAAGTCCGTCGAGGATCTGATCGGTCCCCTCAACGAGATTGAGCGCAAGTACGCCCCGCGTCAGTTGTGGGTCGCCGGCGACCTTTCGATCTTCTCTGAAGGCCGGATAGTCTCGGTCGTCGGATCGCGCCGTCCGTCTCCGGAGGGAGTCCTGCGAACGCGTCGACTCGTATCTGAGCTGATCAGACGGCACATCGCAGTCCTGAGTGGTCTGGCTCTTGGCGTCGACACCGTGGCTCACGTCACGGCCATGCAGTGCGGTGGACGTACGGTCGCGGTGTTGGGTACGCCCCTGGACCAAGCCACGCCCGGGACCACCGTCCAGAAGTGGTTCTTCACGTCGCGCAACCGAACCATGGCGCTGCTGTCGCCAGCGACCGTCATCGTCGAGGCCCACGAGCGCAGCGGAACGAAGCACCAAGGGTGGGAAGCCATACGCCTGGGCCGTCCCCTCTACTTTCTCAAGTCGGCGGTGGACTCTACACAGGTTGAGTGGATCCACGAGCAACTCAAGTACGGCGCCGAGATTCTCGGAGACGACAACGTCGCAGACGTGCTGGATGCCATTCCCACGCGAGTTCCCATTCCGACTGAAGAGCTTGAAGAGGTGGTACCTTTCTAACCACACCCAGTTCCCAGACTGAGCGGTGGATTTCACTACACCGGAAGAGCGGCACTCCATCTGACGCCCCGTCGGACGCCCACCGGTATGGGCGGGCAAGATCGGGTAACCTACGTCTGATGGACGAGTTCTTCCGTAAGCCGATCCTGAACTCTCCCTACGAGTATCCCGGCCGTCACTGGGAGCTCGATGAGAACCGCCAGCCGACGAACCGCATCCTCGACCGGCGACGAAGCGTCTCGCTGATCACGCCGATCCCCGCTGCCCGGAGGCAGCGCGGCCAGCGCCGGCTCGTGTTCGACAAGCAGGCGGAGGAGCTCGAAACCGACGGCCAGCAGTACGACCCGACGCCGATCATCAACGACCTGCGGCGGATCGTCGACGCGTGGCGTGAGCTCCCGACGAACCAGTGGCAGGTCACGCCGGAGACGGCCCGCCTGCTGCACCACTGGCGCCACCACGCCACGGCCGGCATCCGCCCCTTCTTCTGCCAGGTCGAAGCGGTGGAGACCGCGATCTGGCTGACCGAGGTCGCACCCCGATCGGCCACCGGGCGCCGCTTCCTCGACCTCCTGCGATCCGCGAACGAGCAATCCAATCCGGGGCTGGAGCGGCTCGCCCTCAAGCTCGCCACCGGCGCCGGGAAGACGACGGTCATGGCGATGCTCATCGCCTGGCAGACGATCAACTCGGTCCGGCACCCCGGCAGCCGCCGATTCACCCGCGGCTTCCTTGTCGTCACGCCGGGACTGACCATCCGCGACCGGCTACGGGTCCTCCAGCCGAACGACCCCGACAGCTACTACCGGAGCCGCGAACTGGCGCCCAGCGACCTGCTGAGCGTGCTGGATCGAGCCAGGATCGTCATCACCAACTTCCACGCCTTCATGCGTCGCGAAACTCTGGAGCTTTCGAAGGGAGGGCGCGCGCTGCTGCAGGGGCGCGGCCCCGAGCTGCGGACGACGGAGACCGAGGGTCAGATGCTGCAGCGCGTGATGCCGGAGCTCATGGGCATGAAGAGCGTCATGGTCTTCAACGACGAGGCCCACCACTGCTACCGCGAGCGACCCAAGGAAGAGAGCGAGGAGGCCAATCTCAAGGGCGACGACCGCAAGGAGGCGGAGAAGAACAGCGAGGCGGCGCGGGTATGGATCTCCGGGTTGGAGGCGGTGCAGCGGAGACTCGGTCTGAACCGAGTCATCGATCTCTCGGCGACTCCCTTCTTCCTGCGCGGCTCCGGCTACGCCGAGGGCACGCTGTTCCCATGGACGATGAGCGACTTCTCCCTGATGGATGCCATCGAGTGCGGCATCGTCAAGCTGCCCCGCGTGCCGGTGGCGGACAACATCCCCGGCGGCGACATGCCCCAGTTCCGCAACCTCTGGGAGCACATCGGCAAGGATATGCCGAAAAAGGGGCGCGGAAGGCGGCCGGCCCTCGACCCCATGAACATTCCTGCGCGGCTGCACACCGCACTGGATGCGCTGTACGGCCACTACGAGAAGACCTTCGAGCAGTGGCAGAAGGCAGGCATCGAAGTGCCTCCCTGTTTCATCGTCGTCTGCAACAACACGTCTACCTCGAAGCTGGTCCATGACTACGTCTCCGGGTTCCATCGCCAGAACGAAGACGGGTCCACGACACTGGAGAACGGGCGCCTGGAGCTGTTCCGCAACTTCGACGACTACGGCAACCCGCTCGCCAGACCTCACACGCTGCTGATCGACAGCGAGCAACTGGACTCGGGGGAGGCGCTCGGAACCGACTTCCGCAACGCCGCATCCGACGAGATCGACCGCTTCCGCCGGGAGATCGTCGAGCGCACCGGCGACCGCCGCCAAGCCGAGAGCCTCTCCGATCAGGACCTGCTGCGCGAGGTCATGAACACCGTGGGCAAGGCCGGCCGGCTTGGCGGAGGGACCCGTTGCGTGGTGTCCGTCTCGATGCTCACCGAGGGCTGGGACGCTCGGACCGTCACGCACGTGCTCGGCGTGCGGGCCTTCGGGACGCAGCTTCTCTGCGAGCAGGTCGTCGGCCGCGCCCTGCGCCGGCAGTCCTACGACCTGAACGAAGACGGCCGGTTCGACGTCGAGTACGCGGACGTGCTCGGCATCCCGTTCGACTTCACCGCCAAGCCGGTGGTCGTACCGCCCCAGCGGCCGCGCGAGACGGTGCAGGTCCGGGCGATCACACCGGACCGCGACGCCTGCGAGATCCGCTTTCCGCGCCTCCAGGGCTACCGCGTGGAGCTGCCGGACCAGCACGTGGACGCGACGTTCGACGATGACTCGACCTTCGTACTCACGCCCGAGATCGTCGGACCGTCCATCACCCACAACGCCGGCATCATCGGCGAGGGCGTGGATCTGTCGCTCCAGCACCTCAAGGACCTGCGGCCTTCAACTCTGGTGTTCCATCTCACCAAGACGCTGCTGGAGAGACACTGGCGCGACCCCGATGAGGAACCGAAGCTCCACCTGTTCGGCCAGCTCAAGCGGATCACGCGCCGCTGGCTGAACGACCATCTGGTCTGCAAGGGCGGCACCTACCCGGCCCAGTTGATGTATCAGGAGCTCGCCCACAGAGCCTGCGAGCGCATCACGCGTGGCATTGTGGAGCGACACCTCGGCGAGCGCGCGGTCAAGGCGGTTCTCGATCCCTACAACCCCGCCGGATCGACGATCCACGTCAACTTCACGACATCGAAGCAGACTCGTTGGAAGACGGACGAACGCCGGTGCCACGTCAATTGGGTGGTCTGCGACAGCGACTGGGAGGCGGAGTTCTGCCGCGTCGTCGAGTCACATCCGCAGGTACGCGCCTACGTCAAGAACCAGGGTTTGGGTCTGGAAGTACCGTACCGATGCGGTTCGGAGGCGCGCACGTATCTTCCCGACTTCATCGTGCTCCTCGACGACGGCCGGGGCGAGGACGACCTGCTGCACCTCGTCGTCGAGATCAAGGGCTTCCGCCGCGAGGGCGCCAAGGAGAAGAAGGCGACGATGGAAACCTACTGGGCGCCGGGCGTGAACCGGCTCGGCGCCTACGGCCGCTGGGCGTTCGCCGAGTTCACGGACGTGTACACGATACTGGACGACCTCGGCGCAGCCGTCGGCGCACAGACCCGGACGCAGTTCGACGAACTGATCGAAGGATTCGTGCAGGATGACCGGCGCGACGCAGCTACGTGAGTGGCCGCGGCAGGCGAGAGCGAGCCGCAACTCGAGTACGTCCCTCGCCGCAGAAGCGAGCCGTCGCAGTGATCCTTGTGGACACGTCGGTGCGAATCGACCACTTTCGTGCTACCGACGCTTCGGGCATCGTGACGACCGCATGCGAGTCCGCCGACCATCAAGCTCCCGTTCTTTGCACACCGCTCGAATGGATGGGGGAATAAGCTTATGAAAGGATTACATACAAAGCTACACAAGCCCAACTGACCCCGGCCGTGAGCTACTGATCCGGTCGCGGCGGATTGTCGATCGGCTCTTCGGCCCCTGTCGCCATGAGACGCTTGTCGAGCTGGTGCAATTCGTCCGAAAGCTCGCGGAAGTCAGCCTGCCGACGCTCTTCCAGATCCAGGATTCGGTCTTCCATCTCGTCCATGCGCTCATCGACGCGCTCGTTGTACCAGTTGACGGTGCACTGGATGACGCTCGATGCCGCCAGCAGCAAGGTGCCGCTCACTCCCACGGTCAGGACACGTCCTTGGTTCTTCTCCCACCAGTCCTTCAGCCGATTGGGCTTTGGTGCTTGGACAAGCGGCGAAGCGGCAGCAGCGCTTCCAGCATCTACTTCTATCGTCTCGGGATCACCTGGATCTTGGTCTTGAAAAAGTCCCTCATCTCGCTGCGCCGGATCACTGTCGTCTTGCCTTGTTCCCATGCGTTCTTCCACGGAGGTTCCCGGTGGGTCATTTCCCGGAGCCCCCAGGCAGAGTAGAGTCCGTACTGACGATAGACACGTTCCAGAAGGTCAACTTGCTGAGACGTGAATGCATGCTCGTTGAAGTGACGTGGAGCAGAGATCGGCGCTCTTCCGAAGTCTCGGAACTCGACCCAGACGGACCGCACAACCGGCCCGTGCTCCCATGCCTCGATCTCATCGCCGAACAGAGGTTCGTCGCGGAAGGCGAGGTGGTAGCCTTGCAGGTAGTAGAGGAGCTTCTGCAGCTTCAGGTGGGTGATGAGTTCGGCTTCGGGGGGAAGCCGGACGGCTGCCGTCAGGATGAAGTCTACGGCGTCGAAAACGTCGTTTACTCGTCCCATGCCAAGTTTGGTGGCGCATCATACTAGGGATTGACACTTACGGGCAAATCTGTGTAGTTTTGTATCATGGCAAAGGCGCCGGGCAAGTCGCACCGCAAGGGCATGACGCTGGTCGAGGCCGTCCGCGTCTTCTCGAACGAGGAGACCGCGACCCAGTGGTTCATCAAGACTCGCTGGCCGAACGGCGTCCGCTGCGCTCACTGCGAGTCCGACCGTATCACGGAGCGGCCGAACGGCAAGCCGCAGCCGTACCACTGCCGGGAGTGCCGGCGGTACTTCTCCGTGAAGACCCACACGGTGATGCAGTCCAGCAAGCTGCCGATGAGCACCTGGACGATCGCGTTCTGCATCGTAAGCACCGGGCTCAGGGGCACTAGCTCAATGAAGATGCACCGCGACCTGGGCGTGACGCAGAAGACCGCCTGGCACTTGGCGCACCGCATCCGCGAGACCTGGGCCGATCAGGTGATGGCGAACTTCGAGGGACCGGTCGAGATGGACGAGGTGTACTTCGGCGGCAAGGCAAAGAACATGCACGCGGCCGACCGCGAGAGCCGCATCCGTGGCCGGGGTACCGTGGACAAGACGATCGTGGCCCGCATGAAGGACCGGGAGACGAACCGCATCAGCGCGACCGTCGTGGAGACGACGCGGAAGCGCGAGCTGCAAGCCTTCGCAGACACAGCGCCCACTCTACATGCTGAGGAGGACCCAGCCATGAAGAAGCCGAAGCTACCGCGCATCCTGCGCCGACGGGACCGGGAGGCCGCCTACGAGAACGTCCCGGAGCCGAGCAGCATGGAGGAGCTGTCGCGGGTCTGCATGGGGGGGCCACCGAAGAAACGTTGGCGCTACCTCGATGGGAACGATGAGCCGAAGGAAGCGCCAGCGCGATGACAGAGTGGATCGTCGATAGTCGCGGCACTGGTTGCCGTCTTCGCGACCAGCGCGAGAGGCGCGGCTTGGTTGCGCCGGAAAGTCGCAACGGCAAGAGAGCGCCGATCCCGCAAACGCGAAATTGAGAGGAGCGGAGAGCTTGAGCACTGGGCGCTTACGTATGCTGCCGAAGGATCATCGCCGCGCCACACGGCCAGAATAGTGAAGGTCATAAATTCGGCAATAAGAAGGGCGCTTCGCGAGGCTACTCCGTTACCCCATGTGTAGTATCGTATGTAATCCCCCTTATGAAGATCGATCAAATCGTCGAATAAATCCGACGTTATACGCGACAAGTACGCCCGGAATTTCATTATATGACCTGGGATGCGATCTGCCAGGATCTGCGGAAGAAGCAGAGCCATGGGCAACCAACAGGCCTCTTTGACACTGAAACGGCCGCTGGGACGGAAGCAAGGAACCAGGTCAGATGACCTATATACTCTATGGGTAACGTGTTCAAACTGCGGGGATCGGGAGAGCCGCACAGCACTGGTCGAAGAGGTATTTCGCATCGACGGCGCATACGTGCTCGTGGGCCACATCCCGGCTCAGGTGTGCGCCCGTTGCGGTGAAGAGACGTTCAGCCGGGAGACTGCCGAGAAGATTCGGCTCATGGTCCACAGTCAGGCGACACCGACCAGATCCATCCCCTTGCGCGTCTTCGAATACGTCCGCCAGTAGAGCTTGATCCCAGGCAACCGACAGGGGCTACACCGAAGATGGCAAAGAAGAGATCGACCAAGAGCGTCGAGACGATTACTCACGACGAGGCGTCGCGCAAGAACATTCCCACAGCGGAGTACCGTTCGGTGATGGAGAAGGCCGACCAGAGCCCGGTCCAGGTGGCGTACCAACGCCGCAACCGCGACCTCGATCCGCAGCTCGTGTGGCGCGGCAAGGACGATCAGGACTGGTCCGACCTCGTGGTGCAGGCGCCGCCGCTGTTCATCCAGGAGAAAGTCCACCCGAAGGTGCTGATCGACGACCTGCTGCGCCGCAGCAAGGCTGGAGAGCAACCGGCTGACGGCCAGATCGACTTGTTCGCCGACTTCAACGGCCTGCCGGACGACAACGCCCGCACCGAGTTCTACCGCCACGACGCCAACTGGTCCAACCGCATGATCCTGGGCGACAGCCTGCAGGTGATGGCGTCGCTGGCGGAGCGCGAGGGGCTGCGCGGCAAGGTGCAGTGCATCTACCTCGACCCGCCCTACGGCATCAAGTTCAACTCCAACTTCCAGTGGTCCACCACCAGCCGCGACGTAAGAGATGGCAAGGCCGGCCACATCACCCGCGAACCCGAGCAAGTCAAAGCCTTCCGCGACACGTGGCGAGACGGAATCCACTCCTACCTGACGTACTTGCGTGACCGCTTGGCCGTGGCTCGAGATCTACTGAACGAGAGCGGAAGCATATTCCTTCAGATTGGTAGCGATAACGTTCACCGTGCTCGTTCGCTGATGGATGAAGTGTTCGGCGAAGACAATTTCATCAGCTTGGTCAAGTTTAGAAAGACTTCCGGACTGGGAGGGATGTTTCTTGACGACCCGTATGACTATTTGGTCTGGTTCTCGAAGTTACGAGACCGGTGCAAGTATCGTCGTCCTTACGTTGCAAAGGAACTCGACGGCGTCGGTGGTAATCAATATCGCTTTGTGATGGATCCCAAAGGATTCTATCTCTCCGCATCGGTAGCAGATGAGGATTACTCGCAGTTCTTTCGGTATGACAACATGACGTCACAGACGCCGAGCGCGACGACACTGTTCAATGTTTCATATGATGGAGTAGCATACCCGGCTCCGGTCAAGGGAGGTTGGAAGACCAATGCAGTGGGAATGAGACGACTATCCTACGCCCGGCGCCTCCTGGGTGTTGGTCGCACTCTAAGCTACGTGCGGTTCTTCGATGACTTCCCGGTGATGCCGTTAGATGCCGGTTGGAACGATACGGTAATTAGTGGCTTCGCTGATCCGAAGACGTACGTCGTACAGACGTCACCTCGCGTGATCCAGCGCTGCATCATCATGACCACCGATCCGGGCGACCTCGTGCTCGACCCCACCTGCGGCTCCGGCACGACCACCTACGTCGCCGAGCAATGGGGGCGGCGCTGGATCACTATCGACACTTCTCGGGTGGCGCTTGCTCTCGCGCGCTCCAGGATCATGGGGGCGCGCTACCCGTACTACATGCTCGTGGACAGCGAGGCCGGCCGGCAGAAGGAAGCAGCACTTACCCGTACGGCCCCCTCCAATAGCCCGACCGGTAGCGACATCCGACAGGGCTTCGTGTACGAGCGGGTACCACACATCACGCTCAAGTCGATCGCCAATAACGCCGAGATCGACGTGATCTGGGAGCGGTGGCAGGCCACGCTGGAACCGCTCCGGGCGGAACTGAACGCCGCACTCGGCCGCACGTGGGAGGAGTGGGAGATTCCACGCGAGCCGGGCGACCCGTGGTCCGACACGGCCACGGCGGCGTGGAACAGATTCAGACGGGCGCGCACCGACGCCGCGAAGAGCGCGGCGCTGCTGGCGCTGAACAGTGCGCTGCACCGGTACTACCTCCTTGAGCAGGTCCCCGGCCAGCCGCGCGACCCGTGGGACGCCGGCCCCACCGACCTGCACCGCCGCTGGTGGGAGGCGCGTATCGCGCGGCAGCAGGAGATCGACGCCTCCATCGCCGCCAAGGCGGACTACGAGTACCTCTACGACAAGCCCTACGAGGACCGGGGAATCGTCCGCGTCGCCGGCCCGTTCACGGTGGAGAGTTTGGCGCCGCACCGCACGCTCGGCGTGGATGAGAACGACGAACTGATTGACCATCTCGCCGAGCGCAAGACCGGCTACGGCGAGCAGCACGACTTCGCGGCCATGATCCTGGAGCACCTGAAGACCTCAGGCGTACAGCAGGCGCACCGCGAGGACCGGATCTCCTTCACCGCGCTCACCCCGTGGCCAGGTGACCTGATCTGCGCGGAAGGTCGCTACGTCGAGGGTGACGCGGACACCGGCACCGAGCGCCGCGCCGGCATCTTCATCGGCCCCGAGTTCGGGACCGTCGCGCGCCCCGACTTGGTCGCCGCCGCCCGCGAAGCCGCCGACGCCGACTACGACGTGCTGATCGCCTGCGCATTCAGCTATGAGGCGCATGCCTCGGAGTTCAGCAAACTCGGCCGCATCCCGGTCCTCAAGGCGCGCATGAACGCCGACCTGCACATGGCCGGCGACCTGAAGAACACCGGCAAAGGCAACCTGTTCGTCATCTTCGGCGAGCCGGACATCGACGTCATCCCGGTTCAGGACGACGGCACCGTGCCGGGCCGGATTCAGGTCAAGGTCAACGGCGTCGACGTCTTCCATCCCAACACCGGCGAAATCCGCAGCGACGGTCCCGACGGCATCGCCTGCTGGTTCGTCGACACCGACTACAACGAGGAGAGCTTCTTCGTGCGCCACGCCTACTTCCTCGGCGCGGGCGACCCCTACAAGGCGCTCAAGACCACCCTCAAGGCCGAAATCCACCGCGACGCCTGGGAGACTCTGCACAGCGACACCTCCCGGCCATTCGACCGTCCGGACTCCGGCCGCATCGCGGTAAAGGTCATCAACCACCTCGGCGACGAGGTAATGAAGGTCTTCCGCGTATGAGCGGACCGATGAAGCCACGCGTCTACCTCGAAACCACCGTGATCAGCTACCTGACGGCCCGGCCAGCGCGAGACGTGGTCGTCGCTGGTCATCAGCAGAGCACCCGCGACTGGTGGGGAACGGCGTCGGATCGGTTCGAATTGGTCGTCTCTCACTTGGTTCGTCAAGAGGCTGGAATCGGAGATCGAGACGCAGCGCGCGCCCGGCTCTCCCTACTCGACTCACTTGCGACGCTCGACGCAACCGCAGAAGCATACGCGTTGGCTGACGGGCTCGTTCGAACATCTGCGGTACCGAGCGCAGCGATCCGCGACGCCGTACACGTCGCCATCGCCGCCGCCAACGGTGTCGAGTACCTCGTAACGTGGAATTTTCGCCACATCGCAAACGCGGTGGCGAGGCCCCTCATCGAGTCCTCCTGCCGACGAGCCGGTTTCGAGCCACCCACAATCTGCACTCCAGAGGAACTGATGGAGGAGACCCACAATGAAGGATGACCCTATCGTCGCCGAAGTTCGCGCGATACGGGACGAACTTGCAGCCCAGTGTGGCTATGACCTCAAGGAAATTTTCCGCCAACTAAGGCAGCAGCAGGCCAGCTCGGGGCGGAAGTACGTTCGCTATCCGCCGCGTCGGATTGCCCCGACCGAAGACCTGCCATCGTCCAGCCGATGAATGCACGAGTGCTCCGCGTGTCGATGGTCTCGCCGGGGCCGCTTACTCCTGGCAGTCCCAAAAGGTCAAGGCGCGGCGCTGACGGCGTCGATCAACACCTCGGCGCCAACATCCACCGCGACGCTTGGGAGGCTCCGCACAACGACCTGCCCTTCGACGCCCGACCTTCCGCAGCATCGCCGTCAGGTTATCGACCCCTTGGGGATGAAGTGATGAAGGTGTTCCGAGCATGGGCGACATCGTGCGATCGTAATTAACCTCCCATGGCGAGCGCTGAACAGATCAAGGCACTGCTCAAGTCGCACATGGACGGCGATGACGAGCGCTTCTTCTCGGTTGCCATGCAGGTGGCTGCGCACGAAGCCAAGGTCGGCCACGGGAAGCTGGCGGTGGAGTTGCGCGCCTTGGTCGACCGAGCCAAGAGCACACGCAACACCCGAAGGGCCGTCGGTACGCGCCAGGATCTGCTGAGTCGTGCTCGTGGACTTCCGTCCAGTCTGTTGGAGGCGTCATACCCGAAGAGCCGTCTCGGTGAGATGATCCTCGGAAAGACCCTGGCGGGGCAGATCGAGCGAGTCATCCGGGAGCAGCGGCACGCAGGTCAGATCATCGAGCAGGGCCTCTCGCCCCGCAGCAAACTCCTGTTGGTGGGGCCGCCCGGAACGGGCAAGACGATGACCGCTTCCGTGCTGGCCGGCGAGCTGGGGCTTGCCCTGTTGCAGGTTCGGCTGGACGGACTCATAACCAAGTACATGGGCGAGACCGCGGCTCGGCTCAGACAGGTCTTCGACTCGACAAGCCGCACCCGCGGCGTGTACTTCTTCGACGAGTTCGACGCCATCGGATCGCAACGCGACACCTCCAACGATGTCGGCGAGATACGGCGCGTCCTCAACAGCTTCCTGCAAATGATAGAGCAGGAACGCTCCCACAGCCTGGTGGTCGCAGCGACCAACCACGCCGGGATTCTGGATCCCGCACTCTTCCGGCGGTTCGATGACGTCCTGTACTACGAACTCCCGGACGAGGCAGAGATCGCCAAACTCCTGAAGACGCGCTTGGCTCGCGCCGCGGTCCAGCGCGTAGCCTGGCGACGGCTCGCGTCGTCAGCAGCGGGGCTGAGTCACGCCGACATTTCCCGAGCCGCCGACGAAGCGCTGAAGGACAGCCTGATCAACCGTTCGGGTCGCGTCGGGCAAGCAAAGATAAGTGCAATGCTCGAAGAGCGCCGCAACATCGCCGCCAAGCTCACAACGAGACCATAGCGCGTGGCCATCGGCGCGGACGATAGGAATCGGCACTTCATCCTTGATGGAGTCACCGAGACAGAGGCGTTTCGGTCTCCTCAACAGGGCGGAGGTCAGGCTACCGTCCCCGAGCGTGATCGCGAGCGCCACGGCGGGACCCTACTCAAGCAGCTCGATGAGCTGCATCCGCAAGCAGAGGCTGCCAAGGAAGCACAAAGGCAAGCGGGAATCGACGAAGGACTGGGGCTCATGATCGAGTTCGAGAGCTTCCCGGACATCGACCTCGCATTCGAGAGCCTGGCACGCGAGCGCTCCGGCATCGAGCTCCTGAACGTCCGTAGCGACGGTAACCGGCGGATGTGTGCGACGGTGTTCGTACCCGACGGCAAGCTCGTTCGTTTCGAGAATCTCATCCGCGACTATCTCGCGAAGAAACGAGACAGCATCGGCAGACGGCGCGACAACAGACGGCTGATAGATGCGATCCGCGAGATCAGAGCCGCCAGCCTTCGAGCGCTTTGGACGGACACGGACGACGCCTTTCCGACCGAGGACGAGGAGTCCGTTTGGTGGGAGGTTTGGTTACCCGTCCGGACGGACAGGACCGCCACGGTCGACGCTTTCCGCAAGCTTGCCGAGGCTCAGGGAATGCGGGTTGCTCCCGGCACCCTGAGTTTCCCCGAGCGCACCGTTCTGCTGACCTCGGCATCTGTGGAGCAGATGCAGCGCTCCATGTTGACGCTCAACAGCATCGCCGAGTTGCGCCGAGCGAAGGAGACGGCGGATTTCTTCGACTCCCTCAAGCTGGCGGAACAGGGCGAGTGGATTGACGATCTGCTCAGCCGGTCCGCCTTCGTGGAAGACGCACGTGATGTCGCGCACGTATGTCTCCTGGATACGGGCGTTAACCGGGGCCATCCGCTCCTCACCCGAGCGCTCGCATCCAGCGACCTGCATACGGTGGAGCCCGCGTGGGGAAATGGCGACGACAGCGGGCACGGGACGGAGATGGCGGGTCTGGCTCTCGCCGGAGACCTGACAGGAGTCCTGGCTGGCAGCGATCCGGTGGAGATCACGCATCGGCTGGAGTCGGTCAAACTTCTGCCACGAGACGGCAGCGGCGGGGACGACCCCCGGCACCATGGATACGTTACGGTGGAGGCGGTATCTCGGCCCGAGGTCACCTCCCCGGGCAGGCTGCGAGTGTTCGCGATGGCCGTGACCGCACGCGACAACCGCGACCGGGGTCGGCCGTCGGCTTGGTCGTCAGCAGTCGACTCATTGGCCGCAGACAGCCATGGGGCCAGCGGCAACCCGCGCCTGCTCATCGTTTCCGCGGGGAACGTCATAGATCACGGCGCTTGGTGTCGCTATCCGGCCAGCAACGATACCGATGGTATCCATGACCCCGCCCAGGCGTGGAATGCACTTACCGTGGGCGCATATACGGACCTCGTGCGGATCACGGAGCCGGATACCGACGACTACAAGCCGATTGCACCCAGAGGAGGCCTGAGCCCGTTCAGCACGACTTCGCTGACGTGGCCAAGACAGTGGCCGATAAAGCCGGACGTGGTATTTGAGGGCGGCAACGCCGCCCAGAACGCACTTGGGGCGGTGCCGTTGCCCAGCCTGAGCCTCTTGACGACCGACTATCGCCCAACGGTCCAGCTCTTTACCACGTCCTACGCCACCAGCGCTGCCACGGCCCTAGCGGCTCGCCTGTCAGCGCAAGTGATGTCGGTCTATCCGGATCTCTGGCCGGAGACGATCCGGGCTCTCGTCGTGCACTCGGCAGAGTGGACCGATGCCATGAAGCACGCCTACCTCCCCCAGAGACAACGCACAAAGAGCGACTACCGAAGCCTCGCGCAGCGGTGCGGGTTTGGCGTCCCGGATCTCGGCCGAGCACTCTGGAGCGTCCGGAACTCTCTGACGATGGTAGTCCAGCAGCGGCTCCATCCCTTCAGGCACACCCAGGGCAGTCAGCCCACGCTTCGCGACATGCACCTCCACAATCTTCCGTGGCCGCAACAGGCTCTTGAGGAACTGGGCGACACTCAGGTCGAATTGCGTGCGACACTCTCCTACTTCATCGAGCCCAACCCATCAGAGCGGGGGAATTCCCGCTATCGCTACCAGTCCCATGGCCTTCGTTTCGACGTCAAACGCCCTTACGAGTCAGTCGATGAGTTCCGGGGCAGGATCAACGCTGCGGCGCGCAATGAAGAGAGAGGCGATGGCCAGAGCGGAGACGATGATCAGTGGTTGATCGGCAAGCAGGCCCGCTATCAAGGCTCGCTGCACAACGACATCTGGCGGGGAAGCGCGGCCGATCTGGCGAGTCGAGGTTGTGTCGCTGTCTATCCGGCACTGGGCTGGTGGAAGACTCGCCCCGCACTTGCGCGTTATGACCAAGCCGTGCGATACGCCATGGTCCTCAGCATCAGGGCGCCGGAGGTCGATGTCGACCTCTACACCGAAGTAGCCAACCAAGTCGCAGCCGCCGTCGAGGTGGAGGTCTAGGATGGCCTCAACCGGCTGACGGGCGCGGTACGATTCGGGATCTAACGAGACCTGACATGGAATTCCGCATCGCCGACACCTTCACCGAGAGCCTCGCCAAGCTGACGGGGGAGGAGCAGAAGGCGGCCAAGACGACGGCGTTCGACCTGCAGCTCAACCCTGCTCAACCGGGGATGAAGTTCCATCGGGTAGACGGCGCCAAGGACAGGAACTTCTGGTCGGTGCGGGTCAGCCGTGGCCTGCGGATGATCGTCCACAAGACCGCGTCCAACTTCCTGCTCTGCTACGTCGGTGAACACGACGAGTCGTATCGCTGGGCTGAGCGCCGGCGTATCGAGCGACACCCGAATACCGGGTCGGCGCAGCTCGTCGAGATCCGGGAGGTCGTGCGCGACATCGAGGTGCCGCGCTACGTGACGGCGGAGCCGGCGGCATCACCGCTCTTCTCCGGGGTGGCGGACAACCAGTTGCTGGACTATGGCGTTCCCGCCGAGTGGCTGGCAGACGTCAGGCAGGTAGACGACGAAGACGCCCTCCTGGAGGTCACCGATCACCTCCCCGCCGAGGCCGCCGAAGCTCTGGTGGCACTTGCCACCGGCAGCACGCCGGAACGTCCGGCGCCCACGGCCGCGGATGGGGATCCATTCGCCCATCCGGACGCGCAGCGCCGCTTCCGCGTCATGGCCAACCACGAGGAGTTGCAGCGGGCCTTGGAGTATCCGTGGGAGAAGTGGACGGTCTTCCTGCATCCGGCGCAGCGGCAGATGGTAAGACGCAGCTTCCACGGCCCGGCGCGCGTGTCGGGCTCGGCAGGTACCGGCAAGACCATCGTGGCGCTGCATCGCGCCGTCCACCTGGCCCGGACGCACCCGGATGCTCGCGTGCTCCTGACCACGTTCTCCACCGCGCTCGCGGACGCGCTACGGACTCGGCTGACGAAGCTGATCGCCCACGAGCCGAAGATCGCCGAACGCCTCGAAGTGGGCTCGATGGGCGATATCGGACGCCGTCTCTACGGCGCGCACTTCGGCCGCCCGGAGCTGACGACCGACAACCACGCGCGGGAGCTCTTGCGACGGGCGGCTTCCGAGGTCGAAGAAGAACACAAGTTCAGTCTGCACTTCCTCTTTACGGAGTGGAGCCGGGTCGTCGACGCCTGGCAGCTTGCGACCTGGGAGGAGTATCGGGACGTGCCGCGGCTCGGACGCAAGAGGATCTTCCAGACGCCGTTCTCCTGGCGAGCACTGGGGGTCGACATCAGGGGCCGTTCACAGACTCTGAAGGTCAACTACCGAACCTCCCACCAGATCCGCCGGCAGGCGGACCGACTCCTGCCGAGCGAAACCTCCGACGTGGACGGCAACACCGATCGGCGAAGCGGAACGGTCTCCGTGTTCAACGGTTCCGAGCCCGTCATCAGGATGCTCGGTTCGCCCGACGAGGAGTGTGCAGTCATCGCGCAATGGCTGGACGCGCGGAAGCAGGAAGGGATTCTACCCCACGAGATCGGGCTGTTCGTGAGATCGCAAGCCGAGGTGGAGCGGGCCACGAACGCCGCACGGAAGGCCGGCTTTACCACGGTCGATCTGGCCGGGCATGCAGGTGAGGTCTCCGGGTCGGTAGCAGTCGGCACCATGCACCTCGCCAAGGGCATGGAGTTCAGGGCCGTCGCCGTGGTCGCCTGCGATGACGAAGTCCTGCCCCTGCAGTCCAGAATCGAAAGTGTGGGGGACGAGGCCGATCTCGAAGAGGTCTACACGTCCGAGCGTCATCTGCTCTATGTGGCATGCACCAGGGCTCGCGACCATCTGCTCGTGACCGCGGTGAGCCCGGCGTCCGAGTTCCTCGATGACTTGCGCAGCCCCGGACAGGCTCGGTGAGAATCACAGTCATGGAGGGACCTGGACGATGAAGAATGACCCGATCGTAGCTGAAGTTCGCGCGATACGGGACGCACTTGCAGCCCGGTGTGACTATGACCTCAAGAAGATATTTCGGAACTCCGGCAACTACAAGCCAGCTCCGGACTTTCCTGGTTCATGTGCCACGGGTGATGTGCCATTCGTGCGGGGCGACACTACTCAACCCCGCGGCCTTGTGGTGTTGGCCGCGAAGGTGTAGGTTGAACCTGGAGGCCGGGATGGCAGGGACGATACGGTAGAAGAGCATCTCGTCGGGGGATGCTCCTCGCTCGGTCACTTGGGAGAAGACCTCCGTGCTTACCGTATCGAACCTCACCGTCGGTCGCGGCTTTCGCGACCTGCTCACCGGCATCTCGTTTACCGTTGGCGCCGGGGAGAGAATCGCCCTCCTGGGCCCGAACGGCTCGGGAAAGTCCACGCTCATGGAGTGCATCGCAGGTCGCGTTATGCCGCGATCAGGGAGCGTGACGAGGAATCCGCCGTGCCTGAGCGTCGGGTATCTCGAACAGAGCCATGACGCCACGAGCATCGCGGCGACGGTCGGCGAGTTCCTTGAGGCGGATGTAGCCATCGAGGAGCAGCTTGCTGCGACCGCGGAACGTCTGGCGGCTTCGCCGCACGACCCGAGGGCGGAGGCCGCCTACATCGCCGCGCTGGAACGGTTGACCACAGCGCAGGCGGCCGACGGAACGTCGACCTTGGCGGACTGGGACCTGGAAGATCTGGATCCGGCCATGGCCGTGGACCAGCTCAGCGGAGGCCAGAAGCAGAAGCTGGCCCTCGCCAAACTGCTGGCGGACGGGCCGGACTTCCTGCTCCTGGACGAGCCCACGAACCACCTCGACGCCGGGGCGTTGGAGCGGCTGGCGGAGGTCCTCCAGCGCTTTCCCGGCGGAGTGCTCCTGGTCTCCCACGACCGCGCGTTTCTCGACCAGGTCGCCACGGCGATTCTTGCCATCGACCCCGCGTCCGGCACGCTCACCCGGTACGCCGGCAACTACACCACCTATGCGGACCGGCGTGCGCGGGAACGGGAACGCCAGAGCGCGCTGTTTCGCAGCGAGCAGGCGGAGATGGCACGGATGCGCCGGGACATCGCCCGTACCCGGGAACAGGCACGGCAGGTGGAAAAGAGCACCACGCCGCGGCAGCCGAACGTGCGCCGCCTGGCGAAGAAAGTGGCCAGAAAGGCACGGTCACGCGAGAAGAAGCTGGAATGGTATCGCGACGACCCGGCCCGGACGGAGCGCCCCACCGACGGCTGGCGCCTCAAGGTGGAGTTCGGCGAGGCGGCCGGCGGCGACCGCGCCCTGGCGCTCGAACGGCTCGCGGTCGGCTACGACGGCCGTCCGCCCGTGCTGGAGGAGGTTACGGTGGATCTGGGCAGGCGCGAGCGGGTGGCGCTGCAAGGCCCGAACGGCAGCGGCAAGACCACCCTGCTGCGGACGCTTGCCGGAGACCTGCAGCCGGCCGCGGGCAGGCTCCGCACGTCGGCCGCAGCCGTGATCGGCTACATGGCCCAGGAACAGGAGTCGCTCGATTCGTGCTCGACCGCGCTCGAGACGATTCGCGCCGAGTGCGCGATGTCGGAGACCGACGCCCGCTCCTTCCTGCACTTCTTCCTCTTCTCGGGCGACGATCCGTTGCAGCCCATAGCAGAGCTGAGCTTCGGAGAGCGCGCACGACTGTCGCTGGCGCTGCTGGTTGCGCGCGGCGCTACGGTCCTGTTGCTCGACGAGCCGCTGAACCACCTCGACCTGGACTCCCGGGAGCGGTTCGAGACCGCGCTCCACGGGTTCAGCGGTGCCGTGGTCGTGGCCTCGCATGACCGCTACTTCGTGGAGCGCTTCGCATCCACCGTCTGGGAGCTCCGGGCCGCTCGCTCCGGGCGCCATACGCTTGTCGCAGCGCCCTGACCGGCGGGTCCGCCGTCACTCCAGCTTGCGTTTCAGGAAGAGAGCGACTTCCCCCGCCTGGACATCGCCGTTGCTGTAGTAGGAGCAGGTCGATGCCGGCGACCTCGAAGCCCACGCTTCGATAGAAGTCGATCGCGGGGACGTTGCTGGTCTGCGTCTCACAGACCAGCACCCGCAGGCCCTCCTTCGCGGCATGCAGGGCGACACGGTCCATCAGTCGGCGGCCGACGCCCTGTCTCCGGTACGGACCCGATATCCCGAATTCCCGGATCCACAGGCTCCGGTTCCAGTCTGCCGTCTCCGCGATCGCGACGCCGACCGTGCATCCGCCGTCGTAAGCGGCAAAAGACATGCCTTGACCGACGACATTGCCGTAGCGCTGGAAGTCCTCGTCCGACACCGTCCAGCGTTTCTCGTAAGGTTCGCTCAATTCCTGCCGGTCCAGGGTGAAGCAAACCGCTCGGGCGATCTCCGCCTTGCGGACTCGATACCTGAACGTCGACACGTATCCGTCCGCGACCTTGAGATCATCGCGTCGCAGGTGCCGGAGCTGCCCGATTTCAACCATCAACGAACCCGAGCCGGCTTGTGCCGGCAGCCGCGGGCTTCTGGTATGCGTGCGAAGATCGGCAGGAGGCGCCAGTTACAGCGAACCGCGCGGAGCGATCCACTCTGCAGGCTGGCGGTAACCTCGGCGACGCGGTCGTAATCCTCGTCATAGTGCCACAGCGTCGCGCCGGCGGCCTCGGCACAGGCCGCGCCAGCGGGCGGGCAGGGGCCGGTAGTCGAGCAGCCAGGCGTGAGTCATCGCGCCAGCGCCCGCACCGCGTCCGGGAGCGGCGCCGCCGTGCCGGTGGCAGCGGCGACGGCGGCATGCACGACGCGTGCCGCCGCGACCTTGCGCCCGGACGGATCGACGAAGTCGGCGACGACCCGCAGCGAGCGGTCGCCCGCCTCGAACGTCAGGCGAACCTCCAGCACGTCGCCGGCGCGGACCGGCGCGGTGTAGTCGGCTTCGGCGTGCACGACCGGCAAGCGGAACCCGCCGTCGCGCAGCAACTCGCCCAGCGGCAGCCCGCCGGTTCCCAGCGCCTCCTCCAGCGCCTCCTGCACCAGCTCGAACAGCCGGCCGTAGAACAGCACCCCGGCGGCGTCGGTGTGGTGCAGCCGCACGGTCACCTTGTGGCGGGTCATCTCCATCCACCGATCATGTCATGTTCACGCCGCGTTCATGTCGCGTTCGTTGACCGTTCGTCCCAATATCCCTAACCTTGCGTACTGCCGTACCGACGGCCACCCGCCATGATGGACCCGCCGTGATGGACCCCGCCGTGAGTGAGTGGAATGACGGCGCAACGCCTGACGCCGTGCGCGACGCCAGCGGCGGCATTCGCCGCATCATCGACAACGTCCGCTCCATCATCTCCATCGAAGGAAGCAAGATCGAGCATCTGCTGGCGGCCAAGCTGGCCGGCGGGCACGTCATCCTGGCCGACTCGCACGGCGTGGGAAAGACCTCCCTCGCCAAGGCGCTGGCCGCCTCCATCCGCTGGCACACCTCGGAGACCGCCGACCACGGCGTCGACATCGATCACTTCAGCCGCATCCAGTGCACGGTCGACCTGCTGCCGCAGGACATCCTGGGATTCAACCGCTACGACATCGCCAGCGGCGCCTTCACCTTCACCCGCGGCCCCCTGTTCGCGCACTTCGTGCTCTGTGACGAGATCAACCTCCTGACCCCGAAGACGCAGGGCAGCTTCCTGCAGGCGATGGAGGAGCAGGCGGTCACGGTGGAAGGCACCACCTACGGGCTGCCCGACCCGTTCTTCATCATCGCCACGATGAACCTCAAGGGCGCCCACCTGTTTCCGCTGCCGATACCCCAGCTCGACCGCTTCATGGTGCAGCTCTCCATGGGCTACCCGTCGAGCACGGACGAGGAGCGCATCGTCCGCCAGCACGGGCGCGAGGACGCGTGGGACCAGCTCGAGCCGGTGGTGTCGTGCGACGAACTGGTCTCCTGGCAGCGTCTGGTCGACCGGATCTTCATCCACGACGAGCTGATCGCCTACCTGGTCGAGTGCGTCCGGCTCACGCGCCAGCATCCGGCGGTGGAGACCGGCGCCAGCCCGCGCACCGGCGTCAAGCTGTCGCGGTTGGCGCGCGCCCTGGCCCTGGTGCGCGGCCAGGAGTTCGTGACCATCGACCTGGCCAAGGAGGTGCTGGTACCCGGCGTCAGCCATCGCCTGCTCCTGGAGGACGCCACCGGCGACGCCCGCGCCGTCATCGACGAGGTGCGATCGACCGTCCGGGTCGATCGGTTGCCCGTCCGCGCCGGCTGATGGCCAGCGCCCCTGCCGCACGCCCCGCTTCCGCACGCCGCGGACCGTTCTCCACGCACCGAACGCCGGACCGCCGCTCCCTGCCGCTCCGCACCCGGCTGATCGCCTCCAGCCTCCTGCCGCTGGTGCCGGCGCCCGCGAGCCCCGGATGGAGCACGCTGCGCGCGGTGCTGCGCTACTATCCGTTCACGCTGATCGGCACCGCCGTGCTGGCGGCCGCCGGCTACCTGGCCGGTAGCGCGTTCGCGACCGACAACGGCTACGAGTTCGTCCTCGCCACAGCCGCCGTCCTGGTGCTCTCCGTGCTGGCCGGCGACGGCCGCCTGCAGGCGCGCCGCATGGCCGCCGCGACGCTGGCATGGGAGAGCGGCCGGCCGCTTTCCGCCCGCACCGATGGCGTCCTGGACCTGAAGGCTGCGGGCGCCGGCCGGCCGCACTACTTCTACCGCCTGCACGCACGGGTCACCGGCCGCCTGCGCGCCGGCAGCGGTGCCGCCGTGTACCTGCGGGCGGAGGTCTCCTCGGCTTCGGAAGAGCTGCCCCTGCGCCTGCACATGCCGGTCTGCGGAGAGCTTGCGCTGCGCGCCCGGCTGGCCGTGCGCGACGTGTTCGGGCTGACCCGCAGCCACCTGCCGGGGCGCGACGAGCGGCGCGTGCTGGCGGTGCTCCCGGCGCCGCTGGCCATGCGTTCGGCGCCGCGCATCGATGCGGCCGTGGGCGACGACACCACGCAGCGGCGGCGCGCGTCCGACGAAGAACGCTACTACATGCGGGAGTACGAACCGGGCGACCGGCTCAAGGACATCAACTGGAAGGCCTCCAGCCGCGCGGGCGAGCTGATCACCCGCATCTCTCCGGTGAGCCAGCAGCAGACGCGGCTGCTGCACGTGGAGTTCCGCCACTTCCGGCCGCCGGGCCCGGACACGCTGGACTCGACGCTCCACCTCGACTACCTGAAGAGCTGGCTGCTGGCGTTCCTGCGCGCCGTCAAGGCCGAGCACGAGGACTTCACCTTCCGCGTCGCGACCGGCGAGAGCCTCCACGACGTGGACACCGTCGACGACATCGACGAGCTGGCCCGCCACCTCGCCCTCATCACCTTCGCCCCGGCGCCCGAGCACCCGCGGGAGATGCAGCCGCACGAGCTGTTCATCTTCACCACCGCGTTCGACGCCGGCTTGGCCACGCACGTCGCACGTCTCGGCGACACGACCGTGCACCTGTACCGGACCGTGTCCGCGGTTCTGCCACGCAAGGCGGCGTCGCCGCACCCCGACGGCGGCGACCGCATCAGGCTGGCGCTGCTGCGGCCGGCCGGCGGCGCGCGGACCGGGGCGCCGTTCCTGCCCGGCGCGTGGACGCTGCGCCGCGAGCGCTTCATGCTGGGCCCTTCCGTCAGAGGCCCGAACGTCCACGTCGAGGACGAGCCGCTGGAGGTCTGCCTGTCATGAACCTGCTGTTCGCTACCCGCCTGCTGGTCTACCTGGTCGCGATCGCGATCCCGATCGTGCATCCGGCGGTGACGATCTCCTACGACCGGGTCGGCTGGGTGACGTGGTTCGCGCTGGTGCCGCTGGAGATGGCCCTGGCCGCCTTCCTGAAGCCCCCGCGGCTGCGGCTCTCGTACTGGCTGGCGGCGGCGGTCGGGCTGGCCGCGCTCGCTGCCGTCGCCGGTCCCGGCCTGGACACCACGGGCCTGACCGTGCTCGGCGTGGGGCTCGCCGCGTTCGTGCTTACCGCCGTGGTCTTCCACGGCCGCGAGCACGGCCACCTGGTCGCCGCAGCGGAACTGCTGTTCGTGGGCTACGTCCTGCTGAAGCTGCTGCGCTTCTCGCGCGCGTCCGACGTGATCGCCGAGGAGAGCACGCAGATCACCACGGTGCTGGTGGTGATGATCACCTGCGGATTCCTGCTGCACGCCCTGGCGCTCTATCTGGCTGCCTTTCCCGAGTCGGGCGGCCGAAACCGCCGGCGGGAGCTGACCACGTTCGCGGCGGCGGCACTGCCGGTCAGCGTGGTGCTCGGCCTGCTGCTGCCGTCCGACTTCGTGACCAATCGCATCGCCTTCAACAGCCTGAACGAGGTCGCCCGTCCCGAGCCGCAGCCGATCGACGCGGACAGCTCCGGGCCGCCCGGAGGCAACCTGCGTCCGATCGATCCCCGGCAGGGAGAGGAGCCGCAGAGCGGCGGCCAGGGCAGCGCCGGCCAGCAGGGAGAACAGGGCGGGCAGGGCGAGCAGGGTCAGGCCGAAGCGGACCGCCGGCAGCGCCTGGAAGGCATCCCGGCGGAGCGCTGGAACGACTCGGCCGCCGGCGCCGGCGAGGGTTCGGGCGGCGGCCAGGGCCGGCAGGGAGAACAGGGCGAACAGGGCGAACAGGGTGCGCAGGGCCAGCAAGGCGGCGGCCAGGGCCAGGACTCCGGCGAGGAAGGCGACGGCGAGGGCCAGGAGGGCGACGGCGACGGTGAGGGCAGGCAGTACGCCCGCATGGTGATCGCCAGCGCCACCGATCCGGTGTACGCGGCCGACGGCTACTTCGCCGATCTCCATCCCGAAGGAGGCTTCTCCTACAGCCGCGACGAGCCGCTCAACGAGTTGGTGCGCCAGCGCCTGCTGACCACCTGGGTCGACGTGCTGCGGCTGCCGGACCGGCGGCGAGAGGAACGCGAGTACTACTTCCTGTCCTCGATCTCCGATCGGGTCATGCCCTACCGGCCGTACACGATCGAGCCGACCATACAGAACCGGCTCTATCACCCGTTCGATCTGTCCTACCGCACCGTGTCGCGCGTCAGCGCCACCGGTCCGAACCAGTGGCAGCGACTGGGCGACCTTTCCCCGGTAGAGCGGAATGCCCTGGCCCCCTACCTCGACGTGCCGCTCAGCCGCGAAACGCTGGCACGGTTCGAGCAGTACGCCGCAGAGGTCACCGCCGGCGCCGCCGGCTACTACGACCGGATCGACGCGATCCTCCGCTCCTTCGACACCTGCCAGTACGAGATCGGCTTCACCGACGACGTATCGGTCGATCACCTGGAGCTGTTCCTCTTCGAGACCCGCTCCGGCGACTGCACCGAGTTCTCCAACACGAGCGCCATTCTGGGACGCATCGCCGGCATCCCGACCCGCGTGGTAACCGGCTGGCTCGGCACCGAGAGCCTGCAGACCGACGTGCACCAGCGCGGCCTGCAGAGCCTGCGCGAGGTGATCGAGCCGCTGCGGGAGTTCCCGCTCGACGAGCTCTTCCTGATCACCACCGCGCACCGCCACTCCTGGACGCAGTTCTACCTGCCCGATTACGGCTGGGTGGACTTCGAGACCACCCAGTACGCGATTCCGCCGCCGCCCGAGCTGAGCGCGACCGGCCAGGACATCGTCATCCCGATCATCCAGATCGAGGACCGCTTCGACCGTGACTTCCGCTTTCCGTGGCTGCTCGTCGCTCGCTTGGCCGGCGCGCTGGCGATCGCGGGCGTGGCCGGCGCGTATGCGTGGCGCTACGGCCGCGAAGGGTGGCTGGCCATGGCCGCCCGCGCCCCCACCCGCCACGGACTGCGGGCGCGGGCTTCGCTGCTGTACATGCGGCTTGCCGCCGACGGCTACGCGGTCAAGGCGCCGGTGGAGACCGCCCGCGAATACGCCGACCGGTATCCCGAGATGCAGGGCTTCGCCCAGCGCTACACGGCGCTCCGCTACCGGCCCGATCCCCCGGACGCGGCCGCCGCCCAGGATCTGCGCGCCGCCGCCATCGTTGCGGCAGGGCGGATGCGCCGCCGCGGCATGCTGGCCGCCGTGAAACGCTGGTTCAGCCTGCGGGGACTCTCCTGCTGAGCGGGGGCCGCGCGGCCGCGGCCGTCGCCGCGGCCGCGGCGCTGGGGCTGACCGCCTGCGGCGCGGGCGATTGGCTGGAGTTCCGCGGCCTCCAGGGCCGCGGCGTCGCCTCCACCACGGTCGCTCCGCCGCTGGCGCTCAAGTGGCAGCTTCCCCTGCAGGTGGGCGAGAAGGCGACCTCCTTCAATCCGCCGATCGTCTACGACGGCACGATCTACTTCGGCGCCGACGACGGCAACTTCTACGCCCTGGACGCGGAGTCGGGCTACATGCGCTGGATCTTCAAGGCGCGCGCGCCGAACAACTCGGTCCCGTACGCGGACGAGGACAACGTCTATTTCGGGTCGAACGACGGCCGCGTGTACGCGCTGTCGCGCGCCGACGGCCAGGAGGTCTGGTCGTTCCAGACCGACTCCACCGTGCAGTCGCTGATCCTGCGCTACGAGGACCTCATCCTCTTCACCAGCGACCGGGGAGCCTCGTACTTCCTCGACCTCGACGGCACGGAGGTGCACCGCATCCCCAATCCGATCTGGTCGTACCACACGTTCCAGGTCTACGAGGGCGTGATCTACTGGGCGCCGGCGCCGCCCGAACGCGGCGTGAGCTTCGGCGCGTACGACATCGAACACCGTTCGTACCTGTGGTTCGTCGACGGCGACGACCCCTACGTCAACTGGTACTCGTTTCCGGCCCTGCGCGGCCAGACCATGTACTACGCCACCGGCGGCGCGACGGTGCTCAACTACCTGGCGCTGGACCGCACCACCGGCCGCGAGCTCTGGCGCAAGACGGAGGAGCCCTACTTCGGCGAGGACTCCGCCTACAACCCGGTCGGCCTGTTCTTCGACAACATCAATCTGCTGGACTACATGGCGCCGGCGCTGTGGCGCAATCTGGTGATCTACACCAGCGGCGACCGGGTGGTGCGCGCGTTCGACGCCGGCAGCGGCCGGGAGGCATGGCGGGTGACGCTGGAGCAACCCACCTCCAGCGCCCCGACCGTGGCCGGCACCCGCGTCTACTTCGGCGTGCGCGGCGACCCGTGGACCGGGAGTCCGCCCCGCCTGGTCTGCCTGTCGGCGCGCAACGGGCGCCTGCTGTGGGAGATGGACCTGGACGGCGCGGTGCTGAGCGCCCCGGTGGCATCCCGCGACCTCCTGATCTTCGGCACCGACCAGAACTACTTCTACGTGTTGCAGGAAGTGCTGTAGCGCCTTCATCCCATCCCGAAGAGAGCGACTCGTTCTGTGGTAGGTTCTTAGCGGATACGGGCAGAGCCCGCCTCGGTACCGGCGGGCTTCTGACGACGGAGTGGCGGGTGGAGTGGCCGCAGATCATCGAGCGCATCAAGCGGGGCGAAGGTCGGCAGATCGAGTTCGAACGCGGGCTCGGAGACCTGTCGGCCCTCGGACGCGCGATATGCGCGTTCGCCAACAGCGAAGGTGGCGTCCTCATTCTCGGGGTGGAGAACTCCGGTGAAGTCATCGGCGTCAGGGAAGTCCAGGTGAGGGAGGATCTCGTCCAGCGTACGTCCTTCGGTCGCCACGCGTGCCTGACACCGAACGCGTGCAGGAGCGTCTCACGTCGTTTCTCCAGAACGGATGCAGCGCACCGATCGCCGCTCGCGGCGGCCGCCATCACACCGCTCCCGGATGGGTTCACTGGCTCGAGGTGCCCCGTCAACGGAGTTTCGAGCCGCTGCGCTACGACGGCCGCGTCTGGATTCGACGCGAACGTTCAAGCGTCGAGCCGTCACCGGCGGCGTTGCAGGAGCTGTACAACGTCTTCGGGTACATCCTGACCGAGGAACGCTGCATCGAGGCTGCCGACGTACGGCACATCGACCTGGAGGCATTCGACACCTACTTGCGGAGGCTCGGCTTCGACACGACCGGCGACCCGCAGCCGGACCGGGACGATGACTTGCGCAACCGCGACGTCCTGCGCGAGATCGGCGGTGAGTTGCGGGCAACGCTCTACGGCGCGTTGGCGTTCGGCCGCCACCCGCAAGGCTATCCGCAGACCCGCAACTTCCGCATCGAGTGCGTTCGCTACGCGGGCGACGATCGCGCTGCGGAAGTGCTGCACGTCGCCCGGGGCGGCGGACGTCTGAACGAGGCGGTCGACCGGTCGGTGGCGTGGTTCCTGGACCTCGGCTGGACCGAATCGTACCGCGGCATCATCCGCGAGAATCGCCACCTCTTGCCCCGCCCGGCGATCCGCGAGGCGTTGGTGAACGCGGTCACTCATCGCGACTACGCGATCACCGGATCGAAGGTGCTGCTCGAAGTGTTCCGCAGCCGGGTCGACGTCACCAGTCCGGGCACGCTGCCCAACCACATGACGGTAGATCGGGTCCGTGCCGGCGCCAACCCGCGCTCTCGAAACGAATCCATGGCGCACTTCATGACGGCGATGGGCTACATGGAGCAGCGCGGCAGGGGCTGGCTGCTGATGCGCCGAGCCATGCAGGAGTTCAACGCCACCGAGCCCGAACTCGTCCAGGACCTCCGCAGCCGATTCGTCCGGGTCAGCTTCCGCCTCGACTCCCCGAGCCGCTGAAGCGTTACAGCGCCGCGCCGATAGGATGAGTGTGGAGCACACGTTCACCATCGGCGAGCTGCGGGAGCGGTCGTTGCACGCGCAACTGAAGTCCTGGTACGCGCTGCCACGGGACCGGGCCGAGGTGCCCATGGACGGCTACGTGATCGACCTGGTACGGCGCGGCATCCTGATCGAGATCCAGACCCGCGGCTTCGCGAAGCTCAAGCGCAAGCTCACCCGGCTGGTCGATACGCATCGCGTGCGCCTGGTGTTCCCGATCGCACAGCGGAAGTGGATCGTGACCACGGACACGCGGGGAAAGGTCCTGCGCCGCCGGCTGTCGCCGAAGCGGGGCGCCTACCGCGACCTGTTCGCGGAGCTGATCCGGATCCCGCACCTGATGGGCGATCCCAACTTCACGCTGGACGTGCTCCTGGTGGACGTGGAGGAAGTGCGCTGCGCCGACGGCCGCGGAAGCTGGCGCCGGCGCGGCGTCAGCGTGCTGGACACGCGCCTGCTGGAGGTGTGCGGCCGGCGCCGCTTCCGCACGCCCGCCGACTTGGCACGCCTGCTGCCGGCGCGCCTGCAGGAGCCGTTCACCAATCGGTCGCTGGCCGCCGCCGCGAGCATCTCCGCGGCCGCCGCCGGCGAGATGACCTACGCCCTCCGGCACATGGGCGCCCTGTCCGTCGTCGGGAAAAACAGCCGCGCCTACCTCTTCGCCCGCACGTAACCTGTCGCCGGCACCGCATCCCCCTACGGCGCGGATTCTCCGGCGATGGCGATCAGTTGTGAACGGATCCCGTCCGAGAGCCGATAGCCGGCCTCTCTCAGAGCGTCCAGGGCATCGGACACCGAGTCGATCGAACCCCGTTCCTTTGCCGCGATGAGGACTCGTCCCGTGCCGATCACCGCGACACCGCGGTACCGTGCCGTGGCGCGTCCGCGGCGCTCGTCGATCAACAGCGGACACTGCAGGTGCTGAGCGAGGCGGACGGCCATGGATTCACCTGCCCCAAGCCCCGGGATCGTGCGGCCTTCCGGGGGCGTCATGGACCGTAGCCAAGTGCCCTTGCGTACGGCCTCGGCAAGTGGCGCTACGCCAGGACGCGGTTCATGCAGGCGAAGCTCGCCGAACACGACCTCGGGAGCTGTCACCGAGCCGAACAGTTCCGGCAGCAGCGACAGCCGGTCGATCCGCGACAGAGCGACCAGCGGACCCGCATCGGACACGATCTGCGAGATCAAATCCGGACGTTGAGCTCGTCCGTCAACTCCTCTGGAGGGTAATCGACGGCGACCGAGCCGGCCTCCGCCATCAGGTCCATGAACACATCCTGCGTGACGCCCGCAAGCTTCGCGGCTTTCGCCAAGGTGATGAGTCCTTGCTCGAAGAGAGCGAGTGCCAGATCCTTGTCGAGGCCCAGATCGACCAGACGGGTCCCGAATGGCACGGCCACCACGGCAGGTTTGCCCCGCTTGGTGATGACCGATACCTGGCCGGCCTCCGCTTCACGCACCAGCTCGCTCGAGCGCAGCCTGAGATCACGTACCGAGAACACCTCAAGTTTCCCAACCATCGCATCCCCTCATCTTTGTCGCGACAAAACGTAGCACATTTTCCTGAAGCGTTGCGGCGACCGACGGACCACCTCGGTTCGCTTGTACCTCTCGCCGAGACCCTATCCTGCCACCCGTGAAACCGCGTTGAAGCTGGCCGGCCCGTCGCCGCAGCCCAGGATGCGCCGCCGCAGGTCCGTCGCCGACAGGTCGAACATGGCCTGATATTCCGCGAACGTCCGTCCCCAGGGGATGACGCGGTCGATCGAGAACGCCACGGGCGGCCCCCGGCCTACACGACGAAGTTGATCAGCTTGCCGGGGACGTGGATCACGCGGCGCGGCTCGCGGCCGGCCAGGGTGCGGGCCACGTTGTCCTCGGCCTGCGCCTGGCGCTGCGCCTCGTCCTGGTCGATGCCGGCCGGCACCTCGACCCGACCGCGGACCTTGCCGTTGACCTGCACCACCAAGGTGACCGTCTCTTCGGCGGCCAGCGCCGCGTCGGCTTCCGGCCACGGCTGCCGGTGGATGCTGTAGGGCTGGCCCAGCAGCTCCCACAGCTCCTCGGCCACATGCGGGGTGACCGGCGCCATCAGCGTGAGCAGGGTCAGCACGGACTCGCGGTAGGCGGCGGCGCCGCCGGCCTGTTCCTCGGCCGCCAGCAGGGCGTTGGTGAGCTGCATCAAGCCCGAGACCACGGTGTTGAACTCGAACGCCTCCAGGTCGTGCGAGACGCTCCGGATCGTCTGGTGCGTGGCGCGCAACAACGCACGCTCTTCGCCGGTGGGTGCACGGGTAGCCGCGCCGTCCGCGCCGTCGCGCGCGTGCAGGCGGTGCGCCAACTCCCACACGCGGTGCAGCCAGCGCACCACTCCGTGGATGTTGGTGTCGTTCCACGGGCCGCCCTCCGACCAGCGGTAGCCGAACATCAGGAAGGCGCGCACCGCGTCAGCTCCATAGCGGGACACCTGCTCGTCAGGATCGACCACGTTGCCGCGCGACTTGCTCATGCGCTGGCCGTCGGCGCCCAGGATCTGCCCCTGGTTGTAGAGCAGCGTCATCGGCTCGTCGCCGGAGCCGATGCCCAGGTCGCGGCACGCCTTGTGGAAGAAGCGGGTGTAGATCAGGTGCATGGTGGCGTGCTCGACGCCGCCGGTGTAGGTGTCCACCGGCATCCAGTAGCGGTACTCCTCCTCCTCGAACGGGCCGTCCGTGCAGTCCGGGCTCAGGTAGCGCAGGTGGTACCAGGACGAGCACATGAAGGTGTCCATGGTGTCGGTCTCGCGCTCGGCCGCGCCGCCGCAGCTCGGGCACGTGGTGTGCCGCCAGGTAGGATGGAACTTGAGCGGGCTCTCGCCGGTCGGCCGCCACTCGATGTCGTCCGGCAACTCCACCGGCAGCTCCTCCTCCGGAACCGGCACGGCTCCGCAGCTCGGGCAGTGCACGACCGGGATCGGGCAGCCCCAGTAGCGCTGCCGGGAGATCAGCCAGTCGCGCAGCCGGTAGTTGACGTCGGCGTGGCCGAGGTTCTGCTCCACCAGCCAGCGGATGGTGCGCGGGATCGCCTGCTCGGTCGGCGTCCCGGTCAGCGGGCCGGAGTCGATCATCGATCCCTTGGCGATCACCGCTTCGCTCATGGTGGCGCCGTCCAGCGGCTCCGGGGCGGGCGGCTGGATCACCGGACGCACGGTCAGGCCGAAGGCGCGCGCGAAGTCGAAGTCGCGCTCGTCGTGGGCCGGAACCGCCATGATCGCGCCGGTGCCGTAGGTCATCAGCACGTAGTCGGCGATCCAGATGGGGATGCGCTCGTCGTTGACCGGGTTCACGGCGCAGGAGCCGGTGAACACGCCGCTCTTCTCGCGGCCTGCCGCCTCGCGCTCGATGTCGGTCTGGCGCGCGGCTTCGGCCACGTACGCCTCTACCTCGGCGCGTTGCGCTTCCGTGGTGAGCTTCGCCACCAGCGGGTGCTCGGGCGCCAGTACCATGAAGGTCGCCCCCCACAGGGTGTCGGGCCGCGTGGTGAAGACCTCCAGGGCGTCGCCCTGCTCGGTGCGGAACACCACGTGCGCGCCCTCCGAGCGGCCGATCCAGTTGGTCTGCAGCGCCTTGACCGGCTCCGGCCAGTCCAGGCCGTCGAAGCGCAGCAACTCCTCGGCGTACCGGGTGATGCGGAAGAACCACTGTTCCAGGTCGCGCTTGGTGACCGGCGTGTCGCAGCGCTCGCAGAGCCGCTCCGTGCCGACCACCTGCTCGCGCGCCAGCGTGGTGTTGCAGTTGGGACAGAAGTCGACAGCCGCCCGCTTGCGGTAGGCCAGGTCGCCGGCCAGCAGCTTGAGGAAGTACCACTGCGTCCAGCGGTAGTACTCGGGATCGGACGAGGTCGCCTCGCGCTCCCAGTCCCACATCGCCCCCATGGTGCGAAGCTGAGCGCGCATCCGGTCGATGTTGGCGTACGTCCACTCCCTGGGGTGGATGTTGCGGGCGATGGCGGCGTTCTCCGCCGGCAGGCCGAAGGAGTCGAAGCCCATCGGCAGCATGACGTTGCAGCCCTTCATGCGCAGGTAGCGGGCGCGCGTATCGGACGGCGTCATCGTGTACCAGTGGCCGATGTGCAGGTCGCCCGACGGGTACGGAAGCATGGTCAGGAAGTAGTGCTTGGGGCGGCTTCGATCGATGCGGGCGCGGTGCAGCCCGTCCCGCTCCCAGCGCTCCTGCCACTTGGGCTCGATGGCCGCGGGGACGTAGGCCGGGTGGTCGGTGGCGATCTCGCGTGCTGCGTTACTCATCTCTCGATCGCCCGATGATAACACCTCGCATGCCGGTCGCGCTTCGACTTCGCGGCGGTACGCTTCACCAGCGCCGAGACGTTGCGCACGTATCGACGACTCGCTATCGTACGTATATGAGCCGTGTGAAACTGACCTTGAGCGCTGAGGAGGAGCTGGTCGCTCTGGCAAAGCGCGTGGCGAAGTCGCGTCGGATGAGCGTTTCAGCGCTGTTCGCCCACGTGATACGGGCGCTCGATCGGGAGACGACGGCTGATCGGAGCGATCTTGGACCGATCACCAGGCAGGCGAGCGGGCTGGTGACGCAGCGATCGGACCGATCCGACCGGGAGTTGATCGAAGAGGCCCTGGAGGAGAAGTACCTGCACGGCGCCTCCCGTGGAGCATGACGATTCTGCGGCTCTTCCTGGACACGAACGTGCTCCTCGACGTGTTGATGCGGCGGGAGCCCTTCTACGGATCCTCGGCCCGTGTGTGGACACTCGCGGAGACCGGCACTCACCACGGCTTCGTCTCCGCGGTCAGCTTCATCGACGTGTATTACCTGCTGCGCAAACACGGCGGCGACGACCGGGCTCACCAGTCCCTCCATCTGATCCGATCGGTGTTCCGCCCGGTCGAGGTGGACACTCGGCTCCTGGATGAAGCGCTGACCGTGAGCGGCGGCGACTTCGAAGACACTCTGCAACTTCGCTCCGCACTTCGCTGCGGCGCCGACTACCTCGTCACACGAGATCGCGACGGCTTTCAGTCGGCTCCGGTGTCGATCGTGACCGCAGACGAGCTGCTGGCCGTGCTGGCGGTGGATCGCGCTTGACCTCCGGATCCGCCGCCGGCGCGCCACCCCGACGAACGTCTCGACCAGCCGGGATACCGGACCGCCACTGGGACGACTGGCGGTGGCAACTCCGCAACCGAATCACGTCCGCCGCCGACCTGGAGCGGTACGTCGACCTGACCGAAGACGAGCGGGCCGGCATCGACGCCGCGGGCGCCCGGTACCGGTGGGCCATCACCCCGTACTACGCGTCGCTCATGCACCGCGACGACCCGGAGTGCCCGCTGCGCCGGCAGCAGGTTCCGGCGGTGCAGGAGCTCACCGACGACCTGGGCGCCGTGGATCCGCTCCTGGAGCAGGAGCATTCGCCGGTGGACGCCGTCGTGCACGTGTACCCCGACCGCGTCGCCTTCAAGATCACCAACGTCTGCCCCACCTACTGCCGCTACTGTTTCCGCGAGTACTTCGTCGGCAACACGGAGGAGCACCACACGCGCGCCAAGGTGCAGGCCGGGATCGACTACATCGCGCGCACGCCGGCGATCCGCGACGTGCTGGTGACCGGCGGCGACCCGCTGCTGTTCTCCGACGAGCGGCTGGAAGACGTGCTGGGCCGGCTGCGCGCCATCGAGCACGTGCAGATCATCCGCACCGGCTCGCGCACGCCGTGCACGCTGCCGCAACGGATCACGCCGGAGTTGTGCGAGGTGCTCGGCCGCCACCACCCGCTCTGGCTGAACACCCACTTCAACCACCCGGACGAGATCACGACGGAAGCCGCCACGGCCTGCGACCGCCTGCTGCGGGCCGGGATTCCGCTCGGCAACCAGACCGTGCTGCTGAAGGGCGTGAACGACGACCCGCAGGTGATGCTGGAGCTCGTCCACCGGCTGCTGGCGATCCGCGTTCGGCCCTACTACATCTTCCAGTGCCACCCGGTGGCGGGAACGGCGCACCTGCGCACCCCGATCGAGACCGGTCTGGCGATCGTGCAGGCGCTGCGCGGCCACACCACCGGCTTCGGGGTGCCGACCTACGTGCTCGACACCCCGTACGGCAAGGTGCCGCTGGCACCGCAGTACCTGCTGGGCCGGTCGGGAGACGAGGTGGTGGTGCGCACCTGGGACGGCAGGATCTGGCGGGAGCCGAACCCGCTCGACGACTCGGCGCGGGCCGGCGTAACGCTGCCGGACCTCGGCGGGCTTCGTCAGCCGGCGGAGTCGGGCTGCGTGTGATCGAACCCTGCCGGAACGAACACCCGCGCGTCCGCGCATCGAGGCGTGCGGGGAGACGCTCGAGCGTGTATCGTTCGCAGATGGTACCCGAAACCGGTATCGACCCTGCCTGCGCAACGCTGGCAGCGCACGGGATCGAGCTCCCCCGTACGCTGCACCGCATCGTCCGGCGCGTGCTGATCCCGCCTGCGGCGCTGCAGGAGCGGGTGCGCGAGATGGCGCGCCTGCTGGCCGAGCACTACCCGCCCGGGTCCGAAGTGGTAGTCACGCCGGTGCTCACCGGCGCGTTCATGTTCGCCGCCGACCTGGGCCGCGCGCTGGCGCAGGAGAGCACGCTGGACGTGCACTACGCGCTGACCAAGGCCGGCAGCTACGGCACCGCGATGGGAGTCGACGGCTCCGGCGTGCGGACCGTCATCATCGACCTGCAACCGTCCGACGTCGCCGGCCGCTCGATGCTGCTGGTGGACGACATCCTGGACCACGGCTTCACCCTGGCGGCGCTGCGCGACCGTCTGTCCGCATGGGGGGTGCGCAGCGTGCAGGTGTGCGTGCTGCTGAACAAGCAACTCGCCGACCCCGACCCGCAGATCCTTGCGCAGCGCGCCAAGGCCGCCCCCGACCTGGTCGGGTTCGACATACCGGACGTATGGGTCGCCGGCTACGGCCTGGACGCCGCCGGCTCGCTGCGGCACCTGCCGTGCATCGTCTCCGTCGAAAGGACGCATAAGACGTGATGGCGGTCGATGCGGCCTGCTGCGGCCGAGGCGGTGGACACGTCTCCGTCGCGCAGTTGGCTGAGCGGCCCGGTCAGGCCATTTCGATCATGTCCTCCGCCACGATCTCCTTGACATCGGCGTAGCCGGCACGCGCGACCAGTTCGCGGGTGTGCGGGGTCAGCCGGGTGCGGACCGCCGCCGGAACGTCGTCGTTCCCCTTGTACTGCGGCATGTAGCGCAGCACCAGGATCATGCGCGCACGATCGCGCGGACGCCACGGCAGCGCCCCGTGCGTCACCAGTTCGTTCATGATGACGATGTCGCCGGCCCGCGGAGTGACGTTCACCACTCCCTCCGGAACATCTTCGAGAGTCTCGATGACGCCTTCGTTGAACAGGTGCCGCGGACGCTCGAACATGCTCTTGTGTGATCCCGGAATGACGAGCAGGCCGCCATCGCCGCCGAGTACGTCCGTGAGGTAGGGAAAGACCACGGTGTGGTCACAGAAGATCCGCCCGTCGCGCACGTCGTACCGGATCGCATCCCATCCGTAGTCGTCGCGCGCACAGTGCAGGTGCAGAGCTTCGCTGTGGCCGCCGTCCGCCTGGTTCACCTGCAGCGTGCCGCTGACCAGCCGGGGGCGGTTCCTGGTGATCTCCTTGACGATCGGCCAGATCGAGGGATGCAGCGTCAAGCGTTCGAGCGCGCGGTCGAATGCGAAGCCGTGCAGGTAGCGCCGGCCGTCGACCCCGAATCCTTCCGGCAACTCCTCAACCGGCGTGGCCACGTAGCGCTCGGCCGCCTCGCGGGCGGCGTCCACCTCGGCCGCCGACAACACGCCTCGCAAATGCAGATACCCATGCAGATCGAACAAATAGCGCTGCTCAGCGGTCATCACGGTGCTTCTCCCAAGCCGGTGTCAGATGTCACGGCGGCGCTTGGCGCCGCCAGAGGTACGTCGCGCACGGCCGTGCCGAGCGGCAGCGCCCGATCTCCGAGCCATCGCTGTGGCCGAGGACCGGGCGCTGTCCACCGGACGGACTAACTGCGCATCGCGTCGAACGCTTCCTGCTTCAGGCGCAGGTACTCCTGCATCCCGAGCCGGTCGAGTTGACGCTTGTACGCCTCCCATTCGCCGTCGTCGTGCACGTCCCGCGCGCCGGAAACGAACGCGGCCACGCTCTCTTCCATGTAGCTGGTGATCTGTGCCTCGAGCTGAGCCGCCTCCTGCGCGTCCTCGGGAGCGATGAACAACTGCGGAACGACCCGGTCCATCGTCTGCGCGAACGGCGCGTAGTTCTGGTCCGTCACCTCCCAGAGATACTGCTCGTAGGCACTGGGGTGGTCGTCCCTCCACGTCATGCCGGCGTCGATCTGGAAGCCGCTGTGGTTGATCGGACCGGCGAGGACCGCGAAGCTGTCGTTCTCGAAATAGGGATGGTCCTCCGCCAGGGGCGCACCGCGGCGCTGCTGCGCAGGTCGCCCGTCGTACCCGACCGCGCCCTCATCCGGCTCGAACCAGTTTTCCCCGGGAATTCCCAGGGCGGCGATCTTGTTCACCTGGTACTGGTCGCCATTGTCGTAGAAGCCGTCCCATTGGGCGTCGACGTAGCGGAAGGCGAGCACGGGGTCCTTGGCGTTCGACGTGATGAAGCCCTTGTACCCGGGATTGTACCGATACTGGGACTGGTAATTGATCGCCAGTCGATCGCCGCCCGCGTTCTTCAGAGGAGGAATCGCGATCCACTCGCGCCATCGGTCACTCGCCTGCTCTCCCGAGATGAAATAGCCACGGTGCATCGCCGGCACCGCCCCGAGCGTCTGCGCTTCGTCCGCGTTGGTCGGCGCATTCAGACTCTTGAGCGCGTCGCGCGTCTGCACGAACGAATCCTTGTAGATCAGGTTTTCCGACCACAGGTCCGTCAGGTACTTCAGGCCCTCGCGATAGGCGTCGGTCGTGTAGGATGCGTAGATCCGACCTTCCGCGTCCACCGCCAGCCGGTCGAAATACGCGGGGACGTATTCCCATGGACTCATCAGGTAGCCGTCGAGCTGGACCATCGCCCCGGACTTGGAGAACGCCAGCGGAATCTCGTCGTTCGGATCGCCGTTGCCGTTCGCGTCATGGTCGCGAAACGCGATCAGCATCTCCTTGAATTCCTGCGGCGTCTCCGGCCACGCCAGACCCAGGTTGTCGAGCCACGTCTGGTTCACGTTCATCTTCTGCGAGTAGAAGCAGTGGTAGCACGAGCCGATGTCCGGGAATCCCGTGATGTGCCCGCCGGGGGCGGTGATCGCCTCGCGCAGTCCCGGGAAGTCGGGGTTGTCCAGGAACTTGATGATATTGACGCTGTGCTCCTCGATGAGGTCTTCGAGAGGGATGATCAGTCCCTGGTCGAGCGCGTTCATCTGCTCACCGGTCGACCAGTACGTGAGCGAGTTGTTGCGCGGCGCCACGATGTCGGGAACATCGTCGGCGGCGAACAACAGGTTCAGCTTCTCCTTGTACTGATCCGTGAGGACAAGCGTCACGTCCAGCTCCACATTGGAGATCTCCGTAAACCACTCGACGAAATAGTTCCTGGAGACGTCCGTGTCCAGAGCCCCGTGCGTATACACGCTGACCACGGCACCTTCGCCTTCCACGATCGGCAACGTTCCCCTCGGGGTAAGCGTGTAACCGGTTGCGGCTGTCCCTTCCGTTTCGCCGGCCCCGAAAGCGAGCGACGCGGCCAGGGTTACGGCCGCCAGACATAGTATTCGTTTCGCATCCATGTGCAAACCTCCGCCGTCATCCTGCGTCTGTCTGCGGGCCGCTGTCAACCGGTCGGCACGGCCTTCAGCCCTTGAGCGAACCGATGAGGATCCCTTTCACGAAGTGCTTCTGGACGAACGGGTAGAGGACCAGCACGGGGCCGATCGCGACCACGATCACCGCATACTTGACCACTTCCAGGAAATCCGCCCTGGCCAGCGCTTCGTCGATGTTCGCGTTGCCGCTGGCCGTGGACTCCACGATCATCTCCGTGCTGGCCAGGATGTTGCGAATGATCAACTGCAGGTTGAACAGCTCCAGGTCGTTCAGGAAGATCAGCGCATTGAAGTACGAGTTCCAGTGCTCGACCGCGTAGAACAAGCCGAGTACGGCGATGACCGGAACCGACAGCGGCAGCACGACCCGCAGGATGAACTGCACGTCCGACGCGCCGTCGATCTCCGCCGCATTGCGCAATTCGTCGGGGATGTTCTGCTGGAAGAAGGTGCGCGCGATGATCATGAACCACACGCCGATCGCGTTCGGGATCATCATCGCCCAGCGTGTGTTGACCATGCCGAGGCCGCGGACTACCAGATAGGTGGGCACCAGACCGCCGCTGACGAGCATCGTAAAGGTGAACGCGAACGTGATCCAGCCGCGCCCGACGAACTTCTTCAACGACAGCGGGTAGGCGACCATGATGGTGAGGGCGATGTTGATCAGCGTGCCGAAGCCGGTATAGAAGAGCGAGTTGGCGTAGCCGACGATCAGCAGCCTGTTGCGGACCACCGCTTCGTAGGCTTTCACGGTCGGTTCCACGGGCAGGAAGAACACCCGGCCCTGGGAAACGGCGCTGGCCGAACTGAACGAATGGGCCACCACGTTGAGCAGCGGAAAGATCACCGCCAGCCAAGCAAGGGAGAGCAGCGTGTAGGTGACCGCGTGGAACGCTCGGTCGGACGTGCCGAGCTTGATGGATCGGTTGGCGGCCGTCATCGAACCCGCGCTACCACAAGCTCGTGTCGCCGACGCGGCGGGCGATCCAGTTCACCAGTGTCAGCAGCGCCAGCGACACCACCGACTGAAACAGTCCCACGGCCGTCGAGTAGCTGTATTGGAGCTGTCGCAGACCCACCTTGTACACGAATGTGGCGATGATCTCCGAGCGTTCCAGGTTGAGCGCGTTCTGCATCAGGAACACCTTCTCGAAGCCCACGTTCAGCATCTGGGCACTGGCAAGGATCAGCAGGATGGTGGCGGTGGGGAGCAGCGCGGGGACGTCGATATGCCACACGCGTTGGGCGATGGACGCGCCGTCGATGGTCGCCGCCTCGTACAGTTCGGGGTTCACGCCCGCCAGGACGGCCAGGTAGATGATCGCCGAGTAGCCGACGTGCTGCCACACGCCGGACCAGACGTAGATGTGACTGAACAGGTCCGCACGGCCGAGGTAGGAGATCGGCTCCACACCGAACAGCGCGATCGTGCTGTTGACGACGCCGCGCAGCGACAGGATCTGCGCCAGGATGCCGACGATCAGCACGGTCGAGATGAAGTGCGGTGCATAGGTGATCATCTGTACGAACCGCTTGTAGCGCGTGCTGCGACATTCGTTGAGGAAGACCGCAAGCAGGATGGGCGGCAGGAAGCCGGCGATCGTCTGGTAGAAGCTGAGGACCAGCGTGTTGCGCATCAGGCGCCCGAACATCGGCGACGAGAAGAACAGTTGGAAGTGCTTGAGCAACGGCTCGGCCCACGGGCTGGCCAGCATGCCCTGGCGAATCCGGTAGTCCTTGAAGGCGATGGTGATGCCGTACATCGGCAGATAACGGAAGATGATCACCCACGCCAGAGGCAGCAGCACGATCAGGTAAAGCTGCCAATGATCGCGCACCCAGAGCAGCTTCTGGTGGCGGGCTTTGGCTCTGGCCCGATCGCGCGGAATGGCTGTGCTCATACGACCTGGAGTCGCGCTCCGACTGCCGATCGATTCTAATGGACCGCAGGAGGTCCCTCAAGACGGCGGCCCGCGATGCGCGGTGCGGCGGCACCGCGCCGCTACGTGATGCCGTTGCCGTTCCCGAGCCGGGCGGCCAGCGCGTCCGTGTCGGCGGCCGGCAGATGCTCCTGCTGCCGCCGGAGCAGATCCTTGACCAGTACCGTGCCGGCGGCTTCCTCGTCCGGTCCGATGATCAGCGCGAAACGCGCGCCCACGCGGTCGGCGTGGCGGAGCTGGCGCTCCAGGCGCTGTCCCGGATCCAGGGCCAGCTCGACCGCCACGCCGCGGCGGCGCAGGCCGTCGGCGATGCGCGCCGACGCGTGCTGCTGCTCGGCCCCGAACACGGTGACCAGCACGTCGGGCCCGGACCGCGCCGGCTCCGGCACCCGGTCGAGCTCCCGCAGCAACTCCAGGAGCGCCATGTCGCCGACCGCCATGCCGACCCCGGGCACGCGCTGCTTGCCACCCACTTGGCGCGTCAGGTCGTCGTAGCGCCCGCCGCCGAAGATGGCGCGCCGCAGGTCGCCGGCCGCCCACGCCTCGAACACGGTGCTGGTGTAGTACTCGAAGCCGCGCGCGATGCTGCGGTCCAGCGTCACGTAGGAATCGTGGCCGGTGATCCGGAGCTGCTCGACGATCGTCGCCAGGCGCTCGGGCGGCTCGGCGACCGGCGCCTGCACGAACGCCACCACCTCCCGTGCCTGGGCGTCGCTCAGGCCGATATCCGCCATTTGTCCACAGGCCCGATCGGCGCCGACCTTGTCGAGCCGATCGATCACCTGGAACACGCCTCGGACCAGCGCGGTCGGCACACCGAACGCGGCGGTCAGGTCGGACTCAAGTGCGGCGCGGTCGTTGATCTTGATCTGCACATCAGCCGGCTCCAGTCCGAGCGACGCGAACAGCGCGCAGGCCACCTGGATCACCTCGGCGTCCGCGTGGGCGCTCTCGCTGCCGAGCAGGTCGACGTTCCACTGGAAGAACGAACGGCCGCGGCCGCGCTGCGGCCGCTCGTAGCGGTAGAACTGACCCCACGACTGCCAGCGCGCCGGCAGCGGGATCTCCTGCTCGCGGGCGGCGATCATGCGCGCCAGGGTCGGGGTCAGCTCGGGGCGCAGCAGCAACGCCTTGCCGTCCCGGTCCTGGATGCGGAAGGTCTGCTGGGTGACGATCTCCTCGCTGCTCTTGCCCAGGTAGAGGTCCAGGTACTCGATCGCCGGCCCCTCGTACTCCTGGTAGCCGTAGGCGCGCCCCGCCGCCAGCATCGTCTCCCGCAGGGCGAGCTGCAACGCCCACGCCTCCGGATAGAAGTCCTGCGTCCCCTTGACGCGCGGTACCGTCGCCATCGTCGTTACCAGTAGATGATACGCGTGAACGCGCTGCGCTCGCGCGCGGGCAGCGCGTCCACGCGCGGAATCAGGTAGCGGTTGTCGTCCACGTCGATCAGCAGCTTGCCGTCACGGCCGAAGCTGACCGCGCGATCGTTGCTCCAGCGCATCAGGAAGCTGGCCGGGCCCTTGTCGGTGTCGACCCGCATCGACACGTAGCCGCCGTCCCAGCCGATGCGGCGGATGCGGCTGATGGTGTGAAAGAAGTAGCGCCGCTGCAGCGCCGCCCGCACCAGCTCGGCCTGGTCCTCGGGAAAGTCGTCCAGCCGGCGCACGATGCCGATCTCCAGGTCGTCGCCGGTGCGCCGGCTCTGGATGATGGCGATGAACTGGTCGCGCCGTTCGACCGGGAAGCAGTATGCGGCATACACGCCACCGTAGACCCAGATGCCGGTGATCTCCAGGTGGAGCGCCGCGAAGTTGCCGGGATAGAAGCGGCACATCGACGGGTCCAGGTAGCGCAGCCGGGCGGTGTCCGGTCCCTCTCCCCGCTTTTCGCGCAACTCCGCCTCGGTCAGCGTTCGTTCGCGGCTCATCGGCCCGGCTCCATGGATTCGACCGCCGCGTCGCGCGCCAAGTCGGTCTGGATCCTGACCAGGCGGTAGTAGATGCCGCGCCGGCGCACCAGCTCCTCGTGCGTACCTTCCTCGCGCAGACGACCGCCGTCCAGCACGACGATCCGGTCGCAGTTCTTCAGCGTGCTCAGGCGGTGGGCGATCGCGATCGTGGTGCGCCCCTCGGTCACCCGCTCCAGCGCGTCCTTGATCAGGTGCTCGGACTCGGTGTCGACGCTGCTGGTGGCCTCGTCCAGGATCAGCAGCTTGGGGTCGTAGAGCAGGGCGCGCGCGATCGACACCCGCTGCCGCTGCCCGCCGGACAGGCCGGCGCCGCGCTCGCCGATGTAGGTGTCGTAGCCGAGCGGCTTCTGCATGATGAACTCGTGCGCGTTGGCGGCCTTGGCCGCCTCGACCACGTCATCGAAGCCGACCTCCGGGTTGCCGTAGGTCAGGTTCTCGTAGATGGTCCCGCGGAACAGGAACGACTCCTGCAGCACCACCCCGACGAAACGGCGCAGCTCCGGCAGCGGCAGGTTGCGCACGTCGACGCCGTTGATCGACACCGCGCCGGCCGTGACGTCGTAGAAGCGGGCGATCAGGTTGATGAGGGTGGTCTTTCCGGAGCCGCTCTTGCCCACCACGCCCAGGTGTTCGCCCGGACGTACGTCGAAGCTCAAGTCGTTGATCACCCGTTCGTTGCGTTCGTAGGAGAACTCGACGTGGTCGAACCGCACGGACGCCGCGGACTGCGCCGGGATCGGCCGGGTATCCGTCGACTCAAGGATCAGCGGCCGCGTGTCCAGGATCTCGAACGCCCGCTGCGCCGCCGACAGGAAGCTGGTCAGCCAGTTGGCCATGCGCGTGAGCTGCCGAAGCGGCACGTAGAACATGGTCAGGTAGTTGAGGAACGCCATGAGCGTGCCCAGCGTCATCACGTCGTTCAGCACGCGGCGGCCGCCGATGAACCAGACCAGGATGCCGCCGAGCTGGAACAGCACGGCCATGCCGGGCTGGAACGATGCGGTCATGTACTCCACGCGCCGGAAGCTGTCGCGCAGGTAGCCGGAGGTGCGGTGGAAGCGGGAGATCTCGCGCCGCTCCTGCCCGAACGCCTTGACCACGCGCACGCCGTTGAGGATGGAGTTGAGCGCGCCGTTGAGCTTGCTGCGCGCGTCCCAGATCCGGTAGTAACGGGGGTAGATCCGCCGCCAGAAGAAGACGGCGGCGGCGACCACGAACGGAGCCGGCACCAGGGTGATCAGCGCCAGTTGCCAGTTCAGGCTGAACAGCAACAGCCCCACGGCGACCACCTTGATGAGCTGCGCCACGAAGCCGCTGGTGGCCTGCACGATCAGCCCCTTGAGCTGCTCGGTGTCCTGCACAACGCGGCTCATGAGCTGCCCGGTGCTGTAGCGGTCGTAGTAGGAGACCGACAGCCGCATCAGGTGACGGAACAGCTTGGAGCGCAGGTCGTAGGTGACCTGTGTGCCGATGGCGCTGCTCAGCCGCAACTGCACCGACTGCACGATCCCGTCGACGAGGTAGGCGCCGAGTAGCAGGGCGACCATCCGCACGAGCAGCGCGATCGCCTCCGCCTCCGGCAGCACCGGGTTGCCCGCCTGTCCGGGCGCCAGCACGCGGTCGGTGATGGCCTTGATGAGCTGCGGCGGCAGCAGCTCCACGCCGATGGAGACCAGCACCAGCCCCATCATCAGCGCGGCGCGGCCGGCGTAGGGACGCATGAGCAGCAGCACCCGACCGAGCAGGCTGCCGGGGCTCAGGCACCGCCGGCATGCCTCGCCCGGAGCCTCCAGCCTGATGCCGCAGGTCGGGCAGAGGTCGGGCTCCTCCCGGTCCTCCTCGCCGACCACCAGCGGATCGCCCGCCACCCATGCCTGCAGCTTGGCCGCCACCCGCTGGAACAGCGGCGCCGAACGGTTCGAGTACGCCAGGATCTCGACCGCCGCATCCTCGATCACGGCCTCCAGAAAGCCGCCGCCGACGCCGGGGCGGGTGCCGATGGCGTGGATGTCCTCCCGGGCCACGGTGACACGGACGGCGGTGCCGCCGTTCGCCGGAGCGCCGATGGTGGTGAGCCGATCGCCCTCCACCACGAGGTACACCGCTTCGTAGGAACCGGACAGGTTGAGATCGGTCTGCGCCACGAGCAGGGCGGCGCCCGGATCGACGCCCTCCGCGCGCGCAAGCCGCTCGAGCCCGGACGGCAATCGGCTCTGCATCGGATGTGCGTCGGTCGCCTGGTGTTCCACGAGAAAGCAGATTCTAGCTCAGCGACGGGATGCGGGCGAGCCTCACGGACTCGCAGGTTCAGCAGCTACTTTCGACCCCTCGCGCCGTCGCGGTCAAGTCCGGGCGGAGCGCCGCCGGCGGCGCTCCTTGCGCTTCCGTGCCCGACCTTCCGCATCGGGCGGCGCATCACGCGGCGCGCCGACCTGCGGGACCGAGTGCTGCGGCTGCGGTTCCTGCGGCGAGGCGTTGCCAGCCGGCTGCTTGTGCTTCCGCCTGCGCCGTCTGTGGGGACCGATGGTAAACGGCACCATGGTGAGCGCCCCGGCGATGAAGGCCAGCAACAGCGCCATGAAGACCGGCACCTCTCCGGTCGTCCCGAAGACGTACGAGAACGGCGAGCGGTGCTCCATGTTGGCGGCGAACAGCGCCACCACCACGGCGAGCACGACCAGGAACAGGAGCATCCGCCATGGCACGGGTACGGGAGTCTGTCGGATCGGCGAGCCAGCGGCAATCCCGACTCCGTACCGGAAAGGTGGAGTTGGGCCGGGAGCGGCGCCGCGGCGGTCCCGGGGCGGCTACTCCGGTCCCGCCGGCCGGCGGCCCTTGACCAGGAAGTAACCGGCGGCGAGCGCGATGACCAGCGCGGCGATCCCCAGCAGGCTCAACGCCGACGTGTGGGCCAGGTCGAGAATGATGATCTTGCGGGAGATGGCGATCAGTGCGATCAGGATCACGAACTCGACGTGCACGTGCGCGTCGGTCAGGAACAGTTGCACCGACTCCACCAGCTCCACCCCGATCAGGACCAGCAGCACGAAGCCGAACAGGTTCAGGAGCTGGTCGACCGACAGCTCGGAGAGCGGGGTGCCGAACAGCTCCACCGCGAGCAGCCACCCGAGCCGCACGATCATCACGGCCAGCAGCACCACCAGCATCACCAGCACCACCGCCACGATGATGCGCTGCACGTTGGCCACGTGAGGCGGCAGCCGCTGCGCCCAGTGCCGCGGCGACGAATCCTGTCCGGCCGTCACGGGCGAAGTATGCCACACACACCCGGCCGGCTCGCCGGGCTCCGCACCGCGGCGTATGATCCCGTCGATGCCGATCGACGTGTTGGCGGTCTGCGCTCATCCCGACGACGCCGAGCTGACCTGCGCCGGGTTGCTGCTCAGCGCCCAGGCGGGCGGCGCCTCGATCGGAGTGTGCGACCTCACCCGTGGCGAGGCGGGCACGCGCGGCACCGCTGCCGAGCGCGATGCCGAGGCGGCCGCTGCCACGGCGGTCCTGGGACTGGACGAGCGGGTCAACCTGGAGCTCCCCGACGGCGCGGTGACCTGCACCCTGGAGAACCGGGTCCGGCTGGTGGAGGTGCTCCGCGAGTTCTGCCCCCGCGTGCTGCTGGCCCCCTATTGGGAGGACCACCATCCCGACCACAGCAACGCCAGCCTGCTGGCCAAGGAGGCGTGGTGGTTCGCCGGGGTCGGCAAGCATCCCGGCCGCGGCGACCCGCACCGCCCGGAGGCGATGCTGCACTACATGAGCCGCTACCAGTTCCGGCCGTCGCTCGTCGTGGACATCAGCGACCACTGGGAGCGCAAACGGCAGGCCGCTGCCTGCTACGGGTCGCAGCTCCACGATCCGCGCCGCGACGAGCCGGAGACGGCCATCTCTTCCCCCGGCTATCTGGAGGCATGGGAAGGCCGGCACCGCTACTACGGGTCCCTGATCGGCGTCGAATACGGCGAACCGTACCTCATGCGCGGTCCGGTCCCGGTCGGCGACCCCATGGCGCTCGCCTTCGGCCGCCGCGCGATGCTCTGACTGACGCCGATCCGGGTCAGCGGGCCGCTGCTCAGAGCGCGGTGAGCAGCGCTCCCGCCGCCGCGCCGAAGACCACCACCAGCCACGGTGGTATCTTCCACCACGCCAGCATCGCGAACGCCGCCAGCCCCAGCGCCAGATCCGGCGGCGTGCGGATGGCCGTGACCCACACGGGGTCATGGAGCGCGGCGAGCAGCAGCCCCACGACGGCCGCTCCCACGCCGGCGATCGCCGCACGCAGCGGACGGAGCGTCCGCAGCCGTTCCCAGAACGGCAGGACGCCGGCCACCAGCAGGAACGAAGGGAGGAAGATCGCGACGAGTGCGAACAAGCCACCGCTCCATCCGCCGAGCGAGCCCTCCATCACCGTCCCCAGGTAGGCGGAGAAGGTGAACAGCGGCCCGGGCACCGCCTGAGCAGCGCCGTAGCCGGCGATGAACTGCTCGCTCGTGACCCATCCCGGAGGCACCACCTCGGCCTGCAGCAGCGGCAGCACCACGTGGCCGCCGCCGAACACCAGCGATCCCGACCGATAGAAGGCGTCGAAGACGTCGAGCGGCTCGCTCGTCACGAACTGCCGGAGGACCGGCAGCCCGCCGAGCAGAACCGCGAACAGCGCCAGGCTGGCGACGGCGGCGGACGGTCCTGTCCGTACGGTCGGCGTGCCGGCGCCGGCCGGCGGCACCACGCCCTGCAACAGCAGCCGGCCGGCCGCGGCAGCGATGACGATGACCAGCATCTGCGCCAGCGGGCTGCGCCACAGCAGCATGGCGATCGCAGCGGCGATCGCGATCGTCGCGCGGCGGGCGTCCGGCGCCAGACTCCTGGCCATGCCGAGAAGGGCGAACGCCACCACCGCGGCTGCGACGACCTTCAGGCCGCGCAGCCAGCCCTGGACGACCAGGTGATCGAATGCCGACACGCCATGGCCGAACAGGATCAACGCCGCCGCCGAAGGCGCCGTGAATCCGACCCAGGCCGCGATGCCGCCGGGAAGACCGGCACGGTGCATGCCCACGGCGATCCCGACCTGGCTGCTGGCCGGGCCGGGGAGCAGTTGGCAGAGCGCCACCAGGTCGGCATAGGCGGCATCGTCCAGCCAGTGCCGCCGCGTGACGTATTCGTCCCGGAAGTAGCCGATGTGCGCGACCGGGCCCCCGAACGACGTCAGCCCCAGTCTGAGCGCGGCCCGCAGCACCTCCCACGCCCGCACCACGGCCATCGCGGCGCAGGATAGCACCTGCCTCCCCGCCGACATTCGGTCGGAGTTCGATACACTACTTCGGCTGCGGACGTTTGACACCGGCGCCCGACGGCCGATACCCTCGCCTGCCAAAGAGAGAACTTCGGGGCATGGTGCGGCGCCTTGACGGGGCGCCTATTCCAGACCGACGGTGATAGCCCGTGAGCTCTCGCTCGCATGAGCAGGAGCAGGAACCGGTGGAATTCCGGTGCCGACGGTATAGTCCGGATGGGAGAGGTTCGACCGGGCAGAGGCTCGCGTGCGTCCTGCGCGCGAGCCGCATCCGGATGCGCTTCTGCGGCAACGCGTGCCCCTCGAACGAGACAGGCGATGCATGATCACGAGGGGCTGATGCGCCGGGTGCTTGAACTGGCCCGCCACGGACAGTGGCGGAGCTCGCCCAATCCCCTGACCGGCGCGCTGATCGTCCGCGACGGCCGGATCATCGGCGAAGGCCATCTCGACGAACGCGGCGACCATGCCGAGGCGGTCGCGCTGGACCGTGCCGCGGCCGCCGGGGGCGCGGCCGGGAGCACCCTCTACACCAACCTGGAACCGTGCTGCTGGACGGGCGTCGGCAAGCACACGCCGCCGTGCGCGCAGCGGATCATCCGCGAGCGGGTGCGCCGCGTGGTGATCGCCACTGCCGATCCGCACCCGAAGGTCGACGGCGCAGGGGTGCGCATGTTGCGCGAGGCCGGGATCGAGGTGGTCGAGCGGGTGTTGGAGGAGGAAGCAGCGCGGCTCAACGCCGTGCACTTCAAGTTCCACCGCACCGGCATGCCGTTCGTGACGCTCAAGGTCGCGCAGTCGATCGACGGCCGCATCGCCACCGCCGGCGGAGACTCGCGCTGGATCTCCGACCGCGACGCGCGGGTGATGACGCACGAGTTGCGCTCCGGCCACGACGCGATCATGGTGGGCGCCGGCACCGCGTTGGCCGATGATCCGGAGCTCACCGTCCGGCTCAGTCCGTTGCTGCGCGACCGCCAGCCGCTGCCGGTGGTCGTCGACTCGACCCTGCGCCTGCCGCCCGCGGCCCGCATGATGGCCGGCGAACGCGATCCGCTGGTGCTCACCACGGACCGGCACGACCGGCGCGCGCGCGCCGCCCTGGAGCGCGCCGGCGCGCGCGTCGCGGTGGTCGGCAGCGCCGTGGACGGACGGGTGGCGCTGGACCGGGCGCTCGCCGCCCTGACCGGCGCGGGCGTCACCTCGGTGCTGGTCGAGGGCGGGGCGGTGCTGCACACCGAACTGATCCGGCAGGGACTGTTCGACAAGCTGGTCGTGGTGGTGGCGCCGATCGTCGTCGGCTCGGGTATCGACGCGGTGGGCGACCTGGGGAACGCCCGCCTGGTCGACGCCCTGCGCCTGGAGCACGTCAGCCACCGGCAGGTCAACGACCAGGTGATCGTCACCGGGTACCGGTCGCTGGCCGCGACGCTCGGCCGCGCCGGAAGCGGACCGTTGCCCCGGACCGACTCACAGGAGGCGGGATGTTCAGCGGTATCGTAGAGGAAGTGGGCGTCGTCACCGCCCTCACCCGCCCTGCGCCTGACGCGGCTCGCATGACCATCGGCGCCCGCACCGTGCTGGCCGGCACCGAGGTGGGCGCGTCGATCGCCGTGGACGGGGTCTGCCAGACGGTGGTCGCCATCGACGGCCGCGCGCTGACCATCGACAGCGTGGGCGCGACGCTCCGCAAGACCACGCTCGGCTCCTTCGAGGCCGGGAGGCGCGTCAACCTGGAGCGCCCGCTGGCCTACGGCAGCCGAGTGGACGGCCACTTGGTGCATGGCCACGTGAACGACACCGGCACGGTCATCCGGTGGGAGAAGCTCGGCGCTGCCCGCTGGCTGGAGGTCCGGCTGCCGAGGCCGCTGCTGCCGTATGTCGTGCTGGAAGGCTCGATCGCCATCGACGGGGTCAGCCTCACGGTCGCCGGTCTGGAGGACGACCGCGCCGGCTTCTCGATCATCCCGCACACCGCGCGCGCCACCGCCCTGACCGACCGGCGCGCGGGCGATCCGGTCAACGTCGAAGTCGACATGATCGCCAAGTACGTGGAGCGCCTGGCCGGCCCGCGCGGCGCCGCCAGCTCCGACGATGTGGCCGACCAGGACGACGGCGACGAACCGGCATCCATGGCCACCGTCGATGAGGCCGCGCAGGCGATCGCCGGCGGCCGGATGGTGCTGATGATCGACGACGTCGACCGTGAGAACGAGGGCGACCTGGTGGCGGCCGCGTCGCTGGTCACGCCGCGCACCGCAACCTGTATGCTGCGCCAGGCCAGCGGCCTGCTGTGCGCGGCGATCACCGCCGAGCGGGCCGAGCAGCTCGACCTGCCGCCCATGACGCAGGTGAACACGGCGCTGCACGGCACGCGCTTCACCGTCTCCATCGACGCCGTGTACGGCACCACCACGGGCGAGTCCGCCCACGACCGCGCCGCCACGCTGCGGGCGGTGGCCGATGCGCGGGCGTCCCCGGCCGACTTCGCCCGGCCCGGCCACGTCTTTCCCCTGGTCGCCGATCCGGGCGGGGTCGCCGCCCGCCCCGGCCATACGGAGGCGGCGGTGGAGCTGGCCGCGCGCGCCGGCCTGCCCGCGGCCGCCGCCATCTGCCCGGTACTCGACGACGACGGCGGCATGGCGCGCCGGGCCGGATTGTCCAGGCTGGCGCGCCGCCTGCGGGTGCCGATGCTGCACGTCGCCCAGCTCGCCTCGTGAAAGCCGCCGCCCCGGCTCCGCCGGCCGTGCTGGACGGCACCGGCCGCCGCTTCGCCATCGCCGCCAGCCGCTACAACCACGAGGTCACCGGGCGGTTGGTGGACGGCGCCATCGAGGCGTTCACCGAGCACGGCGTCGCCGCGGACGACGTGCGGGTGGTATGGGTGCCCGGCTCCTTCGAGCTGCCACTCGCCGCACAGCGGCTGGCGCAGGCCGGCGGCGTGAGCGCCGTCGTCTGCGTGGGCTGCATCATCAAGGGCGAAACCAGTCACGACGAGGTGGTGGCCCACGCCATAGCCGCCGGCATCACGCAGGTCGCGCTCCGCACCGGTGTGCCCGTCCTGTTCGGCGTGGTCAGCGCCAACGATCAGCAGCAGGCGCTGGCCCGCGCAGGCGGCTTCGTGAACCGTGGCCGGGAGGCGGCACTGGCGGCGCTGGAGATGGCCGCAGGGGGCGTCCCTTGAGCTCCTTCGACCTGAGCGGCCGCACCGCGATCGTGACCGGCGCCAGTCGCGGCCTGGGCCGCTACATGAGCAAGGCGCTGGCCCGCGCCGGGGCGTCGCTGGTGATTTCGGCGCGCGACGCGCGTGACTGCGCCGACACGATCGGAGAGATTCACGAGTTGGGCGGCACGGCGCGCGCCTACTCGCTGGACGTCCGTTCCGAGTCCAGCGTGCGAGCCTTCGGAGAGGCGGTCGCCGAGGACCTCGGCGCCGTGGACATCCTGGTCAACAACGCCGGCTGCAACGTCCGCAAGCCGTTCCTGGAAACCACCTGGGACGACTGGGACACCGTCCTCGAGACCAACCTGCGCAGCGGCTTCTTCGTCACGCAGGCTTTCGCGCAGGGCATGATCGAGCGCGGCTACGGCCGCGTGATCAACATCGGCTCGGTCACCAGCGTGTTCGGCTTCGGCGCCGTCGTCCCCTACGCGGCCAGCCGCGGCGGCGTGCTGCAGATGTCGCGGGCGCTGGCCGACGCGCTCGGTCCGCACGGCATCACCGTAAACTGCCTGGCCCCCGGCTGGTTCCACACCGCGCAGACGGAGGTGCTGTTCCAGGACGCCGAGTGGCGAGACTACATCGTCGATCGCATCCCGCTGAAACGGCTGGGCGCCCCGACCGACCTGGACGGCGCGGTGGTGTTCCTGGCCTCCGAGGAATCCTCGTACGTGACCGGCCAGATCCTGCTGGTCGACGGCGGCATGACCACCGGCTCCGCCCGCGCCGCCACCCCGAAACCGTGAGCGCCTACTCCAGCACGGTCGAGAACTACGTCAAGGCGATCTACCTGCGCCATCGCGAGCGTCCGGCTGAATTCCTGCCGATGGGCCGGATCGCCGAGGCGATGGACGTGTCGCCCGGCACCGCCACCTCCATGATGAAGACCCTGGCCGGTCTGGGGCTGATCGAGTACTCACCGCGCAACGGCAGCCGCCTGACCGGGCCCGGCGAGTCGCTCGCGCTCGACGTGCTGCGCCGCCACCGGCTGGTCGAGCTGTTCCTGGTCGAGGTGCTGGGCCTCGACTGGTCGGAAGTGCACCGCGAAGCCGACAACCTCGAACACGCCATCTCCGACGCGGTGCTTACCCGTATCGATGCGCTGCTGAACCATCCGACCGTCGACCCGCACGGCGATCCCATTCCCACCCGCCGCGGGCAGATAGACCAGACCGTCTTTGGCAGCCTCATGGAGCAGTCGGTCGAGGCCGAGTTGCGTATCGAGCGGGTGACCGACCAGGATCCCGAGTTCCTGCAGTTCGTGCACCGCAGCGGGCTGCACCCCGGCAACCAGGTCCGGGTGGAGGCGATAGACCGCGCCGCCGACGCGGTGACCCTCCGCACCGACAACGGCACGGTGACCATCGGCACGCAGGCGGCATCGAAGATCCTGGTCCGGCCGCTGGAGTCCGATCCTCTGGCCCGGCAGCCCGCCTGACCTCCGCCCCGGGCGGCTCAGTCGCCGCGCATGCGCACGCTGGCGGCGTGCGCGTCCAGCCCCTCCGCCTCGGCCAGCACGGCGATGTCGTCGATCGCCTGACGGGTCATGCCGCCCGGGTACTCCTCCAGGCTGGCGCGCCGCAGGAAGGTGTAGACGCTGCAGCCGGAAGAGAACCGCGCCGTGGAGCCGGTGGGCAGGCAGTGGCTCGGCCCCGCGTAGTAGTCGCCGCTCGCCACCGGCGCGCCGCCCAGGAAGTAGGCGCCGGCGTTGTGCACGCGGCCGAGCACGGCGTGCGGATCGGCGACCGCCAGCACGGCGTGCTCCGGAGCGATGCGGTTCATGATCGCGCACGCCTCCTCGTCGTCGGCGGCCAGCACGAATGCCGTCAGCTCGCGCAGGCCGCGCTCGATGGCCTCCTTCCGACCGCGTTCGGCGATCTGGCGCTCCAGCGCGGAACGGACGCGGTCCAGGACCTCGACATGCGCGGACACCACGAACGCCGCACCGGGATCGTGCTCGAGCTGCGCCAGGACATCCGCCGCGATCCACGCCGGGTCGGCCGACTCGTCCGCCAGGATGGCGATCTCGCTCGGACCGTAGAGACCGTCGACACCGACGGTGCCGTAGAGCTGCCGCTTGGCTTCCTGCACGTAGACGCTGCCGGGTCCGGCGATGAAGTCCACCGCGGCGACGGTCTCCGTCCCGCAGGCAAGCGCGGCCACGGCATGACTGCCGCCGATGCAGTACACCTCGCCGATGCCCAGCAAGTGCGCGGCTGCCAGGACGCTGTCGTCGATGGCGCGCCCCGCAGCCCCGCGGTCGGCGTCCGGCGGCGGCGTCGCCAGGCAGACGCGCCCCACGCCGGCCACCTGCGCCGGCACGGCCAGCATGATCAGCGTCGACGGATAGGCGGCCCGGCCGCCGGGCACCAGCAGGCCGGCCGATCCGACCGCCTCGACGCGCAGGCCCAAGCGGGCACCGTCGATCTGGGCTGCGGCCGGCAGGGTGGGCGCGATGTGCTCCTGGTAGCGCCGCACGTGGTCGATCGCCCGCTCCATGGCGGCGCGCAGCTCCGGGGCGATCCGATCGGCCGCGTCCCGCAGCGCCTGCGGCGCCACCCGCAGCATCGACGCGTCGAACCCGGGATCGCTGAACGCGCGCATGTGCGTAACCAGGGTGGCGTCGCCGTCGCGGCGCACGTCGGCGATGAATCCCGCGACCGCCCTGCTCAACTCCCGGTCGCCCCCCACCGCCCCCGCGAGCCGTTTCAGCAGCGCCGCAAGCTCACGCCGATCGCTCGGATCGGCGTAAACGAGCGCGCGCAACTCCCTCACTGCCGGCAGAATAACACACGGTGCTCAGGCGTCGGTTGACCGCTGCGGGGCGCTCCCGTAGGGTCGGGCCGCCGCAGGCGCACCGCATGGAGTTCCAACGCTACTTCTCTCGAGCCGACGCGGTGCGGACGCTGCCGCTGGTCAGGCGGATCGTCGCCGACATCCTGGATACCGGCCGCAGCCTGCGGGAGTACCTGGAAGACACCGCTCCGCGGCGCGCCCGCGCGGCAGCCGCCGCCGGATCGACGAGCGGTGAGCAGCGCCGTGCCGCCGAACGGCTGTTCGCAGAGGATCCGACCATCCAGGAGCATCGCGCCGCCCTGCTGGAGTATCTGGCGGAGCTGGAAGCGATGGGCTGCCTCTACAAGGACTGGAACTTCGAGACGGGGCTGGTCGACTTCCCGGCGATCCTCGACGAGCAGCAGGTGTTCCTGTGCTGGCGCAGCGACGAGCCCGAGCTCGCCTTCTACCACCGCATCGAGGACGGCTACGCCGGGCGGCAGCCCCTCCCGCCCGACTGGACGGGAGAGACCTGATGCGTCGCCCCTACCTGCGTGCGGCGCGGATCAGGGACAGCGCGTCGGCGACGCGGGCGGCGATCCGGTCGTAGTTGGCATGCCGGCGGTCCGCGTCGGGAAAGAGGGCGCTGCCGATGCCCACCGCGCAGGCGCCGGCGCCCAGCCACGCGCCGATGCTCTCCGCCGACACCGTCACGCCGCCGGTCGGCATGATGCTCGTCCACGGCATCGGACCGCGGATCGCGCTCACGAATTCCGGACCGCCGACCGAGCCGGGGAACACCTTGACGATCTCCGCTCCCACCTCCTCGGCGCGGCTGATCTCGCCGGGGGTCATGCAGCCGGGCAGATAGGGGATCTTGCGGCGGTTGCACAGGCGCGCCGTGGCTTCGTCCAGCGACGCGCTGACGATGAACCGCGCGCCCGCGCCGATGTAGTGCGCGGCCGTGGGAGCGTCCATGACCGAACCGGCCCCGACCCAGACATCGCTCTCCCGCAGGCGCCCGACGACAGCCGCGAACGCCTCCAGCGCGCCGGGACCGCGATTGGTCAGCTCCACGACCCGCGCGCCGCCCTCGACGCAGGCGACGGCGAGGCGGCCGGCCACCTCGGGATCAGGCTCATAGTACAGCGGCACCAGGCCGGTCTCGTGGATGGCCGCGTAGCAGCGCAGACGATCGCTCACAGCCATGTCAGGACTCGATCCCGAAATAGCGTTCGGCGTTGCCGTAGCAGATGTCGGCGACGATGCCGCCGAGCAGTTCGAAGTCGGCCGGCAGGAGCCCCCGCTCGATCTCGTCGCCCAGGATGCCGCACAGCAGCCGGCGGAAGTAGTCATGCCGCGGGTAGGACAGGAAGCTGCGCGAGTCGGTCACCATGCCCACGAAGCAGCTCAGCAGGCCGCAGTTGGACAGCGCTTCCATCTGCCGCGTCATACCGTCGATCTGATCGTTGAACCACCAGGCGGTCCCGAACTGCATGCGCCCGCGCACGGCCCTGCCTTGAGGATCCGGGCCCTGGAAGTTGCCGATCATGGCCGCGAACAGGTCGTTCTGCGCCGGGTCCAGGTTGTACAGGATCGTCCTGGGCAGCTTGCCGGCACGCTCAAGCCGGTCGAAGAACCGCGCCATCGAGCGCGCCGACGGCGGGTCGCCGATCGAGTCGTAGCCGGAGTCCCGGCCGAGCGCGTCGAACCCGCGGCGGTTGGTGTTGCGCAGTGCGCCCAGGTGGAACTGCTGCACCCAACCGGCATCGGCGTCCATGCAGGCCATCTCGTAGAGAACGGCACTCCGGTACTTCCGGGTCGCTTCCGGGTCGGCCGCCTGTCCCTGAACGGCCCGGCGAAAGGTCCCCTCCACCTCCCGCGCCGTGTACGGCTCGGCGTCCAGCGCCTCCAGCCCGTGATCGGACAGCCGGCAGCCGGCGGCGTGGAAGTCCGCGTGACGCTCGGCCAGGGCGGCGAGCATCGCCTCGTAGTCGGCGATCTCCCTGCCGACGCGCCGGCCCAAGTCGGCCAGCCAGCCGTTCAGCCGCTCCGGGTCGTCGACGGCCAGGGCGTGGTCGGCGCGAAAGCCCGGCGCCACCGTGCACGGCGCGCCTGCCTGCCGGATGCGCTCGTGGTGTTCCAGGCTGTCGGCCGGGTCGTCGGTCGTGCAGACCACCCGCACGTTCATCATGCGCAGCAACCCGTGCGTGCGCAGTTCCGGCTGCCTCAGCCGTTCGTTGCAGGCTCGGTAGATCGCTTCGGCCGTCCGGGGCGACAGCAGCTCGTCCACTCCGAACGGCCTGCGCAGCTCCAGGTGCGTCCAGTGGTACAGCGGGTTGCGCACCGTGTACGGCACCGCCTCCGCCCACGCCGCGAACTTCTCGAAGTCGCCGGCGTCACCGGTGATCAACCGCTCGTCGACTCCCAGCGTCCGCATCGCCCGCCACTTGTAGTGGTCGCCGCCCAGCCATATCTCCGTGATGGTGGAAAATCCGCGATTGTCGGCGATCTCCTGCACCGGCAGGTGGCAGTGGTAGTCGAAGATCGGCTGGTCGGCGGCATACTCGCGGTACAGCCGGCGCGCCGACTCGTTCGGCAGCAGGAAATCGGGTCCCAGGAACGGTTCAGTCATAGGTGTGCTCCAGTACGGTGACATCGGCGGGCCGGTCGCCCAGGGTGAGGTCGCGCGGCAGCGAGCCGGCCGGCCGGTAGCCGGCGGCCAGGAATCGCTCCCGCTTGGCGGCATCGGGCTCCGCCACGAAGGCGACGGCGCGCGCTGCGCCCAGACGGCGCCCGTCCTCGGTCAGCGCGGCCAGCAGCTCGCCGGCATGCCCGGCGTAGGCGTCGTGAGCGACCAGGTCGACCACCGCGGTCGTGCTCCGCAGCGGCGCCGGGCCGGGCGCGACGGTGCCGAACCCCAGCACGCGGCTGGCGCCGGCACCGGCGAGCACCCGCATCACGCCGCCGCGGCTCTGCGTGTCGTAGTGGACGGTGGTGAACGCCGACACGCAGCGCGCGGGCGGGGCGAACGCGGCGCTGGCGATGCCGCGCTGGTAGTCCAGCACGCGGGTGGACAGCGGCTGCGCGACCAGCGCCGCCACGCCGGGCAGGTCGCCCCAGCAGGCCGGCCTGACCGACACCGCCTGGCCCGCCGCGTACAGCGTCCGCTCGTGCTCCTCGAAGCCGGGCGCGGCGCGGCGCATGATCGCTCCCGTGCGCACGAAGCCGATCCGGTCGTACACCGCCGGTCGGCCGATGCGTCCTCCGTTGCCCAGGAAGCAGAGGCGACAGCCGGCGTCGAAGGCGATCCGCACCAGCGTCTCGGTGAGCGCCGCGGCGATGCCGCGCCGCCGGTGCTCGGCGAGGGTGGTCACGTTCTCCACCACTGCGATCTCGGGATCGTCCACCGCGAACGACACCGTGGCGGTCCCGGCGTCGACCTCCGCGCAACGGCCGAGCGCGGTCACCGTCGTGAGCGTGTCGGCGTAGGCGCCGCGCAGCGACGGCAGCCATTCGACATCGCTGCGCTCCCATTCGGCTGCCAGGAGGTCGGTTACGCGGAGCTGGTCGGCCGGCGCCACCGGCCGCCGCAGGAGCTCGACGCTCAGGTCTGCGCCGTCAGCGAGCGGTACGGTCGCCGGCGGCGCCATGGCGGACATCGGCGCCGATGATAGCCCCTTGCGCCGGCAAAGCCGAGTCATCCGGACTCGCCTTGCCCATCCTTGCCTTGCGTCTCGCCATTCGCCTATAGGTGATGGCATGGCCGGGATCGACATCGAGCGCTTCGCCAACACCGATCCCGGCGCCCGCGCCGGGCTGCGCGCCTTCGTGGACTTCCACTGGAGCCACTATCGCGACGATCCGCAGTACGTCCCGCTGCTCGACTACGAGTACCTGGGCTTCCGCCTGCTGGGCATCGACGGCTACTTCGAGCCGCGCTCGCTGTTCCTCCAGCACGCGTCCATCGCCTTCTTCATGGCCTACGACGACCGGCGCCGGCCGGCAGGACGCTGCTTCGCCTTCGTCAACGACGACCACAATGCCCACTGGAACGAGCGGACCGGCTTCTTCGGCTGCTTCGAGTCCATCGACGACCGGGAGGTGGCCGACGGCCTGCTGCGGGCGGCCGGCGACTGGCTGCGTGAGCGCGGCATGGAGACGATGCGCGGGCCGCAGAACCTGCCGGTCAACCAGGCCACGCCGGGCGTGCTGACCGAGGGGTTCGATTCCCGCCCGGTCGTCTACTACCACTACAACAAGCCGTACTATCTCGAGCTGCTGACCGCCGCCGGCCTGCGCCCCCTCAAGCGGGTGCGCTCCTGGGAGGTGCCCGTGCATGTGCCCATGGAGGCGAAACTGCAACGGGTGTCGGACATCGTCCAGCAACGCGGCGGCGTGGTGTTCGAGACCTGGGGCGAGCGGCCGCTCGCGGAGCGCAAGCGGGAGATGCTGGACATCTACAACGACGCCTGGAACGACAACTGGGGGTTCGTCCCGTACCGGGCCGAGGAGTTCTTCAAGATCATCGACGACGAGCAACTCATCGTGGACCGCGGCCAGTTCTCGATCGCCTACTGCCGGGGCGAGCCCGCCGCCTTCTTCGGAGCGGTCCCCAACATCCTGGACCGCCTGCGGCCGTCCCGGCTGTTCCCGCGTTTCGAGCTGTGGCGGGCGGCGCGCATGCTGCTCACCAAGGGCAGCATCACGGGGATGCGGTTCGGGTACCTCGGGGTGAAGAAGAAGTTCCGCAACCGGGGACTCGAGGGCCTGCTGCTCTGGAAGCAGAAGATCTACACCCAGCAGCACGGCTACGAGTATTGCGACGTCGGCTACGTACTCGAGGACAACGACCCGGTGCTGCGCATGCTCGACATGATGAACGCCACGCCCTCGAAGACCTACACGATCCTGGAGATGCCGCTGTAACCGTTCCCTGCGACCTCGCGTAGCGCGTCATGTCTGCTGAAATCGGTCGTCGTCCAGCAGATCGGTCGGACCGAGCCTACGCGTCTCCATGCCACACCTCTCCGAACAGCCGCAGCCAGTTGCCGCCCAGCACCTTGGCGACGTCCGCTGGCGCATAGCCGCGTCGGATGAGCGCCGTGGCCAGGTTGGGCAACTCGCGCGGCGTCTCCAGCCCCTTCGGATACATCTGCATGGTCGTGTAGTCGACGTCGGGCTTCGTGAACGTCGAGGGAAACTTCGTCCCCTGCTGCGAGGAGATGAAGCGCCAGAACTCGCGCGGCTGGTCCTGCGTGTAGTCGGAGCCGAAGCCGACGTGGTCGATGCCGGCGCGCTCCACCAGGTCGTCGATCGCCTCCACCATGTCGGCGAGGGTCGACGCCTCGCCCGAGCGCAGGAAGCTCGTGATCGCCGTGGCGCCGATCACGCCGCCGCGCGCCGCGCAGGCGCGCACCGCCTCGTCGGTCTTGTTGCGCGGCACGTCGTAGTAGCCGCGGCAGTTGGCGTGCGTCATGGCCACCGGCCGCTCCGAGTGCTCGATCACGTCCAGCGTGGTGCGCGGCCCGACGTGCGACAGGTCGGCCAGGATCCCCAGCCGGTTCATCTCCCGCACGGCGTCGCGCCCGAAGTTGGTCAATCCGGCGTCGTGCGCCTCGTAGCAGCCGGCGCCCAGCAGGTTCTGCTCGTGGTAGGTGATCTGGATGACGCGCACGCCCAGGTCCGCGAACAGCTCCAGCCGGCGCAGGTCGTTCTCGATCGGAGTAGCGTTCTGGAAGCTCAGGATGATGCCGACCCGGCCCTCCGCCTTGGCGGCGTGGATGTCGGCAACCGATCGCACCGGCCGGATCTGCGCCGAGCGCGCACGGAAGCGCTCGTACCACGCGGCCACCGCGTCGGCGGTCTCCACGAACCCCTCCCACGTGGCCACCGTGGCGCTGGTGGCAGTCAGGCCGCCGGCATGGAGGTCGGCGAACACGTTGGCGCTGTGCCAGTTGCTGATGTTGAGCGAGTCGATGATGATCGAGCGCCGATACGGATCGGCGTCGGCGTCGGCAGGCATGCCGTACGGTAGCACGGCCACGCGATCAGTCGAGAACGGCGAGCATCTCCTCGATGCGGGTGAACTTCTCCCGCGGCTTGCCGGCGGCGGCGCCGCGCGCGACCTCGGCGGCGTCGATGGCGCGCCAGTCCTCGTAGCTGATCGGCCGCACGCCGCCGTCGCGGAGCTGCGCGAGCAGCGCGCCGGTGTCGGGCACGGCGCACGCGGCAAGCCCGTCGAGGTCGGCCAGCAGGTTCCGCGCGGTCTCCGTGCTGTCCGGCTTGTTGGTGCCGATGACGCCGGAGGGGCCGCGCTTGATCCAGCCGGCGGCGTACAGGCCCGGCGCCACCGCGCCGTCGGCGGTGATGCGCCCGCCCTGGTTGGGGAACACCCCGCGGCGGTCGTCGAACGGCAACCCCTCGATCGGCACGCCGCGATAGCCGACGCTGCGGAAGAACAGCCCGCAGTCCATCTGCACGGTCTCGCCGGTGCCCTCCGCCCACTGGTCGCCGGCGTCGCCGGCCAGGCGGTTCTTCTCCAGGGTCAGCCGCTGCACCTGGCCGTTGCCGGTGAGCTCCTTGGGGCTGCGGAAGAAGTGGACGACGATCCGCTTCGAGCAGCCGCTCGCCGGCCCCGCCTCGCGCAGCTCGCCCAGCGCCTTCCAGTTGCGCTGCGCGTCGGTGTTGCCGGCCTCGTCGAGCTCCGCCCGGCAGCACGGGCCGAGGTCGAAATCGGCCTGGTCGTTGAAGTGCAGCGCGCAGTCGCCCAACTCGCCGAGCTCGCGGATCTCCTTGCTGGTGAAGGCCGCCTGCACCGGGCCGCGGCGGCCGACCATGTGCACCTCGCGCACCTTGCTCTCCGCCAGCGCCTCCAGGGCGTGGGCGGCGATGTCGGTGTCGGCCAGCTCATCCACGGTCTTGGCCAGGATGCGGGTCACGTCGACCGCGACGTTGCCCTGGCCGATGACGACAGCCGCCTCGCCGGAGAGGTCGAAGCTCAGGTCGCGGTAGTCGGGGTGGCCGTTGTACCAGCCCACGAACGCGGTGGCGGTGTGGCTGCCGGGCAGGTCGATGCCGGGGATGTCGAGCGTGCGGTCGGTCTCCGCACCGCAGGTGAACACAACCGCGTCGTAGAAGCGCTGCAGGTCGGCGACGCCCACGTCGCGGCCGACCATCACGTTGCCGATGAAGCTGCAGCGGTTGTTGCCGGCCGTTCGCTCGTAGATGCGAATCACGTTCTTGATCTTCTGATGGTCGGGGGCCACGCCGCCCCGCACCAGCCCGAAGGGGGTGGGCAGGCGGTCGATGATGTCCACCTGCAGGTTCCGTTCGTCCTTCAGCAGAACCTCCGCTGCATAGAAGCCGCTGGGGCCGGAGCCCACGATCGCTACGCGCCGTCCTGTGTCGCTCATCCGTTCCTCCGTATCATAATGGGCCAATGCTCATCGTCGCCAAGATCGTGCAGGGGCTCGGCCTGAGCTTTCTTGCCCTCAGCTTCGTGCTGACGCTGCCCGAGCCGCTGCGTGGCCGCGACGTTGCGATCGGCGCGGCCATCTTCATGGCCGGCTGGCTCATGCAGCGGCTCAAGCGATGACCGGAGACCAAGCATGACCGACCGCCGCACCGTGCTCAAGTTCGACGCCGGGGCCAGCGGCTTCCGCCGCATCGTGCTGGTCACGGCGGCCTTCGCGCTACTGCTGCTCGGCGCCGGAGCCGTCGTCGTCATCTCCGTCCTCACCCTCTGAATCACGTGCCAGCCCGGCCATCTCCACGACGATGGCGGTCTGCGTGCGGAAGGCGCGGTGCTGCATCACCACCAGCATCAGGAAGTGCGCGTACGTGAGTGCCACCACGGCGAGGTGCGTCCAGCGCGGTATCGCGGCGGCTGCCGACGCACCGCCGGAGATGGCGGTGGCCATCACCAGCGGAAGGCTGAGCGTCGTCTGCCCCGACACCCGTCCGTGGGCGCGGCGCGAGCGCTGGATCAGGTCCGGGCCGAGCCCGCGCTCGCGCACGAAGTCGCGCACGCTCACGCCGGTGGTGACGAAGAAGAAGATGACCGCGGTCTGCGTCAGCAGAAAGACGATGGTCGTGAAGAACCCGAACGCCGGATGGCCGGCGCCCAGCACCTGGATGCCGGCGAACCCCTGCACCACGGCGGCGGTGAGCAACGCTCCGGTGACAGCGATCAGGGCGTAGCACGTGTAGAGGAAGAGCCACATCGGCGTCTCCGATGCGGCGGATCAATCAGCGGTCTGGCCGATCTCGATCTGGTAGGTCTTCTCGAACTCCACAATCGGCAGCATGTCGATCGCGTCCCAGGTGAGCTGCGTGCACACGCGGGCGCAGATCTGGCAGCCGATGCATTCGTTGAAGCGGATCTGCACGGGCGGGATCGGGATGCCGTACTTCTCTTCCGGCACCGCCTCAATGCAGTCGACCGGGCAGAACGGCACGCACACCTGGCAGCCGGTGCAGTTGTCCTCATCGACCACCGCCATCAGCTTCGGCTTGCGCTTCTTGGTCTGCATGGCCTTGGGGAGCTCCGGGATCGACTTGTAGAACTCCGCCCGGCGGCGTTTGGCCATGACCGCTACCCTTCCTCAGCCGGTTACTTGAAGTAGTCCGCGTTGATCTCGATGTACTTCTGCCACTCGTCGGGGACTTCGCTCTCCTCGAAGATGGCGTCGACCGGGCACTCCGGCACGCAGGCGGCGCAGTCGATGCACTCGTCGGGGTCGATGTACAGCATCTTGCCTTCCGGATCGTCGTACCCCTCCGAGGGGTGGATGCAGTCGACCGGGCAGACTTCGACGCAGGAGGTGTCGCAGGTGCCGATGCAGGGTTCGGTGATGATGTAGGCCATGAAACTTCCTCGCGCTAACTTGGCAGCAAGATAGGCAGCCCCCCGAAGGCACGTCAAGATGATGGACGTGTCCCCGCTGCTGGTGCTCACCGACCCGCGCTGCGCCCTGCACGACGCGGGCGGCGGCCACCCCGAGCGCCCCGAACGGCTGCGGTTCGCCATGGACGCCGTCGCCGCCGCAGAGGCTGCGGATGCGCCGGAACTGCGGGTCGTCGATCGGCTGGAGCCCGTCGAGGAGTCCCGGCTCCGTCTGGCGCATGCGCCGCACTACGTGGAGCGCCTCCTGCGGATGTCCGGCCGCAGCGCCGTCCTGGACCCGGACACCCGCATCGGCCCGCACAGCATCGAGGCGGCGCGCTTGGCGGCGCAGGGAGCGATCGAGGCGGTGCGGGCCGTGCTCGCCGGCGACGCGTCCGGCGCCGTCTGCCTCACCCGGCCGCCCGGCCACCACGCCGAGTCGGAGCGCGCCATGGGCTTCTGCGTGTTCAACAACGCCGCCGTTGCGGCCGCAGCGGCGATCGCCGACCTCGGCTGCCGCCGGGTGCTGATCTTCGACCCGGACGTCCACCACGGCAACGGCACGCAGGAGATCTTCTACGCGCGCCCCGACGTGCTCTACGTATCGCTGCACCAGTACCCGTGGTACCCGTGGATCAGCGGCGCCGCGGACCAGACCGGCAGCGGCGCCGGTCGCGGGTACACGGTCAACGTGCCGCTGCCGGCCGGCTGCGGCGACGCCGAGTATGCGCTGGCGATGGAGGAGGTGGTGGCGCCGCTGGTGCGCTCCTGGCGCCCCGATCTGGTGATCGTGTCGGCGGGCTTCGACGCGCATGCGGCCGATCCTCTGGCCGGCATGCAGCTCAGCGCCGCCGGGCTGCGCGATGTGTTCGGCCGGCTGTTCGCGCTGCTCGGCGAGCTCGGCGTTCCCTGGGCGGCGACCCTGGAGGGCGGCTACGCGCGATCGGGAATACTCGACGGCGTGGCCGCGCTGCTGCAGCCCTCCCGGCGCGGCCAGCGCACCACAGAGCCGGCGATGCCGGATGCGGCAGCCGCCATCGCCGCGGCCTCCCGGCTCTGCCGGCTCCTGGACTCGTCGCGGCCGGAGGATGCGGCGAGCGAAGGCGATCGCTCGTAGAGGTCCGGCGGGCCTGTCGCGTCGGCGGCAGTCCGGTCGGACTCCGTAGCGGAAGGGCGGGGGCGGCCCGAAGCGCACCGACAGGAGACGCTTTCAGGGGGTAGCGGTGTGACTGCCTCTCCGCGTGATGCGACACTGGCGGCCGTGCCGACGTTCAATACCGAGGGGCCGGTCGTGGCCGCAGACCACTATCACATCCCGCCGCTGGAGCGGATCGATCTGGACGAGACGCTCGGCCTCGTGCGGGACAAGAAGTACTTCGTGCTGCACGCGCCCCGGCAGACCGGCAAGACATCGGCGCTGCTGGCGCTGCGCGACCTGCTGAACGGCGGGACCGCCGGGGATTATCGCTGCGTGTACGCCAACGTCGAGGCCGGCCAGGCGATGCGCGAGAACGTCATGGAAGGCATGCGCACCGTACTGTCCCAGTTCTCGCTCAGGGCGAGCCTGACGCTGGGCGACGACTCGCTGGAGCGTATCTCCCGCCATGCCATGGACAGCGCCGGACCGGGCGGCGCGCTGAGCGTGGCGCTGAGCCGCTGGGCGGCTGCCGACCGCACGCCGCTGGTGCTGCTGATCGACGAGATCGACGCGCTGGTGGGCGACACCCTGCTGGCGGTGCTGCGGCAGCTTCGGGCCGGTTACGACCAGCGCCCGTCCGCGTTCCCGCACAGCATCGTCCTGTGCGGCGTGCGCGACGTGCGCGACTACCGCATCCACTCCACGGCGGAGAACCGTATGGTGCTCGGCGGCAGCGCCTTCAACATCAAGGCCGAATCGCTGCGGCTGGGCGGTTTCTCGGCGCAGGAGACAGGGGCGTTGCTGGCGCAGCACACCGCGGCGACCGGGCAGGCGTTCACGGAGGAGGCGCTCCGGCTGATCCGCACGCGCACCGCCGGGCAGCCGTGGCTGGTGAACGCGCTGTGCTACGACGCCTGCTTCCGCCACAAGCCGGGGCGTGAGCGCTCGCGCGCGATTACGGCGGAGGCCATCCTGGAGGCGCAGGAGCGGCTGATCCTGCGCCGCGACACGCACATCGACGATCTGGCGCACAAGCTGCGGGAGGAGCGCGTGCGGCGTGTGGTGGAGCCGATTCTGACCGCCGCGTCGGAGACCGCATGCTCGGACGAGGACTTGGCCTACGTCCGCGACCTGGGACTGGTGGCGCAGGACGCAGACGGCCCGCCGCGCATCGCCAACCCGATCTACGCCGAGGTAGTGCCGAGGCACCTGAACTACGCAGTGCAGGAGACGCTACCGCAGCGGATGGCGTGGTACGTGGGGGCGGACGGCGCGCTGGACGTGGAGGGGCTGATCGCGGCGTTCCAGGCGTTCTTCCGGGAGCATTCCGAGCACTGGGTGCAGCGCTTCGAGCGCTACCACGAGGCCGGCCCTCAGTTGCTGCTGCAGGCGCACCTGCAGCGGGTGGTGAACGGCGGTGGGCGGATCGAGCGGGAGTACGCGCTGGGGCGCGGGCGCACGGACCTGCTGATCGTGTGGCCGCAGGGCGGGCGCGAGCGGCGGTTCGTGGTTGAGCTCAAGGTACGGCGCGGAGAGCTGGAGCGGACCGTCGCGGAGGGGATGAAGCAGACGCGCGCCTATGTGGACCGATGCGGAGCGGAGTCCGGACACCTGATCGTGTTCGACCGCGCGCCGGAACGGAGCCGGGAGGAGAAGATCTTCCGCCGCGCGCCGAGCGGAGACGGGGCGCCGGTCACCGTCTGGGGCATGTGACGCTACCCGCTCAGACCGAGCCTGACGAGCAGGGCGCACATCTTGTTCGGGTCCATGTCGGTGTAGACCACGCCATCGTAGACCACGTTCGGCCCCTCGTCGCAATGGCCGAGGCAGCCGCAGCGCCTGACCGGCACCGACCGCGCGGCGTGCTCGTGGCCGGCCTCCAGCACGTCCTCGCAGAACGCCATGGAGCAGCTCGAGCCGTGGCAGACACCCACGCTCGCCGGGTCGGCACGCAATGCCGGAAGCGGATTCATGCCGCCCCCGACCGGTTCAGGCCGCCTCCGCCGCCAGCGACCTGATGGTCCGATACGGGTAGAGCCCGGTAGAGTGGCCGTCGCTCCAGGTCACCGCCAGCGCGTAGTTGCCGACCACGCGCACCTCGTCCGCGCGGATGTCGGCAGGGATGCGGCCGGCGTCGAGGAGCTGTTCACCCGAGAACTCGTCCACGCAGCGCGCGCAGCGGCAGTTGGCGCGCAACTCACGGTTGGCGACCCGGTCGACCGACCCGTCCTCCCAGTTCACCGTGATCGTGCGCTCGTCGAAGGAGACCTCCGGCTTCGCCTGCGAGCGCGCCTTGCTGCGCCCCAGCGCGCGCACGACCGCATCGGCCGCCCGTCCGAAGCCCTCGTCCCCGGCATAGGCGTCGAAGGTGCCGCCGTACGCGGCCGGATCGAGCGGAAGCCGGCAGAGCAGCGGCACGCCGAAGCGCTCGGCCAGCGCCTCGCCCCCGCCTTCGCCGAACACCTGGTGCCGCCGGCCTTCGTCGTCGGCGAACCAGGCCATGTTCTCGATCACGCCCAGGACCGGCACCTCGACCTTGTCGAACATCACGATCCCCTTGCCGACGTCGGCGAGCGCCAGGGCCTGCGGGGTGGTGACGATCAGCGCCCCGTCGAGCTGGATCGCCTGCGTGATGGTGAGCTGGATGTCGCCCGTGCCGGGCGGCAGGTCGATCAGCAGGTAGTCCAGGCCGTCCCAGGCGACGCCGTGCAGGAACTGCTGCACGTAGTTGGTGACCATCGGCCCGCGCATCACCGCCGGCGCGTCGCCGAGCCAGAAGCCGAACGACATCACCTGCAGGGGGCCGACGGCCACCGGCGCCAGCAGTTTGCCCCGCCCGGCGGTCAGCGGCTGGTCGTGCCGGTTGAACAGCGTGGGCACCGACGGGCCGAAGATGTCGGCGTCCAGCAGGCCGATCCGGTGGCCGCGCCGCGCCAGCTCGCAGGCGATGCCGGCGGCCACCGTCGACTTGCCGACGCCGCCCTTGCACGAGGCCACGGCGATGATCGAGGAGACCTCCTCCAGGCCGGACTCCTTGACCGGGGAGGTGCGCCGCTGCTCCGGCGCGGTGATCCGCACCGTCACCGACTTGACGCCGGGCAGGTCGCCGATCAGCCGCTCGGCCTGCGTCCTGAACTCGTCGCGCACCGGGCACGCGGGGGTGGTGATGCGGATCTCGGCGAGTACGTGCCCGTCTTCGATCTCCACCTCCCGCACGAACCCCAGGCTGACGATGTCCTGGTGCAGGTCGGGGTCGACGATCGCGCGCAGGGCGTCGGTGACGTCTGCCTTGGAAGCCATGCCCTATGATACTGCCGCGACGCTGCCGGGGGCAGCACGCACCCCGGATTCCACACCCGCAGCACGAGAGATGAGCATGGCTTCTTCCCCTGCCGAATCAGCCGCCGACTCGGCCGCAGCCGTCGGCTGGGACCTGGCCGACCTGTACGCCGCCACCGACGACCCGGCGCTGGACCGTGACCTGGACGCCGCGGACCGGGAGGCCGCGGAGCTGGCCGCCGACCACCGCGGCCGCCTGAAGCGGCTCGACGCCGCCGGGCTTGCCGGCCTGGTCGCGCGCTACGAGGCATGCCTGGAGCGGGCCGGCAGGGCGGGCGCCTACGCTCACTTGGCGTGGTCGACCGACACCGGCGACGCCGGGCGCGGCGCGTTGCTGCAGAAGCTCACCGAGCGCTCGGCTCGCCTGCACCAGACCCTGCTGTTCTTCGAGCTGGAGTGGGCGGGCCTGGCCGACGAGCAGGCCGACGCGCTGCTCGCCGACGAACGGCTCGCCCGATACCGCCACTTCCTGCGCGTCACCCGCCGCACCAGGCCGCACCTCCTGACCGAGCCGGAGGAGCGCGTGCTCAGCGAGAAGTCGGTCACCGGCCGCCGCGCCTGGATCCGCTACTTCGACCAGACGCACGGCGCCGCGAAGTTCCGGCTCGACGGCGCCGAGATCCAGCGCGAGGAGCTGCTGAACAAGCTCCACCAAGCCGACCGGCCGCTCCGGCAGCGCGCCGCTGCCGCGCTGACCGAGGGGCTGCGGGCGCTGCTGCCCACCTCGACCTTCGTGTTCAACACGCTGCTGGCCGACAAGGCGGCCGAAGACCGGATGCGGAGCTTCCCCTCCTGGATCAGCGACCGCAACCTCGACAACCAGGTGGACGACGCGGTCGTCGACGCGCTGGTCGCCGCAGTGGTCGGCCGCTATGACATCGTCGATCGCTACTACCGGCTCAAGCGGCGGCTGCTTGCCGTCGAAGAGCTGTTCGACTACGACCGCTACGCCCCGCTCGCCGCCGCGTCCCGGCGCTACCACTGGGACGAGGCGGTGGAGACGGTGCTGGCGGCGTACCGGCGCTTCAGCGGCCGGCTGGGAGAGCAGGCCGCGCGCTTCTTCGACAACGCCTGGATCGACGCGCCGATCCGGCCGCGCAAGCGCGGCGGCGCCTTCTGCCATTCCTGCGTGCCCTCCGTCCACCCCTACCTGCTGCTCAACTACCAGGGGCAGCCGCGCGACGTGATGACCCTCGCGCACGAGCTCGGCCACGGCGTGCACGGGCTGCTGGCCGCCCCGCGCGGGTACCTGCAGTTCCACACGCCGCTGACCACCGCGGAGACCGCCTCCGTGTTCGGGGAGATGCTGGTCTTCCGCGACCTGATGGATCGCGAGGGCGACCGGCGCGAGCGGCTGGCCATGCTGGTGCGCCGCATCGAGGACACCTTCGCGACCGTCTTCCGCCAGACCGCCATGAACCGCTTCGAGCAGGCCATCCACGAGGCGCGGCGCACCGACGGCGAGTTGACGCAGGAGCGCTTCGCGGAGCTGTGGCTGTCCACGCAGCGGGCGATGTTCGGCGACAGCGTCACCCTGAACGAGGACTACGGCGTCTGGTGGAGCTACATCCCCCACTTCGTGCACACGCCCGGCTACGTGTACGCCTACTCGTTCGGCGAGCTGCTGGTGCTCGCGCTCCACGCCCGCTACCAGGAAGTCGGCGCATCGTTCGCGGACAGCTACGTGGCGATGCTGGCCGCCGGCGGCTCCGACTGGCCGCACCGCATCATGCAGCCGCTCGGCGTCGATCTGACCGATCCCGGCTTCTGGGACCGCGGCCTGGCCATGGTCGAGCAGATGGTGGAGGAAGCGGAAGAGCTGGCGGTCTGAGGGGCGGCGTCGCGCGCGGGGAGGTAGCGCGATCCCTCCCCATCCCGTACAGTCGGAAGCGCGTGATTCGCTGGTGCTTCGAGGTGCTGACCTCCTCGGTCGGCAAGAAGGCGTTGATGGGCGCCACCGGGTTGTTCCTGTGCTCGTTCCTGGTGGTGCACCTCTATGGCAACCTCCTGCTCTATTCCGGCGCCGAGCACTTCGAAGAGCACGCGCACGCGTTCGCCAAGAACGTCGTCATCCGCATCATCGAGGTGTTCCTGTTCCTGTCGATCGTCCTGCACGCGGCCAGCGGGATCTGGCTCACCGCCCAGAACCGCAAGGCGCGTCCGGTACGCTATGCCAGGAACCGCTCGGCAGGGAGGAGCACGCTGGCCTCGCGGACGATGGTGATCACCGGCAGCGCGATCTTCATCTACCTGGTGATCCATCTCCGCAACTTCTTCTACGAGTCCCGTCTCGGGCCGCGGGCAGACGATCTGTCGCTGTACGAGCTGGTGGTCACCACCTTCCGCATGCCGGGGTACGCGGTGCTCTACGTCGTGGCGATGATCCTCCTGGCCGGGCACCTGCTGCACGGCTTCCAGTCCGGCTTCAAGTCGCTGGGGCTGCACCAGGTGCGGTACGCACGGCTGATCCGCGCCGTGGGCATCGTCTTCGCGATCGCGGTGCCGGCCGGATTCGCATCGCTGCCGATCTACTTCGTCGCCGGCGGAGGCAACGGATGAGGCGCGGCGGAGCCGGCCGGCCGAAACGGTCCCGGGCCGGTCGGACTGCACGCGGCACGAAGCCGCAGGACACGCTCGACGGCCGCGCGCCTTCCGGTGACCTCGCCGAGCGCTGGACCAAGCACCGCTTCGACCTGAATCTGGTCAACCCGGCCAACCGGCGCCGCTACTCCGTGATCGTGGTGGGCTCCGGGCTTGCCGGCGCGTCGGCCGCCGCCTCGCTCGCGGAGATGGGCTACCGGGTGACCTGCCTGTGCCTGCACGACAGTGCCCGGCGCGCCCACAGCATCGCCGCGCAGGGCGGCATCAACGCCGCCAAGAACTACCCCAACGACGGCGACAGCGTCTTCCGGCTGTTCTACGACACCATCAAGGGCGGCGACTACCGCGCGCGCGAGTCCAACGTCCACCGGCTGGCGGAGCTCTCCAACCTGATCATCGACCAGTGCGTGGCGCAAGGGGTGCCGTTCGCGCGCGAGTACGGCGGGCTCCTGGCCAACCGCTCGTTCGGCGGCGCGCAGGTGTCGCGCACCTTCTACGCGCGCGGCCAGACCGGCCAGCAGCTCCTGCTCGGCGCCTACGGAGCGCTCAGCCGGCAGGTCGCCGCCGGCCAGGTGAGGATGCTGACCCGGCGCGAGATGCTGGACGTGGTCGTGGTCGACGGCGCCGCGCGCGGCATCGTCGCCCGCAACCTGCTCGACGGCAGCCTGGAGACGCACGCCGCGCACGCGGTGCTGCTGGCCACCGGCGGCTACGGCAACGCCTACTACCTGTCCACCAACGCCATGGCCAGCAACGTCACCGCCACTTGGCGCGCCCACAAGCGCGGCGCGCTGTTCGCCAACCCGTGTTTCGTGCAGATCCACCCCACCTGCATCCCGGTGTCGGGCGAGCACCAGTCCAAGCTCACCCTGATGAGCGAGAGCCTGCGCAACGACGGCCGCGTCTGGGTGCCGCGCGCCACCGACGACGCCCGTCCGCCCGCGGACATACCGGAAGCCGACCGCTCCTACTTCCTGGAGGAGCGCTACCCGGCGTTCGGCAACCTGGTGCCGCGCGACGTGGCTTCGCGGGCCGCCAAGGAGGTGTGCGACGCCGGCCGCGGCGTGGGCGCCACCGGCCAAGCCGTGTATCTGGACCTGCGCGACGCCATCGAACGGCTCGGCGTGGACACGATCCGCGAGCGCTACGGCAACCTCTTCCAGATGTACCAGATGATCACGGGCGAGGACGCCTACACCGGCCCGATGCGGATCTATCCGGCCGTCCACTACACGATGGGCGGCCTGTGGGTGGACTACAACCTGATGACCACCATCCCCGGCCTGTTCGCGCTGGGCGAGGCCAACTTCTCCGACCACGGCGCCAACCGGCTGGGCGCAAGCGCCCTGATGCAGGGACTGGCCGACGGCTACTTCATCATCTCCTACACCCTCGGAGGCTACCTGGCCACCGCGCCGCTGCCGGACATCGACACCGGTCACGCGGCGTTCGCGGACGCCGAGCGGCAGGCGGCCGGGCAACTCGGGCGCCTGGCCGCCCTGGACGGGGGCACGCCCGTGGAGGACTTCCACCGCCGCCTGGGTCGGATCCTGTGGGACAAGGCGGGAATGGCGCGCAGCGCCGAGGGGCTCATGGAGGCCAGAGACGAGATCGCCGAGCTGCGCGACCGCTTCTGGTCGGAAGCGTCGGTCCCGGGCAGCGCCGCCGACCTCAACAACGTGCTGGAGCGCGCCGGCCGCGTGGCCGACTTCCTGGAGTTCGGGGACCTGATCGCGCAGGACGCCCTGCACCGCGAGGAGTCCTGCGGGTCGCACTTCCGCGTCGAGCATCAGACCTCGGACAACGAGGCGCTACGCGACGACGAGCGCTTCTCCTACGCCGCCGCCTGGGAGCACCAGGGCGTCGGCACGGACGCGCGTCTGCACCGGGAGGACCTCACCTTCGACGTCGCCCATCCCACCGCCAGGAGCTACAAATGACGATCCGGCTACGGGTATGGCGGCAGGGACGCGAGGAGCGCAAGGGCCGGCTGGTCGACTACGAGGTGCCGGACGTCTCCCCCGACATGTCGTTCCTGGAGATGCTGGACGTGCTCAACGACGCCCTGGAGCGGCGCGGCGAGGAGCCGATCGCCTTCGAGCACGACTGTCGGGAAGGCATCTGCGGCTCCTGCGGCTTCATGATCGACGGCCGCGCGCACGGCCCGCTTGCCGGCACCACCGTCTGCCAACTGCACATGCGCCACTTCTCCGACGGCGACACGCTGATGGTCGAGCCGTGGCGAGCGCGCGCCTTCCCGGTCATCAAGGACCTGGTCGTCGACCGCGGCGCCTTCGACCGGATCATGCAGGCCGGCGGCTACATCTCGGTCAACACCGGCAGCGCCCCCGAGGCGAACGCCATCCCGGTCGCCAAGGTGGACGCGGAGGCGTCCCTGGACGCCGCGGCCTGCATCGGCTGCGGGGCGTGCGTGGCGGCCTGCAAGAACGCATCCGCCATGCTGTTCACCGGCGCCAAGCTCACCCATCTGGGCCGGCTCCCCCAGGGGCAGCCGGAGCGCCGCCGCCGCGCCCGCACCATGGTGCGCACCATGGACGCGGAGGGATTCGGCAACTGCACGAACGAGGCGGAGTGCGAGGCGGAATGCCCGAAAGGCATCTCCTTCGACACCATCGCGCGCCTCAACCGCGAGTTCCTGGCCGCCGAGCTCCGCGACCCCGCGGCGGAGTGATTCCCCGCGCGCCGCATGGGTATGATGAGGCCATGGCTGTCCAAGCCGTTCCGGCTACCCGCGATCGTCCGGCGGGCGCTCAGCCGCTGCCGCTGGAGAACGGCGACCGGCTGACCCGCACGGAGTTCGAACGGCGGTATGCCGCTCGGCCGGACCTGAAGAAGGTCGAGCTGATCGAGGGGGTCGTCCACATGCCGTCACCGGTACGCTTCGCCAGCCACTCACAACCGCATGCAGCGATTCTTGGATGGCTCGTGACTTATGGCGCTGCTACACCGGGGGTGACGGTGGCCGACAACGCCACGGTCCGGCTCGACCTGGAAAACGAACCGCAGCCCGACGCGTTGCTGCGCATCAATCCCGACGCTGGCGGCCGCGCCCGCCAGAGCGCCGACGACTACCTGGAAGGTGCGCCGGAGCTGGTCGTCGAGATCGCCGCCAGCAGCGCGGCGATCGACCTGCACGACAAGCTGCGCGCCTACCGGCGCAACGGCGTGCAGGAGTACGTGGTGTGGAGGGTGCTGGAACGACAGATCGACTGGTTCGTCCTGAGCGACGACGAATATCGGCCGCTGCCCCGGGACGCCGCCGGCATGATCGAGAGCCGCGTGTTTCCCGGCCTGCGCCTCGCGGTCGATGCACTGCTGCACGGGAACCTCGCCCGTGTACTGGCCGAGGCGCAGAACGGCATCGCCACACCCGCCCATACCGCATTCGTCGAGCATCTGCGCTCGGTACGACGTACCACTGCCGTTGACTGACCGCTTCTGGGAGTAAGCCGCTCCCTGTGGTCTCTGCGACCAACAGCCATCAGCCCAGATAGCTACGCAGACGCGCCTTGAATACTTTCAATGAACCGGGTCGCTTCCCGCTGAAGCTCTCCAAGCGTCTTCGCCGTGCTGGTGCGGGCCTTCCGCTGACCAACGATATCCGAGACGGTCTTGTCGACTGCGAGGATCTCGCTCTCGTAGAAGTCCTTTGCGAACTCTTCCATGCGGGACCGGAATGCCTCTTCGACAGCGCGGACACACTTCCGATATTCGTTTCGCACGGAATCCCGAGCATCAAGGAGCTGACGTCGCTGCTTCTCGTTTTGTCGGTCCTCCGCCACCTGCGCAACGACTGCGAGCACACCACCGACAGCCGAAATGATCCGCCCAGCGTTGCCGAGTATTCGTGCGACATTGACGGCGCCCCACGGCTTGAACTTGACGCCGATGAACTTGCCCACGGCGTAGACAGCCTTGTGCCCCTGACTTCCCCGTGCGGCGGTGGCTGAGCCAATTTTCGCGGCTTCAGCGAACGGTCCGGCTGTCCACCTCGCCGCGAACTTACCCAGTTTTTTCGCCACATCTCCAATCCTATCAAGGCGTGACGGCCAATCCGACGGTTCCGCCCACTGCCGCGCTTGCCACTCGACCTCTGACCGTTCCCCATCATCGCTACCGGCATGGGCGCGAGTCCGTGCCGCATCGACCTGACTTAGCAGATTGCGAGCCAAGACGCTGCTTTCAAGTGCTTCGAGTTGCCGGTTCAAGTCGCGCAATTCTTTCTCGCCAGTCGATTTGGCCTCATCCGAGAATCGCGAATAGCGCTCTTGCGCGCGGCGTTGTGCTTCCTCGTGGCGTTGGGTCACGCTAGCTTCCGTGCTTCCAGGCTCGATGGTCTCCGCGACCTCGTCCCCATAGCGCACAATATCCGAGGCCGCTTCTGCAAGCAGCCCATTCCATGCATGGCGGAGGCGCGTCCATGACGAAACGAACAGTTGTCGCTTGCGCCTGAGCAATTCCAGTACCGCACGCTCCTCGGGCATGTCGACAGCAAGATACGCTTCACCATCGCGGGCAACTGATCTGATGCCGAACAGCGGCGTCGTAAGCCTGCCCATCAAGCCCCGGTCTTCCACAAAGCCGTTCATCGCCGTCACAAACTCGTCAAACGCGGCGATCTCGAGCAATTCGTCGCGGTCATCCGTGTCCGTTTCGTCCAGTGCATCGATGTATGAGAAGGCGTCGATGAAGGTGGTCCGGAAGTCCTCGAGAGATAGGGGCTTCGTTACCTTTTCCAGATCGCGGCGCTTGGTGGCGGCGCTTCCCGGAGCTTGCCCCATCTTGTTGACGACGAGCAGGATCTCTTGCGCCTTGTTCCTCCCGAAAGCCAATGAACGGAAATGTTCGCCTATGATGCTGTCGAACAGTTCGTTAGTTATGACAAAAACAAGGAGATCCGAACGGTCGATGGTCTTGTACGTAAGCTCATCGTGGTCTCGATAGCCTGCGTGGATACCCGGAGTGTCTAGCAGACGGATGCCTTGCCAGTCGTAGGCTGTCACCTTGTCCGTGCATACGTCGGTGTCAATGGGTATGTCTCGCTCCCCAGTGAGGGCGCTGATTATCGTGGACTTGCCGGCGTTGTATTGGCCGACAAAACCAATAGTAAGAGCCGCATTCCCCGTGTTCGACTCTCGCAAAGGAGGCACATCAGCAACGAGGGCATGCACCTTTTCGTCATCGGACGATTCGAGCGCATTGATCAAGCGACATCTAAGGCTCTTGACCCGCGAGAGGTGTTCTGGAAATTTGAACCGCGATTCGCTCACGATGTTCCCTCCTCGATCTCAATCCGAACTCCGACGAGCTGACTGGCAAGCCTGACGTTGTTACCGTTCTTCCCGATCGCCCGACCCACTTCGGACTTTGGCAGACCAACGGTAGCACGTTTGTCGTTGAGACGCACCATCGCGGGCGACACCCGAGCCGGGGTCAACGCGCTCGCAATCATTTCCCTTCGAGACGCCAGTGCAACTCCATGGATCCTTTCACCGAGCGCCCTGCCTACCTCCTGACAGAAAGTACCTTCCGCTTTCCTGTCGTTACGAAGGATTCCATGGAACAGTTTCCACATCAACTTGGTGCCCGAGCGTAGACCACCTCCCCAACCATGTCCAGCCCTTGGAACGACTTGCCTCAAGGGCTGAATAGTTACCTTGGTGCAAAGCCCCGGATCGCGAGCGACGGCGGCGATGATCTTGTCGTCGGCCAGGGGCTTACCAACAAAGGCTCCGCATCTCAGCAGAAGCCTTCGGTTGAGTAATTCGAGCTCGCCGCTGCACGAGTCGGCGACCATTCTGAGCGTACGGGCGAAGCTGAACATCGCGGTGTAGCCTTGGCGAGTTTCACGGCGGAAATCGTGGACCAGCTTGCGCGTAAAGTTATCGTAGAACCACTTCTTGACTCGGCTTTCGATGTCTCGCTGCATTTCATCGATCTGCTTCCGCAGGTATTTCGCGGCGGAAGCCCTCTCGCGCTGAAGTTCCTTCTCGCGATCTTCGAAAAGCCAAGAAAGTGCCCATGTGCCGAGGGCTACCGCCAGCGAGATCCATCCAACGGGGTTCCAGAAGTTTGCGGCGGCGGCACCAATGATCAAGGGCATAACAGCAGCAACTCCCGCGGTTGCGGACCCGGCGGTGGAAATCCAACGCAGCGTTCGCTTGACGTCCCAAGGATCGACTGTGTCAGGACCCCTGATAGTGAAATAGTGGCCCAGCTCCATCTCGAACGCCATCTCTTGATTGAACCCCTGCAAAATTTCTCGGACTTCGTCCAAGATTCGCTCTTGGAACCTACCTATCTGGCGATCAATACCCTCGTCTTCAACTCGTCTCTTCCAAAGGACATTGACATCTTGTCGTTCAATGTTCTCTTCCACAAACGATGCTACCGAATATCGGAGGGGGCGAAGAAGGTTGGCCGCTTGCGTTTCGATGCGTTTCCCCATGCCGCCGATGTAGACGTCGAGCCTTGTGTCCAACTCCGCGAATTTTTCTTTGCGATACTTGGCACTCCGATCAAGGAGTTTGGCATTCTCGCGCATGAATTCTTCGACATCCATCAGCTTGACGACGGTGCCATCGAGAATTGTCTGGACTCGCCGAACGGGTCCTCGCTGCTTCACTTCGAACGTCAAGGCTTGGAGAAATTGGTCGATTCTGCTCACTCTGCGCAGAGCGTCAGCTCTCGCCGAGTGCTCGGGCCGAGTGGCGAGAAAGGCAGCTTGGGCGTGAATGGGGACGATTTTCACCTGACGCATTCCAAGCTTGTCTTCCGCGAGTTTCCGTATCCGCGCCTCATGTCCCTTGATTGCACTCTTGCCAAGGAAGGACTCCGGCGACCGAAGAAAGCGACGCATGAAGACCGGTCGGGTGAGGTCGCACATGACGTTCAGCACGAAGATCACCGGCTTGTTCTGGTCTCGCAGCTTTCTCATCCCCTGAAACGTTGATTCCTGAATGCTGTCGGAACTCAGGAGAAACAGCAACACGTCGCTCTCGTCAGTCATCGACAAGGCGAGCTCACTGTCTTGTCCTTCGTAAGCACCAATTCCAGGGGTGTCAACGATCCGCAGATGGTTCCAAACGTATCGTCGGACATCTCGGGTAGTTCGTTGGGCCCCCTTGCCGATTGTCCCGCCGTCCCCTCGCGTGATCGCCTCGCGGATCGTGCTCTTGCCCGCCATCGTCCTTCCGAAGAGAGTCACCGTGAATCTCGACAATTGTGCCTTCTTCCGCTCCAGCGCGTCCAGAGCAGTGTCGAGAACTTCGCGTTGTGTGTTGTCCAAGCGCTTGGCCAGCTCGCTCAGATACGCGTGAGCTTCGGGCGATTCCGCGATGGCATCCACCTCTTTTTGGATGTTCTGACGGCAGCCGCGAAGGGCCGCCTGCGTCCGTGCAAGGCTCCCGTGGGCATGGGGGTACTCTTCTGCCGCCGTCATCGCGCAGAGCTCAAGCGCTTCCCTGTAGCCAGCCTCCATCGACTGTACTGAGTCGTTCATGGGGTACGCTCGTGAAGATCGAGAGGCCAAGGGACCACATGACGCTGTTCAGTCGATTGCCCTGCGATCAGTGAGGAAGACTCGATGCGGATCTTCTGTTCCTTGCCGGTACCGAGATCCTTGGCGGATACGTGGACGATCCCGTTGGCATCGATGTCGAAGGCGACTTCGATCTGCGGAACGCCGCGGGGCGCGGCCGGAATCCCGATCAGATCGAACCTGCCGAGCGTGCGGTTCTGCGTAGCCATCTCGCGCTCCCCTTCCAGCACGTGAATGGAGACCGCGGTCTGGTTGTCGGTAGCCGTGGAGAAGATCTGGCTCCTGCGAGTGGGGATCGTCGTATTGCGCTCGATCAGCCGTGTGAACACCTGCCCGAGCGTCTCGATGCCGAGCGACAGCGGCGTGACGTCCATCAGCAGGACATCCTTGACGACTCCTCCCAGGATACCGCCCTGGATGGCCGCTCCGACCGCGACCACCTCGTCCGGATTGACGCCACGGTTCGGATCCTTCCCGAACAACCCGGCAACCAACTGCTGGACCGCCGGAATGCGAGTCGAGCCGCCCACCAGGATGACCTGGTCGATCTCGTCCGCGCTCACACCGGCGTCCACGATCGCCTGCTCGCAGGGGCGCCGCGTCTGTTGCACCAGATCTTCGATCATCTGCTCGAACCTGGCCCTCGTCAGCGTGTACTGAAGATGTTTGGGCAAGGAGTCCCGGGTGATGAACGGCAGGTTGATCTCCGTGCTCTGCGTTCCGGAGAGCTCGATCTTGGCCTTCTCAGCCGCCTCCTTGAGGCGCTGCAGCGCCATCCGGTCGTTGGCCAAGTCGATGCCGGTGTCGCTCTTGAAGCTGGTGATCAGCCAGTCGATGACCCGCTGGTCGAAGTTGTCGCCTCCCAGGTGGGTGTCGCCGTTGGTGGACTTGACCTCGAATACGCCGTCGCCGAGTTCGAGGATGGAGATGTCGAAGGTGCCGCCGCCAAGGTCGTAGACCGCGATCCTTTCCTCGGATCCTTCCTTGTTGAGCCCGTAGGCGAGCGCTGCGGACGCCGGATCGTTGACGATCCTCTTGACGTCGAGGCCGGCGATCCGCCCGGCATCCTTGGTCGCCTGCCGCTGCGAGTCGTTGAAGTAGGAGGGGACGGTGATCATCGCCTCGGTCACCGTTTCGCCGAGGTAGTTCTCCGCCGTCTCCTTCATCTTCTGCAGCACCGCAGCTGCGATCTCGGGCGGCGAGTACTGCTTGTCGTCGATATGGACACGGACGTCGTTGCCCGAGTCGGTGACCCGATACGGCACCATCTTGATCTCTTCCGGCACCTCGGCAAACCGGCGGCCCATGAAGCGCTTGATCGAATACACCGTCCGTTCCGGATTGGTGACCATCTGGTTCTTCGCCGGCTGGCCCACCAGACGCCCCTTGTCCGTGAACGCGACGATCGACGGCGTGGTGCGCTGACCCTCGGAGTTCTGCACCACCGTCGGCTCGCCTCCCTCCATCACCGAAACACAGGAGTTGGTGGTTCCCAAGTCGATACCGATGATCTTCCCCATGTTATTCGCCTTCCTCTGACGCTCAAGCAGGCAGCGTGAGAGCCGTCAGAGAGTGTTTCGTAATAGGGTGGGTATCAGACGGTCCACCGACGGCGCCCGCCGTGCGTAGCGCGGCAGGATCGCGCTGCTGAACCGCTCCTGGCCGGCGCTCTTGCATCTCCATCCACAACTTCCGACCATATCCCATACGACCTCAGGGCTCATTCCGGGTGGGTCATCTGCTCGGGGCGCACCCACTGGTCGTACTGCTCGGCAGTCAGGTGGCCGCTCGCGACCGCAGCCTCGCGCAGGGTGATGCCTTCGCGGTGGGCGGTCTTGGCGATGGCCGCGGCGTTGTCGTAGCCGATGTGCGGGTTGAGGGCGGTCACCAGCATGAGCGATCGCTGCACCAGTTCCTCGATCCGCTCGGCGTCCGCCTCGATGCCGGTGACGCAGTGCTCGGTGAAGCTGTTCATGCCGTCGGCGAGCAGACGGATCGACTGCAGCAGACTGTCGATCAGCACGGGCTTGAAGACGTTGAGCTCGAAGTTGCCGGAGGCGCCGGCCACGGTGATGGTGGTGTCGTTGCCGAACACGCGGGCGCACACCATGGTCAGCGCCTCGCACTGGGTGGGGTTGACCTTGCCCGGCATGATCGAGCTGCCGGGCTCGTTCTCCGGCAGCCGCAACTCGCCGAGCCCGGAACGCGGGCCCGAGCCGAGCCAGCGGATGTCGTTGGCGATCTTCATCAGCGCCGCCGCCAGCGTCTTCAGGGCGCCGGACGCCTCCAGGATCGCGTCATGCGCGGCCAGCGCCTCGAACTTGTTGGGGGCGCTCACGAACGGCTGGCCGGTGAGGCGGGCGATCCAGGCCGCGACGAGCTCGGCGAATCCGGGCGGCGCGTTCAGGCCGGTGCCGACCGCGGTGCCGCCCAGCGCCAGCTCGTGCAGATCCGGAAGAGCGCGCTCCACCCGCGCCCGGCCGCGCCTGACCTGCTCGACGTAGCCGGAGAACTCCTGGCCCAAGGTCAACGGCACCGCGTCCATCAGGTGCGTGCGGCCGATCTTGACGATCCGGGCGAACGCGTCGCGTTTGGCCTCCAGTTCCTCCTGCAGCGTCGTCGCGGCCGGCAGCAGGCGCTCGCGCAGCGCCGTGACGGCGGCGATGTGCATGGCGGTCGGGAAGGTGTCGTTGGAGGACTGCGAGCGGTTGACGTCGTCGTTGGGATGGATGGGCGTCTTGCTGCCGAGCACGCCGCCGGCCAGTTCGATGGCGCGGTTGGAGATCACCTCGTTGACGTTCATGTTCGACTGCGTGCCGGAGCCGGTCTGCCAGACGACCAGCGGAAAGTGGTCGTCCAGGTCGCCGGCGATGATCTGGTCGCAGGCGGCCACGATCAGGTCGCGCGTGCCGCCCTCCAGCACGCCGAGCTCGGCGTTGGCCAGCGCCGCCGCCTTCTTCAGGATCCCGAAGGCGCGCACCACCTCCAGCGGCATGCGCTCGCCGCCGATGCGGAAATTGTTGCGCGACCGTTCGGTCTGCGCCCCCCAGTAACGGTCGGCCGGAACCAGCACCGGTCCGAGCGAGTCGGTCTCCCCGCGGAATCCCGCGCCTGCGTCGGCCACTTCAGGCGAGGTCCGGAAACAGCGTGCGCACCACGTCCACCAGCTCGCGCACATGGCCGGCCGATTCCGCAAGCGCCGCGCTCTCCCCGTCGTCGAGATTCACCTCGATGATCCGTTCGACCCCGCCGGCGCCGAGCACGCACGGCACGCCGACGAAGATGCCGTCGACGCCGTACTCGCCCCGGCAGAGAGCCGCGCACGGCAGGATGCGCTTCTTGTCGCGGACGATCGCCTCGACCATCTGCAGGATGGCCGCCGCCGCCGCGTAGTAGGAGCTGGTTCCCATCAGCTCCACGATTTCGCCGCCGCCGGTCTTGGTGCGCTCGACCAGCTCGTCCAGCCGCTCGGCGCTCATCAGCTCGGTCACCGGAATGCCGCCCACGTTGGTGAAGCGCGGCAGCGGCACCATGTCGTCGCCGTGGCCGCCGAGCAGGAGGGCGTTGATGTCCTCCACGCTGTAGCCGGTCTCCTCGGCGATGAAGGTCTTGAAGCGCGCCACGTCCAGGCAGCCGGCCTGGCCGACGATGCGCTCGGGCGGGAAGCCGCTGGCCTTCCAGGCGGCGTAGACCATGGCGTCGAGCGGATTGGTCATGACGATCAGGATGCAGTCGGGCACGCGCTCGCGGATCTCGGCGGAGACGCTGGCGACGATGCCGGCGTTGACCTTGATCAGGTCGTCGCGGCTCATGCCGGGGCGGCGCGGCAAGCCTGCGGTCAGCACGACGATGTCGGAGCCGGCAAGCTCCGCGTAGTCGTCGGTGCCGGTCACGCGGCAGTCAAGCCGCTCGATGGGCGTCGCCTCGTACAGGTCGAGGGCCTTGCCGCGGGTCTGGTCGGCCACCTTGGGGATGTCGAGGAGCACGACATCGCCCAGCTCCTGGGCGACCAGCCAGTGCGCACAGGTGGCGCCGACATTGCCGGCGCCGATCACGGCGATCTTCGGACGTTTGAGCATGCTCCACTCATACCACGCCCGCACGCGGCTGTCCGCCGTACTCGATGAAACCGCGCGTCTCGTGATCAGGTGTGCCCGGGGAGCGACAGCGAGATCCGGCTGCAGCGCGCGGACCGCGAGCGCCTCGAGATTCCGCCACCGGAGCGGCGCGGGCAAGCCGACCGGACGCGCGACCTCCGCGAGCTTGCCGCCCTGCCCGGCAGACTCTAGAGTCGTCGCCCATGCGGGAGGGCATGGAGCGGTGATCGGCGACCGGGTCACGATCGACGACCTGCGGGTGAGCTGCATCATCGGCGTCCATCCGTGGGAGCGGCGTGAACCCCAGGAGGTACGGATATCCCTGTCGATGGCGGTGGATCTGTCGCCGGCGGCGTCCAGCGGCCGGCTCGCCGACACGATCGACTATGCCGAGCTGGCCACCGCGGCGGAAGCCGAGGCGCGGCGCGGCCGCTACCGGCTGCTGGAGTCGCTGGCGGAGGCGCTGGCCGGCCTGTGCCTGCAGCGCCGCGGCGTGCGGGAGGCGCGCGTACGCGTGAGCAAGCCGGCGGCGATCCGCGCCGCCCAGGCTGCGATGGTCGAGGTGGTGCGGAGGCCTCCACGGCCGGAACCGCGGCTGCTGGGCGTGCTCAATCTCTCGCCCGAATCGCGTGTCACCCCGTCGGTAGCGGCCGACGCGGCGAGCATCGGCGAGCGCGCCCGCCACCTGCGTGAGGCGGGATGCGAGCTGATCGAGCTGGGCGCCCGCTCCACCAACCCGGCGCCGGGCGCCGGGAACCTCGGCGACGCGGAGGAGATCGAGCGCCTGCAGCCTGCGCTGCGCTCGCTCGCCGCGGACGGCCACCGTATCGCGATCGAGACCTGGAGCGCCGACACCGCGCTGTGGGCGCTCGACGCGGGGGCGGCGATGATCGACTACACCAGCGAAGCGCTTCCCGACGAGGTGTGTCGCCGCGCCGGCGAGCGCGACGCGGCGCTGGTGCTGGTGAACCTGCCCTACGGCGACCCGGAACGCATGCATCGGCGAGCGCCGATCGAACACCGCGCCGGCCGGATCGTCGCCAGCCTGTCGGCACGCGCCGATGCCGCGCGGGTGGCGGGCGCGGGCGAGGTGTACGTGGATCCCAATACCGGCATCGTCCACCCGGAGCTGGACGACTACCGCAAGATCGAGCTGCAGATGCAGGCGATCGAAGCGGCCCGCAGGCTGGAGGACACAGGCTACCCGGTGCTGATCAACTGCCCGCGCAAGGAGAGTCTGACCAGCCGCATCATCCTCTCCCACCTGCTGCTGGAGCTCGGGCCTGCCTGGATCCGGACGCACGACCCCGAGATCATCGCCACCCTGCGCGGCCTGCGTTCGGCGGGTGACGCGGAGTGAAGCGCCGATGAGCATCCGGACGGCGTTCATCGCCTGCGGATCCAACATCGATCCGCGTCCCAACCTTGCCGCAGCGCTGGCGCGGCTGGAGGCGGTCGCCCGTCGCACGGCCACCTCGCCTACCTACCTCACCCGTCCGTGGGGGCTGGCCGCACAGGCGCCCTACCTGAACCTGGTGGTCGCCGTGCGCACCGAGGCCGCTCCGCACGCGCTGCTGGACCGGCTGCAGGCGATCGAGCGCGCGCTCGGCCGCACCCGCACGGTCCGCCACGGCCCGCGCACGATCGATCTGGACCTCCTGTTGTACGGAACCCTGGTGACCGACGACACGCGTCTGACGGTGCCGCACCCCGGCCTGACCGAGCGCGACTTCATGCTCGTGCCGCTGTTGGACATCGCCCCGTGTCTCACCCATCCCGCCGACGGTGAACCGCTCGCCCCGCGCCGGAATCGGATCACCTACCGGCAGATCGTCTGCCGGGTGCTTCCGTGACGGCCGGCGCGGAACCGGCGGTCACGGACCGGCCCTTCGCCGGCCAGGTGGCGCTGGTCACGGGCGCCGCGCGCCGTACCGGCGCCGCCATCGCCACTCACCTGGCCGCCCGCGGCGCGGCGGTGGCCGTCCACTACCATACCAGCGCCGGCGCGGCACGGGCGCTGGTCGAGCGGCTGGGCGGAGACGCGGCCGGCTGCCACGCCGAGGCCGCCGACCTCACCGACGCGGCCAGCGTATCGGCGCTCGTCGAGCGGATCACCGACCGCAGCGGCCGCATCGACCTGCTGGTGAACAACGTCGGCACCTTCCAGGTGAAGCCGATCGAGCGGGTGGACCCCGCCGAGTGGGACCGCGCCATACGCACCACGGTCACCGCCGCGTTCCTGGTCTGCCGGGCAGTGCTGCCGCACATGCGCCGCCACGGCTACGGGCGCATCGTCAACCTCGCCGATTCCGCCGCGGACAAGCTGTCGGCACAGCCGACGCTGGGGCCGTACATGGTCGGCAAGACCGGCATCCTGATCCTGACCAGGAGCCTTGCCGCCGCGACCGCCGACCGCGACATCACCGTCAACGCCGTGTCGCCCGGCATCATGGACAACTCGATGACCAAGCCGCCCGGCGGGCGCGCGGCGATCCCCAAGGGCCGCTACGGAAGGTACGCCGACCTCAACGCGGCGATCGAGTTCTTCCTGCGCCGCGAAACTTCCTACATCACCGGGGAGAATCTCAAGGTCTCAGGCGGCTGGCATGTCTGAAAGCCCTATCCCTTCGAGGCGCCGCTGACAAGGCCGGATTGAATATTTGAATATGCCGCTGCAGAAACAGATAGAGAACCATGATCGATACGACGACCAGTGCCAACGTCGCCAATATCAGGTTCCACTGTAAGGCGACCACCGAACGATGGCGCCGGCTTCCTGGGTAGTGGTTAGTGTTAGTACTACAACGAGGGTTCGATTTCCTGTGGCATGCCTCTCCCAATGCGAAGGAGCATCGGACCAAGCGAGCATCTCAGGATAGCCGATTGAATCGCGATCATAGGGGATGACAGGCGCGGCCTGATCGGTGATTCTCTCATACAGCATGTATAGCTCTGGGAGGGGCAAGGAGATGACCGAAGGAGCCGATCACCTTGGCGGGTTCTTGGACCGTTTCGCTGACCACCGGCGCCCGGCCACGGTGCGCGATCCGCTGGAGCAGCCGTAATGCTGGCGACTGCGCCGAGGCAAGCAGCTATCGAGATGCTGCCGTCGCTGGACCTGCAACCGCTGGAGGTAGCCGCGCTGGTCGACCAGTTGGACGACTACCACGCCATCTACAGCCCGTTGTTCCAGCGCCGCGAACAGCGCCGGCACAGTGGCGAGTATCTGCGCGGCTTGCTGTTGGACATTCCGCGTAAGTCTATCGAGCCGATAGCGTTAGTTTCAGACTTCCTGACCTCAGCCGGAATCGTGTGACACATCGAGATGGGACCGCCGACGCTCTTGTAGACGATCTTGAGGCCCAGGCCGGGATGAGCGGCCCGGTCGCGCGCGGAGCATGCCAAGCAACTCACGATCATGCGTCATTTCATTCTGTCCACCGGTGCGAAGCGACGAAAAGCCGAAAATGGTGCATTTGCCCGGAAGAAGCCCGAAAACCAGGGTTTGAGACTACTGGAAGCTATGGGTCGGCACACCATGTCAGGAAGTCTGAGTTTAGGGTGGAGCACGTGGTGTTCCACAAGAAGTGTCGTCTGCAGCCGGCCGACATGACGCCGTCGTCGTGGATCCATGGGCAACTCAAGCGCTTTCGGGCTGGTGTGGAAGCAGGCATCTCGTACCTGAAGCGGTGTTTCGGGCTGGGATGCTGCACTTGGCATGGCTGGGAACACTTTCAGGCATACGTGCATGCGGCGGTGTTCGCGCACAACCTGATACGGCTGGCGCGCCTGCTGCGAACCTGACGCGGCGCCGGCGCGCGTCGGTTTCTTGTCTGACAATTATCTCGGAGGAGATCTGCGGCACAAGTGCGTCTTACGCATCGGTATACCCAAGGGACATGTGTCCAAAGATTCCGAAATAGTCTCCTCGATCGTGCGAAAACCGAGCTCGACAGCTTCCGAATCCCGATCTTCACACGTCCGGCACGCTCCCTACAGGCGCTCCTCGCCGGCTCCCTCTCCGAAACCGGGATTACCGGACAGGAACCAGCTACGTGGAGCGGCACAAACCTGACGATGCGGATGAGCATGCGGCGCTACACCCGATTGACCAACGCCTTCTCGAAGAAGCTGCTGAACCACACGGCCCACGGTGGCGCTCTACATGTTCCGGTACAACTTCATCGAGCCGTACCGGACGGTGAAGGGTGGACCGCCGACCACGCCGGCGATGGCCGCGGGGATCGCGGACTGGCGGATGAAGTTCGAGGACATCGTGGCGATGATCGACGCGGACTACGAGGCGCGGCGGCCGAAGACGCGCGGGCCGTACAAACGCGATTCAAACTGAACCACTACCCTGGTGCTTGCAGCAATTCTCGATGAGCGGCAGCAGCGGTCCGACACAGGCAGTCTGGGGGGAGCCACGGCCCAGGGGCGGCAGGTGGGGGCACACGTTGGCGGCGCCAGCTCTGTCACCGCACCACTTCAGTCACCGTAGAGCCGGACAGCGCGCCGCTCACAGCACTCATCCTGGTCTCCCGGCCAAGCTCTTCGTGGCATACCGGTCCGGTCGCGGTCGGCGTGTCGGTCCGCGCGGCAGGCGCCAGGCAGGCAATACGGCCCCGACGCCTTCCGCAACGCTCAGCGCAACTCGGGGTTGTCCGTCGCATGCGCCGGGGGCGGATAAGTGTTTGACACAATGAACACAATGGATAAAGATTGATCGTGACCGCCGGCTTCGATTGGAATGTGGACAAGAACCGTCAACTCGCTGACCAACGGGGAGTCTCATTTGAGCGAGTCATCTCCGCTATCGAGCAGGGCGGCTTGGTGGACGTGGTGGAACACCCAAACCAGACAAGGTATCCGCGGCAGAGAGTCTACGTCGTGGACATCGATGGATACTGCCATCTCGTACCGTTCGTGATCGGTACGGACGGCACGAGGTTCCTGAAGACGATAATCCCCAGCCGGAAGGCGACGCGCGAACATCAGAGGAGGCGATCATCGTGAGCGGCGAACTGAACACCGAAGAGCGGGAGATCCTGGAACAGTTCGAGCGGGGCGAGTTGCGTCGTGCTTCCGGTGCTGAGCTCGAGATGGAGAGAGCACGTCAAGCGGCCCGCAACACCTTCAACAAGACTCGGAGGATCAACCTGCGGGTAACCGAACGCGACTTCAACCTCGCGCATGCGCGAGCGCGAGAAGAGGGCATCCCATATCAGACGCTCTTGTCGAGCATTATCCACAGGTACCTGTCAGGCAGACTGAAGGAGCGGACATAGGATGCCTCGTTGGCCGATTTCGGAGCCGCACGGGTGATCGTCTGGTCACACCTCTTCCGACGAACGCCTGGTGCGCGCTGAATGAGAGGTGGTAGTACAGATGCAACAACGAACATCGATTCATGCAGTCCCTGCCACCGAAGTCGCGTTGAAGACCGGAATGTGGGCCACACGCGCAGCCGTCAACGCCGACCGGACGGTCCCCTATTGTCTGTCGCGGTGCGAGGACACGGGCCGCCTGCTCAACTTCGATGCGGCAGCCGCGGCGGATCGCTCGCTGTTCGAAGGCCTGCACTTCAACGACTCCGACGTGTTCAAGGCGCTGGAGGGAGTCGCCACCGTGCTTGCGCAGAAGCGGGATCCCGACCTCGAGCGCCAAACGGACGAGCTGATCGCGCGGATCGCCGCGGCGCAGGAGCCTGACGGCTACCTGTACACGATTCGAACGTCCGGGGCGCACGGCCGGAGCGAGTACGCGGGCCCCGAGCGCTGGTCGAATCTGCGACAGGGCCACGAGCTGTACAACGTCGGACATCTCTACGAGGCGGCGGTCGCGTATGCCGATGCTACGGGCAAGGACAACCTCCTGGCGGTGGCGACGAAGAGCGCCGACTTCGTGGCCGAGACCTTCGGTCCGGACGCGCTGGTGGGCGTGCCCGGCCACCAGGAGATCGAGATCGGCTTGATGCGGCTGGCGCGGAAGACGGGGCAGAGCCGGTACGCCGCGCTTGCCCGCTTCTTCCTCGAGGCCAGGGGCAAGGCCGGGAGGGACGACGCCGGCGGCCCCGATGGCAGCGGCCCCACCGACAACGCCGAGTACACCCAGGACCACGTCCCGGTGCTGGAGCAGGCCGAGGCGGTGGGACACGCGGTCCGCGCCGCGTACCTGTACATCGCCATGACCGATACCGCGCTCGCCGCGGATGGCGGGTCCGACGCCGACGAGTACGCCGCGGCGGTGCTGCGCCTGTGGCGCGACATCGTGGGCCGAAAGCTCTACCTCACCGGCGGCATCGGAGCGCGCCCGGAGATCGAGGGCTTCGGAGAACCGTACGAGCTGCCCAACGACAGCGCCTACGCGGAAACCTGCGCTTCCATCGCCCTGGTCCTGTGGGCGCGCCGACTCTTCCTCCTGACCGGCAGCGCCGATCACTACGACGTGCTCGAGCGAACGCTCTACAACGGATTGCTCTCCGGGGTCGCGCTCGGTGGCACCGACTTCTTCTACGCGAATCCGCTCGAAGCCGACGGCGTGGCGGGCTTCAACATCGGCTCGGCAGCACGCCAGCCGTGGTTCGAGTGTTCCTGCTGTCCCACCAACGTGGCCCGGTTCATCAGCACCGTGGGCTCCTACCTCTTCGCCACGAGCGGAGACCGCGTGTACGTGAATCTCTACGTCCCTTCGGAAACGACCGTCGCCGTTGCCGGGGTGGAGATGCAGCTCAGCCTGGCCACGGAGTACCCCTGGAACGGAAGCGTGTCGCTCACGGTCCGGACGGAGACGCCGGTTCGGGCCACCGTCCTGCTCCGGCTGCCGGGGTGGGCACGAGGGCGGCCGGTCCCCTCGGACCTCTACCGCTACCGCGATGCCAACGCCGATCGTCTCGATGTCGCCGTCAACCGCGATGCGGTCACTCCGTCGGTCACCGATGCGGGCTACCTGGAGATCACCCGGGAGTGGCGCTCCGGTGACGAGGTAACGCTCGGGCTGCCGATGCCGGTCAGATTCGTGGAGGCCGACGATCGAGTGGAGGCCGACCGCGGCAAGGTCGCGCTCGAGCGCGGCCCGCTGGTCTACTGCCTCGAACAGGCCGACAACGGCGGCGACGTGCGCCAGCTCGCCCTGACCGCGCCCGCGGAGTGGCAACCCGAGCCGCGGCCCGACCTGCTCGGCGGCATCACGGTCCTGACGAACGGCAAGCTCACCGCCGTGCCGTACTTCGCCTGGGGGCATCGCGGGGCCGGGAGCATGGCGGTGTGGCTGCAGGAAGCGGCGAGCTATCATACTGCTTCTCAAGTGAGTGGCCGGTGAATGCGGGGGTGCTGTCGTTGACCCGGGAGGGACGATGGCAAACCACCACAGGGGTGGTTGACGGCGTGCCTTCCATGCGCGAAGATACGGTCTGTCGGCCCACCCGTGAGGCCGGCTTGCCTCAAGAGGGGGAGGCCTCAGAACAGTGCGGTGTGTTGCTGTGCGGCGTGGAGCCATTGCGGTCAGGACACCAGGAAGGAGCACTCAGATGGCCGTCGACTCCCTCGGACCGATCGATCCGGTTTCCATTCTCAAGGACATCGACCGGACGGCAGCCGCCTCTCGCGCCGACGACACCGAGCCGGGCAATCTGTCAACGGAAGCCCGCGTGATAGCGAAGATCGAGGAAGCCATGGATATCGTCAACCGCAGCCCGGCGGCCCGCGCGGAACTGGTCGCCGGCGTCAAGGCCAGGCTGCGGGACCCCGAATACCTCAGCTCCGCCGTCCTCGACCGGATCGCCGAGCGCCTCCAGGACCGGTTCGGGACCTGAGCCCGGCACCGGCCGGCCGCGGTCCGGCATCCTTCCGTCCGCATCCCGGCGTAGCGCCTGCACCATGAGGCCGGCGGCCTCGCCGTTGCCCCTCTGCCGGACCTATACTGCGTTCCCTTGCTGATCAGCGAATTCGATGCATTCGTCCGTGACGCACTCATCGCGCCGATGGCGCCGGCCGACGCGGCCGACACGGCGCCGAACGGCCTGCAGGTAGGCGCCGCACACGCCCCTGTCGCTCGCGTTGCGTTCGCGGTCGACTGCGGGCTGGAGGTGCTGCGGCGCGCCGTCGACCAGGAGGCACAACTGCTGTTCGTCCATCACGGCCTGTTCTGGGGCCGCCAGGTGACCGTCACCGGCGGGCTCTTCGAGCGCATCCGCGTGCTGATGCAGCGCGATCTGGCCCTCTACGCCGTGCACCTGCCACTGGACGCCCACCCTCGGCTCGGCAACAACGCCGGCATGGCCGCCGCGCTCGGGCTCATCGACTGCCGGCCCTTCGGCGACTACCACGGGGTCGACATCGGCGTGGCCGGCCGCGTACCGGAAGCGCGCTACCCCGACGGCGCCACGCTGGACGAGCTGCTCGCCGACCCGTTCGGCGGGCGCGAGCGGTGCTCGGCGGTGCTGCCGTTCGGGACGGAGCGCATCCGCACCGTAGGGCTGGTGTCGGGCGGCGGCACCCGCATCGTCAGCCAGGCGATCGCCGCGGGACTCGACCTGTACATAACCGGCGATGCCTCGCACGAGGTCTATCACGAGGCGCTGGAGGCCGGCATCAACGTCGTGTTCGCCGGCCACTACGCGACCGAAACCTGGGGCGTGCGCAACATGATGGCGCACACCGCCGCTCACACCGAGTTGGCGACCACGTTCATCGACCTGCCGACCGGCCTGTGAGCCCGCTCCGCGCCCGGGAGCGCTATCTGCCGCTGCTGCTCACGCTGGCGGTGGTGGCCGCCGACCAGATCGTGAAAGCGTTCGTGGTGGCAACGCTGCCCTTGGAGCGGCCCGTTCCCGTGATCGGCGACTTCCTGCGGTTCACGTACGTGCACAACACCGCGATAGCCTTCAGCATCGGGCGCGGCATCCCGGCCGACCTGCGCCGCGTGCTGCTGCTCATCCTGCCGCTGATGGCGATCGGCCTGATCTCGGCGTACTACCTCACCAGCGACCAGCTCACGCGCGGGCAGCGATGGCTGCTGGCGGCGATCATGGGCGGCGGCATCGGCAACTACGTGGACCGGGTCGCCCGGCCGGACGGGGTGGTCGACTTCGTGGACGTCAAGTTTTACGGCATCCTGGGCTTCAGCCGGTTTCCCACCTTCAACGTGGCCGATTCGTCGGTGGTAGTCGCCGGCATCCTGCTGCTGGCAAGCTCGTGGTTGGTGTCGCGGCCGAGGCATGATGCCATGGACCCGGAGAACGGCGTGGCCCCGGAGAACGGCGTCCGGGAGCAGTGCGTGCCCGAAAACGAGGAGGAGGACAGATGAACAAGGCGATGAACACGGCCGTCTTCATGGTGGCCGCCACCGCGTTCTCGCTGGCCATGATGGTGGTGGTGATCCTGATCTCCATCGTGCTGGTCGGCTGGCTGACGCAGATGGGGCTCGCGCAAGGGGTGGCGTCGGTGCTGCTGGTGGTGTTCACCCTCGCCGGGCTGGCCGGATCCTTCTTTGCCTACGGACGCGTGATAAAGCTGGTCGACCGCAAGATCGACCTGTCGTCGAAGATCTACCCGTTGTTCCAGCGCAGGCGGCGGTAGGAGTCTATCGGTCGTGCCGCGTCAGCGGGAAAGCCGACAGACCCGACGCGAGAACAGACTCCGACGCGAGAGAGGTGGGATGGGCCGAGGGCGGAGCCGCAGGCGACGGTCTTGGGGCGGCAGGCGCTAACCTCCGCGAGCCTGGGCCAGCGCCGCGCGCGCCGCGCTGTCGGCGAAGCGCAGGTCGCTGGCGATGTCGATGAACTGGAATCCTTCGCGCAGTCGGCGCGGTACGTCCGCGGGGTTCGGTACGGGCATCCCGCACGGAACGCCGGCGCGCGCGCATCCTTCGCGGAAGCGCTGCAGCGCATCTTCGTGCCGCGGGTCGCCGGCGGTCACCCCCATCGACAACGCCAGGTCCCCCGGCCCCAGAAAGCCGATGTCGACTCCGTCGACACCGGCGATCGCCTCGGCGTTGTCGATCCCTTCCAGATCCTCGATCTGCGGGATGCACAGCAGCCAGTCGTTGGCTGTCTGCCGGTAGTCGTCGGCCAGCGTCACGCAGCGGCCCGTCCCCTGTGAGCGCGTGCCGGCCGGCGGATAGCGCATGGCGGACACGACGGCGGCGGCCTGCTCAGGCGTCGACACGTGCGGGATCACCAGACCGCAGGCGCCCGCGTCCAGCACGCGGCCGATGGTGACCGGGTCGTGGTCCCAGATACGCGCCAGGGGCACGGCACCACGCGCCTCGGTCGCGCGGAAGGTGTGGGCGATGAGGCCCAGGTCGAACGCGGTGTGCTCGGCGTCGACCACCAGCCATGAGTAGCCGGCGGACGCCATGACCTCCGCCGCCAGCGGAGAGCCCAGATTGAGCCACGAACCCAGCGACGGTTCACCCGCCGCCAGTGCCTGCTTGATGGAGTCCGTCATCCCCTGTCCTCGAAGAGCGCGGCCTGCCTGCGACGGGTCAGCCGCAATCGATCCGATGGAGGCGTCGAAGGTCGCGGCGGCTTCGGACTGTCGCCGCCAAGTGAGGCCGCCGGCGGCCGGCAGAGTGGCGAAATCATGGAGCCAGAGGCTACGCATTAACGACAAGCCCTGCAACCTCGCAACCTCGGACTGGGTAATCCAGATCGGTCGCCATCAGCCCGGTCACTTGGCTGGTGATCGCATCGTTCCGCCACTGGGGGTCTCGGTATCCGCCAACTGGCGCGTGACGTTCCGGTTCGAGGAGCGAGCTCGCGGCCGGGCGACCAGCTCCCAAGGCAGGTCGTCTCGACACGGGAGTTCTGTCTCGGGCGTCGTACGTGTCGTCTCTTGGAGGCGACGGGAATCGAACCCACGACCTCGTGAATGCCATTCACGCGCTCTAGCCAACTGAGCTACGCCCCCGGAGATTCGACGCGCGTCAGGCGATCGCGCGCTTTCCGTATGGTACGCGCGCGGCGCCCGCCAAGGCAAGCCGAACGCCGCGCGGAAACCGACCGTAACGCCGGCTACCTGGGCTGCGGGACGATGCGGATGTACGGCAAGGGGGATTCCCATCCGTCCGGATAGGTCTCCTTCGCCGCGTCGTCCGAAACGGACGGCAGGATGATCACGTCGTCGCCCTGATTCCAGTTCGCGGGGGTCGCGACCTGCTTGGCCGCGGTGAGCTGACACGAGTCGAGCAGGCGCAGGATCTCCGCGAAGTTGCGGCCCGTGCTCATCGGGTAGGTAAGGGTCGCCTTGATCTTCTTGTCCGGCCCGATCACGAACACCGAGCGCGCCGTGGCGTTGTCCATGGGGGTGCGGCCTTCGGAGGTCGTCCCGGCGTCCCCCGGCAGCATGTCGTAGGTCTTCACGATGGACAGGTCCGGATCGCCGATCAGCGGATACGTCACCGCGTGGCCCTGCGACGCCTCGATGTCCTTCGACCACGCTTCGTGGTCGCTGACGCCGTCCACGCTGATGCCGAGCACCTTGCAGTTGCGCCTGGCGAACTCGTCCTGGAGACCCGCCACTGCGCCCAGCTCGGTCGTGCACACCGGCGTGAAGTCCTTGGGGTGAGAGAAGAGAACCGCCCATCCGTCGCCGATCCACTCGTGGAAGTTGATCGGACCCTGAGTGGTCTCCGCGGAAAAATCGGGAGCTTCGTCGTTGATCCTGAGCGCCACTGATGTCCTCCTGGCGGCTGGCCCCCTCCCGGGGCCGGATAATCGGCCGCACGGTGCCACGCGGGGCGCCTGCCTTCAAGGTCGCCGGCGGGAGCCGATGCCGTCGTCCCATGGCAGCACCATGAGATCCGGCCAGCACCGGCGCCATCGAGCCACTTTTCCCTCGAAGATCGCCGGCGTGATCTGCACCCGATTGGCGCGCACCACGAGCCCGAACAGGTCGGCCAGGCCGAACGGCGCGAACACGACCGGGCCTCCGCGCGTCAGCCGCACGCCGACCGCGGTCGCCGTGGTGGGCCACGTGCGGATGGCGTCTTCGGTGGAGCCGTAGGGCTCGATGCCGTACCCGAAGCGTTGCCGGTACCAGAGGTGGACCCTGGCTTGGTTCTTGACATCCGGACGGACCGGCAGGCCGGCGACGGCCTCCTGCGTCCGGGTCACGACGGCGACCTCGGCTTCCTCGCCGAGGTCGCCGGCATCGAAGTGGACGAGGTCGTGGTCGTCGACGTCCTCCCCCGGCGGCTTGCCGTGGGCGGCGTTCCACACGGTCTGGGTCACGCAGCCTGCCCCCAGGTACCAGCCGGGCAGATCCAGCTCGGCCACCCGCTCCAGGCACTCCCAGAGCACGGCGTTGCCGCGGAGCAGGGCGAGCAGACGGTGGCGATGGCCGTCGGCCGGGGACGGGCTCATGCGGCCGCAGCCCGCTCCTTGCCGATGCGTCCGCCGACCATGACCGCCAGATCGCCGGGCCGCACCCGTCCCTGCCACGCAGGCTCGCCGGCCACCTCGGCCGGCAGCACGCCTGCCCTGTCATCGGTAATGCCGGGCCGACAGGCGACCGCTATGCGCACGGAGCAGCGTAACACGGCCGCATCCACCTTCGTTGTCGCGCCGCCGATTCGCGTGTAACGTGGATCGAGGTGCAGGGCTGCGTCTCTTCCGTTGCGGTTGTTCCCGATCTGTCCAGCCGCGATAAATGGGCCGCAATCCACGAAGTGATCAGCCGCTGGCCGGCGTTGAGCGACACCGACCGCGATGCAATCGAGCACGCGGTGGTCGCACGCGAGCGTGTCCACTCGACGGCGGTCGGACGCGGCATAGCGCTCTCGCATGGCGAGCTGCGGGGATTGTCGTCGCTGCTGGTCGCGGTCGGCGTCTCCCGGATCGGCATCGAGTTCGCGGCCGTCGACCGGCAACCGGTACATCTGCTGTTCGTATTCGCCACGCCGCCTGCACAGCGCACGGAGTACTTGCAGGTGCTGGCGGTGATATGCCGCCTGGGCCGTCAGGGCCGCCTGACCGGCCTCTGGGAAAGCGCGGTCGACACGGGCACCATCGAGCGCACGCTGAGTCAGGCGTTCGCGCCGCTGCACTGAGGCCGCGATGCTCATCGTACCCGCCATCGACCTGCTCGGCGGCCGCTGTGTCCAGTTGCAGCAGGGGGACTTCGAACGCGCACGCCGTTACGGCAGCGACGCCGCGGCGGTCGCCGACGGGTTCGCACAGCAGGGAGCGCTCTGGATCCACGTGGTCGACCTGGACGCCGCGCGCGGGAGCGGCGGCAATCGCGCGGCGATCGGCAGGATTCTCAAGGCGGTCGATGTGCGCGTGCAGGTCGGCGGCGGGGTACGGGCCGCCGAGGATGCCGAGGCGCTGCTCGACCTGGGAGCGGACGCGGTGGTGGTGGGCACGACGCTCGCCACCCGCACGGCCGAGGTCCTGTCGTGGGCCGAGCGGTGGCCCGGCCGCGTGGTCGGCGGCATCGACGCCCGTCTGGGGCAGGTGCAGGTCGAAGGCTGGGCGGAGTCCGCGGGCGGCGAGCGGGCGCTGATCGATGCCGTGCGCGGATCCAGGCTCGCCGGACTGATCTACACGGCGGTCGATCGCGACGGCATGCTGGAGGGCCCGGACCTGGCGGGCGCCACCGCGGCCGCCAGGTCCGGGCTGCCGGTGCTGTTCTCCGGGGGCGTGAGCTCGCAGGCCGACCTGACGGCGATCGCCTCCACGGGCGCCGCCGCCGGTGCGATCGTCGGCACCGCGATCTATGAGCGGCGCGTCGATCTGCGGCGCGCGGTCGCCGCGCTGCAGCGTCCGGGGGATACCGCGCGGTGGGCGGCGTGACGGACGCTCCGGCTGCTCGCGGGCGCGGTGAGCGACTGCGACGTGCCGGCAGGTGACACCTCACGTCGGCTGGCGCATCCGTTCCAGGATGGCCGCCACGATGGCGCCGACCGGCTTGCGGGTGGTGTGAATACGGATGCCGAGACTCTGGTAGATCGGCTCGCGCCGCTGATACAGCGCGCGCAGTTGGGCGGGCGGCAGGTCCATCAGCGGCCGGGCGCCCGGCCGGCCGGCCCGCTCCCGAAGCTCCGCGAGCGGCGCGGTCAGATAGAAGGTCATCCAGGCGCGGAAGAACGCCCGGTTCGCCGGCTGCACGGGCGCTCCGCCGCCGACCGCCAGAACGGTCTGCTCCGCACCGGTCAGCCGATGCAGGGCGGCGCTCTCCGCTGCCCGGAAGCCGGACTCGCCGGCTGCGGCGAAGATCTCGCGGATCGTCCGCCCCTGCTCCTGTTCGATCGCCCGGTCCAGGTCGACGAACCGCCAGCGCAGCGCCACCGCCAGCGCCACCCCGACCGAGGACTTGCCCGCGCCCATGAAGCCGATCAGCGCCACGCGCGTGAGCCCACCTGCGACGATCGGGTCCCTCCCCGTTCCGGTGCCGGCGGCCACACGTACAGACTACTGCATGGTACTGCCGAGATGCCCAGGTCACGGACCGATCACCCTCTGGTGTCGGTGATCATCCCCACGCACGACCGCCTCGCGCTGCTGATGGAGGCCATCGGCTCGGTGCGCGCGCAACGGTACGCTCCGGTCGAGCTGATCGTCGTGGATGACGGGTCCACCGACGGTACCTGGGAGCGGCTGCGCGCGGAGCCCGGGCTGCGCCCGCTCCGCATCGACCACACCGGCCGCCCCGGCGCCGTACGCAACGCCGGCGTGGCTGTCGCGACCGGCGACTACCTGGCGTTCCTCGATTCCGACGACCTGTGGATGCCCGACAAGCTCGCCCTGCAGATGGCGCTGCTGCGCGCGAGTCCCGGGGTTCCGATCGTCCACAGCCGGGAGCTGTGGCTGCGCGACGGCCGCCCGGTGTCACAGGCCGGCCAACGCCACCGGCGCTCCGGGTGGCTGTTTGCGGACGCCGTTCGCAAGTGCATCGTCGGGCCATCCACGGTGGTCCTGCACCGCGCCGTGCTGCGCGAGGTCCGCGGTTTCCGCGAAGACCTGGAGATCGCCGAGGACTACGAACTGTGGCTGCGCGTGACCGCCCGCTTCCCGGTGGCGTACTGCGACCGGCCGCTGGTCACCAAGCGGGCCGGCCACGGCGATCAGCTCTCGGAGCGCTACGGGCAGATCGAACGCTTTCGCATCGACGCCCTGGCGCCGCTGGTGACGGCCGATCACTGGGCGGAGCCGGAGCGCTCCATCGCGCGCCGCGAGCTCGCCCGCAAGTGCCTGATCCACGCCGCCGGCGCCCGCAAGCGTGGCCGCGTCGTCGAGGCCGCGCGCTACGAGGCGTTGGCAGCCGACGTATCGCCGCCGGCTCGGAATGCCTCGATCTCCGCCGCCAACTCCGGATCGCGCGCCGCGTACGCCAGGATCGACTGCAGGTAGCCTGCCGGCGCGCCGATGTCCAGCCGGCGGCCGATCATGCGCTGGATGACCACGCGCCCCTGCCGTGCCAGCTCCTCCACCCCCTCGGTGTAGTGGAACTCGCCGCCGCGATGGCGTTCCCAGCGGCCCTTCAAGGCCGGGTAGATCTCCGGCGTATACAGGTAGCGGCCGATGGAGATGTCGCGGCTCGGTTCGGTGCCCGGCGCCGGCTTCTCGACGATACCGGTCACGTGCAGGTCGTCGTCTGCAAGCGCCACCACCCCGTACCGCTCCAGATGGGGCGGATCGTGCTCGACCGCCAGCACGCTGCAACCGGTGCGCTCGTAGGTGTCGATCAACTGGCGCGTGAGCGGCGGATCGCCGACGTGCAGGTCGTCGGGAAACACGACCACGAACGGGTCGTCACCGGTGAACGGCTCGGCCAGCAGGATGGCTTGGCCGGTGCCCAGCATCCTCTGCTGCCGCAGGAAGACGTATCGTCCCGACGGCACGGCGATCGTCCGCTGCTTGTCGGCCGCGCCCTCGGACTCGAACACCTGCTCCAGCTCCACCTCGCGATCGACGTAGTCTTCCAGCGCGCGCTTGCGGCGGGAGGTGATGAACAGGATGTCCTCGACCCCGGAGTCGCGCAACTCCTGTAGTATGAAGTCGATCGCAGGGCGGTCGATGACCGGAAACATCTCCTTGGGTACCGTCTTCGAAGCCGGCAGAAACCTGCTGCCGTACCCGGCCGCGACGATCACCGCCTTCATGCGTGCCTCCTGGAGTGAACGATGACGCCAGCCCTGCCGATGACGCCAGCCCTGCGGGGCGCCCTGGCGCTGGCCGCCGGCGCTGCGCTGGGCGCCCTGCTCCACCAGCCGCCGGTTGCCGCAGTCCTGCATACCGCCGCGAACCTGGCGGTCCGGGCCGTGCAGGTGTTCGTGTTTCCGATGGTGTTCTTCGGCCTGGTCGCAGGCATGCGCGAGCTGGGCCGCCGCGGCGCGCTGCGCGCCCACGCCATGTTGCTCGCGGGGCAGGCGGCCGCCACGGTGTCCCTGGCGTCCCTGGGCGTGCTGTCCGTGCTGGCGGCGTCACCCGATCGGATTCCCATCATCGTCGTACACAGCGCCGCCGCCTCGGTGCCGAGCTTTCTCCAGCATGTACGGCATGCGCTGCCGACCAACTTGTTCGCCGGACTGGCAGGCGACGGGGCGCTGTTGCTGCCAGTATACCTGATCGCTCTGGTGATCGGCCTGAGCATACCGGAGGACCGGTCGAGCCGCGTGATCGCCGAGCTGGTCGAGGCGCTGGCGCGGCTCTTCTACCGGATCAACTCCTTGGTCACCGGACATCTCTGGATCGCGTTGCTGCTCGGCGGCGCGTCGCTGACCGCCGCGCTGAGCGGAGGCGGCGCCGGTCCGTACGGCCAGCTCGTGCTGGTGCTGGCGATCGACCTCGGACTGATGCTCGGAGGCCTGCTGCTCGCGTGGCGCCTGCTCCAACGCAGGCAGGTGGAGGCGCCGTCGTTGTCCGGGCTGACCGTGCCGGTGCTGACGGGGATCGGCACCGGACACCACCACGCGGCGCTGGCGGCGATGGCCCGGCACGGGGCGTCGGATCTGCGGATTCCGACCAGACTCGGAAGCGCGGCCTTTCCGCTGTTCGCGATGTTCGGCCGTGCCGGCAGCGCCATGGTGGCCACCGCCTCCTTCACCGTTGTCGTTCGCTCCTACACGACCATTCCGCTTGCCTGGGATGAGGTGCTGTGGATCATCGGCGCCGCCTCGGTGCTCGCCTTCGCCCTTCCGGCGGCTCCGGGCGGCGCCGCAACCGCCGCCCTGGCCTTGCTTGCCGCTCGCTGGGGGAGAGGGCTGGAAGAGAGTTACCTCCTGGTGGCCCCGGTGCTGCCGCTGCTGACCGCGATGGGCGTGGCCGCCGACGTCGCGATCGGCGGCGCGATCGCCGTCGTGACCGGCGCGCGCGAGCGCCTGCCGGCCGAGCCGACGCAGGACCGCCGTCAGAGGTAGCGCGGCTCCGGGCCGTCGAGCCGTCGGAACTCCGGCGCGTAGCGGCGTGGGCGGCGGCCGAAGCAGACCCCCATCTCCTCGTACAGGCTGATGATCGCCGGATCGACGTGGTGCTGCGCGATGGCCGTGCGCGTGGGCAGATACGACACTGAATCGCCGTTCACCCAGCTCACGGTCACCCCCGAGACGCCGCCCAGCAACAAGAGCACCGCCCCCGCGCCGACCTGCTTGCCGAACCCGACATCGAATGCGGACGTGGTCCCGGAACGCACCAGGTGCGCGGGCACGACATCGCGCGCTTCAGGCGCGTGGTGGAGACCCGGAACGTACATGCCCAGCTCCCGCATCGCATGGCGGATCTCCTCATCGTCGTCGAGTCGCGCCTGGATCTGTTCGCGGACGTAGCGTCCGGCGCCGGCGAGCTTGCGATGGCCGAAGGCGTCCGCGGCGACGCTGTCGTCGGTCACCGTGCCGCCGTCCGCCGTCGTCATCCCTTCGGCCACGACCACCGTGTAGGTCGCGGCGAAACCGCCCGCGGAGCGCAGGCGGCCGATCAGTCTCTGTCTCAGGTGTTCGTGGACGACATCGAAGTCGACCGGAACCTCCGGCAGCAGGATGCAGTCGGCGTCGGCGGCGATGCCGCCGCGCAGCGCGACGTGGCCGGCGTAGCGCCCGAACGCCTCGGTAATCATCACGCGGTTGTGGCTGCGGCCGGTCGACTTGAGATCGTCGACGACGCGCGCGATCCGGTTGGCCGCGGTATCCCCTCCGACCGAGTAGGTCTGCAGGTCCAGGTCGATCGTCTTCGGCGCGTGCACGACCGGGATGCCCCGTTCCGCGAGGTCGACGACCACCGAGCCGGTATCGTCGCCCCCCGCGATCACCAGGCCGTCGATGGAGAAGCGCCGCAACCCGGCGACGATCCGTTCGTAGCGGTTCTCGTCGGGAATCGCGGCGATCTTGACGCGGGAGTGCCCGGCCGACGACCCGGCTTCCGTGCAGTCGATCGCGTCGCGCCGGTCAGCGTCCAGCGCCACCAGCTCCGTGATCTGCTCCAGGTTGTAGAGTCCGGCGTAGCCGTTGGGGATGATCCAGGCGCGCGCGCCGCGCGCTTCCGCCATGGCGGAGGCGCCGTGCAGTACGGCGTTCAGCCCGGGTGCATCGCCCCCACTGGTGAGCAGGCCGATGTTGCGCATATCCGGCCACGCAGACTACGGCAGCAGCCTGACCGCCTGCACGACCATCCCGACACCGACGGGGACCAGCAGGTTGTCCAGATCGCGGCCCGAAAGCGCCTCGATCGTCATGGCGGCGACGGCCACCGCGATCGACAGGCGGAGGTCGGCCGTAAGGGTGATCGTGACCAGGAACACCGCGGCACAGCAGGCCACGCTCCCGGGCACGGTCTTGTTCCGGTTCAGCGGCATGCGCCGCCCCGCGAACGCCATGCCGATCACGCTGGCCGCCGAGTCGCCGAACGCGAGCGCGTAGATTGCGATCGCCGATGCGGGCAGCGGGTACAGCAGCAGCGCCAACATGGCGCCCAGGCCCAGGGTGACCGGTCCGAGCACGAAGCCGGTGTCGCCCGGCCGCGCGGCAGCCATGGTGAGCCCCGACACTACCGCCACGCGGATCCCGGTCAGGCGCATCGCCTCGGCAGCCGTATAGAACAGGGTCCCCGCCATCAGCAGGCCCATGGTGACGGGAAGATTCACCGCCGCCAGCGGTGGAACCAGCGCCACCAGCAAATGGATGGCCTTGCGGATCAACTCGCGATCAAGACCGTCCACCCTGCCGCGTGCGGGCATCCGCAGGGTCGGCTGCGCGAGCGCCGGGAGCAGGTGCAGTGGGCGTGATGTTTGCGACGCTATGCGGTACACTGTTTGTCCATGGGCGATTAACTCAGCGGGAGAGTGCTACCTTCACACGGTAGAAGTCACTGGTTCGAATCCAGTATCGCCCATCAAGCGCCGGTCGGCAAGCCGCAACCTCTTGCCGATGCGTCGCTTACGCTCGGTCCGCCGCTACGAGCCCGCCGCTACGAGCGGAGCGAGCGCTTGGCGGCGGCTCGGCGCCGTCGCCTCGACCGGCCCGACCGGGGACGAGCGCCCGGCACGGTCGCCGGCTTGCTCCCCTCCGAAGCGACCGCCATCGCGCGCCGTCGCAGCAGGAAGAACGCCAGAAGCCCGGCGACGATCATGATCGCGGAGAGTATCTGGCCGGTGGTGAAGTTGAGCAGCGACGTCTGCGACGCATTCGCCACCGGTACCAGCATGATCGGGAAGTCCAGGCCGGGGTCCGGCTGCCGGAAGTACTCGACCGCGAAGCGCACCACCCCGTAGCCGATCAGGTAGGCCGAGAACAGCACGCCCGGGAACGGCGCGCGCTTGCGCAGCACCACCCACAACACCACGAACAGCAGCAACCCTTCCAGGGCAGCCTCGTAGAGCTGGGAAGGATGGCGCGCCAGGTTCACCAGCGCCTGTTCCGGGCCGATCTCGATCCCGGAACGCCCCGCCATCTCCCGTACCCACTCCTGCTCCGCCGGGAAGCCGGGGGCATCGGGGAAGACCACCCCCCACGGCACGGTGGTCACCCGGCCGAACAACTCGCCGTTGATGAAGTTCCCGACCCGGCCGAACGTATAGCCCAGCGGTGTGCAGGTCGCGATCATGTCCATCCACTCCGCGACCGGCAGCCGCCTGGCCCGGCAGTAGAGGGCAACCGCGACGATCGCCCCGAGCAGGCCGCCGTGGTACGCCATCCCCTGCAGCCCCACGAAGCGCAGCTTGCCCCCCTCGCGGGCGAACGGAACGATGATCTGAAGCGGATTGCGCAGATAGTGGCCGCTCGGGTCGTAGACGATGACGGAGACGAGGCGCCCTCCGATGAGCACGCCGATGATCCCCCAGAAGAACAGGTTGAGCACCGTCTCGTTGTCGACGGTCAGGTCCCGCTCGGCGATTCGCACGCGCAGCAGCCGATAGGTAAGGTAGAACGCCACCAAGTACATCAGGCCGTACCAGCGCAACGGCAATCCGGGTACTATCTCGGGATTCAGCCACGTGGGAAACGGGATGGAGCCTCCGTTCATCAGACATGCATGATAATCGCATCGCGCGCGTTGACACACGCTCCGGCCCGCTTCGAGAATCGCCGGCGATCATGAAAGGCACCGAGCCGGCCCGGACCAGGCTCGGCGCACGTCGGGCGTTCCGGATGACCATGGTCGCCGCCGCGGTGCTCGGCTGTTCCCTGCTGGTTCTGGCGCCTCAGGTGCTGGCACAGAACCGCGCCCGCGATTCGGAACGGGCCATCGCCATTCTGCGCGACGTATTCAACTTCGTCCGGCTGAACTACGTGAACGCCGCCGCCGCCGATACCGACCGGTTGCTGACCGGGGCGTTGAGAGGGATGTTGGAGGCGGTCGGCGATGACCACACGAAGTTCCTCGATCGAGACGAAATCGACGAGTTGAACGACATGACGATCGGCGAGTTCGGCGGTGTGGGCCTCTATCTCAGCCGCGCCGACGACGGCGTACTGGTCATCGAGCCGTTCGTGGGCTCGCCGGCCCATGCGGCCGGGATCATGGCCGGCGACCTGATCGTGGCCATCGACGGCACGGAGGCCGGCGCCCTGGACCAGGACGATGTCGTGGCCCGCCTGCGCGGCTCTCCCGGCACCGACGTTCGCGTTTCGCTGGTGCGGGCCGGCAACGAGACCCTGGAGGTTACCGTCACCCGCCAGCTCATCGAGGTCCCCACCGTCCGCCACGCCGTGATCGACCCCGGAATCGGCTACCTGCGGGTCAGTCCTCAGTTCACCAGCAAGACCCCGGACCAGGTCCGGGAGGCGCTACGCGATCTGGAGGGCCGATCGCGGTCGCTGATACTCGACCTGCGCGGCAATCGCGGCGGCCTGTTCTCGGCGGTCGTCGAGATCGCCGACCTGTTTCTGGACGCGGGAACGATCGTGCAGACCCGTTCGCGCGTCGAGAACGAGAACCAGCAGTACACCGCCACCCGGCGTGCCACGCTGGTCGACCCCGATCTTCCCATCGTCGTGCTGATCGACAGCGAGTCGGCGTCGGCCGCCGAGATTCTGGCCGGCGCGCTCAAGGACCACGAGCGCGCCTATCTGGTCGGCCAGCAGAGTTACGGGAAGGGATCCGTGCAGCAGGTCATGCGCATCGAGGACGATCGCGCCGTCAAGGTCACCACCTCCCGCTACCTCACCCCCGACGGAACCAGGATCGACGGCGTGGGTGTCGCGCCCCACCGCATCACCGAGCCGAAGCTGAGCGAGGACGAGCAGAGGACGCTGGACGAGCTCGGCAGATCAGAACTGCTGATCCGGTTCGCGCTCGCCCATCCGGAGCCGACCGAAGCGGACATCGGCAGGTTCCTCGCCGAACTGGAGCAGAGCGAACTCGACCTGGAGGATCGGTTGGTCCGCCGGCAGCTTGCGCGCACCATCGCCCGGATCCACCGGCGGACGCCGATCTACGACCTGGTCAACGACCCTTCCCTGATCGAAGCGGTGAGGCTGCTGCGCACGGGCGAAGTCAGCGCGGCTTCCTATCCCGATGCCGCACAGGCCGGGATTCCCGCCGGCGCCGCCGCCGAGTCCTCTCCCGGGGAGTGGTCATGATCGCGCCGGCCGGACGCCGGCGGGTCCGTTGAGTGCGGCAGTTCGTCATCCCCGATGGCGCGCTTGTGGGCGCGGTTCCGGGCGACGCGGCGGCGTACACGGCGGTGCTGACCGGGAAGGACTTCCACTATCTGGCGCATGTCCGCCGGCTCGCGCCGGGTGACAGCATCCCCGCCAGCACGGCGGACGGCTCTCGTTTCGCGATGACCGTGCGCGAGCGCGGCCGCGACCGGCTTTCGGTCGCGCTGCGCCCGCTTGCCGATGGGGGCCGCGAAGCGCCGCCGCTCCCTGCCCTGACGCTCGCCCAGGCAGTCGTCAAACCGGCGGCGATGGATCTCATCGTCCGGCAGGCGACGGAGCTCGGCGTGGCGGGCATCGTTCCGGTGGTCACCGAGCGTTCGGTTCCCGCCGGCCACGCGCATCCGCGCCAGCCACGCTGGGAGCGGATCGCGCGCAGCGCCAGCCAGCAGAGCGGACGGTGGCCGCTGCCGGCGATCGAGGCGCCGCGCCGCCTGCCCGAGATGCTGCAGGCGGTGCCGGCCGCAGCCGCAAAGCTGGTCTGCCATCCCCCGGCGCCCGGGGATGTGGATATCGCACTGCCGGAGACGCTCGACCCCGCCGTGCCGGCGTGGCTTCTGCTGGGCCCGGAGGGAGGGTTCTCCGCCACCGAGCTCGATCGCATCGACGGCGCCGGTTTTCGCCGCTGCGCGCTCGGAGCAACGGTGCTGCGGGCGGAGACCGCGGTGGCGGCGGCGATCATGGCCGTACGCGTGGTCTGGCATCGCGCGCCACGGCCGGCCCAGGACCCACGCGGGGCGGGGCGGTGATCACCATCCTGCTGGTGGACGACGATCCGCTGATCCACGACACGCTGGCCGCGATCCTTCCGGCCGAGTACCGCGTGATCGGCGCACGCACGGCGCCGGAGTTCTACGAACGGATCGACGCCGAGCCGGCAGACGTGGTCCTGATGGACATCGCCCTCGGGACGGACGACGGCATCGAGCTGGTGCGTCAGGTGAACACCCGCCCCGGCGCGCCGCCGATGGTGATGATCAGCGCCCACGACGACATCGAGCTGGTGGTGGAGGCAATGCGGGCCGGCGCGGTCGACTACCTGATCAAGCCGCTCGCGCTCGACAAGCTGCGCGCCACGGTGCGCCAAGCCGTGGCGATGCGCCGGCGGCCGAACACCGCCGCCACGGAGGGTCTGATCGGCTCCAGCCCTCAGATGCTGCGCATTCGTGAAGAGGTCGCCATGTACGCGCCGGCCAACTCACCCGTCGTGGTCTCCGGCGAGAGCGGTGTCGGCAAGGAAGTGGTGGCGCGCAGCCTGCACGCCAGCTCGCCAAGAGCCGGCCAGCCGTGGGTCGCGATCAACTGCGGAGCGATCGCTCCCACCATAGTCGAGGCGGAGCTCTTCGGATCCGAGCGCGGTGCCTATACGGATGCCGTCAGCCGCCCCGGGTGCTTCGAGCGCGCCGACAACGGAACCCTGTTCCTGGACGAGATAGGCGAGATGGGAACCGATCTGCAGGTGAAGCTCCTGCGCGTGCTGGAAGCGCAGGAGGTCACCCGCATCGGCGGAACGCGCACGAAGCCGGTCGACGTGCGCACGATCGCAGCGACCAACGCCGTGCTGTCCGATCTGATGGGGGCCGGCCGCTTCCGCGACGATCTGTACTACCGGTTGGGCGTGTTGCTGATCCACGTACCGCCGCTCCGGGAGCGGCTCCAGGACATCGTCCAGCTTGCCTACCACTTCCTTCCGCCGCACCTCCGTCTGACTCCGAGGGCGATCGCGAAGCTCGGGGAGCACCACTGGCCCGGCAACGTGCGTGAGCTGCGCAACGTCATGGAGCGAGCCAGCCTGCTGGCGAGCGTGCAGCCGGGCGACCGGCGCACGGTGGATGCGAACGCGATCAGGTTCCAGTAGCGGCCCTTCCTTCCACGCCGGCCAACCGGCCAACCTCCCGAAATTGACCGCTCTTCGGGGCCGCCGCTATACTTCGGGGGCCGTGCCGAGTGACAGCCGCGAGCCCGGGGCCGGGCAGCCAACCGAAGGTCCGGATGTCCGGGAGAAGGGCTTCAGGCTCCAGCTTCATACGCTCGGCCGGGTCGACAGCGGCCGGGTCGACGGCGGCGCGGTGCTTCACCTCGGCGGCCGGATCGATCCCGCCAACGTCGGCCGGTTCCGGGATCGCTGCGACGCCGTGGTGGAGGCCGGTTACCTTCGCCTGGTCCTGGACTGTACGGCGTTGGACACGCTGTCCGGCACGGCGGTCGGCGCGTTCGCGGCCCTGCAGCGACGCCTGCGACGGCGGGGCGGTGATCTGGTTCTGCTGAATGTGCGGGAACCGGAGCACGAGCTCTTCCGGTTGCTCGGCTTCGCCGAACTGATTACCGTCGCCCTGGATGTCGAGGAAGCGGTTTCCCACCTCGCCTCGCCCGGGCAGATCGCGCCCGCGGTCCTCTTTCCGCACGTGCTCGAGTGTCCGACATGTACGACCAAGCTTCGCGCCGTCAAGCCCGGTCGGTTCCGCTGCTCGAGCTGCCAGGCGGTCCTGGCAATCAACCACGGCGCACAGGTATTCGCAGCATGACCCGACAACGAATCGAGAGCTTTCTTCGCACGCTCGGCCTGTCATTCGACGAGCTGGACGCAGACACGTGGGTGATCAACGACGAAGACCGCGGCGTCGAGAACCTGATCGTCGTGCACGAGGATCCGGTGATCATCTTCCGGCTCAAGGTCGCCGACCTGCCGTCGGGCGACCACTGCGCCCTCTACGAGGAGTTGCTGCGCCTGAACGGCACCGACCTGCTGCATGGCGCCTACGCACTGGAAGGAAACTCCGTCGTGTTGATGAACACGCTGCTGAGCGAGACCATCGACATCGAGGAGTTTCAGGCAACGCTCGACGCGATCAGCCTGTCGGTCGCCGAGCACTATGAGCGGCTCGTGCCGCTGGTGAAAACGGAGGGCGGCTGATATGGGTCTGTTCGATCGGTTCCGCAGGGTCGTCAAGTCGAACATCAACGACATGATCAGCAAGGCGGAGAATCCCGAAAAGATGCTCACGCAGTTGATCGAGGACATGAACGGCCAACTCATCGAATCCAAGAAGGCGGTAGCCTCAGCCATCGCCGACGAAAAGCAGCTCGAGCGCCAGCTCCTGCAGCAACGCACCCAGGCCGAGGACTGGGAGAAGCGGGCCGTGCTCGCGGTGCAGGACGGAAAGGACGATCTGGCCAAGCGCGCCCTGGTCCGCAAGCAGGAGCTCGACGAGTATGTCTCCAGCTACCAGGACCAGTGGCAGGCGCAGCGCGATTCGGTCGAGCAGCTCAAGGGATCGCTGCGCGACCTGACGCAGAAGATCGAGGAAGCGCAACGCAAGAAGAACATCCTGATCGCCCGCGCCAAGCGGGCGGAGGCGCAGCAGCGCATCCAGGCGACCCTGAGCACCTCTCGAGACACGTCGGCGTTCGAGGCGTTCGACCGCATGGCCAAGAAAGTCGACCAGATCGAAGCGCAGGCGGACGCCGAACAGGAAATCAACCAGCTCGACGCCGGCGACAAGGCGCTCGAACGGGAGTTCCGGCAGCTCGAAGGCCGTGACACGTCCGGGGACAGGCTGCTGGAAGACCTGAAGCGGAAGATGGGGCAGATCGAGGACAAGTCCCAGGAGAGCACGAGCCAGGGTACGTCGCCGGGCGGCTGACGGACCGCCGGGCTCCGCTTCCGCATGGTCGCTGACGATCGGGATTGATCACGCGGATTGCACGCAAACGGTTTTCTCGCGGGGGTCGGAAACAGCGAACCGTTCAAACCGGTGGCGATTCAGCTCAGCAGGCAATTCGATCAAAACACCCGTATCACGCGAGGCATTGGCCCAATCCAGGAGCAAGTCGTATTGCCACTGTTCCTGGATGCCTCCAAGCCACTGCATCCCCTTAGGCGAAATGACACAGAAGACATTGGCCAGATCGCACGGCCCAAGGCATCCGGAGATCGTCAGTTGCACCGACTTGTTGAGTTTCTCATCTTTCCACCGATGCTTGATCCAGTCGCGAGGAAACGGCTTGAACCCATTGTCTGTCCGACCGCAGCAACAGCCTTCGCAGAACACGATCTGCCCAAGAATGCGGCCTCGGGCCGTAGTCAATGTTTCGTGTCTGCTGAGCGTTTCGCGGATGCGTCGAGTCTGAGCATTCATGTGCGGGCCTTCCTTGTCCGCTGAATGCCGGATCGGACCTGGTTGGCAGAGAGTACGAACGCGAAGGCCGCGAAGGCTCTGCCAACCATGCTGATGCGGCCCTGCTTCACCTGTTGCTCACTCGCCAAGCCGTCGCGCCACCCTGAGCGTCGAGCGCAGCAAGCGCGCGTCCATCTGGCCGCCAGTACAAGGCGCCGACAACATCCGCCACGGGCGCAGCTCCTATCGGATCGCCTCGTCCATCGCGCCCAAGTGACCACACAACTACATCGCCATCCCGAGCTCCCGAGGCCAAGCGCATCCCGCGACGAGCGAAAGCGATCGCTGTAACAGTTTGAACATGATGTTCCAGAACGCCGGGCCGCGTGCCTTCGGGACCACCTCCCCGAAAGCTCCAGACCGTCACCGCCTCGTCTCCGCCGGTGGCCAAGAGGGTGCCGGTGTCATCGAAGGCCAAGGCCGACGGCTTGGCCGGATATCCTGACATCATCGAGTCCTGCTCCGTGGAGCGACGCCAGAAGTGCACGGAGTTGTCCTGGCTGCCGCAGGCCACGATATCCCCGTCCGGGCTCAGTACCATCGACACCAAGGAGCCCATCCACTCCAGCTTCTGGCGAAGCTCCCCAGTGGACGCCTCGAAGAACGTCACCCGACCGTAGCAGGCCGTCGCCAACTCCTCTGCGCTGGACCAAGCGATCGCGCTGACCGTGCTGGGATGATCATCAGATCGCCAGGCTTCTCCACCGTCCGCACCATACGCGCGAACCTGCCGGGAGCAGGAGGCCGCCAGCCATTGGCCGTCCGGCGACCACGCCACGTTTTCAACCCAACCGCTGCCGACGTCGATAACCTGCCTTGCCTGACCTTCGGCGACACCCCAGATACGGACTCGTCCGTCCTGGCCGGCGGTAGCGAACGCAGGCCGGTTTGGATGAATCGCCACCGCGAGCACCCCGCCGTCGTGGACTCCGTGCTGCGCCCAGAGGGCCGCGCCAGACTTACCGTCGAACGCGTAGACGCCACCCGCGGCGTCACCGACCACCAGTGCCTCACCGCGGAGGGTCCAGCCCCCGGCGATGGCGTAGTCGCCGACCGCCGCACACCAGCCCGGCCGAAGAACACCGGTCGGGCTGGCGGCGTTCAAATCAGACATGACTCGAATCCCTGCCGCATGCTCTGCCTATCGAGGTTGCGGCCGATGAAGACGAACTGATTGCGCCGGGGCGAGTCTCCCCATGGGCGATCCGGCTGGCCGTCAAAGAGCATGTGAACACCCTGGAAGACGAAGCGGCGCGACTCACCCGCGAGGCTGATGAAGCCCTTCATTCGGAAGATATCCACCCCGCGCTCACGGAGCAATTCGCCAAGCCAGGCGTTGAGTCTATCGGGATCGACGTCGCCGTCCCGCTCGATCGCGATCGAGCCCACTTCGTCGTCGTGCTCGTGCTGTGCAACCCAGACGCGCTCGACCTCTTGCCTGATTATCGCTCCATCTGCGTTCGTCAGTTGGAGATCGAACTCCTCCGCGATGTGCTGGGCGTAGAGGCCAACCCGTACCTGTGTATCGACCTCCAGGAAGAACGACTTGCGCCCTGGGGAATCGAGCCGGAGATTGACGTGCTTTCCGACCGGAATATCTTCCCCCGAGCGAACGAGCTCCGCAGGCTCGGCGTACCGCCGCACACACCGTTCCGCACCCTCACGGAGGGCAGCGTCATCCGTGCCCTGGTCGGGCACGACGACGAGCGACATCGCCGGGTCCGGTCCATCGGCGAGGTTGAGTTCGTAGCGGCCGATATCGAATGAATAGACTCCAGTCCATTCGAACGGATACTCCGGCTCGAGGAAGGTGGGGCGACGCTCGAGCGCCTGGTCCAGGTCGAAGGCACCGAGATTGAGCACCGTATCGACGGAGACGTTCGCCCGCTCGCTGCGCACGACTCGCGCCATTCGGTTCATGTCCCGGAGGCGAGCTTCGAGCCTGTCGAGCGCCTCGCCGTCGACGAGGTCCGTCTTGTTGAGCACGAGAACATCTGCGAACGCGATTTGCTCGGTGCTTTCGTCGCTTCGGCCGAGCTGCCGCTCGATGTGGGCTGCATCAACGAGCGTGACGATCCCGTCCAGCGCGAACTCCGCGCGAATCTCGTCGTCCATGAAGAAGGTCTGAGCGACCGGACCGGGATCGGCGAGCCCGGTGGTTTCCACCAACACATAGTCGAACTTGTCGCGGCGCTTCATGAGATTGCCGAGCACGCGAATCAGGTCTCCGCGCACCGTGCAGCAGATGCAGCCGTTCGACATCTCGAAGATCTCCTCGTCAGCGTTGATGACGAGCGCCTGATCGATGCCGACTTCCCCATACTCGTTCTCGATCACGGCAATGCGCTTGCCGTGTTCCTCCCTCAAGATTCGGTTGAGCAGGGTCGTCTTGCCAGAGCCGAGGAAGCCGGTGAGGATCGTAACAGGTATGTTTCGAGGCGTGTTCATATAGTTCTCCTGGTGCGGCGGTGCGAGCACCGAAATCTTGGCGTCGATCCCTACGCCGTGGAACCCGGACCACAAGTTCATGGCGTCAACGGCGTCCGTGGGTCTCGTGTAGCGGCTGCTGGGCGAGCGCGCAGGCAATGAAACACGCGCTGCCGCCGGCCGCCGGACAACTCGCCGATCCGGCGGCGGCAGCAGCGGCGCAGACCGTCAGCTCCCCGCAAGTGCGGCGACGATGCGATCGACGTTGGTACGGATGAAGTCCTGGTACGTGGCCGCCGGACCGTCCGGCTCGCTCAACGACCCGGTGTACACCGAGACCACCTCGATCCCCAGATCGTCGGCGATCACCTGTGCCACATGCGAACTCACCGTCAGGCCCACGAAGATCGCAGGCACCCCGTGCTCGGCGATCGCTTCGCGCAGGCCCGCCAGATGGCGCGCGGACGGCTCGGACACCGTTGAGAACCCGGGAATGATGGTGTCGAGGACGGTGAACCCGTAGCGGTCGGCGAAGTAGCCGAATACGTCGTGGTCGGTGACCAGGATCCGCCGGTCCCGCGGAATGGCGGCCACCCGTTCCCGTACCCACGCGTCCAGCGCATGCAGCTCTCCGGCAAACGCGTGCGCGCGCTCCGCATAATGGGCGCCGTAGTCGGGATCGACCCCGGCGAGGGCTTCCGCGATCTCCTCAGCCCAGGCGGCGACCAGGGTCGGGTCCATCCACACGTGCGGGTCGAACTCGCCGTGGTCGTGGCCGTGCTCATCCTCGTCGTGGTCGTGCTCGTCCTTATGCTCGTCCTCCATGCGCCGGAGGCTCAGATGGGCGGTAAGATCGACGACCAAGCGCGGCTCCGCGTTCTCGATCAGGTCTCCGAAGAAGCCCGCTTCCAGCCCCGCGCCGTTGATGAACACGACGGCCGCATCCGCTGCCTGGCGAGCGTCACGGGAGGTCGCCCGAAACGCGTGCGGGTCGGCCCCGCGCGGCAGCATCACGTACAGCGACAGGCGGTCACCGCCGACCCTGGCGACGACGTCGCCGACGATGTTGGTGGTCGCCACGACCGGCAGGGGATCCACCGCCGGCTCCTTCATTTGGGCCTCCGCATGGGCCAGCGTGCCGGCCAGCGCCATTGCGGCAACGACGAACGTCCATATCTTCCGATGTCTCATAGTTCCTATGATAACGATAATCCATTATCATGTCAAGAGCGTGCTCGCTCGGTTCGTACTTCTCCCTGCTGGCACCCGCTAACGGACGGATGGACGGGGCGATTCATCCGAGTTTAAGATGAGCGGTAACGCGACCGGCACATCCGTCAAGGATGGCGTCGCCTTCATGACGCACGTCTCGCGGCTGGCTACGACCGAGGCGTGCTCTGTCGGGCGTCTGTGGACATGGCATGGTTGGGGATCCGCCGCGAATCTGCCTGATGGCATCGTCGGGCGCGCTCGCTGCGCGCATGGACGCCTATTCCCGGCGTATCAGGGGTTTCGCTCTCGACCTTGTCGAAGAGCCCCCCGCGCCGCGCGACCCCCGCTATGTGGCCGCCGTGATGCCGGCCGAGGCCGCAGAGCCCCTGCTCACGGGGCCGATTCAGCCCGCCTGGCCGTTGATCGCCTTCGGCCCTGACACCGAGCTGCCGCGCTTGTTCGTGGCCGGCTGTGCCGACTACCTGCGCGATCCTTGGACGCCGGAGGAGTTGGAGTTGCGCGCGCTGCGCATCATCGGCGCCGCGGAGCCGGCCACCCGGTTCGGCGACGGCCGCGCCCTGCGTCTGCTGGGGCGGACGCTCTCGGGACCGGCGGGCACGGTCTGGCTGGGCGCGCAGGAAGCGGAGGTCATGCGCATGCTGCTTGCGAACCGCGGCTCGACGGTAACGCGCGATGCCCTGTTCTACGCGATCTGGGGGCGGCCGCCGGTCCGCCGCAGCCGCGCGGTGGACATGCACGTCACCGCGCTGCGGCGCCACCTGGCGGCGGTCGCGGAACCGGCGGACACCGCCCGGCCCATGGCCGGGCGGTTGATCGTCACCGTTCGCGGCCGCGGCTACCGCCTGGAATGAGCGCGTGCGGCGCTACGAGAAGATCCGAATGAACAGGTCGTTGAGCGCGATCACCGTGGTCACGAACACGATCGAGACCATCGACATGAGCTTCAGCAGGATGTTGATCGACGGCCCCGAGGTGTCCTTGAATGGATCTCCGACCGTGTCGCCCACAACCGCCGCCTTGTGCGCCTCGGAACCCTTGCCGCCGTGCGCGCCGCCTTCGATGTACTTCTTGGCGTTGTCCCAGGCGCCGCCGGCGTTGGCCATCATGATGGCCAGCACGAAGCCGGAGGTCAGCGCACCGGCGAGCAGCGCGATCACCGTGAACGGTCCGAAGATGATGCCGGTCAGGACCGGGGCCACCACCGCCAGCAGGGACGGCACCACCATCTCGCGCTGTGCCCCCTGGGTGGAGATGGCCACGCAGCCGGCGTAGTCCGGGCGGTCCTTGCCCTCGAGCAGGCCCGGCTTCTCCTGGAACTGCCGGCGCACCTCCTTGACCATGTCGCCGGCGGCGCGGCCTACCGCGCGCATCGACAGCGACGAGAACACGAACGGCAGCATGGCGCCGATGAACAGTCCGATCAGGATCTTGGGGTCCAGCAGGTTGATGTTCATGACCACGTCGGTGATGTGGCCGTCGGCCCCGCGCACGATCTCCACCAGGCCTGAGTAGAACTCCTCGAACAGAGGCGAGATCGTGAGCTGCTCGAACGCCTCCTTGATCTTGTTGCCGTACTCGGCCAGCAGTGCCAGGGCGGTCAGCGCGGCGGAGCCGATCGCGAAGCCCTTGCCGGTGGCGGCCGTGGTGTTGCCCAGGGAGTCGAGCGCGTCGGTGCGCTCGCGCACGTGCGGCTCCATCTTGGCCATCTCGGCGATGCCGCCGGCGTTGTCCGCCACCGGCCCGTAGGCGTCGGTGGCCAGCGTGATGCCCAGCGTCGACAGCATGCCGACCGCGGACAGCCCGATCCCGTACAGTCCCAGACCGGGGTAGGCGGCTCCACCGGACAGGAAGAAGGCCGCCAGCGTCGCCGCGATCACGGTCAGCACCGGGATCAGCGTGGAGAGCATGCCCAGGCCGACGCCGCCGATGATGGTGGTCGCCGGGCCGGTGATCGCCTCGTTGGACAGGAGCTGCGTGGGCTTGTAGTGGTCGGAGGTGTAGTACTCGGTGAAGTAGCCGATGACGTTGCCGGCGATCAGCCCGACGATCATGGCCGCCCATATCCCCAGGAACTCGCTGCCGAGCGTGAAGATCACCAGCAGGAGAGAGCCGATCGCGATCAGCGCGGTCGACCCGTAGGTGCCGCGCCGCAACGCGCCGAGCAGCACCGCCTGGCTGGCGTCGCCCTTGGCGCGCACCACGAAGGTGCCCAGGATCGAGCACAGCACGCCGATGGTCGCGATCGACACCGGCACCTGGATCGCCTGCAGCGCGGAGATCGAGTCCAGGCTGAGCGAGGCAACCGCTCCCAGCGCCATGGTGGCGATGATCGAGCCGACGTACGATTCGTACAGGTCGGCGCCCATGCCGGCCACGTCGCCGACGTTGTCGCCGACGTTGTCGGCGATCGACGCCGGGTTGCGGGGATCGTCCTCCGGGATGCCCGCCTCCACCTTGCCGACCAGGTCGGCGCCGACATCGGCGGCCTTGGTGAAGATGCCGCCGCCCAGGCGGGCGAACAGCGCCATCGCCGATGCGCCCATTCCGAAGGTGATCATGATCGGCGGGATCTCCTCCGGCGAGACGTCGAATACCGCCCGCAGCAGCCACCACCAGATCGAGATGTCCAGCAGCCCCAGGCCGACGACGGTCATGCCCATCACCGTCCCCGAGGAGAAGGCCACGCGCAGCCCGGCGTTGAGGCTCTCGCGGGCGCCCCAAGCGGTGCGCGCGTTGGCGCGGGTCGCCACGGTCATGCCGATGTATCCGGCAAGCGCCGAGAAGAAGCCGCCGGTGATGAACGCGAACGGCACGAATCCGGACAGCAGACCCAGCCCCCAGGAGATCACCCCCAGGATCGCGAACAGCACCACGAAGAAGATCGCCACCACCTTGTACTGTTGCTTCAGGTAGGCGATCGCCCCCTCCTGCACGGCGCGGCTGAGTTCCTTCATGCGTTCGTTGCCGGGCTCCTTGCGCAGCACGGCGAGCGCCAGGATCAGGGAGAAACCCAGTGCGGCCACGGAGCCGATCCAGGTGACCCACATCATGTCGGGGCCCTCTTCGGCCGCCTGCCCGGCAGCGGTCTCGTCGGCAAAACCGAGTGCGGCCGGAAGCACGGCTAGAGCCAGAATGAGCGATACGGAGAAGAAGCGTCTCATCGAATGTCCTTGCGGGAGGGGTTTGGCAGCGCCGCGCCGCGGCAACGCTACTTCAAGTATAGCACTATTATAGCGAAGCGGCACCCATCCCGGATATCCGCCTGACCTTCCCCGCAGGCTCGCCACGCCCGTAAGATGGACGCCGTGCCCGCGAACGAAGCCGCGCTCCTGCAGTCCCGCATCACGCTCCGCTCCAATCCGCGCGCCCTGGTGCCCCTGCTGCTGCCTCCGGGTTTGATCGCGGTCATCGTGGCGGTCGCCCTGTTCGCCGAGGCCTGGCCGGTACTGATCGGCGTCGCGCCGGTCGGCCTGATCGGCTACCGCGTGCTCCGCTACCTGTCGAAGCAGTTCCGCAACCGGCTGCGGCTGTTCGACGACCGGATCGAGCTGGACTTCATGGGCGAGGAGCAGGCCGTCGTGCGCTGGAAGGAACTGACCCGCGCCGGGCTTGCCACCAACGGGCGACGCCGCAGCGTCTTCCTCTACCGGGCCGACCAGGACCAGCTCGTGGAGCTCTCCGACGAGTTCGAGTCGTTCGAGGCGATCCTGAACGCCGTCCGCGCACGCACCGATTTCGAGGAGCTGGACCTGGGCGGCTACCGCAACGTGACCGACCTCCTGCGGGCGGAAGCCGCCGAAACGGCCGCAGAGGAAGCCGACGAGTCCGCGCCCGACCGCGAGCGCTAGAGCTGGACGGCCGCCAGCTCTCTCTCGCACGCGTTGGCGATCGCCAGCCCGCCGGCGATGCTCCGGTAGTAGTCGAAGTCCTCCACACGGCCGGGAAAGACCTCGGCCAGCCAGCGCTGCACCGGCACGAGCTGAGAAGAACCGCCCGTGCAGACGACCTGATCGACTTCATCGGCATCGATGCCGGCGTCGGCGAGCAGCGCCTGGGCGGTTGCATCGACCCGGTCCATGATCGGCTCCAGCACCCGCTCCAGGCGGACGCGATCGAACGGCAGGCGAAGGTCGATCTCGTCAAGGCGGATCTCCGTCGCCTCCCGCTCGGACAGCTCGGCCTTGGCGGCCTCCGTGGCGCTCAGCAAGGCGTACACGGCGTTGCCGCGGATCAGCTTCCAGAGCCGGGTCAGCCTGCGGCGCGCATCGGGACCGGACTGGATGCCGGCAAGAATGCTCTCCATGAGCTCCGGGCGGTTCGACATGTAGGAGGTCTGCCAGTTCAGCAGGTAGTCCTGGTAGCGGTAGAACGGGAACACCGAGTCGGCCTCCGGCCGCGACAGCGAGCTCTTCACCGGGCACCCCTCGCCGAGCTCCGGGAAGATGACGTTGCGCATGATCTGCTGGTCGATGTGATTGCCGCCGATCGGCAGCCCGCGCGTGGCCACCACCTCGAAGCCGCCGTTGCGCGTGGACAGCAGGCACAGGTCGAGAGTGCCGCCGCCGAAATCGAAGGTGAGCAGGTGTTCGGGCTGCGCGGAAGCCGCCCGCAGATAGCTCAAGCCGGCCGCAACCGGTTCCGGGTAGAACACGACATCATCGAAGCCGGCGTTCTGGCATGCGGTGGTCATCCGCTTCGCGGCGACGTCGTTGGCGCCGTTGCCGCCGACGTAGCGCACCGGACGGCCGATGTGGATGCCGCGGCCGACATCGTACCCGGCCCGCTCCAGGACCGAGCGGATCTCGGCCAGGATGAGCGTGACCAGGGCCACGATGTGAAAACTGCGGTGAAACACCTTGAAGCGGCTCTGATCGGCCACGCCGAGGAAGCTCTTCAGTCCCCGGAACAGCCGCCCGGGCAACTCGGTGTCGTCATAGCCAGACACCTGATGGACGCGCGTGGTGTCGCCGCGTCCGTGGCCTGCGCGCTGCGAGTCGGTCGTGCTGAAGGTCATGGCGATCTGGCCCACCTTGACCCGCTTCAGGCGGACGATCCGCCCGCGGTTGTCGCCGAGGTAGCGGTCGATCGCCGCGGTACCCACCGAGCGCCCCATGGCGCGGTCCAGATACAGCGCCGAAGGCATGATCCTGGGGTTGGCCGCCGCCGCGTCCAGATCGATGTAGGTGATGCGGTCCGCCTCCCAGACGGCGAGCGTGCTGTTGGTGGTGCCAAAATCGAGTCCGATCCCGATCATGCTGCTCCCTTGCGAGGTATGTCCCTGCTGCTGCTGTATCTGGATTTGCCCGACGCGTCGCCCGGCAGAGCCGGTCTCGGCGCCGTCGAGCCACGGAGGCTACCGCATGCCGGCGTTCGGCGTCGAGTCGCCGTGGTGGCCTTGGCGGCCTGCGCACCGTTGACATCGAGGCGGTTCACTTCCTATCCTGTCGTCCCGGCCCGGATGGTGAAATTGGTAGACACGCTAGGTTCAGGGTCTAGTGGCCGCAAGGCTGTGGAGGTTCGAGTCCTCTTCCGGGCAACGTAGAACACGGGTCCACAAGATCGTCACTCCCGTATCATCAGGCAAGCCTCTGACGGCGCAGCGCGAGACAGGGTGCGTCAACGGTTCGTCAACCCGTATTGCAAGAAAGTGACCATTTCCTTTCATTAGCTGTCAGCTAATGAAGGTTTCCTGCATAGTGCTCCGAGCACAATGCTCCGTGCACAGTGCTCCGGTTGGCAGGAACCGAATGAGACGCGGCGAGACAGGGCGATACGAGATCACGACCGCCGGCGGTGAGCAGGTTCGTGCCTTCATGCCGAACCCACTACCGCCGACACCGCCGCTCGATCTCGGACCCCTGCAGCCGGGGCTGGAACAGGCGCTGCTGATGCTGGGCCGCCTGGACGGCTTGGCCACGGTGCTCCCCGACACCGGCATGTTCCTCTACGGCTACGTGCGCAAGGAGGCGGTCCTCTCCTCCCAGATCGAGGGCACGCAGTCCTCGCTCTCCGATCTGCTGTTGTTCGAGCTCACCGAAGCGGACAGCGTACCGGCGGACGACGTGGTCGAGGTGTCCAACTACGTGGCGGCGCTGGAGCACGGCCTCAGCCGGCTTCAAGGCGGCTTTCCGCTATCCAATCGCCTGATCCGGGAGATCCATGGGGTGCTGATGCGGCGCGGCCGAGGCAGCGGCATGGACCCCGGGCACTTCCGGAGATCACAGAACTGGATCGGCGGCTCCCGCCCAGGGAACGCAGCCTTCGTTCCGCCGCCCGCGCACGCGGTCGGCGACTGCATGTCAGACCTCGAACGCTTTCTGCATGCCCCGGCCCCGGAGCTGCCCGCCGTGGTGAAAGCGGGACTGGCCCACGCGCAGTTCGAGACCATCCATCCCTTCCTGGACGGCAACGGCCGCGTCGGACGGCTGCTGATCACGCTGCTGCTCTGCCACCACCGCGTGCTGAAGGAGCCGCTGCTCTACCTGAGCCTGTACTTCAAGGAGCGTCGTCAGGACTACTACGAGCTCCTGGACGGCATCAGGCGTGGCGGTGACTGGGAAGCCTGGCTGCGCTTCTTCCTCGAGGGCGTGGCACAGACCGCCGGAGTTGCGGTATCTACCGCGATGCGCCTTGACGATCTGTTCCGGAAAGACCGGGAGCGGATCGAGCAGGAAGCGCGTGCCGCCGGTTCGGTGCTCCGCCTGCACCGGGTCCTCTGCCAGCGGCCGATCACGTCCCTCCGGCAAGCGACCACGGAAACCGTACTCTCCGCTCCCACGGTCGCAGCAGCCATGCGAGAGCTGGAGCGCCTGCGCATCGCTCTCGAGATCACCGGCCGAAGGAAAGGCCGGCTCTTCGCCTACCAGCGTAGCCTGGCGATCATGAGCGAGGGTACCGAGCTCCCTTGAGCAGAGGTCCTGCCCGTGGCCGTAGGTGAGCCGCACGGGCAGCATGCCGCCCCTTCAGGGACGTCCGTTGACGGTGACGGATCGCGGGTCACATCCGCTGCCGATCCTCACCGCCGCCTCGGCAGCCCCTGCCCCTGCCGGCAGGTCATTTCCCTCGATACGGACGTTGCGGCAGTTGTGCAGGGTAATCGCCGGATTCGTTCCTTCGATCCGGTTGTCGCGCACCACCACGTCCTCCGCCGAGCAGAGGCTGATGGCCACGCCGTCGCCGGCGATGGTGTTGCCCTCGATCAGGATGTTGCGGTGGAATCCCGCCGGCCCGAAGTCGTCCTCGTGGCCGTACAGGCGGAAGCCGGTGGCGTCGACCGCGATGGCGTGGGCGCCCATGTTTCCCGCCGCCTTGCCGCAGTCGTGGTAGGTGTTGTTGCGGATCGTGATGTCGCGCCGGCCGCGGCTCACCTCCCAGTACAGCTCGGTGGAGACATAGGTGCCGGTGCCCCCGGAACGGTCGAAGCGGCAGTTCTCGATCAGCACGTCGCTGGTCGACGTGATGGCGCCCCGGCTGCGATTGGGACCGAAGTAGCATCCGTCGTAGCGCAGCCGGTAGGAGTAGCTGGTGTTGTTGAAGACGTGGTTCGGCGCCACGGTGTCCGGGATGCGTTCGGCGAGGGTGATCCTCATCACTCCGGTGCCGGGATCGAGGGAGGAGGCCTGTACCGTCCCGCTCCAGTAGTCGAGGTTCGAGCCCTCCAGGTTGGTGAACAGCAGGCCCTCGCCCGGCAACGGGCAGTGGGAGTTACCCGACACCTGCACGTGGTGGTAGTTCTTGAAGTACGCGACCAGCGTGTGCGTGTCGAGCACCTCCCGCACGTAGGCATGGCGCCCGGAGTCCCCCGAGGCACCGGCACAGTCGTCGCCCATCCCCTCGAACGAGCATCTCCGGTAGGTGACGGTGCCGCGGCCCGCACTGAAGCTCATGCCGTCGTGGTTGCTGGACATCATCCGCTTGGTTCCCGGCCTCGGGACGATGCGCACGCGCGTGGCGGTGACGTCGCGGTTGTGGCTGCCGCCGAAGGCGAAACCGCCGCTGCCGTGGACGGTGACATCGGTGAGGACGATCTCTTCGTTGTGGGAGAAATCGAAGTTGTTGAAACAGTAGTGGGGGTGCCGCAGACAGGCCGCGTTTCCGGGCTCGACCTGGAATCGCCGTTTCATGTAGAGGCGCAAGGTCTGCGGAGCGACGAGCTCGCTGGACTCCAGACCCATGAACTCGCGCCGCATCGGCCGCAGGGTGCCGGGCTCGTACTCCTGGAAGATGTGCACGGGCTCGCCACCGGACACCGGAAACTCGTCGAACACGCGAACGTCGAGATAGCCGCCCTCCTCGCCGGCGGCCTCGGGGCGCGCGGCCACGATTTCGCCGATCGAGTAGAAGGGGCGGTCCCAGTCGATCGTCAGGTTGCGGACGGTCAGCACCCCGGTGCAGTTGAGGAAGCGCGCGGGCCGGGTGAAGCCGCGCATCAGCAGGACGGCCCCCTCGCCGTCGACGGTGAGGTTCCGGCAGGAGTCGAAGCACATCGCCGTCCCGAACGGATAGGGGGCGTAGTCGGGCGGGTCGGCCCAGTTCATGCCGGGCAGCGCCGAGTGCATGAAGCGCTCGAACTCGTCCATGCCGCTGGCATCCCCCAGCACGTGGGTACCGCCCCCGAACAGCACGGTCACGTCCTCGCGGCCGGACGCGTCGGCGGCGAGCCGGCGAAACGCCTCGATGCTGTTGGCGCCATCCGTCGTGGCGCCGTACCGGCGCAGGCGCAACTCCGTGACCAACCGGCTACTCCATCGCCGCCACGCGGGGTATCGAGGGTGAGCCTACGCGAGCAACGCGAACACCGTCGTCAGCGACGTGACGACCACGAAGCGGTTGTCCACCGTCTCGAACCGCTTGTCGGTATGCGCTGACCAGGTCTTCGAACCGTTTATCGTGATACGCGATCAGGTCCTCGAATCGCTTGTCGACTGCTTCGAAGCGCTGCATAGCCAATGGCGTCGCTGGCGGAGCTGACGCTTCAATCCGGTGAAGAACCCGCCGAAGTCACTCGGCGCCCCGGCGCAGCACGCGCCCCGGGCGGGCCTGAGTGTGGGTGCCGTCATGGACCACCGACTCGCCGTTCACCAGCACATGGCCGATCCCGTCCGGGTACCGGTGCGGGTCCTCCCAGGTCGCGTTGTCGATGACGGTGTCCGGGTCGAACACGACCAGGTCGGCCGCCTTTCCGGCGGCGATCCGCCCGCGGCTCTGCATATGCAGCCGGTCGGCCACCGCGCCGGTCATCTTGTGCACGGCGTCCTCCAGCGTGAGCACCCCGAGCTCGCGCACGTAGCGCCCGAGCACCCGCGGGTAGCAGCCGTAGACACGCGGATGCGGAGAGCCGGTCCCCCACACGCCGTCGGGCGACACCGCCTTGCCGTCGGAGCCGATCATCGCCAGCGGATGGCCGAGGAAGCAGCGCACGTCGTCCTCCGAGCGGATGTGCACCACGCCCTCGAGCCAGGGGTCCTCGCGGGCAACCGACAGGATCGCCTCCACCGGCGACTCGCCACGCCGGGCGGCGATCTCCGTCCACGCCTTGCCGACCATCCAGTGCGTCGACTCCCTGGTCGCCTTGGTGATCACGTACTTGTCCCAAGGCAGCGGCACGCCCCCCCAGAACCCGAGTGCGATCTCCTCCGCCATGCGGGCGCAGGTGTCCGGGTCGGCCAGCCGGCGCCGGACCGCCGCCGGTCCGTCCTCCTGTGCCCAGAGGGGCAGCACCCCGGTGATTCCGCACGCTCCGGCGGTATAGGGATAGACGTCGTAGAGCACGTCCACGCCCCGCTCCCGCGCCGCCTCCATGCGCCGCACCATCTCGCCGCCTTCGCCGTGGTGCCGGCTGTCGATCAACGCGATGTGGGAGTACTGCACGGGAATACCGGTGAGCTCGCCGATCTCGATCGCCTCGTCCACGGCGTTGAAGTGATTGCCTGAGTGGAGCCGGGCGTGCGTGGCGTAGAAGGCGCCGGGGAAAGCGGTGCGCTTCCGCCGCGAGCGCCGCGATCTCGCCGGCAGGCGCCGCCGACGCCGGCGGACCGGTGAGCTGGGTGGTGAGCGCGACCGCCCCCTGCTCCACCGCCTCGGCCACCAAGCGCTTCATCAGCGCCAGCTCCTGGTCGTCCGCCGGCCGGGTCTCCGTGGCCTTCGCCGCCTGCCGGAGGGTGCTGTGACCGATCTGCGCCACCACGTTCAGGCTGACGCCGCTGCCTTCGAGCGCCTGAGCCCAGCCGTCGAAGTCCCTCCACGCGTAGCGCACGGCGCTGCCTTCGACGACCTGCACCGGGGCGATCTCCTGCAGCTCCACCGGGGTCAGCAGCCCGGCCGGAAACGCCGAGGACCCGCAGTTTCCGACCACTTCGGTAGTCACGCCCTGGTAAGCCTTGGACTCGCCGCCGGGATCGTCGAGCATGGAGACGTCGGAATGGGCGTGCATGTCGATGAAGCCCGGGCACACCACCTGGCCGGTGGCGTCGATCGTCTCGCTGCGATCGGCTGCGGCCAAGTCGCCGACCGCCTCAATTCGCCCCTCCGCGATCGCCACGTCAGCCCGGTACGCCGCCGCACCGGTGCCGTCGATCACCGATCCGCCCGCCACCACCTTCTCGAATGCCATCCTGACCTCCACCGGCGGTTCCCCGCCTGCACCGACCTCGTGATTCCGGCGACGATACCCATCGTTCCGGCGGCCGTTCAACGGTCTCGGCTCGGGACGCGTGGCAGGGTCGGGGCTGTGAGCAGGATCGAACAGTCCCGATGGGGCTCACGGCGCTGCGCATCGGCCGGATCGGACTGGCTCGGCGAGTCCGGTCAGGCGACGCCGGGCAGGCTCAGCTCCTCGGCGAGGTGGCAGCTCACCAGGTGGCCGGGCGCGACCTCGCGCAGCGGCGGCGTCTCGGTCCTGCACCGGTCCACCGCGTAGGGACAGCGTGGATGAAAGTAGCAGCCCGGCGGCGGGTGGGCGGGATCGGCGACCTCCCCCGCCAGGGTCGTGCGCCTGGCGCGCTGGCGCGGGTCGGGCTTCGGCACCGCCGAAAGGAGCGCCTCGGTATAGGGGTGCTTCGGCGTCGAGAACAGGGTCCGGTTCTCGGCCACCTCCACCAGCCTGCCGACGTACATCACGGCCACCCGGTCGCTGATGTGCTTGACGACGCTCAGGTCGTGCGCGACGAAGATGTACGTGAGGCCCATCGTCTCCTGCAGCTCCAGCAGCAGGTTGAGGATCTGCGCCTGCACGGAGACGTCGAGGGCCGAGACCGGCTCGTCGGCGACGATCAGGCTCGGGTGGAGGGCGAGCGCCCGCGCGATGCCGATGCGCTGGCGCTGTCCGCCCGAGAAGGCATGGGGATAGCGCTCCATGAATTCGGCCCGCAGGCCCACCAGGCGCAGCAACTCCGCCACGCGCGCCTCCCGCCTCGCGCGGCTCGCTCCATCCGGTCCGGCCGCCTGGGGATTGACCACCATCGGCTCGCTGACGATCTCGAACAGCGTCATGCGCGGGTTGAGCGACGAGAACGGGTCCTGGAAGATCATCTGCATCTGCGGGCGCAGCCGGCGCAACTCGTCGGTCGGCAGGGTGGTCATGTCGACGGTGGTGCCGGCATCGGTCCGGAACAGGATCTGGCCGCCGGTGGGGCGATAGCCGCGCAGGATGCAGCGCGCGGTGGTCGTCTTGCCGCAGCCGCTCTCTCCCACCAGCGCCAGCGTCTCGCCCTTGCGCACCACGAAGCTCACGTCGTCCACGGCCTTGACGTGACCGACGACCCGCTTGAAGAACCCGGCGTGGATGGGGAAGTGCATGCGCAGATTGCGCACGTCCAGCACGTTGCCGGCGTCTCCGCTCCCGTTCACCTCGGACATCGCCACCTCAGGCGCCCTCGTACAGGTAGCAGCTCGCCGACTGGCCGTCGCCCAGGCTCACCATGAGCGGCTCGCGAGCCTCGCACGTTCCCTGCATGTAGTCCCGGCAGCGGGGGTGGAACGGGCAGCCGCCGGGCCGGTTGTACGGGTGCGGAATGGAGCCCGCGATGCTGGGCAGCTTGAGCCGCGGCTCCGACTCCACGCTGGGGATCGACTCCAGCAGGGCGCGCGTGTAGGGATGACGCGCGTTGTGGAAGATGCCGTCGACCGGCCCCTGCTCGGCGATCAGCCCCAGATACATCACCACCACCTCGTCCGCCATCTCGGCGATGACGCCCAGGTCGTGGGTGATGAGCATGATGGCCATCCGGCGCTGTTCCTTGAGCTCTTGCAGCAGGTCCAGGATCTGCGCCTGCGTGGTCACGTCGAGCGCGGTGGTCGGCTCGTCGGCGATGAGGAGCTGCGGGTCGCACGACAGCGCCATGGCGATGACCGCCCGCTGCCGCAACCCGCCGGAGAGCTGGTGCGGATACTCGTCGATCCTGCGCTCGGCCCGCGGAATGCCCGCCGAACCAAGCAGCTCGATCGCCCGCGCCCGCGCCTCCTGCCTGCTCACCCGGTTGTGCAGCCGGATCGCCTCGACGATCTGGTTGCCGACCGTGTGCACGGGGCTCAACGACGACATCGGCTCCTGAAAGATCAGCCCGATGTCGTTGCCGCGGACGGCGCGCAACTCGGCGCTCTCGTCGGGCAGGGCCACCAGATCGATCGGCCGCGCCTCACCGGACGGCACGGTCCTGAGCAGCCAGATCTCGCCGTCGACGATACGCCCGGGCCGCTCGACGATGCGCAGGATCGAGCGGGCCGTGACGCTCTTGCCGCAGCCGCTCTCGCCGACGACGCCGAGCGTGGTCCCGGAGTGAATGTCGAAGCTGATGCCGTCCACGGCTCTGACCAGCCCTTCGCTGGTGGCGAAGTGCGTCTTGAGATTGCGCACCGACACCAGTGCGTCTCCGGAATCAGCCATCCCCATCCCGCTCATCCATACGGGTCGGCCGCGTCGCGCAGTCCGTCGCCCAGGAAATTGAAGGCGAGGATCACCACGATCACGGGAACGGCCGGCAGGAGCAGCCAGGGGGTGGAGACGATGGCGTTCACGTTCTGAGCGCCCTGCAGGAGGGTGCCCCAGCTCACCGCGGGGGCGCGGAGGCCCAGACCCAGAAAGCTGAGCGCCGTCTCGCTGATGATCATCGCCGGCAGCGCCAGCGTCGTGGAGGCGATGATGTGGCTGGTGAAGGCCGGAACCATGTGGCGGAAGATCACTCGCATGCGGCCGGAGCCGATGAACTCCGCGGCCAGGACGAAATCCTCCTCGCGCAGCGCCAGAAAACGGCCGCGCACCTCGCGGGCCAGCCCGGTCCAGCCGATGAGCGACAGGATCACCGTGATCGCCAAGTACACCTGGATGATCTCCCACTCCTTCGGCATGGCCGCGGCAAGTCCCATCCAGAGCGGTATGGTCGGCAGCGAGCGAAGCACCTCGATGAGGCGCTGAATGACGGTGTCGGTCACCCCGCCCGCCAACCCGGAGACTCCGCCGAGCAGCACGCCCAGGAACAGGCTCAGCGCGACGCCGAACAGCCCGATGCTCAGCGATATGCGCGATGCGAACACCACCCGCGAGAACACGTCGCGGCCGATCACGTCGGTGCCGAACAGGATGACGTTGCCCTGTGCCTCGAAGCCTTCAGCGACGCCGATCAGGTGTCGGTCCGTCGGAAACAGGCCGAACAGCCGGTACTCGAACCCGCGGGCGAACAGACGCACGGGGATCACGTCCTCGGGATCGGGCGTGAGGGTCTGCTTCAGGGTGCGCATGTCCCTGGTCACCTTGAGGCCCAGGACGTGCGGCCGCAGCGCACCTTCATGGAACAGGCGGATGCGCTGGGGCGGGATCAGGACGCGTTTCGAGTTCGACTGGCCGGGTTCGGCCACCGCCACGAACTCGGCAGCCGCGACGACCAGGTAGAACAGCACCACGATCACCGCCGAGACGACCGCCACCCGATGGCGCAGGAAGCGCCACCAGACGAGTTGGCGCAGGGATGCGACCGATACGCGCTCCTCGGCCGCTTCCGCCGCGGATGCCGGAGCGGGGTCGCCCATCAGGCGCCGCGCCCCGCCACGCGAATACGTGGATCGATCCACAGCAGGAGCAGATCCGACAACAGCGTGCCGATGACGGTGAGCACGCTGATCATCAGGATGATGCTGCCGCCCAGGAACATGTCCTGGTTCACCAGGGCCTTCAACAGGACGGGGCCGAGCGTGGGCAGGCTCAGGACCACGGCGACGATCACGGCACCCGAGAAGACGCTCGGCAACAGATACCCGATCGTGCTGGCGAACGGATTGAGGGCCACGCGAACCGGATACTTGAGCACCATGCGCTTCTCCGACATGCCCTTGGCGCGCGCGGTCACGACGTACGGTTTGCGCAGCTCGTCGAGCAGGTTGGCGCGCATGATGCGGATCGTCGCGCCGGTGCCCGCCATGCCGATGACGAACACCGGCACGGGCAGATGGGCGAGCAGGTCCTTGACCCGTTCCCAGCTCCACGCAGAGGCGGCATGCTCGATCGAGAACAGGCCGCCGACGTCGAGGTCGAACAGCGCGTTCGCCAGATACATGATGACCAGCGCCAGCAGGAAATTCGGTATCGCGATGCCGAGGAATCCGAAGAACGTGAACACGTAGTCGCCCGCGGAGTACTGCCGCATCGCCGAGTAGATGCCGATGGGCAGCGCGACCGCCCAGGTCAGCAGCACCGACCCCAGGGACACGATCACGGTCAGGCCGAGCCGGTCGCCGATCACTTCGCGGACCGGCTTGAGGTGCTCCAGCGAGAATCCGAAGCTGCCCTGAAAGACCAGGCGCATCCAGCGCACGTACTGCACGTAAAGAGGCTTGTCGAAGCCGTACAGCTCGCGCAGGGCGTCCCCGTCGGCTTCCGTCAGCGCCGCACCCTGGTCACGCGCCGCCGCCATGTAGGCGTCGACGAAGTCCCCGGCCGGCAGCGAGATGATCACGAACGACGCGATCGAGACGAAGAAGGTCGTGAGCATCGCCAGCAGGACGCGGCGGAGAATGTAGGTGGCCATCGACTCCTAGCGCGACCGGACGGGCCGATGCACTCGTCGGCCCGTCCGGCGAGATACAGGCGCCTTACTGCGGCTTCGTCCAGTAGGCGGTCTCCAGTCGGAGCAGGCCCGGGTAGCGGCAGTGGCTCTCAAAACAGATGCCCGGCGCGATGTTGCCCAGATCCTGATGGGCCGTCCGCGGCCAGAAGCTGATCTTGCCGACGATGCCGGCGACCCACACCTGGTCGACCGCGATCTCCCAGATCTGCTTGGCGATCTCGTCGCGCTCCGGACCGGGGCGCAGGCCCTGGCCCTGCTTGTACAGCCGATCCGCCTCCAGGATGTGCGGATCCGTGGGCTCGACGCCCTCGGCGCCCTCGCTGTCCCACCAGAGCGCGTATCCCTGACCCATGGGCGTCCAGCCGCTGTCGTCGGATCCGGGGTATGCGAATCGCGGTCCCTGGCCGCCGGCCCACATGCGCTCCGCTCCCCAGTTGCCGTACCACAGCATCTGGAAGTCGTTGCCGTAGCCGCGTTCGCGGTACACCTCGCCGCCGATCGTGTTGAGCTTGATCTCGATGCCGACGTTGTCGGAGATCTGCTCCAGCGCGAGCTCGCGCGCCTCCATCTGGGGGGTGCCGGCGCTTTCCAGCAACTCCAACGACAGCCGCTCGCCGTTGTCGGTGCGGACGCGGAACCCCTCGGAGTCCTTCCTGTCGAGTCCGATCGAGTCGAGCAGGGCGTTGGCCCGGTCCACGTCCAGGGTGTGCCACCTGGTCATCAACTCGTCACCCGGATACTGCGGCGACCCGAGACCGGCAGCGGCGGACGACGGAGTTCCGAATCCGAGCCAGAAGATGTCATTGAACACGTCCCGGTCCAGCGCCATGGAGACGGCACGACGGAAGTCCGCGTTCTGCAGCCACTTCTCGATCTCGGGATCACCGCGGTAGGCGTGGTTGAAGGCGATGCCCATGTTCGACCCGATCTGCGACGGGTCGAGATACACGTGGAAGCCCTCACGCGCGCCGGCCTCCAGGACCTGCGGCAGGATCTGCACGTTGAGCTGCCGGAACTGGAACTGGTAGTCGCCGGCCATCAGGCGCAGCGTCATCACCTCGAAATCCTCCGACCGGTGCCCGATGAACTCGTCGACGTAGGGAAGCTGATTGCCCTCGATGTCGACCTCCCAGAAATAGGGATTGCGCTCCAGGCGCCATACGCCGGTGGAGAGCACGTCCTTGGTGATCCAGGGACCCACGGCCGGCAGGTCCGGGTTCTCCGACCAGTTCATTCTGGCGGCGTAGAGCTGAGTCCAGTTCTCGAACCCCGCCTCCTTCACCATGGCGTCCATCTTGTCCTTCTCGACGAACTCCGCGTGGAACTGCTTCATGTGATCGGCGGGATGGTACGGCCCTCCCGGCAGCCAGAAGCCCAGCGAGATGCCGCGCGAGACCACGCTGAACGGATCGGCGAAGGTCTGGATGATGCCCCAATTCGGGTCCTTGAAGATGAAGCGGATGGTGTGGTCGTCGACGACCTCGAACTCCGCGTGGCCGCCGGCGGTCTCCAGGACCAGCGCAGTGTTCGGGTTCAGCTCCTCGTTCCAGTAGACGTGGTTCCACCAGAAGTCCGTCTCCTTGGAGGTAAACGCGCTGCCGTCCGACCACTTCATGCCCTCGCGCAGCCTGAACGTGAGCACGCGCCCGTCTTCGGAGAACTCGTGCTCACGAGCCACGCTCGGGATGATCTCCGTGCCCTCCACGTTCCAGTACACGTACTTGTCCATCGCGTGGATGCGGTTCATGAGCTCGGTGGATCCGAGGAACCCGGTGGTGATGGAGCCGCCGTACGTTCCGATGGTGAGCGGATCGAGGACGAGCGGCTCATCCGGGAGCCGCTGCTCGACCGGCGGCAACTCGCCCGCGCTGACCCGCGCCGCCAGCATCGGCGCCTCGTTGTAGGAGGTCGGCCACCGCTCCGGATCAAGGACGATCCGCGCTCCGGTCGGGGTCTTGACGTGGATCAACTCGCCGAGCTTGAACTCCTGCGCGCCCGCCATCAGCGCCGGGAGCATGAGGCAGACGACCGCCACTGTGGCGTACCTTCTCATGGCCAACTCCTCATTTCATTCATGGTGATGTCATTCATGGTGAATGCCCGATGCTGAACCGCCTTCGGATCGGGTGTCAACACTCGTGGCGCCAGGGAGCGTCCGGGAGGCGGGCCTGTGTGTCTCCCGCGCGGACGCCGCGGCGACCGTCAACCTCCGGCGGCGTCTACCTGAAACCTCCAGGCCGGCAGCCCCGCCTGCCGGGCTCGAATCGATGGCCCCGTCCTTGACCACGCTCAAGGCGGGCGATACGCTCTTCAGCCACACCATCGACATTTACCTTTCAATGTCACCGTCAAGAGACGCGAGGGAGCACATGAAACGAACACACACTGGTACGTTAGCGTTGGCGCTGGCCATCACGATGGCGGCGCTGCCGGCTTGGGCACAGCAGTACAACGAAGCGCCCATGCTTGCCGAAATGGTCGCCGCCGGCGACCTGCCGCCGGTGGAAGAACGACTGCCGGCGAACCCGTTCGTCCGCCAGGTCCATTCCGAAATCGGCGCTTACGGCGGCACCCTGAACAAGTGGGACACGAACCTGCGGAACGCCTTCTTTACCCTGTATGGCTACGTGTTCAACACGGAGATGGGCGGCTACGGCTTCGACACGCCGTTCGACATCAACGCGTACCTGGAGAACGGCATGTTCTTCACCGGACACGAGCCGTACCACTTCGAGCGCTACGAGTACAACGACGACTACACGGAGGTCACCTGCTGGCTGCGCGAAGGACTGAAGTGGTCGGACGGTCATCCGTTCACGGTGGACGACATCGTCTGGAGCTGGAACGAGATCTCCACCAATCCCAACGTCTGGAATCCTCCCGGGCACTGGGCCACGATCCACGGCGGCGCCAACATGACGGCCGAGAAGGTCGGCGAGAACGCGGTCAGGTACACCAGCAACTCCCCCAACCCGCGCATGCACACGCTCGTCACGATCTACGAGATGGTGCATGCCAGGCACTACTACGAGCAGTTCCACCCCGACCACAATTCCGACGCTACGTGGGAGGACCTGATCGATCGACTGCTGCTCGGCGGCAGCTCGGGCGGAACCCATACCACCGGCTTCATCAAGTATCCGGAGCTCCCTCAACTCGGAGCATGGGTCTACACCAGCACCGATGAGGTCGACGGCGTCCTCGCGACCCGCAACCCGTACTACCCCGTAGTCGATCCCGCGGGCAACCAGCTTCCCTACATCGACCATATCCGCATCAGGCTGTTCTCCAGCGTGGAGGCCGGCGTGCTCAGCACGTTCCGCGGCGAGGTCGACGTCCAGTCCACGCACTACACCGACCTCTCGGGCTACACGGTCCTCAAGGAGAACGAGGAGCGGGGCGACTACAAGGTGAGCATCTGGAAGGGCGGAGCGTCGCAGGGCTATTACCTGTTGAACATCGAGCCCGAGGGAGATCCGCAGCTCGCGAAGTACGTACGGGAGGTGGACTTCCGGCGCGCGATGTCGCTGGCGATCGACCGCGAGGAAGTGAACGACACCCTGTACTTCGGACTCGCCGAGCCGTCCGGCACGACCCTGAGCTCCGAGTCGTTCTTCCACGATCCGGCGATGGAGATGTGGGCCGGGTATGAGCCGGACCGCGCACGCGAGCTGCTGGCAGGCCTGGGATTGAAGGACACCGATGGAGACGGGTTCGTCGAGTATCCGGAGGGCGGCAAGGTCACCATCATCCTCAACAACGCGAGCAACCTGCGGCCCAACCTGCCGCTGGGAGAGATGGCCGTGAAGTACTGGCAGGACATCGGGCTCGACGTGAGGATGGAGGTCGTCCAGGCCTCCGTCATCTTCGAGAACCGGACGTCCGGCGACGTGCAGATGTACTCGAACTGGGGTCCCTCCATGCAGGTCTTCCTGCCGTACGTGTTCCTGGGCAACGCCTTCAACCCGGAGACGCACCTGGGCAGCCGGCTGGACGATCCCCCGCCCGAGTACCTGAAAGCCTGGGAGCTGGAGCAGGAGTTCCTGGGCCAGCAGGATCCCGAAAGCTACACGCAGAAGCTCAAGGAGTTCCTGACGTACGTCGCCACCGAGGTCACCCCGGAAATCGCCGTCACGTCGGGCTTTCCCGTGCCGTTCGTCGTCCACAACAGGATGGGGAACGTGCCGTCGAGCGGCGTCAATCTCAAGGGCGAGTCGTCAGCTCATCCGGAGCAGTTCTACATCAAGTCCTGACGTTATCTATCGGCGTCTCCTGCACGTCAGCTTGGGGAGAGACCGGCGCGTCTCTCCCCAAGCTCTCCAGCCGAGCCACTCTCTGACATGACCGTCTTCCTGGTCCGCCGGCTGTTCACGATGGTCATCTCCTTCCTGCTGATGTCGTTGGTGATCTTCATCATCATTCAGCTCGCGCCCGGCGACTTCATCACCCATCTCATGGCGCAGATGTCCGGCGGCGGGATGAGGGACGAGTACGCCCGCGAGTTCGCCGAGAACTTCAGGCGGCTGCACGGTCTGGACCAGCCGAAGTGGATCCAGTACTTCATATGGATTCGGAACTTCCTCACGGGCGACATGGGCCACTCGCTCCTCCACGGACGGCCCGTCGCGACGCTGCTCGGCGACCGCCTGGCTCTCAGCTTCGGAATCTCGTTCGGCAGCCTGCTGTTTACCTGGCTGATCGGCATTCCCATCGGGATCCATGGAGCGACGCACAAGAACACGATCGGCGACCATGCAGCGACGTTCGTCGGCTTCCTGGGCCTGTCGATTCCGAACTTCTTCCTCGCTCTGGTGCTGATGATCTTCGCCGTGTTCGTTCTCGATTGGCCCGTCGGCGTGCTCTTCTCGATGGAGTACGAGGACGCGCCATGGAGTTTCATGAAGGCTCTCGATCTGGCGAAGAATCTGTGGATCCCCATCGTCGTCATCGGCACGGCCGGAACGGCGGCCACCATCCGTGTCATGCGAGGCAACCTCCTCGACATGCTCGGCCAACCCTTCGTTACCACTGCCAGATCGAAGGGACTGAAGGAGCGGATCGTCGTCCGCCGCCATGCGGTGAGGATCGCCTTCAACCCGTTCGTCAGCGGCTTGGGCATGTCGTTGCCGACGTTGCTTTCGGGCGAGACCATCACCTCCATCGTGCTCAACCTGCCTACCGCGGGTCCCCTCCTGTTCGAGGCCCTGCTCGCGGAGGACATCTACCTGTCCGCGAGCATCCTCCAGTTCTACGCCATCTTCCTTCTCCTCGGAAACCTGATGGCCGACATCGCCCTGACGTGGCTGGATCCTCGCATCCGCCTGGAGTGAGCGGCGGCCGCGGCCCGGATTGATGCAGAACCCATGAGCCGGGAAGCAGGAGCGAATCAGAGTCCGGCCCCGCAGCCCGCGGTCGACCTCGACGTCGGGCTCGCAACCGGGTTCTGGCTGCCCATCTGGCGCCGCTTTCGGAAGAACCGCCTGGGCGTGGTCAGCGGCATCATCCTGATCGTCCTCTACACGGTGGCCGTTTTCGCGCCGTTCTTCAGCCCGTACCCGTTCGACGAGTTTCACGGCAAGGTCAAGTTCGCTCCGCCGCAGCGCATCCGGGTGTTCGACGAAGAGGGCCGGCTGACCGCCCCCTTCATCTACGCGTACCGGCGGCAGATGGACCCGGAGACCCTGGCGCTCAACTACCAGGAAGACCGGTCCACCAAGTATCGCATCCGCTTCTTCGTTCGCGGCGAGCCGTACCGGGTCCTGTTCGTGATCCCGGCAAGGCTGCGCTTCATCGGCATCGAGGAGGGGGGCACCGTCTTCCTGTTGGGAACCGACGTGCTCGGCAGGGACCTGCTGTCGCGCATCCTCAAGGCAGCTCAGGTCAGCCTCTCGGTTCCGTTGGTCGGCACCTTCATCACCGTGGTGCTGGGGCTGATTCTCGGCGTCGCGTCGGGTTACTTCGGCGGGGTGATCGACGACGCCATCCAGCGCTTCATCGAGCTGCTGGTGTCGTTTCCGCACATCCCGCTGTGGCTGGCGCTGTCGGCTGCCATTCCCCCCACCTGGCCGTCCAACTACGTCTACCTCACCATCGTGGCGATTCTCTCCTTCATAGGATGGGGAGGTCTGGCCAGGGTCGTACGGGGAAAGGTCCTGGCATACCGCGGGGAGGAGTACGTCCTTGCCGCCCGCGCGGCGGGCGCCCGCAACTGGCGCATCATCACCAGGCACCTGGTGCCCGGCTGTGTCAGCCACACGATCGTCATCGCCACGCTGTCGATACCGGGCATCATTCTCGGCGAGAGCGCCCTGAGCTATCTGGGCGTAGGGGTGACGCCTCCCATGACGAGCTGGGGCGTGCTGATCAAGGACGCGACGAGCATTCACGCCATCGTGCGGCATGTCTGGCTGACGATTCCGGGATTGATGATCACCGTCACCGTGCTCTGCTTCAACTTCCTCGGGGATGCCATCCGCGATGCCGTGGATCCGTTCGCCACGTAGCCGCGCGGAGCGGGACGCATGAGCCAAGCGTACGGTGAACCGCGGCGCCTGTTGTCCGTCGAGGGGTTGAAGAAGCACTTCCCCATCGAGAAGGGGCTGTTCCGCAGGACCGTCGGCCATGTCCGGGCGGTCGACGGCGTGAGCTTCGCCGTACGCAAGGGCGAGACGCTGGGCCTGGTGGGCGAGAGCGGTTGCGGCAAGACCACCACGGGCCGCATGATCGCCGGACTGTACGAGCCGACGGCAGGGCGGGTCGTCTTTCATGCGGACGGGGAAGACATGGATGTCTGGAGCCTGACGCACGTCGAGATGCTCGAATTCCGGCGCGGCGTCCAGATCGTCTTCCAGGACCCCTTCTCGTCCCTGAATCCCTGGATGCGGGTTACGGAGATCATCGGAGAGCCGCTCATCGTGCAACGCGGCATGAAAGGGAAGGAGTTGCGCCGCGAGGTCGGCCGACTGCTGGAGGTCGTGGGCCTGCGCGCCCGGTATGCGGACCGGTTCCCCCATGAATTCAGTGGGGGGCAGAGACAGAGGATCGGGATCGCCAGGGCGCTGGCTCCCGGGCCGCGACTCGTCGTCGCGGACGAGCCGGTGTCGGCCCTGGACGTCTCGGTGCAGGCGCAGATCCTGAACCTGCTGATCGATCTTCAGGTCCGGTTCGAGCTGAGCTATCTGTTCATCGCGCACGACCTGAGCGTGGTGCGCTACCTCAGCGACCGCGTCGCCGTCATGTACCTGGGGAAGATCGTGGAGACCGGCGAAGCGGAAGACGTGTTCCGCCACCCCCGCCATCCGTATACGGAAGCGCTGCTGTCGGCGCTCCCGGAGCCGGATCCCGCGGCGGACGACGACCGCATCGTCCTGCGCGGCGACGTGCCGAGCCCGGCCGATCCGCCGCCGGGATGTCCGTTTCACCCGCGCTGCCGGTACGCCGAGGATCGCTGCAAGGCCGATCCACCGGAGCTGGTCGAGCTCGGCCCCGGTCACGCCACCGCGTGCCTGCGGGCGCGGGAGCTGGATCTGCAAGGAAAGCCGTTCGCCGGCGGCGGCCATGAGCCGCCGCCCGACGGAGCCTGAGATGGCATCACCCCACACCCCGCTCGCCGTCCTCTTTACGAGCGACAACGGATGCGCCCACCATATCGGCGTGAAGAGGAGCACGCGATGGCCGAACTGCGACAGCGGCTGATGATTCTCTATCAGTACACATCCGATCTCGCGTCGCGCGTCGGTGCGTGGTCGATCTACGACGGCGCCGGCGCGAAGGAACACTGCTCCGGAGACGCCGAGCAGCCACCGTATGCCTCGGCCCTCGCGGCCATGCAGGACGGATGGCGCGTGATCCAGATGCCTCAACAGTTCCCGGCGCTCCCGGGAACGGAATACCATACCTCGCACCTGAAGTTTCAGGTGGTCCTCGAACGCCTCGTGGAGATCGAATGATGAACGGATCCATCTTTACCCAACCCGTCGATCGACAACACCTGCTGACGACCAGGCAGATGGCACAGTTCGCGGCCGACGGGTTTCTGCTGTTCGACCGTCTCGTACCGGACCGGATCAATCAGCCGGCGGTCGTCGAGTTGCGTGACGGGCGGATCCGGGGCCTCGGATATCAGCCCGAGACGTCGATGGCGGAGTTCGTGGACGATCACCTCGCCGACGCGCCGGCGATTCAATCCATGCTGCGCATGCCCGCGATCCGCGGAATCATCCAGAGCATGGTCGGCTGTGAGCCGCTCTATGACCACCACGCCATCCACACCGTCGAGGGCGGGAAGGAAAAGGCCCAGCACTGGCACGCCGACGCCATCATCGACACGCGGATGCATTTCGACGTCCAGCTCTTCTACTACCCCCATGACACTCCGCGCGAAATGGGCGGCACGATGTTCCTGCCCGGTTCGCATTTCCGCAGAATCAACGAGTCCGACATCGCCGTCCACCAGAACTTCCTCAACCAGAAGCCCATCGTCTGCAAGGCGGGCACCGTCGTCATCGGCCACCACGGCATGTGGCACTGCGCCCAGCCCAATCTCACGGCGCGTACCCGCTATATGCTCAAAGTCCGCATGAACCCTGTCGTCCGCCAGCTCAAGCTCTGGAACACCGACGACCTCGACGACCCCGACGCCCTCGGCCCGCTCGGTGAAAACCACGAGTGGTATGGCAACGAGCACCGCATCGAGTGCGTCAACCGCATCAGGTTCTGGCGCTTCATCGTCGGCGACGACGGCTTCGACATGCATCGCTGGCTGACCCGCCTGGAAAACATGCCCGAGACGCCGGCCTCTGCCGTCGCGTGAACTGACCGGCGGCGTGGCGCGTACGGGCGGGAGCCGTTGACCGCGTTCCGATCGGCGACGCACAATCGAAGGGACAACCGTCAGGAGGGTACGTACATGCCACGACGATTTCTTCTTGCGATGGGCGCGGTTCTGCTCATCGCTCTACCGGGTTTCGCGCAGGACGCGATGGTCGGCGGCGACGATGATGGAGGCGTCATCGCCTACGTATCCGTCTCCGAATACGAGCGGGCAACCGGCAGGACGATGCCCGCGTACTCCGAGTCACCGATGCTGACCGCACTGGTCAGCGACGGTTCCCTGCCTCCGGTCGACCAGCGGCTTCCTGACGATCCTGCGGTCGCCGTGCCACTGGAATCGGTAGGCGTGTACGGCGGAACGGCCAAGTTCGACGGAACATTCTTCCGCAGCCTGCTCAAGCGTGGCCTCTTTACGCGAGACGTCAACGGCGCGGAAATCAGGACCGACCTCGGCATGGGTTACGAGGTGAACGACGACTACACCCGGTACCGGATCTTCCTCCGGCCCGGCGCCAAGTGGTCCGATGGGGAGGACTTCACGTCGGCCGACATCATGTTCTGGTGGAATGACCAGATGAACAACGATGAGCTCACGCCGCACGGCCCGACCTGGATATGGGCCAACGCGGAGCTGAGCGCCGTCGACGACTACACCATCCAGGTCGACCTTTCGGCGCCGCAGCCCACGCTGATGGCGTCCCTGAGCCATCCGTTCGCGGCCTCACGCAGTCATTTCTTCGTGGCCGAGCACTTTCAGCGGCAATACCACATCGACTACAACGAGGACGCGAACGAGCTCGCCTCCAAGCAGGGCTTCGAGAGCTGGACCCAGCTCTACAACCACTGGAAGGCATCCTGGGTCTTCCAGCAGCGCCCCGGGATCCCGACGCTGAACACGTGGATCGTCACCGAGTTCACGGAGACCGAGTACTTGGCCGAGCGCAATCCCTACTTCTGGCAGGTCGACACGGCGGGGAACCAGCTCCCCTACATCGACACGCTGATCGCGCCGTACTCCGGCGATGCGCAGACCAAGCTGCTGCGGGCGATCGGCGGCGACCTCGACTACCTCTCCGGGTTCAGCATTCTCGCGGTGAGCGACTTCCCGCTGATGAAGGAGAACGAGGCGGCCGGCAACTACCGCGTGCAGACGCTCAAGGGCGACTACCAGAGCGCGTTCACCGTCGGCTTCAACCCGGTGGTGAAGGACCCGGTGCTGCACGACATCTTCCAGGACATCAGGTTCCGCCAAGCACTCTCGCTCGCCATCGACCGGGACGCCTTGAACGAGTCGGTCTTCTTCGGTCTGGCGACGCCGCGACAGGTCGCTCCCCTCCCCAACGTGAGCTTCTACGACGAGGCGTGGGGCGATTACTTCATCGAGTACGACGTCGACCGCGCCAACCAGCTCCTCGACGAGATGGGCCTGGGCTGGGACGCCGATCGCAAGCTGCGGCTGCGCCCCGACGGGAAGCCGATGAACATCCTGATGGAGTCCGGGCACGGTTCGGCGCCCGAGGCGACGGTCGCCGAGGTGATCAGGAACATGTGGGAGGACGTCGGGGTGACCCTGACCATCAAGCCCGAGAAGATCACCCACCAGCGGCTCCAGGAGGGCGAGCTGTACGAGATGCTGATCGTCGACGGGGGCGGCGCGTCCACCGAGATGGACCTGCAGGGTTGGGTTCAGCTCTTCTGGGAGGTGGGCGGCGGCGGACATAGCTGGAACCGCTGGGTCGCCACGAACGGCGAGGGCGAGAACGTCACCGAGCCGCCGCAGGAATGGCTGGACCTCTGGGCCAGGGTCCAGGAAGCCGGGAAGCTCGTTCCCGGGTCCCCGGAGTGGATCGAGCGCACGCGCGAGACCTGGGACTGGCGCATCAAGCAGCTCTGGCACATCGGTACCGTGTACGCGGCGCCGGTGTTCCAGACCGTCAGCAACGACCTGCACAACGTACCGAGCGGTTTCTGGTTCGGGTGGTCGATCGGATTCCACCCGCTGCTGCAGTCCTCGCAGTGGTATCTCGACCGATAGCAGGCCCATAGATCGACGGAGCGAGTCCTGCCCCTGCCGGGGGCAGGATTCGCCGTCGTCTGACCCTCCGGCCGCCGAGGGGCACCCGTGACCCGCTACATCGCACGCCGGTTCCTCTACATGATCGTGCTGCTGGTCATGGTCTCGGTCGCGGCGTTCGCGATCATGCAGCTCCCGCCGGGCGACTTCGTCGAAGCGCTCGTCGCCAGGATGGAGCTCTTCACCGGCGTGCAGATGACCGACGAGGCGGTGCAGGCACTGCGCCGTCAGTACGGCGTCGACCGGCCCATGGTCGCCCAGTACCTCCGGTGGGCCGGCAACCTGGTCCAGGGTGACCTGGGACGCTCCTATCTGTACGAGAAGCCGGTTGCCCAGATCATCGCGGCGCGGCTGCCGCTGACCATGCTGGTGGCGCTCTTCACGATGCTGTTCACGTACGCGGTAGCGGTGCCCATCGGCATCTACTCGGCGACCCATCAGTATTCGATCGTCGACTACACGGTGACCGCCGTCGGCTTCGTCGGACTGGCCACGCCCAACTTCCTGCTGGCGATCATCCTCATGTTCCTGCTATTCAGGTACTTCGACTTCACGGCGGTGGGGCTGTTCTCCACCGACTTCGCGGACCAGCCCTGGTCGTGGGCGAAGTTCCTGGACATGCTCAAGCACCTCCCCATCCCCGTCGTGGTCGTGGGCACCGCGGGAACCGCCGGCCTGATTCGCGTGCTGCGCGCAACCGTCCTCGACGAGCTCGGCAAGCAGTACGTGATCACCGCGCGCGCGAAAGGCGTGGCGGAGAACCGGCTGCTGTTCAAGTACCCGGTGCGCATCGCCATCAATCCGCTGGTGAGCACCATCGGCTGGACGCTGCCGTGGATCTTCTCCGGGTCCGCGATCACTTCCATCGTCCTCAATCTGCCGACCATGGGGCCGATTCTCTTCGAGGGACTGCTCGGACAGGACATGCAGCTCGGCGGCAGCATCATCATGATCCTGGCCGCCCTGACGGTCGTCGGGACGTTCATTTCCGATCTGCTGCTGGTGTGGGTCGACCCGCGCATCCGGCTCCTGGACTCCCGATGACCGCTGCGGACGCGCGGAACGAGCGGTACTACACCGCGTCGCAGTGGCAGCTCGCGTGGCGGAAGTTCCGCAGGCACAAGCTGGCGATCATCGGCGGCAGCGTCCTCGGCCTGTTCTATCTGTTCGCCATCTTCGCGGGCTTCTTCTCCACCAACGACATTCACGAGCAGTACCTCGATCGCATCAACGCCCCGCCGCAGCGGGTTCGGTTCTTCGCGCCCGGCAGCGGCCTGGTCGCTCCGTTCGTCCATGCGTACGAATCGGCACGGGACCCGGTGACCCTGCGCAAGACGTACGTCGAAGACGCCACGGTGCGGTTTCCCCTGAGGGTGTTCGCCAGGGGCGGCGAGTACCGGCTCCTGGGCCTGATCCGCACCGACATCCATCTGCTGGGGGTCGATGGAGACGGCTACCTGCACCTCTTCGGCACCGACAAGCTCGGGCGCGACATGTGGTCCCGCAACATCCACGCGGCACGCATCTCGCTCACGATCGGCCTGGTCGGCGTCGCGCTGAGCTTCGTGCTAGGCTGTCTGCTGGGCGGCATCTCCGGGTTTGCGGGTGGCCGCGTCGACGTCGTGATTCAGCGGCTCATCGAGCTCATCATCTCCATTCCGCAGATCCCGCTGTGGATGGGCCTGAGCGCGGCGCTCCCCAAGAAGTGGCCGACGACGGCGATCTACTTCGGGCTCACGATCGTCCTGTCGGTGGTCGGATGGGTGGAGGTCGCGCGGGTCGTGCGTGGCCGCGTCCTGGCGTCGCGCGAAGAAGACTACACGATGGCCGCCAAGATCGCGGGCGCCACGGATCTCCACACGATTCGGCGGCACATGCTGCCGTCCATGTTCAGCTACCTGATCGTGCGCGTCACGCTCGCGATCCCGTTCATGATCCTGGGCGAGACCGCCCTCAGCTTCCTGGGCCTGGGCATGCAGGCGCCGGCGGTGAGCTGGGGCGTGCTGCTGCAGAACGCGCAGAACTTCCGCACCATCGCCCTGTACCCCTGGCTGCTGATCCCTGCCCTGTTCGTCATCATCACCGTGCTGGCCTTCAACTTCGTCGGCGACGGCCTGCGCGACGCGGCCGACCCGTACCGGATGTAGCTCCGCCGGCGCGCCGAGCGCGGGGATGGACGCTCGGCAACCCGGCGCCGCAGCCGGTCAGGGCACGCTCCGTGAGGCCCGGCGCGGTGGCGAGACACGTGTAGTACTCGCTGCCGCCGTAGTAGAGCCACCACTCCCCGCCGTGCCGCGTCAACCCGTTGAAGAAGATGCAGTCACGATACGGTGACACCTTGCGCTCCGGAAGGGTCCGAGCGCCCACCCCGGCAGCCCCGCGGCATCGGCGTCGGCATCACCCTTCGGCGGAAACCCGCCCCGGTAGCGCTCCTCGTCGTAGACCCAGCTACTCCTCTCCCAGCCCGACTCGGCGTCGACGGAGTACTGCCAGGCAAAGATCTCCTGATCCGCCATCGTGCTGTCAGACCTCCATCGTCCACCGGAACGGGACCTGTCCGATCCCGTGCTCCCGGCCCCACTCGATCAGTCCCTCCGCCGGACCGCCCAGCAACTGCTGCCGGATGGCGTCTACCTGCCCCAGCACGTGCTCGCCAGGCTGGACGAGGCGCATGTTGTCCCGCGTCCCTCCCATCCAACGGTAGCTGTAGCCCAGGATCACGACCTTCGAGACCCGCCTGCTCAGGTTCGGCGCCGTGCTGTGGAAGACGCGGTTCTCGAAGAGGAATGCATCTCCGGCACTCGGGCAGAGATCGACCACCCCGTCGGGATCGACCGCCCCCTTGGAAATCGGCAGAGGAGTGGGGAGCCGGTGCGAGCCGGGAGCGAACAGCGTGAAGCCCGACCTCGGCTCGGTGAAATCGGTCAGGCAGTAGCCGACCTTGATGCCGGCGCGGAACACCCCCGCGTGCCCGACGTCCTCGGTCATGCCGATGTCCCGGTGCCACGTCCGCGCATCGCCGGCGGCCTCGTCCTCCGGCCACTTGTAGATGATCGCCGCAGTGTGCAGGTGCAGGTTGGGCGACAGGAGCTGCACCACCAGGGGCAGGGTGGAGGAATGGGCGAGCAACGGGTGAAACGCCGGCTCCTCGACGACGCCGGGCCGGCGCTGCACGTACACCTGTCCCGGTGGCCGCTCGAAGTCGTCGATCAGCCGGTCGGCCGCGGCCGTCAGCGTGGCTACCTCTTCGGGCCGGAGCGCCCCGGGAACGATCAGGTAGCCGTTCTCGTCGAAGAGCCGGAGCCGTTCGTCGTCGAGCCGGACCGGTTCCATCGCTGCAGGTCAGGCTCGTACGCGGGCAGCCGCTCGTCAAGCCGAAACACGCCCGCGCTGGTGTATGGTACGTGCATGGCCCGCACCACTATCGATGTCGATGAGGCGGCGAGGCGGATGCGCGGGTCCGGCTGGGATGGCGACCTACTTCCTCACCGACGGCATACGCACGACGGCTGAATGGGAGGCCGCGGCGTCAACAACTGTTGCCCAAGCTCGGCTGCCTCACGCCCGACGCTCCGGCCGTCGACCTGCCCGCGTACAGCCGCACGGCGCCATGAACCAATGGATCGCGCCCATGCGCACGTTCAACACTGCCGGTCCGGTCCGAGCTCACCGGCACTACCAGATCGCACCGCTGTCGCGGATCGACCTCGACGAAGTCCTCGGCCTGATTCGCGACGAGCGGTACTTCGTGCTGCACGCGCCGCGCCAGACCGGCAAGACGTCGGTGCTGCTGGCGCTCTGCGACCTGTTGAACTCCGGCGATGCGGGCGCCTGGCGCTGCGTCTACGCCAACTTCGAGATCGGCCAGGCTGGACGCGAGGATACGGCGCGGTCGATGCGCGCCATGCTGGGCGAACTCGCGCGCCGGGCGCGCCGGGCCCTGGGTGACGAGACCCCGAACCTCGCACGGCACGCCGCACTCGAACAGGAGGGGGCGGACGGTGCGCTGATCGAAGTGCTCGCCCGCTGGGCGGAGGCCGACGCCACGCCGCTGGTGCTGCTGATCGACGAGATCGACGCGCTGATCGGCGACACGTTGCTGTCGGTGCTCCGGCAGCTTCGCGCCGGCTACGACCAGCGCCCGGACGGCTTCCCGCACAGCATCATCCTGTGCGGCGTGCGCGACGTGCGCGACTACCGCATCCATTCCACCGCCGAGAACCGCATGGTGCTCGGCGGCAGCGCCTTCAACATCAAGTCCGAGTCGCTACGGCTGGGCGACTTCTCCGAGCAGGAGATCCGCGTGCTGACCGCGCAGCACACGGCGCAGACCGGACAGCGGTTCGCCGAAGATGCGCTGAAGTTGCTCGTGACCCGCACCGCCGGCCAGCCGTGGCTGGTGAACGCGCTGTGCTACGACGCCTGCTTCCGCCACAAGCCGGGCCGCGACCGTGGGCGCCCGATCACCGCAGCCGCCATCCTGGAGGCGCAGGAGCGACTGATCCTGCGCCGCGACACGCACGTCGACGATCTGGCGAACAAGCTGCGCGAAGAGCGCGTGCGGCGCGTGATCGAGCCGATCCTGGCCGGCGCCGGGCAGCAGGCGTGGTCGGACGAAGACCTCGCCTACGTCCGCGATCTGGGCTTGATCACGCAAGACGTGGGCGGCCGGCCGCGTATCGCCAACCCGATCTACGCCGAGGTGGTGCCTCGCCACCTGAACTACGCGGTGCAGGCGGGGTTGCCGCAGGAGATGGCGTGGTACGTGGACGCCGCCGGCAATCTGGACGTGGCGGGGCTGATCGCGGCGTTCCAGACGTTCTTCCGGGAGCACTCCGAGCACTGGGTGCAGCGCTTCGAGCAGTACCACGAGGCGGGGCCGCAGTTGCTGTTGCAGGCGCACCTGCAGCGCATCGTCAACGGCGGCGGGCGGATCGAGCGGGAGTATGCGCTGGGGAGCGGGCGCACGGACCTGCTGATCGTGTGGCCGCAGGGCGGGCGCGAGCGGCGCTGGGTGGTGGAGTGCAAGGTGCGGCACGGGGACCTGGAGCGGACCATCGCGGAGGGCATCGAACAGACACGCAGGTACATCGACCGCTGCGCGGCGGAGGCCGGCCACCTGATCGTGTTCGACCGGTCGCCGGAGCGGAGCTGGGAGGAGAAGATCTTCCGCCGCACAGCGCCGCCCGATGCCGGCGTGCCGGTCACGATATGGGGCATGTGACGTTTGCCCGAACACGCCGCCATTTCCCCCTCTACCAGCGGCGCCACTACCGCGATGGCGAGCCCCGCCTGCGGACGGTCACCCGCTTCGTCAGATGCGCGCAGACGCCGGACTGGCGGAGTCCGGTGGTCAGCGTTCGGACATGGCAGCACGGTCTCCTGCGCGGACGATGACCTGGACGTCGCAATTCAGCACATGCAGCAGATTCAGGACTCGATCGACCGATTTTCGGTAGTTCGTCTGATCCAGCAAACGATCGAATTGCGCTTCGGAAGTACCGAGACGATGGATGATCTCATCCCTGGAAAGACCGCTGACGCTTACTCTCCGCTGCGCCTCGAGCGTGAGTTCGTACAGAAGCAGATCGTGCAGGTAGCCCGGGTCCCGATGGTATTCGAGAACCTGATCAATGTGGACCGTGGTTTCCCGTCCGGACTTCGTGGTGACGACGAACGCCTCCCGCGCCAGCTCGTCGTCCACCAGACAGCTCACCACCGGGTCGTCGGCAGTCGGCGCAGGGTCTGCCTTTCCGTAGGGGAACGGGAACGTCTTCGACCATGTCGCAACCTCGAACACCAGCTTGGAATTGCTGAACCGTACCGAACGGATCCTCACAGAATTCCCTCCGTCTCGAGTTCTCCGATCAGGTCCAGGACTCGTCGAGTTGCACTACCCTTCATCGGTCTCTCCCGGTCCAAGTCCCACTTCTTTCTCCACTATACCGGACGGCTTTATTGATGTCGTATACAATCTTCTGCGCGGCACATGGCCCGCGACCAGCGAAAGCGCCAGCGCGACCACTTTGGAAACACGCATCGCTACCTACCTTGAGGTGTCCCGGTTCGCGCACCTGCCTCGCCGTCTTCGCGTTGCCGCTCGATGAAGCGCTGGCCGAGCTCGACTCCCGGATCGCGCGCCGGACGGCCACGGACCGAGGGCGCGCTCGGGCGCGTGGTACGATCGCACGACCATGCGCCCGAAGCCCGCCGACGCGGCCCGCGCCGGCGACGTCGGACTCCTGCGAGTGGAGGATCTCAGGACCCACTTCAAGACCCGGGACGGGGTGATCAGGGCCGTGGACGGGGTCAGCTTCTCCCTGGACGAGGGTGAGGTGCTCGGCGTCGTCGGCGAGAGCGGGTGCGGCAAGAGCGTCATGGCGCAGTCGGTGCTGCGCATCCTGCCGGAGCCGCTCGGCAGGATCACAGGCGGAGCCATCCACTACCGCCGCGCGGCCGGCGACACGGTCGACTTGGCGGGCTACCGGGCCGACGACGAGGCGTTGCGCGCGCTGCGCGGCAGCGAGATCTCGATGGTCTTTCAGGAGCCGATGAACTCCCTGCACCCGATCAAGACCGTCGGCGCGCAGATCATCGAAGCCATCCTGCTGCACCAGGACACGGACAAGAAAGTCGCTCGCGAGCGGGCGGTCGAGCTCATCGGCCGGGTCGGCATCGCTGCGCCCGCCCGGCGGGTCGACGATTATCCCGGTCAGATGAGCGGCGGCATGCGCCAGCGGTTGATGATCGCCATGGCGCTGAGCTGCAACCCGCGCCTGCTGTTCGCCGACGAACCGACCACCGCCCTGGACGTCACCATCCAGGCGCAGATCGTCGACCTGATGCTGGAGCTGCATGAAGCCTGCGGCATGTCGCTGGTGGTCATCACCCACAACATGGGGCTGGTCGCCCGCATGGCGCAGCGCGTGGCGGTCATGTACCTGGGCCGGATCGTCGAGCTCACCGACGTCCACTCGGTGTTCAAGCGTCCCCTGCACCCCTACACGCAGGGGCTGCTGCGCTCGATGCCGCTGCGTGGGGTGACCAAGAGCACGGCCCTGGAAGCGATCGAGGGCACGGTGCCGTCGCCGTACGGGGATCGGCGCGGGTGCAGCTTCGCGCCCCGCTGCCCGCACGCCGAGCCTCGCTGCTTCACCGACGAGCCGCCGGTGACGGCGACCGAGGAGGGCCACCGGGTGGCCTGCTGGCTCTACGAATGAACGTTCTGGAGGTCGCCGGACTCACCAAGCTCTTCCCCATCCACCGCGGCCTGTTGCGGCGCCGGGTGGGCGACATCCGCGCCGTGGACGACGTGAGCTTCTCGGTGGCCGCCCGCGAGACGCTCGGCATCGTCGGCGAGTCAGGCTCCGGCAAGACGACCGTCGCCCGCTGCCTCATACGGCTGGTCGAGCCGACCTCCGGCAGCATCCGTCTGACCGTCGACGGCGCGAGCCGGGACGTGGTGGCGCTGCGGCGGGACGATCTCAAGGCGATCAAGCGCCACATGCAGATCGTCTTCCAGGACCCGGTGTCGTCGCTGGACCCGCGCATGTCGGTGGGCGACGTCATCGGCGAGGGACTGGCGCTGCACGGCATGAAGCGGCGCAGGGAGCGCGAGGCGCGCGTCGCTGAGATGCTCGACCTGGTCGGCATGGACCCGGCCGTGATGCGCCGTTACCCGCACGAGTTCTCCGGCGGACAGCGGCAGCGGATCGGCATCGCCCGCGCGCTGGCGCTGGGCCCGCGGGTGCTGCTCTGCGACGAGCCGGTGTCGGCCCTGGACGTCTCCATCCAGGCGCAGGTGCTCAACCTGTTCAACCGGCTGCAGCGCGAGCTCGGCCTCAGCTACCTCTTCATCGCCCACGACCTGACCGTCGTGCAGTACGTCAGCGACCGGATCGCGGTGATGTACCTGGGCCGGGTGGTCGAGGTGGCGCCGGCCGGCGTGCTCGGCGAGCAGCCGCTGCACCCCTATACGGAAGCGCTGCTCGCGGCGATCCCGCTCCCCGACCCGGATCAGGATGCCCAGCCAGCGGTCAAGGGAGACATCCCCGACCCGTCTTCCCCGCCGGCCGGCTGCCACTTCCACACCCGCTGTCCGTACGCGGTGGAGGAGTGCCGCCGGCGCGAGCCGGAGCTGCGCGAGCTGCGTGCGGAAAGCCGGCATGAGGTGGCGTGTCACCGTGCCGACGAGCTGAGCCTGGCGGGGCTCCACCTGTCACGCGCCTGAAGCCCGCTCCCCCGCCTCAAGCCGAAAGAGATGGTCGGCACCTTCGGGCAGTCGGTTGACGGCACGTGCCGGCGATTGGATATGCTCCGGATCATGGCGCTTATCCGAATCGGCTCCGCTCAGGGTCCGTTCGACGATCCTGCCCTCGATGCGTCGCCGACGCCGGACTGCGAATGGGCCGGCGTGAGCGGCGTACTGGGCGGCGAGGTGCTCGCCTCGCTTCTCGGAATCTCCTCTTCCAGCGTGCGCCGCTATCTGTCGGGGAGCCGCGCGACTCCTGATGGGATTGCGGCTCGCCTCCACTTCCTGGCACTGGTCATCGGCGACCTTGCGGGGGCCTACCATGATTTCGGCGTCCGCCGGTGGTTCCAACGTCCGCGGAGACTGCTCGGCAGCCGCTCACCTGCCCAGCTCCTGGATGGCACATGGCAACCCGAGGACCCCGGCCCGCAACGGGTGCGCGACCTTGCCGCCGCCCTGGTCTCCTCGCCGTCAATGTGATCGGATCTGGCGGCTGTGCGCGACTCCGGTCAGCCGAAGTGCTTCAAGGGCTTGGCGTGCATTCGGCGCAGGACTCTCGTAATCGGATCGATGGTGACTCCCATGTTCTCGAGAGCCACCACGCCGAGAATCGGCTCTGCGTCGTCGGGACCGAAGATGATCTGCACGACCGTCTCCTGTCCCATCAGTGCGACGCGTGCGAATCCATACTCGTATTCCACCGGCTGACCATTCGCCAACTCGTACACGGCCTTGCCTTCCGGTTGAATCCCGGCGTCGCGGAGGCGGTCGGTGGGACCGAGGCAATCCACTGCCCCGGCGTCGACCAGGAACTCGGCCTGGTACGGCGTTCCGCTGCCGGCAAGATCGGTCACGCGCGTTGTGACATGGGTCAGTCCCATGCGCACATCCTGGGAACCGGCCAATCCACGGTCAACAGGAGAAGACACGAACAGGAGGGCGCGTGCACGCCGAAGCGTCCACGCGCCCGGACGGGCTCCCCGGATTTGCTGCGGGGGCATCCGAACGGCCCTACTCCAGCCACCAGCCTTCCGGAAAGTACTTCCAGGCTACCCACGAGTCGGGCTGGAAGTGTCCCAGCGGCATGTTGACCAGCGTGTCCCTGACGAACGTGAACTGCTGCGCGCCGGCGCCGACGCCCAGCCACAACGCCTTCTCGTAGGCCATGATGTTGGCGTCACGCGCCATCTGCTGCGCCTTGTCCTCGTCGGTCTCCGCGGCCCAGCCGATGGCCAGATCCAGGTACTCCTTGAACTCGGGCGGAGGCTCCTCGCCTGATGCGCCCTGCGTGGCGTACCACTGATCCCACAGCGGCGCCCACCAGCTCACCTGGATGAACTGCCGCGGGCTGAGCAGGTACTGCAGGTAGGGGATGGTCATGGCCCACATCGTACCTTCGTGCTCGTTGCCGGCCGCCATCTCCGTGAGCAGGCTGCGCTCGACCAGGTTGAAGTTCAGCTCGACGCCGATCTCCTTCCACTGCTGGGCGATGATCTGCGTCTGGTCCGAGGATCGCCACTGGTTCTCGACGATGGTGTCCATCGTGAAGTTGATGGTCAGCCGCCTGCCGTCCGACATCAGGCGGAACCCGTCCGAGTCGCGCTCGGTCAGCCCCATGTCGTCGAGCAGCCGGTTGGCCTCGTCGACGTCGTAGGACAGCACGTCGGCCTCGGCCGCTTCCACCTCCGCGTCGCGCCACGGCAGCGCGTGCAGGTAGCCCATGCCGGCCACGCCCTGGGGACCGAAGACGATGTCCAGGATCGGCTGACGGTTGATCCCCTTGGACAGCGCTCGCCGGAACCGGGTGTCCTGGAAGATCTCACGCTTGACCGGGTCGTCCACCGTGAGGTTCAGGTGGATGACCATCTCCGTGCCGCCGAGGTTGCGCGGGATGTTGCGCTGCTCCAGGCCCACGCGCGAGATGTCCCCGAACTGCGGCCGCTCCGTGAACGGATACCAGCCGCCGACGAACAGCTCGCCGGCGATGTCGCGCGCGCGCCAGGTCTCGCCGCCGTTGGTCATGAACTCGGCGTTCATGGCGTCGATGTAGGGGAGCTGCTTGCCCTCCTCGTCGACCTTCCAGTAGTAGGGGTTGCGCTCCCAGCGCACCAGTTGAGGCGACGCCTCGACCGGCATCCACGCCGCCACCGTCGGCACCTCCGGGTAGTGCTGCCCCAACCAGTAGCGCTGCCGCTGCTTGCTGAAGTGCTCCTTCCAGTCGGAGGAGCCGTTGTCCCTGGCGACCTTGTCGGCGTCTTCGTTGTAGTCGATGTGGAACTGCTTGTAGTGGTGCGCCGGCAGGTAGATGGAGTCGCCGCCCTGGTGGCCGACCTGGGCGAGCTGGGACAGGAAGAGCAGGGCCAGCGGGTTCGGAGCGCCGAAGTCCAGCCGCAGCGTGTGGTCGTCGATCACGTGCATCTGCCAGGGCTGCCCGTTCACCAGGAACTTGCCGTTCGGGGTCGGCGTGAGGTCGGTGTTCATCACCACGTCCTCGTAGGTGAAGCGGAGGTCCTCGGTGGTGAACTCGGCCTGGCCGTCCGACCACTTGACGCCCTTGACGAAGTGCAGCGTCAGCGAGCTCTTGTCGTCGTTCCACTCCCAGGAGCGGGCCAGGTTGGGATGGATCTTGCTCTCGGTGTCAGCGCGGACGATGCCCTCGATCGCGAACTGCACCGCCGGCCACCAGAAGCCCTGACCCATGAAGTTCGTCTCGATGGCGCTGCCATCCTCATACTGACCGATCCGGAAGTCCGGGGGTCCCATCGACACCACCAGCGGTTCCGGGGGCAGCCGCTCGGCCAGGGGCGGGATCTCGCCGGCCGCGGCTGCGCGGGCCATCGCCGGCGCCTCCTGAAACTGGGCGGACACCATCCCGGCGCTCAGCACGAGCGCCAACGCCAGGAACAGGTACTTTCTCATTACGTCTCTCCTCGATGATTTCTGCGAGAGCGCTCGACTACGCGCCGGTAGCTTCCTCGGTCTCCCTGTCAGCGCACCTCCTGTATCGTCGATTCGCTCATTTCTCGAATGGGTCGGCCGCGTCGCGCAGCCCGTCTCCCACGAAGTTGAACGCCAGCACCACGACGATGACCAGAATCGCCGGGATGAAGAACCAGGGGTGAAAGGCGATGGCCATGAACGTCTCGGCCTCCTTGAGGAGCACCCCCCAGCTTATCGCGGGCGGCAGCAACCCCAGCCCCAGGAAGCTCAGCGCCGTCTCGCCGATGATCATGCCGGGCACGCCCAGGCTCAGGGAGACGATCAGGTAGCCGATGAAGTTCGGGATCAGGTGGCGGGTGATCACCCAGCCCGCGCCGGCCCCCAGCGCCCGCGCTGCCATGACGTACTCCTCCTCGCGCAGCGCCAGGAACTTGCCGCGCACCACGCGCGCCAAGTCCGTCCAGCCGATCAGCGACAGGATCACGACGATGGAGAAGTAGCGCTGCACGGCGCTCCATTCCTTGGGGATTGCGGCCGAGAGCGCCAGCCACAGCGGGATGTGCGGGATGCTGCGCAGGAGCTCGATGATCCGCTGAATGACGTTGTCCACGGCGCCGCCGAAGTAGCCGGAGATGCCGCCCAGCAGCGTCCCCAGCACCAGGCTGGCCAGCACGCCGATCATCCCCACCGACATGGACAGCCGGCCGCCGTAGATCGTCCGCGACAGCAGGTCGCGGCCGATGTCGTCGGTGCCGAACAGGTTGATCGGCTCCGGGTCGTCGGTGCCGAAGAAGTGCAGCCGGGAGGGGAACAGGCCCCAGAGCTTGTACTGCGCTCCCTGCACGAAGAAGCGCATCTCCTTCTTGTGGGTGCGATCGTCCCGGTACACCAGCGCCCCGGTGTCCATGTCGTAGCCCTCGGTAAACTTGTGGTACACGAAGGGGCGGAGCTGGAAGCGGCCCTGATCGAAGAAGCGGATGAGCTCCGGCGGGCTGTTGACCTTGACGCTGGCGCTGATGACCCGCGGGTCGTACGGGGCGAAGAACTCGGCGAAGATGGCGACGAAGTAGAGCACGGCCAGCAGCCACAGCGAGACCAGCGCGACGCGGTGCTCCTTGAACTTCAGCCACATCAACTGCCCGTGCGAGCGTCCGACCGGGGCCAGCGCGGCTTCGGCCATCAGTCGTACCGGATCCGGTGGTCCACCGCCGCCAGGACGATGTCGGACACCAGGGTGCCGAAGACGGTCAGCACGCTGAGGATGAACACCAGGCTGGCCGCCAGGAACATGTCCTGCGTCGTCAGGGCGATGAACAGCAACGGGCCGACGGTGGGCAGGTTGAGGACGATGGCGACGATCGCCTCGCCGGAGAAGATGGCCGGCAGCAGCCAGCCGATCGTCGACAGGATCGGGTTGATGGCCACCTTGAAGACATGACGGGTGATCACGCGCATGCCCGGCGCGCCCTTGGCGCGGGCGGTCACCACGTACTGCTTGCCCAGCTCGTCGAGGGTGGTGGCGCGCATGACCCGCATGGTCCCTGCGGTTCCGGCGGTCCCCAGGACGACGACCGGCACCCAGAGGTGCGTGAGCAGGTCCCACAGCCGGGCCCAGCTCCAGGCGGCGTACAGGTACTCGCGCGAGAACAGGCCGCCCATGGTGATGCCGAACCAGGACCAGCCGAACCACATGAGCACCAGGGCCAGCAGGAAGTTCGGGATCGACAGTCCCAGGAAGCCCAGGGCCGTGAACAGGTAGTCGGAGACCGAGTAGTGGTGGACGGCGCTGTAGATGCCGATCACGACGCCGATCACGAGCGTGAAGGTGACCGACAGCACGGCGATCAGCGCGGTGAGCCCTACCCGGCTCCAGATGAGCTCCGAGACCGGCTGGTTGTTGATGAAGGACCAGCCGAAGTCGCCGCGCAGGACGATGCCGCCGATCCAGCGGAGATACCGGTGGTACCACGGCTTGTCCATGCCGAACTGCGCGCGCAGGTTGCTGACCTGCTCCGGCGCCATCTCGAAGCCGGCAGCCTTGAGCGTGAGCACGTGGTAGCTCACGAAGTCCCCGCGCGGCAGCTCGATGATGACGAACGACACCACCGAGATGCCGAACACCAGCAGGACCATCGTCACGAAGCGCCGCGCGAGGAATCGACCCATCAGCTACGAGCTCCGCATCTCACGGAGTCTGTCGGATCGCCCTGTCAGCGGCAAGCCGCCGCGCGACGACTCAAGCGCCCAGGCGAGCCCGCATGGCAGTGGGTGCAAGGATCGGAACGGAACACTCCCCGGCGATGGCCAGCAGGTCGTCGTCTCCGGTCACTATGGCGTCGGCATGGCCCGCCAGGGCGAGCTGCAGGAACGGCATGTCTGCCGGGTCCCGGCACGCAGGCACGTCCGGCGGTTCCGACACAATGACGGTTTCGCACCACGGAAGGTACTCGGCCAGCAGATCCTCTCGCTCATCCTCCGTCAAGTCGAACTTGGGATAGCACAACACCCGCACGAGCTCGCGGGTGGTTTCGGGGCTTGCCAACGGGACGATTTCGCCGGCCTGCCACGCATGGCGCAGCCACGACAGCGATCTCGCAGGGAACAGCAGTGCGGACAGCAGAACGTTGGTGTCCAGAACCAGCCGCGCCGGGCTTACGGAGCGCGGCGCGCCCACTCGACGGCTTCCTCCACGTCGGCTTCCGAAATGCCGAGCGCAGCCAGCTTGGCTCGTACCGCGTTGGCGCGAGTGACCCGCACGGGCGTCAGGACGATGCGTCCATTCTCGGCGGCCACGTCGAAATACTCGCAAGCATGGAACTCTCCAAGGACAGCCTTCGGCAGAGTGAGCTGGTTCTTGGACGTCAATTTGGCGAGCATATAACTACCTCCGGGGCCACCTCTATGGAAGAAAGCAAGGAAATCTTACTTTCTTTCTACTGCGACGGCAAGCCGATGGGTTCGGCGCTCAGCGTCGCCGCAGGTCGACCATCACCGCCCGCGGTCGAGCGCGCGGTAGGCGTCCGTCGCCTCGAACCCGCCGGGGCTCACGTCAGAATGGCGACCACTTGGCAGTGCCGGTGGCGTTCTCGACCACCCGCTCCATGAAACGCACCCCGCGGGTGCCGTCGGCGACGCCCAGAAAGTCCATCTCCAGCAACGAATTGCTGTCGCGTCAAGGTGATCGGATCCACCCGCGAACGTCACCATTGCCTTGCGATGGGGTCTTCTTGCCAAGAGTCACGTGACTGTTTACACTGGTATTCTGTTTGATAGCGACATTCTCAGATCGGCAGACGAAGGAGCTTTACGAGACTGGCAGGTCGCGGAGGCTTCCTGCCGACATCGTCCGACGCGCACGGCGCAAGCTCGAATACGTACACGTGGCCGCTCGTCTGGAGGATCTTCGTGTCCCTCAGGGAAACCGACTCCACCGGCTTGCAGGTGATCGCCAAGGGCAGCACGCCATCTCCATCAACGATCAATGGCGCATCTGCTTTCGCTGGGTCGACGGCGATGCGTTCGATGTCGAGATAGCCGACTACCACTGAAGGAGGTTCAATGTGAGCATCCCGAATACCGGCAGCAAACGAGTTCGCCCCATTCATCCAGGAGAGATGCTGCGAGAGGACTTCCTGCCTGATTACGAGCTCACGGTTTCGGGCATCGCCGATGCGATAGGGGTCTCGCGCCAGACAGTCAACGAGGTCCTTCGAGAGCGTCGAGCGATTAGTCCGCACATGGCGCTCCGCCTCGGGCGTCTGTTCGGCAATTCGCCGGCGTTCTGGCTCAATGCGCAGCGTGAAGTGGATCTGTGGGACGCGGCCCAAGCCATCGGAGCCGAGGTGAACCGCATCAAGCCATTGGCGATCGCGTAGGTCCTTCTGAGCACCGCCCGCCTGATGGGCGGGCCCGGATCGCGTGGCGCATTTCTTCAGCCGGAGCGGGCGTCGTTGACTCCCGCGAACGCCCGGGCGGCCGCGCCAAGGACGCCGATCTCCTCGCCAAGCCGGGACATCTCCACACGCACCGAGTCCACCATCTGCTCCTGGATCAGCTCCCGCATCGTGGCCAGGGCGGGATCGAGCACGACCGCGCCGAGTCGGGTGAGGCCGCCGCCGATGACCAGCAGCTCCGGGTCCAGGATCTGGACCGCCGCGGCCAGGGCCAGGCCGGCGTAGCGGCCGGCGCGCTCAAGGATCTTGCCCGCGGCCGCGTCCCCGCGCGCGGCGGCGTAGGCCACGGTTTCCGCCGCGATGCGCTGCCGGCCGGGCGGCAGCAGCGTGGCGAGCACCGGCACATCGCCACGGTCGATCGCCTCGTAGGCCATGCGCGAGATGCCGATGCCACTCGCGTACGCCATGACGCATCCGCGCTTGCCGCAGGTGCACGGCGGGCCGTCCCAGTCGACGCTGAGATGGCCGAGCTCGGCGGCGGTGCCATGGGCTCCCGAATAGACCTCACCGTTCGCCACGACGCCCAGGCCCAAGCCGGTGCTCAGCGTGACGTAGCACAGGTGGCTGACGCCGCGACCGGCGCCGTAGCGTTGCTCGCCCAAGGCGGCCATGTTGGCGTCATTGTCGAGCGCGACGGGGAGCCGCAGGCGACCGGCGAGGGTCCCCGGCCTTCAGCCCCAGCACGTCGGTGATGTAGGAGATCGCCTGCATGGTGAGCTCGCCCATGGTCTCCAGGGGGAGGGTGATCAGGTTCACGCCCAGGTCGGCCATCTGCTTGAAGACGTCGAAGCCGGGGCGCACCATCTGGAGCTGGGCCTCGATCTCCAGGTCCGTGCTCTTGCGGGTCGCCTCGATGACGTCGAAGCTGCCGCGTGGCATGCCGAAGTCCATGTACTTTCCGTCGCGCACCTCGATGTGGAACCAGTCGACGCCGGCGCTCGCAAGCTCGGCGACCTGAGCGCCCAGGACGGCGTAGTCCGCCCAGAACAGGCCGGCTGAGATCTTCACCTTCTTTCCCACCGTGCCGATGGTGTCACGTGCTATGTGTATCCTCTGTCTACGAGTCGACGTACGTTGCCGTAGCCTCGCGATACTCGGTCATCGCGCCCTCCGGCGGCGTACCGGACGGATTGTGGCGCCAGCGGTCGCTGCCGCGCATCCAGTACGCCCGGAACTGCGGCCAGACGGAGGTGTCGCACTTCACTTCGCCGGCGGAGTAGCGAATGGTCAGGCCGCAGCGCAGCCGGTCCGAGCGGTTCGGCTCGGAGCCGTGCACGATGCGGTCGTCGTGCATGCTCATCTGGCCCGCCGCCATCTCCAGGTAACGGGCGGTCTGCGGGTCGACCAGCCCGTCGGCCAGCCTGAGGGGCAGCACCGCCTTGCGGTCGTCCAGGTCCTCGTGGCGCAACGGCCCGAGCAGGTGGGAACCGGGGATGACCTGCATGGCGCCGTTCCGGCGGTCGCTGTCGGCGAAGGCCAGCCACACGGTGACCGAGCACTGCGGCTGGAGCGGCCAGTAGAACGCGTCCTGGTGCCAGGGCGTGATCTTGCCGTCACCGGGATCCTTGGCGAAGAACTGGGTCCCCCACAGGTAGAAGTCGGGGCCGAGCAGGCACTCCACCCGGTCGAGGATGGCGCCGGACCGGCAGAGCTCGTACAGCTCGCGATCGAAGGCGTGCCACCAGTCCATCTGCTGGGTCGAGGCTCCGGGCGGGAGCAGGCGGCGGAGCCGCTCGAACAGCGCCCGCAGGCGCGGCGCCTCGCCGGCGGCGATGGCCGGCAGGGGGCACAGCCAGCCCAGCTCCTGGAAGTTCCGCACCTGCGCCGAGGTCAGGGCCCCCTCTTCAGGCAAATTCGACGCTCACCATCTCGAACGTCTCGACGACCGGCGCCTCGAAGCTGACCACGCCGTCCTGTTGCTGCCACACCAGCGGCCGCTCGTCCGGGAGCCTGACCACCCGGCGGACCCGCTCGGGGACGCGCAGCCGCACCCGGACGCCGGCGGCGGGGACGTTGGGCAGGCGCTCCTGGAAGTTCAGCAGGTTGACCCGGTAACGGCTGCCGGCCCGGTCGTCGAACAGCGTCGCCTCGATCGCGGGCGGAGCATCCACCTCCAAGGTCGGGTGCGGCAGCAGCCGGCCGATCAGCCCGGCGAACAGCCCCCGGTTCTCCTCGTAGCGCTCCAGCGCGCCGCCCGCGTAGATGCAGCGGCCGGAGCCGAAGCGCCGTTCCACCAGCGCGGGCGAGCGCGGCGCCAGATCCTTGTCCGGCGGGTCGTTGTGAACGGACGAATAGCGGCGCAGCTCCGCGCGCAGCGTGTAGGGCAGACTCAGGGTGGCGAGCGTCGCCGTCCCGCTGCTGTCGCGCAGGCGCAGCCGCCACTGCGGCTCCGGCAGGAAGCAGGGGTGCTCCTGCGTCCACGCGGACATGAACTCCTGCCCTTCCTCCTCGGGCACGAAGTAGGTGACCTCGTGCTCGGTCTCCCCCTCGCACGTCACGCCGAACACGTCGCCGAGCATGAAGTCCGGCTGTTGCACGCCGTCGGCGCGCAGGAGCGAGGTGCCGGCGCTCGCGTAGAGCGCGCCGCCGCCGGCGACGTACTCCCGGATCGCCGCGACCTCCTCCGCGTCCATCATGGTGACGTCGGCCAGGATCACCACGCGGTACTGTGAGAGGTCAGGCAAGCTGCGCCTGGTGATGACCCCGAACGGGATGTGCGCGTCCAGCAGCGAGCGGGTCGCGGCCAGCACCGCCGACAGGTGCGGCATCTCCGGCCAGTAGCCGGTGAGCTCCAGCACGTCGCGGCCGTTGTCGCGAAGATCGACCTTGGACGCGGTGCTGAAGTAGACGGCCACGTCCTGCACCATCTCGCCACCGAGGTGGGGCTCATAGCGCGATAGCTCGCGGTAGATGGGGGCGATGCGCTGGTAGGGGCGGGGATTGACCGTGCCGTCGGGATCGATCTGGTCGATGAAGACGAACGCCCCGCCGTTGGCCACCGCCGCGAACGCCCGCGCGCGGATCAGCTCGGCGGACTTCAGCCCGGTCTGATCGTGGAGCTGCGGGCTGGAGCTGGTCTCGAAGCCGAACGGGCGGTTCGGCGTGAGCGAGTAGAGCAGCTTGTTGACGAAGCTCCCCTGCAGCACGCCGCCGTAGAAGTCCCCTTGCAGGAAATCCATGCGGTCGGCCATCTGCCAGCCGACCCCGCCCACGAATCCCATCGGCATGGTGGAGCTCTGGTGCTCGACGCTGATGCCGGGGTTGATCCCCTTCACCGTGGCGGTCAGCAGCGATGCGTACTCCAGCAGCCACTCCTCGCGCTTGCGCTGGAAGGCCACCCACACCGGGTCGCGCCAATCCACGTTCCGCGGCGGCTCGCCGCCCACCTCCTCCGCATAGCGGCGTCGGCAGTGGCGACAGTAGCAGACATTGTACCAGAAGGTCATGTCGATGCGGACGCCGTCCACGTCGTAGCGGGCGCACAGTTCCTTCAGCAGGTCGCGGGCGTAGTCGCGGTAGGGGGAGTTCGGGCAGCACTGCCCGTGGCGGGTGTCGGCCGATCCGCGCGAGCCGTCCGCCTTGACGATCCGCACGTCCGGCAGGTTCTCGTCCGCCCACAGGTCCCACAGGAAGCAGACGACGGCGACCACGGCGATGCCGGCCTCGTGGCAGCGCTCCAACACCTCGCCGAACAGGTCCCGGCCGCGCAGCCCGGCGTGGGTGTGGCCGACCTCCGACGGGTACATGCAGATCCCCACCGCCGAGTAGGCATTGACCACCGCCGACTGGGCGCCGACCTCGCGCAGCAGGCCGACGTAGGCGTCGGGATCGAACCGGGCCATGAAGCGCTCGTCCCAGTCCTGGATGTGGGTGTCGACGACGTTTCGCCGCCACGCGGTCCGGTACCACCCTGGCTGCATCGGCGGCGACCCTACTACGGTCCCCACCCTGCGGCAATGCAAACTGCATCCCGAAAGATGGCGCCGCGCCCGGGCACGCCGGCACGTCGTTGACGGCGGTCGAGCGGCAGGCGAGGATCGCTCCCCGAGAAACCATGGCGATCGCGCGGACGCTAATGGAGGAACGCGGATGAACCAGCTTCTTCAAAGGGCCTTCAACAAGGCGGCGGAGCTCCCACAGGAAGAACAGGATAGATTCGCGCTTTTCCTGTTGGCGCAGTTGGAATCTGAGCGGCAATGGGCCGAACTGTTCGCTCGTCCCGAGTCGGAGGATCTGCTGGAGCGGCTGACCGACGAGGCACTGTTGGAGCACCGTTCGGGGCGGACGCAGCGGCTGAAGATGGACGATCTATAGGTGCGCGTAAGCATCGACTACCGCGCTCTCGGCGTACTGGATCAGGGCGACATCGTGTGGTTCTGGATCGGTGCACACCACGAGTACGACAGGCTTCTTGCGCGAAGGTAGAGGCTTCCGTGTCCAGGATCGGCTATCTCACGCCCGACGCTCCGGCCGTCGACCTGCCCGCGTACCGGGGCGAGCGTTACCAGGCGCTGGTTCCCGACACGCTCGACATCGCCGAGCGGGCGCGGCTGGCCACCAACGCCCTGCATCGGGCGACCGATCCCGCGGCCGACTGCGAGCCGTACTGGATCGTCGTGTTCCGCTCGGAGCCGGCGCACATGTTCCACAACTGCTGGCAGAGCACCGGCTGGGCGAAGTGGATCATGGCCACCTCCATGGCCCGCATCGTCAGCGGCGTCGAGGACGGCCGCGAGGTGGAGCAGACCCAGCTTCACGCCGCGATGAAGTGCAGGGCCGACGACGGGCTGTTCTACAACCCGATCGAGGGGCGGCCGTGGGCGTTCGAGTGGTCGCCGGTCTCCGCCGCCGAGATGCGCCGGCACTCTCCGCAGCCGGGGCAGATCCTGTCGCCCATGGGCAACGGCACGCTGATGACCTGCCTCTCCCACTACGCGCTGCTCGACGACAATCCGCTGTGGAAGGAGGCCCTGCGCGCCCAGCTCGCGGGCATGCTGCGCATGACGGTCGACGAAGGGGACCAGTCGGCGTTCTGGCCGTCGTTCTGCTACGGCGTCGCCGAGCCGCCGAGCGGCGCCATGCTGCCGCAGGTGCCGTTCGAGGCGGAGACCTCGATCGCCGCGCACGCGATGGTCCACGCGTGCCGCGCGCTGCAGGACGAGTCCGCCCTGGCCGGGGCCAAACGCATCATCAACTACCTGCGCCGCACCTTCTACGAGGAGGACGGGACCTTCCTGGCCTGCCCGGGCGAGCGGCACCGGGCGCACTTCCACGCGCACGCGCGCGGGCTGCTGGCCATGCAGGAGTACGTCGAGCAGACCGGCGACGCGGATGTCCGCGACTTCGTGCTCCGCGCGTACCGGCGGGCCAAGCAGCACCTGGCCAACCACGAGATCGACACGATGGGAGGCGGCCTCGCCATCACCGAGCTGCCCGGCGCGAACCTGGTCGGCTTCTTCCCGGAGTGGGCCAACAGCTCGATGGGCGAGAAGGGCGAGACCTGCCAGCTCACCGACATGACCGCCCTGGCGCTGCGGCTCGGGCAGAGCGGCATCGAGGATGCCTGGGACGACGCCGACCGCTGGATCCGCAACCAGCTCGCCGAGGACCAGCTCACCGACGTCGACTGGATCGACCGCCTCCCCAAGGACATTCCCATTCAGCCGTACGCCTCGACCGAGGATGTGGCCTGTCGCAACGTGGGCAGCTTCACCGGCGGCCCCGACCCGAACGACTGGGCCTCCGGGGTGCACATGCACGTGCTCGGCCACTGCTGCACGGTCAACGGCGCCAAGGTGCTGTACTGGATCTGGGACCGGATCGTCACCCACGACGCCGGCCGGCTGGACGTGAACCTGCTGCTGAACCGCGCCTCACCGTGGGCGGACGTCGACAGCTACGTGCCCTACGCCGGGCAGGTCGACATCCGCGTCAAGCAGCCGGTGACGCTGCGAGTGCGGCTGCCCGAGTGGGCGCAGCGCGGCGACCTGGTCACCCGCGTCGACGGAACGGTGCGCGAGACCTCGCAGCAGGGCCGCTACGCGGTGGCAGGCGAGGTCGCGGCCGGCCAGACCGTGACGTGCTGCTTCCCGCTCCCGAACCGCACCGACCACGTCCACATCGAGAAGCGCCCGTACACGCTGAAGCGGCGCGGCAACGACGTCATCGCCATCGACCCGCCGGGGCGCTACCTGCCCCTCTACCAGCGCCGGCACTACGCCTCCGGGAGCCCCCGCTTCCGCCGGGTCGAGCGCTTCATCCCGGAGCGCGTCGTGCACTGGTAGCGGACCACGCAGTTTCGGGACCGCCGGTGACCGGTTTACGATCAGACGGTGGCCCGGCACAGACTGCCCATCGGCATGCAGACCTTTCGCACGCTGCGCGAGCAGGATTGCTACTACGTGGACAAGACGGCATACATCGAACGCCTGCTCGCCGAGGGCGCGCACTACTTCCTGTCGCGCCCTCGGCGGTTCGGCAAGAGCCTGTTCCTGGACACGCTGAAGGAGCTGTTCGAGGGCAACGAGGCGCTGTTCTGCGGGCTCCACATCCACGACCGCTGGGAATGGTCGGTGCGCCATCCGGTGGTGCGGCTCGACTTCGCCGGCGGCAGCTTCAAGGAGCCGGACCATCTGCGCGAGGACGTGATGCTCCAATTGGAGTATCTGGAGGAGGAGGCGGGTATCGCACCCCGTCAGGTGAGCGCCCCGGCGCGCTTCCGCCGTCTGCTGCAGGCGCTGCATCGCAAGGCCGGGAAGCCGGTCGTGGTGCTGGTCGACGAGTACGACAAGCCGATCCTGGACGCCCTGGAGACCCCGGAGGCAGCGCTCGCCAACCGCGACTACCTGCGCGGGCTCTACGGGATGATCAAGTCCAGCGACGCGCACGTCCGCTTCACCTTCGTGACCGGGGTGAGCAAGTTCACCAAGGTCAGCCTGTTCTCCGACCTGAACAACCTCACCGACATCACGCTAGACCCGGTCTTTTCGTCGATCTGCGGGTACCGGGAAACAGACCTGGACACGGTGTTCGCCCCGGAGCTCGTCGGCATGGACCGCCAGCGCATCCGCGACTGGTACGACGGCTATAGCTGGCTGGGCTCCGAGAAGGTCTACAATCCCTTCGACGTGCTGTTGCTGCTGCGCCGCCGCACATTCGCCGCCCATTGGTTCGAGACCGGGACGCCGGCGTTCCTGGTGCAGACCCTGTTCGAGCGGCGCGTCGCCTCGGTGGCACTCGATGGGATGGTCGGCACCGAGGAGTTGCTGTCGACCTTCGACGTGGGCAACATCGGCACCGAGGCGTTGCTGTTCCAGACCGGCTATCTGACGATCATCGGGGAAGAGGAATTGGGCGGCTTGCCGCTGTACCGGCTGGGCTATCCCAACCGGGAGGTGCGCCAGAGCCTGAACCGGGTCCTGCTGCGCCAACTGGTGCAGGATACGGAGCAGCAGACGGCGAACAGCATGCGCTTGGCGCGCCTGCTTGCGGCGCACGACTGCGCCGGCTTGAAGGCGCTGTTCCACGCCTTCTTCGCGAGCATTCCCCACCAGTGGTACACGAACAACCACATCGCGGACTACGAGGGGTACTACGCCAGCGTGTTCTACTCCTACTTTGCGGCGCTCGGCTACGACATCGCGGTGGAAGAGTCGAGCAGCCACGGGCGGCTGGACATGGCGGTGCGCACGGACGGGCACGTGTATCTGTTCGAATTCAAGGTCGCCGAGCTGGCGCCGCCGGGATCGGCGCTGGCGCAGTTGCGGGAGCGGGACTACGCGGCAAAGTACCGGGGCGGGGCCGAGTCCATTCACCTGATCGGGGTCGAGTTCAGTCGCAAGACGCGCAACGTGACCGTGTTCGAAGTGGCCGCCGGCTGAGGCCAGTCGAACCGGAGGAGATGCGGATGGCCGGTTCAGGACCGTTCTACCAGGAGCTCACCCTGGAGCAGGAGATCGCAGGCGGGGCCGTCCCCGGAGTGGCACGCATGCCGAACGGCGACATCGTGGCGGTGTGGATCGATGGCGAGAACACGATGGGCGCGCGCTCGTCCGACGCCGGTGCCTCCTGGAGCGCGGCCGAGGTGCTTGCGCCGGGCGTGGAGGGGGATCCGGCGCTGCTCTCCGCACGGCGGGGCACGGCCCTGCACTTCAGCACGTACGAGTCCGTCACGGAGGGCGATGACGCACCGCGCTACCGGCACTCGTCGCTCTTCCGGATGGCCAGTGACGACGGCGGCCGCAGCTTCGGACCGGCGACCCATATCGACACCGGCAAGCGCTACAACGGTCACGCCAACGAAGGGCTGGAGCTGCGCGACGGCACCCTGGTGCTGCCTTACTACTACGTCCGCAATCTGGAGGATGGAGGGGAGGTCTACGAAAGGGACATGGTGTGCGTTTCCAGCGTGCTCACCTCGACCGACGGCGGCAGCAGTTGGCAATCCGGCGCTGACGTGCAGCTTCCCGACGATCCCAACGGCGCCGACGAACCGGCCGTCGTGGAGCTCGGCGACGGTGACCTGCTCATGATGGTCCGGTCCACGCGGGGTCGGCACTACCAGTCGCGCAGCAGCGATCGCGGCGCCACCTGGAGCAAGCCGGTGCCGTCCGTGCTCGTGGCTTCGAACACTCCGGCCGCGCTGCACCGCCTGTCATTCGAGCCGAGCGCCGTGGTCGTGGTGTGGACCAGCACGCCCTATGTCGGCGCGATGAACCGCTACCCGCTGAGCGTCGCCATCTCCTACGACGACTGCGTGAGCTGGGCGCACCACCGCATCCTCACCAATCCCGGCTGCCAAGTCTCCTACCCCGGCGTCACCAGCGCCGACGACGGCACCATTGTGGTCGTCTGGCAGCAGTGGCTGGCCAAGACCTACCACTTTCCGCCCTATGACTCGATCAAGAGCCGCCTGAAGTGCGCCCGGTTCAACGAGGAGTGGCTGCAGGAGGGCGCGTCCCTGTAACCGCCGCGCGCCTCAGAGATAGAACACCTGCTCCGCGTCCAGCAGCGTGCGCAAGCCGGCCAGGGTGGTCTTGCCGTCGGCGCCGGGCGGCTGATGGGGCCACGTGTTGCCGTAGCGCGTGGTGAGCTGCGTCCAGTCGAACAGCGCCCTGCGCAGGCCCTCGCGGATCTCCCGGCACCCCGGATCGGCGTAGCGGTTGTCCATCTCCCACGGATCCTCGGCGACGTGGTACAGCTCGCCCGCGTCTTCCACGCCGGCGAACGCACCGCGCGGCCGATGGCACAGCTTCCACTCCTTGGTCCGTATCGTCCTGCTCAGCGGACACTCGGTGACGGCGAACTCCCGCACGGCGGCGCCACCGCCGCGCAGCAGCGGCACCAGGTCGTGGCCGTCGATCGTGTCCGGCGCGTCGATGCCGGCCAGCGCGCAGAGCGTCGGGAACAGGTCGACGCTCTCGACCAGCTCGCCGACGGTCAGATGCTCGGCGATGCCGCCGGCCGGCCAGCTCCAGATGAACGGCACGCGCGTGATCGCGTCGTAGCTGACGCCGGGCGCCTTCTCCAGGAAGCCGTGCTCCAGGGCGAAGTCGCCATGGTCGCTGCAGTACACGACGATCGTGTTCTCGGCGCGGCCCAGTTGCTCCAGCCGCTGCAGCGCCAGCCCCACCAGGTGGTCGACCTGTGAAATGCACCCATAATAGCCGTGCAGCTTGCGCAGCCTGCCGGCTTGGTAGGTGCGCGGCTCGAACACCCAGTCGTAGCCGTGGTGACGGGCGATCATCCGCTGCTGGTGCGGCGGCTTGGCCGACAGGTCCTCGTCCGCGCTCGGCGGCAGATCCAGCTCCACGCCGTCGTACAACTCCCAGAACTCGCGCGCCGGGATGTAGTTCTGGTGCGGATGGAGCGGGTCGAGCTGGAACAGGAACGGCTGCCCGTCGGCGACACCCGCCAGAAAGTCATGGAAGCTCTGCAGGCAGTACCCTTCGTTGGTGTCCTCGAAGGCGAGCTCGGAGGGGCAGGCATCGAGGACTTGGCTGCGGCCCCGGTACGCCTCGTCATCGCGCAGGTGCTGCAGGCCCTTCCCGGCAAGATAGCGGTCGTAGTGCGTGTCTCCCGGCCGCGCCTCGTCGTGCAGGTCGCGGTACAGGTCGCAGTGAGGCCGCAGCCAGGAACCGTCCACGTGGATGTGACCGACGATACCGGTGCGGTATCCTGCGGCCTCGAAGGTGGAGAACAGCGACGGCAATCCATCCGGCACGCGCTCGTTGCCCGAAAGGCCGAAGATGCCGTGGTTGTGCACGTACTGGCCGGTCAGGTAGCACATCCGGCTGGGCGTGCAGATCGGGTTCTGCACGAACGCGCGCGTGAAGTTGACCCCACGGCCCGCAAGCGAATCGAGGTGCGGCGTGCGCACCTGGGGGTGCCCGTTGACGCCCAGGCAGCGCGCGTTGTGCTGGTCGCTCTTGATGATGAGGACGTCGGGACGGGTCACGACGGCGTGCTCGGCTCGATCCAACCCGGCCGCTTTCTCGCAGAAGCCTGCCGGTGCTGCCGCTCCGCCATGCCCCTGGTCATGTCCAGGAACGGCTGGCCGGACGGGTGCAGCCACGGCAGGTCGCCGGGCGGAAACATGATGATGTCCTCGCGCTGCACCCGGTAGCTGCGGATGTGCGCGCGCGGCGCGTCGTCGTGGCAGTAGTCGACCACGTACAGGTCGCCGTTTTCGAGCTCCACCCAGCCGGAATATCCGCAGTCGCGGTGCACGCTGCGGTCCTGGTCGAGGATGACCGTGAACCCCGGGTAGTACTCGCGCATGTACCACGGTTCGTGCGGATCGTGCACGCCGGCGCGGTCCTCGGGCATCGGCCGCCGCTCCACCATCGGCTGGACGTCCTCCCTGAGTGCCGCCTCCTGCGTCATGAGGTGCAGCGCCAGCATCTCGTTCGGCAGACCGATGCGATAGGTGACGGCGACCTCGCCGGACGACAGCAGGCCCAGGCCGGGCCGGCCCTCCAGGCCGATCATGGGAGTCGCGTACGGTCCCTTCCACGTCCGGCCGCCGTCGTGCGAGAGGACCTTGTAGCCCTGGCCCAGACTGTCGCAGCGCAGAATCCCGAGGATCGTGCCGTCGTCCAGCTCCTGGAAGGCGCCCTCTCCGAAGCCCAGCCACTGCCGATACCCCGGCATGATGCGTTGCTGATCGGGCGGCAGGCCCGGAATCGCCACCGGCTCCGACCAGCTCCTGCCCTGGTCCTCGGAGAAGTAGACGTACTGGGTCTCCACGTTCTGGTCGCCCACGGTGCTGGTCACCTCGGCGCCCCCGAACACCACGCGGCCATCGCGGAGCTGGGTGAGAGACGGGACCACCGGCCCGTGTACTCCCGGATCTTCCGGTCCCTGCCAGCTCGCCCCGCCGTCGGTGCTGCGGTAGAACAGGTTGACCCAGCGGTGCTCGCCCCGCGGCGCGCCGAACCGGTAGTCCACGACCAGCAGGAGCTGCCCGTCACGCAGACGGATGAGCCGCGCACAGTTCATGGACGCGCCGACCCGCGTCGGATCGGTGATGCGCGCCCGCGACTCCTCGTAGCCGGCGATCGCCGCCTCGCTCAGCCACGAGCGCGACTCCTCGAACAGCTCCGGCGCGACCACGCACTCGTCGATGATGCTGCGCGGCAGCCAGCTCATGCCGCCGTCGCGGCTCAGCCGGCAGACGATCCGTGAGAACGGAAACGGGGCATGGAACATGCACTCCCGGTACACGCACACGAGCGTGCCGTCGTCACACTGCGCCAGGTCCGGAAAGCACTCGTAGATGTCGTCGTTGCGGGAGACGATCGAGCGAATCATGGGGCTGGATTATCGACGTGCCCGGATTGGAGCGTCTACCGGCGGGGTCCGACGTCGCCGAGGTCGATCGGCCGGAACCCGAGCGCCAGCGCCGGCGAGCCCGGCGACAGAGTGAAATCGTTCCGCTCCAGGCTCGCGCACCGCGGGTCGGCGACGATGCTGTGCGTGTCGTTGCCCCCAACCCGCCACGAGTCGAGGTCGTCACGGCTCTGCTCGACCCAGTTGGCGTCCGCGTCGTAGGTGCCGACGGCGGCCACGATCGGCTCACCGCCGCGCCCGGCGCCTGCGCCGGCCACGTCCCAGAGCAGGTTGAGGTTGCTCCGAAACCCGCGCGCGCCGGTGATTCCCCGCGGCCGCTGCGCGAACACGGGCCGGCCGCCGGTCAGCAGCAGGTTCTGCTCCAGTGTGAACGTCGTGTGGTCCTCGACGCGCCCCAGCGAGATCACGCTGTGGCCGCCGCGGGCGAACACGTTGTTGCGCACGATGTTCTCGCGGCCGTAGTGCTGATTGAACACCTGCGTGCCGGCGTCGTAGCAGACGTTGTTCTCCACCAGGAGGTGCGAGCTGCCCTCGTCCAGGTAGATGCACCAGCCGCCGTAATTGGCCTGGCGAATGTCGTGGATGAGGTTACCGCGCAGGACGGTGCCCGGCTGCACGCCGAGCGTGTAGATGCCGCCCATGTCGCTGAGCACGCCGTGGCCCAGGTCGTGGATGTGGTTGCGCTCGATGCGGTTGCCGCGCGCGACCGACTCGCCGTAGCCCCAGATCCAGCCGCAGGAGATGCCGCTGTAGTACAGGTCGTGGATGTGGTTGTGCGCGACGACGTTGTCGAAGCTGTGCATGATCAGGATGCCGACCGCGCTCGGGAACACGCGGCCGCCCGCGTGGATGGTGTTGTCGGTGATGACGTTGCGGCCCGTGCGGTCGCGGGCGCCGGAGTCGACGCTACCGCCGTTGATCCGTATCCCACCCGCGCCCAGATCGACGATCTCGTTCCCGACGATGCGGACGTCCAAGCACCCCTTGCGGAGCACGACCCCGTACAGCCCCAGGTTCCTGAGCGTGCAGCCTTCCAGCCCGCAGTGCCGTGCGTATTCCATGTCGACGACGCCGGCCAGATTGCACGCCGCCTGCGCGGTCGCGCCGTAGCTTTCTGTGCGGTTCATGTGGTCGCCGATCTCGAAGCCCTCCAGCGCCCCGGGGCCGGGCTGGCTCCAGTCGCAGCACTCGAAGGTCAGGTCGGCGAAGCGCACTCCCTCGACCGGGCGCTCCGGCGTGCCGCGCAGCAGCAGAAGCTGCTCGCACGCGGGGGCGTAGATCTCCACGTCGTCCGGGGACTCTCCCGGCAGCGGCAGGTAGAACAGGCGGCCGCGTGACCGGTCCAGGTACCACTCCCCCGGCTCCGACAGCGCCTCGAAGACGTTCTCGACGTAGTACTTGGCGTAGCGCTGTCCCACGTCGTCGCGCAGCACGAAGATGCTGCGCCGACTGCTGGTGACCACGCGCGTGTCCTCGTCGAAGCTCGCCATGGGCAGCCGCTCCTCCACCCAGTAGTGGTGGACGACGACGTCGACGTCGCTCAGATTCCGCCAGCGCGCCACGTCGCCCGCGCGGGCCACGAACCGGTCGTGGCCGTGGATGAACTCGTCGTTCTGGCTCGCGCGCAGGTCGAAGCCGGGAACGTCCTCGATCCAGAAGTAGCCGTCCCTGGGCAGGCGCGTCCGCGGGCGCCGCTCGCCGTTCACGAAGAGCTGCTGGAAGTACCAGGAGCCGGCCGCGACCGCAGGGAGATCGGCTACCCAGACCTCCTGCTCGCTCGCGGCGGCACCGAGACCGGCCTCTTCGGCCGTGGTCACGCGCCATCCGGTCACGCGGCGCCCGCCGGTGAAGGTCGCCGTCTCGCCGGGACAGCCGCGGTAGGTCGTCGGTCCCGAGTCGCGCCCGTTGAACCACACCGGTTGGCCCAGGTGGTAGCGGCCACCGCGCACCCAGACGGTGATGGGGCCGTGTGCGTCGCCGCTCTCGCGCAAGCGCCGCACCATTTCCCGCGCCCATTCGAGCGTCGCCAAGGGGCCGTCGTTGCCTGCGGGAGCGGACTCCGGCAGGCGCCCGCTCCAGTTGTCGTTTCCGTCGGGCGACAGATACAGCACGAAGCCGTCGGCGGTGGTCGTTTCGTTCATCTCGGTCGCCTCCAATATGCGGTACAGTGGCGGCATCATGGTGCTCGTGCGAGCGCGGCGTGCGCAACGAGGCGGCCTTGGCGATGCCGGGCACCGGCAAGGACAGCCGTCATGAGCGACGCCGAGGCGTGGCGGGTCGCGGTCCTCGACAAGGACACCGCCGGCACCGGGCTGTTCCAGGGCGTGCGCTGCGCCTTCGCCGTGGCGAACTACTGGACCTACGGCTACTTCGAGCCGCGCGATCACTGCGAGTTGCCCGGGCTGCTGCTGCGCACGCGCGCTTCCGCGGCGGCGCCGCATGTGTTCTTCGCTCCCGGTGTCGAGGACGAGCCGCACCGTTACCACCCGAACGAGCTTCCGGCCTACGTGAGCTGGACCGTCGAGCTGCCGTCGGGACAGGGAGCAGCCGGGCGGGCTGCGTTGGTGATGCCTCGCCCGGGACCATGGGAGATCTGGGCCGAGCCGCATCCTGACCGGGTCGACTGGCACGTGCGGGCGCAGCACCGCGGCAGGCAGATCCACCGCACGCTGAGCGGCCCGCTCGGAGGCGCGCACACCGTGCACGTCGAGGCGCGGCTGGACGCGTTGCGCGTGACGGTCGCCGGCGGCGCGACCGTCGAGGTCGAGCACGACGCCTACGCCGAGCCGTTCATGGTCACCTTCGGCAGCGGCGCCGGCGCGGACGGCTCGCCGGTCGAGACCGTGTACCGGGAAGTCGTGATCGAGGAGGTGCCCTACCCAAGCGCCGACTCACCCCTGCCCGACGGCCCGGAGGACCTGCGCGCGACCGACGACGGGTGGTGTTTCATGGTCAACGAGGCGACGCCCGGACATCCGCGCCACAGCGAGGGCGACCTGGTCGTGCTGTCCGACGGTTCGCTGCTGCTGGTCTGGAGCGACTACCATGCCGGCAAGGGCTGGGACGACTCTCCGGCCCGGCTGAGCGCGCGCCGGTCGACCGACGGCGGGCGGACGTGGAGCCCGAAGTGGACGGTGGTCGAGGACGAGCACGATACCAACGTCATGTCCGCCAGCCTGCTGAACCTCGGGGACGAGCTGCTGCTCGTCTACTGCGATCATCTGCCGGGCATGCCCGTGAAGGGCATGGTCGCGCGCCGCTCCGGCGACGGCGGACGCACGTGGAACACCGCCACGGCCATCACCCCAGCCAACGGCAACCGGCACTCGGCCAACAACGCCAGCCTGCGGCGGCTGGCGGACGGCCGCATCCTGCTCGCCGCGCGGGAGTACGTGGACGGGGTGCGCTGGCCGTACTGCCTGCTCTCCGACGACGGCGGCAGCACCTGGCACGCCGGCGCGCACGTGCCCGACCCCGGCCTGCCCGAGCGCGAGCGGCTGGCCCAGAACGTCAACGAGCCGAGCGTCGCGCAGCTCGCCGACGGCCGCCTGCTGATGACCATGCGCTCGGTGTCCGGAGGTCAGTTCTTCTCCTACTCCGGAGACCGCGGACAGAGTTGGTCGCGGCCCTTTCTGTCACCGCTGCGCGGGGCGTGCTCGCCTGCGGCGATGCAGCGCGTGCCCGGCAGCGACGACGTGCTCTGCCTGTGGACGTACGGTCTCTCAGGCCGCACCCCGCTGGTTTCGGCGCTGTCGAGCGACGCGGGCGGCAGTTGGCGGCCGCTGAAGCTGGTGGAGCGGTCCCACCACCACGGCTACTGCTACACCAGCATCACCTTCCACGGCGAGCACGTGCTGCTCACGTACTGCCACGCCCCCGAGCTGGACGGGGTGCGGCGCTTCGAGGTCGAGCCCGGCTACATCGACCTCCGTCTCACCGCCCTGCCGGTCCAGTGGTTCTATCGCGCGGTGACGTAGACCCCGGCCGGCTTGCGGCTCCGCGCGGGAAGTGGCATGGTGCCGGGCGACAACGAATTCCCTTGAGGAGGGTGCCATGAAGTGGCTCAGGCTTGGTGTGATTCCCGTGATCGCGCTGCTCGTGAACGGAGGTCTGGCGGCCCAGACGGGTTTGGGCGCCGGCGAGATGACACTGCACGAGGTGTGGGCCACGCCGTCGGCGTATACGGCCGACACCGGAGCGAGCCTCCCCGCCTTCAGCCAGTCCCCGACGCTGGACGCCGCGGTTGCCGCAGGCGACCTGCCGCCGGTCGAAGACCGGCTCCCCATCGAGCCCCTGGTGGTGCTGGGCGTCGACGGGCCCGGACTCTATGGCGGCACCTTCTTCAACGCCACCTACGACGTCGGTCTGGCGACGGCGCTGCGCGACGAGACGGCCATCATCCTGAACAAGCACAGCTTCACGGCCGACCCGTATCCCAACGTGGCGAAGAGCTACACAGCCGTCGACGACACCTCGTCGGTCTGGGAACTGAAGCTGCGCGAAGGTCTGCTCTGGTCTGACGGAACGCCGTTCACCACCGCCGACTTCACCTTCTGGTGGGACGACGTCATCCTCAACACGGACATAACCCCGCAACTGCGACCGCAGTACCGGGGCGTCACCATCACGGCGATCGATGACTACACCGTACAGTTCGATTTCGGTGTTCCCGCGGATTTCGTCGCCAGGGGCGGCGGGTTCAATCCCATCACGCGCTTTCCTCGCCATTACCTCGAGCAGTTTCATGCCGAGTATGCCAGCGAGTCGGATCTGGCCGACATGGTGAAGAAGTCCGGGTTCGAGTCGTGGACCCAGTTCTTCCTGGATCGCGCCGACTACAACGAGTACGGAAACGTGGACAAGCCCACGCTGGAGCCTTGGGAGCTCAGCGAAGCGCCGCCCGCCGACCCGGTGATCTGGACGCGCAACCCCTACTTCTGGGTGGTCGATACCGAAGGCCAGCAGCTTCCGTATTTCGAGGATCGCCGGACGTCCGTCCTCGGCGATCAGGAAGTCGTCAAGCTGAAGGCCCTGAACGGGGAAGTCGACTACTCGTTCCTGGACATCGACGTCTACACGCTGGCGAAGAAGGCCGAGCAGGACGGCATCGTCCGGGTCTACGTCCAGGACAACCCCGCGCTCGTCGCCTCCCAGTTGGACTTCAACCTGAACCACCCGGATCCGGTGATGCGGGAGGTGTTCTGGAACCCGCAGTTCAAGCGCGCGATCTCGCACGCGATCGACCGCGAGCTCATCAACCAGATCCTCTACGAGGGGCTCAGCTACCCGTCACAGGTCTCCCCGCTGCCGTCCAGCCCGTACTTCAGCGAAGCGCTGCAGAACGAGGCGACCGCCTACGACGTCGAGCTTGCCAACAGCATCCTCGACGAGCTGGGACACGCGCGCAATGACGCCGGCGTGCGGACGTTCCCGAACGGGGAACCGATGGCGCTCACCTTCCTGTCGTTCGATACCGGCGGGCTGCCGACGCACGCCGAGATCATCATCGACGGGCTCAAGCAGATCGGTGTCGAGTTGACGGTGCGCTTCGTGGACTGGGGCGTGCTGGCCCAGGCGCGCACAGGCCGGTGACTACGACGGCCTGCTTGATCTGGGAGAGCTGGGGCACCAACGAGGGTCTGCTGGTGAACGACCAGGCCGCCCACTTCGTGCCGAACCAGCCGCTCAACTTCTGGACGCCGAAGTACCGCGACTACACGATGTCCGGCGGCGAGCAGGGCGAAGAGCCGAACGCGATCGTGCAGGAAGCGCTCGACTACTATCTGCGCGCCCAGGCCACGCTGGACCTGGAAGAGCGCAAGGAACTGTTCGGCCACGTCCTGGAGATCTCGCGTCAGAACCTCTGGAGCATCGGCACCGTGCGCCATCCCGGCTTCGTGATCATGGTGACGCCGGAGATGCGCGGCATTCCGGGCGGGCGGCAGCCGATGTTCCGTGGCGATCACGGCCGGCGGGACGCATTCTGGAAGGCTCAGTAACGCGCTGATAGTACGAACCGAGACACATGACGCATTCCCGGTGTGGGTGACCATGCCGGGGATGCGACGTGCGCACGATTTCACTGTCCGGGTGAGGAGGACGCGTGGCTGAGTACGTGGTCCGCCGCGCCCTGATCATGGTGATCACGCTGGCGGCGATCTCGCTCATCGCGTACGTCGTGATCGAGCTGCCTCCGGGGGACTACGTCAGCTACCAGATCCAGATCATGGTCGAGCAGGGCACGTTCTCCGACGAGGAGGTGGAGAACCTGCGCCAGCGCTACGGCCTGGACCGCCCGATCACCGTGCGCTACTTCCGCTGGATCACCAACTTCGTCCGGGGCGACTTCGGCTACTCGCTCTCCTGGCACAAGCCGGTACGGGAGCTGATCGGCGGGCGCTTCGCCATGACGGCGATCCTTTCCACGCTCTCGCTGCTGTTCACGTGGGTGGTCTCGTTCCCGATCGGGGTGCTGTCGGCCGTGCGGCAGTACTCGTTCTGGGACATCTTCTGGACTTTCATCGGCTTTCTCGGACTGGCGATCCCCAATTTTCTGCTGGCGCTCATCCTGATGTACCTGAGCCCCAAGATCTTTCCGGGGGTCGAGATAGGCGGGCTGTTCTCCCGCGAGTACCAGACCGCCGCGTGGAGCTGGGGCAAGTTCCGGGACCTGCTCGGGCACCTGTGGATTCCCGTGATCGTGATCGGCACCGCCGGCACCGCCGGCACGATCCGCATCCTGCGCGCCAACCTGATCGATGAGCTGCGCAAGCCGTACGTGGACATGGCGCGCGCCAAGGGCATCAGCGAAGTGCGTGCGATTCTGCGTTACCCGGTGCGCATCGCCCTCAATCCGTTCTTCTCCACGGTCGGCTGGATGCTGCCGTCGCTGGTAGCCGGAGAAACGATCACGGCGGTCGTTCTGGGCATCCCGACGGGCGGTCCGATGTTTCTCTCCGCGCTGCAGCGGCAGGACATGCAGCTTGCAGCGTCGTTCGTCATGTTGATCTCGGTCTTCACGGTGGTCGGAACCCTCGTGTCCGACCTGCTGCTGGCCGCGATCGACCCGCGCATCCGGTTCGACTGATGGCGGCTGCCGGGCCGCAGGGAGCTGCGGCATCTCGGGGATCCGCGGCGACGGGGGCGGCCGCGCCCGCGCACGGGACGAACACCGCGGACGAGCTGCTCACCGCCGGGCAGTGGCGGCTGATCCTGCTCCGGTTCCTGCGCCACCGCATGGCCGTGGCAGCCGGCATCGTGGTGCTGCTGTTCTATCTCGCGGCCACGTTCGTCGAGTTCGTCGCACCGTATGACCCCCGCGTGCGCGACACCTCCCACATCTCCGCGCCGCCGATGCGGCTCCGGGTGTGGGACGTGGAGGAGCGGCGGCTGCACGCTCGGCCCTTCGTGTACGCCACCACCCTGCGCCGCGACCCGGTCACGCTGCAGCGCATCTACGTTGCGGACACGAGCATCCGGCTGCCGTTGCGCCTGCTGGTGCGGGGGGACGAGTATCTCCTGCTCGGATTCATCCGCGCCCGGGTGCACCTGTTCGGTTTCGACGGCGATGAACGCGGTACGCTGCTCGGCACCGACACGCAAGGGCGGGACCTGCTGTCACGGATCGTCTACGGCACCCGCATCTCGCTCACCATCGGCTTCGTGGGGGTAGCCCTGAGCTTCGGGCTCGGCATCGCGCTCGGCGCGATATCCGGCTACTTCGGCGGTCTGGCCGACATGGTGATCCAGCGCATCATCGAGGTCCTCATCGCGATCCCGTCGTTGCCGCTGTGGATGGCGCTGAGCGCCGCGATTCCCTTCGACTGGCCGCAGACGCGCACCTTCTTTCTGATCACGGTCATTCTCTCCCTCACCGGCTGGCCGGGCATGGCGCGGGTCGTCCGCGGCAAGCTGCTGTCGCTGCGGGACGAGGACTTCGTGCTGGCCGCCCGCATCGACGGCGCCCGCGGACCCCGCGTCATGTTCCGCCACCTGATCCCGTCCTTTCTCAGCCATATCATCGCCTCCGCGACGCTGGCGATCCCGGGCATGATTCTGGGCGAGACGGCGCTCAGCTTCCTGGGGATCGGCCTGCGGTCGCCGGCCATCAGTTGGGGCGTGCTGCTCAAGGATGCGCAGAACATCCAGACGGTGGCCTTGATGCCCTGGCTGCTGCTGCCCGGCGCTGCCGTGGTGGTCGCGGTGCTGGCATTCAACTTCCTGGGCGACGGCTTGCGGGACGCCGCGGATCCCTATGCCTGACGACGGCCGCGCGGACCTGCTGTCCATACACGACCTGCACGTCCACTTCCACACGACGCTGGGCACGGTGCGCGCCGTCAACGGCGTCTCGCTGCAGGTGCCGCGCAACCACGTCATGGGTCTGGTCGGCGAGAGCGGCTGCGGCAAATCCGTGACCGCCCGCGCGGTGCTGCGCATCATCCCGCCGCCGGGGAAAATCGAGAGGGGACGGGTACTCTACCACCCCCCGGACGGCGGAACGGTCGACCTGGCGCTGCTGTCGCCCACCGGGCGCGCGCTGCGTGCGATTCGCGGGCGGCGCGTAGCGATGATCTTCCAGGAGCCGATGACCTGCCTGAGCCCCGTGCACCGGATCGGCCTGCAGATCACGGAGGCGATTCGCGCTCACGAGCCGGTAAGCCGGGCCGAGGCGCGCGAGCGGGCGGCCGCCCTGCTGGATGACGTGGGGATGCCGAGGCCCGAGCGCCAGCTCGACGCCTACACGTTCGAGCTGAGCGGCGGCATGCGCCAGCGCGCCATGATCGCCGTGGCGCTGGCCGCCAATCCCGAGCTGCTGATCGCCGACGAGCCGACCACGGCGGTCGACGTCACCATCCAGGCGCGGATCCAGGAGCTCCTGCGCTCGCTGCAGCAGTCGCACGCCATGTCGGTGCTGTTCATCTCACACGACCTCGGCCTGGTGGCGGAGATGAGCGCGCAGATCGCGGTCATGTACCTGGGAAAAATCGTCGAGCGAGGTGAGGCAGGCGAGGTATACCGGCGGCCCAGGCACCCCTACACCAAGGTGCTCATGGCATGCGTGCCGCATCACGCGAGCACGCGCAAGACCCCGCTGCAGACCATCGAAGGGACGGTTCCGGACGCGCGGCGTCTCCCCCGCGGGTGCCCGTTCAGCGCCCGCTGCGCGGAGTTCATGCCCGGCGTCTGCGACCGCAGCATGCCCGCGCTCACCTCCGTCGGGGAGGGCCACGAAGTCGCCTGCTTTCTCCATTCCGACCGGGCCGAGGACGGCGTCGCCGTTCCTGCCGGCGCCGCTGCCTCGGACGACGTTTGAATGGCGCGCGCAAGCGACGACGGGATCCTGCTGGAGGCACGGGAGCTGGTGAAGCGCTTCCCGATTCGCCGCGGCCTGATGCGGCGGGTGGTCGGGATCGTTCCGGCCGTGGACGGCGTGTCGCTCGAGGTGTCGCGCGGACGCACGCTCGGGCTGGTCGGCGAGAGCGGCTGCGGCAAGACGACGCTGCTGCGCATGCTGATGCGCATTCTCGAGCCGGACAGCGGCCTGCTCCGCTTCCGCGTGCATGACGAGCTCGAGGACATCACGCACGTTCAGGGGCCGGAGCAGCGGCAGGTCTGGCAGCGCATGCGCATGATCTTTCAGGATCCCGACTCGTCACTGAATCCGCGGTTGCCGGTGCGCGACATCGTCGCCGAGCCGCTGACCCTGAGCGGTACGGCGCGTGGCCGGCGGCAGGTCGACGAGCGCGTGCGCGCCCTGCTCGCCGTCGTCGGCCTGAATCCCGACCACATCAACCGCTACCCGCACGCGTTCTCGGGCGGCCAGCGCCAGCGCATCGGCCTGGCGCGCGCGCTGGCCCTGGACCCGAAGCTGATCCTTGCCGACGAGCCGACATCGGCGCTCGACGTGTCGGTGCAGGCGCAGATCCTCAACCTGATGCTGCGCATCCAGACCGAGCGTGAGCTGGCGTACGTGTTCGTCTCTCACGACCTGCACGTCGTGCGCCACATGAGCGACCACATGATCGTCATGTACCTGGGCACGGTGGGCGAGACCGGCCCCACCGAGGAGGTGTTCGCGCGGGCGCTGCACCCGTATACCGAGGCGCTGCTGTCGGCGGTCCCGGACCCCGATCGTGCCGGCAGCCGCGTCACGCTGGAAGGGGAGATCCCGGACCCGGCGCATCGTCCGGCGGGTTGTTCGTTCCACCCGCGCTGCCCCTGTCGCGAGGCCGTCTGCCGCACGGACGAACCCGTGCTCACGCCGATGGGCGACGACCGCTTCGCCGCCTGCCACGTCGCCACCCGGCGCCTCCCGTCACGGGTGAAGCGCACGGCTCCCGTTCGCAGCGATGGCTGATCCTCTGATCGAGGCCGACGGCCCCGGTTCCACCGAGGAGAAGGAGCGCTCCGCTACCTGGCTGGAGCTGTTCTTCGATCTGATCTTCGTCATCAACATCGCCGGCCTTACGCATCATCTGGTGGCTCACCCCGGCCTGCACGCGCTGGGGCAGGTGGCGGTGCTGTACGTGCCGCTGTTCCTGGTGTGGGCCGCGCACACCACCTGCGCCACCCGCTTCGACGACGGCAGCACCCTGCAGACCGTGCTGACGCTGCTGCTGATGTTCATGCTGACGGGGTCCGCGATGTTCGTGCAGTCGGGGCTGGATCAACACGCGGTCATTTTCGCCCGCACCCAGGCCGGCGCGCGCCTGGTGCTGGTGCTGCTCTACCTGGAGGCGCTCGTCCGGGTTCCGGCGGCGCGCCGCTTCAGCGGGCTGATGCTGGCGGCGTTCGCGCTGTCGGCGCTGGCTTGGGCCGCGCACGGCTGGCTGCCGGGGTCGTGGCGTCCGTGGCTGTACGTCGCCGCCGTCGCGCTGGATCTGCTGGTGCCGCTGCTGGCGGCATCCGGTTTCGGGCGCCGGCCGGCGCACCCCAGCCACCTGCCGGAGCGGCTGGGGCTGTTCACCATCATCGTGCTCGGTGAGGCGGTGCTCGGCATCGTGGTCGGCGCGGTTCACCTGGCGGGGAGTCCGCCGGCGCGGCTGGCCGTGACCATGAGCTTCGCGCTGCCGGTGGGCATCTGGTGGTTCTACTTCCGTCTGCTCGACCGCGCCGAGCTGCGCCCGCGGGTGGGTAGCGGTCAGTTGCTGACCTACCTGCACCTGCCGATGACGTTCGCGGTGGTGGTGATGGCCGCCGCGGTGGAGGTGAGCCTGTCCAGCTTCACCGCAGCCGAACCGGACGGCGGCGGCGTCGGCCTGCTGGACGCGGCGCGCCACATCATCGCCGGCGGCGACGGCCGCCCGGCGGTGGGTCCCGACCTGACCGGTGCGCGGCTGCTGTTCGGCGGTCTGGCTCTGTGGCTGGCCTGCTTCCTGGCGCTGCGCCTGATGGTGGTGGGGCTGCGCCGCCTCGGTGCGGCGGGCTGGGCCACCGCCGGCGTGGTCGCCGCCCTGGCCCTGGGCGCGGCTCTGCTGGGCCCGGTGCGGGCTACGGAACTGTTCATCTTCGCCGGGTCGCTGCTGCTGGCCCTGGCGGCTCTCGGCTCCCTGCTCAAGGAGCTGCACCAGCGCGGCGCCGCCTCCCGGCAGAAGCGCGGACCGCGGGCCGCCAACCTCGCCGTGCCGCGGGAGCGGCGGTAAAGCCGCCGACCACCGCTGGATACTGCGTCACCCGGCGCGGATTCGGCGCACGTGATCCCGACACGTCGAACGGGCGCATCTTCCAGGCGCCCGGAACGGGATGACGATGGCCGTTTGCTTTGCGTCAATTGCCGATCAGCACTACAGTGGGGACATGTTCGTTCTCAGATTTCTATGTGCAACCATCGTCTACACGGTCATCGACGTAGGATGGAACTTGTCGCCGGTCGCCCGGAACATGTACGCGCGCTTCCACGAGGCGAGCGGCAACGACTGGAGTTTCGGCAAGCCGATGGAGACGTGGGGTGTCGTCGAGTTGGTCGGGCTCCTGGTGTTTCTGCTGCTGATCGGCCTCGGCAACAGCTACCTGGCGATCGAGCCGGCCATCCGCGAGCAGAAGCTCAGCCGGGCGATGCGTAACAGCTTCGTCCTGGGATGTGCGGCGTACGCTACCTACATCGTCCCGACATTCCTCGCCATCGCCAACTGGCCGTCGATCCTGATTCCGATCGACATCCTCATCGGCGGGTTGCTGAGCTTGATCACCTCGACCATCGTCGCCAGCATCGTAATCGCACGGCGCAAGAAGCAGCGCTGACCAAAGGGACCGCGCTCACAAGCGCTCGCAAAATGGCCACGGGATCCACTCACATGGCCGCATGATTGCGTGATTCGGGTCTCCGATCCGGGCAGGCTCGGGAATCTGTCGGATTGCGACAGATTCCCGAGCGCCAAGTGCGGGCACGATACGGTGGTAGCCATGGGGGGCCCTGACGGCTATAGTCGCTTACCCGATATGGCCGAGTCCGCCGTTGCCGCACCCGCCAAGCCGGTCGGTCGGATCGTGGCCCAGGGCGTCACCTTCGACGATTACCTGCTGTGCTACGCCGAGCAGTACCACGAATGGGTACGAGGGTACGTGATCGAGATGTCACCGGTGACACTGCGCCACGAGCGGATCGTCGACTATGTGCGAATGCTGCTGAACGCATGGCTGGCCGGGAACCCGATCGGCGTCCTGGTCGGCACACCGTTCGTCATGCGGACCGATGTCGCTCCGGCCGGCCGGCTGCCGGACCTGCAGCTTATCCTGAACAGCAACCCCGGCGACCTGACCGAAACGGTGATGCTCGGCCCGGCAGACCTCTGCGTGGAGGTCGTCTCCGCCAAGAGTGTGACGCGCGACTATCGCGAAAAGCTGGCCGAGTACGAGCAAGCCGGCGTGCGCGAATACTGGCTGATCGACCCGTTCCGCACGCAGGCGCTGTTCCACCCGGCTGAGCAGCAACGGCGGGTACGCGCGGCACCAGCCGGACGGCACCGGCAATTACGCCACACCGATGCTGCCCGGTCTTGTGGTGAACGTACCGGTGCTCCGGCGTATACCACTGCCGGACTTCTTTGCCATCGCCCGAGCCGTCGAAGCCATGATCACCGAATGACGGAGCCGCCGGCAGACAGGGGCACGAACCCGGTAGAGAATGTCAGGAAATGCGAGGCATGCGAGGCGGCGTCCGTTGACAGGCAGCCTCCCAGCCGAGGATAATCCGGCGGCGTGAGCTTTGGCGACCTGTTCAGTCCAGCTCCCGTTGCACCGCCGTTCCTTCAGGTGTTCCACGGCGACAACATCGCTGCTCTGGAGCGCATCCCCGCAGACGAGGTTGACCTGATCTACATCGATCCGCCCTTCAACACGGGCAAGATGCAGCGCCGGCAGCAGATCAAGGCGGTCCAGTCTCCTACCGCAAGCCGCGTAGGGTTTCAGGGTCGCCGGTACAAGACCTCCGTCATCGGCACGCGCGGGTACTCGGACTACTTCACAGATTATCTCGCGTTTCTCGAGCCGCGGCTCGTCGAGGCGTACCGGGTTCTGGCTCCGCACGGGTCGCTGTACCTGCACGTCGACTACCGTGAAGTGCACCGGTGTCGATTCCTGCTCGACGATATATTCGGCCCCGAAAACCTTGTGAACGAGATCATCTGGGCGTACGACTTCGGGGGACGCCCCAAGGACCGTTGGCCAGCCAAGCACGACAACATCTTGTTTTATGTCAAGAACCGCGCCCGGTACACCTTCAACCGCGACGCCATCGAACGTATCCCATACATGGCGCCTGGCCTTGTGGGTGCCGCCAAGGCGGCGCGCGGGAAGCTGCCCACCGATACGTGGTGGCATACGATCGTACCGACCAACAGCCGCGAGAAGACGGGCTACCCGACCCAGAAGCCTGTTGGCATCCTCCGGCGCATTGTGGCCGCCTCGTCGAATCCGGGAGATCTGGTGCTGGACTTCTTCGCAGGGAGCGGTACCACGGGGGTCGCCGCCTACGACATGGGGCGTCGAGCGATCCTGGTCGACTCGAACCCGGAGGCGATCGACGTCATGCGAAAGCGATTCGCCCAACTGGACCATGTGAAATGGACGACATTGTGAACCGTATAGCCGATCCAGAGGTGCGCTGGCTCGCCAGCCTCGGTGAGATCCTACGGGAGGACTACGTGAACGTCGAGCAGGATCGCCTATGGAAGGACAGCCCGTTCGACTGGATTCGTCGACTTCCGTCTCGTCGCAAGGGCAAGATCGGCGAACAGCTCGTCGCCGGCTGGTGCGCCGCCAAGGGCTTCGACGTCACCGGCACCGGCGATAGTGACGCTGACCGGGTCATCGCTGGTCAGCGGGTCGAGATCAAGTTGTCCACCCTCTGGGAGAACGGAATCTACAAGTTCCAGCAGTTGCGTGACCAGCAGTATTCCTACGTCATCTGCCTCGGCATCTCACCTTTCGACGCCCAATGCTGGGTGATTCCGAAAGCAGTGGTCTGGGAGAAGTCCCCGCCTCAGCACGGGGGGTCGCGGGGCAGCGATACTCGGTGGTTGTCGTTCGAGGCATCCAATCCCGAAGCGTGGCTTGCCGAGTACGGGGGACGGCTTGCCTACGTGTGCGACATCATCAAGCGTTGGTGAGTTGGCGAGTGGCGGTGCCGGACCACCTCGTCGTGTGCTTCGGGCCGCCGCGCCCGGATCATCCGTACGTCGGCCACGAGTTCGTCCCCGCCGGTGACGCGTTCGACGTCTGCAACGTGGGACCAGGCCTCTGCGGCTCTATTGATTGCTATGACGCGCATCGACCCCGCGCTGTTGGCGGAGTTCGAGTCCGCCGCACAAGACCCGCAGATCCCCGCGGCACCTGATCCATCAGAACAGAGCTGACGCTACTTGATCGCGACCAGGCAGGGCAGGTGTCTCAGGTGGTAGGTGCTGGTTGAGTCCAGGCCGTAGCCGCCGATCCAGGGACTTTCGCCGCCGATCACGGGGACCTCGAAACCGACGAACTCGGGACTGGCTGCCCGGCGCTTCTCCAGCACCTCCTGGTCGGGGTCCTTCGGCAGCTTGTTGAACATCACGCACGCCCTGACGTCCCTGGCTCCCCACTCCTGCAGCTTGGCTCGCAGCGTGGCCATGGTGGTGCCCCGGTCCAGCACGTCATCGAGCAACAGAACGCTCTTGCCCCGAACGCCGACGGGCTCCAGTTGAATCCGTATCTCCTGCTGCGTCCTGCTCTCGTAGGAAGAGGCCTTGGTCAGGTCGTACTTGATGTTCAGCGAGCTCCGCTTGGCCAGAGCCCTGCCGATGTCCGTGGCCAGGAAGACCGCGCCGGTCAGGATCGGAAGCAGAATGAGCTCTTCCCCCTCTCCATAGGTCCTGCCGATCTCTTCCGCAAGCTCGTCTACCCGGCGCTGTATCTCGTCCTCCGACAGCAGTACGTACGCTATCATCTCCCGTACGACAGCAGGCAGGACGATGCCATAGTCTTCCAGGTTGACGCCGTTCTTGGGCTTTGCGACCGGGATCTCGATCATCGTACCTCCTCACACAACTCCTTCACCGAGAGCACCGCGTGCGCCTGACTGCATGTCGACGCCGAAGCCTCAGGCCAGGACGGCAGATTCATCAAGCTTCCTCACAGCACCGAGCGCCGTCCTCAGCGACACGTGAGGTTTCAGTCCGTGAATGCGTTCCGCCCGCTTCTCTGCTGTCTCACCCCTGTTTGATACGGTAACGTAGAGAGCTGTCGACAGCACTTCCAACTCCGCTACCCCGCGGTCCCTGAAGAATCGAGCGACCTGCTGGATAGCTGATGAGTGTTCCCCAACCCTGCCGGCATATCGACCGACGTGCGTCTTCATTACATCCGTACCTGCCAGACGCGGGCCGTACGGCGGCGCTGAGAACTCCTGCCTCAACAGTCCACGGGCGATCAATCCTGCCATCTCTGACTTGAGCTCGAATGAGTAGGGGCCGTGTTTATAGAGAATATAGCCATACCTCAGAGGTACATGAAGACCCGCCTGCAGAACGTAGATGCTCTTCTGCACATGTGTCTCTCCGCACCAGCTCCCGGCAGCTCTCAGTTCGGCAATCAACGCACCGATCACCGCGGCCCTGAATTCGTCGTTCATCAAATTTACCCCTCCATGGATGCATGTTTTTCAAGGATTACATCGACCTTGACGCGCAAGTAATTCCGAGCGTGTTCCGCCAGTTCCGGCTTCACATACACTACATCAAATCCCATCGGGAGTTTCAGTTGTAGAACCTGAGAAACCGAAAGAGCAGACGCGGTTTCCCCGCCCTCCAACGCGACCGGGAAATCAGAACCGATCCCTCCAACATCGTGGCTGACGTCACGTTTGACATTCTCCGCACCGAGCTCGGAACATAGCGCTTTGTATACTGCCAACCCCGGATCCGATGTGATATGCCTGTCGGCCGGCCGAGGTTCGTACACTCGCCGATAGTGGCGCCTGGTCAACATCCTGTGAGCAGCATCATGACCGGGCAACTCAGCATCCGCAGCGGCATCCTGAATCGCGGAGATCACCTTGGGATCCGACAGCGCCAGATGCGAGGCTATATCCGTCGCGAACCGACCTTCAGGGAGCCAGGCTTTCAGGAAGTCCATCAGGTGCAGATCGTAGATGCGTCTGACTCGATGATAGTATACCTGCTTGAACATGAAGTACCGTGCGAGGAGGAGTGATTCCGCGGTTTGCAGCCCACCAGCCTCCACCCCCAACGTCAGCTCGGACGACCGTTTCTGTCGGTCGTCGGCTGGCGGTGCCGGAAGGATCCGGATCGTATCGATAAGGCGGTGTTGATCGAATCGTCCGTACTCGACCCCGGTATGGTGGGAATCGCGGAGGAGATAGTCCATTCGATCAGCTCCGAACACGGATCCGGTGAGAATCTCGGAAACAATCGCTTCCCAATCCGTGAGCGATTCTGCTTCTTCGGGGCTGAGATTGTCGGGGCTGAGTGCCACCTTTGCTACGTCCTGCAGGGTCACGGGCGGTCTCATCATCTGGATCCCGTCGGCCAGAGGACTCTCGTAAATCAGAGCTCTCGTGATTCGCTCGTGATTCCATCCGGACGGAAGCAGTTCGTGTTCGGCCGCATGTGAGAATGGCAAGTGCCCGGTATCATGACATAGGGCTGCGACACGGAGAACCCTGCCCCAGTATTCAATCTCTTCTCTGTCCATGCCAAGACGGTCCTGGACCGGGCGCAGATTGTCTTCGCGGACGACCACATCGAAAATCCGGGCAGCAAGATCGGCAACACCCAACGAGTGCTCGAAGCGGGAATGCGTGGCACCCGGATATACCATGAATGTCGTGGCGAGCTGGTGCACGTGTCTCAATCGCTGGATCGGGGGGGAGTCGATCAGTCGTCTCTCCCGGGTCGTGAGCCGAACGAAGCCATGAATGGCATCGCGGATCTCGTGAGACTCCTTCACGCCGTGTCCATCTGTCACTCCGGCTCTACCGCCACGCGGATGCAGTCGTGACCGCGAGTGTGGGCGGCCTCGTAGGCCTGCGCCACCTCCGCCAGCGGGAAGCGGTGCGTGATGATGCCATCCGCCGACACGTCGCCGCGCGCGATCAGGTTGATCGCCAGCTCGAACAGCGGCCTGCCGCCCGCGCCCGAGAAGCGCGTCTCGGGCTGCTTGCTGTGGAACGAGAAGAAGTCGTACGGGAACGTCCTCTTCTTCAGGCCGCCGAAGAACAGGATCTCTCCCCGGCTCCGCACCACCTTCGCGCACAGGTTGATCGCCTCCGGCTCCCCGGTCGCGTCGATCACGGTATCGGCCAGACCGCCGTCGAGCGCGCCCGCGATCCGGTCGATCACGTCCTCGGCCGTGCCGTCGACGACGTGGGTGGCCCCGAAGCGCTCGGCCACCCGGCGGCGCGCCGGCATCAGCTCCACCCCGACCACCCGCCGCGCTCCCATGCGGCGCAGCAGGGTGTCGAACAGCAAGCCGATGCCGCCCTGGCCGATCACCACCACGTCGCCGGCGATCACGTTCGTGAGCTTCTGCGTGCCGCTGATCACGGTGGCCAGCGGCTGCGCCATCACCATGTGCTCTATCGGATATTCCGGGACCCGGAACAGCCGTTCGACGGGCGCCAGAAAGCGCTCCGCCATGCCGTCCTGAGCTGCCGGCAGGGCCAGCACCCGCTCGCCGGCCTCGAACGGGAACACTACCTTCGAGCCGTAGGAGACCGCCTCGATGACCCCGATCACCTCGTGCCCGCTGCGCCCCGGCACCAGCGGGTACTCGTCCGCGGGCAGGCTGTAGACCGCCTTCAGGTCGCTGCCGCACACGGAGATGATCTCCGGCCGGATCACGGCATGGTCGGCCCTGGGTTGCGGTTCCTCGACTTCGACGACGGAAACCCGGCCCGGCGCCGAGATGTGCGAAGCTCTCATCCGGCGATCATGGCAGGCGAGCGCGCCGGTGGCGAAGCCCCTCGACGATCGGCCGGGCCGCGCCCATGCCGATCCCGGTGGTCCGCACCGAGGCGCTGGCTCGATGAGGGGCACGCATCCGCAGATCCCGTACGGCTGGGCTGAGGTGGTCCCGAAACCGGACAGGTAGTTACGCCGTATCCGGGCCGTCGGCGGATGGACCTGCGCACGGGGCTCGGATACCCTGACCGCCATGTCTGCATCAGATGCCAACGGCCTGCCGCGCCTCGCCGAGGGCGGCGTCTACCAGAAGCTCGGCGTCGTGCCGATTCTCAACGCGCGCAGCAACTCGACAGCGTTCGGCGGCTCCTCGCCGTCGGCGGTGGTCCGCGCCGCGATGGACGAGGCCGGCCGCGGCTGGACGGACATGGCCGACCTCATGAGCAAGACCGGCGACTACATCGCCGCCCTGCTCGGCTGCGAGACCGCTCACCCCACTTCCGGCTGCGCGGCCGCGATCATCCTGAGCTCCGCGATCGCCATGACCCGCGACGACGGCGTCAAGATGGCGCGCCTGCCGAACACCACCGGCAGGAACAACCAGGTCCTGATCCAGCGCCAGCACCGCTACTGGGTGCAGCCCTGCTTCACCTTCGCCGGCGGCCGGCTGGTGCCGGTCGGCCGCGACGACGGCTGCACCGCCGACGAGCTGGAGGCGGCCATCGGCGAGGATACCGTCGCCATCGCCCACCCCTTCTCGCAACCGGCCGGCTACCTGTTCCCGCCGCGCACCGGCGACCTCCCCCTGGAGGAGGTGGCCGCCATCGGCCGGCGCCACGACGTGCCGGTGATCGTCGACGCCGCAGCCCAGATCTACCCCCTGGAGCACTTCCGCTGGATCGCACAGGCGGCCGACATGGTCTGCTTCGGCGGCAAGTACTTCGGCAGCTCCCACTCGACCGGCATGGTGACCGGCCGCAGGAAGTACATCGATCCGCTGCGCAAGCTCGACTTCTCCGGCAGCATCGCCAACGACGAGGTCCCCGTCGGCAGCGGCTACGCCTTCGGGCGCGGCATGAAGCTGGACCGGCAGCAGGTGGTGGCCCTGGCGGTCGCGCTGGACGTCTGGTTCAACACCGATCACCAGGCTCGCCTGGCCGAGTACCACCGCCGTATGGGGGTCATCCAGGAGCATCTGGCCGACATCCCGCACGTCTCGACCGAGCCGGTGCCGTACGACAACTACCAGTTGGTGCGGCTGTTCATCACCCTGGGCGAGGAGTTCCCGGCCACCGCCGAACAGATCGTCGAAGACCTCGACAAGGGCTCGCCGCGCATCCTGGTGGGATCGGAGGGCGAGCGCGAGGTGTTCGTCGGCCCGCACGTGCTGTCTGAAGGCGAGGAACGGATCGTCGCCGGCCAGCTCCGCAGCGTCCTGCTCGCGCGCCTGCACGGCTGAGCGCCGGCGTGGTACAGCTCCGTGCCACGATCGCCCGGACCCTGCCGATCGGCGAGGGCGGCCCCAACGGGCTGACGTGGGACGGATCGCACCTCTGGAGCTGTGACTGCGACAGCTTCGTCATCGAGCGCATCGAGCCCGCGACCGGGAAGTCGGTCCGCTCCTTCCGTCCGGTCGACAGTATTCCGGCCGGCCTGGCGTGGGACGGCTCCTCGGTCTGGGTGTCTGTCCCCTACCACCTGAAGCTGTACGCGCTGGACCCGGCCGACGGCACGGTGCGCCACTCGATCCCGGCGCCGGCGCCCAAGTGCCACGGCGTCACCTGGGACGGATCGCACCTGTGGACGAGTTGTCCGGTCACCGACCGCTTCTACCGGGTCGAGCCGGCCGACGGCCGCGTCGCCGGCGGCTTCCCGTCTCCCGGCACCCGCCCGCACGGGCTGGAGTGGAAGGCCGGCGAGCTCTGGAGCGCCGACACCGACAGCCGCACCATCCACCGGATCGACGCCGGCTCGGGCAACGTGCGCGCCGCCGCGCCGTCCCCGGACGGCACCGAGCCGCATGGGCTCACCTGGGCCGGCGGCCACCTGTGGTTCGGCGACGAGCGCGCCGGGAACCTGCATCGCGTCGCGCTCACCGAGGCGGCGGCCTGATGGCCGACCGGCTGCGCATCGGCATCATCGGCGCCAACCCCATGCAGAGCTGGGCCAGGCGCGGCCACCTGCCGGCGATCCTGGCCATGCCCGAGGAGCTGGAGCTGGTAGCCGTCTGCACCACCCGCGAGGAGACCGCGCGCGAGTCGGCGCGGATCTACGGCGCCCGCTACCACTTCGCCGACTCCTGCGAGCTGATCGCCTGCGAGGAGGTGGAGGTGGTGGTGGTTTCGGTGCGCGCGCCCCGGCACTACCAGCCGACCATGGCGGCGCTGGCGGCCGGCAAGCACGTCTACACCGAGTGGCCGCTGGGCGCCAACCTGGCCGAGGCGGAAGAGATGGCGGCCGCCGCGCGCACGGCGCCGGGCACATCGATCATCGGCCTGCAGGAGCGGCACACCCCCATCTACCGCCGGCTCAAGGAACTGGCCGACGAGGGCTTCTTCGGCGAGGTGCTGGCCATCCAGATCGGCTCCTGCGGCGGCGGCCTGCTCGACAAGGAGTCGCCGGCGAGTTGGCGGGCCGATGCCGGAAACGGCGCGCACAACGGCACCATCGGTTTCGGTCACTTGCTGGAGCCGGTCTACCACTGCTTCGGACCGGTCCGCGAGGTGTCGGGGGTGTGGCGCACGCAGGCGCCGCGGTGGCTGGAGCAGGACACCGGCCGGACCATCGTCGCCACCGCGCCGGACACGGTGTTCATGCACGGCTCGACCGATGCCGGCGCGGCCGTGCTGGCCTACGAGCAGAGCGTGCCGTGGCACCCCAGCGGCTACCGGTTCGAGATCTACGGCCGCGAGAAGACCGCCGTCATCCACGCCGACGAGCGCTTCGCCGACCTGAAGCTCATGGTCGGCGGCCCCGGCGACGAGCGGCTGGCCGAGATGCCGATTCCCGACCGGCTGACCCGCGTGCTGCGCACCCGCCAGCGCGACCGCCCGTTCTACGTCGCCCAGGTCTGGAGCCACTATGCCGAGGCGATCCGTTCGGGCACCCCCGCGGAGCCCGACTTCGACTTCGCACTCGACCTGCACCGCCTGATCGACGCTCTGGAGCGCGCCTCCGAAACCGGCACCCGGCAGGTCGTGGCGCGGTAACCCGCATGAAGCGCTTCTACCATCCGCTCACCCTGTACGACCTGGAGCGGTTGGCCGAGGAGCGGCTGGCGACCGACTACCGGGACGTGGTCGCCGGCGGCGTGGGCGACGAGATCACCATACGCCGCAACCGGGAGGCGTTCGACGCGATCGCCATCCGCCCCCGCCTGCTGACCGACGTCAGCAGCCGCAACCTGTCCACCGTCGTGCTCGGCCACCGCATCTCCTTTCCCGTGATGGTGCCGCCGGCCGGCACGCAGGTGTGGGCGCATCCCGACGGCGACGTGGCCACCGCGCGTGCCTGCAGCGCTCACCGGACGGTGATGTCCCTGCGCGCCGGCGCCGGCAAGACGGTTGCCGAGGTGCGCAAGGCGACCACCGGCCCGCTCTGGTACGGGGTCAAGCACTACCCGGACGAGGTCACCGAGTACCTGATCGGCCGCGCCCTGGAGGCCGGCGTGAACGCGATCTGCATCACCATCGCCGGACCCGGCATGGGCGATCGGGAACCGGACGTGCGCGGCTTCTCCCCCAGCCACGACGCGCCCATCCAGAGCTACGTGGGCAAGTGGGCAGACCTCGCCGACCGGCCTGACTTGATCGAGATGATGGAGAACCTGGATGGCGTCTCCTACCCGCCACTGGACGGCAAGCGGCTGGAGTGGCTGAAGGGGCTCACCGGGCTGCCGTTGATCGTCAAGGAAGTGATGACCGGCGAGGACGCGCTGCGCGCCGTCCATCACGGCGCCGACGCCGTGGTCGTCTCCAACCATGGCGGGCGCACCTTCGACGGCATGCAGGCGTCGATCGAGGTGCTGCCCGAGGTGGTCGCCGCGGTGGGCGACCGCGCCGAGGTCTACCTGGACTCCGGCGTGCGCCGCGGCACCGACGTGCTCAAGGCGCTGGCCCTCGGCGCCCGCGCGGTGATGGTCGGCCGGCCGGTGTTCTGGGGGCTGGCGATCGACGGCGATGCCGGCGTGCGCACCATGTTCCAGATTCTCAAGTCCGAGTTCGACAAGGCGATGGCGATGTGCGGCTGCACGAGCGTCGCCGACATCGACGAGCGGCGGGTCGTCCTGCCGGGGTGATGGAACTGCTGCCGGGCGGCAACTCTGATCGGCCTGCGTCGCCGGGAGCGGCGATGGACTTCTCACGATCGTCGGTCGGAATTGCTGTGTCAGGAGTCGGCCACCCCGAACGCGGTCACGTTGCGCGTCTCGCGGCTGAGCTCCACACCGATCAGATGGATCGGCTCACCGTGCCCGCGATACTTGTCCGCGTAGCCGCGCTCCCGTAGCTGCGCGAGCGCCGAACCCGGCGGCGCCAGCTCCACCACCTTGAATTCGCGGCTGTCGAACAGCAGCAGCACGTCGCAGGGATTGTACACCGTGTCCGTACCGCGCCAGCGGTAGGCGTGGTACCACTCGCGCACCTGCTCCCGGTCGAGGCCGGCGGGCTCCGGCGCGAATACCGAGTCCAGGTCGCGCTCGGTGTAGCCGCAGATCGCCGAGTAGCGCCGGTCGAGGGTGAGGTCGGTGAGGTTGTTCAGATCGAAGAACACGCTGACCTTGGTGAATGTGCTCACTCCGGTGAGGAAGGTGAACCGCACGTGCGCGTCGCACGCCTTGATCACGCCGTACAGACCGCGCAGGTTCGCGGTTGGCGCGGGCGATCTCGCGCTGCTCCAGTGCGTCCAGAATCGGCTTGTCGTACTCGTCGACCAGCACCACGACACCGTGCCCGCTGCGCTCATGCAGCGATCTGATCAGGTAGCCGAACCGCTCCGGGGCCGTGTCGTAGCGAGGACTCACGCCGGTCTGCACCTCCATGCTGTCCAACTGGGCCGACACGCTGACGTGCAGCGAACCGGGCGCCCCGTAATGGCCGCCGGCGAAGTCCAGCCGCACCACCGGATGTCGAACCGACCAGTCATGTCCGTCGTGGATGTGGAGTCCCCGGAACAGCGCCTCGTTGCCCTCGAAAGCTCCTTCAGCGTATCCAGGAACAGGCACTTGCCGAACCGCCGCGGACGCGCCAGGAAGTAGCCTGTACCTTCGTGGAGGAGTCGCTCGATGTAAGCGGTCTTGTCCACGTAATAGCAGTCCCGCTCGCGCAACGTGCGGAAGGTCTGCATGCCGATGGGCAGTCTGCGTCTGGCCACCGGACCATGCTGACACGGCTCCGGCAGGTCATGACGATGAATGCGTGTCGAATCCGCGCTTCTCATGGGTGACAGAGCTCAGGGCCGACCGCCCGGTGGGGTTTGGCGGCGCGCCGTTCGCGCTCCTCGGCACGCCCGCCGCCGAAACAGACGTACTGCTCGGCCCCCCGCTCGACCTCGGCGTCGGCCTGCTCGACACTGCCGCCTGCTACGGCGGCGGCTCCTCGGAGGAAGCGATCGGACGCGCCATAGGCGCTCGGCGCGGCGAATACACGCTGGTGTCGAAATGCGGCATAGGCGGCGGTGATCCGGGACAGCTCGGGCTCGTCGTCGTAGCGGAACTCGGTCGCGCCAGACCCGCCGCAGCGATCTTGACATGCACGCCGTGATGCCGTTCAACTTGCGCCCATGGGAGACCATACGGCGGCGGGTATCGGCGCCCGCTGCTCGCCACCGTGCCCGAGCTGAGCGCCGGACACCAACGGCGCATGACGAGACTCCAGAATCCCACAGGAGAAGATGGAAATGTTCGAATCAATCGGCACGATACACTACAAAATATCGAACACAAGAGACCCCATCTTACTCTTCGTTCCAGACTCGAATCACTCTCTCGAGTATTCGGGAACCTCCTATGCTGTTTTCGTCAGGATCCCCCAGCCGGCTGAAAACGTCATTCGAGAAGCACTTGTAGTGCCGCTTCGCGATAATGAAGATCGCGGTATCTTTCTCGATCAGTCCGTACCGATCAGGATTTTGAGTTTCGAAAATATACACGACGTATTGCTCCAGGCTGCTGAGGGGCGAGCGAGCGTTACAGTGACGGTGACACGTCAGACCGGATCTGACATGGGTGCGGCTCCTTTGCGACGACCACTCAGGAGGCCCTGGGGCGTGTGAGGGAGTCGGGCTGGGAGTGAGCGACCTTCGCTGAAACAGACGGCAGCGCCAGGAGAGTTCGGCGGCGATAATCCCGCTGGCGAGAGTTCGGCCGGATGCGGGAACGCAGCAGGGGCGCGCTGGCGTTTGCGGTCGAGGGTGGTGAGCGAGGTCGTTGGGACCGCAGCGGGCTGCGGCTCTACTTGACGAGTCTCAGGCGATTCCTTCGTTCACTGGGCGTGGGCCGCAGGTGCGGCACCTGTCCGTCGGCGTAGCGCTGCTGATGGGTACGCTGCCACTCGCGCGCCTCATGGAAGGCCCAGTACTCGTCGAAATCGCCACTTGAGCGCAGCGCCCGCAGGCGCAGCACCGCCTCGGCCCCCGACAGCCGCCAGCGTGCGCCGGTGATACCAAGCCGGTCGTTGACCAAGTGGCGGCACGCGCCTTCGATGACCCCCGAGCCGATCGGCAGCCCGGCGGCAAGGTACTGATCGTAGGCCAGGTAGTCCTGGTACTTCAGCAGGTAATTGGCGCACCGGTCCAGCGGCTCGCGCCGCCGACTCGTCAGACCGCGCTTGGTGGCGCTGCGCCGCATGCCGGCAGCCACGTGCACGGCGCGGCCTTCCAGCACTCGCCCGAGGCGGTGCAAGACCCACTGTTCCAGCGTTCTTGAGCCCTCGGCGCACAGGGCGTGGCCAGCTTTCCAGAGGTACTCCAGCACGTGAAAGATGTCGAGCACGATCGTCAGGTGCACGCCGTGCTGCTCGGCCAAGTCTTCGAGGATATCCAACTGCGTCTCGTTGCCGTCGACCACTGCCGCCCAGCGCCGGGAACAGTGCGGGTCGCGCTCCAGGGCTTCGCGGAACGCCTCCTCCAACACCTGCCGGGGTTCGTGCTCCAGACTCGCCCACACCCGTTTGTGCTGCGGGCGGGGCCGTTGCGGGGAGTTCCGTTGCGCTTCTTCGTCCCTGGCCAGCACGGCGAGCATCTGCTCGGGCGTACGCACGTGGGGCGCCACGGAGTAGACGGCCGCCACCGTGGACATGCGCTTGCGGTTGCCCTTCTCGCCCTTGCTCAGCCGCGTGTCCATCGTGCGGCGCGGCGTGCGCTCGCTGGCCGTGCGCGTGGCCGGGCGCAGGTCCTGCCGGTGCATGACCACGCCTTTGCCGTCACTGCTGATCACCAGCAGGGCGTCGGCCGCTTGTTCTTCGGCCGCTTGCTCGCCGGCCGCTTGCTCGGCCGCCTGATGGCGCTGCTCGTAGAACGCCTCGAAGTCCTCGGCCGCTCGGCTGACCAGTTGTTCCACCTGCCGCTTGCCGATCGTGGCGCCGGTGTACCGGCTCAGCGTCTCGACCGTCTCGTCGAAGGAACTCTTCGACGCCTCCAGCGCCGCTCGACGGCGCACCTCCAGCGAGTAGCGCTCCTCAGGCAGGTTCAACTGCGCGTCCAGCGGGTGCAGGCTCTGCGCTCCCTGCGCCCCGTAGCCGCTGCGACCCACCACGACCGTGCCGAAAATCGTCTCCAACTCGCGCTGCTGCTGGCGCTTGCGGGTGCGCAGCCGGCCCTCCGCGTCCACCACTTCGTCGGCCGCCTGCGCCTGCGCCTGTTCATCGACGCAGTCCTGGTAAAGCTGGCGCATCAACTCCTGGCCCTCCTTGGCCAACAGTCGCTCCAGATCACTGTGCTGCATCCGTTGCGTCTCCTCTCGGCTCGCCACCCGCAGCAACCGCTCGAACGCCGCCCGCGTGGCCGCAAACGGGTCAACCGCAGTCTCGCACGCCCAACCGATCGCCGCCCCCATCGCTCAGGCTCCAGCCAGCCGGCGCTGCGCATCGGCCACCAGAGGATACACCAGCACCCGCTTCGGCGCCTGCCCATGGCGCGCATGCGCGCGGTCCATGCGACCCCGCCCGGCCGTGTCGCCCAACTCGATCCAGTTCGCTGCCCGGTAGCAGGTGCCGGCAAAGCGCCCTCGGTCCACCAGCGTCTCCAGCAGCAGCGGCTCGGTGGCGAAGCGCGCCTGCCAGTCGGCGGCCAGCCGCCCGGCCAGCAGCGACAGCAGCCGGCTGGCCAGGTTCTTCACCCGCACCCACGGCAGCACCAGAAACCGGCTGTTGTTGACCACCCGCTGCAGATTGCGCGCACGCGTCGGATCGTCCCAGCCGATCCAGCGCTCGCGCACCGCCAGCCGCCACGCCGGCGAGGAGACCTGCAGCGCCGCCACCACCGTCGGCGCCGGACGGCTGACGAACCCCAGGTAGCGCATCTGCGCCCCGAATGGCACCCGGTAGCCCAGGTAGTGGTAGCGGCCGATCAACTCACGCCACCAGCCATGCTCGCCAGCGCTCGTCACCGGCTGCAGGCTGACGGTCCCGAATTGCCCCACCGTGCCCAGCATCGGCCGCCCGGGCTCGCCGGCTGCCGTGCGCGGCACCTGCGTGCGCGAGCCCAGCGGCCGCCCGACGTTGCGTTTCGGCGGCAACCGCAACCGGCCTTCGCCTTCCAGCCTCAGCAGCAGGTCACGACATTCACGGACTTTCAGCGCGCCGCTCGCCCGCCGCCACCGCAGCCGCTCGCACACCCGCGCCATGAGCTGCGCACGGCTGCGGCTGCCCCCGTTGGCGACCTCCTCGACGACGACCCGCACCTCGGCCTCGCTGAACGTTCTGCCGGCACACCGCAGGCAGCCCCTGTCGTTGGCATTCATCGCTCACCCTCCCGTACGAGCACGGGCAAGGTACGAGCATGAGCGGGATTTGTCCAGCCTCTCGGGACGGCAACCCGCCCGGCTGCAGGGGACCTACGGCGCCGCCCACGGCATAAGCTGCCCGAAACGGCACCTCCGCGTGTGGCCGACCGCATCTAACTCACATATTGGCATGAACATAGAGGTCGTCGCAAAAGAGCCGCACCCATCTGACATCGTCAGACTCGTGGGAATCACCTTTCCGACCAGATGACCCCATCCGACCGGACGGTGATCTTCTGGGGCGCCGGTGCGACTGCCGCTCTCGGAATGCGGTTGACCGACGCGCAGTCCAAATTCATTCTCCGTCTCGCAGACACTGAGAGCGGCCCGAAGTCGAGCCCGCTACCGCAGCGGGTTCGTACAGCGTTGGAGCGTGCTGGCGTGGAGCCGTGGACGTCGGCGTTTGAGGACTTGTTGACGATTCTGGGAGATGAGCCTGAGGAGCAAGGTGCTGGTATCGCGACGGCCACCCGATCTCAAATGGACGCGATGCGCCGCAACTCGAGGCATCACGCCAGCGAAGACGATGTCCGGAACCGCATCGTCAGCTTACGCACCTTGTACGATTGGCGTGCCCTGCGTTCCGTCGTCTCTGCCTGCCCCGGAACCCGTGAGAACGAAGGAAGTGGATTCAAGATCGTCGATCTGTTCAACGTACTGGACATGCATGACCACGCCGGTCATGGTTTTCCGGTCGAAGGTAACGAATTCCTGACGCCACAACGAATTTCGGGCGCTCGCAACTGCTTGAAGATGCTGTTGTTGGCGATGTTCTACGTCGATTGGCAGCACCACCGGGAAGCCGACCGAAAACACCTGGATCACCATTACGCCTTTGCGTACGCGCTCGGACGTCGCATGCAGCGGCGAGCGCTGGAACTGGCCCACGGAGCAACCGGCGGTAGCCGCTCGTTTTACATGAGTCGTGAATTCTACCTTGATGACGTGAGTTTCGTCAGTATGAACTACGATCCTGTTGCTCTCTGGTGCCAATGGAACGCCAATCGCGATCTGAACCACAGTCCCACCGTGCCGCATATCGGCTGTCCCGCGCGCAGGCTGCAGTTGTTCCACGACTGTGGCCATTTCGTGCCTTCGTATCGCGTAGGCGACCAGAGCGAGGAGCAGACCCCTCGATTTCCCATGAACGAATCGGCGGCGCAGCGGTTGAACGATTGCCACCATGGCGCCAGTGACCGCATCCGGCTGAGCAAGTTCCTGCTTCCTCATGGGTGCCTCTGGTGGAGAGAATGCCCAAGTTGCGGAAAGCTGTCGTCCTATCAATCCGACACATGGGAACTGGATTCGCATACCCTGATTCCGCCGCCGCCGCTGAAGGCGTTCGTAACACAAGAAAGCCGCTATCCTAGACCTATAGAACGTGAGGCATGGGCGCAGAGCCAAGTGGATGTGCGCGAGTGTGTACATTGCCCTACCCGCACGTACGCACACCATACTCCGATCCGTATGCAAAGCAACTTCAAGGGTGCGCCGCCGCCGTTCCTGGCAGAGATCGAGCGCGAATTGCGGGTACTTGTGCAGGGCGCGAACCACGTGGTGTTCATGGGATATTCCCTGCCGCCTGATGACGTGGATTATCGCGCTTTTTTTGCTGCCCGTCGGCGCAAGGCCGGGACGGACGGATCGAAAGAACCGGTCCGGTGCAGCGTCATCGGTAGATCGGATGACGCCCGTCGCTGGCTCGGTCCGTCGGAATTGCCGAGCTGCCAGGATACCGTCAAGGCCGCATCGGACGTATTCGGGAGAGACAACGTCCGCTACTACGGCGGGGGCATCCCCAACGTCTTCATGGACGGAGATGAGGTCACGGATGCCGCGGTGGATCGGCTGCTGAAGTGGGACAGGTTCACTTGAAGGCGTCGAAGTCTTCGGCCGACGTGCTCAAGGCGCTGGCCCTCGGCGCCCGCGCGGTGATGGTCGGCCGGCCGGTGTTCTGGGGGCTGGCGATCGACGGCGATGCCGGCGTGCGCACCATGTTCCGGATTCTCAAGTCCGAGTTCGACAAGGCGATGGCGATGTGCGGCTGTACGAGCGTCGCCGACATCGACGAGCGGCGGGTCGTCCTGCCCGGGTGATACGGAGGTTCGCATGGCGATCGCGATGACCGACCAGCAGAAGGACGACCTCAACCGCAAGGGGTACTTCGTCGTCGAGAACCTGCTCGGCCCCGACGAGGTAGCCGCCGTGGCGGCGGCGATGCATCAGGTGGCCGCCGAGGTGCGCGCGGAGCGCGGCCTGGGTCCGGGCGACAAGGTGGCGCTGCGCAACGGCATGATTCGCCATCCAAAGCTCCTCGACCTCATGGACCATCGTAAGCGACCGGCGAAACCAGTCTCTATGAAGCCGGCGGCGGCGGACGTGCAGTGGGCAGGAGTGTAAGGTAGTCAGCGCGGGTGCGCGCATGGGGCAGCTTCTCGAAGAGCTCGCGCAGATACCAGTACGGCTCGTGGCGGTTGGCCTTGGCGGTCTCGATCAGGCTGTACAGGATCGCGCTCGCCGCCGCTCCGCGCGGGCTTCCAGAGAACAGCCAGTTCTTTCGGCCCACCACGAACGGCCGGATCGCCTGCTCGCAGGCGTTGTTGTCCGGCGTGAGCTGCGGGTGTTCCAGATAGCGGATCAGCTTCGGCCACTCACCGAGCGCGAAGGCGACCGCCTTGCCGAGCGCCGAGCCGGGCAGCACCTGATCGCGTTTGTCCTGCAGCCAGCGGTGGAACGTGTCGAGCACCGGCTGTACCTGTGCGCGCCGCGCGGCCACGAACCCCGCCGGATCCTCCTTGCGGTGCTTCGCTAGCTGCGCCTCGGCGCGGTACAGCTTGGCGATGAACCCCAGCGCTTGCAGCGCCGCTCCGACGCGGCCGGACACCTTGCCCAGCGCGTCGGCGGCCTCTTTGAACGCTCGGCGCACGTGCGCCCAACAGCCCACGTGCACGATGCCGGGCTGCGCGCACGGACGCGTGTAGCCGTCGTAGCCGTCGGTCTGCACGTAGCCTTGGTAGTCGTCGATGATCTGGAAGGCCACCCGCGCGGCGCGGCTGGGCTCATAGCGATAGACCAGCACCGGCTCATCAGGCGGGCCGCCGCGGGCCACCCACACGTAGCTGAGATCGGTGTTGGCGCGCTCGTGCTCCTTGAGCACCTGCACGGTGGTCTCGTCGATCTGCAGCGTCGGCCCACTGCGCAGCTTGTCGAGCAACGCCGCCATCAACGGCTGGCAGGCGCCGGCGGCCGCGATCATCCAGTCCGACATCGTGCGCCGCGACAACTCGACTCCAAGGCGCGCGAACTGCCGCTCCTGCCGATACAGCGGCAGCGCGTCGCAGAACTTCGCCGTGGCGATGAACGCCAGCAGCCCCTCCGAGGCCAGGCCCTTCGGGATCAGCGCCGCTGGCGGCGGCGCCACCCGGACCGCCGGATGCCCTTCGTCGCCGGAGCCCTCGCAGTGATGGCAGGCGTACTTGGGCCGCACCGTGCGGATCACCTGCACCTGCGGCGGGATCACGTCGAGCTTCTCGGAGGTGTCCTCGCCGATGCGCACCAAGCGGTGGCCGCACTCACACTGCTTGTCCTGCTCGGTCAGGTCGATGACCTGCTCGACGCGCGGCAGCGCCTGCGGCAGCGGTCTGCGCCGCGGGCGACGGCGGGTTCGCTCAAGCACTTCGGCGGTCGCCTCATCCGGGGGCGGCTCAGCGGGCGCTTGGTCCTCTGGGGGGTCGGTGTCGGCGGCGTGTTCGACCTCATCGAACAGCCGGATCTGCTGCAGCTCGGCGGCGGTGAGTTGTTCGCTGCTGCGGCCGTACAGCTTGTTCTTGAACCACGCCACCTGCTCTTCGTAGAGATCCAGCTTCTTGTTCAGTGCTCGGAGTTTCGTGTCCAGCTCACCGTTTTTCGCCGTCAGCTCGTCCTTCTCCAGGATCAGACGGCGATTCTCTTCGCGCAACGCATCGCGTTGTTCGGCGACCGGTAGAGCGCTGGACATATCGATACCATAGCACGAAATACGCCGAACATGTCAACCCCTTTCAGGCGATTTCCCGGTACCGAAGCTCCGCGTGTTCGTGCCAGAAATCGATGCCGGTCAGCAGCATCCGAAGCTGCTTGACATCGATCTCCCGGCGCGCCTCAGCCGCCGTTCGCGGCCACGGAAAACGCCCTTTCTCCAGCCGCTTCATCCACAGACAGAATCCCGTGCGGTCCCAGTACACCGCCTTCAGGACCCGCCGCTGCGCGTTGCAGAATACGAACAGCGCCGCCTCGAACGGACTCAGCTGCATCTGCTCCTGCACCTCAAGCACCAGCCCGTTGATCTGCTTGCGCAGGTCGGTCGCCCCCGGCCGTACGAAGATCCGCGCCGTGCCCAGTTGCAGATGAATCATCTCAGGCTCTCCAGCACCGCCAGCACCTCGCGCAGATGGTCCGCACGCAGATTCGGCCTCAGCCTCAGCACGTACCGCTCGCCCACCACCAATTCGATGGCCGCCCCCTGCTCGACGTTCCCGCCGCCCATCGGCTCCAGTTCCACCAACCGTTGCCCCGGCGGCTGCGGCTGCTGCGACGGCGACAGCTTGCCCGCCCAACGGCACAGCGACCAGTACGGCACCCCGTGCTGCTCGCAGTACGCCTTCTTCGTCAGCCCGCTGCCCCGCCACGTTTCCACATGCCGGCTCCAGTACTCGCGTCCTTGCTGCATCGTTCGTCCCTCCTACCGGGACGATCGCCCGTTCCTATCCTTCTCGTAAGGTGGGGTTCAGCGGACGCTTACGGACCATCCCGCGATCCTGGAGCTGGTGGTCGATGCCTACGGCTGGAACATCCACAACCGCGACAGCGTCACGCAGTGCGAGCCGCCCAAGCCGGCCGAAAGCGATCCCGACATCCTATCGCTCGGCTGGCACTTCGATTACGAGGAGGAGTTCTGCGGGACCACCGTGGACGGCACGCTGCCGCTGTTGGACTTCAAGGTCGGCTGGTACATCTCCGACCACACCGAGCCGGGCCACAGCACCATCCTGGTGGTCCCCGGCAGCTACCGGTGGTCACGCGAGCAGCGCGCGACCTTCGAGCACTGGCTGGACCCGGCCGACATCGTCGCCGTGAAGGTGCCGGCCGGCAGCGTGATGCTGTGGCGGCCGACCCTGCTGCACAGCGTGACGCCCAACCTGTCGCAGACCGAGCGCAAGGCGATCTACGTGAGCTACACGCCGCGCTGGGTGCGCCCGAGCGGTCACCTGGAGCAGGACGCCGAGCTCATCGCGCGCAGCTCACCGGTACGCCGGCAGCTCCTGGGGGCGATGGGGAACCTGAGCCATCCACTCGGCAGCGACCCGGCCAACAACCCCAGCTCCCAGTACTGGTTCAGCGACGACTGGGACACCGTCCCGCTGAAGGCGTGGGCCGAGGCGCGCGCCGGCGGCCCTCCCTACGATTGGGGCACCGGCCTGGGCGTCAGCCATACGAAGGGTCCGAACTTCGCGTTCACGCAGGTCACGATCCCGGACGGCCCGTCCGAAGGACCGTCGTAGGATGGCCGAGCAGCCGATCGTCACCGACATCGGCCAGGGCGTCGGCCTGACCACGCCGGCGCCGGCCGTCCGCACCGTGAAGGTCCTGCTGTCGCCGCTGTTGCAGGACGGGCTGGAGGACTTCTCGGTCGGCATCACCGAGGTCCCCCCGCACGGCGAGGGTACCCGTCACGACCATCCGCACGCCGCCGAGGTGTGGCTGTTCTTCGCCGGCCGCGGCCGCGCCATCGTCGGCGACCGCGAGTACCCCACCGGCCCCGGCACCGTCGTCTACACCCCGCCCGGCACCTTCCACCAGTTCATCAACACCGGCGACGAACCGGTCAAGCTCTACTTCCTGTACGTCCCCGCCGGCGAGGCACAAGCCATCCTGGACGCCGAGTTCCGCTGAGCGCGAGCACTCGACTCGCGCCGCGTCTCACGTCAGCACGCGCAGAGCGGTCTCGGGCGCCCTGTCGAGAACCCGAAGCAGCGCCTTGGCGGCTCCCGTCGGGCAGCGCTTGCCCTGCTCCCAGTTGCGGATCGTCTCGCGCGGAACGTCGATGCGCCGCGCGAACTCGACCTGCGTCAGCCCGAGACGCCGCCGAACCCGGCGCGCGTATTGCGCCATGTCCTTCATCGCCTCGGCGTCGTCATGGCGTTGCTGCGCCGCGAGGTCAGCCTCCGTCGCTCGATCGAGCACCGCGTGATCGACCCGTCCCGGAGGAAAGCTTCGCCGATCGTCCGGATCAACCCTCACGCGTGTTCTGCTCATACTCCCGAGCCTCCCTGCGGTTTGCCTTGCCCGGCACCTTCCACCAGTTCATCAACACCGGCCGACGAACCGGTCAACCTCTACTTCCTGTACGTCCCCGGCGGCGAGGCGCAAGCCATCCTGGACGCCGAGTTCCGCTGAGAGGGGTCTCCGTGCGGTCCCGTCGTGAGCCGGATCTCGCAGGTCTTCTCACCGTTGACGAAGGTGACGAGCAAGCGGCCCCCAAGGGCATGCACATATGCCTGGAGGGTCGACAGGCGAGCGTTCGTCCGCCGTTCCAGCTTGGACACGTCCGACTGCGTCATCCGCAGGCGGCGAGCGACCTGCTCTCTTGGGTAAGGCCGTGTTCGCGTCGCAGCGCCGCCAAGGTGACCGGCTGCGCGGTACGGGCAATGTGCTCCACGGCCGGCGCTGCCTCTGCGCGTACCCGACAGCGGTCGATCCATGCACGCCACAACGGCGAGGTGCCGTAACGCGGGTAGGCGTCGACGAGGCGCACCACCGCCGTTGCGAGACGGCCGAATGGGTCGCCACGGATGGCTCTGGCCAGCGGCTGCCAGTCCTCCAGGTCGCCACGATCCAGGATGTCCGCGATCGCGACCAGCGGCAACTCTTCCGCGGGCACGTCCGCGGGCAGCTCGCAATGACGGTGAATCATTGGGCATCCTGCGGTGGTTGGGCGAGCCGATCGAGGACACCGACCGCGATTCGGCGGCACCAGTCCACGACGTGATCGTCATCGAGTGACACCCGGTGGCCGGCGTGGTGTGCCGCCGCCGTGCCTCCGACCAGGACCGCGTCGGGCACCAGTTCCTGCAGGCGAACGGCAGCCTCGAATACTGCCTGCATCTCGAGTGAGTTCACGAGTAGTGAGTTTACGCACTACTTCTGGATGACGGTAACATGCCGTCGACATCGGTCGGATCAAGGCGGGGAACGTTGTAGGATGGCGCGGCGAGTTGGAACGCCAGGCGGCGGCCGATGCGGCGTGGAAGCCGTTCCAGGGCCGCGAAGTGAGCGGCAAGAAGCGCAGGTCCGATACAGGGAGCCAACGCATGAGACTGCAGAACCAGACCGCCATCGTCACCGGCGCCGGCCGCGGCATCGGCCGGGCGACCGCACTGGCGCTGGCCCGCGAAGGGGCCGGCGTAACGCTGGCGGCCCGGACCGCCGCGGAGATCGAGGCCGTGGCCGAAGAGGTTCGCGCGCTCGGCCGCGAGGCACTCGCCGTCCCCACGGACGTCGCCGACCACGCGGCGGTGCAGGCGATGGTAGCGCACACCATCGACCGCTTCGGCAAGGTCGACATCCTGGTCAACAACGCCGGCGTGGCCGGCACCTCACCGATACCGAACATCACCGAGGAACTCTGGGACCGCAACATCGCCGTCAACCTCAAGGCGGTGTTCCTGTGCACCCAGGCGGTGTTCAGTCACATGTGCGAGCGCGGCCGCGGCCACATCGTCAACGTCTCCTCGCTTGCCGGCAGGTACCCGGTAGCCAATTACGGCACCTACGGCGCTGCCAAGTTCGGCGTGCGAGGATTCACCGGCATCACCGGGCTGGAGGGGCGCCCGCACGGCGTGAAGGCCACCCTCGTGGAGCCGGGTCCGATGGACACGAAGATGCGCCGCGACCACCATCGGGACGAGGTGTCGCAGCTCGGGCAACCGGGAGACGTGGCCGACTTGATCCTGCTTGCCGTCACCCAGTCGTCCAAGGTCCACACTCCGGAGCTTCCGCTCTATACCACCTCGAGTCCAGAGATCGAGATGATCAGGCACTGGGAGTAGGCGTCTCCGTTACCGCCTTTGCTGAATTAGTATCGGTATCCTGAATGACGACGAGGACCGGAGGCTCGATCGAGTCGGCCTCTCGGAGGCCGATGCTCGTCCAGTGCCGGCATCACACCCTCGCGACAGGGGCAGCTCTCGGCGGCGCGCAGGAGTGGGCTGTTGACGGCGCCCGCCGTGGCTGGCGAACCTTGGCCGACCAAGCCGACTTCGGAACAGGCACGACGCCACGTAAGCCCAGCGATCATCGGACATTCGGTCCAGACCGCCGGCGAACGGTTCGATCCTGCCTCGCGAAGGCCACCTCGAATCGGCGAATGACTCCCTCTGTGACAATGTGTCGTCAGACGCTTCCACGTATCATCTTACAGCCAAACCATTTGACGACTACCCGGAACTGGCAATGCCGACTGTACGTAGATCATGTATATATTGAGGAGTGTGACGCCACGTTGCCCCGTGCATGCCCTTCTACTCAAGTCCGGCCCCCTGAGGGCATCGAAACTCGCCGCGCAGCTGGCCGACGCGCACGCCATCTCGCCCGAGGCCGCCAGACAGCGGCTCTCCCGCGCACGTCCACCGGTAGCCAAACTCCCCGTTTCGCTCTTGCCCAAGAACGAAGCCTTCCTCTACTTGAATCACCACAAGCAATCCGAAGCATTCTGGGAAGCTCTCATCCGGGCGCTACGCGATTCCAACTCGGTGTATGCCATCGCGCTCGACGGCCTTATCGCCCGTGGTGGAGTCGCTCAGACGTCCAGTTTCAATGTCACAACCGGCTCACCCCGGGCTTTAAGGAAACACGTCCCCCAATCACGGCTTCTGGAAAACCTTCTCAGCGTAGGACTTGTAGAAACCGTTGCGATTGGAGACATGGGAGAGTGCGTCAGAATCCGCGACGTTTTCGAACCTGACGACGCAAGCCAGTTCCGTGCACGCACTCTTGCCGAGGAAGTGCTCATGGATGGCCTGCGCGAGTGGGTGCGCAAACTCGGATTTGCAAGCTACAACGCTATAGACATTCGGAACGACGGCAAAGCTCCCGAGTTTGGCAGCTTCCATTGGGACCTCCGCGGGCCGAGCTATCTGCTGCCTCTCGCCACCGAAGCCCGCGACACGAAGAATCCAAAACCTGGATTCTTCGTAGCTGATGTCTTCTGCACGGGGATACTCGACACCGTACACATCCAGTACTTCTTGAGGAAGGTACAAGTGTTGAAGACCATGCGCAAGATAGTCCCCTTTATCCCGGTCCTGCTGGCGGAAAGCTATACGCCAGAGGCATTACGTGCGGGACGGCAATCTGGTGTCGTCATGGCTACTACACGGAATCTGTTCGGTGAAGCTGTAGCGGATGCGATGAAGTCTTTGATTCGGACTCTCGCCCAAGCCGCAGCCGTGGCAGCCCGCGATCCCGATCGAGTGATTGAGCTCCTCAGGAAACTACAAGCAATTGAGGGCGCGGCAGGGAATTTGCGAGGCGCGCTATTCGAGATGATTGTCGGCTTCCTTGTTCGCGAGGTGGAATGCGCGTCCATAGACATCGGTGTGCAAGTCCGCGACCACAAGACACAGGAGCAAACAGAGATTGACGTCAGGCTCGTGAAAGAGCGACGGGAATGCTGGTTCTACGAGTGCAAGGCGCAGAATCCCAAGAGCCTCATTGGCTCGGAAGTTGTCACGAAGTGGATTAGTCGAATCGACCTCATCAAACGCTATCATCGCGCGCAGGAGCGCTTCCGAGGTTGCAGGTTAGGATTCGAGCTGTGGACGAATGGAGATTTCGATGAGGAAGCTCTTCAGATACTTCGAGACGAACAAACGCGTCGGAGTAAGGTAGTGATCAAGTGGCGTAACGGCTCCGACATTAGAGAATATGCAAAGAAGGCAGCTCATAAGCCAATCTTGGACACTCTCGACGAACACTACTTCCGCAGAGACTGGATCGATTGATCGACCCTCGCCTCCCTCAAGGCCTGCCTACTCTACCGTGAACTCCCGACTCAGGACACCAAACAACAACTCACAGGTCGAAGCTCCTCCTCAGTCCCGGTTCGTCCTCGTGGGCGGCGCGCTGGCAGGTGCTTTTCGAGGATGGACGAAATGGACAAAAGCAGGATGTTGCGCGAGCGCTCTGCTTGACGCCGATGCGAAGTGACGATCGGTCGTCTGAGGGGCTCGACGGACCTCAGCCTCGCTCAGCCGGGTGCTTGCGTGGCACGATTGCACGTCAGGAGATGCAGACTCGGTGAGGACACGGATCGACTCACGAAGTCCGAGCTCGGACGGAGCGAATGCCGGCAGCGCACCGGCGCTCGACGTCTTTGCCCTTCGCGACAGCGTGGTCGAAGAGTACCGGCGCTTCGCCACTTCGTTCACGGCGATTCACGCTGCGGACATCCGCGAGCAGGTTGCGGCGATCTACGCGGAGCATCGCTACTGGCCCGAGCCGCTGATCCAGATCAACCCCAGCTACAAGCGCTCGACGGACGTCGGTACGCTGGTTGCGAACGGCGTCGTCCACCCCGGCTGTGCTGACATCTTCCGCGCGGACGGTCGGCCGCTGATCCTCTACAAGCACCAGGAACAGGCGATCGCGCTCGCCGCCGAGGGCGAGAGCTTCGTGGTGACGACCGGGACGGGATCCGGGAAGTCGCTCTGCTTCTTCATTCCCATCGTCAGCCACGTGCTGGCCGCACGGCAGACGACCGCCCAGCGGCGCACGCGCGCGATCGTCGTGTACCCGATGAACGCGCTGGCGAACTCGCAGATGGAGGAACTGAGCAAGTTCATCGATCAGGTGCCCGGAGAACGGCCGATCACGTTCGCGCGCTACACGGGCCAGGAGGACCGGGACGAGCGGAGGCGGGTTGCGGACGAGCCCCCGGACATTCTCCTGACCAACTTCATGATGCTGGAACTCCTGATGACGCGGCAGGAGGAGCTCGACCGCCGCGTCATCGGCAACTGCGCGGGCCTTCGCTTCCTGGTCCTTGACGAGCTGCACACCTACCGCGGCCGCCAGGGTGCGGACGTGGCGCTGCTGGTGCGCCGGGTCCGTGAGCGCCTCCAGCCCGAGAAGCTCCTGTGCATCGGCACTTCGGCCACGATGGCGAGCGAAGGGTCGCTGGAGGACAAGAGCCGGGTGGTCGCGGGCGTGGCCGCGAAGTTGTTCGGAGTCCCCGTCGCCGACAGCAACGTCATCGTCGAGACGCTGGAGCGCACCACGGTATCGACCGCCACGGCCGATTCGGTACGGCCCGACCTTGGCACGGCCATCGATGCCGGCGTCGCGCCGGATCTCTCCGACGCTGCGCTACGGGCCCACCCGCTCGCGGTGTGGGTGGAGACGCGGCTCGGCATCTCGTTCTCGGAGGTCGATCAGCGCTGGGTGCGGGCGAAGCCGATGACGGTGACCGACGCGGTGGGCCGGCTCGCGGCGGAGTCGAGTCGACCTGAAGCCGCCTGCGGCAGGGCGCTGCGCGATCTTCTGCTCGTGTCGAGCACCCCCGAGCGGGTACGCACCGCGAACCCCGAGGCACGCGAGGACAGCTTCTACTCGTTCAAGCTCCACCAGTTCATCTCGGGCGCCGGCCACGCCTACGGGACGATCGAACCGCCCGGCACGCGCACGGTGACGGTGGATGGCCAGCAGTTTCTCCCCGGCCACGCCGCCAAGCGTCTCTACGCCGTGCACTTCTGTCGCGAGTGCGGGCACGAGTATCACCCCGTGCGCCTCGCTGAGCAGGAGGGCGAGGAGGTGTTCCTCGCGCGCGACATCGACGACGCCCCACCGACCCGGCAGGACGAGGCCGACGAGGCGCAGCCCGAGGACGAGTTGTTCGGCTTCCTGACGCCGCACCCGCCCGACGATCCCGACTTCACGTTCGCCGACCGCGATGACGACTACCCGGAGACCTGGCTGGAGTTCGACGCCGGCGGCAGCCCGCGGCTCAAGAAGTACTACCGCGACGCGCGTGCGCGGCGCTTCCTGGTCGCGCCCGACGGGCACGTCGGCGCGGGAACGACGGCGTGGTTCCTGCCCGGCAGGTTCCGACTGTGCCTGCGCTGCGGAAGCACTCAGGGCGGTGCGGCGCGCGACCGCACGCGCCTGGCCTCGCTGTCGGCGGAGGGGCGCAGCTCGGCGACCACCGTACTCGTCGCCAGCACGCTGCGCTGGATGCACGGCGCCGAGTCGGAGATGGACCGCTACACGCGCAAGCTGCTCGGCTTCACCGACAACCGCCAGGACGCCGCCCTGCAGGCCGGCCACTTCAACGACTTCCTGTTCGTCAGCCTCGTGCGCGCGGGGTTCCTCGGGGCGCTGCACGACGCCGGCTCGAACGGGCTCCGCAGCGACGCGCTGGGCGTCGCCGTGCAGCGCACGCTGGGCTTCGACCGGTCGGACGCGCAGATCCGCGCCGAGTGGCTGCTGGAGCCCGCGCTGCGCGGCTTCAACCTGCAGGAGGCCGAGGGCACGCTCCGGCAGGTGCTCGCCTATCGCGTGTGGTTCGATCAGCGGCGCGGCTGGCGTTACACCAACCCGAACCTGGAGCAGCTCGACATGGTCCGGGTGGAGTACCTCGGCCTCGACGACCTGGCCGCGGACGACGAGCTGTTCGCCGACTCGCACCGCCTGCTGCAACAGGCCGGCCACGCGGTCCGCACCGAGGTCTATCGCGAACTGCTCGACCACATGCGGAAGTGGATGGCGATCCGCAGCCAGGTGCTCGACGCCGCCGTCATCGAGCAGTTGGTGGCGAAGTCGCACAGCCGCATCCGGGCGCCGTGGGGGCTGCGCGATGACGAGAATCCGCGAGGCGCGCGCTGGCTGATGGTGGTCGCGCCCACGCGCCGGGCCAGCACGCTCCGCGACACGGATCTGATCGTGCGCGGCGGATCCCGAAGCGGTCTCGGACGGACGCTGCGCTCGACCACGCTCTGGGGCGGAGACGCATCCATCCGCGACCTGAAGTCGAAGGAGTTCGACCGGCTCGTCGCGGATCTCCTCCGCGCAGCCGCGACGCACGGCCTGGTGTCGGAGGAAGGCACGCCGTTCGATCAGCCCGGCTGGCGGCTCAACGACGCCTGCGTCCTGTTCCGATCGGGCGACGAGTCGGCGCCCGGCGGCGATTCCCGCCACAACGCCTTCTTCCGCGACCTGTACGACAATCTTGCGACGATGCTGCGCGCTCCGATGCATCCGCTGTTCGGGTTCGAGGCGCGCGAGCACACCGCCCAGGTCGATCCCGACAACCGGGAGATCCGGGAGCAGCGCTTCCGCTTCGGCAAGCGGGAGCGCGATGAGCTTGCCGCTGACGAGCAGCGGCTCCGCGAGGCCGGCGAGGCCAATCGGTTCCTGCCGGTGCTGTTCTGCTCGCCGACGATGGAACTCGGCGTCGACATCGCGGCGCTCAACGCCGTCCACCTGCGCAACGTGCCGCCGACGCCGGCCAACTACGCCCAGCGCGGCGGCCGGGCGGGCCGGAGCGGACAGGCCGCCCTGGTGATCACGTACGCTTCTTCGCAGAGCCCGCACGACCAGCACTTCTTCCACGACCCCAAGGAGATGGTCCACGGCGAGGTGCGCGCCCCGGTGCTGGAGCTCGCCAACCGGGACCTGCTCGACAGCCATCTGCAGGCGGTCTGGCTCTCGTGCGTCGACCAGCCGCTCGACCCCTGCATCGCGGAACTGCTCGCCCTCGAAGACGCCAGCCGTCCCCTCGACCCGGACCTGCAGGCCGCACTGCAGGAGAGCCGCGTCGCCGACCGCGCCGGCGAACGGATTCGGCGTGTCCTCGACCTGGTCGCGGACGACCTCACGCCCGAGACCGCGCCCTGGTACCCGGGCCGGGACGCCTACGCGGACACCGTCGCGGCGTCGGCCGCCGAGCGCTTCGACGGCGCGTTCCATCGCTGGCGAGACCTCTTTGCCGCCGCCGAGGAGCAGCGCGACGCCGCGCGCCGGACCATGGACGACTACTCCACCCCCTACCGGGAGAAGCGGGCGGCGCAGACCCGCCACGCACAGGCGGTGGACCAGCTCACCCTGCTGCAGCGTGGGACCAGCGCGCTGTCCAGCGACTTCTACACCTACCGCTACCTCGCTACCGAGGGTTTCCTGCCCGGGTACAACTTCCCCCGGCTGCCGCTGCTCGCCTACGTCCCGGCGGGCCGGGATGGTCGCGGACGGCAGACCTACCTGCAGCGCCCGCGCTTCCTCGCGCTCGCCGAGTTCGGTCCGCGCAGCCTCGTCTACCACGAAGGCCGCGCCCACCGGGTGGTGCGCGCGCTGCTGGCGCTCGGTCACCGGGAGTCCGCCACAGCGGACGCGCACCTGCCCACCACGGCGGTGCGCGTCTGCGCGGACTGCGGGGCGGGCCACTTCGGGGACGATCGGTCGACGTGCCACTCCTGCGGAGCGTCGCTCGGCAGCGCCGAGGTGGTGGGCAACACGTACCGGATCGAGAACGTCGCCACGCAGCCGGCCGAGCAGATCACCGCCAACGACGAGGAGCGCCAGCGCCAGGGCTTCGACCTGCAGACGACGTTCGAGTGGGCGATCCGCGACCAGGAAATCGACGTGCGGCGCGCGACGGCCCGCGACGAGGAGGGTGAGATCGTGCGCCTGGCGTACGGCGCCGGAGCGACCATCACGCGCCTCAACAAGGGGCTGCGCCGGAGAGCCGACAAGAAAGTGCTCGGCTTCCGCATCGATCCGGTGTCCGGGTACTGGGCCAAGAACGAGGACGACACGGACGAGAAGCCACTCGATCCCACCGCCTCGCCACGGCAGTGGATCGTGCCCAGCGTTCAGGACCGCAGGAACGCGCTCCTGTTTCAGCCCGCCGGCGACGATCTTTCGGAAGTCACCATGGCCACCGTGCAGCACGCGATCCTGCGCGGCATCGAGGCGGTGTTCCAACTGGAAGAAGGGGAGATGCTCGCCGAACCGATGCCCACGCGCGAGGTCCGCAACGGCTTCCTGCTCTACGAGGCCACCGAAGGCGGCGCCGGCGTGCTCACGCGGCTGGTGAGCCAGGAGAACAGCCTCGCCGCGGTGGGGCGAACGGCGCTGTGCATCATGCATCTCGCGGCCGGTGAGGATCCCCTGCCGGAGTCCGCGGCGGGCCTCTCCGACCACGGGGAGGCGTGCGTGGCGGCCTGTTACCGGTGCCTGATGTCGTACTACAACCAGCCGGACCACGAGAATCTCGACCGCCGCGACGAGGACGCTCGCGCGCTCCTGCTGCGCCTGGCGCGCGCCCACACGGTGGTAGGCGCGGACCAGCCGTCGCAGGGGCCGCAACCGGTCGACGGCGAAGACGCGGGCGAAGGCCGGTGGCTCGCCGAAGCGTTGCGGCGCGGGATGCCGGCGCCGGATCCGAAGCCGCTGGCGGCCGGCGACCGCTCCGTGCGCTGCGTCTGGCGCACGCACTACGTGGCGGCGGTCATCGGCGACGCCGCCGGTCCCGCCCTGCAGGCGCTGGATGACCTCGGCTTCGAGGTCGTTCGATTCGACGATCCCACGAGCTGGAACGCTGCCTTCGCACGGCTGGCTGCCGCCCTGGGGCAGGCGCCGTGAGCGCCCCCGTCCACGCGCCCGGCAGCCTGGTCAGCGCGCGCGGGCGGGAGTGGGTGGTGCTCACCGGAAGCTCGGCGGACACCTTGCAGGTCCGTCCGGTGACCGGAACGGAGGAGGATCGGACGCTGATCCACCTGCCGCTGGAGGCGGAGCCGGTGCGCGAGGCGCGGTTCCCGTTGCCGAGCGCGCAGCAGGTCGGCGGGCACGACTCGGCCCTGTTGCTGCGCGACGCCTTGCTGCTCTCGCTGCGCCGGGGCGCCGGACCGTTTCGGAGTTTCGGCCAGATCTCGGTCGAGCCGCGCGCCTACCAGCTCGTGCCCCTGCTCATGGCGCTCAAGCTCGATCCGGTGCGCCTGCTGATCGCCGACGACGTCGGGGTGGGCAAGACGATCGAGGCGCTGCTGATCGCCCGCGAGCTGCTCGACCGCGGCGACGTCGAGCGCACCGTCGTCCTGTGCCCGCCGCACCTCGTGGACCAGTGGGTCACCGAGCTGGAGGTTCGCTTCCACCTCCGCGCCGCCGCCGTCACCGCCCGGAGCACGCGCCGCCTGGAGCGGGGCATTCCGCCGGGCGCCAGCATCTTCTCCGAGTTCCCGCACACGGTCGTCAGCCTCGACTACGTGAAGACCCGCGAGCGGCGCGACCACTTCCTGCAGGCGTGTCCCGACTTCGTGATCGTGGACGAGGCGCACACCTGCGCCGCCGCCGGCCAGCGTCGGCACCAGCGGCGCGAACTGCTGCAGGGTCTGGCCGGCAGCGCGTCGCGACACCTCGTCCTGCTCACGGCGACGCCGCACAGCGGCGACGACGCCGCGTTCTACCGGCTGCTCGGCCTGCTGGCGCCGGACTTCGAGCGCCTGGCGGAAGCCACGGGTACGGCGCGCGACCGGCTCCGCACCCGTCTGGCGCGGCACTTCGTGCAGCGGCGGCGGCCCGACATCGCCGAGTGGCACGACGGCGACATCTTCCCGCGCCGCGAAACGCGGGAACTCACCTACCAGCTCACCGGCGCTTGGGAGGCATTCTTCGACGCCGTCCTCGACTACTGCGCCGAGATCGTGGAGACCGGCGCCGGGAACGAGCGCCCCGAAACCGTCGCCTGCGGCTCCGCTTTCGGCCCATCCCCACCTTTCGCCTCGGAGTCTGTCGGCCTTCCCGCTGACGCGGCAAATCCGACAGACTCCGAGGCGGGGCAACGCCTGAACTTCTGGGGAACGTTGGCGCTGCTGCGCTGCACCGGGTCGAGCCCGGTCGCGGCCGTGCTGGCCCTGCGCACCCGCGCCGGAGAGGATCTGGGCGACGACACCCGCGAGGATCTTCTCGACCGCATCTTCGACGGTGAGGCCGACGCGCTGGTCGCGGACGACGTCGAGCCCCCGGTCGGCGGCGACAGCCCGGAGCTGGCGCGGTTGATCGCGCAGGCGGAGAGCCTGGCGGGCCGGAGCGGCGATCCGAAGCTCAGGACCGCCTCGTTGCACGTCGCGGAGCTGGTCGCGGAGGGGTTCGACGTCGTGGTGTTCTGCCGCTTCATCGCGACCGCCCACTACGTCGCCCGCCACCTGCGCGAGAGCCTGAACGGCGTTGCCGTCGGCGCCGTGACCGGCGAGATGCCGCCCGAGGAGCGGGAGGCGCGCGTGGCGCTGATCGGCGCCACCGAATGCGCCCGCGTCCTGGTCACCACCGACTGCCTGTCGGAGGGGGTCAACCTGCAGGATTCCTTCGACGCCGTCGTGCACTACGACCTGTCGTGGAACCCCACGCGCCACGAGCAGCGCGAGGGCCGGGTGGATCGCTTCGGCCAGCCGAGCGGAACGGTGCGCGCCACGCTGCTCTACGGCGACAACCCGATCGACGGCGCGGTGCTCCAGGTCATCCTGCGCAAGGCCGCCCGCATTCGGGAGGAGCTCGGCGTGCCCGTGCCGGTGCCGGACGAGGGTCACTCGCTCTCCCAGGCGCTGCTCAAGGCCGTGCTCCTGCGGCGGCGCGGGCGGTCCGCGGCGGCCGAGGGGCGACAGCTCGAACTGTTCGAGAGGCACTGGGAGGACACGACGGCGAAGGCCAGGAGGAACCGGACCGTGTTCGCCCAGCGGCGCATCAGGCCTGACGAGGTGCTGCCGGAGTGGCGCAAGAGTCTCGCCGCGGTAGGCAGCCGCGACGACGTGCAACGCTTTGCTGGTCGCGCGCTCGCCCGGCTCGGTTCCGGGCTCGAACCGCTGGGCCGGGCGTTCAAGGTGCCGACGGCGCCGCTGCCGGCGGAGGTGCGCGAGCGTCTGGAGACCGAAGCGATCACCGGTACGGTGGCGGTGGACTTCGCCTATCCGTCGGCGCCGGGATGTCGTCCCGTCCAGCGCAGCCATCCGCTTATCGCGGTGCTCGCCGAGACGCTGCTCGCGCGTACGCTCTCGGTCGACGAGAACGGCGCCGTGGCCGCCGACCCCTCGGTGCTCGGCCGGGTCGGCTGCTGGATATCGGAGGGAGTGCGTGCCCGCTGCACGGTCGTGCTCCTGCGGCTACGCCACCAACTCCTGGCGCGTGCGCAGACGCCGCTGATGGTCGAGGAGGCGGCCGCGCTGGCCTGGAGCGGTACCGGGACCGCAGACCCGATCACCGAGCCCGATGCCCTGTCGCTGCTCGCCGACGCTCCGGCCGGTGATCCCCCGCGCCACGTGCGCGAGCGGGAGGTCGCACGTGCGCTTGCCCTGCTCCGCGAGCACGCGCCGCGTCTGGAGGATTTCGCGGCGGCGCGCGCCGGTGTCCTGCTCGACGACCATCTGCGGGTGCGCGAAGCCAGCCGGGCGACCGGGAGCACTACCGTGCAGGCGCTCCCGCGTCCCGACGTGATCGGCGTGTACGTGCTCCTGCCGCGGGTGGACTGACCGTGCCCGGGTCCCGTCGAAGCGGCCCGGGCGAGGCTCGGCTGGCCTTCGATGCCCTGGCGATCGAGGGCGGCATCATCGCCGCCGACTGGCTCGGCACGGTGGCTCAGCTCCGGGCCGCGGCCCAGGAGCCGGACGACTACCGCATCCCGAAGGGCCTGGAGATCCGCGACGAGATCGCGCGCGGCTGGCGCATCGCCCAGGCGTGCTTTCAGGACCTGGAAGCGGGTCGCGCCTCGGGCGGCGACGCGCGCGCGCTTGCGGAGCGCTTCCTGGAGACACTGCTCCGCGACGCGCTCGGGTTCGCGTCCCTCGCCCGCACGGCGCCGCGGACCATCGGCGACCGGGTGTATCCGGTTCGCTTCTTCGCCCTCGGTGACCGCGTGCCGGTCGTGGTGGCGCCGGCGGGAGCCGGTCTCGACGCCCCCCTGCCTGAGCTGGGAGACGACGACCGCCGCCGCACCGCGTTCGGGCTCCTGCAGGAAGTGCTGAACGCCTCCGACGCGGCGCTCTGGGGCGTCGCGTCGGACGGCCTCTCGCTGCGGATCGGGCGCGACAACGCGAGTCTCACGCGGCCGGCGTGGATCGAGGCCGACCTGAACAGGATCTTCACGGAGGACCTGTATCCCGACTTCGCCGCGCTCTGGCTCCTCGCGCACGAGTCGCGCTTCGGCCGCGCCGACGCCCCGGCCGCGACCTGCCCGCTGGAGGCGTGGCGGGAGGAGGCGCGGCAGGAGGGGACGCGGGCACGCGACAAGCTCAGCGCCGGCTTTCAGCAGGCGCTCGAGATGCTGGGGCAGGGGTTCCTGGCGCACGCCGCGAACACGAAGCTTCGTGCCGCGCTGCACGCCGGCGAGTTGACGACCGAGCGCTACTTCGGGCAGCTCCTGCGGCTGGTCTATCGGCTCATCTTTCTGCTCACGGTCGAAGAACGCGACCTGCTGCACCCGAAGGACGCCTCCGCCTCGGCCCGCCGGCTCTACGCCGATGGCTACGCCCTCCGGCGGTTGCGCGATCGCGCCGTCCGCCGGAGCGCCCACGATCGGCACGGGGATCTGTGGGAGGCGGTCAAGATCGTCTGCCGCGGGCTTGCCGCCGGCGAGCCGCGTCTCGGGCTGCCGGCCCTCGCCGGCCTGTTCGCACCCGAGCAATGCCCGGAGCTGGACGCGGCGAAGATCGACAACCGCGCGTTCCTCGGCGCCCTGTTCCACCTGGCGTGGCTGCGCGAGCCCTCGGGACTGGTGCGCGTGAACTGGCGCGACATGGGTTCGGACGAACTCGGCTACGTCTACGAGGGTCTGCTGGAGCTGGTTCCAGAGATCACCCGGGCCGGACGTTCGTTCTCCTTTGCGGGCGCCGACGAGAGCCGCGGCCACGCCCGGAAGACGACCGGCAGCTACTACACGCCCGACGAGCTCGTGCAGCTCCTGCTGACGAGCGCCCTCGATCCGGTGGTCAAGCGCACGGTCGACGCTCATCCCGACCGTCCGGTCGATGCGCTCCTGGAGTTGACGATCGTCGACCCCGCCTGTGGTTCGGGGCACTTCCTGCTGGCGGCGGCGCGTCGGCTCGCCGATCAGGTCGCGCGCATCCGGTCGGCAGGCACGCCCACCCCGGACGACTACCAGCGCGCGCTTCGCGACGTGGTCCGGCGTTGCATCTACGGCGTCGACGTGAACCCGCTGGCCGTCGAGCTGTGCAAGGTGGGCCTGTGGATGGAGTCGATCGATCCGGGTCTGCCGCTCACCTTCCTGGAGAGCCACGTCCGGTGCGGCAACTCCCTGATCGGTACCACCGGCGCGCTGATGGGTGAACAGGTGCCGGATGCCGCGTGGGTGGCTCTGGAGGGAGACGACAAGAAGGTCACCAGATCGCTCAAGCGGCGTAACCGGGAGGAGATCGCCGGTCAGCGCAGCCTGCTGTTCGAACCGCGGAACGAGGAGGATACGGTGCGCGACGCGATGCGCGCGGTCGAGCAGGCGCCGGACGCGGACGCCACCGCGTTGGCGGACAAGCAGCGCAAGTGGCAGGCGCTCCTGGCCTCGCACGCCTACGAGCGCGAGAAGCTCGTGGCCGACGCGTGGTGCGCCGCCTTCCTCTGGCCCAAGCACGAACCCGGCCCGGTGGTCGAAGCCGCGCCTACGACGGCGGCGTGGCTCGCGCTCCGCGACCAGGAGCCGCCGCCATCCTCGTTACCGGTCGAGACCACGCGGCGCATCGCCGGGGAATACGGTCTGTTCCACTATGAGCTGGCGTTTCCGCACGTCTTCGCGCGCGGCGGCTTCGACGTCGTGCTCGGCAACCCGCCGTGGGAGCGCGTCAAGCTCCAGGAGCAGGAGTTCTTCGCCAGTCGCGAACCGTCGATCGCGAAGGCGCGGAACGCCGCCGAGCGCAAGAAGCTCATCGCTGCGCTTCCGGTCACGAACCCCGTTCTCTGGAAGGAGTGGACCGGTGCTTCGCGCATCGCGCAGGGGCAGAGCCACTTCGCGCGCCGATCCGGGCGCTATCCGCTGTGCGGAAAGGGCGACGTGAACACGTACGCGCTGTTCTCCGAGCACAACCTCCGGGTGCTGGGTCCGCTTGGCCGTGCTGGATTCATCGTACCGAGCGGTATCGCGACCGACGACACGACCAAGGACTACTTCCAGGCGATCATGAGGTCGCGCGCTCTCCGGTCGATGTGGGAGTTCGAGAACGAGGGCTTCTTTACGGCCGGCAAGGGCCACATGCTGCGGTTCGCGCTGACGACGCTATCCGGCGAGAGCGATCCATCCGTGACAGCCGACTTCCTGTTTCAGGGGCAGACGATCTCGGACGTCGACGATCCTGAACGCCACTTCACCCTCAGCGCTGCCGACATCGAGACCATCAACCCGAACACGGGAACCTGCCCCATTTTTCGAACGAAGCGCGACGCGGCGCTCGCGCTCGCGATCTACCGGCGCGCCGGCGTGCTCTGGCGCGAGGGTGATACGGACGGCAACCCGTGGGGGCTGAGATTCCTGAGCATGTTTGACATGGCCAACGATTCCGGGCTGTTCCGCACGCGGGCCGAGCTTGGCGTCGGCAGGGTGGAGAGCAGGAAGCCAACCGGTTCGAGAAGGACGGAAACGTCATGTTGCCTCTGTACGAGGCGAAGATGACGTATCAGTACAACCACCGGAGCGGCACGTTCGAGGGCAGCTCCCTCCGGCAAGGAGACCTCATCGGCTGCTAACGCCCCGTCAGACAGCGCAACTCGCCGATCCGGAGTACGGGCCACTTCCGTTCTATTGGGTCGCAGAAGGAGGACGTGGAAGCGCGGCTCGACGGCGTTTGGGACCGCGCGTGGCTGCTCGGCTGGCGCGACGTGACCGACTGCGCGAGCGAGTGTGCGTACCGTCGTTTCGTGTATCACTCCGCAAGGAGCTGCCGCGAATCAACACGTTTCCCGCTGATGAGTTCCGTCGCCTGCATCCGACAACTGGTGGCCAGCCTCCAGGCCAATCTGCTCGAGCATTCCGTTCGATTATTGCGCAAGACAGAAGGTCGGGGGACTTCAACTTGAACATACTTCACCATGCGGCAGCTCCCTGCGCTCCGCCCGGACGGCCTACGCGAGTTCCCGCCCCCTGGGCGCCATCGACACGGATTCGCGACTGGCTCCTCCCGCGTGTCCTGGAGCTCACCTATACCGCGTGGGACCTGAAGCCATTCGCCGAGGACTGCGGTGACGACGGGCCCCCCTTCATCTGGGATCCCGATCGCCGCTTCCAACTCCGATGCGAGATCGACGCCGCCTTTTTCCATCTGTACGGTATCTCGCGGGATGACACCGCCTACATCCTCGACACGTTTCCGGTCCTGGAGCGGTCGGAAAAGCGCGAGCACGGCGAGTACCGGACCAAGCGCGTGGTGCTGGAGACCTACGATGGGCTGGCGACGTCTGCTGCGAACGGGCTGCGTTACGAGTCACCACTGGGACCGCCGCGGCGGGCGAAATGAACGAATTCCGGCTCCGCGAGATACACATCGAATAACTACCGATGCTTCGAAGATCTGAAGCTTTCGTTCGAGGAAGACATTACGGTTCTCTTCGCCGAGAACGGCGGCGGAAAGACCGCGTTGCTCACGGCCCTCGCGATGGGCCTCGCCGTGTTCCAGACGGGGTGCGCCGAGAGCCCTGAAGCTCGACGTGAGGCGCGATCCCACCATGCGCACGCTCGACGAGAAGGGGCGACCCGAGCCGGTCGGTCCGTGCAAGCTCGCGTGGACCGCCGCCGTGGGCGAATCGGAATCCGTCACGTGGTCGACGGCAGCTCAGCCCGCGTCCGGACGCACCACGAACCAGCACCAGCCGATTCTCGAAGCCTTGGAGAGAGTGCGAGTGCCCGGCGATCGGTGGCCATTGTTCGCGTGGTACGGCGTCGATCGCCTCGCACGTCACCGCGGCCGCCGGCGAAAGGTCGAGCCTACGGGGGACCGCTGGGAAGCCTACGACTCCGCACTCGACCCGAACCTCGACGAGGCTCCGCTGCTCCAGTGGTTCCAGGACGAGATCCTCGGAGACGTGGTCCGGAGGCAGCAGGAAGAACCGGAGCGGTTCTTCCACGCCGCCGTGTTGGACGCAACGGTCCAAGCGACGCCCCGCGTCACGAGCGCTTGGTACGACCCGGTGGAGCAAGGCCCGAAGATGCGCTTCGACGACGGACACGTAGCCTCGTGGTCCGAGCTGTCCGACGGCTACCACGTGTTCATCGCGCTGGTCGCCGACATCGCCCGCCGCGCGGTCATGCTCAACGAGTTCGATGGCGCCGACGCGCCCGCGCGGGTGGAGGGAGTGGTGCTCATCGACGAGCTCGACCTCCACCTCCACCCACGGTGGCAGCGCGTGGCGCTTCCCGGCCTTCGCAGCACGTTCCCGAGACTGCAACTCGTCGTCACTACCCACTCGCCCCAGGTGCTGAGCAGCGCCGAGAACCGGCAGGTGCGCCGGCTCGTCGACGGCAAGCTTCGGGAAGGCCCCGTGTTCGTCGAGGGCAGGGACACGAACGCGATCCTCCGCGAGCACATGCACACCGACGACCGCGATGCCGAGGGTACGCGCGCGTTGCAGGAGCTGCACGACCTGATCGACCAGGGTCGAGGCGAAGAAGCCGCAAAACGGTACCAGGAGCTGCTTGCTCGTTGGGGCGACCTCGATCCTGCCTTGATCTGGGCCAAGGCGCTCATGGATCCGGAGGAGTAAGGTGCGTGGCGTCTCGAAACCCTGGCCTCCGAGAGATGTCTATCCGGACGGCCAAGCGCAGTCGAGCCTCCGCGAGGCCGAGAACGCCTATCTGCAGGCGCTTCCAGGGGTGGCCGACCAGGGCTCCTTTGCGCGTTCGGAGTTCGATCGCCTCGACAAGCAGAAGCTCCGGCGGGAGATGTACCGGGAACAGCACTCCCTGTGCATCTACTGTGAACGACGGATCGCCGATGGCTACCCAACGCCTCGCATCGACCACTGGCGCCCGCGTAGCCTCGATCCCCGGCTCGCGCTCCACTGGAAGAACCTCTACCTGTCCTGTCCCTCGTCGGAGACGTGCGACTCGGCCAAGGCCGACCGCCCCTTTCGTTGGGATGACGCCGACCCCGACATGCCCTGGCCGGTGGACCGCCCGTACGAGGACGTCGTCGGGTTCACCAGTCGCGGCGAGATCTACGTCCGCTCGGATGTTGCGTTGCCGGACTCCACCCGCCGGGCACTCGAGCTCGCCATCGCGGACCGCGCCGATGGCGTTCAAGTGCGGCGCAGCATCGTCAACCTGAACCATCCGGCGTTGGTCGCCGCACGGGTGACCGCGATCAAGGGCGAGCGCAAGCGCTTGGAGACGGACTTCAAGAACAGGACCGCTACCAGGGACGACCGCGAAGTGCGGGCCACCCGGCTCCTCGACGAGATTCAGCGTCCTCAGTTCGTGAGCATCCGCGTCGCATGGCTGCGAAAGAGGCTGGGCCGAGGCCGGGGATGATGCTGACGGCGGTCGCGATCACCCGTCTGGAGAAGGCCGCCACCGACAACGGCTTCGACCTCGAGCTGGAACGCACGGGCGACTGGCTCTCCTTCGGCAGCAGCCAGACGTCGCTGTGCATTTGGCTCACGACCCAGGGAGAATCCCGGTTTCTCGCGGCCATGTCGCGGGCCGACGTCCTCGACGGCTTGGCCGGGCTCGGCGTGCCGTCCACCGACCCGCTCCCGAGCGGTGCCGCCGGCGCGCTGGGCGTCGACAACGTTGCCGCACTCCACCGCCTGTTGCGCCGCGCGTTCCAACTCTCGCGCACGCTGCCGGACGCCCTCCTCCGAGCCTTCCAGAACGCAACCGCGAACCTGCCCCGGACGACCGAAGCCGAACGCCTGGTAGTCCAGCGAGTCGGCCAGGCCGTCTTCCGCCGCGGCCTGTTCGAGTACTGGGAAGGCCGGTGCGCGATCACCGGCCTTGCCGTGCCCGAGCTCTTGCGCGCCAGCCACATCAAGCCCTGGGCTGCCTGCAACGCCGACGCCGAGCGCCTCGACGTCTTCAACGGCCTGCTCCTGGCGGCCCATCTCGACGCGGCCTTCGACGCCGGCTTCATGACGATCGCACAGGACGGAACGGTACTCGTCTCGAGCATGCTCCCTCCCGACGCCCGGTCGGTGGTCGGGCTCGATGGGTCACTGACAGTCCGCTCGCTGCACCACGCTCACGAGCGCTACTTGCGATCGCACCGGGCCACCATCTTCCGAGCGAGTCATCGGATCCGGTGATCCGGTCCCGTGGTGGACGCTTCGCCCCAGCCCGCATACCATGAGCCGAACGGGCTCCGACCCGGAGCAGCACGGAACACGGGGGTACTGTCATGGCTCGGAGCGACCTCCTCGTTTCGCTGGTGAAGGCCGGATCGAGCGGTGACGCGACGCGCGCCCGCTCCGTCACGGAAGCGATCATCGCCGAGGAACGCGCAAAACGTCACAACGTGCTCGCTGAGCGGCTTACGGAGGCGATGCATGTGAACGGCGCCAGTCCCGCCACGGCGAGATTCGCCGGCCATGGCCAGCGTCATCGAGAGTTTCTTCTCGAGTTGATACCTCGCCGTCGGATCGAGGATCTGATTCTCTCCGATCTTGCACGGCGGGCATGCGACGAGTTGATCGAGGAGCAGCATCGGGCAACGCTGCTGCGGGCGCATTCGCTGGAGCCCCGGCACCGTGTATTGCTGGTGGGACCTCCCGGCAACGGCAAGACGTCCCTCGCAGAGGCCATCGCGGAAGCGTTGGCGGTGCCGTTCTTCGTGGTGCGCTACGAAGCGATGATCGGCAGCTTTCTCGGGGAAACGGCCACCCGCCTGAAGCGCGTCTTCGACTACGCCAGCACGACCCCCTGCGTTCTGTTCTTCGACGAGTTCGATGCGGTGGGCAAGGAGCGCGGCGACGTTCACGAGACCGGAGAGATCAAACGGGTGGTGACGTCGTTGCTGATGCAGGTGGACGATCTGCCCAGCTACACCGTGGTCGTGGCCGCCACCAACCACGCCGAACTGCTTGACCGCGCTGCGTGGCGCCGGTTCCAGGTGCGCCTCCTGCTCAACCCGCCGACACGGCGGGACCTGACTGCGTATATCGCACGGTTCGCCGCTACCCTGGACGAGCCGCTTGGCCGGACACCCGATACCATCGCCAAGACCCTGGGCAACATCAGTTACGCGGAAGCTGAGGAGTTCTGTCGAGACGTGCGCCGCCGCAGCACCCTCGCGATGGGAGAGCAGCCGCTCAAGGCCATCGTTGCCGAGCGGTTGAAGCTGTGGGCCGAGCGCTCGCGCGCATCCGCACACCAGGAGACATCGGATGGCGGAGTTTCCGTTACTCCCGATCCCCACTCCCGATCTTGATCGACGCCCGCCGGGACCAAGAGGTGGGAGCAATCTGCACCTGCCGGATCGGGCTCGGCAGGGCGATCGGCTGCAACCGGTCTTTCGCCGTCTCCGTTCGGTGTTCGAGGAAGGGCGTGACCCGCTGACGCTCCTTGACGACCCTGCCAGCATTGCGCCGGAGCGAGCGCTGGTGCTGGAAATCGCGGGAACGCACGCGCTAAAGAGATTATCCACGCTCGGTCTGGCGTTTTCCTTTTCCGCCGACACTCTGGCTGCTTCCAAGAACTCAGCGCGCCGTCGGCCGAGCCCACCGCGCCGGGCCGCAGCGTGCCGTCGAGCAGGTCGCCGCTCTCCGCGCAACTGGCGATGAGCGCATGAAACATCCGCTGCCCGTAGTGGCCGTTGTACTGGCTGCCGGCCTGCTGCCCGTGCACCTCGAACGGCAGGCCGTCCAGGTCGATCATCAACCGCTTGTACCGCCGCTCCCCGTTGTCCTTCCACAGCCGGCGCACCGCCAGCTCGATGATCCCCTCACGCACCACATCCTGGTTGGTCGGCGCGCTCAACAGACCCACCAACCTCGACAACGTCGGCTGCGAGGGGCAGCACGCTGTCGGGCTCCAGCGACGCGGTGCCGCAGCGCGTGTCGTTGGCCACGCGAAAGCTCGGGTCGTGCCGCAGCCGGTCAGCGTCGTCCTGGTCGCGCCAGCCCTGGCCCAGCAGCAACAGACTGGTCCGCAGCAAGTCGGCCAGCGGGTAGGTGATCAGCAGCGGATTGCGCGGATCCGGCAGCCGCTCGTCGATCCACTCGACGATGCCGGTGCGCTCCATGATCTCGCGCAGCAGCAGCGCGCCGCTGTCGGCGCTCAGATGCTCCGCCCGCGCCTCGACCTGCACCGAGCCGCGTGTTGCCTCACCCAAAAATCTAACCGTAGAGGCAGCATGCCTCACGTAAGAATCTAACCCAACGAAGGGCGGTTTTCTCCCCCCTCAAGAGAGAGGCATACCCAGCAGTTCAGAAGGAATGCAGCAGAGGCGGCGGTAAAGGGGGTGGGGGTGCGGGGGAGGGGGCGCAACTGCCTGTGGATATGTGGATAAGTGCCGCCGGCAGCCGGGAGGCGGCCGCGCCGGTGGCACGCGGGCGGGAAGATCGCTCTATCCGCATGGATCACCGGGGTGCCGTGCAGCCCGCAGGGACCCGACCTGAACGGGCTGCGGGCCGCTCAGTCGCGCCCGAACCCTCGCGGCGGCTCGACGCTTTCCAGTTCGGCAAGATCCAGCCCGCATATCGTCTCCAGCTTCTGGGCAACCACCGACTCCTGAAGGCTGTCGGGCAGATGGTCGAGCCACGCTTGATATTCACTCTGGAGGTCGAGCAGGGTCCGTACCGCATCCTGCCAGCGTTGCGGTCGGGACCTGCGGTCGTGCCGCCTGCGATACTGCACCCGGGGTTGCTCGGCGTTGCGGCGCTGTCGATAGCGCCGTTGTCGTTCCGCGTTACTCAAAGCCATCGAGCCATCCTACCTGATCCGATTGAACACCGTTACGTAACGGGACCCGGATCATCCGTGCGGCTCTGCCGGTTCGCGCCAACCAGGGTCACCACCGTGCCTCGCGCCGGGGCTGCGGTCGGCTCCCACGAGCGGCCGACGATCGTTTCCGGGCGGTAGCCCCAGAGGGGACGCTTGGCCGGTTCGGTCTGGCAGCGGCGCGGGGCGCGCGTGCAGCCCCGACAGCGAGCGCGTACGGCTCAGCGTCACGGTCCGATCACGACCGGCCGAGGGGCGAGGCGCCCCCCAGAGACCGGTCCGACCCGCCGGCGGCAAACGCTCATCGGTTGCTCGGTCGCACCGAGGGCGGTGTCTTGTTGGCATGCACCCGCAGCAGGTGCTCGGTCAAGCGGGTCAACTCGCGCTTGAGGGCCACCGGGTTCAGTGTCGCGTACTGCTGCTTGAGCCGCGCCTTCACCTCTGCGTCCACCGCCGGGGATTGCAGCATGCGCTGATACGGCGTCTGGGGCTCGTCATAGATGCGGCGCACCTTGCTGCCGTAGCGGGTCTTCTTGATCAGCTTCACCGAGGGGTAGAAGAAGTTGACCAGGAGGCCGAGGGTGCCGTAGATGGCGTGGAGAGCGGCCAGCTCCTCGTCGGTGTCGTAGCGGTGGTAGCCGACCGCGCGGCGCACCACGTGGCCGTTCTTCTGCTCGACGTAGCAGGTGTCGTTCTTGCGGTACGGGCGCCCGCGGGTGAAGGTGATCTGATGCTCGCGGCAGTAGCCGACCAAATGATGGTTGATGAACTCGCTGCCGTTGTCGGTGTCGATGCCCTTGATCGGGATCGGCAGCGTCCGGCGTGCGGCCTGTAGGGCCGCGTGGGTCCAGCGCTGCGCCTTGTTCTGCAGCCCGTGCAGTTGGACCCAGCCGGTGTCGACGTCGGCGATGGTCAGCGTCTGGCAGAAGTCGCCCGAGGCATCGCCGCCGTCGTGGGCCACCAAGTCGATCTCGAAGAACCCCGGCTCCTGCTCGTCCCAGTCGGCGAAGGTGCGGATCGGGATCTGGTGCTTCAGGAGGCTGCCCGGCTTGGTGTGGGTGCGGCCCTTGATCTGCAGCCGCGCGCGCTCGGGCTGCAACAGCCGGTCGATGGTGGCGGCGCTGATGCTCAGCAGCTTGGCGCGCACCTCTGCGGTGAGCGGGATCTCGCCGAACGAGTCGAGCACCGGCAGCATGGTGCGCAGCACGACCACCAGGCGCTTGCCGCACATGAAGTCGAACACGTACCAGATCTGCGTGAGGGCCTTGAGCACCTCCTGGTCGTAGCGGCGCGGTCGCGCGCGGCGCTTGCCGCGCCGGGGGCGTCCGACGACGAGCTTGATCAGCTGACCGTCGATGCGCACCAAGCGGGTACGCCCCCATGCGTTCAGCAGATGGATCGCGTACTTGCGGGTGTAGCCGGTGGACTCGACGAACTCGCCGAGCATGACCGCCTTCTCCTTCCTGCCGGCGCGGCGGTACCGCCGCGCCACTTCATCCGTGAGTGCCCTGCGTTCACCCATCCTCAGCCCCATTTCCTCGGAACCTCCTCTGCGGTCTGCGAGGGGCTCCGGACCGGACCCGCAGGTCCAGCCCTTCGGTTAGATTTTTAGGTGAGGCATGCTTTCCGCAGGGTTAGATTTTTGATGAGTCAATGCGAGCCGTTGAAGGTCGTCGAAAAGATCGGTAGAGTCTCACCCACGGCGTGTCCCGTCCTTTGCGGAGGTTTTGGCGTAACACCTTGACTCTACTGCAAATCGGCGGACGCGCCTACTCTTTCGCCACTCCTGCGCGAATAAGCCGGGTTCACTCGGTTTCGATGGTTGAGGACGAAGGTGGTGGTGAGCGCGGTGGGCGCGTAGTGTTCTGGCTTCATCAGGTAGGGCCAGGGGGCGAGGGCGCCACATGGGCCGGGTAGCGAGCTTGCGGTGTTCGTGCCGGCGTGGGAGGGGCGCAATAGCTCTTCCCCGTTCGACGATTACCGGCGGCGGGCGATAGACGAACTACGCGGCACCTTTCTGACGAGCTTGGGAGACTGACGTGAGCCTGTGCATGATGGCTGAAGTCCAGGATGGGGGGGATGCTCCTGGGAGAGGGGCTGACCTACCCTGCGTGAGCGGCGCGGCGCTGCCATAGATAGGCGAGCGCCGCATCACGCGGTCCATGCATGCTGAGATGAAGTGCCATTACCTTGCCCAGTGTTACTTAAATGCGTTCGCCACCAAGGGCGATGATCCGCCAGCTATTTGGCAGTACAAGAAATCCACTTCCGAATTACGCAAACGTGGCGTGAAGAAGATAGCGCAACGCACCGATTACTACGTGCGCACACGCGGCGACGAACGTGACGAATCCATAGAAGCGTTCTTTAGCAAAGTCGAGTCGAGATGGAAGGAAGCCCGACGCATGCTAAGCCGCTTTGCTGAAAGTGCAAGCATGCCGCACGGGAACGACGCGCCGGTGCCGACAATTGACGAACTCATATTCCTGTTGCACTTTATGTTTATACATCCGCTCAGGGCGCCAAATTCGATGGAGCGCGTGCGTGCCGATCTGACGGACGATCTGCCTGCGGGGATGTCTCATGAAGCTGTAAATAACATAATGCTGGAATCGATGATTGGGTTTCACGATCGCCATGCCAGCGCCTTTGTCAAGTCGCACATCGGGAAGCCGTTGTGCGTTTACGTAGCACCAGCGGGCGCACGGAGCACCGTCCTTACCTCGGACAATCCGGTATTGATGTACAGAACCAGCGACGACGGCGTAGCCGACGACCTCTTCGATGAAGCAGGGAGCGTGGTTTTCCCAGCAAGCAGACGCATGGCAGTCGGGTTCAAGCCACTGGACGACAGCACTCCGGTGCATACGAAGATGCTCGGCAATGCCGATGAGCTGGATCAATTGAATGGGCTTGCGATAAAGCATGCCGTGGATGAGGTGTACGCATACGAACCGGACTATCTGGAACGGCTACTGACGGATATGGGGCGCACCGTGAAGAGACGAGAGCCTGCCAGGTAGCGCCCAGTGCCCGGTCGCGAGAGCCGGAGGTATCTACACTATCTGTTATGGCGAATGTTACACGCCCCGCTTGATGTCTCGGTAGATGGTCTGCCGCGTCACGCCGAGCCCATCCGCGATGGTCGACACGGCATAGCCTTGGGAGTGCATGGCTGCCACCTCTCGCCTCCGGTCGGCCGCCTTCGCTGCCATGGCTTCTGCCTGTAGCGCCTGCCGCTCCCGCTGGATCGCGGAGAAGCGCCGCTCGCTGTACTGCCTCCGGCTGTACTTGGCCGCCGAGCGCGCCACGTAGCACACCGACAAACACCCGAATCAGCCGTGCTGTTGAACCGAGGTTCACGCAACTCTGCAACACGACTCGATTACGTCGCACTTCCAATACCTGCTCCGGTGATGCGAGCACGCACGCACTTCCATCTCGGTCACTCCCCGACGTCGCATCTTCGATTGGGCATGTGGAGTAAGGATGGCATCCCGATACGCAGTCACCGCTCTCACTATAGGTCCGGGCAACCGCCCACCACCACCGGCGTAACGGCCGATTTCAGTGAAGACCGGCTTTGCCGAACTCAACCGACCGCGAAACTAGCCCAAGTTTAACGGGCTGAAACATATCCTGCTACGGGTGCATAAATTAGAAGGTCTCATATCGGCGGGTGGCACTACATTCGCTGCGCAACTGGTGAGCATCGCTACTCTGCGACCACCGTCCTGATCCCACCGGGGGCCGGATCAGCTCCCAACGCATCGTAGATCGCACGCTGGTCTGGCTCGGCCTCGGTCGCCTTGCGCACGTGCAGGGTGCGACCGTCAGCACGGCGAAAGGTGGCCGTGACGCGCTGCTGGCCGGCGAGGATGCTGCGCACCGTGCGCCATGAGGCGTGCTCGCCGTGCTCGCGCAAGCGGCGTCGGATCACCTGCACCAACTGATAGGCCAGCACGGTAATGAACAGATGACCATTGGCGCGATCCGGCTTCTGGTGGAAGATCGGCCGCAGCCCCAGCTCGGACTTCAGGGATCGAAACACCGCCTCCAGATCGGTCAGCGTGATGTAGGTACGCCACATCGTCTCGGCATCCCAGTCGGTCTGGTTGCTGCGCAGGCAGTACACCCCCGGATGGGTCAGCTTCGAACCGGCAACCGGGCGTTGTTCCCACTTGATGGCGGTGGCCTTCTCGCCGCTCTTATCGGTAACCACCTCGATATGGTAATGCTGAGCCGCACCGCTGCTGTTGGTCTTCAGGCGCCCGATGCGCTGCCAGATCCTTTCGGTCTTCTTGTGCGTCCGCGGCCGAGACAGTCCTTCGTGCAGCTCCTGCAGGTGCTTCTCGAAGCGCTCGGTAGCCCGTTTCAGCATCGCCTGCTCCTTGCCGTGCCGAGCCTCCGAGTAGCAGTACAGGCGCACTTCGGCGCCGTCCTCCGACCGCACCATCTGCACCTGTATCTCCTGCCGTGAGGCCGTCTGCAGGCGCAGCGCCGCCTCGGCATCAAATCTTCGGGTGCGCTCGCGACTCACCGCCAAATACCGGTATCCCTGCTCCCGCAGCCATTGCAGATTCTTCTCGGTGGCCGCCCCGCAATCCATCACGAGCAGCGCGTGGTCAGGCACCTGCAGGCGCTTGAGCACCCCTTGCAGGACATCCTGTTCGACGACATTGCCAGCCAATACCTCGCTGCGACGCACGAACCCGCTGCCGTCCAGCACCAGACCCAAGGTCAGCAGCGGACAATCGCTGCGCTTCTCCTTGGAATGACCGCGCTGGGCCAGCGGCTGATCTGCCGCCTCCCCCTCGAAATAGGAGTTGGTCAGGTCATATAACGTGACAGTCGTTCCCAGGCAGAACAGATCCGTCACTTGCTTGAACAGATGCTGTTCGATCGCCTGTTGCTGGCCGACCAGCGCGTCGGAGGCGCGGTACAACTGCATCATGCTCATGGTCTCGAAGTCCACCTGCAGCAGTTCGCCCAAGGCGCTGCACTGCTGCAACCAGCGATAGGTGGCCCGTTCGGAGCCGGGCGCGGCCATGCGGGCGATGATGGAGCCGACCGCCGCAGCGCGCTGCGGGCCGCTCAGACCCAACCTGTTGAGCAACGGGATCAACTGCACCTGCTGCATGGCCCATAGGCCGACCTGTTCGACGCCGACGCTGCGTGGCCGCAGCAGTTGCAGAGAAGCGACGTCGACGCTGTGGAACTCGCTTTCGCCAGCGCTGTCCTCTGGAGAGGAGGCCGCGTGCAGCGGTACTTGACGGGCGATCAACTGCGCGGCGATCCGTTGTGCTTCCCGCTCGATGGGCGGGCGAATATCGGTGGACAGCAGCGCATCTTGGGGGCTTAGCAGTTGCTTGATGCGCGAGCACAGCAGCGGCCAATCGGCGTGAGGAAGCGAGAAGTGGCGGCCGAGATTGAGCAGAGTGCGCTGCCGGACGTGGGCGCCGCGGCGTTCAGAACGCACCAAGCGATAGGTAAAGTAGCGGTCGCCGTTGGCGGTGGCTCGGGTCTGAGTGCGGCGCACGAACATGGCTGACTGAAGGTAGATAGCCGGCAAGAGGCGGTCAATGGCCTCGCTGACTATTATGGCACTACTTCGGCCGATCAGCCCATTTTGGAGGCAGAGCCCCCCATAGATTCGCGGAAATCACTCCAACTTCCTGAAATCGCCTGCGCGAGTGTTAAACTTGGGCTAGTGCTAGTGTCCTGTCGTCAAAATCATTGACCAGTAGATGCGAGGGGTCCTATCGTTGGCGTACCCTGGGAGGGGACAACGATGGCGAATCATCACACGCGACAGATTCCCGATCTGTCGGAGGCTCAGCGGCAAGAACTGCAACGCTGGGTGAGACGATCCATGACTGAGAGGGGTCGCCGTGCGGTCCCGTCGTGAGCCGGATCTCGCAGGTCTTCTCACCGTTGACGAAGGTGACGAGCAAGCGGCCCCCAAGGGCATGCACATATGCCTGGAGGGTCGACAGGCGAGCGTTCGTCCGCCGTTCCAGCTTGGACACGGTAAGCGACCGGCGAAACCAGTCTCTATGAAGCCGGCGGCGGCGGACGTGCAGTGGGCAGGAGTGTAAGGTAGTCAGCGCGGGTGCGCGCATGGGGCAGCTTCTCGAACAGCTCGCGCAGATACCAGTACGGCTCGCGGCGGTTGGCCTTGGCGGTCTCGATCAGGCTGTACAGGATCGCGCTCGCCGCCGCTCCGCGCGGGCTTCCAGAGAACAGCCAGTTCTTGCGGCCCACCACGAACGGCCGGATCGCCTGCTCGCAGGCGTTGTTGTCCGGCGTGAGCTGCGGGTGTTCCAGATAGCGGATCAGCTTCGGCCACTCACCGAGCGCGAAGGCGACCGCCTTGCCGAGCGCCGAGCCGGGCAGCACCTGATCGCGTTTGTCCTGCAGCCAGCGGTGGAACGTGTCGAGCACCGGCTGTACCTGTGCGCGCCGCGCGGCCACGAATCCCGCCGGCTCCTCCTTGCGGTGCTTCGCTAGCTGCGCCTCGGCGCGGTACAGCTTGGCGATGAACCCCAGCGCTTGCAGCGCCGCTCCGACGCGGCCGGACACCTTGCCCAGCGCGTCGGCGGCCTCTTTGAACGCTCGGCGCACGTGCGCCCAACAGCCCACGTGCACGATGCCGGGCTGCGCGCACGGACGCGTGTAGCCGTCGTAGCCGTCGGTCTGCACGTAGCCTTGGTAGTCGTCGATGATCTGGAAGGCCACCCGCGCGGCGCGGCTGGGCTCATAGCGATAGACCAGCACCGGCTCATCAGGCGGGCCGCCGCGGGCCACCCACACGTAGCTGAGATCGGTGTTGGCGCGCTCGTGCTCCTTGAGCACCTGCACGGTGGTCTCGTCGATCTGCAGCGTCGGCCCACGGCGCAGCTTGTCGAGCAACGCCGCCATCAACGGCTGGCAGGCGCCGGCGGCCGCGATCATCCAGTCCGACATCGTGCGCCGCGACAACTCGACTCCAAGGCGCGCGAACTGCCGCTCCTGCCGATACAGCGGCAGCGCGTCGCAGAACTTCGCCGTGGCGATGAACGCCAGCAGCCCCTCCGAGGCCAGGCCCTTCGGGATCAGCGCCGCTGGCGGCGGCGCCACCCGGACCGCCGGATGCCCTTCGTCGCCGGAGCCCTCGCAGTGATGGCAGGCGTACTTGGGCCGCACCGTGCGGATCACCTGCACCTGCGGCGGGATCACGTCGAGCTTCTCGGAGGTGTCCTCGCCGATGCGCACCAAGCGGTGGCCGCACTCACACTGCTTGTCCTGCTCGGTCAGGTCGATGACCTGCTCGACGCGCGGCAGCGCCTGCGGCAGCGGTCTGCGCCGCGGGCGACGGCGGGTTCGCTCAAGCACTTCGGCGGTCGCCTCATCCGGGGGCGGCTCAGCGGGCGCTTGGTCCTCTGGGGGGTCGGTGTCGGCGGCGTGTTCGACCTCATCGAACAGCCGGATCTGCTGCAGCTCGGCGGCGGTGAGTTGTTCGCTGCTGCGGCCGTACAGCTTGTTCTTGAACCACGCCACCTGCTCTTCGTAGAGATCCAGCTTCTTGTTCAGTGCTCGGAGTTTCGTGTCCAGCTCACCGTTTTTCGCCGTCAGCTCGTCCTTCTCCAGGATCAGACGGCGATTCTCTTCGCGCAACGCATCGCGTTGTTCGGCGACCGGTAGAGCGCTGGACATATCGATACCATAGCACGAAATACGCCGAACATGTCAACCCCTTTCAGGCGATTTCCCGGTACCGAAGCTCCGCGTGTTCGTGCCAGAAATCGATGCCGGTCAGCAGCATCCGAAGCTGCTTGACATCGATCTCCCGGCGCGCCTCAGCCGCCGTTCGCGGCCACGGAAAACGCCCTTTCTCCAGCCGCTTCATCCACAGACAGAATCCCGTGCGGTCCCAGTACACCGCCTTCAGGACCCGCCGCTGCGCGTTGCAGAATACGAACAGCGCCGCCTCGAACGGACTCAGCTGCATCTGCTCCTGCACCTCAAGCACCAGCCCGTTGATCTGCTTGCGCAGGTCGGTCGCCCCCGGCCGTACGAAGATCCGCGCCGTGCCCAGTTGCAGATGAATCATCTCAGGCTCTCCAGCACCGCCAGCACCTCGCGCAGATGGTCCGCACGCAGATTCGGCCTCAGCCTCAGCACGTACCGCTCGCCCACCACCAATTCGATGGCCGCCCCCTGCTCGACGTTCCCGCCGCCCATCGGCTCCAGTTCCACCAACCGTTGCCCCGGCGGCTGCGGCTGCTGCGACGGCGACAGCTTGCCCGCCCAACGGCACAGCGACCAGTACGGCACCCCGTGCTGCTCGCAGTACGCCTTCTTCGTCAGCCCGCTGCCCCGCCACGTTTCCACATGCCGGCTCCAGTACTCGCGTCCTTGCTGCATCGTTCGTCCCTCCTACCGGGACGATCGCCCGTTCCTATCCTTCTCGTAAGGTGGGGTTCAGCGGACGCTTACTGGACACGTCCGACTGCGTCATCCGCAGGCGGCGAGCGACCTGCTCTTGGGTAAGGCCGTGTTCGCGTCGCAGCGCCGCCAAGGTGACCGGCTGCGCGGTACGGGCACTGTGCTCCACGGCCGGCGCTGCCGCTGCGCGTACCCGACAGCGGTCGATCCATGCACGCCACAACGGCGAGGTGCCGTAACGCGGGTAGGCGTCGACGAGGCGCACCACCGCCGTTGCGAGACGGCCGAATGGGTCGCCACGGATGGCTCTGGCCAGCGGCTGCCAGTCCTCCAAGTCGCCACGATCCAGGATGTCCGCGATCGCGACCAGCGGCAACTCTTCCGCGGGCAGCTCGCAATGACGGTGAATCGTTGGGCATCCTGCGGTGGTTGGGCGAGCCGATCGAGGACACCGACCGCGATTCGGCGGCACCAGTCCACGACGTGATCGTCATCGAGTGACACCCGGTGGCCGGCGTGGTGTGCCGCCGCCGTGCCTCCGACCAGGACCGCGTCGGGCACCAGTTCCTGCAGGCGAACGGCAGCCTCGAATACTGCCTGCATCTCGAGCGGGTTCACGAGTAGTGAGCTTACGCACTACTTCTGGATGACGACAACACGCCGTCGACATCGGTCGGATCAAGGCGGGGAACGTTGTAGGATGGCGCGGCGAGTTGGAACGCCGGGCGGCAGAAGCCGGTGCGGCATGGAAGCCGTTCCAGGCCGCGGAGTAAGCGGCAAGAGGCGCAGGTCCGATTACAGGGAGCCAACGCATGAGACTGCAGAACCAGACCGCCATCGTCACCGGCGCCGGCCGCGGCATCGGCCGGGCGACCGCGCTGGCGCTGGCCCGCGAAGGGGCCGGCGTAACGCTGGCGTCACGGACCGCCGCGGAGATCGAGGCCGTGGCCGAAGAGGTTCGCGCGCTCGGCCGCGAGGCACTCGCCGTCCCCACGGACGTCGCCGACCACGCGGCGGTGCAGGCGATGGTGGCGCACACCATCGACCGCTTCGGCAAGGTCGACATCCTGGTCAACAACGCCGGCGTGGCCGGCACCTCACCGATACCGAACATCACCGAGGAACTCTGGGACCGCAACATCGCCGTCAACCTCAAGGCGGTGTTCCTGTGCACCCAGGCGGTGTTCAGTCACATGTGCGAGCGCGGCCGCGGCCACATCGTCAACGTCTCCTCGCTTGCCGGCAGGTACCCGGTAGCCAATTACGGCGCCTACGGCGCTGCCAAGTTCGGCGTGCGAGGATTCACCGGCATCACCGGGCTGGAGGGGCGCCCGCACGGCGTGAAGGCCACCCTCGTGGAGCCGGGTCCGATGGACACGAAGATGCGCCGCGACCACCATCGGGACGAGGTGTCGCAGCTCGGGCAACCGGGAGACGTGGCCGACTTGATCCTGCTTGCCGTCACCCAGTCGTCCAAGGTCCACACTCCGGAGCTTCCGCTCTATACCACTTCGAGTCCAGAGATCGAGATGATCAGGCACTGGGAGTAGGCGTCCCCGTTACCGCCTTTGCTGAATTAGTATCGGTATCCTGAACGACGACGAGGACCGGAGGCTCGATCGAGTCGGCCTCTCGGAGGCCGATGCTCGTCCGGTGCCGGCATCACACCCTCGCGACAGGGCAGCTCTCGGCGGCGCGCAGGAGTGGGCTGTTGACGGCGCCCGCCGTGGCTGGCGAACCTTGGCCGACCAAGCCGACTTCGGAACAGGCACGACGCCACGTAAGCCCAGCGATCATCGGACATTCGGTCCAGACCGCCGGCGAACGGTTCGATCCTGCCTCGCGAAGGCCACCTCGAATCGGCGCCAGCGCGTGGGCGGTGTTCTCGGCGTTCTCGTTCAGGTACCACTGCAGGTGGCAGGCCATGGGACGCCTCCCGTAGCGTTTCGCCTTGGCCGGAGACGCCGCCTGGCTGCAGTCCGTGGGCGAAGGTAGATACCGTCCGGTTCGACGGTCACCACCGCTCCGCCGCGCAACTCAACCCCGGCCAAGTAGCGTTGTCCCTGCACGGTGTGTCGGTGCGTGAACAAGAGCGGATAGGTCGTCATGTATTGGTTGGTAACCGTACCTTCCATGGCTGTCAAGACTCTACCTTCGATCATCCACGGTTACGGAATCCGCCACAACGGCTGTGGGCTCCGGGATCGGATTTCCGGCTTCACCCATAAACTGCAGGTGCGCCTTGACGGCCTCAGTCATGTTGCGCTTGGTTTCCTCGATGGTTTTTCCCGTGGCGATGCATCCCGGCAGGTCAGGAGCGTATGCGGAGCAGTTTCGTTCTCCGCATTCGATGATGATGATGAATTTGCGACTCATGACTCCTCCCCGACGGGTTTGATGGTGTTGGCGATGGATTTCCAGGTCTTGGGGTGCAAATCGTCACTCGGTTTGCCCGCGATGGTGAGCGTACCGGGAATGGACGGGTGCTTGAAGTGACGATGGCTGCCGGCAGTGCGAACATGTACCCATCCGGCTTCTCTTGCCAGCTTGAGTGCGTCCCTGACCTTCTGTGTCATATTGGGAACCGCCAAAGACTACCGCAATCGACGGATTGAGGAAACTCCCCGGTGCTCACGTCGAACGTGCCCTACGGACGACTTCGTGCCACGGCTTGGCGCGGGCCCTTCTGGTCATTAGCGGACGTCCGCTGGAAACCATGCGCGCAGCGTCTGCTTGAGTTTGAGGAACGCGGGGTCCTGACAACCGTCGAAATCTACCGCTCTCGCGAGTTCCGAAAACCTGCGAGCTGATTGCTTGGAACGTTTGTATCGCATCGCTTCCCGCATCGCCTTCTTTGGATCGGCCGGTTTCGGATGGCCAGCCAGCCACAGTCCCTGGGAGGTCAACCAACGTCGTAGCTTGCGGTGTTCGTCACCCCACCCCAACACGCGCGCAGCAACGGGAGAATCGCCCCAAACCCACACCTCAAGCTCCGGGTCGATGACGATGACCTTTGCGCGCCCATCCCAGCCGTTCCGTCCAAGTTGTTGTTCGATGTTCCGCTCAACATCTTCTCTCGGCATGCCGCTCCCGCAACCATGGCGATCGAACACAATGAGGGCACGACGATACCTATTCCGATAGGGTCTCAGGTACTCGACCGCGTCACTGCGGCAACCGCTGTCTCTGTTGGGATGGCGCTCGATGTCGAATGCCACCTTTCTGATCGGCAGGCTCGCGGGACGGGAAAGCAGGCCGTCGAGCGCGTTGGACAACTCCAAGTCCGCTACGAGCACGAACAAGTCCCTGGTTCCGGTACCGCGGCTCATCCGATGACGCCGGATGCGAACAGCAGATCCATGTTGGGCGATCCCCTCCACTCCCGCAGCCGCGGATGCACGTTGCCGCGCACGATGTCGGTCGCTCCGCAAGAGTCCTTCGCGAAGCAGAGCGCCTCTTCGAGAGTAGCCATCCGCAGCACCACGGGCGAATGGGTAGCGACCAGGACCTGCGAATCGTAGACCGAACTGAGTGACTGGAATACGCAATCGACCGCGAGTGGATGGATCCCGTTCTCGGGCTCTTCCAGAACGTAGACCTCATCGGATCCCGGCAAGTAAGCGAGCAGCGTCAACGCGAGCAGTCTGAGGGTGCCGTCCGACGCCATCCACGACGGAACTTCGACTCCGGTCTTGTAGCGAAGCTTCAGATATGCATGGCGGTCGTCTTCGCGCTCGACGACGCCAACGTACTCCAACTCCGAGAGCGTGGTTTGTACGTGCAGCAACCATTCCCGGTAAGATTCAGGATCCTCCTCTTCGAGTTTCTTGATCACCCACGGAAGATTCGATCCATCCCGTGCGATGCCATCCTCCCGCCGGGCCGGAGAACTCGCCTCGCGCATACGCAAGCTGTCCAGGAAAAACGACTTTATCGAACTCCCAAGCACCCGCTTCACGTACGTCGAAACGGGGAAGTTGGTCGGCGATTCGGGGAGGTTGCCGAGCGTCGAGCGACGATGCCCGAAGGCGATGCTCGTCGCCCATCCCTTGCCGGGTCTGGAGGAGGTCTCGATATTGAAGTTGTCCTTCGCCTGACTCGACTTGCTCAGTATGGTGCGTAACCCGCGGCGGTTTCCTCCGAACAATATGGATGCGGGCGGTTGCGCCGGATCGGGGAACAGCTCACGTTGCACCGGTGGTTGCCGTTCTTGTGCGGGGGCAAGCAACCCGCGTTCCGAGTCGATACGGATATCTCCGTCCGTTTCGCGGACCGCTACTTCATAACGGAACACCCGGTAGTCTCGTTCTTGAGGTAGTAGTTTCCGGAGCGGCTCCGGAATATCGAACTCTACCGCCAGTTCGAAACCGAGTGCGTCCTTCGGTCTCTCCCACACCAGATCCTGGAAGTTGCTCGTGCGCCTCGCCACCGCGGCCTCGAGCCCCGTCGATACCAAGTCCCCGAGGAATGCCACGACGTCGAACAGGGTGCTCTTGCCGCTGGCGTTGGGGCCGATCAGAACGTGGAAGCGGTCGAGCTCGACGTCCACGTAACGCAGGCAGCGGTAATTGAGAGCCTGGATGCGGCGGATCATAGACAATCACTACATTATCACGTATGCGGTTTCGGGACCGAGCGACCGCGACGGTCCTACCGGCGGCGTTCACGGTGCGGCATCCAGGTCCAGATTCATTTGGCGTGGCGCGCGGTGGCGCGCGGCGACGAACCGGTCAAGCTCTACTTTCTGTACGTCCCCGGCGGCGAGGCACAAGCCATCCTGGACGCCGAGTTCCGATAACTCAGGACAGGGTTGGCCTCACCCGTTCCGCAGGCTGACACTCGCCAAGTATGCCCTCGAGGGCAGTGGCCTCTTCGACATCGATCGTCAGGTCATACGTCAGGCGCACTTGCAGCACGCGCCACGCGAACCAGCATCGATTGGTATCCGGCAGCCAATCTGCGGCATCCCGGCCTTTCTTGGCTAACCGGTTTACCCTCGGACTCGCCAGCGTGAGGTTGCTCAGGTCCGTGTAGAACGAAATCTGCGTGATAGCGTCCGCGAGACACAGACCTGAGGCATGCGCCTCGGTCATCGATACGATTTGATCGATATCGACGTCACCGAGCACCAGGAACGATTGCTGGTCGTACGGACTCCACAGGCCGCCGAGACGTCGAACGATCTCGTCCTTGACGACCTCCGGATAGCTGCCGTCGTCCCAAGGATAGGGAACTTCAAGGTTGGGACACGTACGTTCAGGCGCCACGTGCAACCCCCGCCACGTCGAAGCCGACTCCAGACTCGGTGTCTCGGCCACCGGGGAGACGGGCGTGGCCGCGCTTGTTGTTGGTGACGGAGTCCTTGAGGTCGTCGCGGGAGCCGTCGAACTCCGTTGCGGCGCACGATGGCAGTGTCGCGTCCCCGTGGATCTGTTGTAGTGACAACCATCGGCTGCAAGTCCCCCACCGTGTCCATAGGCACATGCCGGCACCAGCGCGACGGTGATCACGAACAAGAGGGCCCGCGGTCGCCACTTCAGCACGCTCACTCGAACCTCCTCCGATCTCTCCAAACCTGACCCGCGACGTGCCTTGTTCTCATGGAACACTACTCCTGTTTCTTCACGTTCCATGGCACCGTGGCTAACCGAATGCGGGGACGTCAAGCTGGCATCGGGGCAACGGCTCAGAGTGACGCAAAGGTGTCCGGGTACTTTCGAGCCATCAGATGAGTGCCTCAGCGGCTGGGGCGTACACGGATGTGGAGAGACGGTCGCGGGGGTTGTGGCTACTCGAACGAGAAGTGATGAGGGGTCGGCTCGAAGGTGCAGGGGTACTCGGGTCCCGGACGCGTGACCCAGAAGCAGTACTCCCCGGTGCGCGGCACCAGGAGGAAGCTGTACAGCGTGGCCAGCGGATAGTCCTCCGGCATCTGGTCGAGGTGCTTGCACACCGGCGACGGCGGCGTGTGGTCGCGCATGATGCGGCGCATCGCCTCCACGCTCGGGTTGGACTCGTGTTCGCGCAACAGCCGCTCGATCAGGCGGTGGCGGGCGACGTGAAACTCGTGCAGCGACGTCCGTCCCTGGATGGCCGCGGTCTTCTCCTCGACAGCCACGCCGTCGGTGGTGAAGATCCACGGCGTGTCGGTGCGCCGCACCGCGCAGGTGTTCTTGCTCTTCTCCACCGCGGCCCCGTCGCCCTGGCCGTCGATCAGCACCAGGTTGCTCGGTCCCGACATCGCGCGGTAGCGGTCGATCAGGTCCAGCGCCTCCGTCGTCGTGCTGCAGCAGCGCAGCACCAAGGGGCCGAGGTCGACCCAGAAGCCGGCGTCGGTCTGCTCATGGGCGTAGGTGATGCTGCTGCCCTGGATCGTCAGGCCGTGCTCGTTCACGGCCAGCGCCGTGCCCATGTAGCTGTGTCCCATCTCCTCCGGAAAACGGAACATCACCGGATCGCCGAAGCCCTGCAGCCCTGCGATCGAACCGATCCCGGAGTCCATGTTGCGGCCCACGATCGGGCCCACCGGGCTTTCCTTGAAGATGACGCTGCTGCAACTACCGGCGGCCGCCGGGGCGGGTTCCGCTTCGCCTGAGACGCGCAGGTAGACCAGCCGCCGATACTGGTCCTGGCACAGCAGGATGCGTCGGTAGTCGGTGCCGAACACGTCGGCGATCCCCCTGGCCTCGCGGTCCTGGTACTGCGCCAGTCCCTGCATCTCCGGATACCGGTGCGGGTCGAACGGCTCGGCGAGGCGCTCGCGGTGGATGTCGTCCACGGCGTCCAGCAACCGCGCCTCCGTCCACTCCCGGACCCGCGCCACGTCCCGCTCGCGGCCCATCAGCCGCGCGTGCCTGGCGAACGGTTCCAGCAGGTTCAGCTCCGGTCCCTGCATGCCCTCCTCGTCGCCGAGCCGCTCCACCGCCTCCTTGTCGACCAGGCGGTAGAACTCGAACACCTCGCCGTGCGGCGCCGGGATCAGGCCGTCCTCCTGCCACGCCCGGGCGAGGGCGGCGCCGTTCTCGTAGCCGTCGCGTCGGATCACTCTGGTCTTCACCGCGAGCCTCCCCCGGCACGCGAACGCGGCGCCGGGACGCGAAGGGCCCCGGCGCCGGCAGTGCGCGTCGTTACATCTGGTGCGGCTGCAGCGGGTGCTGCAGGTAGAACAACTCGGGATGGGCCGGGAACGTGTACAACATGTCCCAGCCGTACAGGTAGGTCTCCGGCACGTTCATCAGGTTGTCCTTGATGATGAACACGGTCGGGAAGTACCCCACCGTGCCGATCACCGGCAGGTTCTCCGACACCCAGGTCAGGATCTCCCTGCCCAGACGGACGCTCTCCGCTTCGTCGACCGTGGCCTGGAGCTGCTGCCAGTTGTCGTACATCTGCACCACATCCGCGGGCGGCTCCTCACCCTGCTCGCCGCCGGAGGCGAGCCACTTGGCCCACAACTGGCTCCACGCGTTGCCGGTGCTCGGCGTGGGGATGAGGTTGTAGGGATCGCTGAAGATGAGGAAGTCCGAGGACCCGTCGTGTCCCCACGCGCCCATCTGCAGGTCGTTGGCGCGTACCCGTTCCCGGTACAGCTCGATGTTCAGGACGTTGATCGACAGGTCCACCCCGACCGCCGCCCAGTACTCCTTGATCAGCTCCTCGAGCGCCGGCTGGATCGAAGCGGTGAGAAACGTCCATGCCAGCCGCTCGCCGTCCGGGCGCAGGCGGAATTCGCGGTTCCGGTCCCACTCCAGGCCGAGGTCGTCCAGCATCCGGTTGGCCTGATCCGGATCGTACTGCGCCCACGAGTCGTCGTAGTCGGGGTTGTAGTACTTGGAGGTGGACAGCGCGTTGATCTGGGTCGGCTTGGCGCGGCCGAAGTACAGCACCTCGTTGATCTCGTGACGGTCGATCGCCAGCGACAGGGCGCGGCGGAAGTTCACCTCGCGGAACAGGTCACGCAGCACGTCGTCCCCTTCCAGGGTCTGGTTGACCATCAGCGTGGGCGAGCTCTGGTTGGTGTACTGCCACAGGAACACCCGGTACCGGCCGCCCGCCTCGTTCTCCTTGAACATCGGGAACTGCTGGAAGTTGACGGTGTGTCCCTCGGCGGCGGCGAAGTCCGCTTCACCGCTGATGATCTTGCCGTAGTACACCTCCAGGTCCTCCAGCCGCCGGCTCACGATGCGGTCGATGTAGGGGAGCTGGTTGCCGGCGCTGTCGACCTTCCAGTAGTACGGGTTCCGCTCGTAGACCAGCAGGTCGGTCTCCTTGCGAGTCTGGGTGTAGGGATTGAGCGTGGGCAGATCAGGCTTCATCGGGAAGCCGATGAAGTGATGGTTGCGGTCGTTGAAGTACTGGTGCCAGGCATCGAAGCCGGCCTCCTTGGCCACGTCGTCGGCATCGCTGTTGTGGGCGATGTGGAACTGCTTCAGGTAGTGGCTCGGCGGCGCCATCACGCCTCCCCACCAGCCGACGAGCTGCGTCGTGAACAGCGGGTGCGGGGCGCTGAAATGCAGGCGCGCCGTCGTTGCGTCCACCGCCTCGTAGCGCATGACCTCCCCGCCGGGAGCGAACCCGCCCGGAACGCTGGGGGTGAGGCTCTCGTTCTGCAGGATGTCCGTGTGCCAGAACTCGATGTCGTGCAGCCCCATCGGCTCGCCGTCCGACCACTTCATCCCCGCACGCAGCTTGAAGGTGAAGGTCATGCCGTCGGCGGACAGCTCGTACCACTCGGGCATGTTGGTGACGATGGTGCTCTCGTCGAAGTCGATGCGCAGGAACGGATCGGTGCCGGCCAGGTACCAGCCGTCGCGGGTCAGATCGGGCCGCAGATGCAGGACGTTGGCGGTACCTCCGTACTCGCCGATGCGCTGTCCCAGGCTTGCCTGCGGTTCCACCACCTGCGGCACGTCAGGCAGCCTGTCGTCGACCGGGGGCAGGCTGCCCTCGGAAACCAGCGCGGCGAGCATCGGGGCCTCGTGGTACGTGTCGCCGTAGGCGGCGAACGAGGCGACCAGCGTCACTCCCAACAACAGGGCGAGCGTCTTCCTCATCTCGGACCTCCAGAGCGAAGAGTTAGACGGTCATCTTTGAGGGCACATTTGCGGGCTGTCAAGATGTTGACGCACGCACGCACTCGGCAGCCCGTTTCCATCGGTCTCATGCCTCGTTCGCCAACTCGGGAGAGCCCCAGCCGCCCCCGCTTGCGGTCTCGATCAGGATCTCCTCGCCGGCGTGCAGGTGCAGGTCGCTGACGAACGCATGGCTCTCGCGGATTTCGCCCTGCCGGATCACGGTCAACCGGTTGTGGCCGCCTGCGGAGCCGCCGTTCAGACCCCAGACTCTCTTGCGGTGGCAACTGTAGCCGGCGGAGAGCACGACCTGCCCACGTACCCGGTATGACGTCGACATGCCCCGGCCGCCGCGATGCAGCCCCGGTCCGCCGGGACCGCCGAGCTTCCTCCAACCGACCTCGACGCCGTATCTCGCCTCGCAGATTTCGACCGGGCAATTGAATGTCTCCCCATGACTCGCCGAATACATGCAATCGAGGCCGTCGCGCTTCGGCGTCGCTCCCCAGCCGCCCATCTGCGGCTCGACCATGGCGAACGTCCTGCCGGTATCGGGATGCTTCCCGACGAGCACCGTGCCGCAGATCGATCCGAAACTCCCAATGCATGTCGTACAGCCTGATTCGCGTCTCGAAGTAGTATCCGTGAGGCGCGTTGCCCTCGGCGTGAAACACCGATCCGGGGCTGGTCAGCACCTGCAGGGGCCGAAACGATCCGGCGTTCGCCAAGCGGCCGGAATCCGTCAGCGCCTTGAATATCATCTGTGCCGAGATCACCGCGCCGTCGCGACTGGTGTTGTAGGGGCTCGCACGCTGGCGCGGATTGTCCCTGAGGTCGACCTCGAATAGCTCTCTCGAAACTCTGATTCGAGCTCTCCAGGCCGTGCCGTCGTCCTGTTCCTCCTCTATCCCGTACGTTCCTGCCGGAAGCCCGGCCAATCCCCGGCGCGACCGCATTTCGCCCTCGTCGAACATCTCCGCGACCGCCGCCTCGAACGCGTCGACCCCGAACTTCCCGGCCAGGCGCTCGATGCGTACCCCTGCCCGTCGCGACGCCGAAACCTGAGCCCAGAGATCGCCCAGAGCGATCTCCGGCACCCTGGAGTTGGCCGTGATGAGGTCGAACATCGAGTCGAGCTTGCGCCCGGCTTCGAACAGCTTGACGGCCGGAAGCCTGAGTCCTTCCTGATGAATCTCCACCGCTGTCGTCGCCATCGAGCCCGGAGTCATGCCGCCGATATCGCTCCAATGCGCGATCGAAGCGGCCCAGGCGATGCGCTCTCCTGCGTGAAACACCGGCATGGCAATCACGACGTCGTTGAGATGCGTCACCCCACCGAAGTTCGGATCGTTGGTGACGAAGATGTCGCCTTCGACGATGTCGCGGTCGCCCGCACGTTCGACGATGCGGCGCACGGCCTTGTCGAGCACTCCCACGAACGTCGGAATTCCGGCGCCCGAATCCGCGAGGTTGCCGGCGCCGTCCGTGACGCCGGTGCCGACGTCCAGAACCTCGTAGATGATCGGACTCATCGCCGTCTTCCGCAGGGTAGCGAACATCTCTTCGGCAGCGGCCCTGATACCAGCCTGGATCACCGACAGGGTTATCGGATCGGCACCGAGTCCGGCAACCCGCACTCCCGGCGTGCGAAACGCGTCCCTCACATCACCGGGACGCCTCGGCACCGACGACCACCCTGTTACCGAACACGTCGCTGTCCCCGATGACCCCGAATGCGGCGATCTCATCGTCCGGCGGTGGCTCGCAGGACCACCGGCGACTCGGTTTCCAGGCGCACCTGCGCTTGAGATCGGCAGCATACTCGGCTCGCTTCAGTGCTGCGATCGACGGATCGATGACCGGAACACCGAGCGTCCGCGACAGGCGTTCGTGGAATCCGATTTCGAGCGTACATCCGAGGATCAGCGCTTCCGCGTAGTCGTTCTCGACCGCCCGGCGGCCGGATTCGACAAGCAGCCGCTCGGTCCGTTCGTGGTCGACTTGAAACTCGTTGACGCCGAGTTCGACATGGTAGAATCCGCTCAGCCGTTCGGCCATGCCGTTGGCGCGGACCGTAGCGTGCATCTGGTCGACCCACTTCCGGCGCCCGACGATGATCCCGAACCGGTTCGCAAGGCTTGCCGCGATCTCCATCGAAGCCGAGCACGGCCCGGTCACGATCATGTCTCCGGATACCTCACGGGCATCGTGCAGGGCCGTGTCGTAGAAGCAGCCGATGGCCATCCCGTCGAATCCTTCTGCGGCCGCAGCCCGCGCCGCCCGGACTATTCCGGTCGAGACGACCGTCTCGTAGGACCGGTACTCGATGTGCGTGAAGGCCCCGTCGGCAGGCTTCAGCGACGTGACGTGAACCTCCGTACCCGGCTGCTTGACATCGCGTGCCATGTCGGCAAACACCCCGTCGTAGTCCGACGTGCCGACCGGGTTCAGGTACATCAGCTTCGATGTCCCGTTGATGTTTGACATCTCTCCTCCTCGCTGGTCGTCGCCAGCCGTTTCAAACTTCGACGTCGAACACTTCGCGCGCCCGCTCGGGCGAAATCAGTCCGTTGCGGACGTCGGCTCGAACCAACCGGGGATCCCGCTGCCGGGGATCGCCGCAGCCGCCGCCGCTCCCGGTGAACACGCGAATGACGTCGTCTTTCCTGGTCGCCAGTCCGGACACGTGGGAGAACCGCTGCCGCTCGCCCTCCTTGGGGATGAACTCGATGTAGTTCGGCGATCCGTCGCGTCCACCGTCCACGCCCCACGGCGGATATTTGAACCGGGTGTAGCCGGCAGTGAGAAACCCGTCATCGGCCCGAACCCGGTAGTCCAGCACGATGCCGCGGCCGCCGGAGTACGTGCCTTCCCCGCCCGGTTCCGTATTCAGCGCCATCCGATCGACGATCAACCCGTTGCGCGCCTCGTTGATCTCCGCCGGGCAGTTGTAGGTCTCCCCGTGGAACCCGCAGAACATCGCGGTGTTGCCATCGCCGCCGCTGCTCGCACCCCAGCCACCGAGTTGCGGTTCGATCACCGTGTACTGGCGTCCGGTATCGGGATGGATGCCGCCGATGAACGTGCCGCATACCGACGCGAAGTGTCCCGCAGCCAGGCGGTCCGGCATGTGCCTGGCCAGGCACCTCCACATGAGGTCGTACGCCCGCAGCTCGATCTCGTAGTAGAAACCGAGCGGCGCCGGTTCGCACGCGTCGAACACCGATCCCCTGCGGGTGAGCAATTCGAGTGGACGGAACGATCCGCCGTTCGCGGGCGAGTAGGGATCGGTCAGCGACTTGAAGATCATTTGTGCGGCGACCATGACGCCGTCGCGGCTCGTGTTCAGGGGGCCGTCCAACTGGTCGGGATTGTCGCGCAGATCGACCGCGAACCGGTCCTGGGTGATCGTGATGCGGACGTTGTAGACTTGGCCGTTGTCCTGTTCCTCCGACAATCCGAACGTGCCCCCGGGCAGCTTCGCAAGGGCGTTCAGCGACGCCTTCTCGCCGAGGTCCATGAACGACTCCATGGCAGCCGTGAACGTGTCGGTACCGTACTTTTCGGCAAGGGCCTCGATTCTCCTTGCCCCGACCCTGACCGAGGCGACCGCCGCCCACACGTCTCCCTCGAGCACGTCCGGCATGCGCGAGTTGACCTTGATGACCTGCATCACCGGCTCGATCGTTGCACCCCGCGCGATGATCTTGATCGCGGGCAGCCGCAGGCCTTCCTGGAATATGGAGGTTGCCTCTCCGGTCAGTGATCCCGGAGCCATGCCACCGACATCCGAGTTATGGGCGATGTTCGCGGTCCAGGCAATCAGCGTGCCGCCGTGGAAGACCGGCATCATCACGACCAGGTCGTTCAGATGGGTGACGCCGCCGTAATACGGATCATTGGTGGCGAACACGTCACCCGGCTCGACCTCGCCCGGCTTGTCGAACTTGGCGATTACCACCTTGACGGATTTGTCGAGAACGCCGACGAACGCCGGAATTCCCGCGCCGGAGGACGCGATTTCTCCGGCCGCGTCCGTGATGCCGGTACCCATGTCGAGCACTTCGTAAATGATCGAGCTCATCGCCGTCTTGCGCATGGCCGCGAACATCTCGTCAGCGGCCGCCTGCAAGGAGTTCTGGATGATTTCGAGCGTGATCGGATCATGATGTCCCATCGTCATCGGCCCGCTCCTCCCGAAAGGATGTGAATGACGACATTGCCGAACCCGTCGACTTCGACCTCGTCGCCGGCATGGACGACGATGGTCGAGGCCGCATCCTCGACGATCGCCGGGCCGCGAAAACGCATTCCGGGCACGAGTTTCCCGCCATCGTAGATCGCAGACTCCAAGACTCCCTCCTCCGCGAAATCGACCTTGCGCGACGATTTCTGCGCCTCTTGCGCGCTCGCGCGGCCGAGTTGCTTGCGCTTGATTTCCCTGTGCCCCACCTCTGCCGTGGCCGTGACGTGGATGCCGACCATCTCCACCGGGGCATCGAGGCGGTAGGTGTACTCGCGCTCGTACTCGCTCTCGAACGCCCTCCTCATCTCGGCAACTCGACCTGCCGTCACGACGCCATCGGCGAGCGCGACCTCGGTCGTGTTCTCCTGGTTCTGGTAGCGGAACTTGCCGAACCTCTTGAACGACAGGCGTGCGGGATCGACGCCTTCGCTTCCGAACTGCGCCCGTGCCGCGTCCTCGGTCTCCGCGAGGGTGCGCTCGATGGCGGCCGCGTTCTCGGCAACGAGGTCCACCAACCGCGTCACGAGGTAGTCGCGTCGCAGGTCCGACATCATCATTCCCCACGCCGAGAACACGGCGGCATCGGCGGGTATCACCACCTTGGCGACGCCAAGCTCGCGTGCGAGTGCAACCGCGTGCATGCCGCCGCCGCCGCCGAAGGCGACGAGTGTGAACTCCCTGGGATCGAAGCCCCGGTTCAGCGACACCAGCTTGAGAGCGTTGACCATGTTGTTGTTCGCGATCCTCACGATGCCGGCTGCCGCCCTGTCCGCGCCAAGCCCGAGCCGTCTGCCCAGGTCGCGCAGCACGTCTTCCACAGCATCCATGTCGGCGATCATTTCGCCGCCGCAGAAGTAGTCGCGGTTGATCCTGCCGAGCCAGAGATTCGCGTCGGTCGTGGTCGCGTCCGTACCGCCCATGCCGTAGGCTGCCGGACCCGGCGCGGCTCCGGCCGACTGTGGCCCGACGTGCAGCTTTCCGAAGTCGTCGACCCAGGCGATCGAGCCACCGCCGTTGCCGATCTCGACGATGTCGACCACCGGCACCATCACCGGGTAGCCGGCCGACGTTCCGTCACGTTCGATCCAGTAATCGGTCACGATCTTGATGGTGCCCCGGTCGATCAATGAACACTTGGCCGTGGTGCCGCCGATGTCCAGCGCGATGATGCTTCGGTCGCCGATCAAACGGCCCAGTTCGGCGGCTCCCCAGACTCCCGAGGACGGTCCGGACTCGATCATGGTGATCGGCGTCCGCGCCGCTGCCTCGAGCGAGTCGATTCCGCCGTTGGACTGCATCACGTACGGGCTGCCATTGAAACCCCGGCTCGACAGTCCTTCGCTCAGGCGCCTGAGGTAGCGCTCGGCGGCAGGTTGCACATACGCGGACAAGACCGTCGTGCTGGTGCGCTCGTATTCGCGCCACTCTTGCGCGATGCTGTGCGACGATACGGCGTGAATCTCGGGCCAGAGCCTCCTGACCTCCGCTTCGGCGGCACGCTCGTGGGCCGTGTTGGCGTAGGAGTGGAGGAAGCAGATGGCGACCGCCTCGACGCCATCGGCGCGGAAATCGGCGACGATCGCTTGCAGGGGAGCCAGGTCCAGCGGCCTCATCTCCTCGCCGCGGTAGCTCATCCTTCCCGGCAGCTCCCGTCTCAGATACCGTGGGACGAACGGCTTCGGCTTCTCGTAATGAAGATTGAAGAAATCGGGCCGGTTACCGCGCGCGATTTCCAGCGTGTCCCGGAACCCTTCCGTCGTGATCAGCCCGACCTTTGCGCCTTTCCGTTCCGTCAGCGCGTTGATGACGAGGGTCGTACCGTGCGCAAGAAAACCGATTGAGCCGAACGGAACGTCGGCCTTGCGCAGCACGGCGAGAACGCCGCGTTCGAAGTCCGGTGGCGTCGTCGAGGTCTTTGCCGTGGTTACACGCGACTGTCCCGATTCGGGGTCGATGTCGAATCTGACCAGGTCGGTGAACGTCCCGCCCACGTCGGTCGCGATTCGGGTGATGCAGTCCTTCATGATGGTTCTCCTGTATGTGCCATGCGGCGTATCCGGTGACGGAATGCCTGCTCGTCCTCGGTGATCACCGGTGAAGCCGCGATGAGGGTACGGGTGTAGGGGTGCTCAGGCCGGCGAAAGATGTCCTCCGTGTCGCCGGCCTCGACAAGCTCTCCCCTGCTCAGCACGGCAACCCGGTCGGCAATGGTGCGCACGACCGCCAGGTCGTGGGTGATGAACAGGTAGGTCAATCCACGGCGCTCGTGCAGCGTGTTCAGAAGCTTGAGTATCCGCGCCTGTACGATGACGTCGAGCGCGGAGGTCGGTTCGTCCAGTACGATCAGATCCGAATCGCAGGCGCGCGCCCTGGCGATTGCGACCCGCTGCCGTTGTCCGCCCGAAAGGGAGGCCGGATAGCGCGAAGCAAGACCTGGGTCGAGGCCGACCTCTTCGAGAAGACGCGCGATTCGCTCCCGGCGCTGCGTCCGTTCGCCGATGCCGTGCACGTCCAATGCCAGCCGCAGAGAGGAGCCGACGGTCCGGTACGGGTTCAGTGCCGACAGAGGATTCTGCTGAACCAGTTGCAGGCGTCGCCGGTCCTGGAGCCGGCGCCGCTCGGGCAGGACCATGCCGTCGAGGACGATTTCGCCCGCCGTCGGGGCGGTCACGCCCAGGATCAGGTTGGCGATCGTGCTCTTTCCGGATCCCGACTCCCCAACCAGGCCGAGGCGCTCCCGGCGCGCGATGCCGATGGTGAGGTCCTTGACCGCTTCGACCGCAAACGATCCCTGCCGGAACGTCTTGGAGACGTTGCGCAGTTCGAGAAGCATGCCGGTCACGCCGCCGGCGGTCGCGGCCCGTGGACTTCCCTGGGCGCCGCCTGGAATGCTTCCGGATCGTCGTCGACATCCGGGATGCCGCGTCTCGTAATCCGTGGGACGGCCGCCAGCAGCGCGTGCGTATAGGGATGCCGCGGGTCCGCGAATACCGCATCGGTCGGACCTTCCTCCACGATTCTTCCGCGATAGATCACGTAGAGCCGGTCCGAGAACTCGCGGACGATGCCGAGATTGTGGGAGATGAAGAACACCGCGGCCTTGCGCTTCTCGACGAGCCGCTGCATGAGCCGCAGGCTCTGGTGCTGCACGGTCACGTCGAGCGCGGTGCCGGGTTCGTCGGCGATCAGGAGAGACGGCTCGTTGGCGAGCGCCATCGCGATCATCACGCGCTGGTTCATGCCGCCGGACAGTTGAAACGGAAAGGACTCCAGGACCCGCTCGGGCTCGGAAATCGAAACCTCGCGCAGGATCGCTTCGGCCCTGGTCCTGACCTCCGACGTGCGAATGCCGGGATCGACCCTGCGGAGCACCTCCCGGAACTGCGTGACGATCCGAAACACCGGATTGAGCGACGAGACGGGCTCCTGAAATATCATGGAGATTCGCGTTCCGCGCAGCCGCCGGAGACGCTCATCCCCAAGCCCCGCCAGGTTCCGGCCTTCGAACCGTATCGTGCCCGAGATCGACGCGCTGCCTTGCCGGCCAAGCAGGCCGAGGACCGCGCGCGCCGTTACCGATTTCCCGGATCCGGACTCGCCCACGAGCGCGACCCGCTCCTCGGGGGCGATGCGCAGCGAGATGCCATGCAGAACCTCGGTGCTGCCGGTGTGGTCGCTGAACGACAGGCGAAGATCGCGGATGTCGAGAGTACTTCCCGTCATTGGGCGGTACCGAATATCTCGCGCAACGTGTCGCCGAGAAGGTTGAACCCGAACACCGCGACCAGGATCGCGAGACCGGGGAACACGGTGAGCCACCAGGAATCGGGAAGGTAGTTCGCACCCTCCGCGACCATCGAGCCGAGGTCCGGCGTCGGCGGCTGTACGCCCAGGCCGAGGAACGACAGCGACGACGCGATGAGAATCACGAAGCCGAGATCGAGGGTCATCTTGGTGATGACCGCCGGCACGCAATTGGGGAGAATCTCGCGGAACATGATGTGGAACTTCGACGCGCCGATGATCTCGGCTGCAAGAACGTAGCCCTCCTCCCGCTCGGCGAGCGTGATGTTGTAGACAAGCCGTGCGTACCAGGGCCACCACATCACCGTGACGGCGATCATCCCGTTCATGAGGGTCGGCTCCAGCACGCCCATGATCGACATGGCCAGCACGAGCGGCGGAATGGAAAGGAACACGTCCGTCGCCCGCATCAGCACGAAGCGCAACCATCCTCCGGAATAGCCGGCGGCCAGGCCGACCGTGACCCCCAGCGGGACCGCCAGCGACAACACCACGACACCGAGAATCAGCGAAAGCCGATAGGCGTAGAGGATCCGGCTGAACAGGTCACGCCCGACCAGGTCCGTGCCCATGACGTTCGGCCAGCCGGGCGGGTTATTGAAGTTCGCGAAGTCGACGACCGCACCCCGGTGCTCGGGGAACGGCGCAAGGATGCCGGCGAACAGCGCGGACAGGACGACGATCGTGATCAGGACGATGCCGGCGATCGACAGCGGGCGCGAAAGAACGATGTGCAGAGCGCGCTTCACGGATGGCCTCGCGCATGGCGGATGCGCGGATTGAGGAGCGCGACGAGCAGGTCGACTACGAGATTGGCGATCAGAAACGCCGCCGAAATGATCAGGACGGTTCCCACGATTGCGTTCAGATCCTTGCGCAGGATTACCGCCACCCCGTACCGCGACAGTCCCGGCCAGGCAAAAATCGCCTCGACCAGGAACGCGTTGCCGAGCATGGCCGCAAAATCCAGCCCGATGACGGTCAGCGACGGGATCAGTGACGGCCTGAATGCGTAGCGCCCGGCAATGCGCCATTCCGGAAACCCGTAGGAACGCGCCATCTCGATATAGGGCTTCGTATACGTCTCGGCCATGTTCGCACGGGTGAGGCGCGCCGCCTGTCCGATGCCGGACAGCGCAAGGGCGAAGGCCGGCAGGACGATGTGCCAGGCGACGTCGACGAACGCATCGAACCGTCCGGCCAGCAGCGAGTCCACGAGCAGGAATCCGGTGACGTGCGCGACGTCGAAGCTGGTGTGCATCCTGCCGGCTATCGGAAACAGCGGCAGGAAGAACGCGAACAGAAGCATGAGCGTGACCGCCCACACGAAGCTCGGCGCCGAAACCCCGAGCAGCGAAAGGACGCGCACGACGTTGTCGAGCAGTCCTCCCTGATGCTTCGCTGCCAGCGCACCAAGCGGCAGCCCGGCGCAAATCATCATGATGCCGGAGACGAAGATCAGCTCCAGTGTCGCCGGAAGGAACTGTGCGATGTCCTTGGTCACCGGCCTGTTCGTGTACAGTGACGTGCCCAGCTCGCCATGTGCGAGATCGCGTACGAACAGCGCGTATTGCCGCCAGATCGGCTCGTCGAGCCGGAGCTCTTCACGAAGATTGGCGACCTGCTCCCTGGTCGCGTTCGGACCGAGGGCGATCCGCGCCGGATCTCCGGGTATCACCCGCGCGATCGCGAAGATCAACATCGACACGCCGACGAGAACGAGCAGCGAGATCCCCAGCCTCCCTGCAAGCAGTCTCAGGACCCCAGCCATTCGGTCCCGTCCGGAACGCTGCCTGGTCGGCCGGAGATCGCTGCTACCGGACTTCCATCGGCTAGCGCCCCGAAACCGTCGCCTGCGGCTCCGCTTTCGGCCCATCCCCACCGTTCGCGTCGGAGTCTGTCGGCCTTCCCGCTGGCGCGGCAAATCCGACAGACTCCTAGCGGATTTCCATCAGCCGAAACTGGAAGCCCATGGTGTCGAGTCCGAATGCCATGGCGGGATCCGAAAGCGCCGGAACATGGATGCCGGGCCGTGCCACGAACACCGACTCCGCGTCGTAGGCGTAGATCGTCGGAGCGATCTCCAGCAACCGGTCGTTCAACGCCGAATACGCCGCGTCGCGGTCGGCATCCGTGGCTCCGACCCTTCCCGCCTCCAGCAACCGGTCGACCTCGGCATCGTTCAGATGCTCCGGCGACTGCCAGGTGCCGGCGCTGGTCGAGTGATACATTCCGTACAGGAGCGTGTCCGGATCGCCCGTGGTCGCGGTGACGAAGATCTGCGAGATGTGCGGGGTGGTGGCCGGATCGCCCACCATGCCCGCGAACGCAGCCCACGGCACCTTGGTGATCTTCGACTTGACGCCGATTTCCGCGAGGTTGGCCTGCATGAGCAGCGCGAACCGCTCTTCCAGCGGAACTTCCGCGATCCAGGAGACCTCGATTTCGAAATCGGTCGGATCGTAAGCGCAATCGGCCAAGTGGGCCTTTGCGATTGCGACGTCGCGGACAAGCGATTCGCTCGCCGGGCGGGCGCCGAACATGCCCTTCGTGATCGCGCCGGTCGACGGAGAACCCTCCGCGACTTCGTCCGTAATCGCGATCAGCTTCAGAACCGAGCCGTAATCGAAGGCATGCGTCAGAGCGAGACGGCAGTCGACATCGTCCAGCGGCGGCTTGGTGGTGTTCATCTTGAAGTAGAACGATCCCGTGCCGCCCTCGGTGAGAAGCTGATTGCCCCCCTCGGCGAGCGCGCGCTTGACCTCGGGAGGCAGCCACTGCGACGAGATGTCGTGCTCGCCTTGCGCGAGGAGTGTCCTGACCGTTGCCGGCTCGAGCCCGTAGCGCAGGCGGACCCGGTCCGGAGCCTTGTCGTCGATGCCGAGAAAGTAGTTCGGATTCCTGGCCATGACGGTGACTTCCTGGGGATTATGTGACTCCACGACGTATGCCCCCGAACCGCCGCCGTTCTCCGACAGGTAGGCTTGTCCCCAGTCGCCCATCGCGCCTTCGCCTTCGCCGAGATTGGCCATTACCAGCTCCTTGTCGACGATCGGCAGCCTGACCAGAAGGCTGACGAACGGAGCGTATGCCTCGGACAGATCGAACCGGACGGTGTGTTCGTCGATCGCTTCCGCGCCCTGGACGTCGCTGAACAGGTAGGAAAGGCCCTGGCCGAGTTCCATCATTCGTTCCAGGGAGAACACGACGTCTTCTGCCGTGAGCATGTTGCCGCTCTGGAACATGACGTCGTCCCGCAATGCGAACGTGTAGGTGCTGCCGCTGCCGGTCCACGACGTCGCCAGATGTGGCACATGGCCCGGCCCGCCCTGACGGGGCAGCACCAGCGTATCGTAGACATTGAACATGAGAATGGAGTCGGCGTAGTCGGATGCCTTTGCGGGATCCAGTTCGCCGACCGCGACCTCGTCGAGACGCAACACGGTCTCCGCGTGCAACGTGGCGGCCGCCAGAGCGACCATCGCTCCCACGACGACAGCGGCTACGTGTATCTTCGCTATCCTCACGATTCTATCCTCCCGGGCCGAAATCACGACGGATTCCGCCCTTTATTTTGCCCTTTTCTGGCCGTATCAGCCTCACCGAACAGGTCCATCGTCACCACGACCAGGATGCTTGCCGGATCGACGGTGTGGTTCCAGCTCGAGTGCTCCCGGTCCGACCTGAAGTGGATCGAGTCGCCCGCGTGCAGGATCGTCGCCTTGCCGTCGATTTCCACGGTTATCGAACCACTCAGCACGAAGAGGAACTCCTCTCCCTCGTGTCTGATCGGTTCGCTTCGATTGCCCGGCGGTTCATGCATGATGACGCCGTTGAGAACATGACCCGGGAAGTTTGCGGTAACCCGCTCGTAGTCGGTATATCTTTCATCAAGCGAATAATGCCCTCGGCTCCTGGCCCTGGTCGTCAGCGAGCCCTCACCCGGAATCGCGAAGAATTCGGAAATGTTCGCCTGCAGCACACGCGATATTGCGGCGAGAGATGAGAGCGAGGGCGACGTCAGGTCGCGTTCGACCTGCGATATGAATCCGACCGAGAGATTGGCGCCGTCGCCGACTTGCTGCAACGTCAAGCCGAGTTCACGCCGCCGCATCCGCAACCTGCTGCCCAGCGTGTCGGACTGCCCGCCGGTGCGGACGCTCTCCACGGCCGCCGCCGCCGTCGTCATCATCCCGCCTTCCACGAACCCCATCAATGGTAAGGTGGCGATCCGCTCGAAGTCAAGGATTTTTTCGTATTTGTATAAGTTTTTTAGTATCATCAGAATATGGGACGTTCCGTAGCTGGCCTCCCTGCCCGCCAGGCAGCATCTCATCGCTCCCGCCGACCGTGTGGCGGACGCCGCTGCCGGTGGTCGCCGGGGGGTTGGAAGGGTGTGCACTGCAGCTTGCAGCTACGATTCGACATCGGCCAGGTTGCCGAATCTGTGCAACGTCCGGCTGACAGTCTGCTCCTTGAGATAGGTGAGCAACTCTACCCTGCCATTGGCGGTCACCGGGCCGTCCGCCAGGTGGATGCCGGAATGGTTGGCAGCCTCCCGCAGTGACCTCGGCACTTCACCCAGAATGCGAATTCGCTCGACGTCCAGCCCGCCCAGGCGGGCACGGAACGCCTGATCGTCCTCCTCTTCGATGACCGAAATCCGGTACGGAACGCCGCAACGCTCCGCCGCCGCCCGTACTCGCGCCAACTCGATCTCGGCCGCCCCCCGCCCGGCCCGGATTACCACCCCCCGCACCGGACGATACCGCAGAAGATTCGCCTCGCAGAACAGCCCGGCAGGATCGTGCGCGCGGCTGAATTCACGCCTCCACCAGTAGTCGTCGCTGACCGCGGCATCCGCCAGGAAATCGTTGGTGGGGAAGGGATGCCAGGTGCCCAACTGACGGACATAGTTGGGACCCCCTGCCTTGGCGCCCGGCCCGACGTTCGATTTCTTCCAGCCGCCGAAGGGCTGACGCTGCACCACCGCCCCGGTGGTGACCCGGTTCACGTACGCGTTTCCCACTTCCACCTGTTCCAACCAGGTTTCCACTTCTCCCGGGTCGAGACTGTGGATGCCTCCGGTCAGCCCGTACCGGATGGAGTTCTGGATCTCGATGGCCCCCTGGAGCGTGGCGGCTTCCATCACGCCCAGCACCGGCCCGAAGCACTCGGTTCGGAAGAACCACGAATCCCGCCGCACGCCCATCCGCACCCCGGGCGTCCACAAGGAGCCGGCTTCGTCCCTCTGTACCGGCCGCACCAGCCACTCTTCACCGGGCTGCAGGCGAGTCAACCCGAGAAGAAGCTTTCCCTCGGCCGGAGATGCCAGCGGTCCCATGGTGGTGCCCAGGTCGGTGGCCGGACCCACCGCCAGGCTGCGGACGGCATCGGTCAATTGCTGGCGAAAGCGCTCCGAGCGGTTCACCGGACCCACGCAGATCGCCAGGGACGCCGCCGAGCACTTCTGCCCGGAGTGCCCGAACGCCGAAGCCACCAGATCCCGAACCGCCTGATCGAGATCGGCGTGCGCCGTGATGATGAGGGCGTTCTTGCCGGAAGTCTCGGCGAACAATCTGAGCTCGGGCCTCCACCCTCGAAACAGCTTGGCGGTCTCCGCCGACCCGGTGAGGATCACGCCGTCTACCGACATGATCAAGTGCTTGCTGACTTCCCCTTCGGGTATCCGTAGCAACTGAAGGGCGTCTTCGGGGACGCCGGCCGCCCACGCGCACTCCGCGACAATCTCCGCGCAACGGGGGGTCAGATCCGACGGCTTGAGCAATGCCGAGTTGCCCGCCGCCAAGGCTGCGAACGTCCCGCCTGCCGGGATCGCCACCGGAAAGTTCCATGGCGGGATCACCGCTACCACCCCCAGCGGTGAAAACCTGGCGCTGTCCTCCGGTTCGAGCTCCAGGCTCCGGTCTCCGTAGTAACGAGCAAAGTCGATGGCTTCGGACACCTCCGGGTCGGCTTCGGCGAACGTCTTGCCTGCCTCGTGGACCATGGCGTTGATCAGATCTCCGCGTCTTGTCGCCAACCGGTCCGCGGCCCGGTGGAGCAGCAGTCGACGCCTTCCCGCCGGCATCACGTGCCAACCCGAGTTCCGGGCGAGCGACACCCCCCGGTCTACCTCCCGCGCCGAGTCCAGCACCGGACTCGAAGGAACGGCGCATTCCGTCTCGATCACCCCTCGGGCCCAGGCCCGGTTGTTCGACAACGCCGGATCGGTGTCCGGTTCGTTCACGAAGGACGCATCGTCATGCCGGGAAGCGAACGAGCCCTCTTGCGGACGCGATTGCTGGCGCCGGAGCAGATCGGAGACCTGGAAGCGCCTCGCCACGGATACCCGAAAAGCCTCGGCCTGTCGGTGGAACTCCGCCGAATCGGGACTCAGGTCGAACAGCACCCGCAGGAAGTTCCCCTCCGTGGTGTTCTCCTCCAGACGCCGGAACAGGTAACCGATCGCAACGTCAAAGCTCTCGGGCGCCACGATCGGCGTATAGAGCAGCAGCGACCCGCCTCCCGCTGCCTCTTTCACCACCCGGGACTGGGCGGGGGCCATGCCCTGGAGCATCTCGAACTGCACCCGGTGCGCCACGCCACGCCGTTGGCTCAGCAGGTGCGCCCAGGCCACGTCGAACAGGTTGTGGCTGCCGATCCCGATCCGAACCGCGGCGGTGCGCCGGGGTGTCAACACCCAATCCAGCAGACGCTTGTAGTTGGCGTCCACCTCCGCCTTGGTTGCATAGGGCGCCTGCTGCCACCCGTGCATGGCCGCATCCACCCGTTCCATGGCCAGATTGGCCCCTTTCACGATCCGTATCTTTATCTCTCCTCCGCCATCGCGCCGACGTTCGCCGGCCCAGGTCACCAGATCACGGAGGGCGGCGAAGGAATCAGGAAGATATGCCTGCAGGACCACTCCCGCCGTCAGGCCGTGAAACTCATGACCTGACAGCAGCGACTTGAACGCAGCCAGGGCGATTTCCAGATCGTGGTACTCCTCCATGTCCAGATTGACGAAAACGGGGGGCGCCGCCGCCGCGGCCACCCCCAACAACTCCCGCAGACGCCCTGTCACCCGCTCCAGACTCCCCTCCCAGTCCCAGTAATTCAGTTGCGAAGCGATCGACGAGAGCTTCACCGACACGTAGTCCACCTCACCCCGCTCGATCAACTCGCATATCCCACGCAAGCGTCTCTCGGCCTCGGCTTCGCCGAGGACGGCTTCACCCAACATGTTCAGATTCAAGGCGAACCCGGAATCTCGCAACGGGCGGACATGGCGCTGCAATGGGCCTGGCCGGGCATCTACCACCAGGTGACGCACGTGCGAACGCAACCTCCAGCGGGCGAGGGGCATCACGATCGCGGGCAGCAGAGGCGCCAATCGGGCGCCCATGCGCAGACCCCACCGGTTCAATCCGGAGACGAACGGCGGCAGTGGTGAAGCATCCACCAGTGCACCGAGCTGTTCGGCGGCGGTCCGATTGTCCTGGGGGCGCATCACCCGGTCCACGAGCCTCATGGCGAAACGCACTCCGCCGGGGTCTCCGACCAGATCCCGCAGAGCTCGCCCCGTACGGTTCTCCCGCCCGTCACCGTCGCGGGCCGCCGTCAGCCACACCCTGACCAACTCGATGGCTTCCGCTGCCAGAAAATCCGAACCCATGAACACACTGATTTTACCACTACTAAAAATACCGGGAAAGACCACGTGGCCTGCCGGCCTGCCCCCCGCCGGCTGCCGCTTCCCGGACCTCCGGCGAGTTCGCCGAGAACGGATCGGCCCGGGCGAGCTCTGCCCCAGGGCAGAGCATCCGAGTTGTGGAGCGGGCGATTCGGCGCTACCGTTGCGGCATGGAGAGCCGTGTCAATACGGAGGTCTATCGCCAGCGCCGCGAGCGCACCGACCTGCTCGGCGAGCGCTCCCCGGAAGGGCTGCGGGTCACGCAGATCAGCGCCGACGCCGAGCGCCCGCACAGCCACATCTACATGGAGGCGCGGGTGTTCACGCCCGACTCCCGGCGCTTCGTGTTCCAGCGCTTCCTCGATCCGGCCGACGTCGATACCCGCAGCAGCCGGCGCGAGTACCTGCTGTGCGACCTCGAGGACGGCTACTCGTTCATCCGGTTGACCGACGAGGAGGGCGCCATCGGGCCCAGCGTCTCCCCGGACGGACGCTTCATGTACTACTTCATCGACCGCACCCGGGCGGGCGGCGGCTGGTGGGCGATCAAGCGCGTGGACCTCGACTCCTTCCAGCGCGAGACCCTGGCGAGGTTCGACGGCCCGCTGCCGGAAGCCGGCCGCCACCTGAGCCTGCTCTACGGCACCAGCAGCATCTCCTCCGACGGCGCCCGCCTGTGCATGGCCGGCTACCTCGGCGACGGCCGCACCCACAACGCGCCGTGGGGGCTGGTGGTGTTCGACGTCGAGCGCGCCGCCGCCTCGCTCGTCTTCGAAGGCCAGAGCTTCTGCAACATCCACCACCAGTACTCCCGCTCGAAGGACCCGGAGGAGAGCCACGACATCCTCCTGCAGGACAACCACGGCTGCGACGTGGACGAGCTGGGCACCATCGTCACCCTGGCCGGCGGCAAGGGCGCCGACGTGCACGTGATCCGGGACGACGGCAGCGACTTCCGCTGCTACGCGTTCGGCCGCGACGGGGTCGAGACGTGCCAGGGGCACCAGGCGTGGCGCGGCGAGCAGATGTCGGTGGTGGCGAGCATGTCCATCGAGGGCGAGGAACGATATCCGCTGCTGGAAGCCACGCCGGTCCGCGCCGAACCGGGGACCATGCATCACGGACGCCTGATTCCGGGAGCCGCGCGCAACCGCATCAGCCGGTCGATGGAGCGCGAGGACTCCTGCCACTTCGCCTTCGACCCGAGCGGCACCAGGTTCGTCTCCGACACCTTCGGCTACCGCGGCCGCCACGCGGACTGCGTGATCTACGTCGGCGTGCTGCCGGACGAGCCCGAGGCGGCGCTGCGGACCAGCTACCTGCTCCACCCCCGCTCGTCGTTCGGCCATTCGCAGCACACGCATCCGCATCCGTTCCAGTCGCCGGACGGAACCGTGGTGTTGTTCAACTCGGACGAGTCGGGACTGCCGCAGATCTACGCCATCGAAGACTTCGAGTATCCCTGAACGGGCGGCCCGGGCCGGGTCAGGCGCCCGCCTGTGCCTCGAAGCGGATGCGCGGGTCGAGCCAGGCCAGCAGCAGGTCGGACAGCAGCGTGCCGACGACCGTCAGCACGGTCAGGAAGATCACGATGGTGGCCGCCAGGTACATGTCCTGAGCCAGCAGCGCGCGCAGCAGCAGCGGCCCGGTCGTGGGCAGGCTCAGCACCAGCGCGGTGATCGTCTCGCCGGAGACGATCACCGGCAGCAGCCATCCCACGGTGCTCACGATCGGGTTCACGGCGATGCGCGCCGGGTACTTGAACAGCAGGGAGCGTTCGCCGACGCCCTTGGCGCGGGCGGTGATCACGTACTGCTTGCGCAGCTCGTCGAGCAGCGAGCCGCGCATCACGCGGATCAGCCAGGCGGTGCCGGCGGTGCCGATGACGATGATCGGCGCCACCAGGTGGCCGAGCATGTCGAGCAGCTTGGCGAGGCTCCACTCGGCGCGCGCGTATTCCAGCGAGAACAGTCCGCCGATGGAGATCCCGAACAGCTTGAACAGCAGGTACATGAGGATCAGGGCGAGCAGGAAGTTGGGCGTCGCCAGGCCGATGAACCCCAGCGCGGTGAAGGTGTAGTCACCGAGCGAGTACTGGTGCGTGGCGGAGTAGATCCCGATCGGTATCGCCACCAGGTACGTGAAGATCAGCGTCGCCCCCGTCAACAGGATGGTGAGCGGCAGCCGTTCCAGGATCAGCTCCATGGCCGGCCGGTTCCAGTCCAGCGACATGCCCGGGTTGCCGCTCAACAGCCGCCGCATCCAGGTCAGGTAGCGCACGTAGACCGGCTTGTCGAGTCCGTACTGCAGGCGCAGCGCGTCCACCATCTCCTGGTTGACGCGCTGGCCGGTCGCCTCGAGCTGCGCCACCTTGGTAGACACGAAGTCTCCCGGCGGCAGCTCGATGATGACGAAGCCGAAGATCGAGATCGCGATCAGCACCGTGACCGTGTAGGCGATGCGGCGGATGACGTACCCGCTCATTCCGTGCGTTCCTCACTCGTGTACGGGTCCGCCGCGTCGCGCAGCCCGTCACCCAGGAAGTTGAACATCAGCACCGTCACGATGACGAAGATGCCCGGAATCAGGAGCCACGGATGGATGGACACGGTACGGAAGTTCTGGGCGTCCTTGAGCAGCACGCCCCAGCTCACCACCGGCGGCCGCAACCCCAGCCCGAGGAAGCTCAGCGCCGTCTCGCCCAGAATCATGCCCGGGATCGCCAGCGTGATGTTCACGATCAGGTAGCTCATGAACGACGGCAGCAGATGGCGCCGGATGATGTCGCCGGCGCCCTGCCCGGCGATCCGCGCCGCCATCACGAAGTCCTCCTCGCGCAACTCCAGCAGCTTGCCGCGCACCACCCGCGCCAGGCCGGCCCAGCCTTGCAGCGCCAGGATCACGGTGATGGCGAAATAGACGCGCAGCGCCGGCCAGTTGGCGGGCAGGGCCGCCGACAGCGCCATCCACAGGGGAATGGTGGGAATCGAGATGATGAACTCGATGGCGCGCTGCACGATCAGGTCGGGGGTGCCGCCGTAGTACCCGGAGATGCCGCCCAGGATGCACCCCAGGACGAAGCTGATGAACACGCCCACCAGCCCGATCGACAGTGAGATGCGGGCGCCGTGGATCACGCGGGAGAGCATGTCGCGGCCGAGCCGGTCGGTGCCCAGCAGGAACGCCTCGCCGCCCCGGGTGCCGAAGAAGTGCACGTCCGTGCGGAAGATCCCCCACAGCTTGTAGGGGTCGCCCCGCACGAACAGGACCAGCGGCAGCCGGCGCGTCGTGTCGGCCGCGTACTCCCGCCGCAGGGTCACCTCGTTGCGGGTCTGGACCAGCGGATACACGAACGGTCGCCGCACGCGCCCGTCGTCGAACACCCGCACCAGCACCGGCGGAGCGTTGATGAAGTCGTTGTGTCTCTGGAAGAGGTCGTGCGGCGCGAAGAACTCGGCGAAGATCGCCACCACGTACAGCAGCGCCAGCACCGTGGCCCCGGCCAGCGCCAGCCGGTGGCGGCGCAGCTTGCGCCACATCAACTGCCACTGCGAGGCCAGAAAGTACTGTTCCTGCAGCTCCGGGCGGGCCGCGTCGCGTGCCGCCTCCGCCACCGGTCGCGCTCCTACGCGGAGTCACTGTCGCGGGCGGACAGTGCAATGCTCACGGGACGGTCGACCTCCTCGGCTTGGCGAAGTGTATATCGGGGATTGGCGATGGTGCACGTCGCAGGGCGGTCACACCAAGTCCCGGGCACCCGCGGGAACCTCGTTCGTTCCGTACACGCTGTTGGAATAGCTCCAGTGGTTGTCGGAGCCGCCGAGCGCGTTGGCGGCGTCGATCGGAAACACCGATTCCAGGTTCGACTCGCAAAGGAACCTGCCGGCCAGACGGGCGTGCCCCCACAGCGGCAGCAGCCACCGATAGTGGCTGGCGGCGGCGAAGATCTCCGACTCGTAGATCTCGATGCCGTCCACGCCGGCGGCGATCAGCCCGATCGCCCTGCGCACGGCAGCCGCCGGGCTGCCGGCGACACCGCCGATGTCCAGCACGCCCGTGCTGCCGTTCACGCCGCCGAGCACGCGCACCCCGTGCCGGCGGCCGAGCTCGACGTAGGGCCGGATGTCCTGGCTGCCATGCGCGAAGGCGTCGTGCAGGGGATCCATCTGCAGCTCGTCGACCAGGCCCTCGACCACCCAGCGCTCCACGTCCATGCCTTCGGCGACGTTGAAGAACAGCCCCTCACACGGCACCCGCGCCGCGACCGGCGGCCCGCCGCCCGGCCGGCCGTTCAGCTCGCGTCGGAGCTCGCGCAGCAGCTCCGTCAACCCTCCGCAGCGCCACCGCAGCCATCGATGGAACGGCTCGCCGTCGGTGTAGTCCAGGGTCCTCGGATCCACGCCGGCGACACGCCGGTACTCCGCCACCATCGCCGGGTTGTAGCCCGCCATCGGCGGCTGGCGGCAGCAGCCGATCGTCAGGCCGTCGGACCCGAGTCCGGCCGCCTCCACCAGGATATCCACCCGCTCGCGGCGCGCCTCGGGAAAGAAGAACTCCACGCGGCTCGCATCCGGGTCGTCCGTGTGCTTCGGATAGCGCTTCACCTCCGGATGCTGCCGGGCCCATGACGACGTCAGCGCGCCGCCGTAGGAGGTGGGCGAGTAGTGCCGGCTCATCGTCAGCCACGCGTCGATCCGCAGCCCGTGGTGGCGCCGCCGCGACAGCACGTACCCGAACGTGTCGTGATCGCGGACCATGCGGCTCCACGCCGCGAAGTGCGGGCAGTCGGCAAGGATCTCGTCCGTCAGGGGCACCCCCGGGAACAGGTCCGCCTGCGGCAGGCGCGAGTGGTAGAGCAGGCACGAGCGGCCGATCGCCCAGCTCAGGCTGGTCATGCCGACCTCGCGCTGCCCGGCAAGGATCATCTCGATCTGATCGAGCTCCGTTCTGGAGTGCTCGTCGAAGTAGTCCCACCAGTCGGCGATGCCGCGCAGCTCGATGGGGAGGCACGTGGTCTGGTCGAGGAAGGAACGCATCGACGCCTCGGTGACGGGGATCGCGCGGAACTCTCGAATGCCGGCCCGCGGCAGGTTCTCCGCGCGCAGCTCGATCGGCTCGCCGGAGAAGTCCCGCACGCACACGAACACGGGCCCGAACTCGGGGCACAGCGCCAACATGCCGGAGGCGGGGGCGCTGCCGTCGCGCTCGCCCTGCATGAGGCGGATCAGTCCGTCGCCCGCCTGCACGTAGAGACGGCCCACGGGCTGCACGAACACCGCGTAGCAGCCTCGCAGCCCCAGTCGCAGCGTGACCGAGCTTCCCTTCTCTCCGCTGACCAAGTGAGAGCCCACTTCCTTTCTCGGCAAGCGCTATCCTGTAAGTTCGACGACTCGCAGTCCCGACATGCGTGCCGCCGCGAGCTGGCGCCGGTCGAACGACACCAATCCGGTGGCCATCTGCGTGAGCGCTGCAGCGATGTGGATCACGTCGATCGTGCGGACGCCCATCGTGGCGGCCGTGACGTCCGACAGGCGCTCGGCTTCGCCGTGGATCACCCCCCAATCGACATCATGCCGGACAAGCCGGCGGGCAGCGAAGTCCGCGGCAATCATGCCCAGCGATGCTGCCAACTGCCCGTCGTCGATCTCATCGCGGAACCGCTTCAGCCGCAGCGCGTTGCGTATCTCGAGCTCATGCAGGCGGTTGACCGCCACGGACTGGCGCCAGCGTGCGACGAAGCGCGTGACCTCATCGCTTCGATCCTCACGGACGTAGAGCTTCACGAGCACGCCGGAGTCGTAGTAGAGACTCACCGTTCTCCGCGGCCTTCGGCGATGATCCGTGCCGCGGAGGTCCCGCCGACAAGCGTCGGATAGGCCGACTGCAGACGCCGCTCGACGTCGCTCCAGTCGCACGGCCGACTCTCCGCCGGGAGCGGGACGATGCGGGCCACCGGCCGGCCACGCCGGAGCACCTCGATCTCCTCACCCCGCTCCACCTCCTCAAGCACGGCGGCAAGATGATGCTGGACGTGGCGGACGCTGTGTGACCTCATAGTTAGACATCGTGCCTAACTTGCTCGGCTTCATCAAGCTCGACGGCAGCGGTTGGTCGGCGGACTGCCGAACATCCCGGCGCGGGACAACGGCTCAGAGTGACGCAAGCCGATCGAACGTATCCGGGTACTTCCGGGCCATCAGAATGAGCGCCGCAGCGGCAGGCGGCGGGCTCGATCGCCCCTGCTCCCAGCTCTCGACAGTGCGCACCGGAACGCGCAGCAGACCGGCGAACACGGCCCTGGATACGTCGATCTCCTGGCGAATCCTCTTGATCAATTCGGGGGTGAGCCCCGGCAGGGGCTTCGCCTCGACCCGGGTCGTCCGAAGCGTTCGCGTTCCGGCCCGGTACTCCTTCGCTTCACGGAGTCCCTGAAGTACCTCTGCGGCGATGTCACGTTCAGCCATGCTTGATCTCCTCCACGACCTTCCGCCACGAGGCCCGTTCGGCAGGTGAAAGATCGTCCTTCACTCCCTTGCGGTACACGGTGAGCAGGTAGATCTCGTCTTCTGCGACGAGCCAGTAGTAGATGATCCTGCTGCCGCCTCGTTTCCCGCGTCCCTTCGGTCCCCAGCGGATCTTCCGGATACCGCCCGACCCACGAATGATGTCTCCGGCATCGGGGCGGGCGCTGAGGAACGTCTGCAGCGCCGCGTAACTCTGGTCATCAAGATGGGCCGGGAGATGTTTGGTGAACTCCGAGGTCTCGATGAACAGCACACTTCAACTATACGTAATCTACGTTGTCAATGCGAGCAATGCACGCCCCGATCGGCGAAGAATCCAGGGGCCGTGCTACCGTGCCACGGCCGATGATGGTCGTGAGCACCGCCAACGGGGCGTTCGGCATCCGGGATGCCATGGCGGTCCTGCGCGACGGAGGATCGGCGCTCGACGCCGTGGAGGCCGGAACGCGCCGGGTCGAGTTGAACGCGCGCGACCACACGGTCGGACTGGGCGGTCTGCCGAACATTGCCGGCGAGGTGCGCCTGGACGCCAGCATCATGGACGGCCGCACCCTGCGCGCCGGGGCCGTCGGCTCGGTACGCGGCATCCTGCACGCCATCACCCTGGCCCGCCGCGTCATGGAGCGCAGCCCGCACGTGCTGTTGGTCGCGGACGGGGCCGAGCGCTTCGCACGCGAGATCGGCATGGACGAGCACGACCTGCTGACCGAGGAGGCCGCGTCGCGCTGGCGGCAGGGGCTGGCGCACCGCCACCCCGACGTGGATCCCGACCGCATCGCGGGCCGCGACCGCCTGCTGGAGCTGGTCGGCGGCGCACGGGACTCCATGCGCGGCTGGGATCCGACCGATCGGGAGGAGCCGCATGGAACGGTCAACTTCCTGGCCTTGGACCGCGACGGCAACCTGGCCAGCGCGGTCAGCACCAGCGGCTATCCGTGGGGGTACCCGGGCCGGCTCGGCGACTCGCCGATCATCGGCGCAGGCGGCTATGCGGACAACCGCTGGGGCGCCGCTGCCTCGACCGGGACCGGCGAGGTCGTGCTGCGGACCCTCACCACCCGCAGCGTGGTGCTCTATCTGCGCACCGGCATGTCGCTGGCCGACGCCATGACGACCGCGCTGGCCGACCTCCGCGACCTCGACGATCCGCTGGCCGGGCACATCGCCGTGCTTGCGTTGAGTCCCTCAGGCGAGCATGCCGGATACGCGTACCGAAGCGGCGAGCACTACGTGTACCTGGATGACGCCATGGCCGAACCGGACACCGCGGACATGGTCCAGATGCGGCTCTGGACGGCAGCGATGGCACACCACCGGGGGTGAGGGCTATCCGCTTCGGCTACTCCCCACCAGCGCGGGGTGACACCTACGAACTGGGCGAGACGGTCGAAGTGGAAGTCGAGTTCGACAGGGCGGTGATGGCAACCGGCGAGCCCCAGGTAGCGCTGACCATCGGGGCCGAAACGCGCCACGCGGCGTTTGGCGGATGGGGCAGAGAAACTCTGTACTTCGACTACACCGTGCAGGCAGGGGACCGTGATGAGGACGGGATCAGCGTCCCGGCCAACGCGCTTGAGCTGAACGGCGGAACCATAACGGCGGCGGACGGCACGACCGACGCGGACCTGACGCACGCGTCGGTAGGCCCGGAACGTGACCGCAAGGTGGACGGCAGAAGCGATGTCACGCCGCCGCGGGTGACGGCCATCTACTTCGACTCCTCGCCGGCGCAGGGTGACACCTACGAACTCGGAGAAACGGTCGAGGTCGTCGTCGAGTTCGACGGCGGAGTGGAGGCAACCGGCGACCCCCCAGGTCGCGCTGACCATCGGGACCGAGGCGCGGTACGGGAGCCTGTTCGAATGGAGCAGCGATTATCTGAGATTCCGCTACACCGTGCAGGCGGGGGACCGCGATGAGGACGGGGGCAGCGTCCCGGCCAACTCACTGCCATCACGGCCGCCGACGGCACGACCGACGCAGATCTCATGCACGCAACGGTAGCTGCCGGGCGCGGCAGCAAGGTGAACGGCAACGTGATCACGCCACCGGCGGTGAGGCATATCTACTTCCTCTCCTCCCCGGACAGCGGTCACAGCTACACCTCGGGCGAGACGATAGACGTGCTGGTCGAGTTCGACAGAGCGGTGAAGGCGACCGGCACGCCTCAAGTCGCGCTGACCATCGGGACCGAGACACGGCACGCGGTATACTCCGAGTCGTGGGACGACCGACACATGCATTTCAGCTACGCCGTGCAGGAGGATGACCGCGATGAGGACGGGATCGGCGTCCCGGCCAACGCCCTGCGCCTCAACGGGGGAACGATCAAGCTCGCTGCCGACAGCACGATCGACGCCGATCTGACGCACGGACCGGTAGCCGACAGCCGCAGCAAGTGAACGGCAGCCGGGACACGCCGTGAGCGTCCCCATCCTCACGCTCTACAAGACGATCGTCGGTGCGATGCGTAACGTCCGGCGCAGCCGCAACCTGATCGCGTTCTCCTGCCTGCTGGCGACCACGGCGTCAGCATCGGTCGCTCAGGCCCAAAGCGCGGCTCCCACAGTCTCGTCCATCTCCCTCATCTCCTCCCCGGCCAGCGGTGACACGTACGCACTTGGGGAGGCGGTTGAGGTGAGAGTCCGATTCGACCGAGCCGTTACCGCGGCCGGCGAGCCCCAGGCGGCGCTGACCGTCGGGACGCAGACGCGGTACGCGACCTTCTTCGCTTGGGGCAGCCAGTCTCTTTACTTCGCCTACACCGTCCAGGAGGCGGACCGTGACGAGGACGGGATCAGCATGTCGTCCGACGCGCTATTCCTCAACGGCGGAACCATCAAGGCCGCCGATGGCACCACCGATGCTGATCTCACGCACGAGGCGCTTGCCGCCCAGCGCGGCAGCAAGGTGAACGGCAGCTTGATCGGGCCGCCGCCGAGGGTGAAGGACATTTCCTTCGTCTCGTCCCCGGCGCGGGGCAGCACCTACGGACTCGGGGAGACGGTCGAGCTGGTCGTCGAGTTCGACAGAGCGGTGGCGGCGACCGGCAGTCCCCAAGTGGGGCTGACCATCGGAAAACAGACCCGCTACGCGACCTTCTCCGCATGGAGCAGGCAATCTCTGTACTTCGGCTACACCGTCCAGAAGGACGATGTTGATGAAGACGGCATCAGCATCGCCGCCAACGCTCTGATCCTCGGCGACGGCACCATCAAGGCCGCGGCCAGCACCATCGACGCTGATCTGACGCACGAGGCGCTTGCCGCCCAGAGCGGGATCAACGTGAACGGAACCCTGAATACGCAACCGGGAGTGAAGCATGTTGCCCTCATCTCGTCCCCGGCCGGGGGTGACACCTATGGACTCGGAGAGACGGTCGAGGTGCTCGTCGAATTCGACAGAGCGGTGACGGCGACCGGCAGTCCGCAGGTGGCGCTGACCATCGGAACGCAGACGCGGCATGCGACCTTCTCTGCATGGGGCGAGGAGGCTTTGTACTTCAGCTACACCGTCCAGAGGGAGGATGTCGATGACGACGGCATCAGCATCGCCGCCAACGCTCTGGTCCTCGGCGGCGGCACCATCAAGGCCGGCGTCGGCGCGACCGATGTTGACCTGACGCACCGGGCGGTAGCCGCCGAACGGCGAAGCAAGGTGAACGGCAGCCTGAGCGCTCCACCGGGAGTGAGGGAAATCGCCATCATCTCGTCCCCGGCGAAGGGTGACACCTACGAAGCGGGGGAGACGATTGAGGTGCTCGTCGAGTTCGACAGAGCGGTGACGGTGACCGGCAGTCCCCAAGTCGCGCTGACCGTCGGAACGGAGACGCGGCACGCAACCCTGTCCGGATGGGGCAGCCACTCGCTGTTCTTCGACTACACGGTGCAGGACGCGGATCGTGATCAGGACGGGATCAGCATCCCCGTCAACGCACTGCGCCTCTACGGCGGGACCATCAGGACCGTCGATGGCACGATCGACGCTGATCTGACGCACGGGGCATTAGCCGCCCATCGCCGCAGCAAGGTGAGCGGCAGCGGGGTGAACCGCGAAAGCACGCCGCCGGCAGTGAAGCAAGTCGCCTTCATCTCCTCCCCGGGGAGGGGTGACACGTACGAACTCAGGGAGACGGTCGAGGTGGTGGTCGGATTCAACGGACCGGTGACGGCGACCGGCACGCCCCTGGTGGCGCTGAACATCGGAACGCAGACCCGGCACGCAACCCTGTCCGGATGGGGCAGCCACTCGCTGTTCTTCGATTATACCGTGCAGGAGGTGGACCGTGATGAAGACGGGATCGCCATCGGCGCCAACGCGCTGCTCCTCAACGGCGGGACCATCAGGAGCGCCGACGGCACGACCGACGCCAATCTGACTCACGTGGCGGTCGCCGCTCAACGCGACAGCAAGGTCGACGGCAGCCGGGCCACGCCACCGGCGGTGAGGGACATCGGCTTCACTTCCTTCCCGGCGAGGGGTGACACGTACGAGCTCGGAGAGACGATCGAGGTCCGAGTCCAGTTCGACGCAGCGGTGACAGTAACCGGGTGGCCCCACGTGGCGCTGAACATCGGAACGCAGACCCGGCACGCAGCTCTTTCCGGATGGGGTAGCCACTCTCTGTACTTCGACTACACCGTGCAGGAGGCGGACCGTGACGAGGACGGAGTCAGCATCGCCTCCAACGCGCTGCTCCTCAGCGGAGGGACCATCACGAACGCCGACGGCACGGCCCACGCTGATCTGACGCACGAGGCGGTGGCCGAAACAGATGGCAAGGTGAACGGCAGCCTGATCGCGCCGCCGAGCGTGTGGGGCATCGCCTTCGACTCCTCCCCGGCGCTGGGCACCACGTACGAACTCGGGGAGACGATCGAGGTTCGGGTCGAGTTCGACCGGGCGGTGCAGGTGAACGGCAGTCCGCAGGTGGCGCTGACCATCGGAACGGAGACACGCCAGGCGGCCTATGCCGTGTCGTGGTGGGATCCCCGGTACGCGCACTTCAGTTACGCGGTGCAGGAGGGGGACCGTGATGAAGACGGGATCAGCATCGCCTCCAACGCATTGGCCCTCAACGGCGGCACCATCACGCACGCCGACGACCCGACGACCGGCGCCTCCATCGCCCACAGTGGGGTGGCTGCCGACCTCACCCGCAAGGTGAACGGCAGCCTCGTCACGCAACCGATGGTCCGTGCCATCTACCTCGACAACCACGTCCCGCCGCCGAGCGGCGATACCTACGTCCGCGGTGAGAGAGTTCGGGTGTGGGTCGAATTCGACCGAGACGTGACGGTGACGGGACGGCCCCTGGTGGCGCTGACCATCGGGAGCCAAACAAGGCACGCGACCTACTCCGGCTTCAGCACCTTGATCGCGCCCGGTGGGAGCATGATTGTCGACGAAGACGTGCTGTCCTTCGACTATCTGATCCAGGCGACTGACCGTGACGAGGACGGGATCGGCATCCCGGCCAACGCGCTGGGTCTCAGCGGCGGCACCATCACGCACGCCGCCTCGCCCGCGATCGACGCCGATCTTGCCCATGGCGCGGTGCCCGCGGACCCCGGACGCAAGGTGAACGGCGGCCGAGCCACGCCCTGAGGCGCCCCCGCCCTTACGGGTGCGACAGCATGCCGGCGTCGATCCCGGCGCCCGAGTCCTCCAGGGTGTCGCCGGGGTAGCCGGCGGCGTGCGTCGGCTTGGCGACCGGGTAGACGGCGCTGTGCAGCTCCTCGCCGGCCACCTGTATGCCGTTCGGCTCCGCGTAGGGTGAGCGGTCGTAGTAGGGGGTCGCCACCGTGACCTCGTGGCCGAGCTTCTCCAGGCCGTCCCGCACTTCGACGCCGAAGCGGCCGTCAAGCAGGATCTGATCCGACTCCACGTGCAGCCGCGGCGCCTGCACGGCCTGCTGCAGGTCCATGCCGAACTCGGCGTGGTTCACGCACGCCTGCACCAGCGCCGACCAGATGCGGCGGCCCCCGGAGGCGCCGAGCACGGCGTGCAGCCGGCCGTCGCGGACCAGGATCAGCGGCGTCATGTTGTTCAGTCCGCGCCCGCCCGGAACGATCGAGTTCACGGTGCCGGGCGCCGGATAGAACCAGGTCATCGCGTTGTTCATCATCACGCCGACGCCGGGGACGATCACGCCGGACCAGGACATGTTGGTCTGCGTCAGAGACACGGCGTTGCGATCCGCGTCCACCACGGAGATGTGCGTGGTGCCGCCTTCCGCCGATACGCCCGCGGGAGCTGGAAAGTCCGGGGGCCGCGGTACCCCTCGCCATGCCCACGGGTCGCCGGCGGCCGTGGGACCGGCGCCGTGCGGGCTGATCGTCCGCGCCCGCGTCGCGGCGTAGCCCGGTTCCGGCAGGATGTCGAACGGCGCCGCCGGGTGGTCTCCCAGGTACGAGTACCGGTCCACGGCGGCGCGCCGGATCGCCTCGATCACCAGGTGCAGCGCCTCCGCCGATCCCCGGCCGTGGCCGGCAAGGTCGAAGTGCTCGAGGATGTGGAGCGCCTCGGCCACCGCGGTGCCGCCGTTGGGACCGGGCACCGCCAGCACCCCGTACCCCCGGTAGCCGGCCTCCGGCACCGCGTCGTGCATGAACGGCCGGTACGCGGTCAGGTCTTCCTGCCGGATCGTGCCGCCGTGCGCCGCCATCTCGGAGGCGATGCGCTCGGCCACCTCGCCCTGGTAGAAGCCGTCCGGTCCGTGGCGGGAGATGAGCTCCAGCGTGCGCGCGTGATCGCTCTGCACCAGCGTCTCGCCCACCGCCGGCGGATGGCCGCCGGGGAAGTACGTCTGCCACGTCGCCGGGTAGCGCTCCATGACCTCCCGGCCGCCGACCAGCGCCAGCACGAAGTGGTGCCCGACCGGGAACCCGTCGCGCGCCAGCCGGATCGCCGGCAGCAGCGCCTGATCCAGGCTCGACGTGCCCCAGCGCTCCAGCGCCGCCGCCAGACCCGCCGCCGTCCCCGGCACCGCGATCGCCGCGTGGCCGTACACGTTGGCCCGGTCCTTCACCAGCGGCCAGGCGTAACCGCGCGAGAAGCGCAGCCCGCCCGCCTCGGGACGATCGGTTCCTCCCTCCGGATCGTACATGTCCGGCCGGGCCGCGGCGGCCGCGCGCATGCCGAAATCCACCGAGCCGGTCTCTCCCGAGGCGAAGCGGGCGACCAGCATCCCGCCGCCGCCGACCCCGTTCATGAGCGGCTGCAGCACGCCCATCGCGAAGGCGGTGGTCACGGCCGCGTCCACGGCATTACCGCCCCGCTGCAGGACCTCCGCGCCGATGCGCGCGCCCAGCCGGTCCTGGGCGACCACCATACCGCCGGTCACGCTCAGCACCTCGTGCGCCAGGACCGGCCGACTCATCTTCATGGCGGCGCACTCTACGCGTGGCGCGTGGCTGCGTCGACGCGGTACGGGAATTTCGCTAGTCCGGACTGATCCAGGCTCGGAACTGATCGTCGTCGACGTTGCGGCCGCTGAGGATCACCACCACGTCTCCGTCGCCATCCAGGCTGACGCGCACGCTCAGCAGCGCCGCCGATACGTGCCGGCGTATGCCGCGCTCGGCCGCACGAACGTCGTCGACCGTTGCGATCCGGATCGCCGGCGCGTCTCCTTCAGGCCGCTGGCGCATGGTCCACGACGCGGCGCAGCGCCAGGATGTGCTCGGGTCCCGACGCACAGCAGCCGCCGATGATCTGCGCGCCGGCGTCCAGCCACCGGCGGGCGAACTCGGCCAGCCGCGCCGGCGGGTAGTCCGCGCTCTGCAGGATGTCCGGGCTGACGCTCGGCCGCTGGTTGGTGAGCACCGGCCGGTTCGCGACCGGTCCGGTCGGGTTGTAGCCCAGGTTCGGATAGCAGCCGATCGGGCCGCCGGCGGCCTCGCGCAGGATCGGCAACCCGGCGTCGACCGCCTCCGGGTTGCTGCACATCAGCAGGATCGCGTCGGGAGCCGGGGCCAGCCCCTGCAGCTCGGCGGCCAGATCGGCGAGCGACTCCCCGTACTGCATCGAGCCGTCGGCACCGATGTGGCGGATCCCGACGAACAGCGGCAGATCGATGTCCGCGCATGCCTGCAGGGCGGCGGCGCACTCCTCGATGTAGCCCAGATACTCCAGCAGGACGAGGTCGACGCCGGCGGCGGCGAGCAGCCGCGCATGGTCGCCGACCTCGCTGGCGAACGCGCTCTCTCCCAGGCGGGCGACGTCGGAGGCGAGGTCCCCGCTGTCCCGATCCTGCAGCGCCGGCGGCGCGATGCCGCCCGCCACGTACGCCTTGAGCCGGCCGGTCGATCCGAGCAGCACGTCGACGCCGCGACGCTGCAGCTCCGACCCCGTGCCGCCGTCGAGCAGCAACCGATCCCCCGCCCGCAGGCGCTCGGTGATTCGTGTCATACCGTATGATACCGTGCCATTATCCCCAATTGTGGCGAGGTGAACCATGGATAGAGAAAGAGATTTCTCGTTGACACGGATTGGACGAGTCTGGGAGAACGCATCAGACCTCTCGAGGTAGAGGGCTATGTCGTCCTGGTGATCTGCCTGCAATGACACGTCAACCGGGCTCCGCGGATTGCTGCTCTGGAACCTGGGCCCTGGCACTGGCGCGCGACGAAACCGGCAGATCGCGGCGGGCAGCGAGGAGGTCAAGAACCGTTTTCCGTTCGTCCCGGGGACCGGCGAATTCAACAGCGTGCCGGGGAAGATGCTGACGACGTGACACGCGCGACCGAACCACCTGTCATCGACGCCCACGGCCACACGCTGGACCAGGGTTTCGACACACATCGGCACCTGCACGAGGCGCTGGGCGGGCTCACCGATGTGCCGATGATGCGCGCCGGCGGCGTGGCCGCGCAGCTCACCGCCTGCTGGGTGCCGGACGCTGCGATTGGCGGGCCGCATGCCAGCCGGCAGCCGCTGCGAAAACTGTTGCAGATGGTCGACTACCTGCATCAGGAGCTGAACGGTCCGGCAGGCGATCATGTCACGCTGGCGGCTTGCGCCGGCGATATCGAAGCGGCCCGGGCGGACGGCAAGGTCGCGCTCATACTCGGGCTGGAGGGCGGTGATGCACTCGAGGGCGACGTCAGCCTCCTGCGCACGCTGCACCGACTCGGCCTGCGGCACGTCGGCCTGGTGCACGAAGGGCGCAATGCCCTGGGGACCTCAACACAGGTTTGGAACGGTCCGGAGATGCGTGTCCATGACAGCCACATCGACGGCCCCGGCGGCCTCACGCCGGCAGGGCAGGCGGTTGTAGGCGAGATGAACCGGCTCGGCATGCTGGTCGACGTGACGCACATGGAAGCGGCGACCTTCCGGGACACGCTGGCGATCACCATGGCCCCCGTCATTGCGACTCACGGAAACGCGCGGGCATTGCGCGATACGCCCCGCTATTTCGACGATGATCAGCTCCGCGCCATCGCCGCGACCGGCGGCCTCATCTGTCCCAGTCCGACCCCGCTCGGGCCAACCCCCGAAGCGGCCGCTCTCGAGCTGCTGCTCGACCACATCGATCACATGGTGGCGCTGGTGGGGCCGGATCACGTCGGGTTCGGCACCGACTTTCTCGGTCAGGTCGAGGCGCGGCCGGCCGGCGTCGGTGACATCAGTGAGGTAGGCCACCTCATGGCGGGGTTGCGGGCCCGCGGTTACGAGCACGGGACCATTGAGAAGATCGCAGGCGGTAATTTCATGCGCGTCTTCGAGGTGGTGGCCGGATGAACGATGCCGTCAGATGTCCACATATTTCGGTCGTTCGATGACGGCCCCGGCGGATGGTACGGCTACCAGGACGGCCCCGGGCAGAACAAGCGGGCGCTGGAACAGGTCGGCGCGCACCGGACTGAACAGGGATCGCTCCGTCTGTGGCCCTTGAAGCAAAGCGAGCCGGCACAGGGCTCTTCGCCCCATGCCGGCCGTTCGGTCCGAGTGGCGCGTCCGGCGCTACATGCTGGCGCGGAACTGCCGGGTGATCTCTTCCAGCAGCTCGTCACCGCCGGCCCGGCGCCATTCGGCGACGTAGCCGTCCCATTCGGCGTCGATGTCGATCGCGCCGGCGATCGCTTTGTAGAAAAACTCGTCTTCTACCGTCTTGACCTCGGCCCGGATCGTGCGGTGCTCCTCACCCAGGGTCGGAAGGAACCCGAAGTCGAGGGCCACCTGGTTCTCGACGAGGTAGCTGTTGACCGGGTACCGCCACGTGTTGCCGCCCATGTAGAGGAACTCGATGCTTGGAGGCACCGCGGTCAACCGGAAGTAGCGTCCGCCCGACTCCATGAACTTCGCGGGGGCCTCCCACTCAGGGAACATTATCGGGTCGCCTGCCTCGCTGTAGTCCCAGTGGGTTCCCCGGATGCCGTAGAAGGCCGTCGCGAAGACATCCGTATCGTTGTACATCACCTCGAAGATCTCCAGGATCTTGGCGAGTTTCTCGTCGGATACGTCGGCGCCGACCGAGGAGCCGTTCCACACTGAGCTCCGTGAGTACGTACCGCGGATACCTGTGGGTCCCGCCGGCGACGTTACGATGACCGGCTCGACGTCGGGATTGTTGGACTTCAGCATACCCCAGGCATGGCTGGTCGATGGGTTGGTCAACTGCGCCGACCAGGACTCGAAGGCGCCGACGAAGCCGTTGGCGAACTTCTCGAGAAGCTCGGCTCCGGTGGTGACCACGAACTCCGGATGGATGAGCCCGCGCTCGTACCAATCGTTCAAGAACTTCAGCGCGTCGCGATACTCGGTGCGCGTCTGAGAGAAGAAGATGTCATTGCCATGCTTCTCCCACGTGTCCAGGCGCACGCCGAACGCCCCAAGGATGTTGGGGAACAGCTGCGCCTGGCTGCCGATGGTGCCACCTCCCGTGTAGGGCATGAGGCCGAACGTGTCGCGCTGGCCGTTGCCGTTCGGGTCTTCGTCCCGGAAGGCCACGAACAGTCGCTCCAGGTCGGCAAGGGAATCCGGTCCTTCCCAGACCCGGGAATAGCCCGATACCTCGGGATCGTACATACCGGGCGCAGGCTCGGTCTCGAAGCCGACGTGGTCCATCCAGTCCTTGCGGATGACCATGCCGGGACCGGCGGCGGCGATCGAAAGAACCGCCGGGATACCCATGTTCTTGCCGTCCACCATGGTCTTGGAGTAGAGGATATCGCCGCCCAGCGCGAAGGCCTGCTGCATGTACCGGGGCATGTGCTCCAGCAGCATCTCCTCCGGTACTTCCCGGTTGGCGCCCACTCGCACGAGGTCCTCGCGCCAGCGGACGTTGAAGTCGGGGATATCGCCGGAGGCGATCCTCACCCGCCATGCGTCCTCCGGGCTATGTGTGATCTCGTAGCCCCACGGCTGCAGGTCTACGTCGAACATCTCCTCCAGATAGAGCTCCACCGGGGTATCACGCTCCAACAGCTCACCCCCGATGTTCGTGCCGAGCCAACTGATCGTCATCCGCTCGGTCGTGGCCGTCGATTCCCGCGTTGCCGTCGCCAGGACGGGTTGCGTTGCCACTACGCAACCAAGCAGGATGAGAAGCATCCACCGTACCTTCATGGTACACCTCCGTTTGGTCTCACCCGTCTCCTGACGGGTGGATTCAACCCTTGAGCGATCCGACCATTATCCCCTTTACGAAGTACTTCTGGATGAAAGGGTAGGCGATGATGATCGGTCCGATGCTGACGAACACGGTCGCCGCCTTGATGGTGTCTTCGGTCGGGGCCGCGATCGCCGACTCTTCCGACGCAAGTTCCAGCCACTCGGCCGTCTGGTTCTCGATGAGGATGCGTCGCAGCAGGAGCTGCAAGACTATCAGATCGCGGCGCGCTGCGAAGATCATCGCGTTGAACCACTCGTTCCAGTGGAACACAACCGACCAGAGACCGACGGTTGCGATCACCGGGAGTGACAGGGGGACGACGATCCCCCACAGCAACGTGAATATCCCCGCGCCGTCGAGCACCGCGGATTCCTCCAGCTCGGCCGGAATCTCCTGGAAGAAGTTGCGCATGATGATGATGTAGAAGGCGCTGGCAACGTGCGGCAGGATCAGAATGAACCGCGTGTTGAGGAGCCCGAGGCTGCGGAACCACAGGTAGGTCGGAATCAGTCCGCCGCCGAAGAACATGGTGAACAACACAAACACGGTCAGCGTCTTGCGGAAGGGAAGCCTCGGCCGCGCCAATCCGTAGGCGGCCAGCAGACAGACGACCAAGGTCAGCGCCGTGCCGACGACTGCCCGGAAGACGGTGTTCACGTAGCCGATGAGAACGCTGTTCTTGGAGAATACGTCGCCGTATGCGCCAAGGGTGAACTCTGTGGGGTACAGCTTCAGCCCCATCTTGATCGAGGCCGCGGGGGTCGAGACCGAGTCGACAACCATGCGCCAGAACGGGTAGATGATCGACAGTGATGCGCTCACCATCACCACCAGGACGGTCGTGTTGATGACCACGTCCTCGGTCGTCTGTCGCATCCTCACAGGACCGTACCCCGGGCGCCGAAGCGCTTGATGACGCTGTTCATGATGAGCAGCAAGATCAGCCCCAGGACGTTCTTGCTCAAACCGACCGCCGTCGTGTAGCTGAACTCCAGATTCACCAGACCCTGCCGGTAGACATAGGTGTCGATGATGTCACCGACGGAGTAGACGATCGGACTATAGAGATTGATGATCTGGTCGAACCCGGCCTCGAAGATGTCGCCGATGCGCAGCAGGAACAGCACCACGATCACCGGCAAGATCGACGGCAAGGTGATGTGCCGGATTCGTTGCATGCGTCCTGCTCCATCGATCTCGGCCGCGTCGTAGAGCTGCTGATCGATTCCCGTGATCGCCGCCAGGTAGATGATCGATCCCCATCCAACGGTCTTCCATACGCCCGATGCGACGACGACCGACAGGAAGAAGAACGGATCCTTCATGAAGACGACCGGCTCGCCGCCGAACGAAGTGATCAGGTAGTTGACCGGACCCTCGAACCCAAAGAACGCCCTGAACAGACCTGCCGCCAGCACCCACGAGATGAAGTGGGGCAGATAGCTGATCGTCTGGAACACGCGTTTGAGGCGCACGTTGAGCACCTCGTTCAGCATCAGGGCGAACACGATGGGCGCAGGGAAGACGGTGAAGAGCTTCAGCAGGCTGATCAACAACGTGTTGCGGAAGACCTGCAGGAAGTCCGGACTGCGGGCCATACGCTCGAAGTACTTCAGCCCGACCCACTCGCTGCCCCAGATACCGCCGGTAATCGTGTAGTCATGGAAAGCCAGCACCACACCCGCCATCGGGATGTATTTGATGACGATGAACGTGAGGATGGCGGGAAGGATAATCAGGTAGTACGGCAGGTGACGGCGCATCTCGCGAGCGAGGCTCCGCTGACGCACCGACAGCGCTGTCTGAGCGCGCGAGTCTGTGGGACTCACCAGATTGCCGCTCACGTCCGTGGTTGCGGGACCGAGAGGGTCTTGTTCAAGGCCACATCGTCCGGCGTCCTCCGCGACCTTCGTCCACTCGTCGAAGTTAAATCAGCCATCTCGGCCTTGTCAAGCTCGGCGCAAAGCGCGGAAAGCGGTAAACAGTCGCCCCGTAGTAATCGACACCCGGATGGCCGTTTGGCGCCTGGTGCCAAGCGAAGTGGAGGCCGTCGTCTCCCAGACGGCCCGCTCGGGTGCCATTCGAACAGCGGCGTTTCGAAGTCACGCCGTCGGTCGACTCGGCGTAGGCCATACAGCGACCCTTGTCCCCCGGCTGCTCGACGCGCTGCGTGCCGTAGATGAAGTCGTACCAGAGCCGAAACCGACCGTGGAGACGGCACTGCTCATATCTGGCGTGGCCGGTGGGTCGACGCCGGGGAGCTGACCGGTGTCGCTGCGGCGTCGGCCTCGCCGGCGGTCACCGGTAGCCACTCGAGCTGACCCCTTGATCCCGCAGCAGCCGCTGAGAATCCGACAGGAGATCCGCGCGCTCGGACACCTGCTGGTAGGCCGCCGACGTGATAGGGTCCGGGAATGAGCACCGCCACCGACCTCCCCCTGGATTTCGGGCGCTCCTTCATGCGCTGGGACAAGCCACGCAACCCTGACGACCCGCGACCCCACGCGCGCCACAACACCCCCCTTGGCAACCGCGTGCGCATCGAGCTGGACTCGGTCCTGACGGTCCTCCGGCCTCAAGGCACGCCCGAGCGCTATTTCCTCATCGCACCATGTCGGGCCGAATGGGTCTACGCGGAACGGGAGATATTTCAGATCCCGAGCCGGGAGTTTCGCTGCGTATATTCCCAGGATCACGAGCGGGGCATGGGCAGGAGCCTGCTCTGGGACGGTACGACCGAACGAGCCAGCGCCGCCAACGGCTGGGAGCTCGAGATCGACCTGCAGACCTTCAGCAGATCATCGGTCCACGACACGATCGTGGCAGTCACGGGCGCGTCGGAAGGCAAGGACCCACTTGTCGGGCGCACGTCCCTGTCGCATCCCGACGGCAGCTACGAGTGTACGTTGGAGTATCCCATCAAGACGATGAACTTCCGACCGGAGACGCCGTCGTTTCAGGTCGACACCGGGCCACTGGTGCTTCCTGACTTCTCGTCGAGCGAGGAGTCGATGATCGATCGACTGGTCATGGCCCATGTCGCGTTCAACCGATTCGATCGCGCGGAGTTCATCGTTCGCCTGCCGACACCGATCGACGAGTCCCGACCCGACGGACCAAGGACCCTGCACTACGCGGAGGTGCGCGAGTACCCGGCAACCAACCAGATCCTCACCGGCGCGCACTGATGCGGAGCAGAAGTGCCGGCTGCAATCCAAGACCATCAGGCTGCTCCGTGCAATATCTTCTGAGACCGTTCGCCGTAGCCGATCAGTGCCGCAGATGCCGCAGATCACCGATTTGACGCCGTCGGCGGGCGCCGCCTACGATCCTTGGCTGTGAGCAACCCCCTCGACGTAAGCAGCGACGTTCCGCAGCTGTTCGTCGATGACGTGATGGTCCGCGCCTCCGGCGGCGTGTGGCGAACCCTGCACCACGGGCGCAAGCTCGACCAGCCGGTGCTGGTCCCCGATCGACCTTGGGAGGGTAGGCGGGTCTACGTGTACGGAACGATACACCGGGACCAGGAGTCCGGACTGTTCCGCATGTGGTACCTGACGCGGATCGGTCGCGGCAACGACCACCGGTCGCCGGCGATGCACGAGCCCCAGGGCGACATGGTCCTGTACGCGACCTCGGAGGACGGTCTGCACTGGCAGAAGCCGGACCTCGGTCGCCACCAATTCGACGGAACCACGAACAACAACATCGTGCTGTTCGACAAGCACAGCCCCACGCTGATCATCGACCCGGAGGAGCCCAAGGAGGACGAGCGCTACCGGATGATGGCCTGGCAGTGGCGGCGGGAGCAGCAAGGCTACTGGATCGCCCATTCGGCCGACGGCCTGGAGTGGCACGAATATCCGGTCAACCCGGTGCTGGATTCCGGTGACGAGATCCTGGAGACCGTGACCCTCGCCCGCCACGAGGCAAGCGGCGAGTATTTCGCGTTCCACCGCCGGTGGGACAAGGGCCGGTTCGGAAAGCGGCTGATCGCGGTGGCAACCAGCAACGACTTTCGACACTGGTCGCACCCGGCGACGATCCTGGTTCCCGACGAACGGGATGACCAGTGGGTGATGGACGATGGCCAGCGAACCGAGTTCTACGGCATGGCCGGGTTCCGCTACGGCGGTCAGTTCCTCGGCTTCTTGCCGGTCTTCGACATCGTGCTGCACTCGAAGTCGGAAATAGACAGGCCCGCGGCGCTCCGCACGGAACAAAGCCCATGGGAAGGACCGATCGCGGCGCAACTGGCCCACAGTCGCGACGGCCGGCAGTGGCACCGTTTCGGCGACCGGTCGCCGATTATCGCGCGCGGTGAGCGCGGCAGCTTTGACGCCGGGTGCATCTTGTGCTCCGCAGACCGTCCGGTGGTCGTTGGCGATGAGGTGTGGCACTACTACACCGGCATCAACACGATGCACGGCGGTCCGATTCCACCGAAGATGTGCGTGATCGGCCGCGCGTCCTGGCGCCTTGACGGCTTCGTGTCACTGGATGCCGGCGCGGTCGACGGCTGGGTCCAGACCCCGGCGATCAACGCGGCGGGCCGGAAGTTGCAGGTCAACGCGAACGCCGCGGACGGCAGCCTGACCGTCGACGCCGTGCTCGAAGACGGCCAGCCGTTGCAGGGCTACGCCGCCGCTGACTGTGTCCCGCTACGGGCAGACGCGGTGCGCCACGTCGTTCGCTGGGGCGAACGGGACCGTCTCCCTGCCGAGCGCCCGATCTCCCTGAGGTTCCGGCTGCGGGACACCGAGCTCTACGGCTTCCGTCTACAAGACTGACCCCGGCGTCCTACTCCTCCGCGCACACGAATGGTACCGTGGCACCGGCCATGACCGATCGTTGCGACCTCCAGGTGACCGACTACCGTGTCCTGTTCGATGACGACCGGTTTCCGGCCAGCGGATGCGCTGTCGTCAAGAGCGGGTGTTGAGGTCCTCCGAGGTGCCGTACACGTGCGTCCAGAACAGCGTGTAGATGCGGCCGTCGGGAAGGACGCAGGATCGCTGGTCCCACCACAGCAGCTCGCCGCTCGGGTCGTCGGCGATGATGGTGAGCTCGCCCCAGGTGCGCCCCTGGTCCGCCGAGAACACCGCGCCCGCCTTCTGGTCGGGCGCGCCCTCGTAGCCGCTCGGCTTCCACGTCTCGAACGGATACATCCAGCGGTCGGGGGCCAACTGGAGCATTCCGCCCGCTCCGTTGCAGGTGTAGCGGTCCGGGGGGAAGTCCACGGGCACGACCTGCGGTTCGGACCAGGTGCGGCCCTGGTCCGAAGACCAGAGCAGGAGCATCGCCGGACGTTGCAGCGATTCGGTGTCCGCGTCGAAGAGGTCGTCTTCGTTGGCTTCGAAGCGGCCGGCGGTCATCACCAGCCGGCCGTCGGGCACGGTGTGGATGTGCGGCCCGCGGTAAGTGTACCCGTCGCGGGGCGGGTTGCGGGGATGGATGCCGCCCTGGTCGATCCACGTGCGGCCGCCGTCGGCGGAGCGCAGCACCTCGATGTGGTTGTCCGATGAGCCCAGCGACTCCCCGACGTGCTGCGCGGCGATCAGCGTGCCGTCCGCGAGCGGCGTGATCACGGGCATGAACGCGCCGCGGCCGGCGCTGCGGGAGATGATGCCAGTGGCGACGATCTCGATCTGTGGGGCCATACCTCATGATATCCTGCACGGGAGCCTTGGATGCTGCCGTCAGTTCCCCGGCGTCCGATCCTCCACGGCCGCGTCGATCGCCTTGACCGCGGAGTCCACAACGGTCGCCAACGCGCCGTCCACCCGCTCCAGCAATGCCCCCAGTGCCACGTCCACGGCCTTCTCCACGACAGCGCCGGTCGCCACCTCCAGCGCCGACGACGTGACCGTCTCCACGGCGGTGCCGACCGCTTCCTCCAACGCTGTCTCTACCGCCGCCACCCCCATGGACGTGGAGCCGATGGCGATGATCGCGGCCACCACGCACAACGCCCCACCCAGGATCGATAGACCCAAGCCGTTCACCTTGCGCGTCAGCGCCATCACGAGCCCCACCCCCGCCAACACCACGCCGATCGCTCCCACCGGCACCGCGATCAGCCCCAGGAACGGCACCCACGACACCATCAGTCCAACCGACCCCATGACCACCGCCACGATGCCGAGACCGATCGCCACCATGCCCAACTCGCCTCGCGCCCGGTCGGACAGGTCGGGCAGTGTCTTCACGTTCACAGGTCCTCCAGTCTCGAGCTCCTTCTTCTTCAGGGCTTCTTCAGGGACCTCTTAGCTTACGGTGCCTGACATGAGCGAGGAAGTACGCTACCCGCCCGCTCGGGGCGACGGCCGCCACGTGACCACGATGGGGTTCTGCCAGCACCTGCTGCGCACCACGACCGGCCGGCTGGCCTGGCGCCCGGGGCTGGACGATGCCGGGTTCGCCGAGTGGCGGCAACGGGTGCGCGACAAGCTCGCCGAGCTGCTGGCGCTGCGGCCGGAGTCGATCGCTCCGGAGACGGCCCCCGATCCCCCACCGGTCCGGCTGTGGGCCGAGCCGCGCGACGGCTACCGCCTGGAACAGTGGGAGACGTACCCGGAGCCGGGGTCGGTGGTGCCGCTGCTCATGCTGGTGCCGGACACGGCCGACGAGGCCCGGCCCGGCGCCGCGGTCATGTGCTTTCCCGGCTCGGCCTCCAGCAAGGAGCTGCTGGCCGGCGAGCCGGAGCTGCGGCCGGAGCAGCCGCCCAACCGGCATCCCGTGGCCAACCGCATGGCCTGGTACTACGCGAAGGCCGGACTGGTGGCGGTAACGCTGGACAACCCCGGCATCGGCGAGCTGGATCTGCTGCCTGCCGGGGTGCCGCCGAACAGCGGCCGGGTGAAGCTCACGGCGCAGCTCATCCGGCTGGGACGGAGCTACGTGGAGCTGACGGTGTCGCAGAAGCTGCACGTGCTGGCGTGGCTTCGCTCGCTGCCCTTCGTCGATGCCCGGCGGGTGGCGGTCAGCGGTCACTCCCTCGGCACGGAGCCGGCGATGTGCATGGCCGTGCTCGACCCGCGCCTGGCCGCGCTGGTGTTCAACGACTTTCTCTGTCACGTCCGCCAGCGTCACGTCGTGCTCGGTCTGCCGCGGGACGGGCAGTGGTGCGACGTGGACCCGCTCTGGCACGTGGTGCCCGGCATGTTCAGGTGGTTCGACTTTCCCGACCTGCTGAGCTCGCTGGCCGGCCGGCCGCTGATCATCACCGAAGGCGGCGCCACGCAGCACCTGGATCAGGTCCGCGGGGCGTACCGGGAACGCGGTTCAAGTCACCTGCTGGAGATCCACCACTACCCGCGCTACACCGATCCCGCCGCCCGTATCCACGACGGCGACGAGATCCCGGAAGGGCTGACCATGGAGGAGTACTTCACGTACGCAAACGTGGACGTGCCCAACCACAACTTCAAGCACGCCGTCGCCGTACCGTGGCTGGTGCGCACGCTGAACGGCAGTCTGACGTGATCGCCCGGCCGCGCTACCCTCGCACGGGCGCGCTCGCCGAGAATCCCAGAAGATAGCGCAACTCCGGTGAGAAGGTTTGCGCGATCTCCGGGGCTATCGACGTATAATCGGTAAACGGCTTCATCCACGAGCGAGAGTAGTAGCAGAGAATCGCTCGACGAGGATGGTCTGTCGCGTTCGGTCCGGATCGGTGCCATGAACTCGAAAGCCAGATAGCGACCGAGCCCGCGGGTCCGGTCAGCATCGTACCGTTCTCCTGCTGTCCTCCCCATGTGGCTTTCTGCGCGTGCAATGGCTGCCGGAAACGATCTGCGTCGCGCCGTTCGTGGTCGTGAACGCATCGAGCATCCACGCATTCTGAATGGTCAGCGGAAAGTCCGGCAAAGGCTCCGGCAACTGACCGAGCGGCACGTCCACGTGCCACGCTCCCCCTTCATCGGTGTGGGGACCGATACTGGTCGCGCTGCAGTCGGCGAGCACGCAATCGGCGCCGAGAATCTCCCGCGCCAACGAAAGCACTACCGGGTGTTCTATCAATCTACCGAAGTCCGGAGCCTTGTTGACCACGTTCCAGATGCGCTGGGACCGATCATGATCGAAGAGGGTCGGCAAGTGGAGGAAATTCCTGACTACCGCTGCAGGCGGCACCGGCCAGGGCGTGCCTTGGTTCTGTGCACGCGAATGACGGATTCGCCTCATGAGTCGAGCCTGCTCCGCCTCGCTGATCTCGTAGCTCTCTTCGAGATACGCTTCGATCTCGTCATCTCCCGGCAACGCGGGCCCGTCTTCCGGCTCGAAGGGCTGTCGCCGTTCCCGTTCGAAGAGCTCCTCCGCAAGACCCCGGTAGTGCCGGACTTCATCTTCGCCGAGCACACCTTCGATGACGGCGTACCCGTGTTCGGAAAGCTGTGTGAGCGCCGACTTCAGGTCGTCACTTGAGATTCCTTGAGTTCCCACAACCTTCCTCCAATGACAAGCGGCCCGAATTCTATCTCGACGTGCCGCTTAAGCCGAAGAAGCGCTCAAGGCCCGAACAGGCGACCGTGGCGGCAGCCATCTCTCAGCCCTGAAGCGCCGGCGCCGATCGGGCCATTGTCCGTAGTGCAGGGAACCAGCCATGCTCTACGACGGCATCGCGTACCAGTGCCCTTCCGAGGCCCGAGCCCTGTTCCGGCAGGGCTTCGCTCACGGCTCCCACGGCGCCGGAGTCGTGAGCAGCCGCTTCAGCTTCTCGTTCGGCGCGGGCGGAGCATCGAGGAGCGCCATGAACGCGTCAAAGCGGTCCGAATCAAGACGCGTGCGGTCGAGCAGGGCATCCCGGGCCGCTTGGCGCGCCGCATCCAGCATGAGCTCCGAGCGGTTCTTGCCCAGGGCCTCCGCAGCGCGGCGATGAGGTCGCGATCGTCGGCGCTGACGCGCAGATTGACCAGCGATCTGCGCGCGCGTTCGGCTGTCCGTTGTTCCGCCGCTCCCGGTCCTCCGTGATGGACGAACGAGGAATCCATGGTAAATCGAACGGCAGTGCGCCGCATGGTACCGTGGCATCCGCCATGATCGACCGAAGCGACCTCCAGGTGACCGACTACCGGGTTCTGTTCGACGACGAGCGGTATCCCGCCAGCGGGTGCTCGCTCGTCAAGAGCGGCGACCGGCTGCTGATGACCGTGCAGCGGGCGAGCGACGCCGAGCGCGGCATCTCCTCGCTGCTCACGCGGAGCGACGACCTGGGCGCCACCTGGGCCGAACCGCGCCCGTTCGGGCCGCCGCTCGCCAACCCGGAGACCGAGTTCCAGGGAGTCGCCCCGGCGCACGTACTGGACGACGGGACCGTGGTCGCCTGCGGCATCCATCTGCCCGAGGGCTTCGACCGGTCGCTTGGAGGGCGCGGCCTGTATCGGCCCAGCGACATCCTCATCGGGCACCGCGCGCCGGATGCGGACGAGTTCTCCTGGAACCACATCGCCGCCGGCACCTTCCTCACCGAGCAGTTCATCGCTCCCGGCATTGCCCTGCAGGACGGCCGGCTGGTGTTCACCCTGTGGGGATCGGCCGTGCGCGGCGACAACTGGCAGTGCGGCGTGCTCCTCTCGGACGACGGTGGCCGCACGCTCCGCTACCGGCAGGTCGGCTACCAGCCCGATCCGGCGATCCGCAAGGACCCGGAGGTGATGGCCGGCTTCAACGAGCAGACCCTGTTCGCCGCCGCGGACGGCGCGCTGGTCTCGGTCATCCGCGGGCGCGACCACCTGGGTGGCATCCCCGGCACCAATCCGCGCTCCAGCGACTGCCTGTTCTTCCGCGCGGAGTCACGCGACCGCGGCGAGACATGGTCGGCGCCCGAGCCGACCGACCTGGCCGGAACCGGCGCGCCGACCGATGGACTGGCGTTACCCGACGGCTCCCTGGTCCTGCCGGCTCGCCTGCCGTCTCTCTGGAGCCGCCACCGCGGCCACTCGTTCTGCGGGATGCACATGGCGCGCAGCTTCGACCGGGGCCGGACCTGGAGCACGGACCTCCTGTTCGACCGCACCCCCGACGGCAAGCCGTTCGACAACTACTACAACGCCATGAACGGCACCTTCGTCGCCCTCGGCGACGCGGAGGCGATGTACGTGTTCGGCCACTTCCGCCCCGGCGCCCCCACCGGCCACCGCGCCTACGCCGTCGGCCTCCGCTGGGACTGACACGCGCAACGCTCCGTCAGCCGGCGCTTGAAGGCGCACTCCTCCCGGAACGGGCTGTAGATCTTGAGCACTACGCGCCGGGTCGAGGATGAACACCGCGTTGGTATTCGACTCGGCCTCGATCGTGTCGTAGACGATGCCCTCCCGCTCTCACAGATCGCATCGACGCCACGGCCGAACGCGGCGCCTGCCAGACGGCCGGCAAGCCTCACGGGCTTGCCGGCCGCTTTTCTGCACGGCCCACGACACCGCCGCAGCGACTATCGAATGCACCATTTCCGCTACCCCCCTGCGGTCGGTCAGGCGGCGTCCGGGATGTGCTCCCGGAGCGCGGTCAAGTGGTTCAGGCGGCGCGCCGGCGCGCCGGTCAGCAGCGGGCCGGCCGGATTGCCGAAGACGTCCGCCTTGCTGTAGCCGTGGCTGGCGACGACGTCGCGGTAGCGATCGAGCATCGCGGGGGTTATCGCGCGCGTGTAGTTGATCGTGAACATCCGGCGGCGGGTTCCGCCGCCCCACGCGCCGTGCTTGAGAGCCTGGTTGAACAGCACCAGGTCGCCGGGCCGGCTGGCCAGGGCGACGGCGGGGATCCGGTCGCCTGGCAGACCGCCCCAGAAGCGGTCGCCGCGGATCTGTTCGTCGATCATTTCGGCATACGGCTCGCCCTCGCGATGGCTCCCGGGTATCACCCGCAGGGCGCCGCTTTCCGCATCCACCGGATCGAGATACAGCGCCAGCTTCACGAAGCCCACCGGGTTGGACAGCGTGCCGTCGGAGTGCCAGGGGGTGTCGCCCACGTAGTAGTTGCCGTCGCTGTTCCAGTACTGATAGTCGTCTCCGCAAAACGCGCGGGCGATGGCGTCAAGACGCTCGTCGTCCAGCAGGCTGCACAGGTACTCGCTGTGATTCAGGAACGGCGCCACCGAGAGTCGCCGGCGGCCGTCATGGCCGTCGCCGCCGCGGCTGCGGATGAGCTCCTCGAAGGCATCCTCGATCCGCGTGGACTCGTCCGCGAACAGCCCCGGAAGGTGCAGGAAGCCGAACGTGGCGAAGAACTCGCGCTGCGCCCCGGTCAACTCGAAGGTGGACATCGCCGTAGCCTATCACGCCTCGGCGCACGCGCAGCCGGGCCCACCGATGCCGCCGGGTTCCTGGTCGAACGGCGCCGGATCCGCGCAGTCACCGACACGCCGTAAAGAACTGACCCGTGGCTCGGTTCGCACCAACCCGCGCTGTCGAACATGCCCTGCTGCGAGCACCTCATCGGTTTGACCGCTTCGGAAACCCCGGCTATCCTCGGTATCCGGCCCTCGCCGGAGGGCAAGACATCACGCAAGGAGTTCGGACGATGAGAAACAAGCTCGTACTGCTGGCCCTCTGCGCCGGTCTGGTCTCGGGCGGCTTTGCCTTTGCGCAAGACGGCGACAAGACCATCACGTTCTGGCATCACACCTACACGGTTGCCACCGACTGGATGCGCGAGCAGGCGGCCACGTATCTGGAGGACCATCCCGGCCTGCAGATCGACATCATCGAGTATCCGCACGGCGACTACGAGGTGCGCCTGCGCGCGGCCATCGCGGCAGGAGATCCGCCGGACATCCTCAACGTACTCGACTACCTGTTTCCCGAATTCCAGGAAAAAGGCTGGCTGGCCCCGGTCGATCCGGGCGCATTCGGCGTGAGCACCCAGCAGGACGTCGTCGACCTGTTCGTGAACCCGGCCCTGGAAGGCATGGTATTCGACGGGCAGGTGTACGGCGTGCCGGCCGAGTTCAACACGTTCGTGCTGTTCCTCAACCGGGAGATGTTCGCGGAGGCCGGCCTGGACGCATCGGCGCTGTCGGCACAGTGGCAGGAGCGCGCGGCCACCTGGGACGAGTTCTTCGACCTGCTGAGCTCCGTCGAGCAGCGGAACGCGGACGGCGCCATCGAGAGAATCGGCTTCAACTGGGTCTGGGGGCTGGACTCGTTCTGGTACGCCCAGCAGTTCTGGAACGTCACCACCCAGTACGGCTGCGATGTCATCGACGACGACGACTTGGTCGCGATCGACTCGCCGGCCTGTGTCGAGGCGTTCGAGGACACGTGGAACCGTCTGATCACCGAGGGGCGCGGCGGCCCCGACATCGCCACCGCCAGCCCGGTCTACGCCTTCCAGGACTTCATGGAAGAGCGCCAGGCGGTGGTCATGGGCGGCCCGTGGGCGCCGGCGGCATGGCGGGAGAATTCTCCCAACGTGTACGACAACTTCGTGGTGGCGCCGATTCCGCAGCGCGACCCTGACAACCCGCACACCTTCATTCACACCTACGCGCTGGCGGTGAGTGCTGACTCCGATGCCGCGAGCGAATCGTGGGATTTCCTCAACGTGCTGCTCTCCACGCCGGGAGAGATGTACGAGGTCGCGGGGTACATCAACGGACGGAGCGGCATGTTCCAACTGCCGGAGGTGCGCAGCGCGCTGCGCGGGGTCGAGGTGTACGAGCAGAGCTACGCCACCGGCAGCTTCGTCTGGCGCAGTCCGACCTGGGCACAGGAGGGCGAGCTGATCAAGAATGCGATCGAGGAGTTTGCCGAGAGCGGTGACGTCGCCGGCGCGCTGAGCAAGGCGGCTGACGAGATGCGCCGGCTTCGCCGCGAGTAGACCGCACTCGGGCACTCGACATCCCGAACGGCGCGGGGTGCCGGTCATCGGGCCGGCGATCTCCGCGCCGTTCTTGTCTCAACCCGCACGACGTTCCGTCGAGATAGCATGCGGAGCCGCTGAATGATGCAGCGCGAGTCCCAGCGACAGGCCATGTGGGGCCTGCTGTTCGCACTTCCCGCCATTGCGTTGCTCGCTGCATTCAGCCTCTATCCGATGGCGCGCGCGTTCTACTTCAGCCTCACCGACTACGATCTGCGCCCGAATCCGGCCTTCGTCGGGATTGAGAACTACCTGCGCGTACTCGGCAGCAGCGCCTTTCTCAACTCGCTGAGGGTGAGCGTCGTGTACGTGTTCGGTACCGTGATCCCGGTGTGGCTGGTCAGCTTCGGACTGGCATCGCTGCTGTTCAACACGCGCCGCGGATCGGGCGCGTGGCGGACGGTATTGTTCCTGCCCACCGTGGTGCCGCTGTTGACGGTCACGCTGGTGTGGAAGCTGTTCTTCAACTACCGCGGCGTGGTCAACGCGCTGCTCGCTCCCTTCCTGGCCGGCGAGCCGATCGCATGGCTGACCAAGTCCGCGTACGCGCCGCTGGCGCTGATCATGACCAGTTGGTGGCACGCTGCCAGCTATTACATGATCCTGTTCCTGGCCGGCCGACAGGCGGTACCGGCGGCCCACGAGGAGGCGGCGCAGATCGAAGGGGCGGGCGCGTGGCAGCGCCTGCGGTGGGTGGTCCTGCCGCACATGCGCCCGACGATCGCACTGGTCATGGTGATCTCGGTCATCAACGGCTTTCGCACCTTCGCCCTGCAGCACGTGATGACCGGCGGCGGTCCCGGCACCGCGACCGAGATCATGACCCTTCTGATCTACAAGACGGCATTCAACTTCGGCCAATACGGCGAGGCAGCGGCGATCTCCATCCTCTACCTGGTGATGATTCTGGTGTTCAGCGTGCTGCAATTCCGGTTGCTGCGGGGGGCGGAGCATGGCTAGGGCGGCGGTTCTGCTGCTGCTCGTAGTCGCCGCCGTGGTGACCGTGCTGCCGCTGGTATGGATGGTGAGCACCTCCTTCAAAGCGCCGGATGGGGTGTTCACGCTGCCGATCCGCTGGCTGCCCGATGCTCTGCGCTGGGGCAACTACACCGAGGCGCTGACGTCACGGCCGTTCGGCCGCTACGCCGTGAACTCCATCGGCGTGTCGCTCGCCAGCGTCGCCATCACCGTGCTGCTCAGCGCCGCGGCGGGGTACAGCTTCGCCCGCTTCCATTATCCGGGCCGCGACCTGCTGTTCGTCCTGGTGCTGGCCACCATCGTGATACCGTTCGAGGCGATCGCGCTGCCGCTCTACCTGCAGATCCACCGCTGGCACTGGCTGAACACCTACCTGGGGTTGACGATACCCACGGCGCTGTCACCGATCGGCATATTCATCACGCGCCAGTACATCCTCGGCATCCCACAGGACTTCCTGGACAGCGCCCGCAGCGAGGGTGCGTCCGAGCCCCGCATCCTTGCGACCATCATCTGGCCGCTGAGCATGCCGGCGCTGGCCGCGGTCGCGATCTTCACCTTCGTCTGGAACTGGAACAACTACCTGTGGCCGTTGCTCGTGGTCTCCCGCGACCGGCTGCGTACGCTGCCGCTGGGCATGGCGCTGTTCGAGAACCAGCTCAACGTGAACTACAACCAGGTGATGGCGGTGGCGGTCTTTGGCGCCCTGCCGCTCGTGCTGATGTTCATCCTGCTGCAACGCAACTTCGTTCGCGGCGTGGCCCTGACCGGACTGCGAGAAGGCTGAGCGGCGAACAAGAAGGCGCGGCGATGGCGGTATTGGCGGTAGACATCGGAGGCACGCGCACGCGTGCGTTGCTGCTGCGCGAACCTCCGGACGCAGGGCCGAAGGGGACACCGCCGCGGCCGGTGGAGATGGCCGCCCGTGCTGCCGGGCAAGCGCTGCAGCTGAGCGACCTGCTGGCCTTTCTGGGCACGTACCGCGACGGGAAGCAAGAGTCACTGGAAGCGATCGGGGTGTCGGTCGCGGGGGTACTCGACGACGACCGCCGCACGGTCCGTCAAGCGCTGAACGTCGGTTGGCGGGACGTGCCGCTGCAGGCCGCGCTCGACGATCGCTTCCGGTGCCCGGTGGTACTGGACACCGACGCATTCGCCGCCGCCCGTGCGGAGCTCCGGCTGGGGGCCGGCCGCCGCCATTCCACCTTTCTCTACGTCACCATCGGCACCGGCATCGGCCACGCCCTGGTGCTCGATGGACGGCTCTGGCGCGGCGTGCATGGCGCGGCCAGCACCTTCGGTCACCTGAAGTCGCACGCCGACGCCGACGTCCCGTGTGCGTGCGGCGGTCACGGGTGCCTGTGCCAGTACGCGTCCGGCCGCGGCATGGCACGGTTGGCCGCGCGGCCCGAAGAGGGCCGACGCCGGCATGACGGCGCCGCCATCGTCGCGGCCGCGGCGCATGGCGAACCGTGGGCGCAGGAGGTGGTCGATGCGGCGCACGAAGCCCTCGCCGTGGCGCTGAGCCACGCGCTGACGGTGGTGGACTGCGGCGCCGTGGTCATCGGTGGCGGGGCTGCCTCCCGTCGGTGGCCAGACCCTGACCACCTCCGCGGACGGGTAGCGAAGCTGGTCCATCCGCAGGTCAGGATCGAGGAGATCGCCACCTCGAAGCTGACGCATGCGGCGTTGCTTGGAGCTGCCTTGCAGGCGTTCGATCGCGTCCGCAGCGGCGGTAATGATCCGATGAGCGAGGAGGGTCCATGAGCGAAAGGAGTACGGCAGCCGAGTTGATCCACCGGGCGCGTCGCGAGGGCTGGGCGGTGGGCCAGTTCAACATGAGCAGCCTGGACACCGTGCACGGCATCGTCGACGCCGCGAACGAAGCTCGCCTCCCTTGTCTGGTGGGGGTATCGATGGGCACGCTGCGCTACGCCGGCATGGAATACATCGCCGGGATAGTCCGGGCCGCGCGCATCCATGCCGCGGTACCGCTCTACTTCCATCTCGATCACGGGTCGGACCTTGAGGTCGTACGGAAGGCGATCGACGCCGGGTTCGACTCGGTGATGATCGACACGTCGATGCTGTCCTATGCCGAAAACGTCGCGCGCGTGCGTGAGGTGGCCGAGGTGACCCGTGCCCACGGCGTCGCCCTGGAAGCGCAGCTCGGCGAAACGCTGGACGAAGAGACGGGTGCGGGCGCCCAGATCGAGACCGACCCGGCCGCCGTGCAGCGCTTCGTCACCGAGACCGGCATCGACTACCTTGCGTGCTCGTTCGGCAACGCGCCGGGCACCGGGGTCGGCACCAGCACCCCCGATCGTGACCTGATCGAACGCATCGGCCGCGCCTCGCCGGTACCTCTGGTCGTGCACGGCGGCACCAGCCTGTCCGACGAGGTGACCCGTCACGCGATCCGCTGCGGCGCGGCCAAGATCAACATCGACACCTGGATCCGCCGCGCCGTCAGCCGGACGCTGGCCCGCTGCTACGCGAACGGCGCCTCCGTTTCCGATCCGCGGATCCCCTTCAAGCAGGTCAGGGCCGCTGTCGCCGCGGCGGTCACCGAGAAACTGCGCCTGTTCCGCTGCGATGGTACGCACGAGCAGGCCTGACATGAGCGAACGAGGCTCGCGGGCGGCTGTTGATCACGACCGAGGCAGCGATCTCGGTTCGTGGGGCCATACCTCATGATAGCCTGCACGCCCCACCCGGGATCGATAGACCCAAGCCGTTCACCTTGCGCGTCAGCGCCATCACGAGCCCTACCCCCGCCAACACCACGCCGATCGCTCCCACCGGCACCGCGATCAGCCCCAGGAACGGCACCCACGACACCATCAGTCCGACCGACCCCATGACCACCGCCACGATGCCGAGACCGATCGCCACCATGCCCAACTCGCCTCGCGCCCGGTCGGACAGGTCGGGCAGTGTCTTCACGTTCACAGGTCCTCCAGTCTCGAGCTCCTTCTTCTTCAGGGACCTCTTAGCTTACGGTGCCTGACATGAGCGAGGAAGTACGCTACCCGCCCGCTCGGGGCGACGGCCGCCACGTGACCACGATGGGGTTCTGCCAGCACCTGCTGCGCGCCGCGACCGGCCGGCTGGCCTGGCGCCCGGGGCTGGACGATGCCGGCTTCGCCGAGTGGCGGCAACGGGTGCGCGACAAGCTCGCCCTGCTGGAGATCCACCACTACCCGCGCTACACCGATCCCGCCGCCCGGATCCACGACGACGACGAGATCCCGGAAGGGCTGACCATGGAGGAGTACTTCACGTACGCCAACGTGGACGTGCCCAACCACAACTTCAAGCACGCCGTCGCGGTGCCGTGGCTGGTGCGCACGCCGAACGGGAACACGACGTGATCGGCTGACCGGGCGGCCGGGACGATACCGCTACCCTCGAACTGGCGCCCGCGCCGAATACCCCAGAAGATACCGCAACTGCGGTGAGAAAGTTTGCGCGACCTCCGGGGCTATCGACGTATAATCGGTAAACGGCTTCATCCACGAGCGAGAGTAATAGCAGAGAATCGCTCGACGAGGATGGTCCGTGGCGTTCGGTCCCGATCGGTGCCAGGTGTTCGAGAGCCAGATAGCGACGGAGCCGGCCGGGCCCGTCAGCTTTGTTCCGTTCTCCTGCTGTCCTCCCCACGTGGGCTTTCTGCGCGTGCGATGGCTGCCGGGAACGATCTGCGTCGCCCCGTTCGTCGTCGTGAACGCATCGAGCATCCACGCATTCTGAATGGTCAGCGGAAAGTCCGGCAAAGGCTCCGGCAACTGACCGAGCGGCACGTCCACGTGCCACGCTCCCCCTTCGTCCGTGTGGGGACCGATACTGGTCGCGCTGCAGTCGGCGAGCACGCAATCGTCGCCGAGAATCCCCCGCGCCAGCGACAGCACTACCGGATGTTCTACCAATCTTCCGAAATCCGGGGCTTTGTTGATCACGTTCCAAATGCGCTGTGACCGGTCATGATCGAACAGAGTGGGCAAGTGAAGGAAGTTCTTGACGACCGCTACGGGAGGGACGGGCCATGGTGTGCCTTGGTTCCGTGCACGTGAATGGCGGATGCGCCGCATGAGTCGAGCCCGCTCCGCTTCACTGATCTGGTAGCTTTCCTTCAGATACGCTTCGATCTCGTCATCTCCCGGCAACGCGGGCCCGTCTTCCGGCTCGAAGGGCTGTCGCCGTTCCCGTTCGAAGAGCTCCTCCGCAAATCCGCGGTAGTGCCGGACTTCATCCTCACCGAGCACACCTTCAATGACGGCGTACCCGTGCTCGGAGAGCTGTGTGAGCGCCGACTTCAGGTCGTCGCTTGAGATTCCTTGAGTTCCCACAACCTTCCTCCAATGACAAGCGCGCCCGATTCTATCTCTACTTGCCGCATAAGATAAGCTGAAGAAGTGTTCAAGGCCCGAACAGCCGACCGTGGCGGCAGCCATCTCTCTGCCCTGAAGCCGGCGCCGATCGGGCCATTGTCCGTTAGTGCAGGGAACCAGCCATGCGCTACGACGAGAACGACAGACGCGGTGGACGCCAGCGAGCACGTCGCCAGCGGCGGCGCAGACGTGGACGCACCGACCTGCTGGTTGGGCGGTAGTGGCAGGCCAGGTCGCACAGCCGCACGATCACCTGTTCCGTGCGGTATTCGGCAAGGAAACGGAAGCGGCGGACCTGCTCCGGGCGCATCTGCCGCACGCGATCGGCAGCGCGCTGGTCTGGGTCAAGCCTGAAGTGGCAATCGGTCAGTTTCATCGACGACCGGTTGCGCGACAGCGAATCGGACCTGCCGTATGCGAATCGAGGACCTGCGCCAGATCGTGGTGTACATTGCGGTGACCACGCGCGACGCGGGTGATTGGCGCAGGTTCGCTGCCGCGGTACGGCAGGAGGTGCCGACGATAGGGGGAGAGTTGATGAACCAGGCGGAAGAGATGATGGAAGTCGCCATGGAGTACCTCGCGCACAGGACACGACAGGAGGCCCGGCAGGAGGGTCTGGAGGAAGGTCGGCGAGAGGGTCAGGTCGAGATCGCTGAGAACTTCCTGGAAGCGAGTGTTCCCTGGTCGACCATAGAAGCCGCTACCGGCATCGATCAGGACAAGCTCCGCACTCTCAAGCAACGCGTGAAGGACCCCGCCAACGCCGCTACCGGGACCGACTGACAGATGGCACCCATCTGTGAGGTCGAACGCGAACGATACGCGACCTCCGGACAGGAACGGGTGGCGGTGAGCTGTGCCGTGTCCTACATCGGCCGTGGCCTGCGGCTGGAGGAGACGCGCGCGCTGGTCAATTCTTCCGACTGGAACTACCGGGCGCGCAGCCGGGAGTCGCAGGACAACGGCAGGACCTGGAACGACTGGGAGCTCCTGTACGAGGAGCGGCCACGCCAGGGCGACGTGACGCAGTCCGGCGGCGCCAGCCAGCGCGGCACCGGGCCGTACGACCCGGTGTCGGGCATGCTGATCAAGCCGGCGTTCCAGCGCCTGCTGCGCGGCGACCCGCGGGAGGCGCTCCACCTGCTCTGGACCGGTGAACGGCGCTTCGCCGACCACGGCTTCTACCAGTTGTCCGCCGACGACGGTCGCACCTGGGGCGACGCGCGCCTGCTCAAGTACGAGTCCGGGCCGGACTTCGACCCCGACGACTGGAGCGACGAGACCTTCTTCCGCCGCAACGAGATGTACGTCGGCCGGCCGCTGGTCGCGAGCAACGGGACCGTCGTGATCAGCGCCACGGTGCCGGTCCCGTACCGCGACGCCGAGGACGAGAAGGTGCCGGTGGTGTTCCCCAACACCTATCGGGAAGGCTGCGTCGCGGGCGTCATCTGCTTCGTCGGCCGCTGGGACGCGGCGGCCGGCGACTACCGCTGGCAGACCTCGCAGCCGATCTTCCTGCCGCGGCGCACCTCCACCCGCGGACTGGTCGAGCTCGATCTCGGCGAGCTGTCCGACGGCCGGCTGCTGCTGATCATGCGCGGCTCCAACGCCGGGCTCGACCCCCTGGAATGCCCCGGCCGCAAGTGGTGCTCGACCTCGTCCGACGGCGGCCTGACCTGGACCCCGATACGCGACCTGCGCTACGACGACGGCGGGCAGTTCTATTCGCCGGCGACGTTCGCCAAGACCATCCGCGCCTCGGTGACCGGCAAGCTCTATTGCGTGCTCAACATCGCCGAGCGGCCGGCCGAGGCCAACGCGCCGCGCCACCCGCTGCAGATCGCCGAGATCGACGAGCAGCACGTCGCCCTCAAGCGTGACACCGTCACCGTGATCGACCGGTGCGACCCCGAACACGATGCCGACACCCTGCAACTCACCAACTTCAGCCTGCTGGAGAACCGCGAGACCCATGACCTGGAGCTCTACCTGACGCGGCTGGGGGCCAAGGGCGGCGATCGCGACGTCTGGAGCGCCGACGCCTACCACTACCGGCTGCGTCTGTAGACGTGGAGGTCGAATGACCGTCAGCGAACGAACGATGACCTATCGCGGCAGCGACGTCTCCGCCGCTTACGAGACGGTCGGCTACCGCTCCGCGCACGAGCCCAAGCTGCTCCGGCAGCGCTTCAGCGAGATCGGCAACGACATCTACGACCTGCTGCGCCTGAGCTACTCGGACGACGACGGCGCCACCTGGTCCGAGGACCACCCCTATCAGGTCAGCCACCTCACTCCGGCCGGCACGGTACGGACCGGCTACGGCACGCTGGTGGCCGATCCGGGCAGCGGGCTGCTGGTGGCGCTCAACGGCACGTCGGTGATGCCGAAGGACCACATGCTGGAAGCGCTCACCTACACCTTCCCCACCTACCGGGTCTCCGACGACGGCGGCATCACCTGGCTGTTCGAGGACCGGATCATCCAGGAGGGAGAGGAATACGATCCCTCCCATCCGCTGCAGGCGGTGTGGACCGGCAGGAACGCCGTCCACTTCGCCAACGTGCCGTTCTTCGATCGCGCCGGGCGCCTGATCTTCCCCGTGCAGATCACCCGCCTGCAACCCGACGGCACGCTGTTCTGTCCGCCGGGCGCGCTCTCCTTTCACGAGATCATGGTCATGATCGGTACCTGGCAGCCCGGCAGGCGGCTGCGCTGGGAAGTCGGCGAGCGCGTCATCCTGGAGCCCGACGTCTCCACCCGCGGGGTAAGCGAGGGAGCGATCGCCGAGATGCCCGACGGACGCTTCCTGATGGTGATGCGCGGCAGCAACGCCGGCAATCCGTCACTGCCCGGCCACAAGTGGTACTGCACCTCCGACGACGGCTGCCTTACCTGGAGCCGCATCGCGCCCTGGACCCGGACCGACGGCACGCCGTTTCACTCGCCCGCCTCCTACTCCACGATCGTGCCGCACTCCAGCGGCCGGTACTATTGGATCGGCAACCTGTGCGAAGAGAACCCCGACGGCAATGGTCCGGACTATCCGCTGGTCGCAGGCGAGGTGGACCCGGACAGCTTCCTGCTAATCCGCGACAGCGTCACCGAGATCGACACCTGGCGCGACGACGACCCGGCGCCCGTGCACCTGCGCAACTTCGAGGTGCACCAGGAACGCAGCGGCGACGACCTGATCCTGCGCATGACGCGGCTCTGGGTGGACGGCGACCGGCACATGCGCGGCGACGCCTGGCGGTACCGGCTCAGCCCTTGAGCGATCCGACGAAAATGCCCTTGATGAAGTAGCGCTGCAGAACCGGATACAGCAGGATGATCGGCCCGATCGTGATCAGGGTCGTCGCCGCCTTCAGCGCCTCCGGAGGCAGGCGCTGCTGGTTGGTGAAGTCCCCGGGGTCGCCGAACTCGATGACCTGCTCCAGCAGCTCACGCTCCTTGATCAGCAACCGCCGCAGGATCATCTGCAGCACGATCTTGGAGTTGCTCTTCATGTAGATCAGCCAGTGGAACCACTCGTTCCAGTGGTAGACCGCCGCCCACAGGAAGATCACCGCCATCACCGGCTTGGCCAGCGGCATGATCACCCGGAACAGGATCTCCAGGTAGTTGGCGCCATCGATCAGCGCGGACTCCTCGTACGCGATGTCCACCGTCATCAGGAAGTTGCGGACGATGATGATGTAGAAGCCGATCGCCAGCACCGGCAGGATGAGGACGATAAACTTGTCCAGCAGGCCCAGCGATCGGATCAGCAGGTAGGTCGGTATCAGCCCGCCGGAGAAGAACATCGTGATCAGGATGTAGATGGTGATCCCGGTGCGCCCGGGCAGATTCTTCTTGGACAGCGGATAGGCCGCCATCAACGTGACCACCACGGTGAGTGCGCCCCCCACCGCGGTGCGGACGATCGAATTGAAGTAGGCGACCGCGATCACGTTCTCGGTGAAGACGAACTCGTAGGCTTCCAGGTTCCACTCGCTCGGCCAGATATGCAGGCCGAGCGTCAGGGCGTCGTTGAAGCCGGAGAAGGACAGGATGATCGTGAACCAGAACGGATAGAGAAAGGTCAGGGCAAGCAGGAACAGCGACACCGACGCCGCCGCCTTGAAGGCGATCTCGCCCGCCGTCTGGCGCCGGTAGCCGAACACGCGGCGAATGCGGGCGCCGCTGATGTCGACTTCGACCAGCCCCTGGTCGATCATCTGCTTGGCCATCTCAGACCGTCCCGAACCGGCGCGCCGCCATCACCAGATTCCGTGATCGCTGAAGCGCCTGATCACGGCGTTGACCAGCACGATCAACGCGACCCCGACGACGTTCTTGAACAGGCCGGCAGCGGTGGCGAACTCGAACTCCTGCGACAGGATGCCGACCCGGTACATGTAGGTGTCGATGATGTCCGCGACCTCGTATACGAGCTCGTTGTAGAGGTTGAAGATCTGGTCGAAGCCGGCGTTGAGGATGCCGCTCAGGCGCAGGATGAACAGGATGGTGATCACCGGCAGCAGCGACGGCAGGGTGATGGCGGTCGCTTGCCGCACCCGCCCGGCGCCGTCGATCCGCGCCACGTCATACATGGTCGGATCGATCGAGGAGATCGCCGCCAGGTAGATCACCGAGCCCCACCCCACCTCCTTCCAGACGTCGGTGGCGATCAGAATCGGCCGGAAGAGGTCCCTGTTGGTGAGCAGCAGCGGCGCGTCCCTGCCGAGCACCGTGTACAGGTACCCGATGATGCCGCGCTGCGGTGACAGGATCTCCACCAGGATGCCGGCCATCACCACCCACGAGATGAAATGGGGGAGGTAGGTGATCGACTGGATTCCCTTCTTCCACCACGAGTTGGCGAACTCGTTGATGATCAGGGCCAGCAGGATCGGCGCCGGAAAGCCGAACACGATGCGCTGCACGCTGATGATGACGGTGTTGCGCATGACCCGCTGGAACTGGAAGCTGCCGAACAGCACCTCGAAGTTTTCGAAGTTGTTCCACGGGCTGCCCAGGATGCCGCGGCTTGCCTGGAAGTTCTTGAACGCGATGACGATGCCGTAGATCGGGACGTAGTTGAACACGAGCAGCAGCAGCAACGCGGGCAGCAGCGACAGGTAGAGCAGGCGCATCCGCCGCACGCGGCTCCACCGCTCGCGCCGCAGGTTGTCGCGTATCTGGATGTCGACCGTGGATGCCGGCATCGGTCTCAACCTCGGTGATCAGAGCGGAAGGGGATGGACCGGCAGCCCATCCCCTTCATGTCCATCGACGACAAGGATCAGTATTCGATGCGCCCCTCGTGCAGCGCCTCGATGACGATCGAGTTCTGCATCGCCTCGTACACCTGCTCGCCGCCCTCGGCCATCCACCGGGCGACGTAGTTGTCCCACTCGGCGTCCAGGTCGACCTGCCCGGTCACGACCCGCATGAAGAACTCGTTGGCGAGCGTGTTCAGCCCCTCGCCCTGGCGATCGGCGATCGCCTTCATCTCGGTCTCCGTGAACAGGTCCCACTTGTACGGTCGAGTGTGGTAGTACTCGGAGTGCCCGGGCGCGAACCAGTTGTCCCAGATCTGCACGAACTGCGGCGAGTAGATCCAGCGGATCATGTCCATGTGATACCCGTACGGGTAGTGAAAGAACCTGCCGAGCTTGGCCTCGTTGGGATGGTTCTGCTCCAGCTCTTCCGGCGTCGTGCGGATCGGCTTCGAGTTGCCCGGTTCGCCGGACCAGGTGAAGTGCACGCCTTCCTTGCCGAACTGGCTGATCATCCAGCCCTCCGGGTCATGCTGGCGCCAGTCCCAGATCTGCAGGATCTTGGCCAGTTTCTCGTCGCTCACGTCGTGGCGGATCTTGAGCGAGGCCCAGTTGCTGATCGGCGAGTGCGCCTGGTAGACCTGTACGCCCTGGTATCCCTCGGGACCGATCGGCGGCGGCATCATCGCCACGCTCGCGCCGGCCGCGACCTCTTCCAGGGTCGCGTGGTTGGGCGGCCGCTCCAGTGTCGGGTTCACGTAGGTGGAGTTGCTCATGAACTGCACCCCGGTGATGCCGGCCATGTCCTTCTGCCACTGGTCCTGGCGGTTCATGGTCGGGAATTCCTTGTCGATCAGATCCTTGGCGTACCAGTCGGCCAGGTGGGCCAGGAACTTCTTGTAGCGCGGTGAAACCGGCTGCAGCACCAAGTCGCCGTTCTCGTCCTGGTAGTTGGCCACGCCGCCGGTACCCACCGTGATCGAATACATCGGCAGGCCGAACGCGCCGAACAGGGTGGTGAAGCTCCAGGGGATGACGTTGGATGCGCTCGCCGGAATGGTGTCGATCTTGCCGTTGCCGTCGGGATCGCCGTCGCGATAGAGGACCATCAACTCCTCCATCCAGTCGAGCGTGAGGTTGGCCGGAACGAACCAGGTGCGGTCGGTCTCGGTGCTGACCTTCCAGCGCGTCTCGTAGTAATCCGGAATCGGGTGCCCGACGTTCTCGGCCCAGTCGGCGCGGGTCGACCAGAAGCCGATCAGCGGCACGTTGGTCGACATCGTCACCCCGACCAGGGCGACGTAGGCGTCGTCGCTGTCCGGGCTGCGGCTGATGTTGAGCGCTATGGGATGATCAAGCATCCACTGGTAGTGCAGCGGCGCGTGCTCCTGGATCATCGCCAGCGGGATCTCGCGGGTCAGCCCGTCGCGGTAGTGGAACTGGTCGTCACCGGCCGAGAAGACCTCGGGCGCCTCGCCGGCGGCGAACATCAGGTCGATCTTCTCCCGGTCGTTGTTCCAGATGCCGTTGCCGAGGATGCGGACGTTGAAGATCTCCTCGGCCACCTGCGCCGCGTAGGAGGTCTCCTCCCGCAACTGCCAAGTGATCTCCATCGGCGCGTCTGCGGCGGCGCCCTCCGCCTGCCCTTCGGCAAACGCCATCGACGGCGCCAGCCAGAACGCCAACAGGGCCATCACGGCCGCGACATCTCGTGATCTCTTGTACATGCTCAACCTCCGTGTGCGAGCGTCTGCCCGCGCCGGAGAGAACAGGCCACGCGGTCGGTGGCGGTCACCTCACCTCGCGGGCGAAGCGCCAAGCTACCCCGTTGCCGACCGACCGGTCAAGTCCACCAGAGCCGAGCCGGCAATTCTCGATGAACGGCAGTAGCGTCCGAGATGGAGTTAGAACAAAGTCCCGTCCCAGAGTTGCGTCAGGAAGGTGGTGTGATGAAGCAGCTCGATGCCGTCCTCGGTGGTGCGATCGTGGGGGTCCAGCGACACGATGATACGGCGCCTGGTCTCCGGATGGTCGAGCTTCAGCTCCCGCAGCCCTTTGGCGTGATCGCCCCGCGACCGGGTGACCGCCTTGGCCTCCACGGCGCAGTCGATGTGGTTGACCACGAAATCGACTTCGATGCCCGAGCTCAGACGCCAGTAGGAGAAGTCGGCGTAGCGGGCGCGGTACGAATTGTAACAGCACAGCTCGTGGAACACCCAGTTCTCGAACGCCTTGCCGAACAGCTCGCTGCCGGGCTGCACCGTCCCCCGCTTGGCCAGGAAGTTCACCACGCCGACATCACCGAAGTAGAACTTCGGCGAGGTCACGACCCTCCGCTTCGGACGCCGCCGGTACGCCGGGAGGAATCTCCCCAGCAGCGTGTCCTCGAGGATCTCGAAGTACCCGCGGACCGTCCGGCTGGAAACGCCGGTGTCGCGGGCGATGGTCGTGTAGTTGACCACATCGCCGTCGGACAGCGCTGCCAGACCGAGGAAGTCGGCGTAGGCGGGCAGCCGCCGCGTCAGCCCCTCGGCGGCGATCTCCTCCTTCAGGTACTGGGAGACGTAGGCATCCAGCAACGGCAGCGGTCGGTCCGCGTCGTGGATGGGGGGCAGATAGCCGCGATTCAGCAGTCGGACCAGATCCACTCCGGACCCTACTTCCATCGCCGAGAGGCCGTGCAGCTCCCTCCGTTCGCCCCGCCCACCGAGGAGATTGGCCTGGCCTCGGCGAACCTTGCGGGCACTGGATCCGCAGAGGGCGAAGTGGACGCCGCGGTGCTCGATGAGCCAGTGCACGGCGTCCAGGAGTGCCGGCACCTTCTGCACCTCGTCGATCACGATGAAGTCGCTGCCGTGTCGGCGCTGTTCGTCGATCAGCAACTCCGGGTTCTGCAGATAGCGCCGGTAGGTCTCCGGTCGCAGCAGGTCGACCCACGGCACGTCGGGAAACTCGGCCCCGAGCAGGGTGCTCTTGCCCGTCTGCCGCGGTCCCCAGAGGAAGAACGTTACCGGTGAGTCAGTCTGCAACCGCAGCAATCGCGTGTATTCCGGCATCTCTATTTCAATATTGCATGCGAAACATAATCATGCAATTCGATATGATCGCCGTACCCTCGGCACGCTGGCGCCGTGATGGTCAGAAATAGACCTCGGCGAACAGGTCCTCGCTCGGCACGCCCTGCCGCTTGAGGAGGTCGAAGGCGGCGAAGATCATGGCGCTGTTGCCGCACAGAAAGCAGGGCGTGGACGCGGCGACCGGGTGCTCGCGCAGGTAGTCGGTGACCCGGCCCTGGAACCCGCCGGGGCCGCGGCTCACGCACGGGACGTACCGGTCTGCCGCATACGCATCCGACTCGTAGCAGTCGTCGAGCGTTCTGACGCCGTGCAGCAACAGGTAGTCCAGCGCGGGATCGCTGCGCACCATGGACCGGAACGGCGCGATGCCGGTGCCCGACGCCACGAACAGGAGCGGACGACGCGCGTGCTCGGCGGCGGTGGTGAAGAAGCCGAACGGCCCCTCCACGGCCAGCGGGCTGCCCGGCGGCAGGCGCCGCAACCGGCGGGAGACGGATCCGCCGGACACCTCCTTGATCAAGACCTCCAGACAGGGGTCTTCGGCGCCGGAGTACACGGAGTACTCCCTGGACTCGACGTCGCCGGCGGCGCCCACGGTGATGTACTGCCCGGGGGTGAACTGCATGTCCCCCCGCTCGATGCGCAGCACGTAGGCGCTCGGCGACAGGTCGCGGCGGGCGATCAGTTCGCGGTTCGGCACGATGGAGGAGCCTGCGTCAGCGGCGCAGCGCGACGCTCAGCACGTTGAGGTCGGCCGGGGTGACGCCGGCGACCCGCGATGCCTGGCCGATGCTGACCGGCCGGATGCGAGCGAGCGTCTCGGCCGCCTCTGCTGACAGCGCCCGCACGGCCGCGTAGTCGAACGATTCGGGTATGCGGACCGCCTCGTGCTTCGCCTGCCGCGCGATGAGCTTGAGCTCGCGCCGGATGTAGCCGGCATAGCGCACTTCCGCGGCCACCTGGTCGCGGAGCGGTGCGTCAGTCAGCAGGGCGCGCAGATCCGGGATGTCCGCCGCTCCGCCGGCCCTCAGCAGGTCCGGGAACGGCACCTCCGGGCGGCGCGCCAGGCTGGCGAGCGAGGCAGGGGCGCCGATCGGCGCGGTGCCGGCGGCGCGCAGCAACGCTTCCACCGCCGCGGGTTCGGCTCGGCCGGCCTCCAGCGCGAGCAGAGCTCGTTCCGCCGCCCCCTCCCGATCCGTCACGCGCCGGTAGTGGGCGTCGCCGACCAGCCCGAACCGATGGCCGTAGTGGGCGAGGCGCCGCTCCGCGTTGTCCTGGCGCAGCACCAGCCGGTGCTCGGCGCGCGAAGTGAACATGCGGTAGGGCTCGCGCCACTCGCGGGTGGTCAGGTCGTCGATCATCACGCCGATGTACGCCTCGCTGCGTCCCAGCGTGAACGGCGGCCGGCCCTGCACCCGGAAGGCGGCGTTGATGCCGGCCATCAGACCCAGCGCCGCCGCCTCCTCGTAGCCGGAGGTCCCGCACACCTGGCCGGCCAGGAACAGGCCCGGCACGGCGTGCGTCTCCAGGGTCGGCCCGAGCTGGTATGCCGGCACGCTCTCGTACTCGACCGCATAGCCCGGACGCGCCACGCGCGCGCGCTCCAGACCGGGGATGGTGACCAGCGCCGCCACCTGCACCTCCGGAGGCAGCGACGTGGAGAAGCCGTTGAGGTAGATCAGGTCGCTGTCCAGGCCGTCCGGCTCGATGAAGAGCTGGTGCCGGTCGCGGCCGGCGAAACGGACCAGCTTGTCCTCGATCGACGGGCAGTAGCGCGGTCCGCGGCCGGCGATCGCCCCCGTGAAGATCGGCGAGCGGTCGAAGCCGGTGCGCAACACCTCGTGGGTAGCCGCGGTGGTGCTGGTGATGTGGCAGCTCACCTGCGGCATGACGGGAAAGGAGGCGCGATCGGTGCGCCCCGAGAACGGCTGCGGATCGGCGTCGCCGGGCTGCTCGTCGCACACGGAGAAGTCGATCGAGTCGCGGTACAGGCGGGGCGGCGTGCCGGTCTTGAGGCGGTGGGTCAGCAGGCCGGCGCGAGCCAGCCAGCCGGCCAGGCCGACCGCCGCCGCCTCGCCGGCGCGGCCCCCCGCAGTGGGCTCCAGGCCGGTGTACATGACCGCGTCGAGGAAGGTGCCGGAGGCGATCACCAGCGCCCGGCAGGCGATGTGCCGGCCGTCGTCGAGCAGCACGGCGGACACGCCGCCGGCCGCGTCGCGCTCCGCGGCGACGATGGTGCCCGTGACGATGCGCACCGCGTCGAGCGACTCCACGTGCTCGCGCGCGCAGCGAGCATAGGAGTCGCGGTCCGACTGGCAGCGGGTCGACCAGACGGCCGGCCCCTTGGAGCGGTTGAGGATCCGGAACTGGATGCCGGCGCGGTCGGCCAGCTCGCCCATCACGCCGCCGAGGGCGTCCACCTCGTGCACGAGGTGAGCCTTGGCGGTGCCGCCGATCGCGGGGTTGCACGACATCCGGCCGATCGCATCGCGATCCATGGTGACCAGCGCCACCGAGCAACCCATGCGCGCCGCGGCGCTGGCCGCCTCGATGCCGGCGTGGCCGCCGCCGAGCACGACCACATCGACCGCCGGCGGAACGCCGTTCACTTGCCGATGCAGAACCGCGAGAAGATGCGGTTCAGGATGTCGTCAGTGGTCACCACGCCCAGGATCTCGTCCAGGCAGACGGCCGCCTTGCGCAGATGCACGGCGACCAGCTCCGCCTCGGTGCCGGCGGCGAGCAGCCGATCGGCGGTCTCGACCTCGGCCAGTGCGTCGCGCAGCGCTCGGCGGTGGCGCGCGCCCGCGACGGCGGCGCCGCGCTCGGTGTAGTCGACGCCGGCCGCCCGGTCGCGCAGGGCGGCCGCCAGCTCCCGGATGCCGTCGCCGGTACGGGCCGACACCAGCAGCGCGCCGTCGGGCGCCGGGGCGGGCGGCGTCCCGTTCAACAGGTCGGCCTTGTTGAGCACCGGGATCAGGCGTCCGGCGGGAACCAGCTCCTCCACCTCTGCCCGCACCTCGGGCGACCAGCCGGAGCGGGCGTCGCCGACCAGGACCGCCACGTCGGCCTGCGCCGCCGCCTCCCGGGTGCGCTCGATGCCGGTCCGCTCGACGCTGCTCGCCCCGGCACGGATGCCGGCGGTGTCCTCCAGCCGCACGTGCATGCCGGCGATGGACAGCTCCTCCCGGACCACGTCGCGGGTGGTGCCGGGGGCGGCGTCGACGATCGCCCGCTCGCTGCCGACCAGCCGGTTGAGGAGCGACGACTTGCCCACGTTGGGTGGCCCGAGGATGGCCGCGTTGACACCGTCGTACGGCACTTCGGCGTGCAGCGGGTCCTCTGCCGCACGGGCCAGCAGATCGGCCACCGCCTCCAGATGGGCGCGAACCGCGCCGCGGTCGGCCAGGTCGCCCTCCGCCTCGGCGAAGTCCAGCTCCACCTCCAGCTCGCTCAGCGCATCCAGCAGTCCCTCGCGGATCGGCTCGACCACCGCGGCCACCGCGCCGTCCAGGCGGGCGCGCGCGCCGCGCAGGGCGGTGTCGGCCGAGCCGCGGATCAGGTCCGCCACGGCCTCCGCCTGCGAGAGGTCGAGCCTGCCCGAGAGAAAGGCGCGCCTGGTGAACTCGCCCGGACCGGCGGCGGCCACCGGCGGTTCGCCGGCCAGCAGCGTGTCGACGATGCGCGCGGCCAGCAGCGGGTTGCCGTGACAGGTGATCTCCACGCAGTCCTCGCCGGTATAGGAGCGCGGCGCCCGGAACACGGTGACCACGACGTCGTCGACCGGCTCGGAGCCCGCGACGAGGTAGCCGTGGTGGGCGGTGTGCGAGGCGACCTGCCGGAGGTCCGCGCCGCGGAAACAGGCGGCCACCGCAGCGATCGCCTGCGGGCCCGACAGCCGTACGATCGCCAGCGCCCCGGTGCCGGGCGGGGTGGCGACCGCCACCACGGTGTCCTCGGCGGGCGCAGCGGTGCTCATTCGGACACCTCCGGGGCCGCGGGAGCCGCGCGCAGCCGGTCGCACGCCCAGCGCGCGTGCTCGGCCACCACCGGGTCCTCGTCCCGGGTCAGGGTCTGAAGCGTCTCCAGCAGATGGTGCGCGCCCACGTTGGCGGCGACGACGCAGGCGTTGCGCACCAGGCCGCGGCGGCCGGCGCGCATCAACGGCGTGCCGGCGAACCGGGCGGCGAGCTGGTCGTGATCCTCGATGGCCAGCACCTCGGCCACGTCGACCGTCGGCCCTGCGCGGTCGGCAGTGAAGTCCGGCTCCATGGTCGGCGCGGCGCGCACGTTCCACGGACATGCCTCCTGACAGAGGTCGCAGCCGAACAGCCAGTCGCCGATCAGCGGCCGCAGCTCGACCGGAATCGATCCCTGGTGCTCGATGGTGAGATAGGAGATGCAGCGGCGGCCGTCGATCCGCCACTCGTCATCCAGCGCGCCGGTCGGGCAGACGTCGCGACAGTGGTTGCACGCCGTGCCGCAGCGCGACCGCCGGCCGGGCGCCGGCTCCGGGGTCGCCGCAGGCAGCGAGGCCGTGGTCAGCACCTCGCCGATCACGAACCAGCTCCCGAGCGTGCGATGGATCAATAGCGTGTGCTTGCCCTGGAAGCCCAGGCCGGCGCGGGCAGCGTAGTGGGTCTCCAGCAACGGCGTGGCATCAGCGCCCCACAGGAAGCGCTCGCCCGGCATCGCCTCCTGAAGCGTCTTGATCAGATCGCGCAGCTTGCCGCGCAGCACGCGGTGGTAGTCACGCCCCCACGCGTACATGCCGACGCGGCCGGCGGCGGCGCGCGGGCCGCCCGGCGCGGATGTGGTCGCCGGCTCCATCGCGGCAAGCGCCTCCGGGTGGGACCCGCGGGGCCGCCGGCGGTTGTAACTGAGCCCCACGACGATCACCGACGCGCAGTCTTCCAACAGGGCGCCGGCATCGGTCTTGGCAGGCGCGTGGCGCTCCAGGTAGCGCATCTCGCCGTGCCGGTCGAGCTCGATCCAGCGCTCGAAGCGGCGCTGGGCGACCTGGGAGCCGCGCGGCGCGGTGATGCCCAGCAGGTCCAGGCCGACCCGCCCGGCGGCGTCCCGGATCAGGTCCAGGTCGCCCATGGCGACGCTGCCGGCGCTACAGGGAGCAGCGGCAGCCGCCGCAGGAGCTGATCTGCTCCGCGATGATGTTGATCGCGATCTCGCCGGCGAGTCGGGTCCCGTCAGCGTCATGTTCCAGCTCGTGCAGCTCGAACGCCTGCGGATGGCCGTTCTCGGGCAGGCCGTACATCACCTCGATCGCGCCCTGCAGCGCGAAGAGCTGCTTGGTCAGCATGAACGCCTGCACGTCGTCCAGCCGGGGATCTATCAGATCGTCGGCTGGGGCGTCGAGCAGCGCGCGCGCAGGCATGTCGCGGATCACCGGCAGCAGCGCAGCGCCTCCCACCGGCTGGTGGCAGGTGCGCTTGTCGAGCGTGAAGCTGCGGATGCGGTCCCGGCTATCCAGCTCCAGCGTCAGCAACTCGGTCTGGTCGCCGCACGGCATGGTCGCTCCACCGCCACCGCGAGCTCAGCTCGCGTCCGGCGCGTACTCCGGGCGCATGGGCGAGAAGCACTCCACCGCCTCGGTGTCCTCCAGCACCTCGCAGCCGTGGAACTCCTCGGATGCGAAGAAATAGCTGGAGCCGGCCGCGGCGACGAAGGTGTCGCCCTCCTGCCCCTTGTGGAACTTCAGCTTGCCGCGGATGACGAAACCGTTCTGTACCGCCACGTGATTGTGCAGCGGGATGCGCGAGCCCTTGGTCATCCTGAAGTGGCAGAGCATCGATTCGTCCCCGAACGACAGGGTGGTGCGGAAGATGCCCTCGGGGTTCTCGACCGTCTGCGCCTTGCTCAGGTCTGCGTTGCTGATCATCGGTCCCTCACGGTGATTGTTGCGTACATTGCCTCCAGATCATACGCACGCGCGCGGCCGGTGAGAAGCTGACCCTGCCGGATGCGGCTTGGTCATGCATCTGGACCTCGCAGCCGGGGCGCCGCTCAAGCAGCCTGCGCACTCTGGTGCCGGAGCAAGCATACGGCACGCACCGGCGCTACGTCCGGGCAGACACCGAGCGCAGGAACTCTTCCTCGTCGCGGCACGCCAACGCCGCATCGACCAGACGCTCGCCGACTCCCTCCATCTGCGCCAACTGCTCGGCCAGCGATGCCGACACCGAAACGCCGCGCGCCTTGAGCACCTTCAGCGCATGCGCGCGCTGCGCTTCCGTGCGGCCTTTTGACCAACCTGCGGCGTGGCTCTCCCTGCGCTCTTCGCGCAGGAACGGATCGTCATCCGGGCCGGTACCCTCCGTCGCGCCCAGAGACCGGCCCACGCGGCGCAACGCTGCGGTCGTCTCCGCAGACAGCTCCGGCTCGTTCAGCGCGAAATGTATCTCGTCGGCGGTCCAGCCCGGCAATGCGCGGCTCACGAGCGCCGGGCGAAAGTGTCCAGCCTCCCGCAGGTGGATCGTCAAGCCCGGACTCGCCGACGCCGGACGGCTCTCATCGGGCTTGTCCGGCACCTCGACCCACACTTCAGGAAATCCCCAGGACTCGTACAGGGCGAGCTTGCCGCGGCGCACGTCCGTGGTGTTGTCCACCTCCAGCACCACGTCCGGCAGGGAGTCGGCGCCCACCTCGATCACTTTGCCCTGGGGCATGGTCTGCGCGGGACGCAGAAACAGGATCTGGTCGGCCTGCATGATGCGTTGCCGCTCGCCGCGCGCGTTGCGCACCAGCAGGTCGGTGTGCCCGACCGCCTCGATCGGCGCGCCTCGCGCCGCCGCGATCCGGTCGGCCAGCCGGGCGAGGCGCGATGCGGGGCGTTCGTGGTAGTAGCTGACTGGCTCGCAGATCATCGCGATCTCGGTGTCCGCGTCCCAGTACTCGAAGCGGATGTCGCAGTCGCCGATCTGGTCGCGCGGTATGCGCATCGGACGGCAGCCCGGGAACTCGGGTGCCGGCGACTGGCGCCGCGCGGACGCCGGCCTCGGCATGGTGGTCGTGATCGGCTCGGCCATGGGACTCAAGGGTACGAGAACGGAAGGACGTCCGGCAATGGAGCCTGCGCGTTGCGATCGCGGCCAAGGGGGTAGATTGCGCGCGTTGATCTTCTCCGACTGCGGGCGTATCCTGGAGAGACGATGAGTGACGTTACGGCCACCATGCCCTACTCGGTCTCCATCAGCGAACGGGCCAGGGAGGAGATTCGCAGGCTCGCGTCGGACAACGGGTTCCTGCGCCTCTGGGTCACCGAGGGCGGCTGCTCCGGCATGACCTATCAGGCGTCGATGGACGAGACCCGCACACCGTTCGACGTCGTGGTCTACGACCGGGACGGGGTCACCCTCCTCGCGGACCGCAACAGCGCCGGGTATCTGCACCATCTCGACGTCGACTACTCCGACGACTTGGTGAGCATGGGCTTCCGCTTCAGCAATCCGAACGCCACCAAGGCGTGTGGCTGCGGGGCCAGCTTCGCCCTGTAGCGGCTGACACGGGGTCGGCAGCGCATGGCAGTGCAGCCGGTCGACCTGACCGGCGGCGAATCGGTCTACTGCATCAACCAAGTGCAGCTCGAACGGGCGTTCCAGTTGGCCGACGCCGATCCCGACAGCGGCCCGCGTATCCGCGCCGCCCTCCAGGGGCTGGAGCAGAACCTGTCACGCAACGAGCGCGCCGCGCTCGCCTTCGTCCTCATCGACCGGCTGCTGAAGTCGTCCCCCAAGGGTTGATCACGTGGACCCGACGCTCAGCGGAGGGTACCATGCAAATCCTTGACGAGCCGTGAGGTAATCAGGCGTCTCCGTCGCGAAGGCTGGCTGCTGCACAACGTCAGAGGAAGCCACTGTCAGTTCAAGCACGCGGAGAAGCATGGAAAGGTGACGGTGCCCCACCCGAGCGCGGATCTGCCGATCGGAACGCTGAAGAGCATCTTTCGTCAAGCGGGGTGGGACTGGAGGAGACGATGAACTACCCGGTCGTGATTCATAAGGACACCGACAGCGATTACGGCGTGACGGTGCCCGATCTGCCCGGCTGCTTTTCCGCCGGCTCGACCATAAACGATGCCCTTGCCAACGCTGGCGAGGCCATCACCACCCATGTCGAAGGACTACTGCTCGACGGCGAGCTCATCCCGGGGCCCAAGGAGATCGAGACCCATCGGGGAAACCCCGACTACAGCGATGGCATATGGGCGGTAGTGACGGTGGACCTCTCAAGGGTGAGTGGGAGCGCACGGCGCATCAACGTCTCCATCCCCGAACGAATTCTGGCACGAGTGGACGACTATGCGAAGGAAACGGGCGACTCTCGGTCCAGCCTGATGGCCGCTGCGCTCTTGGAGTACGTCAGCCAACGACCTGAGAGAGAGTCGGCCTGACTGATCGCCCTCCTCAAGCGCGAGTCTCGCGAACGCGGAAGCCGTCGGCGATCATCGTGCCCTCGTCGATCACGAAGCCGGCGCCTCCGCTCCGGTAGCGGTCGTCACGCGCTTCGAGCAGGGGTTCGCCGTCCACGACGAGCGACAGGCGGGCGCCGACGGCGGCGAAGCGCAGCGCGTACAGGCGTTCCATCTCGTAGGGGAAGGCGGTCTGAGCGAGGGTGTGCACGGCGCCGTCCTGGCGGGCGACGATGGCGAGCCGGTCTCCCCCTGAGAACAGGGCGGCGTAGTAGCGCCGCAGGCCGCGGGAGCGCAGCACCAAGCCGCCCGAGCGGTGCAGGCTGAAGCGGAGCCGGGTCTCCACGGCATAGTCGCGCCACGCGCGGGTGCCGAGGGTGACCAAGCCGTTCTCGGCGCTGTGCGAGATGCAGTAGGTAAGCTCGAAGTCGGGCGCGAACCCGCGTGCCGCGCTCACCCAGGCGCGCATCCAGTGGGGCTGCAGGTTCCAGATCGAGGACATCAGCATGCCGCTCTGCCGGAAGTCGTGCGGGGCGCAGTCCCAGTCCACGCTCAGCAGCCTCAGGTGGCCGGTGACCGGCCGCCGTTCCCCGGACGGCGCCGACAGCTCCAGGCCGAGGCGGAACAGCGGCATGCCGCCGTTCGCCGGCACCCGCCAGCGCAGCGTGTTGGCGCCGGGGCGCAGCGGCTGCGCCTCCGATCGCAGCTCCTGTACGCGGTCGGCGGCGTCGTAGTGGAGCGCGTACAAGGCCGCGGTCGGAAGCGGCTCGCCGGCCGGGTGCGGGGCTTCCACGCACGCCACCACCTCCTGGGTGGCGTAGAGCGTGGGGCTTGCGTGGGTGGAGAAGTTGTCCGCCACCTCGTCGAAGTCCAGGAAGACCGCCGTGGAGACACGGCCGCCGGTCGAGGCGGCGAGATCGCGGTAGCGCAGCAGGAGGCCGTCGTCGTCGCTGCCGGCGACACGGACCGGGGCTGCGCCGGGAGGGGCGTGCGGGCAGGATGCGAATCCCTGCCGGGCGCCGGGCAACTCGAACGCGAAACGGGCCTGCGGCGCCGCGCTCCCTCGCCCGGCTGGGCCGGCGCGCAGGATCCGGCGGGTCTCCTGCACGGCATCGCTCACGCAGCGTCCGCCCTCGGCGGTGACCACCAGCAGGCGGTCGGCGACCGGTTCGCGCAGGTCGGCGGGAATCGACGCCAGTCCCAACCGCACGCCGTTCAGGCAGCCGACGCTGCCGGCGTTGCAGTCGGTGTCGTAGCCGGCGGAGGCGGCGATGGTTACGGCGCGGCGGAAGTCGTCGCCGCCGAGCAGCAGGGCGGCCAGCACCATCGCGTGGTTGGTCTGTATCGGGCACGGCCCGGCGAAGACGCCGTAGCCGTAGCGGGGATCCAGCCACTCCCGTACCCGGCGCCAGTCGCCCTCGCGGGCGCAGACGCCGCGCACGTCGTCCAGCAGCCGGCGGAGCTCGTCGCCGGACGCGAACGGCACGGCCGCCTCCAGCAGCGCGTCCAGCGAGCGGTGCTCGAAGGCCAGCGCCTGCAGCGCCCCCAGGTACGCGGCGCAATCGAGCGCCATCCCGTCATGGCTCACGGAGGCGGCCTTGCGGATCAGCGCCGCGGCCTGCTCGGGGTCACCCGGCGACATGAGCGCCAGCGGGTCGGCGAAGATCTGCGCGCCGATCTGGGTGGAGAGCATCGGCCCGTTGAGCGCGCGGCTCCCGCTCTGCGGGGCGCGGTAGCCCGCCTTCAGGCGCAGATAGGCCGTGTGCTCGGTGGAGCGGCCCAGGCCACCCCACCAGAGGATGGTCTTGTCCTCGATGATGGTGTTGAGCCAGGTGTCGCCGAAGTCCGCCGGCGTGACCTCGCGCCCATCTCCTGCCTCCTCCAGGGCGCGGAAGAAGCCGAAGCTGCCGGACAGGTCGTCGTCGGCGACCACCAGCGGCTGCCCCAGCGGCTCGTGCACGTAGCGGTCCACCTCGCCGAACCGCTCGCGGATCGCGTCGTACGCCCATCCCTCGACCGGCCGGCCCAGATAGACGCCGATCATCTTGCCGAGCACGCCGGCGTAGGTCGCCTCGGCGAGCCGTTGCTCCTCAGCGCTCACGGCCCGTCACCGCCGTCACGCACCGCGCGCTCCACCCGGAATCCGCGCGCCAGGTAGCCGCCCTCCTCCACCAGGAACCCGGCGCCGCCGCTCGCGTATTCGCCGTCCCGCGCGGTCAGCAGCGCGCGGCCCCCGACCGCGAAGCGAAGCTCTGCACCCGCCGCGGTCAGGGCCGCCTCCAGGGGCTCGTCGTGCGGCGTGTCGCACGGACAGCGGGCCAGCACCTGCACCGTCCCGTCGCGGCGCTTGATCAGCCGCGCCTCATCGCCGCGCGCCCTGCCGGCGCCCAGCACGGCGGCGTAGTAGCGGCGATGGCCGCGCGCCCGCGCCACCAGCCCCGCCGTGCGCTGGTGGACGAGGGTCAGCTCCGAGCTCACGGTGTAGTCGTCCCAGTCGCGCGTGCCGATGGTGAGCACGCCGTTGTCGCCGGGGTGGGAGATCGAGAACGTCGTCGTGTAGTCGGGGGCCAGGTTGCGGGCCGAGCTGAGGAACGCCTTCAGCCACGGCGTGCCGGTCGTCCACGGCGTCAGCTCGGGGGACAGCTCGTCCGCGCGCCCCATCACCAGGCGCTCCGGCGCGCCGTGCCAGTCGAGGTGGCGGAGGGTCACTTCGCCGTCCAGCCGCTGCGTCGCGTTCAGCTCGATGCCCAGCTCGCAGATCGGCAGCCCGCCGCAGCCCGGCACCCTCCAGGAAAGCCGGTTGGCGCCGGGTTGCAGCGGGACGGGCTCGCCGTAGCGGGTTTCCAGCGAGCCGTCCCCGCGGTAGTGGCGGACGAAGAACCGCCAGCTCGGCTGCGGCCCGGCGCCGCACTCGACCAGCGCCCGCACCGTCTGCGTGCCGTACAGCGTCGGACTGGCCAGCACCTCGAAGTAGCTGGTATCGCGCACGCCGCTCGGCTCGGGAGCGAAGCAGGTCTGCACGCGAAGCCTTCCGCAACGGCCCGGCGCCAGCCTCCGGTAGGAGATCTGCAGCCCGCTGCCGTCGTTGCGCAGGCCGGTGACCGCCTGCAGGTGGTACGGCTCCCGGTCGACCTGGAAGCCCTGCACGGCGCCGGGGAACTCGAAGCCGAAGCGCGGCTGCCGCGGCGGCGGCTCCTCGCCACGCAACACGGCCGCTGCCCGCAGGATCCGCCGGGTCTCCAGCACCGCGTCGGTCACGCACTCGCCGCCGTCGGCGCTGACCGCGTACAGCCGGTCGGCGACCGGCGCGCGCAGGTCCGCCCCGGCCGACAGGGCCGCCAGCCCCAGCCGCACGCCGTTCAGGCAGCCGACGTTGCCGGCGTTGCAGTCGGTGTCCCAGCCGGCGCTCGCCGCGATGGTCAGGCTGCGCTGGAAGTCGCCTCCGCCTGTCAGCAGCGCCATCAGCACCGAGAGATGGTTGGTCACCATCGGACAGTTGCCGGGATAGCGGTGATAGCCGTGCTCGCGCTCGATCCAGTCGCGCACCTCGCGCCAGTCGCCGGCCGCCGCACAGCGGTCGCGCACCGCGGTCACGAGCCCGCGCAGCGCCTCGCTGGCGACGAAGCCCAAGCCCCGCTCCACAAGGAGCCCGGCGTCCGCCTCCTCGAACGCCAGCGCCTCCAGCACCGCCAGGAACTCGGCGCAGTCGACGGCGATGCCGTCGTGGCTCACGCTGGCGGCGGCGCGCGCCAGCCGCGCGGCCCGCTTCGGAGCAGCGGGATTGGCCAGCGCCCACCCGTCAGCGAAGATCTGCGCGCCGATCTGCTCCGCCATCGCCCGCCCGTTCAGGGCGATCGAGCCGCTGGCCGGCGCCGCGTGTCCCTGCCGCAGCCGCAGCCAGGCGGTGTGCTCGGTGGAGCGGCTCATGCCGCCCCACCACAGGATCGTCTTGTCCTCGATGATGTAGTTGAGCCAGGTCTCGCCGATCTGGCGCGCGCTCAGGGCCGCGTCGTAGCCGTGGTCCTCCAGCGCCCGGAAGAACACGAACGTGCCCGACAGGTCGTCGTCCGGCACGATCAGCGGCATGCCGACCTCGTGGTGGACGAAGTTGGCGATCTCGCCGAAGCGTTCCCGGATCGCCCGGTAGCTCCAACCCTCCACGGCGCGTCCCAGGTAGACGCCGATCAGCTTGCCCAGCACGCCGGCGTAGACGCGCTCGCGGACCTCCTCGCTCAACCCGGCCATGTCGGAAGGCCCTACCCCTTGAGGGCGCCCGAGATCAACCCCTCGATGAAGTAGCGCTGCACCAGCACGAAGAACACCAGGGGCGGGCCGATCATCAGCATGGTGCCGGCCATCATCACGCTCATGTTGTCGGTGAAGGTGCCGTTCATGGACAGCAGTCCGAGCGTGGCGGTGATGCTCTCCTGGCCCAGGAAGGTGCGCGTGATCAGAAACTCGTTCCACGCCTGCAGCCCGACGATCACCGCCACCGTGATCAGGCCCGGGCGCACCGGCGGTATCAGCACCGACCACAGAACGCGCGCGGTGTTGGCGCCGTCGATGCGCGCCGCCTCCTCGAGCTGCTCCGGCACCGCCAGGAAGAAAGAGCGCATCAGGAACACGGCCAGCGGCATGTTCAGCGCCGCCAGCACCACGCCGACCCCGTACAGGCTGCCGAGCAATCCCAGCACGCGCGCGAAGAGGTAGTAGAGCGGGAACAGGAACAACTGGATCGGGACGGTCATCGCCACCATGAAGTAGATGGTCACCATCCGCCACTGCCGCACCCGTCGCCGGGCCAGCACGTAGCCGGCCAGCGTCGCGCAGGTCAGGACGGTGGCGACCGCCGTGCCGCTCAGCAGGGTGCTGTTGACGAACCCGCGCGAGAACTGCCCGTAGCGCCACGCCTGCTCGAAGTTCTCCCAGTGCGGGGTGGTGGGCATCGCCAGGGGGCTGCGCACCACCTCGCGATGGGTCTTGAGGCTGTTGATCGCCACCAGCGCCAGCGGCGCCAGGGCCGTGAACGCGAACAGGATCAGGACCAGGTGGGAGCCGGCCGAGCCGATCAACCGCCGGGAGCGCGGCGAACGCCAGGACGCCACCGTCGACCTCATGCTCGCCGCGCTCGGCGACCGCGCGCTCATGAGCCCACCTCCCGCCGGCTCATCCACACGTAGAACACCGACGCCGCAAGGCCGAAGAAGCTCATCACCAGTCCGGTCGCCGCCGCCTTGCCGTACTGCAGCGCGTTGAACGCCAGCGTGTAGGCGTAGGTGCTCAGCATCTCGGAGCCGTGCGCCGGCCCGCCCCCGGTCATGATGTAGACGTACTCGAAGGTCAGGAACGAGAAGATGGTGATGATCACGAACATCAGCAGCATCGTGGGCAGGATCGTCGGCAGGTAGAGGAACCGGAAGAGCTGCAGCGCGCCCGCCCCTTCCACGGTGGAGGCCTCGACCAGCTCCTGCGGCGTCTGGCGCAGGGCAGCCAGGTAGACGACCGTCAGGAAGCCCCAGTAGTGCCAGATGTCGACCATCGCCACGAAGTAGAGTGCTGTGTCCGGGCTTCCCAGCGGCGACCGCAGCGGCGCCAGCGGCGAGTTGCGCGGAAACAGGTGGCGGACGTGGCGCAGCAGGCCGGAGACGGGGTTGAGGATGATGTTCAGCCACAGGATGGCGTTGGTGACCGGCGCCAGCACGTAGGGGCCGAGGTAGATCATCTGGTAGAGGGTGCGCGTGCGGCCGCGCTTGAGCAGCAGCATCGCGGTCAGCAGACCGATGCCGACCGGCACGGTCAGGAACAGCAGGGTCCAGCGGACGTTGTTGCCCAGCGCCTTCCAGAACACGCGGTCGGCGAAGATCTTCTCGAAGTTGACCGACCCGATCCAGTTCATGCTCAGCGACACGCCGTTCCAGTCGGTGAAGGCGACGTAGGCGGTCATCAGACCGGGCGCCAGCACCACCGCCACGCTCAGCAGCACGGCGGGCGCGAGCAGCAGGTAGTACTGAAAGGACCGGCTGTGCATCAGCGGTCGGAGTGGGGCGCCGCGGCGAACCGCGCCGGCCCGGGCAACGCCGTGCGAAGCCCGGGTGGCGCGGTCGGCGGCGCGAGGGGCGAGAGCGCGGTCAGCCGCCCATGCCGACCGGCGGCGGCACCGGCGCCACCAGTCCGGCCGCCTTGTCCTCCTCGTAGGCGGTCTGCACGTTGGCCAGGAACTCGTCCACGGTCAGTTCGCCGAGCCAGACCGAGTCGATGTCGAAGAAGGCCGTCTGCGTGGCCGGCGGGAAGAACGTCGATGGCGAGTAGCCGAAGTTGCCGGCGTTCACGGCCGAGATGGCATCCTGAATGGCGCTCAGGAAGCCGTGCGACAGACCGCTGAAGTCGTCCAGGTCGATGTCGAGCTGGCTGATGGGCACGCCCCAGTAGCCGGGCCATCCCTCGGTCATGCCGACCAGGAACTCCTGGGTCATCATGCGGTCGATGATCTCGCCCACGGCGTCCTGCACCTCGGGCGGCGAGTAGGCGTTGATCGACAGCGAGGCGGTGGTGCCGAGCAGGAAGATCGGCGACGGCAGCCCCTCGCGGCTGGGCAGCGGGAAAAAGCCCAGCTCGTCCAGGTTGCCGTCCTCCTCGGAGTAGAAGCTGGTCGCGAACTGGAACACCAGCGACGGGCCGAAGAAGAACGGCGCGTCGTTCGACGACAGCAGCGACACCGCGTCCAGGAAGTTGAGGTTGAAGTAGTCCTCGCCGGCCAGGTAGTCGGCCTGGAACCACTCCGTGCTCTTCTGCATCGCCTCCGCGATCGCCGTGTCCGTCCAGGGGATGGCGCCCGTGATCGCGTCGTAGGTGGCCTGCGGCCCCGCCCAGTGGGTGAGGAACAACTGCGTGTAGTTCTCGTTGACCGGCCGCCAGCCCTTGTTGCCGGTCACCGAGGCATAGAGCCCCTGGTCGAGCGCGTCATCCATGATCGCTTCCAGCGCCTCGAAGGTGGTGGGGATCTCCCAGCCGTTCTCCTCGAACAGCACCTTGTTGTAGAAGACGCCCATGGTGTTCAGCGAGTTGGGCAGCGCGTACAGGTCGCCGTCGACCGTGCCCGCCTCGTAGATCGGCGTGAGGATGCGGTCGCGCCAGCCGTACTTCTCGGCGTAGGGCTCCATCGACGCCAAGTGCCCGGCGGCGGCGAACGGGCGTACGAACGCCGGACCGGAGCCGTAGACCAGGTCGGGCCCGCCCCCGGCGGGCAGCACCGAGGCGATGACCGAATCCACGTCGTTGCGGAACTCCATCACCAGCTCGAACTGGTCCTGCGACTCGTTGTAGGGATCGACCAGCACGGCCTTGATCACATCCTGCAGGTGCGGGCCGGCGCCCCACATCCAGAACTGGATCTGCGTCCGTTCCTGCGCCGCGAGCGGCGCGACGGCCAGCAGACCGATCGCGAGCACGAGCATCTGACTTCTTGCGATTGGAGAGCGGTTCACTATTACCTCCTGGGTATTGCTCATGGGCTAACGTCTACACGAGCCACGGCACGGATGCAACCCGGCGCACCGGCCGCGTTCGCTCGCGGGCGAGCGGCTCAGCCGGCCGGCAACGTCCCGACGATGAAGCGGGCGCGCTGTACCCCCGTCATCAGCGCGTGCCATGGGGGTACGGCCACACGATGCGAATCCCGACACGATGCATCGTCATCGTGTAGTTCGGCTTCTCCTCCGGCACGTACACGCCGCTCGGACGCTTGATCTTCGTACCGCTCTCCGTGAAGGGAAACTGCCGCGCCGGCTCGTAGAACACCTCCGCCGCGCCGTCCGCCAGTCCCACCCCCACGGCGATCTCCGCCCGCACGTGCCATCCCCGTCGGTACCTGTTGTAGTATTCAGCCGTAGCGCGCCACGCGTGCGATAGCTGAGACGGATTCCCGACACGCCACCGGGAGCCTCCCAGCTCAGCCGGCTCAGGTGCTCTGCGGCATCTGCCGCCAGCGCCTCCACGATTTCTTCCGTCCCCAGCCACGCGAACCCCGCCTCCACCCCGAACGCCCATCCCGGCGTCAGCATGCAGCACCTCGACGGCGGCGCGCCATCCGCGCCTGCCGCACCGATCAGTACGGCGAGCACGGCGAGTGACAGCCATGGCCGTCTGCTCACCGGGCCCCGCCGCTGCCCGTCCATCGCCGCCGACGGACGGCGTTACGAGTCCATCCCGCTGTCCGCATCGTCGTCCGGATGCGGCACGAACGTGATCACGATCCTGCCCAGGTCCGGGTCATCGCTGTCCCGCTCCAGGTAGAACGGACGATCCGGCGATTCCACAAAGAGGTATTCCTTCACTCCGTCCGCAGGGTCGTAGTAGTAGAAGAGCGTGTCGTCGACGTAAGCCCAACACATCGGATCCTCCCCGCATCCACGAGACGGGTACTCGTAGCTCCTATACGGCGTATCAGAATCGCCGTCGTAGAAGCGAATCCCCCGAAACCACCTTATCAATTCGTTCGCCGGTGAATCGCTGGCGCCCAGGACAGACATCGTGAACGTCCTTCTCTCACCGCTCTCCAAAAGCAATACGTCGCTCCATGATATCCAGCTCCGAGGTTCGATCTGCACCCGGGCATTGTCGACAGCCTCGTTGACGACCTCAAGGTACCACCGTGTAGCACGATCAATGTGCGGCTGAGCTACGTTGCACCCTGCCACGAACGTGCTCGTCGTCACTGCCGCTGTCATGGCCAGAAACGCCACGAACAGACATCTGAAGAACTTCATCGATCTCCCGATTTCCTATGGCGCCGCAGCAGCAGGAGTATATCCGGGCCTCGGGTTCGGCGTTATGCCGTACCGTTTCTTGATCGTGTAGATGTCCCATGGCGTGAACCACGTGTTTCCGTTCTCGTCTCCCCACCTGGCGTTGTTATCCTCATTGTCATCCCAATCCAAATGGTTCCTTTTTAGCGTGATGTCCAAGCGATAGTGCATGATCGACTGGTAGTCGTACGGCGTCGAATAGGTGGTCGAGCTGTCTTCATACCAACACGACAGACCCCACAGAAAGCAATGTCGTACCCTCTCGGGGATGATGCGGTAATCTGTGTCGTATTTCTTCGCGGACGAGACCGTTACGTATGTGCTTCGGTCGTACCTCTGATGTTCGTGCAGCAGCCCGAACACGTGGCCCATTTCGTGATTGAAGTGCATCTCTTCGGTCACCTGTTGGGTGTCCATCACGAGTCGGGCATTGTTCAACTTGCCGACCGTCGCCCAGCCGGGTATGTCACTCAGCTGCTCCTTGTTTATTCGCAGATTTTGGTTCGACCCCAACCAGTACAGGAATTCATTCCACCACTCCGCTTTCCTGGACTTGGCGAAACTCATGCCCGTTCCGTTCGTCATCCGCTCCATCGCCTCCGTCATCCATTGCTCCTCGCTGATGCTGAGGCCATAGAAGTAGTAGTTGACGGTGGCGGAGGGCCACGGACCACCTTCGCCCCAATCAGCATGCCACCACTGATCGTCGATCGCAAAGCCACGTTCGGGCCGACCCTGCTGGCCCTGTACCCGCAGCAGGAACTCCGGTACCGTGATCACACTGGAGCCCAGATCGATGGCGCCGTGCTCGGACCTGACCACATACGGCTGTCCTATCGGATTGTCGTTGCCGTCGAGGGGCTGCACCCGTACGTCGATCGGCGGGATCGCGGCAAACGCGGCCTTGAGTCTATCGGTGAGCGCTACGATCTTGGCTTGCAGCACGGGATCATCCGCTATCAGCGCTTCCATCTCCGCAAGTTCGGCATCGGTCGCGTGGGTAACGCCTGGTAGTTGCAGCGCCAGCGCAGTCGCCAGAGCGCCGTCTCTCGCCTCGGTCAGCATCCGCACCAAGGTCTGGTACCTGGAGTCCGGTTTCGCGCGCCGTGCGGCAGACAGGTCCGCAGCTACCAAGGCATCATCGAGCGCGGCGTCTATCAAACCTTGAATGAGTGGATACTCATCCGTGTCTGCGGTTGCGGTCGGCTCCTCGGTCAGCGTCAGCCTCTCACACGCGGCGAGGGTAGCCCAGACGGCAAGGGCGGCACAAGCCGCGCGCCATACACTTCTGTTTCTGTTCATTGTTCGATCCTCCTCGAGTGATGGGTTCATCCTGATCGCGCCGCGCACCTCGGCAGCAGACCGGATATGGCGGGTCCCGTGCGAACGCAGACGGCGGCGATCGTGCGAATTGCCGATGGCTGCCGGTGCTGGCAGGCGCACGTCGCGGACCTGATCGAAGCAGCGCTGGGGCGCATCGATCATTCGATTGCCGTGATGACGTGGCCCGTCCCGGCCCACGCCCTATACGGGTATGGCGTCGGCTTGTTGCACGCTCTCCACGACGACAGCCGGCTGTCTCAACGAGCAGCGTCACGCGCAATGTGGCGGCGGTGACGCCGATGCCGCGGCGATTCCTCGCCGCGCTCGAGACGCGGTATCTGTACTCTTGGGATTTGTGGCTAGTGCCTCGTCAATCTTTGATTATCGGATAGAGATGGCGCAGCTTGATCCGTGCATCAGCGGTGGTGAAGCGCCATTCTGCGGGCTTACTCGTCCGATTGCGCTGTTCCGTCCAGGCGCTTACTTCTGCTCGTAGCATGTCGATGTCAGCTATCCGGCGATCCAGACATTGATGGGCCAAGACGCTGAACTCGCACTCAGCCATATTCAGCCAACTGCCGTGTTTCGGCGTATACACGAACTCCAGCTTGTCGAGCAACGCGCGCGCCTTCTCCGGCGCAAAGGTCCGGTACAGCGAGGCGCCCGTATGCGTGTTCAGGTTGTCCATCACCAGCGTGATCCGCTGCGCCTCGGGAAAGTCTTGCTCCACCAAGCGGCGCACCCCTTGCGCCCACGTCGGCCCGCTATGGTCGGCGGCTACGTCGGTCCTGCGCCAATCGTCAAACGGCGCGTAGTACATCAGCAGATGCCCCACGCCGTTGCGCTCGTACTCGGCATCGTAGCGGGCGGGGTGGCCAGGGATCGCCGGCAGCGGCGTTCGCTTCTCGCGCACGCACTGCTTGGTGGTCTCATCCATGCAGATCACCGGGTGTGCCGGATCATGCGGACGTGTATACACCGCAAGGACTTGCTCCATCGAACAGACAAAGGCGGCATCCTCCTTGGGCGGAATGCACCACATCTTCTTGTTCCACGGCTTGAGCTTATTTTTTTTTCAACACCTTGCGCACGGTTTCGTGCGATATCGACTGCACCACCTTGCGGCGCTGCAACTCGTCACTCAACAGACGCAGCGTCCACCGCGCTCGCCCTGCCGGCGGTTCGCTGCAGGCGATGGCGATCAACTGCGCCTCCCCCTCCCCATCAAGCACCGAGGAGCGGTCGCGGCTGCGCTTGCGGCGCTCCAGGGCGGCCTCCAGCCCTTCGAGCACACAGCGCTTGCGGATCTTCTCCACCGTCTGCCGCCAGACGCCTTCCTGCTTTGCGATCTCATGATCGGGTTCGGCAGGTCCGTGTTCTCCTTGGTCGGCGCGCAGCAGGATTTGCGCATGGCGGCGACGATACGCGGCCTGCTTGCCGGTTTCGACCAGACTCGTCAGTTCCTCCCGTTCTTCGGCACTCAAACGGACCACGTAGCGTTTCTTCACTATCACCCTCCCAGCAGCGTGACTGTGTTGCTGGGAGCCATGTTAGCACGCAGTCGTATTAGGTTGACGAGGTACTAGTGAGGCGGTGAGGCGGTGAGGCGGTGATAGACTCAACCCGCAACCATTATCGCACGCTTCGATGAGCCTTGCAACCCGGCGCACCGGCCGCGTTCGCTCGCGGGCGAGCGGCTCAGCCGGCCGGCAACGTCCCGACGATGAAGCGGCGCAAGCCCGGAACGTCGGCGTCGCGGGCGCACGTCGACCACCGTCTGCCCGCGCGTCAGCCCGTCGCCCGTCTCCACGTCGCAGTGCAGCGCGACCGTGTCGACCAGCTCAGGGCGCGCTGTACCCCCGTCGTCAGCGCGTGCCATGGGGGTACGGCCACACGATGCGAATCCCGACACGATGCATCGTCATCGTGTAGTTCGGCTTCTCCTCCGGCACGTACACGCCGCTCGGACGCTTGATCTTCGTATCGCTCTCCGCGAAGGGAAACTGCCGCGCCGGCTCGTAGAACACCTCCGCCGCCGCGCCGTCCGCCAGTCCCACCCCCACGGTGATCTCCGCCCGCACGTGCCATCCCCGTCGGTACCTGTTGTAGTACTCCGTGTCGCTCAGAATGTGCGTGTCCCGGTCGTCGACCAGCGCCGCCACGGATACCGCTCCCCCCAGCCGCCCGTAGATTCCGTCGTGCGCGCGTCCCAGCTCCACGAACGCCCCGACGTCGAACACCTGATGCAGTACCAGATAGCGGATGAGCTCCTCGTCATCGCCGAACCGCCCCTGCCGGTCAGGGTACTCGTACTGTCCACCGCGCGCCCCCCAGGCGTGGTAGGCGCCGCGATACGCCAGCCGGACGAACGACCTCAGGAACACCTCCGCGCGCGCTTCCTCCAGCACCATGACATCGGTCGACACCTCCCAGCCCAGTCCACGCAGGTCGGCGCGGCTGACCGAACGATGCGTCACCGCGTCGCTCGTCGCATCCAGGTAGTCCAGGTTCACCAAGGTCCCGCCCCCGACAGCCGGCAGATACCACACACCGCCATTCAGCCGTAGCGCGCCACGCGTGCGGTAGCTGAGACGGATTCCCGACACGCCACCGGGAGCCTCCCAGCTCAGCCGGCTCAGGTGCTCTGCGGCATCTGCCGCCAGCGCCTCCACGATTTCTTCCGTCCCCAGCCACGCGAACCCCGCCTCCACCCCGAACGCCCATCCCGGCGTCAGCATGCAGCACCTCGACGGCGGCGCGCCATCCGCGCCTGCCGCACCGATCAGTACGGCGAGCACGGCGAGTGACAGCCATGGCCGTCTGCTCACCGGGCCCCGCCGCTGCCCGTCCATCGCCGCCGACGGACGGCGTTACGAGTCCATCCCGCTGTCCGCATCGTCGTCCGGATGCGGCACGAACGTGATCACGATCCTGCCCAGGTCCGGGTCATCGCTGTCCCGCTCCAGGTAGAACGGACGATCCGGCGATTCCACAAAGAGGTATTCCTTCACTCCGTCCGCAGGGTCGTAGTAGTAGAAGAGCGTGTCGTCGACGTAAGCCCAACACATCGGATCCTCCCCGCATCCACGAGACGGGTACTCGTAGCTCCTATACGGCGTATCAGAATCGCCGTCGTAGAAGCGAATCCCCCGAAACCACCTTATCAATTCGTTCGCCGGTGAATCGCTGGCGCCCAGGACAGACATCGTGAACGTCCTTCTCTCACCGCTCTCCAAAAGCAATACGTCGCTCCATGATATCCAGCTCCGAGGTTCGATCTGCACCCGGGCATTGTCGACAGCCTCGTTGACGACCTCAAGGTACCACCGTGTAGCACGATCAATGTGCGGCTGAGCTACGTTGCACCCTGCCACGAACGTGCTCGTCGTCACTGCCGCTGTCATGGCCAGAAACGCCACGAACAGACATCTGAAGAACTTCATCGATCTCCCGATTTCCTATGGCGCCGCAGCAGCAGGAGTATATCCGGGCCTCGGGTTCGGCGTTATGCCGTACCGTTTCTTGATCGTGTAGATGTCCCACGCCCTATACGGGTATGGCGTCGGCTTGTTGCACGCTCTCCACGACGACAGCCGGCTGTCTCAACGAGCAGCGTCACGCGCAATGTGGCGGCGACGACGCCGATGCCGCGGCGATTCCTCGCCGCGCTCGAGACGCGGTATCTGTACTCTTGGGATGTGAGGCGGTCATAGACTCAACCCGCAATCATTATCGCACGCTTCGATGAACCTTGCAACCCCCCGATGGACACTGGTGCCCTGGTGGACCCTGGTATGCCGGTATTGGCTTTTCCACCCGGGCAACCGACAAACGCGCCGCGTATGGCCGTCGGGGCACCCGGCTCAGGCGGCCAGCAACGTCTCGACGATGAAGCGGCGCAGGCCGGGAAAGTCCGCGCCGCGGGCGGCCTGCACTTGCGGGAGGTGCTGCCAGCGGAAATTCTGGCGGACGTCGACGACCGTCTGCCCGCGCGTCAATCCGTCGCGCGTCTCCACGTCGCAGTGCAGCGCCACGGTATCGATGAGCTCCGGCTGCGCCGCCGCGGCGATCGCGCACGAGTCGATCAGCACGCAGTAGCTGTCGAAGCCGCGTCCGGTGACGAAGTCCAGCATGCCGGCGGCGAGGCGCGCCTCGGCGCGGCCGGAGGCACGCAGCGCCTGACCGTCCGCGTCGGTGAGGCGCAGGTCGCGGTGCGTCGCCACGTCCAGCCCGACCGCGACCAGGTCGAAGCCGCCGTGCAGGACCAGCCGCGCCGCCTCGGGATCGACGTAGAAGTTCCACTCGCTCATCGGGTTGTCGCCGGTCGCGTTGAGCGCCGCCTCGCGCTGCAGCCCGAACGCGCCGCCCAGCACGATCAGGCGGTCGATCAGCTCCGGCAGCCGCGGCTCCATGTGCAGCGCCAGCGCGACGTTGGTCAGCGGACCGAGCGTCACCACGGTGAGCGGGTCGCCGTCGGCCGCGTGCCGGCGGGCCTGCTCCACCATCAGGACGGGCGCCCAGGCGGGCTCGGCCGGCGCCGGGGCCGCCGGCAAGCCGGTCTCTCCCAGGCCGTCCGCACCGTGCGAGAATGGGTCATGCGCGAGTTCCCGAACCAGCGCCCGCGGCCCGCCCCGGCCGGTTGGCAGGCCCGCTTCGCCGCACGCCGGTACGCCCATCAGGTTCAGGACCGTGTGGATGTTCCCGTAGCAGCGGGCGGCCGGCAGATTGCCGGAAACGCTCGTGATGCCGCACACGCGGACGGATGCGCTCTTCAGCGCGACGATGAGCGCGAGAGCATCGTCCATGCCCGGGTCGCAGTCGATGAACACCGGGGTGACGCCAGCCGTGCCGGCCGGACCCAGAGCCTCCGAGGTCACTGAACCCCTAGCGATGGCTGACTCCTCGTTGCACGGGTGCGGAACGCTACCGGCTCGTCCGGCACGAAGCAAACCGGCCTCCGGTCCGGCACTCCGGTGACCGGAATGGACTACGTCGTGCTGTCGCACGTGATCGTGGACGACCTGCGCTTTCCTTCGGGCACGGAGCGGCGCGGCGTGCTCGGCGGCGCCGGCAGCTACGCCGCCGCCGGCCTGCGGGTGGCCGCCGACCGCGTGGGCATCGCCTGCGGCGTGGGCGAAGACTTCGCCTCCTCCGGGCACGCGGCGTGGTTTCGCGCGAACGGCATCGACACCGTGGGCCTGGAGCCGCGCGGGCGCCGCACGCCGCGCAGTGCGGTGGTCTACCATGCCGAGGACGCGCGCACGGAAACGCCCCTGTTCGGGGACGCGCACTTTGCGACGATGGCGCCGATGATCGAGCGCCTGCCGGCGGCCTACCGCAACGCGCGGGGCTACTACCTCTTCCGCGACCACGATGCGGCGTTCTGGCAGGAAGCCGCCGCCCGGCGCGCCGCCACCGGCGCCGAGGTGCTGTGGGAGCTGCACGCGGCGTCCACGGAGCCTGAGTGCTGGCCGGAGGTCGCCGCCCGGCTCGCCTGTGTGGACGTGGTCTCGCTGAACCTCGCGGAGGGCCGCCGCCTGTGCGGCCGGCAGGACCCGAGGGAGATCGTCGGGCGCCTGCTGGATGCCGGCGCGGGCGGCGTCGCGTTGCGGTTGGGGGCAAACGGCGCGTTGCTCGGCCGCCCGCCGGGGGAGTGCTGCCACGTACCCGCATGGCCCGCGGAGGTGGTCGACGTGACCGGCGCCGGCAACGCCTTCGGCGGAGCGCTGCTGGCGGGACGCGGCGCGGGCCAGGACTGGCTGCTCTCCGCCTGCGGCGCCGCAGCCGCCGCCTCGCTCATGTTGGAACAGCACGGTCCGCCGGAGCGGTTGGACCGGCGCCGCGGCGAGTGGCTTCGGCGGCGCGACCTGCTCATGGCCCGCGTGAGTTCCGGGACACCGGCGGGAGCGACCGCATGACCGTGCCGGCGCCTCCCCCGGACAACCCGATGCGCGCGCAGATCTTCAGCCTGCCGGAACTCCTGACGACGCAACACGACGCCCTGGAGTCCGCCACGCGCGCGCTGCTCCCCACGCCCACCATCTTCGCCGTGCGGGAGGTCATCCTCACCGGCTGCGGCGACTCGCACGTCGCCGGCGATCTGGCCGCCGAGCCCTGGGTGCGGCTGACCGGGCTCCCGTGCCGGTCGCTCCCCGCCATGCAGGCCGCCCGCTACGAGACCGAACTTCCCCGGCGGAGCTATCCTCACGACCCCCTGGTGGTCGCCGTCAGCTCCTCGGGCACGGTCGCGCGCACGGTGGAGGCGGTCGAGCAGTGGCGGCGGCGCGGCGCGGCGACGGTTGCGGTGACCGCCGACCCGGGTAGCTGCCTGGCGCAGGCCGCCGAATACTGCCTGCCGCTCACGCTGCCCCCGTTCGCGCCCGCGCCGGGGGTGCGTTCGTTCTTTCTCAGCGCGCACGCACTGTACCTGTTCGCCATCCGCGTGGGCGAGGTGTGCGGCGGGCTGCCGCAGGAGGACGCCGAGCGCCTGCGAAGCCGGTTGTCGCAGACTGTCGACGCCATCGGCCGGATGCTGCCGGCGCTCGACGGGGAGCTGGCCGCGCTGGCGCGGGAGTGGCGCGGACACGGTCGCTACGAGCTGCTGGCCTCAGGCCCCGCCCGCGCCGCGGCCGCCTACGGCAGGGCGAAGCTGCTGGAGGCCACGGGCGTTCCCGCGATCGATCAGGACGTCGAGGAGTGGGTGCACCTGGACTACTTCGCACGGGACCCCGATGCCTGCGCCACCCTGGTGCTGTGCCCGGAGCCCGCCCGCGACCGCAGCCGCGTGCGCGAGATCGAGCCGTTCCTGCAGCGCCTCGGACGGCCCTATCGCATCCTGACCGACGCACCGGCGACGGCGGAGTACGGCCGGACGATCGCGCTTCCGTCGCCGCCGGACCCCCTGTTCGTCCCGCTCGTGTACGCCGCGGCGCTCGCGCTCCACGCGGCCCGGCTGAGCGCCGAGCTGGGCGCGGAGTACGGCCGCGGCGCGCGCGGTCGCTGGCAGGACTGCCGGGACGGGGCCACGACTCGGAACTCGCAGCGGCTTCCGGCCGCGGAAACGGCCGCCGGAGACTGAACCAGACCATGCACGTCCACCGCTTTCGCACGCCGGGCAACGGCCCGCACGAGGTCACCGACACGCTGCACGCCGCGGTCACTCGGAGCGGCCTGCGCTCGGGCGTGCTGGTCGCCACCATCCCGCACACCACCGCGGGGCTGACGGTGCTGTCGTTTCCCGATCCGCTGGGCCTGGAGGATGTAGCCGACGAGCTGGCGCGGCTGGTGCCGACGCGGATCGACTTCAAGCACCAGCACGACACCCCACAGGATGCGGCCGGCCACATCAAGTCCGCCCTGGTCGGCGTGTCACTCAGCCTGATCGTCGAGGACGGCGAGCTGCAGCTCGGACACTCGCAGGGGGTCTACTTCATGGAGTTCGACGGCCCGCGCGACCGCCAGCTCTACCTGCAGCTTCTGTCGGCCGCGGACGTACCGGAGAGGGAGAAGAACGATGAGTGACGCAGTGGACAAGCTCTACCGGCGCTACGAATACGCCGCGAACGTGCCGCGCCGCGGTTTGCTGATCGACGGCCGGCCGGCGCTGACCGGCATCGATCCCGAACGCATCGGCGACTACGTCATCATCACCGTGCGCGACCCGCTGTGCGCCTACGAGGAAGACCCGGCGCAGCAGGTCGCCCGCCACCTGAGCGACAGCGAGCTGGTGGCCCGCACCGGCATGTTCACGACCTACAGCGGCCACTACGAAGACGCCCACGTGACCGTGGTCTCCGGCGGCAGCGGCTCACCGGAAGCGGAGCTCGTCCTGCACGAGTTCCTGGAGAACACCGCCGCCACCGCCTACCTGCGCCTGGGCGGCTCCGGCGGCATGCACGAATCGGTGCGGCCCGGGGACGTCGTGATCAGCCACGGCGTCGTGCGCGACGAGGGCATGACGCAGGCGTACGTGCGCCCCTCCTTCCCCGCCGCCGCCAGCCCGGAGATCGTGCTGGCCCTGGCGCAGGCCGGCCAGGATCTGGGCGTCCGCTACCACATCGGCATCACCCGCTCCAGCGACAGCGACTTCTGCGGCGTCGGGCGCCCGTCGGTGGGCGGCTACATGCAGCCCGAGCACCTGGAGGTGATCGACTACTACCGTCGCGCCGGCGTCCTCAACGGCGATCGCGAGTCGGCCGCGCTGGTCACCCTGCCGCTGCTGTTCGGCAGGCGCGGCGGCTCGATCTGCTCCGTGGCCGACAACCTGGTGACCGGCGAGACGTTCACCGCCGGCGCCGGCCACGACACCGCCCGCCGGATGGCCCTGCGCGGCCTGGCGATCCTGGCCCGCATGGATCGCGAGAAAGCGGCGGCCGGCCAAGCGCACTGGACGCCCACGCTCCGGGAATAGACGCGGGCTCCGGACCTTCAGGCCGGGCAGGCCGCAGCGACAGCCTGTTCCTCGGCGTGGTAGCTGGAGCGGACGAACGGCCCCGAGTCGCAGTGGCGGAAGCCGCGGTCCAGCGCCATGCGCTTCAGCCGGTCGAACTCGTCGGGCCGCCAGAAGCGCTTGACGCGCAGTTGCGTGCGCCCCGGCTGCAGGTACTGGCCCAGGTTGAGGATATCGACCCCGACCGCGCGCAGGTCGTCCATGGCCCCGACCACCTCGCCTTCGTCCTCGCCCAGCCCCAGCATCAGGCTGGACTTGGTGAATGCCTCCGGAGACAGATTCTTGACGGTGTGCAGGAAGCCGAGCGAGCGGTCGTAGTCGGAATGCGAGCGCACCGCCGGCGTCAGCCTCCGGATCGTCTCCAGGTTGTGAGCGATGATGTCCGGGCCGCTGTCGACCAGTGTCTCGACCGAGGAACGGTCGACGACCAGGTCGGGGCCGGCCAGGTCGGAGGGCAGCACCTCGACCCGGCAGCCCGGCGCGGCAGCGTGGATCGCCCTCACCGTGTCGGCCATCGCCTCGGCGCCGCCGTCGGGAAGGTCGTCGCGCGCCACCATGGTGACCACCACGTGGCGGAGCCCCATCTGCAGCACGGACTCCGCGACGCGCCGCGGCTCGTCGGCGTCGACGCTGCCGGGCAGGCCGGTCTCCACGGAGCAGAAGCGGCAGCGCCGCGTGCACACGTTGCCCAGTATCATGAAGGTGGCGGTGCCGTGCGTGCCCCAGCACTCGTGGATGTTGGGGCAGCGCGCCTCCTCGCATACGGTATGGAGCTTCTGTGAACGGACTATATCGCGGACCTGGAAATAGCGCGGGTCGGATGACAACCGCACCCGCAGCCACTCCGGCTTCGGCGTCATGAGCGGCACCATACTACACACGGTCGCGCCGCCGGCCGGCCGCGCGCGCTCCTTCTGGGACGACCTGCCGCGGCCGTTCTACCTGCTGGCGCCGATGGCCAACGCCACCGACACCGCCTTCCGCCGCATCGTCACCGAGTGCAGCAGCCCGCACGCGGTCTACACGGAGTTCACGTCGGTGGCCGGCCTGTGCTCGCCCGGAGCGCCGCGGCTGATGGTCGACCTGGAGTTCGCCGAGTGCGAGCGGCCGGTGATCGCGCAGTTCTTCGGCTCGGTGCCGGAGCAGTTCCGGCGCTGCGCGGAGCTGGCGGTCGAGCTCGGCTTCGACGGGGTGGACATCAACATGGGCTGCCCGGATCGCGCGGTCCTGCGCCAGAAGGCCGGCGCGGCGCTGATACGCGATCCCGACCTGGCCATCGAGATCATCGACGCGACGCGGGAGGGCGCCGGCGACCTGCCGGTGTCCGTGAAGACCCGCATCGGCCACGCCTCCGACAGCGTCGAGGAGTGGATCGGGCGGCTGCTGGGCGCGCGGCCGGCGGCGATCGCCATCCACGCCCGCACGGTCAGGGAGCGTTCCGAGGTGCCCGCCCACTGGGACGCGGTGCAGCGGGCGTGCGAGCTGGCGCGCGGCACGGGCGTGCCGATCGTCGGCAACGGCGACGTGCGTTCCCTGGACCAGGGCCGCACGCTGGCCGCCGAGTCCGGCGCCGACGGCGTGATGATCGGCCGCGGCGTGTTCGGCAACCCGTGGCTGTTCTCCGCGGCCGGCGGGCCGGCCGACCTGCGCGTTGCGGTGGAGACCATGTACGCGCACGCGCTGCTCTACGACCTGCTGTTCGCGGGCCGCAAGAACTTCGTCGACCTGCGGCGCCACTTCAAGGCCTACGTGGGCGGTTTCCCGGGCGCCAAGCGGCTGCGCATGGAGCTGATGGAGACCCGCTCGGTGGCCGATGTCGAGCGGATCGTCGCGCCCCTGATCGGCGCGGCGTCCGTGCGGCGGGCGCACGATCGGGCGCACAACCTTGCGGGGAGATCCGGTTCCTCCTCGAAGTTCATCCTTGACCCCACCAACGAGAGCTGCCAGCTTACAGCCGATCGCTGATGACCCGGCCTGATGCCACGTCTCACCGGTGCGCTCTCCCCTTGGGACCAACGACTCCGTTGTTGGATGACTTCCGCAAGCATTACTCTCCACGCGAGTCAGCACGTCCTGTCGATCCACGGGAAGTCATACCGATTGAACCTGGGTATGGCTTGGCGTTTCTGCGGAAAGCCGGCTTATGTTGGTGGAGAACTATGGTTCTCCGGCGCGACTTGCATGTTCGTATCGGGTGGTTCCGGACGGTTCCCTCCACAGGACGAAGAGCAGCTCGATAAGGCAATTGAGCATTCTGCCGTTGCCCGCGAGACCGGCCTTGACGAATGCGTTGTGAAGCAAGCCGATCATCCAAGTGCCGACAACAGAATAACAGAGCTGGAACGGATCGGATTTGTCTTGGGTCTTGACGAACTACAGATGGGATACCGGCCAACTGGTGACGCGGACGCAGATCTGGCAGTCCGCCTCAAGACGTTGCGACCGCCGCAACCCGCAGGGGCGCCGCGTTTGAGCCCGAGTGCAGTACTTGCATTCGCTCATGCCGCTTCCGTGATCCGGGTACAATACAGGCTGCAGCGCTGGCTCGGGATCGAGGGGGTCAGCCGACAGTTCGAACCGACGGACGATTACGGGAGGGAGTCGTTTCCAGCGTACAGGGTCGGCTACCAGCTCGCCGAGCATGCACGGGACAGATTGGAGCTCGGCGACCGACCCATCGATTCGATGAGAGACCTGGTGGAGACCAGGCTCGGAATCCCCGTGGTTCAAGCGAGGTTGCCTGAGAGCATCGCCGGCGCCACGATCGCCGTGAATGACGCCGGGGATGAGGCACGAGGGATCGTGCTCAACACGGTTGGCGCGAACGAGAACGTCTGGGTACGGCGCGCTACGCTGGCACATGAGCTGGGACATCTCCTGTTCGATCCCATCCAACGTCTGGAGCGGGTACGCGTGGACACGTATCAATCGAATGATATTGATCCACAGGGCTCCACTACGGACTACGTGGAGCAGCGGGCCAATGCTTTTGCGATTTCATTCCTCGCTCCCATGGACGCTGTCCGGGACGTCGCTCCCATACCCGTTCAGAACGATTCGATACCAGGATAATGCGCACGTTCGGAATCAGTCATACGGCCGCGCGCCATCACATGAGGAATTCCTGGTTTCGTCAGATTGAATTATCAGACCATCCAGTCCACGCAGCACCTTCAGATGAGCAGAAAGCTGCTGAAAACTTCACGATAGACTGGTTTCCGATCAAAGACACGCCCGAGATTCGTCGCGGTAGATTCGTTGAAGTTTTGACCTCCTGCTTTGACAAGGGCTACATTTCCGATGACTCTGCAGCGGGGTACATGAACTGCGGAAAGACGGAGTTTCGAGACAATTTGGGTACTATCAGAGGGCTCCATAGTTAGAATCAGTGAATTCAGCCACGCATCGGGACATCCCTCATTATCCTTCCGCATAGACGTCAGTTTCGCGCGGCTTGAGCCGCAAGACTGACCACGCCAGGGGCCAGCCGACAGTGCTGATGGCTCGATGCGAGGATGTTCTTGAGGAACATGGCCGACTGTTGACGGTGAACCGACTCGAATAGTATCCTTTGACGAAATCCAGACCCGAAACAGGAGTCTATCAATGGCCTTCTCGGTCCCACCCCTCACCTACGCATACGACGCCCTCGAGCCGCACATCGACGAGCAGACGATGCGCATCCACCACGACAAGCATCACGACGCCTACGTCGGCAAGCTGAACGACGCGGTCGCCGGCACCGACCTGGAGAGCCGGTCGATCGAGTCCATCCTCAGCGACCTGGGCTCCGTGCCCGAGGCCAAGCGCGCCGCGGTGCAGAACCAGGGCGGCGGCCACGCCAACCACACGCTGTTCTGGACCGTGATCGGTCCCAACGGCGGCGGCGCCCCCTCGGGCGACTTGGCCGGCGCCATCGACGCCGCCTTCGGCAGCTTCGACGGCTTCAAGGAGGCGTTCACGGACGCGGCCACCACCCGCTTCGGCTCGGGATGGGCATGGCTGGTGGTCAAGAGCGGCGGCGGCCTGGCGGTCTACAGCACGGGCAACCAGGACAGCCCCCTGTCCCAGGGCGACACCCCGATCCTGGGCATCGACGTGTGGGAGCACGCCTACTACCTGAACTACCAGAACCGGCGCCCCGACTACATCACCGCGTTCTACCACGTGATCGACTGGGCGGCGGTCGCCGAGCGCTACGCAGCGGCGAGCTGAGGCAACCCCTGAGCACGACGGACAGCACGGCCGGCTCCGGTTCCCCCGGAAATGGCCGCACGGAAAACGTCGTCATCGTCGGTTCGGGTCCGGCCGGGCACACGGCGGCCATCTACGCCGGCCGCGCCCTGCTGGACCCATTGCTGTACGAGGGCTTCATGGCCGGCGGCGTGGCGGCCGGCGGCCAGCTCACCACCACCACGGACGTCGAGAACTACCCCGGCTTCCCGACCGGCGTGGGCGGCATAGAGCTCACCGAGCTCTACCGCCAGCAGTCGGTGAACTGCGGCGCCCGCATCGAGACGGTCACCGTCGACGGCGTGGACCTGAGCCAGCGCCCGTTCACGGTGGTCGCCGGCGACGAGAGCGTGCGGGCGCGCACGCTCATCATCGCCACCGGCGCCACCGCCAAGCGGCTGGAGGTGCCGGGTACCGAGCGGCTGTGGCAGAAGGGCATCTCCGCGTGCGCGGTCTGTGACGGCGCGCTGCCGGTGTTCCGCGACAAGCCGCTGGTCGTGATCGGCGGCGGCGACACCGCCTGCGAGGAGTCGCTCTTTCTGACCCGCTACGGCTCCTCGGTCACCATCCTGGTGCGGCGCGACATGATGCGCGCCTCCAAGACCATGCAGCAGCGGGTGCTTGCGAACGACAAGATCAGCATCTCCTGGCAGACCGAGCTGGTCGAGGTGCTCGGCGACCAGTTGCTCGCCGGAGTGCGCGTGCACGACAAGGCCGCGGGCCAGGAGCGGGAGATCGAGGCCGGCGGCCTCTTCTTCGCCATCGGCCACCAGCCCAACACCGAGTTCCTGGAAGGTCAGCTCGACACCGACGACACCGGCTACGTGCTCACCGCCGCCGACAGCACCGCCACCAGCGTGCCCGGCGTGTTCGCCTGCGGGGACGTCCAGGACAAGATCTACCGCCAGGCGGTCACCGCCGCCGGCACCGGCTGCATGGCCGCCCTGGAGGCCGAGCGCTTCCTGGACGCACACGGATAGTGTCCTGTCGCCAAATCATTGACCAGTAGATGCGAGCGGTCCTATCGTTGGCGTGCCTCGGGAGAGGACAACGATGGGCGAATTCGTCATACGCGACAGATTCCCGATCCGTCGGAGGCTCAGCGGCAAGAACTGCAACGCTGGGTGAGACGGTCCAAGACAGCTCAAGCGCTGGTCTTGCGGGCGCGGATCGTGCTGGATTTGCCGCGCAAGCGGGAAGGCCGACAGACTCCGACGCGAACGGTGGGGATGGGCCGAAAGCGGAGCCGTAGGCGACGGTTTCGGGGCGCTGGATGCGTTACACCAGTCGGTGATAGCAGCCCAACGAGCGTGCATTACCGGTGATCCGTAATATGAGTAGTGGCCCAGCAGCTTGCGCCGTAGCGGTGACTGTTGCGCCCTGAGCGGCCCGTGCCTGTGGCGCTTGCACCAAGTGGACACTGCCTGTAGCCCGCGGGTGAGCCGGTCGGACGCGGGCTTGCGCTTCACGATCCACTTCCCCTTGCGTGAGCGTCCCCAATAGTGCGCGAATCCGGGAAATGGGAACTCTCCCCACGGTGCGCCGCTTCCTTCTCTCCCGGTGGCAGGAACCGGAACATCCGCGTCTTCTCCTCCGGGTGCACGGTCCAGTTCTGCCACGCGCGGCCCAGATCCACTCGGCACCGTCGCCGATGAACACCAGCCGCAGCTTGGCCCTTGGTCGGCGCTTTCCCTGCGTCGATGCATACCACCATGGTGGCGGTGATCTGGTCCTCCTACGAAACCATCATCCGGCACGATGGCTTGACCCACGGTGGGTCAGAATCTCCCTGAGCCTAAGGTGGCGGTGACGGAGGCGCCGACGCGGCTGCCGAACGGGGTCATCTCGGCGCCGTCCTCGCCATAGGTGACCGAGGCGGCGGCGCGCAGGGTGAGTTGGTCGGCCGGCCGGAAGGTCACCGAGGGCGACACCCGCGCCGAGCCGTCGCTGAGATTGGAGAGCCAGAACGCGCCCATCGACCAGTCTCTGTCGCGGCCGAGCGAGAAGTTCAGCGACGCTGCCGCGTAGTGCCGGCCGGGGTAGATCAGGTCGCCGAAGCTCAGGTCGCCCGATTCCAGCAGCTTCATGACGCCGCGGCGGTTGTCGCGCAGAACGGCCGCATCCTCGTAGCCTTCTCCGTTCCACAGGTACTGGCCCGCGAAGGTCGCCGACCAGTCCCCTTCCTCGGGCCGGTAGGTGTACTGCAACCCGCCGGTCGCGGCCGCGAACGGATCGTCCGTGTTGCGCACGGCGCGCAGCCCGTGCGGGGTGTCTGGGCCGCGGTCGGCCGTCTCGACGAAGCGACGGTCCGAGCCCAGGCTGGCCTCCAGCTCCCCGAACAGGTCGAAGTCCCGCACGCTGGTGCTGACCGTCAGCATGGCGCGCGGCACCCGGCCGGGGTGATAGAAGGCGCCGATGCCGACCTCGGTGCCGCCCACGACGAACTCCGCCTTGGGCGCGGCGGCGAGCTGCACGCCATCGTCGCCGGGGTCGGCGATCACGTAGAGGTAGAGGTTGTGGAAGTCCACGGGCAGATTGGCGCGCAGCGACACCGGTCCCTCGCGTTCCGCTTCCGGGTCCTCCGGGTCGATCGACGTGAGGTTCAGCACGTCGGCCGGGCTGAAGAAATACCCCACCCCCCAGGCGATGGTGTGCTTGCCGCCGCGCAGGAACAGGACGTCGCCGATCGTGAAGTCCGAGAACAGCTCCCTGACGCTGACGATGTCGTCGAAGCCGCGGGGCGGCTGCGCGTCCTCGTCGGTCGTGAACGGGTAGCTCAGGTCGACCTTGCCGAAGACGCGGAAGTCCTCCGCCGGCCGGGCGTCCAGAAACACGGTCGCGCCCAGGTCGACGGTGACGCCCTGCGACTCCGGCTCCAACGGCGCCTCGGTCAACTCCTCCAGCGACGCCCAGGCCGCTTCTCCGGTCAGCGAGAACCGGTACGAGCCGCCGATCTCCACCGCCGGACCGGCCGCCACGGCGGGATCGCCGGACGCCTCCGGCTCGGTGATCAGCACGTCGCCGCCGAACAGGTCCGAGGTGTCGAGCGGGCTCTCCTCCCCGCTCTCTTCCTGCTCGTCGGAGGAGCCGAACAGCGATCCCTCGTCGGTGTCGATCTCCTGTGCGCCCGCCATCCCTCCCGCCAGCAACAGGACGAGCAGGATCGCCGCCGCCAGGCGGCCCAGCCGTGCCGTCACCGGTTGGCCCGCTCCACGTACGCCTTGGTGAACACCGAGGCCGGGATCGCCGCGTCGGACAGGTCGCTCATGCTGATCCGTGTCTTCTTCCCCTCGACCAGCTCGTCGACGAAGATCATCTCGGTCGGCACCACCGAGTCACCGACGCGCGCGTAGCGCGGATAGTAGGACGTGCGCATCAGCCGCTCGGTCAGGCTGTAGTCCTCGGTCTTGAGCACCAGGCTCCCCTCCCGCGTGACCCACGCCTTCAGGAACGGATAGGTCACCTCGTCGCTGGTCGCCTGCAGGTCGAGCACGTAGACGGCGTACTTGCCCAGCGTGCCCTCCTCGACCGTACGGACCGCGTAGTCCTCGGCGAAGCTGACCTCGCCGAAGTCGGAATTGCGCGCGTCGGTGCCCTGGAACGCCTCCTTCAGCGACGTGTGCGAGAACTTGCGGCTCTCCGGATCGTAGAACCACAGGTTGTCTCCCTGCCGGAGGTATCCCTGGCCGCGCTGCACCGCCGGGTCGCGGAACAGAATCAGGAATGCATCGTCGGCGTCGCGCCGGAACTGCTGCACGACCATGCGCTCGACGCCGTCCTCGGGGTCCTCGGAGATCATCGTCATGACCGCCGTGAAGTCCTGGTCGCCGAACGTGCGCTGCCGGTCGATCTCGGCAAGCAGCGACTGCACGTCGACATCGGTGGCCCACAGGCCGGGGCCGGCGAGCAGTCCGGCCGCACACAGGAACGCTATCGCGAAACGTCGGATGGACATGGTGTTTCCTCCAGAGAAGTCGGTCGGTTTCCACAGGGTCGGCGCACACAACTCATGCCGAGCTGCGGAGCGCCGCCGCCGGTTCCATGCGGGCCGCGCGGCGCGCGGGGATGAAGGCGGCAAGCAGGCTCAGGGCCAGCAGGATCGCCACGTTGGTGACCATCGACAGCGGCGGCACCGCGAAGGTGATCCGGCCGTCGTTCAGAAAGAACTGCAGCGGCGAATCGGTGTCCAGGGTGAGCTGGCCCAGGACCAGCATGGCGATGCCGGCCAGCAGCAGCCCGATGAGCGCGCCGATCAGGCCGATGAAGCCGGCCTCCATGAGGAAGATCCCGCGCACGGAGCCGCCCTGCATGCCCACGGCGCGCATGGTGCCGATCTCCCGGATGCGCTCCATCAGCACCATCCGGAACGTGTTCACGACCCCGACCATGGTGATGGTCAGCAGGATCAGAAACACCACCAGGCTGACGATGTCGAGCACCCCGAACAGGTCCGAGACCTGCGCCAGGATGTCATCCAGGGTCGTGATCTGGTAGCGCGTCCCTTCCCACGGCTCCTCGTCGTCGGCCAGCCGGGTGACGCCGGCGCCGAGCGCTCCGGGAGTCCCGGGCGGCTGTCCGCTGGCTTCTTCCTCGTCCTCCTCCGGAGCGGTCGGCAGCCGGGCGCGCAGCACCTCGGCCACGCGGTTGGACTGCCGCGGGTCGCGCAGGTACAGGTTCAGGACCTGGAACTCGTCCGCGCCGGCGCCGATCAGCTCGCCCATGTAGTCCAGGCGGACGAAGGCCGAAGAGAATGCGGTGATCCCGGACTCCTCGATGGTGGCAGCCAGCACGAGCTCGCCGACGTTCTGCTGGCCGGTGACCGTGGCGACGCGCACCAGGACCTGGTCGCCGACCTCGACGCGCAATCGCTCGGCCGCGGACTCCGGCAGGATCAGCGCGTTGCGGTCGTCCGGCCCCGGCAGCGATCCGGCCGTGAGCGACAGGCTGGGAAAGAAGCTCGCCTCGCCGTGCCAGTCCACGCCGTCGATGAACTGGTTGGCCTGCTTGGAGCCGAAGATCAGCGTCCCCAGCGTGCGGCTGCGCCGGTTGAGGTCGGCGATCTGCCCGGAGACCTCGGTGACCGCGTCCGCGAGCGAGGAATCTTCGCCTTCCTCCCAGTCGCGGATGACGTTGATGATCAGCCGCGACTCGGTGAGCTCCGTGCCGCTGACGTATACGTGGCCGCCGATCAGGTCGGTCAGCAGTCGCTCGATGTTGCGCGACGCGCCGCCGGTGAACCCGTTGAGCAGGGTCACCACGACCACCCCGAACGCGATCGCGCCGGCCAGCAGCAGGGTGCGCTTCTTCTGCCGGCCGGTGTTGCGAAAGGCGATGCGGAGCAGGCTGCGCATCAGTCGACACCCATCGCCTGCCGCGGCGAGATGCGCAGCGCGACCGCGAGCGGATACAGGCTGGAGACCACGGCGATCGCCGCCACCATGACCAGCGAGAAGGCCACCGAGCCGGGCGACACCTCGGGCCTGAGCACCTCGCCCCCGAACAGGATGCGCAGGAACAGGTTGGACGCGGGGATGCCGGTGGCGCCCAGGATGAACAGCAGCACCAGCCCCAGCAGGACGCCGGCGGCGCCGAAGACGAATGCCACCGTCACCGTCTCCGCGCCGATCATGCGCCGCACGAACCCCTTGCGCGCGCCGATCGCGCGCATGGTGCCGATCTCGCTGATGCGTTCGGTCACCGAGATCACCAGGGTGTTCATGATGATGATCACGGCGACCACGGCGATGACGATGATCACCACGTTGAAGACGATCTTGAACCCGTCGGATAGCTGCGACAGCGGCGCGGCGGCCGCCCGCCAGTCCAGCACCTGCGCGTTGAGGTCGCCGTCGCCGATGACCCGCTCCAGATCGCGGGTGACGCGGTCGACCGCCCCCGGACGGCGCAGCTTGAGCAGCAGGAAGTGCCAGGCGCCCGAGTCGATCACAACCTCCTCGCGGCCGCCCAGGTCCAGCAGCACCGGAGCGGCCGAGCCGGAGAAGACATCCCGCACCAGGCTGCCGGCGTCATCGCCGCCGCCGAACAGGTCGTCCTCGTCCACGGAGCCGAGCTGCTCGACCTGTTCCTCGGTCAGGATCTGCTCCGCCGGCGCTGACACGGTCATGCCGGTCAGCGTGCGCAGCGTCGTGATGTCCACGAACGACACGAAGTCGAGCTGCGGCAGGGCGTTGCGGAACCTGAAGATGCCGGTGACCGGCACCTCGCGCACCTTGATGCCGGCGGCCGTGGTGGCGGTCAGCAGCAGGCGGTCGCCGGGGCGGATCTCCCGGTCTGCCGATTCGCCGAGGTCGGTGGCGACCTCCTCCGACAGCACCAGCCCCACCTGGTCCGGTTCCAGGAACGAGCCGGCGATCAGCTCGGCCGCGTCCGGGAACACCTCCCGGTAGCGGGCCGGCTCGACGCCCCAGAGTTGCGCGAACGACTCCCCGAGCGATGTCCCGTCCGCGCCCGCCAGGTTCACCGTGGCCGCGTCGCTCGCCTGCGGGCTCCAGGCGGCCACGTCCGGGTGGTCAGCGACGGCCTGCAGGATTTGCTCGTACCCGTCCAGACGGGGGGTGCGCGCGTTGAGGAAGTCGGTGCTGCGGACGCCGAACAGGCTGACCGGGGCGTCCGCGACGCCCGCCAGCACCAAGTGGCCGGTGAAGTTGTCGATGAACGACCGCCGAATGCCGGCGGCGGCCGAGTCCATCAGCGAGTTGCCCACCACCAGCACGAAGGTGCCGATCAGGATGATCGTGCCGACGATCAGGCTCTTGGCGCGGTGCTCCTGCAGGTTGCGGACCGCGATGCGCCAGACGACGCTCACGCGGCCGGCTCCGACTCCGTCCTGAAGTCCGCGGTTATCACTCCGTCGCGCAGACGGATGACGTGGTCGGCGATATCGACGATCGCCGGCTCGTGCGTGGAGAAGATGAACGTCGTCCCGAGCTCCGCGTTCATGTGCTTCATCAGCTCGATGATCTGCTCGCTGGTCTCGGAATCGAGGTTGGCGGTCGGTTCGTCGGCCAGCACGATGCGCGGCTTGTTGGCCAGGGCGCGGGCGATCGCCACGCGCTGGCGCTGGCCGCCGGACAGCTCGGCGGGGCGGTGGTCGCGGTGCTCGTCCAGCCCGACGGCGTCGATCAGGTAGGCGATCCAGTCGGCCCGTTCGTCCTTCGGAACCCGCGCCTGGCCGATCAGCAGCGGGAACTCCACGTTCTCGGTCACGTCCAGCACCGGGATCAGGTTGAACGACTGGAAGATGAAGCCCAGCACCTGGTGGCGGAGGTCGGTGACGGCGCGGTCGGTCAGGCCGGCGGTATCCGTGTCCATCACGCGCACCGTTCCCTCGGTCGGGGTGTCGATGCAGCCGATCATGTTGAGAATGGTGGTCTTGCCGGATCCGGACGGCCCGGCGATGGAGACGAAGTCCCCCTCATCGATCTCGAAGCTCACGCCGTTGACGGCGTGCACCTCGGTCTTGCCGAGCGGATAGATCTTGCGTACGTCGGCCAGAGTTACAGCGGGCACGGCCCGAATGTACCGCCGGCCCCGAGCATCAGGCTACTTGGCGCGCGCCTTGTTCAGGGGACGTTCATCCGCCGTTAAGGGCCTCGGGCGACCGCCACCGCCCGCACCGAGCCCGGCCCGAAGGCCAGGTCGAAGCCGCCCGCGGCAACCTCCAGCTCCTCGTCCCGGGCTGCCAGCAGATCCACCGCGCGCGTGATCGGCCACGACGGCGTGATCCGCGCGGAGGCGTGCCGCAGGGACGGGTTGAACAGGAACAGCAGGTTGCGGCCGGTCCGCGAACGGCGCCGCAGCGGCACGACGTGATCTCCCGCCACCGCGACCGGCGGGCGCACCCCGCGGCCGGCGAGCAGCGGCAGCACCAGCGAGGCGGGCGCCGTTCCGCCGAACGCGGTCGCCGGCGACAGGCCGAGCCACGCCAGGCGGCGGTCGGTGCGCTCCACGCCCACCACCGAGCCGTCCAGCCGGGCCAGCACCCGGCTGTCCCCGCTCGGCTCCAGGACGGCGTATCCGACCTGCTCCCGGACGACCAGGTGCCCGAACGCGCCCGACAGCACGCCGCTGCCGGCGCGGCCGGGCGTGAAGCGGTCGTAGTCGGCGACCCGCACGCCCAGCAGATCGGCCAGTCCCTCCGGCGGCGCGTAGCTGAAGCGCCCGCTCTCCGCATAGGAGCCCAGGTTGCCGTCCGCCACCACGCACGGCCCCGCCTCCCGCGCCACGGCACCGGCGATCCGCTCGACCGTCGCCGCGTCGAGCAGCGCCGTGTTCGGCAGCCAGACCACGCGGTAGGGCGACCAGTCGTGCTCGCTCGTGATCACGTCGGCCGGGATGCCGTGCCCCCACAGCGCGCGGTAGAGACCGAGCAGACCGTCCAGGTAGCGCTGCTGCTCGCCGTTGTAGAGGAAGATCTCCGCGCTCGGGCCGCTGTAGAGGATCGCCACCTCCGGCCGAGGGACCTGCAGCGGCAGGTGGCCGGCGATGCGGTCAATGTCCGCGATCGCCCTGGTCACCGCGCGCAGGCGCTCCGTCGGCGCGCGGTCCGGCGCGGTCAGGCTGTAGCCCGGCGCCTCGAAGCTCAGGTACTCCGGCGTGTACTGCCAGAACATCGCCCCGGCGGCGCCGTGGATAAGGCTCAGCCACAGCAGCGACGTCAGCTCCTCCGGATGGGACTGCTGCTTCCAGGTGACGCCGGCCGGGCTCATGCCCGCGTAGATCTCCTCGTTCCACCATCGGCCGCCGCGGCCGATGCCGCGCGACCAGTCGAAGCTGAAGCAGCGGTCGGCGATGCGCAGCGGGTCGGGGCCGTCCAGCAGCTCGCTCGAAGGCATGGACATGCCCCAACTGTCGACCTCTCCCGCGCAGGCCTGGTCGAACGGGCGCGGCATGTGCGCGCCGTGCGCGCGCAGTTCGTGCCGGTCGTCAATCTCCCGGATTACCCCCACCTGCCAGCGCAGCGTCTCGGCGAGGTTGTCCACGTGGAACTGCCGGTAGAGCAGCATCTCCACGACGTTGCGGGCGCTGCGCGCGGGCGCCACGTCCTCCCAGCAGCGATAGCGCCGGTGCAGCCGTTCGTTGAGCTCGTCCAGCGTGTAGCGGCGCTTGAGCCAGGCGGCGTAGCGGTCCAGCGTGCTCGCGCAGTAGCACGGACAGACCGGTCCGTCGGTCGTCGGAAACGACGCGCCGTCCCACACGCCCCAGATCAGCAGGTTCTCACGGTCGCGGTAACGCCCCACCACGGTGCGCAGCAGGCGCTCGCCGTACTCCCGCCACTTCGGATGGTCGTAGCAGTGGATCATCCTGCCCTGCGGCATGGCGTTGGTGGAGTCGGGATGCAGGGGCGTCCCGTCGGGCCGCACCTGGCGGATGTCGGGATGCTTCCGCAGCAGCCAGTCCGGGCACGCCCCGTGCGTGGCCAGCGTCAGGTCGAACCAGACCAGCAGGTCGTGGCAGGCGGCCAGCTCGAAGAAGCGGTCGAAGTCGTCCAGCTCGAAGCGGCCGGGCGCCGGCTCCATCCAGTTCCAGTAGGAGAACGTGCGCACGATGCGCATGCCAGCGGCGCGGATCGCCGCGAAGTCCCGCTCCCGGAACTCCTGCGGCGGCATCGGCGCGCGGTAGTACTCGGTGCCGACCGGAAAGGGCACCGGCGCGGCGCGGAAAGGAAGTGCATCGGCCATGACGCCTACGATAACGCAGCGTTCATCGAGCGGAGACCGTCGATTTGACGTTCATTCTGCGGTGGCCGCGTTGCTCCGCCGCGATTACGGTTGGCTCATGGCTTCCACGACTCCGCCGTACCAGGAGATGCTCGCCGCGTTTGCCGGGAGGGACGGCAGCTATGACGGCGCCTTCGTCGCCGCCGTGCGTACGACCGGCATCTTCTGCCGCGCTTCCTGTCCGGCCCGCAGGCCACGTCCGGACCACGTCGAATTCTTCGAGTCCGCCGACGAGGCGCTCGCCTCCGGCTACCGGCCCTGCCTGCGCTGCCGGCCGCTCGAGGCCAACGGAGCCGCGCCGCCATGGCTGGGCCCGCTGCTGGCCGAACTGGAGCGCAACCCGCGGCGCCGCTGGACCGACGCCGACCTGGCCGCACGCGGGTATCATCCGGAGGCAGTGCGGCGCTGGTTTCGGCGCCGCTTCGGGACGACGTTTCATGAATACGCCCGCACCCGGCGGCTGTCGGCAGCGGTCGGGACCCTGCAGCAAGGCGCAGCGGTGACCGACGCTGCCTTCGACCACGGCTACGAGTCTCTCAGCGGGTTCAACGATGCCATCCGCACCCTGATCGGCGCTTCGCCCGGCGCGGCGGGAGATGCCAGGCTCCTGGCGATGGCGCCGATCGAGAGTCCGCTGGGGGTCATGCTGCTCGGCGCCTCCGAGGGGAAGCTCTGCCTGGCCGAATTCGGCGATCCGGATCGCCTGGAGGCGCAACTGCGTCGGACGTGCCGGCGCATGAAGGCGACGCTCGTCCCCGGCCGGCCGGCTCCCATCGCAGACGCCGAGTCCCAACTCGCGGAGTACTTCGCCGGCCGCAGGACGCGCTTCGACCTGCCCCTGTTGCCCGCCGGCACCGACATGCAGCGGCAGGTCTGGGAGGCGCTGCTGCGCATCCCCTATGGCGAGACGTGGAGCTACGGCCAGGTCGCGGCAGCGATCGGCCGGCCGCGGGCCGCCCGGCCGGTGGGCCAGGCGGTCGGCGCCAACCCCATCGGCATCATCGTCCCGTGCCACCGGGTCATCGGCGCCGGCGGCGCCCTCACCGGCTTCGGCGGCGGCCTGTGGCGCAAGAAGCGGCTCCTGACCCTGGAACGGGAATGAGGCACCGGTCGCAGCCGGGACCTCAGAGCGCCTTGACCGCGTCCTCGATGGCCTGCGTGGCGTCGATATAGGAGGTGCCCGGTGGAAAGGTCAGCGGCGCGCCGAAGCGCACCGAGACCCGCGCCCGCCACGATCCCGGCAGGGGGCCGCGTGCCCGTTCCCTGACGAGGTGCACGGGGACGACCGGGGTGCGCGACTCGACGCCGAGCATGCCGGTGCCGCTCTGGAACGGCAGCATGGGCTGTCCGAGCCGCTGCTCGCCCTCGGGAAAGAGCACCACGCTCCAGCCCTCGTCCATCAGCCGGCCCATGTGCTCCAGGCTGGCGCGGACCGCGCTCTCCCGCGACAGCGGAAAGGCGTTCGCGACCAGCGCGGCCAGGATCCCCCGCCAGCGGTTGCCGAAGGTGATCTCCGCGGCGGCGGCGAAGGCGAGCTGGCGCCGCCAGCGCCGCGGCGTGGCCTTGATCAGCACCAGGCTGTCCATGCGGATGGCGTTGTGGTTGGCCGCGAACAGCACCGCGCCCGACAGGTCGCGCAGGTGCTCCCGGCCCTGGACCCGCACCCGGTAGGCGGCGCCCAGGAACGGCGCGAGCGCCAGCCGGAACACCACCTCGCGCACGGCCGCGAACCAGATCGAGAGCGGCCACGTGTAGAACGGCGGCAGCGCTGCCTTCGCCTCCTCCTGCGAGCGCAACAGCCTGAGCAGCTCGCCGAAGGTGGTGTTGGAGCCGACCAGCGACTCGTCGATGTAGACGCCCAGCTCCTGCTCGATCACTGACAGCAGCTCGACGCGCTTCAGGGAGTCGAGGTCGAGGTCGCCGCCCAGGCTCTTCTCCGGCAGGAGCTGCTCCTGCGGAACGCCGCTCACCTCGGACACCAGCCGCACCAGCCGCTCGCCGGGATCGCCGTCGGCGCTCGGCCCGGACCGCTTGGCCGGCGGCCCCTCGGCGTCGCCGGCGGCGCCGCGCAGCGCCTCGACGACCACCGCCTTCTTGACCTTGAGCGTGTGCGTGCGCGGGAAGTCGGCCTCCGGCCATACCGTGAAGCCGCGGATCCGTTGATGCTCGCCCAGCCGCTTGTTGGCGCGCGCGACGATGGCGGCGGCCTCCTCCGGCTCCTCCAGCAGGAAGACGGCGTGCACCTGCGGCCCGCCGTCGGCGTCGAGCCCGACCACGGTCGCGTCGGTGACCGCCGGGTCGGCCTTCAGCACCTCCTCCACGTCCTCGGGGTAGACGTTGCGGCCGTCGGCCAGGACGATCATGTCCTTCTTGCGTCCCTTGATGTGGAGGTATCCCTCCGCGTCCAGGTAGCCCTGGTCGCCGGTCTTGTACCACTCCCCGTCGAACACGCGCGCCGTCTGCTCCGGGGCCTGCCAGTAGCCCTGGGTGATGTTGGGTCCGCGCACCAGGATCTCGCCGTCGTCGGCGATGCGCACGTCGACGCCCGGCACCGGCTTGCCCACCGAGTCGAAGCGGGGATCGTCCAGTGGGTGGGTGCTGATCACCGGCGACGCCTCGGTGGCGCCGTATCCCTGCAGGACATTGATGCCGATCAGGTTCCACTTCTCGCCCAGCGTCCGGTCGAGGGCGGCGCCGCCGGAGACGATGGTCCGCAGGCTGCCGCCGAAGCGGGCGTGGATCTGGCCGAACACGCGGCGGCGGAGCGCCACCGGCAGGTTGCGTGCCAGCTTCTGCGACAGCGCCCACACCCGCTCCTTGCCGCGGTTGACCACCTCGCGCTCGATGCCCTTCATGAACAGGTCGAGCGCCTGCGGCACCAGCAGCATCATCGTGATCCTGCGCTCCTGCATCAGCTTCAGCAGCACCGACGGCTGCCGGCTGGTGGCGAAGGTGATGTTCGCCCCGAAGCTGAACGCCGAGAACAGCGACCCCATCTGCTCGAACATGTGGCTGAGCGGCAGCAGCGACAGCAGGCGCAGCGACGGGTCGCCGGGGATGACCTTGAGGACCGACTCCAGGTTGGACAGCAGGTTGCGGTGGGTGAGCATCACCCCCTTGGCGTCGCCGGTAGTGCCGGAGGTGAACATGATCTCGGCCAGGTCCTCGCCGGCGAGCTCGACCGGCTGCGGCTCGCCCAGGGGGTAGCTCTGCTCCTCCAGGTCCTCGAAGCAGATCGCGGGCAGCCCCATCGCCGCGTGCTCCGGCGGCGTGAGCCGCGACACGAAGGCGGCCACGGGATCGGTCTTGGCACGCACCTGCTCGGCGAACTCCGCCGTGCAGCGCATGTCCAGCGGCACGACGATGGCGCCGGCGCGGACCATGCCGAAGTACGAGAGCACCCAGTGCGGGGAGTTCGGCCCCCATATGATCACGCGGTCGCCCTTGACGACGCCGTGCTGCTGCAGCAGCGACGCCACGCGGCCGGCGCCCTCCCAGACCTCCCGATAGCTCCAGTGCAGGTAGCGGAAGCCCGGCTTGAACGACAGCGCCGGCCGCGCCTCGAAGCGGCGCGCCGCGTCCTCCAGGAAACGGTCGATCGTCTGCACCATCCGGTCCCTCCTCTACGAGTCGCTCCGCAACAGCGCGACGACGGAAGCGAACGCGTACGTGTCGTCGTGGGTGATGCTCACGTCCAGGCTGGCGATCCGGGACGCGTCGTACTCGGGCGCGAAGCGCAGGCACGGGCGGCCGTCGGGCCGGTGGGCGACCTCGACCACGTGCCAGTGTCCGGCCGGCAGCTCCAGCGCCTTGAAGGCCGCCTCCTTGGCCGCGAAGATGCCGGCAAGGCGCTCGGGCGAGCTCCCCTCCGCCTCCGTGGGATGGAACAGCCGCCGCCGGAACGGATCGCCGCCGCGGCGCAGCGAACGCTCGAACGACGCGATCGCCACCAGGTCGACGCCGGTCCGCACCTGCTGACTCATCGCCGCGGCCAAGCGAGGACGGTTCCGCTCACGCCGCTGCCAACGCGCGCACCTCGTCCACCATCGCCCGCCAGGCGGCGTCGCCGTAGTCGGGACCGGGCGCGAACGGCGGGGTCTCGATGCACATGGCCAGCGGGTTCAGGTTGCGCGCCTGTGCGAACACGCGCGGGAAGTCGACCGCGCCGTGCCCCGGCGCCAGGTGCAGGTCGCGGTCGCCCGGGGTGTCCGACAGGTGAAAGGCGCGCAGCCGGTCGCCCATCGCCTCCATCAACTCGATGGTCCCGTCGTGGCCGTTGGCCATCAGGGCGTGGCCGGTGTCCAGGCAGAACCAGAGCTTGGGATGGACGAACTCGCGCGCGAAGCGGCGGAAGTGATCGGGGACCGAGCCGTAGCGCCGGCCGGGCACGGGCGGCAGGTTCTCCACCGCCAGCGCAAGGTCCACCCGTTCCGCCTCGCGGAGCAGCTCGCGCATGCTCACCGCCATCTGGGCGAAGTAGCGCTCGAAACCGTTCGTGTCTACCGGCTCCCGCGAGGTGGAGGGATGGAGGATCCCCGCCTGCGCACCGGCCGCCGCCGCCCGCTCCATGGAGTGGCGAATGCGGGCGACCGCCTTGCGCCTGCGGCTCTCGTAGAAGTCGGCGATGTCGAACTGCGGACCCTCGAACGGCAGATGCACGGTCTCCACCGGCACGCCGGCGGCGCGGTACCCCTCGCCCAGCCCCTCCGCCTGCTCGACGGTGAGCGGCTTCAGCAGGCCGGGCATGAGCTCCACGGCGTCGAAACCGGCCTGCGAGAACAGGCGCTGCAACTCGGCGTGCGGTACGTCGTCCATGCCGGCCGTGCACGCGGCAAACCGAAACTCCATCGACACCTCCTGCGCGGCCTCGTCGCGTCGGCCGCCCTCCGCGACAGGATACCACCGCCGGGCACCGTGCCGTGCACCGGCTCGCTGCCTGTTACAGTCCCCGCCATGATCGACCTGACACGGTCCACGGATCCGATACCGGCGGTGCACCGCGCCGAGCGCGACCCGGGCACGACGTGGCGGAAGCGCACCGAACCGGCCATCGATGCGCCGCCCGACGACGATCTCCGCCCCGCTCCCGATGCGCGTTGGCGGCGAGATGCGGTCCGCTCCGGGCTGTGCGGGTCGGTCAGCCCGCGGGTGGTGCGGCTGGCCGACGGGACCTGGCGGATGTACTACACGCAGATCCTGCCGCGTACGGGCAATCCCACGGGCGCCAACGACTACGGCAACGCGACCACCCGCATCCTGAGCGCTCACTCGGCCGACGGGGTGACCTGGAATCCGGAGCCGGGCGTACGCCTGTCGGCGGCCGAAGGCGGCGCGGGCGACTTCCGGGTCGTGTCGAGCGACGTCAGTCCGGCGGCAGACGGCAGCGGCCGGCTGCGCATGTACTACGAGTGCTGCCCCGGACCTCAGGACGTACAGAACTCGATCCGCAGCGCGGTCAGCGACGACGGACTCGAATGGGAGCCGGAGCCGGGCGACCGGCTGCTGATGTCGGGCAGCAACATCATGGCGCCGCGCATCCTCTTTCTGGGCGACGGGCGCCTGCGCATGTACGTGACGCAGCGCGGCGTCGGCATCGTCAGCGCGATCTCCGCGGACGGGATGACGTTCGATATGGAGCCGGGGCCGCGATTCCCCGGGGACCCGAGCACCTTCGCGCCGGACCTGGTCGCGCTCCCGGACGGCCGGTACCGGATGTACCTGGTCGCCAGCGTGAGCAACCGGCCGGCGATGCAGGGCGGCGGGCAGCACCTGGTGACCGCCCTGTCCGACGACGGGCTCACGTGGGAGCGGGACACGGAGCCGGTGCTGTCACCAGGCGGGACGTGGGACCGCGCGAAGTCCTCCGAGATGTGCGTCTTCCCGCTCCCTGCCGACGCGGGTGAGGCACCCCACTACGGAATGGTGTACGAGGGCTGCGACGGCACGACTCCCAACGCACGCGGCGTATGGCGCGTCGCCGCCATCATCAGCTACTTGGCGTCGCGACCAGCCGAGATGTAATCGTTGCCGCTCGGCAGGCGACTTCGCACGATTGGTGCCTCGATTCTACCGCGACCTGAGAGGTCGTCGACCGCGTGAACCGACGTGCGCGTCAATCGCCATCGTCGTCGAGCTGGGCCAGACGGCGCTCCAGCTCCGCGATCCGCTCCTCGGCGGCGGCACGCTCGGTCTGTTGCCGCTCCAGCGCGGCGTCCTTTTCGGCGACCGCCGCGTCCTTTTCGGCCAGCGCGGCGTCCTTTTCGGTGACCGCCGCGTTCTTTTCGGCCAGCGCGGCGTCCTTTTCGGCCAGCGCGGCGTCCTTTTCGGCCCGTTGTCGCGCCAGCGCCGCGTCCTTCGCCGCGCTTTCGCGTTTCATCCGCCCCCAAGTTTCGGTGACCTCGTCCTCCAGCGCCATCGAGTCGGCCACCTCAACGCTCGCCGCCGCTCCCTCCAGTCGCCGCAGCACCGGCGCGTAGCGCTCCGGTATCTCGCGCTCGTTCACCTCCAGTACGCGCCGGTCGTCCGGCACCCGCAATTCCTGGTCGAACACGCTCAGCAGCCGCTCCAGGTCCGTGCGCCGCCGCGAGGCCAGCAGCGGCACCTGCACCACCCAGCAGTCGTGGCTCAACGCCTCCAAGAACTCCTCCCGCTCGCACAGCCGCTCGCCGCTCACCCCGTCCACGTACTCCCGCGCCACCCGCAGCACCGTGGCCGCCGTGCGCGGCAGACATTCTCCCAGGATGTAGATGGCCCGCAGCGGCCGGTGCCGCCGCCGCCCGTCCGCCCCCTCGTCGTAGTTGTCGCGGTCCGCGTAATGCCGGCCCAGATACTCCCGGAACCGCATCACCTCGTCGGTGAAGCGCGCCTTCTGCACCTCCACCAGCACCCGCAGCCGCTCTCCTGTCGCCGTGCGCACCGTCGCCGCGAAGTCCACCCGCCGCACCGTCAGCATCTCCCCGGTCGGCGGCTCACCCGGTGCCGCCGGCGGCGACGACCGCACGACCCGCTCCTGCGGCAGCGCCTCCAGGCTCACCACTTCCTCGCCCAGCACCGCCCCGACCAGCAGCCGCGCGGCTGCCTGATCGTCCATCAGGTACTTGAAGGCAGCGTCGTACATCGGGTTGGCGATCCGCATCGCTTTCAGCGTAGCCCTCAACCCACGGACCGGCAACAGCTTGGCGCTCTTCGAGAACCCTTGAGGTCTACAGGAGGCGGGCATGCTCGCAGGTCGCCAGAAACGCCGCCTGCGCGAAGACTCCTCGGCGACCAGGGTGTCGTCGAGATCGAACAGGACATGGATTATCTCCAAGTTGAACTTTCAATCGGCCAAGCGGCCGGAAAGCGCCGTGGATCAATTCGGGCGGTTCCCGGTAACCTACGGTAGCGCTGCGCCGGCGGCTGCAAGCGGGTACACTGGCCCACCATGCTCGACCAACCGTTCCTGACCACCGTGGTCGGCTCCATGCCGCGGCCGAAGTTCTTTCGCGAGCGGGTCGACCGCCATCTCGTCGAGGGCACCGGCGAGGGAGACCTGCTCGACCTGATGGACCGCTCCATCCCCTACGTCGCCGCGCTGCAGGAAGCCGCCGGCGTCGACGTCATCTCCGACGGCGAGTGGCGGCGCAAGTCCTACGTCGGCGTCATCGCCGAGATGCTCACCGGCGTCGAGCAGTTCAAGGTGCCGCTCGACTCGTTCCGGCACGACGCGCGGGTCGGCTACGCGGTCATCGGCCCGGTCGCCCCGACCCGCGAGGGGCTGTTCGCGGAGGAGGCGACCAAGCTGCGCGGCCACACCAGCAAGGCCGTGCGGGTGGCGCTGCCGACGCCGCACCTGACCGCCAGCTTCCTGTGGGACCCGGTCAAGTCCCCGGAGCACTACTCCGAGCGCGGGTTCATCGAGGTCATGGTGCCGATCATCCGCCGCGAGGTGGAGCTGCTGCGCGACGCCGGCGTCCGCTACGTGCAATTCGACGACACCCGCATCGGCGGCGTCCATGCCGAGGAGCCCGAGTCGCAGGCGTACCGCGACGCGTTGTTCGACTCCGTGGACACCCTCAACCGCGTCGTCGACGGCATCGACGGCATCTACACCTCCCTGCACCTGTGCGGAAAGCGCCACATCGGGCCGGATCAGGTGCCGCGCTACGACACGATGCTGCCGGGCTTCGAGCGCCTGAACATCGACATGCCGATGTTCGAGATGCTGCAGTTCGACGACTACGACCGCGAGTTGCTGCGCGGCCTGCCCGAACGCATGGACGTGGGCTGCGGCTGCGTGGCATCGAAGACCTTCGAGGTGGACACCCCGGACGAGATCGCCGCCCGCGCGCGGGAGACGGCCAGGATCGTCGGCCCGGAGCGCACGGCGCTGCACCCGGACTGCGGGTTCTCTCCCGGCACCTACTTCGACATCCCGCTCGACGAGATCTACCGGAAGCTCGGCAACATGACGCGCGCGGCCCGGATGCTGCGTGCGGAGATGTAGCCGCGCCGGCCATCGGCCACACGACAAACGCCGATGCGACGCGACGGAAGAACGATATTCGTGGGCGACGTGCACGGCTGCTGCGCGGAGCTCCACGCGCTGCTGGCAGAGGTCGACTACGCGGCCGGCCGGGACCGGCTGCTGCTGACGGGGGACGCCTTCACGCGCGGACCCGACCCGCTCGGCGTCTGGCAGCGCATCCGCGCCAGCGGCGCGGAGATGGTGATGGGCAATCACGACGACGAGCTGCTCGCCGAGCTCCGCGCAATCGCCGCCGGCGGCGATCCCAGGCCGGCATACGCCGACCGCAATGAGACCCTGCGCGCGCTGGCCCCGCACGGCGAAGAGCTGATCGCGTGGCTGGCGGCGCTACCGCTGTACATCGACGAGCCGGAGTTCCTGCTCGTGCACGCCGGCATCGACCCCGAGCGGGGGCTGGCCGGCACCTCGCGCGACCAGTTCCTGACCATCCGCACCTGGCCTCCCGACGGCGGCATCACCGGCCCGCGCTGGCACGAGCACCTGGACGAACGCTACCTCGTCCCCGGCAGGCCGATCATTATCGGCCACGACGCGCCGCAGGGCCTGCTGATCAAGCACTTCCCGGAGGCCGGGAACGACGCCCGGCCCGGCCTGATCGCCCTCGACTCGGGCTGCGTGTTCGGCAACGCGCTGAGCGCCTACCTGCTGGAAGAGGACCGCATCGTCCAGGTTCGCGCCGAACACCGCTGGATCACGGACGGATCGTTCAGTTACGTCCCACGAGGAGTGAAGTCCCCGATCGACCTGCAGCGGAAGTGCCCCGACGCCTGATAGCGCTTCTTTCACACTGACATTGGATTAGGATCAATAGAAAGTGGAAGAAGCGAAGCTGCTGGAGCGAATCTCTGCCGATCCCCGTATTTTCAGCGGAAAGCCGATCATTCGCGGTCGTCGTTTGGCGGTCGAGCACGTGCTGGGCATGCTGGCCGCAGGCGACGATCACGAGACGATATTGCAGGGGTATCCGTGGCTTGAGCCTGAGGACATCCTCGCCTGCCTGGTCTACGCCCGCCGTGTCGTCGGTCGCGAGCGCGTGGAGCCTCTCCTCGTCCCCGGAGATGCATGAGACTGCTCCTGGATTCGCGTTATAGTGCCGGGCGCATGAAACCTGTCCGGATCAAGTACCAGCCGGAGCGGAGCCTGACCTTCCTGGGGAGCCCGAGCATCGTCCGGCTGCCCGACGGTGCCCTGCTGGTCACCCACGACCACTTCGGCCCCGGCTGCCCGCGCAACCACGAGGACGAGGAGAGCCTGACCAGCGTCTACCGGTCCGAGGACGACGGCGCCACCTGGAGCAACGTCACCCACGTGATGAACGCCTACTGGAGCAGTCTGTTCGTGCACGACGGGGCCGTCTACCTGCTCGGGACCTCCCATCAGTACGGCTCCATCGTCATCCGCCGCAGCGACGACGGCGGCTTCCGCTGGACCCACCCCAAGGACGCTGACAGTGGGCTGCTGTTCCCCGGCGGCCCGTTCAAGGCAGCTCCCAACTACCACTGCGCCCCGGTCGCCGTCCTGAAGCACTTCGGGCGCATCTACAAGGCGTTCGAGGACTGCGACCCGTGCGTGTGGGGCACCGGCTTCCGCGCCTGCGTCATCTCCGCGCCGGTCGACGCCGACCTGCTGGACGCCGCCAACTGGCGGATGAGCAACAAGCTGCCGTTCACTCCCGAGTGGACGCCGGCGGCCTGGGGGCCGGTCACCCAGCCGGGCTGGCGCGAGGGCAACGTGGTGGCCGCGCCCGACGGGCAGCTCTGGGACGTGCTGACCTTCGAGGCGCGCCCGCTGGCGCAGGACACGGCGGCGATGGTGCGGATCGACGGCGACGGCGAGCGGGTGAGCTTCGATCCCGGCGCCAATCCCGACCCGGCGGAACCCGCCGGGCCGGGCGGCTTCGTCGCCTTCCCCGGCGCCAAGGCCAAGTTCACGCTGCGCCGCGACCCGGTGACGGGCACCTACCTGACCCTGGCCAACGCGGTGACGGACCCGGACTGGCTGATCTCCGCCTGGCAGGCGACGCAACCGCCGGGCGAGGGTCTCAACAAGCATCCGCGGCAGCGCAACGAGGTGTGGCTGTGCGCCTCCGACGACCTGGTGCGGTGGCGGACGGTGAAGCGGCTCATGGACGACGAGAGCGGCCTGCGGCCGGAAGACTCGCTGCGCCTCACCGGCTTCCAGTACGTGGACTGGCGGTTCGACGGCGACGATCTGATCTACGTCGTGCGCACCGCCTACCGCGGCGCACGCAACTTCCACGACTCCAACCGCATCCTGTTCAACCGGGAACCGGGGTTCCGGCAGTTGCTCGCCTCGTGAGCTCGGCCCCGGCGATTCCCGCCACACGCCGCCTGTCGCCGGTCGCCCGCGCGGCGCGATCGTGGCAGCTCTACCTGCTGCTGGTCCCCACCGTATTGCTGGTGCTCCTGTTCCAGTACGTGCCGATGTACGGGGTCACCATCGCGTTCAAGAACTTCAAGCCCCACCTGGGCGTGTTGGGCAGCGACTGGATCGGCGTGCGCCACTTCATCCGCTTCTTCGAGTCGCCGAGCTTCTGGCGGCTGATCAGGAACACGGCCCTGCTCTCGGGCTACGAGTTACTGGTCGGGTTCCCGATCCCGATCGTCCTGGCGCTGATGATGAACATGGTCACCGGACGCCGCTTCAAGCGCACGGTGCAGATGATCACCTACGCCCCGCACTTCATCTCCACGGTGGTGATCGTCGGCATGCTGGGCGTCTTCCTCTCCAAGAACTTCGGGCTGGCCAACCATCTGCTCGACACGCTCGGCGGGGAGCGGGTGTTCTTCCTGGGCCGACGGGAGTGGTTCCGCACGTTGTACGTGTTCTCCGGCGTGTGGCAGAACGCCGGCTGGGGCACCATCATCTACCTGGCGGCGCTCAGCAGCATCGACCCGGAGCAGCACGAGGCGGCGGTCGTGGACGGCGCCAGCCTGTGGCAGCGGGTGTGGCACATCGACATCCCCGGCATCCTGCCGACCATCGTCATCCTGCTCATCCTCAACGTGGGCCAGATCATGAGCGTCGGCTTCGAGAAGGCGTTCCTGATGCAGAACGCGCTGAACCTGGAGGTGTCCGAGATCATCCCCACCTTCGTCTACAAGGTGGGGCTGCTCGACGCGCGCTACAGCTTCTCCGCGGCGGTGGACCTGTTCAGAACGGTGATCAACTTCGTGCTGCTGATCTCCGTCAACCGTGTCGCCAAGCTCCTCGGCCAATCGGGGCTCTGGTAAGGCGGGGCGCAAGCGGATGATCGCGCTGGGGCGCCAGGATCGCATCCTCAACGGCGTCGTCTACGCCCTGCTGTCGCTGGTGCTGCTATCGGTCGCCTACCCGCTGTTCTTCGTCGTCATCGCCTCCATCAGCGACCCGTTCATGGTCAACCGGGGCAAGGTGTGGCTGTTCCCGCACGGCATCACCCTGGACGGTTACGCGCGCATCCTCCAGCACGAGGACCTGCTGCGCGGCTACCGCAACAGCCTGGTCTACGCGACCGTGGGGACGGCGCTCAACCTGAGCCTGACGCTGACCGCCGCCTACGCCCTGTCGCGCCGCGACCTGTGGGGCCGCAACGCGTTCATGATCTACCTCACCTTCACCATGTTCTTCTCCGGCGGCTTGATCCCCACCTTCCTGCTGATCCGCAACCTCGGCCTCTACAACTCGTTCTGGATCATGATCCTGCCGGCCGGCGGCAGCGCCCTGCACCTGACGGTCTCCGTGTTCAACATCATCATCGCGCGCACCTTCTTCATGAACACCATCCCGCAGGAACTGCTGGACGCCGCCGTGATCGACGGCTGCAGCGACCTGCGCTTCTTCCGCTCCGTGGTGCTGCCGCTGTCGGGGGCGATCGTCGCCGTGCTGATGGTGTTCTACGCGGTCGGCCACTGGAACGGGTTCTTCCACGGGCTGATCTACCTGCGCGAGCGCGAGCGCTTCCCGCTCCAACTGATCCTGCGTGATATATTGATCCAGAACACGTTCACCGAAGAACTGGAGATCGACGACGAGAACGCGATGGCGGCGATGATGCTGGCCGAGTCGATCAAGTACGGGATGATCATCGTCGCCAGCGTCCCGGTCCTGTTGCTCTATCCCTTCGTGCAGAAGCACTACGTGCGCGGCGTGATGATCGGAGCGATCAAAGGCTGATGGGGGGACGGAACGCGAGGAACCAGTGCGCGCCGGCATGCGCCGGCGAAGAGAAACCACTTTCCCAAGGAGTTGTTCATGTTGAACAAATGCTGGGCTGCCGTGGCGGCAGCCATCGTGATCGTTGCCGGAGCCGCGTGGGCCGAAGGCACCGGAGAGACCGCTTCCGCGGAGGGACGGCTTGCGGCCGTCGGCTTCAACGAGGGTGGCTACCCGATCGTCGACCAGACGGTGACCGTGAACGCGTTGATCCAGCGCCCCGGGCACGTGACCTCGGCGTTCGACGAGCAGACCCTGCTCGTCGAGATGCAGGAGCGCACCAACGTCGACATCGTCTTCGAAGAGGTGCCGCAGGCACAGGTCCGGGAGAAGACCAACCTGCTGTTCGCCAGCCGCGAGTTCCCCGACGTGATCTTCGTCGCCGGGGTGCAGGACCGGCTGCTGTGGGACGCCGCCCAAGCCGGCGACGTGTGGCCGCTGAACGACCTGATCGAGCAGTACGCGCCCAACTGGCAGAAGGGCTTCGAGGAACGGCCGGTGATCCGCAACGCCATCACCATGCCTGACGGCAAGTTCTACAGCCTCCCCTACTACCGCGAGATCCTCAATGACTTCGGCATCCGCGACATCCAGGCGATCAACGTCGACTGGCTGACCACGATGGGGCTGGAGATGCCGCAGACCACGGAGGAACTGTACGAGACGCTGAAGGCGTTTCGGACCGGTATCGACTCGGGCACGCTGCCCGAGGACGGCATCCCGTGGTACTTCCGCTTCCACTCATGGGTGGGCGGCGAGTTCGAGATCTACAACGCCTTCGGCCTGTGGATGAAGGGCCAGGGCTCCGGCGCGCAGCGCTACCTTTCGGTGAACGACGGGGTGGTGGAGTTCGGGGCCGCCGATCCCAAGCTCAAGGACGTGGTCAACTACATGCACCGCCTGTTCAGCGAGGACCTGATCCCCGAAGAGGTGTTCACCGACGCCTGGGACGACTACCTGGCGAAGTCGCGCTCGGTGCCGCCGATCACGGGCATGTGGGGCTCCTACTTCATCGTGTCTCCGGTCGAGGAGTGGTACGACCCGCTGCCGCCGGTGGCAGGCCCGGACGGGACGCGACGTTTCCGCTCACAGCCGGTGCGCCTGCAGAAGAACGCGATGACGATCTTCACCAAGTTCGAGCTGCCGGAAGTGATGGTGCGTTTCATCGACGCCTGGGCGGACGATGACTTCAGCATTCAGGCTTCCTACGGCGGTCCGATGATCGAGCAGAACTCCGACGGCTCCCGCACGGTGGTGGGGCGCGGCACCGAGTGGTACAAGCACGGCCCGCACAACCACTTCCCGTCCTACATCTCGAAGAGGGCCTCGGACAACGTGCGCTGGACCGGCGAGCAGGGGGCGCGCGACGATTACGTCAACAACGTGTTCGCTCCCTACCTCTGGCCCCAGGATCGGCACTACGCCTACATCACCTTCACCGACGCGGAGCAGGAGGAACTGTCGATCCAGGAGACGGAGATCGGCGACTACGTGAAGTCCACGATCGCCCGCTGGATCGTTGAAGGCACCGCCGACGCCGAGTGGGACGACTACCTGAAGCAGCTCGACCGCCTCGGCCTGCCGCAGGCGATGGCGATCTACCAGACCGCCTACGACCGCTTCTCCGGCAACTGATCCCTTCCCGGCCGACTTCGGCCGGACGGACACGACTCGACGCGAGGCCGGCTGCGCTGCAGCCGGCCTCCGTTGAGTCCGAATTGGCTCTCGTCGACGGCGTGAGTTACCGGTAGCATGCAGCCCTGGATCGGCACGCTACCGCGGCCACAACCGCCTGCTGGTCGTCGGCTCCTGTGGTTCTACTCCTGCCGGACTTCATCGCAGGTCAGGGCGCGCTCGATGACATCGAGGAGTTCACCGGTGGCATCGGGCTGCAGTGCTGCCGCGTCCGAAAGCAGTTTGCCGAGACCCTTTGCCGCGACGCCATCTCCGAGCGTCGTGACCAGGGCCTTGATACGCTTCTCCTGGTTCCCTTGAGAAGCAAGCCACTCTCGTCGATAGCGTTCGACAACCGCCGTTACCCCCGCCAGCCAGACCTGAGACTCCAGTATACACCTGGCCTCAAGCAACGCTCGCGCACGACACAAGGCATTCTCCACGAGGCTTGCCAGGCCGGGATCTTCGGCCAAGACCGCTCTCATTTCCGTTTCGACGAGCCGAGAATCAAGCCGCGCCAATAATCCGTCACCGTCGTCCATCATGTGTCGAGTCGATCCAGCAGGCGGTTCCACAATTGCCCGGATCGCTTTGCGGCAGCTTCGTGCGATTGCTGCTGAGACTCCAGCATGCTCCGGAAACTCGCTTCGTCCGCGAGTCTCTGTTCCTGTTGTCTCCGCGTCTCGATCGCGATTTCCTTCACGTTGTCGTGCAGGGTTTGCCCGGCGATCTCGAACGTCTTTCTCACTGCGTCCAGCTCCGCTGCGATTGCCTCGGCACTGACTCTCCGCTGGCCTTCTGCAAATTCCCGCTGTTCGGCTTTGCTGGAATCGAGATATGACCTGACCCCGGCCGAGAACTCGGCATACGTCGAGCCAACCATCTTCATCACGTCCTGCCAGTCGGTCAGCGTCTGTTTGCGCCGCTCCTCATCCCGTGTGACATACTCACCGAGTTGTCTCGCGATTTCCTTCACGTTGTCGCCGGCATACGTCGAGCCAAGCATCTTCATCACGTCTTGCCAGTCGGTCAGCGTCTGTTTGTGCCGCTCCTCATCGCGTGCGACATACTCACCGAATTGTCTCGCGATTTCCTTCACGTTGTCGCACAGGGTTTGCCCGGCGAGCTCGAACGTCTTTCTCACTGCGTCCAGCTCCGCTGCGATTGCCTCGGCCCTGACTCTCCGCTGGTCTTCTGTCTCGGCCCTGACTTTCTGCCGGTCTTCTGTAAATTTCCGCTGTTCGTCTTTGCAGAAAGCGAGATATGACCTGACGCCGGCCGAGAACTCAGCATACGTCGATCTAAGCATCTTCGTCACATCTTGCCAGTCGGTCAGCATTCTGTTGTGCCGCTCCTCATCCCGTGTGACATACTCATTCATCACGTTTTGCCAATCGGTCAGCGTCTGTTTGCGCCGCTCCTCATCGCGTGTGACATACTCACCGAATAGCCGTTCGAGCCGCTGCGCGAGCAACTCGTCAGCTTCCTTGACCCTGTCGCGAACGCTGACGAGCAGGCTGTACCGTTCGTATCCGGCCCAGGTCGCACACATTCCTGCCGCTACGGCGATCACCATCACTGCGATCCAGGTCGCGGGCGGCGGCATGACGACGGCCAGAACCGCGGCGGCGGCCAACGGAGACAGGCTCCCGCCGGCCAGCGATGGGAGCAATAGCGACTTCTTCATGGTTCCGAGACCTCCCCTCTTGTATCGTTCTCCGCCTTCAACGCCTCGTCGATCCTCCGCAGGCGGTTGACGGCTTTCCGGATGCGCTCCATGTCGGCGCTGCATCCCTGATGCGACTCCTGGTAGCTCTTCCACAGATTCGGCCGGAATATATCATAGAGTACAACCCCTCCATCCAGGCCATCATGCCACCCGTCCCGCGTGCGGGAATCTTCGATTCGCTCCTGGAACGCCGCGAGCGAACGCTCCAGTTCCTGGACGAATTGATGACGGAGCCGATCGATCCACGCTTCGGCGACAAGCCTCTCGACTGCCGCATGCAACACGGACCAGACCCTTGCGTGGGTTTCCTGTTCACCGGCTCCAGGCCGCACTCTCGGGGCCGCCGGTGCAGATTCTTGCTCCCCGGCATCGACCAGCCACCCGCTCACCTTCGCGAAGGGTTTCTTTACCTCGTCGAGCAATTCCGCGGCAGTCGGCGGCGGCCGGCGGCTATCGCCCGATTCATCCTTCAGCCACTCCCGCAACTTGCCAAGGACTCCGTAAACCAACTCCAGAGTATCTGTCCACTGCGGCTCCCTCCGCTTGACCGGTGCGGCTGCGTCCTCGGACGTGGGGAGCCGTAGCCGACGAGGCTTCGAAAAGGCATCGCGTTCATCGAAGCCGGTGAGACATGAAAGGAACTCGGAACCGTTCCTGGCCCACGTCGGCATTACGGTCCTGCCAGGATCCAGGGACAACCTTCGATGCCATCGAACCTGTCGAGCGCGCGGCGAACTTTGGGCAGGACGGTCGATTGGGCTGAACGGTCCGGTTCGTTGCGCACAAGCAACGCGGTGCAAAACAGCGCTACTCGAAGCGGCGTGTCTTCCCAGTAGCGGGACAGCCATTCGATCAGATCCCGAGGACTGATCCGTTCGCGACTGACACACCATACGACCCGGCGTACCCGTTCCCATTGACGGGTCTCCCCGGAAGAGGCACCGACCTCCTCTTCCGCGCGCTTGGGGAGTGACTCCAGCACCGGCCAGAGGACGATCCACCGATCAGCGGCAAGCAGGGAATTCGCAACTTCCACGGCAACCGTCCTGCCTTCGAAGCATGCAGGATCCACGCTGCAAGCAGATCCTGTCTCTCTCCTCGTCGCCAGGATCTTCTGGGCGTCGGGAGCGGTCAGGGCGTCCGCCGAGTCAATGTGCCGGGGCCACCCGTTCCGGGGAACCGTCACGCGGCGGAAGACCGGCGCCGCGGTCCCACACTGCCGGGACCCGTACACCAGCAGTGGGCGTTTGTGCGGAAACACCCGAGGGGGGAGCCCCAGAGACCGGAGGGCGTGTTCGAGGTCGGGGTGCGATGCGGTCAACCAGAGGTCGACCGCATCCGCGAAGGTCTGCTCGACGACCGGAGACAACTCCGAAGTGCCGCTGTCGAAACTCGGGTCGAAATCCGCAAACAGGGCGTCGAGCTCCGCCGCCTCCTCGGCACCGTCGCCACCCGCATCGTTCTGCGCGACCGGGTCGCGAGTGACGAAATCGGCGCAATCCGCCGACAACGCCGGGTGTCTTGCCAGGACTCGCTCCCAGAGCACGGAGCCTCGACTCACGCCGTCTCCAGAATTGACAACGCCGCCTGGAGCGCCTCGCACATCGTACGATTCTTCTCGAGCGCTTCTTCAACGGCGGTTTCGCCCTGCGTCCGTTTCGCCTGTGCTGTCTGCAACGCCGCCTGCGCTTCGGACTCGATCCTGCTGACCCGTTCCCGGAGATCCTCCTCGACCGCCTCGCGAGCGGAGTCGAAGCCGGCGTCGACGGCGTTGCGAAGGTCCGAGAACAGCGTGTCCCCGCGGCGATCGTGGAATTGACGCACCAGTTGCGCCATCAGCGCAGTCTTGGCCCTGGCAGCATCATGTTCCGCATCCAGCGCCTTCCGGCGCCTCTCCAACTCCTCCCCCTCCTGTAGCAACCGGTCCACCCGTTCCTGTTCCGCCCGTTCCTGCCGTATCTGCCGCTCGACCCTCTGCTGCTGCAGCCTGACCACCGATCGCTCGTGCTCCAGGTGGTGAATCGTATCGTCGTAGGGTTTCCTGCGTTGCAGAAACTCCTGGCGCACCTCCTGGTTTTCGACCTCCACTTCCCTGTCCGGATTGATCAGGCCGCCGACCGAGCTTCCCAGGCGTTCTCCCCAGGTTTCCAGAGACAGGTTGCCGAGAGCCTTCGACAGCCGACCTGGGGCGTCCACCGGCGGTGCCGCGCGGGTCGGTGCTGTCGGTAGCAGGCTTCGCAGCCACCGGTCGCGGTGTCCGATAAGCGTATTGTACCTCTGTATCCCGCGAACCAGCGTCTGGCCTCCCCGCAGGCTCTTCAACGCCATGCCGAACTTCCCCCCAATGGGGATGGGCGTCACGATCAGCGCTACGTCCGCTATCTTCCCCAGTACGCGTCCGGCCTCCGCAAACTGCTGCTTCCCCTGGTCGAGACGAACCACGTCCATTCGAGGTTCGTACACCAGTTCGCCGCGCTCCTGCTTCGCGGCCGACAGCGCCTGCTCGATCTCCGCCAACGTATCGCTCGCGGGCGCCTGCCCCTTCAGATCTTCGATCCGATTCAGCAGGTCGGCTCGATCACGACGCAGGTTCTCGACATATCCCGGTTCCCGGTCGGAGTCGTGCGCGCCCGTCGTCTCCGGGAGCGCCTGCAGCCAATCCGTCGCTATGCCCTGTTGCTCGAAGTGGCGAGACGCCGCCTGTCTGGCCGCTTCGGAGCCGGCCTGCTCCAGCGCCGCGAAACCATCTTCGGCGGCCGCGATGCACGCTGCCCGCCACTCCAGGACATGGCGACGGACAGGACCGTCCGCGAACCGCTGCACGTTCTGCCGGGTTCGTAATGGCGCGATCTCCTCGGAGATGGCTTGCAGGATTCGCTCGCCGACTTCGTACATGCCATTGAATGCTTCGGCACGCAGACGGCGGCCGCGATCCCGCAACCTTTCGATCTCCTGTTTGAACTCGGCCTCTCGGTCAGCCGTGTCCGCCTCGATGTCGGCTACCTCGCCCCGGCCGCGTTCCTGCATGGCGGACGCCTCCGACTCGAGCACCGCCCGCTCCAGACGCAGGGCCGACAGTTCGCTCCGCAGCTTCGTGGTCACGGAGCCGCCGGCATGGTGCGCGACCAAGTGATTGCGGCGGGCCCCGGTCACCTCTGCCAGAACCCGTCGCACTGCGGCGATGCCCCACCGTTCGTCATCCCCGGTGCCGGTAGCGGACGCTGCCACGATGGCAAGCGGCGAGATACCGCGTCTCCCGAGAAGCTCCTGAAACCTGGCGACTATACGCGGCGCCGCACCTTCGGGAACCTGATCGACCTTGGTCAGGACGATCACGGCGCTCGCCGAGTTGGCGCCCATGGCGTCCAGGCAATCGATGTCCGTGGTCCTGCCCGCGCTTTCCGCCGGAATCGTCACGACCACCACCGGAGCGGCGGCGGCAGCCGCCCACGCCCGCGCCTCCAGTTCGGGGACATCGGTGTTCATTCCCGGCGTGTCCACGATGCTCACGTTCCACGCTGCCAACTCCCTGCTCGGCACGCCGACCTCCAGGCGTGAGCCGTTCGCGAGCGGCTCACGGCCCCGAACCAACGCATCCCACCGTTCGTCATCGCCGCTACAATCTTCCCACGCGTCGGTGTCGTCGCGCATCAGCGCACGGTTTCCACAGAGAAGGAGGCCCCTCCGGGAGCGTTCATGCAAGCTCTCGGAGGGTTTCTTCGTTCTCCCCGCGCCTATCGTGCCCAGAATCCGGGGAGAGTTACCTCAAAATCCGCGCTCATGCTGACACCATCACCTATCCGCTGGCCGATCTGCTGCGCACCACAGCCTGTTGCTGCTCGGCCAAGGCTGGCGCGACCAGGATGACGCCGAGCGGTTGCGGGACGATCCGAGCTTTCGCCTCGCCAACGACAGCCGCCGCGGCACGGCCGCCCTGGCGGCCGACAGCGTGCTGCCCTCGCAGCCGACGCTGTCGCGGTTGTTGAATACGCTGAGCTGTCAGGACAACCAGGAGGTCGTGCGACAGGGGGTCATCGAGTTGGCGATGCGGCGCCTGGAGATGAGCAACCACGGCCGGCGATACAAGCGGTTGATGATCGATGTGGACGGCCTGCCGTTCGAAGTGCACGGGCAGCAGGCCGGCAGCCAGTACAACGGCTACTACGGGCAGCGGATGTTCCATGCGCTCATCGCCAGTTGCGCCGAGAGCGGCGACCTGCTGGACGGCACGCTGCGGCCGGGCGCGGCCGGCTCGGCCGACGGGGCGCTTGAGTTCATCCAGCAGGTGGTCGAGCGCGTGCGGCCGCGAGTGTGCGAATCGGTGCTGGTGCGCATGGACGCCGGGTTCGCCGACGGCGCGACGCTCACCGGCCTGGAGTCAGCGGGGATCGACTACGTGGCGCGCATTCGCAACAACGCGGTGCTGGACCGCATGGCCTCACCGTATCTGCGCCGTCCGCCGGGGCGCCCGCCGCGCGAAGGGCGGGTGTGATGCCACGAGTTGCGCTACCAGTCCGGCTCCTGGGAGCAGCCGCGGCGGGTAGTGTTGGTGGTGGTGGAGCGGCCCGGCGAGTTGTTCCTCGACTCCTCTGGGTTGATCACCAACCTGGGGCGCAGGCGCTACAACGGCGCACGGCTGCTGGGGCTGTACCGCTGTACCGCATGCGGGGCAAGGCCGAAGGGCACATCGGGGGAGCTGATGGACGTGTTGGCGCCAGCGCTGTCGTCGGCGCCCCGTCCGAACAGCCACTACCGGGGCCGCTGCCTGGAGGCCGCCACCGAGCCGCAAGAAGCAGGAGTGCGGGCCCAGAACGAGACGCTGTTGCTGTTGAATCTGCTGGCCTACGAGGTGCTGCACGCGGGGCGCTGTCTGATGCAGCGGGCGACCGACGTCGGCTGGAGTTTGCGCCGGCTGCGCGAGCGGGTGCTGCGGGTGGCCAGCCGGGTGGTCCGCCACGGCCGGCGGGCGACCGTCGTGATCGCGCAGCATGCGGCGGCCGACTGGCTGCGGCTGTGGAACAAGCTCACCCTCCTGGACTGGGCGCCCAACGGCTGAGGCCGACAGGCCGGCACGTTCAGAACCTCTTCGTCGAGCACCTGGGCGCGGTCATCTGTGTCCTCGCCGGCGTGCTCGACGGCCGTCAGCCTTTCGGTCCCGACCAACCGCGCCCTTTCAACGCTGCACGCGCTCTTGGCCATCTGCTCCCAGCCGCGCCGTCACTCCTGCACGGCTGCGCCAGCACACCCATTTTCTGGAATAATCGTTCTTCTATCTCAGGCATGGCTTGTCAGACCGACGCGTGAATAAGCTGGGTTCAGGATTGGCAGTGGGGGCACCCGAAGCTCAGACTTCCCATTGACCCCGGCTTATTCACGGAGGAGTAGAGAAAGAGTAGGCGCGTCCGCCGATTTGCAGTAGAGTCAAGGTGTTACGCCAAAACCTCCGCAAAGGACGGGACACGCCGTGGGTGAGACTCTACCGATCTTTTCGACGACCTTCAACGGCTCGGTGCAGGTCGAGGCGCGGGCGGAGCATCTGAGCGCCGACAGCGGCGCGCTGCTGCTGCGCGAGATCATGGAGCGCACCGGCATCGTCGAGTGGATGGACGAGCGGCTGCTGGATCCGCGCAATCCGCTGCTGATCACCTACCCGCTGGCCGACGTGCTGCGGACCAGTCTGTTGCTGCTGGGCCAGGGCTGGCGCGACCAGGACGACGCTGACCGGCTGCGACACGACCCGAGCTTTCGCGTGGCCAACGACACGCGCCGCGGCACCGCGGCGTTGGAGCCCGACAGCGTGCTGCCCTCGCAGCCGACGTTGTCGAGGTTGGTGGGTCTGTTGAGCGCGCCGACCAACCAGGATGTGGTGCGTGAGGGGATCATCGAGCTGGCGGTGCGCCGGCTGTGGAAGGACAACGGGGAGCGGCGGTACAAGCGGTTGATGATCGACCTGGACGGCCTGCCGTTCGAAGTGCACGGGCAGCAGGCCGGCAGCCAGTACAACGGCCACTACGGGCAGCGGATGTTTCATGCGCTCATCGCCAGTTGCGCGGAGAGCGGCGACCTGCTCGACGGCACGCTGCGGCCTGGCGCGGTGGGCTCGGCCGACGGCGCGCTTGAGTTTATCCAGCGGGTGGTCGAGCGCTGCCGGCCGCGGGTGTGCGAGTCGGTGCTGGTGCGGATGGACGCCGGGTTTCCCGATGGAAAAACGCTCACGGGCCTGGAGTCATCAGGCATCGACTACGTGGCGCGCATCCGCAACAACGCGGTGCTGGACCGCATGGCGCAGCCGTATCTGCGCCGGCCGCCGGGGCGTCCGCCGCGCGAGGGGCGGGTGTGGTGCCACGAGCTGCGCTACCAGGCCGATTCCTGGGAGCACGCGCGGCGGGTGGTGCTGGTGGTGGTGGAGCGGCCCGGAGAACTGTTCCTCGACTACTTCTGGCTGATCACCAACCTCAAACGCAACCGCTACAGCGGCGCGCGGCTGTTGGGGCTGTACCGCATGCGGGGCAAGGCCGAAGGGCACATGGGAGAGTTCATGGACGTGCTGGCGCCGGCGCTGTCCTCGGCGCCGCGTGCGAAGAGCCACTACCGGGGCCGCTGCCTGGAGGCGGCCACCGAGCCGCAAGAAGCAGGAGTGCGGGCCCAGAACGAGACGCTGTTGCTGTTGAATCTGCTGGCCTACGAGGTGCTGCACGCGGGGCGCTGTCTGATGCAGCGGGCGACCGGCGTCGGCTGGAGTTTGCGCCGGCTGCGCGAGCGGGTGCTGCGGGTGGCCAGCCGGGTGGTCCGCCACGGCCGGCGGGCGACCGTCGTGATCGCGCAGCATGCGGCGGCCGACTGGCTGCGGCTGTGGAACAAGCTCACCCTCCTGGACTGGGCGCCCAACGGCTGAGGCCGACAGGCCGGCACGTTCAGAACCTCTTCGTCGAGCACCCTGGGCGCGGTCATCTGTGTCCTCGCCGGCGTGCTCGACGGCCGTCAGCCTTTCGGTCCCGACCAACCGCGCCCTTTCAACGCTGCACGCGCTCTTGGCCAACTGCTCCCAGCCGCGCCGTCACTCCTGCACGGCTGCGCCAGCACACCCATTTCTGGAATAATCGTTCTTCTATCTCCAGGCATGGCTTGTCAGACCGACGCGTGAATAAGCCGGGTTGACACGGAGCCGACAGAAGCGACAGGATATGGAAACGACAACGATAGCAGAGAGGTGTTTCTTGAAAACGGAAGAAGCCTATCGCCGTGCATTCAAGCAAGAAAAAAAAGATTTCTGGTGTAGCAAGAGGTGCGAGAAGTGTGCTGACAAGAACAAGAGTGACAATATCGGGAATGTCATTGCGTGGCGGATCGGCTGGTCTTGCGGGACACTCAGAGGCTTTGGCGATGAGGGCGACGCATTGCTCTCGTTCTTGAAGAGTATTGATAGCGGAAAAAGGTGGGAAGCGGGGAGGCAAAAAGGAGTCGAACAAGCGCGCTTAGATGAAAAAGAACGCGAACAAAAAAGACGTTTCCAGTCCATAATGTCATCGTTTTCCGACATGCCGCTTGGCTCCTCGGATGGTTAAGAGGATACGAGAATACGAGAGGCGTCGCAGTAGGGAAGCACGCCTGTGGTGCCGGTTCACGCGTAGGGCGCATCGCTGCCAAGTACTACCTGTGTCTACTTCGCAAGAACCGGTGGATAGAAGATCCGTCGGTCAGAAGCATGCTTGGTATTGGGTCGAAATAGTGAGTCAGAGACAAAAAAAGAACAAGAAAATCCGAGGAACAGAAGTCTACCGGCGGCTCCATGATGGGCGATACCTCGCTCACAAGAGCTGGGTACGGTGACGGCGGGAACTCAGTAACGGAGCGACGGGAACGCGGAGGAGAGACACGACGACGGAACCGCCGCGGGCCGACAGCCAGCGACAGCCAGGCTGCTCCCCACCGATTCGCCCCGGGACACCAGCCACCGGTGGCTCTACGTGCTCCTGGACTCCGCCAGCGATCCCACCGTGGCATACCAACTTCAGGAGGCGCCGGCTACTCCCCGTGTGCGTCGCGAATCAGTGCCTTCGTCTCCTTGAGCAGGTGCTCCAGGTCACGGAACATGTCTCCACGCGACTGCTTCATCGACCGCAGCTCGCCAAGCTGCTCATCGACCTTCGTCAAGGGTGGATCAATGTTCTCCGCGACATAGGTATCCGTTGCCTTGTCGAAGTGCATATCGACGACGTTCGCCGCGTCGCCGAAAAAGGTTCGTACTGTTGTCCGTGCTTCCTGGAGGTGGCGTTCACGCTCCTCTGCAGCCTTATCCGCCGCGATCTGCGACACAACCGAGAGAACAACGCCGGCTACGGAAAGCACGCGGCCAGCGGTCGCGATCCCGCGGCTCAACTTGACTGCTTCCCACGGCTTGAACGATTTGCCGAATAAATGCCCGACCTCCTTCACCAAGCCGTGCGTTTCCGAACCGGAATACGGCTTGAGTTTAAAGAGCTGTCCCAGCCCGGCAACGCCTGCGTTTGGATTGAGTGAATGCTTGGTGATGAACCTGCCCAACTGTCTCGTCACATCAAAGAACGCTCCGGCCGCGCCCTGCGACGCGGAAGCCACGTTCGCGGTCGGGATTTCGACATTCAAGCGGCCCTCAAGTCGAGGCAGAAGCGCCTTCGCGAGCTCACCGCCTGCAACCCCTTCGAGACGAGCATTCAGATCTGCCATGATCTGCGCAACTGTTTGCTGGACCACACTCTCGAGCTCGCGGACTCTCCGATCCACTTGTTGCTGCAGGCCCTCCAGCTTCCGGTTGACCTCGTCAGCATCGAAGTCCCCACGGATCAGATCGCCGGCATCCGTTCCTCCTTGCCTGATGTCTGCCGATGTCCGCCGCACCTTGCCCTCGACGGATCGCGGCAACTGCACTCTCGTATCCGCGAGCGCGCGGCGTTTCCGCAGCAGCAACTCTTCAATGGCGTCCGCGTCCTTGTCTCCGGTCGACTCCGACGCTACCGCCTCCTGCAGGACCTGCTCTATCGTATACAGCGCGCTCGTGTAGCGTCCGATCAGTCCCTTGTCGCGGACGAACTCATTGAGCGCGTCGACAAAACTGCCGAATCCGCTCTTCCTCTCCAGGATCCTGCGAATTTCTCCATCCGGTTCCCGTTGCGCTTCCAGAACCGCCTCGGCGTCGACGAATGACGTGCGCACCTCCTCAGGCGTGAATGGGTCGAGTACCTTTTGCAAGTCCTCGCGAATAACGCTTTGGGCGGCGGCCGTGTTGCCTCCGGCGCAGCGCTGCATCTTGTTCACCGCCAGCATCATTTCGTGCGCCTTGCCGCGTTCAACCGCCAGCTTTCTGAAGTGTTTGGCGATGTGTGCGTCGAACAGTTCGTTGGTCACGACGAACACCAGCAGGTCCGCCTCGCTGATCGCTCGGTAGGTCAGCCCGTCGTGATCCGGCCTCACTTCCGTATGCACCCCTGGCGTATCGACCACGCTGATGCCGTTCCAGTCGTACTCGTGCGACTTCTGTGTGGTAATGTCCGCACCCACGGCGATGTCCTGCCGACCGGTAAGCGCCTTGAGCATGGTGGACTTGCCGGCGCTGTACTGACCAGCGAAGACGACCTTCACGGGCCCTTCTTCGGCCGCTACGCTCGTTGGCAGGCGCCCGGCAAGCGATCGAATCTTCTCGCTTGGCGCATTCGCCACTTGGTCCGCCACCCGCGCGATCAGATCTTTACCGTGCCGCGCGAATTCATGAATCTTGAAGCCTGTCATAGCCTTCCTTTACCCGGTTTCCCTGGTGCCGATTTCATCACGTGCAATTCGGTCAACTGCTGCGTCAGCTCGACCCGCGCCCTACCAGTCGCGTCGAGATCCGCGACCGGAACATGAACGACCCGAATCCGCTCCTCAATGTTGATCTCTCGGAAGTCACACTCGAGGCGGAGCGCCTGGCGCACTATCGACTTTTGGTTCGTGTTCACGACGAACCAGATCTTTTCCGTCAGTATGTCCTGAAGCTCTCTCCGTATCGAATTAGGGAAGTGCGTCCCCGGGTCGACGACCAACATCATCGCCGTGCCGGGTACGCGAGCAACGTCACGTATCAGGTCGATGTGCTGCCCGTCCCCGAGATGATGGAGCGCGTTGCGCAGGAGCAGACGGTGTAGTATCTTCCGTTCTCTGTTCAGCGTCCAAGCAAGCGTTCGCTGTGCGTTCGCAAGAATAAACTTGCTGTGGGCCGCCGTCTGCAAGCCCCTGACATGAGCCTCTACGGGTTCGACGACACTCTTGGCGAGCCATCCGTACAGATCTGAGCGCAGGTCCCGGTCAAGACGTTCGACATGTGCGTGTAGTCTCTTGCTGAGGTTCTCTTGCTGCCGGCTCGCCTTCTTTTCTCGATCTTCAAAGAGCCCACCGAGCAAACGGCCAAGGAGTCCTAATCCCGCTGCCACCCAGCCCAATACAGGGACGGCGAAGGCGCCGAGAGCGATCACGCCGGACACTATGATCGTGCTCCAATCCCAAGCGCGCTTAGAGTCGCTGATCGGATTCAGCGAAATTCGCAGGTCGTGGGAAAAGTCGCCAACGATCTGCATCTCTCTTTCGAGCTGCCGGGAGTGCTCCGCCAACTTCGCCCTACATTCTTCGTGAAGTTCCTCTTGAAACCGCTGTGTGGTCCGTTCGATATTGTGCCTCGTCTCGACGGACTTCCAAGCCAGTGACACGGCTGGGTTCTGGTAGTGGACGTCGACGAACCCCGGAATATCAGCTCGAAGATTGCCCGCGATCGCTCCAATGACTGCCTCGATGCGATCTTTCCAGTCGTTACGGGAGGTCGAGAACCAAGTGTCAATCTCTCTCTTGCTGCCAAGAAATACGCGACCATCATCTGCGTTGCGAGCGCTGAAGTCAAGTAGCTCGTTACTCATTTGACCACTCGGATTGCCGGCAAGGTCGATGAACCGCTTTTTCCGCAGGAACGTCCCACGTCTAACTATCATGTCGACGATACGTCGCTCGACTATTGAGAATCGGCTGGCACGCTGCAGGTCCTTGCAGCGATGCCTATGCGCTTGCCGCCGTGCGAGAAATCGGGCCAGCAGGTGCGTGAACACAAAGAAGACCGGAGCCCCGGCGTTATGCTTGGCGGCCAACTCGTGAAACTGGCGCTCGAGGGCCTTCAGTCGGCTCATGTCGAAACACCGCTCCGGTGCACGCAGGAACAGCCGCAGGTCGTCGTCATCTTCTAGTGCCTTCTTGACGTTGCATATACCGATCAGTGGCTTGCCGAGTGCACGTACCCGGGCGAAACAGTCAGCTTCGGCGGGCTGCGGTGCGTCGTCCGTGATGAGAAACAGCACGAGATCGGCATTCTTGGCCGCATCGAAAGCCGATCGCTCGTCTTCCGCTCCCTCGAACGCGGATATTCCCGGGACGTCCGTAACCTTCAGTCCGCGCCAGCGATAACTCCGTACGTCGCGGGTGGTCCTCTGAGCGCCCTTACCGATCGATGCACCGTCCCCGTCGGTAAGGATCTCCATGAGCGTCGACTTCCCGGCAATGGTACGGCCGAAAAGCGCTATGGAGAAGTCATCCATGCCGCGAATCGCCTCCTCCAACCGTTTGCGGGATTCTTGCTGCCGAGCATCGAGGTCACTACCAAATCGCTGGAACTGTTCGAACACTTCGTGCTCCAAGAGACCAACTTCCCGGGCATTCTGAATCAAGTCAATGGTCGTCCGATCGACAGCATCTTTGGTAGAGCAGAGACTCTCCTGTGCGATCTTCGATCCATCTTGTGCCGCTTGGCGACACTCTTGGAGAGCTGATTCCAGGTCAGCGCCATCGTTCCTCGCTCCGCGGCTCATGGCGTCTCTTTCCTCCTGTCCGACCGCTCCTTCACCGTCGGCAAAGTCTCGGCGTTTGCTGGCTGTTCTTGTACTGTACAACACGTTCGCCAGCTTGTCCGACTGGCGGAAGCTTGACGCAGTGCCTCGGGTCTTGTCCGTAATGGGTGCGGCTCCTTTGCGACGACCTCTACTTATCCGACCGTGTCAATTGCGTCTGCGCTTTGACAACGAAAAGCGCGGCATGGCTGCGGTCGATCTGGTCCGCGGTGATCTGCAGATGCTTGGGGGTGGTGGTGTTGGTGTCCGGGGTGTCGACCAGCACGACGTTGTCTTCGAGGAAGCGTGATTCCAACGAACACGTCCACGTGGTTGACAAGATCGGCCACCTTGCCCCTGCCAAGGTTCGACAGGTCCGACGTGTATTCCCTGAGTTCGCCAACGCTCACCGTTTCGGGCGCCCTTTCGTCGTTGAAGTGGACCACGACCTCGTCGGACGACTGCGGGGCGCCCGGTTTCGGCTGTCGCAGGAAGTTGACGGTAGCCGTACATTCCAGCGCATCCATGGTGAGCACGTCGCGGCCCATCATCGCGTTGAGGAGCGCCGACTTCCCCCGGTTGAGCTCGCCGACGACGACGATCACGAACTCCTTCTCGCGCACCTGTCTGGCGCGTTCCCGGAACGTGTCCGGAAGGCTGGTGGCGCCGTCTTCCCCGAGCAGCGGAACGACGTCCTCAGCGACTGCGACTGACTGTTCCAGCAGAGCCACCACCTGATTGCGCATATCCGCGAACCGCTTGCGAGCACTCTCACTCTCGTGAGTCGTCCGATCCTCCTCAGCCATCGGCTGCATCCACTCGTCCAGACGGGATATCTCTTGTTGCCACGCATTGAACTCGGCTTCCCACTGCTCCACGCGGCTGTAATCCCATCGTTGTCTCGTCACCGGAACACGCTCCACCATGGGATCACCGAACAGATCGACCAACCAGCCGAACAGTCCTCCGCGCTTGACTTCGCGCGTCTCGTGCGCGATATAGGATTCCACCTCTGGTGTCGGCTTCGGCCCGAGTTTCCCCCTTGCAGCCACGGCCGCCGCGCGCCGCGTCTCCAACTCGCGCAGCTCGTCACACTGCACGCCAAGAATACGTTCATCCTCCTGGAGCTGTACGACCTCCTGCTCGCACTCCTCGACTTCCCGGCGGCACGTCTCGACTGCGCTGGAGCGGCGGCGGAGCGAACCGTTCGCCCGATCCGCCTCCTGCTTCCACATGGCCGTATCCAATCGCAGCGATGCGACGCGTGGCAGATCCAGCTCATCCACGTCGCGCACCCGCTCTTCAAGGTCGAAGAACAATCGGCGTGCCACGGCTCGCAGCAGTCGAGAGGCGCGATCGAACAGGGGCTGCATACTCTCCCTCAGCCGAGAGGAAATCCGATCCCGGACCGCGTCAAGATTGAGCAGCGCGGCATCGTCGAACCCATCGACGAACCTTCTCATCTCTCGCTCGACCCTGCTCTGGTCCGTCGGGAGGTGCTCCTGGAGATAACGCGTCTCCTCCTGCATGGTCGATCGAGCCAGCCGGACGACGGTTTCCTGTGAGCGCTCCAGGTCCGTCTTCGTTTCTTCAAGCCGCTTATGCGCTGCCGCCAGCTCACGTACGGCGCCCGCGTCGCGCTCTACCTCGTCCTTGTCGAACGCGGCGATCTCCGCGCTGCAGATCTCGCGCAGGAGCTTGCGGGGACGGCTTCGCAGCGCGGAATCCGGGTCCTTCAAAACACTCGATTTCAGACTGTCGCGGAATCGAACGAACTCGTCATGCAGTTCATCTTCGCCGTCACGGTAGTCTGCGCCGTCGAGTTGGCGCTTCGCGGAAAGCGTATAGATCTGCTCCGAGCGAAGTCCGGGGACGCGCCTGCGAAGTTCCTCTCTGAACCGCTCGAAACCGTTACCGAAATTCTGCTGATCGCACCGGTTGATGACGACCATGACGCGATCCGCGATCGACAACGCACGCTCGATCAATGCGATGTCGGTGTTTCGCCCGATCCCGTCCGCGGGGACGACGACGATGGTAACGTGGGACATACCGAGCTGATGGATGCTCCGCGACTCCAGCTCCCAGTCACCGTTGAGTCCGGGCGTGTCCACGAGCACCAGGCCGGTCGGTCGCGGTTCGTAGACAGGTTGCGGCAGCATGACCTCGACGCGTTCGATTTCCTTCCAGGCTTCCTGATCCAGGGTGGTATGCGCGCTGATCTCGGACCAGGGCATGGCATCCGATTCGCCGTTCCCGTAGACCACGACCGCCTGTCGACTCTCGTCGAATTCCTCGTCATCGGCCCACCGGACCCACGTCGGCACCGCGGTACATTCCAGTTGATCCATCGCCAGCAGTCGCTCATCGAGAAAGGTGTTCAGGAGGGTGGATTTCCCCGCGTTGAACTCGCCCATCACCGTGATACAGAGGCGTTGTTGTTCGAGATGGACGAGCGAAGCCTCGAAGGCCCGTCGGTCGCGGTCGCGGTCACGGCCTTCGAGCGCCTCCCAGATTGGTTCGGCACGTTTCCGCCAGGAGTCCGCCTCGGCCTTCAGCGCCTCTCGCGAGATACTCACGATGCGTCGTCATCTGGAAGTGCCCCGAGAGACACCCGCACGAAGGATTCAGTCACCGTTTCGTCCTATCGGGAACGTACTCGCCGGGCATGAAGCGGCTCGATTCCGCACCTGTCATATCGCGTACCGCCCAGGAACACGTCTCATAGCCGCATCTTCACGCTGGTGGGGAGTCCTGTCAACTCGTCCCGGATCGATGCGAAATCGAATTCGCCGTCGGCCCATCGTGTCACGTTCTGACCAAAGATACAGGCCGGGTACGTCAGATTCAGACGTACCCGGCCTGAAAAAGAGAAGGATTCCGGCGCGTTCAGCTTCCGGAGCTCCGGAGCTTCGTCTCAGCCACCTTCGGCCGCCGACAGCAGGTCTGAAGCCGCCAGCAACTCGCGCAGCGATGCCTTCCGCTCGGCTCCGTCCAAATGCCTCGGCCAGCAGGGCTCCGAGGCGTACCTCGGGACGGCGGCACAGTGCGGCGGCGCTCTCGGGATGCTGCAACTGCGCAGCGCGCCGCGACCGCAACCAGCCATTGATGGCCGCCGGCGCTACTATGGTAACGCTGCGCAGTTCCGCCACGGCGCAATCCAGGAGACGCTGCTGCCGGTGGAGACGCCCGATCGCCGCATTTTCGATCAGGCCGAGCTCGTGGCCGTAGGCGCTCAGGCGCCGACCGGCGTTGTCCTGGCGCAACACCAACCGGTACTCGGCGCGGGAGGTGAACATGCGGTACGGCTCGCAGGAAGGCCTGGTGACCAGATCGTCCTTGCTGCAACCGGAGGAAGTCCCGTCAGCATGAGCGCGGATTTTGAGGTAACTCTCCCCGGATTCTGGGCACGATAGGGGCGGGGAGAACGAAGAAACCCTCCGAGAGCTTGCACGAACGCTCCCGGAGGGGCCTCCTTCTCTGTGGAAACGCAGAAGAGGAGGGCTCCTTTGTGGCACACGTTGCTCAGAGACGCAAGATTCCATGAGTTGCTGCTGGAGGCGGATCGGCAGATCGCGGCGGAGGTACACGGGAAGGGGTGTCTGGTGTGCTGCGGCACGCTGCACGTGGCCGCCTACCCGCGCAAGCCGCGCGGCGGCATCGCGCTGCGGTCCGGGTACGAGCGCCGGTTCAGTTTCTGTTGCGCCGAGGACGGGTGCCGCAAGCGGGTGACGCCGGCGTCGCTGCGGTTTCTGGGCCGGCGGGTGTATCTGGGTCTGATCGTGGTGCTGGTGGCGGCCTTGCGCCATGGGCCGAGCCCGACGCGGGTACGGAAGCTGCGGGAACTGACCGGAGTCAGTCGGCGTACCGTGGAGCGTTGGTGCCGGTGGTGGCGCAACCGGTTCGTGGAGACGCCATTCTGGCAGATGGCGCGCGCAGAGTTCGCCGAGCCGGTGGCGGAGGCAGCGCTGCCGAGTTCGCTGCTGGAGCGGTTCGCCGGTGATCACCAGGAACGGCTGCACGCGCTGCTGAGGTTCCTGAGTCCGCTCGGTCGGTCGGGATAGAAGGGAAGAAGAGCAAGTTTATTGCCGCCAACCGGCGATCCGCAGAGGTTGGCCGTCGGCGGCTGACAGCACGGTGGTTACGGTAGTGCTCATCCGATTGAACGGGAGTCGACTACCGATGAGCACCTCATCACAACCTTCGGTCCACGGTCCACGAGCGTTGGACGCAGTTGCGGTTCGCGGTCGTGGGACCGCTGCTGGCTTCGCCGCCGCCGCAGGGACAACTGCGCGCAGAGCTCGAACGGCTGGCCGAGCGTACCTGGAAGCACCCGGTGAGCGGGCAGCCGGTGCAGTTCGCCGTCTCGACCATCGAGCGCTGGTTTCTGGCGGCGCGCAACGCGCGCCACGACCCGGTGCGGGCGCTGCGGCGCAAGCGCCGCACGGACGCCGGGCGCCAGGATTCGCTGAACGCAGCGGCGCGGCGCGCGCTGGTGGCCCAGTACCAAGCGCACCCGGGATGGAGCGTGCAACTGCACTACGACAATCTGCTGAGCCTCGCCGAGGGCCAGCCGGAACTGCGCGCGGTTCCCTCCTACTGGACCGTGCGGCGCTTCCTGCAAGCACACGGGTTACGGCGCCGTCGGCGGCCCGGCGGCGCACGCAACACCGCCGGCGCCCGGCGCGCCGAGGCGCGGCTGGCCGCGCGTGAGGTGCGCAGCTACGAGGCCGAGTACGTCGGCGGGCTGTGGCACTGGGACTACCATCACGGCTCCCGCAAGGTCGTGACCGCGCAGGGCGAATGGGTGACGCCGGTGCTGTTCGGCGTCCTGGACGACCGCTCCCGGCTGGCCTGCCACCTGCAGTGGTACCTGGACGAGAACGCCGAGAACACCGCCCACGCTCTGGCGCAGGCGATCCAGAAGCGCGGCCTGCCGCGCGCGGGCATGAGTGACAACGGCACGCCGATGACGGCCGGCGAGATCGTCGAGGGGCTCACCCGGTTGGGCATCGTGCACGAGACCACCCTGCCTTACAGCCCCTACCAGAACGGCAAGCAGGAGGCGTTCTGGGCCCAGATCGAGGGGCGGCTGTTGGCGATGCTTGAAGACGTAGAGGACCTGAGCTTGGCGCTGCTCAACGAGGCCACGCAGGCGTGGGTGGAACTGGAGTACAACCGCAAGCGGCACGCCGAGATCGCCCAGACGCCGGCGACGCGCTGGCTGGCCGGTCCGCAGGTGTTGCGCCCAGCCCCCGACAGTGCGGCGTTGCGGCTGGCGTTCACGCGCGCCGAAAGCCGCACGCTACGGCGCAGCGACGCGACGGTGTCGATCGCAGGGCGGCGCTTCGAGGTGCCGAACCGCTACCGCCACCTGCCGCGGATTCCGGTGCGCTACGCGGTGTGGGACCTCACCACGGTGCATCTGGTCGACGACGCCACCGGAACTGTGCTGTGCCGCCTGTACCCGCAGGACAAGGCCGCCAACGCCAGCGGCCTCAGGCGCACCCTGGCGCCGATCGGCGATGCGCCTCAGGCGACGGCGGCGGTCGGGGTATGGCGCCGCTGCTGCGCAAGCTGATCGCCGAGCGGGCCGCCAGCGGCCTGCCGCCGGCTTACCTGCCCAAAGACGAAGGAGACAACCGATGAACCGAACCCTGCTGTCGCTGTACGGTCTGAAGTGGAACCCGTTCGCCCCCGACGTGCCGGTCGAGGCGCTGCACCACAGCGCTGCGGTCGACTCGTTCTGCTGGCGCGTGGAGCACCTGTGCGGGGAAGGCGGCTTTGCGCTGGTCAGCGGCCATCCCGGCAGCGGCAAGTCGGCTGCGCTGCGCATCCTGAGCGCACGGCTGCAGTCCCAGCGTGACCTCACGGTCGGGGTCCTGTCGCGACCGCAGGCCGCGCTGCACGACTTCTACCGGGAGATGGGCGACCTGTTCGGCGTCGAGTTGCACCCGCACAACCGGTGGGCCGGCGCCAAGGTCCTGCGCCACCGCTGGCAGACCCACATCGACTCGGCTCTGGTGCGCCCGGTCCTGGTCGTCGACGAAGCCCAGGAGACGGCGCCGGCGGTGTTGAGCGAACTGCGTCTGCTGTGCTCGGCCCGACTCGACTCCCACCTCCTGCTCACCGTCATCCTCGCCGGTGACCAGCGGCTGCTGCGGCGCCTGGAGGCCGAGGAGTTGTTGCCGCTGGAAAGCCGTATCCGCGTGCGCTTGAGCATGCCGCGCGCCAGCTCCGAGGAACTGCAGGCATGCCTGCGCCACGCGCTGGCATGCGCCGGCGCCGCGCATCTGATGACCGCCGAACTGTGCGCTACCCTGTGCGACCACGCCGCCGGCAACTACCGCACGCTGATGAACATGGCCGGCGAGTTGCTGGCCTTGGCCGCGCACCGTGAACTGGAGCGCCTCGATGAGAAGCTGTTCCTGGAAACCTTCTCCGCGCCTGCTCCCGCCCCCGGGCGGTGGTCATGACCTGCTGCCCGTCGAGCCGGCCCGCCTGGCCTCCCGCCCCGCGCAGCAACGCTCGCTGGTCACCGATCGGTGGGCCGAGCAGGCAGTCGGCATCCTCGGCGGCGAGCCAAACACCTGCACGTCATTCAGCGCTGCACGGCTTACGGCTCCTCGGAGTTCACGCCTGGGGCGACTGCAACCGGTATCTGCGCCGCCGCGACGACTCGCTCACCCTCACCGTCGAGCACCGCGCCGCCTCGGCGCCGGCACCGATCCCGCTCATCTTGCGCGCCGACGACGATGCGGTCGCCCCGGCTGTCCGTGATCGACCGCCACCGCTCTCCTCTGCCTCACCGTCGCTCGATGAGCGCATCGTCACCGTCCTCGCCGACGCCTGCCCCCGGTTCGCTATCGGTCGCCGCGCTGCGCTCCCGCTGCCGCGTCCGCAACGCCACCCTCCTATCGCCGTCTGGCGGCGCTGTGCAGCCAAGGCGTGCTCGTCAAGTCCCTGCCGGCTATCGCCTCACCAGTCCGCCTGACGCTTCCCTTCCCGTTCTCTCTACTCCGCCCGGGAACGGTACCCGGAACCCCACCGATTAGCCTGCCAACAAGCCCATCCATTACCGTGCTCACGCTCATACGGCGGTGAAGGTCGTCGCTGAGGGCCAGTCCTACCGGACCTCGAAGTCGCCGAGGCTCGCGATAGTCCGGCTCCATCGCTCTGACGGAATCGTCGTAGATCGGGTCAGGCTTTCTGGTTCCGATAGTGGTTCTTACGCCAATGATCCAGGCTTCGGCCGGATCGCCGGCTTGGGCGGAGTGGCTGACACGGCGGTCGAGACGAACGACCACTGGCGCAGGTTGTCTACGGGGCACACTCCGTGACGAGACCGTCGAAGCTGAAGTCCACAGCGACTTTGATGGCGTGCGTAGAGACGACGATTTACGAACGGTCAAGTCGGGTCGGTGGGCTGTCGTAGCCGTCGTCCCCGCCGACCATACTTGAAGGGCTTCGCCCATGACCCGGAGAAGCCTTTCGAAGAACGGTTCGACGCCCTCGACCAGCTCTTTCAGGGGGTTCCAGCAACAGACTTCTCGACGAAGCGTATCGAAACTCAGTTGAATGCCGCGATGCGGTCCCAGAGACGTGCTCGGTCCAGGTCGCAGAGTGCGTACGTAGAGCCACGGTCACGCGGCGCGAACGTCCAACCGGAGCTGTCCAATTCCGGCTTACCCTTTAACCACACGCCGATCTCCGGATGTAGATGACACACGGCTGCCGTCGGGTCGTGAAATTTCTTCGCTCCGTGGTTCCGCAGGTACAGGTCCATCGCCTCCCTGAACAACTCACCGGCGCGGTTGTGCGGGTCGATCTTTCGATGCGCTCGGCGATCATAAACGATCGTATGGCAGACATTTTTTCCTACAAACCGCGTGCACGCGAAAGTGGCGTCGATGAACTTGGCGGAAGCGCTCCGATTCCCATCGAGATTGAAGGTCGGCATGCAGCCACGGCCCTTGAACTTGTCAAGGGCAACCGCCGGCCAATAGACGTAGTAGGGGACGAATCCTCCCTGCATGGTCGCTCTGGATGCGGACAAGTCCGGCCGTTCTTTGGCGATCCATCGTGCGACATTGGTGACCGGTCCGCTCACGAAGAACTGCGCACGCGGAAACCGCTTCCACGCGTGGGAGATGACCTCTACCCCTTGCCCGTCGGCGTCGGCCGAGCTGCCGTAGCGAGCCAACAGATCCCGGTGGACTCCGGTGGATGAGACGCTCTTGGAAGACCGGGTCGCGAAGCCGATCGGTATCTCCAGACCGAGCTCGCGAGCCAGCAGTCTACCGAGTGCGATCTGATACGGATGGCCGGGAACGACCGTGATAGCTCGGATGCGGGCACCCGCTGCTACCAGGTAACAGAGAGCAAGGAAATCATCCAGGTCGTGTCCCAGGTCCGTCTCTACGATCAGGTCCACCTTGACGTTCGTGATCTTCACCTGCCGCACCTCCCCATCTTCCGCCTGTGCTATGGTGAGGTCATGGACACCGCGCCGCGGAATACCATCTCCCAGCCGTGGAAAACCACCGCGAGCCCCACGAACCGCACCCCCGGAAACTGCCGCGCCAAACGCTCGTCCGACAGATACCGCTCGAGCTGCGCCGTCGCTTCCTCCACCACCGCCGCCACGCCCGCCTGATCCACCGACTCGCGGCGCCGGAGGTACTTCAACTCGATCAGATAGCCGCAGCGCAGGTGCGGGTAACGGACCATCAGAGGCTCCAGGGAGATGTCCGCGTGCCCCTTGCCAAGTTCCGCTTCCGACCGAAACACGAAGTAGTCGGTCACGCTCAGATAGGCCGCCAGAAACCCCTGCACCACCTTCTCGCCGGCGATGTAGTCCCGGATCCCCGTCTGCCGGGCGATCGCCTCGCTCAGGAACTCGAACACCGGCTGCCAGTCGCCCTCGTTCGCCATCCGCATCAGCAACTGCTCGAACCGGAACAGGTTGACCCTGAACACGCCCACGTCCCGGTAGCCGCCGCGCAGGTAGCCGTACATCAGCCGCTTCACCGTCTGATTCGGAATCGCCAGCCGCGGCACGCCGTGCACCACCTCGCGGATGCTCAGCAGCCCGAAGTAGTGTAGCAGCGACAGGAAGTTCTCCGGCTCGGTGAGCTCGTCCAGCGGGAAGCCGGGCTGGATGCGGACGTCCACCTGCTCTTCGCCGATGATGTTTCGCAGCAGGTCGAAGTTGCCGTTGGGCTGCCGGCCCACCACCAGCAGGTGGCGCAGCTTGCCGTAGTCGATGCGCACGTTGGTGTCGATCAGGTAGTCCGGCACCGGCCGGTTCGGCATGGACTGCTTCAGGTAGTAGAGCACCATGTCGGTGTTGTACAGATCGGTCTCGGCGGCCTTGGCGAACCGGTAGCCGTTGTACCACTCGCCCATGAGCGCCAGGGCGGTATCGACGTCCTGGTCGAACACGCCGAGGTCGCGGTAGGTTTCGAGCAGGCGCCGCACCTCGGCCTGCGTGAAGCCGAGCATCTCGTTGAGGTCCGGGTCCAGGCTGAGGTTGCTGCCGATGTTGAAGCCGCTGGTGACGTCGTCCATGGTGACCGGCGACACGCCGGTGATGAACAGACGCTCCAGGCCGCCGCCGGTGCGTTCCGTAGCGGACTTCAGCGTGGCGAAGAAGTTGCGGTAGAAGCCGCCGCCGTGCGTGATGGAGTGGTACGCCTCCGCGCCGTGGTGGGCCAGCACCGTGTTGGCGAAGTTGTCGTACTCGTCGATCAGCACGTACAGCGGGATGCCGTGGTCGCCGGCGTACAGGAACAGCTCGGCGAGTTTGCCGGTGATGGATGGCGGGGCGAGCAGGCGCTGCATCGCTTCCGCGGGAAACAAGTCGGGGTGCCGCTCCAGCGCGTGGCGAAACTCCGCGTGGCAATAGGTGTCGAACTCCGCTTCCAGCGTCTCCACCGCGTCGTTGACCGTCGAAAAGTTGAAGCGGAGGACGACGTAGCGGCTGCGCTCCTCCGTAGGGTTCCGGCCGATGTCGGTGCCGGCGAACACGGCGTCGAACCCGTCGCCCCAGTAGCGGTCGTAGTAGTTCTCCAGGATGGACACCCACAGAGACTTGCCGAAGCGCCGTGGGCGGATCAGGAAGGCGTAGCGCTCCTGCTCCAGCCGGCGCAGAAAGCGGGTCTTGTCGACGTACAGCCACCCGTTGACGCGGATGCGCCGGATGTCGGCTTCGCCATAGGGAATGCGTGGGTGAGCGGGGAAGGTGTCCACAGCCGGAACCGTCCACCCGAATCTATCGCGTCGGCGCCGGGCACTCAACGGCGGGGAAGGCGCCCGCGGCCGTGCGCCAAGCTTCCTGCCCTACCTGCCGGATCGCGACGGGCATGAGCGACCGCCCGTGCCAATGGTGACGCCGCGGAAGCAGGGAGAGACCGTCACCTCCATGACCAGATCAGGCGGTCCAAAAAGTACTGTCCCGCTTTTCGGTCTGCGTGCTCCCCGGGCCCTTACGTTCGACGCCACGCCCTGGTCACCGATGCCGCTCATCTGACATACGGCGTAATCAACTGTACGGATGGGAAATACGAGGCGAATCGACGGTCGTCTGCGGTTTGCCAGAGTCCAACCCATCACCTGTGCGTGGGCGCCAATGAAGAGGGTGTAGCTCTGGAACTGAGGGATTCTGATGGATCTGGAGTGGTTAGAGAGGGATGAAGGTGGGTGGCGGTGACAAAGTGTCACCGAACGCGGTGCTGGCGGGCAGTGAGGGGTGAGGCCTGTAGGAGAAGGCATCGCTCCTCTGGGTTAGTCTTTGGGAAACCACCCTCCCAAATCCAAGCTCCAGAGGAGCGAGCCCAATGTCTGTGTCACTATCGCATACCTGCACCGACCACGCCATCGCCGAGGGGCGAGCGGCGACCGCATACGGCATTCGCGATGGCAAAGGGCGGCGCGCCTTCCTCCAATGCCGCCGCTGCGATCATGCAGTCGACCAGGGATCCACGCCGACGGCCCGACTGATTGAACAGGCGGGCGGCCACGGCCGCCTGGTCCGATGTGAACTCCCTGCGCGGCCCGACGATCGCCGACGCCAGGTTCAGCTCGGATTGGGTAAGCGGCCCGCAGAGAAACTCCGTCCAAGCGACCGTGCTCATCTTCAGGGGCGTGCCTGCATCCATCCACGAAGTTTGCGGTCTCGGGTGAGTCCGCGTGCAGCGCGCGAATCAGAAAGCAGAAAGAGAAGCTCGTGTCCAGGTGGATCATCGGTCCTGGTGTGCCAGCCGGTCCTCATTCGCCTGGCGTTCCGCGGCAATCTCGCGTTCCCAATGGGCGACATCCAGCTTGCGTCGCCGCACGGAAGCCTGCAGTCGGTCGAGGGCATCGAGCGTGCTGTCTCCGCTCCCGGTCATCGCGGCCGCATGCCGAATCGCGTGGCGCAGCACCTCCGATTTCGACACGCCCCAACGGAGCGCCAGCTCCTCCAGCGTTCGAACCGACTCGACATCGAGAGAGTAGGTAGACTTGACTCTCGTTACGGCCATACTCGCAAAAGTAGGGCCGTATATCTGGCGCAGTCAAGGTTTCACGGGATGGCCTACACGGTATGTGCATCACGGTCGTCAGCGGGAGGGTCCACAGGCAGATCGGTTGTGACAATGGCGAACCCGACGGCTCGGAGCAAAGCGAGCGCCAATCGACTGCGCTCGTGCCAGCGCAGAGACGACAAGCTCGAGGAGCTATTCAACGGGCAGTGGGCAAGCTGATGGAGTCCCTGGTCGAAGACGACCTCGTGGGGCTCCTCCGGCAGCGGGGCATCCCGGTGCACCACACGGTAACCAACCCGCGGCAGAACCACGGCGAGCGGCGCTGGGAGTTGGACATCGTGGCGATCAACGGCGCGGAGGTCGTAGTGGTGAAAGTAAACAACCACCGGCAAAGCCGGTGGCTTTCAAGGGCGGCCCCTGAAAGGGGCCATCTGCTGTCAGTTCTGCATGGTTCACGGAGGACTTCGTCATGCTCCCAGCGTTCCAGAACGCCAGTCCGCCCATGCTCTCGCACATGAAACACAATGTCCCCCGCTGAGTAATCACCGTACTCCTTGTGATTCCGAGCACTACGGCCGGCGCACCTCACCACGTGTACGCTTAATCTGCTCTCCCGTGCACCATTTCACCCCCTTCCTGTCTCAAGGCATAGCCGATCAGGACATTACCACCTGCTAAGCAGGTGGCTTGTCAAGTTAGTTTAAGTCAAGACCACTCTTCGGGTGCCCGACGTCGATCGTTTCATCGGGCGGTTGCACGAGTTTCCGGAACTGATGCCGGAGTACGCCGAGCGCCGGATCTACGGGGCGGTTGCCTATCTGAAGGCGTACCAGGAGTCGGCGGTGCGTGCCGAGCGGCTGGGCCTGTTCGTGATTCGCGCCACTGGCAGCAGCGCCAGCATCACCAACCGGGAGGGGTTCACGCCGCGCACGTTCGGTCACCGGAGCACGGCACCCCGCCGCCAATAGCGAGCCCCTGCCCATATCTTCACCGTCCGCCGGGTTCACGGTATGAGAAGCCCCCAATCGCAGGGCAGAAACGAGGCCGTCGTGCACTCCGTGATGATCAGGACTTGCCCGCCGCGCAGTGCGCAGGTGCTGGCCAGCTCGACGGCAGCTTCGCCTGGCGTCGCCGCGCCGTAACCTCGAGAGGCTCGCCTGTGTTGTCGAGTCCCAAGCGAATCGGGTTTACTTCCGACATGGAACAGATCGTCAACCTGCACATCGAGAGGCTCCCGGAGGGCGTATATCTGGCAACCACCGAAGAGATTCCGGGGCTCGTTGCACAAGGCCGGACAGTGACAGAAACCCTGGAGATCGCGCGGGACGTTGCGAAGAAGCTGATCGAAGCGCGGTCGGAACGTTCCGGATCAACAAGGTTGACGACCGTGGGCGACACGCTGGACTACCCGCTGATCGTCGGCACCTGATCCGGACGGATGGGCAGGCTTGCCGGATTTCGCTACCGGCAGGTCACGCGAAGGCTCAAGCGACTAGGCTTTGAGTTCAACCGGCAGGCGGCAGCCTCCCACGAGATCTGGCGGAACCCGGAGACCGGCCGCCTGACGACGATCCCCAATCATCCAGGTGATGTGCCGGAGGGAACTCTCAGGGCGATTCTGAAGCAGGCGGATGTGTCGGTCGACGACTTTCTCGCCGCGTAGCAACCCTTTCTCGCCGTGGCGTCCATTGGCAAGTCAATGGCACAGCAGACCGTACAGCTCGCGACGTGGCCAACGCAACTCTGCCTGCGCAGAGAGGACTTTCGATGCGTCGGGAAATCGGCGATATCGCTTTCCTCCATCTGATCGGTACGGAGAAAGACTTTCATACGAAGTCTTCGATACCCGCGCATGTCGAGTACCGTTTGCAGAAGACCTCGGATGACGCGATACATTTCCTGCCAGTCGTCTGCGCTCCGATCCAGGACGTCGAAGAGGATCATGAAGCAGGATCCTCTTCGATCAAACTCCCGGTCTCGTTCCTGGAAGAGTCGATCGATCCGTTCCGGATTGTCGCGCACGTAGGTGGTCCGCTCCGGCCAAGCAGCTTCGCGTCGCAACGGATGATCGCTCCGGGCGAGCTGCCAAGCCTGTACGGTCCGCCATACGATTCTCGGCTCGACGCGGTTGCCGATCAGGTGCCGCAGCACCTCTTTGATCGGTACTCGTCGGGCGCCGGCCGAACGCCAAAGCCGGTTCGCACCTCCGTGTCCTGCATGGCACAATGGCCCATTCTGCGAACGTCGCGAGCTGCCTCGCGGTACGGTTGTACTCGCGCTCGGCTGAAGTGGCGGCGATGTGCATATCGGTTGTGGATCGACCAGTCGACGATCGGGTTGCAGGTCGGCAGCTCATGCAGATACCGTCCACCGATTCGACCTTGAACGAAAGTGGCAAACTCGGACCAGAGTCTGTCAACGTGGTCTCTGTGCGACGCCCTGACGGTATTCCCAGACGCCCCACCAGCATACCCGAGCGTCGCATTATCGCCTTCAATCCACACTCGGCACATAACCCGTACAACTGATCCGCATTCAGCCACCGATCGTTTCGGTACAGCAACTCCGCGTCCGTCCAGTGTTGGCGATGCGAATCGACGAAATCGGCTGGATACGGCATCCCGTGACCACTATCGTCGCCATGCAGAGGAAATGCAAGCGCGCAGGCGACCGGTGCATTCCGCCACGTGGTAGAGCGCCTCCTGCCCGGCTACCCCTCTGAATAGTTATCCGGGATTTTCATGCCGAAACAGTCCGGGATTCAACAGCCTCGCTCTCATCGAGGGGCCGAACCCGCCGAACCGCGGCAGCGATCCGGTAGCCGCCCGGCATCCTCGGCCCTATACTCCGTTCAGTCATGTCCGTCCGTCTGCGTCGATATGGCCGGCTGCTTGCCATCTTCGCCGGCCTCGCCCTGACGGCGGCCGCCGTGGCGGCCGAGCCCGAGCACTCCGTGGCGCGCCGCTGGAACGAGGTGATGCTGCAGGCGATCCGCAACGACTTCGCCCGCCCGCCCGTGCACGCCCGCAACCTCTACCACGTCACCGTGGCCATGTGGGACGCCTGGGCCGCCTACGACGACACGGCCCGCCAGGTCCTGACCGACGAACGCGCGTCGGTCGACAAGCGCGCCACGGCCGACCACGTCGCCGCCGCCCGCCACGAGGCGATCAGCTACGCCGCCTACCGCGTGCTGTACAACCGGTACCGCGACTCTCCGGGCGCCTACGAATCGCTGACCAGCTTCGACAACCTGATGAAGGAGCTCGGCTACGACCCTGACAACAGCGACCGGGAAGGGCCAAGCCCGGCGGCGCTCGGCAACCGCATCGGCAACCGCATCGTCGACTTGGGCTACGACGACGGCGCCGACGAGCTGGGCTCCTACGCCTTCGAGTGGGAGTACCGTCCCGCCAACCGGCCGATGGTAGTGGCGAACTCCGGATCCGGCATCGTGCACGACCCCAACCGCTGGCAGCCGCTGGCGCTGCGCATGTTCATCGACCAGGCCGGCCGCCAGCAGGCGGGCGGCGTGCAGCGCTTCATCGGCTCCCACTGGGGAGCGGTCACCCCGTTCGCGCTGGCCGACGACGGCATGGCCGACGACGGCGTCTACCTCGACCCGGGCCCGCCGCCCTACCTGGGAGGCGACGGCAGCCTCGAGTACCAGATGGCCTTCGCCCAGGTCGCGCACTACAGCGCCACCCTCACCCCGGACGACGGCGTGCTGATGGACATCTCGCCCGGCGCGTTCGGCAACAACAGCCTGGGCGCCAACGACGGCCGCGGCCACCCCGTGAATCCGGTCACCGGCGAGCCCTACGCCCCCAACGTCGTCAAGCGCGGCGACTGGGCGCGGGTGATCGCCGAGTTCTGGGCCGACGGCCCCGACTCGGAGACGCCGCCCGGGCATTGGAACACGCTGGCCAACTACGTCACCGACCACCCGTTGCTGGAGCGCCGCCTGGGCGGCGAGGGCCGGGAGCTCGGCCCGCTGGAGTGGGATCTCAAGCTGTACCTGGCCCTGAACGGCGCCACGCACGACGCGGCGATCTGCGCCTGGGGCCTCAAGGGCCACTACGACTACGTGCGGCCGATCACGGCCATCCGCTACATGGCGGGGCTCGGCCAGTCCTCCGACCCTGATCTGCCCTCCTACCACGAGCAGGGCCTGCCGCTGCACCCGGGGCTGGTCGAGGTGGTCACCGAGGAGTCGGCCGCCGGCGGCGAGCGGCACGCCCACCTTGCCGAGCACGTCGGCTCGGTCACGATCTACGGCTGGCTGGGCATTCCCGAGCACCCGGAGACCCGGTACAGCGGCGTGGGCTGGGTCCTGGCCGCCGACTGGGTCCCCTACCAGCGCGACACCTTCGTCACGCCTCCGTTCGCCGGCTACGTCTCCGGGCACAGCACCTTCAGCCGCGCCGCCGCCGAGGTGATGGCGCTGTTCACCGGCAGCGAGTACTTCCCCGGCGGCCTGGGCGAGTTCGTGGCGCCGAAGCACGACTTCCTGGTGTTCGAGTCCGGCCCGACCGAGACGCTCACCCTGCAGTGGGCGACCTACTACGACGCCTCCGACGAGGCCGGCATCTCCCGCCTCTACGGCGGCATCCACCCCTGGGTGGACGACCTGCCGGGCCGCATCATCGGCTCGAAGATCGGCATCGCCGCCTTCGAGCAGGCCCTTGCCTACTTCGGCGACTCCTCGTAGCGGCCGGCCGACCCCGATCCGACGGCCCAGCTATCCGACGGCCCAGCGCAACGGCGCCGCCAAGTTGCCGCGCCTTCCGACGCTCACCGCTCCCAGCTCAAGCCACGCGGCCATCGCCTGCAGGTTCGTGGCCAACTCGCCGGCGACCGCGCCGGCGTCGCAGCCCTCCTCCAGGTACGTGCCGCGGACCAGCAGCACCCCGCGCGCCCGGTCCGCCTTGAGATCCACGCGCGCCGCCAGCGTGTCGCCGGTCAGGAACGGGAACACATAGTAGCCGTACTGCCGCTCCGGCTCCGGGACGTAGATCTCGATGCGGTAGCGGAAGCCGAACAGGCGCTCGGTGCGCTCCCGGAACCAGATCAGCGAGTCGAAGGGGCTGACCAGGGCGCTCGCGCCGATGCTTCGGGGCAACCGGGCGTCGCGGTGCAGGTAGGCGGGTCGGTCCCAGCCTTCGACGCTCGCCTCCAGCAACTCGCCCTCCTCCACCAGCTCCCGCAGGAGCGGCCGCGCCTCCGGCATGCGGATGCGGTAGTAATCGGCGAGGTCGGCAGCGGCGCCGATGCCGTGCGCGCGGGCGGCCAGGCGCAGCAGCTCCCGTTGCGAGTCACGCGTCGCGGGCGCCGGCGCGGCCAGCATCTCGGGCGGGATCACGCGCTCGGCCAAGTCGTAGACGCGCGTGAAGTTGCCGCGCCGGGAGGCCGCCAGGCGGCCGGTCGCGAACAGCCATTCCAGGGCGAGCTTGCCGTCGCTGCGCCCCCACCACGGCCGGCTGCGGTTGCGGCCCTGGTCGCGCAGATCCGACACCGCCAGCGGCCCGCGCTCGGCCACCTCCCGGCGGATCTCCTCCACGTAGGCGCGGCGCTCGTGGCCGAAGGAGCGGACCGAGCGGGAGCGGGCGTCCTCCATGCGGTGGCGCAGCAGCGGGTATTGCTCGACCGGCAGTAGCGACGCGACGTGCCCCCACGCCTCGAACAGCCGCCGCCTGCCATAGGCATAGGCGTCGAAGCGCTCCCGCGAGTAGGACCCGAGGCGGGAGAACGCCGGCATGTAGTGCGTGCGCACCGCCACGTTGACCGAGTCGAGCTGCACGACCTTGATCCGGTCGAACAGGCGGTCGAAGTGACGGCTGTCGACGCGTCCGGCGGGCGGACGGTCCGCGAACCCCTGGGCCGCCAGTGCGATGCGCCGTGCCTCCCGGTTGGACAGCTCCGTCTTCAGAGTGCGCGGCCTCCTCGCCTTGAAATCGTGACGGTAATCGTTTTTGAATGGCGATCGTATGTAATCATCGCTATTGAACGAACGTAACCGATTCCACATGGTGAGTCCGTGACAGACGAGGAACGGCCCATCGGCCAAGCGTGGCTCAGGCGTGAACTCGGCTTGCAGGTGCCGGCGCCGGCCGTCGAGAGCTACGTCGTGGCCGGCGCGCGGCGGACCCACGCGCACGGTCGGCGAATCACCGAGCGGTACCCCCGGCAGTATGCCACGGACGATTCGGCCGTGGCACACCTCCGGTTCGCCTTGCGCCATGAGCCGGTCGACCCGGGAGTGCTGGTCGCCGCCTGCAAGGCGGTCGAGCCCGCCGATCTGGAAGGCTGGGTCAGAGCGGAGCCCACGGGAGCCTTCAGCCGGCGCGCGTGGTTCTTCTACGAGACCTTCACCGGCAGGACGCTGGACCTGGACGATGCGCGGGCGGGCAACTACGTCCGAGCGCTGGACCCGGACAAGCACGTCACCGCCGAACCGCGCAGATCGCGCCGTCATCGGGTCGCCGACAACCTGCTGGGCGGCCGGGGGCTGTGGCCGACGGTCAGACGCACCCCGCTGCTGACCGAACGCATCGAGGCGCGAATGGACGAACAGGCACGAGCCCTCATCGAGCGGAGCGGCTCGGCGACACTCTCCCGAGCGGTGAACTACCTCTACACGAAAGAGACCCGATCCTCGTTCGCCATCGAGGGAGAGACACCCAGCGCCTCGCGCACGGAGCGGTTCGTCGCCGTGCTTCGGGATGCTCATGACTTCGATCCGACCGACAAGGCGGCGCTGGTCCGCCTGCAGGGCGCCATTGTCGATCCGCGCTATGCGGCGGCGGACTGGCGAGACTTCCAGAACTTCGTGAGCGCGACCGTCGCCGGGTACCGCGAGGAGGTGCACCTCATCTGCCCTCGCCCCGACGATGTGGCCGGCCTCATGGAGAGCTGGATGCGCGTGACCCGGCGCCTTGATGACCGCGGCATCGACCCGGTGGTGGCGGCATCGGTCTGCGCATTCGCATTCGTCTTCATCCATCCCTTCGAGGACGGCAATGGCCGTATCCATCGGTTCCTGATGCACCACGTGCTCGCCAGGCGCGGCTACAGCCCGCCGGGAGTCGTCCTCCCCGTCTCGGCGGCCATTCTTCGCGATCCGCGCAGCTACGATGAGGTCCTCGAGACATTCTCGCGGCCGATCCTGGAGTTCATCCGATGGCGGTGGACCGCGGAACAGGAGATCGTCGTCGGCAACGAAACCGCCGACCTGTATCGCTACTTCGACGCGACCGCGTTCGCGGAGTACCTGCACGACCGCGTTGCGGACACGGTTCGTCGCGACCTCGAAGAGGAGCTTGCGTTCATCGAGCTGTTCGACCGGGCCTTCGATGCGGTGCGCCGTATCGTGGACATGCCGGACCGCCGAGCCTCCCTGTTCGTGCGACTCTGCATGCAGAACGGCGGGCGGCTTTCCGCCGCGAAGCGACGGCTCTTTGCGGAGCTGGACGACGCGGAAGTCCTGGCAATGCAGGCAGCGGTCCGGGACTCGACGGCGCGTACAGGCGATTCGATGCACCTCCGGGCTCCCAGCCGGTAAGGTTGCATCATGCCGAAGGAACTGGTCGGGGTCGCGCCGGGGACGCTGCGGTGGCGGGAATACGAAGACGGTCGGGTGGGAGCCGGAGACGTGCGCGTGGCGTGCGAGCACGCGGTGGCCAAGCACGGCACGGAGATGCGGAGTACCCGAAGATTGCGGATGCGCCGGAGACGCTCGTCAAGCTCGGCGTCGACTACTGACGGTCCGCGTCGAGATCTTCGAGGTCGATGTCGAAGATGTCGCCGAGCTGATCCTCCGCCACGGTGTCGGCGCCGGCCCCCGCCAAGTCGGGCAGCACCGTCTCGGCGCTGATCAGCTCCGCCGGGTCGACTCCGCGCAGGCGAAACAGCAGCTCCGGACTGTCGTCGAGCCGGTTGCCAACGCCGTAGAGGACTGCCGCGACGTGCTTGCACATGGTCGCCCAGTCGGGGCACGTGCACGCAAGCTCGATCTGCCGCGGCTTCGGGAACAGGCCGCGCTCGGGATCGGAGACCACCCCCATCACGTGATCGGACAGCGATCCTCGAAGCAGCTCCAGCATCGTGCCGATCTGTCCCGAGCATGCTTCCCGGATCGCTTTCCAGGTCGCGGCCGGGAGCCGCTTCACGCGGATGTCGACCTGGTAGGGCTTCGCCCGCGATCCATGGACCGTGGCTTCGATGCGCCCGGGGTGGATCTCCAGGTGCCAGATGGAGCCCTGGCGGGCGTACGTGCGGCCGCGCGGCAGGCGGTTGGCGAAGTCCGAGAACGACTCCAGGTGCGCGCACCAGCGCTTGCCCCAGAAGCTGCGGGCTATGGTACGGCCTTCGATCGTTACCGGGCGCAGGGTCCTCTTGGCCATGGACGCCACGAGAACCTATAGCGCGGCGCTGCTCACGTCGAGCCGCCGCGATGTCGGTGGTGGCGGACGATCCTGCCGCTCGATGATGCTGACGCCGGCCGCCCGATACCGGCTCTATCAGCAGGACGAGCGGCTTGCCCTGACGCTGTATCGATACCTGCTCGACGAGCGCCTCCTGACCCTGCCGGATGCGGCACACCAGCCGGATCCCCGCGCGCCGGAGGAAGATCGATAGCTACATCGACATCTGCCTGACCTACAGAGCCGCACTGGTGACGTCCAGCCGGACCAGGTCGAGCAGCGCGTCGTCGGGCAATTCGGTGAGACTCACCTCCTGCTCGCCGCCCAGCACGTCCTCGGCCAGTTGCCGCTTGTCGGCGATCATGGCGTCGATCCGTTCCTCCACGGTGCCGCGGGTGATGAACTTGTGGACCAGCACGTTGCGCCGCTGGCCGATGCGGAAGGCGCGGTCGGTGGCCTGGTTCTCCACCGCCGGGTTCCACCAGCGGTCGAAGTGAATGACGTGCGACGCCCCGGTCAGGTTCAGACCGGTGCCGCCGGCCTTGAGCGACAGGATCAGGAACGGCGGCCCGTCGTCGGCCTGGAACCGTTCCACCACGGCGCGCCGCTCGCCGACTCCGGTGCCCCCGTGCAGCGTCAGCCCGGCGCGGCCGAACAGGGTCGCGGCGTACTCCGCGAGCGGATCGATGATCTCGCGGTACTGGGTGAAGATCAGCACGCGCTCCTGGCGGGCGGCCAGCTCCTCGGCGAGCTCCGCCAGCCGCTGGAACTTGCCGCTGGCGGCCGCGGCGTACTCGCCGTCCCCGGAGAGCTGGCTGGGGTGGTTGCAGACCTGCTTGAGGCGCAGCAGCGAGCCGAGCACCAGACCTCGGCGCTCGATGCCTTCGCTGAATTCCAGGGCGCGCTGCAGCCGCTGCACCACCTGCTGGTAGAGCCTGACCTGCGCCCGCGTCAGGTGGCAGTACCGGTCGGTCTCGGTCTTCTCCGGCAGGTCGGCGATGATGCTGCGATCGGTCTTCAGGCGGCGCAGGATGTAGGGACCGACCAGCCGCCGCAACGGCGCGAACGGCTGCTCCGGCCGCGCCTGCAGCGTCTTGACGAAGGTGCCGAACACGGTGCGCGAGCCGAGCAGTCCGGGATTGAGGAAGTCGAACAGCGCCCACAGGTCGCCCAGCCGGTTCTCCACCGGCGTGCCGGTCAGGGCGATGCGGGCGTCCGCCGCCAGCCCGCGGGCCGCGCGGCTCTGGCGCGTCGCCGGGTTCCGGATCGCCTGAGCCTCGTCCAGGATCACCAGCCGCCAGCGCAGTGCGGCCAGCCACGCCTGGCGCACCAGCATGGTGTAGGTGGTGATCGCCAGGTCGGCGGCCGCCAGGTGCTCCTCCGGCGACGCAGCGATCTCCGCCAGGGTCTCGCGATCGGTCTCGGCCGGGTGCAGGAAGCACAGCCTCAGCGACGGCGCGAACCGTTCCGCCTCCGCGCGCCAGTTGCCGAGCAGCGACGCCGGGACCACCAGCAGCGCCGGGGCACGCCGGCCCGCGACGCCGTCACCGCCGCACAGCAGCAGCGCCAGCACCTGGATGGTCTTGCCCAGCCCCATGTCGTCGGCCAGACAGGCGCCGAGCCCCAGCCCGGTGACGAAGCGCAGCCACGCCAGCCCCTCGCGCTGATAGGGACGCAGGGTCCCCCGCAGCCGTTCGGTGCCTGCCGGCTCGCGTTGCTCCAGGGTGCCGGGCCGTCGCAGCCCGTCCAGCAGCCTGCGCAGATCCGCGCCGGCGGTCACCTGCACCCACGGGCGGTCGGCCTCCGCCAGATCCTCCCGGCGAAGATCCGCCGACGCCCCTGCCAGCAGCCGCATGCCCTCGACGAACGAGATCCGATCGCCGTCAGCCTGCCGCTGCAGGGTCTCCCAGTGCTCGATGGCTTGGTCGAGCCGCTCGCGGTCCACCTCCACCCACTGGTTGCGAAGCAGCACCAGGTTGTCGCCGGCCGTGCGCAGCGCCTCCAGCTCCTCTGCCGACAGCGGGCTGTCTCCCAGGGCCATCTCCACCTTGAAGTCCAGCACGGCATCGGCGCCCACCCGTGCCGGCGTCTGACTGCCGATCGTCACCGAGACCTGCGGCCGCTGCCGTTTGCGCCACCAGTTGGGCACCCGTACCGACAGGCCGCTCCGCTCCAGTGCCGGGACGCTCTGCAGGAAGCGATAGGCATGCGCAGCCGGCCATGCCAGCGGGCGGTAGAGGTCGCCGGAATCGGCCAGCGCCCGCACCCAGTCGCACGACCGCGAGGCCTGCTGTACCGGCGCCAGCAGTGTGATCAGCGCCGCCCGGTCCTTCGCCCCGGCGTATTGCTGCAGAGCATTGCCCAACGGCAGGTGCTTGAGGCGACCGCCGGCGCCGAAGCCGGACGCGTAGGTGGCCAGAAACGCGAACGGCCGCTCTTGGTCGTTCTTGTTCTCGGCCAAGTGGAAGCAGACCCGTCCCACCTGCCGCCAGCGCGACGCCCGAGCCCGCAGCAACGCGGCCGGCCCGCCGGCGTCAGCGGCGGCGGCTCGGACCCACTCGTCGAGCTGTTCCCACACCCGCTGCAGGCGCTCGGCCGACAGGTACTCGCCGCCCTCCATCGGCGGGGCGTTCAGCACCCAGGTGGCGAGGAGGTCGTCGCCGGGGGGCTCCACCGCGACCTGTTCGGCGTCCGCGGGAAGGTGGCAGAGGCCGGTGAGGTAGTGCTCGGCCAGTTGCTGCCAGAAGCGGACGCTGGCGATTCCCTGTGCCGGGATCTTCTCTGCCGCCAGCAGGAAGAGCGCAGCGCGCCAGTCGGTCCGGAAGGCTTCCAGGACGGGACCCAGAGCGGATTCCGCCGCCGACTCCTCTGCCCCGGTCTCGGAATCCCAGCGCAGGTGCCCGGCCGGCGTCAGTCGCACGCCCATGGACACCGATTGTGCACGTAAGACGAAGCGGTCGGCTTCCTTGGTCGTCCCCGTGCCGTGGCGCTGTCTACTCCATTCCGTCAGCCGCCGGCTACCTCTGCGACTTCGACGAAATCGGCAGTGGCCTGGGGCTGTGGGACGGGTTCGCCGTCTTCTCGCATCCCTTCGATGTGGAACTCGATCGCATCGCGGATTTCTTCCAGCAAATCTTCCCTGTTGATCGCCGTAGCCACGCAACCAGGAAGGTCGGGTACATACGCCGCGTAGTTGTTGGAAGTCCGTTCGATGACGACGGTGTACTTCATGATCTGTTCTGCTCCTTCAAGCCAGCCTGCTTCAGTATGCTGCCCCAGGTACCAGGCGGCAGGTCATCGCCCGGCTTCCCGGGGATCGTTAGCTCAGGACCAGGCGCTTCGTCGGGCGCGGTTTGAAGGCGTCGACTCGCATGTCAGCGGCCGGCCGAGTCCGGGCCGCCGTAACGCACACCCGTGGGGACCACATCGGTCGCGCGCCCCGCGCGGATGGCGAGGGCCGCGTCCAGCGTGCTCCGGAAGTCGTGATCGGGCGTGTAGCCGAGGAGCTCGCGGACCTTGGTGTGATCGAACTCGAAGTAGTTGGGTGACGGCATGCGCACGTCGGCGTAGCCGACGCCCAGGCGCTCGGCCAGGGCCGGAACCAACTCCTCCCACACGGTGAGCAAACCACCTACGGTGAACGCCTCGCCCACGGCGGCCCCGGCGTCCAGCGCCAGCGCCAGCCCCTTGGCGATGTCCCGCACGTCCGCCCACTCCTGCTTGAACGAGCGCCCGTCGGGGCAGCGGCTGATCAGCAGGCGCCTGCCTTCCTGCCACGCCGCGTCGAGTTGCTGCAGAGCCTCCCGCGCCGACGACGACGGATCGGACAGCCCCTGCAACTCCCGGCGGGCGTGGGCCACGCTCCAGTTCCGGGGCATGCCCTCCGCGTCGAGCAATTCGCTCGGCTCCAGCACCGTGGTGAAGCGGCACACGACGGTAGGCACGCCGTACTGGTAGTGGTAGTTCATGCACAGCTCCTCGCCGATCCACTTGGTCAGGAAGTAAGGCATCGCGATGCTGTGGCTGACCTCGTCCTCCCGGATCGGCCGCTCGAACAGGCGGCCGTCATCTTCCGTGCGCCAGTACACCGCCTCCGTGCAGGCGTACACCAGGCGATGCAGCCCCGGCGCGTGGGCGCGGATCGCCTCCAGCACGTGCAGGGTCCCCAGCCCGTTGATCTGCAGGTACTCGACGTGGTCGTGCGGCGAGGCGAAGGCGGCGGCGATGTGGTACACGGCGTCGACGCCCCGCACCGCCCGCTCGACAGCGGCGTAATCGCGCAGGTCGCCCTCCACCAGCTCGACGTTGGCGATGCCGTCCAACTTGTGCGCCCGGCTGGCGTCGCCGGGAAACACGAAGCCGCGGATCTCGTGGCCTTGCCGCAGCAACCGCCGCACCAGGTTGGCGCCGATGCGCCCGTTGGAGCCCGTCACCAGGATCTTCACGTCACGCCTCCACGCGGTAGCCGTGGTCGGCGCGCACGCCCCGCTCGACCAGCTCCGGCTCCAGGTCGAAGCCCGTGCCGGGCGTGTCCGGCACCAGCAGCTTCCCGTCGCGCTGCTCCCAGCCGTCCAGCAGCAGACCCTCGGTGTCGGCAGGCGCTGCCTCCAGCAGGGCGAAGTTGGGAACCGACGCCGCGAAGTGGGCATGCGCGTAGCGCTCGACGATCGATCCCCAGCAGTGCGGAGCGCAGCGCGCGCCCCACGGCTCGATGCGCGCGGCGGTCGCCTTCCACCAGGAGAGCCCCTCGGCCCGGAAGTCATGCTGCACCACGTCGATGTCCGCGGCCTCCACCATGGCGAAGAAGCTCGGCGGCGGCGGGCCGGACTCGCCGTCGGCCACCAGGGTCGGGTAGCCGCGCTCGCGGATGAATCGGCGCAGATCGGCGTTGAGATCGGGATCCTCCGCGAACGGCTCCTCGAACCAGAAGATGCCGGCATCGGCGCACGCGTCGAGGGTGTCCTTGGTGCTGTTGAGGGTGCCGCCGTTGTTGGCGTCCACCATGATCTTCGCGTCGGGACCGGCCGCCTCGCGCACCGTGTGAATCACCAGCAGGTCGCGATCCAGTCCCGCGGCGGTCGGCATCCAGCGCGCGCCGCGCCCGATCTTGACCTTGAAGTTCCGGTACCCGTAGCGCTGCCCGGCGCGCACCTCTTCGCGAAAGATCTCCTGCGCCTGCGCATCGTCGGCGTCCAGGTCGTCGATGTAGATGGAGCCGTCGTAGAGCTCGACGGCGCGGCTGCCCCGCCCGCCCAGCAGCCGATACAGCGGCACACCCTGCAGCCTGGCGGCGAGGTCCCACAGCGGCAGGTCGATCGCCACGCCCTCCCCGAGCGAGCCGTCCGGCAGTCGGAACAGCTCGCCCAGCCGCCGCCCCACCAGGGATTCGGCGTCCGCCCGCTCCAGCCGCGACCAGCCGACGCCTGTCGCCCCGCTCGCGGTGCGCACGCGCACCACCGAATCGCGCACCACCGTGCCGTGCGCGCCAACGCGGGAATTGAAGCCGATGTCCCGAGGCCGCGGGCTGCGCACCTCGATCCTCTCGATCCGGGAGATCCGCTCGCCCGAGAAGTCGTTCATGCGGACCCCTCCTCTGTCGAAATGCCGATCGCGACGTGCTGCGCCTCGATGTGCGCCTTGAAGGACTCCGGCACCTCGTCCCACACGAACAGGTCCACTCGGAACGGGAGGTTGCTCTCCTCGAACGCCTCTCTCAGGTCGCCGACCTGCCGTCGCTGCTCCGGCGTCGAGAACACCACCACGTCGAGATCGGAGCGCGGGGTGGAGGTCCGCTTTGCTCGGGAGCCGTAGGCCCAGGCTGTCGTGCCCGGCAGATGCCGCTCCAGCAGGGCAAGAACGGTCAGATACTCGATCGCATCTCGAATTTCCTGGATGTCCGTTTCGATGGCGACAGTGTACTTCATGATCTGTAGCGCTCCTTCAGGGCATCGGCTCAGAAACATGCTCAGGACCAGGCGGAGGCGCTCCTCCAGGGTCTCATACGAGTAGCATGTGCGGGCGATGCGGTAACGCCCGCGATTGACCGCGCGCGAACCTGTCGCCACCATCGCGCCTCATGGGCAACACCTTCGGGCACCTGTTCCGGGTCACCACCTTCGGCGAGTCGCACGGGCCCGCCGTGGGCGCCGTGGTCGACGGCTGCCCGCCCCTGCTGGAGCTGGCCGAGGCCGACCTGCAGGCGGAGCTGGACCGCCGGCGTCCCGGGCAGAGCTCGCTGACGACCCAGCGCCGCGAGGCCGACCGGGCCGAGATCCTCTCCGGGGTGTTCGAGGGCCGCACGCTGGGCACGCCGATCGCGGTGCTGGTGCGCAACACCGACGCCAAGCCGCAAGACTACGAGGAGGTACGCCGCGCCTACCGCCCCTCGCACGCCGACTACACCTACGAACGCAAGTACGGGATCCGCGCCTGGATCGGCGGCGGGCGCGCCAGCGCGCGGGAGACCGTGGGCCGCGTGGCCGCGGGAGCGATCGCCCAGAAGCTGCTGCGCGAGCGCTGCGGCACCGAGGTGCTGTCCTGCGTCGCCCGCGTGCAGTCGATCGAGGCGGCGGTCGACCACGAACAGCTCGACCGCGCCGCGATCGAGGCGACCCCCACCCGCTGCCCGGATCCGGAGGCGGCCGAGCGGATGGTCGAGCGCATCGGCGCCGCCCGCAAGGACGGCGACTCGCTCGGCGGCGTGGTGGAGACGGTCGTGCGCGGCGTCCCGCCCGGCCTGGGCGAGCCCGTGTTCGGCAAGCTGGAGGCCGATCTGGGCCGGGCGCTGCTGTCGCTGCCGGCCTGCAAGGGATTCGAGATCGGCTCCGGGTTCGGCGGCACGCTGCTGACCGGCTCGACCCACAACGATCCGTTCTACGCCGAGGACGGCCGCGTCCGCACGCGCACCAACCACTCCGGCGGCGTACAGGGCGGCATCACCAACGGCGAGGACATCGTCGTCCGAGTCGCCTTCAAGCCGACCGCCACCATCCTGCGCGAGCAGGAGACCGTGGACGTGGACGGCAATCCCACGACGATCAAGGGCCGCGGCCGCCACGATCCGTGCGTGCTGCCGCGCGCCGTGCCGCTGGTCGACGCCATGGTGGCGCTGGTGCTGGCCGACCACTATCTGCTGCATGGGGCGACATCTGCGGCCGTGCTACAATCTTCCGAGGAGACCGGAACGTGAGTGAAAGCGAGCCGCAGGCAGGGACTGCGGGTTGGATATCGTACCGCCCCGAGATCAAGGTGCTGGACTGCACCATCCGCGACGGCGGACTGATGAACGACCATCAGTTCAGCGACGAGACCGTGCGCGCCGTGTATCAGGCGTGCGTCGAAGGCGGCGTCGACTACATGGAGATCGGCTACATCAACTCCCGCGAGCAGTTCCCGCCCGGAGAGTTCGGGCCGTGGAAGCACTGCCAGGAGAGCGACGTGCGCCGCATCGTCGGCGACAACGACACGGCGCTGAAGATCGCGGCGATGGCCGACGCCGAGAAGAGCGACTACCAGGAGGACATCCTCCCCAAGTCGGAGAGCGTGATCGACATGATCCGCATCGCCACCTACATCCACCAGATCCCGCTGGCGCTGGACATGATCAAGGACGCCCACGACAAGGGCTACGAGACCAGCCTCAACCTGATGGCGCTGTCCACCGTGAACGACCGGGAACTGCACGAGGCGCTGGCGCTGGTGGCCCGCTCCGAAGTCGAGGTGATCTGCATCGTCGACAGCTTCGGCGCGCTGTACACGGAGCACATCGACGACTACATGAAGATCTTTCAGCCGTACTGCGACGAGGGCGGCAAGCTGGTCGGCATGCACGCGCACAACAACCGGCAGCTCGCCTTCGCCAACACCATCCAGGCCACCGTCCGCGGCGCCAACCGGCTGGACGCGAGCATGGCCGGCCTGGGGCGCGGGGCCGGCAACTGCCCGATGGAGCTGCTGCTGAGCTTCCTGCACAATCCCAAGTTCCGCCTGCGCCCGGCGCTGCACTGCATCCAGCACCACATCGAGCCGCTGCGCGACAAGCTCAAGTGGGGCTTCGACTACCCGTACATGATGACCGGCGTGCTCAACCAGCACCCGCGCGCCGGCATGGCGTTCAACGAATCCGAGCATCGCGGCGACATCATCCGCTTCTACGATTCGCTGGAGAATCCGGACTGAGCCGATGGACGCGCTGGTGCGACCGACGCCCGGGCACGTTCTGGACGCGGAGACCCGCGCCGCTCTCCGGCTGATCAACTCGACCGCCGTGGTCGACACGCTGGCCCACGCCGGCTACGCCGCGCGCTACACCTTCATGCAGAACCTGACGAGCATGAACCCCGGCACGCGGCTGGTCGCGCGGGCGGTGACCGTCCGCTTCCTCCCGGCGCGGCCGGACGGCGTGGCCGACAAGCCGCCCGGCGAGCAGTCGGCGGAGTACGTGGCCTTCGAGCAGTCCGGACCCGGCGACGTGATCGTCATGGAGGCCATGCGCAGCACGCTCATGTCGGTGGGCGGCGACATCAAGTTCCTGCGGCTCAAGCAGCGGGGCGCGGACGGGCTGATCTGCGACGGCGGCATCCGCGACATGGACACCGTCAAGGACTACGGCGTCTCGCTCTGGGGCCTGGGCAGGACCGCGGCCCTGGGCACGCAGTTCGGCTACCCCTACACCGCCAACGACGCCATCTCGGTGGACGGCGTGCTGGTCCGCCCCGGCGACTACCTGGTCGCCGACGACGACGGCGTGGTGGTCATCCCGCGCTCGATCGCGCCGGAGATCGCGCAGGCGACCATCGAGCGCGACGACCTGGAGGAGTGGATCCGCCGCCGTCTTGACGAGGAGAACCTCTCACCCGGCAAGTACTACCCGCCGGACGAGGACACCTTCGCCCAGTACCGCGCGTGGAAGGCTCGCCAGGGCTGAAGGCGAGTTCGGCCGCGGAGGCTTTGCTCATGTCGACGCGACGTCGCATCGGTATCCTGTCGACCTTACTCTTGCTGGCCGTCGCAGGGATGCCAGCCATCGCCCAGACGTGGAGTGAAGTCGTCGCGGCGTATGAGCGCGGAGACTACGCGACGGCGTACCGCGGATTCCGTCGTCATGCGGAGCAGGGTGATGACCGCGCTCAGATCTATCTCGGGGTCATGTACTACGACGGCGATTGGGTCTCCCAAGATTACGCCGAATCCGTCAAATGGTTCCGCCGCGCCGCCGATAAGGGCAACTATTTCGCTCAGTTCATCCTCGGCGGCATGTACGCCGATGGCCTCGGCATCGTTCGGGACGACGGCCAAGCACTAGAGTGGCTCCGTCGAGCCGCTGAACAAGACGACGGAGCCGTAGATGCGTTACACAGCGTCGCTGAAGATGGTCACGCCCTGTTTCAGCTTGGCATCGCGCTCATGTACGCCCATGCGCCGAGCTCAGCCTCGGGTCTATGTACTACGAGGGTCGTGGCGTCTCTCGAAACTACGCCGAAGCCGCGCAGTTGTTCCACCACGCTGCTGAACAAGGCGACAAAGACGCTCAACTCCGCCTGGCGTTCCTGTACTACGAGGGCCAAGGCGTCACCCAGGATGATGTGCAAGCCCACAAGTCAAGTGGCAGCGGTCGGCAAGGAATGCACCGTTCTTGTCGAGTGTTGGAAACCGAAAGCATGACGGCGAGATCGATGGAGCAAGGACGATGACAACGCGCAAGATCGCTATCGACGTTCCAGAGAGCGTACTACTGACAGAGAAGACCGACGAACGTGCTTTTGCGCGCGAGCTCCGGATGCTCGCGGCAGTGAAGCTCTACGAGCTCGGACGCCTGTCATCCGGTCGGGCTGCGGAGCTTGCCGGGATGCCGCGCGTCGAGTTTCTGCTGACGCTCGAGCGCTACAAAGTGTTTCCACTCGAGACCGAATTGAGCGACTTGGAACGCGAGCGTGACTGAGTTCATCAGCAACACGTCGCCGTTGCTGTATCTTCATCGCATAGATTTGCCTGAACTGGCTCCGTATCCTTTGCGATGAAGTCCGAATCCCACGGGCCGTGGCGCAGGAACTGTCGGAGGGCCGACAGAAAGGGTACGACGTTCCTGACCCGCAGCACTACGGGTGGATGGAGATCGTCGACCAGCACAGGATTCCTTCCGAGTGGTTGAGTCTGGATCTGGGAGCAGGCGAGCTGGCGGTACTCTCCCTGGCGTTCGAGCAGAAGGAGTGCACCGTTCTGCTGGACGACAAGTACGCACGTAGTATCGCACAGGCCGCGGGGCTCACCGTGTGGGGAACATTGAGAGTTCTTATCGAGGCGAAGGCGCAGGGGTTGGTCGAGCGAGTTGGCACTTATGTGGATCTGCTGGAAAGCACGGGCATGTGGATGTCGGACGCGGTTCGACGTCGCGTGCTCGCACTGGCCGGGGAAACGGAGACTTCGGAGTAAGAAATGAGCGAGACAAGGGATTCGGGCCATAGTATGGACAGGGGACGACCGTGACGAGACCGGCGCGCATACGGTGGATGCAAGCACTCTTCCTCTGTCTCGGCCTGTCAGCGGCCTTGACGGCGATCGCTCAGACCTGGGGTGAGTCCGTCGCGGCCTATGAACGCGGGGACTACGCGACGGCGTTCCGGGGATTCAGGAGTCTTGCGCTGCAGGGTGACGCCCAAGCCCAGTATCGAGTCGGGGTCATGCACTACCTGGGCCTCGGCGTACCCCGGGACCTTGCGGAAGCGGCGACGTGGTACTCGCGCGCGGCCGAACAGGGCGATGTGGAGGCTCAGGCCAGCCTCGCACTCATGTACGCCGAAGGCCACGGGGTCGCCCGGAGCGACGCCGAGGCGTTGCGGTGGTACCGCCGGGCCGCCGAGCAGGGCGACCCATACGCCCAGTACTACCTCGGCGTCTCGTACCACATGGGACGGGGCGTTTCCGGAAACCCGGCGACGGCCGCCTCCTGGTACCGCCAGGCCGCCGAACAGGACTACGCCTACGCCCAGTTCTACCTGGGACTCATGTATCTGGATGGAACAGGCGTTTCCCGGAACGCGGCCCAGGCAGCCATGTGGTTCGGCCGCGCCGCTGCGCAGGGCCATGTGCGCGCTCAGGCCCTGCTCGGCTTCATGTATCGCGACGGCCTTGGCGTGGACCGGAACCTGACAGAGGCCGTGACGTGGTTACGCCGGGCGGCCGAGCAGGGCGACGGGGACGCTCAGTCCGGCCTGGGGGCCGGCTACTACCTCGGTCAGGGCGTACCTCAGGACTACGACGAAGCCGCGAAGTGGTTTCTTGCGGCTGCCGAACAGGGCGATGCCTACGCCCAGTCCCGGCTCGCGACCATGTACCTCGACGGTCAGGGCGTACCTCAGGACTTTGCCGAAGCCGCGAAGTGGCTGCTCCGCATCGCCGAAGAAGGCCACGCCGACGCTCAGTTCCGGGTCGGAATCATGTACGGAGTCGGCGTCGGAGTCTCCCGGAACTATGCCACAGCCATGAACTGGTTCCGGCGCGCCGCCGAACAGGGACACGACGAAGCCCGGTACATCGTCACCAACACGTCGGGCGAGGACATCCCGCCGGCACTGACCAGGGAAGTCGCGAAGTGGTTCCGGCGCGCCGCCGAGCAGGGAGACGTCGTGGCTCAGTACACCATCGGGAACATGTACTACGCCGGGCAGGGCGTTGCTCAGGACCATGCCGCAGCGGCCGTCTGGTACCGGCGTGCCGCCGAACGGGGCGCCGCCGACGCTCAGTTCTCGATCGGATACCTGTACGACAAGGGACTGGGCGTGGAGCAGGACGACACGCAGGCTCACCTGTGGTACGAGCTCGCCGCCTCGCGGTTCCAGTCACCGGCGCGGCGGGAAGCGGCCGAACGGTTCCGGAATCAGGTTGCCGCCCGTCTCTCCCCGGCCCTCCTGGCGGAGGCCCGGCGCCTGGCGCGGGAGTGGCAGCCCACGTCTGACGCGGTCACGCTTCCCGCAGACGCCACTCGGTGAGCGACTGAGCCAGCTCGGTGTGCCGACCGAGCCAGCTCAATGGGCGCTGAGCCAATCGGAGCCGACGCCGATCTCGACCTCGATCGGGGCGGCCAGGGGCAGCGCGTCGCGCATCAAGTCGTGCACGAGCGGCACGACCTCCTCGCGCTCGTCGCGGTGCAGGTCGAACACCAGCTCGTCGTGCACCTGCAGGATCATCTGCGTGCGCAGGCGGCGCCGCTGCAGCTCGCGGGCGATGTCGATCATGGCGATCTTGATCATGTCGGCCGCGGTGCCCTGGACCGGGGCGTTGATTGCGATGCGCTCCGCGGCCGCGCGCGCGGTTCGGTTGCGGGAGTTGATGTCGCGCAGGAAGCGGCGCCGGCCCTTCAGGGTCTGCACGTACTCGGCGGCATGCGCGAACGCGATCGCCTCGTCCATGTAGCCGCGGATCTTCGGGTACTGGGTGAAGTAGCGTTCGATGATCTCGGCCGCCTCCTTGCGCGCGATGCGCAGCCGCTGCGCCAGTCCGAATGAGGACATGCCGTAGGCGATGCCGTAGTTGACCATCTTGGACTTGCTGCGCATCTCCAGGGTGACCTGGTCCAGTGGCACGCCGTACACGCGCGACGCGGTGGCCGCGTGGATGTCCACGTCGCTGCTCAGGTCCTCCAGCATCGACTCCTCGCCGGCGATCGAGGCCAGGATGCGCAGCTCGATCTGCGAGTAGTCGGCCGACAACAGCAGGTAGTCGGGGCCGCTCGGCACGAACGCCCGCCGGATCTCCCGCCCCTTTTCCGTGCGGATCGGGATGTTCTGCAGGTTCGGGCCTTCCGAGTTCAACCGCCCGGTGGCGGCCACCAACTGGTTGAAGGTGGTGTGGATGCGGCCGGTGCGCTCGAACACCGCCGCCGGCAGCGTGTCGACGTAGGTGGACTTGAGCTTCTGCACGATGCGGTAGTCGAGCAGCATCGGGATCATCGGGTGGCGGTCGGCGTAGCGGGAGAGCTGCTGCTCGTTGGTCATGTACTGGCCGGTGCGGGTCTTCTTGGGATTGGGGTCGATCTGCAGCCGGTCGAACAGGATCTCGCCGAGCTGCTTGGGCGAGTTGAGGTTGAACTCGCCTTCCGCCGCCTCGTAGATCCCCTGCTCCAGCGCGGCGATCTCGGCGCCGAGCTGGTCCGCGTATTCGTGCAGCACGCCGACATCGACGGTGACCCCGGTGTGCTCCATCCCCACCAGCACCCCGATCAGCGGGCTCTCGATGTCGTGGCAGACGCCCTCGTACTCGGCATCGGCCAGCTCGGAGGCGAGCGCCGCCTGCAGGCGCAGGGCCACGTCCGCCCGCTCGGCGGCGTAGTCGGCCAGGCGCTGAGGGTCGGCCTCCAGCAGCGGCAACTGGTCCTTGCCGTCCTCCCCCACCAGCGAGGACAGCGGGATCGGCGAGTAGTCCAGGTAGCGCTCGGCGAGCTGCTCCAGGCGATGGCGCCCTTCCTGGTCGATGAGGCTGTGAGTGACGTGCGTGTCGCGCACGATCCCGGCCAGCCCCACGCCGTGCCAGGCCAGAACGGTCATGGGGTGCTTGAGATAGTGGCCGACCTTGGTCACCGCCTCCGATTCGAACACCGGCCGCAGGTCGTCGAGCGCCTGCCGGTAGCCTGCCTGGTCGTCCGCCGGGAACGGCACGTAGGCGGCCGCGTGCGGGGCGGCAGCAAAGGCGACGCCGGCGATGCGGGCGCGCTTGGGATCCCCCGTCGTGCTCTGCAGATCGATTGCCACCGCCTCCCCGGCGAGCAACTCGGCGGCCAGCGCCCGCCGCTCCGCCGCGGTGGCGGCGACCCGGTAGTCGTGCTCCGTGTCGTCGATGGTGGCCATGCCGCGCGCTGCCGGAGCGTCGTCCCCGGCGTCGCCGAATAGCCGTTCCTTGAGGAGCCGGAACTCCAGCCGGTCGAAGATGGCGATGGTGGCGTCCGGATCGGGATCGCGCCGGGCGAAGCTGTCCAGGTCGACCTCCATCGGGAGGTCGACGTCGATGGTCGCCAGGCGCTTGGATAGCAGCGCCTGCTCCGCGAACTGCTCGATCCGCTCGCGCTGCTTGCCCTTGAGATCGCCGGCGCGCCCGATCAGCTCCTCGACCGTCCCGAACTGCGCCAGCAGCTTCTGCGCGGTCTTGTCGCCGATGCCGGGAACGCCGGGGATGTTGTCGACCGAGTCGCCCACCAGCGCCAGCACGTCGACCACCTGCGAGACGTCGGCGATGCCCCAGCGTTCGCGCACCTGGGCCGGCCCGAAAATCGACGCAGGGCTGCCGGGCGTGCGGCTCACCCGGTAGAGCGTGGTGCGGTCGGTAACGAGCTGCGCCAGATCCTTGTCCGGCGTCACCAGCCACGTGTGGAAGCCTGCCGCCTCGGCCTGCGCGGCGATGGTGCCGATGACGTCGTCGGCCTCCGCCCCGGACCAGGTGATCTCCGGGATGCGCAGCGCCGCGGTGATGGCGTGGACGTCGTCGAGCGAGTCCAGCATCTCCTCCGGCGCCTTCTCACGCTGGGCCTTGTATTCGCCGTATTCGTCGTGGCGGCGGTTGCGGCCGGCGGCGTCGAACACCACCGCCATGTGCGTGGGCTGCTCCTCCTCGATGATCTTGACCAGCGAGTTGGTGTAGCCGAAGGCGGCCGAGGTGTTGACGCCGCGCGAGGTCAGGCGCGGGTTGGACAGGAAGACGAAGTAGGCCTGATAGACGATCGGCATGCCGTCGATCAGGAACAGCCGCCGGCTTCCGTCGCCGGCGGCCCGGTCGCCGCTCACCCCGTCAGGTTACTTCCCCGCCCCGTGCCATCACAACTTTGCCGGTGCGGATCATCTCGACGATCCCGAACTTGACGAGCATGCCGAGCAGCGCATCGACCTTCTCCGACGAACCCGTGCACTTGAGGATCATCGAATGCTCGGTGAGATCCTCCGTCGTGCAGTCGAAATGGTCGCAGATCTGCAGCGCCTCGGTGCGCTGATCCGACTGACACGAAATCTTCACCAGCGCCAGCTCCTGCACCACGGCGCGATCGAAGGTGTGGTCGAAGCAGTGGATGACGTCCACCAGCTTGTTGACCCCCTTGATGATCTGATCGAGCCCCTGCGGATCGCCCGACGCGCCGATCGTCATTCGCGAGTAGGCGCCGTTGTGGGCCGGCGAGACCACCAGCGACTCGATGTTGTAGGCGCGCCGCGCGAACACCTGCGCGATACGGGCCAGCACGCCCGGCTTGTTGGCGACCAGGGCGCTCAACGTGTTGACCGGGCGTTCCTCCATCAGGCTGCCCGCGCGCCCGTTTCCCGACGCCATCAGGTGGATCCCACCGGCTTGGCCAGCTTGGTGGTCGGCCGGTCGACGATCATGGTCTCCAGCGGCTGGCCGGAGGGGACCATCGGGTAGACGTTGTCCGCCTTCTCCACCTCGGCGTTGATGAGCACGGGACCGTCGTCGTACTCCAGCGCCCGGGTCAGAATCTTGCGCACGTCGCCGGGGCGCCGCAGGTTGAGACCCATGGCCCCGAACGATTGCGCCAGCTTGGCGAAGTCCGGGTTGCCCTCCAGGTCGACCCCGCTCTCCCGCTCCTCGTAGAACAGCTCCTGCCACTGCCGGACCATGCCCAGGTAGTGGTTGTTGAGGACGATCACCTTGATCGGCAGCTTGTGGATGCAGGCGGTGGCCAGCTCGCACATGGTCATCTGGAAGCCGCCGTCGCCGACGATCGCCAGCACCAAGTCGTCCGGGCGGCCGAACTGGGCGCCGATCGCCGCGGGGAAGCCGAAGCCCATGCTGCCGGCGCCGCCGGATGAGAGCCAGTTGTCGGGGTGGTCGGTCAGGTAGAACTGCGCCGCCCACATCTGGTGTTGGCCGACGTCGCTGGAGACGATCGCGCGCCCGCCGGTCAGGTGGTACAGCTCGTCGATCACGTGCTGCATCTTCAGACCGCCCTGCTTGCGGTACTTCAGCGGATAACGCTTCTTGTATCGGTCCAGTCTGGTCAGCCACTCCTCGGTCTCCAGCCGTCCGACGTGCCTGGTCAGCTCCTCCAGCGCCACGCGGGCATCGGCCACGCAGTGCAGGTCGGGCTTGATCATCTTGCCGATCTCGCCCTCGTCGATGTCGATGTGGATCTTGGTCGCGTTCTGGCAGAACTTGGTCGGATCGCCGACGATGCGGTCGTCGAAGCGGGAGCCGACCGACATGATCAGGTCGCACTCCATGACCGCCTTGTTCGCGTACGCGGTCCCGTGCATGCCCAGCATGCCCAGCGACAGCGGATGGGTCTCCGGGAACGCGCCCTTGCCCAGCAGCGTGGTGGTCACCGGGGCGTGCAGCTTCTCGGCCAGCGCGCGCACCGCCTCGTGGGCGCCTGCGATCAGGGCGCCGTGCCCGATCAGCAGCACCGGCCGGCGCGCGTTGCCCAGCGCCTCCGCGATGTCGTGGATGGACTCCCGATCGGTGAGCTCCGGCACGTGGTAGCCGGGCAGCTCCAGGCCGGGCTCCATGGAGCCGGCGAACGGCCCCTGGCTGACGTTCTTGGGAACGTCGATCAGCACCGGCCCGGGACGGCCGCTGGTGGCGATGTGCACGGCCTCCCGCACGGTGCGGGGGATGTCGGCCGTCTCCTTGACCAGGTAGCTGTGCTTCACGATCGGCATGGTCACGCCGAAGATGTCCGCCTCCTGAAAGGCGTCCTTGCCGAGCATCCAGGTCACCTGCTGCCCGGAGACGACGATCATCGGCACCGAATCCATGTGCGCGGTCATGATGCCGGTCAGGGTATTGGTGGCGCCGGGACCGCTGGTGACCAGCACGCAGGCCGGCTTGCCGGTGGCGCGCGCGTATCCGTCGGCCATGTGCGCGGCGCCCTGCTCGTGACGGACCAGGATGAACTCCATGTCGGTACCGGTCGCGACCAGCGCGTCGAAGATCGGCAGCGCCGCCCCGCCCGACAGGCCGAACACGTGCTTGATCCCGGCCTGCTCCAGACACTTGATCAGGACGTGTCCGCCTTCCATACCGTTGTCCGTCACTGCCACCGCTTCACTCCTGTGAGTTGGGAAACATACGAGTCTTCATCACAGACTGTCAAGTCCCCCGTGCACGAGATTCTGCAAATCCATGACAGGTTCCTGAACGGTGAATCCTGAATGACCCAGGAAGCAGGGCCCGGTTCGTGTGTTGGCATCGATCTTGTCAGGAATGAACGAAAATATGAATGAAATTGCCATGATCATCCATTCAGACGCGCGTAAACAGCGTTACTTCCTTCAAGTACGTCGCGGTCGGCATCAGATTCAAGATCTCTTCTACGCTTTTTTATCGAATCGGCCGTCTCCGCATCACGCAGGAACCGAAGATTGACGTCGACCGTCAACAGTGCCGATTTCAGCGCCGCATGCGCCAGATGCAACGCGACGCCGGCGTCGCTGACGGCGTGCACGGCCCCGATCGGCGCGAGTTGCCGGGCCAGCCCCAGCACCTCGGCGCAGCGCTCGGCCGTGGCAAGCGGCGCGCGCGTCATGCGCACCACGGCGGCGGCGACCTCCGCTTCGCGCCGCTCGCGCGCGGCGCCTTCCCTGGGCAGGGCCGACGCCCGCAGGTATGCCCCGTAGGCGTCGGCGTCCTCGACAGCCGCCTCCTGCAGCGCGCGCATGGCGGCGACCGCCCGGTCGCGGAGCGCCGTGACGTCCATCTGCACGTCCCGGTAGCGCTTCCGGCCGATGGTCAGCTCCCCCACCATCGACACCAGCGCAGCGGCGCCGGCGCCGGTCACCGCCGCCACCGCGCCGCCGCCCGGGGCCGGCGCACGGGAGGCGGCCTGCGCCAGGAACTCCGTCACCGGCAACGCCAGCATGCTCACCCCACGATCCGCCGCATTTCGGCCGCGCGCATCACGTTGGCCATGATCACTGCCGTGGTGACCGTTCCCACGCCGCCCGGCACCGGCGTCAGCGAGCCGGCGACCGCGGCGACCGACTCCGGCTCCACGTCGCCGACCAGCTCGTCTCCCACCTGGTTGGTGCCGGCGTCGATCACCGCCGCGCCGGGCCGGATCATCGCTCCGGTGACCAGGCGCGGCACGCCGGCGGCAGCCACCACCACCTCCGCTTCGCCGAGCACCCGGCCCAGGTCGCGCGTGCGGGTGTGGCACACCGTGACCGTGGCGTGACGGTTGATCAGCGCGGCGGCCAGGGGCCGGCCCACGGTCGGCCCGCGGCCGACCACGGCGACCGCTGCGCCGCGGATGGTCCGGCCGCAGTGCTCGATCATGCGGACGCAGGCCAGCGCCGTGGCCGGCACCAGCGCCCGCTCCTCGTGCCCGTCGAAAAGCGCGGCCCGATTGGCGGGAGTGATGCCGTCGACGTCCTTCACCGGGTCCAGGAAGTCACAGAGTCCGGCCAGCGGGATTCCCGCCGGCAGCGGCAACTCGACGATCACCCCGTCCACGAGCGGATCGCCGCTCGCGCGGCCGACCGCGTCGGCGGCGGCCGCTGCCGGCGTGTCGGCCGCCAGCTCGATGACGCGCACCTCGATGCCGAGCCGCCGGCCGAGCTTGCGCTTGGCGCCGGCGTACCACGCGGAGGCCGGGTCGTCGCCGATCAGCAGCACGTCCAGCCGCGGCTGACGGCCGGCGGCAACCGTCAACCTGGCGGCGGCCGCGCTCACCTCCTTGCGCAACGCGGCCGCGACCTCCGCGCCGGCGACGATCGTCGCGCCGGCCGGGCTCACGCCTCGTCGGCTTTACCGGTCAGCCGCCCAAGAAGGCGCTTCAGCAGCGAACGCTTCGCGGGCTCCGGAGGACGAACGGCCGCGGCCGGAGCCTCCTTCTGCGCCGGCGAAGCCGCCGGCCGGGGTTTCGTTCCGTTGGCCGCTTCGGGCGCGCGCGGAGGACCGCCGCCCGATCCACCTCGGTTTCCCGCCCGTGCGGCGGCGGGGACGGCGGCCGGTGTGCGCGCCGGCCGTGGCCGGGCGGGTGCCCCGCGGTCCCGGTGCTCGGGCCGATTCGGTCGGGACGGCCGGTCGCGTCGGTCCTGCGCCCCCACGGGACGCCGGTCGGCGGGCCGCTGCTGCCTGCGCCGGCCGTCGCCGGAGGACGGGCGGCCGGACGAGGGGCGGCCGGACGGGCGGCGGTCGCGCGCGGGCCGGTCACCGGGTCGGTGGCGCGGGCCGTGCGGAATCCGGACACCGGCCGAGCGGTCGGTGACGAACAGCTCCGCGGCCGCCTGCTCGACGGGAATCTCCTTGCGGGTGAACTCCTCGATCGCCTGCAGGCCGTAGACGAACTCCTCGCAGACCAGGGAGACCGCCTTGCCGCGCTTGCCGGCACGCGCGGTGCGGCCGATGCGATGCACGTAGTTCTCGGTGTGCTCCGGCAGGTCGTAGTTGACCACCAAGTCCAGGTCGTCGATGTGCAGCCCGCGCGCGGCCACGTCGGTGGCCACCAGGATCGGCAGGTTGCGTTCCTTGAGCTGGTCGATCAGCTTCTGGCGCTTCTTCTGCGGCAGGTCGCCGATGATGAACTCGGCGTCGCGGCCGTTCATGGACAGCCGGCGCGCCACCTGCTCCGCGGCGTGCTTGGTGTTGGTGAAGATCAGTGCGCTGTCGGGCTTCTCCTGCTCCAGCAGGCCGAGCAGCAGGCTGAGCTTCTGCTGCTTGGTGACGTGGTAGAGGCTCTGCGTGACGGTCTCCACCGTCACCCGCTCCGGCTCGATGGCGATTTCGGCCGGCTTGCTCATGTCCCGCCACGCCAGGTTGCGCACGCGGCCGTCGAGGGTGGCGCTGGACAGCATGGTCCAGCGCTCCCTGGCGGGCGGTACCCTGCGCAGGATCTTGCGAACGTCCGGCATGAAGCCCATGTCGAACAGGCGGTCCGCCTCGTCGATCACCAGGGCGCCGACGTCCGGGAGCGGAACCTTGCCGGAGCGGTCGAAGTCGAGCAGCCGCCCGGGAGTGGCGATGAGGATGTCCACGCCCTCCCGCAGGCTGCGCTCCTGTTCCTCGTAGCCCACACCCCCGTACACGCATGCCATCGCGAAGTCGAGGTGCTTGCCGAGCAGTTGCGCCTCCTGCTCGATCTGCACCGCCAGCTCGCGGGTGGGGACGATGATGAGCGCGAATCGGTCGTCGAAGTATTCCTCCTTGAGGAACAGCTCGAAGATCGAGATCAGGAACGCGGCGGTCTTGCCGGTTCCGGTCTGGGACTGCACCGTCACGTCGATGCCTTCCAGGGAATACTCGAAGGTACGCTCCTGGACTTTCGTGCATTCGACGAATCCGGCGTCGCGGATGCCGTCCTGGATCCTCGGATCCAGGTTGAGGTCGGTGAACTTCATCGGTTCTGTCTGATTACTCCATGAGTCGTTCGAAGGCGCCGGCCGGATCCGGGGCGGCGGTCACCGCCCGGCCGACGACCACGTAATCGGCTCCCGCGGCGAGCGCCGCCGCCGGCGTCACGATTCGTTTCTGGTCCTGCGCGGCCGCCCAGGCCGGTCGCACCCCGGGGGGTGACGATCCTGGCGTCCGGACCAACGGCAGCGCGCAGCGCCCGGGCGTCGCTGCCGGCGGCGATCAGGCCGCCGCAGCCGGAGTCGACCGCCATACGGCCAAGGTCGACCACCACGTCGTTCACCGGACGCCCGGGTGCAAGCCCGACCGCGTCCAGATCGGCGCGATCAAGGCTCGTAAGTATAGTAACGCCGAGAAGCGCCGGCGCATAGCCCACGCCGTCCGCACCCTCCTGCGCCGCCGCGGCGGCCGCCTGGATCATGGCCGGACCGCCCGCGGCGTGCACGGTCACGAGCTCCACGCCCAGCCGGGCGACGGCCCGTGCGGCCCGCGCCACGGTCTCGGGTATGTCGTGCAGCTTGAGGTCCAGGAACACGCGGTGACCGCGGTCGCGAACCGCCAGCACGGCCGCCGGACCCTCCGCGGCGAACAGCTCCAGGCCCACCTTGTAGTAGTCGGGCCGGTCTCCGAGCGCGTCCATGAGGCGCTCGGCCCGTGCCAGGTCGGGTGTGTCCAGGGCGATGATCACTCTTCGAGTGAGGTTCGCTCCGCTCACTCGGCTCGATTCATCCCGCGGCGGCATTCGTCTTCTCCCCGAGCGGCGTCTCGCCGCCGCTCTCGCGAATCGAGCCGATCAGGTCGCGCAGGCGCCCGCCCTCGCGGCGGACGTATTCCGCGATGCCGTCGCGCACCGCGCCGGCGGTGCCGGGATCGACGAACGACGCGGTGCCGACCTGCACGGCGGCGGCGCCGGCGATGATCATCTGCAGGGCGTCGTCGGCCGAGCGGATGCCACCCACGCCGATCACGGGAATGGAGACCGCGCGCGCGGCCTGGAACACCTGCCGGACCGCGATCGGCAGGATGGCCGGACCCGACAGGCCGCCCGTACCGTTGGCCAGCACCGGCCGGCGCGTGCGCACGTCGATCACCATGCCGGTGATGGTGTTGATCACGGTCACCGCGTCGGCCCCGGCCCGCTCGGCCGCCAGCGCGTAGCCGGCCACCTGCGGCACCTCCGGGCTGAGCTTGGCGGCCATCGGACGATCGGTGACCTGCCGCACCGCCGCGACCGCCGCGGCGACCAGCTCCGGGTCGTGCGCGAACATGCGGGCGTCGGCGTAGGCGACGTTCGGGCACGACAGGTTGAGCTCGAAGCCGATCCGGCGGTCCAGCCCGTCTTCGCGGCAGACGCGTTCCACGACTGCGCACAGCTCCTCCACCGTGTGCCCCATCACGCTCACCAGCAGCGGGATCCCCAGTTCGGCCAGGTACGGCAGCTTGTCACGGCAGAAGGCGTCTACCCCGACGTTCTGCAGGCCGATCGCGTTGAGCATCCCGGACGGCGTCTCGGTGATGCGCGGCGGCGGGTTGCCGGCCCGCGGGCGCAGAGTGACGGTCTTGGTGACGATTCCGCCCAGGTCGCGGAGCGGCAGGAACGCCTCCAGCTCGCGGCCGTAGCCGCAGGTGCCGGAGGCAAGCAGCACCGGGTTCGGCGCCGGCAGGCCGCGCGCGATCGTGGTGGAGAGGTCGATCACGCGGACGCCTCCGCCCGGCCGGGCCACGCCAGCCGCTCCGCGTCGAAAGCCGGCCCGTCACGGCAGACCAGGTCGTAGCCGCCGGCGGCGGTGCGTACCGCGCATCCCTGGCAGGCGCCGAACCCGCACGCCATGTGCTCCTCCACGGCGACCTGGCATGGCGTGCCGCTCCGCCGGCAGAGGTCGGCCACCGCGGCCAGCATCGGCTCCGGACCGCAGGCGTAGACCCGGCACCGGCCGCCGGACGCTCGCAGCAGCTCCCGCAGGCGGTCCGCGGCGGTGCCCCGGCCGCCGGCCGAGCCGTCGTCGGTCATCACGTGCACCTCGGCTCCGAGCGCGGCCAGCTCCTCCCGCAGCAGGACCTGCTCGGCGGTACGCGCGCCGACGATCACGCGCGGCGCGGCCCCCTCGCCTGCCAGCCGCTCGGCCAGCGCGTACATCGGCGGCAGGCCGACGCCGCCGCCCACCAGGATCGAGGACGCGGAGCTGTCGGAGCGGAAGCCGCGGCCCAGCGGCCCCAGCACCCACACCCGCTGCCCCGGCGCGCAGGCGAACAGCGCCCGCGTGCCCAGGCCCACCGCCTTGGACAGGACCGCCAGGTGGCGGCCGTCGGCACGGAGGACGCTGAACGGCCGCGGCAGGTACGCCGGCTCCAGGCCGAGCTGCACGAACTGCCCGGGCTCGAAGCCGGCGCCAAGGCCGCATGCCAGGGTCAGCACGTGGTGCTCCGGGGCCACGACCCGGTTGGCGACCACCTCGCAGAGTTGCCGGGTCACCGTTGGCGCGACGCTGCGCCCCGCGGGAGGTAGCTTCACCCCTGCGGCCCGCCTCCGTTGGCGGTGGCGTGCGCGTACTGCTCCTGCAACGACATCACCTGCAACTGGCCCGATGTCATGGCGCGCATGCCGGAGATGGACGCGAAGGCGCCGGGCACGGTGGTGATGCACGGCACCCCGCGCGCCACCGCCAGCGAGCGGATGATCACCCCGTCGCTGCGCGGCTTCTTGCCGCCGGGCGTATTGATGACCAGCGCCACCTCGCCCCGTTCCAGCATCTCGACGACGTTGGGGCTGCCTTCGCTGACCCGTGAGAGGGCGGAGACCACGACTCCCGCCCGTTCCAGCTCCACGGCGGTGCCGCGCGTGGCGAAGAGCCGGAAGCCGAGCTCCGCGAGCGAGCGGCCGATGCGGCCGGCGTGTCGCTTGTCCTCGTCACGCACGCTCAGGAAGACGTTGCCGCCGACCGGGAGCGGCGACCCGGCGCCCATCTGCGCCTTCGCGAACGCCTTGCCGAAGCGGTCGTCGGATCCCATCACCTCGCCGGTCGACTTCATCTCCGGTCCCAGCACCACGTCGATGCCGTGGAAGCGGCTGAACGGCAGCACCGCCTCCTTGACCGCATAGCGGTCGGGTCGTTCGGGGATCCTCACGTCCATGTCCGCCAGCGGGACTCCGACCATGACCTTGGCGGCGATCCGCGCCAGCGGCACGCCGATCGCCTTGGAGACGAAGGGAACCGTGCGCGAGGCGCGCGGGTTCACCTCCAGCACGAAGACCTGCCCGCCCTTGACCGCGAACTGCACGTTCATCAGCCCGACGATGTGCAACTCGCGCGCGATCGCGGCGGTCTGCCGCTTGATCTCGCCGACGACGGCGTCCGGAAGCGAGTGCGGAGGAAGGCAGCAGGCGCTGTCTCCCGAGTGCACGCCGGCCTCCTCGATGTGCTCCATCACACCGCCCACCAGGTAGGTGGTGCCGTCACCGATCAGGTCGACGTCCACCTCGGTGGCGTCCTCCAGGAAGCTGTCGATCAGTACCGGCCGGTCGCCGGACACCTCCACCGCGCGCGCCATGTAGTCGCGCAGCGACTCGACGTCGTAGACGATCTCCATGGCCCGTCCGCCCAGCACGTACGACGGCCGCAGGAGCACCGGGTAGCCGATCCGCTCCGCTTCGCGCTCGGCCTCCGCGACGGAGACGGCCGTGCCGTTCGGAGGCTGCACCAGCCCCAGCCCGGACAGCAGCTCCGCGAACCGGGAGCGGTCCTCGGCGCGGTCGATCGCGTCGAAGGCAGTGCCGGCGATCGGCACGCCGGCGGCCTCCAGGGCACCTGCCAGATTCAGCGGCGTCTGCCCGCCGAACTGGACGATGACCCCGTCGGGGCGCTCCTTGTCGACGATGTTGAGCACGTCCTCCAGCGTGAGCGGCTCGAAGTAGAGGCGGGTGGAGGTGTCGTAGTCGGTGGAGACGGTCTCCGGGTTGCAGTTGACCATGATCGACTCGTAGCCGGCGTCGTCCAGCCCGAAGGCAGCCTGACAGCAGCAGTAGTCGAACTCGATACCCTGCCCGATCCGGTTGGGGCCGCCCCCCAGGATGATGACCCGCTTGTGGTCGGACGGGGGAACCTCGTCTTCCTCCTCGTAGGTCGAGTAGTAGTAGGGGGTGTAGGCCTCGAACTCGGCCGCGCAGGTGTCCACCGGCTTGTAGGTGGGAAGCACCATCTGCTCCTTGCGGAGCGCGCGCACCTCGCCTTCGCATGCGCCGAGCGCGGCGCCGATCTGCGCGTCGGAGAAGCCGAAGCGCTTGGCCGCGAGCAGCTCCAGGCGGCCGTCGCCCAGGTTGCCGGTGAACCGCCGCTCCTGCTCGACGATCCGGGCGAGCGAGGCCAGGAACCACGGATCGATGGCGGTGGCCTCGTACAGCTCGTCCACCGCGGCGCCCAGCTCGAAGGCGTGCCGGAGCTGAAACAGCCGCTCCGCGTTGGGGGTGCGCAGCGCTTCGATCAGCGCTTCCTTGTCCAGGTCCCGGAAGGCGTCGCGGAGCTGGAAGCCGTCCGCCTTGATCTCCAGGCCGCGCATGCCCTTCTGCAGCGCCTCGGTGAAGGTGCGGCCGATCGCCATCACCTCGCCCACCGACTTCATCTGCGTGGTGAGCGTGGGGTCGGCCTCCGGGAACTTCTCGAAGGCGAAGCGCGGGATCTTGACCACGCAGTAGTCGATGGTGGGCTCGAAGCTGGCCGGGGTCTCGCGGGTGATGTCATTGGGGATCTCGTCGAGCGTGTAGCCGACCGCCAGCTTGGCGGCGAACTTCGCGATCGGGAAGCCGGTCGCCTTGGAGGCGAGCGCGGACGAGCGCGACAGGCGCGGGTTCATCTCGATGACCACCATGTCGCCGGTCTGCGGGTCGAGGGCGAACTGGATGTTGGAGCCGCCGGTCTCCACGCCCACCTTGCGGATGCAGGCGATGGCGGCGTCGCGCATGATCTGGTACTCGCGGTCGGTCAGGGTCTGCGCCGGCGCAACCGTGATCGAGTCGCCGGTGTGCACGCCCATCGGATCGACGTTCTCGATCGAACAGATGATGACGACGTTGTCCTTCTTGTCGCGCATCACCTCCAGCTCGAACTCCTTCCAGCCGATCACGGACTGCTCGATCAGCACTTCGTGGGTGAGGGAGAGCTGCAGCCCGAGCCGGACGATCCGGTCGAACTCCTCCGGAGTCCGCGCCACGCCCCCGCCGGTGCCGCCCAGGGTGAAGCTGGGACGCACGACGCTGGGAAAGCCGGTCTCGACCACCGCCGCACGCGCCTCGTCGAGGCTGCCGGCGATGATCGAGCGCGGCACCGCCAGGCCGATCTCTTCCATGGCGCGGCGGAACTCCTGGCGCGCCTCGGCCATGTGGATGGCTGCCAGGTCGGCGCCGATCATCTCCACGCCGAAGCGGTCGAACAGGCCGGCTTCCGACGCTTCCACCGCCAGGTTGAGCGCGGTCTGCCCGCCCAGGGTGGTGAGCACGGCGTCGGGGCGCTCCCGGTCCAGGATGCGCTCCAGCGCCCACAGGTTGATCGGCTCGACGTAGGTGCGGTCGGCCAGCTCCGGGTCGGTCATGATGGTGGCGGGGTTGGAGTTGAGCAGCACCACCTCGAACCCCTCCTCCTTGAGCGCCTTGCACGCCTGCGTGCCGGAGTAGTCGAACTCGCACGCCTGACCGATCACGATGGGTCCGGCGCCGAGCACCATCACCCGGTGGAGGTCGTCGCGGCGCGGCATCAGCGCGCCTCCGCCATGTCGGCGATGAAGCGGTCGAACAGGGGGCGGGCGTCGTGCGGGCCGGGCGCCGCCTCCGGGTGGTACTGGATGGCGTATACGGGCAGCTCGCGGTGCTCGATCCCCTCCACGGTGTCGTCGTTGAGGTTGACCTGGGTCAGCCGGTAGTCGTCGGGCAGCGAGTCCAGGCGCACGGCGAAGCCGTGGTTCTGGGAGGTGATCGCCACCGAGCCGGTGTCCAGGTCCTTGACCGGGTGGTTGCCGCCGTGGTGGCCGAACTTGAGCTTGTAGCACTCGCCGCCGGCGGCCAGGGCCGTGATCTGCTGTCCCAGGCAGATGCCGAACACGGGCAGCGAGCCGATCAGCTCCCGCACCGCCTCGATCAGGTAGACCGGTCCGTCCGGATCGCCGGGGCCGTTGGACAGGAACAGGCCGTCGGGGCGGAGCGCCAGGATGTCGGCGGCCGGCGTCGAGGCCGGCAGCACGGTCACCCGGCAACCGCGCGCGGCCAGCAGGCGCAGGATGTTGGTCTTGATGCCGCAGTCGATGGCGACCACGTGGTAGGCGCCCTCGGTGCTCCAGGCGTACGGCTCCGCGCAGGTGACCGCCGCCACCAGGTCGCGGCCCACCAGCCCCGGCGAGCGGTCGGCCAGCGCCACGGCGTCCGCCTCCGACATGTCCTCGGTGGTGAGGATCGCCTTGAGCGCTCCTGCCCGCCGGATGTGGCGGGTCAGCGCCCGTGTGTCGATGCCCTCGATGCCGATCACGCCAGCGGCTTCCAGGTAGGCGGAGAGGTCGCCGGTGGCGCGCCAGTTGGAGACGATCGGCGACAGCTCCTTGATGATGAAGCCCTCCGCCTGCGGACCGGCCGACTCGGGATCCTCGTCGTTGATGCCGTAGTTGCCGATCAGCGGATAGGTCATGCAGACGAGCTGCCCCTTGTAGGAGGGGTCGGTGATGATCTCCTGGTAGCCGGTCATGCTGGTGTTGAAGACCACCTCGCCGTCGCAGGTGCCTTCCGCGCCGAAGCGGGTGCCGTGGAAGACCCGGCCGTCCTCCAGCGCCAGCATCGCGCGTCGGTCCGTGCCGGTCACGCTGCCCACAGCGGTCACGCTGCCCACAGCGGTCACGCTGCCGCCTCCATGCTGCCCCGCTCCATCAGCACACGCCCGCCGACGATGCAGGCGGTGGCGCGCCCGGTCATGGTGGCGCCCAGGAACGGCGTGTTGATCGACTTGGAGCGGAGCGTGGCGCGCTCGACCAGCCAAGCCTCCCCGGGGTCTATCACGGTCACGTCGGCGGCGGCGCCGGGCGACAGGTGCCCGCCGTCCACGCCGATCAGGGCCGCCGGGTTGGTAGACAGGTAGCGCACGAACCGCTGCCAGTCGATCACGCCGTCGCGCACCAGGTTCAAGGCCAGCGGCACCGTGGTCTCCAGGCCGATGATGCCGTTGGGCGCGGCTACGAACTCCAGCGCCTTCTCGTACGGGGCGTGCGGGGCGTGGTCGCTGCCGATCGTGTCGATGACGCCGTCGGCCAGCGCCGCGCGGACCGCCAGGCGGTCGGACTCCGCGCGCAGCGGCGGGTACATCTTGGCGTCGGCGTTGTAGCCGTCCACCGCCTCGTCGGTGAGCTCCCAGTAGTGCGGGCAGGTCTCGGCGGTGACGGAGATGCCCTCGGCCTTGGCCATGCGGATCAACTCCACGGAGCGGGCGCAGGAGACGTGCAGGAAGTGCACGCGCCCGCCGGTCAGCGCCGCGATCTGGATGTCGCGGGCGACCATCGCGCTCTCGGCCGCGCATGGCGTGCCGGACAGCCCCATTCGGGTCGCGGCCAGCCCCTCGTTCATGGCGCCGTCGGCGGACAGGCCCGGATCCTCGGCATGGACCAGGATGGGCAGCTCGAACTTCAGCGCGTATTCCAGGCTGCGCCGCATCACCATGGAGTCGGCGATCGGCTGGCCGTCGTCGGACAGCGCCACCGCCCCGCCCTTGCGGAGCTGGCCGAACTCGGTGAGCTGCGTTCCCTCCTGGCCAAGGGTGACCGCGCCCACCGGCCACAGCCGGGCGAGCCCGATGCGGCGCGACTCGCGGATCAGGAACTCCATGTCGGGGCGGCTGTCGGAGACCGGCCGGGTGTTGGGCATCGGGCAGACGCCGGTGAAGCCGGCCGCGACCGCGGCGGTGAGCCCGCTCTGCAGGTCCTCCTTGTACTCGAACCCCGGCTCCCGCAGGTGCACGTGCAGGTCGATCAGTCCGGGCGTCACCACCTGCCCCTCGCAGTCGATGGTGTGGTCGGCCGCCGTACCGGGATCGGCGCCGACGGCGGCGACCATCCCGTCTCGGATCAGCAGGTCGCAGACGCGGTCGACGCCGCCCTGCGGGTCGATCACGCGCCCGCCGCGCAGCAGCAGCGTCATCGGGACCTCCTCATCGGGACCTCCTCATCGGGCAAGGCAGGTGTGGAACAGGACGGCCATGCGCACGGCCACGCCGTTGGTCACCTGGTCCAGGATGAGCGAGTGCGGGCCGTCGGCCACGTCGGCGGCGATCTCCACGCCGCGGTGCATGGGCATCGGGTGCAGCACCAGCACGTCCGGGTCGGCGGCGTCCAGCCGCTCGCGGGTGATGCCGTACTCGACCGCGTACTCGTGGATCGACGGGAAGTAGCCGCCGTGCTGGCGCTCGAACTGGATGCGCAGGATGTTGAGCACGTCCTGCTCGCCGATCACGGCGTCCAGGTCGTAGCTGACCGCCACGCCCAACTCCTCGATGTCGGCCGGGATCAGCGTCGGCGGCCCGCAGACCGTGACCGACGCGCCCAGCCTGGTCAGTCCCCAGATGTTGGAGCGCGCCACCCGCGAGTGCAGGATGTCGCCGATCAGGCAGACGCGCAGCCCCTCGATCGGTCGCCGTTCGCGGATCGTGTAGATGTCGAGCAGCCCCTGCGTGGGGTGCTCGTGCACGCCGTCGCCGGCGTTGACCACGCCGGCATCGAGCACCTGCGACAGCAGGCGGGCCGCGCCGGAGGCCTGGTGCCGGACTACCACGGTGTCGATCTGCATGGCCTCGATGGCGCGGGCGGTGTCGGTCAGGCTCTCCCCCTTCTCGGTGGATGAGGTGGAGCCGGTCAGGTTGACGGTGTCGGCCGACAGCCGCTTGGCGGCCAGCTCGAAGCTGGAGCGGGTGCGGGTGGAGGCCTCGAAGAACAGGTTGGCGATGGTCTTGCCCTGCAGCGCCGGGACCTTCTTCACCTCGCGAGAAGAGACCTCCTTGAAGGAGTCCGTGGAGTCGAGAAGGATCTCGATCTCCCCTCGCGACAGGTCCTGCAGGGAGAGCAGATCCTTGCGCGACCAGCGGACCTTCTCCGCTGCCTGCTCGGCAGCGGCCACGATGGCGGTGGGAGCCGGGCCGTTGCGGGTCATGCCGAGGCATCCGTGCGGTCGATCAGCACGTCGTCGACGCCGTCGGTCTCCGTGAAGCGGACCCTGATCTTCTCGTCGCGGGCGGTGGGGATGTTCCTGCCCACGTAGTCGGCGCGGATCGGAAGCTCCCGGTGGCCGCGGTCGATGAGCACGGCCAGCTTGATCTTGCGCGGGCGGCCCAGGTCGGCCAGCGCGTCCATGGCGGCGCGCGTGGTGCGCCCGGTGTAGAGGACATCGTCGACCAGGATCACCACCGCGTCGGCGATCGGGAAACCCAGCTCGGTGGGCCGCACGACCGGCTGCGCGGCCACTTGGCTGAGATCGTCACGATACAGGTTGATGTCCAGCGAGCCGAGGGGGACGTCGATGCCGGTGGCGTCGTGCATGGCCTGCGCGATGCGCTGCGCCATCGGCACGCCACGCGTGCGCACGCCGACCAAGCGTATGTCGTCATCGGCCGATTCGATGATCTCGTGGGCGATGCGGATGAGTGCGCGCCGAATCTGGTCGGCGTCGAGCACGCGCCGACTCACCAATCGCTGAGCGTGCGGCATGGGCAATCCCTTTCGGGCCTCACAGGACCCGACTTAAAGGTATGCGCAGAGACTACCCGGCCGGCCGGCCGGCGTCAACAGGCCAAGCGGCAGAGCGGCAGGCCATCGGTGACCGGGTCTACAGCCCGAGCTTCTCGAATGTCTCGAGCGGGAGGAAGAGACGGCGCTGCTCGTCGGCGAAAACACGGAAGCCGTAGCGCTCATAGAACGCCTGCGCGCGATCGTCCTTGGCGTCGACGATCATGGCATACACCGCGATCTCCGTGCTGGCACGGACGACGCGACGGATGGCGTCGAGCAGCAACGCTCCCCCGAGCCCGTGGCCCTGTCGCGTGCGATCGACCGCGAGCCGTCCGAGCACGGCCGCCGGTACCGGATAGTGCGGCAGGCGCTTCGCCAGGGCCTGCGGTAGCCGGCTCTTGTGGAAGCTCGCGGAGCTCAGCGTGTAGTAGCCGGCGATCGAGCCTGGATCGTCGCCGACCGCGACGAACACCTGTGCCACCCGCCGCCGCACGTCCTGTGAAGCCTGCCGACGGAGATAGGCGTCGAGGGCCGCCTCCCCGCACGAGAAGATCGAGCGGTCGTGGTGAGATCCGAGCGGCTCAATGAGCAGATCCGGCTCATTCACCGACCCGCTCACGGTAGCGGCGAGCTGCTTCCCTGAGCTTCTCGTTAGGCTCCGGCGGGTTGAGCAGCGCGTCCTGAAACGCGTCCCAATCCCTGGCCGAAAGGGTTACCTGCTCGTGCGACTCGATGACGCGCTCGGCCGCCGCCATCGCGCTCGACAGCACGAAGGCGGTTACCGTGGTCTCCTGATAGGCCGCCGCCCGCTCCAGCGTGAGCTTCGTCCTGGCATCCAGGCGTAGATGCATCCGATCCCGTTTGACTACCGCGACATGGTCCATCCTTCGTTACTCCGGTGAAGCCCTGTCACCAGCGTACGCCATTCAGGCGTACGCTGCAAGTAAAGTGACGAAGCTGGAAAAAAGAGGCAGGAGGCGCGGAGTCGTGATGCTCTGTCGCTGCCGGGCTGTACTTGCTCTGCCGCTCCGGTGCTGATCGGCTTCCGGGCTTTGCCGGATAGTTATGAGCTATCAAACCCTTTCCAAAGGTTGGCTGTCTCAGTCGCCGGTCCTGGGCTACCTCTCCCGTCGCCGGGAGGCTCGCACTTACTCCCCTGCCTCCTGCCGTGACCTCTCGCTCGTTCCTACTCGTCGGTGAAGTCGACGACCACCGTGAAGCCGGCCGCCCGCAGGGCTCGGTTGAGCCGGCGGAACGCCCGGCGCGCCGCGTCGAGCTGTTCGGCGCTGTCGGCGTAAGTGGCGTCGTTGGACTCCACGATGTCGCGGTCCTCCTTGTAGACCACCTTCACGTAGGCGGACTGCACGCACTGGGTGTGCAGCTCACCGATGCGGTCGGAGAGGCCCTTGCGGACCTCCAGCGCCTCGCTCAGGTCCAGGTCCTCGCCGTCGGCGCTCACGCTGTGGGCGTAGTTGGCGCGCTGGATGGCGTTGTTGAGCTTGCGCCGCTTGTGCTCCAGCGCGCGGATCGACTCGCGGGTCGTGGACACGTCGAAGTCGGCGGCGGGCCGAAGCTGGTGCTGGTCGTTGCCATACATCCCGAGCCGGTCGCGGTTCTTGCGCGTCTCCGGCAGACAGTCGCGGAGCGTCTTGATGCGTGCGTCGTACTCGGCGCGGAGCTCCAGCGCTTCGTACAGGTAGAGTCTGTTCCCGTCAGCCGGCATTGCCTGTCCCCTCCGATGAATGCTGCCTGGCGCTTACGGACTGCTCCGGGCCGCCACCGACAGCGAGCAGGAGAATGTAGTCAGGGCATACCATGGGTGACAAGTGTTTGGTGGTCGCTCTGGTCGCTCGCTGCGTCGACCGGTTGACAGGCGCCGCGTTGGGGGGACACTCACGGAAGGATGCGCTTCTTCAACACCACCGGTCCGGTGGTTGCCGCCGACCACTACTGCGTGCCACCGCTCGAACGCATCGACCTGAACGAGATCCTCTCTCTGATCGCCGACAAGCGGTACTTCGTGCTGCACGCGCCGCGCCAGACCGGCAAGACCTCCGCACTGCTGGCGCTCCGCGATCTGCTGAACCGCGGCGCCCACGGCCGGTACCGTTGCGTCTACGTGAACGTGGAGGCCGGTCAGGCGGCACGCGAGAACCGGGCGGAAGCGATGCGCGCCATCCTCAGCGAACTCGAGATCGAGGCGGAGGCGACGCTCGATGATTCGTTGCCGGCCAACCTGTGGCCGCGACTGCTGGATCGCGTCGGCCCGGACGGAGTGCTCCGGCAGGTGCTGACGCGGTGGTCGCAGGCGACCCCCACGCCACTGGTGTTGCTGATCGACGAGATCGACACGCTCATCGGCGACACGCTGATCGCGGTGCTGAGGCAGTTGCGCGCCGGCTACGCGCACCGCCCGCTCCGTTTCCCGCAGAGCGTCGTCCTGTGCGGGGTGCGCGACGTCCGCGACTACCGAATCCACTCCTCCACCGAGAACGCCATCGTCACCGGCGGCAGCGCCTTCAACATCAAGGCCGAATCTCTGCGCATCGGCGACTTCTCGGAGGCCGACGTGCGCGCTCTGCTCGGCCAGCACATCGCCGACACCGGGCAGCGGTTTTCCGAGGATGCACTGCAGGAGGTCTGGGAACTGACCGCCGGCCAGCCGTGGCTGGTGAACGCCCTGGCCCAGCAAGCCTGCTTCCGGGACGAGTCCGGGCGGGACCGCAGCCGGGACATCACCTGCGACGCGATCCATGCCGCCCGCGAGCAGCTCATCCTGCGCCGCGAGACCCACCTCGAACAGCTCACCGACAGGCTCTCGGAAGAGCGGATACGACGAGTGATCGGACCGGTACTCAGCGGCGGCCAGGCGAACCCGGAGATGCGCCCCGACGACCTGCAATACGCGCGCGACCTGGGGCTGGTGGCGCGTGACGACCCGATCCGCATCGCCAATCCGATCTACCGCGAGGTCATTCCGCGCGATCTCACGTGGACGACCCAGGCCGGCTTCACGCACGATCCCGCCTGGTATGTGGACGCTGACGGCACCCTGAAGCTCGCCGAGCTGATGGCCGAGTTCCAGCGATTCTTCCGGGAGCACTCCGAGCACTGGATCCAGCGGTTCCAGTATCGGGAGGCCGGCCCGCAGTTGCTGCTGCAGGCATTCCTGCAGCGCGTCGTCAACTCGGGCGGCCGGGTGGAGCGCGAGTACGGGCTGGGGCGGATGCGGACCGACCTGCTGATTCTCTGGCCGGCCGGCGCGCCCCCGGACGGCGCGCGTCGGATGGTGATCGAGTGCAAGCTGTTGCGCCGCAGCCTGGAGGAGACCATCCGCACCGGGCTGGAACAGACCCGCGCCTACATGGACCGCTGCGCGGCCGCTGAAGGACACCTGGTGATCTTCGACCGCACCGCCGACACGCCGTGGAGCGAGAAGCTCTTCCGCCGTACGGAACGCGCCGGGGGCATACCGATCACCGTATGGGGAATGTAGAGAGAGGCCATCAACTCTCGGTGCAGCCCGCGTCCCCTCATCAGGCTCCGCAGAGCCCGAGCCGCCCGCTTCATGCCTTCCGCCCGGTCGCCGAGGTGCGCCTCCAGGGCGAGGAAGCCTCGGTATCCGTCGTCACGGAGCTTGCCGAGCAACTCCAGTGCCTGGCCGTCGCCGGCGCCGGCCCACCGTCCCCGCCGCTGAGCGGCTTCCGGTCTACTCGGAGGAGGGCTCCACGTCCACGGATATGCCGTTGCTGAGTCCGCGGAGCTCCTGCTTGATGTTCTCGATCCGATCGAAGCCCTCCTGGATCTTGTCGAGGAGGTCGGCCGAAACCGTGATTCCCTGCTTGACCAGATACCCCACGGCCGTGCTGCGATCGGGGACGACCTCCGCGCGTACCATCTCGTCGATGCACTTGAGGCTGTCGTTGTCGAGGCGAACGGTCACCGTGTGAGCGCGCGAATCGATGGCGCCGGTGACGGCGTCGCGCGCGTTGGTGACGGCGGCGCTGGCCCCGGAAACCACTTTCTCTACCTTGTTCTCCACTCTCCTGAGCATGGCCAACCTCCTGGGATGGTTCCTTCTCCCGGCCCTTTCGCCGGGGGTGCACCATACCGCCCACCCGGCGGATGAGACAAGCACACCCCTTGCCTGCCGGCCTCTCGGCTAACCTCCCATATGGTCCTCGGCGCGGTCGGCCGGCTCGAAGCCCAGCACCTCGCGCGTGTGCTCGGCGTCCAGCCACCGATAGCGGCTGGTCGACAGCGCGTAGAAGATGTCGAAGCGCAGTTCCGACGGCGCGTTGACGGCCAGCTCGGCGACGGTGGCCACGTCGCGCTGACTGCACCACAACGCACCGCCGTCCGCCCCCTCCGGCACGTCGCGATGGTTCACCCCGCCGATGCGCAGGCACAGACAGGACACGCCGTGGCCGTCGGCGTACGCCCGGCACATGCCTTCGCCCCACACCTTGCTGGCCGAGTACGGCTCGGTCGGCCGCACGGGATCCAGGTGGGTGACGCGCCGGAAGCCGTCGGGCACGTCCTCGAACCGCCCCTCGCTGATCGCCTTGTACGGCTCGTCGAACCGGTAGCCCCAGTTGGTCATGACCGTGCTGGCGTAGACGACGCGGCGGACGCCCTGGCGCCGAGACGCTTCCAGCACGTTGTATCCGCCGACCACGTTGCTGGGGACGATGACCTCCAGCGGCGCCGAAGGATCGGGGATCGCGCCCATGTGGACGACCACCTCCACCCCTTCGAGAGCCCGCTCCACCGCGTCCAGGTCGGAAAGATCCGCGCGCCGGAAGCTCTCCGGCGGACACCTCAACGGGCGACCGGGCGCCACCCGCAACGACCCCTCAGACCGCCGGCCGCTGCCTGTCACGGTGTAGCGATCCGGCTGCGCCGCCAGATGCGCGTACACCACATCTCCGATGAGTCCGCTGACTCCGGTTACGTGTACGTTCAATGCCATGATGCGCGGAGTATCGCCCCGGCCGGGAGGATCGACAAACCGCATGAGCGCCATCAGGGTCGTGCTGACCGACTTCGACGGGGTGGTCCGTCACTGGCCGTCCGCAGTCACGGCATCCATCGAAGACCGGCATGGAATGAAGCGAGGCAGCTTGGCGCGGACAGCCTTCGACCCGTCCATCCTGGACGATGCGATCACCGGACAGATGACGGATTCCGAATGGCGGAGCGAGGTCGCGCGCCGGCTCGGAGCGGAGACCGATCCCGACACGGCCCGTTCCGCGGTCGCGGCATGGTCGACCAGTCGCGGGGTCGTTGACCAGGCTGCGCTGCAGGTCTTGCAGGCGGCGCAGTGCGTCGCCGCGCTCGGTCTTGTCACGAACGCCACGACCAGGCTGGACGACGACCTCGCCCGGCTGGGCCTGACTGAGGCATTCGACTTCGTCGTCAACTCCTCCGCCGTCGGCTGTGCCAAGCCGTCCCGGTGCTTCTACGAGCATGCCGCACGGCGGTGCGGGTGTGAGCGCGGAGCCGTCCTCTTCGTGGATGACCGGCCGGAGAAGGTCGAAGCCGCCATCGACTTCGGGTTCCACGGACACGTGCACCGCGACGCCGCGACGCTCGAACGCTGTTTGCGCGATTGGAACCTGACAGACAAGGAGGTCTAATCTAACCGGACGAGGCTCTCGTCCGGTCAGGGCAGGAGCTGAGCGACTTCGCTACAACGACGAGTACGTGGACTCCGATCGGCGAGCGACCTTGAGGATGACGATCAACGCCAAATCGTCGTGGATGTCGTACACGACACGGTACGGGCCGACCCGGATGCGCCACGTTCCTGGGTGTCCTCGTACCTTGCGGGCTCCCGGCGGTCGAGGACTCCGGGCAAGACCCAGTATGGGTGCGGCAAGCCTGGACCGCGCCACGGCCGGCAGCCGACGCAGCTGCCGTTGGGCGGCAGGTGCCAACTCCACCCGATAGGGCATCGGCTACTCCGGTGAGCCAGCGTCCATCTCCGCGAAGAACTCGCCCGCTTCGCGGCCGCCTTCACGCTCCCACTCACGGCGCGCATCTTCCAGCTCGGCTCGAAGCTCCTCGTCTTCCCTGGTTTCCAACAACTCACGGACAGCCTGCGCGACGATGTCCTTGGCAGGTTGACCCTTCCGAGCTGCCTCTACCTTGAGCGCCGTATAGAGCCCTTCGTCTTCGAAGATGACGGTCATGCGCTTGGACATGTTGCCTCCCGAATGCCTGCACACCTAAGCGTACAGACGCCAGACGTTGTCGTCCATGGCGGGGGAACCGGCATCTCAGGAGTTGCTCAGTGCGTGATGGCCCCCAGGCTGGCCGAGGAGACCAGCCGCGCGTACTTGGCGAGCACGCCGCGCTGGTAGGGGATGGGCCGCTCGGCCGGCTTGATCTGGCGCAGCCGCGCCTCGATCTCTTCATCGGTCAGGGCCACGTCGATCGTGTTGGCGTCCAGGTCGAGCGTGATCGTGTCGCCTTCCTGCACGGCGGCGATCGGTCCGCCGGCCTGCGCCTCGGGGGCGACGTGGCCGACGACGATGCCGTGGCTGCCGCCGGAGAAGCGGCCGTCGGTGATCAGCGCCACGTCCGCGATCAGCCCGGCGCCGGCGATCGCCGAGGTCGGCGCCAGCATCTCGCGCATGCCGGGGCCGCCGCGGGGACCCTCGTAGCGGATCACCACCACGTCGCCGGCGACGATCGAGCCGTCCAGGATCGCCCGCAGCGCGCTCTCCTCCTCGTCGAACACGCGCGCCGGCCCGCTGTGGCGGCGCACCGTCACGCCCGAGCTCTTCAGCACCGCCCCCTCCGGGGCCAGGTTGCCCTTGATCACGCTGATCGGGCCGGTCGGCTTGACGGGCGCCGACAGCGGATACAGCACGTCCTGCCCCTCCAGCTCCACGCGCACGTCCGCCAGGTTCTCGGCCACCGTGCGGCCGTTCACGGTCAGGCAGTCGCCGTGCAGGAGGCCGGCGTCGAGCAGCAGCTTCATCGCCGCCTGCACGCCGCCCACCCGGTCCAGGTCGCGCATCACGTAGCGGCCGGCCGGCTTGAGGTCGGCGATGGTCGGCGTGGTGTCGCAGAAGGCGTTGAACTCGTCGATCGACAGCGGCACCTCCGCCTCGTGGGCCAGCGCCAGCAGGTGCAGCACGGCGTTGGTGGAGCCGCCGAGCGCCATCACCACGCGGATCGCGTTCTCGAACGCGTCGTGGGTCACGATCTGGCGCGGCGTGCGGCCGGCGCGCACCGCGTCCATCAGCGCCCGGCCGGCGCGGTCCATCTCGGCCGCCTTGCGCTCGTCGACGGCGGGGATGGAGGCGTTGCCCGGCAGCGTCATGCCGATCGCCTCCATGGCGGACGCCATCGTGTTGGCCGTGTACATGCCGCCGCAGGCGCCGGGGCCGGGACAGGCCGTGCACTCGATCCCGTGCCGCTCCTCCTCGTCGATGCGGCCGGCGCTGAAGGCGCCCACCGACTCGAACGCCGACACGATGTCCACGTCGCGGCCCCGGAAGTTGCCCGGCAGGATGGTGCCGCCGTAGACGAAGATGCTCGGCACGTCCAGGCGGGCCATGGGCATCACGGTGCCGGGGATGGTCTTGTCGCAGCCGGCGACGCCCAGGATGGCATCGAGCTGATGGCCGCGGGTGACCAGCTCGATCGTGTCGGCGATCGCCTCGCGACTGACCAGCGAGCACTTCATGCCCTCGTGGCCCATCGCCTCGCCGTCGGTGACCACGAAGGTGTTGTAGCGCACCGGCACGCCGCCTGACGCCCGCACCCCGGCCCGCGCCCGGTCGGCCAGGTCGTCCAGGTGCACGTTGCACGGCGTCACGTCGCTACCGGCTGAGGCGATGCCGACGATCGGCTTGTCGAAGTCCTCGTCGGTGAAGCCGACGGCGCGCAGCATCGCGCGGTTGGGCGTGCGCTCCACGCCGGCGGTCATCGCCCGGCTGCGGATGTTCAGGTCGCTCATGCGCTCGTTCTCCATTCCAGGTAGGGGATCCGCGCCGCGGTGGCGCCGATCGCCTGGTCGCCGGCGAGCAGCGCGGCCGTCGAATCCCAGGTGCCGGAAACCAGCGACCGGCGCGCCGCCTCCGGCATCCCGACCGGCCACGTGTCGTCGCCCAGCGTGATCGCGCACTCCTCCAGATCGACCCGCACCGGCGTGTCAGGCGCCGCGTCCACGCGGTCCTGCCACTCCGCGACCAAGTCCGAGGTCAGCAGCGGCAGGCCCATCACCAGGCAGTTGCCGGCGAAGATCTCCGCGAAGGAGCCGCCGACGATGGCGCGGATGCCGGAGCGGTAGAGCGCCTGCGGCGCATGCTCCCGCGACGAGCCGCAGCCGAAGTTGCCGTTCACGAACAGCACCGACGCGCCGGCATGGCGCGGGTCGTCGAACGGGTGCCCCTTGCGCGAGCCGTCGGCGGCAACCCGCTCGTCCTGGAAGGCGTGATCGCCCAGGCCGTCGAAGGTGACCGCCTTCAGGTAGCGCGCCGGGATGATGCGGTCGGTGTCGATGTCGTCGCCGCGGACCGGCACGCCGGTGCCGGAAACGGCGGTGATGCGGGCGTCCGTGCTCATCAGTTGGCCCCCAGCAGCTCGCGCACGTCGGTGACCTGGCCTGCGACCGCGGCCGCCGCCACCATGGCCGGGCTCATCAGCAGCGTGCGCCCGTCCGGCGACCCCTGCCGGCCGACGAAGTTCCGGTTCGACGAGGAGGCCGAGATCTGCGATCCCGAAAGCTTGTCCGGGTTCATCGCCAGGCACATCGAGCAGCCGGCGCCGCGCCACTCGAACCCGGCCGCTTCGAACACCTCGCGCAGGCCCTCGGAGTCGGCCTGCTCGGCGATGCGGCGCGAGCCGGGCACCACCAGCGCCTTGACCCCGGAGGAGACGCGCCTGCCCTCCACCACCCGCGCCGCTTCGCGCAGGTCGGTCAGCCGGCTGTTCGTGCACGAGCCGATGAAGGCGACGTCGATCGGCGTGCCGGCAAGGGTCGCGCCCGGACGCAGCTTCATGTGGCCGATCGCCGCGGCCATCCCGTCGCGCAGCTCGCCGGGCGCGCGCTCCGGGTCGGGAATCCTGTCGGTGACCGCCGCGGACTGGCCGGGGTTGGTGCCCCAGGTGACCACCGGCTCGATGTCCTCGGCCTTGAGCACCACCTCGTCGTCGTAGGCGGCGTCCGGGTCCGAGGCCATGTCGCGCCAGAAGTCGACGGCCCGCTCCCAGTCGTCGCCGGCCGGCGCCTCCGGCCGCCCGCGCAGGAAGCCGAAGGTGGTCTGATCGGGGTTGACGTAGCCGACGCGGGCGCCGCCCTCGATGCTCATGTTGCAGATCGACATGCGGCCTTCCATGTCCAGCGCGTCGATGGTGGAGCCTGAGTACTCGTACGCGTAGCCGATGCCGCCCTTCACCCCCAGCGTGGCGATGATCGACAGGATCACGTCCTTGGCGTAGACGCCGGGGCCGAGGTCGCCCTGCACCGTGATGCGGCGCAGCTTCGGCTTGCGCATCGCCAGCGTCTGGGTGGCCAGCACGTCGCGCACCTGCGAGGTGCCGATGCCGAAGGCGATCGCCCCGAACGCGCCGTGCGTGGAGGTGTGCGAATCGCCGCAGGCGATCGTCATGCCGGGCTGGGTGAGGCCGAGCTGCGGGCCGATCACGTGCACGATGCCCTGCTCGGCGTGGCCGAGCCCGTAGTAGCGGATGCCGTGCTCGGCGACGTTGCGCTCCAGGTGCTGCAGCATCTGCTCCGCCATGGGGTCGGCAAATGGACGCTGCACGTCGTCGGTCGGCACGATGTGATCGACCGTGGCGACGGTGAGATCCGGGTGGCGGACGGCCAGGCCGCGCTCGCGCAGCATGGCGAACGCCTGCGGCGAGGTGACCTCGTGCACGAGGTGCAGCCCCACGAAGAGCTGCGTCTCACCGGACGGCAGCTCCGCCACGCGGTGCAGATCCCACACCTTGTCCAGAAGGCTCTTTCCCATCGATATGCTCCCTTTCGTCGTGTCGGCCGCGGTCAGCGAACCGCGCTCAGTAGCTGGGTTGGTCGGGATCGATCTCCTCGACCCAGGCGTCGATGCCGCCGGCCAGGTTGACCACGTCGGAGAACCCTTCCGAGCGCATCAGCTCCACCGCCTTGGCGCTGCGGCCGCCCATCTTGCAGTGGATGACGTACGAGTCGCTCGACGACAGCTCGGACAGCCGGTCCGGCAGCTCGCCGAGCGGGATGAGCTGTGCCTGCTCGATGCTGTTGATCTCGTGCTCGAACGGCTCCCTGACGTCGATCAGGACCGTCTCCGAACCGTTGTCGAGGCGGCGGGCCAGCTCGTGCACGTCGATCTCCGGCACGCCCTCTTCCTCGGCGCCGCCTGAAGGAATGCCGCAGAACTGCTCGTAGTCGATCAGCTCGGTCACCGTCGGCGATTCGCCGCACACCGGGCAGTCGGGGTTGCGGCGCAGGCGCAGCTCACGGAACGACAGCTTGAGCGCGTCGAACAGCAGGTAGCGGCCACTGGCGACGTCGCCGACGCCGAGCAGCAGCTTGATCACCTCGTTGGCCTGCATGGCGCCGACGATGCCGGGCAGCACGCCGAACACGCCGCCCTCGGCGCAGGACGGGACCAGTCCGGGCGGCGGCGGCTCCGGGTACAGGCAGCGGTAGCAGGGCCCGCCGTCGTGGTTGAATACCGAGACTTGGCCCTCGAAGCGGAAGATCGATCCGTACACGTTGGGCTTGCCGGTGAGCACACAGGCGTCGTTGACCAGGTAGCGGGTCGGGAAGTTGTCGGTGCCGTCGGCGACCACGTCGTAGTCGCGGAAGATCGACAGCGCGTTCCCGGAAGAGAGTTGCTGCGGGATGCGGTCGATCTGCACGTGCGGATTGAGGTCGGAGAGGCGCTCGGCGGCGGCGTCGAGCTTGGGCACCCCCACGGTCGATTCGCCGTACAGGATCTGCCGCTGCAGGTTGGTGCGGTCGACGACGTCGAACTCGACGATGCCGATGCGGCCCACGCCGGCGGCGGTCAGGTAGAGCGCCAGAGGAGAGCCCAGGCCGCCCGCGCCGATGAGCAGCGCGGAGCCGTCCTTGAGCCGCTGCTGCCCCTCCTGCCCCACTTCCGGCATGACGATGTGGCGGCTGTAGCGCGCAAGCTCGTCCGTGTCGAGCGCAGCGGCGCCGCCCGCGATCGACGGTACGATGGAGATCTCGTCCCCGTCGGCGACCGGCGTCGCCTCTCCGTCACGGTCGCGGATGCTGTCGTCGTTGACGTACACGTTGACGTAGCCGGGAACGGTGCCGTCCGCGTTCAGCAGGTGCTTCCTGAGGTCGGCGCCGAGCGCGGTGAGCTGGCCGAGCAGGTCGGCCACGTCGGTGGCGGCATCGATGGTGACGGTCGCCTGACCGTCCAGGAACTGCCGCAGCGGCGTCGGAATGTTGACGGTAATCGGCATGGATCAATCCTCGAGGACGCGTATCGGCTCGCGGCGAAAGGAACTGCCGTCGTCGTTCAGCACGAAGCAGCCCGTCTGGCCACGGTATTCCGCCCTCTGTATAGAGATAATGATATACAAGAACAGCGGCATCGCATAGCGCAGGTCGGTGCCGGACGGCTCGGCCGGATGGTCGGGGTGCGAGTGGTAGAAGCCGAGCAGCTCCAGGCCGGCCCTGGTGGCATGGCGCTCGCACGCCAGGTAGTCGCGGTCGGACACGTGGAAGCGGCGGCGGCGGTCCTCGTCGGAGTCGTTGTCCAGCGGTCTGACCTCGGTGATGACCGGACCGGACGGCGGACGCGTGCCGAACAGGGCCCCGACGCACTCGTGCGGGTAGGCGCGCTCGCCGGCGCGCGCCATCTCACGCGAAAGGGTCTTCGAGATCGTCGTCATGCTGGTCCCAGAAGTCGTCGGCCAGGTACTTGAGCGAGTTGTCCGGGAACACCGTCACCACCACCGCGCCCGCGCCCGCTTCGCGCGCGGCGCGCAGGGCCGCCGCCAGGTTGGCGGCCGACGAGGGACTGAGCGGGAGGCCCAGGTAGCGACCGGCCGCGACCGCCATGCGGTACGCCTCCGGCGTGGGGACCTCGATCGGGTCCGCGCAGATCTCGGCGTCGTAGATGGCCGGCACGTGCGCGACGGTGGGCATGTGCTTCCAGCCCTCAAGGCCGTGCAGCGGCGTGTCGGGCTGCACGGCGATGCAGCGCACCCCCTTGTCCTGCAGGAAGCGGGAGGTGCCGATGAAGGTGCCGGAGGTGCCGAGCCCGGCGACGAAGTGGGTGACGCGCCGGCGGGTCTGCTCCCAGATCTCCGGGCCGGTGCCGCGGTAGTGCGCCTGCCAGTTGGCGGGGTTGGCGTACTGGTCGGGATAGTAGTAGCGCGCAGGTGCAGCCGCCACCCGCCGCCGCGCCTCCGTCTGCGCGCCGTCGGTCCCCTCCAGCGGGTCGGTGTAGGTGACCACCGCGCCCAGGGTCGCCAGCAGGCGCTTGCGCTCGGGCGAGGCGTTGGCCGGCATCAGGATGTGCACGCCGAGCCGCAGCGCGGCGCCGATCGCGGCCAGGGCGATGCCGGTGTTGCCGCTGGTCGCCTCGATCAGCGTGCGGCCGGCCAGTCGGTCGTCGGCGAGCGCCTGCTCGATCATTCCCTTGACCGCGCGGTCCTTCACCGACCCGGTGGGGTTGTAGTACTCGAGCTTGGCGTACACCTCCACGCCCGGAATGCCGTGGCGGATGGGAGCCAGCGGCGTGTTTCCGATCAGAGCGAGGATTGCCTGACCGCCATTCAAGGGCCGGGACTCACAGAGCGAGCAACACGTCCAGCTCGGCGATGCGGGCGCACAGGGTCTGCAGGAACCGCGCCGCCGGAGCGCCGTCGATCAGCCGGTGGTCGATCGTCAGCGACAGCGCGATCTGCTGCCGGACCTCCTGCTCGCCGTTCGGCCGCCAGGTCACCGCGCCGACGCCCAGGATGGCGGCCTGCGGCGGATTCAGGATCGGCGTGAACGACTCCACGCCGAAGCTGCCCAGGTTGCTCACGGTGAAGGTGCCGCCTGCGAACTCCGCCGGCGTGATCGACCCGTCGCGGCAGCGCCCGGCCAAGTCGGCGGCACGGGAAGAAAGCTCGCGCACGCGCAGGCCTTCGGCATCGCGGATCACCGGCACCATCAGCACGCGCGGCGTGTCGACCGCGAATGCCAGGTGCACGGCGGCCGAGCGTACGATCTCCAACCCGCCTTCGCGGTCGCGGCAGGTCGCATTGAGTTCCGGGTGCTCGGTCAGGGTCCTGGCCACCGCGAACAGCAGCAGGTCGTTGATGGTCACGTCGCTCATCTCGAACTGCGGATCGGCGGTCTTGAAGGCGGCACGGAGTTGCAGGAGCCGCGTGGCGTCGGCGTAGGAAGTCATGGTGAGCTGCGCGGTGTCGCGCAGCGAGGCGTGCATGCGCTCGGCTACCAGGCGGCGGGCGCCGCGCAGCGGGACTATCCGGTCGGCGGGGGCCGGCTCGGGCGCCGGCGCGGCGGGAGCCGGGGCCGGGGCGGACGCGTGGGCGGCCAGCACGTCGCGCTCGATGATGCGTCCGCCGGGCCCGGTGCCGGTCAGGCCGGCCAGCGTGACCGACAGCTCCGCGGCCCGCTTGCGCGCCCGCGGGGAGACCGCCAAGCGGCGCGGCGCGGCCGGTTGCGGGGCCGGCGCCGTTGGTTCCGGCGGAGCGGTCGGCTCGGCCGGTGAGGGCGGGGCCCGGCCGGGCGCCTCGGCGACCGCTTCGGCCACGCCGGCCGCCGTCGTTCCGATCTCGGCGGCGTCGCCGACCATCGCGATCGGTCCGTCCTCGGGGATCTCCGCCCCGACGTCGAACAGCTTCGCGACCAGCACGCCGTCGGCTTGCGATTCGATCTCGACCGTGGCCTTGTCGGTCTCCACCTCGCAGATGGTCTCGCCGGCGCTCACCGGATCACCGATCTCCCTGGTCCAGGCGATGATGGTGCGGGTCTCGCCGGGCTGCGCCAGCGGCGGGCGTACCGGGACGGCCATCACGCGCGCTCCAGGGAGCCCTTGCTGAACGCAAGGTCGATCGCCAGGATCGCCGCGTCCGCATGGGAGTCCAGGTTGCCGGTGATCTCCTCGATGCCGGCGATCAGCCGGTCGAACTCGCCGGCCGGCACGACGGCCATGATGGTCCTGCTCATATCGCTCTTCTCGCCAAGAAAATTCAGGAAGTCGCCGAAGATCGGCACGCTGGTAAGGTGCCCGCGGATACCCTTGGTGTCGAACACCGCGGCGCCGCGGATGCCGCGCTCCAGGAACAGCGTGACGATGTCATCGAAGTAGCGTTGCTCGTATACCACCACGAACAGCAGCCGGTCGCCGATGCGTGAGCTGCCCGCGGCAGCGCGCGCCACGGCCGGCTCCAGGTGAGCCGCGAACGCGTCGGCGAGCTGCTGGCGGGTCGGCGCGGTCAGCAGCTCCTCGTGCAGCCGCCGGCTGAGGCCGGTCCGCGAGATCTGCGCGAGAAGCTGCAGGTACTGCTGCGGATCCTCGTCCGGTCCGACCAGCACGAAGAACAGCCGTGTGCGCCTGCCGTCCACGCTGTCGTAGTCGATGCCGCGCTTGGACACGGCGATGCCGAACACGAACTGCGACACCTGCGGCAGCCGCGCATGCGGCATGGCGACGCCGTCCTCGAACCCGGTCGACCCCGCCTCTTCGCGCTCCACCAGCGCCCGGTGCAGCTCGTCCGGGGTGACGCCCTCCAGGCCGGCGCTGATCAGCTCCGCCAGCTCGCGCACGCACTGCTCCTTGCCGGTCGCGCTGAGCGCCACGGTGCAGGCGCGCGCGTCGATGATCTCGCGTAGCTCCACGATCTGCCTCTCCTCCATCGTTACCACTCCTATCGCTGCGCTGCAACGCCGCGGGTCACGCCGTAGCGCGAGATCAACGGGCCGATCAACTCGTTGATGAACACGCTCAGCAGCACGATGTTGACCAGTTGCGTGACCAGGCGCTGGATGTCCTCCGCAGCCGTGGCCACCACGCCCGCGCCCTGCAGGAACAGCGCCAGACCGATCGCCACACCCGCCTGCGGAAACAGGCAGAAGCCAAGGTAGCGGCGTACGCCGGCCGGCGCGCTCATCATGCGCGCGCCGAGGTACGCCCCCGCCATCTTGCCGGCGAACCGGGCGGCCAGGTAGACGAAACCGTAGCCGACGATGATCAGCTCCGCGAAGAACACCGAGAGCTGCAACTCGGCGCCGGCCAGGATGAAGAACAGGGCGAAGATCGGCGGCGTCACCGGTTCCAGCACCATGAAGAGCTGCCGGTTGGCCGGGCTCAGATTGATCAGCACCGCGCCGAACATCATGTTCGCGAGCAGCGGCGACAGGTGCAGGGCGAGGGCGCCGGCGGTGACGATGAATACCACCGCCACGGTGATCACCATGCGGGCGCCGTCGGACGCCGCGCTGCGGGCGATCGCGTGCAGGATCACGGCCCCCACGGCGCCGAGCAGCGCCGAGAGCCCGATCTCCGACCCGGCCTCCGCGGCGGCGGACAGGACGCCGCCGTGGTCCGCCGCGCCGGCCGCGCCCAGGAGCGGCGTGACCATCGCCAGGATGATGCTGAACAGCAGCACCGCGATGGCGTCGTCGAAGGCGACGACACCGTACAGGTAGTCCACGAACTCGCCGTGCACCTTCAGCTCGCGGACGATGACGACCGTCGCCGCCGGCGCCGTGGCTGCCGCGATGCCGCCGAGCAGCAGGGCGAGCCAAGCCTCCAGTCCCAGAAACCTGAGCACGGTGCTGACCACCAGGAACGCCAGGAACGCCTCCAGCAGGGTGATCACCAGGATCTTGGCGCCGGACCGGCGCAGCTTGGGGAGCTGGAACTCGCCGCCGATCGTGATGGCGATGAAGGCCAGCGCCACCTCCGTTACCGGCTGCAGCCGTGCGGTCGCATGGTGGGTGACAATGCCGGCGACCGAGTCGCCCAGCGCAAGGCCGGCGACGATGTAGCCGGTAATGGCCGGCAGACCGATCAGGCCGGCCAGCCGGCCGGCGAAGTAGCCGCACAGCAGGAGCAGGCCCAAGCTGAGGACCGGGCTTGCCTCCGCGACCGCCGCGACTCGCTCGATCGCCGCTGCGAGCCACTGCACGGCTCAGAGCGTAGGTTCCGCCGGCAGCGTCGTCAATTCGGCCGGGTAGTCTGGTAGTCTGGCGTGCCGGCCGGCGGCGGTGTAGCCTGCTCCGTCGTGATGTCCAAGGCTGTTCTGCGCGCCGCGCTGATCGTGCTCGGGGGCGCGCTGGTCCTGGCCGGCTGCTTTCCCCGCTTTCCCAACCCCCAGACCGCTGCCCAGCAGCAACCGTCGGCGCTGGATGCCTCGTATTCTCCGGACGGATCCAGGATCCTGTTTTCCGCCGATCACGACGGCGACCTGGAGATCTACGTGGTCAACGCCGACGGCACCGGCAAGCGCGCGCTGACCGACAACGAGAACCGCGACTTCTTCCCGAGCTGGTCGCCGGACGGCTCCACGATCGTGTTCAGCTCGGACCGGGACGGCGGCGGGATGGAACTCTACGTGATGGACGCCGACGGCGGCAACCAGCGGCGCCTCGTCGTCGAATAGGCGATGGCGCCGCGGGCCCGGGCTACGCGCCGCGGCCCCTGCCCCAGCCGTCGGCCGACATGCGGTCCGGGCCGTTCATGGCCACCACCAGCGTGGCGATCATCACCCCGAAATCCCGGATCGCGATCGCCGGCAACCCCAGCGTGTAGAGGGTGACGACGATCACGGCAAGCTGCACGGCCAGCAGCAGCGCCGCCGCCCGCGTGAACAGGCCGACGATCAACGCGCTGCCGAGCGCCACCTCGGCGGTGCCGTGGATGACCGTGAACAGGCGGTCGAAGTCGATGATGCCGAGCTGCTCGCCGATCGCGTAGACGAACTCGGGCAGGTAGGCCGCGCCGAAGTCCGGGTCGCGGAGCTGGGTGACGCCGAACCACAGGAACACCACGCCGGTACCGAGCCGTAACAACACCATGCCGGCGTTGCGCACTCTGCCCCCGCGTGGCATCCAGCAAGGCTAGGCGCGGGTTCGCCCCGCGTCAAGGACATGGGCGACGGCCTCCCGTATGGATCGGGGGCGCCGCGGTCTCCGCGACCGTTCAGGCCCGGATGATCCGGACGCGCCGCGTGACCGGCGCGGGCCACTCGCGGCCGGCCAGCATCGCGGCGCCCCCGGGTTCCAGCGCCAGCAACGCCACGGCGGAGCCTGCGCCGGCGGGAAGGCGTACGGCCACCGCATCCAGCACGGCCAACCCGGTTGCGCGGTCCGGAACGAACGCCACGAAGGCACCGCCTCCCCCGCCGCCGGAGATCTTGCCGCCGGTGGCACCGGCCGCTCGCGCGGCCGCCAGCAGGTCGGCCACCCCGGGCGAGCCCACGCCGATGCCGTTCAGCAACGCGCCGGCCTCATCGGCCAGCGCGCCCAGGCGGACCGCCCGATCGGCGGCAGATGCGCCGAGCAGCCGGCACGCGGGTTCGACGATGGCTCCGAGCCGGTCGATCGCCGCTCGGACCTCGGCGTCGCCGGCCTGCATTCGTTGCCGGACGGCTGCCACGTGGGCGGCGGTGTCGCCGCGGCGCGGCACGAATCCCGCGACCAGATGGATCCGCTGCGCGGCGATCGGCCGTGCGGCCGGTACGCCGCCCGGCCTCGCCGGCGTGAACCGCTGCACGCCGCCGAGCAGCGCCAGCCCCGTATCGATGCCGGACGGCGAGCCGTGGAAGGCGTGCTCGGCACGGTGCGCGATGTCCCACAGCTCGCGCTCGCCCGCCGCGGCCGCCGCGCCGCCCACGGCGCGGGCCAGCGCCACGCAGAGTGCCGCCGAGGAACCCAGGCCCACACCGAAGGGAATCTCCGAACGCACCTCCAGCGCGCCGGCCGCCGGCGCGTCGATCCCGATCCGGCGGCAGGCATCGCGAAGCCGCTCGGCCGCAGCACCCGTTTCGTCCCCTTCGCGCGCCGGCACGAAACGGAGCCGCAGCGACCACGGCACGCCCAGACCGACCGCCGGACGGCCGTACACCGCGGCGTGCTCGCCGAACAGCAGCAGCTTGCCGGCCGCCTCGCCGGTCACGCGCCGATCCCGCCGTCCCCGGCACCGGCGTCCCTGACGCCAGCCGCACTGACGGTGAGCGGCCGAACCCAGGGCCGGTCCGGCACGGCGCAGCCCGCCGCCGCGACGCAGATCGCCAGCTCGCCGCCGGCGCCGGCAGGCTTGCCGGCATGGCCGGCGGACGCCATGTGCCCCAGCCGCCCGCGGAGCTCGTCCGGCTCCACCGGGACGCCGATGTGCTCCCCCAGCCACTGCGTCACCCGGCGGCCGGCGCGCAGCGCCTCGGCCCACCCCTCGGTACGCAACGCGTGGCGGACGATGGCATCGGAGACCCGGCGATGGCGCCGGCAGTCGACGGGCTGCTCGCGAGCCCACGCCAGATAGCGGGACACCGCCGGCGGCGTCGCCAGCGGCCGATCGCCGAGCACCAGGAAGAGGTCCGCGGGCGCGGCTGGAAGCGGCTCGAAGCGCGGCTCCTCGCCGCCGTGGAACAGCCCCGTTCCGCCGTAGGTGGAGACAGCCACGTCGTAGCCGCTGCCGCGTCCTCCCTGCGCGGCGCGATGCGCGCTCAGGGCGGTGCGGAACACCGTGTCCAGCCTTACCCTGCGGCCAGAGCCATCGAGCAGCGCGCGGGTCACCGCCACCGCCACCGCGGCGCTCGCCCCCAGGCCCAGCTTGCGTCCGCCCCCGGTCAGTGCGCCGGAGTCCACCGCCACCAGCGCCGGATGCGGCGCCCTGCCGAGTTCGGTCGCGCACGCGTCGACCACCGCATCCAGCAGGCCGCCGGCGCCGGCACGCCACGCGAACCGGTCGACGCCGTCGGTTCCCTCGATGCGCAACGCGTCCGCCGCCGGGCGCACGCGCACGCGCACGCGCGGCTCCACCGCGGCCGCCACCCCCAGTCCGCCGGGCTGCAGCACCGCGTACTCGCCCAGCAGCAGTACGCTGCCGGGCGCGCTGCACCCCCAGGGCTCAGCCGCCACGGACCACTCCCGCCCCGACCGCCGACACGAGCGGCTGCGGCGCTGCCGGACACGCCGCGGCCAGCGCCGCGGCCACCCGCTGCGCGTCGCCGTCGAGGCACAGCACCTTGACCTGCGGGCCCGCGTCCATCGTCTCCCACGCGGCCACGCCCTGCTCCCGCAGCTCCTCCACCGCCGCGAGCAGCACGAGCGTCTCCGGTAGCCAGTAGCGGATCGGCGGATCGGCCGCGAGCATGGTCGCGAACATGCGGGAGTAGCTCTTGCGCATCGCCACGCCGAGCCGCAGCAGATCACGGTCCCGCACCGCGGCCACCGCCTCCCGGTACAGCCCCGCGCTGTCGGCCACCCATCCCGCATACGCGGGCGAGGTCCGCCGCACCCGCTCCATCGCCTCGCGCGAGCCGATCGGCTTGGCGGCGGCGGTGACCACGGCGACCACCACCCGCAGCTCCGGCCACGCCTCCGCCGGGACGAGCGGCCGCGCCTCCTCGGCGCCGGCCGGCAGCGACACGAAGCCGCCGAACACGGCCCGCGCTGCCGACGCCGAGCCCACCCGCGCCAGCGCGGAGAGCTCGCCATCCGGGAGCTCCGCCCCACACGCCGCGCTGCACGCTGCCGCCAGCGCCGCGAACCCGGAGGAGGAGCTGGCCAGACCGGCCGCGCTCGGGAAGTCGTTGTGCGCGCGGATGCGAAAGCCGTTGCGCGTCCCGCACCGGCCGCGTACCGCGTCCAGGAACGGCCGGTAGCGGGCCGGGGCGAGGCGGCGGCCGTCCAGGTCCACGGTGTCGCCGTCGCCGGCGAGCCGCACCTGCACGCGGCTTCGGAGCGCCGCGAGCGAGATGCCCAGGCTGGGCGTGGCCGGCAGGTTGCGCCCCGCGTCCGCCTTGCCCCAGTACTTGACCAGCGCCAGGTTCGGGTGGGCGACCGCGGTGGCCCATCCCGCCTCCTCCGGCGCCGTCACGGCTCGCCGCGGCGCAGGTCGGCGAGGGCCGCGGCGGCAGCGTCGCCGTCGACCGTGCCGGCGCCGGCGATGCGGTCGGCGACGCGCTCGACCTCCGGGCCGCGCGCGCCGGCCTGGAACGCCAGCCGCCGCGCGTGCAGGCGCAGGTGGCCGCGCTGGATCCCCTCTCCCACCAGCGCCATCAGCGCCGCCAGGTTCTGCGCAAGCCCCACCGCGCAGGCGATCCGGGCGAGCGCCCGCGCACCGGGGTTGCCCAGCACCTGCAGGGCGAACCGTGCGCCGGGATGAACGCTCGTCGCCCCACCCACCGAGCCGAGCGGAATCGGCACCGACAACTCGCCTGCCAGCTCGCCGCCCTCACGGTGGAAGCTCGACAGCGGCCCATATCTTCCCGTGCGGCCGGCGTGCAGGTGGGCCGCCGCCTCCACGGCCCGCGTGTCGTTGCCGGTCGCCAGCGCCACCGCGGACATGCCGTTCATGATGCCCTTGTTGTGGGTGACCGCACGGCCGGAATCGTCGGCCGCCACCGCGGTCGCGCGCACCACCCGCCCGGCCATCTCCGCGCCGCTGCGCCCGGCGCGCGCCAGGCGTTCTTCCGGGCAGGAGAATCGGGCGGTGCAGAGGTTGTGGCGCGACGCGTTGGTGACGATCGACATCAGCACCGTGCCGCCGGCGGTCCGCTCCAGCAGGGGGCGCAGCGCCTCGCCCGCCGTGTTGACCTTGTTGGCGCCCATCGCGTCACGGGCGTCCAGGTCCACCTCGACCTTGAGCACGCCGCTCGCCGGCAGGGGCAGCACGCGCATGCCGCGGTAGCCGCCGCCGCGCGCCACCAGCGTCGGCACCGCCGCGTGCACCCGCTCGCGAATCTCGGGCTCGGCTGCGCGCACACGTTCAGCGGCCGCGCCGTCGACGAATACCTGCACGGTCGCCATCGGCAACCCGCCGCTCGTTGCGAACCCCCCGCCGCGGCGCACCAGCCGGGCGGCGTGGGTGGCGGCGGCGATCACCGACGGCTCCTCGGTCGCCATCGGCACGGCCAGCTCGCGGCCGTCGATCAGGAACCCGGCGGCGACGCCGACCGGCACCGGCAGCACGCCGACCGCCGATTCGACCATCAGGTCGGCCAGGTCCAGCGCGCCGGCCGGCGCGCCGGTGGCGGCCTCCTCCTCATCGCCGAGCGGATGGCCGGCGGCGGCGGCGGCGCTCCGCAGCATGACGCGCCGCTCCGCGACGGATGCGTAGCGGAAGCGCTCGGGCAGAGTCACGGCGTGTCGTTCCGGCGGCGCCGGCCGGTACCATCCGTCATTGCGCCTTCACCGTCCCGAGGGAAGGAGCTACGGGCGTGCGTTTCTCCGGTAATCGTAGAGGCGGTAGCCGTCATCGCGAATGCCGCTCAGATAGAACCGCCTGGCCGGCACGACGTCCTCGTCACCAACGGCTCCGTCGTCCGACGCCGCGCCGTCCGCCCTGTTCGGCGCTGACTCGGCCCCCCCCATCCACCGGTCGTACTGCCCGAAGGTCGCCGGCACCGCGTGGTCGAGCTCCTCTTCCAGGGTCCAGGACCGGATCACGTCGGGGGCTCCCGCGGCCACGCGGCCCGCGACCACCACCGCCGTGTTGCCGGAACCATAGGAGAACAGCAGCACCTGGCGGCCGACGATGTCGTCGCCCAGCCGCCGGTAGCGCTTCCAGAGCACGGACGCCAGCCCCAGGAACAGCGCGCCGGAGTAGATGTTGCCGATCTGACCCACCGGTGCGACGGCCGCGTCCAGGTCGCGCTCCGCCAGGAACGCCCGGCTGGCGGCCTCGTCCAGGTCCAGGTGGCGGCCGATCAACTCGCTCATCGCTTCCACCGGCAGCGTCATGAACGGGCTGTGCAGGGCGAACGCGTCGGTGGCGGCCAGCACCTCGCGCGGCTCCCGGCCGGCGCGCGCGCAGTGGTCGAGCAGCGCCTGGCTGACCGCCTGCTTGTAGCACTTCAGCGAGTAGCCGCCCTTCACGCGCGCGGTGTCGGAGCCGAGCGGCCGGAAGAAGTCGTCGACGTCGCTCGACGAGTAGCCGGCGGTGGCCACGTCGATCTCCAGCAGCTTGGGGTCGACGCAGGCGCTCATGGCGACGGCGCCCGCGCCCTGGGTGAGCTCCGCGGTCGAGGCGGCGTCGTAGCGGGCGACGTCCGAGCAGACCACGACGCCGCTCTCGGCCGGCCGGTTGGTCAGCGCCAGCAGCGCCAGCACGGCCAGCAGCGAGATCATGCCGCCCGCGCAGGCATGTTGGATCTGGAACGTGGAGATGCCCTCGGGCACCTCGCAGCCGGCATCCTGCAGCATCCCCTCGACATAGGCGGCGACCGGCTTGCTGTGGTCGACGGTCGTCTCCGTGCCCACGGCCAGGTAGCGCAGGTCGGCCAGCGACAGGGTGCCGCGCGTCAGCAGCCGCAGGGCCGCCTGTGCGGCCATGGTCGCGCAGTCCTCCCACCATGCCGGGAATCGCACCTTCTTCTGCTGCGTGTACTCGAATGCCCGCTTGAGCGCCATGCGCAGCAGCGGGTTCTCCTCGATGCGGCGGCGGATGAGCGCGCCGATGTCGATCTGCAGCGACGGCAGGTAGAGGGCGATGTCGCCGATGCCGACGGCGGTCCTGGCGGCGGCGCTCATGAAGCGAGCTCCTCGGCCGGCATGGCCTCCTTGTCAGGCATGGTCTCCCCGGCAAGCATGGTCTCCCCGGCAAGCATGGCGGCCAGCTCGCCCTCCACGGAGAGCGGCGCCGCGCCCGTGATCCGCACGGGCACGATGTGGCCCGGCCGCACGTCGGCCCGCTCCGGAAAGCGCACGATCACCCGGCCCTCGGTGCGGCCGCTCAGATAGCCGGCCCGGCGCGCCGCGCCCTCCACCAGCACCGGCTGGGTGCTGCCGACCAGGGCGGCGTTGTGGGCGCCGGCCGAGCGCTGCAGCTCGCCGGAGAGGATCCGCACCCGCTCCTTCTTGACGGCGGCCGGCACGTCGTCCGCCCAGCGCAAGCTGGCGGCGCCCGGCCGCGGCGAGTAGGCGGCGATGTAGGCCATGTTGAACCGGAACTCGCGCATGGCGCGGCGGGTCTCTTCGAACTGCTCGTCGGTCTCACCCGTGAAGCCGACGATGATGTCCGTGGACAGCGTCGCCTGCGGAAGGATCCGGCGGATGTCCTCGACGATCCTGCGATAGCGGTCCAGCCGGTAGTTGCGGTTCATGCGGATCAGGACCTTGTCGTCCCCGGACTGCAGCGGCAGGTGCACCTGCTTGGCGACCGACGGGTGGGCGGCCATGGTCTCGAGCACTTCGATCGACATGTCCTGTGGGTGCGGAGAGGTATAGTAGACCCATATCGTGCGCCCGGCCTTCTCGCACAGCTCGGCGACCCGGTGGAGCAACTCGGCGAAGCTGCACTCGCCCGACGTGTCGGCGCCGTAGGAGTTGACGTTCTGGCCGAGCAGGGTGATCGAGTTGTAGCCCAGCCCGACCAGGCGGCCCACCTCGTCCAGGATCCCCGCGGACGGCCGCGACACCTCCCGCCCACGGGTATGGGGAACCGCACAGAACGTGCAGAGCTTGTCGCAGCCGTTCTGGACGGGCACGAACGCGGCGTGGCCGGAGGAGTAGCGCGGTGTGATCTTCCAGAAGGCGTCGTCGGTGCCCAGGTATCCTCCGCCGGACGCAGGCGTCACCACTCCGTCCTGGCGGATCAGGTCGGGCAGCGACGGCACGTCCGCGGTGCGCACCAGGAAGTCGAACTTGCCCGCCAGCCGCGGCTCGTCGTGCGGCAGCACGCATCCGGATACGAAGGTGAGCAGGGGGCGCTGCGCCTTCCAGGCGTTCCAGCGCTCGATGCGGGCGTCCACCCGGTCGATCGCCCGCTGCCGTACCGAGCAGGCGATCGCGCCGATCAGGTCCGCATCTTCCTCTCGCTCGGTCCTCGCGAACCCCGCGGAGTCCAGCACCGTGGCGATCCGTTCGGTGTCGGAGAGGTTCATCTGGCAGCCGAACGACACCAGATGGTATGTCATGCCGCTGTCGAGCATAATAGCTCGCCCCCGCCATCGACAACCGACGGAGCGTCCCGCCGGCGTCCTGGATCGCCGCGGCGGACCTGCAAGTCCAGCAAGGGTTGCCGCCCGCGGATTCTCCGTTGTGGGAGCTGGACAACCTCATGCCTCTCCGATCGCTCGGCAACTCGGTCGAGACGCAAGGGCGGTTCGTGGGCCACCTCGGGAACCTGCGCCGCCATCAGGACGGCCGGCCCTCCTGGGGCTGGTGGACAAGGCCGCCGGCTACTGAATGCCCAGCTCCCGGCGCAAGGCTCCCTCCAGGGTCGGGTCCAGCCACCGGAAGCCCAGCTCGGCGAGCCGTGCCGGGACCACGGCCTGTCCCTTGAGGATGAGCTGGTCGCCCATCTCTCCGAACAGGGCGCGGATGGCGACACCGGGAACCGGCGCGAATGCCGGCCGTCGCAGCACGGCGGCCAGCGCCTGCGTGAACTCCCGGTTGGCGGCAGGGCGCGGCGCCACCACGTTGATCGCGCCCTCCGCTTGGCCGCTGCTCATCAGGAAGTGCAGCGCGCCCACCGCGTCATCCAGCCCGATCCAACTGATCGGCTGCCGGCCGCTGCCGACCACGCCGCCGGCGCCGGCCCGGAATACCGGCAGCAGCCGCTTCAGCATCCCCGCCCTGGGACTGAGCACCGGACCGAACCGCGCGTGCGCCACGCGGATGCCTGCGGCCCGCGCCGGTTCGGCGGCCTGCTCCCAGGCGGCCGTGACCTCGGCCAGGAAGCCGTCGCCGGCCGGCGCGGATTCGTCGACCGTCCCTTCGACATCGCCGTAGTACCCGACGGCCGACGCCGACACCAGCACCGCGGGCGGCCGATGAAGCCCTGCGAGCCCGGCGCAGAGCAGCCCGGTCGATGCGACGCGGCTTTCGCGGATGCGCCGCCGCCGCGCCGCCGTCCAGCGCCCGGCGCCGATGTTCTCGCCGGCAAGGTGGACGACCGCGTCGAACCCTTCCAGGGCGACCGCGTCGATCGCGCCTCCGGCCGGGTCCCAGGCAATTTCCCGGTCGGACGCGGGTTGCCCGCGCACCAGCCGGACCACTTCATGGCCGCCGCTCTCCAGAAACGCGGTGAGCGCGCCGCCGATCAGCCCGGACGCGCCGGTGACCAGCACCCGCAGCGGTGCCGCCGGCCCGGCCGCGTGGCGCTCCAGGTCGCGGCGGACGCGCTCCTGGTGGAACTCCAGCGTGCGCTCCATGGTGCGCCGGAGCCATGCCCGGCCCAGCGTCGCCAGGATGAGACGCGGCTCGCAATGGATCCGTTCGGTGAGCTCGCAGCTCCCCTCCCCGGTCGAGCGGAAGAGATGGCGGTGCCGCAACGAACGGTGGGGGCCGCCGACGTGTCGGTTACCGAACTCCGCGAGCGGCCGGTAGCCCTCGTATTCCACCATGCCGCGGAAGCCGAGCGGGCCGACCCGTACGCGGAAAGAAGCGCGATCGCCGTCGCGAATCGTCCCGGAACGTTCCATCACCTCCATGCGCGGAAGGGGAGGCAGCAAACGGTCGAACGAAGCCGCGGTCTCGTGCCAGGCGAACACGCGCTCCAGGGAGTGGGGGAGAACCGTCGAACGCTTGTACGTCTCCATGCCGGCGGCTATCCCGGCGTGGCGTACGACAGGTCCCACCCGTCCAGGCTCCTCAGCGGCCGCCGCGCGACGCCGAGGTCCGGCCGGCCGCCGTCCGCCCAGGCCAGCACCTCCTCCTTGTGGCCCAGACGCCGCAGGGCGCTCCACGACTCGGTGTAGTTGCCGCGGCCCGGCGTGCAATCCCAGAAGAAGAAGCTCTCCACGCCGGCCCGGTACAGTCCGGCGGCGCGTTCGCGGTACAGGCCGGGCGGCATCATGCGCGGCAGCAGGCTCATCGACAGCGTGCAGGAGGTGCCGCGCGTCAGCTCGACGAACCAGTCCGCCCCGCGCGGGTCCGCCCAGGAGTCGGCGGCGCTGTCCAGGAACACCGCCGACGTGTAGGGGATGAGGGTGTCCACCAGACCCTCCCGCACCCAGGTCTGCAGGTCCATGCCGTAGTAGAGGTTCTCCGCGGCGTCGCGCATGACGATCGCCGTGACCGGGATGCGCGACCGCTGCCGGGCGCGCGCGACCTCGTCCAGCGCCGCGCGCACCTCGCGCATGAAGCTGGTGAGCACGCCGCAGCGGTGCCACAGCCACGTCGGGTCGTCGTCCGGCAGCGTGCGCGGGTCGCGGCCGTGCTGTGCCGCGAAGCTGTCGATCAGCGGCGGCTCGAACTCGCTGAACGGGGGCCGCCGATTGTAGGCAAGGCAGATGCCGTCGACATCGTAGTCGGTGGCCACCTCGGTCAGCAGCGACACCGCGAAGCGCCGGCTCTCCGGGTAGGCGTAGGAGATGCGAGGGGTCTCGCACCCGTCGCGATCGTGCCCCCGCAGCTCCGGGTGCCGCCCGTAGAAGGAGTCACCGTGGTCGAAGTGGTCGTGGTCGGGCGGAAACCGGAACCCGGCCGGCCGGTAGGTCGCGTGGAACTCCAGTCCCATGTCGCGGGCGTGTTCCCGGGCGACCCGGAACGGGTCGATCCCCTGCTCGCGCAGGACCTGCCAGCTCTCGCGATGCAAGCGGTCGCCGCTCCGCGCGAAGTCGTCCAGGCCGTCGTGCGTCGGCAGCCGGCCGGCGGCGCCGAGGTAGTAGAGCAGGTCGCCCATGCCGCACTCCCAGTACAGCCGAGAGAAGTCGGTGTTGCGGAACATCTCGATGCGGCGCCGGATGTGGCCGGCTTCCGTCGGCCGCGTGGCGTAGTGCAGGCCGTGGGCGTCGTTGTGCCCGAACAGCCGCCGGGTGTCCCGGCGATCTGCGTCGGCCCGCCAGGTGGCGACCTCCGCCTCGGTGAGCGGGACCAGCTTCACGTACGCCAGGCGCACGGGGCTGCCCAGCACGCAGCCCGGCGCGTCGCCGGCGGCGATCCGCCGATTCTGCTGGTCGATCACCAGGTCCTGACCGCTCAGGTCGGCGATCTTCCAGAACAGCTCCCGGATCCGGTGCCGTCCGGCGCGGTCGGTCATCGGGCAGGTGAGCACGGTGGAGCTGGCATCCCCGCTCAGGCGGGCGAGCACCACCACGTCCTCCGAGGACTCGGCCATGAGCCCCAGCGTCACCGCGTGGTAGCCGGACGCACGCAGCGGATAGGCCAGATGGGGAGCATCGGTCTCCTCGTCGGCCCGCAGCATCGTGCCGGCCAGCCCCTCGAGCTCGTACGACAGCAGCCGCCAGTGGCGGGCGCGCGAGCCCGGGTACAACGCTGCCGCCGGCCGGCAGGCGTCCAGGTCGGTGCGGTAGATCGCCGGCTCCGAGAGCCAGCCGTCGCCGATCAGATCTCTGCTCATGTCACCCATGCGCGCATTGTAGAGCCCGTGGCCAGCCGGCGCACGGCCCCGGTACGTGCTGCGACGATGGGGCACGGAGAACCGAAAGGCCCCGGCCGGCCGGAGCCGGTGGGGCCTTCGCGTGGCGAGGTTCGGTTATCCGGCCTTGATCGGGATCTCCCGTGCCTTGCTCGCCTGGTTCTTGGGGACGTGCAGGGTCAGCAGCCCGTCCTTGAAGGTTGCGCCTACCGCCTCATGGTCGGCGTCGCCCGGCAGTACGAAGCTGCGCGTGAACGACGCGCGGCGGCGCTCCCGGACCAGGTAGCCTTCCGACTTCCGCTCGTCCTTCTCGTCGGCGCTTGCGGCGATGGTCAGCACGTTGTCGTCGATGCTGACCTTCAGGTCGTCCTCCGCAACGCCGGGCAGCTCCGCCTGCAGCACGTACGCCTTGTCCTCCTCGCGGATGTCCACGGCGGGCGCCCGGGTGCGCGCGGCCGGCGGCTGCTCGGTGATGAACGAGTCGAAGATGTGGTCGATACCGTCGAAGATGCTGCCCGAGCGTCCGGATCGATGTGGCACCAGGGTTCTCATGGTGTCCCTCCTGTAACGTGGTCTTGAGGCTTAGGGACGGCGCAAGAATAAATGCCGATTTTGGTGTGCTCAAGAGCGGGGACAGATGGTGTAGTTGCGCAGTGGTTGAGTCTGGTGAGGTTGCAGGGCGATGGAGGCGAACTCGGCGTCGGCTATCTTGACGCCGGTTGGGTACTCCTGTTCGACCAGCTGGGCGACGACCGACAGGCCGGAGTCGGTGGTGGTGGTGCGGATGTGGTTGAGGATCGTCTCATAGTCGCGCAGCGGCACGCCGGCCCAGTTCTTGCTGATCTCACTGAACAGGCGGTGATCGATCGGATTCCACTTGGAGGCGCCACTGGGGTAGTGACAGACGGTGATCTTGAGGCGGTGCGGGTCGACGAGGCGTGTCTGGAGGGCATACTTGAAGCTTCTGATGCGCGGCGAGTTGCTGCCGCCGGAGTCGGCGAGGACCAGCAGTTCGCGGGCGTCGGGGTAGTGCTGGAGTCCTTCGTCTTGCCACCAGCGCAGCAGGTTGTCGGCGGCGAAGTCGGGGGTGTCGTGTGAGGTGCCGACGACCACGAAGCCGCGGTTGGCGCCCAAGTCGTAGACGCCGTAGGGGATGGCGATGCCGTCGGCCTGGGAGCGGAAGTCGTGGTCGTTGACGGCTTGAGGGGAACGTTCCCAGGTCGTGCCGTGGTTCTTGAAGTTGCCGACCAGTTCACGCTTCTTGGTGTCGATGCTGACGATCGGCAAGCCGCGTTCGGCGAACCTCCGCCGCTGCTGTGTGATGTGCTGGAACTGTTCGTCGCGGTCCGGGCCGGAGCCGGCCGAGACGCGCTTGTGGTTGACGCGCAGCCGATAGTCGAGGTCCTTGAGGAGGCGGGCCACGGTCCTGGCACCGACCTGGATGCCGCCTGAGGCCAGTTCGTCGGAGATCTTCTCGGTGGTGCGGCGTGTCCAGCGGATGCCGGTGATCGGGTCGCCGGCGGTGTCGGGTTGCAGCGCCTGTTCGATGGCGGCGATCACCTCGGGCGTTTTTTTTCCACCGGCGGCCGCCCGCCACCGGGGCGGCGCACGCGGGTGCGCTCGACGTCGCCGGCGATCAGTTGCTTGCGTCCTGTGGCCACGGTACCGGCATCGATGCCGAGCAACGATGCGATGCGCCGGTCGCCGCCCCAGCCGCATTTGAGCGATTCGAGGCCGGCGTACAGGCGGCGCTGACGTTCATCGAGCAAGCTGGCGAACAGCACGATTGCGGCGCGCAGTTCCTCGGGCACGAGGTCGGCATCCGGCAGCGGTCCGGTCAGCCCGGGGGCGGCCAGCACAGCGCGCCGGGCGCTCAGTTGCTGCGCCTTGCGGGTGCGGTCGGCGGCGCAGTACAGGAAGCGACCGGCAAGGCTGTGACGGGTCAGCTTGCCGTCCCGCACGAGCGTACGCAAGGCATCCTGGGTGCCGACGTGCAGCCGGTTGTCCAACTCGTCGCTGAACTGTCCGGTCGGCGCATCGGTGACCATCGCTGCGGCGGTGGCCAGCAGGGTGCCGGCAGTCGAGAACCGTACGTTGCGGAACGACCACAGGCCGTGCTCATCGAAGTCGATGAGTTCTGCCAGGGTGTAGTAACCGCCGCGGTGGGAGTAGCTGGTGCGGTAGGGCAGTTGCTTGAGCTTGCGAAAGGCGGTGCGTCTGGCGCGGGTGCCGAGCGCCGCCATGACGTCCGGCAGCGAGGCGACGGTCTGCTGACGAAACAGGTCGACGATCGCGGCGGTCGAGTACTGGGGCGTTCTCATTGTGGCACTATTACGAATGTCATATTCGTAATAGTGCCACAATGATGCTGCGCTTTCCACCGGAAACGCCACGAGAGCCGTCATCCGGCCATCGCGGCCTACTGGGAGCGGCTTGATTGCGTCCGTTTACATGGACTTAATTCTGCGCCGTCCCTTAGGCCCTCGTATCTACCATCAAGCAGGTTCCATGCCAACTATCCAAGACACTCTCCACTCGAATGTAATTATTCATATCAAGAATAACTACAGGACATGAGATGCAGAATGATTCTGCCTTCGTACCCTCACCCGTCGTTCGGGAGAAGGATCGGCGTGTCGTTATGACTCTTCCGGGGGTCGATAGGGACGATCCTGGGGCAAAATGCCACTCCCGGCCGTCCGAAGCCCGCGGCTATCGCAATCTGGCGCGGCCTGTCCTATGCTGCCGGCCATGAGCACATCCGACGACCCCGTCGCGAGGTATCTGCAGACGTTCGAGGAGTTGCGCGCGCGCAAGCGCTGGTCGACGCAGTCGGTGACGTTCCGGTTCGTCGCGCTGAGCCTGGGCGCCGCCGCCTCCTCCATCGGCTACGACCGGCTGGAGGAGGCGGCCACCGACCTGCGCACGCGTGCCCGCTGGTTCAGCCCGCTCAAGTCGGAGATCCGCTACGTGGTGGCCGCCATGATCCTGCGGCGCGGGCTGGATACGGCCCGGATCCACGAGCGCGTGTTCGCGACGCGCGACGCACTCACGGCGCACAAGGTCCCGAGCCGCGGCACGGGCCCGACGCTGGCGGCGCTGCTGATGGCCCTGCACGGCGAGGGGGCTCCGGTCCCGGACGGGGACCTCGAACGGCTGGCGGTCATCTACCGCCGCTGGCGCACCGAGCACCGGTGGCTGACCAATGCGGGCGATCTGCCGGCCGCGGCGCTGCATGCCTCGCGCGACGTGCCGGTCGACGTCCTGGCCTCTGACATCGAGCGCGCCTACGCGCGCCTGCACGACGCCGGCTTCACCCGCGGCCAGCAGCTTCAGCTCGTCTCGCAGCTTCTGGCCGTCGACCCGCGCGGAACCGACGCCGGGGTGAACCGGTTCTGCGACGTTGCCGAGCGGCTGAAGAGCCGGGAGGAACGGGTCGGACCGAGCCGCTACGACGAGGTGGCGCTGCTGGCGCTGACCCAGGCCCCCGCCGCGGACGTGGTCGACCGAGTGCTCGGCAGCCGCGACCGGCTCCGGCAGGCCAAGTCCCGGCCGGACAGGTCGGTGGCCTTCACGCTGGCCGCCGGCATCGAGTTGTCGGCGGACACCGAGCGGGCCGGCGAACGCAACGCCGGTGATCTGGCGGCCCTGCAGTCGATCCGCGCGATCCTGGATGCCCAGCAGGCGGCGACGATCGCCGCCATATCGGCCGGCGGGGCGGCGGGCGCGGCCGCAGGCGCTTCGGGCGGCCACTGACGAACCACCGCGACAGGGTCCAACCGGGGCTTGACAGCCTTTCTATAGTTCGACAATTATAGAAACATGGCTGACGAGGGACCGGCGACGCTGGCGGTCGAGGACGCGGCGTCGACCTTCGCCGCACTCGGGTCGGAGCAGCGGCTGACAGTCCTGAACACCTTGGTGCGCGCCGGACCGGAGGGCCTGCCGATCGGGACGCTGGGTGAGCGGAGCGGGGTCACCGGCTCCACGCTGACCCACCACGTGCGTATCCTCAACCAGGCCGGGCTGGTCAACCGCGTCAAGCGCGGCCGCTCCGTCATCTGCGCCGCGGTCGCCTATCCGCGGATGCAGGCGCTGTCGGACTACCTCCTGTGCGAGTGCTGCACCGACAGCGCGCACCCTTGTCCCGGAGCCCACCATGAGTGAGCAGGCCGTAGCGCTCCCCGAGACCGGGGACGGCGGGGCGTGCTGCGCAAGCGCGCCGTCGGCCGCGGCTTCCCCGTCGCGGGTCGGGCAACCGCTGCTCGGTCTGTGGCGGCGGGTCGACAAGGCGTGGCTGGCGATCGGGCTGATCCCGGCGTTGCTCGCGCTGATCGATCCGGCGCAGGTGTTGCCTACCGTGCGGTTCGCCGGCGAGCAGATTCTTCAGACCGGCGTCTTCATCGCCTGCGCGGTGCTGGCCGTGGCGTATCTCCGATCTACCGGCGCGGAGGCGCTGCTGAGCAAGGCGTTCACGGGGCCCGAGGTGCGGATGATCGCGCTGGGCGCGCTGATCGGCGGACTGGCGCCGTTCTGCTCCTGCGAGGTAATCCCCTTCATCGCCGCGTTGCTGGCGGTCGGCGCGCCGCTGTCCGCCGTGATGGCATTCTGGCTCGCTTCGCCGTTGATGGACCCGGCGATGTTCCTGATCACCTCGGGCACCCTCGGCACGGGATTCGCCGTGGCGAAGACGGTGGCGGCGGTGGCGCTGGGGATGGGCGGCGGCTTGGTAGTGAAGGCGTGGGCGGGGAGCCGGGTGTTCGCCGATCCGCTCAAGGCGAACTCCGCCGTCGGCGCCTGTGCGACGAGCTGCGGAACCGGTGGCGGCAGCGGCCCGCTCACGGGCCGACCGCAATGGGCCTTCTGGCGGGCGTCGGAGCGCCGCCGGGCGTTTCTCGACACCGCGGTCCGGAACGCGTTGTTCCTGGGGAAGTGGCTGCTGCTCGCCTACCTCGTGGAGGCGCTGATGCTGCGGTACGTGCCGCCGGAGGTGATCGCGACGGTGCTCGGCGGCGACGGGGTGTGGCCGATCCTCCTTGGCGCGGTCGTCGGGGCACCGGCCTACCTGAACGGGTACGCCACGGTGCCGCTGGTCGACGCGCTGCTGGCGCAGGGCATGTCCGACGGGGCCGCCATGTCGTTCGTCATCGCCGGCGGCGTGAGCTGCATCCCGGCCGCGATCGCGGTGTGGGCACTCGTGAAGACTCGGGTCTTCGCCTCTTACCTGGGCATCGCGCTGGCCGGCTCCGTGGTCGCCGGACTCGTCTGGAACGTGGTCGCCTGACGAGTCCGTCCTGAACGCGTAGCGTCCGACGCTTGCGCCGCGGCGGCGGATCGTCTATCACCGGAACCGCGATGATCGTCCACAACGGCGGCGTGCTGGCACCGCTTTCCCAAGCCGTGCTGTTCCCGTACGACGACCGGACCATCCCCTTCCGCTACCGCCTGAGGATCGGCCTGGTCGAAGGGATGAATCCCTACAAGGGTCACCTGATCGCGATGGAACGGGGCGCCGCGGACGCGCCCGACGCCTGGATCAAGTACTACGGGTCGGTGTGCGAAGTCGATGGCGAGTTGCGGCTGTGGTACCTGGGACACGCCACGACGGAGGGCCGCCGCCTGCCGGCCCGCGTCTGCTACGCGACCAGCTCCGACGGCGTCACCTGGACGAAGCCCGACCTGGGACTCGTCGAGTTCGCAGGCTCGAAGCGCAACAACCTGGTCGCGTTCGAGACCGAGCGGGAGCCCACCTCCTGCTCCGTCCTCCACGACCCCGACGACCCGGACCCGTCGCGGCGCTTCAAGATGATCAACGAGACGCATCCGTACTACATCATGGCGGCGTTCAGCCCGGACGGCCTGCACTGGACCGAGGGCCCGAACAACCCGATCCTCAAGCACAACGCGATCGAGCCGACCGGCCTGATCAAGCACGGCGGCCGGTACCTCCTGAACGGCCAGGGGGGCAACGTCGGCACGAAACGAGCGCTGGTCACCTTCGTCTCCTACGATTTCGACCATTGGAGCGACGCGGTGGCCCTGGGTTTTCGTCGCGACCAAGCGCCGCACCGCCTGCTCGCCGGCTGCCACGCCGGCGAGCAGGTGCACCTGGGCGCCGGCCTGTGGGACCGCGGCAACGTGGTGCTCGGGGTCTACGGCATGTGGCACGGAGAGTCCAACGACCGCCGCTTCGTCAGCATGGACCTGGGCCTGCTGGTGAGCAACGACGGCCTGCACTTCTCGGAGCCGATCCCGGACTTCCGCTTCATCCCCGGCTACGAGATCGACCGCTCCGACGACTTCGCCTTCCCGTGCCTGGAGCAGGGTCAGGGGTTCGCCAACGTCGGCGACGAGTCGCTCATCTGGTACGCCAACTGGCGTGGCGGCGACCTGAACGTGGCGCGCTTCCCGCGCGACCGCATGGGCTACTTCGAGGTGGTGGGGGATCCGCGGCCCAACCTGCAGCCGAGCGAGGACACCCACCAGCTCTACTGGCGCGAGCACATCGGCGACATGGTGCCGGAGTACGGGGCGCCGCACTTCATCACCTGCCCGATCGACCTGCGGGGGGCCACCGCCCGGATCAGCGTCAACGTTGAGGGGCTCTCGCCCCGCAACCGGCTGCGGGCCACGCTGCTGGACGAGCGCATGCGGCCGATACCCGGCTACGCGGCGGAAGACTGTGTCCCGCTTGCGAGCGACGGCCTCCGCGTGCCGATACGCTGGCGCGGCGGGGAGCTGGTGGAAGGACTGACCGCTCCCTTCATGCTGCGCGTCGACTGGGACGCCGAGCGCCTCGAGGACGTCTTCCTGTACGCGGCATACGTCGCCGAGTAGGCCCTATTCGCATCCCTCGAACGGAGGCATGCCGGCCCCGCGCTCGGCGCTGAGCTCCGCTGCCTGAATGACGCCGATCACCCGCCGCGCCTGCTCGGGCGTGACGGGATTGGGCTCGCCCAGCAGCAGGTGGTCGGCGAGTTGTCGGTAGTAGCTGATCTGGGACGCCGTCCGCGGCGACACCGGCACGACGCCCTCGTGGCGGAAGCCGGACGCGTAGCTCGCCAGCCGCAGTTCCTCCCTCGTCCCACCGGCTTCCAGCCCTCCCAGCGTGCCGAGAATCCGCCACTTCGGCTGCGGCAGCGCGCTGATCTGCGACGAGACGAACTCGGCCGTCACCCCGTTCTCGAATCGCAGGCCCACCTTCATGTAGTCCTCGTTCGTGACCCCATGCCAGACGCGGTCGTGGCGGGTGCCGGTCACGTGGGCGATCCTCGCCGGCACCAAGGTGAGGATCCAGTCCAGGAAATGCGCGCCAAAGTCGTAGAGGACGCCGCCTGAGACCGCCTTGTCGGCGCGCCACGTGTAGCCCGGGTGCCCGTAGCCCCCGTGCCCGCACTCGACGTGAAAGACCTCGCCGATGAGGCCGCGGTCGATCACGTCCCGGATAGTCAGGTAGTCCGCGTCCCATCGGCGGTTGTGAAACACGCTGACCGACAGGTCCGACTCACGCGCGCGCCGTGCGATGCGGTCAGCCTGCTCGACGGTGAGACAGAACGGCTTCTCCACGACCACGTGCATGCCCGCATCCAGGCACTGCAGGGCGGCCTGTTCGTGAAGCGAGTGCGGCAGGATCACCACGACCAAGTCGAGGTCCCCATCGGCCAGCATCTCCTCGGTGCTGGTCGTGGAGAGCTCCAGGTCGGGACACTCCTCCCGGGCCACCTCGACGCGAGCGCGGTCGATGTCGCACATCGCCACCGGCCGCAGGCCGGGCACCTCGTTCAGCCACTGGTAATGGTTGCGGCCCATGTTGTGGTTCGGCCCGTACCCCAGCAGGCCGCATCGGATCGTTTTCTCCTCCGCATCGGCCCCCGCCGTCCAGGCGATGGCGCGGGTGACCAGCTTGCGAAACGCCGGTGTCTGCCATGCCTGCGTGGTGTGCCCGTTGGCCAGATAGGCCACCCGCCCGCGTCCCTGCTCGCGCACGTGGACGACCGGATGGCGCTCGTTCCGGAAGCCGGCGTCCGCGAGCACCGTGCACCGCTCCGGGTCGAAGCCCTGCAACCGGTACAGCTCATCGAACACCGGGAAGTCCGGGATGCGCCGCGTGATGTAGTGGTCGCCGTCCAGGATCCGGACCGCGAATTCGTGATGAGCGGGATGGTTCAGGAACTCCCCGCCCAGCATCTCCAGGTACGCTCGGCTCCCGCGGAAGCTGTCGGCGGCCGCGTGCAGGCCGACGAAGCCGCCGCCGGCCTGCACGAACTGCAGCAGCCCGGCCTCCCGCGCACCCTGTAGCTCGTCGCGGCAGCCGGTCGTGTAGACGACGACCGCCGCATGCTCACTTTGAGGCAGCGCCGCGAACGCGTCGAGATCGGTCGTCATCTCGAGCTGGTAGCGGCCGTCGGCGGCCAGGTCTTCGCCGATCAGCCGTCCGGCCGACTCGCTGAGGTGAACGTCGCGTTCGTTGTAGACGTACAGGATCTTCTTCATCCCTTCGCTCTCAGATCGGCTCGTCACTCGGGCGCAGGAGAGGATGTCAGAACCCGGGCCAGCCGGGAAGAGCGGCCGACTGCCGGAACCACGCGGCCATCTGCTCCTCGTCGAGCTCGCCCTCGTGGATGTCGATCCAGCGCGAGTCCGGGTCCTTGCCTGAGCCGGGCGGTACGGGTTGCAGCGAGGCGCCATTCAGGAAAGTCACCTTCACGTAGCGCGTGAAGACATGATAGCTGACGAACCACCCCCGGCCCTCGATGCCGTAGAAGGGCGAGTTCCACCGCACGGCCTTGCGCACGTCGGGCGCGGTGCGGACGATGAGGTCGTCCAGACGCCGACCGAGATCGCTTTTCCAACCCGGCATGGCCGCGATGTAGGCCTGCACCGGGGCATCTCCGTCGGCCTTCGCGATTTGCGGGTTGCCGCCTGACAGGAGGACCGGCTTCCCGTCGTCCCGCTTGGCGACCTTCGTTGACCTCTTGGCCTTGTTCATTCCGTCGCTCCCTCCTCTTCTGTTGGCGCGACGCACTCGTCACGGCCCCGCGCAGAATCGATGAAGTGCCGCGGCGCACCACCCGGACGCCGGCCCGACAGTCGGGTGGGAATGAGCGGCGTTGCCGGTTCAGCCGGTTGCCGGACGCGGTCCCGCCCGTGTTGGCGACCAGGGCCGGCATGCCGCGGCTGTTGATGATCAGCAGGTCCTGGTCGCCGTCGACGTCGACGATGTGCGGGGTGAGGCCGTGCAGCTCCGTCTTGAACAAAAGTTCGTAAATAGCTGATTCAACTTCGCGTTCCTACCAGTATATCTGGATGCCACCGTTATCATTATTCATCTTCTTGGTCTTGTAGGCAGATTCCTGCGCGACCGCGACGGCCGCGTGCTGCTCGTCAGCCGCGTGCAGGCAATGCTCTGCAATAATCGGACACCATAGCCCTTCGGTATTCAGGTTATCAAAAAAGGCAATTCGATTTGGAATAGCCTCTCTTATCAAGTTTGCATTTCTTTCGGAAATACGATCCAGCCGATATCTGATGGCAAAGTACGCCACGAAACTTTCTGCCAGATCTTCCCATGGACCACCACTATCACGAGCATATGTACAGACAAATGTAGGATCTTCATTTACAGCCTCAGTCCAATCTCGCTCTTCTGCATGAAGATAATCGTATAACGTTCGCAACTCTTTGGTTAACGGCGCTCCGTCATAAAAAGCATTGAATAACGTATGTACTCCTTCGTGAATCATGACTTCTTCCAGCAAATTGTTTCCTCTCAGATTTTTACTCTCGCCATTGGAAATGAATATAATTCCTTCCCACTCGCACCGGCATTCTCGTAGCCCTTAAGTACTACAACCTGTTTTAGATGAAGACGCAGGATTGTTGGCATCCCACCTATTGCCATGGCAAGCCTTTCAGCTTCCATCTCGGCATTTTCAAAACTTCCGAATTCTGATTTGGCCAGTATTTCAGTTGTTAATCCTTCTTCAAAGCCCACTGTAAATTGATAAAATCTGTCGGTAACCACCCCTATTTTTCTGTTATGCAGACCTTCATAAGTGATCGACTTGAAAGCTGTTGGGTCCGATGATCTTATGAGATTCGAAAAACGATGATCAGCAGATAAATTACCAAATGGAGGGCTCGCAGGGACTCCATCGGACTGAGCCTTTACACCGGAAGCTACTAGTAAAAGGGATAAGAAAATTATTGTTATTGTTTTCATTAATATGCCTCCGTTGTTCTTTGTGATGTCGACGACGACCCTCATCCATCCCGGCTGCGCCGGACCGCATCGATCTCGGCATTCACGTCTTCGAGGGTCATTCGATCCGCACCGGTTTCGCGGGCGCGTTGCTGCATGGCGCCCACCGCAAGCTGCGCCCGCGCCTGCCGCAGGGCGGCGAGCGACGCTTCCAGAGTCGACGCCGTCGTAGCCGAACGCACGGCGATCGGCTTGCCGTTCGACGTCACGACCAAGTCCTTCTCCCGGTCCAGCGAACTCCAGACGGCCGCCGACCGGTTGCGCTACTCGCGAACACTGACGAACTCCATCCATCGCCTCCTGACCCTGACCGTGTGCCCCATCGGTGTCACCTCGGAAGGCTGTCAGCCCTTGACCGCGCCCACGGTGAAGCCCTGGATCAGCCGGTCCAGGAACACATTGTACACCAGCCCGACCGGGATGGCGATGATCAGGGCCGACGCCAGCAGCGGCTGCCAGAAGAAGACGTCGCCCAGGATCAGCTCCGACGGGACGCCGACGCTCAGCGTCCGCCACTCCGAGCGGGTAATGAACACCAGCGCGTAGATGAACTCGTGCAGCGTCAGCGTGAAACTGAACACGATCACGGAGATGATGCCCGGCCGCGCCAGCGGCAGCGCCACGCGCAGGAACGCCCCATAGGGATGGTAGCCGTCGACCAGCGCCGCCTCCTCCGTCTCCGGCGGGATCGACTTGAAGAAGCCCATCAGCAGCCAGGCGCTGAACGGCACCGTGATCGTCGGGTAGACCACGATCAGCGAGAGCAGGGAGTTGCTCAGGCCCAGCGACACGATGATCCGGAACAGCGGGATGAACAGCAGCGTCGGCGGCACCAAGTAGACGATGAACATCAGGATGCCGGCGCGTTCTCCCCAGCGCCCGGTCAGGCGGGCCAGCGAGTACGCCGCCGGCAGCGCCAGGATGAGCGTGATCGCCACCACCGCCGCGCCCACCACGGCGGAATTGCGCACGAACACCAGGTAGTTGGTGTCATTGAACAGGTTGTCCAGGTGCTCCAGGGTCGGCGGCTCGGCGTAGTCGAATGGACTGGCGTCGCGCTTGTAGAGGTCGCGGTCGGTCTGGAAGGTGGTGATGCCCATCACCAGGAAGGGCGCCGCGGCCAGCAGGCAGAAGAACAGTACCGATACCGTGTAGAGCGTGCCCTTGATCACCCGCCGCGGGCTGACCCGCGCGGGCGGGCTCGCCATCAGCTCGGGCGGTATCTTCAGGTCGACCATCCGGATGCGGCCTTCAGCGAACCTGCGCGCGGCTGGCCGTGCGCAGCAGCACGATCGCCACCGCCAGCAGCACGGGGAAGATGAATAGCGCGATCGCCGCGCCCTGCGACAGGTTGCCGCCGTCGATGCCGACCAGGAAGCTGTACATCGGCAGCGTCAGCGTGTGGTTGATCGGCCCGCCGCGGGTCAGCACGTACACGACGGTCAGGTCGCCGAAGGTGAAGATGAAGGCGAACAGGAGCGAGTTGAGCATGATCGGCAGGATCAGCGGCAGCTTCACCTGGAACAGCGAACGGAAGTAGCGCGCACCGTCCGCCCTGGCCTGGTCCACCACGTCGGTCGGGATGCTGGACAGGCCGGCCATCAGGATCACCGTCGCCAGCGGCGTCATGCGCCAGACGTGGACGAAGATGATCGACGCCTTGGACAGGTAGGTCTTGCCCAGCCACGTCAGGTTGCGGGTGGGTCCCCAGATCGTGCCCGGCCCGAGCAGGCCGAGCTGCTCCAGCACGTAGTCGATCGGGCTGTACTTGGAATCGAACATCCACAGCCAGCCGATCACGGAGAGCGACAACGGCGTCGCCCACGGCATGATCAAGAGCAGCCGCGCCGTCCACATCCCACCGCGCACCAAGCGACTCTCCGGCAGCGGCGCGGTGAGGATCAGGGCCAGCATGTTGGCCAGGATCAGGACGAAGAACTGGGCGACCAGGGTAAAGACGAAGGTGTTGCGCAGCGCGGCGTGGAAGTCGGGCGCGTTCAGGACGGTCCGAAAGTTGCGCAGCCCGGCGTAGCGGATGCTGGCGTTGCCCACCGTGGCGTCGCTGAGGCTGTAGGCGAACGCGGTGAAGAACGGCACGCCGATCAGCAGGACGATGTAGAGCACCGCAGGCGCCAGGAAGGCAAAGCCCATGAGGCGGCGGCTGTCCAGCAGGCTCTCGCGCCCGGCGCCGGCGTCGGTCACCGGCCCGCGCCCATCGCGTCCCGCCGCTCACCGCTGCCGCGGTCGAAGCGGTGCGAATCGGTGACGGCGAAGGAATACGACTCCCCCACCTGCAGCGGCACCGTCACGTTGCTCGGCAGGCGCGCCAGCGTCAGGTGGGGCTCGCCGCGGAAGTCGTCGATCTGGCCGTAGAGCAGGCGATCGGCCCCCAGGTACTCGATGCGCGTGACACGGAATTCGACCTCGTTCCCGTCTCCGCCTGCCGTCGCCGGCTGCAGGTGCTCGGGGCGGAAGCCGAGCAGCTCGTCCTCCGCGACCGGCAGCAGGTTCATCCCCGGCGAGCCCAGGAAGGTGGCGACGAAGGTGTTGGCCGGCCGGTCGTAGATCGCCTGCGGCGGGCCGACCTGCTGCACCAGCCCCTGCTCCATCACGACGATCCGGTCGCCGAGCCCCATCGCCTCGATCTGGTCATGGGTGACGAAGATGGTCGTGATCCCCAGCTCGCGCTGAAAGAACTTCAGCTCGTCGCGGGCGTAGGCGCGCAGCTTGGCGTCCAGGTTGCTGAGCGGCTCATCGAGCAGCAACACGTCCGGCTCGGTGACGATCGCGCGGGCGATCGCCACCCGCTGCCGCTCGCCGCCGGAGAGCTGGCGCGGCCGGCGGTCGAGCAGGTGATCGATGCTGACCTTGCGCGCCGCCTGCAGGACGCGCTTCTCGCGCTCGGCCCTGCTGCGGGTGCGTCCCTGCGCCTTCAGCGGGAAGGCGATGTTGTTCGCCACGGTCATGTGCGGGTAGAGCGCGTAGGACTGGAAGACCATGGCGATGCCGCGCTTGCGCGGCGGCAACGCCGTGACGTCGCGCGCGCCGATGTCCACGCGCCCGGCGTCGGGCTTCTCCAGCCCGGCCACGGTGCGCATCAGGGTCGTCTTGCCGCATCCCGACGGCCCGAGCACGACCAGGAACTCGCCGGATTCGATCTCCAGGTCCACCCCGGCGACGGCCGTGACGTCGCCGAAGCGCTTGACGATCCCGGACAGGCGCACCGCGCTCATGCTCGCTCCTCAGTCCCCGGGAACGGCAGTCCGGTACCGCCGGCGCGTGTTACCGCATACGATCGTGGTGTGAGTTTCATCGCGCGCTTCTGGAGCGCCACCAGCATGGGTGAGTATATCAGACGGCACAGCGTGGATCGCGGCCCTGCCGCTCAGCCCGGGGCCGTCTCGAACGCCGTGATGTCGCGTGATTCGGCGCTGATCTCGACGCCGATCAGATGGACGGAGCGGCTTGCGGCGCGGTGCTTGTCGGCGTAGCCGCGCGCCTGCAACTGGACCAGCGCGGCGCCCGGTTCCGACCGCTCGGCGACCTTGAACTCGAACAGGTACGCGTTCCCGCCGAGCCGTACCGCCAGGTCCAGGCGCCCGCGGCTGGTGGCGTCCTCGGCGGCCACGCCGTCCATCGACGCCTGGAACCAAGCGTAGAACACGCTGACCCAATACCCTTCGTAGCGGGCGATGTCGTTCCGCCGATGCCAATCGTGCGGGATGCCGGCCATGAGCGCGCGCAACAGCGCTTCCACGCCGGCCCAGTCCTCGGCGGCCAGCACCCGGCGCAGCGCGGCGCCGGCGCCCGTCGTACGCCAGTTCGGGGCCAGCGCGTCCAGCAGGCTCTCGTTCAGGCCGCGCCGCACCTCCCGGTTCGGGTAGCCCAGCCGGTACCGCGGATAGTCATTCGGCTGTTCCTCGACCTCCGCGATCGTCAGGTAGCCGGTCTGGAACAGCAGCGCTTCCGGGGCGATGAAGTCCACGTCGAAGGCCGACAGCAGCGTCTCGCTGGCGTGCACGCCTTCGAGGTCCGGGGCGGCGAAGCCGCGGCGGAGCAGCGTGTCGATCAGGAACCGGGGGGTGGCGGTCTCGAACCAGTGCGCCCGAAACAGCCGGGTGCGGAACAGCTTGAGCAGACAGAAGGGGTTGTAGACCTTGTCCTGTTCCCCGCCCAGCCAGTCGTAGCCGTTGTACCAGGCGCGGATCTCGTCCCGGTCCAGGCCGGGCAGTTCCGGCGCGAACACGGCGTTCAGATCCGCCTCGGTGTAGCCGCAGACCGCCGCGTAGGCGGGGTCCAGGGTCAGGTCGATGAGATTGTTCAGGTCGGAGAACAGGCTCACTTTGCTGAACTTGCTCACCCCCGTGATGAAGGTCATCTCCACGTGGGCATCACACGCCTTGAGCGTCCCGTACAGTCCGCGCAGGTCGTCGCGATTGGTTTCTGCGAGTTGCGGTTCGTCGATTGCGTCCAGGATCGGTTTGTCGTACTCGTCCACCAGCACGACCACGCGCCTCCCGCTGCGGCGGTGCAGCGTTTCCAGCAGCGTGGCGAAGCGTCCCGAAAGCGTGGTGTCCTCGAATGGCGACGGACGCCGCCCGCGCAGCGCGTCCATCAGTCTGGCGAACCGTCCCGGCGCCACCCGGTCCTGGGCCGCGGTCAACTGGCGGGTAGCGTTCGCGTGCAGCTCTTCGGGCCGCTTGAAGTTGCCGCCGCTGAAGTCCAACCGCACCACCGGGTGGCGCTTCGACCAGTCCCAGCCGTCGTGAACTGCCAGGCCGCGGAACAACGCTTCGTTGCCCTCGAACAGTTCCTTGAGGGTGTCCACGAACAGGCTCTTGCCGAAGCGACGCGGGCGGGAGAGAAAGTAGTGGGAACCGTCGTCGTCCACCAGCCGGCGGGCGTAGACGGTCTTGTCGACGTAGTAGAAGCCCTCCTCCCGTATCCGGCGGAAGGTCTGGATGCCGATGGGCAGCTTACTCATGGCGGCCCGGTGCGCGGGTCACGAGCCGGCGGCGCCCACCCGGGCGTGCCGGCTCGTGCCGGTTTCAACTCAGCGCAGATAGCCGCGAGCGCGCCAGTCGGCGAAGATTTCCTCCGCGCGCGCGTGCGCCTCCGCCACCGACTCCTCGGCGCTCTGCTCGCCCTTGGCGACCCTGGCCACCATGTTGACCACCAGGTTCTCGCCGAAGGCCTGCATCACGGCCGGATTGGCGACGCCCGGATAGCCGATGTACACCGACCAGTCGTTCACGGTCGCAAGCACCTTGAGCTTGTCCGCAGGCTGCGAGCCGAACGGATCGTCCTCCAGCCAGCCGGCGAGCTCAGGCACCGTGCTGGGGTAGCACGGGAAGTTGTACAGCTCCGAGTGGTAGACGGCGTCGCGGTAGACGGCGGTGTGGTCCAGGATGAACTTCTTGGCCGCTTCGAGTTGCGCGCCCTCGACGTACCTGGGAATCACGTAGATCTGCCACACGTGGCTGGACGCGAAGGCGCCGGCGGGGCCCTCCAGGGCCGGCACGAAACCGATGTCCGCCGCCGCTTCCTCGTCGATCTTCTGCAGCGAGCGGTAGGCCGAGATCGAGTTGAGGATGTAGCTCAGCTCGCCGGCGATCAGCCCCTGGTTGTTGGAGGAGGGGGTCCAGCCGAACACCTCTTCGGTCATCGCGTCGTTCTGCAGCTTCGCGTAGTACTCGACCGCGGCGACGGTCTCCGGGGAGTTCAGCACCACCTTGCCGTTCTCATCCTGCACGCTGCCGCCGTGTGACCAGATGACGGCACGCGTGGCCATGCGGCTGTCCAGCTCCGGGCTCAGGCCGATGCCGACCGGGACGCCGTGCTTCTGCATGATGGCGACACCGCCTTCGTACAGATCGTCCCAGGTGGCGGGACCGTTCGGCAGGCCGACGTCCGCCCACAGGCTGATCTGGTAGTCGCCGGGGTCGGGAATGTAGCCGTGCGTGAAGCCGAAGTAGGTGTCGGTGACCGGCAGGTAGCTGGTGGCTTGGCAGTTGGCGGTACGCTCGCCGTGCGCGACGGCCGCCGCTTCGTTGATGTCGTTCAGCGGATGCAGGCCCTCGATGAAGGCGGTCGGCGGGAACGCCATCTCGATGAGGGTGTGGCCCTCGCCTGCTTCGATGGCCGCGGTCAGGGCTGCCGGCAACTCACCGACGTTGACGTGATCGACGCTCACGTCGGCGCCGTTCGCCGTGCCCCAGTCATCCGCGTAGGCGTCGAACCACTCGTCGTAGCGCGGGACGAAGTGGCTCCATTGCAGGATGGACAGCTCCACGTTCTGCGCCAGCGCCAGCGGCGTGCCGAGGACCAGGACGGCCATCAGCAACAGGAACGTACGGGTGCGTTTCATACCTCTCTCCTTATGAACGGATCGGTCTGTGGCGTCACGCGTGCCCGGTGGCGCCCGCGTCTATCAGCCATTCCAGTACGCTACCGCATGGGCCGGTGACTGCCAATGGTTTCCGCGGCGAGCTCGGGCGGCGAGGAGTCAACTATCCGGTGAACAGCGAACGCGGCAGGAGCGCCAGCTTGAGCTCCAGGCAGGTGCGGTTGAACGCGCCTGGCTCCTCGCCGATGCCCTCCAGGTAGGCGAGCGCTGCGCGGCCGTCGGACAGGAACCGGCAGGTCAGGTTGGTGTACTCGCCGGCCGGGTGCGACTCGAGGTCGGTCACGTGCCGGAACGTGCGCCCGCGGTCGTCGGAGACGGCAACCGACAGCGGCGTCCGCAACCCGAAGTGGTGGTGATCGTGCACGTACTCGCCGCCGTTCCAGAACAGCACCAGCCGCTCGGTGCCGGGCAGGAGCGTCAGGCAGGTGCAGGACTCCGGGCTGATGGGGCCGCTCGGCTGCGGCAGCTCCCAGGTCCGGCCGCAGTCACGGGAGCGGGTGATGAACACGCGGCCGAGCTGGGTGCGCAGCGAGCAGACCAGCTCTCCGTCCGGCATCTGCGCCACCGCCGGCTCCATCGCCCCGCGCATCGGCAGGTCGATGCGGCCGCCCTGTTGCGTCCAGGTGTGGCCGTCGTCCTCGCTGACGTAGCTGTCCACCCACTGCTTCTCGCCCGGCTCCCAGATCAGCGCCGAACTCTGCATCATGACCAGCAGGCGGCCGTCCTGCAGCCGGCGGAAGCAGTCGTACATCGTGAAGCGGTGCTCGCCGCATCGCTGCCAGATGAACGTGGGGGGCCCGAGGGTCCGCCCGCCGTCCGCCGAGCGGCGCAGTTCCAGCGAGGAGTCGGTGCGGGTGTGGTTGCGCGTGACCGCCAGCAGCAGCTCGTCGCCGATCAGGGCCAGCGACGGGTTCATGGCGTTCACGTCGCCGGGGTCGACGTCGAGCAGCAGGCGCTCGTCGCTCCAGGTCGCGCCGCCGTCGGCGGACTCGCGGATGAAGATCGCGGCGTCGCCGAAATCGCCGCCCCCCTCCGGGCCGGCGCGGTAGCCGTGATAGACGATCAGGAGGCGGCCGTCGGGCAGCTCGACCAGAGAGGAGCTGTCGCTCCGCGGTCGCGCCTCGCTGCACGGGCTGACGGTGACGAGTTGGGCCATAGGCGCCGAGCATACTACGCTGCGCGCTCAACCCGCCGTGTATCGACCTGAAGAGCTGACGCTGAGCGTCGTGGACCAGTCACCGCTCCGCAAGGGCGGCACCGGCGCCGACGCGCTCACCGAGTCGGTGCGCCTGGCGCAGCACTGCGAGCAACTCGGCTACGCCCGCTACTGGGTGGCCGAGCACCACGCATCCACCTCGTGGACGGGCGCCAGCCCGGAGATCCTGATCGGCCAGATCGCGGCCGGCACCTCGACCATCCGCGTCGGCTCCGGCGGCGTGATGCTGTCCCACTACTCGGCGCTCAAGGTGGCCGAGCAGTTCCGGGCGCTGGACGCCTTCCACCCCGGCCGCATCGACCTGGGCGTGGGCCGCGCGCCCGGCAGCGATCAGCGCACCGCCTTCGCCCTGGCCCATCCGCGCCAGCCGGCGGACGTGCACTCGTTTCCCCGCCAGGTCCACGACCTGCTGGCATTCCTGTCCGGGGAGCTGTCCGCCGACCACCCGTTCGCCGGCATCAGCCCGCTGGCCGGGCCGCAGCCGGCCACCGGACCGGAGGTCTGGCTGCTCGGCTCAAGCGACTACAGCGCCCGACTGGCCGCCATGCTGGGCCTGCCGTTCGCGTTCGCGGACTTCTTCGGCAACCTCGAACACGGACCGCTGGTCGCGGAGCTGTATCGCCGGGAGTTCCAGCCCTCGGCGTACCTGGACGCGCCCCGGCTCAACGTCACCGTGCAGGTGATGTGCGCCCCGACCGAGGAGGAGGCGCGCTACCTGGCCTCCAGCCGGAACCTCAACAAGCTCCGCCAGCTCCACCTGGAGCGCCCCTCCGAGCCGGCATCCGCGGGCGGCGACCTGCGCACCGGCCTGCTGCCGCCCGAGGAGGCGGCCGAGTATCCGCTGCGCGAGACGGAGCGCGCCGCGCTCTCGCAGCTTTCCGCCCACTACATCGACGGCGACCCCGACATGGTCCGCGAAGGCATCCTGGACGCGACGGCCCGCTACGGCACGGCCGACATCGGCATCGTCACCAACTGTTACGCCTTCGATGATCGCGCCCGCTCCTACGAGCTGGTGGCCGGGGCCTTCGGCTTGCCCTGAGCGGGTGACGCAGCCTTTCGCCGAAGGATCGGGTCACGAAACAACGGACGCTGTTGCCCGAACGACCGTAGCCACGTACCCTACGCCACTTCATGAGCTACCGAGAGCAGCTACCGGAGGGTTGCCCACCCGATGACTCGGTGGAGATTTCAGACCCATGGGTGGTGTTCCGCCTGGTCCGGAACAGACCGCCGACGGCTGACGACTTCAGATCGCAACGCGCCGAGAGGCCGGACCACGTATTCACTGGAGCCACCGAGTGCGAGGCGCGCGGGCTATCTGTGCATACCGACCGACAGGATAGCGAACGAGCCCTGAAGCTCCCGAGCCTCCGCGGGCGGTTCATCTGCAGGTTGCGGCTGGAATCAGGCGCCGGTCGGATTCTGAAGACACGAACCCGTTCCCATCACACGTGGTGGCCCCTGTCGGACTACGATATTCTCGGTCACTGCACCGTGGGAGCGTCATGAAGACCATCCAGCCCGCCGGTACTCTCTACTACTACGATGGCCCCCAGGTGCTCGAGGCTCGCGACACCATCGGCGGCCACTACATCGCCCTGATGGTCGACCACCTGGAGGACCATTGCCGCTACCTCGTTGCGGGTGTGGCCCCGGAGCGTCTGCGTCAATTCCGCTCCGGCATTCTTGACTTGCGCACGCTGTTGGTAGATGCCGACACAGACGAATGGTATCTCGCCTCGGCCCCGATGGGACCAGAACAGCTCATGACACTTGAGCCTCAGCACACATCGCTCGTCGATAGCGGGATGCTTCCCGACGAGGGGTTTGTCCTGCACGACCGTCCTGCCGACGATCTCGCGCTCAATGAGGCGCGAATGCGCAACAACGTCGTGATAGAGATCATTGCTGACCCGCCGGAAGCCGTTGATGAGCACCGGATTCGCATAGGTACGTTTACCGGGTTGCTGAATCACGTCCAAACCGTAGTCAGGCATGCTTACAGGGCTGCATTGCGCGAGATCTCGGCTGGTACGCGGAGCAGACTATATACGGACGATGCTCATCTCCTGGACGTAGTAGTGCCGGCTGCTCCCGGGTCTTTCCGCGTAGTGCTTGAGGGATCACAAACACCAGGGCTGTTCGGCCTCGCAGAACTGACCAGGGCGTTACGGCGAGTAGACAGCATTTTCGAGCATGCACAAAGTCCGAACCAGACACTCATTACCCTGAAGGAACACCGCGGCCACTTGGCTGGGTCCTATCTGCGGCTCCTGAACTTCCTCATCGAGCGCAAGACCGGTCTCCAATACTCCTGGGCAGAGCCGATCTCAGCCACGGCGAGCCACGGATCGGTGTCGGAATCAGAGGCGAATTCGCTAGTCGAGACTCTTTCCGGCGTGTCGAATCTGGGCAGCGAACCGGTCACACTCGTCGGAGAGTTCGAAAGGGGAAATCGTGGCATCGGATCCTGGGGACTGCTCACTGAAGACGGAATATTCTCAGGCAAGATCAGGGAGGGTGGGCCCGGCTTGAATGGTCTGAAGTTCGGGGGGCACTACAAGTTCTTCTGTGTCGAGGAAATCGAGGAGATCGAGGCCACGGGTCGCGAGTCTCGGACGCTCTACTTGAACGCATACGAACCAGTTTGAGTCGGCTTGAGGGCTTCGCGATCCGAGTGCGAGACAGGGGTCGCGCGACGACCGCAGATGGCTCGGTCGTTGACTCGTCACCTGCCGCGCGCTTTGTCGCGTTCGGTTGATCTGTGACTGCGGCCGGACGTGGGAGCTGCCGCAGCCCGCGCCGCTTCCCGCAGTCTTTCGCCACGACGGCACTACCCGACAAACCCCGAGCCTCCTGCCGTCCAACTGTTACGCCTTCGATGATCGCGCCCGCTCCTGCGAGCTGGTCGCCGGCGCGTTCAACCTGCGCGGAGACGGTAAGGGGGCGTCGTGACGCTCGATCCCGGTGCGCGCAATCTCGGCGAAAGAGACGACCGCCGTCTGGACCTCAAGCGTGCTCCGAAGGTGTCTTTGTCCTCAGATGTATTTCCGGTTCAGCACCCAGCGCCTCCGCGAGCCTGCGAAGGAACGCCAGAGACAGGTTGCGGTAGCTCCCGGACTCCACTCGTGCGATGGCGGGCTGAGAAGTCCCTGCCTTCTCGGCCAGTTGTCGCTGCGTGAGGTTCCGCTGTAGTCGAAGCGCAATGATCTCCCGCGCCAATGCGAACTCCACATCCACGGCATCGTACTCTTTCCTGACTTCCGGATCCCGGAGCTGCTCCTGCAGAAACGACCTGTAGGATGTCGTCTTCATGTACTCTCCTCCGCAACGAATTCCCTGCGCAACCGTTCCGCTCGTGCGATCTGAGCCGCGCTCGTCCGATCGGTCTTCTTCACGTAACCGGATGTGACTACGTAGATCTCGTGGCCTCGGTGGAAGTAGAAGAGGCGACAGATATCAGAGCCATGCCGCACCCGCAACTCCCAAAGATCATGCCCGGCGAGCTTCCGTGCATATGGCATCGACAGCCGAGAGCCGAACTTCGCCAACAGATCGATGGTGCGCAAGGTCTTCGCCTTCAGCTTCGCGTCGAGTCCCACGATGAACCTGCGGGCTGGATCGAGCAGCGTAACCTCGCAAGGCACACTTCCGAGTATACCATATTTGATATTTCGCAGATCTTCCCCACGGACAACCACAGTCCGGGGCCGTGATACCATTCGCCCATGACGATCGGTGAGGGAGCGTTCCGCTACCGGGTCGACGACCGGTGGGCGCATCAGGACGCCGCCGCGCGCGGGGTTCTGAGCAGCGTGGCCTGCGACCGCCACGGCCGCGTCTACCTGTGCAGCCGCGAGCCTGACCCGAAGATCCTGGTCTACGACGCGGACGGCGCGCGGCTGGATTGCTGGACGCATCCGGCGTTCCGCCATCCGGGCGGCATCCACGGCATCAGCGTGGCGGCCGACACCCTCCACATCACCGACGTCCTGGACCACGTGGTGCATCGCTTCACGCTCGACGGGACGCTGCTGCACACACTGGGCACCGCGGGCCGGCCGGGACCGCCGGGGCAGCCGTTCAACAGCCCGACGCAGGCGTTCGCCGCCCCGTCAGGAGACCTCTACGTGGCCGACGGCTACGGGCAGGCGCGCATCCACCGGTTCGCTCCGGACGGGACCCTGATCGCCTCGTGGGGCGAGCCGGGCGGCAGGCCCGGCCAGTTCGACACCCCGCACTCGATCGGCGTCGACCGCCGCGGCCAGGTCTGGGTCGCCGACCGCGAGAACTACCGGGTGCAGGTGTTCGACGCCGGCGGCGGCTTCATCCGGGAGCGCCGGCTGGAGCGGGCCAACAACATCGCCCTGGACGGCGACGATCACGTCTTCGCCGGTTCGGGCATCATGGACCTGGACGGCGCCCTGCTGGCCGAGAGCATCGACTACTGGGGTCATTGCGTCTGCGTCGCCCCGACCGGCGACCTCTACCGGACTCACGTGGCCGAGCCCGATCAGCTCGCAAGGTACGTCCGAGTGGCGGAACGGCCGTAGCGGCGTCAACCTCGACTACTTGCGATCGTAGGGGTCGGCGGCGTCGCGCAGGCCGTCGCCCATGAAGTTGAACGCCAGCACGGAGATGATCACCGGGATGGCCGGCAGCATCAGCCATGGCAGCGAGGCGACCGTGCGCGCATTCGACGCCGCCTTGAGCAGCACTCCCCAGCTTATCGCCGGCGCCTGCAGACCCAGTCCCAGAAAGCTCAGCGAGGTCTCGCTCACGATCATGAACGGGATGGCCAGCGACGCGGCCGCGATCAGGTGGCTGGCGAAGTTGGGCACCATGTGGCGCACGATGATCGTCAGGTCTCGGGTGCCGGCCAGGCGCGCGGCGGCGATGAAGTCCTCCTCGCGCATCGCCAGAAACCGGCCGCGGACGACCCGCGCGATCTCCGTCCACGCGTACAGTGACAGGAGGACGGTGATCGCGAGATACCGCTGCTGGACGGTAAACTCCCGCGGCAGGGCCGCTGCCAGCCCGATCCAGAGCGGTATCGTCGGGATCGAACGCAGTATCTCGATGAGGCGCTGGATGGCCGTATCGACCTTTCCGCCGTGGTACCCCGAGGCGCCGCCGATCAAAATGCCCAGCACCAGGCTGATCACCACGCCGATCAGACCGATCGACAGCGACAGGCGCGTGCCGTGCAGGATGCGCGCGACGATGTCGCGGCCCTGCTCGTCCGTGCCGAACAGGAACGGCGCCGTCCTCCGTTCGTGTCCCTCCACGACCAGGAGGTGCTTGGTGCTCCGAAACAGGCCAAGCAGCTTGTATTCGTAACCTTCGCCGATCAGCCGCACGCGCAGGCGGGTGTCCGGGTCGGGCTCATACACCTTGCGGAACGTTTTCAGATCGCGCTTGCCGATCAGGTCGTACACGTGCAGGCGCAACGCACCATCGTCGAAGAAGCGCAGGCGCTGCGGCGGCACCGTCGGGAACTGTTCGTCCGACGTCGCGGGATCGGAGCTCGACAGCGTGTCGGCGAAGATCGCCACCAGGTAGAACAGTGCGACCACGATCGCCGAGGCGATCGCGGCCTTGTGGCGGCGGAAGCGCCACCACATGAGCTTCCATTGGCCGGCGACGTAGCGCCGCTCGTCCTCTGCCGGAGAGCGGGTAGCTACCAGGGCTTCGTCGGATTCCGAGGACATCGCGTCAGCTCAACCGGATGCGCGGGTCGGTGATGGCCAGCAGCAGGTCGGAGATCAGCGTACCGATCACGGTCAGCATGCCAAGCCAGAGAAAGATGGTGGAGGCCAGGTAGAGATCCTCGCTGAGGACCGCCTGCAACAGCACCGGTCCCACGGTCGGCAGGCTGAGCACGGTTGAAACGATCACGTCGCCGGACAGCAGGAACGGCAGCAGGTAGCCCATCGTGGAGATGAACGGATTGAACGCCAGGCGCACCGGGTACTTGAAGATGAGCTTCCACTCGGCCACGCCCTTGGCGCGAGCCGACATCACGTACTGCTTGCCGAGTTCGTCAAGCAGGTTGTTGCGCATGACGCGGATCAGCGCCGCCGTGCCGGCGGTGCCCAGCACGATCGCCGGGGCGATCAGGTGGCGCAGCATGTTGACGAACTTGGCCCATGTCCACGGCTGGTTGAGGTATTCCGGCGAGTACAGGCCGCCGATCTCCCAACCGAACACGAGCGCTCCCAACCACAGCAATATCAGCCCCAGGAGGAAGTTCGGCACCGCCAGCCCCAGGAACCCGATGAACGTGACCGCGTAGTCCTGCGGCGTGTTGTGGCGCACGGCGGAGTAGATGCCGATCGGTATCGCCAGGATCCAGGTAAACAGAACGGTGCCGACGGCCAGGATGAGGGTGTTGGCGAGCCGGTCGGCGATCACTTCGGCGATCGGCCGGCCGAACGCGAAGGACATCCCCCAGTTGCCGGTGACGATGCGCTGCAGCCACTTGAGGTACTGGATGGGCACCGGCTGGTCGAGCCCGAAGTCGGCGCGCAACTGCGCTTCGATGGCCGGATCGCCCAGGATGTTCCCGGACGCGCCGGCTCCCTGCCCGGCGCCCAGCAGGGACTGCACGTAGAAGGTCGCGAAATCGCCCGGCGGGAGCTGGACGACCAGAAACGCCACCAGCGAGATGACCAGCGACGTGAGCAGCGCGTAGCCGAATCGGCGGGCGAGATACGTACCCATGGGGTCAGAACGAAATCAACGAGCGGCCCCCTCCCCTTACAGGAGCGGGCCGCTCGATTGAATTCACGTGATGTGTCGCTACCAGATACTCGATCTAGAAGCCGGCGTCGTTCAGGCCGCCCTCGAAGAAGAACTGCACCGTCCGCCCGCTGCCCGGGTTCTGCAGCGCCGAGACGTTCGGCGCGCGCTCCGGGACGTTGCGGAAGTTGTTCTTGACGACGATGACGCCGTTGGAGGCGGCCGAGTCGCCGATCAGGCCGATGTAGTACAGGTTCTCCACGGCGATCTCCTGCGTCTCCCTGTAGTTCTCCGTGCGGTCCGCGTAGCGCAGCAACTGCGACTCGTCGCTGAGCTCGACCAGCCGCCAGAAGTCGGTGTCGGACTCCGGCGGCTCGGCCACGACGGCGCCGAGCGTGTAGGAGCCCGAGCGCTGCGCGTACCAGTTCGAGTACGCCGGGAAGGCGCTGCGGCCGGAGATCAGGCTGGTCGGCTCGCGCGCGTTGACGTCTCCGTCCAGATAGAGCTGCTGCAGGTTGCCGCCGCGCTCGTCGGTGGCCGCCTGGCCCTGCACGAGGCGCAGGTTGACGTTGACGCCGACCGCCGCCCAGTCCTCCTTGAGCAGCTCGCCGATGCCCGCGGTGGTGAACCAGCCCAAGGTGAGGGAGAAGTCCAGGGTCAGGGGTCTGCCGCTGCCGTCGCTGCGCAGGCGGAAGCCGTCCGAGTCACGTTCGGACAGGCCGATGTCGTCGAGGATCTGGTTCGCCTTGGCCGGGTCGTACTCGCTGTAGCGGAACGCGATCTCGTCGCCCGGGTAGTGGGCGTGCCAGTGCGGGAACACCGCCTGCCGTCCCGTGGCCGTGCCGAAGTAGACCAGCTCGTTGATCTTGTCGCGGTTGATGGCGTGCGACATGGCGATCTTGAAGTCGCGGTTGGTGATCCACGTGCGGATCTCCGGATCCGCCTCCTCGGTGACTTCGCCCAGGCCGTAGGTGTAGTTGAAGGCGACCGCCACGGTGGCGTCGCCCGGCCACAACATCAGCCGGTAGTTCCCCTTCTCCCCGTTCTCGATGAAGGTGGGCACGTTGTTGAAAGCGATGGAGCGGTGGTTGAAGTCGTACTCGCCGTTGGCGGCGCGCAGGTTGTGCACCTCGGCGTCCGCGTACAGCCGCATCTGGATGTGGTCGATGTACGGGAGCTGGTTGCCGACCGGATCGACCCCGTAATAGTAGGGATTGCGCTCGAACGCCCACAAGTCGGTGTTGTTGGGGCTGGTGACGACCCACGGGGCGACCGTCGGCGCCTCGACCGTCTTGTGCACGTCGATCTTGTTCCTGAAGAAGGTCTCCCAGTTCTCGAAGCCCTCTTCGGACACCATCCTGTTGATGTCGTCCTCGTCGACGAAGTCCTTGTGGAACTGCTCCAGGAAGTGGGCGGGTGCGAACGAGGGGGAGCCGACGCGGCCGTTGAGCGTCCAGCCGGCGACGCGGTAGGTGGCCACGTCGTCGATGAAGCCGGCCTGCGGGGTCTCGAAGTACCACTGGATCGTGCTGTCGTCGATCTTGCGCACCATCGGGTTGAAGGACGAGAAGCCCAGCCGGCACTGCTTCTCCGGGTTCAGCGTCTCGTGGCAGACGATGTGCTCGTTGGCCCACAGGAAGTCGTCGGCGGTGAACGGCTCGCCGTCCGACCACTTCATCTCGCGCCGGAGATGGAACGTGTAGGTGACGCCGTCATCCTCCAGCGTCCAGTCCCTGACGTTGTTGGGCACGATGTTGGTGCCGTCGATGTCGTACAGCAGCAGGTGGTCCATCATGATGCGGTCGGCGTTCTGGCCGTCGCCGGGGCCGGCGAAACCGCGCCGCCACGTGCCGCCGTACTCGCCGATCTGTTCGACCACCGGGACGACAAGCACGTCCGAAGCGATCGGCAGTCGCTCCTCGACCGGGGGCAACTCGCCCGCCGCCACCCGTTCCGCCAGCATCGGCGCCTCGTTGAACGAGGTCGGCAGCGGACCGTCGTAGGCGAAGGTCGTCAGTTCGGCGGATGCCGACATCGACAGGGCCAAACCCAGGGTCAATGCCAACACCCCTGCTTTCGTATGCGTACGCATGATTCCTCCAGACGCTCGAGCGCGGTCGCGCCGAGCGCGCCGCATAGTCGCCTCCCGCACGCGACCTGTCAAGGATAAGGATAGGGACCCGTTGCTGCCCGTTGCTGGAGGTACTCCGGCGAGTACAGGCCGCCGATCTCCCAGCCGAACAGGATCGCCCCGAGCCACAGCAATATCAGCCCGAGCAGGAAGTTCGGCACCGCCAGCCCCAGGAAGCCGATGAACGTGACCGCGTAGTCCTGCGGCGTGTTGTGGTGCACGGCGGAGTAGATGCCGATCGGTATCGCCAGCGTCCAGGTCAGGAGGATCGTGCCGACGGCAAGAATGACGGTGTTGGTGAGCCGGTCGGCGATCACCTCGGAGATCGGCCGGTTGAACGCGAACGACATCCCCCAGTTGCCGGTAACGATGCGCTGCAGCCATCTGAGGTACTGGACGGGCACCGGTTGGTCCAGCCCGAAGTCGGAGCGCAACTGCGCCTCGATCGCCGGGTCCCCCAGGATGTTCCCCGACGCGCCGGCTCCTGACCGGCGCCCAGCATGGTCTGTACGTAGTGGGTGGCGAAGTCACCCGGCGGGAGTTGGACCACCAGGAACGCGATCAGGGAGATGGCCAGCGACGTAGCAGTGCATAGCCGAGACGCCGCGCGATGTAGGTCGCCATGGGCGGTCAGAGCGGAGTCATCGAGCTGCCCGCTTCGTTGCGGAAGCGGACCGCTCGGTTGCGTGGACGTACGTGTCGCTACCCGATACCCGGCCTAGAAGCCGGCGTCGTTCAGGCCGCCCTCGAAGAAGAACTGGACGGTCCGACCGCTGCCCGGGTTCTGCAGCGCCGAGACGTTCGGCGCACGCTCCGGCACATTGCGAAAGTTGTTCTTGACCACGATGACGCCGTTGGAGGCGGCCGAGTCGCCGATGAGGCCGATGTAGTACAGGTTGTTCACGGCGATCTCCTGCGTCTCGATGTAGTTCTCCGTGCGGTCGGCGTAGCGCATCAACTGCGATTCGTCGCTGAGTTCGACCAGCCGCCAGAAGTCGGTGTCGGACTCCGGAGGCTCGGCCACGACGGCGCCGAGCGTGTAGGAGCCCGAGCGCTGCGCATACCAGTTCGAATACGCGGGGAAGGCGCTGCGGCCGGAGATCAGGCTGGTCGGCTCGCGCGCGTTGACGTCGCCATCCAGGAAGAGCTGCTGCAGGTTGCCGCCGCGCTCGTCGGTGGCCGCGGAGCCCTGTACGAGCCGCAGGTTGACGTTGACGCCCACCGCCGCCCAGTCCTCCTTGAGCAGCTCGCCGATGTCGGCGGTGGTGAACCACCCCGAGCTGAGGGAGAAGTCCAGGGTCAACCTGCCGCCGCCGTCGCTGCGCAGGCGGAAGCCGTCCGAGTCCCGTTCCGACAGGCCGATGTCGTCCAGGATCTGGTTGGCTCGGGCCGGGTCGTATTCGGAGTAGCGGAACGCGATCTCATCGCCCGGGTAGTGGGCGTGCCAGTGCGGGAACACCGCCTGCCGTCCCGTGGCCGTGCCGAAGTAGACCAGCTCGTTGATCTTGTCGCGGTTGATGGCGTGCGACATGGCGATCTTGAAGTCGCGGTTGGTGATCCACGTGCGGATCTCCGGATCCGGCTCTTCGGTGACGTCGCCCAGGCCGTAGGTGTAGTTGAAGGCGACCGCGACGGTGGCGTCGCCCGGCCACAGCATCAGCCGGTAGTTCCCCTTCTCCCCGTTCTCGATGAAGGTGGGCACGTTGTTGAAGGCGATGGAGCCGTGTTGGAAGTCGTACTCGCCGTTGGCGGCGCGCAGGTTGTGCACCTCGGAGTCCGCGTACAGCCGCATCTGGATGTAGTCGATGTACGGGAGTTGGTTCCCCTCCGGATCGACCGCGTAGTAGTAGGGATTGCGCTCGAACGCCCACAGGTCGGTGTTGTTGGGGCTGGTGACGATCCACGGGGCGACCGTCGGAGCCTCGACCGTCTTGTGCACGTCGATCTTGTTCCTGAAGAACGTCTCCCAGTTCTCGAAGCCCGACTCGGACACCATCTCGGTGATGTCGCCCTCGCTGGCGAAGTCCTTGTGGAACTGCTCCAGGAAGTGACCGGGCGCGAACGCCGGCGCGCCGACACGGCCGTTGAGCGTCCAGCCGGCGATGCGGTAGGTGGCGACGTCGTCGATGAAGCCGGCCTGCGGGGACGGGAAGTACCACTGGATCGTGCTGTCGTCGATCTTGCGCAGCATCGGGTTGAAGGATGAGAAGCCCAGCCGGCCCTCCTTCTGCGGGTTGAGCGCCTCATGGCGGACGATGTGCTCGTTGGCCCACAGGAAGTCGTCCGCGGTGAACGGCGTGCCGTCCGACCACTTCATCTCGCGCCGGAGATGGAACGTGTAGGTGACGCCGTCGTCCTCAAGCGTCCAGTCCCTGATGAGGTTGGGCACGATGTTGGTGCCGTCGATGTCGTACAGCAGCATGTGGTCCATCATGATGCGGTCGGCGTTCTGACCGTTGCCGGGGCCGCGAAAGCCGCGCCGCCACGTGCCGCCGTAGTCACCGATCCGTTCGACCACCGGGATGACCAGTACGTCCGAGGCGATCGGCAGCCGCTCGTCGACCGGGGGCAACTCGCCCGCCGCCACCTTGGCGGCCAGCATCGGCGCTTCGTTGAACGAAGTCGGCAGCGGGCCGTCGTAGGCGAAAGTCGTCAGTTCGGCGGATGCCGACATCGACAGGGCCAACCCCAGCGTCAATGCCAACACCAGTACTTTCGTATGCGTTCGCATGGTTCCTCCAGATGCTCGAGCCCGGTCGCGCTGAGCGGGCAAAATGGTGGCCTCCCGCGCGTGTCGTGTCAACCGACCGTGGCTCGGGAGCTCGGGACATCCTGTGCTGTGCTAAGCTGAAGCCGGGAGACGTGAGCTTCGTGACACAGCAAGCCGAGCACGCCGGAGGCGGCCGTCTGGAGAAATTGCGGGACATGTACAGCCAGGCCTACGCATGGGAGCCCCGCCCGCGAAGCACGACATGTTGGACGGCGTAGCGGACCGGGCCCGTATGCGCTACAAGGTCCGGGCGGCCATCAGCCAGTGGGACATCCTGCGTCTGTACCCGAGCGCCCGTCCCGACACGGTGAGCGCCGAGTTCCACCACGAATACCAGGAAGACTCCGACCTGGAGCAGGAATTCAAAGACGACGGCGACGCTCTCGGCGCGGAGTAAGGCAAGCCCGGGCAGCCGCGTTCCCGTGGACACTTCAGCTCGCCCCGCAGTTGTAGCCAAGGCATTTCGGGTTGCCAGATGGGCTCCGCTTGCGGCCGCCCTGCTGATCGCGGCGGCTGGCGGATGGGCGGATGACGAACCGCCGGCTCCCGCGCCTCCGCTGCACGCTTCCGCGCGCATCCACGCCGGCAACGCGCTGATCGCCGTGGTGGAAGGCGAGCTGGCCGCGCCCGGCAGCGTGGTGGTCGACTATTGGCCCGCAGACGGCGAAGTGCTGCGCTCGGCGCCCGCGGAAAGCCGGGGCACCTCGTTCACCGTGCATCTGTTCCGTCTGCGGGCCGCGACCGAGTATCGGTACCAGGTGCGCGCGCTCGGCGCCGGCGGCCGTCTGTCGGCGCCCACGGCTGCCGCCGCCTTCACCACCGGCCCGTTGCCCGAGGGCCTGCGCGACGCCGTATTCGACGTGTGGCGGGGCGCGCCCACCCTGCCCGTCACGTTCCTGGAGTTCCGGCAGAGCGAGTTCTTCGGCCTGGCGGCTTTCGACGGCGAAGGGCATGTCGTCTGGTACTTCCAGGCGCCGGAGGGCGAGCAGCCCTACGTCATGGCCCGCCGCCCGAACGGCAACATCGTCTACCTGGCCGGCTTCAAGGGCGGCACCACCGCCGCCGGCTTGGTGGAGATCGACCCCACCGGCCGCGAGCTGCACCGCCTGGCCGACGAGTGCGCGCCGTTCGGCCCCATGCATCACGAGGTGCAGGTGCTGACGGACGGCCGCGTGCTGTACCTGTCGCGCGACGTGCTGTGGGAGGGCTACGGCGACCCTGCCGTGCCGCAGGAAGGCGACACGCTGGGCATCTGGGACGCGCACGCGGGCACCGCCGAGATCGCCTGGAACATCTTCGACCACCTCTCCCCGGCGGACCGGGTGGCGCCCGCCTCCAACCGGACGCTGCCCGGTCATCCCATGTGGGGAGGATGCGAGCGCGACCCGCGGGTGCAGGACTGGAGCCACGGCAACTCTGCCGCGGTCGCCGAAGACGGCAGCGTGCTGGTGTCGCTCGGCCACCTGAACCAGGTGATCTCGATCGCCCCGGACCTCGCCTCCGTGCGCTGGCGCCTGGGCGGCCCGGGCAGCGACTTCACGTTCGGGGATCCGCGCGACCGCTTCTACGCGCAGCACACGGCGGTGCCGCTGGCCAACGGCAACGTGCTGCTGTTCGACAACGGCACCGGCCGGCCCTACGACGAGGGCGCCCAGTTCTCCCGCGCGGTGGAGCTGGAGCTCGACCTGGAGCGCATGACCGCGCGCCGGGTGTGGGAATACTGGCGCCGCCCGCCGCTGTACGCCGCCTGCTGTTCCAGCGTGCAGCGCCTGCCGGGCGGCAACACCCTGATCCTGTACGGATCGGCTCGCGCCGAGCGCTGCTGCCGGGTATTCATCGTCGCCGAGGTCACCCCCGACGGCCGCACCGTCTGGGAGGTCGGCCACCGCTCGCCCGGCAAGCCCAACCAGTACCGCGTCCATGCCGCCGAGTCGATCATGGGCGAATCCGCCGTGCGGTGACCGGCCGTCGCCATCGGTCATGCTGCTATTCAGATTGTGGGGCGAATCGCGGACGAGAGATGCCGACGATATGAGGCATGGGCCGTATCGCTTGTTCTTCCATGCGGCTGATCGAAACGAGCCGGAGGCTTTCAAGCGCTGGCTGCAGGCGAAGAGAATGGGCGCGTGACCCTCGATGACCTTCGCCGCCGAGGGAAGATCGCCGTCGGAGGCGCCATAGCGCCAGCCCGCTGCTGACGCGGGTTTCGCCCTGACCCAGGCCCCTTCGGAGGGCTATACCGTCTGAGGAGATGGATCACGCTCGCCCGGGTAAGCGGAATCAGTGCCTCTCAGCTCCGAGAGAATCCCGGCAAGCCGGTCGGCCAGCAGGTCCAGGTGGACCGCATCAGCGTCCCAGTCGACCACCCAGTTTCTTGGTCCCTGCTCGTTCGGCGAAGTCGTCGCGGAGAACTGATCCGCCTGACTGTAGTCGTGACCTCGTGACCTCGGCTTCGTTGACAGATGCAAGCGGCGAGCCGACACTTACCCGGAGAAAGCGCATGGACACGATGGTTGCCCCTCGCCATGACCCGAGACTGCGCATCGTCATGTCCGACGACAGTACGGTAGCCGACCTCTCCGCGCTGCAGCGGTTCTGGACTCAGGAGCAGTATCTGACGCTGACCAACCACTGCCATCGTCTGATCGAGTTCACCGACGGCTGCATCGAGGTTCTGCCCATGCCCACGCAACGACATCAGGCGATTTCGCGGTTTCTGTTCCTGGCTCTGGTTTCGGTCGTTCGCAACGGCGGCGGTGACGTGTACTACGCCCCGCTGCGCCTGCGGATTCGCGACGGCAAGTTTCGTGAGCCGGACCTCCTGCTCGTCCGCGACGCTTCGGACCCGCGTTGCCGTGACGAGTATTGGCTCGGCGCCGACCTGGTCATGGAAGTGGTGAGCCCTGACGATCCGGACCGCGACAGGGTGGTAAAGCGTAGCGACTACGCCGAAGCGAACATACCCGAGTACTGGATCGTCAACCCGATTGACGAGACGGTGACCGTGCTCGTCCTGGTCGACGGTGATTACCGGGAGCACGGCGTGTTCCGGTCGGGAGCGCGCGCCGATTCGCCGAATCTGCCCGACTTTTCGATTTCCGTGCGCGATACGTTCGAAGCGGGGTGGCCGTCACGTCGTAGCGGATCGTATACGGCATAGCCGCTCTCACCCGCGTGCTTCCGCTGGTCGTCGGGGTCTCCGTCTACGCGTTCCTGCTGACGACCGACCGCTGTCCGCCGTTCCGGCTGGGCGAGTAGCGTGCGCGCCATGGCCACCATCGCGGTGGCCTCGGCCTTCACCTCGCCGCCTTCGCCTTCGCGCAGGAGAGCACGGCGACGCTGGTGTACGAGTCGGTCGCACCGGCGGCTACACCGTGACGGTACAGCGAGAACCCGGACGCACCGGCCCCTCCAGGGGAAACTGACGAAACGTTCTGGCGCGCCGTTGCGCTCCCTCGCCCCCGCGACCCGCAGGCGAACGGCGTCACTCCCGGCCGGCAGCGCTGCGCTCCATCGCCGCGCGAAGTCGACTCAACTCACCCTGGTGCGCGGCGTCCGGTGCGCTGCGCGCCGCGGTGGCAAGCAGGCGCATGTGCGAGATGTCGGCGGCATACTGCGAACACCGCCGCTCGTAAGCGCCACGCGTCTTCGTGCAAATCAGCGTGTAGGGTCTGCCGACGCGTTCGGTCTCGTGGAGCATGTCGAGACCGTGCCGATCGATGATCCCGTGGACGTGCCGGCGCAACTCCTTCCGCAAGGGGAGCCGCAGCGTGGTCTCCACCGGGTCGGCGCAGAAGGCGCGCAAGCGGCGGCAACTGGGGCAGCTACAGGAGAGCCGTGCGCCACGGATCGCCCGCTTCGGTTTGAGACATCTCGTGCTCGCACAGATTCCCCAGGAGGTCGAGCACGGCGTCCGGATGGCGCGGCAAGGCCGCCGCCGTGAACCCTGGAAGCCAGCCTTGCAGGGTGACGGGCGAGAGCGTCGCCGCCGTCTCCAGCAGCTCCGTATTCTCCTCACCACTGTAGTGAGCGGTGAGGATCTCGTGCAGAAATCGCCGCGTCGAGGCCTCGTCGCCAAGCAGACGCAGCAGCCGCAGCGCGTCCGTGCAACTGCCTGCCGAGTCGGCGGTCTCATAGCGGCGATATGGATGCGAGCGCCGCGGAGCCGGCCAGGCGTCGATGAGCTGAGCGACCAAGGCGCCCGCGCGTCCCGCCGCGCCGCCGGTCCGGACCAGCTCGGCAGCCACGTAGGCGACGGCGCCGCCGATGCCGCCGTGAGCAAGCGTCCGTACGGTGTGCCGCTCAGGCCACAGCACCAGGGCGGCGCGACGATACGAGTGCGACAGTTGGACGCCTTCGTTGCCGGTGATGTTGACTCTCTGGTCGTCCGGCTCGGCGTCGTCCAGCGCCCCGGCCGGTAGCGGCTCGCCTGGCAACAACGGAACTCTGCCGTAATCGGCTCTCGTGCCGTCCGGAGCGATCCAGCCGTCGAGCCAGATCTCGGAATCGAACACCTCCTCCATCGTCCAATCGAGATCGTGGGGATCGACCCCGTAGGGCACGCCGCCCGACTCGTCGGCGAGGCCGGACTCCTCGATATGAAGGACCGCGGCGTGCAGCGCATGGTCCGCCCGGTGGGCCGCGCGACGGAGAGCGCCGCCCACCGCGGCGTCCGCGTTCTTCAGGCCGTCGAACGACAGGCCGGACTCGCTGTAGTCGTGCTCCAGCAGCCATACCAGCTTGTTCCCGTCCGCGGTCTCCGACTTCCTGAGCCGCGCGGCGATCCGGGCCTCTTGCGCGCTGAAGTCCGGAGCGTTCTGCAACGATCCGGCTGCCGCGCGTTTTCGCAGGATCAGGTGATAGACCAGGGCGATCCGGTGACCGGCGGACACCGGCCGGGTCTCATGGATGCAGTCCGCGTAAAAGGCGGCGAAGGCAAGCTCGGAGGGCTCTTCGCTGCGCAGATCCACGACCGTCTCGCGCCCCTTGTGGCGGATGATCAACTCGCCCCCCGCGCCTGCCACCGGCAACGACAGCACCATCGTGCCGATCATGCCGTCGACCTTTTCGGTGTCTCGGTGCGCGGCGAAGAACCCGCCCGGTTCATAGACCAGGAGCTTGTACAGGTGAGCTTCGGTGTGAGCGGGCGGACAGCCGAGCCCGGTCGCGGCGCGAGCCGCGATGTCCGCCAACGTGTCGCACCACACGCCGCCGGTCACCGTGACCTGTTCGGCATCGATCTGCCAGCAGGCGCGGACCGAGCTGTCCACCAACGTCTGCTCGCCTCTGCCGTACGGCGCCCGCTCGGCCGCCGAGATCAGGACCTGCGCCTGCGATGGGGTGACGGGAAACGAAAGCACTCCTGCGCCGGCGACCTCGACGCGCGGCATCGGCACGAACCGTCGGCCCTGTGTGCAGTAGTCTCCCGGGCGGTCGATCGAGTGCAGCAGCGCCTCAAGAGGGGCCTGCGCGTCGTTGTAGGTAATCTCCACGCCGTATCGTCGGTCCTGACCTGACGCCGGTCAATCGTCGGCGACGGAGTACCCGAGACTCTCGAAGCCCTTGATCCGCTTGGCGCTCATGCGGGCGAGCATCGGTACACCGCCGTCCACGTAGTCGTCCTTTTCTCCGCATCACGGCGTGCGATCTCCTCGATCGAACGAACGACCTCGGGAGCCGCTCTGCCGAACCGCTCGCGGTACAGGTGCTCGATGAACCGGCGCAGCGGCAGCTTCCACGGCTCCTGATCGTGATTGTCCAATCCGCCCAGCTTGCGAGGGTTCATTCCCAGCTCACGCGCCATCTGCACCTGGGCGTGTGACAGGTGATGCCGCTTGCGGGCGTCGATTCACTCCTGCAGCTTCGGGCCGGGCTTCCTGTTCCCGCTCACGGGCTCACTTCACCACGCGGCGTCCTCATCCAACTCGTCCTCGTCCTCGCTCCCGGCTGCGGCCATCATGGCCGCGTCCCCGGCCGCGGCGGCAATCTCGGCGTCGGCGGAGTCGCTCAATTCGAGCAGCAACGGTTCAGCCTCGTGCGGACAGATGAATGCTCCCGCCTCGATCGCGGCGAGCAGAAGCGACTTGTCGGTGTCCGGCGCCGAGAGCAGGGCGGACACCTGCGGCCATGCAGCCTCCACTTCCCAATTGCCGGCGGCGGACACCGCTGCGCGCCGAATCTCGGCATCGGGATCATCCAGCGCGGTGAGGATCTCATCGTCGAAACCACGCACGTGATACATTGCGAACACTGCGGTCAGCCGCCAGTCCCGGTCCTTGCGGGAGTGCGCGGCACGGATCGCGTCCCCGTGCCAGTCGGCCGGAGCTCGCACCGAGGCTTCCAGGATGTGGCGTCGCACTTCCGACGGAACGTCATCCTCCAGGTACCGGGCGCGCAACGTCTCCTGAATCCTGCGGAAGGTGTGCTCGGAGATCGGCGGCGCGCCCAACGTCTCCTCGTCCAGGCCCAGGAAGTCGTCGTCGCTATCCAGATCCATCTGCTCCAGGACCGGTCCGAGAGACAGCGCAGCCCGGCAACGCAACGGCTCGGATGCTCCGTCGTCGCCGACGAGGGACAGCAGGGTGCCGGCGAGATCGTCGTCGATGACGACAACCTCGCCGGCCAGTTCCGCGGCCAGGAGGCGGTCCGATTCATCCGCCTGCCGGTCGCGGAGAACCGCCCGCAGCGTATTCCCGCCGTTCGGCGGCCATTCGTGGGGCAGGGTGCGGGCAAGGCGCGTCAGGTCCATTCGATCAATCCAGCGCCTGAAACAGGCCGGCGCCGCGAATCCGCAGCTTCGTCATAGTTCGATGCGCCACTCCTGGAACAGTCGATCCAGCTCCCGAACGTGCTGGGACAGCAACCACATTCGCTCGTCATCATTGGTCGGTAGAACACGCCGTCATCGTCAAGCAGCTCCGGCGGGATTGGTCCTTCGTTCCTCGGTGCCGCCATAGTGAGTGTCCCTCCTTCCCGGTTCACCACGTGCCGTTGAAGCCCGAAGCGTGGCAGAGCCCTACCTGTTTTATCACGCGTCTCCTTCGACCGCGAGCCGGGATGGTTGGCCAGGATGCTCATGCGGTTTCTCGGTCGCCGCGGCGGCGGAGCCACTCGACGGTGGCCATGAACAGCAGCGCGAAGGCCAGCAGGACGGTGGCGACGGCCAGGATCGCAGGGCTGATCTCCTCGCGGATGCCGGACCACATCTGCCGCGGAATGGTGCGTTGCTCCAGGCCGCCGATGAAGAGCACGGTGACCACCTCGTCGAAGGAGGTGGCGAAGGCGAACAGCGCGCCGGACACGACGCCGGGCGCGATCAGCGGGAGCTGGATGCGGCGGAAGCCGGTCAGCGGTCCGGCGCCCAGGCTGGCGGCGGCGCGCAGCAGGTTCCGGTCGAAGCCGGACAGCGTCGCGGTGACGGTGATGACCACGAAGGGTGCGCCCAGCGTGGTGTGCGTCAGGATCAGCCCCAGGTGGGTCTGCGCCAGCCCGATCTCCGAATAGAAGAAGAACATGCCGACCGCCGAGATGATCAGGGGCGTCACGATCGGAGAGAGCAGCAGCCCCATGATCGCCGTGCGCCCCGGCATCGCCGGGCTCGACAGGCCGAGCGCGGCCACGGTGCCCAGCACGGTCGCCAGCGCCGTGGCCGCCGCGCCGATGACCAGGCTGTTGACCAGTGCGCGCAGCCACTCCTCGTCGCCCGCCACGCTCCGGTACCATCGGAGCGAATAGGCGTCGGGGTCGAGCCGGAGCATCCCCTCGGTGAAGGTGAAGTACGGCTCCGCGTTGAAGCTGAGCGGCACGAAGACCAGCAGCGGCGCGATCAGGAACAGCAGCACCACCGTGCAGAACGCCAGGTACACGGCCCGGCCGGCGCGTTCCGGAAGGGTGCGAGCCGGCACATGACGATTCGGCATGTCAGTTCAGCCGCAGGCGGTTGATGCCCACCACCCGGTCGTAGATCACGTAGAAGATCAGCACGCAGGTCAGCAGGATGCCGCCCAGCGCCGCCGCCAGCCCCCAGTTGAGCGATTCCTGCATGTGGTAGGCGATCAGGTTGGAGATGAGTTGACCGGTGCGGCCCCCGACCAGGGCGGGTGTGATGTAGTAGCCGAGGGCGACGATGAACACCAGCAGCGTCCCGGCGCCCACCCCCGGCAGGGACTGCGGCCAGTACACGCGGACGAACGCCTGCACCGGTCCCGCACCCAACGATGCGGCGGCGCGCAGATACTCCGGCCGGATCGTGCGCATCACCGAGTAGAGCGGCAGCACCATGAACGGCAGCAGTACGTGCGTCATCGCGATCAGCGTGCCGGCCATGTTGTAGATCATGGCGAGCCGCTGCTCGTCGCCGATCACGCCGATCGCCACCAGCAGGTCGTTGATCACCCCCTGCGACTGCAGCAGCACGATCCAGGACGTGGTCCGGACCAGCAGTGACGTCCAGAACGGCAGCAGCACCCCGACCAGGAGCAGCGCGGCGCGGCGCGGCGGCGCATGCGCGATTCCGCAGGCGAGCGGATAGCCGAGCAGGAGACACAGCGCCGTGACCGCCAGGCTGACCAGGAAGGTCCGGCCGAAGAGCTGCAGGTAGATCCGCTGCTCCTCCGGCCGGCGGACGACGCGGCCGTCCGCGCCGCGGTCCCGGTCGACGGCGTTCAGGTAGTGACGGACCGTCCAGCGCTCGCCGGCGCGCCGCAGCGCCCGCCACGTGCGCGCCTCTCCCCAGGCCGGGTCGGCCTCCACCATGGCCGCGCGCCAGTCATCGGTCTCCACGCCCCGTAGCCGGCGCATGCTGCGCGTGAAGACGCTGCGCAGCCCCGCCTCCACGCGGTTGACGCGGGTGGCGATCCGGCCGAGCGTGCGCAGCTCGCGCGCCTCCAGCAGCTCGCGCGCGGCCGCCGCGTATACCGGCTCCGGCGGCGCGCCGCCGCCGTCCCAGCCGCGCAGCAACGCCAGGGTGTCGGGCAGCGCGTCGGCGACCACCGGGTCGTGCACGCTGCGCACCAGCATGGCGCCCAGCGGCGCCAGGAACGCCACGCCGATGAACCCCGCCAGCGGCAGGACCAGGAGCGCGGCGCGCAGGCGCGCGCCGCCCCGGCGAGGCGGACTCAGCGTGCCAGCCACGCCCCGAAGCGGTCGTTTATCTCGTCGCCGTAGTCCGCCCACCACGCCCAGTCGTTCGACACCGACCGCTCCAGACGCTCCGGCGTGACCGGCATGTGCGGCTCCATCTCGATGCCGGTCTCGACGTGGGTGCCCACCAGAGGCAGCGCCGAGTGCCGGGTCGGGCTGTAGGAGATGTAGCCGCTCATGGCGGCCATCGACTCCGGCTTCGCGGTGAACGCCAGGAACTCGAACGCCGTCTCCAGGTTGGGCGCCCCCGCCACGACGGCAAGCTGCGAGTGGTCCAGCACCTGGCCGTCCCAGACGATCTCGAAAGGCTGGTTCTCGGCGATCCGGGCGTTGAAGATGCGGCCGTTGTAGGCGGTGCTCATCACGACCTCGCCGTCGGCCAGCATCTGCGGCGGCTGTGCGCCTGCCTCCCACCACACCACGTGGTCCTTGATCGAGTCCAGCTTCCGGAACGCCCGATCCACGCCCTCGGGGGTGCCCAGGGTGTCATACACTTGGTCGACCGGCACGCCGTCGGCGACCAGGGCGAACTCCATGGTGCCGTAGGGGGAGCGCCGCATGCCGCGGCGGCCCGGGAACTTCCCCAGGTCGAAGAAGTCGGCCATCGTCGACGGTTGCTCGTCGGCGAAGTGGTCCGTGCGGTAGGCGTAGACCGTCGAATACACGATCAGGCCGACGCCGCACTCGGACAGCGTGCCGTGCAGGAAGTCCTGCGCCGCCGCAGCCGCGTCCTGTTCCGGGAACACGTCCTGGGGAGTCACGACCTCCAGCAGGCCCTCGTCGCAGCCGCGCACGGCGTCCGCCGCTTCCAGGTCGACGACGTCCCAGTGCACGTTCCCGGTCTCGACCTGCGCGCGTATCTCGGCGAGGCCGCCGTTGTAGTCCTCCATGCGCATGGTGTAGCCGGTGTCGGCGCCGAACGGATCGAGCAGCGCCTTCTGCGTCGCCCGGCCGTACGCTCCGCCCCAGGACACCATGGTCATCTCCTCGGCAGTGGCCGACAGGCTCCCGGTCAGCGCGACCAGCGTCAGGATCACCGCAAGCTTCGGCATCCTCATCCTCCGTCTTCCTCCTCTTCGTCGTCGACGTCCAGAGCGCGGCAGTCGGCTGCCGCCCACCCCATCGTGATCGTATCGCCCTCCAACAGCGCGCCATGTCCCACGATGTTGGGAATCTTGAGCGCGAAATCGGTGCGCCCGCCGGCCTGGACGTGCACGATCAGGTGATCGCCCAGAAAGGTAACGGCCGAGACCTGCGCCTCGAACTGATTGCTGTACTCGTGCGACCCGGTCGCCAGGGCGACCCGTTCCGGGCGAATGGCGACGGTCACCGGGTCACCGGCCTCGCACGCCGCCACGCGGTAGGCGGTGATCGTCTGATCGCCGACCGCGACCCGGCAGTAGTCGCCGTCGACGGCGGTCACCTGCCCGCGCAGCATGTTGTTTCCGCCGATGAAGCGGGCCACGAACGGCCGCTCCGGCTCCTCGTAGAGGATCTCCGGCGACGCCACCTGTTCGATGCGCCCGCGGTTGAACACGGCGATGCGGTCCGACATCACCATCGCTTCCTGCTGGTCGTGCGTGACGTAGACGACGGTGACCCCGAGGCTGCGGTGGATGCGCCGGATCTCGTACTGCATCTCCTCGCGCAGGCTGCGGTCCAGGGCGCCGAGCGGCTCGTCCATCAGCACCAGGCTGGGCTCGAACACCAGCGCGCGGCCGATGGCGACGCGTTGCTGCTGGCCGCCGGAGAGCTGGTCGGGCCGCCGGTCCTCGAACCCCTCCAGCCGCACCAAGCGCAGCGCCCGCTCGACGCGCTCGCGGCGCTGAGCGGGGTCGAGCCGGCGCACCTCCAGCGGGAAGGACAGGTTCTCTCCCACCGTGAGGTGCGGGAACAGCGCGTAGTTCTGGAAGACGACGCCGATGTTGCGCTGCCGCGGCGGCAGGTCGTGCACGGACCGACCGGCGATGCGGATGGCGCCGGCCGACGGCGTCTCGAACCCGGCCAGCATCATCAGGCAGGTGGTCTTGCCGGAGCCGGACGGCCCGAGCAGGGTCAGGAACTCGCCTTCGCGAACGCTGAGGTTCAGGTCCCTGACGACCAGGGTGCGTCCGTCGTAGCTCTTGTCGATCGACGCGAACTCGACGTACGGCGGAACGTCGTCCGGGGCGGCGTCCCGCGCGCCGGCGGACCTATCCGAGCGAGCGGTAACGCCTCCGGACGTGGCCGTCACCATGGACCGCGCATTTTACCATGGAAGCGCCGAGGCTCGTCCCAGTCCGGCCAACGCCTCCTCGATCGCTCCCTTGACGACGCCGAGCACCTGCACGGACTCGGTATGGTCGCCGAGCATGAACTTGCCCGCCGCCCTGACCTTGGCCTCCGCCCGTGCGTACTGCTCGGCCACGCGCGGGTCGGCGTGCCCGCCGGGGATGCCCAGCGACTGCGCCATGTCCTCCGGCCCGCCGCCGAAGAAGTCGATGCCGTCCACCTGCAGGATCTCGTCCAGGTTCTCCACCGAGGTGACGCTTTCCAACTGGGGGACCACCAGGGTGTTGCGGTTGGCGGCCTCGAACAGCGAGATGCGCTCGGGGCCGTCCTGGCGCAGCACCATCGGGTAGCTGGTGGAGCTGCGCAATCCGAGCGGCGCGAAGAACGTGTACTTGACCAGCGCCTCCGCCTCCGCCCGCGTCTGCAGGTTGGGGACCACGATGAGCTGCACGCCGCGGTCCAGGCAGGACAGGATCGTCGACTCCGCGCCGTCGGGAATGCGCATGCTGGTGGTCATCCCGAACCCCTCGGCGATGCGGCAGATGGTGCCCACCTGCTGCGGGCTCACCGGGGCGTGCTGCCCGTCCAGGTTGACGAAGTCCAGGCCCATGCGGCCGGCCAGCTCGACCACCTCCTCCGAGGGCTCGTTCATCGATACGCCCAGCGCCTTTTCGCCGCGCGCCTTACGCCATAGGATCCGGTTCTCGATCATGAGTACGCCTACCTCCGTTCGCTTCGCCGTCGCGGCGGCGTTCGTCCTGGCCGCCCTGCTCGCCTCCGCCGAGGACTCCAACCCGCCGCGCGTCGTGTCGGCGACCGCGTCGCTGCACCCCGACAACAGCCTTATAGCAGAGATCGCCGTGGAGCTCGACGCGCCGGGCCGCGCGTACGTGGAGTACGCGGGGCCGGACGGCGCGCTGCGCTCGGCGACCACGCCCGCGCCCGCCCGCACGTTCACCGTGCCCGTGATGCGCCTGCTCCCCGACACCGAGTACGCCTACGCGGTCGTGCCGGTCGCCGGCGACGGGACCGCGGGCACACCCCACACGGAGGGCACGTTCCGCACGCGCGCGCTGCCGCCGGCGCTGGCCCGCCTGCAGATCGACGCGACCGGCCAGTCCACCGCGGAGCTGGTGCTGCTCGACCTGCAGGACAACCCGGACAGCTTCTTCCTGTTCCTGGACCGCTTCGGCCGCATCGTCTGGTACCACCGCAACCGGCCGGTCGTGGCCGACCCGCCGACGCCGATCAGGGCGGTGCGCCAGAAGCCCAACCACAACCTCGTCTACTGGGAGGGCGGACCCACCGGCCGCTTCGTCAACTGCTGCCTGCGCGAGATCGACCCGCTCGGGCGGGTGGTGACGCGCCTGGTCAACAACGACATCGACAAATGGGCCCACCACGACCTGGCGATCCTGCCGGACGAGCAGGTGCTCTACATCGCCCACGAGATCATCACCATCGACGACACCGCGCACGGAGGCGAGGCGGAGACCCGCGTCCTGGTGGATTCGCTGCGCGTGTGGGATCAGGCCACCCACACCACCGAGGAGGTGTGGGACGCAACAGACCACCTGTCACTGGCCCATCGCGTGCGGTGGTCGGGCGACCTCAAGAACTGGCTGAACGTCAACTCGCTGGCTCTGGGGGTCCGCGGCAACGTGATCCTGTCGCTTGCCAACCGCAACGAGATCATCTCCGTCGCTCCCGATTTCAAGAGCATCGAGTGGCGTCTCGGCGGGCCTGCGTCCAGCTACGAGTTCGCCGACCCCACCGACCGCTTCTACTTCCCGCACACCGCCGCCGAGCTCCCGAACGGCAACATCCTCCTGTTCGACAACGGCCGCGACCGGCCGGAGGAGGAAGGAGGCGCGTATTCCCGCGCCCTGGAGCTGGCGCTCAACACCTACGACCTGATCGCGGTGAAGGTGTGGGAGTACCGCCACACGCCGGACCTGTATTCGCTGTCCCGGTCGAGCGCCTACCGCCTGCCGTCCGGCACCACGCTGATCAATTTCGAAACCAACGACTCGGACCCGCAGCGCGTGATCGTCGAGGCGGATGCCGGCGGCGCCGTGGTGTGGCAGGCCGACCTGCGCAGCCCGACGATCCGCAATAGCTACCGCGCCTATCCGGCCGACACCATCATGGGCGAACGCCGCGTGGAGGAGAGATGATGCAGGAACTGACCGCCGCCCTGATCGGGCTCCGCCACCCGCACTCGGCGGGCCACATCCGCACCCTGGACTGCCTGCCCGAGGTCGGCCGCATCGTCGTCTGGGACGAGGACTCCTCGGCTCTCGACTCGCTGCGGGGCGAGGTGCGCGACACGCCGGTCGAGCAGGCCGGCAGCCTTGCGGAGCTCCTGGGGCGCCGCGACCTGGCCTTCGTGGTCGCCGCCGAGCGCAACGACCGCAACCCGGACCTGTTCGCGGGCATCCTGGAGGCCGGCCACCACCTGCTGGCCGAGAAGCCGCTGGGACGCACCGCCGCAGACGCGCGGCGCGTGGTGGCTGCCGCCGAGCGGGCGGACCGGCGGCTGTCAGTGTTCTACACCAACCGCTTCAATCCGCTGATCGCCGAGGCGCGCCGGCTCGTGCGCGCCGGCGCGCTGGGCACGCTGTTCTCGGTGGAGATCCGGATGCTCACCACGCAGGTCCGCTTCCGCGGACCCGACCACTGGCTGTTCGACCGCGCCAAGGCCGGCGGCGGCATCCTCTCCTGGCTGGGCTGCCACTCGCTGGATCTCATGCAGTTCCTCGCCGGCGATCCCATCGTGTCGGTGGCGGCGGAGGTCGCCACCCGCGGCGACGACGGCTTCGACGTCGAGGACACGGCGACCCTGTCGATGCGCCTGCGCTCCGGCGCGCTGGCCTCGCTGCACGCCGGCTACCTGCTGGCGGTCTCCGGCGGCGGCTTCTACAACGCCGCCGGCTACGACCAGCACGTCGGCGTCAACGGCCGCGAGGGGCGGCTGTGGTGGAACGACCGCGGACCGCCCGAGCTGCACCTGGAGAGCGGCGTGCCGGAGTTCGCGGCCGCGCCGCAGCGCACCTTCACCTTCACGCCCGCCGAGTCGCGCGCCTACGGCGGCGGCTACGGCGAGCGGTTCGTACGGAACTTCATCGCCGCCGCCCGCGGCGAGGGACCGGTGCCGATCCCGGGCGAGGCAGCGGTCCGGGTGGGACTGATCGTCGACGCTGCCTACGAGTCGGCGCGCACCGGCCGGCGGGTGGAGGTTCCGGACAGGTAGCCGGCTATCCGAGCCGCCGGATGCGCTCCACGCGGCCTTCGCGGGCGGCGGCGCGCATCAGCTCAGGCGCCGCCAAGCGCGTGAGCAGCGACGGACTCTCCTGCACGAAGGTCTCCGCGTAGCGGACCCGCATCACACGGCCCAGGTGGGCGAGTTCCATCTCGATGCGCCGGCGGGCGCGCTCCGGGTCGTGCTCCTGCGTGCGGTAGCACGCCTCCGCCTGCACGCGCAACTCCACGATCTCGTCGGGCAGCTCCACGCCGCAGGTGACCTGGCTGGTGTCGAACATGATGCCGGAGAAGCAGGTGACCGCCACGCGGTGCGGGCGGCCGGCGCGCGGGGTGGCGGCGCGGTCGCGCGCCTCCAGCGCCGCCCGGCCCACCTCCGTGTGATCGGTGCGATGCGCCATGCGGAAGCCGGAGTCGCCGTACGGGTTCTCGGTGATCAGGATGTCGGGAGCGACCTCGCCGATCAGCTCCCGGATCGCGTCGATCGCCTGCGGCTGCTCCTGGCGGGTGAACGGCTTGTCGTCGAACCCCAGCACGCGCACGTCGTCTATCCCGAGTAGCGCCGCCGCCTGCCGCATCTCCTGTTCCTTGCGGCCGGTGTATGCCTCCACCGGCTCGCCGACGACGGCGGGATCGCGTTCCGCCTCCGGCTTGGCCATCTCGTCCAGGAAGCGCTCGCGGTGGGTGGCGCCGCCGTGCGTCACGCTGCAGACGGTGACCCGATCGCCCGCGCGGGCGTGCAGGCAGAGGGTGCCCGACACCCACGTCCAGTCGTGCGGGTGCGCCATGACGGCGAGCAGACGGAGCGGTTCGCTCACGGCATCATCCTATACGAGCTGGAATCCACGCTCCGCGAAGTGCGGATCGAAGGCGAGCGCCGCCGACATGCCGCGCTGGCGCATCATGGTGACATGCTGGCATGACCTCTCCCACACGACAACATGTCTCTGCACGGTCTGCACGGCTGCACGGTCGGCCGCAGCCATTCCGATCGGCGTGCTCGCGACCATGACGCCATGGCACCGAGCGAGATGCTCAGCCGGAATTGGGGAGCACCTGAATGTCCGGGCAATCGCGGAGGTCCGCGTCAGCGGTGACCAGTGTCAGATCGAACACCATGGCGCTCGCGGCGATGAAACGGTCCGCGGGATCCTGACCCTGGAGCTGTACCGCACGGCTGGCCAACGCGACTTCGATCGTGACGGGCGCTTCGCGCAAAGGCGGACCGGCCACCGCCTGACGCACCCAGCTTTGGGCGTCGGGCTCCAGCACCAGCCGCCCGCGCTCGCTCAGGATCAGCACCTCCCAGACGCTGATGGAGCAGATCCAGAGTTCGTTCGAGCGATCCTCCAGGGCTCGCCGCACCGGATCGGCCAGCCGTGATACGTCCGCCACGCTCCACACCCAGATGGGCGTGTCGAGCAGCAGCTTCATGCCTGTCGCAGGACTTCCCAGTCCGACGGATCGGATACGGGAGCGACGATGTCACCCACGATCCTGGTGCGGTCCCGCATGCAGCCCAGCCACCCTTCGTCCCGCGCAGCGGGCGGCGGCGGAACGATCTGGGCCACGGGCTTGCCGAATCGCGTCACCAGGACGGGCACCCGCGTCTTCCCCACGCGGTCCAGGACCGCGAGACAGGTCGCCTTGAACGCCGATATCTGAATCTCTTCCATCTTCCTGTTTCATACCATGGTCAAACTCCATAGTCAATTCAGCCCGCGGTATGGGCTTGCACGAATCCGCCGTTTTGCCGAACATGTCGGATACCTGCGCGGTGCCCGGCGTCGCGCACCCACCGATACGGAGGCATTATCGTGAGACGAATGTTCTGTGCGGCGGCGATCGGCCTGTTGTGCGCCGGCGCCGTCCTGGCCGAGATCAAGCCGGCCGTCGTCTACGACGTCGGCAGCAAGTTCGACAAGTCGTTCAACGAGGGCGTCTACAACGGCGCCGAGCGGTTCAAGCAGGAGACCGGCGTCGCCTACGGCGAGTTCCAGATCGCCAACGAGGCGCAGCGCGAGCAGGCGTTCCGGAACTTCGCGCGCCGCGGCTACAGCCCGATCATCGCCGTGGGCTTCAGCCAGGCGCCGGCCGTGGAGGCGGTTGCCGCCGAATACCCGGACACCAGCTTCGCCATCATCGACATGGTCGTGGACCTTCCCAACGTCCAGTCCATCGTGTTCAAGGAGCACGAAGGCTCGTTCCTGGTGGGCATGATCGCCGCCATGGCGTCCGAGACCGGCACGGTCGGCTTCGTCGGCGGCATGGACATCCCGCTGATCCGCCGGTTCGCCTGCGGCTACGTGCACGGGGTCCGGTACGTCGATCCGGACGCCGAGATCTACCAGAACATGGCCGGCACCACGCCGGCGGCGTGGAGCGATCCTGTGAAGGGCGCGGAGCTCGCCAAGTCGCAGTTCGACCGCGGCGCGGACGTGGTGTTCGCGGCGGCCGGGGCCACCGGGCTGGGCGTGCTGCAGGCCGCCGACGACGGCGGCAGGCTGTCGATCGGCGTGGACTCCAACCAGAACTACCTGCACCCGGGGTCGGTGCTGACCTCGATGCTCAAGCGCGTCGACGTCGCGGCCTACGACGTCTTCAAGACCGCCCTGGACGGCTCCTGGGAGCCCGGCTTCAGGAACCTGGGGCTGGCCGAGGACGGCGTCGGCTGGGCGTTGGACGAGCACAACCAGGCCCTGATCAGCGACGAGATGACCGCACGGGTGGAGGCTGCGCGCGCCGCCATCGTCGCCGGCGAGATGGAGATCCACGACTACATGGCGACCAACTCCTGCCCCTGACGGAGCGGCCTCCCCCCGCTATCGCGCTGTGGGGGATCAACAAGCGGTTCGGCGCCGTGCAGGCCAACCGCGACGTGTCGCTGGAGGTGGCGGCCGGGTCCGTTCACGGCATCGTCGGCGAGAACGGCGCCGGCAAGTCGACCCTGATGAGCATCCTCTACGGGTTCTACCGGGCCGACTCCGGCACGATCGAGGTAGCCGGCCGGCCGGCATCCATCGCCAGCCCGCGCGACGCGATCGCCGCCGGCATCGGCATGGTCCATCAGCATTTCATGCTGGTGGACCCCTTGACGGTGCTGGAGAACGTCCTGCTGGGCGCCGAAGGCGCCGCCCTTCTGCAGCGCGGCCTGCGCCGCGCGCGCGACACGCTGACCCACCTGGCGCGGGAGTACGGGCTGGAGGTGGACGTCGACGCCCCGGTCGGCGACCTGCCGGTCGGCATCCAGCAACGGGTGGAGATCCTCAAGGCGCTGTACCGCGGCGCCGAGACCCTGATCCTGGACGAACCGACCGGAGTGCTGACGCCGCAGGAGGCCGACGAGCTGTTCCGGATCCTGGCCGCGCTCCGGGAGCAGGGCCGGACCATGATCCTGATCACCCACAAGCTGCGCGAGATCATGGCCGCCACCGACCGCGTGACGGTGATGCGCGCCGGCGAGGTCGTGGCCCACGTAGACACGGGGGAGACCTCTCAGGAGCACCTGGCCGAGCTCATGGTGGGCCGCGCGGTGCTGTTGCGTGTGGAGAAGAGCCCCGCCACGCCCGGCGAGGTGATGCTTGCCGCCGACCACCTGGACTACGCCGACGCCGCCGGCGTGCGCCGCGTGCGGGACGTGAGTCTCCGCGTGCGCCGGGGCGAGATCGTCGGCATCGCCGGCGTGGCGGGCAACGGCCAGTCGGAGCTGATGGCGCTGCTGGCCGGGATCGAGCGGCCGGACGCCGGCACGGTGACGGTCAGCGGCCGCATGGTGTGCGATGGGCATGAGGCGGTCGACGCGCGCCGCATGCGCCACGCCGGCCTGGGCCACGTGCCGGAGGACCGGCAGCGGATGGGTCTGATTACGACCTTCGCGGCCAACGAGTCCTCGATCCTGGGCTACCACGACGACCGCGCCTACAACGGCGCCATCCTCATGCACCGGCGCGACATCATCGCCTCCTCCCGGCGGCAGATGAAGGAGTTCGACGTGCGCCCGCCCGATCCCCTGCTGCGCTCGGACGCCTTCTCCGGCGGCAACCAGCAGAAGATTATCGTCGCGCGCGAGCTGGACCGTGATCCCGACGTGCTGCTCATCGGCCAACCCACCCGCGGGCTCGACATCGGCGCGATCGAGTTCATCCACCGGCGCCTGGTCCTGCTGCGCGACCGCGGCATGGCGATCCTGCTGGTATCGGTCGAGCTGGACGAGATCATCGCCCTGAGCGACCGGGTGCTGGTGATGTTCGACGGCGCCGTCGCCGGCGAGGTGTCGGGTACGGACGCGACCGAGCAGACCATAGGTCCGCTGATGGCCGGGATCGGCGCGGCGGCGTGAGGTGGCTGCCACACGTGGCTGACTGACATGGCCGCCGCCCTGCCCGAAGGCGGCCTTCCGCGCTGGGCCGCCAACGGCGTGCTGCCGCTGGTCAACCTGCTGGCGGCGTTCGCCGTGGCCGGCATCGTCATCCTGATCATCGGCGAGAGCCCGATCGAGGCGCTGACCGTCCTGGTCCGCGGGGCGTTCGGGTTCCGCGAGGCGTGGGGCTACACCCTGTACTACGCCACCAACTTCATCTTCACCGCCCTGGCCGTGTCGGTCGCCCTGCACTGCGGCCTGTTCAACATCGGCGGCGAGGGCCAGGGCTACCTCGGCGGCCTGGGCGTGGGGCTGGTGTGCCTGTTCCTGGACGGGTTGCCGCTGGCGATCCTGCTGCCGCTGGCGGTCGCGGCCGGCGCCCTGTTCGGGGCGCTGTGGGCGTGGGTGCCGGGCTACCTGCAGGCGCGGCGCGGTTCGCACATCGTCATCACCACCATCATGTTCAACTTCCTGGCCGCCACGCTGATGGTCTACCTGCTGGTGAACGTGCTCATCGATCCGGGGCAGATGTCGCCGCAGAGCCGTCCGTTCGCCGAACACGTCCGGCTGCCGGCGATGCACGAAGTGCTCGGCTGGGTGGGCATCGACTTCCCGCGGACGCCGCTCACCATGGCGTTTCCGTGGGCGCTGGTGTGCGGGGCCGGAGTGTGGATCTTCATCTGGCACACGCGCTGGGGCTACGAGCTGCGTACCGTGGGGGCCAACACCGACGCCGCGGTCTACGCCGGCATCTCGCCGACGCGCAACATCGTGCGTGCCATGGCGATCTCCGGGGCGCTTGCCGGGATGATGGGGCTGAACGAGGTCATGGGCGTCAGCCACCGGCTGCTGCTCAACTTCACCGCCGGCTACGGGTTCGTGGGCATCGCCGTCTCGCTGATGGGCCGCAACCACCCGCTGGGGATCGTGGTCGCCAGCCTGCTGTTCGGGGCGCTGTACCAGGGGGGCGCCGAGCTGGCGTTCGAGATGCCGAAGGTGAGCCGCGAGCTGGTGGTGGTGATCCAGGGCCTGGTGATCCTGTTCGTGGGGGCGCTGGAGTACCTGTTCCGTCCGGTGCTGCTGCCTTGGCTGCGCGACCGCCGGCGGGCCGGGGCGGAGCCGTAGCGCCCCGAAACCGTCGCCTCCGGCTCCGCTTTCGGCCCTTCGCTACGGACGGAGTCTGTCGGCCTTCCCGCTGAGGCGGCAAATCCGACAGACTCCGTAGCGGATGGAAGCGTTCGCGTTCTTCGTCCTGCTGCTGGACGCCACCCTGCGGGTGTCGGTGCCGCTGGTGCTGGCGTCGCTGGCGGGGCTGTTCTCGGAGCGGTCCGGGATCGTCGACATCGGGCTCGAGGGCAAGATGCTCGGGGGCGCGTTCGCGGCCGCTGCCGCGTCGTACGTGTGTTCGGACCTGCTTGCGGCCGCGGGGCTGACGGCCCTGCTGCCGGCGGCGGCGTGGGTGGGGCTGGCGGCCGGCATCGCCTGCGCAGTGCTGCTGGCGCTGTTGCACGGCGTGGCCTGCATTCGATTCCACGGCAACCAGATCGTCTCCGGCGTGGCGATCAACATCCTGGTCTCCGGCCTGACCGTGCTGCTGGCCATCGCCTGGTTCGGACAGGGGGGTCGGACGCCGCAACTCCCGCCCGAGGGCCGATTCCGCCCGACGGTCTGGCCCGGCGTGGAGGCGGTGCGGGAGGCGCCGATCGTCGGCCACCTGTACGGCGAGCTGCTGTCCGGCCACAACGTCCTGGTGTACGCGGCGTTCCTGACCGTACCGGCGGCGTTCTGGGTGATCTACCGGACCCGCTTCGGGCTGCGGTTGCGTGCCGTCGGCGAGAACCCGGAAGCGGTGGACACCGCCGGCATCTCGGTGGCCGCGCTCCGTTATCGGGCCGTGCTGCTGTGCGGGGCGCTGTGCGGCGCGGCCGGCGCCTATCTGGCCACCGCCCAGTCCGCGGCGTTCATCCGGGACATGACCGCCGGCAAGGGGTTCATCGCGCTGGCGGCCCTGATCTTCGGCAAGTGGCGCCCGGGCCGCACGCTGGTGGCCTGCCTGCTGTTCGGGTTCCTGGAAGCCCTGGCCGCCCGGCTGCAGGGCGCCTTCGACCTGCAGGGCACGGCCGGAGCGCTGCGGGCGCTGGTGGGAGCGGCGCCGTTCGTGATCGAGACGCTGCCCTACGCCCTGGTCGTGCTCCTGCTGGCCGGTTTCGTCGGCCGCGCGGTGGCACCGAGGGCGAGCGGCATCCCCTACCTCAAGTCCGGCTGATCCCAGAGCCGGCGTGCTGATTTGACGCAACATCAGCCGCCACACATACTTCCGGCCGCCATGAAAAGACTGTTGACGGTGCTCTGCGCCGGTCTGTGTCTGCTGTCGAGCGGAGTGGTTCTGGCAGACGAGGCCGAGACGCTGGATGCGATCTCCGGGCACATGGTCGCGCAGGCCATGCTGACCGCCCACTTCATTGATGCCGCGCTCAAGGCCGGCATGGACGCCGAGCAGATCAACGCCGTGCTCGCCGACATCGCCGACAACTCGGTGATCTCAGAGTTCTGGATCAGCGACGAGACCGGTCAGATCGCGTTCACGAACATCCCCGGCACCGGATTCGCGTTCCCGACCGACCCCGATGCCGGCACGCAGGCGGCGCCGTTCGCCGCGCTCCTCACAGGCAAGAAGGTGGTGATTCAGGACGCGCAGCCGCGCGAGCTCGACGCGGCGGTCTTCAAGTACGTCGGCGTGGCCGGCATCGACCAGGCGCGCATCGTGCAGGTCGGCGTGTCCGTTGCCGAGATGGAGAGCGAATGAGCAGCACGTAAGCCCACACGTGCGCTACACCATCGATCCGCCGTTGCCGCGGGTCCGTCACGTCGACGTGATCCCGGTCGATCACGACGGCTCCCGCGCGTTCTACGTCCGCGACCCGCTGGAGTTCGCCCCGCAACCCATCGTGCTCGGCGCCGCGGGGTTGCTCGTCCTGTCCTGCCTGGACGGCAGGCACTCGATGGGCCAGGTACGCCAGGTGCTCCGGGAGCGGCTCCCCGGCGCCGACATCGACGTGGCGGAGATCCACCGGCTGCTGCGCACGCTGAGCCGCGGCTGCTTCCTGCACGACCGGGTGGCGGCCGAGCGCATCGCCCGCGTGTCCGAGGAGTTCCGCCGCGCCACGGTGCGGCCCGCCTGGCACGCCGGCCGGTCGTACCCGGACGATGCGGGCGAGCTGGCCGCGATGTTCGAGCGGTTCTTCGTCGAGGCGAAGACGGCGATCCCCAAGGCGATGGAGCCCGCGGACGTCCCGGCCGCGCACGCGGACGCACCATGCCTGGTGGCCGTGATGTGTCCTCACATCGACCTGCGGGCGGGCGGCGCCATCTACCCGCCGGCCTTCGCGGCGCTGGCCGCCGCGGCCCGTGATCCCGAGCCCATCGAGCTCTACGTCATCCTGGGCGTGGCCCACCAGGCCGGCGCCGAGCCGGGCGCCGGGTTCGCGATCGCGACCGACAAGGACTACGCGACGCCGTTCGGCCAGGCGCCGACCGGCCGCGGCGTGATCGAGGACTGGTCGCGCCGCGCCGGCCGCGACGTCACCGACCGGCAGACCCTGCACCGCACCGAGCACTCGGTGGAGTTCCCGCTGCTGTTCCTGCACTACACCGAGGCGCGGGCCGAGTTGCCGGCCTACGAGGTGGTCCCGGTGCTGCTCGGCAGCGTCGACCCGTACCTGCGCGACGGCTCCGACCCGCTGCAGGCGCCGGAGGTCGCAGGCGAGCTGCGGGCGCTGCGCGAGGCGGTCGCCGCCAGCGGCAAGCGCGCCCTCTACGTGCTCAGCGTGGACCTCGCGCACATCGGCCCCAAGTTCGGCGCCCCCGACCGCGTGGACGACGCCGGCGCCGCGGCCTGCGAGCAGGCCGACCGCGCCCTGCTGGACTACGCGCAACGGTTCGACGCGGCCGGCTTCACGAACTCGTTGCAGGCCGAGGGCAACAGCCGCAACGTGGATGCCATCTCCGGCCTCTACTCCCTGTACCCGCTGCTGGCCGGCGGCGAACGCCACGGCACCCTGCTCGCCTACGGCCAGAACCCCCAGCCGGACACCGGCTCGCTGGTCAGCTACGCCAGCATGGCGTTTTGTCAGTCCAGCACCGATTGACCCCTCCGCCCGTGGTGTTCATGTTCCATGTCCATGGACGAAACGGCCGACACGGTGCCCGCGGGCGAGTTCAGGCGGAAGTGCCTGGCGCTGATCGACCGGGTCGCCGCTACCGGGACGCCGATCATCATCAGCAAGGACGGCACGCCGGTCGCCCGCCTGGTCCCTCTGGAGACCCGCGGCGATGGCGAGGAGCGCATCCTCCAGGACCTGCGGTCCGGCTCAGGCTGCTTGCCGGTCGATGAGCAGACGTTCCTGGCGCCGACGTCCGAGATCGCGGGCTGGGCCGACTCGTGATCGCGGGCATCAGCCGCCGCCCACGTTGGCATGCGGGTCGAGCGCGTCACGCAGGCCGTCGCCCAGGTAGTTGACGCTCAATACCGTCAGGGAGATCGCCACCCCCGGCCAGATCACGCGCGCCGGCGTGAGCGTCAGGAACGGCACGCCGTCGTAGAGCAGCCGGCCCCAGGTCGGGAAGTCGGACGGAAACCCCAGCCCCAGGAAGCTCAGCGCGCTCTCCGTGATGATCGCCTGCGCAATGCCGAGCGTGGCCGCTACCACGATCGGGCTCAAGGCGTTCGGGAAGATGTGCAGCAGGATGATGCGCAGCGGCCGCGCGCCGATGCTGCGCGCGGCCACCACGTACTCCCACTGCTTGATGGCCAGCACCTGGCCGCGGACGATGCGCGCGGTCTGCATCCAGCTCGTGATGCCGATGACGGCCACGATCAGGATGAAGATGCCGGCCTCCGGGCCCAGCGCGGACTGCAGCGGGTCTCGAAACAGCATCATGGTGACCAGCAGCAGCGGCAGCACCGGCAACGCCAGGAACAGGTCGGTCAGTCGCATCAGCGGACCGTCGAACCGGTGAAAGTAGCCGGCGGTGACGCCCACCATCGTGCCGAGCGTCAACGACAGCAGCATCGCGGCCATGCCCACGGCCAGGGAGATGCGCCCGCCCGCCAGCATCTGGGCCAGCGTGTCGCGGCCCAGGTTGTCGGTGCCCAGCGGGTGATCGAGCGACGGGCCCTGGTTCTTGGCCCGGTAGTCCAGGAACTGGGGATCGACGTCGTGGACGGCCGGCCCGAACAGCACCGCCAGCACGATCAGCGACAACACCGCGGCGCCCGCGATCGTTCCGGAGTGGCGCCACAGCCGGCGAGCGGCCCGGGAGCGGACCGCCTCAGTCATAGCGGATGCGCGGATCCAGCACGCCGTACAGCAGGTCCGCGACCAGATTGAAGGTCACGATCAGCACCGCGAAGAGGAAGGTCACCGTCTGCACGGTGGGGATGTCGGCCCCCTCGATCGCCCCGATCAGCAACGCGCCGATGCCGTTGATGCGGAAGATCTGCTCGGTGATGACCGCCCCGGCGAAGGTCGGACGGAATGCCCAGGGCGATTACCGTGACCACCGGGATCATGCTGTTGCGCAGCACGTGGATGAGGACCACGACCCGTTCCGTGAGCCCCTTGGCGCGCGCAGTGCGTACGTACTCCTGGTGGATGGTGTCCAGCACCGCCGAGCGCGTGAAGCGGCTGATCTGCGCGGCGTTGAACAGGGCCAGCACCATGACCGGCATGATCATCTGCTTCACCTGGTAGACCAGGCTGTCCAGGTCGGTCACCCGATGGGTGGTGTCGTAGATGGACGGCAGCCAGCCGAGCGATGCGCTGAAGATGACGATGAGCACGGTGCCGGTGAAGAAGGTCGGCACCGAGAAGCCGACCATCGTCACCACCGTGCCCAGCCGGTCGAAGATCGAGTGCTGCCGGTAGGCGGACAGCACGCCGACCGGCACCGCGATCAGGATGGCCACCAGATAGGAGATGCCCACCACGGTCAGCGTCTGCGGCAGCCGCTCGGCGATCAGGTCCACCACCGGCGAGCGGGTCGCCCAGGAGCGCACCCGCAGGCGCGCGCCGGAGTCGCCGATCTCGGCTCCGATCACCGCCTCCAGCAGGTTGAGGGGCTCGTTGACCAGGAACTGCTGGAGCCAGCGCAGGTAACGGACCGGAAACGGCTGGCCGATACCCAGGCTTTGCCGGATCCGCTCGCGGACCTCCGGCGGAATCGTCAGCGGGAGCTGGGCGGTGGGATCACCGGGCGCCAAGTCCAGCAGGGCGAACACGACCAAGCTGATCGCCAACAGCGTCGGGATGGCGAACAGCAGACGCCGGATCGCGTAACGCACCATGGCGGGGCTGCGCGGCCCGCGTCACCTCACTCTTCGAGTGAGGTTCGCTTCGCTCACTCGATGCGGTGCCACTCGTTGATGTTCCACAGGGTCGCGTCCCAGGCGTTGTGACGGATTCCGCCGAGCGACAGCGACCGGGCGCCGATCTCGCCGCGGTGAATCAGCGGCACCACCACTCCGTCCTGGACGAGCAGGTCGTTCATCCGCTTGGCGATCTCCGCCCGCTGCTCGATGCCGCCGGTCTCCGCGAACTCCGCCGCCAGCGCGTCGTAGGCCGGGTTGCAGTAACGGGAGATGTTGCTGCCGTTCCACTGGTTCGCAGGCCCCGGCATCTTGTCGCAGACCCAGCCGGCCATGTATGCCTGCGGGTCGGTGCCGTCGAAGTTGTTGGTGTACATCTGGATGTCGGCGTAGAACTTCTGGTAGGTGTCGGGGCTGGCCGGATCGCTGCCGAAGAACACGGAGGCGCTGATGTTGCGCAGATCGGTCTCCACGCCGATCTCCCGCCACATCTGCTTGATGAGCGCCTGCGTTCCCTGCCGGACGGAATTGGTCGAGGTCTGGTACAGGATCGACAGCCGCACCCCGTCCTTCTCGCGGACGCCGTCACGGCCGGGCACCCAGCCCGCTTCGTCCAGGAGCCGGTTGGCCTCCTCGATGTCCTGCGTCAGACACCAGTCGTTGGCGGTCGAGGCATAGACCGGCGGCGCGGGCAGGACGTTGCAGGTCACCCGGCCGGCCGGCCCGTAGCCGGCCTCGACCAGGATGTCGCGGTCGATGGCCAGCGACAGCGCCCGCACCACCACCGGATCGGACAGGAATGGATGCGGATTGGCGCCGTCCCGGTGGGTGGACCGCGTGTCGCCGAGCGACGGGTCGGGATTGGTCTTGTTGATCACCAGCCGCTCGACGAACGTGCCGAAGGCGGACATCACCTCGCCCCTGCCCGACTGCTCCATGTCGGCGAGGATCTCCGGCTCGACCTGCAGGTTCCAGGCATGGTCGAACTCGCCGGTCACCAGCACCGCGCGCGCCGCCGACACCGCATCGCCGCCGCCCTTCATCAGGACTGACGAGAATGCCGGCTGGTCGGCGTTGCGGTAGCGCTCGTTTACCACGTAGCGCACCACGTCGTTGGGCCGGAACTCGTCCACCACGAAGGGCCCGGTGCCGACCGGGGCGAAGTTCTGGTCCGTGCACTCCGGTGCCCTGGCACCCGTGCACTGCTCGAATTGCCGCTTCTGGAGGATCGGAACGATGGAGCCCACGAACGGCGCGTACGGGAACGGCATCGGCACCTCGAAGTCGATCCGCACCGTGTGGTCGTTCAACGCCTCGACCGAGCCGACGCCCTGGAACGACGCGGCGGCCGCGCAGCCGCCGCTCGGGTCCATGCAGTAGGCCGCCGTGAACGCGACGTCCTCCGCCGTGAACGGCGTGCCGTCGGACCACACCACGTCGTCGCGGAGCGTCCAGGTGATCGACATGAGGTCCTGCGCCACCCCGCGGTTGTCGAGCGTGGGAATCCCGGCGGCCAGCCACGGCACCATGTCGCCGTTCTCGTCGTAGCGCGCCAGCGGCTCCAGGATCAGCGAAGCCGCGTGGATGTCCTTGGTGCCGCCCGACAGGTACGGGTTGAGGATCGACGGCGCTTGCCAGTAGAGCATCTTCAACTCGCCGTCGGTGCCGCGCTCGGCGGCTGCCGTCGATGCCAGCACGGCGACTGCTGCTGCCGCCAGAATCAAGATTCGTAATTTCGCCATAGCCAGAGAACTCCCCCTTCTCGGAAGGTTCGTGTCAGTGTACGCGCTGATCGGGTCGCTCGCATAGACAACCGGCTCGCTTCCGGTGCACACAATGAGTCATAGTGAACCGATGATGAGTCATTTGAGGAGGCAGTGAGTTGTGCATCAACTGACCGTACGAGGTTTCGACGCCGAACTGGCCGACCGTATTCGCCGACTGGCCCGACAGGAGAGGATCTCGCTGAATCAGGCCGTGCTGCGCCTTCTTCGCCGCGGCGCCGGTCTTGCGGACGATCAGGACTCCGTCGATGTCGTGGGATCCTCCCTCGACCACTTCATCGGTAGCTGGACGAGCCGGCAAGCGGATGAGATGGATCGCGCGCTGCAGGACTTCGAGGCCATCGACGAGTCCATGTGGTCATGAGAGTCCTCCTGGACTCCACCGCCTATTCGCAGTTGGCCCGCGGCAATCCGACCGTCGCGGACATCGTTCGCCGATCCCAGGAAGTCGTGCTGTCCGCTGTCGTAGTCGGCGAATTGTTGTACGGGTATCGGCATGGTTCGCGCACGGCTTCGAACATTCGCGAGCTGGATGATTTTCTGGCGAATCCGTACGTCACCCTCGCGCCGGTGAGTCGGATCACTGCGGACCGCTACGCACGAATCGCCGCTGCCTTGAGAGCCAAAGGTCGTCCCCTGCCGACCAACGACATCTGGATCGCCGCCCATGCGATGGAGACGGGAACCGATCTGGTCTCGTCGGACGGACACTTCGAACACATAGACGGATTGGCGTGTATACACGTCCCGGTTGATTGATTCTGACATGAGCGAAACCGCGACCGACGACGTTCCCCGCGCCGGCATGCTGGCCACGGTGCGCAACCGGAGCGGCGTGGTGGCGGCCGTCGAGCCGTTCGACGGAGACAGCGGCCGGCTGCATCTGGTGCACGTCGAGTACAAGGACAGTGGCTCGCCGACCGAGGAGCGCCTGCTGTGGGAGCTGGAGCCGGGCAGGAGCCTGCTCGAACCCACCGCGCTGCCCGACCCGACCAGCGCGGACGCCATGCCGCCGGAAGACTTCGACGCGCTCCTCCGCGCCGCGCGCTGGACGGCGCTGTCTCCGTACCTCGGCCCCGACGGCCACGGCCCGCCGCGCCACGAGACGCTGGCGAGTCCGTTCCACGGTGCGGTACGTCCCGAGGACTACCAGCTCGTACCGCTGCTGAAGGCGCTCCGCATGCCGCGCGTCAGCCTGCTGATCGCCGACGACGTCGGGCTCGGCAAGACCATCGAAGCGGGGCTGATCCTGACCGAGCTGCTGCTACGGCGCCGCATCCGCCGCGTCCTGGTGCTCGCGCCGGCGGCCCTCCGCTGGCAGTGGCGCGACGAGCTATGGGAGAAGTTCTCGCTTCGCTTCGAGGTGGTGGACCGCCACCAGACCGACCGCACGCGCCGCCGCCTCGGCATGGACGCCAATCCCTGGCGGTCGTTCGACCGTATCGTCGCCTCCTACCACTACCTGCGCCAACCAGACGTGCGCGAGCAGTTCCTGTCGGCCTGCCATAGCCCGGAAGGATCGCCGCACCTGCCGTGGGACCTGTTGATCGTCGACGAGTGCCACAACCTGATGCCGTCCCCGTTCGGGGAGGACAGCGAGCTGTGCCGCACCCTGCGACTGGTGGCGCCTCGCTTCGAGCACCGTCTCTTCCTGTCGGCGACCCCGCACAACGGCCACACGCGCTCGTTCACCGGCCTCCTGGAGATGCTCGATCCGGTCCGCTTCACGCGCACCGCCGAGATGACCCCCGCGATGCGCCGGCGCGCCGACGACGTGGTCATCCGGCGCTTGAAGCGCGAGATCAACGCGGGAAGCGCAGCGCCCCGGTTCTGCAACCGGAATCCGCCAACGTCCCTTCCGCTCGACTTCGACTCGCGCGAGTCGGCGTTGCCGGCCGCGTTCGACGCCTTTCGCCGCGCCGTGCGGCATCTCGTGTCCGCCGGCACGAAGGGACGCCGCCGCGCCGGCACCTTCGCCGTCGAGATCCTGGGCAAGCGGCTGCTGTCGTGTCCCACGGCCTTCGCCGAGTCCTGGCGCCGGGCGCGGCAGGGATTCGCAGAACAGGAAGCCGCGCAGGAATCGGAGCTGACGGCAGCGGAGCGCGCGCTGCGCCAGGAGACCGGGGACGACCGGGAAACGCAGCAACGAGAAGCCACCGCCGCAACGGTGGTGGGCGCATGGCTCAAGAACTTCGCCGACGAAGTGAGCGACGAGATTCTCGGCCTCGACCGCGCCCTTGCCGCCCTCGGCTTCGATCTTGATGGCCCGCCCGTGGTGGAGCAGACGCCTGTCGCGGACGTGCGGTTCGACACGCTGGTCGCCTTGATCGAGCGGCTACTGAGATCGGGGAATGACTTCCGCGACGACGAACGCCTGATCGTCTTCACGGAGTACAAGACCACGCTCGACTACCTGGCACGGCGCCTGCGCGAACGCTATCCGGCCGACCGCGCGCTGACGCTGTTCGGCGCGGGCGGGCCGGAGGGGATGACCGACCTGGACCGGGACAACGTCAAGGCGGCGTTCAACGACCCGGATTCGCCGGTGCGCGTGCTGGTCGCCACCGACGCCGCGTCCGAGGGCCTCAATCTGCATCGCACCGCCCGCTACCTCCTCCACTACGACTGTCCCTGGAACCCTTCACGGCTGGAGCAACGCAACGGCCGCCTGGACCGCTACGGTCAGGCCCGCGACGTGACGGTCCATCACTTCGTCAGCAACACCGATCCGGACCTGCAGTTCCTGGCTCACGTCATCGGCAAGGTCGACGAGATCAGGGAAGACCTGGGTTCGGTCAACGAGGTACTCGATCGCGCGGTGCATCGCCGCCTGATCGAGGGCGAGGACGAGCCGGCCGTGCGGCAAGACCTGGACAACGGTATCGACGCTGCGCGTGGGAGCGCGCTCTTCCCCGCCGACGACAGAGCATCGTTGAACGGCGCATCGGGCGAGCTGGAAGCGCTGGCCGCCGAGATCGACCTGGACCCGGACGCGCTGGGCCACACGCTCGAAGCGGCCATGGCGACCTCCGGCCGCGGACCGCACCTCCAGGTCGCCGAAGAGTCCGGCTTCTACCGCGTGACGAATCCCGGCCTGCCCGGTTGGCACGAGGTCATCGACGACGCCGTACGCCGCCCCGCGCCCGACGGCCGCACGGGTCCGATGCCACGACTGGCATTCAGCACCGATCCCTTCATCGAGCAGCTTGGCTCGCTGCACGTATTCCTGCCCCGTCGTGATGCCGTGCTCATGCACCTGGCGCATCCGCTGATGCGACGCGCGCTCAGCGTCCTGGCGCGCCGCCGCTATCCCGGCGACCACCAAGTCTCACGCTGGACCGTGCGCCGCGGCGCCGTCCCGGAAGACGCCGACGCCGTCCTTCTCGTCAGCATCGAGGAACTGGCCGTGAACGAACTGCGCGAGACGTTCCATCGCTGGATTCGCACCCTGGTGTTCCCGGTCAAGAACGGCGATCTCGGCGACCCGAGCGCGCACGTGCCGGCCCACGAGCTTCGAGCGACGCAGGAAGCCCAAGCCCCGGAAGATCGGCGACGGGCAGGCGAGATCATGGAAGATGTCGATCGGGACGTGCGGCGCTGGCTGCGACGCCACAGTGCCGCGCTCACCGACTCCCTGCGCGCGCAGCTCGATGCCGACGACGCCGCCGCGCGACGGCGGGAGGACGAACGCTACCGGCAACGCCAGGGCGAGGTGTCGGCGCTCATCGAGCACTCGACCATCGCGCGGCTCGAGCGCGAGATCGAGGACCTGAACCGGAGGGCCGCACAGGGCGTGTTGTTCGAGGCGGCGGGGCGCTTGGCCGCGATCGAGCAGTCCATCGACGAGAAGCGGCAAGAGATCAGGCGGCGCCGTGAACACTACGTCGAGATCCGCGACCAGTTGCAGCGCGAGCGCACCCGCATCATCGAGTACCTGCTGCCCAAGCGTTTTGCCATGGCGGGCGAAGCTCAGGTATTTCCCGTGACGGTCGAGATTCGTCTGCCGGAGCGACCGCGCTGACGCTCCCGATCGGCAAGCAACCTTCCTTGGACTCTCGGCAGTGTCAAGGTATGCTTGCGCCATGGCTGCTCCGCAGACCGCCGCCGCTCCCGCGCAGACCGCCGAGGGCTCTCCGGAGTGGTTGGAGCCCGGGCGCCATGAATGACACAGAGGTACAGCAGATGGAACGTTCCTTTTGGGTCAGAGCTCGCTGGGATCAGCAGTACGGAATCTTCAGGTCAGAGAGCAACATTAGCGGACTACACATCGAGACGAGAACACTGGATGAGTTTCAGGATTTGGTGGTCGATCTGGTCCCGGAATTGATTCGCGCCAATCATGGCAACCGGAAAGATGTTCACGAAATAGAACGCGCATGGACGTATGGCGAGCAGCTATTACAAGCTGGTGGTTGACTTGATCTCCAACGCAGGCTATCGCTTTGACAGGCACGCACGAGGAAGCCACGAAGTGTGGGCAAACCCAACGACCGGGAGAAAGGTATCTGTTCCACGCAAGATCCTGAGTCGTCATACCGCAAATGGAATCCTCAAGAGCGCAGGCATAGGTGCCAAACACCTGATCCGGTAGGCTCTCCTCATTCCCTTGAGGCTATACCGGTAGCGGTAGAGACCCGCCTTACGGAGCTACCACGGTGACGCGCGAACCAGCGGCCTCGCCCCTGCCCGGTTGGGAACGGCTGCGCCACGGCGGATTGCTGTTCGACGGCACGCGTCTGGAGGGGCTCGCCGCGTTCAGGCCCGAGCCCCTGGACCAATACACCGAAGGGCAGTTGCGCCAGCGCGCAAATGCGATCCTGGAAGGGAGCGGCAACGTAGCCAACTTCGTCGGGTTCGTGCTGGAACGGATCTGCGGTCTGGACGCCTCGACCGGGACGTGGGTGCGGGGCAGCGGCGTCGCCCCATCCTGGGGACGGCGCGCGATCACCGGTGAGACCGTCAAGCCCCGCCATCTGTGGACCGGCAAACATGGCGCGTCCATGCCCGTGTTCCTCGACGACGGCAAGCGTCTCGGCATCGGCAAGGGCCGCCGGATCGTCAGTCAGGTGCTCGGCTGGCTGCGCGCCGGCAACGACCATCTGGCGCTGATGACGAACGGACGCCAGTGGCGGCTCCTGTTCGCCGGGCTCGATTACGACGCCTGGTGCGAGTGGGACCTGGAGCTGTGGTTTGACGAAGGCGAGCTCTCCCCGCAGGTCGAGGCGCTCCGTACGCTGCTCAACGCCAAGCTCTGGACGCCGGAGGACGAGGACACGCCGCCACCCCTGCTGCAGGCCATTCGCGACACGCGCAAGGGGCAGGCGGAACTGTCCGAGGTGCTCGGCGAGCGGGTCCGCGAAGCCGTCGAGATCCTGATTCGAGGCCACGGCGAGCCTCTGGGCGCCCTGGTCGAATCGCCCGACATCGCCGAGTACCGCCAGTTCCTGGCGGACGATGCCGGTGTCTCGCTGGCCGAAGTCCCGCCCGATGATGACGAGCCGGCGCCGTCCGCTGTCCCGACCCCGGCTGACATCTATCGCGCCGCCTGCCGCGTGGCGATGCGGCTGGTCGTGATCCTGTTCGCCGAATCGCGCGATCTTCTGCCGCGCGACAACGCGCTCTATCACGGCAGCTACAGCCTGAACGGATTGCTGGAGCAGCTCGATCGCGACGATGGCTCGCTGGGCGACGGCTTCGGCGCCTGGCCCCGCGTGCTCGCGCTGTTTCGATTGGTGTGGGAAGGCTCCCATCACCCTGGGCTGCCGGTCACCGCATACGGCGGCGAGCTGTTCGCGGCCGGGGAACCGGACTCCGCCGACGGCGTTTCGCAGGCGCTCGCCGTGTTCGAGCGCGCGTGCTTCGAGAAACAGGTGCTGCCGGACCGGGATGTCCGCGACATGCTGGCGCGCCTCACACGCACGACGGTCCGCATCCGCCAAGGCCGCGCCGGCGTCCGGGCGACCGTCCCGGTCGACTTCTCCGACCTCTCCTCCGAGTACCTGGGCATTCTCTACGAGGGGTTGCTGGACTACGAACTGAAGACCGCTCCGGCCGGCGACCCGGTGGTCTTCCTTTCCGTGGGGGATCAGCCGGCGTTGCCGCTGTCGCGCCTGGAAGCGATGGACGACGGCGCTCTCAAGGCGCTGTTCGAGAGCTTCAAGAAGAACAAGCCGGCCGAACAGGACGACGATTCGGAGGAGCAACGGGAAGAAGACGAGCCGGCGTTCGACACGGAGGAGACGGACCCGACCGCGGAAGAATCCGGCTCCCAGTCCGACGAGCGGCGCCACGATCGCACACGAGCCGAGACCTGGGCGCGCCGCGCCGCGCAGGTGGCCGGACTGGTGCGGAAACGGCGCGGCCGGCAGACGCCGGAACGCCGGCTCGCCGACGAACAGGAGCTTGCGGAGACAGCCCGCCGGCTGGTCGCCCGCGTGGTCCTCCCCGGCGAGTGGTACCTGGTGCGCTGGGGTGGCACACGCAAGGGCTCCGGCAGCTTCTACACCCGCCCCGGCCTTGTCATACCCACCGTGCACCGCACCCTGCGTCCCCTGGCCTACGACCCGCCGACCGCTGCCGACGGCACACCGGACACCGACGCTCCCGCGCCGCGCTGGACCCCGAAGCGCCCCGAAGAAATCCTGGACGTCACGGTCTGCGACCCCGCCTGCGGCTCCGGCACCTTCCCGCTGGCTGCGCTGCGCTTTCTCACCGATGCCCTGTACGCCGCGCTGCAGCACCATCACCGCATCGAACCGGACGGCGCGCGTTCCCTGGTCCGGCTGCTCGGCATCCGCGACGACGCCACCCGCCCGGGAGAGTGCCTCGGCGACGAACTGATCCCCTGCCGGCCGGACGACGCCGACTTCGAGCCACGCCTCAAGGCGGTGCTGCGCCGCCACGTGGTCGAGCGCTGCATCTACGCCGTGGACGTCGATCCGCTCGCCGTCGAGCTGTGCCGGCTGTCGCTCTGGATCGAGACCATGGACCGGGAACTGCCGTTCGGCTTCCTGGACCACAAGGTCAAGTGCGGCAACGCGCTCATCGGCGCGTGGTTCGATCAGTTCCAGCACTACCCCGTTATGGCCTGGAAGAACCGCGAAGGTGGCGACAAGAACCACTCGAACGGCGTGCACTTCGCCAAGGGAGCCCGCACCAAGGCGATCAAGACATTCGTCAAGGAGCGGCTGACGCCCGATCTCAAGCTGTTCCTGAGCGGCCGGACCCTGTTCCAGGAGGACTTGCTGGCGCAGGCGGCCACCGCCCACGATCAGGCGCTCGGCGTTCTGGCCGACATGCACGCCCTGCCGGTGCACGACGCCGCCGAGCGGGCGCGCCGCTACCGTGACCACGTGATCGGCTCGCCGGCTTGGCGGTCCCTCAAGGAAGCGATGGACCTGTGGTGCGCCTGCTGGTTCTGGCCGGTGGATCGGATCGACTGCGCCCCGCTGCCGACCACCTTCACCGCGCCCCTGCCCGAGGCGCGCGCCATGGCGGCCCGGATCGCCGCCGAGTTGCGTTTCTTCCACTGGGAGCTTGAGTTCCCCGACGTGTTCCGCACCGCGGGGTCGGGGTTCGACGCGATCCTCGGCAACCCGCCGTGGGACATCGCCAAGCCGGTCTCCATGGAGTTCTTCTCCAACATCGATCCGCTCTATCGCTCCTATGGCAAGCAGGAAGCCGTGCGCCGCCAGTCCGGCTACTTCGACGCCGAAACGGTGGAGCGCGAGTGGCTGGACTACAACGCCCGGTTCCGCGCGCAGTCGAACTTCACCAGCCATGCCGGGAGCCCCTTCGGCGACCCCGAGGACAACACCAGGAGCCAGGATCGCTTCACCGTCTCGCGCGGCCACGAAAACCGGGAGCTGCACACCCGCTGGCGCCGTGAGCGGCGTCGCGCTGCCGGCTTCGCCGACCCCTCTCACCCCTTCCGCCACCAGGGATCGGCGGACCTCAACCTCTACAAGCTGTTCCTGGAGGCCGTCCACGCACTGCTGAGGCCCGTAGGCCGCCTGGGATTCGTCGTCCCGTCCGGCCTGTACTCGGACAACGGCACGGGTCCGCTCCGCCGCCTGTTCCTGGACCGCTGCCGCTGGGAATGGCTGTTCGGCATCGAAAACCGCGACCAGATCTTCCCGATCCACCGCAGCTTCAAGTTCAATCCGGTCATCGTCGAGAAAGGCGGCACGACCGAGGCGATCCGCACCGCGTTCATGCGCCGCAGCCTGGAAGACTGGGAACGCGCCCACGATCTCGCCACCCCCTACCGCCGGTCACAGGTCGAACAGTTCAGCCCCAAGAGCCGCGCCATCCTGGAAATCCAGTCCCGGCGCGATCTGGAGATCCTCGAAAAGATCTACGCCAACTCGGTGCTGCTCGGCGACGCAGGCCCCGACGGCTGGGGCATCCGCTATGCCAGAGAGTTCGACATGACCAACGACTCGCGGCTGTTCCCGCCCCGCCCGCAGTGGGAAGCCAAGGGCTACCGTCCCGACGAATACAGCCGCTGGCTCCTCGGCGACTGGCGTCCCATCGAGGCGTTGTGGGTCGAGATGGGTATCGACCCCTCCCGACCGCAACCGGCGGAGGTCGAGCTTGAAGACTGGCTGTTCGACACCACCGCCGGCCCCGAACGCCGCGCGGCCGAAGCCCGCTTCGTGCATGGCCACCTCCTCAAACCCGGCGACGTAGCCCGCACCGACTGGAGCACGCGATGTGCCCAGCCACCGTACGACCGCCTGCCCATCCCCCGCGCGGACATCCCTGCCGGAGTGATTCTCTCGCGCGACGGCGACTCCTGGGTACGGGAAGAGACGGTCGAAGACACGGCACTCCCGCTGTACGAAGGCCGGATGATCGGCCAGTTCGACTTCAGCCAGAAGGGCTGGGTAAGCGGTAAGGGACGCATTGCCGTCTGGCGCGAGATACCGTGGGAAGGCAAGCAGATCGAGCCACAGTTCCTCATAAGCGTAAGTGACTACGAATCGGCAACCCCCTCCACGTGGAGTCCGAAACTCGCGCACATGGGCATCGGATCGGCTACCAACATGCGAAGTGCAATCGGCTCGTTCGTATGTGGCCTGCCTGCCGGGAACTCTGCGCCAACCCTCCACCTCTCGAATGTAGACCGCTGTCTCAATCTGACCGCCGTATTCAACTCCATTACGTTCGACTTCATCACGCGATTCCGAGTAACCGGCTTGAACCTCAACTATCACATCATCGAACAGAACCCGTTGCCCCGCCTGCCGGCTCCGGTTGCCTCCGCGCTTTCCCTCATGGCCGGGAAGCTGTGCCTCACCGCGCCATGGTTTGCTCCTCGAAGCCTTGAGCTACACCAGGCGGAGAGCGATCGCCCTGCGCTGACGGGGGCCGAACGGCTGCGACTGTGGGCAGCACTGGACGCGTTGGTGGCGGTCTCATTCGGTTTGGATTTCGAGGAACTCTCACGCATCCTCAAGGACTGTGACCGTCCGATCCCAACGGCTCGAGATGGCCTCGACCCCAGGGGCTTCTGGCGTGTCGACAAGGACCAAGCCCCCGAACTCCGTCACACCGTCCTGACGCTCGCCGCCTTCCATGACCTGGAAGCAGCAGTCGGCACCGCCAGCGCCCAACGTGAACGTGGTATCGAAGCGTTCCTCGGCCAGAACGACGGGGACGGGTGGATGCTGCCGGAGACCTTGTGCCTCGCCGATCACGGGCTCGGCCATGACGACCGCGCGGGGCATCCTCAGGTCGTGGCAGCGCGGCTCGGTCCGCGATTCTACGACTGGCAACTCGCACAGAGCCCGGAGGAGGCGCGCCGCGAATGTCACCTGCACGCCCGAAACCTAGTCGGCGCCGACGGCTACGCGCGCCTGCTTGCTGAATTGATCATAGGCCGCGCCGGCGTCGGTGACGAGGGGCTCGGCCTGCTCACCGACCGTCACACCCGCCGACTGCTCGGTGACGACGGTCACGTCACCGCCCTGGTGGAGATTGGTGCCCGGCGCCTTCTGGACGATGCCTACTGGAGTGTGGCGGCCGCGCTCCGAGACGGAGGCCACCCGGACACCGAACGCTACGACCAACTCCTCGATCAGCTCCACGCGCGCGGGCTTCTCGACGACGCCGGCTACCGCTACCGGAGTGGCCGCAACCCACCGGAGGGAGAAGACGCGCTGCAGCTTGAGGTGGCCGAATCCAAATCGGTCTATCGAGCGGACACTTCCGGCGACGACGGGCAACGGGAGTTGTTCGAATAGCATGCGCGGCAAGCACGGTTTACCCCCAAAGGCCGACGGAGCATCGTCCGAGCTACCGCTCTCTGGAGTGCCGACCATGAGCCGGATCTTCATCAGCTATCGGCGGCGTGACTCACGCAAGGCATGCCGAATCTTGTGGGTGCCGATGACGAACGTGCGATGAAGTTCTTCAACTCTCTGTTCGCCCGTTTTCCGACGATCCTGAATACGCAATCGGGAGTCCTGCTGATTGGTCACCTCGTTGAACGTTTTTCCGGCCGAATGATCAATGGTATTCTCGATAGTTGGGCCTTGGGAGGCTGGACCCACGGGCCTCAAGCCGCCGGCGAGATAGCGGCACTCCGACTGTGCCGGCAGCCGGACTGTCCCGACGCGCGAGCTCAGGTCGATCGGTTTCTGAGCGGTCCCGGCCTCGAACAAGAAATGGTCGAAGGGCTGCACGTTGGGCTCACCCACACGTTTGCGCGAGCTTGGCATCATCCGGCGTTGCGGGCATTGTCAACGCGTCTTCTGGTCGGCATCGTCTCCACGGCGTCAAGCTCCGTCGCTGTGGCGATGCGCTCCGTCTTCCTGGTGAATTCCCCCTTTCTGGCTGATGCCCATACTCGCGAACTATTGGAAGCCGTTCTCGAACGACCGTCGGTACTTGTCGGGCGAGCGCACTTTCTCATCAAGGGTCTGAAAGACCTGCTGTACGAGGACGGGTACCCCGCTCTAGCGTACAAGGTCGCCACGGCCTTGATTGAACAAGCGGCCCGAACACGGAGCGAGGCGGACGCCGCTCGGAATCTGTCTGATCTGGTGGATCTTGCCTTGACGCTCCATCGCATACCGGACACCAAGGAGCACGGGCTCGACCTTTTCGAACGTCTGCTCGAAGCTAATGCGCCCGGCCTGTCGCAGAGTCTCAATGTGATTGATCGGCCTGCATTTCGGTGAGGCGCGCTAAGTGATGAGCCAATTCGCCGGTGACACCATGCGGAATGTTGGTTGGACAGGAGCGCCAAGATTGGCGTCTCGATCACAGTCGCCGGCACGGCGACTACGCCACTGGGGGAATTATGCTTGAGCACTTGAGGCTCCGGAATGTCGGCCCCGCGCCTGACATGGAACTCGCGTTTCGACGCAGCGTGAACCTTCTTACGGGCGACAACGGCCTCGGCAAGACCTTTCTGATGGACGCCGCTTGGTGGGTTCTTACGGGACATTGGCCCCACGACCTGAACTCGCGGCTGACCGTGGGGTTCCCGGCAAGGCCGGGGGATACGGAATCATCGGCGCAGATCGAGTGCGGAGTTCGCGGCTCCGCGCAACGGGCGACGGTCTCGGCAAGTTGGTCGCGAATGCAGGAGAGGTGGGTCCGTTCCTCGGCAGGCGAAGAGAGCCTGGTCGTGTATGCCCACATGGATGGCTCGATGTCCGTTTGGGACCCGTTACGCAACTACTTGGGCGGGCTCGAAAAAGGTGTTCCTCAAGGGATCGAGAAGCGTAACCTGCGGGGTGTGGATCAATGGCCCGCCTACGTGTTCTCCGAGTCCGAGGTTTGGGACGGGCTGCGGGAGGAGTCGCAAGGCCGCCGAGTTCCTGCTTGCAACGGCTTGCTGTTCGACTGGTCGAGTTGGATCAAGGATCGCGACCAGAGCAACGCCGACGCCATGCAGGCCGCGCTGGAGGCCCTGTCGCCGGAAGGTGACAACACCCTCAACGTGGGGCCGGTTCAGCGTCTGAGCATTCAGGACTCGCGGGACATTCCGACCATTCTCACTGCCTACGCCGGAACCGTCCCGATTCTGCACGCTTCTGCCGGCGTGCGGCGCGTGTGCGCCTTGGCGTACGTTCTCACGTGGGCGTGGAAGGAACATCGACTCGCGGCAAGCCATTTCGGCCAAGACCTAACGGACAGCGTTGTCATGCTGTTCGACGAGGTCGAGAGCCACCTTCATCCGCGTTGGCAGCGCACGATTTTGAGTTCGCTCCGCAACCTCGGAAGCGCGCTGTTGGACGGCGCAAACCTCCAGCTTGTGGTGACGACCTACTCCCCGCTGGTGATGGCTTCCGCCGAGGCTTGGTTCGACCCGGAACAGGACGCCTGGTTCGACCTGAACCTGGAAGGTGACCCGCCGCGCGCCGTGCTGCGCGAGCGCGACTACCTGCGGCGCGGCGGGGCGGCCGAGTGGCTCACCAGCGAAGCCTTCGACCTTGCGACCGACCGTGGGAATGTGGAGGCAGAGGCGGCGATTGTTCGCGCTCGGGCGCTGCTGCGCGATCCCGACCCCAAGTTGGCAGAGGTCATGGCGGCGCACGAAGCGCTGCGCGCGGCGTTGCCTGACGTGGACGCGTTCTGGGTCCGCTGGAACGCATTCGTCGAACGGTGCGGCGGCACGCCGTGATTCCCGTGATGCCGGCGCCGGAGCCGCCTGACTTCGACCGCATGGTGCGACAGCCGGGATTGCGGGCCATCGCGGAACTTGCCGCGGAAACGCCGCAGCGGCGCGCGGGCAGTTGCCTTAACGGATGGCACGAATTTCCTGAGGACCGACATGGACCAGATCACCCTGAGTAATTTCCGCTGCTTTCGTGAACGCCAGACGGCCCGTCTGGCTCCATTGACCCTGCTGGTCGGCGAGAACAGCACCGGCAAGACGTCGTTCTTGGCGCTGATTCGTGCGCTGTGGGATCTGGCCTGCGGGAAGCAGCTTCCGAACTTCAAGGAAGTTCCCTACGACCTCGGCAGCTTCGACGACATCGTCCACCGGCGCGGCGCAAGGGCCGGTCCCGCAACCACTTTCTCGGCGGGCTTTCGTTTCTCCTATTCCGGTTGTTCGTTTGATGTCACCTTCGCGAAGAAGGACACGGCTCCCTTTCCGGTTGAACGCCGGCTTGGCTTAGGGGACGCATGGATACGGGATCGACTCGAAGACGACCAACACTGGCGGATCAGCTACGGAACTGCGAACGGAGCGTGGGAGTGGGATGGATCCCCTGCTTTTGACGGCCCGCTGGCGGTCACGGATGTTCCGACCGAGTCCGACCGTGCTCACATGATGTCTTTCTTCCTTGCACTCATGCTTCCTACAAGGTTGGAGAAGAATCTGGGGATTGCGCCGCTACAGGGGCGGTCACTACCCACCGACGACGACTGGGCACAACTTGCGGATCTTGCGCTCCGATCACGACTGGGTGGTTTTGGTCGCTCCGTATGGCGGCCTCATGCGGGTGCGCCGGTTCGTTCGAAGCCGCAGCGGACCTACGATCCGGCGCAGATCCTGAGAGACCCCGAAGGTGAGTACATTCCAATGTATCTTGCCGAGACATCCCGTCGCGCGCCGGAAGAGTGGGCGGCACTACGACGCGCTCTCGATGAGTTTGGCAGCGAGTCCGGTCTCTTCGACGAAATCTCGGTGAGATCGCTCGGAGACAGCGAAGTCGATCCGTTTCAGGTTCAGGTCAGGAAGTTCGGTCCCAGGACCAAGGGACCACGCCGCAACCTCATCGATGTCGGCTACGGCGTCAGCCAGGTCCTTCCTGTGATCACGGAATTGCTTCGAGGTGAATCACAGCACAGGTTTCTGTTACAGCAGCCAGAAGTCCATCTCCACCCGAGCGCTCAGGCGGCGCTTGGAACCCTGCTTTGTCAGATAGCGGCGCGCAATCGCCAATTGGTGGTCGAGACACACAGTGACCACATGCTTGATCGCGTGCGGATGGACGTTCGGGATCGGACCACGGACCTGACTCCGGACGACGTTTCCATTCTTTTCTTCGAACGCGGCGATCTGGACGTGCGGGTTCATTCCTTGCGCCTCGACGAGAGGGGCAACGTCCTGGGCGCTCCCCCGAACTACCGCCGGTTCTTCATGGACGAAACCAATCGGTCGATCGGTCTGTAGGTCATGTGCGCCATCCTGGACAATGACGTGATTCACCAAGTGTTCGGACCAAGGCGTCCGCCCGCAGGGCAGGAGTTCTTCAAGTGGGTCGACGCGGGGAAGATTCACTTGGTGGTCGGCGGCAAGCTCCGACGGGAACTTGGTGCGAACCATGCGTTCAAGGCGTGGTTGCAGCAGAAACTGAACGCAGGTCAGGCTACGGATATCGACGACGCGGTAGTCGACCGGGTGACCGCGGCCCTGGTGGCGGCTGGATCATGTCGATCGAATGATCAGCATGTTATTGCCCTTGCGCTGTGCAGTAACGCCCGTCTGCTCTATTCCAACGACGCCGATCTCCACCAGGACTTCAAGAACAGGATGCTGATCGACCGTCCCAGAGGCAGGGTCTACTCGACGCTCTCGAGTGGCGACCTGCAAGACAGCCACCGCCGGCTGCTCCGAACCAACCGGTGCAGCCCGCCCGCACGTTCGATGATCACGCGGTGAGCTGCAGGTCCGTGAGACACGCCCCCTTCGTGCACGTAACTGATCCGGCAAGCCCGCATGAACGGCGGACTCCAGAACGGATCATACAGATGGCCAACGGCTCACGCCTTCACGCGGCGCGCAAGCTGTACCTCGCTCAGAAGGTCCGGCTCGTCAATTGCCAGCAGCATCGCAATCCGTGCTGCTTCACTGGCAGGCATCAAGTCCGGCTCCGCGTAGAACCGGAGATTCGGTGGCCTCTGCGACGATGCAGGCGTCATATGACGATTTCGTGGTAAAACGTACAGGGCGGCACGATTTGCCGCCCTGCACTTGCGCGTCATTTGCGTTCCGTCAGTCTGCGATATTCTTCGATGGTTATACCGGCCGTCGCCAAATTGGTGCGAAGCACATGTTGCGACACCTCTCGTGCCCCAACGGGTATGATTAGGGTGCGGCTCTTTTGCGACGACCTCTATGTTCATGCCAATATGTGAGTTAGATGCGGTCGGCCACACGCGGAGGTGCCGTTTCGGGCAGCTTATGCCGTGGGCGGCGCCGTAGGTCCCCTGCAGCCGGGCGGGTTGCCGTCCCGAGAGGCTGGACAAATCCCGCTCATGCTCGTACCTTGCCCGTGCTCGTACGGGAGGGTGAGCGATGAATGCCAACGACAGGGGCTGCCTGCGGTGTGCCGGCAGAACGTTCAGCGAGGCCGAGGTGCGGGTCGTCGTCGAGGAGGTCGCCAACGGGGGCAGCCGCAGCCGTGCGCAGCTCATGGCGCGGGTGTGCGAGCGGCTGCGGTGGCGGCGGGCGAGCGGCGCGCTGAAAGTCCGTGAATGTCGTGACCTGCTGCTGAGGCTGGAAGGCGAAGGCCGGTTGCGGTTGCCGCCGAAACGCAACGTCGGGCGGCCGCTGGGCTCGCGCACGCAGGTGCCGCGCACGGCAGCCGGCGAGCCCGGGCGGCCGATGCTGGGCACGGTGGGGCAATTCGGGACCGTCAGCCTGCAGCCGGTGACGAGCGCTGGCGAGCATGGCTGGTGGCGTGAGTTGATCGGCCGCTACCACTACCTGGGCTACCGGGTGCCATTCGGGGCGCAGATGCGCTACCTGGGGTTCGTCAGCCGTCCGGCGCCGACGGTGGTGGCGGCGCTGCAGGTCTCCTCGCCGGCGTGGCGGCTGGCGGTGCGCGAGCGCTGGATCGGCTGGGACGATCCGACGCGTGCGCGCAATCTGCAGCGGGTGGTCAACAACAGCCGGTTTCTGGTGCTGCCGTGGGTGCGGGTGAAGAACCTGGCCAGCCGGCTGCTGTCGCTGCTGGCCGGGCGGCTGGCCGCCGACTGGCAGGCGCGCTTCGCCACCGAGCCGCTGCTGCTGGAGACGCTGGTGGACCGAGGGCGCTTTGCCGGCACCTGCTACCGGGCAGCGAACTGGATCGAGTTGGGCGACACGGCCGGGCGGGGTCGCATGGACCGCGCGCATGCGCGCCATGGGCAGGCGCCGAAGCGGGTGCTGGTGTATCCTCTGGTGGCCGATGCGCAGCGCCGGCTGGCTGGAGCCTGAGCGATGGGGGCGGCGATCGGTTGGGCGTGCGAGACTGCGGTTGACCCGTTTGCGGCCACGCGGGCGGCGTTCGAGCGGTTGCTGCGGGTGGCGAGCCGAGAGGAGACGCAACGGATGCAGCACAGTGATCTGGAGCGACTGTTGGCCAAGGAGGGCCAGGAGTTGATGCGCCAGCTTTACCAGGACTGCGTCGATGAACAGGCGCAGGCGCAGGCGGCCGACGAAGTGGTGGACGCGGAGGGCCGGCTGCGCACCCGCAAGCGCCAGCAGCAGCGCGAGTTGGAGACGATTTTCGGCACGGTCGTGGTGGGTCGCAGCGGCTACGGGGCGCAGGGAGCGCAGAGCCTGCACCCGCTGGACGCGCAGTTGAACCTGCCTGAGGAGCGCTACTCGCTGGAGGTGCGCCGTCGAGCGGCGCTGGAGGCGTCGAAGAGTTCCTTCGACGAGACGGTCGAGACGCTGAGCCGGTACACCGGCGCCACGATCGGCAAGCGGCAGGTGGAACAACTGGTCAGCCGAGCGGCCGAGGACTTCGAGGCGTTCTACGAGCAGCGCCATCAGGCGGCCGAGCAAGCGGCCGGCGAGCAAGCGGCCGAAGAACAAGCGGCCGACGCCCTGCTGGTGATCAGCAGTGACGGCAAAGGCGTGGTCATGCACCGGCAGGACCTGCGCCCGGCCACGCGCACGGCCAGCGAGCGCACGCCGCGCCGCACGATGGACACGCGGCTGAGCAAGGGCGAGAAGGGCAACCGCAAGCGCATGTCCACGGTGGCGGCCGTCTACTCCGTGGCGCCCCACGTGCGTACGCCCGAGCAGATGCTCGCCGTGCTGGCCAGGGACGAAGAAGCGCAACGGAACTCCCCGCAACGGCCCCGCCCGCAGCACAAACGGGTGTGGGCGAGTCTGGAGCACGAACCCCGGCAGGTGTTGGAGGAGGCGTTCCGCGAAGCCCTGGAGCGCGACCCGCACTGTTCCCGGCGCTGGGCGGCAGTGGTCGACGGCAACGAGACGCAGTTGGATATCCTCGAAGACTTGGCCGAGCAGCACGGCGTGCACCTGACGATCGTGCTCGACATCTTTCACGTGCTGGAGTACCTCTGGAAAGCTGGCCACGCCCTGTGCGCCGAGGGCTCAAGAACGCTGGAACAGTGGGTCTTGCACCGCCTCGGGCGAGTGCTGGAAGGCCGCGCCGTGCACGTGGCTGCCGGCATGCGGCGCAGCGCCACCAAGCGCGGTCTGACGAGTCGGCGGCGCGAGCCGCTGGACCGGTGCGCCAATTACCTGCTGAAGTACCAGGACTACCTGGCCTACGATCAGTACCTTGCCGCCGGGCTGCCGATCGGCTCGGGGGTCATCGAAGGCGCGTGCCGCCACTTGGTCAACGACCGGCTTGGTATCACCGGCGCACGCTGGCGGCTGTCGGGGGCCGAGGCGGTGCTGCGCCTGCGGGCGCTGCGCTCAAGTGGCGATTTCGACGAGTACTGGGCCTTCCATGAGGCGCGCGAGTGGCAGCGTACCCATCAGCAGCGCTACGCCGACGGACAGGTGCCGCACCTGCGGCCCACGCCCAGTGAACGAAGGAATCGCCTGAGACTCGTCAAGTAGAGCCGCAGCCCGCTGCGGTCCCAACGACCTCGCTCACCACCCTCGACCGCAAACGCCAGCGCGCCCCTGCTGCGTTCCCGCATCCGGCCGAACTCTCGCCAGCGGGATTATCGCCGCCGAACTCTCCTGGCGCTGCCGTCTGTTTCAGCGAAGGTCGCTCACTCCCAGCCCGACTCCCTCACACGCCCCAGGGCCTCCTGAGTGGTCGTCGCAAAGGAGCCGCACCCGTATGATTATCGGTCGACGGGCACCAGCCTTTGTCATTTTGACGTGCGATCCCTGTTGGCCGTGCCGCTCCCAACCGTTCGATTCAAAGAATTTCAATAGTTCTTCTGGTTTCGGAAGCCTCAGTTTAGGCATTCGCCCCTTCTGGGGACTGCTGTAGAATCACTGGACAACTCATCTCCTTCTCTCCATTCGAACCTTGGTCTTTGTGTATTGATAATGGAGTCAAGCCGCACTCTTTGAGAACGTCATTCAGAGTTCCCAGTTCATAGCAGGTTGACAAAAAAATCTGGACTGCTTCGTTGAGATTGACCATAGCCTCTTTTTCCGTATCTCCCTGAGAACATACGTCAAGAGGATCACAATGCGACACGTATGACCCCGTTTCAGGATCGTGCCATACTTTCGTCTCTATCTGAATCAATATTCCGGCAAACATCAAAGCACTTCAACTATCAAGAAAGAGGGATGAACAGAAACGGTCAGATGGCGTTCACGGTTTCTCCTCCGGCCGGCTCGCTGTCTCTTGGGGTATGCGTATGCGGTCACACGATGATGGTACTGGCTCCGGTTCTCGTTGTCAACGCGGCGCGATCCTCTGTGACTCACAGGTGCTCCCGGTGCACAGATGTGTGCTTGGACACAGCATCGGACAAGCCGAGTATGGTATCGTCGCCTGTATGTCGGAAGCAGCGCCCGTCCTCGCCGGCAGGTTCCGCTGTCCGGTAACGCCGTGGCCCTGAATCCGGTCGCCTACACGGAGAACGTCGTTCGCAGCTTCCTGCGGTACCAACTCACGGCGTACCCGTTCGCCGATCCGGGGCTGCACCGGCAGATGCGGGATCTGCTGTCGCTGGACCAGACTCGCCGCTCGCCGTTGCTCAAGGGGCCGTACGTCAGCCTGTCGCGGCCGTTCCGCGACGGCGCCGCCGTTTCGTCGCTGGTAGCCGAAGGCCTGCTGCATCCACATCTGCGCGAGCGGATCCCGGAGAACATCACGCACCTGCGCAGCCACCAGGAGCAGGCGATCCGCGCCATCGTCGCCGGGCGGACCACGCTAATCTCCACCGGCACGGGCTCGGGCAAGACCGAGTGCTTCCTGTACCCGATCGTCAGCCAGTGCCTGAGGCTCCGGGACGAGGGGGCGCGGCCCGGCATCAGCGCGGTCATCGTGTATCCCATGAACGCGCTGGCGGAGGACCAACTCATGCGCCTGCGGGGGCTGCTCGCCGGTACGGGAGTCCCGTTCGGGATCTACGTCGGCAAGACGCCCGAGGGCGAAGCCGACGTGGCGGGCGTCAGGCTGCCGCCCGGTGCCTCGCGGGCCGACTACGAAGCGCGGCTGCGTCGGGCGCAGCGCGACGGCAGCGGCGAGACCGTGTATCCGGCCGAGGAAGTGTGCTCACGGCAGATGATGCGCACGCCGGGCCGGCAGCCGCGCGTCCTGCTCACCAACGTGAAGCAGCTCGAGTTGCTGCTGACGCGCCAGCAGGACATCCAGCTCTTCGCCGATGCGCGGCTGGACTTCCTGGTGTTCGACGAGGCCCATACCTTCACCGGCGCGCTCGGCGCGGAGACCGCCTGCCTGATCCGGCGTCTGCGCGCGTTCTGCGGTGCCGACGCGGACCGAACCACCTGCGTCGCGACCTCGGCCACCATCGTGGATCACGAGAGCCCGGAAGCGGCGCGCTCGTTCGCGGCGCGGTTCTTCGGCGTCCCCGCCGACGCGGTGCGGACGATCGGCGAAGACTACGAGCAGGAGGTGTGGGCCGAACCTCGCTTCACGCCCGCGGGTCCGGGGCAGGACGCGGCGGACATCCTCGACCGTTGCGTGCTCGCAGTCGACGATGAAGCGGACCCGGACGCCGCCGTACGTTCGGCCTATCGGGCGCTGTCCGGCGACAGCCTGCCGGAGGGAGACTGGCCCGGTGCGCTCCACGCGGCGCTGTCCCGTAACGAACTGGTCTTCCGCCTGAATGAGGAACTCGCTACGCCCAGGGCGCTCGACGAGCTGCCGCCCGCCCTCGAAAAGCACTGCGGGCGCCCCGTCACGGAGGCCGAAGTCCTGGCCTGGTTGACGTTGGGCGCCGCGGCGCGAACGAACGACCGCCCGTTGTTGCGACCGGTGGTGCATGGGTTCGTGCGTGGCATCGGCGGCGCCGTGGCGACCTTCCCGGAGGATGCCGGCGGACCTCGGCTGTCGCTGACCGCAGAGGACGAAGGGGATGGCAACGAGTCAGGCGCGAAGCACAAGCCCTTTCCGGTGATGACTTGCACCACCTGCGGTCAGCACTACTACGTCGCGTTCCTGGAAGATTTCAGCTATACCGGCAAGAGGCCGGAGGGCGGTAGAGCGGGGGGCACCGGCTCGTGGTGGCCGGCGCAGGAGGAGGGGCAGGGCGGCAAGCGCGTCGTGCTGATCGACAGCCTGATCGGCGAGCATGACGCCGAAGGAGCTCCCGATCATCCCCGCACGGCGCCGCTCCACTTCTGCCGCCACTGCGGCTCCGCCTACCCCGAACCGGTGGACCGATGCCGTGGGTGCGGCGTCGCCGGAGAGCCGGTGCAACTCCGCGCCGTGCAGCAGAAGAAGGAGAACCGCGGCCGGCTGACGAGCTGTCTGTCCTGCGGCTCCATCGGCCACAGACTGAACGGCCGCTATCGCGAGCCGGCTCGCTCCGTGCGCGCGATCAACGTGGCGGACGTGCACGTGCTCACCCAGGACATGGTTCATCACGCCCAGCGCCGGCGACTGCTCGTGTTCTGCGACAACCGGCAGGACGCGGCGTTCCAGGCCGGGTGGATGAAGGACCACGCGCGGCGGTTCCGGTTGAGGGCGTTGATGTCCGAGGGCATCAGGCGGACGCCGCGGTCGGTCGGCGATCTGGCGGGTTACCTGGACGATCTGCTGGAAGACGACGAGACGCTGTCACGCGCGCTGGTCCCCGAGGTCTGGCAGGTCGCCCGGCGAGAGGGCAGCGGCGGACGCCACCAGCAGGAGCGCCGCAAGTTCCTGCGCATCCAGGTGGTGCGTGAGGTCGCGTTGTCGTCCCGACAGGCGCTCGGCCTGGAGCCGTGGGGTCGACTGAAGGTCGACTACCGCGGTCTGGACGCCTCGCTGCCGTGGATTCAGGACCGTGCCCACTCCCTGGGCATATCGCCCGAAGACCTGCGGGAGGGCGTCTCCAGCGTGCTCGACTACCTCCGGCGGCGGCAGGCGCTGCACGACCCGGAGTACGAGATATTCACGAAGTACTGGCGGGAAGGCGACCGGGAGATCCAGCAGGGATACCTGCCCAGTTTTGTCAGGCCAAATGCCACCAAGCTGCGCCGCGAAGGAACCGAGAAAGCGGAGTTGGTCACGCAGTGGCTGAGCGAGAGCGGTGACACGACGATCCGTCAGATCGCGCGGAAGTGGGGCGTGCCGACTCCCGCCGTCGAGCTGGTGCTGGAGAGCCTGTTCGACGTGCTGGTGGAACGGGGCCTGCTGGTGTCCGTGCGGCTCAAGGGTTCCTATGGGCGTGCGTTGCCGAACGTGCACGGCGTTTATCAGGTCAGCGCCGACCGGCTGCGTCTCAGCCCGAACAAGGGCGTACGGCGCTGCCGGAGTTGCCGCCGCACGACCATTCGCAACGTGCCTCACCACCGCTGTCCGGCCTGGCGGTGCGACGGCGTGCTGGAGTGGGAGCCGGAAGACGAGGACAACTACGACCTGCAACTGCTCGACGGCGCCTATCTGATGCTGCGCCCCGAGGAACACACGGCGATGGTCCCGACCGATGAGCGCGAGCGGTTGGAGAACCTGTTCAAGGGCACGTCGGACGCCGTGAACTGCCTGGTGTGCACGCCGACCCTGGAGTTGGGGATCGACATCGGCCAGCTCGACTCGGTGCTGATGCGCAACGTGCCGCCGCTGCCCGCGAATTACTGGCAGCGCGCGGGGCGGGCGGGCCGCCGGCACCGTATGGCGGTCGACATCACCTACTGCCGGCCGACGTCGCACGATCGCGCCTACTTCCAGGAACCGCGCAAGCTGCTGGCGGGCAGGATCGACCCGCCGGCCTTCAACCTCCGCAACGAGGTGATGATCGCCAAGCACGTGCACGCGACCGTGATCGCCAGCCTGCATCGATATTCCCGCGACGAGGCTCGGCCAGAGGCGAAACGGGAAGCGATGCTTGAGGTCCTGTCCGCCTGCCTGCCCCGGCAGGTGGCGCCGTACCTGTTCGACGGCGCGGGCGTGCGGACCGCACCGGTCGACTTCTCCCCCTTGCGCACGCTCGTGGCGGACAACGCGGCGGCGTTGACGTCCGACGTAGAGCGAGTGTTCGCGCAGGGCTGGCCGGGCGCAGATGCGGACGTGGTTGCCCCGGACGTTCTGCGCGACTGCGTCGACGGGTTCGCCGACGGTCTGGAGCAGGTCGTCTCGCGTTTGCGGCGCCGGCTGCGCTGGGCGCTGGATCAGATACGGCGCCTCAACGAGCGCCGGGAGCGCCAGGGCACCCTCGAACCGGCGGACGAGTCACTGTTCCGGCGGTGCGACAACTTGGTGAAGCGCCTGAAGGGGACCGACCCTCGGCGCAGCCGGGCCGAGGGCCACGACGACTACAACACCTTCAACGTGCTCGCGGCCGAGGGGTTCCTGCCGGGTTACGGCCTGGAAGTGGGCTCGGTGATCGGCTGGGCGGAAATCCCCTTCTGGCGCACCGGAGCCATGGACTTCTCCCTGCCACGGGCGCCGGCGACCGCCCTGCGCGAGTACGTACCCGGCAACCTCATCTACGCCAACGGCCACCGCTTCGTGGCTCGGCGCTTCCGCCGTGACATCGACGAGGAGCGTGCCGAGATGCCGCATTACGAGGTTGCGGCCGACCGCAAGGCGGTGAAGGAAGCCGGGCCGGGAGCGGGTTCCCTGTTGGGCGGCCACGTGCTGCAGACGATGGCGGTCTGTGACACCGACCTGATCCACACCTCGCACATCTCCGATGAGGAGGAACTGCGCTTTCAACTCGGTGTCGCCATCTACGGACTGGAGCTGAATCAGCACAACGGCGGGTCGGCATACCAGTGGGGAGCGCAGGCCGTCCACCTCCGCCGCGGGGTGCGCATGCGCCTGGTCAACGTGGGCGCATCGTCAGCCATCGACGGCCGACAGGGGATCGGCTATCCGGTGTGCACCGTCTGCGGTCAGAGCGTCTCGCCGTTATCCTCCGAGCGCCAGCACGAACACTTCGCCACAGACCACACCAAACGCTGCGGGCGCGCTCCCCAGTCGATCGGTTTCTATGCCGACGTGGTGGCGGACGCTCTCTCGTTGCCGGGCTGCGACAGTGCCGCCACCGCGTACAGCGTCCTGGAGGCGTTGCGCTTCGGTGCCACCAGCGTGCTCGACATGCACATGGAAGACCTCCAGATACTGGTCATCGGCCACGTGGACCGCGACGAGGTCGACGGCGTGCTGTGGGACCCGATGCCCGGCGGATCGGGACTGCTCGATCGCCTCTGCGAGCGCTTCGCGGATGTCGTGGACGCGGCTCGGGAGGTCGTCGCCCATTGCCCGGCGGCGTGCGCCTCGTCATGCATCGACTGTCTGCAGACGTTTCGCAACGCGTACTACCACCGTGACCTGAACCGTGAGACGGCCGGCGATCGTCTGGACGAATGGGGAGACGAGCTCGCGTTCGGCCACGAGATTCCGCCGGCGCAGCCGATCGAGGCGCCCGGTGGCGACGCAATGCCCGTCAACGACGCGGAGACCAAGCTGCGTCACCTGCTGCTGGCCGCCGGGTTCGGTGAAGGTATCCGCGGGGAACAGCTCCGGTTGAGCTCGGCGCTGGGCTCGACGACACCCGACGTGATCTATCGAGCCGAGGACCACGAGCCGGACGAAGGGGTGTGCGTCTATCTGGACGGATTGAGTGCCCATCTCCACGGCAATCCCGAAACCGCGGAACAGGATCGGGAGATCCGCGATTGGCTGCGCAACAGCGGGTATGACGTGATAGAGATCGCCGCGAGCGATCTGGACGACCGGGATGCGATGACCCGTCACTTCCGCCGCCTGGCTCAGTACCTGGGAATGCGCGCTACGCGCAGCCGGCTACGGAGTGACCCGTCGTGGTTCCATCGCGCGGGACAGTCGGAGCAGGAGGCACGGAGTCGCCTTCGCCTGGTGTCACCCTCAACCGATCAGCAGTACGTGACCTGCGTACCTCTGGTTCCCCTGCACGTGGCCGCCGGCGAATTCGGAGACCCCGACACCGTCTCGGAGGACTCCGAACGGGAGTGGGTAGAGGTAGATACCTCGCGATCGCTTCGCTCGGGGATGTTCGTCGCCCGCGTGGACGGCAAGTCGATGGAACCGCGAATCCCCGACGGGTCCTACTGCCTGTTCGCCGGTCCGGTGACCGGCAGCCGGCTGGGCCGAATCGTCCTCGCGCGGATGCTGAATGATCTCGACCCGGACACCGGCCAACGGTTCACCGTGAAGCGTTACCACAGCGAGAAGGCCACGAACGAAGACGGCTGGCGACACGTCGCCATCGTTCTGGAACCCCTCAATACAGACTATGAGCCCATCGAGCTGATCGCCGAGGACGAGAGCCCCGTCGACGTAGTCGCCGAGCTGATCGAAGTCATCGGAACCCAGGCGCCGATCGACGCACAGGAGCCATGAGTCGCAAAATACGATGCTGCGCCATCAGGAGGACGTACATGCTTGGTGGACGCCTTCGGCCATCCAGGTCGCGGCCAGCTCGGCGAGGCGCGGGCCACAAACAGGCCAGTGATAGAGCGTAGCCGGATCGAAGTCAGCGCCGTTGGGCCAAACGAGCGTGTGGACCTCTTGATCGACCACGACCTTGTCGAATAGCTCTCGATCCTGGAGCGGTCCGAATAGTTCTCCCTTCAACACCGGTAGAAAGTCGATGATCTGGGAGTGCCCGTCCTCGAACTTAACCTGTAACTTATATGCGGCTAGTATCTGAAACGAGTCAACGCGATGGATCTCGTGTGTCATGGTACTACCTTTTCAAGGGCGCTATCTCCGCGACGGCAGCTCAGGGCCTCACCAGAATGCTGATGACTTGGTACGGCGCGTAGTCGACAGCGTAGGTCCTGTCATCGACTGGCCGTGGTGCGCCGAGCTGCTGCTCGCGGAAGTCCACCAGCGTGACCTGTTCGGCGGGCCGGGCAAGGCGGAGCTTCGCGGTGCCGCGCCGGCCGGCCGTCTCGTGCAGGCGGATGACGTAGCCGCTGCCGGTCTCGCTCGGCAGGACCCAGACCGGGCACAGCGACCCCGGATCCCGCAGCACGAACGGAGAGGGCCGCGCGGTGCCTGACCCGGCCGTTGGCACCGGGGCGAAGAGCGCGTCGGCGGCGCAAGCGGTCGACGGCACCGTGTCGGGGCCGCTGCCCAGGGTCGCGGGCTCGTGCCGGCCGACCGCGATGCGGATCGTGTGCCGGCCGGTGTCTGCCCCCGGGTCCGGGTGCCTGGCCGCCTTGAGCAGCGACACGCCCAGTTCGCCGTCGAAGCAGGAGAAGCCGTACTTGGCCTCGGTCAGGAGCGCCAGGCCGGTGCCGTCGTCGTCGTGGACGGCGGCCCAGCGGCTGCCGGCCACCTCCCACATCGCCTCGTCTTCCGGCCGGCCGGGAAGCTGCGGGCGCTCGATCGAGCCGAACGGAGCGCCGAAGGTGGCGGTGCGTCCGCGGTAGCCGGTCGGCAGGTGGTAGCGGAGCAGCCGGTGCTCCTCCTGCCAGTCGACATCGATCTCGATGAGCAGCCAGCGGCTGCCGGGGTCGAGCAGGTAGCGGACCGTCGCCTGGCTGGAGTCGCCGATGGACGCGCGGGCCTCCAGCACCCCGCGCCGCCCGCGATGCCCGGCGGCGAGCCGCAGGCGGCCGGCGACCGGTGTCATGGTGGCGGCCGTGTAGTGGTCGATCTCCCAGGCGTCGTAGTTGTGCGGGTCGTCGTTGCCGAGCCGCAGGCCGGCCGCGCCGCTCAGCTCCAGGGGCCGGCCGTCGATGCACAGGCCGGTGAGCTGGCCGTCGCGGTCGAACGATGCCTGCACGATGCCGTTGTCGAGCCGCGTCGGCTCTGCCGCCACGGCGGCGTGGCTGCCGGGCGCCTCGGCCAGCGGCGCGGTGCCGAGCGGCGGCAGGTCCAGGAGCAGGTCGCGACCGGCCAGGTACACGCGGCGGTGCACGGCCAGCGGGTTGAACGCGACGGCGTCGCCGCCGTTCGCCAGCTCGGCTGCGGTGGCTTCCTCTTCGTGGCACAGGATGCGGGCGAATTCCGCCTCCAGGTCTTCGTAAACGCGGGCGATCGAGCTGCCGGGAAGGGCGTCGTGGAACTGTCCGAACAGCACGCGCAGCCACGCCTGCTCGCCGAGCGGGGCGCCGCCGTCGGCCACGCGCAGCGCCTCGTGGGTCTGCAGCGCCACCTCGCACGCCCGGTAGAGCCGCTTGTACTCGGCCTGCGAGGTGAGCACGCCACGGTGCGCCTCCATGTAGAGCTCGCCCTGGTAGACCGGCAGGCGGTCGCGGACCCGCACAAGCTCGGCGAAGAAGGAGGCGCTGGTCCGCCAGGTGTGGCGCGGGGAGCCGGCGAGGTTCCGGAAGCGGCGCGCGCGCTCGGCCTCCGCTTCGCTCGGGCCGCCGCCGCCGTCGCCCAGGCCGGTACCGATCAGCAGCGAGTCATGGACGTCGAGCTGACGGTGGCGGCGGAGCGCCCGCCGGTTCTCTTCCAGCCGGACCTGGCCGTTGTAGCCGGTGGTGGCCAGGTGGGCGACGACCTCGCTGTCGCCGTCGCTGCCGCGCCACACGAAGCTGCTGTACGGGAACCGCGACACCTGCGACCAGGTGATCTTGGTTGTGTAGAAGCCGCTGATGCCCGCCAGGCGCAGGATCTGCGGCAGGCAGTTGCTGTAGCCGAAGACGTCGGGGATCCAGCACACCTCGCTCGGCGCGCCGGTGAAGGAGGCGATGAAGCGGTTGCCGTACACGGCGCTGCGCGCCAGCGCCTCGCCTGCCGGCATGTTCACGTCGGGCTCCACCTCGAAGCCGCCCATCAGCTCCCAGCGGCCGGCGGCGACCTGGCGCCTGATCTGCGGGATCAGGGCCGGCGCGTCCTCCTGGACTGCCCGGTACACCGCGGGCGTGCTGTGGGCGAAGACCATCTCCGGATAGGCATCCAGCATGCGGAGCTGGGTGGCGAAGGAATGCACGTTCTTGTGCCGCGTAGCGAACTCCGGCCACAGCCAGACGACGTCGATGTGCGCGTGTCCGATGAGCGCCGCCTCCGGCTGCCAGGACTCGGCGGGAAGGTCGGCGAAGAGCGCCCGCGTCGCCGCTTGCATCGCCGCCACCCCGCCCGAGACCCAGGCGTCACAGCATGCGTCGATACCGCGGATGAGCCGGCGCAGCAGCGGGGAGACGTCGTCGAACGCCGGGCGGTAGCCGTGGCCCGACGCGTCGACGGACGCGCCCTCGTCCCGGATCAGGAGGTCGGAGAGTTGCCCGAGCGCGTCGAGATCCCATTTCAGCTCCCAAGCGGCGAGGTCGCGGATGCGCAGCTCGGCGAAGTCGAAGCGCAGGCCGTACGGCCCGATCGGCTCCGGTGGCTCGGGGGTCCAGATGCCGGTCTGCCACGTGCCGGTGTCCAGATAGAGGACGGCCGCCGCGTCAGGAAGCGGGCAGGTCGGGTGGCCGGGATCGAGCCCCGCCCACGGCACGCCGTCGATGAACACGGTCGTCTCCCCTTGGCACTTCCAGCGCAGGAAGCGCCGGCCGCGCTCTCCCTCCAGTGCCGCGGGGGGCTCTACACGGAACCACCGGTGCGACCAGCCGCCGTGCGGTGCTCCGAAGTGCTCGCCCGAAGTCACCGGGGTATAGGCCAGCGAGGCCGCCTGCCCGCCGTCGAGCATCTCGTCCGTCACGGGGCTCCCTTCCACGACCAAGGGCTCCCGCCGGACCCAGATCAAGCGGTCCACGTTTGCCTGGATGCGGGCCAGGCGGTCCGCCACGAGCTGCGGAAGCGGGTTGAGACGGCGGCTCATCGGTCAGGTCCCGGGTTCAACCGCGGAAGACCCTCACGCTCAAGGGCAGCGGCAAGGTGGCCAGCGTTCACCATACGGCGCGCACCGGGTATTTCCCTGATCATGTCGTCAGGAGTCGCGACCGACGTCCCGTGCACGATCGCCTGGGCAACGATGACCCGGTCGAACGGGTCCCGGTGCAGGTTGGGCAGCTTGCCGACCTGCAGCACCTCATCCTCGGAGATGGGCAACGATTCGATCCGGTGCAGCCGGCGCTGCTCCGGGACATAGTCCTGCGGCGCCACCCGCAGGTGGAGACGGCCGAGGCCGTGCTTGATCGCTATCTCCCAGGCCGACGCGGCGCTCAGGAACACCTCGTTCGCGGGATCGACGATCAGGCGGCGTGCCCGATCACTCAGCTTCGGATCACCCTCGGCCAGCCACAGAAACGTGACCGTGTCGAGCAGGAGCTTCATGGCGTGACGGCGGCGCTCAATCCGTTCGGGCCTCGAAGGATTCGAGCACGTGCTCGGGAAGCGGATCGAAGAACGACTCCGGCACCTCTGCCAGCCCTCTGCCGAGCCCTACCGGCCGCGCCTTGTCCATCGGCTGCTGAATGGGCCGAATCTCGGCAACGGGACGGTTGCGGCGACACAGGATGATGCGGTCGCCTTCGGCCAGTTTGGCGATGTGTGCGGACAGGTGCGTCTTCGCCTCCTGCATGTTGAGCCTGGTCGTCGACATGGGTGGAAAGTAAACCAGGTTCCTGGTCTGTACAAGGCCACGATGCATCGCGGCAGCCAAGGCGGTGGCGCTGCGGCCGGCCTACAGCTCGACGTTGCCGCCGGAATCGTTGCGGGAGGGCATCGGCGTGCGCCAGCCATAGCCGGGGCGGTGGAAGAGGCTGGAGGCGGCAGCCGGTCCCCAGCTTCCGGCCGGGTAGCCGTGCAGGGGGATGCCGGGGTGCTCGTCCCACGCCTTCAGGATCGGGGTCACGAACTCCCAGCACGACTCGATCGCGTCGGCGCGCGCGTACAGAGTGGCGTCGCCGGTGATGCCGTCCAGCAGCAGCCGTTCGTAGGCGTCCGGCAGGTACGTGTCGGCCAGGTCGGCGTAGCGGAAGTCCAGCCCCACCTGCCGCACGTCGAATCCCGCTCCGGGCAGCTTGACGTTGCAGCGGAGCTGGATCGCCTCATCCGGCTGGATGCGGATGATCAGCTTGCTGGCGTCGGCGGCGGCCGCGGAGACCGGGCGCCCGCCGTGCTCGGCTGCATCCGGGACGCCGTGGGTCACGGACGCCGGGGGCATGCCGAACAGGTGGTGCGGGACCTGCTTGAAGTGGATGACGACCTCGGTCACCCGCGCCGGCAGCCGCTTGCCGGTGCGGACCAGGAACGGCACGCCTGCCCAGCGCCGGTTGTCGATGTGGAAGCGCAGCGCCACGTACGTTTCCGTCCGGGACGCGGCCGGCACGCCGGGCTCCTCGCGGTAGCCGGGCATGGCGCCGTCGGTCGTGAGCGAGCCCGTGTACTGGCCTCGTACCACGTCCCGGGACACCTCCGCCGGCGTGATCGGCCGCAGGGAATCGAACACCTTCACCGTCTCGTTGCGCACGGCGCTCGGCCGGAAGTGCGCAGGCGGCTCCATGGCGATCATGCCGACCACCTGCAGCAGGTGGTTCTGGAACATGTCGCGCAGCGCGCCCGATCCGTCGTAGTAGCCGCCGCGCCCCTCGACGCCCACCTGCTCGGCGGCGGTGATCTCCACGCGGTCGATCGTCGCGCGGTTCCAGAGGGGCTCCCACACCTCGTTCGCGAAGCGCAGAACCAGCACGTTCTGCACCGTCTCCTTTCCCAGGTAGTGGTCGATCCGGTAGATCTGCCGCTCCGTGAACCAGGTGTGCAGCCGCTCGTTCAGCGCCCGCGCCGATTCCAGGTCATAGCCGAACGGCTTCTCGACGATCAGGCGCCGCCACGCACCGTCCCGCTGCTCCGCCAGGCCCGCGCCGGCCAGCCCGCCGGCGATCGGCTCGAACAGGCTCGGCGGCGTCGCCAGGTAGTAGAGGACGTTGCCGCCGGTGCCGGCCTCGGCCGCCACCGCGCGCAGCCGCTCGGCGAGCTGTCCGTATTCGTACGCGGACCCGGGGTCGAGCTGCTGGTAGTGCAGCGCGCCGAGAAAGCGCTCGCGATCGGCTGCCGGCTCGTCACCGGCGCCGTCCGCCAACTCCTCCGCCATGCGGGCGCGGAACCGCTCGTCGCTCATGCCGGTGCGGCCGGCGCCGAGAACGGCGAACCGCTCGGGCAGCAGCCTGCGCCGGTACAGCTCGCAGAGCCCGGGGATCAGCTTGCGCGCGGTAAGGTCTCCGGACGCGCCGAAGATCGCCATCGTGCATGGCGAAACCTGCTCCGTCACGGCGGCCATGTCGCGTCGCGCGCTACCGGGTCGCGCCCGCTCTTGCAGCAGGGACACGCCCAAGGCACCGAGCAGCAACGGCAGCCTGTAGAACATGACCGTCACGAACAGCCATGTGCGACATCCGTCGCTACTGTGAGTTCCTCCATCGAGCCCCGTCAACCCATCGAGCCCCGTCGCCCGTCGACACGGCGTCGGCGCGGGCCGGCATCCGATGCGTGATATGGTCCATCACTCCCCAGGGGAGACCGCACATGCTCAAGCACCGTTTCGGGATCGGACCGGCCCGATGAGCCGCCCGGACAACCCCCGCGTCGCCTCGGCGCAGGTGCACCCGCTGCTCATCGATCGCTGGTCGCCGCGCTCGTTCGCCCCCGATCCCCTGAGCGAGGACGAGATCGCCTCCCTGTTCGAAGGCGCCCGCTGGTCGCCGTCGTCCTTCAACGGCCAGCCGTGGCTGTTTCTGTACGAGACTGACGGCCCCGACCGGCCCGTGTTCGATTCGATCCTGATGCCCCGCAACCGCCAGTGGGCGGTCAAGGCGCCGCTACTCGGCTTCATCTTCGCCAACACGCGGACCCCTGACGGCCGGGAGCCGCGCACCGCGCAGTTCGACACCGGCGCCGCCTGGATGGCACTGGCCCTGCAGGCGCAGGCGCTGGGCATCTACACCCATGCGATGGCGGGGATCGACCGCGACGCAGCGCACGACCGGCTCGGCGTGAGCGCGGAGCGCTACACGGTGATGTGCGCGTTCGCCGCCGGCAGGCTCGGCCCTCGCGAGTCGCTGCCTCCCGAGTTGCGCGAACGCGAACAGCCCAGCTCGCGCAAGCCGATCGGTGACATCGCTCACCGAGGCCTGCTCGGCCAGCCATGAGGCACGCGCGCGAGCGCCCGGCCGGTACGCTCCCATGAGAACGCGATAGAATGAGAATGCGATGTCCGACCACCTGAAGCTGCTCTCCGAGAACCGCGACCGCTACATCGACGAGTTGCGCGAGTTCGTACGCATCCCCAGCATCTCCTCGCTCCCCGACCACCAGGACGATGTCCGCGCCGCGGCGACCTGGGTGCGTGAGCGGCTGGCCCGCGCCGGGCTCGAGCACGCCGAGATCCTGGAGACCGGCGCGCAGCCGGCCGTGTACGCCGACCATCTGCACGCGCCCGGCGCGCCGACCGTCCTGATCTACGCCCACTTCGACGTGCAGCCGGCGCTCCGCTCCGACGGCTGGAACGCCGATCCGTTCGATCCGGTGCTGGACGGCGACCGCGTCTACGGGCGCGGATCGTCCGACGACAAGGGCAACCTGCTGGTCCCGGTGCAGGCGGTGGAGGCGCTGCTGGCCGACAGCGGGTCGCTGCCCGTGAACGTCAAGTTCCTGCTGGAGGGCCAGGAGGAGATCGGCAGCCCGACCATGGATCCCTTCGTCGCCGAGCACGCCGGCCGGCTGGCCTGCGACCTGGTCGTCAGCGCCGACGGCTCGCAGTGGAGCGAGACCGAGCCGGGCCTGTGGCTGAGCCTGCGCGGCCTGTGCTCGCTGCAGATCGACGTGACCGGCCCTGCGCGGGACGTGCACTCCGGCACCTACGGCGGCGCCATCCACAACCCCATCCACGCGCTGGTGCGCGTCCTGGACTCCATGCGCAGCCCGGACGGCACGGTGCTGGTGGACGGCTTCTTCGATGGCGTGCCGGAGCTGTCGGACGCCGCCCGCGCCGACCTCGACCGCGTCCCGTTCGACGAGCGGAGCTTTCTGGACGGCCTGGGCTCGCAGGGGCTGTTCGGGGAGCCCGGCTACGGCACGCGGGCGCGGCAGTGGCGACGGCCGACGCTGGAGATCAACGGCATCTGGGGAGGATTCCAGGGCGACGGGGTCAAGACCGTCCTGCCGAGCCAGGCGCACGCCAAGATCACCTGCCGCCTGGTGGGCGATCAGGACCCGGCCCGGGTCCGGGAGGCGATCGCCGCCCATGTGCGCCGGCACGCCGACCCGGCCGTCGCCGTCGCGGTGCGGTCGCTCGGCTCGGCCGGCATGCCGTACACCATCCCCACCGAACATCCGGGCAACCGGGCCGCGCGCGCCGTGCTGGCCGAACTGTACGGCACCGAGCCGTACGCGATCGCCTCCGGCGGCAGCATCCCGATCCTGAACATGTTCGAGCGCTACCTGGGAGCCAAGACCGTGATCTTCGCGTTCGCCCTGGAGGACGAGGGTGCGCACGGTCCGAACGAGTTCTTCCGCCTGGCGAGCTACGAGCGCGGCAAGGTGGCCTATTGCCGCCTGCTCGACCGCTTGTCCGGGCTGGCGGTTCAAGAGGAAGAAGCATGACCACGCATCGACTTCGCCGCGCAGCACGCACACTCGCACTCGTCCTGGCCGCGCTGTGGGCGCTCGGCGCCTGCGCCGTCACCCAGGAGCTCACCGTTCGCGCCGACCGCTCGGGCGAAACCGCCATCGCCATCGACTTGGCGCCCGATTTCGTTGCGCGCGCGCGAGAGATGGCCGCGCTCGCCAGCATCGAACTTCCGGACGAGAGGTTCGTCAACCTGGAGACGCTCCAGGACACCCTGGCCGCCCTGCCGGGCGTGACGGTCACCGAGGTCGAGGCACCCGACGAGCATCGCCTCGATCTCGCGTTCAGCTTCGAGGACGCGCCGGCCATGTTCTCCAGCCCCAGCCTGCTCTGGGAGGCCGGTATCGTCACCTTCGAGGAGGTCGAGGAGGGCACCCGCGTGCGCCTCTACCTGGACCTTGACAACTACAAGCAGCTCAAGCAGATCTTCCCGGTGCTCGACGATCCGGTCGTGCACGCCATGGGACCCGATGAGAACGCCGAGATCACGGCCGAGGACTACCTGACGATGATGGGCTTCGTCCTGGGTCCGAGCGGTCCGGACGCCATCTCCGAGTCGGTGATCACCATACGCCTCACCGTCGACGGCGAGTTGGTCTCCCAGCGCGGCGGCCGCATCGAGGACGGCGTGGCGATCTTCGAGCTCGACCTGCTCGACCTGTTGCTCCTGCACGAACCGGTCGACCTGGAGGTGATCTTCCGGTAGGGCGGGGCGCCCGGCCCGCGGGCGCCCTGGATCGACGAATGACCGTCGAACAGTGGCCGACCGGCTCGACGGACCGTAGCCGCCAAACAGCTCCGCGAATCCGGAGGAGACCGGATCTCGGCCGACCCGGCGCGAAGACGGGCGCGCCGGTGGCCGCCGCGGCTATCGGGAAAACGGTGTGACCAGGGATACGGTGGGGAAGTAGGTTGCGATCCTGGATCGATCCGCGGTCGCGAGCGGCCACCGCATGATCTCCGCGTGCGCGCCGATGAAGAAGTCCGGGAGCGGGGTCGCCGGAGCATCGAGTCCGGACTGAGATCGTCTCTCTTCGCGATATCGGCGGTACGCGGCCGCACACACCTCAGCCGCCGAGCCGGGCACATCGAGAATCGCCACCCCCCAGTCGCGAATGCGTTCGATTTCGGTGGCCGCATCATCCACTCCAACACAGACCTCGGCCACGCTGACGGCATTGACGGCTGCGCCGTCCGCAGACACCGCATCAGCCAAGGCGCCGAGTGCCCACTCGTGATGCTCAGCGCCCGCCGCGGACGCATAGATCAGCACGTTCGTGTCGAGGAGCGTCATGGTTCGCGCGTCAGTCGTCGCAGTTCGTCCCAGGAGAGCCGAAGACGAAGGGGATTGCGGGCGATGGCTGCCAGACACTCCGCTCTGCTCTTCTTTGGAGGAGCCGGAGGAATCTGGAGCCGGACGAGGAGGAGTCTGCCCTCCCCATGACTCTGGATATCGAAGATGTCGCCAGGATGGGCTGTGGGTATGACGACCCGCCTCTTCGCATCAGCTCGTGCCGTTGCCATGGTGGGATTGTCCCACTTCGCCCGCAGTCAGGTCAAAGGGCCGGCCGGGTTCCAACTTCGCTCAGGCTCTGTCCGGGTTCCCCCCGGTCGACGCTGCGCCCGCGCGGGCGAGGAAGTCGGCGCCGGTGTCGCTCTGCACCAGCCAATCGCCGATGTCGGCCAGACGCTCCGGGTCGGTAATGGGCGCCATCATCTGCGCCAAGCGTTCGGCGGTGGCCACTCCGAAGCGCGACGCCGTCATTCGGCACAGCAACGCTCGTTCGCGCTCGATCCCCTGTTCAAGCCCCTGTTCAAGCCCTTCCTGCAGCCACTCCCTGGACCACTCGGCCGCTCGTTCCACCAACGTCATGCTTACGTCCTCCAACTTCCCGATCGCCGGCACCTCCACCCCGCTCGGCGCCAGCCGCTGCACGATCTGCCCCATCCAGTCCGCAAACGCCCGCCGCTCCTGCAGGTCCGGTAGCCACCCGGCCAGCATCTCCGCCACCCGCGCCACCTCACGCGGCGATCGGCTCTGCTCCAACCCGATCACCGCGCTCATCCGGTTGCGACTCGGTAGATCGTCCGCTGGTACGCGACGCTCGTCAAGCACGAAGTATCGCTGCGTCGGTTGATATGGCGCCAACCATGGCCCCCACCGGCGCGATCAGATCCCCCATCTGCAACGGCGACCGCCACGGTTCGTCGCCGTTGTACAGCACCAGCGGCAGCACCGCAGGCAGCCGACCGTCGGCGTCGAGCTGGTCGTTGCGCGTCAGCTCCTGGTACAGCAGCCCGGTGTAGGTGTGTATCCGCAACGCCATCAACGGATCGTCGGTCGCTTGGAACTCCACCAGCACCAGCAGGTACAGCCAGTTGTTGCGGAAGCGCATCCGCCATACGTTGTCGCCGTGGCGTTGGAGTAGTTCGTCGCTTATGTACTCGGTGGACAGCTTGCCCAGGGTGGCAAAGTCGACCTCCTCGAGCCAGTCGCCGGGGACGAAGGCGCGCAGGAGATCCTCGATCACACGCGGGAAGGCGAAGATCCGCTTGTAGTTCTGGTCATGCATCGGGTCCGCAGGATACCGAACCCGCCGCGTGCAGCGGCGCAGGGCGCCCCAATCCTCGCCTGGCCTCGCCGGCGCTTCGAGGCGGAGCTGCCCAACGACCTGTGGCAGGCCAACTGCATACGCGGACCGCGCGTGCTCGTCGACGGCACGGCGCGCAAGAGCTACCTGTTCGCCTGCACCACTCGCGGCTGATCACCGCCTCCGGGTTCTCCCTGCGCGATACTACGTCATCGCGTGCCGTTCAGCCCCATCAGATCACCCGCGCCGTCGAAGGCGAGGGGCTCGGGCGAGCCTTCGACTTCGACCCGCGTCGCCCCGTTCAGGGCCTCAACGGCGGCCGGGCTGGCCTGCAGCTCGCCGAGCGACAGGGTGTCGCGGATGCGCGCCAGACGCAGCGCCGCCGGATCGGTGACGCCGGTGGTCCGGATCGCCGCGCGGATCGCCAGCGCGTCGGTGGCCAGCACCATCGGGATCTTGACGCTCACCGACGCGGTCGAGGTGAGCGCGTTGGGGTAGGTCTCATCGAAGGTCATGCGATCGAACACGCGGCGGGTGGTCACGTCCACCAGGCCGATGCCGTTGGCGTTGCCGTGCGTCTCCGGCGTCAGGCTGAGCGCCGCGATGCGGGTGATCGCCGGCCCGCCGGTGAGGTCCGGGTTGCTGTAGCGGCCCACCACGTTGCAGTCGAAGCCGGTGCCGGCGATGTTCTTGCCGATCCGGTCCAGCACCAGCACGTCCAGCTCCGCGAACGGCAGGGTGGGCTGCAGGCCGCGCGCGTGTTCCAGAAGCCCCGGCTCGCGCTCGATGATCTCCGCTCCCGGGAGCAGCTCGACGTGGCAGGTCTCATGGTGGGCGTTCTCCAGGAGCGCGACGCCCGCGCGGACGCGGCCGGTGGCCAGCACGCGGGAGGCGACCGCCAGCACGGTGGCCGCCATCGCGGTCATGCCGCGGCTGTGATACGCCTGCGCCCCCGCCTGCTTGCCCAGGCCGATGGCGATCATCTTGGCCAGCCCGCTCTCCCGCTCGCCGCGGAACGACGGGTGCGGCTTGATGCGGTTGACGATGACGATGCCGTCGGCCCGCCACGCCAGCCGGTCGACCATCACCGGCAGGCCGTCAGCCTCGCCTGCCTGCTCCACCTCCATGGAGGAGCGCACCGGCGCACCTACCGTCGCTTCGCTGACGCCCATGCCGGCCAGCAGCTCGGCCTGCCCCTCGCCGGTGGCGCCGCCGTGGCTGCCCATCGCGGGGACGACGAACGGCTCGGCGCCGGCCTGATGCAGCGACGCCACCAGCCGCGCCACCACCGCCGCCTGGTTCGCCACGCCGCGGCTGCCGACGGCGATGGCGATCGACTCGCCGCGGCGCACCAACCGGCCCAGCGCCGCCGGAGACAGTGTCTCCTCGAGCTGCCCGCGGGCGAGCCGCGGACGCGGCAGCGACTGCCGGACGGTCACCACCTCCGGGATCGGCACGCCGGAAAGGATCGACTCGACGGAGCCCATCAGCGCCAGCTCCGGTCGGCCACCGCGCGCACGGTCTGGTCGATCTGCTCGTCGCTCACCAGCGCCGCCAGCTCCAGCCGGCGGGACACGGGGGTGGAGATGTCGAGCGAGGTCAGGCACGCCACCGGGCCGTCCAGCTCGTCGAAACAGCGGGTGGTGATCTCGGCCGCCAGCGCCGGGCCGACCCCCTGGCTGCGGGCGGCCTCCTCGACGATGACCATGGCGCCGGTCTTGGCGAGCGAGGCGCCGATGGCGTCGTAGTCGATCGACAGCTTGTCCAGGCAGCGCAGGTCGAGGAGCTCGACGGAGACGCCATCCTCGGCGAGCGCGGCGGCCACGGCGGCGCAGCGCCCGACCATGCCGCCGTAGGTCAGCACGGTGACCTGATCGCCGGCCTGCACGGTGCGCGCCGCGCCGAAGGGGATGGCGTAGTCAAGGTCGCCGGCCGGCGCCGGCGAGCGCTCCGTGTACAGCGCGTTGTGCTCCAGGATCACCACCGGATCGAGCGAGTGCATGGCGGTGTTGAACAGGCCGATGTAGTCGTACGCGTCGGCCGGCGCGATGACCCGGAAGCCGGGAAACATCCCGTACAGGCCGACCGGGTCCATGGAGTGCTGCGCCCCGTAGCCGAGCCCGGTGCCGACGCGGCTGCGCACCACGATCGGCAGGTCGGTGGTGTCGCCGTACATGTGGCGCGCCTTCGAGAGCTGGTTGAAGAGCTGGTCGGCGGCCACCAGCGCGAAGTCCGCGAACATGATCTCCACCACCACGCGCATGCCGAGCATGGCGGCCCCGAAGCCCAGTCCGGAGAAGCCGCCCTCGGAGATCGGGGTGTTGATCACGCGGTCCGGGAAGCGCTCGACCAGCCCCTTCGTCGCCCCGTAGGCGCCGCCGCCCAGGTTGGCCACCTCCTCGCCGAATACGATCGCGTCCGCCTCCCGCTCCAGCCAGCGGCCGGTCACCGCGGCGATCGCGTCCGAGTAGCGCATCGGCTCCAGCGGCGTGCCGTTTCCGCCTTCCGGAGAACGGTCGACGAAGCGCAAGCCGTCCAGTTCGGCGCCGGAGCTGCGCATTCCGTCGCCGGCCGTGCCGGGATCGGGCCACAGGCTCTCGCGCACGCGCGGCGGATCGCCGTCCTCCGTGCACGCCGCCCGCGCCGCCTGAACGCCCCGCTCGGCCAGCGCGTCGATGGTCTCCACCGCCGCGTCGTCGAGCAGGCCGGCCTCCACGAGGATGCGCGGCAGCACGCGCGTCACCTCGGTGCCGGCGTAGCGGTCCTCCTCCTCCCTGGTGCGGTAGCGGAAGGCGCTGCCGGGCACGTCGCCGGCGTGGTGGTAGCGGCGGTAGCACTCGCACTCGATGATCGCCGGAGTGCCGCCGTCGCGCAGCCGGCCGGCCACCTCCCGCACCAGTCCGAGGATGGCGATCGCGTCGTCGCCGTCGACGAGGTACCCGTCCATGGCGTAGGCGGAGGCGCGCCGCGACAGGGGCTCCACCGCGCAGGCGTCCTGCACGCGGGTGGCCACCGCGTAGCGGTTGTTCTCCACGAAGACGATCAGCGGCAGCGACCAGAGCCCCGCCAGGTTGCACGCCTCGTGGAAGGCGCCCTGGTTGACCGCGCCGTCGCCGATGTAGCAGACGACCACGTCGCCTGAACCGGCGAACTGCTCCGCATACGCGGCGCCGGCCGCCAGCGGCACGCCGCCGCCGACGATCGCGTTCGACCCCAGGAAGCCGGACTCGTTGTGGCGCAGGTGCATGGAGCCGCCGCGGCCGCCGCAGTAGCCGGGCGCCAGCCCCATGATCTCGGCCATGGTGCGGTAGAAGACCTCCTGCGCCTCTGCCGGCAGCTCGCCTGCCGCGGGGTCCCAGTCGGCCGGCACCTGCGCCTGCAGCACCTTGGCCAGGAACTGGTGGTGGGCGCGGTAGGTGGCGGCCATCTTGTCGGTGGGCCGCAGCGCCGCCACCGCCGCGGAGGCGGTCGCCTCCTGACCGACGGAAGTGTGCACGGGGCCCCAGACGGCGCCGGCGTTCTTGAGCTCCAGAAGGGCGTGCTCGAAGCGGTTGATCGCCAGCGTGTCGAACAGCAGCCGCGCGGCCTGCCGGCGGTCGAGCTGCTCGATGTCGGCCGCGTCGGACTCCCAGCGCTCCCAGGGAAAGGAGCCGTCGATCGGGGTACGTTTCACGAAGTCATCCTCAGTCCATCAGGAAGCCGCCGTTGACGTCGACGATCTCCCCGGTGATGAAGCGGGCGCGGTCGGACGCCAGGAAGGCGACCGCCTCGGCGACGTCCTCCGGCTGGCCGTAGGCGCCCAGCGGGATCCTGGCAGCGAACGCCCGGTTGGTGTCCTCGCCCCATTCGCGCGTGAGCGCCGTGTCGATCGGCCCGGGCGCCACCGCGTTGGCGGTGATGCCGTACGGGGCCGCCTGCAGCGCCAGCGACTTGGTCAGGCAGATGATGCCGGCCTTGGACGCCGAGTAGTGGGCGCCGGCCGCCGCGCCGCCGATCTTGCCGGCCATGGAGGCGACGCTGACGATGCGGCCGCCTCCTCCGCCCTGCTCGTGGCGTGCCTTCATGCGGCGGAACGCCTCGCGGCTGGCGATGAAGGTGCCGCGCAGGTTGATCGCCATCATCCGGTCCCAGGCGGCGACCTCCAGCTCCAGGATCGGCGTCAGCTCGCAGATGCCGGCGTTGTTGACCAGGATGTCCGGGGCGCCGAGCTCGCCGTCCACCGTCGCGAACAGCTCCAGGATCGCCCCTTCGTCGGCCACGTCGGTACGCACGCAGAGCGACCGGCCGCCGGCCTCGTTCACCTCGGCGGCCGTGACCGCCGCCTCCTCCATGTTCAGGTCCGCGATCGCCACGTCGGCGCCGTCGCGCGCCAGCGTGGCGGCGATCCGCCGGCCGATGCCGGCCGCCGCGCCGGTCACCAGCGCGACCTTGCGCCCGACCGGGGCTCCCGTGCGGGCGCTCATCCCGACTCCGGGAGCTGCCGCAGCTCCAGCACTTCGCGGTCCGGTCCGTAGAAATACTGCACCCATACCTCCGGGCGGAACTCGACCAGCTCGCCCACCATGTCCACCCCCGCCTGCCGCAGCCGTTCGAGGTCGGCGCGGATGTCCGTACACAGGAAGCCGACGTGGGAGAAGCCGCGGTCGGCCTGCGTGCGGTCGCCCACGGGGCGCCCCTCCGGGTCCAGATAGTGGAACAGCTCCAGCATCACCGCGCCCTGGTACATGTGGGCGATGCGGGCCGTGCAGGCAGGCAGGCCGGCGACGACGCCCAGGTTCATCTCCGGCGGCGCCTCGATGACGCGGCGCAGCTTGAAGCCCAGCAGGTCGCGATAGAACGCGATCGAGGTGTCGAGGTCGCTGACGCTGAGCGCCACGTGGTCGACGACGGCGGTCATGGCTCTGGCCGGTACGGTAGCGGATCGGGGCCGGTCTGTCGTGGCAGACAGCGCTGCCGACTTACTCCTCGTCGGCCTCCTCGGGCATGAGCACGAACTCCGGATAGGCCTCGATCTTGAGCTCGGCGACGTCCTGGCCGAGCTGCTCGACCTTCCTGGTCACCCGGGCGCCCAGCAGGGCATCGACCACCTTCCACACCACCAGCGACACGACGAACACGAACGCGCCGACGGCCACCACGCCCAGGAGCTGGACGCCGAAGTTGCCGCCCGCGGCGATGCAGACCGCCAGGGTGCCCCAGACGCCGGCGAACAGGTGCGCGGGCACCGCGCCGACCACGTCGTCCAGCTTCATCTTCTCCAGCAGCTTGATGGCGGCGGTGCAGACGATGCCGCCGATGGCGCCGATGATCACCGCCCAGACGTGGGAGGTGATGTCGGGCCCGGCCGTGATCGAGACCAGGCCGGCGATGGCGCCGTTCAGGCCCGCGAACATGTCCATGCGGCCCAGGATGAAGCGGGAGAACGCCAGCGCCGTCACGACGCCGGCCGCGGCCGCCAGGTTGGTGTTGACCAGCACGTGGCCCATGGCCACCACGTCCGCCGCGCTCCCCAGAGCGAGCTGCGAGCCGCCGTTGAACCCGAACCACCCGAACCAGAGGATGAAGACGCCCAGCGTTACCACCACGACATTGGAAGGCGGGGTCACCTTGACCGAGCCGTCCTTCCGGAACTTGCCCAGGCGCGGCCCGACCACCAGGATGCCGGCCAGCGCCGCCCAGCCGCCGGTGCCGTGCACGATCGTGGAGCCGGCGAAGTCCTGGAAGCCCATGCTGCCCAGCCAGCCGCCGCCCCACGTCCAGGCGCCGACGACCGGGTAGATGAACGCGGTCAGGACCAGCGTGAACAGGAAGAACGGCCACATCTTGACCCGCTCGGCCAGCGCGCCGGACACGATGGAGGCGGCGGTCGCCACGAACACCATCTGGAAGAACCAGTCCGACATCACCGAGTAGTCGTTGCCGATCACGGCCGACGCGTCGCCGGTGCCGTCGAGCAGGGCCAGCTCCTCGGCCGACGGCCGGTAGAACAGGCTGAAGGAGCCGATCACGCCGCCCACGTCGGTGTACATGAGGCTGTAGCCGACGATGTAGTAGGCCAGCCCCGCGATCGAGTAGAGGCCGATGTTCTTCAGGCAGATCACGGAGGCGTTCTTGGTGCGAACGGACCCGGACTCCAGCATCGTGAAGCCGGCCGCCATCCACATCACCAGCCCTCCCCAGAGGAGGAACGAGAAGGTGTTGAGGACGAAGGCCGTCTCTTCCGCGACGGCCGCGTAGGCGGCGCTCGACCCCGCCATCAGCAGGCCGAGCACCAGCAGCAACCGTACCGTGACGGGGCCGCGGCGAAGGAATTGAAGGTCGTTCATGGCATTTCCTTGTCGTGTCGGTGATCGATCGGACCACGGGCGGTTCGCCCGATCGGCCGTTCCGTATAGTAGCGCGTTTGCGCCCTTGCGTACGCCCGCCGGTGTCGAGCAAGCAGCCGAAGCGATGCATCGCGTCGCGGGCGGCGAGGCTCTCGGCTCACGGCGCTCCGAGCTGCCGGACGTCGACGAAACTGCCGGTGGCGGCGGACTCCCGGGCGGCGAGCGAGGTGTAGACGCTCGCCAGACCGCAGCGCAGATCGGCGCGCGGGGGGGTGCCGTCGCGGGCCAGCGCCAGGAAGTCGCCGATCAGATTGGCGTCGCCGCCGTGGTGCCCGCCTTCGCCTTCGTCGAGGTGGCCCTGCTCGCTGAAGCGGTCGTGGTGGCGAACCTCCCGGTAATCCGAGGTGTACCAGTCGAACTCGATCGTCCCCTGATAGCCGGAGACCACGGCGCCGCGGCGATGCGCGTCGCGCCGGGTGAAGAACACCTGGGTGTAGATGCCGTGCGCGCCGGAGGCGAACCGCATCAGCGCGGTCGAGCAGTCCTCGTTGGTGCCTTCGTCGGTGCGCGTGTCGGACGAGAACAGGCACAGGTGGTCATCCGCGGTCCCCAGCCCGTTGCGGCGCCGGTTCTCCGGGCTCTCCGGGCAGGTGGCGGTCTCGTCGCAGGCCGAGCAGCGCAGCCCGGGCGGCTTGTCGCCGCCGAAGACGTGGCCGTAGGTGCCCATCGCCGCGACCTGCACGATCGGCGAGCCCATCAGCATCGCGATGTAGTCGAAGTCGTGAGTCGCCTTCTGCAGGAACAGCCCCTGCGTGATGGTGAAGTCGCGGTAGCCCTGTTCCCAGTAGACGGTGCCGTAGCTCACGTAGTTGGTGGCGGCGATGTGCTCGGGCGAGCCCAGCGAGCCCGATCGGATGCGCTCGGAGATCAGCTCCGTCAACGACGATACGCGCAGCGGGAAGCTGACCACCACCCGTTCGTACCGCCCCGCATAGGCCGCTTCCAGGCGGCGCGCCTGCTGCATGGAGATGGATACCGGTTTCTCCAGGAACAGCGGCAGATCCAGGTCCCGCACCTGAATCGCGTATTCGGTGTGCAGGTTGCAGCGCGTGCCTACCAGCAGGGCGGTCGGGCGAGCCCCGCGGGTCAGCGCTCCCACCGAATCGTAGAACGGCACGCCGGAGAACCGCGCGGGCAAGCGCGAACGAACCCTCTCGACGTCCGGGTCGAGCACGCCGACCAGCTCCACGGCCGGGTCGATCTCGGCCATCTGATGCATCAGGGCGGCGGCGCGCCCGCCGCAGCCGATCACGCCGAGCCGGATCATTTCGGCCCCGCATGTTCGTGCATCTGCTCGATCATGCCATGCCGAAACTCCGGCCGGCCGGTGGGAAACGGCACCGCGATGCGCGGCGCCTCGATCGCCGGGAACATCCGGTCGCGCAGCCAGGTCCAGGCCCGCCATGCCGCCTGCAGGCCCAGCCCGCCGATGCGGACCAGGTTGCAGAGGCCCTCCAGCGGCGTCAGGCTGGAGCCCGCGAAGTAGGTGCCGCCCACGTCGCGGACGACCCGGTCGGCGCCGACCTCCAGCCGCTTCTCGCCCAGGCTGTAGATGCCGGGCGGGGCGCCCGCCGCCGACATCGCGTCCGTGGTCGCGACCAGCCGGCTCGTCCCCAGGGCGGCCGTAAGCCGGCCGAGCAGCGCCGGCGGCAGGTGGATCCCGTCCGGGACGACCGAGGCGGCCAGGTCCGGGCAGGCCAGGGCGCGGTTGATCACGTTGTCGTGGCGGTGCACCTGCGCCGCGCAGCCGTTGCCCAGATGCGTCCACAGCCGCAACCCGGCGCGCACCGCCTCGGCCAGCTCGGCGCCGCCGACGTCGCTGTGGCCGGCGCACACCGTCACGCCGTCGGCCGCGGCGCGCCGGATCAGCTCCACCGATCCGGGCAGCTCCGGCGCCAGGGTCAGCATCACGACGCTGCCTCCGGACGCCCGCTGCAGCCGCTCGTAGACGGTCGGATCGGGGTCGAGCATGCAGTCCGCATCATGGGCGCCACGGAACCCCTCGACCGGACTCAGGAACGGACCCTCCACGTGGAAGCCGGGCACGGCGTCCCGCACCCGCGGGTTGCGCAGGGCCGCCGCCAGCGCGGCGAGCTGCGCCTCCATCCGGTCCACGGGTCCGGTGGTCACGGTGGGCAGCAGGTGCGAGCAGCCGGCATCCCACAGCGCCGCGACCGCGTGCTCGACGGCGTCCACGGCCAGGTCGGCGGTGTGGAAGTCGACGCCCGCGAACCCGTTGACTTGGGGATCGAACAGCGCCGGCCCGCTTACCGGCGCCAAGCCGGCCGGCATCTCACGCGTAGACGCGGCGCGCCCGGCCGGCGCCGGCTCGCCCGACACGGCGTCGAAAACTACGGCTTCCATCCTGCCGTCATGGTACTATGCGCGCAGTTCCGGCCCCCAGCGCGGGGCCGTCACCAGCCGACACCCCCACCACGGAGGCAACCACGTGAAGCTCGTCTTCTTCGACGACTACCGACTCGGCGTGCTGCGCGACGACGGCGTCGTCGACGTCTCAGGCGCCGTCGCCGATCTGCACCGCCACTCCGCTCAGGCCAACAGCGCCCAGGCCCTGCTCAACCAGGTCATCGCGGGCTGGGACGATCGCCGCGACGCCATCGCGTCCGCCGCCGCATCCGGCACCGCGCGGCCGGTCGACCAGGTCACGCTGCGGCCGCCCGTGCCGCGTCCCGGACAGCTCGTCTGCCTGGCCGGCAACTACATCGAGCCCGACCACCCGGAGAAGGAGACCTTCAACGCCTTCCTCAAGTCGCCCACCTCGGTCATGACCACCGGCGACACCGTCGAGCTGGCCGACGCCGACGCCACGGTGTTCCACTTCGAGCCCGAGTTCGCGCTGGTCATGGGCAAACCGGCCGCCAAGCTGGCGCCGGAGGACGCCCTGGGCAGGATCTTCGGCTACACCCAGTTCATGGACGTCTCCGCGCGCGGCCTGCCCGGCGGCTTCTTCCTGGGCAAGAGCTGGCACACCTTCGGCCCGATGGGCCCGGTGCTGGTGACCGCCGACGAGATCGCCGACCCCAACGCCCTCGGCATGCGGCTGTGGGTGAACGACACCCTCAAGCACGACGTCAACACCGGCGAGATGGCCCGCCACGTGCCCGAGCTGCTGGCCGAGGTCACCGCCGTCGTCGCCCTGGAGCCCGGCGACGTGGTCTCCACCGGCACCCACCACTATGCGCTGTCGCCCATCCAGGACGGCGACGTGGTGCGCATGTCCATCGAGGGCCTGGGGCCGGAACTGTCGGTCAACGTCACCGATCCGCGCAAGCGGACCTGGGAGCGGTAGGTAAAGGGAGGCTCGGCCCGATTCCGGCGCGCGGCGAGTACGCCGCGAGGTTTGACCGGCCCTGCCGGGGCCTACCGTATCGCGCAGCCATGAATCGGGCCGCTCATGCTGATAATTTGCTCACAGGTTACGTTTTCCGTAACCTGTGAGCACGATGCAGTCGCTGACGGAAGCCGTGATGAAGCTCGCCCCACCGGGTGGGCTGTTCAACGAGACGGTTGTAGGGAACCTCTTTCCCCACGGGTCCGCCGGCGCTCGCAAGCAGTTGGTGCACCGGGCCGTGGCGAGCGGTGAGATCACCCGTCTCATGCCCGGGCGGTTCGTGTTGCGTGCGGAGTACCGCAAGACGAAAGTGCATCCGTACGTCGTCGCCGCGTTTCTTCATTCGCCGTCACATGTCAGTCTGGAGTCCGCGCTTGCTCATCACGAGCTCATTCCGGAGGCGGTTCAGCAGACCAGCAGCGTAACGGTACGGAGAAGTCGATCATACGCGACGGACGTCGGAGTGTTCTCGTTTCAACGTGTTCCGGCACAGCAGCCGCGGGCCGGCGTGGAGGCGGTCAAGCTCGGGGCCAGCTCGTGGGCGTTCGTGGCCACGCCGTTGCGCGCCTTGGCGGACATGCTCTACCTCAACAAGGCGGTGTCGTGGCGGCACGACGGTCTCGGGTATGTTCTGGAATCGCTGCGCATCGAGCCGGAGGATCTGAGCGGCGTGTCGATCGCGGCGCTACCCGCGATCAGCGACAGCATCCGAGACCGAAGGGTCGTCGCCTATCTCGAGAATCTGGCGAGAGAAGCGCCTCTTGCTGAGTGACGTCCTGCAGGCGCGGGTCCGCGAGTACGCCCCGGCGAACGCCATCGAGCAGGAGAACATGCTTGCGGAGTTGATGCAGCACTACGTACTGGCAAGCCTTTGGACCTCGTTCCTGCGTGTCAAGCTCTCCTACTGGCCGGTGCCCGGCGTGGTCATGGAAGAAACAGGGGAGGGGCATTATTGTGTGAACCACATCTCCGGGTGAAGCGCGAAGTAGGCCGGCACGTCATTGGTGTATCCGTCGCAAGACGAACCCGTTGTCAAGCTTGGTCCCGAGGCTCGTGGCGTAGTCATTGGTGAGGTCGACGCTGGCCGGTGCCGGCCATCCCGATAAGGAGAATGCTTGTTGCTCACGCCTCGGCCGCTTCACTCGGTTCACAGTGGAGGTTCACTATGGCTCGACGCAGGCGCCGACGCACCGGCAGACGCACGGCACAACCGAAGACGGTCAATCCGGATGCCGCAGGCTTGGATGTGGGCGCCACCGCGGTGTACGCAGCGGTGCGCGCAGACCGCGCCAGCCCCGCGATCCGCAATTTCCCCACGTTCACCAGCGACCTGCACGCCTTGGCCGACTGGCTCAGCGAGTGCCAGGTAACGACCGTTGCCATGGAGTCGACGGGAGTCTACTGGATTCCGGTGATGCAGATCCTGGAAGCTCGCGGCTTCGACGTGGTGCTGGTCAACGCGCGCCACGTACGTTCTGCACCCGGACGCAAGAGCGACGTAGCCGACTGCGAGTGGCTGCGCTACTTGCACTCGGTAGGACTGCTGAGCGGCTCCTTCCGACCGCCTGACGAGGTCTGTGCGCTGCGCGCGTTGCTGCGTCAGCGCGCAATGCTGGTGAAGTCGGCCTCCCGCAGTGTGATGCACATGCAGAAGTCCTTCGATCAGATGAACGTCCACCTGCACCATGCCATCTCTGACCTGACCGGGGTGAGCGGCTTGGCCATTACCGACGCCATCCTGGACGGTGAGCACGACCCGGCGCGCTTGGCGGATCTGGCCCACAGCACGATCAGAGCCAACCGCCTCACGCTCATCAAGGCGTTGGAGGGTGATTGGCGTCCCGAGCACCTGTTCACGTTGGGCCAAGCACGGCAGACGTATGCCCACTACCAACAGCTGATCAGCGCGTGTGACCAGCAGATCGAGGGCTGCATCCGCTCGTTGGAGGCGGCCCAGAAGGCGCCGCCCCAAGAGCCCTCCGACGACACGCCCAGCAGCGCCGACAGCACTCCCGAGGCCGACTCTGAGGGCGCCACGAGTTCGCCGCAAGGCACTCCCGCTCCTGCTGAGCCGTTCGAACTGAACGACTACCTTACGCGCCTGTTCGGTACCGACCTGACGCTCATTCCCGGCATCGGCGAGAGCACTGCCCTGACCCTGTTCGCCGAACTCGGCCCCGATCTGTCCCGTTTTCCCGATGCGAGCCATTTCGCGTCCTGGTTGCACCTCTGTCCCCAGAACAAGATCACGGGCGGCAAGATCATCAGTTCGCACACCGGACCCGGCGCCAATCGCGCCGCGCAGGCGCTGCGCTGGGCGACGCAGTCGCTGTATCGCAGCCCCACCGCCCTCGGCGAGTACTTCCGGCGCAAGCGCGCCCGCCTCGGCACTCCGAAGGCGGTCACCGCCACCGCCCACAAGCTGGCGCGCATCATCTACCACCTCATCACCTACCACGTGGACTACGACGACAGCCTCCTCGACAACCACCAGCGCCAGGACCGCAAACGCCTTGAACGCCGCCTTCGCAACGACGCCCGCGCTCTCGGTTTCCAGCTCGTTCCGGAGGCCGCCTGACTATTGTTTCTAAGGAGGACGGGTCTCTCGACAGAGAACGCCGCGACGATCGTTGACAGCCGTTCGCGATTGCGCTACCGCTATCGAATGCCATCGAGCACGCAGGAGGTTTCGATGAGGAAGGTACTTCGCACATCGATCGCACTGGCCCTCGCGGGTCTGCTCGCCGGCGCGGCCGCCCACGCCCAGACCATGGACTACGGCGAGGCGCCCATGCTGGCCGAGATGGTGGCCGCCGGCGACCTGCCACCGGTCGCGGAGCGCGTCTCCGACGAGCCGCTGGTCCGGGAGGTGCTGGGCGAGATCGGCCAGTACGGCGGCACGCTGCGCCGCTGGGCGCCCGACGCCGTCGGCGGCTGGATCCAGTTGAACTACTACCGCGGCCTGGGCGATGCCGGCGGCTTCGGCTTCATCATCCCCTACGACTTGGCGGGATACCTGAACGACGGCGTGCACTTCGGCGGCCTGGACCCGCTGTACGCCAAGGAATACCAGTTCAACGACGACTACACCGAGCTCACCGTCTGGCACCGGCGGGGCGCCAAGTGGTCGGACGGCCATCCGCTGACCGCCGACGACATCATCTGGTCCATGGAGAACGTCGGCCACGACACGAACATCCACCCGAACGGGAGCTGGTGGACGCACTCCGGCGGTGAGCCCATCGAGGTGGAGAAGATCGACGACTACACGGTCAAGTACATCTCCGCGGTCCCCAACCCGGACCTGACGCTGAACGTGTCCGGACCCTGGGCGCTGTATCCCAAGCACTACGCCGAGCAGTTCCATCCCACGTTCAACGCCGATTCGACCTACGAGGACTTCAAGAACAACACCGAGCTTCGCTTCATGGACGATCCCGGCGCCATCCCGCAGATCGGTCCCTGGGTCGTCACGCAGCTCGATGACGTCGACGGGTCCCGCGCCACCCGCAACCCGTACTATCCCGTGGTCGACACCGCGGGCAACCAGCTCCCGTACATCGACCACATCCACATCAGGATCCTGGCCGACCAGCAGACCGCGGCGCTGGCGGTCATCCAGGGGCAGATCGACGTCCAGGGCCGCGGCATGCAGGGCTTCCAGAACTACCAGGTCATGAAGGAAGGCGAGGCCGCCGGCGACTACCAGGTCCTCACCTGGAAGGGCGGGGCGTTCCAGGGCTACCTGAAGCTGGCCCTGGAGCCTGCCGACGAGAACCTCGCCAAGCTCATGCACCAGGTCGACTTCCGGCGGGCGCTGTCGCTGGCCATCAACCGGGACGAGATCAACGAGGCGCTCTACTTCGGCTTGGCGCAGCCGTCCGGGACGATGGTCGGCCGCGACTCTCCGTTCTACGACAGCCGCATGGAGGCGTACGCCAGCTTCGATCCCGACGAGGCGAAGCGCATCTTCGCCGAGCTCGGACTCAAGGACACCGACGGCGACGGCATCCTGCAGTATCCCGACGGCCAGAACGTCACGATCATCATCGACACGCCCACCGACCGGTTCGTCAACACCCCGCAGACGGAAATGGTGGTCCGCCAGTGGCGGGACGTGGGACTCGACGCCATCATGAACGCCGTCAAGCGCTCGGTCATCTTCGAGAAGATGCGCGCCTACGACATGCAGGTGGTCATGCACTGGGGACCGTCCCTGCAGGTGTCCCTGCCGTGGGTGTTCCGTTCGGGCGGCTACAACCCGGAAACGCAAACACTCGGCACCAGGTACGAGAACCCGCCGCCGGAGTTCCTGGCCGCCTGGGAGCTGGAGCAGCAGGTGATCTCCGCCACCGATCCGGAGTCCTACTCGGCCCTGACCAAGGAGCTGTGGATCATGGAGGCCGAGGAGGTGACGAGCTGGATCGCGATCACCTCCGACTTCCCGGTGATCATCATCCGCCACAACCGCATCGGCAACCTGCCGGACGTGGCGACCGCCCAGAAGATGGAGTACTCGGCCTATCCCGACCAGTTCTACATCAAGTACGAGGCACGATAAGGGAAAGAGATTGGGAATGGAGTCTGTCGAGATCGGCGCGTCAGCGGCAATCCGACAGACTCCATGAACGACTGACCCGATGGGCGCCCGGCAGGAACCGGCCGTCGGCGCCATCGAGCCGGGCAGGGACTTCTTCCGCGAGATCGTCAGGCCGGCGATGGAGCGGGGCTGTCCCCGCCACCTTGCTCGGGCGGCCTGCGGCCGCTTCGGCATGGGCAGCGAGTGCCTGGGCATGGACGACGCGGTCAGCCGCACGCCACCTCCGGGTACCGTCTGCCGGAGTGGTGTTACCGCGACCTGCTGAACTCGGTCCCGCGCGAGCTGTTCACGCACGTGCCCGTGTGGGACCGGAAGTACTTCGAGGCGTTCATCACCGGCTACGTCGCCGATCTCATCGACGAGGTGTGGCAGGACATGCTGCACCTCGAGGAATCCGGCGACGCGCGCTGAAAAGGAGGATCACATGGCCGACTTCGCGCTGGGCTCGCTGAAACCACGGGGGACGCGCCGCGTCGTCTACTGCAGCGACCCGTCCAACACCACGCGCTTCATGACCGAGGGCCGCGCGACGCCGGACGATCTGCGCGGGGTCGTGCGCCGTTACGCCGAGGCGCAGGCGATCGACACCGTGGTGCAGGAGGTCTTCAGCCAGGGCTGGAGCCACTGGTGGCGCGGGGAGTCGTGCGAGTGGGACGCCCGCCCCCACCACCAGCGGCTGGCGCCGATGATGGACGACGGCGTGATGCCGATCGAGGTCTACGCCGAGGAGTGCCACCGGCACGGCATCGAGCTCGTCGCCGGCTTTCGGATGAACGACCGCCACGGCCACAACGCCGACTGGTTCGCCAGGCTGGCGCAGGACAAGCCGCACTGGATCCTCAGGGGGTACGCCCCCTCGTCGAAGCGGACCACCGACCCGCGCAGCTACGAGCTGGGATGCGCGCTCAACTACGCCGAGGAGGAGGTCCGCGACTTCCTGTTCGCGGTCATGGAGGAGGTCACCACCCGCTTCGACGTGGACGGCATCGAGTTCAACTTCACCCGCCTGCCCGCGTGCTTCCCCCTGGGCGAAGCGGAGCGGAGCCACGCGATCCTCACCGGCTTCGTGCGCCGGGTGCGCGGGATGCTGGACGCGGTCGGGGCCACGCGGGGCCGGCGGCTCCTGCTGGGCGTGCGCGTGCTCCAGCACCTGGACGGGTGCCTGCGCATGGGGTTCGACATCCCGGTCTGGATCGGCGACCGGCTGATCGACTACGTCGTCCCCGGCGACATCGGCTTCACCGATCCCAATCCCCGCTTCGAGGAGTTCGTGCGGCTGGCCCGCGACACGGACTGCTCCGTGTATCCGCAGGTGCAGGAGTGGCTGGGCTACGACCACCGCGACCTGACGCAGATGCCCGAGCACTACTGCGCGGCGGTGCGGAACTTCTACGGCGCCGGAGCCGACGGGTTCTCGACTCAGAACGTCTTCGATGTCGCCCGCTTCCCGATGCTGCGGACGCTGCGCGACCCGGAGCGGGTCGCCGCGCACGACCGCCACTACGCCTTCTATCCGATCTGGGGGTCCAACGCCGGCCGGCGGGCGGGATACAAGGGCGACTTCCCCTACCGGGCGGAAGAGATCGTGCTGCCGCGGGATGAGCCGGCAGCGCGCGGGCAGATCCGCTTCCGCCTGTGCGAACACCTGCCGGAAGGTTCGCGCGCGGAGCTGCTCTGCCGGCCCGCGATCGTGCCCGGCGACGAGATCGAGATCGACGTCAACGGCCAACGAGTCGCTCCGGAGTCGATCCGCTGCGAGTGGCCGGACGCCGGGCGTCGGCTCCCGGTGTGCCGCTTCGCCCTGGGCTCGCCGCCCGCCGTGTACGGTGACAACCACCTGGGCCTGCGGCTCACGCGGAGCGCCCCCGGAACGCGGGACGACGTCGTGCTTCACGAGGTCGAGGTGCTGGTCAAGGGGGGGCGATGAGCCAGGCGGCGCTCCAGACCACGATCGCGGAGGCCGCCTCGATTCGGAGCGTCCGTGCGCTCATGTGGCGCCGCTTCAGCAAGAACCGGCTGGCGGTCGTCAGCGGCGTGATCCTGGCCGTCCTCTACTTCATCGCCCTCTTGGCCCCGTTCTTCAGCGCCTACCACCACGACGAGTTCCACGTCACCTTCAAGTTCGCCCCTCCGCAGAAGGTCCACTTCAGGGACGAGGATGGCAGGCTTGCGCGTCCGTTCGTCTACGCCCGCGAACGGAGCATCGACATGACCACCCTGGCGATCTCCTACCGGGAAGTCCCGACCACGAAGTACCCGATCCGCTTCTTCGTCGCCTCGGAGCCCTACAAGCTGATCGGCTTCATCCCGATGAGCGTGCGGCTGTTCGGGGTGGACGAGGGAGCGACGCTGTTCCTGTGGGGCACGGACACCCTGGGCAGGGACATCCTGTCGCGGGTCTGGACGGGCGCGCAGGTGAGCCTGTCGGTCCCGCTGGCGGGCACCCTGATCACCATCGTCCTGGGATCGATCCTGGGGGTGGCCTCCGCCTACTTCGGCAGGATGGTGGACAACGCCATCCAGCGGATCATCGAGCTGTTGATCTCCTTTCCGCAGATACCGCTGTGGATCGCCCTATCGGCCGCCATCCCGGTCACCTGGCCGTCGGGGTTCGTCTATCTCGGCGTGGTGGTCATCCTGTCGCTCATCGGCTGGGGCAGCCTGGCGCGGGTGGTGCGCGGCAAGGTGCTGGCCTACCGCCAGGAGGAATACGTGATGGCGGCCCGCGTCGTCGGCTCCAGCCACTGGCGGATCATCAACAAGCACCTCCTGCCCGGCTCCCTCAGCCACATCATCGTCGTCGCCACGCTGGCCATTCCGGGCACGATCCTCGGAGAGAGCAGCCTGAGCTTCCTGGGAATCGGCATCACGCCGCCGCTGACGAGCTGGGGGGTGATGCTGAAGGACGCCCAGAACGTGCAGGCGCTGGTCCACCACCTGTGGCTGGCCATTCCCGGGCTCATGATCATCCTGGTCGTGCTCTGTTACAACTTCTTCGGCGACGGATTGCGCGATGCCGCCGATCCGTTCGCGACGTGATCCCATGGCCGCAGACCCTTCCGGAAGCCGAAAGCTGCTCGAAGTCAGGGACCTGCGCACCTATTTCCACACCGATGACGGCATCGTGCGCGCCGTCGACGGCGTGAGCTTCGACATCGGCACCAACCGCACCGTCGGCATCGTCGGCGAGAGCGGCTGCGGCAAGAGCGTGACCGCTGCGACCATCCTGCGCCTGGTGCCGAGCCCGCCGGGACGCATCGAGGGCGGATCGATCGCCCTGCACCGGGAGCACGAGGTCGTCGACCTGGCGCGGGTCCCGCCCAAGGGCCGCACGATCCGCGAGATCAGGGGCAAGGAGATCGCGATGGTCTTCCAGGAGCCGATGCGCACGCTGAGCCCCATCTACACCATCGGCTACCAGATCGCCGAGAGCGTGCTCATCCACCTGGACATGAACAAGGCGGAAGCCAGGGAGTACGCGACGGAAATGCTGCGCCGCGTCGGCATGCCCGACCCCGCGCAGCGGGTGGACGAGTACCCCTACCAGTTGAGCGGCGGCATGCGGCAGCGGGCCATGATCGCCATGGCGCTGTCCTGCAGGCCCCGGCTGCTGATCGCCGACGAGCCGACCACTGCCCTGGACGTGACCATCGAGGCGCAGATCCTCCGCCTCCTCAGGGACCTGCAGGCCGAGTACCACATGTCCATCCTGTTCATCACCCACGACCTGGGCGTCATCGCGCAGATGGCCGACGACGTGATCGTCATGTACCTGGGCCGGATCATGGAACAGGCGCCCGTGGCCGAGCTGTTCGCCCATCCCCGGCATCCCTACACGCAGGCGCTGTTCCGGTCGGTGCCGTCCATGGCCACCGCTCCCAAGTCCAAGCTGGAGGCGATCACGGGCTCGGTGCCCGATCCCATGACCGTCATCGAGGGGTGTCCGTTCGCGCCGCGCTGCGCCCACGCCACCGACCGGTGCCGGACCCAGCCGGAGTTCACCGCGGTCGGCCCCGACCACACCGTGTCCTGCTGGCTCTGCGAAGAGGGCGGCGGTGCCTCCTGACCGGCCTCCTGACCGGCCGGCTGACCGGCCGCTGCTGGAGGTGGCGGGCCTGAAGAAGCACTTTCCGATCGAGAAGGGGTTGCTGCGGCGCACGGTCGGCTACGTCCGGGCCGTGGACGGCGTCGACTTCTCCATCGCGGCAGGAGAGACGCTGGGGCTGGTCGGGGAGAGCGGCTGCGGGAAGACCACCACCGGGAGGGTGATCGTCGGCCTGCACGAACCCACCGACGGCCGCGTCGTCTTCAGGAAGGACGGCAGGGAGCTGGAGCTCCGCGCCCTCACGCGCGAGGAGATGCACGAGTACCACCGGCAGGTGCAGATCGTCTTCCAGGATCCCTTCTCGTCGCTCAGCCCGCGGATGCGGGTCTCCGAGATCGTCGGCGAGCCGCTGATCGTGCAGAAGATCGCCAAGGGGCAGGCGATGCGGGGCGAGGTGCAGCGCCTGCTCGCTCTGGCAGGGCTCAGACCGCAGCACGCGGACCGGTTTCCGCACGAGTTCTCCGGCGGCCAGCGGCAGCGCATCGGTCTGGCCCGCGCGCTGGCGCTCGAACCCTCGCTGGTGGTCGCCGACGAGCCGGTCTCCGCGCTCGACATGTCCGTGCAGGCGCAGATCCTGAACCTGATGATCGACCTGCAGCGCGAGCTGAGGCTGAGCTACCTGTTCATCGCCCACGACCTGAACGTCGTGCACTACGTCAGCGACCGGGTCGCGGTCATGTACCTGGGCCGCATCGTCGAGGCCGGCGGCGCCGCGGAGGTGTTCCGCAATCCCCGGCATCCCTACACGGAGGCGCTGCTGGCCTCCTCCCCGTCCATCGATCCTGCCGAGAAGCCGGCGGAGGTCGCCCTGGAAGGCGACGTCCCCAGTCCCGTGAACCCGCCGCCGGGCTGCCACTTCCACCCGCGCTGCCCGTATGCAGAGGATCGCTGCAGGATGGAGGCGACCCCGCTGGTGGAGGTCGCACCCGGCCACCGCTCCTCCTGCCTGCGCACCGGCGAGCTGGAGCTTGCGGGAAGGACGCCTGCATGAAGGTCTTCCTGCTGCGGCGGTTCCTGTCGATGATCGTCTCCTACTTCCTGCTGTCGCTGATCATCTTCATCACCATCCAGATCGCTCCCGGCGACTACCTGACCAACATGCTGGCGGAGCTGCAGGAGCAGCGCTCGGGCATCCGCACGGAGGCCGCCATGCAGATGGTGGAGAACTTCAGCGTCCACTTCGGCCTCGACAAGCCCAAGTGGCAGCAGTACCTGATCTGGATCCGCAACTTCACCATGGGCGACATGGGCATCTCGTTCACCTACCAGCGGCCCGTCGCCGAGCTGCTCGGCAGCCGCCTGTTGCTGAGCTTCATCATCTCCATCGCCTCCCTGATCTTCACCTGGGGCATCGGCATTCCCATCGGGATCTACGTGGCGCTCCACAAGAACACCATCCGCGACTACGTCGCCACCTTCGTCGGCTTCGTGGGCCTGTCCATCCCCAATTTCTTCCTTGCGCTGGCGCTCATGGTGTTCGCCCTGTTCACCTTCGGGATGCCCGTGGGGAGCATGTTCTCACCGGCGTATCAGGACGCCCCCTGGAGCGTCATGAGGGTGCTGGACTTCATCAGGAACCTGTGGATTCCGATCATCGTGATCGGCACGGCCGGCACCGCCGGCACCATCCGGGTGATGCGCGGCAACCTGCTCGACGTGCTGGGGGAGCCCTACGTCACCACAGCGCGTTCCAAGGGCGTCAAGGAGCGAATCGTCACCCGCCGCCACGCCGTGCGGATCGCCTTCAACCCGTTCGTGAGCAGCCTGGGCATGACGCTGCCGACTCTGCTGTCCAGCGAAGCGATCACGTCGATCGTCCTCAATCTGCCCACCGCCGGCCCGCTCCTGCTGGAGGCGGTGCTCGGCGAGGACATCTTCATGGCGGCCAGCATCCTGCAGTTCTACGCGATCTTCCTCCTGATCGGGAACCTGCTGGCCGACATCGCCCTGGCCATGCTCGACCCCCGCATCCGCTACGACTAGCTAGCGCAGGGAGCCCGGCCGATGACCGCCGATCGGCCGGGCCAAGGCTGACGACTACGGACTCGCCAGTACCACGCCGTGCCCTACCCCAAGTTTAACGGGCTGAAACATATCCTGCTACGGGTGCATGAATTAGAAGGTCTCATATCGGCGGGTGGCACTACATTCGCTGCGCAACTGGTGAGCATCGCTACTCTGCGAGCACCGTCCTGATCCCACCGGGGGCCGGATCAGCTCCCAACGCATCGTAGATCGCACGCTGGGCTGGCTCGGCCTCGGTCGCCTTGCGCACGTGCAGGGTGCGACCGTCAGCACGGCGAAAGGTGGCCGTGACGCGCTGCTGGCCGGCGAGGATGCTGCGCACCGTGCGCCATGAGGCGTGCTCGCCGTGCTCGCGCAAGCGGCGTCGGATCACCTGCACCAACTGATAGGCCAGCACGGTAATGAACAGATGACCATTGGCGCGATCCGGCTTCTGGTGGAAGATCGGCCGCAACCCCAGCTCGGACTTCAGGGATCGAAACACCGCCTCCAGATCGGTCAGCGTGATGGAGGTACGCCACATCGTCTCGGCATCCCAGTCGGTCTGGTTGCTGCGCAGGCAGTACACCCCCGGATGGGTCAGCTTCGAACCGGCAACCGGGCGTTGTTCCCACTTGATGGCGGTGGCCTTCTCGCCGCTCTTATCGGTAACCACCTCGATATGGTAATGCTGAGCCGCACCGCTGCTGTTGGTCTTCAGGCGCCCGATGCGCTGCCAGATCCTTTCGGTCTTCTTGTGCGTCTGCGGCCGGGACAGTCCTTCGTGCAGCTCCTGCAGGTGCTTCTCGAAGCGCTCGGTAGCCCGTTTCAGCATCGCCTGCTCCTTGCCGTGCCGAGCCTCCGAGTAGCAGTACAGGCGCACTTCGGCGCCGTCCTCCGACCGCACCATCTGCACCTGTATCTCCTGCCGTGAGGCCGTCTGCAGGCGCAGCGCCGCCTCGGCATCAAATCTTCGGGTGCGCTCGCGACTCACCACCAAATACCGGTATCCCTGCTCCCGCAGCCATTGCAGATTCTTCTCGGTGGCCGCCCCGCAATCCATCACGAGCAGCGCGTGGTCAGGCACCTGCAGGCGCTTGAGCACCCCTTGCAGGACATCCTGTTCGACGACATTGCCAGCCAATACCTCGCTGCGACGCACGAACCCGCTGCCGTCCAGCACCAGATCCAAGGTCAGCAGCGGACAATCGCTGCGCTTCTCCTTGGAATGACCGCGCTGGGCCAGCGGCTGATCTGCCGCCTCCCCCTCGAAATAGGAGTTGGTCAGGTCATATAACGTGACAGTCGTTCCCAGGCAGAACAGATCCGTCACTTGCTTGAACAGATGCTGTTCGATCGCCTGTTGCTGGCCGACCAGCGCGTCGGAGGCGCGGTACAACTGCATCATGCTCATGGTCTCGAAGTCCACCTGCAGCAGTTCGCCCAAGGCGCTGCACTGCTGCAACCAGCGATAGGTGGCCCGTTCGGAGCCGGGCGCGGCCATGCGGGCGATGATGGAGCCGACCGCCGCAGCGCGCTGCGGGCCGCTCAGACCCAACCTGTTGAGCAACGGGATCAACTGCACCTGCTGCATGGCCCATAGGCCGACCTGTTCGACGCCGACGCTGCGTGGCCGCAGCAGTTGCAGAGAAGCGACGTCGACGCTGTGGAACTCGCTTTCGCCAGCGCTGTGCTCCGCAGAGGAGGCCGCGTGCAGCGGCACTTGACGGGCGATCAACTGCGCGGCGATCCGTTGTGCTTCCCGCTCGATGGGCGGGCGAATATCGGTGGACAGCAGCTCATCTTGGGGGCTTAGCAGTTGATTGATGCGCGAGCACAGCAGCGGCCAATCGGCGTGAGGAAGCGAGAAGTGGCGGCCGAGATTGAGCAGGGTGCGCTGCCGGACGTGGGTGCCGCGGCGTTCAGAACGCACCAAGCGATAGGTAAAGTAGCGGTCGCCGTTGGCGGTGGCTCGGGTCTGAGTGCGGCGCACGAACATGGCTGACTGAAGGTAGATAGCCGGCAAGAGGCGGTCAATGGCCTCGCTGACTATTATGGCACTACTTCGGCCGATCAGCCCATTTTGGAGGCAGAGCCCCCCATAGATTCGCGGAAATCACTCCAACTTCCTGAAATCGCCTGCGCGAGTGTTAAACTTGGGCTACGGCAACGTAACGCGACAGCGCATCGCTCCACGTGACGCCCGTCAGACGATGTTCCGATCCGGTAGCACCCACTGCAGTCCACTCCTTTCCATCGGCGCTGTGCAGGATGACACCGTCGTTGCCGACTGCGACGAAGTGCGACCCACCCCAAGTGACATCCCTCAGGTACAAGTCTTCGCCGAGAACCAACGACGCCCCCCGGTACCACTGATCTCCGTCATCGCTGTAGATGATCCCATCGTTGTCCCCGACAGCGACGAAACGAGAAAGCGAATCGCTCCACGCGATTCCTTCGAGTTCGTACCTCGTGGAAGCGCCGCTGGAGGGACGCCATGGTCCAAGCTCTTCCGTCGTCGCTGTACATGATTGTCCCGTTCCATCCGCCAGCCACGAAACGGGACAGCGAATCGCTCCAGGCAACGTCGTAGAGAGGCTCCGATGCACTTGATACGGCCTGTGACCAAACGGACCCGTCGTCACTGTAGGCGATCAAGGCGCGGTCGTCACGGTCGTAGCCAACGGCGACGAAGCGCGACAGCGACTCGCTCCAGGCGACCGCCTCGAGTCTCCTGCTGTGGTCCATGAAGTCTGATACCTCTACCCAACTCTCACCGTCGGTGCTGTGCCAGATGAACCCGTCCCACGCAACGGCGACGAAGCGCGATAGCGCTCCACTCCACGAAACTCCATCAAGTCCAGCCTGCCCCGGAACCCGCACCCCGTTAGCAGGGATTGACCCCGCCATCGACCAGGTATCCCCGTCGTCGCTGTAGGCGATCACATTTGTGTGTGCGCCGGAGTCCCACTTCCGCCCAACCATGACGAGCCGTGAAAGCGTTCCGCTCCACGCAATATCGAGAAAATGGCCATCCACATTACCGGTCGACTGAGACCAGCTATGCCCGTCAGGACTGTGCAATGCGATTTCGCCGACGGCGACAAACCGCCCTAAGGGCCTAGCGCGAAACAAGTGATACACTTGTGATTGAGCTGACGGATATCGGCTCGATCGTATAGTTCCAGTCGCCGTGAAACTCGTGCCGTGAAAGATTGATGCGCTGCATTTGCTCCTCGGTCACCTTCACCCCTTGAGGGTACGAGCGCGTATCGATCTCCGAGCGCACCCGCAGGCCGCTGCGTGTGGTCGTGGCGCCGATCAGATTGACCACGGTAGCCAAGCTGACCAGCGGCTTGCCGCGCCAGTTCATGGCGATGTAGGAGAACAGCCGGTGCTCGATGCGGTTCCATTTGCTGGTCCCCGGCGGATAGTGGCAGACCGTGATCGTCAATCCGGTGCGATTCGCAAAGCGCTGCAACTCCCACTTCCACAGTCGCGTTCGTGGGCTGTTGCTGCCGCCGGCATCGGCGGTGATCACCAAGTGGCCCGTACCACCGTAGGCGGCACGCCCCATGCGGTTCCACCATCTGCGGATCGCGTTCACCGCGAAGTGAGCCGTGTCGTGATCGATCCCCACGCTGACCCAGCCCTCGTCGCGGCTCAGGTCGTAGACGCCGTAGGGAATGGCCTTGCCATTGTCCGGGACGACGCAGTCGTGCACCTTCACCTGCTCCGGGTCGCCCTTCGCTCGCCACTCCCGGCCGCCGTTCTTGAACTCCCCGATCAGTTCCTTCTTCTTGGTGTCTACTGAAATGACCGGATGGCCCTGCTCCTGGGCGCCTCGCACCTGCTCGTTGAGGTAGTTGAATTGCGCGTCGCGGTCCGGGTGCTGGGTTCCTTCGGTGCTCTTGCGATTCGCCTGCAGCGTGTAGCCGAGGTGGTGCAACAGCTCGTTGACGACGCGACGACCCACCGCATGCCCCAGTGCCTGCAACTCGGCGGTGAGCTTGCTCACGCTCTTGGAGGTCCAGCGCAGGGGACTGTCGTCGGGCTCCCCGGCGGTGATGGGCTCCAGCAACGCGTCCAAGTCCGAGACCAGCGTCGGGTCGGTGTCCACGGCACGCTTGCGACCTCCGCCAGCGCGCCGCGTACGGCCTGACTCCAACCGATCGTCGGATCTGAGTTCCTCGATGCCGCGTGCGATGCGCGTGCGTGACATGCCGGTGGCACGCGCGACCATGGCGATGCCGCCGCGGCCGACCGCTTCGGCTTCGGCGGCCGCCCACAGCCGACGCGTGCGCTCGTTCAGCACCGGCGCGAGCGCTTCGTACTTCGTTCGCAACGTCTCGACATCCACTCATAGTGTATCGGTTATTTCGCGCTAGGCCCTAAGGGTTCGCTCCAGACAACGCTGTAGAGCTCTTCGCCTCGGCTGCCCGGGACAGACACCGCCATCGACCAGGTGGCGCCGTCGTCACTGTAGGCAATCACAGGGAATGAGCGCTCGTAATCGTATCCGACGGCCACGAACCGCGATAGTGATTCACTCCATGTTACGCCCCGAAGTGCTCCTGAATCGAGAAACGGTTGATTCGCGTGCCAGCTATTTCCGTCACTGCTGTGCACGACAATCCCGTCCCTTCCAACGGCGACGAACCGTCCCGCCGACTCGCCCCAGGCGACCCCTCCGAGCCAGTATGACGTTCCGCTCACCGCCTCAGACCAGCTAATCCCGTCGCTACTGTGGACGAGGAAACCTTCCGTTCCAACGGCGACGAAACGCCCTATCGATTCGCTCCAGGTTACATCGCTCAGCTCCTCCGCAGTTCTATCTGCCTCCGTCCAGCTATTTCCGTCCGCGCTGTACATGATGACTCCGCCGATACCGCGGACGTAGCCGACCGCCACATACCGCGACAACGACTCACTCCAGGTCACATCCTGGAACACCTTGGTGACATCCAGGTTGAAGACGGAACTCCATGTTTCAGGCGGTTTGGCCGTTTCCGGCGTGACCGGCTCCTCTGTTTTCGGCGTCGTGCCGTCGGAAGCCATCAACCCCAAGAGCACGGCCGAGGCGAGAGCCGACGCTCTCACCGCGCCACTCCTCATCGCCTCAAGAAGTAAATTTGGGGCTTCCGGGTTTCGTGTGGATGAGGCGGCCTGAGGTCGCGGAGCCTGGGACGGCAAGGCTACGCTGGAGCCATGCGTGACAAGGAGCTGTACGCGAGGATTCTGAGCATCAAGGCACCTTGGAGAGTTGCGGACGTGGAGTTGAACCTGGAGCAGGGCGAGGTGGTTGTGCGGGCGGAGCACGACGGCGAGGTGCTCAACTGCCCGCAGTGCGGGCAGCCTGCGCGGCCCTACGACACGCGTCGGCGGCGTTGGCGTCATCTGGATACGTGTCAGTACCGCACGATTCTGGTTGCCGAGTTGCCGCGGGTGCACTATGAGCGGCACAAGGTCAAGCAGGTGGCCGCACCGTGGAGCGAAACCCGCTCGCGGTTCACGGCGCTGTTCGAGGCGGTAGTGATCGACTGGCTGCGGGAGGCGCCCATCGCTGCGGTGGCCGAGAAGATGGGGCTGAGCTGGGACGAGGTGGACGGCATCATGCAGCGCGCGGTGCAACGCGGGCTGGAACCCGCGAGGTGCAGGTTCCCGAGCGCATTGGCGTGGATGAGACGTCGTTTCATAAGCGCCATGAGTACGTGACGGTGATCAACGATCTGGACGGCCATGTGCTGCACGTGGCCGACGGGCGCGGCAAGAGGTCGTTGGAGGAGCTCTACAAACAGTTCGAGGATGAACAGTTAGCACGCATCCTGACGGTCGCCATGGACATGTGGGAGCCGTACATCAGCGTGACCACCCAGTACGTGGCCGACGCACAGGAGAAGATCGCGTTCGACAGGTTCCACGTTGCCGGGCACCTGGGGGACGCCGTTGACCGGGTGCGACGCGCCGAGCATCGCCGGCTGGCCGGCGCGGATGATCAGCGGCTGAAAGCCAGCCGATACGTGTGGCTGAGGAACCCTGAGAACATGGACGAGGAGCGCTGGGAGCACTTCGCCGAGCTACGCGACAGCGCCCTGCAGACCGCCCGAGCGTGGGGCTACAAGGAGCACGCGATGACGCTGTGGGCGTACCGCAGCCGCGCGTGGGCGCGCAAGGCGTGGGAGGCGTGGTACCGCTCGGCGATCCGCTGCCGGCTGGAGCCGGTCAAGAAGGTGGCGCGCATGATCAAGCGCCATCTGCACGGGATCGTGACCGCCGTCGTGGACAAAGTCACCAACGCGCGTGCCGAGTCGATCAACGCCGGGATTCAGAAGGTAAAGTACTCCGCGCGCGGCTTCCGCAACCGCGAGCGATTCCGCAACGCCATCTACTTTCACCTCGGCGGTCTTGATCTCTACCCCGCCGGTGTCACCCGGTGACCGTCCTTTCCACACGATTTCCTGAAGACCCAACTTCGCAAGTGCCCACTCGGCAGCCTCCTCCGCCGCCAGCTCCCGTGCAAGCCGTTCAAGGACTCACGACGATCGTTCCGTTCGTTCCGACCGCGACATATCGTGTGCCATTCCATGCAATATCGTAAAGATGGTTCATATTCGCGATTGTGGTGGCCGCGTTCCACATATCCCCATCGCTGCTATACACGATGGTGCCGTTCCATCCGACCGCCAAGAATCGTTCGCCGTCCCAAGTGACCCCAGAGAGCCGGTCCGAGGTAGCGCTGTCGCTCGCCGTCCAGCTATCCCCATCGCTGCTGTATACGATGGCTCCTTTCTGTCCGACCGCAACGTATCGGCCGTCGCCCCAAGTAACGTCGACGAGTCCTTCCGAGGTAGCGCTGTCGCTCGCCGCGGTCCAGCTATCCCCATCCCTGCTGTGGACGATGGTACCCTCTGCTCCGACCGCCACAAATCGTTCGCCGCCCCAGGTGACTCCAGAGAGCCGTTCCGAGGTCGCGCTATCGCTCGACGCTGACAAGTTTTGCGCATCACTACCGAAAACGATCATGCCGTTCCATCCGACCGCTACGAATCGCCCGCCGTCAAAGAACTGAGGACCACTATAGGCAACACCCTCGAGCCGCTGAGACGTAGATGTGCCAAAGTCAGACCAGTCGCTCCCATTGCTACTTGTCGCGAATCCGCCGTTGTTCCCGACCGACACGAAGTGCGTGCCGGCCCAGATGATGTCACCGAAGTGAGTCCCGTCACGCCCCTCCTTCCAGTTGATCCCATCGCTGCTAATGAGGGCCTTACCGTTGATCGTCACGAAGAGCCCGTCGCCCCAGGCAACACCAGTGAGGTAACGCAGAATCTCATCTGGATCGCTCGCCACCATCCAGTTATTCCCATCGCTGCTGTATACGATCGTGGGTCCCACTCCGACGAATCGGCCGTCGCCCCAGGTGACGCCGTCAAGAACGTCCGACGTGCCGCTGCTCGCTGCTGTCCAACTTTCCCCATCGCTGCTGGACACGATGGTTCCATCGGCTCCGACCGCCACGTATCGGCCGTCCCCCCAAGTGACGCCCCAAAGCGGTTCCGACGTGCCGCTGCTCGTCGCCGTCCAACTTTCCCCATCGCTGCTGGACACGATGGTTCCATCGGCTCCGACCGCCACGTATCGGCCGTCCCCCCAAGTGACGCCCCAAAGCGGTTCCGACGTGCCGCTGCTCGCTGCTGTCCAACTTTCCCCATCGCTGCTGGACACGATGGTTCCATCGGCTCCGACCGCCACGTATCGGCCGTCCCCCCAAGTGACGCCCCGGAGCCATTCCGACGTGCCGCTGCTCGCTGCCGTCCAACTTTCCCCGTCGCTGCTGGACACGATGGTTCCATCGGCTCCGACCGCCACGTATCGGCCGTCCCCCCAGGTGACGCCCCAAAGCCATTCCGACGTGCCGCTGCTCGCCTCCGTCCAGCTATCCCCATCGCTGCTGGACACGATGGTTCCATCGGCTCCGACCGCCACGTATCGGCCGTCCCCCCAAGTGACGCCCCAAAGCGGTTCCGACGTGCCGCCCTCGCTCGCCTCCGTCCAGCTATCGCCATCGCTGCTGTGCGCGATCGTGCCCGCCCATCCGACTCCCACGAATCGCGTGTCACTCCAGGCTACATCGCGCAGGGACTGTCCAGTCTGGCCGTCTGAGGACGTAAAGCCCCCGCCCTGCTGAACCAGCCTCCACTTCAACCCCGGGGCCTCGGCCGGTTCCATCGACACGGTTGCTGGGCCGACGTCACATCCTCCGAGGATCAGCACGGCGAGTGCGATCAGCGCCACAAGACCGAGGCTTGTATGACCGTTACGCTCCGTCATGATTTGTCTCCTTTCTGCTTGATGTCCTGTCGATAGGTGTGTAATCCTCCTAAGTGCTGTAATAGGAAGCAGGTAAGAACCCCGTAACAGCACGAAGGAGGATGCAATCAGATGCAGCAGCAAGACTACCATAGCGTCGAGGGTTGTCAAGGCCATTTCGCCAGCCCGCGCGTCGTCGTCCAGGATCAAGCTGCGCCATCTCTATCCGATAATCAAAGATTGACGAGGCACTAGGAGACGGCCCGTCGCACCGGCAAACGCCGCTCCGAGCCGCACGCAATGCCAAGCCGCTTACCTGCCATGATGCCGGGCTGACTGTCCTCGTAAACACGACACCGGCAGACCTGCGTTCTCCTCAGCCTCCTTCCTGGAGGATCTGCATGCAGCTCAGAGCGCTCCTTTTCGGGCGTCGAACGACGTCAACGACTCCCTTGGAATTCGTGAATGACGGGCAATTCGGGCATCCGGGAAGAAGAGTGCGCGGGTTCGCTCTTCCTGGGATGCAAAGGCGACGCGAAACACGAAGTTTATGCTGACATGGGCATGAGCTGCAAAGAGCGTCAAGCCGCCCGAGCGCAGCTTCGGAACCTTCAGGTCTACGTGTTGCCCTGGACCACCCGCGGGAGCCGCGCCCCACGTGCAGCGCTGGCAAGACATCTGACAACCGATGCAAGCATAGTCCACCGACCCCCTCCCTCTGTCTCGCATGGTCCCGCCAACCAATCCAGGCCGCCTATTGCCTCAACTAAGAATCGAACCGTAGCGAGGCCATGCCTCACGAAAGAATCTAACCGAAGGCGGCGGCGGAAACGAGGGGGGAGCGCGAGGGGGGAGGCTCATAGGTTGTGGATATGTGGATAAGTTTCTGCTGCCGGTCTTGCCTCACGCGGAGCTCCCTTGGGGGCGGAATCCCGTTCCCAGCGCCGAGGCCGGCCCGTGAACGAGCCTCATGGCGAGCGCGGAGATGATGGTGGGCGACCGCGGCGACGCTACCGGTGCATGGTCAGGCCATAGCATCGGCCATCGGCGTGACTGCAGAGCCTCAGCAGCGACACCGCCGGGCGGCGTGCCGCGTTCATCGGGGGGGGTATCGGGACACCACCTCGGCGCAGAAAACGCCGTGAGGGCCGTTGACGCACCTCGGACCATCGGCTAAGGTTCGGAGTCGTGAGACTCAAAACCCTGCTGATCGGGATCGGGACCCTGGTCGTGGCAGCCGCCGTCGCAGTGGTGTTCGTGACCAGCGCGACAGCCGCTGCCACCGTGCCGGAAACCCCTGCGGTCGAGGCGCAGTCCTCCACCACGCACTACGGGCTTGGCTCGGATTGCCCGCTCAGCGGGCACGGGGACACGATTTAGAACGTAACGGCCCGAAACCGGTTGCGCTGCAGGAGCCCCCGCCCGGAGCGGGGACTCTGGGCTCATGCACAATTTGCCTGACGCGATGAACGGCACCCACCATGCTGACTCCCGGCAAGCCGAGCCGCTGCAGAGGTTCCATCCCGCGGTCGCCGCTTGGTTTCGCGACGCCTTCGCCGCTCCCACCGAGATCCAGGAACGCGCCTGGGCCCAGATCGCCGGCGGGCTGAACACCCTCATCGCCGCGCCCACCGGTTCGGGCAAGACGCTGGCCGCCTTTCTGTCCGCGATCGACGGACTGGTGCGCCGATCGGTCGACGGGACTCTGACCGAAGCGACGTCGGTCCTGTACGTCTCGCCGCTCAAGGCGCTCAGCAACGACATCCACCGCAACCTGGAGCAGCCGCTGGCCGGCATCCACGGCCTGCTCCATCCGGAAGGGTCTGACGGAGAGGACGGAGCCGCGCCCATCCGCTCGCTGGTGCGCACCGGCGACACGCCGTCCGCGGCGCGGGCGGCGATGACCCGCCGCCCGCCGCACATCCTGGTGACCACCCCGGAGTCGCTGTACCTGCTGCTGACCGCCGACGGCGGCCGGCGGATGCTGCGCACCGTGGAGACCGTGATCGTCGACGAGATCCACGCCGTCGTCGGCTCGAAGCGCGGTTCCCACCTCGCCCTCAGCCTGGAGCGGCTGCAGGCGCTCACCGAAGCGCCTCCCCGCCGCATCGGCCTGTCGGCGACGCAGAAGCCGATCGAGCGGGTAGCCGAGTACCTGGCGCCGTCGGGCGAACCGTGCGCGATCGTGGACGTCGGCCACCGCCGTCGCATGGACACGGCGCTGGAGCTGCCGGACTCGCCCCTGGCGGCGGTGATGTCCAACGAGGTGTGGGAAGAGATCTACGCCCGCCTGTGCGAGCTGATCGACGCACACCGCACCACGCTGATCTTCGTCAACACGCGGCGCATGGCCGAGCGCGTCGCGCACGAGTTGAGCGAGCGCCTGGGTCCGGACGCGGTGGCCGCCCACCACGGCAGCCTGTCCAGGGAGACGCGCCTGGACGCCGAACGGCGGCTCAAGCAGGGATCGCTCCGCGCCCTGGTCGCGACCGCGTCGCTGGAGCTGGGCATCGACATCGGCGCCGTCGACCTGGTGTGCCAACTCGGCTCGCCGCGCTCGATCATGGCCTTCCTGCAGCGGGTCGGCCGCTCCGGCCACGCGGTGGGCGCCACGCCCAAGGGCCGCCTGTTCCCGCTCAGCCGCGACGACCTGGTGGAAGGGTGCGCGCTGCTGGCGGTCGCGGCGCGCGGCGACCTGGACGAGATCCCGATTCCCGAGGCCCCGCTCGACATCCTGGCGCAGCAGATCGTCGCCGAGTGCGCGGCGCGCGAGTGGTCCGCCGACGAGCTCTACGAGGTGGTGTGCGGCGCGTACCCGTACCGCTCCCTGGCGCGCGATCGGTTCGACACCGTGGTGCGCATGCTGGCCGAGGGCTTCACCACCCGCCGCGGGCGGCGCGGCGCCTATTTGCACCTCGACGCGGTCAACGGCCGCCTGCGCGCCCGCCGCGGCGCCCGGCTGGTGGCGCTGACCGGCGGCGGCGCCATCCCCGATACGTTCGACTACGAGGTGCGCGCGGAGCCCGACGAGCTCCTGGTGGGCACCGTCCACGAGGACTTCGCCATCGAGAGCATGGCCGGCGACGTGTTCCAGCTCGGCAACACCTCCTGGCGCATCCTGCAGGTCACCGGCAGCACCGTGCGGGTCGCGCACGCCGGCGACCAGCGGCCCACCATCCCCTTCTGGCTCGGCGAGGCGCCGGGCCGTACCCCGGAGCTGTCGGACGCGGTGTCGGAGCTGCGCGAGCGGACGGATGCGGTCATCCGGGAGGCGGAAGATCGCGGCGACCCGGCCGCTGCCGCGGCGGCCGCCTGGCTGGCGGCGCTCGCCGGCATGCCGGCGAGCGGGGCCGAGCAGGCCGCCGAGTATCTCACCGCCGGGCGCAACGCCCTGAACGCGATGCCGACCGCACGCACGCTGGTGATGGAGCGGTTCTTCGACGAGGCCGGCGACATGCACCTGGTGATCCACTCGCCGCACGGCTCGCGGCTCAACCGCGGCTGGGGACTGGCGCTGCGCAAGCGCTTCTGCCGCACCTTCAACTTCGAGCTGCAGGCGGCCGCCACCGACGACGCGATCGTGCTGTCGCTCGGCCCCACGCACAGCTTCCGCATGGAGGAGGTGTGGAACTACCTGCACCCCAAGACGGTGCGCGACGTGCTGGTGCAGGCGCTGCTCGACGCACCGATGTTCCAGGTGCGCTGGCGCTGGAACGCATCGCGCGCGCTGGCCGTCCCCCGCTGGCGCGGCGGGCGGCGAACCCCGCCGTATCTGCAGCGCATGCAGGCGGAAGACCTGGTGGCGCTGGTGTTCCCGGACCAGCTCGCCTGCGCCGAGAACCTCACCGGCGAGCGGGAGGTGCCCGACCACCCGCTGGTGGCGCAGACCATCGACGACTGCCTGACCGAGGCGATGGACATCGAGGGGCTGCAGGCGCTGATCCGCGCGGTGCGGTCCGGCGAGCTGACGCTGATCTGCCGCGATCTCAGCGAGCCGTCGCCGTTCGCGCAGGAGATCCTGGGCGCCCGTCCGTACGCGTTCCTGGACGACGCGCCGCTGGAGGAGCGGCGTACGCAGGCGGTGCGCAGCCGCCGCTGGCTGGACCCGCAGGAGGCGCGCGGGCTCGGCGCGCTGGATCCCGCGGCGATCGCCCGCGTGCGCAACGAGGCGTGGCCCGTGGTCGAGGACGCCGACGACCTCCACGACGCGCTGGTGCTGCTGGGCTATCTGACCGAAACCGAGGGCCGACGTGGCGACGGCGCCCGCGACTGGATCGAGCCGTTCGAGCAGTTGACCGCGGAGGGACGGGCCGCACGGCAGAGCTCGCCGGCCGGTCCGCTGTGGGTGGCCGCCGAACGGCTGCCGGAGTGGCAGGCGCTGGCCCCGGACGCGGAGCGCACTCCCGCGCTGACCGTCCCGGAGCGCTACCTGCGCGCCTGTGAGGCGGAGGAGGCGCTGCGGGAGTTGCTGCGCGGGCGGCTGGAAGCGCTGGGACCGGTGACGCAGGCGGAGCTCGCCGCCTCCATCGGTCAGCCGGCGTCCGCCGTGGCGGCGGCGCTCACCGCCCTGGAGACCGAGGGCTTCGTGATGCAGGGCAACTTCACGGGCGCCGCGGACGCGGACGGCGAGGTCGAGTGGTGCGAGCGGCGGTTGCTGGCACGCATCAACCGCTACACCCTGGAGCGGCTGCGGCGAGAGATCGAGCCGGTGTCCAAGGCCGACTACGTGCGCTTCCTGATGCGCTGGCAGCACGTCGGGCCGGCGCACCGGATGGCGGGACCCGAAGGCTTGGCCGCGGTGCTGGCCGTGATGGACGGCGTGGAGCTGCCGGCGGCCGCCTGGGAGCAGGCGGTCCTGCCGCTGCGGATGCGTGACTACGATCCCGCGTGGCTCGACGCGCTGTGCCTGTCGGGCCGGGTCGTGTGGGCCCGCTTCCCGGACGACACGTCCGGCGGGCCGATCAAGGCGACCCGCATCGCACTGCTGAGCCGCGAGCACCGGCCGATATGGCAGCGGCTGGCCACGGGAGCGGCGCCCGAATCGTCGACCGCCACGGCGCGGGCCGTGCACTCCCTGCTCCGGGAAGCGGGCGCTTCCTTCTTCGACGACATCGTCGCCGGCACACGGCTGCTGCGCACGCAGGTGGAGGGAGCGCTGGGCGAGCTGGTAGCGGCCGGCCTGGTGACCTGCGACGGCTTCGCCGGGCTGCGCGCGCTGATCGGACCGTCCGCCACCAACGGCCGCACCGGCGGCGCTCGGCGCCGCTTCGGGGACCGCCGCCCCGGCGGCGTCTATCGTCGCCGGCAGTCGTCCCTGGAGACCGCGGGGCGCTGGTCGCTGGCGCGGGCAGTGGCGTCGGCCGCGGACGGGGATGCCGACGAGCAGGCGCGCGCGACCGTCGCCCGCGCACTGCTCAAGCGGTACGGCGTGGTGTTCCGCCGGCTCACGGACCGGGAGCCGCACCTGCCGCCGTGGCGGGAGCTGGTGCGCACCCTGCGCCGGATGGAGACGCGCGGCGAGATCCGCGGCGGCCACTTCGTGTCCGGCGTCGGCGGCGAGCAGTTCGCGCTCCCGGAGGCGGTCAGCGCCCTGCGCGAGGTGCGCCGCAGCGCAGCGGGCGACGAGTTGACGGTCCTGAGCGCGGTCGATCCCGTGAACGCACTGGGAGTGACCACGCCGTCCGGCGCCAGGCTGGCCGCGCGCACCGGCAACCGGGTGGCCTATCGGGCAGGACGGCCGATCGCCGTCCTCGACGGCGGCCGCGTGCTCTACTGCGAACGCCTCTCGCCCGAGGACGGCTGGGAGGTCCAGAAGCGCCTGCTGCGTGCCGCGCTCACCGAGCCGGCCGTCCCCGAGCCGGCGCGAGCCGTCAAGCCAGCTCCGACCGGCGTGCGCTGACCGCGCTGCCGTCCTCTTGACCGCCGCGGCGGCGGCTGGCATGGTTGCCTCCGACAGAATCACGGGGAGCTCGGTAGCGCCGAGCTGAGAGGAGGGCGCAGCAGTCCTCGACTCGCACCACCTGATCCGGGTAATGCCGGCGGAGGGATGGATCTCTCAGACGCGGTGCCTATCGCGGAACCCCGATGATGGAGGAGGTTTCGCATGAATCGCACAGTAATGGACACGCGGCCGGGGTTGGACACGGCGGGGTTCGGCAGGCCGGCCGCCTGCCTGCTCGCAACCCTCGCCTTCATCGTCGCGCCGCTTGCGGCATTCGCGGACGCCGAGACGTCCGATCTGCGCACGGTGACGGTGATGACGCACGACTCGTTCGCCGCGTCGGAGGAGGTCCTGGCCGCGTTCGAGGACCGGCACGGCATCCGTGTCCGCATCCTGGAGGCAGGCGACACCGGCACCGCCCTGAACAAGGCCATCCTGGCCCGTGGCAAGCCGCTGGCCGACGTCATCTACGGGATCGACAACACCTTCCTGAGCCGGGCGCTGGACGAGGACATCCTGGAGCCCTACCGCTCGCGTATGCTGGCGTCCGTGCCGGCCGAGTTCCAGGTCGATCCGTCGTACCGGGCGCTCCCGGTCGACTACGGCGACGTCTGCCTCAACTATCACGTGGCCTCTTTCGGCGACGACGGACCGCCGCCGCCGCAGGATCTGGACGACCTGATCGACCCAGCCTACCGCAGCCTCACCGTGGTCCAGAACCCGGCCACCTCCTCGCCCGGACTGGCCTTCCTGATGGCGACCGTGGCCCGCTACGGCGATCCCGGCTACCTGGATTACTGGCAGTCGCTGGTCGACAACGACGTGCTCGTGGTCAACGACTGGGAGACCGCCTACTTCGTGGAGTTCACGGGCTCCGCCGGTCAGGGGCCGCGCCCGATCGTCGTCTCCTACGGCTCCAGCCCGCCGTTCGAGATGCTGTACGCCGAGTCGCCGATGGACTCACCGCCCACCGCCGCGGTCACGGGGCCGCTGTCGTGCTTCCGGCAGATCGAGTTCGTGGGAATCCTGACCGGCGCAGAGAACCGCGACCTGGCCGAGCTCTGGGTCGACTTCATGCTGTCGCGCACGTTCCAGGAGGATTTGCCGCTGAACATGTTCGTGTTTCCGGTAAACCGCGACGCCGTCCTGCAGAAGGAGTTCGTGGACTTCCTGGCCGTGCCTGACGAGCCGGCGATGCTCGACTCCGCGCAGATCGCCGAGCATCGGGAGCGCTGGATCCGCTCATGGACCGAGGTCGTGCTGCGCTGAGCCGCTCCGGAATCCGGAGCAGGACCGCGCTCCGAGGCCCGGCCCTGCTCTGGACCGCGCCGCTCGCCTTCCTTGCGCTGTTCTACGCCTGGCCGCTGGCCGGGATCGTCGCCACCAGCTTCGCCCGCGAAGCCGACGGCCTGCTGCGGGCGCTGGCCTCGCCGGCGACCGGGCGTGTGCTGCTGTTCACCATCGGCCAGGCGGCGGCGTCCATGGCGCTGACGCTCGTCGTCGGGTTGCCCGGCGCCTGGCTGGTGGCGCGCTACCGGTTCGCCGGCAAGACGATGTTCCGGGCGCTGACGGCCATCCCGTTCGTGCTGCCCACCCTGGTCGTGGCGGCTGCTTTCGACGCATTGCTCGGTTCGCGCGGCTGGGTCAACGCCATGCTGGACGCGACGGGTCTGCCGCCGCTGCGCTTCAGCCGGACGTTCGGCGCCATCCTGGTCGCGCACGTGTTCTACAACACCACGATCGTGCTGAGGCTGGTCGGCGACTACTGGTCGCGCATCGACCGCCGCCTGTGGGACGCGGCCCGCACCCTGGGCGCCGGCGCCGCGCAGCGCTGGCTGCGGATCAGCCTGCCGCTGCTGGCCGCACCGGTCGCCGCCGCGGCGGTGCTGGTGTTCATCTTCTGCTTCACCTCCTTCGGGGTGATCCTGATCCTGGGCGGGCCGCGCTTCGCGACCATCGAGGTCGAGATCTACTACCAGACCATCAGCCTGTTCGACCTGCCGGTGGCCGCATCGCTGGCGCTGGTGCAGGTGGCGATCACGCTGGCGCTCGGCATCGCCTACACGCGGCTGATGCGCCGCGTGAGCCGGCCGCTGCCGCTGCGCGCGCCGCACACCAACGAGCGCTCCCTGGCCGGCTACCCGGCCCGCGCCCTGGCGGCGGCCGTGCTGGTGGGGATCGCGGTCTTCCAGCTCGCGCCGCTGGCCGCGCTGGCCGCTCGCTCGGTCTCAGGCGCGGAGGGGCCGACCCTGATGTTCTACCAGGCGCTCAGCGTGGAGAGCCGGCAGGGCGCCTTCCACGGCAGCGCGCTGTCGGCGGTGCGCAACTCGCTCGTCTTCGCGGCGGCGGCCACCGTCATCGCCCTGGCGGTGGGGACGCCGGCCGCCTGGGCGCTCGGCCGGCACGGCGCGGCGCGCTCCTCGCGGCTGTTCGACCCGCTGTTGATGCTGCCGCTCGGCACCTCGGCGGTGACGCTCGGTCTGGGCTTCATCGTCGCGCTGAACCGGCCGCCGCTGGACCTGCGCGCCTCGCCGCTGCTGATCCCGATCGCCCATGCGCTGGTGGCGCTGCCGTTCGTGGTGCGCAGCCTGGCGCCTGCGCTCGCCACCGTCGAGCCGCGGCTGGTTCAGGCCGCGCGCGTGCTGGGCGCCACCCGCGCTCAGGTGGCGCGCCGCGTGGAGCTGCCCATCGTCGCGCGGGCGATGGGCGTGGCGGCAGCCTTCGCGTTCTCGATCTCGCTCGGCGAGTTCGGCGCCACCGCGATCGTCGCCCGCGGCGACCTGCCGACCATGCCGCTGGTCATCTTCCGCCTGCTCGGCCGGCCCGGCGCCCTCAACCTGGGCCAAGGCATGGCGCTGGCGACCATCCTGATGCTGGTCACCGCGGTGGTGGTCACCGCGATCGAGCGTCTGCGGGTGGCGCGCGTGTCGAGCTTCTGAGGGACGCGGTGGCGGTCGACCTGGAGCTGCGCGGCGTGAGCAAGCGCTACGGCGAGACGCTGGCGCTGTACGGGGTCGATCTGCGCGTACGCCGCGGAGAAACGGTGGCGCTGCTCGGCCCGAGCGGTTGCGGCAAGAGCACGCTGCTGGCGCTGGTCGCCGGCCTGGAACCGCACGAGGGGACGATCCTGTGGCAGGGTCGGGACCTGGCCGGCGCGCCGGCCGAATCCCGCGGGTTCGGGATGGTCTTCCAGGACTACGCGCTGTTCCCGCACCTGAACGTGTTCGAGAACGTGGCCTTCGGCCTGCGCATCCGCCGCACGCCGACCTTGCGGCTGCGCGAGCGGGTGGCCGAGGTGCTGGCGCTGGTCGGCCTGGACCACCTGCAGGGCCGGGACGTCACCACCCTGTCGGGAGGCGAGCGGCAGCGGGTGGCGCTGGCGCGGGCGCTGGCCCCGGAGCCGTGCCTGCTCATGCTCGACGAGCCGCTGGCCGCCCTGGACCGCAACCTGCGCGACCGGCTGGCGGAGGACCTGGGGACGATCCTGCGCGACCTCGATCTGCCGGCGATCTACGTCACCCACGACGTCGAGGAGGCGCTGGCGGTGGCTGATCGCGTGGCGGTGATGCGGCCACGCCGCATCGCCCGCGTCGGCACGCCAGCGGAGATCTACCGCGAGCCCGGCAGCGAGTACGTGGCCCGCTTCCTGGGGCTGGACAACCTCGTCGCCGCCCGCCTGGAACGGGTCGACGGCCGCCCGCTCGTTCGGACCGAGCTCGGCGATCTGCCGGCGGAGGCGCTGACGCCGCCGGATGATGACAGCGCAGACCTCAAGTTGCTGCTGCGCCCCAACGCCATCACCATCTGCGCGGAGGACACCCCCGAGCGGCCGGTCTCCAGCGCCGACCGCTGGGTGCTGCACGGCGAGTTGACCGCCCGCTCCTTTCGGGGCGCCGCGCAGCGCGTCCGGATCAGCATCTCCGGGAGCGAGCTCCACTTCCGGGTGCCGGCCGATCAACCGCTACCGCCCACGGGCGCGGCGGTGACCTTCGCCATCGACCCGCGCCGTGGAGCGTGCCTGATTGACGGATGATAGCATGGCAGACAGGCGCGCCCTGGACCGTCCCGATTCGGTCCCGTTCATGGTGAGCGCGCAGGGACAACATGAGGCACAAGAGAAAGGATACAAGCTCCTGGAGTCCGAATACCCTCGCGACCCTGCGGGCCGCCTGAACTGGAGCGGCGCCGCATGATCGAGTTTCAGGTCGAGTGGCAGGATGCGCCCGGGGTACGCGACCCGGTACTCGCGCGCACATGGTGCCGCCTGACCATGGACGTGGGCGGGCACGTGGTTACCCGAGCCATCGACCACCGCTACCAAATCCTGCGGGACGGCATATACGGCTCCGCCCTGCCGTTGTGCAGATGGATCGTCGAGAACTGGTGGTGCCTGCAGTACGAAGCCTATCGGTTTCATCGCCTGTCTCGATTGCACGATCTGGCCTGCAACGTCGACCACCGGCTCTGGGTCCAGCGCCACAGTCTGCGGGCGGTCGGCGAGGGTGGTGTGCTCCCGAACCTGATGCTGTTCCGCGATGGAGACGCCATCGTCGTACGGTGGCTTCCCGATGAGCCGGACGTCACACACCCGTTTCTTCGATTCGTGGGCAAAGGAGAAGCGAGACTGGCAGCCGACGAGGTAGCGCACGGGTTGACTGGTTTCGTTCTTCGTGTCCTGGAGCGCGTTGAGGAGATGGACGCACCCGAAGTCGAAGCGCTGAGCCGGGACTGGGCCGCAATCACGACCGCCACACCCGACGAGCGCGAGCTCTGCGTCTGGTCGGCGCGCTTGGGCCTGGACCCGTACGACCCGGACGAATTGACGGACCGGCGCGAGGAGCTGTTGAAAGCGTCGATGTCGTCCCTGGAGGGCGAGCTCAAGCTCAAGGGCGACCTCCTCGACGCGGCGACGGCCGATGCGCTCCCCGCGGATGTGCGTTGGATCGATGCGGCCCACGAACGTGCCTTGGGGTCCCGTCCTTCTGCAAGGAACGGGCGGGAAGTGGAGCGCCCATCGCCCCGCCAGACCGCTCACGAGACCGGCTACGAGTGCGCCCGACGGCTCCGCCGGAATCTTTTCGGGGCGAACGGGGGGCCGGTGGCCGATATGCGCGCCATCATGCAGGATCTCGGCTGGGCGGAGAAGCCCTTGCTGATCACCGATTCGAAGCCGGCCAGCCCATTCGACGCGATGCTGGATCGTAGCGATGGCGGGGCTCCTGTCGTCGTCGCTTACCAGGGTGGCGACATCAAACCGGAGCGATTCCGGCTGGCTCGATCACTTTTCTTTCACCACTTCGCCACAGCGGCCACAGCGCAGGCCCGCCGGCTCGTAACGTCCGCGCACACGTGGGACCAGCAGGCATCGCGAGCATTCGCCGCCGAGTTTCTCGCCCCCGCCGACGCCTTGGCCGAGCACGTCGCGGGTCCCGTGTCGTTCAGCGACGTCGACAAACTCGGGGATGAATTCCGCGTCAACTCACTCGTGATCGAACATCAGATCGACAATCACGACCTGGGCTTTGTGGCCGACGCCTGATCGGCTATCTCGGATCATGCCGGACACGGGAACGACTTCGGCCCATCCAGTCGGCGCCGCCGTAGGTGACCGCATGGATGAAGACCTCCTGCGTCGTATCGTCGACCGTGAAGGCGACGACGGCCTTTCTTCCGGCTGGGATGGCTCTCAGCCCTGGCGCCATGTCGTCTCGCACCGACCCCATGTGCGGCACGTGAGAGAGGTCGGTAATCGCCCGCTCGATTTCCGCAAGCTTTCGATGGGCGACGTGAACGCCGACGTGATCGGTGATCCATCGCACGATCGTGTCGAGGTCCCGCTCCACGAGCGGATGGAAACGCAGGCGATCATTCACTCCTTCCGGGCTGCCTCAATGGTGGCGCGTGCCGCCGAGAATGCCTGCTCCCTGTCCACGAACTCCGAGCGCGGCGTGGACATGCGCGCGCGGATCTCATCGGCAAGCGCTGCCAATGCCACTTCGCGTTCGGCGTCATCCTGGATCATCTGCTCAAGCGCGGCGGCGACGGCCGCGCTCCGGGTTGCGAAGACGCCCTCGTTGACCTTCTGTTGCAGAAACCGGTGGTGACGGTCGGTGAAGCTGAGTGTCGTCTTGACGGTCATCCAACCTCCTCGGTATGACTTAATCATACCTCTCTCGGCCATGGGATGCAATCCGGCAGGACACATGAGGCGGTTGTCGGCTGTCGACTCCGTCCGCATATTGATCCCCATGGTGCCCGGGACCAGCGAGGTGGGGGCGATGTTCGACCGCATCGCTCCGACCTACGATCGTCTCAACCGCCTGCTGTCGCTGCGCTCGGACGTGCGCTGGCGCGACTGCGTCGCCCGCGCGCTGGCCGCCCGCCGCGTCCGCAGCGTCCTGGACGTGGCAACCGGCACCGGCGATCTGCTGCTGGCGATCGACCGGCGCCTGCCCCGCCTGACCCGCACCGTGGGCGTCGACCTGGCCCCGGACATGCTCCACATCGCCCGCGACAAGCTGGCGCGGGCCGGCTGCGCCGCGAAGCTCACGCTGGGCGACGCCCACCGCCTGCCGTTCGAGGAGCACTCCTTCGATGCGGTCACGGTCGCGTTCGGCATCCGCAACATGGACGACCGTCCGCGCGCGCTGACCGAGATGCGCCGTGTGCTCGCTCGCGGCGGCACCTTGGCGGTGCTGGAGTTCTCGCTTCCCGAGTCTCCGCGGTTGCGCGCGCTTTACCTGACCTACTTCCGCCACGTGCTGCCGGCCGTCGGCCGGCTCGTCTCCGGGGACGGGCCGGCCTACCGCTACCTGAACGCATCGGTGGAAACGTTCCCGTACGGCACGCGCTTCGTCACCATGCTGCGGCAGGCCGGCTTCCCGGACGTCACCACCCGCCCCCTCACGTTCGGGGTGGCGACGCTGTACCTGGCACGCAAGTCATGATGCCGCCCAGCCGCACTATACTGACGCCGAGCGCATGAGCGACGTCGCTTCTCCGCCCGTGCCGCATGCCGCGACCGGCAACGGCCAGGCCGCCTCCAGCCGCGGCATCTGCCGCGTCGAGGTGGCCACCCGGATCGACCCGCTGGCGTGGCTGGCCGGCCGAACGGAAGGGGAGTTGTGCTACTGGGCCGACCGCGACGGCCGCGAAGAGATCTCAGCCGCCGGCATCCTGACCGGAGTCGCCGGCAACACGGCGCCCGGGGCAGCGGTCTGGATGGAGCGCATCGCCGCTCAACTGGAAGCCGCCGACGAAGGCGTCCGCTTCTACGGAGGCACGCGCTTCGACCCGCAGGCGCCCGCCGCTCCCGAGTGGCGGACACTCGGCGCCTACCGGTTCGTGGTGCCACGCTTCGAGGCGGTTCGTCGTGACGGCACAACGCTGCTCGCCTGCAACTTCCGGGCGTCGGAGCGGGACGGGCTGGCCGCGCTGCTGGACGACCTGCAGCGACCGCCGGCACCCGCCGCAGAGCGGGAGGTGCAGGTCCGCTTGCGCCGCGATGCCGATGCGCCCGACCGCGCGGGCTGGGAGACGCTCGTGCGCACGGCGCTCACCGCCATCGACGATAGCGCCGACCCGCTGAGCAAGGTGGTGGTGGCGCGCCGCACCGGCGCGACCGCGGGTGCGCCGATCACCCCCGCGGCGCTCCTGGCGGCCATGAGCCAGGCGGACGACCGCTCGTTCCGCTTCCTGGTGCAGCCCCGGCCCGGCACCGCCTTCGTCAGCGTCACCCCGGAACGACTGTTCTCACTGTGCGGACGCACCGTCCGCACGGAGGCGATCGCCGGCACCCGGCGCCGCGGCGCTTCGCCGCAGGATGACGATCGCCTGCGGCGGGAACTCACGGCGTCGGCCAAGGACGTGCTCGAGCACCGCATCGTGCACGACGCGATCGCCTGCGCGCTCACCGGTCTGTGCACGGACACCACCGCAGGGGAAACCACCGTGCTGCGCCTGCCCGCCCTCCAGCACCTGATGAGTCGCCTCTCGGGCGAATTGGCCTCCGGCGTGGGCGTCGCCGACGTGGTCGACGCCTTGCACCCCACACCGGCGGTGGGGGGCGAGCCGGCCGAAGCCGCGCGCCGCTTCCTGACCCGACACGAGCCGTTCGACCGCGGCTGGTACGCCGCGCCGGTGGGCTGGGTCGGTCACGGCCAGGCCTCCTTCGCGGTGGCCATCCGTTCCGCGCTGATCGAACGCGGTTCGGTGTCGCTCTACACCGGCAACGGGCTGGTGACCGGCTCCTCCCCGGATGCGGAGTGGGCGGAGCTGGAAGCCAAGATCGGCTGCTACTTCACACCCGGCGGCTGAGCCTCCGCTGACCGCGGCCATGCGGACCACCGCGACCGTGCGGACCACCGCGACCGTGCGGAATCGCCTGTGGGGCGAGCTGATCATCGACGAGCTGTTCCGCTGCGGCTGTCGCGCTGCGTGGGTCTGTCCCGGTGCCCGCTCCGCGCCGCTGGCGGCGGCGGCCGCCCGAGCGGCCGAACTGGAAGTGTCGATCTGCATCGACGAGCGCGCCGCCGGCTACCAGGCACTGAACGCGGCGCGCGCCTCCGGAGCTCCCTCCGCGGTGATCTGCACCTCCGGCACGGCCGGCGCCAACTTGCTGCCGGCGGCGGTGGAAGCGGGCCTGAGCGGCGTGCCGCTGCTTCTGCTGACCGCCGACCGTCCTCCGGAGCTGCGCGACACCGGCGCCAACCAGACGATCGACCAGCCCGACCTGTTCGGCCGCGCCGCAGCGTGGCGCTTCGACCTGCCGGTGCCGGACGACTGCATCGAACCGGCGGCTCTTCTGACCACGATCGATCAGGCCGTGCACCAGGCCCGTACGGCGGCGGCCGCCGTGCACCTGAATTGCATGTTCTCCGAACCGTTGCTGGACGACGGGCGCGTGGAGGCCATCGGGCGTCGGGCCGGCGGCCGTCCCTTCACCACCTACTCGGCGGCCCCCACCGAACCGGAGCCTGCGTCAGTGGCGGATACCGCCACGGCGTTGCGGGGCGCGACCGCCGGCCTGCTTGCGGTCGGGCCACTGCCGGCGGGGACCGACCGGCAGATGATAGCCTCTCTGGCCGCGGCGCTGGGCTGGCCGGTGCTGGCCGACATCCAGTCCGGCCTGCGCCACCCGTGGCCGGGTCGTCCGGAGCTCGCGATCGTGCGCCATCACGACCTGGTGCTGGCGCACGCACGCACGGCGCTGCCGGCCCCGGACGTGGTGCTGCACCTCGGAGGCCGGCTCACCTCCAAGGCGTACCTGGGGCTGCTCGGCGCGGCGCGGCCGGCCGCCTGCGTGCACGTCGCCGGGCACCCGCGCCGCATCGACCCCGAGCACGTGGTCACCAGCCGCGTGCAGGCAGCGCCCGACCGCTTCTGCGCGGCGCTCGAAGCGGAGCTCGGCGCCGGCGAGCCGGCCGGAGCCGGCGCGGCCGGGCTGGTCGCGGCAGGAGCGGCGGCGGCAGGCGCGGTGGCGTCGGCGCTCGACGCCGAGCCGGCGGTCAGCGAGCCGGCGACCGCCCGCGACCTGATCGAGCTGCTGCCGGCCGGCTGGGGCACGTTCGCGGGCAGCAGCATGCCGGTCCGCGACCTCGACACCTTTGCGGAGGCCTCAGGCTCGCGCTCCGAGCCGCTACCCGTCGGAGCCAACCGCGGCGCCAGCGGCATCGACGGCGCGGTCGCCTCCGCGGTGGGGTTCGCCGCGGGCCTCAGGGCGCCGGTCGGCGCGCTGCTCGGCGACCTCGCGGTTCTGCACGACTTGGGCTCACTGGCCGTGCTGGCCCGCGCGCCGCGGACGGTGGTGCTGGTGGTGGTCAACAACGACGGCGGCGGCATCTTCAGCTTTCTGCCGGCGCTCGCCGGCCAGGACGACGTGTTCGAGCGCTGCTTCGGTACTCCGCACGGCTATCGGTTCGAGCACGCCTGCCGGATGTTCGGCCTGGACTACCACCGGCCGGCCACGCGCGCGGAGACGCGCGCGGCACTCGAACGGTGCTTCGCGGCCGGTCATCCCGCGCTGATCGAGGTCGGCACCGACCGGCAGGAGAACGTCGCCCTGCACCGGCGGCTGCGTGCCGAGGTGGGCGCCGCCATCGAAGCGGCCGGCCGGGCGGGCGGATGAGCGCCGCGGCGCCGGCCGCGGTGCTGCTGCACGGCTTCCTGGGCAGCCCGGACGACTGGCAGCCGCTTGCCGGCCGACTGTCCGATCGGCTGCAGTGTCTGGCGCCGCCGCTGGTCGAGCATCCGACCCTCGCCTCGCTGGAGACGGCGATCCGCCGTTCGGCGCCGGGTCCGGCGGTGTTGGTCGGCTACTCGATGGGCGCCCGGCTGGCGCTGCACCTGCTGTTGCGCGACCCGGACCGCTACCGGGCCGGCGTGCTGGCGTGCGGCTCCCCCGGCCTTCCCACCGCAGCGGAGCGCGCCGAGCGGCGCCGCGCCGACGCCGGCCTGGCCGCGCGTCTGCGCGGGATTGCCGGCCGTGAGGCGCTGCGCCGTTTCCTGGATGACTGGTACGCTCAGCCGATCTTCGCGCGGGTCCGTGCCCACCCGTGCTACGACGGCATGCTGGCTCGCCGCCTGCGGATCGACCCCGCGGCGTGGGCGGCGGCGCTGACGCATCTGGGCGCGGGCGCGCTGCCGTCGCTCTGGGACGAGCTGCCTCGCCTGCGGCAGCCTGCCCTGGTGCTGGCCGGGGAGCTCGACGAGCGCTACGTGAGCATCGCAGCTCGGATGGAAGCGCGGAGCGCGGCGCTCCGCGCCCGGTTGCTGCCCGGTTCAGGCCACGCCGTGCTCTGTGAAAAACCGGCCGAATTTGCTACACAGGTGGCAACCTTCCTCGACGAGGAGCTCAGGGATACATGAGTCGGATCGACTGGACGGCCTGCGGATCGTACCGCGAGATCCTGTTCCACAAGGCCGGTGGGATCGCCAGGATCACCATCAACCGCCCGCACGTGCGCAACGCCTTCACGCCGCTGACCGTGGAGGAAATGATGGACGCGCTGCGCGACGCGACTGACGACAGCAGCATCGGCGTGGTCATCCTGACCGGCGCGGGCGAGCTGGCGTTCTGCTCCGGCGGCGACCAGAAGGTGCGCGGGCACGCCGGCTACCAGGACGAGGAGGGCGTCGACCGCCTCAACGTGCTGGAGTTCCAGCGGCAGATGCGCCGCTGTCCGCTGCCCATCGTCGCCATGGTGGCCGGCTTCGCCGTCGGCGGCGGCCACGTGCTGCACGTGATGTGCGACCTGACGATCGCCGCCGACAACGCCGTGTTCGGGCAGACCGGCCCGCGCGTCGGGTCGTTCGACGGCGGCTTCGGCGCCAGCTACCTGGCGCGCATCGTCGGACAGAAGAAGGCGCGGGAGATCTGGTACCTGTGCAAGCAGTACGACGCGCAGGAGGCGCTGTCGATGGGCTTGGTCAACGCGGTGGTGCCGCTGGCCGACCTGGAGGCGGAGACCTTGAACTGGTGCCGGCAGATCCTCCGCCACTCGCCCACCGCCATCCGTTGCCTGAAGGCGGCGTTCAATGCCGACTGCGACGGCCAGGCCGGGCTGCAGGAGCTGGCCGGCGCCGCGACCATGCTGTTCTACCAGACCGAGGAGGCGCAGGAGGGCCGGGACGCCTTCGTGCAGAAGCGACAGCCGGACTTCTCCGGGTTCCCGCGCCGCCCCTGACGCCGCCGGGGTGAAACCGAAGAGCAAGACCGCCATCTGGCTGGAGGCGGCGCGCCCGCGCACGCTGCCGGCCGCCGCTGCGCCGGTCCTGATCGGTTCGGTGATGGCTGCCGCCGATGACACGTTCGCCTGGACGGCGGCGGTGCTGGCGCTCCTCGGGGCGCTGGCCATCCAGGTCGGCACCAACCTGCACAACGACCACGCCGACCACGCGCGCGGCGCCGACACCGCCGACCGGGTCGGGCCGCGGCGGGTGGCGCAGGCCGGCCTGCTCGAGCCGGACGAGCTGCGCCGCGGCATCGCCGTGGTGTTCGCGGCGGCGGGCGTGATCGGCGTGATCGCCGCCATCGTGGGCGGCTGGCCGATCCTGGTCGTGCTGGTCGCCTCGGTCGCCGCCGCGCTCGCCTATACGGGCGGCCCGAGGCCGCTCGGCTACCTGGGTTTCGGCGACGTGATGGCGTTCGTGTTCTTCGGGCCGGTCGCGGTCGCTGCCACCTACTTCCTGCATGCCGGGACGTGGACGATCGAGGCGATCGTCGCCGGCGCCGGCCCCGGCCTGCTGGCGGCGGCGGTCCTGACCGTCAACAACCTGCGCGACAGGGAAACCGACCGCTCCGCCGGCAAGCAGACCCTGGCGGTACGTTTCGGGGCCGGGTTCGCGCGCGCGGAGTACCTGGGCTGCGTCATCGGCGCCGCGGTGGTGCCGACGGTGCTGGCGATCGCCACCGGCCACTGGGTCGGAGCGCTGCCCCTGATGACGCTCATCGCCGCGACCCCCTGGATCCTGATCGTGCTGCGACCCGGCAGCCGGCCGCCCGAGCTCGACCACGCCCTGGCCGGCACGGCCCGCACCATGCTCATCCACGCCCTGCTGTTCTCCATCGGATGGTCGATCGCCTGAAGTCCGGGCCGCTCGACCTGATCGAGCTGCTCCGCTCCCGCGGGGATGCGATCGCGCTGGCCGGCGCCGAGCATCCTCCCGGCGAGGGGATGAGCTACCGCCGACTGGCCGAGGCGGCCGGCGGATGGGCGGAACGGTTCCGCGCCTACGGACTGACCCCCGGCTCGCGGCTCACGGTGCAGGCGGAGAACAGCACGGTGCTTGCCGCGTTCCTGTACGGCGTGTGGTCCGCGCGCCTGCTGCCGCTGATCCTGAGCCCGCTACTGCCGGTGGAGCGCGTGCGCGAGCTGGGCACGGAACTGCGCAGCGGCCCGCCGTTCACCGCGGCCGACCTGGACCTGCCGAGCGGCGGCGGCGCGGACCCGGTCGACCCTCGCGCGCCGGCCACCGCGCTGCTGACCTCGGGAAGCAGCGGCGTTCCTCGCGCAGTGGTCCATACCCTGGCCAACCACCTGTACAGCGCCATCGGCTCGGCCGCCAACCTGCCGCTGGAGCGCGACGACCGCTGGCTGGTGGCGCTGCCCATGAGCCACGTGGCCGGGCTGTCGATCCTGTTCCGCTGCCTGCTCGCAGGCACGACGGCGCTCATCGCCCGCTCCGGCTCCTTTCGCCACGACGACCGCGGCGCGGACGACGCGCTGGCGCTGCTGCCACGGGCGACCCGGCTGTCCGTGGTGCCGGCGCAACTCCAGCGGCTGATCGAGCTGCCGGAGGGCCGGTGCGGCGCCCTGCGGACCGTGCTGGTCGGCGGTCAGGCGACTGCGCCGGCCCTGCTCGCGCGCGCGCGGGCGGCCGGCATCCCGGTGCTGACCACCTACGGCTCCACGGAGATGGCTTCGCAGATCGCCACCGCCGCCCCCGGCGCCATCCCTCCGCCCGGCGCCAGCGGCCGGGTGCTGCCGCACCGGCGCGTGCGCATCCATGACGGCCTCATCCAGGTGGGCGGCCCGACGCTGTTCGCCGGCTACCTGGACCCCGACGGCATCGAGCCGCCGCCGCTCGAACCCGGCGGCTGGTTCGCGACCGATGACTGCGGCGGCCTCGACGACGGCATCCTCACCGTCACCGGCCGCGCCGACGGCATGTTCATCTCGGGCGGCGAAAACATCCACCCGCAGGAGATCGAAGAGGTGCTCGGCTCCCATCCGGCCGTGGCGCTCGCCGTGGTGGTGCCGGCCCCCGACCGCGGGTTCGGCGCCCGCCCGGTTGCGTTCATCCAGTCACCCGGCGCCCTGCCGCCGGAAGACGAGTTGCTGGCCCTGGTCGCCGAGCGGCTGCCGCGCTACAAGCATCCCGTGCGCTACTACCCGCTGCCGGCTCACGCCTTCACGCTCTCCGGCAAGCCTGACCGCGCCCGCCTGGCCGAGCTCGCCCGCACCCGCCGACAATTCTGATGGAAAATCGTGATCGCTGTCGCCGAGCAGCAATAGCGCTTCCTGGACATGCAGCGCACATCGGCTGACCGAGGTTGCTACCTGTCCGGACCATGGTAGACAATCAGGAAACCAATGCACTCCACCCGATGGGCCGACGAGCCAATCCGACGGGCCTGTCCCTGGCGTATACCGATCTGCCATGGCCCACACTCGACGTGTCGAAATTGTCACAGTGGATTCCGAGTTCTTTACCAGCACGTAGTCACATGGCCATTACGACGCAGAATCCATGTATATGGAGCGACTGCGATCCGATCGTCCGTAGTTCCACAATTGAAGAGACACCTCTGAAGCAGCGCTGCACCGCGGCAAGCTATGATCCAGACTGACCGTCAGACCTCCTGGAGGTTTCCGATGAGGCGGATCACCCAAGGCGATGAAGGTGTAGAGCCTCACGGGTTTGACCCGGACGATCCGATGCCGGTGACCCGGATCCGCCTGCGGAACTACAAGAGCATCGCTGCCTGTGACGTGACGCCGGGCCCACTCTGCTTCCTGGTCGGCCCGAACGGCTGCGGGAAGAGCAACTTCCTGGATGCACTGCGTTTCGTGACCGATGCGCTGCGCTTCTCATTGGATCACGCGCTGCGTGACCGGGGCGGCATTCAGGAGGTGCGGAGACGCTCGGGAGGCCACCCGAACCACTTCGGAATCCGACTCGATCTTCGACTTCCCAACGCCGAGGGCTCATACGCGTTTCAGGTCGCCGCAAAGCCGCGCGCGAGGTACAGCGTCCAGCAGGAGGAGTGCTTCGTCATCAGTCGATCCGGCCGCAGTTCCTACAAGGTCGAAGACGGGACGGTAGTCTCCAGCACCGTTCCAAATCCGCCAGCATGCGCGACCGACCGTCTCTACCTGGTCAACGTGTCGGGGCTGGACGAATTCCGCCCGTTCTACGATGCGCTGTCCGGAATGGGATTCTACAACCTGAACCCGGAAGCGATCCGCGACCTGCAGGCGCCGGACCCTGGGGACCTCCTGAACCGGGACGGAAGCAACTTGGCGAGCGTTCTCTCCAACTTTCAGGCAAGCCGCAAGGTAGCCGTTGAAGAGTATCTCGCCGCCATCACTCCCGGGGTCACGGGAGTGGCCTCGCGCACGATGGGGACCAAGCTGACCCTCGAGTTCCGACAAGAGGTACGCGGGGCCAAGCACCCGTGGCGCTTTCCCGCGAGCAACATGTCCGACGGCACCCTCCGTGCGCTCGGAGTCCTTGTGGCGCTGTTTCAAGGCGATGGTGAGAGCGCAAGCCGCAGCAACCTGATAGGGATCGAAGAGCCGGAGAGCGCTCTGCACCCGGCCGCTGCCGGCGTCCTCATCGACGGGCTCACCGACGCCAGTCAGTCCGCGCAAGTGATCGTCACCAGCCACAGCGCCGACCTGCTCGACAATGACTCGATCCCCGACAATACGATCCTGGCCGTGTTGTCCGAGCATGCCGAGACCAGGATCGGCCCCCTCGATGACGCTGGGCGTTCGTCCCTCCGCGATCATCTCTTTACCGCCGGGGAGTTGCTGAGGATGGACCAATTGCGTCCCGATCCCGAGCGGTCCGCTCCGCGTCAGATCGACCTGTTCGACGACGCGCGCTGACCGATGCCACCGATTGTCACGATGTCGGCCCAGGCTCTACGGGGCTCTGACGGCTCGGCGCGCTACGATCGAGCCGACCGTCCAGGTTCCCGGAGGTGCCGATGAGCCGGATCGACCGCATTCAGATTCACGAGTTCGAATTCGACGTTCCCGACATCGGGCTGGAGCAGGCCGCCGCCGGCGTCGGCAACATGGCCTACGTCAGGGGCGCTACCCTCACCGCCCGACGCTTCGCAGTTCGCATCGGTACCGACGATGGTGCCGGCGGGGAGTACGTCACCCACTGGGTGGGGACGCCCGCGTCCTTCGCGCAGGCGCAGATGCTGGCGCCGCTGCTGCTCGGGCGCGACCCGGACCGGCGCGAGGAGATCTACGACGACCTGAAGCGGGAGCTGCGCGCCTACGACCACATGGGGCAGGGCGTGCTGGACATCGCCCTCTGGGACTTGGCCGGCAAGCGGCTGGGCACCTCGGTGTCGCGGCTGCTGGGCGGCTTCCGCGAGCGGCTGCCGACGTACGCCAGCACCTATCACGGCCAGCTCGGGCCCGGAGGACTGAACAGTCCGCAGGCGTTCGCGGACTTTGCCGCCGAATGCCAGGCGGCCGGCTTCGCGGGATTCAAGATCCACGGCTGGAACGACGGCGACGTCACGCGCGAAATCGACAACCTGCGCGCGGTGCGCGCCCGCGTCGGCGACGGCTTCCGCATCATGTTGGACCCGGCGTGCCAGCTCCGCACCTGGAACGATGCGCTGACGGTCGGCCGCGTGTGCGACGAGATCGGCTGCTTCTGGTACGAGGACCCGTATCGCGACGCCGGCATCGCCACGGAAGGTCACCGCCGCCTGCGCGAGCGGCTGTCGACGCCGCTGCTGGTCACCGAGCACGTGCGCACACTGGAGCAGAAGGCGGCGTTCCTGGTGGCCGGCGGCTGCGACATGATCCACGCCGATCCCGAGTACGACCTGGGCATCACCGGCGTGATGAAGATCGCCCACCTCAGCGAGGCGTTCGGGCTCGACCTGCAGGTGCACGCCTGCGGACCCGCCCACCGGGCCGTGATCTCGGCGCTGCGCAACACCCACCTGTACGAGCTGGCGCTGATGGGTCCCGGCATGCGCAATCTGGTCCCGCCGGTGTACGATGGGTACAGCGACCAGCCCGACGCGGTCAGCGCCGACGGCTGCGTGCCGGTTCCCGACGGCGCGGGCCTGGGCGTCAGCTACGACTGGGACTTCATCACGCGCAACACCACCGCCTCGCGCGACATCACCGCCGACTGAAGCTGCCTGCCGCGCGTGCTACCGTCGCGGCATGGAACTGCGCAAGAACCGCATCAAACACCGGCTGGCCGCCGGGGAGGTGGCCACCGTGGTGTCGGGCATCACTCATCCCGACGACATCGACACGTTCGGGGCGATCGCGGAGGCGAACGGGATCGACGGGATCTGGCTGGAAGGCGAGCATGGACCGGTGGACGCCGCCGAGCTGGGCAATCTCACCCGCGCCTGCGACATCTGGGGCCTGACCTCCGTGGTGCGCGTCAACGACAATCACCAGGGGCTGATCTACCGCACCCTGGACCGCGGCGCCCAGGCGGTCGTGGTCCCGCACGTCAACACCCGCGCCGAGGCCGAGAACGTCGTGCAGGGCGGCAAGTTCGCGCCGGTCGGCGCCCGCGGCCTGTACGGCAGCCGTCAGTACCACGGGGTTGCCGACTACACCGCGCGTGGCAACGACGAGACCTGCCTGATCGTCCTGATCGAGGACATCGTCGCCCACGGCAACCTGGACGAGATCCTGGAGGTCGACCACATCGACGTGTTCTTCGTGGCGCCCTCGGACTTCGCTTCGTCGATGGGCCACATCGGCAACCACGGGCATCCGGACGTGCAAGCGAAGATCGACGACTCCCTCCGCCGCATCGTGGCGGCGGGCCGCACGGCCGGCACCCTGACCTCCACCGCGGACGTCGCGTCCTGCATCGACATGGGAGTCCGCTTCGCGCTGACCGGAGTCGGGGGCTGGATGCAGGCGGGGGCGGCGGAGTACATGCGCCGCGTGCGCGGCTGACCGGTCAGCGCCGGACGGCCGGAAGCGCAGCCGCACGTAGTCGACCGTCCAGGCGCCGTCGGCGCCTCGCATGCCATCATACCGGCCCATGGAAACCGGAACCGAATTCCTCCGCTTCCTCGCCGCCGAGTTCGCCAAGGCGCGCGAGTATGCCGAGCAGGCCGTGGCGCAGATGCCGGCCGGAGACCTGGCATGGCGGCCGGACGAGCGCGGCAACAGCGTCTCCATGCTGATGCGCCACCTGGGCGGCAATCTGCGCTCGCGCTTCACGGACTTCCTCACCACCGACGGGGAGAAGCCGGACCGCGACCGCGACTCCGAGTTCCGCAACGACGTGGAAGACAAGGACGCGGTTCTGGCCAAGTGGAACTCCGGCTGGGCGTGCCTGGATCGCGCGCTCGCGGAGCTGGATCCCGCCGATCTGCACCGGACGATTACGATCCGCGGTGAGCCGCACACCGTGCTGCAGGCGTTGCTGCGCACGGTGACCCACACCTCCTACCACGTCGGCCAGATCGTCGACCTGGCGCGCACGCGCGCGGCGGAGTGGCAGACGCTGAGCATCCCCCGCCCGCCGGGCGAGTAGCGCCCCGAAACCGTCGCCTTCGGCTCCGCTTTCGGCCCATCCCCACCTTCGCTACGGAGTCCGTCGGGTATGCCGCCGGCGCGCTAAACCCGACAGACTCGTAGCCCTCAGCCCTCGCGCATTCCTTCCGCGATCGGGACGCGCAGCGCGGAGAACACCGGCAGCACCCCGAACAGGCCGCCGACCCCGATCGCCGAGCCCACGCCGATCGCGATCGCGGCCAGGTTGATCACGCTGCCGCCCAGCTCGGCCTGCGTGGTGCCGCGGAAGATCGGCACCACCAGCTCGGTGAGCGGTCCCGACAGCAGCAGGCTCAGGGCCACGCCGATCAGCGCGGCCGCACTCACCATGATCAGCGAACGGGCGAAGAACTCGCGCGCGATCACGCCGCGCGACGCGCCCACGGCCCGTTCGACGGCAATCTCGCGCGTGCGGCCGAGCACCTCCACCAGCATGATGCTGAGGATGCCGATGCAGCCGGTCACCAGCAGCACGAAACCGAGCAGATTCACCACCAGCGAGAAGGTCGCCACCGTGGCGCGCGCCTCGTCGAGGGCAGCCGTCTCCCCGTCGGGCCGGCCTTCCCAGACCTCGACCAGTACGTCGTCGCCGTACTGCTGGGCGAGGGCGCCGCGCGCCTGGCTCTCGACCGTCGCCAAGCCGGTTCCCTGCACGCGCAGCGCGATGCGCGCGTTCAGGAACCCCTGCATGAACGCCTGCACCCTGGCGTCCAGGTTACTCGGGAACGCGGACGTCGCCGGCACGATCATGTCTCCGACTCCGTAGGCGCGCCGCTGGATCTCGCCCGGGTCGTTGAAGACGCCGCGCACCGTGTACGTCGGAGGCGTGAATCGGCGGCCTCCGCCGCCCTGTCCCTGGCCCTGGCCCTGTGCCTGCGTCGGCGCCGGCGGCTGGATGACCTGGCCGAGCGCCTCCACCGGGGAACCGAACAGCACTTCGGCCATGGTCGCGGAAACCAGGGCCTCGCGGATTCCCTGGGCGACATCCTCCGCGGTGAAGGGGGAGCCGGCGACCATCTCCAGACCCATCACGTCGAGATAGTCCTCGTTCACGCCGACGACGCTACGGAAGCGGTAGTTGTTGCCGCCCACCACGTACTCCGTCCACGGGGTGAACGCGACCGGACTGGCGGCGACGGCGCCGGAAACGCCGGTCCGCAACGCGTCGATCACGTTGCCGTCGAACTGTGGCGGCCGGACCTGTTGCATCTCGCCCGCGTCGTCGATCTCGACGTTGGCGACCATCACCACCAGACCTTCCTTCTCGAGCTGCTCGGACACCAGCCGGCTGAACGCGCCGCTGATCGACAGCGCGAAGATCAGCACTCCGACTCCCAAGCCCACCGTAGACAACGTCACGGCCGACTTGACCGGCGAACGCGTCAGGCTGGTCAGAACTGAGCGGACGGTACGCATGACTCCTCCTCGACTCTCTCGCTCGTGCGCTACTCGTAGCGGATCGCTTCGGCGGCCGGCACCCGCGCCGCAGCCGAGGCGGGCACGACGTTGAAGACGGCGACGATACCCCACGACACCAGCACGCCGATGACGATCAGGCCGATCTGCAGCGCCCCGAAGCCGATGGTCTCTTCCATCAGGCGCGACAGCAGCGCCGAGAGCCCCAGGCCGACGGCCGCCCCCACGGCGCCGATTACCAACGCCTCCAGGAAGAAGACCGTGAACACCTGGCGGATGCTGGCTCCGACCGCCTTGAGGATGCCCACGGAGCGGCGCTTGCGCACGGCGCGGCTGAAGAAGATGTTGGTGACGTTGACCGCCGCGATCAGCAGCGCCGACAGCGCCAGAAAGAGGATCACCGTGGCCAGGCGGCCGTTGCGGTCGGCGGTCGCCTCCGCTTCTGCTCTCGGAACGCTGATCGCGACCGCGCCCGTTCCGTGGGAGGAGTCGAACCAGTTGACGAGTTGCGCCCGCGCTTGCTCCAACTGGTCGGGGTCGTCGACCATGAACCGGAGGTTGGTGCGCAGCGCGGCGAAGCGGGCGCGAAATCCCTGGAACTGCTGCGCGGCGATACGTGCCGGCTCGATGGCCAGGTCGTCCACCTCGGTCCCGCTGGGCTCCAGAACGCCGATGATGCGGTAAAGCTGATTGCGCGCCAGCACGTGACGGCCGACCGCTTGACCATCCTCGAACAGCGTGGCGCCCAGCGTGGAGCCGAGCACCAGCAACGGCTCGCCCCGGTCCACGTCGGCCGCCTGGAACACGTCGCCCTGGGCCGCCGTCAGTCCCCAGGCATCGAAGAACTCGGGCGTGACCTCCCAGCCCTCCACGAACTCGATCTGTGGCTGCGGACCCTCGGGCGCCGCGACGGGCTGCCAAGCCGGACTCGCGTTGGTCTGCGCGTCGGCCTGCCGGCCCTGGCTCTCCTGTCCCTGAGCCTGGTTCTGTTGCGGCTGTCCGGCCTGCCGGCCTTGGCCCGGCTGGCCCTGGGCTTGCTGTCCCTGCCCCGGTCCCTGGGTCTGCCCTTGCGCCTGGACCTGCTGCCCCTGGCCGGGCTGCCGCTGGAACTGGCCGCCCGCGGCCTGGCCACCCTGACCGCCTTGGAACTGGCCGCCCTGGCCACCCCCCGACTGGCCGCTCGCGGCTTGGCCGTCCTGAGGGGCTTGGCCCTGCGCCTGCGTGCCCTGTCCCTGTGCACCTTGTCCCTGTGCACCCTGTCCCTGTGCACCCTGGCCCTGATTCTGTCCGCCGCCCTGGCCAAGCCCGCTCTCCCCGAACCGGAACCCGGTCCGGTTGGCCAGATACCCGTACTGGATCGCCTGCGTGACCGAACGCGCCTCCAGATCGGCGGCAGTCAGCTGGACCAGTTCGGTCGACGTCTGCACCTGCGCGGGCAGGTCCATCTCTTCCGCGTCCTCGCGGGCGGCGACCACGATCTCCCGGAACCGCGGCGACGAGAGAAGCTCCCGCGACTGCTCGTTGGTGCGCCCGGCCAGGGCGATGCCGGCCGCGGTCGCGCCGACCGCCAGCGCCACTCCCAGCGACAGCAGCAGCGATTCTGCCGGCCGGCCCACCACCGAGCGCACGCTCATGCGCAGGTCTTCGCGATAGTTCATGCGGCCGCCTCTCCGTCCCGGGCGACGCGGCCGTCGAGCACGCGGATGCAGCGGCGCGCTCGCCGTCCCAGGTCGTCGTCATGGGTGACCATGACGATCGTGACCCCTTCCCGGTTGAGGCCCTCCAGGATCTGCATGATTTCCTCCCCACGATCGCTCGGCAGGTTGCCGGTCGGCTCGTCGGCCAGGATCAGGTCCGGCTTCAGGGCGAGCGAGCGGGCGATGGCCACGCGCTGCTGCTCGCCGCCTGACATCATGGTCGGCAGATGGTACATGCGCTCGCTCAACCCCACCTCCTCCAACAGCTCGGCCGCGCGCGTGCGCCGCTCGCCGCGCCCCATGCCGGCGTAACCCATCGGCAGCATCACGTTCTCGATCGCCGACAGCTCGCTGAACAGGTTGAAGCTCTGGAAGATGAAGCCGAAGTGGCGGTTGCGGATGCGCGCCTGCTCCTTGTCCGGGAGCTGCGTGATCTCCACGTCCTCCAGGAAGTAGCTGCCCTCACTCGGCACGTCGAGCAGGCCGACGATGTGCATGAAGGTCGACTTGCCGGAGCCGGACGGACCCATCACGGAGATGTACTCGCCGCGCTCGATCTGCAGGCTGACGTCGGCCAGCGCCTTCACTTCCACCTCGCCCAGGTCGTAGCTCTTGCCGATCTTCTCCAGTCGTATCATCCGTCGCTCCCCTCCAGCACGACGATGTCATGCTCGATGAAATTCTGGTAGCCGCTCACGATGATCAGGTCGCCGGCCTGCACGCCGGTCAGCACCTCCACCACGTTGCCTTCCACCTGCCCGAAGGTGACGGCGACCTTGGCGGCGCGGTCCCCCTCGATCCGGTACAGGTAGCGCTGGCTGCCGGTGGTCAGGTACGGACCGCGCGGCAGCAGCAGCGCGTCCTCGGTCACGCCCACCTCCAGCACGCCCACGGCGGTGGCGCCGGACAGCAGCGGACCCGAGTCGGAATCGGGCTGCACCCGCACCAGCACCGTGGCGCCGAGCCCGTCCGGGGATTGCTGGGCGACGCGGCCGATCGACGTCACCGCACCGGTCAGCCCGACCGCGCCGACGCCCAGCTCCACCGGCTGGCCGGGCTGCAGGGCTCCCGCGTACTGCTCCAGCACCTCCAGCTCGATCACGGCGCTGTCCGGGTCGGCGATCGTGAACAGCGTCTGGTTGTCGTTGACGGCGCTGCCGGTGATGCCGAGCGCCGCTTCCACGCTCAGGACCTCGCCGCCCATCGGCGCGGTGATCGACATCGAAGCGATCTTCTCCTGCTGGCGGCGGATCTCGACCTGCAACGCGTCGATCGCCGCCAGCGAAACCTGGTCCTCCAGGGCCGCGATCTCCCGGTCCTCGGCGAGTTGCAGGACCTGCTCCTCGCGGTCGTCGATGAGCCCCCGCAGGGTGCGCTCGGCCGCCTCCAGGTCGCTCGGGGGGGACACCTCGGCGGCCACCAGCGACTTCACCTCGTCGCGCTCTGCGGTCGCGTCCTCGATCTCCTGTCCCAGGTCGTCGATCTGGCGCTGCTTGCGCTCCAGGTCGATGCGGCTCTGCAGCCGCTGCCTGGTCAGCGACCGTTCCGCGTCGGCCAGGTCGGCGCGCCGGTCCTCCAACGCCTCCACCAGATCGGTGGCGGCAAGCTCCGCCAGGAGCCGGCCCGCCTCCACGCGATCGCCCTCCTGCACGTACAGCGCCGACGCCGATCCCGCCTCCGGGCTCACCAGCGTCATCTGCACGGGGAAGACCACCGTGCCGGAGGCCTGCGTGGTCTGCACCAGACGGCCGCGGTTCACCTCCGCGGCTTGGTACGAACGAAGGGTGTACAGCTCCTGGCGCGGCCCCAGGACCAGGTAGGCCGCGACCGCAAGCCCCACCACCAGCACGCCCACCAGCAGCACCATGCGCCACTGCCGCTGCTGACCAGGCGGACGGTACGCCTTGACCTTGCCCGTATCGACGATCTTGCCTTCAGCCATCTCTGCAGGACGGGCCCTCGGCGAGGGTGTCGCCCGCTACCATAGTCGACGGTAGCGGTAAACGAGCCGGGAATCCCATCTAAACGGCGGCGGAACCGCGTTCCCGTGCAGCCAGCTCGTCCCGGATCCGCGTGGACGAGCGTTCCAGGCAGAACCGGTCGGCCGGCAGCTCGACGAACAGTGGACGCAACGCCGCGGGCACCCGCAGCCGGCCGAGCGTCAGCAGCCCCGACGGCACCGGTCGGGCCGCCACCAGGAAACGACAGCCGGCCGCTCCGATGGCCGCCACCGCATCCATCATCCGCCGCTCGCCCCCGTAGAAGCGCGGCTGCAGCACCCGTTCGGCGGTATCGGCCCCGACCACGAACACCGCCCCCGGAAACAGCGCCGCCTTGTCCGCGTAGAGCGCCGCGCGGGTCAGCCAGAGCTCCGCGCGTCCCAGGAACTGTGCCGCGCGGCGGTGCGCCTCGGCTGCGTCGAGCGGCGACTTGTCGGCGTTCATCACCGGCAGCTCGTACGACACCGGCAGCCGCAGGAACGCCGCCGCCGCCGCCGCCAGCCCGTGGTGGCCGTCGTGCGCGGGATCGAAGGCCCCGGACAGGAGCGCCCCGACCCGCGACCGCCGGTCCCCCGGCGGATCGGGCAGCACGCTGCCGTCCGCTTCCCGGCACACCGCCCGCACCCCCGTGCCGAGGAGCGCCGCCAGCTCCGAGCCGGCGTCGAAGGAGACCTGCAGCGGCTCCGGCTCCGGCCACGGCGGCACGGCTGCCGGCTCGACGCCGGCCGCCGCCGCCAGCGCCAGCAGCACCAGGCGGCCGGCGACGGCCTCCTCCTGCTCGCGGGTCCGCACCCCCTTGGTGAGCTGGACCGTCACGCCCCGTGACCCCAGGCCGTCCCGCGTCGCGACCTGACACACGTGCGCGCCGCGCCGCGCGCGGCCGGTCACCATCGCGGTGGTGCAGCCCAGGCCCACCACCGCCGCGCCCGCGCCGCTCAGCTCCCGCGCGCGGTCGTACGCCGCCGCCGCCAGCCCGTGCGCCACCGCCGGATCGGTGGCGCGGGCCGGCCTGGCTCGCAGAGCCGTGGCCAGAGAATCGTGATGGTAGCGGTCGTGCGCTTCCAGCACCGTCGCGGACGACCCGCCCACCGCGTGCAGCCACGCCAGGCCTTGCGTGCCACCGGCCAGCTCCAGAACGGCCGCCACGGGCGCGGCGTGCACGGCGCGGACCAGATCCGCCCGCGCCGCGGGGCCGTACCCCGCCCTGTCATGAGGATGGGCCGACATCTGCTACCCTCACCGCTGCATGGCGCGCACCACCACCGTCCTGTTCATCGCCGACCTCGTCGGCAAGCCGGGCGTCTTCTGCGTCAAGAGCCTGTTGGGCAACCTGCGGCGCACCCGCCAAGTGGACCTGACGATCGCCAACTGCGATGGCGCGACCGGCGGCTTCGGGCTGGGCAAGCGCCATGCGGCCTACCTGCACAAGCTCGGCGTGGACGTGATCACGTCCGGGGAGTGTATCTATTACAAGCGCGACATGGTGCCTTACCTGAAAGAGGTCCGCTACGTGCTGCGGCCGTTCAACTACCCGCGCCACAATCCCGGCCACGGATGGACGACCGTCACCGCCCGCGGCGGTGCGCGCGTGACGGTGGCCTGCCTGCTCGGCCAGTCCGGCTACGACCGCGTGCATCCCGGCAACCCGTTCGCGGCGGCCGAGTGGCTGGCCACCGAGCGGCGCGCGGAGACACCGATCATGATCCTGGACTTTCACGCCTGCACCACGGCGGAGAAGCGCAACATGTGCGTGTGGATGGACGGCAAGGTGAGCGCGGTGTTCGGGACGCACGTGCGGGTCCAGTCGGCGGACGAAGCGATCAGCGCGAAGGGCACCGCGACCCTCACCCACTGCGGGCGCACCGGGAGCATCGATTCCGTGGGCGGGCTGGACCCGGAGATCGAGATCCGCAAGTGGCGGACCGGGATCTACGAACGGTCGGCGGACACGTGGAGCAACCTGCAGTTGCAGGGGGTGCTTGCCCGCTTCGACGATGACGGCCGTGCGGTGGCTCTGGAGCGTCTGCAGGTGCCGTGTCCCACACCGGAGGGAAGCGATGCGCACGCCGGCTGAACGGCGTCGGCACGGGTTCCACGGCCGGCTCACGTCGCTTTCGGCATCGGCGGGGTTGGCATCGGCGATGCTGCTGGCCGGCTGCTCCTTCGATTACCGGTCCACCGATCTCGACGAGGAGCTGGCCGCGGAGGTGCCGAACACGGTGCTGAACGGCGTCGTGCACACCGTGATGAGCGGCGACCGGATGACGGCCGTCCTGCGCATCGATCGCGTGGAGAGCTACCACGAGCGCGACCTGCTGATACTCTCCGGCATTCGCTTCACGGAGTTCGATGCCGATGGCATCGTGATCGCCGAAGCGCGGGCGGATCGAGCGGAGTACCGCAGCAAGACCGGCGACGCCCGCGCCGAAGGGTCGGTGGTGGTGTCATCGAACCGGGAGGATGCCCGCATCACCGCCCCGGTACTGAATTGGAACGACTCCGAACGCATCCTGACCGGCGATGAGGGCGCGCGGGTGGTGCTGGAACGGGGCCTGGAACGGGACGACGGGTCCAGCCTGGACGGCACCGGTTTCGAGGCGGACGTCGCTCGCCGGATCGTGCGCTACCTGGGGCCGGTCTCCGGCAGCCTGGTGGTCGACCGATGAGGCGGCCGCGCCCGCCGGCCGCCGGCCGGCGGGCGGCCGCGGCGCTGCTCGCGGGCGCGGTCCTGTTGGCGTCCGCAGCCCTGCTGACGTCCGCCCCGACGTTCGCCCAGGACGAGTCCGCCGAGGAGGCACGGAAAACGATCACGATCAAGGCGGACAGCATGGAGATGGTCGGCGCCAGGGGACAGGAGCGCACGGTGCTCACCGGAGCGGTCGAGATCATCGTGGACGACACCATCATCCGCGCCGAGCGCATCGAGCTGTTCGGAGAGGAGGCCGACATCGTCCTGTGTCAGGGCGCGGTGCGGGTGATCGAAGAGGATGGGAACATCGAGATCGGCAGCGAGCACCTGCTGTTCGACCGCGAGCGGTCGGTGCTGCGCATCCAGGGCAGCGCGCTCTTGATCGACCGCGACAACGAGGTGGTGGTGAAGGGCGGCTTCATGGAGTACCACCAGGACACAGGCGAAGCGACCGTGCAGATCGGCGTGCGCATCCTCAAGCCCGACCTGGTGTCCCGGTCGGAGTTCGCGCGCTACCGGCGCGACGAGAACACCGTCGACCTGTCCGGCATGCCCGTGGTGACCTACCAGGGCGACGAGTACCGGGCGATGCGAATCTTCATCGACCTGGACCGGGAAACGGTTCGGATGGAAGGGGAGATTCAGGGCACCATAACGGTGTCGTGAGCGACCGCCCCGAGACGAACCGTCGCGCGGCGACGCTGGCCGTCAGCGGTCTCCGCAAGCGGTTCGGACGCAAGGTTGCGGTGGACGGGATTTCATTTCGCATGGCCGTGAGCGAGGTGGTCGGCCTGCTCGGCCCCAACGGCGCCGGCAAGACGACGGCGTTCTTCATGATCGCCGGCTTCATCGAGCCGTCGGAAGGCAGCGTCCTGCTGGGGGACCGGGACATCACGCGGCTGCCCATGTACCGCCGTGCGCGCAGCGGCATCGCCTATCTGCCGCAGGAACCGTCCGTGTTCCGCAGGCTGACCGTGCGCCAGAACGTCCTGGCGGTGCTCGAGACCCGGCGGATGCCCCGCCGGCAGAGGCATGATCTCTGTGACGAGCTGCTCGCCGAGCTCGGCATCGAGGAGATCGCCGACCAGAAGGCGCACACGCTCTCCGGCGGCGAGCGCCGGCGGACGGAGATCGCACGCTCGCTCGCCAGCGATCCCCGCTTCCTGCTGCTTGACGAACCGTTCGCGGGCATCGATCCCATCGCCGTCCACCACCTGAAGGAGGTGGTTCGGTCGCTTGCGGGCAGGGGCATCGGCATCCTGCTCACCGATCACAACGTCCGCGACGCCCTGGAGATCACCGACCGCTCCTGCATCATCGACGGCGGCCACATCATCGCCGAGGGCAGCCGCGAGGCGTTGCTGGCCGATCCGGCCGCTCGCAGCGCGTATCTGGGCGAGGAATTCCGCATGTAGCTTGCCGCTCGCGCGGCAACCCGCCAGACTCCTTGATGGGCGACAGTCACCATGCAAGCGCAGCAACCGGTGCTTCGGCAGGAACAACGCCTGCGGATGACGCCGCAGCTCTATCAGGCGATCCGCATCATGGCGTTGCCGCTTGCCGACCTGCAGCTCACCATCGATCAGGAGCTGGCACGCAATCCGGCGCTGGAGGTCGTGTCCGACGATCCGACCGATTCGCTCGACGAAATCGAGGATCACCCGGAAGAGGAGTTGTTCGGCGACTCCTCCGATCCCGGATTTCAGGGCCTGCGCAGCGACGGCGACCCGGACGCGAAGCAGCGTTTCCTGGAGGGCGCGCTGCAGCGGCCCGAGACGCTGCAAGGGCACCTGCTGTGGCAGCTGCGCCTGCAGCCGGCCGACGCCGGGGTCCTGGTCGCGGCCGAACTGCTGATCCGCCACCTGGACGACAACGGGTTCCTCCTGGAACCTCCCGAGGTGGCGGCGCCGGACGCCCGACCCCGGACGCTCGCCCGCGCCCAGGCGCTGGTGCAGGGGCTGGACCCGGTCGGCACGTGCGTCGCCGACTACCGGGAATCGCTCAGCGTCCAGGTACGGCATCACGATGCACCTGCGCCGCACGCCGCGATCGTGGTCGAGAGTCATCTGGACGCACTGGAGCGCGGCCGGCTCGACGAAATCGCGCGTGCGCTGAACATCCCGGTTGCCGCGGTGCGCGAGGTGCTCGCGTTCGTGCGCACGCTCGATCCGCTTCCCGGCCGCACATTTCAATCCGAGCCCACCCGCTACGTGGTCCCGGACGTGATCGTGCGCATGCACGACGGCGAGCTGGCGATCGTTCTCAACGACGAGGTGATCCCGGTCCTGGGCGTCGACAGCTTCTTCGAGAAGATCGGCGGCAACGGCCGCGGCGCCACCGCCGCCGGCAGCACTCTCGCGGGCAGGGAGGCGCGCCGATTCGCCAAGGCGAACCTCCAGGAGGCGCGCTCCTTCATCCGCAACGTCACCGCGCGAAACCGTTCGCTGGTACGGGTGACCCGCGCAGTCGTCGGGCACCAGCGCGAGTTCTTCCGCAGCGGGCCGAAGCAACTGCGCCCGCTGACGCTGCGGGACGTGGCCGCGGAGGTCGATCTGCACGAAGCGACGGTTTCGCGAATCGTCAACGGCAAGTTCGTGCAGACCGAGTGGGGGATTTACGAGCTCCGCCACTTCTTCACCAACTCCATCTCCGGCGCCGGATCGAGCGGGTCGCGATACTCGAAGGCCGGCGTCAAGGAGATGGTGCGCGAGATCATCGAAGCCGAGCGGCCGGACGGCAAGCGGTTGTCCGACAGCCGCATCGCCGCCATCCTTGCCGAGCGCGGCGTCAGGATCGCCCGGCGTACGGTCGCCAAGTACCGTGGCGAACTGGACATCGAGAGTTCCCTGGAGCGCTGAAACGCTGGGGGTGCATTTCCGCTCTGCCGAACGCCCACTCGCGACGGTACCGAGGAACCGGCAGAAGCGATGCGGCTTGACATGCCGACCCAAAACAGGAAATGCACCCCCATATGTCATTCACCGTCCTCGACCTGCTGCGGCTCGACCTGTGGGAGAACGAAGCGCTGCGTCTGTCGTGCATCGGCGGACGCGCAGGGATCACGCGCGAGATCAACGCGCCGGAGCTCAACCGCCCCGGACTGGCGCTGGCGGGGTTCTACGAACGGTTCGCGTACCAGCGCATCCAGGTGTTCGGCCGCGGCGAACGCGCCTACCTGGAGAAACTCTCCGCCGAAGGCAAGACCGACACGCTCAAGCGCCTGTTCGACCACGCGGTCCCGTGCTGCGTGTTCACCGACAGTCAGCAGCCGACCGAGGACTTCCGCGAGCTGTGCGAAGCCGCCGGCTGCCCGATCCTGCAGACCACGCTCTCGTCCTCCTCCTTCACGGCGCGGGTGGTGAGCGCGCTGAACTCCATCTTCGCCCCCTCCGACCGCGTGCACGGCGTGCTGCTCGAGGTGTTCGGACTGGGTGTGCTTCTGCAGGGGCCCTCGGGCGTCGGCAAGAGCGAGGCGGCGCTGGCACTGATCGAACGCGGCCACCGCTTCGTGGCCGACGACGTGGTGGAGATCCGGCGCGTCGGCAACACCCTGATCGGCAACGGCGTGGAGGTCACCAGCCACCACCTGGAGATCCGCGGCATCGGCATCATCAACATCGCCCACCTGTTCGGCGTCGGCGCCATCCGCGAATCCAAGCACATCCAGTTGGCCGTGCAGCTTGAGGAGTGGGACAACTCGCGCGAATATGATCGAATCGGCGACCAGGACATCCAGGTGGAGCTCATCGGCACCCACGTCCGCCAGATCGTGATCCCGGTGCGGCCGGGGCGGCCCGTGCCGATCCTGATCGAGACCGCGGCAATGAACGAACGGCTCAAGCACATGGGGTACCACTCGGCCCAGGAATTCAACCGCAGCGCCATGGCATGGATGTCGGCGCGCAACCCGCAGACCGCCGCGGTCGAAGAGTGGTAGGTGAGACCGAATGGTGGAGCGTGAGGTGATGATCGCGAATCGGGCCGGCGTCCACGCGCGGCCCGCGGCGCTGCTGGTACGGACCGCCAACCGGTTTCAGGCCGACATCTACCTCGAGAAGGACGGCGAACGGGTCAACGGCAAGTCGATCATGGGGATCATCGCCCTCGGCGCCGCCTATCGGACGACGCTGCGCGTGATCGCCACCGGCGCCGACGAAGCGGAGGCCGTGGAAGCGCTGGTCCGCCTGGTGGACAGCAAGTTCCAGGCGACCGACGACCTGCCATGAGAGGCCTTACGCAGCGCCAGCGGCAAACCCTGCAGTTCATCGAGCACTACCTCGACCTGCACGGCTTCGCGCCGACGGTACGCGAGGTGGCGTCCCACCTGGGAGTCACCACCAAGGGCGCCCACGACCACCTGCGGGCGCTGCAGCGCAAGGGCTGCATCACGCGCGGCAGCCGGCGGTCGCGGGCGATCGCCGTGACCGGGAACGGCTCGGAGGCGCCGGAGGTCGTCGACATACCGGTGCTGGGCACGGTGGTGGCGGGCCGGCCGCTGCTCGCCGAGGAGAACCTGGACGGCACCTACCGGTTGCCTCGGTCCAGCATCGGCGCGGGGGACCACTTCGCGCTGCACGTGCGCGGCGACAGCATGAAGGGCGCAGGCATCCATGACGGCGACCTCGCCGTGATCCGCCAGCAACCTACCGCCACGGATGGGGACATCGTGGTTGCCGTGATCGACGACGCGGTGACGCTGAAGCGCTTCTTCAAGGAGAGCCGGCGGGTCCGGCTGCAGGCGGAACATCCCGCCTACCCACCCCTCTACGCCACCGACCTCAGGATCCTGGGCAAGCTCGCGTGTCTGGTGCGCGACTACCGCTGAGATACCGCGCTGCGCCGTGCGGGCGCCGTTCCGATGGCTGAAGCCCCCATCCATCTGTTCTGCGGGCCCGACACCGGTGAGAAGCGCCGCGCGGTCGAACGGCTTCGCGCGCAGCTTCAGCGCGGCTCGGGCGGGGCCACGCTCGCCATCGAACGCCACTACCCGTTCGACACCGTCATCGTCGACGTCATCGCATCGCTGCGCACGCCCAGCCTGTTCGCACCGCGGCGGCTGGTGGTGCTCAGTCAGGCGGAGGCTCTGAAGGCAGCCGACGCCGCGGCGCTGGCCGACTACTGCCGGGAGCCTGCCGACGGGACCACGCTCGTGATCGAGACCGAGGAGTTGCGCGTCGCCAAGCGCCTGCAGGACGCGGTGCCGGCATCCTGCCGCCGGGTGTTCTGGGAGCGCTTTCCCGATCAGCGGCGCCGCAGCATCAGCGCGTTCTTCCGCGAACGCGGGATCGCCATCGACGACCAGGCGGTGGAGACGCTCAACGAAGTCGTCGGCTCCTCATCGGCGGCGCTGGAGAGCGAGTGCGCGGCGCTGGCCGCCATGTATCGGGCCGCTTCCGGCGGACCGGGAACGTCCGGCGGACCGGGAACGCTGACCGCAGAGGACATCGACCGGTGGGTGCACCACAGCAGGGCCGAGACGGTGTTCACCCTGTTCGACCACCTGGGAAGCCGCGACCTGGCAGCCGGCGCGCGCACCCTGCAGGCGATCATGCTGACCCGGCAGACGACCCCGTCGCAGCTCCTTGGCGGCTTGGCATCACAGTTCCGAAAGACGGCCGACTTGCAGCAACTGCTGGCGCGCATGGACCGCCAGCAGGCGTGGCGGGTGCTCAAGGTGTCCGGCAAGCGGGCCCAGGCCAGCCTGGCCCGCGCGGCCGAGCGCTACCAGGCCGCGGAGCTGCAGTCGATCCTGCGGGTACTGGCCGAGTTCGACCTGCGCATCCGCGCCGCCGCCCAGCACATGCAGCTCAGCCTGCTCCGGCTTCTGCTCTACTACGTCGTCGTTCGAGGTGGGCAGGGCGCATGGCGATGGTTTCCTCACTGACGCCCGCGCACCGGTCGCCGTTCGAGGTGGGCCAGGAGTGCCGTGGCTGTTTCCTCACTGACGCCCGCGCAGCGGCTGATCTGGCCCGGCGTGGCGCGCGCCACCCCCGCGACCGAAGCGAACCGCTGCAACAGGCGTTTCGAACGCGCCGGTCCGATGCCCTGCACCTCCTCGAGCGCCGAGCGCGCCACGCGTCTGGTGCGCAGGCGCTTGTGGTAGGTGGTCGCGAAGCGGTGCGACTCGTCCCGCACCGCCTGCAGGAGGCGCAGCGCCGCGCTCCCATCGGATAGCGTCAGCGGCGTGCCGTTGCCGGGCAGGTAGATCTGCTCCTGGCGCTTGGCCAGGCCGGCCAGCGGCAGATCGGTCAGCCCCAGTCCGTCGAGAATCCCCTTTGCGGCGCTTACCTGGCCGGCGCCGCCGTCCACCAGCACCAGATCGGGGCGAGACAGGCGATCGTTGAGCACGCGCGCATAGCGGCGCGCGACCACCTCACGCATCGCTTCGAAGTCGTCGACCCGGCCGCCCAGCGACCTGATCCTGAAGTGGCGGTACTCGCCCTTCGCCGGCTGCCCGGCCTCGAACACCACCAGCGACGCCACGGTGTCACGCCCGCCGAGATGCGAGATGTCGAATCCTTCGATCCTCCGCGGTGCGGCCGGAAGGTCCAGCGCCCGGCCAAGCTCCTCGACACCTCGCTCGCGGTCGACGCCGGGATTGGCGCGTTCGGCGTCCTGGCGGGCGTTGGCGTCCGCCAACCGCAGGATCTGCGCATGCTTGCCGCGCCGCGGAACGTGCACGCGCGGCGCGGCCCGCCGGCGACCCGAATCCGACGGCAGCAGTGTGCGCAGCGCCGCCGTGAGCGCCTCGGGCTCCTCCATGGTGCGGGCGAATATCGTCAGGCCCGCCAGTGCCGACCTCCTGCCGCCGTAGTAGCCCAGCACGAACCTGGCGCGGGCCGCCGCTTCGTCGTCGGACTGCGGACCATGGTCCTGAACATGGAAGCGCTCGCGTCCCACCAGGTTGCCGCCACGGAACTGCAGCACCAGAAACCGGTGCCAGTCGCCACCGGCAAAGTGGCCGATGTAGTCGCGCGCATCAGCGTCCACGCCGGCGACGTGCTGCTGTTCGGTCACGTCGCGAATGGCCTGCAGTTGGTCGCGGATCGCCGCCGCACGCTCGAACCGCTGGTCGGACGCCGCCTCGCTCATCCGGCGGGTCAGATCGCGGGTCAGGTCGTCCGCGCGGCCGGAGACCAGCGTGCGGACCGCACGCACGCGCTCGGCGTACTCCCCGGCGTCGATGGCGCCGACGCAAGGGGCCGCACAGCGATTGATGTAGTGGTTGAGGCAGGGAGCGGGGCGGCGCCGGAACACCTCGCCACGCTTGCGCAGCGGGAACAGCCGATCGATCAGGTCCAGGTAGACGTCGATCTGGTTGGCCTTCGCGAACGGCCCGAAGTACTCGGAGCCGTCGAACACGATGGTGCGCGTGCGGTAGACCCGCGGAAACTCCTCCGCGGTGAGCCGGATCACGGGGTAGGACTTGCCGTCCTTGAGATTGATGTTGTAGCGCGGCGCGAAGCGCTTGATGAGAGAGTTCTCCAGCAGGAAGGCCTCCGACTCACTGCCGGTCAGAACCGTCTCGATCGAGGCGGTTCGCGCCGCCAGCATCAGCGTCCGCGAGTCTCGCGGCCCCCGGTTGAAGTAGCTGGACACGCGCGCGCGCAGCTTCTTGGCCTTGCCCACATAGAGGACCGAGCCCGACGGGTCCTTGAAGAGGTACACGCCCGGCGCCTGCGGCAGGTTCGCGGCCCCGGCGCGAAGGTCCGCGGAGGCGCGAAGGTCCGCAGGAGCGCGGAGATCTTCATCGGACATCGTGCGCGCGCTCCATATCCTTATCTTTCCGCAGATCGTGCTTTTCTCAGGGTACCGTCGTGCCGATGGTCAAGTGTAGACCTATCGCCGCGGCCGGCCGGGACCGGCCGCGCAGGCGGTTGTCGAAGGAGTTGCATCTTGATAGGTTGTGTCATCACCCGACGGGGGATTAGCTCAGGTGGTAGAGCGATAGGTTCGCAATCTATAGGTCAGGGGTTCGAGTCCCCTATCCTCCACTCCGCCACGTCCACGGCATGCCCGCGCGCCCGGCATGCGGCGCGGGCGGCGGCGGTGCTCCTGGCCACGGTGGTCACGCTCAATTGCGCCACCAATCCCGAAGTTCCCGGACTTGACCTGAGGCCGATCGTACCCCGGGAGATAGACGCCCCGCAGAGCGCTGCCCGATCGGGTTCGGAAACCGCCGTCACGGAGCCGGCGACAACCGAACCGGCGGACGAACCGGCGGAGTCCACTTCCGCCTCCGAGCCCGCCCAGCCCGCCGCGCCGGCCGCGGCCGGGCCCATGTCCGGGCCCGACGATCCGATCGAGGCCCGCATCGACGAGTTGCTGGCGCGCATGACCATCGAACAGAAGGTCGGGCAGCGTTTCATGACCTGGATTCCCGGCACGGCCGGCTCGGAGCGGGTGACCGCCCTCATCGACCGGGGCCATGTCGGCGGCGTGATCATCACCGAGCACAATGTGGAGAGCCACGAGCAGGTGCTGGAGTTGATCGACGGGCTGCAGCGCATGGCGCAGGACGGTCCGTCGTCCGTGCCGCTGTTCATCGCCACGGATCAGGAAGGCGGCCGGGTCACGCGCCTGCGACTGCCCGAGCTCACCCTGTTCCCGGCGGCGTACCATCAGGGCAGGCACCGCGACAACGACTACGTGGAAGCCGCGGCCTACGTGACCGGCGTCGAGTTGCGCCGCCTGGGCGTGAACATGAACCTGGCGCCGCTGCTCGACCTGTACGACCAGAACGACGGCACGGTGATAGACGGCCGTGCTTACGGCGCCGACTTCCGGCTGATCGCCGACTACGCGCGCGCCTACGTCCGTGGCGCCAACCGCGCCGGGATCATCTCGGTGGCCAAGCACTTCCCCGGCCACGGCGTGACCGCGTACGACTCGCATGACCGCCTGCCGGTGGTGCGGCTCACGCGGTCGGAGCGCGCGGCGATCCTGGCGCCCTTCATCGCCGCGATCGACACCGGCATCGATTCGGTCATGGCCGCGCACATCCTGTACGAGGACCTGGACCCGAACCTGCCGGCCAGCGTGTCGCCGGCGATCGTGACCGGCCTGCTGCGCGAACAGCTCGGCTTCGACGGCGTGGTGATTACCGACGCGATCGAGATCCGGGATCCGGCGCCGGCGCTGATGGAGCCCTACCTCGTACGCAACAGCTTCGATGCCGGAGTCGACGTCATCCTGGCGGCCCGGTCCAGTGACGTGTTGCCGCTCATCGAGGAAGGGGTCCGCCTGGTCCGTTCCGGGATGGAGAGCCAGGAGCGACTGGACGAGTCCGTGCGCCGCATCCTGCGCGTCAAGCTGCAGGCGATGATGATGGAGCGATGATCGTATCCGATGCCACCATGCGGGAGTTGCTCGACGCGGGCACGGTGGAGATCGCCCCGCTCGAGGAGTACCAGCTCCAGCCGGCATCGGTCGATCTGCGGCTTGGTGACCACTTCCTGAAGGTCGACGAGAACACCGCGGAGAGCGTTTCGCTGACCGACCCGGTCCGCTACACGGAGTTGCGGGCCGAGCAGATCGTCATCCCGCCGCAGTCGTTTCTGCTGGCGGTCACCCGCGAGCGTATCCGGTTGCCCGACGACATGATCGCCTTCGTCGAGGGCCGCAGCTCGATCGGCCGCATCGGCCTGTTCATCCAGAACGCCGGCTGGGTGGACCCCGGCTTCGACGGCACGATCACGCTGGAGCTGTTCAACGCCAACCGCCTGCCGATCCGTCTCACCGCCGGCCGGCGCATCTGCCAGATCGTGTTCGCCCGCATGGACCGGCCGGCGGCCCGGCCGTACGGGGGCAAGTACCAGAACCAGCGCGACGCCGTGGGCAGCCGTGTCTACCAGGAAACCGCCTGAGGCGCCGACCGGCTGAGCGGAGACCCTGCCGGCTGAGCGGAGACCCTGCGGGATCCGCGCCGTCAGCGCGTGCCGATCGGCACGTAGCCGCGTTCGGTCGGCCCCGTATAGATCTGCCGGGGCCGCGCCAGACGCGCGTCGGGGTCGAGAATCATCTCGTGCCAGTGCGCGATCCAGCCCGGCAGCCTGCCGATCGTGAACAGCGTCGGGAACATCTCCACCGGGATTCCCAGCGCCTGCAGGATGATCCCGGAGTAGAAGTCCACGTTCGGGTAGAGCTTGCGCGCGATGAAGTACTCGTCGCGCAGCGCGATCTCCTCCAGCTCCACCGCGAGGTCCAGCAAAGGGGTCGAGGCGTTCAGCTTCTCGAGCACCTCGAAGCACGCCTTCTTGAGGATCTGCGCGCGCGGGTCGAAGTTCTTGTAGACGCGGTGGCCGAATCCCATCAGGCGGACGCCGGCGACCTTGTTCTTGACCTTTTTCAGAAACTCCGCGCCTCCATCCCCGGTCGCCAGGATCTGCCGCAGCATCTCCACGACCGCCTGGTTGGCGCCGCCATGCAGCGGTCCCCAGAGCGCGTGCACGCCGGCGGCGATGGAGGCGAACAGGTTGGCCTGGGAGCTGCCGACCATGCGGACGGTGGAGGCGGAGCAGTTCTGCTCGTGGTCGGCGTGCAGGAGGAAGATCGTGTCCATGGTGCGGGCGATCTCGGGATCGACCACGTACTCCTCGCACGGGGTGGCGAACATCATGTGCAGGAAGTTGGCCGCGTACCCGAGGTCGTTGCGCGGGTACATGAACGGCTGTCCGATCGAGTGCTTGTAGGAGTAGGCGACGATGGTCGGCAGCTTCGCGATCAGCCGGTGGCTGGAGATCTCCACCTGCCGTTCGTCGTGCATGTCCAGCGAGTCGGAGTAGAACGTGGAGAGCGCCCCGACGACGGCGCCGCAGATGGCCATCGGGTGTGCCCGCTTCGGGAAGCCTTCGTAGAAGCTGCGCACGTCCTCATGCACCATGGTGTGACAGGTGATGTCGCGCATGAACGCGTGCAGCGCGTCGCGCGTGGGCAGCTCTCCGTCGAGGAGCAGCATCGCCGTCTCCAGGAAGTGGCTGGACTCGGCGAGCTGCTCGATCGGGATGCCGCGGTAGCGCAACACGCCCCGCTCGCCGTCGATGAACGTGATCGCGCTCCGGCAGGAGCCGGTGTTGGCGTAGCCCGGATCGACGGTGATCGCGCCGGTGTCCCGGCGCAGGGTGCCGATGTCGATGCCGACCTCACCCTCGGACCCGCGCATGACCGCGAGATCGATTTCTTTTTCATCGAGCACGATACGGGCCGTTTCGGCCATGTCCTGTGAGCCTCCGAACCTGACGTCCGCCCATCCTATCACGGGCCGTCCCGGCGAGGGCTGACCCGGGATGGGGACTACGGCGGGATCTGCAGGGTGAACGTGGTGCCGGAACCTACCTCGCTCGTCACGCTGACGTGGCCGCCGTGCGCCTGCACGATGTGCTTGACGATCGCCAGGCCCAGGCCCGACCCGGGGATGCTCGAATCGCGCTCGACCCGGTAGAAGCGCTCGAACACGCGATCCAGGTGCTCGCCGGCGATGCCCGGTCCATCGTCGCTCACGTCGATGCGCACGCCTCCTTCGCTCCGGGTGCCGTCCTCGCTTCCTGCGCCGTCCCCGCTTCCTGCGCCGTCCCCGGAACACGCGCTGATGCGCACGGATGCCCGGTCGCCGCCGTAGAGCAGCGCGTTGTCCAGCAGGTTTGCCAGCGCCCGCTCCAGCAGAGGGGCGTTGGCGCGCACCCGCACGCCGTCGACGCCGGCGGTGCCGATGCGTGCGCGCCCCCCGCCGAATCGCGACCGGCACGCGTCGACCGCCCTCGTGACGATGGGGGCGAGCGGCTGCGCGGCAGCATCGATGCCGTCGTGCTCGCCCTGTTCGATGCGGGACAGGCTCAGGAGATCTTCTACCAGCGCGTCCAGCCGCTCCGCATGCGCGCCGGCGATGCGCAGGAACCGCTTGCCGTTGGAGCCGCGGTACAGGCGGCGGTCGAGCATCGTCTCCACGAACCCCTTGATGGCCGTGATCGGCGTGCGCAGCTCGTGGGAGACGTTGGCCACGAAGTCGTGCCGCAACCGCTCCAGCCGGCGAAGGCGCGTGGCGTCAGCCGCGCAGACCAGCACCAGCCAGCCGTCTTCGTCAGCCCCGTCACCCAGGACCCGGCTCACACGGACGTGGATCACCGCATCCGGCACCAGGTCGGTCAGGTCGCGGGCACCGTGCTCGGACGTGCCGGCCAGGACCGGCGCCAGGAGCTCGCGGACCGACTGCGCGGACAGCGCTTCCGCGAACGGGCGTCCGAGATGCTCGGGACGCACCCCCAGCAACTCCCCGGCCGATACGTTGGCGACGCAGACGACGCCACGCCGGTCGACCGCCACCACCGCGTCGGGAAGCTGGGCGAGCAATCGCTGGACCCGGCGGGCGTTGCGCGCTTCGGCCACGGTCGTGCCGGCATCCCGGCGCGCCCTGACGGCCGCGGCGCATGTGCGCCTCAGGCACCACGCCAGCACCCCCGCCGACGCCCCCGGCAGCGCGATCGCCAGCCGCCCGGCCCCCCGTGCCAGGAGATCCGCCGGCAGCAGCACCGCCGCCGCGATGCCGGCGGCCGCCACCCCGGCGCCGATCACCGCCGCCGCGACCTCCCGGCCGCGGTCGCCGGGATCGTCCGGTCCCTCCGGTGCGCTCATTCGCGCATGCGGAAGCCGACGCCGCGCACGGTCTCCAGGCGCCACGCCTCGTCGCCCAGCTTCTTGCGCAGGGAGGCGACGATGACGTCGACGGACCGGTCGGTGACCGGGTAGTCGACGCCGTGCACGCCGGTGACGATGCGCGACCGCGACGACACCCACCCGGCGCGCTCGGTGAGGAACAGCAGGGTCCGGAACTCGGTGGCGGTCAGCTTCAGCGCCGTGCCGGCCACGGTCGCCTCGTGCCGCCCCGGGTCGAGCCGGATGGGTCCGGCGGAGACCGGAGCGGCCGGTTCCTCCCCGCCGTCGGCGGCGCCCGCCGCGCTGCCGAGCGGATCGAGGCGCCGCAGCAGCGCGCGCGCCCGCGCCACCAGCACGCGGGGGCTGAAGGGCTTGGTGATGTAGTCGTCGGCACCGATCTCCAGGCCGGCGATCACGTCCTCCTCCTCAACGCGGGCGGACACGATCAGGATGGGAATGGCACGCGTCTGCGCGTCTTCCTTGAGCCGGCGGCACACCGTCAAGCCGTCGATGCCGGGCAGCGCCAGATCCAGGACGATCAGCTCGGTCGGCTTGCGGGCCACCGAGTGCAGCGCCTCCTCGCCGCTGGTCACCCGCCGCGGCTCGAACCCCGCGCGGTCGAGGTTGAAGGCGATCAGCTTCGCGATGTCGCGGTCGTCCTCGACGACGAGCGCGTGCGGCCGCGGGTCGCGCTTTTTCACGCCAGCTCGTACATGCGGATGAACGCGCGCGGCAGCGTCCAGCACAAGAGCCGCACCAGACGCGCCACCGCCAGGGTCGCAAGCCGATGCGATCGACTGGGGCGCGCGGCGGCAGCCCGCTGGAGGATGGCGGCCAGCCGGTCGTACTCGGCACCGCTGAAGCGTTCGGCGACATCCTCTGCCCCGCGCTCCGCCACCCGCGCGGTCTCCTCCGGGTTGGCCAGCGCGTGGTGGATCGTGCGCACGTATGCCGCCCGGTTCGCGGCCAGGTAGCCGCCGACCGTGCCGTCGGTGATCTGCGCCGACACGCCGGCCTCGTCGGCCAACGCCACGATCGGCAGCCGGCAGAGCTTTGCCTCGGTGATCACCAGCCCGAAGGTGTCGCCGAGGCTCGCGTACAGCATCAGGTCCGCTTCCACCATCTCGCGCAGCATGCGCTCACGGCTGACCGCGCCGGCCAGCCGCACCCGTTCGGGCGCCCGCACCGATCGGCGCACCCAGTCGGCAAGCGGTCCCGGCCCGACGAGATGCCACTCGGCGCGCGGGTAGCGGTCGGCCAGCTCCTCGTTCCAGATCGAGACCAGGAATTCGACGTTCTTCTCCGCGGACAGCCGCCCCGGCGTGATCAGACGGGGGGCGGCATCGGCACCCGCGTCAGCGGCCGATCCCGGCCGCGGTCGGGTACGCGGCGGAGGCGTGGTACGCTCCGGGAACCGGTTCTCGACCACACGCCAGGCTGCCACGCGCAGGACCTCCACCAGATACCGCCGCATCTTCTCACAGAGGATGCTGAGGAGCACGCGGTGCATGCGCCGCTGCGTGAGGCCGAGCAGCCAGGTGAGCATCCAGCGGATGAACGCCTGCGCGGCCGGACCCGACCCCGGCGGATAGGTGTAGACCATGTAGTCGGGCGCGTAGGTCGTGAAGCGATTGATCGCCGGTACGCCGAAGCGAGCCGACAGGTACAGCAGGAAGAACAGCCCCTGCGGAGCCACGCAGTGCCCGTAGGCCACGTCGAACCGGTATCCGCGCAACCGCCGTGCCAGCCAGCGCGGATCGGCGTCGAACACGTGGTAGAAGCCGCGATAGGCGACCAGGTGGTAGGTGCGCGTGTGCTCGGTGTTGGTGGAGACCACCACCACCGTGTCGCCCCGCTCCCGGAAGTACGCCAGCTCGGCCTCGATGCTGCGGCTGACGCCGTCGACCAGGCCGTACGAGTCGCTGACGAGCAGGATGCGCACGTCAGCCGAGGGCGCGCTCCATGACCCGGTTCAGGCGCATGGCGAAGGCGATCGGATCCTCCGGGCGGACCCCCTCGATCAGCAGGGCCTGCTCCAGCAGCAGCCGGCTGGCGTCGTCCAGCAGGGCGTCGTCGCCGCGTTCGGCGAGCCCGACGATGATCGGGTGTCCGGGGTTGACCTCCAGGATCGGCTTGCTGTCCGGCAGGTCGCGCTGGCCGAGCTGCTTCAACACGTTCTGGAAGGCCAGGGTCGGATCGCTGCCGTCGGCGACCACGCATGACGGGGAGTCACTGAGCCGTGCGCTGGGACGCACGTCCTTGACTTGCTCGGAGAGGAGCTTCTTCATCTTGCCGAGCAGCGGCTCGATCTTCTTCTCGCTCTCCTCATCGCGATCGTCCTTGAGGTCGTCGGCGGTGTCCGAGCGGTTCACGGACTTGAGCTCGAGATCGCCGTAGGTGCCGATGGCCGGCACCACCAGCTCGTCGATCTCGTCCTCCATGATCAGCACCTCGAAGCCCTTCGCCCGGTACGCTTCCAGCAGCGGCGAGCGCTGCAGGTCGGCCGAACGGTCGCCGGTGATGTAGTAGATGGCGTTCTGGTCGGACGACATCCTTTCCTTGTACCGGGCCAGGCTGACCAGCCCCTGCTCGGAGCTCGACCGATAGCGGAGCAGCTCCAGGAGCTGCTCCCGGTTGCCCGGGTCCTGGTAGAGGCCCTCCTTGAGCACCCGGCCAAGCTCGGTGAAGAAGCGATCGTAGGCGGTGGGGTTGTTCTTCGCCAGGCCGGCCAGCTCCGACAGGATCTTCTTCACCGACGCCTGCCTGATCGCCGCCATGGTGCGGTTCTGCTGCAGGATCTCGCGCGAGACGTTGAGCGGCAGGTCCTCGGAGTCGATCACGCCGCGGATGAAGCGGAGGTAGGTGGGCAGAAGGTCGCGGTCGTCGTCGGTGATGAACACGCGCCGCACGTACAGCTTCACGCCCGGCTGGTAGTCCGCGTAGTAGATGTCCGGCGGCGCTTTGGCCGGCAGGTAGAACAGCGTCGTGTACTCCAGCGTGCCTTCCGCGTGCGTGTGCACCCAGTGCAGCGGGGCCTCCGTGTCCACGGTGAGGGTCTTGTAGAACTCCTGGTAGTCGTCGTCGGACAGCTCCGACTTGGGACGCTTCCAGAGGGCGGAGGCGGCGTTGATCTGCTCCACCTTCTCCTCGGGCTTGGCGCCTTCCGCGGTACCGGCCTGATCGGTGGCCGGCTCCGCGTAGTGGAGGTGGATGGGATGCGGGATGTGGTTGGAGTAGCGCTTGACGATCCCCTCGATCCGGTACCGGGAGGCGAACTCCCTGCCGTCGTCGTTGAGGTGCAGGGTGACCGTGGTGCCCGACTGCGCCCGCTCGGCCGGTTCCACCTCGAACTGGCCGCGCCCGTCGCTCGTCCACCGGTGCGCCTGGTCGTCCCCGGCGCGCCTGCTTGTCACCTCGACCCGGTCGGCGACCATGAACGATGCGTAGAAGCCGACCCCGAACTGCCCGATCAGGTTGGTGTCGGCAGCCGCGTCCCCCTTGGCGTCGTTCAGGAAGCGGCGAGTGCCGGAGCGGGCGATGGTGCCCAGGTTCTCGGCCAGCTCTTCGGCGTCCATGCCGATCCCGGTGTCGCAGACCGACAGCGTCGCGCGCTCCTGGTCGCCGAGTTTCTGGTCGTCGAACTCGACGTCGATACGCGGCACGAACGGGAAGCCCTTGTAGTCGTCCTCGGTCAGCGTCAGGTACTTGAGCTTGTCCAGCGCGTCGGAGGCGTTGGAGATCAGCTCGCGCAGGAAGATCTCCCGCTGCGAGTACAGCGAGTGCGTGATCAGGTGGAGGAGCTCCGTGACCTCCGTCTTGAACTTCTTCTTGGCCATCGGTCGAAAGGTAGTACCGCGGTTCACGTGCCGGCCAGCACGCCGGCGGCCGCTTCCGCGAACTTCAGCCCCATGGCGTGATGCACCTGCTCCATCGTCTCCCGCGCCTCGCGCCGCATGCGGGCGTTGCCGGCGTCGATGATCGCCTCGATGCGCTCCGGGTCGGCGGCGTACGCGGCGCGTCGCTCGCGGATCGGATCCAGGAACGCGTTCAGCGCGCGGGCCAGCGTGCGCTTGACCTCCACGTCGCCGACCGCGCCGCGGCGGTAGCGGTCCTTGAGATCGTCGACCTCCGCCGTGTCGGGGTTGAAGGCGTCATGGTACTGGAAGACGGGATTCCCCTCCACCGTCCCCGGGATGTCCGCCCGCACCCGCCTGGGGTCGGTGTACATGCCCATCACCCGGCGCTGCACGGTCTTCTCGTCGTCGGACAGGTAGATGGTGTTGTCCAGGCTCTTGCTCATCTTGGCCTGACCATCCGTTCCCAGCAGGACCGGAAAATCGCCGAGCAGCGTTCCGGGCTCGGGGAAGACCGGGCCGTAGAGTTTGTTGAAGCGGCGGCAGATCTCGCGCGTCACCTCCAGGTGCGATTCGTTGTCCTTGCCGACCGGCACCAGGTGGGCGCGCGGCAGCAGGATGTCGGCGGCCTGCAGCACCGGGTAGCCCAGCAGCCCGAACGGCAGGGCGTCCAGGTGCGCCGCCTGCGCCATCTCCTTGACCGTGGGCACGCGCTCCAGGCGCGGCACGCTCACCAGCATGCTCAGCAGCGTGGTCAGCTCGAAGGTCTCCGGGATCGCGCTCTGCACGAAGATGGTGGAGCGTTCCGGGTCGATGCCGACCGCCAGGTAGTCCAGCACCACCTCGCGGATGGTGTGTTCCAGCTCCTCCAGGTGGCGCTTCTCCGGCCGTGTGGTCATCGTGTGCACGTCGGCGACGATGAAGAAGCACTCGTATTCGTCCTGGAGCTGCACGCGGTTGTGCAGGCTGCCCACGTAGTGACCGATATGCAGGGGACCGGTCGGCCGGTCGCCGGTCAGGATCCGTTTTCTTCGCTCTCATCGTCCGCTCACCGTAGGCGCACGACGCCGCCCTGGCGCTTCTCCGGCCGCGTGGTCATCGTGTGCACGTCGGCGACGATGAAGAAGCACTCGTATTCGTCCTGGAGCTGCACGCGGTTGTGCAGGCTGCCCACGTAGTGACCGATATGCAGGGGACCGGTCGGCCGGTCGCCGGTCAGGATCCGTTTCTTCGCTCTCATCGTCCGCTCACCGTAGGCGCACGACGCCGTCCTGGTCAACGCCGGCAGCCGCGCATGCAACCTCGTCCGGATAGTGGACTTGCCGCGACCGGACGAGCCCGGCTCAACGGCGATCAACCGGGCAGGGCCGACCGCGATGACGCACGAGCCCCGCAGACGGAGTAGCTCCGTTAACTCCGCCTTAGCGTCTATGCCATCGGTCAATACGCAGCATCGCCGCTCACGCGGCAGCCGTTTCCGCGAACTTCAGCCCTATGGCGGCGCGTACCTGCCCCATCGTCTCCCGCGCCTCGCGCCGCATGCGGGCGTTGCCGGCGGCGATGATCGCCTCGATGCGCTCCGGGTCGGCGGCGTACGCCGCGCGCCGCTCCCGGATCGGATCCAGGAACGCGTTCAGCGCGCGCGCCAGCGTGCGCTTGACCTCCACGTCGCCGACCGCGCCGCGCCGGTAGCGGTCCTTGAGGTCGTCGACCTCGGCCGTGTCGGGGTTGAAGGCGTCGTGGTACTGGAAGACGGGGTTGCCCTCCACCGTCCCCGGGATGTCCGCCCGCACCCGCTTGGGGTCGGTGTACATGCCCATCACCCGGCGCTGCACGGTCTTCTCGTCATCGGACAGGTAGATGGTGTTGTCCAGGCTCTTGCTCATCTTGGCCTGACCATCCGTTCCCAGCAGGACCGGGAAGTCGCCGAGCAGGGTACCGGGCTCCGGGAAGACCGGGCCGTACAGCTTGTTGAAGCGGCGGCAGATCTCGCGCGTCACCTCCAGGTGCGACTCGTTGTCCTTGCCCACCGGCACCAGGTGGGCGCGCGGCAGCAGGATGTCGGCCGCCTGCAGCACCGGATAGCCCAGCAACCCGAACGGCAGGGCGTCCAGGTGCGCGGCCTGCGCCATCTCCTTGACGGTGGGCACGCGCTCCAGGCGCGGCACGCTCACCAGCATGCTCAGCAGCGCGGTGAGCTCGAAGATCTCCGGGATCGCGCTCTGTACGAAGATGACGGACCGTTCCGGGTCGATGCCCAACGCCACGTAGTCGAGCGCGACCTCACGGATGGTGCGGTCCAGAGCATCAAGGTGGTGCCTCTCCGGCCGCGTGGTCATCGTGTGCAAGTCGGCGATGACGTAGAAGCTCTCGTACTCGTCCTGGAGCTTCACGCCGTCGCGCAGGTGCCCAACGTAGTGACCGAGGTGCAGAGGGCCGGTCGGACGGTCGCCCGTCAGGATCCGTTTCTTCGCCGCCATCCAACTACCCTACTACAATATCCACCCTCGCTGCTCCACGCGCCACCCGCACCCTCGACCGCCTCCCCTTCCTATTGCCTGAGTGAGTCCCCGAGCGCTACGCTTCCATCATCCTCCGTCCACGATCCCACCGATGCCATCATACCCAACCTGCCCAATACGCCACTCCTGCACCCCTTTGACATAGACTCATGCTACCTGACTTTCGCAACCCGCCAGTAAACGAAGTCGTGATCGCCACGTATTTCAGTTCTCCTCTGTCCGCTTTGCGGACTGAGCACATCGGTCTCTTTTGGGCCCAGATCAGACAAGACTTTCCTTCCGCCATCCAGCGCCCTCCCGTTCCGATGGAAGAGCCAACCCCCGGCACCGAGGTGTTCCCTACGCCCCGTTATTGGTTCGTCGCTCGCGATGACGCCAGCCTCCTCCAGCTCCAGAAGGGAGCCTTCATGTTCAACTGGCGCCGCCGTGAAGCCGCCTATCCCCGATTCCACATTCTAAAGCCCCAATTCGACAAGTACTACGATCTATTCATCAACTTTGCGCGCACCGAGCTCCAGTGCCCGGAGCCCGCGATAGATCTGTGTGAGCTCACTTACGTCAATGCGATTCATACGTGCGAGTACTGGACCGGACCGGCCGACACTCCGAATGTGATACCATCCTTTCCATTGATAGATCCCGGCCTCCGCAACACCGTCTCCACCGGCTTTACGTCCACCTTTGCCTTTGAGACAAACACCGACGTGCTGCTGAATGTTGGCATTCGTAGCGGAACGACTGTCGAAGAGCCTATCGTTCCGATTCTGCTGTTCGAGATAAAGGCCACTACCAAGCTGGAGTCCGCCACGAAGCTCGCTGCGGACAGTTGGTTCGACCGCGCTCATGCAGCTGTAATGGACTGCTTCGTCGGAATGACAGACTCGAACATTCAGAAAGAACACTGGAAGCGAGTGGAGCTGCCCGCCTGATGGATAGCGTTCTAGGGCCCACATTTCTGGACGAAGACCTACTCCGATCGCCGTCGTCCAACACGAGTCACGCACTGATTCCGGACACCGATCTCTCCCGGAGGTATTCCACACAAGAGTATCACGGTCTGGAGACTCAAGGGCTCTTCGAAGTCGGCGGCGTCGAAGGCGAACTGGCGCCGATCCATTGTCACTTGGAGACAGCTTTCTCCCCGAGTATCTCGTTCGGCGAGCACCTTCCCACCGCCGCTAGCGGGCAAGCCATTCGACTGCATGTCGCCGACTGCGATAGCGCCCGCGACCAGCCGCGCATATGGGCGGCTCACGACGTCCATCAAACTTGGCCACGTCACTGGTGGAACCCTGCAGGATCAGCGTATTGGAGTGAGACGCAGGATGCCGTGCGGGCATATGGTATTCGGATCCAGGAGTTGTGCGAGGACGCTTTCTTGGATGGTGTAACTCTTAGCAGAGATTCAGAACGGGATTTTTGGTCATTCATGCGATCGATGCCGTCAGCGCGTCCAGCAGGGGTCGTTCTGCTTGATAGCGGTAATCTCCGGGCCGTTTGGCGAGAAGATGTGACTATCCTCGTCGGCCTTCAGTTCCTCGGCCGTGGATGGATTGAGTACGTCTTCCTTAGGCGTCGCGTCGGGTCCAGCCGGATCTCTCAAGCGTCTGGTGTTGACACGGTCGATGGTGTGAAGCGGCAGCTTCTTGCATTCGACATGACGTCGTGGATGAACGCATGACCGACGTCGAGATACCTGACCATGACCACGTAGTACGGTACGTGAGACCGGGTCTCGTTCTCCCCGATGGGAGTATCGACGGCTCGGCTTTCCGTCTCGCAGACGGTCACACCGGACTGTCGGTAAACTGGCTCGAGTGGTTTGACGGCCTGTCCAGACTGGAACAGGTGGATCAGGTGCGAAGACTCTCACGCTTGAAGATGAGAAGGAATGGGCGACTTGCGGAACTGAACGTGGGCGCTGCGAAGCAGAGTGTCGGCTCTAACGCGTCGCTTCGCTTCGTCCAAGTGCCGCTTCCCGCTGAACAAGGGTACGAGGCCGACCCATCCCACAGTGAGGTTATCGGTCTGCCGTCGGATTCCTCGATGGCCGCGAGGGTTGGTGATCTTATCGCGTGGTCTGTATCCGCGGTGCATCCTGCGATCGGTCCATTAACTACGTAAGCCCTATTTCTCGAACAATAACGGAGCACCGATGTTCACACCGCACGAACGAGAGAAGCTGTTGCTGGCGGTCGCCGGCATGGTGGCGCGCGACCGGTTGCAGCGCGGCGTCAAGCTCAACCACCCCGAGGCCACGGCCGTCATCGCCACCCAGATCATGGAGTGGGCGCGCGAGGGCCGCTCGCTGACCGACATCGTCGACCTGGGCGGGACGATCCTGTCCGCCGATCAGGTGATGAGCGGCGTGCCGGCCATGATCCCGAGCGTGCAGGTCGAGGCGACCTTCCCGGACGGCACCAAACTGGTGACCGTCCACCATCCCATTCAATGATGGCCGATCCAATGAGCGCCGCATCTTCAGGACTCCACGACCGCTGGGCGCCGGGCCAGGTCTGGCCCGCTCGCGACTCCTGGCAAAGCCTGCCGGAGCGGCCGGCGGTGCGGGTCGAGGTGGCCAATACCGGTGACCGCCCGATCCAGGTCGGCAGCCACTTCCATTTCTTCGAGGTCAACCGCGCCCTGCGCTTCGACCGCGCTCGCGCCTACGGCATGAAGCTGGCGATCGCCGCCGGCACGGCGGTGCGCTTCGAGCCCGGCCAGCGCCACCGGGTGACGCTGGTGCCGCTCGGCGGCGAACGGATCTGCCACGGCCTCAACGGGCTGGTCAACGGCCGGCTCGACGACGGCGAGGTCCGCGCGTCCGCTCTGGCCGCTGCCCGCGAAGGAGGGTTCGCCGGTGCCTGACGCCGATTACGGGTTCCGCACCGGCGGCGCCGGCCACGCCGGCATGTTCGGACCGACCACCGGCGACCGCGTGCGCCTGGGCGACACGGACCTGGTGCTCGCCGTGGAGCGCGACCTGACCATCACCGGCGACGAGGCGAAGTTCGGCGGCGGCAAGGTGATCCGCGACGGCATGGGGCAGGACCCGCGCGCCACGCGCGCCGCCGGCGCCCCCGACCTGGTGATCACCAACGCCCTGATCGTGGACCACACCGGCATCTACAAGGCCGACGTCGGCGTCCGCGACGGACTGATCTGCGGCATCGGCAAGGCCGGCAACCCCGGTCTGCAGGACGGCGTCGATCCCGCCCTGGTGGTCGGTCCCGGGACCGAGGCGCTGGCAGGGGAGGGGATGATCTGCACGGCCGGCGCCATCGACAGCCACATCCACTTCATCTGCCCGCAGCTCGTCACCACGGCTCTGACCAGCGGCGTCACCACCCTGCTCGGCGGCGGCACCGGACCGGCCACCGGCACCCTGGCGACCACCTGCACGCCTGGAGCCTGGAACCTGGCGCGCATGCTGGAGGCGGCCGAGGAGTACCCGGTGAACCTGGGCTTCTTCGGCAAGGGCAACAGCTCGCTGCCCGAGCCGCTGCGGGAGCAGGTGGCGGCCGGCGCCTGCGGGCTGAAGCTGCACGAGGACTGGGGCACCACGCCGGCGGCGATCGACTGCTGCCTGGGCGTGGCCGACGAGACCGACGTGCAGGTGGCGATCCACACCGACACCCTCAACGAGGCGGGGTTCGTCGAGGACACGATTCGCGCGTTCGGCGGCCGCACCATCCACACGTTCCACTCCGAAGGGGCCGGCGGCGGCCACGCGCCCGACATCCTGCGCGTCTGCGGCGAGCCCAACGTGCTGCCCAGCTCCACCAATCCCACCCGCCCCTTCACGGTCAACACGGTGGCCGAGCATCGCGACATGCTGATGGTCTGCCATCACCTGGACCCGTCGCTCCGGGAGGACGTCGCCTTCGCGGACAGCCGCATCCGGCCGCAGACGATCGCGGCCGAGGACATCCTGCATGACCTGGGCGCCATCAGCATCATGGCCAGCGACAGCCAGGCGATGGGACGCGTCGGCGAGGTCATCACCCGCACGTGGCAGACCGCGCACAAGATGAAGGTGCAGCGCGGCGCACTGGCCGGCGACCCGGCGGCGCACGACAACGGCCGCATCAGGCGCTACGTGGCCAAGTACACGATCTGCCCCGCGATCGCGCACGGCGTGAGCGACCTGATCGGCTCGGTGCAGATCGGCAAGCTGGCCGACCTGACGCTGTGGCGGCCGGCGTTCTTCGGCGTGCATCCGGAGGTGGTGCTCAAGGGCGGCTTCATCGCCTTCGCGGCCATGGGCGACGCCAACGCCTCCATCCCCACGCCGCAGCCGGTGTGGGGCCGGCCCATGTTCGGCGCCCACGGCGGCGCCCGCGCGTCCACCAGCGTCACCTTCGTGAGCGCCGCCGCGCGCGACGCGGTGGACTCTTCCGGGAGCATTCGGCGGCGCGTGGCGGCCGTGCACGGGACCCGCGAGGTGAGCAAGCGCGACCTGCCGCTCAACGATGCGCTGCCGGTGATGGAGATCGATCCCGACTCCTACGAATTACGCGCGGACGGTGAGCCGCTGACCTGCGAGCCGCTGGCCGAGGTCCCCCTGGCGCAACGCTATTTCATGTTCTGAAGGGACCGAGCGAGCGGACGATCCGATGGGTGAGGGGGCGCACGACAGGGCGCGGGCGCGGTTGCTGCTCCTGGCCGACAGCGCCTTTCCCACCGGCGCGTTCGCGCACTCCTGGGGTCTGGAGTGGGCGGTGCGCGCCGGCTGGGTCACCGACGCCGCCAGCCTGGCCGCCTGGACCCGTGATGCGCTGCGCTTCGGGATCGCGCCGCTGGACGGGCGGGCGGTGGCACGCGCCGCCGCCGTGACGGCTCCGGGCACGGAGTCGGCCGGCGGGACCGAGTCGGCGGCGCGGAAGCTGGCCCGCCTCAGCGACGAGGTCGCCAGCTTCCAGCCGTCCCGCGAAGCGCGGGCGGCCGGAGGCCAGCTTGGCCGATCACTGCTCCGCGCTGCCGCGGACGCGCTGCCGGCGCTGCGGGATCATCCCGCCCACGCGGACGTGACCAGGGCGACAGCCGGCCGCGACGACCGGCTCCAGCACCCTGTCGCCTGGGGATTCGTGGGCGGCGCGCTGGGCATCGACGCCGCCGAGCTCCTGCAGGTATTCCTGCTGGGAACCGTGCGCCAGTGGTCGCAGGTGGCAATGCGCACGGTACCGGTCGGCCAGTCCGACGCAGTCGCCGTCGTCGGTGCGTTGCTGGAGGAGGTGACCGGACTGGCACGGCGGATTGCCCGGCAGCCTCGGATGCTTGCGAGCGCCGCTCCCGGCCGGGATGCCGCGGTGCTGGGCCACGGCGAGTTGACCGCTCGCTACTTCAGAAGCTGATGGCTTGTATGCAACCATGATCTGAACGGGATTCAGGGATCGCTCCGGGGCCGTGGCGCCGAAGGTGCTCTCCTTCCCGAAGCTGATACCACCTCGATCCGGGAGCACACGGTGTGAAGTACGACGGAAACAGGGCAGACCCTCGGCCGGTGCGGTTCGGCATCGGCGGGCCGGTAGGTTCCGGCAAGAGCCACCTGCTGCTGCGGCTCTGCCAGCGGCTGGGCGGCGAGCACTCCATCGTCGCCATCACCAACGACATCTACTCGCGCGAGGACGAGCGGTTCCTGATCCGGGCCGGCGCCCTCGCCGAGGGCCGCATCCTGGGGGTCGAGACCGGCGGCTGCCCGCACGCCGCGATCCGGGACGACATCTCGGTCAACGCCGACGCGCTGGCGCGGCTTCAGTACCGCTTCGGCGACGCCCGCGTGGCCTTCATCGAGAGCGGCGGCGACAACCTGTCAGCCAGCTTCAGCCCCGACCTGGTCGACTACCAGATCTACGTGATCGACGTCGCGCAGGGCGGGGACATACCGCGCAAGGGCGGCCTGGGGATCACGCGCAGCGACCTGTTGGTGGTCAACAAGGTGGACTTGGCGCCCTTCGTGGAGGTGGACCTGCAGCGGATGACCGACGACGTGCGGGCGGCGCGCGGCGATCTCCCGTTCGTGCTGACCAACCTCAAGGACGGCTCCGGCGTGGAGGAGGTGGCCGCCTGGATCGTCGCGGCGCTCGGTGCCCCGCGACCCGGCCGGCCCGCCTGGGGCGTGGGCGGACACCATCACCACGACCACGACCACGGCTTCCACTCCGGTCATCACGCCGGGCACGCCGAGGACCATCTCCACGCGGCCAACGTCCGCTATGAGTCTGTCGGATGTGCCGCGCCGGCGGGAAGGCCGACAGACTCCGACGCGAACGGCGGGGATGGGCCGAAAGCGGAGCCGCAGGCGACGGTTTCGGGGCGCTAGCGGACGGCGCGGCGAGTTGCGCCTGGCCGTGACCGGGCGGCGCTGGCGGACCCGCCGCCGCGCGCCGCTGTTCGTCAACGTGCTGCCGGACTCGGGCGGCGTGCTGGCGGTGCCGGTCGACCAGGGAGGCGGCCTGCGCAACGGCGACCGCCACCTGCAGCGCATCAGCATCGACGACAGGGCGGAGGCGACCTGGGCGCCGCCGGCCAGCACCCTGTGCCTGCCGGGAGCCGGCGAAGACCCCGCGCACCTGCAGCTCGTGGCGACCGTCCGCGGCGACAGTCGCCTGCGCCTGGTGGGCCGGCCGCTGATCCCGTTCGCAGGCGCCGCCGTGATCCAGTCCACGGTCGTCAGCACCGACCGCGACAGCGCCTGCCTGCTGCTGGAGTGCGGGTGTCCGGGCCGCAGCCAGATGGGCGAGACGTGGGCGTTCAGGCACCTGGCCTACCACCTGACGGTCCTCCGCGACGGCGCGGTGGTCTACCGGGAGCGCTACCGCCTGCACCCGCCGGCGGTCCCGCTCGGGCCGGCCGGCTTCGGCGGCAGCCTGGGCTGGGCGAGCTGCGTCGCCGTGGGTGCCCGCGCGGTGACGGAGCTGAAGGCGCTGCGCCCGGCGCTGGCCGGCACTGGCGCGGTGAGCACGTACGGGCTCATCGCCGACGATGTGGCGGTGGCGCGCGTGCTGGACCGCGACGGCACCCTGGTCAGCGGCATCGCCGACCTGGCCGTCGACGCGTTCCGGAACGGTCAGTTCGCCGGCTGGGAGCCCGCGGGATAGACCGTCTCCTGGTCCTCCGACGGCACGCTGGACACCGCCCAGCGGACGTCCATGGTGAAGCCGACGTCCAACGCCAGGTGGCTGAACTCGCCCGAGAGCCGCTCGAAGATCTCCCGCCTGATCCGGTCGTGCAGGCGCACGTCGATGGGCTCGGTGGAGTCCTCCGGCACGATCACGTAGAGGTGGATGTACAGGTAGCGGCCCACCTCGGTGGTGCGCAGGTGCGTCTCCGAGTGCGGCACCCGCGCGATGACCGACTCGACCAGCGCCGCGATCCGGTCCTGCACGGCCCGGTCCGGCGCCCTGCCCATGAGCTGCCGCCAGTTGGCGCGGATGGTCTTGATGGGCTGTGGCGCCGCGATGGCGGCGATCGCCAGCATGATCACCGGATCGGCGTATGGCGCCCACGCCGACAGCCGCGAGTTCTGGATGATCAGCGTCGCCACGAACGCCACGCCGACCGCGCCGGAAATCATCGTGTCGATGACGGCGTTCTGGGCGTCCAACTGCACGATCGGGGAGCCCGACTTCCGTCCCAGCTTGCGGAGCACCACCGCCAGCGCGGTCCCGCCGGCCACCGCGATCGCGGCGTAGATGATGCCGCCGATGGCGGCCACCTCCTGCCCGCCGGCCATCAGCGCCCGGACCGCCGTCCACACCGCGTAGAGGAGGGCCGTCGTGATCAGGATCCCCTTGAACAGGTTCAGCATCGGCTCGAAGGTGGCGTACCCGAACGGATACTGCTCGTCCCGCGGCCGCTGCACGAGCCTGGACACGTACAGCGTCAGCAGGCCGACCACCGCGAAGATCAGCGAGAACAGGCCGTCCAGGAACACCGCCCCCGAACGGCTGGCCAGCGAGATGACGATGCCGATCAGCCCGAACGACACGCTCGCCACGATCACGATGACGATCGACCGCTGCTCGATTTTCTCTGCCGTCATGGAACCATCCCTTCACCCTGCCGACTCCGGCTCAGGCCGAGAGAGTCGTCGAGTTCGCGCTGGTAGGCGTCGACGCGGCCGTCGATCACGTCCCGGACGCGGACCGGAGCCCCGCACGCCCCCGACTCCAGCAACGCGTAGTAGCTGGCCACGGCGCTCAGCCCCTGGGCCGCGTCGACCTCCGGCGGCGCGCCGCCCCGGATCGCGTCGGCCAGCTCCGCGTACTCGACGGCGAGCAGCCTGGCGTCCGTGACCGGAAACGGCTGGTCGTAGCTGGTCAGCCGATCCGCGCCGAACAGCGCCGCGGTGTTCGCGTCCAGGCGGAACTCCGGCACGTGGTCCAGCAGCGCCCGGCCTTCGAGCCGCTCGCCACCGTCGAGGTGCACGGTGATCGCGCCGCCGCTGCGGTCGCCCGGCAGCGCCATCGATCCGGCCGAGCCGAACACCATGCGCCCGCCGAAGCCCGCTCCGTGACCGGCGTGGTCCTGGATGATGTCGCCGACCACGCCGCTGGCGAAGGTCAGCGTCCCGTACAGGGCGTCCTCGGCCGTCGCCTCGAACTCGGCCGGCGTCTGCCGCTGCCACTGCGCGTAGGCGTTGGCGGGATCGACCGCGCCCGCGCCGTCACCTGCGCCCGGGTTGCGGCGGACCGGCTCATGCAGCCGGGTCACCGCGTAGGCGGTGTCGACGGGACCCAGCAGGTACTCCAACACGTCGGCGTAGTGGACGCCGACGTCCAGCAGGATGCCGCCGTGCTCGCGGCGGTGCCGCCACAGGCTGATGGCCATCCGGTCGCCGCCGCTCACGCCGTGCTGGACGATCAGCCGCGGCGTGCCGATCACCCCGGAGTCCAGCAGCGCCCTGGCCAGCCGGCACATCGGGTCGCGCCGGTAGTTCTCGGCCACGCTGAGGATGGCGGAGGATGCCGCCGCCGCGTCGCAGATCCGCCGGCATGCGGCCACGGTCGGCGCCATCGGCTTCTCGATCAGGACGTGGAGCCCGCGTTGCAGCGCTTCCACGGCCAGGACGTGGTGCGTGCGCGGAATGCTGGTGATGTCCACCGCCTGCACGCCGTGGGCATGCAGGTCCCCGAGCGCCGCCGCCACGGCCGGACGCGCGCCGAAGGCGGCCTCCGCTTCATCCGCGAGCGAGGCCGCGTTCGCCTCCACCGGGTCGCAGGCGGCGACCAGCTCCAGCGACGAGATTCCCGCGTCGCCCAGCGCGCGGAGCCCCCGCAGGTGGCGGTGGCCCATGCCGCCGCAGCCGACGATCGCCAATCGTATCGCCATGCGACCACCAGTGTATGTTGCATGCCGCGTCGTTCGCCAGCATATTGGCCCCGGGATGGACGCCGCCTCGACAGAAGCCTATCCCCGCGACCTGTGCGGCTACGGGGCCCACCCGCCCCAGGCAGGCTGGCCCGCACGCGCGCGGGTGGCCGTGCAGTTCGTGGTCAACTACGAGGAAGGGGCGGAGAACTCCGTACTGCACGGCGACGCGGGCTCCGAGTCGTTCCTGTCCGAGATCCTTGGCGCGTTTCCGTTGCCCGAACGCCACATGAGCATGGAGTCGATCTACGAGTACGGCAGCCGCGTCGGCGTGTGGCGCCTGTTCCGGCTTTTCCGCGAACGGGAGATTCCCATCACCGTGTTCGCGGTGGCGATGGCGCTGGAGCGCAACACGGCGGTCGCCGACGCCGCCATGGACGCCGGTTTCGAGATCTGCAGCCATGGCTATCGCTGGATCGACTACCAGGACGTGCCCGAACCGGTGGAACGAGAGCACCTGCAGCGCGCCGTCGAGATCATCCGCCGGCTCACCGGCAAGCGGCCCCTCGGCTGGTACACCGGACGCACCGGGCCCAACACGCGCCGGCTGGTCGTGGAGGAAGGCGGCTTCCTGTACGACGCCGACGACTACAACGACGACCTGCCGTTCTGGACGGCGGTCGCCGGACGGCCGCACCTGGTGGTTCCGTACACGCTGGACGCCAACGACATGCGTTTCGTCACTCCGCAGGGCTTCAACTCCGGCGACCAGTTCTTCACCTACCTGCGCGATACCTTCGACGTGCTGTACGCGGAAGGGGCTGAGACGCCGCGCATGATGTCGGTCGGGCTGCACTGCCGGCTGATCGGGCGCCCGGGGCGCTTCGCCGCCCTGCAGCGGTTCGTCGACCACGTGCTCGCGCACGACGCGGTCTGGTGCTGCCGCCGCATCGACATCGCCCGCCACTGGCGCGCAAACCATCCCTGCGGAGACCCGCATGGCTGACACGCCGGGACGGCCGGACACGGCCGCTCCGCCCCTGACGACCAACCTGGCCGACGCGCGGCTCGGCGCCGTCGGGGTCTGGTGCACGGACGAGTTCTTCGCGCCCCTTTCGCGCATGCTGGAGCCGTCCGAGCCGGTGTTCATCCCCGACAGGTACGACGACCACGGCAAGTGGATGGACGGCTGGGAGTCGCGCCGCCGCCGCGGCGGGGGCCACGATCGCAGCGTCGTGCGCCTGGCGGCGCCCGGAGAGATCCACGCGGTGGACATCGACACCCGCCACTTCACCGGCAACTACCCGCCGGCCGCGTCGCTGGAAGCCTGCCTGAGCGACGGTGATCCCGGCGACGGCGCCGCATGGGTCACGCTGGTGCGGCCGGCGGCGCTCGGTCCCGACGACCACCACCTGTTTCCGGTCGCCGACCGGCGCACCTGGAGCCACGTGCGGCTCAACCTGCTGCCGGACGGCGGCGTCGCGCGCCTGCGCGTGTACGGCCGGCCGCAGCCCGACTGGAACGCCCTGGCGGCGCTCGACCAGCTCGACCTGGCCTCCGCCGTGCACGGCGCGGTGGCGGTCGCCTGGAACGACGCCCACTACGGCAATCCGGGCAACATGCTCCGGCCCGACCGCGGCCGCGACATGGGCGACGGCTGGGAGACCAGACGGCGCCGCGAGCCCGGCCACGACTGGTGCATCATCGCCCTGGCGCATCCCGGCACCATCGACCGCGTGGTGGTCGACACCGCCCACTTCAAGGGCAACTACCCCGACCGCTGCTCCCTGCGGGGAGCGGCGCTGCCGGCGGACACCGGAGAGTTGCGCGCCTCGGTGGTGGCGCAGTCGATGTTCTGGCCCGTGCTGCTGGACGAGCAGCCGCTGCAGGCGGACCGCGAGCACACCTTCGCGGCCGGCGCCATGGAGCGCCACGGGCCTGTGTCGCACGTGCGCCTCAACATGATCCCGGACGGCGGCATCAGCCGGCTGCGGCTGTTCGGCACGCCGTCCTGAGGCGGCGGACGGATCGGAGACTCAGCCCTGCTGACGCTCGCGCCGGAACCGCTCACGCGGGCGGCCTTCGCCCCGTTCGGGGACGTGATCGAGACCGCCGGCGCCGAGCAGCGGATCATCAACGAGGGGACGACGGTGCGCTTCCACGACCTGGCCGCCGTCAACGTCGCCGACGGCGGCGGGAGGCCGCTCGTCAACGTGTTCCGCGCCCAGCCGCTGCCGCTGCCGCTCACCGTCACCGTGATGGAGCAGCATCCGCTCGGCTCGCAGGCGTTCATCCCGCTCGACCACGCGCCGTTCCTGATCGTGGTCGCGCCGGCCGGTCCGCCGCCGCACGCCGCCGACCTGCGCGCGTTCGTCAGCGACGGCCGGCAGGGCGTCAACTACGCCAAGGGCGTCTGGCACCACCCGGTGATCGCCTGGCGGCGCCCCACCGACTTCCTGGTCGTCGACCGCGGCGGCCCCGGCGACAACCTGGTGGAGATCCGCCTTGACGGTCGCCAAGCGCTGCTGGTCGGGAGATGAATCTGATATGTCAACGCCCCAAATGAATTACCGACCGCGACGAGCGACTCCACCTCCATCGGCACCGGCCAGTCACTTCACACTCCTGGAGCCGTTCCTCAGGTACCGCGTCGACGTCTGACTGGATCGACCGCTACCCGTCGGCCTGAACGGCGCGGGCCCAGCGCACGCACTCCTCGACCAGCTCGCCGCTGCGCGCGTACAGCTCGTGGACGGCATCGTCGATGTGGCGGGAAAGCCGCGGCGGCAGGTCGCCCGGCACCTCGTCGCGGTCAAGGGTAACCGGCCGACGCGCCGGCAGCGCCATGACATCCACCCACAAATCGCGCCAGCGCAACTCCGTGCGGCCCAGCTCCACGGCGTCGCAGACGTTGAAGTAGGCGCCGAGGACGGCGGCTCTCCGCGCGTCGCCCCGAGTGCCGTCGGCCCGCATCCACAGATACAGGTTGTACGGCCGGCCGGCCCAGAAGCAACCGTAGGAGCGGGTCCCCGCCGGCAGGAACACGCCGGCCACGGATGCGGCGCGGCGAATCGTGTAGCCCAGGAGCTGCCGCGCCGGCTCGATCGCCAGGAGGTCGCAGGTGAAGGTGACCCGGCGGCCGTCGGGATAGCGCTTGACCTCCATGCAGCGTTCGACGCGGGGGACAGGTCGGATCATCGGGCTGAGGGAGTCTGAACCATTCGGCCCGCCGGCGTAAGATCACCCATGCCCGCACCGAATGCGCCGGCGCATCGGCCCGTGTCGATGCGCACCCTGTTCAGCCAGACCCGCCGGGAGAGCCCCGGCGACACCGAGGTGGCAGGCCACCGCCTGTTGCTGCGCGCCGGGTTCGTGCGCCAGCTCGGCGCCGGACTGTTCAGCTACCTGCCGCTCGCGCAGCGCTCGCTGCGCCGCATCGAGACCATCCTGCGCGCGGAGATGGATGCGATCGGGGGCCAGGAGATCACCATGCCCGTCGTCAACCCCGCCTCGGTGTGGCAGGCGACCGGGCGCCGGCAGAAGATCGGCGCGGAGATGGCGCGCCTGCAGGACCGGGAGGGGCGCGACTTGGTCCTTGCGATGACCCACGAAGAGGTGATCGCCGCCCTGGTGCGGGACGAAGTGCGCTCCTACAAGCAGCTCCCGCAGCTCCTGTACCACATCCAGACCAGGTTCCGGGACGACCCGCGGCCGCGCGGCGGGCTGATCCGCGTGCGGGAGTTCGCGATGAAGGGCTCCTGCAGCCTGGACCGCGACGAAGCCGGCCTCGACCGGCAGTACCGTGCCCACGTCGCCGCCTACCACCGCATCTTTCACCGCTGCGGGCTGCCGGTCGTGGACGTGGGAGCCGACGTCGGCATGATGGGCGGCTCGGGCGCGGACGAGTTCATGTACCTGACCCCGATCGGCGAGGACTCGATCCTGTCGTGCGATGCCTGCGGCTACCGCGCCAACCGCCAGATCGCCCGGTGCCGCAAGCCGGAGCCGGCCCCGGAGCCGCCCGGTGACCCGGAACGGATGCACACCCCGGGAGCGACCACGATCGAGGCGCTGAGCGAGTTCCTGGAGATCCCGGCGGAACGGACTGCCAAGGCGGTGCTGATGATGGGCGCGGGCCTGGGCGAAGGTGGGGCAGAACAGCTCGTCTTCGCGCTGGTCCGCGGCGATATGGAGGTCAACGAGTTCAAGCTGGCGCGGGCCACCGGCGCCACCGGCCTGCGGCCGGCGACCGAGGGAGAGATCCGCGCCGCCGGGGCGGTGCCCGGCTACGCCTCTCCGGCGGATGTGCGCGGCGCGCTCATCGTGGCCGACGACCTGATCCCGGCCACCCCCAACCTGGTCGGCGGCGCCAACGAGCCCGGGTACCACGTCCGCAACCTCAACCACGGCCGCGACTTCCACGCCGACGTGGTCGCCGACATCGTCAGCGCCGACGCCGGCGCCGGCTGCCCGGAATGCGGCGGCGCGCTGGCGCTGTCACGCGGCGTGGAGGTCGGCAGCATCTGCCGGCTCGGCACCTGGATCAGCGACGCAGTCGGCTGCACCTACCTGGACGCCGACGGGACCGCGAAGCCGGTGGTGATGGGCTCCTGCGGCATCGGCGTGGGCCGGCTGCTCGCCTGCGTCGCCGAGGAGCACCACGACGGGCACGGCCTGACCTGGCCGGTCACGGTGGCGCCGTTCGACGTGTACGTGGTGGCCCTGCGAGGCGGCGAGGAGGGAGCCGCGCAGCTCTCCCGGGAGCTGGCGGAGCAGGGACTGGAGGTGCTCCTGGACGACCGGGACGAGCGCCCCGGCGTGAAGTTCAACGACGCCGACCTGATCGGCGTGCCGATCCGCATGACCGTGAGCGCGCGGACGGTCGGCGACGGTGATGCCGAGCTGAAGCTGCGGCGCGACGCGATGCCGGATCGGGTCCCGCTACAGACGGCGGCAGCCGCCGCCGCGGCGGCGTGGAGGGCTCTGCACGCCGCCCTCTCCGCGGACCAGGACGAACAACCACAGCCCACGTTCGGGCAGGCTACGCACCCGTGAAGGACTGGCGTGTCCCGGTCCGCCCGAAATCATCGAGCACATCACCCCGCCCGACTGACAATCGACGTGGTGTGCCACATGTTGCTCATCGGAGGATTTGTGCGCCACATACGTCTGATTGCGGCACATGACTCCGCTTTCGGTCACACGTGGCGCACAACCTCGACGGCGCGCGGCTATCCGCCCCGGACGAGCTCGACCGCGTTGCCGACCGCGACCGTGCCGCCGGCCACGACCGTGCAGGTGGCGCCGCCGCGCCAGTCGGGCTGCAGGGCCCGTCGCAGGCCGGAGCGCTGCCGGTCCATGACCCCGCACGGCTGCGTCTCACCGGTGATCCGCAGGCGCACCGAGCCGATGCGCAACTCGCAGCCGGCGGTGGCGTGCAGGTCGATGCCCGTGACCAGCAGGTTGGCGCGCCGCGCCGTCCACGGCACCTCCTGACCCAGCTCCTTGCACGCCGACTGCCAGGCATCGCGGTCGACCGCGGTGACCTCGCGCGCCGGCGACCGGCCGGGCACGTCGCCGACCACGCCCACGCCGGGCCGCAGTTCCGCAGCCTCGTGCTCGACCATGGGCGCGCCAGGTGTCGGGTGAGTGGCGATCGCCGCCAGCGTGCCGGTGATCGCGGCCCTGCCGACGGTCACGACCATCGCAGCCGGCCCCCGAACCGCACGGACCGGCCTTCACGTTCCGTCCGCTCGATCGTCCCGATCCGGCAGGCGGCGTCCCCGGCGGCGGCCGCACACGCGACCGCCCGCTGCTCCGGGGCCGCCGGCACCGCTTGGTCCGGTGAGACGCCGGCGTCGGCGCAGGTCAGACCTCGGTCGGAATCGCCGTTCAATCCGCGTCGGCCGCCGCCAGACGCACCGTGACGTTGTTGTTCTGGCGATCGCGCTGCATCCGGAACGCCTCCGAATTACTCTGGATCAGCTTGGACAGCCGCCGATTGCCATAGGTGCGGGGATCGAAGTCCGGGTACAGCTTCTTGAGGTTGTTGGCGATCGTCCCCAGGTCGACCCAGTCGTCGTCGGACTCCGCCATCTCGATGGCGTCCGTGATCACTGTCACCAGGTCCAGCGACCCGCGCTCGGCGTCGTCGGTCTCCACCACCGGCTGCTTCCTGCCGGTGCGCCGCCGGCTGCGCTCCTCCGCCATGGCCAGGTTCTCGACGAAGCGGAACTCGTTGCAGGCGTTGACGAACGAGCGCGGCGTGTGGTCGCGGCCGATGCCGATGACCATGCGGCCCGATTCGCGGACGCGCAGGGCCAGGCGTGTGTAGTCGCTGTCGCTGGAGACGATCACGAAGCCGTCCACGGCGCCCCCGTACAGGATGTCCATGGCGTCGATGATCATCGCCGAGTCGGTGGCGTTCTTGCCGACGGTGTTGCGGAACTGCTGGATCGGCTGGATGGCGTGCGTGGAGAGCTGGCGCTTCCAGCCCTCCATCTGGCGGTTGGTGAAGTCGGCGTAGATGCGCTTGATCGTCACCACGCCGTAGCGGACGCTCTCCTTGAGCACGGCGCCGATGTGCCCGGGCTGCGCGTTGTCGCCATCGATGAGCACGGCCATCCGGCGCTCGGTAAGTTCAGTCACGGACGACAATATACTGCCACAACGCTGGTGAGCCCACCGGCGGGAGCAGCGCTACACGAAGGTGATCAGGCGCACCAGCCGGCCGCCGACCGTCATCAGAATGCGAAACACGGGAACGCCGACGATGTTGAGCAGGATCAGGCCGAACAGCACGTAGGTGCCGTAGCGGGCGTTGTAGTACCGGTACCAGCGTGCCGCCGCCTCCGGCAGCAGGTGCGGCAAGATCCAATGACCGTCCAGCGGGCCGAGCGGGACCAGGTTGAAGAGCATCAGGATCAGGTTGATGCGCACCAGGAGCACCACGAAGGTCTCCGGTCCCGGCAGGAAGATGAATGCCACGCCGGCCCCGCGCAGCGCCAGGAAGCCGTTCCAGACCACCGCCGCCAACAGCAGATTCATGGCGGGACCGGCGGCGGCGATCCACAGGTCTGCCCGCGGCGATCGCAGGTAGCGCGGGTCCACCGGCACCGGCCGGGCGTAGCCGAAGCCCACCAGCACCACCATCAACAGTCCCATCGGATCGATGTGCGCCAGGGGATTGAGGGTCAGCCGGCCGGCCAGCTCGGCGGTGCGGTCCCCCGACAGCTTGGCGACCGCAGCGTGGGCGTACTCGTGGAACGTCAGCGACAGGATCAGGGCGCTGGTGATCAGGGCAAACAGCAGGATGTCGCCGCGCAGCAACAGGGAGACCACGCGCCAACCATACCGCAGTGGACGGTTCGGATGCCGCGCACTACGGTAGCCCGATGAGCGCCCGGGACCGCCGGCAACGCACGGAATCCGGAGGCGGACAGTCGTCGCTTGCCGCGACGCTGCTCGGCGCGCTGACATGCGTGTTCGGCCTGCAGTTCCTGCGCCTGCTGGTGGTGGCGCTGTCCGTCAACTTGGTGCAGGTCAACGAGCTGAGCTCGGTGCTGGTGGGCGTCATGGGCTTGGCCGTGTTCGGACTCGGGTTCCTGGCGCCGGTCGTGCACGGTATGCTCGGCCGTTCCGGCGCGCCGGTGATCTTCGCAGGGCTCGGTCTCCTGCGGATCGCCGAGCAGCTCTCGCCGTCGCTGCCGGCGGACCTGGCGCTGTCGATCGCCGGTACGGTGGTCTTCCTGTGGGCGCTGCCGCTCATGCTGCGATCGCTCCTCGCCGCAGGTCCCGCCGAGAGTGGACCACATGCCGCGGTTGCGCTCCTGTTGGCCCTGTCGATCGACACGGCCGTCAAGGGCGCGTTCGGAACGATCGACCTCTCGTGGGCGGGCGGCTGGGAGGCGCACGTGGTCACCGCGGGCCTGGTAGCGGCGCAGTGGATCCTGCTGGGGATCGAGGCGCCGGCGCGTGCGCTCGCGGACGCGCGACACGCGGCAGCACGACCGTCCTGGGGCACCCGCTGCCTGGTCTTCGGGCCGGCGCTGGTGCTGCAGTTCCTGACGTTCCAGAACGTCGCGTGGCTGACGGTGATCATCGGCTGGGCGCAGCCGTTGGTGCTCGCCTGGATCCTGGCCTCGAACCTGGCGGCGATGGTGGTGGCGCTGTGGCTGGCCCGGCGCACGGCGGCGCCGCACGGCAGTCTGCTGGCGCTGCTGGGCGGCGTGTTGATCGCATCGGTGGCCGTGGCGTGGACGGGACCCCTGGCGGCGATCGCGGCACTGGTGGGTCATGTCGTGAGCGCGGTGCTGCTGGTCTCGGTGGCGCGACCCGGACCCGCCCCGGCCGGCAGGCGGAGCGGAGAGGCCGTGCCGGCCTGGACCACCATCGGCATGCTGGCGCTGCTGGTGCTGTTGTTCGTCCACTACGCCCAGTACGACATCGCGACTCCCGTTCCGCAGGGGATGATCCGTCCGCTCGCCGCGCTGCTGGTCGCGCTTGCGGCGCTGCGCGCCGGCGTGGACCGGTCGCCGGCGCCGGCGGGGGTGGCCCGCTCCGTTGCCGTCCCGGCCCTGCTGCTGCTGGCGGTACCGGCGGTCCAGTTCGCGACCTGGAACGAGGTCCGACCCGTCTCCGGCACCGGCTTCCCGGTTCGGGTGATGACCTACAACATCCACCAGGGCTTCGACGCGTACGGCCGCCACGGCATGGAGGCGATCGCGCAGGTCATCGAGGACGAGGACCCCGACGTCGTCGCCCTCCAGGAGGTGTCCCGAGGCTGGCTGATCAACGGCTCGGTCGACACGCTGGTGTGGCTGTCGCGGCGCCTCGGCATGGCCTACGCGTTCGGGCCCGCGGCCGACTCGGTGTGGGGGAACGCCGTGCTGAGCCGCCTGCCGGTCAGGCGGGCCAGCAACCATTTCATGCCCAACAACGACGCCATCGTCATGGACCGCGGCTTCATGACGATCGAGATCGACGTGGGACGCGACGAGGTGCTGGCGCTGTTGGCCACCCACTTTCACCACGAGGAGGATGATTCCGTGCATCGGATGCCGCAGACGCGTGCGATTCTCGAAGCGGTCGAGGCGCACAACACGGTGCTGCTCGGGGACCTCAACGCCCATCCCGATCACCCCGAGATCGTGCTGATCGCCGACGCCGGCTTCGTCGATGCGTTCGTCGCCGCCGGGCCGCCCGGCGACGGCTTCACCTGGCCGACCGACGAGCTGGAGAAACGCATCGACTACGTCTGGACGAGCCCGGACCTCAAGGTCACGGACTTCTCCCTGCCGATGAGCACCGCCTCCGATCATCTGGCGGTCGCCGTGACGGTCGACCGGTGACTCCCGCCTCGCCGCACGATGCCGCCGACCGGCGTCTGCACGAGCAGATCGAGTTCCTGTGCGCGATCGACGAGCTGAAGGGCGTGCTGCGGCAGACCACGCTGCTTGACGCCAGCCGGAGGGAGAACTCGGCCGAACACTCCTGGCACCTCGCCCTGTACGCGCTGGTGCTGGCCGAATACGCAGAAGACGACCTCGACCTGGCCCGCGTCCTGCGCATGGTGCTCGTGCACGACATCGTCGAGATCGACGCCGGCGACACCTTCATCTACGACGACAAGGGGCGGGAGACCAAAGAGGAGCGCGAACGGCAGGCGGCCGACCGGCTGTTCGCGCTGCTGCCGGACGACCAGGCCGGGGTGCTGCGAGCCGCCTGGGACGAGTTCGAGGAACGGCGGACGCCCGAAGCCCGCTTCGCCTACGCGATCGACCGCCTGCAGCCGTTGCTGCACAACCACCGCACCCACGGATTCGCGTGGCGGCGGCACGGCATCACGGTGGACCAGGTGTGCGACAAGAACCACCCCATCGGCGACGGCGCGCCGCGGCTGTGGGAGCTGGCGCGTGAGCTCATCGAGAAGTCCGCGCAGCGCGGCGACCTGAAGCGCTGACCGGCGGAGGCGCACGCACATGGCGCGTGTCGGTGCAGCGTGGCCCCCCTGACGCGCTGAGGTGCCGCCCGCGCGTTACCGGCGTCGGAGATTGTCCCGATTCAGGTAATCAGGGAGACCGTCGCTGTCACGGTCTCCGGCCTGTGCATTGCGGTTGAGGTAGTCGGGCAGACCGTCGCCGTCTCCATCCCCCTCGGCACTCCGGTAGTTCCTCTCCTCACCGGCCGAATCGACCGGCAGAGGAGCCTCGCGACCGGCGAGTGGCAGGGCTGCGATGTCGCCCCGGAATCGGCGCAGCAGCATGTCTTTCGCGACACCGGCCCTGCCCGTGACCATCTCCGCCAAGCTGTACTTGGGCTTCACCTCCGTGACCTGCGCGATGCCCATCGCGATCTCCAGGCTGCCGAGACTCTCGCCGGTATCCGGATCGACGATCGGCGGTCCCGTCGCGAATACCTCGAACAGATCGCCCGCCTGCACCGTGGAGCCGCCCCGGTTCACCACGAAGCTCCCCGGCGCGACGAGCTGTACGACCACCGGGGGATAGATGTTCTCCGTCAACTCGTCGACGAGGTAGCCGGCGGTCTCGTCGAGTAGCGCTTCCGCCACTTGTTCGGGCCGAAGATCCTCCTCCGCGTCCTGCTCCAGAGCGATCGACGAGGACCACTTGACCTGTCTGGTTGCCACGGCGAGCACGGAGAAACGGACCCGCACCGCGGCGAACACCCGCGTACGGCTCTCGCCGGTGAGTTGAATCCGCGTGCGCTGCTCCTCCACGGCGATGCGATCCACCGTTCCGTACAGCAGGTAGTCGGCTCCCAGCACGTTGCCGAGACGCGCCGCTTCGGCCGGATCGACGTCGGCTGACCGGAGGAGCCGCTTCTCCTGTTCGTAGAGGTCCGGTGCGCGGCGATCGAGCACCGCGAAGCGCCGCCCCTGGGTCAGCAACTCCTCGATCCGTGCCCGAAACCGTTCCTGCAGGTTGCGGATGAGATCGAAGTCCACGTCCACGCCCCGCCGCACCACCCGGCCGCCGCTCCGCTGCTCCCGTCCGCCTCCAGCGCCGTACAGATGTACCTCGTCCATCTCGAAGTCCAGCACCGCAAGGCGGCGGCGATCCACGGCCGGCCCCGGCGTCCGGTAGGTCGCGTGCCGGACCGCAATCCGTACGCGCACGCCGTCGCCTTCCGGCCCGACGCCGAGTACATCGTAACCCTCCAGGCGGCACGCTTCCGTGCCGGTAGTGACGCTTATCTGCCGGTTGATCCCCTCGATAATCTCCACGCTGTCGCCGCTGGCGACGAACGTGACGCTCGATGCGGCCTCCGATTGCAGGCGCACCCCGCAGAGCTGAAACGCTGCCTGTTGCAACGCGTTGCGGATCGCTTCCCGTTCGTTCGCACCGGTCCCGCCGGTTTCGTGCCCGGCGACGATGACCTGCGCATACGCGCCGCATACAAGCAGGATCGACCATAGCGCTCCACCGACAATCCTCAACGCCCATCCGCGTGCGTGCTCATGCAACCACGTCATATCGTGTGTCCTCCGCGCCCGCTCAGAAGTCGGCCGCATCCATGAGCGCCTTGCTCTGCGTCCTGCCGCCTGGGCTCGGTTCCGACTCCGATTCCGGCTCGGCAGACGACTCCGCTCCACCACGCGATTCCGATTCAGGTACGTGTCTGGGGCCCAGCCCCAGGCCCGTACGTATCACGTCCTCCCGCGCCGGCGACCAATAGGCGACCGCGCCCACCAGTTCCTGATCCGCTGCGATCGGGTGCCGCGCCGACCACGTGCGGAGAATGCCCAGTCCGGTGAGGTTCGCCACCGACCGCGTCTTCGCCTCCTCGATCGCCACGTACCTGCATCGCTCGTAGTCGGGACCACCTGCCGTTTCCTGAGACCACGACGCCGGAACGATGATCATCAGCAAGGCGACCGCAGCCGCCTGAGCGACGCGATGCTGCGGGCTGGCCCTCATGGGTTCCATCGATGTCGACAGCCGGTGGGCTAATTCCATGAGAAGCTCTGGTTGCTGCCCAGTTTGACGATCACCTGCTCGAACTCCCAGTACGCCAGACCGGTCTCGATGTTGGTGGCGGTGAGCTGGAAGTAATAGTCGACCTGCTGCCCGCCGCCGACGCGATTCGTGCGCTGGATGATCTTGCCGGAGAGGCTCAGATCGGGGGCCACCATGGTGCCGTCCTTGGCGACGGTTTCCTGATTGAACAGCTTGGAGTCCTGCAATTCGCGCGTCTTGGCGCTCAACGGATCCTCGGGCCCTTCCAGCCCCACGGCCGTGGTGACGATGACCCGGCCGCTCTCCAGGAGGTCGATCCGGATCTTCTTGACGAGCTGGTCGGTGTCGATGTCGAGGGGCGTATCGTTGACCATGCGGCTGACCGCCATCACCCACGGCGCGTCGCTGCCCGGCTTGACCGACAGGGGGCTGTCCAGGAACGAGGCTACCGCCTGCTCGGCAGCGAACTCGAAGTCACGGTAGTCCAGGCCGAGGGTGGTCCGCTCGCCGACCCGCGGCGGGTTCGGCTGCGGCTCGTTGGCCTGGCGCAGATCGAGGTACACCGGGTCCGACGCGCAACCGATCAGCAGGGCGAGCGCCGCGGCGGCGGCCATGGCGAAGTGGATGGGCGATTTCATCTGCATGCCTCCAATATAGTTTCCCCTCCAATATAGTTCCATTGTCGGCCGAATTCAGCCTCCGAACGCAGCGGCGTGCACGGTGGGCGGCGCCCCTTGCACGACGGTCTTCACCTGCACCAGCACGAAACGCCCGCTCGGCAGCGGCACGTCCACCGTGTGACCGCCGGCCGACACCCGGATCGTGCCGTCGGACGGCCGCGACAGGCTGGCGATGCCGATCGACTGCGGCAGCGCCCGCCAGATGCGCGTGTCGGCCTGGGTGGCCACCGCGGAGGCGATCGGCGTGACGAAGCCGATGATCGACCCGAGCGCGCCGGCGTCCTTGGTCTCCTCCTGGACCGCGACCTGCAGGATGGTGCGGATCACCGTACCGGCCACCGCCTTGCCGACGACGGCATCGTACCCGGCGCGAAACTCCGTGGCCGCATAGCGGTCGACGTTCAGGAGCGTCTCGGTCCGGTAGTCCTCTCCCCCGGCGCTGATCCGCAGCGGACCCGCCGCCGTCGTGCCGGGACGGAGATCGGGCAACGCCATGGAGACGATGAGAAAGCTGTCCTCATCAAGGAACACCGGCAGGTCGAAGCGGAACTCGACGAGATACGGTCCTGTGCCGTCCTCGTGCACGACCCACACGCGGTCACCCGCCGCCGTGCCGCTTGCGGCTCGCTCGGCCACGGCCAGGTCGGCGAGGACGTGGCGGTTGCGCGCACCGTCCAGGGCGGCGGCGTTGCGGAACAGGTCCGAGGCGCGGTTGGCCTCTCCGGTGGCCAGCCGGAACGCGCCGTGCAGCCAGTCGGTGAGCGGACTGCGCAGATCCCGATACTGCCCGAGCGACGCGACCGCCTTCACGCGCCGGGCGACCGCTCCGTCCGGCTCCATCGCCTCGCCCAGGGACCGGTCGATGCTCTCGCGATGCTCGTCCTCGTCCTCCCCCGCGCGCAGTGCCCGGACCTTGGCCGCGAGCTGATCGACGGCGTTGGCCTGGCGCTGGTGGGCACGGTTCAACTCCACGCGGGCGCGCGCCGTGTCGCCGATCATCAGCGCGTTGGTGGCCTTGTAGGTATTCACCATCACGCCCTCGTAGATCGTTCCCCGATAGGAAACCATCAGGTCGTTGCCCACCAGGGTCAGCCCCGCCGACAGCAGGTCCTCCACGCTGGCGATGGAGTCCGCCTTCCACATGAGCTGCGACTCGGCCCGGTCGAACGCGACCTGGGAAGCTTCGAACCGGCCGGCCGCGCGCAGCGCCATCGCGGTGTGCAGGGAGCTGAGGAGCTGCCCCTCCGGGTAGTCGAGCCCGGTGTCCCCGCCGACCGCGGCGCTGGCGGCGTCGTAGTCGCCGGCGGAGTAGCGTTCCATGAACGTCCGGGTCTCCTGGATGTCAGAGAACCCCGCGCATCCCCAGAGCAGTCCCGCGGCGATGAACATCGCGCACGGTCGTGCAACCCCGGACAACAATCCCTTCAACACCTCAATCCTTCGGCGCGGCGTCGACCATGCTGCAGGCAGACGGCGCCCCCGGCTATCATGCGCCGGAGCGGCGTGGCTGACCAAGCGGCGGATCTCTGGGAAGCCGCGGTCTACGAGGCCGCGGAGGTCGGGCGCTGGGCGGGACTGAAGCCGTCGCGGGTCCGGCGGTGGCTGCGCATGGGCACCTCCGGGCAGAGGTCCACCCGTGCGTCGTTCCTGGACCTGATCGACGTGCTGTTCGTCACGCCGTTTCTGGCTCGCGGCCTGCGGCTGCGGCAGCTCCGCGCGGCGCTCGACGACGCCGGGCATCTGCTCGGCGTCGACCACTACGCGTCGCGCGACTTCTTCACCGACGGCCACGGCGTCTTCCTGCGGACGCGCACCTACGGCGATGCCGTTCTGAGGCTGCTCTCCGACGGGCGGTGGGTCGCCGCCGAAGACATCGTCGACATCGGAGCCAGCATCGAATTCGATGAGGGGTCGGGTGCGGCCGAGCGCTGGTACCCGTGCGGACCGGACGGCCTTGTCGTGATCGACCCATGCGTGGCGAAGGGACAACCCGCGATCGACGGCCGCGCCGTGCCGACCGCCGGCGTGCATGCCGCGTTCATCGCCGAAGGACGCAGCGTGGCGGCTGCCTGCGCACGCCTGGGTCTTGACGCAGGCGAGGTCGAGGCGGCCGTCCTGTTCGAGGAGCGGACGCGTTGAGGGAGTGCGCAGGACGGCAGACTATCAGGCTCCCCGCGACGGCGTCTGTCCGACTGGCGCGTGAGCGCCAGTCGGACAGACACCGGAGCCAAAGGAGGGGCTGGGCCAGGAAGGCGGAGCCTGCGGCTCCGCCTTCCTGGGGCGCTACTCGGCTGACAGCGCGGCGGTCGCGAACACGACGTGGAACGGCATGCAGTAGATGACCACACTGCCGAACCGGTCGATCTCCGTACCCGCGTCGAGCGTGTAGTTCTGGCTGCCGACATTGCCCTTGAGCGAGCCCAGATCGATGTAGTCGCCCAACTCGTCGCGCCGTTTCGGCTCCGCGTTCTCGGCGAGCAACACGTGCAGGTCCGGACCGTTGGTGACCCGGAACTCCTCGAACCGGAGCAGCAGGCCGCCGTCCGCCAGGCGGTACATGAGAGCCTTGCCCGAACCCTTGTGGAAGCGGTCGGCATCCATGAAAGCGCCCTGCGCCAGCCGCTCCGGTGACCCGCCGCCCGGCATCGCGTCGTCCATGCGGGATGCGGGCATGGCGGCCGCGAAATCCATGACCCGATCGTGGATCTCCTGCTGCGCGCGGCCGGACAGGTCCTCCCACGCTTCGCCCTGCGGGAGGTTGGCCAGCGCCTCGCGGCGTTTCGCCTCGATCTCCGCGGCCGACATGTCGTCCATGTCGTCGGCGCTCGGCAACTCCACCGGAAACGCCTCCGACACGGTGCGATCGATGAACAGGGGCGAGCCCAGGTACCAGCCGGCCGCCAGCACGGCGGCGCCCGCCACGGCGATGATGACGATCAGGATGGGTCTTCTCATGCCATGAATGTGAGCGTCACGGCGGCCCGCGGCTACTGCCGTGGCGTGCGCCGCTCGTCCAGCTCCTGCAGGCTGCGCGGCCAGTCGCCCTTGAGCAGCCGCGAGAGCGCGCGGTCGGCCAGCAGCTTGCCGCCGGTCTGGCACTCCGGGCAGTAGTTGCATTCGTTGTCCGCATAGACGATGCGCTGCACGGGCGTGGCGCAGCGCGGACACGGCTGGCCGTACTTGCCGTGCACGGCCATCTCCGGCCGGAACGCCGTGACCCGCTCCGGGAAGCGGTCGCCGGTCTGCTCGCGCAGCCGCTCGATCCAGTGCGTCAGCACCTGGCGCGTTGCGGAGTGCAGCCGTCCGAGCTCCTCGTCGGTGAGCCGGCTGGTCCACTTCAGCGGCGACAGCCCCGCGGCATGCAGGATCTCGTCCGAGTAGGCGTTGCCGATCCCGGAACAGAGCCGCGGATCGGTGAGCGCCCGCTTGACGGTGTGATTCTCCGCGAGCAGCGTCTGCCGAAAGGCCGAATCGTCCACCGCCAGCACGTCGATGCCGCCGCGGTCCAGCGCCCGCAGCGCCGGCGCTCCGCTCAGCAGATGGAGCGCCGCGCGTCGTCTGGACCCCTGCTCGGTAAGGACAAGGGTGCCCGTGTCGAAGCGGAACGCCGCAAGCCCCACGCGCCGCGGGATCGGCGCGGCGGACGATCCATCCTTCCAGCGCAGGCGCCCGGCGATCATCAAGTGCAGGACCAGGTGCAGATCCTCCCCCAGTCCGAAGACAATGCGCTTCCCGATCAGCTCGATCGACTCGACGCGCGCGCCTTCGGCCGCGGCCAGCGGAGGGTCGAAGGTCTTCAGGAGGCTGGGGCTGGCCACCGTCACCCGCTGCAGCCGCTCGCCCGCCACGCGGCGCAGCAGATGATCTCGATAGAGCAGGAGATCCGGCAGCTCCGGCATCGTCAGCCGTCCAGCATACCTCAGGCTCCCGCGATGCGTGTTGCAAGCTCGCCCTCCGGCGCGTATGAAACTGCAGGTGACGTGAGTGGAGTGCCAAGGACGGACGGAGTGCGGGAGGCATCGCCAAGTCCGCTGGCGCTGGGCATCGACACCGGCGGCACATTCACGGATCTGGTGGCGCTCGGCGTGGACGGATCCGTGCGCGTCGCCAAGGCCCCCTCTACGCCCGATGCGCCGCTGGGCGCACTGCTCCGCGTGCTGGACAAGGCCGCGGTTCCTGGCGACGCCATCGAGCGCATCGTGCACGGCACCACGGTGGCCACCAACACGGTGCTGCAGCGCCATGGGGCCGAGGTGCTGTACGTGACCACCGCGGGGTTCGAGGACATCCCGTTCATCCAGCGCATCAACCGCAAGAGCGAGTACGACCTGCACTGGCGGAAGCCGCGGCCGCTCGTCCGGCGCCGCAACTGCCTGCCGGTGGCCGAGCGAATCGACGCCCGGGGCGAGGTGGTGGTGCCGCTGGAGGCCGCCGCCATGGAGCAGCTCGCGGCACAGGTCGCCGATCGCGGCGCCGAGGCGATCGCGGTCTGCCTGCTGTTCTCCTATCTCAACCCGGCCCATGAGCGTGCGCTCGGCGCCTTCCTGGAGCGGCGCTTTCCCTCCGTCCCGGTCTCCCTCTCGCACCGGGTTGCGCCGCTGTGGCGTGAGTACGAGCGCTCCAGCACAACCCTTGCCGACGCCTACCTGAAGCCGCTGCTGAGCGGCTACTGCCGGAGCGTCGGCGAGGCGCTGCGCGAGCGCCACGTGAGCGGTCCCTGTTCGCTCCTCAAGTCGGACGGCGGCACCACCGCGCTCACCCAGGCCGCGGAACGGCCGGTCGACCTGCTGCTCTCCGGGCTCGCCGGAGGCGTGATCGGCGGCGCCCACTTCGCGCGCGAGGCGGGTTTCGAGCAGGCGATCACCCTCGACATGGGGGGCACGAGCTGCGACGTGGGCCTGCTGCTGGACGGCGAGCCGCAGTTCACCACCGAGTACGAGATCGAGTGGGGCCTGCCGGTGGCGATTCCCGTGATCGAGGTGCGCACCCTCGGCGCCGGCGGCGGCTCCATCGCCCGCATCGACAAGGGCGGCATGCTCAGCGTGGGACCGGAGAGCGCGGGTGCCCGGCCCGGTCCCGGCTGCTACGGCGCCGGCGGCGACGCCGCCACCGTGACCGACGCCAACTTGGTGCTGGGCCGGCTCAACCCCGAGTTCTTCCTTGGCGGAGAGCTCAAGCTTCGTCCAGAGCGCGCGGCAGCGGTGATCGACCCGCTGGCGCGGTCGCTGGGACTGCAGCGGGAAGCGGCGGCGCGTGCCATCGTCGACCTCGCCGACGAGAACATGACCAACGCCCTCCGCCTGCTGACCATCGAGCGCGGGATCGATCCGCGCGACTTCGTGCTCGTCGCATTCGGCGGCGCCGGGCCGCTGCACGCCGCGGCCATCGCCGCAAAGCTGGGAATCCGCCGGGTGGTGGTGCCGCCGCACCCCGGTCTGTGCTCGGCCTTCGGGGCGGCCCTGGCGCGGCTGCGGGTAGAGCGCGTGCAGACCCTGGGGCTGCGGCACTCCGAGGTGGACGAAGCGGAGTTGGCCGCGCGCTTTCGTACCATGCTGGAGGAAGGGAGGGGCGAGATCGAGGCTGAGGGGCTGCGCGGCGCGGCACGCGAACGGCTCGGCCTGAGCATGCGCTACGCGCAGCAGAACTACGAACAGGACGTGGAGTACCGGTTCGACGACGGCCTGTCCGCGGCGGTGAAGCGCTTCCACCGCCGCCACGAGGAATTCTTCGGCTACCAGTTCCCCGATCACCCGGTGGAGCTGGTGCATCTCAAGACGTCGCTGGCCGAAACTGCGGCGGAGCCCGCGCCCGCCTTGGCCACGCTCGCCGCGGGTGCACCCGGCGCGCCACCGGCGTCACCGTCTCCGGCGCCGGCAGCAACAACCGCAGCCGGCGTCCGGGCCGAGCCGCAGCCTCCGGCAGGACTCGGCTACCGCCGCGACCGGTTGCCCGCGGGCGCCGAGTTGCGCGGTCCAGCCGTGATCGAGGAGCTCGATTCCACCACCTTCGTGCCCGACGGGGTACAACTGGCCGTGGACCGGCACGGCAACCTCATCCTCACCCTGCCGGCCGCGGCGCCGGAGGAGGCATGACGCCCTGGACAGCGTGACCCTCACCATCATCAACAACTACCTGGTCAACACCTGCCGGGAGATGGGGCTGGCGATGATGAAGGCCTCCTACTCCTCAATCTTCAACGAGGGGCTGGACTTCTCCTGCGTGGTGTTCGACCGCGACGCGCAGATGGTCTCCTACGCCGAGTTCTGCCCGGCCCAGATCGGCGCCATCCTCTACACCATGCAGTGGACGATCGCCGAGGTCGGGCTGGAGAACTTCGCCCCCGGCGACGTGGTGATGCACAACGACCCCTACCGCGGCGGCTGCCACCTGCCCGAGCACACCGTGATCAAGCCCGTGTACCACCGCGGCGAGCTGTACGGCTTCGTCGGCAACATCGCCCACCTCACCGAGATCGGCGGCAAGGCGGTCGGCGGATTCGCCGCGGACGCTCGCGAGATCTATCAGGAGGGCCTGCGGCTGCCTCCGGTGAAGATCATGCGCGGCGGCGAGTACGTGGACGACATCTGGAAGATCATCCTCACCAACCACCGCACGCCGCGCACCTCGTGGGGCGACTTCCACGCCATGATCGGCTCGCTGACGGTCGCCGAGCGGCGGCTGCACCAGCTCCTGGACCGCTACGGCTTCGACGCCGTGATCGACGCCGGCAGAGAGCTGATGGACTACGCCGAACGGCGCATGCGCGCCGAAATCGAGGAGATCCCCGACGGCGAGTATGCGTTCGAGGACTGGATCGAGAACGACGGCGTGGTGGCGGACGCGCGCTACCGCATCCATTGCACCGCGGTGGTGCGCGGGGAGCGCATCATCTTCGACTACAACGGCTCCAGCCCGCAGGCGCAGGGCCCCTGCAACTGCACCTACGGCGTGACCGCATCGGCCACCTACAACGCGATGCTCAACCTCACCGACCGCACCATCCCGCGCAACTCCGGCTGCTACCGCCCCATCGAGCTGATCGTGCCGCCCGGCACGGTGGTCAACGTCGAGCATCCCGGTCCCAGCGTCGGCGGCAACTCCGAGATCCACGAGCGCATCGTCGACGTCCTGTTCGGCTGCCTGTCTCAGGCGTTGCCCGAGCGGGTGGCGGCCGCCACCGGCGCCAGCTCCTGCAACTTCTTGTTCGGCGGCACCCATCCACGCACCGGCGAGTTCTACGCCAACTACCACATCGAAGGCTGCGGCTGGGGCGGCAAGGCGACCGGCGACGGCAACGACAGCCAGTGCCCGATCAACGGCAACTGCCGCAACACGCCGGTCGAGGTGTTCGAGACCCGCTACCCGTGGCTTACCCACAGCTACAGCCTGGCGGACGGCTCGGGAGGCCACGGACGCAGCCGCGGCGGCGCCGGCAGCCGCCGCGTGATCGAGGCGCGGGCGCCGGAGATCACGGTCTCCAGCTTCATGGACCGCCACGAGCAGGGAGCCTGGGGGGTGTTCGGCGGCGAGCCGGGCCGCCCGGGATCGCTGCGTATCCGCCGGGACGGCGACGATTCCTGGCGCACCTTCAGCGAAGCGTTCGGCACGGTGTCGCCCAACAAGTTCGCGGACATCCGGGTGCAAGGCGGCGATCGCATCGAGATCGTCAGTCCCGGCGGCGGCGGGTACGGGCCGCCGGCGGAGCGCGACCCCGAGCTGGTGTGCGAGGAGGTGCGCGACGGCGTGCTCGGCCCGGATCAGGCCCGCGAGGTGTACGGCGTAGTGCTGGAACGGCATGCCGACGGCGGCTGGCGCCTCGACGCGGCAGCAACGGCGCAGCTACGTTCGGAGCCGTGAGCGCCGCCGAGGGACACGCCGCCGAGGGACACTGGGAGCCGGTCCCCGACGCGCTGTACGCCACCACCACCGCGCGCTGCGACCTGTGCGGCAAGATGATCGTCGGCCGTCTCTGGCGAGCGCGGCACGGCGAGCGTCGCCTGAGCTTCTGCGACCGCCGCTGCCAGCGCACCTGGCTGGAGTACTGGCTGCCACGCTACGGCGGCGTCAGGCAATGAACTCGAAGATGGTCACGATCGTCGCAATCAGCCCGAAGCCAAACCCGATCAGCCACTGCAGGCGTCTTTGGCTTCGCCGCGCGGGCCGCTATGCTCGGCTTCATGAAAGCGGTCCTGTACGAGAAGCCGTGGGCGATGCGCGTGGTCGACCTGCCGCAGCCCGAGCCCCGCGACGGGGAAGTGCTGCTGGCGGTCGACGCGGTCGGCATCTGCGGCAGCGACGTGCACGGCTTCACCGGTGAGAGCGGCCGGCGCGCGCCCGACATGGTCATGGGACATGAGGTCGGCGCCCGCGTCGCGGCGCTGGGTCCCGGCGCCGGCGGACCGCCGGTGGGCACGCCGGTCGCCCTGTACAACATCATCGCCGACCATGCTCCGAGCCCGGAGGAGGGCGATCCGAGCTTCCTGAACAAGCAGATAATCGGCGTCAATCTCTCCCGCCGCGGGGCGATGGCCGAGTACGTCACCGTCCCCGCCGACAACGCCATCCCCATCCCATCCGGGGTGGGGCCGGACATCGCGGCGCTGGCCGAGCCGGCGGCGGTGACCGGTCATGCGTTCGACCGCCTTGCCGCCCACGACCGCCGCCCCGGACCGCTGGCCATTCTCGGCGCCGGCACCATCGGCCTGTGCGCGGCCACGGTCGGCCACCTGCGCGGCTTCGACCCCATCGTGGTGCTGGACACGGTGGCGGACAAGGCGCAGGCGGCCTCGGACTTCGACGCACAGCCCTATCACCTGCAGGCGGGCGAGGAGCCTGCGGCTACCTCCGCCGCGGTGGAGGCCGCGCTCGGCGGTCGCCCCGGGGTGGTGATCGACGCCGTCGGCACCGGCGCGTCGTTCACGCTCGCGTTCCAGCTCTGCCGGCCCGACGCCACGCTGCTGGCCGTCGGCAACTTGGCCAAGGAAGTGAGCCTGCCGCTGCAGGACCTGGTCTCCGACGAGGTCACGGCCATCGGCAGCTACGGATTCGACCGCGCATCGTTCCAGGCGAGCGTCGATGCGCTGCCGCAGCTCGCCGGCCGGCTGGCCACCTTCATCGAGGCGCGGTGTACGCTGGACGACGTGCCGGAGGTGATGACCGCGCTGGCGCGTGGCGAGCGCCAGGAGCGCAAGGTGATCATCGACGTCGCCGGCGCGGGGGGTTGAGGAGCATGCAGGAGATACGCGTAGGCCTGATCGGGTGCGGCGGACGCGGGCGCGGCCACGCGCGCCACATCGCCGCGATCGACGGAGCCGTGATGACGGCCGTGTGCGACCTGGACGAAGCGCGGCGCACCACGGCAGCCGCCGAGCTCGGCGGGGTTGCCACCTATGCGGCGCCGGAGCGGATGTTCGAAGCCGAGTCCCCGGACGCCGTGGTCGTCGCGGTGCCTCCGGAGTTCAACGCTCCGGTCGCGCAGCTCTGCCTGGAGGCCGGCGTCCACACCCTGCTGGAGAAGCCCCCCGGACTGCACGTGTCGGAGACGCGCGCCCTTCTGGAAACCTCCGAGCGCACCGGCGCCCGCTGCATGGTCGGACTCAACCGCCGCTTCAACCCGGCGATCCGTGAGGCGAAGCGGCTGATCTGCGAGCGCGGCCCGCTGACGACCATCGTCGGCGAGTTCCACAAGAACCTGGTCGACATCGAGGAGCGTGGCATCCTGAAGCCGCCCGTCCTGGATCGGTACTTCTACGAGACGCCCGTGCACGCGCTGGACTGCGTGCGCGCCCTGGCCGACTCCCCGGTGGCGGAGGTGCACAGCTTCTCGGGGAGCTTCTTCTCCGGGTACCGCGACGTGTATGGGGGGCTCATCCTGTTCGAGAGCGGCTGCGTCGCCCACCTGGTCGCTAACGTCACCGCCGGCGCCCGGCTGGAGCGCTACGAGCTCCACGGCCGCAGCGCTTCCGCCTACCTGGAAGGCGTGCGCAGCGGCCAAGTGATCATCGACGAAACGGTCACGGAGCTCACCTGCTCCGGCGATGAAAGCACCCGCGACCAGAACCGCTACTTCATCGACCGCGTGCGCGACGGCCGCCCGTTCGGACCTCCCGCCTGCGACCTGCACGAAGCGATCCTGTCCATGGAACTGATCGACCGCCTGTTCGGCTGAGCCGGAGGCACACGTTTTTCGGACGTATTTCTGCCATCCATGCCGGAAATACGTCCGAATGATCGCCATGCCCAGCCATTTCGGTCCATGATTGCCCCGTGCGACGCGACGCGTACGATCGCCTGCTCGCCTGGAAGCGTGACCCGGAGCGCAAGCCGCTGGTCATGCGCGGCGCGCGCCAGACCGGCAAGACCTACCTGCTGCAGGCATTCGGCAGTGATCAGTACGCGGCGACGCACTACTTCAACTTCGAGAAGACGCCCGACCTGGCCGGCTTCTTCGAGCGCGATCTCGATCCCGTGCGCATCGTCCGCGACCTCTCCATCTTCGCGGACGAGCGGATCCTTCCAGCGCGCTCGCTGATCATCTTCGACGAGATTCAGGCCTGCAACGCCGCCCTGAACGCTCTGAAGTACTTCGCGGAGGACGCCGGGCAGTACCATGTCGCCGCCGCCGGCTCCCTCCTCGGGGTCGCCCTGTCCACGCCGCGATCGTTCCCGGTGGGCAAGGTGGCCTTCGTCGACCTGCATCCGATGACCTTCCCGGAGTTCCTCGATGCGCTCGGCGAGGGGCGCTACCGCGCTGTCATCGAAGGCCATGCCGAGCCTGCGCCGTTTCCGGAGCCGTTCCACCGCGCCCTGGTCGATCTGCTCCGCGCCTACTACTACGTCGGCGGCATGCCGGAAGCCGTCGCCCACTACGCGGCCAACCGTGACCTGGGCGCCGTCCGAGCCGTGCAGCAGGCGATCGTGGACGCCTACGTGCTCGACTTCGCCAAGCACGCGGCCGCGCAGCAGGTAGCGCGGATCATCGCGATCTGGGAGTCGCTGCCTAGACACCTGGCGCGCGAGAACAAGAAGTTCATCTTCTCTGCCATCCACAAGAGCGCGCGCGCTCGCGACTACGAAGATGCGCTCGTGTGGCTGGAGCGCGCCGGCCTGATCCACCGGGCGTTTGCGGTCGAGACCGCGCGCCTGCCCTTGCGCGGTCATGCGGACCGCCGATCGTTCAAGGTGTATGCACTGGACGTGGGTCTGCTCGGCGCGCTCGCGAACACCGCCCCGCAGTTGATGGCTCACCGCGATCGCCTGTTTGCGGAGTATCGCGGCGCGCTGGTCGAGAACTACGTCGGGCAGCACCTGGCCGCTGCGTCGGCCGGCGAGCTGTACTACTGGCGCAGCTCGGGCGGCAAGGCCGAGGTGGACTTCCTGCTAGAACGGGACGGAGAGATACTGCCCCTGGAGGTGAAGGCCGGCGTCAATCCCAAGAGCAAGAGCCTGCGGTCGTTCGACGCCCGGTTCGCCCCGCCGCTACTCGTCCGCAGCACCCTGTTGAACCTCAAGAGGGACGATCGGGTGTTGAACGTTCCGCTGTATGCCGTTCCCGATGGACTCCGCTTCACGGGCAGCCCGGGATAGACGGAGCCGCTCTCAGCCTTCGGCGCGCAGACCCGAGTCGGGCACCCGGTACAGCTCGCCACCGAAGAAGGTGACGTAGAGGTCGGTCAGACCGGCGCCGCCGAACGTGCAGTTGGTGGGCCGGTCGGCCGGCGTCCGATGGGTCGAGAGCGGCAGCCCCATGGCGTCGAACACGTAGATGGCTGGGCCCGGGCCGCGCTCCTGGTGGCCGGCGGTGGCCACGACCAGCCCGCCGGCCGCGCGGCACATGCCGTCCACGCCGCGGCCGGCGCCGAAGTCGTGCAGCAGCGTGTAGTCGCCCAAGCTGCCGTCGGCCTGGATCGGATAGGCGCGAAGCTGCCGGCGCTGGTCGAGCCGGCGCGGGCTCTCGGCCACGTACAGGATCGACTGGTCGGCCGACAGCAGCACGCCGTTGGGGCGGTTCGTGTCGGTGGTGACCTCGGTGATCGTCCATCCCGACGCGGAGGCATCGCACCGGTACACCGATTCGCGCGCCTGCGCGAGCGGGCGCTCGCCGTAGTTGGGGTCGCTGAACCAGACGCGGCCGGCGGCGTCCACCGCCAAGTCGTTGGGCTCGTTGAAGGCCGCGCCGGCATGCGCGTCGGCGATCACCTCGGTCGGCTGGCCGGCGGCGTAGCGGACCACCCGCCGCGCCTTGCCTTCGCAGGCGTAGTAGCGGCCGGCGGCGTCGAACATCGTGCCGTTGGCGCCCCCGGTCGACTCCCGCCACACCTCGCGCCTGCCGTCCGCCGGCGTGTAGCGCCAGAGGCGGTTCGCGTCGATCTCCGTGTAGCGCAGCCCTTCGCCGTCCCAGGCCGGCCCCTCGGTGATCACGTCGTGTCTGGCGATCAGCTCCCACGTCCACGTGTCCGTCATCGTCGCGGATGATAGCACCGTCGAGGCGCGGCTACTGCCCGGTCGCGGCGGCTCGATTCGGAGCGCCCGGCGTGGGGGCGCCGACGGTATGAAAATCGCCGGTGACGTCCGGCACCCGGGCAAAGCTGGTGCCGGCGTCGGCCTGACCATCGTCCCAGTCGACCGACGCGGACAAGGCGCCGCCCTCCGTCCAGATGCCGAACTCCTCGCCCTTGCCCAAGGCAAAGCCCGGCCAGCCGTCCTTGTCCAGTTCCACGCGGAGATAGCCGCCCGCCGGGATCACGAGGTCCGCCGGGAATGGGACGCGCTTGCCGGCGTCCTGCAGGTCGTCGGCGATCACGAAGCCCGCCAGGGCAAGGTCGGCATCGGCGGCGTTGTACAGCTCCACCCAGTCGAGCGGGTCGCCCTGTGCAGCGACCTCGTTGATGATCAGGCTGGCCACCCGGGTGGCAGCGCCGTCGTCGGAGGGAGGCGGTGCGCCGAACCCGAGGGCGCCGGAGAGCCGGCCCGAGATCGTCGCCCCCGGTTCCGTACCGGCCTCTCCCAGCTCCAGCGTGCCCGCCACGATCGGGACGAAATCTTCGGGGGCAGCGGCGCCCGGCGGCATCGTCCAGTGGACGCCGCCGACTCCGCGATCGCCGATCACCAGCTCGGCCCCGGCGGACAGCAGATCGATCGGCAACCACACGGTGAATCCGGCAAAGGAGAAGTCGGGCTCCAGAGTCATCATGGTCAGGAAGACGCCCTCTTCCAGCCCGACATCTGCCGCTTCCTGCGCACCGGCGAGCCCGGCGGTGGCCCCCGCCGTCCGCGACGGGTGTTCGGCGCCGTCCAACGCCAGACCGGTGATCGTGCCGGTCTCGAACGGATCGGGGCTGTCCTTCGTCCCCCAAGTCGTCTTGAACGCAAGCTCGAAGGTCGTGAACCCGATCTCTTCGGTCCAGCACACGTCGGCGGCGTCGGTCAGCGGCCAAGGCCAGTCCGGCGGCGCCGGCTCCAGGTCGGCCAGCAGATCGCCTCTCCGCCCGCCGATGAAGCGGCGCACCCGGCCGGCGTCGGCGGCTGCCGCTGCGCGCGCCGCGCTCGGGGCGTGGGCCTGCACGATGGCCGCCAGCTCGCCGGCGCTGCGCAGCAGCTCCTCCTCGTCCCAGACCGTGTCCAGCAGTTCGCGGAGGCGGCCGGCGTACGCGGCGCGGCCCGCTTCCTCCCGGTAGAGGCGGTGCGCCACCGCGCCGTGCGCGTTCACCGACGGCGGCGACACGAAGTCGTCGAACGGAACGTCGGTGGTGTGGAACACCGCGTCCACACCCCAGGGGATGAACACGAAGCGTCCGTCCGGCTCCCGGTAGACGTGGTAGTTGTTGCGATTGCCGGCGTAGCCGTCCCAGTGGCCGATCAGCACTTCCACCGCCCAGAACGACAGGAACCGGTCGACGTCGACGATGGCGTCCAGCGCCTCCAGGCCGGCGGGGGACGGATCCTGCAGCGCGGCGACGACGGCGTCGACGTCCGACCAGTCGTCCCCGGCCTCGTTCGTCTTCTTCTCGAAGGTGCCGCGCCAGCCGGGGTTGAAGTCGCTGAGGGTGCCTTCGTACAGGTTGCCCTCGGCGCTGGCGAAGTGGCGCGCCAGGAACGGCGGCTTGATCTCCTCGACGTGCACGTAGAGGCCCAGGTCGGCGCCATTCACGGTCACGGTGGCGAAGTTGCAGCGCGGCGACGGCAACCCGGCGTCGGCGAATATCCCATAGGCCAGACAGGTGTTGATCATCGAAGCGTCCTGCAGGCTGTTGTTGAGGGTCATGCGGTCGAGCGCGCCGCCGAGCAGGCGGCCGTCGACGTACGTGTCGAAGCGCAGCTTGAGAGAGGGCTTCTCGCTGCTGAGTGAGCCGAAGAACCCCTTCTTGCGCACTCCGACCTCGGCGTAGGCGGCGCCGTCAACGGTCACGGCGGCCTCGAACCAGGTGAAGATGTCCTCCACGGGCTCGGCCAGGCAGTCGTCGCCGCCCAGGATGTCCTGCAGGGTGCGCGTCTGGGCGCGCAGGTCTTCCCAGTCCGCCTGCGCCATCTCGATGGCGATGTCCAGCACGTGCTCGCGCGCGAACCAGGGAGCGCGCGGGTCCGGGTCCGCGACTGCTTGCGCAGCCGCACGGGCACCGGCAACGAGCAGGCAGACACAGCACAGGGCCGCGCATCGTCCGGCCAGTCGATCCATGGATGTCCTCCGTCCGGGCATGGTGTACCGAGGCGGCGTGGCTGACCAAGCGGTCAGGTGATGAACTCGAAGATCGTCACCATGGTCGCAATCAGCCCGAAGCCGACGCCAATCAGCCACTGCATCCCGTTGAAGCGACTGTTCATGTCCCCGAATCGCTTGTTGATGTCCTCGAATCGCTTGTTGATGTCCTCGAATCGGTTGTTCATGTCTTCGAATCGGACGTCGACCGCGGCGAAGCGTGTCTCCATGAGCTCGCGCTGCGCCTTGAGTTCCTGTCGCTGCGCGACGAGCTCCTGCTCGATCCGCTCCATCCGCGCCAGGATCTGCGGGCCGGCAACGACCTGCGGCGCCACTTCGACGAGCCAGCCGTAGATGTTGCCCTTCACGTAGTCGCCGATGCGCTGCAGATCGGTGTCGTCGAGCACCATGCCCACCTCACTCATACCATACCCTCACACCATACCGTCATGCATGGACAACGACGCACGCGGCGCCGCCGCTTCAGGCGCGTCCGCTCGTCCAGGTAGAGGACCACTGACGACCGCCCCCACCTCCACGTGTCCGCCGTCGCCGCGGATGGTACGATTCCGGCGTTGAAGAAACGGGTCGATCTGGCATACGGCCGTACTGGGCTTGCCATCGAGGTGACGGACCGCGCGCAGGTGGTGCGGCCCCGTCACGTGGCGGGAGTCGAGGACGAAGCTGCCGCCATCGATGCAGCGCTGGCGGCGCCCACCGGTTCGCCGCCGCTGGCCGAGCTGGCGCCGGGCAAGCGGCGGGTGGTGGTGACCCACTCCGACATCACCCGCGCCACGCCCAACGATCGCATCCTGCCGGTGCTGCTCCGCGGGCTGGAAGCCGCCGGGGTGGCGCGGGACGACATCACTCTGATCAACGCCCTGGGCACCCACCGCCCGCAGACGGATGCGGAGCTGCGGCAGATGCTCGGCGCCGGGGTCGTCGACCGCTACCGCTGCCGGCAGCACGACGCCTGGGACGATGCGGAGTTGGTCGCCGCCGGCACCACCGGCCGCGGCAACGCCATCCGCCTGAACCGCACCGTGATGGAGGCCGACCTGGTGATCTTCACCGGCTTCATCGAGCCGCACTTCTTCGCCGGCTTCTCCGGCGGCCCCAAGGGCGCCCTGCCGGCGCTGGCCGGCAGCGAGAGCGTGCTCACCAACCACGGCTACGCCATGATCGGCGACCCGCGCGCCACCTGGGGGATCACCGACGGCAACCCGATCTGGGAGGAGATGCGGGAGGCGGCGGCGCTGATCGAGCCGCTGTTCCTGCTCAACGTCACCCTGAACGCGGAAGGGCGGATCACCGGCGTGTTCGCCGGCGACGTCATCGCCGCCCACCGGCGCGGCTGCGACTTCGTTCGTGAGAGCGCCATGGTGGCGGTCGACGAACCGTTCGACGCCGTGGTGACCACCAACAGCGGCTACCCGCTCGACCAGAACCTGTACCAGACCGTGAAGGGCATGCAGGCCGCACGCGGCATCGTCCGCGCGGGCGGCGCCATCATCATGGCGGCCGAGTGCTCCGACGGGCTGCCCAGCCACGGCCGCTACGCCGAGCTTCTGGCCGAGGCCGGCTCGCCGGACGCGATCCTGGAGATGTTGCGGCAACCCGGCTTCTCCGCGCACGACCAGTGGCAGGTGCAGATCCAGGCCCAGATCCAGCGCCACGCCGACGTCTTCGTCTACAGTGACGGCCTCGGCGACGCAGAGATCCGCGCGGCCCTGCTCACCCCGACCCGCGACATCGAGTCCACCCTGGCGGACCTCGCCCCCGAGCGGCTCTGCGTGCTCCCTCAGGGTCCGCTCACCATCGCCTACCTGACTCGCTCTGCGCGCAAGGTCGAGGACTCATCAAGGACGTGGACCAGACCGGCAGCTTCCGTCGATAAGATAAGGGCCATGCCCGAGATCACGGCCGCAGGACTCGAACCTTGAATGACGGGCATGTCAACGCGATGATGGGAGGATGAGGATAACCGATCCGACCGGGCGGTGTGTTCTGGCGGGCGCCGTGATGCTCGCGCTCCTCGCCTTCGGCATGCCGGTTGCGGCCGAGCAGTCGCTGACCGTGGTGTCCTTCGGCGGGTCGTATGCCCGTGCGAGCCAGCAGGCGTATCACGAGCCGTTCACGGAGGCCGCCGGGATCGAGGTGAAGCTGGAGGACTACAACGGAGGGCTCGCGCAGATCCGCGCGCAGGTGGAGACCGGCAACGTGTACTGGGATGTGGTCGATCTGAACGTGGCCGACGCCGTGCTGGGCTGTGACGAGGGTCTGCTGGAGTTCATCACCGTCGAGGACCTCCCGCCGGCGGCGGACGGCACTCCCGCGGAGGAGGACTTCGTCACCGGGACGCTCACCGACTGCGGGATGGGGACGATCTTCTTCTCCTCCATCTATGCCTACCATCCGCAGCACTTCCCGGACGCCAGGCCGTCCACGATCGAGGACTTCTTCGACCTGGAGCGCTTCCCCGGCCGGCGCGGCATGCGGCGCGTGCCGAGCGACAACCTGGAGCTCGCGCTGCTGGCCGACGGCGTGCCGCTGGAGGAGGTCTACGCCACGCTCGACACGCCTGCGGGCGTGGACCGGGCGTTCCGGAAGCTGGACACGATCAAGGACCAGATCGTGTGGTGGGAGGCCGGCGCGCAGCCGCCGCAGATGCTGGCCGACGGCGAGGTGGTGATGAGCACCGCCTACAACGGGCGCATCTTCAACGCCCAGGTGCGGGAGGACCAGCCGTTCGTGATCGTCTGGGACGGCCAGATCCTGGACAACAGCCAGCTCGTCATCGTCGCCGGCGCGCCCAACCTGGAGGAGGCACGCCGGTTCATCGCCTTCGCGGGCAGGCCGGAGTCGATGGCGGCGGTGAGCCGCTACATCTCCTACGGTCCGGTACGCCACTCCGGCACGGTGCTGGTCGCCGAGCACGACGAAACAGGGGTGGACATGGCGCCGCACATGCCGACCACCCCGGCCAACATGAAGCGCGCACTGCACCACGACTGGCGCTGGTGGAGCGACCGCGGCGATGAGATGAACGAACGTTTCAGCGCCTGGCTGGCGCGCTGAGCAGGCGCCCCGCGGCCGCGCGCGGCGGTGTCCGAATTGTCGATTGTGGCCGACCCCGTCTCATGACGGAGAGCCATCCCATACGGCATCGCCGCCAGCACGCTTGGCAGCGTACATGGCGCGATCGGCGGCGGCGATCAGGCGTTCCGGGTCGCGGGCGCCGGTGGGCGCGATCGCCACGCCGATGCTGGCGGTCACGCGCACCTCACCCGCCGGAGTGGCGACCGGTCGGCCGCGCAGGCCGGCGGCGATGGCCATTGCCGCCCGCGCCGCGCCGCGCGCGGCGCCCGTCCCGGCGACGATCACCACGAACTCGTCGCCGCCGTAGCGGCCGACCGGGTCATAGGGCCGGAGCACCGCGCGCATGCGCCCGGCCGCCTCGCACAGCACCGCGTCGCCGGCGGCATGGCCGTGGCGGTCGTTGATCCGCTTGAAGCGGTCAAGGTCGATGAACAGCACGGCAACGCGGCTGCGTTCCCGCCGCGCGCGCGCAAGCTCGCCGTGCAGCAACTCGACGACGGCGCGCCGGTTCCATGCCCGCGTCAGCGGGTCCAGCCGCGCCAGCCGGCGCGCCTCGGCCAGCTCGGCGCGCAGGCGCTCCAGCTCGCCGGCCATGCGCGCTGCCCGCTCAGCCGGCCAGACGCTCGGTCACCTGCTCCGCGAACTGCGCGCTCGACAGCGCGCCGCCGATGTCCGGCGTCCCGGCGCCGCCGGCCAGCGCCCGCTCGCAGGCGGCGCGCATGCGCTCGGCCGGCTCGGCGTGCCCGAGCCACTCGATCATCATGGCCGCGCTCAGGATGGCGGCCGCGGGGTTGGCGATCCCCTTCCCCGCGATGTCGGGCGCCGAGCCGTGCACGGGCTCGAACATCGACGGGGCGCCGCGGTCGGGACGGATGTTGGCGCTCGGCGCCATGCCCAGGCCGCCGACCACCATCGCCGCCAGGTCCGACAGGATGTCCCCGAACAGGTTGGAGGAGACGATCACGTCGAAGTCGCGCGGTCGGCGCACCAGGTCCATCGCCGCGGCGTCGACGTACAGGCGGTCGGTGCGGACGTCCGGGTACTCGGGGATGAGCTCCTCCAGCACCTCCTCCCACAGCACGAAGCTGTACTTCTGGGCGTTGGACTTGGTCACCATCGTGAGGTGCCGGCGGCGGGAGCGCGCCTGCTCCAGCGCGAAGCGCAGGATCCGGGTGACGCCTGCGCGGGTGTGGATGGCCGACTGCACGGCGATCTCGTCCGGCTCGCCACGGCGGAAGCGCCCGCCCTGATCGACGTACTCGCCCTCGGAGTTCTCGCGCACCACCAGCAGGTCGATCGCCCGCGGCTCCATGCCGACGAGGGGGCTCCGCACCCCGTCCAGCAGCAGCGCCGGCCGCAGGCAGGCGTACTGGTCGAACGCCTGGCGGATCCGCACCGGCGGCTCCAGCGAAACCGGGTCCGGCATCTGGCCCGGTGCCCCCACCGCGCCAAGATAGATGGCGTCGAAGGGACGGAGCTGGTCGATGTAGTCCGGCGGGGTGGGCGAACCGTGCTCCAGATAGTAATCCACCCCCCAGGGAAACTCCGTGCAGTCGAGTTCGATCTGGCCGTGGATGGCCTGATTCAGCACGTCGAAGGCCAGCGGCGTGACCTCCCGGCCGATGCCGTCGCCGGGGTACACGGCGATGCGGTAGCTTGGTTTCTGACTCATATGCCGCCGATTATAAAGCCCCCCTGTCGGTGGTAGCATCGGCTCGATGCCGCGGAAGATCGTCGTGGTCGGGGCCGGCAGCACCGGCTTCCAACTCGCCAGGCAGCTCATCGCAGACGACCAGGACGTCACCTTGGTCGAGCGCGACGCCGATACCGCCAAGTACGCGCTCAATCACCTGGACTGCATGGTCATCACCGGAGCCGGCAACGACCTGCGCCTGCTCCGCCGGGCGGGGATCCAGGACGCGGAGTTCTTCATCGCCCTGACCGACTCGGACGAGTTCAACATGGTGGCGTGCGGGCTGGCGTCGCGCGAGTTCTCCGTCCCCTTCAAGATCGCGCGCGTCCGCAACCAGCAGTACCACGCCCGATCGCACCTGTTCGACGGGTCGATGCTGGACATCGACTACATCGTCAATCCCGAGATCGAGGCCGGGCGCGCCATCGTGCAGACCGTCGAGCACGGTGCGACCGGCGAGGTCGTGACGCTCGCGGACACCGACATCGAGATGCGCGTGCTGCCGATCATGGGCGATTCGGCCTTCTGCGACCGCACCATCGCGCAGGCCCGCGCCGAGCTGCCGCTGGAGTTCCTGGTGTGCGGGCTGCTGCGCGGCGAACGGTTCTACCTGCCGCGCGGCGACACGCGGGTCCGCGAGGGGGACGAGGTGTACCTCAGCGCGTCCGAGGAGGTGCTGGACCAGCTCTTCGACCGCGCCGGGCGGCCGAAACTGCGGATGCGCCAGGTCATCCTGGTCGGCGGCGGGCGCGTCGGCAGCTTCGTCGCCGAGTCCCTGGTGGACAGCCGCGAACGCTCGCGCCGGCTGCGGCTGCTGCGCGCCTTCGCGCGCAGGCGGCGGCTGAAGATCATCGAGAGCGATACGGCCCGAAGCAAGGCCCTGGCGGACCGCTTTCCGGGCGCGATCGTCGTCAACAGCGATATCTCCGATGAGGGGTTCTTCGAGGAGGAGTCGCTGCAGAACCACGACCTGATCATCACCACCACCGCCAACCAGGAGCTCAACATCCTGGCGGCCATCTACGCCAAGACCTATGGCATCAAGCGCTCGATCGCGCTGGTCAACAAGTACAACTACCTGACGCTGGCCAACCGCCTGGGCGTGGACGTGATCATCAGCCCCAAGAACAGCGTGGTCAGCGCCGTGCTCAAGATCGTCCGCCGGGGGAGGGTGCGCAGCGTCGCCAGCCTGTTCGGCGGTCAGGCAGAGGTGATCGAGAGCACCGTCGAGGATGCGTCCCACATGGCCGGCCGGCGGATCCGGGAACTGAAGCTGCCGGAAGAGTCGCTGATCGTCTCCGTGCGCCGCGACGGCGAGACCCTGCTGCCGCGCGGCGACCTGGTCGTACATGACGCCGACCGGCTGACCATCATCGCCCGCACCGACGCGATCGGCCGGGTGGAAGAGCTCTTCGATTCTTGAACGTCCGCTCCATCCTCAAGACGGTCGCGGCGCTGCAGCTCGTAATCGTCGGCTGCATGGCCGGCTGCGCGCTGCTCGCGCTGGCGCTCGGCGAACCCGAGCAGGTCGCCGCCTTCCTGGTGCCGGCGGCGTTCGTCGGCCTGCTCTCGGCGACCGTGCTGGCAGGCCTCCGGCACGTGGCGCGGGAAGTGCTGCTGACACGCGAGGGGTTCCTGTTCGTGACGCTGAGCTGGATCAGCGTGTCGCTGTCGGGGTCGCTGCCGTTCGTGCTCTCCGGCGCGATCCCTGACTATGCCGACGCCTTCTTCGAGTCGATGTCCGGCTTCACCACTACCGGCGCGACGATCCTGACCGACATCGAGGCGCTGCCGCGCTCCATCCTGTTCTGGCGCTCGCTGATGCAGTGGCTGGGCGGCATGGGGATCGTCGTGCTCACCGTCGCGATCCTTCCGCGCATGGGGATCGGTGGGCTGAAGGTGCTGCGCAGCGAGGCGCCGGGGCCCACTGTCGACAAGCTCACGCCGCGCATCGCCCAGACGGCCAAGATCCTGTGGCTGTTGTACCTGGGCATGTCCGCCGTGGAGGTGGCGCTGCTGCTGGTGGCCGGCATGCAGCCGCTGGACGCCGTGATGCACACCTTCAGCACGGTGGCGATCGGCGGGTTCTCCCCCCGCAACGACAGCATCGGCAGCTTCCGGTCCGGGTGCGTCGACCTCGTGGTCATGGTCTTCATGCTGGCCGCCGGCGTGAACTTCTCCCTGTACTTCCGGCTCGGGCGCGGCGGGCTGCGCGTGCTGGTGTCCAACGTGGAGTTCCGCGTCTATCTGGCGATCGCCGCGGCCGCCATCCTGGTCGTGACGCTGACCCTGTACGGGAGCGCCTACGACTCGGTCATCGACAGCCTGCGGTACGGCGCCTTCCAGGTGGTCTCCATTCTGACCACCACCGGCTTTACTACCGCCGACTACAGCCGCTGGCCGGAGTTCGCCAACGCCGTGCTGATGGCGCTGATGTTCGTGGGCGGCTGTGCCGGATCCACCGCCGGCGGCATCAAGGTGGTGCGCATCATCACCCTCTTCAAGCTGGCGGCCAACGAGATGCGCTACCTCATCCACCCCCGCGGGGTGTTCCCGACGCGGGTGACCGCGCGGCCGCTGAAGAAGGACATCATCCATCCGATCGTCACCTTCTTCTTTCTGTACATCGCGATCCTGATCGTCACCACGCTGGTCGTCGCGGCGGCCGGCACCGACCTGCTGTCGTCGTTCTCGACGGCGCTCTCCACGGTCGGCAACATCGGCCCCGGGTTCGGGGCGATCGGGCCGGCGGAGCACTACGGCCACTACCCGGCGGGCGTGAAGCTGTTCCTCTGCCTGGCCATGCTCACCGGCCGGCTGGAACTCTACAGCGTGGTGGTGCTGCTCACGCCCGCGTTCTGGCGGAAGTAGGGGGCTACCACGTCACGACCCCCTGCCACGTCACGACCACGTCACGACCACGGCCTCGCCCGCCATCTCGAAGCGAGCGGCCCGGCGGCCGCTGGCGGCCAGCGTCCGTTCGATCAGCTCGTCGTGGCGCAGGTGGCGCCGGCCTCCCAGGCTGCCGGTCGCGGTGGAGATCACCACCACCGGCGCGGCGGCGCGGCGCACCAGGTCGACGCCCGCGCCCGGCTCCAGCCGCTCCAGGGTCGGCAGGGTCTTGAGCATCAGCACGACGTCGAACCGCCCGGACGCGGCGGCGGGAGGTGCCAGCACGTCGCCCACTTCGACCTCCGGCGGCTCTCGCACCGCATGCACCTCCAGGTACGGCAGGGCAGCCCTGGCCAGATCGACGACCCGGCCGTCCGCGTCGACGCCGCGATAGCTGCTGCCGGGCGCGAGCCGCATCCAGGGCAGCCCGAACAGGCTCAGCCCGCACGCCAGGTCGAGCACCCGCACCGGCGCGCCGCGAGGCGCGCCGCGAGCGGCGGCGACGGCCTGCCAGATGCGCTCGTACAGCTCCTCCATCACCGGCAGCCGCTCCGCACTGGAGGCGTGCAGCCCCAGCACCGCCCGGCACACCTGCCGCCGGCCCTCGGCATCCGCGACCGCCATCGATCGCACCAGCCGTTCGGCGCGGCGGCCGGAGTCGGCATCCAGGAACGCTCCGGCAAGCTCGTGCAACGCACGTTTTGCCGCCTTGAGGGCGTCGCGGCGTGCATGGTTGGCCAGCGAACGGCACGCCACGCGTCCGAGCATGCCGGGATGCACCCGGCCGTACTTGCGCGTGGCCTGCAGCGCGCGGATGACCTCCTGCTCCGCGGCCGACAGAGGCGGCACGCTCATCCTGCCGCCGCGCCGACCGCGCGGCTGTAGACGCGCAGATTGTGAACGGAGGCGAGGCGTTGGCCGAGCGCGTCGCCGATGCGAAACAGGTGGTGCAGGTAGGCGGCGGGGTACGTACGGCAGGCCGCGCAGTCACAGCCGTCCACCGCCGGTCCCTTGCGGCGCACGAATCGCTCGTCCCGGATCGATACCGATCCGCCGTCGTCGGCGTACAGGCGGCCGTGGCGGGCGTCGCGCGTCGGCAACACACAGTCGAACAGCCGGTAACCGGCGGCCGCGGCATCGCGCAACGCGCCCAGGCTGCCGATGCCAAGGCCGTGCAGCGGCAGCCCGCCCGGCGCCAGCTCCGCTACCGTGCGCACCATGTCGTCCAGCCGGCCGTCCGTGATCGGCCAGCCGCCGAAGCCCAGCCCGTCGAAGCCGAGTGCCATGAGCTCCTCCACGCAGCCGGCACGCAGGTCGCGGTGCGGGCCGCCCTGCACGACCGCGAACAGCAAGGGCGCGGCGGCGCCGGAATCGGCGGCGCGCGCCAGCTCCTGTCGGCACGCGGCGGACCAGAGCACCGTGCGCCGCACGCTCTCCCGGTGTGCCGCATAGTCGGCGTCCGGCCGCGGACAGTGGTCGAGGCAGAAAACGATGTCGGCGCCGAGCTGGAGCTGGCGGCGTACGGTCCGCGCCGGCGTCAGGTGCAGCCGGCCCGACCCGCCGCCGGCGACGCTCAAGCCGCGGTCGGTGACCCGGACACCCGCCAGGGACAGCGCCTGGAATCCCCCCGAGTCGGCCGCGAGCGGCCCGCGCCAGCCCATGAAGGCGTGCAGCCCGCCGACGCGGGCGATCGTCTGTGTCCCCGGCGAGCGCGCCAAGTGCAGGCAGTTGACCATGAGCGCCTCGACGCCGGCGGCGGCCAGGTCGTCCGGCGCCAGCGTGCGCACCACGCCGCGCGTCGCGTCCGGCAGGAACGCCGGCAGCCGCAGGGCGCCGTGGGCGGTGTCCAACCGCCGGGGGCGCGCTTCAGCGGATGAGCCGCCGGTCGTTGCCGGCGATGACAACGCACACCTCCCCGCGCAGGTCCATGGTCTCGGCGCGCTCGATCAGGTCGGTCAGGTAGCCGCGATGCACCTGCTCGAACCGCTTGGTCAGCTCAAGGCAGACCGCGGCCCGGCGATCGCCGAGCGCGGCAACCGCCGCCTGCAGCAGCGCCGCGACCCGGCCCGGCGCCTCGAACAGCACCAGGGTGTGCGGCCGGTCTGCCGCCTCGGCAAGCAGCGTCTGCAGGCGCCCCGCCTTGCGCGGCGGGAAGCCCAGGAACAGATAGGCACCCGTCGGCAGGCCGGAGACGATCAGCGCGCAGGGCACGGCGCTCGCGCCCGGGATCACCTCCACGCAATGGCCGGCCTCGATCGCCTGCCGCACCACCAGGTGGCCGGGATCGCTGATGCACGGATAGCCGGCGTTGGACACCAGGCCCACGGACTCGCCGCGCGCGAGCAGCGCCAGGATGCGCGCGCCGGCGGCGGCCTCGTTGTGGCGGTGGCAGGAGAAGATGCTGCGCGGCCGCGGCAGGTCGTAGTGCTCGTAGATGGCGCGGGTGCGCCGCGTGTCCTCGCACGCCAGCGCGTCCAGCTCCCCGAGCACCCGCATCGCGCGCAGGGTGATGTCCTCCAGGTTTCCGATCGGTGTGGCGATGACGAAGAGCGAACCCTCCTCTGCGGCCACGGCGCCGATCATCCCCGCCCGCCGCGCGCACGGTCAACGGCGTGCCGGTCGTGTGCTGGTATACTCTCGCCTTCTCTATCGTGACGGGACTCCGCGACCGCTTCCATCGCCTGCGCCAGACGATCCGCGAAAAGGCGACGCGCTTGCAGCGGTCGCTGGTCATGCACGGCGTGACCTTTGCGGGCATCAACGCCCTGCTGCTGGGAATCAACGCGGCCACCAGCTCCCACCCGTGGTTCCTGATTCCATTCGCGTGCGGAGCCGGGGCCATCGTCCAGCACGCCGTGCACGCCGCGAACCGCCGCCGTGCCGCCGACGAGCTGGAAGCGGCCGGCTACCTCGGCGAACAGCGGCTGGAGTTGGTGCGGGCCATGCAGAAGGCGCGCGCCCGCCTCCGTTCGCACGGAGCGGCCGCCGCCGCGGTGAGCGGCCTGCTGTTCATGATCAACGTGGTCGCGGGCAGCCGCGATCCGTGGTTCCTGATCCCGTCCGCCGTCGTCGGCGTGGCGTTTGCGCTCCATGCCGTCCGTTCGTCCTACCGGCGCAGCGCGCTGCAGGAGCAGATGACCCGGTTGGGGCTGGACTGGCAGAAGACAGAGGCTGGCGCCGCTACAGCGTCCTCATCGGCTCGCCGAACGGCACTGTCGCGTAGAACCGGTGGTCGGATTTCTTCCCGATAGAAATCGAAATGCACGACAACACGACGCGGGACCATCCGACCCGCGAGCAGAATCAGGAACCGGCTGCGCTGCTCAAAATACTCCAACTCGGCACCCGTCAGATCGAAACCGGTCTCTGCTGCCCGCCGACCGGGTGCGCCGACCGGGTGATTGCGCGGCTGAGGAACTCCATCGCCGGGACAGCCAGATCCGAGAGTGATCCCGAACGCCGTTGAGTCCGCGGAGGACGAAAACGTCGCCCGCGAATGACCGCAGTGCGGCAAGAACTCCGTAGCGTCCCTACGTCACCAGACCGTGGCGCCGGTGCTGCCGCTCACAGAAGTCTTGGCGTGAAGTCAAATGACCCTTCCGCGAGATATTCGCGAATCAGTTCTACCGACCACGGCTCTACCAGCTTCTTCGTCTCGATGTCTCCGGCAAGCGCCTCCACCGTAGCAAAGCTCCCGCTGAGAGACGTTCCGCGCCTCTCGAAGAACTCGGATCGGCTAAGTACCACGGCGACATCGTCAGTGGACGCGCGCCATTCGTACGCAATCCCGACATGCTTCGACGTACTCCCGCCGCTATCCACGTACACCGCGCCTACCATATGCAGAGACGAGATATCCACCTGAAGTCGCAGCTCTTCTTCGAGTTCCCGGACGGCGCAATGGACCAGCGGATCGCCATTGACGGAGTCCTCACGCCGGACGTGTCCTCCAGCCCAGATGACGATCTTCTCATGGAGCGGATTGTCAGCCTTTTTTTCTCGGCGGCGAAGACGAAGCACTTCCCCGCTTGCGTTCCGAACGATGACAATCGGAATCGCCTGGACACGTCCATCATCCGGTTCCACTTCCTCCCTCGGCCGGAATCGGGTATCGTCAACCTCGCAGAAATGTCGGGTCAAATCGGCCGCCCGAGGCCCCTGCAGAAAGCGCTTGCCCGCAAAGGATCGCACTACCGATTCCTTCGGGCATGACATGATGTCTTCGGCTACCTGTTCCTCGATCAAGCCGAGAATGGCTTCGACGACAACCTCGGCGGTGCGCTTGGGATCGCCTCTCGTGTCACCGAGAGACGTATCGACGGGATAGATCCTGAAGTCCTCTCCAAGCTGAGTGATACATTGCTTGTTGACATCCCTGATCTGGCTGAGAACCTCGGGATTCATGATCGATCCCCCCGTTCCTTTGACCGGGAGGACCCCTTGCTCGCGTGCCATCGCGTCCCGCGGAGAAGCGAGCATCGCGAATACCGCCGAGATTCTCCTGCGCCAGTTGTCGATCATCAGGAACTTCTGTATGAGCTCTCTCTCGTCAGGTCGGATTCGCGAAATCCGCTCCATCATCGTGATCCAGCAGATGGAGTCGAACAGTCCTCTATCAAGAAACAGAATCTGTGGATCATCGGCACGCGGAGGAATCTGCGTCTTCTCCAGAATCTGAGCAAGAGTCGTACATGCGGTCCACACATTGAACGTCGCGTGCTTCTTGTCCTGAATCGGGCAGATGGATGCGCGTTCCACGACGACCGACGTGCGGAAACCACAGCGTTTGAGAAACGTAGAGACGTTCGTCAACGTCGTGGTCTTGCCTGCCTTCGGGACGCCGGCGAATTCGATCACCAATGGTTTGCGAGCCTTTTCGGCGAATTGAGTCACCGCTCGCTGCGCTCGATCTTGAAGACATGACGTCATGGCGTCAGGTCCTTTTCGGTGCTCGTCGTCATTTGACTGCTGCTTCAGGCTACAGTGTCCGCATCAACTCGTCGAGCGGGGTCGTCGCGTAGAACCGGCGGTAGGCTGCCGTCTCCGTGACCAGTTCGCGGACCTCCGCTTCCGCGCGGGCAGCCGTGGCCGGGTCGGCCTGACCGCCGTCGGCCAGCGTCACCGATTCGGCGTTCTGCCGCACGACGGTGAGGTCGCCGCGCGCGGCCAGCCAAGCCAGGCCGGCGCGCACGGTCGCTTCCCGATGGGCGAGGGCCGCGGCCAGCCGGCCGATGGCGACTCGGCCCTCGTGATGCCGGAGCGCGTGCTTGCACACCCCGGCCAGAGACGCCATGAAACGGTCTGCCGGCGCCGTCTCCGGATCGACCGCGAACAGGTGCAGCGCGCGCGGCTGCGCGCGCCGGAGCACCTGCTGCAGCTCGGCACGGCCCGGCGGTGTGGTCCACACGACCAGCGTCTGCGCCGGCCCGATCCGGTCGCGACCGGTCGCGGGCTCGGCGACGCCGTCCTCCCCCCAGATCACCGGCTGCTCGGGCAGTCCGTCCGACAGCTCAGCCAGCGCGCCGGCCGCGTCCGTTCCGGCACGGTGGTCGACGACCGCCGGCGGCTCGCCCCCGGAGACGATGACCGTAGGCGCGGCGGCCGGCCTGGCGTCGATCCACTCCACCTGCAGCGACCGGCTGCCGCGGTAGTCGTGGGCGGAGATGCGATACGCCAGGTCGATGTGGCCTTCGGGAGGCAGATCGCCTCCTGACTGCCACCACATCACCGATCGGGTTTCCCCGGTGCGGTCGGCGACCAGCAGCTTGCGGTGATCGCCTCCCCGCCCGACCTCGGTGACGCCCTCGATGGTGACGCCGTGGCTGGCGAAGGTGAGCGTCCGGTTGCCGGGCCCGAACGGGCCGAGGCCGGCGAGCGCGGCCACCAGGTCCAGGTCCGTCTGTCCCAGGTCGAGCACGCCGTCGATCGGCAGGCGCGGCGCGGGCGGCCCGTCGCCGATCTGCTCGCGCAGCGCGCCCTGCAGCTCCCGGCGGAACGGCTCGAGCCGTTCCGGCTGCAGCGAGACGCCTGCCGCCATGGGGTGTCCGCCGTAACCGTCCAGCAGCTCCGCGCACGTGGCGATCGCCGCTGTGACATTGCAGCCGGCGATCGACCGGGCCGACCCGCGCACCGGGCCGTCCGGCGATGCGAGCAGCAGCGTGGGCCGGTGGAAGCGCTCGACCAGCCGGCTGGCGACAATGCCGATCACGCCCGGCGGCCAGTCCGCGTGAAAGAGGACCAGGCCGGGATGGTCGAGGATGCCCGGGTCCGCGTCGATCTGGTCGCAGGCCGCGTCGAACACCTGATCGGTGAGCAGGCGCCGCCGTGCGTTCATCCGCTCCAGCTCCTCCACCTGCCGGCGCGCCACCTCGCGCGAGTCGGTCGTCATCAGCTCGACGATGGGGTTGGCGTCACCGAGCCTGCCGATGGCGTTCAGGCGCGGCCCCAGCGCGAAGCTGATCTGCTCCTCGGCGAGCGTCTCCCGGTTCAGCTCGGCCAGCTCCATCATCACCCGCAGTCCGACCCTCTCGGTACGGCGGAGCACCATCAGTCCGACCTGCAGCCAGAACCGGGTGTCGTCCACCTGCTCGGCCAGATCTGCCACCACCCCCAGCGCCACCAGGTCGAGCAGCTCGCGCGACTCCCTGATGCGGCCGGCGCGGCCGAACAGCTCGCGCGCCACCTGGAACGCCACCCCCACCCCGGGCAGGGACCGCATCGGGTGGAGCCCGTCGATCCGCTTCGGGTTGATCACGGCCAGGGCCGGCGGCAGCTCCGGCGGCAGGTCGTGATGGTCGGTGATGATCACGTCCACCCCGCGGCCGGCCGCATACTCTACCGCTTCGTTGTCGTCCACACCGGTGTCGCAGGTGAGCATCAGCGTCACGCCCGAATCCAGGAACCCGCGCAGGGCCTCCACGCCCACGCCGTGTGATTCGGTCGCGCGCACGGGAATGTGATAGGCCGGATCGGCCCCCAGACGCCGCAGCGTCTCCACCAGCAGGGTGGTGGAGGTCTGCCCGTCGACGTCGAAGTCCCCCCACACGCCGATCCGCTCGCCGTCGCGCAGCGCCCGCTCGATCCGGTCGGCGGCCGGCGTCATGTCCGGCAGGTCGGCGGCCGGCGCCGGCCGGTAGTGGCGGGGTTCCAGGAACGCCAGGGCTCGCTCCGGCGTGTCGTGGCCGCGTCGCACCAGGGTCTCGGACAGCACGGGGGGACCGCCGACGGCGTCCCGCAGCGCGGCCGGCACCTCCACCGGCGCCGGCTCCTCCCAGTGCGGCGCGATCCTGCCGGCAGCCATCAGAAGGACACCTCGTCGACCTCCGTATGGTCGAGCCCGATCGCCTCGTCACCGTCGTCGATCGAGAGGGAGAGATCCGCCGCGGCGTCGTCGTCAAGGTCGCTCTCCGCCGGGGCCTTCCGTCCCCGCCCGCAGAGCGATCGGTAGGTGCACGGCCTGCATCGCTCCCGGTCTTCGGTACGCTCGAAACCGTCGGCCGGACGATCGGAGATCTCCTGCAGCAGTCCGGTGAGATACGTGTGGTCCGCCTCGAACCGGTCGCGGTCGTAGGTGATGACGGTTGGCTCGTTCGGGAATGCGGCGTACCAGTAGCGCATCTCGATCCGCTCGGGTGCCAACGGCGTGCCACCGTTGAGCGCGCCCCCGGCCAGTGCCAGCAGGTAAGGATACACGCGGGTCTGCAGCCTTCCTTCCACCGTCTCGTCCCGCGGCCGTCGACCGGCGGTCTTCCAGTCCAGGATCACCGCGACACCGCCGTCCTGCACGACGACCAAGTCGTACTTGGCGGCCAGCCGCCGGCCGGCCACCTCCGCCGCCAGCGTCACCTCCGGATAGCGCTCCCCCGGCAGGTCCGCCGGCCGGTGCTCGCAGAACGCCCCCCACCAGTCGGCCAACCCGTGCCCGTCACCCGCCCCTTCCGCGCGATGCTCGGCCAGCGCCCGCAGGCGCTCCACCGGCACGCCAAGCAGGTACTGGTGGACCATGCGGTGGAACTCCGCCCCATCGCGGCGCAGCCGCTCGTTGCGGTCTGCCGGCTCCGCCTCGACGGCCGGCCACTCCAGGCGGTCCAGGTAGCGCAGCCGGAACCGGTACGGACACTCGACGTAGTCCTGCAGGCTGGCCTGGCTCAGGGCCAGGTCGTCAGCGATCGCCATGTCTCTCCACCTGGCCCTTCCACCACTCGGCGAGCGCGCTGAACGCCGCAGCGGGGCCGACCTTGCCGGACTGGCCGGTGTTCCAGGTCACGATCAGGTCGCGCCGGGCGCGCGTGATGCCGACGAACAGCAGCCGCAGCCGCTCCCGAATGTAGTCGATGCGGGCCCGGCAGGTCGCCTCCAGCCGGCGGTACTCGGTGCCGGCCAGCAGGCAGCGTGCCTCCTGGCATGCCTCCACGGCGGCGTTGAGGCGGTCCGCCAGGTACCACTTCTCCGGAATGAAGCGGTCGGCGTCCGGATCGGCCGGGTAGTCGTAGGCGTTCACGGAGGTCAGGTAGACCCGGTCCCACTCCAGGCCCTTGGCCTTGTGCATGGTGGCGACCACCGCCGCGCCGCGGTGCGCAGCGGGGTCGAAGCCGGACTGGTCCGGCGTGAAGCCTGAGAACCGGCGCCGGCTGCCGGCGATCGCCTTCAGCTCGTCGACCATCTCGCGGATGCCCCAGCGCGGATGCACCCGTCCGGTCTGCCGCAGGCTGACCGCCAGCTTGAAAGCCACCGCCAGCTCGTCGGGCTCGCCGAACAGGTCCTGGGAGACGGTCAGCACGAGCTGGTCGATCGGCAGCGCCGCCGCCCCCTGCCAGCGCCGCACCAGGTCGGCGAAGCGCGAGAAGCGCTCGCGCTCGGCGGCGTCGATGTCCTGCTCGGCCAGCCAGTCGCGGCCGAGGCGCGGCCAGAGGTAGTCCTCCAGCCCATCGCAGCCGCGCAGGAGCCGCGCGCCTGCTTCCGCCGCTGCCCACCTCTTCGGCTCGTCCCGGTCGGCGCGCCGCCAGGACAGGTAGCAGTCGGCCAGGGCGAAAGCCGAGGCGGGTTCGGCCAGGGCGCGCAGCACGTGGCCGACCACCTCGGCCACCGCGCGGGTGGCGCCGGTGCCGGCCAGCAGGCTCTCCACGCAGCGCACGCCGCGCGCCCGGATCGCCTGCACCAGGTCGTCCGCACGGTGGTTGCTCGGCGCCAGCACCGCCACGGTCGCGTCCGGGTTGGCGGACAGGAAGCGGCTGACGGAATCGGCGATCGCCGCCGCCTCGCGTTCCGGCGGCAGCGGCTTGTCGATGAAGGCCACGGTGGCCTGGGAGTCCGGCGGGTTGGGCTGTGGATCGCCGGGCGGCGTCCGAGTCACGTGCGGCAGGCCCAGCGCGTCGCGCGCGTCGGTCACCGGGTGGCAGCCGGTGGTCCAGTCGATCATCCGGTTGGCGACGGCGATGATGCGCGGCGCCGAGCGGCCGGACTCCGGGAGCTCCCGCGCGGCAACGTCGTCGCGGCGCAGGAACTCGCGCAGGAAGCGCGGGTCGGCGGTGGTGAACGTCTCGAATATGGCCTGATTGGAGTCGCCGACGCGCACCCAGTTGCCCCGCTCGCCGGCCAGCAGGGAGAGGATCCGTTCCTGCACCTCGCTGGAGTCCTGCGCCTCGTCCTCGAGGATGAACGGCCACCGCTCGCGGAGCCGGCCGAGCAACTCCTCGTCCTGCTCCAGCAGGTCCAGCGCGCGCCAGATCAGGTCGTCGAAGTCCAGGGCTCCACGGTAGGACAGGGCGCGCTGGTAGTCGGTGTACAGGGTCGTGCCGATCTCCGCCAGGGTGGCATCCTCGTCACCGCCGACCGCCCCGGCGCGGCGACCGCGAAGCAGCGCCTGGAGCTGGTCCGGACGCACGCGCTCGCCCTTGGCGTAGCGGATGAAGTCGGAGCCAAGGCCCTCGACCAGATCCGGAAGCCGCTCGCGCCGCACGAACGCGCGCCGCTCCTCCGGCAACTCGGGATCGAGCAGCCACTCGCAGCGGGACCCGTTGCCGCGCAGCCAGGCGACGGCGACCTGGCGGCGGATCTGGTCGCACTGCTCCTGATCGACGATCCCGAAAGCATCGGTCAAACCGACCGCCTCCGGCCGCTCGCGCACGATGTCGGCGGCCAGCGAGTGCAGCGTGCGTACCCGGTAGCCGACGCCCGGCATCAGCGTGCGCGCCGCGGTGGCCTGGTCGACCCGGCGCGCCAGGTTGTCGCAGGCGGCGTTGACCAGCGTGACCACCAGGATCTCCTGCTCGCCGTCCAGGATCTGCAGGTCCAGGATGCGGTCCACCAGCATGGCGACGGTCTCGGTCTTGCCGCTGCCGGGCACCGCGGCGATCCCCATCAGCCCGCCGTCGTAGGACAGGACCGCGCGCTGGCTCGGCCGCGGCGTGAACCCCCGCGGCACCTGCCACGCCGGAGCGGAGGTGGGGGCTGCCGAGGCCACGGGAGCGCTCATGTCGCCTTGACCGAACGGAGCACCTCGTCGATGGCCCGCAGGAACCGGCCGCGGTACTCGGAGCCCTGCTCGTTGACGTCGCAGAGCCCGAGGTGGATGGCCGTGCGGCAGCGGCGCACCAGCCCGACCGCCAGCCGGTACAGGTGATCCCCGGCCTCCCTCGCCTCGTCCTTCTCCCCCCAGATCCGGCCCGACGGCCAGCCGCGGCTGAGCACGTATGGCTGCGTCAGCGGCTGCCGCAGCGGCTCGGACCAGCCGCGCGCTCCCACCTCGATCCAGAACTGGTGGTCGACGCGCCGGTTGCTCATCAGGAACGTCCAGGCCGGCGTCAGCAGCACGGCTTCCTGCGCGTCCGCATCGCGCGCGTCGACGTACTGCGCCGCGATCAGGCCGTCGGCCACCGTGGCCGCGTACTCCCGATCGGAGGACTCGCCTGTCTCTGCGAGCTGACGATCGGTCACCCACCGGAACTTGCGCACCGATTCGACCAGTTGAGCCGCGATCTGGCCGTGGTCGCGGGCATGGGGGAGGGCATGGTGGAAGCCGTACCCCGGCTGCGACAGCAGCTCACCGAACAGACGCCGCAGGAAATGGTCGAGCCGGTCCACGGACGCCGCCGACCGGTAGTCGTCGATCCAGACGCGCAGCGCCTCGTAGCGGCCGCCGGCGGTGTAGGTGACGCGTTCGTGCACGCCTGCGGGAGCGGACGCGAACGGGCGCAGCGCACCGCCGGCAGCCATCCGCGCCGGATCGAACAAGGCGTCGGCCAGCACTCTCGCCCGGATCAGGTCCAGCCCGTCGATCGCCGCGACCAGCGCGTGGGCGAGCTCGGCCGGCGCGACCGGCAACCGCCACGACGGATGGGCCAACGCCGCCAGCGTCAGCAGACAGCGCGTCGCCTGCTCCTCCCTGAGCGCCCGCGACGGACGGTGCGAACGCGCCGGCGCCCCGAGCCGGTCCAGCCGGTCGACCAGCGCGAACCGCAGCGCGTCGGACAGAAACGGCGCCAGCACCACGATCTCACCCGGAGCGACGCCCTCCTCGATCAGACCGGCGATCCGTGCCGCCACCCAGTCGAGCATCTCCGGGTAATAGCGGTGGTGGGCGAAGCGCAGCACGCCGTCGCCGCCCACCGGGAACGGGCCGCGCCCCGGGCCGTCCGCAGGCCGGTGCTCCGCCGGCTGCAGGTGCCAGGCGAGCCGGCGCTCGAACGCCGGCAGCGACGGGTCGGTCTCCGGGAGGCGGTCCATGCGCACCTCGCTGTCGCAGGCGTCGCGCAGGCGCAGGCCGTCCTCCGGGTCGGCGCCCAGAAAACGCCGGTAGCCGGCGTCGTCGTCACAGATCACCAGGGCGGAGGCGAACTCGCCCAGCCAGGAAAGCAGCAGGTCGTGCGCCACCGGGGTGTCTTCCTCCACGTTGTCGGCGATCAGGTGGCGATACAGCCTGAGCAGATAGCGCCGCGCCGGCTGCACGCCCCTGAGGTGGCGAGCGAACACCTCCATCTGCAGCGAGAAGTCCAGCAGCCCGTGCTCCAGACAGAAGAGGCGAAAGGCGGTGGCGCAGGTCTGCACATCGCGGTAGACGCGCTCCTGCACCGATTCATTCCCGGAAGCAGCCCGCAGCCGATCGCCGATCGTGAGGTGGTCGAAGCCCACCACAGCCGACTTGTTGAGGTTGTCGAGCACTTGGCTGTAGATGCGGTTGCGATCGATCTCCAGCGAATCGAAGCAGCCGCCGCGCAGCAACGGCTGCATGACGCGCGCCATGTAGTACTGGGCGGTCTCCATGGTCAGGAAGACCGGCTCGCGCTCGGGCTCGGCGAACCCGGCCTCCTCGGCGACCAGCGGCCAGAACAGCTCCACCACCCGCTTCGCCAGTCCGCCGACCGTGGTCACGGTGACCGCCGCGCCCGCGGCGAGCGCCGGATCGCGGAGCGCCTCGCGGTAGGGCCGGACGAGAGTCCGTTGCGGCAGCAGCACCAGGATCGAGTCGGCGCGCACGCGGGCCTCCAGCAGGCGACGCAGGCGATGCACCGCGGCGGTGGTCTTGCCGGCGCCGGCGGGGCCGGCCACGAACAGGCTGCCGCGGAGCGCCGGATCGGCGACCTGACGCTGCAGGTCGATCAGCGGGGTGTCGAGGCTGGACTCCCGGGTAGAGTGCCCCCGCTCCCGCACGAACATCGGCCAATTCTACTATGGGTCTGACGGCCGTCCGGTGACCAGCCGTGCACCTCAGTCGGAGCGTGAGGTCACCTGCTCGGTCAACCTTTGCCGACGCTGCCCGCCTGTGAGCCGCTAGCGGTACCATGAGAATCGTAGGTAACGAAGAACCACTCCACGATGGAGACGTCGCTGTCGGTGGCTATGATCTCTCCATGCTCGAAGAACGTGATCGTTGTGTTTGCGTAGACTGTCTTTTCCGGGGGGATGGCCATGTGGTCGGTCTCAGTCTTGAGATACACTCCGCGATCCGTCTCGATTCTGAACGAAATCGTGTATCGTTCAATCGGTGTTTCCCCGGTGTTCGTCACGCTGTAGAAGGCCGTGCAGCGGGTCCGATCGATGCCGTCCTCGTCGTCAGTGTCGGTATCTCTTTCGTCATAGACTCGGTACGACTCGATGCGGGCAGTCCCGCTGGAATGATATGTGGGGTCAAAATCGGTATAATAACCGCACGAACTTGAGAGGACACCGGAGAGGATCAGAGCGACTATCGGAGCCGCCAATCGACCGTGCTTCGACAGACCACTGGTGACGCGACATGACACGTGGGGTCGCATGGGCGTCACGGCGATGACCCGCGCCGCGACGATCGCCGTGCCTGCTTCAAGTCAGCGTGAGGATCGCCGAGGTCGCGGAACACGTTCCCGCTACCCTCGACCAGCTCGAACTCGTCCTCTTTCATGCCAGCAACTCCTTCTTCAACCGCCGCAACTGCGTTCGCACCAGATCGATCTCGGCGCGGACCCATCCGACCGGCCTCGCTACTCTGATGATGCGCTCATCGTTGTCACATTTGACTACGCCGAGCAAGCGCAGGTCGACGACACTGGCGGACCCTTGCCCCAATCCCATGCGACGACGGCGTGAGGGAACATGCGATGGACCTGCACGTCGACCTGCGCGGGCGCCGCGGCCCTGGTGACCGGCGGCGCCACCGGTATCGGCCGCGCCATCAGCGAGGTGTTCATCGACAACGGCGCCGCAGTCGCGATCGGCTACCGCTCCAGCGCCGCCGCGGCCACCGTCAACTCCGTCGCCCCCGGCGTGATCCTCACGGCCATCCACGAGCGCACCAACACCCCGGAAACCCTTGAGAAACTGCGCCTGACCACTGCCGCCGGGCGGCTCGGGCAGCCCGCCGACTGCGCGGGCGCCGTGCTGTTCCTGACTTCCGAGGCAGCCTCCTACGTCACCGGCAGCACGCTCGCCGTCAACGGCGGCATGCGCATGGACTGATCAGCCCGCTCGACGCCGCATCACGTGCCGGAGTCCTCATCGGCAGGAGGCGGAGGCGGGATACGTGCTCCGGACTCGGCGATCCGTCGCTCTCGTTCCTCCCACTTGGCCTCTCCTCTGCCCGGCCCTGCGCAACGGCTTTTGCATGGAGGCGTTTCGCCCGTTTCGCGAAATGAACCTACCTCAGACGAACTACATTCCACCGGCGGCAACGCTTCCGTCGCACGTCGCAGTATACACGAACAGTTTTCGTCAAGTGATTCCGCGTCTCGCCAGCATGGCCCGCTCCCTCCCGAACCGTCGGATCAACGCCGCCGATAGACATCGCGTCGATGCCCAACTCGCAAGATCAGGATGACCAGGGCATCGTCCTCTATGTCATAGATGATGCGGTAGTCGCCGACGCGAAGGCGATAGCGATTTGCCGTCCCTCGCAGCTTCTCGCTGCCCCTCGGGCGAGGGGTGTACACGAGCGCCTCCACGCGCTGAGCGACTCTTCGCTGGATTCGCCGTTCAAGCTTCGCGAACGAGCGGGCCGCCGATGGAGCGAACTCGACATCGTAAGCTCGCACGCCGGTGACGAATGCGGATCCGGGATTGCGAAGGGGTCACGTCGCGTCGAGTGAGTAACACCCACCCGCGCGAGACCTCAGAGATCCAGTTCCTTCTTCAGAATCGGCCACGGGACACGGCCCGGTTCCTGGTGAGCCTTGATGGCGGCCTCGTTATCGAGCATGTCCTCGATACGCCGGAGCAACTCCAGATCCTCCATCGGAACGATCGCGGCGACACTCTTCCCGCTCCTGTCGACCACAACGCGTTCGCCGTCGTCGACGACTCGCTGCAGGGATCCGAGAAGCTCTTTCGGAACCTTGTCTGTCGTGACCCGTGTCATGCCGGCACCGCCTGCCTCATCCAACTTGAGGATACCACATTCGGCTTCGCGTAGGACGGAGGGGAGGCGCTGCGTCTACTCGGAGCCGGCGAACACCGCGTCCCTGCCCAACCCTTCCGGCCCCATGCCAAGGTAGCCGCCGTCGATCCGCAGGTCGGTCGCGGAGATGAACGACGCGTCGTCGCTGAGCAGGAAAAGGATCGGCCCCGCGCACTCGATCGGCTCGCCGCAGCGCTCCAGCATGTGGTACTGACCCCACACGGGTTCCCACTTCTCGCGCCCGCCGCCGTCCAGGTCCGCCGCCTTCAGCACCTCGCGCGTCCAGATCCAGCCGGGGCTGACGCTATTCACCCGGATCCCGTACGGGGCGAGGTCCATCGCCATGCACTTGGTCAGGGTATGCACGGCGCCCTTCGCCGTGTTGTACGTCCAGCGATCCGGTTGGGCGATCCGGGCGGAGATGCTCGACACATTGACGATCGCGCCGCCGCCGCTGTCGCGGATGGCGGAGGCCGCCGCATCGGCCATCGTCGCGTAGGCGACCGGCCCCGCCTCCAGGCTGCGCAGCCACGCCTCCCGATCGGTGCCGAGCCCGGAGGCGATGAACGAGAACGCGTTGTTCACCAGGTAGTGCAGCCGGCCCCAGCGCCCGGTCGCCTCCTCCACGAGCCGCCGGCAAAAGGCATCCTCGGCATGGTCACCGCAGCACGCCGCCACCTGGTATCCCTGCCCGGTGAGGTTGCGCACGGCCTGTTCGACCAGATCGGGCTCGATCCCGGAGAAGGCCACTGCCGCGCCCTCCGCGCAGAGCTGCTCGACGACGGCGCGGCCGATGCCTGTCGACCCGCCGGTCACGACCGCCACCTTGCCGGCGAAGCGCCCCTCGATCGCCTTTCGCTCTTTCATGCTCCCCGTCCATGCGAGGATAACCCGAGAAGGAGTACGCGATGGATCTGCACGTCGACCTGCGCGGGCGCCGCGCCCTGGTGACCGGCGGCGCCACCGGTATCGGCCGAGCCATCAGCGAGGTGTTCATCGACAACGGCGCCGCAGTCGCGATCGGCTACCGCTCCAGCGCCGCCGCGGCCGCGGAACTGACCGCGCGCGCTTCCAGCGCGCCGGTGGCGGCGATCGCCGCCGACCTCACCGACCCGCGGCAGGTCGAGCACCTGTGCACGGAGGCCGCCACGCGGCTGGATGGGCCGATCGACATCCTGGTCAACAACGCCGGCGACGTCCTGGACATGCGCCCGCTGCTGGAGGCGCCGCTGTCCGCCTGGCACGACACGCTGGCGCTCGACCTCACCGCGGCGATGCTGACCAGCCGCCTGCTGGCTCCGGCCATGCGCGAGCGCGGCTGGGGAAGGATGATCAACATCTCCTCGATATCCGCCCACACCGGCGGCGGAGGAGGGGCCACCGCCTACGTGGCGGCCAAGGGCGGCCTGTCGGCGATGACCCGCAGCCTGGCCAAGGAGCTGGGCCCCGCAGGCATCACCGTCAACTCCGTCGCCCCCGGCGTGATCCTCACGGCCATCCACGAGCGCACCAACACCCCGGAAACCCTTGAGAAACTGCGCCTGACCACTGCCGCCGGGCGGCTCGGGCAACCCGCCGACTGCGCGGGCGCCGTGCTGTTCCTGACTTCCGAGGCAGCCTCCTACGTCACCGGCAGCACGCTCGCCGTCAACGGCGGCATGCGCATGGACTGATCAGCCCGTTCACGCCGCATCACGTGCCGGAGTCCTCATCGGCAGGGGGCGGAGGCGGAGGCGGGATACGTGCTCTGGACTCGGCGATCCGTCGCTCTCGTTCCTCCCACTTGGCCTCTCCTCTGCCCGGCCCTGCGCAACGGCTTTTGCATGGAGGCGTTTCGCCCGTTTCGCGAAATGATCATCAAGTCGTCGCTGCAAGTACGAACCCACGATTCCTCCCATTCCGACTACCTCCATCGCGAGCATGCTCAAGGCGGCCGAGGCTACCGCCATCGTGCCATCCTCTCACCGAACCGAAGAACCCTGTCGACGATACTCCCCGGCGAACCAGGGCTCAACACGTCGACCAGCGCCAGCGCGGCGCTCAGCGACGCGAACACCGTGAACATGGCGTAATAGATCGTCTTGAGCGACGAAGGAACGCTCCAGATCGACTCTCGCGGTTCGTCCATCCATCAAGGCAAGCGGTCGCCCGGCGCTGCCGCTTCAACCGTGCGGCGCCACAGTCAGAGTCGCCGCTCACCGCCGCTTGCGCGCCGCGCGCCGACCGGTGAGCATTGCGCATGGACCCGATCTCTCCCGAGGTACGCGGCTACCTCGACGACCTCGTTCCCGATCGCCCCGCCGAGCTCGCCCGCATGGAGGAGCACGCCCGCGAGGTCGGCTTCCCGATCGTCGGGCCGGCTTCCGGCCAGCTCTGCTACCAGATCTCCCGCATGATCGGCGCCCGCTCCGTGTTCGAGATGGGCTCGGGATTCGGCTACTCGACCGCGTGGTTCGCGCGCGCTGTCCAGGAGAACGGCGGCGGCACCGTCCACCACGTCGTCTGGGACGAAGGGCTGTCCGCCCGCGCCCGCCGGCACCTGTCGGCGCTCGGCTACGACGGCATCGTCCGCTACCACGTGGGCGAAGCGGTAGCCGCCCTGCGCCAGGCCGACGGCCCGTATGACGTGATCTTCAACGACATCGACAAGCGCATGTACCCGGACTCGCTGCCCGTGATCGAAGAGAAGCTGCGGCCCGGCGGCGTGCTGATCATCGACAACATGTTGTGGTTCGGGCGCATCTTCGATGACGCCGACCGCTCGGAGGACACCGAGGGGGTGCGCCGCTTCACCGGCCTGATCACCGCCGACCGCGGCTGGACCGTCTCCCTGGTGCCGATCCGCGACGGGCTGATCGTCGCCTGCCGGAATCCGTCGTGAGCGATTCCGCCGACACGCCGCCAGCCGAGGCCGCCGGCTCTGACTTCGTGCGCGCCGCGGTCAGGCGCGACGTGGAGTCCGGCCGCTACGGCGGCCGGGTGCAGACCCGCTTTCCGCCGGAGCCGTCCGGCTACCTGCACATCGGCCACGTCAAGGCGATCTGCGTCAACTTCGGCGTGGCTGCCGAGTTCGGCGGCGTCTGCGCGCTGCGCTACGACGACACCAACCCCGAGCGCGAGGACACCCACTACGTCGAGCAGATCAAGACCGACATCCGCTGGCTGGGCTTCGACTGGGGTGAGCGCGAGCACTACGCCTCCGACTACTTCGAGCGGCTGTACGAGCTGGCCGTGCAGCTCATCGAAACCGGCAACGCCTACGTCGACCACCTGACCGCGGACGAGATCATCGAGTACCGCGGCTTCGCCCAGTCGACCGGCATGGAGAGCCCCTACCGCGACCGCGCGGTGGCAGAGAACCTGGACCTGTTCCGGCGCATGCGCGGAGGAGAGTTCGAGGAAGGCGCCTGCGTACTGCGCGCCAGGATCGACATGGCAGCACCGAACGTCTACCTGCGCGACCCGGTGATGTACCGCATCATGCGCACCCCCCATCACCGCACCGGCGACCGCTGGTGCATCTACCCTACCTACGACTGGGCGCACGGCCAGTCGGACTCCATCGAGGGGGTCACCCACTCCCTGTGCACGCTGGAGTACGAGACCCACCGGCCGCTGTACGACTGGTTCATCGAGGCGCTCGGCATCTTTCCGTCACGCCAGATCGAGTACAACCACCTCTACATTTCGCACACGATGACCGGCAAGCGCCGCCTCAAGGAGATGGTGGAGGCCGGCGACGTGACCGGCTGGGACGATCCGCGCCTGCCGACCATCGCCGCGCTGCGCCGGCGCGGCGTGCCGCCGGCGGCGCTGCGCCGCTTCGCGACCGACGTGGGCCTGAGCAAGACGCAGGTGCTGGTGCAGATCGAGATGTTCGAGTCCCGCCTGCGCGAGCACCTCAACCGCGTCGCGCAGCGCGTGATGGGCGTGCTGGACCCGATCCGGCTGGTGATCACCAACTACCCGGCCGGGCAGGTGGAGGACGTCGAGTGCGACAACAACCCCGAAGACCCGTCGGCCGGCACCCGGATGGTGCCGTTCAGCGGTGAGCTGTACGTCGAGCGCGACGACTTCCGCGACGACCCGCCGCGCAAGTGGTTCCGGCTGGCGGAGGGGCGGGAGGTGCGGCTCAAGCACGCCTACTACGTGACCTGTGACGAGGTGGTGCGCGACGAGGACGGTCGCCCGACCGAGCTCCGCTGCACCTACGATCCCGCCTCGCGCGGGGGAGGCACCGCCGACGGGCGCAAGGTGCGGGGCACCCTGCACTGGGTGTCCGCCGCGCACGCGCTGGACGCCGAGGTGCGCCTGTACGACCGCCTGTTCACCAAGGAGGACATGAAGGACCTGACCGAGGGCGAGAACTGGCGCGATCACCTCAACCCCGACGCGCTGCGCGTGCTGACCGGCTGCAAGCTGGAGCCGGGGCTGGTTGAGGCGGAGCCGTCGGCCGCCGTGCAGTTCATCCGCAACGGGTACTTCTGCCTGGACGCGCGCGACGCCACCCCGGAGCGCCCGGTCTTCAACCGCACCATCGGCCTGCGCGACACCTGGGCCAGGATGGAGCGCGCGGGCAAGGGGGGCTGACCGAGGCACCGGCGAGCGACCGCTTCACGTTCATCGCTTCTTCCAGGCCTGGCGCGAACTGCGCGACCCGGGCCGCGTGCGGCGCGCCTCGGCGGGCCACCGCGTCCGGTCATGGCCGCGTGGCAGTGCGACCTGCTCGAAACGACCGCGAGCGGATGCCGGTTTCGTGGTGGGGTGGCGGAGGCGGCGATCCCGCCGTACGGTCGTGGTACCGTGAGACTACATGTGGAGGGTTTTCGATGGCACGATCCGAGTCGTGGCGCTACGAGAAGCTGACTTGGCCGGAGATCAACGAGGCGGTGAAGCAGGAGCGGGTGGTGGTCTGCCCGGTGGGATCGACCGAGCAGCACGGTCCTCACCTGCCGCTGGACGTGGACGTGGTGTGCCCGCGCGGGGTCGCCGAGGCGACGGCGCGCCTGGTCCCGGACGAGGTGCTGGTCATGCCCCCGTTCGCGCACGGCTACGCCCCGCACGTGATGGACTTCCCCGGCACCACCAGCATCCACTGGGAGCACTTCATCAAGTGCATCGTCGACATCGGCGCCAGCCTCGCCTACCACGGCTTCAAGAAGATCGTCTTCCTCAACGGCCACGGCTCCAACATGCCCAACCTGGACTTGGCCGCGCGCCGCGTGAACCTGGAAACCGACGCCGAGTGCATGGCCTGCTCGTGGTGGCAGCTCCTCTCGGTGGACCCGGAGTTCCTGCCGGGATGGCGCGAGAGCCGCTTTCCGGGGGGCATCGCCCACGCCTGCGAGCTGGAGACCTCCGTCTACCTCTACCTGGCGGAGGATGACGTGCGCAAGGACCTGATCGCCGACGGCAGGATCGCCTACCACCGTTACGAATCGGACTTCTTCTACACCGACCTGTACGGCCACGGACCCGGCAACGTGACCTCCTGGACCGCCTCCTACAGCGACACCGGGGTGCTGGGCGAGCCGACGCTGGCCACGAAGGAGAAGGGCGAGCGCGCCGTGCGCGAGGCGTCGCGCCAGCTCGCGCGCATGATCAGCGAGTTCCGCGCGCGCCCCAAGCCGCCGCGCGGCGACCATCACGCGACGCCGCCGACCATGCCCATGCCGTGGGGCCAGTCGGAGCGGCCGAGCGCCGGCGGCGACGTGCACGAGGGATCAAACGAACCTGCCCGGTAGCCGACTGCCGGCTTCGTGACAGGCGCGGGCTACGCCTACCGCGCAGCGAAGGCCTACCGCGCAGCGACAGGCCTTCGCAACACGGTGACCCACACTCATACTGCCCTCTCGCGCAGGAAGCGCGCCAGGATCGGCGCGGTGCGTGAACCGCGGCGGATCGCCGCCACCCGCTCCGGCGGCCCCTGCGCGACCACGCGGCCGCCGTCGTCGCCGGCGTCCGGACCCAGGTCGATGACGTGGTCGGCCTCGGCGATCACGTCGAGGTTGTGCTCGATCACGACCACCGTGTCGCCGCGGTCTGCCAGCCGGTGCAGCACCCGCGTCAGCCGGTCGACGTCGGCCATGTGGAGCCCGATGGTGGGCTCGTCCAGGACGTAGAGGGTGCCGCCGCCCTCGGCTCCGGCGCCGCCCGGCGCGCGCTTGGCCAGCTCGGCGACCAACTTGATGCGCTGCGCCTCGCCCCCGCTCAGCGTCGGGCTGGGTTGGCCGAGCTTCAGGTAGCCCAGTCCCGCCTCCACCAGCAGGTCCAGGGTCGGCGCGATGCGCGGGTGGGCGGCGAACACCTCGGCCGCCGCCGCCGAGTCCAGCGCCAGCACGTCGGCGATCGACCGGTCGTGCACGCGAACCGCCAGGGTCTCCTGCTCGAAGCGGTCGCCGCCGCACGCCTCGCAGCGGATGGCCACGTCGGGCAGGAAGCTCATCTCCAGCTTCTTCACCCCCTGGCCCGCACACTCCGGGCAGCGGCCTTCGTCCACGTTGAAGGAGAAGCGGCTCGGCCCGTAGCCGCGGATGCGAGCCTCGGTGGTGGCCGCGAACAGGGCGCGCACATCGTCCCAGACGCCGACGTAGGTGGCCGGGCAGGAGCGCGGCGTCTTGCCGATGGGCGTCTGGTCGACCTGCAGGGCGCGGCGCAGCGCCTCCCATCCCTCGATCTCCCGGCAGCCGACCCACCGGGGGCGGGCCGAGCGCCCCGAGCGCCGCCTCGAGCGAGCCGCGAGCCGCTCGCGCACCTGGTCGAACAGCAGCCGTCGCGCCAGGGTGCTCTTGCCGGAGCCGCTCACGCCCGTGATGCAGGTGACCGCCGCCAGCGGCACGCGCACGTCGATTCCCCGCAGGTTGTGCAGGGTCGCCTCCCGGACGGTGAGCCGGCCGGCCTCCGGATCCCGCCGGCGCTTGATCACCGGGTGCCGGCCCGGCGCGCGCAGCATCCGCCCCGTGGTGGATTCGTCGTTGGCCATCACCTCCGCCAGGCTGCCGTTCGCGACCACCCGTCCGCCGCCGGCGCCGCCGCCCGGACCCAGGTCGACGATGTGGTCGGCGCTGCGGATGGTCTCTTCGTCGTGCTCGACCACGATTACGGTGTTGCCCCGCTCCTGCAGCTTCCGGAGGGTTGCCAGCAACAGGTGGTTGTCGCGCGCGTGCATGCCGATCGACGGCTCGTCCAGCACGTAGCAGACGCCGCGGAGCTGCGAGCCGAGCTGTGCGGCCAGGCGGATGCGCTGCGCCTCGCCGCCACTCAGGGTGGGCGCCGCGCGGTCCAGTCCCAGGTAGCCCAGCCCCACCTGCTGCAGGAAGCCCAGCCGGGCGCGGAGCTCGCGGACGATGTCGCGGGCGATGGACCGCTGCCGGTCGTCGAACCGCAGCGCCCGCAGCGCCGCCGGCAGCGCCTGCACCGCCAGGGCGCCCAGGTCGTCGATGGAGCGGCCGCCCAGCGTCACCGCCAGCGCCTCCGGGCGCAGCCGGCGGCCGGCGCAGGCGCGGCACGGTACCTCCACCCCTTCCCACGACTCGTTCCACCACCCCTCGTCGCCGGTATGCTCGGCGTCGAAGCCGGGCAGCTCCAGTCCGGTGCCGTAGCACTCCGGGCACCAGCCGTGCCTGGAGTTGAAGGAGAACAGGCGCGGGTCCGGCTCCGGGAAGCTGCGCCCGCAGCTCGGGCAGGAACGCTCGGTCGAATGGACGTGGACGGCCCCGGCGCGCCCACCGTCGAACGGACGGACGTGCAGGGTGCCGCGCCCGAACTCCAGCGCCTGCGCGACGGCGGCCTCCAGGGCGGTGGCGGCGTGGCGGTCGATGTCGATGGTGGCGATCGGCGCGTCGATATCGTGCTCGCGGAAGCGGTCCAGACGCGGCCACAGGTCGGTGGGAAGCAGCCGGCCGTCGACCATCAACTCACGGAAGCCCCTGCCGGCCGCCCAGACGGCCAGATCGGTGTAGTAGCCCTTGCGGCCGCGCACCAGCGGCGCCAGGACCATCACTCTTCGAGTGAGGTTCGCTCCGCTCGCTCTCTCGCCGGCGAACCGTTTCAGGATGGCGGTGCCGATGGCCTCGGCGCTCTGCGGCTCGATGACGACGGCGCATTCCGGACAGTGCTGGATGCCCAGGCGCACGTACAGCAACCGCAGGAAGTGGTAGATTTCGGTGAGCGTGGCGACCGTGCTCTTGCGGCCGCCGCGGCTGGTGCGTTGCTCGATCGCCACCGCCGGCGGCATGCCGGACAGCCTGTCCAGGTCGGGGCGCGCGGCCGACTGCACGAACTGGCGTACGTAGGCGTTCAGCGACTCCAGGTAGCGGCGCTGCCCCTCAGCGAACAGCACGTCGAAGGCCAGCGTGCTCTTGCCCGAGCCCGAGACCCCGGTGACCACCGTGAAGCGGTCGCGCGGGATGGTCAGGTCGATGGCGCGCAGGTTGTGCTCACGCGCCCGGCGCACCTCGATAGCGCCATTGCGGCCCGGCGCCGGCGCTGCGGTCGTTGCGGGCGAGCGCGCAGCGGCGGACTCCGGCGACTCCCGTTCCCGGTCGCGCAACGCCAGCGCGGTGTGCGTGCGGCCGTCCGCGGCGAGCTCGTCCGGCGTGGCGGCGGCGACCACCAGGCCGCCGGCCTCACCGCCCTCGGGACCCAGCTCGATGACGTGATCGGCGGCGGCCAGCACGTCCAGGTTGTGCTCCACCACGAGCAGCGAGTGGCCGGCGGCCACCAGGCTGCGCAGCGCGTCGATCAGCACCGCGATGTCCGCGACGTGCAGGCCCGTGGTGGGCTCGTCCATCAGAAACAGGACGCCCTGACGAGTCTGGCCGCGCCGGGGGCCTTTCGACGCGACGCCGGCCAGGTGGCCGGCGATCTTCAGCCGCTGAGCCTCGCCGCCCGACAACGTGGGTACGGACTGGCCGAGGGTGAGGTAGCCCAGGCCGACCTCCGCCAGCGGCTGCAGCGCCGCCCGCACGGCCGGCTCCGGGAAGGCGTCGTGCGCTTCGTCCACCGTCATGTCGAGTACGTCCACGATCGAGCGCCCGCGCACGCGGACCTCCTCCACCTCCGGGCGGAAGCGGCGGCCGTCGCAGTCCGCGCAGCGCAGGTAGACGTCGGACAGGAACTGCATCTCGATGTGCTCGAAGCCGGCGCCGCTGCAGGCCGGGCAGCGGCCGGTGCCGGTGTTGAAGCTGAAGGTGCCGGCCGTGTAGCCGCGCGCCCGCGCCTGCTCGGTGGCCGCGAACAGTTTGCGGATCGGGTCGAACGCCTTCACGTAGCTGGCCGGGGTGGAGCGCGCCGATTTGCCGATGGGACTCTGGTCGATCAACTCGATCGCGGCGATGCGCTCGTGACCGAGCACGGCGCGGTGGGCGCCCGGAGCCTCCGCCGGCTGCCCCTTGGCGCGGCGCACCGCCGGGAACAGGATGTCGGAGAGCAGGGTGGACTTTCCGGATCCGGAGACCCCGGCCAGGCAGACCAGGGCGCCCAGCGGGAAGTCCACGTCGATCCGCTTGAGGTTGTTGGCGCGGGCGCCGCGCACCCGCAGGAAGCCGCGGCCGGCGCTCGGGTTCCCGTTGCGGCCGGCGACCTGCAGTCGCCCCGAGAGGTAGCGCCCGGTCAGGGTGTCCGAGCCTCGCAGCCCGGCGACAGGACCGGCATACTGGATGCGGCCGCCGTGCCGGCCCGGCCCGGGCCCCAGGTCGATGACGTGGTCGGCGGCGCGGATCACCGCCGGGTCGTGCTCGACGATCAGCAGGGTGTTGCCCGCATCGCGAAGGCGGTGCAGGACGCCGATCAGGCGGCCGATGTCGCGGGGGTGCAGGCCGATGCTGGGCTCGTCCAGCACGAACAGCGCGTTGACGAGCTGCGTGCCCAGGGCGGTGGTCAGGTTGATGCGCTGCACCTCGCCTCCGGACAGGGTGCGTGACTGCCGGTCCAGGGTCAGATAGCCCAACCCCACCTCCACCAGGTAGCGAAGCCGGGTCCGGATGTCTTCCAGCACCGGCTCCACGCCAGCGGCGATCGCGGCGGGTACTTCGAGCGCGGCGAAGAAACGCTCGCACTCCTCGATCGGCAGCAACGCCACGTCGTGGATGTGGCGGCCCCGGTCCGCTCCCAGCCTCCACCGCAGCGCGTCCGGCTTCAGGCGCGTACCGCGGCACTCCGGACACTCCACGTAGGCGCGGTAGCGCGACAGCAACACCCGCACGTGCATGCGGTAGCTCCGTCCCTCCAGCCAGTCGAAAAAGCCCCGCACGCCGTACCAGCGCCCCTCGTCACGCTTCCCGTCGCCGTCGATCACCCAGCGCCGGTCGGCAGCCGGCAGCTCCTGCCACGGCACGTCGACCGGGACGCCGTGCCGGCGCGCGAAACCGATCAGGTCGTCCTGGCACTCGGAGTAACTCGTGCTCTGGAACGGGCGTACGGCGCCGTCGGCCAGCGAGCGGCGGCGGTCCGGGATCACCAAGTCGTAGTCGATGGTGATGATGCGCCCGAACCCCCGGCATTGCTCGCAGGCGCCGACCGGGGAATTGAAAGAGAACAGGCTGGGAAGCGGCTCGCGGTAGGCGATGTCGCATGCAGCGCAGTGCAGCTCCGCGGAGAACCGGCGCGGGCGGCCGGCGCTGCCGTCCTGGTCCACGTGCCGGACCGCGACCCGCCCGCGGCCGTGCTCCAGGGCGGCCTCCAGGTCCTCGACGATGCGCGGCACGTTGTGGCCGGTCAACGAGACCCGGTCCTGGACCACCTCCAGGCGCCGCGGGCGTGATCCCGTCGCGCGGCGCTCCGCGTGGAGCCGATGGTAGCCCTTCGCCGCCAGCAGGGCGCGCACCTCCTGCAGCGTGAAGTTGGCCGGCACCGGCACCTCGAAGGTGATCAGGGATCGCTGCCCGTCCGCCGCTGACGCCAGCAGCTCGGCGGCGATGGACTGCGGCGTGTCCACCTGCACGGGGCGGCGGCAGCGTCGGCAGATAAGTCCGGCCGCGCGCGCGTACAGCAGCTTCAGATAGTCGTTGAGCTCGGTCATGGTGCCGACCGTGGAGCGCGAGGTGCGCACCGGGTTGGTCTGGTCGATGGCGATGGCGGGGGGCACGCCCTCCACCGCGTCGACCGCCGGGCGGTCCATCCGGTCCAGGAACTGGCGGGTGTAGGCGGAAAAGGTCTCCACGTAGCGACGCTGACCCTCCGCGTAGACGGTGTCGAAAGCCAGCGACGACTTGCCCGAGCCGGACACGCCGGTGACGACCGTCATGCGCGCCAGCGGGATCTCGACGTCGAGGTCCCGGAGGTTGTTGGCGCGTGCGCCACGGACGACGATCGCGTCGCTGCTCGCGACGCTCGGGCCGCCAGCAGCGACGCTCGGGTCGCCGTTCACGACGTCCGGGTCAGCCGTTCCCGCAGCGTGGCGTGGGCGGCGCGCGTGATCGGGTAGGCGGTGAGGACCGCCACCGCGGCGGCGAAGAAGACTGCCGGAAACGGCCCCACCAGCAGCCGGATGCCGGTCAGCGCGGCTGCTGTCTGCGGCACGTCGGGCACGTAGCCGGTAACGCTCAGCGTGATGCCGGCCAGCAACGGCGCCAGCGCCTGGCCGCCTTTCTGCAGCAGGGTCCAGAGTCCGTAGCAGACCCCCTCGTCACGGCGGCCGGAGGCCGCGGCGCCGGCGTCGATCGCGTCCGGCAGCATCGACCACGGGAACACGTAGTGGGTAGCCAGACCGATGCCGGCCAAGCCGATGATGACCAGCGTCAGCGGGACGCTGCGCTGGCCGAACGCCGCGGCTGCCAGCAGGCAGACGCAGAACCAGACCATCCCCAGGTTGTAGCAGGTGCGCTTCTCCAGCCGCCTGCCGAAGACCACCCACAGCGAGATCGAGGCCATGGCGGCGATCAGCAGGACGCCCAGGGCGATCTGCGAGAGCCCTTCGTCCCCGTGCACGTACTTGAAGTAGAAGACCACCATGGGCGACACCAGCGAGATGCCCACCATGTGCAGGGTCCACGGGATCAGCACCAGCAGGAAGGCGCGATTTCCGAGTGCCTGCACCACCGGCCGCAGGCCGATGCCGGCCGTTCCGGCGGTTGCCGCCGGCGGCGGGGGCTCCCGCACCATCAGGAACGTGACGAGCAGTCCTGCACAGACGATTGCGCCGGTCACCAGGCCGGAACGGCCGTAGCCGGGCGCTCCGGGACCCAGCACCGAGACCAGCATCGGGAACCCCGCCGCGCCGATCAGCGTGCCGATCACCGCGAAGGTCATGCGGTAGCCGTTCAGTGCGGTGCGCTGGTCCGATCCGGGGGCAAGGTCCGGCGTCAGGGAATTGTACGGGATGAACGCCACCGTGTAGGCGGTATTCACCAAGCTGTAGACGACCGCCGCCCAGGCGAACAGCGCCCCCGGCGTCTGCAGGCCCGGATCGACGAACAGCACGGCGATGCCGGCCAGCAGCAGCGGCGCGCCGGCCAGCAGGTACGGACGGCGGCGGCCCCAACGGGTGCGGGTACGGTCCGAGATCATCCCCATCAGCGGGTCGGTCACGGCGTCCCAGAGCCGCGCGACGGTGAAGGCCAGCCCGGTCAGCGCCGGCGACAACCCCACCGTGTCGGTGAAGAAGATCAGCAGGTGGAAGCTGACAACCGTGAAGAACAGGTTGCCGCCCAGATCGCCGACGCCGTAGCCCAGCTTGGTGCGCAGCGTCATCTGCGGGATCCTGTCAGGCCGGGCGGTACGGCGCGTACTTCTCCCGGACCTTGTCGGTCACCGCTCCCACGTCGTGACCGGTGGAATAGAGCCAGTTGCGGGCACCGTCCCTGGAGATGTAGGCGAACCGCTTCGACAGCTCCGCACAGGCGGCCGGCACGCCGCCGGCGACCGCCGACTCCACCCACGCGCCGAAGCTGCCGTGCTCGGCGGCGACCTGCTGCATCTCCTGCGCGTTGGTCACGACCGCCTGCAGCTTGGCCGCGTACTTGATCACCCGGTCGTCGTCCGCAAGCCGCTCCACCTCGACCGGTCCCATGGCCGCCACGGCAGCCACGTCGAAGCCGTGGAACGCTTGCAGAAAGCCATCCCACTTGCCGTCCACGACCCGGCGGTTCAGGCCGCCCATGAAGATGATCCGGGACGCGGCCTCCAGGTAGCCGGCGTCCGTGGTCGGTTTGTGCGGTTTCGTCATCAGTCAACCCCTGGAGCCGATCCTACCCCGAGGTACGCGCCATCGGTACCGGTCCGGGCTCAACCGAAACGGCCTGCCGCAGGAATGTCAGCCGCGTCGCTCGCGGAGAGGCGCCTTTCCCTCATCCCACAACAGGTACGTCATTCCGCCTCCGTTTCGCCACCCGTACACCACGAACACGTCCGGTGCGATCGAACCGTTCGGCCCCTTGCCCGGACCCTGGCCCAGCCGCACGACGCGTTCCCTTGAGACGACCCGCTGCGAGAACGGAGAGCAGGGGGCCGATTCCCGAGACCCCCTGCTCCCGTTTGGCTACGCGGTCGCCTGCGCGGGCTCCGGTTCGGGGAGGATCGCCTCCGCCTCCGGGGCGGTCTGGGCTTCGTCGCGCCGCTGGGGCTTGAACTCCACGTGTTCGGCGATGACCTCCACGCGCGAACGCCGGTTGCCGCTGTCGTCCTCCCACCGGTCCTGCTTCAGGCGGCCCACCACGCGCACGCCCCGGCCCTTGACCAGGTACTCGGCGCAGATCTCGGCCAGCCGCGACCACGTGGTGACGTCGAAGTACGACACCTCCTCCTGCCGCTGATTCTCCTGCTTGTAGGAGCGGTTGCAGGCGATCGAGAAGCGGCAGACGGCCGTGCCCTTGCCCGTGTAGCGCAACTCCGGGTCGCGCGTGAGATTGCCCTCCAGCAGGACTGAATTGAGATTGTTCATCGGTGCCTCCTGTGATGATTCTGTCTCACCCCAGGACAGCGGCCGAACGGCGCTGGCGCTTCAAGTCCATGGCCGAAATCGGTTCGCGGAGTCGAGAAGGCGGCTGACCGGGCGCTGACCTCGCGGTAGAGGTCTCCGGCCGCCGAGTGGGGGATTCCGGCCGAGGTGCGCGTGCGCGAGTACGACCTTGCGAGCACCGCCTGACGTTCGTCGATGGCCACGGCCGCGACACCCTGCCCGGCGCCGATCTCTGATGGTCGACGAAGCCTGATTGCCGAGCTATCCTTGCGATCCGGAGTCGTCTGAGAGCAGCCATGCCCGCGCGCGATAGAACGGTGACGTCGTTCCGTGACGAAGACCTGATTGATCTGTTCAGCCGTCTGCCCGACCTTTTGGACCGCCGCCCGGACCTGGAGCCGACGATTTACGGAGCGTTCCTGAAGACGTTCGCGCGCCGTGAAGAGGTGGCTTTGGTGCTGAACGAATTGCGGACGCTGCGTACCGAGATGAACCAGCGCTTCGAGCAGATGGACCAACGCTTCGAGCAGATGGACCAGCGCTTCGAGCAGATGGACCAGCGCTTCGAGCAGATGGACCAGCGCTTCGAGCAGGTCGATCAGCGCTTCGAGCAGATGGACCAGCGCTTCGAGCAGGTCGATCAGCGCTTCGAGCAGGTCGATCAGCGGATCGACGACTTTCAGACCGAGGTAGCGACTCGCTTCGACGACGTGCAGCGATCGATCGATCGTCTGGGGGCGCGCTGGGGAATCCGCAACGAGAGCCTGTTTCGACAGACCATGGCGGCGATCCTGGAACAGTCCTTCGGCGTTCGCGTCGAGCAGCGAACCATCGCCGGCGAGCAGTTCGACATCCTGATCTACGATGGCCAGCACATTCTGGTCGAGATCGCCGCCAGTGTGGGGCCTGCCATCCAGACGCGTCTGGAACGCAAGCGGCGGTTGTACGAGGAGTCGACCGGGGTGAGTCCGACGCGCGTCATTCTGGCCACGGCGTCGATCCACAGCCGCCGAGCTCACCGGTTGCGGACCAGCGGGATCGAGGTGATCGAGCCCGAAGAGACCTCCGAAGAGATTCCTCAGGCCGTCACCTGATTCCTCAGGCCGTCACCTGATCGGACGAGTGAGCCGGGATTGCGCGCTCTGAGCGCCCCACGGCTCACCGTATGGGCGGCCGCTTGCGTCAGTTGCCCCAGTTCGCGGCCAGCTCCGCGAACAGGCGGGCGCCGTAGCCGGTGGCACGGCTGGGGTGGTAGCTCACGTCCTTGACGTCCCAGGCGGTGCCGGCGATGTCCAGGTGCGCCCACGGGTAGCTCGCAAACCGCTTCAGGAAGGCGGCGCCGATGATGGTGCCGGCGCCGCCGTCGCCGATGTTCCTGATGTCGGCCACCTTGCTCTTCAGCGGCTCGTCGTATACGTCCCAGAGCGGCATCCGCCATACCCGCTCGCCCGTCGCCGCGGAGGCGACCTCGATCGCGCCCATCAGAGGCTCGTCGGTGCCGAGCAGCGCAGCCGCGTGGTGGCCGAACGCGGTGATCACCGCACCGGTCAGGGTAGCCGCGTCGACCACCGCCGCCGGCTTCAGCGTCGCCGCGTAGCCCAGGGCGTCGGACAGCACCAGCCGGCCCTCGGCATCGGTGTTCAGCACCTCGATGGTGATGCCCCCGTACGACCGCACCACGTCGCCCGGACGCTGCGCGCGCGGACCGGTCATGTTCTCGGTCGCCGGAATCAGCCCCACCACGCGCTGCCGGCAGTCCAGACGGCTGATCGCCTGCATGCCGCCGAGCACGGCGGCGGCGCCGCCCATGTCGATCTTCATGTCCTCCATGCCCTTGCCGGTCTTGATGGACAGGCCGCCGCTGTCGAACGTCAGCCCCTTGCCGACCAGCACCAGCGGAGCGGCGCCCGAGTCCTCGCCCGCGTGCTCCAGCACGATGAAGCGAGGCTCTTCGGCGCTCCCCTGCGCCACGCCCAACAGCGCACCGAAGCCCTGCTCGGCGAGCTGTTCCGGGCCGAGCACCCGGCACTGCAGGCCGCGCTGACCCGCCAGCTCCCCGGCCCGGTCGGCCAGCGCCGTGGGGGTGAGGTGATTGGGGGGCTCGTTGACCAGGTCGCGCGCAAGACAGGTGGCGTCGCTGAGGACCTGCGCCCGGCCGCACGCTGCCTGCAGGATGCGAGCCTCCTCTTCCGTGGCGGCCAGCAGGGTGACCGACTCCACGGCCGTCTCCGGCTCGTCGGGCGTCCGGTATCGATCGAAGCGATAGGAAGCGAGTGCCAGTCCCTCGGCGAGCCCCTGAACGAAGCGGGCGTCCGGCTGCTCAGGCAGCACCACCACCGCGGAGCGGATCGTCATGCCGGACATGCTCTGAATCGCGGCGCCGCCCGCCAGGCGGCCAGTTTCGGCGGAATCGCCGTCGTCCTCGCCGGTGCCCACCAGCAGTACCCGTTGCGCCATCAGCCCGGCGCCCACGTGCACCACCCGGCCTGATCTGGCCTTGCCGTCGAAGTCTCCGAGCGCCAGCACGGCCGCCAGCGCACCGTTCGCCGCCGCATCCACCGATACCGCGGGACCGCTCAGTCTCTCGTCCCGGGCCACCAGGACTACCAAGGCGTCGCACGCCTCTGTCGTCGGGCTCCCGCTCCGAATCGTCACTCGCATGACGTCGATACTACGACGAACGGCCACCCGGTCAAGATCGATACGCGGCGTGGCTCTGCGAAGAGACGTAGCGGGCGAACTTCGTGTGTTGCAGGCGGGTCCGGTGCTCTGTGAGGTCTCGTCGGAGAACAGCGGCACCCCCGTCGCCGGGAGGATCGAGAGTCCACAACCCCTCCGGGGGGCGTGCTGGAAGGGATCGGGGCGGCGCTGATGGCTTCTTCGCGCGAGCTCCGCGCAAGGGGAGGAACGTATCGGGGGCTGCGAGGCTGGGCTTGACTCACCCGTTTCCCTGCCGGGCACTCTGAATCTCTGCGGCTAGGCGCGGGCTATCGGCTGCTGAGGCTTCTGCCCAGGGTCACGGTGACCGTGCGGGACGATGACGGGATGCCGGAGGTGTCGGTCGCCGCTGCGGGGTCGGTGACGGGCGGCACGATCACGTTCCCAGTGACCCTGAGCGGGCCGTTCAACGCGCCGATCGCGGTGGACTACACCCTGGGCGGCACGGCGACGGCGGGGACGACCACGACGGCTCCGCCTCCGGCACGGTGACCTTCGCGCCGGGGGAGGGGGGAGGTGGTCCCGGTTCGTTGGACAGCTCGAGGGGTAGGCTAAAGTGTAATCCGTTGGTCTTCAACCCACCCCTCCTTCGGGAGAAACAGGCGGCGGTAAAGGGGTAGGGGGTCCGGGGGAGGGGTGATCGAGCCTGTGGAACCTGTGGATAAGTTCCACGACTCGCGCACCACATCGGCCCGGCCACCCTCATAGCCCGCTCACCCCGCCTGATGTCCCTATCGGCTATGCCACCTCCTTGTCGAGTTCCTGCCCACCAGCTCCGTACGCTTCGGCCGGCGTGCGGCCAGCCAGCGCCGAGTGCGGGCGCACTTCGTTGTAGTACTCCATCCAATCGTCGATCAGCCGCTGCGCCGCCACGCCGTCGGCCAGCTCGTGCAGATACACCGCCTCATACTTCAGCGATCGCCACAGCCGTTCGATGAACACGTTGTCCAGACACCGACCGCGACCGTCCATCGAGCACCGGATGCCGGCCTCCTGCAGCCGCTCCGTGAACGCGGTGCTGGTGAACTGGCTGCCCTGATCGGTGTTGAAGATCTGCGGCCTACCGGAGCGCTGCAGCGCCTCGGTCAACGCCTCCAGGCAGAACGCGGTGTCCATGGTGGTGCTCAGCCGCCACGCCAGCACCCGCCGCGTGGCCCAGTCCATGACCGCCACCAAGTACAGGAACCCGCCCTGCACCGGGATGTAGGTGATGTCGGCACACCACACGTGGTTCGGCCGCTCGATCGCAAGACCGCTCAGCAGATACGGATAGACGCGGTGCTCGGGGTTCGCCACGGTGGTTCGCGGCGTGCGGTAGATCGCCTCCAGGCCCAGCAGCTTCATCAGCCGCCGCACCCGGTGCCGACCGACCGCCACCCCCTCGCGCGCCAGATGGCGCACCATCTGGCGGCTGCCGTAGAACGGGTAGTTCAGATACAGCTCGTCGATCCGGCGCATCAGCGCCAGGGTCTCCTCGCTGTGTCCCTCTGGCTGGTAGTAGCGTCGAGCGGCTCAGGGCCAGCAGCCGGCACTGACCGCTCAGGCTCAGGCTCGGGTGGTCGCCTTCGATCATCATCCGTCGCTGCTGCCCGCTCAGCGCCCGAGCCCGCATGACAATAAATCGCGCTCCACGGTCAACTCGCCGATCTTCGCGTGCAGGTCGTGGATGATGGTCTCCTGGTCGGCTTGGCGGCCGCTGGAGCCCCGGGCGACACCTCCAGCAGCCCCTCCTGCGCTTGGCGCTTCCAGCCTGAGACCTGGTTCGGATGCACCGCGTGCTTGGCCGCGATCGTCTGGATCGGGCGGTCGCCGCGCAACGCCTCCATGGCCACCTGCGCTTTGAACTTCGCGGTGAACTGACGCCGTTTCGTCGCCATCTCGTTGGCCCTCCTCTGGCCAGGATTACACCTTCAACCACCTGTCCAGTTTTTCGGGACCACCTCAGATCTCCAATCCGAATCTTGCAGCCGGCTCCGGGATCGCCGAAGACCCGGAGATCCTCTCCCTATCCGGCACAGAGGTGATCACCACGCTGGCCAAGTCATGATCTTCCTCGTCTCTCGCGAGAAAAATGGACGCTGCGGAGATTCCGCAAAAGCCGGCCGAACGCTCCGTCGGAATGGCCATACCGCCACCACACCATCGCGATGTCATAAAGACACAGCGTACTGTCTCCGACAAGCGACTGTGCATGCGCGTACGCACAGTCGTCATACCCATACGTATCGCCCGCGTATGGGACATCAACCCCCTGATCATAGAAGTATATCCCCGTAAATCTGGTCACGAGTCCATTGTCTGCGTCCGAATCCTCGGACCCGAAGGAACTCATTTCAAATAGCTTCCTCTCCGTGCTGTTGAGAACGAGCAGCCCGCTACGAAAATCGCCAGCAGGCTCTACTGGATTCGCAAAACGCACGCCCCCCATCTTGATCTGCAGACGCACGGTGACCTCGGTGTCATTGACGACCTCAAGAGAGAACCCGGCACTCGGGTCGACGACACCCGGCGCGCCTCTACAGGATGTCATGAGAAACGAAGCGACGGCGACGACGAACCCTCCGCTACAGAGTGTTGCCAAGTTTCGGCTCAGCATTGCAAATGTATATCCGACCCTGCGATGCGTCCCATCCGGTGGGCCTGCGCCGCACCGAAGTGGCAGCCGACCATACGGCGCCGACTTGAGCCGAAGGGGTGCGCCGGTTGGTGGAAGAAGACGTTCCGCAGGCGCAGCGGATCACGCTGGTGATGGACAACCTCAGTCCGCACGCCGGGGCGTCGCTGTACAAGACGTTCGAGCCGGCGAAGGCGCGCCTTGCTGGACAAGCTGGAGCTCGTGTATGCGCCGAGCCGAACCATGGCAGTTGGCTGAACATCACTGCGTGCGAGTTCAGCGTGCTGGCGCGCCAATGTTTGGATCGCCGGATGCCAGACATCGACTCCCTGCGCACCGAAGTAGATGCCTGGACCGAAGCGCGCAATCCGGTGAGCGGCCCAGTTCAGTGGCACTTCACGACCGATGATGCCCGCATCAAGTTGTGTCATCTCACCCGACTGTTAGAGATCGAAGGACTACTATCAGTAGCAAGAACCCCGTGGTCGCACCCACTCAATGAAATGGCCGTCGCACGGGCGACGGCCGACAGGGATCGAGGCGGCGCCGTGCACGGCGCCGCCTCGATCAGAACGGGGTAAGCGGACCGCTACATCCCCATCTTGTCCATCATCATGTCCATCATGGGGGTCACGTGGAAATTGCTGAAGCTAGCCGCCACCGACGCAGTGAGGACTCCGACGAGGTTGTGGCCCTCTCCCTCCAGCGACTGTCCCAGAGTGAACGCCCACCACGTGGTCGCGTCGAACGGGTCCTTGACCCACACATTGCCGTTGCTGGAATCGACGCGGATGCGGACCGGCAGCGTGGCGTTCATCACCATGGCCTCCGTGATGCCGGCGATCATCTCCGCCGGGACCTCGATATCATACCTGATGCCCGCGTACTCGTGGATCTCGCCCGTGGCGTTGTAGACCTGTGCGTGCAGCCCCGAGCCGCTCAGGTTGGCAGGGTCCCAGACCAGAATCATCGCGAACCCGGGCACGACGGCGCCGAAGCCGATGGCATTGTCCGCCAAGCCGTCGACGTAGGAGACATCGAAACCGTACTCCGCCTCACCGGCGATTCCCGCTGGTGTCAGCGCTACGGCCACATGGGCTGAGGCGTCGGTCTGCGTCATGCGCAGTGGGGCCATCCCCACTTCCCACGTGCCTCCGCACGTCACGAGTTGCCCCATGAACTGCTCTTCGCACTCTGGAAGCATGACCTTCATGCCATGACCGTCCGCGAAGGAGAATGAAGCCGCGAGGGCCACGAGAGCCAAAATCGTCACTACACGTTTCATCTTATCTCACCTCTTTGTTTGGGAGTTGCGGCCGATCATACCGATGCCATCCGACGGATGCAACCGCCTGCATTGCCTCATTGCCTCACCAGGAATCCAACCCCTGCCGAACGCGTGCCTCATCTAAATCTGACCGAAGGAGTGAAGGCGCGGCTCAAGCAGCAGTTCGCGGCGTTGAACCCGGTGGCCCTCAAGCGCGAGCTGACCCGATTGACCGATCACCTGCTGCACGTGCATGCCGACAAGACACCGCCGCCGGCGCGACCGAGCAACCGACGAGCGTTTGGAAACCGCCAGCCGGCGATTCGGACCGTCGAGCGGTCTCTGCGGCCATCTGGTGTTGAGGCAACAGGCGCCGCAGCGCGAGTGTCCTTGACGATCGACGCCGGGGGCACGACAGTCACCTCGCGTGGAGCGGCTGGCACGGATCGAAGCAGTACTGTTCGAGGCCCTGCGCCTCCTGGAGCCGGGACCGCACGGCCCGACGCTGACGACCGAGCGCGGCGCGCAGATCGTGGCCCCCGCCCGCCGCCTGATGGAACGGGGAGGCAAGCGCTGGCGCGCCCTGTTCATGCAGCTCGCCTGTGAGATGCACGGCGGCGGCGACCGGGCGCTGCCCCTCATTCCGCTGGTGGAGCTCACCCACGCCGGCAGCCTGATCATCGACGACATCGAGGACGGCGCGCGCACCCGCCGCGGCGGCCCGGCCGCTCACGTCGAGTTCGGGGTGGACGTGGCGGTGAACGCGGGCAATCTGGTCTACTTCCTGCCGACGCGGATGCTCGACCAGCCGTCCGCGGACGTGCCCGCATTGGATGCGGCGGAGGAACTGCGCGTCTATCGCATGTACGCCGCGACGATGCGCAAGCTGCACTACGGGCAAGGGCTGGACATCCTCTGGCACCGCCCCGGAGCGATCCTGCCCAGCGCGACGGACTACATGTCGATGTGCACGCTGAAGTCGGGCAGCCTTGCCGGACTCGCTCTGGGACTTGGTGCCGCTCTGGGAGGCGCCGAGGCCGATGCGGTGCGCTCGCTGGTCGCCATCGGCGAGCGCTTCGGCGTCTCCTTCCAGATCATCGACGACGTCACCAATCTGGAACGCGGCAATCCGGGCAAGGATCGAGGGGACGACCTGATCGAGGGCAAGAAGAGTCTTCCGCTCATCCTGCATCGCGCGCGAGGCGGCGCGGACGAGTTGTGGGGGATCCTGGACGGCATCCAGAACCGTCCCATCGAGCGGGTGCGTCCGCAGATCGACCGGGCCGTCGCCCTGCTGCAGGCGTCAGGCAGCCTGCAGGACGCGCGCCGGCGGGCGACCGACCTGTACCGGGAGACTCGGGTGGACCTTGCCGCCCTCGTTCCGGAAGGAGAACCCGCCGATCGGCTGCTGGAGATGGCCGACGCACTCATCGGCGCTGGCGGCCCGTAGCGCGGGGATCGACGGTTTGACCGCATCCGGGGCGGGCGGTAGCTTGTCGGGGTGAGCGACCGTGGCTTGCTCCGTAGGCCGTTCCCGTACCGGCAATACAACGCAACCACATGGTTGATCGGCGTCACCGTCGGCATGTATCTCGTGCTCCTGGCCGTCCCGGCTCCCTTGGGGGCGGCGGTCCTGCGCCCGCTGATGGTGGCTCGCGAAGGCGCCGTCTGGCAGCTCGTCACCTACCTGTTCCTGCATGGCGGTCCGCTGCACCTGCTGTTCAACATGCTCATGCTGTTCCTGTTCGGTTCGCCGGTGGAACGGGAGATCGGCAGCTCCGAGTTCCTGACGCTCTACCTCACCTGCGGCGTGCTCGCCGGGGTGTTCAGCACCATCCTGGCCGTGGCGTCGGCAGCACCGGTGGCCATCCTGGGCGCATCCGGCGCCGTGTACGGGGTCATGCTGGCCTACGCGGTGTTGAACCCGTACCAGGTCGTGACCTTCTGGTTCATCCCGATGCGCGCCACCACCATGGTGCTCATCCTGGGCGGGCTGGCGCTGGTGTTCCAGGTAACCGGGCAACGCACCCACATCGCTCATCTGACCCACCTCGGCGGGCTGCTGGCAGGCTTCCTCTACCTGCGCGTGCGGCTCGGCATCGACCCGCTGGAATCCTTCCGGCGCGGATGATGGACCGGGCCGTTCCGATGCGGCGCACGCGCACGCTGTCCGCCCGACTGGCGTCGGCCGCGCTTGTCGGCGCTGCGCTCGTGGTCACCGCACCTCCCACGATCGGCGCCGACGAGGCGGCGACGCGGGAGATGGTCGTCGCCTTCCGCACCGTGAACGTGGCTTTCGACCCATTGCACGCCTTCACCTCGACCGAAGCGCAACTCTTCACCGCGCTGTCGGAGGGCCTTGTCTCCTACCATCCCGATACCCTTGACCCCGTCCCCGGCGTGGCACGCTCCTGGCAGGTGTCCGAAGACGGGCTGCGTTACCGCTTTCTGCTGCGCGACAACGCCCGCTTCTCGGACGGCACGCAAGTGATCGCCGAGGACTTCCGGGCGTCCTGGCTGCGCATCATCAACCCCGGCGAGCAAGCCGAGTACTCGGTGCTGTTCGATGTGATCAAGGGCGTGGCCGACTACCGGTCGGGGGCCAACAACGACGAAGAGGCAGTCGGCATCCACGTGATCTCGCCCATCGAACTGGAGGTGGTGCTGGAGCGGCCGGCCGAACATTTCCTGAGCACGCTGGCACACCACGCCTTCGCCCCGGTCTACCCTGCCTACCGCGCCCAGGTCGGGTGGGAGCGGCAGGCGCCGATCATCGGCAACGGTCCGTTCTCCCTGACAGACCGGGAAGCGGACGAGCTGGTGTTCGAACGGAGTCCGCACTACTGGGCACGGTCGACGGTCGAACTCGACCGCATCCGCGTCCGTGCCTTCGAAGATCTGGCCGCGGTCAATGCCGGATTCCTGGCGGGGGAGATTCACTGGGCCGACTCCTTCGACGGAAGCGAGGCGACCGCTGCGCAGATTCGCCCGTTCATTGTCGCCAACCGGCTGTTCGGCACGACCTACTTCGTATTCAAGTCGAGCGATCCGCCGTTCGATGACGCGCGCGTGCGTCGTGCGCTCGTCCTGATGATCCCGTGGGAGGCGGTGCGCAACCCGGAACGCGTGCCCTTTCCGACCAGCGGCCTGGTGCCGCGCACGGCGAACTATCCGGCCGTGGAAGGCATCCCGGCCCGGGACATGCGCACCGCGCGGCGGCTGCTGGAACAGGCCGGCTTCGCCGACGGCAGCGGGCTCCCGCCGGTCACGGTCATGGTGGCGGGCGCCGGGGCTGCTACGCTGGCCGCGGACCTGGAGACGGCCTGGGAGTCCAACCTGGGGATCGACGTCACCGTGGCGGTGATATCGGCGTACGACGACTACCTGGGAGAGGTGAAGGCCGGCAACTTCACCCTGACGATCAGCAGTTGGATCGGCGACTTCCTCGATCCGATCAGCTTCCTGCAGATGTGGACCAGCTCGAGCAACCTCAACGACGCCGGGTACTCGTCCCGCGACTACGACCGGATGATCGACCAGGCCATCGGCTCCACGGGCCTCGACCGCCTGCAACTGCTGGCGGAGGCGGAGGAGTTGCTGCTGCAGGACGCGGTCATCCTGCCGGTCAATCACCTTGTGACCTATTCGCTCATCGACCTGCAGCGCGTCTCCGGCTGGACCCCGAACCTGCTGGACATCCATCCGTTCCGCTACCTGGATTTCCGGCGCGCAGACCTGCCGGCCGGCGTCGCCGCCGTTTCGGAGCTCCTGCCCGGCTGACCGGATGTCTCCGCCTCGCCGGGCGGCGGGGGCTCATCGGGCGGACCGGGGCCCATCGAGCCGCGCGAAGCGCTGCAGCACCTCCATGAGGCGACGGCGCAGCAGGTATCCCGCCACGAAGAACACCACTCCGATTCCCAGGGCGATCGCCACGACCGCCCACTGCCGCCCGGCGGCCGCGTCTCCGGAAACCACGCTCACCGCCACTCCCGGGAGGCGCCCGACCGTGCTGGCCAGCAGGTAGACGCCCAGCCGCAGCCGGCCGATGCCGGCCACGTAGCACAGGACGTCCTTGGGGATCCCCGGAATCAGGTACAGCAGGAACAGAATACCGACCCCGCGTGGCGAGGCGATCAGATCTTCCACCTGCCTGCTGCGTTTCTCCGACACGATCGCGTGCAGGAACGGGCGCCCGAGCAGGCGCGCCAGCAGAAACCCGATGGCCGAGCCCAGCGCCGCTCCGCCCAGCGTCAGGACGATGCCCAGCGGTATCCCGAACAGGTACCCGGCGGCCAACTGCGGGAACTCCCCCGGGATCGCGAATACCACCACCTGCAGCACCTGGACGGCGATGAACACCGCAGGGGCCGCCACCCCGTAGGCCTCCACCCGTACGCGGAGCTCCTCCGGGTCCCGCATCAGGGACAACAGGGGGTCCCAGAAGACGATGGCGACTACCCCGAGCGACGCGAACAGGGCCGGGTATCCCGCGATGCTCAGGACCCGCGCCAAGCGGCTGCGGGGCCGTTCGGGAGCGGTCACCGGTGATTCCTGCTTTGACCCGGAACGGTCTCTGTGCGATACTTCGGTCATGGCATCAGCCGCGTCTGCGAAGGAAGACGTGACCAAGTCTACGGAGCCCACGGACTCGACGCAACCGCCGGTGGTTGGCGATCCGAAGGCCGCGCAGCGGAAGTCGGCCAGCAAACCCGGAGCGGCCAGCAAACCCGGAGCGGACGGCAAGCGTCCGGCCGCCAAGCGCCGCACCAAGTCGACAACCAAGGCCAAGCCGGCAGCCGAAACGGCTGATGGGGCGAACGGCACGGCCGACGATGCCGCAGTCGAGGCGGGCGCGTCCCCGGACGACGTGTCGCCGGCCAAGGTGTCGCCGGCCAAGAAAGCCGCGGCCAAGCGGAAGCCGGCTACCCGCCCCAGGACGCGTTACTCCGTGGGCCAGCAGATCGTCTACCCTCTCCAGGGGGTCGGCAAGATCGAGCGGCTGGAGGAGCGGGAGTTTCAAGGCAGTCCCACCCTCTACTACGTCGTCTACCTGGAAGTCTCCGACATGACGATCATGATTCCGGTCGACAAGGCGGACAGGCTCGGCATCCGCGCCATCGTCAGCAAGCGCAAGGCCGAACGCGCTCTGCGGCTGATCGCCGAGGACTTCGACCCCATCCCCACCGACTGGAAGCTGCGCTACCAGATGAACCTGGATCTCCTGAAGCAGGGCGCGGTCAACGACATCGCCTCGGTCGTGCGCTCGCTGTCCTACCGCAGCAGGATCAAGGAGCTGCCCATCCTGGAGCGCAAGCTGTACGACAGCGCGCTGCGGCTGATGGTGGACGAAGTTTCGTACTCGCTCGGCAAGGACAAGACCGAGATCGAAAACCTGATCGAAGAGCGGCTGGAAAACGTCAAGCAGAAAGGCGACGAATAGCGACGAATAGCATAGCTCTGCCCGGCAACCAATCCTAGCCCGGCGACCAATAGCCTACCCGGAGACCGGTAGTCGCTACGAGGAACCTTCCAGTTCGGTGATGCGGTCGCGCAACCGCGCAGCCTCTTCGTAGTTCTCTTCCTGGACGGCGATGGCGAGCTCGCGTTTGAGCTTCCCGACCGGGTCGCCTTCCGCCGCTTCGGCTGCTTCCGCGTCGTCTTCGTCCCCATCCGGTGAGTCCCCGCTCTCCACCGTGGAAACCGGAATCGCCGCCTGCTCGACCACGTCCTCGTCGATGAAGATCGGACACTTGGCGCGCAGGGCGATGGCGATGGCGTCGGATGTCCGCGAATCCACCTCCATCTGGTGACCGTCCTGGAGCAGCACCAGCCGCGCGAAGAACGTGCCGTGGCCGCCGACGCTCTTGATTTCCGTGATTTCCACACGCTCCACGGAAACCTTCATCGCGGCCAGCGTCTGCAGGAACAGATCGTGCGTGAGCGGTCGGCTCTGCCGTTCGCCGCGCAGGGCGATGTAGATCGATTGCGCGATGCAGTGGTCGACGAAGATGGGCACGGCCACGTCCGCCCCCGAAGGCCGGATCAGCACGGCCGTGCCCTCGGGTGCCCGAGCCATGGTCCAGACGTCAGCAGGCCGCAACATGGGAGCTTATGCCGACTGCTTCTCGTCGGCGACGAACGCCACTTCCGGGCTCTGGGACGTCTCTATGACGCCGCGCGTGACCACAACCTTCTTCAGCCCCCCCATCGAAGGGATGTTGAACATGATGTCGACCATGGCCGCTTCGATGATCGCCCGCAGGCCGCGGGCTCCCGTCTTGCGGTCCATCGCCTTCTCGGCGATGGCGGTGATGGCGTCGTCCTCGAATGACAGTTCGACGTCGTCGACGCTCAACGAGGCCTGATACTGGCGGATCACCGAGTTCTTCGGCTCGATGATGATCCGCTTGAGCGAGTCGACGGTCAGTTCGCCGAGCGTGACGACGATCGGCAGGCGGCCGATGAATTCCGGAATCATGCCGTAGCGGATCAGGTCGTCCGGCTGCAGGTGCGAGTACAGGGACAGCAGGTTGCGGTCGCGCCGGTTCTCCACTTCGGCGCCGAACCCGAGCGGCGACTGCATCACGCGCGAGGCCACCACCTGGTCCAGGCCGATGAACGCGCCGCCGCAGATGAACAGGATGTTGGAGGTGTCGATCTTCAGCATCTCCTGATTGGGATGCTTGCGGCCTCCCTGCGGGGGCACGGAGGCGACCGTACCCTCGACGATCTTCAGCAACGTCTGCTGCACGCCTTCGCCCGACACGTCGCGGGTGATCGACACGTTCTCACCCTTCTTTGCGATCTTGTCGATCTCGTCGATGTAGATGATGCCACGCTCGGCGGCGGCGATGTTGTTGCCGGCGTTCTGGATCAGCCGCAGCAGGATGTTCTCCACGTCCTCACCCACGTACCCGGCCTCGGTGAGGGTAGTCGCGTCGGCGATCGCGAACGGGACCTTCAGCTTGCGCGCCAGCGTCCTGGCCAGATGGGTCTTGCCGGTGCCGGTGGGGCCGATCAGCAGCACGTTGGACTTCTCGATCTCCACGTCGCTGTCGCCGCGATTGCGCATGGTGATGCGTTTGTAGTGGTTGTACACGGCCACCGCCAGCACCTTCTTGGCGTCCTCCTGGCCGATCACGTACTGGTCGAGGTAGCTCTTGATCTCTCGCGGCTTCGGCACCTCGTCCCGGAACTCCGCGGAGAACACCTTCTCCTCATCGTCGAGGATCTTCTTGCAGACGACCACGCACTCGTCGCAGATGTACACGCCCGGCCCGGCGATCAGGCGGCGGGCGGTGTCTGCGGTCTTTCCGCAGAAGGAGCAGAGCTTGTCGTCAGTCTTCGCGGTCTTGGCCATCAGCTCGCCTCGTCAAAACCCCGCCTCGTCAAGACCTTGTCGATCAGGCCGTACTCTGCAGCCTCGTGCGACGACATATAGTAGTCCCGTTCCAGGTCCTGGGCAACGACGCTCTCGTCCTTGCCCGTGCACTCCGCGAAGTAACTGATGATGAGGCGCTTGAGGCGCACCAGCTCGCGCGCCTGGATGCCGATGTCGGCCGCCTGCCCGGACACGCCGCCCCACGGCTGATGGATCAGGAGCCGGGCGGACGGCAGGGCGGTCCGCTTGCCTCTGGTGCCGGCGGCCAGCAGCAACGCGCCCATCGACGCTGCCTGACCCAGGCAGATCGTCTGCACGTCCGCGCTGATGTAACGCAACGTGTCGTAGATGGCCAGCCCGGCAGTCACCATGCCGCCCGGCGAGTTGATGTAGACGTGAATGTCCTTCTCCGGGTCCTGGGACTCGAGGAACAGGAGTTGCGCCACCACGAGGTCGGCGGTGATGTCGTAGATCTCTCCGTCGATGAAGACGATCCGGTCCTTGAGCAGCCGGGAGTAGATGTCGTACGAGCGTTCCCCACGCCCGGTCTGTTCGATGACGATGGGTACGAGGGCGTTGAGCTGTTCGTTCATGGCATTGGTCGATTCATAGGAGTGGTCGGGTCCATGGTAGGTTCGCGGGCTCGGGGAGGATTCCCCGCAGGCCACCCAAAGTTAGCTGTTTCCGGATATCAAGTCCATATAGGAGAGCTCTTCGCCCTCCTTGACCGCGGCCAGATCGATCAGCCGGTCGTAGAGCCTCTCGTTGCGGAGATCGGCCCGCAGGGCCGGCAGCAACTCGTTGCGCTCATACGCCTCGCGCAACTCTTCGACCTCCATCGAACGCGAGCGCGCGCGGCGCGCAAGCTCCTGCTCCACCTCGTCGTCGGCGACCTCGATGCCCTCGACGTCGGCCAGCCGGTCCGTGACCAGCATCAGGCGGGTGCGGCGCTCGGCCGCCGGCCGCCACTGCTCGAAGAGCGCGTTGCGGTCGGCCCCGGACCGCTCCAGCGCCTGGGTCACCCGGCGCTCGCTGCCGCCGTAGCGCGACACCATGGCCCGCCATTCGGCAGCCAGGCCGGCGTCCACCAGGGAGCGCGGCAGGGGGACCACCGAAGATTCCTCCACGGCGGTGATGATCGCGGAGATCAGCCGCTCGCGGACGATCCGGTCGCCGTTGCTCCGCAAGCGCTCGCGGATGTCCGCCTTGAGGTCCTCCAGGGTCTCGAATCGCTCGCTGACGTCCTGCGCCAGCTCGTCGTCGAGTTCCGGCAACTGCTTCTCACGCAACCGCCGCACGCGGACCCGCAGCGAGAGCGACCGGCCGGCGAGCGCCTCATCCTCGAAGTCGTCGGGGTAGGTCTTGTCGATGTCGCGCTCCTCGTCGACTCGCATGCCGACCAGGTCGTCGTCGATGCGGTGCCGGTTGTATCCGGTGCCGACCTCGAACACGAACCCTTCGCGCCGGGTGGAGGCGACCGTACGGCCGTCTTCGACCTCCACGTAGTCGATCTCCACCATGTCACCGCTCTCGACCACGTCGGACTGCTTCTCCACCACCATGGCGTTCTGCTCGCGGATGACGTCCAGCTCGCGCTGCAGGTCACCGTCTTCGATGCGGAAGCGGGGACGGGTCACGGCCACGCCCCGGTAGCGGCCCAGGCTGACCTCCGGCCTGGTGTCGTACAGCAGGTCGAAGCGGAACGCGGAGCCGATCGCCAGCGGCTCTTCCGCCTCCACCCGCGGACGCGAGGAGCGGATCGGCGGATGCTCGGCGGCCTCCAACGCTGCCTGGGCCGCCTCACCGATGATGCGCTCGGCGGCCTCCGCCAGCAGTGCATCGCCCGCCTTGCGGATCAGGATGTCACGCGGCACCTTGCCCTTGCGGAAACCCTTGATGCGGACCGTCCGGCAGTGCTCGGCGACCGTGGCGTCGTACACGCGCTGCACGTCGGGCGCAGCGACGGTCACCGACAGCTTGACCTCGGCGTTCTCCTGGAGTTGCTCGTCCTGCTTCTCTATCACGGCTCAGTCCGGTAGCGACGCTCTGGCGGGTCGGCGGACGGCGTTCGATGCGCCGCCACGATCGCAACAGAGCGGGAAACGGGATTTGAACCCGCGACTTCCACGTTGGCAACGTGGAGCTCTACCACTGAGCTATTCCCGCGTCGAGGCAAAACCGGTCGAAGCACCTCTGATCGAACCTGTGCGAGAGAAGGGACTCGAACCCTTATGCCTTGCGGCACCAGATCCTAAATCTGGCGTGTCTGCCAGTTCCACCACTCTCGCGGGCATCAACGGCCAGCGACCCGGTCGAACACCGTCCACCCTGCCCGTTACAGCCATCTCCGTGCGCCCGACACACAGTGTACGGTAAGCACCACCCCGTGTTCAAGGGCGGCCGGAGATGATCGCCCTGAGCCGTGAAGGACTCGAACCTTCGACCCGCAGATTAAGAGTCTGCTGCTCTACCAACTGAGCTAACGGCCCGCTCCCACGCCCGGCAGGACTCGAACCTGCGACCTACGGATTCGAAGTCCGTCGCTCTATCCAACTGAGCTACAGGCGCATCCTGAGGGCATCGGGTGGGTGATGGGGCTTGAACCCACAACATCCAGATCCACAGTCTGGCGCTCTACCGATTGAACTACACCCACCAGTGGACGGAAAGCTTCAGCCCGGTTTCCCTCCGTTGTCAAGACGCATCGGCCGGCTCGTGGCGGAGCGACGCCGAGTTGATGCAGTAGCGCGTGCCGGTCGGCGCCGGGCCGTCGTCGAACACGTGGCCGAGATGCGCGTCACAGCGGGCGCAGAGCACCTCCGTACGGCGCATGAACAGCGACCGGTCCTCCTCGGTCCGTACCGCGCCTGCGTCGCAAGGCGACGTGAAGCTGGGCCAGCCGGTGCCGGAGTCGAACTTGGTGGCCGAGTCGAACAGGGCGCTCCCGCAGCAACGGCAGCGGTAGACACCCGGCTCCTTGCTGCGCCAGTAGCGCCCGGTGAACGGCGCTTCGGTCCCCTTGCGGCGCGTCACCTGGTACTCCTCGTCGGACAGCTCGCGCCGCCACTCGGCGTCAGTCCTGTGTACCTTGTCGTCCATCGTCAGGTCCCCTGCCGAACGGTCGGTCCCTGAAGATCGATGTGGGCGGCCACCGCCCGCATGCCCGAGATGACGGCGCCGATCAGGTCGTCGAGGTCGCGGCCCAGCATCGCACAGCCGCGCTCGATCACGGCGCGGTCGACGCCGGCGGCGAAGCCCTTCTGCTTCCACTTCTTGCGCACCGACGTGACCTCCAGGTCGCGCACGCTCTTCGACGGCCGCACCAGCGCGCAGGCGGTGACGAAGCCGACCAGCTCATCGACCGCATACAGGGTCTTCTCCAGCAGGCTCACAGGCTCCACGTCGGTGCAGATCTGCCAGCCGTGCGACATCACGGCGCGGATGTATCCGGCCGGCCATCCCGCCTCGGTGAGAATGGCCTCCGTCTTGCGGCAGTGCTCCTCCGGGAACCGTTCCCAGTCCAGGTCGTGCACCAGGCCGATGACCCCCCACGCGTCGGCGTCCTCGCCTGCCGCCTCCGCCTCGGCGCGCATCACCGCCTCCACGGCCCGGCAGTGATTGCGCAAAGCCTGCGAGTCGATATGGCGCTGCACCAGGTCCCACGCCTCCGCACGGGTGGGGACGCCCCCGTTCGTGCCGGTGTTCGATGCAGGTGCCATCACGAGCCCCCGAACAGCGATCCGACCGCGTCCGCAGCGGCGGGGAACATCGGCTCCAGCATGCGCATGGCCAACGGAATCGCCTGGTCGGCCGGCAGGCAGTAGCGCATGTCCAGGAAGCGGCCGCGCAGCGCGATCGCCTCGGAGCGCACATCCTCGCCCCGCAGCACGACACGCGCGATCAGTTCGGCGACCGCCCGGAAGTCGGCCGGCCGCATGCCGTAGCGGGTCATCTCCTGGACACCCAGCCGCACCCCTCCTGCGACCGCGAAGCTCGCGTCGTCCGGCAGCGCCTGGTAGTTGGTGATGATGTGGTTGCGCTCCAGGCGCGCGGCCGCCTCGTCACCGGCCATCGCCGGCGCGACGCGGATGATCACCTGGTGGGTGTGCGTATAGCCCTCCGACTCGCCCCCTTCCACGGCGACCCCGGCGGCGGCAAGCGCCTGCGCGAAGGCGCGCGCGTTGGTGATCACCTGCCGCTGGTAGTCGTCCTTGCCGTCGTTCATCTCGTAGAGCGCCGCCAGGAAGCCGATCAGCGTACCCAGGTGGTGGTTGCTGGTAGTGCCGGGGCAGGCGCGATGGCGCACGTGCGGCCACAGCGGGCGGGCCGCGCGCGAGCCCAGCACCACGCCGCGCTGCGGCCCGAAGAAGGTCTTGTGGGTGCTGCCGGTGACGACGGCCGCGCCCTCGGCCAGCGGCTCCTGGAACGCGCCGTAGAGGCCCAGGACGTGCGCCATGTCGAACATCAACAGCGGCGGCTCGTCCAGGCCGGCCACCAGTTCGGCCACCTCACGCACCGGCTCCGGATGCAGGAACATGCTCTTGCCGAACACCACCAGGTCCGGGCGCTGCTCGCCGACCAGCTTCAGCAGCGCCTCGGTATCCGCCAGGTACGGGTTGTCGGCCCGCACCGGGATCGGACAGATGCGCTCGGCGCCGCCGTCGCGGTCCACCGCGTTGAACAGCGCGCCCATCGCCTGGGCGCTCAGGTGGCCGCCCTGGATCAGTCCGTTGCTGATCACCGACGACAGCCGCCGCATCGGTCCGTCGTTGCCGCGGTTCTTCAGGCGCAGCAACGCTTCGAACACGACGATGTTGGCGAGCTGGCCCGAGACCGGCCGCGCCTCTACCCGGTCGCAGCCGAAGAAGCGCTGCGCCTGCACGTGCACCTCCTCCTCGACCTCCTGGATGAAGTCCGTGCCCTGGTAGAAGTAGACCTCTTCGCCCTTGAGGCGGCGGTGCTCGGCGTAGCGGCCGGCGGCGTCGGCCACCTCGCATGCCTTCACCAGCAGGCTGGGCGTGGTCTCCGACGGAATCAGGTTGATGCACTCGCGCTGGCGCCACCGGTTGTTGCCGGCCACCCGGTCGGCGAGGGCGGTCATGGTTTCGAGGAGTGTGTTCATCGGTAGTACATCGTTCGGGATGAGAGGACTCGAACCTCCGATCTCCTGCTCCCAAAGCAGGCGCCTTGGCCGCTAAGCTACATCCCGCGGGTGTGCGCCCGGCACGCAGCGTACGGAGAGCGCCCGTGCAGCGTCAACCGAACGCGCCCGTCGCTTCCGTCGCTTGGAGTCTGTCGGATGTGCCGCGCCAGCGGGAAGGCCGACAGACTCCGACGCGGGAGGTGGGGATGGGCCGAAAGCGGAGCCGTAGGCGACGGTTCGACGGTTTCGGGCGCTTGCCGCGTGGGCGGCCGTCCGACAGACTCCCCTGACCGGCCGCGGGCGTCCATAGCTCAGCAGGATAGAGCAGCAGCCTTCTAAGCTGCGGGTCAGAGGTTCGAGTCCTCTTGGACGCGTCCCGGCGTCGTGCAGGCCGCCAACACGGGCACATGGATCAGCGGATAGCAGCACTGGCTCAGGAGAACGACCGGCGCATTGTGCTGCTGGTGCTCGACGGGCTCGGCGGGTTGCCGCGCGAGCCCGGCGGCCGCACCGAGCTGGAGAGCGCCCACACGCCCAACCTGGACGCCGCGGCGGCAGCCGGGGAGTGCGGGCTGCACCTGCCGATCGGCTATGGGGTGGCGCCCGGCTCGGCGCCGGGACACCTGGCGCTGTTCGGGTACGATCCGCTGGACGTGCCGGTCGGGCGCGGCGTGGTGGCCGCCCTGGGAATCGGCTTCCCGCTGCAGGACGGCGACGTGGCCGTGCGGCTCAACTTCGCCTCCAGCGACGGAGCGGGGCGCATCACCGACCGCCGCGCAGGCCGGATCCCCACGGAGGCCTGCGCCGAGCTGTGCGACGTGCTCGACGGCATCGAACTCGCGGGCGCCGAGCTGTTCGTGAGGCCGGTGAAGGACTACCGGGCGATGGTGGTGCTGCGCGCGGCGGGACTCTCCGACCGGATCGCCGACACCGACCCGCAGCGCACCGGCGCAGCGCCGCTCGAACCGCGCCCGCTGGAGCCGGCCGCCGAGCCGACCGCCCGGCTGGTCGCGGAGTTCCTCCGGCAGGCGCGCGAGCGGCTGGCCGACCGCCATCCGGCCAACGACGTGCTGCTGCGCGGCTTCGCGCTGCGCCCGGCGCTGCCCCCGCTGCACGAACGGTTCGCGATACGCGGCGTGGCGATCGCGGTCTATCCCGACTACAAGGGGGTCAGCCGCCTGGTCGGCATGGACGTGATCGAGGATCTGACTGACCTGGACGCGCAGGTGACCGCGCTCGCCGCAGCGTGGTCGGGAGCGCACCGCTTCTTCTTCGTGCATCACAAGTACACCGACTCGGCCGGCGAGGACGGCGATTTCGACGGCAAGGTGGGCGAGATCGAACGGGTGGACGCAGCCCTGCCGGCCATCCTGGCGCTCGAGCCGGACGTGCTGATCGTCACCGGCGACCATTCCACGCCGGCGGTCGCGCGCACCCACACCGAGCACCCGGTGCCGTTCCTGATCCGAGCCGCGGCGGGGCGTCCCGACACCGCCCGTTCGTTCGGAGAACGCGAGTGCGCCTCCGGCGCATGGGGCATCGTGCCCGCCAGCGCCCTGCTCCCCATCGCGACCGGGTATGCGGGCAAGCGGCGCCGATATGGCGCCTGAACAGGCGGCAGCCGGCGTCAACGACGCCCTTCTCGGCGAACAGGAGCGCACCGGTCGGCCCGCGTGGCGGATCTACGAGCCGGCCGAGCCGGCGATCGTGTTCGGGGCCGCCGGACGCGAGCAGACCGACGCGTACGGTGACCGCGCCCGGCGGGACGGCGTTCCGCTGCTGCGCCGCCGCGGGGGAGGCGGTACCGTCCTGCTGGCGCCCGGGCAGCTCGTGCTGGCGCTGGTGGCTGCGGTCGACTCCCCCTACCGCAACCGTGAGCACCTGTGCGGGATCAACGCGTGGGTGACCGAGGCGCTCATCGGGCTGGGCGTGCGGGAGGTGCGCCCGCGGGGCATCTGCGACCTGGCGATCGACGGCCGCAAGGTTCTGGGCGCTTCGCTGTTCCGGAGGCGCACCGTCCTGTTCTACCAGTCCAGCCTTCTGGTCTGCTGCGACCTGACCCTGTTCGGGCGCTACCTGCGCCACCCGGCGCGGGAACCGGACTACCGCGCGCGGCGCGCGCACGCGGCGTTCTGCACGACGCTGGCCGAGCAAGGCTACCGCCTGACCCCGGGACGCGTGGCCGAGGCGTTGCGACCGATCGTCGCGCGCCGGGTGGAGGCGCCGGGACTGGGGGTCCCGGCCGCGGCATGCGACTGAACACCGCCGCCGCCCCAAGATCGTCGCCTTCGGCTCCGCTCTTGGCCCAGCCCCGCCCTCCACTTCGGCGTCCGTTGGATCGGCCGCTCGCGCGCCCGATCCAACGGACCCCTCGTGCTGCTTTTCTCCCCGCCGCTTTCGCGGCGGTGCTTGCATTCGGGTGCTCGGCAGCACTCGAGGCCGGCTTCACCGCCGCGGACGGGCGCCAGAGTGTGCTGCGGGTGAGCTCCTTCGACGGCAGCCGCCACGGCCGGCTGGCGGCGGAGGAGGGGGCTTCCGCCACCGGCGTCCTGCACGCGCGCACCCCGGTGACGGTCGGCGCCGGCCAAGCGTTCTTCCTCCAGTATCGCTCCACGCTGGCCGAGGCGAACGTGAGCTTTCTGGCGGACGACGACCGCGAGCTGGTCCGCTATCCGCTCACGGCCGGGGGTGAAGCACCGGTGCGAGCGTACCTGCCGGTACCGGCAGGTACGCTGCGCGGATTCCGCGTATGGACGGAAGAGCCGGCCGGCACGCTCGACCTCGACGCCGCGGGGATCGCCCCGCCGGTCTCCGGATTGACCGTGGTCGACGGCGTCCTGCACGTAGGCATCGACGCCCGGCTTCCGCCCGGCACGCTGGCGGACGCGGGCGGCATGGTCGGCCTGGCCGCCCGACTGCGTACGCCGCGCACGACACCGCATCCGGGCCACGCGCTGGTCGTGCGGGCGGCCTTCAGGCCGTCGACGGCCGGCGCCGCCGGCGAGCTGGTGCTTGCGGTCGCCGGCGGCGCGGAGCAGCGGGCGACCGTGCGCGTGGCGCTGGCGGCCGGCGAGCGCTCCGTCCACGTGCACGAGGCGGTGCTGGGGTTCGTGCCGGTCGACGTGCAGGCGCTCTCCCACGCCGGCGGCACCGTGCGTTTCCTCCGGGTCAGCCGGACGGAGGCCGGCGCAGCGCCGCTGCCGGCGGATCTGGACACGATCCTGGCCTATCCGCGCAGTGCGTGGCGCGGCGGCGACCGGGAGGTATTCCGCTGGAACGCCCTCCCCGAGGTGCTGATCTTCGACACCGCGAGCTACGCGATCCAGGACGAAATGTTCCGGCGGCTTGCCTACTACACGGAGAAGGCAGGTTTCCGCGGCACGGTGTGGAGTGACGCGGAGCTGGGCGACCGCTACGGGTACCACGCCCACGACTACACCGCGGCGGACTTGGCCCGATTCTTCACGGACGCCGAGCGAGCCGGCGTGCAGCTCAACGCCAGGGAGCTGTGGCTGCGCGACTTCCTGGCGCGGGAACGGGTGATCCGCGCGTCGGCCGTGCAGGGGGCGTCCGCATGGCAGGCCGGCACCGGTGCGGGCGCGGTGCTGTCGATCAGCCAGGAGTCGCCGCCGTCGCATCGCGCCCTGCTGCTGCGCCACGAGGCAGCGCACGGCGTGTACTTCGTCCGCGCCGGCTACCGTGAAGAGATCGCGGAGATCTGGCAGGCGATCGGCGAACCGGCGCGGCACGCGTGGCGGACCTATCTGGCGGCCCTGGCGTACGACCCCTCCTCGGAGGACCTGATGCGCAACGAGTTCCAGGCCTATCTCGCGCACAACCCGCGGCGGAACCTGGGCTACTACTTCGGAGAGCTGGTCCCCGCCCGCATCCGCGGCCGGGCGCCGGCCGCGCCGGAGGCGGCCGCATGGTTCGAAGCCGGCGTTGAGGCGATACGCGGCCAGTACGACCGGGTGGACCGCGCCCTGCAGTCCGCCGCCGGCATGCGCGCAGGCCGGCTGGCTACCGTGACGGTGCGAGCGGCGCGCTGACGACAGCGCGCGCCGGCCGCGGCGCGCCGTGCGCCGCGGCTGGGACCATCCAGCCGTGGCGGTCCTGCAGGCGCCCGAACTGGATGCCCTTGAGCTGCTGCAGGAAGTGCCGCGCGCGCGGGCCGATCCTGCCGTCGCCGAAGGTGACCGTCCGCCCCTCGTGCGTCAGCGAGCCGAAGTGCGCGACCCCGGCGGCGGTGCCGGTCCCGAAGAACTCGACCGCGTCGTCGAGCACCTCTTCCACCGATACGCGGCGCTCCTCGACCGTCATGCCCTGCTCCTCGGCAAGCGTCATCACCGTCTGCCGCGTGATGCCGGGCAGGATCGTGTCTCCCAGGGAGGGCGTCACCAGCGTGCCGCTCGACAGCACCGCGAACAGGTTGCAGGAGGAGCCTTCCTCCAGGTAGCGCTGCTCGGCCGAATCCAGGAAGATCGCCTCCACGCAGCCTGCGGCCTCCGCCTCTTTCTTGGCCAGGGCGCTGATGACGTAGTTGCCCGAGCACTTGATCCAGCCGGTGCCGCCGGGCGTGGCACGCACCCGGCGCGTGGTGGTGGTGGAGGCGTCGCCGTCCAGGTTGAAGTACGAGCCGACGGTCGTGTTGATGATGATCACCCACGGATTCAGCGACAGGTCGACGCCGATCCCGGACTCCGCGTAGGAGAACGGGCGGACGTAGACCGAGCTCGCGCTGATGAAGTCGTCCCCTTCCCACGCCGGATCGTAGGCGGGCGTGAAGCCGAGCTCCCGGTTGCTCTCGACCACCTGCTGGACGGCCCGGACGAACGTGTCGGCCGGGTAGGGCGGCATGAGCAACCCCTCCATCGACCTCGCCATGCGCAGGCCGTTGTCGAAGGGCCGGAACAACGACAGCGATCCGTCCGGCTGCGGGAAGGCCTTGAGGCCCTCGAAACAGGCCAGCCCGTACTGCGTCGTGAAGTTGACCAGGGGGAGTTGCTCGAACCGGTTGCGGTGCAGGTACAGATGTTCGCGCTCGTCGTCCGGCAGGGCCGCCTCGGCCTCCGGCGTCAGGTGCCGCTGTTCGGTGAAGTCCTCGCGCCACGTCCCGTCGAACTTGGCGCTGTACACCCACGGGTAGATCGCGAGAGAAAAGCTCTTTGCCACGGTGTCCGATTCTACACGAGGGGGCGAGGCGCGCGCGAGCTTGATCCAGTGAGTGGATTTCGATACCATCCTGCCCGTTTCATGACCGATGGCTGACTCCCGGGAAGCACCCGCCAAGACCCTGGTCGACCGGATGCACGACAAGCTCATGGACCTCAAGCGCGAGATCCTGCAGCACTTGGCTGAAGAGGATTCGCTTACCCGCGGCGCGCCGGGCAACCTCGACCCGAAGGACATGGCCGACGTCGCTACCGAGGACATGGATCGCAAGACGCTGGAGACGCTCGGAGCCCAGGAGGTGCGGCGGCTCAACCTGATCCAGTCGGCGCTCGCGCGGATCGAAACCGGTCACTACGGCGCGTGCATGCGGTGCGGAAACAGGCTTCCGGACGAACGGCTGGAGGCGCTTCCCTACGCGCTGTTCTGCATCCCGTGCCAGTCGGCGGAGGAACGCCGGAACCGCTAGCGCGGTTCACTTGGCAGCGCTGACGCGATGCCTTCGGCGGTAGCGCCGTATACCTCCGGCGCTACCAGCACGATTCACTGATCACGACTCGCCTGCCGGCGCTGCCGCTCGCGGCCTCGGTTTGTACGCGCACGCCACCCGCATCCCCGCGCCGACGCCCGCCAACCGCACGGCGAATGTCGATCGGTCCGCTCCGCGCGGTGCGTCCGCGTCGTCCAGCAGCAACTCCGGATGCCAGGCGAAGAGCACCCTGGCCTGCACGTGGTAGTCCAGGAAGTCGGTCGCGAACAGGATCCTCCCGTCCGGAGCCAGCGTGTCCGCCATGCGGTCCAGGATCCCGCCCCGCAGGAACCTCCGCCGCCGGTGGCGGCTCTTCGGCCACGGGTCCGGGAAGTAGATGTGGAACACGTGGACGGAGCCGGGCGGCAGCTCGTCCAGGACCGCCTCGGCCCGGTCGTTGATCACGAAGGCGTTGGCGAGTCCGCGCCGCTCGACCTTGTGTTGCGCCTTCTCGCAGCGGCGCTTCTTGAGATCGATCCCCAGGCACACGCTGTGCGGCCGGGCCGCCGCGTAGTCGGCCAGAAAAATACCGTTACCGCAGCCGATCTCGACCTCCAGCCGGCCTCCGGCGGCTGCTGCCAGCGCCGCCCGCAGCACCCGCGCACGACCGCCTGCCGGACCCGTATCTGCCGCGGGGACGCTCGCGGGCTCCGTCAGGACTTCTTGCTGCGCGCGAAATCGACGTTCACGCGTCGGCCGTTCAGCGTCTCGCCGGTGATCCGGTCGATCGCGGACTGGGCGACCGTCGCGGGCACTTCGATGAACGAGAAGTTGTCCAGGACCCGCACCTCGCCGATCTGATCCTGCGGGAGGTCGAGCTTGACGACGAACAGGTCGGTCAGCATCTGGCGCGACACCCGCCGGCTTCTCCCCACGCTCACGAACAGGCGCGCCATGTCGCTGTCGCTGTTCCCGGCGGGCGCAGCCGGCGTGTCGGCGGGCGTCGGTGCGTCGGTGGCGGCTGCCGTAACGGGCGCCGTCGTCTCGGGCACGCGCCGGACGGCTTCGGCCGTCCCGGGCTTCCCGGACGGAGCTGTGGCGGAGGATGGTTGCGCCGCGGGAGGCTTTGTGGTCCGGGCAGCCGGTGCGGGGCGGTCCCGGCCGGAAGCCGCTTGCGGTACGCCGGCGCCGACCGCCTCCCGCAACAGGTAGGCGGGCAGGTAGGCGCGGACCGACAGGGGCAGCGCCTTGCGGATCTGGCGGCGGATTACTTTGAGACGCTCCAGGTCGGCGTTGTCACGGATGTGGCGTTCGAATTCCTCGAGCAGTTCCCTGAATCGAGGATCGGCCGGTTCTTCGCTTGCCAAGGTGGATCTCCGGTTGCTCTATGGCCGGCATCGGCACGGTGCACGACCCGGACGCTCACCCGCGGGGACCGCGGGGCCCGGCGACCGGCCTCGATTCACGGTAGGGATCGGCCCTCGGTTTGTCAAACTCGCGCGGCGGAGCGGCGGTGCGGGCGTGGGGGCCGCCACCGCCGGGCGCCGGCGGTGGTTGCCGCTCACGCGCCGATCCGACAGACTCCCGGGCGGCGCTCACGGAGGAGCCGAGCCGATGATGCGGTCCGTCATCGACACCGACCTCCCGGCGTCTCGCCCACGGAGGAGCAACGTGAAGGTCCATTACGATGCCGACATCGATCTGAGCCGCGTCCACGGCGCCAAGGTCGCCATCATCGGCTACGGCAGCCAGGGGTTCGCGCACGCCAACAACCTGCGCGATTCGGGAGTGGAAGTAGCCGTCGGGCTGCGCCCGGACAGCGCCAGCGTCGCCAAGGCCGAGGACGCGGGCATTCGCGTGCTGCCCACCGCCGACGCGGCGGCCTGGGCGGACATGGTGATGATGCTGATCCCCGACCATCTGCAGGGAGAGGTCTATCGCGACGCGATCGCCCCCAACCTCGGCGCAGGAAAGACGCTGATGTTCGCCCACGGCTTCAACATCCACTTTGGCCAGATCGAGCCCGACGCCGCGGTCGACGTATCGATGGTCGCCCCCAAGGGACCGGGCCACACCGTGCGCCGCCAATTCGAGCTGGGATACGGGGTTCCCTGCCTGGTGGCGATCCACGGCGACGCCTCCGGCCATGCCAAGGAGAACGCGCTGGCCTACGCCGGGGCGCTGGGCGGCGGGCGCGCCGGCGTGATCGAGACCAACTTCCGCGAGGAGACCGAGACCGACCTGTTCGGGGAACAGACGGTGCTCTGCGGCGGCGTGTCGCATTTGATGAGGGCCGGATTCGAGACGCTGATCGAGGCCGGCTACGCACCCGAGATGGCCTACTTCGAGTGCATCCACGAACTGAAGCTGATCGTCGACCTGGTGTACGAGGGCGGCATCTCGCTGATGCGCTACTCGGTTTCCGACACCGCCGAGTACGGCGACTACCAGTCCGGTCCGCGCGTGATCTCCCCGGCGGTCAAGGCGGAGATGAAGCGCATCCTGGCCGACATTCAGGACGGCACGTTCGCAAAGCGCTGGATGGACGAGAACCGTGCCGGCCGGCACCGGTTCCTTGCCGATCGCGCCGAGCACGCCGGGCACCAGCTCGAACAGGTGGGCGCGGAGCTGCGTTCGATGATGCCGTGGATCGACAGGGAACGGCTGGTCGACAAGGGCAAGAACTGAAAGAGCGGGCCGCTGCGCCCGATACACACCGCACGGCTCTACCCCGACCACGCGTAGCGCCGAGCCACGCGTCCGGCAACGCGGGTGAGCACCTCGTACGGAATCGTGCCCGACCAGGCCGCCACGTCGGCGCCGGTCGGGCCGCCGGGGCCGAACAGGACCGCCCGATCACCGACGCGCACCGTCGGGCGCGCGCCCACGTCGAGCATGCAGTGGTCCATGCACACGCGGCCCGCAAGCGGGTAGCGATCGACGCCGATGCGCACCTCCGGCAGCGCCCCGCCACGCCCGCCGGGCCACGGGTACCCGTCGCCGTAGCCGGCCGCGATGGTGGCGATCACCGTGTCGTGCGCAGCCCGGTACTCCTGCCCGTACGAGACGTGATCGCCGGCGCCGACACGGCGCAGCGCGGTCACGCGCGTGGAGAGCTCCATGACCGGCTTGAGTCGGCCCTGCAGGAAGCCTCCGAACGACGGATCGTAGCCGTAAGCGGCCAGGCCGGCCCGTACCAAGTCGAGGTGCGACGCGGGCACCGCGGCGATCGCCGCCGAGTTGGCCGCGTGCAGGACCAATTCCGGGTGGTGCGGGCGCACCTCCTGCGCGCGAACGACCAGTTCCGCGAGCTGGCGTCGTGTCTGCTCCAGATCCGCTGCATCGGCCGCCAGGAAGTGAGTGCAGAGGCCCTCGAGCCGGACACCGTCCAGTTCCGCGATCGATCGGGCGACGGCGACGGCTTCGGCCGGCCGGCAGCCGGAACGATGCATGCCGGTGTCCAGCTCGAGATGTACCGGCAGCGGCGGGCCGCCGCGGTTGGCGGTGCCGATCGCACGCACCGTGGCAACGTCGGCGCAGACCGCCGACAGCCGCCAACGGGCCACATCCCCCGCCTGATCGGGCACCGTGGGACCAAGTAACAGCACGGCACCGCGGATGCCAGCCTCCCGCAACTCGCGCCCCTCGTCGACCGAGCTCACGGCCAGGAGGTCCGCCCCACCGGGGGCGGACGCCGCCCGTGCCGCCCGGACCGCCCCGTGCCCGTACGCATCCGCCTTGACCACAAAGCATACCCGTGCGACCCGCGGCACGTGCGCGCGAATCGCCGCGAGGTTGTGCCGCAGGTGGTCGAGCCGTATACGGGCCACGGCGGATGCCATTCCTGTCCGGAGTCTGTCGGATCGGCCGAGTCAGCGGCAAACACGGCGGCAGCGGCCGGGGTCGCGCCGGATCCGGGGACCGTGCAGAGGCCCCACGGGAGATGCTATGACAGGGTATCGACACCCCGCGCGGCGGCCCGCCGGATCAGGGCCATGACACGATCCTGCTCAAGGCGGGGCTGATCGCCGTCCCGGGCGGGCGGTTCGTCGCCGATCTGTCGATCCGCGATGGCTGGATCGCCCGCGTCGGCGCCGGCGGTACTACCGCGCAGCGCGTGATCGACGCCATGGGAACGATGGTGCTGCCCGGCTGGGTGCTGCCGCTGGTCCCGGGCGATTCGGCGGCCACGCCCCCGCACGATCGGCTCGCACGCGCCGGGATTACCTGCGCCGGACGGGCGGATGCCGAGCCGCGCCAGCCGTCGTGCTGCGACGTGGTTCCGATGGAGCTGATCGAAACGGACGATCAGATCGCCTGCGCGCCGCAAACGATTCACGAGCGCGGACGGACGGCGTTCGTGTTGCCAGCGCGCCGCGGCGCCCCCCTGATCGATGCCGCCGCGCAGGCGCTTGCCCGGCTGCGGGCCACGCTCATCATCTCCGTGGATGGGAATGAGAATGCGGCGGTCGATGCCGCCAACCGCGCCGCGACGCATGGAGGCCGGGTCGCGGTCGGACCGCTCCGCGAGGCGGCGGCGTTGCGTCGCGCCCGGAACGCGGGGGCGCTGACGGCCACCGATCCCGCGTGGCTGGTCGATGATCCCAACCTGTGGCGGCTGGTTGCGGACGGCACCGTGCGGCTGCTGATGAGCACGTCCGGGCATCCGCCTGGCGTCGATGCCCTGTATCGATCCGGCCCCGCCCGCGGGCTGGCCGGGCCGGAAGCGCTGGCGGCGCTCCTCGGCGCCTGGCCGGCCGCGCTCCTGGGCTGTGGGACCAAGGGTCTGCTCGCCCCGGGACGGGAGGCGGACGTCTGCCTGCTGGAGCCGTCCGGCGGCAGCGCCGTCATCGTGGAGACGCTCCTGCGGGGTGCCGATGCGCGCAGTCCGCACGGACGGATGGTCCGCGCCGAGCCCGTGGACGGCCTGCCGGCACGCTGACGAAACGCTGCTTCCGGCAGGATCACCTGCCCACCTCCAGCCGCCACGATCTCTTCACGCATCACGGAAGCCATTCGGGCGGCTCCTCGTCCGCGGGACAATTCGCAGAATTGCCGGTGTTTTCATGAAATGCCGTTGCTCACGAGGAAACAGCATCGGAGATTTCATGCGCGATGAGCGTGTGGAGCACATCACGTGTGGTGCCTGGCACGGCGATCAGGGCAGTTATGGACTGCTTGATCCAATTCGGTCCAGGATGGGGACGGTCATGGCCAAGCGAGGAAGAAAGCGAACGCCCTTCGATGTCGGCGCCGCCCTTGGCAAGGCGACGCGGCTGTTTCGGACGCGTGGATACCGACGGACCTCGATCCAGGACATCGTGGACGGTACCGGCATCAGCCGCGCCCGGCTCTATGAGACGTTTGGCGACAAGCAGGGCTTGTTCCTGACGGTGCTGGAGCGCTACGAGCAGGAGTACGAGCTGGGTCGCCTGGCCGAGTCGGCCCGCACGGGGTCGCCGCGGCAGGTCATCCTGAACGCCTTCGAGTCGATCGTGGCGACCGCCCCCAAGGGGGGAGTCGGCTGCCTGATGATCAACACGGCGCTGGAAGTTTCACCGACGGACGGTACCGTTGCGGAATTGTCTCAACGTGGGCTCTCGGACATCGAACGCAACTTCCACGCCTGTGTGGAGGCCGGCAAGGCTGCCGGAGAGGTCGCGGCGGCGGTGGACGCGCACCAGACCGCGAGCGCCCTGCTCTCGCTGCTGATCGGGCTCCACGTGCTCGCGCGCAACCGTCCCGAGCCGGAACTGCTGAGCGCCATCGCCGCGCAGGCAGCAGTCCTGCTCGGGTCGCCGGGACAGGCGAGAACCGGTCACTATTAGTACTTCAAGACGGGCTCTTCCGGGTTTCGTGTGTGGCTTGAGGGTGCCGGAGGTCGCCGTGCGAGGTCGGCACGGCTACGCTGGAGCCCATGCATGACGAGCACCTCTGCACGAGGATTCTGAACATCGAGGCCCCGCGGCGCGTTGCAGAGGTGGGACTCGACGAGCAGGCCGCGGAGGTGGTCGTGCGCGTGGAGCACGGCGGCGCGGCGCCACGACACGCGGCGTCGTCGCTGGCGGCATCCGGATATCTGCGAGTACCGCACGATCCTGGTCGCGCAGATGCCGCGGATGCTGCGAGCGCCACAAGAAGTTCGGCAGGTGGGCAGGTAGGCAGGTGGGCGCGCCGTGGGCCGAGAACCGCTCGCGGTTCACGATGCGGTTCGAGGCGCGGGTGATCGACCGGCTGCAGGAGGCGATCACGGCGGCGGTGGCCGTTCACGCTCGAGCGCCCTGCAAACCGGCCGGGCGCGGGGCTACTTCGAAGACGCGATTCGCACCTAACCTAACCCTTGAGCGATCCGATCATGATCCCCTTGACAAAGTACCTCTGCAAGAAGGGGTACACCAAAATTATCGGTATGATGGTGACCGCCATCGCTGTGGCCTTTACCGATTCCAGCGTAGGCCTGTAGCCCATGATGTTACCAAATGCAGGGTTCTGCAATGCGAGCTCCTTGGCGGCGTCCACGTCTCTGATTATTTGAACCAGCTTGAATTGGAGCGTGACGAGCCGGCTGCCTCCAAAGATCATCGAATCGAACCAGCTGTTCCACTGCCAAACCGCGTTGAACAGGATTATCGCCGCGATCACCGCCTTCGAAACAGGCAAGACTATCACAAAAAATATCCGCAGATCATTTGCGCCGTCGATCTTGGCCGATTCTTCGATCTCGATCGAAAGCCCCTTGAAGAACGTCATCATCACGATCGCGTTGAAGGCGTTGAAAAGAAGGGGAATGATATAGACCAGGAAATTCCGGTACAAACCGATGCTCCTGATCAACAAGAAGAACGGTATCAGACCTCCATTGAGATACATGGTTATGAGCATGTAAGCGAGAATGCTCTTTCTGCCGACAAGATGCTTCTTCGACGCGCCGTACGCGAAGCAGGCGGTGAAGAATACGCTTGCCAACGATCCTATTACCGTTCTCGCCACCGAAATATAAAACGCTCGAAACAAGGACGGATCTTTGAAAAAGAACAAGAAATTGTCAAACGTGATGACCCTGGGGTAAAAGAAGAGACGGCCACGAAGTGCGTCAACAGGGTCGTTCAACGACAATACCAGCACAAGATAGCAAGGATAGACACAAACGACAGCCAAGAAGGTGAGCATGAGAATGTTGAGGAAGTCGAATGCGGTGTTTTTGTCGAGGGCCTTCTTTTGATGCTCTTCACGACCTGATTCCACTTCTGCGCTAGGAGTCTGTCGGATTCGCCGCGCCAGCGGGAAGGCCGACAGACTCCGACGCGAACGGTGGGGATGGGCCGAAAGCGGAGCCGCAGGCGACGGCTTCGGGGCGCTAGAAAATGCTTTCACCGGTATACCACCTCGAAAATCTGTTTGCCGAGAACAGCAAAATGAATGCCACCAATGACTGAAATAGTCCGACGGCGGTCGAGTAGGAAAACCTGGCCTTCTGTAATCCCATCTTGTAAGTATATGTCTCGAGTATTTCCGCGACATCCAGGACAAGAATATTCTGCATCAGAAACAGCTGCTCGAAGTTCTGCGTCATCATCCGGCTGATCGCAAGAATCAACAACACTATTACGGTCGGCTTCATGCCGGGAACCGTAATGTACCAGGCCCTCTGGAATCGCGATGCGCCGTCCATATATGCCGCTTCGTAGAGGGTCGGGCTGATCGTCGAGATGGCCGCGAGATATATGATCGAACTGAAGCCGAAAAACTTCCAGATGTCGCTCAGCACGACGATCGAAAAGAAGGAAACCCTGTCGGCGAGGAATGCGTACGGCTCGCTGACGATGTTCAGCGAAGTCAACAGATGGTTGATCATGCCCGATTCGGAGAAGAAGGTTATCAGGAAAGCCGCTACGAACGCCCACGAGAGAAAATGGGGCATGTAGGTGAGCGTCTGCACGCTCTTCTTGAACAGCTTCATTCCCTTCAGCTCGTTCAGCATGAGCGCGAACATGATCGGGACGGGAAAGCCGATCACGAGCTTCGCAGCGCTTATCAGAAACGTGTTTCTCAGCGCGTTGTAAAAGAGTCTATCCGTGAATAATTCCTGAAAATGGTCAAATCCGCTCCAGGGGCTCCCCCAGATTCCGATTCCCACGTTGTAGTCCTTGAATGCGATGATGACCCCGTATATCGGCATGTAGGAAAAAATGAACAGCCACACCACTGCGGGCATGACCAGCAGCAGCAGGTATTTCTGCTCGTTGACCTTCTTCAGTAGTCTGTTCATGCCGATGGCCATCTGCGCCCCGGAGGCTCGCACCGTGCGTCCCGATTCGGATTCGCCTCCTGATCGTCCGCGGCGTCGTTCGTATATCGGCGAGAACGGCCGCTCCTCACCAGTTGACCTCCAAACGTACTTTTCCCGAAAAATCGTCGATGAGAATCGTCTCACTGTCCGGGTCGTAGGTGCCGGTGCTGACTTTCCCGGCCTTCGCGCCGGTGGGGTGAGGCACGTGTACGGTCATCCTCTCCGGCAACGAGCGCTTCAAGTCACCGATCCGCACCGATATGATGATCAGGCCGTCATCGACGTCGGACTTCACGTGAAGGTCAATGCTTCCGAAGTAGCTTTTCATGCCACTCACGTCTATCGATTTGCCGTGGGTGAGCCACATGCGCGGGACCCCGGGCATGATCGACAGGTGATCGCCGTCTTCGAGATACAGCATCCACCTGCTTCGCATCAGGAACCACGCCTCTTCGTGCGTCTTGTGGGGACTCACCTGGTAGTAGTGCTCCCAGAAGGTATAGGTTTCCCTATCGGCAAGACTGGAGACGTTGTTGTAGTACTCCTTCAAGAATGCATTTCTTTCCCCTCTTCGCAAATGCGCGTATGGATGGGGACTGTAGTAGGGCTGACTGAACATCACGTTTTTCTGGAACAACAGCTCGACAGAACTATTGACGATGAAATCCCCATATAATTCATTGGGATCGACCACTTCCTGCAAAAGCAGATACATCGGCCCGGTGTGTCCATCCCTGGCAGTGAAGGTCCCGTGAGTGAAGCCCAAGCCTCCCTCGGCATACAGGACTACCGGACCACGGTTTTCGGCCCAGGGAGGTGCCGCGGGACACCAGCGTCCGCTTCCCAGCGGAATGACCGGGGATTCTCTCAGGTTCTTCGCCAAAGCGGTTCTGATGTTCTTCCGCAGTAGTGTCGCCCCGGCTCTGATCCTTTCCGACTCTTCGTTATCCAGATCCTCCAAGACCTCCGCTGACCGAATCAGGCCAAGGTATGCATAACCGTTCAACATGTACGAATGATAAGGATCTTCCGGGTCCGCAACCTTCCCATCGATCATTCCATAGTAGCCTTTGGCTCGGAATTCCTCCTTTTCATTGCGCTCGATCCATCTGAATATGTATGCACACGCTCTCAGGATTGCGTATTTGATCGATCTGATCCAGTCCACGTCCTTCGTATACCTGTAATGTTCACCGATATTCCAGAGCACAGCCCCGGTCTCCAGCATATAGTTGCCAAAGTTCTGCATGAATCCATCTTCATGCTGTTTTTCGATGAAGTACATTATCGCCCTTCTGGCAAGGTCGTGGTCGCCAACCGAATCCAGGTATTGAATGATGGGTGAGCTTTCGGAACCGATGGGACTGTAAACGCCCACGACGGGAGCTACCGCCTCATCCGGCTCGTTGCCATAGCAGACAAGATCCAGATGAAGCTTTCCGGCCCTCATCATCTCGTCAATTCTCTTTTCCGGTACCCTCGACGACGCGATGCCATCTATCTTACGCGTCCAAAAAGCTTTGCAAGCGTCGTAATGTTTGCGATAGGTTTGCCGCGCGAGCGCATCAGCTCTCTCTTCCGATACGGGCCGGTGCGGGATCTTGAACAGATATTCGATGCTCTCGCCCGGCGCGAGCAGCACCGCCATTTCCTGCTGCGGCACAGGTGTGCCGTTCAGGGTCGCTACCAGGCAAACCCTTTCATCGCCGAAGGACCCATAGCCCTTCGTGTTGTCGTAGGACGAGCCGAGCCGCGATTTGCCTGGGTTGACGAAGACATTCGCCTCCGGAATACGCACCCACGAATACCTCGGTGCGTCGGCGGTGTTGGTCGCACTGATCTTCAAATATATGACGGTTTCTTCTTCCTTGAGAATCTCCCGATCATGTATCTTTTCCATCTCCGCCTCTTGGTCCGCCGTCAGCATGCTCGCCTCCGAGTAATGATCGGCGACCAATATGTTGGTGCCCTCGACACGGTCTTCGCTCAATACGTCCTTTTCAAGCGTCACAAACAATTTCGATGCATATATGATGTCTTCATCCGCGTGCCTGGTATTCAGCATGGGCAATACTCCGCCCTCGAGCCCGCGCTCGAGACCCTGTATGCAGCCCAGCCCTCTGCCCGCGAAATAGTTATATACTATCCCCTCGTCTCCAAGCTCCGGAGCTGTGACATCCCGCTTGTGATATCTGGGCTTGATCCAGTCCCAGGGATCTGCGGCGCCTGAAGTGAGTCTCGTGCCGATCTCGAATACTCGTATGTCACGGCTTATGCCGAGCCAGGTCACGCACTTCAGTTCCCTGGTGTCCTCGGCCGCGCTATCGAAGGATTCCTCCTCGGCGCATGCATACTCTTCGAGCTTCGAGCGCCGGTTCCTGGAGTCTATCTCGTGCACGATTTCATTGAAACTGCGCTTGTCGTCCGCGTCTGTGACTATCGTCCTGTACTCCGGCACGTAAACCGGGTATTCCTTGCTTACGTCTCTCAAGAAGAAGCTGAACCCGTCATCGATCGTGTTGAAGCTCACCAGGGTCGCAAAGGCGCCGGGTGCCAGCGAATGTTCATCGATCGATACCTCCAATCTGCATTCGAGGTCTGCGGCAAGGGCAAAGTTCAGTCGTTCTTGATCTATATCTCCGGTACATTTGTCGCAATGTATTCCCGATATCTCACCGTGTCTTATCTGAAGCGCGCCTGTCAGCTTACTCTCGTTTCTGATAATGGCGATAGTTCTCACTCTTGCTCTCCGGTTCGAGGTCCTGTCGAATAGGTGTGTAGACGAGTCAGGCAGCCGACGCACCGTCACCGTGCCGGCGCGGGTGGGTCAGATGCCGCGGCTGCCGTGCCCGTTGCGGCATGGGCCTGCCGGTCAGGACATCGAGATAGCGAGTGGGGTAAGCAAGAGATCTCTGCGCGGCATGTCGAGAGGATTCGCAAGCGCTGTGTGTGCTGGACGGGGGCTGGAGGCCGCCATTCGGGGGACGGCGCAAGCACACAACCGCGAGCGGCCTACCGTGCCATCTTGCATAGAGAAGACCTTCAGGCCCAAGAGTGTCAGGCGCCTGAAGGTCCTCATTCGTCTCGGTGCGACGGTCTTCGGCCGAGCCTTGTGCTTATACGGCCGAAGAACATATGCACATCCTCACCTCACTGTCTGCCGAGCTGCACCAATTGTCTCCCGTGTTCCGCGGTCAAGGCAGCTTCTACATCCCGGGCGCCCAAACTATCGATCTCTTCCAACGCTGCGTTGTAGATCTTCATAAGCTCAGCCGCGGAATCGGCAACCACCATTCTGGACGCGGCGACAGCCATCGCCTCTTCCACCTGGGTGTGCTTGATGTCAACTTCGCTTCCAGGCAACCACGAACTCGCCAATTCCGCAAATCCGAGATCCCAGGCATCGACCACGAAAGGCGTGAGTCTTTGCTCCATCGTCGCCCTGTGTTCCGGCGAGGCTCCAAGATAGTCATCCACATAGAGCGTCCAGTAGTAGGTGTCGCTGAACGGCACCCATCTACAGAGAACCCCGTACTTGGAGGCATAATCGACAAAGCTGGCGTTCAGCTCATCCTGTGCTGATTGCCTCATCACTTTTCTACCATCGACCCAGTCCCACGTTTCTCCCTCCGCGCCCAGGATCAACGTGGTTTGCCCTTCCTCGGTGAGTGCCCACTGGAGGAACCTGACAGCTCTGTCGGGCCGTTCGGCGTTCCTGGTTACCACCAACCCGTTGTAGCCCTTGTTTCTGATCGTCGGTTTCGTAAACTCGACGCCTTGTTTCACAATCGGGCCGATGGGAACGTACGTCCTGTTATCGTTGCCGTCATTTTGCCTGATCGTCGTATTGACGGTATTATCGACATTGAAGATGGCGCCCACGGTACTTACATACCCGGCCGAGTAGAGTCTTTCCTCGGATTGCTGCGTTTGCTCGGTGAATTGGCCCTTTGTGATCAAGCCATCCTGGTACAGGCTGTTCAACCATTGCAGGAACTCCAGATATTTGGGATCTCTGAACAGCAATTGCACCTCGTCGCCCTGAGGGTAGTATCCGGAAACATGCATGCCGAAAGTACCTCGGAACATGTTGTTACCGGCCCTGCCGAATAGCAGGTCAGACACGCTGCCGCCGAAGTCTATCGACATGACATCCGGATAGTTTGCATGAGCGAATCTGAGATAGTCCTCGAACTCGCCGAGGGTCGTCATGTCGTCTCTGCCATACGCTTCGAGGATGTCTCGTCTGGTAAACATGATGCCTTCTCCACTCGTGAAAGGCACGTTTATCTCCTCAAAGGCTTCCATCACTTCGGCATAGTACATAAACCCTGCCCAGTACCACATCTTGCCGTCATCGGCAGTATGGTACGTGTTATATGCGGGCGGCACCAGATCCCACGTCCTGGGAGCGTATTCATCGATCAGGTCAGAAATCGCGTGCACCATGCCGGCGTCGATTATCTGCTGGAGCAGCGGACTTGTGTAACTGCCGAAAGCCAGCATTTCCGGCAGGTCACCCGATGCGATCATCGGTGCCAGCACTTCGTCTTCTTCACCTTCCAGCACTTCCATATCGAGCGTAACACCGGTTTGTCGAGTGATGAATCGAGAGACCAGACCATCATCCCATCGGACCGCCGGCCTGCAACCACCCCATGTGTTTTGCCAGAACTGGATCGTGACTGGCGATGTATCCGCCATGTACTCCCACTCGAAGTCCCCTGTTGCCGCAATCCCCGCAGGCGCTGACGTATCGCTCTCCTCGCCGCGACCTTCGGCAAAAACAGAGACTCCCAAGAGCCCGACCAGCAGTAGAAACGGTACCTTTTTCATCAATTCCTCCCTTTGGTGTTTCGAACAAGACAGTCGTCAGACTGCTTCGCTCTTTATCCTTTCGTCACCCCTGTTCAACGCCCCCCTCGCCCCGGTCGACCGGGAGACGCGCGTTGCATAACGTTTCCTCGGAACGACACGAGAGCACGTCGGTATCCGATTGTCAAGCCGTCGCCACGAAACGAAATGCATCTGGACGCGCGATGGGCGCCGCACGTTGCGCCCCGCTCCGCGCGATGTGCGAGTTCCGGCGGGTCGGCAGGGCTTTGCGAAAGAGAAGCCGGGTTGGCTGACACGTCGGCGAGCGCCAGTGGGAACCGATCGAGCGGCAAGGCTCCGCCGGCGCACGCGGGTAGGTGAACCCATCGCTGATCGGAGTGCGGGGAGCAGGTTCCGGGCGAGGGAGCCGAGAAGGCCCTCGGCCATCTCTTCCGGGCGCTGGCGTGCCGGGAATGGCCAGGACCTCGGCCACCGCTATCGTTACACTGATTGCGAGCAATGGAACCCACGCAGATCGGCGCGACCGTCGACTACGAGAAGTCCGGCAAGCAGATCGGTCACCTCGCAGTTCCCTACTCGCACAACCTCGGCGGCTGGGCCAACCTGCAGGTCCCGATAGCGGTGCTCGCCGCTGGTGAGGGCCCGACCGTCCTGCTCATCGCAGGAAACCACGGCGACGAGTATCCGGGCCAGGTCGCGATCCTGAGGCTCTGTCGGGAGCTGCCACTCGAGGTTGTCCGAGGCCGGCTCATCATGATCCCGGCGCTCAGCGTGCCCGCGTCGAAGGCCGCCGCACGCCTCTCACCTCTGGACGGGAAGAACTTCAACCGCTGCTTCCCCGGCGATCCGACCGGCTCCGTTTCGGAGATGCTGGCGCACTACGTGACTACCCACCTCTTCCCCATGGCGGACGTCGTCATCGACCTGCACACCGGTGGGCGCAGCTTCGACTTCTATCCGTGCGCTCACATGCACGTGGTGCCGGACCGTGATCAACGCCGAAAGATGGTGGCCGCGGCGGAGGCGTACAACACGGATTTCGCCTTGCTCTACACCGACATCGCCGGAACCGGTCTGCTGCCCGTCGAGGCAGAGCGCCAGGGCAAGGTCGTCGTCACGACGGAGATGGGCGGCGGCGAGTCCGTCCCGGCAAAGGTGCACCGGCTGAGCCAGGAAGGTCTGCGCAACGTGCTGGTCCACCTCGGCGTCGTGGCAGGCGAGAAGCGCTCGCGAGCCGAACTCGGCCTGCCGCCGACGCGCTGGGTGCAGTCACTCGACCGCCAGGACTACCGCTTCGCGCCCGAGTCGGGGATCTACGAGAGCGTCGTCGATCTGGGCAGCAGTGTGGCGGCCGGGGAGCAGGTCGGTCAGGTCCACTTCCTCGAGCGCCCGGACCGGGAGCCGGCTGCCGTCGTCGCGCTGACGGCGGGCGTTCTCCTCGGCAGTCGCGGCCCCTCCCTCGTCGGCCAGGGCGACTGCGTCGCCTGCATCGCCCACGACGTCGATCCGAGCATTCTCGAGTGATGGTCCGGTCCAGGCAGGCCATCGTCGACACGCCCTTCAGCCATGACGTCGCCGGCGCCTCGGCTCTGGCAGAAGTACTACTATCCCAACAGCGCCTGGACCTGGTGCTCGATCGATCGCAGCAACGGCTCATCCGGCCGGCTGCGGGCGAGCACCAGCACCGCGATGGACAGGGCCAGCAGCGTCTGCGCGGTGCGCGACGGGTCCAGGGTCTGCGGGACTTCACCACAGGCCATGGCCCGCTCCAGATAGGTACGAAACAGCGCCTCCTGCTGCACGAATATCCCGCTCACGATCTGCGCGATCTCCTCGTCATGCGGCGCGAGCTCGAGCGCCGTATTGACCACCAGGCACCCGTCGCACGACTCGCCGGTCACCGCCCGTTCGACGATGGTCCTGAACGCGGTCACGATCGCCAGCCTGGGGGAATCGGGCAGGCGTACGCCCCGGAGCGCTCCTCCGTTGTATACGTAGTACTCCAGGGCGGAGAGGAACAGCGCGCGCTTGTTCCCGAACGCGTTGTAGATGCTCGCCCGGCCGATAGCCATACAGTCCATCAGGTCCTCCATGGAGGTCGCATCGTAGCCGTGACGCCAGAAGGCGCTCATCGCGCTGCTCAGCGCCTGCTCGGGTTCGAACTGCTTACTTCTCGGCATCGCCGCAGTCCGTGAAACTGATCATAACCGTGACGCTCCAATTCGTGTGCACAGCGGTCTCTCGAATCGATCAGGAGCCAGCGTCGGCCGATCAAAGCGGACCCGGGTCAGGGTTCGGCTTCGAGCCTGCGCTTCAGCTCGCGAAGCTCGCGCTCCGTCTGCAGTTCCTGTAACGCTTCCGCGGTCGCATCCGGCTCCCCGGCGATCGAGCGGAGGTCGGTGAGGAGCTGGTCCGCGTCGATGCCGGAAAGCTCCGGCGCGGCACGCAGCCTCTGTAACTCCGCCTTCAGCCGATCGATGACAACCGACAGCTCGAAATCCTCCGCGCTCAGCCTCCCGCTGGTCTCGCGCGCCTCCTTCAGCCTGCGTTGTGCCCGCTGCTCCAGCTCGAGGTCGCCGGCCTGCCGGGCCAGCAGCGTACGCTTCTGCCAGAGCTCTTCCTGCTCGCGGGCGGATCGCATCTGTCCCCGCAGCTCCCGCGACGAGCGGAGATAGCCGGCGACCACCTCCCGCGCCGTCGCCGGATCAAGGCCCTGCAGATCGATGTCGTCCACCCTTTCCATTTTCCATTTCCATTGTACAGGTCGAGCGAGTTTGTGTCAGGGGTTAGGGGACCTTCATGCGTCAGCCGTCTCTCTTGCGGCGCCCATCGACTTCTCTTCCTCCTTGATCTCTTCCATCAGGGCGACCAAGTCCATGACATCATGACGTGCCAGGGTGCCCAGGAACAGTCCCGAGTCCCCGTCCATGACCGGGATCACGGTTGTCGAGTTGCTCGTCATCCGATCCATGACGTCGACGATCAACTCGTCGGGCTCGGCATGCGGCGTCCGTTCTCGCAGCAGATCCCGCAGCGTCGTCGTCGCCCGCGCGTTCACGGGAACGGATCGTACCTTGGACATCGGCACGATCCCCGCCACCTCGCCGCCGTCGACCACCACGTAGTCGCGATGGTTCGGTACGATCCAGTCATCCAGGAAGCTCTGCACCGTGGTGGCCGAGCCCGGGTAGCTTCGGGTCCTGTCCAGGAGGCTGCCGATCCTGACTCCGGAAAGAGCATACCGGACGTAGGACGGCGGGATGGCCTGAGGCATCCGCGCGTACTCCGATTTCGCGCGCTTGACCGAGATCCTGATCGCCTGCGGCATCAGCAGGATGTAGCCGAACATGACCAGCACGAACAGCGAGAAGACGCTCTGCTCGATCACCCCGGCCTCCAGCAGCACCAGCAGCAGGGCGATCTCCGCCACGCCCTTCGACATCAGCCCCGTGGCCAGCGTGAACGGCGACTCGATGCGGGTCACGATCGTACTCAGGAACGAGCCTGCGAACTTGCCCACCAGCGGGACCAGGACGAGGGCCGCGATCGTCCCGATCGGGATCTCCGTGAAGGACAGATCGAATTGCAGCCCGGCCGACGCGAAGAACAGCGGGACGAACAGACCCTCTGACGCGCTGCGCATCCCCGGCAGGATGTCGTGCCGCACGCCCTCGGGCAGCCCCGAGAGCGCCGCGCCGAACAGCAGCGCCCCGATCGTGCCGTGCAGACCGATCTTCTCGGCCCCCGCCACCACCAGAAAGAGCCCGCCGAGCAGCAGGCCGAACGACAGCTCCGGCACCCTGATGAAACGGCGGAGAAACAGAATCGCCGGCGGCAGGAGCCTGGCCGACAGGACCCACGTCACGACCACGAATCCCGCGATCTGCGCCAGCAGGATCAGCACGTTCAGCGCCGACAGGTCATGGCTGCCGTGGCCATGGTGGCCGCCGATGCTGAACCCGACCACCAGCAGGGCGATCACCTCCGCGATCGTCACGATGGTGAACATCTTGAGGCCGATCGGCTCCTTGAGGTGCCCGTCGTCGGCGAGCACCTTGGCCACCAGCCCCAGGCTCGAAAGCGACAGGATCCCTGCCAGGGCAAGCGCCTCGGTGAAATCCAGTCCGAGCGCGAAGCGGAGACCCAGGAGATCGGACGTGACGACGAGCGCCGCGAGCAGCGACACCAGGACCGACAGCACGGCCGCCACGAAGTAGCGGCCGCAGAACGTCGCGACGAAGCCGGGAATGTCGATCTCGTCCAGGCCGACCAGGAAGAACAGCACCAGGATGCCGATGCCCAGGAAGAGTTGAATCTCGGTCGTCGCCTCGGCGATCCCCAGGACCGGGCCGAGCACTACGCCCGTCGCCGTGTAGGCGATGATCGAGCTCAGTCCGAACCGGCTGAGCACCCCCTCGGCGAGCTTGGCCACCACGACCAGGAGGCCGAGGGTGAGAAGAACCTCCAGTGCCATTTCAAGCGCGCAAGTGTAGTGGGCCGGACGGCGTGGGGCCAGTCCGCCGGGCGGGTCTGCATCCAGCCCGTCGCCCGACATCCGCGTGCCGGATAGACTGTCCGGGTAGCTGATGACCGGTGGCTGAGACGGAGCAGGCCGGGCGCGTCCTCGACGCGTTCCGCGGGCACAAGCTGCTTATCGGGCTGTCGGCGGCCTGCGGCCTCCTGTTCTCGGCCACCACGCTGATCCCGCCGCTGTACGTCCGCCGCCTCATCGCCGCCATCGCCAGGGCACCGGGCGGTTCGGACAGCGGCGCGGGGCCGGACGGCGTCTCGCTGGCGGTCGTCATCGCGGCCATGGTGGGCGCGTTCCTGCTGCGTGGCGCCGCCCGCTACCTGTACGGGCTGACCTCCCATCAGGCCTCCTACGCGCTGCTGAGCGACCTGCTGCAACGCGTCTACGGTCACCTGCAGCGACTTTCTCATCGCTTCTTTGCCGACAACCGTACCGGCACCCTGATCGCGCGCTCAGTGAGCGACGTCGAATCGCTGGAGGATTTCGTCGCCCACGGTGTGCCCGAGCTGGCGCAGGCCGTCGCCATCCCGCTGGCCATGATCGTGGTGCTGCTGAGCATCGACCCCATGCTCACCCTGGTGGTGCTCAGCCCGCTGCCGGTGGCGGCGCTGGCGACCTGGCTGGTGACCCGCACCATCCGTGGAACGTGGCGCCGCGTGCGCGAGCGCTACGCGCAGGTGGTGGCCCTGGTGGAAGACAGCCTGCAGGGAATGAGCGAGATCAAGTCGTTCACCCGCGAGGCCGAGCAGGCGCGGCGCGTGGCGCGGCTGGCCGGCCGCTATCGCGACGACATGACCGGCGCCATGCACCGCTCGATGCTGCCGAACGCGATCGTGGAGATGACCGGCGGCGTGGGCGTCGTCCTGGCCGTGGCCGTCGGCGGCGCCACCGCCCTGCGGGGCGGCCTGCAGGTGGCCGACCTGTACCTGTTCCTGGCCTACCTGACGTTCATCTACCAGCCGTTCCTGAAGCTGGCCGACATCGGCGAGGTCCTGCACCGCGCGCTGGCCAGCTACCGGCGCATCGACGAGCTGCTGGCGATCGAGCCGGACATCGAGAGTCCGCCGGACGCGGTCGTGCCGGCCACGTTCCAGGGTTCCGTGGAGCTGGACCGGGTGACGTTCTCCTACCATCCGGGCACGCCCGTGCTGCACGGGATCAGCCTGGCGCTGGCGCCGGGCGAAGTGGTATCGCTGGCCGGACCGACCGGCTCCGGCAAGACCACGGTCACGCGCCTGGTGCCGCGCTTCTACGACCCCGACGCCGGCCGTCTGCTGGTCGGCGGCCACGACGTGCGCACCCTGGACCTGTCGTTCCTGCGCCGGCAGGTGGCGGTGGTCAACCAGGAGGTGTTCCTGTTCCATGGCAGCGTGCGCGACAACATCCTGTTCGGGCGCGCCGATGCCGGCGACGCCGAGCTGCGGGCCGCGGCCCGCGCCGCGAACGCCGAGGAGTTCATCGGCGCGCTCCCGGACGGCTGGGACACGGTGGTCGGCGACCGCGGCGTCCGCCTCTCCGGGGGTCAGCGTCAGCGCATCGCGATCGCCCGCGCGCTGCTCAAGGACGCGCCGATCCTGATTCTCGACGAGGCCACCTCGTCCGTCGACGCCGAGACCGAGGACCTGATCCAGGAGGCGATGCAGCGACTGCTGTCCGGCCGCACCGCGTTGGTGATCGCCCACCGCCGCTCCACCATCGAGCGCGCCGACCGCGTGGTCGTGCTGGAGGCCGGCCGCATCATCGAGTCCGGCACCGCCGCCGAACTGCTGGCCGCCGAGAGCCGCTATCGCACGCTGGTGGAAGCACAGGTCGGAGCGGCCATGCCGTCGCCCGGCCGCCGCGCGCGGGTGGCCGGCTGACCGTGGACGCGCTGAGCGCCGGCCTGCGGGCGCTCGGCCTGGACGCCGATGCCGACCTTCTTGCGGCATACGCCGACGAGCTCGACCGCTGGAACCGGGTCTACGGCTTCGTCAAGGCCGACCGCGGGCAGCTCGTCAGGCACCACGTCCTGGACGCCCTCACAGCGGTACCGCTGGTGCGCCGCATGGGCCCGGCGGTCGCGGACTTCGGATCCGGCGCCGGGTTGCCGGCCATCCCCCTGGCGATCGCGCTGCCGGGGCTGACCTTCACCCTCATCGAACGCTCGGAGAAGCGCCGTGCGTTCCTCTCCGCGGTCGTCGCACACCTCGGCCTGGGCAACGCGCGTGTGGCGGCGCACGCGCGGGGTGAGCGCTTCGACCTGGTCACCGCCAGGGCAGTCGCGCCCCTGCCCGACGTGGCGAACACGGTCGCACGCGATCGCCTGGGTCCGCGGCTGCTGGTCTACGCCGGCACCCGTGCGGCGATCGATGCGGCCCTGAGAGCGCTGCCCTACCGGGCATCGGTGGAGCCCGTGCAGGTGCCGGGGCTGCGTGCGGAGCGCCACCTGGTGACCGTCGAACTGGCCGATGCCGGAGCGCGAAGGTGAGCATCATCGAGGCGGTCGGGCTGGGGCTGCTCCAGGGGACGACCGAGTTTCTGCCGGTCTCGAGCTCCGGCCACCTGGTGGTGGCGCGCGCGTGGCTGAGAATCGCCGAGCCGCCGCTGCTGTTCGACGTGGTGCTGCACGTCGCGACGCTCGTCGTCATCTGCTACCGGTTCCGCCGGCGGCTGGCCGGGCTGCTCCACGCCGGGGCGCTCCTGGCGACCGGCCGCGCTGCCGCCGCCGACCGCGACGACCTGCGCCTGCTCGCCGCGGTCGTGGTCGCCACCGCCGCTACCGCGGTCGTCGGCCTGACCGTCAGCCGTTTCGTGCTGCCGTCGGCCCGCACCCTCACTGCGGTTTCGGTCGCGTTCATCGCCACCGCCGCGATCCTGCTTGCTACCCGCGTGCGCCGGAAGTCCCCGACCGGCGGCGAGCCCGGGCTCTGGCTGGCCATCGCCGTGGGCGTCGCGCAGGGGATCGCCGTGCTGCCCGGCATCTCGCGCGCCGGCATCACCGTGGCGGCCTGTCTGATCGGGGGGATGGACCGCAGCCGCGCCGGCGAGCTGGCATTCCTGGTGTCGGTGCCGGCCGTGCTGGGCGCGCTGGCGCTTACCCTCGGCGACGCCCGCGATCTGATCCGCGAGACCGGCGCCACGTCGCTCGCGGTCGGGTTCGCGGCGGCGCTGTTGACCGGCGCGCTCTGCCTGCGCGCTCTGCTGGCGGTGCTGCGCCGCGACCGGCTGGCCTGGTTCGCAGCCTACCTGCTGCCGCTGGGCGCCTTTGGTCTGCTCGTCGGCCGGACCATCTGAGATCTCTGACGGGAACCGATCGGCCGCTCCCCCCAGGCCGGAGACGTTCTCAGCCGGCAGCGCCGGCCTGCCGATATACAGAGGAGGGAGGGGTGTTGGCTACGCGCGATCCGACGCCGGAGCGCGTCAGGACGCAGGGCCGCGTTGGCGTGATGGAGCGGGTGCCGGACTGGCCTATCTGGGTCTTGGCGCTCGCGTCCGCGGTGGCTGCCAGCGTGCTGAGCCTGTCGACGGTCCTGCAGGCGTTCTCGGGGGAGCAGCTGCGCCTGCAGCCCGGAGCGGCGTTGCTGCTCGCCCCGGGGGCGTTCCTGATACGCAGCCTGGGCTGGGCGGCGATCCTGGTGCCCGCCTACCTGTACGTGGTGGCCTACGCGGTCGGCCGGGCGCCGGCCGACGCGCGCGCGCCGACCCTGCACGTGGCGTTGCCGGTGGCGGCGCTCATCATCCCGATCGTGGCGTCCCTCACCCACATCCTGACCCTGACCGACCCGCCGCCCCTGCCGGCCGCGCTCGTCGACTCCCTGGGCCGGCCCGCCAGCGTGCTGCTGCTGCTGGTGCTGCTGGTCAGCGCCGCAGCGGCGGTCGTGTTGCTGAGCGGTGTCGCGCCCAGGCTGGGCGTTCCGGTGGCCCTGCTGGCGCCGCCCGACGCGGCGCCCGGCACGCCGGCGGAGCATGCGGCCGAGCGCGAACCTTCCCCCGAACCCGGCGACCAGGCAGATCAGGGCAGCCGGGAGGTTCAGGGCAACCGGGAAGTTCAGGGCGGCCAGGCCGGTCAAGACGACCGGTACGAGTCGGCGATCCTGCAGAGCCGGGAGCCGTTTGCGGCGATCCTGGCCGGAGAGCCGGCCGACGACGAGGGGCCGCCAGCGCCTCTGCCGTCTCCTTCCGAGCCGGCAGGGGAAGAAGCACGCCCCCGCGTACGACCGCGCCCCGCCGCGTCGCGCCGCCCCCGCACCGGCGGCCGCGACACGCCGGCGAACAGCGGCTATCACGTACCGATCGACCGGCTGCTGGACGAGCACCGCAACCGCCCCGGCCGGGAGCTGCAGGCGGAAGCAGAGCAGCATGCCGAGGTGCTCACCGAAACGCTGCAGGAGTTCCGCATCAGCGCCAAGGTCACCGGCATCAGCCGCGGGCCGGCGATCACGATGTACGAGATCCTGCCCGCCGCGGGCGTGAAGCTCTCCTCCATCGTCAACCTGGCCGACAACATCGCCCTGCAGCTCGCCGCCTCGCGCGTGCGCATCGTCGCGCCGATCCCCGGCAAGCACGCGGTCGGCATCGAGGTGCCGAACCGGACCCGGGCCATCGTCGGCTTCCGCACGCTGCTTGCGCACAAGGACTTCCGCTCCAAGTCGAACAGCCTGCCCATCGCCCTCGGGCAGGGGATCGCCGGCGAGTGCCAGATCATGGACCTGGCGCAGACTCCGCACCTGCTGATCGCCGGCGCCACCGGGTCGGGCAAGTCGGTGTGCGTCAACTCGATCATCTGCTCCCTGATCTGCGCTCGCACGCCGGAGCAACTCCGGATGCTGCTGATCGATCCCAAGATCGTCGAGCTCAAGTTCTACAACGACATCCCACACCTTCTGACCCCGGTCATCACCGAGCCCAAGCGAGCCTTCCAGGCCCTGCAGTACTGCCTGTTCGAGATGGAGCGGCGCTACTCCCTGCTCGACGAGGTGGGCGTGCGCGACATCGCCTCCTTCAACCGCAAGGCCGGCCAGAACAAGCAGCATGGCGGGAAGCTGCCCTACATCGTCATCATCATCGACGAGCTGGCCGACCTGATGGCCACCACCGGCAAGGAGCTGGAATCGACCCTGGCGCGCCTGGCGGCCATGGCGCGCGCGGTCGGGATGCACATCGTGCTGGCCACGCAGCGGCCCTCGATCGACGTCATCACCGGCCTGATCAAGGCCAACATCCCGTCGCGCATCGCTTTCATGGTGGCCAGCAAGTTCGACTCGCGCATCATCATCGACGGCGTCGGCGCGGAGAAGCTGCTCGGCCGCGGCGACATGCTGTTCGCGTCCGCGTGGGACCCGGTGCCGGTCCGCATCCAGGGCGCCTACCTGTCCGACGAGGAGGTCGAGGCGGTCGCCGACCACGTCCGTACGCTGGGCCAGCCCGACTACATCGACGAGGACGTGCTGTTCGAGGAAGAGGAGCTTGAGGGGCCGGTCGCCGATAGCTCGGACGATCCGATGATGGAACAGGCGCTCGACATCGTACTGGCCTCCGGCAAGGCGTCCGCCTCGTACCTGCAGCGCAAGCTCAAGATCGGCTACAACCGCGCCGCCCGCCTGGTCGAGGAGATGGAGGCGCGCGGCATCGTCGGCCCGGCGCAGGGCAGCAAGGCGCGCGAGGTCGTGCACGTCCCCAGCCGCTCGGACTGAGCGGAGGGGAGCTCTCCGAACCGCCAGGCGACGGTTTCGGGGCGCTATTCCGGCGCCGCGGCCTCCGGCGGCACGAAGAAGCTCGCCTTCGCCTCGGCGATCGTCGCGCCGCCGGCGGTGAGTTGCGCCTCGGCAGTCACCACGCGGAGCCGCTCGGACCGGATACGCCCGGCCGCCGCCACCACCGTGCCGACCCGTACCGGTTGGCGGAAGCGAACGGAGATTTCGCCCGTGAAGCCTTTCAGCCCCTTGCTGGCGCAGGCGTGCGCCATCGTCTCGTCGAGCACCATCGCCAGCAGGCCGCCGTGCACGACCTCCTTCCAGCCGGTGAAGTGGTCGGGGATCGTGAACGACGTGCTGGCCTCTCCGGGTTGCGGATAGCGGTAACGCAGCTTCAGACCCTGCGCGTTGGATTCCCCGCAACAGAAGCAGTGCGGATCGAAGGTCGGCGGGCCGCCTGCCGGTTCCATCGCGACGCAAGTCTATCGCATCGAGACGCGGGTCCATCGGAGCCGCCCGCATGGACGGCATGAACCTGAGCGCGCATACTTGGCCGTCGAGCCGGCGCCCGCACGGCGAGCGCCGGCGAGGAGTCGCGTGACATGGGCGCAGCGATCGAGGTTCGCGACCTGAAGTACTCCTACGGCGACGTGCAGGCCGTACGGGGCATCAGCTTCGAGGTGGCCCCGGGGGAGGTGCTCGGCTTCCTGGGACCCAACGGGGCCGGCAAGTCGACCACGATCAAGATCCTGATCGGCCGCATGCACCCGCAGGCCGGCACCGCCCGCGTGCTGGGCACGGACGTCACCGCGGACGATCCGGCCATGCAGGCGCGTATCGGCGTCTGTTTCGAGGAGAAGAACCTCTACGACTCGATGTCGGCCGAGGAGAACCTGCGCTTCTTCGCCAGCCTGTTCGGCATCAGGCGCCTGGACACCGGCGCGCTGCTGTCCCGCGTCGGGCTGGCCGACCGCGCCCGCGACCGCGTCAGCAAGTACTCGAAGGGGATGCGGCAACGGCTGATGGTCGCCCGCGCGCTGGTCAACGCCCCGGACGTCCTGTTCCTGGACGAGCCCACCGACGGCCTGGACCCCGTCTCCTCGACGGCGATCCGGCGCCTGATCACGGAGGAGGCGGCGCGCGGCGCGGCGGTCCTGCTGACCACGCACGACATGCACGAGGCCGACGAGCTGTCCGACCGGGTGGCGTTCATCAACGAGGGCACGCTGTACGCCCTCGACACGCCGGAGTCCCTCAAGATCCGTCACGGCACCCGCTCGGCACGGGTGCAGGTGCGGCAGGACGGCGAGCTGGTCGAGCGGCGCATCGACCTTGACGCCGACGGCGCGGACGAGGCGCTGCGCGCCGCCCTCAACGCCCCGGAGCTGGTCACCGCGCATACGGAAGAGGCCACGCTGGAGGCGATCTTCATCGAGATGACCGGCCGGCAGCTCGACGGATAACCGGCGTCATGTACCAGGTGCGCACGGTAAGCCGGCCGGCGATCGTCGGCGCGATCATCGCCAAGGACGCCCGCGAGTACGTCCGCGACCGGCTGTGGCTGTTCCTGACCGCGCTCAGCCTGGTGTTCCTGATCGTGATCTTCTGGGTGCTGCCGAACCGGGTGAACGAGTCGATCACCGTCGGCGTCAGCGGCATCGACGCGGCGGTCCTGGAGGCGGCCGGCGGAGAGGGCGGCGAGGCGGGGCTCCAGGTGGTGCCCATCGCGGATGCCGCCGACCTGCGCGCGGTGGTCGCCGGCGAGCGCAAGGCGTGGCGTGACGGGGCCGGCTCGCTCGTCGTCGCGGGGAGCGAAAGCGAGCGGGTGCCGCGCGGCGCCACCGCGGTGCGCCTGCCGATCGGCCTGGCGTTTCCGGACGGGTTCTTCCCCGCGCTGCAGGCCGGCCGGCGCGCCACCGTGGAGGTGCTGGTGGACTCCGGCGTACCGGCCGAGCTGCGGGCGGCCATGTCCGCCCTGGTTCGCGAGCTGGCCTACGGGGTGGCCGGTTCGCCACCGCCGGTGAGCTTCCCCGACGCGCAGGAGCTGTACACCGTGGTAGGCGAGGACCGCGTCGGCTCGCAGGTGACCGCGCGCGAGCTGTTCCGGCCGATCATCGTGGTCATGGTCCTGATCATGGAGCTGCTCGGCATGTCGTCGCTGATCTCCCGCGAGCTGCAGGCCGGCACCGCCACGGCGGTCCTGGTCACGCCGGCCACGGTCGGCGATCTGCTGGCCGCCAAGGGGTTGACGGGCATGGCGCTGGGGCTCGCGCAGAGCGTGGTGTTGCTGGCCGCCATCGGCCTCCTGACTACGCAGCCGCTGCTGCTCCTGGCGCTGATGGTCGCCGGCGCGGCGATGGTGTCGGGCGCGGCGATGATCGCCGGCTGCATCGGCCGCGACATGATGGCCAACCTGATGGGCGGCGTGGTGTTCATGGTGCCGATGATGATCCCGGCGGTGGCGGTCCTGTTTCCGGGCAGCGCCTCGCCCTGGGTCCGGGTGCTGCCGACGTTCGCGCTGGTGGAGGCGCTGGTGAACGTCACCGCGCACGGCGCCGGCTGGCGTGATGCCGCCGGCCACCTGGGCCTATCGCTCGCCTGGGCGGCCGCCTTCTTCGCCGTCGGCTGGCTCGTGCTGCGGCGGCGGGTACTCGCCGCATGAACGCTGGCCGCATGAGCGCTGGCCGCCTGATTACGGGGCGTACGACCCTGTGGAGGATGTTGGGATGAGCCTGAACCGCGTGTCGCTGATCCTGGGCAAGGACCTGCGGCTGGGTCCCCGTTCGCCGATGGTCCTGTACGGCCTGCTGGTGCCGGTCGTGCTGACCGTGCTGATCCAGGTGGTGTTCGGATCGCTGTTCGACCCGAAGCCCCGCCTGGGCGTCGTCGACCGGGGTGAATCGCAGATCACCGAAGCGCTGTCCGCGGCGGACGGCATCGTGCTTACCCGGCTGACGGACCAGGAGGATCTCAGCAGCCGGCTTGCCGCCCACGACCTGGACGCCGGGCTGGTGCTGCCGGCGGACTTCGACGATCGCGTGCGCTCGGGCGCACGCCCTCCGCTGGAGCTGTTCGTGGGCGGGCAGGCGCGCGCCGCCGACCGCATCGTGCTGGCCGTCACCACGCTCGACCTGATTCGCCGCGTGGAGGGATCGCCGCCGCCGGTGGAGGTGGTCGTCACCGCCCTGGGCTCGACCGCCCTGCCCATCGCCGCGCGCCTGACGCCGCTGCTGGTGATGTACGCGCTGATGATCGTCGGGCTCTACCTGCCGGCGCTCAGCCTGACCCAGGAAAAGGAGCAGGGGACGCTGCTGGCGCTGTCGGTGACGCCGGCACGGCTGGGCGAGGTCGTCGCGGCCAAGGGGATCGCCGGCTTCGTGATGGGCGCGGTCATGTCCCTGGTCACCCTGGGGCTGAACGGCGCGCTCGCCGCCGGGGCGCTGCCGCTGGCGGTCGTGGTGCTGCTGGCCGCGGCGCTGTGCGCCCAGCTCGGGCTCGTCTACGGCACGGCCTGCAAGGACTCGACCGCCCTGTACGCCGTGATCAAGGGCACGGGCTTCCTGCTGCTGGGGCCGACGGTGTTCTACATCTTCCCCCACTGGCCGCAGTGGATCGCCATGCTGCTTCCCACCTACTGGATCATCAACCCCATCTTCGAGGTGACCCTGAACGGCGCCGGCCTGGCCGACGTGTGGTGGCAGCTTGCCGCAGCCGCCGGCATCGTCGCGCTCCTGTGGGTGCCGATCGCGGCGCTCACCCGCCGCCTCGGCACCGGGCTCGCAACGGGCTGACCGCGTTCGGCTGCCGCGGCTCGACACGATGAACCGACTACGGGCGCGCAACGTCGGCCCGGTCACCGAAGCGGACATCCACTTCGGTGATCTGACCGTCTTCGTCGGTCCGCAAGCCACCGGCCAGAGCATCTTCCTGCAGGTGCTCAAGCTGCTCGTCGACAGACCTGCCATTCACCGAACCATGAAAGCGTTCGGCATCCCGGCACCCGATCCCGAACGTTTCTTCGATCTCTACTTCGGTGAGGGGATGTCGTCGATCTGGTCAGAAAACAGCGAGTTGATACGGGGACAGGAGCAGACTCCGACCGACCTCGCTACCTATGCGCGCGCCGGGAGCTCGCGCCAACCGCAACGGATGTTCTACATTCCCGCGCAGCGGGTCATGAGCCTGCGCGACGGGATGACCCGTCCGTTCAATGATTACCGGTCCGGAGATCCGTACGTCCTGCGCCACTTCAGCCAGGAACTTCACGAAGTGGTGCAGAACGAAGTCGGTCCCGATGACGTCGTCTTTCCGCGCGCGCAGCGATTGTCGAAGCCCCTGCGACAACCGATCATCGATCACATCTTCGGTGGATTCGGATTGCGCACCGACAGTTCCACGTTCCAGCGGCGCCTGGTTCTGCAACGCGAGAGCGGCGCCCCCTTGCCCTATCTGGTGTGGTCCGCCGGGCAGCGCGAATTCGTCCCGCTCCTGCTCGGACTCTATTGGCTCATGCCGCCGTCGAGGGTGGCCCGCCGCGAAGACCTCGAGTGGGTGGTGATCGAAGAACCGGAGATGGGACTGCACCCGGACGGCATCGGCGCCGTACTCGGACTTGCCCTGGAGCTGCGGCGACGCGGATACCGAATCTGTCTGTCGACCCATTCCCCTCATGTCCTCGACATCGTGTGGGCACTCAGGCTGTTTCAGCGAAGCGGAGGACAGCCCTCTGACGTGTTGAAACTACTGTGCCTGAACTCCGCAAAGCGGACCCAAGAGCTCGCCGAGAGCGCGCTGGAAGGGGATCTCAAGACGTTCTTCTTCGCACGCGACGGAGAGGTGCGCGACATATCCGACCTCGACCCCGGCGCCGAGAATGTCGCCGAAGCAGGCTGGGGCGGGCTCACGGGATTCTCCAGCCAGGTCGGGGATATCGTCGCCGACGTCGTCGACCGTGAGTCGGCTGCCGCCCCTTGAGCAGACGACCGTCGACGCGCGGGGGCACCCAGGGCCGGCCGCCTACCTTCCGGGATGCCGTGGCGGATGCGCCAACGCCGGTGAATCAGGCGTATCGCCCCGGCAAGCAGGCGTTGGCGAGACGCCACCGCACGTTGGTGACCTGCTCCGACACTCAGCGGCTCACAGGCAGCATCGATCTCGACGCGAGCCTCGCTCAAGAACCCGACTACGCGAATCAATCGCGTTGGGATTACGGCATCGGCCATAAGCCGACAAGGGGACCTGAACGAGCGGTGTGGGTCGAGGTACACACCGCCACGACGCGGGAAGTGTCGGCCGTCATCAAGAAGCTGGAGTGGCTCCGTACATGGCTGCGTACCGAGGCCGAGCAACTCAACCGGCTGACGGCCCATGTCGGCCAGGACAGCTTCGTCTGGATTGCCAGCAGAGGGGACCACATCCCACGCAATTCCTCGCAGTTTCGGAAATTACAACGTACCGCCATTCGGCAGCCGAGAAAGCAGCTCACCTTGACGTGACGATAGCGGCGTGTCGGGCACGCGCTGGGAGGACAAGCTCTTCCGCCGCGAGGAACGCCGCGGCGACCGCACGATCACCGTCTGGGGATGTGACCGGGATGCGGCACGTCGGCTTGGGCGCCGTGTTCCACGTGACTTTTGTGACCGTTTTACATGGGCGGTTCCATGAGAATATAATCCATATACCTATGAGTATCCCGACAGCCCGGCAGGACCTGAGTTCTTCCTATCCCCGCGTTCCCTGCGGAATGGCCGACTTCAAGGCGATTCGGCTGCAGCGGTGCCTCTACGTGGACAAGACCCGCTTCGTACGCGAGTTGGAGAACGAGAGCTACGTGGTGCTGGTCCGCCCGCGCCGCTTCGGCAAGACCTGCTGGGTGTCCCTGCTGGAGCACTACTACGACCGCACCCGCGCCGACGCCTTCGCGGCGCTCTTCGGCGGCACCGACATCGGCGCCGAGCCGACCGAGCACCGCAATCGCTACGTCGTCCTGCGCTTCGACTTCTCGGCGTTCGACGACACCCCGGAAACGCTGCAGGAACGCTTCGATACCTACTGCCACACCGTGCTCCGCGACGCGCTGGAGCGGAATCGGGACCTGTTTCCCGAAGCAACGCGGCGGCGCATCCTCTCGCATCCCTCCATCGGCGGCAAGCTCAACGCGTTGTTTTTGCATAGCGGCGACCGCGACGTACCGCTGTACGTGCTGATCGACGAGTACGACACCTTCGTCACCACCGTGCTGGCGCACCGTGACGCGGAGACGGCGTCACGGCTCCTCACCCACGGCGACGTCTACCGCAACTTCTTCGCCACGCTGAAGGCTGGAACGAGCGACGGCCTGGAGCGCCTGTTCATGACCGGCGTCACGCCGGTCAGCCTGGACGACGTGACCAGCGGCTTCAACATCGCCCGGCACCTCAGCCTGGATGAACGGTACCACGAGATGCTCGGGTTCACCGAACCGGAGGTGCGCGGCCTGCTGGAGACGTACCGCGAGTGCGGGGCGTTCAGTCAGGACGTGGACGCCGCGCTGGAGATGATGCGCGAGTGGTACGGCGGCTACCGGTTCGCCGAGCGCGCCCAGGGCGACCTCTACCACACCGACATGGTGCTCCACTTCCTGGCGCAGTGCGTGCCGAACAAGCCGCTGCCGGACGAGCTGATCGACACGAACGCGCGCAGCGACTACGACAAGCTGCGCCATCTGCTGACGGCCAACCGCCGGCTCACCGAAAACCTCGACCTGCTCCGCCACGTCATCGACGCGGGGTCGGTGGACACCGACGTTCAGCCCATCTTCTCCCTGGAACGGCTGGACGAGCGTGAGAACTTCCTCTCCCTGCTGTACTACTTCGGCCTGCTCAGCATCCGCGGCGTTTCGAGAGGGTGGCCCCGGCTGAGCATTCCCAACCAGACCGTCAAGCGACTGACGTACGACTCCCTGCGCGATGCGGTATCTGTTGGAGACGCAGAATGAAGCCGCGAGCCGGAGGCGGTGCAAGCGCTGGCATTATACGCGATCGTGTACCCGACCGCGACCGACTCGCACTCGACTATTGGTCGACACCGCGTTCCCGGCTCAGCAACGCCTCGAGTTCGGCCACGCGCGCTTCCGCCGTCTGCCGTGCCTGCTTCTCCTGATCCCGTGCCTGTTCGGCCCGCTGCCGTTCCGCGTAGCCCTCCGACGGCGTGTACAGCGGCTCCCCCGCCACCGGATCGTAAAACCGCAAGCCCTCCGCTCCGCTGCGCAGCTCCAACCCCAGCACCGCGCTCCTCATCACTCCGCCTCGCGTCCCGGTCGCGTCACGGGTCCGGGGCGTGGGAATCGGGAGAACCCGAGACGCACGGTGATCGTGCCTCGGTCCAGGCGACCCCGGCCAAGTCGAGCTCCTCGGCGAAGTGGCAGGACGCCGCGCGGCCGTCCGGCAGCGGCGTGAGCGCCGGCTCCTCCTGCGAGCAGATCGGCTGCGCGTAGCGGCAGCGGGGGTGGAACTTGCAGCCCGGCGGCGGAGCTGACGGGCTGGGCACGTCTCCCGAGAGCACGATGCGCTCCTTGCGGTGGTCGGGGTCGGCGATGGGGATCGCCGAGAGGAGCGCCTCCGCGTAGGGGTGGAGGGGGCGTTCGAACAGCTCCCGAGCCTCCGCCATCTCCACGATCTTGCCCAGGTACATCACCGCCACGCGGTCGCTGATGTGCTCCACCACCGACAGGTCGTGGGCGATGAACAGGTAGGTGAGGCCGAGCTCTTCCTGCAGGTCCTCCAGCAGGTTGAGGACCTGCGCCTGGATCGAGACGTCCAGAGCAGACACCGGCTCGTCGGCGACGACCAGCCTGGGCCGGAGCGCCAGCGCCCGCGCGATGCCGATGCGCTGCCGCTGCCCGCCACTGAACGCGTACGGGTAGCGGTTCATGTGCTGGGCCTTGAGGCCGACCGCCTCCAACAGCTCCTGGACCTTGCGCCTGAGCGCCGCCCCGGAGGCGACGCGGTGGATGACCAGCGGCTCGGCGACGATTTCGCTGACGGTCATGCGCGGATTCAGCGACGAGAACGGGTCCTGGAAGATGATCTGCATCTCGCGGCGCAGGGCGATCATCTGTTCCTTCGGCAGCGTGGTGAGATCCACCACGTCGCCGTCTGCGCGGCGGAACAGCACCTGTCCCTCGGTCGCCTCGATCGCCCGCAGGATGACCCGGCCGGTGGTGGTCTTGCCGCAGCCCGATTCGCCGACCAAGCCGAGCGTCTCGCCGGTTCGCAACGAGAAGTCCACCCCGTCGACCGCCCTGACGTAGCCGACGGTGTGCCGAAACACGCCCCTCTGGATCGGAAAGTGCTTCTTGAGGTTGCGGACTTCCAGCAGCACCTCGTCAGGTCGATCCATGGCTCAGCCGCCCTCCTCGTACCGCTCGTACAACGTGCAGCGCACGTGATGCGCGGGCTCCACCTCCTGCAGCGCCACCGCGGCCTGGCACGCCGCCGTCTTGGCGGCCGGACAGCGCGGGGAGAAGGCGCAGCCGGCAGGGACCGAGAAGGGGTCCGGGACGCTGCCCGGGATCGGCGCCAGGCGCACCGGCGCGCCCCGGCCGACCTGCGGGATCGAGCGCATCAGGCCCACCGTGTAGGGATGCAGCGGGCGGTGGAATACGGTGCGCACGTCACTCTCCTCCACGACCTTGCCCATGTACATCACGGCCACCCGGTCGGCCATCTCCGCGATCACGCCCAGGTCGTGGGTGATCAGCATCATGGCCATGCCCAGGCCGCGCTGCAGCGCCTTCATCAGCTCCAGGATCTGCGCCTGGATGGTGACGTCGAGCGCGGTGGTCGGCTCGTCGGCGATCAGCAGCGACGGGTTGCAGGAGAGCGCCATCGCGATCATGGCCCGTTGCCGCATGCCGCCGGAGAACTGGTGCGGGTAGCCGGCCAGGCGCTGCTCGGGCATGGCGATGCCCACCTGCTCCATCAGCTCGACCGCGCGCTCGTGGGCCACGGTGCGGTTCACCGCCTGGTGGAGTTGCACCGTCTCCTCGATCTGGTTGCCGATGGTGTGCACGGGCGACAGCGACGTGAGCGGCTCCTGGAAGATCATGGCGATCTCGTTGCCGCGGATGTCGCGGATCACCTCCCCGTTGGCATCCAGCCCGGCCATGTCCACCGGCGCGCCGCCGTCGCGCCGGTCGAACAGGATCCTGCCACTGACGATGCGGCTGGTCCGGCGCGGCAGCAGCCGCAGGACGGAGAACGCGGTGACACTCTTGCCGCAGCCCGATTCCCCGACCACGCCCAGCGTCTTGCCCGGATGCACCTCCAGCGACACGCCGTCCACCGCCCGCACCACCCCGTCCAGGGTCGTGAAGTGGGTGCGCAGATCGTCGATGCGCAGCAACGGCCGTTCGCCGCCCGGCGGGCCGGCGGTCACCGCGTCCGCCGGCCGATCAACTGGTGTACGGATCGGCCGCATCGCGCATCCCGTCGCCCAGGAAGTTGAATGCCAGGATCGCCGCCGCGATGAAGATCGCCGGCGTGAACACCCACGGGTACACGGCGATGGACTGGATGTTCTGCGCCTCCTGCAGCAGCACACCCCAGCTCGTCAGCGGCGGCTGCAGGCCCAGGCCCAGGAAGCTCAGCGCGGTTTCGCCCAGGATCATGCTCGGCATGGCCAGGGTGGAGACGACGATGATGTGGCCGAGCGTGGCGGGGATCAGGTGCTTGAAGATCACCCTCCGGTCGCCTGCGCCCGCCATCTTGGCGGCCAGCACGAAGTCCTCCGAACGCAGCGACAGGACCTTGCCGCGCAACTGCCGCGCCAGCCACGTCCAGCCGATCAGCGACAGGATCAGCGTGACGGCGAAGTAGATGCGCAGTTGCGGCCACGTCAGGGGGAGCGCCGCCGACAGCGCCATCCACAGCGGGATCGACGGAAACGACCGCACCAGCTCGATCACGCGCTGGATGAAGTTGTCGATCGCGCCGCCGTAGTAGCCGGAGGCCACCCCCAGCACCGAGCCCAGGAACAGGCTGAGCGCGACCCCGATCAGACCGATGGTCAGGGAGATCTGGCTGCCCAGCACGATGCGGGTGAACATGTCCCGCCCCTGACGATCGGTGCCGAGGATGCACACGACCCCCTCATCCACACCGAAGAGGTGCACGTCGGTCTCGAACAGCCCGAACAGCTTGTAAGGTTCGCCCGCGGCGAAGAACCGCAGCGGGATGACGTGCTCGCGGTCCGGCTCGTAGAGCTTCAGCAGCGTCTTCGGGTCGATGCTGCGCTCGACCGCGTAGACGAACGGCCCGAAGCGGCCGTCGTGAAAGAAGTGGATGCGCTGCGGCGGCATGTAGATGTTCGTGCGGTGCCGGGTATCCAGCGCGTAGGGCGCTACGAACTGGCCGAACAGCGCGACCAGGTAGAAGCACGCGATGACGATGCCGCCGGCGATGGCCGCCCGGTTGCGGATGAACTTCCGCCACATCAGCCGCCACTGCGAAGCCGCGTAGCGCGCGCCGGCAGCGCGGGGCATGGCGCCGGAATCGTCCGCGTCGCCCCGGTCCTCCAACTCCTCGTAGAGCTTGAACAGCTCCGCCGACCTGGATGCCAGGTCGCTCATTCCGAACCGCTCTCGTAGACGATGCGCGGGTCGACCAGAGCCAGCACGATGTCGGCGATCAGGTTGGACACCATCAGCAGCAGGGTCATGAACAGCAGGAAGGTGCCGGCCAGGTACATGTCCTGGGTCCGCAGCGCGCGCAGGAACAGCGGCCCGGTCGTCGGCAGCGACATGACGATGCCGATCAGCGCCGACTCGGAGATCATCTTCGGGATCTCCAGCGCCAGCACGCTGATGAGCGGATTGATCGCCACCCGCACCCCGTACTTGTTGATGACCTTGCGCTCCTTCAGGCCCTTGGCGCGGGCGGTGGTGATGAACTGCTGGCCGAACACGTCGAGCATGCTGCCGCGCATGATGCGCTGCAACTGCGCCGTCGAGGCCAGCCCCAGGATGACCGCCGGCGGCCACAGGTGGTTGAGGTAGTCAGCCGCCTTCGCGATGCTGAAGGGGGCGTCCTCCATCTCCGGCGACAGCGTTCCCCAGACGTCGATGCGCAGCACCAGGGCGCCGAAGAACATCCATGCCAGGGCGAGCAGGAAGCCGGGCAGCGACAGCCCCACGAAGCCCACGAACGACAGCAGGTTGTCGCTGATCGCGTACTGGTGGGTGGCGGTGTAGATGCCGATCGGTATGGCGATGAGCATCGTGAACGCGAGCGAGATGCAGCCGAGCAGGACGGTGTACCCCAGCCGGCTGGCGACCAGCGGCCAGACCGGGCTGTTCCACTCCAGCGACCAGCCGAAGTCGCCGCGCAGGAAGCCGGTGATCCACTTCAGGTACTGGACGTACTGCGGCCGGTCCAGCCCGTACTGCTTGCGGAGCGCCTCCAGCGTGCGGGCGTCCTGGCCGCCGCCGGTCTCCGCGATCTCGGCCTGCAGCGAGGTGAAGAAGTCGCCGGGCGGCAACTGGATGATGACGAAGGTGATGATGGAAACGAACAGCAGCAGCGGGATGATCGCCAGCACCCGCTGGACGACGTAGGCGAGCATGGGCTAGGGACTACTCCTGACTGGCGGACCGAGGCAGCGGGCACCGCGCGGGCGGGGAAGACCTGCGTCTTCCACGCCCGCATCCGGCTGCCATCGCGCCCGCGGTGCGGACGTTACGACTGGTCGAAGTAGTAGTGGCTCGGATCCTGCGTCCCCGGGGACATGATGAGCCAGTCGGCCGTGAACTCCTCCACCACGTTCTTGAAGTTGTCCTTGACGACGACGATGCCCGGCGCCATGCCGACGGTGCCGATCGTGTACAGCCGCTCGGTGGACAGCCTGACCAGCTTCCTGGCTATCTCGAGCTGCGCCGACGAGTCCACGTTCCCCTTGTACTCGTCGTACAGGTCCATCAACTCCTTCATCTCGGCCGGAGGCTCCTCGCCCAGCTCACCGCCCGTCTTGTACCAGGTGCCGAACGCCGGAGCCATCCACGAACGCTCGTCGAACGGGAACTGGTAGATCGGGTCGACCATTGGCACCAGACCGCGGTCCGTGCCCCAGGTGGCGATCATGACCTCGTTCGCGCCGGCCCGCGGCCAGTACACGTCGCGCGTCATGGTCTTCAGCACCGTCTTCAGGCCGATGTCGTTCCAGCCCTCCACGGCGATCTCCAGCGCGTCGGTGTTGCCGGTGCCGACCGCCTCGACGATGAGCTCCAGCGGCGAGCCGTCCGCGAAGGTGCGGACTCCGTCGCCGCCGACCGGCAGGCCGATCTCGTCCAGCAACCCGCGCGCCCGGTCCAGGTCGAACTCGGCGTAGTAGAACTCGATGTCGGGCTGGAACAGCGCCGAGTCGTTGACCACCGACTCCGTGCGCGGCGTGCCCAGGCCCAGGTGCACGACCTCGTTGATCAGGTCGCGGTCGATGGCCAGCGACAGCGCCTGCCGGAACTTCAGCTCCTGCATCAGCGCGCGGTACTTGGGGTCGCCGTAACTCTGATTCGGAAAGAACGTCGCATGCGATGCGGCGGCGTTGCTCCACAGCAGCGTGTGGTACTCGCCCGCCTCGGCGTTCTGCGCGTAGACCGGGAACTTGCTGAGCTGCATGTGCCGGGTCTGCATGTCGATCTCGCCGGCGATGGCCAGCAGGTTGGCCGCCTCGTTGTCCTCCACCAGCGTGAAGTGCAGGCGGTCGATGTACGGGAGCTGGTTGCCCTCGATGTCCACCTTCCAGTAGTAGGGGTTGCGCTCGGCGACCAGCTCGGTGGCGCCGGCACCCCACTCGGTGACCCGCCAGGGGGTCATGGCCGGCCGCTCGATGTTGAAGTCGAACGCCTTCTCCTCGAACTGCTGGTAGTCGCTCACGTTCGAGTTGTACGCGGGGTGGTACTGCTCCAGGTAGTGGCGCGGCGCGAAGAAGCCGAAGCGCTCGAAGCCCAGCGGCCACTGGTTGCCGTGGAAGGCCAGCCCGACCGTCTCCGCCAGGCCGTTGGGGCCGGCGAACGCGAGCGTGATGGTGACGTCGTCGATCTTCGTCAGCTCCATCGGCTGGCCGTCGATCACCCACTCCGCGTGCGGGGCGGCGGTGACGTTGGTGTCGGTCTCGATCGCCTCCCACCAGAAGATGATGTCGTCGACCGTGAACGGCGCCCCGTCGGACCACTTGAGGCCGCGGCGCAGGTGCAGGGTCAGCTCGGTGCCGTCCTCGGACCACGTCCACTCCTTGGCCAGACCGGGCTGCACCGGGTCCTTGGGATCGCGCGGCCAGCGCAGCATCGGCTCGTAGTTGAGGCGGCCGAAGGCGTGGAAGTCCTTGATCCCCTTGAAGGCGCGGCGCCACGTGCCGCCGTACTGGCCGACCGATTCGACCGGCTCGACCACCAGCGGCTCTTCCGGCAGCCGCTCGCCCACCGGCGGCAGGTCGCCGGATGCGACCATCTCCTGCAGCATCGGCGCTTCGCTGTACTGGGCCCATGCTCCGGCCGCTACGAGCGTGAAGCCCGCCAGCAGCGCCAGCAGTGTTCCCTGATTCCTGAGTGTCATTTTCGACCCTCCGTTCTGGTATTGGCAGCGTAGACTCCGTTACGAGGGGTCCTCCGCTGGACGGCTCACCCTATCGGCAGGGTGGTCGGCCAGTCAACGACCCGCTCCCTTCCGTACACCAGGGGGAGTTGCCGGCCGGGATCACTCAGCGTAGAGTCGGGACGTTCACGACGACCAATTCCCGGAGGGATTCAGATGGCAAGCAATCGAGGCGTAGCCTACATCAAGCCCGGCGTGGTCGAGATCCAATCGATCGACTTTCCCGAGTTGGCGCTCGGCGATCGCACGTGCGACCACGGCGTGATCCTCAAGATCGTATCGACCAACATCTGTGGCAGCGACCAGCACATGGTGCGCGGCCGCACGACGGCGCCCGAGGGGCTGATCCTGGGCCACGAGATCACCGGCGAGGTGATCGAGGCCGGCCGCGACGTCGAGTTCATCGGCGTCGGCGACATCGTCAGCGTCCCCTTCAACATCGCCTGCGGCCGCTGCCGCAACTGCAAGGAGACCAAGACCGGCATCTGCCTGAACGTCAATCCGGCCCGCCCGGGCGCCGCCTACGGCTACGTCGACATGGGCGGCTGGATCGGCGGCCAGGCCGAGTACGTGATGGTCCCGTATGCCGACTTCAACCTGTTGAAGCTGCCCGAACGCGATGTCGCGATGGCCAGGATCAAGGACCTGACGCTGCTGTCGGACATCTTCCCGACCGGCTTCCACGGCGCGTTCTCAGCCGGCGTGGGACCGGGTTCGATCGTCTACGTGGCCGGCGGCGGCCCGGTCGGCCTGGCGTGCGCGCACTCCTGTCAACTGCTGGGCGCCGCGGTGGTGATCGTCGGCGACATGATCGCCGAGCGCTTGGCGCAGGCGCGCAGCTTCGGCTGCGAGACCGTCGACCTGACCCGGGACGCGACCCTGGGCGAACAGATCGCGGAGATCGTCGGCGAGCCGGAGGTCGACCAGGCCGTCGACTGCGTGGGCTTCGAGGCGCGCGGCCACGGCAAGGACTCCTCCGTGGAGCAGCCGGCAACCGTGCTCAACTCCGTCATGGAGGTGACCCGCGCCGGCGGCGGCATCGGCATTCCCGGCCTGTACGTGACCGGTGACCCGGGCGGCGTCGACGACAACGCCAAGATCGGCAACCTGGGGATCCGCATCGGCCTGGGCTGGGCGAAGTCCCACCATTTCACCACCGGTCAGTGCCCGGTGATGCGCTACCACCGCCAGCTCATGCAGGCGATCCTCTACGACAAGGTCAGGATCGCGGAGGCGGTCAACGCGCAGGTCATCTCCCTGGACGACGCCCCCAACGGCTACCAGGACTTCGACAAGGGCGCGGCGACCAAGTTCGTGATCGACCCGCACGGGATGATCGCCGCGTAGGCATCGGACGTGCTGCGGCGCTACCCGGTGGCCGCCGGCGTTGCGGTCCGCGCGACGCCGGCGACTATCGGGTGCTCGCCGGGGCCCTTCCGCGTCCGCGACGCTACTAACTGACCGCGCGGCGGTAGAGGCGAACGGCCAGCGGCGCGGTGATCACGACGATGGCCACCGCCCAGATCACCGCGGCGGTGACCTCGCCGGCAAGCGTCTGCGTGGGCGCCAGCGCTCCCTCGCCCAGCATCAGCCCGCGCATTGCGTTGGCCGTACGGGTGACCGGCTGATGGTCTGCGAAGGCGCGCAGCCAGTCCGGCAGGGTTTCGGTCGGCACGAACACGGAGCTGGCGAACACCAGCGGAAACATCGGAATCATGGCCGCCGGCTGCGCCGCCTCTGAGTTCTTGACGCTCAGGCCGATGCACGCCATCACCCATGACAGGACGTAGCCGAAGATCATCGCCACCAGCAGCCCTCCGGCCAGCGACACCAGCGCGGTCTGCGGCCGGAAGCCGAGCACGTAGCCCAGTGCGAGCACCAGAGCGATCACGAAGACATTGCGCACCAGGTCGGCCACCGTGCGGCCGGCCAGCACCGCGGAGCGCGCCATCGGCAGCGACCGGAACCGGTCGATCACGCCGGCGTTGAGGTCTTCGATCAGCCCCATCGCGGTCTGCGTGGAGCCGAACGCGGCCATCTGCAGCAGCACCCCCGGCAGCAGCCAGTTGAGGTAGTCGCCGCCGGCCGCGGCCGGGATCGAGCGGCCGACCGCCCCGCCGAACACGTAGTTGAACAGGACCAGGAACATCACCGGCTGCACGGTGGCGAACAGCAGGAGCTGCGGCATGCGAACGATACGCAGCAGGTTGCGCCGCATGATGACCACGGCGTCCTTGACCGCGTGTCCGGGCGTCACGCGGGTGCGTCCGCGCGGCAGCGCCACACTCACCGCCGTAGCACTCACGCGCGCCTCCTGCGGCGGCCCGGGAAGCCGCGGCGGCGGCCGGCCGGCTTCCCATCGGCACCGCCGGTACCGTTGGAGGCGGTGCCATGGCCGGTGAGCGCGATGAACACGTCGTCCAGCGTCGGCCGGCGCAGGCCGATGTCGGTCGGATCGATGCCCGCCGCGTCGAGCCTGCGGATGGCATCCGCCAGCGACCGCGAGCCTGCCGGCGCGGGCAGCGTGACGGTGCCGTTGGTGCCGCCGTCCACGCCCAGGGCCGCGCGCGTGGCCTCCCGGTCCGCTTCGGGCACCTCCACCTGGATGACCGCGCCGCCGAGCCGGTCCTTCAGCTCGTTGCCCGTTCCCTCGCTGATGAGCCGGCCCTCGTGGATCACGCCGATGCGGTTGGCGAGCTGGTCGGCCTCGTCCAGATACTGCGTGGTCAGGAGCACCGTGGTCCCGGAGCCGACCAGGTCACGGATCAGGTCCCACACCTCCAGGCGGCTGCGCGGATCGATGCCGGTGGTCGGCTCGTCCAGAAACAGCACGTCGGGGCGGCCCACCAGGGACGCGGCCAGGTCCAGGCGCCGCTTCATGCCGCCGGAGTAGGTGCGCACCAGCCGGTCGGCGTCCGCGGCAAGCGAGATCCGCTCCAGCACCTCCGCGGCGCGCTCGCGCGCGACCCGCGCGCTGAGGTTGTACAGCCGGCCCACCATCTCGACCGCCTCGCGGCCGGTCAGGTATTCGTCGACGGCCGCGAACTGGCCGGCCAGGCCGATGCGGTTACGCACCGCGGTCGGATCGCGCACGACGTCGATGCCGGCCACGGTTGCCGAGCCGCCGTCGGGGTTGAGCAGCGTGGCCAGCACGCGGATCAGCGTCGTCTTGCCGGCGCCGTTCGGACCCAGCAGGGCGTAGATGATCCCGGACTCGATCTCCAGGCTGACGCCGGCCAGCGCCTCGACAGCGCCGAACCGCTTCTCGACCCGGTCGGCGCGCACGATGATCACGCCGTTCCCCCACGGTAGGACTCGATCTCAAGGCCGGGAACCCGCCGGAAGTGGGCGACGTTGCCGGTTACCAGCGGAATGCCCGCGTCCAGGGCCGTCGCGGCGATGAGCACGTCGAAGTCGCCGATCATCTGGCCCCTGGCACGAAGTCTCCGCCGCAACCAGCTCCCGCGACACGCGACCCGGTCGGTCACCGGGAACTGCGCATAGACTCCCAGCAGCGCTACGGTGTCGCGCGGATGTTCGTATGCCTCCAGAAACTCCAGCAGCGAGACCGTGGAGACCGCGAATGACGTAGCGTCGTGCTCACGCAGGTACGTCGTCGCGGGCCCGGTCTCGCCGGCCACCCACTCACGCTGCCGATCGATGAGGAAGTCGGTATCGACGAGCTTCACGCGCGGTTACCCCGCCGCGACGGCGTCGTCGCCCTGGCCACCGCGACGCCGGATGACCAGTACTCGACGGCCTCCAGGTCGACCGTGCGCACGGTCAGGTTGTCCATCGATGACAGGATCGTCTTTCCGGTAGCGTCGCTCGGCCCGAAGCGAGCCCGCCGGACGGTGGCCGAAAACGACTCACCCGGGCGTTTGGCCGCTTTCAGCTTCTCGTAGGCGTCGAGCTCGAGGGTGATGGTCTTGGTCGCCATGCACGAAACAATACACGAAACGAGATCACTCGACAACCCGCCATCCATGGATCAGTCGCCATCATGCCCGCCGAGTACGAGACGGCGTAAAGCGAGCGCCGGTCAGTCCAGCAGTTCTCGGTGAACCTCAGTTGACGGCCTGAAGAGGAAGTCGGGCGACGCCGACACCGACCGGAACCTCGCAGACGTCCCGGTCGAGCTCCCTACCAGCGCATCGTCGCGCGCAGCTCCGCCCCGTGCTCGGGCTCGTCGCCGTTCGCAGCCTCGTGCCGCGTCGCCGCCAGACTGAACTCGAACGAGCCGGCGGCGCCGCCCTCAGGCGTCAGACGCCAGCCGAGGCGGTAGTCGCGGCCACTCTCCGACAGCCCGAAGCCCAGTTCCGGCGTCCCCGTGAAACGACCCCCGAAGGCGGAAAGACCGTAGCCGACCCGAGCCTCCAGACGATGGCGCCCGAGAGGATCCACCGGCCCCGCGGCGGCGTCGGCCCCACCAAGCCCCGCCATGGTGGCGCGCCCGTAGAGCGCCTCCACACCGCCGGTCGCCGACGCTCCCAGGGTCTGGCTGAGACTCATGCTCACGCCCCGGTCCGAGGACGGAGACGGGTCGAAGCCGAGCGAGCCGGAGAAGCCCACCTCCCGGAAGCCCGACGCCTGATGGGTGAGAAGCCCGCGGCCCCGGAGGTCCGCCGTCAGTCCCGAGGACGGATCGGCAAAGGCAAGACCGGCGCCCACCTCCACGCCGAACCCGGTCTCCGCGTCGCCTTCATCATGGCGCACCCCGAGTCCGAACGACGGCGTCAGCGTCCCCCCACGCTCCGAGCGGAACGCTCGCGTGCCCTCCAGACCCAGCCGCAGCCGCGTCACCTGCGCACGGGCCGCCTCCAGCATCCCGCCGTCACCACCCTGCGCCGCCTCCGATGTGCTGAGCACGATCAGCCCGTCCGTCTTCGCCGCCAGTTCGACGCCGCCTTCCGCCGGCGCCTCCAGGAGCACTCCGCGCAGCCCCGCCGACGCCATCGCCAGATCCATGTCGGTCTCGATCCGGGCCCCGCCCGCGGGCTCCAGCGTCAGCGTCCCCACGCCATAGCCCGCAACCCCCCACACCGTCACCCGTTCGTGCAACGCCCACCGGCCCCAGGGATACAGACCGGTCAATGACGACAGGACCGTGCCGGCCCCCTGGCCGCGGTAGCTGCCCTCGCCCCGGCTGTGACCCACGATCAGACCCGCAGCCCAGTCGGCCCACGTATAGTCGGCCCCCAGCAGCCCCGTCGCCACCGTGCCGCCCACCGAGAGCTCGCCGTCCCGGCCGTCGAAGTCCGTCATCATGCCCCGCCCCCACAGCGAGAAGAAACCGCTCTCCGCCGTCCCCTCGGTCAGCGCGAACGACGTCCCGGTCAGCAACTCGCGGCCGCTCACCGTCCGCTCCTCCGCATCGGCCCCGCCCGCGAGCTCGGCGTCACGGGCCGCCATGTCGAGCGCCTCCGGATCGGTCAGCCAGCCTGCCAGACGCCCGCCTGCGGCATCGCCGTCACGGGACGCCGCCTCGTCGAACGCCCCGGCGGCCACGACCGGCTGACCGGCAACCGAGACCTCCGCGCCCGCCTGGCGGGTCGCCGTCATCCGCGCCTCCACCGCATCGACCACCTGCCCGGCAACCGTGCGTCCGAAGCGCCCGAGCCACGCCCGCGGCATCGCGTCGGTGTTCACGATGGTCCCCGTCGCCACGCCGTCCGAGACCTCCGCTCCGAACGGGCGCGACAGCGTCAGCGTCATCGTCTCCTCGCCCTCGTCGTGCGCGTCCTCCAGCACCACGACGTTCACCGTCTTGACCGTCTCGCCCGCCTCGAAGCGCACCATGCCCGACGCCGCCACGTAGTCCGCGCCCGCCACCGCGCTGCCGTCCGAGGTCGCATAGCGCACCGACACCGCCGCTGTCTGCGCCTCGGCCAGGGTCACCCGGAAGGCAAGCGGCGTCCCCGCCGACTCGTTCACCCGCACGTCCGCCACCGATACGCCCGGACCATCGGCGCCGTCCTGGTCCTCGCCCGCCACCGTCCGCGTCAGGCGAAGCTCCACCTCCTCGCCCACCAACCACGGTTCTCCCTCGACCGACCAGGCGAAAGCCTGCCCGGAGCCACCCTCCGCCAGCGCCAGCGTCAGCTCGCCCGCGTGCAGCGTCAGCTCCTCGGCCAGGGGCGGCCGGCTATCGAAGCGCACCTCCACCCGGCCGTCCGGCGACCCGTGCCACCGCAGCAGCTCCAGCGCGTAGTCGACGCCATCCTCCGACCAGTCGGGGTCCGTCAGGTCCGAACCCGAGGCGCCCACCGAGCCGTCCAAGTCCGCCACCGTCATCGTCGTCGACCACAGCAGCGCCGTCTCTCCCGGGGCCGCCGGCGCGTCGTTGTCGAACACGTCCACGCCGGCCGAGCCCGCGCCCGCGGCCACCGTGTAGCCGCTCCCCGCAATCACCGTCGCCGTCACGCGGCCGTCGGCCTCGGCCGTCGCGTCGTCCTCGGTCGCGACCCGCAGCCGCACCGCCGTCTCGCTCGCACCGAACGTCGCCTCCGTCGGCGCGGTCCCGGCGAGCACGCGGCCGGCCTCGCTCACGTCCACCGTCACCGTCAGCGGCGCCGACGCATCGCCCGTGCGCGTCAGCACGAACACCCGCCTCCTCGCCTTCCGTGACCGGGCCGGCCTCCGCGGCCACCGTCACCTGCGACAGGTCGTCATTCAGGATCGTGCCCGTCACCCTGGCCGAGTCGGGATCGAGCACCGCGCCCCGCGGGTTCTCGAACACCATCACCACCGTCTCGTCGGGCTCGATGGCCGTGTCCTCCAGGATCCCCAGCTTGACCACGGCGAAGGTCCGCCCGCTCTTGATCGTCGCCGTCCCGGACTTGTCCTTGAAATCGGCGCCGGGCGTCGCCGTGCCCGCACCAGCGTCCACGCGGTAGTCCACCGTGACGTCCGTATCCGCCTGACCCGACAGCTCCAGCCTGAACGTAAGCCGCGCACCGTCCGCACGCGAATCGCCCTCGGTCACCTCCGGCGGGTCGACCGACACAACCAGCCCGTCGTCGTTGCGGATCGTGGCAGTAGCCTGCGACGTCCCCAGCGCCACGCCTCCGCTCGGATCGCGGAGCTCGACCGTCACCGTCTCGTGCCGCTCGGCATCGGTGTCGCCGAGAACGCGGAACACGATCCTCTGCGGCTCCCAGAAGAGGGCCGGGAACGTCACCAGAACCGGCGTCGGCGCCTCGTAGTCGGTGCCGGACTCCGCCGTGCCCCCCACGTCGTACTCCACCGTCACCTCCCGGTCCGATTCAAGGTCCAGGCTCACGGTGAACACCAACTCCCTCGTGCCCGAATCGCCCTCGTCCACGCTCGACGACGCGATCGACAGCGTCGCCGTGTCGTCGTCCACAATCGTCCCGGTGACCCTGGCCGGGAACGTCACCCCCTCAGGAGTGCCCGCCACCGAGAAGAACTCCAGCACCACCGTCTCGTCCAACTCGTCGACGATGTCGGGTACCACCTGGAGGTACACGCTCCGGCTGCGCGTGTTCGGCGAGAAAACGAGCGTGCCTTCCATGGGGCCGGCAAAATCGGTTACCGGCCTTACCGGCTGCGCCGTGCCTTCCGTCGTTACCCGCCAGCCGAGCTCCACTCTCTGCCCCGTCTCGGACCGTGTCAGCGCGAAATCGAGCAGCGCCGAGCCGGCGTCGCCTTCCGTGACCCTCGGCGAGGCGGCCGTGATCGTGTACTCGGCGACCGCGCCCGTCGGCGCGCTCTCCACCGTCTCGGCGGTGCCGTCGTCGTCGGTGAAGCCCACGCGAACCTTCAGCGCCGACCCGACATCCGCGGCGGCCACCGGGTAGCTCGCCGAGGTCGCCCCGGCGATCGCCGTCGCGGTCCCGCCCGACACCCGCAGCCACTGCCAGGTGAAGCTCCGGCTCGTCAGACCATCCGGGTCATCCAGGTTCGACGTGTTCGCTGTCAGCGTCTGGCCCACCACCGGCGTCGTGTCGTCGATCGTCACCGTGCCCGTCGGCGCCGCGTTGTCGTCGTCCTCCACCGTGACCTCCGCCGACCGTTGCGCCCCCAGGTCGTAGGCCGCATCCGCCGTCAGCGTCACCGTCACCACGCTGTCCGCCTCGTGCCCGCCGTCCCCGGCGGTCGGCACCGTCACCGTCTTCCCGGTCTCGCCGTCCGCGAAGTCGACGCTCTTCGCCCCCTCATCGGACGCCGCCACCGCATCGCCGGTCTCCGACACCTGATAATGCGCCGTCAGCGCACCCGCCGTGACCACCGTGCGCGTCACCGTGAACGTCGCGGCCGTCCCTTCCGTCACCCGAGAAGTCCCCGCCGCCACCGTCAGCACCGGCGACGGCGGCTTCGCCGCACTCGTCTGCGCGCTCTCGACTGTCTCTTCGGTGCCGCCGTCGTCGGTGAAGCTCGCTTTCACTTTCAGCTTCGCGCCCACATCCGCGGCGACCACCGTGTAGGTCACCGCGGTCGCCCCGGTGATCTCTGTCTCCGTTCCGCCCGACACCCGCAGCCACTGCCAGGTGAAGCTCCGGCTCGTCAGACCGTCCGGGTCATCCAGGCTCGATGCGTCCGCCGTCAGCGTCTCGCCCACCACCGGACTCGTGTCGTCGATCGTCACCGCGCCCGTCGGCGACGCGTTGTCGTCGTCTTCCACCGCCGCCGTCGCCGTCGACGGATCGCCGAGCAGGTAGGCGGGATCGGTGCTCGTGTCCGCCGTCAGCGTCACCGTCACCGTCACCGTGCCGTGCGCCTCGTGGGTGTCGTCGCCCGTCGTGGCCACGCTCACCTGCACCGTGGCGCCGTTCGCCGGGAACGTCGCCGTGCCCGCGCCGGTCGTGACGCCGAAGTTCCCGGTGGCCGTCACCGCGTAGGCTACGTCCAGCGTCTCCGCCGTGGCGCCCGTGCGCGTCAGCGTGAACAGGGCGGGGCTGCCCTCCGTCACGTCGCCGGCCGAGGCCACCGTCACCGAGGGCCGTGGCAGCGCCGCCACCGCCGAGGTCGGGGCGCTCGTGATCGTCGCCTCGTGGCCCTCGCCGTCGGTGACCGTCACCCGCACCTTCAGCGTCGCCCCCGTGTCCGCGAATACCGGCACGTAGGTCGCTTCGGTCGCGCCGGAGATGGCCGCGTCACTGCCGCCGGCCGGCGTCCGCACCCACTGGTAGACATAGGCCGCAGTGTCCAGTCCTCCGTCCTCGTCGGCGATGTCCGACGTGTCCGCCGTCAGCGTCTCGCCTTCCCTCGCCGTACCCGTCACCGTCACCGTGCCCGTCGCCGGGGAGTCGTCGTCGTCCTTGACCAGCACCCTCGCCGTGGCGTCGGTCCCCAGCTCGTACGCCGCATCCGCCGTCAGCGTCACCGTCACCCGGCTGTTGAGCTCGTGGAGGTTGTCCGACACCGTCGGCACCGTCACCGTCACGCTCGCCGTGTCGCCCGAGAAGTCGACGGTCTTCGCGCCCTTGTCCCCCGACCTCACCATGGCGCCCGTCTCAATCACGTTGTAGCGCACCGTCAGCGCCCCCGTCGTCACCCCCGTGCGCGTCACCGTGAACTGCGCGTCCTCGCTCTCCACCACCGGACTCGTCACCGGCGTCACCGACACCGTCGGCAGCGGCGCATCGTCGTCGTCCTCGACCGTGACCTCCGCCGTGGCGTCGGTCCCCAGCTCGTACGCCGCATCCGCCTCCAGCGTCAGCGTCACCACGCTGTCCGCTTCGTGAACGCCGTCATCGACGGTCGGCACGGATATCACCGCCGAGGACTGGCCGGCCGGGATCGTTCGAGTCCCCCCACCCTCGTTGCCGGCCGAAACCATCTCTCCCGTCTCCGACACGCTGATGCTCACCCGCAGCGCCTCGGTCGTGTCGCCGGTTCGCGTCACCGTGAATTCAGCGGCGGGGTCCCCTTCGGTCACCGGACTCGTTCTCGGCGTCACCGTCACCGTCGGCAGCGACGGCGCCTCGACCGTCGCCGTCGCCGCGCTCTCGACTGTCTCTTCGATTCCGCCGTCGTCGGTGAAGCTCGCTTTCACTTTCAGCGTCGCGCCCACATCCGCGGCCACCACCGTGTAGGTCACCGCGGTCGCCCCGTCGATTGGCGTTTCCGTCCCGCCCGACACCCGCACCCACTGATAGGTGAAGGTCCGGTTCGTCAGACCGTCGGCGTCGGCAATGCCCGAGGGATCCGCCGTCAGCATCTCGCCCACCACCGGACTCGTGTCGTCGATGGTCGGCGCGCCCGTCGGCGCCACGTTGGTGGCGTCAAAGATCTTCGCCGTTGCCGCGCTTGGGGTTCCCACCCTGTAACCGTTGCCCGGCAGCACCGTCAGCGTCACCGCGCCGTGCGCCTCGTCGGCTTCGTCGTCAGCCACATGAAGGCGAGTCCGAGTCGTGCTCGCTCCGGCCGGGAAGCTGGTTGTTTTAAATTTTACGACCCCGAAGTCTCCGGATACGGAACGTTTGATATTCACGATCAGCCATGGTGCTGACGAGCCGCCCGTGCGCGTCAGCGTGAACGCCGCGGCGCTGCCCTCCGTCACGTCGCCGTCCGAGGCCACCGTGACCTCGGGCAGCGCCGCCACCGCCGACGTCGCCGCGCTCGTGAAGGTCGCCTCGTGGCCTTCGTCGTCGGTGACCGTCACCTTGACCTTCAGCGTCGCCCCCGCGTCCGCGTACACCGGCACGTAGGTCCGCGAGGTCGCGCCGGAGATGTCCGCGTCACTGCCGCCCGACGGTGTCCGCACCCACTGCCAGGCGTAGGCCGCATTGGCCAAGCCGTCCGCGTCGGTGAGGCCCGACGTGTCCGCACTCAGCGTCTCGCCTTCCTCCGCCGTGCCCGTGACCGTGACCGCGCCGGTCGCCGGGGAGTCGTCGTCGTCTCCCACCGCCGCCGTCGCCGTCCACGGATCCCCGAGCAGGTAGGCGGGATCGGCGCCCGTGTCCGCCGTCAGCGTCACCGTCACCGTGCCGTGCGCCTCGTGGGTGTCGTCGCCCGTCGTGGCCACGCTCACCTGCACCGTGGAGCTGTTCGCCAGGAACGTCGCCGTGCCCGCGCCGGTCGTGACGCCGAAGTCCCCGGTGGCCGTCACCGCGTAGGCCACGTCCAGCGTCTCCGCCGGGTCGCCCGTGCGCGTCAGCGTGAACGTGACGGTGTCGCCCTCCGTCACGTCGCCGTCCGAGACCACCGTCACCGACGGCCGCGGCAGCGCCGCCACCGCCGAGGTCGAAGCGCTCGTGAAGGTCGCCCGGTGGCCTTCGTCGTCGGTGACCGTCACCCGCACCTTCAGCGTCGCCCCCACGTCCGCGAACACCGGTACGTAGGTTGCGCCGGTCGCGCCGGAGATATCCGCGTTGCCGCCGCCGGCCGGCGTCCGCACCCACCGGTAGGCGTAGCGCGCGTTGGCCAGACCGTCCCCGTCGGCGAGGGCCGACGTGTCCGCGGTCAGCGTCTCGCCTTCCGTCGGCGTCGTGTCGTCGATCGTCACCGTGCCCGTCGCCGGCGAGTCGTCGTCGTCCCGGACCGCCGCCGTCGCCGTCGACGGATCGCCGAGCAGGTAGGCAGGATCGGCGCCCGTGTCCGCCGTCAGCGTCACCGTCACCGTGCCGTGCGCCTCGTGGGCGCCGTCGCCCGTCGTGTCTACCGACACCTGCACCGTGGCGCTGTTCGCCAGGAAGGTCGCCGTGCCCGCACCGGTCGTGACGCCGAAGTCCCCGGTGGCGGCTACCTCGTAGGCCACCTCCAGCGTCTCCGCCGGGTCGCCCGTGCGCGTCAGCGTGAACGTGACGGTGTCGCCCTCCGTCACGTCGCCGTCCGAGACCACCGTCACCACGGGCCGCAGCAGCGCCGCCACCGCCGAGGTCGCCGCGCTCGTGAAGGTCGCCTCGTGGCCCTCGTCGTCGGTGACCGTCACCCGCACCTTCAGCGTCGCCCCCGCGTCCGCGAACACCGGCACGTAGGTCTGCGAGGTCGCGCCGGAGATGTCCTCGTCACTGCCGCCGGACGGTGTGCGCACCCACTGGTAGGCCCAAGCCGCGTTGGCCAAGCCGTCCGCGTCCGTGAGACCCGACGTGTCCGCCGTCAGCGTCTCGCCTTCCGCCGCCGTGCCCGTGACCGTGACCGAACCGGTCGCCGGCGAGTCGTCGTCGTCTTCCACCGCCGCCGTCGCCGTCGCCGGATCGCCGAGCAGGTAGGCGGGATCGACGCCCGTGTCCGCCGTCAGCGTCACCGTCACCGAGCCGTGCGCCTCGTGGGCACCGTCACCCGTCGTGGCCACGCTCACCTGCACCGTGGCGCTGTCCGCCAGGAAGGTCGCCGTGCCCGCGCCCGTCGTGACGCCGAAGTCCCCGGTGGCGGCTACCTCGTAGGCCACCTCCAGCGTCTCCGCCGGGTCGCCCGTGCGCGTCAGCGTGAACTCCGCAGGGCTGCCCTCCGTTACGTCGCCGTCCGAGGCCACCGTCACCGAAGGCCGCGGCAGCGCCGCCACCGCCGAGGTCGAAGCGCTCGTGAAGGTCGCCTCGTGGCCCTCGTCGTCGGTGACCGTCACCCGCACCTTCAGCGTCGTCCCCGCGTCCGCGAACACCGGCACGTAGGTCTGCGAGGTCGCACCGGAGATGTCCCCGTCACTGCCGCCGGCCGGCGTCCGCACCCACTGGTAGACGTAGGCCGCGTCGTCCAGTCCGTCCCCGTCGGCGAGGCCCGACGTGTCCACCGTCAGCGTCTCGCCTTCCGTCGGCGTGCCCGTGACCGTTACCGATCCGGTCGCCGGCGAGTCGTCGTCGTCCTCGACCGTGACCTCCGCCGACCGTTCCGTCCCCAGTTCGTAGGCCGGGTCCGCCACCAGCGCCAGGGTCACCACGCTGTCCGCTTCGTGAACGCTGTCCTTGACGGTCGGCACCGGTATCACCGCCTGGGACTGGCCGGCCGGGAGCGTTCGCGTCTCCTCCCCCTCGTTGCGGGCCGAAACCATGTCTCCCGTCTCCGACACGCTGATTCTCACCCGCAGCGCCGCAGTCGTGTCGCCGGTTCGCGTCACCATGAATTCCGCAGGCTTCCCCTCGGTCACCGGAGTCTTTCTCGGCGCCACCGTGACCGAGGGCGGCACCACCGCCGTCTCCGCGCTCGTGAAGGTCGCCTCGTGGCCCTCGTCGTCGGTGACCGTCACCCGCACCTTCAGCGTCGTCCCCCCGTCCGCCAACACCGGTACGTAGCTCTTCAAGGTCGCGCCCGAAATATCCGCGCCACTGCCGCCGGCCGGTGTCCGCACCCACTGGTAGGCCCAGGCCGCGTTGGCCAAGCCGTCCGCGTCGGTGAGACCCGAGGTGTCCGCCGTCAGCGTCTCGCCTTCCGCCGGCGTGCCCGTGACCGTGACCGAACCGGTCGCCGGCGAGTCGTCGTCGTCTTCCACCGCCGCCGTCGCCGCCGACGGATCGCCGAGCAGGTAGGCGGGATCGGTGCCCCCGTCCGCCGTCAGCGTCACCGTCGCCGAGCCGTGCGCCTCGTGAGTGCTGTCGCCCGTCGTGGCCACGCTCACCTGCACCGTGGCGCTGTCCGCCGGGAACGTCGCCGTGCCCGCGCCCGTCGCGGCGCCGAAGTCCCCGGTGGCGGTGACCTCGTAGGCCACCTCCAGCGTCTGCGCCGGGTCGCCCGTGCGGATCAGCGTGAACACCGCGGCGCTGCCCTCGGTCACGTCGCCGTCCGAGACCACCGTCACCACGGGCCGCGGCGTCGCCGCCACCGCCGAGGTCGAAGCGCTCGTGAAGGTCGCCTCGTGGCCCTCGTCGTCGGTGACCGTCACCCGCACCTTCAGCGTCGTCCCCGCGTCCGCGAACACCGGCACGTAGGTCTGCGAGGTCGCACCGGAGATGTCCCCGTCACTGCCGCCGGACGGCGTCCGCACCCACTGGTAGACGTAGGCCGCGTCGTCCAGTCCGTCTCCGTCGGCGAGGGCCGACGTGTCCGCGGTCAGCGTCTCGCCTTCCGTCGGCGTCGTGTCGTCGATCGTCACCGTGCCCGTCGCCGGCGAGTCGTCGTCGTCTTCCACCGCCGCCGTCGCCGTCGACGGAGCGCCGAGCAGGTAGGCGGGATCGGCGCCCGTGTCCGCCGTCAGCGTCACCGTCACCGTGCCGTGCGCCTCGTGGGTGTCGTCGCCCGTCGTGGCCACGCTCACCTGCACCGTGGAGCTGTTCGCCAGGAACGTCGCCGTGCCCGCGCCGGTCGTGACGCCGAAGTCCCCGGTGGCCGTCACCGCGTAGGCCACGTCCAGCGTCTCCGCCGGGTCGCCCGTGCGCGTCAGCGTGAACGTGACGGTGTCGCCCTCCGTCACGTCGCCGTCCGAGACCACCGTCACCGACGGCCGCGGCAGCGCCGCCACCGCCGAGGTCGAAGCGCTCGTGAAGGTCGCCCGGTGGCCTTCGTCGTCGGTGACCGTCACCCGCACCTTCAGCGTCGCCCCCACGTCCGCGAACACCGGTACGTAGGTTGCGCCGGTCGCGCCGGAGATATCCGCGTTGCCGCCGCCGGGCGGCGTCCGCACCCACCGGTAGGCCCAGACCGCGTTGGCCAGCCCGTCCGCGTCGGTGATGCCCGACGTGTCCGCGCTCAGCGTCTCGCCCTCCGTCGCCGTACCCGTGACCGTCACCGAGCCGGTCGCCGGCGAGTCGTCGTCGTCCTGAACCGCCGCCGTCGCCGTCGCCGGAGCGCCGAGCAGGTAGGCAGGATCGGTGCCCGTGTCCGCCGTCAGCGTCACCGTCACCGAGCCGTGCGCCTCGTGGGCGCTGTCGCCCGTCGTGGCCACGCTCACCTGCACCGTGGCGCTGTTCGCCGGGAACGTCGCCGTGCCCGCGCCCGTCGTGACGCCGAAGCTCCCGGTGGCGGTGACCTCGTAGGCCACGTCCAGCGTCGCCGCCGGGTCGCCCGTGCGCGTCAGCGTGAACTCCGCAGGGCTGCCCTCCGTTACGTCGCCGTCCGAGGTCACCGTCACCGACGGCCGCGGCAGCGCCGCCACCGCCGAGGTCGGGGCGCTCGTGAAGCTCGCCTGATGGCCCTCGTCGTCGGTGACCGTCACCCGCACCTTCAGCGTCGCCCCCGCGTCCGCGAACACCGGCACGTAGGTCGCTCCGGTCGCGCCGGAGATGTCCTCGTCACTGCCGCCGGCCGGTGTCCGCACCCACTGGTAGACGTAGGCCACGTTGGCCAAGCCGTCCGCGTCGGCGAGGCCCGATGTGTCCGCCGTCAGCGTCTCGCCTTCCGTCGGCGTCGTGTCGTCGATCGTCACCGTGCCCGTCGCCGGCGAGTCGTCGTCGTCTTCCACCGCCGCCGTCGCCGCCGACGGATCGCCGAGCAGGTAGGCCGGATCGACGCCCGTGTCCGCCGTCAGCGTCACCGTCACCGTCACCGAGCCGTGCGCCTCGTGGGTGTCGTCGCCCGTCGTGTCTACCGACACCTGCACCGTGGCGCTGTCCGCCGGGAACGTCGCCGTGCCCGCGCCCGTCGTGACGCCGAAGTCCCCGGTGGCCGCTACCTCGTAGGCCACGTCCAGCGTCTCCGCCGGGTCGCCCGTCCGCGTCAGCGTGAACGTGACGGTGTCGCCCTCCGTCACGTCGCCGTCCGAGACCACCGTCACCACCGGCCGCGGCGTCGCCGCCACCGCCGAGGTCGCCGCGCTCGTGAAGGTCGCCTCGTGGCCCTCGTCGTCGGTGACCGTCACCCGCACCTTCAGCGTCGCCCCCGCGTCCGCGAACACCGGCACGTAGGTCGCCCCGGTCGCACCGGAGATGTCCGCGTCACTGCCGCCGGACGGTGTCCGCACCCACTGGTAGACCCAGGCCGCGTCGTCCAGTCCGTCTCCGTCGGCGAGGCCCGAGGTGTCCGCACTCAGCGTCTCGCCTTCCGTCGGCGTACCCGTGATCGTCACCGAGCCGGTCGCCGGCGAGTCGTCGTCGTCCCGGACCGTGACCTCCGCCGACCGTTCCGTCCCCAGTTCGTAGGCCGGGTCCGCCACCAGCGCCAGGGTCACCACGCTGTCCGCTTCGTGAACGCTGTCATTGACGGTCGGCACCGGTATCACCGCCTGGGGCTGGCCGGCCGGGATCGTTCGCGTCTTCTCCCCCTTGTTGCCGGCCGAAACCATGTCTCCCGTCTCCGACACGCTGATTCTCACCCGCAGCGCCTCGGTCGTGTCGCCGGTTCGCGTCAACGTGAACTCCGCGGCGGGGTCCCCTTCGCTCACCGGAGTCTTTCTCGGCGCCACCGTGACCGAGGGCGGCACCACCGCCGTCTCCGCGCTCGTCAGAGTCTCGGTAGTCCCGTCGTCGTCGGTGAAGCTCATCTCCACCTTCAGCTTCGCCCCGCCATCCGCCGCGGCCACCGTGTAGCTCGCCGACGTCGCCCCGGCTATCTCCGTCTCCGTCCCGCCCGATGTCCGAACCCACTGCCAAGCGTAGGTCGGGCTCGTCAGACCATCCGGGTCGTCGACGCCCGACGAACTCGCCGTCAGCGTCTCGCCCACCATCGGCGTCGTGTCGTCGATCGTCACCGTGCCCGTCGGCGCCGCGTTGTCGTCGTCCTCGACCGTGACCGCCGCCGACCGTTCCGTCCCCAGTTCGTAGGCCGCATCCGCCACCAGCGCCAGGGTCACCACGCTGTCCGCTTCGTGAACGCTGTCCATGATGGTCGGCACCGATAGCAACACCTGGGGCTGGCCGGCCGGGATCGTTCGCGTCTTCTCCCCCTCGTTGCGGGCCGAAACCATGTCTCCCGTCTCCGACACGCTGATCCTCACCCGCAGCGCCTCGGTCGTGTCGCCGGTTCGCGTCACCGTGAATTCAGCGGCGGGGTCCCCTTCGCTCACCGGAGTCTTTCTCGGCGCCACCGTCACCGAGGGCGGCACCACCGCCGTCTCCGCGCTCGTGAAGGTCGCCTCGTGGCCCTCGTCGTCGGTGACCGTCACCCGCACCTTCAGCGTCGTCCCCCCGTCCGCCAACACCGGCGTGTAGGTCTTCGAGGTCGCGCCCGAAATGTCCGCGCCACTGCCGCCGGACGGTGTGCGCACCCACTGGTAGGCCCAAGCCGCGTTGGCCAAGCCGTCCGCGTCCGTGAGACCCGACGTGTCCGCCGTCAGCGTCTCGCCTTCCGCCGCCGTGCCCGTGACCGTCACCGAACCGGTCGCCGGCGAGTCGTCGTCGTCTTCCACCGCCGCCGTCGCCGTCGCCGGATCGCCGAGCAGGTAGGCGGAATCGGCGCCCGTGTCCGCCGTCAGCGTCACCGTCACCGAGCCGTGCGCCTCGTGGGCACCGTCACCCGTCGTGGCCACGCTCACCTGCACCGTGGCGCTGTCCGCCGGGAACGTCGCCGTGCCCGCGCCCGTCGCGGCGCCGAAGTCCCCGGTGGCGGTGACCTCGTAGGCCACGTCCAGCGTCGCCGCCGGGTCGCCCGCGCGCGTCAGCGTGAACGTGACGGTGTCGCCCTCCGTCACGTCGCCGTCCGAGACCACCGTCACCACGGGCCGCGGCGTCGCCGCCACCGCCGAGGTCGGCGCGCTCGTGAAGGTCGCCTCGTGGCCTTCGTCGTCGGTGACCGTCACCCGCACCTTCAGCGTCGCACCCGCGTCCGCGAACACCGGCACGTAGGTCGCTTCGGTCGCACCGGAAATGTCCGCGCCGCTGCCGCCGGACGGCGTCCGCACCCACTGGTAGACCCAGGTCGCGTTGGCCAGTCCGTCCCCGTCGGCGAGGCCCGAGGTGTCCGCCGTCAGCGTCTCGCCTTCCGTCGCCGTGCCCGTGATCGTGACCGCGCCGGTCGCCGGCGAGTCGTCGTCGTCTTCCACCGCCGCCGTCGCTGTCGCCGGGTCGCCGAGCAGGTAGGCGGGATCGGCGCCCGTGTCCGCCGTCAGCGTCAGCGTCACCGAGCCGTGCGCCTCGTGGATGCTGTCGCCCGTCGTGGCCACCGACACCTGCACCGTGGCGCTGTCCGCCAGGAAGCTCGCCGTGCCCGCGCCGGTCGCGGCGCCGAAGTCCCCGGCGGCCGTCACCGTGTAGGCCACGTCCAGCTCCTCCGCCGTGTCGCCCGTGCGCGTCAGCGTGAACACCGCGGCGCTGCCCTCCGCCACGCCGCCGTCCGAAGCCGCCGTCACCGAGGGCCGCGCGCGCGCCGCAACCGCCGGGGTCGCCGCGCTCTCGAACGTCGCCTCGTGGCCCTCGTCGTCGGTGACCGTCACCCGGACCTTCAGCGTCGCGCCTACGTCCGCGAACACCGGCACATAGGTCGCGCCGGTGGCGCCGGAGATGTCCGCGTCGCTGCCGCCGGACGGCGTCCGCACCCACTGGTAGACGTATGCCGCGCTGTCCAGGCCGTCCCCGTCGGTGAGGCCCGACGTGTCCGCCGTCAGCGTCTCGCCTTCCACCACCGTGCCCGCGACCGCCACCGCCCCGGTCGCCGGGGAGTCGTCGTCGTCCTGCACAATCACCCCCGACGCAGCGGTGCCCACCTCGTAGGCCGCATCCGGAGCCAGCCTGAAGGTCACCGTGCTGTCCGCCTCGTGGACGCTGTCATCCACCGTCGGCACCGCCACCGTCTTCTCGGTCTCGCCGTCCCCGAAATCGATGGTCTTCGCGCCCTCTTCGGACGCCACCACCATGGCGCCGCTCTCCGACACGCCGTAGCGGACCGTCAGCGCCCCCGCCGTCACCGCCGTGCGCGTCACCAGGAACTCCGCGTCCGCGCCTTCCGACACCGGACTCGACACCCGCGCCACCGACACCGTCGGCAGCGGCGCCGCCTCGACCGCCGCCGTCTCCGCGCTCTCGACCGTCTCCCCGGCCCCGCCGTCGTCGGTGAAGCTCGCCTCCACCTTCAGCGTCGACCCCACGTCACCGGCGACCACCGTGTACGACGCTCCGGTCCCGACCTGCGTCTCGGTGCCGCCCGACGCCACCCGGAGCCACCGCCAGGTGTAGGTCGCGCCCGTCAGCCCGTCCGTGTCGCCAATGCCCGACGGGTCCGCCATCAGCGTCTCGCCGACCACCGGCGTCGTGTCGTCGATCGTCGGCGCGCCCGTCGGGGCCACGTTCTCGTCGTCCCTGATCGTCAGCGTCACCTCCTGCGGGGCCGTGATGCCTTGTGTGTTCTCCGCCGTGGCCGACACCGTCACCGCCTTGTTGGGCGCGTCCACGGCGTTGTTCACAGCGGTAATCGTCACCGCGCCCGTGCTCGTCGTCACACCCGCCGCAATCGTCAGCTCCAGGTTCGCGCTCAGCGTGTAGTCGCCTTCCACCGCCGGCGACTTCGGCGCGACCGTCACCGTCACCGCCGTCTCCTCGCTCGACGGGTGGTCCAGACGCGCCGTCACCGTGCTCCGCCCGGCCGCCTCCGTAATCGAGGCCGGCGTCAGGACCAGCGTCACCGTCGGCGCATCGTCGTCGTCCCTGATCGTCCCCGTCCCCACCGCCTCGCCGAGTGATGCCCCCGACGCGTTCGACAGCTCCACCGTGAACGTCTCGTTCGGCTCGTCCACATCGTCGCCTGTCACCGGCACCGCTATCGTCTTGCTGAGCACGCCGCCGCTGAACGTCAGGGTTCCCTCCCCCGCCGTGTAATCCGTCCCGGCGGTCGCCGTTCCGTCGGCGGTCGCCCAGTCCACCGTCACCGCGACCGCCGCCGCTCGGTCCAGCGTCACCGTGAACCGCGCCGTCGTGTCGCCCGAATTGCCTTCACGCGCGCCCGCGTCGCCGATCGACAGAACCGGCGGCGGCACGTCATCGTCCCGCACCGTCACCGTCGCCGACGACGCCTCGCCCAGGTCGTAGGCGTCGCCGTCGGTCAGCGTCAGCGTCAGCGCGGCGTCCGCCCCATGGGTGTCGTCGTTCTCGGTGCCCAGGGACACGCGCACCGTGGCCGCGCCGGCGCGGAAGGTGGCTTCGGTCGGCGGATCCTCGCTCAGCACCGCGTCGCCGCCCGTCACCGCGAAGCTCACCACCAGCGCGTCCGACGGATCCTTCGTCCGCGTCAGGATGAACACCGCGTCCTTGCCTTCCGTCACCGTGTCCGTCTCCGCCGCCACCGTCACCGAGGGCCGCGGCAGCGCCGCCACCGCCGGGGTCGCCGCGCTCGTGAAGGTCGCCTCGTGGCCCTCGTCGTCGGTGACCGTCACCCGCACCTTCAGCGTCGTCCCCCCGTCCGCGAGCACCGGCACATAGGTCTGCGAGGTCGCGCCGGGGATGTCCGCCTCGCTGCCGCCGGACGGCGTTCGGACCCACTGGTAGGCCCAGGCCGCGCTGTCCAGGCCGTCCCCGTCGGTGAGGCCCGACGTGTCCGCCGTCAGCGTCTCGCCTTCCGTCGCCGTGCCCGTGATCGTGACCGCGCCGGTCGCCGGGGAGTCGTCGTCGTCTTCCACCGCAGCCGTCGCCGTCGACGGATCGCCGAGCAGGTAGGCGGGGTCGGCGCTCGTGTCCGCCGTCAGCGTCACCGTCACCGAACCGTGCGCCTCGTGGGTGCTGTCGCCCGTCGTGGCCACCGTCACCTGCACCGTGGCGTCGTTCGCCAGAAAGGTCGCCGTGCCCGCGCCCGTCGTGACGCCGAAGTTCCCGGTGGCGGCTACCGTGTAGGCGACGTCCAGCGTCTGCGCCGGGTTGCCCGTCCGCGTCAACGTGAACGTGACGGTGTCGCCCTCCGTCACGTCGCCGTCCGAGGCCACCGTGACCTCCGGCCGCGGCAGCGCCGCCACCGCTGATGTCGGGGTGCTCGTGAAGCTCGCCTCGTGGCCCTCGTCGTCGGTGACCGTCACCTTGACCTTCAGCGTCGCGCCCGCGTCCGCGAACACCGGCACGTAGGTCTGCGAGGTCGCGCCGGAGATGTCGGCGTCGCTGCCGCCGGCCGGCGTCCGCACCCACTGGTAGACGTAGGCTGCGTTGTCCAGTCCGTCCGCGTCGGTGAGGCCCGTGGTGTCCGCCGTCAGCGTCTCGCCTTCGGTCGCCGTGCCCGTGATCGTTACCGAGCCACTCGCCGGGAAGTCGTCGTCGTCTTCCACCGCCGCCGTCGCCGTCGACGGTTCGCCGAGCAGGTAGGCGGGATCGGCGCTCGTGTCCGCCGTCAGCGTCACCGTCACCGAGCCATGCGCCTCGTGGGTGGCGTCGCCCGTCGTGGCCACGCTCACCTGCACCGTAGCGTCGTTCGCCAGGAAGGTCGCCGTGCCCGCGCCCGTCGCGGCGCCGAAGTCCCCGGTGGCGGCTACCTCGTAGGCCACGTCCAACGTCTGCGCCGTGTCGCCCGTGCGGGTCAGCGTGAACGTGACGGTGTCGCCCTCGGTCACGTCGCCGTCCGAAGTCACCGTCACCGAGGGCCGCGGGGCCGCTGCCACCGCCGAGGTCGCCTCGCTCGTGAAGGTCGCCTCGTGGCCCTCGTCGTCGGTGACCGTCACCCGGACCTTGAGCGTCGCGCCCGCATCCGCGAACACCGGCACGTAGGTCGGCCCGGTCGCGCCCGAAATGTCCGCGTCACTGCCGCCGGACGGTGTCCGGACCCACTGGTAGGCCCAGGCCGCGTCGGCCAATCCGTCCGCGTCGGTGAGGCCCGAGGTGTCCGCACTCAGCGTCTCGCCTTCCGTCGCCGTGCCCGTGATCGTTACCGAGCCGGTCGCCGGGGAGTCGTCGTCGTCCTGCACCGTCACGGTCGCCGCCGACGTCGTGCCCAGGTCATAGGCATCGCCGTCGGTCAGCGTCAGCGTCACCGCGGCATCCGCCTCATGGGTGTCGTCAATCTCGGTCCCCAGGGGCACGCTCGCCGTGGCCGAACCGGCACCGAAGGTCACTTCGGTCGGCGGCTCTTCGCTCAGCACCGCACCGCCGCCCGTCACCGCGAAGGTCACCACCAGCTCGTCCGTCAGATCCCTCGTCCGCGTCAGGATGAACACCGCGTCCTCGCCTTCCGTGACCGTGTCCGACTCCGCCGCCACCGTCACGACGGGTTCGACCCCACCCGAATCCAACGCATCCCTCACCGTCACCGTCGCCGCGAATGACGCGCCCAGGTCATAGGCATCGCCGTCGGCGAGGGTCAGCGTCACCGTGGCGTCGGGATCGTCGACCTCGTCTTCGTCGGTCGCCAGTGGCACGCGCACCGTGCTCGCACCGGCACCGAAGGTGGCTTCGGTCGGCGGCTCTTCGCTCAGCACCGCACCGCCGCCCGTCACCGTGAAGGTCACCACCAGCTCGTCCGTCACCAACCCTGTCCGCGTCAGGATGAACACCACGTCATTGCCTTCCCTCACCGCGCCCGTCTCCGCCGCCACCGTCACGACCGGCACATCGTCGTCGGTGATCGTGCCGGTCGCCGCGGCCGTGCCGATCGTCGCCGCACCGGACGGAAGGGGATTGGAGAGCGTGACCGTCACCGTCTCGTCCGGCTCGTCGGCCGTGTCGTCCACGAGATCCAGCGTGATGCTCCCGGTGGTCACACCCGCCGCGAACGTCACCGTGCCGGAGGTCGTGCCGCGATAGTCGGCGGACGTCCGCCCGTGTCGGGCGCGATCGCGTAGTCGACGGTGATCTGCCGCGAGCTGGCATGGCTCAGGGACACCGGGAAGACCAGATCGGCGGCCTCGGCGGCCGTCGCGTCGGAAACCGAGACCGTGGGCGCATCGTCGTCGTCGATGATCGTCCCCGTCCCCCACCGCCTTCACGAGCGTCGCGCCCACCGCGCTCGACAGCGTCACCGTGAAGGTCTCGTTTCGGCTCGTCCACATCGTCGCCCGTCACCGACACCGTCACCGTCTTGCTGGTCTCTCCGACACCGAACGTCAGGCTTCCGCTCCCCGACGTGTAGTCCGTCCCGGCTTGCGCCGTCCCGTCCGCCGTCGCCCAGTCCACCGTCACCTCGACCGTCGCCGCCGGGCTCAGCGTCACCGTGAACTCCAGCGTCGTGCTGCCCGAATCGCCCTCGGCCACGCTCACGTCGTCGACCGACAGCTCCACCAGGTCGTCGTCCGTGATCGTCAGCGTCACCGCCTGGGGGTTCGTGACCCCACGGTCGTTCGTCCGCCGTGGCCGACACCGTCACCGTCTTGTCGGGCGCGTCCACGTCGTTGTTCACGGCGGTGATCGTCACCACCCCCCTCGCTCTCCGTCGCACCCGCCGGGATCGTCAGCTCCAGGTTCGCGCTTAGCGCGTAGTCGCCCGCCACCGCCGGCGACTCCGGCGCCGCCGACACCGTCACCGTCGTCTCCTCGCTCGACGGGTGCTCCAGGGTCGCCGTCACCGTGCTCACCTCACCGCTCTCCCCGATCGAGGCCGGCGTCAGGACCAGCGTCACCGTCGGCGCGTCGTCGTTGTCGGTGATCGTGCCGGTCGCCGTGGCCGTGCCGATCGTCGCCGCACCGGACGGCTGAGGATTGGAAATCGTGACTTCCACCGTCTCCTCGTCGGGCTCGTCGACGGTGTCGTCCACCGCTCCCAGCTCGATGTGCGCAGTGGTGTCGCCCGCCGGTATGGTCAGGGTGCCGCCGCCCGCGTCGGTGTAGTCGCCCGCCTCGGCGGTGCCGCCGATCACCGTGTAGTCGAGCGTGATGTCCCGGTAGCCGGCGCGGTTCAGGATCAGCGGGAAGCGCAGCGTCCCGCCCTCGGCCACAGCCGCCGCCGGCGCGCCGATCGAGACCGTCGGCGCGTCGTCGTCTTCCACCGCCGCCGTCGCCGTCGACGGGTCGCCGACCAGATAGACGGGGTCGGCGGCCGTGTCCGCCGTCAGCGTCAGCGTCACCGAGCCGTGCGCCTCGTGGGTGTCGTCGCCCGTCGTGGCCACGCTCACCTGCACCGTGGCGCTGTCCGCCAGGAAGGTTGCCGTGGCCGCGCCCGTCGCGGCGCCGAAGTCCCCGGTGGCCGTCGTCTCGTAGGCCACGTCCAGCTCCTCCGCCGGGTCGCCCGTGCGCGTCAGCGTGAACACCGCGGCGTCGCCCTCCGTCACGTCGCCGTCCGAGGCCACCGTCACCGAGGGCCGCGGCAGCGCCGCCACCGCCGAGGTCGCCGCGCTCTCGAACGTCGCCTCGTGGCCCTCGTCGTCGGTGACCGTCACCTCGACCTTCAGCGTCCCGCCCGCGTCCGCGAACCCCGGCACGTAGGTCTGCGAGGTCGCGCCGGAGATGTCCGCTTCACTGCCGCCGGCCGGCGTTCGAACCCACTGGTAGGCGTAGGCCGCGTTGGCCAAGCCGTCCCCGTCGGTGAGGCCCGAGGTGTCCGCCGTCAGCGTCTCGCCCTCGGTGAGCGTGGTCGCCGTCGTGATCGTGACCGCGCCGGTCGCCGGGGAGTCGTCGTCGTCTTCCACCGCCGCCGTCGCCGTGGACGGATCGCCGAGCATGTAGACGGGATCGGTGTTCGTGTCCGCCGTCAGCGTCACCGTCACCGAGCCGTGCGCCTCGTGGGTGGCGTCGCCCGTCGTGGCCACCGACACCTGCACCGTGGAGCTATCCGCCGGGAAGGTCGCCGTGGCCTCCCCTCCTGCCGTGACGCCGAAGTCCCCGGTGGCCGTCACCTCGTAGGCCACGTCCAGTTCCTCCGCCGGGTCGCCCGTGCGCGTCAGCGTGAACGTGACGGTGTCGCCCTCCGTCACGTCGCCGTCCGAGGCTACCGTCACCACGGGCCGCGGCGTCGCCGCCACCGCCGAGGTCGGGGCGCTCGTGAACTCCGCCTCGTGGCCCTCGTCGTCGGTGACCGTCACCCGCACCTTCAGCGTCGCGCCCGTGTCCGCGAATACCGGCACGTAGGTCGCACCGGTCGCACCGGAGATGTCCGCGTCACTGCCGCCGGCCGGCGTCCGCACCCACTGGTAGGCATAGACCGCGTTGTCCAGTCCGTCACCGTCGGTGAGACCCGAGGTGTCCGCACTCAACGTCTCGCCTTCCGTCGCCGTGCCCGTGATCGTTACCGAACCGGTCGCCGGGGAGTCGTCGTCGTCCTCGACCGCCGCCATCGCCGCCGCCGGATCGCCGAGCAGGTAGGCGGGATCGGTGTTCGTATCCGCCGTCAGCGTCACCGTCACCGAGCCGTGCGCCTCGTGGGTGCTGTCGCCCGTCGTGGCCACCGTCACCTGCACCGTGGCGTCGTTCGCCAGGAAGGTCGCCGTGCCCGCGCCGGTCGTGATGCCGAAGTTCCCGGTGGCGGCTACCTCGTAGGCCACGTCCAGCGTCTGCGCCGGGTCGCCCGTCCGCGTCAGCGTGAACACCGCGGCGCTGCCCTCCGTCGCGTCGCCGTCCGAGACCACCGTCACCGAGGGTCGCGGCAGCGCCGCCACCGCCGAGGTCGGCGCACTCGTGAAGGTCGCCTCGTGGCCTTCGTCGTCGGTGACCGTCACCTCGACCTTCAGCGTCGCGCCCGTGTCCGCGAAGACTGGCACGTAGGTCGCACCGGTCGCACCGGAGATGTCCGCGTCACTGCCGCCGGCCGGCGTCCGCACCCACTGGTAGGCATAGACCGCGTTGTCCAGTCCGTCACCGTCGGTGAGACCCGAGGTGTCCGCACTCAGCGTCTCGCCTTCCGTCGCCGTGCCCGTGATCGTTACCGAACCGGTCGCCGGGGAGTCGTCGTCGTCTTCGACCGCCGCCGTCGCCGTCGACGGATCGCCGAGCAGATAGGCGGGATCGGCGCCCGTGTCCGCCGTCAGCGTCACCGTCACCGAGCCGTGCGCCTCGTGGGTGGCGTCGCCCGTCGTGTCTACGCTCACCTGCACCGTGGCGTCACTCGCCAGGAAGGTCGCCGTGCCCGCGCCCGTCGTGACGCCGAAGTTCCCGGTGGCGGCTACCTCGTAGGCCACGTCCAGCGGCTGCGCCGGGTCGCCCGTGCGCGTCAGCGTGAACGTAACGGTGTCGCCCTCCGTCGCGTCGCCGTCCGAGACCACCGTCACCGTGGGCCGCGGCAGCGCCGCCACCGCCGAGGTCGGCGCACTCGTGAAGGTCGCCTCGTGGCCCTCGTCGTCGGTGACCGTCACCGTCACCTTGAGCGTTGCGCCCACATCCGCGAACACCGGCACGTAGGTCGCGCCGGTCGCGCCCGAAATGTCCGCGGCACTGCCGCCGGACGATGTCCGCACCCACTGGTAGGCGTAGGCCGCGTCGTCCAGTCCGTCCCCGTCGGTGAGGCCCGAGGTGTCCGCCGTCAGCGTCTCGCCCTCGGTGAACGTGGTCGCCGTCGTGACCGTCACCGAGCCGGTCGCCGGGGCGTCGTCGTCGTCTTCCACCGCCGCCGTCGCCGCCGCCGGGTCGCCGAGCAGGTAGGCGGGATCGGTGTTCGTATCCGCCGTCAGCGTCACCGTCACCGTGCCGTGCGCTTCGTGGGTGGCGTCGCCCGTCGTGTCTACGCTCACCTGCACCGTGGCGTCGCTCGCCAGGAACGTCGCCGTGCCCGCGCCCGTCGTGACGCCGAAGTTCCCGGTGGCGGTTACCGCGTAGGCCACGTCCAGCGGCTGCGCCGGGTCGCCCGTGCGCGTCAACGTGAACGTGACGGTGTCGCCCTCGGTCACGTCGCCGTCCGAGACCACCGTCACCACGGGCCGCGGCAGCGCCGCCACCGCCGAGGTCGGGGCGCTCGTGAACTCCGCCTCGTGGCCCTCGTCGTCGGTGACCGTCACCCGCACCTTCAGCGTCGCGCCCGTGTCCGCGAAGACTGGCACGTAGGTCGCACCGGTCGCACCGGAGATGTCCGCGTCACTGCCGCCGGACGGCGTCCGCACCCACTGGTAGGCATAGACCGCGTTGTCCAGTCCGTCCCCGTCGGTGAGACCCGAGGTGTCCGCACTCAGCGTCTCGCCTTCCGTCGCCGTGCCCGTGATCGTGATCGAGCCGGTCGCCGGGGCGTCGTCGTCGTCTTCCACCGCCGCCGTCGCCGCCGCCGGGTCGCCGAGCAGGTAGGCGGGATCGGTGTTCGTATCCGCCGTCAGCGTCACCGTCACCGTGCCGTGCGCTTCGTGGGTGGCGTCGCCCGTCGTGTCTACGCTCACCTGCACCGTGGCGCTGTCCGCCAGGAACGTCGCCGTGTCCGCGCCCGTCGTGACGCCGAAGTTCCCGGTGGCCGTCACTTCGTAGGCCACCTCCAGCGGCTGCGCCGGGTCGCCCGTGCGCGTCAGCGTGAACGTGACGGTGTCGCCCTCGGTCACGTCGCCGTCCGAGACCACCGTCACCGTGGGCCGCGCTGTCGCCGCCACCGCCGAGGTCGGGGCGCTCGTGAACTCCGCCTCGTGGCCCTCGTCGTCGGTGACCGTCACCTCGACCTTCAGCGTCGCGCCCGTGTCCGCGAAGACTGGCACGTAGGTCTGCGAGGTCGCGCCGGAGATGTCCGCGTCGCTGCCGCCCGACGGCGTCCGCACCCACTGGTAGACGTAGGCCGCGTTGTCCAAGCCGTCCGCGTCGGCGAGGCCCGACGTGTCCGCACTCAGCGTCTCGCCTTCCGTCGCCGTGCCCGTGATCGTGATCGAGCCGGTCGCCGGGGCGTCGTCGTCGTCTTCCACCGCCGCCGTCGACGTCGATGGATCGCCGAGCACGTAGGCGGGATCGGCGCCCGTGGCCGCCGTCAGCGTCACCGTCACCGAGCCGTGCGCCTCGTGGGTGTCGTCGCCCGTCGTGGCCACCGTCACCTGCGCCGTGGTGTTATTCGCCAGGAACGTCGCCGTGCCCGAGAACGGCGTGACGCCGAAGTTCCCGGTGGCCGTCACCTCGTAGGCCACCTCCAGCGGCTGCGCCGGGTCGCCCGTGCGCATCAGCGTGAACGAAACGGTGTCGCCCTCCGTCACATCTCCGTCCGAGACCACCGTCACCGAGGGTCGCGGCAGCGCCGCCACCGCCGAGGTCGGGGCGCTCGTGAACGTCGCCTCGTGGCCCTCGTCGTCGGTGACCGTCACCTCGACCTTCAGCGTCGCCCCCGCGTCCGCGAACACCGGCACGTAGGTCTGCGAGGTCGCGCCGGAGATGTCCTCGTCACCGCCGCCGGATGGCGTCCGCACCCACTGGTAGACGTAGGTCGCGTTGTCCAGTCCGTCCCCGTCGGCGAGGCCCGACGTGTCCGCCGTCAGCGTCTCGCCTTCCGTCGGCGTCGTGTCGTCGATCGTCACCGTGCCCGTCGGCGCCGCGTCGTCGTCGTCCCGGACCGCCGCCGTCGCTGTCGATGGATCGCCGAGCACGTAGGCGGGATCGGTGTTCGTGTCCGCCGTCAGCGTCACCATCACCGAACCGTGCGCCTCGTGGGTGCTGTCGCCCGTCGTGGCCACCGTCACCTGCACCGTGGCGTCGTTCGCCAGGAAGGTCGTCGTGCCCGCGCCTGTCGCGGCGCCGAAGTCACCGGTGGCGGCTACCTCGTAGGCCACATCCAGCTCCTCCGCCGGGTCGCCCGTCCGCGTCAGCGTGAACGTGACGGTGTCGCCCTCCGTCACGTCGCCGTCCGAGGCTACCGTCACCGAGGGCCGCGGCAGCGCCGCCACCGCCGAGGTCGCCGCGCTCGTGAAGGTCGCCTCGTGGCCCTCGTCGTCGGTGACCGTCACCCGCACCTTCAGCGTCGCCCCCGCGTCCGCGAACACCGGCACGTAGGTCGCGCCGGTCGCGCCGGAGATGTCCGCGTCACTGCCGCCGGACGGCGTACGCACCCACTGGTAGACCCAGGCCGCGTTGTCCAGACCGTCCCCGTCGGTGAGGCCCGAGGTGTCCGCCGTCAGCGTCTCGCCCTCGGTGAGCGTGGTCGCCGTCGTGACCGTCACCACTCCGCTCGCCGGGGAGTCGTCGTCGTCTTCCACCGCCGCCGTCGCCGTCGACGGATCGCCGAGCAGGTAGGCGGGGTCGTCCCCCGTGTCCGCCGTCAGCGTCACCGTCACCGAGCCGTACGCCTCGTGGGCGCTGTCGCCCGTCGTGGCGACCGTCACCTGCACCGTGGCGTCGTTCGCCAGGAAGGTCGCCGTGCCCGCGCCCGTCGCGGCGCCGAAGTCACCGGTGGCGGTTACCGCGTAGGCCACGTCCAGCTCCTCCGCCGGGTCGCCCGTCCGCGTCAGCGTGAACGTGACGGTGTCGCCCTCGGTCACGTCGCCGTCCGAGGCCACCGTGACCTCCGGGAGAAGCGGCTCGGACGCGGTCTCCGTGCCCCTGACCGCTATCACGAAAGCAAATACTGCGGTTACCCAGGATGCGCCAGTTTGACGGTAGCCTCGGGGGAGAATCTCCCAACCCGCTGCAGATCCGGAATCCAGGCCGGGAAGCGCCCGCGACCAACGAGTGGTCCCGCTGTCCGACGAATACTCCAACACGACGTGGTAGCGGGTGGCGGCGGCGAGGACGACGCCCGCCGGCGCCCTGAACTCGTTCACTCCGACCCTCATCACCGGGTCCGGATTGGTCAGCGTGTGCAGCACATTGTCGGGGGAGCCGTCCGCGGCGTTCTCTCTGAGCGTCACCGTGAGCCCGCTTCCGATCTCGGGAGTGCCATTGAAGCGCAGACTTATGCTGTGGAGCGTGTAGCCGCCCGTCACGCTCCCGGTCAGAAACGGCTGGGACAAACTTTGCCCGCTGCTCACCGGATCGGAAAAGAACGAGGCAGCAGAGGTTTCCACGTTGCTGACAAGGACATTCCCCATCGGGGTCGGCGGCGTTTCGTCGTCGTCATCCCGAATCGTCGCCGTCGCCGCGGCATCGGTTCCCAGCTCGTAGGCAACCGGGTTCGCCTGCAACGTCAACGTCACCGAGCCGTCCGCCTCGTGGGTGGTGTCGCCGGTCGTGGGCACGCTCACCTGCACCGTGGAGCTGTTCGCCGGGAAGGTCGCCGTGCCCGCGCCGGTCGTGACGCCGAAGTTCCCGGTGGCGGTCACCTCGTAGGCCACGTCCAGGGTCTGCGCCGGGTCGCCCGTGCGCGTCAGCGTGAACACCGCGGCGCTGCCCTCCGTCACGTCGCCGTCCGAGGCCACCGTCACCACGGGCCGCGACGCCACCTCGACCGTCGCCGTCGCCGCGCTCTCGACCGTCTCCTCGGCCCCGCCGTCGTCGGTGAAGCTCGCCTCCACCTTCAGCGTCGCACCCACGTCCGCGGCGACCACCACGTACGTCGCCCCGGTCCCGACCTCGGTCTCGGCGCCGCCCGACGCCACCCGGAGCCACCGCCAAGCGTAGGTCGCGCCCGTCAGCCCGTCCGTATCGCCGATGCCCGACGTGCCCACCGTCAGCGTCTCGCCCACCACCGGCGTCGTGTCGTCGATCGTCGGCGCCCCCGTCGGCGCCACGTTCTCGTCGTCCCTGATCGTCAGCGTCACGTCCTGCGGGGCCGTGACCCCCCGCGTGTTCGTCGCCGTGGCCGACACCGTCACCGTCTTGTGGGGCGCGTCCACGGCGTTGTCCACGGCGGTGATCGTCACCGCGCCCGTGCTCGTCGTCGCGCCCGCCGCAATCGTCAGCTCCCGGTTCGCGCTCAGCGTGTAGTCGCCCGCCACCGCCGGCGACTCCGCCGCCGCCGACACCGTCACCGTCGTCTCCTCGCTCGACGGGTGGTCCAGGCGCGCCGTCACCGTGCTCTGTCCGGACGCCTCCGTAATCGAGGCCGGCGTCAGGACCAGCGTCACCGTCGGCTCATCGTCGTCGTCCGTGATCGTCCCCGTCCCCACCGCCTTCCCGAGCGATGCGCCCGATGCGTTCGACAGCTCCACCGTGAACGTCTCGTTCGGCTCGTCCACGTCGTCGCCCGTCACCGGCACCGTCACCGTCTTGCTGGTCTCTCCGGCGCCGAACGTCAGGCTGCCGCTCCCCGACGTGTAGTCCGTCCCGGCTTCCGCCGTTCCGTCGGCGGTCGCCCAGTCCACCGTCACCTCGCCTGTCGCCGCCGGGTTCAGCGTCACCGTGAACCGCATCGCCGCGCTGCCCGAATCGCCTTCCAGCACGCCCGCGTCGCTGACCGACAGACCCGACGGCGGATCGTCATCCTCCGTAACCGTCAGCGTCAGAGCCGTCGGACCCCCGACCCCCAGCCGGTTCGTCGCCTGGCCCGACACCGTGACCTGCCTGTCCCCCTGGTACACGTCGTCGTCCCTGGATTGAAGCGACACATGCCTCGTGCTCGCCGTCGCCCACGACCGGATCAACAACCGCAGGTTCGAGCTCGGTCGGTAGGGACGCGGCGGCGGGGCACCTACCGGCGTGAACGTGATGGTCACCCACGTATCGGCGCTCGACGAGCGGTCCAGGCGTGCCGTCACCGTGGTCCTCCCACCGTCCTCCGTGATCGTGTCCGGGGTCAGGACCAGACTCACCGTCGGCTCGTCATCGTCCTGCACCGTCACCGTCGCTGCCCACGGCGTGCCCAGGTCATAGGCATCGCCGTCGGTCAGCGTCAGCGTCAGCGCGGCATCCGCCTCATGGGTGTCGTCAATCTCGGTCCCCAGGGGCACGCTCGCCGTGGCCGAACCGGCACCGAAGGTGACTTCGGTCGGCGGATCTTCGCTCAGCACCGCACCGCCGCCCGTCACCGCGAACGTCACCGCCAGCTCGTCCGTCAGATCCTTCGTCCGCGTCAGGATGAACACCGCGTCCTCGCCTTCCGTGACCGTGTCCGTCTCCGCCGCCACCGTCACGACGGGTTCGACCCCACCCGAATCCGACGCATCCGTCACCGTCACCGTCGCCTCGAAGGACGCGCCCAGGTCATAGGCATCGCCGTCGGCGAGGGTCAGCGTCAGCGTGGCGTCGGGATCCTCGACGTCGGCGTCGGCGTCGGTCGCCAGTGGCACGCGCACCGTGGTCGCGCCGGCACCGAAGGTCGCTTCGGTCGGCGGATCTTCGCTCAGCACCGCACCGCCGCCCGTCACCGCGAAGGTCACCACCAGCTCGTCCGTCACCGCCCCTGTCCGCGTCAGGATGAACACCGCGTCCCGGCCTTCCTTCACCGTGTCCGTCTCCGCCGCCACCGTCACCTCCGGCCGCGGCAGCGCCGCCACCGCCGAGGTCGCCGCGCTCGTGAAGCTCGCCTCGTGGCCCTCGTCGTCGGTGACCGTCACCTCGACCTTGAGCGTCGCACCCGCGTCCGCGAACACCGGCACGTAGGTCGCGCCGGTCGCGCCGGAGATGTCCTCGTCGCTGCCGCCCGACGGCGTCCGCACCCACTGGTAGGCGTAGACCGCGTCGGCCAGACCGTCCGCGTCGGTGAGGCCCGAGGTGTCCGCCGTCAGCGTCTGGCCTTCCGTCGCCGTGCCCGTGATCGTCACCACCCCGGTCGCCGGGGAGTCGTCGTCGTCCTCCACCGCCGCCGTCGCCGTGGACGGATCGCCGAGCACGTAGACGGGATCGGCGCCCGTGTCCGCCGTCAGCGTCACCGTCACCGAGCCGTGCGCCTCGTGGGTGTCGTCACCCGTCGTGGCCACGCTCACCTGCACCGTGGCGCTGTCCGCCAGGAAGGTCGCCGTGGCCGCGCCCGTCGCGGCGCCGAAGTCCCCGGTGGCGGCCACCTCGTAGGGCACGTCCAGCGTCTGCGCCGGGTCGCCCGTGCGCGTCAGCGTGAACGTGACGGTGTCGCCCTCCGGCACGTCGCCGTCCGCCGCCACCGTCACCTCTGGCCGCGGCAGCGCCGCTACCGCCGCCGTCGCCGCACTCTCGAACTCCGCCTCGTGGCCCTCGTCGTCGGTGACCGTCACCCGGACCTTGAGCGTTGCGCCCGCGTCCGCGAACACCGGCACGTAGGTTGCGCCGGTCGCGCCGGAGATGTCCTCGGCACTGCCGCCGGACGGTGTCCGCACCCACTGGTAGGCCCAGGCCGCACTGTCCAGTCCGTCCCCGTCGGCGAGGCCCGAGGTGTCCGCGGTCAGCGTCTCGCCCTCGGTGAATGTGGTCGCCGTCGTGACCGTCACCGTCCCGGTCGCCGGCGAGTCGTCGTCGTCTTCCACCGCCGCCGTCGCCGCCGCCGGATCGCCGAGTACGTAGACGGGATCGGCGCTCGTGTCCGCCGTCAGCGTCAGCGTCACCGAGCCATGCGTCTCGTGGGTGTCGTCACCCGTCGTGGCCACGCTCACCTGCACCGTGGCGCTGTCCGCCAGGAAGGTCGCCGTGGCCGCGCCCGTCGCGGCGCCGAAGTCTCCGGTGGCGGCTACCTCGTAGGCCACGTCCAGCGTCTGCGCCGGGTCGCCCGTCCGCATCAGCGTGAACGTGACGATGTCGCCCTCCGGCACGTCGCCGTCCGAGGCCACCGTGACCTCCGGCCGCGGCAGCGCCGCCACCGCCGAGGTCGCCGCGCTCTCGAACGTCGCCTCGTGGCTCTCGTCGTCGGTGACCGTCACCCGGACCTTCAGCGTCGCGCCCACGTCCGAGAAGACCGGCACGTAGGTCTGCGAGGTCGCGCCGGAGATGTCCTCGTCGCTGCCGCCGGCCGGCGTCCGCACCCACTGGTAGGCCCAGGCCGCGTCGTCCAGACCGTCCGTATCGGCGAGGCCCGAGGTGTCCGCGGTCAGCGTCTCACCCTCGGTGAGCGTGGTCGCCGTCGTGACCGTCACCGCCCCGCTCGCCGGCGAGTCGTCGTCGTCGGTGATCGTCAGCGTCACGTCCTGCGGGGCCGTGACCCCCTGCGTGTTCTCCGCCGTGGCCGATACCGTCACCTCCTTGTCGGGCGCGTCCACGGCGTTGTCCACGGCGGTGATCGTCACCTCGCCCGTGCTGTCCGTCTCACCCGCCGGGATCGTCAGCTCCAGGTTCGCGCTCGGCGTGTAGTCGCCCGCCACCGCCGGATCCACCGGCGCTACCGTCACCGTCACCGTCGTCGCCTCGCTCGACGGGTGGTCCAGGGTCGCCGTCACCGTGCTCGTTCCACCGCTCTCCGCAATCGAGGGCGGGGTCAGGACCAGCGTCACCGTCGGCTCGTCGTCGTCGTCGGTGATCGTCCCCGTGCCTGCCGCCTTCGCGAGCGCCGCGCCCGCCGCGTTCGACAGCGTCACCGTGAAGGTCTCGTCCGGCTCGTCCACGTCGTCGCCCGTGACCGTCACCGCCACTGTCTTGCCGGTCTCTCCGGCGCCGAACGTCAGGCTGCCGCTCCCCGCCGTGTAGTCGGTCCCGGCGGTCGCGGTTCCGTCGGCGGTCTCCCAGTCCACCGTCACCGTCTCCGGCGGCGTCTCCCCGGGGGCCAGCGTCACCGTGAACGCCAGCGTCGCGCTGTCGCCCGAGCCGCCCTCGGCCACGCTCACGTCGTCGATCGACAGCATCGGGCCTTCGTCGTCGGTAATCGTCAGCGTCACGGCATGCGGGGCCGTGACCCCCTGGCTGTTCGTCGCCGTGGCCGACACCGTCACCGTCTTGTCGGGCGCGTCCACGGCGTCGTCCACGGCGGTGATCGTCACCTCGCCGGTGCTGTCCGTCGCGCCCGCCGCGATCGTCAGCTCCAGGTTCGCGCTCGGCGTGTAGTCGCCCGCCACCGCCGGATCCACCGGCGCCACCGTCACCGTCACCGTCGTCGCCTCGCTCGACGGGCGGTCCAGGGTCGCCGTCACCGTGCTCGTCCCGCCGGCCTCCGTGATCGAGGCCGGGGTCAGGACCAGCGTCACCGTCGGGGTCGCGTCATCGTCCTGCACGGTGACCGTCGCTGCCGACGATTCGCCCAGGTCATGGTCGTCGCCGTCGGCCAGGGTCAGCGTCACCGTGGCGTGGGGCTCGTCGGTCTGGTCGTCGTCGGTGCCCAGGCGCAGCTCGGCCGTGGCATCTCCGGCCCCGATGGTCACGCTGGCGGGCGGCGTTCCGGCAAGCACCGAGCCGTCATCGGTCACCGTGACCGGCACCACCACCTCGACCGACCGATCCCCCTCCGCCCGGGTCAGGGTGAACACCGCGTCCTCGCCTTCCGTGACCGTGGCCGCATCCGCCGCCACCGTCACCACCGGAATGTCGTCGTCCAGGATCCGGCCGGTCGCCAGGAAGTCCGGCGGGTCAGGCTGGAACTCCGCTCTGTAATTGAGATCGACGCTGACCGTCTCCTCATCCTCGTAGTCGCCGTCATCCACCGTCTCGAGCGAGATCGTCTTCCGCATCTCTCCCGGCTCGAAGCGGAATTCCCCGTCGGCGTGGGCGACGGTGACATCGGTGTAGTCGGTCCCCTTCTTCGCCGTGTTGGGGCCGTCCCGACCGACAAAGTAGAGAACCGTGATCGCCTCGTCGTAAGGCCGGCTCAGCGTCACCGGGAACTCGAGCGTGCCGCCCTCCGTCACCGGCTCCGGGTCGGCGATCAACACCTCCGGCGACCTGTCGTTGTCCCGCACCGTCACGGAAGCCTGCGACGGCGCGCCCAGATCGTAATCCGCGCCGTCGACCAGGGTCAGGGTCACCGGCAGATCGGCTTCGGCCCGCCTGCTGTCGTCCTCGGTGCCGAGGCGCAGCGTGACGGTGGCGTCCCCGGCCCCGAAACGCACGCTGGTCGGCGGCGTGGCCGTCAGCACCGAGCCGGCATCGGTCACCTGGATCGACACCGCCAGCGCGGCCGACAGATCCCCCACCCGCGTCAGGGTGAAGGCCGCATCGGCGCCTTCCACCACCCAGTCCGCGTCCGCCGTCACCGTCACCACCTGAGGATCGTTGTCCAGCACCGACACCGCGGCCTGCGACGGCGTCCCCAGCACATAGGCCGCGTCCGGCCGCAGCGCCAGCACCACCTCCGCGGTCGCCTCGGAGACGGCGTCGTCCTGCGTGCCGAGGCGCAGCACGGCGGTGGCGTCCCCGGCCTCGATACGCACGCTCGTCGCCGCCGTCGAGGCCAGAACCCCGTCCGCGTCCGTCACCTGCACCGACACCGTCAGCGAGCGCGACACGTCCCCCTGCGCCCGCGTCACGGTGAACACCGCGTCCTCGCCTTCCGTGACCGCGGCCGCCTGCGCCGCCACCGTCACCACCGAAGACCCTTCGTCGTCCTCGATCCGGCCCGTCGCCCGCGACGGCGTGCCCAGCGTCGCCACGGCCGGGTCCGGCGCGGTGAGGGCGACCTCGACCGTCTCCTCCCGCTCGTCTTCACGGTCGTCCATCGTCGCCAGCGAGATCGTCCGCTCCGTCTCCCTCGCCGGGAAGGTCACGGCGCCGGCGCCGCCGTCCGTGTAGTCGCCGCCCTCCGTCGCGGTGCCGGACAGGGTGTAGGCAACCGTGATCGGCGCGTCGCTCGGGTGGCTCAGGCGCACCGGGAACGCGAGCGTGCCGCCCTCCTTCACCGTGGGCGCATCGGCAATCGTCACCGTGGGCGCGTCGTCGTCGTCCTTCACCTTCACCGTGGCGCGCGACGGACTGCCCAGCCGGTCGCCGGCGCCCGACACCAGCCACAGGACGAACGTGCGTTCGGCACTGTCGACATTGTCGTCCGGGGCCTGCTGGCGCACCTGCACGGTCGATTGCCCGGCCTCGAAGGTCACGGTAGCCGCGCTCTGCTCGTCCCCCGCTTTCGGGACCGCGCCGTCCCCCGATCTCCCGACCGCGCCGTCCCGCGCTATCCGGAACGCATACGCGACCTTCAGCGGTCCCGTCACGACCCCCTCGCGCGTCAGGGTGAACACCGCTTCCCCGCCTTCCGTGATCGCGGTCGCGTCCGCGGCGACCGTCACGAGGGGAAGATCGTCGTCCCGCACCGTCACGGAAGCCGCCGACGGTTCGCCCAGGACATGGGAAGCGTCCTCGCCCAGCGTCAGCGTCAGCGTGAGCGTGGCGTCCACTTCGTCGACGGCGTCGTCGACCGTGCCCAGGCGCAGCTCCGCCGTGGCAGCGCCGGCGCCGAAGGTCACGCTGGCCGGCGGCGGCGTATCCGCCAGCACCGTGTCGGGACCCGTCACCGTAACCGTGACGTCCAGCTTTTCCGTCACGACCCCGGCCCGCGTCAGGGTGAACACCGCGTCCTCGCCTTCGGTGACCGTGGCCGCATCCGCCGCGACCGTCACGACCTGAAGATCATCGTCCTGCACCGTCACGGAAGCCGTCGACGGATCGCCCAGGGCGTAGTCGGCGCCGGCCTCCAGCGTCAGGGTGAGCGTGGCGTCCGCCTCGTCGGCGCCGTCGTCGTCGATCGCCAGCGACACCTCCGCCTCGGCCGCGCCGGCCTCGAAGGTGGCCTCGGTCGGCGGCGCGCCGGCCAGCACCGCGTCGCCGCCGGTCACCGCGAAGGTCACGGTCAGCGCGTCCGACGGGTTTCCCGTCCGGGTCAGGGTGAAGACCACGGCCTCGCTTTCCGCGACCGTGGCCGCGTCCGCCGCCGCCGTGACGGTCGGAACGTCGTTGTCCAGGATCCGGCCGGTCCCCCGGGGCTGCGGCGACTCGCCAAGGTTCGCGGGGGCGGTGACGTCGACGCTGACCGTCTCCTCCCCCTCGTAGCGGTCGTCGTCCACCGTCTCGAGCGAGACCGTCTTGCGCACCTGTCCCTTCGCGAAGACGAATTCCCCGCTGCGGTGGGCGACGGTCACGTCGTCGTAGTCGTTCCGGCTCGCCGTGGCGGCGGGGTCCCGATTGATGTGGTAGCGAACCGTGATCGGAGACTTGTAAGGCCCGCTCAGCGTCACCGGGAAGGCGAGCGTGCCGCCCTCCGTCACCGACGCCGCGTCGGCGACCGACACGACCGGCGGCTTGTCGTCGTCGCGCACCGTCACGGAAGCTCGCGACGGCGTGCCCAGGTCCCAGGTCTCGCCGTCGGTCAGAACCAGGGTCACCGACGTATCGGCTTCGCCATGATTGCCGTCGTCCCGCGTGTCCAGGCGCAGCCTGGCCGTGGCCTCGTCGGCCTTGAAGGTCACGCTCCGATCCTGCCCGGACTCCAGGGCGCGGTCCGCATCCTCGACCTCGAAGAGCACTTCCAGCGCCTCCGACAGATCCCCCTCGGTTCGCGTCAGGGTGAACTTCGCATCCGACCCTTCGGCCACCCAGTCGGCGTCCGCCGTCACCGTCACGACCGGGGGATCGCCGTCGGCGATCGTGCCGGCGGCCTCCGGCGACGCGTCCAGGTTCCAGGCCGCGCCGGCGGCCAGCGTGACCGCGACCGTCTCGTCGGGCTCGTCGGCGTCGTCGTCCACGGTCACGAGCGAGATCGCCGTGCGCAGCTCTCCCGGCGCGAAGGTCACGACGCCGGCGCCGCCGTCCGTGTAGTCGTCGCCGGCCGTCGCGACGCCGCCCAGGGTGTAGGGCACCGCGATCCGCGTATTGAACGGCCCGCTCAGCGTCACCGGGAAGGCGAGCGTGCCGCCCTCACTCACCGTCTCCGCATCGGCGATCGACACCGTGGGCGTCCCGTCGTTGTCCCGCACGGTCGCCGTGGCGACCGACGGCGTGCCCAGGCGGTAGGCGTCGCCGGCGGTCAGGGTCAGGGTCAGCGTGGCATCCGCCTTGACGACGGCGTCGTCGTCCGTGCCCAGGGAGAGGGCGGTCGTGGCGTCCCCGGCGGCGAAGGTCGCGCTCGTCGGCGCCGTACCGGTCAGCACCGCGCCGGCATCGGTCACCGCGACCGTCACCGTCAGCGCTTCCGACACGTCCCCGTTCGCCCGCGTCAGGGTGAAGACGGCGTCCGCCCCCTCCGCGACCGTGTCCGCGGCCGCGGCGACCGTCACATCCGAAGCGCCGTCGCCGTCCAGGATCCGGCCCGTGGCCGTCGCCCGCGCAATCGTCGCCGGGGGCGGGGGATCCGGCAGCGACAGCGTGACCTCGACCCGCTCCGTCGGCTCGTCGTCGCCGTCGTCCACGGTCGCCAGCGAAATCGTCTTGCGCACGTCCCCCGGCGCGAAGGTCAGGGTGCCGGTGCCGGTGCCGCCGTCCGCGTAGTCGTCGCCGGCCGTCGCATCGCCGGCGAAGGCGTAGTCGACCACGATCTCCTCGATATACGGACCGCTCAGGGTCACCGCGAACACGAGCGTGCCGCCCTCCGTCGTCGCGTCCGCATCGGCAACGGAGATCGTCGGCTGCGCATCGTCGTCCCGCACCGTCACCGTGGCCGACGCCGACGCGCCCAGGGTCCAGGCCGCGTCGGCGGCAAGGGTCAGCGTCACCGGGGCGGCCGCCTCGCCGGCCATGTCGTCGTTGCTGGTCATCAGGAGCACGCGGACGGTGGACGCGCCGGCCGCGAAGGTCGCGCCGGTCGGCGCCGGCGACGCCAGGACGCCGTCCGCGTCGGCGACCGTGAAGGTCACCGCCAGCTCCGCCGACGCATCCCCCGCCCGCGTCAGGACGAACGCCGCATCCTCGCCTTCCGCCACCGCGGCCGGGTCCGCCGCAACCGTCAGGACCGGGAGGTCGTCGTCCAGGATCCAGCCCATGGCCGTCACCCTCGCCAGCGTCGCCGGGGAATCGGACGGCAGCGACAGCGTGACCTCGACCGTCTCGTCCGCCTCGTCGACGTCGTCGTCCGCGATCGCGAACGAGAGCGTCTTGCGCACCTCTCCCGGCGCGAAGGTCACGGCACCGGTGCCGCCGTCCGTGTAGTCGTCGCCGGACGTCGCATCGCCGCCGAGGCTGTACTCGACCGCGACCGCCTCGATGTACGGACCGCTCAGGGTCACCGGGAACGCGAGCGTGCCGCCCTCCCTCGCCAACCCCGCGTCGGCGACCGACACCTTCGGCATCGCGTCGTCGTCCCGCACCGTCACCGTGGCCGACGACTTCGATCCCGGCAGCCGATAGCTCGCGTCCGGCTGCAGAGTCAGGACGACGGAGGCGTCCGCCTCGCCGGCCATGTCGTCGTCGCGGGTCGGCACCGCCACGCGCACCGTCGCCTCGTCGACCCCGAAGCTCACGCTCGACGGCGGCGTCGATACCCGGATCTCGTCCGCAACCGTGATCGCGACGTCCGCCGCCAGCGCGCTCGACAGGTTCCCCGCCCGCGTCACGGCGAAGACCGCGTCCGCGCCCTCCGTGATCTCCTCGCGCACCGCCGCGACCGTCACGACCGGAAGGGCGCTCACCGTCACCGTGGCGGCCCCCGGCGGCGTTTCGAGCCGATAGCCCGTGCCGCCTTGCAGCGTCAGCTCCAGCGTGGCGTCGGCTTGGTCGAGGGCGTCCTCCCGCGTGGCCAGGCGCAGCGCGGTCGTGGACGCTCCGGCCGCGAAGGTCGCGCCGGTCGGCGCCGACGAGACCAGAACGTCGTCCGCGTCCGTCACGGCGACCGACACCTCCAGCGCGCCCGAGATATCCCCCGAGGCGCGGGTCAAGGTGAACGCCGCAGCCTCGCCCTCCGCGATCGTGTCCGCCGCCGCCGCAACCGTCACCAGCGGGTCGCCGTCGTTCTCCCGCACGGTGAAGCTGACTTTCCAGTTCCCTGAGTCCAAGCGGTATCCTGATCGAACGAACACTTGCACAAACACGGTTTTTTCGCTCCCGACCGCATCGTCGTCGCGCGTGGGCAGACGCAGTGCGAACGCGCCCTTGCCCGCCTCGATGGTCGCCGTCCGACCGCCCAACGGGCCCGCCAGCGCTCCGTCCAGATCCTGGATGGAATACACCACATCCAGCGCTCCCGACAGGTCCCCCCGCGTCCGCGTCAGGGTGAGCACCGCGTCCTCCCCTTCCGTGACCGCGTACGGAGCGCTCGGAAGGCGCAGCGCCACCTTCGGAAGATCGTCGTCCTCCACCGTCACCGTCGCCGCGAGGGGAGCGCCCAGCACATAGGTGGCCGCGTCCGCCTGCAGGGTCAGCGTCACTGCGGCGTCGGGCTTGTCGACGGTGTCGTCCAGCGTGCCCAGGCGCAGCGTGGCTTCTGCCGCCCCGGCTTCGAAGCTCACGCTCGACGGCGCCGGCGAGGCCAGGGCCGCGTCCGCGTCCGTCACCGCGACCGATACCTCCAGCGCGTACGCCCCTTCCCCGGTGCGCGTCAGGACGAACGCCGCATCCGCGCCTTCCGCGACCGCGGCCGCCTTCGCCGCCACCGTCACGACCGGCAGATCGTCGTCCCGCACCGTCACCGTGGCCTCCGGCGACGCGCCCAGGTCCCAGGTCGCGCCGTCGTCGAGGGTCAGCGTCACCGCAGCGTCCGCCTCGCCGGGCAGGTCGTCGTCGGCGGTCGCCAGGGTCACGCGCGCCTCGGTCGCATCGGCCGCGAAGGTCACGCCGGTCGGCGCGTTCAGCACCAGGACGCGATTCGCGTCCGCGACCGTGAAGGTCACCGCCAGCGCCTCCGACACCACCCCCGCCCGCGTCAGGACGAACACCGCGTCCGCGCCTTCGGCGACCGTGGCCGCCTCCGCCGCCACCGTCACGGCCTGGAGGTCGTCGTCGGCGATTGCGCCCGAGGCGGTGGACGGCGTGCCCAGCGTCGCCAGGGCCGGGTCCGGCGCCGTCAGCGTGACTTCGACCGTCTCCTCCGGCTCGTCGGCGTCGTCGTCCACCGTCGCCAGCGCGATCGTCGCCTCCGTGCTCTCCGCCGCGAAGGTCACGCTGCCGGCGCCGCCGTCCGTGTAGTCGTCGCCCGCCGTCGCCGTGCCGGCCAGGGTGTAGGCCACCGTGACGGCCGCGGCGCTCGGGTGGCTCAGGCGCACCGGGAACGCGAGCGTCCCGCCCTCCGTCACCGTGGCCGCCGTATCGGCAGTCGTATCGGCAGTCGCATCGGCGATGGACACCGCCGGCGGCGCGTCGTCGTCCTCGACCGTGACCGTGGCCTCCGACGCCGCGCCCAGGTCATAGGCGTCGCCGTCGGCCAGGGTCAGGGTCAGGGTGGCGTTCGGCTCGTCGGTGGTGTCGTCCGTGGTCTTCAGGGGCACGCGCACCGTGGCCGCGCCGGCCTCGAAGGTGGCCTCGGGCGGCAGCGCGCCGGCCAGCACCGCGCCGCCGCCCGTCACCGCGAAGGACACCGCCAGCGCGTCCGACACGTCCCCCGTCCGCGTCAGGACGAAGGCCGCCTCCGCGCCTTCGGTGACCGTGACCGCCTCCGCCGCCACCGTCACCACCGGAGCCTCGTTGTCCAGGATCCTGCCCGAGGCGGTGGACGGCGTGCCCAGCGTCGCCAGGGCCGCCTCCGGCGCGGTCAGCGTGATCTCGACCGTCTCCTCCGCCTCGTCGGCTTCGTCGTCGACCGTCGCCACCGATACCACCGTGCGCTCGTCCCCCGGCGCGAAGGTCACGCTGCCGGAGCCGGAGCCGCCGTCCGCGTAGTCGTCCCCCGCCGTCGCCGAGCCGGCCAGGGTCCAGGCCACCTCGATCTCTTCGGCGCTCGGGTGGCTCAGCGTCACCGGGAACTCCAGCGCGGCGCCCTCCGTCACCGGCGCCGCGTCGGCGATCGACACCTCCGGCGTCCCGTCGTCGTCCTCGACCGTGACCGCGGCCTCCGACGCCGCGCCCACGGCCCAGGCGTCGCCGGCGGCCAGGGTCAGCACCACGCGGGCATCCGCCTCGTCGGTGCGGTCGTCGTCGGTCGCCAGGGCCACGCGCGCCGTGGCCGCATCGGCCTCGAAGGTGGCCTCGGTCGGCGGTGCGCCGTCCAGCACCGCGTCGCCGCCCGTCACCGCGACGGTCACCGTCAGCCCGTCCGACACCAGCCCCGTCCGCGTCAGCGTGAACGCCGCGTCCGCGCCTTCGGTGACGGTGGCCGCATCCGCCTCCACCGTCACCACCGGAAGGTCGCCGTCCAGGATCGTCGCGCTCGCCGTGTCGGGCTCTCCGGGGCGGCCCGGGTAGAAGACGAAGAGCTCGACCTCGACCGTCTCCTCCTCCTCGTCCACGTCGTCGTCCACCGTCTCGAGCCGGACCGTCCGCTCGGTCTGCTGCGGCGCGAAGGTCACGGTGCCGGAGGCGCCCGGGGTGTAGTCGTCCCCCGCCGTCGCGGTGCCGCCGAACTGGTAGGCGACCTCGATCTCCTGGTCGAACGGGCCGCTCAGCCGCACCGGGAACTCGAGCGTCTCGCCCTCCGTCACCGGCCCCGCGTCGGCGATCGTCACGAGCGGACGGTCGTCGTCCCGCACCGTGACGGTGGCCTGATGCGGAGCGCCCAGGCGGTAGCCCGCGCCGGCCTGCACGGCCTGGAGGGTCAGCGTCACCGAGGCGTCGGTCTCGTCGGCCTCGTCGTCGTCGGTGGCGAGGCTCAGCGTGGCGGTGGCCGCACCGGCCTCGAAGGTCACGCTGGTCGGCAGTGCCCCATCCGCCAGTGCCCCATCCGCCAGCACCGCATCGGCATCCGTGACCTCGACCGACACCTCCAGCGTGGCCGACAGAACCCCCGCCCGGGTCAGGGTGAACACCGCGTCCGCGCCTTCCTCGACCGCCTCCGCAGCCGCCGCCACCGTCACCACCGGCAGGTCGTCGTCCTGCACGGTGACCGTGGCCTGATGCGGAGCGCCCAGGCGGTAGCCCGCGCCGGCCTGCACGGCCTGGAGGGTCAGGGTCACCGGGACGTCGGTCTCGTCGACGGCGTCGTCGACGGTGGCGAGGCGCAGGGTGGCCGTGGCCGCACCGGCCTCGAAGGTGACTGCGGTCGGCAGATCCGCAGCCGCATCGGCCAGCGCCGCATCGGCGTCCGTGACCGCCACCGACACCGTCAGCGCGCCCGACGCGTCCCCGTTCGCCCGGGTCAGGGTGAACACCGCGTCCGCGCCTTCCGCGACGGTGGCCGCATCCGCCGCGACCGTCACCTCCGAGAGGCCCTCGTCGTCCCGGATCGTGCCCGAGGCGGTGGACGGCGTGCCCAGCGTCGCCAGGGCCGGGTCCGGCGCCGTCAGCGTGACCTCGACCGTCTCCTCCGGCCCGTCGGTGGCGTCGTCCACCGTCGCCAGCGCGATCGTCTTCCGCGTCTCTCGCGGCGCGAAGGTCACGGCGCCGGCGCCGCTGTCCGTGTAGTCGGTCCCCGCCGTCGCGGTGCCGCCCAGGGTGTAGGTCACCGCGATCGCCGCGGCGCTCGGGCGGTCCAGCGTCACCGGGAACTCGAGCGTGCCGCCCTCGGTCACCGTGGCCGCATCGGCGATGGACACCGCCGGCGGCGCATCGTCGTCCCGCACCGTCACCGTGGCCTCCGACGGCGCGCCCAGCTCGTAGGCGGCGTTCGGTTGCAGCGTCAGCGTGAGCGGGGCGGCGGGCTCGTCGACCGTGTCGTCGTCGGTGGCGAGGCTCAGCGTGGCCGTGGCCGCACCGGCCTCGAAGGTCACGCCGGCCGGCGCCGCGCCGGCGAGCGCCGCCCCGGGATCCGTCACCGCGACGAACACCTCCAGCGCGGCCGCCACGTCCCCCCACCGCGTCAGGGTGAACGCCGCCGCCTCGCCTTCCGCGACCGCGTCCGCGTCCGCCGCCACCGTCACTTCCGGCAGGCCGTCGTCGTCCAGGATCCGGCCCTCGGCCTCGGGCGCCGCGCCCAGGTTCCAGGTCGCGCCGTCGACCAGGGTGACCACGACCGTCTCCGCCGTCTCGTCGTCGGTGTCGTCCACCGTCGCCAGCGAGATCGTCGCTTCCGTCGTCCTGGGCGGGAAGGTCACGGCGCCGGCGCCGCCGTCCGTGTAGTCGGCCCCCGCCGTCGCGCTGCCGCCCAGGGTGTAGGCCACCGCGAGCGGCGCGTTGTACGGCCGGCTCAGGCTCACCGGGAACGCGAGCGTGCCGCCCTCCCGCACCGCGTCCGCAGCGGCGACAGACACCTCCGGTACCGCATCGTCGTCCCGCACCACCGTGGCCGCCGACGGCGTGCCCAGCCGGTATCCCGCGCCGGCCTGCAGCGTCAGCACATAGCTCTGACCGTCATCCCCCCCGACCCCGCGGGCCAAGCCCCGCGTGGTCGCATCGCCGGCCGCAAAGGTCAGCTCGATCCTGATGCTGCGCTCCGACGCCGTGAACTCGGCGGCGACGGTCAGCGCCTCCGACCGATCCCCCGCCCGCGTGACGATGAACGCCACAGCCTCCCCTTCGACGATCCGCTCCACCTCCGCCGCCACCGTCACCACCGGAAGGTCGTCGTCCTCCACCGTGACCGTGGCGGTGGCCGAACCACCGAGCGCCCAGGCGGGATCCGGCCCGTCGGGCACGAGCGTCAGCACGACGTCGGCATCCCCCGCATCGAGATCGTCGTCCGTGGTCGCCAGCGCCACCTGCGCGGTGGCCGCACCGGCCTCGAAGGTCACGCTCGCCGGCGCCGGCGACGCCAGGACGCCGCCCGCATCGGCCACCTCGACCGGCACCGTCAGCGCCTCCGCCGGATCCCCCGTCCGGGTCAGGGTGAACGCCGCATCCGCGCCTTCGGTGACCGTGGCCGCATCCGCCGCGACGGTCACCGCCGGCAGGTCGTCGTTCAGGATCCGGGCGGTCGCGCGGATGGGCAGCCCGGCCCCGGCGCTCGTGTTCGGGGAGACGGCCACAATATCGAGCCTGACCGTCTCCTCCTCCTCGTCGACGCCGTCGCTCACGGTCACGCGCGAGACCACCTGCTCCGTCTCTCCCGGCGCGAAGACCGCGACGCCGGTGCTGTCGCCCTGGTAGTCGCTCCCCGCCGTCGCCGTGCCGGACAATCGGTAGGACACCCGGATCTCCCCGGCGTTCGCGCGGCTCAGTCTCACCACGAACGTGAGCGTCCCGCCCTCCGTCACCGCGTCCGGATCCCCTGCGACGACGGAAGCCCTGGAGACCCCGCCATCGTCATCCCGCACCGTGACCGACGCGCGGGACGGATCCCCCGGCTCGTACTCGGCGCCGGCCCCCAGCGCCAGCGTCACCGTGGCGTCGAGCTCGACGACCGTGTCCGTCTCCGTGCCCAGGCGCAGCGTGGCCGCGGCGTCCCCGGCCCCGAAGGTCACGCCGGCCGGCAACGGGGTCGCGGTCACGACGCCGTCCGCGTCCTCGATCGTGAAGAACACGTCCAGCGCCTCCGAGACGTCCCCCGCCCGCGTCAGGGTGAACGCCACGTCCTCGCCTTCGGTGACCGTGGCCGCATCCGCCGCCACCGTCACCACCGGACGCTCGTCGTCCTGCACCGTCACCGTGGCCGTGGACGGCGCCTCCAGGTCCCAGTCCGCACCGGCCTGCAGCGTCAGCGTCACCGTGGCGTCGGGCTCGTCGGTGGCGTTGTCCCGCGTGGCGAGGCGCAGCGTGGCGGTGGCGTTCCCGGCCCCGAAGGTCACGCCGGTCGGCAGCGGGGTCGCGGTCACGACGCCGTCCGCATCCGTCACCTCGACCGCCACCGCCAGCGCCTCCGACACCACCCCCGCCCGCGTCAGGACGAACACCGCGTCCTCGCCTTCGGTGACGGTGGCCGCCTCCGCCGCCACCGTCACGTCCGGCAGGTCGTCGTCCAGGATCCGCCCGGTCGCTTCGGTGGATGCTCCCGCGCGCGCCGGACGGAAGACGACGAGCTCGACCTCGACCGTCTCGTCCGGCTCGTCGGCGCTGTCGTCCACGGTCGCCAGCGAGATCACCGTGCGCACCTCGCCCGGCGCGAAGGTCACGGCGCCGGCGGCGGCATCGGTGTAGTCCCCCGCCGCCGCGGTGCCGCCCAGGGTGTAGCCGACCGTGATCGGCGCATCGAACGCATCGCTCAGGCTCACCGGGAAGGCGAGCGCGCCGCCCTCCGTCACCGACCCCGCATCGGCGATGGAGACCGCGGGCGCCCCGTCATCGTCCGCGACCGTCACCGTCGCCTGCGCCGGCGCGCCGAGGGTCCAGGCCGCGCCCGATTGCAGGGTCAGCACCACGGCGGCGCTGGCTTCCGCGACCTCGTCGTCCTCCGTGCCCAGGCGCAGCGCGGCGGTGGCCTCCCCGGCCGCGAAGGTCACGGCGGTCGGCAGCGGGGTCGAGGTCACGACGCCGGCGGCATCCGTCACCGCGACCGCCACCGCCAGCGCCTCCGACACCAGCCCCACCCGGGTCAGGACGAACACCGCGTCCTCGCCTTCCGTGACCGTGGCCGGCGCGGCCGCCGCGGTCACGACCGGCAGGTCGTCGTCGAGGATCCGGACCGTGGCCGCCGACAGCGTCGGTGGGTCCGTCCTCCCCAGAAGGACCTCGACCGTCTCCTCCGGCTCGTCGGCGGCGTCGTCCACCGTCTCGACCCGGATCGTCTTCTCCGTCTCTCCCGGCGCGAAGACCAGGGCGCCGTCGGCGCCACCGCGGTAGTCCGCTCCCGCCACCGCCGACCCGGCAAGGCGGTAGTGCACGGTGATCGGGCCGGCGCCGGGATTGGTCAGGTGAACCGCAAGATCGAACGCGCCGCCCTCCGTCACCTGACCCGGCGCGCTCGCAACGAAAGGACTGGCCTCGTCGTCGTCCCGGAAGAACGTCAGCGTGGCGCCCAGGTTCCCCAGACGATAGCCCGCGCCGCCCTCCACCGTCACCGTCACCGTGGCGTCGGGTTCCTCGATATCGTCGTCCCGGGTGGCCGATTCCCAACGGAACTGGTCGTCCACGGGCAGGGTCACGACGGTCGGCGGCGCATCCGCCAACACCTCGCCGGGATCGGTCACCGAAACCGCCACCTGCAGCGGCTGCGGGTCATGGGGATCCCCTGTCCGCCTCAGGACGAACCCCATCCCCGCGCCGCCTTCGAGCCCGTACTCTGCGGGCTTCCCCAGATAGAACGTCTCGAGCGTCACGACCGGCAGATTCACGTCGCCGTCGTCCAGAATCCGGCCCCTGGCCTGTATCCTTCTGCTTCTGGGGAGTACTTGGTTCACCCCGGGTCCGTCCACCCAAGCCTGGGTCCAGATAAAGCGATCGTCGTTACTTCCCTCACCTGTCCTCCTGATCCGGGTAACCTCCACCTTGACCCACTCGTCCGGCTCTTCGGCGTCGTCGTCCAGCGTCTCGATCCGGGCCGTCTTCGCCGTCTCTCCCTTCGCGAAGGTCAAGGTGCCCGTCCGGCTCCGGAAGTCCGCGTCGGCCGTTGCCGGGACGCCGCCGGAAGGCGCGCTGGAGACGACGCGGTAGCTCACCTCGATCGTGCCGTCGAACTCGTAGGCCAGGCCGACCGGAAACTCGAGCGTGCCGCCCTCCGTCACCGGCTCCGGGGCGTCCATGAACACGGCGGGCCGGTAACCGTCTTCGTTCCACACCGTCAGCGAGGCCTCCGACGGCGTGCCCAGCCGATAGTCCGCGCCGTCGGACAGCGTCAGCGTCACCGTGGCGTCGGCGTCCAGGACGAGGCCGTTGCCGTGAGCCGCTACGCTCGCCACGGTACGGCGCCGACCGAACGTCACGGTCAAGGGGCGTTCGAGATTTGCATTCAGGACATCGGTCTCGTCCTCGATCGTGTAGGTCACCGTCAGCGGTTCCGACAGCTCGTCGCCCCGTGTCCGCTTCACGTAGAACAACGTTCTCGCATCCGGGTTCCATTCCCTGATCCGGTCCGACACCGGCACAACCGTCACGGTCTGAAGATCGTCGTCCGTTATGCTGCCATCTTCGACGATGCCGCCATCTTCGACGCGGTGAGGTGCGAGCCGCGCCAGACGCGGATCCGGGCGAAACAGCCTGACCCCGAGGTCTTCCTCGATCTCGTCGATGTCGTCGTCCACCGTCTCGATCGATATCTGCTTCCGTCTGTCGCCCGGGGCGAAGGTCACGGTGCCGGAGGCGGGCCTCAGGTAATCGGCCCCCGCCGTCGTCGTGACGTCGATCACGGTGTATTCGACCGGGATCGCCACGGCGCTCGCGCGGCTCAGCCTCACCTCGTACCGGAGCGTGCCGCCCTCCGTCACCGTCGCGGACACACCGTGCACGGTAACTTCGGGCAACGGGTCATTGTCCCGCACCGTCACGGAAGCCTCCGACGGCGTGCCGAGGTCATACGTCTCGCCGTCCTGCAGCGTCACCGTCACCGTGGCGTCGTCGGGCTCGTCGATATCGTCGTCGCTCGTGCCCACGGACAGCGTGGCCGAGCCGGGCGGGAAGACCGCCGATAGTTGTTTCGTCTCCACGCCGCCGGCGCCCGTCGCCGTCACCGTGGCGGTCACCGTCAGCGATACCGACCGATCCCCGACCCGCGTCAGGGTGAACGCCGACGCCGTGCCTTCATCGACCACGTCCGCATTCGCCGCAATCGTCACCACCGGAAGATCGTCGTCCTCGATCCGGCCCGTGGCCGTCGCCCGCCCGAGCGTCGCAAGCCCCGGATCGGGCGCCGTCAGCGTGACCGCGACCGTCCGGTCCGCCTCGTCGGTGTCGTCGTCCAGGGTCGTCAGCCGGATCGTCTGCTCCGTCGTCCCCGGCGTGAAGGTCGCGACGCCGGCGGCGCCGCCCGCATAGTCGGTCCCCGCCACCGCCGCGCCGCCGAGGCGGTAGTCCACCGTCACCGTCGCGGCGCTCGGACGGTTCAGGCTCACCGCGAACGCGAGCGTGCCGCCCTCCGTCGCCGCGTCCGCATCGGCGATCGACACCTCCGGCGGCGCCTCGTCGTCCCGCACCGTCACGGAAGCCGCCGACGGCGTGCCCAGGCTCCAGGCCGCGCCGGCCCGCAGCGTCAGCGTCACCGTGGCGTCGGGCTCGTCGACCTCGTCGTCGTCCGTGCCCAGGCGCAGCGTGGCCGTGGCCGCATCCGCCTCGAAGGTCACGCTCGACGGCGCCCCCGGCAGCAGGACGCCGGCCGCATCGGCGATCTCGACGGGCACCTCCAGCGCCTGCGACAGGTCCCCGTCCGCGCGGGTCAGGGTAAAGACCGCGGCCTCGCCTTCGGTGATCGCGTCCGCAGCCGCGGCGACCGTCACCGCCGGGAGGCCGTCGTCGTCCAGAATCCGGCCCGTGGCCGCCGACGGCGTGCCCAGGGTGTAGGACGCGCCGGCGGCAAGGGTGACCTCGACCCCCTCCCCCGATTCGTCGACGGCGTCGTCCACCGTCGCGAGCTCGATCGTCCCCTCCGTGTCCCCCGCCGCGACGGTCAGCGCGCCGGAGCCGCCGTCCGTGTAGTCGACCCCCGCCGTCGCGGCGCCGCCGAGGGTGTAGGCGACCGCGATGTCGGTGTCGTACGGATCGCTCAGCGTCACCGGGAACGCGAGCGTCCCGCCCTCCGTCACCGTCTCCGCGTCGGCGATCGAGACGGTCGGCGGCACATCGTCGTCGCGCACCGTCACCGTGGCCGCCGACGGCGTGCCCAGCCGGTATCCCGAGCCCTCCCGCAGCTCCAGCAGATACGTGCCGTCGGCGGCGACATCGTCTGCCAGCACGCCGCCGAATTCGAGGGTGGATTGGCCCGCCCGGATCGTCAGGGTCAGCGGCGTTCGGCGGCAAACCCACGGATTCGTCCCTGGGCGTCCTGAACCCGACGTTGAAGGGACAGCGGCTGCGACAGGTCCCCCGCCGTCCGCGTCACGAAGAACCTCACGTTGCCCAGCTCCTCGACGACCTGCTCCGACTCCGCCGTGACCGTCACGACCGGAAGGTCGTCGTCGCGCACCGTCACGGAAGCGGAAGCCTCCGACGCCGCTCCCAGGTCGTAGCCGTGGCCGTCGACGAGGGTCACCGTCACCGTGGCTTCGGGGTCGTCCGTCTCGTCGTCGTCCGTGCCCAGGCGCAGCGTGGCCGTGGCGTCCCCGGCCCCGAAGGTCACGCCGGTCGGCGCCGCGCCGGCGAGCATCGCGTCGCCGCCCGTCACCTCGACCGACACGTCCAGCTCCGCCGCCGTGAACGTCGTCCGCGTCAGGGTGAAGACCGCGTCGGCGCCTTCGTCGATCGTGAGCGGCCCCGTCGCCGCCACCGTCACCACCGGATTCTCGTCGTCCCGCACCGTCACGGAAGCCGCGGACGGCGTGCCCAGCTCCCAGGCCGGATCGGACTGCAACGTCAGCGTCACCGCGGCGTCCGCCTCGTCGACGCCGTCGTCCTCGGTCGGCAGCGTGACGCGCGCGGTGTCCCTGCCGGCCCCGAAGGTCACGCTGGTCGGCGCCGTCGCGGTCAGCACCGTGTCGCCGCCCGTCACCTCGAAGGACACCGTCAGCGCGTCCGGCAGATAGTCCGTCCGCGTCAGGGTGAACGCCGCCGCCGCGCCTTCGGTGATCGTGGCCGCATCCGCCGCCACCGTCACCACCGGAAGCTCGTCGTCCAGGATCCGGCCCGTGGCCTCGCCCTTGCCGCCCGGTTGCGCCTGCGGGGACGGAGCGAGGGACGGGTCGATCAGATCGACGGTAACCGTCTTCTCCGGCCCGTAATCGCTGTCGTCCACCGTCACCAGCCGGAACGTCTGCTCGGTCACGCCCGGCGGGAAGGTCAGTACGCCGACGCGGGGGCCTTCATAATCCACCCCCGCCGTTGCGCCAAAGAGCTGCCAGGTCACCGGGAACTCGGCGGCGGCCGGACTGGTCAGGCTCAGCACGAATTCGAGCGTGCCGCCCTCCGGCACCGGCGCCGCATCGGCGATCGACAGCTCCGGAAGGTCGTCGTCCCGCACCGTGACCGTCGCTTCCGACGGCGCGCCCAGGTCATGGTCGTCGCCGTCGCCCAGGGTCAGCGTCACCGTGGCGTGGGGATCGTCCGTCTCGTCGTCGTCCGTGCCCAGGCGCAGCTCGACTTCCGTCTCCCCGGCCCCGATGGTCACGCTGGCGGGCGGCGCGCCGGCCAGCACCGCGTCGCCGCCGGTCACCGTGACCGGCACCGCCACCGCGACCGACGGATCCCCCTCCGCCCGGGTCAGGGTGAAGACCGCGTCCTCGCCTTCGGTGACCGTGGCCGCGTCCGCCGCCACCGTGACGACCGGAACGTCGTCGTCCAGGATCCGGCCGGTCGCCACGAGCTGCGGCGGCCTGCCATGGTGGCTCGAGTTGACGGAGATATCGACGCTGACCGTCTCCTCCCCCTCGTGGCGGGCGTCGTCCACCGTCGCGAGCGAGACCGTCTTGCGCACCTGTCCCGGCCTGAAGCTGATGTCCCCGGCGGTGGCGCCGGTGACATCACTGTAGTCGGTCCCCTTCCTTGCCGTGTTGGGGCCCTTCCGGCCGACGAAGTAGCTCACCGAGATCGACTCGGTGTACGGCCTGCTCAGCGTCACCGGGAACTCGAGCGTGCCGCCCTCCGTCACCGGCTCCGGGTCGGCGATCGACAGGACCGGCACCGCGTCGTCGTCCCGCACCGTCACGGAAGCCCGCGACGGCGTGCCCAGGTCGTAAGCCGCGCCATCGGTCAGCGCCAGGATCACCGACGTATCGGCTTCGCCGTGCCTGCGGTCGTCCTGCGTGCGCAGGCGCAGCGTGGCGGTGGCGTCGCCGGCCTCGAAGGTCACGCGCGACGGCGGCGTGCCCGCCAGCGCCGCGTCGCCGCCCGTCGCATCGAAGGACACCGCCAGCGCTTCCGAGAGATCCCCCGCCCGCGTCAGGGTGAACGCCGCTCTCGCCCCTTCGGCCACCCAGTCGGCGTCCGCCGCCACCGTCACGACCGGATGCTCGTCGTCCCGCACCGTCACGGAAGCCTGCGACGGCGTGCCCAGGTCGTAGGCCGCGCCGGCGGTCAGCGTCAGCGTCACCGTGGCGTCGGGCTCGTCGACGGTGTCGTCGAGCGTGCCGAGGGAGAGCGTGGCTTGCGCCGCCCCGGCGCCGAAGGTCACGGCGGACGGCGCCGCCGACGCCAGAACGACGCCCGCGTCCGACACCGTCACCGACACCGTCAGCGCGGCCGACACGTCCCCGTTCCTCCGCGTCAGGGTGAAGGCCGCGTCCGCGCCTTCCCCGACCGCGGCCGCGGCCGGGGCAACCGTCACCTCCGAACGTCCGTCGTCGTCCAGGACCCGGCCCGTGGCCCGGGAGGCCGCGCCCAGCGTCGCCAGGGCCGGGTCGGGCGCCGCCAGCGTGACCTCGACCGTCTCCGGCCCGTCGTCGACGTCGTCGTCCGCCGTCGTCAGCGAGATCGTCTCCTCCGTGTCCCCCGGCGCGAAGGCCGCCGTGAAGTTCACGCCGCCGCCTGCGGCCTTCACCAGGATCAGCGTGTCGCTCGCGTGGCTCAGGCGCACCGGAAACGCGAGCGTGCCGCCCTCCGTCACCGGCGCCGCATCGGCGATCGACAGGACCGGCAGCCCGTCGTCGTCCCGCACGGTCACCGTGGCCGAGGACGGATCGCCCAGGTCGTAGGCCGCGCCGGCCGTCAGCGTCAGCGTCAGCACGGCATCGGTCTCGTCGACGGCGTCGTCCCCGGTCGCCAGCGCGACGCGCACCGTGTCCATGCCGGCCTGGAAGGTCGCTTCGGTCGGCGGCGACACCGCCGGCCCCAGCACCGTCCCGGGATCCGTCACCGCACACTGCACGGTCAGCGCGCCCGAGAGATCCCCCGCCCGCGTCAGGGTGAACGCCGCCGCCGCGCCTTCGGTGACCGCGTCCGCATCCGCCGCCACCGTCACCGCCGGAAGGTCGTCGTCCCGCACGGTCACCGTCGCCGAGGACGGATCGCCCAGGGCATGATCCGCGCCGGCGACCACCGCCAGCGTCACCGCGGCGTCGGCCTCGTCGACCGCGTCGTTGTCCGTGCCCAGGCGCAGCGCGGCCGTGCTCTCCCCGGCGCGGAAGGTCACGCTCGACGGCGCCTCGTCCGTCAGCGCCGAACCGGCATCGGTGACCGCAACCGGCACCTCCAGCGACTCCTGCGGATCCCGCGTCCGCGTCAGGGTGAACGCCGCCGCCGCGCCTTCGGTGACCGCGTCCGCGTCCGCCGCCGCCGTCACCGCCGGAAGCACCGGAACCACCCGGTCCCGGATCCGGCCGGTCGCCTCGTTTCGCCGCACCGTGATCGTTCTCGTGGTACTCCAAATAACGACCTCGACCGTCTCCTCCCCCTCGTCGAGGCCGTCGTCGACCGTCGTGAATCGGATCGTCCGCTCCGTCTCCCCCGGCGGGATGTATATCCAGGCCGTGGTCTTCGCCATAGTCGTCCCCGAACGTCGCCGTGCCCCGGCCAGAGCGTGGGCGATGCTGATCTGGATCCTCCTCGTCGTACGGCGCGGTCAGCGTCACCGGAAACACGAGCGTCTCGCCCTCGGTCACCGTGGCCGCATCGGCGATCGACACGTCCGGGAGCGTGTCGTCGTCCCGCACCGTCACGGAAGCCGACGACGGATCCCCGAGGGCATGGCCCGCGCCTTCCCGCACCGTCAGCGTGACCGCGGTGTCGGCTTCGACCGTGGCATCGTCCGCCGTGTCCAGGCGCAGCGCGGCCTCGGCGTCCCCGGCGCGGAAGGTCACGGCGGTCGGCGCCGTGCCGGCCAGCGCCGCGCCGGCATCGGTCGTCGCAACCGGCACCTCCAGCGTGACCGACAGATCCCCCACCCGCGTCAGGGTGAAGGCCGCGGCCGCCCCTTCGACGATCCGCGCCGCGACCGGGGCAACCGTCACCACCGGGAGGTCGTCGTCCCGCACCGTGACGGAAGCCTGATGCGGCACGCCCAGGTCGTAGCCCGCACCCGCCTGCAGGGTCAGCGTGAGCGCGGCGTGCGCCGCGTCGGCCTCGTCGTCCACGGTCGCCAGGACGACGCGCGCCGTGGCCGCGCCGGCCTCGAAGGTCGCGCCGGTCGGCGCCGCCGTGGCCAGGACGCCGGCCGCGTCGGCGACCACGAAGGACACCGCCAGCGGCGCGGACAGATCCCCTCCCGCACGGGTCAGGACGAACGTCGCATCCTCGCCTTCGGTGACCGCGTCCGCCGCCACCGTCACTTCATGGGGATCGTCGTCCCGCACCGTCACGGAAGCCTGATGCGGATCGCCCCGGTCGTAGTCCGCACCCGCCTGCAGGGTCAGCGTGAGCGTGGCGTGCGCCTCGTCGACCGTGTCGTCGTCGGTCGCCAGGGCGACGCGCACCGTGGCCGCGCCCGGGGCGAAGGTCGCGCCGGCGGCGCCGGCCGGCGCCGCCGTGGCCAGGACGCCGGCCGCGTCGGCGACCGCGAAGGACACCGCCAGCGATCCCGACAGGACCCCCGCCCGCGTCAGGGTGAAGACCGCGTCCTCGCCCTCCGCGACCGCGGCCGCGACCGGGGCGATCGTGACCGACGGCAGGTCGCCGTCCAGGATCGCGCCCGTGGCGGTCCCGTCGCCCGAGGCGGTCCCGCCGCCCGACCCCACGACCTCGACGGAGCCCGCCACGGTCACCGTGACGACGCGCACCCGGACGCTCTCCTCCGGCTCGTCGACGCCGTCGGCCAGCGTCGCGACCCGGATCGTGTGCGCGATCGTCCCCGGCGCGAAGGTCACGCTGCCCGACGCGCCGCCCGCATAGTCGGTCCCCGCCGTGGCCGTGCCCGCCAGGGCGTAGCCCACCGTGATCGCCTCGGCGCCCGGGACGCTCAGGCGCACCGGGAACGCGAGCGTGCCGCCCTCGCGCACCGGCGCCGCATCGGCGATGGAGACCTCCGGGCGCCGCTCGTCGTCGCGCACCGTCACGGAAGCGCGGGACGGATCGCCCAGCGCGTACTCCGCGCCGGCGAGCAGCACCAGCAGCACCGAGGCGTCGGCTTCGGCGACCGTGTCGTCCCGGGTATCCAGGCGCAGCGTGGCCGTGGCGTCTCCGGCGGCGAAGGTCACGCGGACCGGCGTCGCGACCGGCGACGGCGACGTGCCGTCGGTCAGCAGGGCATCGACCGTCAGCGACGCCGAACGGTCCCCCGTCCGCGTCAGGGTGAACGCCGCCTCGTCGTCTTCCACGATCCGCCCCCGCAGCGCCGCAACCGTCACCACCGGGAGGTCGCTGCGCCGGATCCGGCCGGTCGCGCGGGTCGTCGAGCCGAGCGCCGCCCCGGCCCCGGTATCGGCGTGAATGCCGATCTCGACCTCGACCGTCTCCTCCGGCTCCTCGGCGACGTCGTCGGTCGTCTCCAGCGCGATCTCCTCGAAGAGGTCGCCCGGCGCGAAGGTGATGCTGCCGGAGGCGGCGCCTTGGTAGTCGTACCCCGCCGTCGCGCTGCCGCTCAGCAGGTACGTGACCCGAACCTCCTGCTCGGACGGCCCGTCCAGCCTCACCGGGAAGGCGAGCGTGCCGCCCTCCGCCACCGCATCCGCATCGGCGACGGTAACCCTCGGGATCCCTGCATCGGCGGCCCTGTCATCGGCCCGCACCGTGACCGTGGCCTGGTACGGCGTGCCCCGGACATACGACGGGCCGCTCCGCACCGTCACCGTGGTCGTGTAGTTCCGATTGGAATCCCCCGCGTGCCACGTCGCGCCGATCGCGAGCTCGCTGACGCCGGGCGCAAAGGTGAAGACGAGGCCGCGTCTGTCTGCATCGGTCAGCGGCGGTCTCCAGAATGCACCGCCATCCGTTATGTGGAGCACCACGTCCAGGGATCCCGACGTATCCCCCGTTCGCCTGACGACGAACGGTATGGGCTGCTCCTCCACGATCGTGTCGGTCGGCGTCTCCACCGTCACCACCGGAAGGTCGTCGTCGCGGATCCGGCCGGTCGCTTCGGTGGACGACCCGGGCAGCCCGGGGGCGGCGACGAAGATGGCGACCTCGACCGTCTCCTCCGGCTCGTCGGCGTCGTCGTCCACCGTCGCCACCGAAATCGTCGTGCGGACATCTCCCGGCGCGAACACCGCGACGCCGGAGGCGCTGCCCGTATAGTCGTCCGCCGTCGCCGTGCCGCCGCCCACACGCCAGACGACCGGGACCGCCGCGGCATGCGGGTGGGCCAGACTCACCGCGAACGCGAGCGTGCCGCCCTCGTCCACCGTCGCCGCATCGGCGATCGACACGTACGGAAGGCCGTCGTCCCGCACCGTCACCGTGGCCTGGGAGGGGGCGCCCGGGGCGTAGCCCGCGCCGGCGGCAACCCTCAGCGTCACCGCGGCGTCGACTTCGCCGACGGCGTCCTCCCGCGTGGGAAGGCGCAGTTCGGCGGTGGCCGCGTCGGCCTCGAAGGTCACGGCGGTCGGCGCCGCCGACGCCAGGACGCCGGCCGTATCCGTCACCGCGACCGTCACCTCCAGCGCCGCCGACAGATTCCTCGCGGTCCGCGTCAGGGCGAAGGCTGCGGCCTCCCCGTCCATGACCGCGTCCGCAACCGGGACGACCGTGACGACCGGCGGGTCGTCGTCCCGCACCGTCACCGCGGCCTCCGACGGGTCCCCCGCCGTCCAGGCGGCGCCGTCGGCCAGCGTCAGCGTGACCGTGGCGTCCGCGTGGCCGACCGTGTCGTCCCGGGTGGGCAGGCGCAGCACGGACACGGTCGCGCCGGGCTCGAAGGTCACGGCGGTCGGCGCCGCCGATGCCAGGACGCCCGCCGCGTCCGCCACCGCGACCGTCACCTCCAGCGCCGCCGACAGGGCTCCCGCGCGCGTCAGGGCGAACGCGGCATCCGCCCCTTCCCCGACCGCGTCCGCAACCGCCGCGACCGTCACCGACGGAAGGTCGTCGTCCCGGATCCGGCCCTCGGCCACGGATCGGCCCAGCGCCAGGGACGGACCCGGCGCCGCCAGCGTGACCAGCACCCGCTCCTCGTCCTCGCCGATGGCGTCGTCCTGCGTGACGATCCGGATCGTCCGCTCCGTCGCCCCCGGCGCGAAGGTCACGCTGCCGAGCGCGACGCCGTCATGGTCCTCTCCCGGCGTGGCGGTGCCGCCGAGCCGGTAGCCGACCGTGACCGGCGCGTCGAGCCGATTGCTCAGGCGGACCGCGAACGCGAGCGTGCCGCCCTCCGTCACCGGCGCCGCGTCGGCGACCGACACGCTCGGAAGATCGTCGTCGCGCACCGTCACGGAAGCCTGATGCGGATCGCCCGTGCGATAGCCCGCGCCGTCGGCAAGGGCCAGGGTCACCGTGGCGTCCGCCTCGTCGGCGTCGTCGTCCTGCGTGCCCAGGCGCACGGTGGCGGCGGTCGCGCCGGCGCGGAAGGTCGCGCCGGTCGGCAACGCCGTCGACACCAGGACGCCGTCGGCGTCGGTGACGGTCAGGGAGACCGCAAGCGCTTCCGACACCACCCCGGCCCGCGTCAGGGTGAACACCGCGGCCTCGCCTTCCGTGACCGTGGCCGGGGCCGCCGCGACCGTCACGACCGGCAGGTCGTCGGCGTCGAGGAGGATCCGGCCCGTGGCCGTGGACGGTACGCCCAGCGTCGCCACGCCGGGGTCCGGATCCGGCAGCGACAGCGCGAGCTCCACCGTCTCCTCCGGCTCGTCGGCGTCGTCGTCCGTCGTCGCGACCCGGATCGTCCGCTCGATCGTCCCCGGCGCGAAGGTCACGCTGCCGGTGGCGGCGCCTTCGTAGTCGCTCCCCGCCGCCGCCGTGCCGCCCAGGGTGTAGTTCACCGCGATCTCGGAGCGGTACGGACCGCTCATCGTCACTGGGAACGCGAGCGTGCCGCCCTCCGCCACCGCGTCCGCATCGGCGACCGTCACGGACGGCGGCGCGTCGTCGTCGAGGATCCGGCCCGTGGCCGTCGTCGTGCCCAGGGTCGCCCGGCCGGGGTCCGGATCCGGCAGCGACAGCGTGACCTCGACCGTCTCCTCCCGTCCTTCGGTGGCGTCGTCGGTCGTCGCGACCCGGATCGTCTGCCGCATCGCTCCCTTCGGGAAGGTCACGCTGCCGGAGGCGGCCCCTGTGTAGTCGGTTCCCGCCACCGCCGTGCCGCCCAGGGTGTAGTTCACCGTGACCTCGGAGCGGTAGGGGCCGCTCATCGTCACCGGGAACGCGAGCGTGCCGCCCTCCGCCACCGCATCCGCGTCGGCGACCGACACGGCCCGCGGCGCATCGTCGTCCAGCACCGTCACCGTGATCGTGGACGGATCCCCCAGGGCATGGCCCGCGCCCGGGGCCAGCCGCAGGTAGTAGACGGTGTCGGCGCCGACGCCCGGCGCCTGGCGAAACGCGTTCGTACGCCGCGACGATGCGCCGCGCGGGATCGTGACGTGGGCCGTGTGTGTGGTCGTATCCGGCGACGGCCCTATCTGGATCGTGACCACCAAGTTCGCCGACAGATCCCCCGTCCGCGTCACGGTGACCCGCAGGGCCTCACCCTCGATGACCCGCTCCGAGTCCGCCGCAATCGTCACCGTCGGAAGGTCGTCGTCGGTGATCCGGCCCGTGGCCTCCGCCCGGCCCAGGGTCGCGAGGGCGGGGTCCGGCGCCGACAGCGTGATCCGCACCCCCTCCTCCACCTCGAAGAGGCCGTCGTCCAGGGTCGGCAGCGAGATCGTCTTGCGCACCTCGCCCGGCGCGAAGGTCAGGAAGCCGATCCGGACATCGGCATAGTCCGCTCCCCGCACCGCCCCGTCGACGCCGGCGACGACGTAGGCGACCGCGATCGCCGTGGCGCTCCGGTTGCTCAGCGTCACCGGAAATGCGAGCGTCCCGCCCTCCGTCACCGGCGTCGCATCGGCGACCGACACGGTCCTGAGCTCGTCGTCCCGCACCGTCACCGTGACCTGCGACGGATCCCCCGCGGCATGGCCCGCGCCCGCGCCCAGCGCCAGCGTCACCGTGGCGTCGGGGGCTTCGGCGGTGTCGTCCCGCGTGGGAAGGCGCAGCGTGGTCGTGGCCGCGGCGGCCTCGAAGGTCACGCGGTCCGGCGCCGTCGAGGCCAGGACGCCATCCGTATCCGTCACCGCGACCGGCACCTCCAGCGCCTCCGAGAGAACCCCCGCCCGGGTCAGGGTGAACACCACGTCCTCGCCTTCGGTGACCGTGGCCGCCTCCACCGCCACCGTCACCTCCGGAAGATCGTCGTCCTCGACCGTCACCGTGGCCTCCGACGGATCCCCGAGCCGGTAGTCCGCATCGAGCAGCAGCGTCAGCGTGACCGGGGCGTCGGGCTCGTCGGCGGTGTCGTCCCGGGTGCCCAGGCGCAGCGTGGCCGTGGCCGCATCGACTTCGAAGGTCACGCGGTCCGGCGCCCTCGCGGCCAGAACGCCATCCGCAACCTCGACCGCCACCTCCAGCGTGACCGACCGATCCCCCGCCCGGGTCAGGGTGAACACCGCGTCCGCGCCTTCGGTGACCGTGGCCGCCTCCACCGCCACCGTCACCTCCGGCAGGTCGTCGTCCAGGATCCGCCCCGTGGCCACGGACCTGCCCAGCGTGACCTCGACCGTCTCCTCCGGCTCGTCGACGTCGTCGTCCAGCACCCTCCGCGAGAGCACCTTCCGCACCTCTCCCGGCGCGAAGGTCACGCTGCCGGAGGCGGCGCCTTCGTAGTCGCTCCCCGCCGCCGCCGTGCCGCCCAGGGTGTAGTTCACCGCGATCTCGGAGCGGTACGGCCCGCTCAGCGTCACCGGAAACGCGAGCGTGCCGCCCTCCGGCGCCGACCCCGCATCGGCGATCGACACGGACGGCCGCGCGTCGTTGTCCCGCACCGTCACGGAAGCCCGACGCGGATCGCCCGGGTCCCAGGCCCTGCCGTCGGCAAGGATCAGCGTCACCGTCGCGTCGTCGCCGGTGGTCGTGTCGTCCCGCGTAAGCAGGCGCACCGTGGCCGTGGCCTTTCCGGCCCCGAAGGTCACGCCGAAGGTCGCGCCGGGGGATGTCGAGGGCAGGGCGCCCGCCGGGTCCTCGATCGTGAACGTCACCGACAGCGCCTGCGACAGCTCCCCCTCGGTCCGGGTCAGGGTGAACACCGCCTCCGCCCCTTCCGCCACCGCGTCCGCCGCCGCAGCCGCCGTCACGACCGGAAGATCGTCGTCCCGGACCGTGACCGTCGCCCGCGACGGACTGCCCTCCCGCCAGGCGGCGGTATCCGGTTGCAGCACCAGCACCACGTCGGCGTCCGCCTCGTCGACCCCGTCGTCCGCGCTCGCCAGGGTCACCGGCACCGTGGCCGCGCCGACCCCGAAAGTCGCGCCGACCGGCGCCCCCGGCGCCAGCGCGCCGCCCGCATCCTCGACCGTGAAGGACACCTCCAGCGCCACGGACAGGTCCCCCGCCCGCGTCAGGGTGAACGCCGCCTCCGCGCCTTCCGTGACCGTGGCCGCATCCGCCGCCGCCGTCACCACCGGCAGGTCGTCGTCCTCGATCGTCCCCGTGGCCGTGGATGTGCCCGGCACCGCCAGGCGCGGGTCCGGCGCCGCCAGCGTGACCTCGACCGTCTCCGCCGGCTCGTCGGCGTCGTCGTCCACCGTCGCGAGCCGGATCGTCTGCTCGGTCGTCTCCGGCGCGAAGGTCACGACGCCGCCGGCCGCATCGATGTAGTCCCTCGCCTGCGCCGTGCCGTCCAGGGTGTAGCGCACCGGGATCTCCGCGGCGCTCGGGTGGCTCAGGCGCACCACGTAGTCGAGCGGGTCGCCTTCCGTCACGGACCCGGCATCGGCCACGGAGACCGTGGGCGGCGCGTCGTCGTCCCGCACCGTCACCGTGGCCGCGGACGGCGCTCCCAGCCCGTACCCCGTGCCGTCGTGCAGGGTCAGCGTCAGCACGGCATCCGCCTCGTCGACCCGATCGTCCACGGTCGCCAGGGTCACGCGCACGGTGGTGGCATCGGCCTCGAAGGTGACGCCGGTCGGCGGCGGCGCTGCCAGGACCCCCGCCGCGTCCTCGACCGTGAAGGACACCTCCGGGGCTCCCGACCGGTCCCCCGCCCGCGTCAGGGTGAACGCCGCAGCCGCGCCTTCCGTGACGGTGGCCGCGACCGCCGCGACCGTCACCTGCGAAGGACCGTCGTCGTCCAGGATGCGGCCGGTGGCCGTGGCCGGCGTGCCCACCTGGTAGTCGGCGCCGTCCGCCAGCGTGACCGTGACCGCCTCTTCCGCCTCGTCGGCCTCGTCATCCGTCGTCGCGAGCCGGATCGTCCGCTGCATCTCTCCCTTCGGGAAGGTCACGCTGCCGCCGGCGGCATCGGTGTAGTCCGCCGCCTGCGCCGTGCCGCCCAGGGTGTAGGCAACCGTGAGCGACTGGTGGAACGGGCGGCTCAGGGCCACCGGGAACTCCAGGGCGCCGCCCTCCGGCGCCGCATCCGCATCGGCGACCGACACGTCCGGCGGCTGTTGATGGTTCAGCGCCGTCACCATGGCCAGGGCCGGCTCTCCCGGCCGATAGTCCGCGCTCGTCTGCAGCCCCAGCCAGTAGGTGGTGTCGGCGTCGTTGTTCGACGCGGTCAGCTCGCCGAACCGGCCTGTGGATTGGCCGGCCCCGATGGTGACCGGGAAATCGAGCGTCAAGGTATCCGGCGATAGCCCGAGCAGGGTCGTGACCGTCAGCGCCGCCGACAGATCCCCCGTCCGCGTCACGGTGAACCTGATGAGCTCCCCTTCGACGATCCGCTCCGACACCGCCGCCACCGTCACCGACGGAAGATCGTCGTCACGCACGGTGACGGAAGCCGTGAACGGATCGCCCAGGTCGTAGCCGGCGCCGGCCTGCAGGGTCACCGTCACCGCGGCATCCGCCTCGTCGGCGGCGTCGTCGTCCGTGCCCGGGCGCAGGGCGGCGGTGGCCGCATCGACCTCGAACGTCACGCTGGCCGGCGCCCCCGGCAGCAACACGGAATCGGCATCCCCGAACAGGACCGACACCACCAGCGGCACCGACAGGTCCCCCGCCCGGGTCAGGGTGAACGCCGCCGCCTCACCCTCCGTGACCCTGGCCGCATCCGCCGCGACCGTCACCGACGGCAGGTCGTCGTCACGCACGGTGACGGTGGCCTGATGCGGAGCGCCCAGGACATGGCCCGCGCCGGCCTGCACCGTCAGGGTCACCGGGGCGGCGGCCTCGTCGGCGGCGTCGTCGTCGGTGGCGAGGCGCAGCGTGGCGGTGGACGCATCGACCGAAAAGGTCACGCTGACCGGCGCCTCCTCCGCCAGCACCCCGTCGGCATCCGTCACCGCCACCGGCACCACCAGCGGCGCGGACAGGACCCCCGCCCGGGTCAGGGTGAACGCCGCCGCCTCACCCTCCGTGACCGCGGTCGCATCCGCCGCGACCGTCACCGACGGCAGGTCGTCGTCCCGCACGGTGACGGTGGCCTGATGCGGAGCGCCCAGGCTGTAGTCCGTGCCGGCCTGCAGGGTCACCGTCACCGGGGTGTCCGCCTCGTCGGCGGCGTCGTCGTCGGTGGCGAGGCGCAGCGTGGCGGTGGACGCACCGGCCGAAAAGGCCACGCTGCTCGGCGCCGCGCCGGCGAGCACCGCGCCGGCATCCGTGACCGCCACCGCCACCGTCAGCGTGCCCGATGCATCCCCGTTCGCCCGCGTCAGGGTGAACGCCGCGTCCGCCCCTTCCGCGACCGTGGCCGCGACTGCCGCCACCGTCACCTGCGAAGGACCGTCGTCGTCCAGGATCCGGCCCGTGGCCGCGGCCGTGCCCAGCGTCGCCAGGCCCGGGTCCGGGTCCGGCAGCGACAGCGCGACCTCGACCGTCTCCTCCGGCTCGTCGGCGGCGTCGTCGGTCGTCGCGATCCGGATCGTCCGCGCCGTGACCCGTGGCGCGAAGGTCACGGCGCCGGAGGCGGCGCCGGCATGGTCGTCCCCCGCCGTCGCCGAGCCGCCGTCGCCGACGCGCCAGTCCACCGTGATCTCCGCATGGAACGGACTGCTCAGCGTCACCGGAAACTCGAGCGCGCCGCCCTCCGTCACCGCGTCCGCATCGGCAATCGACACGCTCGGCATCGCGTCGTCGTCGCGCACCGTCACGGAAGCGCGGGACGGGTCTCCGAGGACGTACCCCGCGCCGGCCTGCAGCGCCAGCACGTAGGTGGTGTCGGCGCCGACGTCCGGCGCCGTGCGGTCCAACCGCGCCGTGGCGGCGCCGGCGGCGAAGGTTGCGGTCCGCGTCTCGACGAACACGTCCGGCGCGATCCCGAACTCGCCCGTGACGGTCAGCTCGTTCGACGGATCCCCGGTCCGCGTCAGGGTGAACGCCAACGCCTCCCCTTCCATGACCGTGTCCGCCGCCGCCGCGACCGTCACCACCGGACGGTCGTCGTCGCGCACCGTCACGGAAGCGCGGGCCGGGTTGTGCAGGACGTACTCCGCGCCGGGCCGCAGCGTGAGCGTGAGCGTGGCGTCCGCCCCGTCGAGCGAGCCGTTCACGGTGTCCAGGCGCAGCGTGGCGGTGGCCGCATCGGCCGCGAAGGTCACGCCGGTCGGCGCCGCGCCGGCCAGCACCGCGCCGGCATCCGTGACCGACACCGCCACCTCCAGCGCCTGCCCCAGCTCCCCTCCCGTCCGCCTGAACCTGAACGCCGCCTGCCCGCCTTCCGTGACCGCTGTCCGCCGCGCGGCAACCGTCACGGCCGGACGATCGCCGTCCAGAATCCGGCCGGTCGCGGTCAGCCGCCCCGCGCGCGCCGGCGACACCCGGACAAGCGTGACCGTCACCGTCTCGTCCGCCTCGTCGAAGCCGTCCTGCAACGTCACGAACCGGAGGATCCGCTCCGTTACCCCCGGATCGAAAGACAGCTCCCGGGGCGTAACGTTCGTTCCAAAATCGGCAGCGTCTATTGCAACACCGACATGCTCACTTGGCACCAGGTCCCAATCGTCGAGCCCCGGGACCGAGTGGCGGTTGTGGGACACGATCTGTGGCGAGAAGCTGAGAAGAACGTCGAGCTTCCTGTTGAACGGCCCGCTCAGCGTCACCGGAAACGCGAGTACGCCGCCCTCCGTCACCGCTCCCGCATCGGCAATGGACACCGTGGGCGCCGTGTCGTCGTCCCGCACCGTCACGGAAGCCGTGGACGGCGTACCCAGGCCCCAGGCCGCGCCGCCGTCGGCCAGCGTCACCGTCACCAGGGCGTCGGACCCCGCGCCGGCAACGTCTCGCGTGGCCAGGCGCAGCGTGGCCGTGGTCTCCCCGACCCCGAAACGCGCGCCCGACGGCGCCGTCGACGCCAGGACGCCATCCGGGTCGGCGACGCGCAGCGACACGTCCAGCGCTCCCGACACGGCCCCCGACCGCGCCAGCTCGAACACCGCGTCCGCGCCTTCGACGATCCGCTCCGACACCGCCTGAACCGTCACTTCCACGGTACCGTCGTCGTCCAGGATCCGGCCGGTGGCCCGCGCCCGCCCCAGCGTCGCAAGGTGCGACCCCGGCGCCGACAGGGTGACCTCGACCGTCTCCTCCGGCTCGACGACGCCGTCGTCCACCGTCACCAGCCGGACCGTCTGCTCCGTCTCTCCCGGTGCGAAGGTCAGGACGCCGGACGCGCCGCCGTCATGGTCTCCTGCCGCCGCCGTGCCGCCAAGCCGGTAACGCACCGCGATCCGCTCGCTGAACGGTCTGCTCAGCGTCACCGGGAACGCGAGCGCGCCCCCCTCCGTGACCGGCGGCGCATCGGCAATCGACACGACCGGGGGCAGGTCGTCGTCGAGCACGACCACTTGGGCCGCCGCCCTGGTTCCCTGCCGAAGCCGATAGTGGGAGCTGGGAGTCAGTTCGACAAGGACATAGTAGATGGACCCATCGGAGCTCGCGTCGTCCTGCGTCGGCCAGCTCACCCGAAGCTCGGACGCGCCGACCTCGAACGACGGGGGATCGTGAAAGAAGACGAAAGTTCCGCGGAAGTCCTTGATTGCATATCGCAACGACAGCGGTACCGACAGATCCCCCTCCCGCGTCACGACGAACTCCGCGTCCTCCCCTTCCACGATCGCGTCCGCGACCGGCGCAACCGTCACGAGCGGAAGATCGTCGTCCCGGATCCGGCCCGTGGCCTGCGCCCGCCCCAGCGTCGCAAGGTTCGGGGCCGGCGCCGTCAGCGCGATCTCGACCGTCTCCTCCGGCTCGTCGGTGTCGTCGTCCACCGTCACGAGCCGGATCGTCTGCTCCGTCTCTCCCGGCGCGAAGGTCACGGCGCCGGAGGCGGCGCCGTCATGGTCGTCCCCCGCGACCGCCGTGCCCGCCAGGGTGTAGTCCACCTCGACCTGCGCATGGAACGTGCCGCTCAGTCTGACCGGAAACGTGAGCGTCCCGCCCTCGTCCACCGACCCGGCATCGGCGATCGAGACTTCCGGCGGCGTCCCGTCGTCGTCCCGCACCGTGACCGTCGCTGCCGACGGCGTGCCCGGCCGCCAGGTCGTGCCGGCCCCCAGCGCCAGCGTCACCGTGGCGTCGGATTCGTCGACCTCGTCGTCCACCGTGCCCAGGCGCAGCGTGACCGTGGCGTCCCCGGCCCCGAAGGTCACGTTCGACGGCGCCGCGGCCGCCAGCACCATGCCGGGGTCCGTCACCGTCACCGGCCCCTCCAGCGCTTCCGACAGGCCTCCCGCCCGCGTCAGGGTGAACACCGCATCCTCGCCTTCCGTGACCGCGGGCGCGTCCGCCGTCACCGTCACCGCCGGAAGATCGTCGTCCAGGATCCGGCCCGTCGCTTCGATGCTGCCCGGCCTGACCGCCTCGAAGGAGCCGGCCCTGGCGACGCTGGCGATCCGCACCCGAACCGTCTCCTCCGGCTCGTCGATCTCGTCATCGAGCGTCACCACCCGGATCGTCCCCGCCGTCACCCCCGGCGCGAAGGTCAGGGCGCCGGAGGCGTTGCCCGCGTAGTCCGTTCCCGCCGCCGCCGTGCCCGCCAGGGTGTAGTTCACCGTGACCTGCGTATCGGACGATCCGGTCAGCGCCACCGGAAACGCGAGCGTGCCGCCCTCCGTCACCGGCGCCGCATCGGCGATCGTCACCGGCTGCCGGCCTTCGTCCCGCACCGTGACCGTCGCCCGGGACGGATCCCCAAGGTCGTATGCCGCGCCGTCCCGCAGCATCAGCGTGACCGTGGCGTCGGCTTGCGCGCCCTCCTGGTCCCGCGTGGCCAGACGCAGCGTGGCCGTGGCGACCCCGGCGCCGAAGGTCGCGCCGACCGGCGTCGCCACCGGCGGCGATCGGGTGCCGTCGGTCAGCGTGGCGGCGACGGTCAGCGGCGCCGTCAGATCGCCCACCCGCGTCACGGTGAACACCGCATCCTCGCCGTGCGCGACGGTGGCCGGCGTCGCTGAGGCCGTCACCTCCTGGAGGTCGTCGTCCCGCACCGTCACCGTCGCTGCCGACGGCGTGCGGAGCACCCAGGCGTCGCCCGGTTGCAGCGTCAGCGCCACCGCGGCATCGGCCTGCGCGCCTTCCCGATCCTGCGTGGCCAGGCGCAGCGTGGCCGTGGTGGCCCCGGCCCCGAAGGTCACGCTCAACGGCGCCCGCGACACCAGGGCGCCATTCTCGTCCGTCACCGCGACCGACACCGAGAGTGCTTCCGCCCAATCCGGCTCCCGCGTCAGGGTGAACGCCGCGTCCTCCCCTTCCGTGACGACCGGCCGCACCGGGGCGACGGAAATCCTGGGGAGTGGATATCGAAGGCTCAGGGACAGGGGGTCTATGCCAGAAAACGTGTTGAAGGGAACAAGCCAACGAAAGCTACTTGCGGTCGTCCGGGATTCGGTTGTGGACGCGCTCTGCCGATCCAGGTCGAAGCTCCGGCTGCCGGCGGGCAACCCGCCGACGGTCAACGTCAGCCCGTCGTCAAGCCGTACGTTCGCGGTCCCGCCGGACCCGACCGGTTCGAACCTGACCTCCAGGTAATGTTGGCCATCAGTTTGGGAAGTGTATTCGAACTGCTCGAATCGCAATGTCTGTCCGCGATAATCGAAGCTGAGGTCGCCCAGGCGAGCGAGGTGGGTGCACGACCTGTCCATTCCCGCGGCGACCCAGTCATTTCCACAGCCGTAGCGCCCGAAGACGCCCAAGGCGATAGGCTGGAATGTTGCGGACAGAAGCTCCCGGCCGGTCTGGGCCTGCGCATCCGCCGGCGCCAACGAGAGGATGACCGCAAGCATCGGCAGGAGGCCGCCGGCGAGCCGAAGCCTCGACGCCAGCGCGCGAGACAGCCGCGTCGGTGCGATGCGCGGCGAGTACGGTGCGGCCGTGGCACGCCGCGCGTTCACGCCGGGTCGCTGCGGACGGTGTCGACGTCGAGCGCACGCGGGCGGCTCGACCGATGCGGGAGAGGAGCCTGGCGGAGATGTCGAGGCGCAAGGGGACGCGGACCACGTTCGTCCGCCACCGGGCCTCGGCGAGCGCCGACTCGAAGCCGATCCACTTCCGGGTGAGGGGGGGGGGGGGTAGAGTGCCGGATGCTCACGACCCGCTCCGGGTCGCCGACATTACCTGCGTGCCGACCGGGGCCGGATTCCTGTACCCGACGGTCGTCGTCGACGCACTCGGACGCCGGGTCGCGGGCGGGTCGATGGCCGTTCGTCCGCGCCCCGAAACCGTCGCCTCCGGCTCCGCTTTCGGCCCATCCCCACCGTTCGCTCCGGCGCTGCACATGGCGCGGCGACGAGAATGTCCCAATAGCGTTGTCCATCACTCCGCCCAAGGCCACCGACATCGACCGCCGCAGGTTTCCCTGTCCGGACCGATGCCTGCATGGCCTCAAGTATGCAGCATCCACGGTTAGCACGGGCCGCTGGCCCGAGTCAACCACCGCGAGGGGTCGCCGCAGGCGGGCATGCTATTCGTCAATCCGGACAACCCCTGCCTGCGCAGCGACGCGGTGAGCCGCGCGGTCGCCCCGGGAGCGACGGGTGCATTCCGTCAGCGTGACGGCTCAGGCGGCCAAGCGTTCAGGCTCCTGTGGAGGTGAGAGCGGGAACAGCCGTTCGTGATCGCTGTAGAAGCGGCGGCTCTTGAGGGAAGCACGGAGTTGGAGCATGCCGCTCTGCTTCATCCGCGGCGCGAAGCCGTTCGTCGAGCCCGTCATCTCGGTGCGAAGCTCAATCGCCGCCGCCGGCCTCCGCCAGACGGCGCTCCAGTTCGGCGATGCGCTCCGCCGCCGCGGCGCGCTCCGCCCGTTCTACCTCCAGGGCGGCGTCCTTCCCGGCCAGGGCCTCGGCCAGTGCCGCGTCCTTTTCGGCCAGCGCCGCGTCCTTCTCGGTCAGCGCCGCGTCCTTTTCGGCCAACGCCGCATCTTTCGCGGCGCTCTCCCGCTTCATCCGCCCCCACGTCTCCGCTACTTCGTCCTCCAGCGCCATCGAATCCGCCACCTCGACGCTCGCTGCGGCGCCCTCCAGTCGCCGCAGCACCGGCGCGTAGCGCTCCGGTATCTCGCGCTCGTTCACCTCCAGCACGTACCGGTCTTCGGGCACCCGCAATTTCTGGTCGAACACGCTCAGCAACCGCTCCAGGTCGGTGCGCCGCCGCGACGCCAGCAGCGGCACCTGCACCACCCAGCAGTCGTGGCTCAGCGCTTCCACGAACTCTTCCCGCTCGCTCAGCCGCTCGCCGCTCACCCCGTCCATGTACTCCCGCGCCACCCGCAGCACCGTCGCTGCGGTGCGCGGCAGGCACTCGCCCAGGATGTAGATCGCGCGCAGCGACCGGTGCCGCCGGCGCCCGTCGGCCGCATCGTCGTAGTTGTCGCGGTCCGCGTAATGCCGGCCCAGATACTCCCGGAACCGCATCACCTCGTCGGTGAAGCGCGCCTTCTGCACCTCCACCAGCACCCGCAGCCGCTCACCGCCCGCCGTGCGCACCGTCGCCGCGAAGTCCACCCGTCGCACCGTCAACAGCTCGCCTGACGGCGGCTCACCGGGGGCCGCCGCTGGCGCCGACCGTCCAACGCGCTCCTGCGGCAGCGCCTGCAGGCTCTCGACCTCCTCGCCCAGCACCGCGCCTACCAGCAGGCGAGCGGCTGCCTGGTCGTCCATCAGGTACTTGAAGGCAGCATCGTACATCGGGTTGGCAATACGCATCGCCCAAGCTTAGCTCTCCGCCCGCAGACCGGCAAGCGCTCCGACTCCTGAGCCCAAGCCGCCCAAGCCGGTCAGTCGCGGAAGCGCGGCGACGTGTCGGCCTGCGCGGTGAGCTCGCAGCGATCCTGGGGGTGGTAGCCGATGGCGCGGCGCCCGTGGTCCAGGTCGTACAGCGGCCACACCGCGTCGGAGACGCCGAAGACGATCTCGAAGCCAACGGCGGGGTGGGTGAGGGCCGCCTCGAACACCCGCACGGCGTCGCCGTGGCTGAGGTCGTGCGGGTGCCCGGTGCCGGTCCGGTCGGCGCGGAAGCTGCCGATGCGCACCGCCACGAACTCGATCCCGAACTCGTCGTGATAGCGGTGGCCGAGTTGCTCCCCGAACGCCTTGCTGACCGAATAGTCGTCGAACGGCCGGGTCGGCAGGTCTACCGTGCGCGTCAGCTTGCGCGGGTAGCGCTCCACCAGGCCCGCGCGGCTCGCGAACACGAAGCGCCGCACGCCGGCGCGACGCGACGCCTCCAGCGCGTTGCGCATGCCGACGATGTTGGCCGACAGCACGGCCTCCCAGCCGTGCGCGGCGCCCACGACGGCCCCCAAGTGGACGATGCCGTCCACCCCTTTCGCCGCAGCGGTCAGCCGCTCCAGGTCCTGCAGGTCGCCGACCACGGATTCCTCGACGCCGGCCGAGGGCTGCAGGTCGTAGCCGCGCAGCCGGTGCCGTTCGCCCAGACCGGCGACCAGGACCCGGCCCAGCGTGCCGGCCGAACCGGTGATCAGTACGTGCATTCGTTTCCTCCCGTCGGGGTCACCGCTCGACAACCAGGGCGTCCATGAAGTCCGAAACGTTCATGTCCGCCAGCGCTGCGCTGTCGTCGAACCACGCCACGATGCGCTCCACCCGCTCGGCCTCGAACGCCGTCGCCAGGTTGGCCCGCAGCTTGCGCCGCAGCCGCGGCAGCGCCTCCGCGCGCCGGCGCGGGTGGCCGATAGGGTAGACCACTTCCACATGGTCGGTGTGGGTTCCGCCCCTGAAGTGGACCTGCACGGCGTTGGCGATCGAGCGCTCGGCCGGATCCAGGTAGCCGGCGCTGTATGACGGCTCCTCGGTCACCTGCATCACCGCCCGCAGCCGGTCGATGCGCGGGTCGGCTGCGAACTCGTCCTCGTAGTGATGGTCGGTCAGCTCCCCCGCCAACAGCCCCACCGCGACGATGTACTGCAGGCAGTGGTCGCGATCCGCCGGATTGGCCAGTGGCCCGGTCTTGTCGATGATCCGCACCGCCGCTTCCTGGGTGCGGATATCGATGCGCTCGATCTCGTCCAGTCGATCGCGTACCCGCGGATGCAGGGCGATCGCCGCCTCGGCGGCGGTCTGCGCGTGGAACTCCGCGGGGAAGTCGACCTTGAACAGCACGTGCTCGACGATGTGGCTGGCCAGGGGCCCGCAGCGCAGCCGCCGGCCACGCAGCAGGACCGCGTCGAAGCCCCAGCGCGGCGCCTCTACCGCACGCGGGTAGCCCGGTTCGCCGCGCATCGTCAGGTAGCCGAGATGCACGCCGCGCGCGGCGGCATCGCCGGCCGCCCAGGACTTGCGCGAGCCGGTGTTGGGCGCGTGGCGGTAGGTGCGCAGCGGGCCGGCGTCGACCAGCGCCTGCGACGCGGCCTCCGCGACGGCGTGCGCGTCGCCGCCCAGCAGGGCGGTCACCGTGCACGCGCTGGCCAGCTTCACCAGCAGCACGTGGTCGAAGCCCACCCGGTTCAAGCTGTTGTCGATCGCCAGCACGCCCTGGATCTCGTACGCGCGGACGATCAGCGACTCCAGTTCGCGCATCGTGACGCGGCGTTGCCCGCTACGGCACAGGTGGTCCGCTACCGCCAGCAGCGCGCCGATGTTGTCGGAAGGATGGCCCCACTCCGCCGCCAGCCACGTGTCGTTGTAGTCCAGCCAGCGAATCAGCGTCGAGGTGTTGAACGCCGCCTGGATCGGGTCCAGCGCCAGCGCCGTTCCCGGCACCCGCGCGCCGCCGGGAACGGCGCCGCTCTGTCCCGGGACGAACGGTCCCAGCAGGCGCGTGCAGGCGGGACGCCGCAACGCCAGCGCCGCGCAGCCCAGCGCGTCCAGCAGACACAGCCGGGCGGCGTCATGGGCGGCCGCCGGGAACCGTGGCGGCTCGGCAGCGTAGTTGGCCAGCCGCTTCAGCACCTCATCCGCGTTCACTCGAACATCGTTCACGCGGTCTCTTCCGCGGCTGATCTCGCCCCATGGCCGAGGTACCAGCCGCTCCTTTCGAAGAGCATCAACTGTTCCTCCGACCTCTCATGCTCCTCCCTGGGCGAAGCGCGAACGTGATTCGTGACCAACGCCTCCAGCATCGGCTTTCGGTTCGTTTCGCGCGCACCGACATGATAAAAGTGCTCCTGCGTCGAGATCTCGAACGTGCTCCAGAGCGTCTCCAGACGCTCGTTCCTTCGGTACTCATTGCTGTGCCACGTAGATAGCATGAAGCGGCACGGGTTCTTCCGCAGCCTCTCGTACAATGACGTCTCCGACTCTTCATCCCAACTGTCATAGTAGTCTACATGGCGGCCGACATAAGGGACGGCGCAGAATTAAGTCCATGTAAACGGACGCAATCAAGCCGCTCCCAGTAGGCCGCGATGGCCGGATGACGGCTCTCGTGGCGTTTCCGGTGGAAAGCGCAGCATCATTGTGGCACTATTACGAATATGACATTCGTAATAGTGCCACAATGAGAACGCCCCAGTACTCGACCGCCGCGATCGTCGACCTGTTTCGTCAGCAGACCGTCGCCTCGCTGCCGGACGTCATGGCGGCGCTCGGCACCCGCGCCAGACGCACCGCCTTTCGCAAGCTCAAGCAACTGCCCTACCGCACCAGCTACTCCCACCGCGGCGGTTACTACACCCTGGCAGAACTCATCGACTTCGATGAGCACGGCCTGTGGTCGTTCCGCAACGTACGGTTCTCGACTGCCGGCACCCTGCTGGCCACCGCCGCAGCGATGGTCACCGATGCGCCGACCGGACAGTTCAGCGACGAGTTGGACAACCGGCTGCACGTCGGCACCCAGGATGCCTTGCGTACGCTCGTGCGGGACGGCAAGCTGACCCGTCACAGCCTTGCCGGTCGCTTCCTGTACTGCGCCGCCGACCGCACCCGCAAGGCGCAGCAACTGAGCGCCCGGCGCGCTGTGCTGGCCGCCCCCGGGCTGACCGGACCGCTGCCGGATGCCGACCTCGTGCCCGAGGAACTGCGCGCCGCAATCGTGCTGTTCGCCAGCTTGCTCGATGAACGTCAGCGCCGCCTGTACGCCGGCCTCGAATCGCTCAAATGCGGCTGGGGCGGCGACCGGCGCATCGCATCGTTGCTCGGCATCGATGCCGGTACCGTGGCCACAGGACGCAAGCAACTGATCGCCGGCGACGTCGAGCGCACCCGCGTGCGCCGCCCCGGTGGCGGGCGGCCGCCGGTGGAAAAAAAACGCCCGAGGTGATCGCCGCCATCGAACAGGCGCTGCAACCCGACACCGCCGGCGACCCGATCACCGGCATCCGCTGGACACGCCGCACCACCGAGAAGATCTCCGACGAACTGGCCTCAGGCGGCATCCAGGTCGGTGCCAGGACCGTGGCCCGCCTCCTCAAGGACCTCGACTATCGGCTGCGCGTCAACCACAAGCGCGTCTCGGCCGGCTCCGGCCCGGACCGCGACGAACAGTTCCAGCACATCACACAGCAGCGGCGGAGGTTCGCCGAACGCGGCTTGCCGATCGTCAGCATCGACACCAAGAAGCGTGAACTGGTCGGCAACTTCAAGAACCACGGCACGACCTGGGAACGTTCCCCTCAAGCCGTCAACGACCACGACTTCCGCTCCCAGGCCGACGGCATCGCCATCCCCTACGGCGTCTACGACTTGGGCGCCAACCGCGGCTTCGTGGTCGTCGGCACCTCACACGACACCCCCGACTTCGCCGCCGACAACCTGCTGCGCTGGTGGCAAGACGAAGGACTCCAGCACTACCCCGACGCCCGCGAACTGCTGGTCCTCGCCGACTCCGGCGGCAGCAACTCGCCGCGCATCAGAAGCTTCAAGTATGCCCTCCAGACACGCCTCGTCGACCCGCACCGCCTCAAGATCACCGTCTGTCACTACCCCAGTGGCGCCTCCAAGTGGAATCCGATCGATCACCGCCTGTTCAGTGAGATCAGCAAGAACTGGGCCGGCGTGCCGCTGCGCGACTATGAGACGATCCTCAACCACATCCGCACCACCACCACCGACTCCGGCCTGTCGGTCGTCGCCCAGCTGGTCGAACAGGAGTACCCAACCGGCGTCAAGATAGCCGACGCCGAGTTCGCCTCCATCGCCCTGCAACCTCACCAGACTCAACCACTGCGCAACTACACCATCTGTCCCCGCTCTTGAGCACACCAAAATCGGCATTTATTCTTGCGCCGTCCCTTAGAATAGTGGGTACCAGCCTGGTCTTGATACCCTGGCACTTGATCGGTGGCACCCGGACTCGCATCGTCAACTCACGTGGAATGACGTGCCGCCTTCGGCACCACCTGCGTCGGATCGCCGCCACGGTAACTGACGAAGTCCGTCAGTCTTCGGATCGGGTGGGTCTCTCCGGAAGGCTCCTTTATCGTAATCTTCCCGTAGTTCATCCAATAGTCGTCGAACCATTCTTCTCCGAGCACCGAGAACATCCCGTTGCCCGAAACGATGTCGTCAATTCTGCTGATGCTGCCGATGTTCGCCGTATTGCCGCTGCCGCGTTGATCCGATGCAATCCGCCACTTTTCTTGAACGAAGATTCGTGTCGAGCACGACCTTCATCAGGCGCCGCGGTGTCGGCGCGCCGCCTCAACGGCCTCATCGGTCAGAGCCTGGACGTCGCGTTCGGTCGTATCGGCGAACGCCTGCGCGATTTCGCCCCGCATGCGGTCGAATTCCTCGTCCAGCTTGCGCAACCGCTCGAACATCGCGATGTCGACCAGGGCGGCAACCGGCCTGCCCGCCTTGGTAACGACGATCTTCCCCCTCCGGTACTGGACCTCGTTCAGCAATTCGCCCAGATGCTGCCGCACGGCCATCGCACTGGCTTCCCGTATCATTCTTCCCAACCGTATCGATTGATATGGTCATATGAACCCTATCACAGCCGCCGTGGATCGCGCGAACCGGGCGAGTTGCCCTGTCGATCTCTTTGCAGACCGGTTCACGCGCGGCAGCGGGTGTGCGACAGTGCCGGCATGCAGGCACACACGACCCTGAGTTCGTTCGAGCCCCTGCAGCGGCTGCTGTTCCACGACGACTTCAACGACGGCGTGAACGGCTGGGGCGCGTTGATCGGCAACTACGAGGACCGCGTCGACGCCATGCTGCCGGAGTACATGGACATGCGCCCGCCGATGCTGAGCAACCTGACCATGTGGGACGCGGGCACCTCCGGCGCGATCGGCGGAGCCTACGCGCTGAAGCTGGCCACGCGCGCCAAGCCCGGCGCCTTCTGCACCGCGATCAAGCGCTCCACCTTCCGCACGGCCGGACCGCTGCGCGTGGAGGCGATCGTCACCTTCAAGCCGGAGGCGAGCGAGCCGGAGCTGGGGGAGACGGCGGTGCGAGCGTTCGGGATCCTGCTCGACCTCCAGCACGCCGACGGGCAGGCGGCCGAGCCGCTGCGCGTGATGCCCCACATCCGCTACCTCAACGCCTTCGAGGGCCGCCGCGCCGAGCGTTGGCAGCACAAGAACGAGCGCGAGCCGCTCCATGACATCGGCACTCGCGGCAAGACCTGGTCGCACTTCCACTTCAAGTCCAGAAACTGGGCCGACCTCCCGGGCGGCGGCCAGCGGCTCTGCTACAACGAGATCGCCACCAAGCACAACTGGTACTACCTGCGGATGGACTTCGACCTGGCCGGCATGCGGTTCCTGGGCTTCCGCTGCAACGAGCGCGACCTGGACGTGGCCGGCATCGAGCCGATGCGGCTGCCGGCGATGCCCAACCTGTGGTCGATGCTCAACGTCGCGTTCTTCGTGGAGAGCGACGCCGCCACGCGCGCGTTCCTGTACGTGGACAGCGTCGCCGTCTCCACGGCCACGTGAGGGGAGGGAGACGATGAGACAGAGTCACACCACGGCGATCGAGCTGGGCACCACGTGGGAAGGCGAGTTCGCCACCGAGCCGTACGAATCGGCATGGGCGCGCGAGGCGATCTTCTTCATCCGCCTCATCGACGGCGAGGCGCCCGCCGGCGCCGCCGCCCGCGTGCAGATCGCGCCCGACGGTATCCACTGGACCGATGAGGGCACCGAGATCGCGCTGCCGAGCGCGCCGGGACCGACCACGTTCGCGCGCCTCCGCCACTTCGGCGGCTGGCTGCGCCTGACCGGAACGCTGCCCGCCGGCGTCGCGCTGCCGGTGATCGTTCATCTGGCGCTCAAGGAATGAGTGAAGCGAACCTCACTCGAAGTGTGAGCGCCCCTCCTGCGGCCTATCGATCGCAGAGCGGCACGAACGGTCGGTCGTCGGGGCCGATGTAGTCGGCGGTGGGGCGGATCAGCTTGTTGTCGGCGAGTTGCTCGATGACGTGAGCGGCCCAGCCGGTCAGGCGGGCGATCACGAACACCGGCGTGAACAGGCGCTGGCCGATGCCCAACTGGTCGAACACCACGGCGCTGTAGAAGTCCAGGTTCGGGAACAGCCCCTTCTCCCGCCGCATCACCGCCTCGATGCGGCGCGCGATCGCCAGCATCCGGGCGCCGCCGTGGCCGGCCACCAGCCGCTCCGCGCACGCCTCGATGATCGGCGAGCGGGGATCGCCGTCGCGGTAGACGCGGTGGCCGAACCCCATGATCAGCGTCTTCTCCGCCAGCGCCCGCATGACGCCCGCCTCCGCCGCGTCCGGGTCGTCGAAGGAGCGGATCAGGTCGAGCGCCGCCTCGTTGGCGCCGCCGTGCAGCGGCCCGCGCAGCGTGCCGATGGCGGCGGTGATCGCGGAGTGGAAGTCGGTGAGGGTGGAGGCCGCCGTGCGCGCCGCGAAGGTCGAGGCGTTGAACTCGTGCTCGGCGTACAGGGTCATGGCGACGTCCAGGGTGCGCTCGGCCTCGGGCGTTACCGGCCCGGCGCCGAGCTGGACCAGCGTGTGGGCGGCGAGCGACCCGGCGCCGGCACCATCTGCGGCGGCGCCGCGCCACGCGCCGATGACGGTCGGCAACCGCGCCAGGAGGGTGTCGGCCGCGTCCGCCATGGCGGCGGGATCCACGACCGGGGCGACCGCTCCCAGCGCCGAGCAACCGGTGCGCAGCACATCCATCGGGTGGGCGTGATCGGGCAGCCGCTGCATGATGTCGCCGACCGCCTCCGGCAGGTCCCGGCGCGCGGCCAGCCGCAGCCGATACGCGTCGAGCTCGGCGCGTCCCGGCAGCTCGCCGTGGATCAGCAGGTACGCGACCTCCTCGAAGCAGGCGCCGCCCGCCAGATCCTCGATCGCGTAGCCGCGATAGCGCAGGCCGTGGCCCTTGCCGACGGTCGCGATCGCCGAGCGCCCGGCGACCACCCCGCTCAGGCCGGCGCTCGCCTCAGCCACCGTTGCCGTTCCGGGCCTGGTCCTTCCGGGCCAGGATCGCGTCCGCGCGCGCCTCGTAGCGCTCGTAGTCCAGCGTCTCGTACAGTTCCGCACGTGTCTGCATCTGCGTGATCGTCTCCCTCTGGGTGCCGTCGCGACGGATCGTTTCGAACACGCCGGCCGCCGCCTTGGCCATGGCTCGAAACCCGGACAGCGGGTAGAGCACCAGCGCCACGCCGGCCGCCGCGAGTTGCGCCCGCGTCCACAACGGCGTCTTTCCGAACTCGGTGATGTTGGCCAGCACCGGCACGCACGCCGCCTCGGCCACGCGGCCGAACTGGTCCAGCGCGGTGGCGCCTTCGAAGAAGACCATATCCGCTCCGGCCTCCACGTAGCGCCCGCACCGCTCCATCGCCGACTCGATCCCTTCGACCGCCAGCGCGTCGGTGCGCGCCATCACCACGAAGCGATCGTCGGGCCGGCCGTCGACGGCGGCGGCGATCCGCTCCTGCATCAGGTCGGAGGCCACGAGTTGCTTGCCGCCGCGATGCCCGCACCGCTTGGTCTGGACCTGGTCTTCCAGATGCATGGCGGCGGCGCCGGCGCGAGCCAGCTCGCGCGCCGTGCGGCCGATGGTGAGACCCTCGCCCCAGCCGGTGTCGGCATCGACCAGCAGCGGCAGCGGCACGGCGCCGGTGATCCGGCGGGTGTCCTCCAGCACGTCGCCCAGGCCCGTCATCGCCAGGTCGGGCAGGGCGAATCCGGCGTTGGCCACTCCGGCGCCGGACAGGTAGATGGCCCGGAACCCGGCCGCCTGCGCCTGCAGGGCCGCGTAGGCGTTGATCACGCCGACCACCTGCAAGGGCCGTTCCGCGGCCAGGGCCGTACGCAGATCGCCGTTCATCGCCGATATCAGGGTTGCCGATCCCCGAGTCGATAATCAAGCGATGCATGCGCTCTTCCTGTCCTTGTTCGCCCTGACGGCCGCCGGCGCAGCCGCTCAGGAGCGGCTGCCGGTATCGTTTACGCCCGCGCCTGTCGCGCAGCCGGCAACCCCTTTGGTCACCGGTTGGGCCTCCTGGTACGGCTGGCAGTTCCACGGCCGGCCCACTGCCAGCGGCGAGGACTACGACATGTTCGCCATGACCGCCGCGCACCGCACCCTGCCGTTCCACACCCTGGTGCGGGTCTCCCTGATCGACGGTGGCGAGAGCGTCGATGTGCGCATCAACGACCGCGGACCGTTCGTCGACGACCGCATCATCGACCTGTCGCTGGGCGCCGCCCGCAAGCTGGACATGCTGCGCTCCGGCGTCGCGCAGGTGGAGCTGCAGGTGCTGCGTCTGCCGCCGCCGCTGCGGTACGTTCTGCAGATCGGCTCCTTCAGTGACCGGAACAACGCCCACGACCTGCGCCGCCGTCTGCAGGGATGGGACATCCCCGCCACCCTGGAGTCGTTCGGAGAACTCACCCGCATCGTCACCGCGCCGGCGACGGAGGCCGAGCTGCCGGCCATCGAGCAGCGGCTGCGCGCCGCCGGGATCGGCGCATGGGTACGCCGGGTGTGCGCGGGGCCGCAGACGGAAGGGCGCGCGGGCGCCGACTCGCCGTCCGTGCCCGGGCGGTGTATAACTGCTGCGGTGCCGCGGGCGCCTTCACGCCATGCGCATGTGCCCCAGTAGCTCAGGTGGATAGAGCAACGGTTTCCTAAACCGTGGGTCGGACGTTCGAGTCGTCTCTGGGGTAGGAGAGATCGTGCGGATCGCCCTGGCTCAGATCAACCCGACCATCGGCGACTTCGCCGGCAACGCCGGCCGCATCGTGGCCGCCGCCCGGGCGGCGCGGGCGGGCGGCGCCACGCTGGTAGTGTGCCCGGAGTTGTCCGTCTGCGGCTATCCGCCGATGGACCTGCTGGACCATCGCTCCTTCGTGACCGCCAACCTGGATGCGGTCGACCGGCTGCGCGGCCAGCTCCCGGGAGGGCTGGGCGTGGTGGTCGGCCACGTCGCCCCCAACCACACGGGCGTCGGCAAGGCGCTGCACAACGTCGCCACGCTGCTCGCCGACGGCGCCGTGGTCGGCTCGCAGGCGAAGAGCCTGCTGCCCACCTACGACGTGTTCGACGAGGCGCGCTACTTCGAGCCGGCCGCCACGTGCCGGCCGCTGCCGTTCGCGGGCGAGCGGCTCGGTCTGACCATCTGCGAGGACATCTGGTGGGAGTCGGATCCCGATCCGTCGGGCGCCTACGCGCGCGACCCGGTGGCCGAGCAGACGCGCGCCGGCGCGACGTTGATGCTGGCGCCCTCGGCATCGCCCTACCACCTGGGCAAGCCGGTGACGCGCGCCACGCTGCTGGCGCGGGTGGCGGCCACCGGCGGCTGCCCGGTCCTGTACGCCAACACGGTCGGCGGCAACGACGGGCTGATCTTCGACGGGCAGTCCATGGCATGCGCGGCCGACGGCCGGCTGATCCACCGCTCGCCGGGGTTCCGGGAGGACGTGGCGGTGGTCGACACCGAATCGACCGCGTGCGCTGCGCCTGCACGCGACGACTATCGCGAGGTGGAGGCGGCGATCGGCATCGGGCTGCGCGACTACCTGGCCAAGACCGGCCACGAGCGCGTCTGCCTGGCGGTCTCCGGCGGCATCGACTCCGCGGTGGTGGCGGCCGTCGCCGCGCGGCAACTGGGCGCCGAGCGCGTTACCGCCTTCGCGCTGCCGTCGCGCTACTCATCCGAAGGCAGCCGCCGCGACGCGCACGACCTGGCGTGCGCGCTGGGGATCGAGTTTCACGTGCTCTCCATCGAACCGGCCTTCGCTGCCTGTCTGGACACGCTGGCGCCGGTGTTCGCCGGCCGCCCGACGAACACGGCCGAGGAGAACCTGCAAGCGCGCATCCGCGGCACCCTGGTGATGGCGTTCGCGAACAAGACCGGCGCGCTGGCGCTGGCCACCGGCAACAAGAGCGAGCTGGCCACCGGCTACGCCACGTTGTACGGCGACATGGCCGGCGCGTTGGCGCCGATCGGCGACCTGTGGAAGACGCAGGTGTACGCACTGGCGCGCCGCATCAACGAAGACGGCGCGGTCATCCCGCAGGCGACCATCGACAAGCCGCCGTCGGCAGAGCTCCGGCCGGGCCAGCTCGACAGCGACTCGCTGCCCCCGTACGAGGTGCTGGACGCGATCCTGCAGCGCTACGTCGAGCGTAGCGAAGGAGCTGAGCAGATCGCCGCGGCCGGCTTCGAGCCGGATCTCGTCGCTCGCGTGCTGCAGATGGTGGCGCAGTCGGAGCACAAGCGGCGGCAGGCGGCAACCGTGATCAAGCTTTCGCCGCGCGCCTTCGGCCCCGGCCGCCGTTTCCCGATCGCCCGCCACGAAGGAGGCTCATGACGAGGCGGCCGCCGCCAGCGTCTCCAGATCGAGCTCGCAGGCCGCGCACGGCATCTGAATCGCCCATGCTGCAAGCGCCTCCGGGTGCAGCTCGCCGATGACGCCGGCCGGCGTGTCGTCCGCGCCGACCAGCACCTCGGCGGCGCGGCCCGGAGCGAACCGCGGGTCGGCACAGGCGCGCAGCCGGTAAGGGATCCGCAGGTAGTACAGCAACCCGGCCAGGTGCTCGTTGACGTCGTTGAAGCCGGCGGCCCCGTCTGCGATCAGGAAGCCCAGATGGGTGCGCGTCACCGTGCCCGAGCCGTCTTCGGAACTGCCGGCGTCGCGACGGGCGACCTTGCCCACCTCCAGCAGGCGGTGGGGGTAGACGGCGTGGGCGCTTGCCGCCTCGCAGCGCAGCAGGCTCGGCAGGCTCGAGGCGCGCACCACCGCGTAGCTCTCCGAGATCGGGTTGGCGATGCGCAGCACCTGCCCGTCCAGCTTCGCGTCGCCGGACGCCCGCATCCGCTCGACGTGGTCCCGCTCGGAGCCCAGATAACTGACCATCAGCTCCTCGTAACCCAGCCCCACCATCAGCGCCCGCGCGCGGCGGCTGAACCGCTCGACGTCGGTGAGCCGGCCGGCGGTGAAGTCCTCCGGCAGGGTCGGCCGGAAGGAGCCGAGGCCGCGGCCGATCACCACCTCCTCGATCGCGTCGACGGGATGCAGGAAGTCGTTCCGGAACGGCGGCGGCCGCACCGTGAGGCGGTCGGCCGAAACCTCCGCCTCGACGCCGGCCAGCCGCAGGAAGCGCAGCGCGTCCTCGCCCGACACCGGCTCGCCGAGCAGCCGGCCCACGTAGGTCAGTTCCAACCGGACCGGCTCCTGGAACGCGAGCGGGGCGGTCACCTCCCGGCCGAACGGCGTGTCGTACGGGTACCGCGTCGTGACCGGATGGATGCGAAAGCCGGCGTCGGTCAGGTCGCAGGCGACGATGGCGGTCGCCAGCAGCAGGTGGCTGAGGTCGGTGCCGGTCACCTCGACGAACAGGTCGTCATCGGAGGGCTCGACCGCCCCCAGCCCGGCGCTGTTGATGACCGGCGGCATGCTGAGCGCATCTCCTGCCGCATCCACCAGGAACGGGAAGCGGTCGTGGCCGGCGATGATCGGACCGAACTCGACGCCCTTGGGATGGCGTGCGAGCACGTGGCGCAGGTTCATCTCCTCCGGCGGCTCGCCATCGGCCGGCAGGGGGGCGAACGAGGTCGCATCCGGATCGGCGGCCAGGTAACGGATCGGGTAGCGCATGCGGCCGGCGCGGTACACGCCCATCGCGATCGCGCGGCGCTTGCGGCCGTAGCTCCAGCACAGCTTCTCCTGCGTCTGGATCAGGTCGACCAGCAGGGCATCGCCCACCGCGAGCCCGCTCGCCTGAAAGCCGACGATGTACGGCCGCACCGACGCCAGGCCCGGATCGACCTCGATGACGCGCTCCTCCGACGGCAACGGAGCGCCGATGCGCGAGAAGCAGTCGTAGGCCGGCAACGGCTCGCCCAGCCGGGCGCGAAGCTGCCGCGCCAGCCCGGCCGTCGACCACAGGTCGGGCCGGTTGGTGTCGTTGAGCTCGATGCGCCTGGTGCCGGCCTCCAGGTCGCGTTCGTCCAGCACCGCCTTGGCGCTCGACAGCAGAGGCGCAAGCTCCGCGTCGTCGATCGGCCGGCCCAGAAACCGCTCCAGCAGGGTGTCGGCCACGTCGATCTTGGGCATGGCTACGCATCTCCTCCGGCGGCCGCCACGCGCGTGCGCACGCGTTCGAGGTCCTCCGAGAACAGCTCGCGGACCGTGTCCAGCCCCAGCGACAGCAGTGCCATACGGTCGATGCCCAGGCCCCACGCCAGCACCGGCACGTGCACGCCCATCGGGTCGGTCACCTCCGGGCGGAAGATGCCGGCCCCGCCCAGCTCGAACCAGCCGAGCTGCGGGTGCTTGACCCACAGCTCCACCGAGGGCTCCGTGAACGGAAAGTAGCCGGGCTCGAAGCGCACCTCCGTCGCCTTGGCCACCTCCCTGGCGAACAGCTCCAGCAGGCCCAGCAGGGAGCGCAGGTTGGCCCGTTCGCTCAGGACGATCCCCTCGGTCTGATAGAAGTCGGCCAGATGGGTGGCGTCCACGTCGTCGTACCGGAAGCAGCGCACCACGCCGAAGTACTTGCCCGGCACCTCGGCCCCGGTGAGCGCCTTGGCCGACAGCACCGTCCCCTGGCTGCGCAGGATCAGCCGGCGCGTGAAGTCGCGGTCGAAGCGGTAGCCCCAGCCGCGGCTGCCGGTCCGTCCGCCGCGCTCGTGGGCGTCGGACACCGGTTCCAGGAACTTCTCCGGGATCGAGGCGGTGTGGGTCGGCTCCCTGACGTAGAACACGTCGTGGATGTCGCGCGCCGAGTGGGACTGCGGCATGAACAGCGCGTCGCAGTTCCAGAACTCGGTTTCCACCAGAGGACCGTCGAACTCCTGGAATCCGAGCGAGACCAGCTTGTCCTTGAGATCGTCCAGGAAGGTCGCATAGGGGTTGTGGCGGCCGAACAGCACCCGGTTCGGCGGGGTCTCCACGTTGTAGGGACGCAGGCCCCGCTCCCGCCAGGCGCCGGACGCCAGGACCTCCGGCGTCAGGACGCCGATCGCGTCGGCCGCGGCAGCCGGTCCGGCAGCGAGCGCCGCCGCCACCTGCGCGCCGTCCCCGGTCAGTCGGTAGAAGACCGTCTCCCGGTCGCTCGCCCGGAACGGCCCGCGCGCCCCGCGCCGGCGGCTGAGGGTCGCGAGCACCTCCCTGTCCCCGTCCGGAAGCGCCGACTCCCGCAACGGCCCGCTCACGGCGGCGTCCAGCAGGCGGCGAGCGGTCGCCAGCGTCGCCGGCGGGTCGCCGATCGCCGCGGCGCGCTTCCGATCGTCCATCCGCACGGCCCGCGCGCGCGCCAGGGCTCCGAACGCCGAACCCACCTCGCGCTGCTCCAGCGCGGTGCGCTCGGCCAGGTCCGGCAGCGACAGGGGCCCGCCTTCGAGCTGCCGGAGGATCCGCTCCTCCGGCATGCCGTCGCGCTGATACGAGCGGCCCAGCTCGGTCAGATCGTGCTCGACGTCGCTGACGCGGCTGGTCTCGGCCAGCCAGCCCTTGCCGGTGAGCCAGGAGATGACCTGGTTGGCCTGACCCAGGACCAAGCCGGCCGCCGCGGCCAGCGCTTCCGGCGTGTAGTCCTCACCCGGCTGCACCTCACGGAGCGCTGCCGCCTCCAGCGGGTGCAAATCGGCCGGCGCTCTCGAACTCGATGGTCGCATGATGGGTAGTGCCCTGCCTGTGATTCGGGATCGGCCGTCAGAGCGCCAGCTCGGCCTCGAACTGGTCGACGGCGTGGCGCATGAAGGCAAGCTTCTTCGTCGCCATCTGCGCCGACACCTCGAAGCAGAACCGCTCCGAATGTGCAAGGCGCTCGCGCAGGAACTCCAGGACTTCTTCCATGGTCTTCAGATGGTGCCAGAAGAACGCGCCGATCGACAGGCGGGCGAATCCCACCGCGCCGATGGTGTCCAGCAGGTTGGCGTCGTAGAGCAGTTTCGCCTCAAGGCCATCCGGCTGCGAACCCGGGGCGTGCTCGGCGATCGCGTCGCAGACGGCGCTGACCTTGCTCACGTCGAAGCCGACCTCGCTCAGCAGCACCCGCGCCCGGTCGGTGGCGGCCCCGGCCCCGCGCGCCGGCGTCTCGATGTTGTGCAGGAAGCAGGCGGCGTGCAGGACGTCGTCGTCGTAGTCCATGCCCTCGCCGATCTCCCGCGCCAAGTGGTAGACGCGCGCGGAATGCTCGAATCCGGAGGCCAGACGGCCGGCCGTCAGGTCCTTGACGTACTGCACCAGCAGTTTGCGCATGCTCCAGTATAGGGGGCTGGGATGCGGGGCGCCAGCGCCGGCCGGCCGGCGCTCAGCACTGGCGGAACACGTGCGCCGTCGTGGATAATCCCCGCTTCATGGTAGTGGTTCTGGCGCGCGGCATCTCCGACTCCCGCCAGCAGGCGGTGCGCCGCGAGCTTCAGGAGCAGGGGTTCACGGTGCGGCAGATCGAGGACGGCGAGCGCACCGTGCTGGCGGCGGTCGGCCCTCGGGCGACCGATCCCCACGAGTACGAGGCGATCGACGGGGTGGAGCAGGTGCTGCCGATCTCCAAGCCGTACAAGCTGGCCTCCCGCGAGGTGCAGCGCGCCGACACGGTGGTGACGGTGGGACCCATCCGCATCGGCGGCCAGCGCATCGCCGTGATCGCCGGCCCGTCCGTGGTGGAGAGCCGCGAGCAGATCATGGAGTGCGCCGCGCTGGTGGCCGAGTCCGGCGCGGTGCTGCTGCGCGGCGCGGCGTTCAAGCCGCGCACCTCGCCGTACGCCTTCCAGGGGCTGGGGCTGGAGGGACTGAGGTATCTGCGCGAGGCGGGTGACCGCCACGGGATGCCGGTGGTGTCGGAGGCTTCATCGCCCGACCACCTGGCGGAGATGGCCGAGCTGGTCGACGTGTTGCAGATCGGTGCGCGCAACATGCAGAACTTCGACCTGCTGCGGCGGGTGGGCGCCATCGGCAAGCCGGTCATGCTCAAGCGCGGCATGGGCGCCAGGGTCCGCGACCTGCTCATGTCGGCCGAATACCTGCTGGCCAACGGCGCCGAGGACGTGATCCTGTGCGAGCGCGGCATCCGCACCTTCGAGACCGCCACCCGCGGCACCTTGGACCTGTCGGCGGTGCCGGCCGTGCAGGCGCTGTCGCACCTGCCGATCATCGTCGACCCCAGCCTGGGCACCGGCGACCGCGGCAGGGTGCCGCCCATGGGGCTGGCGTCGCTGGCCGCAGGCGCGCAGGGTCTGCTCGTCGAGGTCCACCCGAATCCGGAACGCGCCCTGTCCGATGGGCCTCAGTCGCTGTATCCGGCGCAGTTCGAGAAGCTCATGCGCGACATCGACGGACTGGCCGCCGTGCTGGGCATGGAGGTGGCGCGGCTGCCGCTGGGAGCGGCCAAGACCGCATCACCGCGTCCCGCCGGCGACGACGGCGAGCTGCCCAGGGTCGCCTTCCAGGGGGAGATGGGCGCCAACAGCGAGATCGCCATCCGACGCTTCCTGGAACGCGCCGAGCCCGTGCCGTGCCGGGAGTTCCGGGACGTGTTCGAGGCGGTGCTGGCCGGCGCCTGCCGCTACGGCGCCCTGCCGGTGGAGAACTCGCTGACCGGCACCATTCACCAGAATTTCGAGCTGCTCCTGCAGTTTCCGGACCTGAAGATCGTCGCCGAGCGCAACATCCGCATCGTGCACAACCTGATCGGCCGGCCGGGCGCCACCATCGACGGCATCAGCCGCGTCTATTCGCATCCGCAGGGATTGGCGCAATGCCGCCGCTTTCTGAGCGAGCATGACGACTGGGAGAGTGTGTCGTTCTACGACACGGCCGGCGCCGTCGCCCACCTGGCCCGCGAAGGGCAGATGAGCGACGCCACCATCGCCAGCGAGGAGGCGGCGCGCACCTACCGGATGCGGGTGCTCAAGCAGGGAATCGAGGACAACCCGCAGAACTACACCCGTTTCCTGCTGATCGCCGCAGCCGACCACCCGCCGCTGGCGCCGGCCGACAAGGCGTCCCTGGTGTTCGCCACTCCCGACCGCCCCGGCGCGCTCTCCGAGTGCCTGACCGTGTTCGCCGCCCACGACCTGAACATGACCAAGCTGGAGTCGCGGCCGATCCCCGGACGCCCGTGGGAATACCGGTTCTACGTCGACGTCGCCCTCGGCACCGACGCGGACGCCCTCGGCAACGCCGAGGAGGAACTGCGCGATCTCACCGCCAGCTACCGCATCCTGGGCGTCTACAGCTCGTAGCGTCCGCTGCCGCTCATCAGATCAGCGGGAGCGCGGCAAGAAAGTCCGCCTCGTCCTCGCAGGCGAGCGCGGCCGAAACCAGTACTGCCTCGGACGCCGCGGAGAACGCAGCCGCGTCGGCCGGGAACCCCCGCGAAACCTCAATGCCACGCGACAGCAGGATCTGCCGGATCGTTTCCGCGCGACCACGTTCGAACCCCTGACGCCGTTGCGAACGAAATAGCGGATGGTCGTCCGGTCCGGTACCTTCGCGAGCGCCGAGCGCCGCTCCCACCCGCTCCACGACCGCGCTGGTCCGCGTCGACGGCGTCGCCTCGTTCAGCGCCGCGTGGATCTCCTCCTTCGTCCAACCGCAGAACGCCCTGCTCTCAGCCGACTCCCGGTACGCGCCGTGTTCCAGCAGATGGATCGTCAGCCCCGATCGCCGCCTTCGCGGCCGACTCGGCGACGGGGCGTCCGGCACCTCCACCCACACTTCCGGGAAGCCCCACAACTCGTAGAGCGGCAGCTTGCCCCGGCGCGCGTCCGTGGTGTGGTCCACTTCAAGCACCACGTCCGGACAATCGTCCTCGCCGACGATCATGGCGGAGGACCCCGGCAACTTCGCGTGCACCGGATGCAGGTACACCGATTCGTCCGCCTGCATGATGTGCCGCGGCTCGCCGCGCTCTTCGCGCAGCAACAGGTCCATCGAGCCGTAACACTCGATCGGCGAACCGCGCACCCCCGCGATCATGGCCGTAAGCTGCGTCAGGAGACGCGCACCCCGTTCGTGGTACGGCGTGGCCGGATCGCAGATCCAGGCGGTCTCCGTAGCCGCCTCCCAATACTCCAGCCGTCCGTCGAAGCGGTCGATCTGCGCGCGCGGCAGGTAGACGGGCTTGCAGCCGGGGAACGCCGACGGCTCGCCGTTCAGGCGATGCGGCGCACGACGCGCGCCGGCCGGCAGCGCTTCCGTCCTCGCCACGCCGGCAATGTAGGCGCCCTCGCGAGGGCAAGCAAGGTTGGCTCCAATGCCGGCTGGCGCGAGTAGTGCGTCAGCTCGAAATCAAGGGGTGACCCTCTGGAGCGCATCCGCGCAACGGTCTCCTTGGAACTCCAGACACACGTTGTTGGCGTCCACGAAGCCGCCGGCGGCGGGGCCCCGCCAGTTGCCCGGGTTCCCGATCACCAAAGCGCCGTTCTGAACGCGCCAGTGCGTGGTATCGGTGTATCGAGATTGCCCGACATGCCAGACCACGCGCCCGTTCGTTCCGAGGGTGACCACGGCTTCGGCATGCGGCCAGTTCGCCACGTGGATCAGCCGCCAGGATGATCCGGCAAGATGGGAGGCCTGTAGCGGCCCCGTGATCTGAGCGGCCGTCGGAGCGGTCCCGACCGCCACCGTGGCGTTTGCAAGTCGTTCGCTTGCCTGGTCGATGTGCTCCTGGGTGATGTCGCACGCCAGTAGTAGTCCGGTGGCGAGCAGTGCGGCAGGTGCGGTTCGTCTCATCGGTTCGTGCTCTGCCGGGTATCTACCGCAAGCGCGGTCAGGGCGATCGGTATTCGGTTCATGTGCGGGTCTCCCCGCGTCGCACGCTGGCGCGCGACGTGCGCCTCGAAGCGATCAGGGGGCTCTCGCCGGGGGCGTCCCTGTGCGATGCATCGGCCCTCCGCCAGTGTGGGTGTACCTCGGCACAGAGGTGCCGGGTCGTTGAAAAGACAGACGCGTGCCTGTAGAAGGAAGCGACCTCGCCTATTCGGCCCCGCGCGTCGGGAGCTACCCGGCAGCGCTCATGGGGCGTTATTCAGCGAGCGGCCCGACATGCGGGCACGCATCTGTCTTTCAGGATCGGAGGGTAGTGGACGGTACCGGGTAATTCAAGTTGTTATAGCCCTGACGAGTCCTTCTGCGTTCACGTTCAGGAGGCGATTGCCTTCCAGGTTCTTGATATACGAGCCGTGGGGGATGCCGACCATCACCGTGCAGCGGTCGTCGGCAAGACCGTCGCCGTCCAGCGTGACGTCATGGCGGCACCGAGCAGCGCGACTCCCAGCCGGTAACGTCCTCGCTGAAGGTGAAGGTCGCCATGAAGGAGCCGCTGTCCGTCGTCGGCACGCCGTCGATCGTCACCGTCGGCCCGGTGTTGTCGATAACGAACTCGACGTCGCCCGACAGGGATCGGTTCACGAGATCGTTGCCGGCCAGATCCTTGATGGTCCTGCTTGCCGAGAGTGCCAACGCCACGGTGCCGTGTGATCGGCGAGCGCATCGCTGGCCAGCGTTGACTTCGTAGACACTGCCCGCATCGTTCACCTTGGTGAGAGTAAGGCTCCACGGCTGGATCCCGATGATCACGAAGTCCGCGGGGTCGACGTTCCTCGTCACAACCTCGGTGAAGGTGATCCGCCAGGTGACGGAGTCCGCATTGGTCCGATAGGCCGAAGGAGCCGATCGTTCTAATGACTCGATGAGTGGAAAGGTGAGGTTGAGCTTGAGCGCGAGGCGCGTACCTGCGCCGAGGGGCGTGAGGCCGTACTCCTGGAGATGTGTAGGCGGTATGAAGTCCCTCACCGGTGCAAACGCATCGCCGGTCGGCTGGGCGGCTCGCCCGCGGCCCCGGCAATCCAGCACACGAGCATCACCGCCTACGGCGACGATGGCGATTTCGATACGCTGACCCGCGAGTCGGTTTCGCGAAGATGGTAGTTGATCGATCCACGCCCTTGTTGAGCGTACGAATCCTCTCGCCCTGCATCGAAGCGGATACATCAATCAGCAACACCACGGGACAACGCGGCTCCGGGTTGGAGAGGTTGGTTTGGATATCGGGAAACGCCGTCTCAGTGTCCGTCATGTCTGCCATCGCGATTCTCCTGCTGAGGTCTGATGCGACCCTCGCAGTAAGTGTGCCACGGCGGGCGGGCGGCCGAGTGCAGCGTTGTCGCTCAGGAAGACAAGGCTCTATGGGATCGGCATTTACCGAGCGACCTCAGTACGGCGCTACATCTGTTCCAGGGGACGCATTGAATCACAGTGACCAGGCAGCCATTCGTTCTGTAAACGGTCACCGATCGGCTCGAGCGAGTGCGGCAAGGAAGTCCGTTTGGTCCTTGCAGGCGAGCGCGGCCGAAAGGAGCACGGCCTCGGACGCTGCCGCGAACGCCACCGCGCCGGCGGGGAACCCCTCCGAGACCTCGATGCCCCGCGACCGCAGTATCTGGCGCACCATCGCCGCGCGGGCTTCCGCCCGGCCTTGCGCGCGCCCGCGCTCAAACCCCGCTCGCCGTTGCGAGCGCAGCAGCGGGTCGTCGTCCGGTCCGGTTCCTTCCCGCGCCCCCAGCGTTCCACCCACACGCTCCAGCACCGCGCTCGTCCGCGTCGAAGGCGCAGGCTCGTTCAGCGCCGTGTGAATCTCCGTCGCCGTCCAGCCGGGGAACGCGTGGCTCTCGACCGCCACCCGGTAATGGCCGTCCTCCAACAGATGGATCGTCAGCCCCGGCCGCAGCCCTCGCGGCCGGTTCGGCGACGGCGCGTCCGGCACGTCCACCCATACTTCGGGGAACCCCCACGACTCGTACAGCGACAGCTTGCCGCGGCGCGCGTCGGTGGTGTGGTCGACTTCCAGCACCACGTCGGGGAAGTCGTCCTCGCCGACCACCATAGCGGCGGCCGGCAGGCTCGCGCGGTCCGGATGCAGGTACAGCGACTCGTCGGCCTGCATGATGAACTGCGGCTCGCCGTGCTCGTCGCGCAGCAGCAGGTCCATGGAGCCGTAGGACTCGATGCGCGAACCGCGTACCTTGGCTATCAGGACCGCCAACTGCGGCAGGAGACGCGAAGGGCGTTCGTGATAGGACGTGGCCGGCTCGCAGACCCAGGCGGTCTCGGTGGCAGCGTCCCAGTACTCCAGGCGCCGGTCGAAGTGTTCGAGCTCGGCGCGAGGCAGGTGGACCGGCTTGCAGCCGGGGAACGCCGGCGACGCGGGCTCGGCGCGCGACCGGACGGCCGCGCCGTCTACGCGCCCGGCAGGCCGTGTGTCGGTGGCGGTTTGGGCAGCGGCCATGCGCCAAGGTAGCTCCCCGCTCCGCGTGCTTACAAGTCGAGTTTTCGCCCCACGGTCCCGCGTTCTATACGCTACATCCCTTCCAGGGACCGTTGATTGAGGGAATACCTGCGTCGCACGACGGTTGACGGCGCACCGTTCTCGTCGATCCGCCAGGAGTTACCGGGCCACGCTGAACTACATGCGTTCAAGGGGCCGCATGCCGAGGACGAGCATGCCGTTGCGGAGGGTCTGGCGCGCGGCGTCGACCAGCAGCAGCCGGCCGTCGCGCAGCGGGTCGGGCGCGTCCAGCACCGGGCAGGCGTGGTAGAAGGCCGTGAAGGCGCGCGTCAGCCCGTACAGGTAGTCGGCCACCACGTGCGGGCTGGCTTCCCGCAGGGTGCGGGCCACCGCGTCCGGGAAGCCGGCGACCGCCTTGGCCAGCTCCAGCTCGGCGGCGTGGGCCAGCAGGTTGAAGTCGGCGCTCTCCGGGAGCTCCTGGCCGTGGCGGCGCAGCAACGCGCACATGCGCGCGTGGCCGTACAGCAGGTACGGGCCGGTGTCGCCCTCGAAGCCGAGCGCCTCCTCGAAGTCGAAGCGCACCATCTTCTCATTGGCGACGCGCAGGATGCTGTAGCGGACCGCGCCGTGGGCGACCGCCTCGGCGCGCTCGCGGTCGAAGGCCGCGCCGCGCTCGGCCAGCGCGCGGCCGGCGCGCTCGACGGCTTCGGCCATGAACTCCTCCAGCAGGACGACGTTGCCGGATCGGGTCGACATGCTGGCGTCGTCCAGGCTGAGGAACGCGTAGTGCACGACCTCCGGCGCCTGTCCGCCCAGCAGGTGGATCGCGGCGCCGAGCTGCCGGTGGTGCAGCCGCTGGTCCTCGCCCAGCACGATCAGGTTGCGGTCGGCGCCGCTGTCCATCTTGTCCAGGGTGTAGGCGATGTCGCGGAGCTGGTACATGGAGGTGCCGTCGGAGCGCTCCAGCACCACCACCGGATTGCGTGACGGCAGGTCGTAGCCGTCCAGGTCCAGGACCGAGCGCCCTTCATCGTCGGTCGACAGCCGGCCGGTGTCGCGCAGGCGCTCGGTGACCTCGCGGGTGCGGCCGCTCCACAGGTACTCCGACTCCTTGTCGAAGCGGTCGTGGCGGATGTCCAGCGCCTCCAGGATGGCGCGCTGGCCGGCGACGCAGACGTCGACGATGGCGTCGAAGCGGCGGCGCGTGTCGGCGTCGCCCTGTTCCAGCTTGCGCAGCAGATCGAACGTCTGCCGTTCCAGGTCCGGGTCCTGCTCCAGGCGGGCGTTGGCCTGCACGTAGAGATCCAGGACCTCCGCGAACGGCACCTGCCGGTCGCCGGCGGCCAGCACCAGCAGCGCGATCTGCTTGCCGACGTCGTTGACGAAGTAGCGCACCTCCAGGTCGTAGCCCTCGAAGCGCAGCAGCCGCGCCAGCACGTCGCCGATCAGCGCGTTGCGCGCCCGGCCCACGTGCGGGGAGGCATTCGGGTTGATCGAGGTGTGCTCCAGGAGCGCGGTGCGGCCGATGCCGGTGCCGTTCGACCCGTAGGACGCCCCGGCTGCGCGCACGGCGCCGACGACGCCGGCGATCAGGTCGCCCGGATCGATGAAGAAGTTCAGGTACGCGCCGTCGGCGGACACGCGCCGGAATACGGCCGGCAGCTCGACGCCCGCGGCCAACTCGGCGGCGATCTGCGCCGGCGCGCGTCGCAGCGTCCGGGCCAGCGGAAAGCACGGCACGGACAGGTCCCCCAGCGATGGATCGGGAGGGGTGGCGACGCTCAGGCCGCCGGCGTCGGCACCGGGGGCCAGGGCGGCGAGCGCGGCGGAGACGGCATCGAGCGCAACGCCGCGATAGGTTTGCATCGGCGCACGCTACGGCTCACGGCCAGGTGACGCAAGGGGGTTCATTCCCATGCAAACCCATGCCAGGGATCACTCGCTCGCGCGGCGGTGCCATAATCACGGTGTGAAGTTGCGCGAGCTCGTCGCCGTCGAGCGGGTGGTGTTCCTGCGCAACCGCGGCAAGCGCGCCGCGCTGGCCGAGCTGGTGCATGCGGCCGCCCGCTCCGGCGGCCCGCTGGACATAGAGGCGGTGATGGACGGCCTGTGGCAGCGGGAGATGGCGCTCAGCTCGCGCATCTCCGACCGCATCGCGTTCCCGCACCTGCAGATCCCCGGCTTCGGGCGGACGCTGGTGGTGATCGGCCGCTCCTTCGACGGCGTGAGGTACGACGCCGGCGAAGACGGCCACGTCGCGCTGATCTTCCTGATCCTGGGCGACTCGCTGGACCCCGACGGGCACGTGGCGCTGCTCGCCGACATCGCCGCCACGCTGCGGGACAAGCGCCTGGTCGAGCGGTTGCTGGAGGCCGACCGCCCGGAGGCAGTGTGCCGGCTGCTCGCAGGCCCGGACGGCGCGCCGAGCCGCGCCGGCGCCGACCGGATCTCCGCGCGGGTGCTGGTGCACGCCGGAGCGCTGGCCGCGGAGGTGGAGGCCAGCACGGTCATCCTGCACGTGGACGAGGTCTCGCGGCCCATGGTGCGGGAGTTCGGCGCCGCCGGCGGCTTCGGCATCGAGCGCCGGGCGGTCCTGGCCAGCTCGCATCCGGCTTCGGAGGCGTCGTTGCCGGCGGGATTCTCGGACCAGGTGCTGATTCCGTTCTCGGTGCCTTCGCGGTCCAGCCAGGTGGAGGTCGCCATCCTGCTGGCGTTGTCCCGCGGCGTGATCGACCACGCCGACCGCGTCGTCAGCGTCTTCGGCCTCCCGGACACCGGCGTGCTCGACACGGTGGTGGTCACGGACGTGGGCGTGGAGTTCGAGACATTCGCGTCGGTCCGCCGGCAGCCGCTCGCGGCGATGGCGCAGCGCGGGGTGCTGGAGCGGGTGCTGCAGATCGGCCGCGAGCTTGCGACCCAGGGACGCGAAGGCCGCCCGGTGGGCGCGCTGTTCGTGATCGGCGACCACGAGCGCGTGCTCGGCCACACGAGCCAGCTCGTGATGAATCCGTTCCGCGGCTACCCGGACGACGAGCGCAACCTGCTCGACCCGGCGCTGGACGAGACGATCAAGGAGTACGCGCTGATGGACGGCGCCTTCGTCGTGCGCCGGGACGGCGTGGTGGAGTCCGCCGGCGCGTTCCTGAGCGCCCCCGCCTCACCCGCGCAGACCCCCGGCCTGGGCGCCCGTCATGCGGCGGCGGCGGCGATCACCGCCGCCACCGACGCCCTCGGCATCGCCGTCTCGGAGTCCTCGGGCGAGATCCGCATCTTCAAGGGCGGTCAGCTCGTCCTGACCATCGGCTGATCGGAGAGCCGGCCGAGTCGTCAGGGGCGGGTACGCTTGCGGTCGCGGGGGAAGAGGGCGGCTTCCTTGACGCTCTCCAGGCCCAGCACCTTCTGGGTAAGGCGCTCCAGGCCGATCGCAAAGCCGCCGTGCGGCGGGCAGCCGTAGCGGAACACCGACAGGTAGTCGGCCAGCGATTCGACCGAAAGGCCGTGTGCCTCGATGTTCTCGGCCAAGAGGTCGTGCTGCTCGATGCGCCGGCCGCCGGTGGTGATCTCCACGCCCCGGAACAGCAGGTCGAACGACATGGTCTTGCCGTCGGGCGCCGGGTGAGTGTAGAAGGGCCGCTTGCGGCGCGGGTCGCCGTACACGAAGCAGCCGTCGGTGCCGTGCTCGCGCTCCGCCCAGGAGCAGAGCTCGCGCTCCACCTCCGGTGAGACCTCGTAGACCCGCCGGCCGAGCAGCTCGGAGGCCAGCTTCAGCGCCTGGTCGTGGTTCAGTCTCGGCAGCGCGTCGACCGCCTCCGGCGCCGGCACCGACGCGCCCCAGGCGTCGAGCTCCCGACCGTTGCGCTCGGCGATCGCGGCGAAGATGGTCTTGAGGATTCTCTGCTCCAGGTCCATCAGGTCGTGCTCGCTGTCGATGAAGGCCATCTCCACGTCGAGCGACACGTACTCGTTCAGGTGACGGGGGGTGTCGTGCTTCTCGGCCCGGTAGGCATGGCCGATCTCGAACACCCGCTCCAGCCCGGCGGCGACCATCGCCTGCTTGTAGAGCTGCGGCGACTGCGCCAGGAACACGTCGCGGTCGAAGTAGCGCACCGCGAACAGGCCGGTGCCGCCCTCGGTGCCCGAGCCGATCAGCTTGGCGGTCTTGATCTCCGTGAACCCCTCGCCGCGCAGATGGCGGGCGAAACCCTCGACGATGGTCGCCTGCACCTTGAACACGTCCAGCAGCTTGGGGATGCGCAGCGCCAGCATGCGGTGGTCGAGCTGCGCGTCGAGCGACAGGTTCTCCGGCCGGCCGTTGACCGCCAGCGGCAGGTCGGCCGCAGCCGTCGACAACACGCGGTGCTCCCCGACCTGCACCTCGAAGCCGCCGGGGGCGCGGTCGCTGGCCTCCACCGTGCCGGTCGCCGTGATCACCGACTCGGAGGAGAGGTCCACCGAGCCCGGGAACACGAGTTGCGCGATGCCCGAGCGGTCGCGCAGCAGCACGAATGCCACGCGGCCGAGGGAGCGCACCCGGTGCACCCAGCCGGCCACCGTGACCTGGCTTCCGCGCCGGTCGCCGATATCGGCCACCAGGGTCCGTTCCGACCACGAGCCGGCGTCCGCCATCACTGTCCTCCTATCCGCGCCTGCAGCATGCGCCGCAGAGGTTCCGGCGCCGCGCGCCCCCCGGTCCGCTTCATCACCTCGCCGATCAGGAAGCCCACCGGCCGCCCGTCGCCCTGCCGCACCTGCGCGGCCGCGTCCGGGAACGCGGCGATCGCGGCATCCACGTATCCGCCGAGCTCCGCTTCGTCGGCGATCAGGCGCAAGCCCTGCCGCTCGACCACGTCGGCCGGGTCCAGGTCGTCGGCCAGCACCGACTCCAGCACTCCCTTGGCGATCTTGCCGGAGATGGCGCCGGAGTCGATCAGCTCCAGCAGCTCGCTGAGGCGCCCGGCGCTCAGCGGCGAGTCCGCGATCGACATGCCGGTGCGGTTCAGCAGCCGGCGCACGTCGCCGGCCAACCATCGGGCGGACTGCTGGGCGTCGGCGCCGGCGGCGACCGCCTGCTCGAACAGCTCGGCGGTCGCCCGCTCCTCGCTCAGGAATTCCGCCTGTGCGCCGGAAAGTCCATGCTCCGCTGCCAGCCGGCCGCACAGATCGAGCGGCAACTCGACCTGTGCGGCTGCGACCGACTCCAGGAACGCGCCGTCAGGCCGCAACGGCGGCAGGTCCGGCTCCGGGAAGTAGCGGTAGTCCGAGTCCGACTCCTTCACCCGCATCGATGTCGTCACGTCGCGATTCTCGTTCCAGTGGCGGGTCTCCACCGGCACGGTCCGTCCCGCCTGGAGCTCCTGCCGCTGCCGGTCGAGCTCGAACTCGATGGCGCGGCCGACGAACTTGAAGGAATTGAGGTTCTTGATCTCCACCTTGCTGCCCAGGCCGGCGTCCGCATGGTTGATGGACACGTTGGCATCGCAGCGCAGCGACCCCTCCTCCATGTTCCCGTCGCACACTCCGAGGTGGCGGACGACGCGGCGGAAGTACTGCAGGAAGGCGATCGCCTCGTCGCCCGAGCGCAGGTCCGGCGCGGTGACGATCTCCACCAGAGGTGTGCCGGTGCGGTTGAAGTCCAGCAGGGAGACGTCGCCAGCATGGATCATCTTGCCGGCGTCCTCTTCCAGGTGCACTTCCCGGATCGTCACCGGCCGGGTGGGGGAGAGCGGAGCGGTCAGCAAGCCGCCGGCGCCGATCGGCGCGCCGTACTGGGATATCTGGTAGTTCTTGGGAAGGTCGGGATAGAAGTAGTTCTTGCGCTCGAACACCGCCTCGGTCGACAGCGTGCATCCCATCGCCTGCGCGACCACGTAGGCCATGCGCGCCGCCTCCCGGTTCAGGGCCGGCAGCACGCCGGGGAAGCCAAGGCAGATCGGACAGACGCGCGTGTTGGGCTCGCCGCCGAACGCGACCGGGCAGCCGCAGAACACCTTGGTGCGGGTGTCGAGCTGGATGTGGATCTCCAGCCCCACGAACGTATCGAACGCGCCCCGTTCGGCGTGGGCGCCGCTCATCGCCACTCCTCCGAGTATCCCTGCGGGCGGGCGGGCGGATGCGCCGCCGCATACCGGGCGGCCACGTCCAGCAGCAGCCGCTCCCCGAAATTGGGTCCGATCAACTGCATCCCGATCGGCACCCGCGGCTGCGGCGTGGGGAAGCTCACCGCCGGAGCGCCGGCCAGGTTGGCGACGGTCGTGTACCGGTCGGCGACCTTCTGTTCGAACGGATCCAGGCGGGCGCTGCCGCGCGCGAACGGCGGCACCGGGTAGACCGGCATGAGCAGCAGGTCGACCTGACCGAACAGGCCGGCCAGCTCGTCGCGCAGCGCCGTGCGCACCCGCTGCGCGCGCAGGTAGTAGCGGTCGTGGAAGCCGGAGCGCAGCACGTAGGTGCCGGCCAGCACGCGCAGCTTGACCTCATCCCCGAAGCCGGCCGAGCGGGAGGCGATGATGGTATCGTCGGCCGATTCGGCGGCGACGCGCGCCCCGTAGCGCACGCCGTCGAAGCGGGCCAGGTTGGCGCTCGCCTCGGCGCAGGAGATCACGTAGTAGGCGGCAGCGGCGTAGCGCAGGGTCGCCAAGTCCACGTCCACCATACGGTAGCCCAGCTCGGCGAGCTGGCCGACCGCGGCATCCAGCGCCGAGCGCACCGCCGGATCGCGCAGCTCCTGCCGGCACGAGCGCGGCACGCCGATGGTCCGTACCGCATCCCGGTCGGCGGTGCCCGTCACCGTGGACTGGTCGTGCTCGTCCAGCCCCGCGATCACCTCCAGCACGTCCCCGCACAGCGCAGGCGTCTCGGCGATGATGCCGATCACCTCCAGCGAGGAGGCGTAGGAGACCAGCCCGAACCGGGAGATCACGCCGTAGGTGGGCTTGAGACCGAACACGCCGCAGAAGGAGGCCGGTTGCCGGACCGACCCGCCGGTGTCCGATCCCAGGGCGAACGGCACGATGCCGGCCGCCACCGCGGCCGCCGACCCGCCGCTCGACCCGCCGGGGGTAAGCTCCGTGTTCCAGGGGTTGGCGCAGCCGCCGTGCACGGACGCCTGCGTGTCGGAGCCCATGCCGAACTCGTCCAGGTTGGTCTTGCCCGCCACGATCGCACCGGCCCGCTGCAGCCGCCGGACGCAGGTGGCGCTGAACGGCGCAACGTGCGCACCAAGCAGCGCTGAGCCGCAACTCAGAGGCTGGCCGGCGACGGCGATGTTGTCCTTGACCGCGCAGGGCATCCCGGCAAGGGGCCCGGCGGCCGCCGCCGCACCGCCGGCCCCATCCGCGAACGACACGAAGGCGTTGATGCGCTCGTTCCATGCGCGCGCGTAGGCCAGCCAGCGGCGCCGCCCGTCCTCATCCGCGAATACCGCGCGCCAGCGCGCACCTGCCGACATCCGATCCCCGCTCGGTCGTTAGAGTACGTTGGGGACGACGATGAACCGCTCGTCGCGGTCGGGGGCCGCCTGCACCGGGTCGTAGGCGGCAGGCAGCGTGGAGACGTCATCGTCGCGCAGTCGGGATCCGGTCAGCAACGGGTGGGTCGTCGGCCGCAGGTCGTCCACGTCGGCCTCCGCCAGCACTGCGAAGTAGTCGACGATGCGCGACAGCTCGGCCTCCAGCCGCGCACGCTCGTCGGCGCCGACGCGCAGCCTGGCCATCGCGGCGGTCGCCTCCAGGGTGTTCGGCTCTCTCCGACCCACTGATCGAGTCAAGCACCATTCCTTGCCCCTGTCAACAGTTGCGACCGCGGCCCCGGCTCAGGAGCTTTTTTGACAGGGGAACGCGGATTCATGGTATGATCCCGCGTCCGACTCCCCAGCTCTTCTCTTTTGCAGGCACCAGTTATCTCCACCGTAGCAGCCCCGGAACAGGCTCCGGACACCACTTCGCCGGCGGCCCGGACGGTGACCGCCACGCGGGACGATCTTCCGCGCCTCATCTACGACCATCAGGCGCTGGTGGACCTGTTCGACGCGACCTGGGAGTTGATGCCTGGCTATTGGCGCCACGGCGAGCCCGGCAGCGGCTTCGGACTGACCTTCTGCGATCCGGCGCAGAACCGCGTGAGCCAGGTTGCCGCCTGCTGCTCGACCTTCGCGCTGGTGTACTCCAACCGGGAGTTCCCGGTAGAGGCGCAGCTCGACGCCTTCTATGCCAAGCAGCATCCGTCCGGGGCCATTCACGGCGAGTACAGCCTGGTGGACGGGCACCCCTTCCTGATCAAGGCGAACCCGCACGGGGTGCAGGCGCCGCTGTTCGCGTGGGCGGAGTACAACCTGTACCACCGCTTGGGCTCCAAGCGGCGCCTGCGCGAGGTGCTGCCCATCCTGGAACGGTACTACCAGTGGATCCAGGCCAACTTCCGGCGCGACAACGGCCTGCTGGCGGTTCCGCGCCAGGCGCTGGGCATGAGCAACAGTCCGCGCGACCGCGCCGCCTACCCGGTGGATTTCAACGCGCAGCAGGCGGCCAGCGCCGCGTTCATCTCCACGATCGCCGACGCTCTCAACGACAAGGAGGTCGCCTTCCGCTACAAGCGCGAGTACTTCGCGCTGAAGACGCGCATGCAGTCGCTGATGTGGAACGAGGAAGACTCGATCTACTACGACCTGGACCGGTACGGCCAGCAGCTCGGGGTCAAGACGATCGCGGCGTTCTGGACGCTGCTGGCCGAGATTCCGAGCGAGGACAAGGCGGGCAGGCTGATCGGCCATCTGACCAACCCGGCCACGTTCGGCCGCAGTCATCCGTTCCCGAGCCTGGCGGCCGACGAGCCGCTCTACGATCCCTACGGCGGCGGCTACCGCGGGTCGGTGCTGCCGTTCGTGAACTACGCGATCATCAAGGGGCTGGAGCGCTACGGGAAGATCGACCTGGCGCGGGAGTTCGCCTTGCGCCACCTGTTCGCCATGCACGACGTGCTGGTCCCGGAGCGTGGCATCGGCGACCTGTGGGACGCCTACGCGCCGGAGCACGAGGCGGCGGCCAAGTGGCACGGCAAGGGCGGCTTTCCGCGCAAGTCCTTCCTGCCGTTCGTCGCCCTGTCCACGGTGGCGCTGGTGATCGAGAACGTCCTGGGGCTGTCGATCTCGCTTCCGCGCAAGACCGTGGACTGGACGCTGCCGGCGCTGGAGGGCATGGGGATCGAGAACCTGACGCTCAAGCGCAACTTGGTCTCCATCCAGACCCACCACTCGGAGCGCGGCTGGGAGGTGCGGCTGGAGTCGGAGAAGCTCTACTACCTGGCGATCCATGTCCTGGGCCGTCGCCGCAAGACGCTGCCGATCCCTTCCGGCAAGTGCGCGATCCTGGTCGACAAGATATAGCCGGTTATAGCCGGTAGTAGCGGCATCGCTACATGCCCCAGACGGTGATCGGCGCCTCGGTTCCGGGCGGCGGCTCGCGGCGGAAGATCTTCTCCTCCCAGCTCCGCTCCGGCGATCGGTCGAACACGATCAGGTGCCCGGACTCCGCCCCGCAGCGGTCCAGGTAGCCACGCGTCTGCGCCAGCCCCTCCGCGATGGTCCGCTCGAGCTCCCCGCGGCGCACCTTGCACTCCACCACCACCCGGCGCTCTCGCCCCCCCTGCGGCCACAGGATCAGCAGATCCACGCGCCCGCGGCCCAGCGCGTACTCCCGTTCCAGCCGCCCGCCGCCGTTGACGATGCGCTGCAGGAATGCCTGCAAGAGCAACTGCGGGCCCGCCTCGTGGTACTGCTCGAAGCGCTGCACCCAGTGCTCGGAGTGCTCCCGGAAGAACCGCTGGAACGCGCCGATCAGCCCCTCCACGTCCAGGCCGCCGGCCGCGTCCACGTACCACGCGGTCTGCTGCGGCAGCGTCGCCTGCACCGCGTGGTTCAGATGCCGCGGCAGCACCTCCGCGTAGATGGGGTTGGCGATGTGCGGCGGACTGCCGGTGGGCTGCGTCACCAACCCCAGGTCGTGGACGTACGCCAAATCCTCGTCGGAACAGTCGATCCGGTCGGCGCCGGCCAGAATCGGCTCGATCACCCGCCGCACGCGATCCTCGCGCAGCTTGTTCGCCAGATCGTCGATGTGCGTGTCACGGCGCAGGATCAACCGCTCCTGCGCTTCCACGACGGCGTCCGCGACGACCGGACGGGAGCGGTCCCGGCCCCCCTTGTCGCGGAAGCAGGCGTCGTAGCACAGCGCGTTCACCAGCCACGGCTGGCCGGCGGTGCGTGTATGGACCAGCCGCAGGGCATCGTCCGTGAACGCCTGCCCGGTCGCCCCCGTGTGCTGCGCCAGCAGCGTCCGTATCTCCCGCTCCGAGAAGTCGCCCAGCCGCAGCGACTCCGACTTGATGTTGAAGGCGCTGCCGCCCAGCACCATGCGGTCCTCGGCGGTCGAGTGGATGCGGTAATCGCGTACGTCGCGCACCCCGCAGAGGATGATGCTGTGCGGGAACTCGGCCGGCCGCTGGTCGTAGCCGGTGCGAAGCTGCCGCAGCACCGACAGCAGCGTGTCTCCCACCAGAGCGTCGATCTCGTCGATCAGCAGTACCAGCGGGCGCGCGTCGGCCATGCTCCAGCGCGCCAGCGCCTGATGCAGCGCCTGACCCGGACCGACGCGCGCCAGCAGATCGGGCCAGAGTCGCTCCAGCGTCTCGTCGCCCAGGGTCACGCTGGCGCGAAACGCCAGTTGGGCAAGGACCGTGCGCATGCCCTCCGCCACATCCTCGCGCATCGCCTGGCCGCCTTCGACGTTGGCGTACACGCAACGGTAGTCGCCGACGGCGCCGCCGTTCAGCAGGTCGCGCAGCGCCAGCAGCGCCGAGGTCTTGCCCGTCTGCCTGGGCGCATGCAGCACGAAGTACTTCTTGCGCCGCACCAGGCCGAGCACCGCCTCCAGGTCGATGCGCTCAAGCGGCGGAATGCAATAGTGATCGGCCGCGACGACGGGACCCTCGGTGTTGAATTCGCGCATGGCCGCCAGCCCTCAGACCGCCGTGCAGGCGCGCACAGCGCCTGCGCCCGACTCGCTGCAACCGCTACGGCGCATCACTGCTGCGTATCGATCCGGCGCCACCAGGCGCTTCCCGTGGTCGGGCCGGGTGACCGGGATCATCGGCCCGGCTTCACCCTCGTATTCCATGGGAGTCAGCCATACGTAGCTCGGTTGCTCCACCTGTTCGTAGGTCAACTCAAGCGGGTTCTTGAACTTTCTTGGTAGCGGCATGCGATGTCCTCGTCTTCGGAACCGAATCTCAGTCATTCTGACACACTCTCGACGGTGCCGATGGCGACATCGACGTTGAAGTTGGGCAGCAGGTAGCCTTGATCGTCGTCGATGGATACCTGTACCGGTACGATCGTCTCGCCGCTGCGGTTCACCGCCATGCCGGCGATCCGGCGCACCGTCCCGTACGATTCCCGAGCCGGGTCCGCCAGCGGAATGATGGTCACCGGGGCGCCCATCCGCACGTCGCGGATGAACTCCTCGGGCACGTCGGCCTCGACGATCAGACTGTCCAGATCGACCAGCCGCAGCAGCAACCGCCCCGGACCCACGGAGTCGCCGCGATGCACGGTCAGATCGGTCACGATCGCCCGGTCCAGGTCGACGACCACCCGCGTGCCGTCCAGGAAGGGGCGCTCGACGTCCCGACGCAGCGCCGCCACGTCCGCCTCCAGACGCGCCACCGTCTTGCGCTGCATCTCGATCCCGACGGTCTGCGGCGTCGCCATCGCCTCCAGGTCGGCAAGCTCCGTTTCCCGCGCCGCGAGCTGATTGCGCGTGGTCTGGTACTCGCTGCTGAACGTGACGCTGTCGCGCTCCAGGTTCTGCTCCAGCCGGCTGAGCGCCAGCCTCTCGATCGCCAGCGTGCTCTCGCGCGCCGCGAGCAACGTCTCGTACTCCTCCAGGTCGAGCGTGAGCAGCACGTCGCCGCGCTTGACCGACTGCGCGCCGATGACGTGTACCTCGGTGACTTCGGCCGGCAGGTCGACGTAGATGCTGCGCACCGACAGCGCCTTGACCACCCCGAACGCCTCGGTGACGATCTCCTGTTCGGGCGGAGCCTGCGGCACGACCGCCTGAACCTCTCCGGTGCCTGCGTCGCCGCAGGATGACAGCACGAAGCCGAGCACGGCAGCCGGCACACCAGCGCTGGTCCACCTCGCGGCCGGCGCCAAGGTCGCGATGCTCACGACTCCAGCCTCCCGTCGCGCACGTGCACGGTCCGCTGCGCGTGCGCGGCCGCCTCGGCCGCGTGCGTCACCAGCACGATCGTGCGGCCGAGCTCCCGGTTGACGCGGACCAGCAGCGCCATGATCTCCTCACCCGTGCTGCTGTCCAGGTTGCCGGTCGGCTCGTCGGCCAGGATGATGTCCGGCCGGTTGATCAGCGCGCGGCCGATGGCGACACGCTGCTGCTCGCCGCCGGACAGCTCGCGCGGCGTATGGGCTCGCCGGTGGGTCAGACCGATCCCAGCGAGCACGTCGTCGAGCACGCGCCGCCGCTCGATGGGGGCCACTCCGTCGAGCAGGGCCGGCAGCAGCAGGTTCTCCTCGACGTTCAGGTTGGGGATCAGGTTGTAGAACTGGAACACGAACCCCACGGCCCGGCGGCGCAGCAGGCTGGCGGCGCGGTCGTCCATGGCGGCGACGTCCTGGCCCTTGATGGTGACGCTGCCGGTCGTCGGCCGCTCCATGCCGCCAAGCATATGGAGCAGCGTGCTCTTGCCCGACCCGGACGGCCCCATCACCGCCAGGAACTCCCCGGCCGCGATCGACAGGTCGATTCCCTTCAGCACCTCCACGGCGACATCCCCGACGCGATAGCTCTTGTGCAGTTCCCGCACCTGGATGATGGCATCCGTGTCGGTCGCGCCGTCATTCATGGCGCAGCTCGCGCAGCAGGTCGATGCGCCGCGCCTTGAGCGCCGGGCTCACCGATGCCAGCACGGTTGCTACGACGCCCACCAGGAAGAATCCCGCAATGAGCGCTGCCGAGTAGCGTATCCGCACGTACAACTCCAGCGCCAGGATGACGTAGTCGGCGATGTACAGCAGCAGGAACCCTGCCGCTGCGCCGATGACGCCGCCCACGGCGCCGCTCATGAGCGCCTCGGTCAACAGCATGCGTACCACCTGCCGCTGTTCCATCCCCACCGACCGATACAGGGCGAGCGACCGGCGCCGCTCGATGAAGGCGATCAGCAGGTTGTTGACCACTCCGATCACGGCGATCGCCAACGCCATGAACGCGAAGCCTTGCAGCCCGCGCAGCAACTCCCGGTTTGCCTCCTCGTCGTACTCCTCCATCTCGGCGACCGTTCGGATCCACGGGTCGCGCCGGTTGAACTTCTGTTGGAGGTCCTCCTTGACGGCGTTCGGATCGCGATTCGCCCGCATGTACAACTCGCCGTACCACTGCTGCAGGCCGTCGTGCTTGAGGAACCGCTCGCCGATCAGCGCGTAGTCACCTTCCCACCATACCGAATGGAAGAAGCCGATGACGCGGTAGTCACGCCGGCCCCGCGCCATCTCCAACGTGAGGATGTCCCCCACGGCCAAGTCCAGCCGCTTCTGCGCTTCTGCAGCGCGTAGGTCGGTATGATCGTGCGCTCGCGGCCCAGACGTGCGTAGAGCATCTCGGCGTCGCCGGAGCCGCGCAGCCGCCAGAACTCCGGAAAGCGGTCCGCCTTGACCCCCAGCACCCTGCGGATGTCCTCAGGACTGTCGGCGACCGGAACGGAGGACAGCGCGTATAGTCCGAGTACCTCGCTGATGGCCCCCGGCAGCAACCGAGCCGCGCGCGAAAGCGCGGCGGCAGCGCCGGTGAGGATCAGCGGCGTCAGCCTCACGACGCCGACCACGCCGGCGACGATGCCGGCGACCGCGCTGAGCAGGGTTGGAGCCAGCGTCGGCGCCACCAGCGCGGCGCCGACTGCCGATCGCGCGGCCGTCAGACTCATCGGCACCGCGGTGTCGAGCCGGCGGTAGTAGGCAGTGCCTTCGAACAGCCCCACAGCGTAGTCCATCCGTTCCCGCAAGCCGTCAGCCTGCGCCGGCGAGATGAACACCGACCGCCACCGGGAATGCCGCTCCACGACGATCTCGGCGCTGCCGTACGCTTGCTGCAAGCGGTCCGCGTACATCCCGACGAGCGACGTGGTGAGCGCTATGGACGCAAAGTAAAGGGCCGCAGACAGCGCGACCGACATCACCAACAGCGCCGTCCGTAGCTTCCGTTCGCCGATCGTAACAATCAAGTACCGCAGTATGATCGCCACGATGCTCTTTCTACCCGAACCGCCAGCGGACTACACGCCGACTGAACGATGGTGACCCTCGCGTCGGCCCGACGGACACCGTTTTTGCCGATCGGTAGTCATCCTCATCTATTGCAGTTGCCGCAACCGCGGGCCTAAACCCGGGCGACCAGCCTTCCTCCTGCCCACGGCTGCGTAGGGAGAGAGGTCGCCATAGAGTGTCCGTTCAGCCCCTTCTCGGTCAGAGTCCCAATTCAGCGTAGAACTTCGAGCGGATGTTCAAGCCCTCTTCGTCGTCCTGTGCCCGATCAAGTTCACCACCACTCGACTCCTACGCCAGTTCTCGGCGATACGGCAGAAACATCAAAGCATAGCCGATCAGGACATCACCATCTGCATGGTCGGTGGCTTTTTCAAGTTCAAGTAATCAAGTTCCTGAGAGCCCCCGCGCGCGGCGCGCGGATGTGGCGCGTGTGTCTCCCATGGCGGCTGGCAACGCGATTCGCCCACGGCCTAAGAACCTCGTCTGCCGTCCCCAACAACGGCGACGAAACTGCCCTGAACTCTCCGGCAAGAGCTTCCGAACAGGTTATTCGGTTACGCTTTCCGACCTTCTTGTTACGACGAATGCCCTTAGGGGGCTGAGTTTCAGGAAGCAATTTCAGTCGGCAAAGCCAGGTACTTGCGAATTGCAGGATGACGATGCAACAGGCTCTCAACAATCGTGAACACTTCGTTTATCGAAGCGTGATTCATACTACTCTCTCGAGCAAGCATGCTACCCAAAAGTTCGCTATCAGGCCACGGAGACTCACTTGGATCGATGATTTGAAAGAGGATCTTGTCTCCTCCGTCAACAGCTTCCACGCCGAAACATACCGTGTTTTCGTTCCGCTTGCCGTCGTCGTCCCAATCGCCGATGGCAAGCGCAAAACTTATCTTTGGTTGTGAGTGCATCGTCGACCATGCGGCACTATAGATTGCGTACGCATCGCCGTCCTTGTAGACAAATCCATAGCCTACCGACGACTCTTTTCCGCAGCACTGACATACCGAAGACTGCCTATCTTTGCCTATTTCGATCTCGTAATTTGCCAATTCACTGCTCCTTCAAGTCGCGCCGCCTGTGCGCAAGCGATCGAGATATTCCTCTGTGGTATCAGTTCCCTTCTGACGATTGCAGCTACGGCACGTATTCTGGGCGTTGTCAGGTGTGTTATTGCCGTCTCTCGATCTTGGAATCGCATGGTCTATTTCAGACCTTCCTGGACCATCTTCCGATGTGGTCTCGCGTCCGCAGAACACGCAGATGTTGTCGGATAATCGTCGAGCTGCCTCCTTCACTGCTTTCGCGAACGCTTTCCTTTGCCTGGTCCTCCAGAGCCCCGGCGATTGCTGCTGCACCAGCTGCTGCTGTGGCCGCAGCTACCTTGACGTCGTCGGACGCGGTGCCGGTGTCACTTTCGTCCGCGGTTGTATTGCTGCTTTCGTTGCTACCGTTGGCGAACGACTGCACGGCACCAAAGAATAGCAGAAACGGCGACGATGGACGCGCACAAGGAAATGAAGGACGACCACCCTCTGGGATGCGGGTCTACGACGATCTCGGCGTTCCCGTATGTTTCCTGCAAGCGGTCGGCATACATGCCGGCCAATGACGTAGTGAGTGCTATCGATGCGAAGTAGAGTCCGGCTGATACCGCCACTGACAGTACCAGCAAAGCCGTCCGCAGCTTCCGCTCGCGGATCGTGCGAAGGATGTACCGTAGTGTGATCGCCACGCCGCTATTCCGCTATTCTACTCCGCACGCACAGTTATAACCTTTCCCAATATCCGCCACCGTGCCTGCAGTCATCCCCGACAATGGAATCCGTTTGCCTCAAGATCGTGCGCAGCCTCGGCTCTCGGGCCGTGCGAAACACAACCTGCGAGCGATGCGCATGACGCTCCTATGACATCTCCGCGATTCTCTCTGCCGCCTTTACGTGTCCTCGATCCGCCGCTCGCATATAGTACGCCAACGCGTCCGCATGACGCCCAAGCTCGGCTGAAGCACTGCCAATTGCGTATTCTTCCATTCCCTTTTCTGCGTCGGTCATGGCCTCGCCAAGTGCCCGCTTGTACAATTCGAGAGCACTCGTTTCATCTCCCATCTCGGAGTAGCAGTTCCCCAGATTATGCAGGATATGGCACGTATTTGACGTTCGAAGCCCCAAGGCTGTTTGATAGCAACGGGCTGCTTCTTTATATCGGGCCTCACCGTAGTATGAGTTCCCTGCATTATAATGAATGGTATCGGTCGATCCGGACAGATCGATCATGGGCATGATATTCTCGAAAACGTGAATCGCCTCATGGTATTCATCTGCGATGTTGAGTGCATCCATGAGATTAGAAATGAGCAGCGGGTCGACCGTAGCATCGCGCAGAATCGCGCGGTCCAACAGCTCTCGAAACACAGCGATACTTTCGCCTGTCATCCCGAACTTCAGTTGCAAATATCCGAGCTGAAAATACAGATTCTCGTCGTTCAGATCAAGAAGATAGTCTTGTATCCGACTCCAAAGCCGGCCTGGCCTTCCCAGATTCTCGTAAGTGAACAACACAGCCACCAATAGCCGTCTGCCCATCCACGAGCGATCGATTCTCAACTTCATGGACTGCAAGAAGAACGTTTCCTGGATCCGTTCTTTCTGTTCGCGAAAGAATTTGGGTGCGGCTCCTTTGCGACGACCTCTACATTCATAGCAGTACATGAGTTAGCCGAGGCCGGCCCGCTCTGGGGGCGAGGTTCTGGGCGGTCTATGCCCTCGGAGCGGCCATAGATCCTGCGGTGCCGGGGCCTGCGGTGGTGCACAACGCCGGTTCGCGGGCTCATCACGGGCGTCGGCGGGTGCAGGTTTGCGCTGCCGAGAGGCTGGACATTTCCTCAACGGATCGTACCGTGTCCCTGTTCTGTCGCAGGATCGACCTCCCGCCACACCCCCGCTCCTCTAGGCGTTGGTGGGGTGACCGGAATGTCCGGCCCCACTTCGCCGTGATATTCGATCGGCGTCTCCTCATAGTCGACACCCGGAATCAGTCGAGGTCTCTGGTCTGCGGAAGGCTCGACGCGATAAGTAACTGTGCAATACAACGGTCTATGACACTCTGGACACTCCAGGCTGCTATCGACGGGAAGCAGTAGATCGTCCTCTCCTTCCTGCTGCATGAAGGCGCTTTCGAGCAGCCATCCCTGCCATCCACAGGCGTCCTTCTCGCAAGCGCAAACCGCATAAGCCAACCACGCATAGCTTGGTTTCTCTACTTGCTCGGACGACAGCTCCAGCAGGCTTTTAAACTTTCTTGGTAACGGCATTCCTACCTCCGCTCGCCACTCATAGTTATGCTATCTCCGATCCATCTTCGCGCCATCGACGCTTTTTCTTTCGGTTGGGAGCGTTGGCTTCGTCCCAATGATGTCAACCCTTTAGACTGCCGTGCGGCCGTTCAGGGCGCGCGCCAGGGTGAGGCGGTCCGCGTACTCCAGGTCGCCGCCGACCGGCAGGCCCAGGGCGAGTTGCGTGACGGTCAGATCGGCGCCCGGCTCGCGCGTCGCCTGCAGGCGGTCGCGCAGGAACAGCGCGGTGGTCTCCCCCTCGACCGTCGGGTTGGTGGCCAGGATCACTTCGCGCACGGCGTGCGCGCTCACGCGCCGGATCAGGCCGTCGATGGTCAGGTCGGCCGGCCTGATGCCGTCCACGGGGGAGATCGCTCCGCCGAGCACGTGGTAGAGACCGCGGAATGATTGTGTGGACTCGATGGTGATGACGTCGCGCGACTCCTCGACCACGCAGATCGTGTCCGTCTCCCGCGTCGGGTCGGAGCAGTACGCGCACAGCTCGGCCTCCGCATACACGCCGCAGCGGTCGCACGGCCGCGTTTTGCGCTTGAGGGCGATCAGGTCGCGGGCCAGCGTCTCCACGACCTCGTCCTTCGCTCCGAGCAAATAGTACACCAGCCTCTCGGCGCTCTTGCGGCCCAGCCCGGGCAGGCGCGAGAAGCCGTGCACCAGGCGATCGAGGGTCTGCATCGGCGATACGCGATCAGACGCCGGGGAACCCGGGCGGCAGGCTGAGCCCGCCGCCGCCCACCTGCTGCTTGAGCTCCTCGCGGACCTTGCGCAGCGCGTCGCCGATTGCGGCCGCAATCAGGTCCTCCAGCACCGAGCGCTCCTCGGGGTCGATCACGATCGGGTCGAGCATCACCTTCGTCACCTCCAGGTTGCCGGTGAGCTCCACCTGCACCATGTCGCCGCCGGCCGTGCCGATCACCCGGACGGCGGCCAGCTTGCCCTGCACCTCCGCCATCTGCTTCTGCATGCCTTGCAGCATCTTCATGATATCGAACGGGTTGTTCGCCATGCGCGTCGTCAGCCTCCTCAGCCTGCTGAGCCTCCACCCTGCACGATCTCGCCGCGGAAGATGCTGCGGATCATCTCCACGCCCGGCGCCGCCGCGCCCGCGTGATCGTCCTTGCCTTCCGTGTCGTTCTCGTCGGAACCCAGTTGTACGCCGATCGCCCCCGGTCCGGCGAGCCCGAAGGCGGCCGCGATCTCCGCGGCGTCCTGGCGCACCGAGTCCGCCGAGTAGCCGTCGCCTTTCCCGAACGCAATGCGCAGCCCGTCCGCCGTTCGTTCGATCGACTGCGCCCGCTCCAACGCGGAGGCCACCGGCGGCCGGCGCCGGCGCAGGACGGCGATCGCCTGACCGGTCGGATCGCCGGGCGCGTCCTCGCCCGCCGTGTCATCAACTGCCGTGTCATCAACTGCCGCGGCACCCGCCGCAGCCGGCGCCGAGGGGGCGGCGGCCGGCGACCGGGGCGGCGCGGGGCGCGGCGGGCCGTCGGCCGTCGGTGCGGGCGCGCCCACCGCGGCCTGCAGCTCGCGCAGGCGCTCCAGGACCTCGGCCGGCGTGATCAGGCGGTCCAGCTCCGCCAGGCGGCTGAGCGACAGCTCCACCTCGCACCGCTCGTTCAGCGCGCCCTTGAGGTTGCGCTGGGCGGCGAGCAGCAGCTCGACCGCCTTCTCGGCCTGCTCGACGCCGAACGCGTCCAGCACCTCCGGCGGGAAGGCGTCGGCCGGCGCCGACAGCCACGCGTCGCGGTCCAGGCCGTGCTTGAGGAACAGCACGCTGCGGAAATACTCGACCAGCTCCGCCAGGAAGTGATCCACTGCCACGCCTCTGCCCAGGACACGGTCGAAGGCGGTGAGCGTCCCCGGCACGTCGCGGGCGGCGACCGCCTGCGCCACGCCGTTCAGGTCGTCGAACCCCAGCAGGCCGATGCTGTCGCGCAACCCCTCCAGGGTCACCCTGCCATCCCCTTCGCCGCGCGCGCCGGCGACGACCTGGTCAAGGATCATGAACGCGTCGCGCAGCGATCCGGCCGACTGCCGCGCGATCCAGTGCAGGGCGTCATCGGCCACCTGCGCGCCCAGCTCGACCGCGGCGTCGCGCAGGCAGCCGGCGATGCGTTCGTGCCCGATCAGGCTGAACGCGAAGTGCTGGCATCGCGAACGAACCGTGGCGGGCACCTTGTGCGGCTCGGTGGTGGCGAACACGAAGGTGACATAGGGGGGAGGCTCCTCGATCGTCTTCAGCAGGGCGTTGAAGGCCGAGGTCGACAACATGTGCACCTCGTCGATGATGTACACCCTGGTGCGGGCGGAGCTCGGCGGAAACACGACCTGCTCGCGCAGCTCGCGCACGTCGTCCACTCCCGTGTGAGAGGCGCCGTCGATCTCCACCACGTCCAGGGACTGCGCCCGCGCGATCTCCGTGCACGGGCCGCAGGTTCCGCACGGCGTATCGGTCGGCCCCTGCTCGCAGTTCAGCGCCTTGGCCAGGATGCGGGCTGCGGAGGTCTTGCCGACACCCCGCGGGCCGGAGAACAGAAACGCCTGCGCGACGTTGCCCGAGCGCAGCTCGTTCTGCAGCGTCTGCACGACGTACTCCTGCCCCACCAGCTCGGTGAATACCTGCGGCCGGCGCCGGGCGGCGGTGACTTCGTACGCCATCGTCAGAACGCCAAGTCCATTTCCTGGCCGGGGACCGTCGGTGAAGAAAGGCCCCTCGGGCGAGACCAAGCGTCCTGCGGCTCCCGAGTCGTTCGCTTACCGCTGCTACCTTCCGGTCCTGACGGGGTTGGGCGGCGACCCGTAGCACAGTGCCCGACCTGCGTACCCGAGGGGCCGCCATCGGCGAACGGAGAGAGTGGGATTCGAACCCACGGTGCCCGGGTAAGGGCACACACGCTTTCCAAGCGTGCACCTTCGGCCTCTCGGTCATCTCTCCCGGCCATCGGGGTCACGTACGGCCAGAGCGGCGGGCGCTACCCGTGCAGCGCCCGCCGCCCGTGCGGAGAGAGTGGGATTCGAACCCACGGAGCCACCGCAGCGGCTCAACGGATTTCGAGTCCGCCCGATTCAACCGCTCTCGCATCTCTCCGTTTCGTGCCCAAGAGGACTCGAACCTCCGACCTCCAGATCCGCAATCTGGCGCTCTATCCAACTGAGCTATGGGCACTCAGTCTGTCCGGAGAGGGTGGGATTCGAACCCACGGTACCCCAGGGGTACAACTCCTTAGCAGGGAGCCCGATTCGGCCACTCTCGCACCTCTCCCGGCGGCTGCCCGTCAGCCGCTGTGCGGAGAGGGTGGGATTCGAACCCACGGAGCCGCGAGGGCTCAACGGTTTTCAAGACCGTCTCCTTCGTCCACTCGGACACCTCTCCGATTCTCGGGAACCGAAGTCACGATTGTAGGGATGCCGCGCCGTTTCTGTCAAACGCGGCATCCGCGACGTTCCGGCGACGAAAGCGCCGCCGCCGTTCGGTGCGCTTGCCTGGCGATGGCCCGTGAACTCGGCGACCTGGCGGCCAGCCGTTCCTCACCATTTCCGTGGCGACCACGCCCGTGTGCTATCGTTGGGGCGGTGGTGACCGTGGAAGTCGACGGCGGCGATTCCGAACGCAGGAAACGGCGCAAGGCAAAGAAGGCCGAGGGCCGACTCGCCGGGGGAGTCGCCTGCACGTTCGTGTTCGGCGGGCTGTGGGTGATCACCGGCGCCTGGTTCTGGCTCTTTCCGCTGGCATTCGTCGGCCTGGCTCCCACCATCGAAGGCCTGCTCGCCCTCAGGCGCGTGCGCGCCGAGCGTGCGGGCCAATTGCCGAAGGAGCCGGACCCCGAGCACGAGGTCCTGCGCATCGCGCGCGCTCAGGGCGGCAGGATTACCGCCTCGGTGATCGCCGTCGAATCATCGCTGTCGCTGGCGGAGGCCGAGCGGGTCCTCGACGGGATGGCGCGCGGCGGACACGCCACGGTCGCGGTGACCGACGACGGCCGCGTGGAGTACGAGTTCCGGGAGTTCCTGCCGCCGGCGGCGCGCCCCTGAAACACCGGGCCGCACCACCGGCCGCCGTCCCCGCGCGATCCCGCCGCGGAACGCACAAATCCATGTTCGGTTTCGGTTTACTTTTCCCCGGCAACCCCTTAAGATAGGGGGGTTTACCGGCCGAAACACTAAACAAGCGGCTCGCGTAGACCACACTGGGAGGGGATCAGAGCTCGTGGCGCAAGACTATACCGCGCAAAACATCCAGGTGCTCGAAGGCCTGGAGCACGTCCGCAAGCGGCCCGGCATGTACATCGGCACCACGGGCCCGGAAGGACTCCACCACCTCGTGTACGAGGTGGTGGACAACAGCGTCGACGAAGCGCTGATCGGGCACTGCACCCAGGTCCAGGTCACCATCGAGCCGGGCGAGGTGATCCGCGTCGCCGACGACGGGCGCGGCATCCCCACCGACATCCATCCCACCGAAGGCATCAGCGCCCTGGAGGTGGTGATGACCCGGCTGAACGCCGGCGGCAAGTTCGACAAGAAGAGCTACAAGGTGTCCAGCGGCCTGCACGGCGTCGGCGTATCCATGGTCAACGCGCTGTCGCTCTGGTGCGAGGTGACCGTGCACCGCGACGGCGTGATCTACCGGCAGCGCTACCAGCGCGGCGCACCGGACGCTCCGGTCCGGGAGGTCGGCAGCACCGACCGTCACGGCACCATCACCCGCTTCGAGCCCGACCCGGAGATGTTCGCGAAGATCGAGTTCAGCTTCGACATGCTGTCGTCGCGGCTGCGCGAGCTGGCGTTCCTCAACCGCGGCGTCGGCATCGAGCTCATCGACACGCGCGGGGAGGAACAGCGGTCGAGCACCTTCAAGTTCGACGGCGGCGTGCGGTCCTTCGTGGAGTACCTCCACCGGAACAAGAAGACCATCCACGAGCCGGTGATCGCGTTCCAGGGTGAACGTGACGACGTCCTGCTGGACATCGCACTGGCCTGGAACGACGGCTATGCCGACCAGGTCTTCAGCTTCGCCAACAACGTCAACACGCGGGAGGGAGGCAGCCACCTGAGCGGCTTCCGCGGCGCCCTGACGCGCACCCTGAACGACGCGATGCGGCGCATGAAGCTCGCCAAGAAGGACGATGAGGCGCTCACCGGCGAGGACGTGCGCGAAGGACTGACGGCGGTCGTCTCCGTCAAGGTGCCGGAGCCCCAGTTCGAGGGCCAGACCAAGCAGAAGCTCGGCAACAGCGAGGTGCGTGGCCTGGTCGAGTCGTTCGTCAACGAAGAGCTGGCCCGCTTCCTGCAGGAGTGGCCGCCGGCCGCGCGCGCCATCCTGGAGAAGTGCGTGCTGGCGGCCAAGGCGCGCAGCGCGGCGCGCCGGGCGCGTGAGATCACCCGCCGCAAGGGGCTGTTGGAGAGCACGGGCCTGCCCGGCAAGCTGGCCGACTGCTCGGAGACCGATCCGTCCAAGTGCGAGCTCTATATCGTCGAGGGCGACTCGGCCGGCGGCAGCGCCAAGCAGGGGCGGGACCGCCAGTTCCAGGCGGTGCTGCCGCTGTGGGGAAAGATGCTCAACGTGGAGAAGGCGCGGCCGGAGAAGGTGCTGACCAACGAGAAGCTGCTGCCCATCATCACCAGCCTCGGGGTGGGCATGGGATCCGACCTCGACATGTCGCGTCTGCGCTACCACAAGGTGATCCTGATGGCGGATGCGGACGTGGACGGATCGCACATCCGCACGCTGCTGCTCACCTTCTTCTACCGCCACATGAAGCCGCTGATCGCCAACCGGCACGTCTACATCGCCATGCCGCCACTGTACAAGATCGAGCATTCTGGCAGCGTTGCCTACGCCCACGACGACGCGCAGCGCGACCGGATCCTGGCGGGCAACGGCGCCAGGGCGAGCATCCAGCGCTACAAGGGTCTGGGAGAAATGAACCCTGACCAGTTGTGGGAGACGACGATGAACCCGGAGACCCGCAGCATCATGCACGTCTCCCTGGACGACGACGTGGAGGCGGAAAGCGCCGTCACCACGCTCATGGGCGAGGCGGTGGAGCCGCGGCGAAAGTTCATCGAGGAGTTCGCGCTTTCGGTCGGGACGCTCGACATCTGACCGGTCGCCGACGTCCATGGGCGGGCTCCGGACCGTTCGCCACGCGGCACGCCGGCACACATCACCGATTCGGGAGGGGCATCGTACATGGCTGAGGAGTTGAGTAGCCGCGTCATACCGCGGCAGGTGGAGGACGAGGTTCGAGCGTCCTACCTGACCTACGCCATGTCGGTCATCGTCAGCCGCGCGCTGCCCGATGCCCGCGACGGCCTGAAGCCCGTGCACCGGCGGCTCCTGCACGCGATGAACGAGATGGGGCTGCGTGCGGACCGGCCGTACCGCAAGACCGCGCGCGTCGTGGGGGAGGTGCTCGGCAAGTTCCACCCGCACGGCGAGCAGGCGGTCTACGACGCGCTGGTGCGCATGGCTCAGGACTTCTCGCTCCGCTACCCCGTGATCGACGGCCAGGGCAACTTCGGCTCCATCGACGGCGACCCGCCGGCGGCGATGCGCTACACGGAGGCGCGGTTGGCACCGATCGCGCAGGAGATGCTGGCCGACATCGGCAAGGAGACGGTCGACTTTCAGCTCAATTACGACGATTCGATGGAAGAGCCCGTGGTGCTGCCGGGCGCGTTCCCGTTTCTGCTGGCCAACGGTGCCTCAGGCATCGCCGTGGGCATGGCCACCAATCTGCCGCCGCACAACCTGCGCGAGGTGGCGCGCGCGGTCGCCGCCTACATCGACAACCCCAGGATCACGATCGACGAGCTCATGCGCTCCATCACGGGTCCGGACTTCCCGACCGGCGGCATCATCTACGGCCGTGACGCCATCGCCGAGGCGTACCGCACCGGGCGGGGGCGGATCCACATTCGCGGCCGCATCGTCTTCGAGACGCTCAAGTCCGGCCGCGAGGCGATCGTCGTCACGGAGATCCCCTATCAGGTCAACAAGACCAACCTGGTCGTGCGGATTGCCGACCTGCACCGGAACCGCCGCATCGATGGCATCGCCGACCTGCGCGACGAATCGGACCGGCGGGGCATGCGCATCGTCGTCGAGCTCAAGCGCGGAGCCAACCGCGACGTGGTGGTGAATCAGCTCTTTGCGCACACACAGATGCAGATCACGATGAGCGTCAACGCCCTGGCGCTGGTCAGAGGCCAGCCGCGCGTGCTGGACCTGAAGAAGCAGATCGAGCTGTATGTCGACCACCGCCGCGAGGTGGTGACGCGGCGCGCCCGCTTCGACCTGCGCAAGGCGGAGGATCGCCTCCACATCCTGGACGGTCTGAAGCTGGCGCTGGACCACATCGACGAGGTGATCAGGATCATCCGTGGCTCGCGCGGCACCACCGAGGCTCGCATCGGCCTGCGGGAGCGCTTCGAGTTGAGCAAGAAGCAGGCCGACGCGATCCTGGACATGCGGCTGCAGCGGCTGACCAGCCTCGAGGTCGAGAAGGTCGAGGCCGAGATCGTCCAGGTTCGCGAGCTGATCGAATCGCTCAGGGAGCTGCTCGGTGACCGGAGGAAGATCCTCGCCGTGGTGAAGCGCGAGCTGGCGGACATCGCCCGCAAGTACGGTGACGACCGCCGCACCGAAGTGGTCGCGACCCCGATCACGGACATCGACCTGGAGGACCTGATTCCCGAAGAGGACGTCGTGGTGCAGATCACCAACCGCGGGATCGTCAAGCGGCTGCCTGTGGCGGCCTTTCGCCGGCAGTCCCGGGGCGGCAAGGGCAGCTCGGTGGCCGTGGCCGGCAACGACTTCGTGCGCCACCTGTTCATCGCCTCCACCCACACCTACATCCTGTTCGTGACCGACACCGGCAAGTCGTACTGGGTTCGGGTCCACGAACTGCCTGACCGAACGCGGTCCGCGATCGGTCAGGACCTGCGCTCCCTGCTCGGCATGGAGGAGGACGAACAGGTTACGGCGGTGGCCTCGCTGACGGAGTTCGACCGGGACACCTACCTGTTCATGGCGACCGCCCACGGCGTCGTCAAGAAGGTCAGGACGACCGACTTCGCCAATGCCCGCACACGCGGCATCGTCGCGATCAACCTGGATCCCGACGATCGCCTGGTGTCCGCGATGCTCACCGACGGCAGCCGCGACGTGGTGCTGGCCACCCGGTTGGGCTACGCGTTGCGCTTCTCCGAGTATTCGATCCGGTCGATGGGGCGCGCGACTCGCGGCGTCCGGGGCATCCGGCTCCGGCCGAACGACGTGGTGGTGGGGGCCGTGGTGGTGGATCACCAACAGCGCATGTTCGTCATCTCGAGCAACGGATTCGGAAAGCGGATGGCCTACAGCTCGTTCGCGCCGCACGGGAGAGGAACTCAGGGGCAGATCTGCTACAAGGTCCAGGAAAGGACCGGTCTGGTGGCCGGCATCACCTCCACCCGAGCCGATGACGACGTCGTGTGCATCACCGAGCAGGGCAAGGTGCTCAAGGCGACCTCCAACGAGGTGCCGGTGCAGGGCCGGAACAGCTCAGGCGTTCGCGTGGTCCGCATTGGCCCCGAACATCCGGTAGCGGGCATCGCCCGCGCGGCGCAGGAAGACGAACCCGAAGGTCCGACGCTCACGATCGGCTCACCGGGCGAGTAGGCTCCGGGGGCCATGTTCCCCGGTGGCATGTTCCCCGGTGGCATGTTCCACGTGGAACGTTCCACGTGGAACATGAGGCGTCCGCAGTTTGCCCGCACGCCACGCAATCGCTATCCTGTGCGCGCGTTATGGGCCGCCGATTCGCCTTTGCCAACCAGAAGGGCGGCGTCGGCAAGACCACCACCACCGTCAACCTGGGCGCCTATCTGGCTCTTTCCGGACGGAAGGTCCTGGTCATCGACTTCGATCCCCAGGGGAACGCCACCAGCAGCGTGGGCGCGGAGGCTTCACCGTCGATCTACCAGGCCGTGATCGGCGCCGTCCATGTTTCCGATGTGATCGTCACCACCAGCATTCCCGGACTGTCGATCGCGCCCGGCGGCATCGAGCTGAGCGGCGCGTCGGTCGAGCTGGCCGACGCGCACGGCCGCGAGGGATACCTGAAGCGCGTGCTCAACGGCGCCACCGCGCCGTTCGACGACGTTCTCATCGACTGCCCTCCATCACTCGGACTCCTGACGATCAACGCCCTGGTGGCTGCCACGCATGTGGTCATTCCCCTCCAGTGCGAGTACCTCGCGCTGGAGGGGCTGGCGATGCTGCTTCGCACGATCGAAGGGGTACAGCGGCGCCACAACAAGAAGCTGCGCGTCGGCGGCATCGTATTCACGATGTACGATCGCCGCACGCGCCTGACCCATGAGGTGGTGAGAGAAGTGACCGGTTACTTCCAGGATCAAGTGTTCCGAACAGTTATTCCGAGAAACGTCCGCCTGGCCGAAGCCCCATCCTACGCACAGCCGATTTGCGAGTACGCCCCGTCGAGCATCGGCGCCAAGAGCTATCGCCAGCTCGCCGAGGAGTTCGTGTCCCGTGTCTAAACGTTCCCGCGGAAAACGGCCCGCCCTCGGCCGCGGGATCGACGCACTACTCGGCGACAGCCCCCCGACGGAGTCGCCGAGCGAGCTGCCGCTGGACGCGATTTCACCCAACCTCGACCAGCCGCGCAGCACCTTCGATGAACGCGAGCTTCGCGATCTCGCCGACTCCATCGCCACGCACGGGCTGCTCCAGCCGCTCCTGGTTCAATCAGATGGCGACGGCTACCGCATCATCGCCGGCGAACGGCGCTATCGAGCGGCGCGCCTTGCCGGACTCTCGACCGTTCCCGCCGTGGTACGGGCGACGCACGAGCTTGAGCATCTGGAACTGGCCCTCGTCGAGAATCTGCAGCGCACCGACCTCAATCCGGTCGAGGAGGCGCGCGGCTACCGACGGCTCATGGAGGCCGGCGGCCGCACGCAGGAGCAGGTCGCACAGCGCGTCGGCAAGAGCCGCGTCACGGTCACCAACGCCCTGCGCCTGCTGAAGCTCCCCGACGACATCCTGGCCTCGGTCGAGCGCGGCGAACTCTCGGCCGGCCATGCGCGGGCGCTCCTGGCAGTCACCGACGATGCGCCGCGCCGCGAGCTGTTCGACCGCATCCTGGCCGAGCACCTCTCCGTGCGAGCCACCGAGGACGCGGCTCAGCAGCCCCAGGGGCCTGTGACGCTCGAGAACGCCCGGCCCGGCGCCGCTCCATCACGGCCGCCCGCCGACGCCGAGCTCGCGGCCCTCCAGCAACGGCTGATCGAAGCGCTTGGTACCAAGGTCGATGTCCGCGGCTCGGCGCGGCGAGGCCGGATCTCCGTCACCTACTACTCCTCCGACGACCTCGAACGCATCTGCGAACGCATCACCGCGATGCCGACGTCCGACATCCAGCCGTAAGCACGCGCCGGCCGGGTCAAGCGCAGCGGAGCCCGCAACCCCTTGTACACCGCGTACACCGCGCTCTCGCCGCACGCTTGCGCGTCCTTGTCCCGTGCGCTACACTGAAATCGGTCCGGTCGTTGATAACTTGTTCATAACTCCTGAATAAGACGTGGTCGGAAGGGCGTTCTCAACATGTATCGAAACCTTCGCTTTCGAACTCTCTTTCGCCGTTCGGATACGGAAGAATAATTTCTTACACACAAATGATCTGCTTACATAGTCCCGTTCTATCGGCTCGCCTCCGGTGGCCCTCGGAGCGTCGCTTCCGCAACGGTCGTTCGCCGGCCGCTTCCCGCAGAATGTGGAGCACATGTGGATAACATGAGTAGTAACGGCCCCGTATGGGATTACGAGGTATTCTGGAACGAAGCCGTCACCCACCTCCGCTCCGAAATCAGCGAACAGGAGTACCAGACGTGGTTCTCCGGAATGAGTTACGCCGGCGCCGACGATTCCGAAGTCCGGCTGAACGTCCCATCCTCGTTCTACCGGGATCAGGTCGACCAACGATATCGAACGAAACTGGAGGAGTCGCTGTTGGATCTCTCCGGACAGAACCTGCGGATCACCTTCGAGATTCGACGCGCCAACGGCAGCACGACCGCCGTCCCGGTCGCGAACGAGATCCTGCCACCCCCCATCGAGACTTCCTACATCCGGGCCGAACGGCCGCGCCATGCCCAGCTCAACCCCGAGTACCGCTTCTCCCGCTTCGTGGAAGGCGACGGCAACTCGTTCGCCCTCAACGCCGCGGTGGCAATCGCCAAGAACCCCGGACGGACCTACAACCCCTGCCTGATCTACGGCGGAGTCGGGCTTGGAAAGACCCACCTGCTGCAGGCCATCGGCAACGACGTCTACCAGGAGTACCGCGACCTCAAAGTGGTCTACGTGACGGTCGAGACCTTCACCAACGAGTTCATCCAGTCGATCAAGGACAAGACCGGCCATCGCTTCAAGAATCGCTACCGTTCAGCCGACGTGCTGCTGATCGACGACATTCAGTTCCTGCAGGGCAAGACCGAAACCCAGCAGGAGCTGTTCCACACCTTCAACGCGCTCTACGACGCCAACAAGCAGATGGTGTTCTCCAGCGATCGCCCCGTCTCCGAGTTGAAAAGCCTCCCCGACCGCCTCATCAACCGTTTCGAGCGCGGCCTCAACATCGACCTGCAGCCGCCGGACTACGAGACGCGCTTTGCCATCCTGACTCAGAAGATCGACGAGAACGGCATTTCCGTTCCGACCGACGCGATCGAGCTCATCTGCCAGAACATCCAGAGCAACGTGCGCGACCTGGAAAAGGCCCTCACCAAGCTCACCGCCTATTCCAACCTGGTCAACCGCACGATCACGCTGGATGTCGCTTCCCGCGAGCTCAGGGAGTTCTTCTCCGCCCCCACGAACGTCTCTCTCGACACCATCCAGCGCGTCACCGCCGAGTACTTCGGCCTCAGCCAGAACGAACTGAAAGGCAAGAAGCGCACCCGAGCCATAGCGTTCCCCCGCCAGCTTGCGATGTACATCGCCCGCAACGTCACCGAGCTCTCCACCACCGAGATCGGACTGGAGTTCGGCGGGCGCGATCACACCACGGTCATGCACGCCTGCCAACGCGTCGCCGAGCGCAAGCGCACCGATCCGACCCTCGATCCGGTCATCTCCCACCTGACCCGCACGATCACCCAGCGATCCCGGTGACCCTCCTGGGTATGTGTGGACAACGACCGTAAAGACCGTGGACGTACACGGGACAACTCGCCCCGACGCCCGACACCGCTGCCCGGTCACGGACCATCAGCGGACAACGGGGATTGATACCGCCTGCTTTTCAATCAACTTAAATATTTATCTATAATGACTTACAAGGTTATCACGATCATTCACAGTACCGCTCCTACCACCGATCCTCTTCTCATGGTAGTTACGGAACGACCGATCCGTTGCATGATCGGTCCGCAAGGCACCGTCAAGGAGGCGCCGACGCCATGAAGTTCACCATCGACAAGGACGTGATCCTGCGCGAGACCGCCCACGCCCTGGAGATCATCTCCACCAGAAACGCCATCACCGTCCTGTCAAACGTCTTCCTTGCCGTCGATGACGGCGCGCTTACCCTGCGCGCATCCGATCTGAAGGTGAACTACCAGGCGCGGGTGCCGGTGGACATGCAGCGAGATGGCGTCACGACGGTGCCATGCGACAAGCTGGCCGGCATCCTGCGCTCTTCTCCGGCCGGAGACATCGAGCTGGAGACCATCGCCGAAGGCATGCTTGCGGTTCGCCCGCAGGGCAGGAGAATCGACTTTACCCTGAAGACGCTGCCTCCGGACCGGTTTCCCGAGTTCCCCGCGACGTACGACAGCGAATTCGTCGAAGTACCGCAAAGCGACTTCGTCGAGATGATCGCACAGACGATATTCGCGGTCTCCGACGATGAGACGCGTTACTTCATGAACGGCACGTTCCTGGACCAGACCGACGGTGAATTGATGATGGTCGCTACCGATTCGCATCGGCTGGCATACTGCATGAAGGAGCTCGAGTCGGCGCTCGATGGCGCAGGGGTGATCGTCCCTCCGAAGATCCTCACGCTGATACGCAAGTTCTGCACCGGGGAGGGATCGCTGCAGTTGGCGATCGCCGACCGCAACCTGCATGCGCAGGTGGAGCACAGGCACATCAACTCGGGCCTGATCGACGCGCAGTTCCCCAATGTGAAGAGCGTGATCCCGGAGAGCCAGGAACACCGGTTGGTAGTCGATCGCTCCGCCTTGACGGAGGCCTTGCGACGGGTGTCGGTCCTGGTGGAACAGAAGTCGCGGCGCGTTCGGCTGGAGGTCGAAGCCGGCCAACTCACCGTGCAGTGCAGCGAGGGCGATGTCGGCACGGCCCGCGAGGAGTTGCCGTGCGAGTACCAGGGACCCGCTTCCTCGCTGGCACTCAACTATCAGTACTTGCTGGACCCGCTGCGCGAGATGGACACCGATCAGGCGGCTCTGGCCTTCACCGCTCCGAACAAGGCGATCACCCTGTCAGCGGAGCCGGAACGCCACTACTTCCATATCATCATGCCGATGCAGGTCTAGCGACACCTTGCGACCGTCGGCCGAGCGGGCACGACTGTCGGCCCTGCGCCTCGAGCGCTTTCGCAACCTTCAGCCGCTGCACCTGGACAGCCTGGAGCGACAGGACTGCGTGTTTCTGATCGGAGAGAACGGGCAGGGGAAGACGAACCTCCTCGAAGCCATCTATCTACTGTGTTTCGGCGGCTCGTTTCGAACGCGCCAGGACGCGGATCTGATCCGATCGGGCACGGACCAGGGCGTAGTCGGCGGCTCGTTCGTGCTCGACGCGCACACCGCGTCGGAAGGGGCCTGGCATCGCGAGGTTGCCGTGCACTTGCGCAAGGACCGACCCAGAGAGATCCGGGTCGACGGCTCCCGCGTAGCGGACCGCGCCGAAGTGGTGGGCGCGGTGCCGTGCATCCTGTTCTGCCACGACGATCTTCGCGCGGTCGACGGGCCGCCGGCGGAGTTGCGGCGTTTCTTTGACCAGACCGCCGCGCTCTCGGATCCGGGCGCGCTGCCGGCGCTGCGCCGCTACCGTCGCGTGCTGATGGAGCGCAACGCCCTGCTTCGAGGAGGGCCGTCGGACGACCTGCTCGACGTCTACGACCGGCAGTTGATAGAAGCCGGCTTGGTGATCGGAGCTCAACGCAGCGATCTGGTCGGCGACTACGCCGGCCGCTTCGCGGCGATCTTCCACCGCGTGACGGAGTCGGACGTGGCGGTATCCATCGGCTACCAGCCGTCCTGGTCGAGCGCTGCCCCGGACGAGGTTGCCGCGCAGATGCGTTCGGCCCGCGCGCGCGATCATGCCTTGCAGACCACCACGACCGGCCCCCATCGTGACCGCTTCCCGTTGCGGATCGACGGGCTCTCGTTCCGCCGGTACGCGTCTACCGGGCAGAAGCGGCTGGCGTCGCTGGCATTGCGTGCGGCGCAGGCCGCGCGGGTTGCCGAACGATCCCGGCCGGCTCCGCTGTTGTTGCTCGACGATGTGCTGCTGGAGCTCGATGCCCGCAAGCGGGAGCGGTTTCTGGCAGCCCTGCCGACTGCCGATCAGCGGTTCTTCACGTTCCTTCCCGACGAGCCGTTCGATCGCTACGAAATCGGGCCGACCCTGCGGATCACCGTGCGGGACGGCTCGCTCACGCCGTGGAAGGCGTAGGGCGGCACGAACGATGAAGCGGCTGGGAGAGACCCTGCGCCGGTGGCTTGCCGAGTCCGGCGACGCGGCCGGTTCCGCCTCCCTGTTCCAGGGCTGGCGGGAGATCGTCGGGCCCGAGCTGGCCGCACATACGCGCCCGGTCGAGGTCGAGCGGGGCCGACTGATCGTTGCCGCCGATCACCCGGGATGGGTACAGCTCCTGCGAGCTCGGGAAGCGGCGATCGTCCGGCGGCTCGGCCGCTCGCACGCATCCCTCGGCATATCGCGGATCGCTACCGTGCTTGGCGATCGGCGGGGCGATCGGTTTGACACCGGCGAATGCTGAACCTACATTGAGGCGGCTTCCTGATCGGACTCCCTTATGAAACGGACCTACCAGCCCAGCCGCGTTCGCCGACGTCGTACCTTCGGATTCCGTGCGCGCATGAAGACACGCGGGGGTCGCCAGGTACTCAAACGGCGACGGCGCAAGGGTCGGCACCGGCTGACCGTTTCCGATGAACGCAAGCCGTACTAAGAGTCTGTCGGATCTGCCGCGTCAGCGGGAAGGCCGACAGACTCCGACGCGAATGGTGGGGATGGGCCGAAAGCGGAGCCGTAGGCGACGGTTTCGGGGCGCCAAGTGGTTGTCCGGACCAGGTGGTTGTCCGGCTTCAGACGACCCCTGACAGGTGGACGAGTGGAACCCGGACGCGGACAGCACCAGGGGCACATCAGGCAAGGGCACATCAGGCAAGGGCACATCAGGCACGGTGATGTCGGTCATGCCCGACAGCGGCGCGGCGGATTCGATCGGATGTCCCGTTCCCGCGACATCCAGCGGCTGTTCCGGTCTGGACGATTCTGCCGGACGCGTGGCCTCAAGCTCGGGTATGCCGTGAACGGCCTGGGCCATCACCGGGTCGCCTTCGCGCCCACCCGCAGCCTCCGCCGGGCCGTGGATCGTAACCGGCAGAAGCGCATCAGCCGGGAAGCATACCGCCAGCTCGTCGGCCGCATAGCCGGCTCCTATGACTTGGTGTTCGTGATTTACGGTGACGCGACCACCACGACCCGCGACCGGCGCAGCGACATGGCGACCCTGCTGGGCGCCGCGCGGCTGCTCCAGCGCCCGACCGGATAGTCATCACCCTTGAACGGCAACAGATCGCGCCCGGCTGTCGGTAGGGTGCCCGCCGGTTCCGGCGCCAAGGAACAGGCTGCGCGAAGCGAACTCCCCATGTCCTCCGTGCGCGACATGTCCTCCGTGCGCGACGCGCTGCGGTTGGCCGCCGCCGGCGCGGTGCGGATCTACCAGCTCGTCGTGTCACCGTGGCTGCCGCCGTCGTGCCGATTCAGCCCGACCTGCTCCGAATACACCAGGCAGGCGCTGATCCGGCATGGAATCCTGCGAGGCACCTGGATGTCGCTGCGGCGCCTGTCGCGCTGCCATCCGCTCGGCTCCGGAGGCTACGACCCGGTCCCGTAGCAGGACCAGACACCGATCATGGACGTAAAGACCATCCTCGCCGTCGTCCTCTCGGTCGGCGTGATCCTGGCCTACACCCTGCTGTTCGCGCCGGATCCGTTGCCGCTGGAAGAGGGGGCGGAAACCCGGGAGCAGACCCAGCCGCAGATGCCGTCGCTGTTCGGCGGCCGGTCGCAGCCGGCCGTACCGCTCGCCGAGCTGGCGCCAAGCATGGTGACGGCGGCCGACTCGGAGGCAGCCGTCACCGACGGCGGCGCGTTCGCGGAAGACCTGATCTACCGGGAGACCGACGTCTTCAGGATCGCGTTCTCCCGGACGGGTGGCACCATCGCGTCGCTCCAGCTCAAGGATCACCTGGACGTCAACGGCGACCCGGTCGAGCTGGTCCATCGCCCGGAAGACGGTACGGAGTACCTGACCGTCGCGTTCGGAGGCGTGGATACGGCGCCGAGCGACGATCCGTTCGCGTTCCAGCACGTCGACGCGACGACCTGGGAGTTCAGCAGCGATTTCGTGGCCACCGACGGCACGCCGTTCCGGCTGATCAAGACCTACCGGTTCGACCTGGAGTACCTGTTCGAGTTGCGCATCCGTATCGAGAACTCCGTGAACGCGGTGCCGGCGCTCGACTTCGGCGGCGTCAGCTACACGCTCGGCATCGCACCGCAGCTCGGACCGGACTATGAAAAGCTGGACCGGCGCAACGAATACCGGGAATACATGCGCTATTACCCGGAGGGCAAGCGCAAGCGGCAGCGGCTGCGCAACGACCTGACCGTAGAAGAACGCCGCGTCCGCTGGACCAGCATCGTCGGCAAGTACTTCACGCTGGTGGTGATCCCGGACCAGACCGACTACCGGATCACCTACGACGGCCGCCCCGATCCCGAAATCGACCGGCGCACCGCCCTGTACCTGGGCCGGCCGGCGATCGCCAGCGTCGGGGAAACGGATGTCTTCCGCATCTACGCCGGGCCCAAGGACCGCAGCACGCTCGCCCGCTACAACGACCCGGCTCTGCCGGCCGTCGACCAGCTCCACCTGGAGGAGACCGTCAGCACGGCGGCGATCATCGGCTGGCTGGCCAACATCGTGCGCTTCCTGCTGGACGCGTTCTATCGGGTGATCCCCAACTACGGCGTGGCGATCATCCTGCTCACCGTCTTCATCAAGGCCGTGTTCTTCCCGCTTACGCGCAAGAGCTCGGAGTCGACCAAACGGATGGCGCAGCTTCAGCCGCAGATCCAGGAGCTGCGCGAGAAGTTCAAGGGAAAGCCCGAGCGCCTGAACCAGGCGACCATGGACCTGTATCGCCGCGAGAAGGTGAACCCGGTCGGCGGCTGCCTGCCGATGCTGCTGCAGATGCCGATTTTCTTCGCGCTGTACACGGTGCTGATCGAACACTTCGACCTGCGCGGCGCCTCCTTCATCACGGGGTGGATCGCCGATCTGTCCGCGCCGGAGCGTTTCCTGCCGCTGGGCTTCCAGCTCCCGCTGCTCGGCTGGGACGAACTGCGGCTGCTTCCGTTCTTCATGCTGGGCTCCACCTTCCTGCAGACCAAGATCATGCCAACGGCGCAGGGCGCCAACGCCAGCCAGATGAAGATGCTGCAGTATGCGATGCCCATCTTTTTCTTCTTCATCCTCTACGACATGCCGTCGGGATTGGTCCTGTACTGGACGGTGCAGAACATCCTGACGGTCGTGCAGCAGCTCTACATCAACAGCCGCGGCGACACCCCCGGCAAGCCTCGGTCGGGCGGAGCGACGGCCCCGAGGAAGAATCGGCCCGCATAGCGAGCAGTGAAACTGACGTGACGGCGCCGTCCTCGAACGGCGCGTGAGGAGTGATGATGGAGGTACACGAGTTCGAAGGGCGCACCGAGAAGGAGGCGATCGCCAACGCGATCGAGGCGATGGGTCTCGACGAGGACGAAATCGACGTCGAGGTGGTCAAGTCCCGATCCGGCCTGTTCGGCGGCGGCAAGGTCACCATCCGTGTGCACGTCGGCGAAGATCAGCCGGTGGAGGAGCTGGAGCCGCACACCGAGCGGGAGTCGGAGGCCGCGGGGTTCGTCTCCGACCTGCTGCGCCACATGGGGATCGAGGCCGATCTGCGCATCGCCACGCGAGAGGACGACCGCGTGGTGCTCGAGATGGTTTCCGACGACGCCGGCATTCTCATCGGCCGGCATGGCGCCACGCTGGAGGCCATGCAGCTCCTGACCAACATCGCATGCGGTCGCCGGCACGAGGACGGGCCGCGGGTGATCCTGGATACCGAGGACTACCGCTACCGCCGCGAGCAGAGCCTGACCCGCATGGCGATGCGCGTGGCGCGCGACGTGCAGCGTTCGGGGCGGTCGCAACTGCTCGAGCCGATGAACCCGTTCGAGCGCAGGTTGGTGCATACCACGATCAACGGGGTGGACGACGTGAGCACGGAGAGCGAAGGCGACGGACCGTACAAGCAGGTCCGCGTCACCTATACCGGGAGCGCGTATCAGCATCGCTGACGCGGCGCCGGAGGCCGCTGGCGAGCAGCGGCCGGAGGTTTCCGCCGAGGCGTCGCTCGCCGGCGTGGCGCCGCCGCTTGAGCGCGTGGCGTTCGGCGGGCGGCGGATCGTCATCCTCGGAACCGCACACGTCTCGCAACGGAGCGTCGAGGACGTGCGCGCGCTCCTCGAACGCGAGAGGCCGGAAGTGGTCTGCGTAGAGCTGGACCAGGCGCGCTTCCAGACGCTCACTAAGCCGGATGCGTGGCGGGATCTGGACATCCGCTCCGTGCTGCGCAGCCGGCGCGGATTCCTGCTGCTGGCCAACATGGTGCTGGCGGCGTTCCAGCGGCGCATGGGCATGGACGCCCAGGTGCGGCCGGGCGCGGAGATGCTGGCGGCGGTGGAGGAGGCCGAGGCGGCCGGAGCGCGTGTGGAGCTCTGCGATCGGGATGTCCAGGTGACCCTGCGGCGAGCCTGGTCGCAGAGCGGGGTGTGGGGCCGCTCGAAGCTGCTGTCGGCGCTCCTGGTCACCGGGTTCAGCTCCGAGAAGCCCGACCCGCAGGAGATCGAGCGGCTGAAGACCGACGGCGCGCTCACCAGCATGATCTCCGAGCTTGCCGAGTACCTGCCGAAGGCCAAGGCGGTGCTGATCGACGAGCGCGACCGCTACCTGGCCGCCCGCATCGCGCAGGCGGCCCGCGCCGCCGGGCCGCGCGGCGGGCCGGTCGTCGCGGTGCTGGGCGCCGGCCACAAGGCCGGGGTCGTACGCGCGCTGCAGGAGATCGACGCCGGCGGCGAGTTGCCCGACACCGATGAGCTCGGCGCGCCGCCGCCGCACTCGACGGTCGGCCGGATCCTGCCGTGGCTGGTGCCGGCCATCGTCGCTGCGGTGGTCGGCGTCGGCTTCGCGCGGTCGGGCATCGACCTGACGCTGACGATGCTCGGCCGGTGGGTCCTGATCAACGGATCGCTCGCTGCCCTGGGGGCTCTGGTCGCCCTGGCGCACCCGGTCACGGTGATCGTCTCGTTCCTGGCGGCGCCCATCACGTCGATGAACCCGACCATCGGCGTGGGGTTCGTCAGCGGCGCGGTGGAGGCGGTGGTGCGCAAGCCGCGCGTCAGCGACTTCGAGTCGCTGCAGGACGACTTGATGAGCGTCCGCGGCTTCTTCCGAAACCGCATCAGCCACGCGCTGGTGGTGTTCCTGGGCGCCACCCTGGGGAGCGCAGCCGGCACATTCATCGGGCTTCCATTGCTCGGGACGTTGCTGTTCCGCTGACCCCGCCTACGCACCGCCCGCGGCCGCGCCTGCGGGAACCATGGCCGCCCGTACCGCCTGACGCACGTCGGCGACCGCCCGCGAGCGGGGTGCGTGATCGGCGGAAACCGGCCCCGGAGCGAGCACGGTGGGGATGCCGAGCCCGGCGGCCGCCCGCAGGCGCCGTTCGGCGCCCACTGCGCGGCGGACCTGCCCCGCCAGCGTGATCTCGCCGAAGGCAGCCAGCGTCGCGGCAGGGGTAAGCTCGGTGCGCGCGCCGTACAGCGCCAGCGCGATCGGCAAGTCGGCAGCCACGTCGCGCAGCCGCAGACCGCCGGCGACGTTCATGTAGATGTCGCGGTCAAGGAACGGCACCTGCACCGAGCGCTGCAGCACGGCGGCGATGCGAGCCACTCGCCCGCCGTCGATGCGGTCGGAGACGATGCGCGGACTCGCGCGCTGCGCCGGCACGACGAGCGCCTGTACCTCGACGCACAGCACGCGTGAGCCTTCGTATATCGCGGCGATCGCCACGCCGGGCGGCGGCCGGCCGCCGCCCGCATGCTCGACGAACCGTGACTCCGGATCGGCAAGCTGCCGCAGACCGCGGCCGGTCATCTCGAACAGCGCCACCTCTTCGACCGGGCCGAAGCGGTTCTTCGACGCGCGCAGAAAGCGCAACTCCGCGTTGCCGGTTTCGAAGGAGAGGACGACGTCCACCATGTGCTCGATCGCCTTGGGGCCGGCGATGCCGCCTTCCTTGGTGACGTGCGCGACCAGCACCGTGATCGCGTTGCGCGCGTGCGTCCAGCCGGTCAGCGCGTCGCAGATCTCCTTGATCTGATTCACGGCGCCCGGCTGGGTGGAAGAGCCGGCGGCGGTCAGGGCCTGCAGCGAGTCGACGATGACCGCCGCCGGCCGGGTGGTGTCCAGCAGCCGCAACAGCTCGCCCAGCTCCGCTCCCGCCCAGACCTCGAGTCTTGGCGCCTGCAGCCGCAGCCGATCGGCACGCAGCCGCAGGTGCTCGGCCGACTCCTCGGCGCTCACGTAGAGCACCCGTCCGGCGGTCTGCAGCTTCGCGGCGACCTGCAGGAGCAGGGTGGACTTGCCGACCCCGGGCTCGCCGCCGATCAGCGTGGTCGAACCGCGCATGAACCCGCCTCCGAGCACGCGGTCCAGTTCGCCGTTGCCGGAGGCGACCCGGAGCCCGGGATCGGCTTCGATCGAGGCCAGCGGTACCGCCAGCGGCGCCTCGCCGGCAGCCGAGGCGGAGGCGGCAGAACCGCCATCGATCTCGCGGAAGCTGTTCCACTCACCGCAGTTGGGGCAGCGCCCCAGCCATTTGGGCTCACGCCTCTCGCAGGAGGTGCAGACGAACAGGCGCTGATCGCGCCCGCCCTGCCTAGCCCTGGCGCCCGGCCCGTTCCGCATCGGTCATCGAATCCAGCAGCACCCCGCGCAGCCGGCGCAGGGCCCGGCCGCGGTGCGAGATCGCGTCCTTGGCGGCACCGTCCATCTCGGCAAAGGTCTTCCCGGCGCCGAGGGGCCGGAAGATCGGATCGTAGCCGAACCCGCCCGCGCCACACGGGGCGGAGATGATGCTGCCCTCCACCGTTTCCTGGACGACCAGCAGCCGGTGATCGGCCAGCATCACCGCAACGCAGCACACGAACCTCGCGGAGCGGTCGGCCGCGCCGGCAAGAGCGTCCAGCAAAAGGAGGTTGCGCCGCTCCTGAGTGAGGTCGCCTCCGTAGCGCGCGGAACGCACGCCCGGCGCGCCGCCGAGCGCCGGGACGACCAGCCCGGAGTCGTCGGCCACCGCGGCCCGGCCGGTCGTCGCGAACAGATGGCGCGCCTTGCCGAGCGCGTTGTCGAGGAAGGTGGCGCCCCGTTCGTCGTAGGCGAAGGGCAGGCCGCAGTCCGCGGGGGTCAGCACCTGCACCTCCGGCAACACGCGGCGAAACTCGCGGACCTTTCCGGCGTTGGTGCTGGCCAGTAGCAGCGTCAAGTGACGTGCAGGCTACCGCAGGGGGAAACGGTGCTTCAACCAGAACAGCCCGGTGTCCACCGTTCCCTTGGGGATCCCGAGGAGCTGGGCGATCTGCCGGTTGCTCGGCCCCAGGCGCACCGCCCCGAGCTCCGCCCTGGCGTTGGTTGCCGTCCGGCGCGCGCGCTGCAGCCGCTGCTCCAGGAGCCGCCGCCGGTCCGCGTCGGTCTCGTCGCGGAGTTGTCCCTCGATCATCCGCGCCATGGCGAAGGCGTGATTGCTCCGTTGGCTGAGCCTGGTCCAGCGGCGCTGCGAAGCCCCGCTCGCCCGGCGCGCCACCCCGATCAGCGCCTGCAGATCGGGGCGGCCGCACAGGCCGGCCCAGGCAGGCACGTGCGTGTCGTGCATCCGCAGGGAGTTCTTGAGCACCGCGAACAGCAACCGCCTGCGCACGGCGGGGTTGCCGGCCGCCGCCGTCGTGGCCTGTGCGGCAGGCGCCGTGGCAGGCAGCGTGGCCGGCGCTCGGCGCGCGCGCACGTCGGCTGCGCCGGAACTGAGCTCCGCCGCGTCCGGATCCCAGAACGGCGGGGTACCGGCGAGCCGCCACGCCGCGTCCCGGCGTCCCTTCGCGCGGTAGTAGCTGCGGAGCTGCCAGGTCAGGACCGACTTGAGGTACGCCTCGAACGGACGCCCCTGGTCCTGGAAGCGGTCGATCACATCCTGCAGGCGCGGCCGGCAGTACAGATAGAACTCGCCGCAATCGTCGTCGTCCACCGGTCCGCCCTGCCAGAGGGGGAAGCGGTAGACGTATGCGCCGATCCGGTCGAGCAGTTCGCGCCGCCCGGCGCCGGTGCGCTGGTAGCGCAGCACCGCCGGCTTCATCGGGTCATCGAGGGTCCTGGTCACTGACTTCGTCATGGAGACCAGGGATAACAGGAAGCGTGCCAGGATCGGGCCTGCCGGAGGGGCCGCAGATGGGCCGTGTCGGCCCGCCCCTTACCTGTGTTTACTCAATGCGCGGCGGACGCTCCTCCAGCGTCCCGAGCCTGCCGGAACGTCGCTATCGCTGCCGCTGGAGCCGTTCCACCTGGGGAGCCAGCACCGCCAGCGCGGCCTGCCTGGCCTGCTCGACGGTGCCGCGAAAGGAGCATCCGGCCGCCTGTGGATGACCGCCCCCGCCCAGCTCGTGCGCGCACGAGCCGACGTCGACGGCGGTGGTCGACCGCATGCTCACCGAGCATTCGCACGGGCTCTCCTCGCGCACGACCAGCAGCGCTTCGGCGCCGGCGACCGTCTGCAGCAGCGAATACAGGTCGTCGTCGCCGCGCCCGGCCTCGCCGATCTCCGCCCGGTCGCTCGCGTACTTCGCCGTGTACAGGAGCAGCCCGCCGTAGAGACGCTCGGTGCGGGCCAGCATGCGGCCGAGCATCACGCGACGCTCGAACGGGCGCGCGCCGAACATGCCCGAGTAGGCGGCCTCGGTGCTGGCGCCGGCATCCACCAGGCGCGCGACGGCGCGGAACACGTAGCCGGTGTGCGTGCGCAGGTGACGGAAGAAGCCGGTGTCGGTGCAGGTCGCGAACAGCAGCAGATCGGCCTCTTCCTTCGTCGGCCGGTCGCCCAGCAGCTCGATCAGGCCCTGCACGAGCAACGCGGTGGCGGGAACCGTCGGCACGATCAGGCGCTCGTCGCCGAACGGATCGCCGGCCGCGTGGTGGTCGATCACCAGCGTCGGCAGACCCGCGATGCCCTTTCCGGGCTCGCCCGTGCGGTCGGCGGTCGAGCAGTCCATGACGATGGCGGCCGCGTCGCCGGCGCGGTCCTGCGGGGTCACGCCGGGGGCGAACCGCGGCGCGAACGAGGCGATCTCCGGCCGGGTGAACGGGCCTTCGCAAAAGGTGCGCGCCTGCTTGCCGCGGCGTCGCAGGAAGCTGGCGAGCGCCAGCGGCGAGGCCAGGCAGTCGCCGTCGGGATCCTGGTGGCCGAGGAGCAGGTAGGTGTCGTGCGCCGAGAGAAAGCGTTCGATGGCCGGCGGGACCTCGAACGGATAGCGGTCGGTCACGGGCGCAAGAAGTACGCCGGCGGCGGGGCGCAGCGCAACCAGCCTGCCGCGGACGCTACGGCAACGATAGCAGGGCCTCCTGGGCCGGGCCACCGGATGCCACCGGCCGGCCGCACCGTATGGATACGTCGATCTCGGTGCGCATGCCGAACTCGCCGGGGAAATAGACGCCGGGCTCGACCGAGAAGCAGGCGCCCTCGGTGACCGGGCGCTCATCCGGGAACTCGAACGAGTCGAGGTTCACCCCGGAGCCATGCAGGTCGGTGTCGATGCTGTGGCCGGTGCGGTGCCGCACCGCGGACAGCAGGTCGCGGTCCGCCAGTTCCTGGCGGCAGGCCCGGTCGATGTCGCCGCCCGACACCGTGCAGCCGGCCGCCGCGGCGTCGGCCAGGAACGTCACCGCGCGATCGCGGGCGGCGAGCACCGCGGCGAAGGCATCCCGTTGTCGTGCGGTCGGCTGCCTGGCGGCCACGCCGACCCAGGAGATGTCGGCGTAGACCGCTTCCGGCGCGGACTCCTTGCACCAGAGGTCGAGCTGCACCACCCGGCCCGGAGCGAGCGCCGCTCCGGCCCCGGACGCGCTGTAATGGGGATCGGCCGAATGGGCGCCGAAGGCGACGATCGGCTCGTGCTCGGTGACCATGCCACGTTCCTCGAACGCGGCCAGAATGCCGTCGCGGACATATCCTTCGGTGACTGCCCGTCCCGTGGCGCAGGCGCGCACGATGCGCTGCCAGGAATGGGCGACGATGTCGTGCAGCGCCTCCGCGGCGCGGTCGTGGCTGGCGAGCTGGGCGCCGCTCAGGCCGCCCATCGTCCACTGCACCAGGTCCTCGGAGGGTTGCAGGGTGAAGCCGGCCCGCTCCAGCAGGCGAGCGGTGCCGTGGTCGAGTGTGGACAGGCGCGGCAGGGTGGGCGAGCACTGCGCGGCCAGGACGCTGCCCTGCGGAGCGATGCCGGCCAGCAGCTCCGCGAAGCGGGAGCGGGCCGCGTAGCGGTGCGTGGTCCCGTCGACGTGGTCCAGGACGCCGCCTTCGATCTCGTGGACGAGCTTGACCACCGGGCCTTCGGCCGGCACCATCGCCAGCCACGGCCGGCTGTTGCTGACACCGGCGTCGATCCCGAGCACCGCGTCGGCGATCTGGTCGCGGTGATAGACGTTGCAGAACAGCCAGCCGGCGCAGCCGGAGCGGCGCACCGCAGCGCGCGCCTGAGCGAGCCGGCTTGCGCCGCTCACTCTTCGCCGACCAGCGTCGCCAGCATCAGCGCCTTGGCGGTGTGCTTGCGGTTCTCCGCCTGCTCCCAGACCATCGAGCGGGACGACTCGAAGACGCCGTGGGTCACCTCGTTGCCCTTCACCGCCGGCAGGTCGTGCATGAAGATCGCGGTGTCGGCGGCACGCCGCATCAGCGCGTCGTCGACCTGATAGCCGGCCAGGAGCTGCAGGCGCTCCGCCTCGCGGTCTTCCTCGCCCATGGATGCCCACACGTCGGTGTAGACGACGTCCGCCCCGTCCACGGCGTCGAGGTCGGCGCTTACCGTGAGGGAAGCGCCCGAGCCGTTGCGGCAGGCCGCGACCAGCTCCGGTGCCGGCTGCAGCTCGCTCGGCGCCACCAGCGTGCAGCCGACGCCGGTCATCGAGCAGCCCACCACGAGCGAGGTGGCGACGTTGTTGCGCGCGTCGCCCACGTAGGCCAGCGACACGCCGTCGAGAGCGCCGTAGTGCTCGCGGATGGTGAGCAGGTCGGCCACCACCTGGGTGGGATGCCGGCTGTCGGTGAGCCCGTTGTACACGGGGATGCCGGCGTACCGGGCCAGGGTCTCGACCGTCTCCTGAGCGTAGCCGCGGTACTGGATGGCGTCGTACATGCGGCCGAACACGCGCGCGGTGTCCTCGATCGATTCCTTGGCGCCGAGCTGAAGCTCGTCCCGGTTCATCACGACCGGAATGCCGCCCTCTTCCCCGAACGCGGTCGCGAAGGCGGAGCGGGTGCGCGTGGACGGCTTCTCGTACAGCATCGCCAGCGCCAGTCCGGCGAATCGCTGGTGCCGCTCTCCCGAGCGGCGCTGCCGCTTGACGACGGCGGACAGGTCAAGGAGCCCCCTGAGCTCGTCGGGGGAAAGGTCGTGCAAGGTGAGCAAAGAACGTCCGAGCAGTCGCATGGTCTGCCTCCAAATCCCGGTGGAGTCCAGAGAAGCGCGTAAGCTACCGAAAGACGCACTCCTCCCGCAACCCCGGCCGCGCGGAAGATTGACGCCGGGAAGCCGGTTTCCTATAGTGCGGGTCCACTCGAGGCCGAACGCTGCGGTGGTGGAATTGGTAGACACGCTAGCTTGAGGGGCTAGTGGGAGTTAAATCCCGTGAAGGTTCAAGTCCTTTCCGCAGCAATCAGTATGCTGGACCGAGCGCGCACGGGGGCGGCCGCGTGGCTGACCCGTGGCGGCGCGCGGTCTACCCGTGCGGTCCGAACCAGAGGGCGTAAAGCTCAGCTTGCCAGAGCGCGAGGCGAAGGCGTACGCGCCTGCCCTGCAGCTCGGCCAGGTTGGCGCGGTCGCGCCAGCGGACGACGTGGTCGGTGCTGTCGGCGACGGCGGGTATGCACTCCTCGGCTGAGTAACCGGGGAGCGCCGTGCCGTTCTCGTCGAGAACCTCCGCGAGCACCCGGCCGCGCCACGCGTCCACGTTGAGGTGGAGCTCGGGTCCGCTCACCTCCAGCGGCACCGTGAGCACCGAGCCCCACTCGACGCCGCCCTTCATCGACACGAAGCCGTCCAGCCGGAGGCGTGCCATGCAGATCGCGGCGGAGTCCAGGAAGCCGTGGTACGCCGCCTCCGCGATGGGGATGCCGCGTCGCCTGGCCGCCGTGTAGTAGAACCAGAGCTCGCCGTTGCGCCGCAGCACGCCGTTGGTGGAGCCGATCTGCCCCGTGTCGTAGCGGCTGCCGTCGCCGGCCGGCGACAGCTCCAGGAAGGGAGCGCGATTCGCTACCCGCTGCCACTGCCGGAGATCCCGGCTGCAGGCCAGCTCCATCGTCTTGCGGCTGTCCACGTTCTCGAACAGCGGCGGGCGCTTGCCCGCCCAGTGATGCATGACCGGCAGACCCAGGTACAGGTCCTCGTAGCGGAAGACCGGGAAGTGGTACACGTCGGTGCGCCACTCCTCGGGACGGTTGTGCACCGGTGCCAGCAGGGCCGGATCCTCGAAGAAGCGGCGCAGGCGCTCGAAGCCGTTCTCCTGGTCGGTCTGGTCGGCGTGGAAGATCAACTGCTGCTCGCTCCAGCTCCGGAAGTCCTCGCTGGTCGACAGGTAGAACGAGCGGCCGTACGGACCGCGGTGCTTGACCGTGGAGATGAACAGGTCGCGGGCCTCGTCCAGGTAGAGCTCCGACACGTCGGCGCTGGGCTGAGGCGTCACGTCCAGTTCCTGCCACTGGATGCAGTCCGCGGAGACCAGCGTGTACAGGTGGCCGTCCCGGTAGGTCAGCGCCTTGAACCGTCGCGCCGGATCACCTTCCCGCGCGTGGTACAGCGGGCCTCGAATCTGGCCGCGGATCGACGGCAGGATGTTGTTCTCCCCGCCGACCGGGGTGCCCTTCCACGTCAGTCCCGGATAGTCGTACAGGTGAAGGAACGGCTTCTCCCAGTTGACGCCGTCGGCGGAGGTCGCGTAGCAGGAGTAGTTGCCGCTGGCGCCGGCATCCCCGCCGGCGTCGAGCTTGAGGGCCGCGCCGGTGCCGATGGTCGCATCGTCGGGCGCCGCGGTGCCCAGGTAGATGAACTTGAAGACCTCCGCCTCCGCGTCCCAGACCGGCGCGCCCCACGTGCGAATGTACATGTTCTCCCAGCGGTGCTCGGGCCGCAGCACGGCGTTACCCTCGAACTTGCGTGGCTGGTGGAGCTTCCTGGCGAGATTGTGGATGCGCTCGACGTGGTGATCGTCGATGAACAGGTATTTCATGGCGCTGTCCCCTGGCCGTCCCGCACGGCAGGATAAACCGAGGCCCGCCTACCCGCCTATAAGGAGTGCTTGACCCGCCGTCTTCCCCGGGTTCGACCCGGACAGCCGGACCGAGGCGACCGAGGCGGCCTTACTTGGCAGCGCGCGTGATCGGGGATACGCTGCGAAACGGTCGAAACTCCGGGGGTTGCCCGAGGCGGTCCCCCAATTCTCGGGAGGTGCGTCATGAACGCCAAGAGAATGGCGGCAGTGGGATTGCTCGCCGCCGGTTCGCTGTTTCTCTCCGCCACCGTGCTGTACGCCGCGAGCGCCGCAGAGACGTCAGCCGCGGAGAAGGCCACGATCCAGATGCCGGGGCGGCTGGTCTACGAGGTGTGGACTCCCGCACCGTGGTCGCATCGCAACGACGGCCACTGGCCGCAGTGGTGGCTGGTCTTCGACCGGCTGGTGGAGAACAACGGGCAGCACATACCGGAGATTCCGAGCCTGGCGACGAGCTGGGAGATCTCCGAGGACGGGCTGCAGTACACCTTCCATCTGCGCGACGACGTGGTGTTCCACGACGGCACGCCGTTCACGGCGCATGACGTGGAGGCCACCTTGCTGATCATCCTCGATGGCTACGTCACCAGCCCGACCTGGATCGGCAACCTGCTCAGCATCGACGGCGCGGACGCGTACCACGCGGGCGAGGCGGAGGACATCGCGGGCATCGAGGTGGTCGACGACCACACCGTCCGCTTCCATCTGGCCAATCGCACGCCGGGCTTCCTGCGCAACATCGCCATCACCTCGATCATGTCGAAGGCGCAGGTCGAGCTGGTCGGCGAAGGCAGCAAGGTCGAGGGCCACCCGACCTGGAGCGTTCCCAACGGTACCGGCCCGTTCAAGGTGGTGGAGACCGAGCCGTTCCAGTTCATCAGGCTGGAGAAGCACGATGCCTACCACCGCGGGACGCCGAAGATCGACGAGATCATCATCCACGCCAAGGATCCGGCGCTCGCCGCTGCCAACCACGAAGCCGACTTCGCGTTCTTCCAGATCACGCCCACCAGCGCCAAGGAGGTCGCCAAGCTCGAGCACATGGAGGTGTTCGCGCAGGTGCTCAATCACCTGACGGCGATGAGCGTCAACATCAACCGGCCCGAGCTGAACGATCCGCGCGTGCGGCGCGCGTTGATGATGGCCATCGACCGGCAGACGATCGCCGACAGCCTGTACGGCGAGTACGGCGACCCGATCGTGCCGCAGGGAATCCTGCCCGCGATCGGCTGGCGCAATCCGAACCTGACGCCCGTACACTACGACCCGGATGGCGCCACGGCGCTCCTGGCGGAGGCGGGCTGGGATTTCGGGACGACCGTCACCATCCTGCTGCGCGACATCGACGCGGGCGGCATCCGCCTGGAGCTGGCCACGATCGTGCAGGACTACTGGAAGGAGATCGGCATCGCCGCCGAGGTCGAGCTGGTCGAGGTGGCGGTGATCGGCACCCGGCTGAACGAGTCGGACTTCGACTTCTACATGGGCGGCTGGTCCGCGGTGACCCCCGAGGCGCTGCTGCGGCTGCGCTCCGACAGCCCGGCGCCGATCGGCAGGGGCTACTCGAATCCGGAGGTGGACCGTATCGCCGAACGGATCACGACGACGTACGACATGGACGAGCTGCGCGCGCTCTACGACGAGCTGCAGGTGCACGCGTGGAACGACATGGTCTACATGCCGGTGATCAACACGATGGGGCTGAAGGCGCGCTCCAGCCGGCTGAGCACGCCGGGGGTCATTCCCGACATCCTCAACTTCCCCATCGACATCTCCTGGCACGAGTGGGAGGTCGTCGAATAAACGGCCGCGGAGGGAACATCGATGGCATGGGTGCGTCGGGAAGGCTCCGGCGCACCCGTGCTTGACGGCTGCCTCGATGGCGCTCGGCCGACGGCACGCCGTCGCGCCTGGTAGCCGATCGCGTTCACGCTGAGGTTCGCCGTTCTCCATGGGCACCTATCTGGTCCGACGCGTCGTCTCGATGATTCCGACCCTGCTCGGCATCACCGTCATAGTCTTCGTCTTCATCGAGCTGGCGCCTGGCGACGCCGCCATGGCCATCCTCGCCGGGCGGGTCGAAGAGGAAGAGATCGCCTTCACCGAGGAAGAGCTCGCCAAGATCCGGCGTGAGATGGGGCTGGACCGGCCGGCGCCGATCCGCTACCTGGAGTGGCTGGGCAATCTGCTGCGCGCCGAGCTCGGCGTCAGCCTGTCGACCCGGCGCCCGGTCGCCGAGCTGGTCAGCTTTCGCCTGGGCCCGACGATGGAGCTGATGGGGGCGGCGTTCCTGATATCGTCGGTGCTGGGCTTGGCCCTCGGCGTCGTCTCCGCCCTGAAGCGCTACAGCCCCATCGACCATGCGCTGACGGTCGCCGGCATGATGGGCATCTCCACCCCCACCTTCTACGTCGGCCTGCTCGCGCTGTTCCTGTTGAGCGTGCAGTTGGACCTGTTCCCGCTCGGCGGTCGCGTCTCGCCCGGCGCGACCGGCACGGTCGCTCGCCTCCATCATCTGGTGCTGCCGGCGTTCATCCTGGGGCTCGACCTGACGGCGGCCCTCATGCGCTACACGCGCTCGAGCGTGCTGGAGGTACTGCGCCGCGATTACGTCACCACGGCGCGCAGCAAGGGGCTGTCCGCCTGGCGCGTCATCCTCGTGCACGCGTTCCGCAACGCCCTGATCCCGATCATCGTCGTCATGGGGCTGCGGCTGCCGATTCTGATCGGGGGCTCGGTGGTCATCGAGACCGTCTTCAACTGGCCGGGCATGGGCGCCTTCTACATCGGCTCGGTGCGGGGCCGCGACTATCCGATCATCATGGCGGTGACGCTGTTCTCCGCACTCGCCGTGCTGGCGGCCAGCATCCTGGTGGACGTGCTCACCGCGCTGGCCGACCCGAGGGTGCGGCTGCACAGCCGCGGCGAGGTCGGGCGGTGAGCGTCGCCGCCACCCCCGGCCGGCAGCCGCCCGCAGCCGAGCGGGGACACGGCAGGGGAGTGCTGCGCCGGCTGGCCAGACATCGGCTGGGAGCCGTCGCGTTCGCGGTATTCGTTGTGCTGGTGCTGGCCGTGATCGCGGCCCCCGTGATCGCCGGACACGATCCCAACGACGTGGTCCTGCAGCAACGCAACCAGCCGCCCGGCGCCAACCACGTGCTGGGCACCGACCACCTGGGCCGCGACGTGTTCGCCCGCGTGCTGTACGGCGGCCGGGTGTCGCTTTCGGTCGGGCTGGCCGGGATCTCCATCGCGGTGAGCATCGGTGTGGTGGTCGGCACCATTTCCGGGTTCGTCGGCGGCAAGGTCGACGCGGCGCTGCTGAAATTCTCGGAGATCGTGATCAGCTTTCCCGGCTTCATCATCATCCTGACGCTGGTGAGCCTGCTCGGTCCCAACCTGTTCACGGTGATGGCGGTGCTGGGGTTCATCCAGTGGACGGACATCTACCGCATCGTGCGCAACCAGCTTCTGGCGCTGCGCGAGCAGGAGTTCGTGCTGGCGGCCCGGTCGCTGGGCGCGCACTGGGCCGCCCTGGCCTTCCGGCACCTGCTCCCGAACGCGTTGGCGCCGGTGATCGTGTCGGCGACGCTGGGCACGGCGGGGATGATCCTCACCGAGGCGGGCTTGAGCTTTCTTGGTGTGGGCGTGCAGGTTCCCACCCCGTCGTGGGGGAACATGCTGACGGCCGCGCAGAACCTGACCGCCCTGGTCAACTACTGGTGGCAGTGGGTCCCGCCGGGGGTGGCCATCACCGTCGCCGTGCTGTGCATCAACTTCATAGGCGACGCGTTGCGGGACGCTCAGGATCCGCGGCAGAAGATATAGCGGCAAGGAGAGACGCGATGAGTGCGACGACCACCGACGCCACCGCCGGCACCTGGGAGCCCGGCTCCGTGGCCGGCGGCATGCGGCCCGAGCCGTTGCTTTCCGTGCGCGACCTGCGCACCTGCTTCCACACCGAGGATGGCGTGGTGCCGGCCGTGGACGGGGTGAGCTTCGACCTGCCGACCGGCGGGACGCTCGGTATCGTCGGCGAATCGGGCTGCGGCAAGTCCGTCACGGCGCTGTCGGTGCTGCGTCTGGTCGCCTCGCCGCCCGGCCGCATCGAGAGCGGCCGGATCCTGTTCGAGGGGCAGGACCTGCTGCGCTTCCCGGAGGCGCGCATGCGCGAGATCCGCGGCAACGAGATCTCCATGATCTTCCAGGAGCCGATGTCGAGCCTGAACCCGGTGTTCAGCGTCGGTTTCCAGATCGCCGAGAACATCATCCAGCACCAGCGGCTGCGCAAGCGCGAGGCGTACGTCCGCGCCGTCGAGATGCTGGAACTGGTCGGCATACCTGCCCCGGAGAAACGGGTCGGCAACTACCCGCACGAGATGAGCGGAGGCATGCGGCAGCGGGTGATGATCGCCATGGCGCTGTCGTGCCACCCGAAGATCCTGATCGCCGACGAGCCGTCCACCGCGCTGGACACCACGATCCAGGCGCAGATCCTGGACCTGATGCGCCAGCTCCGCGCGGAGCTCGGCATGGCGATCGTCCTGATCACTCACGACCTGGGCGTCGTCGCCGAGATGGTCGAGCAGGTCGTGGTGATGTACGCCGGCACGGTGGTGGAGCGTGCCGACGTCGTCACCCTGTTCCGGGAGGGGCGACACCCGTACACGGAGGGGCTGCTGGGCTCGCTGCCGAACCCGGCCGAAGAACGCGACGAGCTGGTGGCGATCGAGGGCATGGTGCCGAGCCCGCACGCCATGCCGAGCGGCTGCCGGTTCCATCCGCGCTGTCCCCACGCCCACGAGATCTGCCGGAGCGAACAGCCGCCGCTGCACGAGTTCTGGCCCGGACACGAGGCGGCCTGCTTCCGCTACTCGGACTTCCGGCCGATGCGCATGGCCGCCGCAGGCGGCGCCGGGGCGGCGGGACAGGCATGAGCACGGCGGCCGCGGCGCCCGAAACGCCGCTGGTGGAGGTGCGCGACCTCTCCAAGCACTTCCCCGTTCGCTCGGGCCTGCTGTCCCGGCGCACGGGCGCCGTGCACGCGGTCGATGGCGTGAGCTTCACCCTGCGCCGCGGCGAGTGCATGGGTCTGGTCGGGGAGAGCGGCTCCGGCAAGACCACCGTCGGGCGGCTGCTGCTGCGTCTGCTGGAGCCGACCGGGGGACAGGTGCTGTTCGAGGGCAGGGATACCTCCCTCGCGGATGCGGAGGAGTTGCGGGCGCTGCGCCGCCGGATGCAGATGATCTTCCAGGATCCGTACTCGTCCCTGAACCCGCGCATGACGGTGGAGCAGATGATCCGCGAGCCGCTGGCCATTCACCGCCTGGCGCAGGGACGCGAGCGGGCGCGGCGCGTCGCGGAGCTGCTGGACGTGGTGGGGCTCCGAGCGGAGCACGCGCGGCGCTTTCCGCACGAGTTCTCCGGCGGCCAGCGGCAGCGCATCGGCATCGCCCGCGCGCTGGCGGTCAACCCCAAGCTGCTGGTGTGTGACGAGCCGGTGTCGGCGCTCGACGTGTCGATTCAGGCGCAGGTGATCAACCTGCTGCGCGCACTCCAGCGGGAGTTCCACCTCACCTACCTGTTCATCGCGCATGACCTGGGAGTTGTGCGCCACATAGCCGACCGGGTGGCGGTGATGTACCTGGGCAAGGTGGTGGAGACGGCCGGCACGCCGGCGCTGTTCGCCCGCCCGCTGCATCCCTACACGCAGGCGTTGTTCTCGGCGATACCGATCCCGGATCCGGAAGCCGCGCGCGAGCGCATCATCCTGCAGGGTGACGTCCCGACGCCGATCGAACCGCCGTCAGGCTGCCGCTTCCACACCCGGTGTCCGTTCGCGGAGGAACTCTGCCGCCAACGGGAGCCGCCGCTGGCGGAGGTCGCGCCGGGTCATCTCGCTGCCTGCCACCTGGTGACTCCGGAGCGGCTTGCCGCCGGTGACGTGCCCACCCCGCGTGCCGCCGCGGCCGGATCGACGAGAATGGTGGGACAAGAAAATCGTGTCACGCCCGGTCCGCCTTGCGGAGCGTGACGGTTGCGGCTTGGCCGTTGACGGTGAGGTCCTGCGATTCGGCGGCTCCTTCCGGGAGCGAGCCGACGCGGAGGTCCACTGCCAGGGTCTCGCCGCTCACGTAGTCGCGGTGGCCGGCGACGGCGGCCTCCACCTGGTCCGTACCCTGCACGCCGAGCTCGATGCGGTCCGAGACCGCCAGGCCGGCTGCCTTGCGCAGGTTCTGGATGCGGTTGACCAGCTCGCGCGCCAACCCCTCGGCCTGAAGCTCCGGGTCGAGCTGGGTGTCCAGGCCGACGCCCAGGTTGTGCTCCACCGCGGCGACGATGCCGGCCTTTTCCGTGCGCTGCACGTCCAGGTCGTCGAGGGTGATGCGCCCGCCGGCGACCTCGATGCCGCCGCCGGCCTTGAGGTCGGCGATGTCCGCCGGGGTGAGCGAGCGCACGCGCGCGGCCACCTCCTTCATGCGGGTACGGAAGCGGGGGCCAAGGCGGCGGAAGTCGGGCTTGCAGGAGACCTCGCTGAGCTCGGTCTCGTCCTCCACCAGGGCGACGTCCTTGACGTTGAGTTCCTCGGCGATCAGGTCCCGCATCGGCTCGAGCTCGTGACGGCTTTCCTCGTCGGCCGGCAGCAGGTAGAGGCGCCGCAGCGGCTGGCGGACCTTGAGGTCGTGCTTGCTGCGCAGCGATCGGCCGAGCACGACCACCCGCGTCGCCAGCTCCATACGGCGCTCCAGGGCCCGGTCGCGCAACTCCTCGCGCGCCTGCGGCATGTCGCACAGGTGGATGCTCTCGGGAGCGCCGGGGTCGGCGGCGCGTACCAGGTTCTGGTAGATGCGCTCGGTCACGAACGGCAGGACGGGCGCGAGCGCCTTCACGAAGGTGGTCAACACCTCGTAGAGCGTGGCGTAGGCGGCCGCCTTGTCGTCGTCGTCCTCGGACTTCCAGAAGCGGCGGCGGCTGCGGCGGATGTACCAGTTGGTGAGCCGCTCGACGAACGCCACCATGGCCGGCACCGTGCGGTAGAGGCGGTAGGCCTCCATCTCGCGGTTGACCCGGTCCAGCAGGGTCTGCAGCGAGGAGACGATCCAGCGGTCCAGGCGGTTCGCGGAGCGGGCGCCTGCGGCCTGCGGCCCGGCGGCCGGCGTCCATCCGTCGATGCGGGCATAGGTCACGAAGAAGCTGTAGGCGTTCCAGAGCGGGATGATCACGTCGCGCAGGCTCCGACTCATGCCGGACTCGCTCAGGCGTAGCTCCTCCGCCTTCATGGCGGACGAGTTCAACAGGTAGAGGCGCAGCGCGTCGGCGCCGTAGGTGGCAAGCATCTTCGCCGGATCGGGATAGTTGCGCAGGCGCTTGCTGAGCTTGCGGCCGTCCTCTGCCAGCAGCATGCCGCCGACGATGCAGCTATGGAACGCCGGCCCGTCGAACAGCGCCGCCGCCAGCACCGTCAGCGTGTAGAACCAGCCGCGCGTCTGGTCCAGGTTCTCGGAGATGAAGTCGGCGGGAAAGCTCGCCTCGAAGTCCTCGGCCCGACCGAACGGGTAGTGGCTCTGCGCGTACGGCATCGACCCCGACTCGAACCAGCAGTCCAGCACCTCCGGGATGCGGCGCAGGGTGCCCGACCCGGATGGCGAGGGGATCTCCAGGTCGTCGATGCGATGCTTGTGCAGGTCGTCGACCGGCCGGCCGGTCAGCTCCCGCAGCTCCTCGATGCTGCCCACGCAGACCGCCTCGCCCGTCTCCTCGTCGCGCCAGATCGGCAGCGGCGTGCCCCAGTAGCGGTTGCGGCTGATCGCCCAGTCGCGGGCGCCTTCCAACCAGCGGCCGAAGCGGCCGTCGCGGATGTGCTCGGGCACCCAGCGGATGCGCCGGTTGGCGGCCAGCATCCGCTCCTTGAGCTCCCCTTCGACGCGGACGAACCAGGTGGAGACGGTGCGGTAGATCAGCGGCGCGTCGCAGCGCCAGCAGAACGGGTAGTTGTGGACGATGGTGCCCTCGGAAAACAGCGTGCCGCTTGCGCGCAGCGCGCGGGTGATCGGGGTGTCGGCGTCCTTGACGAACTGTCCGGCGTAGTCGGCCACCTCGTCCGTGAAGCGGCAGTCGGCGTCGATCGGGCAGACCACGGGGATGCCGGCGCGCCGGCCGAGCAGGTGGTCGTCTTCGCCGAAGCCGGGGGCGATGTGGACGATGCCGGTGCCGTCCTCGGTGGACACGAAGTCGGCGGTCACCACCCGGAACGCGCCCTCGCCGCGCAGCTCGGCGAAGTCGTCGAACAGCGGCTCGTAGGTCATGGCCAGGAGCTCGTCCAGCGGTTGCTCGGCGACCGAGGCGATCTCCGCCGTGCGCTTCCCGAACACGGCGTCCAGGCGGGAGCGCGCCAGGATCAGCGACTCGCCGTCCGTGGTGGTGACGCGCACGTAGGCGATGTCCTCTCCCACGGCCAGCGCCATGTTCGACGGCAGCGTCCAGGGCGTGGTGGTCCAGGCCAGGATGGACAGGCCGGGCGCGCCGCACACGCGGAAGCGCGCGGTGATCGACGGGTCCTGCGTGTCCTGGTAGCCCTGGTTGACCTCGAAGTTGGACAGCGGCGTCGCGCAGCGCGGGCAGTAGGCCAGCGACTTGAAGCCCTCGTAGATCAGGCCCTTGTCCCACAGCGACCTGAATACCCACCAGACCGACTCCATGAACTCGGTGTCCATGGTCCGGTACTGGTGGTCCCAGTCGACCCAGCGGCCCAGCCGCTGGATCAGCGTCCGCCACTCGGCGGTGTAGCGCAGCACCACCTGCCGGCAGTACTCGTTGAAGGGACCGATGCCGTAATCGATGATGTCGGCGCGGGTCTTGAGGCCGAGCTGGCTCTCCGCCTCGTTCTCCACCGGCAGGCCGTGGCAGTCCCAGCCCCAGCGGCGCTCCACGCGGTAGCCGCGCATGGTCCAGTAGCGCGGCACCACGTCCTTGGAGATGGAGGCGAGCAGGTGCCCGTAGTGCGGCAGGCCGGTGGCGAACGGCGGCCCGTCGTAGAAGCGGAACGGCCGGCCGGCGGGCCGGTTCTCGACCGATTTCCGGTACAGATCGCCATCGTTCCAGAAGGTCAGGATCTCTTCTTCCATGGCCGGGAAGTCGACCTGACTCTCCACCGGTTGGAAGACGGACGCGGGTGCGGTTGCGGTGCTCATCGCTCGGTGCGCGATTCTACGCAATGCGCACGCAGGGATCATCCCGGTCGCGCTGCGTGCGGCTGCGCGTGGGACCGGGTTCGTACCTGTGTGGATCTCCCTGTCGAATGTGTTTACCATCTGCCGGATGGGACATACATTGACGATCAGGCTTCAGGACGATCTTGCGGAGTGGGTCGAGGAAACGGCCAAGGCGATGGGCGTGTCGCAGGGACGGGTGATCCGCGATCAGTTGGAAAAGGCGCGGCGTGAGGATACGCAGGCGCGGCGATTCATGCGCCTTGCCGGGTCGGTGCGTCTGGCACAGGACCTTTCGACCAGAAAAGGGTTTTCCACGTCGTGAAGGGGATCGCCGATACCGGCTTCCTGGTCGCGTTCGCCAACGCCCGCGACACCCATAATGAGTGGGCGGTCAGCGTCGCTCGCAGAGTCACCGCGCCCTGTCTGACCTGCGAGGCGGTGCTGGCCGAGACCGCATATCACCTTTCGAGCGTCTCGCTGGTGCTGGCCATGATCGATGACGGATTGGTCCAACTGTCATTCGAGGCAGCCAGCCATCTGGATCGTCTGGCGGAATTGGCGGCGAAGTACGACGATCGGAACCCCGATCTGGCCGATCTGTGCCTTATTCGCATGAGCGAACTGTTTCCGCGCCACTCGGTGATTACCGTCGATCGAAGGGACTTCGGCATCTATCGCCGCAACAAGCGCGACGTCATTCCGCTGATCTGCCCGCCGTAAACGGCCCGCACGGCTCGTCAGGATCTGCGGCCCTGCGTGGTTCATCGCGTCAGATCCGTGCCGGGGTGGCCAGGCGGCCGGCCCGTGATGCACTGTGTCCGCCACAGAGACAGGGGCCGCGCCGGCACCGTGCCGGGCGTTCCCCTCCTGCGCTGACCAATCCCGAGGAGAACCTGATGACGAAACGACTGGCACCGCTCCTGTGCGCATGCCTGCTCGGCGCCGCCTCCGGCTTTGCCGCGGGCCAGGAAGACGCCGACGAGTCCAAGGAGATCTCATGGCAGGTGTGGGTGACCCCCAACCTGAGCCTGGAGTTCTGGCAGGAGATCGCCGACGCATTCGTGGCCGACCGCCCGGACGTGACGATCGAGCTGATCGAGGCCAACGCCGCCGTCACCCCGGCTGCCGACGACTTCATCAAGACGCGCATCGCCGCCGGCGACGTGCCCGACCTGATGTCCAACATCACCATCAACGTGTTCGCGGACGCCGGCATCCTGTGGGCGTTGCCCGACGACGATCCGGACCTCGCGCGCATCCGCAACCTGGATTCCGCCCGCTACAAGGGAGTGCTGTACGGCCTGCCCACGGCGGTGCAGCCGCAGGGCCTGCTGTTCTACAACAAGTCGCTGTGGGCGGAGGCCGGCCTGGGCGATCCGCCTGCGACCTGGGACGAGTTCTCGGCCGCCTGCGAGACGCTGAAGGCAGCGGGGATCACGCCCATCATCACCGGCGGCGAATGGGTTGCCGGCTACGCGTTCTCGATCTTCACCTCCGCCGAGGTGTTCCATCACAACCCGCGGTGGTATGCCGACCGCTGGGCCGGTGAGGTGTCGTTCGAGGAGGGCTTCGCCGAGGCCGCGGAGTACTACAAGCAGCTCGTGGACAACGGATGCTTCAACAAGGGCGCCCTCAGCGTCGGCTACGCCGACCTGGAGCAGCAGTTCCTGGCCGGCACGGCGGCGATCTACCCGATGGGGAGCTGGTTCACGGCCGCCGAGGCTGCCGCCGACAAGGACTTCGAGGTCGGGGTCTTCTACGCGCCGTCGTCGGACGGCGTTCCGCACCTGCTGCAGAGCCTGAGCTACGGCTCGGGCGGCATCTACATCGAGTCCGATCATCCCGAGGTGGCCTTCGAGCTGCTCAAGTTCACGACCATGGACGACGTGTACGGCGCCAAGCTGCTGCAGGTGGACGGGCTGTTCTCCGCCCTGGATCCCCCGCTGACCTATCCCATGTCGGTGCTCCAGCAGGAGATGATGGACATGCTCTCGGTGCCGCCCACCACCTCCGGGCTGTACGGCCTGATCGTGGGCGAGGCGCCGCCGGGCGGTATCAACGCGATCTACGACCGGGTCGGCCAGGCGTTCCTGGCCGGCAGCGTCACCGACGTGCGGGAGACGCTCCGGGAGTTCGACGAGTTCTGGGACAGCGCGGGGCAATAACCGAAGGAGATTCCCGGTATGTGGCGCCGGTGGCGAGTGCGTGCCGCCGGTGCCGGCGCCGTCCGGGCGCGCCGATCTACGTGCTCAGGCGGTCGAGCAGGCCGGGAAGCTCGCGCAGGGATACGATCTCCGCGTCCGCAACCGGGTCGCCGGCCGCGAGCCGGGCACCGGTGCGGTTGATCCAGACCGACGTCATGCCGGCGCCGTTGGCGCCGGCGACGTCCCTGGCCGGCGAGTCGCCGACGTAGACCGACCGCGACGGCGCGGCATCCAGGGTCGCCAGCGCGTGGTCGAAGATCGCCGGCAGCGGCTTGCCGGCGCCGACATCGGTGGTGGTCACCGAGCCGAAACAGTCGCGCAGGCCCGACGCCTCCACCTTGGGGATATGGGTGGCCGTCGATCCGTTGGTCAGCACGCCCAGCCGGAATCGGCCGCGCAGGGCGTCCAGGCATTCGATCACGTCGTCGAAGAGGGGAACGTCCGCCGTCGCCGCCACGCAGCGCCGCCAGCTCGCATCGTCGTCCATCAGCGTCCCGTCCCAGTCGAAGACGACGGCGTCGATCACGTGGTCGTGGTACCGTTTCGTGCTACGGGTGCTCGCCGGCCCCGGTGAGCCGTCGCTGGATCTCGGCATAGGTGTCTTCGCGCACGGTGCCGCGCTCGGCGGCCGCCAGGTTTTCGGCGAGGTGCCGCGGATTGCTCGTTCCCACGATGGTCGTGTGCATGCCGGGGTGGGTGATCGTGAGCCGCAGCAGGAACCCGGATCGTGACTCGCCCTCGGCCACGAACTCGTCGAGGTTGCAGGTCTCCCACAGCTTCCACCGATTCGCCATCCGCGCGGAGTGCTCCCCCTTGGCGACTCCGCCGCGGATGATCACGCCCGCGCCGGCGGCCGCGACCTCACGGATCACCAGCTCGTGCTCCCGCTGCAGCGCGGAGTAGGGGATCTGGTAGGTGGCGAACGCCCGCCGCAGCAGGTAGGTGCTGATGTCCGGAAGCGTGGACGAGATCGACACGTGGCGGGCCTTGCCGGTGGCCTTCACCTCGTGCATGACCTCCAGCAGCCCGGCGCCGTCCACATCCTCGACCCGCGCGCCATGGAGCTGCCAGATGTCGACGTGGTCGGTCCGCAGCCGTCGCAGCGACTGCTCGATGTTCCGGAGAAGCTGCTCGCGCGTCCAGACGTGGCGGGGTTCGCGGCCGGCGCCGCGGTCGTCCACGTTGCAGCCGCACTTCGTGGCCAGCACGTAGTCGCTGCGCCGATGGCAGAGGTACTTGCCGATGCGGTCCTCGGACACGCCGTAGTCGGGGCTCGTGTCGATGAAGTTGATGCCGCCGTCGAGGACGGCGCCGAGCAGGCGATCCGCCTCGCGGTCGCTCACTCGCCCGGGATCTCGCAGCTCCATGGCACCGTAGCCGAGCACCGTGGCGCGCAGTCGGGTCTTTCCGAGGATCCTCCGTTTCATCGCCGGCAGGGTACTACGGCCGGCCTCCGCGTGCTGCGCCACCATCGGGGGCGGTTCTGACGGGGGCTTCACGTCCCGTGCCCACACGGTGGCCGCGACCGTGCGCTGCCGATACAGTGACCTTCCGAGCGGAACGACATGGCGGTACGCGAGCGATGGAAGGGGACCAGGCCCGTAGGCCTGTCGACGAGCGAGTGCGTCGACCTGCTGCTGCCGGCAACGCTCCGCGACGCCCGTATCGAGGCGGTATACCTGTTCGGTTCGCGCGCGGTCGGCGAGGGGGACGCCCACTCGGACGTGGACCTTGCCATATACACGACGGACGACTTCCGATGGGATGACCTGTTCGCGTTGCGTGGGACACTTACCGGCTTGCTGCACACGGAGCGGCTGGATCTGGTCTGGCTGAACCAGGCGAAAGCGGGAGTGGCGTTCTCGGTGATCCGGGACGGGAGGCTCCTTCACTACGCGGACGCCGATCGACTCAACGAATTCGAGCGGCGGGTGATCTGGCGGTATCGGGACCGCATGTCGTACCTGCAGCGGCGCAGGAACCGGCGCAATGGTGTATCGGCCTGAGAGCCTGCTGGAGAGGCTCGAGTTGCTGCGCCAGTACGGTGCGGATCTGTCTCAGTGGCGAGCCTTCTCTCTGGACGACTACCTGCAGAGCCGAACGACCCGGTATGCAGTCGAGCGGTTGCTCTTCCTCATCGCCGGGAGCGTCCTCGACATTCTGAACCACGTGCTGAGCGCGCGGCACGAGGTGGTCAGCGACACCCATGAAGAGATCCTGACCAACGCGCACCGGCATGCCCTGATCTCTGCGGATCTTTACGAGTCGCTGCGCGGGCTCGGTGGGTTCCGCAATGTCCTGGCCCACGAGTACGTCGGCTTGGCCGATGCCACCGTGCACGAGCACCTGGTCAAGATGAACGGCGTGTTCAGTGTACTCGCCCGAGAGCTTGAACTGCTCGTGGAATCCAGCGACGCGCCGTGAGGCGGATGCGCTGAGGATGGGGCGCGAGCTTACGCGTCGGGCTCGCGGCCGCGGCGCACCCACGACAGAGGCCGTTCGGCAAGCGACGCCGCCACGGCGTCGAGCTCATGGCGGGGCACTTCCAGGTGGCGGGTGCCGAACGCAATGCGGCCCTCTTCAAGGCGGATGTGGCGGCCGGAGGTGATGTCGGTCGGCTCGTGCTGGGGGACGACGAGCAGGTGCGCGTGCGGGACGCCGAACCCGTGCACGACCAGGCCGACGCGCCGCGGGCGCAGCGTGCGGCGGATCGCACGGGAGAGCCGCTGCGCGACCAGCAGGATGTGCGCGGCCAGGTCGTCCGGGAGGTCGCAGAAGTGGTCGATGTGCTCCTTGGGAATGACCATCAGCTCGCCGGGACGCGCCGGGCGGATGCCCATGAAGCCCAGGGAGACGTCGTCCTCGTGCACGCGGCTGCACGGCTCCCGGCCGGCCACGATCCGGCAGAAGACGCAGTCGTCGCCCACTATCCCTTGACCGCGCCGAGCACCAGTCCCTTGGTGAAGTAGCGCTGCAGGAACGGATAGACCAGCAGGATCGGCGCCATGCCGATGAAGATCTGCGCCGCCTTGGAGGTCTCGTCGGATATGAACCGGAAGAACTCCTCGTCGGCGTAGTCCAGGTCCACGGAGGTGAGGTCGATCAGGATGGTGCGCAGATAGGTGGCGAGCGGAAACTTGCGCGGGTCGTTCAGGTAGATCATCCCGAAGAACCACTCGTTCCAGTGGAACACCAGCACGAACAGGGAGATGGTGGCGATCGCCGCCGTGGAGACCGGCAGGTAGACCCGCCACAGGATCTGCAGGTGGCCGGCGCCGTCGATGAACGCCGCCTCCTCCAGCTCCACCGGGACGCGGCGGAAGAAGTTGAGCAGCAGGATGACGTTGAACACCTGAGTCGGCAGCAAGGGGATCAACAGCGACCAGAAGCGGTTGATGAGACCCATCTTCAGCACGACGAAGAACGTCGGGATCAGCCCGCCGTTGAACAGCATGGTGATGAACAGGAACCACAGGTACGCGGCCCGCCACGGGAACAGCTTCTCCCGCTTGGACAGCGCGTAGGCGGTGATGCAGTTGAACACCATGTAGATCGGCAGGGCCGCGCCCAGCCGCAGGAACGACACGCCGACCGAGCGCAGGAACTCCACGCGGGTGGCGACGAACTCGTACGCCTTGGTGTTGAACCCGACCGGCCACAGGCCCACCAGGTTGGCCACCGCGGCGGCGCCGGTGCTGAACGACACCGCCAGGATGTGCAGCAGCGGGATGAAGCAGACCGCCGCGTACAGCGCCATCAGCGTGTAGTTGCCGGCCTGGAACGCGATCCGGCCCGGCCCGATCCGCTTGCGCAACCGGCGCGGAGCATCCGCGCGCGGTTCGATCGTCGCCTGCGCCGCCATCAGAAGATCCGGTAGTCGGCGTAGCGGACGGCCAGCCAGTAGGACAGGCTGATCAGCACCAACGAGACCACGGACTGGAACAGCCCCACCGCCGCCGCCACGCTGTACTGCGCCTCCAGCAGGCCGACCCGGTACACGAAGGTGCTGATGATGTCGCCGGTCTCGTAGACGACCGGGCTGTACAGGTTGAAGATCTGGTCGAAGCCGGCCTGCAGCGCCTGGCCCAGGCTGAGCACTCCGAGCAGCACGATGACGTGGCTGATGCCGGGAATGGTCACGTAGCGGGTCTGCTGCAGGCGGCTGGCGCCGTCGATGGAGGCGGCGGCGTACAGGTTCTCGTCGATCCCGGTCAGCGCAGCCAGGTAGATGATCGTGCCCCAGCCGACCTCCTTCCAGAGATGGGTGGTGATGACCGTGAACCGGAACCAGCGGTTGCTGCCCAGAAAGAAGATCGGCTCGATGCCGAGCCACTCCAGCACGCCGTTCACCAGGCCGGTGGTCGGCGACAGGATCACCAGGAAGATGCCGCCCAGGATGACCCACGACAGGAAGTGGGGCATGTAGATCACCGACTGGATGGTGCGCTTGACGGGCACGCTGCCCATCTCGTTGAGCAGCAACGCCACGCCGACCGGCAGCGCCAGCCCGAGCACGATCTTCCAGGCGGAGATCACGAAGGTGTTGACGATGACGTTGCCGAAGTTGGGCAGGGAGAAGACGTAGCGGAAGTTGTCCCAGCCGACCCAGAGCTGCCGGCCGAACAGCCCCAGCGCCGGATCGAAGTACTGGAACGCCATGGTGGCGCCGTACATCGGCAGGTAGGCGAAGATCGCCACCACCACCACGGCCGGCACCATCATCAGGTGCAGCGGCGCCGCCGGCGGTCGGTCGCGCCGGCGGCGCCAGAAGCGGCGGAACTCGGAACGCACGGTGGCGCTCACGTCCGGCTCCGCCGCATCCGTCGCGAAGTCGAACCGATTACCGAGTGCTCCCTACTTCGTGGTCTGCCACCACTCGTTGACCTCGTCGGTGACGTCCTGGCCGCCGAGCCGGTACCAGTCCTCGACGAAGGTGTCGAACGCCTCCAGAGGCTCCTCGCCGATGATGATCTTGGCGAAGATCTCCTCCTTCATGGAGTTGAGGGTGGCGCCGCGCTGGATGTAGGTGTTCCCGAGGGGACCGTAGAACCGGTTGTACGCGAAGTGGTCGGAGTCGTAAAGCTCGCCGACCGTGACCATGGGGCTGCCGGGACCGTTGACGCGGTAGCCGATCCAGTTGTCGACGATCCCCGTCTCGCCGGCGGCGTATCTCTTGACCTGGTTGTACGTCCTCATCTCGTTCCCTGCCGACAGCCGCGAGGTGTCACCGTCCTCCAGCGTGGCGTTGATGCGCAGGGCCAGGTCGTGGCCTGCGAACATGCGGAGGACGTGGAACAGCCGTACGTGGCCGAGGTTGATGCCGTCGGCATACACGGTGAGGTCGGCTTCCCGCGTCGAACCGTGCAGGTAGGAGTGGTTGTACAGCTTGATCATCGCCTCCGGGTTGGGATAGTCGGCGCGCACCGCGAAGAAGGTTGGCGGCTTGAGGTTGGACGGCGACAGAGCCACCGATCCGTCCTCCGAGGGCAGATCGACCCAGTGCCAGTCCTCGTCGGGGTGGTTCTCCCTGAACTGCCGGAGCGGCCACGCCGGGTTCCAGCGCTCGCCGTACAGCAGGCCGAACTTGCCGGCGGCCACGTCGCCATAGGCGGCGCCGCGGTCCTTGACCACGAACTCGGGATCCAGCAGCCCCTCCTCGAACATCTCGCGCAGCTTGCCGAGCGCGGTGCGCACCTCCGGCTGCACGCCGGCGAACTCCAGCCGGCCGTCGCGCTCCAGCCACATGTCGGCGATGAAGTTGGCCGGGTAGGCGCCGTAGCCGGCGAAGAAGCCCTCGCCCAGGAACTTGAAGTCCTTGTCCAGCGGCAGGCCGAAGGTGTCGTCCTTGCCGTTGCCGTCGGGGTCCTGGGTGGCGAACGCGCGCGCCAGCCCGATCACGTCTTCCATGGTTCTGGGATCGGGCAGGCCGACCGCGTCCTGCCAGTCGTCGCGGATCCACAGGTACTTGGCGAACGGCTGCCGATTGTAGTCGGGAAGCGCGTAGAGCTCGCCGTCCACGGAGCCGGCCTCGAGCGTGATGGGGCTCCAGTCCAGGTGCTCGCGCAACTCCGGCAGGATGTACTCCTCGTAGAGCGCGCCGAGCGGCGCCAGCTTGCCGGCCCTCGCCAGCGACACCAACTTGTCCTGCTCCAGCAGCATGATGTCGGGCAGGTCGCCGGAGGCGATGGTGACCGCGATCTTCTGGTCGAACTGATCGTCGGTGCGGGCGATCCAGAGCGGATTCACCTGGATGCCCAGCTCGTCCAGCCAACTCCGCGTCCAGGGATTGTTCTCGAAGCTGTCGCCGTCGGCGAACTGCTGGTCCACCAGCACCTGGGCGACGATGCTGACCTCGATCGGCGGGTCGTACTTGCCGAGCGGGCCGGGCGCCGCGGCCGCGGCCATCTCTTCTTCCGCCGGCGCGGCAAAGGCGGCGCCGCCGACAAGACACGCCGCCAAGAGGGCGACGCCGATACGCAATTTCATGTATTCCTCCTCGAACGGCCGTCTTGCGTGATACGGCCGCGCGGGAAGTGTAGACGATGCCGGGCGCGGCCCCCCCCCCGGCTCCCGGCACGGCAACTCCTCGTACTCCCCCGCCACCAGCTCCAGCCCCTGCAGCCGCGGGCTCAGGTAGTCCCCGGTCGGATCGTACTGCCAGTACCCGCTTACCCCCAGCCGCCGGTACAGACCCGCAGCTCCGAATATTCGGTGAGGCCGCCGACGGGGTATCTTCGACCCGGAGCCGATGCCCGATCTGCCGCCTGCCGCGCCACATGATGCGCTGTTCCGTGCGTTGCTCGCAGACCCCGGACGGGCCGAGACGCTGGTACGCGAGTATCTGCCTCCCGCAGTCGCTGCGGAACTGTCGGAAGCCCCGATCCGCCCGGTCGATGCGAGCTTCGTGGATGCCGTGCTGCACCGGAGCCACAGCGACCGGCTGTTCGAGGCGCGACTGAAGGGCGGCGGCACCGCATTCGTCTACGTGCTGCTTGAGCACAAGGCGGCGCCCGATCCGGGAACCCCGTTGCAGATGCTCGGCTACATGGTGCGCATCTGGCAGCGCCATGCGGAGGGCCGTGCATCGCGGCTGCGTGCGCTGCCGCCGATCGTGCCGCTGATCTTCTACCATGGGCGCGAGCGCTGGAGCGGGGCGCTGTCGGTGGCGGAGATGATCGCGGGCGAGGGGGAGTTGGCGGGGTTCGCGCGCCGGCTGTGCTGCGTGCTGCACGATCTGGGTGAGCGACCGCTGGCCGCGCTGTCGCGGGACCCGGCGGTATGGTCGGGGTTGGCGGCCCTGGTGGCGGCGTTCCGCGGGCAGCCGGAGGAAGAGGTGCTACGGCGGATCCTGTCGGGGGTGCCGGACGGAAGCGAGTTGGAGCTGCAGGTGCTCTCGTATATCGTGAGGGCCTACGAGCTGACGCCTGCGGTGCTGGAGACGGCGGCGCGGGCGGCGAAGCCGGAACGCTGGGAGGCGCTGATGTCAACCGTTGCGGAAGCATGGGTGCGGGAGGGCAAGGCCCAGGGTAGAGCCGAAGGCAAGGCCGAGACGCTGCTTCGTCTTCTGCAGCGGCGATTCGGTCCGGTTCCGGAGAGTGCTCGGTCACGGGTGTCGGTCGGGTCGGCGGCGGAGATCGATGCCTGGCTCGATGCCCTGCTTGACGCGCAAAGCCTGACGGAGGTGTTCGACGCCCGACCGCATTGATCGCTGCCGATCGGTCACGGCGGCGGCGCAACGGTTACCACAAGGGCTCAGGACAGGCACAGGCGGTAGGGGCGGTAGGGGGCCTGATGGGACGGGCCGGCGGTCGCCCACACGGTGCGTGCGCGCAGGTCCAGCACCAGCGAGGACAGGGTTTCCAGGGAGGTGATGCGCTCGTCGCCCGGGCGCGGCGTCTGGCAGATGCTGTCGTCGCCTTCCCGGTCGGCGAGCCAGGACTCGATCGTCCGCGGCGACACGGTGCCCGCGCCACCGGTCAGCTCGCTCCAGCGCCGGCCGCGCCGCAGGCTGTTCTCGAACCGGGACGGCTCGCCGGCCTCGCGGCAGTGGTTGGTGTGCCAGTAGAGATCGGCGGGCGCCAGGTCGCGCCGGACCGGGCCGCCCGGCGTGTACTCGATCTCGCAGCCGGCACCCGACGGCCCCGCCGCGATCACGTTCACGGTCGCCAGCGGCGGGTTCCGGGTGAGCATCGCCGCGGCCTCCTCGACCGACTCGCACTGCAGCGCCGTGCGCTTGAGTCCCACGTAGAGCTGATCGCCGGTCGCGTGCCTGGCCGTGCAGTCCAGGCCCGCCGCCACCAGCCCGAGCCCGGCGGAGTTCAGGCCGAACTTCCCCGGCTGCCCGCACTCGCTGATCATCACGTGGTCGGGCCCGTCGTCGCACCGGCTGCGCAGGATCACCCGGAACGCCGCCACCTCCGGCCGCCAGTCCCAGTTCTGGCCGAGCAGCGTGGCGCCGGTCGTCGACCGTTCCGCGCCCACGAACACGTTCGAGCACTCGCCGAGCGCCACCTCCGTGAAGGCGATCTCGTAGCGCGCCGACAGCGCGTAGACGTCGTGCAGGTGGCAGCACGCCCCGTCGGCGATCCCCTCGAACTCGGCGGCAAGCAGGGGGTTCAGCCGGTGCGTGGGCTCGACGAAGCGCGCGGCGCGGCGGCGCACCTCGGCGCCGGTCAGCCCCAGCCGGCCGAACAGCCCGGCGTAGAACCCGACCGCCTGCTCGATCTGCCCGCGGAGGGCGCGCCCGTGCTGCCGCCCGCGCTCGGCGCTCGCCCCGCGCAACTCGACGACCGGAAGGTCAGCCATGATCGGCCGTTCGCGGCGCAACTTCATCGGGGAGCGTCAGAAGTGTTACACCGGATCGAAGAGAGGAAGCCATGCCGTCGAAGAATCCCAGGATAAACATCGTCGTCGATCACCCAGTGTACGAGCAGATCGAGCAGCTTGCAGAGAGGCGGGGGATATCGCTGTCGATGGCAGCGCGCGATCTCATTCGGGATGCGCTGGACATGGAAGAGGACGTGGCGCTGGCGGAGCTGGCGGATGGGCGCGAAGCGTCGTTTCGGGAGGACGCGGCGCTCTCGCACGAAGAGGTTTGGGGCCCGACCCGTCAGCTCGCTATGTACATCGCCCGCGACATCCGGAATCGCATTCGCCCGGCGATCGAGCGGCGGCTGCTCGAACCGGAGCTGTACTCGGAGCCGCTGCGGAGCAGCCGCCCGATCTATCGTTGACGCAGCGCGCGGGGCGCCGGTTCAATGGGAGGTCATGGAGGTCGCCAACCCCATCTACGACGTGGTCTTCAAGTACCTGATGCAGGACCAGCGGGTCGCCCGCCTGCTGATCGGCAGGATCACGGGGCTGGCGGTGGAGTCGCTCACCGTCAGCCCGCAGGAGACTTCGGTGCGCCGCACGCCGGAGTCGCCGGAGCACGAGGCGCCGCTGACGCTGCTGCGGATGGACTTCGCGGCGCGCGTGCGAAGCGCCGACGGGGGCGAGCGGCAGGTGCTGATCGAGATTCAGAAGGCCAACGCGCCGACGGTGATCGAGCGCTTCCGGCGCTACCTGGGCCAGCAGATCGGCAGCGCCGACAACATCCTCACCCACCCTTCGGGCCGCACCGAGGCGGTGCCGATCGTGACGATCTATTTTCTGGGCTACGCCCTGGATCAGCTGTCGGACGAGGCGGTGATCGACGTATGCCCGCGGGTGACCGAGCGGCGCACGGGGCGAGAGCTTGCGGCGAGCCATCCGCTGGTCGAGGGGATCCATCACCGCAGCCACATCATCCAGATACCGCGGTTGGCGAGCCGGCGGCGCGACGAGCTGGAGCGGGTGCTGGCGATCTTCGACCAGGGACTGGTGAAGGGCAACGGGCGTGGTGACGCGCACGTGCTGACGATCGAGGAAGAGGAGTATCCGGCGGAATGCGCCTTCGTGCTGCGGCAGTTGCGGGAGGCGATAGCGGAGGAGGACGTGCGGCGCAGCATGGAGGGTGAGGACCTGCTGCTGCGGGACTCGATGCTGTTGGCGCAGCAGGTGGAGCATCAGGAGCGGCGCGCGGAGCAGGCCGAGCAGGGACAGAAGCGGGCCGAGCAGGGACAGAAGCAGGCCGAGCACGATCGGCGGCAGGCCGAGCAGCGGCTGACGCGCGCCATCCGCCGGCTGCACGGCCTCGGTGAGGATGCCGAGGCGATCGCCGCGGCGCTTTCGGTCGACGTGGAACAGGTGCGGCGGGTGCTCTCGGCGTAGACGCCAAGGGCGCAGACGGGATGTCCTCCTCTATCTATCCGGCCCTCTATCTATCCGGCATGGAAGCGGCCGGTGTTGGCTTCGTCGTGGTACTTGTTGATGGCGGGGACCTCGCGCATGCCGTGCCAGACGCCGCGGAACAGGGTGCGGCGCAGCGGCGGCATGGCGGCGATCACCTCCGGCGGCGGACAGCCCTTGCCCCACTTGGCGTTGACGGTGTTGTAGCAAGTGAACAGGCTCAACCGGTCGCGCGTCGTGTTGGTCCAGCGCGTGCCGGTGTGGCAGAGCGCCTCGGTGAAGATGACCGCCGAGCCGGCCGGGCAGGAGTAGGTCTCCCACAGCGTGCTGTCGCGGCCTGACAGCGCCTCCGGGCGCGCAAAGGCGCTCTTGTGGCTGCCGGACAGGAACAGCGTGCCGCCTTCGCCCGCGGCGACCTCGTTCAGCTCCCACACCACGCGCACCAGGCCGGCGTGGATGCGGCCCGGGTGCATCTGGTAGAGGTGGGAGTCGCCGCAGAAGTTGAACAGGCCGCCGCCGCCGTGCGGGTTGAAGTTGTCGTGCCCGGTCTGGCGGTGGCTGGTGTAGGTGTGGTCGAAGCGGAACCCGTAGCAGTCGGAGGCGGCCAGCGGCGGGTGGGCGATGATCTCGTTGAGCACGCCGACCACCGCCGGCGCGTCCAGCAGCACCTGCGACGGGCCGCCGTGGTTGTCGCGCTCGGCCGGGGGCAGATCCTCCGGGTGGTACAGGAAGCGCATCTGGTGCTCGCGGATCGGCTCGAGCTGCGCTTCGTCCAGCAGGCCGGGCAGGGCGATCCACCCCTTGAGGTCGAACAGGTACTTCTGTTCCTCGCTCATCGGCACGACGGGCAGTCCGTCGCCGTTCACCGCCGGCAGTAGCGTGCCAGCCGGCGCGCTCACCGGCGCCATCGGTCCATTCCGGTACGGTTGTGCTGCATGGGTCCCTCCCCCGAGCCTGGCGCGGCTGTCAGCGGCGCGCTTCGATCAGCGCCAGCGTGCGCGCCATCTCGTTGCCGACGATCTGCAGTCCCTCGTCGATCCCCATGCCCGGGCGCGCCAGCACCCAGGCCGGCTCGGTGGCCAGCGCCAGGTGGGCGATGACCCGCGCCGACTGGTCGGTGTCCGCGCAGGAGCCGCCCAGGATCGGCCGCACGCCGGCCGCCTTGCAGTCCAGGATCGCCCGGCCGGCGTTGAGGATGGAGCCCAGGTCCGGGCTCTTCACGTTGACCATGTCCACGGAGCCTGCGGCGATGAAGGCGCGGATGTCCGCCAGCGTGTTGGCCCACTCGTCGACGATAATCGACACGCGCGGTTCGCGCCCGGCGAGCGCCTCGCGCAGGGCTGCCAGCGTCTCGATCTGGGCGCTCCGCGAGTCCATCAGCACCGGCGTCTCCACGCTGAGCCGATGTGGCAGCGCCCGCTCGCCCAACCCGGCGATGTAGTCGGTCATGCGGCCGACGTCGTGGCCGAAGGCGACGCCGACCATGCCGTACGCGCGTCGATGTGCAACTCCGGCCGGTAGTCGGCCGGCGCGTGGCGGGCGATGCGTTCTGTGATCCAGCTCACGTACTCCTGCAGCCGCTCTCCCCGCGCGCCCAGCACCTCCAGGTCGTTGATCAGACCGTGCGGCAGCACGTCGGCCCGCTTCATGATCGCCTTGTCGACGCCGGTGTGCCGCTCGTCGCCGCACTGCACGTTGATCGCTACCGGCGCGGCGGCCACCGGCCGGCCGAAGTGGGCGGCCAGCACCTCCGCGGTGGTGCGGCCCTGCGCGACCGCGGCCGCCTGCGCCAGCGCCTGCGAGGCGCCGTAGAAGGCGGCGCTGCGGTGCAGGCGGTCGTCGAGCGGCAGCGCCGCCAGCTCCGCGCACATCTCTGCCAGGCCGCCGATCGTCCGCCCGCGCAGGTGGCCGGCGATCGCCTGCAGGTGCGGGAGCTGCTCGGCCGCCCGGAACAGACCGTGCCTGCCGCCGGCCGCCGAGTAGGCGACGCTCATGCCGTCGCCGGCCACGATGGCGCCGCCCTCCAGGCGCAGCACCAGCGAGAACGCCTCGCTCGGCTGGCGGATCGCGTCGAAGCCGGGCGCCTGCGGCTTCCCCGGGTAGAGATACCCGTCGCTCCGGGCGCCGGCGCGGATCGCCTGCAGGTCCTCATTGTAGTGGCCGCCGCGAGCCGGGATCACCACGGCCTGCTCGATACGCATGCCGGTCAGTATCAGCGGCGCTGGCAGCGCGGGCAATAGAAGGTGGATCGGCCGCCGGACCGCAGCGCGCGGATGGCCGCGCCGCAGCGCGGACACGGCTGCCCGGCGCGGCCGTAGGCGGCAAGCTCGATCGTGAACAGCCCGGGGTCGCCACCCGGCGTGCGGTAGTCGCGCAGCGTGGTGCCGCCGGTGGCGATCGCCCGCTGCAGGATCGCGCGCACGGCCTCGGCGACCCGCTGCAGGCGGACGCGGCCCAGCCGGCCGGCCGGCGTGCGCGGATGCACGCGCGCGGCGAACAGCGCCTCGCTGGCATAGATGTTGCCGATGCCGGCGACGATGCGGCTGTTCAGCAGCAGGTCCTTGATCGCCACCGTGCGCCGGCGGCTCACCGCGTACAGGTATTCGCCGTCGAAGCCGCCGCCGAGCGGCTCCGGCCCCAGGCCCGCCAGCAGCGGGTGCTCGCCGGGCGTACAGGCCACGTGCAGCGACCCGAAGCGGCGCGGATCGCGCAGCCGCACGGCCAGCCCCGAGCCCAGCACCACGTCCGCGTGGTCGTGCTTTGCCGGCGGCGCATCGGCTTCCACCACCAGCAGCCGCCCCGACATGCCCAGGTGGGCGATCAGGCTCTCGGGTCCGGCGTCGACCACCAGGTACTTGGCCCGCCGCCGCACGCCGCGGACCGTGCGCCCGGCCAGCCGCGGCGGCAGGTCGTCCGCCACCGGCCACCGCAGCCGCGGCTCCCGCACGACCACGCGCTCGATGCGCTGACCCAGCAACACCGGCCGCACCCCGCGCGCGATCGTCTCCACCTCCGGCAGCTCCGGCACGCTGCAGACGCTACGACCCCTAGCGAGCTTTTACCAGAGCGCTAACGGTCCGCTAGCAGTCATCCCGGACCCTGCCCTCGAATCTGACCATTGCGAGGAGAAGCATGCGAACCAACCGTTTCATAACAGGTGCCCTGGCCACGGCCATGGCGCTCACTTCGATGACCGTCCTGGCGCAGGTGGCGGTCGACCCGGCCCTCACCAGGTACGAGCAGGTGCAGGGCGTGTCCGGGAGCCTCAAGAGCGTCGGCTCCGACACCATGAACAACACCATGACGCTGTGGGCCGAAGGCTTCCTGGGGATGTACCCGAACGTCCGCATCGAGATCGAGGGCAAGGGATCCTCGACGGCGCCGCCGGCGCTGATCGCCGGAAGCTCACAGTTCGGCCCGATGAGCCGCCAGATGAAGGCGGCCGAAGTGGACGAGTTCGAGAGCAAGTACGGCTATCCGCCGGCCAGCCTGCCGGCTGCGATCGACATGCTGGCGGTCTACGTCAACAAGGACAATCCGATCTGCGAGACGGGGCTCACCATCCAGCAGGTCGACGCCATCTTCTCGACCAACCGCCTGCTCGGTCACGAGAGCGACATCCGCACCTGGGGCGAGGCCGGCGTGAGCGACAGCGCCTGGGCCGACCAGCCGATCAGCCTGTACGGCCGCAACTCGGCGTCCGGCACCTACGGCTACTTCAAGAAGAACGTGCTCGGCAACGGCGACTACAAGCCGTCCGTGAAGGAGCAGCCCGGCAGCTCCTCGGTCGTGCAGGGCGTCGCCAGCGACGCTCCCGGCATCGGCTACTCCGGCATCGGCTACCTCACCGCCGACGTGTGTGCGGTGCCCCTGGCCCATGACGGCGCGTCCGATCCGATCCCGGCCACCGCGGAGTATGCGTACACCGGCGAGTACCCGCTCTCCCGCTTCCTGTACGTGTACGTCAACCACCGTCCCGGCAGCGACCTCGACCCGTTGCGGCGCGAGTTCGTCCGGTACATGTTCTCCACCGAGGGTCAGGAGGACGTGATCAAGGACGGGTATTACCCGATCACCAACCAGATCGCCTCCGAGGCGATGGAAGCGCTGGGCATCTGAGCGAGTCCGGCGGAGGGGCGTTCGGCACATGAGCCAGCCGGCGTTCACGGGATACCGGCGCGCGCACAAGACGCGCGCCGGTGTCCGTATCGCGGAGGTCGCCTCCAAGTCGATCATCACGGTCGGCGGGATCGGCGTGATCGCCGCGGTGTTCCTGGTGTTCGTGTTCCTGGCTTCCGTCGTGGTGCCGCTGGTGGGCCGATCGCGCCTGGAGCCGACGGTCTCCCAGTCGGGATCCGGCCAGTCCGCATCCGGCCAGGCGCCCGCGGCCTTCCCCGCCGCGGCGGACCGCTTCGTGCTGGTGGACGAGTTCCGCGTGGCGGCCGCCGAGCTGGTCGACGGCGGGCGGGCGCTGCGGCACTTCCGCATCGACCCCGGCGTCCCCGACGGCATGCTGCTCGAGGAGGTGCCGCTGTTCGACGAGCAGCCCACTTCCCTGACCTACTCGGACGACGGCGGCTGGCTGGCCGCCGGCTTCGCCGACGGCACGTTCCGGCTGGGCCAAGTGCTGTTCGAGACCGCGTTCTTCGAGAACGAGGACGTGCCGGCCAGGCTGCACGCGCTCGGCGAGGGCGAGGTCGGCGTGCTCGACGACGCGTCCATCCAGCGCACGCCGATCGGCCAGTTGCGCCTGCAGCGGCTGGAGGCGCACATCCAGGACCCGGTGGCCAGCGGTCACTCCGGGGCCGTTCTGCTGATCGACCAGACGGTGCGCTCGGTCGGGCCGGTGATCGCCATGGTGAGCGACGACGGCGTGATGCGGATCAGCGCCGTGACGCGGCGGCGCAACATCCTCACCGGCCGTGTGACCGCGACCGTGCGCGGCGGCAGCGCCGCGATTCCCGACTTCGGGCGCGCCGTCCCGCTGTCCCGGGTGCTCGTCTCGGGCAACGCGGATGCCGTCTACGTGCTCTGGCAGGACGGGGCGTTCGTGCGCTTCGATACCCGCAACCTGCGCGAGCCCGTGGTCGCCGAGCGCGGCGACGTGCTGCGCGACGATGCCGTACGCCTCACCGTGGCCCGCTTCCTGCTGGGCCGCGATACCGTGCTGATCGGCGACAGCCGCGGGCGCGTCCGTACCTGGTTCCGGGTCCGCGACGCAGACGCCGCCACGGCCGACGGGCTGCTGCTGGTCAACGCCCACACCTTCGACGGCCCTGCGGTCCCCGGCGGCCCGGCGGCCGTCACCAGCATCGGCAGCTCGTCGCGCAAGCGCATGATCGTCATCGGCTACGGCGACGGCAGCGTGCGCGGCTTCTACGTGACCAGCAACGCCTTCCTGGCGGAGGCGCGGCCCTTCGCCGGCGTGCCGATCACGGCGGTCGCACTCAGCCCCCGCGACGACGCGATCGCGGCCGTGACCGACCGGGGATTCGCGCTGCTGGCGCTGGACAGCCCGCACCCGGAAGCCACCGTGCGATCGATCTTCGCCAAGGTCTGGTACGAGGGCAACCGCGAGCCCAAGCACGTCTGGCAGTCGTCGAGCGGCACCGACACGTTCGAGGCCAAGTACGGGCTGGTCCCGCTGATCTTTGGGACGATCAAGGCGACCATCTACTCGATGCTGTTCGGGGTGCCGCTGGCGCTGCTGGCGGCCATCTACACCAGCGAGTTCCTGCACAGCAGGCTGCGCGCGCGCATCAAGCCGATCATCGAGATGATGGCCAGCCTGCCGAGCGTCGTGCTCGGCTTCCTGGCCGGCCTGGTGTTCGCGCCGATCGCCGAGCGGGCGGTGCCGATGATCCTGGTCGCGTTCCTGATGATCCCGCTCACCTGTCTGGCCGGCGGCTACCTGTTCCAGCTCCTGCCCGACCGGACCGCGATCATCCTGTCGCGATTCCGCATCCCCTTCGTGCTCCTGGGGGCGTTGCCGCTCGGCCTGCTGCTGTCGCGGCTGGCCGGGCCGGTGGCCGAGCAGGCGCTGTTCGCGGGCGACATCAAGCTCTGGCTGGACGGACAGATCGGCACCGGCGCCGGCGGCTGGGCGATGATGCTGCTGCCGCTCACCGGGCTGGCCACGGTGTGGTACGTGTCGCGCGCGCTCGCTCCCAGGCTGCGCACGCTGTACCGGAACCTGCCGGCGCGGAAGGTGGCGCTGCTGGAGATCGTCAAGGTCGCCGCGGCGGTGACCGTCGCGGGCGGCGCCGCCCTGCTCGGCGGCTGGCTGCTGCAGGCGCTGGGGCTGGACTCGCGCGGGTCGTTCCCGGTCGTCGGCCCCGTGCTCGGCACCTACGTGCAGCGCAACTCGCTGGTGGTGGGCTTCGTGATGGGCTTCGCGATCATCCCGATCATCTACACCATCGCCGACGACGCGCTGAAGAGCGTGCCCGAGCACCTGCGGTCCGCGTCCCTGGCCGCCGGCGCCACCCCGTGGCAGACCGCGATGCGCGTGATCGTGCCGACCGCCATGAGCGGACTGTTCTCGGCCGTGATGATCGGGCTGGGCCGCGCCGTGGGCGAGACGATGATCGTGCTGATGGCGGCCGGCAACACGCCGATCCTGGAGATGAACCTGTTCAACGGCTTCCGCACCCTGGCGGCGAACATCGCCGTCGAGTTGCCGGAGGCGGTCGTCGACAGCACGCACTACCGCATCCTGTTCCTGGCGGCGCTGACGCTGTTCGTGATGACGTTCGTGGTGAACACGATCGCGGAGTCGGTGCGGCAACGGTTCCGCCGCAGGGCGTTCGAGCTGTGAGGTCCGAGCTGTGAGGTCCGAGCTGTGAAGTCGACCGTCGCTCCGCGCGCCTTCGCTGTCGCGCCCCCGGCCGGGGTGGCCGCCGCCAGGCCTGCGGCGGCGCGCCGCCGCGTGAGCAGCGGCGCGTCGCTGGTCGCGCAGGGACAGCCGATGATGTGGCTGACCGCCGGCACGCTGGTGATCGCCCTGGTGATGACCCTGGGGCTGCTGCTGCTGATCCTGGTGCGCGGCCTCGGCACCTTCTGGCCGGCGCCGCTGGCCCGCTTCGAGATGGCCGACGGCTCCGTCCACGTGGGCGAGGTGACCCGCCGCGACCGCTACCAGCCGGCCGCGAGCGCGATCGGTTCGCTGCCCGCCGCCGCGCAGGAACCGGCGCGGGAGCTGCTGGAACGGCAGCGCGGCTGGTCCACGCGCTGGCTGGTGCGGACCGGCAACTTCGACGTGACCGGCGTGCACTTCACGTGGGTGGACGACTTCGCCATGGCCGAGCGAAGCGCCCCGGAATGGGCGGTGATCTTCGAGCGGCTGACCTGGGGGCGATTCTACGGCGAGCCGGTGACGTTCCTGGTCGACGGCGCTGCGACCGCCGAGGGCGCGGAGGCCGCCTGGAGGGAGTTCGAGCGGCACCACCCGACCGTGGAGGGCTGGCGGGCCGAGCGCAGGCGGCTGGAACGGCGCGACATCGGCGACGTGAACCACCGCCTGGAGAGGGCGCGGCTGCGCGTGCGCGAAGCCGCGCTCGTGCTCGACGACGCCCGCGCCGAGGGCAACGCGTCCTCGATCGCGGCCGCCGGCGACAAGCTCGCATCCGAGCGGGAAAAGGCGGCGTCCGTCGAGGCGGAGGCGAACGCCGAATATGCGCAGATCCGCGCCCGGATCGACGAGCTGCAGCGCTCGAGCGAGCGGTACCAGGTGTCGATGCGGCTCTCGGACGGCGCCGAGGTGCTGGTGCCGCTCGGCCAGGTCGTGCGCGGCTACCCGGCCAACCGGCTCGGCGTGCTGCGCCAGCTGGGCATCTACCTGTCGCGGTGGGCGGAGTTCCTGACCGCCGACCCGCGTGAGGCCAACAGCGAAGGCGGCGTCTTCCCGGCGATCTTCGGCACGGTGGTGATGACCCTCCTGATGTCGCTCGCCGTGGTCCCGTTCGGGGTGATCGCCGCGCTCTACCTGCGCGAGTACGCCAGGCCGGGGCGCCTGGTGTCGACCGTGCGGATCGCGATCAACAACCTGGCCGGGGTGCCCAGCATCGTCTTCGGCGTGTTCGGGCTGGGCTTCTTCAGCTACCTGATCGGCGGCGGCATCGACGAGCTGTTCTTCCGCGCCAAGCTGCCGAACCCCACCTTCGGCACCGGCGGCATCCTGTGGGCGTCCCTGACGCTGGCGCTGCTGACGCTGCCGGTGGTGATCGTCGCCACCGAGGAGGCGCTGGCCGCCGTGCCCGGGTCGATGCGCGAAGGGTCCTATGCCTGCGGGGCCAGCAAGTGGCAGACGATCAAGCGGATCGTCATGCCGCGCGCGATGCCCGGCATCATGACCGGCATGATCCTGGCGATGGCGCGTGGCGCGGGCGAGGTGGCGCCGCTGATGCTGGTCGGCGCGGTGAAGCTCGCGCCCGAGCTGCCGATCGACCGCTATTTCCCGTTCGTGCACCTGGAGCGCAGCTTCATGCACTTGGGCTTTCACATTTTCGACGTCGGCTTCCAGAGCCAGAACAGCGAAGCGGCCATCCCGATGGTGTTCACGTCGACCCTGCTGCTGATCCTGATCGTCGTGCTGCTGAACGTGACGGCGATCCGGCTCCGCAGCCGGCTGCACCGCCGCTTCGCGGGAAGCCAGTTCTAGGATAGGCCGGTTCCGGGAGAGATAGATCAGATGGATGCCACCAGAGACCGCAGCGATCAGGTTCGCCTCACGGTGGACCGGCAGCGCACCCCGGCCGCCGATGCCGCCGCACACGTGGACGGCCGCCCGCGGGGCGGGGCGGGGGGCGCCGTCCGGGAGAACCTGCTGGAGCGCGTCGCCGCCGGCGGCGCCGTCACGACCGCCGTGCACCCGAGCACGCTGGAGCTTGCCAGCGTGCTGGAGGTGGACCGTTTCAACCTCTGGTACGGCGCGGCGCAGGCGCTGTTCGACGTGTCGATGAGGGTCCCGTTCGGCAAGGTGACGGCGCTGATCGGGCCGTCCGGGTGCGGCAAGTCGACGCTGCTGCGCTCGGTGAACCGCCTCAACGACCTGGTCGACAGCGTGCGGATCGAGGGTGACATGCGGCTGTCCGGCGACTCGATCTACGCGCCGGGGACCGACGTCATCGAGTTGCGCAAGCGCATGGGGATGGTGGCGCAGAAGCCGAATCCATTCCCGATGAGCATCTACGAGAACGTCATCTACCCGCTGCGGATCGACGGCGAACGCGACAAGCAGGTGCTCGACTCCGTGTGCCATCGCGCCCTTGTCGGCGCGGCGCTCTGGGACGAGATCAAGGACCGGCTGCAGGAGAGCGCGCTGGGACTGTCCGGCGGCCAGCAGCAGCGGCTGTGCATCGCCCGCGCGGTGGCCGCCGAGCCGGAGGTGCTGCTCATGGACGAGCCGGCCAGCGCCCTGGACCCGATCGCCACCAGCAAGATCGAGGATCTGATCCACGAGCTGAAAGGCAGCTACACGATCCTGATCGTCACCCACAACATGCAGCAGGCATCGCGCGTCAGCGACATCACGGCGTTCATGTACTTGGGCCGGCTCATCGAGTTCGCGCCCACGGAGGACGTGTTCCTGAAGCCGCAACTGCAGGAGACGGAAGACTACATCAGCGGGCGGTTCGGATGAGCCGGCCGAACAGAACATGAAAAGAGCCCAACGCACCGGAGGAGGAGTGAACATGGGAATTCGCAAGAGGCATGACCGCATGGTGCCGGCCGTGATGCTGGTCGTGGCCGGAGCGCTGATCGCCGGATGCGCCACCGCGGCCGAGCAACCGGCGCTGGATCTGGAGATGTACGCCAAGCCCGGCTTCGTCGTCCTGGAGGATGACGGCCGGCTATGGGTGTTCCGCGAAGGGTCTGACGACCTTGCCGCGTTTCAGGAGTCCGGCGAGCCCGCCAAGCAGGTGGTACGGCCGCTGGCCGCGCCCGGCGGGGTGACGATGAAGTCCACCGAGAGCGCCACGATCGACGAGTACCTGACCACGCTGCCGGGTTTCTACACGCAGATGGAGGAAGGCCGGCTGTGGGTGTTCAAGGCCGACAGCGCCGAGCTGGAATCGTTCCTGCAGACGGGCGAGCCCGCCAAGCAGGTGGTGCGGCCGCTGGCCGGACCGTTCGGCCTGACCATCAAGGCGGTCGGCAGCGACGTGATCGACGAGTACCTGGCGGCCTGGCAGGCCGCGACGGGATAGACAGGGACGGAGTCTGTCGGACGTGTCTCCGGAGCGTCGATCCGACAGACTCCGCAGGAGGCAACCGTGAGTGAACCGCAACCGCTCCGCCATCAGTTCGAGCGCGAGATCGAGGAGCTGGAGCAGCGCCTGCTGGACCTGGCCCAGGCGGTCGAGTCGGCGGTGGGCCAGGCGACCAAGGCGCTGCTGAGCCAGAACGAGGCGATGGCCGAAGACGTTCTCGTGGGGGAAGACGCGGTCAATCAGGCCACCTACGAGATCGAGGACTACGTGAACAAGATCGTGGCCCGCGAGCAGCCGGTGGCCACCGACCTGCGTTTCATCATCACCTCCCTGCACGTGGTGATCGCGCTGGAGCGCATCGGCGACCTGGCCGTGCACGTCGCCAAGGTGGCGCAGAAACTGGCCTCGGAGACCTACATCAAGCCGCTGATCTCCATGAACCTGATGGCGGACCGGGCCAAGCAGATGGTGCGCGACTCCGTGCACGCCTTCGTGAGCCGCGACGAACTGGCCGCGCACGACGTGGCTGCCGGCGACGACCTGATCGACAACACCTACTCGCAGATGTTCCGCGAGCTGCTCACCTGCATGATGGAGTCGCCGAAGACGATCGCGCAGGCGCAGACCCTGCTGTTCGTGGCCAAGCAGTTCGAGCGGGTCGGCGACCAGGCCACCAACATCTGCGAGGCAGCCACCTACGTAGCGACCGGCCAGCGCGTCGAGCTGTAGAGGCTGCCGCCGGCTCCGAGCTGCCGCGTCAGCGCTCCGGGCGCGGCCGGCGGGCGATCAACTTGCCGGCCGGCTCGCCAAGCTCGGTGCGCGCGCGCCGTTCGGCCTCCTCGTGCATGGCCTCCTGGCTGCGGAAGAAGGGATCGTTCGCCGACGGCCGCCGCACGCGGACATAGGTCCCGTCGCTGCGCAACCGGTAGGCGTTGGTGTTGTCGGCGAACGCCGACTCCAGGATCTCCAGGACCCGGCGTTTCAGCCGCGGATCCGCGATCGGGACCATCAGCTCCACGCGGCGGCTGAGGTTGCGCGGCATCCAGTCGGCGCTCGCCAGATAGCACTCGTCTGCGCCGCCCGAGCGCACGTAGAGCAGGCGCGCGTGCTCCAGATAGCGGTCGATGACCGACACCACCGTGATGGTGCGGCTCATGCCGCGCCGCTCCGGGATCAGCAGGCACTCGCCGCGTACGTTCAGCTTGACGGTGACGCCGGCGCGCGAGGCGGCGTACAGGGCGTCGATCACGTCGCGGTCGGTGAGCTGGTTGAGCTTGGCCATGATCAGCGGCTCTTCGTTCGCCGGCCGCGCCGCCTCGCGCTCGATCATGGCCAGCAGGCGCTGCTTGAGGGCGGTGGGCGCCATCGCCAGGCGGTGCAGGTTCGGGACCGTGGAGTAGCCGGTGATCGCGTTGAAGAACAGGCCGGCCTCCATGGCCAGCTCGTCGTCGGCGGTCAGGAGCCCGACGTCCGTGTACAGGCGGGCGGTGTCGTCGCGGTAGTTGCCGGTCCCCAGGTGGACGTAGCGGCGGATGCGGCCGGATTCGCGGCGGACGATCAGGAGCGCCTTCGCGTGCACCTTGTGCCAGGCGATGCCGTACACGACGATCGCGCCCTGCCGCTCCAGGAGCGCCGCACGCTCCAGGTTGCGCTCCTCGTCGAAGCGCGCCTTCACCTCCACCAGCACCGTCACCTGCTTGCCCGCCTCCGCCGCCCGTCCCAGCGCGGCCACGATCGGCGACTCCCGCGACACCCGGTACAGCGTCATCTTGATCGCCAGCACGTCGGGATCGTCCGCGGCCTGCTCCAGCAGGTGCACGACGGCGTCGAACGACTCGTAGGGATGGTGCAGCATGCGGTCGCGCGTGCGGATCACGTCCCAGATCGGCTCGGCGCCGTCCAGCCAGAGCGGGCGCACCGGTTCCCACGGCTCGAACCGCAGGCGGTCGAGCCCCGGCATGTCGACCAGGCTGGACCAGCCGGCCAGGTCCATCGGCCCGTCGCAGGCATAGACGTCCGCCGGCTCGACCGCCAGCTCGGCGGCCAGGATCCGGCACAGCTCGCAGTCGGCGTCCGACACCTCCATGCGCACCGCCACCCCGCCGCGCCGCGCCGAGATGACTTCTTCCATGGCCTCGACGAAGTCGTCGTCGCGCAGCTCGTCCACCTCGGCGTCACCCGAGCGGGTAACGCGGAACCGGATGCTTTCCAGGATGCGGAAGCCGGGAAACAGCAGGTCGGCGTTGCCGGCGACCAGGTCCTCCAGCAGCGCGCAGGTGACGGCTGGTGCTCGGCGGCCGGCGCCTCGATGTGCTGATCCCGCTTCACTCCCTCGGCCGGTGCCCGCTCCCTCCTGCGGGACCGGCACCAGCCGGTCGAGGGTGCCCGGCAGCGGCACCACGGCGACGACGGGGCCGGCGCCGGCCGTGGCCGCGGCGGACGCGGACCGTGCCTGCTCGTCGGCCGGCTCCAGCAGGAAGCCCACGTGCAGCCGCAGGCTCGGCAGCGGCACGCTCTCCTTGCCCGTGATGCGCACCGGGGTGAGGGCCGGGTGGATCTGGCTCCGGTAGTGGTCACGCAGCAGTTCCAGCGTGCCGAGCGGGCAGGCGTCGCGCTCGAGGATGCGCACGCCGGCATCGGTCAGCGGCGGCAGCACCCGCCGGCGCAGGCAGTCGACCTGGCCGCGCACGATGCGCTCGACGCGGCCGCGCACCTCAGCCAGCCGGCGGCCGGCGTCGCCGGCGCGCCGCAGCGCGGGCACGCGCACCATGAAGAACTCGTCCAGATTGGTGCCGACGATGCCCAGGAAGCGCAGGCGCTCCAACAGCGGCGTGGCGGCCGTCTCCGCCCGGTCCAGCACGCGGCGGTTGAACGCCAGCCAGCTCAGCGCGCCGTCGAGATAGCGTGCCGGCGGCAGGGCGCCGGCCGACCGAGGGCGCGCTTTCGCGGGGGGAGCGGCGTCCAGAGTCCCGCCAGCGTTCATGCTGGCATGATAGCGCCCAATCATCGGAGAATCGCAACGCGGGCGGCCGAGCTCACCGGACGCCGCGCGTGAGAGGTGCCCATGGATGCGCTGGTGGTCGCCATCGACCTCGGTGGCTCGAAGATGCTCGCGACCGTGTACCGCGGTGCGAAGGCGCTGGGATCGGACAAGCGCACGACCGACCCTGCCGCCGGCGCGCGCGGCTTGGCGATGGGCTTGGTCGGCACGGTGCTGGCGGCATTGCAGGACGCCAAGGTCAAGCGGTCGGCCGTGTCCGCGATCGGCATCGGCGCGCCGGGACCGATGGACGCGCGGCGCGGCACCCTGACCGGCTCTCCGAACCTGGGCGTCGCCGACTTCCCCATCCGCGACTGCCTGCAGGATGCATTCGGCGTTCCGGTGGTCGTCGAGAACGACGTCAGCGCCGGCACCTACGGCGAGCACCGCTTCGGCGCGGCGCGCGGCCGCCGGCACGTGGTCGGGGTGTTCCCCGGGACCGGGATCGGCGGCGGGCTGGTGCTGGACGGCCGCCTGTACCGCGGCGCCAACGGCAACGCCGGGGAGATCGGCCACATGATCGTGCAGCTCCACGGACCGCTGTGCGGCTGCGGGCAATACGGGTGCCTGGAGGCGCTGGCCAGCCGCAGTGCCATCGCGCGCGACCTGATCGCCCAGGCCGCGATCGGCAAGGCGCCGACCGTGACCGCAAAGGCGGGAACGGACGTGCGGTCGGTGCGCAGCAAGATGATCGCGCGCGTGCTGGCCGCCGGCGAGCAGCCGGGCGTCGAGCTGCTGGAGCGGGCGGCAGAGCGTCTGGGCATCGGCATCGCCAACTGCGTCAACCTGCTCAACCCGGAGATGGTGGTGCTGGGCGGCGGCCTGGTGGAGAAGCTCGGCGACTGGCTGCTCGAGCGCACGGCCGATTCGATGCGCCGGCACGCGCTGCCGTCCCTGGGCGAGGGGGTCGAGGTCGTCACGGCGACCCTCGGCGACGAGGCGGTCGTGCGCGGCGCCGCGGCGCTGGCGCAGGAGTCGCTGGCGTGAGCGGCGAGGCCGGAGCGCCCGTGCGGCGGGATGGGCGCTCCGGCCTCGCCGCGCGGGCGGTGATCGACATCGGCTCCAGCGCCATCCGCATGGTGGTCGGCGAGGTCGAGCCGACCGGTGCCATCCGCATCCTGGACCACGCGGACCGGCCGGTGCCGCTCGGCCACGACGTGTTCGGCTCCGGCACGGCCAGCCGCACCACCATCGGCGCGTCACTGGACGCGCTGGCGTCCTTCCAGGAGTTGCTGCGCGGCTGGGGGATCGGCCCGGGCGAGACCACCGTGATCGCCACCAGCGCCCTGCGCGAGGCCGAGAACCGCGACACCTTCGTCGACCGGGTGGCGCTCCGCACCGGACTGGAGGTGCGCGTGATCGACGGCGTGGAGGAGAACCGGCTGACCTACCTGGGCGCCGTGCACGCCATCAAGGCGGCGATCCCGGGGTTCGCGCGCTCGAACTCCCTGATCATGCAGATCGGCACGGGCAGCACGGAGTTCATGCTGCTGCGCCGCGGGCGGATGGCGTTCGTCCACTCGCTGAAGCTGGGCAGCGCCCGCATGGAGGACATGCTGCGGCCCATGCACGGCAATCCGGAACGGCTTCGCCGCGTCCTGTCGGAGACCGTGGCCCCCACGCGCGAGGTGCTCAGCCACGAGCAGCCCCTCAAGCACATCCGCCGGTTCGTGGCCGGCGGCGGCGTGATCCGGCTGGCCGCCTCACGCGCCGGCCGGCGGATCGCCGAGCACTGCTCGCTGATCGAGCGCCCGGCGTTGCAGGAGCTGATCCGCGGCCTGCAGGCGCTGCGGGTCGAGGAGCTCGTCCACGAGCTCTCGATCCCGTACGAGGACGCCGAGGGCATCCTGCCGGACCTGATCGTCTACGACCTGTTCCTGGAGTCGACGGCCGCCCAGCAGGTGATCGTCCCGGAGTTGAGCATCCGCGAGGGCGTGCTGTTGAGCGCCGTGCTCGACGACGAGGAGTCGCGCCGGGAGTTCGAGCGGCAGACCACCGCGTCGGCGCTGAGCGTGGCGCGCAAGTACCACGCCGAGGACCCGCACGTCCGCCACGTCACCAAGCTGGCGCTGTTCCTGTTCGACCTGCTGGCCGCCGATCACGGGCTCGGCCACCGCGAGCGGCTGCTGCTGAACGTGGCCGCGTTGCTGCACGAGGTCGGCAAGCTGATCAAGGAGTCCGGCCACCACAAGCACGGTGCCTACATTGTCGCCAACTCCGAGGTGTTCGGCATCGACGAGCGGGACACGGCGGTGGTCGCCAACGTGGTGCGCTACCACCGCCGGGCGCTGCCTGCGATGTCTCACCCCATGTACGCCGCCCTCTCACGCCGGCAACGGCTGGTGGTCAACAAGCTGGCGGCGATCCTGCGCGTCGCCGACGCGCTGGACGTCAGCCACCTGGGCCGCATCGACCGCTTCGATGCCGAGCGCGCCGGGGACGTGCTGCGCCTGAAGTGCGGGTATCAGGGCGACCTGTCCTTGGAGCGGATGGCGCTGGCGCGCAAGGGCGAGCTGATGGATCAGGTCTTCGGGCTGCGCGTCGAGCTCTCCTGAAGGCCGGCCGAAGCGGAATCGAGGGGCGGCTGTGTCGTTTCCATGCAGCGTCGGTATAGTACGAGGCTTCGATGGGCGGTTCACGCGCGGACGGTTTGCTGGAGCGGCCGGTGGTGGAGACGGTGTCGGCGCTGGTCGACCGCTGCCTGTCGCAGGCCGACCGGGCGGTCCGGCAGGTGGGACGCCCCGGCAAGCCGGAAGCCCTGCACGACTTCCGCGTCGCGCTCAGGCGGTGCCGCGGCGTGCTCCGCGCCTACCGGCCGTGGCTGGGCAAGGCGGCCGGCAAGCGGGTGCGGGCAGAGTTGCGCCGGCTGATGCGGCAGACCAACCGGAGCCGCGACGCGGAGGTGCAGATCGTCTGGTTGGAGAGCACCCGGCCGGCGCTGCGGCGCAGCGAGCGGGCCGGCCTCAACTACCTGGTGGAGCGGCTGCGCTGGCGGCGGCACGCCGGCCACGCCGCCGCCGCTGCCGCGGTGCGCAGCCGCTTCGAGCGGCTGGACGCGGAGCTGCGCGCGCGGCTGGAGCAGGCGGCACCGGTGCCGCTGACGTACGGCCGGGCGTTCGGGGAGCGGCTGCAGCAGTATGCGGCCGACACCGGCGCCCGCCTGGCGGCGATATCGGAGGCCGCGCACGGCGACGAGCTCCACGACGCGCGGCTCGCCGTGAAGCGCCTGCGCTACGTGTTGGAGCCTGCGGTCGACGGCATCACCGACGGAGCCACGACAGCCGACGTGCTCAAACGCCTGCAGGACGTGCTGGGCGAGCTCAACGACGCGCGCGTCCTGGCGGCGGCCGTCGACCGGGCGCTGGCGCGGGTCTCCGCCGAGCAGACCGCGAAGCTGCGGCGGCTGGCGCTCTCCGGGACGGAGGAAGAGCTGGCGCGCGAGCGGCGCCGTGACGAGCGCCTGGGGCTGCTGCGCATCATGCGGCTGCTCGCAGGGCGCAGGCAGGAGCTGCTGGTCGTGCTGCGCCGCGACCACCTCGCCGCCGCGCGGGACGCCTGCGCGGCGCTCGGACGCGACGGCGCGGCCCTCGGCGAGGGAGCGGGAGGCGATCATGCCGGCAGAGGGTGACACCTGGTAGCGGCAGGCGGTCGGGAGCGGCGCGCGCTGCTCTACGCCCTGATCAGCGTCGCGCTCTGGTCGACGGTCGCGACCGGCTTCAAGCTGGGGCTGCGGGAGCTGCAGCCGGTGCAGCTCCTGTTCCTGGGCTGCGTGGTGGCGCTGGCGTTCTTCGCCGTGGCGCGGCCGTTCGTCACCGCGCCGATGAGCCGCCGGCAGCACGTGCGCGCGGCGGCCTTGGGACTGCTCAACCCGCTCGGCTACTACCTGGTGCTGTTCGAGGCGTACGACCGCCTGCCGGCGCAGATCGCGCAGCCGCTCAACTACCTCTGGGCGGTGACCCTGGCGCTGCTGGCCATCCCGGTGCTGGGGCAGCGCCTGTCGCTGCGCGGCTGGATCGGCGTCGCGGTCAGCTACGCCGGCGTCGCGGTGCTCCTGACCCGCGGCGGATCCGCCGGGCTGGGCCGTTTCGACACCGTCGGCGTCGCGCTGGCGCTGGGCAGCACCGTCCTGTGGGCCGGGTACTGGCTGCTGACCGTGCGGGTCGGCGCGCACGCGGTGCCGCTCATGCTGAACGGCTTCGCGACGGCCACGGTGGCGATCGGGGCGATCTGCGCGGCCACGGCCGGCCTGCCGGCGATCACCCCGGCGAACCTGGCCTACGGCGCCTGGGTGGGACTGGTGGAGATGGGCGTCGCCTTCCTGCTCTGGCAGCGCGCGCTCGCCCTGACCGCGGTGGCCGGCCGCCTGGGCCAGCTCATCTTCCTGTCGCCGTTCCTGTCGCTGATCCTGATCGCCGCGGTGCTCGGCGAGCGCGTCCACGCGAGCGCGCCGGTCGCCCTGGTCATGATCGTCGCCGGCCTGGCGCTCTCGCGAAAGCGGCCCGCGGGCAATCAGAACATGGAGTGACGCGTCCGATGGCCGGCGTCAGGCCATCTCCACTTCGGCGTCGAAGTGGCGCCCTCGGACGACGCCAGTCCGGCGCGGACAGTCTGTCGCGGAAGCGCTCGCGTCTGAAGCATCTTGGATGATGACCGATGCTTGTCATCAAGCATCTTGGTTCGTATGGTGAATCCATGCGGACGACCTTGAACCTGTCCGCGGAGGCGATGGCGAAGGTCCGACAGCTCGCGCAGCAACGCCGGAAGACGTTGGGCGAGGTCGCTTCCGAGTTGATCCTGAAAGCGCTGCAGCCGGAAAGCGGGCCGGCCGTGAGGAACGGAGTGCCGATCTTTCCGGTACAGGACGGACCCGCCCCGGACCTGCACCTGGTCAACCGGCTGCGCGATCAGGAACCGTGAGCTATCTGTTCGACGTCAACTACCTGGTGGCGATGTTCGACGCGCGGCACGTCAATCACGATGCCGCGCACCGATGGTTCGCGACGTTCGGCACCGACTGGGCGACGTGTTCGATTACCGAGAACGGGTGCATCCGCATCCTGTCCAGCCCTGCTTACCCCACGGTGTCGGCAACTCCCCGAGACGTGCTGGAGCGGCTGGCCCGGTTCTGCGAATCAGGGGGTCATAGCTTCTGGCCGGACGATCAGTCGCTCCGTCTCTCCCTGGACGCCGACGTCGAGGACCGGTTGCAGGGCCACCGGCAAGTGACCGACTTCCATCTTGTGGCGCTGGCGGGGCATCGGGACGGACACCTCGTGACCTTCGACGGCCGGCTGCTGCGGTCGCTGACCGGCACCCGCCTGGAAGGGACGGTCGTCCTGGTGGAGTAGCCGGCCGGCCGAGCGCCCGGCGAAACCGGGCGCCGGTCAGTCCCAGGTGAGGGAGCCGGCGGTCTGGTACTCGGTGACGCGGGTCTCGAAGAAGTTCTTTTCCTTGTTGAGGTCGATGGCGCCGGCCATCCACGGGAAGGGGTTCTCCCGCTCGTACTGCCGGGGCAGGCCGATGCGCTCCACGCGGCGGTCGGCGATGTACTCGACGTAGGCGGCGAACTGGTCGGCGTTGATGCCCAGCAGGCCGCGCGGGCAGGCGTCGCGCGCGTAGGCGGCCTCCAGCTCCACGCCGCGCCGGATCAGGTCGATCAGCTCGTCCTGGAAGGCCGGCGTCCAGGTGTCCGGGTACTCGGCCTTGATCGTGTTGATCAGGTCCGAGCCGAACGCCAGGTGCACGCTCTCGTCGCGCATGATGAACTCGAACTGCTCGCCGACCCCCACCATCTTGTTCTGCCGCTTGAGGGCCAGCATCATCGCGAATCCGGCGTAGAAGAAGATGCCCTCCATGATCACGTAGTAGCCGACCAGGTCGTGCAGCAGGTCGCGCACCCCCTGCCCGGTGGCGGTGGTGAAGCCGGGCGCGAAGATCGAGCGCGTCATCTCGATCACCATCGAGTCCTTGCGCTCGATCGACGAGATGGTCCGGTACATGGTGTAGATCTCGTCCGGGTCCAGCCCCAGGCTGTCGCAGCAGTAGATGAAGGTGTCCGTGTGGATGGCCTCCTCGAACGCCTGCCGCAGCAGGTACTGGCGGCACTCCGGGTTGGTCACGTGCGTGTACACGGCCAGCACGATGTTGTTGGCGGTCAGCGACTCGGCGGTGGAGAAGAATCCGAGGTTCCAGAGGATCATGCGCCGTTCGTCGTCGGAGAGCACGTCGGGCGCCTTCCACTGCTCGACGTCCTTCTGCATCGACACCTCTTCCGGGACCCAGTTGTTGGCCACCCCCGCCTTGTAGTAGCCGCGCGCCCACTGGTAGCGCAGCGGCAGGATCTTGTTGGGATCGGTGGCGGTGTTGTTGATGATTCCCACGGCTACGGAGTCTGTGGGGAATGCCGCGTCAGCGGCAAGACCCGCGGGCTCCGTAGCCGCAAGGAGGGGCTGGGCCGGGACCGTCGCCGCAGGCGCCGGTCCCGGGGCGCTACTGGCAGGCCTCGCAGTCTTCGTCCAGGTTGCAGGCCGCGGCGTCCTGGCCGTTCTGCGGCTCGGCGGCCGCGGCCTGCTCGGCCGGCGCCGGCGTCCCGTTGGCCGCCGCGCCGTTGGCGCGCTTCTGGGTGAAGCCGTACTGGCTGCCCAGGGTGGACTTCTCCACCTGGCTGGCGGCCAGCGTGCGCAGGTAGTAGGTGGTCTTCAGGCCCAGCTTCCATGCGGTCTGGTAGATCTCGCTCAGCGCCTGCCCGGAGGTGCCGCGCATGAACACGTTGTGCGACTGGCTCTGGTCGATCCACTTGCTGCGCGCGGCGGTCATGCGCAGGCAGTGCAGGGGGTCGACCTCGAACGCGGTCCGGTACTTGGAGCGCAGCGGCGCCGGGATCGCGTCGATCGCCTGCACGCTGCCGTCGTGGAACTTCAACTGCTCGAACATCTCCCGGTCCCAGAGGCCGGCCTGCTTGAGGTCGCCCACCAGGTAGGGGTTGGCGACGGTGAACTCGCCGGAGATGTTCGACTTCACGTAGACGTTCTGGTAGATCGGCTCGATCGACGGGAAGCAGCCGGAGATGGTGGAGATGGTCGCCGTCGGGGCGATCGCCATGGTGTTGGAGTTGCGCATGCCGTGCTTCCGCACGTGCTCGCGCACCGGCTTCCAGTCCAGATCGCCGCCGCGCTCCACCTCGACCGGCAGGCCGCGCTCGGCCTCCAGCAGGTCCAGGGTGTCCTGCGGCAGCAGGCCGCGTTCCCATTTCGAGCCACGGTAGCTGTCGTAGGGGCCGCGCTCGGCCGCCAGGCGCGAGGAGCCCAGGATGGCGCTGCGGGCGATCAGCTCCATGGAGCGGTCGGCGAACGCGATCGCCTTCTCCGACTCGAACGGGATGTCCAGCTTGAACAGCGCGTCCGCGAACCCCATCATTCCCAAGCCGACCGGCCGGTGGCGGAGGTTGGACGCGCGCGCCTCCGGGGTGGGGTAGAAGCAGACGTCGATGACGTTGTCGAGCATCCGCATCGCGGTGTCGACGGTGACGGCCAGCGAATCCGCCTGCAGCACGCCGTCGACCACGTGCTTCTCCAGGTTCACGGAGCCCAGGTTGCAGACCGCCGTCTCCTCTCGCGAGGTGTTGAGGGTGATTTCCGTGCACAGGTTGGAGCTGTGCACGACGCCGGCGTGGTCCTGCGGCGAGCGGATGTTCGACGGGTCCTTGAAGGTGATCCAGGGGTGGCCGGTCTCGAACAGCATCGACAGCATCTTGCGCCAGAGCTTCAGCGCGGAGACGGTGCGGGTCCGCTTCAGCAGGCCGGCGCGCGCCTTGCGCTCGTACTCGGCGTAGCGTTGCTCGAAGGCCTGCCCGTGCAGGTCGTGCAGATCCGGGGTCTCGTCAGGCGAGAACAGCGTCCACTCGGCGTCTTCGGCCACACGCTTCATGAACAGGTCCGGGATCCAGTTGGCCGTGTTCATGTCGTGCGTGCGGCGGCGCTCGTCGCCGGTGTTGCGGCGCAGGTCCAGGAAATCCTCGATGTCCAGGTGCCAGGTCTCCAGGTAGGCGCAGGTGGCCCCCCGTCGCTTGCCGGAGCGGTTGATCGCCAGGGTCACGTCGCTGGCGATCTTCAGGAACGGGATCACGCCCTGGCTTTCCACGTTGGTGCTCTTGATGTGGGCGCCGGTGCCGCGGATCGACGACCAGTCGTTGCCGAGGCCGCCCGACCACTTGGAAAGCTGCGCGTTGTCCGCGAACGACTTGAAGATGTGCTCCAGGTCGTCCTCCACCGTGGTCAGGAAGCAGGAGGAGAGCTGCGGGCGGGCGGTGCCGGAATGGAACAGCGTGGGCGTCGACGGCACGAAGCGCAGGGAGGAGATCGCCTGGTAGAAGGCCACGGCGCGCTCGTCGCGGTCCTCCTCCAGCACGGCCAGCCCCATCGCCACGCGCATCCAGAACGCCTGCGGCGTCTCCAGCAGCGCATCGCCGGCGCGGGCGAAGTAGCGCTCGTGCAGGGTCTGCACGCCCATGAAGTTGAGCAGGTCGTCGCGCGCGGTATCGAGCGACTCGGCCAGCCGGCCCAGGTTGAACTCCAGGAGGCGCTCGTCGAACAGGCCCTGCTCGACGCCGCGGCGGATGCCGCGCACGAACGCCTGCCGGTAGCCGTCTTCGTGGCTGCGGGCGACGCCGATCACCTCCCGGTAGATGCGGCGCAGGAACAGCCGCGCGGCCACCTTGGCGTAGGCGGGGTCGCGCTCGATGAACGAGGAGGCGGCCAGCAGCACCGCCCGGTCGATGTCGGCGGTGGAGATGCCGTCGAAGACGTTGCGCACCGTCTCGCGGGCGATCAGCTCGACGTCGATCTCGCCGTCGAAGCCGTGCGTGCACTCCTGGATCGCTTCCTGGATCTCCGAGATGTCGAACAGCACCGCGCGGCCGTCGCGCTTGACCACGGTGAGCTTGCCGAGCAGCGAGCGCTCGGCCACCTTGTCCTTGCGCTCCTCGCGCGCCTTCTGGTGCTCGGCGCGGTACAGGATGTAGCGCTTGGCGACTTCGTACAGCCCGTGCTTGACCAAGTGCTTCTCGACGATGTCCTGGATGTTCTCGACGTTCGGATACAGCTCCACGAAGCGGTCGTCGATCTCGGTCGTGACGTCCGTGAGCAGGTCGTGCAGCTTGCCGTTGCCGAACGCGCCGGCGCCGAGCACGGCGCTGATGTGTGGCTCTCCGGTCGCGCGCACCGCCTTGCTGATGGCGGTGGCGATCCGCTCCTGGTCGAAGCCCACGACTTCGCCGGTGCGCTTGATGACCTTCAGTTCGGCCAAGGCCACCTCCCCTGTCGTCTCACACGATCACCCAACCGGTCTTGGTCTTGCCAAAGCGGCGGACGTGAGGAGTCGGCGCGGACATGATCACCTTCTTGCATGGGACAGGATCACCAGCATCATACCATCTCGGGCTTATTCACGCAGCGCATTGTTCACCTGCTCACCAGGAATCCAACCCTGCCGAAGGCGTGCCTCATCCAGGAATCCGACCGAAGGAGCCGGACCTGAGGGTCCGGTCCGGAGCTTGGCCCTCAGCGCGAGCTGGTTGAGGCAACGGGGCACTCGCGAAATCTACCGAAATCTACCGCGTCTGTGCGTCCTCCCGGCCACTCTCCAGCGCGACGATGCCTCCGGTCATGTCGAGGAAGCCCTCGTCCGCCATCCTCCGCAGGTTTCGCAGCGCCCGCTCGCGGCCGGCGCGGTCGTCGGCGCCGATCGCGGCAGCCAGCTCGTTGCAGGAAAGGGGGCCGCGCGCGGCCAGCACGCGCAGGATCAGACCACGCTGCTGGCGGTTGGAGCCGTCGAAGCGGCTCTGGCGCGTGTAGTGGGCAGAACGGCGGTTGGGGTTGGGGCCGTTGCGCCCCAGGGCGGCGCCGTAGTCCATCAGCGCCTGGTACCAGGTGCGCGGATCGGCGCGGTCGAGCGCCCGCTCCAGCACCGGCAGCAGCTCGCGGTCGCTGACCGCCTCGCGGTCCGGGAACAGCTCGTGCAGCACGGCGCGGCGGATGTTCGTCTCCACGAACACGGCCGGCAGGCCGAAGCCGAAGGCCCGCACCGCCCCGGCCGTGGCCGGCCCGACGCCGGGCAGCGAGCGCAACTCCTGTTCGCCGTTCGGCACCTCGCCGCCGAAGCGGAAGGCGATGAGCGCGGCGGCACGGTGCAGGGCCACGGCGCGCCGGTTGTAGCCAAGGCCGCTCCACAGCGCCAGCACGTCGCCGCGGTCGGCGGCGGCCAGCGCGTGCGCGTCGGGGAAGCGCGCCACGAACGGCTCGTAGTGCCGCAGCACGCGCGCCGTCTGCGTCTGCTGTAGCATGAACTCGGAAACCAGGATCCGATACGGGTCGCGCGTCTGCCGCCAGGGGAACCGGCGGCCGTGACGGCGGTAGTGGTCCAGTACGCGGCGGCGGAAGCGAGCGATGTCAGACACGCACCATCACATTGGCGATCGAGGCGGCGATCGCGCCAGGCACGACCTGGTCATCATCGGCGCGGGCCCGGCGGGGCTGGCCTGCGCGATCCAGGCGGAGGCGGCCGGCCTGGACTACGTGCTGCTGGAGAAGGGCTGCCTGGTCAACTCGATCTTCCACTTTCCGCGCAACATGGTGTTCTTCTCCTCGCCGGAGCGCCTGGAGCTGGCGCGGATGCCGTTCGCGACGCTGGCGCGCAAGCCGTCGCGGGCGGAGACGGTCGAGTACTACCGGCGCGTGGCCGAGCGCTTCGCCGTGCGCGTGCGGCAGTACGAGCCGGTGGTCGCGCTGGAGCGGGGCGAGGCCGGCGGCGCCGGAGGATTCGTGGTCACCTCGGTGCGCGGCTCGCGGACCCGGCTCTCGGCCGCGCGCGCCGTGGTGGTGGCCACCGGCTTCTTCGACTGGCCGCGGCGGCTGGGGGTCCCGGGCGCGGAGCTGCCCAAGGTCGTGCATCGCTTCGACGAGGGCCACCCCTACTACGACCGCGACGTGGCCGTCGTCGGCGGCCGCAGCGCCGCGGCGGAAGCGGCGCTGGAGCTGCAGCGGGCCGGCGCGCGCGTCACCCTGGTCCACCGGGGGGAGCGGATGCAGACCAAGTACTGGGTCCTGCCGGAGCTGGAGAACCGCATCGCGCGCGGCGAGATCGGCTGGCTGCCGTCGGCGACCGTCGAGCGCATCGACGAGGGGTCGATCACCGTGCGCCGGAACGGCCGGTCGCAGGAGGTCGCCAACGACGCCGTGATCGTGCAGATCGGCTACCGCCCCGACCTGAGCCTGCTGGAGGGGGTCGGCGTCACCCTGGAGGGGCCGGACCGGACGCCGCGTTACGACCCCGACACCTGCCAGACCGACGTGCCGGGCGTGTTCGTATGCGGCTCGGTATGCGCGGGCGACCGGGCAGGCAGCATCTTCATAGAGACCGCGCGCTTCGACGGCGAGAAGATCGTCGGGACCCTCACCGCTCCCGCCGCCGGCGCTACCAGATGACCTCGGCGTCGGGATAGGCCGAGAAGCGGCGGTCCTTGCTCACGACCGGGCAGCCGAGTTGCTGCGCGGTCGCCAGAATCAGGCGGTCCGCCGGATCGTCGTGAAGGTCGGGGAGTTGCACCGAGCGGCGTGCCACACCGATGTCCACGGCGGTGAATCGCAGGTAGGACAGGCGTTCCGCCCGGTGCAGAAAGGCATCCGGCGCGATGGCGAGGTGCAGCCGGCCCTTCTTCGTCAGCATGAACAGTTCCCACACGCTGATCGACGAGACGTGGGCGGCGCGGTCACGGCGGGCGTCGGCGATCGCGTCACGGGCCGCCGCCGAGAGCAGTGACGGATCGCTGAGGTGCCAGATCCAGGCGTGCGTGTCCAGCAGGATCAACGGGCGGACCCCCAGGGTACGTCGACCGGCTCCAGCGGATCGTCATAGCGCAGCACCGACCCGCGCAGGGCCGCGAGATCCGCATCGTCGTCTTCGCTGAACGGCATGATCTTGAGGACCGGCGCGCCGCGCTCGGTGATGACGAGCGTCTCGCGTCGCTCCTGGACCCTGCGGAAATACTCGAACGCCCGCGGCTTGAACTGGGACTTGGAAACGGTTGTCATGACAGGACCATGTGCCATGGTCCTGTTGCTTGGAAAGTCCCGCCACGGGGGGACGCCGCTGCGGCGCCGAGGCGGGCCGCCTCCGCCGCATCCAGCCTGGGCCAATGGGTGAGCGCCTCGGCCACCTGGCGCGGGTTGCGCGCGCCCAGGATGGCCGCGTGCACGCCCGGCTGGGCGAGCAGCCAGCCCAGCGCCAGCCAGGCCAGGGGCCGCCCGGCGGCCGCCGCGCGCAGGCGCTCGACGGCCCGCAGGTAGACGGTGAGCCGCGGCTCGGTGAAGTCGCGATGGCCGCGCCGCCAGTCGTCGCCGGGCAGCCGCGCCACCCGCGCGCGGCCGAAGCCGCCGGCCAGCATGCCGCCGTGCAGGGGGCTTGCGGCCAGCACCGGGATGCCGTGGCGGCGGCAATAGGGGAGGAGGTCAGCCTCCGCCTGCCGCAGCAGCAGGCTGTAGGGCACCTGCAGCGCCTCAACGGGTGCGATGGCGCGCAGCCGGTCGAGGTCGGCCACACCGGCGTTGCACACCCCGCAAGCGCCGACCAGGCCCCGCTCGCGCAGGCGGGCCAGCTCCTCCCACCCTTCCGCAAGCTGCTCGGGCGGGCGCGGGTGGTGGATCTGGTAGAGGTCCACGCGCTCGGCGCGCAGGCGGCGCAGGCTCTGCTCCAGCTCGCCGCGGATGCTGGCGGCCGTGAGCCGTGCGAACGGACGGGCGCGCCGGCCCACCCACGGCCACCCGCACTTCGTTGCCAGACGCACGCCGCGGCCGGCGCCGGAGCGCTCGGCGAGCGCGCGGCCGATCAGCTCCTCGGCGTGGCCGCGGCCGTACAGCGGGGCGGTGTCCAGCCAGTCGACGCCGCAGTCCAGGGAGGCGTGGATGGTGGCCAGCGAGTCGGCGTCCGCCTGCGCCCCCCAGCCGCCCCGCCAGCCGGGGCCGCCGATCGCCCACGTGCCGAGGCCGACGCGGCTGCCGACCGGCGCGCTCATCGCGCGGCCGGGGAAACGCCCGTCAGCAGCTCGACCAGCCCGGTGTGGCGCTGGCGCGCCTGCGCGTTGCCGACCGCGATATGCGCGGCGCGGGGGCTGCCCACCACCACCGCCAGCCGCCGCGCGCGGGTCAGCCCCGTGTACAGCAGGTTGCGCTGGAGCATCGGGTAGTGCTCGGTGGCGATGGAGATCACCGCGGCCGGGAACTCCGAGCCCTGCGACTTGTGGATCGTGATCGCATAGGCAGGCACCAGCGAGTCCAGCTCCGATGCCTCGTACCAGACCGGTCCGGTGGAGAAGTCGACCAGCACGCGCTGGTCCTCCGCGTCCAGATCGCGTACCAGGCCGATGTCGCCGTTGAACACCTCGAGCTGGTAGTCGTTGCGGGTCTGCATGACGCGGTCGCCCACGCGGATGTCGGCCGCGCCCTCGATCGCCGCGCCGTGCGGGTTCAGCGCGGCCTGCAGCTCCCGGTTGAGGACGGCGGTACCCAGCTCGCCGCGGTTCATCGGCGTCAGCACCTGGATGTCCGTCCGCGGGTCGAGTCCGAAGCGCGCCGGCATGCGCTCGGTGACCAGGTGCACGATCGTGTTGCGCGCGGCTTCCCGGTCGTCGCGGCTGACGAAGAAGTAGTCGCCGGCCTCGCCTCCGCCCTGTCCCCGCGGCACCTCGCCGTGGTTGACCGCGTGCGCGGCCATGACGATGGCCGAGCGCTCACCCTGGCGGAACACGGTGGTGAGGCGGGCGACCGGGCAGACGCCCGCGGCGATCAGGTCGGCCAGCACGTCGCCCGGTCCCACCGACGGGAGCTGGTCGCTGTCCCCGACCAGCAGCAGCCGGCAGTGCGGCGGGGTCGCCGCCAGCACGGCGTCCAGCAGCGTCACGTCCACCATCGACAGCTCGTCGATGATCAGCCCGTCGCAGTCGAGCGGGTCCTCGGCGCCGCGCAGAAATCGCCCTTCGCGCGGGCTGTACTCCAGCAGCCGGTGGATGGTCGACGCCGGCCGGCCGGCCTGTTCCTCGATCCGCTTCGCGGCGCGACCCGTCGGGGCGGCGAGCTGCACCCGCCCGCCGGCAGCGTCGTACAGGCCGAGCACGGCGCGGATCAGCGTGGTCTTGCCGGTCCCCGGCCCGCCGGTTACGACCAGAACCGACGCTTGAGCCGCCTGGGCCGCCGCGTCGCGCTGTTCGGGTGACAGATCGACACCGCTCGATCGTTCGAAGGCGTCGAGCAACCGGTTGACGTCGGAACGCAACGGGTTCGGCGGTCGGCCGGCCAGAGCCCGCAACCGGTCGGCGGAGCGCTGCTCGGCGCGCCGCAGGTCGGGAAGGGCGATCGCATCGGCGCCGCTCTCTCCGCACGGCAGCACCGCGCGGCGAGCCGTCAGCGCCCGGACGGCGTCGCGGACCGCCGACTCGTCCACGGACAGCAGCTCGGCGCCGGCCTCCGCCACGGCGTCCACGGGCATCAGCGTGTGGCCGCGGGCCGCACCGGTCGCCAGCACGTGCAGCACGCCGGCGGCGGCCCGCTCCGGGGAGTCGCGGTCGACGCCGAGCGACGCGGCGATGCGGTCGGCGATCAGGAAGCCGATGCCGGCCACCTCCTCGGCCAGCCGGTACGGGTTGTCGGTGACCGCGCGGCGCGCCCCGGAGCCGTAGCGGCGGTGGATGCGCAGCGCGTAGGCGGGGGAGATGCCGTGGCCCTGCAGGAAGATCATGGTGTCGCGGAGTTGCCGGTGGTCGGACCAGGAGGCCAGGATGCGGTCGCGGCGGTCGGGGCCGATGCCGGCCACCTCGGTCAGCCGCTCGCCGTGGCGGTCCAGCACGTCCAGGGCGTCGGTGCCGAAGCGGGCGACGATGCGGCGCGCCAGCGCCGGGCCGACGCCCTTCACCAGCCGCGAGGCCAGGAAGCGCTCGATGCCGGCCGCGGTGCTCGGAGCCACGGAGTGGAACGAGGTGACCTCGAAGCGCGGGCCGTGGCGGCGGTGATGGGTCCACGCGCCCCGCAGGTGCAGGAGCTCGCCCGGGCGCACGCCGGCCAGCGGGCCGACGGCGACCGGCCGGGCATCCGGGTCGTCCTCCGACTGCAGGCGCACGACCGCGAAGGAGCCGTCGTCGGTGACGTAGATGATCGAGTGGACGGTGCCGCGCAGCGATTCCCCGTCGCCGCCGGCCGATGCGGTCGGGGCCGGTCCGCTGCCGATCAGCGGACCGCTCAGGCGGTCTGGTCGCGCAGCTCGGTGAAGAAGCGCGCGTCGGACTCGTTGCCCGCGCGCGCGTGCGCGACCGCCAGGTTGGCGGCCACGCGCACCATGATCGTGGCGGCCGGGGTGCCGCGGCGGATGCGGGCGAGCTGCGCGGTGGCGTCGTGTCCCTTGGGAATGAGTTGCGCGACGTCCAGGGTCGCCCCGCCGTTGAAGCAGTCGACCAGGATCAGCCGGTCGCCGGCCACCGCGCGCGCCAGGAAGTGGTTGGGCACGTTGCAGCCCTCGATGTCCAGGCCGAGCCGGGATCCGACCAGCAGGTAGATGCACGACAGGCTGATCGGCAGCCCGCGGCCGCGGGTGATCACCGACACCAGGTTGCTCGCGGCCGGCGTGTAGTAGTCCTTCTTGCCGCAGCCGGTCAGCCCCCTGGTCCGGAACAGGTAGTGGGCCAGCGTGAACACGTCGGCGCCGACGTGTGCGCTGCGGTAGTCGTCGGCCAGCCCGTCCAGCAGGTCGGTCAGCCGCTCGGCGGATCCGTCGCCCAGCTCGTACTCCGCGATCAGTCCGAGCGCGGTCTCCAGCTTCACCTTCTCGTTCGGGACGGCCAGGCACTCCTGCCAGCGCTCCAGCAACCGAGTGCGTCGCTGGATGGCGTGCACTTCCCCCAGCAACTCGCGGCGGTCGTCGTCGACCTCGATCCCCTGCCGGTTGATCTCGGCGTCCAACTCGTCGCCGAAGGCAGCCAGCGCCTCCATCACGCGCTGCTGGACCGCCGGCGTCTCGTCATCGAGAAGCTCGATCATGAACGGGAGCTGCGCGCGGTCCATCCCTTTGATGGTAGATCGACGCCGCCGGTGAGGCAAGCGCCGCCAGCGTGCGGATACAGAATCATGAGCCATGCTGAATCATGAGCCATGCTGACAGCACCCATCCGTTCCGTGAAACGGGCGCGCAGGCGCGGGGTGGACGCATCTTCGTCCGGGTTCGCGTGGTCGTCGCTTTGTGCTATGACCTTGGACGCGCCGTTGCGACGAACCCGCTCGGCGACACAGAGGAAGATGTCGAGCATGGGAATCTACGAGGATCTGGGCGTGCGCCCGCTCATCAACGCCGCCGGCACCGTGACCAACTACGGAGGATCGGTGATGGACCCCGAGATCTTCGAGGTCATGAGGGACGCCAACCGCGAGTTCTGCCGGCTGGAGGACCTGCACCCGGCGGTCGGGCGCCGCATCGCCGGCCTTCTGGACGTGGAGGCGGCCTACGTGACCTCCAGCGCCGCGGCCGGGCTGCTGGTGACGACGGCGGCATGCATCGCCGGCACCGACCCGGAGCGCATCACGCAGCTCCCCGACACCGCCGGCATGAAGTCGGAGGTGGTCGTCCAGAGCATCCATCGCCTCGTCTACGACCAAGCCATGCGGCTGGCCGGCGCCACCTTCGTGGAGGTCTCCGACGCGGGCGAACCGCCCACGCGGGCGCTACGCGACGCGGTCGGCCCGGACACCGCGGCGATCCTGTGCATGGCCCACCGGCTCGGCGACCCCGCCTCGGTGCCGCTCGCCGACTTGGTGAGCATCGCCCGCGGCGCCGGCGTGCCGCTGATCGTGGACGCCGCCTCGGAGTGCCCGCCGCTGTCGACGCTGAAGCGCTTCTGGAATGCCGGCGCGGACCTGACCATCTTCAGCGGCGGCAAGAGCATCATGGGACCGCAGTCGACGGGGCTGGTGGTCGGCCGGCAGGACCTGATCGATGCCTGCATGGCCAACGGCAACCCGTTCGCGACGGTGGGCCGGCCGGCCAAGGTCAGCCGTGAGGAGATCATCGGCTTTCTGAAGGCGCTGGAGCTCTACCTGGCGCGCGACCACGACGCCGACCGCGCGCGCTGGACGGCGCAGGTCGAGCATGTCGAGCGCGCGCTCGACGGCGCCGGCCATCCGATCGCGCTGGAGCGGTTCGAGAAGGCCGACACCTACACGGTGCCGATGCTGGCGGTCCGCCCGCTGCCGGACGCCGGCTTCGCCACCGGGCAACTCTTCCAGGGGCTGATCGACGGCGATCCGCCCATCGTGCTGGCCCAGCACTTCATCGGAGACGGCATCGTCGTCAACCCGCACATGCTGAAGCCGGGCCAGGAGCGAATCGTCGCCGAGCGCTGCCTGCAGGTGCTGGCCGAGCTCGCCTGACGCCGGTCAGTCTGCGGGACAGCTCCCCCAACCGAGTCGAAACGCGAGGTGACGGCGGCCGCCGGGGCGATCGCCTCCAGCGCCTTGCGCCACGGCATGTCGCAGTGGCCACTTCAATGATGAGGTCGTCCGCTCCATGCTGAGCGCGGCTCGGTCGGCTCCCGTATCCACCGCGTCGGGTATCCCCCTTGTGCGTCAGCTTAGCTATACTTCGGCGACCGATGAAGGATCAGAGCGCGGGCGTCACCTCATCGAGACCCTTGGCAGCCACTGCCGGGGTGGTCTGCATCCTCGCTCTGCTGACCTCCTGCGATTCCCCGGGTCTCCCGGGCGACCGGACCATGCCGGAGCCGGAGGACTCCCAGCCCATGGACTCAGAGGACTGCATCTGGAGCGACCACTTCGCGAATCCCGTCTATACCGGGACGAACGGCGCGCAGGGCCCTCCCTTTCCCTTCATTCGCAACGGTTTCTGTCGGGCCGATGACGGCACGGCGGCCTATGCCTTCGAGATGAGCGACGCCCGGAAGACCGCGCACGTGGTGTTCGGGATGGAGTTCAGCGACTTCGACGGAGCCGACGAACGGGCAACCGCCACGTACGAGCGATCGACCATCGAGGTGAAGACCGAGTTCGCGGTCTGGAACGCCCTCAGCAAGTGGCTGACCTGTCGCGACGCGATCCGTACGAAGGAGAAGTTTGCCATCGACGGCTGTCTCGAGGTTGCCAGCGCCAGTGTCGTTCGGATCGGTCCGGGTGAACTGGAAGGCGATGGCGCGGAGGCCTTTCCCTGCGGGATCAACGTCGGCCCCGATAGCGTTCGTACCTATCCCGATGACACGGTTCCCCCAAGCATCTATCCCGCAGAGATCAGGAAGCCCCTCGTGACGGAGCTCAAGCAGGGCGACACGGCGGATCTCTTCACGGACGACAGGATCGACGGGATCTATGTGCCGGAGATCTTCTTCCGGAGCCAGACGTTCTCCACGACCCTATCGGAGTGCCGCGACGCTCCCTGAGGCTGCCGGCAGCAGGTCGAGCGACCGTTCCATGCCCAGCTCCTCGCTGCCGCGGAAGTTGCTGCAGACGCAGATCGTCACGCCGCGCTCCGGATCGCCCAGCACGACCGCGCCGTAGCCGTTCATGTCGCCGTGGTGGCCGTAGGCGACCACCCGCGTGCCGTCCAGGTAGAGCTCGACCCCGGTCCCGTAGCCGTTCGACGGCCCGGGCGAGCACTCCTCCGACTTCCTGGTCGCCACCTGCAGCATCTCCCGCCGCGCCGCCGTGCTCAGCAGGCGGTCATCCGCGCCCGGGCCCAGCGCCGCGCCGAACGCCGCGGTCTCGCTCGGCGTGGAGTACAGGCCGCCGCTCGGCACGCGGAACCCTCGCCCGGCGTGCTGCCGCTCCGAATCGCGGGTGCTGATCGACCCGTCGCCCAGCCGCTCGTAGCCGATCGCCAGGCGCTCTCGATCCGCCGGCGGCCGGAACCCGGTGGACGTCAGGCCGAGCGGGGCGCAGATCTCGGCGGCCACCAGCTCCGGGTACGGCATCCGGCCGGCGCGCCGCACCGCCAGGCCCAGGATCGCCGCTCCGACGTTCGAATAGTCGAAGCAGGCGCCCGGCGGATGGGCGAAGCGGGTAGCGGGAATGGCGCCCAGCAGGGTCTGCTCCCACCGGTCCACGGCGCCCGCCAGGAGCCGCGGGATGCGCGGCTCGCGCGCAAGGCCGCTGGTGTGGGTGGCCAGGTCGCGCAGCGTGATGGCCCGCGGCTGTGCCGCGTAACCGACCGTGGTCTCGATCTCCGGCACCAGCCGGGCGACCGGTTCGTCCAGGTCCAGCACGCCGCGCTCGCCCAGGCGCAGCGCCACGGTCACCGCCACCGTCTTGCTGATCGATCCCACCCGGTAGACGGTGCCGGCGTCGGCGCGCCGTCCCTGCTCACGATCCGCCCAGCCGGCCGCATGCGTCCACACCGTGCGCCCGCCGTGACGGACGGCCGCGCTCAGGCTGCCGGTGCCGTCCGCCGCGGCCGCCGCGTCCAGCGCGTCCGCCAGCTCCGACCACCGCCGTACTTCGGCCACCCGCCTACTCGGCGTCGGACGCCGGCGACTCGTCCTGCCGCCGTCGCTCTTCGATGGCGGCGGCCAGCCGCGTACACAGGCCGTGGATGCGCCGTGCGTCCTCTGCTGCGGCGCAGGCGACATCGGCCTCCTCGTCGTACTCGAAGGAGAACGCGGGCGCTCGTTTGCTGGCCAGCCGGGACGAGACCGCCCGTATGTCGGCAGCCTCGTCATCGCTCAACCCCATCCGGCGACGGGCAAGCGCTGCGATGAACACGTCGGCGGTGTCGTGGACCTTGGGATAGTCGATGCACAGATAGCCGAGCACCGCTTTCATCACCAGCTCGACCACCTCCTGGGCGTGGCGGACGGTGATGTTCCACGAGGAGCGGGCGATCGCGGCGTCCATCTCTCCCAGATACTCCAACGCCGCCGCCATGAGCTTCCGCCCCCGTTCGTGGTTGCTCATGCCGGCGGCACTACAGGGTGACGACCTCGCCAGGCCGCAGATCGGGCTTGAGGTCCCAGTACCAGGAACCGTCATCGAGCTCGATACGGCGCGAGCCCAGCTCCTCGAGCCTCGCTCGCAGGCGCTCCAGCTTCCGGCGGAGCACGCCGCGCGGATCGAACAGGACGATGCCGTGGTCCGTCATGTCGAGCATCAACCACGGAGTGTCTGCCAACCCTTCCTCCGAGCGGTAGATCGCGATCGGAGCGGTCGGCACCCCCCGCGCGGACAGCTCGCGCGCCAGCGGTTGATCGCGCAGGCGCAACTCCGCGCGGAGGAACGCCTCGGAGACGGTCTCCCGGTCACCGCGATGGACGACGAACAGGTCGATGTCGCTCCGGCGGTGCGCCTCCCCCCGCGCCACCGAGCCGTACAGTGCGACCGCGGTCAGCCGGTCGCCGAGCGCGGCGCGCACCTCTGTCAGCAGGGCGTCGGTCAGCGGCTTGACGTCCGCATAACCGAACGAGGACTCGCCCCCATCACCTGCCGTCATGGAGATCCGAGCTGAGACAGAAACTCGCGTACATTGCTGAACGCGGCGTGCTGGAAATCCCAGACGCCCTTCTTGGCTGCTACGCCCACAGAGACCTGAGGGTCACTCGTCGTGGCGAGGTACGCGCACGTCCGTGCCTTGGCCGGACGCCGAATTGTTCCTCCACCTGATTCGATGCACTCGAAGAAGCGATCGATGCACTCATCCTCGTTTGTCTCTGCAAAGGAGCGGGCCAGAACCGTTTCCAGCATGCCGGGTTCATCGTCGGGCAGCACCAGTACGCTGGTCGTGCGATCTCCTGCTGGGGTTGAGAGAGTGTCCTCAGGCAGAGGAAGACTCGCCTTGGTCAGTGCCGACCGAACGCTCTGGGCCGCTGATTGAGAGCATTTCTCGGCGTCACGAACGACCCCGAGATGTCGGACCATATCGAAGTTCGACATTTTCGCCAGTAGCGGAAGAAACACACCCAGCTCGTCCACGCTGCCATAGTTCTGGATCTGCACATGCTCAATCTTGAGATAATCAAGGAACGCCTCGAAAAAGTTCACGTAATCCTTCCCTTCCACTACGAGTTGGGTCGCCGAATCAATATCGGTGGGCTTCATGGTCAGCGAAGTTCCAGATCATGACGGATCGCTGACGCGATCTCGGACCGCTCGTAAGTGACGCATCGGCAGTTGCCGTCTTCTGCGATTTGCAGGCGATGTAAAGACAGGTCGAAAGTCTTGATTGCCTGGTCTGCGGCCTCGACGCACTCGAAGCTGTGGGTCGTGGCGAAGACCTGCACGCCGAAGAGTCGCGACGCATCATTGATCGCACGCCACACGTCGGTCAGCACGGAGTGGTGGATGCCATTCTCGATTTCGTCGATGAGCATTACGCCGCCACCGATGTCCACCATTGCCAGCACGATGCTGGCAAAGCGCGTCATGCCCTCCCCCATCACCGCTAGTGGCACGAGCTCCGGGAGTCCGATGTCGCCCCAAATCATCGGGGTCCCGCTGGCGGAGTTGTCTTCGACGCTTCGCAGGCGCGGCTCGATTACTTGCAGCGCTTTGAGCAGCACATCACCCTGCTTCCGTTTTCGTAGTGATCCCAGCCGAATGGCATCGCCGCGGTCGGTTCGCTCGCGTGAAGACTGCAACCCTGCAGGAAAGGGGATCTCCTGCTGTTGGCGCTTGAACTCGATCCCGTCGGTCCCAAGTTGAGCTGCGCTCGTAACTTCTTCGTTATCGCCCTGTCGATATGTGAATACCAGTTGGTCCGTCAGCGTGAGATCCGCGCGGCCGGCATCTTTCAGCGGCAACTCCAACGTATTCTGCGCTGCGAGCGCCATCCTTAGCGAGAGAAGGCCCGAGACGTCATGTTCGGCGGTGATTTCGATGGGGCTATCGGCATGGAATCCAAAAAAGAGTGGCTTCCACAGTGCCTCGACGATCGTCTCTCTCGTTATTTGTTCTTCCGAATCACGGCCGATCGTTCGGAGAATGTTTCCGTTCATCGCCAACTTGGGGCTGCCGGCTCCTGCAAGAAGAAAGATGGCTTCCAGCAGCGATGTTTTTCCGGAATTGTTGCGGCCGGCAACCAAGTTCATACGGCTCAACCGCGGTACATTGAGGTCGCGAAATGCTCGATAGTTCCTGATCTGTAGCCGTTCAAGCATGGTCCATCCCCCTCCGGCCGCTAGCCGTCCGACAGCGCCGGCACCACCTCGGTGGCCAGGAGCTCCACGCAGCGCCACCAGCGCTCGTCGTTGTCGGAATCCTGGGCCAGCATCAGCAGCGTGCCGAAGCCGCCGGTGACGTCGATCACCTCTCGCAGGCGCTCCACGACCGTGTCGACGCTGCCGATGATGCACAGGTTCTCAAGCACGTACGGGACGTCGATGTCGTCGTCGGTCATGCACGCGTCGAGCTTCATCGCCTCCTGCACCATGCCGGCCTTGAGGATCTTGATCAGGTATTCGTACGACCGGGCGTAGGCGCCGTCGGCGCGGGCGAACTCCCAGGCGTCGGCGTCGGTGTCGGCCACCATGATGCTGCGCGACACCCGCCAGTCGGCGCGGTCCGGCTCCGGGCGGCCGGCCTTGGCCGCGCCCTCGCAATAGACTTCCCATTGCCGCTTGAGCACCTGCGGGGTGACCATGTTGGCGCTGATAGGGATGTAGCCGCGCTCGCCGGCGGTGAGCGCGCCGCGCGACTCCGCCTTGATGATGCTCGTCGCGATCGGCGGATGAGGCTTCTGGTACGGCCTGAGGATGTCGCCCATGTTGAAGTCGGGGCGAGGGTTCTGGACCTTGATCTCCCAGAACTCGTCCTTGAGTTCGAACGGCGCCTCGGACTCCCACAGCTTCAGGACCATGTCCATGCCGCGTATGGTCATCAGTCCGACCTCGGCCGGGTCCAGGCCGAACAGTTCGTAGTCGCACGGCACGCCGCCCTGGCCGAAGCCGATCAGGAAGCGGCCGCGGGCCAAGTGGTCGAGGTAGGCCAGCCGGGTGGCGATGTTGGCCGGATGGTGGAGGGGCATGATCGTCACGCCGGTGCCCAGCTTGATGTTCGAGGTGCGCGGCAGCGCGTTGGCGATGAAGACGTCGTTGGACGGGATGGGCTCCCAATCCAGGGTGTGGTGCTGGCCGATCCACGCCTCCTCGTAGCCGAGCCGGTCGCAGCGCACCACCAGCTCCAGGTCCTCCTCGTAGCCTTCGGTGCGGTCGCGCTCCGGCGGATGCAGCGGCATCATGAACATTCCGAGTTTCATCTGGTCGAACTCCTTGCAGTTCGCCGGCACGGTGACCGGGCTGTAAGCTGCCGCCGATGATAGCAAAGCGTCCGCTCCGGCACCGGTACCGGCCCACCCACTACTACCGGACCCTCGGCACGCACGAGCCCGTGGTGTCGATCGGCGACGGCGACACCGTCGTGACCTCCACCGTCGATGCGGGCGGCGGCGACAGCACGGGCGAACAGGTGACCCCCCGCGGCAACCCGCAGACCGGCCCCTTCCGCGTCGACGGCGCCGAGCCCGGCGACGCGCTGGCGGTCACCCTGCACGCCGTCACGCCCAACCGCGCCACCGGCTTCACCACCTCCCCCGTGGACGCGCAGGTGCTGGAGCCCGGCTTCGACGCCGGGACGAAACGGATGGTCGACTGGCGGCTGGACCTGGACGGCGGCACCGCCACCCCGGTCGACGTGCCCGGCCTGGAGGCGCTGAGGGTGCCGCTGCGGCCCATGATCGGCTGCTTCGGGGTGGCCCCCGAGCGGGAACAGTCGATCTCCACGGCGACCTCCGGCGCGCACGGCGGCAACATGGACTACGCCGGCTTCGTGGCCGGCGTCACCGTCTGGTTCCCGGTGTCGGTGCCGGGCGCGCTGTTCTTCCTGGGCGACGTGCACGCCGTGCAGGGCGACGGCGAGATCACCGGCAACGGCGTCGAGGTGTCGGCCGACGTCACGTTCTCCGTGCGCGTGCTGTCCGGGCGCACGATCGCCTGGCCGCGCGCGATCTCGGGCGACCACCTGATGACCGTCGGCTGCGGCCGGCCGCTCGACCAATGCGTGCAGTACGCGACGTCCGAGATGCTGCGCTGGCTGGGCGAGCTGGGCCTGCCTGCGACCGCCGCGCACACGCTGCTGGGCCAGGCGGTCGAGTACGACCTTGGCAACATCTACGACCCCGCCTACACGATGGTGTGCAAGGTCCGCACGGCGACCCTGCGCGCGGCCGGCCTCTCCCCGGAAGAGCTGTAGTGGGCGCTTCTCTCGGACTTCGTTGAACTAGACCGCTTCGCGATAGGGGTGGCGTCCGCCGGCCTGCTTCTCTTCACCGACGTCGACCCACGAGTGCGGCTGCCCTGTGACCGGCAACCCGCCGCTCTCGCCGTCTCGCGTTCGTCGCACGATCGTCGCGATCAAGCCATGCAGCGTGCGGCTGTTCATCCTGGCGTAGCCGTAGTGGCCGGTCTGAATGCGTTCAACGGCCTCTTCGTTCATCGACGGACCCACCTGACCGATGTAGCCGGCCAATCGCGGGCCGATCTTGAATCGCGTTTCGTTGGCCATAATCACCCCGCGCACAACCGTGAGCTCTGGAAAGGGATTGTCCGCCAGATTGAGCTCGATGGTCCTGGAGAGAATCCCTCTGAAGAACTGGTCGTTCCCTGAGAATAGCGCTCGTCGCCGTCCCGAGTATGGCCAAGCCTCAACGGCGACCGCTTCCAGATTGAACGTCGTGGTCTCCGGCAGAGCGGCGAAGTCAGCCATTCCCCCAATGCGAGTGTGCTTGAATGCCCAAGTCTCCCCGACTGGCCATACGTCGAACTGCCAGACCCCACGCTGCAGTCGCAGTCCACCAAAGCGTGTGCGACGTGCCACGGTGTCGCTGAATCGCTCTTCGAGCTGTGCGATAGTCACTCCGGCAACGACGATGTCTATGTCTCTAGGCCTGCCGGGCTTGCCTTGGAAGATGCGCGACACTAGCAGAGACCGAAGCGTGCCGCCGAACAGAACGGCCCTTACCTTGGACTGCCGAAGATCCTCAACCACATCAAGGATGGGCTCCTTCCAGATCGAACCGTTTCGAAGAAAGAGGGATACAACCTCCGCCAACAACCTGCGTTTGAGGTCTGGAACAGTAAGCCTACCGTTGGATAGATGGGACGGATCTACATACTTCATCAGCGCAGAGAGTGTGCCGAACGTGAGGTTCAGGCCAGTGTCGTCTGCAAGAATCTGCAGCCTCGCAACGAGTCTCAGTGACTGTGCGTTGCCGTCGAATTCTGGAAGTCCTTGACATACTGCTCGTCGTTCAGTGCGCCTAGGAGGGGCGCTTGTTCTGGTCGTCCGAACCACGCTCTGATAGCATCCTCGCCGGCGTGGCCGAACGGCGGATTGCCCAAGTCATGAACGAGCCCGCAGGTTGCGGCGATGGCCTCAATGTGCCGATCCATGTCGCCGTAGATTTCGTTCCTGTCCTTCAGCCACTTGGCGCTACGGGTGGCGAGGCCGCGTGCGACGCTGGAGACCTCGAGGGAATGGGTCAGGCGAGTGCGCACCGCATCGTGCGGCTCCAGAGGGAAGACCTGCGCTTTGTCCTGTAAGCGCCTTACGGGGGTCGAGAAGACCGAGCGGTCGAAGTCTCGTTCGAATTCACTGCGGGAATCGGGGAGATCGTGGGGATCACGAGGAATTGTCGTCCGTCGGCGTCGCTCGGGGTTCAGCAGCAGGCGCCAGTTCATGTGTCCAGGGTACATGACAAGGCGGTCAGCGCGTACATGGGCATGTGGGCTTCCGCAGACGGGCACCCTACGAACGCGATCGCACCAGGGGTCGAGATTGTGATGCTCAACATAATGTTGACGTGCATAATACTACGATGGAGTTTCTTGATCGCGGCGGCGAGCTGCGGCGCCTCGACAACGCGCTGCACCGCTCCGGGGCGTTCGCGGTCATCTGGGGCCGCCGGCGCGTAGGCAAGTCACGGCTGCTCCTGGAGTGGTCCCGGCGCCGCGGCGGCCTGTACACGGTCGCGGACGAGTCGGCGCCCGCCGTGCAGCGGCGCTACTTGGCCGCGGCGGTCGCAGAGCGGTTCGGGGGGTTCGCCGACGTCGAGTATCCGGACTGGCGGTCGTTCTTCGCCCGCTTGGCGGATGCCGCAGCACAGGCGAAATGGGCTGGACCGTTCATTCTCGACGAGCTTCCCTACTTGGTCGCCGCCGATCCGTCGGTGGCCGCCGTCCTCCAGAACTGGCTGGACGGCCAGGGCAGGCGGCCGTGCCTGGTGGTCAGCGGCTCCAGCCGGCACATGATGCACGGCGCGGTGCTCGACGCCGACGCGCCACTGTACGGCCGCGCCGTCGAAGCGTTCGCGGTGCGCCCGCTACCGCCCGGCTACCTTGCCGACGTGTTCACCGCCCAGCCGGCCCGCGCCTTGGTGTCCGCTTACGCGCTCTGGGGCGGCGTGCCTCGCTACTGGGAGCTCGCCGAGCCGCACGGCGGCGACCTCGCCGTCGCGGTCGACGATCTGGTACTCGATCCGTCAGGCCCCCTGCACGAGGAGCCCGATCGCCTGCTCCGGGCCGAGACGCCGCCGGCCACCCCTTTGCGGCCGCTGCTGGACGCCATCGGCGCGGGTGCCCACCGCATCAGCGAGGTCGCGGGCCGGCTCGGCAAGCCGGCTTCCAGCCTGTCGCGGCAGCTTGCCGCCCTGGTCGAGATGGACTTCGTGCACCGGGACATCCCGTTCGGGAGCAGCCCCGCATCCGGCAAGCGCAGCCTCTACCGGATCGACGACCCGTTCCTGCGCCTGTGGTTTGCGGTGGTCGCCCCGCACCGCGCCGCCTTGGCGGAAGCGCCTCGCGACACCCGGTTGCACTATTGGAGCAGGCACCGGGCCGCCCTGGAGGCGTACGCCTGGGAGGAGCTCTGCCGCATGGCGGTGCCGGAGCTGCACCGGAGCGACACACCCCTGGCACGCCTGGGACCCTGGGAGCCCGCGCGGCGCTACTGGCGCGGCAACGCCCCGGAGCTGGATGTCGTGGCGCGCTCCGTCGACGGCCAGCGGCTGCTGGTGGGCGAGGCGAAGTGGTCGGCCCGATCCGGCCCGTTATCGCGCGCAGGTCCGCTCCCCGACCTAAGCACGCTCCCCGGAGCGCCCGGGATGGAGGTGGTCGGCGTCCGGTTCGTGCCCGAGGCGTCGGTCGGAACCGATCCGACCACCGGCGTCCATCTGGTGGACGCCGGCGACGTGCTGTCCGTCCTGCGCCGGACGGAACCTTAGTGGACCGCGGACTCGTCGAAGACGGCGGTGAGGTCGGCGGTCGGCCGTCCGTCCGCGGCGGCGATGGCGCGCGCCGACGGCGGCTGCGTCCGGTACGCGTCGAGCCGGTCGCCGATGCGGTCGCCGAAGGCGCTCACGCCCTGCTTCTCCAGGAGCAGGCCGACCGGGATGCGGTCCCCCCACTCCAGCGCCTTGGTCGAGAACGCCGCCACCTTGGCGCGGAACCCGTCGGCGTCCACGCCGGCCGGGATGCGGCCGTCGTAGTCGGTCGCCTCCACGTCGTAGATGCGCGAGTCGCCGGTCTCGGTGCCCTCGCCTCCGAACCACGCCTTGTCGTGCAGGTCGTTGTAGGTCGGGCACGGCTGCACGATGTCCAGGAACGACAAGCCGGGGTGCTCGACCGCGCGGGTGATCATCTGCACCAAGTGGCGGACGTCGTACGAATAGCCCCGCCCGATCCAGGTGAAGCCGCTGGCAAACGCCAGCGACGGGCCGTTGACGCTCTCCTGGATGTTCGGCTCCGGCAGGCTCTTGGTCTTCAGGCCGAGCTGCAGCGTCGGCGCGCCCTGGCCCTGCGTGAGGCCGTACACCTCGTTGTTGAACAGCAGGTAGGTCAGGTCGACGTTGCGCCGGCCGGCGTTGACGAAGTGGCCGGCGCCGATGCCGAGCCCGTCGCCGTCGCCGGCGACGATGATCACGGTCAACTCCGGGTTGGCCAGCTTGATGCCGGTCGCGAACGGCAGCGGCCGGCCGTGCAGGGTGTGCACGCCGTAGCAGTTCACGTAGTACTGCGCCTTGCCCGAGCAGCCGATGCCGCCGACCAGCACCACCTCGTGCGGGCGGCGGCCCATGCCGGCCAGCGCCTGCTGCAACGCCCCCAGGATGCCGAAGTCGCCGCAGCCCGGGCACCAGTCGTTGGCGTAATCGACCCGGAACTGCTTGAGTGCCTGCCTGCGGTCCAGGGTTGCTGTTGCCATGTCTTCGCTACTCCCAGGGATTGCGCACGACGGTCCGCGCCCCGGCGCAGCCGGCGGCGATGCGGCGCAGCGGCGCCTGCAGCTCGGCGGCCGTGAACGGCCGTCCGTTGTACTTGACGATCCGGTGCGCCGGCCGCACGCCGGTCTCCGCGCCGAGCAGGCGGGCGAACTGCCCGGACTGGTTGAGCTCAACCGCCACCACCGGTCCGGCGGCCCGCTCCCCGGCCAGCAGCTCCGCCAGCTCCGCGCCGGGGAACGGCCAGAGCATGCGCACCTGCACCAGCCGCACGGCGATCCCCTCGCGCGCGAGCGCGTCGGTCGCCTCCAGCACCGCGCCCTTGGTCGAGCCCCAGCCGACGACGGTGACCTGAGCGTCCGCCGCGCCGTACACGGCCAGCTTCTCCTCCGGTCCGAGCTCCTGCGCGGCCAGCTCCAGCTTGCGCTCGCGCTTCTCCACCTGCTGCTCGCGCACCACCGGGTCCTCGGTGACGCGGCCCTCCTCGGTGTGCTCGCCACCGGTCACCCAGTGCATGCCGCCCGGCTGGCCCAGCACCGGCCGCGGCGAGACGCCGTCGTCGGTGACGGCGAAGCGCGGGAACGACCCCTGCTCCGGCGCGCGGCCGTTCGGCTCGTAGAGCACGCCGCGGTCGATCGACAGGGTGGCCGGGTCGAAGCGGGCCAGGGTCTGCGTGGTGCTGGACAGCGCCTTGTCCATCAGGTGGATGACCGGGAGCTGGTAGCGCTCGGCGTAGTTGAACGCCTGCGCGGCGTCCGTGAACGCCTCCGCCAAGTCGGAGGAGGCCATCACGATGCGCGGGAACTCGCCGTGGCCGGCGTACAGGGCGGAGAGCAGGTCGCCCTGCTCGGTGCGCGTGGGCAGGCCGGTCGACGGGCCGCCGCGCTGCCAGAGCGTGACCACCAGCGGCACCTCGTTGATGCCGGTCCAGCCCAGCCCCTCGGTCATCAGCGAGAAGCCGGGGCCGGAGGTCGCGGTGGAGGCACGCACGCCGGTGAGCGCCGCGCCGGCCGCCATGGTGATGGCCGCGATCTCGTCCTCGGTCTGCACGACGACCACGGCCTGGTCCGCGCCGTCCTGGCCGCCGATGCGCTGATGGCGCTCCAGGAAGGTGTTCTCCGCCGTGGCGGGGCTGATCGGGTAGTAGGTCTGGAAGGCGAGGCCTGCGGCCATCTTGCCCATGGCCACCGCTTCGCTGCCGTTGACGTACAGGCGCCCGTCGCCGGCGCCGCCGGGATTCAGCCGGAGGTGGAACGAGCGCTCCTCGAACCGCTGCAGCGCGTAGCGGTAGGCGTGGTCGATGGCGTGCACGTTGAGCTCCACGATGGGCTTGCGGCCGCGGAACACGCGGTCCAGCGCGCGCACCAGATAGGAGCGGTCCAGCCCCATGGCCGCGCAGCAGACCGCCACCGACACGGTGTTGCGGGTGCGGTCGGCGCGCGCCTGCGGGATGCCCATCTCCTCCGCCAGGGCGCCGGTCACCGCGCCGAAGTCCACCGGCAACGCGTGCACGCCGCGCTCGGCCGCCAGCTCCAGCAGGCCGGCGGTGCCGTGCGGCAGGCCGCGCTCGTCCAGCAGCGCGGTCAGGTCTTCGGCCACCCGCTCGTCCAGCATGCTCATCCGGCTCAGGGGCACGTCGGCGTCGCGCTCCGAGTGGAGCAGCCAGCCGCCGTCGGCGACGGTCATCACGTGCCGGGCCAGCGTCTCCGCGTCGAACGACGCCATGAAGTCCACTTCGCTCCGATGGCAGGTGAGGGGATGGTCGGCAACGCGCACGTCGTAGTACGAGTGGCGGCCCATGATGTTGGAGTAGTATTCGCGGTGGCCGAACACATGCAGGCCGGCCGCCGCGCAGGAGCGGGCAAAGAAGCGGGCGGCGGTGTCGACCCCGCTGCCCTGCGGCCCGCCGATCCGCCACGCCAGATCAGTTATCAGTTCCATGCCTGTTCAGGTCGATCGTCAGGTTTCTTGCGAGCGGGTAGGGTGAATGCGACGTGCGCGGCGCACGACCGCGCACACGAACCCGGAAGCTATGCTAATGTATTGGCCGACTTGACGTACTGTCAAACGGCGCGGCCACCGGTCCGGTCGCGGCCGGGATGAGGGTCGCCATCCTGGCCGACGTGCACGGCAACCTGCAGGCCCTGCGTGCGGTCACGGATCACGTCGACCGGTGGCGCCCCGACGCGGTGCTGGTGGCCGGGGACATCGTCAACCGCGGCCCGCGCTCCCCGGAATGCTGGGACCTGGTCGAAGAGCGCCGCGCGCGCGACGGCTGGATCGTCATCCGCGGCAACCACGAGGAGTACGTGATGCAGCGCGGCTCCCCGGACGCCGCGCACCCGCCCCCCGCTTACGACGCGTTCGCGGCGGTCGACTGGTGCCGGCGCTCGCTGGGCGCGCGCGCCGCCGAGCTCCCGGCCATGCCGACCCAGGCGAGCCTGCAGACGCCGGCGGGCGAGGTCTTCATGACGCACGGCACCCTGCTCGGCTCCCGCGACGGCATCTACCCGCACACCACCGACCAGGAGCTTGCGACCAAGGTCCGCACGGACAGCGCCGTGTTCGCGGTCGGCCACACCCACCAGCCGCTGATCCGCCGCTGCCGCGGCTGCCTGGTGATCAACGCCGGTGCGATCGGCATGCCGTTCGACGGCGACCCGCGCGCCGCCTACGCGCGGCTGGAGCTGGCCGGCCCCACGAAACGGACGGCGTGCATCGTGCGGCTGGACTACGACCGCGCCGCGGCCGAGCGCGACTTCGCCCAGAGCGGGTTCCTGGACGGCTGCGGCCCGATCGGGCGCATGTTCCTCAACGAGTTCCGTACCGCGCGCGGCCGGCTGGCCGCCTGGACCCGCGACTACCAGGACCGGATCCTGGCGCGCGAGCTGACCGTAGCCGACGCGGCGACGCTCTTCCTGTCCGGGATACGCGGCTAAGGGACGGCGCAGAATTAAGTCCATGTAAACGGACGCAATCAAGCCGCTCCCAGTAGGCCGCGATGGCCGGATGACGGCTCTCGTGGCGTTTCCGGTGGAAAGCGCAGCATCATTGTGGCACTATTACGAATATGACATTCGTAATAGTGCCACAATGAGAACGCCCCAGTACTCGACCGCCGCGATCGTCGACCTGTTTCGTCAGCAGACCGTCGCCTCGCTGCCGGACGTCATGGCGGCGCTCGGCACCCGCGCCAGACGCACCGCCTTTCGCAAGCTCAAGCAACTGCCCTACCGCACCAGCTACTCCCACCGCGGCGGTTACTACACCCTGGCAGAACTCATCGACTTCGATGAGCACGGCCTGTGGTCGTTCCGCAACGTACGGTTCTCGACTGCCGGCACCCTGCTGGCCACCGCCGCAGCGATGGTCACCGATGCGCCGACCGGACAGTTCAGCGACGAGTTGGACAACCGGCTGCACGTCGGCACCCAGGATGCCTTGCGTACGCTCGTGCGGGACGGCAAGCTGACCCGTCACAGCCTTGCCGGTCGATTCCTGTACTGCGCCGCCGACCGCACCCGCAAGGCGCAGCAACTGAGCGCCCGGCGCGCTGTGCTGGCCGCCCCCGGGCTGACCGGACCGCTGCCGGATGCCGACCTCGTGCCCGAGGAACTGCGCGCCGCAATCGTGCTGTTCGCCAGCTTGCTCGATGAACGTCAGCGCCGCCTGTACGCCGGCCTCGAATCGCTCAAATGCGGCTGGGGCGGCGACCGGCGCATCGCATCGTTGCTCGGCATCGATGCCGGTACCGTGGCCACAGGACGCAAGCAACTGATCGCCGGCGACGTCGAGCGCACCCGCGTGCGCCGCCCCGGTGGCGGGCGGCCGCCGGTGGAAAAAAAACGCCCGAGGTGATCGCCGCCATCGAACAGGCGCTGCAACCCGACACCGCCGGCGACCCGATCACCGGCATCCGCTGGACACGCCGCACCACCGAGAAGATCTCCGACGAACTGGCCTCAGGCGGCATCCAGGTCGGTGCCAGGACCGTGGCCCGCCTCCTCAAGGACCTCGACTATCGGCTGCGCGTCAACCACAAGCGCGTCTCGGCCGGCTCCGGCCCGGACCGCGACGAACAGTTCCAGCACATCACACAGCAGCGGCGGAGGTTCGCCGAACGCGGCTTGCCGATCGTCAGCATCGACACCAAGAAGCGTGAACTGGTCGGCAACTTCAAGAACCACGGCACGACCTGGGAACGTTCCCCTCAAGCCGTCAACGACCACGACTTCCGCTCCCAGGCCGACGGCATCGCCATCCCCTACGGCGTCTACGACTTGGGCGCCAACCGCGGCTTCGTGGTCGTCGGCACCTCACACGACACCCCCGACTTCGCCGCCGACAACCTGCTGCGCTGGTGGCAAGACGAAGGACTCCAGCACTACCCCGACGCCCGCGAACTGCTGGTCCTCGCCGACTCCGGCGGCAGCAACTCGCCGCGCATCAGAAGCTTCAAGTATGCCCTCCAGACACGCCTCGTCGACCCGCACCGCCTCAAGATCACCGTCTGTCACTACCCCAGTGGCGCCTCCAAGTGGAATCCGATCGATCACCGCCTGTTCAGTGAGATCAGCAAGAACTGGGCCGGCGTGCCGCTGCGCGACTATGAGACGATCCTCAACCACATCCGCACCACCACCACCGACTCCGGCCTGTCGGTCGTCGCCCAGCTGGTCGAACAGGAGTACCCAACCGGCGTCAAGATAGCCGACGCCGAGTTCGCCTCCATCGCCCTGCAACCTCACCAGACTCAACCACTGCGCAACTACACCATCTGTCCCCGCTCTTGAGCACACCAAAATCGGCATTTATTCTTGCGCCGTCCCTAAGCCGATGCCTGCCGGGACGCTGCTGCCAGTTGGTCAGCCAGGTCTTTGCGGATTTCGTCGTCGGTGAGGCCGGCCTTGCGGTCGAAGGCGATGGTGCGGGCGACCAGCAGGTCGCGGTGCGGGTCGCTCACGTAATCTTCCGGCAGCAGCCGGGCTTCCCGGGCGTTCTCGATCGTCCACTCGACCCGCGCCGGCGTCGGCATGAACAGCCGGCGGACCGCCTGCGGCGTGCGCACCAGCAGCACCCACAGCCCGGCGGCCGCCGCCCCGGCCAGCGGCGCGGCCGCGGCGTGCGCGATCCGCTCGAAGGGGGACGCCATCGCCTGCCAGCCCACTCCGGCGCTGATCGCCTGGGCCACGGTGACCCCGGCGCCGATCGTGACGGCGATGATGCGGTTGGTCGTGCCGAGGCGGGCCGTCATCGGCTGCGCGGCAATGTCCCTCAAGTGGTCGTCTCTGTCTTGAAGGGCGCTCCGTTGGGTTCGGAGAGTTCAGAGTTGGTTCGCAAGCCTGTACGCGCGTGCAGGAGCTTCTCGATAGCTGTATGCCGATTACGGACGTATTCTGTTTCCGCCCGCAAGAAGCTGATGAGTGCCGGGCCACGTGTAGACCTCAGCTTCTCGTGGTACTCCTCGTTCCCGCCACGACGCTCGGTTGAAGCGTCGATCAACGAACACGCTTTGAGCGCAGACGGCATCCAGAACAAACAGTCTGACTTGATCAGCCGGGCGTTGCGCCAACCGGAATAGACGTGAAGACTCTCGGGCGATCTCCCTCAGAAGGTTGTGATTGAAGACTCCCTCTTCAAGCGGTGGCAGCCAGCGGTTCGCAATTTCTTTTGCCGTCAGGCTGTGAGTTCTCGATGTAGTTTCGCGTGCCATGGTTCTTGGGCTCCTTACGAACGACACAGCCATTGATCATCGGATGTCGCCGCTGTGAAGCGAGCTGAATGGTGGCAGCAACCAGAAAATCGGCGCCGATCGAGAGACCTCCGATCGCATCGGGCACCTCCGGCAAGTCAGTCGCTTCGTCCAGCAACTGTTCGGCGATCATACAGAGAACGTCCCCTTGCAGCACCGCACGCTTGCAGTCGAAGTAGAAATCGGACACCTCCCCGGTGCTGAGCGTAAACGGACCGCCCGTCTCAATGCACAGCTCGTCACTGCTTGCCTTCAACCTTGCCTTCAACTCGGACCGGGCCCGCTTCGCCATGAAGCCGGTGCCTGCGTTCTTCATTCTCGATCCTCCCGATCAGCTTGTGACTCGTCTTGAGAATGATAATGGCATGGGCGACGATGGCGAGCAATGAATCATCAAGAACGAGCCGAAGGGAAGACGATTCGGATGCTGTCGTACTCAAGCGAGCTGGAACGTGATGACGGGGACGTGGATGCAGCTCTGGGTGCCAACGGGTTGCGCCTCGACGTCAGGTCACGCGTGGCGACCGAAAGGCGTACGCTGGACGAGATCCTCCCGCAGATGGAATCGATGTCCGAGGGGTTGCCCGAGATCTCCGATCCGCCGGCTTCGCCGGAGGATGTCGTTCGGAAGGAGGGCTGAGCGATGGCACCGCGCGCCGCGCTGGTCGGGATCGGCGGCTACGGACGCACGCTGCTGGAGGTGCTGGCGGCCGCGCAGGCCGAGCGGCGCTGCGCGCTGGCCGCCGCCGTGGTGCGCACGCCCGGCCGCTACCCGGAGTCGGAGCGCATGCTGGGCGAGCTCGGCGCCAAAGCCTACCCGACCCTGCACGAGCTGCTGGCCGCCGAGGCGGGCCAACTGGACCTGGTCGTGGTCGCCGGCGGCATTCCCTGCCACGAGACCGCATCCATCGCGGCGCTGGAGGCCGGATGCCACGTGCTCTGCGAGAAGCCGGCCGCCGGCACCCTTGCGCAGGCGCGCCGCATGCAGCAGGCCGCGGCGCGCAGCGCACGCATCCTGGCCATCGGCTACCAGGGCATGTACACCCCCGCGGTCGCCCGGCTCAAGGCCCTGCGCACCGGGGGCGAGCTGGGCGCGCTCACACACGCGCGGACGCTGATCAGTGCGACGCGCGGCCGGCGCTACTACCGGCGCCGTGACTGGGGCGGCCGGCGCGGCGGCGCGGAGGTCCTCGACTCACCGGTCCAGAACGCCTGTGCCCACCAGCTCCAGCAGATGCTGTACGTGGCGGGCGCGGTCGAGCGCCAAGCGGCCACCCCCGTCGCCGTCACGGCCGAGAACTACCGCGCCGCCCGCGACGCCTGGGCCGACACCCAATACCTGCGGGTCGAGACCCGCGAAGGGACCGTCATCGGCATGCTGGCCGCGCACGCCTGCCTGGAGGCGACCGACGTCCACATGGAGTACCGCTTCGAGGGCGGCACGGCCACTGCTGCCGGCGACCGCACCGTGATCGAGTGGGCAGGCGACCGCGAGGAGGTGGCCGACCCGCCGGACACCGCTGCCCTGCCGCTGCGCGGTGTGCTGGCGGCGATCCGGAGCGGCGAGCCGCCCGCATGCACGATCGGCAACGCTCTCCAGCACACCGCCTGCATCGAGGCGGGGTTCACCGCCGCCCCGCCCGCGGAGGTTCCGGCCGGGTTCGTGGTCACTGCCACCCCGCCGCCGGTGCTGCCCGCGTCCGCCGCCGGCCCGGTCACGGCCATCCGCGGCATCGAGCGCATCCTCGAGTCCGCGCACGCCGCCGCGACCGGCTACGCCGGTGCCGGCGCCCCCTGGGCTCTCCCGCCCGCCCGCGTCACCCTGGGCGACGACCTGACGCCAGCCGGCTGAACGCCTCCGCTCACTCCACCTCGCGGCACGTCCAGCGGCGCGCGGCGGAGCCGGATTCCCGCTGCCCAGGCGGTTCCGCCCGGGCAGCCGCGTCAGATGTCCATCGCCACCTCGGCGCGCTTGCTGGCGCGCTTCAGCTTGGGCGATCGCTGCATCAACGACGCCACCAGGCGGTTGATCGGGCGCATCCAGCGCGGCAGGTCGGCGTCGCGCAGGACGTTCAGGAACAGCACGACCCGCGGGTGAGCGCTCCTGTTCCACACCTCGTGCCGGTAGGTGTCGTCGAACAGCACGCCTTGCCCTTCGCGCCAGTGGTACTCCTGGCCGCCGCAGACGATGTAGGCCGGCGCGTCGTCCGGCACGATCAGGCCCAGGTGGTAGCGGTACACCCCACGGAAGAAGCCGCGGTGCGCCGGGATGTGCTTGCCGCCGTCGAGGATCGACAGCATCGCCGTTTCGACCTCCGGGATCTGCCGGAGCACCTCCACGGTCTTCGGGGTCAGGTTCACGTTGGTGTCGTGCCAGACGCCGTGGCCCTTGAGGAAAAAGGTCCGCCACGGGATCTCGTCCTTGCCGGAGATCGGGGTCTGCAGCGGGTCGACCTCGTGAAACCGCGGGATCTGCTCCGGGTGACGCAGCAACGCCTCCGCCTCCGCGCGGATCGCCGGGTAGGCGTCCTCGACCAGTCGGTGGCGGGGAAAGCCCCGATCCAGGTCCACGAACGGCGGATTGCGCACGAACACGGGGGTGATCAGGCTGAACGCCAGGGCGAAAATGCCGGGCTCGATGAAAAACACCCCCAGCGCCACCACCACGATGGCGCCGGCGACGATCAACAGTACCACTGTTCTCTTAGTACCCGAAGCACCCGGCACAGGCAAGCGCCGACCAGCCTGCCGGGGTAGACTCTCCCGGCCATGCTGACCATTGAGGGCTGTGCACGCCGCCTCGATCGCGTGCGCTCGATTCTGGCCGACCGCGAGCTGGACCTGCTGCTGCTCACCGATCCCTGCCACGTCTACTACGTCACGGGCTGCCTGCCGCCGTGGTTCGCGCTCGGGGCGGTGGCGATCGGCGCCGACCGCTCGGTGCTGGCGGCCAGCGAGCCGCGCTCCGACGGCGCCAGCGTGGACGAGGTGCGCGTCGCCGAGGCGCAGTCCAACGCGACGATCCGCCTGGACCAGGCCGACGGCATCGCTTCGCTGCTCGCCGCGGAGTTGGCCGGCGCGCGCCGCGTGGGCCTGGACCAGGGGGTGCTCGGCGCCGCCGTGCTGCAGCGCATGGACGCCGCCGCGTTCGCGGACGTGACGCCGGACCTGCTGAACCTGCGCAGGCGCAAGGACCCGGACGAGGTCGAGTTGATCCAGGCCGCCGCGCGCTGCGTCGACGCCGCCTACGCCCGCGCCGCCCAGGTCATCGAGCCGGGCCTGGACGAGCTGGCCCTCTACAGCGAGCTGTCCGCGGCGGTGGTGGAGGAGGCCGGCGAGCTGCCGCTGCGGTTCGGGCAGGACTTCCAGTGCGGGTCGCCCGGCGGCCCGCCGCGTCGCCGGCCGGCCGGCGCGGACGAGCTGTGGATCCTCGACCTGGGCGTCAACTACCGCGGCTACTACGCGGACGCCTCGCGCGTGTTCGCGGTGACCGCACCCACCGACGAGCAGGAGCGGGCGCACCGGCAGGCGGTCGACACGCTTGCGGAAGTGAAGCGGATGGCGCGGCCCGGCGTGGCCTGCCTCGACCTGTTCAACCTGGCGCGCGAGCGCATGGACGAGATCGTGCCCGGCGGCATGTTCCATCACCTCGGCCACGGCATCGGCCTCTGCCCGCACGAGCGGCCCTACCTCAACCCGGCGTGGCCGGATGGCGTCCTGGCCGAGGGCGACGTGATCACCGTCGAGCCCGGCGTGTACGGCGACGGTCTGCACGGCGGGGTGCGCGTGGAGGACGACATGCTGGTGACCGCCGACGGGGTGCGGACGCTCATCCACGCGCCGAAGTCCCTCCGCCCGCTGGAGCGCGACGGCTGAAGCACTCTGAACGGTGACGATTTCCTGGTCGCTGCTGATCGACCTCGGCCTGATCGGCGCGGCGCTGGCGGCGGCCACCGCCGCGCGCGCCCGCGTCCGGGCGCTGCAGCGCTTCCTGATACCCAACGCGCTGACCGCCGGCGTGTTGCTGTTCGCGTTCTACAACTGGGTGGCGCCGCTCGCCGGGCATGGCACCGGCGGCGTCGAGCAACTCACCTACCACCTGCTCAACGTGGCGATCATCGCGCTCGGACTGCGCTCGACCACCCGGCGCCGCGCCAGGGCGATCACCGGTTCGGCAGCCGTGATCCTGTCGCAGATGACCCTGCAGGGACTGGCCGGCCTGCTGCTCACCTTCGCGCTGATCGGGACGCTTCTGCCGGAGCTCTTTCCGAGCTTCGGGTTCCTGGCGGCCATCGGTTTCTCCCTGGGGCCGGGCCAGGCGTTCGCGATCGGCTCGGGCTGGGAGCGGCTGGGATTCGCCGGCGCGGGCAGCATCGGCCTGACCTTCGGGGCGCTCGGCTTCCTCCTGGCCTGCGTCGGCGGCGTGCTGCTGATCAACGCCGCGATCGCGCGCGGGTGGATCGAGCTCCCTTCCGGCTACGGCAGGCGTACCGGGCTGCTGCACGCGCGGGACGCCGGGCCGGAAGGCGCCCGGCAGCGCACGGAGCCGGACGCGATCGATTCGCTGTCGCTGTGGCTGGCGATCGTGTTCGGGGTCTACCTGGCCAGCTACGGCCTGCTGAGCGGGATCACCGGGTTGCTGGCCCTCATCGGGCCGGCGGGGAGTGAGCTGGCCGACAACCTGTGGGGCATCGCCTTCATCTTCGGGCTCCTGACGGCGCTGGCCGCCCGCGCGCTGGCCGAGCGGCTCGGCCTTGCCCACCTGCTCGACGGCGGCGGGCTGACCCGTGTCGCCGGCGGCGCGGTAGACTTCATGATCGCGGCCGGGCTGGCGTCGATCGCGGTCGGGGTCATCGCCGAGCACTGGCTGGTGCTGGCGGTGTTCGCGCTCCTGATCGGGGCGCTGACCGTGGCATCGCTGATGTGGATCACGCCGCGGATGTTCGCCGACCACTCGTTCGCGCGGCTGCTGATGTTCTACGGCAGCCTGACCGGCACCCTCACCACCGGCATCGCTCTGGTGCGGGTGGTCGATCCGGAGCTGCGCACGCCGGCCGCGGCCGACTACTGCTACGCCTCCGGGCTCACCTTCTTCCTGGCGATACCGATGATCCTGGTCCTGAACGTTCCCGCCACGGGCGGCGGCGCCTGGGTGCCGGCCGCGGTGCTGACCGCCTACGCGCTGGCGATCGCCGCAGCCTTCCGGATGCTGATCGGACGGGGCGGCTGGCGGCGGCCCGCTTCGGCGTGGAACGGCCGGTCCGAGAATGTGCGCCGCGCCCTGTAACCGAACCGCTGTGAGGTTGTTTGCTTAATTACCTACACGAAGGGCATCTCGCCTTCGGGCCCCTGGGGTTTCACCTCCTTTACCCAGGGGCCTTTTTCTGTCCCCGTGGCTTTCCTGTCCTCGGGGTTGCTCCTGTCCTCGGGGTTGTTCCGGTCCCCGGGGTTGTTCCGGTCCCCGGCGGCCCCGGCAGCGCCGTTTCAGCCGCTGACCAGGTCGGGGATCTCTTCCGGGTGGGTGGCGATGCGGGCGCCCGCGGAACGGAGAGCGTCGATCTTGTCGCCGGCCGACCCCTCGGCCCCCTCCACCAGCGCGCCGGCGTGCCCCATGGTCCTGCCTTCCGGGGCCATCCGTCCGGCGATGAAGGCCACCACCGGCTTGGACATCTCGCGCCGGATGTAGTCGGCGGCGCGCTGCTCGTCGGTGCCGCCGATCTCCCCGATCAGCACCACCCGGTCGGTGCCGGCGTCGCGCTCGAACAGCTCCAGCACGTCGATGAAGTCGGTGCCGTTCACGGGGTCGCCGCCGATGCCGATGCAGGTGGACTGGCCGATGCCGCACTCGGTGAGCGCGTACACCGCCTCGTAGGTCAGAGTGCCGCTGCGCGACACCACGCCCACGCTGCCGGGCGTGGCGATCGTCCCCGGCATGATGCCCACCTTGCTCCGGTCCGGCGTCAGCAGTCCCGGGCAGTTGGGGCCGAGCAGGCGGCTGCCGCCGCGGTCGACCCGCGCCCGCACGAGCTGCATGTCCCGGATCGGGATCCCCTCCGTGATGCAGACCACCAGCCGGATGCCCGCGTCCACTGCCTCCATGATGGCGTCCGCGGCCAGCGGCGGCGGCACGAAGATGACGCTGCAGTCGGCGGCGGTGCGCTCGCACGCTTCGGCCACGGTGTCGAAGATCGGCCGCTCCAGGATCGATTCGCCACCCTTGCCGGGCCGTGTGCCGCCGGCCACGTCGGTGCCGTACTCGATCATCTGGCCGGCGTGGAAGCGGCCGTGATTGCCGGTGATGCCCTGCACGATCACCCGGGTGCTCCGGTCGATCAGGACAGACATATGAGTACTGGCATCAGCCGCTCCGCGCCGCGTCGACGGCGGCCTGCGCCGCCGCCTGCAGGGACTGCGCCACCGTGACGTTGGCCAGCCCCGCCTGCTCGAGCAGGCGCATGCCTGCCTCGTGGTTGGTGCCGGCCAGGCGGATGGTGAGCGGCAGCGCCGTGGGCACCTCTGCCAGCGCGGCCATGATGCCGCGCGCCACCTCGTCGCCGCGGGTGATGCCGCCGAAGATGTTGATCAGCACCGCCCGCACGTTGCCGTCGGACAGGATGATGCGCAGCCCGGTGGCGACCTGCTCCGCGGACGCGCCGCCGGACACGTCCAGGAAGTTGGCGGGGCCGATGCCGTGCGCGTCGCCGAAGTGGCCGACCAGGTCCATGGTCGCCATCGCCAGTCCGGCGCCGTTGACCATGCAGCCGATCTGGCCGTCCAGCTTCACGTAGTTGATGCCGGACGCGCGCGCCTCGGTCTCCCCCGCCGGCTCGGCGGATGCGTCGCGCAACTCCGCCAAGCCCCCCTGCCGGAACAGCGCGTTGTCGTCGATGCTCATCTTGCCGTCCAACGCGCGCAGGGCGAGGGCCCCGCCCTCGGCGACGATGGCCAGGGGATTGATCTCGCACAGGGTGGCGTCGGTGGCGCGGAAGCAGTCGTACAGCGATCTCGTCAGCGCCGCGAACGGTTGCCGGAGATCGGCCGGCAGCGCCGTTCCCGGCGCGTGCGCGAGCCCGGAGGCCATGCCCGCGATCTGGTAGTCGCGCAACCCGATCTGGGGATCGACGTGCGTGCGCAGGATCGCCTCCGGCGTTTCGCGGTTCACCGTCTCGATGTCCATACCGCCGGCGGCGCTGGCCATGATCAGCGGCCGGCGCGCGGCGCGGTCGTTCGTCACCGCAAGATACAGCTCGCCGCGGATGTCCGCCGCCGGGTCGACCAGCACCGTGCGCACCGCGTGGCCGCGGATGTCCATGCCCAGGATCGCCTGCGCGGCCGCGCGCGCCTCTTGCGCCGAACGGCAGAGCTTCACGCCACCGGCCTTGCCGCGCCCGCCGGTGAGCACCTGCGCCTTTACCACTACCGGCGGCCCGAGCCGCTCTGCGGCGTGCGCGGCCTCCGCGGCCGTGGCCGCCGTCTGCCCGCGCGCCACGGGGATGCCGGAGCGCTCGAAGCACTCCTTCGCCTGAAACTCGTGCAGATCCATGGGAGTCGGTGACCGAGCGGTCGGCCGATCGGCAATATAGGATTATATTGGGCATCGCTCCACCGTGACAGCCGCCCGCCCGTCCGCGCGCTCGTTGCGTGCGGCCTCCGCCATCCTCCGCCACTCCCGGACGATCATCGTCGTCTGGGTGGCGATCACGGTTGCCCTCGGGCTCGCCGCCACGGGCGTGCGCGTCGATCCGGAAGTGGTGCGGCTGCTGCCGCGCGACGACGACGCCCAGCGTCTGCTGGACACCTACGGGAGCGCCGACAAGGACCTCAACTACCTGATCGTCATGCTGCGCGCCGACGAGCCGTTCGCGGTGAGCGCGCTGCAGGGGCTGCAGGAGGCGGACCGGGCCATCTCCGCGCAGCCGCTGGTGGTCACTTCCGTGACGCCGCTGAACCTGCCGGCGTTCCGCCTCGAAGGCGGCCGGCTGCAGCTCGCGCCGGCGCTTGCGGACGGCCGCGCGCCTGCCACGCCGGCGGAGGCCGAACGGGTGCGCGCGGCCCTCGGCGACGCCCCGGAGGCGCGCAACCTGGTGCTGGCCGCTGACGGGACCGCCCTGGCGATGGTGTACGCGGTCACGGTGATTCCGGACTACCAGGAGCTCCTGGTGTCGATCGGACCGGCGCTCGACGGGTTGCGCGAGCACTACGAGGTGACGCTGGCCGGCTGGATACCGCTGCACCAGGCGACGCTGGCCGCGCTCAACCGCGACCCGCCGATCCTGGGGCTGCTGGCCGCCGGCGTGGTCATCCTGACGCTGCTCGCCGCCCTGGGACGCCTTCCGGTGTCGCTGTCGGTCGTCGCGGTGGCGGCCAGCGCCGCCATCTGGGCGACCGGATTGATGAGGATCACCGGCGTTCCGATCGCGATCATCACCCTGGTGGTACCGATCCTGGTGCTGGCGCTGACCAGCTCGTACGGCGTGCATCTCGCATTCCGCTTCGGACGCGGATCCCGCGACGTGCTCCCCGCCGCGGCGGAGGTCATCCGGCCGGTGGCGCTGGCCGCGGTGACCACGATCGCCGGATTGCTCACGCTGGTGCTGTCGAGCATTCCACGCCTGCGCGAGTTCGCCCTGATATCGGCCGCCGGCGTCGCCGCAGGCGCGCTGCTCTGCCTGACCGTGCTGCCGGCGGCGCTGCAGCAGCTCCACCGCCGGCGGGATGCCGATGCCGAGCCGGGCCGGGGAAATGCCGTGCTCGTCCTCCTGCAGCGATGCGCGGTGACGCTCACCAGGCGCCCGCGCACGGCGCTCATCGGCGCCGGGATGGTGCTGGTCCTGTTCGCCGTGGCGCTGCCGGCGGTCCGTTACGAAACCGACTTCGCCGGACACGTGCGCGGCGAGAGCGAAGCGGTGGCCGCCAACGCCGAGTTCATGCGCGCGTTCGGGAGCTTCATCGATCTCAACCTCACCCTGCAGGCGCCGGACGACACCATCCGCTATTTCGCGCTCCCGCACGTGCTGTCAGCCGTGGACGACCTGGAAGCGCGGCTGTCCGCGCATCCCGACGTGAGCCACATCTCCTCGTTCACCACCAGCCTGGCGGCGCTGCGGCGCGCCGCCGCCGGCGGCGCGCCTGCCGGTCCCCTGACGGCGGCCGACCGGCCGCTGATCGAGCTGGCGGCGCGCATGAGCACGCTGTCGGCCGCGGCCCGCTCCGGCCCCGGCCTCGGCAACGGCGCGACGACGCTGACCAGCCGCCTGTGGGTGATGGACGGTTCCGACGGCGGCTACCTGTACGAAGCCGGAACGGCCGAACTGGCCTCCTTCGTCCGCGAAGCGGTGGCCGAGACGTTGCCGGAGGTGCGCTCGAACCTGTGGGGCTGGAGCATGTTCGGGCTGCGACTGTCCGAGCTGCTGCGGCGCGACCAGATCATCACCGCGCTCTCCAGCGCGGTGCTGGTGGTGGTGCTGACCGCGATCGCGCTGCGTTCGATCCTCCTGGGTCTTGCCGCGGTGGCGCCGCTGGCGATCGGGATCATGGCGACCGCGGCGCTGATGGCCGCAGCCGGGGTGCCGTTCGACGCGCTGTCGGTGATGGTCGCCAGCCTGGCGATCGGCATCGGCATCGACGACGCCCTTCACCTGCTGGTCTGGTACAAGCGCGAGCGCAATCACGGCGCCGGCCGCGAGCAGGCCATGCGCGCGGCGGTCGCCCATGCCGGCTGCCCGATCCTGGTCACCTCCGGGGCGATCTGCTTCGGGCTGCTGGCGCTGGTGGGATCGACCTTCGTGCCGGTCGGGCGGTTCGGCCTGCTGCTGAGCATAGCCATCGCCGCGACCACGGCCGGCGCGCTGACCGTGCTGCCGGCGCTGCTGACCTGCCGCGCGCCGGCGCGGCCCTCCCGGTCAGCGGCGGTGCAGCCGGCCGTAGTACAGTTTCAGCAGCCGCTGCAGCCACGGAGAGTGCCACGACGCGTCCATCAGATGGTCCATGAACGCATCCGGCGGCGCGGGGAAGTACGGTTGGTACCCCAGCCGGCGCTCGAACATCCGCGCCGGCATGATCGCCACGTGTCGCCGGCAGTCGGCGAACGCACGGTCGACGGCGCCGGACAGGAACATGGGTCCGGTGCCGAAGGCGATCGCTAGCTCCTTGTGAAAGCGCAGGAACGTCGAGCGCCCCGGTAGCCGCCGCAGCACCTGCAGCCACTCTTCCAGTCCCGGCTCGATGCCCACGATCGCGTTGGTGATCAGCCGGCGCGTCCCGCACGCCAGGCCGACCAGGGCGCGGTCCAGCCCCGCGAACGGCAGCTCCGCGGTGATCATCCGCGCGTGCGGGACCAGCGCCGTCAGCTCGTCCAGTGGGCGCAGCGCCCGCGCGTCCACGTCGGCGTAGAAGCCGCCCTGCTCGTACAGCACGAACAGCCGGCCCGCGTCCGCCCGCTGGTGCAGGTGCCGGTAGCGGTCCCAGGTCGGCAGGAACCACGCATGGCGGGTGGCGATCAGCTCGCGTAGCGCCGGCTCGTCCCAGAGGCGGTACTCGTGCCCGGGATTGAGTTCCCGCCAGGTGCGCTGCAGCTCGACCAGTCGCGCCGGCAGGTGCTCCTGGCCCTGGATCCAGATCTGGTGGAGCCGGCGCGGCACCCGTGACCGCTCAGCCACGCGCCGTCGCCAGATGGCGGTCGATCAGTTCCACCGCTGCCGCAACGCCGTCCTCGGCACGCAGCCGTGCGCCCAGGTCGGCGGCTCGCTCCCGCATCGACGGCGAGGCTAGCACGGCCCGCAGCCGGCCGGCCAATCCGGAAGCGTCGAGCCGGGCCATCGGCAGCGGATCCGGTCCCGCCCCCAGCGCGGCCACCCGCCGGCCCCAGAAGAACTGGTCGGCGAAGAACGGCACCACCACCGTGGGCACGCCGGCGGTGAGGCTGGCGGCGACCGTCCCGGCGCCGCCGTGGTGAACGGCAGCCGCCACCCCCGGAAGCGCGCGTGCGTGCGAGAAGCCGTCGGCGACCAGCATGTCCGGCTCCTCCCGGAGCGGCGCCCGCGCGCCGGCCGCGCGCGCGGTGCCGGCCGCGCCCGTGAGCAGTCCCCGGCAGCCGACGACGCGCAGCGCCTCGACCACCCGCGCCAGCACGCGCTGCGGGTTGCGCGAGGTCATGCTGCCGAAACCCACGAACACCGGCGGCGGCCCGTCCTGGAGGAACGACGCGACCCGGTCATCCTGGCGGTCCCACGCCCCCCGCGCCGGCGCCATCCAGTAGCCGGCGGCATGGTGCCAGGCGGGCCAGTCGGCCGGCGGCGGCACCACCAGGCTGCTGAAGCCGTACACCACCGGCACCCGGCCGGTGTACAGCCGGGCGGCCGGACCGAACGGGCCGGCCGCCGCCATGCCGGCATCGCGGCGCCAGTGCTGGAAGCCGGACCGGTAGGGCTGCCACACCGCCTGCTCCATCAGCCGGTAGGACAGCCGGTTGCCCGGCCGGCCCAGGGGCAGTCGGTCCGGCACCAGGAACGCCCGCCACGCGCCGGTCCGGGTCACCGGCTGCTGGCCGACGACGATGCTCGGCAGCTCCAGGCGCTCGGCGACGTGGGTGGCGAACGACGCGAACGGCGTGTGCAGGACCGCCGCGCAGGAGCGGCATGCGGCGTACGCCTCGTCGAGCACCGCGCGCTGCAGTGGGCGCGCGATGCGGACCAGATGGAGGGCGAAACGCAGCCCGTTGCCGCCGGACTCCAGCCATCGCCGGCCGCGCTCGTCCTCCGGGATCGCCGCCGGATCGCCTGACAGCGGCGCGAAGTCCAGGCCGGCGCGGCCGGCGTCGTCCGCGTAGGCGGCGTGCGTGACCAGCACCACCCCGTAGCCGGCGCCGGCAAGGCCGGCGCCGAGCGTGATGAGCGGACCCACGTCCCCCCAGGAGCCGATGGCGACGATGGCGATACGCTTCACCGCGCCGGCCTCCCCTTCTCAGAGGTCGCCACGGCGCAGGTCTTCCACCGCCAGCGAGCAGGCGCGGGCGGTGACCGCCATGATGGTCAGCGTCGGGCTCTGCCAGCCGGAAGTGGGCCAGCACGCGCCGTCGGTGACCAGCACGTTGGGCATCCCCCAGCAGCGGTTGCGCGGATCGACCACCGACGCCGCGGGGTCGCTGCCCATGCGGGCGCCGCCCACTTCGTGTACGAAGGCGCCCGGCGGCGGATCGAGCCAGAATCGCTCCAACCGCGCCGGCAGCCCCAGCAGGCCGGGCAGGCGGGCCAGCGCCCCGAAGCGCCGCACCGTGCGCCCGCCGGCGGCGTGCATCATCTCCTCGACCGTCGCGCCCATCGCGGCGTGCATGGCGCGGTCGTTGTCGCCCCAGGCGCAGCTGATGTGCACGCCGCGCAGGCCGTCGGCGCAACGCTCCCCGCTCAGCTCCACGCGGTTGTCGGAGCGCGGCAGCATCTCCCCCTGCGCGATGACCAGCCCGAGTGCCGGCTGGCCGCGCCGGCCGGCGTAGCCGCGCCGCTGGATGATCCCCCACAGGCCGTAGCCGCGCAGATACGGCTCGGTGCCGGCGCCGCCGATGTTCTGGAACCGCGGCACCAGGAACGAGTCCGCGCCCGTGAACGGCGCCGGCGGGTCGTAGGGGACGCCGGCCAGCTCCACCGCCGTCCCGGCGATCACGTGGTCCATCAGGTACCGGCCCAGGCAGTCCGATTCGCTGACCGGCAGCTCGGGATGCTCCATCCGCGTGGCCAGCAGAATGCGCACCGTCTCGATGGTGGAGGCGCAGAGCACGATCAGGGGCGCCCGCGCCGCGTGCGACGCTCCCGATGCCTGATCCACGTACAGCACGCCGCCGGCGCCGCCCGACCGGCCCCCGGGGATCAGGTGGCTGACCGCCGCGCCGGTGCGGACCCGGATCCTGCCGGTCGCGCGCGCGGCGGCGATGCTGGTGCCCACGCTGTTCAGGCGCGGCTCGCGCCCTCCGTGACGCTGCACCGCCAACCCGCGCGACGGGATCAGCCGGCGGGCGGCCCGGCCGGCCGCCACCGCGTCGCCCAGGCGGCGCTCCGCCCGCGTCAGCGGCCGCGCGCCCACGTACCGGCCGTCCGGGAGCTGGGGCAGGCCCTCCCGGGTGCCGTGGATGCGCAGGAAGCGCTCGATCCGGTCGTAGTGGGGCTCGAGGTCGCGGTAACAGATCGGCCACGATGGCCCGTGGCCGTCGCGCTCGGAGGCCTGCAGCTCGTAGTCCGACAGGCGCAGCGTCACCCCGCCCCAGAGCAGCGTGCGCCCGCCGAGCTGCCGGCCCCGGATCCAGACGAACGGGCGGTCCGGCGGCGTGGAGTACCCATGCTCCGCGTCCTTCACGAACAGGTTCGGGTCCTTGATCCAGTACTCGCTGTGCAGCTCCTGCACCGTCTGCGCCCCGCGCGCGTGCCGCCACAGCCGCGTCGCCCACGCCCGGCCGGCTCGCGTCGGCGTGCGCTCCGGCCCGGCTTCCAGCAGCAACACGCGCAGCCCCGCCTCGGTCAGCTCCTTGGCCGCCCAGCCGCCGGCCGCGCCGGAGCCCACCACGATCGCGTCGGCGCCGCTCACGAAGCAGCCGCCGGCGCGGTCTCGTCCCCGCCGTCCGCCAGCCAGGCGATCTGCTCGGCGCTCAGCGACAGGCCCAGGGCGCCCTGAAGCTCCGCCAGCCGCTCCGGCCGGCGCGTGCCCACGATCGCGTGCAGGTTGCGCCCGTGTGCGATCACCCAGGCGAGCCCCGCCTGCGCCGGCGTGCAGCCGATCCGTTCCGCCAGCGCCGTCAGGCGGGCGTGCCGGGCATCGTTGTCGGCGCCCCGGTAGGCCCGGCCGCTCGCGCGGCCGCCCGGCGCGCGCAGCCAGCCACCGCCGAGCGGCGACCAGGCCAGCACCAGCGCGCCGGCCGCGCGGTAGGCGCGGAACGCCGCGGCGCCGTCCGGCCCGCCGATCGAAACGCAGCCCGGGTACGGCGTCGTCATCCACCGCGGCAGGCTGAACTGCGGGCTCGAAGCTGCCGGCGGCGGCTGCTTCCCGCTCACCGCCAGCTCGTGCAGCGCCGTGAACCGCTCATGGGTCCAGTTGGACACGCCGTAGGCGCGGATGCGGCCGTCGGCCACGAACGACCAGAGGGTCTCCGCGATCGGTTCCAGGGGCGCGCCGGGCGCGTCGCGGTGCAGCAGGTAGAGGTCCAGCCGATCGGTGCGCAGCCGCCGCAGCGACGCCTGCAGGTCGCGCTCCAGGTCGCCTCGCCCCAGCCGCGCGCGGCCGAGCAGCGATGGGTGGCCGCCCTTGCCGATCAGGCAGATCCGGTCCCGGATCCCGGCGCCGTGCATCCAGTGACCGAGCAACCGCTCGCTGCCGCCGAGCTGGTAGATCGCGGCCGTGTCGAGCGCGCGGATGCCCAGCTCGAACGCGCGGTCCAGGAGCGCCAGGGCCTGCGTCCCGCGCAGCGCGCCGGGCAGCGTCACGCCGCCGGCCGCCAGCCGGGCGGTGCCCAGCACGAGACGCGACGGGAGCGCCGTCGGCTCCGCGTCACGCGGCCGTGCGTCACGCGACCGTGCGTCACGCGACCGTGCGCCCGGCGCCGGCCGGTCAGGCAGAGGCGGCCCTCGTCGCGGCTCCCGCCACCCCGGCGGCCAGGACCCGGCTGGGGGTCAGCGGCGCCGAGGTCACCCGCCGGCCGCTGCCGTGCCGCACCGCGTTGGCGATCGCCCCGGCGGTCGCGATGATCGGCGGTTCGCCCACGCCGCGCGCGCCGTGCGGGGCATACTCCGCCGCCCGCTCCACCAGCAGTGTCTCGATCGGCGGGATATCCTTCGCGGACGGTACCGCGTAGTCCATCAGCGTGCCGGTGAGGAGCTGGCCGTCCTCGTCGTAGACCAGCCGCTCGCAGAGCGCCCAGCCCGCCCCCTGCGCGGCCCCGCCCATCATCTGCCCGGCGACCGTCGCCGGGTTGATCGCCCGGCCCACGTCCTGCGCCATGACGATGCCGTGCACGGTGATGCGGCCGGTCTCCTCGTCCACGCTCACCTCCGCCATCTGTCCGCAGAAGGCCGGCGTGCGCCCGCCCGCGGCGCTGCGCCCGTGGCCGGCGATCGGCCCGTGCAGGGCGCGCATGCCGGCCAGCTCGCCGATCGGGACCGCGGATTCCGGCACGCCCTTGACGCGCACCGCGCCGCCGGCGATCTCCAGGTCGGCGGCGGCCGCCTCCAGGTGCGAGGCGGCCACGCGAAAGAGCTGCTCCCTGGCGTCGCGGGCCGCCGCGGCTACCGCGGGCCCCACCGACCGGAGTGTCTTGCTGCCGCCGGCGTTGGACAGGTGGTACGGGCCGTCGACCTGCCCCTGCCAGCGCACGCGCACCACGTCCGGGCTGACGCCGATCTCCTCGGCCACCAGGAGCACGACGCTGGTGCTGACGCCGGTCAGGTCCACGGCGTTCAGGTGCACGGTGATGCCGCCGTCCTCTTCCACCGTGCAGCCGGCGTTGCTGGCATCCACGCCCCCGAACCACGCGCCGAGCGCCACCCCGACGCCGCGCCCGGAGGCCGCCAGGCTCTCGCGTTTCTGCCAGAGCGGATGCGCGCGCAGCTTCTCGAGAACCTCCCGCATGCCGATGTCCGGCCACTCGCTGCCGTCGGCCAGCTCATCGCCCGCCTGCGACACGTTGCGCAGGCGCAGCTCCAGCGGGTCCAGGTCGAGGGCGATCGCCAGCTCGTCCATGGCGCTCTCCATCGCGAACGCCTGCTGGGTCATCCCAGGCGCGCGGTAGGCGCCGATCGACGCCTTGTGCGTCATCACGGTGCGGCCGCGGACGTCGATGTTGGGCGCCCGGTAGATGCTGCCGCACATCATCACGCCGATGCCGGTGGGCGAGTTCGGAAAGCAGCCGCCGTCGTAGGTCAGGTCCGCCTTGATCGCGACCAGCGAGCCCTCTTCGTCCGCGCCGAGCCGGATGCGAAGGCGCCCGCCGGCCGCCGGCTGGGCGGCCAGCAGTTCCTCGCGGCGGGTCATCACGAGCTGCACCGGCGCATCCACGGCGCGCGCAGCCGCCGTCACCAGCGGCTCGTAGAGGATGAACTTGCCGCCGAAGCCGCCGCCGACAGGCATGACCTTGGCGTCCACGTCCGCCTCGGGCACGCCCAGCAGCGCGGCCGACTCCTTCTGCACGTAGGTGGGCGCCTGCGAGGCGCTCCGCACCGTCGCGCCGCGCTCCTCACCGGGCTCGGCAATGGTGGCGTGCGGCTCCAGGTAACTCTGGTGGACGCGGTCGATCTCGAAGGTGAGGTCGACGCTCCGGTACGCGGCGCGCAACGCCGCGTCGGCGTCGCCGCGCTGGAAGCCGACGGGGTTGGCGACGTTGGACGGGGCGGCCGATTCGGCCGCCGGGCCGCCCACGTCGGCGCCGTGGTCGGCCGCTTCCGCGTCCTCCCCCGGGACGCCCTCCGGCCAGACCAGCGGGGCGCCGGGCCGGGCGGCCGCCTCCATCGTGGTGACCGCCGGCAACGGCTCGTAGTCGACCATCACGGCGTCGGCGCCGTCCTCGGCCGCGGCCTCGGTTTCGGCGATCACCAGAGCCACCGGGTGGCCGGCGAACAGCGCGCGGTCGCGCGCCAGCAGCAGCCGGACTCGGGTCGTGGGCGTGATCTCGGGCAGGTCGCGGGCGGTCAGCACGCGCACCACGCCCGGCACCGCGCAGGCGTCCTCCGTGTCGATGGAACGAACGCGGGCATGCGCGTAGGGGCTGGTCACCAGGCGCATGGCAAGGGTTCGCCGGTCGATGTAGTCCGCGGTGAAGCGGAGGCGTCCGCGCACGCGCGCCTCCCCGTCGATGAGCGGCGTCGGGACGCCGACGCTGGGCGGCGCCGTCCGCCCGTCCTTCTCAGACATCACGCCGTCCATTCTATCCTCTTCCGACCCCAACGGCACCGCTTCCGAAGGGACCCCGAACCCGTCCCCACCTTGCCCCGACTGCCGTCTCGCCTACTCCTCACCCCTGAACTCATCCCTCTCGCTGCCCCCACCGCCCCACCCGTCTATGCTACCCTACTGCCGCTGTAGCCATCATGAGCACCACTATCGTCCGTGGCACCAACAACAAGCCTGCCGCGAGTGCCGCCCTGAGCGATTGCCTAGCTAACCAGAACGATTTCGACGGCGAGTTATTCATCGGCTACCCGATCATCCGAACCGCTGCGGGCCGCCACCTTATCGACGCCCTCTTCGTGTCCATAGAAACAGGCATCGTCGTCTTCGACTTGATCGAAGGACCTTCGTTAGGCCAGTCGTACCGCGACCGCCAAGACGACTCCGCCAACAAGATTGAGGCCCATCTAAAGTCACACCCCGAGTTGGTCCGCCGCAGAGATCTTCGGATTCCCATCCACACCCTCTCTTTTGCACCTGCGGACACTCCATCCACCGCGCGCCCCGACCCCGACTATCCCCTCGCCAATAGTGCGAGCCTTCTCCAACGACTACGCGACTTCCGATGGAACGCGCGGTCACCGCACGTCTACCAGTCCGCACTCTCCGTCATTGAGTGCACTTCTACAATCCGCAAGAACGCCGCTAAGCGAGACGTCGAACATCCCCACTCTCGCGGCGCGAAACTGAAACACCTGGAGGATTCTATCGCCACCCTCGACGCCGACCAGAACAAGGCTGTCATCGAGACCGTCGACGGGGTGCAACGCATTCGTGGCCTAGCCGGCTCCGGTAAGACAATTGTTCTCGCCCTCAAGGCAGCGTATCTTCACGCTCAACATCCTGATTGGCGCATCGCGATCACCTTCAACACACGCTCCCTCAAGGACCACTTTCGCCGCCTCATCGAGCGATTCTGTTTGCATCAGATAGGCGAAGAACCCGATTGGGACCATCTTCGTATCCTCGACGCTTGGGGAGCCCCTGGTGGCTCGGAAAGGGACGGCGTGTATTATGAGTTCTGTCGCACCCACGGGCTTGACTATTTTGATTTCGGTGCCGCGAAGAGGACATTCGCCAGCGGCCGTGAGTTTGCCGATGTCTGCAGGCACGCTCTGCAACAAGCTCACAACACGAACTCCATATATGACGCGATCCTCGTAGACGAAGCCCAGGATTTCGCACCAGATTTCCTCAGACTCTGCTACGCCATGGTCCACGATCCAAAGCGCCTGATCTACGCTTACGACGAGCTACAGAATCTGACCGAGAACTCCGTCCCTCCACCGGAAGCCATATTCGGAGCCGATACAACCGGGGCTCCAAACGTGCGGCTCGACGGCCCCCGTGACATCATCTTGGAGAAGTGCTACCGCAACTCACGCCCCGTCCTCGTTACGGCACATGCTCTCGGCTTTGGAGTGTATCGAAAGCCCCGTGAGCCCAACGGGCTCGGTCTAGTCCAGATGTTCGATCACCCCAATCTGTGGGAGGAAATCGGTTACGAATGTATAGCAGGTGCACTTCGTCCGGGATCCCCGGTCACTCTTCGACGGCCCGAGAGCACTAGCCCCAGGTTTCTTGAGGACCACTCCAAGCCCGATGACCTGATCCAATTCATGTCCTTCGACAACCGACGCGAGCAAACCGAGTGGCTCACCGAAGCCATCCGAACCAACTTGGAGAGGGACGAACTCCGACACGACGACATCATTGTTGTCAATCCTGACCCACTGACCACCCGCAAGGAGGTGGCACCCATTCGCAGTCGGTTACTCCAGATCGGCATCAACTCGCACGTTGCCGGCGTGAACACGCCGGCCGACACCTTTTTTCAGGCCGACAGGGATTCTGTGACGTTCACGGGCATTCACCGGGCGAAGGGGAACGAGGCCGGAATGGTCTACATCATCAACGCACAGGATTGTCATTCCGCCGCGTTGAATCTTGCGAGCATCAGAAACCGGCTGTTCACGGCTCTCACCAGGAGCAAGGGGTGGATCCGCGTCCTCGGGATCGGATCCGGGATGATGAGCCTCAAAGAGGAATATAAGGAGCTGAGAGCCCATGGACATGAGCTAACGTTTACGTACCCCACAGAGGAACAACTTGAACACTTGAGGATTGTTCATCGTGACATGAGCAAGCAGGAACTCGACCGGCTTCGCGCCCGCGAGCGCACGGTTCGGGATTGGGTTGACGACCTAGAGTCGGGAAACGTGAACATTGAGGATTTCGACGACGCGATCATAGAGAGACTGAAAAAGCACATCGCAAACCTCGACTGAGAACGGATGCCTACTTCCAAGGAGACATTGAACGAGATCAATGCGCTGATTGTGTATTTGGTTGACGCGGGCCTTGCAGATGCACAGTACTTCGCACACCTGCGGTCGATAGGGTCAGATTCGGTTCTGATCTCGTTTGGGGGAGCAAGACACATCGCGGTCGCACTCCGGGATCGAGGCTATGACGAGATATACCAACATCTCCTGCAAGAGCGGGCGTACAATGTCAAGATGCTTGACGGTGCTCTTATCCAGATGACGTACTCATTCGTAGATGAGACAGTGGAGCGCCATCGGCTCGCGTTCTTTCCTGCGCCCCACCTTGAAGAGTATCAGAATAACCCTGAGATCTACGAAAGTGACGAGATCTACGCAGACGTGGTCGCGAGAAACATTGTGCCGTTTCCCGTCCGATTCGACTACGATGCTGGTGGCTCGGGAGGGATGTTCGCGCATCCGCTTTCGCACCTTACGCTCGGCCAGTACCAGAATTGTCGAATACCGGTGAACGCGCCAATCACGCCCATGCGATTTATGGACTTTATTCTTAGAAACTTCTACCACACGGCGTTTGTCTTGTACGCTGACGAATTGCCCGGCGCGAGCGGCTCGTTCGGCGATACGATTCGGCCGGAGGAGCGGAAGGTGGTTCACGTGGTAGTCCCGTAGTGAAGTGAAAGAGCAGCGACCAGTTGACAGTCACGGTGGCGGTTCCTAAGGTGCGGCGCGATGGCAAAGCTGAGAGTCGGATTCAACGGCATGGGGCGCATCGGCAAGAACGTGATGCGCGTGATCCTGGGACGGCTGCCGGACCGGTTCGAGATCGTCGCCGGCAACGACTTGGTGGCGGTGGACGACATCGCCGCCAGCCTGCCGCGCGACTCCGTCTACGGGCGCTTCCCGGCGCCGGTGGAGCGCGGCTCGGGCAACAGCCTCCGCATCGGCGACCACGAGGTCGCCATCTACGGCGAGAAGGATGCCGCCGGCGTGCCGTGGGGGGACCACGGCGTGGACGTCGTGTTCGAGTGCACGGGGTTCTACCTCACCCAGGAGCGGAGCGCCGCCCACCTGCGCGCCGGCGCGCGGCGCGTGGTGGTTTCCGCGCCCTGCGACGACGACACCCCCACCGTGGTGGTCGGCGTCAACCACGAATCGCTCACCGGGGCGGAGACCATCGTCTCCAACGCGAGCTGCACCACCAACTGCCTGGCGCCGCTGGCCGCCGTGGTCGACCGCTCCTTCCCGATCCTGGCCGGCCTGATGAGCACCACCCACGCGGCCACCGCCACCCAGAAGGTCGTGGACGCGTTCGGCGGCAGCAAGAACCGGGCGACCCTGAACAACATCATCCCGGCCTCCACCGGCGCGGCCAAGGCGGTCGGCAAGGTGCTCCCGCACCTGGACGGCAAGCTCAACGGCACCGCCCTGCGCGTGCCCACCGACACCGGCAGCGTGGTGGAGGCGGTGTTCCTGATCGAGGGAGCGCACGGCGCGGACGAGGTGATGGAGGCCATGCAGGCCAACATCGCGGCCATGAACGCCTCGACCATCCTGGGCCGGATCGCCTGCCTGGGCGACTGGTACGAGTGCTCCCGCGACTGCGTGGGCGAGCCTTGGTCGTCGATGATCCGCGACGACCTGCTGGCCGTCCCGGCCGGCGGCAACACGCTGATCAAGGCGACCAGCTTCTACGACAACGAGGTCGGCTTCTCCCACCGCATGGCCGAGCTGGCCCTGCTGCTGGCCGGGAGCGACTGACCCCTCGGCTCAACTAGTAGGACTCAAGCTCAAGGTCAGGCACACGGTGGGAACTCGCATGTTGCCCGTTATCTCCCGCGGACGGTCCCGATCGAAAGTAAGTCGGCATGAACTCTCCGGGCGCACCGCGTATTCCCCGGTTGTTCAACCTCGGCAGCCCACCTGCCGCTACGCATGGCCTCACTGTCGACTCCGAATTGACAGCTCTTCGGCTCGCTTCCGCACAAAAGCCGAGAACGCTTCATGCCCGACCACCGAATGGTAGATCCTTCCGATCACGCATCTCCGTCAATTCCTCGTGTTGACGATGAGCGATCACGATCTGTGGAAGGCAGTCTGGATCTTTGATCCATAAGAGGTATTCAGCATGAGTCATGCCTAAGAACTCATGAATCGAAAGATCACTATCGCTGTCATGCCAATTGTCTATATGATCGTCGACGTCCTCAAGAAATGCTTCGCCGATTAGGCATTTTGTGATAAAATCAGACATCGATCCGTCTTCCTTTTACCGCGTCCTTGATAGGAATCCCGGAAATTGGATCCAAAGCGCCCAAATGTTTGCCGCGTTTGTTAAAGACCTCAATCTCTCCATGGAAAGAGTCCCAAGTGTACAGTCGTCGTCCGTCGTGAGATCTCCATCTCTTCTCACCGGAGTGGGCACCTAAGTATTCGCATGTATCGAGAAATGACGGGTGGGGTACGGGCTTTGGTGACATCTGCTAGATCGTTCGGCCGCGACGGAGGGGAGTATGGAACTGAACAATCGCGCACGCAAGAGCGCGAATAGTCAGGCATCGACGCGTAAGCACAAAGAGAGTGCAGGTGGTGGTGCGCACGGTCGCAACGAGCGTTGTCTTGTACGAGGTGTCGCTGGCGAACACGAGGATGGATCATGTGTCTATCGAGAATAGCTCCGGAATCGGAGCACTGCAAGGTGACGGTGGTTCCCACGGGGATCTGCCACGAGACGCAATGACTGCCCACGGGGCCATCGGATGATCGATGCCGGTGGTCGGCTCGTCCAGAAACAGCACGTCGGGCCGTCCCACCAGCGACGCGGCCAAGTCGAGACGCCGCTTCATGCCCCGGAGTAGGTGCGCACCAGCCGGTCGGCGTCCGCGGCAAGCGAGATCCGCTCCAGCACCTCCGCGGCGCGCTCGCGCGCGACCCGCGCGCTGAGGTTGTACAGCCGGCCCACCATCTCGACCGCCTCGCGGCCGGTCAGGTACTCGTCGACGGCCGCGAACTGGCCGGCCAAGCCGATGCGGTTGCGCACCCCGGTCGGATCGCGCACGACGTCGATGCCGGCCACGGTCGCCGAGCCGCCGTCGGGCTTGAGCAGCGTGGCCAGCACCCGGATCAGGGTGGTCTTGCCGGCGCCGTTCGGCCCCAGCAGGGCGTAGATGAGGCCGGGCTCGATCTCCAGGCTGACGCCGGCCAGCGCCACGACGTGGCCGAACCGCTTCTCGACCCGGTCGGCGCGCACGATGTCACGCCGTTCCCCCACGGTAGGACTCGAGCTCGAGAGTGATGGTCTTGGTCGCCATGCACGAAACAATACACGAAATCGGGACGATCGGGCAAATCGACATCCGGTGGTGGCCGTGAACGCGACTGCATGCGTGGGATCAGAGCGACAGGACCAGACGAAGGCCGGCGTCAACCGCACCCATGCGCATCGCACTCAGCGAGCCCAGTCGTTCCTCCAGACACTGCCTGTCGACGGTCAGGACCTGACTGACGTTGATCACCGACGCCTCCGGGAGGCCGCCTTCGCCACTACGCAAGGGCACGTTCCCCGGCGCCTCCGCAAGCCGCGGGTTGGTCGTCAGGGGAGCCACGATCAGCGTTCTGATTCGGCTTCGGTTGAACGAGTCCGCCTGCACCACGAGCACAGGCCGTCGGAACCCCGGCTCGGAACCGCGCGGAACGGGTAGCGATGCCCACCAGACTTCGCCGCGCTTCAGGCGGGATCCTCCCGGATCGAGCGGTGCTGAATCTCCGCCAGGATCGGATCCACCGAGGAGTCTTCGGTAGCGTAGACCGCATCGAGTTGCTCCGTGACGCGATCCTCTTGCGCCAGAAAGGCTTGAACCGCCCGAGTGTAGAGTTCGCTCCGTGACATCGCATGGCGCGCCGCGAATCGGTCGGCCTGCTCGAACACCGAGTCCGGAACGGAAATCGCCGTCTTCATCAGGAACGAGTATAACCCGATCAATACCCGCATGACCATCGGGCGTTGTTCGCCGGCCGCTGCGGCCGGCCCTCAGTGGTGGAAGAGGCGGATGCCGGTCTTGACCATGGCGATGCCGTGCTCCCGGCACGCCGCCTCGACCGCGTCGTCGAAGGCCGAACCGCCGGGCTGTGCGATGTAGCGCACGCCGAAGCCGCCGGCCACGTCGGCGTTGTCCCGGTTCGGGATGAAGCCGTCCGAGCAGAGGCCGAGCTCCGGGAAGGCGGCGATCCAGCTCCGCTCCTCGTCCGCGGTGATCAACTCCGGCCGCCCCTCCAGATGGGCGGCCAGCGCCTCCCCGTCCGGGCCGGTCAGGCCGCGCTCCACGTAGCAGGCGATGGCCGTGTCGCGGTCCGGGCGGCGCACGCCGCGCCGGAAGCGCAATCCCAGGGCACGCGGGTGCTGACGCAGCAGCCAGGTGCGCGCCTTGGCGATGGCCAGCCGCGTGCAGTGGATGCGCGACTGCTGGCCGGCCGCCACGCCGATGGTCTGCCCGCGCGCGCACAGGCAGACGGAGTTGGACTGCGTGTACTTCAGCGCGATCAGGCCGACGGTCAGGTCGCGCACCACCTCGGCCGGCAGCCCGGCGGCGGCCAGCGTCTCCGCGTCGAAGGCGCGGTCGTTGCGCGCCTGCTGGAGGGTCACGCCGAACACGGTGCGCCGCTCGAGCTCCGGCGGCCGGTAGTCCGCGTCGATCTCCAGCACGGGGTAGCCGCCCCCCTTCTTGGCCGAGAGCAGCTCCAGCGCGGCCGGCTCGTAGCCGGGGGCGATGATGCCGTCGGAGACCTCCGGCCGGATCAGGCGCGCCGCAGCCTCGTCCACCGGGTCGCTGAGCGCGATCCAGTCGCCATAGGAGGAAACCCGGTCCGTGCCGCGGGCGCGCGCGTAGGCGGTCGCCGGCGCGCTCAGTTCGCCCCGCGCGAAACAGGCGGCGCGCTCGGCGTCCGACAGCGGCACAGCCACCGCGGCGCCGGCCGGGCTGACGTGCTTGAATGACGCCGCCGCCGTCAGGCCGGTGGCCTCACGCAGCTCGCGCACGAGCTGCCACGCGTTCAGGGCGTCCAGCAGGTTGATGTAGCCGGGCGCGCCGTTCAGCACCGCGAACGGCAGCGGGCCGCCTTCCCGGCAGGCGCGCGCGCGCGCCTGGTGCGGGTTGGTGCCGTAGCGCAGCACCAGGCCGTCAGCCACGCACGGCCCCCGCGCCGGCCGGCTGCAGATCCTGCGTCCCGGCCCCCTGCCGCGGCAGCAGCAGCCCCGCCACCGCCGCGGCCATCGGCAGCACCGCCAGAATGCGCATCGCCGCCAGCACCCCGGAGGCGTCGGCGATCAGCCCGAACAGCGGCATGGTGAGCCCGGCAACCCCCCAACTGAAGCCGCCCGGCAGGCTGGAGACGAAACCGGCGTTGGCCGGCGCGTGCTGCTGCGCCATCGCCACCATGATCGAGTTGCTGGCGAACGCCATCGTGCCGCCCAGGGCCAGCAGCGCCAGCGCCGCCGGCCCCTCGGCGTGCAGGGCCAGCAGCATGAAGGGCGACGCCAGCACCAGCGACGCCAGCACCAGCGGCTTGGGGTCCCGCCGGTCGGCCAGGTACCCCAGGATCAGGCTGCCCACCACGCCGGACAGGTTGTAGACGGCGAGCTGCAGCCCCCAGACCAGCGGCGACAGCCCCCGCTCCTGTCCGAGCAGCGGCAGGAAGAACGCGAAGCCGAACCCGCCGATCGAGCGTACGATCACCGTCGCCACGATCACCCCGATCGGGGCCAGCGCGCTGCGGAACTCCGCCACCCGCTCCGGCAGCGCGGAGCGCGGCGTGTTGCGCGCCGGCACCATGGCGATCACGAACGGCAGCATCAGCAGCCCCGGGATCGTCGCCAGCGGCAGCCACCCCATCCCCAGCGTGGTCACCAGCGCCGGTACCCACAGCGGCGTGAAGCCCAGCGCCGCGGTCCCGCCGAAGATGAACAGCGCCAGCCCGAAGGCGCGGCGGTCCCCCGAAAGGTCGCCGGCCAGCGCGAAGCCGGAGGGATGGAAGGCGGAGACGCCCAGGCCGGCCAGCATCACGCACGGCACCAGCCAGGCGAAGCTGGGCACCACACCGATCAGCGGCGCGAACACGGCCGCGACGGCGATGCCGACGAAGATCAGCCAGCGCCCCCGCAGGTAGTCGCCCAGGATGCCCAGCAGCGGCTGGCCGAGGTTCGAGAGCTGCACGAACGAGCCGAGCAGGCCGATCTGGGCGAAGGTCAGCCCCAGCCGGTCGCGCACGAACGGCAGCGCCGGGGTGAGCATGGATGCGTAGGAATCGACGCAGAAGTGGCTGACGGTGAACACGAACAGGCGCAGGCGCTGCATCGGGACTCCGCGCGGCGGCGGCTACGGGGTGGGCGCGGCGGGGTCGATCAGCTCGCGCTGGGCGATCTCACGCCAGAGTGCCGGCGGCACCTCCGCGGCGGCGTGCGCCAAGTCGGCGTGCAGCTCGGCGGCGTCGCGCGCCCCCACGGCGGCGGCCGCGACAGCCGGATGGGCCAGCGGGAACTGCAGCGCGGCGGCCGTCAGCGTCACCCCGTGGCGGGTGCAGACCGCCTCCAGCCCGCGCGCCCGCTCCTTGATCTCCACCGGGGCCGGGGCGTAGTTGAACGTCGCGGCGCCACCCGGCCCCGTGGCCAGGATGCCGGAATTGAACACGGAGGCTATGATCACGGAGATGCCGCGCTCCGCGCACTCCGGCAACAGCTCCGGCAGCGCGGTCTGATCCAGCAGCGTGTAGCGGCCTGCCAGCATGAAGCAGTCGAAATCGCCGGCGCGCGCGAACTCCAGCAGCATCGGCCACTGGTTCATGCCCAGACCGATCGCCCCCACCGTGCCGGCGGCGCGCAACTCTTCCAGGGCGGGATAGGCACCTTCCATCACCTCCCGGAAGTGGTTGCCGGTGGCGCGCTCCGGGTCGCCCTCCGGATCGTCCGGCGCCCAGTCCGGGTCGTGGATGAGGGCGATATCGACACGCTCGGTGCGCAGCCGGGCGCAGCTTTCCTCCAGCGAGCGCAGCACCCCGTCGCGCGAGAAGTCGCAGATCACGTCCACGTCGACCCGCCCCGTGCGCCCGGGTTTCGCCGGGTCGAGCAGGAAGCCCACCTTGGTGGAGATGGTCAGCTCGTCGCGGGGCAGGACCGAAAGGGCCTCTCCCAGCCGCTGCTCGGACAGGCCCTTGCCGTAACGGGGGGCGGTGTCGAAGTAGCGCAGGCCGGCTTCCCACGCGGCGGCGACCGCTCCCGCGGCGGCCTTGTCGGCGGCCTTGGTGCGCAGGGCGGCCAGCGGAGCGCCGCCCAGTCCCATCCGGGTGACGGTGACGCCGGTGTCGCCAATGCGGACGCGCTCGGTCGAGAACACGGTAGCATGATAGCACAGCTCCGCTCGACGCTGGCGACGGACCGCCGTTCCGGGCTACCGTCCCGCCGAGGTGCAGCGATGTTTCAACTGATCAGAACCCTCAGCGCCAGCCACCTGCTGGCCCGGCAGCTCCCGGTCGCCGGCGTCTCCTTCCTGACCGCCACCCTGTTCTACAAGTTCGGGAACTTCGCGCTGGAGTGCGTGGCGTTCCTGGCCACCTGGTTCGTGCTGGACGCGATCGTGCAGGGCGTCGTGCGCGTGTTCGCGCCGCCGGCGCAGGCGGCCGCGCCGCAGACCTCCGACTGACTCAGAGACCGGCCGCGGTCCGCAGGAACCCCGGCAGCGCGGCCAGCGCTTCCGGCGGAATCGTGTGGCCGCCCATGAACGGGCGAAAGTCCACCCGCAGGCCGGCCGCCGCCAGGGTGTCGCGCACCATCTCCGCGCCCTCGTACGGCAGCACCGGATCCATGCGCCCGTGCGTCTGCAGCACCGGCCGCCCGGCCAGCCCCTGTGCCTGCCGCCCCCAGCGGGCAAGGTCCAGCGGCGCGCCCGACAGCAGGCAGAGCCCGGCCCAGGCGTCCCCCGACCGGAACGCGCACTCGCAGGCCACCATCGCCCCCTGCGAGAAGCCGCCCAGCACCACCCGCTCCGGCCCCAGCCCCAGCCGCTCCGCGCAACCGGTGACCGCCTCTCGCAGTGCCGCGGCGGCCTCTGCCGAGCCCGGCGGCACCCGCCGCGACAGCTCCCCGGCGTCGAGCGGCGCGCCCGTCTGCAGCCGGCTCAGGTCCAGCGGCCACCACGCGCGCCCGCCCGGCATTCCTTCTCCGGCCAGCGACAGCGGCGCCGCCGGAAAGAGCAGCGCCAGCGATTCCGTTCCCGGAGCGGCAAGGATCTCGCCGCCCAGCGGCACCAGGTCGTCGCCCGGCGCGCCGAACCCGTGGCAGAAGACGGCCAGTCCGTCCGCGCGGCCGGCCGGCGGAGCGAACAACACGCAGTCCAGGCCGCCCAGGGTGAGCGGACGCGGCGCCAGGAGCATCGACCGATGGTAGCGCGAACGCTCGAAGAGATGCGCGCGTCCGGGATGGACGTGCTGGTCGGCGCCTCGCCGGCTGCGCTCGCCGACCTGGCCGACTACCGCAACTGGATCGATCCCCTGTTCCGGGAATACATGATGCGTCCCGGCGCCTCCTCCGACCTGCAGCAGGCGCTGGTCCTCCTCACGTCCGAGGGCGAGGTGACCCTGCTGGTCTCCGCCGAGATGGCCGCCAACGCCAGGAACAGCAGCGCCCATCGGATCGTCGTGTGGGGATCGGACGAGGCGGCCCCCCGCGACCTGCCGGACGGGTTCGAGAAGGTGGCCGAGGCCTTCGGCCGCCCGCGCCGCGCGACGCGGACCGAGGCTCTGCTGGAGCTGCTGGGCGCCGCGGCCCGTGTCGGCGCCGAGCGCGAGGCGCTGGCCGCCGGCATGTGGGAGGCGCTGGCCGCCGGCGGCCGCCGGGCGGGCGACTGCACCAACCTGCTGCGCCTCGGCCGCATGGTGAAGGCGGGGTCGCAGATCGCCCTGCTGCAGCGCGCCGCCGAGGCTGCGGAGTACGCCGCCGCGGAGACCCTGGCCGTGGCCAGCGTGGGGTCGAGCTGGCGCGAGCTCACCGACCTGTACCGGATGAAACTGGCCGAACACGGCGCCGACCTCGACCACTTCTCCGGCAGCCCCACCGGCTTCGGCCTGGCGACCGAGGCCGACTACCGCCTGCCCGAGCGCGGCTCGATGTACTTCGACCACGGCTGCCGGCTGCGCTCCTGGTTCTCGGACACCGGCCACACCATCGCCTTCGGCCCGCCCGACGCTGCCTGCCGGCGGCGGCAGGCGGCGGTCCGAGACGCGCTCTCTGCCGGCGCCGAGCACCTGGCCCCCGGCAAGCCGGCGTCCGCGGCGGCGGAGGCGATGCGGCAGTCGCTGGAAGCTGCCGGCCTGGCCGGCTTCCCGCACGGCCACGGCATCGGCCTGGAGGTGCGCGACTATCCGATCGTCGTCCCCGACACCGGCCTCCGCATCGAGGACGACTTCGTCAGCCGGCCGGCCGACCTGACCCTGGAGGCGGGCATGGTGCTGAACCTGGAGTCGGCGGTCTGGGCGGAAGACGCGAGCTCCGTGCACTGCGAGCGGTCCTTCGTGATCACCGACGGCGGCTGCCGGCCGCTCGCCGACCAGCCGCGCGACGAGCCGCTGTCGATCTCCTCGGGTCAGTAGCGCCGCACCGGAGCCGTGATCCCTTTCTGACTCCGAGCACTTGACCGCCTGTCGCAGATTCGAGACACTCTCCTCGACGCCCAATAAGGACCTCGATATAGCGAGGAACCGACTCGGCGACGTGAGGAGGAAACTGCAACTGTAAAGCGTCACTTCCGGCTATTCTTCTTGTTTCCTTACTTCTTGCATTCGTCCTCTTGGTGAGGTCTGATATGGACACAATTGAAACTTACTCTGACGTCTGGGACGCAATTTCCGATACACCCGCCGAAGCCGCAAACCTGAGGATCCGGTCTCAGCTCATGATCGCTCTCACTGAGTATGTCAAGCGGCAGGCCATCACTCAGCAGGAAGCGGGAAAGCACCTCGGTGTGCCGCGTTCTCGTGTGAGCGAACTGGTCAACGGCAAGATCAGCAAGTTCAGCATTGATAGGCTCGTGAACATGGCCTCCCGGGTGAACCTGGAGACAGAAATCGTCGTCAAGCAAAACGGCAGGCCGCTGTCGATCTCCTCGGGCGCATAGCCGCCGTGCAGCCGGCGAAGACCCTCTGGTCGATCGCCCTGGCCGGCGGCAAGGGCACCCGACTGGCGGATGCGCGCAAGCGGCTGAACCGCGAAACCTGCCCGCACCTGCCGCCGGGCTCTTGGGGTACGATCGGCCCCAAGGCGCTGGCCTCCCTGCGGGCCGGCTCCGCGGGGCCGGTCAAGCCCATGATCGAGTGGCACCTGGACATCCACGCGGCGTGCGGCCGGGTGGAACGGATCATCCTGGCTGCCGGCACGGGCGGCGACCTGCTCAAGCACCACTTCCAGGCCGCCGGCGACAGCTACCGCGGCCTGCCGGTCGAGTTCCTGGTCGAGGAGCGGCCGGCCGGCACCATCGCCCCGATCGTCAAGCTGCACGCCGCCGGCCGGTTGCCGGCGCGCCCGGTCGTCTACGCCAACGCCGACAACCTGCTCGACGCCGACCTATACGGTTGCTACCGGCACGGGCTGGAGCGCGCGGCCGCCTGCGGCATCGACGCCGGCGAGTGCGTGATCGACGTCGCCGCGCTGGTGCCGTGGGAGGAGTCGGGCGAGTACGGCGCCCTCGATCTGGACGAAGCGACCGGCCGGGTACGCGGCTTCCGGGAAAAGGCGCCCGCGGAGCGCAACCCGTTCCTGGAGCGCGCCGGCCGCCGCTGGACGCCGATCAACTCCGGCTTCTCGATCATCCCCGACCCGCGCCGCCTGTTCGCCCGCTACCTCGACGGCGCGATCGTGCGCACCTCGCAGGCTCTGGAGCGCGGCGAGCTGGACTACGCCGCCCACGAGAGCGCGGTCAAGTACGAATCGCTCTACGAGCGGATTGCCGCCGACGGCCGCATGGTCGCCGTGCTGGCCGACGGCTACTGGACCGACCTGGGGACCGAGCAGAAGATCCGCGCCGCCGAGGCGCGCCTGCCGACCCTGAGCTTCGCGTAGGCCGTCATCCCGGGAACTGGAACAGCGACATCCTGGAGGCCGGCAGCACGACGACGCCGCCCACCATCCACTGCATCCCGTTGAAGCGCTTGCGCAGGTCTTCGAAACGCGGCGGCGATCGATCCGGCGCTGCTCCGGGCGCCGGTTCGTCAAGTCGAACGGCCAAGGACCCGACCCTATAAGGGGTACCGATGAGTGATCCGCAGATGCCTCCGTCTGCCCAGGCGGACGCGGACCCCGTTCAGGACGACACCTTCACCGTCCTGGTCCTGGTCCTGGTCCTGGTCCGCCGCCGGCGCCTCATCGTGGCCACCACCGGCATCGCGGCGGTGGTCCTGCTCGCCTACAACCTCGCCGCGATCGTGATGGACCCGGAGTCGCCGTGGAACGTGCTGCCGACGTGGTTCACCGCCAGCGTGACCGTGTCGATCGCCGACGACGCTCCGGACTACGGCGCGGGGGCCGCCACCCTGCTCAGCCAGATTCAGGCCACCGACGGCCTGGCGGACTTCGCCAGCCTGCTGGCGCCGGGGACCGGCACCGACGCAAGCCGCGCGCAGGAGCTGCTCGTCGGCCGGGAGATCCTGGACGCGCTCGCGCGCCAGCAGGGGTTGATCACCGACGCGTCCAGCAACGACGATATCGTGCTGGCGCGCGAACGGCTCGAAGAGAGCCTGAACACGGAGTACCTGTTCGAGTCCGACCTGCTGGTGATCTCCTACGACCACCACTACCCCGAGCAGTCCGCCGCCGGGCTTGAGTTCGCCGTGCAGCGGCTGCGCGACAAGATGCATGCGCTCACGATCGAGCGGGTGCGCCGCAGGAAGGCCTTCCTGGAGGAGCGCCTTGCCGCGGTCCGGCAGGACCGCACGGACGCGCAGGCCGCGCTCACCGAGTTCCAGCAGGAGTTCGGGTTGGTCAACCTCACGTTCCAGTCGGAATCCGCGATCGAGAACGTCACCGCCCTCAAGACCGATCTGTACCGCAAGGAGGTCGAGCTCCTCTCCCAGATCGAGATGCTGGGAGAGAACGCCGCTGCCGTGCGGCGCCTGCGAAACGAGATCGACAAGCTGCGTACGCTCATCCGGGAGATCGAGCACGGCTTCGTCGAGTTTCAGGACACCGCGATCCCGCTGAAGGAGCTGCCCGCGCTGGGGGTCCGGTACCTGGACCTGGCCACGGAGCTGAGCGTCCACGACACGATCTACGCCTTTCTGCGCTCCCAGTACGAGAGCGCCCGTATCGAGGAGAACGCCAGGGAGTCCACCTTCCAGATCGTCGAGGCGGTGGAGGTGCCGCTCCGCAAGAGCCGCCCCGGCCGCGCCCTGATCTGCATCGTCGGCACCCTGGCGGCCTTCATGGCATCGATCCTGGCCGCGTTCACGGCCGAGCGCTTCAAGCGCGCCGAGTCCGATCCCGTGCAGCGCCGCCAGCTCGACGAAATCCGTCAGGAGATCGGCTTCATGCGGAAGAGAACAGGTCGACCGACATGATGAAACGCGCACTCGCCATCCTCGCCATCCTCTGCATCGCCGTCCTGCACGCGGCAGCCCCGGACGGCGCCGTCGCGCAGTCCGGCGACGGCGGCGAAGCGGCCGTCGCATTCGGGCAGCGCGTGCCTTCCCCGGCGGTGCTGCCGGACGCCCAGTTGCTGGCCACGCTGCTGAGCTCCCAGCGCTACATCGTCACGCCGGGGGACCGCTATCGGCTGACGATCGCGCTCCCGCAGACGGCTCCGTTCAACCTGATGGTGCAGGACGACGGCGTCCTGGAGGTCCCCTACGTCGGCACCGTGGAGACCACCGGACGGGAGTACTCGGACCTGCGTGCCTCCATCCTGGAGTCCCTGCGCCGAATCCCGGCCGACTACATCGAGTTCGAGCTGGTCTCTCCCGCGCGGTTCGAGGTGTTCGTGGGCGGCGCCGTGCGCGCGCCCGGCACCATGATCGTGCACGCCATCAACCGCGTGCAGGACGCCATCCGGCTGGCCGGCGGCGTGGACGAGCACGGCAGCGTCCGCCGCATCGAGCTGGTCCGGGCCGACGGCTCGGCGCAGCGCATCGACCTGGTGCGCTACTTCGAGGTCGGCGGCGACGACTTCAACCCCCTGCTGCGGCCGAGCGACCGGATATTCGTGCCGGTGGCGGACACCACGGTCACCATCGCCGGCGCCGTCCGCTACCCCGGCGCGTACGAGCTGCTGCCCACCGAGGGCGTCACCGCGCTGATCGCCTGGGCCGGCGGGCTGCTTCCCGACGCCGATCCCGACAACATCCAGATCTCCGGCTACGACCAATCCAGGGCGTTCGCCCGCAGGACCGTCGCGATCGACGTCGCCGACCGCCTCCCGCTCCGCCACCAGGACGCGGTCATCGTCCGCTCCACCACCCGGCACAGCGACCCGGTGGTCCTCTCCGGCGCGTTCTACGGCAGCCCGCGGGACGGCACGTCGCCGATCACCATCCCCACGGCCCCGGTGGAGGCGACCATTCCGTACTCGACCGGCCTGTCCCTGCGCCAAGCCATGGCCACCGTCGGCGGACCGACCCCGCACGCGGCCGAGGGAGCCGGCTTCATCATCCGCGCGGACGCGGACCGGGTGTCCTTCGACGCGGCCGCGATCTGGGACGGGTCCCGTCCGGACCTCCCCCTGCGTGCCAACGACCGGGTGGTGGTGCCGATCGACCGGGTGACCGTCTCCATCACCGGGGCGATCGAGCTGCCCGGCGAGTACGAGCTGCTGCGCGGCGCCACGGTCGCGGACCTGGTGAACCAGGCCGGCGGCCCCACCCCGTACGCGAACCGCAGGAGCTTGCAGGTCCGCCAGCCCGACGTGAACGGCCAGTACACCTCGCTGGCGGTGACCTTCGAAGAGGGGATGCTGGTGACGCTGCGCGACAATGCCGTCGTCCGCGTGCGGTCCAGCTTCGGCTCCGGCTCCGCGGTTGTCGTCGAGGGCGCCGTCTTCGGCAAGCCGGCCGACGGCGAAGGTCCGATCACCCTGCCGACCGCCCTTCCCTCGAACTCGGCGGAGCTCCGCGCCGGCCTGCCCGCGCCGATTCCGGTCCGGCTGGTGCTGCCGTTCTATCCCGGCATGACCGTCTACGACGCCCTGTACGCCGTGGGCGGGCCGACCCCGTTCGCCCGCCCCGCGGACAGCTACGTCGTCCGCGCCGGCGAGCGCATCGAGATCGACGCCGCCGCGCTCTGGGACGGCGACGGCCTGCACGGCGACCTGCCCCTGCAGCCGCGCGACCAGCTCGTCGTCCCCGCCGCCGAGGTCTTCGTCACCGTGCTGGGCGAGGTCAACCGCCCCGGCGTCATCCCCTTCCAGTACGGACTCACCGTCAGCGACTACCTGCTGCGGGCCGGCGGCCCGACCCGCGAGGCCGACCTCGGCCTGGTCCACTTCGTCGACAAGGCCGGCCGCAGCCTGCGGCATGCAGCGCTCGACGCGCCGGTGGCCACGGGCGACATCCTGATCGTCGAACGCCAGGTGATCCTGCGCCTGCTGGAAGGCATCGGACGCGTCGCCCCGATCATCAGCCTGTTCAACAACACGGCCACGGCAATCAACACCGTCGGCGACTGGATCGATTCGTCCCCCGGTGCAGGCGGTCAGTAACGCCGCCGGGCGCATGCCGCATCCCGATCGATCAGAGCACGACAGCCCTCGCCAGCCTTCGTCAGCCGATCATCGACAGATCACCGTTCTCTCCCGGGCCTGCCTCTTCTCCCTGCCTGTCCTCGCGGCCCTTGGGCCGCACCTCGGCGGCGTCGAGGCGTTCGAGGTCAACTTCTTTCCCTATCGCATTGCCGTGTTGGCCATCTCCCTCGTGTCTGTTGCGGTCCTCCCCCGACTCCCGTGGACCCGGAACCGCTACATGCGTACCTACCTCGTCATTGGCTGCCTGTGGCTCGCGTGGGCGCTCCTTGGTGTCCTCTGGGCCCGATATCAGTATGACGCCGTCCGCGGCGCGTTCTCGATCGGCTTCGGATTCCTGGCATTCATGGCCGTGGCCAACCTCGAGAGCTGGAAGCGCGACGCCCTCCGCTGGCTCATCCGCGGTTGGGTCGCGGCCGCCATCCTCGCCGCCGCCGTAGGGATATGGGAGTTGTTGACAGGCAACCATCTGCCCGGGCCCTGGTTCTCTTCCCAGACCCGCGTCAGCAGCACCGTGATCGCGTCTACCTTCTACAATCCGAACAACTTCGGTGTGTTCCTCCTCCTTACCCTGCCCGTACTCCTCGCCATCCTGGAGAACGCTCGCGCCCAACTCGCGCGCACCGCACTGATCGGCCTGATCCTGCTCCTCGCATTCCTGAGCATCCTTACCACGAGTCGCACCGCGGTGTACGGCTTCCTTCTCACCGGCATCGCCTATCTGTTCCGACGGCCTCGCCTGACGGCAACCGACATCGCCAGTATCGCGATCGCCGGCATCCTGCTCGCGTTCTTACCTGCTACCCAGCGCCTCGTCTCTCTCTTCACGTCCACCGATCTGCTCTACCTAACGACCATTCTCCTTGAGGGATCAACGCTGGTTCGATTTAATCTCGCCATGATCGGGATCGATATGCTTGTTTCCACGTACGGATTCGGTGTCGGTGGAGGCAATTTCGCACCGACATTGGACGCCACGCTCCGGTATTCTCATCTCTTTACTTCCGGCATCATAGATCCACACAACTGGTGGATCGAAGTCCTGAGCGAGTACGGGATCGTCATGTTCTGCCTGTACTTCGGATTCCTCTTCTTCCTCTACCTGCGACATCGCGCCGCGGTGCGAGCTCGGTTCCAACCCGTCGTTCATCATTGGCCCCTCTTCCTGCTGGCATTCGTGTTGGCGGGCGTCGGCCCGAGCAGCTTCGTCAATCTGAGCTGGCAGTGGCTCTATGTCGCGATCATCGTCATCGCCGCGTCAGGCGCCCCAGCGCCGCGGGCCAACCGGTCGCCACGCGAACGACCTCCGGCCCCACCAGCGGATGACTAATCATCGAAGGCATCATCCGCTGCGATCTCGTGCCTGACCGTCCTTGCCAATGCCTCACGCAGGCCGAGCGCCGGCTGGAATCCCGTTGACCGCAGCCTCTGTGCGGAGAACGTCGTTGTGCTGCAGAACTTCCGAACCCGCACCGCGCTCACGGGAAGGCTCCGCCCGGTAACCGCGGCAGCAACGTCGCACAGCATCCCCCCGAGATATCCGACCGGGTACGGAATCCGAAGTCGATCCATGCGTCGGGTTCCGGCCGCCTCCGCCACGATGTCGACAAGCTGATTCATCGACAGATCCGGCTTGTCCACGTAGTTGAACACGTGCGCGCCCGCGCCCAGGGTCAGCACCCGAACCAGGAAGGCGCCCAGATTCCTTACGTATGCCATGGACTTGCGGTTCGCGCCGCTGCCGACCATCAGGAATCGTCCCGCTACAACCTGTCGCAGAAGCTGGTAGACGTTCCCCCGATTCCCTTCCCCGAACACCACGGTGGGGCGTACGGTCACGAGCGACCTCGCCTGCGCCGATTCCTGTTGCCACTCACGATGGACCTGCTCGGCGCGGAGCTTCGATGTGCCATATGGCGCCACCGGCGTCGGGGTCTGATCTTCCGTCGCCTCCTCAGCCCTGCCGCCGTAAACGGCCACCGAACTGGTGAACACGAGCCGGCTGATATCCAGTCGCCGACACGCTTCGCATACATTGCGCGCTCCGCCGACGTTGACGCTCTCGTAAAGGCTCGGAGGCTTGATGTCGTCTCGATGGACCGCGGCAAGATTGTACGCCGCGTCACATCCCTCGAGTGCCGCAAGCACGCCAGCGCCGTCTCGCACGTCCGCCTGTCGATACTCTCCAGCGCTGTCGTCGGGAGGAGCAATGTCCACCACCACGACGCGGTGGCCCTCCTCTCTCAACGCCTTCGCCAACCGGCTGCCGACGAAGCCGGCGCCACCCACGATCGCTACGCGCGACACGGCTCGAAGCACCCCTTTCCTCCTTCTCTCAAATCGCCGACAGCAGGTACATGCTCGATCGCGTCAGGAAGAAGGCGTCTGTCTCCACCAGGAGATACCGTCCGAAAATCCGCTTCGTGAACGGGACCCGCGTGAACGTCCCACCCCGCCGCTCCACTCGCAGGCCTCCAAAGCGTGCCAGAGCATCGATATTCTGCCGAGTGAAGCTCGCGACGTGTCCCTCCCCGTCGGGCCTCGATCGCAGGTTGCTCAGCACCTCCATCCAGCAGTACGGGTTCGGTACGGAAATCATCACCCGTCCTCGCGGCTTCAGCACCCTCCGCGCCTCTTCCAGGAAGGCCGACGCATTCTCAAGGTGCTCCATGATCTCCAGGCACACGACGTAATCAGCGCTGCCCGACTCTACAGGCAACCCCTCGTTGAGGTCGTGGCAGATGAACCTCGCACGGGTCTCGCCCATGTCCCGGGAAGCGATTCGCTGCAGGGTCTCCGGATCGATATCGATACCGACGTACCCGTAGTCAAGATCCCGGTCCCGCAAGTACTGTCGGAGCAGTCCGAACTTGCAGCCTGCATCCACGATCGTCTGCCCGTCGTGCCTCTCCATCCACTCGATCGCCCGACGATAGCGAATGGTCGCCTCCGCATCATCCGACCGGTACCGGCGACCTCGTTCTCTGTAGAAATGCGCCTTGCTCACTCTGGACATGCGCGAAGCTACACCTCGACGGGGCCGCCATCGGCGATCACGACATCATCCGCTTCCGCCGAGTTCGCCACGCAGCAACACCTGAACTCTGAACTGCGCAACGACGCGCCGACGCCGACGCGACGCCTCTTGACCCAAAGGACGCGGAACGATACAATCCTCTAACTGCCTTTGACAAGCGATTGCGAGCGCATCGTCGCACATACCCGCGTCAAAGCTGTTCCATGGCGACGGGGAGCGGCGATGCGACACGCGACACCTTACCACGTTACGCCATCGGGGGTTGGATGCAGCGCGCCGAGCAGAGACGGAGACCCGTTTTGCACATTCTCCTGATACCGTCATGGTATGAGACGCCCGCGTCTCCGGTGCGCGGGATCTTCTTCAAACGTCAGGCTCTGGCGCTCGCCGGTGCCGGCCACCAGGTAGGAGTTGTATACCCGGAGCTACGCGGAATTCACACCCTGCACCGCGGTCGCATACAGCATGGGCGCCAGACACGCCTCGAGGGCCCGCTCCGCACCTACCGTTACTACGGGTTCCGCTTGCCCCGTCAGCCGGCACGCTTCCGGCGCCGTTGGACCGAAGTGGCCGGAAGGCTCGCGCGGATGTACATCGCCGATCATGGCAAGCCCGACATCATACACGCTCATTCCGCTTTATTCGCAGGGGACGTAGCGCGCGAATTGGCCGCCGAGTCAAGCCTTCCCTTCGTACTTACCGAACACTCCAGCGTGTACTTGCGCGGAGCGATCACGGAGCTTCAGAAATCGTGCACGGTGGAGTCGGTCGCCGCTGCCAGCGCGGTGATCGCAGTCAGCCATCGACTCAAGGAAGCACTCCACCGAATCAGTCGTCGCAAGGCGATACTCGTCGTACCCAACGTGGTGGATACCAGCCGATTCGCGCCTCCGGCGCGTCCACGCGATGCTGCTACCTTTCGCTTCGTGTGCGTAGCGATGCTGGGCCCGCACAAGAACGTCCAGCTTCTGATCCGAGCCTTCGATCGGGCGTTCGCCGGGGACCAGTCCGTCCGACTTGATATCGTCGGGGACGGGAGGGAACGCAGGCGGCTGGAGACCTTGGTCGGTGGAATGAAGGTGCGATCCCGGATTGTTTTTCATGGGTCGCTCGATCCGGAAGGCGTGGTGGACGTGTTTGGACGATCCCATTGCTGCGTGTCCTCCAGTGATGTCGAGACGTTCGGAGTAAACTTGATCGAGGCCCTGGCGTCCGGCCTTCCGGTGATCTCAACCCTCTCTGGCGGTCCGCAGGACATCGTGACGCCCGAATGTGGGCACCTGGTCCCGGTGGGCGACGAGCCCGCTTTGGCTCAGGCCATGCGGCACGTGTATGAGGATCGTGCCACGTGGTCTGATCGAACCGACCGGCTGACCGACTACGCCCATCGGACCTATGGACCCGAGGCCGTCGTATCGCGCCTGGAAGCCGTGTACGGATCGCTGTGAGCGTGCATACGGCCACGTTCGATGTGTCACCGGTCGCCTCGCCGCATGCGGGTCCATTCGTTGGTACCGATTGACCGCCGTCGACCAGATGGGTTCTCTCCGCAACATCCTGAATCGGCTGTTTCGTGATGCGCTGGGCCGCGACATCGCCACCGTGGCATCCGGTAACGCGGCTGCTCAGATCCTCCAACTCATCGCCGTACCGGTCCTCATGCTGTTGTACGAGCCAACCGACTACGGCGTATACGCGGTCTATCTTGCCGCCGTCGCCGTCCTGGCCGTGGCTTCCGCACTGCGTTACGACTTCGCGATCCTCCTCGCCACCAGCCGGCGGACGATATTCAGCCTGTTCACTCTCTGTACGGGCATGGCTGCGGGCTGGTGTGCCCTGCTGGCGCTCCTCAGCACCGGCGCCGCGTTGGTGTACGTCTCCGATCCATGGCCGGCCCTACCGCTGCGATTTGTACTCTTTCTTCCGTTCGGAGTCGGTCTGAACGCCCTCTATACTCTGTCGCTCCAGTACGCGACCCGACAACAGAAGTACGGAACTCTCCGCACCGCTCGAATCGTATACGGTTTCGTCACCGTGCTCGCCCAAGGAGCCCTCTTCTTCCTCTACAGAAGCCCCGTCGGTCTCATCCTCGGCGAGGCGCTCGGGCGCGCCGCCGGTGTTCTGGTCTTGACCCGTCCCGTGTTCGTCGACTGGCGTTCCCGCCCGGCGCGAGTCAGCATTCGCAGCGTCGCCGCCGCAGCGCGCCGGTATTCGCGGTTTCCGCGATACCTCGTGGTCATGGACTTCCTCAGCACGATTGCCCGTAACGCGCCCGTCACTCTCTTCGCAATCTTCTTCGGGACTTCCGTAGCCGGCGTCTACGGACAAGCGCAGCGCCTCTGTGGCGCACCTTTGACGTTGCTGGCTCAGGCTGTCGGACGGGTGTTCGTCGGCCGCCTGTCCTCCGCACTCCGAGAGAAGGCCGACGTCCGGCAGATCTTCCACGACGTGTCCATCCGATTGGTCATGATGGCGCTCGTCGCGGTCGCCGGCATCGCCGCGGCAGCCGTCGTTCTTCCCCTGATACTCGGCCAGACGTGGCAAGGCATCGGCCCGGTGCTGATGCTCCTCCTTCCTTCGTTCTTTGCTCTCTTCATCGCCAGCCCGGTCGCTCCATGCCTGACCGTTCTGAATCGCCAGCGCCTTCAGCTTCTTTGGGAGACAGGTCGGCTCGCTGCCATAGCCGCCGCGATTGTTCTGACCGTCCGCTCGGGCCTTCCTTTCGAAGTGGTTCTTCTCACGTACTCCTTGGTGCTCAGCGCTTCCCTTTCGCTACTCTATGTGCTCTGCAAGCGTTCGATATCGTCCTTCGCAGCATAGATCACCTCTTCGATACGTGCTTCGTTCCTGTCCAGCCGCGATCACCCGATTCCTGTGGTCATCGCCGAAATACGCCCTGACGTCGACCGCGCCCTGCCCCCATGGCAGGAGATCATACCGCTCCGTTCTGCCGAGCCGCCTGGATCACCTCCAACATGCGATGGGCGGCGTCTCCGCTTCCGTAGTCGCCAATATCCGACCGAGCGGCATACTCGTTCTCGGTCCACAGCCGATTCCACCCGTGTTCGACGGTCTCTCTCCACTCCGTTTCCTTACGGAGCGTCACACATGGAACCCGGTGAAAATATGCCTCCTTTTGCAGACCTCCCGAGTCGGTATGCACGACACGGGCATGGTGTACCAACAGACACATATCCAGGAACCCCAGCGGCTCGGTCACCACCACTCCATTCCCGCACAGGCCGACATCGTGCCGTTCAAGTGCCTTACGCGTTCTCGGATGAAGCGGAACCACCACGGGTCTCGTTCCCGCGCGCGCTTGAACGTACGCCGCCACCCGGCTCAGCGCGTCTTTCTCGTCTGTGTTTTCTGCACGATGCACGGTCGCGACGTCGTAACTCCTCGACACCACTCCCAGACGATCCAGGATTCGCGATTCCCGGCGCGCGGTTGGCAGCATCCTCAGTGTCACGTCGTACATGATGTCCCCGACGTGATGCACTTCCTCGACGATTCCCTCCGCACGCAGATTCGACACCGCTGACCGCGTCGGACACAGCAGTACGCGGCTCAATCGGTCCGCGATCACCCGGTTTATCTCCTCCGCCATGCATCGATTGAACGAACGCAGACCAGCCTCCACGTGAATTACGGAAATGCACAGTTTTGCGCCAACAAGGGCCCCCGCAAGAGTCGAGTCAGTGTCTCCATACACCAGCACCGCATCGGGATTCTCGTCCTGCACAATCGGCTCCAGTTGCTGTAGCATCCGCCCGGTCATGTCGCCATGGCCCCCTCCATGGATGCTCAGTTCGTAGTGTGCTCTCCGCATACCCAGGTCTCGAAAGAATACTTCCGACATCTCCCTGTCGTAATGCTGTCCCGTGTGCACCACGATTTCCTGAATATCCTTCGTCTTGCTGAACAGCTCCGAGAGCAAAGCTGCCTTGACGAACTGAGGTCGCGCGCCTATTACCGTGAGGATGCGATAGGCCATACTACGCTCCACGTTCTCCCCATCGTGACAGGTCAACGCACCATCATCGCATACAGCCCGCGAAGAACTTCCCACTGACTGTGCCAATGGTACAGTTGCTCGACCGCCAGCCTTCCTCTCGAGCCCATTTCCTGTGCGGATTCCGGATCCTCGATCAGCTGGACTATCGCGCTCGCGATCGACGAAGGATCTAGTGGATCGACGGTCATGCCGGACCCGGAGCGCTTGACAATCTGGACCCAGAGTGGAAAATCCGACGCTACTACCGGGACTCCCGCAGCCATATATTCGAATATCTTGTTCGGCATGGCATGACGGTGATTCGGATGCGGGCTGAACAGCACCAGTCCGACATATGCGTCTTCCAGATCGGCCCTGACCTGATCCCGAGTCCTCCGGCCCAGGATTGTAACATCGAGACCCTTCGCTGCGTCCCTGACGCGCCGCTCCAGACGGCTGCTGTCGAACGGACCAGCGACACGCATCGTGATTCGACGGCGGGATGACCGGAGGATGCGCGCGGCCTGAACCATCTCGAAACAACAACGGATCTCAGTGACGCTACCGACGTAATACGCGGCCCGGGACCGATGCTCGAAAGGGGTCCGGGTGGCAGCCGGAAACTCCTCCAAGGATGGAAAATTGCACACGACGGTTGCGGCTTGGCGTCGGATCGGCAGGCGCTCCCGGATTCGGGGCGTCGCGGTCACGATCCTCGATGCTCCGCCGCAAAGAAGGATCTCCCAGTATCTCGCAAGGCGGGATGCGACCGCGCGGGCGCGGCGACTCAGGTACGGCTTGCCTCTGACTTGAGCGGCAAATTCCTCGTGAAAATCGAAGACCACGCGGCGATTGAGGAACCTGAGGGCCAGGACCACCGGAAGCAGTTCAGGATCGTGAAGGTGGTAGACGGAAGCGCGGATCGCTATGGCCAGTCGAAGGGCTTGAAGCGTGCCCAAAGAAGCCCGCAGCAGGCGCCGGCGATACGTTCGGACGCCGTGCACTCCGACGTTCCTGGTATCGGTCACGGGATTGTCCGATCGCACCGGTGCTATGAGATCGACTCGGTAGCCTTCGGAGGACGCCGACTGGCACATCTTCACGAAAATCCTGACGTCGTTCCAGTCGTGAACCGTTGTCACATGGCAGATTCGCAGGGTCCGTTTGGTCACAGCGGGACGATCCGGACGGTCAGCGTCCGATGCCAAGGTAGCTCAGGCCCATGGCAGTCGCGGCGGCGGGGGAAAGGACGTTGCGGCCGTCCAGAACGGCGCGGCATCCGGGGAACGAACCCAGGTCGAGCTCTCGATACCGAGAGTGGTTGGCCTGGAGCACGACGGCGTCGGCCGCAGGCGGAGGCTTCAGGTCGGCCGGGACCAGTCCATGGGCGCGGATCTCGTCGTGGGAGAAGAGCGGGTCGTGGACAAGCACGCGAGCGCCCGCGGCGGACAGCGCCTCAGCCAGCAACAGCGTGGTCGAGTGGTAGCTTTCCTTCACGTTGGCCCGGTAAGCCAGACCCAGAACGAGAATCGACTTTCCGTCAACGCCGTCGAGCGCACGTTCCAGCAGACGCACGGCATGGCGCGGCATGCCGTCGTTGATGCGGCGCGCGAGCTCCGCGAGCGGGGCCGGACCCAGTCCGTTGATCAGGAACCAGGGATTGACCGGCACGCAGTGGCCGCCCACGCCGACCCCGGGGGCGTGCACGTGCGCGTACGGTTGCGAGTTCGCTGCGGCGATCGCCTCGGTGACGTCAACGCCGGCGCGCTCCGCGCAGAGCGCGAACTCGTTCGCCAGGGCGATGTTGACGTCCCGATAGGTCAGTTCCATCAGCTTGACCAGCTCCGCCGTCGCCGTGCTGGCCACCGGCAGGACGCGAACGCCCACGGCGGTCCCGTAGAACCGCGTCACGGCCTGCGCGCTTCGCTCGTCATCGGCCCCCACCACCTTCGGATAGCTCGCCAGATCGGCCAAGGCGCTGCCGGACGAAATGCGCTCCGGACTGAAAGCAAGGAGATACCCCTCACCGGCATTCAGACCCGACCCTGCGCTCAGAGTCGGGCCGAGCCGGCCGCGTGTCGTGCCAACGGGCAGCGTGGTCTCGAACACGACCAGGGTGCCTTCGGTCAGGCCGCAGGCGATGTCCCGCGCCGCCGCGTCCACGGAGGTGAGGTCGGCTTGGCGATCGGAAGTCAGGAACGCGGGGACGATCACGGCGACCACTTCGGACTGCCGTACGCCCTGCGCCGTGTCGGTGGTCGCCGTCAGATGTCCCGCGCCCACCGCCGCGCGCACGATGTCCTCCAGGCCCTCCTCGCCATCGATCGGGCACTCGCCGCGGTTCACCAGCTCCACCACCGAGGGATCGATGTCGCAGCCCACGACAGTGTGGCCGCGGGAAGCGACTATCGCCGCCAGCGGTATCCCGATCTTTCCGAGGCCGACGACGCAGACGTTCACGCTTACCGGCTCCCGCTCTCCATGAGGCTCACCACGTCGATGGGCGCCCGGCTGTCGGCCGACTGCAGCAGCTTCTCCGCCACGTCGAGCGTGGCGATCGCATCCGCGCAGTCCGCTGTGGGCTGCTCATGCGCCGCCACCGATCCCAGGAACGCCTCCAGCTCGACGCGAAGCGGCTCCCGCTTCTCTACGGGCAACAGCCGGCCATGCCCTCCGGCCGGGTCCGTGGAGCCGTAGCCGCCGGCGAGGTCCTCCCGGTATTGGAAGATTTCCTGACTGACGTAGTCCAGACGGAACATCCCGTGCTCGCCGATGATCTGCAGTTCGCGCACCTTGACCGGCGAGAGCCAGTTCACGTCCAGGACGCCGGTTACCTCGTTCTCGAAACGCAGCGTCGCGAACAGCGTGTCCTCGAACGCGGTGCGTATCCCCGTGCGCGTCACAGCATGGACCCGGGCAATCCGCGTCTCCAACAGGTAGCGCATGACGCCGATGTCGTGCGTCGCCAGGTCCTGCACCACGCCGACGTCCCGGAGCCGCGGCTGGAACGGTCCGACGCGACGCGCCTGAATCTGGAGCACAGGGCCGATCACGTCGTGCTGCAGACAGCGCTTCAGCGCCCTGACGGCAGGATTGAACAGTTCGATGTGCCCAACCGCGACGATGACGTCAGCGCGCTCGGCGGCTTGCTGGATCTCCAGCCCCTCCGGCACGCTGCGTCCGATCGGTTTCTCGATCAGCCCAGCCGTCCCCACCGAGATCGCGGCCAACGCGACGTCCCGATGCAGGCCCGTGGGCACCACGATGGAGACGGCATCCAGGCGCTCGCGGTCGAGCATCTCCCGATAGTCGTCATAGCCCCGCACCGCGTAACGCCGAGCCGCGGCGTCGAGGAGCGCCGCGTCGGTGTCGGCCACGGCGACCAGATCCGCCTCCTCCATCTCGGAGTAGACACGCAGGTGATTGCTTCCCATAGAGCCCAGACCGACCACGCCGACGTTCATGCGCTCCCCCGCCTGGCCTGGACGTCGAAAAATCCGCTGGTTTCGCGGGCGACGGTATCCACGTCCTGCTCCGTCAACGATGGATGCACCGGCAGCGACAGCACCTCCGTGCTCAGGCGCTCCGCCACGGGAACGGCGTCTCGGTAGCCCAGTCGCCGGTAGACCGGCTGGCGATGAATCGGCAGCGGGTAGTACACCACGGCGCCAACACCGCGCTCGCGAAGGTGGCTCATCAGCTCGTCCCTGCGCTCCGGGGCGCGAACCGTGTACTGGTGATACACGTGGCGGCAGCCCGTCCGCTCCGTCGGGATCACCACCCCGTCGCAGTCCTCGCTCAGACGCCGAGCGTTCGCGCGCCGGCGGGCATTGGCCTCTTCCAGGCGGTCGAGCTGAGCCATGCCGATCGCCGCGGCCACATCCGTCATGCGCCAGTTGAAGCCGATCCGCTCGTGGAGATACTGCTCGCTCTGGCCGTGATTGCGCAGCATGCGCGTCTGCGTCGCCACTTCGTCGTCATCGGTCGTCACCATTCCCCCCTCTCCGGTGGTCATGTTCTTGGTCGGATAGAAGGAATAGCAGGCCGTGCCGAACGACCCGACGGGCCGCCCGCCGATCGACGCGCCGTGAGCTTGGCAGCAGTCCTCGACGATCAGCAGACCGTGACGCCTGGCGATGGCCGCGATCTCGTCCATCCGACACGGATGGCCATACAGGTGGACGGGAATGATCGCCTTGGTGCGCGGCGTGATCTTCTGCTCGATCAGATCCGGGTCGATGTTGAAGTCGTCCTCGCGGACGTCCACGAACCGGGGGCGGGCGCCGGCGAACAGAACCGCGTTCGCCGATGCGATGAACGAGAACGGTGTGGTGATCACCTCGTCGCCATCGCCGATGCCGTGCGCAAGGAGGGCTACCAGCAGCGCATCCGACCCGGACCCGACGGCTATCGCGTGCCGCACGCCAACCCGCTCCGCGAACGCCGTCTCGAACGCCTGGACGGTCGGTCCCTGTGCCAGGATGCCGCTCTCCAACACCCGCAGGACCGCCGCCTTCTCCTGTTCATCGATGACGGGGCTCGCTATCGGAATCACTTCGTCCCCTCCTCACCGAATCGATAGTCATCGCCACACTCCGTGCATCGTGCGTTTCCGTCCGCCTCCGTCTGCAGCCTGCGCCCGCAGCGGCACACGCGACCGATCATTCGAGCCGGGTTGCCCACGACAAGCCCGTGCCGCGGAACGTCTCCGGTCACGACCGCTCCTGCCCCCACCAGAGCCCATCGTCCAATGGTGACGTCCGGCAGGATCACGGCGCCCGCTCCGATCGACGCGCCGCGTTCCACGCGAATGGGGCCAACGGTCCATTCGTTCGCGTCCTTGAGCCTCCCCTCCGGGGTCACCGAACGCGGGTACCTGTCGTTCGTGAGAATCGCGCCCGGACCGATGAACGCGCCGTCCTCGACCGTGACGCCATGAAACAACTGTGCTCCGTTTTGCACCTTGACGTCATTTCCTATCGCGACACCCTGGTCGACATAAACGCCCGTCCCGAGAATGCAGCGATCGCCGATCTCCGCTTTCTCACGCACCTGTGCGTGATGCCATATCTTCGTGCCGCTGCCGACCTGCGCGCTCGCCGAGATCTCCGCGGTAACGTGAATCGTGGCGTCGGCCATGTATCGAATCGAGAATCTCTGCTGGCGCCGTGAAGGCTCAGTGGAGTTGCCCGTGGAAGCAGTCACGCACGTCCGACTGGTTGATCTGCCGTCGTACTTACTACGGCGCGGCTGCTCTGTCAACTCGGCGCGATGCTGAGATGCTGAGGCGATTGCGCTGTAGGGTTCTGGACGCCATGGGAGCCGGAATTGACCTGACGGTGCGGCCAGAAGTGCCGATCGCCGGCGCTCGGGGCGCCTGGACAAGGACGATCGGCGTTTCGGGGAGTCTGTCGGATCGGCATCGAATACTGCCGGCCGGTTCAGTGGCTCGACCACGTGGTATACTGCACCGGGCCGATGAAGCGGACCCCTTACCGATGCTCCATGGTTGCGCCCATTCATGCTGAACCGGCCGACCGATCATCGGTTGCTCGTGAAGCGGGCCGTGCCCGGTCTCTGCTGCATCACGAATAACCCGTTTCAACGGCGCCGGAGAAGATCAAGACCGTGCCTCGCACCTCCCCTCGGCTGTCCGCGGCGGACGGCGCCGGGCCGCCCGATGCGCCGAGCCGGCCATTCGGCGGCGTCGGCCACCTGGCCCGCAGTCTGTTCACCTACGCACCGCGCAGGACCATCCTGGCGCTGCTGCTCATGCTGGCCACCGGCGTGACCGAGGGGCTCGGGATCGCGCTGATCATTCCCCTGCTGCACGTGGCCGGCTTCGCCGGCGAGCCCGGCGCAGGGGGCTTCATCGTCGCGGCGACGGCGCGCGCCGCCGACCTGACCGGCGTGGCGTTGACGGTGCCGGTGGTGCTCGTGTCGTTCCTGGCGCTCGCCGTCGTCCGTGCAGCGACGATGTGGCAACGGGAAGTGCACCTGGCCGAAGTCGGCCTGGGATTCGTCGACCGATGCCGCGAACAGCTCCATGCGGCCGTCGTCGGAGCGAGATGGGAGTTCCTCCTCGGCCGCCGCCGATCCGACGTCGAGCACGTGCTGATCGGCGACGTAAGCGGCCGCATCCGCCTCGCCACGTTGAGCCTGCTGCGCCTGACCGCGGGGGCGGCGCTGGCGTTGATGCAACTCGGGCTCGCGGTGCTGCTCTCCCCGCTCGTGTCCGGTGTGGCGCTGCTCGCCGGCGGAGCGTTGCTGGTGCTCACGCGGCCGCTCGTGCGGCGCGTACGTACGCTCGGCGAGCAGTCCACGCGGGCCACCCGAACGCTCCACGCCTCGCTCACGGACTTCATGGCCGGGTTGAGACTCGCCAAGAGCCACGGCGAGGAAGAGCCGCACGTCCGCCACTTCACCGCGACGGCCGCCACTGCCCGGCGCCACGAGGTGGCGTTCGCTTCGACGAGATCGGTGGCGCGCGCGGCGTTCGACCTGGGCGCCAGCGTAATCCTCGCGGCGACGATCTGGCTTGCCGTATCGCACGCTGCGCTGACGCCGCCCGAACTGATGGTCCTGGCGCTGATCTTCGTGCGCATGGTACCGGTGCTGGCCAGGCTGCAGCAGGAGATGCATGACCTGGTAACCCGCCTGCCCGCGTACACCCACGCGCGGCAGATGCAGCGGTCGCTGCGGGAGGCCGCCGAGCCGCCGGCCGGCGTCGGCGCGGCGCGGATGGAGTTGCGCGGCGCGCTGACGGCGCGCCGCGTGTCGTTCGCGTATGCGAACGACACGACTGGCGCCGCGGCCGACGAACCGGCGCTGACCGGCATCGACCTGGACATTCCGGCGCGGCAGCTTACGGCGATCGCCGGCCCGTCCGGGGCCGGCAAGAGCACGTTGGCGAACCTCCTGCTCGGCTTGATCGAGCCCGGCGGCGGCGAGGTATGCGTCGACGGCGTGCGCCTGACCGGCTCGACGGTGCGCTGCTGGCGGCGTTCGATCGCGTACGTCCCCCAGGATCCGTACCTGTTTCACGACACCATCCGGGCGAACCTGCTGTGGGGGCGGCGCACGGCGACCGAGGCCGAGATGTGGCAGGCGTTACGCCACGCCGCAGCCGAGGAGTTCGTTGCTGCGCTGCCCCGTGGATTGGATACCGTCGCCGGCGACCGCGGCGACCAGCTCTCGGGCGGCGAGCGCCAGCGGGTCGCGCTGGCGCGGGCCCTGATCAGAGAGCCGGCCCTGCTCGTGATCGACGAAGGGACCAGTCAACTCGACGCGGAGCACGAGCGGCAGGTCCTGACGGCGCTCCGGTCGCTGCGTGGGCGCCTGACCATCGTGGTCATCGCCCACCGCACGGCCGTGTTGGAGAGCGCGGACCGGATCGTCGTGCTCAAGTCCGGCCGCGTCGCTGCCACTGGAACGTGGCGCGAGCTGGACGCCATGAAAGACACGCCGGGCGACAAGCTGCGCGATGAACCGAAGGCAGGCCGAACGAATCGCAGGGTCAAGGACGACGAAGGGGTGTTTGATCGATAGACCTGCAGACGCACTGCAGGACCTCGAGTCAGGGCCGCAAGACCGCCTCCACCTCGTCGCACTATCGGCTGCGGAGGGCGTCGCGCGCGTAGTGGCGCTGGACCAGTTCCTGGGCGGTCCGGCCCATCCGTTCGAGGTTCGCGCGGAGCGCGCCGAATCTGGGCCGAAAGCGGAGCCGTAGGCGACGGTTTCGGGCGCTCGCGCCGACGGTGAGATTCAACCGGTCCGGCCCCGTTCCGACCCCGGTTCCGGGCTTCGCTCCTGTCGTTGGCAGGTGATCGTTCGCCGCTTTCCGAACAGGACGGTGACGACGGGAAAAACGAGCCGTATCTTCAGTGATCCGAAGGCGTAGGAGATGAAGTACCGGAGCGACCCCAGCCAGCCGAGGCGCTCATCTTCGCGCAGTCGTATCCAGGAATTCCGCGCCTTGATCATCTTGTTGGCCGAGACGCTGTTGCGGCGCACCCGGTACCGGGCCAACGGCTCGGTCACGCCGACCGCGGTGCGCGATCCGTCGCGCAGGAGCGCAAGCCAGTAGCGATGATCCCCGCCCAGCCTGCCACGCGGCATTCTGTGGGCGCCACAGGTGGAGCGCCGCACCATCGCGGTGCAGAGTGCGATCTTGTCGCGGCCCAGCATCGTGCGGTAGCTCACCTGCTGGGGGACCTCCACGATCGTTCCGCGTCGCCTGCCGTCCCGGCGGCGTTCGTATGCCGTATACGAGATGTCGGCCCGACTGCGTTCCATGGCCGCGACCTGCTTGGCGAGCTTCTCGCGATACCACACGTCGTCGCCGTCGAGGAACGCGATCAAAGCACCGCGCGCGAGCTCGAGGGCAGTGTTGCGTGCGGCATCGGGTCCTGAATTGGTCGCGTGCGAAATCACCCTGATCCGCCCGTCGCCGGACTGGTAGTTGGCGATGATCGCCGAGGTGCGGTCGGTGGCGCCATCATCGACGATGAGCAACTCCCAGTCCTCGAAGCTCTGTGTGATAATGGACTCGATCGTCTCGGCGACGAAGCGCTCGACATTGTAGACGGGCAGGATGATGGTAACGAGAGGCGCTGACGTGCGGGACACGCTTCCGTATCTTCCGTTGGGCCGCTGCATTACCCACCCAACTCCGGGGGCGTCGAACACCGCCGCCACGGTCGACCGCCAAGCCTGCGAGCAACCGCGACGTGGGGCCAGACCGCCGTGGGCGGCACACGGCCCGACGACGCATCCGCCCCTTGAGCGCACCGTGATTTTGCGTCGCGGCGGGGTCCGCGATCAATACTTCCCATCCTCGACGACCAAGAGTCTCAACCGTGTCGGGCATACTGTCAACGTCAGGCTTCCGTGCGGTACGGGTATGTGTCATCGGCCCTCACGTCCGTCACGTCCGGCCTCGGCTTGCAATGCAAATCGTATGGGAACCGTTGAAGGTGTTGCATTGAACCCGCGACCGAACTCCGTCCGGTACAACGACTGGCGGAACGCAAGGGCCGGGTGGCAGCGTGGCAACTCCGGCGCAGGGTGCGTACCGGACGATCGCGGCGCCGCATCTGGCGGGCATGAGAAACGAGGCGCAGGCGTTCTCCTGCCGGCGACCGTCGGGCGACCGACCGGGCTGCGTTCCCGAGGACTGCGATCAGGTGGGTGCTTTACTCACCCGACTCCGGGGCGTCGAACACCGCCGCCACGTCGACCGCGAAGCCCGCGAGCAGCCGCGACGTGGCCGAACCGCCGTGGGCGTACACACCGTGCTCGACGTAGGCATCGCCCTCGAGCGCCAGCACGGTGATCTTCGCGTCGCGTGGATCCGCGATCCAGTACTCCGGTATGCCCGCCTCGGCGTAGTCGGCGCGTTTCTCCACCAGGTCCCGGCGCGAGTACTCAGGCGCGGAGCTGGTGGGCAAGTTCCACGAGTTCGCCTATCTGGCCCGGTCGGACCGCACCGTCTACCGGCGCTACGGAGGCGGCGAGCGCTATCGACGTCGACGCTGGACGGGGGCACGCTGCTGATCTCCCGCCAGGATCTCACTCGTGCCGGCGGCTGGCGGCCGGTGCCGCGCCATGTGGACGAGGCGCTGGGGGAGGACGTACTGGATCAGGGATGGATGTCAATCACGCGAGCGCAGGCCTGCACCGGGCGCGACGCACGCCGTGGGAGCGTCTGTGGACCGAGTATCCACATAGTCCCGCTTGTCGGGATCCTCGCCGATCGGCGCCTCCGGATACACGAACCCGGGCACGTGTTCCCGAATCTTTCGGCACAACTCCAGCTTGGAGAGGATCGCAGGATCAAGGAACGGCGTGCACGGTATCGCAGAACGCCAGCTCCCAGCCGTGGAACACCACCGCCAAGCCGACGAAGCGCACGGACGGATACTGCCGCGCCAGCCGTTCGTCCGCCAGGTACTGCCGCACCTGCGCCGTCGCCTCTGCCACCGCCGCCGCGATCCGCGCCTCGCTCGCCGCCTCGCTCCGCTTGAGATACTCCAGTTCGATCACGTAGCCGTACCCTTCCCGCAACTCCGGGTACTGCGCCACCAGCGGCTCCAGGCACACGTCCGCGTAGCCCTTGTTCAGTTCCCGCTCCGTGTGGCACACGAAGTGCGGCGCCACCCCCAGATACGCCGCCAGAAACCCCTGGATCATCCGCTCCCCGCCCAGACAGTCGCGCACGCTGGTCTGCGCCGCGATGGCGTCGCGCAGGAACGCGAACGCCGGCTGCCAGGCGCCGTCCCAGGCCATGTCCGCCGTCAGGTTGGAGAACTCGTTCAGGTCCACGGAGAAGGCGCCCACCTCCCGGTAGGCGGAGCGCAGGTAGCCGTACATCAGGTGGCTGACCGTCTGGTTGGGGATGCCCAGCCGCGGCGTGCCACGGGTCAGGCCGCGGATGCTCAGCAGGCCGAAGTAGTACATCAGGGAGAGGAAGTTCTCGCGCTGATCCAGTTCCTCCAGGGGGAAGCTGGGCTGGATGCGCGAGTCCACCGGCTCTCCGCCGATGACGCGCCGCAGCAGGTCGAAGTTGCCGTTGAGCCGGCGGCCGGTCACCAGCAGGTGGCGCAGCTTGCCGTAGTCGATGCGCACGTTGGTGTCGATCAGCTCTCGCGGCATCGGCTCGTTCGGCACGGAGTACTTCAGGTAGTAGAGCACCATGTCGGTGTTGTACAGGTCGCCCTGAGCGTCCTCGGCGAAGCGGTAGCCGTCGTACCACTCGCGCATCACGTCCAGCGCGGCGTCCACGTCCTGGTCGAACACGCCGTGGTCGCGGTAGGTCGCAAGCAGGCCGCGCACCTCGTCCTCGGTGAAGCCGACCATCTCGTTGAACTTCAGCTTCAGACTGAGGTTGCTGCCGATGTTGAAGCCGCTGGTCACGTCGTCCAGGGTGATCGGCGACACGCCGGTGATGAACAGGCGCTCCAGGCCGCCGTCGCTGCGCGCCGTCTCCGCCTTCAGGGCGGCGAAGAAGTCGCGGTAGAAGCCGCCGCCGTGGGTGAGGGACTGGTACGCCTGCTCGCCGCGGTGGGCCAGCACGGTGTTGGCGAAGTTGTCGTACTCGTCGATCAGCGCGTACAGCAGGATGCCGCGATCGGAGGCGTACCGGAACAGCTCGTTGAGCTTGGCGTGAGTGGAGGAATGCGACAGGATGCGGTGCAGATCCTCCTCGGGAAACAGGTCCCGATTGCGCATCAACGCGCCCCTGAGTTCGGTGTGACAGTAGGTAGCGAACTCATGCTCCAAGGTTTCCAGGGCGCTCCTGACCGCCGAGAAGTCGAAGCGCAGGATGACGTAGCGGTGGCGGTGCTCGGTCGGGTCGGCGCCGATGTCGGTGCCGGCGAAGACCGCCTCGAAGGCGTCGGCGCGGGTGCGGTCGTAGTAGTTCTCCAGCAGCGACACCCAGCAGGTCTTGCCGAAGCGGCGGGGGCGGATCAGGAAGGCGTAGCGTTCGTCCTCCAACGGTCGCAGGAAGCGGGTCTTGTCCACGTACAGCCAGCGGTTCACGCGGATGCGCTTGAAGTCACCCTCGCCGTAGGGGATGCGGGGATAGGGAGTGGTCATCGCAGGGCTCGACCGGAGCGTAGCGATTCGGCGGCGCTTGTTTCAAGGAGTCTGTCGGATCGGCATCGAATACTGCCGGCCGGTTCAGTGGCTCGACCACGTGGTATACTGCACCGGGCCGATGAAGCGGACCCCTTACCGATGCTCCATGGTTGCGCCCATTCATGCTGAAACCGGCCGACCGATCATCGGTTGCTCGTGAAGCGGGCCGTGCCCCGTCTCTCCTGCATCACGAATAACCCGTTTCAACGGCGCCGGAGAAGATCAAGACCGTGCATCACACCTCCCCTCGGCTGCCCGCGGCGGACGGCGCCGGGCCGCCCGGTGCGCCGAGCCGGCCATTCGGCGGCGCCGGCCACCTGGTCCGCAGTCTGTTCACCAACGCTCCACGCCTCGCTCACGGACTTCATGGCCGGGTTGAGACTCGCCGCCGCGTGTCGTTCGCGTATGCGAACGACACGACTGGCGCCGCGGCCGACGAACCGGCGCTGACCGGCATCGACCTGGACATTCCGGCGCGGCAGCTTACGGCGATCGCCGGCCCGTCCGGGGCCGGCAAGAGCACGTTGGCGAACCTCCTGCTCGGCTTGATCGAGCCCGGCGGCGGCGAGGTATGCGTCGACGGCGTGCGCCTGACCGGCTCGACGGTGCGCTGCTGGCGGCGTTCGATCGCGTACGTCCCCCAGGATCCGTACCTGTTTCACGACACCATCCGGGCGAACCTGCTGTGGGGGCGGCGCACGGCGACCGAGGCCGAGATGTGGCAGGCGTTACGCCACGCCGCAGCCGAGGAGTTCGTTGCTGCGCTGCCCCGTGGATTGGATACCGTCGCCGGCGACCGCGGCGACCAGCTCTCGGGCGGCGAGCGCCAGCGGGTCGCGCTGGCGCGGGCCCTGATCAGAGAGCCGGCCCTGCTCGTGATCGACGAAGGGACCAGTCAACTCGACGCGGAGCACGAGCGGCAGGTCCTGACGGCGCTCCGGTCGCTGCGTGGGCGCCTGACCATCGTGGTCATCGCCCACCGCACGGCCGTGTTGGAGAGCGCGGACCGGATCGTCGTGCTCAAGTCCGGCCGCGTCGCTGCCACTGGAACGTGGCGCGAGCTGGACGCCATGAAAGACACGCCGGGCGACAAGCTGCGCGATGAACCGAAGGCAGGCCGAACGAATCGCAGGGTCAAGGACGACGAAGGGGTGTTTGATCGATAGACCTGCAGACGCACTGCAGGACCTCGAGTCAGGGCCGCAAGACCGCCTCCACCTCGTCGCACTATCGGCTGCCTGCCGCGAGCGGCTCGGCCGAGGCGGTGCTGGTGTCGCTGCGCTCGCTGACCAACCGGTGGTTGGTTCGGTTGGCGGCGGCGCTCGGGTTTCGCCCCCACGGCATCGTCGAGGGGGATCCCGATTTCGGCGGCCAAAACACCCGGGCCTGCGCCTCCGCCGGCTGTCCATGGCGTCCTCCTGTCAGTCAGGGGCACCCAGACCCGCACATCGATCAGGAGGCCGCACGCCGTCGAGACGAGAACCCGCGCCGCGAGGTGGCGCTGTTCCGCTACGGCTTGATCGCCGATCTGACCCACCTGCCGCCCGGCACGCCGGGTATCAGGCTCAGTTGCGCGCCAAGGCCGAACGCTCCTACACCATCCCGCGGCCCCGTTCCGACCCCGGTTCCGGGCTTCGCTCCTGTCGTTGGCAGGTGATCGTTTGCCGCTTTCCGAACAGGACGGTGATGACGGGAAAACGAGCCCGTATCTTCAGTGAGCCGAAGGCGTAGGAGATGAAGTACCGGAGCGACCGCCAACGGCCGAGGCGCTCATCTTCGCGCAGTCGCATCCAGAAATACCGCGCCTCGATCAGCTTGTTGGCCGAGACGCTGTTGCGGCGCACCCGGTACCGGGCCAACGGCTCGGTCACGCCGACCGCGGTGCGCGATCCGTCGCGCAGGAGCGCAAGCCAGTAGCGATGATCCCCGCCGGGCCTGCCACGCGGCATTCTGTGAGCGCCACAGGTGGAGCGTCGCACCATCGCGGTGCAGAGTGCGATCTTGTTGCGGCCCAGCATCGTGCGGTAGCTCACCTGCCGGGGGACCTCCACGATCGTTCCGCGTCGCCTGCCGTCCCGGCGGCGTTCGTATCCCGTATACGAGATGTCGGCCCGACTGCGTTCCATGGCCGCGACCTGCTTGGCGAGCTTCTCGTGATACCATACGTCGTCGCCGTCGAGGAACGCGATCAAAGCACCGCGCGCGAGCCCGAGGGCAGTGTTGCGTGCGGCATGGGGTCCTGAATTGGTCGCGTGCGAAACCACCCTGATCCGCCCGTCGCCGGACTGGTAGTTGGCGATGATCGCCGAGGTGCGGTCGGTGGCGCCGTCATCGACGATGAGCAACTCCCAGTCCTCGAAGCTCTGTGTGATAATGGACTCGATCGTCTCGGCGACGAAGCGCTCGACATTGTAGACGGGCAGAATGATGGTAACGAGAGGCACTGACATGTGTGGGCCCGCCATCGGGTCGCTGCACTACTCACCCGACTCCGGGGCGTCGAACACCGCCGCCACGTCGACCGCGAAGCCTGCGAGCAGCCGCGGGCGTACACGGCCCGACGACGCATCCGCCCCTTGAGCGCACGGTGATCTTCGCTTCGCAGCAGGGTCTTGTGATCAAATCAATGCTCCCCATCCTCGACGACCAAGAGTCTCGACCGTGTCGGGTATACTGTCAACATCAGGCTTCCGTGCTTCCGTGCGGTACGGGTATGTGTCATCGGCCCTCACGTCCGTCACGTCCGGCCTCGGCTTGCAATGCAAATCGTATGGGAACCGTTGAAGGTGGAAGGTGTTTGCAATGAACCCGCGACCGAACTCCGTCCGGTACAACGACTGGCGCCAGGTGGCGGTGGAGCCGCTGGAAACGTTCACGCCCACGCTGCCGGTCAGCGTGATCATCCCCTCCTACCAGACGCCCGCCGAGACGCTGGCGAGAACCCTGGCGGCGCTGGAAGGGCAGACCTACCCGCGGGAGCTGTTCGAGGTGGTGATCGTCGACGACGGGTCGGAACCGCCGCTGTCCCGGCCGCGCTCGACCTCGCTGGCCGTCAAGGTGGTGCGCCAGGAGCGCCGCGGATTCGGTGCAGCCCGGGCGCGCAACACCGGCGCTCGGGCGGCCTCCCACGACATCCTGCTCTTCCTCGACAGCGACATCATGGCCGAGGCGGACTGGATGGCGGCGCACGCCCGGTGGCACCATGCCGTCTCGGATGCGCTGACCATCGGGCCATGTGCCGGTGTGTCGATGGACGGCATCGACGCGGAGACGATACGGTGCCGGACAGGGGCGTTGAAAGAGCTGTTTGCGGACCGGCGGTGCGACCCGTTCTGGGCCGAAAACCACATGGCCAGAACCTGCTGTCTGACTTCGAGGGCCGACGACATATTCAGGGTCGTGCCCAGTGGCAACCTGGGGATCCGCAGGGACTTCTTCCGGTCGGTGGGCGGGTTCGATGAATCGTTCAGGCGATACGGAATGGAGGACACCGAGTTTGGCTACCGCGCCTACACGGGCGGCGGGTTGCTGGCACCGGTACAAGACGCCTTCGGCTGGCACCAGGGCCGATGGAACGACGAGGACAGAGCCGCCAAGGACCGGAGTCACAGGCTCCAGCGCAGGAAGGCGGCGCACCTGATCGCCCACCCCGGGTTCCGTGTCAACCAGCCCGGATGCATCTTCACGGTGCCTCGGTTCGTGGTGACCATCGACGCCAGGCAGAGCCAGGCAGAGCCGGTCGTCAAGGCCGCCGCACATATCCTGGCCGACCGTATGCACGACTTGGTGGTCCGCATCGAAACGCCCGCGCGTGACGATGACGAGCGAGTGGCTCTGCTGCATGACGAATTCGGCGCGGACCCGCGGGTTCGCGTCTCCCCTCGCCTATCCGCCCTCGACGAGTTTCCGGCGTCGCCGTTCCACGTCACGCTTCCCGCCACCGTGATCGGCAGGGACCTGGTGTATCGGCTGCGCGCCGGGTTGGGAAACGCGGTCGGTGCGACAGCGACGCTCCCTGACGGGACCTCGGTATCGATCACGCGCGCCTGGGCGCTGCATCGGGCGCGCCGCACGGGGGGCGACCCCGCCGACTTCGGCGAGACGCGGACGCTGCCCGCCGAGGCGTTGAAGCTCAGGAAGGCCGCGCCTGCGGGGACCGCGGGATACGATCCCGGAGTGCGGCAACCGGCAACGCTCCGCGCCACACCCGTAACCGAACGCCCCGCTCTGCCGCTGTCACGGAATGGAGTCGAACCTGCGCCTGTGGACGCTCCCACCACGTGGGGCACCCTGCGCCACTGGATGCGAGACATCCGCAGCCCGGCCGATGCCTGGTCATTGCTGAGGTGCCTCGCCATCGCGGTCCGGTGGCGGGTGTCCATCAAGCGGTAGACGGCTCCGATGACTCCCGAACCCACATCCGTCCGCTACAACGACTGGCGCCAGGTGGCGGTGGAGCCGCTGGATACCTTCACGCCCACGCTGCCGGTCAGCGTGATCCTCCCCTTCTACCAGACGCCCGCCGCCACGCTGGCGAGAACCCTGGCGGCGCTGGAAGGCCAGACCTACCCCCGGGAGCTGTTCGAGGTGGTGATCGTCGACGACGGGTCGGAGCCGCCGCTGTCCCGGCCGCGCGCGACCTCGCTGGACCTCAAGGTGGTGCGCCAGGAGCGCCGCGGATTCGGGCTTGCCAGGGCGCGCAACACCGGCGCCCGGGCGGCGACGCACGGCATCCTGCTCTTTCTCGACAGCGACATCATGGCCGAGGCGGACTGGATGGCGGCGCACGCCCGGTGGCACCACGCCGTCTCCGACGCGCTGACCCTGGGGGGGTGTGCCTACGTGTCGATGGACGGGATCGAGGCGGAGACCATCCGGCGCCGGTCCGGGTCGCTGGCGGAGCTGTGTGCGGACCAGCCGGCGGACCCGCCCTGGGTCGAAGGTGCTCCGATCAGGCCCGGCCGTCAGGACTCGAGGACCGGCGGCGGGTTTCGGGGGATGATGGGCGGAAACTTCGGGATTGGCGCGGATTTCTACTGGTCGGTGGGAGGACACGACGAATCGTTCACACGCTGGGGAGCGGAGGACACCGAGTTCTGCTACCGCGCCCATACCCTTGGCGGGCTGCTCGTGCCGGTCCGCGACCCCCTGGCCTGGCATCAGGGCCGCTGGCACGAAGACAGAGCCGTCAGGGAGCGGTCCGCTCGGCTGCAGCGTGGGAAAACAGCCCATCTGATCGCCCACCCCGTCTTTCGCGGCACCAGCCCGGGCCGCATCTTCACGGTGCCGCAGTACGTGGTGACCATGGACGCGGGAGGCCCTGCGGACGCGGTGGTCAGGGCCGTCGTCGACATCCTGACAGACCGCGTGCACGACCTGGTGGTCAGAGTCGAGACACCTGCGCGTGGCGACCGGCAGCGCGAGCACTATCTCCGGGAGGTGTTCGGGCCGGACCCGCGGGTGCGTCTGGCGACCGCACGCTCCGCGCTCGACGAGTTTCCGGCGTCGCCGTTCCACGTCACGCTTCCCGCCGGCGTCGTGTTCGCCCGGGGTCTGGTGCATCGTCTGCGCGCCGCGCTGGGGGACGCGGTCAGCGCGGCGTCGACGCTCCCTGACGGCAACGCGGTGTCGATCACGCAGGCGTGGGCGCTGCACCGGGCGCGCCGCGCAGGAAGGAGCGCCGCCGACTTCGGCGAAGTGCGGACGATACCCGCCGCACGGCTGCGGCTCAAACTCGCCAGGCCGGTCGGCGCCGATTCGGGGGAGCCGGCGGGCCATCCTGCCGAACGGGACATTCTGCTCGACAGCATACGGGACACTCGCAGCCCCGGAGAGGCGTGGTCGCTGCTGCGGTGGCTGACCGGCGTGGCCCGGAGGAGGGCGGAACGCAAGGGCCGGGTGGCAGCGTGGCAACTCCGGCGCAGGGTGCGTACCGGACGATCGCGGCGCCGCATCTGGCGGGCATGAGGAATGAGCGGCACGAGGGCCGACGTGTGATGCGGGCCGGACCGACGGCAACGGATACGTCGGGCCGCGCCACGACGTGGGGCCGTCTGCTCGACCGGGCACGGCACATCCGCGACCTGCGCGCGGCATGGCAGGTGCTGCGGTGGTTGGCCGCCGCGACGCGGCTGCGGGTGTCCGTCGAGCGGCGGGTGGCGTGGTGGCATCTCCGCAGCTCGATGCGAAGCTACCGGATGCGGGTCACGTCGCCGCGCATGACCGTCACGTCCGGCGCATCGGCGCCGGCCTTCGACCTGCGCGCCTACCATCCGATCGGCTGGCAGAGCGACGCCGGCAGCGAGGCGGCGGCGCTGGGGCCGGTCGAGCGGCTGCCGCCCGGCGTCGCGGCGGACCGCGTCATGCACCGGCGCAACCTGCGCCGGCTGCGCCGCGTCCATCACCTGGAAGACGTGCAGGCGTTCCACGCCGACGTCGTCACGCGGGCCGGCGAGTTGGCGCGTCTGGCCGCCGCCGGTGTGGTGATCCATCTGGCGGACGGCGACCGACGCCTGCGCCCATTGCTCGGCGACGACCTGTACCGGCTGATGACCACCGAAGCCCGGGGCATGGCCCCCGGCGCGCGCGAACGGCTCGGTATCGGCATGCGCCGCGCGGCTCTGCGCGACCATTCGTCGTGGGCCCGCGCACGGCGGCGCGGGCCGGAGGAGCTGCCCCTGGTGTCGGTCCTGCTGGCGACCAGGCGCCCCCGGTTCCTGCCGTGGATACTCGATGCCGTGGCGAGACAGACTTATCCCCGTCGGGAATTGGTGCTGGCGTTGCACGGCGACGGCTTCGTGGACATCGAGCGGCGGCTCGCCGCACTGCCGTGCCCGGCAAGAGTTATCCGGGCAGACGCACGCGAGCCGCTGGGCGCCGTGCTCGACGCGGCCGCGGAGGCAGCGAGCGGGACCCTGCTGACCAAGATGGACGACGACGACGCATACGGCGCCGACCACCTGTGGGACCTGGTGCTGGCGCGCGAGTACTCAGGCGCGGAGCTGGTGGGCAAGTTCCACGAGTTCGCCTATCTGGCCCGGTCGGACCGCACCGTCTACCGGCGCTTCGGGGGCGGCGAGCGCTATCGGACGTCGACGCTGGGCGGGGGCACGCTGCTGATCTCCCGCCAGGATCTCACTCGTGCCGGCGGCTGGCGGCCGGTGCCGCGCCATGTGGACGAGGCGCTGGGGGAGGATGTCGTCCGGGCCGGCGGGCGGCTGTACCGCACCCACGGCGCGGGCTACCGCACCCACGGCGCGGGCTTCATGCTGATCCGGCACGGCCATCGCCACACCTGGGAGGTGTCCGACGACTGGTTCCTCGCACACGCCGACCGGACCATCTCCGGCTGGAACCCGGCTCTGGCCGGCATCGAGGACGTGAGCGTGCCGCATCCGGGGCGGCGCTCTGAGCGGTGACTCCCAGGACGATCTGGACGTACTGGATCAGGGATGGATGTCAATCACGCGAGCGGCAGGCCTGCACCGGGCGCGACGCACGCCGTGGGAGCGTCTGTCAACTTTCCCAAGTTGGTAGCGCTGATCGAGCCCGCGAACGACAGGCTGCCGGACAACTACCAGCTCTATCAAGTGGAACGGCAGATCATGAAACAGGCGTCGATGTGGATCGAAACCCTGCCCGGAGGTGTGACGGATGAGAGGGGCGAGCACGGCTCGCTTGTCAGCGACAAGAGGTGGAAACTGAGAAGGTGGGTGAGGGCGGAGTACACGCACTTACTCAGACGACTGAGGTCGTCCCGGTTCGTTGGACAGCGCAAGGGATAGGCCAAAGGGTAATCCGTTGGTCTTCACCTCACCCTCCTTCGTGAGAAAGCCGGGTTGACGCGCGGGAGAGCGCAGTGTACCAGTTGAGGCTCATCCGTTGCTCCTCATCAGTTCGCCGGCGCGGGCGAGGCTTTCTGAGTAGGACATTTCGTTTCTCGCGCCGTTCCGGTTCGCGCGATACCAGTCCACCGTCAGCTTGAGGCCATCCATCAGACCCGTGCGCGCGCGCCAGCCCAGCAGCTTCTCGGCCAGGGACACGTCGAACACGCGGCGTGACTGACCGTCCGGACGAGTGCGGTTCCAGACCACCTCGCCGTCGAATCCGGTGATCGCCGCGAGCGACTGCACGACGGTGCGGATACTGGTCTCCGTTCCCGAGGCGAGGTTGATCAGCGCGGGCTCTTGCAGCGTGCGCGCCGCGCTGATCATCCCCTCGGCCACGTCGCCGGCATACACGAAATCGCGGGTGGGCCGGATAGCCGCAACCGGCGCCGGCGCTCACCACTTTCTTGACGCCGGACTTCATGGCGTGATGGATCGTCAACGTCCCCATCATCAGGTTGTGGTGGAAGAACCGCCCCGGATACGCCTTGTTCGCCCCGATGCCGCCGACCAGGCCGGCCAGGTGGAACACCACCGTGGGTTGCTCGGTCGTGTACAGCGCCTCCACCCGGCTCTCCTTCGTCAGGTCCCAGTCGGCGCTGCGCACGGAATGGACGTGATCGACGCCCTGCGCCTTGAGCTGCTCGACCAGATGACTGCCCAGGAAGCCGCCGCCGCCGGTCACCATGATCCTTTCGTTCGACAGTTCCATCACGACCAACTCCAATCGGCTATGGGTTCCCGTTCACCGAAGTGCGACGCTATGAATCGGTCCACGTTGAGCTCGACGTTGGTATGTTTCATCTCGGGTATGCACGGTCACGGAGTATCATCGGCCGGAATCAGGTGACGCAGGGACGTTGCTGCGAAGTCGCTGGCCTGTGAGAGCGATTCGGGTGTCCCGATGTCCAGGAATGCTCCCTTGGTGACGATGACCGGTAAACGGGCGCCATCGCGCAGCGCCGCCGGGAACACGTCCCGCTCGAAGCTGAGCGGCCGCACCCGCCCCAGAGAGCGGACGAACTCGTCGTGCAACAGGTATACGCCGGCGTTGACGATGCCCCGGCCCGGATTGGCGGGTGGCGGGTCGACGGGTCCCGGACGTTTTTCCGCGAACCCCTGGAGCGCTCCCGAATCGGACACGGTGAGGCTGCCATAGCGCCCGCTGTCGGCGACTTCCACGCCCAGCAACCCGCCGTCGATGTCCTGTCCCGCCGACGCGAACCGCACCAGGCCGCTCAGGTCGGCGACCGCCAGCGAGTCGCCGTTGCACACCAGCCACCACGACGGCCGTGGATTGGTCGACGCCGCGCAGTTGAGAAAGCCGCCGGCGGTGCCCAGCGGCTCCTGCTCCCGCACGCAGGAAATCTGGAGAGAACCGATTGCGCGGGAAAAGTGAGCCTCCACGACGCCCCCCAGATGACCGGTGGACAGGACGAACCGGGCGATTCCCTGTCCGGCCAGATAGCGGATCACCCACTCGATGAATGGTCGCCCGGCGACCGGGGCCATCGGTTTCGGTCGGTCCGGCAGCACGTTCCGCAGGCGGGCGCCCTTGCCCCCCGCCAGGATGACCGCCGTGATCATCTCGGGTGGCACGGGACGCAACTCGTTGCACCCTACACATTCGAGTAGCGCGTGTTGCGCAGCATCGAGTAGCCCTTGCGCAACTCGCGGATACCTCGGTCGAGTCCCCACTCCGGCATGAACCCGGTCGCCAGGAGCCTGCGATTGGACACGATGTAGTCCCGCTTGTCGGGATCCTCGCCGATCGGCGCCTCCAGATACACGAACCCGGGCACGTGTTCCCGAATCTTTCGGCACAACTCCAGCTTGGAGAGGATCGCAGGATCAAGGAACGGCGTGCACGGTATCGCAGAACGCCAGCCCCCAGCCGTGGAACACCACCGCCAAGCCGACGAAGCGCACGGACGGATACTGCCGCGCCAGCCGTTCGTCCGCCAGGTACTGCCGCACCTGCGCCGTCGCCTCTGCCACCGCCGCCGCGATCCGCGCCTCGCTCGCCGCCTCGCTCCGCTTGAGATACTCCAGTTCGATCACGTAGCCGTACCCTTCCCGCAACTCCGGGTACTGCGCCACCAGCGGCTCCAGGCACACGTCCGCGTAGCCCTTGTTCAGTTCCCGCTCCGTGTGGCACACGAAGTGCGGCGCCACCCCCAGATACGCCGCCAGAAACCCCTGGATCATCCGCTCCCCGCCCAGACAGTCGCGCACGCTGCTCTGCGCCGCGATGGCATCGCTCAGGAACGCGAACGCCGGCTGCCAAGCGCCGTCCCAGGCCATGTCCGCCGTCAGGTTGGCGAACTCGTTCAGGTCCACCGAGAAAGCGCCCACCTCCCGGTAGGCGGAGCGCAGGTAGCCGTACATCAGGTGGCTGACCGTCTGGTTGGGGATGCCCAGCCGCGGCGTGCCGCGGGTCAGGCCGCGGATGCTCAGCAGGCCGAAGTAGTACATCAGGGAGAGGAAGTTCTCGCGCTGATCCAGTTCCTCCAGGGGGAAGCTGGGCTGGATGCGCGAGTCCACCGGCTCTCCGCCGATGACGCGCCGCAGCAGGTCGAAGTTGCCGTTGAGCCGGCGGCCGGTCACCAGCAGATGGCGCAGCTTGCCGTAATCGATGCGCACGTTGGTGTCGATCAGTTCCCGCGGCATCGGCTCGTTCGGCACGGACTGTTTCAGGTAGTAGAGCACCATGTCGGTGTTGTACAGGTCGCCCCGGGCGTCCTCGGCGAAGCGGTAGCCGTCGTACCACTCGCGCATCACGTCCAGCGCGGCGTCCACGTCCTGGTTGAACACGCCGTGGTCGCGGTAGGTCGCAAGCAGGCCGCGCACCTCCGCCTCCGTGAAGCCGACCATCTCGTTGAACTTCAGCTTCAGACTGATGTTGCTGCCGATGTTGAAGCCGCTGGTCACGTCGTCCATGGTGATCGGCGACACGCCGGTGATGAACAGGCGCTCCAGGCCGCCGCCGCTCTGCTCGGTACCGGCCTTCAGGGTGGCGAAGAAGTTGCGGTAGAAGCCGCCGCCGTGGGTGAACGACTCGTATGCCTCCGCGCCGCGGTGGGCCAGCACGGTGTTGGCGAAGTTGTCGTACTCGTCGACCAGCATGAACAGCGGGATTCCGCGATCGCCGGCGTACTGGAACAACTCGTTGAGCTTGCCGTCGATGGCGGGCGGTGCGAGGATCCGCCGCCTCGCCGCTTCGGGAAACAGGTCGCGATTCCGCTCCAGCGCACCGCGAAACTGCGTGTGGCAATAGCCCTCGAACCGTTCCTGCAAGGTTTCCAGGGCATCGTCGAACGCCGAGAAGTTGAAGCGCAGGATGACGTAGCGATTGCGGTCCTGCGTCGGGTCGGCGCCGATGTCGGTGCCGGCGAAGACCGTCTCGAAGGCGTCGGCGCGGGTGCGGTCGTAGTAGTTCTCCAGCAGCGACACCCAGCAGGTCTTGCCGAAGCGCCGCGGACGGATCAGGAAGGCGTAGCGTTCGTCCTCCAACGGCCGCAGGAAGCGGGTCTTGTCCACGTACAGCCAGCGGTTCACGCGGATGCGCTTGAAGTCACCCTCGCCGTAGGGGATGCGGGGATAGGGAGTGGTCATCGCAGGGCTCGACCGAGCGTAGCGATTCGGCGGCGCCTGGTTCAAGGAGTCTGTCGGATCGGCACCGAATACTGCCGTCCGGTTCAGCGGCTCGACCACGTGGTATACTGCACCGGGCCGATGAAGCGGACCCCCACACGTCGTCGCCGTCGAGGAACGCGATCAAAGCACCGCGCGCGAGCTCGAGGGCAGTGTTGCGTGCGGCATCGGGGGCCTGAATTGATCGCGTGCGAAACCACCCTGATCCGCCCGTCGCCGGACTGGTAGTTGGCGATGATCGCCGAGGTGCGGTCGGTGGCCGTCATCGACGATGAGCAACTCCCAGTCCTCGAAGCTCTGTGAGATGACGGACTCGATCGTCCCCTCCCCCGGCCGCCGGGGGAGGGGCCACACGCGGACCGCCATCGGGTCGCTGCTACTCACCCGACTCCGGGGGCGTCGAACACCGCCGCCACGTCGACCGCGAAGCCCGCGAGCAGCCGCGACGTGGCCGAACCGCCGCGGGCGTACACACCGTGCTCGACGTAGGCATCGCCCTCGAGCGCCAGCACGGTGATCGTCGCGTCGCGTGGGTCCGCGATCCAGTACTCCGGTATGCCCGCCTCGACGTAGTCGGCGCGTTTCTCCACCAAGTCCCGCTCCGGCTTGTCCGGGCTGACGACCTCGACCACCAAGTCCGCGCCCAGCCAGTAGCGGTTCCGGAAGCGGGAATCCGTGCGGTCCACGAGCAGCAGCAGGTCGGGCTCGCGGAACTTGCCCGCGCGGATGCGCATGCGCAAGGCGGCGAACAGTACGAGGCCGCCGCGCGGCGTGAGATAGTGGTCGAACCGGCGAAAGAGGACCGCGAGGGCGAGTTGGTGGCTGGAGGTGGGCATCGGCAGTTCCTCGAGGTAGCCGTCGGTGAACTCGATCAGGCGGTTGGTGTGGTCGGTGAGCCACAGGTAGGCGTCGTCGCTCCAGGCGCCCTGGGGCGGCAGGACGTCGCACAGCAGGGAAGCCAGCGCGGTCGGCGCGGTCGGCGCAGCCGGCGGGGGTTCGGTCGTTCCGGTCATGCCCTCGTCCTCGACGACCGGGACGCTACGCGGGCCGCGGCGTGCTGTCAACTTCCGTGCGGTCGGTCGGTCCGGGTCAGCAGGTCACCAGTGAAGGTGCCGGCCGCCCCCCGCCGCCCCTGACCCCGGGTTGCGCGCCCCGCCTGCCAGCGGCCGTCATCGACGCGGAGACCATCCGGCGCCGGGCGGGCATGAGGAATGAGCGGCACGAGGGCCGACGTGTGATGCATTTCCTGTTCCTGCCTGCATACTTGCCTGGTTCCGGCCGTGATCGAGCGCGCGATACGGCGCCGCCAAGCGGTCGTGCTCCTCACCGCATCACTGCCGCCGACAAAGCGTATCCGCGCAACACTTGGCCAAGCAATGGAACAAGGCATAGTACACCGTGCTCGCCGCCCGGCGAAGATCGGACTCGATGGGCCGACCGTGACCGATCGACAACTGCGTCTCAGCCGACGTCAGGAAGTCAGACGCCTTCAGGTCGCCAGTCCCCGGCGTCAGACTTCGTGATGAAGTGCAGCTTGGGTGAGGCGTCCACGCCCAAGTCCCAAAGAGCGTCGGCGACACGGGTGCGAAACCACAGTTTCTTATGAGATTGGAGCTGACCTGCCACGCCATCGTAAATGGCCCATATCTCCAGCACCTCATCACCGTACGATGATTCGCGAGGCTGCACCCATACGTCCGTGAAAGTGACGTGAGCGAATGTTTCCCTTATCATGTGCCCGATAGTTTCTCTGATCGCGGCCATGTTCCGGTCGATGATTGTTCCGCTCATAGTGCGCTCCAGTGGGTACGTGCCTGCCACTGCCAACGGTCTCCGGTTGTTTGTCCAGAGCGCGCGTCCATGGCAGAATCATGGTAGCTCGTCCCGGTTCCGATTACCCGGCTTATTCACGCAGGGAGGGAGAGATAGGAGCGTCCGCCGATTTGCCCCTCGGTTCACGGGTTGTCCTGATACTCCAGCACATCATGGGCCTCCCGGTTCAACTCGACGCCAGTTTCTCACGCAGGATGGGTAGGTTGAAGACCAACGGGTTACACTTTAGCCTACCCCTCGAGCTGTCCAACGAACCGAGACCACCTCAACGAGTCATGATGATGAACCCCACCGAGCTTGGCAGAGGAGCCGTGCTGATACATCGTCTGAAGCGAGGCGCCGCCTTCCCTTCGAAATTGCTTCGTCACCCCGACGTTGCCGGAGACATCGCGGCCGCGTTGCTGCGTCGACAACCCGAGGCGGCGTGGCGCATGGCGCGGACGGTGGCGAGGACGCCCAACTTCGGCGCGGAAAAGATCGTCTCACGCAGGTACCGCTATCTGTGGATATGCAACCCCAAGGTGGCGTCGCGGAGTATCATGGCCGCGCTGCGCAGCGCGGACCCCGGCGCCGAAGTCATCCACGACAAGAGCGTATCCGGGATTCATGCGCTGTATCCGGAGGCGCTGGACTACTTCAGCTTTGCGTTCATCAGGCATCCTTTCGACCGTGCGCTCTCGTTTTACTCGGAAATCCATTTCTCCCCCGAGCGCTATCAGGGATCGCAGCGCCGGCACAAGAAGGAGAAACGGCAGGGCTTCCTGGACCGGTATCATGGACTGGAAGAGGCCAGCAGTTTCGACGACTACTGCCGGTGGCTGAATACGCCATACGGCTCTGATGCGTTCGCCGATCGCCACTTTCGGTCCCAGCACTTGCTGCTGCGCCGCGACGACGGCCGCCTGCCCGACTTCATCGGCCGCCTGGAAAACATGGACGAGGACTTGAAGCGGGTCGCCGTGAAGGTGGGTATGCCTGCGCCGATTCTGCCGATGCTGAACACGATGGCCGGATGGGAGCCGCCGTCCCCGGAGGCTCTGCAGGACGCCAGGTCGGTGATGCGCGCTCACCTGAACGAAGGGAACAGGAAGCTGCTGAGTGAACGGTACGCTGCCGACCTGGAACTTGGCGGCTATTCGCCGGCTTGAGGACGGTCCGAAGCCGATAAACGCCGAAGCCTTGTTCATGTCTCTGGTCGCGCAGTCGGTTCTCGCAGCTCGCTATCGCTGCGTTACTGGTGGTGACCCGGTCAAGACCTCACCCGGATTACTCGATCGGCCGACGGTCCAGGAGGTGGCTGGACAGACTGCTGCGGTGACTGGCATGAGATGAGGGTCACGAACCGGGGTCACTCATCATCATGGCGAGTCGTTGACACCGGCCGGGCGCCCCGCTAGTGTGGGGACCGCGATGGCAGTGCTGGTGGTGCCGCACCCGTTGGCAGGAGAGCCTGGGAGATGCCGCGACGGAATCCCCGATGGGATCGCTGCAGCAGGTGCAGGGCGAACAGAAACGCTGGCAGGCTGCGGAGGCCGACGTGCCGACGACATGACGCCACCACGGTGGAGGCCGACCGCGAAGGATCTGCTCGCCCACGACAGCGTGGCGACGTGATCGCTGCCCGGCAGGACGCATAGCCATTGAGTGACCTCGTCGGGAAGCCGGCGTCGAGCCAGAGCAGTGAGCGCGAGCTCCCCGATCCCGGCCGGCAGCAGCCCGCCGCCCCCTATGACCTGTGGGCCGTGGCCGGCGTCATCTGGCGCTCCCGCCTGATGGTCTTCGCCATCACCGCCGGGGGCACCTCCCTCGTCCTGGCGTACGCGGTGCTCTCACTCGTCCTCCCGGCGGAGCGGAGTCCGATGCCCAACATCTATCGTCCTTCGGCGCTGCTGCTGATCAACCAGGGTGGTCAGGACCTCGCCTCGAGAGCGCTGAGCAGCCTCGGCGGTCTGAGCGCCCTGGCGGGTCTGACCGGCGTTTCCGGCGGAGTCAACCACGGCGAGCTGGCCATCACCCTGTTGAACGGCAGGTCCATCATCGACCCCATCGCAGAGGATCTCGACCTGGCCACGCGCTGGAAGATCACCGAGGACGTCCGGGGCAAGGTACGCGAAAGATTCCGGGCCCAAGCCGACTACGATCTCGACCCCAGGACGAGAACGTTGCGCGTCTCGTTCCGCGACCCCGATGCGGCATTCGCCGCCGATGTCGTCAACCGTCTGGTGGAGAGCCTGGAGCAGCGCTTCGTCGCCATCGGCATCGACCGGAGCCGGCGCATGCGCGACCTGCTGGCGGCGCGGCATGGGGAAGTCGAGCAGACGATCGCGGTGTACGCGGAGCGCATCAAGGAGTTTCAGCAGCGCTACGGCGTGCTGGAGGTGGAGACGCTCGCGCAGGAACTGGTGACGCGGATATCGGAAATATACACCCAGCTCCTGCTGAAGGAAGTGGAGATTCAGACCTACGCCAAGGTGGCGCCGGGCAACGATCCCGGCTTGCTGCTGCTGCAGACCGAGCGCGAGAATCTGCTGCAACTGATCGAGGAGATGGAGTCGGGATATTCGGAGTACGAACAACTGTTCCCGACCCAGGAGGAGATGCCGGATCTGGCGCTGGAGTTCGCGCAGTTGCGTCTCGAGCTCGCCGTGCAGACGGAGCTCTACAAGGTGCTGTCGGAGCAGTACGAGCTGGAGAAACTCAGAGCCGAGGGAGAGGTGCCGATCTTCCAGGTCCTGGAGCTGGCGGAGGTCCCTGACTTGAAAGACGGCCCGTCACGGAGTCTGATCATGATCGTCGCGTTCTTCGTGTGGCTGGCGATCGCGGTTCTGGCGGCGTTGCTCCGCAACATCGTCCGCGGACGAAGCGCTCGCTGATCCGCCGCCGGCTTTCACATCGACGGCTTTCATTACGACGCAGGAACGAACGAGAGCCTGGAGCTGGTGAGAACCAGGCTCGAGACTGGAGCGATCATCCCATGAACCATCCGTCGCACGACAAGGGAACGGAAGCGCTGGCTTGGCTCCGGAACCTCGCCAGGCTGCTCGATCGATCCACCTGCCGCCACCGGGGAGAGCCCATGTCCCTGGGCGATGGCCTGGAAACGCTGGTACGCATCTGGTCCGGCCGGAGGGCGCGCGGCCGTTCGGTGTTCTGGGTCGGCAACGGCGGCAGTGCGGCGCTGGTCTCGCACCTGTCGCAGGACCTGCTCAACACCTGCGGGGTCGGCTCGCTGACGTTCAACGATCCTGCGCTGATCACCTGCATGACGAACGACTACGGCTACGAGCAGGTCTTCAAGCGCCCGCTGCTGGCCCTCGCCCGCGAGCAGGACGTGTTGATGGCGGTGTCGAGCTCGGGAATGTCGCAGAACATCGTGGACGCCGCCCGAGCCGCGCTGGAGATCGGGATGGACCTGGTGACGTTCTCGGCATTCTCGGCTGACAACCACGTGCACGAGCTGCCGGCTACCCTGTCCTTCCATACGCCGACCGAGATATACGGCCACGCCGAACTCACGCATGAAGCGTTGCTTCACGCTGCGGTCGACATGCTATCTCATGGCCGGGGAGGAGATGCAGAAGAGTGATCATCACCCGCACCCCGTATCGAGTCAGCCTGATGGGAGGCGGCACGGACTTCCCCGCCTTCTTCCGCGACCACGACGGCCTGGTCATCAGTGCTGCGCTGAACAAGCATTTCTACATCGGCATGACGCGCCGGATCGACGAGCGTATAACCTTGTCCTACACCAGGACCGAGATCGTGCGGAACGCAAGCGAGTTGGAGCATGATCTGGCACGTTCGATCCTTGCGCAGTACGACTTTCATTCGGGATGGGAGATCGGCATGATCGGTGAGATCCCCGGCGGAACCGGGTTGGGATCGAGCAGCGCCGTTACCGTCGGGTTGCTGCACGCCGTGCGCACGTGGCGCGACCTGGAGTGCAACGCGGACTTGCTGGCCCGGGAAGCGGTGATGGTCGAGGCCGAACTGTTGCGGAAACCGATCGGATGGCAGGATCAATATGGGGTCGCGTTCCCCGGCTTGAAGCAGATCCGGTTCGATCGCGATGATACCGTGCACGTGGCGCCGATAGCGCTGACGCCCGCAAACCGCGCGGTCCTGGAGGCTCACACCTTGCTGGTGTATACGGGCTCCGTGCGCGCCGCGGAGTCGGTGTTGGCAGAACAGTCGTCCAATACGGCTGCCAATCGTTCCGATCTCGAGACCATCCTCGGTATGACCCGCGACCTGCTGGCGGCCCTGCAGGACAGCCCGCTCGACCTGCCGCTGATCGGATCGATGATCGGCGAGAGCTGGAAGATCAAGCGTACGTTCGCCGCCGGCATCAGCAATCCGGACATCGATGCGCTGTACCAGGCGGGGATCGCGTCGGGGGCGTGGGGCGGCAAACTGCTCGGCGCGGGTGGCTGCGGGTTCCTGCTCTTCCTGATACCGGAGGACCGGCAGGCAGCCATGCTCGCCCGCATGGGCAACCCGCCGGCGTTCAGGTTGGCGTTGGATACGACCGGCGCGCAGATCGTGTATGACAGCGGGAGCCGCCGAAACGGGTTGCCGATGCCGACATGACCGGGAGGGTGTATCGGCACGGGTCGAGGAACGAACGAAGGCTGGTTGATCGACACTGCCCGACGCACAATATGCCGGCAATCACGGTGTTGATGCCGGTATTCAACGGCGAGAAATATCTCCGGGAAGCGATAGAATCGATACTCGACCAGACGTTCGCCGATTTCGAGTTTCTGATCATCGACGACGGCTCGACCGACCATTCGCTGTCCATCATCGAGGAGTACGCCCGTCGCGACGCGCGCATCCGCATCGTATCGAGAGAGAACCGCGGGTTGGTCTCGACGCTCAATGAAGGCATCGATCTTGCGAGAGGCGCCTACCTCGCACGGATGGACTGCGATGACATCAGTTTGCCGCACAGGCTCGCAACCCAATACCGGTACATGCGTGCACATCCGCGGTGTGTGGTGTGCGGATGTCTGATGTATTACATGAAAGATGATCACGAAAGGTACGAGTATGACAGGCCGCACGGCGTGCCGCCTTCATCCATCTGGAGTGCGTGCATGTTCTATACGCCGTTCGGTCACCCGAGCGTGTTCATGAACACGGCTTCCATCCGCGCCCACGGTCTCCATTACGATCCTGATTACAAAGCCGCAGAAGACTTCGAGCTGTGGAGCAGAATCATTCTGGGCGGACACGAGTGCGCCGTAATCGACGAATACCTGATGCTGTATCGAATCCATGATGCCAACGCCCACGGCAGCAATCGTCCCGTGCAGATGCGTTTCACCATGCGGGTGGTCGAGCGCAACCTGCGGGCATCAGGTCTCGACACGCCTGCTGCCGTTCTCCAACGATCGATCGACGGTCAGGGAACCGCCGGCGAGCGCCGCTACGACGAAGCGAACGCATTCCTGTTTCAGGTATTTCGCTGGATCGAACGATTCTCCGGTATCGAACGACAGGCTTTGCACCGGGATGCCTGCGAGCTGCTCCATCGCCTGTGGCGATTCATGCGAGAGACCGACCCTGCCGGTGGTTCGCGTCTGTTCAGGGGGTTGCATCATAAACGCCTGCTCAGACAGCGATCGTCGTCGATCATGCGAGTGCTCCGTTTCCTGCCGGACGCCGTTGTGCCGAAGATCGAACCGGCGATCATGTTCTGCTACGGATTCTTGAAGCGGTCTCGCAACCGGAAGATCCGTATCGACGGCATGGTAAATGGACTCGCCCGGGGGCATACGCCAACACGGATGAGGAATCCGCCGTGACTATCCGCACCGGCTTCGTCCCTTGTCATCGGTCAGGCGGGCGCAATGGTGGCGTTCCCGTTCGGGAGAACCGGCGGAATGTCTGATACAGCATCACTGCGTCTCCACCCCAAAACCTTCCTGGCCCCGTTCGTGAGTGCTGCATTCTGGGGAATGGCGGTGCTCGTGATCATCGACCACCGTGGTCTGAACGTCGAATCACCTGTGGTGGAGATCATACGCTCCGTCATTCTCGCCTGTGGTCTGGTCCTGGCAGGTCAAGCCTACGTTCCGTTGCGACAAGCGCTCGGCGTCTCCGGCATGCTGGTTCTTGCTGCGATCGTGTCCTATCTGGTCATCGGTTTCGTCACCGCAGTCGCCCTCGGCGCGACCACATTACTGGCACAAGTGAAGCCGTTATGGGATTCTTTTCCGGTAGTCTTCATTTGGACCGGCGCCGTCGGCTGTCGCGCGATGGTGAAGCGGATCGGAGTCGAGCCTGTGCTGCGAGGGATACTCGTGATCCTGATGGCGTCGTGCGTCTTGACGCTTGCAACGCCGCTGCTGCAACAAGCAGGCGTTCGGAGTCCGGACGCTGTCGCTCTGTCGGCGGCGGGGCAGCGATTTACCGGGAGCTTCCACGATCCGAACATAGCGGGTTTTGCTGCGAGCTTCACGGTGTCGCTGGCATTGTCGTTCCTTGCCGCCGGCAGGCGCCGTTGGCTCGCGTATGCAGCCCTGACCGCGGGCTGCGCTGCGGTAGTCGCTACGTTCTCCAGGACGGCGATGCTGTGCGTGACTGCAGCCGCAGCATTTTTTCTGGTGTTGAACGGACGCGGCGCACGCGGTCCGCTGGTGTGGTGGCTGCTCGTGGTGGGGACCGTCGGCCTTGCCTTGAATGCGACGGTGGTGGAAGTGGCGGAGTTGCTGGAACGCGGCCAGTTGATACGATTGGCTTCCTTCATCGCGATATTCGGCGGCGTAATCGACGATTTCGGGACGACGGAACGGACGACGCTGTGGCGGTTGGGCCTGGAACAGTTCCGGGAGTCACCGCTCATCGGAAACGGACTGAACGCGTTGCGCCATCTGGATGGAGTCAACTTCACCCTCGGCACTTCGATGAGACTTGGTGTGCATAATACGTACCTGCAGTTCGCGGGGGAGGCAGGCGTCGTACCTTTGGCATTGTACGTGCTGTTTTTCGTCTCACTGCTGTGGTTGCGCTGGATCGCACCACGCTCCCTGGCCCGGGATGCGGTGATCGGATGGGGCATTCAGATCGCCCTCCTCAGTTTTACGATCTACAACACGTTGGGCTTGCGTTTCGTAAGCTTCCTCATCGGTGTGATCTGCTCCTTGGCAGTCGTCGCTTGTGAAGGACCCCGAACCAGGTTCAGCCCACCGGAGAACCGACGGTCTCGTGCCGTTCAGGCGTCGCGCTGACCTCACGCCTTGCGGAAACTGATCGCCCGCATTCTGCCCGTCGCCGACCGGCGTTCCGCCGGCCAGGTCCTTTGGCTCGGTGCCATCATGGCAGTGAAAACCGTCTCGGGGATCGTTCAGACCGCGCTCACGGCCCGGATTCTGGGCCCCGAAGGGTTCGGAGTTCTGGCTGCCATCATGGCCGTGCCGTTGCTTCTGTTCGGTTTCATGGCCATCCATGGTGATGAAACGATCACCACGTTCGTAACGAGAAGTTCGTCTGCTGGTCGGCGCGAGGAAGCCGTGGCGACGCTGCGACTGGCATTCGCGTCTGCCCTTGGTCTGTCGGTGGTCTCCTACGTCCTGCTGACCGTGGCTGCGTCCACTGCCGGTGAATTGCTCCGCATCGAGCGCGCATACCGGTCCACGATGCTGTTGTACGGCGTTACCGGCATGTTCCTGGCCACGCGCCTGGCGAGCATCGCCGTGCTGCGTCTGACTGATCGTTTGCGCCTGGGGTTCGCGATCACGGTGGGCAGTGCCGTCACCCGAATCACCGTGATCACCGTGGCGTGGCTGACCGATGGCGGCTTGCTCATGGTAGTAATCGCGTATGTCGGTGGAGCCGGCGTCGAGGGTGTCGGACTGTTCATCGCTGCCGTCATATCCGCCCGGCGGGCCGGGTTGTCCGGTTGGTGGAAGTCATTGTCGGTTCGTATCCCGCGCGACGTGGTCAGATTCCAGGTCATGACGTTCCTCCAGACCAAGGCCGGAGCGTTGAGCGGGACGATCGACGTGATCATGATGAACGTCCTGACCAGCGCGACGCAAGTAGGACTGTACCGTGCCGCGCGCCAGATCATCGACACTACCAGACTGCCTGTCCAGCCGATAGGTCAAGGGATGCAGGTCGAGTACAGCAGGCGGTATTATACCTTCGACGGCGCCGCTCTGGGTGCGTTGTCACGCCGTTTCACGCTGCTGTCGGTGGCGCTTGCCGTCACGACGTACGGCCTGCTCGCGCTGTTCCACACCCCGATCATCCGGGTGATGCTCGGCCCCGGATTCGGCGAGGTCGCCCAACCGCTGATGACGCTCATACCCGGCTCGTTCGTGTTCATGAGCATTGCGGCGCTGTCTCCCCTGCCGGCAGCCACCGGCCGCGGCGAGGCGTCGTTGATCGCGAACTGGGCGGGAATCGTGGCTATGGCGATAGCGATCGTGTTGCTGGCGCCCTCCCACGGGGCGACCGGCGCCGCATGGGCCAACACCGTCTACTTCGTAGCGAACGCGGCAGCCAGAATGCCGTTCGTGCTGTCGACGTTGCGCCGCAGTCGCAATCGGGGCGGAAGCTGAGTCGAGCTGGTGGCAGGCGCGGGCGCCTTCACGTCGGTTTCGTCACCGGCTTGGGCGGAGGGGGAGCGGAGCGGGTTACGCTGACGTTGGCGGAGACGCTCATCCAGCGCGGCCACCACGTCGATCTGTTGCTGCTGCGCCCCTTCGGGGCGTACCGCGCCGCTATCCCACGCCGCGCGCACGTCTACTATCTGCCGGCGATGAGGCGCGACTCGAAGGATCTGCTCCGGTGGTGCCGGGAGCGCAACATCCGGCTGCGGCGGCTCCGAGTCGGCCCATCGGCTCTGCTCCGTACGTGGTCGGCGCTGCGCCGGAACCATCCGAAGACGCCATTTCGATTCAAGGATATCCTCAAGGAGGTCTTTTTTGCCGCCGGCGTTTCCCACTACGTGCGCGGGACGCGGCCAACGCTGCTGTACGGGACGGCGTTCTGGCCCAACATCGTCACGGTCGCCGGCGCGAAGCTGGCCTCTCCCGCCGTTCCCGCCGTGATCTCCGTGCACTCCGTCGTTTCCTTGGGCTATACCGAAACGCAGGTGGCCGCCGCGCGTGCCCGGTACCCGCAAGCGGAGGCCGTGGTTGCCGTCTCCCACGGCGTCGGCGCCGACACGTCGCGCGTCCTGGGCGTACCGGAAGCGCGTGTGCACCCGTTGTTCAACCCGATACCGGTGGCGGCCGTCCGGCGCCTGAGCCGGCAGCAGGTGCCCCACCCGTGGTTCGGCGATGCGGAGGTTCCCGTGCTGCTGACCGTGGGGCGGCCGGTGCCGGTGAAGGACCACGCAACGCTGGTGAAGGCGTTCGGTAGCGCCCGGCGGCAGCGGCCGGTCCGTCTGGTCATCATGGGCAGCAGCTCGCAGTCGTATCGGGCGCATCTGCGGGCCGCGGCCGCAGCATTCGAGGCGGAGCAGGATCTGGACTTTCTCGACTTCGACGAGAACCCGTACCGGTACATGCATCGCGCCGCGGCGCTCGTGCTGTCGTCGCGTTACGAGGCGTGCCCCACCGTGCTGATCGAAGCGATGGCGTGCGGCACCGCCGTGGTCAGCACCGATGCGCCGTATGGCCCGGCGGAGCTGCTCGGCGGCGGACGCTGGGGCAAGCTGACTCCGGTGGGAGACGCGGATGCTCTCGCTCGGGCCATTCTGGACACACTGAACGGGGGTACGATCCCGAAGGAGGAACTGCGGCGTCGAGCCGATGATTTCGCCGCCGACCGCGTGACAGCCGCCTACGAGATGCTGTTCGAGCAGGTGGCCTCCCGTCAGCGGTGAGATACGAAGCGTACCGGGCAACTCGAAGGTGGCTGGCCACGGCATAGGTATTGACGTCGCAGGCGGAGATGGGGAAGCATGCTGGCCACGCGAATACTCCTGCAAACCAACATCAGTCGCGCATCAGCTACCTGGAATTCGCTCCGGCCATCCTCGATCTCTTTGAGGTGCCGCGGCCGGATTACATGATCCGACCAAGTTTTTCGACGGCCTAGCGCTGGCCAGTTCTGGAAGGCCGGAGGCGGTCGGTGCCGACACACACGGTAGTCACCGCGGGTTCGACGAGCCGGACTGTAGCGGCGGCCTGTTTGCCGGTATCCGTGCGTCGATCTACCATTACATCATGCACGGGATGGTGCAGCGTGTATTCACGCCCGGCGACGGCGCCACCCCGCCCGCACTCATGGGGCGCGAGCGGGAAGAGGCGGTACTGACGCAGTGCTTGGAGGACCTGCTCGGCGGCACGTCCCCGCCGCACAACGTGGCCCTGATGGGGCCGCGCGGCAACGGCAAGACCGTGCTGCTCAACTGGTTCAAGCGCGCCTGTCACGACCGGAACAGGCGAGTGGACGTGGTGTCCCTGACCCCGAACGACGTCCCCACCCGCGACGCGCTGATCGACGCCCTGTCGCGGCGGTCCGTGCTGGCGAGGCTGCTGCCCCGGAAAGTGGGCGTGGCGGCGGTCGGCTCGGTCGAGTGGGCGCCGCCGGCCGGCGGCATGCGGAATCTGCCGGAGCGATTGACCGCCCGCTGCCGCAGGAAGCCGTTGGCGGTGTTGCTCGACGAGGCGCACACGCTGGACATCGAAGTGGGCAGAACGCTGCTCAACGCCAGTCAGCAGGTGCGCAACGAGGCGCCGTTTCTGCTGGTGCTGGCCGGCACGCCGGGGTTGCCGGCGCATCTCGGCGCCATGGATGCGTCCTTCTGGAGCCGCCTCGGCAAGGGGCGCCTGGGCATCGGCCTGCTGAGCGACGCGGCCGCCCGTGCCGCGCTGGTCGAGCCGCTGACGGCCCACGGCGTGAGCATCGACGCCGACGTCCTCGATGCGGCGGTCGAGGACAGCCAGTGCTACCCGTACTTCATCCAACTCTGGGGCGAAGCGCTGTGGGAGCAGCACCTGGCCACCGGCGCGACCCGCCTGACTGCCGCTCACGCGCACGCGGCGCGGCCCGATGTGGCCGCGCGGGTCGCCGACTACTATGAGGATCGGTACCTGGAGTTGGATCAATCGGGCTGGCTGTCGGTCGCTGCGTGCGTGGCCGCCCGGTATCGATCCACGCCGACGCTGACCTACGAGGAGTTGAAAGCCGCGGCGGCCGCCGGCCTCGCGTCCGACGCGGACGAGATGCATGCGGCGCTGACCGTGCTGCAGCGCCTGGGCTTCGTCTGGCGCCCGCCCGGACAGCTTCGGCCGGTGCGGTACGAGCCCGGCATTCCCTCGCTGATGGCCTACGTGCTTGAACAGGCACCGTCGCCCCGTGCACCGAGTACGTGAAGAAGCACGGCTGGGGGACCGTCGGTCCGCCTCGGATCCCTTGATCGCGTCGCGCAGGAACGCGAACACCGGCCGCCACTCGCCCCGCAAGGCCATCCCGCGCAGCAGGCCGGCGAAGGCAAACAGATCGACGGCGAACACCCCCATGTCCCGGTAGCCGTCGCGCAGGTAGCCGTACAGCAGCCGTCTGACCGTCTCGTTCGGTATGCCCAGGCGCGGTACGCCTTCCGTGACGCCGCGAATACTCAGCAGGCCGAAGTAGTGCAGCAGGGAGAGGAAGTTCTCGCGCCGGTCGAGCTCCGCCAGCGGGAAGCTGGACTGGATATCGCTGTCCGCCGCCTCCTCGCCGATGACGTGCCGCAGCAGGTCGAAGTTGCCGTTGAGCCGCTGGCCGACCGCCAGCAGGTGGCGCAGCTTGAGGTATTGACCTCGCAGGCGGAGATGGGGAAGCATGCTGGCCATGGGTGCGGCCCATCTCGGCTGCGTCATCGCCGGAGTCGTGTCGGGATGGCGTACCGGAGGACTCGTGGGAGTCGCGAAAGATCATCGTCGAAGGTTCTTTCCAAGGACGGACGCACGCCTCCGCAAGACCAGAAGTGGGAGGATGCAGCCGAGTGACGAGCACAGGCAGCCCCATCCGACTGATGTACGTGACGTCGACGTTTCGCAACTGCGGCCCGACGATCCAATTGATCAACATCCTGCGTCATATGAATTACGACGAATTCGACATCTCCATAGTAACGCTCTCACCCGAGGCCGACGATTCTCTGATCGATGAAGTGGAGACGTTGCCCGTCAAACTCCATCCGCTCGACATGGGTAGAATGGATAGCCTGTTACGAGGGAGAAGGCCGCTCGAACAGGCGATCGAATCGATCGGCCCAGACGTGATTCATAGTCATGGCTGGCGCCCTGATTCCATCATATCGCAATTGTCGAACCAGGGCACGTGCTGGATCGCTACCTGCAGGAACATACCGGACATCGATTATCCGTCAAAGTTCGGACCGATTGTCGGCAGATACGCCGCACGAAGTCACGTGAAGGCGCTGCAACGATGTAGTAACCTGATCTGCTGTTCGAACGCCCTGAGAAGCGAGTACCGTGAACGTTACGGGATATCGTGCGCGTCGGTGATACCAAATGGAATAGAGTTGTTCTCCAACGTCGTTGCGGAATTCACGAGGTACGGAGATGGGAGAGTACGGGCGGTGACCGTAGGCCAACTGATTACACGCAAGAATGTCAGCTATCTGTACGATCTGTTTCGGCTGGCAGACCCTGCCATGGCGACGCTTGCGGTCGTAGGAGAAGGCCCCGAACGTGCCCGACTGGACGACGGCCGATACGCTACGATCAGCTTCGTCGGACAGCAGGATCGACAAGGTGTGCATCGCTACTTGGCGGAAAGTGACGTGTTCGCAAGCGCATCGGTGGCCGAAGGTCTGCCGGCCGCCGTGTTGGAGGCGCTCTCGATGGGGCTTCCCTGCCTGCTTTCCGATATAGGGCCCCACCGTGAGTTGCAATCCGAGATGCCGCCGGGAGCGGTCGAACTCTTTTCGCTGAGCGATCCGGCTGCCAGCGTTGCGAAGCAACTTCCGCATTACTTGGCTCGTCTACGGAAGGCGCCGCGAGCGGAAATCAGCAAACGAGCCCGGGAGACGTATTCCGCGCTTCGGATGTCGCGGCGCTATCAGGCATTGTATTCGAGCATCATGCACGCATCCCGCCACCCGTGAGCCGCCGCAAAGGACGGGGGATGTGATGCACCGGAACCGCTCGAGACGCACAGAGCGATCCTTCCGATGATGTCATCGAAGTTCGGTCGTCTCGAAAGGAAGATGGCTGCTCTCCTGCAGCGGTTTCCGGTTGCGAAGCAGATCGCCCGGAAGGCTTATGCGAGGACGATCAACCTGCTTCACAAACGGACCTGCCGTGCTAAGTCAGACCATCGATTTACGTCGATAGGTCCGCAGGACCAGGAAACCTTCTTCGGTTACTACGACAAGACGCCGGAATCGCAGGACGGCCATGTCTTGTGCCACGTAGCGGCTTCCTCGACGCGTGGTCTGCCTGCTCCCGACAAGCCGATTCGAGCCGCTCTGTTTGCGCCGACCGACCTCACCAATCCGATCTTTTCCACGTTGGTCACCTCGTATAATTGGCAACAGGGTTGTCGTCTGCAATGGGTCAGTGGCGACGGCTTCATGTTCAATACCTATGATGGAGACGCGCTCCGTTACCGCGCCAATCTGGTGAATGGAGCCCCCCCGAGGATCGCGCATGTATTCGACGAGCCGGTACAGGACGCGTTTGGTCTGGAGTACTATCTCTCGCTGAACTACGACCGCCTCGGCCTCCTGAGCCCTGATTACGGCTACCGGGACCGTAGCATCGAGGATCGCCGGCAGTTGCCGAGTCTCGATGAGGACGGAATCATGTACGTAAGCATGAAAACCGGGATGAAGAAACTATTGTACTCGATCGGAGATCTGTGCAGGGTGGATCATGATCCGGCATTCGACTTCGCCGACCACGAGATCAACCACGTGATGATCTCACCGAATGGAGAGAAATTTCTCCTGCTGCACCGATATTTCCTGGGCAGACGTCGTTTCGATCGGCTTCTGCTCGCGGATGTACGCGGTCATGGTCTGAGAGTCATCGCACAGAACAAGATGGTAAGCCACTACGCGTGGGTCGATGACGATTCGATCCTGGTCTATTTGAGAAGCCCTCATGGCGTCGATGGTTACTTCGTGGTGTCGACGGTGACCAACGTCCATCGGCAGTTCGGAGAAGGCTGTCTCGACACCATGGGTGACGGCCACCCGCATGTAAATGGCGAACTGTTCGTTACCGATACGTATCCGGACCGAGCGAGAATGCAGAGTTTGCTGTTGGTGCACATCGAGCGCCAGTGTTTCCAGGTTCTGGCGGAGCTGTATCACGGGTTCGAGTTCAGCGGACAATGCAGATGTGACCTTCACCCGCGGCTATCTCCGCGGGGAGACCGAGTCTATTTCGACACGGTGTACAACGGCAACAGGAGATTGACACGGCTGGAGCTCGGCGCAGACGAGCGAACGTCAGCCGCTGTCAGTTAACCCAAGTTTAACGGGCTGAAACATATCCTGCTACGGGTGCATGAATTAGAAGGTCTCATATCGGCGGGTGGCACTACATTCGCTGCGCAACTGGTGAGCATCGCTACTCTGCGAGCACCGTCCTGATCCCACCGGGGGCCGGATCAGCTCCCAACGCATCGTAGATCGCACGCTGGGCTGGCTCGGCCTCGGTCGCCTTGCGCACGTGCAGGGTGCGACCGTCAGCACGGCGAAAGGTGGCCGTGACGCGCTGCTGGCCGGCGAGGATGCTGCGCACCGTGCGCCATGAGGCGTGCTCGCCGTGCTCGCGCAAGCGGCGTCGGATCACCTGCACCAACTGATAGGCCAGCACGGTAATGAACAGATGACCATTGGCGCGATCGGCTTCTGGTGGAAGATCGGCCGCAACCCCAGCTCGGACTTCAGGGATCGAAACACCGCCTCCAGATCGGTCAGCGTGATGGAGGTACGCCACATCGTCTCGGCATCCCAGTCGGTCTGGTTGCTGCGCAGGCAGTACACCCCCGGATGGGTCAGCTTCGAACCGGCAACCGGGCGTTGTTCCCACTTGATGGCGGTGGCCTTCTCGCCGCTCTTATCGGTAACCACCTCGATATGGTAATGCTGAGCCGCACCGCTGCTGTTGGTCTTCAGGCGCCCGATGCGCTGCCAGATCCTTTCGGTCTTCTTGTGCGTCCGCGGCCGGGACAGTCCTTCGTGCAGCTCCTGCAGGCGCTTCTCGAAGCGCTCGGTAGCCCGTTTCAGCATCGCCTGCTCCTTGCCGTGCCGAGCCTCCGAGTAGCAGTACAGGCGCACTTCGGCGCCGTCCTCCGACCGCACCATCTGCACCTGTATCTCCTGCCGTGAGGCCGTCTGCAGGCGCAGCGCCGCCTCGGCATCAAATCTTCGGGTGCGCTCGCGACTCACCACCAAATACCGGTATCCCTGCTCCCGCAGCCATTGCAGATTCTTCTCGGTGGCCGCCCCGCAATCCATCACGAGCAGCGCGTGGTCAGGCACCTGCAGGCGCTTGAGCACCCCTTGCAGGACATCCTGTTCGACGACATTGCCAGCCAATACCTCGCTGCGACGCACGAACCCGCTGCCGTCCAGCACCAGACCCAAGGTCAGCAGCGGACAATCGCTGCGCTTCTCCTTGGAATGACCGCGCTGGGCCAGCGGCTGATCTGCCGCCTCCCCCTCGAAATAGGAGTTGGTCAGGTCATATAACGTGACAGTCGTTCCCAGGCAGAACAGATCCGTCACTTGCTTGAACAGATGCTGTTCGATCGCCTGTTGCTGGCCGACCAGCGCGTCGGAGGCGCGGTACAACTGCATCATGCTCATGGTCTCGAAGTCCACCTGCAGCAGTTCGCCCAAGGCGCTGCACTGCTGCAACCAGCGATAGGTGGCCCGTTCGGAGCCGGGCGCGGCCATGCGGGCGACGATGATGGAGCCGACCGCCGCAGCGCGCTGCGGGCCGCTCAGACCCAACCTGTTGAGCAACGGGATCAACTGCACCTGCTGCATGGCCCATAGGCCGACCTGTTCGACGCCGACGCTGCGTGGCCGCAGCAGTTGCAGAGAAGCGACGTCGACGTTGTGGAACTCGTTTTCGCCAGCGCTGTCCTCCGCAGAGGAGGCTGAGTGCAGCGGTACTTGACGGGCGATCAACTGCGCGGCGATCCGTTGTGCTTCCCGCTCGATGGGCGGGCGAATATCGGTGGACAGCAGCTCATCTTGGGGGCTTAGCAGTTGCTTGATGCGCGAGCACAGCAGCGGCCAATCGGCGTGAGGAAGCGAGAAGTGGCGGCCGAGATTGAGCAGAGTGCGCTGCCGGACGTGGGCGCTGCGGCGTTCAGAACGCACCAAGCGATAGGTAAAGTAGCGGTCGCCGTTGGCGGTGGCTCGGGTCTGAGTGCGGCGCACGAACATGGCTGACTGAAGGTAGATAGCCGGCAAGAGGCGGTCAATGGCCTCGCTTACTATTATGGCACTACTTCGGCCGATCAGCCCATTTTGGAGGCAGAGCCCCCCATAGATTCGCGGAAATCACTCCAACTTCCTGAAATCGCCTGCGCGTGTGTTAAACTTGGGCTAGCGTCGTACGGCGGGGGATGCTGGCGCGATACGACCCGAAGGGGCGCAGCAGCACAGATCGACGCGGTGGCCGCGTGGGATGAGTGCCTCGGCCAACGTCGGCGTAACCCGCTCTCCACCCCTCCACCGAGGACGGTCAGGACGAAACCGACGTGAAGGCGGCCACGTCTGTCACGGCGAGGGTGGAGTTGCTGCAACGGCTGCACCGTGCTACCGTAGCGGTCATCCTGCAACGTGTCACTGCCTCTCGTTACGGTTATTCTTCCGGTCTTCAACGGCGCGCGTTTCGTCTCGGAAGCGATCGAGTCCGTAATGGCTCAAACCGTCACGGACTGGGAGTTGATCATCGTGGATGACGGGTCGACCGACAGCACCGCGGAGATTGTCGCCGACTACCGACGGCGTGACGGGCGTATCCGGGTGCTGAGTCACGGAGCCAACAAGGGCCTTTCGGTCGCGCGCAACACCGCACTTGCCGAGGCACGCGGTGAACTGATCGCGTTTATCGACTACGATGACATATGGCATCCGGAGAAGTTCGCCCGGCAAGTCGCAACCATGGAGCATCACCAGGCCGACATCTCGTATACCGGATATGGGCGCTACCATGTCGGTAAGCAACGTGTGAGCATCGTGTCGGTCCCCGCGCAGGTGAGTTACGGCACCATGCTGGGCCGCAACAAGATTGCAATGTGCACCGCAATGGTACGGCGCTCTACGTGTGGCGCGGCCAGAATGCCGCAGGTCGGGAGAGGCGCGGATCACGCATACTGGCTCGCGCTCCTGCGCGACGGATCGCGTACTGCGGTCGGCGTTACTCAGTCCCTGGCGCAGTACCGTCTGCACGGCAAGTCTCTGTCCAGCAACAAGCTCGTCTCGGCGCGCTGGACCTGGAAGCGCTTTCGAGAAGAGGAGGGGCTCGGATGGAGATCCATCTATTACTTCAGCGTCTATGTCTTCGATTCGCTGAAGTTTCGTCTCCGCGGCAGATGATTCCATTCGGCCACACAAGCGGTTCGGCTACGCAGCGGGAACGCGACGAATCCTGAAGAGGCGACAGCGCAACGCTGACCGGCATCGACCTGGACATTCCGGCGGCGCACGGCGACCGAGGCCGAGATGTGGCAGGTGTTACGCCGCGCCGCAGCCGAGGTGCAGACGCACTGAAGGTCCTCGAGTCAGGGCCGCAAGACCGCCTCCACCTCGTCGCAATATCGGCTGCGGAGGGCGTCGCGCGCGTAGTGGCGCTGGACCAGTTCCCGGGCGGTCCGGCCCATCCGTTCGAGGCGTTCGCGCGGGGCGCGCCGGATCTCCCGCAGCACCTCCACGGCGCCGTCCACGTCACCGTGGGCGACGTGCCAGCCGATGTCCCGCTCCCCGATGATGTCGGTGGCATGGCAACGCTTCGGGCCGAGCAGCAGGATGGGGCGGCCCGCCGCCAGTGCGCCGTAGATCTTGCAGGGGTGCACGATCCCGACCGTCCCGTTGCCGACCGACACCACATGCACGTCGGCGGCGGACAGGGAATAGCGCAGTGTCTCCAACGGCTGGTACGGCAGCGAGCGGATGTGTGCAGGCCGTTCCCGCTCGATGAGCGCGTCGATCCTCGCCTTGTCGAGTCCGCCGCCGACGAACAGGAACTCGAGGCCCCCTTCGTCCGGCAGCCGTAGCGCGGCGCGTACCAGCGTGTCCAACGGATGGGCCGGGCTGTGGTTGCCGCTGTACATCACGACGCGACGGCGTTCCCTGACGTATTCCTGACGCCAGGGGTTGGCGACGTGTTCGATCTGCTGGACGTGGTTGTTGTGCGCCCACGGCGGTATGACGACGGTCTTCGCCGCCACGTCGAGCGTGCGCCCGACGCGCTCGGCCATGCAGCGGTCGGGGACGACGATGCGCTGCGCGCGGGCGAAGATGCGACGGTTGAGCCAGTGCATCAGGCGCACCGGGAGGGAGCCCGCCCGCACCGCGCCCAGCTCGATGGCCAGCTCCGGATTCAGATCATTAACCCAATAGCAGATCGGGGTTCCGCGCAGCCGTGCGAGGGTGAGGGCCGCGATGGCGCTCAACGGAGGATGCGTGCTCACCAGGATCGCGCCGAGGTTCCGCAGCAACGCCCCGCGGATGATGGACTGCGCCACGAGCGGCAGCGCGCCGGCCACCCGCAGAAATATGCTGCCTTTGCCGAATGAGCTCAGCGGCAGGCGCCGTATCTTCACCCCGTCGCGCGTTTCGCGCGCGCGGGTACTTCCGGCTCGGGTCCTCGTAGCCGTGACTGGCGGCGAGGACGCGGATCTCGTGGCCGCGGGCGGCGAGCGCCGCGGCGGCATCGTGGAGGTGCTGGCCGGTAGTGGATGGGTCCGGCACGTAGGCCTGAGTCAGGATCAGGATGCGGGCCAACGGTCCCTCAGCCGTACTTCTTCATTCACGTCACACGTCACGTACTCGTCGTGAATCCAGCGGCAGGTGAGTTCCATACCGTCCCGCAGCCCGCAGCGGGATCGAAGGCTCCCACCCGAGCAGAGCAAATCGCCGGATCATCTCGATGTCGCTGTTGCGGCCATTGCGGCGAGTCTCGACCGTGTCGGGGTATACTGTCAACATCAGGCTTCCGTCCGTGCTTCCGTGCGGTCCGTGAATGTGTCAACGCAGATTGATGGGGGAGCCCGACTGCTCCGGTCGAGTGCGTTCGGTCTGCATGATGATCCGCGCGGCCCGGATCAAGGATTCGACGTAGTAGTCAGTACATGCTCGCCGCCCCGGCAGCCGATACTCTCGGCGCCCATAGCCGGTTGCGACCAGAATGGTCCGGGCGCCGACCGCACGGCCGGCTTGCAGGTCGCTCAGCCGGTCGCCCACCATCCATGCGTGATCGAGGGAGATGCCGAGCTCTCGACGGCCCTGTGCGAACAATCCGGTCCCCGGTTTGCGGCACGCGCACCCCTCATCCGGCCGGTGTGGGCAGTGGTACCAGGCCGCTATGTCCACTCCCTCGGCACCGAGCATGCCACTCAGGCGCTGGTGGATCCGGTCAAGCCGGTCTCCATCCAATATGCCGCGGCCGATCGCCGATTGATTGGTCACGACCACCAGCCGGTATCCCGCTTGGTGCAGGCTGCGCAGTCCCTCGGCTGCTCCCGGCAGCAATTCCAGTTGCTCCGGACGAGAAAGATGATGCACCTCTCGGTTGATCGTCCCGTCCCGGTCCAGAAACACCGCGCCCGGACAGCTCGGACGCGGGCCGCGCAGCGCGTCATGCGCCATGTTCATCGTCCCGGTAGTCACGGAGTTGCCGTTGCGTTGAGGCTCATCCGGTGCTCTGCATCAGTTCGCCGGCGCGGGCGAGGCTTTCTGAGTAGGACATTTCGTTTCTCGCGCCGTTCCGGTTCGCGCGATACCAGTCCACCGTCAGCTTGAGGCCATCCATCAGACCCGTGCGCGCGCGCCAGCCGAGCAGCTTCTCGGCCAGGGACACGTCGAACACGCGGCGTGACTGACCGTCCGGACGAGTGCGGTTCCAGACCACCTCGCCGTCGAATCCGGTGACCGCCGCGAGCGACTGCACGACGGTGCGGATACTGGTCTCCGTTCCCGAGGCGAGGTTGATCAGCGCGGGCTCTTGCAGCGTGCGCGCCGCGCTGATCATCCCCTCGGCCACGTCGCCGGCATACACGAAATCGCGGGTGGGAGTTCCCGTTCCCCACACCTCGACCCGGTCGCGGCCGTCGTCCGTCGCCTCCACGAACTTGCGCACCAGCGCGGGAATCACGTGCGCACCCTCCAGAATCGAAGTTGTCCCATGGGCCGTAGATGTTGCCGGGAATGGTGACGATGGAGTTGAAGCGGTACTCGTCCCAATACGCGAAGGACTGGACGTGCAGCAGGCGCTTGGCAAGCGCATAGGGCGCGCTGTCCCGCTGCGGGAATCCGTTCCAGAAGTCCGACTCCTTCTGCGGCATGGTGACGAACTCCGGATAGCCGCAACCGGCGCCGGCGCTCACCACTTTCTTGACGCCGGACTTCATGGCGTGATGGATCGTCAACGTCCCCATCATGAGGTTGTGGTGGAAGAACCGCCCCGGATACGCCTTGTTCGCCCCGATGCCGCCGACCAGGCCGGCCAGGTGGAACACCACCGTGGGTTGCTCGGTCGCGTACAGCGCCTCCACCCGGCTCTCCTTCGTCAGGTCCCAGTCGGCGCTGCGCACGGAATGGACGTGATCGACGCCCTGCGCCTTGAGCTGCTCGACCAGATGACTGCCCAGGAAGCCGCCGCCGCCGGTCACCATGATCCTTTCGTTCGACAGTTCCATCACGACCAACTCCAATCGGTTATGGGTTCCCGATCACCGACGATAGATGATCCGGCTGCCGCCGCACTCGAGACGCTATGGTTCGGTCCATGCTGAGCTCGACGTTGGTATGTTCATCTCGATGCCCCCCAGATGACCGGTGGACAGGACGAAGCGGGCGATTCCCTGTCCGGCCAGATAGCGGATCACCCACTCGATGAATGGTCGCCCGGCGACCGGGGCCATCGGTTTCGGTCGGTCCGGCAGCACGTTCCGCAGGCGGGCGCCCTTGCCCCCCGCCAGGATGACCGCCGTGATCATCTCGGGTGGCACGGGACGCAACTCGTTGCATCCCTACACATTCGAGTAGCGTGTGTCGCGCAGCATCGAGTAGCCCTTGCGCAACTCGCGGATACCTCGGTCGAGTCCCCACTCCGGCATGAACCCGGTCGCCAGGAGCCTGCGATTGGACACGATGTAGTCCCGCTTGTCGGGATCCTCGCCGATCGGCGCCTCCAGATACACGAACCCGGGCACGTGTTCCCGAATCTTTCGGCACAACTCCAGCTTGGAGAGGTTGGCGTTCTCCAAGCCGACGTTGTACGGCTTCCCGGCCATGGAGTCGAAGTGCTCGATGGCGTGCAGGAACACCCGGACGACGTCCCGCACGTGGATGTAGTTCCGCTTGAAATGGCCTTCGAAGATCACCACCGCCCGATCGTGCACCGCCCGGTAGACGAAGTCGTTGACCAGCAGATCGATGCGCATCCGGGGCGACATGCCGAACACCGTCGCCAACCGCAGGCTCAGGCTGTTGCCGCGATCCAGCACGGCGGCTTCCGCGTTCATCTTGGTGACGCCGTACAGGGAGATGGGATCGAGCGGCGTGTCTTCGGTGCAGAAACGGTCGTTGCGGCCTACGCCATAACCGCTGTTGGTCGTCGGTATGACGATCCTCTGATCCGCGGACGCCATCCGGCACAGCATCGCAACGGCGCCCTCGTTGGTGGTCTGCGCGGCGGTCTCGTCCGCCGCGCACAGCGGCATGCCGACCAGCGCGGCCAGCGGGATGATCAGGTCCGCCTGCGCCAGCAGTGGCCGGACCGTGCGTTCGTTGCGCGCGTCGCCGCGGGTGACCTCGAACCGATCCCATCGGCAACAGTCCGCCAGCGCCGCCGGGTCGAACAGGAACGAGTCGAGCACCCGCACGTGATGTCCGGCCCGCAACAGTTCGGGGACCAGAACCGAGCCGATGTATCCGCCGCCGCCGGTTACCAGTATGTTCATGAAAGGTGGGGATGGGCCGAAAGCGGAGCCGGAGGCGACGGGTTCGGGGCGCTACGGCAAGCCCGTGTGCCGGCGCCTGTACGCATCGCGCAGGATCGCAGGATCAGGGAACGGCGTGCACGGTATCGCAGAACGCCAGCTCCCAGCCGTGGAACACCACCGCCAAGCCGACGAAGCGCACGGACGGATACTGCCGCGCCAGCCGTTCGTCCGCCAGGTACTGCCGCACCTGCGCCGTCGCCTCTGCCACCGCCGCCGCGATCCGCGCCTCGCTCGCCGCCTCGCTCCGCTTGAGATACTCCAGTTCGATCACGTAGCCGTACCCTTCCCGCAACTCCGGGTACTGCGCCACCAGCGGCTCCAGGCACACGTCCGCGTACCCCTTGTTCAGTTCCCGCTCCGTGTGGCACACGAAGTGCGGCGCCACCCCCAGATACGCCGCCAGAAACCCCTGGATCATCCGCTCCCCGCCCAGACAGTCGCGCACGCTGCTCTGCGCCGCGATGGCGTCGCGCAGGAACGCGAACGCCGGCTGCCAAGCGCCGTCCCAGGCCATGTCCGCCGTCAGATTGGCGAACTCGTTCAGGTCCACGGAGAAGGCGCCCACCTCCCGGTAGGCGGAGCGCAGGTAGCCGTACATCAGGTGGCTGACCGTCTGGTTGGGGATGCCCAGCCGCGGCGTGCCGCGGGTCAGGCCGCGGATGCTCAGCAGGCCGAAGTAGTACATCAGGGAGAGGAAGTTCTCGCGCTGATCCAGTTCCTCCAGGGGGAAGCTGGGCTGGATGCGCGAGTCCACCGGCTCTCCGCCGATGACGCGCCGCAGCAGGTCGAAGTTGCCGTTGAGCCGGCGGCCGGTCACCAGCAGATGGCGCAGCTTGCCGTAATCGATGCGCACGTTGGTGTCGATCAACTCGTCCGGGATCGACTCGTTCGGCACGGACTGTTTCAGGTAGTAGAGCACCATGTCGGTGTGGTACAGGTCGCCCCGGGCGTCCTTGGCGAAGCGGTAGCCGTCGTACCACTCGCGCATCACCGCCAGCGCGGCGTCCACGTCCTGGTCGAGCACGCCGTGGTCGCGGTAGGTCGCAAGCAGGCCGCGCACCTCCGCCTCCGTGAAGCCGACCATCTCGTTGAACTTCGGCTTCAGACTGATGTTGCTGCCGATGTTGAAGCCGCTGGTCACGTCGTCCAGGGTGATCGGCGACACGCCGGTGATGAACAGGCGCTCCAGGCCGCCGTCGCTCCGCGCCGTCGCAGCCTTCAGGGTGGCGAAGAAGTTGCGGTAGAAGCCGCCGCCGTGGGTGAACGATTCGTATGCGTCGGCGCCGCGGTACGCCAACACGGTGTTGGCGAAGTTGTCGTACTCGTCGATGAGCACGTACAGCGGTATACCCCCGTCGCCGGCGTACCGAAACAACTCGTTGAGCTTGCCGTCGATCGCGGGCAACGAGAGGATGCGCCGCCGCACATCTTCGCCGAACAGGTCGTGATTCCGCTCCAGTGTGCCGCGAAGCTCGGTGTGGCAGTAGGTCTCGAAGCGTTCCTGCAAGGTTTCCAGGGTGTCGTCGAACGCCGAGAAGTCGAAGCGCAGGACGACGTAGCGGTGGCGGTGCTCGGTCGGGTCGGCGCCGATGTCGGTGCCGGCGAAGACCGTCTCGAAGGCGTCGGCGCGGGTGCGGTCGTAGTAGTTCTCCAGCAGCGACACCCAGCAAGTCTTGCCGAAGCGCCGCGGGCGGATCAGGAAGGCGTAGCGTTCGTCCTCCAACGGTCGCAGGAAGCGGGTCTTGTCCACGTACAGCCAGCGGTTCACGCGGATGCGCTTGAAGTCACCCTCGCCGTAGGGAATGCGGGGATAGGGAGTGGTCACCGAGGGTAGCAGTCGCGATACCAAGCTGCCGTGTCGGCGAGCTGGGCGTCGAAGTCCGTCGCCGGCGCAAAATCCAGTTCCGCCCGCGCGCGCGTGATGTCGGCCAGGGTATGTCGCACGTCACCCACGCGTGGCGGCCGCCGTTCGAGCGGCAACTCTTTCTGCACGATCCGTTCCAGGACTTCCTTGACTTCGAGGAGGGAGTGGGCGCGTCCCTGCCCGACGTTGAATACGTCGGCCGCGAACCTGCGGGAGCGCGTCGCCGCCGAGGCGTTGGCCTGCGCCACATCGTCGACGTAGCAGAAGTCCCGCGTCTGGGTGCCGTCGCCCTCCAGGTAGGGCCGGCAGGCGGGGTCCACGTACAGCGCGTAGAGCCATCCCGGCACCACCGTCGAGTAGGCGCCGCCGAACCGGGCGCCGGGGCCGAACACGTTGAAGTAGCGCAGGCTGACCACGTCGAGCCCGTACAGGCGATGGAACAGGTCGCACCACCGCTCGCCGTGCAGCTTCGCCAGCGCGTAGGGCGATTGCGGGTTGCAGGCGTGGGTCTCCGGGGTCGGCAGGACCTCGGCGCCGCCGTACACCGAGCTGCTGCTGGCGCACACCAATCGGGTGCGGTCCGCGAGGTCAGCGGAGAGGATCGCGTTCAGCACCGCGAGGGTCCCCATCTCGTTGACCGTCGCGCTTCGCAACGGGTGCTCTACCGAGTAGGCGACCCGCGGCATGGCGGCCAGATGGACGACCGCCGTTGGCGTGGTGTCGCGCAGCAGGCGCACCAGCCAGTCGGCGTCGGCGACGCTGTGGGCATGGTAGCGGACGCCGACCACCGCATCGTCCGGCGAACCGTCGGACAGGTCGTCGACGCCGATTACCTCGGCGCCGAGGTCCACGAGGCGCCGGCAGGTGTGCCGGCCGATGAAGCCGTTGCTTCCGGTGACGATGATGGTGTCGCCGGCTGCGGGGTTGTCGAACGCATCGGTCATTGGTAGATCCTGGATAGGCGATAGACGCGCGAGGGGTGAAAGAAATCCTCCTAAGTGCTGTAATGGGAAGCAGGTAACACGTCCCGTGACAGCCCGAAGGAGGATGCGGTCAGATGCAGCCGCAAGACTACCATAGCGGCGAAGGGCGTCAAGGCCGATTCGCCACCCCGCGGGTCGTCGTCGAGGAACATCGGGGAGCTCCGCTGCCGAGCGGCTCGGGGCTGGTGATCATTCGCCAGCTCATCGAACGACTCGGTATCGCGCAGGCGATCAACGCCGGCCTGCGGCTGTGCTGAGGCGCCACAAGCCGTACGCGGAGTCGGATCACATCCTGATGCTGGTTACAACCTGAACGGTGAGGGCGGCCTCGCCGTCGCCCTGCCGGCCGACACTCTGGTAGAATACTTCGCACATGACCGCGGCAATCAAGACCCTGAACCCGGAGAGCTTGGCAGCTCGGATGGTCGCCGAGCTGAACGAAAACCCTGCGGCGCGCCCCATCCTGCTCAGAGCCCTGCTGACAGACGACTTCCTGGTGCTCCCGACCAAAGTCGACCGGCTGATGGACCTGCTGCCTGGAGTCGAACGGCTGGAGCGGGACGTGTCCGATCTCAAGGCAGGCCAGGAGAGGCTGGAATCCCAGCAAGAGCGGCTGGAGGCTGGGCAGGAAAGGCTGGAATCCCGACAAGACCGGCTGGAGGCCGGCCAGGAGAGGCTGGAGTCCCGGCAAGACCGGCTGGAGGCCGGCCAGGAGAGGCTGGAATCCCGTCTGTCCAAAGTACAGTCCGATCTGTCCAGAGTGGAGTCCGATCTGTCCAGAGTGCAGTCCGGTCTGTCCAGAGTGGAGTCCGATCTGTCCAGAGTGGAGTCCACTCTGTCCAAAGTACAGTCCGGTCTGTCCAGAGTGGAAGGAAGAGTCGGCAACATGAGAGGCCGAGACTACCAACACCGCATTACGCGCTTCATCACCAACACCGCCAATCACAAACTCGACATGCGCGACGTCCGCGTCGTGTGGAGCGAATACACCCCGCACAGCGACGAACTGTCACTCCGGATACTGGATGCCGAGGACCGGGGGATCATCACCGCCGAGCAGGGACAGAACCTGGGAGACACCGACATCGTACTGACCGGACGACGCCGGAGCGATCGGGCCGAGACCTGCGCGGTCGTGGAAATCTCGCTGACCATCGACGAGAGCGACATCAGCCGCGCGGCCGACCGCGCCGACACGTTCGCACGCATCACCGGGAAGCCCGTCATCCCCGTCGTCATCGGAGACAGCATCGCCGCTCAGGACCGGCAACGCGCCGAGACGGCAGGCGTCACCGTCGTCATCGTCAAAGAGTAGGACCGGCCCTCGATCATTGCAGGCCGATAGCCAGGTTGATGATCGCGATCACGAGTGACCCCAGCGTTGCGACCGGCCCGATGATGCGGCCGAAGTGGTAGGCGAACGAGTCGGCCGGCACAAATACCTGATCGTCCGGCGCCAGCGGCGCTGACCGCGCCTTCTGCCGCCCCTGCGTGTCGGTCACGGTCACGCCGCTCCCGTCGCTGCGCTCACGGTCCCGGCCGCCGGCCAGACGGATGTAGTACTCGGCGGTCCGGTCGGGGACGTACGGGAATACACCGGGGCTGTTCACGGCGCCGGCCACGGCGACCGACAGCCGGCGCACCGGGATGACGATGGTGTCGTACGGCTGCAGCGTCAGGTTGCCGGCTCGCCCGGCGACGTACAGCAGCCGCTCCAGATCGACCGGCAGCCGCCGGCCGCCGCGGAGCACGTAACCGGCGCGGAGGTCGGCGTCATCGCTTATATGGTCGCGCAGGGGGAAGAGGATCTCGTAGACGGTGCCGCCGGCGTGGTAGGGCAGCTTCCGACGCTGCATGTTCGTGGTGCCGGCAGAGGCGGTAGTGGAGGTGACATCAGTATCCGTCAGCGAGCCTTCCAGGTAGATGACCGGAACGGGCGCGAAGCGGACCTCTATCCTGTCTTCGTCGCGCAGCGGCGGTCCGCGGCCGGCGGTGAGGTCGACGGCTATCGACTGCACCGCCGCCGTACGATTGGCGGGGTTCTGCCGGGTGACTATCACGCGGGTGCGGTCGGCGGCTGCCGTGAAGCCGTCTCCATACCGCTCGATCAGCTCCGGCAACCCCTCGCCGGCCAGGAGCTGGTACGCTCCCGGCCGGCGCACCGCGCCGGCGAGCTCCACTTGGCGGTCGCGCTCGCGGAAGGTGATCGTCGCCCCCGGGGTCAGCAGGGGGTTGTGGGCGAGGTCGCCGAACCGCCGCCAGCGGAACAGGTCGTAGACCCGCACCGGTCCGTCCGCCGACGCGACGGCGATGCGGCGGATCGACGTGTACGGCGTGCGGATCATCTCATCCACCACGTCGTTCAGGCGGGTGAGGGGGCTTACGGTGAGCTGGCGCGCCTCTCTCACCTCGCCGCGCAGGGCCACCTCGAAGCGGCGCGCCGGGATGATGATGCGGTCCAGGGGCTGTAGCGCGCGGTCGCCGGCGCGGGCGCCGCCGTGCAGCAGCAGTTCCAGGTCGATCGGTTCTTCCGGCGCGCCCAGCCGGACGAAGGTGGCGTTGGCCAGGTCGGCGCCGGCGTCGATCGACTCGCGTACCTCCTGCAAGGCGCCGAACAGGGTCTGCCCGGGCCGGTAGCGGTAGGTGATCCGCGTCCCGGCAGGCTCGGCAGCCGCATCGTCCGCATCGACGTCGGCCGCCGCCGCAGTGCCTGCGATGAACACGGCGCCTTCGAAGAACACGGCCGGCAGCAGCGCATCCCGGTCGGCGACGCGCACCACGTCCCCGTCGCGCAGCGGCGCACGCGCCAGCGCGGCATCCCACGCGGCGTACCGCGTCGTGCCGCGCTCACCCGCACGAGGTGCGCGCGGCGCGGCAAACGGCGTGCCGTCACAATCAAGGCCCGCGCCGGGGGTGACGCCCCGGCCGCCGGCTTCCGGCGCCGGCTCCCCGAGGCTGTCGATGCGCACCCGCTGCAGATCGGCCTGCGCGGTGAAACCGCCGGCGTAGGAGATCAGCTCGCCAAGCCCCTCGCCGGTCAGGAGCTGATAGGTGCCGGGCCGCCCCACCTCGCCGGCGATCGTGACCGCCCGTTCGAGCCGGCTCACGCAGACCCGATCGCCCGGCGCTAGGTAGGGGTCCTGCGACCGGACCCCGAACCGCTGCGCCTGGAACAGGTCGTACACCCGCGTGGCGCCGCCGCGTTCGACGCGCACGTCGCGGACCGACCCGTGCGCGGCGAGCCGGCCGCTCAGGAGTTCGCTCAGCCGTCCCAATCCCCAGGTGGCGGCGTAGCCGGCGGTGTCCACCGCGCCGCGCACGTGCACCTCGAAGACGCCGACGTCGGTCAGGAGCAACGCCGGATTGCTGCCGAGGTAGGCTTCCTCCACCATGGCCACGACTTGGCTCCGGAGATCGTTGAACTGCAGGCCGCGGCCGTCGAGCGCTCCGAACAGCCCGAGGTCGATGGTATAGTCACTGCCGACCACCACCGGCACGCTGACGGAGGCGGCGACGCCGCGCGACGCCGCGGCCGGCAGGAACGAAAGCAGGTACTGATCACCGGGCGTGACCGGATACTCCGGTGTCGACAGCGCCAGCGCCAGCGGCAACCGTTGCGCAGCTTCCCGTACCGAACCCCTCGGCACGCCGGCGAGCGCTCCGATGCTCTCCGGCGTCGCCGCCGCACCCGGTTCCGGCGCCGACGGTCCCTGCGCAGGCTGTTGTCCCGACACCTGCGAGAGCACCGCTACCGACAGGACGCAGGCAAGCGCCCCTGCGCGGATCGACCGAGTGGCAATGCGGAAACCGGCAAAGGGGGTTGACATGATCATGCGGCCTTGCTGCAGACCTCGTGGCGTGGCTGGAAACAGCTCTCCAGCTCGCCGCTGAGCGCCGTGGTGGGTTTGTCCGGTTTCGTCATCAGTCAGCCTCTGGAGCCAATACTACCCCGACACGGGCCCACCGGTACCGGGCTCCGCATCCTCTCCGGATTCCGGCCGCCATGAGGTGCGGCTGACCGATCGCCGGGGCCCGGTCAACGCAGGGCACCCAGGTCGAGGCGCAAGGACACGGTCAGGAGGTGGGAGAGGCGGTGGTCGACCTCGCTCTCCTCGCCGAAGGCGAAGCGGGCGGTGCCGCGGTAGCGGGTGCTCACGCGCAGGCCGCCGTCCGTGTAGGTGATGCCGAGCGAGGCGGTGTAGAGCTGGCGGTTGCGCTCCGGCTGCTCGGCGTAGAGGTCGAACAGCGGCTTCAGCCAGCCGTCCAGGGCGACGTCGCCGACCTTGAGGCGCGACTGCAGCTTGCCGCCGGCCGTGACGAACAGCGGGTCGTCGCTGCGGCGCAGGATCAGCTCGGTGCCCAGGTCCAGCCGGTCGGTCAGGTCGAGATCCAGGCGCGGCTGGAAGCTCACCGACTGGGTTGCGCCCTCGGCTGGCTCGCGCGGGTCGGAGCGGCTGGTCAGGCGGACCGGCAGCGTCAGGCGGGCGGCGTCGCCCAGATCCTGGCGCGCGCTGGTGAGCAGGGTGTGCCGGATGTAGGTGGGCTCCAGGACCTCCTCGTCGTCCTCCTCCACGCCCTGCGCGGTCTCGTACGTGAAGGTGAGCACGGGCAGGTCCTGGGCCGGGGCGAGGACGGCGGTCGCGGCGAAGGGCAGGGCCAGCGCCGCCAGGCGGGCGCAGGAGCGGAGCATGCTCTATTGATCGGCGGGCGGCGCGATTGCGTTGACGGCCGGAGCTGCGGCTGCCCCCCACGAGCGAGCCGAGCCGCTACCCGCCGGCGCCGTAGCGCTCCTGCATGGCGCGTTCGATCTCCATGGTCTGCTCGGCTGCCCCGTCGACGAACCAGCGATGCTCCGGCCGCGCCAGGATCGCGTCGATCGTCGCTGCCGCCGCCGCGGCCTCACTGCGGCCGGCTGCCTCGGCTCTGTGCACCAACTCGCGCGCCTGCGGGATCAACTCCATGTAGAACCGCTCGGCCACCTCGAACATGCCGTGCCAGTGGGTGTAGTCGGGGGCCATCATCGACGCGCCGTGGCGCGCCCGCCGTCCTTCATGGTGCCAGAGGTAGAACCACGTCCACTCGATCTCCTCGTCGAACTGGGTCGGGCTGAGCAACGCCGCCTCCTTCAGCGCCGCCATGATCTGCTGTCCGGGCTTGGCGAACTTCTCGTTGTACAGCACCACCAGGTTGTCGTACTGCTCGTAGAAGCCCGTGACGTAGGGCTGGGTGTGGCAGTGCAGGCAGACGTTGGTCATGCGCCGCCGCTTCGCGTCGGCCGTATCGGCGATCTGTGACGCCCGCTTGGCCGGATCGGTCTCGGTGACGATGCGGCCCTGCTCGTCGGTGTCCATGCGCAGGCTGACCGGCGGGCGGTTGGTCCAGGAGATGCGGATGCCGGGATCGTGGGTGATCGTGCGGCCGTTGCGGGTGTTGGCCGACATGTGGCAGGTGGCGCAGGTCGGCGCCTGCGAGTAGTCCTCGCCCAGCACCCAGGTGTCGGCGTCCAGGTTCATCTCCGCCATCAGGTCGCGGTAGGCGACGCCGTGCTTGGACTCCTCGAAGATCTCCTTCTGCGGGTGGTCGGGGCCGAGGTGGCACTTGGCGCAGTTCTCCGGCTGCCGCGCCCGCCGCGGCGAGAAGTCGTGACGGCTGTGGCAGGCCGAGCAGGAGCCGAGCGAGCCGTCCAGGTTGATCCGGCCGATGCCGGTGTTCGGCCAGGTCGACGAGTGGAAGATGACGCGGCCGGCGTCGTCGCGCTGGATGCGCTCCACCACGGCGACCGCGGTCGGCCGGCCCGCCTCGTCCGGCAGCAGGTCGTCGACGGTGATCATGCCGCCGTCGCTGGCCAGCAGCCCCACCTTGCTGCCGTGGCACTGCAGGCAGCCCAGCGCCGCGCTCGCCAGCCCGTCGACCGCTTGCACCGCCATGCCGGGCGTCGGCGAGTGCGGGTCGAACGGCATGCGGGCGCCCTCGACCGTCTCGGCCAGGAAGTTGTCCAGCGACGCCAGGATGTTGCCGCCCTTGGCGTGGTGGCTGGCGGCGAACTCCGCCGCCTCGGTCGGGTGGCAGCGCGCGCAGTCCATCGGCGTCACGACCGTGGCGACGGTGGCGCCCCAGTGCTCGAACGCATCGGCGTCTTCCTGATGCGCCTGGTGGCATTCCAGACAGCCGATTCCGCGCAGCGCGTGCGTGCTGCCCTCCCAGTGCGCCACCAGCCCCGGCGTGGTCTGCACGTGACAGTCGACGCAGGCGCGCGAGCTGGCGGGGACCACGATGCGCGGCTCCGCCAGACCGACCTCGCGCCGGCTGCGCACCACCTCGTTCCACTGGACGAAGACGAGGGTGACGACGTAGGCGGCCGCCAGACCGCCGATCAGGACTCGCTGCATGGGGCAACCTCCATCAGTACGGCTCCATCAATATGGCTCCATCAATATGGCTCCATCAGTTCGGCTCTCCTCAGTGCGGGGCGATCGCTTCCCACAGGGTCAGTCCGAGGAGCGCCGCGACCACCGCCAGGCCGACCCAGATGCTGACGTCCGGCACCCGCACCAGCCGGATCAGCAGGCGCTCGACGAACGGCCAGAGACAGGCGAGGAAGAAGGCAAGGCCGAGGGTCAGCAGCGCGGCGGTGCCGCTGAACAGCTTCAACCAGCGGAACATGGGGTAGAAGAACCACTCCGGCTTGATCACCTCCGGCGTGGTCAGCGGGTCGGCCGGCGGCCCGACCCGCGCCGGGAGCGCGGTGGCCAGCGCCGACAGCGCGATCAGCAGCACCAGCACGACGGTGAGCTCGACGTACAGGTGGTCCGGGATCAGCCGGTAGCGCCGCCGGCTCGCCGCTCGGTCGGCCGGGGAGCGCAGGTCGCTGACGCCCTGCAGGCGGACCAGCAGCAGGTGGACTGCCAGCAGCAGGATCATGGTCACCGGCAGCACCGCCCCGTGCAGGATGAAAAAGCGCGCCAGGGTCGCCTGATTGTATGCGTCGCCGCCCAGCAGCAGCCGCCGCAGCAGGCCGCCGATCAGCGGCACGGAGCCGGCGACGTTCGCGCCCACCGTGGCGCCCCAGTAGCTGAGCTGCTCGAACACCAGGCTGTAGCCGGTGAAGCCGGTCATGAGCGTGCAGACCAGGAGGAGCGTGCCGATCATCCAGTTCATCTCACGCGGGTAGCGGTAGGCCGCCGTGAAGAAGACGCGGAGCTGATGCAGGGCGACGGCGGCCACCATGAAGGTCGCCGCCCACTTGTGCACGCTGCGGACGTACCAGCCGAAGGCGACCTCCTCGGTGATGAAGCGGACCGATTCGTGCGCCGTCGCGGGATCGGCGCGGTAGTAGAGGGCCAGCAGCACGCCGGTGACGATCTGCACCACGAACAGAAACGCCGGGGTGCCGCCGAGCGCGAACCACCAGCGGCGCAGGTGCGGGGGCAGGTCCTCCTGCAGCAGGCTGCCGATCGTGCTCCTCGACAGCGGGAACCGCTCGCCGACTTGGCTCATCATGCCGCCTCGCCGAGCCGCGGCCGGACCGACACCGACAGGAAGAGCAGCCCGTTCTCCACCCGGAGCGGATAGCGCGACAGATCCTGCCCCGCCTCCGCCGGCGGTCCCGACACCGCGCGGCCGTCCGCGTCGAACACCCCGTTGTGGCAGGGGCAGAAGAAGCGCTGCCGGTGCGCTTCCCAGTGCACCCGGCAGCCCAAGTGCGGGCAGGTGGTCGACAGGGCCACGAAGTCGTGCGCATCCGCGCCGGCGCCGAGCCGGGCGACGGTGACCGGTTCCCCGTTCGGCGTGACGAACGCGACGACGCTGCCGGCCGGCATCCGCGCCAGCTCGGCCACGTACAGCCAGCGGCCCGCGTCACGCCGCCGCGGCACCAGGAAGCGGCCGGCGATGGAGGCCAGCCCGGCGAACGCCGCGGTCAAGCCGACGCCCATCACGACGGCGGTCAGTCGGCGCAGGAACGTGCGCCGTCCGAGGTGCGCCGCAGCCGCCCGCGAACCCTCGGCCATGTCTGGACGGTACCGCCTGGGAGCTGCCGTCTCAAGGGATCGGCGGCGTCACCATCAAGGTCCTCGACACCGACGCCGAAGGCCGCCGGCCGCGGCGCGCTGCGCCTCGGCGTAGGACTCCGGCGTGCCGACGTCGTGGGCGCCGCCGGTGAGGTAGCCGTACACGGTGGTGGCGCGGGTCAGCCAGCCCAGGAAGTGGCCGGGCGCGTCGCGATCGCCGCCGCCGCGCAGGTAGTCGTCCAGGAGCTCCTGCGCCTGAGCGGTGAGCACGTAGACCGCCAGGCTGGCGACGTCCGACTTCGGCCGCGCGGGCTTCTCCTCGAAGTCGACGATGCGGGCGTCGGCGTCCAGGACGACGCAGCCGTGCCGGCCGGCGAGGCGCTCCCGGTCCGGCATGCGCACGCACAGGGTGACCGGCGCGGCGCGCTCGCGCGCGAAGCGCAGCGGCTCCGTCAGCTCGAAGGCCAGCAGCTTGTCGGTGGCTGCCACCAGCACGTCGCCGCCGGTCGGCATCCGGCGCAGGGCGAGCTGCAGGTCGCCCAGGGCGCCGAGGCGCTCCTCCTCGCTGGCGGTGCCGTCGCAGATCACGCGGGTGGGCAGCGGCGGCGCGCCGGCGTCCAGGTGGCGGCGCAGGGCGTCGTGGTAGCGGTCGTTGGTGACGACCAGGGCCGACTCGACCGCGCCGGAGCGGGCCAAGTTGGCCAGCAGATGGTCGATGAGGGGGCGGCCGCCCACCTCGATCAGCGCCTTGGGCGTGTCCGGGAACAGCGCGCGGATGCGCGTCCCGTAGCCGGCCGCAAGAAGGACGGCGTTCACGCCTCCGCGCCGCCGGGCTCCGGATGGCGGGCGACGCGCACCGGCACCACGGAGATGCCGGCCTCGGCGTAGACGGCGGTGAGCCGCGCCAGGTGGGCGTCGTCCCGGTAGGTGCCGATGGCGGCGCCGCCGGAGCCGGCGAACTTGGCGTGCGAGCCGTGGCGGCGCGCGATGTCGATCATCTTCACCTGGTCGGCGGGCAGGTCGTAGACCGAGCGCCGCAGGTCGAAGTCCCGGTCCATGATCGGGCCCAGCCGGTCGCGGCGGCCGGCGCCGAGGGCGGCGACGGCCTCGTCCACCAGCGCCGCCTTGCGGGCCATGGCCTCGATCACCGCGGGGTCGTGCTCGATCGCGGCGCGGTAGCGCATGGCGTTGTGCATGGTGCCGGAGGACTTGGAGAGGCGCTCGTCCCAGGCCACGAACAGCGGCGGTAGCAACTCCGGATCGAGCGGCCGGTAGTCGCCGTGGCGGCCGCCGTTGCGCTCGTGCGCTTCCTCGGAGAAGTCCATGACGACCACGCCGCCGTAGACGGCGATCACTCGATCCTGCGGGCCGGCGGCGATGCCCAGCTCCTCGGTTTCCGTCTCCAGGATGATGCCGGGCTGCTCGGGCTTGGGGATGTCGGTGTCGGTGAGCTCGTAGAAGTCCATCAGCGCCAGCAGCACGGCGGTGATGATCGCCGAGGAGCCGCCAAGGCCGACCCCGAAGGGGATGTCGGTGCCGTACTCGACGGTGAAGTTGCGGCGCGGCAACTCGATGCCGCGCTCCCGGCAGTAGCGGTGCAGGCGGACGATGAGCGCCTCGATGAGGCGGATGCCACCGTAATAGCCGAAGCGGCCGCGGTAGCGGATCAGCGCCTCCGCGTCGTCGAAGGTGGTTCGATCGCGGGCGTTCGGCACCACGGTCAGCAGCCGCGACTCGTAGACGGCGGCCTGCGCCCGGAAGGCGTCGAACAGCAGCGAGATCACCTTACCGCCGAAGAGGTCCGACGGGTTGCCGATCAGACCCGACCGAGAATAGGCGATTCTGCGCACCGGCATCGCGTCGAAGGTGTCCGCTGCGGTCGGCGGCGTCAAGCGTGTCAGAAGCGTCACTCGGTCCGCGACCGTGTTCAAGGTGACACATCGGGACACAGCCAGATCCGAACGCCAGCCGTGCCTCGGCGCTCACCCCGCCGACCACGACGTCGAGGACGGCCTCGGCGAGCGACCGAGGCGGAACCGCCAACAGCGGCGCCGGCCTCGCGCCCCCCCCCACCGCCCCCGACTGGTTCGAGGAACGTGAGCGCTTGAGCGTGACGACTTGCCGCTCGTGCGGCCGGTCCGACAGACTCCGCGACACCGATGGCGAAGCAGTCGAAGGAGGTCCGGCACTGGGCCGACGCCACCGCCGAGCGGATCGTCCGCCAGCGGGGCGAGCGGGACTGCTACGTCCTGGCGGCCGGCATCACCCCGTCCGGCCCCGTGCACTTCGGCAACGTTCGCGAGATCATCACGCCCGAGCTGATCGCCCGTGCCCTGCGCCGGCTGGGGTACGGGGTGCGTTTCATCTACCTGTGGGACGACTACGACCGGTTCCGCAAGGTGCCCGCACACCTGCCCGGCGACGGCTGGGAGCGCTACCTCGGCGTCCCGCTGTCCGAGATACCCGACCCCTACGGCGGCGGCGCGAGCTACGCCCGTCATTTCGCCGGCGTGTTCGAACGGCAGATGGCCCGGCTGGGCATGGAGCCGGAATGGATCTCGCAGGCAGAGATGTACGGGAGCGGCGTCTACGCCGAAGGAGTGCGCACCGCGCTGCGCCATCGCCAGCGGCTGCGCGAGGTCCTGGATCGGCAGCGCACCACGCCGCTCGCCGGCGACTGGTGGCCGGTGGAGGTGTATTGCGCCTGTGGCGGCGGCGCGGCCGGCACCATCGTCCTGAGCTGGGACGGAGACTACGAGGTGACCTACCGCTGCGCGTCCTGTGACAGCGAGCGGGTGGCCGATGTGCGCCGCGGCGACGGCGTGAAGCTGGGCTGGCGCGTCGACTGGCCCATGCGCTGGGCCCACCATGGGGTCGATTTCGAGGCGGCCGGCAAGGACCATCACACGGCCGGCGGTTCGTGGGAGACGGCGGCGCCCATCGTCGGCGACGTATTCGGGAGGCCGCCGCCGGCGACGCTCAAGTTCGACTGGATCAACGTGCGCGGCGTCGGCACCATGGCGTCGTCGAGCGGCCAGTTGATCTCGGTCGCCGACGCGCTGTCGGTCTATCAGCCGGACGTGATCCGTTACCTGTTCGCGCGCACGCGGCCCGACCGCGAGTTCGAGATCTCCTTCGACCTGGACGTGCTGAAGACGTACGAGGACTACGATCGCGCCGCGCGGATCTGCCGCGGCACCGAGCAGGCGTCGGCGGCCCGGCGTGCTCGCGAGGGACGCGCGATCGAGTTGAGCGAGGTCGACACGGAGCAGCCGACCCCCGCGGATCCGGTCGAGGTCTCCTTCCGCCATTTGTGCAGCCTGCTGCAGATCCGCGACGGCGACATCGACGGCGTGGTGACCAGCTTGGCGAACGGCACGGCCGATGGCGCAGCCCGCGACCGGCTGCGGGAACGGGCCCGCTGCGCCTGGCACTGGATCACCACGCATGCGCCGGAAGGCTTCCGGTTCCGGCTGCGGGATCCCGGCGCGCCTGCGGCCCCGGTCACCGCGCCGGTGGCCGCCGCCGTCGCCGGTCTGCGCGAGCGACTGGCCGGTGACGGCTCGTCCGACCCCAAGGCCCTGCACCAGGCCATCTACGACGTGGCGGCCGCGCACGGCATGGAGGCGCGGGAGCTGTTCGCGGAGCTGTACCGGATCCTGATCGACAAGGACCGCGGGCCTCGCCTGGCCGAGTTCATCCTCACCATCGGCGTGTCCCGCATCGACGCGCTGCTGGCCAACGTGACGGTGCGGGATGACTGAGCGAAGCGAACCCCACACCAGGAGTGAGCGGCTGAAGGCCGAGATCGCGGGAGCTGCCGTAACGGCGCTGGTCCGCGACGGCCAGCGCCTGGGCCTGGGTTCCGGCTCCACCGCGCTGGAGGTCATCCGGCGCGTAGGCGCCGAGGTCGACGCCGGCCGCCTGTCCGGCCTGATGGTGGTGCCCACCAGCCGGCAGGCGCAGATCGCCTGCTGGGAGCTGGGGCTGTCGCCGGTGGGACTGAGCGATCCGTCGGTACGGGGCGAGGTGGACGTGCTGATCGACGGCGCCGACGAGGTGGACCCGGCTTGGCGGCTGACCAAGGGCGGCGGCGCTGCCCTGTTGACCGAGAAGATCGTCGCCGCCGCCGCCGCCCGGTACGCGATCGTCGTGGACGACGGCAAGCTGGTCGAGCGGCTCGGTACCCGCCACCCGGTGCCGGTAGAGGTGGTTCCGGACGCCCTGGCCGTGGCCGAGCGCGCGCTGGACCGGCTGGGGCTGGACGGCGCCGTGCGGGAGGCGGTGCGCAAGGCCGGCCCGGTCATCACCGATCACGGCAACCTGATCGTCGACGTGCAGCCGGCCTCCGCCTTCGACCCGGAAGCGGTCGAGCGGGAGCTCGCCACTGTGCCCGGCGTCGTCTGCGTTGGTATCTTCACGCGACCGGTGGACGACCTGTTCGTCGGCCGGAGCGAAACCGACGTCACCCGGTACCGACCGGGGGAGGATGCACATGCTGAGCGCAGGTGACCCCGCGCCCGACTTCTCGCTGCAGGATCAGGACGGCACTACCCACAGCCTTGCCGACTACGCGGGCCGGCAACTGCTGATCTACTTCTACCCGCGGGCCGACACCCCCGGATGCACCAGGCAGTCGTGTTCGGTGCGCGACCACGCGGCCGAGCTGGCCGCCAAGGGCATCGCCGCGCTGGGGGTGAGCCCTGACGGCGCCGCCGCGCAGAAGCGCTTCGACGACAAGTTCTCGCTGGGCTTTCCGCTGCTCTGCGACACCGAGCGCGCGATGATCGAGGCGTACGGCGCGTGGGGCGAGCGCACGGTGTTCGGCAAGACCGGCATGGGCCTGATCCGCTCGTCGTTCCTGGTCGGCGCGGACGGAATGGTGCGCGGCGCGTGGTCGCCGGTGACGCCGGAAGACACGGTCCCGAACGCGCTGGCGGCAGCCGAAGGGTAGGCCCCGTGATCGCCGCCCTGCTCCTGTCCGGCGGCGTCGACAGTTCGGTGGCGCTGGTACGGCTGCAGGCGTGCGGCGCGCGCGTGACCTGCTTCTATCTCAAGGTCTGGCTCGAGGAGGATCTTGCCGGCCTGGGCGACTGCCCGTGGCAGGAGGACCTGGAGTACGCGCGCGCGGTCTGCGAGCAGCGGCGCGTGCCGCTGCACGTGGTCTCCGTGCAGCAGGACTACCTCGAGCACGTGCTGGACTACGTCGTGCGGGAGTTGCGCGCCGGCAACACGCCCAGCCCGGACCTCATGTGCAACCGCCACATCAAGTTCGGCGTGTTCACCGATCGCTACGGGGATGGCTTCGACGAGGTGGCCACCGGCCACTACGCGCGCGTGGTCCGTACCGGCGACGGTCCGCGGCTGCGGACGGCTCCCGACCCCGTCAAGGACCAGACCTACTTCCTGGCCTACGTGACCGAGCGGCAGCTCGACCGCGCGGCCTTCCCGATCGGCGACGCGCCCAAGGCGCGCGTCCGCGCCGAGGCGGCGGCCTGCGGCCTGCCAACCCGTGCTCGGCCCGACAGCCAGGGCATCTGTTTCCTGGGCCGCATCAGCTACCGCGACTTCGTGCGCCGGCGGCTCGGCGAGCTGCCGGGGCCGATCGTGGAGCGGGAGACCGGGCGCCTGCTCGGCGAGCACCGCGGCCACCACTTCTTTACGGTCGGTCAGCGGCAGGGACTGGGGTTGGGTGACGGCCCCTGGTACGTGGTGGAAAAGGACGCGTCAGAGAATCGGGTCACCGTCAGCCGCACGCCGGCCGAGCACGCGCAGCGCGCGTTCGCGCTGACCGGGGCGAACTGGATCGGCAGCGCTGCGCCGCTCGGGGCGGCGCGCGTCAAGATCCGTCACGGACCGGCCGCACACGCCTGCACGGTCGCCCCGACGACCGCCGCGAATCGGGTGGTGGTGCGGCCCGACAGCCCACTGACGGTCGCGTCCGGTCAGTTCGCCGTGCTCTACGTCGGCGACGAATGCCGCGGCGGCGGCGTGATCGAGCCGCTCGCCCCCGAGCAGGCAGCAGGGCACGGGGCGTCGGCCCGGTGAACGGCGGACGCGCGGGGAGGGTCGTTCTGGTCGGCGCCGGACCGGGAGATCCCGGCCTGCTGACCGAGCGCGGCCGCGCGGCGCTGCTGGCGGCCGACGACGTGGTCTACGACGCGCTCGTGTCGAAGCGGATCGTGGCGTCGTGCGGCGCCCGGCGGCACTTCGTGGGCAAGCGGGCGGGCCGGCACACGATGGCGCAGGACGAGAAAAATGCCCTGCTGGTGCGTCTTGCCCGCGCGGGCCGCACCGTCTGCCGGCTCAAGGGCGGCGATCCGTTCCTGTTCGCGCGCGGCGGCGAGGAGGTGGAGGCGCTGGAGCGTGCCGGCATCGACTACGAGGTGATCCCGGGCGTACCTGCGGCGCTGGGCGCCGCCGCCTACTGCGGCGTCGCGCTGACGCACCGGGACCGATCCTCGTCGGTGGCGTTCTGCACCGGTCACGCCGAACCGATTCCCGTGCCGGCGGTGGACACCATCGTGTACTACATGGCGGCGGCGGCGTTGGCGCGGGTCGCCGCCGCCGCGCTGGCTGCCGGGTGGCCGGCGGCCACGCCGGTCCTGATCGTCCGCGACGCGACGTTGCCGGACCAGGAGAGCACCCTGACCAGCCTGGAGCGGATCCGTGCCGGAGACGTTGCCGCCGCCTCGCCCAGCGTGGTCGTGATCGGCGGCGCCGCAGAGGCCGCGTTCGATGCGGCGAAGGGCGGCTGGTACGCCGGACGGCCCAAGGTGCTGGTGACCGGGACGCGGGCGCAACCGTTCGCGCACCTCGGCGAGCCGATCCACACCCCGCTCATGGACACCATGCCCGCCGCCGACCGGAGCGCGGTGCGGCGCGCGATCGACCGGCTGGAGGAGATCGACCACGTGGCATTCACCAGCCGCAACGCGGTCGACCACTTCCTGCGGGAGCTCCGCGCCGCCGGCCGCGATGTTCGCGCCCTGGCCGGTCGGACGATCGCGGCCGGCGGCGAGTCCACGGCGGGGGCGCTCTCCCGCCGCGGACTCGCCGCCGACCTGATCGGCGCCGGCGACGGTGCCGAGGGGCTGCTTGCCGTGTACGCCGCCGCCGGCGTGAGCGGCGCGCGCATGCTGCTGCCGGCGTCCGATCTGGCCCGCGGCACGCTGGCGGACGGCCTGCGCGCCGCGGGCAACCGAGTCGAAGTGGTGACCGTCTACCGGACCGTGCCGCGCGCCGACCCGGCGCGCGAGGATCTGACCGGTATCTCCCTGGTCGCGTTCTCGTCACCGTCGGGGGTGGCCGCCTTCCGGGCGCTCTACGGGGCACGGCTGCCCGCCCATCTGCAGATCGTGGCGCTGGGCGAGCTCACCGCGCGGGCGGCCCGGGACGCCTACCCCGACCACGCGGTGCGCGCGCTCAGCGGGTGAGCCCGCTCAGCGGATGAGGCGCTCCAGCAACGCCCGGTCGCGCCGCCAGTTGCGTTGCACCTTGACGCGCAGGTCCAGCCGCACCGGCAGCCCCAACACCTCGGTCAACTCCGTCTGCGCCCCCGTCCGGATCGCCGCAATGCGACTGCCGCGCCGGCCGATCACGATCCCCTTCTGCGACTCGCGCTCCACGTTGAGGAAGGCGCGGACCCAGGCGCGGTCGCGGCCGGCTTCCAGATCGGCGACCTCGACGTACATCGCCTGGGGCAGCTCCTCGCGGGTGGCGCGGATGGCATGGCCGCGGATCACCTCGCCCACGCGCAGCGCCTGCGGCTGATCGGTGTAGCGGTCGTCCGGATACATGGGGGGGCCGGCCGGGCTCGCCGCGATGAGCCGGCCGACCAGCTCCTCGACCCCGTTGCCGGTGGCGGCCGAGATGCGATGCACCGGGGCGCCCGAGAGATCGGCCGGAACCGCGCCGCCGCCGCCGCGCCCGTCGGCCGCCGGCAGGTCGGCCTTGCTGAGCGCCACCACCACCGGCCCGTCGAAGCCGCGCGCCAGCGCGACGATGGCGTCCTCTTCCGGGCCGCTCGCGCGTGTGGGGTCGATCACGGCCAGCACGAGGTCGACCTCCTGCAGGGTAGCGGCGGTGAGCGCCCGCATGCGGGCGTCGAACGGACGCGTCGAGTCCTGGAATCCCGGGGTGTCGATCAGCAGGAGTTGCCCGCCGCCGCGGGTGGCGGTTCCGCGGATGCGCGAGCGCGTGGTCTGCGGCGACGGCGCGACGATCGTCAGGTCGTGACCGCAGATGCGGTTGATCAGCGTGGACTTGCCGGCCGACGGCCTCCCTATGACCGCGACCGTACCGCTGCGGTGCGCGGCGGCGCTTCCGTTACCGATCGCGGCGCTCCCGCGTGCGCGCCTGCTGCCGGTCCAGGCGGCTGGATCTGGCGGTCAGCGTCAGCCGGCGGCGCAGGCCGCGGTCCATCAGCAGCAGCATGTCCTGGGCAAGCTCCTCGAAGTGGTCGCTGTCGATGGCCGACAGCAGCGCGCCGTAGATCGAAAGCAGGAGCCGGCGCGCGTCGTGGTAGCGGCCGACGCGGAAGATCAGGCGGCGGATGCCATCCGCGAGGATCTCGTCGACCAGGGTGCCGACGGACTGCAGCAACCGCCGGCGCCGCCGGTCGCGCTCTTCCGGGGATGGATAGCCGAACCGACGGTCGTCGGTCAGGACCGCGAGCAGCAGCGGGTTGCGCCGCAGCCCCAGGGTGATGAACCGGAACAGCGCCTTGAGCTGGTTCATCGGGTTCTTGAACCGGGAGATGACCTGGCGCGCCTGCCGCACCCCCTGCTCGGTGAGGCGGTCGAGGATGACGCCGAAGAAGGCTTCCTTGTCCGGGAAGTGGTTGTAGAACGAGCCGGTCGACACGCCGACCGCGGCGGCCACGTCCGCGATCGTGACGCCACGGTAGCCGTGGTCGGCGAACAGTCGTTCGCCCGCCCTCAGGAGTTGCTCGCGGCGGCCCTTCGGGTCGGAAGCGACCTCCAACGTGTGCAGCATAGCCGCTGAATATTACGTTCAAATATTCAGCGCGGCCACCGTGCGCCAGCGGCGAGCGTGGCCCGTCGTCGGACCAGAAGGAAGCCCTCAGGCTCCTCCCGGCGACGCGCACTCACGTTCCCCGGTCCGCCACGGCCTCGCGCCGTAGACTCGGGCGTTTCCCGCGGGAGACGGTCGGTCCGACATTGCGCCGGATTCACGAGGCTTCCAATGACCGATTTGTTCGAGAAATGCCATGGCGACGAAGGGTATTTCGGCCGCTTCCGCGCGGCTGGCGACCACTACTTCTCCCAGCCGATCCTGGACTCCGAGCCGGGCCCTCACATGCTGTTTCAGGGCCGGCCGGTGATCATGTGGTCGGTCAACAGCTACCTGGGTCTTGCCGGCAACGAGCGCATCCGCGACCGGGCGCGGCAGGCCCTGGAGCGGTACGGCACCTACTCGCCCATGGGGTCGCGCATGCTGACCGGCAACACGCAGGCGCACATCGACCTCGAGAAGCGGCTCGCCGCCTATTGCGGCAAGGACGCCGCCGTGCTGTTCAACTACGGCTATCTGGGCGTGATCGGCACGATCTCTTCCCTGATCGGACCGCTGGATGAGGTGATCATCGACAAGCTGTCGCATGCCTCCATGATCGACGGTACCGTGCTGGCGATGGCCGGACGGCGCTTCCGGCCCTTCAAGCACAACGACCTGGGGAGTCTGGAGCGGCAGCTCGCCGCCTCCGCACGGCGCGAGCGCGGCGGCACCCTGGTGGTGGTCGAGGGCGTGTACGGCATGCGCGGCGATCTGGCCGACCTGCCCGGGATCTGCGACTTGGCGAAGCGGTACGGCGCGCGGGTGTACTGCGACGACGCGCACGGCTTCGGGGTCATGGGCGCCACCGGACAGGGCACCGGCGAGCACTTCGGCGTGCAGGACGACATCGACCTGTACTTCGGGACCTTCGCCAAGGCGTTCGCGGCCATCGGCGGCGTGACCGCCGGCGAGCGGGAGGTCTGCGACTACATCCGCTACAACGCCCGCTCCAACGTGTTCGCGAAGAGCCTGCCCATGGTGTACGTGGAGGCGCTGACGGCCACCCTCGACGAGATCGAGGCGCACCCGGAGTACCGGGAGCACATGTGGCACATCGCCCGGCTGCTGCAGGACGGCCTGCGCGAGCTGGGCTACGACCTCGGAGACACCGCGTCGCCGATCACCCCGGTCTACATCCCGACCGACAAGGAAGAGACCGGCATGGCGATCCTGCAGACCCTGCGCGAGCGGTTCGGCATCTTCTGCTCCGGCGTCACCTATCCGGTGACCCCGCGGGGCGTGCACCTGTACCGGATGATCCCCACGGCCGCCCACACCGAGGAGGACGTCGCGGTGACCCTGGAGGCATTCAAGGCCATCCGCGACAGCTTCCGCCTGGACCTGGCGACCTGGGAGGCGAAGGCCGTCTGAGCGCGGGACGCTCCACCTGCGCCGTCGCGGCCGCGGTGATGGTGCTCGCCGGCTGCGGACTGCGGGAGTTCCGGGACGAGTTCTCGTCCATGTCGACGTACGTGAAGATCACGGCGTACGCCCGCCGCGCGCCGGCGTGGGAAGAGCTGCACCAGGCCACCGCGGCGTGGGTCCGGCAGCTCGATCACCGCGCGGCCGGCTCGGCGACGGCGATCCTCAATGAGAAAGGAATGCTGCCCGCCGGCAGCGAGGGTGAGGCACTGTTGCGCACGGTGCTGGCCGATGCCGTGCGGGTGGCCGCCCGCACCGAGGGCGCCTACGACCCGACCATCCTGCCGGTGGTGCGGCTGTGGGACTTCGACGACGGCGGCAGGCTGCCGACGCCCGAGGCGCTGGCGTCCGCCGTTTCGTTGGTGGACTACACGGCGGTCCGGGTGACCGGCGCCCTGGCCCTGGCGCCGGGCCAGCAGGTGGACCTGGGCGGCGTGGGCAAGGGCGCGGTGGTCGACCTGATCGCCGATCACCTGGCCGGGCAGGGCATCGAGCGGTTCCTGGTCGAGGCGGGCGGCGATCTGCTGGTCGCCGGCCTCAAGCCGGGCGAACGCCCCTGGCGCATCTGGATACAACATCCGCGCACTGCCGAGGCGGCGCTGGCGATCCTGGAGATCGGCGCAGCCGGTGAGCGCCGCGCCGTGGTCACCTCCGGCGACTACGAGCGCTCCCTGGAGGTGGACGGCGTCCGCTACCACCACATCCTGGATCCCGGGACCGGCTGGCCGGCGCGCGCGTCGGTGTCGGTGACCGTGATCGCCGCGCGCGCCGCGGAGGCCGACGCCCTGGCCACCGGGCTGTTCGTCGCCGGCCCGGCCGGCCTCCGCTGGTTCGACGGCGATGCCGGCGTGCAGGCGCTGGTCGTCACCGAGGCGGACGGCGAGCTCCGCGCGCACGCGACCGCCGACTTCCCGGTCCCCTTGGGCGAGCTGACGCTCAACTGACCGGGGGAGGTGAACGGTGGCATGGTGGAGCCCACGGACAGACAGGCGTCCCGTGGCGGTCGATTCAATCTGATTGACCCGCGATTCGGAAAATGAGGGTCGCCAGCGCCACGGCAACGCCGGCCGCTACTCCCATGCCCGCGAGGATGCCCCCAAGAATCCAAGCCTTCGAGGCCAGGTGCTTGAGTTCGTTCTTGATCGCCGCGAGATCAAGCTCGATCGCCCTGACACGATCCTCCATATTCCCGCTCCCTCCCGATGTGGAAGACGACTGCTCGCGGATCTGACGTTCGCGAGGGAACGGGATCAGCCCCCTCATGGCTTATCCCACGACGAGAGCTTCTCGACCAGCTCGCGATTGGCGACTCCGTCGTAATGGGTGGCAGCAACCACGATACCCGAACGGTGGCCGATCCGTATCCCCAGATCGTTGACGACCTCCGAGGTGGTCGTGCGGGGGCTCCTGATGAACCACACCCCCTGCGCGGCCTTGTACCGATCAGATGGTTCCACGACTCGCTCCACCTCCTGGTCAAGCGGATGGTTCGCCGAAATCACGATGTAGGTCGCCATGGACCGAATATACAACGAGGGCGTCAGGATGGCGGCTGAACGCACAGGCTATAGTGCCGGCGGAGGCTGGAATGCGCTTGCGAGTCGTCCATCCCGGTGAGATCCTGCGAGACGAGCTTGCCGAGCTCGGGGTCTCCCCGACGACCTTCGCGCGACAGATCGGCGTCCCTCCGAACCGGGTGAGCCAGATCATCGCCGGCAAGCGTTCGGTGACCGGCGACACCGCGTTGCGGTTCGGCCACTGGTTCGGCGTCGAACCGCAGTTCTGGCTCAACCTGCAGACGCAGTTCGATCTGGTCGTCGCCGACCGGCAGGTCGGGCAGGCCGTGCGTGATCTGCCGACGGCCGCGCAGCGGGCATAACGCGCTCCTCATCTTGGACGCCGGCTGAACGCAGGGCTATATTGCCGGCGGAGGCTGGAATGGACGCATCGGGCCGCGATCTGCCGCGCCGCTTTGACGACGAAGAAGAAGAGGACCACGAACACGACGAGGAGCGTGGCGACCGCGACGGGGATGGCGACGGCGACGATCTGGCCAACCGGCTCCTCAAGAGCCGGTCGGTGCTGCTCTCGGGAGAGATCAACAAGCGCCTCGCCGAGCGGGTCATCAAGCAGCTCATCCTGCTGGAGGCGGACGGCGACGATCCGGTCCGGGTCTTCATCGACTCCCCCGGCGGCGACGCGGACGCCGGCTACGCGATCTTCGACATGCTGCGCTTCGTCACCCCGCCCGTGGTCACCATCGGCATGGGGCTGGTCGCCAGCGCCGCCGCCATCGTGCTGCTGGCCGCCCCGCGCGAGCGCCGCATCGGCCTGCCGAACTCGCACTACCTGATCCATCAGCCGCTGTCCGGCATCCGCGGCGTGGCCACCGAGATCGAGATCCACGCCCGCGAGCTGGAGAAGCTGCGCGCAAAGATCAACCAGATGATCGCCGAGGAGACCGGCCAGTCGCTGGAGAAGGTCGAGCGTGACACCGATCGCGACTACTGGCTCAGCGCCGAGGAGGCGCAGCAGTACGGGCTGGTGTCGCGGATCATCGCAAACCGCTCAGAGCTGTAGCGGCGCTGCCGCCGGACGGCCAGGCGCTGGGCGCGACGCTGCGTCGTGGACGACCGGCTGCGGCCGCGATTTCCTGATCTGCGCCACCGACCGCGCGTCGGCTTCGACAGCCCCTGCTGACGCCGGCCACCAAGGCGGAGCGCGGCGAGCACGACGAGCCGGTCTCCGCCGCGGAGGTGACGGCGCGCGGTCCGGTGCCCGCGGAGCTCCGGCCTGAAGTGGTACGGACGGCGCACGCGCTCTATGAGCGGGGCAGGCGGATCGCCGCAGAGCGGGGCCTGATCCTGGTGGATACCAAGTATGAGATGGGAGTCGTGGACGGTGAGTTGGTGCTGGCGGACAGGGCGCACACCCCCGACTCCAGCCGTTACTGGTTCGCGGACAGCTACCGGAGCGGTTCGAGTCCGGCGAGCGCCGGCACGCGCTCGACAAGGAGCACCTGCGGCAATGGCTGATGGACCGCCGCTACACCGGCGACGGCACGCCGCCGGCCATTCCGGAAGACTTGCGCGTCGAGCTCGGCCGCCGCTACGTGGAGGCGTTCACGCTCCTGACCGGCCGGCCGCGGCCCGGATGGCAGCGCTCCTCGTCCTCCTCGTTCTCGCGCCGGGTGCGCGAGTCGCGGCGGACACGCCCGCGATCAGCGTGCTCTCCTACAACGTCCAGAACCTGTTCGACGCCGTCGAGCAGGGCGCCGAGTACGACGAGTTCCGCGCAGGCCGCTGGGATGCGGCGCGCTACGCGGCGCGCCTGAATCGGATCGCCGCCGTGTTGCGCGACGTGCACCCCGGCGGCGCCGACGTCCTCGCGCTGCAGGAGGTCGAGAACCGCCGCGCTGCCCTGGATCTGCGCGACCGCCTGCGCGGACTGGGCTACCACTTCGTGGTCGCCGTCCCGAACGAGGACGCCGATCTCGGCCTGACCCTGACGCCGGTGGTGCTATCGCGACTGCCGGTCCTGCGCGTGCGCCTGCACCACGTTTGGCACGACGGCCGCTACCTGCGGCCGATCGTGGAGGTGGAGCTGGACCTCGGCGACGGGCGGTCGCTGTTCCTGTTCAACAACCATTGGCAGTCCAAACGCGGCGGGGCCGAGGAGACGTCGCCGGCTCGGCGTGCTGCCGCCACCGTCCTGGGCGATCGCATCCGGGAGCTGCAGTGGATCGACCCGCTGGTCGATCTGCTGGTCGCCGGCGACCTGAACGAGAGCGTGGACGATCACACCGCGGCCGGCTACCCGACTGCGCTGGCCGGACTCCCGACCGGAACCGCGGGCGCCTCGGGCGGGGCAGCCGGCGTGCTGGCGATCACGGGCCGGCCGCTCGACGCGCGGCCACCGGCCGGCGGCGTGGTGCTGTACAGCCCCTGGCTGGAGCTGGATGCGGCCGAGCGCGGCACGGTCGTGCACCGCGACGCATGGGAGACCCCCGACCACTTCCTGCTGAGCGCCGGCTTGTTCGACCGCGCCGGCGTCTGGTACGCGGAAGATGGCTTCGTCGTGATCCGCGAGGGCCTGGTGTCGCCCGCCACCGGCGACCCGCGCCGCTGGACCGGCACGGACGGCCACTCCGACCACCTGCCGATCCTGCTGCACCTGCGGCGCGGAGACTCTCGTCAGTAGCCGGACCGTTCCCCTGGTGCTGTCGTGGTCAACCGAGCGCCCCGAAACCGTCGCCTCCGGCTCCGCTTTCGGCCCATCCCCACCTTTTCGCTACGGAGTCTGTCGGCCTCCCGCTGACGCGGCAAATCCGACAGACTCCGAGCGCGCAACGGCCGTCTTCGCACGCTACACTGCGCGTCGTGGAGCGCTACGACACATCCGCTGACTATCTGGAGGCGCTGGAGGCGCGCGGCGCCCTGCCGCCGGGGTTCGGGGTCGCCACCGCGGCCACCGCGTTCGAACCCCCGGAACGGCCGGGCAGGGAGTTGCCGCTGCGGGTCACGCTGCTCCTGGCGGATGAGCCGGCCGAAGCCTTTGCGGCCACGCTGACCCGCAACACCCTGCGCGGCGTGCCGGTGCAGATCGTCGACGACCTCCTGGCGCGGCGTGCGCCCGTGCGCGGCGTCGTGATCAACAACGCCGTGTCCAACGTGGGCGTCGCCACCGGCGTGGAGGACGCCATGGCCGTCGTCGACCGGCTGGCCGAGCAGGCGGGCGCCTCCGGGCAGGCGTTCGCCCCCGCCTCCACCGGCGTGATCGGCTGGCGGCTGCCGTTCGAGCCGATCTGCGCTGCCGTGCCGGGCCTGGTGGCCGCCTGTTCCTGGGGAAGCCTGGTGCCGGCGGCGCGGGCGATCATGACCACCGACCGCTACCCCAAGGTGCGCAGCCGGCGGGCGGGAAACGCCACGGTGGTCGGCATCGCCAAGGGGGCGGGCATGATCGAGCCGTCGATGGCCACCATGCTGGCATTCCTGCTGACCGACGCCGCCGTCGATCGCGACACGCTGCAGGGCCTGCTGGACGACGCGGTGCGGGACAGCTTCAACCGCATCTCCGTGGACGGCGACCAGAGCACCAGCGACATGGTGCTGGCACTGAGCTCGCAGCGCGCCGGCGGCGTGCCCGGGGAGGCGCTGGGTGAGGCCATCGCCGAGGTCTGCCGCGACCTGGCCTGCGACATCGTTCGCAACGGCGAGGGGGTCGAGCACGTGATCCGGGTCTCGGTGAGCGCGCCGGGCACGGACGAGCAGGCTGCGGCCATCGGCAAGGCGGTGGTCAACTCGCCGCTGGTCAAGACCGCCGTGAACGGCTGCGACCCCAACGTGGGACGGCTGGTCAGCTCCATCGGCGACCACCTTGGCGCGCACCCCGACCCGCCGCCGCTGGCAGGCGCCATCGTCCGCCTGGGCGGTGTCACGGTGTTTTCCCGCGGCGCGTTCCAGCTCGACGGGAGCAAGGAGGAGGCGCTGGCCGCCTACCTGCGGGAGCGGAGCATCGACCACGCGCTCGACTATCCGCCGCACGACCTCGCGGTGGAGATCGACGTCGATTTCGAGGCATCCGCAGCCGGCCGCCGCGGGCGCGCGGTGGTCCTCGGAGCCGATCTTTCGCACCGCTACGTGACGGAGAACGCGGACTATCGCTCATGAGCTCCGGCGCGGAGCTCGACGGCCGGGTTTGCCGAGGTGCGCGCCGCCCTGCAGCAGGCGCGGACGGAGATCGGCAAGCGGGTGGTCGGCCGGGACGAGGTGGTCGACGGCATGCTGATGGCGCCGGTGGCCGGCGGCCACGTGCTGCTGGAAGGCGCCGGGGCTTGCCAAGACGCGCGCCGTCCGGTCGCTCGCGGAGGGTTGTGGACGCCAACTACAGCCGCATGCAGTTCACCCCGGACGTGCTGCCGGCCGTCCTGGCCGACGAGATGGAGAACGGCTCGGCCGGCTCTCCGGCTGGGTATCGCCCGCCTCGCTGGGCGGCGCTCAACGCTCGCGGTAGATGATACGGCCCCGGTTCAGGTCGTAGGGAGAGAGGGCGACCTTGACGCGGTCGCCGGGCACGATGCGGATGTAATGCTTGCGCATCTTGCCGGACAGGTGTGCGAGGATCCGGTGGCCGTTCTGCAGCTCGACCCGGAACATGGTGTTGGGCAGGGACTCCCGTACGGTCCCCTCGACTTCGATCGCGTCTTCCTTGGCCACGTGGTCCTTGCCGGCGAGTCTATGGGCCCCCGTTCGCGGCTGTCAAACGGCCATCTCCAGGCACTTGACAACCCGGCGCGGGTATCCTTAGATAAAGCATCGCCGGTAGATGGCCGACAAGTGGGTTGTATAGCCCGGCTAGGCGGTTGACACCTCGTAGGTGGTGTCGCCATACTGCCGGCGACGAAACGGGGTAAGGGGCCGTTGGCTCATGGAGCCCCGAATCTAAGGAGGAAGCAATGCGAAAGATCGCTCTTCTAACCATACCGCTGCTGGTTTTCGGCCTCTTCTCCCTGTCAGCAGACGAGATGGAGATGATGGGACCCGAGGTCAACAGTCCCGTCAAGGTGGAGGTCAGTGGTGAGGCCACGTTGACGTGGGGAATCGATCTGGACACGAACGCCACCGGATTCAAGAGCACGAACGAGTCCGATCTGAAGGTCACCATCGTGCCGGAGCAGACCGCGACCCGGCCCGATGGCGGCATGATGGACACGGATGACCTGTACGCCTACATCGAGTTGAAGGACTTCAAGTGGGAGGTCACCTCGGCTGACGGCCAGGGCAAGACGTCGAATCCGTCGGTCACCGCCAAGCTGATCATGGGTGCGTTCTCCATCCAGACCTACGCGTCGCCCGATCTGGCGATCGACTACGTCGATCCCACGGACGGTGACGACGACAACGGTGACGACGAAGAGGACGAGTTTCCTGGCGCCGACTTCGACGACGTCGAGTCCGATTACGGAGGTACGGGTCTGGAAGTGTCCTACGTCCTTGATCCCGTCGTGCTTAGTCTGGGCGTCGTTTCCGAGAACGACTGGATTCAGGATGACCCGGCGGACAAGGACAAGCTGGATTGTCATACGCACGATGAAACGGGTGCGGTCACGGCCTGCAAGGAGGACACGACCGACAACCAGAACGATGAGAACGCCTATGCGTTCATCGGCACCGTCAACCTGGACATCGGCGAAGACGCCGACCTGGAGGCCAAGGTCTCCTACGCGCACGAATACTCGTCGGGTGGGATTGCGACGCCTGCGAGCACGGAGTTCGACGAGATCGGCATCGGCGCCAAGGCCAACTTCGACCTGGGCGACATCATGACGCACATTGCGTTCGACACTGCGGTCCCCTCCTCGGATGGCGCGAACATTCCGTGGGACGTCGGAGGGGGCGTGAAGTGGAATCTCTCCGTGGACGAGAAGTCTCACGTCAAAGCCGACATGATGATGTACTCACCGGGTGGAGACGACTCGAAGATGTACGTGGCGTTGACTCTCGTTGAAGCAGACGGCGACGACGGTGCCCTGGAGGGCATGGGCGCAAGTCTGTCGGTCGGCGTCGATGACGTCGCCGGCGCCAGCTACTGGAATGCGAAGATCGGTGCCTCGTACAAGGTGAATGACATCAAGCCGTACTTCGATGTCTCGTTGGGCAGCGCGGATGATGCGGCGACGAAATTCAAGGCCGGTCTGGAGTTGACAATGATCGAGTACCTGACTACGACAATCGAGTACAAGAGCGACAACATCGGCGGTGACAGCCCCGACCCGGGCCAGGTCACGACCGCTCTCACGATCAAGTACTAGATCCCGTTCCGGTTCTTCGGAATCGACAGACCCTGAGGGGGTGCACCGGATGGTGCACCCCTTTTTTTCTCTTTCTCTGCGCCCGGGCATGGGCTCTCGCCAGGGAGGTGCGGCGTGCGGCCGAGCATGCCAAGTCCTCTACCGACCCGGCAGGGGGAACGGTGAGTTGAAGGCAAGGGTGCCCGTCGCGAGGCGGGATCTGAAGGAAGCCGGAGACAAACCGCTGGCCTGACGAACAGGAATCGCATAGGAGGCAGCCGCGTTGGATGAGAGGGCGCAAAGACTCGAAGTCCAGTACCTGCACGGAAAACGCGGAAGTATATGCGGCGGGCATAAGCGGGAAGGTGGGAGTTCTTACCCGGGGAGGTCTGACGGCGGGTCGCCGGCGAGGCAACGCGGAGCATCGGAAGGTGTGGCCGAGCCGTCAGAAGTCAGCAGAGGGCATGGTAGGCCGGTTCGACACGGCCGAAGGCCCGAACACGGAGCGGGGGTTGGCGCCTGAACAGCGCGGGCACGAGGTGCCCTACGCAGATGAGCTGAGCGAGGCACTCCAACGCTGGAACCGCGACGACTACGAGCCGCGGAGCCGTGCGGTGGTGTGGGAGGAGGGGGTGACTCCGCCGCCGCCCGGATTCGTTTCGGCGGCTGGACCACTTCGGCGGCCGGGCCACACAGTCCCGATACGTTCCTCCGTTGCGCGGGACTTGCGCGAAGGAGCCATGGTAGCCATTATGGGCCTATGACAGAGATGGCAGCGAAGGACGCGAAGAATCGTTTTGGTCACCTGCTTGACGTAGCGCAGAGCGCACCGGTGTGCGTCACCAGGAAGGGCAGAGCGGTCGGCGTGATGATGTCCATCCGCCAGTACGAGTTGCTCCGCGGAGCTGCGTGGGAGCAACTCCGGTCGTCCATGGATGCGTTGGGCAGGGAGTCGGCTGCCGCCGGGTTGACGGAAGCCGGTCTGGAGGCGCTGCTGGCGGATGAGAGCTGAGCGCGTCGTACTCGACACCAACGTGCTCATCAGCGCTGCCCTGATCGCTTCCAGCACGCCCCGGAGGGTCGTGGACTCGATCTTCACGGCGAACGGGGTGTTGCTGTTCTCCGACGAGACCTCCTTAGAAACAAGCAGAATCAGGCAGTCTCCGGGACCAAGCTGAAGCCGAGTGCGCGCGCCTGATTGCGAAGTCGCCGCTCATGGCGTTTTCGGTCCTGATGCTGTTGATCGAACAGAATCCGGTCATCGTAGAGCTCGTGGCGGGTCACCAGATGGTAGATGATGCGCGCCATCTTGTGGGCCGTGTCGGTGATCGCCTGCGGGGAGCCGACGCGGGCACGCTTGCGGCGAAAGAAATCGCCCAGCGCCGAGTGGCTGCGGTAGAGCGTCTGGGTTGCCATGCGTAGCGCCTGCGCCGCGCGGTTGACGCCGGGCCCGGTGTGAGCACTGATTACCTTGCCGCCGGTGATCTTGGTCTGCGGACAGAGGTTCAACCACGACGCGAACTGCGAGGCGGTCGGGAACCGCGACAGATCGGGGCCGAGTTCGCTGAACAGGACCAGCGCGGTGGTAGCGCCGATGCCGGGAATGAGGGTCAGGTCGGTGCCGAACAGCCGTGTGAGGTGGGCGGACACGCTGAACGATTGCGCCGTCGGCGTAGGCGGCTCCGAGGACGCCTCAGCGGACTGCGGGGAGTGCGGGTCCGTGCAGTCTGCGGCCGGCGGTTCGTGCGTCTGCTCGAAGGCGCCGATGCGGGCCTCGATCTCCCGGTCACACTCGCTGATGAGCTGTTGGTAGTGCGCATGGGTCTGGCGCGCGTGGCGCAGCGTGAACAGATGTTCGGATCGCCAATCGCCCTCCAGCGCCTTGATCATCGTGTGGCGGCTGGCTCTGATCCGCGGGTGGGCCAGCGCCGCCAAGCGCTCAGGGTCGCGCTCTCCGGCCAGGATGGCGTCGGTGATGGCCAAGCCGGTCTGGCCGGTCAGATCGGAGATGGCGTGGTGCAGATGGACGTTCATCTGATCGTACGCCTTCTGCATGTGCTGCACGCTGCGTGCGGCGGTCTTGACCAAGCCGTCGCGATGGCGCAACAGCGAGCGCACCGCGCACACCTCGTCAGCCGGTCGGAACGAGCCGCGCAGCAATCCGACCGAATGCAGGTAGCGCAGCCACTCGCAGTCGGACACGTCGCTCTTGCGACCGGGCACCGAGCGCACGTGGCGGGCGTTGACCAGCACCACCTCGAACCCGCGTGCTTCCAGGATCTGGTGCACGGGGATCCAGTACACGCCGGTGGACTCCATGGCGACCGTGTCGACCTTGCAGGCGCTCAGCCAATCGGCCAAGCCATGCAGGTCGCGGGTGAAGGTCGCAAACGATCGGATCGGCTGCTCGTCGCGCTCGGCGCGCACCGCCGCATACACCGCGGTGGCCCCCACATCCAAGCCTGCCGCGTTGGGGTGCATCTGCTGCGGTTGCGCCGAGCGATTGCCCTTGCCGCTGCGCGTGCCTCTACGGTTGCGTCGTGCCATCAGTCTCTCCTCGGGATGAGTGGAGCGGCCGAGGCGTGAACAAACTGAGCATTCTCCTTACCGGGATGGATCAGCACGTCGCCGTGCAGACCCTCACCACTGACAACGCCACGGGCCTCGGGACCAAGCTTTACTCCGGGTTCGCCCCGCAGGGCGCTACACCAGTGACAGGCCGGCCTACTTCGCGCCCCCTCAAGATTACCCGTCCCAGTCTACGCCAGCGTCCGCGTTTCTCCCATGTCAACGCCGGTCCGACCGGGCCGGTGGGGGAGCTTTGCAGAGCTCCGGACCCGCCTGCAACGCACGAAGTTCGACCGCTATGTCTCTTCGCAGAGCCGGGCCGTGTATCTTGCTCGAGTCAGAGCCGTCGCCGAGTGGGTCGGAATCGTGGGGGCCAAGCTGGGCTGCCGCGATCCTGACGACGACAAGGTGCTGGAGGTGGCGCTGATGGGTGCCGCAGACTGCATCGTCACCGGCGATCAGGATCTGCTGGAGATCGCGTCCTTCCACGGCCTCCCGATCCTGACCCCGGCGAACTTTCTGGAAACGTTACCCGATACGGCCCAATCATCCTGGCTGTCCCGTGCGTGATCGACGTTCTCGGCATGTGTAGAGGCCGTCTGGCGCGCGACAATCAAGATGAGAATGCCGAGGCGGCTGGCTGCCCTCTGATCGAGGGGTGGTTGGCCTCCGCTGACGGAGGGAGGGCGTAGCCCGACCGTAGTCAGCGGCGCGGCGGCGCCCTGGGGGGCCGCCGGCGGTGATCGCAGCCGGACCCGGCGTGAGCAAGGGTGCTCCTGACTACCCGACGAAAAGGAGCACCCGTTGCCGGGCCGACATCTTACGATCACCAAGTGAGGCTCTCTATGAGTTTACGCCGCAAGGACCCACCGTCAGTCGCGGCGGCCAGGGCGGCATTCAGTACCGCCACCGCCTACCGCATCGAGTCCGACCCGCGACTGCCGTCACAGAAACAGACGCCGCGCACCCGCCGCCGCCGCGACCCGCTGGCCGGCATCTTCGATGAAGAAGTAGTGCCGTTGCTGGTCGAGTCCCCGTCTCTGCGAGCAGTCACCATCTTCGAAGAACTGCGCCGCAACCATCCGGAGCTCCCTGCCGGCGTGCGGCGCACCCTCGAGCGCCGCGTGCGCCACTGGCGCGCCCTGCATGGCCCCGAACAGGAGGTGATCTTCGCCCAGCGCCATCCCCCCGGTCGCCTCGGCCTGTCCGACTTCACCGCCACCGGACACCTCGGCGTCACCATCGCCGGTGCGCCGCTGATCCATCTGCTGTACCACTTCCGGCTGCCCTACTCCGGGTTCGAGTACGCTGAGGTGGTGCTCGGCGGCGAGAGCTTCGTCGCCCTGAGCGGCGGCTGTCAGAACGCCTTGTGGCTGCTCGGCGGCGTCCCTCGGGAGCACCGCACCGACAGCCTGGCGGCTGCCTACCACAATCTGGATCAGGCAGCCCGCGATGACCTCACCCGCCGTTACCAGGAGTTGTGCGCCCACTACGGCATGCAACCCACGCGCAACAACCGCGGCGTCGCCCATGAAACGGCAGCGTCGAAAGCGCCCACGGCCACCTCAAGCGCGCCATCGAGCAAGCCCTGCTGCTGCCCGCATCGACGCCGAATGCGCCGTGCTGCGCGCGCTGCCGGCGCAGCGCACCCAGGACTTCGAGCTGGAACGCGTCCAGGTCACCTCGCACTCCGGGTTCACCCTGCGCAAGATGTTCTACTCGGTGCCGTCGCGGCTGATCGGCCACACCCTGCGCGTCCATCTCTACGATGATCGCCTGGAGCTGATGCTCGGCTCCTGTCCACTGCTGACCCTGCCCCGTGGTCGTCCCCACAGCGACGGGCGCCGTGGCCACGTGGTCAACTATCACCATTTCATCCCTGCCCTGCGCCGCAAGCCGATGGCCCTGCTGCATCTGGTCTACCGCGATCAACTGTTCCCGCACGACGCTTACCGCCGCACCTTCGATGCGCTGCTCGATGCCCTCGATGAGCGTACCGCCTGCCGGCGCATGGTCGGGCTGTTGGCCCTGGCTCACGAGCGCTGCTGCGAGGCGGCGCTGGCTGCCCACCTTGCCGACCTGCTCGACGCCGGCACGGTGCCTGAACTGCACCACCTCCAGGAGCGGTTCGGTCCCGACCCGCAGTCGCTGCCGCACCTCGACGTGCGCCTGGGCTCGCCAGCCGACTACGACGATCTGCTCGACCACACCGCCGAGCTCGCCACCGCACGGGCAGGCGCTGCATGAGTACTGGCGTTCCCGTCGATGCTGCCGCGCTCAGCCTGATGCTCAGCGAACTGCGCCTGCCCACCATCAAGGCGCTGTGGCCTCAGTTCACCGCCCAGGCCGACCGCGAAGGCTGGCCGGCCGCACGCCTGCTGGCCGCCTTGACCGAACACGAACTCGCCGACCGCGCCCGGCGCCGCTTCCAGCGCCGCCTCGGTGAAGCTCGGCTGCCGAGCGGCAAGACCCTCGACAGCTTCGACTTCACCGTCGTGCCGACCCTCTCCAAGGCGCACGTCACGGCGCTCTGCGCCGGCGACCGCTGGCTCGACGACGGCTCCAACCTCCTGCTCATCGGTCCGCCCGGAACCGGCAAGACCCATCTGTCGGCCGCCATCGGCTTGGCGCTCATCGAGAACGGGTACCGGGTGCTGTTCGCCCGCACCACCGATCTCGCCCAACGCCTGCAGGCCGCACGCCGCGAGTTGGCGCTCGAGCCCGCCATCCGCAACTCGACACGTTTCACCTCCTGGTGCTCGACGATTTCTCCTATGTCAGCAAGGATCAGGCCGAGACCAGCGTCCTGTTCGAGTTGATCAGCGCCCGCTACGAGCAACGCTCCCTGTTGCTCACCGCCAACCAGCCGTTCGGCCAGTGGGACACGATCTTTCCCGATCCAGCGATGACCGTCGCTGCCATCGACCGCCTCGTGCACCGCGCCACCCTACATCCCGGTGCAGGGCGGGTTCCTGTACTTGGTGGCGGTCATGGACTGGGCCACGCGGCGGGTGCTGGCGTGGCGGCTGAGCACCACCATGGACACCGCGTTCTGCCTGGAGGCGTTGACCGAGGCGCTGCAGCGGTACGGGACGCCAGAGATCTTCAACACCGATCAGGGCAGCCAGTTCACCAGCACCGCGTTCACGGAGCGGCTGCAGGAGGCCGGCATCCGGTGCTCGATGGACGGTCGCGGTCGGTGTCTGGACAACGTGTTCATCGAACGGCTGTGGCGATCGCTGAAGTATGAGGCGGTGTATCTGCACGAGCTGGCCGACGGCGTGGCGGCGCAGCGGCTGATCGACGATTGGATGGAGTACTACAACGAAGTGCGCCCGCACTCGGCGCTCGCTGGCCGCACGCCGGCCGAAGCGTACGGAGCTGGTGGGCAGGAACTCGACAAGGAGGAGGTGGCATAGCCGATAGGGACATCAGGCGGGGTGAGCGGGCTATGAGGGTGGCCGGGCCGATGTGGTGCGCGAGTCGTGGAACTTATCCACAGGTTCCACAGGCTCGATCACCCCTCCCCCGGACCCCCACCCCTTTACCGCCGCCTGTTTCTCACGAAGGAGGGGTGAGTTGAAGACCAACGGATTACACCTTAGCCTACCCCTCGAGCTGTCCAACGAACCGGGACCACCTCACCCCTTGGAGCAGCGGCCCCACAGCATCGGATCCCCCTGCGTTCGGGCGTTCGGGCCGGGCGGTTGCATCCGTCGGATGGCATCGGTATGATCGGCCGCAACTCCCAAACAAAGAGGTGCGAGATACGATGAAACGTGTAGTGACGATTTTGGCTCTCGTGGCCCTCGCGGCTTCATTCTCCTTCGCGGACGGTCACATGGCCATGTACATGGGCATCGACGTCCATACGGACGGCGGCACGTGGCAGGAGGTCGATGGGCGCCTGGCTCAGACCGACGCCTCCGCGTCGCTGGCCGGTGCCGTGGTGCCCATGGGCATCCAAGGCAAGGCCGAGTACTCCTTCGACGTCGCCTACCTGGGCGGCCTGGAGGACAACGCCATCGGCTTCGGCGCCATAGTACCGGGCTTCGTGATGGGTCTGGTCTGGGATCCGGCCAATCTGGGCGGCTCCGGGCTGCACGCGCAGGTGTACAACGCCGCGGGCGAGATTCACGAGTATGCGGGGATCACGTACAGCTTCGAGGTCCCGGCGGCCATGATCGCCGGCATCACGGCGGAGATGGTGATGAACACTCCGCTGACGGTCCGCATCCGCATCGATTCCAGCAATGGCGACGTGTGGGTCAAGGACCCGTTCGACGCGACCACATGGTGGGCGTTCACCCTGGGTCAGTCGCTGGAAGGAGAGGGCCACAACATGATCGGCGTGGGCACCACGTCGGCGGCGGCCAGCTTCGGCAACTTCGCGGCGATGCCGATGGAGATGTAGCGGTCCGCTACCCGTTCTGACCGGGGCGGCGCCGTACGCGGCGCCGCCTGGAACGTGTCGGCCGTCGCCCGTGCGGCGGCCGATTTGTTTGTCCGCACCCGGTGCGGCCGCACCGGCACTCCGAGCGGTGCCTCGTCAGCCGTACCCCTCCGCGAAAGCTGCGGTAGATCCTGCACGCCCGGTAATACGGCTCCGGGCTGGCGAAGGTCGCCAGGGTGTCGGCGCGAAACAGCTCCAGAAGACGGGGAAAGGCCGGCTCGGCCATGATGCGCTCCAACAGGGCGCGGCGCCCCGGGCTGGCGCCGCCCTCCCGCATCGCGCCCGGCATCATGTGGTACCGGACCAGGAACCCGACCTCATCCACCACCGGTTGATCGAAACCGAGCCGCCGCAGGAAGCGCCGCGCCATCTGCGCGCCGATGTCGGCGTGGGCGAAGAAACGTTTGCGGCCGATCGGCCGTGCGCTGGCCTTGCCGACGTCGTGCAGCAGCAACGCCAGCGACAGGATCAGATCCGCCCGTTTGCGGTGGGCAAAGGTCGCCAGCGTGTGCTGCCAGCCGCCGCCTTCCGGATGATGCTCCTTGGCGTGGTCGACGCCGGCGAGGGCGCCGAGCTCCGGCCACCAGAGCTCGACCAGTCCGGCCTGCAGCAGCAGGTCCAGCCCCTTGTCCGGGTAGGGGGAGCTCAGGATGTCGCAGAGGATCTGTCGCTGGTATTCCGGTGCGACCGGAGGAGGTTCCCGGCGCAACGTCAGGACGGCCGGATCGGCCGCGTAGTGGTAGCGGGACACCAGGCGGGCTGCCTCGGTCAGACGCACCCACTCCGCCTGCACCCCCGGCACGGGCACCAGTTCGTCGCGCCGCAGGTCGCCGTAGACGCCGTGCGGATCGTGGAACACCCCGGTCCGTGGGTCATAGCGCAGGTCCAGCACCGTGAACGGGTTGCGCGGCCACGGCTCGGAATCGTCGGCGCAGCGGAAGAAGACGCTGCGGCCGCCGGCTCGCGTGGCGGCGTGCTCCAGCGGAAATCCGGGGAAGGTCAGCTCGTCGAACAGCCGGGCCAGCGCGATCAGGTCACCGCGCGTGAGGATGATCTCGGAGACGGACCCGTCGGTGCGGAAGTAACGGTCGAGAGCGGAGTAGCTGCCCAGAAAGGTCTGATAGCCGGCGTCGGACAGGGTCGCCGCGGGTGCGGAGCCGTTCTGCATGTAGTGCCTGCCATCCCGGTCGATGCGTCAGAACGTGGCGGAGACCACTTCGATCTCCGGGTCGATCTCGTCGCGGAGGATCCCCTGGATCGCGGTGAGCGTCCCTGACTCCGATGCCGGGCAACTCCCGCACGCCCCCTGATAGCTGACCACCACCCGCTTGTCCTCGTACGCCAGCACGTCCAGATCGCCGCCGTCGCCCTGCAGGTAGGGCCGCACCGTTCGGTCGAGCACGTCCTCGATGGCCCTGATGTCGTCGGGCAGGTCGTCACGGCTGCGCTCCGGCTGCTGCGGGGTGAAGTCGGGGTCATGGGACTGGATCTCCCTGCCCGCGATCTCCTTGATCTGATCGGCCGCGTCCTGCCAGTCGGTCTCTTCGTCCTTGCTGACGGTGATGACGTTCTCGAACAGGTGCACCTGGCGGACGTACGGCAACTCGAACAGCCGCTCCACCAGCGGCACGCCGCGCGCCTGCTCCGGCCCCTCGAACGTGATCTTGCCGGTGCTCTTCACGTCCAGGTTCAGGATGAACTTCATCGCATTCGGATTGGGGGTGAACTGCGTGAGGATGGCGACGGGCACGGCGGTCGTCCTCAGATCTCCGTGGTGACCGCACCGCCGCCGGCGAGCGCACTGGACAGCGCGTGCCAGGACAGGATCGCGCACTTCACCCGCGCCGGGTACTCCCAGATGCCGGAAAACACCTGCAGTTTGCCCAGCTCGGAGTGCCGGGAGGAATCGAGGCGCCCGCGCACCAAGTCGTGAAAGCGCTCGAACAGTGCGGACACCTCGTCGGCGCTCATGCCGGTGACCGTTTCGGTCATCAGGGACGCGGACGCCTTGGAGATGGCGCATCCCGCGCCGTAGAAGCCGATGGCCGCCACCTTGCCGTCGTCGTCCAGGCGCAAATCGATCGTGTAGCGGTCGCCGCACAACGGGTTGTCGCCCTCGGCGCTGTTCGTGGCGTCGCCGAGTGGCCCGTAGTTTCTCGGGTTGCGGTTGTGCTCAAGGATCACCTGCTGGTACAGCTCGGCGCTGTCGCTCACGCGAATACCTCCATGGTGCGGTCGATCGCGCGCGCGAGCGCGTCGATCTCCGCATCCGTATTGTAGAACGCAAACGACGCGCGCGCCGTGGCGGGCACGTCGAAGCGATGCATGACCGGCTGTGCGCAGTGGTGTCCGGTGCGGATGGCGACCCCCTCGCCGTCCGCGATGGTGCCCAGGTCGTGCGGATGGATGTCGCCGACCACGAACGACAGCACCGGCGCCTTGTCGGCCGCGGTGCCGATCACGCGCACCGCATCGATCGCCTGCAGCGTTTCGGTCGCGGCGCGCAGCAGGCGGCGCTCGCGCTCTTCGATCCAGTCGAAGCCCAGGCCCTGCACGTAGTCGATCGCGGCTCCCAGGCCGATGACGCCGGCGATGTTCGGCGTCCCCGCTTCCAGCCGGTTGGGCAGCTCGGCGTAGGTGCTCCCCTCGAACGCGACTGACCGGATCATGTCGCCGCCGCCGGTCACCGGCGGCATCTCTTCCAGGAGCTCGCGCCGGCCGTAGAGCACACCCACTCCCGTCGGCCCGTACAGCTTGTGGCCGGAGAACGCCAGGAAGTCGCAGTTCAGCTCCTGCACGTCGATCGGCGCGTGGGCGACCGCCTGGGCGGCATCGACCAGCACCACGGCGCCGCGCTCGTGGGCCGCCGCGGCCAGGCCCGCCACCGGCACGATCGTGCCGAGGGCGTTGGAGGCCAGCGTGACGGCGACGAGCCGGGTGCGCGGCGACAGCACCCGCTCCACCGCCTGCAGGTCAAGGCTCCCGTCGTCCAGGATCGGCAGCACGCGCAGCACGCAGCCACGCCGCTGGCAGGCCATCTGCCACGGAACGATGTTGGAGTGATGCTCCATCTCGGTGACGACGATCTCATCCCCATCACGGAGGTTGGCGTCGCCCCAGCTCTGCCCGACCAGGTTGATGGCTGCGGTCGTGCCGGCGGTAAAGATGATCTCCTCCGTCGCGCGCGCCCCGATCAGGTCGCGGACGCGTTCGCGCGTGGCCTCGTAGTGCGCGGTGGCCCGCTGGCTCAGGTAGTGGACGCCGCGGTGGATGTTGGCGACATCCTCCTGGTAGTGGTCGGCCACCGCCCGGATCACCGTCCGGGGCTTGAGGGTGGTAGCGGCGTTGTCCAGGTAGGCGAGCGGCCGACCGTGCACGATCCGTTCCAGCATCGGGAAGTCACCACGCACCGCGGTCACGTCGACCGCCGCATGGCGGGCGGCCATCACGCGGCTTCCAGGCTGGCGAGGCCGCGGTCAAGCTGCGCCTGCAGGGCAGCCGCTACCTCCGGGACCTCGATCCGGCGGTTCACTTCTTCCAGAAAGCCCCGCACCAGCATGGCGGTCGCCGTACCGCGCGAGAGACCGCGGCTCCGCAGGTAGTGGAGCTGCTCCGGAGGCAACGGTCCCGAGGTGGCGCCGTGCGTGCAGCGCACCTGATCGGCGCCGATACGAAGCTGCGGACGCGCGTCCGCTCGCGACTCCGGATGCAGCAGGAGCGTCTTGCTCAGTTGGAATGCGTCGGTGCTCTGGGCGGTGCGGTCCACCTCGATCGTGCCCTGGAAGGCTGAACGCGCACCGTCGAGCAGCACGGTCTTGAAGAGCTGGTCGCTGGAGCAATCGGGAGCGCGATGCTGAACGCAGGTGTGGATCGCCCCGTGCGCATGCCCTGACAGCACGGCTGCGCCGCGCAGGCGGGCGCGCGCACCACCGTCGAGCAGTGCGACGGTCACCTCGATCCGGTCGATCGCCATCCCGCCACCGATCAGCGCCAAGTCGAGCTCCCCCTCGGCGCCTACGGCGGCGCGCAGCGATCCGAAGCCGAATGCCCGCGGGTCATCCTCCGCCAACCGGTAGTAGCGCAGCACGGCGCCCGGCGCGATCAGCAGATCGGCGCCGGGAACGTGGAGCGTTGCCGCCGGCTCGTCCAAGGTGGCGGCAGGGTCGTCCGGCGTGGCGGCCGACCCTGCCGGCGGCTCCCAACGTTCCACCACGGTGGCACGCGCTCCGCCGGCAAGCTCCACGCGGACGGCGTCGGCGTACAGCGTCCCGACGGCCGGACGGGGATGCCGGCGATGCACGATCTCGATGAAGTGCGACTCGCCGGCATCGACGGTGACGTTGAAGCCGGAGCCGGCGAACGCGCTGTTGAGCGCGGTGAAGGCGTGCTGGGGATAGTCGCGCACCGCGGTCGCCGGCGGCTCGTCCGCGGCCGCCAGCGGTCGCCAGCCGCCGGTGGCCGCAGCGTCTCCGGCGTGTCCGTCGGGCTCGCCGGCAGCCTGGAACCGCTCGCCGAGCAACGGCCGCACGTTGGTGTACGTCCACGCCTCGTCGCGGGCCAGTGGCAGCCCCCGGGCCGCCAGCCGCATGCGGCCCGACTCGCGCTGCGCGCGCAGCCAGGGAGGACCGCCGTGCTCGGCATCGAAGCGGCAGGCGCTTTCGACCAGTTCGGCGATCCAGGAGCGCGCCTGCTCGGCTACCGTCATGGCCTATCCACGCACCGGCTCGACGGCGGGGGTGAGCCAGTCGTAGCCGCGGCGCTCCACCTCACGCGCCAGCTCCGGGTCTCCCGAGCGGACGATGCAGCCGCCCGCCAGGACGTGCACCCGGTCGGGGGTGATGTAGTCCAGCAGGCGCTGGTAGTGGGTGATCAGCACGATCGCGTTCTGGTCGCTGCGCAGCGACTCGATGCTCTCGGCCACGGCGCGCAGCGAATCGATGTCGAGCCCGGAGTCGGTCTCGTCCAGGATCGCCAGCCGGGGGGAGAGCACGGCCATCTGCAGGACCTCGTTGCGCTTCTTCTCACCGCCGGAGAAGTCGACGTTGAGGTCGCGGTCGATGAAGCTCTCGTCGATGCCGACCGAGCGCGCCTTGTCGCGCAGGAACCGGTCGAAGTCGTACGGGTCCAGCTCCGGCAGGCCGTTGTGGCGGCTGATCTCGTTGTAGGCGGCGCGCAGGAACACGGAGTTGGAGACGCCGGGAATCTCGATCGGGTACTGGAAGCTGATGAAGATGCCCTCGCGGGCGCGCTCGTCCGCGTCCATGGCCAGAAGGTCGCGCGGGCGCAGGTTGATCTCGTACTCCAGCGTGCCGGCCGTGACCCGGTAGTCGGGGTGGCCGCCGATCACCCGCGCCAGGGTGCTCTTGCCGGAGCCGTTGGGGCCCATGATCGCGTGCACCTCGCCGACGCCGATGTCCAGGTTCACGCCGTGCAGGATCGGGTTGTCGTCGATGGATGCGGCCAAATCGCGCGCGGCAAGCATCAGCCCACGCTCCCTTCGAGCTTCATTTCCAGGAGCTTGACCGCCTCCACCGAGAACTCCAGCGGCAGCTTGCGGAATACTTCCTTGCAGAAGCCGTTGATCAGCAGGGAGATGGCGCCCTCGGTGTCGATGCCGCGGGTCGCCAGGTAGAAGAGCTGGTCGGCGCCGATCTTGGAGGTCGACGCTTCGTGCTCGACCGTCGCCGAGGGGTTGCGCACCTCGATCGACGGGAAGGTGTTGGCCACGCACTCGTCGCCCACCAGCATCGAGTCGCACTGCGTGAAGTTGCGGGCGCCGTCGGCGCCGGGCTGGATGCGCACCTGGCCGCGGTAGCTGTTCACCGAGCGGTCGGCCGAGATGCCCTTGGAGACGATGGTGCTGGTGGTGCGCGGGCCGATGTGGATCATCTTGGTGCCGGTATCGGCCTGCATGCGGTTGTTGGTGAGTGCGACCGAGTGAAACTCGCCCACCGAGTCGGCGCCGGAGAGAATGACGCTGGGGTACTTCCAGGTGATGGCGGCCCCCGCCTCCACCTGCGTCCACGACACCTTGGAGCGGCGGCCCAGGCAGCGGCCGCGCTTGGTGACGAAGTTGTAGATGCCGCCGCGGCCCTCTTCGTCGCCGGCGTACCAGTTCTGGACGGTCGAGTAGTTCACGGTCGCCTCGTCCAGCGCGACGATCTCCACGACGGCGGCGTGGAGTTGGTTCCGGTCGCGCATCGGCGCGGTGCAGCCCTCGACGTAGTTCACCGAGCCGCCTTCCTCGGCGATGAGCAGCGTGCGCTCGAACTGCCCGGTCTCAGCGGCGTTGATGCGGAAGTACGTGGACAGGTCGATCGGGCACTGCACGCCGCGCGGGATGTAGCAGAACGATCCGTCGGTGAAGACTGCGGAGTTCAGCGCCGAGAAGTAGTTGTCGCCCGGCGGCACCACGGAGCCCAGGTAGCGCCGGACCAGATCGGGGTAGTTCTGCACCGCCTCACCCATGGAGCAGAACACGATGCCCAGCTCCTCGAGCTGCTCCTGGTTGGTGGTGCCGACCGACACCGAATCGAACACGGCGTCGATCGCCACGCCCATCAGTCGCTTCTGCTCCAGCAGGGGGATGCCCAGCCGCTCGAAGGTGGCGATCACCTCCGGGTCGACGTCGTCCAGCGACTTCGGGCCCGAGCCGTCCCCACCGGCCCCCACCTTCCTGGGCGCCGAGTAGTAGCGGATGTCCTGGTAGTCGATCTCCGGGTAGTCCACGAAGCGCCACCACGGCTCCTCCATGGCCTGCCATCGCTCCAGGGCCCGCAGGCGGAAGTCGAGCATGAAGGCGGGCTCGTTCTTCTTCTCCGAGATCAGCCGCACCGTATCGGCCGACAGTCCCTTGGGGACCTCGTCGGTCTCCACGTCGGTGTGAAAGCCGGCGCGGTATCCGTCATTCGGTTGCCCATCATTCGTTTGCCCATCATTCGGTTGCAGGGTGCTCTGCTGCTTGTGCGCAACGATTTCCATCAGTTCTCCCGGATCAGGGGCCGACGCACCGGGCCGGCCGCGGCGATGCCGGCCATCAGGCTCAGCGCCGCCTGGCTGCGGGTGAATCGCTCCCTGATCTCCCGCTCGTCGTCCTCTTCGCTTTCCAGCAGCTCGTCGACGCTCACCTCGCGGTAGAGGCGCTCCACCCGCCTGGCGAGATTGACCACGGCCGAGATGACCGTGCAGGAGCCGGTGAGCTGGCACGCGCAGCGTTCGTCCATGCAGTTCGCGAAGCGCATGGGCCCGAGCAGCGCCTCGCTGAGGTCGTACAGCGAATAGCGGCGCAGATCGGCGCGGATCCGGTAGCCGCCCTGAGCCCCCTGTGCGGAGGTCAGCACGCCACACCGCGCGAGCCGCTGCAGCACCTTGGACAGCACGTCGAAGGGCATGGGATGGATCTCGCACAGCTCGCGGGCGGTCATCAGCCGATCGACCCCGCCGGTAGCTCCGACCATGCGCATGTGCTGCAGGGCGAGCAACGCGTATTCCAGCTTCCGGTGAATCTTGAGCAAATCGGACCTCTTGAGTCTTATTTGTAACGTACGGCCGGCCCGTCCCGCGGTCAACCGTTGCCCGCGCTCGGGATCAGGGTCCGGACGTCGAGCTGTCAGCCCGGGAACGGATTGGTGCCCCAGATATCCATGTCGCGGATCAGCGTCCGTCCGGGTAGCGCGGCAAGGTGCACGATGGTGGCGCCGATGTCGGCCGCGTGCAGGTGCAGGCCGGGGCCGGCGGGCGGCCCGTCGTCCGGCCCCGAGTCGATGCTGCTGGGGTTCAGCACCATGACGCGGATGTTGTCGCGGCGAACCTCGTACAGCAACGCCTGGGCGAACCCGCGCAGGCCGAACTTGCTGGCGGCATAGACGCTGGAGCCGGGGTCCCCCTTCTTGCCGCTCATGGAGCCGATCATGAAAAGGTCGCCGCGCCGGCGCTCGATCATGGCCGGCAGGAACGCCCTGGTGGTCAGGAACACCCCGGTCAGGTTGGTCCGGATCGAGCGGTTCCACTCCTCCAGCGTCATGGTTGCCACGCGGCCGCCGGCGAAGGCGGCGGCGTTGTTGACCAGCAGGTCGGGATCGCCCATCGCCCGCCGCACCGCGGCCGGCAGGGCGGCGATCGCGTCGGGGTCGCTCTGATCGCAGCCGAAGCCCGCGCACTCGCCGTGCGGGTGGGAGGCCCGGAGGTCTGCGGCGGCGCGACGCGCACGCTCGCCGTCACGGCCGGTGATCGCCACGTGCGCGCCGGCGGCCAGGAGCGCCGCGGCGATGTGGCGGCCCAGGCCGCGCGTGCCGCCGGTCACCAGCGCGATCCGGCCGTCGAGCGACCGGAAAGGTAGGTTCGCCATGTCAGGCTCCGGTTTGCGACTCGGACGGCGTTCCGCTTCCCGCGTCCGGGCTCACGGCCTGCTGCGCGAGCAGCCGCCCGCCCAGGGTCGAGGGAGAGATCACCTGGTCGACGCCCAGGCGGCGCACCTTGTCGACGTTTTCCTCGTCCTCGATGCGGACCAGGATCGTGAACTCGGCGTTGGGCGTCGCGTCGCGCAGGTCCTTGGCGTTGACCGCCACCAGCGTGTTGGTCGAGTCGCTGTCGAAGGCCGCGATCACCGCCTGTGCCGTGAGGACGTTCGCGTCCAGGAGCGTCTCGCGCAGCGTCGGGTCCGCCTCCAGCACATCGTGGCCCTTGCCGCGCAGGCTCTGCGCGACCTTCTCGTCGTCGTCGACGATGACGGCCATCACGTTGCGGTCGCGCAGCTCGTCGATGACGCTGGCCGCCACGCCGCTGTAGCCGCACACGACCACGTGGTCGCTCAACCGTTGGAACCGTTTCACCAGGCTCATCACCCCCTTCATCCGTCCTTCGACGATCGGACCCAGCGTCACCGACAGCGCGGTGACGAACAGCGTCACGCCGATGAGGAACAGCGACACCGCGAACCAGCGGGCATCGCTGCCGACCGGATAGATCTCGGCGACGTCGTAGTCGTAGCCCAGGGTGACGTACGCGACCAGCGCGAAGTACGCGGCGTCCGACCAGCCCTGGATGCCCTGGAACTGGTCCCGCAGCAGGTAGGCTCCCACGATTCCGTAGGCCAGCGCCAGCGCGACCGCGATGACGGCCGCGATCTGTCCGTAGCTCGGGCGGGTCGAGCCCCGTACGGAGAACCTGCGGTGAGATGCCAGCAGCGCGGCGATCACCAGTACCGTGGATACCGGCAGGACAAGGCCGGAAACGGCGATGCTGCCGGCTTGGAGCACTCGATACAGGTTGACCAGCGTGACGATCGAGGTGAGTCCCAGGGCGGCGCCCCAAGCCCAGCGCCGACGCTCCAGCACGCCCTTGGCGAGCAGGATCAGGAGAATGCCGAAGAAGATCCTGACGAGTCCGGACACCTCGCCGCCGCTCTCGTTGACGGCCTTCAGTGCCTCCACTTCCGGCGCCACCATCCGCGCGACACCCCAGGACAGATTCTGGAGGCCGACGAACCCGATCGCCATCGCGATCCAGGTGGAGACGCGCGGCAGCCGTAACCGGCGCATGCGCCGACGTTCGTCGTTCACGGTCGCGCCTCCGGTCGTGTCCGGACCCTGCATCGGCAGCGCATTGCAGCTCCACGAGATCGGTCATGTGTCGACCGGTCCGGGCGACGCCGGAACGTTATTTCAGTCGTCCCTTGGGACGATGCCGAAGTGAGACCGAACCTGACCAGTGCCGACGAATCGGGAGAGCAATCGATAGTTCTGTCGTTCATGACGTACGCGGCCGGCGACGATGGCGGGGTGAACGTGTAGCACGTGGGCGAGATTCACGACGTTCGGAGGGGTGGGCTTTTCGCGGGCCGTACTCGTCTGCCAGGCGTCGTGCGGGATGAGCGCCTCGGCCGCCCACTCGTCGGCTTGGGCTTCGCGCGGATCCTCGCGTTTCCTCTCGACCCTGGACGGCGACAGGTCGTCGACGAATGCAGCGTCCGAGTCGTGGTCCATGTGGCGGCCGACATGAGCCAGTTCGTGGAGAAGGCAGAACCAGAAGCTGTCGATGCGGTCGTAGCGCAGGGTCAACCCGATCACCGGCCGTCCGTCGCCAAGGCGAAGGGCTGCACCATCGAGATGGGTCCGCGGCAAGTGGCGCTCGGTGACCAGCGGGATGCCGTGCTCTGCCAGGAAGCCGGATGCCAGCCGAGGCCCGTCCTCCGACGCGCTCAGGCGTGCGACCTGCGTGAGGAAGTCCAGCGTGACGGTACCCGGCTCATAGGCCGTCGACGGCGCACTCCGGTTCGCCGTGGCCAGCACCTGCCAGCACCAGGCCCGGAGTGCGTAGGGATCGGCCTTGGCGTTGGCACGGAGATGGTCGTTCTTGCGGTACAGGGCGGCGCCGGCCACCTGCCAACCACCTGCCCGTTCGATCAGATCACCGACAAGCTCTTTGGCATGGTGCGCCAGGTCGGGGAGATCGGCAATCCAGTTTCGTCTGGCCATCTCCTTGAGGGGGAATCGACTCCACGCCAGGTCGGCTGACGGATCGTCGACGGTTGACACCGAGTCACGCAGCAGCACTTCGGCCGGTATGCCGAGGTGTGTGTGGAGCGCACGGGCCATCGGCATCGTGATCGCACGCTTGCCGGAGAGAACCTCCGAGACCTTCGCGCGGCTGCCGATGAAGGGCACCAGATCGCGCGGGCTGAGTGCGTCCTGCTCCATGCGGAACCTGATCGCTTCGACCGGGTCGGGATACCCCATCGGCACGTGCCGACTCTCGTACACCTCGACCAGGTCGACCAGTACGTCGAGCTCATCGCCATCGGGGGTTCCGAACTCGGCGTCCATCAGCTCGTCGACACGGGCGAGCGCGGCCTCGTAGTCCTGCTCGGTCCGGATCGGCTTGGTGTTCATCGTCTACACCTCCTCCACGTCTATCGCGTCATATTCCGCGTGCGTGCCTACGAATCGCACGTACGCCGTTCGGTAGGGGTAGTTGAACTTCACTACCAACCGGAAGTCGTTACCCTTGATGTTGAACACCACGCGGTTGTCGCCCACGATGCTGGCGCTGGGATACCGCTGCTTCACTCTGGCCGGCATGTCCCAGTCCGCCTGCTCGACTTCGCGAAACCAGGCACGAAGCGCCGCTTCGGCAGTCGGATGTCGCTCCCAGAACTGCCTCAGCCGCCTCTTGCTGATGATCCGCACGAATATCCATAACAACGTTCCCAAAAAAGTGTCAAGTACTACTGTTCAACAGGTGACTGATCCGGTACTGGAATGAACGGCCGGCAGGTCGTGGGGCACGCAGGTCAGTCAGTCGATCTGCGCTTGTCGGTGGATCACCGACGGCCTAGAATCGCAGGCGCTCGGAAGTCCCATCAAAAGCCTCACGATCCTCTTTCCGGCGCTGCGGCGCCGTGCCGGCCGGTTGCTGCTCGGCTTCGCCTGCATGGTGGGCCAGAACTACGCGCTGCTGCGTGGCTCGGAGCTCCTCAAGCTGCTCCTGGACGAGATCGCCGCCGGCGCCAACGAGCGCGCGGTGGTGCTGGGGCTGATCGCGCAAGCGTTCGCCTTGGCGATCGCCGCGGGTGCCTGCCTGTACGGCATGCGCAGGCTCATCATCGGCGTCTCGCGCGATGTCGAGTACGAGCTGCGCGACCTGCTCTTCCGCACGCTGCTGGCGCTCGACTTCGACTTCTACCAGCGGCGCCGTACCGGAGACATCATCTCCCGCTGCACCAACGATCTGAACGACGTGCGCACCCTGCTGGGCCCCGGCATCATGTACCTGCCGGACGCGCTGTCGCGGCTGGCGCTGTTCGCGCCCGTGCTGATCGGCCTGCACGCGGTGATGGCCGGCGCGCTGGGCGCGCTGATGGTGTCGCTGATCGCGGTGATCCTGGTGCTGACGCCCCGGCTGCGTCCCCGGTTCCGCCGCGTGCAGGAGCTGGTGGCGGCCATCAACGACCGCGTGTGGCAGATCGTCACCGGTATCAACACGGTCAAGCTGTACGGGCTGGCCGCCAGCGAGACCGAGCGTTTCCGGGAGCTCAACCGGCGCTACATCTCGGCCAACGTGGGGCTGGCCCGCACCCGCGGCGTGCTGTGGCCGCTGCTGCAGTTCCTGTACGGCCTGGCCACGCTGATGCTGCTCCTGCTGGGCGGCGGCGCGGTGATCCGCGGGACCCTCACGATCGGCGAGTTGCTGCAGTTCTCGGCGATCGTCGGCTGGCTGACCTTCCCGGTGCTGTCGCTGGGTTGGGTGAGCTCCCTCATCCAGCAGGGGGTGAGCGCCATGGAGCGCATCCACGCGATCCTGGACCATCCGGTCGCCGACCGCCCCGCGGATCCGGTCCCGGTGCCGGCCGGGCCGATGGCCATGGCAGCCGCCGGGGTGTCGTACCGCTTCCCGAACGCCGATCGGGACGCCCTGACCGGGGTCAACCTCTCCATCGAGGCGGGCCGGACGCTGGGCATCACCGGCGGCGTGGGCAGCGGCAAGAGCTCGCTGGTGCTCCTGCTGGCCGGCATCGCCGCGCCGTCGGGCGGCACGCTGACGTTCAACGGCGTGGACGCGTCGGCGATCGATCCTTCCGCCTATCGGGGCCGCATCGCCTACGTCCCGCAGGAGCCGTTCCTGTTCTCCGCCAGCGTCGCGGAGAACATCGCCATGGGCAGCGAAGAGGAGGTGTCCCGCGAGCGGATCGCCGCCGCCGCCCGCCTGGCGGCGGTCGACGAGGACATTGCCCGCTTTCCGGACGGGTACGACACGCTGGTGGGCGAGCGCGGCATCACGCTGTCCGGCGGCCAGCGGCAGCGGGTGGCGATCGCGCGGGCTCTGGTGCGCGACAGCGACCTGCTGATCATGGACGACGCGCTGTCGTCCGTGGACTCCGACACCGAAACGGCGATCCTCACCAACCTGCGCGCGCTGCGCTCGTCGCGCACGATCGTGATCGTCTCTCACCGGGTGTCGGCGCTGCAGCTCGCCGACCGCATCGCGGTCATGGAGGGCGGCACCGTGGTGGAGGCCGGCTCGCACAAGCGGCTGCTGGGCGCCCGCGGCCGCTACGCCCGGCTGGCTGAGCTGCAGCAGCTCGAGGCGGCGCTGCGGTGAGCACCGCGACGCAGGGGCGCGGCGCGCGGCCGCGGGGCGAGGGAGGTCTGGACTTCCGCCTCACCCGCCGGCTCGCCTCCTACGTGCTGGGCCACAAGACGCTGGTCGGCGCGTCGATCGTCGCGATGCTGTCGACGGACCTGCTGCAGGTGGCGGTGCCGGCGCTGGTCAAGCTCGGCATCGACCGCGACGTCGCCGCCGGCGACCTGCGCGGCCTGCGCACGACGGCGCTGCTGCTGGCCGCGGCGATGGTCGGCCGGTTCGCGACACAGGTGGGATTCACGGTGATCGTCGAGATGCTCGGCCAGCGGCTGCTGTTCGACCTGCGCCTCGACCTGCTGCGCAAGGTCCTGCGCCTGGGCAACGACTACTTCGACCGCACGCCGGTGGGAGCGACCCTGACGAACGTCACCAACGACGTGGAGGCGGTCCGCCAGTTCATTTCCGACGGCATCGTCAACATCCTCGGCGACTCGGTGAAGGTGCTGTTCATCCTGGGCGCGATGGTTCTGATCAACCCGGGCCTGGCGGCCGTCACCTTCGTCTCACTGCCGCTGTTCGCGATCGCCACCGTCGCCTTCCGCAATGCCCTGCGTCACGGGTTCCGTGGCGTGCGCGCCGCCAACGCCGCCATCAACACGACGCTGTCCGAGACGGTCACCGGCATCCGGGAGATCACGGTCCTGAACCATCAGGCGCGCAGCCTGGCCCGCTTCGAAGGCCACAACCGCGACTACCTGAGCTCCTACCTGGTGGTGGTGCGCGCGTTCTCCCGCTACTTCCCCACCATCGAGGTGGTCGCCCATGTCGGGATGCTCACGGTGATGGCAGCCGCCCACTTCGCCATCGGCGTCTCCGTGCAGGTCGGAGACGTGTTCGCCTTCTCCTTCTACATCACCATGCTGTTCATGCCCCTGCGGCAACTCGCGGAGAAGTTCAACAGCTTCCAGTCGGCGATGGCGGCCTCGGAACGCATCTTCACCATGCTCGACCGCTCCGAGTCGATCACGGCTTCCAGACCTCCGCCGTGCCGCTGCCGCCGCGCGGTGCGCAGGGAGCCGGCGTGGCGTTCCGCGGCGTCAGCTTCGCCTATGTGCCCGATGCGCCGGTGTTCACCGACCTGTCGTTCCAGGTGCGGCCGGGCGAGCGGATCGCGCTGGTGGGCTCGACCGGCTCCGGCAAGTCGACGGTGATCAACCTGATCAACCGGCTGTACGACGCCGGCGGCGGCGCGGTGGAAGTGGATGGCGTCGACGTGCGGCTCATCGCGCCGGACGAGCTCCGCCGGCGGATCGTCACGATCCCGCAGTCGCTGTTCCTGTTCTCGGGGACCGTGCACGACAACATCGCTCTCTTCGACCGGTCGGTGAGCCGCGCGCAGGTCGTGGAAGCGGCCCGCGCCGTGAATCTGGACGGCTTCATCCGGTCCCTCCCTCGCGGCTATGACCAGGAGGTGCTGGAGGAGGGCAAGTCCCTTTCCACCGGGACAGAAACAGCTCCTGTCGTTTGCGCGCGCATTCGTGCGCGACCCGGACGTGGTGATCATGGACGAGGCGACCTCCAGCATCGACGCGGAGTCGGAGCGACTGATCGAGGAGGCCACCGCCACCCTGCTGGCCGGGCGGACGGCGATCGTGATCGCCCACCGGCTGTCGACCATCCGCTCCGTGGACCGCATCCTGGTGCTGCACGACGGGGCGCTGGCGGAGGAAGGGAGACCATGACACCCTGCTGGCCCGCGACGGCGTGTACGCCAAGCTCTACCGGGTGCAAATGCTGGCGCTGGCCGACTCCGGTTCGAAGGGCAACGAGACTGCCGCAGCAGCAGGATGAAACCGCAGGGGAACGCGCGGTGCGGGCGCTCACCGGCGTGGACGGGACGACGAGGACGATCGGGGAGCCCGTGCGCGGAGAAACCGTTGACAGCGGTTCGGTTCATGAGTATGTCTGTTTCAATGGACATGAGGCCACAGGTCACCGCCGACGTGTCCGCCGACGCGGTGGAGCGCGAGGCCGAGCGGCTGTTCACCGTCCTGATGAACGTGAGTTGCCGGCCCGGCATCCGCTGGACGCTCGAGCACTGCCGGGAGATCGCGCCGCTGACGCTGGAGATCAATCGGCTCAAGGAGCGCCGCAACGCGATCATCCTGGCGCACTCGTACGTGGACGCGGAGATCGTCTACGGGGTCGCCGACTTCAAGAGCGACTCCTACGCGCTGGCTCTGGAGGCGCGTCACAGCGACGCGGAGGTGATCGTCTTCGCCGGCGTGGTGTTCATGGCGGAGACGGCCAAGATCCTCTGTCCTCACGCCGAGGTGCTGGTGCCGGACATCGCCTCCGGATGCTCGCTCGCCGACTCGCTCACCGCCGACGGGTTGCGCGCGCTCAAGGCCGAGCACCCCGACGCCGCCGTCGTCTGCTACATCAACAGCACCGCGGAGGTGAAGGCGGAAAGCGACGTGTGCGTCACCTCCGGCAACGCCCTGAGGATCCTGGAGCGCCTGCCCGAGCGCCGCATCCTGTTCGTGCCGGACCGGATCATGGCCACCAACCTGCAGCGCGACCTGCACGCGCGCGGCGTCGACAAGGAGATCGTGACCTCCTCCGGCACCTGCCTCGTGCACGAGCAGTTCACGGCCGCCGCGATCGCGGAGGAGCGGGTGCGGTTCCCCGGGGTGTCCGTGGTCAGCCACCCGGAGTGCGCGCCGGAGGTGACCGAGGTCAGCGACTTCGTGGGCAGCACGCAGGCGATGATGGATCACGTGCGCGACACCGATGCCCCGTACTACATGATGCTCACCGAGTGCGGCCTGGTCGGCCGGCTGGAAGCCGAGCTGCCCGGCAAGCGCTTCATCGGTTCCTGCCGGCTGTGCCCGTACATGAAGCTCAACAGCCTGGCCAGGATCCGTGACGCGCTCGTTCGCCCGGAGCCGGAGCAGGTGATCGAGGTGGACCCGCAGATCGCCCGCGCTGCCAAGGTCAGCATCGACCGGATGTTCGAGCTGGCCGCCTGACCGAGCCCGACGCTCTACCGGCCGACCGGCAAACCGGCCGACCGGCAACGTCAGGTTACGTCGTGACCTGCGCCGGCGTCGCGGCGTCGGCCTCCCCGCGTTCGTGCGGATCCAGTGCCGCACTGAACTCCTCCAGCGATGACGCCGTGAGCGCGGCACGGTGCAGCCGTTCGAGCGCATGCGCGTCTCTCACACCGAAGATCCGCCTCCGTAGCGACTTGGCGGGGGTACCGAAGCGAATCTCCAGGACTTCGAGGACGGACTGCTCGCGGGCCTGGACGATTCCTTGTTCGCGGCCCTGTTCACGGCCTTGTTCACGGCCTTGTTCACGGCCCTGTTCGAGCCCACGCACGAGCCCGCGTTCCAGCCCCTGCTCCAATCCCTGCTGTCTGGCCTTCGCCGTGTAGTGCTGAATGACGGACGATTCCTGCATGACTTCCTCCCCGATGATCTCGGTCATGGTCGCGGATCCGAGCACCAGCCCGCCGAGCACCGCCATCCCCGCCAGCAACTCCACCTTCTCCCGACGGTCTGCGGGCAACTTCTCGACGGCGTCCGCACAATGCCGCACCCACGCAGTCGGCGCAACGCCCGGTGCCGGGCCCATCAACGCCGCAAACGGCAACAGACCGGCCCGCCGCGCGTCGAGCACCCGCGGGCCGTCTACCTCGATCAGACGGATCACCCGGTACTCCACCAGCAGGCGATGCCCGGCGTGGTTCTGCGTCCAGCAACCGGGATCGCTCCGCCCGGCGTCCGGGCGGAGGTAGATCACGCTGGAGAACACGGGCAGGCCATGACGCTCCACCGCCCGACCGACGTAGCCGGCCATGCGCCGCGGCATGGGTGTGTCCGTACTGTCGCCGGTCTGGAACTCGGTATGCACCAGCGCCTCCTCACCGCCGACCCGCGCGCGGATGACGCTGTCGGCGGCGCGCGCCTCTACCGTGGGCTGCTCGACGTCCAGCACGTCCATGACGTCCACGTCGTCGCGCCCCAGCCCGAAGCGGGCGATGTCCGCCGGGTACGCCTGGATGAGGTGCTTGGATACGCTGTCGAACGCTCCCATCGCTTTCCCTTCATCATACAGTAGACACCGCAGCACCGGCTCTGTCTGCCGGTGCTGCGGTCCGTCCTGTTCGGGCTGGATGCTGTCTGCACGGCACCGGCACGGAGTTCTTGCCGGGCGAACGGCGATCCGCACAGACTCGCAACATGCTCACCCGCCCCATCATCGAGGCGGCCGTCACCGCGGCGCTGCGGGAAGACCTGGCCTACGGTGATCTGACCACCGAGGCGGTCGTCAGCCCCGCGCGGCGCGGCCGCGCCCGCATCCTGGCGCGCGAGCCGCTCACCCTGTGCGGGGCGGAGGTCGCCGCGCACGCCTTCTGGACGGTCGACCCCGACCTTGCAATCGAGCTCGGCGGCGCCGACGGCGACGCGATCGTGCCACCGCGCCAGGTGATGCTGATCTCCGGCGCCGTCCGCTCGATCCTGGCCGCCGAGCGGACGGCGCTCAACTTCCTCCAGCACCTGTCGGGCGTCGCCACGGTCACCGCCGCGTTCTGCGCCGCCGTCGCCGGCACCGGCGCCGCCGTGTGCGACACCCGCAAGACGACCCCCGGCCTGCGGGCGCTGGAGAAGCACGCCGTGCGCGCGGGCGGCGGGCGGTCGCACCGCAGCACGCTCGCCGACTGCGCGATGGTCAAGGACAACCACATCGCCGCCGCCGGCGGGGTCCGGGCGGCGGTGGAGCGAGTGCGGGCGCGCACCCCGCACGTCGCCCGCGTCGAGGTGGAGGTGGAGACGCCCGATCAGCTCGCCGTGGCGCTGGATGCCGGCGCGGACGTGATCCTGCTCGACAACATGCGCCCGGACGACGTGCGCGCGGCCGTGGAAACCATCGGCGGCCGGGCCATAATCGAGGCTTCGGGATCGATCCACCTCGACAACGTCCGCGCCTACGCGGAGGCCGGGGTCGACATGGTCTCCACCAGCGCGCTCACCAGCACGGTGCGGCGGGTCGACCTGAGCCTGGAGCTGGAAGCCGACTGATGCGCACGGTCCGCACCGATTGCCTGGTGATCGGCTGCGGGCTGGCCGGCGCCGGCTACGCGTACCAAGCCGCGAAGGCGGGCCTGGAGTGCATCCTGCTGTCCGGGGAGCCGAGCGCGGACGAGTGCAACAGCGCTCGCGCCCAAGGCGGCATCGTCGATCCGGCGGTGGACCCCGACTCCCTGCGGAGCGACATCATGACCGCCAGCGCGGAGGCGGCCAATCCGCGCGCGGTCGACTTCATCGTCGAGCGGGGCGGCGCCGCGGTCCGCGAGCTGGTGGACGAGCTCGACGTCCCCTTCGAGAGGGACGACCGCGGCGAGCTGCGCATGACGCGCGAGGCCGCCCACTCGGCGGCGCGCATCCTGTTCGCCAAGGACCAGACCGGCCGGGCGATCGTGACCGCCCTGCACCGGGCGGTCGCCGCCTCACCGCGCATCGAACTCGCCCCGCACACGGTCGCCGTCGACCTGCTCACCCTGTCGCACAGCTCCACCGACCGGCTGCACAAGTACGAGCCGCTGACCTGCTTCGGCGCCTACGTGCTGGACGTGGCCAGCGGTGAGGTGTACGCGATCGTCGCCCGCAAGACGGTGCTGGCGACCGGCGGCCTCGGCCAGATCTACCTGCACTCGACCAACTTCCCGAGCGCCTACGGCCACGGCGTGGCGATGGGCTACCGCGTGGGCGCGCGCGTGATCGACCTGGAGTACGTGCAGTTCCACCCGACCGTCTTCACCAGGAAGGACGCCGCGCCGTTCCTGATCAGCGAGGCGGTGCGCGGCGAGGGCGGCCACCTGATGGACGCGGCCGGCCGCCGCTTCATGGAGGACCACCACGCGGACGGGTCGCTGGCGCCGCGCGACGTGATCGCCCGCGCGATCACGTTCGAGATGATCCGTACGGGCGCGCCATCGGTGTTCATCGATCTCCGTGAGCTGGAGCCCGGCTACGTGATCGAGCGGTTCCCGACCATCTACCGGCACTGCCTGGACGCGGGAATCGACATCACGCGCCAGCCGATCCCGGTGGTGCCGGCCGCCCACTACGCGTGCGGGGGGCTGTATACCGACCTGTACGGCCGCACCAACATCGTCGACCTGTCGGCGGTGGGCGAGGCCGCCTGCACCGGCTTCCACGGCGCCAACCGCCTGGCCAGCACCTCGCTCCTGGAGTGCGTGACCATGGCCCGCGAGGCTGCCGCCACGGCGTCCGACGAGCTTGCCGGCAGCCGGTTCGATCCGCCCGAGGTGCGCCCCTGGGAGGGGCGCCGCGTGCAGGCCGACGAGGACCTGATCCAGCAGGATCTCAACCTGATCAAGGCGACCATGTGGAACTACGTCGGCCTGGTGCGCACCGGCCGGCGCCTGCAGCGCGCGCGTGACATGCTGCGCGAGCTGCACGCGCAGGTGGACGACTTCTACCGCGACTACGCGGTTTCCAAGCCGCTGCTCAACCTGCGCAACGCCGTGCAAACCGCCCTGCTGGTCGTGTACGCTGCCTGCCACAACACGCGCAGCGTCGGGTGCCACTACCGCGACGACAGCCACGACCGCCGGTAGCGCCGTGCCGTCGCGGCATCCATAGCTGCGTCAAGGCGAGGGACCCATGGCTACCCTGATCGAAGAACCGCTCGCACGGACCGAGGCCGCGCCCGCGGACGCTCCGCGCGCGCTCACCCTGGTCGATTGCGACGTGCACCCGTACGTCAACAACATCCGTGAGCTGACCGCCTATCTGCCGCGGCGCTGGCGGAGCTGGATCGAGCAGACCGGCTACCAGGGGCCGCCGCCGCCGGTGTACCCGAAGGTGTTCGAGCTGGCGTCCCGCCGCGACGCCTGGCCGCCCTCGGGCAAGCGCCCGGGCGGCGACCCCGCGTTCGCGTCCGAGCAGCTCCTGGACGAGTGGTCCGTCGATCTGGCCATCCTCAACAACCTGTACGGCCTGGGCGGCATCAAGAACCACCACCTGGCGCGGGAGATTACGCCGGCGCTCAACCGCTGGCTGCAGGAGCACTGGCTGGACGCCGACGACCGCTGGCGCGGCGCCCTGTGCGTCAATCCGGAGGATCCCGACGGCGCGCCCGCCGTTATCGAGGAGTTCGCCCGCGACGAGCGGTTCGTGCAGGTGCTGCTGCCGGTGCGCTCCAGCGCCCCGTACGGGCGGCCGCAGTTCCGTCCCGTCTTCCGTGCCGCCGCCGATGCCGGGCTTCCGGTCGGCATGCACTTCGGCGGCTCGGCCGCCAACCCGATCACGGCGGTCGGCTGGCCGTCGTTCTACATCGAGGACCACACCGCCATGTCGCAGGCGTTCGAGGCGCAGGTGCTGAGCCTGGTATGCGAGGGCGTGTTCGACGAGATACCGGAGGCGCGCGTGATCCTCATCGAGGGCGGGTTCGGCTGGCTGCCGCCGCTGATGTGGCGCCTGGACAAGAACTACCGCGGCCTGCGCGACGAGGTCCCGTGGCTGCGCGATCTGCCGAGCCGCTACATCCGCCGCCACTTCCGGGCCACCAGCCAGCCCATGGAGGAGCCCGAGGATCCCGAGCACCTGCGCTGGCTGTTCGAGATGATCGGCGAGGACGGCTTCGTGATGTTCGCCACCGACTACCCGCACTGGGACTTCGATTCGCCGGACCGGGCGCTGCCGCACACGCTGCCCGAGGAGTTGCGCCGCCGCATCCTGGCCGGCAATGCCCAGGAGACCTATGGCTTCTGAGGACGGCGAGCGGGTGGATTCAGGCGAGCACGACCTGGGCCCACTGACCGGCTACCCGCACGGCGAGCCGGTCGCGGTCGACATCGGCCGCCGCCGCCTGGTGGTGGTCAGGGACGGCGAGCGGGTGTTCGCGCTGCGCGACGTCTGCCCGCACCAGGGCGCGGCGCTGTCGGCGGGCCGGGTGATCTCCACCTGCCGCCTGCACCGCGAGGACGGCCGCTGGGTGCAGACCGACCTGCGCGCCGTGCAGTGCCCGTGGCACGGCTGGTCGTTCGGGCTGGACGACGGCCAGGCGCTGTTCGACGACACGGGCACGCGCGTGCGCTCCTACCCGGCGCGGGTCGCCGGCGGTCGCGTCCGCATACGGGTCGAGCGGTAACGGCTGACGCCCATGCGATTTCGACAGCAAATCGTGCTATCATGAGCGTCGAGACCAAATGACTCGATGCGAGGTCTTCGATGAGTTCCACGATCACGGTTCGCGACATCGACGCGGGCGACAAAGCCTGGCTCAAGTACGAAGCGCGACGTCTCGGTGTCTCCATGGAGGAGTTGGTCCGGCGTCTGATCCATGAGCGGCGCGAAAGAACTCGACGCCACACCCGTCCGTCCGAGGCATTCAAGCGCTACTTCGGACCGGAGCACGGAGTCGAGCTGCCGCTGAGATCTCGCTACGGATACCGCCCGGTCGACTTCGATGAGAACGAGGCGTGAGGCAGATCGTCGCCTATCTCCTGGATGCCAACGTGGTCTCGGAAATGATGCGGCCGACTCCGGAGCCGCGGGTTGCGGCGTTCCTCGACCGGATCGACGAAGGAGGCATCGGACTCGCCTCGATTACCGTCTGGGAAGTCCTCGACGGCGTGGGACGCCTCGATCCGGGAAAGCGGCGCGACGACCTCGCCGAACGGTTTCAAGGGGTTATCGACGACCTGTTCGACGAGCGCGTTCTCGATTGGACGGTGGATGACGCTCGCACCTGCGCCGAACTGATGGAGCGGAAGCGCCGGGCAGGGGAGCGGCTCGACGACCACCTGCCGGATGCCATGCTCGCCGGAATGGCCGTTCGTCGACGCCTTACCGTCGTCACGCGGAACGCGCGCCACTTCCGCAACACGGGAGCCTCCGTCGTCGATCCGTGGACGGGCGTTTGCCGATGACCGCCGCCATCACCGCGATCGGCTTCCCGGAGTTGATCCGGCGCTTGGCGGCGCTGGAGCTGCCGCCGGTCGACGTGGTGGTCGGCATCGGCCGCGGCGGCGTGGTGCCCGCCGCGCTGGCCGCGCAGCGGCTGGGATGCGACCTGCGCGTCCTTCCGGTCCGCTTTCGCGACGATGCTCACCAGCCGGAGCAGGCGGAGCCCCTAGTCACCCCACCCGCCTTCGACGTGGCCGGGCAGCGCGTCCTGCTCGTGGACGATGTGGCGCGCACCGGCGCCACGCTGCGCGCCGCGGCCGGGGCACTGGCCGGCGCCGCCGCCATCCACACGCTGGTGGTCGCCGGCTGCGCTGACTACGCCCTGTTCCAGGTGGATTCCTGCATCGCCTGGCCTTGGCAGGCCGAGGCGACGTAACGAACAGGCTATCGGCACGTCCGAACGCGGAGAAGATGATGCCGAGTTGGGGGTGCTCAGCCGGCCGGCTACAGTCCGTCTTCCCCGACGCTGAACTGCATGGCGCGCCGCACCATGCGGCTCTCGGAACGCGGCGGCAGCTCGCCCATGCAGCGCCTGACAGCGGCCGGCCGGTCGGCGGGCGGCACCTCGACGATCAGGCCGGTGGTCTCGACGCTGCGCAGCACCTCCAGGTCGGTGCCGCACGCGCCCTCCGGCAGCTCCAGCAGCAGTGGTCGGTCGATCACGCCGCAGACGCGCTGGATGTTCGCCAGCGTGTGGAAGGAGAGCGGCGACTCGCGGATCGCCGGCCGGAACAGCAGGCCGTTGATCGCCAGCTCGCCGAGGGAACGGATCATCCCTTCGTCTGACCGGTGATGGACGGTGATGACGATGCCGAGGTCGGGCAGCGTCAGCAAAGCCGCCTCGGTGCCGGGGGCGTCGAAGATGACGTAGTCGCAGCCGATGCCGACCAGGGTCCTGGTCTGTTCCAGGGTGAACAGCGGCAGGCGTATGCCCCAGATGCGGCCGGAGAGCGCCTCGACGGCGTCGGGCAGGGCCGGATCGTCGACGCTGGCGAGCCGCAGCAGAAAGGCGTCCGCGTCGATGGCGGCCAGCCGCGGATCGTCGGCCAGCGCGGCCGGCGCCGCCTGCGCGATCAGCGCGAACTCGCCGACGCTCCTGCCGGTGGTAGCAAACCCGGCCGGCCGCGGCGTGTGCTCGCGGACGCGGTCCAGGAGCTCGATGAAACGGCTCATCCGAAGATGGCGATCAACACGCCGGCGGCGACCGCCGAGCCGATCACGCCGGCCACGTTTGGGCCCATCGCGTTCATCAGCAGGAAGTTGCCGGGATCCTCGTCCTGTCCGACCTTCTGCACCACGCGCGCCGCCATCGGCACCGCGGAGACGCCGGCCGCGCCGATCATGGGGTTCACGCGGCGGCCGGTGAGCAGGCACATCAGCTTGCCCATCAGCACGCCGGCGGCGGTGCCGATGGCGAAGGCGACCAGGCCAAGGGCGATGATCTGCAGCGTCTTGGGGTTCAGGAACGCGCCGGCGCTCATGCGCGATCCGACCGACAGGCCCAGCAGGATGGTGACGATGTTGATCATCTCGTTCTGGGCGCACTGCGACAGGCGCTCCAGCTTGGGGACCAGCGCGGTGGCTTCCTTGAGGAGGTTGCCCAGCATCAGCATGCCGATCAGCGGGGCGGCGGCCGGCACCACCAGCGCCGCGGTCACGGTGGTGATGATCGGGAAGAGGATCTTCACCCGGGTGGAGACCGGCCGCAGGTCGGCCATGCGCACCAGCCGCTCGCGCCGGGTCGTCAGCAGCCGGATGATCGGCGGCTGGATGATGGGCACCAGCGCCATATAGGAGTAGGCGGCCACGGCGACGGCCCCCAGCAGGTGGTCGGCCAGCTTGCCGGTCAGGTAGATGGCGGTGGGGCCGTCGGCGCCGCCGATGATCGCGATCGACGCGGCCTCCGTCGGGCTGAAGCCGAGCGCGCCCGCGCCCAGCAGCGTGGCGAAGATCCCGAACTGCGCGGCCGCGCCCAGGATGAAGGTCTGCGGGCGGGCCAACAGCGGCGTGAAGTCGGTCATGGCGCCGATGCCCAGGAAGATCAGCGGCGGGAACACGCTGGACTTGATCCCGAACACGTAGATCTGTTCCAGCAGGCCGCCGGGATCGACCAGGTCCACCCCCGGCAGGTTGACCAGCAGCGCGCCGAAGCCGATCGGCACCAGCAGCAGCGGCTCGTACTGGCGGACGATGCCCAGATAGAGTAGGGTACCGGCCACCGCCAGCATGGCCACGCGCGCCAGCGTCAGCTCGGGCAGGCCGGTCGCCTGCAGGAACTGTTCGAACAGCCCCATCGGCCGCTACTGGATGGTGAGCAGGGGCTGGCCTGCCGCGCGGTTGTCGCCGGGACTCACGTGCACCTCCGCGACGGTGCCCGCGGCCGTGGCGGTGACGTCGATGTCCATCTTCATCGCTTCCATGACGACGACGAGCTGGCCGGCGCTCACCTGCTCTCCGGCCGCGACCTTGACCTCCTTGACGGTGCCGGTCATCGGCGCCGGCAGCACGCCGGGTCCCGCCGCGGCCGGCGCTGGTGCGGGTGTCGGAGAGGGCGTCGGCGATGGAGCCGCGGGCGTGGGCGCCGGCGCGGGAATGGCGGCCGCCGGGGCCGATTCGGGCTCCAGCTCGACGCGATAGGCGGTGCCTGCGCAGGTGATGGTGAGGACGTCTCCGTCGCGGACGACCTCGACCTTGTAGAGCACCCCCTCGTAGCGGAAGCGGATCGTCACGATGTCGCCTGCCGCGCGACGGTGGCCGGTGTCGGCATCCGCAGGCGCCAGCGCGCGGCCTCCGCGGTGTCGCAGGGACGCCACGCGGCGGCGCTCGGCATTCCTGCCGCCGGCATTCCTGCCGCCGGCAACCTGGACGCAGTCTGCTCGGCGGCCAGGTACGCGGCGGTGGCCGCGGCGATCCAGCCGGGGCTGCCCGCTCCGGCCGGTTCCGGTTCCGGTTCCGTGGCCGGGTCCTGCGGGGCGTCCTGCGCTGTCTCGCGTCTGCCGGAAGCGGCGGTGAGCACCGCCATCATCGCGCTCAGGAACACCAGAAAGACGAACACCACGCCCATGCCGAGCACGGCGACGACCAGCGTCGATGGCGCTTCTGCACTCATTGTTGCTGCTACAGGGGGATGTTGCCGTGCTTCTTGGCCGGCCGGTCCTCGCGCTTGCGGGCCAGCATCTCGAGGGAGCGGATCAGCTCGATGCGCATGGCGGCCGGCTCGATGACGTCGTCGATGAAGCCGTGGCCGGCGGCGATGAACGGGTTCATCACGGTCTCGCGGAACTCCTCCACCTTTTCCTGCCGCTTGGCGGCGCGATCCTCGGCGGCGGCGATGTCGCGGCGGAAGATGATGTTGGCCGCGCCCTCGGCCCCCATGACCGCGATCTCCGCGCTCGGGAACGCCAGCACGCGGTCGTAGCCGAGCGACTTGGAGGCCATGGCGATGAAGGCGCCGCCGTACGCCTTGCGGATGATCAGCGCCACCTTGGGGACGGTCGCCTCGGCGATCGCGTACAGGATCTTGGCGCCATGGCGGATGATGCCGCCGTGCTCCTGCGTGATACCCGGCAGGAAGCCGGGGACGTCGACGAGCGACACGATCGGCACGTTGAACGCGTCGCAGAAGCGCAGGAAGCGCGCCGCCTTGTCCGAGGAGTCGATGTCCAGGGAGGCGGCGTAGACGCTCGGCTGGTTGGCGAACAGGCCGACGGTGCGGCCGGCAAGTTTCGCGAAGCCGACCACGACGTTCCGGGCGAACTCCGGCTGCACCTCGATGAACGAGCCCGAATCCACCGCCTCCGCGATCATCGCGCGCACGTCGAACGGCCGGCGCGCGTCGTCGGGAATCAGCTCGGCGACGCCCGCGGTGGCGCGGTCGATCGGATCGGTGACCGGCAGCAGCGGCGGCGACTCCTGGTTGTTGAGCGGCAGGTAGCCCAGCAGGCGCCGCAGGCCGGCCAGGCACTGCGCCTCGTCCGCGAAGCGGAAGTGCGCCACGCCGCTGGTGGCAGAGTGCGGGACGGCGCCGCCCAGGTCGCCGTGCGAGATCTCCTCGCCCGTCACCGCCCGGATGACCTCCGGGCCGGTGATGTACATGTTGCTGATCGTGTCGACCATGAAAATGAAGTCCGTGATCGCCGGCGAGTAGACCGCCCCGCCCGCGCACGGCCCCAGGATGACCGAGAACTGCGGGATTACGCCCGAGGACAGGGTGTTGGCGCGGAAGATCTTGGCGTAGCCGTCCAGCGACAGGACCCCCTCCTGGATGCGCGCGCCGCCGGAGTCGTTGATCTGGATGAACGGCGCCCCGGACTCCAGGGCGAGCCGCTGCGCGTGCGCGATGCGCGTGGCGTGCATCTCCCCCAGCGTGCCGCCCACCACCGTGAAGTCCTGCGCGGCCACGAACACCTGGCGCCCTTCGATCTTGGCGCTGCCGGTCACCACGCCGTCGCCGGGAACGCGCTGCCGGTCCATGCCGAAGTCGGTGGAGCGGACCATCGCGAACGGCTGTTGCTCGATGAAGGAATCGGGATCCACCAGCGCAGCGATCCGCTCGCGCGCCGTCAGCTTGCCCTTGGCGTGTTGCGCGGCGATGCGCTTTTCGCCACCGCCGGCCTCGGCCTCCTGGCGCTTGGTCCGATACGTCTCCAACAAGCGTTCTTGCATGCAGGCGAGAGGACGGGCCCGGAGGGGACCCGAAGCGAGGGAGAGTCTACCCGTGGACCGTCAGGCGGTCAAACGGACGCATTGACTCATCAAAAATCTAACCCTGCGGAAAGCATGCCTCACCTAAAAATCTAACCGAAGGGCTGGACCTGCGGGTCCGGTCCGGAGCCCCTCGCAGACCGCAGAGGAGGTTCCGAGGAAATGGGGCTGAGGATGGGTGAACGCAGGGCACTCACGGATGAAGTGGCGCGGCGGTACCGCCGCGCCGGCAGGAAGGAGAAGGCGGTCATGCTCGGCGAGTTCGTCGAGTCCACCGGCTACACCCGCAAGTACGCGATCCATCTGCTGAACGCATGGGGGCGTACCCGCTTGGTGCGCATCGACGGTCAGCTGGTCAAGCTCGTCGTCGGACGCCCCCGGCGCGGCAAGCGCCGCGCGCGACCGCGCCGCTACGACCAGGAGGTGCTGAAGGCCCTCACGCAGATCTGGTACGTGTTCGACTTCATGTGCGGCAAGCGCCTGGTGGTCGTGCTGCGCACCATGCTGCCGGTGCTCGACTCGTTCGGCGAGATCCCGCTCACCGCAGAGGTGCGCGCCAAGCTGCTGAGCATCAGCGCCGCCACCATCGACCGGCTGTTGCAGCCCGAGCGCGCGCGGCTGCAGATCAAGGGCCGCACCCACACCAAGCCGGGCAGCCTCCTGAGCACCAGATCCCGATCCGCACCTTCGCCGACTGGGACGAGCAGGAGCCGGGGTTCTTCGAGATCGACTTGGTGGCCCACGACGGCGGCGATGCCTCGGGCGACTTCTGCCAGACGCTGACCATCGCCGACGTCGACACCGGCTGGGTCCAACTGCACGGGCTGCAGAACAAGGCGCAGCGCTGGACCCACGCGGCCCTACAGGCCGCACGCCGGACGCTGCCGATCCCGATCAAGGGCATCGACACCGACAACGGCAGCGAGTTCATCAACCATCATTTGGTCGGCTACTGCCGCGAGCATCAGATCACCTTCACCCGCGGGCGCCCGTACCGCAAGAACGACACCTGCTACGTCGAGCAGAAGAACGGCCACGTGGTGCGCCGCGCGGTCGGCTACCACCGCTACGACACCGACGAGGAGCTGGCCGCTCTCCACGCCATCTACGGCACCCTCGGCCTCCTGGTCAACTTCTTCTACCCCTCGGTGAAGCTGATCAAGAAGACCCGCTACGGCAGCAAGGTGCGCCGCATCTATGACGAGCCCCAGACGCCGTATCAGCGCATGCTGCAATCCCCGGCGGTGGACGCAGAGGTGAAGGCGCGGCTCAAGCAGCAGTACGCGACACTGAACCCGGTGGCCCTCAAGCGCGAGTTGACCCGCTTGACCGAGCACCTGCTGCGGGTGCATGCCGACAAGACACCGCCCTCGGTGCGACCGAGCAACCGATGAGCGTTTGCCGCCGGCGGGTCGGACCGGTCTCTGGGGGGCGCCTCGCCCCTCGGCCGGTCGTGATCGGACCGTGACGCTGAGCCGTACGCGCTCGCTGTCGGGGCTGCACGCGCGCCCCGCGCCGCTGCCAGACCGAACCGGCCAAGCGTCCCCTCTGGGGCTACCGCCCGGAAACGATCGTCGGCCGCTCGTGGGAGCCGACCGCAGCCCCGGCGCGAGGCACGGTGGTGACCCTGGTTGGCGCGAACCGGCAGAGCCGCACGGATGATCCGGGTCCCGTTACGTAACGGTGTTCAATCGGATCAGGTAGGATGGCTCGATGGCTTTGAGTAACGCGGAACGACAACGGCGCTATCGACAGCGCCGCAACGCCGAGCAACCCCGGGTGCAGTATCGCAGGCGGCACGACCGCAGGTCCCGACCGCAACGCTGGCAGGATGCGGTACGGACCCTGCTCGACCTCCAGAGTGAATATCAAGCGTGGCTCGACCATCTGCCCGACAGCCTTCAGGAGTCGGTGGTTGCCCAGAAGCTGGAGACGATATGCGGGCTGGATCTTGCCGAACTGGAAAGCGTCGAGCCGCCGCGAGGGTTCGGGCGCGACTGAGCGGCCCGCAGCCCGTTCAGGTCGGGTCCCTGCGGGCTGCACGGCACCCCGGTGATCCATGCGGATAGAGCGATCTTCCCGCCCGCGTGCCACCGGCGCGGCCGCCTCCCGGCTGCCGGCGGCACTTATCCACATATCCACAGGCAGTTGCGCCCCCTCCCCCGCACCCCCACCCCCTTTACCGCCGCCTCTGCTGCATTCCTTCTGAACTGCTGGGTATGCCTCTCTCTTGAGGGGGGAGAAAACCGCCCTTCGTTGGGTTAGATTCTTACGTGAGGCATGCTGCCTCTACGGTTAGATTTTTGGGTGAGGCAACACGACGGAGGCGCGGCGGCGGCCAACTCCACGACCTCGATCTCCCCGAACGCCCTGAAGTCCTCGCCGTTCTCCGTGATCAGGGCGCGAATGCCATGAGTCTCCATGGTGGCGACGATGTTGGCGTCATGAATGCGCTTGCCGCGCAGGGAGTGGAGCGAGGCCATGTGGCGCAGGCGGCCGGCAACGGCTTCGGTTTCGTCGTACACGTGGACGTACTGCAGGAACTCGCTCACGTTGGCCGTCGCATCCAGGGCGTTCAGGCCCAGGCCGTTCGCCTCTACCGGTCGTGTCGCCACCACCAGGTACTCCCGCAGGATCTGCCCGCTCGCCCCCAGGTGCAGTCCGAGCCGGGTGGACTCGGTGAACAGCCGGCGCGCGTCCCCATGGCCCCGACGTGACTCGTCGGTAGCGGCAAGAAGCACGTTGGTGTCGACGAACCTGACCTCACCGGCCGTCGTCGCCGGCATAGATCTCCTCCCTGCTCCAGACACCCGTGTACCCGGTCTTGACCGTGACCAGATTGAGGGTCCGGGTATCGGGTTCCGGCGGCGCCAACCTGGCGGCACGATCCAGGATGGCCCGCAACTCTCCTTGCAAGGACCGGTGATGACTTCGTGCCAGGCGTTTCAAGGCAAGGATGGTCTCGGGAGGGATGTTCGCCACATGTACTGCACTCATATCTGTATCGGAATAGTACAATACTACGAACCGGTCGAGGTGTAGTGGCGCACGCCGAGCTTCCACAGGCCGGCGGCCAGGAGCAGGAAGACGAACCCGGCCAACGGCGCGAGCCAGGCGGTTGCCGCCGGCGCGCCCAGCGGATCGGCGCGGCCCAGGACGTGCACCGACGGGAAGTAGGTGACGGTGCCGATCGGCACCAGGAACAGGAACAGGTAGCGGAGGGCGCGGTGGAATACCGCGATCGGGTACTGGGTCGTCTCCACGCCGCCGTGCGTGACGATGGCGAAGAGCTCCATCGTCTCCGTGGTCCAGAACGCCAGGGCGGCGGTCAGCACGAGCAGTGCGAAGAACACCGCGACGCCGCCGAGGAACGCCCACGCCAGGAGCGCCAGGTCCCCGGCCGTGGGTCCGCCGTCGAGCCGGGCGAGCGCCCAGCCGAGCACGGCCGCTCCCTGCAACAGCCTGCCGATCCGCTTCGGAGCCAGGTTGCTGCCCAGGACCTGCAGCATCGTCGAGCGCGGCCGCAGCAGTACCCGGTCGAACGCGCCTTCCTTGATGAGCGGGCCGAACAGGTCGAACCCGCGCCCGATCGCCTCGGCCACCGCGAACACCACGTGGACCAGTCCGTAGAACAGCGCGACCTCCGCCAGCGTCCAGCCGCCGATGCTCCCGAAGCGGCTGAACAGCGCCCAGATGCCCAGGAACTCGACCGCGGCCGAGAGCAGCGTGCCGAGCGACTCCATCAGAAACGACGACCGGTACTGCAGCTCCGCGCGCAGGTTGGCCGCCGCGTAGCGCACGGCCATGCGCGGCCCGCCGGGTCCCTCGCGGGACGCGCGCGGCGGGTGGGCGGACAGCGTCGCGGTCTCCGCCCGGTTCGCTCGCCTGTCCATTCCTGGATCAGCCATTCCTGGATCAGCCACCCTGGATCACCACCTTGCGGATGCCGACGGCCATCAGGCGGTGTCCGGCCGCCACCAGAGCCACCACCCACGCCGCCTGCACCAGCAACGCGCGCAACGCCTCCGAGCCGGCGAGGTGCCCGGAGTAGATACGGAACGGCGTGTCGATCAGCCCGGCGAAGGGAAGCAGCTCCAGCATCGTCTGTGCCCAGTCGGGAAGGTAGGGCAGCGGGACGATCATCCCGGAGCAGATCCAGGCAGCGAAAGGCAGGATCGCGTTCCAGCCGGTGGAGCTGAGCGTCCACAGCATGATGGTCTGGCCGAGCAGGGTGACCGCCATGCCCGTGAGCACGCCCAGCGCGATGGCAACCGCGAATCCGATCGCGGCGCCGGCTCCCGCCGGTGGGCCGAGCGCCCAGGTCCGGGCGCCGACGAGCGGCAGCACCACCGCCGCGAACAGCAGCAGAGGCACGGCGCGCAGCGCCGTCCTGCCGATCCTCCAGCCGACGATGCTGACCGCCCAGTTGGCGTACAGGTCGAGCGGACGGAGGAGCTCGTAGGCGACCGCCCCGGAGCGGATCCGATCGGATGCCAGCGGGTCGACGTTCATCGGGAACAGCCCGAACATCGCCTGTCCCAGCCACACGTAGGACGCAAGATGGACGGTCGTGAAGTCGCTCGCCGACGGATCGCTCCGGTAGAAGCCGTCAAGGATCATGAAGCGCAGCAACCCCCAGAAGAGCTGCGTGGCCACGGCGGCCAGCGCGGCCGCGCGGTACTGCAGGATCGCACGCAGGCGCATGGAGGCCAGCGCGGCGTAGCTGGCCGCTCTCGTATCGACTCGCCTCGGATCAGCCATGGCGGCGGTATAGCTCGGCGATGATCCGCTCGATCGGCGGGTCCTCCACGAACAGGTCGCGGATCACGGAACGGTCGGTGACGCGGCGGATCAGCTCGGCCGCCGAGACGCGGCGCGGATCGAACCGCAGGCGCACGCGATGGTCGCGGCGCTCGACCACCTCGGCATCCGGGACGGAGAGCTCGCAGTCCCGGTTCTCCAGGTCGACCGACAGATAGCGCTCGCCGGCCACCGCGGCGCGCAACTCCGCCACCGAGCCGTCCAGGACGATGCGGCCCGCGCTGATGACGATCACCCGGTCGCACAGCGTCTCGATGTCGTCCATGTCGTGGGTGGTGAGGATCACGGTCACGCCGCGCTCGCGCAGCCGGCCGATGAAGTCGCGTACCGCCAGCTTGGCGACCGCGTCCAGGCCGATGGTCGGCTCGTCCAGGAACAGCAGCGACGGGCGGTGCAGCAGCGCCGCGGCCAGGTCGCAGCGCATGCGCTGCCCCAGGCTGAGCTGCCGTGTCGGCGTGTCCAGCAGTTCATGCAGTCCGAGCAGCTCGACCAGCTCGGAACGCGTTTCCTGGTAGCGGTCCTCGGGCACCCGGTAGATGTCGCGCAGCAGGTCGAACGATTCCACCACCGGCAGGTCCCAGAGGAGCTGCGTGCGCTGTCCGAACACCGCGCCGATGGAGGCGACGTAGCGGCGCCGGTGGATCCACGGCGTCATGCCGTCGATCTTGCAGGTGCCGGCGTCGGGTACCAGGATGCCGGACAACAGCTTGACGGTGGTGCTCTTGCCGGCGCCGTTCGGGCCGATGTAGCCGACCAACTCGCCGCGCCGCACCGTGAAGGAGACGTCCTCGACGGCCGTCACCACGCGGTGGCGGCGGCGCACCACGCCGGCGAGCGCGCCGAGCGTGCCGGGGCTGCGCTCGGCGACGCGAAAGCGCTTGGTGAGGCCGGCGGCGCGGATGTGCGCCGCCGGCGTGGAGGCCGACGACATCGTGATTCTCCCCGAACGAGCCAAGGACGCCGACCTCGCCCGCTCCTCCCGCGCCGTCGCGGGGGACGGATGACGAAGTCGTTGCTGTGAAGTCGTTGTTGTGAAGGAAGGAGAGTCTTGTACACCGGCTGCGCCTTCCATGGGAAGCGAGCCCGGGTCCGGCGGTCGGGCGCGAAGACGAGACCGCCGCGAAGACCACCAACGAGGGCGGCGTAGACGATCATCCGTTGACGTCCGCGCCTCGACGTCCGCGCGGCGCGATCAGGCGCGCCGGCACGAAGCCGCGGCGTCTGCGCTCGATCGTGCCCGCGGCCAGCAAGGCGGCGAGCGCCTCGTCGATCTCCGCCTCGCGCCAGTCGTGCAGGTAGCCGAAGCCGCGCGTGCGCCGCAGCCCCATGGCTTGCGCCTCGTAGGTGGGCTGGCCGCCCAGCAGCAGCGCCGTCTCCCGCACGCCGAAGCGGCCCCGATGGCGGCGCACCAGGTCGGCGATGCCGGCGGCTTCCGGCGGCGGCCCGGTCACTTCCCGGTCGCAGACATCGCAACCGCTGCACGCCACCTCGCCATCGGTGAACGGCGCCAGGAGTTGCTCCCGGCGGCAGCGGCTGGACGCCGCGTAGTCCAGCATGGCGGCGTAGCGACGCCGGTCGGCCGGCGCCATCGTCTCCAGCCGGCACCGCTCGGCTCCACCGGCGTGCAGGAGCAGCGCCTCCGCCGGCCGGCCGTCGCGCCCGGCGCGCCCCGCCTCCTGCAGGTACGCTTCCATCGACGGGGGCGGCTCCAGGTGTACGGCAGAGCGGATGTCGCCCTTGTCCACGCCCATCCCGTAGGCGGAGGTGGCCACCAGCACCCCGTCGGAGGAGTCGAAGAACCACTCCTCGATCGTCCGCCGTTCGTCGGCGTCCAGGCCGGCGTGGTAGAAGCGGGAGGCGGCGATGCCGGCGGCCTGCAGGTGGCGGGCGTAGTGCTCGGTGCCGCCGCGGCTGGACGCGAAGGCGATCAACGGGCGCGCCATCGTCTCCGCGCACTCGACCAGCGCGCGCCGCTTGGAGAGCACCTGCCGAACCGAGTAGCGCAGGTTGGTGCGGTCGGGATCGACGGACACCACCGATACGGGGGCATCGGCGTAGATCACTTCCCGGATGCGGCGGACGATGCGGCCGCTGGCGGTGGCGGTGAAGGCGCTCACGACCGGTATGCCTGCGGCGCGGACCACGGCGCCCAGCTCCACGTAGGCAGGCCGGAAGCGGTCGCCCCACTCCGAGATGCAGTGCGCTTCGTCGATCACGCAGTGGGAGATGCTCAGGCTGGGGAGTTGCTCCCCGAACCGGCCGGCGAGCGCCTCCGGCGTGGTGAACAGCACGTCGATCTCCCGCGCGGCCAGCCCGTGCAGGATCTGCCGGCGCTCCGGCATCTCCTGTGCGCCCATCAGCGCCGCGACCCGCAGCGGTCCCTCCCTCAGCCGCCGGAGCTGGTCCTGCAGCAGCGACAGCAACGGCACGATCACCATCGTCGGACCGGCCAGCAACCGCGCGGGAAGCTGGAAGCACAACGACTTGCCGCCGCCGGTGGGCATCAGCACGATCTGGCTGCAGCCGTCCAGGATGTTGTCCACGACCAGCCGCTGCGCCGGGTAGAGATAGGGCACGCCGAACGTCGCGCGCGCCTCCGCCTCCACCGGATCGCGGCGCCCCGGAACCGTCGCCTGCGGCTCCGCTTCCGGCTCACCCCCACCTGCCGCTACGGCGTCGGTCGGATGTGCCGCTGGCGCGCCAATCCCACCGACGCCTTCGCGCCGCTCCAGCCTCTTCGCGTCCGTCTGCACCCTCGCAAGCGTTAACGGCGCTGCCGGCGCCGGCGCTTTCGACGTCGCGGCGGACGGTCAGGCGTCGGGATCGAAGTAGTCGTCCAGGTCGACCGTTATCGTGTACAGCCGGCGGTACAGGAACGTGACGCTGACGGCGACCTGGACGGTGACCTCCGTGACCAGCGCCAGACCGTCCCGCAACTCGTAGGCCGCCAGAATGGCAAGGCCGCGCACCGAGCGCGGCAGCGGGTCGACCGTGTAGTGCAGTTCCAGGGGAACGCCGTCCTCGGACACCCAGAGCTGCCCGAGGATCGTGTACAGCTCCTCCGGCTGCTCGATGCGGTAGCCGATCGCCGTCTGCCCGCGAATCGTGCGCCGCTCGCCCATCCGCTCGGCGCCCGCCATGGCCGACAGGTCGGCCTGGAACGCATCGGAGAAGCGCGCGGAGCTGGCTCCCGTCCTGCCGTCCGCCGCGGCCTGGTCGACTGCCTGCCCGTCCTCGACGTCGCGCACCAGCTCGTAGGTCAGCTCGCCGTCGACGACCCGCGCGCGCATGCGGGTCTCGCGGGTCGACCGGAGCCTGCCGTCCGCGGAGTGCTCCTGCGTGTGCGTGACCATGGTGCCTGGAACCAGGTGCCTGGCGGCCGCGGCGGCTGCGACGGCGCGGTTCCAGAGCGCGTCCGCACCCGCGTGGCCGGCGGTGGCGGCCAGCAGCAGTGCGATGAAGCAGCCGCGCAGGGTGCGCGCGCATGCCCGCACTGCAGGCGGCCGGATGCCGCTGGTGACGCCGGCGCGCGGGGTTCGTACCCTGCGCTTCCCAGGACCCGCCGATGCACCCGGATCCATTTCCCCATTCTGACACCATCGAGGTGGACGGAATAGCGCTTCCTGCGGCGGACGTGTGGTCGCTGCTCGCTCGGCACCTGACGCGTGCGCGCCGGCAGCGGATCGGGGAGGTCGCTGCCCGCCGCAGCTTCGCCGTCGCCACGGTGCTGGAGCACGTGCACGACGACGGCAACATCGCCGCCGTGCTGCGCACCTGCGAGGGGGTCGGCTTCCCGGTCGTGCACGTCATCAGGGCGGCGGACGACCCGGGAGCGCCGGCCCGACCGCCCAACCGCGTCACCCAGGGCGCGGACAAGTGGCTGGAGGTGGCGTGGTGGAACGCGGGAGACCCCTGGCTCGAGCGGCTGCGCGCGGAAGGCTACCGGGTGCTGGTGACCCGCGTCGGCGAGGGGCCGACCATCGACCGGGTGGACTTCTCGCGGCCGACCGCGGTGCTGTTCGGCAACGAGCACGCGGGCGTCACCGACGCGGCGGCGCAGGCCGCCGACGGCTGGTTCTCGATCCCGATGGCCGGCTTCACGCGCAGCTTCAATATCTCCGTCGCGGTGGCGATGGTGCTGCAGCACGCGCGCCGTTCGCGCGCGGCAGCCCGCGGCGACGACGACGGCGAGCTCACCGCCGACCAGCGGCTCATCCTGGCGGCGCGCTACGCCGTGCGCTCGCTGCCCAGCGCCGGGGCGTTGCTCCGCCGCGCCCTGGATGACGGTTCGTTTGACATCGGCTGCGCAAGCCATGAGGGTTCGGACGCATGATCATCGAACCCCGGGTGCGCGGCTTCATCTGCATGACCGCGCACCCCGACGGCTGCGCCGTGAACGTCGGGGAGCAGATCGCCCACGTGCGCGAACGAGGCTCCATCGACGGCCCGCGCTCGGTCCTGGTGGTCGGCGCCTCCACCGGCTACGGGCTGGCGTCGCGTATCGTCGCGGCGTTCGGCTGCGGCGCGAAGACGGTCGGCGCCTTCTTCGAGCGGCCCGGAACCGCCCGGCGGCCCGCATCGGCCGGCTGGTACAATACCGCGGCGCTCGAGCGGGCGGCGGCTGACGCCGGCTTGGGCGCGTGGAGCTACAATGGCGACGCCTTCGCGGACGAGGGCAAGGAGCGCGTCCTCGACCTGATCCGCACGCGCCTGGACGGCTCGGTGGACTTGGTCGTCTACAGCCTGGCCTCCCCGCGCCGCGTGCATCCGGAGACGGGCGAAACCTGCAACTCGGTGATCAAGCCGATCGGCGCGCCGTTCGCGGGCAAGACCATCGACGCCCGCTCGGGCGCCCTGGGCGATGCCAGCATCGAGCCGGCGAACGAGCAGGAGATCGAGCATACCGTGGCGGTGATGGGCGGCGACGACTGGCTGCGCTGGATCGACGCGCTGGACGGTGCGGGCATGCTCGCGTCGGGGTGCCGCACCGTCGCCTACACCTACCTGGGCCCCGAGCACACGTGGCCGATCTACCGCGACGGCACCATCGGCAAGGCCAAGGAGGACCTGCAGCGGACCGCCGAGGCGCTGGATGAGCGGCTGCGCGCTCGCGGTGGCCGGGCGCTGCTGTCGGTCAACCGCGCCCTGGTGACGCAGGCCAGCGCGGCGATCCCGACGGTCGCGGTCTACCTTGCCATGCTGGGTCCTCTGCTCCGCGAGCGGGGCACGGACGAAGGGTGCATCGAACAGATCGACCGCCTGTTCCGGGAGCGGTTGTACACCGGCGGCGAGATTCCGGTGGACGAAGCCTGCCGCATCCGCCTGGACGACTACGAGATGGAGGATGCGGTGCAGGCGGCGGTGCGCGAGCGCTGGGAGCAGGTGACGGAGCAGGGCTACCGGCAGATCCTGGATGTCGAGGGCTACCAGCGCGAGTTCCTGCGGCTGTTCGGCTTCGGGATGCCGGGCGTCGACTACGGCGCCGACGTCGATCCCGAGGTGGCGGTCCCGTCGATCGACGGCTGATCCGCGGCTGAGGCGACGGTGCCGTTCGACGCCGAGCTCGAGCTCGCCAAGCAGATCGCGCACGCGGCCGGCGCCGTCCAGCTCTCCCGGCGCGGAGCGGAGGACGTCGACCTCAAGGCCGACGAGTCGCCGGTGACCGATGTGGACCGCCGCTGCGAGGCGCTCATCCGCGGCGAGCTGCTCGGCACGTTCCCGGACGATGGCTTCCTGGGCGAGGAGTCGGGCACGGCCGACGGGCACAGCGGCCGTACCTGGATCGTCGACCCGCTGGACGGCACCCGCCCCTACATCAGGGGCATCGTCACGCACGCGGTGCTGATCGCCCTGGAGGACGCGGCCGGCCCGGCGCTGGGCGTCATCCACCTGCCGGCCATGGACCTGACCTGCTGGGCGTCCCGCGGCGGCGGCGCCTTCTGCAATGGGGATCCTGCCAGGGTCTCGGCGACCGCCACCGTGGTCGATTCGATCGGCAGCGGGCTGGGCTTCCTGCAGCGATACGACGAGCCGCTCGGCGCGCGCCTGTTCGATTTGCTGCGCCGCACCGGTTACAGCTACGGGTTCATGGATGCCTACTCGTACGTCTGCCTGGCCACCGGACGCATCGACTTCTGCGTCAACCTGCTCGACGCCCCGTGGGACTGCGCCGCCGCGGCGGCCCTCATCGCCGAGGCGGGCGGCCGCTGGTCGGACGCCGCCGGCGTCGAGACCGTGCACCGCGGCACCTTCGTGGCCAGTAACGGCGTCCTCCACCAGGAGGTGCTCGACGCCCTGCGGCAGGCGCCGGCAGATCGACGGCCGACCCCGATGCCATCATGATACCGGCCATGATCAACGTGACGGTGTGGTGCGAGTTCATCCAGGAACGGGAGGATCCCGAGGTCGCGGCGGTATACCCGCACGGAATCCACGAGGCGATCGCCCAGGGGCTGCGGCACGAGGACGACCTGTCGGTGACCACCGCCAGCCTGGACCAGCCCGATCAGGGGCTGTGGCAGGAGCGGCTCGAAGCCACCGACGTGCTGATCTGGTGGGGCCACAAGGCGCACGACCGCGTCGACAATGCCACCGTCGACCGCGTACAGCTCCGCGCCAACGACGGGATGGGCCTGATCCTGCTGCACTCCTCGCACGTATCGAAGATCATGACGCGGGTGCTCGGCACGCGGTGCAGCCTCCGCCACCGCGAGATTGGCGAGCGCGAGCGCGTCTGGAACATCGAGCCCAGCCACCCGATCACGCAGGGGATCGGCGACTACTTCGAGATCGAGCACGAGGAGCTGTACGGCGAGCGGTTCGACATCCCGCAACCCGACGAACTGATCTTCATCTCCTGGTTCGAGGGGGGCGAGGTGTTCCGTTCGGGCGTCACCTACCGGCGCGGCAACGGCAGGATCTTCTATTTCCAGCCGGGGCACGAGACCTACCCCATCTACTACCAGCCGGAGATCGTCCGCGTGCTGGTCAACGCCGTGCGCTGGGCCAAGCCGCTGCGCATCATCCCCGGCGTCCCCGGCATCAAGGCCGAGCCGCTGGAGCGGGTGCCGCGAGGCCGCTGAGGTGGCCGACCCGCGCGGGCCGCTGACCGCGGACGAGTTGCGTGCGCGGCTGGAGCGCTTTCCGCGGGTGCCGCTCGGCGCCTACCCCACCCCGCTGCAGCCGGCGCCCGGACTGAGCCGGGAGCTGGGCCGCACCGTGCTGGTCAAGCGCGAGGACCTGTCCGGCCTGGCCTTCGGCGGCAACAAGGTCCGACACATGGAGCGGCTCATGGCGGAGGTGCGGCGCGCCGGCGCCGACACCGTGCTCAATGTCATGGGCTACCACTCCAACAACGCGCGGCTGGCGGCCGCCGCCTGCGTGCGCGCCGGCTTCCGCTACCACGTCTTCCTGCGCCATGCGGCGGGTATGCCGGTGCAGGGCAACAGCTTGATCGACCACCTGCTCGGCGCGGCCGTGCACCTGCTGAACGAGGAGGAGTCGGAGCGCGACATGGAGCTGGCGCGCGGCGTGGCCGAGCGGCTGCGGCGCGCCGGCGCCGTGCCGTACGTCATGAACGACGAGTTGTTCCCGAAGCTGGCCGGCATGATCGGCTTCGCGGACGCCGGCCTGGAGCTTGCCGATCAGCTCCGTGCTGCCGCGGTCAGCGGTCCGGTGCGGGTGGTGTGCGTGGCCGGCCGCAGTCTGTGCGGGCTGGCGCTGGCGTCGCTCAACCTGGGGCTCGACTGGCGCTTCACGGGCGTCCGGGTGGCGTCGGCACCGCCGTTGCCCGAGTACATCTTCGCTCATGCCGGGACGGTGCAGCAGCGTCTGGACCTGCCGCGCACCTACGCGCCCGACGACTTCGACATCGTCGAACGCTACGCCGGGCCCGGCGGGCCGGCGCCCGCCGTCCTGGAGGCGGTGCGCCTGGCGGCGCGCAGCGACGGGTTGATGGTCGATCCCAACTACACCGGCGTGGCGCTGGCCGGCCTGATCGACCGCATCGACGACGGCGCGGTCGGCGCCGACACGACGGTCGTGTTCGTGCACACCGGCGGCACGCCGGCGATTTTCAGCTACGCGGAGGAGCTGGTGCCGGCCGGGACGCTGGCGGTGACGCCGTAGCGGCCGGCACCAGCGCCGCCGTTGGCGCCGAGCGCGGCGATGATAGCGTCCGGGTCGTAGACGCAGCCGGCCCAGGTGCCGCCGGAGGCGGCCTGCAGCGCCGCCCACAGCCGCGTGTCGTCGGGCAGGCCGGGGTGCGGCGCGATGCCCGAAGCGGTCGGACGCGCGGCCAGCACCGCCTGGGCCTGTTCCGGAGACAACTCGCCTTCGGCCTCCGTGGCGACCAGCTCCACCGAGCCGGTGAGCTCCCCGCGATCGACCACGATCTCGACCGTGTCGCCGTCGCGCAGCCGGCCGATCGGACCGCCGGCCAGCGCCTCGGGTCCGATGTGGCCCACGCACGCCCCGGTGGAGACGCCGGAGAAGCGGCCGTCGGTGAGCACCGCGACCTGCTTGCCCCAGGGGATGAACTTGAGCGCGGAGGTCACCTGGTAGATCTCCTCCATGCCGGTGCCGGCCGGGCCGATGCCGGCGACCACCACCACGTCGCCGGCCTGCACCGGATGCTCGCCCTTCCCCTTGATCGCCGCGACCGCCGCGGCCTCGCTCCCGAACAGGCGCACCGGACCCCGGTGACGGTATACCCCGTCCGCATCCACCACGCCGGGATCGATCGCCGTCGCCTTGATCACCGAGCCGTCCGGCGCCAGAGAGCCGGTTGGAAAGACGACGGTGCTCGTCAGCCTCCGGCGGCGGGCGGTGTCCGGGTCCATGATCACCAGGTCGGGGTCGACGCCGTCCTCCTCGCGGCAGTGGCGGCGCAGCTCGTGGCGGCGCGGCGAGTCCTGCCAGCGGTCCAGCGCCTCGCCCCAGGTCACCCCGGCCGCGGTCAGCGCCGCCGGGTCGATCAGGCCGGCACGGCGCAGGTGCAGCATCACCTCCGGCACGCCGCCGGCGACGAACACCCGCACCGTGGGGTGGTTGGCGGGACCGTTGGGCAACGCGTCGACCAGCCGCGGAGTGGCGCGGTTGACGCGGCTCCAGTCGGCGACGGTGGGCACCGGCAGGCCGGCCGCGTGCGCGAACGCGGGAATGTGCAGCAACAGGTTGGTGGAGCCCCCGAAAGCGGCGTGCACGACCATCGCGTTGTCGACCGCGCGCCGGTCCAGGATGTCGGCCATCGACCGGCCGGCGGCGCGCTGGGCGACCACGGCTGCGGCTGCGCGGCGGCCCATCTCCAGCCAGATCGGCTGCCCGGACGGCGCCAGCGCGGTGTGCGGCAGCGCCAGCCCCAGCCCCTCGGCGACCACCTGCGCCGTCGCTGCCGTGCCCAGGAACTGGCAGCCGCCACCGGCGGAGCCGCACGCCTTGCAGCCGGCGGTGGCGGCCTCGTCCAGGGTGATCAGGCCGTGCGCGAAGCGGGCGCCGATGGTCTGCACGGTGCCCAGGTCCTCGGCGCCGCGGGCCGGCAGGGTCACCCCGCCGGGGATCACCACTCCCGGCAGCGCCCGCTCGCCGGCCAGCGCCAGCAGCATCGCCGGCAGCCCCTTGTCGCAGGAGGCGACGCCGATCACCCCCTGCCGGGTGGGCAGCGAACGCGCCAGCCGGCGCATCACGATCGCGGCGTCGTTGCGGTACGGCAGACTGTCCATCATCCCCGCCGTCCCCTGCGAGCGCCCGTCGCAGGGGTCGGTGACGTGCGCGGCGAACGGGATGCAGCCGTCGGCCGCCAGCGCCTCCGCGGCGGCGCGCACCAGCAGGTGCACCTCCCAGTGGCCGGTGTGGTAGCCCAGCGCGACCGGCGATCCGTCCTCGGCGCGCAGGCCGCCGTGCGTGGACAGCAGCAGGTAGGCGGGGCCGCCGGAGCGGTCCGGCTGCCAGCCCATGCCCACGTTCTGGGTCAGGGCGAACAGGTTGCCGCTCGGCTCCTCGCGCAGCATGCGCTCGGTGAGCGGAATGGTTCCCGGCGTGCCCTCGCCGGAGGTGGCCGGCAGGGCCGGCGACTCGAAACTCAGGATGGCGTCGAGGTCGCCGGCGTTCGCGTCGGGAACGTCGGCCACGGTCAGGATCCCGCGGCGCCGAAACCGCCCACCGTGTTGGTGAGGGTGCCGATCGATTCGATCGTGATCGCGATGCGGTCGCCGGCCTGCAGGGTGAAGCCGTCCGGCGGCACGATGCCGGTGCCGGTCATCAGGAAGCAGCCGTCAGGAAAGGAGTTGTGTCGGTACAGGAAGGAGGCCAGCTCCTGCGGCGTGCGTTTCAGCTCGGCCAGCGTCGTGGCGCCGCTGAAGGCGGCCGCCCCGTCGCGGAGAATCTCCATCTCGATCGTGGTCTCGGGATCGGGAACGGTGTCGCGCACCAGGATCTCCGCTCCCAGCGCGCAGCTCCCGTCGTAGGTCTTGGCCTGCGGCAGGTAGAGCGGGTTCTCCCCCTCGATGTCGCGGGAGCTCATGTCGTTGCCGATCGTGTAGCCGAAGATGCGCCCGCCGCGGTCGATGGCCAGGGTGAGCTCCGGCTCCGGCACGTTCCAGGCCGAGTCGGCGCGGATGCGCACGGTGCCGCCGGGCGCGACCACGGTGCGCGCCGAGCCCTTGCAGAACAGCTCGGGCCGATCGGCGGTGTAGACGCGGTCGTAGAAACTGCCGCCCCCGGCCTGCTCCGACTCCGCCATCCGCGCGTCGCGGCTGCGGTAGTAGGTGACGCCTGCGGCCCAGATCTCCTGGCCTGCCACCGGCGCCAGCGGAGCCTCGTCCGGCGCAGCCTCCGCCGCGCCGAGCCGGCCGTCCAGGTACGCCGTCAGGTCGTCCTGCCGGAACAGATCGTCCCAGTCGTGGCCGCGGAGCAGCAACCGCTCCCCGTCCCGCTCCACCACCGTGCCCGCGCCCGTTCTCGACAGCTTCATGACCCGGCAAGCAGACCGGAAGCGGACCGCCCCGTCAAGGAGTCTGTCGGATTTGCCGCGCCAGCGGGGAAGGCCGACAGACTCCGACGCGGAAAGGTGGGGATGGGCCGAAAGCGGAGCCGCAGGCGACGGTTTCGGGGCGCAAGACAGCGATCGGCGCAGGTCCGGCGCCGAGGGACTCAGGCGGGTTCGGTCTCGAACGCCGCGAGGTCGCGCGTCTCGGCTGAGACCTCCACGCCGATCAGGTGGATGGATCGGCCGGGAGCGCGATGCTTGTCAGCATAGCCGCGCTCCTTGAGCTGCGCCAGCGCCGCACCTCTCTCCGAACGCTCGGCAACCTTGAACTCGAACAGGTACGCGTTGCCTTCCAGCAGCACCGCCATGTCCAGCCGGCCGCGGCTGGTGGCGTCCTCGACGACCACCCCGTCCATGGACGCCTGGAACCAGGCATAGAACACGCTCGCCCAGTAGCCCTCGTAGCGGGCGATGTCGTTGCGCCGGTGCCAATCGTGGGGAATCCCTGCCAGCAGCGCCCCGAACAGCGCCTCCACGCCGGCCCAGTCCTCCGCCGCCAGCAGCCGGCGCAGTGCGCCGCCGCTCCCCGTGGTCCGCCGCCAGTTCGGTGCCAGTGCGTCCAGCAGCGCGCGGTTCAGGCCGCGCCGCACCTCCCGGTTCGGATATGCCAGACGGTATTCCGGGAGGCCGTCGGCATCCTCGTCCTCCTCGGCGATGGTCAGGTAGCCAGTCTGGAACAGCAGCGCCTCCGGCGCCATCGCGTCCGCGTCGAAGGCGGACAGCAGGTCCTCGTCGGCGCGGACGGTCTCCAGATCCGGCGCCGCGAAGCCGTGCTTCAGCAGCATGTCGATCAGGAACCGGGGCGTGGCGGTCTCGAACCAGTGCGCCCGGAACCGGCGACTGGCGAACAGCTTGAGGATGCCGAAAGGGTTGTAGAGCTTTTCCTCCCCCAGCCAGTTGTAGCCGTTGTACCAGTCGCGGATGCGCTCACGGTCCAGCCCCGGCAGCTCGGCAGCGAACACCGTGTCCAGATCCGCCTCGGTATAACCGCAGATCGCGGAGTAGGCGGGGTCCAGCGTGAGGTCGGTGAGGTTGTTCAGGTCCGAGAACAGGCTGACCTTGGAGAACTTGCTCACTCCGGTGATGAACGTGAGCTCGATATGGGCGTCGCAGTCCTTGATCGTGCCGTACAGCCCGCGCAGATCGTCGCGGTTGGCCCTGGCCGTCTCCGGGTCGTCCACGGCGTCCAGGATCGGCTTGTCGTACTCGTCCACCAGTACCACGACGCGCCGGCCGGACTGGCGGTGCAGCGCCGCCAGCAGCCGGGTGAATCGTCCTGAAGGCGTCGCGCCCTCGGAAGCAGGCACGCCGGCATCGCGTTCGAGGTCCGCAAGCTGCTCCGCCATGCGCGCCAGCAACTGGCCCGGCCGGCTGTAGTTGCCGCCGCCGAAGCTCAGCCGCAGCACGGGATGGCGCCTGGACCAGTCCCAGCCGTCGTGGACGGCCAGTCCGCGGAACAGCTCGTCGCTGCCCTCGAAGAACTCCTTGAGGGTGTCCACGAACAGGCTCTTGCCGAAGCGGCGCGGGCGCGAAAGGAAGTAGTGGGTGCCGTCGTCGTCCAGAAGCCGGCGGATGTAGCCGGTCTTGTCCACGTAGTAGAAGCCTTCCTCGCGGATGATTCGGAAGGTCTGGATGCCGACCGGGAGCCTCCGCTTGGCCACGGCGGCATTGTACGCCCCGCACCAGTCGATCTCCAGCGAGCCCGCCGAGCATCCGGACCATCGTGGGCGGATTCGTCCACAGGAGACGAGCGGGATCCCGAAACGCGAGCGCATCAGACAGACAGCCGGGGCCAACGCCGACGGCACAACGTGGATATCGCCGGACGATCCACTGTTCGGAGCCACTCATCACTTTCAGGACACCGTGAGTCTCGCCGACTCACCCCTGAGGTGCGCGCGTTGCGGCGGGATCCTGCAGCCCGGCACGCACTTCTGGCGGGCGTACAACGAAGAGCGCGACTTCGGGAGCGCCTGCTGGGACTGCGAAGGGGCGCCTGGCTACATGAGCGGTGTTCCTGAGCCGAAGCCTCAAGCTTAGGGACGGCGCAAGAATAAATGCCGATTTTGATGTGCTCAAGAGCGGGGACAGATGGTGTAGTTGCGCAGTGGTTGAGTCTGGTGAGGTTGCAGGGCGATGGAGGCGAACTCGGCGTCGGCTATCTTGACGCCGGTTGGGTACTCCTGTTCGACCAGCTGGGCGACGACCGACAGGCCGGAGTCGGTGGTGGTGGTGCGGATGTGGTTGAGGATCGTCTCATAGTCGCGCAGCGGCACGCCGGCCCAGTTCTTGCTGATCTCACTGAACAGGCGGTGATCGATCGGATTCCACTTGGAGGCGCCACTGGGGTAGTGACAGACGGTGATCTTGAGGCGGTGCGGGTCGACGAGGCGTGTCTGGAGGGCATACTTGAAGCTTCTGATGCGCGGCGAGTTGCTGCCGCCGGAGTCGGCGAGGACCAGCAGTTCGCGGGCGTCGGGGTAGTGCTGGAGTCCTTCGTCTTGCCACCAGCGCAGCAGGTTGTCGGCGGCGAAGTCGGGGGTGTCGTGTGAGGTGCCGACGACCACGAAGCCGCGGTTGGCGCCCAAGTCGTAGACGCCGTAGGGGATGGCGATGCCGTCGGCCTGGGAGCGGAAGTCGTGGTCGTTGACGGCTTGAGGGGAACGTTCCCAGGTCGTGCCGTGGTTCTTGAAGTTGCCGACCAGTTCACGCTTCTTGGTGTCGATGCTGACGATCGGCAAGCCGCATTCAGCGAACCTCCGCCGCTGCTGTGTGATGTGCTGGAACTGTTCGTCGCGGTCCGGGCCGGAGCCGGCCGAGACGCGCTTGTGGTTGACGCGCAGCCGATAGTCGAGGTCCTTGAGGAGGCGGGCCACGGTCCTGGCACCGACCTGGATACCGCCTGAAGCCAGTTCGTCGGAGATCTTCTCGGTGGTGCGGCGTGTCCAGCGGATGCCGGTGATCGGGTCGCCGGCGGTGTCAGGTTGCAGCGCCTGTTCGATGGCGGCGATCACCTCGGGCGTTTTTTTCCACCGGCGGCCGCCCGCCACCGGGGCGGCGCACGCGGGTGCGCTCGACGTCGCCGGCGATCAGTTGCTTGCGTCCTCTGGCCACGGTACCGGCATCGATGCCGAGCAACGATGCGATGCGCCGGTCGCCGCCCCAGCCGCATTTGAGCGATTCGAGGCCGGCGTACAGGCGGCGCTGACGTTCATCGAGCAAGCTGGCGAACAGCACGATTGCGGCGCGCAGTTCCTCGGGCACGAGGTCGGCATCCGGCAGCGGTCCGGTCAGCCCGGGGGCGGCCAGCACAGCGCGCCGGGCGCTCAGTTGCTGCGCCTTGCGGGTGCGGTCGGCGGCGCAGTACAGGAAGCGACCGGCAAGGCTGTGACGGGTCAGCTTGCCGTCCCGCACGAGCGTACGCAAGGCATCCTGGGTGCCGACGTGCAGCCGGTTGTCCAACTCGTCGCTGAACTGTCCGGTCGGCGCATCGGTGACCATCGCTGCGGCGGTGGCCAGCAGGGTGCCGGCAGTCGAGAACCGTACGTTGCGGAACGACCACAGGCCGTGCTCATCGAAGTCGATGAGTTCTGCCAGGGTGTAGTAACCGCCGCGGTGGGAGTAGCTGGTGCGGTAGGGCAGTTGCTTGAGCTTGCGAAAGGCGGTGCGTCTGGCGCGGGTGCCGAGCGCCGCCATGACGTCCGGCAGCGAGGCGACGGTCTGCTGACGAAACAGGTCGACGATCGCGGCGGTCGAGTACTGGGGCGTTCTCATTGTGGCACTATTACGAATGTCATATTCGTAATAGTGCCACAATGATGCTGCGCTTTCCACCGGAAACGCCACGAGAGCCGTCATCCGGCCATCGCGGCCTACTGGGAGCGGCTTGATTGCGTCCGTTTACATGGACTTAATTCTGCGCCGTCCCTTAGCGCGGTTATGCCGAACCCGAACTGCCGAGGCGCTCGAGCAGGTACGCCGGCAGGTTGGTGATCTCGAATCCGTCGATCACGGTCGTGGAACGGGGAGCCAGACTGACCAGACACCCGGCGCGCAGGCCGTGGAGCCGCAGGTACTCGACGAGCCCGCGCATGTGCTTTCGGTTCACGGACAGGGCCGCCTTGCATTCGACCGGCACGGTGGTGCCGTTCCGTTTGACGATGAAGTCGATCTCGGCGCCGGACGGCGTTCGTTTCCACCCGGTCAGCTCCCGGCCGCTGCGGGCAAGCTCGATGGCGGTCTGGTTCTCGATCACCGCGCCGAGCGGCGTCCGGGCGGCGGCTGAGAGGGTATGGACCGCGCTGATGGCAGGCACCGCGGCCTCGCGCAGCTCGCGCAAGACGCCGGTGTCGAACAGATAGCGCTTGGGCAGGTAGTTGTGGCTTGCCTGCGCGCTGCTGCCGCGCTGATCGGACCGGAGTATCAGATGCCAGCCTTCGAGGCGGGCGAAGACGTGGTTGATGCGCTCGTTCGTGCGGCTGCTCGGCGACGGCACCACCGCGGTGTTCTTGGATACTCCGCCGGCGAAGTTCGCGACGCTCCAGAAGCAGGCCTTGACGATGTCGATGAGCTCCTCTCCGAAGATGCGGATGAAGTCCTGTTCGTAGTCGGCGATGATCTGGCGTCGCACCGCACCGTGGTCCTCACGGGAGACGTGCGCCTGCACGACCGCCGGCAGTCCGCCCATGGCGAGGAACCGGTCGAACAGCGAGAGCAGCAGCTCGTGGCGTTGACCGCTGATCCGCGTATCGGCGCTCCGCACCTCGGCGGCCAGGTGAGGCTTGTCCAGGGCCAGCAGGAACTCCGAGAACGAGAACGGCCCGAGGACGAGGTGGCGGACGCGGCCCACCGGAAAGCGCGTATGCCCCCGGAAGAGGCGGCGCAGGGTCGATCCGGAGAGGATGACGGTCGCACGAGCCCACGCTTCCTTCATGAAGCGTACGAACGAGCCGAGCATGCGGCTCTCCTGCGCCTCGTCCACGAACAGGACCTGATCGGCGTCTCCGCGGAACCCGAAGCGGTCGAGCAGCAGATCCTCGAACTCGGCGAAGTCCCGGCAGTCGTCGATCGCGGAACGGACCAGCGTGTCCCGCTCCAGGTTAATCCGTACGCCGTGCTTCGCGGACTTGTCCAGAACGGCGTCTACGAGGGTTGTCTTGCCGACTTGCCGTGCCCCGTCGAGCAGGAGCACCGGCTTGTGGTGGGACACCTCGCTGGCGACAAAGCGTGCGATGTCCTGCTCCAGGCGACGCGGGACGTAGAGAATTGACATATTCCGTAACCGATCAGTGCATAGAATAGCTCAATTCCATGCTCAGCGTCGGGTCGCCAGATGCGTTGATCTTGCCTCTACATCGACGGCAGGAGGCGGTCGGCGATCGACAGCAGCAGGATCGCCGGGAGATACAGGACGGACACCCGAAGCAGCAGGCGGGATCCGGGCATGTCGAGCCGGTGCGCAAAGCGGATGCCGGCCGCCAGGTACGCCGCCCCGGCCGCCACCGCGCCGGCCGCGTACCAGACGCCGGCGGCCCCCACCACCGCCAGCAGGAGTGAGACGGGAATCAGGAGCAGCAGGGAGCCGATGACCTGGACGGTCATGAACCGCCCGCCGTCGCCCACCTCCGTCGCTATCCGCAGGCCGGCGCGCCGGTAGTCGTCGCGGCAGGTCCAGGCGATGGCGTAGAAGTGGGGATGCTGCCAGAGAAACAGCATCGCGAACACGATCCACGCCCCGGCGTCGGGAGCCCCGCCGGTGGCGGCGGAGCCGCCGATCAGCGGCGGCACGGCCCCCGGAATCGCGCCGAGCGGCGTGTTGAGCCAGGTCCGGGGCTTGAGCGGCGTGTACACAAACAGGGTAGAGCGCCGCCGCCAGCAGGCTGAGCAAGGCCGGCTCCAGGCCGGCCCGCCATGCCAGCAGACCTGCGCCGCCGGCGGTCAGCGCCGCGCCGAATCACGCCGCCGCGGACGGCGCCACCGACCCCTGCGGCAGCGCGCGCTCGCGGGTGCGGACCATGCGCGCATCCACGTGGACGGCGGCGGCCATGCGATGGCCGTGCTCGTACAGGATGCCGCCTACCATCGGCGGGAACAGCATCCCGTAGGAGAGCGGCCAGTCCGGCACGGCCAACCCGGAACCGGTGCTGGTCACCAGGCTGCCGATGAAGATCAAGAGCAGCGTCGCCAGCGCGGTCGTCTTGGTCAGCAGGCTCACGATGCGTTCGTCGGGGTGCGGATCGGAGAGGTGATGTCGGGGGTAGCTATCGCCCGGCCGCGTGCCTCAAGGCGGCAGCTCGCGCAGCGCGGCTTCCACTGCCTGGACCAGCCGGTCGGCGTGCCGGTCGGTCATGGGCAGCGACACGTTGCCGCCGCGGCGGGTGACGATGCCGTCGCCCAGCAGCCGGAAGTAGAGCCAGCGCTGGCGGGCGGAGTCGTCCCCGGCCGCCTCGCGGTAGTTGCGCGGCGGGCTCGGCAGGAAGTAGAGCTGGAACAGCGACCCGGCCGTGACCACGCAGCCGGGCACCCCCGCCCGCCGGAAGGCGCCGCGGAGCCCGTCGGCCACGCGTTGGGTGCGCTCGTGGAGGGCCGCGTACGCCTGCTCGGTCATGGTGCGCAGGGTGGCCAGCCCCGCCGCCATGGCGATGGGGTTGCCGTTGTAGGTCCCGGACTGCGGGATCGCCGGTGATCCGCCGGTCGGATCGTAGAGCGCCATGATGTCGGCCCGCCCGCCGAACGCGCCGCCCGCGGTGCCACCAGCCACCACCTTGGCCAGACAGGTGAGATCGGGCCGGACCCCGAATGCGCCCTGTGCGCCGCCGGCGCCGGAGCGGAAGCTCACCACCTCGTCGAAGATCAGCACGATGCCGTGCTCACCGGTGACGCGGCGCAACTCCTCAAGGAAGCCGGGCTCCGGCATGGTGAGGCCGACCGCCGTGGACAGGGGATCGACGATCACGGCGGCCAGCCGGCCGGCGTGTTCGCCGATGAGCCGTGCGCACGCCTCGGCGTCGTTGAACGGCAGCACCAGCACCTGCTCCGCGGTCCCCGGGGCGAGCCCGGCGGACGCGGGCACCGAACGCGGACGATCCGGCGGGCCGAGCTTCGGGCCCGGCGGGGGCAGGTAGCTGATCAGCGCCGGGTCGTCGATGCCGTGGTAGGCGCCCTCGAACTTGGCGATCATCGGCCGGCGGGTGAAGGCGCGCGCCGCCCGCAACGCTCCCAGGACCGCCTCGGTCCCGGAGCTGCAGAAACGCAGGCGCTCCAGGGACGGCACCCGCTCGGCGAGCAGCTCGGCCAGCTCCACCTCCAGCGGTGTGGGCGCGAAGTAGGCGGTGCCGCGCCCGGCAGCCTCGCCGATGGCGGCGACCACCGCCGGATGGGCGTGGCCGAGGATCAGGGCGCTGGCGTTGTTGATGAAGTCCAGCCGGCGGTTGCCGTCGACGTCGATCAGGTCCGTGCCTTCCGCACGGTCGATGTAGAGCGGGAACGGATCGACGAACACCCCGGTCCGCGTGTTGCCGCCCGGCAGCACCGACTGAGAGCGGAGAAACAGCTCATAAGAGCGCGGGTTGCGCGTCCGGTACTCCGCGATCAGCGCGTCGAGGCTCATGCCGGCGGTAGCGGTTTTCATCGACGGGCGGCTCGCCGACCTCCGTCCCGCACCACCACGGTGCCGGCATTCGTGTGCAGGATCTTCATGCCTCGCGAATGCTGCCCTCCTGGATGGCCATCTCGCGGTCAGAAACGCCAGCGCAAACCAGCGGCTGCCGCCAAGTTCGTCTGGCGCCCGGCGTCCGTGTCCCACCAAGCGAAACCGTCGACAGTAAGGCCGACGTTGCCGAAGTAATATACGGCGCCAACGTTTACGCCCACGCCGGATAAGGGCGGCGGTATCTGCGGGCAGTGATACGTGCAGTTGTGGCGATACCACTGCGCCTCGATAACGGCTCCCACCTCCACATATGCGTCGCGCGCTACCTCTACATTGACGCCTACGACGTGCAGCATATGCACATCCAGCCACAGATCACTTTCGGGGTCGCGGTCGGACTCGTGCGGCACGAGATACAAAAAGGTCCCCTGGATTCCGACCGGCGTGGCCAGGTTATGAAAGACGATGTCAACGCCGACGAAGGGTTTTTCATCGGGCGTCGCATATCCGCCCTCGACACCGATGGCGAAACTGCCATCGTCCTCGGTGTTGGGTCGCGTATCGGCACGACTGGTTGCCTCACCGCGCCCGGTGGACGGTCCTCCTTCGATGACGATATCGATTCCGGGTTCCGGCTCAGGTTCTGGCTCGCCGACCGCATTCGCGACCGTCGCCGACAACACAAGTGCGCAAGCACATAGCAGCGAACGATTACGATTATAATGTTTACGGTTCACAGCGTCGCCTATCATTTTGCGATCTCCTTGATTGATCCAATCAGACACCAAGGCATTCCCTGGAAGGTGATTGAGTGCTACTCCCAGTGGTATTGGGAATCCTGCGAATCGCGCCTCGTCGGCGGCATACAGGTCGTGTCATATCCGGTACCAGCAACGTGAATCGCTTCACGCCGCGCTCTCTTTGAACTCTCCGACCATCGATTCCACGGTCGCCTTGGCGTCGCCGAAGATCATGTACGAATTGTCCTTGAAGAACAGCGGGTTGTCGATGCCGGCGAACCCGGAAGCCATCGACCGTTTGAGGATGAAGCAGGTGTGCGCCGAGTCGGCGTTGATGATCGGCATGCCGTAGATCGGGCTGCCCTCGTCCTCGCGCGCGGCGGGATTGACCACGTCGTTGGCGCCGATGACGATCGCCACGTCGACGGTCTCCATCGTCGGATTGACGGTGTCCATCTCCGCGAGCTGCTCGTACGGCACGTTCGCCTCCGCCAGCAGCACGTTCATGTGGCCGGGCATGCGGCCGGCCACCGGATGGATCGCGTGTTTGACCTCGGCGCCGTTCTCCTCCAGCAGGTCGGCCAGCTCGCGCACCGCGTGCTGGGCCTGCGCCACCGCCATGCCGTAACCGGGGATGAAGATCACCGAGCGGGCCGCCTCCAGGATGTAGTAGGCGTCCTCCGGCGTCATCGACTTGGCCTCGCCCTGGATGCCGGCGCTCTTCGAGGAGCCGGCGGCGGCGCCGAAGCCACTGAACAGCACGTTGGTGAGTGAGCGGTTCATGGCCTTGCACATGATGGAGGTCAGCACGATGCCGCTCGCGCCCACCAGGGCGCCGGTGATGATGAGCAGGTTGTTGGAGATCACGAACCCGGCGGCGCACGCGGCCAGGCCGGAGTAGCTGTTCAGCAGCGAGATCACCACCGGCATGTCGGCGCCGCCGATGGCGATGACCGCCATGATGCCGAGCACGAAAGCGAGCCCCGTTACCGCCACCGCGATCCAGTACTGGTCGGGGGCGACGGTGAACCAGACCGCGCCGACGACGATGGCCAGCAGCACCAGCGCGTTGACCACCTGCTGCAGCGGGAACAGCACGGGCCGCGAGGTGACCACCTCGGACAGCTTGCCCCAGGCGATGATGCTGCCGGTGAAGGTCACACCGCCGATCAGGATGGCCAAGTAGATGGTAGTGGCGCTGAACCCGCCGCCGAGCGCGGCGGTGAACGCGGAAAGGTCCCCGGCACCGGCCCCGAAGCCGACGCCGAACCGGTCCGCGGCCGCCTGAAACGTACCCCAGCCGACCAGCATGCTGGCCAGACCGCCGAAGCCATTGAACAGCGCCACCATCTCCGGCATGGCGGTCATCTTCACCAGCCGGGAGGCGGCGATGCCGATACCGGCGCCGATCACGGCCGCCAGCACCACCCACTCGACCTGGATGCTGTCGATGATGCTCGCCACCGTGGCGATGATCGCGATGAGCATGCCCAGAGAGGACAGGCCGTTACCGCGCCGGGCGGTGGTGGCCTTGCCCAGCATCTTCAGGCCGAACACGAACATGATCGCCGAGACGATGTAGGCGACGACGATGAGGTAGATCACGATGCGCCTCCGCCCTTGCCGGCGTCCCTGGCCTTGAACATCTCCAGCATGCGGTCGGTGACCAAGTAGCCGCCCACCACGTTGATGGTGGCGAACCCCACGGCCGCCGCGGCGAAGATCGTCACCAGGGTGCCGGAGGCGCCCTGTCCGGCGAGCGCCAGCGCGCCCACGATCGAGATCCCGGAGATCGCGTTGGACCCCGACATCAGCGGCGTGTGCAACTGCGACGGCACCTTGGTGATGAGCTCCAGCCCAAGGAACATCGCGAGCACGAAGATGAAGAACAGAAACTGAAAAAGTTGTGCGGCTTCCATGACCTTTGTCTTGTCCCCGGACGCTCAGGCGTCCGTTGTGTGCGGTGTGGGTTCCGGCGCTATCCCGAGGTGATCTTGCGGACCATCTCGTTGACCATCTGCCCGTCGTGAGTGACCAGGCTGCCGGCGATGATCTCATCCTCCGGGTCGAGCTTCATGCCCTTGCTCTCGTCGTCCCAGAACTCGTCGACGTAGTTGTACAGGTTGTTGGCGTACATGGAGCTGGCCGATACCGCGTAGCGGCCGGGGATGTTGCGCAGGCCGACGATCGTGACGCCGTCGACCTGGACTTCCTCACCGGCGACCGACCCTTCGACGTTGCCGCCCGATTCGACCGCGTAGTCGACGATGATGGAGCCGGACTTCATCCGCTCCACGACGTCGGCGCTCAGCACGACCGGCGCCTTGCGCCCGAAGAGCTGCGCGGTGGTGATGACGATGTCGGCGCTGGCGCAGGTGTCCGCCATCAGCTCCCGCTGCTTGGCAAGCTGCTCCGGGGTGAGCTCCTTGGCGTAGCCCTGGTCGGTCTGTCCGGTCTCTCCCAGATCGACCTTGATGAACTTTGCGCCGAGCGACTTGACCTGCTCCTCGACCACGGGGCGGGTGTCGAACGCCTCCACGCGCGCGCCGAGGCGCTTGGCGGTGGCGATCGCCTGCAGGCCGGCCACGCCGGCGCCGATGATGAAGGCGCGCGCCGGCTGCAACGTCCCCGACGGGGTCATCATCATCGGCATGACGGCTCCGAGCCGCTCGGCCGCCAGCACCACCATGGCGTAGCCGGCGATGTTGTGCTGGGAGCTCAGGGCGTCCAGTTTCTGGGCGCGGGTGGAGCGGGGCACCAGCTCGACGCTGATCGCGCTCACGCCCTGCTGTGCGAGGGCGTCGATCAGCTCCGGCTCGTTGAACGGGTCCAGGAAGCTGATGTGGATGGCCCCCTTCTTCATGGGAGCGATCTCGTCGTCCGGCGGGCGGCGCACGCGCAGGACGATGTCGGCCTTGCCGAGCTCCTGCATGCGGTCGGTGACCACCTCTGCCCCCGCCTCACGGTACTGGTCGTCGGAAAAGTGACAGCCGGCGCCGGCGCCGGACTCGACGGCTACGACGGCCCCTTCCTTGCGGCCGTAACGCTGCACCGTGTCCGGTGTGACGGCGGTGCGCGGCTCGCCGGGCTCGGTCTCTCTGGGAACGAAAATGCGCATTACACCCTTATGTGCGGTGCGATCGGCCCGGAAGTCAACCGCACGGGTGGATCGCGAGGTCGGTCGCCCGGTCAGAGGCCGAACGCGCCGGTCGCCACGTCTGCGAGGGCAGAGTCGAACGTCTTGAGAGCGCGGACCCCGCGCCTTCGGCAACTCGCAAGATGGCAAAGATCACGGGCGTCCAGGTCGGGGTGCTGCTCGTGGAGCCGGCGAGCCAACGTGACGTCCGTCTCCTCCAGAGGCCACACCTTTACGCGAGCGCGCGTCACCAGCTTCATCGCCGCGTCGAAGACCCGCACCCGGCCGGCCGGAAGGTAGGCGTGCGCCAGTTCCTGCAGCACTTCCGCGGACGTGCACAGAGGAGTGCGGTTCCGGCTGGCGCCGGCGAAGAACGCCTGGGCGGCACGCCGCAGCGGATGCGGCCGTCCTACCGCGTACATGATCACGTTGGTGTCGACGAACGTCACGTGCCGGACGTCCCGCGCCGGCGCGATGCTTCGATTACCCTTCGTTGCTCGGACCAGTCCGGTTCCGACGGGAGTTCCTCCAACGCGTCGCACCAGCGAAAGAACGCTTCCACGTCCTCCGGCGATTCGAACGGTTCGGACCGTTGCTGCTGTTCAAGCCGGTGGCGGGCAGCATCTCTGAGCCAGGCGCTCAACGTCATCCTGCCCGGCCGGCGGCCGGCCCTCACAGGCCGAACGCGCCGGTCGCCACGTCGGAGACCTCCGTCCCGATCGACAGGGCGGCCGTCGCCGCCGGCGACGGCGCGTTGAGCACGTGCACGGAACGCTCGCCGCGGACGATGAGGAAGTCGTCGATCATGGCGCCGTCGGGCCGCAGCGCCAGGGCGCGCACGCCGGCCCGCGTGGGCTGCACGTCCGCGTCGGTCAGCGACGGGACCAGCCGCCGCACGGCGGCGACGAAGCGCCGGCGCGAGAACGCCCGGCCGTACTCCCGGATGCCGTAGCGGGCGTGGCGGAGCAGCAGCCGCCACGTGCCGCGGTAGCCGAGCGACTCCACCGCGTCCCGTCCGTCGACGTCGGTCTTGCCGTAGCCTTCCCGCTTCAGCGAGAAGACGGCGTTCGGTCCGCACTCCACTACGCCTGCGGTGCGGCGGGTCAGGTGCACCCCCAGGAAGGGCAACGTCGGGTCGGGAACGGGATAGATCAGCCCGCGCACCTTGTGCCGGGCGGCCGGGACCAGCTCGTAGAAGTCGCCGCGGAAGGCGACGATGCGCGCCGGCGGCGTCAGTCCGTCCAGGCGGGCGATCCGGTCCGAGTACAGGCCGCCGCAGTTGATCAGGTTGCGGCTGGCGCGGCGGCCGGCGCGCGTGTCGATCTCGATGCCGTCCGCGGTGCGGCGGAAGCCGGTCGCCTCGGCCAGGGTGGCGACCGTGGCGCCTGATGCCAGCAGCAGATCGCGCAGCTTGGCCGCGACCGCGAGGTAGTCGATGATGCCCGCGCAGGGTACCCGGATCGCACCCAGGCCGCCGGCGTGCGGCTCGATCTCCCGCAGTCCGGCCCGGTCGACCACCTCGACCTCATCCAGGCCGTTGCGGCGGCCGTTCGCGCAGAGGGCCGGCAGCCGTTCCAGCTCCCGCGCGGTGACGGCCATCACCACCTTGCCGCAGGTCTCGTGCGGTATGCCGTGCTCGCGGGCGAAGTCCACCATCTGCGCCCGCCCTTCCACGCAGAGGCGAGCCCGCGCCGAGCCGGGGCGATAGTACAGACCGGAGTGCAGGACGCCGGAGTTGCGCCCGGTCTGGTGCAGGCCGACCTGCCGCTCCTTCTCCAGCACCAGCACGGACAGCGACGGATGGCGCTGCATGAGGCGGTACGCGGAAGCCAAGCCGATGATGCCGGCGCCGATGACGGTGATGTCGAACCGGTCCACGCTTCACCATATTACTGATAGGCTCGAATCCGTGCGGGACGCTGAGCCTTGGTACCGCGTCTGGTTCGATTCCCCGTACTACGGGATCCTCTATGGCGACCGCGACCAGGAGGAGGCGGAAGCGTTCATCCGCCGGCTGGCGCGAACCCTGCGGGTACGGCCGCCGGCCGCGGCGCTGGACGTCGCCTGCGGGACCGGCCGGCATGCGGTCGTCCTGGCCGACCTGGGCTACGACGTGCTGGGTATCGACCTGTCGGCGCCTGGCATCGCCGTGGCCAGGCGGCGGATGAGGGCGAATCCGAGGTTCGAGGTCCTCGACATGCGCGCGATCGAGTGGCGGGAACGGTTCGATCTGGCCGTGAACCTGTTCACGAGCTTCGGCTACTTCGGTGACGAGAACGACGAGCGGCAGGTGGTAGGCGGCATCGAGCGGGCGTTGCGGCCCGGCGGCGAGCTGGTGATCGACTTTCTCAACGCCGTCCGCACCGTCGCGGAGCTGGTGCCCGCCGAGCGGACCGAGCGCGGCGGGATCGCTTTCGACATCACCCGCGAGGTCCGGGAGGGCACGATCGTCAAGACGATTACGGTCGACGACCCGCGGCGGGACGAGGGCCGGCCGCGGCCGAGGTTTCAGGAACGGGTGCGTGCGCTCGGCGCCGACACCCTGCAGGGCTACCTGCAGGACGCGGGCCTCCGCATCGAGCGCCGCTACGGCGACTATGCGCTGAACCCGTATCGGCCGCAGACCTCGGACCGGCTGATCCTGGTGGCGCGCAAGCCCGAGCGCTGACGAGATGTCATCGAGCTCCGCCGCCCGCATCGCCACCCTGCCGCAGGCGCTGCTCCATCAGGGCGATGCGTTGCTGCGCGACCTTGCGGCCGGATCGGAGCGGGCAGCACGATTCTTCTCCGTCCCCCCGCGGGACCCCGCGGCGGCCGCGGCCGCCGCGTCCCGATCGCGCCCCGGCGGGTCTGCCCTGCCGGCCGCGGTGGCGGAGAACCTGGTCACGCACCAGCGCCGCTGCGACGGGGACGAGCTCACGGTCGCGAACGCGGAGGCCCTGGCCGCGGGACGGGCGGCCTGCATCGTCACCGGCCAGCAGGCGGGACTGCTCGGCGGCCCGACGTACACCGCCTACAAGATCGCCTCCGCGGTGCGGCTGGCCCGGCAGGTGGCGGAGCGATCCGGACAGCGGTGTGTCCCGGTGTTCTGGCTCGCGTCGGAGGATCACGACATCGGCGAGGCCAACCACACCTTCGGCACCAAGGCCGACGGCGAGATCGGCCGCGTCTCCTTTCGCGCCCCCGGCGGCCGGGAGTTGCGGCGGCTGCCGGTCGATGACGAGGTGGCCGGGAGCGTGGCCCGGTACTTCGATCACCTGCTTCCCGCCGGCGACCGGCCGCGTGCCCGCCGTGCGTACGCCCTGGACGGCCAGCGCACCTTCACCGCCTGGGTGGCGCGGAGTTGGATGCGGCTGTTCGCGGGCACCGGTCTGGTGGTGGTCGAGCCGGCGCTCCTGCGCCCGGCGTGCGGGGAGTTGTTCGAGCGCGCGCTTGCCGAGCGCGCCGCCGTCGCGGAAGCGCTGGCCGCGGTCGCGCGCGAACTGCGCGGAGCCGGCTACCGGGCGCCGCTCGACCCCGCGACCGCGGGCACGCCGTTCCACGTCGGCGCGGACGGCACGCGCGTGCGCGTCGCCGACGCCGGGGCCCTGCTGCGCCGGGGAGCCGTGGACGCCACCGTCCTGTCCACCGACGCGGCGCTGCGCCCGGTCTTCGCCGACGCCCTGCTGCCCAGCCTCGCGCACGTGGTCGGCGCGGGGGAAATGGCCTATCACGCCATGCTCAAGCCGCTCTACGCGCTGTTCGGGGTGCCGCAGCCGGCGGTGCTGCCGCGCCGCAGCCTGACCTTCCTGACCGAGGACGAGGCGGTGGCGCTCGACCGCTACGGCATCACCGTGGAAGAGGCGCTGACCGGCCGGGTGCATCCGGGCGCGGCGACCGACCGGCTGCTCGGCGACGGAGCTGTGGCGGAGTTCGAGCGGGTCGCGGCGCAGATCCGTTCAGCCTTCGGGCCGCTCGCCGGCAGCGTCAGCGCCGTCGATCCCGGGCTGGCTCATACGTGGCAGCGCTCGCGTGACCATGCCCTGCGCGGCCTCGACCGGCTGCGCGCGCGCACCGGCCGCGCCGTGCTGGCGCGTCGCGGCTACTCGCCTGCAGCCCTGCACCGCGTGCTCAACCAGATCCGGCCGCGCGGCCGGCTGCAGGAGCGAGTGTTTCCGGTTCCCCACTTCCTGGCTCGTTTCGGCACGCCGTTCCTGGACGCCTGCTTGATCGGCGAGCCGGCGGAGGCGTTTACTCATGAGGTGCTGGCTCTGCCCGCCGCACGCGAACCGCTGCGAGCAGAGCCAGCGTGAGAGCACCATGAGGATAGGCGTCTCCTGCTACCCGACCCACGGCGGCAGCGGCGTGGTCGCCACCGAGCTCGGCCTGCGGCTGGCCGAGCGCGGCCACTCGGTGGCGTTCGTGAGCTACTCGGCGCCGTTGCGCCTGAGCGTGCTGCCGCCGCGCGTCTGTTTCCACGAGGTCGCGATCGAGGAGTATCCGCTCCTCAAGCAGTTCCCCTACACGCTGGCGCTGGCGTCCAAGCTCGCGGAGGTCGCGCGTTCGCATCGCCTGCGGATCCTGCACGTCCACTACGCGATCCCGTTCGCGGCGGCGGCCATCCTGGCCAGACAGATCGCGCCCGAGCTCGATCTGAAGGTGGTGACCACCTTGCACGGTACCGACATCACCCTGGTGGGCAGCAACGACAGCTTCCGGCCGGTGACCGCCTTCTGCATCGAGCGCTCGGATGCGGTGACCGCCGTGTCGCATGCGCTGCGCGCGGAGACCGACCGGGTGTTCGGGATCACCCGGCCGATCGAGGTGATCCCGAACTTCGTCGATCCCGACCACTACCGGAGCGCTCACCCTGCCGTCTGGCCGGGGGACCGCACCGGTGCCGGCGCCGAGCACGTGCCGACCATCGTGCACATCTCCAACTACCGGCCCGTGAAGCGGGCGGCCGACGTGGTACGCGTATTCGCGCGGGTGGCGGGCGAGATGCCGGCGCGACTCGTGCTGGTCGGCGACGGCCCCGACCTCGGGCCGGCCACCGATCTGGCGCGCGAGCTCGGGGTGCTCGACCGCATCCGGCTGATCGGGGTGGTCGACGACGTGGCCCCGTACCTGCGCGCCGCGGACCTGCTGCTGCTGCCGAGCCAGACCGAGGCGTTCGGGCTGGTGGCCCTGGAGGCGCTGGCCGCCGGCGTGCCGGTGATCGCCAGCCGGGTGGGCGGCCTGCCGGAGGTGGTGGAACACGGCGTCTCGGGCTATTTGCTTCCGGTGGGAGATGTGGAGGGGATGGCCCGGCAGGCGGTGGCATTGCTGCGCGAACGGCGGCTGGCGGAGCGGCTGGGGCGCGCCGGCGCCGGGCGCGTCGCCGAACAGTATCCTCCCGACCGGATCGTGCCGCGCTTCGAGGAGCTCTACCACCGTATGCTGGGGTTGCCGGCCGGCATGGAGCCCGAGATCGACGACGGCGACGCGCACGCGGAGTCGTTCGATCCCGTACGCCGCGGCCCGGCGCACCGTGAGCGGGCGTGACGCGCCCGTTGCGGTTGGGGACGCGCCGCAGCGCCCTGGCCCGCGTGCAGGCGGAGATGGTCGCCGCCCGCCTGCCGGGGCCGGTGACGATCGTGCCGATCGCGGTCGGCGCCGACACGGACCGGCGGCCGCTCGCGGCTCTGGCCGGCACGCGTGTGTTTACCGGTGCGATCGAGCGCAGCCTGCTGGCGGGCGACATCGATCTGGCCGTGCACGCGCTCAAGGACCTGCCGGTGACGCCGATCCCGGGACTGCGGGTCGCGGCGTGTCTGCCGCGCGGCCCGGCAGGCGATCTCCTGCTGCGCCGCGCCGCGGATGCCGGCGCGCCGCTGGGACTGGCGTCCGGCGCCCGCGTGGGCACCGGTTCGCCGCGTCGCGCAGCCTTGCTGGGCCGGCACGCGCCGCAGACCCGCGCGGTGCCGATTCGCGGCAACGTGCCGACCCGCATCGAGCGCTGCGTCGACGGCAGCGTCGACGCGGTGGTGCTGGCGCGGGCCGGCGTCGAGCGGCTGGGCGACGCGGTCCGGGCCATGCTGGCGGACCTGCGCAGCGTGCCGCTCGATCCATCTGACTGGCTGCCGGCTCCGGGGCAGGCCGCGATCGCCGCGCAGGCGCGCGAGGGCGACGAGGATCTGCTTGCGGCGCTGGCCGGGATCGACGATGCGGAGACCGGCACGGCGGTCGGCCTGGAACGAACGCTGTTGCAGGCGTCCGGTGGCGGTTGCCGCGCCTCGCTCGGCGCCTACGCGCGGCCGGTCGCGGCGGCCGGATGGCGCGCCGACGTGGGTCTGCAGGACGGTAGCGGACGCTGGCGGGTGCGCCACGCCACGGGCGATCCGGAGTCGATCCGGCACGAGCTGGCCGACTGGATCGGGCGAGTAAGCGGAGCGGAGGGCGACGCCTGACCCTCCTCCACGCGTCCGACCTGCACCTGTGCGAAGCGGACGCCGGCTACGGCCTGGAGGTGCTCGAGGAGCTGGTCGACCTGTGCCTGGAGGTGCAGGCGCAGGCTCTCCTGCTGGCCGGCGACGTCTTCGACAACTTCGACGCGGCGGAGGCGCTGCGCGAGCCGTTCCGGGCGCGCGTCGAACGGCTGGCGGGGCGCTGCAGGGTGCTGTTTCTCCCCGGCAATCACGACGAGCAGCGCCGGGGCAGCCGCAGGCTCGGCGCGCTGGATCTGGGGCCGGTGACGCTTCTGGACCGACGGCCGTTCTCGCTCGTGCGGTTCCCGGAGGAAGGCGTCGAGGTGGTGGGAGTCCCCGAACGGCCCGACTACGACGACTACCGGAGCTGGGGCGTGCCGGACAAGGCGGCGCCGGTGCGCATCGTCGTGGCCCACGGCATCGTCCCCGGCATGGCCTATACGGGGCCGGCGGCGGCCGATGAGGACGGTGAGACCCCGGCGGGGCAGCTCGATCCGCGCCTGTTCCGGGAGCTGCAGGCCGACTACGCCGCGCTCGGCCACCTGCATGGCCGGCGCCAGGCGGTCGACGACGGCGTGACGCTCAGCTACCCCGGATCCGCGCGGGTGTGGCGCCGTGGCGAGTCCGGAGAGCACGGCGTCTGGCGGCTGGCGGCAGGCAGGAACGGGGTGACCGGCGAGTTCGTGCCTCTGCGCGCCGCGGGCCGATACCGGGTCTGCGACGTCCCGGTCGAGCTGGCGGGCACCGTCGACATGGCGCCGGTGCGGCCGGAGAGCTGGCACCGCAACGACTGGGTGGTGCTGCGCGCGACCGGGGTGGTCGAGGACGAGAACGAGCTGGCGGGCGTCCTGGACGATCTGCGCAGGCGGTACGCCGGCGCGGTGCGCAGGCTGGAGATCGACTCCAGGGGGTGCGAGGCGATGCCGGGGATCGCCTCGCACCCCCTGGCCGGCCGCTTCCTGGAGGTCTGGGAGGCGAGCGAGCCGCGTGATCCGGCCGAGCGGCCGGCATGGCTGCGGGCGCGCCAGCTCGGTCTGCTGGCGATCAAGCATGAACTGGCGGGGGGCACATGATCACCCGCCTGCGACTGGAGCGGTTCGGGGCGTTCGAGGGCCGCGACCTGGAGTTCGCGGCGGTCACGCTGTTCGTGGGGCCGAACGAGAGCGGCAAGACCACGATCGTCGACGCGCTGTGCGAGGTGCTGTGCAAACCCCGCTCCAACCGCATCGCCGGCAAACGCCTGGCACTCCGGTACGGCGCCGACCGTCGGGTGTCGGCGGAGTTCGACGGCGAGCCGATGACCGTCCCGGAAGACGCGTTCGGCGACCTGTTCGCGATCAGGTCCGGCGACCTGACGCTCGACGTCAGGCCGGGGACCAGATGGGTGGAGGCGCTCAAGGCGGACCTGTTCACCGCGGGGCTCGATCCGAAGCGGCTGCATGCCGCGCTGGCGCGGCGGGCGGGCACCGACGCCGGCAGCCGCCACAACCGCGAGCTCCGGCAGCTCGGCGAGGAGCAGCGCCGGCTCGAAGAGCGGCGCGACCTGCTCCTGGAGCAGGCCGTCGCCGCGCGCTCTGCGAAGGCCGCCGTCGCCGAGCGGCAGGTCGAGCGCGGCCGGCTGGCCGGTGAGCTGGACCGCCTGATGCGCACGCTCGACGAACGGCAGAGGCATGCCCGCCGGCGTCTGCAGCAGGCGGAGCAGCGTGAGGCGGAGCGGCTGCTGCAGGGCTTCGAAGAGCTCGCCCGGGGAGCCGGGCAGGGTGCCGGGAGCGTCGGCGAGGCGCCGGAACGGCTGCAGGAGCTTTCCGCCGCGAGCGAAGCGGCAGCCCGGCAGGTCGAGCGGGCGCGCGCCGAATTGGAACGGGCACGCCGGCACCTGCAGGACGGCCACGGCGGTGCTCCGGGCCGCGCCGTGGCCGGCGAGGCAGGACGGGTGCGCGGTATCGCGGCGGGGGTCGCTCTCGGCCTGCTGGCCGGCGGCGTCCTGGCCGCGGCCGCGCTGGTCGCGGGCGTGCCGGTGGTGGTCGCGGTGGCCGCCGGGGTCGCGGCGACGGCCGGTACCGCGGCGGTCGCCGCCCTGATCCGGCTGCGGTCCGCGGCGGTCGAAGCGGTCAGGGAGGAGACCGACCGCGCGGTGGAGCGGTTGCGCGCGCAACGCGAGCGGCACGATCGATCCGAGCGCGAGCTGCGCGACTTCCTGGAGCGGCACGGCGCGGAGTCCCCGGAGCAGCTCCTGATGCAGCTCGGCGGCGCGCGCGCCGATGAAGCGCGCCGGCGTGACGCGGAGGCGGAGCTCCTGGCGGCGGCACGAGAGCGTGGACTGAACGACCTGCATGCACTGGCCGGCGCGCTGCGCGAACAGCTTCGCGCCGGGCCGCAAGCCGCCGGGCCGGCGCCGTCGCCGGCGCCGGGGGACGAGGAAGCTCTCCGTGCGCGCGCGGCGGAGTTGCGCGAACGGCTCGACGAGCTCGACGAGCTGGTGGGTCGCGAACGCGAGAGAGCGGCCGCCCTGAGCGCCGGCGCCGGCGAGATGGCGGAGCTCACGGCGCGGATCGCCGCGGCCGCCCGCCGAGCCGCGGCGCTGGAGCTGGACCGCCGGGCGGCCGGCATCGCCGCTTCCCTGTTCGCCCGCATCGCCGACGAATCCACCGCGGCGCTCGACGATCTCTCCGCGGACATCGGTGCGCGCTACACGGCCGTTGCGGGAACGGCTGCCCCGCGGAGCGCCCTGGCGCAGTCCTCCCCGGTGACTCTGGCGGCGCTCGAGGAGGAGCCGCTGATCGTCGACGCCTCCGCGGTCGCGCGGCCGGCGGGCCGGCTCTCGCAGGGCACGCGCGATGCCTACGGCCTGGCGGCCCGCCTGGCCCTGGCCGAGCGGACGCAGCTCGTTCGTGGTGACGGCGCCCCCGCGCTCCTGATCCTGGATGAGCCGTTTCAGACCCTGGACGCCACGCGCACGGCGCGCGCCGTGCGGCTGATCGCCCGCTTCCGGGAGCGCACCGGCTGGCAGCTCGTGGTGATGACCGCCGACGAACGGGTGGCGCTGGCGGTCGCGGGGCGGTTCGCGGGCGCGCGAGTGCACCGCCTTGCCGCCCGCGGGTCTGGCGAGCGGTCGGACCCCTGACCCGCCGGGCTACCCGGTCAGCCAGTAGTCGGCGAGGTCCGCCGGAATCGCGGGGTCGCCGGCCGCGTGCGCGGCGTGCAGGAGCCGCAGAACCTCACGATAGTCACGGCGCGCGTACGCGTCCTCATGTTCCGTTGCGGAGGTATCGCCGCCGCCGGCGGCCGCTCCCGGATCCGTCGCCTTGGCGGCAGCCAGCTCGTCCACGGAGCGCATGGCGGCCCGCGCGAAACCTGCCCGTTCCGGATCTTCGTCGCCGGCCATCCGGCTGCAGAGGTGCCGGAGCAGATCGGCCTCGTCCCGGCGGAGATCGGGACGCTCGACCAGCCAGGCGATGCGCGCGCGGTCTTCCGGCGTCGCGTTCAGGGGCAGCAGCGACGTACAGCGGTACACGAAGCGCTCGACCGGCTGCATCGCGCCGGCGTCGGCGGGCGCCCCGGCGTCGCGCCACGCGGTTGCCGGCGGATCCAGGCGGTGCGGTTCGCCGTCCAGGTGGCCGGCCGCGATCGTCTCCCGTACGCCGGCCAGCGGAGCGGGCGCCCGCATCGTTGCGTCGCGGGACGTGTAGCGCTGCAGCGCGACCCGCAGCTCGCCCCGCGCCGCGGGCCCGGTGACGGTCGCGGTGAGCACGCGTCCGGCATCCAGGGCGACGCGCAGCACCAAATCGGGCCGGCCGGCGTCTGCCGCCCTCTCCTCCAGGTGCCCGGTGCCCAGGTGCCCGGTCTCCAGGTGCCCGGTCTCCAGGTGCACGGTGCCCAGGTGCTGGTAGCCCGCGCCGCCGCCCGGCTCCTCCAGGAACAGTTCGACGTCGGCCGCATCCTGCCCCGCACCGGCGGTGGTCAGCACGAGCTGCCGGACGCCGCGAAAGCTGTCCAGCATCAGCGGGAAGAAACAGCCGTCGGCGGTGCGCACCCCGATTCTCGACAGCCCCGCCGCCGGCCGTACCGTCATCGTGGCCCCGCGTTCATCGTGGCCCCGCGTGCTGCGGCATCGCCAGCAGGTTCTCCGCCATGCTCAGCAGCGCGTCGGCGTCTTCGACCCCGCGCGCCAGCGACGAGTAGCCCACCTTGAACTCCGGACGTCCCTCGCCGATATCGTCCGGCCAGGCCGTCTCGGACGCCCACCTGAGGAAGTCCAGCGCCAGCAGCGTCGCGCCGTCGAAGTCCAGGGCGGGACAGATCACCGCCAACTGGCCCTCGTGCTTGTAGTGGAAGCAGCGTACGGAGCCTGCTGCGGCCTCCTTCGCTGCGCGAAACACACGTGCGACCACGTCCGCGGCGCGGTCCGGACCGGCGCCGCTCGCCAGCCGGTGGTAGTTGACGACCTCGATGAGGACGACGCTCAGGCTCCCCCCCTCGGCCGCCCGGCAGGCCACCTCGGACGGCAACACCCGGGCGAGCTGCTCGAAACGCGGATAGCCGGTGTCCGCGGCCCGGTCGGAGGGTTCCAGGCCCGATTCGTAGGCGATCGCCTGCCCGAGCGGCGCCGCCGCAACCGCCGCGACCAGCAGCAGCAGGTGTTCGGTGTGGGCGTTGAACCGCTCGAACGGGAGGTCCTCGATGACGATCGCTCCCCAGGCGCGAGTGCCCGCGCGCAGCGGCGCCGCATAGACCACCGTGCCGCGGTCGACGCGGCGCAGCGTGTCGTAGCGCGCGAGGTGCTTGGCCGAGAACAGCCGGTCGTTGCGTACCGTCCAGCCCTCGATACTGCCTGCGACCGGCAGGCGGCGCGCGGCGGCATCCTCGGCGTCCCAGCCTGCCGTGACCCGGACCACGAGCTCATCGGCCTCCGCATCGAGCTGCCACAGCGAGCAGCGCTCGGCGCCGGTGAGCTCCGTCACCGTGTCCAGCACCACGATCAGCGTGTCCTCCACGTTCTGCGACGACAGCTCCCGCCACCGCGCGTGCAGATAGGCCAGCGAGTCGCGCTGACCGCTCACCCGCCGCTCCAGCTCGCTCGTGGCGGCCAGCAGCGCCGTCCGCTGGCGGTCCACGATGTCGCGCTCACGACCGAGCTCGGCTGCCTCGCGCCGCAGGCGCCGCGCCCGCCTAGCGTGTGCGAAGTGTATCAGGCCGGACAGGAGGACACCGAGCACGCCGGCCAGAGCGAGCATGGGCAGCCGCGGGTGCGCGAGCGGATCGGCGGCGACCCGGTCGGCCGTGATGGTGAACCGAACCGGCGCGCCGGGCAGGATCTCGAACGCAAGATACGCCAGCGCCGCCCCGGCCGCCAGGGCGAGATAGCCCGGCGTCCAGCCGCGCAGGGCGGCCACCACGAATGCCGCCAGCAGATAGGGATTGACGGCGGCGTCCAGCAGACCGGGATCTTCCGGGGCCAGCAGGTTGATCCCGAAAGCGGCGATCGCCAGGACGAGCGCCTCGATCAGGTACCGGACCCGCACCGTGCGCCTCTCAGGCGCGGACCATCGCGGCCGATGGCCCGCGCGCCGCGCTGCGGCGCTGGGCGCGGAACAGGGTCCGCGGGGCGGTGCCGTCGATGAGCCGTTCGAGCGCCGCGCTGCCGTTGCCGACGATCACGTCGATCCCCTGCGCGGTCATCATGGCGGCGGCGTCCACCTTCGACAGCATGCCGCCCAGCCCCAGCGGGCTCGCTTCGCGGGACGCGTGCGCGCGGATGTCGTCGTCGACCCGCTCCACCACCGGGATCAGGGGCCCGTCCGCGCCGCTCGCGCGCAGGCCGTCGACGTTGGTCAGGATCACAGCCAAGTCGGGCCTGACGTGGGTCGCGACCAGCGCGGCCAGGATGTCGTTGTCCGTGAAGTGGCCGCGGACGTCGAACTCTTCCTTGTTCACCAGGTCGTTCTCGTTGATCACCGGCACCATCCCGCGCGACAGGTACGAGTCCAGGATGCGCAGGATCGTGCGCTCCTCCCGCGGGGTGTCGAAGTTGTAGTGCGTGAGGAGCACCTGCGCGACCTGCACCCCGTGCTTCCGGAAGAGCTCCTGGTAGCAGTGCGCCAGCGGGATCTGGCCGATGCCGGAGAGCATCTGCAGCTCCAGAGGGTCAACGGGCCGCTCGGTCCGGCCGACCACCTCCATGCCGGCGGCCACCGCCCCGGAGCTGACCAGCAGCACCTCGTGGCCGTGGCGGAGCAGATCGGCGATCTCGGCCACCTTGGCGCGCAGCCACGGCCGGTCGAGCTGTGACCCGGGGCCGATCACCCCGGTGCCGATCTTGATGAGCACTCGCATCCGGGTCAGCTCCTCGGCAGGTCGCGATGGCGGAAGCGGCGCGCGCCGCCGGTGTAGTCGGCGACCACGTGGCCGTCGCCCTGCAGGCGATAGGCGTAGGTGGTCAGCCCTTCGACGCCGACCGGGCCGCGCGCGTGGATCCGCGTGGTGGAGATGCCGACCTCCGCTCCCAGTCCGAAGCGGTAGCCGTCGGCGAAGCGGGTCGAGCAGTTGCAGAGCACCGAAGCGGAGTCGACCTGTGCGAAGAAGGCGTCCGCGGCCTGCCGGTCGGTGGTCACGATCGCATCGGTATGGGCGCTGCCGTGTGCGTTGATGAAAGCGATCGCCTCCTGCAGGCCGTCCACGATCCTGACCGCCAGGATCAGGTCCAGGTACTCGGTGTCCCAATCCTCGTCGGCGGCCGGGAGCGCGGCGACCAGCGCGCGCACGCGCTCGTCGCCGCGCAACTCCACCTGCGGCATGGACTCGCGCAGCCGCGGCAGGAGTCGCTCCGCGATGTCGGCGTGGACCAGCACGGTCTCGGCCGCATTGCAGACCGCCGGGTACTCGGTCTTGGCGTCGGTGACGATCGCCACCGCCTGCTCCAGGTCACAGGCGGCATCGACGTACACGTGGCAGATCCCGTCGGCGTGGCCGAGCACGGCGATGCGCGTACGGTCCTGGATGCTCCGCACCAGCTCCGGCGAGCCGCGCGGGATGATCAGGTCGACCAGGTCGTCCATGCGCAACAGGTCGTCGATCTGGTCGCGGCTGGTCGCCAGGTGCAGCGCGCCCGCGAAGCCCGGGCCGGTGGCGGTCAGGGCCGACCGGATGCAGTCGAACAGCGCCTGGTTGGACTCGGACGCTTCGGAACCGCCCTTGAGAATGGCGGCGTTGCCGGACTTGATGCAGAGCGACGCGATCTGCACCAGCGCGTCGGGCCGCGATTCGAAGATCACGCCCAGCACCCCGATCGGCACCGTCACCCGGGTCAGGGTGAGGCCGTCGTCGAGCTGCCGCGCGAGGTCGATATGCTGGAGCGGATCGGGGGCGGCGGCCACCTCCCGCAAGCTGGCGTCGATGTCGGCCATCTTGCTGTCCGACAGGCCGAGCCGGTGGATGAGGGGCTGCGCGACCCCCTCGGCGCGGGCGCGCTCCAGGTCGCGTGCGTTGGCGGCCTGGATCGCGTTCCGGTTGCGGTCGATCTCCTCGGCGACGGCGCGGAGGGCCGCGTCGCGCAGGGTGGCCGGCATGGTGCGCAGGCGGCGGCTTGCCACTCGGGCGCTGCGGGCCGCTCGCTGCATTGCCGCCTGCTGCACGGTCGGGGTTGTCAGGGTCTCGGTCGTCATGGTCAGCCTCCTGCCAGCTCGCGGCCGCGCTCGGCGGCGGCGGCGATGGTGTCGGCGATCACGGTCTGCAGGTCGGAGGACTCCAGCACGGCGCGGCCGGCCACGGTCGTCCCGCCGGGCGAGCTGACCAGGTCGACGAAGTCCGCCGTGTCGTAGCCGTGCTCCTGCAGCAGTGTTGCCGTCCCCCTGGCGGTCTGCAGGGTGAGCGCGCGTGCCGCCTCCCGCGGCAGGCCGCACGCTTCTCCGGCGTCGATGAACGCCTGCAGCACCCGGGCGATGAACGCCGGCCCCGATCCGGACACCGCGGTCACGGCGTTCAGGTGCTCCTCGTCCACTTCCAGCGCCACGCCGAGCGCGCGCAGCAGATCGCCGACGACGCGGGCGTCCTCGTCGGTGGCGGACAGGCCGCGGGCGAAGCCGGCCGCCATCTCGCCCACCACGCAGGGCAGGTTGGGCATCACGCGGACCACGCGCGCGCCCGGCAGCCAGCCCGCAAGGCGCGCCAGGGTGACGCCGGCGGCGATCGACACCACCAGCCGGCCGGCCAGGTCGACACCTGACCCGACCAGTTCGGCGGCCGCCGTCTGCAGGTGCTGCGGCTTGACCGCCAGGAACAGGATTTCCGCGTTGCGGGCCACGACGCCGTTGTCCGCGGCCGGCGTGGCGCCGGTCTCGGCGCAGAACCGGTTCAGCACGTCCCGGACCGGATCGTACGCGGTGATCGCGCCGGCCAGGCCGGCGGCGTGGATGCCCCGCGCCAGTCCCGATGCCATGGTGCCGGCGCCGACGAAGCCGAGGGAGGGTCGTGACGTGCTCATGGGTTCGCGTCCATCCGGGCGAGCGACGCTACGGCGCCCGACGCGGATCGATCATGAGGATGCGCGAGCCGCGCTGACGATCATAGAGGCTGCGCCGTGCGGCCGGCAACGCATCCAGGTCGGCGTCCCGGAATCCCAGCTCCCGGAAGAAGTCGATCGCCTGCGTGGTCAGCACGAACACCCGGCGCGCGCCGCCGTCGCTCGCACGGCGCAGCAGCAGCTCGACCAGGCGGCGGCCGACGTTGGCGGCGCGGTGCGACGGGTTCACCGCGAGTCCGAGGATCTCCGCGTCTCCGCCGCCCAGCCGGTCCAGCCCGCTGCAACCCTGGATCGTGTCGTCGACGCGGTAGACGACCCAGTCGTCGATTGCGCCGCCGATCTGCTCCGGCGAGCGCGGCACCAGCAGGCCGCGGGTGACCAGCGGCTGCAGCAGGCTCATGATGGCCGGCACGTCTTCCGGCGTCGCGGCGCCGAAGTCCGCGAAGCGATCGGCGTACACCATCGTGCCGGAGCCGCCGACGGAGAAGATCTCCTCCAGCAGCACGCCGTCGCGCCTGCCGTCGATCACGTGCACGCGCTCGACGCCGCCCCGGCAGGCGTCGATGGCCAGGCGAAGCATCGCCCGCGCCTCGTCGCCCAGGTTGGAGTCCGCGGCCAGGGCGGCGGCCTCTTCGACCGTCATGGTCGAGAACGCGCCGGAGTCGCGCAACGGCTGGCCGCCTGCCGGGCGATCGGATCGTCCCGGAGCCGGGATGCCGGGCGCGGCAGCGGCGACGAACAGCTTGGCGGCATGCATGCCGGTGGCGACCGCCACGGCCAGGTCGTCGCTGCCCAGGTTGTAGGCGGTGCCGACCGTGTTCCAGCCGATGGTGGTGACGATCGGCACGACCTCGCGGTCGATCAGCGTCCGGATCAGCGCGGCGTCGACCCGTTCCACGCGCCCGGAACGGTCATAGTCGATGCCGGCGACCACACCCAGCGAGCGGGCGCGCACCCAGTTGCCGGATGCGGCGTGCCCCCCGCACTCGCTGAACAGCGACATGAGCCGCGTGCTCAAGGCTGCCACCGCGTGGATGACGTGCTCCATCATCGGCTCGGTGGTGACGCGCAGACCCCGGTGGTAACGGGAAGGCAGCGACGCGCGTTCCAGGGCGCGGTCGATCGCGCCGCGCGCCCCTGCCACCACCACCGTGCGGATCCCCATGCGCTGCAGGAGCACGATGTCGTGCACGAGCACCGCCGCCATCGGCGATTCCAGCACGCGGTCGTCCACCTTGATCACGAACAGGCTGCCGCGGAAACGCGCCAGGTAGGTGACCGCGTCGCGGATCGCGCCGACCGGTGCGGTCATGCGATCCCCGTTCGCGTGCTCATCTTGACACACCGCCGCGTCTGAGCGGACACTGGCGAGCCATGATAGCCGAACGCGGCCTCCGTTTCGCGCTGTGCGCCGTGCTCCTGCTGGCCCCGTTGGCCCTGCTGGCCGCCCTGTCCGCGCAGGAGATGGAAGACACGATGATGGAGGACGAAGGATCGTTCTTCGTCAGCGCCGCCGCCAGCCCCCGCTTCCCTGCCGAGAGAGATGCCTTCGACGGGATGGACACCATCGGCGTCGGCACCGGAATCGGCATCCTGGGCGGCCGGATCGGCGTCGGCTACGCCATAGCCGGGTTCCGGCCGGAGATCTCCGTCAGCTACCACACGGCTCCGGTCCGGTCGCTCACGGTGAAGAGGCTCGAGGGCTCCACAGCCGATGAGGACTTGAAGCCCCGGAATGACGAGCTGGCAGAGGGAGGAGACCGGATTGCCGGCGTCCTCACCTCGGTCGACCTGGCGGCCGGCGTCTCCTACGACATCGACACCGGCACGGAGATCACCCCCTACCTCGGCGTCGGCGGGGGGATGTCGTACGTGGTGGTAACGTACCGGGAGAACCTGACCCCACTCGAGCTCGAGCTGACGGACGTGCCGTTGGCGCTGTCCCTCCAGGGGGCCGCGGGCATCGGCTACGCCGTCACGGAGGACCTGACCGTCGCGCTCGGCTATCGCCTGACCGTCACGCTGGAGTCCCCGGACAGGATGGGCATGGCGGTCAACCATGACATCGAGCTGGGCCTGCGCTACGCGTTCTCGCTCCCGTTCTGAAAATCTCCGGAAGGATCCGCCGGCGGTCTCCTCCGGCGCCCGTCTTGACACGCAGCCGCTTCCAGGCGGACATTGGCTCGGTCATGATAACCAACCGCATCCTCCGCTTCGCGTTCTGCGCCCTTCTCCTGCTTGCTCCGCTCGCCATCCTGTCCGCACAGGAGATGGGGAACGACGAAGGGTTCTACGTAAGCGCCGCCTACAGCGCCGCCCTCCCCGGCGAGAGAGACGTTCTCGACACGGCCAACACGGTGAGCGTGGGGACCGCGATCGGTTTCCTGGGCGGGCAGTTCGGCGTCGGCTACGCCATAGCCGGGTTCCGGCCGGAAGTCTCCGTGGGCTATCGCACGGCTTCGGTTGATTCGCTGACGCTCAGCAAGTACCTCGGTAAGACAGACGATGCCGCACTGAAGGGCCCCAATGATGCGCTGGCATCAGCCGAGATTTCCGGCTCCATCAGCTCGATCGACGTGGCGGCCGGCATCTACTACGACATCGACACCGGCTCGCAGATCACCCCGTACATCGGCGTCGGCGGCGGGCTGTCGCAGGTCACCGTGAACGCGGAGCAGGAGGTGGCCCCGGCCATTGTCCTTGACGATTCGCTGTGGGCGCTGTCCTTCCAGGCGGCCGCGGGCATCGGCTACGCCGTCACGGAGGACCTGACCGTCGCGCTCGGCTATCGCCTGATCGCCACGCTGGAGGGCAATCTCAGCAAGTACGATACGACCGGGAGGAAGACGGCCATGACGCTCAACCACAACGTCGAGCTGGGGATCCGTTACTCGTTCTGAGCATCCGCGCGGGGGCGACATCATTGACACGGCCGCGGTGCGCAGCCGACAGTCTGTCGCGATGAGGGTTGCCCGCGGCCTCCGTGTCGCGGCCGGCGCACTGCTGTTGCTGGCCCCGCTCGCCAACGGAGCCGCGCAGGAGGTGATGGAGGGCAGTGGCGTCTATGTCAGCGCCGCCTACGGTATCGTTCTCCCCGCCGACCGAACGATCGGCCAGGAGACGCTCACGACCGAGGTGGGCCTGCTGGGCGGCCAGGCCGGCATCGGCCTCCACCTGTTCGGCTTCCGCCCGGAGTTGGCGGCCGGCTACCGCCTGACCAACGTCAAGGACCGGGAAGAGCAGTCCATCACGGCGATCGACGTGATCGCCAGCGTCTACTATGACCTCGGCATCGGCATTCTGATCTCCCCCTACCTCGGCGTCGGCGGCGGGGTGTCGCAGTCCACCGTCAAGCAGGAGGAGAGCAAGTCGGTATTGACGCCGGCCTTCCAGGGTGCCGCGGGCATCGGCTTCGTCCTGGGAGACCTGACCCTCACCCTGGGCTATCGCCTGCGGGGCACGATGGACGCCGAGATCCCGGATACGAAGGAAGTGCTGGAGGCGGGCCTCACCCACAGCCTGGAGGCGGGGCTGCGCTACTCGTTCTGAACTCCGGCGACGGCGGTGAGGCGCCGGAGATCCCCGAGCCGTGCCGATGACCGGGTCGATTCCCGATGACCGGGTGGCGGCAGGGAGTTGCTGCACGCCCGACCGTTCCCGGCCGGCAGCGGCGCCGGTGCCGCGCCGCTCCCGCTCCGGCTCCACACCGGGTGCGGCGCCGGGACCGGACGCCGCGCGCCGGTTGCTGGCCCGCGTCGACGACAGGGAGCGCCGGCGCTGCGACGCGCTTGCCACGCGCGTCCCGCTCCCCGGCGGCAGCTTCCTGATGGGCACCGACAACCCCGACGGCTTCTCCGCCGACGGCGAGGGGCCGGTGCGCGAGGTGACCGTCTCACCGTTCGTCTGCGACGCGTTCTGCGTGACCGGCTACCGATTCGCGCGCTTCGTCGCCGCCACCGGCTACGTCACGGAGGCCGAGCTGTTCGGCTGGTCGTTCGTGTTCCACGCGCACGTGCCGGAAGCGGTCGCCGACCGATACGAGGTCCGTGAAGTGCCGGGCGTCGCATGGTGGCGCGGGGGTGCCGGGCGCCTGCTGGGCGCAGCCGGAGGGACCCGGCAGCACGCTGGACGGCCGGCTGGACGAACCGGTCGCCCATGTGTCCTGGAACGACGCGGTGGCCCTGGCGCGCTTCGAACGGGGACGCCTGCCCACCGAGGCGGAGTGGGAGCTGGCCGCGCGCGGCGGGCTGGAGCAGGCGATCTACTGCTGGGGCGACGAGCTCGAGCCCGGCGGCGAGCACCGCTGCAACGTCTGGCAGGGAGCGTTTCCCGATCGCGACACGGCCGCGGACGGCTACGCCGGGCGGGCGCCGGTCGACGCGTTCGCGCCCAACGGACTCGGTCTGCACAACGCCGCCGGCAACGTCTGGGAGTGGTGCGCGGACTGGTTCGCCACCGACCACGGGACGGACCGCGTCGACCCGCGCGGACCGGCGCGCGGACGCGGCAAGGTGATGAAGGGCGGCTCGTTCCTGTGCCACGATTCGTACTGCAACCGCTACCGGGTCGGCGCACGCACCGCCAACACGCCGGACAGCTCGACGGCGAACTGCGGCGTGCGGCTGGTGTTCCCGCCCGACTCTCAGGAGGCATCGCCATGACCGATCGCGAACAGGCGCTGGCCGAGCTCGACATCCACGGGTTCACGGTCGTGCACGACGTCCTGGACGCCGGCCAGGTGGCGGCGATGAAGGAGGCCCTGGTGCGCTGCGAGCGCGAGGTGGGCACCGATCACCGGCACCGCGGCGCCGCCCGCCACGTGTCCAACCTGCCTACCCTGGATCCGGTGTTCTTTGCGTGCCTGGACCATCCGAAGATCCTGCCGCTCCTCGTCCACTACCTGGGGGACACGCTGATCCTGGGCAGCCTCAACGCGCGCATCGTGCGGCCGGGCGACGGGAACCAGGGGCTGCACAGCGACATCGGCGCGGACCTTCTGAACATGGCCTCACCCGTGATGATGAACACCGTGTGGATGCTGGACGACTTCTCGGCCGAGAACGGCGGCACGCGCGTCGTGCCCGGCTCGCACCGAAGCGGGCTTCAGGAGCCGCCGGAAGGATTTCGCGTCCGGCACGTGCACCAGGCGCAGGCACCCGCCGGCAGCGTGCTGGTGTTCAACGGCCAGTGCTGGCACGGCGGCGGCGCCAACCGCGCGCAGGGCCGGCGGCACGCGCTGTTCGGCCACTACCGCAAGCACCTCATGCGCTTCCAGGTGGACCCGCACGAGGGGTTCCCGGAGGAGTGGCTGCCGCTGCTCAGCGATCGGCAGAAGCGCCTGCTGCGCATGCACAACGGCCTGGGCGCCCCCCGCTCCGCCGACTCCCACCGCTGAAGGCGCGGATTCGGTGAGGAGGCCTGCAGGTTGACCAGCCTCCTTCGGTACTGATCATTCTGACGTTCTGCGAGCAGTCACTCCTGCACGCACTCATGACGACGAAATAGTTGGAGGTAGGAGGTAGCACGGTGGAGGTGACTCAAGACCCGCTTGCAGCGGAGAAGACGTACCTCAGGTCGCACCGCGATGAGCTCTCCAAGAGGTACCCTGGTCATTACTTGCTCATCAAAGGCGAGGCGGTCGTCGGTGCCTTCGGTTCGTTCGACCAGGCCGTAGAGGAGGGGGTGTCGAGATACGGCGCTGGCCCGTTCCTTGTGCAGTCAGCCGACCAGCCGGACGACGAGTCTCCTGTGACCGTCCCCGTGCTCTTGCTAGGTATCACTACCGGTGAGTCCGGAATCGGGCGACCCGGTTCAGCTTCCGGGGGTGAGGGCGGCGAACCGTTCGAAGAAGTCGGGAAAGGTCTTCGCCGCGCAGCCTGGCTCCAGGATGGTGAGGCCGGGCACGCGCAGTCCGGTCACGGCGAACGCCATCGCCATGCGGTGGTCTTCGTAGGTCCGGATCGACGCCGGCGCGAGCCGTGACGGCTCGATGCGCAGGCCGTCCGGGCGCTCCTCCACCGTGGCGCCCAGGCGCCGCAGCTCGGCGGTCAGCGCCGCGATGCGGTCGGTCTCCTGCATGCGGATGTGCGCGACGTTGCGAATCGTCACCGGCGCGTCCGCGAACGGCGCGATCGCCGCGAAGGTCGGCGTCAGGTCGGAGACGGCGTTGAGGTCGAGTTCGACCCCGCGCAGCCGGCCGGGACCGGTGACGGTGATGCCTTCCGCGTCCTCGCGCACGTCGCAGCCCATCCGGCGCAGGATGTCCGCGCAGGCGATGTCGCCCTGCGAGGAATCGGCGGCCAGCCCGCGGACGCACACGCTGCCGCCGGTGACCGCGGCGGCGGCCAGGAAGTAGGAGGCGTTGGTGGCGTCGGGCTCCACGTCGTAGTCGCGGCCGCGGTAGCCGGCCTCCGCGCCGATCTCGAAGACGCCGGGACGCGGCCGGCCGACTTCGACGCCGAAGTCGCGCATCACCCGCACGGACAGGTCGATGAACGGCTCCGAGGGCACCGGGCCGTTCACGACGATGGTGGTGGCGCCGGCGGCGGCCGGCGCGCACAGCAGCAGCGCCGACACCGGCTGGCTGGAGTGCGCGGCGCTCATCTCGATGCGCCCGGCGGGCAGGCCGGCCGCCTCGATCTCGAACGGCAGGTGGCCGGGCTCGCCGGCGAAACGGAAGCGCGCGCCGGCGGCGGCCAGCACCGCCGGAAGGTCGCCCATGGGCCGCTCGCGCATGCGCTGCGCGCCGTCGAAGCGGTAGACGCCCCGTCCTGCGGCGGCGACCGCGGTCAGGAAGCGCGCCGTGGTGCCGGAGTAGCGCACGTCCAGTTCGGCCGTTGTCGCCGGGATGGTGCCGCCGGCGCCCCCGACGGCGATCCGGGCCTGCGCGGGCTCGGCCTCGATGCCGATGCCGAGCCGCATCAGACCGTCCATGCACGCTTCGGTGTCGTCGCTGAACTGCGCGCCGCGCAGCGTCGAGCTGCCGGTCGCCAGCGCCGCCACCACCAGCGCGCGGTTGGTCAGGCTCTTCGAGCCCGGCACCGTCACCGTACCGCGCACCGGACCGGCGGCCGGCGCTACCTCGTGGGCTTCCATGCGCCAAGCGTACCCCGCAGGCGGCCACGGCGCTTGGCGGCCCGACCCGTGCGCCTTAGGATTCGCACCATGAACCGTGAAGCGATCGTTCCCAAGGACGGTCCGCCGGCAGGCGGCCCCTACTCACCCATCATCCGCTACGGAGACGTGGCCTTCATCTCCGGGCAGGTCGCGCTCGACCCCGCCATGGGGGAACCGGTGCGCGATTCGTTCGAGGCCGAGACCCACCAGGTGCTGCGCAACCTGCGCGCGCAGGTGGAGGCCGCCGGCTCCAGCATGGACAAGGTGCTGAAGACCACGGTGTTCCTGGAGGACATGGACAACTTCGCGCGGCTGAACGAGATCTACGTGCAGTACTTCCCGGAGCCGCGCCCGGCTCGCAGCACCATCAGCGCCGCTCCGCCCGGCGGCTACCGGGTGGAGGTCGAGGCGATCGTCGGGTTCTGACCCCATGCACGGCCTGTTGGTGGCTGCCGGCCTGTTGCTGCTGAGCGCCGCGTCCTTCACGCTCGCGCTGCCGATCCTGGACTTCACCGGCGTGGTACGCCGGCTGTTCGACGGCTACCCGGCCACGCCGGAGATGGCGGCGCGCCTGGCGATCGCCGGGGCGATCTGCCTGGTGCTGGGCTGGCTGCTGTACCGCAGGCAGGGCGGCGCCTGACGCGGGGCTTCCGGCCCGGCGATACTGCTCCATCTCACCTTCAGGATCCGGAACGCCAAGGTCCGGAACGCCTGCCGGTCGACGACGAGGACAAGCCGGTGTTGGCTGCCGCCATCACCCTCGACTGTCGTGCGCTCATCACCGGAGACCGGACGCACTTCGGTCACCTGTTCGGGAAAGCCGTGCAGGGGGTCACGATCTATAGCCCCACGCTCGCCGCTCGATCGCTCGTGCGCTGACGGCCGCGTACCACTCCGCGTGCGCCCGCCAGGCTGGCGTCGATCAGCCCCGCGAACAGCGGGCTCGGAGCGCCCGGCCGGCTCAGGAACTCGGGGTGGTACTGCACCCCGAAGTAGAAGGGGTGCGTGGGAAGCTCGGCGACCTGCACGATCGGTTGACCCGGCGCCCACCCGGAGAAGACCATTCCGCGCTTTTCCAGCAGCTCCCGATAGAGCGGGTTCAGCTCGTAGCGGTGCCGGAAGCGCTCCTCGATGCGGTCCGCGGCGTAGAGTCGGGCGGCGGCCGATCCGCCGCGCAGCTTGACCGTGCGCTTGCCCAGGCGCATCGAGCCGCCGATCCCCTCGATCCTGTATTGCTCCGGCAGCAGCAGAATGATCGGCGAATCGGTTCGGGGGTCCACCTCCTGGGTGTTGGCCGCCGGCAGTCCACAGCAGTGGCGGGCGAACTCGACCATCGCCGCCTGGAAGCCGTAACAGATGCCCAGCATCGGCAGCCCGTGGAGGCGGGCGTGGGTGACGCAGGCGATCTTCCCTTCCCAGCCGCGGCGGCCGAAGCCGCCGGGCACCACCAGCCCGTCCAGGTCGCGCAGGTGCTCGGCCGCCTGCTCCTCGCGCTGCGCGGGCGAGCCGGCCGCGTCGATCAGGTCTGACGGCACGTCCACGACCTCGACCCTGACCTGCCGGTGGGTGCCGGCGTGCTCCAGCGCGTTGTGGATGCTGGCATAGGTGTCGCGCGGGCCCAGGTACTTGCCGGCGATGCCGATCCGCACCGTCCGCTGAGGCCGGGTGAGCGCGTCCAGATAGCGCTGCAGACCGCCGGCCGCCGGCGTGTGGGCAGCGCCGCCGTCCGTGGTGCGGTGCGTGCCGTCGGCGTCTCCGGTCCTGGCGCCATCCCTGGCCGTGGCCTCGGTGCCCAGTTCGAAGTACTCCAGGCAGATCTCGTCGACGTGCTGCTCCTGCAGGTGGCCGGGCACGCGGTAGATGGAGCTCTGGTTGTGCAGGTCGATGACGTTGCGCACCGGCATGCGCAGCCGGTCGGCCAGCTTCTGGCGCACGCCGGGCTCCACGGCGTTCTCGGCCCGGCAGACCAGCATCTGCGGCTTGATGCCCATCTGCATGAGGATCTGCGTGCCGTGCTGGGCGGCCTTGCTCTTCTGCTCGTTCAGGTGGCGCGCCTCGATGATCCACACCAGGTTGATGAAGAAGACGTTGCGCTCGCCTTCCTGGTAGGCCAGGTCGCTCATTGCGGAGATGTACGTGCGGTTCTCCTCGTCGCCGACCGTGCCGCCGATCTCCACCAGCGTGATGTCCGCTCCGGCGGCCAGCGTCGACTCGCGCACGAAGCGCACCAGCTCGCCGGTGACGTGCGGGAAGAACTGCACGTCGGAGCCCGAGAACTGGCCGCCGCGCTCGAGGGAGTTGATGCGCTGGCTGAGCCTCCCGTTGGTGAAGTAGTTGTGGTGCGACAGGCTCCTGCCCAGGAACCGTTCGTAGGTGCCGATGTCCATGTCGCACTCGGTGCCGTCGTCGAGCACGAACACCTCGCCGTGGCGGTACGGGCTCAAGGTGCCCGCGTCCTCGTTGTAGTAGCCGTCCATCTTGATCAGGTTCGTCGAGAACCCGCGGTCGGCCAGCAGGCGGGCCAGGCCGGCGGAGAAGATGCCCTTGCCCAGGCCGCTCATCACGCTGCCGGTGATGATGAGGTAGCGCGCCTGGCCGACCCGGTAGCCGTCGGGCAGGGTGCGGTAGCGCTCGCCCGGATCGGACACGTCGCTGAGCGCACGAAGGGCACGGGGGACGGGACGGTCGCTCATGCGGCAATCTCGCTCATGCGGCGTTCAGGTGGCTGAGCTTGTTGCCGTAGTAGGAGGCCAGGTGCGGGTGGTGGATGAAGATCTCCCGTTCGTCGTACTCCAGGGTCTGGTATGACCTGGTGGCGATGATCGGGATGTGCGGGTAGTTGAACAGCTCCGCCGTGCGTTCCAGGAGATCGTCCAGCGACTTGCGCCGTCCGTTGTGGTACAGCGGGGTGGTGTCCAGGCCGGCCTCGTCGGCGGCGGTCACGGTGCGGTCGACCCGCTCCTCCAGCTCCGTGCGGGAGATGCGGAAGCGGTTGTCGAGCGAGGCGAACACCGCGGTGCTCTCGTACACCCGGATCAGGCGTGCGAGCTGGTCGTACACGGAGCGCGCCGCCTCCTTGGCGCGGGCGCGCAGGTCGGCCGCCATCGCGTCGCCGAACTTGATGACCACCCGCGAGCGCTGGTTGCGCACGCGCCGCTTGAGCGGCACGTCGATGAACGCGTAGTAGTTGTCGTAGACGTACTTCGCGAACGTGCCCTTGCGGGACCCGGCCCGGTAGGCGCGGAACACCATGTCCTCCGGCACCCGCTCGTAGGAGATGTTGATCGGGATGTAGCTGGCATCCTCCACGCGCAGATCGCGCAGGGCGTTGCGGACGGCCAGGAAGACCAGCGGTGACAGGGGGTTGAGGTGGCCGGTGTAGGATCGTCCGTACTTCACCTCGCCGGAGAACTCGTCGGTCTCATACCCCGGAAACACCAGCAGGTGCAGGCCGTCGCCGTCGAACACCCGTTTGAGCTGATCCAGGTACAGGCTGTTGTACTGATCGCGCGTGACCACGACCGGGCGCGCGCCGAGCGTCTTGAGCATCCAGTTGCGGAACCACCGGCGGGCGTAGAAGACGTGCCGGTCGCGAACCGCCATGAAGCCGCCGCACTTGCGCAGAAAGGTGTCCAGCGGTCCGATGAACAGGTTGTCACCGGCCTGCACGGCGGCGCGGATGCCGTGCAGCGTCAGGTAGGCCTGCACCATCATCCAGTCGTACTCGCTCTGGTGGTTGGCCACGAACACCAGCCGCTCGCCGGCTTCCGCGCGGCGCCTGGCATCCTCCAGACCCTCGATCTCCACTCGCGTGAAGCAGGAGCTGAACAGGTGGCGGTCGACGTTGGTCGCCACCCGATGCACGTACCGCTCGCTGCGCCAGTGATGGAGGAGGTCCAGCAACTCGGCGCGGCCCGGGTTGGCCCTCACCGCATGCCTCGCACGAAGGGGCGGGAGCCGGTCACCAGCGCAGGGTGCTGCACCAAGCAGCCCCGGTCAAGGTGGGATGGCCGGTGAGCGGTGCCGAGGCGACCGGTTTTCGGGGCGCGAGGAGCCGGCCCGTTTCGTCATCCCGGCACCAGGCTCTCGACCTCGCGGACGTGCTCCGCGGTGAGCTCCCAGTCGGCGGCCCTGACGTTGGCTTCGAGCTGTGCCTGGCTGGTGACGGCGGTCAACACCGAGCACACGAGCGGCTTGGCCAGCAGCCACGCGATCGCAAGAGCGCCGACACGGCGGCCGTGATCTCCGGCCCAGGCGTCCAGCCGTTGCACCGTCTCCAGGCGGTCGTCGCGCAGATAGACGGCCAGGTTCGGGCTCGGATTCCGCCAGGCCCGGGTACCCGGTCGAATCGGCTCACCGGGCCGATACTTGCCGGTCAGCACGCCCTGAGCGAGCGGCGCATACGCGACGATGCTCATGCCACGGCGCGCGCAGCACGGGGCGATCTCAGCCTCCAGCGACCGTTCGAACAGGTTGTACGGCGACTGACTGACCGCGAAGCGGCCATGCCCTCCCGAGTCCGCCGCGCCGTGAGCTGCCTCGATCCGGGCCCGGGAGAAGTTCGAGCAGCCAACATGACGGACCTTCCCCTGCCGGACCAGGTCGTCGAACGCGCGCACGGTCTCCTCGATCGGCGTGGCGGGGTCCGGGCGGTGCGCGTAGTAGAGGTCCACGTAGTCGGTCTGCAGGCGGCGCAGCGTGCCCTCGATGCCGGCCATGATCCGGCGTCGCGACAGTCCGCCATTCGGCTCGTCGCTGCGCGGCATGCCCACCTTGCTGGCGACGATGAAGCGGTCGCGCCGGCCGGCGATCGCCGCGCCGAGGTAGCGTTCCGAGACGCCGTCCGCGTACATGTCGGCGGTATCGAGGTGATTGACGCCCAGATCGGCGGCGTGGTGGATGAGTGCGGCGGTCTGCTTCCGGTCGCTGTAATGGGTGAACGTCTGGTGGCGGCCGAAGACCGTACCGCCCAGGCCGATGATCGATACCTCGACGCCGCTGGTTCCCAACCGGCGGTAGCGCATTCAGCGCCTGCCTGTTCCCTCTGGCTGCGCCAGACGTGCCTTGCGTTCCGCAAGCGGCACGTAGCGCTCGGTCTCGTCGTGGAGTGCGACCACCCGATCGATCTGGCCGAATACCTTGCGGAACGCTTCGGCGTAGCGGTCCATGAGCTCGACGCCGTTCGGTGGCGCGAGCCGCCGTACGCCGAAGGAGCTGTCGATCCCGGCGAACGCATTCGGATAGTCGTCCAGGTCGTAGCACACATCGGCGCCGGGCTGATTCCAGGGGCTGCCGTTGCCGTAGGCGACCTTCTGTTGGAACAGGGGCTGCGCGGGAACCGGCACGCTCTGCCAGCTCATCACGTCTACGTGTTCCGCCGCCAGCGCCTTCATGACTGCCGCTTTCAGCTTTCCCGGTTCGATGTCCAGGTTCAGCCGGGCCGGATCGACCTGGACGGTGTAGATGTAGTAGCTGTGGGTACGGCCCTCCGGCACCAGCGGACACGCCAGGCCATCGATGTCCCCCAGCCGCTGCGTGAGATACTCCGCGTTGCTCGCAAGCCCGCTGACGTAGGCATCCAGATGGCGCAGCCGCGCGCGAGCCATCGCCGAGATCACTTCCGGCATCTTGTAGTTCCAGCCGATCCGCTCGGACAGGTAGGCGCGGTTCGGATCCTTCATGTTGACGGGCTCGCCGAACAGACGGGTCATCGACGCCCGCTCGTGAACCTCCGGGCTGTCGGTGGTCAGCAGTCCGCCCTCGCCGGTCATGAGATGCTTGGTGGTCGTCATCGCGAAGCCGGCCGCATCGCCGAGCGCACCGGTTTTCCTGCCGCGATACCGAGCGCCGTAGGCCTGCGCCGAGTCTTCGATGACCTTGATTCCGTGCCGCCTGGCGATGCGATCGATCCGGTCCATGTCGGCCGGCAGGCCGTGCAGATGCACGACCATGATCGCCTTGGTCCGGTCCGTGATCTTCTCCTCGATCCTGTCCGGATCGATGAGATAGGTCTGCGGATCGGTGTCGACGAACACGGGAACGGCGTTGTGGTGCAGCACCACCATGGCCGATGCGATGAAGGTGTAGGCCGGCACGATCACCTGGTCGCCCGCTTCCACGCCGACGCCTGCGACCGCGCAGTGCAGGGATGCCGTGCCCGTGTTCACCGCCAGGCAGTAGTCGGTCCCGACCCACCGGGCAAACTCCTCTTCCAGGGCGTCCGCCTGCGGCATGCCGGCGCCCGCCGCGATGCTCAGGTGACCGCTTCGCAGCACGGCCGTGACCGCGTCGATCTCCTCGTCCCCGGCCTTCCGATACCGCTCCCAATCGTGCGCGATCAGCTCGTCGGGCACGCTGGGCCGGCCGCCCTGCAACGCCAGTGCATCGGTCATGAGCGCCCTCTGTGGAGGATCACCCGCGCGACCGCTCGGTCATCTCGGCGCGCTTGCGGCGGGACAGCTCGGCCAGGTGGCCGTCGTTGGCCAGCATCTGCTCCAGGTGCACCATCCGTTCGGGGCCGGCCGTGCGGATCACCGCCTCCCCATACACGCGCTCGAGCCAGAATCGCGCGGAGTGGCCGATGTACTCACGCAGTTCATCAAGACGGTCCTCTGAAAACCGCGTATGGCAATTGATCGTGAACATCCGGCGGCGCGGGCTGCCGCCGAAGGAGGCGTGCTTGGTGTTGTGGTTGAAGCAGACGACGTCGCCGGGCTCCGACTCCAGCGCGTACGCGGGCACGTCGCGCCCTGCGACGCCCCAGAGCGAGTCGCTCTCCCTGACCTGCTCCTGCAGGCGGTCGGCATAGGTGTCGCCCGGACGGTGGCTGCCCGGAATGACCCGCAGCGCTCCGGTGTCGCGCGTGACCGGATCCAGGTACAGGGCGATCTTGATCGACGGCGGCCGGCTCACGTACCAGCCGTCGGAGTGCCAGCGGGTGTCGCCGGCGTAGTAATTGCCGTCGCTGCCCGAGTAATCGAAGTCTTCTCCGAGGATGCTGGAGGCGATGTCGTGGATCCGCGGATCATCCAGCAGCGCCGACAGGCGTTCGCTCCGGTCGATGAACGGAACCAGGCACGAGCGCCGTTCGCCGTCGTGCGGCTTGCCGTCGTGGCCGCCCCCATGCCGCTCCCAGACCGCCTCGAACTCGTCGACGATCTCATCGATGCAGTCGGCCAGGAGCCGCGGGAACTGCAGGAAGCCGAAGGTCTCGAAGAACGCCATCTGCTGTTCGTTCAGCCGAGTCTGCGCCATCGGCGGCACCCTCCTGTCGACGGTAGATACCCACAGATACCACGCGCTCCACCCGAGATCAAACCCGCCTGCCGCCCAGGCAACGAGGCAATCGAGGCAATGTGTATCGTTGACAGGCTGGGTGCGGAGGCATACGGTGACGGTTTCACAGACCCCGACGGAGGTGATCCGCATGAAGGTATCGAAGGTCTTCTTCGCATGCGTTCTGGTCACGGTGCTGGCGGCCGTCACGGCTTGGAGCACCGCGACTTCCGAGGAGGCGAGCGCCGGGCCCGACGTCATCACGGTGCTGGGGTATGACTACGAGTTTCCCGAGTACAGCCTGCTTGGCTCGCGGCCGGCGATCGAGTACGCCGAGCAGCAGACCAACGTGAAGATCGAGTGGCAGCTCGTTCCCGAGGGCGAACGGGCGGATCGCATCGCCCTGCTGATCGCCGCCGGCGGCGACCTGCCGGACCTGTTCCAGGCGCTGCCTCCCGACATGACGCGGCGGGAGGCTGCCGAGAAGGGCATCACGCTGGCGTGGAGCGACTTCATCGAAGCGGGACGCATGCCGAAGGTGGCCGCGCTGCTCGCGGACCCCGCGAACCAGGGATTCGTCAACCAGATCACGGACGCCGAAACCGGCAAGATCTACTACCTGCCCAGGATGGGCAACACCAGCCTGCTGTACTGGAGCGACTACGTACGCGGCGACTGGCTCGCCACGCTCGATATCGAGGATCCGGAGACGATCGACGACTACCGGGACTACCTGCAGGCCGCGGTCACCCGCGATCCGAACGGCAACGGGCAGGCCGATGAAGTGGGCTGGGCCAATTTCTTCGGCGGCGCGGGGTGGACCAGGATGCTCAACCGCAGCTTCGGACTGGGAGGACTGGACTACTTCCCGTGGGACAATGACTGGGCGGTCGTGGACGGTGGCAGCATCACGTTCATCCCGACCGACGAACGGTTCCGCGCGCTGCTGGAGTGGGTCAACGGCCTGTGGGAAGCAGGCCTGATCCATCCCGACCAGTTCAACTTCGACAGCCCCAAGTTCAACACGCTCAGCACCAACAACACGCTGGCCGGGCTCAACCAGTGGCCGGAGAACATCGTCCCCATCGGCGAGCAGTTGGCCTCGGTCGAGCCGACCGCGACCTACCACGCCATCGCGCACCCGATCGATCCGCGCTACATGACCCCCGCCGACCGCACGTACGCGCGGCTCGGACCGGCGCTGTGGTCCACCTACCTCAGCGCCAGGAGCGACAACGTCGACGCCGTGCTGCGCTTCGTGGACTTCACGCTGGGCGATCCCGACTTTCCGCTCATCGCCGAGTTCGGCATCGAGGGCGTACACCACCGCGTGCTGGACGACGGCAGCCGCGAGTACATCGGCGAGCTGGCCGATCTCGACACGCGCAGCCGCTACTTCTATCTCGGCACGGTGATCGGCTACCTCCCGCATCAGTTCAGGTCGATAGCCACCACCGACAAGGTCGCCAGCGAACCGGCGTTCGCGGGCGTGCGCGACTGGAACGAGCGGGTGAAGCAATACCTGCGGCCCACGATCTTCTGGCAGTTGACGGCCGCTCAGAACGACGTGATACGCGCGGCCACCAGGGACATCCGGGCGTTCATCGACGAGAGCGTCACCACGTTCATTCTCGGCACCACGCCGTTGGACGAGTGGGACAGCTACGTGGCGACCATCGAGGACGAGGCCGGAGCCGAGATCCAGGCGGCGCTCGAGGTTCGGCAGGGGTACTTCGACCAGCACCTGCGATCGTCGTACTGAGGCGCCGCGCGCCGGGAGAGGATCGTCCTCTCCCGGCCGGTTGAGAACGGCAGCCGGGGATCAGCAGGGTGATGCCGACGGGAGAGGCGTCGAGGGCCAGGGAGCCGCTCACCGACGCGGTCGTCTACCTTGGCGCGCTCGCCGCCTTCGCCGTCACGCTCGCTCCGTTTCTCTACGTGGCGTTTCGGTCGATCTCCACGCCGGAGGCGATCTTCTACAACCAGGTCATCTTCTTTCCGGACGCCGTCTATCTGGACTCGTACCGTCTGTTCCTGTCCAACGGGCAGGTGCTGCGCTACTACGGGAACACGGTCGTCATCGTGGCGGCCGGCACCGCCTGCAACGTGGTGCTGGCGTTCATCACGGCGTTCGTGTTGTCGCGCCGCGACTACGTGCTGCGCAACTACCTGATGGCGTTCATCGTCATCACCATGTTCTTCTCGGGCGGACTGGTTCCGTTCTACATGGTGGTGCGCGGTGTAGGGATTCTGAATACGCGCTGGTCGTTGGTGCTTCCGTTCGCGCTGTCGCCCCTGTACGTGATCATCGCCCGCACCTTCATTCAGTCGGCCATCCCGGAGGAGCTGTTCGAATCGGCGGCGGTCGACGGTGCGGCGAAGTGGACGATGGTCTGGTCCATCGCGGCGCCGCTGTCGAAGCCGCTGATGGCCGTGATCGCGCTGTGGGCGGCGGTGTATTTCTGGAACAGCTTCTTCTGGGCGACGGTGTTCGTGGTCGATCCGGACAAGCAGCCGATCCAGGTGTGGCTGCGGCGGCTGTTGACCATCGGCACGTCCAACGAGGCGGGTCTGGCGATGGAAGCGACGTTTGCCACGCAGAGCGGCAAGGCGGAGCAGATGAAGTTCGTGGCGATCATGGTGACGATCATTCCGATTCTGAGCGTCTATCCGTTCCTGCAGCGGTTTTTCGTCAAGGGCGTGGTGATAGGGGCTCTGAAGAGTTAGATCGGGAAGCATCGGATCGAGCGCCGGTCGCAGGGAGGTGACGCAATGGCAGCCAAGGATTCTCGGGTCCGCAGTGACTATCACATGCACTGCGGGCATTCGCATGACGTGGGCAACGGCACGACGCTGGCCAGCATTCGCGAGGAGTCTCGGGCGGCCGGGGTCCGCTCGATCGGCATCTCCGATCACCTGAACAACGGGATGACCGACGACCATCTGCGCGGCTCGCGAGCGGAGTACGACACGCTCGACGACCGGGAGGGCTTTCACTTCGGGGTGGAGTGCTCGACGCTGCGCGAGTGGGACCTGCACGTGGAGAAGGAGCGAGGCGAGACCGCTACGCCGTACGGACACTACGATGGCGGCCCCGAGCAGCCGCCGCAGGTCTATCTGCCGGACGAGCTCAGAGAGGAGCTGGACTTCGACTACGTGATCGGCGGCGTGCACTGGCTGCTCGGCGTGTGCGGTGGGGGCAGCCGACGCCTGGGTCCCGGCGACACCGAGGCGGCGGTGCGCAACTGGCACGAGCAGCAGCTCTGCCTGGTCAGCCACCCGCACGTGGATGTGCTGGTGCACCCGTGGTGGTGGTACACGGTGGCGCTCGAGCCGATCCGCGTGCAGGGGATGCCGTGGCTGTACGACTTCGGCGTCATTCCGCGCTCCATGCACGAGGAGCTGGCCGCAGCGGCTCGCCAGCATGACACGGCGGTCGAACTGAGCGGCGTCTCCTTCTACGAACAGCACGACGGCCGCAAGACGGGGCAGGGGGACGAGTTTTTCCCGCCGCCGCCCCGCGAGCAGTACCTGGAGTTCCATCACCTGCTGCGCGATGCCGGCGTCAGGTTCTCGATCGGCTCCGATTCACACGGACCGGGCTACGATGACTCGAAGGTCCTGCGGCTGAGCGAGGCGCTTGCGAGCCTGGGTCTCACCGACGCCGACCTCTGGCATCCCCTTTCGCGGTAGCGCATGTCCGAGCCCGCGGTCGCACCGCCCGCGAGGACGGGCGCTCCGCGCTGGAGCGTCGCTCGCGGCGGACGCTTGAGCAAACGGCCGCTCCGAACGGTGTTGTGGGGACAGCGGGAGTACCTGCTGCTCTCCCTGCCGTGCATCGCGTTCTTCGCGGTGTTCCACTACGCGCCGATGTACGGCGTCGTCATCGCCTTCAAGGACTTCGGCTTCGGCGACACGCTCGCCTCCGCACCCTGGGTGGGATTCAGATGGTTTCAGGAGTTCCTGAGCTCCATGTACATCTGGAGGGTGTTGCGAAACACGGTAGTTCTGAGCCTGCTGACGCTGGTCGTGGGCTTCCCGGTTCCGATCATCTTCGCACTCGTCGTCAACGAGATCGCGGGCACGGGCTTCAAGCGGGTGGTGCAGACCGTCAGCTACATGCCGCACTTCATTTCCACGGTGATCGTCGTCGGCATCCTCTACCAGGTGCTCTCCGTGCAGCACGGCTACGTCAACCAGATCCGCTCGGCGCTGGGACTGGAGAAGATCTACTTCCTGCTGGAGCCAGGCTACTTTCGCGCCCTGTACGTGACCTCGGAGGTCTGGCAGGGCTTCGGCTGGGGGTCGATCATCTACCTCGCCGCCATGAGCTCCATCAATCCGGAGCTCTACGAAGCGGCGCATATCGATGGCGCGCTGCGACGGCAGCAGATGTGGCACGTCACCCTGCCCGGGATCCGCCCCACGATCGTCATCCTCCTCATCTTCACGGTCGGCAACCTGATGAACGTCGGCTTCGAGAAGATCGTCCTCCTCTACAATCCCGCCGTGTACGAGGTCGCCGACGTGGTGCAGACCTACGTCTACCGCCGGGGCCTTGAGGAATTCCAGTGGAGCTTCGCCGCGGCGGTGGGGCTGTTCAACTCGCTGATCAACTTCATCCTGCTGCTGGGCGCCAACACGGTCAGCAGGCGCCTCAACCAGGCAAGCCTCTGGTAGGCGCCCGAGCCGCGCTCACGCCAGCGTCAACTCCAGCGTGCTGATGCTGTGCGCCGGCAGCACGATGCCGAATGGCACCGACCGCGGGGTGAACGGCGCGGTCGTCGTGGTGACCCGCTCAGGATCGGAGGCATCATTGCGGTCCTCGAGACGGTCGGCGTTGAGGGTCGTGATGCTTCCCGCGGTGATCTCCCCGGCCCCATCGACGGCTACCTGCAGTTCCACGTCCTGCCGCAGATGCCGATTGGTCACGCTCAGGAACAGCCGCTCGCCGTGCGGATCCTTCGAGGCGGCTGCGCCGATGACCGCAAGCGGCGGCAACTCCTTCATCGCGTCCCCGGCAAGCGGCACCGAGTCGGCGTCGGTCACCGGCGCGGTGGGCCGAATCTCGTCCGCCTCGACCATGACCGCGAGTGCCGCGTTGCCCTTGTGCACGCGGTACAGGTCGAACAGGTGATACATCGGGGTCGTGAGGGTCGCCTCACCGTCGGTCAGCAGCAGAGCGCTGCCCATGTTCGCCGTCCAGGTCAGGGTGGCCAGGGGAACGACCGCGGACAGACGGCAATAGACATTCAGCACGTTGGCGCAGACCAGCGCGTCGCGGAACGTCCCGGTCCTGAAGCGGTGCGAAATCCCCCACTCGGTGACCGCCGTGCACATCCTCTCGTTGCTTGCCGGACGCCCGAGCCAGTCGATGGTACGGAACCGGCCGAACGGCTTTCTGCCGTCGGCATGCCGCTGAATGGCCGCGTCGTTGTCGACGAACAGCTTCCGGAGTCCCGCCGCGTTGTGCATCACGCGGTACACCGACTCCTCGGTGAAATCCTGCTCGTCATCGAACCCGCCCAGGTAGTTGATCGAGCAGATGTAGTCGACAAGCGACGCACCTCCCATCTCCTGGTCGGGCACACTCTCGAGCTCCGCGAAGAAGCGCTCGGCGTAGGCGCCCTGCTGGGCGCACAGGACCCGGATGTCCGGATCGATGCAGCGGGCGACCCATGAGAAGTCCCTGAGCGTGCGCGCGTGCGCGGCCGGATCCCACCATGCGTACCACTGCCAGAACGTGACGCCATACGGCTCCGGGTGGCCGTTGGCTCTGCGCATCTCGGCGTACCGGGAGGTCCCTTCGTAGTTGCAGTACTCGACCAGATCGCGGGCGCTGCGGACGTCGTCGTCGGAAAGCCTGAGCAGCGCCTCGGAGCCGATCAGCTCGCAGAACTGCAGGAACTCGTCGATGCCGAAGCTCGGGTCCCGATCCATCGGCGTCTCTTCGAACACGGCTCTTCCGAGCGGATCGAACAGCGGCGGCCTGCCGTCGCGGGGGCCGACCGCATCCCGCCAGTCACAGAGCAGACCATGGTAGTAGGAGGTGACCTGCGGTGACAGCCGTCGCAGATAGCGCACCGTGTCGCGGCGAAAGCCGCGGATGTTGGGTATCGGAGAGTCCTCGCCGACCCAATACGCGTCGGTACCGCCGGCGTAGGTCGCGGTGCCGAAGACGTACGGGCTGACGCTCCCGATCGGACGGTCGAGCGCGATGCGAAGTTTCGCTTGAGGCGCCATGCGCCACTACGGTACCTTCGCCGGCGATGACCCGCAACGAACGCGCGCGGCGCTGCCGATGAAACGCCAGCGCGTACCGATTCTGGTCTATCATCACGTCTACGCCGACGATGCACCGGAATTGCAGGCTGCAGTGGGAGATGCCGGAGCCGGCATCATCGGGCGATCTCAGTTCCTGCGGCAGGTGCGTTACATCGCCGAGCACGGATGGCAGGTGGTATCCACCACGCGGATCGTCGACTGGCTTGGCGGTGATCGTGCGGCTTTCGGGGACAAGGCGTTGCCACAGAAGGCCGTGGCCCTGCACTTCGACAACGGCTGGCTCGACACCTACTCCGTCACGTTGCCGATCCTGCGGGAGTGGGGCGTCGCCGCCACCTGTTTTCCGATCACCGACGGGATCGAGGCGGCGACCCACGGCCGCTCCGCCACCGTCCGCACGCTCACCGAAGGGGTGGTGGACAAGCCGTTCATGACGTGGGATCACTTGGCCCGGCTGCGCGCCGCCGGGTGGGAGATCGGCGCGCACACGGCGACCCACTGCAAGGTTGCCGAAACCCATGCGGCCGGCGGCGACGAGGCGGTGGTGATGGAAGTGCAGACCTCCAACGACCTCTTCCAGCAACGCCTCGGCGCCGTGCCGGCGCACTTCGCCTATCCGAGTGGATCGCGCAACACGCGCACGGATGAGCTTCTGTCGCGGTACTATCGCTCGCTGCGGCTGTGGCACTTCGAATCGCCCATTCGCTGGACCTTCACCGAGACCGGCACCTCGCCGCTGGCGGTCGACTGCCAGAACGTCGACGTGCGGGTCTCGTTCGACGCGTTCAAGAGCATCTTCCGCGAGGCGCTGGCCGCCTGAGCGAACCACGACTATGGGCGTCCGCTCCATCGCCACCTATCCCTTCGAGACCGAGTGGCTGATCGGCGAGATCCGGTGCCATGAGGTGCACAAGCCCGGCGTGATCTATCTGGTCCACAAGGGCGATCCCAAGCCTGCGTACACGCCGGGATACGATCTGCTGCCGGAGGTACCGCGGCAGGCGTGGCCGGCCGTCCGTTCACCGGCAGAGCGCGCCTGGTCGTACGCAACATCGGCCCCTTTCCCGCTGCCGTGGGCGAGATCGATGCGATGTGGAGCGAGTTCGAAAGGACGCTATGACGAGCGCTGGTCGCGGACCAGCTCGGCGAACAGCTCGGGCCGGCGCGTGCGCAGCGTGTAGTTGGTGTAGCTGCGGGCTTTCGCCAGCAACCCCGCGTCCAGGTCGCAGACGATCATCTCGTCGCGGATCGTCTCGGTCTGCGCTTCGGCGAGGATCGTGCCTTCGGGTGAGAAGATCAGCGCCGCGCCGGGATGGTGCGGCTGATTCATGTGATCCTCTGGGTAATCCGGCACGGTTCCGGCGCGCCCGGCCTGATCGGCCAGCACGCAGAAGCAGGCGTTCTCTATCGCTCGCATCGCGTAGCACCTGGCGAAGAAATCGCGGACGTGACGGCGCGCGGCGGCCTGCGATGCCGGTGTGTGGTCCCAGCGGCCCTCGCGCGCGGCATGCGGCATCAGGATGATGTCCGCGCCCTTGAGCGCGATGATGCGTCCCACCTCCGGAAACTGGTTGTCGTAGCAGATGACGGTACCCAGCCGGCACGGGCCGATGTCGAACACCGATATCTCGCGACCGCCGGTGTAGAACAGGCCCTCGTCGCGCGACAGGTGGATCTTGCGCTGCTTGCCGATGAAGCCGTCGGGGCCCAGCAGGACCTGCGTGTTGTAGACGACGTCGCGCTCCTTCTCGCTGAGCCCGACCGACAGGAACAGCTTGCAGCGCGCCGCGATCTCGGCCAGCCGGCGAACGCTCGGCCCGTCGGGAACGGGCTCGGCAAGCTCCCAGGTGTCGGGGTTGCAGTGGCCGTGCACCACCAGCTCCGGGAACAGGACCAGGTCGGCGCGCTCGGCGGCGGCCTGTTCGCTGAATTCGCCGATCCGGTCCAGGATCTCGGCGGTCCTGCCGAACGGGCTGTTCATGCTGACGGCGGCCACGCGGATCGACTGCATCGGAAACCGCCGGGGCCCGTTACCGCCGCGGCCGGAAGATGTGGGTGGCGGTGCCGAACAGGACCTCGCTCGCCTCCATCAGCGTCTCCGACAGGGTCGGATGGGGGTGGATGGTCAGCCGCACGTCGGTGGCGACCGCCCCCATCTCGATGGCCAGCACCGCCTCCGCGATCAGCTCGCCGGCGCCGGGGCCGGCGATGCCGCAGCCGAGCACCCGCTCGTTGCCGGGGTCGACCAGCAGCTTGGTGAGCCCTTCGGAGCGGCCCAGCGTGGTCGCGCGTCCGGATGCGCCCCACGGGAAGCGCGCGACCTGCACGTCGCGCCCGTGCTCCTTGGCCTCGGTCTCGGTCAGCCCGCACCAGGCGATCTCCGGATCGGTGAACACGACGGCGGGAATGGCCTGCGGCTCGAAGGCGACCCGCTTGCCGGCCGCCGCCTCGGCGGCGACGCGCCCTTCGTGCGACGCCTTGTGCGCCAGCATCGGCTGTCCGGCCACGTCGCCGACGGCGAAGATCGCCGGGTCGCCGGTGCGCTGCTGGTCGTCGTGCTCGATGAATCCGTCGGGACCGACCGTGACGCCGGTGTGCTCCAGGCCGAGGTCGCCGGTGTTCGGCACGCGGCCGACGCTCACCAGCATCCGGTCGTAGGTCTTGGTGCCGTCGGCCGCTCCCGACAGGGTCACCGCCAGCCCGCGCTCGGTCTCTTCCACCGCGTCCACCCGCGTGCCGGTGTGGATGGCGGCCAGCGAGCCGCGCAAGCGCCGCTCCAGGATGCCGACCAGGTCGCGGTCCACCCCCGGCAGCAGGCCGTCGGTCATCTCCACCACGGTCACGGCGCTGCCGAGCGCGGCGTAGGCGCTGCCGAGCTCAAGCCCGATGTAACCGCCGCCCACGACCAGCAGGCGCTTGGGAATGTCGGGCAGCTCCAGCGCGGAGGTGGAATCCAGGACGCGGTCGGAGTCGAGCGCCAGCGCCGGCACGACCGCCGGCCGCGACCCGGTGGAGACGATGGCGTGATCGAAGCCGACGCGCTGCTCGCCCGCGTCCGTGGGCACGGCGATTTCCTGCGAACCCGTGAAGCGGCCGCGGCCCTGCAGCAGCGTCACCTTGCGCTGCCTGGCCAGCGACCCCAGGCCGCCGGTCATGCGCCCGACCACCGACTCCTTCCAGCCGCGCACCTTGTCCAGGTCGATGCGGGGCTTGGTGAAGCGGACCCCCCATTCCTCCGCGTCCCTGGCGTCGCCGATCACCTTGGCGACGTGCAGCAGCGCCTTCGAGGGGATGCAGCCGCGGTACAGGCATACGCCGCCCGGGTTCGGCGCCTCGTCGATCAGGGTCACCGACAGCCCCAGATCGGCCGCCAGGAAGGCCGCGGCATAGCCGCCGGGTCCTCCGCCCAGGACCACCAGCCGTTGCGTGCTCACCGCGCGTATCATCGCCACACGGGGCCGGCAGGGCAAGCGCCGGTGCGGCGGGCGCCTGGCGCCGCGGGGCTGACCGAAGCTTCTACCGACTTCCGAACGACAACAACCCGATCTGGGCGCCCACGCCGCCGGTGGTCGTGACCGCCATCGCGACCGACAGGCTGTACGGTCCCAGCACGAGCGAGGCTCCTCCGCCGAATTGGACGGCGTCGGTGATGAACGAGACGCCGGCGCGAAGCTCGACGACGTCGACGGGCCGATATTCGGCGCCGACGCCTGCATGCCACGCCGGCCACGCCGCCAGGCTGTCGCCGAACCGGTAGTGAAGGTCGCCGGAGACGGTCAGGTCATCCAGGGCGCGGTACGCCGCACCGATCCGGGCGGAGGTCTCGAACGGGTGCGGGAGCTTCGTCTGCAGGTCAGCCGGCGCCTCGTCGAACGGCCGCTCGTCAAGGTCGGCGTCGCGGTCGTCCGGGGATACCCGGACGTAGGTGAGCTTCGCTTCATCCCACGCGAACGTCGCGGGCAGATTCTGCACGGAAGCGCCGAACGCCCATGAATCCCGCCTGGCCATGAGACCCACGTCCAGACCGAGTCCGGAGCCGATGATCCCTGCCGGGGCGTCGATGCCGCTCCAGATGGCGTCCAGGCTCACCCGGCCAAAGCTCCGGTCACTCTCCACGTCTGCCGACCGTTCGGCCGATCCCTGGGCTACCCCTGCGACGTGGACCGTGCCGTACTTCGCGGTCGCTCCGACCGCGACCGTGTCCAGGTGCTCCATCAGAACGGGGAGGGGCCGGGCGACGCTCAGGCCGTAGACCGCCGCCACGTAGCCGTCGCCGTCGACCCTGACGGTGTCCGTCGCGGCGACGTCCATGGCGATCGACCCCACGGCCGCGGCCTGCAGCCCAACCGAGATCTGCTCCACCACATTGCCGAAGGTCAAGGCGAGCGCCGTCGCGTCGGCCCGCACGCGGACCCGCGCCCCCTGTTCGGTCAAGTCGTCGGCGAGTTCCGCCAGCTTCTCCACACTGTCCGCGTCCGCACCGTCCGCGGAGCTCCCCACGAGCTCCTGCAGCCGTTCGAGCCCGATCGGCCCGAGATCGGCGGACACGCCCACCGGAATCAAGGTCAGGCTGAAGCCGGAATCCGGCATGGCGAGTCCGGCCGGGTTGGCGCTGACGGCGCCGAACCCACGTGCGACGGCGGTATCATTCCCGGACATCCCCAGCGACCTGACGCTGGCCGAGGGAAGCTGCGCCACCGACGGGGTGACGGCGAGCAGCGTTGCGAGAGCGATCGACACCGCGGTCACGATCGCGGGGAGCGCGCTGGCGCCGCGCCTCGGACGGGTCAATTTCATCATGATCACTCCACGAAGTCCCCAGGTTCGGTGGCTACTATACCGCGTCCGATCGGACCATCAGCAGGCAGGCAGCCCTCCGACCCAAGTATGGTACGCTGCAAAATCGTAGCGGTGGCTCGTAGCGGTGTATTCCGGACGAACAGCACTGCGATCTTCACCGCCGACAGGAGGGGCCATCGATGGAAGGAAAGGACCGAGTGATCGTCGCGCTCGACGTGCCGACGCACGACGAGGCGGTCGCTCTGGTCGACGCGCTCGACAACGTGTCGTTCTTCAAGGTCGGCCTCGAGCTCTTCCTTGCCGGCGATCTCTACGGATTGCTCCGGCGCCTGCAGGCTGCGCGCGGCGATCAAGGGGCGATCTTCGTCGACCTGAAGATCGCCGGCGACATCACGAACACGATCGTCAGCTTCGTACGCCGTGCCGCGGAGCTGGGGATACGATTCATCACCTTTGCCGAAGCGGCCGAGTCGGCCATCACCAGACACTCGCTTGAGGCGGGGTGGGAGGCACGCGGGGAGATGTTGGTCCCGCAGTTCCTCATGGTGCCGCTGCTGTCGAGCCTGGGCGCGACCAGCGATCCCGACGCCGACGTCGACCGGTACATCGTCGATCGCGGACGCGCGATGCTCGACGCCGGGTGCGATGGTCTGGTCGTTTCCGGATCGGCGATCGGAGCGTGTCGGCAGGTCTTTCCGGACGCCACGCTGGTCAGTCCCGGGATCCGCCCATCGGGGGCACCTCAGGACGATCACGCGCGTTGGACGACCCCGGCAGACGCCGTCAGGCAAGGCGCTGATTACCTTGTGGTCGGCCGACCGATCCGTAACGCGAGCAACCCGCGAGACGCTGCGCAACGCATCATCGACGAGATCGACGCGGCAGCATCGTAGCGGATCCCGCCGGGTGCACACGCCGGTGCCGAACGGTGGTATATTGGATCTACCGGGAGGAGCCGAAGATGACGATCATCCTGAGCATCGCGATCATGCTCGCCGTGGTGGCGGCGTTGTCGATCAAGGTGCTGCTGGGGCGCGAGCGCGAGGTGAAGCGCTTCGGCTGCGGCAGTTTCTCGCCCGCCGGCCCGGGCCCTGATAGTCTGAGCGGCCGTGGTGCGGCGTCCACGACCTGCGGCGTGTGCGGGGCAGAGGAAGGCGAAGCGTGCAGGAACGAGGAAGACTCCCTGGCAGCCCCTTCCGGCGATCGCGACGACTTCTCGCGCAACTGAGCCCCCGCGGCCGCGGGCAGACCGGCCGACCCTGTTGGCCTAGGCGACCCTGTTGGCCTAGGCGACCCTGTCGGCCCATGCGACCCTGCTGGCGCCACTCATGAGCGAAGCTTCCGCACCGTCCGGCCGTTACCGCCGTGCGGTAGACCGGCTCATGGGGCTGGCCGACTTCGAGCGCGCCCGCCACAGCCCGGCACACCGTACCTTCCGGCTCGACCGGATCCGCGCGCTCCTGGAGCGGCTCGGCGATCCGCACCTGCAGGTGCCGACCCTGCACGTCACCGGCACCAACGGCAAGGGCAGCACCTCGGCGATGCTGAGCTCGATGCTGCAGGCGCACGGCCTGCGGGTCGGGCTGTACACCTCGCCGCATCTGCTGCGGGTGACCGAGCGCATCCGGCACGGCCTGGATCCGATCGACCCGGCGACCTTCGCGCGGCTCGTTGACGCGGTCTGGGGTCCGCTTCGGCAGGTCTCCCGCGACACGGTGTTCGGGGAGCCGACGACGGTCGAGGCACTCACCGCCATGGCGCTGCTGCACTTCCGGGATGCCGGCGTCGACGCGCAGGTGATCGAGGTCGGCCTGGGCGGCGAGCTCGACTCCACCAACGTGGTGGCGCCGTCGGTCTGCGCGATCACGAACATCAGCTTCGATCACGTCGCCGTGCTCGGGCACACCATCGAGAGCATCGCCCGCGCCAAGGCCGGCATCATCAAGCCGGGGGTGCCGGTGGTGCTCGCGCCGCAGATGGAGGGCGCCCTGGAGGTGGCCCTGGGCGTTGCCGCCCGGCAGCGGGCGCCGGTGACGCAGGTCGGCAGCGACGTCCGCTGGTCGGTCGACGGCGCGGCGGGAGACCGCCAGCGGCTGCGGGTGGAGACGGGCCGCGCATGCTACCGGGTCGATCTGCCGCTTGACGGCGACTACCAGGGGGAAAACGCTGCGGTCGCGGTCGCCGCGTGCGAGATCTTCCTGGGCGAGCGACTGGATCACGAGGCGGTGCTGCGCGGCCTGGCCGACGTGCGCTGGCCCGGCCGGCTGGAGCGCATGCGCTGGCGCGGCGCGCAGTTCATCGTCGACGGCGCGCACAGCCCGTACGCCATGCAGCGCATGGTGGGCGCGCTTGCCGGGCGGGTCGATCCGGAGCGGACCGTTGCCGTGGTCGGCGCCCTCGCCGGTCACGACCTGGTGGAGACCCTGCAGCCGCTGCGCCGCGTCACCGGTCGCGCCTACGCCGTGCGGTCGCACCACCCGCGCGCCGAGTGTCCCGAGGCGGTGGCCCGCGCTCTCGAGCAGGAGGACTTCACGGTGCTCGGCGTCGCCGGCGATGTCGCCGCCGCCACTGCCGCCGCGGCGGCCGGGACCGCGGCCGGCGGGCCGCCGCACACCGTCATCGCCACCGGGTCGCTGTCGGTGGCCGCCGAGGTGATCGCCTGCGTGCGCGGCATCGAGATCGAGACCTATCCGACCATCCGCGGCCGGTCGCCGGACGCCGCGCAGCGCCCGGCGGACTCCCCGCACGCGGTTCGCTGAGGGACCGGGAGGTGAGCAGCTCGGCGATCCTGGCGCTGTACCTGGTGCTGTTCGTGCTGCAGCGGGTGGTGGAGAGCGGTCTGGGCATCCTGAATCTCCGGCACGGCCGCGCGCAGGACGCGCCGCCGCCGGCGCTGTCCGGCGCGGTCGACGGCGACACCCACGCCCGCATGCGCGAGTACACGCAGACGCGCGGGCGGTTCGCGCTGCTCACCGACATGGTGTCGGCCGTGGCGGTGCTGGCGGTGGTGCTGAGCGGCGTGCTCGGCACGCTCGACCGTGCGGTCGGGCAACTCGCCCTGCATCCCTACCTGTCGGGAGGGATCTACGTGATGGCCGTGGGCGCCTTCTTCACGGTGATCGGCATCCCGGCCGCGCTCTACTCGCAGTTCGTGATCGAAGAGCGCTTCGGCTTCAACCGCACGACCCTCGGGCTGTTCCTGCTGGACCGCCTGAAGGGCGGCCTCATCTCCCTGGTCATCAGCGCGATCGTGCTGCTGGTCCTGTTCGCGTTCATGGACCGTGCCGGCAGCCTCTGGTGGCTGTACGCGGGCGGCGTGATCATCGCCTTCCAGTTCGTGCTGATGGTGCTCTATCCCACCGTGATCGCGCCGCTGTTCAACCGGTTCGTCCCGGTCGACGAAGGCGAGGTGCGGACGCGGCTGGCGGAGCTGGCCCGGCGGCTCGGCTACCGCCTGCGCGGCATCTTCGTGATGGACGGCAGCAAGCGCTCCAGGCACAGCAACGCCTACTTCACGGGGCTGGGACCGGTGAAGCGCATCGTGCTGTTCGACACGCTGCTCGACCAGCTCGACCCCGGAGAGATCGAGGCGGTGGTCGCGCACGAGATCGGCCACGAACGCCTGCGCCACATCCCGCAGCGCCTGGCGCTGTCGGTGGCGGCCACGGTGGCGGCGCTCTGGGTGCTGAGCCTGGTGCTGGACTACGCCCCGCTGTTCGCCGCGTTCGGGATCGGGCAGCCCAGCTACCACGCGGCGCTGGTGCTGTTCAGCCTGCTGGCCGGGCCGTTCACGTTCTGGTTGGGTCCGCTGTCGGCGCTGTGGTCGCGCCGGCACGAGTATGCCGCCGACCGCTTCGCGGCCACGGCGGTCGACTCTCCGCAACCGCTGTCCGATGCGCTGATCAAGCTCAGCCGCGACAACCTCGCCAACCTGGCTCCGCACCCGTGGTACAGCTTCTACCACTACTCGCATCCGACCCTGGTCGAGCGGTTGGCGGCGCTGCAGGCAGCCTGACGAGGCTGTCGGGTCCGTAGCGGCTACGGGCGCTCGACGGAAGGGATGGGGACGGCGCAGAAGTGACCTGCGACGCGCTCGGCGTGGACGCCGCTGATCCAGGTGCCGGAGAAGCCGCCGGACTCCTCCACGCGGGTGACGTGCAGCGCCGTGTAGCCACCGTCGACCGCCGTCTGGCCGGTGCGGCGATTGGCGATCGAGCCCAGGCGCAGCGTGATGGCCACCGGCGCCGCGAACGCCGGCCGCTGCTCCAGCACCAGCACGCCCGGACTCAGAGGGTCCTGCGAGCCGATGTCGCCGATCGAAAGCGCCCCGACCCGCTGCAGGTCGACGGCCGCCCAGCCGTACAGCGGGACGCTCACGCCGTCGTCCCCGTCGGCGGAGTGTCTGCGCAGGGTGGGAGGATTCGCCTCCAGGTGGAGGGTCCCGGCCGTCGCGTGGCGCGTCCCGTCACGGTCCTCCGTGACCAGCGTCAGGCGGTAGCTGTCCGGGGCCTCCCGCAGGGTTGCGCCGGCGTCGAGGCTCCCCTCCTGTACCACGCATTCGGCAGGCTGCGCCGGCTCGGACGGTTGCCCCTGCGCGCCGGTAGCGCATGCGGCCAAGGGCACCAGTATCGCGCAGACCCCGCTCACCAGCCCGCGGCGCCTCCCGGCATCAGCAGCCATTGACCGGATCATGGTACCCCGGTCGAGCGGGCAAGGTGGCCGCGCGATGCTGACCGCCGCCGTTGCCGGGCTCGTCGCGGTGGCGCTCGTCGGCGCATGGATGGGATTGCAGCGGCGCGTGATCTACCCGAGGCCGCAGCGTCCCGCGCCGCCGCAGCTTCCGGGCGGCACCGAGACGCTATGGCTCGGTCCCGACAAGGACGTGGAGGCGTGGCTGCTCGCTCCCGCTGCCGCCACTCGGTTTCCGGTGGTGATGTTCATGCACGGCAACGGCGAGTTGATCGACGATCACGTGCGCGCGCTCGCCCCGCTGGCCGCGGAGGGCGTGGGGGTGTTGCTGGTCGAGTACCCCGGCTACGGGCGCTCGGCGGGCAGTCCGAACCAGCGCTCGATCACCGCCGCCGTGGTCGCGGCGTTCGACTACCTCAGCGCCCAGCCGCGGGTCGACGCCGAGCGCATCGTCGCCTATGGGCGGTCGATCGGCGGCGGCGCCGCGTGCGCCCTGAGCGCCGTCCGGCCGGTGGCCGCGCTGGTGCTGGAGTCGACCTTCACCCGCCTGGCCGACCTGATGCCGCCGTTCCTGCCCCGCATGCTGATGCTCGACCGGTTCGACAACCTCGCGGTCGTCTCGGCAGGGGACTCGCCGGTGCTGGTCCTGCACGGCGAGCGCGATTCTGTCATCCCCTACGCGCACGGCGAGGCGCTCGCGCGGGCTGCCGGCACCACGCCGGTACCCATGGCGTGCGGGCACAACGACTGTCCCACGCCGCTGCGCGAGATCGCCCGGTTTCTCCGGGAGCACGGCATCCTCCCCGGAGGCGCCGGCCGCTGATCAATCGAACGTGATCGAAAACAGCTCCGCGCTGCGCAGGCTGACGTGCAGGGAGATGGGCCGATCGGCCGGGACGTCCAGGTCGGCCTCCCCGCCGCACCAGGTCACCGGCCGGCCGGCGTGGTCGCCTGCCAGCGGATCGCAGTCGGCGGCCGACCGCCCCTCGACGCCGTCGATCCCGATGCGGACGCGGCCGGCCGCAGGCGTGCGGAAGTCGAGCCGGATCCGGCGCCCCGCCGGCAGGATCGGCGGCGTGTGGAACTCTCCCTCGTAGTCGGCCACCACGGCGCACAGCCGGTCTTCCGGCCACCACGCCCAGCCGGTGCGCATGGCGTCGAAGACGCGCTGCCAGCGCGGATACTTGTGCGGGTAGCGCACGCCGGAATAGGGGATGGCGATGCGGCCGTCGCCGAACGGGACCAGGTCCTTGCCGGTGCCGATGAATTCGCTGTCCCAGGCGCCCGGCTCGCCCGGGGCCAGCACCGGCCCGCCGGGAACCTCGCTCCAGGCGATGCCGTCGGCGCTGGAATACAGGCGCACGTGGCTGCGCTCGGTGTAGCGGTGGTAGAGCATCGGCAGCATCAGCCGGTACTCAGGCGCGCCGGGATAGAGGCTGTGGCCGTTCAGGTAGTAGTCGTAGTCCGGCGGGTCGTCCAGGCGCGGCCAGATGGCAGGCTCCACCGGCCCCCAGTGCGCGAAGTCGGGCGCTTCGGCGCGGCCGATCCAGCGCCGCCCGTCGCGGAACAGGCGGGTGTACATCACGTACACGCCCAGGGCCTCGTCCCAGAAGACGGTGGTGTCGGTGTCGCTGGGGTGCAGGGTGAACGGCTCCGGCAGGCTGCGCCACGCGATCCCGTCCGGCGACACGGCGGCGAACATCCCGTGGCGCCGCTCGGCGGACATGCGCGCGTCCCGGTGGCGCGGCTCGCGGCGCTGGTAGGCGTCGACGTGCGGCTGGAACGCGTCTTCGTCGAACGTGGCGCAGTAGATGAACTTGTAGCGCTCCTTCGCCGGCGCGTGCGGGTCGATGAAGAACGACATGCCGTCGAAGTCGCGCCGTGCCGGCGCCTTGATGCGCGAACGGGTCGGTGCGCTCCAGTGCAATCCGTCCGCGGACTCGACCGAGCAGATCTCGACCAGCTCCGGTGGACGCCGATGGGCGGGTGCGCCGGTGCCGAAGCGGGAGATGCCGTTCACCTGCAGGTACCAGGAGCGGTAGCGGCCGTCCTCGTAGACCACGTGACCGACGTCCGGAAGGCCCTCGATCACGCCCGCCTTGCGGGCCGGCTGCGCCTGCAGCCGGATGCCGCGCGGCACAGACGGCTGCTCCGCCCGCAGGGCCACCGGCTCCCCCGGCGGGTTGCCCACCCGGTAGCGCTCTCCGTCCGCGTTCAGCCACGCGACCGAGCCGCAGTCGACATCCCGCCAGTCGGTGAACAGGATCTTCCGTCTGCGCACCGGAGCGCCGTTTGGGTTCGTGCTCATGCGTCGACGATATCAGGGCCGAGGCGATCCCGCCCGGTGAGGCTCGCCGTGCGATAGCATCGCGGCCAAACGGCGGACGTGAGGAGTTGACAGTGTCCTTCCAGGACGAGGTGTACCTGATCGCCGACGAGCTGCGGAGCATCGCCAACGCGGGAGCGTTCTATGCCGGGAACGACTACGACCGGGAACGGTACGAGCGCGCCCTGTCGCTGAGCGCTCGACTGGTCGCCGCGATCGAGGAGAGGCCGGCAGACGACGTGATGGAGGAGTCCCTGGTCACGAACGTCGGGTGCCGGTGGCATTCAAGCTCGCGCGCGGCGAGTTGCCCGTGCCCTACTTCGACCCAACGCCGTAGGGCGCGCCAGGGCGCCGCCGTTAGCGCGGCCCCGAAGTCAGACCATTCCGCCTTTCGCGACAAGCGCTCCAACTGGGCCGTTTGACCGGCATGGCCCTTCGGGTGTTGGCTGTAGGCACGAGGGGCCCATAGCTCAGTCGGTTAGAGCGGCGGACTCATAATCCGTTGGTCCAAGGTTCGAGTCCTTGTGGGCCCATCTCCGGCGTCCCCGTCGCCGTCGGCGGAACCGTGCGTGAAATAGTGTCCGTAGAAGATTTGACAGCATCCAACTGTCAGCTTACGGTATCTGCCAATAGGTAGGCGCTACGGAAGCGTGGACAGCCTCTGGACACAACCCGTGACCACGGAAACGAAGCCCAAGCGGTCGTTGGTCGGAATCGAGTTGGTACGCCTGCTCGCGAACGAGGGGGACCGTGTCTTCTCCATCGACAGAGCGCGGGAGCTTGCGCCGCGAGCGGGCGTTCGGGACTCCTACCTCGGAGAGTCGTTGTACCACCTCCGGCAGAGCGGATGGATCGTCCCTCTTCGTCGGGGACTCTACGCATTGGCTTCGACCGTACCAGGTGTGACGCCGGCGCACGAGTTCGAGGTCGCCATGGCGTTGGTCGCTCCCGCTGCCATCTCGCACTGGTCCGCGCTGCACTACCACGGCCTCACGACGCAAATCCCAAGTACGACCTTCGTGCTCACGACCCATGAGACGTCCGTCCCGCGTCTGCAGGGCAGGGCGGACCAGTCTCGCCACGGCTGCCGTATCAACGGTGTGGCATATCGGTTCGTCCAAGTGAGGCCGGGCCGCTTCTTTGGCACGGAGAAGGTGTGGGTGGGAGATGCCCGGGTTTCGATCACCGATCTCGAGCGGACGCTCGTGGACGGGCTCACCATGCCGCAGCACTGCGGCGGCTTCGCCGGGGTTCTGCGCGCTTTCGAGATAGCAGTACCTCGCTTGAATGTCCAGCGGATCAGCGACTATGCCCTCCGGCTGGACGCGGCAACCGGTAAGCGCTTGGGATGGGTGCTCGAACATCTGCAGCTCGATCGTGCTGGACTCGATCGGCTCGCAGCGGTTCCGATCACGGGTTACCGCAAGCTCAACCCGCGGGGACCGCGGAATGGGCGACGCAACGCGCGTTGGATGGTCGAGGAAAACCTGCCCGGAATGGTCGATTCCCAACCTGTGCGCATGGCGTCGAAGACCGGCTGCCAGTTGGGCACGAGAACTCCTGATTTGCGCTGGCCGTTGCGAGATGAGTAGAGTTCACTGCTCCGTTTCTCCAAATTCGGCGAGCGAACTCGATCGACTTGGTGCGGACGAGATGCCTATGGTTGCTGACGCCATCAATGTCTGTAGAGAACGACGGGCAGCGAGCGTACTCTCGGACCCACTTGGCCACGCCGAGGTCGAGGCTGATTCAGTGGAGTATCGTGTCGACACCCCGTTGCGAGCCGAGGTGGATTTGCTTACAAGACCGAAGCCGGGGGGTGGCACGCGGATAGAGGTCGTCCCGGACTTCATGACGGCCGTTCACTTCCAGATGATTGCGGACAGGGTAGGCGAAGACGATCTGCAGCAGGCTTACGGGTCATGGTGGGAGACCGTTCCCATGTGGATACGGCTTGCGCTGGTGGAAGGCCTTTCTGTAGTCGTGGCGGATGTGGAGAACTACTTTGCTTCCATCCCGACATCCACCATCGAGCGTGCGTTGCACCTCCTGGAGCTTGACGAACGCAACATCGAGACGACGCTCCAGACGATCCGAGACATCAACGACGTTGCCCATCGAGAAGGCGGGACGCGGGCAGGGCTGCCAGTAACCAACCACAAACTGCTATGGCTCATCGCGGACGCCGCGTTGCGCCCCGTAGATGATCACTTGTCGCGCGACCCGTTTGTGGTCAGACATATCAGGTTGGTTGACGACTTCTTCCTTGCCGTCGACTCGAACGATGTGGATCGAGCACTGGATTCCTTATCCGCGTCACTGGATACCGAGGGATTCCGCCTCAATGAGCGCAAGACAAGAGTGCTGGACTCGCTCGTAGACTACGAACGCCAGGCGCTGACGAGCGAACACCGCGTGGTGACCAGCTTGGCGATGATACGGTCCCGGAGCGATCTGTCGGCATCACAGCATCGCGCTTTTGCAGAGTTAGTCGAGACAAACCGTTCGGGGACACCGGAACACGCTCAGCTTTGGAAGCGTGTGTACGCCTTGGCGGAGCGACTGCGCTCTCCGGCGCTGGTTCAACAGGCTTTCGATGACCTTGGCCGCTATCCGACGGCCGAGAGGCAAATCGCGTCCTATCTTCGTGAGTTGAACTGGCCGTGCGGCACTGCGGCGCAGGCGGCCGCTCAGCTGGCCAAGGCACCGACGGACAGCCAGACGATCGTCCTGCTGCGAGCGCTTCTGAGCACGCCGGCAAACCTTGAGACGAGCACCGTGTCGGCTCTGAGGCGCGCGTCAGAGGCCGCAGACCGGATGCATCCGTATGCGACGGTCTTGTTGCATGCGTGCCTGATGCTACGTCAGCCGAAACAGGCGGGCCTGTCGGGTGCACAGTCGCTGCTGTCGCTAGCGATCGAGTCGCGGTCAGCGCTGGCGCGACGGATCGCCATCGAACTGCTTTGGCTGATGCCGGAAAATCGTCCTCCTCTGGAGGAAGTCATGAGTAGGGACACCAGTCCTACCGTGCGCGGGTTGTTGACGCTACTCGCGATTGCGAGATCCGAACCAAGATGCGCCGCTTGGCTAGCTGGGTCGCAGCCCGTTGACCGGTCTTGGGGCTCGCTCGGGACCGCAGTACAGCGGACATGGCTGCGTGGCGAGGCATGAGGAAACGGGAACCGCGACCGACGAGAGTAAGTCCCGCCGATGCCGAACTGCAAGCGCGTCTCTCGCGGCTGCGGAGCGAGCTTGCAGCATCCAGACGGGCACCAGCGGATGGGGAATCAGTCGATAGTCGATTGGACGAGGTTGAGCGGAGGCTCGAGAAAGCCGAGAACTTGGCGAGGACGGCCACCGCCGAAGGTTCAGGTAATGCAGATGAACTGACGAACAAGTGTCTCGTTGTGGTTCACGAGGTGGAGGCCGAGCTCTGCTTGTTCAAGCCTGCGGAGTTGCTCTACCCTACATGGATCAGGCTCCAGGACAGCTTGTACCGTTTCGAGCAGGGGCGACGCGATGCATGGAAGGAGGACATGGCGCGCCGTATTCGGGCGGATGTCGATGAGCCGTCGTCCGACGCGCTACGTTGGCGGCTCATGCAGCTCACTCTGGAGCTGCATGAGTCGGCAGGTCGATATAACCGGCTGACCGAGGAACGCGCGGGAGTGGCGCGCAAGATAATCAAGCTGGGCGTGGGGCTCTTGTGCGGTTTCGTGCTATCCGTCGTCGTCTGTCTGACGCTTTCGATCAGGCCCGCTCCTAGTGCGGTTTCAGCGGCCTTCTCGTTGGTGGCCGGGCTGTCATCCGGCGGGGCGGGTGGCGTCTTCTCGCGGCTCCGGACACTACGGCACGAACGGACGCGCGACGAGTTCACGAGTATCTTGAAGTGGGACATGGGGCTGCGCGCTTGCATTGGCTCCACCGCTGCACTGATCGTCGGCGCCGCGCTGCTTCAGGATGGCTGCGAGGGTTCTTGCTTCCAGACGAGGGAATTGCGCGCGTCGCACTATTCGTGGTGCTCGGATTCGCTGCTGGGTTCTCCGACCGGCTGTTCATGGCGATGCTGTCGCCGCTGATCGGAACCCACCGGGCCCGTGCGCCCAAGGACCGTGATTAGTTGGTGGGAGAGCCTATGAAGTCCGGTGGCGCGGTGCTTGTCGTTATCGGTCAGATCGGTGCTGGAAAGTCCACCGTGTGCCGGGAGCTCGCGTCGATGACCGGGGGACGGCATCTCGATGTAGTGAGTATGCGGCGTCAGGCTGCCGGTGCGGAGGACGCGCCTGCGATTGCGGACGCCATTGCTTCTTTTGCATCGTTGGGGTCTACGGTCTTCGAGTGTACTGGCGCCTCGCGTGATTTCGAGGAAATCGTCGAGCAGCTCCGGCTGCGGGGGCTGACTAGTTTCGTGGTGCTCCTCGACTGCAGCACACCGGTCGCCATGCGGCGCATTCGGGGGCGAATCGCTCCGAGGTGGCCAGATTCCCGAACGTGGGCATCGCAGATGCGTTGGACTGAGTCGAGGTTACGGTTGGTCCCTGCCGACCTTACGCTGTCGTCCGAGACGGCAGAACCGGCGAGGATCGCTTCTGCTGTTTGTCAGGCATGGGAAGAGGCCGAGCTCCGTCCGGTCGGGAATACCGTTCCGCGGGAAGTGTCCTTCTCACAGATGGCTGCGTTCGAGGTCTGTCCGTGGTCGTACAGGCTGAAGTACGTGGACCACACGCAAGAGAGTGTAGAGACCGAGCAGATGTATCTCGGCAGTCGCCTGCACGAGGCGCTGGCTTGGCTCTACGGCGATCCTCAGGAGAGTTGCGATCAGGTCGAGCTTGTTGCGTGGTTCCGGGATCGGCTGGGCGAAACCCTACCGCCTGGGTGGGACGGTGGCGTCGCCCGGCGTTTGTTCGAGGCGGGGCGGAGAGCGCTTATCATGCATCACGACGTTGTCTATCGTAACGAGCGGCGTACGACAATTGAGGTCGAGAAGACGGTGCGGATGAAACTCGGCAAACGCCTGACGTTCACCGGCCGCGTGGACCGAATTGCGCTAGATCGGTCGGGGACGGTTGAGGTGATCGACTACAAGACGGGGAAACGGTGTACGTCGCGTCCGCGAATTCCGGACTGGCTTCAGAACGCGGCGTACGGTGCTGCCGTTCTGCTAGAACTGGATCAGTCCTCGGTGATCGCTCGTCGCATCGCGCTAGCGACCGGCGAAGAAGAGATTTTCCTACTGACTCGCAAGGATGTGCGCCAAGTGACTCTGGCGCTGCGCCGGTGGACTGCACGATTGGCGGTGAGCGGCGCGTTCGACGCACGCCCCGGCGCGCATTGTAGGTCCTGCGAATTCGATCCGATATGCACGGAGAAACGGCATGAACGCCAGCACCTCACGAACCCGGTGCTGATCGCCGCAGCCACATCTGGTGATGCCGTCGGGGCACGTGGGCCCATCAGGCGATCCGTGCGTTAAGCTGCCGGGCATGTACGACCCGGACCTGCACCTGTTCGTCGACGACGACCGCATCCACCAGATCATCAACCTGCGCCGCGTGCTCAACCGGCCGGCCTACACGCCGGAGCCGGTGGTGCAGGGTGACGCCGAGTGGGAGCTCGGCTGCGGGATCGTCGCCTGGGGCTCGGTGATCCGCGAGGAGGACGGCCGCCTGCGGCTCTGGTACCAGCTCAACGACTACCCCAACCGTCAGGTGGCCAACGCTTACGCGGAAAGCAGCGACGGCATCCACTGGGAGAAGCCCGAGCTGGGGCTGATCGAGTGGCGCGGCAGCACGCGCAACAACCTGTACTTCCGGTTCCCGGCCGAGCTGCCGCCCGGCAACGTCAACGCCATGGACGGCTACACGATGGTCCGCGACGACGACGCTCCGCCGGCCGAGCGCTACGCGATGATCGCCTTCATGCACGACAACCGCATGTGGGCGCGCGCCCACCCGGACCAGCACGACCGCTCCATCACCGACGAGGAGATCGAGCTGGCGCGGCAGGCCAGCGGCCTGTACCTGTGGAAGAGCCCCGACGGCATCCACTTCGCGGGCGCGCCGGAGTTCATCCAGCCCACCCACGGCGATTACCTCAAGGTGGTCCGCGACCACCGCAACGCGCGCTGGATGATCAACATGCGTGCGCCGTCCTACCGGAACCCGGATGCCGGCCACCGGCACCGGCGCAACGTCGGCCTGGCCACCTCCAACGATCTGCGCACCTGGTCGCCGATCGAGTCGCTGTTCCTGAACGACGCGGAGAGCGCCTTCGGCCGCCTGTGGGAGTGGCACGGCCTGACGCCGTTCAACTACGGCGACCTGGACCTGGGCTTCCTGGACATCCAGGACAGCGCCTTTCCGACCGGCATCTGCGAGCTGGTCAGCCACCGCGACGGCCAGCCGTGGCGGCGCGTCGCCCCGGACCGGCCCTTCATGGACCAGGGCCCGGAGGGAACGTACTACCGCGCCGGCGGCATGCCCCTGCACAACGAGCCGATCGTCGTGAACGACGAGTTGCTGCTCTACTTCAACACCGGCTCTTCGCGGCGGCCCGACGAGCGGCCGATCCATCCGCGCGTGATCGGCGCGGCGAAGATCCGCCTGGACCGCTGGATGTCGCTGTCGCACGGCCACTGGAAGACCGGCGAGCCGACCGGCATCGTCGTCACCAAGCCGGCGGTGATCGCCGGCGACCATCTGGAGGTCAACGTCGAGACCCGCTGGGAGTCGGTGCCGCGCGGCGGCAGCGTGCGCGTCGGCATCCTCGACCCGGACGGCGCCGCGATCGACGGGTACGGGCTGGACGACTGTGCGCCCGTGCAGGGCAACCACCTGCGCGAGCGTGTGCGGTGGCGCGACCACGCCGACCTGAGCGCCCTGCGCGACCGCACCGTGATGCTGGTGTTCGGGGTCGAGCAGGCGTCGCTGTACAGCTACCGGCTGGCGGTGCGCGAGCCGTAGGCGTCGCCTTCGTCGCGGGCGAACCACCGCACCGGATGCGTCGACTCGCGCTCCCGGAAGGCGCCGGTGGCCGGCTCCACCAGCCGTTGCTGCACACGCCCGTCGGTGCCGACCAGCAGCCAGCCGAAGTCCCAGCCTCCCGACCGGTAACGCAGCGGGACCGCCGGCGCCACCCGCACCAGCGGGTGGGTTCCGCCCACCACCGTGCCCGACCGCGTCATGTGCCAGCTCGCCCCGACGTGCACGAACACCTCGTGCACTGTGGTGCCTCCCAGGTCCGCGCACAGGCCGCTCACCGCTACCTTGAGCTCCCGGCCCTGGCGGAGCGCCTCGCCCAGCGCCTCGGCCGAGCCCGAGCGCACCGCGCCGCGCTCGTCGTGAGCCAGCACCTCGCGCCATCGCTCGCTGACGCAGAAGCGGTAGCGGTCGAACCGGTACACGAAGTTGTGGCTGGGAGCCCGCGTCCCCTGGTCATGGGCGTCGAGCACCTCGTACTTGATCGGCCACGTCCCCTGCTCGGCAGGCTCCGGCTCAGGGGCGGCGCTGTCGAGCCGGGGACTGGCGCATGCCTGCGATCCGTCCTGGTTGTAAAGGAAGAACGACATGCGCGGCTCCGCTCCGAACGAAACCGGCGTGATCGGCACGCGCCAGCTCATGATCGCCGCCACCCAGTGGTCTTCCAGCAGGTAGGTGACCCGGAACTCCGAGAGCTCGCGCACCAGCTCCGTGTTGGCGGAGCCGAGCTCGATGTGCTCGTGCCAGGCGAACTCCGTGTAGACGCGCAGGTCGGCCCCCCGCCGCACCGCCGCGGCCAGCGCCGCCGGATCACCCGCGATCCGGCGGCGGTCCGCATCCAGCTCCAGCAGGCAGGCGCCGGTTTCCGATGTCCGGGCACTCATTCCGGTTCCGGCCAGGGCGGCACGGTGATCTCGCACATGGGGCCGCTTGCACGGCCGAGCCTACGGTCCAGCGTCACCAGTGGGCAGTCGAGCGCCTCCGTCCAGCGCCACGTACCAGGCGTCGTAGCAGGTCAGGTTGAAACCTGATCGTGATCTGAACAGGCATGACCGCATTGTGCGTTCCTGGACAGCAAAATGCAGCACCTCGTTGCCCGATATAATGCACCGATCGAATGACGGCAGCAGACGGCGAGCAGCGCGCCACCCTGATCGACCGGCACAGCTACCGGTCGCCCGCGGACCGGCCGATCCGGCTGGGCGCCCGGCGCGTCACCGGCCTCTACAACACCTACGACAACGGCCACACCTTGCTGGAGTTCCACTGGCCGCGCTACCGCAAGTGGGTGCTGGCCGACACCGACCTGGCGCGGGTATTCCCGGACGGCCGGGACGGCGATGGCTACCTCGGCATGGAGGAGGTGGCGGCGCGCATCGCCGCGGGTGAACGGCTCGTCGCCCGGCCGCTCACCACCACGCCGCCGCGAATCGACAGCTCGGAGGCGGTCGCCGGGGACTTCTGCGGTTACGAGCAATTCGTTCCCGGCTTCGGGGACGACGCCGAGCTGGACGCCTGGTACCGCCGCATGTTCGCGGCGCCGTACCACAGCGACGGCTCCACTCCGGTGTTCCGCGCCGCAACCGGACGCGCCCGTCGGCTGCTGGAACGCAACGAGCCCGGCGCCGAGGTGCTGGCGCCGGAAGCCTGGGCAGAGCGTTTCTACGCGAAGGAGGGCTGACGATGGCAGCACCGATCGCGGTGATCACGCACCGCGACGATCCGAACCGGTTCCACCGCTACGTGGAGGAGATCCTGCTCGCGGAAGGCTACCCGTGGTACCGGACGTACGACCTGGCCGACGCGCCGCTGGATGCCCACGCGTTGCGCGCCGCCGCGGTCGTCGTGGTCTGCGCGGTGACCCTGACGGCCGGGCAGGAAGACGAGATCCTCGCGCTCACGGCGGCCGGCGCGCGCGTGTTGCTGCTGCGCCCCGGCCATCGGCTGGCCCGCGCGTTCGGACTGGAGCCGTTCGAGGCGCTCGAGCCGCTGTCGTCCAGCGGCTGGCCGCGGGCCGACGGACCGCTGATCCTGCGCGGCATGACCGACCGCTACGTGCAGGCCAACCCGGGCAACGCGCTGGCCGCGACGCTGCCGGCGGGCGACCTGCAGTTCCACGAGCGCGCCGACCTGTATACGTGGCAGGGTGACGCCGCGTCGGTGGCGCTGTGGCTGGCCCCGTTCCTGGGGCAGCCGTCGCCCCACCCGGCCGTGGTCGGTACCGCGCACGGCGCCGGGCGGGCGGTCATCTACACCTTCGACCTGGCCGCCTCCACCGTTCGATTCCATCAGGGGCGCCCGGAACAGGCCAGCAACGGCGCCTACCCCGACTACGACGCCGACGGCATGTACAAGGCCAACGACCTGTTCGTGGGCTGCCTGGACGAGCGGCTGCTCGACCTCCCGCAGGCCGACCTGCACCAGGACCTGTTCGTGAGCGCGCTCCAGTGGCTGGCGCCCCATCCGCTGCCGCGCGTCTGGCACTACCCCGGCGACGCGCCGGCGGTGGCCCTGTTCGACGGCGACTCCGACGGCATGTCGCGAGCGCAGTACGAGGCCACGATGGCCGTCGCCGACCGGCATGACGCCCCCTACACCGTATACGTGAAGAGCGCCGACTACGACGCGCTCTCGCCTGCGCGCCACGAGCAGATCCGCGCCGCCGGGCACGGCGCCGGGCAGCACAACTGGAGCGGGCCGCGCCCGGAGCTCGAGGAGATGCGCCTGGGGTTGCGGGACCAGCTCGCCTCCTTCGAAGGGCGCTACGGCTGCCGGGCGGTGAGCATCCGCGGCCACAGCACCATCTGGGTGGGCTGGACGCAGATGGCCGAGTACCTGGCCGCGGAGGGCATCCGGCTGGACGTGAACTTCGCTCCGATCCGCTACTTCGACCGCGGCTACCTGAACGGCAGCGGCCTTCCGGTCCGGTTCATGGACTCCGACGGCCGTTTCATCGACCTGTACGAGCAGGTCACCATCTCCACCGACGACGGCTGGCGAACCGACAAGACCTTCCTGCCGGCCAGGTCGCTTGACGAGTGCATCGCCGACTCCCGGCAGCAGGCCGACGACGCGCGGGACCGCTACCACACCGTCTACCACCCCTACTTCCACCCGATCAGCCTGGACGTCCGCGGGCTGATGCCGTGGTTCGACGCGATGCTCGCCTACACCGCGGACATCCCCCGCTTCTCCGACATCGACTGGGTCGCCTTCAACGACGCCCGCCGGGCGCTGCGCCTGGAGGCGCTGGACTGGGACTCGCAGGCGCGATCGCTCACCTTCACCGTTCGCGCCGACGTGGCGGTCGACGATGCCACGCTGGTCTTCGAGGGCGCCGCCGCTTCCGCTTCGGTGGACGGTGAGCCGGTTCCGGTCACCTGCCGGGAACGGGAGGGCCGGCAGCAGTCCGCGCTGGTCGCGGAGCTGCCGCGGGGCTCCGTGCGGCGCTTCAGCGTCCGGTGGGAATGAAGGACACGGAGACGGACGCCGTGAGCTCGCTGCGCGACGTGCTGGTCGAGGACCGGGTGCTGCTCTACGACGGCGGCTTCGGGACCGAGCTGTTCGCCCTCGGCGTGGACCTGCCCAACAGCTCGCTGGCCAACGAACTCCATCCCCGCGCGGTGCGACAGGTCACGCAGTCCTACATCGAAGCCGGCAGCGACCTGGTGCAGACCAACACCTTCGTGGCCTCGCCGCTGCACCTCGCCATGGCCGGGCGCAGCGCCGAGGACTCGGCCGCGATCGTCGGCGCTGCGGTGCGGCTGGCGCGGCAGGCGGTCGACGACGCCGGCCGCACCGTTTTCGTATCGGGTTCCATCGGCCCGTCGCCGGGCGCCATCGAAGCCGATGCGGGCGACACCACCTTCGGCATACCGGACGTCCAGGTGCGCGAGGCGCACCGCCTGGTAGCGGGGACGCTTGCCTCGGCAGGCGCCGACCTGATGTGCATCGAGACGATGTTCTCCGCGACCGAGGCGGCGATCGCGGTCGACGAGGCGCGTGCGTTCGGGCTGCCGGTCGCGGTCAATCTCACGCTCAAGTACACGCGTGACCGCAAGAGCGGGGCGACCGTGTACCGCACCGACTGGGGACACTCGTGCGCCGACCTGATCGACCTGCTGGCCTCGGGCCGATACGCCGCGAACGGCGAGGATCTGCTGCCGTTCGTGGACGTGGTCGGCGTGAACTGCGGCGCCGAGCAGCGCCGCGCGGAGCATACCGGGATGCCCTACGCGGCCGAGGCGATCCGCCAGATGCGGAGCGCCCTGGCCGAGCGCGGCATCGCCGGCAAGCGGCTGATGGCCTATCCCAACGCCGGCATGCCGAGGATCGTCGCCGGCGCCACCCACTACGATCACACGCCTGAGCACATGGCCTCACACGCGCCCGAGGTGGTGGCCGCCGGCGCGTCGATCGTCGGCGGCTGCTGCGGGACCGGGCCGGCGCACATCCGCGCCATGCGCGCGGCGCTGGCCTCGGGCTGACCTCGGGCGCGCCTGCGTCTTCGCCGCCGTGTTCCTGCTCGACGGCATCGATATCGGGTAGATTGATCCATGGACCGCGCCGCGCTCCTCGCCCATATCCGCGCCACCCACTTCGAGTCCGGGGACCGCGACCGCGCGGAGGAAGACGCACGCCGCATCGCGCGGTTCCTGAAGCGCTCGGGCGCACGGAGCGTCGTCGGCATCGGCTCCGCCTTCGACTGCACGCGGCCGTTCACTCACCGGTCGGACATCGACCTGGTCGCCCACGGCATCCCGCCCCGGCGCTTCTACGCGGTGTCCGCCGAGGCCGCCGCCATGACCGAGTTCCCGCTGGACCTGACCGCCGGGGAGACGGCGGCGCCGGCGCTGCTCGCCGCCGTCCGCGAGCAGGGCACCGAGCTGTGACCCGGGAGGAGGCGCTTCTGCGGCGGCTGGCCGCGGAGGTCACCAACGAGCTCGCCAGCCTGGAACAGCTCGCGGCGGAGCTGGCGGGCGCTCCGAGCGGGTCCGACACCTATTCGCTGCGGGCTCGAGGATCGATCCTGCACGACTTCTACAGCGGAGTGGAACGGATCTTCGTGCGCATCGCAGGCGAGCTGAACGGTGGCGTCCCGCAGGCCGGGCGGTGGCATCAGGAGCTCCTTGGCGACATGGTGCTGGAGATTCCGAAGGTCCGGCCTGCCGTGATCGACGCCCGCCTGGCGAAGGAGCTGGGCGAGTACCTGCGGTTCCGGCACGTCTTCCGCAATGTCTACGGATCGGGACTGGAAGCGGATCGCTTGCAGTCCCTGGCCGACCGCCTGCCTGCCACCCTGGCGGCCTTCCGCGCACGCATCGGCGCATTTCTCGCGTGGATGCTCGGCGACTCTCCGGCCTGAGCGCGCGGGGCGGCGGTCACCGACGGCTGACGCCGATCAGTGGCCGTTGCGCTCCACCGCCATCGCCGCCGGCGCGGCCAGCTCGCGCGGTTGCCGCCGCTCGGCCTCTTCGGAGGCCAGCCCGCGATCCAGCGCCGCGCGGGCAGCCGTCATCAGCGACACGCCGCCGCGCCGGGCCGCCTCTTCGAGCCGCGCGCTCAGCTCCGGCGACACCGCGATGCGCAGGTCCTCGTGGCCGGTGGGCAGGGTCCCCGCCTCGATCCTGGCCACCCGCTCCGCGGCGGTGCGCAGCGTCGCGTAGGCGGCCGTGTCCTCCTGCAGCATGTCGTCGACCCGCCGGCGCAGGCCGGCGCCCTGCAGCAGGGCCAGCGCCACCAAGCCGGCCAGCGCCGCCAACGCGACGATCACGATCGTCCCGGCGGTCAGCAGGTTTGTCAATTCGGTCGGCAGTTCGATGGCCATGGCAGCCTCCCTTCAAGCGCGCCCCTGGATGATCGAGGCGCACGCCACGCTCTGTATATCGGCGGCGGGCGCCCCGACGGTGAGTCGGCGACCGCCGCGGCGGTCAGGAAGGCAAGGGATGGGGTGGTAATCCGGCGCCGCCTCGGGGCCCGCGGGGCTGAGACGGCGCCATGGACAACCGGTTCGCGCACCTCAGTCGTGCGCGACGGAATCGTTATCCGATGCGGGTGGCCGTCAGTCCGCCCTCCGGCACCATCGCCCCGGCAGCCGTGAGCAAGGTATCGATGAACGAGCCCGTGACGGTCATGGTGTCGACGGCCGACGTGTCGAGGTCGATCATGACCGTCCCGCCCTGAGCCGCAGTGATCACCGACTTGATGGCCTGTTCCGCGACGATCGTCTCCGCGGCCAGGTGTTCGGCCGTAATGGTGGGCAGCAAGGTGACGGAGACCGCGTCGTCCCCGGCCAACGTCAGCGAGAACGTCATTTCCTCCGCGTCCTCGGTCAGCGTACCCATGACATCCACTCGGATGATCTTGGCGAACCTCGGATCCGTGCTGATGGGCTCCCCCCCGGCGGATACGGTCACCGTGACCGATTCACCGGCAATCACTGCGAGCACCGGCACATGCTGGAACTGCCACGTGCCTTCGAGACTCGGCGTCAAGGGCGTGGCCGGCCCCTTGACGCAGCCCGCCAGCACCACCGCGAAAGCCGCGGCCGCCACCGCGAGCAACGAAATCTTCTTGATCATGAAATCCTCCGGACCTCAAGAATACCGTTGCGTATCCGGCACTGCAACGCGCTCACCACCCGCCCGACGGCCGTCACCGGGCTTCGGCCGGGGGGACGACCCGGGTTCCCTCACAGCGCCGGCGCCCTCGGGCTGAGCGGCGCCCCTCGCCACGGCTTCCCCGGGCTTGACGGACGCTCCGAACGCCGGATACTACACGGACGTATGGCGGTCCGGGCGCCGACAAGGGCCGATTCGGCACTGAGGCACGGCCGGGGCGTTGACCCGTCAAGTCGGTGCCGTAATATGTCGATAAGCCTTGGTGTAGGACCAACGGGCGATACCCGGCTCTGGAGAATCAACGGATCAGGATGAGGACCCACGAAATCAGCAGCGGCGCGGCGGCTTCCCGCCCGTCTCTCACACGTCACGACCGGCCGTTCTGCGGGCTTCGAGCCCGCGTGCGCCGGTACGCCGCACAGCCTGCTTCCACGGTCCCCTTCTTGCATCAGGGCCTGCACGTGCAGGCCTCCCCCGGGGCGGTGCGGCGCACCGGCCGCCGGCTTGACAACCGGCGCGCGCGGGTGTTGACCCTGTTGACTGGACGTGCTAGGTTGTCCTCCGTGAGAGGCAACCGTCCCGCGAGCGGGTGGGTGGGAGTGTTGGGGAAGCCGCTGCAGCGGCGACAGGCCCGCGAACTTGCAGAACAGACCGGCTGGTCGCCGGCAGGAGGTAAATGGGGCCCATGCTCAATCGTGAATGCCGCGACACCTCGTAGCGTCGCTACAGACCCGAGGGGGCGTGGGTTTCCTGCGCCGTATCAAAATGTTCCTAAAAGGAGAACAACCATGAGAATCACTCGTGCGGCAAAGGTAGCCGCATTTCCGCTGATGGCTCTGGCATTGGTGGCGCTCATCGCCTGCCAGGGTCCCGCCGGCCCGCCCGGAACCGCTGGAACCAAGGGCGATCCCGGCACTCCGGGCGCGCCTGGAGATCCGGGTACCCCGGGTACCCCGGGCGTGGACGCGTTCCAGGCCAAGTTTGGCGTGCCGTCGATCCTCCTCAACGCCTCCGACTTGAGGGATGAGAACGGCCGTACGCTGGATACTGACAAGACCACGGCCAATCTGGCCGAAACCGACACACTGAAGATTGACTTGGGCCGCTATTTCACTGGCGGCACCGGCACTCGCGAGTACTCGATCATAGGCGATTGGGGAGCCGACGCTGTAGCAGACGCAGTCAACACAGCAGCCAAAGACGCCATAACGGCCAAAGTCGAGGGTAACACGCTTGAGTACACGCTCAAGCTTCCGGATGGGGGTACCGATGATTGGGTGGGCACCCCTTTCGCCGAGGCCGATGGCAGTGACCGTCTCTTCACGGGCGGCTTCATAGCCACGGTACGCGGGATCGACGGTGGCGTCGCGAAAGACGCGACGGTCACGATCAAGCTGAACCGCAAGCCGGTCCTCATCGGTAGCGACTCAAACGATGACGGCATAGTCGACCAAAGTGTCCAATGCTGGTGTCCCATATCTCACCCTCGGTATTCAGGATCTGAAGCGTCGCAATAGCGCCAATGATGCCGACGAAAAATTGTCCGCACGGCCCGGGTTCCATAAGGACTGTGACAAGATCCAGGAATGCGTCCTGGAAGTGTTCGAGGACGACGACGGCAGCGAAATGACGGTGACGGTAGTCTCGATGACCCGCAACGATCTGATGGGTAGCTCTAATGTGGAAGCGTCTGCCGATGGCGCTGACGTCACGTTGACCGGCATGGTGTCCACATGGGACAAGGACAGAAAGGACGCTAATGGTAACGACGATCCAGGCGATGCCCCGGTCACCGTGAAGCTGAAGGCCACCGACAGGGAAGGACTGTCGATCGAGGCGAGCGTGCTGGTCTCTGTCAACGGGCCTCCGATGTGGCAGGGAGGTGCGTCAGACATAGGACGGTCGCACACGGTGAAGCTCGGTGAAACGGAGTCGCTCACGGAAGACGCACACGGACTCTTCAAGGACCTTGAAGGAGGTGATGCTCGTACGCTCAAAGCGGAGTCGTCGAATGTGCGCGTTGCCACGGTGGCGGTTACGGAAAACCCACCCACCAGTGGTCTGGATCCTCTGGAGGTGACCGGTATCGCTACCGGTAGCGCAACCATCACGCTGACGGCCACGTCGGATAATTCACCACCCGGCATGTTCCAGACATCAGAGATGAAGTTCACCGTAACGGTGGTGGAGTAACACCCGTCCCGCTATCGGGACACGTTCCGAGCCGCCGAGGAATTGTCCTCGGCGGCTTTTTTCGTGCGCCCGGCGTGGGCCTCTCGCCAGAAGGTGCGGCATGCGCCGAGCATGCCAAATCCCTCCACCTTTGCTCGGGCGCGGTTGCCGGGGCGGGCCGCCGAAGCTATCCTTTGGCGAAGGCAGGGACCGGATACCATGGCCACGCTCACTGAACGGACCGAAGCGGTGGAAGAACGGACCGACCGCTTGGAGACGATCTTCGCCGCGTTCATGGCGCGCACCGACGAGTCTCTCGACCGCTTGGAACGTATCGTCGAGCATGCGGAGCAGGAGGGTGCCCGCTATCGGGAAGAGGCGGCCCGCGAGCGGGAAGAGATGAAGCGCCCGCGAGGCTGCCCGCAACTGGGAGGAGGCGGCCCGCGAGCGGAAGGAGATGAACGAGCGGTGGAGCAACTTGGCCAAGAAGATGGGCACCCTGGTCGAGGACATCGTGGCGCCGAGTGTCCGCCGGCTGGCCCGCGAGGTGTTCGGGTGCGGCGAGGTTCGGTACTTCGGGACCCGAGTGTCGGTCACCCGCAGCGACGACCGCTCGCGCGAGCGGGAGTTCGACGCGCTCTACGTCGGGGCGCGGGCGGTGCTGCTCAACGAGACGAAGTCGACGCCGCACCCGGAAGACGCGCGGGCATTCGCGCAGTTTGTGGAGAGCGGCGATTTCGCGCGGTACTATCCGCAGTACGGAGAGATGCCGGTGGTGCCGGCGTTCTCGTCACTGAGCATCGGAGACGACTTGGTGAAGTATCTGACGCGGCGCGGGATCTACGCCATAGCGATGGGTGACGAGGCCATGCAGGTGCTGAACCTGGAGGGGGTGCGCAGCCGGCGCGCCGCGCGGTAGCGGCGCCCACTGCACAGCTTCGCCGGGCGCTCGGCGTACTCGGCCATCAGGTCCGGAAACTCAGGTCACGCTCACGCCGTGAAATGAGTAGGATGTGCCGGTGGCCCGGCGCAGACTGCCTCATCGGTATCCAGACCTTCAGCACGCTGCGGGAGCAGGGCTGCTACTACGTGGACAAGACCGCGTACATCGAGCGTCTGCTCGAGGAGGGTACGCACTACTTCCTGTCGCGCTCGCGTCGGTTCGGCAAGAACCTGTTCCTGGACACGCCGAAGGAGCTGTCGAGGGCAACCAGGAGCTGTTCGCCGGGCTGCACATCCATGACGGCCACGACTGGTCGGACACGGGGTAACATCCGAGTACCTCACCGCACCCGGCCGCTTCGCCTCTCTGCTGGAGGCCCTGCATCGGGCGGCGGGCCATCGGGTGGCGGGTGCTGGTGGACGAGTACGACAAGCCGATCCTGGACCCGCTGGTGGACACACCGGAGGTGGCGCGCGCCAACCGGGACTACCTGCGCGGCCTGTACGGGACGATCAAGGACTCGGACGCGCACGTGCGGTTCACGTTCCTGACCGGCATCAGCACGTTCTCGAAGGTAACCTCTTCTCGCAGTTGAACAACCTCACCGACATGACCCTGAACGGATACGACGGCGGCAAGCCGGCGCTCGATGAACTGGTCGCCCTACTGCATCCGCTGCGGGACAGACGAGAGGGCCAAGAGAGAACTCGAAGTCCAGGTACCTGCGCGGAACGCGAACGGAACCGCCGCTCCACCTTGCTCACCCTGCTCGGGCGCGGTTGCCGGGGTGGGACGCCGAAGCTATCCTTTGGCGAAGGCAGGAACCGGATAGCATGGCCACGCTCACTGAACGGACCGAGGCGGTGGAAGAACGGACCGACCGCTTGGAGACGATCTTCGCCGCGTTCATGGCGCGCACCGACGAGTCTCTCGACCGCCTGGAACGTATCGTCGAGCGTGCGGAGCAGGAGGGCGCCCGCGAGCGGGAAGAGATGAAGCGCCAGGCTGCCCGCAACTGGGAGGAGGCTGCCCGCGAGCGGGAGGAGATGAAGCGCCAGGCTGCCCGCAACTGGGAAGAGGCGGCCCGCGAACGGAAGGAGATGAACGAGCGGTGGAGCAACTTGGCCAAGAAGATGGGCACCCTGGTCGAGGACATCGTGGCGCCGAGTGTCCGCCGACTGGCCCGCGAGGTGTTCGGGTGCGGCGAGGTTCGGTACTTCGGGACCCGAGTGTCGGTCACCCGCAGCGATGACCGCTCGCGCGAGCGGGAGTTCGACGCGCTCTACGTCGGCGCGCGGGCGGTGCTGCTCAACGAGACGAAGTCCACGCCGCACCCGGAAGACGCGCGGGCATTCGCGCAGTTTGTGGAGAGCGGTGATTTCGCGCGGTACTATCCGCAGTATGGGGAGTTGCCGGTGGTGCCGGCGTTCTCCTCACTGAGCATCGGAGAAGACTTGGTGAAGTATCTGACGCGGCGGGGGATCTACGCCATAGCGATGGGTGACGAGGCCATGCAGGTGCTGAACCTGGAGGGGGTGCTCAGCCGGCGCGCCGCGCGGTAGCGGCGCCCACTGCAACCGCTTCGCCGGGCGCTCGGCGTACTCGGCCATCAGGTCCGTACCTGACCCTCAGGTCAGCTCCTTCGGTCAGATTTCAGATGAGGCACGCTTTCGGCAGGGTTGGATTCTTGGTGAGGCAATGCGGGTGGTTGCCGGTGTGGGCCGCCGAAGCTATCCTATAACGAAGGCAGGAACCGGATACCATGGCCACACTCACTGAACGGACCGAGGCGGTGGAAGAACGGACCGACCGCCTGGAGACGATCTTCGCCGCGTTCATGGCGCGCACCGACGCCGCGATGGCGCGCACCGACGAGTCTCTCGACCGCCTGGAACGTATCGTCGAGCATGCGGAGCAGGAGGGTGCCCGCTATCGGGAGGAGGCTGCCCGCGAGCGGGAAGAGATGAAGCGTCAGGCTGCCCGCAACTGGGAAGAGGCGGCCCGCGAGCGGGAAGAGATGAAGCGCCAGGCTGCCCGCAACTGGGAGGCGGCGGCCCGCGAGCGGAAGGAGATGAACGAGCGGTGGAGCAACTTGGCCAAGAAGATGGGCACCCTGGTCGAGGACATCGTGGCGCCGAGTGTCCGCCGGCTGGCCCGCGAGGTGTTCGGGTGCGGCGAGGTTCGGTACTTCGGGACCCGAGTGTCGGTCACCCGCAGCGACGACCGCTCGCGCGAGCGGGAGTTCGACGCGCTGTACGTCGGCGCGCGGGCGGTGCTGCTCAACGAGACGAAGTCCACGCCGCACCCGGAAGACGCGCGGGCATTCGCGCAGTTTGTGGAGAGCGGCGATTTCGCGCGGTACTATCCGCAGTACGGGGAGATGCCGGTGGTGCCGGCGTTCTCGTCACTGAGCATCGGAGAAGACTTGGTGAAGTATCTGACGCGGCGCGGGATCTACGCCATAGCGATGGGTGACGAGGCCATGCAGGTGCTGAACCTGGAGGGGGTGCGCAGCCGGCGCGCCGCGCGATAGCGGCGCCCACATGCGAACCGCACCGATCGGGCTCGTCCCGGCCGCGCGATCGATCCCGCCGCCGGTGTAGCGATGGCAGAGAAAGGACCGAGCGTGGGGCGGTTCAGACTCAACTGCGATCGGTCGGCCGGCGTGCAGATGGACTGGACCTTCGCGGACGCCGTGGAGGCCGGCGTGGTGGCGGACGCGGCGGCCCGCGCCGAGGTGGATCTGCGCGGGGAGGACTGGCCGGTCAGGAACCAGGGGACGACCGGCGCCTGCGTCGGCTTCGCGGCGGCGGACGGGGTGCTGCACTGGCACTACCGGCAAGCCGGGTTGCTGGCCGAGGGCGAGCGGCCCTCGCCCCGGTTCATCTGGATGGCCAACAAGGAGACCGACCTGCTCACCTCGTTCCCGACGACCTTCATCGAGTCGGCGGGGACGCAGATCAAGCTTGCCCTGCGGGTGGCGCGGAAGTACGGGTGTGTGACCGAGAGCACGCTGCCCATGGACGGGACGCTGAGCTCGCTGAGCACGGAGGCGTTCTATGCCGGGGCGGCGAAGTACCGGATCGCCAGCTACCACAACCTGGGGCGCGACCCGGAGCGGTGGCGGGCGTGGATCTCGAACCAGGGGCCGGTGCTGGTGCGCGTGATGGTGGACCGGACCTGGGAGCGGGCGACGGCAGCGGAGGGTGAGCTTGACCGGTACCGGGAGGACACCTCGCGGGGCGGCCACGCGGCCTGCCTGGTGGGCTACACGGGGACGCGCTTCATCGTGCGCAACAGTTGGGGGGAGCGTTGGGGCGACGGCGGGTTCGGGTACGCGTCGGACGCCTATGCGGCGAGCGCCTTCGACGAAGCGTACGGCGCGGTGCTCTGAAGCCGGCCACGCTACAGGCCGCCGAACAGCCGCTCGGCCGCCTCGCGGGCGCGCGTGGCACGGTCGTCGTCGGCCGGACCGGGGCCGGTCTCCTGCCGCACCTTGAAGTACTCGCAGAAGTTCGACCGGTCCTTCTGCGCCACCGGCTCCGCGATCGACTCCCGGCACTCCATGTGCGCGGACGTGTCGTAGAAGCGGCAGTTCAGGCAGACGTGCGCGTCCTTGCCGCAACTCGCGCAGGTGGTCGCGCGGAATATCTCCAGGTCCGGATCGAACGCCGCGCCGCACGCGAAGCAGCTACCCACGACAGCGCGATCATAGTGGCGGCGCGGGCTTCTTGACCAGCGCCTGCCGGTCGGGTTGGGATGCGCCCATGCCCCGGCGATGCGTGTACGCGGCCAGCTTCGACCCGATCACCAACGGCCACCTGTGGGTGGTGGAGCAGGGGGAGCGGCTGTTCGATGAGATGATCGTCGCCATCGGCACGAACCCGGACAAGCGCTACGAGTTCTCGATCTCCGAGCGCCTCGCGCTGGTCCGCGCCTCGCTGGCCGGCCACACCAGGGCGACCGTGGAAACCTACGAGAACCGCTTCCTGGTGGAGTACGCGCGGTCGCGGGGCGCGGAGTTCGTGCTGCGCGGCATCCGCACGGAGCTCGACTACCAGTACGAGCGGTCGATGAAGTACATCAACAGCGACCTGGACGCGGGCGTGGTCACCGTGTTCCTGATGCCCCCGCGCGAGATCGCCGAGGTGAGCTCCAGCGTGGTGAAGGGACTGATCGGGCTCAGCGGCTGGGAAACGGTCCTCGCCAAGTACGTGCCGCCGGCCGTGCACACCGCCTTCGTGGAGCGCTTCAGCTCGCCGGCGGCGCAGGCTCCGGAGGCGGATCGCTGACCGCCGCCCGGCGGCCCAGCTCCGGGTAGCGCCACCGGACCAGCGCCAGTCCGGAGAGCCCGAGCAGCGCGAAGCCGGCGAGCGCGGCCTGCGGGCCGACCTGTTCGGCGACCAGCCCCAGGATCACGTTGCCCAGCGGGTTGACCCCGATCGCCAGGCCGACCACCCCCAGCGAGCGACCGCGCGCTGCCTGCGGCGCGGAGCGCAGGGTGATCAGGATCTGCATGGACGCGAAGCCGGAGAAGCCGATGCCGCCGGCCAGCAGCAACGCCACCGACAGCAGGTAGGCGCCGGACAGCGCGAAGCCCGCGATGCAGACGAACAGGCTGGACATGCCGGCGAAGAACACCCACGCGGGCCGCCTGACGGCGCGCGCGGCCAGGGTGACGGAACCGGCCAGGGCGCCGACTCCCCAGGCGGCGACCAGGATGCCGAAGCGCAGGGCGTCGGCCGCGAGCACGTCGCGGCCGATCACCGGCACCATCTGGTGGAACGGGAAGGCGAAGAAGTTGGAGACCAGGGTGACCGCCACTGTCGCCTGCAGGGCACGCCGGCCGCGCAGCGTGCCCTGCGCCCTCCGCAGGCGCCCGGCGATCGACAGCCGCTCCGGGGTCGCGGCCGGCCGCGGCTGGCGCCGCCCGCCGGCGGGGAGGAGGGCGAGCGAGGCGGCGTGCATGACGGCCAGCCCCGCGTAGGCCACCGCGAAGCCGCCGGTGCGCGTCAGGACGCCCGCGATCAGCGGCCCGGCGATCAGGCCGGTGGTGAAGGTGATGGTGTCGACCGGGACCGCGGTGGTCAGCTCACGGGGCTCGAACAGCTCCGTGTACAGCGAGCGGCGGTTGGCGAAGTCGAAGCTCCACACCGCCCCGACCAGCCCGATCACGAGGTGAGCGCTCCAGGGGACGGGCGTGCCGAGCGCCAGGTAGGCGGCGTAGGCGGCGACGACGGCCAGGGTGAGGCTCTGGGTGATGCGCAGCAGGCGCAGGCGCGAGACGCGGTCGGCCAGCGTCCCGCCCACGTACGCCAGCAACAGCATGGGCAGTCCGCGGGCGGCGGCCAGGGCCGCGACGGCGGCCACCGAGTCGGTGAGCTCCAGCACCAGCCACGACAGCACCACCAGCTCGTAGGCGCGGGTGGCGTACCACAGCGCCGAGGAGGCGACCAGCCGCCGAAAGCGCGGCCTGGCAGCCAGGAGCTGCCATCCGGATACCGGCGTTCCCGGCGCGCTGCGCGGATCGCTCAGGTCAGGTGACTCAGGTTCTGCTGCACGGCCTGCAGCTCGATGCGGGCGTCGGCCAGGCGTTGCCGCTCCCGCTCGACCACTTCGGGGGCGGCGTTGTTCAGGAAGCCGGCGTTGGCGAGCTTCTGTTCCGAGCCGCCGATCTGGCGCTGCAGGCGGTCGCGCTGCCTGGCCAGGCGCTGCCGCTCCACCTCGACGTCGACCACGTCCAGCAGGTGGATCTCGTGGTCGCCGACGACCGCGGATGCGGAGCCTGCCGGGGGCGCGCCGCCGGCCGCGAAGCTCAACGACCCCAGGACGGCCGCGCGGCGGATCAGCCCCTCGTAGGCGTCCAGCCGGGAGCGGCCGCCGCCGTCGCCGGTGGGCCGGATCACGGCGTCGAGCGGCTTGCGCGCCTCCACGCCGTGCCGGGCGCGCAGGTCGCGGGCCGCGCGGGCGACGCCGCGCAGGCGGTCGATGTCGGCTTCCAGCGCCGCATCCTCGAGGCGCGCATCCGGCCGCGGCCAGTCCGCGACCGCCAGCAGTTCGGCGTCGGCCGGCTGCCAGCCGGCGATGCCGCGGCGCGGCGCCAGCTCGCGCAGGCGCGCCCACAGCGTCTCGCTGATGAACGGCACGAACGGGTGCAGCAGGCGCAGCGTGCCGTCCAGAACGGCCGCCACCGTCCCGCGGGCCGCATCGGCGTCCGCTTCGTCAGCGTCCGCGACCGCCGCGTCCGCGGCGACCACCCGCGGCTTGATCAGCTCCAGGTACCAGTCGCACAGGTCGCCCCAGAAGAACTCGCGAACGGCGCCCAGCGCCGCCGACGGACGGTAGTTCTCGAGCTGCTCCTGCACGGCCGCGCAGGTGCGGGACAGGCGCGACAGGATCCAGCGGTCCTCGGCCGCCAGCTCATCGAGCGGCCGCTCGCGATGCCGGTAGCCGCGCAGCCTCATGAACGCGAAGCGGGCCGCGTTCCAGAGCTTGGTGCAGAAGGAGCGGCCGACGTCGAAGCGGTCGCTGATCAGGGTCGCCCCCGGCAGGTCGGCCATGGTGCCCAGCACGTCGAACTCCTTGCCGGTGTCCGGGCACAGGTAGGTGAAGATGGTCCGTCCGTGGCGGGCGGTGGCCAACTCGATGGTCTTGCCCGTGAACGGCGACACCGCCTGAACCGGCAGGCGGATGTCCTGGCTGCCGGTCTGCAGCTCGCACATCACGTAGCGCAGCGCGTCGGCGCCGTAGCGCTCGATGATGTCGACCGGATCGATGCCGTTGCCGGCCGACTTGCTCATCATCTCGCCCTTGCCGTCCAGGATGTTGGCGTGCACGAAGCAGTGCTCGAACGGCAGGTCGCCCAGGTTGTACATGCCGGCGATCACCATGCGCGCCACCCACAGGGTGATGATGTCGCGGCCGGTCACCAGGCAGGAGCCGGGGTAGTAGTAGCTCAGGCAGTCCTCGCCGCCGCCGGCGCCGAGCGGGGGCTGGCCGGAGTCAACCGGAGCGTCGCCGGGATCGGGCCATCCCAGGGTGCTGTGCGGCCACAGCGCGCTCGAGAACCAAGTGTCCAGCACATCGGGGTCCTGCTCGAAGCCGAGCCCGGCCAGCTCCTCCGCCAGCTCGCGCTCCGCCTCCGCGTCGCGCAGGCAGAGGTCGATCTCCACCTCGGCGGACGCGCCCGCCGCGGCCCGCGCGATGGCGCCCGCCTCGCCCACCGTGAGGGAGCCGCCCTCCCGGCCGATCGCGTCGGTGACCTCGCGGAGCTGCACCGCCACGTCCTCGCGGTCGCGGACGCGCTCGGCCAGGGCGAGCGCCTGCCGCAGCCGGCCGCCCGTGCAGCGCGCGGTCCAGATCGGGATCTGGTGTCCCCACCAGAGTTGCCGGCTGATGTTCCAGTCGCGTTTCTCGCCCAGCCAGTCCAGGTAGGTGCGCGCGTAGCGGTCGTCCGGGAAGAAGGCGAGCTTGCGCCCGGTCGGCGACCGCCAGCCGCCGGCCACCGCGTCGATCGCCACCTGTGCCAGGCCGGGGACCGTGGCCTCGTTGGCGGTGCCGCGGCCCACGGTGACGCCGCCGGGCACGTCGCCCATGCGCAGGTACCACTGCCGCGACAGGTACGGCTCGATGGCGGTGCCGGAGCGGTCGGAGTGGCCGATCTCGACCCGGTGCGGCTCGATCCGGTCAAGCAGGCCGGCGCTCTCCAGGTCGGCCACCACGCGCGTGCGCGCCGCCTCGCGGTCGAGCCCGGCGTAGGGGCCGGCCGCGCCGTTCAGGGTGCCGTCCGGCTCCAGGATGTTGATCAGGCCGATGCGGTCCTGATGGCGCTGCCACACCTCGTAGTCGTTGGGGTCGTGGCCGGGGGTGATCTTCACGCAGCCGGAGCCCACGTCGGGCTTGGCCCAGTCGTCGGTGATCAGCGGGATCTCGCGGTTCAGCAGGGGCAGCCGGATCAGGCGGCCGGCCGCCGCCATCTCCACCAGCCGGACCAGGCGGTCCAGGTGGGTCTCGCGGCGCCGGCGAAGCTCGGCGAGTTGCTCCTTCAGGGCCGGCCGCTCGCGTTGCGGGGCGCGGGCGGCGCGCTCTGCCAGCCGCTCGATGGCGCGGTCGAGCGCCGGGCGCGGGTCGGGGTGGCAAGCGACCGCGGTGTCTCCGAGCATGGTCTCCGGGCGGGTGGTCGCCACCACCACGTGGGTGGGCTCGCCCGGCCGGGGATCGATCACCGGATAGCGCAGGTGCCAGTAGGCGCCGTCCACCGTGCGGTAGCCGATCTCGTCGTCGGAGACCGCGGTGCGCAGCGCGCAGTCCCAGTTGACCAGCCGCGTGCCGCGGAACACCAGCCCGTCGCGGAACAGCGCCAGGAAGGTGTGGCGGACGGCGCGCGAGCAGACCGCGTCCATGGTGAAGCGCTGCCGGTCCCAGTCGCAGGAGCAGCCCATCGCCCGCTGCTGCTCGACGATGCGCTGCTGGTAGCGGTCCTTCCACTCCCAGATGCGCTGCACCAGGGCATCGCGGCCGATGTCGTGGCGGGTCTTGCCCTCCAGCTCCAGCAGGCGGCGCTCGATCACGGCCTGCGTGGCGATGCCGGCGTGGTCGGTGCCGGCCATCCACAGGGTGTTGTCGCCCAGCATCCGGTGCCAGCGGATCAGCAGGTCCTGCATGACGTTGTCCATGGAGTGCCCCATGTGCAGGGCGCCGGTGACGTTGGGCAACGGCATCATCACCACGTAGCGGCGCGCGCGGACGTCGGGGGTCGCGCTGAACGCGCGCGCGGCCGTCCAGCGCTCGGTCGCCTCCCGCTCGGCCGTGGCGTGCTCGTAGCGGGTCGGCAGCGGCTCGTCCGCGAGCGGCGGTCGTCGTTCGGTTGTCGGGTCCATGTCGTTGGCCGATCGTAGCCGGAGGAGGCCCGATCCGTAACTAACTAACTACGGCAGGCGCCGCTCGTCGTCGATCACGGCAACGCGGCCACGTCACGCGAGCACGGCACCCACGCGGAATCCTGAAGCCCTGGCGGGTCTCCGGTCGTTGGGTAGTACCATGGTATCTGGAACGGATGATCGAGGTTCGCGAGGTCGTAAAGCGCTACGGTGACCACCTCGCCGTGGACGGGGTCTCGTTCCGAGCGCAGCCGGGCGAGATCTTCGGGTTGCTGGGCCCCAACGGCGCCGGCAAGAGCACGATCATCCGCATGATCATGAACATCCTGGCCCCGGACGCAGGCCGGGTGCTGTTCGACGGGCGGCCGCAACCGGTGAGCAAGCTCTGGCTGGTCGCGCGCAAGGAACTGCGCATGACGGCCATGACCAAGGGGTTCCTGATCACCACCCTCACCGGCCCCTTCATCATCGCCGCCCTGTTCGCGCTGCCGTCGGTGCTGGCCCGGAGCGCCGCCGGCGATGTCTCCGCGCTGGAAGGGCGGACGCTTGCCCTGGTCGGGGCGGGCGATCTGCTGCCGCCGATCCGGGACGAGCTTGCCCCGCTCGGCATCGCCGTCGAGGAGGCAGTCGAGGCTGAGCCGCTCGCCGACCGGGTACGGGCCGGCGGTCTGGACGGCTACGTGGTGTTTCCGGCCGACCCGCTGGGCGACGATCATCCCCGCTACTTCAGCGACGAGGCGGTGGGCGTCGCCCTGCGCGCGCTGGTGGACGGCGTGATCGGCCGCGCGGTCGTACAGGGCCGCCTGCGGCGCGCCGGGCTGGACGCGGAGCGCATCACCAGGCTGACGCGCCAGCCGCGCCTGCAGGCGTTGCTGCTGGACGAGGAGGGAGCGGTCGAGCAGGACCTGGAGGAGTCGTTCCTGGTGGTGACGGCGTTCGTGGGACTGCTCTACATGATGCTCATCCTGTACGGCCAGTCGATCAGTCGTGCGGTGCTCACCGAGAAGACCGGCAAGACCGCGGAGATCATGCTGTCCTCGCTGCACCCCTTCGCGCTCCTGGCCGGCAAGCTGGTGGGAAGGGGGGCGGCGGGGGTGCTGCAATACCTGGCCTGGATGCTCATCGCGCTGCTGGTGATAGAGGTGCTCGGACCGCTCGCGGGCGTGTCCGTTCCGCCGGTCGTGCAGCCCGGCAACCTGCTGACGCTGCTGGCGTTCTTCGCGCTGGGGTTCCTGCTGTACTCGGCCGCCTTCGCGATGGCCGGCGCGATCGCCGCCGACGAGCAGAACCTCGGGCAGCTCCTGTGGCCGGTGATGGTGGCGCTGGTGGTGCCGATGCTGGTGATGCCGTCGGTGCTGATCAGTCCCGACGGGACCGTCGGCGTCGTGCTGTCGCTGGTCCCGGTGACGGCGCCGGTGGTGATGTTCATGCGCGTGCTGGTCGGCGAGCCGGGCGCGCTGCAGGTGGCCGTGTCGGTCGCCGGCATCGCCCTGGCGACGGTGGGCGCCGTGTGGGCCGCCGCCAAGGTGTTCCGGCTCGGGATCCTGCTCACCGGCACGAAGGGCACCTTCGGCCAGGTCGCGCGCCTGCTGCGCGCCTGAGGTCCGGGAAAGCGACCGCGCCCCGCTACGCCCCGCCGGCGACCTGCCGCGCCAGGGCGATGCCGGCCGCGGTCGTCAGCAGGCCGGTGCCGAGGTTCAGGCCGACGTTGCCGGCCAGGGCGAGCCAGCGGCCGCTGCTCCGGAGCAGCGGCCGACTCGTAGCTGAAGGGCCGACCAGCAGGCCGCCGCGCAGCAGCCCGCTCACCGGCGCACCGTGTCGATCACCCGCCGCTCGGTCACGATGTGGCGCAGCGGCTGATCGCGGGATTGCGGCAGCGCCGAGTCGACCATCTGCGCCTCGAACGCCAGGCCGATGCGGAGCGCCCCCGCGCAGCGGGCCAGGAACCGGTCGTAGTAGCCGCCGCCGTAGCCCAGCCGGTAGCCGGCCGGATCGAAGGCGAGCCCCGGCACCAGCACCGCGTCGATCGACGCCGGCTCCACCACCGCGGCCGTGGCCGGCGGCTCCAGGATTCCCAGGCGGCTGCGCACCAGCGGCTTGCCGGCCAGGAGCATCGCGTCCATGCACCCGGCGTCCGCGACCCGCGGCGCGGCCACCCGGTGCGTGCGGCGCAACTCGTCGATCAGCCCGGCGGTCTCCACCTCGCTGCGGAAGCTCACGTAGACCATCACGGTGTTCGCGTCGGTCCCTGCCAACAGGCGCAGGGCGCGTGCGCACACCTGTGCGCTCAGCCGCATCCGCTCCGCCGCCGGTATCGCGTCGCGGATGCGGCGCGCCCGCTTGCGCAGGCCGCCGCGGTCAGCCGAACCCGGCGTCATCGGTCCGCTGCACATGGGCGGTCATCAGGGTATAGGATGGACCTGTCATGGCCGCTGATGTCCCGGTAGGCCAGGGGCGGCTCGACCCGGACGCGGCGTCGCGTCGATGTCGACAGGCTCGCGGTGAAGCCCGCGGCTGACCGTCGCGTTCGAAGTCCGGGTCGACGTTCACGTCCCTTGAACACCGTCGTGTCGCGGGTTCCGGCCGTGCTTGCCGGTACCGTCATCGCGGTGCTGCTCGCGTCGTGCCAGGAGCCGGCGATGCTGAGCGTGTCGGTGCATCGGTCCGTGCTGCTGGGCGACTATGCAAATCCGCCGCTCTGGAAATGGGCCGGCATCCCTCCGCAGGCCGGCGCCGTCGAGGTGTCCCTGGACGGGGAGCCGTACCGGCGCCTGGATCCAGGGGTCAGGTTCTACCGACCGCCGCGTCCGCTTGCGCCCGGACGCCACACCCTGACCGTCCGCGTGCGCAACTCGGGCGTGGCCGGGTCCGACCTTCAGGCGTCGGCCCAGGCAGTCGTGGCGGCGCTGCCGGGACGGCCACCGGTTCCCGGCGACCCGTGTTATCCCGCCGCGGCGGCCGCCCGCTGCGGCGGTTCCAGCGACGGCCAGTGGCCGTTGCGGCAGATCCGGCTGCCGGAGGTATGGCACGCGCTCGGGGCGCACGTGCTGCCGGAGCCGGGGGCGGTGGTGGTGGCGGTGCTGGACACCGGCTACGTCCCGCATCCGGACCTGCTGCCCAACCTGGACACCGCGGCCGGCTACGACTTCATCCGCGACCCGGAGGCCGCCGCCGACGGCGACGGCATCGATCCCGACGCCACGGACCCCGCGACCGGCGGTCCCCGGCACGGGACGGCGATCGCCGGCATCATCGCCGCGCATACCGACAACGGCAGCGGCGTGGCCGGCATGGGGTGGCCGTGGGGCCGCTCGCGAGTGACGATCATGCCGGTCCGCGTGGTGGCGCCGCGCGGCGCCACGAGCTACGACGTCGTACAGGGCCTGCTGTACGCCGCCGGGCTGGAGAACGATTCGGGCAGCCGGCCGCGCCGGCCGGCAGGCATCATCAATCTCAGCTTCGCGGACTCCCTGCCGGGGCCTCCCGACGAGGTGCTGGAGGACGCCCTGCGCCGCGTCACCGAAGCGGGCGCCATCGTGGTGAGCGCCGCCGGCAACCACGGCTCCGCGGTGCGGGCTCCGGCCAACTCCCGCTACACCCTGGCGGTGGCGGCGGCGGGGATGGACGGGGCGCTCGCGCCCACGTCCAATTCCGGCCCCGAGATCGACGTCATCGCACCCGGCGGCGCCGGCCGGGCCGGCGTGCCGACGCTGGCCGCAGGCGGCGGCGCCGGCCCGGCATCCTGGGTCGTCACGCTGGACCACGGCACATCGATCGCGGCCGCCCACGTAAGCGGCGTCCTGGCGCTGCTGGACGGCGTCGCCACCTCCCTCACCCTGCGCGACGTGCGCGCGATGCTCGCCACGGTCGGCGCCGGCCGGCCGGTCGCCGGCGTACTGGACGCGTTCGCGCTGTTCGGCTCCTACCCCGCGGTCTCCTTCGGGGGTGATCCACTGACCTCCAGACGCTCCCTCGTTCCCGGCGGCGCCTCACCACAGGGAGCACCGGCAGCAGGCAGCGTCGATGCTCACAGCGTGGTCGTCCGCTTCCGGGAAGGCGCAGCGGCCGGCGGTCGTTACTCGCTGGTACGGCTGGACGACGGTGAGCACCGCGAGCTGGTCAAGGCCCGGCTCCGGGACGATCCGGCGGTGGCGTCGGTCCACGACAACCGGATCTATCTGCCGGCCGTGGTCCCGGCGGAGTAGCCGCCAGCCGCCTCAGCGCCGCTCCCGCAGCCACGCGCGCACGCGCGGGTGGTCGAGCGCGTCCGGGTTCAGCACGTGGTCGGGCTGACGGCCGTGCACGGCGTCGGTCACCTGCTCGAAGGTCTTGGCATCCAGGCGCGCGGAGGACTCGACGGTGATGCCGCCCGAGTGGTTGGTGGCGATGATGCGCGGATGGTCGCGGTGGATGGCGCGCGGGCCGTCCACCGGGTCGTCGACCACGTAGTAGAACAGCGTGCCCTCCTCGACGGCGCGGTGCGCCCCGGCGTCATCGACCAGGGTGCCGCGGGACGGGTTGATCACCGACGCGTGCGGCTGCATGAGGGCGAGCTGCTCGTAGCCGACGACCGGGTCGGCCCCGGAGACGTGCACGCACACGGTGTCGCAGCGCCGGAACAGCTCTTCCGGTTCCACCACCGCCTCGCCCCCGAAGCGGGCGGCGAGCTCGGCGATGTCGTCGCGGATGTCGTACACCAGCAGCCGGCCGCGCTTGCCCAGGAGCGGGATGGCCCGCCTGGCCACCTCCTGGCCGATGCGCCCGAACCCGTACAGGCCGAGGCAGGAGCCCTGCACGTCGTAGCAGCGGATCACGCGCGAGTCGCCGGCGTGGGCCATCCGGTTGAAGGTGTAGGTGCGTTTCATGGTGGCCATCCACTGCGCGATCGTGTACTCGGCCACCGTGTCCATGTGCACGGGGGTGATCGTGACCGGCACGCCGTAGCGGGTGGCGCCGGCAAGGTTGACCTGGTCGAACCCGACGCCCCAGCGCGCCACGACCCGAAGGTCGTCGGCAGCGGCGTAGAAATCGTCGGAGAAGAAGGTGCCGTCCGCGATCACGGCGACCACGCCGGGCGCGTCGGCGGCGGTCAGCGGGGCGGGCAACTCCTCGACATCGGCAAGCTCGCCCAAGCGAGCGATCCCCGCCCGCCGGGCGTCGGAGGAGAATTCCGGGTTCTGCAATTGGCGGCTGATGTAGATGCGCATGGCCCCGTCATTGTGCCGCGCCGGCGCCTCCTGTGCATGCCGGCGCCACCAGGTCGTCGATGGTCACGCCGAGTGCCTCGGCTATGCCGTGCAGGGCCTTGATCGAACCGGGCTTCCTGCCGGCCTCGATGGCCGAGAGGTACGATCTCCCGATCCCGGCGGCGGCAGCGAGGTCGCACGCTTTCAATCCGCGATGCTCACGCCAGACCCGCACCGCGTTCTCGCCGGCCGCCAAACGTCTGACCACGTCTGCGGGTACCCAATCCTGGTCAGGATCGTCGAGAACGCGCCGCAGGATCGCCGCATCGACGGCGTCTTCGTCAACGGCAGCCAGCAACGCACGATAGTCCGAGAGTGGAACCACCACGTGTGGCTCGCCGTCGCGCGTGACGGTCTCGATGTGATTGCTCATCGATATGCCTCCCCACGCGGCACGATTGCCGCGACTCTCAGCAAACGTGACTGGACGTCAAGGCTGTACAGCACTCGCCAGTCTCCGACCCGAAGCCGGTACCCGTCGAGTTCTCGCAGCTTGGTCACGTTGTTGTTCGGCGCGAATGGATCCAGAGCCAGTTCACGAATCTTGCCGATGATCGTATGCGCGACGTTTCCGGGCAAACGGTGGACCCGCCGACGCGCACTCCTGCTGTACTCGACCTTGAATGCGCTGGCCATGGCCAGGTGGGTGCGACGCGGAGACCCCCGCGTGGCGCCGTGCGAATGCGCCACGCGGGGGACGGCTCCTGCCGCTACGAGCAGGTGTTGGCGGCGCCGGGCGTCGCCGTCATGGTGCGGAAGTCCAGGCCGTTGTCGTCGCTGTCGAAGCCGTTGGGGCATCGGCCGATCGACGTGTCCTGCGCGTCTGGATCGGCCGTCGTCGGCGAGCCTTCGCCGGCGCCCGGGACGGCGCGTTCGTAGTGGACGGCATCGACCACGCGCCCGTCCGCCTGCGCGACGATGCGGACGCCGTCGGGGCCGTTGGTCACGCCGGTGCCGGTGAGCGGCAGCGAGGGGGTGTTCTGCGGCAGCCCGGCGATGACATCCTTATCGGCGATCACCAGGAACTTCCCGGCGGCGAGGTGTCCGTCGCCGTCGTAGGACAGATAGGGTTCGCCGTCGGCGCCGTCGACCAGCTCGAACCGGTAGGCCGCAAGATCGACCGCGACCGATCCGGGGTTCAGGATCTCGATGAACTCGGCTTCGTCGGTGCTGCCGGTCTGGTCGTAGTCGATCTCGTTGACGAGCAGCACCGCCGCCGGTGGCGCGAGCGGGAGATCCGGGAACATGCTCGCCGCGACCGCGATGCTGGCGCTGGTCACAAGGCCGGCCGTGTCGGTGACCGTGACGGACAACGTGCCGGCGGTCGTCTGCGTGTAGCCGGTCATGACGGTGGGATTCGTGGCCGCGTCCGTGAACGTTCCGGCGCTGCTGTCGGCCTCGGTGAACGTCCAGGCATAGGTCAGGCCGGAGCCGTCGCCGGCGGCGGAAACGCTGGCGGTCCAGCGCACGCCGGCGGGGGTGAGCTTGCCGGTGATGCCCTGCACGACCGGTCCCAGGTTGGCCGTGAGGCCGGCGGTCTGCACTCTGATCTGAAAGTCCGCCTCGACCCGATGGCCCTGGGCATTCGTCAGGGCGATCTGCGCGGTGTACCAGCCGACGACGCTCGGCGGCGTGTAGGTGGCCGTGACGGTCCCCGTTCCGGACGTCAGCGTGACGGTGCCGCTGTTCGGATCGAACGCGCCGCCGCTGAACTCGTAGTCGAGCTCTTCCGTGCCCGACCCTGTCACGCTGATGCTGACGGCGGCCGGCACGGCGGTCGAGACGTTGCTGATGCTGATCCCGGTGACCTTCGGGAACCGATTCTCCTGGTCGTCGTAGACCGCGCTCAGCCGGATCGTGATCTGCGCGCCGACGTCGGTGAGCGTGGCGGTATGGGTTCCCTGGAAGATCGCCGTGCCGTCGCCGTTCAGCGCCTGTGCGGTGAAGGTCAGTTCCGTGTTGATGGTGAGTCCGGACAGGGTTCCGGTCCAGACGCCGGACGGCGACCGCGCGAGCGTGGTCGTGGCCAACGGGTCTTGCGGGGTTCCTTCGGCGTCATTGCCGGCCACGCTGAGGGTCACCGACGCGATGTCGTCGTGGCCGCCGATCGCCGAGGCGACGGTCAGCGGCCCGGCAACCCGTACGGTCACCGATGTCGTTTCGGCGCGCCGCCCGGTGGCGCTTGGCGGTCCCTCGCTCGATGCCGGGCGCTCGGTGGACGGCGGGCTGTCGAGCGACGCCATGTCCATGAATTCCATGCATCCCGTCAGGGATGCTGCGACGAGCATCGCTGCCAGCCCGGCAACGACGCCGCGAAGTGAATGAAGGTGTTCCATGCCCGAGATACGGTCGCGGCGTCCGCGGCGCTTCAGCCGGAGACCAGGCCGGCGCAGGCGTTGGCTGCGCCCGGTGTCGGCGGCGCGGCCGCGAAGTCGGCGCCGTTGTCGTCGCTGTCGAAGCCGTCGGGGCATCTGCCGATCGACGTCGGTGAGTCGGTGGCGTCCTCCGGCGCCGGCCGGCCTTCGCCGGTGTCCGGGATCGCTTCCTCGTAGTGGAGGGCGTCCAGCACGCGGCCGGTGGCGGCCTCCACGATGCGGACGGCATCCGGGCCGTTCTGCAGGCCGCCGCTCTTGAGCGGTACCGCGGCCGTGCCGGCGGGCAGGGCATGGATGACCGCCTGGTCGCCGATCACGAGGTACGCGCCGGCATCCAGGCGTCCGGCGGGAGCGTAGGAGCCGTAGCGGCGCCCATTGGCGCCGTTGACCAGCTCGATCCGGTAGTCGTCAAGCTCCACGGCGGACGAGTTCGGATTGAGGATCTCCACGAACTCGGCGTCGTCGGCGCCTGCCTGGTCGTAGTCGACTTCGTTGATCACCAGCTTCAGGGCCGGCGGCCGTGGGCTGTCCGCGCCGCTGCCGTCCGGCGCTGCGGGGTCGGCGCTTTCGGAGTTCGACGTGAAGTCCATGCATCCGGTCAGGGATGCCGCGGTCAGGAGTGTTGCCAGAGCGGCGCTCCGGCCGCGAACGCAGCGTGAGTGTTCCATGCCGGCATGAGCGCTCGCCGGCGCCGCCGCGCTTCAGCTCTGGCGGTCGAGGCGGGCCGTCATCGCTCGGCCCACGCCATCGCCTCGCCTCGGACGATCCCCGAACGGCTCTCGTGGCGGCCCGGCCACTCGACCGGCAACTCGCCTGCGTCGACCATCAGGCTGAGCGGATTGACGCGCGTCTTCAGTGGCAGGTGGATGCGCTGGCGCTTCCGCGCCGACTCGAACAGCGCCATCATCACTTCCTGCACCGCGCGCCCGCGGTCGGCGCCCGAGATCGGCCGCTCGAGCCGCCCCTCGACCCAGTCGATGGTCTCCCGGCACTGGTGCGCCCACGGGTCGTGCCACGCCGCCTCGACCGTCTGCCAGCCGCCGGTCGACGCGCCGAGGTAGCGAGCCGTGCCGATCTCGCGGTTGTAGCGGGCCGTCGGCCCTTCCGGCATGTACATCGGCGCGTCCGAAGGGAGCTCTTCCACCGGGGGCACCTCCGTGCCCAGCTCCATGATGCCGTCGGCGCCGGTCACGCGCAGGGTCTGCGGCCCGTCCCCGCCGCTGTGGATGAGGATGGTCGCCCCGTTGGCGCAGCCTGCGATCCCCAGGCACGCGTCCTCGGCCGGCAGGCCGCGCTCCACGTGGTCGGTGGTGCGCTCGACCGCGCCGAGCACCCATTCGACCGCCGGCTCGTCCATCAGGAACAGCGCCAGGCGGATGTTGTGCGAGTTGACGTTGAGGAGGTTGCCGCCCGACGCCACGGTCACCTGCGCGACCCGGCCGATGGCGCCGTCGCGGATCAGCTCCCGCGCGCGCAGCCAGGCCGCGTGGTGCGGGCGCTGGTAGGCGATCGCCAGCTTGACGCCGTTGCGCTCGCAGGCGGTGAGCATGCGGTCCGCCTCGCCCAGGTCCACGGCCATCGGCTTCTGGCAGATGATCGCCCTGGGCCGCCGGGCGGCGGCGGCGATCACCATCTCCGCGTGCTGGGCGTGCCAGGAGCAGACGTCGACGAAGTCGGGGCGCTCAGCGTCCAGCATCTCGCGGTAGTCGGCGTAGCGGTGCTCGGCGGCCACGTCGAAGAACTCCCCGAACTCGCGCAAGGCGTCCGGGTTGCTGTCGGCGATGGCCCCGATCCCGGCCGGCCGGCCGGGCACGCCCAGCCAGGCACGGGCGTGCACGCGGGCTATCATCCCGCACGCGATCGTCGCGGTCCGGTACCGGTTCATGGCGGCCCGATCATACGATGGCCACGGACGGGGCGGTGCCGGGACCGTGCCGATTCCTCGCCGCCCGAATAGAATCCGACGGTCATGGAGCTGTTTGCCACCGTCGCCGCCCTGCTGGCGGTCACCGCGCTGCTCGCCTACCTCAACGAGCGGCTGATCGGCCTGCCGACCACCATCGGCGTGATGCTCATCGCCCTGGCGATCTCGGTCGTGGTGCTGGTCCTGGGGTCGGCGGGCGTGCTGTCGATCGCCGAGCGCGCCCGCGACCTGGTGGCGGCCGCCGCCCTGGAAGAGACCCTGCTGCGCGGCATGCTCAGCTTCCTGCTGTTCGCCGGAGCCCTGCACGTCGACCTTGGCGACCTGCTGGAACGCTGGCTGGAGGTGGGGCTGTTCGCGACGCTGGGCGTGATCGTCTCGACGGCGCTGGTGGCGCTGGCGGCGTACGCGAGCGCCGGGCTGCTGGGGTTGCCGCTGGGCTTCGCCTGGTGCCTGGTGTTCGGCGCGATCGTGGCGCCCACCGACCCGGTGGCGGTGCTCGCCATCCTGCGCCGCAGCGGGGTCGGCGCCGGGCTGCGCGCCCTGATCGCCGGCGAGTCGCTGTTCAACGACGGATTCGCGGTGGTGGTGTTCGCGACCCTGGCGGGGCTGGCGGCGGGCTCCGTACAGCTCCACGCCGGCGAGCTGGGGCTGTTCCTGGTTCAGGAGGCCCTGGGCGGCGCGGTGCTGGGGCTGGTCCTGGGCTGGCTGGGCTACTTGGCGCTGCGCAGCATCGACAGCTACCAGATCGAGGTGCTCATCACGCTGGCGCTGGTCGCCGGCGGCTTCGCGCTGGCGGGATGGCTGCACGTATCGGGTCCGCTGGCCGTGGTCGTGATGGGCCTGTTCATCGGCAACCGCGGCCGCCGCCTGGGCATGTCTGCGAAGACGCGCGAGCACCTCGATTCCTTCTGGGAGCTGCTGGACGAGGTGCTCAACGCCGTGCTGTTCGTGCTGATCGGGATGGAGTTGCTGGTGATCGATCTGAACCCGGCGGCGCTGGCGGCCGGCGCCGTGGCGATCGCCGCGGTGACCGGTTCGCGCCTGCTGGCCGTCGGCGGGACGATGCGGCTGATGGGGCGTTCCGGAGGGCTGGTGGCCACCTGGGCCGGGTTGCGCGGCGGCATCTCGGTGGCGCTCGCGCTTTCGCTGCCGGCCGGAGGCGAGCGCGAGCTGATTCTGACGATGACCTACGTGGTGGTGATCTTCTCGATCACCGTGCAGGGATTGACGCTGCAGCCGCTGGCGTCCCGCCGGCGCTCGCCGTGACCGGGTGACCATGTCGGATCTCCTTCCCGCTCGAAGGCCGAGGTTTACCGAGTGTTCCGGAAGGCGGGTATCGTAAACCCGCGACACGGTTTCAAGGCTCGCCCCCGAGCCCCCGAGCCTTGACGATCGGGGCGCGGTCGCGGACGGTTGCGGCGGCGGATGGCGGTATTCTGGCTCACCGGCATGCCCTGCAGCGGCAAGACGGCCGTCGGCCGGGCGCTGGTCGAGCGCCTGGGCGACCTGGGCCGCGTGGCGTGCCTGATCGACGGCGACGTGGTGCGCCGCGGCGCGCTGAGCCGCGGGCTCGGCTTCTCGGCGGCCGACCGGCGGGAGAACGTGCGCCGGGTCGCCGCGATGGCGGCGCGGCTGGCCGGCGACGTCGACGTGGTGGTGGCGATGGTTTCGCCCACCGAGCGGATCCGGGCGCCGGCGCGGGCGCTCGCCGGTCTGCACCTGGTATGGCTGCGCTGCCCGCCGGAGGTCGCCCGGCAGCGCGACCACAAGGGCGTGTACCGCCGCACGTGGGACGCCGCGGACTACGAGCCGCCGGAGCCGGCCGACAGCATCATCGACACCGACCGCGCCGGCGTCGCGGAGTGCGTGGAGCGGATCCTGCGCGACGCCCGCGTGCCGGGACCGCAGGGCTGATCTCGCCTGACCACGGAAGATCTCCGCGCTCGGCTGCCTCCCACTCGCTCGGCAACGGCAGGTCGCGTGGACGGCTTCGGCGATGCTCGGCGCCGGGCGCGCCATGGGCGGTCCCGCAGGGGACCCGGCGTGGTACCGTACCGTGCCGCGGCACACCGGCCGGAACAGGAGGAAACGGGTGGCGAAGACTCGCATGGCTCAATACGGAACCAGGCACGGGCACGCGTCCGGCAAATTGCAGGCGATGCAGGTGAATGGCGATGTCGAGATCGCCGGGGTCTTCGAACCCGACCCGGCGCGGCGCGCCGAGCTGGAAGGGTCCGACGGCGCCTTCGCGGGCGTTCACTGGTATGACGACAGGAGCGAGATGCTGGAGGACGAAAGCATCGTGGCGATCGCCTCCGAGGGGCACAACGCGGAGAGTCTCGATCAGACCGAGGAGATCGTCGCCGCCGGAAAGCATGTCTGGTACGACAAGCCTGCGGGCGACGACTGGGCGCAGTGGCAGCAGGTCGTGGCGGCAGCCGAACAGAAGGGTCTGCTCATCCAGATGGGCTACATGCTGCGCTACCACTCGTCGTTCGGAACGGTCGCCGGCTGGGCCAGGTCGGGCTTGCTGGGCGACGTGTTCGCGGTGCGCGCCCACATGTCCACGCACATCGATGAGATCGGGCGCGCCCGGATCGCCGGCGCGCACCGGGGCGGCATCTTCTTCGATCTTGGCGGGCACATGCTGGACCAGGTCGTCTGGATCCTGGGGCGTCCGGTGAAGGTGACGTCGTTCCTGCGGAGCGACGCGGGGTCGGCGGCGGCGTTCGAGGACAACACGCTGGGGGTGTTCGAGTTCGAGAACGCCCTTGCCTTCATCGACATCGCCGCGCTGGAGACGCAGCCGGCGGCGCGCCGTTTCGAGGTGTACGGCAGCCGCGGCAGCGCCATCATCGTCGAGCCCTTCGAGCCCGGCCTGCAGGTCCGGCTCTGCCTGGCGGAAGCCGGGGACGGCTACCGGCAGGGCGAGCAGGTCGTGAGCGTGGACGGAGAGAGCCGGCAGAGGACCTACGAGCTGGAGCTCGACGCGTTCCTGGCGACCATCGAAGGGAGGCAACCGCGTGACCGGCCGGTGTCGCACGAGCTGCTGGTACAGGAAACCCTGCTGCGCGCCACGGGCGTGATCCCGGACTGAATCAGCCTCCGGCGGCCGCCGGCGCCGGCGTCAGGGGCGGATGCCGCGGCCGGACCGATCGTTCCGAGAGGCGCAACGCACCGCCCGCCGCCGTGGGCCATGGTCGGGAGCCGTGACGGCGGTCACCGGGGCTACCGGTTTCGTCGGCCACGCGTGCGCTGCCGCGCTCGCCGCCGGCGGGGAGGAGCTGGTCTGCACGGTGCGGGCGCGCAGCGACACCCGAGCCCTGCGCGAGCTGGAGTCGGGAGGGGCGCTGACGCTGGCGGCGGCCGCGCTGGATGACGTGCCGGGCCTGGCGGCGGCCTTCGCCGGCTGCCGGGCCGTCGTCCACTGCGCGGCGCGCGCCGGCGACTGGGGCGCCCGCGCCGACTTCGAGCGCGACAACGTCGCCGGCACGGTCAACGTCGTGGAGGCGGCGGCGCGGGCGGGCGCCGGGCACGTCGTGCACGTGTCGACCGCCAACGCCGGCGGCTACGGTCGCGACCTGGACGAGGACAGCCGCGGCGCGAGGGCGTCCTCGTCGTACTCGCAGTCGAAGCGCGCCGCCGAGCGCGCCGCCCGCCTGCACGCCGTCCGCCGTGGGGTGCGGCTGACGATTCTGCGGCCCAGCGCCGTGTACGGGCCCGGCGACCGCCGCTGGACGCTGCCGATGCTGGAGCGGATCGACGCCGGCACGTGGGCGCTGGTCGACGGCGGGCGCGCGCTGCTGACGCCGCTGTACGTCGGGAATCTGGCGCAGGCGGCGGTGCGGGCGCTGGAACGGCGTGTGCCCGGCATCTACCTGCTGACCGATGACGTGACCATGACCTGGAGGCAGTTCACCGTCCGCTGCGCCAACGCGCTCGGGGTGCGCCCGAGCACGCGCAGCGTGCCGTACGCCCTGGCGCGGCCGGCTGCCGAGGCGGCCGCGCTGCTCGGCAGGATGGCCCGGCTGCGCCGTCCGCCGCTGGTCACCCGCTACCGCGTCCTCCGCGCCGCGAAGGACTTCCACTACCGGTGCGATCGCGCCAAGAGCATCCTGGGCTATCGCCCGGACCGCGACGTGGATGCGCATCTGCGCGCCTGCGTGGATTGGTACCGCAGGACGCGACCGGCATGATGGGCGGTTTGCAAGCGCCGGATGTGAGAAGACGACTGAGGCCGCCTCGGGGTGGTTCGTCCGGCATCGGATCGACGGGAAGCAATGCGGTTCCGGATGAGCCCGGAGATCGGCGAGCGGTGCTGGATGAGGCGGGCGAAGGAAGCTGAGCCTTGCGGTAGGCTACCGGGGTGCGGCTGATCCCGGAGGGGCTCCTGGAGCGGGCGGCGGCCCGCTGGCGTTCAGACCGGTTCGCCGACGCGCGCGACGGTCTGCGGCGGCGCGCCGGCGCCCTGCTGGCGGTGGACCTGGAGCCGCCCGACGATCCGGCCGGGCTCTACCACGACTACTTCTGTCCCGATCATGCGGTCGAGTTGCGTTTCGATCCGCACACGCCGCGCGCGCACGCCTGTCCAGTGGACGGACGCGTGTGGAGCGGGTCGCCGTTCGACGAGGCATGGCGCTTCGGCGCCAATCACCTGCTTGCCCACGGCGCGCTGCAGGCCGCGCTGCTGTGGCGGCTGGACGGCGATGCGCGCGCCGCCGACCGTGCCGCCGCGGTGCTCACCGGCTATGCGCGGCGCTACCCCGGGTACCCGCTTGGGACGCACACGTCGCGCGGCGGCGGCCGCGGCAAGGCCACCTACCAGTCCCTGGACGAGGCGAACGTCGTCGTGCCGCTGGCGCGCGCCTACGACCTGCTGCGCATGCGGCTGTCGCCGCGCGACCGGGACCTGATCGAGGGCGATCTGCTGCGCGCGGCGGCCGACCACATCCGCGCGCAGCGGTTTCACGAAATCCACAACATCGAGTGCTGGCACCACGCGGCGCTGGCCGCGGTGGGCGCGGCCGTGGGCGACGGCGCCCTGGTGGACGAGGCGATCGACGGCGCCTTCGGGTTCCGGCGGCTGCTGCGCGACGGGCTCGCAGACGGCCTGTGGTGGGAGTGCTCGTCGAGCTACCATTTCTACGCCGCCCACGCGCTGACCACGCTGGCCGCGGTCGCGGCTGCCGCCCGCCCGGAGTGCGCGCGGGCAGAGGAGCTCCGGCGTATGTATGCCGCGCCGCTGGCGATCCGCATGCCGGACGGACGGCTGCCGGCCACCAACGACTGCTGGTTCTTCTCCTCGCTGCGCGGCGACGTGTGCCACGGTGTGCCGCCCGCGTGCGCCCTGTACGAGGTGGCGGCCGGCTGGTTCGGCGATCCCGACTTCCATGCGGTGTTGGCGGAGAATTACCGCAGCCGGCCGCGCGACTCGATGGAGGCGCTCCTGTACGGCCCGGAAGAGGTGCAGGCGGCCGGTTCCGGCGCCGGTGACGCCGGCGCGGACGGGACCGGCAGCGTCAGCCTTCCGGACATCGGCCTGAGCGTGCTGCGACAGCGCCACGCGCCGGGCTCGCCCGACTCGTGGGTGCTGCTCAAGCACGGTCCGCCGGGGGGCGGGCACGGCCATCCGGACAAGCTGGCCCTGTCCCTGTACGCAGCCGGCGAGCCGGTCTCGCCCGATCTGGGCTCGCCCGGCTACGGGGTGCCGCTGCACCGCTCCTGGTACCGGCAGTCGTTCAGCCACAACACCGTGATCCTGGACCGCCGTTCGCAGCCGCCCGCGCACGGGGAGCTGATCGGCTTCGAGCGCGCGCCGGACGGCCGCGACCAGGTGCAGGCGCGGGTGCGGTTCGGCGCCGACAGTGCGGGTACCGCAGATGAGGCGGAGGCGCTCTACGGGGGGACCACCATGGCGCGGGCCGTGGCGTCGCACGGGCGCTGCTTCCTGGACTGGTTCAGCGTCCGCTCGCCGGGCGAGCACGTGGTGCAGTGGCTGTTTCGCGTGCGCGGGGCGCTCGTCCGGCTGCGCGGCATCGCCGCCGGCGGTCTGGAGGCCGCTCTCCCCCACGTACGCGTGCGCGAGAGCGGGGTCGCCGCCGGAGGGGCGGCGTCGCTCTGGAACACCGCCGGCGGCTGGGTCGCCCTCCACCTGCCGCGGGAGGGGGGTGGCTCGGTGGCGGTCGGCTACGCGCCGTTCAACCCGGCCTCCGAGCTCACCGATCTGCTGGTGCGTACCCGCCGGGGGCGGGCCGCAGACTTCCTCACCGTGATCGAGATCGGCCGCGCAGACTCGGAACCCGCGCGAATCGAGTGGGAAGAGGCAACTGCCTCGCTGGTCATCCGCCGCGAGGACGGCGAACACCGCTGGCAGCCTCCGGATGCGGCCGGGGCCGGATGGCAGGCCCTGAACGGATGAGCATGCGCGCGTTCTTCTTCTGGGAGGCCGGCGGCGACCTGCGGCTGGGCACGCGCTCCAATCAGTACGGGGCGCTGCTGGCGCGGTCGCTGCGCCGCCATGACATCCACCTGGAACCCGGCGACTATGCGTTCGGCGCCGACTGGCTGGAGCGTTCGCGGCCGGAGTACGCGGTGCTGCACCTGAACTGGCTGGACCGGTTCTATACGCAGGGCGGCCCGGAAGGGGCGCTGGGCGAGTACGCGCGCTTCGCGGAGACGCTGATCCACGCCAGGCGGATCGGCTACCGGGTCGTCTGGACCCTGCACAACCTGTTCCCGCACGAGCGTCCGCACCCGGAGCTGGACCGGCTGGTCAACCTGCTGGTGGCGCGCGAGGCGGACGTCGTGATCGCCCACTGCCGCTACGGCGCCGAGCAGCTCACCCGCCGCTACGGTGTGGAACCCGTGCACGTGATCCCGCACGGGCACTTCATGGACGTGTTTCCGGACGAGGTCACGCGCCCGGCGGCGCGCGCCCGGCTGGGGATCGAAGAGGGCCGCTTCGTGTACGTGTTCTTCGGCAACCTGCGCGGATACAAGGGGCTGGAGGAGCTGGTCGACGCGTATCTGCAGATCGCGCGGCCCGAGGACCTGCTGATCCTGATGATGAAGACCAACGCGCGGGCGCCGGGGTTGCTGGAACGGGTGGCGGCGTCCGCCCGCGCAGCGCGGTCGATTCGGATCGAGACCTCCGACTTCTTCCCGGAGGAGGAGTTTCAGTACTACCTCAACGCCGCCGACGTGGCCGTGCTGCCGTTCCGGGAGGTGATGACCTCCGGCAGCGCCATCCAGGCGCTCGGCTTCGGGTTGCCCATGGTGCTGCCGCGCCGCGGCTGCATGGCGGACCTGATCGACGGCAGCATGGGGGTCCTGTACGAGCCGGACGAGCCCGGCGCTCTGCCGCAGGCGATGCGGAGCGTGCGCGGCATGGACCTGCAGGCGGCCGGCCGCGCCGCGCGGGCGCGGGCGAAGCAGCTTGACTGGAACGACATCGGCGATCGGATCGCCGACCTCTACCGCGGGGCCGGCGACGCGCGATGACGCGGCCGGGCCCGGCGGCGACGCCTTTCCGGAACGGTGCGGATGGACCGGTCGTCGTCCCGTACTTCGCAGCCGGGGCCGGCCACCTGTCGGCGGCGCGCGCGGTCGCGGCGGCGCTGGAGGAGCGCGGCCGCGGCGCCGAGCTGGTCGACGCGGCGGCCCTCGGCGGGCCGCGCACCGAGCGCTTCTACGTCTCGTCCTGGGACTGGATCCTGCGCCACCGGCGGGCCGGCCAGCTTGCCTTTGCCGGCGGCTCGGCGCTGCCGGCGGTGACCCGCATGGTCAACCGCGCGGCGGCCGCGCAGGCGGTGCCCCAGGCTCGCGAGCTGCTCGACCGACGCCGGCCGGCGGCGGTGCTGGCCACCCACTGGGGCACCGCGCATATCTTCGCCCGCGCCCGGCGGCGGGCCCGGCACCGGCCGCCGCTGTTCTACGTGTTCACGGAGCTGGGCGGGCCGCACCACCTGCTCGCCTGCCACGCCGACCGCTACTTCGCCATGGGCGAGGCCGCCGCCGACGCGGTGCGTGACTCCGGCGTGGGACCCGCCCGCATCGAACGCGTGGCGCCCATCACCCACCGGCGGTTCCTGGCCGCGCCGGACCGCCGGGAAGCCAGACGGCGGCTGGGCCTGGAGCCGGGGCGGGCGGTGGTGTTCTACGGCCTGGGCGGGGCCGGCATCGGCGATGCCGAGGGGTTCGTGCAGGCATGCGCGCGCGCGGTGCCGGACGCGCTGATGCTGGTGGCCACGGGCCGCAACGCAGCGCTGCGACGGCATCTGGCGAGGCGGTTCGCCGGCACCCGGGTCGTGCCGTTGCCGTTTCGCGACGACATGGAGGTGCTGCTGGCGGCCGCGGACCTCGCCGCCGGCAAGTGCGGCACCCTGTTCACGCTGGAGGTGACCGCCGCGCGGCGGCCGTTCCTGATCACCCAGGTCGGCGCTCCCAACGAGCGCCACAGCCGCAGCTTCATCGTCCGCAACGGATACGGCTGGTACGCGCCGTCGGCCCGCGCGTTTCAGGCGGCGCTGCGGCGCGCGCTGGTCGAAGGCGGGCTGGAGTCCGCCCGGCGGGCGCTGGCGCGCGCGCCGCGGCCGACCGGCGCCGCCGAGGTCGCAGCGGCCGTGGACGCCGCCGTGGACGCCGCCGTGGACGCAACGCCGTGATCGGCTGGGTGCGGCGCTCGGAGTCGGCCGCGGTCGTGGTCGCGGCCGCCGTGGGGGTGACCCTGTTCGCGCTGGTGTCGACCCCGCCGGGAGCCGCGACCCTCGCCCGGCTGCCGGCGGGCGGCGAAGGGACGCCGTTCGCGGACTACGTCGTGCGTTTCGCCGCCGCCCTGGTGCTGCTCGGACTGGCGCCGGCCGCGGTGCTGCGCCTGGGCGGCGGACGCCTGCACGAGATCGGCATGCGCCGCGCGAAGCGCATCCACCCTGCCGCGGTGCTGCTCGCCTGCGCGGTCGCCGCGCTGGTCGGTTTCCTGTCGCGCCGGAACCCGCAGCTCGCCGCCTTCTACCCGTTCGGGCGGCCCGACATCCTGGAGCTGGCACGGGCGCCGCTCGGCATCGCCGCGCACGCCCTGGCCTACCTGTGCTGCTACTACCTGCCGTGGGAGCTCACGTTCCGCGGCGCGCTGCTGTTCCCGCTGGTGCCGCGTCGCGGCGCCGGCGCGGCCGGCGTGCTGCCGGCCGCCACCCCGCAGGCGCTCGCGTCCACGCTGCTGCACATCGGCCACCCGCCCATGGAGCTGGCGGCCGCCTTCCCGTTCGGCCTGGCCCTGGGGCTGCTGGCGGTCCGGACCGGCTCGATCCTGCCGGGGCTCTTCATCCACGCGGCCGCCGGCATCGCCCTGGACCTGTCGATCCTGTTGGCGCGCTGACCGCCGGGCCGGTCAGCCGCTCCCCGCGCGCGCCGCACGGTCGGCCGCGTGGTCGTACACGACCGCCCCGCCGCGCAGGAACGGCACCGCCTGCGACCACAGGCCGCCGTCCGCTCCCAGGATCGGCTCGGCGCTGTACTGCGTGAGGTAGACGCGCCGCATGCGCCCGGTCGTGTTGGGTCCCGAGCGGTGGAAGTTGTAGCTCGTGAACGCCACCACCGAGCCGGCCGGGACGATCATGGCGATCCCCGGATCGTCGCCGTGGTAGCCGATCAGATCGTCGTCCACCGCGTCGCGGACGTGATCGGCGATCATCTCCCTGGTGCCGGCGCGCGAGTGCGGGAGGACGTAGACCGTTCCGTTCGACTCGTCGACATCGTCCAGGGCGCACCAGCAGGAAAGGTATGGCCGGTGGGTGGTCTGCCGGTAGCGGTTCTTGACGTAGCCGGAGTCCTGGTGCCAGGAGAACGCGCCGCCGGTGTCGGCCGCCTTGACCACCCACTGCTCGTTGAACAGGTAGACGTCTCCGCCGAGCGCGGCCCGGCACACCCGCGCCATCACCTCGCCATACACGAAGCGCCACAGCCGGGGGCTCAGGTGGTAGCGGTTGCCGATGAAGTAGCGGTTGCCGCGCTGGTGGATCCCCTTCCGCTCCAGCCCGGCGGCGTCCATCTCCGCGTCCATGTACCCCATGAAATACGAGCACTCTTCACGCAGCATCTGCAGCGTGTCGTCGTCGATGGCGCGTTCCAGGATCAGGTATCCCTCGTCGTGGTAGCGGGCGATCTGCTCCCGGGTGATGGTGACGGGCGGTCTGGACGGCGAGCTGGTGGTGTTCATCGGGACTACTCGATGCATGAGGAGCCCGCGCGGCGTCAAGAAGCCCTCCGGCCTGCCGCCCGCCTGCCGGCGGGAGACATCGCACGCATGCACGCATGGGGACGGAGCGACGCCTTCCTTGACGCCCACGGGCGCAAGACGGCCACGCTGCACGCATGGGTCGTGAGCCCGCCGTGGACACGGTCGTGACCGGCGCGTCCGGGTTCGTCGGCTCCGCGCTCGCGATCCACCTGGCGGCGTCCGGACGCCGCGTGCGCGGCATCTGGTTCCGCGGCGGTCCCGAGGAGCGGATGCGCCGGCTGGCAGCGGCCGGGGTCCGCCTGCAGCGCCACGACCTGAGCGGGGATGCCGGCGCGTGCGCGGCACTGCAGGGGGCGGCGACCGTCGTGCACTGCGCGGGGGCGGTCAGCGACTGGGGCACGGCCGACCACTTCCGGCGCTACAACGCCGAGCTCACGGCACGTCTGTGCCGGGCGGCCGGGGCTGCCGGCTGCCGCCGGTTCGTGCACGCCAGCTCGGCGGCCGTGCACGGCTTCGGCCCGCACCGCGACACCACGGAGCAGGGTCCGTTCCATCCTCTCGTCAACCCCTACCAGGAGAGCAAGCTGGCCGCCGAGCGGAGCGCGCGCGTGCTCATGCCGGACGCCGTGGTGCTGCGCCTGGGCAACGTCTACGGTCCCGACGACACCACCAGCTTCTACCGCATCCTGCGGGCGATCGAGCGCGGGCTGCCGGCCTTCATCGACGCCGGCCGCCACCTGACCTGCCCGGCGTACGTGGACGACGTGTCGCGCGCGTTCGAGCTGGCGCTGGAGACCGAGGCGGCGGCCGGCGAGGTGCTGCTGGTGACCGGGGGCGAACGCGTGACCTGGCGGCACCTGCTCTGCCGCGCGGCGGCGCTCCTGGATCGGAAGCCGCCGCGCTGGCCGGTGCCGGCGCGGGTGGCCCTGCCGGCGGCCCGGCTCTGCGAGTGCCTGTACCGCGCCGTTCCCTCGGCCGGCGAGCCGCCGCTGACCGTCTACCGGGTGGCCCAGACCGCGCACGACTATCACTTCTCCATCGCCCGCGCGCGGGCGGTGCTCGGGTATGCGCCGGCGACCGGCTACCGCTCCGGGATCGAGCGGACGGTGCGGGCGTACCGCCGGTCGGCGATGGCGCTACGGTGAAGCGGCGCGTCCCGCACGGTATTCGGCCAAGGCCTCGATCACGATGTCGAAGGCGCGCTCGTCCACGATCGGACCCACCATCGGCTCGAAGCCCTGCTGCAGCACCCGCCACTCGGCCGCCTGCTCGGCCGTGGGCTGGTGGATGGTCAGGCCGAAACGGCGCATGAGCTCGACGGCAATGCGCTCGGCTTCGAGCACTTCCGCGGTCGCCTCCGTGCCGATTTCCTGCACGACCTCAAGGAACTGCGCCCGAAGCTCCTCGGGAAACCGCCGCCACGTGCGCGTGGAGATCAGCATCGCGCCGTAGAACGGGGCGATCTCCAGCGCGTTCATGTGCTTGGCGACGCCGAACCACTGCATGGGCGCGACGATCAGCGGCGTGTTCAGCACCGCGTCGACCAGCCCGGTCTGCAGGCCAAGCATGAGCTCCGTGGCCGGCACCTCGGCGATCCGGAAGCCGGCGGCCTGCCACGCCGCCACCACGCCCGGATCGGCGTCCGGAACGTTGAGTTTCCGCTGCTGCAGGTCGGAGGGGGTGAGGGTGGGCTCGCGGGTGAAGAAGTGCACCCAACCGGCTGCCGTCCACATGAGCATCTTGAAGCCGCGCCGCTCGAACTCCTCCGCGATCAGCGGACGGAGCTGCTCGGTGGCATGCGCCACTTCCTCCTCGTTCTCGAACAGGAATGGCATGCCGAGCGCCAGCACGCCGGGGTACACGCTGGCCAGGCCGATCGCGGAGATCGCGGCGGCGTCCAACTGGCCGGTACGCATCTTGCGCAGCATGTCGGTTTCGTCGCCGGCCACGCCGCCGGGAAAGACGGTCACCTCGATGTCGCCGCCCGAGAGCCGGTGCCACTCGGCGCCGATCTGCTGCAGCGCCTTGTCCCACAGCGTGTCTTTCGGCGCCAGGCTGGCGAACTTCAGGTTCTGGCCCGCGGCGCCGGCCGCCGCCAGCGCCAGCAGCACCATGCACGCGCACGCACGGCGCGCGGCCGAGCGCCATCGTGGGCGGCGGTGACGATCGCCGCGTCCTGACGAGACTGCGTGTTCCATGATCGTGAGCATGGTCGCGTGCGGTACCGGGAGCGTCAATTCACCGCACCGCCGGACAGACCCAACAGGCTGACCAGCGTGGTGGTGAGGGGCGGCACGTAGGTGATCACCAGCACCGACACCAGCAGGATCGCCAGGAACGGCAGGGTGGTGCGGTACAACTTCGCGAGTGGAATCTCGAACCGGTAGGAGGCCAGGAACAGGTTCAGGCCGACCGGCGGGGTCAGGTAGCCGAGTTCCAGATTGGCCAGGAAGATGATCCCCAGGTGCACGGGGTCTATCCCGTAGGACTCCGCGATCGGGGTCAGCAGCGGCACCAGCACGACGATCGCCGAAAAGATGTCCATCAGGCAGCCGGCGATCAGCAGTGCCAGGTTGAGCAGGATCAGAAACACGTAGGGCGAGCGCACGTGGTCGGAGAACCACTGCACCAGCGCCTGCGGCACCTGCGCGTCCACGATCGCGAACGACAGCGCCTTGGCCACTCCCAGGATGACCAGGATGCCGCCGATGATGGGCGCGGCCCTGGCGAACAGCCGGGGCAGGTCGCGCACGGCCAGGTCGCGATGGATCAGCATCTGCACGACCAGCAGGTAGACCACGGCGATCGCGGCCGTCTCCACCAAGTTGGTGACGCCGCCGAACAGCAGGCCCAGGATGATCACCGGCAGCGCCACCTCCCAGCCGGCGTGCCGCAGCGCGCGTCCGACGTCCGGCAACGGCACGGGGGCTGCCGGGCCGGCGGCCGTGGCCGCGCCCGGCACCGGCGCGCCGGCGGAGCGCCGGGCCGTGCGGGCGCGCACCAGCGCGAAGGCGATCAGGGCAAACACCATGAGGATGCCGGGTCCGACGCCGCCGGCGAACATCGCCTTGATGTTGTTCTGGCTGACGACGCCGTACATGATGATGGGGAGGCTGGGCGGGAACAGCAGGCCGATGCTGCCGGAGGCGGTCAGCAGGCCGGTGGACAGGTCCTTGCCAAACCCGTTTTCCGCCAACAGCGCCGCCAGCAGGCCGCCGACCGCCAGGATGGTCACGCCGGAGGCGCCCGTGAAGGTGGTGAAGTAGGCGCAGATCAGCGTCGCGGCGATGATCAGGCCGCCGCGGTAGCGGGAGAACAGGGCCGTGCACAGACGCACGAGGCGCGCTCCGGCGCCGCTCTCCGACAGCAGGAAGCCGGACAGCGCGAACAGCGGCAGCGCCGGCACGTGCACGCCGATGAGCATCGTGTACGCCTCTCCGGGGACGGTCTCCAGCACGCCGTTGGACGCGAACATCAACAGGGCGATGCCGCCCAGCACGGCGAAGATCGGCACGCCGGCCACCGCCGAGACGATCATGAGGATCAGCAGGGGCAGCCGCAGTGACCGCAGCGCGCCGTTGACGGTGTCGGCACCGTCCAGGAGGGCGGTTTCGATCGCCGCCGGCAACCCCGCGCCGGTCTCCCAGGAGAGGCTGACGATCAGGTTCGACAGCGGCTGCGTCGACAGAATCACGCCGAGCGCGATGCCGAGCACGCCGGCCGCTGACCCCGCCCGTCCCGAACGGCCCTCCTCCTGCGGCCGGGCGGCGGCCAGCACCATGCGCAGCGCCATGAGCCCGAAGCCGACCGGCAGGATCGCCAGCACCGCCCGCTTGGGGAACGCCCCGACCCGTTCGTACCCACCGAAGCCCACCAGCGTCAGCGACGCCGCGCTGACGGCGATGCCGGTGGTGACGGCCACGGTGATGGTCGTGGCGGCGACCGCCGTCCAGCGATCGTACGGGGCGGGCAGCTTCGGCAGGCCGGCGCTCAGCGACAGGTGCTGCCGCTCACGCGTGGCGACGATGCCGGTCAGGCAGGCGCCCCAGACCACCAGGTGCCTGACGTAGCCGGAAGCGGCGGTGAGGGCGGCATCGAACAGCAGGCGGGCGATGACCTGCGCGGTAGGGATGGTCGCCAGCAGCAGCAGCGCGACGATCACCGCGCCGTCCTCGATGCGCGCCGCGCGCGAGGGCGGCGGAGCAGTCGAGTCGGGAGCGGATTCGCTCATGGGCAGCGGCTCATCCCGATGCCCGACTGGCTGCCGGAGACGGACCCTGGGCGGCCGCCCAGGTGACGACCGCCGCGACCAGGAAGCGGTACCGATCCAGGCTCAGGATCTCGCGGTCGGCCAGGCCGCCGGCGAGTTGCTCGGCCGCCGGTGCGTCGAGCGCTGCGCCGGACAGCATGGCCAGCAATGCACGGGCGGCCTTCGCGAAGCGCGCATGATCTTCGCCCATCAGGTCCAGCATCTTAACCACCTGCTCGTGCGTCGTCCGCGAACGCCGGTTCTGTGTCAACTCGTCGCGGAGGCTGTCGAGTCCGGCGGCGGCGTCGTCCAGGAAGCTCCGGTAGTGGGGGTACAGGAAGCTGCCCGCCCCCAGGATCGCGGCGATCGCCAGGATCAGCTCGTCGCGCACGTAGGGCGCGAATCGGCGGCTCAGCTTGGCGATGAGCACCGGGACCGAGGTCGCGCTGCCGAACAGCTCCAGGGCGGTGGCCGCGTGGATGATCAGGCGCGGGTTCTCGGTGCCGGCCAGGAGCTGCTCGATCCGCCCTACGCTCGGCCGGTCGCCGAGCCGCCCCAGGGCCACCATCGCCTTGCCGGCCAGGAAGAAGTCGCGGGAGTCCAGGCTCTCGCGCAGGGCCGGGATCGCCTCCGTGATACCCTTCTGGCCGGCCACGTTCGCGGCAAGGTAGGCGGTGGTGAAGTCGTGGTTGCGCAGTTCGTTGATCAGCGCCGGGGCCAAGTCCTCGCGGGTATCGGCGGCACTGAGCGCCGTCAGCGCTTCCGCGCGCACCGCGAACCGCGGTGAGGACAGCTTGCGCACCAAGTCGCGGGCGGTCACCCGCGAGCGCGCCGAGCCGAGCTCCTGGATGAGATGCTCCTCCTCGAACGGGCTGCGCACCCGCTGCAGCCGGTTGAGCAGCCCCAGCGCCCGCAGGTCGCGGATGGAGAACATCATCGACAGCACGTCGCGCGCGCGGTAGGCGCCCAGCCGCTCCAGTCCGCCCATGCCGACGACGATGGCCGCGAACAGCACCGTCACCAGCGCGAAGTAGGCGCGGAACGAGCCGGTCACCCCCAGCGCGCCCCCCAGCAGGTCCAGCAGCGCGCCGCCGGCCAGCGAGCCCAGCGTGCCGCCCAGCCCGGTGGCGAGCATGTACAGGATGCCCAGGTTGAGCCGCTCGGAGGCCGTGCCGATCGACAGGAAGTAGACGGTGGAGGCGCTCTGCAGCCCGCTGGTGCCCAGCATGAAGACGAAGAACGCCGCCGCGCCGTAGATCCATGCCGCGGTCGCGGGCAGGGGAGGCGCCACCACCAGCGGCAGCATCACCACCGCGATGGCGGCGGCCGACAGCACCAGCAGCGGCTGGGCGCCGATGCGGTCGGTCATCAGGCCGCTGAGCAGGGCCATGCAGATGGCGCCGGCGGAGCCGACCACCGTCACCAGCATGATCGAGTTGTCGCCCATGCCGTAGACCTGCCGCAGGAACACGATGAAGAAGGGACTGACCATGAAGGAACCGGCGAACACCGCCAGGATCAGGAGCAGGAAGCGGCGCATGGTGGCGCCGCGCAGCGCCTCGACGGCAGCCCGCAGGAGCGGGCCGGAGCGTTCCTCGTGCGGCGGTTCCGGCAGGCGGAACACCGAGATGGTGGCGATGACGCCGGCCGCCACGCCCACCGCCAGGATGACCGTGAACACCGCCAGCGGCGACTCCCGGTCCAGGACCAGACCCATCAGCAGGCCGGTCACGATGATCACGGCGTGGATGATGAGCTGCATGCGCGACATGAACAGGCCGCGGTCCTGCGGCGTGGTCAGGTGGCCGATGACCGGCTGCATGCCGGCCATGCCCGCCCCGCGCGCCAGGTTGAAGCCCAGCACGCCGATGAACAGCAGCGCCACCGCCACGGTGGTCCGACCCGCGCCCGCGAACAGCGCCACCACCAGCAGCGGCGCCGCCATGATGGAGCGTGCGCTCCAGAACAGGCCCATGGAGCGCACGTTGCCCAGCCGGCGCACGAACAGCCGGCCGATGATCGGCATGAACTGGGACAGCGGGATGACGGCGAACAACACGCCGATCATCACGCTGCCCAGTCCGACCCGGAGTCCGAACAGCGTGATCAGGTTGCCCGACAGGCACTGGAACGAGCAGACGTTGAACAGGGTGAAGAGGTGGAAGGTGCGCTGCGCGGCGATCCGCTGCGCGGGACTGAGCGCGCGCCGCTCGGGCGGTGGGTCCGCGCTGCTCATGAGGTCACGAGATCGACCGCTGGTGAGGGCCGTCGAGCGGCGCGCGCTCAGGATGCGCAGGTGTCAGCGGCTTGTTTCCCGTACCCGTAGGAGTCGACGAGCGCTCCCGAGCGATCCTTGAGGCACGCCAGATCCCCGGGGTTGCCCCAGATGTTCACGGTCAACGGGTACAGGAAAGGCTCGGGACTGCCCACACAACCGGTGCCGCTGCACACCGCCACCGTCTCTCCCGGCGCCAGGCTGGGCCCCGCCGGGATCATGATGACGTCGCCGTCGTCATCCCAGGTCTGCCATCCTGAGATGTCAACCGGCGCGGAGCCGTAGTTGCGCAGCAGCACGTGCTCGTCTCGGCCGTCGTTGCGGATGGTCACGATGACGACGCCTGCCCCGCAGTCGTCCTCCCATATGCCCAGGCAGCGTCTGCGGACCTCCGTTTCCAGGCGCTCGAAGTGCGCGAAGAAGTACATCAGGTCGTCGCCGCGGTAGAGCCTGGCGAGTCCTGCCTCGATCAGCTCGGCGTTCAACAGCGTGTCGTCCGGCCGCAGGTAGACGAAGGCGAGCAGGCGGCCGAATCGGTCGCGGCGCTGGAAGTCGAATGCAAGGTACACCGGTCCGGAGCCCGCCCTGCGCTGCACGTGCTCCAGCGCTTCGGCCCCGAAGGGCTCGTTCAGCTCCGGCGTGTCGATGCCCATGAAGCGCACCTTCTCGGTCGTGCGCATCCCCCATGGCGGGTCGGCGATCGCAACCTCGAAGGTATCCCCGTCCACGTGGCGCGTGACTGTCGCGGGCGTCATCGGGGAGCGGTCGGCGTCGCCGTAGTGCTCCAGGCCGGCCACCGTGACGTCGTAGACGATCGGCGGCCGGGCCCCGTCGCCTGCGGCACTCGCCGTGCCCAGGAGCAGCAACGCCAACCCCGCCAAGAGCCCCGCGAATCGTCTGCACACGTTCATGACGCGGAGCAGTATAGCGGAGACGCTGCCGGATTGCGGAAACCCCGGACGAGGTCGTTCAGTCGCTGCGCTGACGAGCCGCGTCCGGGGCGCGCAGTTCGACGGCTGTTTCGTAGAGACGAGTACGGTGGCTTACCGTACCTGCGCGGACCGAGGAATTGACGATGCTGTTGCCGATCCGTTTGGTGCGCACCTCGTGCATTTCAACGACTTCGAACCCTTCTCTTTCGGCGATTTCTGCGAATAGTCTGTCGGTCTTGAACTCGATGCCTTGCAGGATGTTGTTGCCGATTACGACCACTACTGCGCCGCCCGGGCGCATGCGGGGGAGCGTGAGAGCGCAGAACCTCTGGCAATCATTGAAGTAGGCGGCGGCGTAGTTCGCCCATCCGGCGCCGCCGTACGCTCCCTTCTCGGGGTGGAGCGACCTGAGTTCACGTAGTTGCTTCGTCAGGTGATCCAGTCGCGGCTTGAGCGCGATCTCGGGACCGGAGCGAACGGTTTGCCAGAATCGGCCGAAGCTCCCCTGCTCGATGCCTTTCAGGTCGCCGGATTCCTGCGCCATGCCAAGCCAGAAGAGATGGGGCCGGGTGTTCCTGACGTAGTGGTAGTTGTTCAAGTACGGAGGGGACGTGATGAGCGCGTCGATACTCTGCAGATCCGTTCCCGGAGGGTGGTCGAAATAGGAAAACGGATGGACCGTCGCCTGCGGCGCAGGATCGTGTGCTTTCATCCAGCCCTGAAACGTGGCGATGTCGTCGAGCATTTCCAGCAACTTGCGACGCACGACCCCGAATACGTCGGCATGCAGGACGTCGGGCTTGCCGGCGCCGGCGCGTGTGCCGAGACTCGGCTCGTAGGAGTAATTGGAGAAGCCGACCATGACTGAACCGAACGCGACCCGAAACAGCTCCCGCAGCCATCCCGTGGTCCGTTGCGCAATGAAGTCCAGGCACGCCAGCACCTGTCGTTCCACGGTTCGGCTGAAGAACGGAACGCGACTCCGAAAGCCGTCGGGGGGTTCCGTAGCAGGGTCGGTATGCAGCCAGGACTCGTCCTCGCCAAACTCCTCGAACTGAGCGATCGCGGTCTCCAGCGCGGCGACGTCGTATCGGTTGGCGTCGGCCTTCACTCTGCATGCAAGCGCAGCATACGGGTTGATTTCGTAGCCGACCGCGTCGTCGCCCTGTTTGAGGGCTTCGATCAGCGTGGTGCCGACTCCCGCGAAGGGGTCCAGGACGCGCATCCTGCGGCGCCGGGTCCGCACTGAATCGAGCACGCCGGCCACGAACGATCCCGAGAAACCGGCGATCCAGGGAACCCAGCGGTGCAGGGTACGATCGTGGTTCTCGGAAAACGCCGTGTCCCGAAACCCCGCGGGTGGGAGCAGTTCGTACTGCACGGCGGCTTCGGCGACGCGCGATGGGACGGACGCCAACTCGTCGGCAGTCCGGTCCGCCTTGTCGGTGACCCCGTTCGCGCCGTCGCCCGCCAGCCAGGAGACCAGCGCCATCCGCAGGAACCGCCACTCGCGGCCGACCTTCTGCGAGGGGATACGTCGGGTACGCGCCATTTCGCCCAACGTCTTCTCGCTCACTCGAATGAACGCCGCCGCTTCGGCGAGCGTCAGAATCTCTCTACTGACGTTATCTTCATTCATCCTCCGTCAAAGGTAGATTGGCATGCCACGTTGTTACAAGCCCTATGGATACTCGCAGCGCCGCGCTACCATGCGGATCCATGACGGCGAACGACTTCCGGCTCGACGGCAGGCTCGCCCTGGTCACCGGTTCGACCTCCGGCATCGGCGCCGCGCTGGCCCGCGGCCTGGGCGAGGCGGGCGCCCACGTGTTGATCAACGGCCGCCGGCTCGACCGGGTCGCGCAGATGGTGGAAGCGTTGCGCGCGGACGGGATCGAGGCCGACGCGTGTCCGTTCGACACCCGCGACGAGCAGGCGGGGGACGAGGCGATCGGCGCCGTCGAGCGGTCCATCGGGCCGATCGACATCCTGGTCAACAACGCCGGCATGACGCGGCGCGCGCCGATGGTCGAGCTGGACTCGGCCGACTGGCAGGAGGTCATCGACACCGACCTCACCGCGCCGTTCCTGGTCGGCCGGCGGGTGGCGCGCGGCATGTGCGAGCGCGGCCGCGGCAAGATCATCAACACCTGCTCGCTGATCAGCGAGCGAGCCCGGCACGGCACCGCCGCGTACGGGGCCGCCAAGGGCGGACTGCAGATGCTGACGCGGGCGATGGCGGTGGAGTGGGGGCCGCACGGGGTGCAGGCCAACGGCATCGGACCCGGCTACTTCGTCACGGAGATGACGCAGCCGCTCGCCGACGATCCGGCGTTCAACGCCTGGCTGCGCGAGCGCACGCCGGCCGGCCGCTGGGGGGACACGACGGAACTGGTGGGCCCGGCCGTGTTTCTGGCCTCCGAGGCCTCCAGCTTCGTCAACGGCCACGTGCTGTACGTGGACGGAGGTTTCCTGGCGCTGCTGTGACGCACGCGGCGCGGCGCGTCCGGCAAGATCTGTCCGGCCGGCCGTCAGACTGGTACGTTTCCTAGTGCCGATGACGGGAGAGACCGACGCGCAGGCGCCGCTGCGCCGTACCCCCGCTGCATGCCGTCCACGAACGGCTCGGCGCCCGCATGGCGCCGTTCGCGGGCTGGAGCATGCCCGTGCAGTACGCCGGGATCGTCGCCGAGCACCGCGCGGTACGCACGGCGGCCGGCCTGTTCGACGTCAGCCACATGGGAGAGCTCGACGTCGCCGGCCCCGGCGCGGCCGCCTGCGTCGCCCGGCTGGCCTGCCTGGATGTCGAGCGGCTGGCGGTCGGCGGAGCGCGCTACTCGCTCATCCTCGATGAAGCAGCCGGGGTGATCGACGACGTGATCGTCTACCGCCTTGGCGGCCGGTTCGCCGCCGACGGGTACCGGATCGTCGTCAACGCCGCCAACACGGACGCGGTCGTCGAACACGCGCGCGCGGTCGCTGCCGGCATGGGCGGCGTCGAACTGCGCGACCGGAGCGCCGAGTTCGGACTGATCGCCATCCAGGGGCCGCGGGCGGAGGCGATCCTGCAGGGCGTTGCCGCCACCGACCTTGCCGCCATCGGCATCTATCGCTGCCGGGAGACCGGGGTTGCCGGCGTCCCGGCGCTGGCGGCGCGCACCGGCTACACCGGCGAGGACGGGTTCGAGCTGTTCGCCGCCGCCGGGCGCACGGAGTCGCTGTGGACGGCGCTGCTGGATGCGGGCGCCGCCGCCGGCCTGCAGCCGGCCGGGCTCGGGGCCCGCGACACCCTGCGTCTGGAGGCGTCGTTCCCGCTGTACGGGCACGAGCTCGGGCGCGACGTGTCGCCGTTGGAGGCCGGGCTCGGCCGGTTCGTGTCGAAGGGGGACGCCTACGTCGGCGCGTCCGCCATCGCCGCGCAGCGCGCGTCGGGCGTGGCCCGGCGCCTGGCATGCCTTCGGCTCGACGGGCGCGCGATCGCGCGAGCGGGGTTCGCCATCACGACCGCCGGCGGGGAGCCGGCCGGAACCGTGACCAGCGGCGGGTATGCGCCGTGGCTGGGGCGCAGCGTCGCGATGGGATTGGTGGGGCGCGAGCACGCGGAGGTGGGCGGCGAGCTGGCGGTGATGATCCGGGGCCGCCGCGTGGCCGCCACCGTCGTGCAGCGCCCCTTCTACAGGCGCACGCCCGGTGAGAGGAAGCGATGATGGAGTTCCCCCAGGAGCTGCGGTATACCGCCGAGCACGAATGGACCCGGTCTGACGGTGATCGGGTCGTAATCGGCATCACCGACCACGCCCAGCACGAACTGGGTGACGTGGTCTACGTGGAGCTTCCCGAGGTCGGCGCCGAGCTCACGCAGGGCAGCCCGTTCGGCGTGATCGAGAGCGTGAAGGCGGCCAGCGACCTGTTCGCCCCCCTGTCGGGCGAAGTGGTGGCCGTCAACGACGCCCTGGAGTCGGCGCCGCAACTCGTCAACGAATCGCCGTACGGCGACGGCTGGATCGTCACGATCCGCCCTGGCCGGCCGGACGCGGAGGAGCCGCAACTCATGGACGCGGAGGCCTACGCCCGACTCGTGCGGTCGGCCTGAACGCGCCGTGCAGTACGCCCCGCACACCGACGCGGAGGTCGCCGCGATGCTGCAGGCGATCGGCGTCGCCAGCGTCGAGGAGCTGTTCACGGACGTCCCGCATGCCCACCGGTTTCCCCGGCTCGACCTGCCCGACGGGTTGAGCGAGCCGGACGTCGCCGCCGCCTTCCGCGACCTGGCCGACCGCAACAGCGCCCTCGACCGGCATAGCTGCTTTCTGGGGGCCGGCGCCTACCACCACTACACGCCGGCCGTGATCCCGCATCTGTTGTTCCGCAGCGAGCTGTACACCGCCTATACCCCGTATCAGCCGGAGGTGAGCCAGGGGACGCTGCAGACCATCTTCGAGTTCCAGACGATGGTCGCCCGGCTGCTCGGCATGGAAGTGGCCAACGCGTCGATGTACGATGGCTCCACCGCGCTGGCGGAGGCGGCGCTCATGGCCGCCCGGTTGCGCCGCGGCCGGGAGACGATCGCGGTCAGCGAGGCCGTGCATCCCGAGTACCGGGAGGTGCTCGCCACCTACCTGTCCGGCACGGGCCTCCGCATCGTGACCATCCCGTTCGATCGCGCGTCGGGACGCACCGATCCCGGCGAGGTGGAACGGGCGCTCGGCGACGACATCGCCGCCCTGCTGCTTGCCTACCCGAACTTTCTGGGCGTGATCGAGACGGTCGCGGAGCTGTGCGAGCGTGCGCACGCGGCCGGTGCGCTGGCGGTGGTGTCGGCGGACCCGGTCGCGCAGGCGGTGCTGCGCCCGCCCGGCGAGCTGGGCGCCGACATCGCCACCGCGGAGGGACAGCCGCTCGGCATACCGCTGTTCTACGGCGGCCCGTACGTGGGCCTGCTGGCCACCTCGATGCGCAACGTCCGCCAGATGCCGGGCCGCCTGGCGGGCATCGCCCGCGACGAGCGCGGCCGGCGCGGCTTCGTGCTGACCCTCAAGCCGCGCGAGCAGGACATCCGGCGCGAGAAGGCGACCAGCAACATCTGCACGAACGAGGCGCTGATCGCCACCGCCGTGGCCATCTACCTGGCGGCGCTCGGGCCGTCGGGGCTGCGCGAGGTGGCCGATCAGTGCTATCACCGCTCCCACTACCTGGCCGCCGAGCTCTCCCGCGTCCCCGGGGTCGACGCCCGCTTCTCCGGACGGTTCTTCCGCGAACTGACGGTGCGCACGCCGGTGGCGCCGGCCGAGTTGAACCGGCGGCTCTGGGCCGACCACGGCATCGTCGGCGGGCTCGACCTGGGCCGCTTCGACCTGGGCCTGGACGGCTGCTGGCTGCTGACCGCGACCGAACTGAACGGCCGGGCCGACATCGATCGGCTGGTGGCCGGGGTCGCGGCGGTGGTCGCATGAGCGCCGACGCCGTGTCCGGCGCCTCCGGCCTGTCCGGGGCTGCCCTGCTGCCGGAGCAGCCGCTGCTGTTCGAGCGCTCGGTCGCGGGCCGGACCGGCGTGCAGCTCCCGAAGCTCGACGTGCCGCGCGCCGAGGCCCTGCCGGCGGAGTTGCGGCGCGCCGAGCTGCCGCTGCCGGAGCTCTCCGAGCCGGAGGTGGTCCGCCACTTCACCAACTCATCGCGCCGCAACTTCTCGGTCGACCAGGGCTTCTATCCGCTCGGCTCCTGCACCATGAAGTACAACCCCAAGATCAACGACCGCATCGCCGACCTGCCCGGGCTGGCGTCCATCCACCCCTACCAGGACGAGGCGACCGTGCAGGGCGCGCTGCGGCTGCTGTGGGAACTGCAGGAGTGGCTGGGCCAGATCGCCGGGCTCCCCGGCGTGTCGCTGCAGCCGTCGGCCGGCGCGCACGGCGAGCTGACCGGCGCGCTCATCATCCGCGCCTGCCATGAGGCGGCAGGCTCGCAGCGGACGACGATGCTGGTGCCCGATTCCGCGCACGGCACCAATCCGGCGACCGCCGCCATGGCCGGCTACCAGTCGCGCACCGTGCCCACCGGGGCCGACGGCAACCTGGACTTCGCGGCGGTGCGGGACGCGCTGGACGACAGCGTGGCCGGGCTGATGATCACCAACCCGAACACGCTGGGGCTGTTCGTGGAGCGCATCACCGACATCGCCGACGCCGTGCACGACGCCGGCGGGCTGGTCTACATGGACGGCGCCAACATGAACGCGATGGTCGGCGTGGCGAAGCCGGGCGACCTGGGTACCGACATCCTGCACTTCAACCTGCACAAGACCTTCAGCGTCCCGCACGGCGGCGGCGGCCCCGGAGCGGGCGCGACCGCGGTCACCGCGGAGCTGGCGCGTTTCCTGCCGGCGCCGGTGGTGAGCCGCGACGGCGACACCTATCTCCACGACTACGACCGGCCGGATTCGATCGGCCGCGTGCGCGCCTTCTACGGCAACGTCAACAACGCCGTGCGCGGCTACGCCTATCTGCGCTCGCTGGGCGGCGACGGGCTGGCCGCCATGAGCCGGCTGGCGGTCGTGGCCGCCAACTACGTGCGGACCGCGCTCGCCGGCGCGCTCGAGGTGCCGTATCCGCGCGTCTGCAAGCACGAGGTGGTCTTCAGCGCGCGCCGCCAGGCGCAGGAGCACGGCGTGCGCGCCCTGGACATCGCCAAGCGCCTGATCGACTACGGCATCCACCCGCCGACCATCTACTTTCCGCTCATCGTGCCGGAGGCGCTGATGGTGGAGCCCACCGAGACGGAATCCAAGGCGACCCTGGACGGGTTCGTGGCGGCCATGCGCGCCATCCTGGCGGAGGCGGCGGATACCCCCGAGCTGGTGCGCACGGCCCCGCACACGACGCCGATCGGCCGCCTGGACGAGGCGTCCGCCGCCCGCCGGCCGGTGCTGGTCTGGCCGCAGGACGGCATCACGTCCACCTGACGGGCAACGTTCGGAACGTCCAGGTTGCAGGTTGCGTACCGACTAGTCGTCCAGTAGGTTGACGTCATGAAGACCGTGGGCATCTACGATGCGAAGACGAGGCTCTCCGAGATTTGCGAGCAGGTCGCCCAGACCGGTGAGGCGGTGCTCGTCACCAGGCGCGGGGCGCCGTTGGTGCAGATCGATCCCGTGGAGCCGCCCGCCTCGGGTTCGGCGATATGGCGAATGCGCGAACGGTTTGTCGCTGCGCATGGCGAAATCGAAGCCGATCTCGATCTGCCGGCAAGAGCCGTAGAGCGGTTCGAAAATCCGTTCTGAACCGATGCCGCTTACCCACCTGCTCGATACCAGCGTCTACTCGCAGCCGATCAGGAAGTCGCCGCTGCCTTCCGTCCAGCGGCGATGGGCGATGGTCGGCGATCGGGCGATCGTGACGTCGGTGGTCTGCGAGGCCGAGGTGTTGCAGGGTCTGGAGGCGAAGCGGTCCGGCCGCCTCTGGGCCGCATACGATGGCGTCCTGAAGGGGCGCATACCGCTCCTGCCGGTAGACGCCCGAATCGCTTCGCGGTACGCGCGGCTGCAGGCGGAGTTCGAGCGGAACGGCCGGAGGCGTCCGGCTTTCGATCTGTTGATCGCCGTGACGGCACTCGTGCACGATCTGACGCTGGTGACCTGCAACCTCCGGCACTTCGACGGTATCGAAGGTCTGGCAGTCGAGGACTGGAGTCAGGACTCGAATGGGGAGCGTCGTGCCGTGTCCGGTTGAACCGGCGTCCGGGTCGGGGAATACTCGAACCGACAGAAACCCGAGCAGAAACCCGAAGGAGGAACCGATGGCTTTTACCCTGGATATCGGCGACCGTGCGCCCGACTTCTCCCTGCCTGCCGTCGACGGCAAGACGTACACCCTGGAGGACTTCGCCGGCAGCGCCGCGCTGGTGGTCGTCTTTTCGTGCAACCACTGCCCGTTCGTGATCGGCAGTGAGGACCGCATGAACGCGTTCGCCGCCGACTACGCGCCGCGCGGCGTGGCCATGATCTCGATCAACTCGAACGAGACCGACAACCACCCCGACGACTCGTTCGAGCACATGGTCACCCGCGCCGCGGAGAAGGACTTCCAGTTCGTCTACGCCCGCGACGAGGACCAGAGCGTCGCCCTGGCGTACGGCGCGCTGCGTACCCCGCACTACTACCTGTTCGACGCGGATCGCAGGCTGCGCTACACCGGCCGCATGGACGACGATCCCCGCACCGCCGCCAACGCGAGCACGCACGAGCTGCGCGACGCCACCGATGCGGTGCTGGCCGGCAGCGCCGTCGCGGTCGAGCTCACCAACCCGCTCGGCTGCAACGTCAAGTGGGCGGGTCAGGACGCGCACTGGATGCCGCCGGAGGCGTGCGACCTCGTCCAGGCTTCATGACCCGGAGGTGATCGGCGCCTACCTCGATCCGGCGGGCACGCCGCCGGATCGGCCGCGGCTGGCCGCGATGGATGCCGCCACCCGCGGCCTGCACTCAGGCATCGACGCCGCGATCCGGCGCGCCGGCGTTCCCTACCTGCACCCCGACGGGGAGACGATCCAGCTCGACCTGCTCGGCAGCGGCCCCATGGTGCGGTGGCAGGAGCGCAAGCAGGAGTTGATGTTCCTGGGCTCCTCCTGCTGGTCGGACATGCCGCAGATCTACGGCCGCTACGGAACCACGCCGTCGAGGCGGCTGCTTTCGTGGGTGCGCGATCTGGAAGGGGCGCAGGCGGCGGTGCTCACCGACACCGGCATGCAGGCGTGCGCGCTGCTGTTCGACGCGCTGCTGGAGCCGGGCGACCACGTGGCGTGCGCGCGCGGCGTCTACAACAAGAGCAAGGCGTATCTGAGCCGGCTGACTACCCTGCTCGGCGGCGAGCTGACGCTGGTGGACGATCTGAGCTACGCGGGGCTGGCCGCCGCGCTGCGGCCGGAGACGCGGCTGCTGTTCGTCGAGACGTACACCAACCCGCTGATGCGGGCGGTCGATCCGGAGGCGCTGGCGCGCGCCGCCGGCGACGCGCGCGCCGCCGGCGGCGCGCGGCTGGTGGTGGCGCTCGACAGCACGATTGCCAGCCCTTGGGGCTTGGCGCAGCCGGCGCTGCGCTGGGACGGCGTGGACGTGGCGGTGGTGTCCGGGACCAAGGCGCTGGCCGGGCAGGACCGCGACATGTGGGGCTACCTGGCCTCCGACGACGTCCGCCTGCTGAACGGCGTGATGGACCTGCAGGCGATGCGCGGCGGCATCGCTGACTGGCGGCGCGCATCGGCGATCCTGGCCGGCCTGGATCAGGCCGAACCGCGCTTCCGGCGGCGCTGCGCGAGCGCGCGGGCGGTGACCGCGTTCCTGGCCGGCCATCCGCTGGTGGAGGCGGTGTTTCATCCCACGGCGCCCGGCCATCCCGACGCCGCGGTGATCGAGAAGCATTACACCGAGCCCGGCTCGATCGTCAGCTTCCGGTTGCGCGACGCCGACGAGGTCGAGACCCGCCACTTCTGCGACGTGCTGGCGATGTGCGGGGTGCTGCGCTACGCGCTGAGCTTCGACGGGCTGGCAACGAAGCTCAACCACCACCGCTCGGTATCGGAGTACTTCACCGCGGAGGAGGAGGTCCGGCGCATCGGCGTGGACCGGCTGGTGCGGCTGGGGATCGGCGTCGAGCATCCCGACGACCTGATCGCCTGCCTGAACTGGGCGCTCTGGCGCCGTGGGGAGGTCGGTGCGCGAGCGGTGGAGGCGTGGCAGGCCGAGCGCGCCGGAGCCCTGGGACTCGGCGACGCCTGAGACCGGAGGAGCACCCGCCTTCTCCGTGAGAACCGCCTGAAGGGCGCGATGACGCATTCGATTGACACGGCGCCATGCGGCACGCACCGTCTTGGGCCATGCGGAATGCCGCAGCGACGGGTCAACCGCGATCGTCGGCGGTTCGCTTCAGCCTGCGTCCCCGCGTGGCGGCGAGCATCTGCTTCATCCTGGTTTCCGCCGTCACCCTGACCGGCCTGCTGAACCACTACGAATACCGGGAATACCTTGCCGGCCTGCTGCGCGACCGGCACGCGCTCGTGCTGCAGGACATCGGTCACAACATAGAGGCGTCGCTGTCGCTGGGACTGGCCCTGAACGCGCTGCCGGGCGTGGACGGGGACCTGCTGGACAGCATGCAGCAACACGACCAGGTGCTGTCGATCGAGATGTTCGACGAGCACGGGATCGTCCTCTACGGCACGGACGAGAGCCTGCGCGGTGACTTGGTGTCCGAGGACTGGGTAGCCGCGTGGAACGAGGGCGAGCCGGTGTGGTCGCGGCCGGAGCCGGACGCGTACGTGGTCGGCCTGCGGGTGGAGAACAGCCTGGGGCAGGCGGTCGGATCGCTCGCGCTGCGGTTCTCACGCACGGAGTTCGACGAGAACGTGCAGGACATGGCGCTGCGGATCGCCGGTCTGTGCGCGGCGGTCGTGGTCGGGTTCGTGCTGCTCGGCGCCGTCCTGTCGGTGTTCGTGACCCGGCCGTTGCGGCAGCGCTTGCACGCGATGCAGGCGCCCATCGATCCGGGGATCGAGATCGATGCCGGGACGGACCCCGATCCGCACGCCGTGCGGTTCGCGGAAGCGACGGAATCGGCCCGCCGAGCGGTCTCCGACGGAGCCGAGGAGATCCGCCGGATCGCGCGGGAGGCCGGCCGGCAGGTCGACGCCGGCAGCGCGCGATGAGCGCGGCTTCCGCGGGTGTCCGGAGCGGCAGCGCGCCGGACCGGTCCCCGGAACGGTCCGAGCGGGGCGTCTACCGCAGCGTGGTCCTGCGGCTCGCCGGCCTGACGGCGTTGCTGCTGATCCTCTCCCAGGGGGTCCTGTCGTTGCTGCTGGCCCGGACTTTCGAGGACACCCTGCTTCCCGAGGTCCGGCGCAAGGCGGAAGTCGCCGGCGAGCTGGTGGCGGAGCAGATCGGCTATGCCGTGTCGCTGGGCATCCCGCTCGGCTCGCTGGTGAAGATGGACGAGTTCCTGGACGGTGTGCTTGCGGACAACGAGGACTTCACGTACGTGGCCGTCCTGGATCCGAACGGCGCCGAGCTCTATGCACGGGGCATCGCGGCGGAGTCGACCCGCGACGCCGCCGGCGGAGAGCTGGTGGAGCTGCCGATCAGGCGCGAGTACGGGACGCAGGTGGCGTCCCTGCGGGTGCAGGTGCAGGAGGGGACGGTGCGCTCCGAGCTGGCGGCGCTGCGCCTGGACATCGGCACCGTGCTGCTGGTCACCCTGCTGATCGGGATCGAGTTGCTGGTGGCCCTGGTGGTGGTCAGGGTCTCGGGGCCGATTCGCCTGGTGGATCGCCTGCTGGAACTCAGCGCCGGGGGCGACTTCGGCAGCCGCTTCGGCGTGCGCCACCGGGACGAGGTGGGCCGCTTCGGACACCTCATCAACACCGCGCTGCACCGCATCAACACCGCGTTCGCGGACCTGGTGGAGGAAGCCGAGGACGCGCACGAGGTGCAACTCGACCGCGGCGTCCAGCGGCGCATCCGGGACGTGCTCGATGACATCAGGGCGCGCTTCCGCTTCGCGATGCCCGGCTCGGAGAACACGCTCGTTTCCCGCTCGCCCATGGACGTGCGGATTCCGTTCTTCCTGTTCATGCTGGCGCAGGAGATCTCGCGTCCGTTCCTGCCGCTGTTCTTCAATGACATCTACGTGCCGATCGCCGGCCTGAGCCGCGAAGTGGCGATCGGCCTGCCGATCACGGCGTTCATGGCCATGGTGCTCATCGCGACCCCGATGATCGGATCGCTGACCGACCGCATCCCTCCGCGCGGGATGTTCGTCGCCGGCATCGTCCCGTCCGTTGCGGGACACGTGGGCACGGCGTTTGCGTCGACGATCGTCGAGGGACTGCTGTGGTGGACGCTTTCCGGTCTGGGCTACGGCATCATCTTCATCTCCGCCCACGCCTACGTCGCCCAGCATTCCGAACGTTCGAACCGGGCCGTGGGCATGTCGGGCTTTCTCGGGGCCGTGTTCGCGGCCTTCGTCTGCGGCCCGCCGATCGGCGGAATGCTGGCGGGCCGCCTGGGTTACCAGGACACCCTGCTGGTCGCCGCAGCGCTCGCGACGATCGCTGCCGCGGCGGCGCTCGTGACCATCGATCCGGGGGGCGTCCGCCGCGTGAGCCGCGGCAAAGGCGGCGTGCGCGGCTGGCTCCGACTGCTTGCGCACCGCCAGTTCATGGCCGTGACGGTATTCACCGCGTTGCCGAGCAAGTTCGTGCTCGGCGGCCTGTTCTTCTACCTCGTGCCGCTCTACCTGGAGTTCCTCGGCAACGCCCAGTCGAATATCGGCCGGGTGATGATGGTGTACGGCATCGCGTGCGTCGTGGTCACGCCGCTGGTGGCACGAGCCGCGGACCAGCTCAGGCAGCCGCGGCTGCTGATGATCGCCGGCAATTGCGTCCTGGGCCTGGGATGCGCGCTGCCGGCGCTGACGGACGCGACCGGGCTGGTGCTCGCGTCGGTAGCCCTGATGGGAAGCGGGTTCGCGATCGTGACCGTGCCCCAACTCGCCGTGATTCAGGAGATTGCGCAGGAAGCCAGCGGCGAGGTGGGAATCAGCCCGGGGGGGATCGTCGGCATGTTCCGCACCCTGGAGCGGATCGGGACCGCGGGAGGCGCCGTGCTGGTGGGGGCGTTGGCGGCTGCCACGGCGTATGGGCAGGCGATGCTCGCCGTCGGCGTCCTGGTGCTGATCTGCACGGCGGTCTACGTCGCGATGAGTCGTGCCGGCACGCCGGCGAGGGAGGCGGCGTGAGAGGGCGCGCGGCATCCTGCCGGCTTGCGGCAGCCATGATCATCGGGCTGGCCGGCGCGGCGGCTGCCCAGGCGCCGGAAGACCCGTTCCACGTGTTCCTGGTGGTGTGGCGCGGCGAGACGGACGTCGAGCACGGCTTCCGGGCCCACATGCGGGAGCGCGGCATACCGGTGCGCTACACGCTGCGCAACCTCGATCAGGACCGGAGCAGGATCCCCGGAATCGTCGCCGAGATACGCACCGCCCAACCGGACCTGGTGCACACGTTCGGCACCTCGACGACGCTCGGCATCCTGGGCGCTCGCGACGCCGCCGACCCCACGGCGCACGTGCAGGGGATACCCGGCGTATTCTCGATCGTGGCCTACCCGGTCGAAGCCAACATCGTCGAGAGCTTCGAGTCGACCGGCCGTCCGGTCACCGGCACGGCGTTTCTGCCGCCGGTGAGCAAGCAGCTCGACGCCCTGCTGCAATACCGCTCCGTCGAGCGTCTGGGCGTGGTCTACAACTCCCTGGAGCGCAACTCGTTGATCAACATCGAGGAGCTTCGCGAGGAAGCGGCGGAGCGCGGCATCGAGCTGCTGGAGGCGTCGGCGCCGCTCGACGCCGACGGCACGCCCGACCCCGAGCGGCTGCCGGAGGTCGTCGACGGGCTGGCGGACGACGGCGCGGAGTTCCTGTACATGGGTCCCGACTCCTTCGTGACCCGCAACGACGTCCGCATCACGGAGGCGGCGGTCGCGCGGGGCGTCCCCGTCTTCGCCGGCACCGAGGCCAGCTTCGAAGGTTCGCAGGCGATGCTCGGCTTCGTGAGCCGCTACTACCTGGTCGGCAAGCTCGCCGGCGCCCAGGCCGAGCGGATACTGGTCGGCGGCGAGCGCCCGGAGGACATCCCGGTAGCGCCGTTGGCCCGCTTCGCGCTGGTGATCCGCATGTCGGTCGCGCTGGAGCTGGCGATCTATCCCCCGCTGGGCCTGCTGCGCGTGGCGCAGGTGGTGGAGTAGGACCGATGGGCCTCAAGGCGCGGATCGGCGTCATCGTCGTCGTGTTCATGGCGGTGATGGTGGCCGGCCTGGTGCTCGCCGGGAGCCAGCGCGAGCAGGCGCTGCGCGACCAGCTCGACCGCACCGCCATGACCGGCAGCCGCGCGCTCTGGGGCAAGATCGTCGAGACCGGCGTGCAGCGCATGCGCGAGCGCGTGCCGATCGTCGCGGAGAACCGGGCGTTGCGCGCCGCCTTGGCCGGGGGGGACCGGGGAGAGATCTCGCAGGCGGCGCAGGCGCCGCTCGCGACGCTGCGGCGCACCGGTGACGTGAGCCGCCTGGACCTGGTTTCACTCGCCAGGGAAGTGCTGTATTCCTCGCAGCCGGCGTTCGAGCCGGCCGCGGCTGCCAGCGACGAGGCGCTGGCGCAGATGATCGAGCGGGGATGGACCGGCGGCGGCGTGGCGATCGACGCCGAGCGCAACGTGACGCTGTCGGTCGGCGTTCCCCTGCACGACGCGGACGGCGCGACGCTGGCGGTGGCCGTGCTGGCGACCGACATCCTGGAGGCGCTGACCGAGTTGAAGGAGGACACCGGGGCGGAGGCGCTGATCGTGAACCGGCGGGGCCGCCTGCTGGTGGGGACCGATCCGGAGATCTGGGAGCTCATCCGCGAGACAGGATGGCTGCCCGGAAGCACCTCCGAGCCGGTCCGCTCGGGCGACCAGGTGTTCTCGCACGCCGCGTTTCCGCTCGAAGCCGAGCTCGGCAACCTGGTTGCGCGCGTGGTCACGGTGCAGGACGTCAGCGCCGTCTACGCCGATCAGCGGCGGGTCAGCCTGATCACCGCCTTGGCGGGAGCGGGATTCGTGCTCGCATCGCTGGTCGGGCTCACCCTGTACCTTCGCAGCGCGCTGTCCCGTCTGACCGATGGCGTCGTCGTGCTGGACGCGCTTTCCCGCGGCGACACGCAGGCGACCGTTGCGGTCAGCGACGAGGAGTCGGACGACGAGGTGGCGCGCATCGCCCGCGCCGTGAACACGTTCCGGACGCAGACGCTGACATTGCGCCGGCACCGCCGCCGGGCGCTGCTGCGCCGGCGCCAGCAGGAGCGGTTCATTCAGGGCGAGATGACACGCCTTGCCGACACCCTGAACGAGGAGGAGCGGCGGGACATCCTCAACGACCTTGCCGAGGTGCAGGCGCCGGCGGCCACGGTGGAGGTGGACGCGGCCGGCGACAACGACAGCGGCAACGAGCTGCAGATGATCGGGCTGGCCTTCCAGAAGATGACCAGCCGGGTCGGCCGCCAGCAGCAGCGCCTGACGAAGCTGGTGGCGCAGCTCCAGGAAGCGTTGCGCACCAGGACCGCGTACCTGGCCCTGCAGCGCGATCTGCAGATCGCCAGCCGGGTGCAGCGCTCGTTCCTGCCCGGCGAGCGCTTCGAGGCGGCGGGCGTCAAGATCCAGGCCGCCATGCATCCCGCCAAGGAGGTCGGCGGCGACTTCTACGACTTCTTCCGGCTGGACGAGAACCGCATCGGCGTCGTCGTCGGCGACGTCGCCGGCAAGGGCGTGCCGGCGTCGATGTTCATGGCGGTCACGCGCACGGTCATCCGCGCCACCGCCCGGCAGGTGGAGTACGGCCCCGGCGAGTGCCTGCGGATGGTCAACGACACCCTGGTCGAGGCCACCGCCGGGGACATGTTCGTGACGGTCTTCTACGGCGTCTACGACGTTCGCGACGGAAGTTTTCTCTATGCCAACGGCGGCCACAACTCGCCGGCGCTGGTCACGGGCGACGGCGTCGAACGGATCCCGCTGACCGGGGGCGTCGCGCTGGCCATGTTCGACGGGCTCACCTATGACGAAGCGGCGGTGAGCGTGCCGCCCGGCGGCAAGCTGTTCGTCTATACCGACGGCATCCCCGAATCGGCCGACGTGACCGAGGAGGAGTACGGCTACGAGCGCATGGAGCAGAGCCTCCGGGACAGCGCCGGCCGCGGCCCCGGCGACACGCTGGAGATGATGCTGCGATCGATCGAGGAGTTCGCCGGCGAGGCGGCTCAGTTCGACGACGTGACCATGGTCGTCCTCGGCCGCGAGACCGTCGAGGACGAGATCGCGGTCCGGCGCTTCTCGCTGCGCAACAACCGGGCGGACCTGCCCCGCATCGGCGAGGAGATGCGGGCGTTCGCCGAGAGCGCCGGCATCGGTCGGACCGGCGCAGCGCACCTCCGGCAGGCGCTGGAGGCGGTCGTGATCGATGCGATCGACGAGCGGCTGTCGGCGGTCAGCGAATACGAGATCGCGGTGTCCGCCACGCTCGACGGAGGCGTGGCGGAGGTCAAGGTGGAGGATGACGGGGGCGCCTACGATCCGCTGGAGGAGTCCGCCGAGCGCGGCAGCGGACCGGGCGAAGCGGAGGAGACGGCAAGCCTGGGAGCGGGGCTGATGCGCCGCTCGCTGGTGGACGAGGTGTCCTACCTGCGCGTGGGCGAGCGCAATCGGCTCACGCTGCGCAAACGGGTCGACGCATCAGCCTCCGGTCGCCCCGAGCGACGATCGTCGGCTATCATCGGAGGCCACGACGCGGCGCGGCAGGCGCCGCATGACGGGAGAAGGATGAGTGCAAATCAGCAGTGAGCGCGACGGCAGCGCGTTGATCGTCGCCGTCGACGGTCGCATCGACGGCAGCAATTCCCAGGAGTTCCAGGACCGGTTCGAGGAGGTGGTCGGCGACGACGATTCCGCGGTGGTCATGGACATGGGCAAGCTTTCCTACATCAGCAGTTCCGGCCTGCGGGCGACGCTGCTGCTCGCCCGGAAGTTGCAGCGGCAACAGGCCAGGTTCGCCATCTGTGCGCTCTCGCCGTCGATCAAGGAAGTGTTCGAGATCAGCGGGTTCGATCGCATCATCCAGGTGCACGCCTCCAGGGAGGAAGCCACCCAGGCGGTGAGCGCCTGATGTCGATGGGTTCCGTGGGGGCGACCGCCGGCCGCACGGAACCTCCGCGCGGCGGCGAGAGCCGCGCATGAGGCGTTCGCGCCGGAGGCGGCGCGAACGGGGGAGGGGCTCCGGGCGTGAGCGCCGATCTGCACCTGAAGCTGGAAGCCGACCCTGAACGGCTTTCGGACATCACGGATGCCGTCGAGGAACTCGGAGCGCGCGAACGCTGGCCCCCGGACTTCCTGTTCCGCATGAACCTCGTGCTCGAGGAGATAACCCTGAACGTGATGACCCACGGCCGCGAGGCCGGGGCGAGCGAGCTGGAGGTCATCGTGGCCTGCGAAGCGGACACCGTCACCATCGAGATTGCCGACGACGGCCCGCTCTTCGATCCGCTTCAGGACGCTCCGGTCCCCGATACGGACGCGGCGCTCGACGACCGCCCGGTCGGCGGCCTGGGCGTCCATCTGGTCCGCGAGATGGTGGACCAGGTCAGCTACCGCTACGAGGACGGCCGGAACCGCCTCATGATACGGACCAGCAAGACCGATAACGCCTGACCGGCGGGACAGATACACCCTCCGCGCTCGCCCGCGCGGCGGCGTGCGCGTTGACAACGCTCCGCCGGCGGAGCACAGTAGGGTTCCCATGCGGAACGCCGTATCCACGGCTTCCACCCTGACCAGACCGACCCCTTTGGCGGCGTTGTGGAGGCGGATCAAGCTCGAACGCGCCTGGTACGCGATGATGCTGCTGCCGGTCGTCTACCTCGTCATCTTTCACTACCTGCCGATGGCCGGCATCGTCGTCGCCTTCAAGGACTATCGGATCGCCAAGGGCGTGTTCGGCAGCGACTGGGTCGGCTTCAAATGGTTCATCCAGTTCTTCGAGTCGTTCTACTTCTGGCGGCTGATGCGCAACACGCTGCTGATCAGCTTCTACACCATCGTCTTCGGCTTTCCCGTGCCGATCGTCTTCGCGCTGATGCTCAACGAGATACGCATCGTCCCGCTCAAGCGGATCGCGCAGACCGTGAGCTACCTGCCGTACTTCGTCTCCCTGGTGATCATCGTCGGCATGCTGGTCACGTTCCTGTCACCGAACAGCGGTATCGTCAACGTCGTCATCAAGTCGCTCGACGGCGAGCCGGTCAACTTCATGGGACAGCAACGCTGGTTCCGGCCCCTCTACATCGGATCCCACATCTGGCAGTGGTTCGGCTTCAGCTCGATCATCTACCTGGCCGCGATCGCCGGCATCAGCCAGGAGCTCTACGACGCCGCGGAGGTGGACGGCGCCTCGCGCATCCAGCGGATCCGTTTCGTCACCGTTCCCGGCATGGCGCCGACCATCATCATCCTGCTCATCCTGAACCTCGGGCACGCCATGTCCGTGAACTGGGAGAAGAACCTGCTCATGTACTCGCCGGCCACCTACGAGGTGGCCGACGTGATCGACACCTACGTCTATCGGCGCGGCATCGTCAGTGGCGAGTACAGCTTCGGGGCGGCGGTCGGGCTGTTCAAGAACGTGGTCAACCTGGTGTTTCTCGTGGTCTTCAATCGGCTGGCGCGCCGTTTCACCGACACCTCGCTCTGGTGAGCCTGCGATGACGGAACGGGTCGGAATCCGCAGGGCGCTCACGGTCGAGGATGTCCTGGTCGACACGTTCGTCTACGTCGGCGTGGCGCTGGCCTTCGTCGTCACGCTCTATCCGTTCGTGTTCGTCCTGAGCATGTCGATCAGCGATCCGGTGGCCGTCGCACGGCGGGAGGTCTTCCTGCTGCCCAAGGGATTCAGCCTGGACGCGTATCGCACCGTGCTCAACGATCCGACCGTCATCCGCAGCTACTACAACACGATCTGGTACACCAGCGTCGGCACCGCGCTCAACCTGGTGTTCACCGTCATGGCCGCCTATCCGCTTTCCAAGCGCAACTTTTCGGCGCGTGGCGTGCTGATGTTCCTGTTCGTGTTCACCATGTTCTTTTCCGGCGGCCTGATCCCGCTGTTCGTGCTGGTGGTCAAGCTGGGGCTGTATGGCACGCGCTGGGCGATCGTGATCCCGCCGCTGATCGCCATATTCAACCTGATCATTTGCCGGACCTTCTTTCAGACCTTGCCGGAAGATCTGTTCGAGTGCGCCCGCATCGAGGGCGCCGGCGAGTGGCGCATCGTCTGGAAGATCGTGCTGCCGCTGTCCAAGCCGATCGTCGCCGTGCTCATCCTCTTCTACGGGATCGGCCACTGGAACAGCTTCTTCCCGGCTCTTCTCTACCTCCCGGATGCGGACCTGCAGCCGATCCAGATCTATCTGCGGCGCGTGCTCATACAGGCGTCGCCGGAGGCCGTGCAGCAGTTCGAGACCGGCGAGTCGGGCAGGGGCGTCATGGCGATGGTGCAGATCAAGTTCGCGGTGATGATCGTGGCCGTGCTGCCGATCCTGCTGCTGTATCCGTTCCTGCAGAAGTACTTTGTCAAGGGCGTCCTGATCGGGGCGCTGAAGGGGTAGATTGGCGATGTCGGAGCGAGCAGGCTGGTTGGTGGACCACTCGCAAACCACCGAACGACGGAACGAAGGAGATCCGAAATGAAGCTATCGAGAATCGTGGTCCCGGGCATGGTGCTGGCCATGGCGGGCGCAGGGGCCTTCGCCACGGGTACCGAGGAAGCGGCGGCGCCGGACGAGATGCCGACGCTGACCGTGGCCACCCATACCGGTTGGGCCGCGCTCCTGCCGCCGGCCGACAACGAGTTGCCGGTCTACCAGGAATTGGAGCGGCTCAGCGGGGTGCACATCGAGTGGGAGAACATCCAGGTCGGCAACTACGCGGAGGTGATGCGCGCGCGGCTTGCGGCCGCCGTGAACCTGCCGGACGTGATCAACATGTCGCTGCTGGGCGACATCGGCCAGCACGGCCGCGACGGGCTGATCATCCCGCTCAACGACCTGCTGGAGACGCACGCCCCCAACATCAACAAGTGGTGGAACACCGGCAGCAACGGAATCTACAAGATCCTGGACACCAGCCCGGACGGAAACATCTACGGCGTGGGCAACTACGTGCTGCCGCACTACCTGTCCCAGGGGCCGCTCTGGAACGTGGTGTGGCTGGACGCGGTGGGTATTCCGGAGATGCCGGAGACGCAGGCCGACATGATGACGGCGCTGCGGGCGTTCCGGGATGGCGATCCCAACGGCAACGGCGAGAACGACGAGATCCCCCTGGTGCCCGCCGCCGGGCGCGGCTACCTGCGGTTTCTGGGGAACATGTACGGGTTCGAGTACTCCATCGTCTCCGAGTACCTGGTCGACGACGACGGGCAGGTCTACTGGATCTTCCAGAGCCCGCGCATGAAGGAGTACCTCACCTTCATGAACCAGCTCTACACGGAGGGACTGCTCGACAAGGCGTACGCCACCGACAGTTGGACCGAGACGTTGGAGAAGGTCACCAACGATCTGGTCGGACTGATCACCTGCTGGACCACGTTCGCCGGGACCTACAGCCAGGCGTCGCCGTCCGGCAAGCCCGACGGGTCGGTTCCGGTATTCGTGAACGGTCCGCCCATCGAAGGGCCGTACGGTGACAAGTTCTTCGTGAAGCGCGAGATCTTCGGCGGCGACCAGATGGGGATCACGAAGGACGCCGGGCAACCGGAAGTGGCCATGCACTGGATCGACTTCATCCGCAACAGCGAGGAAGCCCTGATGCTGCAGAACTTCGGCATCCTGGGAGAGACCTACCATATCGTGGATGGCGAAATCCAGACCGTCAGCACCGACGACAAGCCGTTCAACGACCGGCTGCTGGAGGTCGGCGGCAGCCAGCCGCCGTACGCTCACCTGCAGTGGGACTTCGCGTGGGACTATCGCTTTCCGAAGTGGGCGCTGGAAAACAACACCGCCTATCAGGGGTACTACAAGGCGCCGTCCTTCCCGCAGGTGCGGCCGACACTGGACGAGCAGGAGGTCCTGAATCGCCTCCTGACCGACCTGAACACCTACAAGACGGAGTGGTTCGACAAGTTCGTCACCGGCCAGGAGCCGCTGAGCAAGTTCGACGAGTTCGTCGACGGACTGAACAGGCTCGGCGCCCAGGAGGTGATCGCCGTGCGCCAGCAGCAGTACGAGCGCTACGGAGAGCTGGTCGGCACCTGAGAGCCGGCCGACCCCGACGGGGAACGATCTTCTACGCGAGCAGGCGGGCACGCAGCCCGCCTGCTCGATGACAGGGCTGGGCGGCGCCGCCAATGTGTGCGTGCGCGCCGGCATCGGGTAGGCTGCGAAGGCGCACCCGGGAGGTGTTCATGCACGAGGGCAGGATACGCGTCGGCGTGGTCGGAGTCCGCCGCGGCGAGAGCTTCATCAAGGGCGCCACGGACGCCGTGGGGATGAAGCTGGTCGCCATCTGCGACGTGTGGGAGGAGCGGCTGCAGGCCGCCGCCCGGACCTGCGGGGTCGCCACCTACACGGACTACGACGCGTTCCTGGAGCACGACCTGGACGCCGTGATCCTGGCCAACTACTTCCACCAGCACGGGCCGTTCGCGGTCAAGGCCCTGGACGCCGGCAAACACGTCCTCAGTGAGACGGCGTCCAACGGCACCATCGCGCAGGGCGTGGCGCTCTGCCGGGCGGTGGAGCGCTCCGGCTGCATCTACATGCTGGCCGAGAACTACTGCTACACCGTCTTCAGCCAGGAGATGCGCCGGCTGTACCGGACCGGCGAGATCGGCCGCGTCACCTACGCCGAGGGCGAGTACAATCACCCCATGGCGCCCGACGCGCGCCTGCGGCTGGCGCCGGGCGAGCATCACTGGCGCAACTGGCTGCCGTCGACCTACTACTGCACGCATGCGCTGGCGCCGCTGGTGTACATCACCGGATCGATGCCGGCGACGATCAACGCGCTCTCCATCGCCGCCCCGGAGGTCGACGAGCTCAGCATGCGCCGCAGCGATCCCGGGTCGGTGATCCTCTGCCGCATGGACGACGGCTCGGTGTTCCGGATCTTCGGCCTGGTGCTGCCGGGACACAGTTGCTGGTATCGCGTGCACGGCACGATCGGGGCGATGGAGATCGCGCGCGGGCCGGGCTACTTCGGTCCGGGGGAGGTGCGCGTCTGGCACGAGCCGTGGAACCGCTGGCCCGATCAGCCGCTGGAGCGGACCTACCTCCCCGACTGGCCCGAGCACGCCGAGCTGGCCGAGCGCGCCGGCCACGGCGGCGGGGACTTCTGGACCAACTACCACTTCGCGCGGGCGATCCGGTCGGGCGAGCAGCCGTTCCTGGACGTCTACCGGGGCGTGGCGATGAGCTCGGTCGGCATCCTGGCGTGGCGGAGCGCGTTGCAGGACGGCCAGCCGGTCGAGGTCCCGGACTTCGCCGACGAAGCGCAGCGGAAGAGGTACCAGGACGATACCTGGTCGCCGTGGCCGGACGGCCCCGAGCCGCCGGATGCGCCGCCCAGCATCGCGGCGACCCGCGAGCCGACGGCGGAGGCGAAGGCGCGGGCCCGGGAGCTCTGGGACGAGATGGGATACGGAGGCGGAGCGTCGCAGGGATAGCGCACGCTACGCCGGCGCCACCGCCTCGCAGACCAGCAGCTCCCAGCCGTGGAACACCAGGGTGAGGCCCGTGAAACGCACGCCCGGGTATTGGCGCGCGAGTCGTTCGTCCGCAAGGTAACGCCGTAGCTGCGCGCTCGCTTCGGCGGCGGCCGCCGCGATGCGCCCCTCGCCGGCCGATGAGCCCCGGCGCAGGTACTTCAGCTCGATCAGGTAGCCGCGCGTGAGGTGCGGGTACTTTGCCAGCAGCGGCTCCAGGCTGATGTCCGCATGGCCCTTGCCGAGCTCCGCCTCGGATCGGAACACGTAGTACTCCGTCACGCTCAGGTAGGCGGCCAGGAACCCCTGCAGCACCTTCTCCCCGGCGATGTAGTCGCGGATGGCGGTCTGCGCGGCGATGGCCTGGGCCAGGAACGCGAACACCGGCCGCCAATCGCCCTGATTGGCCATGCGCATCATCCGCTGCCCGAACTCGTACAGGTTGACGTCGAACGCCCCCGCGTCCTCGTATGCCTCACGGAGGTATTCGTACATCAGCCGCTTCACGGTCTGGTTGGGAATCGCCAGCCGGGGAACGCCGTCCACCGTCTCGCGGATGCTCAACAGGCCGAAGAAGTGCAGCAGGGAGAGGAAGTTCTCCCGCTTGATGAGCCGCTTGAGGGGGAAGCTCGGCTGAATGCCGGCGTCGGCGGACTCGGTGCCGATGATGCCGCGCAGCAGGTCGAAGTTTCCGTTCAGGCGCGCGGAGCCCTCGGCACTGCGGCGATTGACCACCAGCAGGTGCCGGAGCTTGCCGTAGTCGATGCGCACGTTGGTGTCGATGAGGTAGGTAGGTACCCCTCGGTTGGGCAGGGACTTCTGCAGGTAGTAGAGCACCATGTCGGTGTTGTAGAGGTCGGTCTCGGCCTCCTCGGCGAAGCGGTAGCCGTCGTACCACGCGCGCATGATGCCCAGCGCGGCATCGACGTCCTGGTTGAAAGCGCCGTGGTCGCGGTACCGCTCCACGAGGCTGCGGACCTCCGCCTCGGTGAAGCCGAGCATGTCGTTGAACGCCGGCTCCAGGCTGAGGTTGGTGCCGATGTTGAAGCCTGAGGTCACGTCGTCCATGGTCACGGGCGACACGCCGGTGATGAACAGCCGCTCCAGTCCGCCGCCGCTGCGCTCGGTCCCGGTCTTCAGCGAGGCGAAGAAGTTGCGGTAGAAGCCGCCGCCGTGGGTGAGATTCTCGTACGCCTCGGCGCCGTGGTGGGCAAGGATGGTGTTGGCGAAGTTGTCGTACTCGTCGATCAGCACGTAGAGCGGCACGTCGTGCTCGCCGGCGTAATGGAACAGCTCGCCGAGCTTGTCGGTGATGCCGTCGGGGGCCAGGATGCGCTGCCGCGCCGCTTTCGGGAACAGGTCCGGAAAGCGTTCGAGCGCCCCGCGCAGTTCCATGTGGCAGTAGGTCTCGAAGCTCCGTTCCAGTCGCGGCAGGGCGTCGTTGACGGCGGAGAAGTTGAAGCGCAGGACGACGTAGCGATGGCGCTCGGCCGTCGGCTCGCGGCCGAGGTCGGTGCCGGCGAAGACGGTGTCGAACTCGTGCGCCCAGCGCCGGTCGTAGTAGTTCTCCAGGAGCGACAGCCAGCAGGTCTTGCCGAAGCGGCGAGGGCGGATGAAGAAGACGTAGCGCTCGTCCTCCAGGGTGCGTACGAAGCGGGTCTTGTCGACGTACAGCCAGCGATTGAGGCGGATGCGGCGGAAGTCGGCTTCGCCGTAGGGGATGCGGGGCCAGGAATTGCTCATCACACGCGCGCCGGCACGTCGGGATCAGGGTGGATGATGCCACGGCTGGGGATGCGCCGCCATCAGCCGACCGCCGCAACGGGTCGTCCGCGCGGCGGGTGTATACTCGGCCGGTACGCGCCAAGGAGGGCCTGATGGTCACCGATGCACACAAGCAGCAGCTCGATCGGGACGGCTACTGCGTCGTTCGCGGCCTGTTCCAGGAAGCGGAGACCGGTCCGGTCCGCGCGCGGATGGAGGAGCTCTGGAACGGCTACCACGACTACGGGTGGCCGCACCGACATCTGCAGACCTGGGATCCCGAAGACCGGGACACCCCCGGGGGCAATTACCGCTCCGGCTCCCTGCAGCTTCCGTCCAGGATCGAATCGGTCTTCGACGACTTCACCGGCAGTCCCAAGCTGGTCGGCGCCATGGAGGCGCTGCTGGGGGGAGCGGTGAAGCGCTACACCGATCAGACGATCTTCAAGCCGTCGGTGTTCAAGGCCGGGCGCAGCTTCTACCACCAGGACAGCTTCTACTGGAAGCTGCGGCCGAAGGTGTGCCTGAACTGCTGGATCGCCCTCGACGAGGTGGCGCCGGACGCCATCGCCCTCGGCTTCCTGCCGGGCACGCACGCCCGCTGGCGGATCCAGTTCCACGAGCTCTACTGGGACCAGGTCCCGCAGCACGGCCGCGACGGCCGGCAGTACCAGCGCAAGCGGATCGCCCTGGACGTGGTGGACGCCTCGCAGGAGGACCTGATCTCCGGCGGGCCCGGCGACGCCTACTTCTTCACCAACTACACCTGGCACCGCGGAGAGCCCAACCTGAGCGGCGTCAACCGAGCCGCCTACGCGATCGCCTACCAGCTCGACCGGGACGACAACCTCCTGTCGGAAGACGAGTTCGACGCGCTGATGGACGGCGCACCGCAGTGACGCAGCCTGCGCTTCGATCCCTGCGCGACCAGTGGACGGACGACGGCTACTGCGTGTACCGCTCGCTGCTGTCCGCCGACGAGGTCAACGAGGTGCTGCGGATCACCGAGCGCGTGCGCCGGCAGTGGCTTGCGGCGAGCGCCGAGGACGGCAAGCCCGGCGACCCCGACCGCCACAACATGCGCCACCTGAACCATCCGGGGTACTTCCGCGACCACCCCGGCGAGTTCGTCACACTGATGAACCTGATCGCCGACGAGCGCATCCTGGGCTTCGCCCGCGAGTTGCTGGAAGGCGAGCCGGTGTTCCGCGCCACCACCCTGTGGTTCGAGCCCAGGACCGCGCACGAGGACGGCTCGTGGCACCGCGACGCGCAGTTCCTGAAGCCGGACGAGGAGGAACAGCGCAGCGTCGTGGCCACCCGCACCAAGCCCGACGGCATCCAGCTCCAGATCGCCCTGGTGGAGACCTCCGACGTCGAGTACGTCCCCGGCTCACACCTGCGCTGGGACACCGCCGAGGAGTACCGCATCCGCCTGGCCGACGGCCAGGCCAACAGCCGCTCCAACGACATGCCCGGCGCCGTCCGCATCCACCAGCGCCCCGGCGACGCCGTTGCCTTCGATGCCTTGGGCCTGCACCGCGGCCGCTACCACACCGACAAGCGCCGCCGCACCTTCATGCTGACCTACACCTCCGACCGCGAACACCTGTTCGACTACTTCTCCGACCAGCCGTGGCTCCTGTCCTCGCCGCTGATGGCTGAGCTTCCCGACTCTACGCGTGCGTTCTTCCAGCGCTTCCTCGACATCTACGGCGACGACGTCCGCACCAGAAGCTCCGTCGTCCCGGAGTTCCAAACCTGAAGCAGCCATGAAATACATCGTCGTCATCGAAGAGACCGGCAACGGTGGACGCCGGCCAGTTCGGCGGCCGCAGCAGCATCATGCCGTCGCCATAGGCCCGATGGCGCCCCACACCTTCCCGTAGCCGTCGGGCAAAGTTCCCGACTAGAACCCACCGGGGAAACTTGTGTAATGTCGGGTGGCGTCTTCGGTTGCGTCACAGAAGATATGTTCGTCTGTAATACACAGGGCGTGTCTGCCGTGGCTCTCGCGTGGCGCGAAGGTGAGCCGCGCGGGCGGACCGTCCTGGTAGCTCATCAGAACGTGCTCGAACAACGGAATCGTATATCGTATGGAACCGGGATGCTCCGCGTTCTTCGTCGTTGATCGCCAAGTTCAGGGAGTCGGTGGTCCATCCTTCGATGGCGACTCGCACCACCCCAGGGGGGAAGTCAACGACGATCCGGTAGCCGTTGCTGACCGACAGTGCCCTTCCATTGCCAGCTTCCACGACTCTCAGAGGCGTGTCGCTTTTGTCGCCTCGGACGTAGAGGTAGGTTTCCGAGAACACGGGGTTGGAAGCGATCGCAGCATCTGCAACCGCCCGTCGCCGACTGCCATGTGATCGAAGCGAACACAACCGTCCGCCGTCGTGTGAGCCATGACCGGCGCCGCGGCCAGGATCGCGAGCACGCCGAGTACACCAAGGTTCCTCATGGTTCCGAACCTCCTGCCAAAACTGACCCAGTTCCGATCAATCAGCGATGTGCCGATGCGCCCTGTCCGGCTGCCTCCGACTCGATCACCGCCTCGGCGCGAAACCTCAAACCGAGAGCGCCGATGACCCTGAGAACGGTGTCCAACGTAGGATTGCGTTCTCCCGAAAGCGCCTTGTAGAGACTCTCACGGGACAAGCCGGCGTCGCTTGCGACCCGCGCTATGCCCTTGGCGCGGGCGATGTCGCCCAGCGCCTTGGCGACGAACGCGGCGTCGCCGTCGGCCTCCTCCATACACGCTTCCAGGTATGCGGCCATTTCCTCCGGTGTGCGAAGGTGTTCGGCCACGTCGTACGGTGAAGTAACGGTCTTGGTCATGGTCCCACCTACAAGTTTCGTGCCAAGCGCAACGCCGTCTTGACGTCGTCGCTCTGGGTCCGTTTGTCCCCGCCAGCCAGCAGAACCACGATCCTGCGGCCCTGCTTCTTGTAATACACCCGGTAGCCCGGACCGTAGTCGATCCGCAGCTCTGAAACACCTTCACCCACGGGCCTGACGTCTCCCGGGTTTCCGGCTGCCAGACGCTCGATCCGCACGAGAACGCGAGCCCGGGCGCGAGCATCCCGCAAGCTGTCCAGCCACTTCGCGTAGCCCTCCGTCTTGCGGAGCTCGAACATGGACAGATTGTAGCCTGCGGGCTACATTCTGTCCATCAGGTTGGTATTCGTCCCTCCGATACGGCGCGCAAGGGGTCAGCGGCGGTGCGCTGGGGATCGCTGTTGAAGCGCCATGAAAGGAAGAGCCTCGTGCGTGTCGGGTGCCGACGTGACGGGGATCGATACGCGGCAAGCGGGATGATGCGGGGAGGGGTGGGATACGCACTCCCCCCTGCCGGCGCCTGAGACAGCGGTGAAGACAGCCCCTCTCGTTCGGTCTCACCGCTGTCTCATCCCGCGGGACCCTCTGGCCAGCAGTGGCTCCGACTACTCCGTGGCGCCATGGAGGCGTTGCTGGCAGGGCCGGTGAAGCGCTACACCGACCAGACGATCTTCAAGCCGTCGGTGTCCAAGGCCGGGCGCAGCTTCTACTACCAGGACTGCTTCTACTGGAAGCTGCGGCCGACGGTATGCCTGAACTGCTGGATCGCCCTGGATGAGGTGGCGCCGGACGCCATGGCGCTGGGCTTCCTGCCCGGCACGCACGCCCGCTGGCGGATCCAGTTCCACGAGCAGTACTGGGACCAGGTCCCGCAGCACGGCCGCGACGGCCGGCAGTACCAGCGCAAGCGGATCTCCCTGGACGTGGTGGACGACTCGCAGGAGGACCTGATCTCCGGCGGGCCGGGCGACGCCTACTTCTTCACCAACTACGTCTGGCACCGCGGAGAGCCCAACCTGAGCGGCGTCAACCGCGCCGCCTACGCCATCGCCTATCAGCTCGACCGCGACGACAACCTCTTGTCGGAAGACGAGTTCGACGCGCTGATGGACGGTGCGCCGCAGTGACCGAGCCCGCGCTTAGATCCATGCGCGATCAGTGGACGGAAGAGGGCTACTGCCTGTACCGCTCGCTGATCTCGGAAGACGAGGTCGCCGACCTGCTGCGTATCACCGAGCGCGTGCGCCGGCAATGGCTGGTCGCGAGCGCCGAGGACGGCAAGCCCGGCGATCCCGACCGCCACAACATGCGCCACCTGAACCATCCCGGGTATTTCCGCAACCACCCCGGCGAGTTCGTCACGCTGATGAACCTGATCGCCGACGAGCGCATCCTGGCCTTCGCCCGCGAGTTGTTGGACGGCGAGCCGGTCTTCCGCGCCACCACGCTGTGGTTCGAGCCCAGGACCGCGCACGAGGACGGCTCCTGGCACCGCGATGTCCAGTTCCTGAAGCCCGACGAGAACGATCAGCGCAGGACAGTCGCGACCCGCACCAAGCCCGACGGAATCCAACTCCAGATCGCCTTGGTGGAGAACTCCGACGTCGAGTACGTCCCCGGCTCACACCTGCGCTGGGACACCGACGAGGAGTACCGCATCCGCTTGGCCGACGGGCACGCCAACAGCCGCTCCAACGACATGCCCGGCGCCGTGCGCCTCCATCAGCGCCCCGGCGACGCCGTCGCCTTCGATGCCCTGGGCCTGCATCGCGGCCGCTACCACACCGACAAGCGCCGCCGCACCTTCATGCTGACCTACACCTCCGACCGCGAACACCTGTTCGACTACTTCTCCGACCAGCCGTGGATCCTGTCCTCGCCGATGATGGCGGAGCTTCCCGCCTCGACGCGCACGTTCTTCCAGGGTTTCATCGACATCTACGGCGATGACCTGCGTTCCCAAAGCTCAGTCGTCCCGGAGTTCCGAAACTGAAGCACACATGCGCGGGTTGTTGTCACTTCGTTGGTTTCGTTCGGATCGGTGGCCGCAACAGCATCATCCCATATCCATAGGCCCGATGACGCCCAACACCTTCCCGTAGCCGTCGGGCGAACTTCTCCGGGTCCTGGACGAGGAGTGTGCCCTGGAGCGTGGCGTCAGGCCCCTCCGGGCCACGCCCGTCGCCACGCACTGCGCGGCTGCGACTGAACGACGAAAGCCGGCAATGCTCAATGCCGGCCGCGCCTGCCAGCCGCTCGGCGAGCCATGCGGCATAGGTCGACTCGCGGCTCATGCCGTTCTGTCTCGCGGCCTCGCCAGGCTCCCGCCAACCATCGGGAAACCGATGCAACAAGGACAAGCGGAATGCGTCGACCTCACTCCCTTGCCTCGCTAGGACGCCGGTCTGGCTGTCCTGCACATCACGCCGGAGCCGGCGGACGGGGCGCACTCGAAGGTCGAACCCGAGCCGTCGCCCGGCAGCGAACGCAGATGGCATGGGCTTCGCACACAGCGCGGTAGGGTTGAGGGGGGCGAGGCAGTCAGGAGGCGCTGCCGCCGCGGCAACTTCCTGTAGTGCTCCATGGTTCGCGTCAGCGTAGGCGTAAAGCGACCCGGAGCGTCGCCGTTCCGACCAGAACAAGCGGAACGGCTGGAGCGCTCGCTTGCCGAACATCGCCGACAGGAGAATGTGCAGCGCAAAGTCGGGGTCGAACGCTCCCCGTCGGAGAAGGCCGCGCTGGCCAGCCCAGCGATTGAAAGCACGCATGTCGATGGGCGCGTGGATCAGGTACACGGCTTCATCCGCCGGTGTCCGCGGGAGTGATCCGGCCTTCGCAGACGCGGCGTGCGCCGCCGTGCATACCTGTCAGCCAGTTGCGCTCGTCAGTGACGTCGGTGATGAGATCGGCGCCCGCCTCGCCGTCTGACGCCGGCCAAAGCGCGCGGGCCGTCTGATGGCTCAACCGTGCAACCGCACGCAGTGCGGAGCGCACGTCGTCTGCGTCGACCCACCCCTGGAATATGCGAGTGGCCGGGAGACATGGCTTGCGCCCGATGAACAGAGGCCGAGCTGGCCGCACGAGTGCCGTCTCCAGATCGTCCAGGGTCGGCAGCTCGTCATCCGGTGCAAGCATCAAGACGACCGACATGCGCAGATCCGCGTGGTAATCGCGCCACCGCTGATGCGCACCGTCGTAGGTAGCCGGTCCTCCGTCGCGTTTCGCCGGGATGCCGCGTGTGGTCCACGCCCGGTCGTCCTTGGCAAGTTGAACGGTTTGATAGTCGGTCATGCGACCGAGCACGGGCTCATGCTCGCGCACCGCTCCGTACACGATCCTGCTCTGAAGCTGTTGATGCTCCTGCCGCATCGCGTGGTTCCAGCCGAGCGCATTGGCGAGGAGGCCGGTCAGCATCGACTGCGACGGGAAGTCACCGGTCACGCCTCTCGCATCGATGGCTTCTCCTCCGAACGCCGCGAGTGGAGCCCGGAAGCTCAGGTGCATCCAGCGCATCAGGCGGCGCCGGTACGGATTGCGGAGCCAGCCCACTGTGCAAGCTCCGACAGGTCCAGCGGCTCCGCCAAAGGCATGGACTCGCCGTTGAGACTCATGACCCGGCGTGCCTCGCCGGTCGCGTACGCGGCGTCAAGCTTCTGGAGGTGTTCGCGCGCCTCGCGCTCCGCCGCTTCGACCGACGGCTGACAGGGATCGCGGAATGCCTCGGCAAGACTGCGAGGCTGGCAATCGCCAGCCTCGACGAGTATCCACGCTGCATAGCCGTAGGGGGCGGTCGATCCGAGCTTCGCACCCGGCGACACCGTTGCGATCAAGCGGGCCAATCGGGCGACAACCTCGCCTGCCAAGTCGGCATCCTGACCGAGGTTGTCGAGCAGCATGCGACGGTCCACTACGACATAGCCGTAGAACAACCCGGACGTGAGTTCCGTCTCACCGATATGGTCTGCGCCTGGCTCATCCTCGACTCGCTGCAGGTCGTCGACCACGGTGAAGTAGTCGCTTTCGCTTTCTTCCTGATGAACGGTGAATGCGTGTGCAACGTGGACCGGCGCGTCGATGTTGGCTTCCACGTCGGAGGTCACCATGCGACCAAACAGCGCGGCTTCGATTCCTCCTGGAAGCCGAGAGCTGTCGCGAAGCGCCTTCATATTCGCCTTTGCGCTCTTCTCCCAGTCCTTCGCCGCCTTTTCCGCTGCTTGGGCGTCGTTTCCATGGGCGTCGGCGATTTCCTGGGCCTGCTTGGCGAGGTACGAGACTTCCGGCTCGCCGAGAAGGAGGGGTTGCCGGCTCGTCTCCCCCTTAGAGCCGTACACGGCCCGCTGAAACGCGGCCTCGATCGCCTCAATTGCCTTCAGGTCATGTCCTGCGTCCCTGAGTGGCCCGATCACCCGGCGGGTAACCGTCTCACGCGAGCGCACGGCCGCAGTAGCGCCGTCGATGGTTCGAAGCGCGTGCGGTCCGTCGGCCACCCTCCAATGGCGTTTGAGACATTGCGAAGATATGCGCGTTCGGATCGCATCGCCGTACGTCATGCGCTTGGCGAGCCCCGAGTCATCGCGATTCAGCAGCACGGCGGAGTAGCCGTGCAAGCTGTGGATCTGCAGAAAGTTGGCATTCGGCATTGGGTCAATTCTCCTTGACTTCCGATTGGCGTCCGGCCGCGGTCTGGGCACGGTAATAGTCCTTGGCGATGAGACGGCCGGCATCCTGTCCGTACAGGACGAACCGCGCGAGCGTTCTCAGGTCGAACCGGCGCTGATCCGCCGCGGCCAGCCGACGGCACAGTCGGACAACGAGGGTCCGACGCATCGGCTGCGGTGCTGTCAACAGCCGGGCGAGGCGAAGCTCGGAGACTCCTGCATCGTGCAGCGCTGCACCCATCGCTGTCCGAGGATCGTGCACCGGCTCTTTCGGTGCGTTGTTGCTGCTCCGGCCCTTGGGGGTAAGGATCGCTATCGCCTGGACCAGCGTGCTCCAGCCCTCCTCGCGATCACGGTCCAGTTCAAGCTCAGGGCCGTACCTGGCGAGCAGCTTCCAGAACGCCGCCGTTCCCGCGCCGTGCTGAGGTCCGCGACGGAGTGCCGAAGCAGGGCCCGGTTCGAGAACTCCGATCTCCTGAGCCAGCCGCGCCACTGTCTGGCCAATGGTCAGCCGATCCGGCGCCTCGCCGGTCGTCACTATCGTCCCGTCATGCGGCATGATCAACCTCGCGAGCGGTGAAAATCTCGGGCTGGTCGCTGAACACGCTCTTGGCGCCTCGCAGTCGTCCCCAAAACGCACTCGCCGCGCGTGCCCGTGATCGCGGGCGATGGATCGCAGGACACGGGACGCTCTCGATAGCCTCGTCGAGCAGATGCTCGGCGTCGCGGATCAGGCTCCGGGCGAAGGCTGCGCGGCAGGCGGCCACCGCATCTGCGTCTGCGCTGGTAGACGCGACGTAGCGCTCCTCGAGAGCCGGAAAGAAGCGCGCGTCCGCTTCCGCGTCGAGCCGTCGGGAATACGGGCCGGCATGAGTCCGATGCGACTTGCTGAGCTCGCTGGCATCCCTTCCGCCGCCCGCTGCGACGGCAATGCCGAAGCGCAGCGCCCTGATCACCTCCTGCACCTCTTCGATCTGCGCGCTGGAGATTTCCGCGAGCGCGTCGAGTCCAGCCTGCCTGCTCAAGGCTCGCGCGGTGGCGGTGGTGAACGCGATGTCGGTGCGCTCGTGATAGCCCTCCGTCTTGCCCTGGCCGGCGGCGATGCCACGCGCGACGAGTTGCCAGCGAGCGCCTTTCTCCGCGCTGACCTGCATCGCCGGAGGGCGGCGGTAGGCCTTCCTATCGAGGACCAGTTCAGCGAGCCGGTCGTATCGGAAGCCGGCCGACGATAGCGACAACGCCTTGCCGTCTTTCGTCCGCACGGGCGTCCAGAAGTCTCCTGTGTCGCCCCCGGCCATCTTCGCGTAGATCCGGGTGGCGCGAGACGCAGCGGTGCGCGCCGCGATGCCACGCTCGCTCGACGTAAGCCGGACCCGACGGCAGATCTCGATGAAGTAGGGGTCGAGGTCGCGGAGGTCAAGGGAACCGGTGCCATCCCACGGCTCCAGCCATACCAACCCCACACCGGGGTCCTTCCGGAAGTAGTCGGGATACTCTGCGAGCAGGGCATCGCGTCCGCTGAGCATGCGTCTGATGTCGCAGCACAGATGTGCGCCCGGACCGCCCCCCGAGGGCGCGAGTCCCAGGCACGGTCGGGACGAGTATCCGCCGTTCATGCGCGCAATCTGGTAATTCCCGGCGCCGAGGAACCCGCTCATGGTCTGCAGGTCGATCAACGCATAGATCCAGTCTTCCGGGTCTGCTGCTTCAGCAGTCGCCTGCTTGATTTCGTGGTTCTTGGCGGTGAGCAGGATGTCCAGATCGTCTGGAGTTGCCTTCGACCTACGGTAGTCGTCGAGACCAGCGGGTGCCGGGCACTGCATGAAGGCCGGTTGGCCCGGATCGTCGACGATCAGGTGCCATGGTTGGTCGTCGGCAAACTCGGAAGTCGTCGCCCGAAGGAGCGAACGCCACTGCTGGGGGGACTCCGGAATCTCGACCAATCCGGCGCGATGGAGCGCGATCACGCCAAGCTGACACAGAAACGCGTGCCAAGCATGGCGCTGATGAGGACGCAGGGCCGGAAAGGCCGTGACGCGATCCTGGACCATCTCGACGTAGAGGTCCGGGAGCGACACGCGCGTGACGCCGTTGCTCGTCGCTCGCACCCTGATCAGCGGGTCGAGCAGGAGGTTATGCATCGCGTTCGTCGACTCTGTCCCCGCTAAGGCGGGGGATCTGCGGAGGTTGCAGGACAGGAGCGCGGCGCATCGGCCCTGCATCCGGGACTATCTCCGAACCGTTCGGAGGCTTCACGTTCTCATCACGCTCAATGCAAAGTGTTGTCTCATCGAGAGACACAGACATCGTCCGTTCAGTACGACGCTGTACTTGGGCGTCGGCGTGCGTTTCTTCGCAGGTAACACTCGCGTTCTTGCGATGGGTGCGTTCAGTTTTTGTTATTCGCATCATTTACTCCTTCGGATAGCATAGGACCTAAAGCGGAGCATCCGCCCTTGATCCATTAGATCAATACAACGGTGCCCGTCCGAAGTCAAGCACCCGGCCGTACTCCAAGGCGATCGTACGGAAAGATCCGCCTGCCGACGCTCAGGATCAACCCGTCGGGCGTGGGCTCGGCGTACGAGGCATCGATCTCCTCCTTCGATGGCGGCGTGTCCTCGCTACCCTTGAAGAGGTGCATCGGGAGGCTGAACGTGCGCACCGGCGCCCCGAACGGCCCAGGCTGAGGCTCCGCGAGCTCGATGCGTGGGCCGTCCTCCCCGAGTCTCGAGCGCACCTTCTCGTCCAGATCAGGAAACACCAATTCCTCGTCGTCCTCGTCGACGAACGGTGTGCTCCGGTCAAGCAGGTGTCCCCGCGCGATGCCGCGCTCGGCCGCAGCGAAGCCGTAGGTCTGCTGTCTCTGTTCCATCCACGGCCCGCCCAGTTGAGCGGCAAGGGCGCTCAGAGCCTCCTCATGAGTTGCCTGCTCTACCAGCATCCGGTTCATCGACGGAATCGTCCACACGGGATGTGCGGCGACCAGCCGGTGTGTCGCCTCGAGCCCGAGCACAGCGCGATAGACGCCGCGTCCATCCCGGGAAGCGCCAAGCCCATAGCGCAGCAGTCCGCCATCCAGCCCTGCATCCATGCCCTCCGCCGGGACCAGAACGATGCACCGCGGCTCTGCGAACGCTGTCGCCCGTTCGGACTCCCGATGTCGGTGCAGCCGTCCGATCCGCTGGAGGAGCACGTCCACCGGGCACAAGTCGGATAGAAGCAGGTCTGCGTCGATGTCCAGCGATTGCTCCAACGTCTGCGTGCCGATCACGATCGCCCCACGGCCGGTTCGCCCCTTGCCCAGCGCTCGCTCCACGGCACGATCGAGCAACACGCGATCTTCGCCGGCGAAGCGGCTGTGGTGAAGCGCCGGCCCGCCCGCAACCTGGAGCGTCAGTGCAGATCCACCCTGATCCAGCACCGCCTGGAACACCGCCTGAGCCACCCGCACCGTGTTGCGGACCACCAGTACCTTCGCCCCCTGTTCGGCCGCAGAGAGCGCAAGACCGGCGATCCGGTCCGGGTCGCCCAGGATCGGCTCAGCGCATATGGAAACGTCTTTCGTGTGACCGGTCTCGGCCAGTCCGAGCGTCTCCGGTGTGCCTCGTCCTGCCAGCGTCAGTGCCGGATACGGCACGGCTTCCATGGAGGCGATTGACGGAAGCTCGTCTCGCGTACGTTCTTCGGTCAACGCGATCCGCGCTGCCGCGCCGAGTGTGGCCGACATCAGCAGCGCATGACCGCCAACGGCCAAGTGGGCGCGGAGCAGCGCGCGCAGCAGCTCCGTCATGTACGCGTCGCTCGCATGCGCCTCATCGACGACCAGCAGACTGCGCGAGAGCGCACTCCCCCGGAGGTGAGCCCACTTCACCTTCAGCGCGGCAAGCAATGCCTGGTCGACGGTCCCCACTGCCGCCGGAGCGCTCAGGAAGTGGCGAGAGCTCTCCGAGGACCAGCGGGCAAGGCGAGTCTCTTCGTCCGGCTCATCCTCCCACTCGACCTGGAACCTGCCGACACGTCGTGCCCTGACATCGCCGGATTGCGGATAGCCGGGGATGGCGAGCACGGTCTCGGCCCGAATATCCGTGGGGAACAGGCGGCGCAGCGCAGCGTCTACCCGTCCTTGCAACTGCTTCGCCGCCGCACGCGTCGGCACGGCGAAGTAGAGCCCGTCCACGAGTCCGGCGCGCCACAGTGCGCTGAAGCGCAACACGGCGGCTTCGGTCTTGCCGGACCCGGTCTCGCTCTCCAGCACCAGGAGGGGGCAGGTGAGTGGCGCCTCAGCCACCGCGCTCTGCAACGGACGCGGCTGCGCGTGGTCGAACAGATCGGAGAAGCTAACCGCGCCTGCGCGGGCCGGCCACTCGCCACGACGCAACTGACGAGCTTCGACCGCACGGACGGCGCTCTGACGTGCCCGGACGATATAGCTCGAATCACGGTCCGATACGAACGGGAAACACGTCATGTCGGAACCGATCTGATCAGCGAGCGCCACGGTCCCGGCGAACAGATGAGCGAAGTCGTTCGAGTCGGGCAACGGCGGTCCTTCCGCGAATGCCTCGGGGAACCAGGAGCGAGCTCGTTCGCCGAACGACTGTGCCGCCGCATGCGGATCGTACCCGGCATACGGCTGCCACAGTGCAGCCGGTCCCGCGGCCGAGCGTTGCCTTCTCTCGGCAGGACGGCCGTGATGTGCGAGGCTCGCACGGAGCAACGGCTCGAAGGCGTCTCCCCATGCGTCGGACATCGCGTAGAGACCGAGCGCCTCGCACATGTGCTCCTGGCCGAAACAGAGAAGCGCCTCCGCCACATGACCGACGCGTGGAGGCGACCCCGGGGGCAAGTCCGGACGCTCGAAGACCTTGAACTGGAACCCGGCGTTGAGCTTGCCGAAGTCATGGAGGAACGCAAGGACGCAGAGCCGCGCCTCCGTTACGCGCTCGATGCGGTTCTTCCCTGCGGCCTGCTCGAACCGACCCCGGACCACGGGATCGGTAAGCAGCGCCTCGAGGCAGGCCGCCACGTCAGCGCTGTGGTGTTCGAGCGGATGAAAGGACTTGGGTGACTGGAACTTTCCCCAAGGAAATCGCGTGATGCTATAGTCCATGATACAGGAGCTACGTGTGGTCGCCGTGAATCGCGTCATGGATACCGACCATTATCGGCCTACGCGTGTCAACAAGGATCGCTCTCTTCCGTGGCGCCCCGCCCCTGAAGCGTAGCGGTCGAGATGCTCAAAGGACGGCTCGGCCTCGAAACCGCACGCGTCCCCCACACTGACCGGCACGGGCTCATGTGGCTGGGACGGGGAAACGTCTACGTCGAGTCGGGGACTCTCCGCTTCGTGACGGCAGGCTACGGTGACCTCGGTCCCGGCGACTACGCGATTCCGTTTCAGATGGTGTCCTGCCTGCTCCTTCAGCCCGGCACCACCGTAAGCCATGACGCGTTGCGCATCCTGGCGCGCCACGGCACGACCGTGATCTGTGCCGGTGAGGACGGAGTGCGGTTCTATGCCAGTCTGCCAGCCGGCCCTGCCGCATCGGCTCGCGCTCGCCGGCAGATACTGGCTTGGTGCGATCCGGAGAAACGAATCTCGATCGTACGCAAGATGTACGCTCTGCGTCTGGGCGAGTTCCTGCCGTCGACCGACATCAACGCCTTGCGGGGCATGGAAGGCGCGCGGATGAAGGTCATCTACCAGCGCCTGGCCGAAAGGCACGGCGTCCGTTGGCAGGGACGCCGCTACGACCGCAACGACCCGGAGTCGGCGGATGTGGCCAACCAGGCCATCAACCACTCATCCAGCGCCGTGGAAGGAGCGGCCTTGACGGCGGTCGCTGCCACGGGGACCCTCGCCGAGATCGGATTCATTCACGAGGACTCGAGCAACGCGTTCGCCTTGGACATATCCGACCTGTTTCGCGATTCCGTCTTGCTGCCGATCGCATTCCGAGCGACCAGCGCGATTCTCCGGAACAGAGAAGGTCCGGTCGAGAGAATCGTCAGGCGCTTCGCGGCACAGACGTTCAGACAGGAGAAGCTGATCACCAACATGATCGATCGCATCAAGTTCCTGATCGACGGCGACGATGAAGATGACGATAGTCGTAACGCGTAATTCTCCAGGACGTTTCCGCGGTTTCCTCGCATCGTGCATGTGCGAGATAGCTCCGGGTGTATACACGGCGCCTCGCATGACGGTAGCCGTGCGGGAGCGGATCTGGAATGTCCTCACCGAGTGGTACAGGCCGGACCCGAAGCACGCGATTCTGATGACGTGGCCACAGTCATCGCTGCCCGGAGGCCAGGAAGTCCGCGTGCTGGGGATTCCTCAACAAGACGTGTGGCGTCACGACGGCGTCTACGTGGCGAGGAGGGATGTCGATGAAAAGACGCTCGCGCGCCTCCAACACGGCAACAGCGAAGACCTGGGCTCATCGCCTGATGCAGCGTGACGACTGGAGAGTCGTCGACATCGAGACGACCGGCCTCGGTCTTGAAGCTGAGGTCGTGGAGGCGGCAATCATCGACAACCGGGGGGATACCCTCCTTGACACCGTGGTGCGCCCGCGCACGCCCCCGGAGCCGCAAGCATCCAAAGTGCATGGCCTGGATGGCGATGTGCTTCGCAATCAGCCTCGATTCGAGCAGATCCACGTGATGCTCGCTCAACTCCTGACCGGACGCACCGTGGTCGCGTACCACGCCGAGTTTGACCGGCACGTGCTGGCCCACTCGTGCCGCGTAGCGGGGCTGCCTGAAATCGATTGCACTTGGGAGTGCGCGATGCATCGATATGAGCAGTGGCGGGGATTTCGAACCTCGCTCGCGACCGCGTGCGCGGTGGAGTCCATTGTCGCCGTCGGACCGCGTCATCGAGCGCTACCGGACGCCCGCCTTGTATGGAACCTGATTCGGCGCATGGCCGGCGAATCAGCGTAGCAGTCCACGTTCTTTGACAGACAAGATTCGACTGGGCCAGAATGACGCAGAGGTTTCCCCGCCCACGCGGGGATGGACCCATGCTGGCCGCCGTGCCGGCCGGCTGGCAGAAGGTTTCCCCGCCCACGCGGGGATGGACCCGTGGTTATGGGAGCGGTCGCTACACTGGTTCTGGTTTCCCCGCCCACGCGGGGATGGACCCTGACCGGGATTGCCCCGCCCAGTCATCGTTTTGGTTTCCCCGCCCACGCGGGGATGGACCGCGCTCGCGACAGTCGATATTACGTCGAGCGCCGGTTTCCCCGCCCACGCGGGGATGGACCCATTGCCGCCGTCGGCTGGCGGTCCGAGGATGCGGTTTCCCCGCCCACGCGGGGATGGACCGCAGCTATATCCGGAAGGTGAACTGGGATGAAAGGTTTCCCCGCCCACGCGGGGATGGACCTAATCGGCGGTAGATTCCCACTGCGCACCTACTGGTTTCCCCGCCCACGCGGGGATGGACCTCTGCGGAGGATGCGGTCGAGGATCGTCGCCATGGTTTCCCCGCCCACGCGGGGATGGACCTGCTGGTTACATGATCGCCAGTCCGCGTGTGGCGGTTTCCCCGCCCACGCGGGGATGGACCTCAAGGAGCATCGGATGAGATCTCATCGATGGCGGTTTCCCCGCCCACGCGGGGATGGACCCCGGCGCATGCTCGTCGATTCAACGGCAAAGCAGGTTTCCCCGCCCACGCGGGGATGGACCCGACCCTCTGCGCTCCGGGCTCACCGTGTCCCTGGTTTCCCCGCCCACGCGGGGATGGACCCGACGCGGTAGCGCCGAGCGCGGCGATGGCCGTGGTTTCCCCGCCCACGCGGGGATGGACCCACCCACGCCACATCGCCAGCATCTGCTATCGAGGTTTCCCCGCCCACGCGGGGATGGACCTCGCTCAGCCATATGACCTCTCTCTATCGCCTGGGTTTCCCCGCCCACGCGGGGATGGACCCCAGATCGGCGCGTTTACACGACAAGGGACGACGGTTTCCCCGCCCACGCGGGGATGGACCCTCGACGAGCACCGAGAGCCCACTGGTGACGCTGGTTTCCCCGCCCACGCGGGGATGGACCCGCCCCAGTGTCGTTTCGACGCATCACGCAACGGGTTTCCCCGCCCACGCGGGGATGGACCCGACATCCTGTGTCGGTGCGTCGCGATCCCGATGGTTTCCCCGCCCACGCGGGGATGGACCCGGCTATGGGAGCTCGCCGACCCGAGCGACCCTGGTTTCCCCGCCCACGCGGGGATGGACCCTCATGACCTCACCAGGTAGCAACATCTGCTGAGGTTTCCCCGCCCACGCGGGGATGGACCCGTCGAGCAGATCGCGCATGATGATGCGCCGGAGGTTTCCCCGCCCACGCGGGGATGGACCCTCTGGCCATATCCGGTTCATGCTGGCGTTTGCGGTTTCCCCGCCCACGCGGGGATGGACCTTGTGAGGTTGCCCGCCGATCTGAACTGTCGTCGGTTTCCCCGCCCACGCGGGGATGGACCTCTTCGTGGTCCGCAAACATGGAGCCGAGCCCGGGTTTCCCCGCCCACGCGGGGATGGACCCTCGCGCAGACGCGCGACGACATCGCGCCTTTCGGTTTCCCCGCCCACGCGGGGATGGACCATGTCACGGCCTGGTGAACTGCGAGATGCTGACGGTTTCCCCGCCCACGCGGGGATGGACCCGCCTGCTCCGCCGCCTCAGCAGCGGCGGCCTCGGTTTCCCCGCCCACGCGGGGATGGACCGTCGTAGGTCGAGGCGAATACGTCCTCGACCTGGGTTTCCCCGCCCACGCGGGGATGGACCCTTCCAGGAGTGGCTGGACGCCAACCCGAACTTGGTTTCCCCGCCCACGCGGGGATGGACCGCAGTTCAAGTACCAGTCGCCGGTTTCCCCGCCCACGCGGGGATGGACCCCCGTGGTACGACGAAACCGGCCTGGAAGAGGAGGTTTCCCCGCCCACGCGGGGATGGACCGCCCCCCTCGCCGACGAGGTGGGACAGGGCGCAGGTTTCCCCGCCCACGCGGGGATGGACCGCACGGCGACCCAGCGCGACCGACTGACCGACCGGTTTCCCCGCCCACGCGGGGATGGACCCGGTATAGTAGTGGGCGGAGGTACGATGATGACGGTTTCCCCGCCCACGCGGGGATGGACCCGCTCACAGAGTTATCCACAGGCGCGCAGGCTGGGTTTCCCCGCCCACGCGCCCTGGGAGAAACGACACGATGGACATACCAGCCTTCAAGGCACGGCTCGAAGAGTTCGACGCACTGCGCGACAAGGACGAAATCGTCACCGAAACCGTGGAGCGAATCGAAGCGCGGTTCGCGCAGGCATGGCCGACGAGTCTTCGCTTCACCGTGTCAGCCGGGTCCTCGGAACGACGCAAGAACGGTCGGATAGTTGGCGTGTGATCCCGCGGAGGGATTGTACCGAACCTCGCCGCCATCCGCGAGTTCGCATCCTGAAGGCACCCCAGCCCCACCTCGCTGCCTGCTATTCAAAGCTCATGCGCTTACGTCGTTCTGCGCGAGAAGTCTATCGGCGTCGCGTGACGCGGATCGGCGATCGGCTGACCCGGCGACGGCGGTCCCAGAAAGGTCACACTGTCGTAGAAGTCATCCAGCGGGATGAACGTGCCGTGGCGTTGCGCCCATTCCCGCATCCGGCGCTTGCAGCTATGCCTCCAAGACAGCACTTCGATCCGCCAATCACGCTTGCGCATGCGTTCCAGGTCGGCGTGGAAGCCGACGCCATCGTCGAAGCCGCTGCCGTCTCCGGTGAGCATGACGACGATCCCGGGATCCCCGTTGTAGTCGAACGCGTCGCGCAACATCGCGGTTTGCAGTGTCTGGTCCACTCCTTGTTCCCGCCCCTGCAACGTGCCGCGTTCCAGCAACTGAACGGTGATACCTTCGTTCTCCAAACGGTTCCAGACGTGCCGTAGTTCAGGTGGAATCGATCCGACCGCTATCGCATGTTCGATCTCCCGTCCCGAGCGGGCCAGCTCCAGCATGTTCCGAAAGTGAATACGGACGCGGTAGCGAGCCGCATCGCCTTCACGTTCGACGGCGACCTGCTGTGCGCCGATGAAGATGTTGGAGTTGTCCCAGTAGATGAAGACCCGGTTCATGACGGCATTACCTCCTTGGCCGATAGATCGAACGGACGGAGAACGTGTCGCAGTTATCCAGCATACCACGGACCATCGAATCGCCGACCCACGTGCCGGCTGCAGTCAGGCTGCATCGATCCGCTTTGTCCGATTCCGCGACCGATGCTACCGTGGCGCGTCGCATGCAGCAACGAGATCCCAAGGGAGCGGCGGGCAGTCGACGGCACGTCGATCCGCTTCGCGGCGTGAGGTAGCTCGCCGGTGCCCGTCTCCATCGATCGGGTCGTGCCGTGGGGGCGGACGCTGGCCGAGTACCGGGGCATGTTCGACCTGTCCGCCGCAGAGCTCCGTCGTCGCATTCTGGGTTGTGGCGACGGACCGGCCAGCTTCAACGCCGAGCTGACGGCACAGGGCGGCTCGGCGGTCTCCGTCGATCCGCTGTACGCCTTCGCTGCGGATGCCATCGAGCGCCGCGTGCAGGAGACCTTCGACGTGGTGATGGGCGAGGTGCGCCGCAATCCGGACGACTTCGTCTGGACGCACGTGCCGTCGATCGAGGAACTGGGGCGGCGACGGATGGGGGCGATGCGCCGGTTCCTCCGCGACTATGCGGCAGGCATGGGCGAGGGCCGCTACGTCGAGGCGTCGCTGCCCGAGCTGCCGTTCGCCGACCGCTCGTTCGATCTGGCGCTCTCGTCGCACTTCCTGTTCCTGTACAGCAAGCATTTCGATCTGGAGTTTCACCTCGCCGCGCTGTGGGAGATGCTGCGCGTCGCCGCCGAGGTTCGTGTCTTTCCGCTGCTGCAGATCGGCGGCGCACCGTCGCCGTATCTCCCGGTGGTGGTCCGGGAGATGCGGCCGGAGGGCGTCGACGCTGTCGTCGAACCGGTCCCGTACGAGTTTCTGCGCGGCGGCAACCGCATGCTGCGCCTGCGCCGGGATCAGGGCCGGTAGCGCCCCGAAACCGTCGCCCCCGGCTCCGCTTTCGGCCCATCCCCACCTTTCGCTACGGAGTCTGTCAAGCTGTAATTCATGGGTAGACACGATGCCCTGTAGGAGGTTTCCGGCTTGTCCAGCGTGAGAATGAGCGACTCAGGCGGATTCCCGCTCCCCTGATCGAGGAACTCAACGCCACCCTGATTCCGCTTGAGGTCAGGAAGTCTGAAACTATCAATCAGGAACTCAACAAAGCTTTCCTATTCTCCACTCTATTTTCTGATCGCAATGACTCGCGTCCTGGAAATCTCACCTTGAAATAGCCTCCCGTGCCTATCCTGGTTGCAGTTTCCTGCGCTGGCGTCACTGGTCTTCGTGTTGTAGTTTACCTCGACTACAAAGCGCACATCCCAAGCTGTTTTCTCGCGGTTGTTTTCAACCTCCGTCACGAATCGGTAAATCGCATTGTCACCCCTACTGGCGTTGTCGACCCCTGAGTTCACAAGAGGATTGATTCCAAAGACCACCCAATCGTCAGTAGTTCCATCAGGTACCGGTATAGTCTTCGGTGCGTCACAGTATACATCTCCGAGATCATAGACGCTCACGCGGCTCCCATGATTGGCAAGATCCGTAGCCAGAGCTCCGAATTCATCCTCCAGAGCTTCGAATTCTGACTTAGCTGCGAAGTCTGATAGACTGCTTGAAATCTCGGATAGACTTTTCTCGGCGGCGCTCTTGTTTTGTCTTATCAAGCCATCATTGACATCTATCGCATCTCTGTTTGCCTCCACTGACTCGCCTAGGTCTTGAACGATGACCTGCAAATCTCTGATTTTACTCTGAATACCATCACTAAGATCAGCAACTTTGCTTAGCTCATTCTGAACCGTTTTCAGGTCTTTGGCCGTGACGATACTGTCCCTTTGCACGGATAGAAGAATAGAATAAATCGCGGAAGCCGCAGCCAAGACAAAGGCAACTATCGTGATTACAGTATTTAGATCGAATCGCAAGGTTGGTTGGCTGTCGCTCATGGGATACACTCTCCTTATGAGGCAATCGTCTATTTGATCGGAGCCGACTCCGATTCCACCGACACAGTCTGCCATGTGTCCCAGTGAAGTGTCTACGCAGCTCGCCGGGCGTTCCGGAGGTACGGTCATGGCGATCGGCGGCCTAGCGCCCCGGATCGGTCGCCTTCGGCGAACGGGTGTTGGGAAGGGGAGAGGCGCTGGGCGGGGCGGCGCAGGTGATGGGGGTTAGCGGCGCTGCACGGATGAGGCGATAGCGGCGGAGGCGGTGTCGATCGCGAGGTCTAAGGCGCCTGGGCCGGGGAAGGAGACCCAGTCCTGGTAGAGGTTCTTGCCGTAGAGATCGCGGGGCAGCAGGTACGCGAGGGTGCCGTTGGTGACCACGGATATCAGGATGAGTCGGTTGGGAAACCGGGATCGTAACTCCTGTTGGAGATGAGAATAAGGCTCGGCAGGCACGGAGAGGAGGACGGCGTCGCCGATCTGCCAGAGGTGGAGGTCGAAGGGGATGGCGCCGCCGTCGGGGAGGGTGGGACCGCGGAGGAGGCGGCGGCGGGCGCGCTCGCGTAGCGCAGTGGCGTCGCGGATGGCGACCGGGTCGCCGGAGGCTTGCGCGGCTTCGAGGTCGCGGGTGGCCTGGTCGTGGGCGGCCTTGAGGGCATCCGGTGATTCATGCGGCTTGATCGGCAGGTCGATGCGCAGGGTGCGACTGCGCAGCGCGAATGACCGGTCGTCTGCGGGCGGATCGAGCGTCGTTCGCTTCCATGAGCCGAGCGTGGCGCCCGAGATGATGGGGCCGTCGTATACGAGCCGGGTCCCGGCGGGCAGCAGGGACTCGACGGCGGCTGCGGCGGCGAAACCAAGGCGGCGGCCGTTGGAGTCGGCGATGGCGGTGTCGCCGACGAATCCTTCGCGAGGGCCCGTGTCGCCGCAGGGGCTGAGCAGGAAGAGGCAGGGGGCGCCGAAGGCGTCTTCCATCACTTCACGCATGGCGCCGATGTAGTCGGGGGAGAGCAGGCGGTTGGTCGGTCCCAGGGTCGTGGGGTGGCAGCCGTAGTTGACCAGCGTGGCCAGCACGCCGCCGTCGTCGGCGGTGACGCGGGCGACCAGAACCGTGTCGTCGGCCTCGCCGTCGGGGTTGAAGCCGGTGACGAACTGCTGTGAGTCCTCGTCCCATGCGTCGCGGTTCTGCGCCAAGTCGCAGGAGCCGGAGCCGAAGGTGAGCCATGCGGGTGCGAGGTTGGCGACCGCCTCGGCGCCGGCCTCCGCACAGAGGCCGATCAACCGCTTGAAGTAGGGGCGGATCTTGTCGCCGCCCGGGTGGTCGCGCATGCTGGTCGACAGGTTCGCGCCCGCGTGGGTGTGGGAGAAGGCGATCAGCAGCCGGTCCTCGCCCAGGTCGAGCGGCTCGCGCACCCCTTCCAGGAACTCGTTCATCTCGTCCTTCTCCAGCCAGCCGATGTCGACGGCCAGCAGGACCATCGGGGAGCTATCGCCCTCCAGCTCGGCCAGGGCCAGGGCGGTGGTGGTGAAGGGGCGGTGGACGCCTTCGGCCGTCTCGTGCAGGGCCGCGCCGAAGGAACGGCTCTGAATGCCGACGGGGGGCGTCACGTCGCGGCGGGCGACGCCGGCGCGGCAGCGGGCGCAGGGCGGGTGGTACGGATGCAGTGAGCTCATGACTGCGCGCAATCTACCACCGTGGCGGGTGCCATCGCACCGCTCGGACGGCAGGCACCGCTGGATCAGCGCCCGCTGCTCGGTGCTCGGCCCGGTTCGCGGACGTGGATTCCCGCTCCTGGAAGGAGATAGAATGACGGCCGCAAGGTATCCGGCGGTGGACGAGGTTCCGGCGCACCCGCGCATTCCCTACGGCCAGGCCGACTTCCGGCGCATCCGCTTGAAACGGCGGCTGTACGTCGACAAGACCCGTTTCCTGCGGCGCTTGGAACAGGAGGACTACGTCTTCCTCATCCGCCCGCGGCGGTTCGGCAAGTCGCTGTGGGTGTCGCTGCTGGAGAACTACTACGACCGGCGCTGGGCGCATGAGTTCGACACCGTCTTCGCCGGCACGGACATCGGGCGCAACCCGACCGAAGAGCGCCACCGCTACGTGGTCCTGCGCTTCAACTTCTCGATGGTCAACGACAAACTCGAAACGCTGGAGCGGGAGTTCGAAGCCTACTGCCACATAGAACTCCGGGGGGCGTTGCGGCGGCAACCGGATCTGTTTCCGCAGGAGGTGCTGCGGGAAATCCTCGCGCCTCCCTCCATCGCCACGAAACTCTCCGAGCTGTTTCGATACGCCAGTGACCTGGACATCCCGCTGTACGTGCTGATCGACGAGTACGACAACTTCGCCAACACCGTGCTGGCGCACCACGGCGCCGAGGCGTACCACTCGTTCACCCACGGCGGCGGCTTCTTTCGCAGCTTCTTCGCCGCCCTCAAGGGCGGTACGGACCGCAGCGGCGGCGGCATCGACCGCCTGTTCATCACCGGCGTGTCGCCGATCACCATGGACGACGTGACCTCGGGTTTCAACATCGGCAAGAACATCAGCCTGCACCCCGACTTCAACGAGATGGTCGGCTTCACCGAGGCGGAGGTGCGGCGCTTGGTCGACCTCTATCGCGGCCACGGCGTGCTCGACCAGGACGCGGATGAGGCCATGGCTCTGATGGGCGAGTGGTACAACGGCTACCGGTTCGCCAAGGCAGCCGACACCGACCTCTTCAACACCGACATGGTGCTCTACTACCTGGACGAATCCATGCCGAACCGAGGCGTGCCGGACTACCTGATCGACACCAACGTGCGCATCGACTACGGCAAGCTGCGCCACCTGCTGGTGGTGGGCCGCCAGCTCAACGGCAACTTCGACCTGCTGCGGGAGATCATCGGCGAAGGGCAAAAGGACGTGCTGCGCATCCAGCCGAGCTTCCCGCTGAAGCAGCTTGCCGACGAGGAGAACTTCCTGTCGCTGCTGCACTACTTCGGGCTGCTGAGCATCCGCGGCGTGGTGGACGGCATGCCGCGTTTGGCGATCCCGAACCAGACGGTGAAGCAGTTGATGTACGGCTACCTGCGCGACGCCTACCGGGACGTGGAGGTGTTCAGGGTCGGCATGTTCCGGTTCGAGCAGTTGATGATGCGCATGGCCAACCAGGGCGAGTGGCGGCCGGCGCTGGAGTTCCTGGGCGAGGCGATCGCGCGGCAGACGGGGATCCGCGACTACATCGCCGGCGAGAAGGTGGTACAGGGGTTCCTGGCCGCGTATCTGAGCGTGACCGACTTCTACGTGTTCCGCTCGGAGGCGGAGCTGGGCAAGGGACACGCGGACATCAGCCTGGAGCCGCTGCTGGCGCGCTTTCCGCACCTTCGGGTGGGCTATTTGATCGAGCTGAAGTACCTGGCGCGGAGCGAGCCGGCGGACCGGGCGGGCGTGGCGGCGGCCGTCAGCGACGCGACCGCGCAGTTGCAGCGCTACCTGGCGGACGAGCGACTGGCGCGGCAGTTTCCGGGAGTCCGGTTCACGGGCTTGGCGGTGGTGTTCCATGGCTGGGAAATGGCGCACTGCGAAGCGGTGGCGTAGTCCGCCGGACGCTGCCCGAGCCGCCGATCCGCAGTTGGGGTCGCGCCGCCGAAACGGTACGATGGGCGCATGCGCTGGGAGGCGGCGGAAGCGGACATGGGGAGCGTGCTGGCGGCCCATGCGGATCCGCTGGCGTCGCTGGCGCGGGCGGAGGTCCCGGCCATCGTCCTGCGCGGGGCGTATCCGGCCGAGCACTGCGCCGCGCTGATCGACCGGTTCGTGGCACGCGGGCTGATGGACCCGATCCTGCTGGACGCCGACAGCGTGCAGCCGAGGCGGGTGGACATCGGCACCAGCCTGAGCAATCGCGCCGGGGACCGGGAGGGGTTTCTGGCGCATGCGGAGCAGACCCGGGAGCTGTTCGCTACCCTGTTCGCCGGCTATCCGGACCCGGTGGAACTGGTCTACGACCGGCTGGCGGAGCTGGCGGTGGGCAAGCGGGTGACGACGGCATACGAACCGGGCGGGCGCCGCTACGGGCCGGCGATCTTCCGCATCCACTACGCCGGCCACCGCTACCAGCCGCACGTCGACCACGCCGGCAAGCACGAGCGGCGGCGGGGCTACGCGGTGAGCCGCTTCGAGCACCAGTTCGCGGGCGTGCTGTGCCTGCAGAACAGCCGCTCCGGCGGCCGGATCGCGCAGTCGATCCTGCACCGCTGCCTGTGGACGCCGGAGCTGGAGCCGTGCCTGCAGGCCGACGCGTTCGCCGCCTACGCCGCGGCCAACGCCGTCGATCACTACCAGGTGGACCTGCAGCCCGGCGACCTCTATTTCTTCAATACCCGGTTGGTGCACGAGGTGCCGGCGCTGGAAGGCTCCTCGCCGCGGGTCGTGCTGGCGGTGTTCATCGGCTACTCGGCGGACGATCCGGAAGTGTTCGTCTGGTCGTGACGGCGTCCGTCCTTGGCACCCCGATGCCGGGAGCGTAGACTCGAAGCCGTTCGATCCAACCGATTCGACCGACAAGTAAGGAGGAACGTATGCGGAAGCGAACCGACGTGCTGCGCGGCGTCGCGCCGATCGCGGCTGCCGCGGCGCTGCTGATCGTGCCGTCGCTGGCGACGGCGCAAATGATGGACACCAACTCCGAGGTGTACCAGCTCGACGAGTGGCAGGGCATGCACGGGGCGATCACCTCGTTCAATGAGGCGCCCATGCTGGCCGGCATGGTGGCGGCGGGCGACCTGCCGCCGCTGGCGGAACGACTGCCGAGCAACCCGCTGGTGGTCGAGCCCGTGGACGAGATCGGCCAGTACGGCGGCGTGCTGCGCGAGCTGCGCCCGGAAGGCACCATCATCAACGGCGACCACTGGGTGTGGGAGTACGCCACGGCGTACTCGCCTGACATGAGCTCGATCTTCCCGAACGCCCTGGCGGGCTGGGAGTGGAGCGCGGACGGCATGACCATCACTCTGCACCTGCGTGAAGGGATGAAGTGGAGCGACGGCAAGCCGTTCGTCGCCGACGACTTCCTGTTTTACTGGAACGAGATCGGCCTCAACGAGGAGCTGTTTCCCTCTCCCCCGTCGCAGATGCGGTTCGGCGGCAACGCGGGGACGATGACCAAGGTCAGTGACACCGCGGTGCAGATCTCCTGGGACGTGCAGGCCGGCATGTTCGTGGAGTTCATGGCGCGCTGGCGCCCGGCCAACTACGCGCACTCGGAGTTCCTCAAGGCGTTCCACCCGGGTCACACGTCGATGGAAAAGGTCGAGGCGGCGGTGAAGGAGAACGGCTTCGAGACCTGGACCGACCACTTCAAGGAGATCTACAACCCGCAGCACAGCCCCAAGACGCCGGTGATCGGCCCCTGGAAGCTCGAGAACGAGAAGACCGACCAAGTGCTGGTGATGAACCGCAACCCCTACTACTGGAAGATCGACACGGCCGGCAACCAGCTTCCCTACATCGACGCCATCCACTCGCAGGGCGTTCCGCCGGGTGAGGCCGAGCTGCTGAAGATCCTGGCCGGCGAGTCCGACCTGCAGGCGCCCGGCACGTGGGGCGGCATCGCCAACCTGCAGGTGGTCAACGAGAACGCCGACTCAGCCGGCTACCACCGCATCCAGTACTGGTGGCCGGGGGGCGAGCAGGGCCTGATCCTGTTCAACTTCGCTCACCAGGACGAGGTGCTCCGGGACCTGCAGAACGACAAGCGGTTCCGCATCGCGCTGTCACACGCCATCGACCGCGACGAGATCAACCAGACCTTCTACAAGGGGCTGGGCGTTCCGTCGCAGCCGACCGTGGAAGCCGGCCCGCCGTACTACGGTGAGAACCTGTTCAAGGTGTACCTGGAGCACGACCCGGACATGGCAAACGGCATCCTGGACGAGCTGGGCCTGGACGAGCGGGACGGCGACGGTTACCGCCTGCGCTCCGACGGCGAGCGCCTGCGCATGCAGATCTACGCGATGCCCGGTGGTCAGACCGCCGAGATCGCGGACCTGTACAGCGGCTACTGGGGTGCGGTCGGCATCGAGACCGTCGCCCGCGCCGGAAGCTGGGACTCGTTCGGCGGCATCTACAACACGAACGACTTCGACCTGATCATGTTCCCGTTCGGGCTGGCCGGCCGGCCGATGAACCCGCTGGTCCGGGGTGAGGTCGTACCGGTCGGCACCTGGTTCTCGCCCGGCAGGGAGTGGGCCGCTTGGCTGAACTCCGGCGGCGAGGAGGGCATGGAGCCCCCGGATGCCCTGAAGCAGATCGCGGCGCTGCGCGAGCGCGCGATCTCCATTTCGGACAATGAGGAACGCATCGCCATCACGATGGAGATCTTCGCGCTCCTGGAGGAAGAGCTGTACATGATCGGCGCGGTGCGCCCTCCCAGACAGGACTACTACGGAATCGTCAACGTCAATCTGGGCAACATTCCCGATCCGATCATCGCCGAGCACATCCACGAGGTGCCCGCGCAGTTCTACTTCAAGTAGTACGCGGATCAGTAGCGAAAGCAGGGAGGAGGGACGATCCCTCCTCCCTTTGCTTACTTAAGTGCTTAAGTGGAGGTATACGGATCGGCCGCGTCGCGCAGCCCGTCTCCCAGGAAGTTGAACGCCAGCACCGTGACGATCACGAACGCGCCCGGGATCAGCAGCCAGGGCGATCCGGCCAGCACATGGATGCGTTGCGACTCCTGCAGCAGCACGCCCCAGCTTATCGCCGGGGTCTGCAGGCCCAGGCCGATGAAGCTCAAGGCGGTCTCTCCCAGGATCATCCCCGGCACCGACAGGGTCAGCGAGGCGATCATGTAGCTGGCGAAGGAGGGCAGCAGGTGGCGGAACAGGATGCGCCCCGTGCCCGCTCCCGCGACGACGGCCGCGGTGACGAACTCCTCCTCGCGCACGGCCATGAACTTGCCGCGCACCACGCGTGCGATGGAGGTCCAGCCGACCAGCGAGAGGATGAGGACGATGCCGAAGTAGACCCGCTCCGTCGACCAGTAGCGGGGCAGCGCCACGCTCAGCGCCATCCACAGCGGAAGGTCGGGGATGGAGCGCAGGAACTCCACCAGCCGCTGGATGGCCACGTCCACCGTTCCTCCGAAGTAGCCGGAGATGCCTCCCAGGATGACGCCGAGCAGGAAGCTGATGGCGATGCCGACCAGCCCGATCGACAGGGAGATGCGCCCGCCGAAGATCACCCGCGACAGCAGGTCCCGCCCCAGGTTGTCGGTCCCGAACAGGTACGCCCGGCTGCCGTCCGTGACCCCGAACAGGTGCAGGTCCGACGGAAACAGGCCCCACAGCTCGTACGGGTCGCCGCGCACGAACAGCGCCACCGGCTGCCGGGCTTTCCGGTCCACCTCGTACACGTAGCGGAACGTCTCCATGTCGAGCTCGGACGACAGCCCGTACACGAACGGGGCGGTCAGGCGGCCCGAGTGGAACACCCGGATCCGCTGCGGCGGCGAGTACTGCTGCTCGGGGCTGCGCTGGCGGGGGTCGTGGGGCGCCACGAACTCCGCGAACAGCACGCCCAGGTAGAAGACGCCGAGCAACAGCAGCGCCGCGACCGCGACCCGGTGGCGCAGGAAGCGGATGCGGATCAGCCGCCATTGCGAGGAGACCTGCTCGCGCTCGCTGCCGCGACCGGCCACCTCAGACCGCCTCCCGGATGCGGGGATCGATCGCGACCAGCAGGATGTCGGAGATGAGGGTGCCGAGCACCGTCAGGCTGCTCAGCACCATCACCACGCTGCCTGCCAGGAACATGTCCTGGTTGATCAGCGCCTGCACGAACAGCGGCGCGATCGTGGGCAGGCCCATGACCAGCGATACCAGCAGCTCGCCCGACACCAGCGCCGGAAGGGTCCAGCCGATCGTCGAGATCACGGGGTTGAGCGCGATGCGCACCGGGTAGCGGAACAGCAGCGGCCGCTCGGCCACGCCCTTGGCGCGGGCGACCGTGACGTAGAGCTTGCGCAGCTCGTCGAGCAGGCTGGCGCGCACCACCCGGATCAGGCCTGCCGTGCCGGCGGTGCCGACGATCAGGGCCGGCATCCACAGGTGCTTCAGCAGGTCGATGAGCTTGGCGAAGCTCCACGGCTCGTTGGCGTACTCGGCGGAGAACAGCCCGATGGCCGCAGTGCCGGTGGCCTCGAAGGTGATCCACAGCAGGATCAGCGCGAACAGGAAATTGGGAATCGCCAGACCCATGAAGCCGATGAACGTGAACACGTAGTCGCCGGGCGAGTACTGGCGGGTGGCCGAGTAGATCCCGATCGGCAAGCCGAGCAGGTAGACCAGGATCAGCGACAGGGTGGAGATCGCCAAGCTGGCCGGGAGCCGCTGCGCGAGCAGCTTGTTGACTTCCATGTTGTGGGCCATCGAGCGCCCCAGGTCGCCGCGCAGAACGCCCCAGATCCACTTGAGGTATTGGACGTGCATCGGCCGCTCCAGGCCGTAACGGGCCTCCAGCGCTTCGATCCTGGCGTCGTCGACGGCGTCGCCCTGCATGCGCAACTGCGTGATGTAGGTGTCCAGGTAGTTTCCCGGCGGCGCCTGGATGATCAGGAACGAGAGTACGGAGATGGCGGCCAGGGTGATCACCATCAGCCGCAGCCGGCGCAGGACGGCCAGGATCATGACATCACCGCTCGTAGTGGTAGCGGCAGGAGATGATGGTCACGCGGGTGTCCTCGACGGCGTAGACCAGGCGGTGCGCCTGGTCGATGCGGCGTGACCAGAACCCGGTCAGGTTCTCTTTCAGCGCCTCCGGCTTGCCCAGTCCTTCGAACGGAGAGCGCATGGTGTCGGCGATCAGCCGGTTGATCCGCCGCAGCGTCTTCCTGTCCTGTCCCTGCCACCACAGGTAGTCGGCCCAGGCCGCGTTGGTCCATGCCAACGTGCGCCGCATCGCTACGGGTCGATCGTCTCTCGTTCGAGCACGTTGCCGGCTCGGTATTGCTCGATCGACTCGGCGAGGTGAGCGGCGTTCGCGGGCGACTTCAGCAGGTGCACGGTTTCCATCAGGCTGTTGTAGTAATCGAGCGACATGACCACCGCGTCCTCGGCATCACGGCGCGTGATGATGGCGACGTCCGCATCGCCTGCGACTCCGTCGAGTATGGACTTCAGGCCATTCCTGGCTTCCGTGAAAGAAACCGTTCTCACATCACCCTCCAGATTGTCGTTCTCACCGGAAGTCTACCGTGAACCGGCAACTTGTACCACTAACCGTACAGGTCGGACCGGCGTATACGGGTCACGCCGTGTACAAGGCGTAGAGCTTCGCCCGCGTCATCCGGAACTGTATCACCAGGGGCCTCTCGGGATGGACCGCGATCTCGGGGCTGCCCCGCCAGGTTACCGGATGGCGGATCTCGTCGCCCCGCACCGGGTCGCACTGGGCAAACGCATATCCCTCGACGGGCACCCCGGTCTCATCGGTGAGCTGGACCCGTATCTCCCCCGACGGGTAGGTCGTGGCGTTGACTGAAAGCGAGGCCAGTGGGTCGTCGAACACCGGTGTCGCAAAGAAGCCGCGTTCGTCGGCCTCCACCGCCGCGAAACGGTCGACGTTCCAGGTCGCCCAGAAATACTCGCCTTGGTACTCCTCCCGGAATCCCTCCGCCGTGTCCTCGTTGTGGGTGTGGTGCCAGCGGCTGCACGGCACGGCCAGGGTATCCGTGCCGAGCGGCGCGATGCCCACCCCGGCGTAGACGCGCTTCTCTTCTCCGGCGCCGTCCGCTTCGATCGGTACCACCGGCCGGTCGCCGAAGTACTCCAGGCGCACCCCGTCCCGACTCGTGGCCAGGTGGACCTGCAGCGTGGCGCGAGCTTCGCGGCATCGATGTCGTCGCTGACGTGCAGGCCGACGAAGTGGTGCACCTGGCCTCCGAACGGGTTGTCGGGATGCAGCTCGACGCCCTGGATCAGGACCAGTCCGTGGGCAGGGGTGATGCCGGAGAGGCTGGTGATGCGGTAGTGGTCGGTGATCGCCAGGAAGTCGTAGCCGTTGGCCGCGTAGGCGTCGGCGCGCTGCTGCGGTGACAGGCGGCCGTCCGAGCAGGTCGTGTGCGAGTGCAGGTTGCCCTTGAGCCACGCGTAGCCGTCGGCGGCGCTCAGCGTGAACGGATCGATCAGCTCCGCGCGGTCGCCGCCGGGCATGTTCCGACTATACATCGAGCGCCGCGGCCGTCGGAGCTACGATCGTCGTAAGGCTCACTGAGGTCGCTCACTTGGCCGGCTCGAACACCAGTTCGGGCATGACCACCTCCCAGGCATCGCATCTCATGGCGTCGCGGTATTTCGGGTCCGACGCCTCCCGGCTCCAGCCCACGACCGCGAACGTTGCCGCTGACCGGCACCGTGACCCGGACGGCGGCCTGAACGACGTGGCGAGGCGCCCCACGGTTCGGCCGGCCCGGTCCAGCAGCGTCCAACGCCCGTCCTCTCGGACCCGCACCTCCAGGGGATCGCCGATCGACAGCGCTGTGATGGCGCCGTGTACGGGATCGCCGGCACGGCGCCGCCCGGCGAACCCCAGATCGACCTCCTGAAGGGTGGGCCGGACATGGCGATACGCCACCGCCTCCGGGCACGCAGGAAGCTCGGCAGCCGCGCGACGGATCGTGGCGGGATGGTCAGCCAGTTCGGCAAGGAAGCTCCGGGAGCCGTCGAGTCTCGCCAGCGTCAGCGTCTGCCGCGCCCGCGTCATCGCCACGTAGTACAGCCGGCGCGGCGCGTCGGGATCCTCGCCGCGGCCCACGCGGTCCCAGCCGCCGTCCAGGACCGCCACATGATCGAACTCCAGCCCCTTGGCGCGGTGGGCGGTGAGCAGCAGCAGTCCCCGCTGGCGGCGGCGTATGTCCCGGCCCCACTCGGCCAGCCACTCGATGAAGTGATCCACCGGTGTCTCTCCGCCGCCGGTTTCCAGCGCATGTTCCTCCACCGCCTGCCGCAGCAGGTCGTGCCAGGGATCGGAGGGCCTCGCGTCGGCCCACCCGCGCAGGGACGCGCCGGCGACCATCCGCGTTTCACGCCCGCGCAGCCATTCGACGAACGCCCGAGTTTCCCGCAGGCGCCAGAAATTCGGGATGTCCTCGTTCGCCATCTGGACCGGGACGGTATGCGCCTCGCAGAACGCCCGCACCGGAACCAGATACTCCCACTCGCGCGCGATGACCGCGCACCGCGACCAGTCCCATCCCTGCGCCAGCTCGCAGAGACGCAGCAACTCCGCCATGACGGCCCGCGCCTGGCCGACCGGATCGCCTCCGGCCGGCAGAATCTGCACCCGTCCGTGCGAAACCGGGTCCAGCGCCGCCCACGCTCCGCCCGGGGGGTCCTTCTCTCGCGCGCGGTCGACATGGATGGGATGCCCCGCCTTCATGCGGCTCCGCGCCGGCTCGATCACCGCATTGGCCGCCGCCACGATATGGGCCGTCGAACGGTAGTTGGCGGTCAGGTAGGTGGGCTTCGGCCCGTAGTCGGCCTGGAAGCGCCGGATGAACTCCACCGACGCTCCGTTGAAGGCATAGATGTTCTGGTCGTCGTCGCCGACGGCGAACAGGGTGAGCTTGCCCGCGTCGTCTTCCAGCGTCCGGCCGGCCAGCGCCGATATCAGGTCGTACTGCTCCAGGCCGACATCCTGGTACTCGTCGACGAGAATCCACCGGAAGCCCGCGAGCAGGCGCACGCGGCGCTCGTCCGCCTCCTCCGGCGACAGCTCCTCGCCGCGGAGCAGCGCGACGGCACGGCGCATCACGTCCCTGAACATGCTGTCGTCCGGGCGCTCCGACCGGCCGGTGAAGCTCCGGCCCGCCAGGCGCATGGCAAGCGCGTGGCAGGTGAGCACCGTCACGCCGCGCGCGTCGTCGCCGATCATCTCCGTGAGCCGGCGGCGGATGTCGACGGCCGCGTGGCGGTTGTAGGCGAGCGCCAGGATGCCGCGGGCGTTTTCCCGTCTGACGCGGATCAGCCAGGCGATGCGGTGCACCAGCACGCGGGTCTTGCCCGAACCGGGGCCTGCGAGAACCAGCACGTTGGTCCGTTCCCGCTCGTCGGCCACGATGCGTTGCTGGACCGGGTTCCTCAGGATCTCGACGATGGCGCGCCAGGACGCGGACGTCGTCTGCCGGCCGATCTCCCGGTCTCGACCAGGCAGCCAGCGGGCGAGAAACTCATCCTCCGTGAGTGCGAAGTAGTCCATCGCCAGACGCAGCGCCTCGCTCATGGCCGCGAGGCCGCGCTCGGCGAACTCCACCATGACGTGGATCTGCAGCACCTGTCCCTTGTAGTGAAGCGCCAGGGGCTCGAAGTCCGCCCTGGAGAACCCGCGCCGGTCCCGCCGCTCCAGCCGGATCGTCATGGCCGGGCGGAACACCGCCAGCCCCTTGTTGAGCCGGATCACCTCCAGCTCGTGCAGCCAGAGCAGGGCCCGGTCCAGCAGTTTGGCCGGGTTCCTCACCGTGCTCTTCAGCACGAGGTCGGACTCGATCGCCTGCAGGAGCTTCCCGAGCGTGGTCTCGGCCAGGAGATCGGTGCCACGGATCCCGGTCGGCAGGCAGTCGAGCAGATGTTCGAGCAGGCGGCCGGCCGCCTCGCGGCGTAGTTCGGCGGTCTTCTTCAGTGCGCCCCACACGCGCCTCAGCGTGATCCACGCGGTCTCCGCGTCCCGCTTGCGGACCGTGAGGCTGCCCGCGGCGCCATCGTCCTCGCCCCTTCCGTCGTAGGCGATGCCCCGGATGATCCGGAACAGCCGTTCCGGCAGCGGATCGGCCAGACCCCGATCCCGCAGCACCTGGGCGGCGATACGCAGATGGAGTGACGAGCTGTCTCCCTTTCCCAGGTCGGGAGCGGCCTCCTGCATGTGGTCGATGAGCGCGGTCTCCAGGTCAGCCGCCTCCTGGAGGCGTTTCCGTGACGAGCGGTCCACGCCGGTGTGGACGAACGCGGTCAGCGCCGTGTCGTTGTTGGCGATGCCGAACCGCTCCAGGTCGTACAGGGCGTCGCGCACGCGTTCCGGACTCAGACCCGAAATCTCCATCAGGTCGTCCGTGCTCACCCCCTCGTCCGCGTCCGCGCCGATCAGAGTTTCCGCGATCAGCAGAAGGTGCCTGCGATACGCAGCCGCGATCCTTGCGTTGGCGAGCTGCCGCTCGGCCTCGTCGACCGTATTCACCCGGAGCGAGGACGGGAACACCATCACGACATTCTCCTCGCGGGTGAGGAGTTGCGACTCCTCCAGCCAGGCGACGGCGGTGCGCACCCGGGTGTCGTCGGTCGCGGAGTCGCGTTCGAACACCTTCTCCTCGTCCTCCCCGAGGATCTCGCCGGCGGTCGCCACCACGTCTCCGCCGAAGCGCTTCTTCCGGTCGAGATTGCGCAGCGCCCTCAGGATCCCGTGGATCTCCGCGCGGGTGAGGCGCGAGCGCGCCGACATGCCGAACTGGTGCTCGACGTCGTCCGGCGCATAGAGCAGAACGCAGCGCGCCGGGTCGCGGTCGCGCCCGGCGCGGCCGGCTTCCTGCAGGTAGTTCTCAAGCGAGCCCGGTATGTCGGCGTGGACGACCAGGCGCACGTCCGGCTTGTCGATCCCCATCCCGAAGGCGTTGGTAGCCGCGATCGCGCGCAACTCGCCGGCGATGAAGCGCCGCTGCACCTCCTTCTTCGTCTCCGGAGGCAGGCCCGCGTGGAAACGGTCCGCGGCGACCCCTTTCAACTGAAGGTATTCCGCGACGTCCTCACTCTGCTGCCGCGTCGCACAGTAGACGATCGCGCCGCCCTGTGCGTCGGGCGGCAGATGGGACGTCAGGACTTGAAGGATGTCCGAGAACTTCTCTCCTCCCGTGGTCGGGATCACCTCGAAGGCGAGATTGGCGCGTTCCGCGCCGCCGTCGAACACGGCCAGTTCGATGTCGAGTTCGTTCCGAAAGTGCCGGGCGATGTCCCCGACGACATCGGGTTTGGCGGTCGCGGTCAGGCAGAGGATCGGAGGTATCGGTCCGTCACCTGCTTTCTCGTGGATGAAACGCCCCACATAGCGGTAGTCGGGCCGGAAGTCGTGGCCCCAGCGCGACAGGCAGTGCGCCTCGTCCAGCACCCAGGCGCCGATCTCGCGCTGGTCCAGAGCCCGCCGCAGGGAGCGCGAGCGCAACTGCTCCGGCGAGATCAGCAGGATGCCGGCGTCTCCCAGCCGGATCCGGTCCAGGGCGTCGCCCCGCTCCGGCATCGACAGCAGCCCGTTGACGGTCACGCAGCAGCCGATGCCGCGCTGCTCCAGGCCGGCCACCTGGTCCGCCATCAGCGCGACCAGGGGCGATATCACGACCGTAAGCGCACCGGTCTTGTCGTAGCGCGACAGCGCGGGGATCTGGTAGCAGAGCGACTTCCCCGTCCCGGTGGGCAAGATGCCCAGAACATGTCTTCCCGCCATCGCCTCCTCGACGATGCCCTGCTGCATGGGCCTGCCGTCGGCATCCGCCGGTTCGGGACGAAAGCCGCCATACCCGAACCAGCGTTTCAGCTCCCTGCCCGCGTCATGGCGCTCCCGGCACCAGCCGCAGGCCGGATCGGCGCACGCGGTGTCCCGGAGGCGGCGCACCAGTCGCCCCGCTTGCGGAAACTGGTGGCGGACCCACGGCGGCATCACCGAGTTGCCGCCGGCCACGGAGAGCCATGCCAGGGCGTAGGCCAGCGGCCAGCGGAGTTGGTCCGCAGCCGCAACGACATCGCGTGCCCAGGTCGCGCAGGCGGCGTTCTTCAGCCGCCGTCCGATCGCAGCCTCAGCCTCCGTCCGCGTTGGCCGTTCCCGCCCTCGAAGCTGGCAGAAGAGCCCGTCCAGGGCGCGGTCCACGCCCCTGGGCTCGGGGGTGCACAGCCAGTGCCATGCGGCGAGCAGGTCCGGTGCGGCCTTCGCCAGCGCCTCGCACTCGTCGCCGTAGAGCTTCAGCGCAATGCGGGAGTCGAGCTCGGGATCGTTCACCCGGCCGCGCTTCAGACCGCCGTCCTGGTAGTGCTTGACGAGACGGTGATAGGGGTTGCGGGGGAAGGCGAGCGGGCTGAGACGCAGCGTGTCGACGGCCGGGAGTTTCAGAAGCCGGAGGGCCGGTTTCGCCGCCGCCAGGTGGGGCAGGTCGAAGGCGATCAGGTTGTGTCCCAGCAGGAAGGACGCGCCCTCGGCGAAGTCGTCCAGCCTCGAAAGCAAGGCAGCCGGGCCGCCGCCCGAATGCGTCAGAGTGCGACCGGTATCCGCCCGCACTGCCCCGAGGGCATGAATCCTGTCGTCCCTGCCGACCTCGAGATCCACGGAAACGCAGGGTGTCCTGAAGAGGTCGCCATCCCGGCGCTCCATTCCTCATGTGTCGTCCGGTACAGGTCTGGAGTTGACCCGATTTCGTGACGCTGCGCGCGGTGGCAGTGCACGCCGGGGCGCCGGTGCTGAATCTCAACCCGGACGCCCTATTCTACTATGCGAATCTTCGACCAGCAGCGCCACCAGGGCCGAGGGGTCTGCCTACATCAGCTTGCGAAATTCGTCCGGGGTCAGACCGACATCGCGCGCGATGGCACCCATCGTGAAGGCGTTTACCGGATTATGGCGCGGGATCGTAACGGTTACTTCGCCGTTGGACAGCACGGCGTGTCCGCTCTGACGGACGACGCGGAATCCAAGTTTTTCGAGGACGCGAATGGCCTGTCGGTAAGGAACTCCCGCGATGCGGGGCATCAGACCACGACTTCAGTCTCGATGACTTTGAGCTGAGTGCGCTGCTGTTCCTCTACTGCCAGCCATTCTCGGATCGCTTCCTTGATGTTCGCGAGCGCCTCTTCGAGCGTAGTTCCCTGCGAGTGGCACCCCCGCAGCGCAGGACAACTCACCGCGTACCCTTCTTCAGATTCGATCAGGACGACGCGGTACTTCATGTGCCAACTTAGCCTACTGTTCCCGGTGTCAGCCGACAACCACGCCATGAACCGGACCAACATCGTTTTCATGCACTCGCACAATACCGGCCGCTTCGTGCAGCCGTACGGGCACGCGGTGCCGACGCCGCACCTGCAGCGGCTGGCCGGACAGGGAGTGCTGTTCCGGCAGGCGTTCGCCGCCGCGCCCACCTGCTCGCCCAGCCGGGCGAGCTTCCTCACGGGCATGTATCCCCACTCCTGCGGCCAGTTCGGCCTGGCCCATCGCGGGTTCTCCATGCCCGATTATTCCCGGCACCTCGTGCACGGGATGAAGCGGGCCGGCTACCACACCGTCCTGTCGGGCGTCGAGCACACCGCTCCGGACCTCGCCGTGGTGGGCTACGACGAGGTGGTCTGCGACCACGACACGAACTATCCGGCGACCGAGCCGGCCGACGCCGCCGATGCGGCCGCGGCGTTCATCCGCCGCAGACACCCCAAGCCGTTCTTCATCTCGGTCGGACTGAACGAGACGCATCGGCCGTTCCCGCGCGCCGACCCGGTGCAGTACCCGGCAGAGGACGAACGCTTCTGCCAGCCCCCGGCGCCGCTGCCGGACACGCCCTCGACGCGCCGCGACACCGCGGACTTCAAGGCGGCCGCGCGCGTGATGGACGCCGCGTTCGCTCGCGTGCTGCGGGCGCTGGATGACGCAGGGCTGGCGGACGACACGCTGGTGCTCTGCTTCACCGACCATGGCCTGCAGTTCCCGCGCAACATGTGCAACCTCACCGACCAGGGCATCGGCGTCTTCCTGGTCGCCCGCGGTCCCGGCGGATTCCGCGGCGGACAGGTGATCGACGCCCTGGTCAGCCTGATCGACCTGGCGCCGACCGCGTACGCCGCCGCCGGGATCGACGTCCCGGACTTCGTGGAGGGAAGGCCGCTGCAGCCGCTCGTGCGGGGCGAGGCCGACACGCTGCACGAGGAGATCCATGCCGAGATCAACTACCACGCGGCCTACGAGCCGGCGCGCTGCCTGCGCACCGAACGCTACAAGTACATCCGCCGCTACGACGACTACCGGCGGGTGGTGCTGAGCAACGCGGACGACGGTCCGAGCAAGGACGAGTTGCTGTCCCGCGGATGGGACGCGCTGCCGCGCGAGCGCGAGATGCTCTACGATCTGGTGTTCGACCCCACCGAACAGAGCAACGTCGTCGCTCGCCCCGATCTGCGGCCGGTCGCCGCCGACCTGCGCGCCCGGCTCGATCGCTGGATGGCGACCACCGGCGACCCGCTGCTCGCCGGCAGCGTGGACGCGCCGGCAGGCGCGCGGATCACCCACGCCATGGCCCGCTCGCCGGCCGACCGGTCGTCTGTCATCCTCGAAGCGACGTTCGGGCGTCGCGTGGTACCGTATGGCCACGTGTTGCTCGACCACGTGCAGGTGGGGATGCCCCCCGGCCGCGAGGACGCCGTTCGCGCCTTCTACGGCGCCGCGCTCGGGCTGAACGAGATTCCGAAGCCAGCTCCGCTCGCCGCACGCGGGGGTGTCTGGTACGCGGTCGGCGACCAGGAGATCCATCTGGGGGTAGCGGAGGACTTCCTTCCCGCGAAGAAGGCGCACCCCGCGTTTCGCGTCCCGGATGCGGCGGCGGTTGCGGAACGGCTGCGGGATGCGGGCTTCTCGGTGCGCTGGGACTCGGCCCTGCCCGGGTGCAGCCGCTTCTTCACCGACGATCCGTTCGGCAACCGCATCGAGATACTCAGTCGCGGTACCGATCGGCAGATGGAGGATCGGGCCCCTCTGACAGGATTTCCACTGATCCGGTCAACGCTACCGATCACCGAAGAAGACGTTCGGTCGCTGGAAGACCGCGGATGACGCGACTGACCGACCGGCTCGGATGTCCTTGTGACGTCCGCGTAGCGGTGCCGGAACGGGATCGCTACAGTGCCCGGTCATGGACATCGGCACGCGCAAGCAGCTCCTGGTCGACGATTTCGTGGTCGAGGATACGTGGAACCTGAAGCGGGTGGTCATCAGGCCGGCCAAGCACCACGCCAACCCGCTTCTGGTCGCCGACCAGCCGTGGGAGCACAGCAGGCAGCCGGGACAGAGCAACAAGGGGCTGCACGGCAACTCCGTGATGTACGACCGCGAGGAGGGGCTGTTCAAGCTGTGGTACAACTCGTCGCACTTCGTCCACTGGAACAGCCCGGAGGACTGCACCTACACCTACTGGATCGGCTACGCCACCTCGCGCGACGGCATCGTGTGGGAGAAGCCGAACGTGGGGAGGTTCGAGTACGAGGGATCGACCGCCAACAACGTGGTCCTGACCGGCGAGTGGTGGGCCACCTGCGGCACGGTGCTGAAGGAGGATCACGAACCCGATCCGGCGCGGCGCTACAAGCTGCTGTACACGGACATCTTCGGGGTCGAGGCGCCGGAGAAGCTGGTCGCGCAGCACCGGGCGGGCGAGCTGCGTGCGGGCGTCTGCATCGCGTACTCACCGGATGGTGTCCACTGGACGCCGCACGCGGACAACCCCGTGATCGACGGCGAGTCCGATACCATGAACACCGTGTTCCGGGACGAGCGCCTGCAGCGCTACGTCCTGTATCTGCGGCCGCCCGTGTACGCCGGACGCTGGAAGCGGCGGGTGGCGCGCGCGGAGAGCCCCGACCTGCTCCGCTGGAGCTATCCGCAGACGGTGGTCACCCCGGACGAGCTGGACCCGGTCGAGGTGTACGGCATGCCGGTCTTTCCGTACGAGGGGCTCTACTTCGGGCTGCTGCAGATGTACTACTCGGACACCTCCATGACCATCGACTCGCAGCTTGCCTTCAGCCGCGACGGGACGTGCTGGGACCGGCTGCCGACGCGGCAGACCTTCATCGAGCGCGGCATCGAGCACGGCCAGGCGCGGGAGTTCGACTGCGGCATGCTCTTTCCGTTGCCGCCCGTGACCGTCGGCGACGAGCTGTGGTTCTACTACACCGGCCACAACGTCCTGCACAACGATACGGGCGCGCAGGAAAGCGCGGTGGGGCTGGCAACGCTCAAGCGCGACCGCTTCATCGCGCGCACGCCGGTGCGGCAGAGCGAGGGGGCGCTGGTGACGCGGGCGTTCGCATGCGAGGGGGACGGCCTGGAGATCAACGCCTGCGCCGCCAACGGACGGATCCAGGTCGAGGTGCTCACCGAGCGTGGCGAGGTGGTCGAAGGGTTCGGCCGGGGTGAGTGCGCGGCGTTCTCGGGCGATGCGCTCGCGCACCCGGTGCGCTGGAACGGCGGCGGCCTGTCGCCGCTGCGCGGCCGGACGATCCGCCTCAAGTTCTACCTGAGCGAGGCCAGCCTGTACGCCTTCCAGATCACGGAGCGGGCGTAGCGCCCCGTCATCCGTCCAGCGCGGCGGCCAGCAGACCGCGGTTGTGGAGGACCACGTCCAGCAAGGTCGCGGTGCCGGCGGCGCCGGGGAAGTTCAGGAACGCCGCCACCGGCGCCGGCGCGTGGATCTCAGCGAGCGGCGCGGCGACCGCGTTGTGGTGGTTGTCGATGATCAGCACCACCTCCGCCTCGGCAAGGGAGGCGAGTGCGGCCGCCTGCGGCGGCAGCGGGCCGAACACCGCCACCACGTCGAAGCCCAGCTCGCGCGCCAGCGGCTCCTGGAAGCGGTGGACCAGCGCCGGCGCCCCGGCCAGGCCGCGCGCAGCCAGCTCGGCGCGCCAGGCGGCGTACTCCTCGGCGATCGCGCGCAGATTCGCCGCCGCGGCCTCCGTGGTGCCGCCGGCGACCTGTAGCGCTGCGAGCGACCGGCGGAGCGTGGCCAGCGAGTAGTCGGTATCGATGCGCAGGACGCTCGCGTCCTTCGGGGCCAGCTCCTGCAGGCGGGCAGCCATCGCCTCGTAGCCGGCGAAGATCAGCGCTCCCGCGGCGGCGACCGCGCGCAGGTCAGACGGCCGCAACTGGTACTCGGCCGGATGACGCGAGGCCGCCGGCGCCAGCACTGTTACTTCCGGGATGCCGGCCGCGCGGGCGAATGCCGCCGTCCACTCGGTGGACGCCACCACCGCGCCGCCGTCCGCGCCGGCTGCGGCCGCGCAGCCGATCCCCGCAACCAGCAGCAGGTATCGCAGCCGCGAGAGCCGCCCGCCGCCGGCCACGGCGTGCCGGCTCATGCGTGCCTCCGCCGGCGGGCGACGATCACCACCGGCAGCAGCAGGGCTGCCGCCAGCGTCACCCCGGCGCTGGCCGGCAGGTCCACCACGAGCGCCACCGCGAACCCTGTCGTGGCCACGGCCAAGCCGGCCGCCCCGGCCAGCAGGAACAGGCCGCGCACGCTGCGCGCCACGGCCAGCGCCAGGATCGCCGGCAACAGCAGGATGGCGTCGAGCAGCAGCGCGCCGATCAGCTTCATCGCGAAGGCCACGGCGCAGCCTACCGCAAGCAGCACCGCCGCCCGCACCCGCCGCACGGCCACCCCGCTCGCGGCTGCCACCTCCTGGTCGAACAGGAGCGCCGCGATGCGGCGGTGGGCCAGCGCCACGAACGCGATCAGCACCGCTCCGAACACCGCGACGGCGATCAGATCCGTACGGCTGAGCGCGAACGGATCGCCCCACAGCACCGCGAACACCTCCGGCGCCGGCACCGCGGCGCGGTAGATCACCGCCGCCGCGGCGCCGATGGTGATCACCATCAGGAAGGCCGCCACGTAGCCCAGCTTCAGTCCCGCCGCCCTGGCGAGCGGCACGTGCGTGACCACCAGCAGCAGAGCGACAGCCAAGCCGGGAAGCAGCGGATCCAGCCCGACCGCCAGCGCCACCGCCGCTCCCAGCAGTGCCCCATGCATGAGGGTGAAGCGCAGGGTCACGAGCTCCAGGCGCAGCACCAGCACTCCGGCCAGTGGCAGCGCGGCGCCGGCGATCAGCACGGCGGCCAGCCCGCGCGCGATCGGCGCCACGGCGAGCGCTTCGAGCAGGGTGCTCAAGTTCGCACACGCCCGTCGCGCAGCTCGCCCACCGGCCACGGGACGCGCGCCCGAACCTCGGGATCGTGGCTGACGATCGAAGGATCGTGGCTGACCATCAGGATCGCCAGCCCCAGCCGCCCGCGCAGGCGCTCCAGGAGCTCGATCAGGCCGGCGCGCGCCGCGGCGTCCAGGGCCGACGTCGGCTCGTCCAGGAGCAGCAGCCGCGCGTCCTGCGCGAGGCAGCGCGCCACCGACACGCGCTGGCGTTCGCCGCCCGAGAGCTCCCCGTAGCGGCGCCGGCGCAGGTGGCCGCACCCCGTGTCATCCATGGCTGCGGCCACGACCCGGCCGCGCTCGGCGGCGCCCAGGCTCCGCGCCACGGTGCCGATCTCCACCACCTCGGCGGCGGTGATCGGCAGGTCGCCGGCAGGCGACTCCTGCGGCACGTAGCCGGCTGCCGGAGCCCGCACCGGGCGCCCGCCGAAGGTGACCGCGCCGCGCTGCGGCGGCAGGAATCCCAGGATCGCCCGCAGCAGCGTGGTCTTGCCGGTGCCGTTGGCGCCGGTGATCAAGAGCCCGCCGCCGCCGGCGACCTCCAGGCTGACGCCCTGCAGCACGTCGCGGGTGCCGCGGCGGACCCACAGATCGTCGATCCGCAGGGCATCGACCCGGCCGCCGGGAACCATGCCGGCCACCTCAGGACGACTCGCGCCGCCGGCCCTCCATGAGCCGGGTGAACGACTCGGTCGCCGGGATGTTGGCTAGCACGATGCGCAGCGCCGCGGTCATCGGCACCGCCAGCAGGGCGCCGATCGGACCCCACAGCCACCCCCAGAAGAACAGGAAGATGAACACCACCAGCAGCGACAGGTTCAGCGCGTCGCCGAGCAGCTTGGGCTCCAGGATGCTGCCGGTAAGGACCTGCGCCGCGGTCACGCACGCGATCACGGCGATCGGCGTCAGCCCGCCGCCGAACTGCGCGAAGGAGAACAGCGCCACGGCGGCGATCGACAAGAGCGATCCGACGCTGGGGATGAAGTTGAGGAGGAAGGTGAGCAATCCCCATACCACGGCGAAGCGGACGCCGAAGGCCAGCAGGATCACGCTCGTGGCGGTGCCGACCGACAGGCTGATCAGGGTCTTGACGCCGATGAAGCGGCGCAGCGAGCGGTCGATCTGCCCCAGGATGGCCGGCATCGAGCTCTGCGGATGCGAGAACGCGTCCGCGAAGCTTCGCGTCATGTGGTGCTTGGCCGACAGGAACAGCAGCGCGAAGAAGAACACCAGCAGGAAGGAGGTGACGCCGCGCAGCACCGACTGCGCCGCGTTGGCCACTTGATTGAAGGACGACAGCAGCAGGCCGCGCAGCTCTTCCAGGGGATTGAAGGAGAGCTCCACCCCGAATCTGCTCGCGAGGAAATCCGTCGCGTTCTGCAGGGTCCGGTCGATGGCCGGCATGAAGTCGTCGAAGTCCCGCGTGAACTCGACCAGGCTGCGGATGATGATCACGCCGATGCCCGACAGCACGGCCAGCGACAGGATCGCGGTCAGTGGCAGCGCGGCCCACAACGGCAGCTTCAGGCGCTCGTCCATGACCACCATCACCGGATCGATCAGGTAGGCCAGCATCAGCGCCACCAGGAACAGGGTGAGCACCGGCTGCATCAGCTTGAGCGTCACGCCGACGGCGATGATGACGATGATGAACAGCAGGACGTTGAGCGTGCGGGAGTGGTCCACGTGCGCGGGAGCATAGCCCGACCGTGGTACGGGTTACACTGATCATCGTCATGGCAAGCGTCTTCATGCGGATCATCGCCGGCGAGCTGCCGGCCCACTTTGTCTGGCAGGACGAACGGTGCGTGGCGTTCCTTTCCATCAACCCGCTGCGCCCCGGTCACACGCTCGTGGTGCCGCGGGTCGAGGTCGATCACTGGATCGACCTGGATGACGAGACCCTGAACACGCTGATGGGGGTGGCGCGCACGATCGCCCGCGCGCAGCAGGCGGCGTATCGGCCCACCAAGGTGGGGCTGCTGATCGCCGGGCTGGAGGTCCCGCACGTGCACGTCCACGTCAGCCCGATCGACGGCATGCACGACATGGACTTCGCCAGCGTCGGTCCGAACCCGGGGGACGAGGCGCTGGCGGCCGAGGCGGCGCGCATCCGCGCCGCGCTTCCCGGCTGAGCGCGCCGGACATGGACGGCTTGGCGCGCCTGGCCGACGGCACCTACCGCGGGCGCGGACTGGCGCTGGGCCCGGCGCCCAATGGCCGGGGCATGGTGATCGTCTACTGGATCACCGGCCGCAGCGATCGCAGCCGCAACCGGCGGCTGGTGGAGTCGGCCGACGGCACGGTACGGACGGAGTTCGTCGATGCGGGGCGCGGTGACGATCCGGCGCTGGTGGTCTATCCCCTGCTCATGAGCCGTGGCGGGACGCACGTGGTGAGCAACGGGGAGCAGACCGAGCCGGTCCTGAACGTCCTGAGCGCCGGCCACACGCTGGAACGTGCGCTTCAGGCATGGACCGCGGAGCCGGACGAGCTCGCCACTCCGCGCATCACCGGCACGGTGGACGTCGGCGCTCCCGGCGCGTGCCGGCTGGGCGTGGTCCGCGAGCGCACCGTCGACGGCCAGGCGGTCACCGAGCGCAGCGTCTTCTCCTACGACAAGCTGCCGCCGGGCAGCGGGCGCTGCGTCACGACCTACGCCGGCGGCGCAGGCGACCCCGCGTCGTTCGCCGGCGACCCCCTGAGCGTGCGCTTCGATGCCGGCCCGGAGGCCACCTGCGAGCGTTTCCGGGAGGCGCTGGCCGGCCCCCTGCTGGTGAGCGTGATCGTCCGCTTCGTCGCTCCCGGCGGGTCTCGCACGGCCATCGCCAACCTGCAGGGCTGACCGTGCACGCGATCGTCGTCGGCCGCGCCCCCGAGCACTCCCTGCGCTGGGAGGAGGTCGCCGAGCCGGCGCCGCCGCCGGCCGGTCACGTCCTGGTCGAGGTGTCCGCCACGGCGGTGAACCGCGCCGACCTGCTGCAGCGCGCCGGCCGCTACCCGCCGCCGCCCGGGGCGTCGGACATCCTGGGCCTGGAAATCGCCGGGCGGATCGGAGCGCTCGGCCAGGGCGTCGCGGAATGGTCCGCTGGCGACCGCGTCTGCGCGATCGTCGCCGGCGGCGCCTATGCCGAGCGCTGCCCGGCGCCTGCCGGCAGCCTGATGCGCGTGCCGGAACGCCTGTCGCTGACGGAGGCGGCAGCGGTCCCGGAGGCGTTCCTCACCGCGTACGTGAACCTGTTCCGGGAAGCGGAGTTGCGTGCCGGCGAGTCCGTGCTGGTCCACGGCGGCGCCAGCGGCGTCGGCACCGCGGCCATCCAGCTCGCCGCCTGCGCGGGCGCGCGGGTGGCGGTCACCGCGCGCGACGAGCGCAAGCTGGCGGTCTGCCGGCGCTTGGGCGCCGAGCTCGCAATCGACCATACCCGGCAGGACTTCGCCGCCGAGATCGAGCGCGAGTGGGGCGGCGTGGACGTGGTGCTGGACATCGTCGGCGCCGATTACCTGGAGCGCAACCTGCGGGTGCTCGCGACCCGCGGGCGTCTGGTCCTGTTGGCGACGCTGGGCGGCGCGCAGGCGACGGTCGACCTGGCCGCGCTGATGCGGGGGAGGATCCGGATCATCGGCTCGGTCCTTCGCGGCCGCTCGGACGAGGAGAAGGCGGCGATCACGGAGGGATTCGCGCGGCGGTTCCTGCCGCTCTTCGAGGAAGGGCGGCTGCAGCCGGTCATCGACCGCACGTTGCCGATCCGGCAGGCGGGCGACGCCCACGCGCTGGTCGAGGGCTTCGGAAACGTCGGCAAGGTCGTCCTGTCGGTTCAGTAGCGATGGCGCACGTAACCTCGAGCGGCGCGGCGCTCTTCCGCAGGATCGACGGCGTGCTGCACTTCCTGGCCGTGGAGTCACGGTCGGAGCGCGGCTACTGGGGCCTGGTCAAGGGCCACGTCGAGGCCGGCGAGAGCATCGCCGAAGCGGCGCGGCGCGAGATCGCCGAGGAGGTGGGCCTCCGTGACGTGAGCTTCCTGCCGGGGTTCCGCGAGGAGGTGCGCTACCGCCTCCCGTCCGGCGACGACAAGATCGTGTACTACTTCCTGGCCGACGCGGGCGCGGGTGAGATCCGGCTGCAGGCCGAGGAGATCGCCGACTGCCGCTGGCTGCCGTTCCCGGCGGTGTGCGAGCTGTTCACCTTCCCGGAGGCGGGCCGGGTGGTCGAGCGCGCCGCCCGCTTCCTGGAGGCCGAAGGCGCCGACCGGGAACCCGGCGAGCACGCGCTCACGCGGCCGCACGTGGCCGCGCTGGACGAGATCCTGGGCCGCCGGCTGGACGTGCTGGATGACGGGTTCGTGCGCGTCGTCGACTACCTGGGCAACGACGCCGCGATCGTGCAGGCGGCGCGCGTCTCCTACGGGGAGGGCACCCGGCGGGTGAGCGACGACCGCGGGCTGATCCGCTACCTGATGCGCCACCGCCACACCACCCCGTTCGAAATGTGCGAGCTGAAGCTGCACGTGCGCGTGCCGATGGACGCCTGGAGGCAGTGGATCCGCCACCGCACCGCCTCCGTCAACGAGATCTCGACCCGCTACTCGATCGCCATCGACGCCGCCCAGGCCACGTCCGCCGAGCAGTGGCGGACGCAGGCGTCCGGCAACCGGCAGGGATCGGGCGAGCCGCTGGACCGCTCGGTCGGCGAGCGGCTGAGCGCCGCGGAGGCGGAGCTGCAGCGGCAGGCGCGGGCCGTCTATCAGGAACGGCTCGATGCCGGCGTGGCGCGCGAGCAGGCGCGCAAGGACCTGCCGCTGTCCACCTACACCGAGGCGTACTGGAAGATCGACCTGCACAACCTGCTGCACTTCCTGTCGCTGCGCATGGACGACCACGCGCAGCTCGAGATCCGCCACTACGCGCAGGTGATCGGCGCCGAGGTGGTGGCCCGCTGGTGCCCGCTGGCCTGGGAGGCGTTCTGCGACTACCGGCTGCACACCACCAGCCTGAGCCGGATCGAGACCGAACTGGTGACCGCTCTCACGGCCGGGGACGCCGGCGCGGCCTTCGCGACCGCGCGCTCCGCCGGATGGCTGGCGGAGCGCAAGGGCCGGCCCGGCCGGCTGGCGCGCAATCGGGAACGCGCGGAGGCGGAGGCCAGGCTGCGGTCGCTCGGCCTGTCGGCTCCGTGGGGTGATGGGGTCGCCGGGTAAGGGGATGTCCGCTGCCGGCGTCGATTGAGGAGGAAGCGATGGAGCGGTCACGACAAGGCGTTCACGTCCTGCTGGCGGCCGTGGCGGCCGGCCTGCTGCTTGCCGGATGCGGCGGGCGGGGCGGCGACGGCGACGGAACCGGCACGGTGCAGGCGGATCTGCCGATGGCGCCGGATTTCTCTTTCGAGGCCTATCAGGGCGAGAAGGAGCTCGGCGGTCGAGAGTTGCGCCTGAGCGACGTGGTCGCCCTGGGCAAGCCGATCATCCTCAACTTCTGGGCGGCTCAATGCCCGCCGTGCCAGGTCGAGATGCCGGAATTCCAGGAGTACTACGACAAGCACCGCAGGCAGGTCGTGATGCTGGGTGTCGACATCGGCGCGCTCGCCGGGCTCGGCCTGCCCGAGCACGCGGTGTCGCTGCTGCACACGCTGAAGATCACCTACCCCGCGGTCACCACCGCGGACGAGCACGTCCAGAAGGAATACGAGCTGCTCGGGCTTCCCGCTACCTACTTCATCAATTCCGAAGGGCAGATCGCCCATTCCTGGACCGGCTTCCTGACCGGGGAGAAGCTGGAGGAACTGGGCGGCGCCCTGATCGACGCGGAGAAGTAAGCGCATGGCCACGGCTCGGACTGCCGACCCGTCCCGCCCGGCGACAGGCGGGTGGCGGCACGCACTCTGGTACTACGTGGTGCCGGCCGCCGCGGTGGTGGCCCTGGTCTATCTGCTCACGCGCGTGCAGGCCGGCGCCGAGAACGCCGCCACCGAGCTGGCCCGCTCGGTGCGGTTCGGCACCGCATTCGGGGCCGGCATCGTCGCCTGCGTCAACCCCTGCGGCTTCATCATGCTGCCGACCTACCTGTCGCTGCAGCTCGGTACGCAGGAGACCGGCTACGGCGCCGCGTCGTGGCTGCGGCGCACGCTGGCGGCGGTCCGCATCGCCGCGGCCACCACCGTGGGATTCGCGTTCGTCGTGGCCCCGGTGGGCGTGCTGGTGGGGCTGGCCGGGCAGGCGCTGGGTCCGGTGCTGCCCTATGCCGCCACGGCGGTGGGCGCCGTCATGGTGGCGCTGGCGCTGTGGCTGCTGATCACCGGCCGCAAGATCGGCATCGCCGCCGCCAGCCGCGTGCACGTCACCCCGCAGCGCAACACCCTGAACGCGCTGCTGTTCGGGATGACCTACTCCATCGCGTCGCTGAGCTGCGCGCTGCCGATCTTCCTGCTGGTGGTCTCGACGGCGCTGACCGCCGACGGGTGGCTGGTCAGCCTCGCCCAGTTCGTGAGCTACGCGCTGGGCATGGGGGCGGTGATCACCGTGGTCACGGTCGCGGCCGCGCTGTTGCGCACCACGCTGGCGCAGCGGCTGCGGGCGCTGATGCCGTTCGCCAACCACGTCGGCGTGCTGTTCCTGCTGGGAGCCGGCGCCTACCTGGTCTACTACTGGGTGGCGGTGGCGCCGGTCGGGCTGTAGAGCGGAATCGGCGGCCGGGGTAGCGCGGCGTGCGCCGGGGTAAGGTGCGCGCGTGCTGACGCTGTTCCTTCCCCTGGCCCAGGTGGAGGTGTGGCTGCCGGGCGTGGTGGTGCTCGGCTTCTCTGTGGGCGTGCTTACCGGGCTGTTCGGCGTCGGCGGCGGATTCCTGCTCACGCCGGCGCTCAAGGCGCTGTTCGGCGTGCCGTACCCGGTCGCCGTGGGCACCGACCTGGTGCAGATCTTCCTGACCGGCACGGTGTCCGCGTACCGGCACCGGCGGGCCGGCAACGTCGAGCTCCGCCTGGGGCTGGTGCTCGGCGCCGGCGCGGTGGCGGGGGCCGAACTGGGCCTGCGCATTCAGAACGCGCTGGAGTCGATGGGCGAGGTGAGCGCCTTCGGCAGCGGCGCCACGCTGCTCGATCTGGTGCTCGGCGCCCTGTTCGTCGTGCTGCTTGCGTCGGTCGCCGCAATGATCTGGCGCGAGACGCGGTCGAACGCCGGGGACGGCGTGGACACGCGCGTGGCGCGGGCGCTGCGCCGGGTCCGGCTGCGCCCGGCGATCGCCCTGCCGCGTTCCGACGTGGCGGGCATCTCGGTCTGGGTGCCGGTGGCAATGGGATTCTGTGTCGGCATCCTCACGGGGCTGATGGGCGTGGGTGGCGGGTTCATCAACTTTCCGCTCCTGATCTACGGCCTGGGCGTGCCGACCCACGTCGCGATCGGCACCAGCGCCCTGCAGGTGCTGCTTGCCTCAGGCTACGGGGCGCTCCGCCACGGCGGTCAGGGACACGTCGAGCTGCTGCTGGTGGGGCTGCTCACGGCGGGGTCGGTGCTCGGCGTGCAGGTGGGCGTGCGCCTCTCCGGACGGTTCAAGGGGCCGCGCATCCGCCGCCTGTTCGCCGCCGTCCTGCTCCTGGGCATCGCCACGATCGTCTGGGACATGAGCCGGCACCTGCTCACGGGATAGGAGGGATCGAGTAGACATCCTATGGGATGTCATGCCAAGATGATCGCGTCCCCTGGCGAAGTCGTGCGGAGGCTGATGCCGTGCGTGTGACGACCCGGTACCGGTACCCGCTTCACTTGCCCGAGTCCCTGAAGGCAAGCGCCATGCGTCTCGCACAGTGATGCGAAACCCAGGAGTGCGAACCCAAGGAGGAGGTCACATGAGTAATCGGATCAGGGTCGGCGTCGTGGGCGCCGGCGCCAACACGCGCCACCTGCACATCCCGCGCCTGCAGGCGATCGACGGGGTCGAGGTGGTGAGCGTCTGCAACCGGTCGCACGCTTCCGGCGCGCGGGTGGCGGAGGAGTTCGGCATCCCGCAGGTGCTGACGACATGGCGGGAGGTGGTCGAGTCCGACGTCGACGCGGTGGTGATCGGCACGTGGCCCTACCTGCACGAGCAGGTGACCGTCGCCGCGCTGAACGCCGGCAAGCACGTGCTGTGCGAGGCGCGCATGGCGCGCGACGCGGCCGAGGCGCGCAGGATGCTCGCGGCGTCGCGGGCGCACCCGGACCTGGTGGCGCAGATCGTCCCGTCACCGATGACGGTGCGGGTCGACCGCACGATTCAGCGGCTGATGGCCGAGGGCGTGCTGGGCGAGCTGCTGGTCGTCGACGCGCGCGTCTCCACCGGCTTCCTGGACCGCGACGCGCCGCTGCACTGGCGTCAGGACACCGACCTGTCGGGCCGCAACATCATGAGCATGGGCATCTGGTACGAGGCGATGATGCGCTGGGTGGGCACGGCCCACCGCCTGTCGGCGATGGGCAGGACGTTCGTGACGCGCCGGCGCGATGCGTCGGGCGTGCTGCGCGACGCGCTGGTGCCGGAGCACATCGACATCACGGCGGAGCTGCACTGCGGCGCGCAGCTCCACCTGCAGGTGTCGGCGGTGATGGGACTGAGCGGTGGTTCGGAGATATTCCTGTGCGGCTCGGACGGCACGATCCGGTTCGACAGCGAAACCGATACGGTATGGGCGGGCCGCCGCGGCGACGACGCGCTGGCCGAGGTGGAGGTGCGCCCGGAGGAAGCGCAGTCCTGGCGGGTCGAGGACGAGTTCGTCGGCGCCATCCGCGGCGAGGAAGAGATCGTCCTGACGCCGTTCACCGTCGGTCTGCAGTACATGGAGTTCACCGACGCCGTCAGCCGCAGCCTGGGCACGGGCCGCGTCGTGCCGGTCGAGCCGGCGTAGAGCCCTCGATGAGCGATCCGGTCCCTCGGGCGCATGTTTCCTTGGTGCTGTCCGTGATAGAGTAAGGACCCGATGTCGAAGGTTACCACGAAGCTCCAGGTCACCATTCCCAAGAGGATTGCCACGCGGTACGGAATCGTCCCGGGGATGGAGATCGAGTGGCAGCCGGCCGGTGACGCCATCCGGGTCGCTCCGGCTGACGCTCACGCGCCACGCGATCTGCCGGTCGAAGAGCGGCTGCGGCTGTACGATGTGGCTACGGAGAGACAGCGCCGTCGCGAGTCCGGTCAGCCCAGGCAGCCACGGGATTGGACGCGCGCGGACCTGTACACGCGTGGCTGACCTGATCGATACCAACGTACTGGTGTACCGGTTCGATCCCGCCGATCCGGTCAAGCAACGCATCGCGCGCGATCTGCTTCGCCAGGGGATCGCAGACGGCACGGCGCGGGTGGCCCATCAGGCGCTGGTCGAGTTTCTGGCAGCGGTGACGCGCGGGCGGTCGGGCGGACCGATCCTGGAGCTGACCGACGCGATCCGCGAAGCCGAAGATCTCATGCTGCAGACGGACGTGCTCTACCCCACCGGAGAGGTTCTGCGCACTGCGCATCGTGGCGCGGTCACGTACCGACTGAGCTGGTTCGACGCCCACATGTGGGCGTACGCCGAGCACTACGGCCTGCAACGGATCGTGTCCGAGGACTTTCAGCACGACAGGATCTACGGCACCGTCCGCGCCCACGATCCGTTCCGGCAACCTTGATGGAGCTTCCCGAGCTCGCGCTCGTGCTGGTGGTCGGCGTCGCCGGCGGCTTCCTGAACACGGTGGCCGGCGGCGGCAGCGCGCTCACCATGCCGGTGCTGATCTTCCTGGGCATGCCCTCCAGCGTCGCCAACGGCACGGTGCGGGTGGCGATCATGCTGCAGAACATCACCGCCGTCGCCGGCTTTCGCAGCAAGGGCCACTTCGAGCCGGCGCTCGCGCTGCAGCTCGGCCTGCCGGCGCTCGCCGGCGCGGTGGTCGGGTCGCGCATCGCCGTGGACGTCCCGGACGCCGTGTTCAACGCGGCGCTGGCCGGGGTCATGGTGCTGGTGCTGGTGTCGATCTTCTTCAAGCCCAAGCCGGCCGAAGGGAAGGTTGAGGCGGCGCAGCCGCCGGCCGGCTCGCGGCGCATCCTGCTGATGGCGATCTTCTTCGCCATCGGCGTGTACGGGGGTTTCATTCAGGCGGGAGTGGGCTTCCTGATCATGAGCTCCCTGATCTTCCTGACCGGCTACGACCTGGTGCGCATCAACGCGGTCAAGGTGGCGGTGATCCTGATCTTCACGGTGTCGGCCCTGACGGTGTTCCTGCTCAACGGCAAGGTCGAGTGGGGACCGGGCCTGACGCTGGCGGCCGGCAACGCCGCGGGGGCGTGGCTCGGCGCCCGCTTCTCGGTGGCCGGCGGCGAGCGCTGGATCCGGGCGATCCTGGTCGTCGCGGTGCTGGTGATGGCGGTACGGGTCTCGGGGCTGCTGGAGGTGATCGGCATCCTCTGAGCGTGCCCCCCCGTCCCGCCATGCGGTATGGTCCGGGCATGCCTGTGACCGAGAATGCCGTCGTGCGCAAGCTCGCGGCCGGCGAGGTGCCGATCGGGGCGCTCGCCACCGACAACACCCACGAATCGCACATCGAGGTGCTGCAGAACGCCGGCTACGACTTCCTGATGCTCGACGCCGAGCACGGCGAGTTTCCGCCGGATCGCCTCGCTGCCATCTGCCGGGTCGGCCGCCTGGCCGGCTTTGCCGTGATCATGCGCACCTTCTGCACCTACGAGCACGTGCGCCTTGCCCTCGACTACGGCTCGCTCGGCGCCATCCTGCCGATGGTCGACACGGCCGAGCAGGTCGACACGCTGCGCCGCGCCGCCTTCCTGCCGCCGGTCGGCGAGCGCGGTCCGGGCGGCCCCGGCAACCGCCACGTGAGCGACGTCCGCCGCGAGACCTGGGCGGAGCTGGAGAAGCAGCTCGCCCTCATCCCCATGATCGAGACGCCCCGCGCGGTCGACGCCCCGTCCGTGTTCGACCGGCCGTGGGTCACCGCCTGCCTGGTCGGCCCGTACGACTTGGCGATGTCGCACGGCATCGCCCTGGCCGACTTCTACCGGCCGGACGGACCGCACGAGGTGGTAATCCGCCGGGCCATCGAGGGCTGCGCGCGCGTGGGCAAGCCGTGCGGGACGGTGGTGCCCGACGGCGAGAGCGCGGCGCGCTGGATCGAGATGGGCGCCAGGCTGATCATCTGCGGCGAGCTGAACGGCATGCTGGCCCAGGTCGCGCGCCGCAATGTCGACGCCATCCGGGAGGCGGCGGGCTGACCGTGGCCGACCGGCCGCTCTTTCCCACCGAGCTGCTCGGCAGCTACGCGCTGCCGAGTTGGCTGATCGCGCTGGAGGAGCGCGCCGCGTCGGCCGGCGACCTGGGTGAGGCCGACATCGCCGAGGCGCTCGACGACGCGGTCAACGTGGCGCTGTTCGACCAGGAGCACGCCGGCGTCGACGTGGTCACCGACGGCGAGATGCGGCGCCGCGACTTCATCCAGGGCTTCTACGGCCGCCTGACCGGCCTGATGCAGCTCCGTCCCGCGCGCCGGCTCGGCGCCGCCGGCTACGACCAGAACCCGCGCTACCGGGTCGAGGGGCCGGTGCGCGCCGCCGAGGGGCTGGGCATCGTGGACGAGGTCTCCTACCTGCGCCGCCATACCGAGCGCCCCGTGAAGGTGTGCGTGCCAGGACCGGTGACGCTCTCCCTGCCGCTGCTGCTGCCCGACGGCCGGACCAGTCGCGATGCGGTGCTGGCCGACATGGTCGACATCGTCAACGCCGAGATGCGGGCGCTGGCCGCGGCCGGCGTCACCTATCTGCAGATCGACGAGCCGCGCTACGCCACCAGCCATGCCGCGGGATCGGAGCTGGTCGACGTGCTGGGCGCCACCCGTGACGGTGTCGAGGCGCGCGTCGGCGTGCACCTGTGCTTCGGCAACTTCAGGGGCCGCTCGCGCGACCGGCGCGACTACCGCTACCTGTTCCCGGCGCTCACGCGGGCGCGCTGCGACCAGCTCAACTTCGAGTTCGCCAACCGCGAGCAGGCGCAGCTCGAGCTGCTGGCGCAGGTGCCGGAGCCGATCGATGTCGGCGTCGGGGTGATCGACGTGAAGTCCTACTTCGTCGAGGACGCCGAGGAGGTGGCCGCCGCCCTGGAGCAGGCGGCGCGCCACCTGGATGCGCGGCGCATCGTCGCGGTGCCGGACTGCGGCTTCAACCACTGCCCCCGGCACATCGCCCGCGCCAAGCTGCAGGCGCTGACCGCCGGGGCGCGACTGGCGCGGCGGCGCAGAGGAGAAGAGACATGAAGCGCTACGGATCGATCGTCGGCCTGCGGGAAGAGAAGATCGAGGAGTACAACCGGCTGCATGCCGACGTGTGGCCGGACGTGCTGGACCGGATCCACCGGTCCAATATCCGCAACTACTCGATCTTCCTGCGCAAGCTGCCGGACGGCAAGCACTACCTGTTCTCGTACTTCGAGTACGTGGGCAGCGACTTCGCCGCCGACATGGCGGCGATGGCGGCCGATCCCAGGACGCAGGAGTGGTGGAAGATCACCGACCCCTGCCAGGAGCCGCTGCCGGACCGCGCCGAAGGCGAGTGGTGGGCCGCGGCCGAGGAGGTCTTCCACGTCGACTGAGACCGAGCGCCACATCATCGCGCTCGGCGGAGGCGGGTTCGGCGACGGTGACCTGCTCATCGAGCGCTACATCCTGGCTCAGGCGGCCGTCGAACGGCCCTCGATCGGCTTCATCCCCACCGCCACCGGCGACGCCGACTCCTACCTGGTCCGCTTCTACGCCGCCTGCGGGCGCTTGGACTGCCGGCCGTCGCACCTGTCGCTGTTCACGCGCACGCCCGATCTGCGCGAGTGGGTGTTCGGCCGCGACGTGATCTTCGTGGGCGGCGGCAACACGCGGAGCCTGCTCGGCGTCTGGCGTGAGTGGGGCCTGCACGAGATCCTGTGGGAGGCGTGGCAGGCCGGGATCGTGCTGTCCGGGGTCAGCGCCGGGGCGATCTGCTGGTTCGAGCAGGGCAGCACCGACTCCTGGGCCGACCGGCTGCGGCCGCTCGACTGCCTGGGCTTCCTGCCGGGAAGCTGCTGCCCGCACTACGACGCGGAGCCGGAACGCCGGCCGACCCTGCACGCGATGCTGGGCGCCGGGGAGATCGTCCCCGGCATCGCCCTGGACAACGACGCGGCCGCCCACCATGCCGGCACGGAGCTGCGCCGCGTGGTGACGGCGCGGTCCGCCGCGGGCGGCTACGCGCTCGGCCTCGCCGGCGGCGAAGTGTGCGAGGCACGGCTGCCGGCGGTGGACCTGAGCGCCGCGGACGCCGGGAGCGGCTACTCCGAACCGCTCTCCGAGTCTTCCGGCAGCAGCACGACCCGCACGTAGCGGTCGCGGCCGAGGTAGCGCCGGGCCGCCTCCGTCACCTGCTCCAGCGTGAGCGCGTCCAGGCGCTCGTCGAAGCCGGCGATCGCCTCGAACGGCTCGCCGCGCTGCACGGCGCCGCGGATCTGACCCAGCCAGAAGCCGTTGCGCCGGAGCTGCTCCTCGCGGTTGGAGCGCAGGATCTCCTTCGCCGTGTCGAGGTACCTCTGCTCGGCGCCCTCACGCGCCCAGTCCACGCCGATCAGCACCTCCTCGAACAGCTCGTCGGCGCGCTCCGGATCGCTCGAGAACCAGACCGTGATCCGGTACTCGGGGTCGGGCAGGGCCGAGCCGGAAGCGCCGATGCCGATCGAGTAGGTGCCTCCCAGTTCCTCCCGGACCCGTTCGCGCAGCCGGATCTGCAGCATCTCGCCGAGTGCCAGCAGCTCCAGCGACGCTTCCCGGCTCCATTCCATGTCGCCGGCGAAGGCGACGCGGGTGATCGAGCGCTCGTCGATCCCCTGCTGGACGATCCGCTCCTCCACGGCGGGCGGCGGGTCGATGCCGACGTCGCGCCACGTCTCCACCCGGCCGGCCGCCGGCAGCGTGGCCAGGTAGGTCGCGGTCAGCGAGCGAAGCGCGTCCCAGTCGAACGCGCCGACGACGATGAAGGTGAAGTCGCCGAGGTCGCTGAACCGGTCGTGGTAGATGGCGGTGGAGCGCTCCAGGCTGAGCTCCTCCAGCAGCTCGAGCGTGAACGGCCGGGTGCGGAAATGGTCCCGGCTGATCGCGCTGCGATACGTGTCGGAGAACACCGCGTCCGGCTGCGACAGCCGGGTCTCGACCTGGCTTCTCAGGTTGGAGGAATAGCTCTCGTAGTAGTCGGCGTCCAGCCGGGGAGCGGTCGCGTAGAGGGTGACGAGCTGGAACAGCGTTTCCAGGTCGTCCGGGGACGAGTCGCCGGTGAATCCCTCGAACAGCCCGTCGATGTAGGGCGACAGGGAGGCGGTGTTGCCGGCCAGCAGTTTCTCCAGCGCAACCACGTCATGCTCGCCGACGCCGGAGCCGCTCACCAGGGAGCCGGCGGTGAGGGCGGCGACGTAATCGGCGTCCTCCACCAGCGACGTGCCGCCGGGGCTGGTCGCGGACAGCAGTACCTCGTCGTCCCGGAAGTCCGTCTGCTTGGCGATGACGGTGACGCCGTTGGAGAGGGTCCAGCGCACGGCGTCGACCGCGTCGATGGGCTCCTCGGCAACGATGGCGCCCGGCTCCGGGATCTCGGCCAGCAGCGGCGCGTCGCTTGCCTCGTCGTCATAGGCGGCGACCTCCAGGTCGGGGGCGGCGGTGACCTTCGCGAGCAACTCGGTTTCGGTCTCCGGCCCCGCCGGTATGCCGTCCGGGCCCGACAGCAGCACCACCGCGTTGCGGATCCCTCGCCACGGCTCGGCGATCCGGTTCACGTCCTCCACGGTGATCTCCGGCAGCATCTCCTGCTGCAGGGCGTACTCCGCGTCCAACCCCGGGACCGGTTCCCCGTCCAGGAAGTGGCGCAGGTACTCCTCCGCCAGCCGCTGCGACGGCCGCTGGTCCTTCTCGTGCCAGGCGCTCTCGATGGCGCGCAGCATGTTGGCCTTCTCTCGCTCCAGCTCGGTGGCGGTGAACCCGTGCCGGACGACCCGCTGCATCTCCTCCAGCAGCGTGTCCAGCCCGCGCGGGATGCGGTCCTTGTCCAGGTAGGCGGCCATGTACAGGGTCGCGGCATCCCCTGCCAGCAGTGACCTGCCGCTGCCGGCGGCGAGGAACGGCGGATCGGCCTCCCGGCCGCGCTCGTACAGGCGGGCGTTGATCATGCGGGCGAACAGGCCATCGACCAGCAGGCGCCGGTAGGCGGCGCGGTCGTGTCCGACCTGCGCCGGCACCTTGTGGTAGATCCACAGCGCGGTGAGGTGCTCCTCGGGATCGGTCGCCACGTTCACCCTCGGGTCCGCGTGCGGGGGCACCGGAAACAGCGTCCGGTCGGTCGGTGCGTCGGTCCGGTAGGCGCGCGGAAAATCGGCCGCACCCTCCGGCGGCGGCGCGAAGTGCTCGCGGATCAGGGCTTCCATCTCGTCCGGGTCCAGGTCTCCGACCGCGACGAAGGCCATCAGGTCCGGCCGGTACCAGCGCTCGTAGAAGCCGCGCAGGTCGTCGGCCGATGCGGTCTCGATGACCTCCGGCAGGCCGATCGGCAGCCGCACCGAGTACCGGGAGTCGCCGAACAGCACCGGGAACTGCTGGTCGCGGATGCGCTGGTCGGCGCCGCGGCCGAGCCGCCATTCCTCCAGCACCACGCCACGCTCCTTTTCCACCTCTTCCGGGTCGAGGGTCATCGCGTACGCCCACTCGCTGAAGATGTCGAAGGCGGTCGCGACCACGTCCGGGTCGGTGGGGACCTCCAGGAGGTACACGGTCTCGTCGAAGCTGGTGTAGGCGTTGAGGTCGGGCCCGAAGGCGGAGCCGATCGACTCCAGATAGTCGATGATCTCGTTGCCGGCGAACGAGGCGGTGCCGTTGAAGGCCATGTGCTCCAGGTAGTGGGCGAGGCCGCGCTCGGACTCCTCTTCCAGTACGGAGCCGGCCTTCACCCCCAGCCGGAGCTGGATGCGGTCCGGCGGCTCCGGGTTGACCCTGATGTAGTAGGTCAGCCCGTTGCCCAGCGTGCCGCGGCGCACCTCCGGGTCGAACGGGAGCTCGGTCTGCGCGTCCTGTGCCCACGCGGACGGGAGCAGCGTGGCCAGAACCGCAAGCGCGGCGATGGTGACCACCAACCGGCGGCACGGGCGGGTACGGAACAGTCTGGTCTTCATCGTGGACGGAACGTACCGCTCCCCATGCGGATCGTCGAGGATTCCGAAGCCGGTCTGTGCATGTCGGTCAAGCACGCTCTGCCGCTTCGGTTCCACGGTCCAGCGGCACGTTGACATCTGACCGGTGCGGTGGCAGGGTCAGGCCATCCTTTCGAGGCTCCGCCAGCCGCCAAGGATGGAGTGAATGGATGGCCTCTCCATCGTCGCGACCGCGACAGTCTCCGTCGGACCCGGGGTTGCGGGCGTAAGCGCGGGCGGAGGTTCGGCGGATGTCTGACGTCTCCACGGCGCCCGCGGGCGTAGCGGCCGACACCCAGGTCGAGACGTCGCTGCGGGAGCGCAGGGCCGAGCCGCGCACGCTGGGGTCTCGTCTCTCCGGGAACATCGACGTGATCCGCCGCTATCCCGCGCGGCACATCATGATCGGGATCGCCCTCGTGTGGCTGGTGATCTTCCACTACATACCGATCTGGGGCCTCACGTTCGCCTTCCGGCGGTTCAGCCCGATCGAGGGCTTCTTCGGCGCCAACTGGGTGGGGTTCAGGTACTTCGAGGACTTCCTCACCGACCCCAACACCCTCAGGCTGCTCCGCAACACCGTGCTGCTCGGACTCCAGCAACTCGTCTACGGCTTTCCGGCGCCGATCATCTTCGCGATCCTGCTCAACGAGCTGGCGAACGCCAGGTTCAGGAGCTGGATGCAGTCGCTGACCTACCTCCCGCACTTCGTGTCGCAGGTGGTGATCGTCGGCCTGATGTTCCAGTTCGTCAATTTCGAAGGCCTGGTCACGCGGATCATCGCCGACCTGACCGGAGAAGCGCCGGTCATCCTGGCCGATCCGCGCGCGTTCCGGCCGATGTACGTGATCTCCGGCATCTGGCAGAACCTGGGCTGGGGCTCGATCCTGTACCTGGCGGCGATGACCGGCATCAACCCGGAGCTGTACGAGTCCGCCGACATCGACGGAGCCGGACGCTTTCAGAAGATCTGGCGCGTGACGCTGCCCTCCATCCTGCCGACGATCCTGGTGCTCCTGATCCTGAACACCCGGACGCTGATCGACGTCGGCTTCGAGAAGGCGCTGCTGATCCAGAACCCGGCGACCTACGAGACGTCCGACATCATCCAGACCTACGTGTACCGCCGCGGCATCCAGAACGGCCAGTACGGATACGCGACCGCCGTGGGTCTGCTCAACTCCATCGTCTCCTTCTCGATCGTCTACGCCACGCACCGGATCGTCCGCAGGGTACGCGGGCAGGGGCTCTGGTAGCGATGACCCGCGTGTATCGCCAGTCGTTCGGGTCGCGGCTGTTCGACGTCGGCAACGTCATCCTGATCTTCGCGATCGCCGTGTCGGCCCTCTACCCGTTCGTGTACATGGCCGCGATCTCGACCAGCGACTTCTTCGCCGTCGGCTTCGGCAAGGTGACCCTCATTCCAGTCGACTTCAGCCTGGAGATCTATACCTACCTGTTCCAGTACAACCCCTTCATCGCCCGCGCCTACTACAACTCCATCCTCTACACCGTGCTGAACACGGTGCTGACGGTCATCCTGTGCGGCATGGCGGGCTTCGCGCTCGCGCAGCGCAGGCTGGCGTTCCGCGGTTTCATCGGCGCCGCGCTGCTGGTGTCGATGTTCTTCAGCGGCGGGCTGATCCCGAACTTCCTGTGGATCAGGGAGCTCGGCATGCTGAACACGCTCTGGGCGATCGTGCTGCCGACCGCGGTCAGCGCCTACTACGTGATCCTGTTCCGGGTCTACATCCACACCAACGTCAGCGAGGAGCTGCTGGAGTCGGTGTACGTCGACGGCGGCGGCGACTTCCTGGTGTTCTTCAGGATCGTGCTGCCGCTGATCAAGCCGATGCTGGCGACGATCGGGCTGTTCGCGGCCGTGGCCATGTGGAACTCGTTCTTCAGCGCGCTGATCTACCTGAGCGACCGGAAGCAGTACCCGCTGACCCTGTTCCTGCGGGAGGTGGCGGTGGTCGGCGGTTTCGGCGGCTCCAGCGTCGGCAGCCCGGACGCGGGTCCGGAGCAGCTCACCGCGTACGAGGTCGAGGGACAGTACGACGCGGCGCAGGAAGTGTGGCAGGGCGGCTACCTGAAGGCCACGCAGATGGCGTTCACGCTCATCACGGTGGTCCCGATCCTGTTCGTCTACCCCTTCGCGCAGCGCTACTTCGTGCGGGGAATCACCCTCGGCTCCGTCAAGGGCTGAGGCCGGGATGGGCCGATAAGCGGAGCGAAGGCGCCGGTTGTCGGGGCGTTGCGGCGCCCGCCCACGCGGGCGCATACTGGCCGACACGAGCCGCGCGCCGCGGCGCGCCGGCAATACCCGAGAGAGAAGGAGGCGTTGCATGAGGCATTCGCTATCCCGTCCGAGCATCCTGGCACTCGTGCTGCTGGTGGCCGCCGGCGCGGTGTCGGCCGAGGGGCCGGTCATCACCTGGTCCGGGTTCTACGAGTTCAACAAGAACGCCACGCCGGAGACGCTGGTCATGAAGTGGGTCGGCGAGGCGACCGGCACGACCATCCAGCCGATGCACGTCGAGCAGGGAGACATGTCCACCTGGTGGAGCACGACCCTGGCATCGCTGGATTTTCCCGACGTCATGCAGTACTTCGGCACCATGGGGGACGACCCGAACATCTACGGGCCGCAGGGCCTGTTCGTCGCCCTGGACGTCGAGCGCGAGGCGGGCAACATGCCCAACCTGGACCGCGTCTTCACCGCGTGGGACGCGGACAACTACCAGCGCTTCGCGCCGGACGGCCACGTGTACCTGGCGAACCGGCTGAACACGCTCTTCCTGGCGCCGCGGGTGCCCGGGTTCGTGCTGCGCAGTGACCTGATGGAGGCGGCGGGCTACGACCCGAGCGTGCCGGACCAGTTCACGGACGTCGACCAGGTCCAGGAGGCGATCCTGGCCATGAAGCCGCACTGGGACGCGATGTTCGGCGGTCCGACCCCCGGCATGCACACGCGCGGCGACCGCGGCATTCGCAACAGCGGCCAGTTGCCCCGCGTCATGTACAAGGACGAGTTCGCGGCCGACACGGCCATGCAGATGGAGCCGGACAACGTCTGGCGCTTCGGGCCGCTGAATCCGCGCTTCAAGCGCGCGACCGAGTTCCTGCGCGCCATGCACGAAGCCGGCATCCTGCACCCCGACTACCTGACGATGGCGGAGAAGGACCAGCGCCGCCTGGACTGGGACGAGGGCAAGACCATGTTCTGGTGGGGCACCTGGGGCTCCAGCATCGAGCCGACGCAGGCCGAGCGGATGTGTACGCAGGGCACCGGCGGCGATGCGTTCTGCGGCTTCTCGTCCTATCCCGTGGTCGCCCCCCAGGTGAACGGCGAGGACGTCTGGATCCGCCAGCGCGGTATCGCCGGCCCCAAGGCGCTGCTGTCCGCACGCGGCGACAACGTCGCCAAGGCGGTGGAGCTCCTGGATTTCCTGTACGGCGACGAAGGCGCCACGCTGACGATGTACGGTCCCGAGGGCTACGCGTGGGAGTATGACGACACCCCCGGCAACGACTGGCACCGCATCTGGACGCTGTGCTGGAGCGGCGCCTACCCGAAGGTGGAGTGCGAGGAGAACGACCCGGATCGCTCCAAGACGCGCGGCGAGATGATCGGCGAGGGCCCGCAGGTCATGCTGCAGGGCGGCCCGTCTGACGTCTGGGGCATGGACTGGACCAACTACTACTGGGATCCCGCCGATCCGGACGGCCGCAAGGCGGCCCGCGCCGTGACCCTCAAGATCTGGGACGAGTGGCGCGAGGCCGGCACTTGGGACGTGCCGCCTCCGCCGAGCTTCGGCTTCAGCCCGGACGAGCTGGATGAGAAGGCGCAGTTGGAGCAGCAGCTCCACACCTACGTGGACGAGCAGATCGCGCGCTTCATCAACGGTCAGAACAACATGGACCGTGACTGGGACCGCTTCATCAGCCGCATCGAGCGCCTGGGCGCGGAGCGGTTGGAGGAGATCTACAACACCGCCATGAACCGGTACCTGGACCAGGCGGGTATCAAGCTCTGAGTTTCGCCCCGTAGAGCGATGCCGACGGCCAGGCTGAAGCCACCGCTTCGGTCTGGCCGTCTTCTTTTCTGACATGACATCCAGGCACTGGAGCGAGAGGGGCCGCGCCGTCGCGGTGATCGGCTGGATCGCCGTCTGCGCCGCCGCTCACGCCGATGAAGCCCCGGCCGACGTCAGCGTCGAGGTCCGCCGGTTCCTCCCGCGGTCGGGGTGCGAAGCTGCGTTCCGGGCGCACGACCTGGACCACCGCACGCTGCCGTCCGGACTCCCGATCGAGCTGTTCGACAGCCACGGTGCCGGCGTCGCCGCGGGCGACCTGGACGGCGACGGGGACCTCGACTTGGTGCTCACCAACCTGGCGGGGCCGGTTTCCCTGCTGTGGAACGAGGGCGGCCTGCGCTTCCGCCGCCGGATCGTGCCGATCCGGCACACGCGCGCGGTCACCGTGGTCGATGCAGACGGAGACGGCCTGCTCGACATCGCCTTCACGCGGGGCAACGGCCCGGCGGAGCTGTGGCGGCGCGACACGCTCGACGGCGAGTTCGATCGCCTGTTCCATCCTGCGCCGTCCGAGACCGCTTACGTGATGGCGTGGGCGGACCTGGACGGCGACGGCGACCTGGACTTGGTGACGGCGACCTATGACGCGGAGCTGGTCAGGAACCTGGGCGTCGGCCACGGCGCGGGGGGCGTCTTCTACCACGAGCGCGTCGCCAACGGCCTGCGCACGACGCGGTTGGCCGATCGGGCGGAGGCGCTGGCCCTCCTGCTGGTCGACCTGGACGGCGACGATCGCCTGGACATCCACGTCGGCAACGATTTCGCGCTGATCGACCAGGTCTGGCTGCGGACCGGCAGCGGGTGGGTGGAGGCGATGCCGTTCCGGGCGATCAGCCGCAACACGATGAGCCTGGACGCCGGCGACGTGGACGCGGACGGCGAGGAGGAGCTGTTCGCGGCCGACATGAGCCCGTACTCGGTCGAGCTGGCCCGCCACTACCTGACCGTGATGATGAAGATGGCCGAGGTGCCCGGTGAGCAGGCCGATCAGCAGGTGATCGCCAACGTGCTCCTGTCGCGGGAGGAAGACGGAAGGTACCGCAACAGTGCGCGCACGGCCGGAGTGGCCTCCAGCGGATGGAGCTGGTCGGCCAAGCTCGGCGATCTGGATCACGACGGCGCGCTGGACCTGTACGTAGTCAACGGCATGGTCGGCAGCGAGCAGTTCCCGTATCTGCCGGACGGCGAGCTGATCGAGGAGAACCAGGCGTACCGCAACGTCGGTGACAGGCGGTTCGCGCCGGCGCCGGAATGGGGGCTCGCCTCGGAGCGCGGCGGACGCGGCATGGGAATGGTCGACCTGGACCTGGACGGCGACCTCGACATCGTCGTCAACAACCTGGCCACGCCCGCGCAGCTTTTCGAGAACCGGATGTGCGGCGGCTCCGCCGTGCAGGTCGATCTGCGCCAGCCGGGCGCCAACACGCGAGCGATCGGCGCCGTGGTGCGGCTGCGCACCGCCGACGGCGTGCAGCGCCGCGACGTCCGCTCCGCGAGCGGGTACCTGTTCGGCGACCCGCAGCGTGTCCACTTCGGCGTCCCGGACGACGTTGTGCTTCAGACCCTGGAGGTGCGGTGGCCGGACGGGGCCGTGTCGACGATCGCCGATCCGCCCGCCGGCGCGCTGCTGACGATCAGGAGAGAGTCCTCCTGACTCCGCGTTCCAGGTCGCGCGCGGCGGTGCTCCTGGGCGCGGCGGGAGTACGGCGCGTTCGGCCCGATTCCCGCCGACCTGTACGGCGACGTCGACACCGGCTCGGCCGCGCCACGTTCTGGGCCAACGGAGAATCGCCGGCTGCCGAGGCGCTTGTCCTGCGGGGAAGCGCGGGACTACAGTCAAGCCCCTGACGGAGGCTGTCGATGGGCTGGGAAGAGTTCAAGACCGGCGCGATTCGGTACTTCACGGTCCTGGGCGTCATCGTCGCGATCATCCTCCTGGTGGCCGCGTACTCGCTGCGCGGCAAGGTCATCAGCAAGGTCTACGAGCACCGTGCCGGCCGGCAGGTGGTCGGCGTGTGGGAGGCGGAGCGCGACTCGCGGACGCTCGAGCACATTCCGAGGATCCGCGCCCGCTGGGTGTTCGACGATAGCACCTTCAGCCTGATGACCGACTACTTCTTCGCCGAAGCGAACGACTGGCGGCGCGTGCACGAGATGCGCGGTGACTACCAGTACGTCAAGCGCGGCGGTCTGAACCCGTCACAGGTGGCGATCAGCAACGTCACCGTGCGGCGCTCGGACAAGGAGACCAGCGTCGGGGATCCGATCGACCTGCGGCGCGCCTTGCGCCTGGACCCGATCGACGAAGCCGCGGATGCCTGGGGACCGCCGCGCATCGACTACCCCGCCCTGACCGTGCGCTTCTCCAGGGACAGCGAGGTGCTGACGATCGGCACCAACCTGATCGGGGTCGCCAACTACACCAAGATCGAGTGATCGGAAGGCGCGGGTCCGGCCGCGCTGCCGCTATCCTCTCGCGTCGATAAATAATCGACACGTCATGTCGTTATCTGTGGTACTTATGCGCACGTGATCTTCTCCGCGCCGGGCGTGGCAGCCGCCGACGAGCGGGTCCTCAGGCGCATCGAGCAACGTCGTGAGGAGTTGCGCTTCTACCTGCATCGACCGCGGCGGTGGTACGGGACGCTTCGCAGGGTGACCGAGGCGCGCGCGATCCAGGGATCGAACTCAATCGAGGGATACCACTCCAGCGTCGAGGACGTGGCCGCCATCATGGACGGTGAGGAGCCCAGCGCCGCCGATGCGCCCACGCGCGCCGCGATCGGCGGTTACCGGGACGCCCTGACCTACGTCATCAACCTGGCCCCGACGGCGCCCACCATCGACGCATCACTGCTGAAGTCCCTCCACTTCATGATGCTCAAGCACGACCTGGACAAAGCCCCCGGCCAATGGAGGCCCGGCGACGTTTCGGTGAGGAACCCGGATGGCGATGTCGTGTACTCGGCACCCGACAGAGACCTGGTAGAGCCTCTGATGGAAGAGCTGATCGAGCAGATCGCCCTCCGCGGCGCTCCGGTCCCCATCGTCGCGGCCATGGCCCACCTGAACCTGGCCATGATTCACCCATTCAGCGATGGCAACGGTCGGATGGCGCGCTGCCTGCAGACGTTCGTGCTGGCTACCGACGAAACGCTCAGCCCCGAGTTCGCAAGCATCGAGGAATACCTGGGCAGGAACACGCTCGCCTACTACGACGTGCTCGCGGAGGTGGGGCAGGGCAGGTGGTCGCCGCATCGCGATGCCGGTCCGTGGGTCCGCTTCTGCCTGACGGCCCACTATCGGCAGGCAGCCACTCTCCTGCGCCGGGTGCGCGAAACCGAGGCGCTGTGGGACCGCTGCGAACAGGTCGCGGCGTCCCATCGACTCCCCGACCGAGTGGTGGGCGCCCTCTGCGATGCCTGCCGCGGCTGGAGGCTGCGTCGCCCGCTCTACATGAAGGCCGTTGCGAGCTCAACCGGAGAGGAGATCACCGCGGCGTCCGCGACCCGTGACCTGGCCGCCATGGTGACCGCCGGCCTGCTGGTTCCCTCGGGCGAAAAACGCGGTCGCAGCTACCATGGGACGGGGGTGTTGCGCTCCCTGTGGCAGGAGATACGCCACGTGCGCTTGGCGGACACGGCGGAAGACCCTTACCGCTCCGATTGAGCTCCGGATCAGGATCCTGCGATGGCCGGTGGCGACAGCGCCGCGATCACTACGCATCCGGCCGTACCGGGGAGCCGAGCTCGGATGATCGGATCGCGGCAAGGGCGACCTGCAGCGACGCGCGCCCGTCGGCGGCGGTCCGGGGGAGGTCTCCGCGGCCGCGACGATCCGGTCGGCGTCCGCCATGGTGGTCGCGATCGGCTTCTCCAGCAGCACGTGCTTGCCGGCTTCGAGCGCGGCGAGGGTCGGCTGCACGTGATCGGCATCGGGGGTGCATATGCTGACCGCCTCCACGTCGGGCCGGGCCAGCAGCTCGTCCAGGCCCGCGAACGCGGCGGCGCCGACCTCGGCGGCGACGGAACGCGCCGTCTCGGGGTTGGCGTCGAACACGCCGACCAGGTGTGCGCGCGGCTCGGCGGCGTAGGTGCGGGCGTGGATGGCGCCCATGTAGCCCACACCGACGACCGCGACGCCGATGGTGTCCATCCAGCGGGACTCAGATGAACACTGCCGGCGACACCCCAAATCTTCGGCTGAGGGCCTTCACTTGGCGGGTATTCATCTGTCGTTTGCCGTGTAGAAGTTCCGAGACGACTCCCTGACTGCCAACTTCGGGCAAGTCTGATTGCGTCAGCCCATGTTCATCCATCAGGTACTTCAGTGCGTCAACCGGGCTCGCTGACGGTTCAACAGTGTGTTCGCTTTCATACGCCTGGATGAGAGCACCGATCGTCTCCATCAGAGATGCCCACGGATGGGTCTCCTGTTCTCCGACTTCGTCGATGACGATGTCGAGAACGGCTCGCATCGCCTGATAATCCTCCTCTGTATGCGGGACGGCCAACACGGCCTCGATTTCCGGCCACACCTCAGACAGCTTCTCCACTTCCCGAGTCATCATGTTCACTCCCTCCAGGTATTTCGGTTGTACTCGGCATGGGTCAGAACGTGACGGATGTAGATCGTGCGGCGGTTGTAGTGGATGGCCGCAACAAGCCTCGCTTTGTTCCCGCCGATGTTGAATACGGTGAGCTCGCCTACGCGATCGTGTTCTTGAGCGAACTCCGTCAAACGTCTCCTCGTGATGACATGCACGCTGCGAAGACCATGATCTCACGATGAGATGTAGGTCCAGCGCCCTGATCGTACCCGCGGTTACCCTTGATTCGCTCAACCGGGCGCCACGCCGTACATGTTCCAGCCGGCCAGGCTCAGAAGCGGCTGGATCGCGCGGTCCTGCTCCAGCACCTCGGGCCGCACGTCGTGGAGCGCAGCACACCGCTCCTTGAGCTCCCGTTCGGTCAGCGGCGTCCCCAGCGACGGCTCGCCGGCTGTATGCCAGCGGTCGATCTCGTCGCGGTGGCCCAGGCGCCGCAGGGCGTTCCAGTACCCGCGGTGATGGTCGCGCTGGTAGCTGTCCCAGAAGAACAGATGTTCGCTGCCGGCGTCGTAGAGCATCCTGGCCATGCGGCGGAACTCTTCCGGCGGCATGGAGCGCGGCATGACGTTCATCGCCAGCCGGCAGGCGGTGCCGGCCACCGCATCCGCGAACGGACGAACCTGTTCCGGGCCACTCCAGGTGTCGGTGGGCACCGGCAGCGCGTACGGGGCGCTGCTGTACGGCATCACCGTGTCCACCACGCCTTCGCGCGCCCAGGCGGCCACGTCGATGCCGAAGAACAGGTTGTCCTCGATGGAGCCCAGGATGCAGGCCGAAATCCGGATCGGCGCCTCACGGGCGGAGCCTTCGGCGGCCATGGCATGACGCACCCGCCGCATGAATCCGGTCAGCACGTCGGCGCGGTAGCGCAGCCACTCGGGATCGTCGGCCGGCACCTGGAACGGATCGCGTCCGCTCGACGCCGCGAATCCCTCGGTCAGAGGGGACTCGTAGTCCAGGTAGGGCGGACGGCGGTTGTAGAGCAGCGTGACGCCGTCGACGGGGTAGGCGCGCACCACCTCGCGCAGTACGGAGATGCAGTACTCCTGCACCTCCGGGAACGCGTAGGACAGGCGTGCCTGATCGCGGCCGTCGCGGTCCTTGCACCGCCATTCCGGGTGGCGGTCGTAGAGTCCGTCGGCGAAGGCGTAGTCGAGCAGCGGCGGCGGATAGGTCCACCCCGCCAGCCGGTAGGCGGCGTGGAAGCCCAGGCCCATGCCGTGCGCGTAGCCTACCGCCTCCCCGAAGGGGTCGATGCCGGCGGCCACCAGGCGGTTCCAGCCCTCGTGCAGGTAGCGGTCCCACTTGCGCCCGTAGTCGGGCGGGTCGATCTGGTCCAGGGTGCGTCCGATCCTTGAGGGATAGTTCATCAGGTCGCCGGAGCCCATTTCCCAGTGGATGCGGTCGAAGTCGCTGTCACGGTACGACTCGAGCTCCTCCCGGATCGCGTCCATCGTGCCGGCGCGCAGCACGTTGCTCACGTCGGTGTGACCCTGCAGCCGCTTGTGCGACCGGTCGGCGCGGTCGGCGCGGACGAGCGCCGCCTCATCGTCGGTGAGCGGCACCAGCTTGACGTAGGCGATCCGGGCCGGGGCATGGTCGCCCAGCTCCGGATGGTCGCCGGTGCCCGCGCGCAGCCGGTACTGGGAGAAGGTGATCTCCTGGTCGGTCAGGTCGGCGACCTTCCAGAAGATCTCCTCCAGGCGGCGGCGCTTGAGGTGTCCGCCGGGATCCCATTCGAGGATGGAGAAGGATCGATCGCCGGTCAGCCTGGCCCGCAGCCACACCACGTCGCCGGTGGAGTTGTGCCAGTCGATCTGACCGATGTCGCTGGGATGGATGCCGATCGAGATGGCGTGCGGGCCGCTGAGGTCGAGCCGGCAGGTGACATCGGGCGCGCCCGTCTCCGGGTTGGCCATGAGCATGGTGCCGCTGAACGCCGGCGTCTCGTAGGGCAGGGTGCGCCAGGCGCCGCGGCGGGACTCGGTGCTCAGGGCGTCGACCGGAGTGCAGCGGTCCAGGTCCGAAACGTAGATCGGCGGCGAGGAGAACGCGCGGTCGCCGATCAGGTCGGGTGGAGATGCCACGACTGCTGCGGAGTCTGTCCGACGCGCCGCGCGGGCGGCAAGGTGCCGTGTCTGCCGGTCTGCCGGCCAGCCTCGATCGCCTGGCGGGCCGTGATGATCGCCCGGCTGCCGTACTTCGCGGGACAGTGCGGTAGTGGCATCGCGGATCAGCTCCGATGCGCCAGCCGCTCGATCAGTTCCTCGTTCCACTCGATGCCCAGACCGGGCCGGTCGGACATCACGATGCGGCCGTCGCAGAACTCCGGCGGTGCGACAAGTTCGTCGGACAGCAGCGCCGGGCCCATCTCGACGATCAGCCCGTTGGTGACCGCCGCGACCGCGACCGCGCCCAGGTGTGCGTCGCCGTGCGGGGCCATCGGCAAGTGGTGCGCGCCGGCGTACGCGGCGATCTTCACCCACTCGGTGAGCCCGCCGCAGACGTTCGGATCGGCCTGGATGTAGTGCGCGGCGCGCGCGTCGATCAGGTCGCGGAAGCCCCAACGGGTGAACTCGTTCTCGCCGCTGGCGATCGGGATCGGCTGCGCGCGGGCCAGTGTCGCGCTGCCCTGCACGTCGTCGGCGTGCACGGGCTCCTCGAACCAGTAGGGGTCGGAGCGTTCGACCAGGCGCGCGAAGCGCAGCGCGGTGGCGAAGTCCCACGCGTTGTTTGCGTCGATCATGAGGTCGACGTCGGGGCCGATCGCGTCGCGCACGGAGCGCACCCGTTCGGCGTCCTCGCGCAGCGTCACGCCCGACCAGCCGATCTTCATCTTCACCGCGCGGAAGCCCAGGTCCACGGCGTGCGCGGCCTCGGCCGCCAGCTCGGGCAGGCCCTTGCCTTCCTGGTAGTAGCCGCCGGCCGCGTAGGCGGGAAGATAGCGCTGTGCGCCGCCGAGCAGCTTCCACGCGGGCTGACCGGTCACCGTGCCGCGCAGGTCCCAGAGGGCGTTGTCGAGCGCCGACATCGCGCGGATGTGCTCGCCCTTGGCGACGGGCTTGCGCCAGTTGCCCTGGTACATGCGCTGCCAGAGCGCGTCGGCCGCCAGCGGATCCTGCCCGGTCACCACCGCCGCCAACTGCTCGATGAGCGCCCGGTTTGGTCCCGGCCCCGGCGCCATGCCCACGGCGCCGTCGTCGGTGGTGACGGTGAGCCGCGAGAATCCCTTGCGCCGGGGGCGCGGGGGATAGCCGATGATCCCGTTCCAGAGTCCGGGCTCCGGGTCGCCGTAGGAGAACGCGGTGAGGGTGATGTCGACGATCTTCATGGCGCCACTCTACCGGCACGCGCCGGCGGGCGCGAAACCGTCACTCGACGCCGGGCTGTGTCAGGCCAGTCTCCCGGGCCGCAGTCTTGTCGGATGCGGACAATTCACGCATATTCTCCTCACATATTGAGCCACTTGCAAAACCCCTTGGATTCGACAGGGTCGCAGACGTTTGTCCGTAGCAATGCGGTGAAGCCTGCCGGGAGGTGTGCGACAGCGTCGCCAGATGATCCGGCAATCGGTGTGCAGCACCTCATCGCGGCTGGAAACCGGGGACATGCGGCCTCCCGTTGGGTGGGCGGACACACCCGTGGGGTTTCGCAGCCAGTAGAGTCGCGACCGGACAATTCGTGCGGAAACGAGGTCGGTATCAACTCAGCATGCGTAGCAACTGGTCCACGCTCAGCGCCAGGATGGCGAACATCAGATGGCACAGCACCTTGGCGTGACCGCGCACGCGTACGTGGCGAGCACCGAATTCGTCCTTGAGCCGGCCGTTGACCCGCTCGACGGTCGAGCGCTCCCGGTAGCGCACGTCGGCGGGGTACACGTAGTCGACGGCGCGCTGCGCCTGCGCCTCGGTGAGCAGTGCCTGCTTGCGAGCGGCGTCACGGCGGGGATTGTCGTCGAGGATCGCAACATGACCGAGCGATGCGCTGTGCGCTGTGATCTCGCCCGCGTCATAGATAGGCTGAGTCCATCAAGTCGTACAGGTTGGTGACCCGTGCGGCGCTCATGGTCGCGAGGGGAATCGCCGCTTGGCTGTCATGCAGCGAAGCCGAGGTCAGGATGCAACTGACCGGAATGCCGCCATCGGCCGCGTCGATGTGCAGCTTGTAGCCGATCCATGACTCCTGATGGCCCTTGGCGTTGCGCTTGGTGCCGACGTCGCACGCGCGTGGCAGGTCCTCGATCATCTGCGCCAGGGTCATCTCCTGCTGGCGCTCCAGACGGCGTGGTTCCTTCGGCGGGCGCTGCTCGTCCTTGCGCGGTCGCCCGCGCTTGCGCTTCGGCTTGGCCGGCTGCGGTGGCTTCGGCGTCGGTTTCTCACGCCCCTCGATCGCCGTCGAGTCGCGTGAGAGGTGCCCGACCAGATGATCGTGCAGGGCGTGCTCGATCAGCGCTGCGTGCAGGCGGCTCGGCAAGGCGCTGTCGGCGAACGCACCGAAGGCGCGTGAGAAGGTCGCCTCGCTGGGGATCTCGCGCACCTCGTTCCAGCCGCACAAGCGACGCAGCGTCCGGTCGATGGCAAGCCGTTCGAGCAGCGTGCGAGTGGTGGTGAGGTCGAACACCGCCTTGGCGATGAACGCGCGCGCGAGCGCGGCACGATCTTCCCGTGGTCGCCCCGGCAACCCGGTGAAGTGCGGCAGGAATCGATCGACCCGCACGAACTCCAGCACCGCGACGAACGATTGGTAGCGCTCGCCCAGCGGCTCGATCGCTTCTTCGAGCGCCGGGAACAAGCGCTCTTGCAGGCCGAACCAGTACTCCGATAGTATTCGACGCAGGGACATGGTCGCTCTCTCCGGGGTGAGTTTTTGGCGAACACATCATAGTACGGAGAGACGGCTTGTCCCGTTGATATAGCCTCCTCTCTCCCTCAGTAATTCCGGCTATCTCGGCAGTTCTGCAAGAGGCTCATATTGATAAGCAGTCTATCCGAGCTGGCCCCGCGAGCAGTGGCATGCTGGTCGCTACCGGCGTCGCCGGGGCCAGGTCGGATAGAGTGGATTGAACTGAACCGCGCGTCGTGAGGCTGGATCTATTGGGATTGGATTGCCGGCGTGGGAGTGTTGGCAGAGCGGTGGGCGTGGTTGTGTAGCCTGAGCGTCGGCAGCACTGCGCGGGAGTTCGGATATGTCCGGCGCGAAGTGGCGTCGTCGAGCGGTTGAGTGGGCAGATCGCGGTCGGCGGCGCGCACGGGAGCGAGCAGCGGCAGGGCCGCTTGAACAAGCGAGTGCTGGAGTCGAGCAGAACGTTCTGGTCTGGTCATGATGTTGCGGGAGGACCACGGCGCAGAAGTACGTAGTCGCCGGTGGGCTGGGAGCCGAAGTCTTGGATGCGCCGCATGGTTCCCGCGTGGCACGTCGGACAACGCTCGCGGTCGTCGCCGGGAACGTCGAGGCATGCTTGGAAGTCAGGCGCTGTGATGAGGTGCTGGCCGGTGGCGCGCGCGATCAGCTTGCGGCACAGCGGCAGCTTTTCCTTGCGTGCACGATTGGCCAGAAAGCCGTAGTGGCGAATGCGCACGAAACGATCGGGCAGGACGTGCTGCAGGAAGCGACGCAGGAACTCCACCGCATCGAGTTTCATCACCCGCGTGCGGTGGCCGCGAGCATAATCCTGGTAGCGAAAGCTCACCGAGTCTGAATCGGCGGCCGTGATCCTGCTGTTGGCGATGGCGAGGCGATGCGTGTAGCGGGCCAGGTACTTCAGCACCTGCTCAGGCCCCCCGAAGGGCGGCTTGGCATAGACCACCCACGGCTTGTTGCGCAGTTGATCGTAAGCGTCCGCTGAACCCCACCTTACGAGAAGGATAGGAACGGGCGATCGTCCCGGTAGGAGGGACGAACGATGCAGCAAGGACGCGAGTACTGGAGCCGGCATGTGGAAACGTGGCGGGGCAGCGGGCTGACGAAGAAGGCGTACTGCGAGCAGCACGGGGTGCCGTACTGGTCGCTGTGCCGTTGGGCGGGCAAGCTGTCGCCGTCGCAGCAGCCGCAGCCGCCGGGGCAACGGTTGGTGGAACTGGAGCCGATGGGCGGCGGGAACGTCGAGCAGGGGGCGGCCATCGAATTGGTGGTGGGCGAGCGGTACGTGCTGAGGCTGAGGCCGAATCTGCGTGCGGACCATCTGCGCGAGGTGCTGGCGGTGCTGGAGAGCCTGAGATGATTCATCTGCAACTGGGCACGGCGCGGATCTTCGTACGGCCGGGGGCGACCGACCTGCGCAAGCAGATCAACGGGCTGGTGCTTGAGGTGCAGGAGCAGATGCAGCTGAGTCCGTTCGAGGCGGCGCTGTTCGTATTCTGCAACGCGCAGCGGCGGGTCCTGAAGGCGGTGTACTGGGACCGCACGGGATTCTGTCTGTGGATGAAGCGGCTGGAGAAAGGGCGTTTTCCGTGGCCGCGAACGGCGGCTGAGGCGCGCCGGGAGATCGATGTCAAGCAGCTTCGGATGCTGCTGACCGGCATCGATTTCTGGCACGAACACGCGGAGCTTCGGTACCGGGAAATCGCCTGAAAGGGGTTGACATGTTCGGCGTATTTCGTGCTATGGTATCGATATGTCCAGCGCTCTACCGGTCGCCGAACAACGCGATGCGTTGCGCGAAGAGAATCGCCGTCTGATCCTGGAGAAGGACGAGCTGACGGCGAAAAACGGTGAGCTGGACACGAAACTCCGAGCACTGAACAAGAAGCTGGATCTCTACGAAGAGCAGGTGGCGTGGTTCAAGAACAAGCTGTACGGCCGCAGCAGCGAACAACTCACCGCCGCCGAGCTGCAGCAGATCCGGCTGTTCGATGAGGTCGAACACGCCGCCGACACCGACCCCCCAGAGGACCAAGCGCCCGCTGAGCCGCCCCCGGATGAGGCGACCGCCGAAGTGCTTGAGCGAACCCGCCGTCGCCCGCGGCGCAGACCGCTGCCGCAGGCGCTGCCGCGCGTCGAGCAGGTCATCGACCTGACCGAGCAGGACAAGCAGTGTGAGTGCGGCCACCGCTTGGTGCGCATCGGCGAGGACACCTCCGAGAAGCTCGACGTGATCCCGCCGCAGGTGCAGGTGATCCGCACGGTGCGGCCCAAGTACGCCTGCCATCACTGCGAGGGCTCCGGCGACGAAGGGCATCCGGCGGTCCGGGTGGCGCCGCCGCCAGCGGCGCTGATCCCGAAGGGCCTGGCCTCGGAGGGGCTGCTGGCGTTCATCGCCACGGCGAAGTTCTGCGACGCGCTGCCGCTGTATCGGCAGGAGCGGCAGTTCGCGCGCCTTGGAGTCGAGTTGTCGCGGCGCACGATGTCGGACTGGATGATCGCGGCCGCCGGCGCCTGCCAGCCGTTGATGGCGGCGTTGCTCGACAAGCTGCGCAGTGGGCCGACGCTGCAGATCGACGAGACCACCGTGCAGGTGCTCAAGGAGCACGAGCGCGCCAACACCGATCTCAGCTACGTGTGGGTGGCCCGCGGCGGCCCGCCTGATGAGCCGGTGCTGGTCTATCGCTATGAGCCCAGCCGCGCCGCGCGGGTGGCCTTCCAGATCATCGACGACTACCAAGGCTACGTGCAGACCGACGGCTACGACGGCTACACGCGTCCGTGCGCGCAGCCCGGCATCGTGCACGTGGGCTGTTGGGCGCACGTGCGCCGAGCGTTCAAAGAGGCCGCCGACGCGCTGGGCAAGGTGTCCGGCCGCGTCGGAGCGGCGCTGCAAGCGCTGGGGTTCATCGCCAAGCTGTACCGCGCCGAGGCGCAGCTAGCGAAGCACCGCAAGGAGGATCCGGCGGGGTTCGTGGCCGCGCGGCGCGCACAGGTACAGCCGGTGCTCGACACGTTCCACCGCTGGCTGCAGGACAAACGCGATCAGGTGCTGCCCGGCTCGGCGCTCGGCAAGGCGGTCGCCTTCGCGCTCGGTGAGTGGCCGAAGCTGATCCGCTATCTGGAACACCCGCAGCTCACGCCGGACAACAACGCCTGCGAGCAGGCGATCCGGCCGTTCGTGGTGGGCCGAAAGAACTGGCTGTTCTCTGGAAGCCCGCGCGGAGCGGCGGCGAGCGCGATCCTGTACAGCCTGATCGAGACCGCCAAGGCCAACCGCCACGAGCCGTACTGGTATCTGCGCGAGCTCTTCGAGAAGCTGCCCCATGCGCGCACCCGCGCTGACTACCTTACACTCCTGCCCACTGCACGTCCGCCGCCGCCGGCTTCATAGAGACTGGTTTCGCCGGTCGCTTACAGTTGATCGCAGAGCGATCGGAAACGGCCACGATCTGCCAAGTCAGCAAGGGCGCCGTGGAATTGGAGACGGCCGGCATCGAAGCGTTGCTGCAACGCCGCCAGCATCTTGCCTCGAAAGAGGCGCGAGAGGACGCGGACCGGAAGGAAGAACCGGTCTCGGCAGGATATCCAGTTGGCAGCGTCGGTGGACACCCCACCGCCCGGGATGACGCAGTGGAGATGGGGATGGTGTGTCAGCGTCTGCCCCCAGGTGTGCAGCACGGCGATGAAGCCGATAGCAGCACCGAGATGCTTCGGGTCGGCCGCGATCGTCTTGAGGGTATCGGCGGCCGTGGCGAACAGCAGGCCGTAGAGTTCGCGTCTGTTCTGCAGCGCCAGCGGCGCGAGCTCGGCGGGCAGGGTGAACACGACGTGGAAATACGGGACGGGCAGCAGATCTTCGCAGCGATCTTCCAGCCAGGCGGCGCGCTGGTGGGCTTGGCACTTCGGGCAGTGACGATTGCGGCAGGAGTTGTACGATACGCGCAGCTCGCCACAGGCATCGCAGGCGTCGAGATGGCCGCCGAGCTTGGCGGTGCGGCAGGCAGCCAGATCGTTGAGGACGCGCAGTTGTGCCGTCGACACCCGCAAGCCCGGTAGGGTCCCGTCAGCAGAGGCCAGGGTACGGATGACGTCGGCCACCTCGAACGGTGGCGGGTGCACGGGTCGTTCAGCGCAGCGGTGGCAACGACTCCAGAGGGCTGTCGATGGCGGTGATGCGCTTGCGGGTCACGTGGGTGTAGATCACGGTGCTCTTGATCGAGGCATGTCCGAGCAACGCCTGGACGGTGCGCAGATCGGTGCCGGATTCCAGCAGATGGGTGGCGAAACAGTGGCGCAGGGTATGCGGGTCACGGGCTTGCCGACGACGACGTGGCGGACCGCGGTAATGGCGTGTGCCACCGTGTCCCTGGTGACGTGGCGGTCGCGATACTGCCTGCTGGGAAACAGCCAGGAGCGGGGCCGATAGCGTCTGACGTGGCAGCGCAAGTTCTGCAGGAGCAGCGGGGAGAGCGTCACCAAACGATCCTTGCGGCCCTTGCCTTGAACGACGTGAATCATCATCCGCTTGCTGTCGATGTCCGCGATCCTCAGGGAGACCGCCTCGGACACGCGCAGCCCTGCCGCATACAGGGTCATGGCGATGAGGCGGTTCTGAGGGTCGGTGATCGCTTCGAGTACGGCGCGCACCTCGTCCTGGCTCAAGACCAGCGGCAGCTTCTTGGGCCGCTTGGCGAACGGGATGTGCTCGATGTTCCAGTCCTTGTCGAGCGTCTTGACGTACAGGATGTAGGCGTGGGGGTTGGGAAGGGATCCCGACTCGCGACGGCAGACGCCGCCCCCTACCGCGAAGCGGTTTAGTTCAATGCGGAGAATGTCGTTGTATCTCTGGGAGCGGGCCGACTGGCCGGCGTTTCGCTGGGACGCGCCGATGCGCTGCTGACGCCACTGGCCGACGCCAGAGCCCGCCAGGGACGGCTGCCGGGCACGATGAGCCAACTCGGGTTCGACCTCATGGTCGAATCGGAACTGCACGCGACGACCGAGGACGTCGTGAAGACCTCGGAGATCGAAGGGGAGACGCTGGACGCTGCCAGCGTGCGGTCGTCAGTCGCCCGGCGTCTCGGCGTGTCGGTCGCCGACCGCACCGCTGACGTGGTGGTCGACGCCACCTGGCATCACGACCGGCCACTGAGCGCGGAACGTCTGCCAGGATGGCACGCGGCGCTGTTTCCGACCGGCTACTCCGGCGTCCGCAAGATCACGATCGCCGATTGGCGAACCGACCGGGAGGGGCCGATGCGCGTGGTTTCCGGCCCCATGGGCCGGCAACGTGTCCACTATGAAGCGCCTCCGGCCGAGCGTGTCGCGGTCGAGATGGATCGGTTTTTCTCTCATGGTTCAACGGCCGTCCCTCGATCGACGGCTTGCTGAGCAGCGCCGTCGCGCACCTGTGGTTCGTCACCATCCACCCGTTCGATGACGGCAACGGCCGGATCGCCCGCGCCATCGCCGATCTGGCTCTGGCGCAGATGGAAGGAACGGGCCGGCGATTCTATAGCGTATCGGCGCAGATCCGGCGGGAGCGATCGCGTTATTACCGGACGCTGGAGACGACGCAACGAGGGACATTGGACATCACCGAGTGGCTGGCGTGGTTCGTCGCGTGCTTCGGCAGTGCCATCGGCGAGGCCGAAACCGAGCACGGCGCCGTCCTCGCCAGAGCGGCGTTCTGGCGGCGCCATGCGCATGAGCCGTTCTCCGCTCGGCAGAAGGCCGTGCTCGACCGGGTCATGCACCGCTTCGTCGGCAAGCTGACGGCGAAGAAGTGGGCGACTCTGGGGAAGTGCTCCATCGCCACGGCGCAACGCGACATCAACGACCTGCTCGCGCGACGCCTCCTGATCCGCAACCCCGGCGGCAGCAAGCGCACCAGTTACCGCATCGCCGAGGTTCAGGACCGGGCAGTCGGGTAGCTGATCGGTCTCCGCTCAGTCTACCGCTGGCCCGGCGGCAGCGAACCTGACCCTGAGGCACTCGCCTGCGGACGGTCCCTTTATTGAAACCGCTGCGATGGACCGATCTTCAATAAAGAAGCAATGCCTTGTTATAGAATGAATTGATCTGATAGCCGGTGACGATCCCTTTTCTAAAGAAAGCGTCTGATGCTTCATCCAATTTAAGGAGGTCCATCCCCGGGTGCGAGTCCGCTGACCACCCATGCGGGCCGCGAGCGAGTTCCCTGGTTCACGACCTTCCCGGAGATGCGCAAGTACTGCAAGAGATTACTGACCTTCGCCCGCTTCTGTTCGTCCGTCAGCCGAGCCGGAAGCTTCGGCGTCAGGGCTCGATCGATACTCCGGCGGTCGACCGGGCCATGCTTGCGCACGTGAGCGTAGATCACGTCCACGTAGTACTGATTGTCGAAACCGCGTTCCCGGATGTGGCGGCCGGCGTTGCCATTCGCTCCGGCCACGGACTCGGCGACCGTCAGGTTCGGGTAGCGGCCCTCCACCAAACCGGCCGTCTTCAGACGGTGATGTCCGTCCCGGTCGATGCGTTGCCGCTTCTGCACCCGGTCCAGGAGCATGACTTGGTCGAGGTCCAGGTCGGACCGTTCCATCAGCAGCCTCGTGTAATGCTCGTCAAGGATGCGTCCGTGGATGGTTACGGCCACGCGGCTCGTGTCAGTCAGATCATAGTCCGGTAGCGGCATCGAACGCCTCCTTTGCGTTTCGAACATGCGCTTGATACCGCCTCCCTGAGTGTCGATCAGGTTCAGCTCGACCATTGCGTCGGTCAGGAACGGGTTGCGGTAGATAGCTTGGGGGGCGTCCTGCCGGATGACCGTCTCGACGTCACCGGGCAGGAAGTCGCCGACGTTGGTCATCAGGACGCGATCGGGGAACTCGACGACGACGACACGCCCGCGCAGAGCATAGTCCTGGTGAGCGATGCCATTGTGGAGCGCCTCACGGATCACCCACGTGTCGTATTGGGTGATTTCCTGCGGGAACAGGGTCCCACTCGGAAGCGTCCGCACGGTCAGATTCCGCACGCGCTCCAGCAGGTGGTCCCCGGATACCAGTAACGGGGGGCCGATGTGCGCGTAGTCCAACTCGCGATTACTGTCGTCCTTGAGCACCCAGGTGATCTTGGCAACCGCTGGCGCGAGCAGAACCGACGACTCCGGCCGTCCCAGCAACAGCAGCGCGGTGTTCGTCACCGCGCCTTGCCTCAGCACCCGCGCCTTGTTGAGGAACGTCGCGTCGTCCCACGCCTCGACCTCCTCAGCCTGCGCCGGGTGCTTGACCACGAACTGCTCGCGCGCCTTGACCAACGCTTCAGGGTCAAGGTCGTCAAGCCCAGCCCGCTCACACAGCTCGGCCGACCAGTCACTGCCACGCGTCCAGATCGCGCGTGCTTTCTCAGGATACCTGCCGAGCTCGGTCTTGCTGGCGCCGACGCGAACGTAGGCCGTGCCGTAGAAGCTGACGGGTTGATCCCGTGCGGGACCGACCTCGAACACGACGACGCGGCCGTCTGGATGCTCGACGACGCGCGGCTCAAACCCCGCGTTGGGATACAATCCCGCGCCGAGCCACGGCAGCAGGTCCTGATTGCCGCGCCCCTTGGCCGTATACGGATCGAACGCCGTGCCGACGACGTTGTGGGTGTCATCGTCGATGCCGAACAGGATGTAGCCCGTCGGCTTGCCGCCCACGCAGGCAGAATTCGCCAGCGCGGCCAGGTATTCCCCGAGTTCCTGAGGAGCACAGCGATTGCGTTTGAACTCCAGCCACTCCGTTTCCGCCGGCAGACCGCGCAGCCTGTCGATGAGGTCTACGTAACTGCTGTCATTCACCTCGCGTCGTCCGTCCGTGAACCTCAGCGGACCAGGCGCCTGAAGCCCTCCACCGGCAGCGGGCCGCGCAGCCGGTCGGCGATGTCTCCGGAGTGGATCGCGTCGGCGAGCTCGGCCATGACCGGCCCCATCGCCTCTTCGTATTTGTCCAGCACCTCCACCGTGTGCGCCACCGAGCAGTAGATCGTCGGCGGGGCCAGGAAGCCGCGCTCCAGCATCAGGTGCGTGTACAGCGTGCCGAGCTCGCGCGCCTGCTCGTGGTCGAAGGTGGCGCTCGCGATGCACGGATAGGTGTCGCTGACCACCATGGGCACCCCGGCGGCATCGGCCTGCCGGCGCCAAGCCGCCTTGACCCGCTCGCCCACGGCGGCCACGAGGGCCGGCACGTCGAGTTGCTGCGTCATCTTCCTGACCGCGGCGACCGCCGCCGCCGGGCCCACGCCCTCGGTCCAGTAGCTGGAGGAGATGAACGAGTGCTCGGCGCCCTCCATGGCGGACGCGGTCCCGATCACGGCGCCGATGGCGTGGCCGTTGCCCAGGCTCTTGCCGAACGTGGCCAGGTCGGGGTTCACGCCGAAGCGGGCGTGCGCCCCGGCGCGCTCCAGGCGGAAACCGATGGAGGTCTCGTCGAAGATCAGCATCGCGCCGACGCGGTGCGCCTCGTCGCGGATGTGCTCCAGATAGCCGGGGTCGGGGTCCTTCCCCCGGCACGGCTCCATCACCACGGCCGCCAGCCGGTCGCCGTGCTCGGCGATGATGCGGTCGAACTTCTCCAGGTCGCCCCACTCGAAGACCTGCGCCGTGCCGCGCAGCTCGCGCGGCACGCCGAGCGGCTCCAGCCCCGGCATCAGGTGGCCGCGCAGCGCGTCGCTCTCGCCCAGGTTGGCCGCCAGGTACCAATCGTGCCAGCCGTGGTAGCCGCTGATCGCGACCACCGAGCGGTCGGTGGTCGCGCGGGCGATGCGCACCGCCACGGCCATGGTCTCGCCGCCGGTGCGCGCCAGCCGCACGCGTTCCGCCCAGGGGTGCAGGCCGCACAGGAGATCGGCCAGCTCCAGCTCCTCGCGCGGGTTGAGCGTCGAGCAACTTCCCAGGCTGACGCGCCGGATCACCGCGCGGGTGACGTCCGGGTCGCGGAACCCCAGGATGGTCGCGCCGATCCCGTGCGAGGAGCAGTCGAAGAAGTGGCGTCCCGCCTCGTCCCACACCTCGCAGCCGCGCGCCTCCCGGAAGTAGGGCGGCCACTGCCCGGGCGCCATGCGGTCCGGGTTCTTGCTGAGCAGGTGATTGCCGCGCGGGATGATGGTGAGCGCGCGCTCGTAGCTCTTCTGGCCCAGCTCGGGGTCGACCGCGCGCAGGCCCAGCAGGCGCTCCGCGTTGTCGCAGAACACGTCCTGCAGGTCGGCCTGGTTCAGTCCGAACCGGTCGGCCGCGTGGAGGATGGCGCGCACCTCCTCCAGGCCGACCTGGATCGGCTGCCCGAAGAAGGCGTGGTCGTTCCACTCGACCTGGTCGGTGGCGACCCACGCGAAGCCGCTGCCGAGTGTGATCGAGCGCCCGCGCTGGTGTGAGACCGGAAAGTCGGAACCGTACAGAAGCCGGCGCGGCCCGAACTCGTCCAGGATGGCGACCAGGGGCTCCGCCTCGCAGATCGCGGACGTGTCGAACCAGACGTTCTGCAGGCCGCGCAGAGAGGCGATCGACCTGGTGGTGTTGGGGCCGTGGAAGCCGCGCGCGGCGTGCGCCAGGATGAGCCGAGCGTTCGGGAAGCGCTCGCACTTCTCGCGGATCTGGCGCTGGTTCTCCGGGTCGTCCAGCGCGGGGTCGCGCACGATGTGCAGCATGATGAACCAGCCGCGCTCGTCGGCGATCCGCCACGTCCAGTCGGGCAGGAACTCGTCGATGCAGGATTGCTGCGTGTCCTCGCGGGCACTGTAGCAATGGTAGCACTTGAAGCCGCCGATTCCCTCGCCGTCCAGGTCTGCTTCCGCCTCCGCCGACGTGGTGCTCGCAGCGACCAGGTACGCCCGGATGGCGGTCGGATGGCCGATGGTCTGTTCGGCGACGTACTCGTTCTTCGGACCGGTCGGCAGCTCCGGTGCGGGAAAGGGCAGGACCAGGGCGCCCGCCATCCGCTCGGGGCCGCCGAGCTGCGCGCCGACCAAGTCCCGCCAGTCGTCAAGGCCAACCCGCTCCGGCCCCCATTTCAGCATCGGGCCAACCCTCGGAAAATGTTCTATATCATAGAGATGCATGTGAGCGTCGAAGATGCGCGCGGGGATGCGCGCCGCCAGCTCCGCCGTTGCCGCGCGATCCTCCTCGGTGGTGGTCCAGCCGGTTTCCAGCCGGTCTTCGGTCAGCATCGGGGCCTCCTTGGTCGATCGATGCAAAATCGTAGCATGACGGGTTGCCACGACTTTCGGAATCTGCGATTGTTTGTCTCATGAAAGTTCTAGCAGCTCTTCTGACTATCGCACTCGTCGGCGCGGCGGCTGCCTGGGCCAAGACCGGCAGCTTCACGTACGACGACGGCTCGACCTACGAAGGCGAGTTCGAGGATGGCAAGGTCCACGGCCAGGGCGCCTACACCTGGGCGGACGGGACGATGTACGAAGGTGCATTCGAATCCGGTCTGCCGCACGGTGAGGGCCGGCTCACGTGGCCTTCGGGCGCCATGTACGAAGGGCCGTTCCAGGCTGGCGAGATGGCCGGTACCGGCATGATGACCTGGCCGAGCGGCGCGTCGTATGAAGGCAACTTCACCGCCGGTCGCATCAACGGCTACGGGACGCTGACGTGGCCTGACGGCCTGACCTACAGCGGCATCTTCGTGACCGAGACGATCGAGGGCACGGGCATGCTGATGTGGAACGACGGCACCAGCTACGAAGGGGACTTCATGGCCGGCAGCATCGACGGCTCGGGCATGATGACGTGGCCCAGCGGTGACATGTACGAGGGCGGATTCATGGCCGGCGCGCCGAACGGCGAAGGCACCTACACCTGGGCCACCGGTTCCCGCTACGAGGGCGCGTACGAGAACGGTCTGGCCACGGGAGGCACCTTCTACGTCACGGACGAAGACGGCAGGGCTTGGCACTTCGTCGCGTCGCAGGACGCGGACGGGAACTGGATGGTCGACCATCCCGAAAGCCAGGAGATGTAGAAAGGGCCGAAAGGGGTCCGAAGCGACAGAGAGAGATAGGACAGCCGAGCTGAGCGTAGAAGCCGGGAGACGATGCTCCGGACGGTCGGAAAGGACCGGCCGGGCATCGCCCCTCGGCTGGTTTGTCAACCCTTTGTAGCGCGCACGCCGACGACGCGCCAACGATTTGGCGCGTCTCACGGCGGCGCGTTTCGCTGTGTACGGAGAGCCGCGTCGTCCGGAGGACCGCCTCCGGTCAGGCGCTCCTGTACTCCTCCAGCACCCGATCCATGATCCTGCCGGTGCGCGCGGCGCTCATGCCGGTGCTCGGGCAGCTCCCGAAGCCGCGGAGTTCGTCCACGATCGACTGGATCAGCGGTTGCTGTACGTGCTCGGGATGGGCGGTCTCGGTGCGGGTGATGCCGCCGGCGGTCGCGATCTCGAACGGGCCGTCCCCGAACGTCGAGTAGCGCAGAACGCCTCGGCTGCCGGCGATCTCGACCAGGTCGACCTCCTCCTGCGCGGTGAAGGCGAAGCGCGCCGTACCGACGACGCCGTCGCGGAAGCGCATGGCGAACGCCACCGCATCCTCCGCCTCGTAGACGCCGAGCTGGTTCACGGCGAAACCGCGCACCTCCTCGATCGGGCCGAGCAGGTGGTCCAGCAGGTCCAACACGTGCGAGCCCATGTCCGCGAACAGTCCCCCGCCGGCGATCTCCGGCCGGTACCTCCACGGCAGCGGACCGGAGCCGAGAGAGGGATCCGGCGGACTGACGTACTGCGCGGTCACCGTCAGGGGCGTGCCGATGCTGCCGCCGAGCAACGCGTCGCGCACCGCCACGAAGCGCGGCAGCATGCGCCGGTAGTAGGCCACGAACAGCGGCAGGCGCGCGGCATCGGCGGCGGCGTTCATGGCCCGGCACTCCCGGTGGGAGCAGGCCATCGGTTTCTCGACGTACACGGGCTTGCCGGCCGCCAACGCCTGCAGCGCATAGTCGTGATGGGACGACGGCGGCGTGGCGACGTAGACCGCATCCACCTCGGCGTCGCCGATCAGCTCGGCCGCGTCGTCGTAGGCGCGGGGGACGCCGTGGCGGCGGGCGTAGTCGCGCGCCGCATCGCCGTTGCGCCGCATCACGGCCACCAGGCGCGATCCGCGTGCCTTGCGGAACCCCGGTCCGCTCTTGACCTCGCACACATCGCCGCAGCCGATGATCCCCCAGCGGATCGCGGGAGGCGGACTCATCGCGCCGGCTCCACCGGCGGCAGCAGCGCGCGCAGGGCCGCCGTGTGGATCGCGCGCTCGGCGGAGCCGCGCAGCTCGCCGGCCGCCTCGGTCCCTTCGCGTGCGTACGTATCGGCCTGCAGGGCCATGTCCATCTTGTCCAGGTCCTTGACCAGCCGGCCTTCCGGCGTGCGCTGATCGGCATAGTCCAGCCACGCGGACATCAGCGTTCCGTCCGGGTCGACACCGGCCAGGATGCGGCGCGTTGCCTGCTCCTCCCGCCGCCGCTTGGCGTCGCCGGGAACGCCGTCCGCGGGCGTCAGGTCGCCGGTGAGCGCTTCCGCCACGTCATGGATGACGGCGACGAGCACCGCCTGCGCGGGATCGGCGCCAGCCTCCGCCGCGGTGACCGCCGCCAGCGCCGCCACGCCGAAGGAGTGCGCGGCGACGGACTCCGGATCCGGGACGCCGCGTTGCACCCAGCCGGTGCGCGGCATGCGCTTCAGGGCCGCCACGTGCGCGAAGAACCCCTGGAGCCGCTCCGCGGTCATCGGCTGGCCGGCAGTCACCCGGTGAGGGTATGCCGAGCGGGGCACTCTCGACTACCGTACGGGCTGGCAGGCGATGGATGGCACGGAAGGCCCGGTCCGGTTGTTCCTGGATCAGGACGAGATCGAGCTTGCCCGCTACGGCGAACGCGCCACGATCGGTGATCTGATCGCCGCCCTGGAGCGGATGCGGCTGCGGCCCGGGCTGGCCACCGTCGGTTGTGCCGGATGCGGGCTTTGTTGCCGCGACCGCGTGCCGGTGCTGGGCGCAGACCTGCCCCGGCTGGAGCGGTTGCTCGGACTCAGTCGGGAACGGCTGCTGCGCGACCATCTGGAGTTGCCGGCCCTCCCCGACCCGGACGAGCGCGCCGCCCGCATCGCCGACCTGTCGCGGCAGTTCCACGCCTCACCGGCGGAGGCAACGCTCCTCTACGAGTGGAACACCGGGGACCCGATCGTGCCGCGCCAGGGCTCCGACGGCTATTGCCACTGGCTCCGCGACCGCCGCTGCTCGGTGTATTCCGGCCGGCCGCTGATCTGCTCCTTCTACCTGTGCAACTTCGGCGACCGGCTGTCGGCGCTGTTCGACGCGATCGTGCGGCAGGGCGTGTGGCACAGCTACGTGACGGTGGGGTGGATCGACGGCGGGATCGTCGCGCACAATCCTTTCCTGTCGGTCGGCGACCCGGCGCTGGCGCCGCTGAGGGCGTTCGACGTGGATGTTGCGCGGCTCCTGCAGCGCATGGCCGACACTTGGTAGGGACTCTGGAGTCGGGAATGGAATGGGCCATGCCCACATGACATATGTGGCGACACGTGCTTTGGCGCTGCTTCGAACAGGCGTTGCTGACTCAGGCGCAGAGTTCCGAGCCGGTCAGGAAGAGGCCATCCGGCATGTGGTGGAGGGAAACGGACGATTACTGGTGGTTCAGAAGACGGGGTGGGGCAAGAGTTTCGTCTACTTCATCGCGACGAAACTGCTGCGGGAGCAGGGCGTGGGACCCGCCTTGCTGGTCAGCCCATTGCTGGCGCTGATGAGAAACCAGATTGACGCGGCGCAACGGATGGGCGTCAAGGCCGAGACGATCAACTCGGACAACCAGGAACGTTGGCGCGAGGTTGAGGCATCTATACGCCGTAACGACGTCGACATACTCCTCGTCTCTCCCGAGCGATTCGCCAACGAACGCTTTCGTGACGAGGCGCTAGCGGAAGTTGCCGACCGGATCGCGCTGATCGTGATCGACGAAGCGCACTGCATCTCCGACTGGGGCCATGACTTCCGTCCCCACTATCGATTGATCGAGCGCATACTCCACATCCTGCCTCCCAACCTCCGCTTGCTGGCAACGACAGCGACGGCAAACGAACGTGTGCTGGAGGATCTGGCAGGAATTCTCGGTCCGAACCTGGAGATCTCACGTGGCGACCTGAGCCGTCCCTCGCTCGCCTTGCAGACCATTCGTATGTCGAGCCAGGCAGAGCGGCTCGCTTGGTTGGCCGACCAGATTCCGAAGTTGCCAGGCAGCGGGATCGTGTACGCTCTTACGGTACGCGACGCCGAGCAGGTAGCAGGATGGCTCAAGGCTCGGGGAGTCGACGCGGAAGCCTACACCGGTAGAACGGGGGATGGGCGGACCGAGCTGGAACAGGCGTTGTTGGACAACAAGCTCAAGGCGTTGGTGGCGACGACCGCGCTGGGTATGGGCTTCGACAAGCCGGACCTCGCCTTTGTCGTCCACTACCAGACGCCGGGCTCCGTGGTCGCCTATTATCAGCAGGTCGGGCGTGCCGGCCGGGCGCTCGACGCCGCCTACGGGGTGTTGCTCAGCGGTGCCGAGGAGATCGAGATCACCGACTACTTCATAGAGAGCGCATTTCCAACCCGTGATCAAGTCGCATCGGTTCTCCAAGCGCTGGAAGCGGCACCCGAAGGATTGTCGATTCGCGAGCTGGAATCGAGGGTCAATGTGAGCAACGGGCGGATACAGAAGACGATCCAGCTACTCTCCCTGGAATCACCGGCACCGATCGCTACGCTTGAGGGTAAGTGGCAGCTCACGGCCGCGACCCTGAGCGAGGCGTTCTGGGAGCGCGCTGTCCGGCTTACGGCACTCAGACGAATGGAGCGGGATCAGATGCAGGAGTACGTGCGGCTGTCTTCCGGCCACATGGAGTTCCTGATCCGATCGTTGGATGGAACTCCTGGCCACTTCGTGCGTCCTGCTCTCCCCGACTTGCCGGCGTCGACCGACCCTTCAGGCGTTCGTGAAGCGGTCTCGTTCCTGCGCCGTGCGAGTCTGGACATCCAGCCACGCAAGCAATGGCCTCCCGGGAAGGCGATCCCGCCTCGTCATCGGGCGCAGCCGGGGAAGGCGCTGTCTGTCTGGGGCGATGCCGGATGGGGGAACGACGTGCGGCTCGGAAAATATCGAGACCACCGCTTCTCTGACGACCTCGTAGACGCCTGCGCAGCCCTCGTGAGGGATTGGAGTCCCGCGCCATCTCCGATGTGGGTGACCTCCGTGCCGTCGTATGGGCGTCCCGAGCTGGTCCCGGGATTCGCTCGGCGACTTGCGGCAGCGCTTCGTCTACCATACAGGGAAGCACTTGTACGGACGGAGCAGCGCCCTGAACAGAAGACTATGGAGAACAGCGACCAGCAGGCAAGAAACGTTATCGGTTCGCTGGCGGTCAATGAGGAGGAGATTCTTCCGGGAGCCGTGCTTCTCGTGGACGACATGGTGGACTCACGATGGACTTTTGCCGTCGCGAGTTGGGAGCTTCGCCGTCACGGTAGCGGGGAGATTTGGCCACTCGCGCTCTCCGATGCGGGAGGCATGCAATGAACACGGGTCTTTCAGCGAACACCAAGGCGATCCTGCTGCTGGCCGCTCCCCTGATGGCTGGGAACAGAAGGAGCAAGGTGCGGTTTCTCGCTGCCGGAGAATACCGTTCGCTGGCTCGGTTCTTGCATGGCCATCAGGCCGAGCCGGCGGACCTCCTGAGTTCGAGAGCTGAAGAGCTCATCGATCGCTACGACGGACCCGTCGACAAGAGTCGACTGAAGGCATTGCTGGACAGAGGATTCCTGCTGAGCAATACCGTCGAACGCTGGCAGGCGCGGGCGATTTGGGTGATGAGCCGAGCCGATGACGGCTACCCGACCTTTCTTCGGGAACGGCTCAAGAAGGACGCTCCGGTTTTGCTCTTTGGGTGTGGCTCACCGGGGATCATCCGCACGGGGGGGCTAGCGATAGTGGGGTCTCGCGACGCACCTGAACCGTTGATTGAGTACACTTCCGAGGTAGCCTCGCAGGTAGCGCACGCTGGGCTGACCGTGATTTCCGGCGCTGCAAGAGGGGTCGATAGAGCCGCCATGGTCGCTGCTTCGAAAGCCGGTGGGCAAGTCGTTGGCGTACTGGCAGGAGACCTGGAGCGTACGGCTATGAATCGCGAGCATCGCGACCTGCTGCTTGACGAGCGGCTCGTCCTGGTTTCGCCTTACGACCCGAGCTCGAGGTTCAGCGTGGGGCACGCGATGCAGCGAAACAAGGTGATTTACGGGTTGGCCGAAGCGGGCCTGGTGGTAAACGCTGTGGTGAAGCGGGGAGGCACATGGGCCGGTGCAGTCGAGCAGTTACAGAAGTACTCCGGACCCGTTTTCGTACGTTCGACAGGCGAGCCTTCCGATGGTCTCGATGCACTGAAGCACCGTGGCGCAATCCCATGGCCGAATCCAAGCAATGCAAAAGGAATCAAGGACGTTCTCGGCTCCATCGAGAAGCGGGCCCGTCCCGTTCGTCATGTCGCACCACAGCAAGAGCTGTTCGGGCGTGTTCCGGCTCAACAACAGTAGGAGGATCGAGTTGTATAGCTCTTGCCGTCGTGTGCCGTACGTCTTGACGGAGCGACGACGTCCGCGTCCTGCGGGCGCGTGAGTACCTCGGGTTCGGTGATCCGGCCGGCGGATCGCACGACGACCTGGGCCGGGTTCGGCCCGGTGCTGCGCGTGCTCCGCATGGCGTTTGCTCATCCGGTGCGGCTGACGGTCGCGGTGACCGCCACCGTCGCTGCGGCCGTGTTCCAGTTGCTGCTGCCGCAGTACGTCGGCGACGTGGTGGACACCGTGAACGTGATCCTCTCGGACGCTGCCGACCCGCGGGCCGCCAGGCGGCAGCTCCTGCAGCTCGCCGGGCTGATCCTGGGTGCCAGCATGGTGCGCGGGCTGATGATGATGGTGCACACCCAGCAGGCGGAGATCGTCGGCCAGAGCGTGGGCTACCGGCTGCGGATGGACTACTACGACAAGGTGCAGCGTCTCAGCTACGGGTTTCACGACCGCGTGCACACCGGCGAGCTGATCACCCGCGGCATGCTCGACGTCGAGTCGGTCGCCAACTCCTTCAACCGCGGGATGATCAAGGCGGTCTGGCTGCTGGTGCTGCTCGGCTGGGGCACTTGGCTGCTGCTGAGCACCGATCCGCTGCTCACGCTGGCGGCGATGAGCTTCGCGCCCGTGGTCGCGTGGCGGGCGACGGTGGCGCGCATGCGGCTGCGGGTGGCGTGGCTGCGCCTGCAGCAGTGCTTGGCGCGGCTGACCAAGGTGATGGAGGAAAACCTGGGCGGCATCCGCGTCGTCCGCGCGTTTGCCGCGCGCGAGCACGAGATGGGCAAGTTCGACACGGTATCCGAGCAGGCCAAGCGCTACACGGACCGCACCATCAACATCCGCGTGCGCGACGTGAGCCTGATGACGCTGGCCTACTACTCGGCGATGGCGCTGATGCTCTGGGTCGGCGGCACCCGCGTGCTGGCCGGGCACCTCACCGTCGGCGACGTCACCGAGTTCCTGGTGTTCATGCTGATCCTGCAGATGCCGATCCGTCAGCTCGGCATGGTGGTGAGCGCGCTGTCGCGCGCATCGACGTCCGGCGGCCGGCTGTTCGAGATCCTGGACCTGGCCCCGGACATCGAGGACCGGCCGGGTGCGCACGACCTGGAGATCCGCGAAGGAGTGCTGCGCTTCGAGTCGGTGAGCTTCTCCTACGGCGGCGACGGCAGCAAGGTGCTGGATGACATCAGCTTCGCGGTGGGGCCCGGCCGCACGCTCGGGATCGTCGGGCCGCCGGGGTCCGGAAAGTCGACCATGGCGCTGCTGACCGCCCGCTACTACGACGTCGACGCGGGCCGCATCACCATCGACGACCAGGACATCCGCTCGGTGACCCTGCAGTCGCTGCGCTCGGCGGTGGGGGTGATCCAGCAGGACAACTTCCTGTTCACCGCCAGCGTGGAGAGCAACGTGGCGTACGGCGACCCCTGGGCGCAGCGCGAACAGATCACGCACGCCAGCTCGTCCGCACAGCTTCACGACTGGGTGCTGGGCCTGCCCGAAGAGTACCGGACGCTGGTCGGCGAGCGCGGCGTGTCGCTGTCCGGCGGGCAGCGGCAACGGCTTTCGATCGCCCGCAGCATCATGGTCAGGCCGGCGGTCATCGCCTTCGACGACTCCACGGCGGCGATCGACGCCGGGACCGAGCGGCGCATCCGCACCGCGCTGCGCAAGCTGACCGAGCGCACCGCCACGATCATCGTCTCGCACCGGCTGAGCTCGCTGATGCACGCCGACGAGATCCTGTTCGTGGACGCCGGCTCCATCGTCGAGCGCGGCACCCACGCCGAGCTGATGGAGCTGGGCGGCCGGTACCGCGCGCTGTACCAGCTCCAGGCGAACCCCTCGGAGTCGCTGGACCGGATCGCGGACAGCATCTCCGAGGGCGCGGCGCGCGCCGGGGAGGTGGTGCGTGGCGGCTGAGGCGAGCCGCGAAAAGGCGCGTGTCGCGAAACGGCCCCGCCTGGCGTCGGTGGGGGCGCAGTCCAATCGCGAGGAGGTGATGTTCGGCGCGACCTTCGACGGCAAGGTCGTGCGCCGGCTCATGGCGTTCGTGATTCCCTACCGGCGGCGGCTGCTGTTCGGGCTGGCGGCGGTGCTGGTGTTTACCGCCACGCAGCTCGCGATCCCCCTGATCGTGAGCAATACGTTCGATTACGTGGCGGGCGCCGGTGATGCCGCCCTGACACTGCTGCGGGCCACGGTCGCCGTCTTCGTCGGCATCATCCTGGTCAACTTCGTCGCCAACGTGCTGCAGGAAGGCGTGGTGGCGCGCGCCGGCGAGCGCGTGCTGTTCGACCTGCGCCGTGCCATGTACCGCCACCTGCAGCGGGTGTCGCTGTCCTTCATGGACCGCACCGAGACCGGCCGGCTGATGTCGCGCCTGCAGGGCGACGTGTACGCGTTGCAGGAGTTCCTGGAATCGTCGGTGTTCGCGGTCGGGGACATGGTGCTGCTCGTCGGCATCATGACGGTGCTGGTGGCCATGGACTGGATGCTCGGGCTGCTGGCCCTGGCCGTGGTGCCGACGCTGATCATCGTCCGCATGGTCTGGCTGCCGCACGCCCGGCGCACCTTCCTGCGCGCGCGGGAGGCATCGTCCATCGCCAACGGCGCCATGGCCGAGGCGATCAACGGCGTGCGCACCGTGCAGGAGGCCGGCCGGGAGCTGGTCAACCTGGACCTGTATCACGACAAGGCGCACGACAACCTGGTCGCGCAGTCGCGCGCGGTGATGATCGCGCAGATGATCATCCCGATCGTCGACACCCTCACCGGCATGGCGACCGGAATCGTCGTGGTCATGGGCGGGTCGATGGTGCTCGACCGGAGCCTCGACCTGGGCGTGCTGATCGCCTTCCTGATCTACATTCAGCGGTTCTTCCAGCCGATCCGCTCGGTGACGATGCAGCTCAGCATCATGCAGCGGGCCATGGCAGCGGGCCAGCGGATCTTCGAGGTGATGGATGTGCCGGTCGAGATCAGGGACCGGCCCGGCGCCATCGACCTCGACGACTGCGACGGCTCGGTCGAGTTCCGCGGCGTCACCTTCGGCTACGTCCCGGATCAGCCGGTGCTGAGCGACATCAACTTCACGGCGCGCCCTGGAGAGACCGTGGCCCTGGTCGGGCCGACCGGCTCCGGCAAGACCAGCATCACGGCGCTGGCGCACCGCTTCTACGAGGTGTGGGACGGAAAGGTGCTGGTGGGCGGCCACGACGTGCGCGACGTGTCACAGGATTCGCTCGGCCGCCACATCGGCATGGTGCTGCAGGAGCCGTTCCTGTTCTCCGGCACGATCGAGGAGAACATCCGCTACCACAAGCCGCACGTGACGCCCGAGCAGGTCGAGGAGGCGGCCCGCACGGTCGGCGCGCACGGGTTCATCATGCGCCTGCCGGACGGCTACCAGACCGAGATCGAGCAGCGCGGCGGCAACCTGTCGCTCGGGCAGAGGCAGCTCATCAGCTTCGCGCGCGCCGTGGTGGCCGACACGAAGGTGCTGGTGCTGGACGAGGCGACCGCCAACATCGACAGCTACACGGAGATGCTGATCCAGAAGGCGCTCACCAGGCTGCTCGAAGGAAGGACCGGCCTGGTGATCGCGCACCGCCTGGCCACCATCCGCGGCGCCGACCGCATCCTGGTCCTGCAGGAGGGCCGCATCGTGGAGCGCGGCACGCACGCCGAGCTGATGGCCCTGAACGGCCTGTACGCGCGGCTGTACTCCATGAACTACTCGTCGTTCGACGACATCCCGGACGAGCTCATCGAGGCGGCGATTCGGGCCACAACGTGAGCTGGTCGGCGCCGGCCCGGTAGCGGTTCGGGACGCGGAACGACCCGCAGTCGAGCGTCGGGGCGCGGTCGCGTATGCCGGCGCGGGCGCACGAACGCGCGAACATGGTCGCCACCAGGTCCGCGAACGGGCCCGAGCCCCGCATGCGGGAGCCGAAGCCGGCGTCGTTGAGCCGGCCCTCACCGGATGTGCCGCCGCGGACCTGGCGGAGACGGGACAGCACCTTGCCCTTCCGGTCGGGGCGATGCCGTTCCAGCCAGTCCTCGAACAGCGGCGCCACGGCCAGCGGCAGCCGCAGCATGACGTAGCCGGCGAACGACGCGCCGGCGGTTCCCGCCGCGTCGACGATCGCCGGAATCTCGTGATCGGTGAGGCCGGGGATGACCGGCGCGGTCAGGACCCCCACCGGCACGCCGGCCGCCGCCAGGGTCTCCATCGCCTCGATCCGCCGGGCCGGGGTGCTGGTGAGCGGCTCCATGGCGTTGCTCAGGGAGGCGTCGATGGTCGGGATCGACAGGAACACCGCCGCAGCGCCGTCGGCGGCAAGGTCGGCCAGCACGTCGGCGTCACGCGCCACCAAGCGGTTCTTGGTGACCACGATCACGGGGTTGCGGAACTCGGCCAGCACCTGCAGGCAGCGGCGGGTGATGCGGAGTTGGCGCTCGACCGGCTGGTACGGATCGGTCACCCCGGAAAGCGCAAGCGGTTGGGGGCGCCAGCGCGGACGTGCGAGCTCCGCGGCCAGCAGCTCGGGCGCGTCCTCCTTGACCACGATGCGGGTCTCGAAGTCGAGCCCGGCGGAGAAGCCCAGGTACTCGTGCGTGGGCCGGGCGTAGCAGTAGGCGCAGCCGTGCGCGCAGCCGCGGTAGGGGTTGATGGAGGCGTCGAAGCCGATGTCCGGGCTCTGGTTGGTGGCGATGACGGAGCGCGAGCGGTCGCGCAGCAGCTCGGTCGCCGGCCGGCCGGGCGGTGCGTCCGGGTCGGGGACGTACTCGATCCGCTCGAAGCGGTTGGGCGGGTTGACGGCCGCCCCGCGCCCCTTCACGCGCCGGCCTCGCCGGTGATGATCTCGGCGATCACGCGCCGGTACCCGAAAGAATCCAACCGAAGGTGGCGGCGGAGAACCATCCCCGGCCACGTGCTGCCGACGCGGCAGCAGAGCGAGCGGTCTTGATGTCGAATATTAAGCATGATATTTCGATGGCATGGTACGCACCCAGATTCAACTTCCCGATGCGCTCTACGAGGAGGTCAAGCGGGTCGCCCGTGAACGCGAGATGTCGCTGGCGGAGGTGGTGCGGCGCGGCGTCGAGTACATCACGCGAGCCTATCCGGCGGTCGGCAGCGACCGGAGCTGGGCTCCTCCGCCGCCTGACGACCTCGGCGCATTCAAGGCGCCTCCCGAGGATTGGCGGCTGTTGGTGAACGAGCCGGCGTCGGAGATCTGATCGAGTGCTGTCGATCGATACCAACGTGCTGGTGTATGCGCAGAACTCGGGCTGCGAAGAGCACCGGCTGGCGCGCGGGTTCCTGTCCGCATGCCGGGAACGCGACGTCGTCATCTGCGAGTTGGTGCTGGTCGACCCCATCGAGGATGTCGAGACGCAGAGTCTGACGACGGCAGGGGAGACCGACTCATGAATCTCGCAGAATTGCAGACCGAGCGCTTCACCTTCGATCTTCGCTTCGACCGGATGCGCACCGAGGAACTCGCCGTGCGCCTCTCGGACGACACCTTTTCGCGCGCGCCCGTACGCGAGGAGTCTCTGCTGTCCAACTGGGACGCGCCCAACTGGATCATCGAAGGCAGCCGGGTGCGGCAGATCCGCAGCCGGGCGCAGGAGACGGAGAGCCGCCGGCAGCGGATGCTGGACGAGAGCGGCGCCTTCGACCCGTTCGTGACGATCCAGGTTCCGCCGATCCCGACCCTGGCTTTCGGCGACTGGCGCTGGACGGACTACGAGCTGCGCGCGAGCTGCAGCGGCGGCCAGGACGGGCCTGCCGGCGTTGCGTTTCGCTACCAGGACGCCCGTCACCACTACGCGCTGACCGTGGAGGACGGCGCCGGAATGCGGCTGGTGCTGCGCTCGGGCGACCGCCACCACGTGCTGGCGCAGGTGCCGCTGCCGGCCTCGCTTCCGGAGTACCGGATGCTGATCCGGGTCACCGGCCGCGAGTTGCAGGCGGGCCTGGTGGACGGACCGACCGTCCGCGTCGTCGACGGATGCTACACCCACGGCCGAGCCGCCCTGGTGTGCAGCGGCGAGTCGACCTACGGACCGGTGCAGGTAGCGGGCCACCGGGTCCGGCAAGCCGAGTTGCCGCTGCCCGAGGCTCCGGACATGGAGCTGCTGGCCGAGGGCGCCCTGGACGATGCGCTGTGCCGCAGCCGCGTGCTGTTTCAGGACCTGGACGGCGACGGACTGCCGGAGCTGCTGGCCGACGACGATCACGGCGCCGAGGTCCACTGCCAGCACGTGATGCACGGCCGCCGGTGGCGGCTGGGGCCGTTCGAGTACCCGCTGAGCCAGGGCGGCGACCTGCCGCTGTGCGCCTTCGACATCGACGGCGACGGCCGGCGAGAGGTGGTGTTCACCGCCGACTTCGGCATCCACGTGCACGACGCGGTGAGCGGCGAGCACCGCGCCACGGTGGCGGCGCCTCCCGCCAACCCCTACCGGGAGCACGCCGACTACCCGCACGAGCGCCTGCTGGGGGATGCCATCTGCCCCGTGCTCACCGAGGTGGGGCAGGCGCCGGGCTTCTACGTCAAGGACCGCTACTGGAACATCTGGCTGTACGACCGCCGCCTGGAGCTGCTGTGGCACCGGGCGCTGAACACCGGCCACTTTCCGCTGCCCGTGCAGCTTCGGGCCGGGCAGCCGGACTACCTGTTCGCCAGCCGGACGCTGCTCTCTCCCGCCGGAGACACCGTGTGGTCGCTCGACCTGCCCGACCATTCGGACGCCATCGGGCTGTTCTCTCTGAACGCGGAGCCGCGCTTCTACGTCGCCGCCGGCGAGGAGGGGCTGATGGAGATCGAGCCGCGGACCGGGGCCATCAGCACGCAGCTCACGTGGGGCCACGTGCAGCAATACGCGCTGGGCCGCTTCCTGCCCGGGCGGCCGGAGCCGCAGATCCTCGCCATCACCCAGTGGCGGGAGCCCGGTATCGCCGTGCTGCTCGACCACCGGCTCGAGCTGATCAGCCGCTGGGTGGAGATGTCGGCCGAGGCGGGCTGCCGCCCGCTGCCGTGGGGTACCGCGGGCAGTGACCTGGCCGTGAACCGCGGCGGCATTCTCGATCCTCTCACCGGCCGCCTGGTGCGGCCGTTCCCGGAGCGCAGCGGCCGCGTGCGCCATCTCACGGTGCTGGATCTGCCGCGTTACGGCTGCGGATGCCTGTTGCTGGTGAACGAATCGAGCTGGCAGATCTGGGGAGCCGGCGGCAACGTGCCGGCGGTGGCGCCGCGCTGGCGTCCCAACGCGCTGCGGCCCAGCGGCTACCTTCCGGCGCTCGATTTCTGAAAGGCGCGAGCCGCGCTCAGATGCCGCGCAGTCGCAACGCGTCGGCGCGCCAGCAGGCGACCGTGCGGCCGGCGCCGGCAACCGGCGCCAACTGGGGCTCCTCACGACTGCAGCGCTCCTCGGCGTGAGCGCAGCGGGAGGCGAACACGCATCCCGGGCGTTCGCCGATCGGGCTCGGCACGTCGCCGGTGAGCAGATCCTCCGCCCAGGGGGTGTCGGGGTCGGTGTCCGGGCTGGCCGCCAGCAGGCCGGCGGTATAGGGATGCCTGGGGCGGGTGTAGATCTCCCTGGTGTCTCCCTGCTCGACGATCTTGCCCAGGTACATGATCGCCACTTCCCTGCAGATGTAGCGCACCACGCCCAGGTCGTGGGCGATGATCACCACCGTCAACCCCATGCGGGCCTGGATGTCGAGCAACAGATTGAGGATCTGCGCCTGCACGGAGACGTCGAGGGCCGACACCGGCTCGTCGGCGAACAGCAGCGAGGGTGAGGACGCGAGCGCGCGCGCGATCCCCAGCCGCTGCCGCTGGCCGCCCGAGAACGCGTGCGGATAGCGGGACAGGAAGCGCGGATCGAGCCCCACCAGGTCCATCAGGTCCTCGACCCGGCGCCGGTAGTCCGGCTTTCGCCACTTCAGCACCTTGAGCGGCTCGGCGACGATGTCGAGCGCGGTCATGCGCGGATTCAGCGAGCTGAACGGATCCTGGAAGATCATCTGGATCTCCTTCCGCAGGGGTTTCAGCTCCTTCCTGGTCAACTGGGCCAGATCCACCGACCGGTTGTCCTGCGTGGTGTACTCGATGCTTCCGGAGGTGGGTGGAATCGCCCGCATGATCGTCTTCACGGTGGTGGTCTTGCCGCATCCGCTCTCGCCGATGAGTCCCAGGACCGTGCCGCGTACGACGGCGAACGAGATGTCGTCCACCGCGCGGATGAACTCGTCCCCCCGCCTCAGAAAGCCGCGTTCCACCGGAAAGTACTTCCTGAGGTTGCGGACCTGCAGCAGGGGTTCGCTCACGGCGCCGGTACCGGGATGTTGTGGCAGGTGGCCACGTGGCCCGCGCCGATCTTCACCGCCGGCGGATGGGTCACCTCGCAGGTGCCGGCGATCGCCTCCTCGCAGCGCGGGTGGAAGGGACATCCCGTGGGCAGCAGGTAGGTCGTGGGCACGGCTCCCTCGATGGTATGCAGCCGCTCTCCCTGCCGGCTCATGCGCGGCACCGACTTCATCAGGTTGCGGGTATAGGGGTGGCGCGGATTGCGGAACAGCTCCCGCACCGGCGCCTCTTCCACCACCTTGCCCAGGTACATGACGTACACGTGCTCGACCATCTTGGAAATGACGGCCAGATCGTGGGTGATCAGGATCAGCGACAGCCCCATCTCCCGCTGCATCTCCTGGATCATCCTCAGCACCTGCGCCTGGATGGTCACGTCGAGAGCCGTGGTCGGCTCGTCCGCGATCAGGATGCGCGGCGCGCAGGCGATCCCCAGGGCGATCATGGCGCGCTGCCGCATCCCGCCGCTCAACTGAAAGGTGTAGTCGTCCACCCGCTGCTCGGGGTCCGGAATGCCGGTGCGGCGCAGCAACTCGATGGTCCTGGCCCTTGCCTCCTCCTTGTCGATGCCGGTGTGCAGCATCAGCAGTTCGGAAATCTGGTTGTTGACGGTATGCACGGGGCTGAAGGCGGTCATCGGCTCCTGGAAGATCATCGAGATGTCGGCGCCGCGCAGCTTGCGGATGTGATCGCCGTCCGGATCCAGCGTGGTGAGGTCGGTTACGGCGCCGTCGCGTTGCCGGTAGCGGATCGCGCCGCCGGTGATGCGCGCGGTGTCGGCCAGCAGGCGCAGGATGGAGTACGCCGACACCGATTTGCCGCAGCCGCTCTCACCGACCAGGCCGACCGACTGTCCCTCCCGGACCGCAAAGGAGACGCCGTTGACCGCCTTGGCGATCCCTTCGTCGCCGTGGAACTCGACCGTCAGGTCGTCCACCTCAAGGATGTTGCGCGGCTCCATCAGCGGCTTCCGTAGGGATCGGCGGCGTCCCGAATGCCGTCGCCGAGCAGGTTGAACGCCAGCACGACGATGATCACGCACACGCACGGCAACAGGATCCACGGCGTGATGGCGATGGCGTACACGTTCTGCGCGTCCCGCAGCAGCACGCCCCAACTGATGGTCGGCGCCTGCAGGCCCAGCCCCAGGAAGCTGAGTGCGGTCTCGCCCAGGATCATCCCCGGGATCGACAGCGTGAGCGACGCGATGATGTAGCTGTAGAACGAGGGCAGCATGTGGATGAAGATGATCTGCAGGTTGTTGCGGCCCATGAGCTCGGCGGCGGTGACGAAGTCCTCCGTGCGCAGGCTCAGGAACCTGCCGCGCACGATGCGCGCCAGTCCCGTCCAGCCGATGATCGACAGGATGATCGTGATCAGCAGGTAGTTCTGCAGCTGCGACCAGTCCCGCGGCAGCGCCGCGCTCAACGCCATCCACAGCGGCAACTGCGGAATGGACAGCAGAATCTCGATGGCGCGCTGCACGACGTTGTCGACCACTCCCCCCAGATACCCCGCGATGCCGCCGATCAGGATCCCAAGAAAGAAGCTGATGGCCACGCCGAACAGTCCGATGGAGAGCGAGATCCTGCTGCCGTACAGGATGCGGCTGTACAGGTCGCGGCCCAGACGGTCGCAGCCCAGGAGGTGAAACGGCACGCCGGGGCGTTCGGGTCCGAAGAAATGACGGTCCAGGGTGAGCCCGAAGAGCCGGTACTCGAATCCCTTCGCGAAGGGCACCAGCCTGGTCTCTTCTTCGACGATTTCGCTGAACTCCACCTCGAAGGTTTCCATGTTCATCGCCTTGCGAAAGGGATAGATGACCGGCAAGAGCGAAAACCTGCCGGCGTGGTCGACGAAGTGGATTCCCTGCGGCGGCGCCTCGCGGTAGTCGGCGTTCTTCTCGTTGGGATCGTGCACGGCGAAGAACGGAGCCAGCAGCGCGAGCAGATAGCACACCGCCAGGACGAACAGGGATACCACGGCCGGCTTGTGCTTGCGGAAGCGGATGACGATCAGCTTCCACTGCGACGACGTGTACAGGTCGTCGAGTTCCCGGTTCTCCCCGGCCTGCTTGCCGCGGTCCGCCTTGAACGCCGAAAGCACCTTAGAAGAACCGTACCCTTGGATCGACCGCCGCCAGCAGCAGGTCGGAGAAGAAGGTGCCGATCACGGTCAGCGCGCTGAGCAGCATGATGAAGCTGCCGGCCAGGTACATGTCCTGGGTCTGCAGCGCACCCAGCAGCAGCGGGCCGGTGGTGGGCATGTTCATCACCACGGAGATGATCGCCGAGAAGGAGATCAGGCCGGGCAGGATATAGGCGAACGAACTGATGAAGGGGTTCATGGCAATCCGCATGGGATACTTCATGACCACCTTGCGATAGGCGACTCCCTTGGAACGGGCGGTGATCATGTAGGGCTTCTTGAGCTCGTCCAGCAGGTTGGCGCGCAGGGTGCGGATCAGACCGGCGGTGCCGGAGATGGCGATGATGAAGCCCGGCAGCCAGATGTGCTTGAGCAGGTCCAGCACCTTCCCGAAGCTCCAGGAGGCGTCTTCGTATTCCGGCGAGAACAGTCTCCCGACGTCCAGGCCGAACGTGTTGAACGCGACGTACATCAGCACCAGCGCGAGCATGAAGCTCGGCACGGAGATGCCCATCAGGCCGAGGATGGTAAACGCGTAGTCGCCGAGCGAATGCTGCCTCAGCGCGGAGTAGACACCGATCGGAAGCGAGATCATCCAGGTCAGGATCAGCGACGACGTGCTCAGCGCCATGGTCAGCAGCAGCCGCTCCCATATGAGGGTGTTGACGTTGGCTCTCCACTCGAAAGAGTACCCCATGTCACCCTGCACGAAGTTCGTTATCCAGATGACGTACTGCTCGAACAGCGTCTTGTCGAGCCCGAACCTGGTGCGGTAGCGCTCCAGCATCGCCTCTTCGACCGGATAGCCGCTCTCCTCCAGGTTGATGGCGAGCGTGGTCAGATAGTCGCCGGGAGGAAGCTGAATCACGACGAAGCTGATGATCGATATGATCCACAATGTGAGGATCATCAGGAGGATTCGCCGTACGGTATACTGAATCATTCTACGAGCGCGCGGCAGCCGCGCGGGGTTTGCGGAGATCATAGCGACGGCGCCGCGGCGTGTCATCCGCGCGCGCAGCCGGTCGCGCAGTCGGCGACGGATTGACGATCGTCCGGACGACGGCTACACTCGCCGGCAGACCCAATCGACATCCTGCATACCTGTCGCTGTTCAGGAGGAACTCATGAAGAGAATCCCGTTGGCACTCGGCCTGTGCCTTGTCTCCGTCGCGTACGCGGCAGCCATCCCGACGACCTGGCTGGAAGCGCGCACCGCCTCGCAACTCGGCATCACCAGCTTCAACGAGGCGCCGATGCTTGCCGCGCTGGTGGCCTCGGGCGATCTGCCGCCGGTGACCGAGCGGCTGCCCGACGACCCGCTGGTGCTGGAACCGCTCAACGAAATCGGCACCTACGGCGGCACCATCAGCGCCTCCAACACCGGGGGCTGGTCGGATCTGGGACACGTCCGGCTCTCCTACCTGTTCACGACCGACCCAAGCTGTTCCGCGGTCATTCCCGACATCGCCAAGGGCTACGAGCTGTCGGAGGACGGCACGGAGCTGACCATCTACCTGCGCGAGGGCATGAAGTGGTCGGACGGCGCGCCGCTTACCGCGGACGACGTCATGTACTTCTACGACGACGTCATGCTCAACGACGAGATCAACCATTGGGTGCGCTTCGTGTGGACCATCGGCGGCGAGCTGGCGACGTTCGAGAAGATCGACGACTACGCGTTCCGCATCAAGATGGCGATCCCGTACCGCCCGGTGCTGTCGATGATCAACCACTGGTACACCCTGCCCAGCTTCTTCATGATGCCCCGCCACTTCGCCAAGCAGTTCCACATCGACCACAACCCCAAGGCTGACGAGCTGGCCAAGGAGCTCGGTCACGAGAGTTGGGTCGACGCCCACTCCAAGGAACTCAACGTGTTTCCCAACGTGGACGCGCTGAAGAAGGTTCCCACCCTTGGCCCGTGGGTGATGGAGACCGACGTGCAACTCAAGAAGACGTTCGCCAGGAATCCCTACTACCACGTCGTGGACACGGCCGGTAATCAGCTCCCGTACATCGACCGGGTGGTGGTCAACATCGTCAGCGATCAGCAGGTGACGATCCTCGATGCCCTGCAGGGCAAGTCCGACGTGGCCGGCCGGCTGCTCAAGCAGTCGGAGATGCAGCTCTACAAGAGAGGCGAAGCGCAGGGTGACTACGAGCTGCGCAACTGGCAGCGCATCTACGCCGCGGACCCTGGCCTGACCTTCAACCAGAACCACGACGACCCGGCCAAGCGGGCCGTGTTCGGCGACGTCAAGTTCCGCCAAGCCATGTCGCTGGCGCTGAATCGGGAGGAGATGAACGAGTTCCTGTTTCTCGGCATGGGGGTGCCGCAACAGGCCACCATCCACTACGGCGCATCGTTCTACGACCCGGCGTGGGCGACCAACTTCGCCGAGTACGACCCCGAACGCGCGGGCGCGCTGCTCGACGAGATCGGCCTTGCCAGGGACGGCGACGGCTACCGGACGATGGCTGACGGCGATGTCCTGCGGATCGACATGGACGTCGATGAGACCAACAGCGACGCCGCCGAACTGATCCGGGACTACTGGGAGGCGGTAGGCGTCCAGGTCGACCTGAAGGTGGTTTCGGGCGAATTGGTCAGTCAGCGGATACAGGCCAACGAGTTCGACGTCCGCGTCTCACGCATCGACCGCATGCTGGAGTTGCGCTCCTACATCCCCAACTCCACGCCGTTCGACATCACCTCCAGCGTGTGGGGGCAGAAGTGGGGGGAGTGGTTCCAGTGGAACACCTGGGACCAGGGCGGCAGGATCGGTCCCGAGCCGCCGGCCGGCGAGGAGCCGCCCGACGACGTCAAGGTCTACTACGAGTCGTACATCAACTCGCTGGAGGCGGTGAGCGACGAGGACTACCGCCGCTATCGCGCCGAGGTCTGGCAATTCTTCTCGGACAATCTGCCGGTCATCGGCACGGTGGCGTGGCCGGTGGCCCCGGTGATCGTCAGCAACCGGCTGGAGAACGTGCTGGAGGCCGCGATCTTTTCCGACGACCTGAGCTGGTTCAAGGTGTCGCAGCCGACGCAGTGGTTCCTCAAGAGCTAGCAATAGCCTGCTTCCGAGCGACGTAGCCTGGGGCGCCCGCCACGCGGGCGTCCCGGCTCGTCACACCGGATCCGCCGGCACGACCGGCAGCGGGCCGGGTTACCGGACGGGCTGCCGGTAGCTCGGGACGTGGCAGAAGCGCTGCATGCCCAGCCGCAGGCGCAGCGCGCGTCCCGGCGGCAGCACCACTTCCAGGTGGCGGTTGTCGACGGCGGCCGTACTTCCCGAGTCAAGGTCGCGTACGGTGGTGAAGCGGTGCTCGCCGAAGGCTCCCGCCTGCAGCAGCGCCCGCCGCGTGTGCACGGCGCCGAGGTTGACCAGTTCCAGCGTGAGACCGTCGCCGTCCAGCGCCGGTACCAGGGCGGCCACCTCCGGAGGGAGCCCCGGCCGCCCGGCGTCGGCGTCGAAGTAGCGCAGCCGCACGTGCAGGAGCCCGCCGTGGTAGATCACCTGGGGGCCGCCGCAGGTCTGCTGCAGCAGCGCCTCCGTGTGCACGGGGTTGATGTCCTGCCAGTGGTGCACGTCCCACTCCTCGGGGTCGCCGTCGTCGGCGCGCAGCAGGTCCATGCGGCGGACCACCTCCCGGTACTGCACGTCCAGCAGCCGCCGCGGGTAGTCGGGCAGACGACCGTCCAGGTAAGAGAACCAGGGGCCGAAGTGGACGTCGTCCCCCTTGCCGCGGCCGGAGGCCAGCGCCGTCCATTCGGTGCGGCTCTCCGGCAGCGAGTCGATCACGTCGCGGTCGGACTGCGCCTGTGACAGGTACCAGAGCTGGCCGACCGTGTGCGGCTCCAGGGGCCGGTACGAAGTCCAGCCGGCGTCGGTGTGCCGGTGCGGCACCAGCAGCCGGCCACCCTCGCTGCGTCCCATCTCGATCAGGCGGGCGAGCTGGCCGCGCGGGATCTCCAGGTAGCCGGCGTCGCCGGTCAGCAGCAGCGCGTTCATCGCCGCGATCAACAGCGGCTCGATGATGGTGCGGCTGCCGTGCGGCCACGCCCAGCCGTAGTAGCCTCCCCACCACTTGCCGTCCATGGTCTCGCCGACCGTGCCGCCGGGGCCTACGTTGTCCGGGCACAGCCCGCCGTTGGCGGCGATGCGGTCCGCCCAGGCCTCCAGGTAGTCCGGCACCCAGCGCCGGTAGCGCTCCTCCCCGGTGAGCAGGAACGCGTGTGTCATCAGGCTGGTGCAGGTCAGGTTGAGCGGCACGTCGCAGCGCATCTGGCGCCGGTTCAGCGCTTCCAGGATCACCGCGAACACGGCGTCGTCGTTCCAGTCGGCCTTGGCCACCACCTCGCCGGGCTCCCACTCGGCGTCGCGGGTGGGAACGTCCAGGTCGTCGAACGGCACCGGGTAGTCGGCCAGCACCCAGCGCACCGCCTCCCAGTCCTCGAACGTGTTCTCGAAGCGCGGTCCCCGGCTGCCGGTGATGGGCGAGCGGATCATGCGCCGCTCGGCGTCCCAGTTGTCGACCTCCGGATCGGTTCCCAGGTACATGCCGGCGAAGCGCAGCGCCCGCGCGCGGTCCGGCTGGCGCAGCGGGTCGGCGAGCCCGAAGTAGTACAGGTACAGGGACGACTCGCCGTGGTGCATCCAGTCGTAGTAGGCGTCGAACTCGCGATGGATCTGTCCGTAGCCCGTGAACTGCCTGGTCACCGCCTCCCACAGGAAGCGGCTGCGCTCGTGCAACTCGGCAGCCCCTCCCAGGACGTAAAGCAGCGGCCAGTTGTGATAGCTCTCGTAGCCGTCGTCGGAGCCGTCCATCCCCGGCCAGCGCGCTCGCCAGACGAAGCTGCCGTCGGCCCGGGTGTAGCGCCCCTGGTACACGGGAGCGGCCTGCTGCATCACCTCGATCAGCCGGCGCTGGCGTATCGCCCAGTCCGGCGGCGCGCCGGTCCGGGTGGCTTCCAGCGTCACGTGGGAGGCGGCTCCGGGCTCAGTAGAGCGTATAGTTGACCTCCGTGATCTCAGGCAGCCCGGGGGCCGACATCGCTCCGTGCTCGTTGCGGTACAGGAAGATGGTGCCGCCGTGATCGGCCGAGATCATCACGTCGGGCACGCCGTTTCCGGTCAGGTCGCCGCGACCGCAGATCAGGCCGCTCGGATTGTCGATGCCCGGCGTGTCGAAGATGGCGATCTTGTCGCCGCGGCCGTCGAACAGGGCATGCTCGCCGCCCACCACGAACAGGTCGCGGCCACTGCCGTCCCAGTCGATGGGGAAGTGGAAGCGCGAGTTCCAGGTGAACAGCTTGCCGAGCAGCGCGCCGTCCTCGTCGAGCACGTGGATGGGAGCCACCACCTCCTCGTGCTTGGCGACGTCCACGACGATCTGTTTGCCCGGCAGCTCGGGATAGATCGAGCACACGTCGACCGATTCGTAGTGGCGGTTGTCCTTGACCCACACGGTGCGGCCGGTGCCGTCGACGGACGCCATCCGCTCGTTGGCGCAACAGGTCACCACGAAGCGCCAGTCCGCAGCCGTCTCGCCCCGCCGCAACACCCGCGCACAGTCCAGGTGGCAGCCGATGCCCGGCGGCAGCTCCCGGGCCGCCTCCATTTCCCAGCGCATCGAGCCGTCCGGGTTCAGCATCGCGTAGCCGACGATCAGCTCGTCGCGGCCGTCGCCGTCCAGGTCCACCGGGAACACCTGGTGGGCGGTCAGCCGTCCGGCGGGATGGCGCACGTTCCACCGTTCGCGCCCCTCGGAGTCCAGCGCCCAGATCTGCTCGTAGCGGGTCTTGATCAGGACGTCGGTCGCGCGCTCGCCGCCGGACAGGTTCACGAAGGTGAGGCAGTCGGCGGCATCCTCCGGGACCGGCAGGCGGCGCTTCTCGGCTCCCGTGGCGCCGTCCAGCTCCACGATCTCGCGAGCGCCGACCACGATCACCTCCAGGTTGCCGTCGCCGTCCCAGTCGTGGACCTGGCAGGCCACGTCGTACCCCAGGCGGGCCACTCCGGCCTGCGGCTCGCCCCACTCCCACAGCACCGTGCCGTCGAGCTTGTGGGTGATGACCGACACCACCTCCTGCGACGGGCGGTCCGGGTTGTTGCGCGCGCTGACCAGTTCCACCTCGCCGTCGCCGTCCAGGTCGCCGGCGACGATCCACTGCCCGGCCCGGCTCGGATCGACCTGGATGGTGCGCCACGGCCGGACCACCGGCACCTCGGAGTAGTCCTTGCCATACGTCAGGACGTCGAAGTACTTGGGTCTCACCGTCTGCTCCCGGAACGACCGATGCTGCTCCGCCGGGCACGGCTCGTCAATCGATGGTTCGACATCACTACACACGAGCGATGTTCGGGCAAGCGGGGATGAGCCGGTCCGGCCGCTACGGATGCGGGCGACGCCCGGCGACGGGCGCGGTAGGGTGGTCGCGGATCGTGGCTGGAGGTGAGACCGTGAATGGACAGTACCGCGCCGTGGTGATCGGACTGGGCCGGATGGGGAGCACCATCGACGACGAGCGGGGGAAGTGGGCGCCCTGGCCGTACCCGACCGCGCATACGCCCTGTTACCGCGCGGCCGGGATCGAGGTGGCGTCAGGAGCCGATCCGCACCGGGGTCAGCGCGATGCGTACCGGGCGAAGTGGGGGGGTCCGGACGCTCTACTCGGACTATCGCGAGATGATGGAGCGCGAGCGTCCCGACCTGGCGAGCATCTGCACGTCGGCCCGTCCCCGCGCCCGCGTCCTGCTCGACGTCGTGGAGATCGGCGCCTCGCGCGGCCTCAAGGCAATCTGGGCGGAGAAGCCGCTGGCCATTTCCCTGGAGGAGGGCGACCGCATGGTGGCCGCGTGCCGGGAGGCGGGAATCGTCCTTGCGGTGGGCTGCTCCCGCAACTGGTCGGCCTCCTACGATCGCATGCGCGAGCTGGTCGACGCCGGCGAGCTCGGCGACCTGCTGCAGATCGTGAGCATGGGCGAGGCGTTCGTTTCCCACAACGGCAGCCACCTGCTCGCCATCACCAACCGGCTGGTCGGCGGCCGGGTACGGTGGGTGTTCGGCCACATGGACTCGGACGAGAACGCGGCCGGCGACGACGACCTGCAGGGCAACGGCTACCTGCACTTCGACAACGGCGTGCAGGGCCTGGTGCGCATGCTCCCCTGCGGGGCGGCGAGCTGGCAGTTCGAGCTTACGGGCACGCGCGGACGCCTGCACGCCCTGGCCGACGCCCAGGAGGTAGCGTTCCACAAGCTGCACGCCTCCAGCCTGGAGGGCCGCGGCGAGGAGCCGGCGCGGCTGATCTTCCCGCCACCGCCGGCGGTCGAGAGCCCCAATACGCGTACCGTGCGCGACCTGCTCGCCTGCATCGAGACCGGCAAGGAGCCCAACTGCTCGGGCGCCGACGCCCTGCACGCCCTGGAGATCGCCATGGCCATGCGTGAATCCCACCGGCGCGGCGGCGTCCGAGTGGAGCTCCCGCTGGCCGATCGCTCGCTGCGCATCTTCTCGCGGGAGACCCGCGGCGACTCCGAGCCGGCGGCGGTGCGCGCGGCGCGGCGCCGGGCATCAGGCGGCTGATACGCGGTTCGCTTGTCTGTGCCGCGCGCCGACGGTAGGTTGAGCCGGTGGGGTCCATGGCGCTCACGAGCCGGCCGCGGCGCAATCGCAGAAGCGACGGCATCCGCCGGCTGGTGCGCCAGACGGAGGTGCGGCCGGCCGATCTGGTGCTGCCGCTGTTCGTGGTCGAGGGCGCGGGGGTCCGCGACCCGATCGCCGCGATGCCGGGCCGCCACCGCCTTTCGACCGACACCCTGCTCACGGAGGCCGGGGAGGCGTTCGCCGCCGGCGTTCCCGCGGTGGCGCTGTTCCCCGCGGTGCCGGACGAACTGAAGGACCCGCGGGCAGGCGAGGGAATGAATCCCGAAGGGCTGGTGCCGCGCGCTGTCCGCGCCCTCAAGGACGCGCATCCGGAGTTGCTGGTGATCACCGACGTGGCGATGGACCCGTACTCCAGCGACGGCCACGACGGGCTGGTGATCGACGGACGCATCGACAACGACCAGACCCTGCCGATCCTGGCCGACATGGCCCTGTGCCAGGCGGAGGCCGGCGCCGACCTGGTGGCGCCTTCCGACATGATGGACGGGCGGGTCGGCTCCATCCGCGCCGCACTGGACCGGGCGGGCCACACGGAGGTCGGGATCCTGGCCTACTCGGCCAAATACGCCTCCTGCTTCTACGGGCCGTTCCGGGAAGCGCTGGACTCCGCCCCTCGCTCGGGTGACAAGAAGACGTATCAGGTCGACCCGGCCAACGCACGCGACGCCCTGCGGGAGGTGCGCCTGGATGTCGCCGAGGGCGCGGACATGGTCATGGTCAAGCCGGCGCTGCCGTGCCTGGACGTGGTCGCCGCGGTGCGCGGCGCCGTGGACGTGCCGGTGGCCGCCTACCAAGTCTCGGGTGAGTATGCGATGATCAAGGCGGCCGCCGCCGCCGGCTGCATCGACGGCGAGCAGGCGATGGTGGAGTCGATCACGGCTATCAAACGGGCGGGAGCCGACATCGTCCTGACCTACTTCGCGACGGAGATGGCGCGACGCTGCGATGGCTGAGACGCTCCTTCCGCTGTTCCCGCTCAAGGTCGTGCTGTTCCCGGACACCGCCCTGCCGTTGCACATCTTCGAGGAGCGCTACAAGGAGATGATGGGCGAAGTGATCGACGCCAACGGCGAATTCGGCGTGCTGTGCGCCAACGAGAACACCGTGGCCGACGTGGGCTGTTCCGCCCGCGTGGCCAGGGAGATCCGCCGCTACGACGATGGCCGCATGGACATCCTGACCATCGGCCGCCGCCGCTTCCGGATCGGCCGGCTGCAGCGTGACCGGGTCTTTCTGCAGGGCATCGTGAGCTTTTTCACCGACGATCCGGCCGACGAGCGGCAGGAGCTCAAGACCCGCTGCCTGCACCTCTTCCAGGACATCTACGAGTCGACGCCCGGGCATCTGCCGGTGGCGGAGCTCGAGCAGGTCTCCACCGAGGTCATCTCCTACTACATCTCCTATTACAGCGACCTGCCGCTGGCGAAGAAGCAGAGCCTGCTGGAGCTTACCAGCGCCGAGCAGCGGCTGCTCGCCGCCGAGGAGGCGCTGAAGGAGCGCATGCTGGCGCAGCGCGACGACCGCGAGCGCCGCCGGGTCCTGCGGGGCAACGGCCACTTCCCGCGCACTTGAGGACCTGTCCGGAAGCGGACCTGTTCCGGAAGCAGGAACCTGTTGCCACAGTCCCTCGGAGGAGCGCCTCGGGACGTTGACCGCGCGCGGACGAGGTCCGTACACTGCGGGCCGTGGCCGGCCTGGAAGGCACGTCGGAAGCCGACGCACAGAGCACCCGTCCCGGCGGCAATGGCGCATCCGGGCCGGGTGCATCCGGACAGGGCGCATCCGGGCAGAACGGCGCCTCCGCCGAGCCCAGGCGCTCCGGCCTGGGCGTCATCGTCCACTCCTTCTTCGTCGTCCCGTTGCTGATCGCGGTGCTGGCCGTGCTGGTGATCGCCGGCGTCTCCATCCTGTCGTCGGAGCCGGCCGACGCCCTGGACTACCTGGCCGACGTCCGCACGGGGGGCCAGACGCGCCGCTGGCAGGCGGCGTTCGACCTGAGCACGCTGCTGTTCGATCTGGCCCGCAAGGACCAGGTGCCCCGCGACGAGCGCTTCGTCGGCGAGATGAACCTCGCCTTCGCCGAGGCGGCGGGCGACGATCAGCGCGTGCGGCAGTACCTGTCGCAGGCGATGGCGCTGACCGGCGACCACCGGTTCATCGTGACGCTGCTCGACGCGCTGGCGACGGAAGACAGCGAGATATCGGCCTCCTTCTACCTGCAGGCGCTCGGCTTCCTGGCCGGCGCCGAGGAGCTGCCGGTGCTGTTGCCGTACCTCCGGCACGACTCGGCGCGCATCCGGACGTCGGCCGTGCGCACGATCGGCGCCATCGGCGACCCGTCCACCGCCCCCGCGCTGGAGCCGTTGCTGTTCGACGAGGAGCCCAACGTGCGCTGGTTCGCCTCGATCGCCCTGGCGGCGCTGGGCAGCGACGCGGGCGCGGAGGTGCTCATGCAGATCCTGGACCGGGAGTACCTGGCCGGCTTCCCGAATGTTGACGCGGACGAGCAAAGCGACATAATGGAGGTCGCGGTGAACGTCGCAGTCGGCCTCGATCGGCCGGAGCTGACCGGGCAGGTGCGCGGTCTGGCGTCCGGCGACATTGACCCTCGGGTCCGCCGGGCAGCCACGGAGGCGCTCCGCTAGTGGACATCGAACCGGGAGACGTGAAGAATCCGGCCGTGAACGACGATACAGGGATGCGAATACGCTGATGGCAAAGACAGGAGACGCCGCCGCAGCCTCGCCCGGCTCCCGGGCGCGGTCCGGGAGCGATGTGGCCGGCGGCGAGATGACGCGGCGCTCGTTCCTGTCCACGCTCGCCGTGGCGTGGATCTCCTTCACCGCGATCGTGCTCGGCTCGGTGCTGGGCTTGGTGCGCTTCCTGTTCCCCAACGTGCTGTTCGAACCGCCGCAGTCCTTCCGCGCCGGCTTCGTGGACGAGTACACGGTGGGCGAGGTTTCGACGCGCTGGAAGGATCAGTTCGGCGTCTGGATCATCCGCGAAGAGGAGCAGGTATACGCGCTGTCGACCGTGTGCACGCACCTCGGCTGTACGCCCAACTGGTTGGAGGCGGACCGCAAGTTCAAGTGCCCGTGCCACGGCAGCGGCTTCCGCATCACCGGCATCAACTTCGAGGGGCCGGCCCCGCGCCCGCTGGAGCGGTACAGCATCTCGCTGGGCGACGACGGCCAGATCGTGGTCGACAAGACCAAGAAGTACCAGTGGGAGAAGGGCGAGTGGAGCGATCCGTCGTCGTTTCTCGCCGTCTGATGAGGCACGGAGTCACCTGAATGGCGAAAAAGAGCAACGGCAACGGCCGTAAAGGTCCGGCAGACGCCGTGAAGACGATCGGCGAGACCCAGGTATGGAAGTCCATCTTCCGTACCGGCGTTCCGGTCTCCCGGCGCCAGCGCATGATGTCGGTGCTCAACAACGTCTTCCTGCACCTGCATCCGGTGCGGCTGCCCAAGCACGCGGTCAAGGTGAAGTACACGTGGTGCATGGGCGGGCTGACGTTCTTCATCTTCCTGGTGCTGACCGTCACCGGCATCCTGCTGATGTTCTACTACCGGCCGACCTCCCAGCACGCCTACGGCGACATCATCGACCTGGGCTCGCAGGTGCCGCTCGGCATCATGCGGGAGATTCACCGCTGGGGCGCCCACCTGATGGTGATCACGGTGTGGCTGCACATGTTCCGCGTGTTCATGACCGGCTCCTACAAGCCGCCGCGCGAGTTCAACTGGGCGATCGGCGTGCTGCTGCTGACCATCACCATGTTCCTCAGCTACACTGGCTACCTGCTGCCGTGGGACCAGCTCGCCATCTGGGCGGTCACCGTCGGCCTGAACATGGCCCGCGCGGCACCGTTCCTCGGCCACGAAGGACCCGGCGCCGCCCTGCTGCACCTGGGCGACATCAACTTCGTGCACGCCGGAGCGGACGCCAAGTTCGCGCTGGCCGGCGGACGCTTCGTCGGCGAGGCGACGCTGCTGCGCTTCTACGTCCTGCACTGCATCGGCGTGCCGTTCATCGCGATGATCTTCATGATCGTGCACTTCTGGCGCGTCCGTAAGGACGGCGGCATCTCGGGTCCCACGTAGGACCTGCAGGGAACACGGCAGGCAAGGCAGAACGTGCGCGCCATCATCGACCGGATCTCCGATCCGGCAATCCTGTTCACGATCACCCTGGTGCTGACCATGGTGGTATTTCCGCCCACCAAGGGGTTGCGGAAGGTGCACGACGCCCTGCGGGTCGACCGTCTCTGGACCAACGCCGGCGGCGTGCTGATGCTGCTGATCCTGTTGGCGTTCTTCGGCCTGGGGCTCTTCGATCGCGACTTCCGCCTGATCGCCACCAAGCCGGACAACATCCCGATCACGGCGCTGATGTTCGTGGTGGTGTTCTTCCTCTGGTTCGCCATGAAGCAGGCGCGCGCCAACGACGAGCGCATCGCCGCCGGCAAGAAGCCGGAGGAGGCGGAAGGCGGCAAGGTGCTGGTGTGGCCGGACCTGGTCTACATCGAGTTCATCTCGCTGATCCTGATCAGCGTGCTGCTGATCGTCTGGTCGATCGGTCTGAAGGCGCCGCTGGAGGAGCCGGCGAACCCCACCGTCTCGCCCAATCCGTCCAAGGCGCCGTGGTACTTCCTGGGCCTGCAGGAGATGCTGGTCTACTTCGACCCCTGGATCGCCGGCGTGGTGTTCCCGACGCTGATCATCGTCGGTCTGATGGCCATCCCCTACCTGGACGAGCGGCAAGGCGGGCAGGGCTACTACAGCTACGCCGAGCGCGGCCGCATCATGAGCGTGTTCATGTTCGGCTGGCTGGCGCTCTGGGTGTTCCTGATCTACACGGGAACGTTCCTGCGCGGCCCCAACTGGAACTTCTTCGGCCCGTTCGAGACGTGGGACGTCAACAAGCGGGTGGTGCTCAACAACATCAACCTGTCGGAGATCATCTGGGTGCGGCTGCTCGGCGTCGGCCTGCCGCGCACGCCGATCGTCCGCGAGGCGTTCGGGTTCGTGATCGTCGTCGGCTACTTCCTGATCCTGCCCGGACTGCTGGCGAAGACGGTGTTCAAGGACGTGCACGAGCGGCTCGGCCGCGCCAAGTACGGGGTGCTGATCATCCTGTTCCTCTCCATGCTGTCGCTGCCGCTGAAGATGTATGCGCGGTGGCTGTTCAACCTCAAGTACGTGATCTCGATCCCCGAGGTCTTCTTCAACATATAGGTGCGGCAATGAAGGCGTTTGTGGATGGCTGATCGGGACCATGGCTGATAGAGACCAAGAGAGACACTACAAGCCGGCGGGTTTGAACCGCTGGTTCGCGATCAGCTCCATTCTGCTGCTGGCCGCGGTCGTCGGCGTCTTCCTGGAGGACTACAACCGCGAGTGGAAGCGCTACCAGCGCGAGTTCCGCGACATCGACCGGCAGATCACGCGCGGCGCCTGGGAGACGGAACTCGCGCGGCTGGAGGGCGAATCGCAGTACCAGCAGGCGCTGGCCGCGGTGGACGCCGCGCAGACGCGGCAGGATGAGTTGCAGGGCGACATCCGCGCCGCCGAGCGCGAGGTGCGGCGGGCCGATACCGAGTTCCAGGGCATCAACCAGCGCTACCTCACCGACAAGGCCCGCTACGAAGAAGCGCTGTACAAGTTCGAGCAGGCGCAGGCGGGCATAGGCGGCAACGTGGACCGCCAGCGCGTGCGCAAGGAGCGGTTGCTGGAGCAGTACCAGGCGTCCGGCGTCGAGCACGAGCAGGCGTCGCTGCTGGTGGAGAGCGTGCAGGAGCAGCTCGCTTCCTACCGGGAGGAGTTGCGCCGGGCCGAGCGAGCCGTGACCGGCCTGCAGCGCGACGCCGACGTCCTGCTCGGCAAGCTGGAGCGCATCGACCCGCAGGCGATGGACTTCTGGAACCGGCTGGGCGCCGGCGTCCGCGACCTGCCGATCATCGACCTGGCGCAGCCGTCGCTGAAGATCGAGCAGGTCGTGCTGAGCGACATCAGGGAGGATCTCAACTTCGAGATGGTGCCGCGCGTGGACCGCTGCGTGACCTGCCACCAGGGCGTGTCCCGTGCGGACCTCGCGGAGGCTCCCAATCCGCATCGCACCCACCCCAGTCTCGACCTGTTCCTGGCCAGCGACTCGCCGCATCCGCTGGAGGAGTTCGGCTGCACGAGCTGTCACGGCGGGCGCGGGCGCGCCACCGACTTCTACGGCAGCGTGCACACCCCGGACGGCTCCGATCAGCGCGCCATGTGGGTCTCCGACCTGGGCTGGCGCGAGTTCCACCTGTGGGAGGAGCCCATGCACCCGGCGCGCTACGCGGAGGCGGGCTGCTTCCAGTGCCATGCGGGTCAGACCACCGTGATGGGCGCGGAGAAGCTCAGCTTCGGGCTGTCCCTGATCGAGCGCGCCGGCTGCTACGGCTGCCACGAGATCGACTCCTACGAGGGCCTGAGCGCGCGCGGCCCGTCGCTGGCGCGCGTCAAGGACAAGCTGACGCCGGACTGGGCGTTCCGCTGGATCCAGGACCCCAAGGCGTTCCGCGCCAACGCGTGGATGCCGGCCTTCTTCGGCCAACCCAACAACAGCACCCCTGAACTGACCGCGCGCACCGAGCAGGAAATCCACGCGATGGTCAGATACCTGTGGGACCACGCGAGCGGCTACGAGATGGAGCCGCTGCCCGCCGGCGGCGACGCGGCGCGCGGCGAGGAGCTGGTCGCGTCGGTCGGCTGCATGGCCTGCCACCAGCTCCCCGACAGCCAGGAACCGGCGGCGGATCAAGACGCGCTGCGGCGCCAGTTCGGTCCCAACTTCGCCGGCATCGGCTCCAAGACCACGCCGCGGTGGATCTACAACTGGCTGCGCAATCCCGAAACCTACCACGCGGAGACGCGCATGCCCGACATGCGCCTGACCGTCGAGGAGGCGGCGGACATCACCGCCTACCTGGTCACGTTCCGCAACGACGCGTACGGGCCGCCCCCCGGCGTGAACGAGGAGCTGGTCGGAGAGATCGTGGTCGGCTTCCTGGGCAAGACCGCGCCGCCCAGCGTGGCCCGCGATCAGGCGGCCGCCATGAACCTGGGCGAGAAGCTCAACTACGCCGGCGAGCGACTGATCCGCCAGTACGGCTGCTTCGGCTGCCACGAGATTCCGGGGTTCGAGACGGCCAAGCCGATCGGCACCGAGCTGACGGCGATCGGCCACAAGCCGCTGCACCAGTTCGACTTCGGCTTCCTGCAGCACATCGAGCACACCCGCTACGACTGGTGGACGCAGAAGATGAAGGACCCCCGCTCCTTCGACGAGCACAAGGAGCTCGAGCCGGACCTGTTGCTGCGCATGCCGAACTTCGGCTTCACCGACCAGCAGGTGGAGGCGGTGGTCACCGCGCTCGCCGGTTTCGTGGAGCCGGACGAGGACCTGACCAGGATCGTGTCGCGCACGCCTGCGAACCTGGCGATCGAGCGCGGCCAGCAGCTCGTGCGCACCAACAACTGCCAGGGGTGCCACATCATCGAGGGCGAGGGCGGCTCCGTCGCGCCCACCATCACCGACTGGCTGGTGCGCTTCCGCGGCCAGGGAGCCGCGGCGGCGGAGGCGGCCACCCTCGGCTTCGCGCCGCCCAACCTGGTCGGCGAAGGCGCCAAGGTGCAGACCGACTGGCTGTTCGAGTTCCTGCACCAGCCGTCGGAGATCCGCCCGTGGCTGGCCGCCCGCATGCCGACCTTCGGCTTCAGCGCGAGCGAGATCAACGACCTGGCGCGCTACTTCAGCGCCCTCGACGGGGAGGAGTTCCCGTTCGTGGAGCGGGTGGAGCCGGCGCTCACCGCGGAGGAGCTTCAGGCGGCGGAGATGCTGTGGTCCACCGACTACTTCAACTGCACCACCTGCCATATCCAGGGAGGCCAGACGCCGCCGGGCACGCCCGACCGCTGGGCGCCCGACTTCGCGCTGGCCGCGGACAGGCTCAAGCCGCAGTGGATCATCGACTGGATCGCCGATCCGCAGACGCTGCTGCCCGGCACCAGGATGCCGACCTTCTATCCGCAGGCCACGCCTCGCGACATCCTGGGCGGCGACGCCGACCATCAGATCCGGGTGCTGCGCGACTACATCCTGACCATCGGTCTGGCAGCCGCCGAGAACTAGGGGCAGGCGGCGCGCATGCTGCTTCGCCTGTCCGCCTCGGTCTTCCTGTCGTTCGGCGGCCTGTACCCGCTGTGGCTGTGGGTCAACCGCCGCGACGGGATCGACCACGGCTTCACGCGCTTCAACCTGGGCATGGCCGCGGTCGTGCTGGGCCTGGGCGTGCTGCTGATCACCTTGGTCCCGGATCAGGGCACTCCGGGCGGCGGCATGGCACGGCCGTGGCTGGCGCTGGTCTGGCTGGGCGTCGCCATGGCGGCGACCGCATACGCGTGGCAGCGCCGGCCCTGGGCGATCGCGGCGTACGCGGTGCCGCCGGCGCTCGGAGTACTCGTGCTGGTCGACGGCCTTGCCGGCACGCCGGCCGCGGCCTCCGGGGGCCTGGCGGCCGCGGCCGCGACCACGCTGATAGGCGGGTTGGCGCTGGCGGGGTCGATGTACACGATGGTGCTCGGCCATCACTACCTGAACGCCGAGAAAATGCCGACCCGCTTCCTGGGCAAGGCGATCGCCGTGTACGCGGCCGTCCTGTCGGTCCGCCTGATCTGGGACGCGGTGGTGATCGCCGCGGGCAGGGTGACGGTCGGCGGTTTCGAGCGCCCGGTGCTGGAGTTCGCGCTGAGCCTCGACGGCATGTTCGTCTGGATCGCACTGTTCTTCGGGACGGTGGTGCCGCTGGTGATCTGCTTCCTGGCAGGGGCGGCGGTCCGCGCCAAGTCCACGCAGGCGGCCACCGGGTTGCTGTACGTGGCGGTGAGCGCGGCCATCATCGGCGAGGCGAGCTACCGGTTCGACCTGCTGTCCTACGGTCTGGCGCTGTGAGCGGCGAGGCGGGCGCAGGCGAGCTGGCGTTGTCGTGGAGCTGCGCAGCCTGCGGCGAGGCGAACGCGTCGCGGCCGGCCGGCGACGGCGTGGCCTGCGACGCGTGCGGAGTTGCGGTGGCGGTGGCGGAGCCTCACCGCGAGCTCCGCCAGTGCGCGGTGTGCGGCTCGACGCGGCTCTACCGCCAGCGCGACTTCAACCGCTTCCTGGGACTGGCCGTGATCGTGGTGGGCGCGGTGCTGGTGCCGTTCACCTACGGGATCAGCCTGCCGGTGGTGTTCCTGATCGACCTGATCCTGTACCGGCGCGTGGCGGAGATGGCCGTCTGCTACCTCTGCCGGGCCGAGTACCGGGGCATCGAGGTGCCGAAGCGCGTCCTGCCGTTCCGCCACCACCTGGCCGCCGGCTACGAGAAGCGGCGCGAACGGTGGCTGGAGCAGACCGGCCGGCGCTCCGAGGGCGGGTAACCGCATGGGCGCCCGCCCCAACATCGTCTTCGTCTTCTCCGACCAGCACCGCGCGCGGACCACCGGCTACGAGGGCGCCGCCGTCGAGACCCCGGCGATGGACCGCTTGGCGGCGGAGGGAGTGGTGTTCGACACGGCGGTCTCCACCATTCCCGTGTGCACGCCGTGGCGCGCCGCGCTGCTCACCGGCCAGTACCCGCTCACCAACGGTGTGTTCCTCAACGACGTGCGGCTCCCCACCGACCGGCCGACCCTCGGCACGATCCTCCGCGACGCCGGCTACGACACCGCCTACATCGGCAAGTGGCACCTGGACGGCGACCGCCGGGGCGCGTTCACGCCGCCGGGCCCGCGCCGGCAGGGATTCGAGTTCTGGGCTGCCGCCAACTGTACGCACGACTACCTGCGGTCCTTCTACTACCGGGACACGCCGGAGCGGCTGTGGTGGGACGGCTACGACGCCGTTGCGCAGACCGACATGGCCGTCGATTACATCGCCTCGCGGCCCGCGGACGTGCCGTTCGCCCTGATGCTCTCCTGGGGGCCGCCGCACAACCCGTACCGCGACGTGCCGCGGGAGTACCTGGAGCGCTATCCCGTAGCGGACGTCGAGGTTCCGGCGAATTGCCCGGATCCGGTGCATGAAGACCTGGCCGGCTACTGCGCCCACGTCACGGCGCTGGACGAGCAACTGGGCCGCATCGTCGCCGCAATCGATGCCGCCGGGCTGCGTGACGACACCATCCTCGTCTATACCTCCGACCACGGCGACATGCTCGGCTCCCACGGGGTGAACCGCAAGCAGCACCCCTGGGACGAGTCGATCCGGGTGCCGTTTCTCCTGCGCTGCCCGGACCAGGAGGGCCGCGGCCGCCACCTCTCGTTTCCGCTCGGCGTGGTGGACGTTCTGCCGACGCTGCTCGGCCTGGCTGGGGTGCCGATCCCGGGCTCCGTCGACGGGCGTGACGTGTCCCCGGCCATCCGCGGCGAGCCGTTCGCGGAGCTGGAGCTCGCCCTCACCATGTGCATCGCCCCGTTCGCCGAGTACGTCGGCGCTCCCTGGCGCGGCGTCCGCTCCGCGCGCCACAGCTATGCGCGTTGGCTGGACGGCAGGGGCATCCTGTACGACACCGCGGCCGATCCCGACCAGCTCGACAACCGCTACGGCAGCCCCGCATGCGCCGCCCTGCAGCGCCGCCTGTGAGGACGCCATGCAGCAACTCCTCGCCGAGCGCGGCGATGAGTTCCTGCCCGCCGCCCACTACGTCGAACGCTATGGATTCACTGTCGATGAGCGCGGAGCCGTCCCCTTCAGCCTGTGAAGCGTTGCGTAATCGGAGCGCTGCCTCAGGTCACACAGGCTGAAGTATCGGCAGGACATGATCTGCTACTGTATTCAGGTGCGCGACAGTCGTCTGTGGCGAACGATAGAGCACCGGGGACGCTGGCGACGGCTCTGCGGCACTGTCGCGTCATGGGCCGAGGCAAAGAGAATGCTGGAGCTACTCAAGGTTCACGGGTTCCGAACTCTGATCAACACCGAGATCCGGTTCGATCCGCTGACGATCATGATCGGCAAGAATGGCGTCGGGAAGACGACCATTCTGGATAGCCTGCAATTGCTGGGCAACTTCTCCCGCGGCGATATCGACCGTGCGTTCGGGCCGCCGCCCTGGTCGCTCAGTTGGCAACGCACGAAAGGGATAGGCTATGTCCCGGCGGTCAGGTTTGAAGTTCAAGTCAAGACGGAGGATCGCTACAGCTACGTTCTCAGCCTGAGTGAAAAGGCCGGCACGCCGCTGGTCGCCGAAGAACGGCTGATGCGTCCCGATGACAATCGCACGGTTGCAAGCCTTGGACGCAACAACCAGCCGCTATCGGGCACCATCCTGAATCCGGAGAAGCACGCAGGCGATCCGGCGATTGAGCACGTTTCCGGCGCGCTCAAGTCGGTCGTCAGCTACGAACTGAACCCGGCTCTGATCGAACAGCCCAACAATCCCGAGCACGACTACATCTCCAGAGAAGGATTCGGCATCGCGGGGGTCCTGGCACACATGAAGGACTCCGATCGAGAGTCCTTCTCCCACCTGGAAGCACGCCTTCGACGGTTCCGCCCGGAGACGGACGGTATCGAGGTCTGGTCGTCGGCCGGCAAGGTCGTGTGGGGTCTCCGTGACAAGGGGCAGGACTACCCGTTTCCGGCGGTGCACCTGTCCTGGGGGGATCGGCAGCTCATGGGCTTGCTGTGCGTATTGTACCTGACGGCGCCTGGAGCGACGATAGCCATTGAGGAGATAGATCGAGGGTTCAACCCTACGCGCTACACGGAAGTCATCGAAGTGCTTTCCGAAGCAGCCTACGACGGTCTTGATGGTCGCGGGCAGATACAAGTCGTCTGCCGAATGGCGGCGGTTCGTTTCGGCGCCGAAACCGCGCGGCCGCTTGGGCGGCGTGCTGGCGCCGATCGCCGACCCGGACCGGTTGGCCGAGATTGGTGACTGGCTGGTGCGCTGCGACACCGGCGCCGAGTTCCTCGCTCGCCTCGGTCCCTCATCACCATCCTGATGCCCGACGGCCCGACAGCCCCGCGTAGGCGGCCTGATCGATGTCTGTTGCGCAGCGCCAACCCCGCCATGTTGCCTTGCACGTCGTACAGGCCACGCGCGCGTGAGCGAGCGAGCCGGCAAGAACGCGACCTGCTCCGTCCAGATCATCGCCAAGTTGACAGAACGGCCGCAACCTGCGACCGTTAGCAGCGAGCCTGTCATGGCTCCCACTTCCTCCGGAGGACCTACGTGCACGTACGCGAAGACTCTTATCTGACTGCGGGACCGGCAGGCGCGCGCCGCCGCCGGTCGCTGCTCCCGACCGCCCTGCTGCCGATGCTGGCGGCCCTGCTGGCGTTGACGCTGGCCGCTTGCGGCTCCGACGACGGCGGGACCGAGACCACGACCGAGGCCGAGAAGCCCAAGGAACCGGCCACCACGTCCAGCGCCGAGCAGGCCAAGACCACGCCGGGAGCGCTGAACGCGACCATCTCCGGCACCATCACCTTCGGCGCCGAAGCCCGGCGTGCGCCGGCCGTGCTGAACATGGAGGCCGACCCGGTCTGCGCCGAAAAGAACGCCGAAGATCCCAAGACCGAGCAGGCGTTCCTGCTGGACGAGTCGAAGGGGCTGGCCAACGTGCTGATCCAGGTCAAGTCCGGGCTCCCGGACATGGAGTTCGACGCTCCCGAGTCGGAGGTGGAGTTCACCCAGTCGGGCTGTATCTACGATCCGCACATCCTGATCGCGCGGGTCGGCCAGACGGTCAAGATCCTCAATCCCGACGGCACGCTCCACAACGTGCATGTGTTCGGCAAGGTGAACCAGGAGTTCAACCAGGCCATGCCGAAGTTCCAGACCGAGCTCGAGCAGGTGTTCGACAAGGTCGAGACCGAACCGTTCGCCATCAAGTGCGACGTGCACCCGTGGATGAACGCCTTCGGCGTGGTGCTCGATCACCCGTACGCAGCGGTCACCGCCGCGGACGGCACGTTCAGCATTCCGAACCTGCCGGCCGGCACCTACCAGATGGAGGTCTGGCACGAGCTGCTGGGCTCGCAGACGCATGAGGTGACCGTCGAGGACGGCGGCACCGCGACGCTCGATCTGGCCCTGCAGCCGCCGAGCTGACCCGACGGGCTGACGTAGTGGCGCACGCCGGCACCGCAGACCACGCCGCGCACTCGCACGGCGACCATCCTCCGGAGCCGTTCTGGCGGAAATACGTCTTCTCGACCGATCACAAGACGATCGGCATCCAGTACGGCATCACCGCGCTGATATTCCTGTTCTTCGGGTTCTGCCTGGTGATGATCATGCGCTACAGCATCGCCTACCCGGGCAGCCCGCTGCCGTTGCTGGGCGGTCTGCTCAACCTGCCCGAGCCGGGCGCCATCCCGCCGGAGTATTACAACCAGCTCGGCGCCATGCACGGCACGATCATGGTCTTCCTTGGCGTCGTGCCGCTGGCGGTCGGCGCCTTCGGCAACTACTTCGTGCCCCTGCAGGTGGGCGCCCCGGACATGGCGTTCCCGAAGCTCAACATGACCAGCTACTGGATGTACTTCATCGGCGGCGTGGTCATGCTGATCAGCTTCTTCGTGCCGGGCGGCGCCGCCAAGTCGGGCTGGACCTCCTACGCGCCGCTGTCCGTGATCGAGACGGTGGGGCAGACGTGGTGGCTGATCGGCATGATCTTCCTGATCACGTCGTCGCTGCTCGGCTCGATCAACATCATCACCACGATCGTGCAGCTCCGCGCGCCGGGGCTGGCCTACATGCGCATGCCCTTCTTCGTCTGGGCGCAGCTCATCACCTCGTTCCTGCTGCTGCTGGCGTTCCCGCCGCTGGAGGCGGCCGGCGTGCTGCAGCTCCTGGACCGGGTGGCAGGGACCAGCTTCTTCATGCCGACCGGACTGGTCGTATCCGGCGAACCCCTGGACGTGGCCGGCGGCGGCAGCGCGCTGCTGTGGCAGCACCTGTTCTGGTTCCTGGCGCACCCGGAGGTGTACGTCCTGATCCTGCCGGCGTTCGGGGTCATCGCCGAGGTGATCGCCAACAACACGCGCAAGCCGCTGTGGGGCTACAAGTCGCTGGTCTACTCGGGGCTGTTCATGGGCTTCATGTCGTTCATCGTCTGGGCGCACCACATGTTCCTGACCGGCATGGGCACGGTGGTCAGTTCCTTCTTTCAGTTGACGACCATGATCATCTCGGTGCCGTCGATCATCATCCTGACGGCGTTCATCCTGTCGCTGTGGGGCGGCTCGATCCGCTTCACGGCGCCGATGAAGTTCGCGCTGGCCTTCATCCCCATGTTCGGCATCGGCGGCCTGACGGGACTGCCGCTCGGCCTGGCCTCCGCCGACATCTACCTGCACGACACCTACTACGTGATCGGCCACTTCCACTACGTCGTGGCTCCGGGGTCGTTGTTCGGACTGTTCGCCGGCATCTACTACTGGTATCCCAAGGTGACCGGCCGGCGCATGAGCGAACGGCTGGCGAGCTGGCACTTCTGGCCGTCGCTGATATTCATGAACGGCGTGTTCTTCCCCATGTTCATCCAGGGCATGGCCGGCGTGTCCCGGCGGCTGTGGGACGGCGGCGCCACGTACGCCCACGCGCAGGACGTGCTCTGGCTCAACGAGGTGATGTCCTTCTCCGCGTGGGGGCTGGGGCTGGCGCAGATCTTCTTCATCGTCAACTTCATCATCAGCCTGCGGAAGCCGAAGGAAGCGGAAGAGAACCCGTGGGAGGCGACCACCCTGGAGTGGGCAGCGCCCTCACCGCCGCTGCCGCACGTGAACTTCCGCGAGCCGGTGGCCGTTACCCGGCCGCCCTACGACTACAGCCCGGCAGGCACCAGGGCCGGTTTCCTGCCGCAGAACACTCCCGCCGGTACCGGGCCCGAGCCGGCCGGCGCCGGACACTGAGCCAGCACTCCCATGGACATTCCCTACACTTCGGCCGAACATCCGGAGACACGCCTCTACAACGGCAAGCTTGGCATCTGGCTCTTCCTGGCCTCCGAGGTGCTGCTGTTCGGGGCGTTCTTCTCGACCTACATCCTGCTGCGGGTCGGCGCCGGCGGGAACTGGCCGGTGCAGGCGGAGTTGCTCAACATCCCGCTGGCCACGGTCAACACCGTCATCCTGATCACGTCCAGCGTCACCATGGTGATGGCGTGGGCGTCGCTGAAGATGGAGCGGTTTGGCCGCTTTCAGCTCTACTTCGGCGCCACCATCGCGCTGGCGCTGGCCTTCCTGGTGATCAAGGGGTTCGAGTATGGGGCCGAGTTCTCCCATCACCGCTATCCCAGGACCAACACCTTCCTGGCAATCTACTTCACGATGACCGGACTGCACGGCGTGCACATCCTGGCCGGCGTGGTGGTCAACCTCTACCACTTGGCGACCGCGCGCCGCTGGTACCAGGACGACAAGGAACGGCTGGCCAACCGCATCGAGATCGCCGGGCTGTACTGGCACTTCGTCGACCTGGTGTGGATCTTCCTGTTCCCGGTTCTGTACCTGATCTGAGGAGTTGAAGGTGGCCGATCAACACGTCGACAAGCACGTCCGCCAGTATCTGGCGGTGTTCGTGGCCCTAATGGTGCTGACGATCGTCACGGTACTCGCCAGTCGCATCGATATCGGTGTTGCCGGCGGCATCATCCTTGCTCTGATCATCGCCAGCGTGAAGGGCACGCTGGTAGCCGGCGTGTTCATGCACTTGTTCAGCGACAAGCGCAAGATCGTCTACACGGTGCTGATCTACACCGGCATCTTCCTGCTGGCGCTGTTTCTGCTCACCGCCCTGAGCTACGGGGACACGCTCGACCTCGGAGACCCGGACTCAAGGTAGACGGCATGTCTCTCAAGGTGTTCCACGTCGTCTTCGTCTCCATCGCCGGGCTGTTCCTGGCACTGTTCTCGGGCTGGGCGTTCCTGTTCGCTCCCGGACTCGACCGCGGCCCCGCCGTCGCGCTGGGCGTCTCGGCAGCGGCCGGACTGGTGGCGCTGGTCCTCACCGAGCGGCGCGTGCTCGCCAGCCTGCCGCGGAGGACGCGGTGATCCGCCGCCACGCCGCGCGGCTGCACCCCGTGCTGGTGGCCGCGGCGCTGCTCCTGGTGCCCCGGCTGGCCGGCGCCTGCGCGGTCTGCTTCGGGGACCCGGACTCACCTGCCTCCAAGGGGTTGACCGTCGCCGTGCTGTTCCTGGTGGGGGTCATCGTCGCCGTGCTGGCCGGGGTGGCGCTGTTCGCGGTCTCCATGCTGCGGCGCAACGAGCGGCAGCATGAGCACGGCGCGCAGGATGGGTTTGGCGCGGAGGGCGCCGCGCTGACTGGGGGAACCGATGGTTGAATTCGCGCAGGCGCTCGGCCTGCCGCTCGACATTTCCGCTCACGGGTACCGGATCGACGCGATCATCGGCTGGGTGCACCTGGTCATGTTCGTACTGTTCGTCGGCTGGGGCGCGTTCTTCATCTACGCCATGGTCCGCTTCCGGCGGCGGAGGAACCCCGTTGCGGACCCGCAGGGCGTCCGCACGCACGCGACCAGCTACCTGGAAGCCGTGATCGTGGTGATCGAGCTCGTGCTGCTGTTCGCGCTGTCGATCCCGTTCTGGGCCGGCTTCGTGGCCAAGGTGCCGGAGCCCTCGGAGGCGATGCGGATACGCGTCGTCGCGCAGCAGTTCCAGTGGAATATCCACTACGCGGGCCCGGACGGCGTGTTCGGCCGCACCGACCCGGCGCTGGTGCGCCCGCAGGAGAACAATCACATCGGCCTGGACCGCGACGACCTGTTCGGCAAGGACGACGTGATGACCAACAATCAGCTCAACGTTCCGATCGACCAGCCGATCGTGATCGAGCTGTCCAGCCTGGACGTCGTGCACAGCTTCTTCGTGCCGGTGCTGCGGGTGAAGCAGGACGCGGTCCCGGGACTGGTGATCCCGCTGACCTTCACCGCCACGGCCACGGGCAAGTACGAAATCGCGTGCGCGCAACTCTGCGGCATCGGCCACGCGCAGATGCGCGGCTTCATCACCCTGATGGATCAGGCCGAGTTCGACCAGTGGCTGGCCGAGCGTTCGGAGGAAGCGCAGCAGGCCGGACCGGGCGGCTTCTTCTGATCGCGCTCCTCGAACGAGCGTACGTCGGCTCCGCTCAGCATGGCTGTATCCAGACCTCCACCTCGTCGATGATCACCGGGCTCGACCGTTGCGGGTCGGCCTCTTCGAGCGTGATCGCCAAGTCGTTCTCTCCGTGTGCCGGAGCTCCGGCGGGCAGCATGAACCAGCGCGTGTCCGGACACACCGGCCGCACCGGTACGGCGGGGTTCACCGGGCCGGCCGGGCGCTCGCGCGCCCGCGTGTCCGCCCGGCCCAGCGGCCCGTCGGCGAGCGGCACGCCGTTGAGCGCCACCGCAAGCTCGTCCCGCTCGGTGAGGTCGCCGCCGCGCAGCGCCAGCGTCGCGCACCGCACCCGATCCATCCGCTCGTAGAGCCGGAAGCGGTACGTGCCGGCCGGCCGCTCGGCGGCCCGGTCGAGGACCAGCCGCTGCGCCTTGACCACGCCCGAGGAGGTGCGGTCCATGCCCATCCACGGCACGCCGCCCCAGGTGGGGTCGAACACGTAGTGCCGCTCGCCTGCAGCGACGCGCTGCGGGTCGCGCAGATCGTGGAACACCTGCAGCGCCTGCGGATAGTACGGCGGCGTGAACAGGTGGCCGACGAAGTGGTTGAAGACCGACACGCCATCGGCGCCGCTGCGGTAGAAGGTGTGCGCAAGCGCCCGGCTCATCGACGGGCTCATCACCTCCTTCCTGCGGCGCCGGCGATGGCTGATCCAGGGGTGCAGCCCCGGGTAGACCATGCAGGAGCTGCCCGGCGCGCGTGCCAGGGCGCCGAACTCCGCGTATCCCGCGCTGAAGTCGCAGAACATCGTGTCCATCGGCGCGCAGTAGTCGATCAGCCCCTCGGCGATCCAGGCCGGCACGTCCACGCCCATGACCAGGCACTCGTCCACGGTGGGGAGCACGCGCGCCCCCAGCAGCATCCGCCGCCCGCGCGCGCGGCCGTGGTCGTCCAGCGTCCGGCGGATGCGCCGGATCAGGTCGTTCATCAGGTGCGCGCGGTCGCGGGCGTCCCGGAGCGGGAAGTAGCCGGGATCGCGCATCACCAGCTCCACGCCGTCGACGTCGATGGTGTCCAGCAGGGTCGCGACGATGGCGTGCAGAAAGGCGCGCACCGGCTCGAAGGTGAAGTCGAGCGGCTTGCCGCCGCGGTCGATCGCGGCTTCCGGCGGCCGCTCGATGCCCAGCACCTCCCAGCGCTTGGGGAGCTGGAACTCGGGATGCGACTCCACGAACTCCGCGAACTGCGGAAAGTCGTGGGTGTCGTTCATGCGCAGGCCGCCCAGGAAGGTCATGCCGCGCTCGTGGCAGCGGTCGGCCAGTACCTGCAGAGGCTGCACGCCCGCGTCCAGCAGCGGCAGGAACCGCCGGTGCTGGGGCCGCGTGTCGTACGGGAAGCGGTCGGTGCGCCAATAGGGGGTGAAACCCTGGTTGTAGCAGTCCTGGACCATGGTATCGACGCCCGCGTCGGCCAGCAGGTCGACCCAGCGGCGCAGGTCGCCGGCGGCGACCGGATCCGGCAGCATCCACGTGGCGATGGTGGACGGATCGCTGTTGAAGACGAGGCGGCGCTCGCCGCGCGGTTGCGGAGCCGGGGCGTCGGAACTCACGGCGCGATCCTATCCCGAGGTGGCGCTCAGAATCCGCCGCCGGTTCTGTTCGTCCTGCGCCTCGTAGAAGAGCCGGAAGCGCCCGTCGTCGAGGTCGATCACGCACGGCTCGGAGACCATGTTCACGTCCAGCGGCCGGTCCAGGTCGAGCAGCGGACCGGGCTCCCTGGTCCAGGCGAGGCCGTCACGGGAGGAGGCGGCGAAGATGCCGCCGCGGATGTCGGTGGCCCAGGCGGCGAAGTACATGCGGTAGCGGGGCTCGGCCGGATCGCCCAGCCGGATCACCTCCGGGGCGTAGACCGCCAGCGTGTCGCGCTGCTCGTCCTCCTGGGCGATGCGCACGCCCGGCTCGATCGCGAACGACAGCCCGTCATCGGAGATGGCGCTGATGATGTGGTTGGGCGCGTCGAGCCCGGTGCGCCGGGGATGGGCATAGCTGTGGAAGTAGAGCCGGCAGCAGAGGCGGGAGGAGTCCGACGGCGATTCGACGTAGACGCAGCGCGGCGACCCGAACGACGCGCCGGGAGCGGCGGCGCGGACGCCGGGCTCGGGCTCCCAGGTCAGTCCGTCCGGGGAGACCGCGCTCTTGATCACGGTCGGTCGGTCGGGGCCGGCCGCCTCGAAGTACATCCGCCAGCGGCCGTCCGGCAGCGGCACGACGTCCGGGCACAGCACCCGCAGCGTTGCGTCCGGCTCGTGGACGTCCAGACGCACGCCCGGCTCCTTGCGCCACGATGCGCCGTCGGCGGACACGGCGCTGAGGATGTAGCCGTCGGCGTCGGGCGCCGAGCGGCCCGGTCCCCAGCCGGTGTAGTACAGGCGGTAGCCGCCTGCGGGGAGCCGCACCACGTTCGGGGTCAGGATGCTCAGGGAGTCCAGTGGCGAGTCGGGGCCGATGCACGGGTCCGGGTCCTTCGTCCACGTCAGCCCGGGGTCGCGCTCCTGGTAGTGCACGGACCGGATACCGTCGAAGCGTTCCATCACGCCGCCAGAGTACCAGCTCGCCTCAACTGCCTGGAGCGTACATGCCCGGACGGATTGACATGCCTGCCGGGGAAGGGAAAATGGAGCATTCCAGAGATCGTCGACAGACGCCGAAGACTGACCGTCATCGCAAGGAGGATGATGATGAAGAAGTTCATGCCCGTGACCGTTCTACTGCTGTTGTTGACGTCGTTCCCCGCCGTCAGCGAAGAGCACATCGACCATGCCATCCCCTACAACCTCAGCGAGTATGAGGGGATGACCGGGGCGAAGATCACCGTCAGCGAGGCGCCGGCGTTGGCCGCGCTCGTCGCCCGCGGCAGTCTTCCCCCCATCGCCGAGCGGCTGCCCCTGGAACCGCTGGTGGTGCAACCGGTCGACGGCATCGGCGCCTACGGCGGTACCCTGCGCCTGCCCAACACCGGCAAGGCCGCCACCAACTACATGATGGACTGGGGCTACGAGTTCCTGGTCTCGTACACCCCGGACATGGCGCGGCTGTTCCCGCGGCTCATCGAGGGCTGGGACGTCAGCGCGGACGGCATGACCTTCACGCTGCACCTGCGCGAGGGCATGAAATGGAGCGACGGCACCCCGTTCACCGCCGACGACCTGATGTTCTACTTCGAGGACGTGGCGCTGAACACCGACCTTTCCCCGAGCCCCTCGTCCCGCATGCTGGTCGACGGGGTTCCCGGCGTACCCGCGAAGATCGATGACTACACCTTCCAGATGACGTTCCACAAGCCGTTCGGGGTGTTCATCGAGAACCTGGCCCGGTGGCGGCCCAACAACTACCTGCCCAGGCACTACCTGCAGCAGTTCCATCCCACCTACACCAGGATGGAGGACATCGAAGCCACCATGAAGGCCGAGGGCTACGACACCTGGGTGAACCTCTTCAACTCCAAGATGGGCGGCCACCTGGATGCCTGGGGTATGCCCGACCGCCCGGTCCTGCTGGCGTGGATTCCGCAGAACTCGGTCACCGAACCGGTGCAGGTCATGGAGCGCAACCCCTACTACTTCATGATCGACACCGCCGGCAATCAGCTTCCCTACATCGACCGCATGGAGCGGGTGCTCACCGAGGACAAGGAGGCCCTGCTGCTCAAGACCATAGCCGGCGACTTCGACTACAACAGTTGCTTCGACTGGGGCTGCTTCCCCAACCATCAGCTCGTGGTCGACAGCATGGAGCGCGGCGACTACCGCATCGAGCAGCACTGGTGGCCGCCGGACAACCAGGGCAACGTGCGCTTCAACTTCCACCACGAGGACCCGGTGCTCAACGCGTTGCTCAACGACAAGCGGTTCCGCGTCGCCCTCTCGCTCGCCATCAACCGCGAGGAGGCGAACAGCCTGGTGTTCAAGGGACTCGCCACGCCGACCCACACCGGGCTCCCGGAGGGTCCTCCGTTTCACGGCGAGGACCTGTTCAAGAGCCACCTGGACTTCGATCCGGGCCAGGCCAACGCGCTGCTCGACGAGATCGGCACGATCTCGGACCGTGACGGCGACGGCTTCCGGTTGCGCTCCGACGGCGAGCGCCTGCGCCTGGTGAACACCATCAACGTGCTGTGGCCGGAGACCGTGGAGCTGGCCGAGCTGTACCGGAGCTACTGGAAGGAGCTCGGCATCGAGGTGGTCAGCAAGCCGATCGAACAGGGCATGGCGTCCGCCACGATCGAGTCCGGCCAGTACGACATCTTCACCGCCACCGGACAGCACGGCGGCAGGCCGATGAATCCGCTGTTCCGCGCCTCGCTGGTGCCGATTTCCGAGCGCTGGGGAACCGCGCCGCAGTGGGGCTCCTGGATCGTGAGCGGGGGTGAGAAGGGATCGGAGCCGCCCGAGGACGTGAAGACCATCATGCGCCTGCGCGAAGAGGCGCTCGCCTCCGGCGACGAGCAGGTGAGAATCGCCAAGACCATCGAGATCGCCGAGATCTGGGACGACAACCTGTGGATGGTCGGCGGCTTCAACATGCCGATGCAGGCGCAGTACTGGGTGGTCAACAATCGCATCAGGAACTGGCCCAGGAACAGCAACTACAACATCTGTTACGAGATGCTGGCGCCGATCTACATCGACGAATAGGCGCTGGGGGCGTCCTCTTCGCTGACCCCGCGGCCCGCTTCGATGCATGATGGCGCGGTGGCGAAGGACGATGCGTTGCTCAGCGTGCGCGCCCTCAAGACATGGTTCTTCTCGCGCGAGGGAACGCTGAAGGCCGTCGACGGCGTGTCGTTCGACCTGCAGCGCGGAGAGACGCTCGGCATCGCCGGGGAGAGCGGCTGCGGCAAGAGCGTCACGGCGCAGTCGATCCTCCGCATCGTGCCGCGCAACGGCCGCATCGTGAGCGGCGAGATCCTGCTGCGCACGGAAGCCGGCGTGGTGGATCTGGCGAAGCTGGACTGGAAGGGCAGGCAGGTGCGCAGCATCCGCGGCGCCGAGGTGTCGATGGTGTTCCAGGAGCCGATGACCGCCTTCAGCCTGGTCTACACCATCGGCAACCAGATCATGGAGGCGATCCGCCTGCACCAGGAGTGCGACCGGCGCGTCGCGCGGGAGCGCGCCGTCGAGATGCTGCGCCGCGCCGGCATGCCGAACCCGGAACAGACCGTCGACGCCTATCCCTTCGCCATCAGCGGCGGCATGCGGCAGCGGGCGATGATCGCCATGGCGCTCTCCTGTCATCCCAGCCTGCTGATCGCCGACGAGCCCACCACCGCGGTGGACGTGACGATCCAGGCCCAGGTCCTGGAGCTGATGAAGGATCTGCAGCGGGAGCTGAACATGTCGCTCATCATCATCACCCATGACTTGGCCGTGATCGCCGAGCTGTGCGACCGGGTGATGGTCATGTACCTGGGGCGGGACGTGGAGTCGGCGCCGGTGGAGACGATCTTCAGGGTTCCGAAACATCCCTACACGGTCGGCCTGCTGAACTCGATCCCGCGCCTGGGCGAGGGCTCGGCCCACGAAATCGAGGCGATCGGCGGCAGCGTCCCCAGCCCCTACGAGATGCCGTCCGGATGCCCGTTTCACCCCCGCTGCGCGCACGTCATGGAGGACCGGTGTGCGCAGGCGTTCCCCAGCTCCGCGGAGGTGGGACCCGGCCACACGACGAGCTGCTACCTGTACCACTGATGGCGCGCATGGAGAACGAGAAGCTCCTCGAAGTCATCGCCCTGGTGAAGCACTTCCCGGTGGCTCGGGGCCTGCTGCGCAGCACCGTCAACGTGGTGCGGGCCGTGGACGGGATCAGCTTCTTCGTGCGCCGCGGCGAGGTCCTGGGGCTGGTCGGGGAGAGCGGCTGCGGCAAGACCACCACCGGCAGATGCATCATTCGGGCCCTGGATCCCACCTCCGGATCGGTCCGCTTCAGCGTCGACGGCGGCGACCCGATCGACGTCGCCAGCCTCGATGACGCGCAGCTCAAGAGTGTCTGGCGTCACATGAGCATGATCTTTCAGGATCCCTACTCGTCGCTGAATCCGCGCATGAACATCCTGGAGACGGTGGGAGAGCCGCTGCTCACGCACGGCATCGTGCGCCGCAAGAACGAGCTCGAGGAGAGAGTGGCGGGGCTGTTGCGGGCCGTCAGCCTCGATCCCGAGTACATGCGGCGCTATCCGCACGCCTTCTCGGGCGGCCAGCGGCAGAGGATCGCGATAGCGCGGGCACTGGCGCTGAGCCCCCGGTTCATCGTCGCCGACGAGCCGGTGTCAGCCCTCGACGTCTCGGTGCAGGCGCAGATCCTCAAGCTGATGCAGGAGCTGAAGCAGCGCTTCCACCTCACCTACCTGTTCATCGCCCACAACCTGGCGGTGGTGGAATACGTGAGCCAGCGCGTCGCCGTGATGTACGTGGGGAAGGTCGTGGAGCTCGGCGACACGGACGAGATCTTTTTCCGTCCCCTGCACCCCTACACCGAGGCGTTGCTCTCCGCGGTGCCGAAGACCGAGCCCGAGTCGCGCCGGGAGGGGCGGCGCATCGTGCTCACGGGCGACGTCGCCGACCCGGCCAACCCTCCCGCAGGCTGCTACTTCCATCCGCGCTGCCCGTACGCCGAGGAGATCTGCAGGCGCGAGGAGCCGCCGCTCGTGAACCACGGGAAGCGTACGGACAGCCCGCATCTCGTCGCCTGCCACTTCGCCGACCGCCTGTCGCTCGCCGGCATCAAGCGGGCGCAGCGCCGCACCCGGTACACGGTCGGACAGCACACAACCGGAACCTGAACCGCCGGCCCGGTCGGACCGTCAGCGCGAGGCCGTGAAGCGGAAGCTGTACAGCTCGGCGTCCCGCAGGTGGAAGCGCAACGACACGGGCGTGTCCCGCAGCGTCCCCAGCGACCTGCCGCCGTGGAAGCGGACCACGTGACGCACGCTGTCCGTGTTGATCGGGACACACGCGCTGCTGCCGAACCCGGTCACGGGCGTGCCGTCCAGGTCCAGCACCTCCACCTTTACCAGGCCGCCGCGGGTACGGGCGTTCACCACCAGCGCGTCGCCGGCGACGATCAGGGGCTCGGTGGTGAGCGTTCCGCCATCGGCGCCGGCGTCGAGCGAGACGAATCCGTCCAGGCGCAGCCGTCCCAGGCCCAGCGCTCCGCCGCGGCGCGGCTCGTCGCTGCCCCACGGCTCCTTGTACCAGTAGGAACCGTGGTCACCGTCGTGCCCGTCGTAGTAGATCCACACCTCGTCGCCGACCACGAGCGGCCGGCCGGCGGCGTGGATGTAGCCGCAGTCGAAGCTCTCCTGGGGGCCGATCGGGATCAGCGGCATGCGGCTGAAGGCGCGCTCCCAGGCGACCCCGTCGCGGCTGTGCACCAGTTGCGCGTGGATGCCGCCGTAGTTGGTGCCGCCGGGCACCGTGCCGGTCACCCGGAACACCCACAGCAGCCCCAGGTACATGCCGGCGTAGGGGAACCCGCACAGCCCGTAGAACTCGGTGTGGTGGCCCGGGCGGCCCAGGGTCCAGCCTTCGTCCGCCTCGTCCGGGGCCAGAATCAGGTGCGGGTCGCTCCAATGCAGGAAGTCGGGGCTGGTGCCGCGGCCCACCAGCCGGCGCCGGCGCCCCTCGTACTCGTCGTGAACCTTGGCGAAGCTGACGTACTGCCGCGCGCGCTCATCGTAGATGGTGGGCGCGACGTCGCCGGTGATGGGCCACACCGGGTTGCCGGGCGCATCGGTCCAGTGGATCCCGTCGGGCGAGAAGGCGGCCTGGTAACCGCCGGTGACCCAGGCCAGCATCTTGTAGCGTCGCCGCTCATCCGGCTCCCGGCCTGGGCCCGTGTACACCACGCCCTGCAGCCAGCGCCCGCTGTCGATCGCGTTGCTGCGCTGCGACCCGCCGCACTCGATCAGCCCGAGATCGGGCTTGTCCCAGTTGACCCCGTCCGCGGAGGTGGCGTAGCAGGACCGGATCTCGAACCTGGACTTGGCTCCCGGAGTGGTGCGGGCGTCCTGGTTGTCGCCGCACAGGTACCAGGTCTTGAACCGCTGCTCCACGTCGTCCCAGAGCACGCTGGTGTACTCGATCGAGGTCCCCTCGCAGGGCAGCTCCGGGCGCAGCACCGGGTTGGCCGGGTGCTTCTCCACCGCGTGCAGGCGCCGGGTGAGCCGCTCGGTTGCGGCGACCACGTGGTCGTCCACGAACAGCTGCGTTACCTCGCCCACGTTCAGGATGTCGGTCGCTGCGGGTCTCGGCATGTCCTTTCCTCCAGTTTCACACGGCCGTATAGGGGTCCGCCGCGTCCCGCAGGCCGTCGCCCACGAAGTTGAACGCCAGGATCGCGACGATCACGAAGATGCTCGGCGTCAGCAGCCACGGGGCGTTGGCCAGTACCCGGATATGCTGCGCTTCCTTGAGCAGCACGCCCCAACTGATCGCCGGCGGCTGCAACCCCAGCCCGATGAAACTGAGCGCGGTCTCGCCGATGATCATGCCCGGGATCGACAGGGTGAGCGAGGCGATGACGTAGCTGTAGAACGACGGCAGCAGGTGGCGCGCGATGATGCGTCCCCTGCTGCAGCCGTTCAGCCGCGCCGCCTGCACGAAGTCTTCCTCTTTCAGCGACAGGAAGCGCCCCCGCACCACGCGCGCGAGGTCGGTCCAGCCGACCAGCGAGAGGATGATCACGATGCCGAAATAGACCTTGATGATCGACCAGTACGGCGGCAGCGCCAGGCTCAGCGCCATCCACAGCGGCAGCGTCGGGATCGATCGAATGAACTCGATGAGCCGCTGGATCGCCATGTCCGCCAGGCCTCCGAAATACCCGGAGATGCCGCCGATCAGGATTCCCAGCACGAAGCTGATGGCGATGCCGACCAGCCCGATGGTAAGCGAGACTCTGCTGCCATAGATGACGCGGGTCAGCAGGTCGCGCCCCATCCTGTCGGCCCCGAGCAGGAACAGGGTTCCTTCGCGTACCCCGAACAGATGCAGGTGCGACTCGAACAGTCCCCACATCCGGTACCGATCGCCCTTCACGAAGAGTGTCAGCGGATGCCTGACCGAGGTATCGACCTCGAACACCAGCGCCATCCGTATCGGATCGACCTCCGACGTCAGGCCGTACACGAAAGGCCGCAGGTGCAAGCGTCCCTGGTCGTCGTCGATGAAGCGCAGGCGCTGCGGAGGCGCGTGCAGATACTTCGCGTCGTTGTGGTAGGGATCGTACGGCGCCACGAACTCGGCGAACACCACGACCACGTAGAATACTCCCAGAATCACCAGGGCGACCACGGCCATCCGGTGGCGCAGGAAGCGCCAGACCGTGAGTTGCCACTGGGACGCGACGACGTAGCGCTGGTCGCGCGTCTGCCGCGTTCTTCGACGGCTCTGCGGTGCTCCCATGACCGCCTTCCTCACACGGCTCCGCGCACTCTCGGATCCAGAAACGCCAGCAGGATGTCCGAGAGCAGCGTACCGAGCACGGTCAGGACGCTGAGCACGAAGACGATGCTTCCCGCCAGGAACATGTCCTGAAACCGCAGGGATGTGAGGAATATGGGGGCCAGCGTCGGAATCCCCAGCACCATCGAGGTGAGCAGCTCGCCGCTCACCAGCGTCGGCAGCGTCCAGCCGAGCGTGCTGATCGCCGGGTTGATGGCGATGCGGAACGGGTATTTGTATACCAGCTTCTGCTCCGACAGGCCCTTGGAGCGTGCCACCATCACGTACTGCTTGTTGAGCTCGTCGAGCAGGTTCGCCCGAATCGTGCGAATCAGAAACGCGGTGCCGGCCGTGCCCACGATCAGGGCCGGCATCCAGACGTGCTTGAGCAGGTCGAGCAGCTTCGCCAAGCTCCACGGAGCGAGCTGATACTCCTGCGAGAACAAGCCTACCGCCACGTTTCCGGAAAGCTGATAGTAGCCCCAGAGGAGGACCAGGGCGAACAGGAAGTTGGGTATGGCAAGCCCCAGGAATCCGATCACGGTGAATACGTAGTCGCGCAGCGAGTACTGGTGAATGGCCGAGATCATCCCCACCGGAAGCCCGATCAGGTAGACGATGAACAAGGCTGCCAGGGAGATGGTTGCGCTCCACGGCAGGCGTTCGAGGATGAGCTCCGTCACCGGCCTGTTGTAGACCATGGAGAATCCCATGTTGCCGCGGAGCATGCTGCGCAGCCACTTGAGGTACTGAACGGAGAGCGGTTGATCCAGGCCCCAGCGCGCGCGCAACGCCTGCGCCTGGTCGTCGGCCACTTGCTCGCCGCGGGATTCCAGTTGACCGATGTACACGGTGAGGAAGTCGCCCGGCGGCGCCTGAATGACAAGGAAGGCGACGATGGACACCGCCAGCAGCGTGGGAACGATGATCAGAACGCGCCGCAGAACGTAGATCCACATTCGCCACCATGGTTTCGGGGCGCGGGATCACTGTCAACGGACGCGCGGCATCCGCCCGCAGCGCGCGGCTCCCGACATTGCAGCCGTTGATCTGCGTGCGCAACTGTAGCCATGATATGGGACACAATCGTGATGCAGCGAGGGAAGACGCGATGAAGTTCGTTTCCGTCCGTGAGCTTCGCAGCCGTACGTCGCAACTCTGGCGAGACCTCGCGCAGGAACGGGATCTGGTCGTGACGAGTCATGGCAAGCCGATCGCGATCCTGAGCGCCACGGATGAGGACTCGTTGGAACGCTCGCTTGCCGAGATCCGGCGGCACCGGGCTCGTGACGCGCTGCGCAGGATTCAGCGGGATGCGGCACGACGCGGTCTCGACCGGCTGTCGATCGAGGAGATCGACGCTGAGATCCAGGCAACGCGCAGACGCCGGGACTCGGCTTGAGGATCGTACTCGACACCAACGTCCTGGTAGCGGGATTCATCTCACCGAGCGGTCCGCCCGGCGCGATTCTGCGGTCCATTCTGGCAGGCAGGGTCACGGTCTGTTTCGATGAGCGCATCCTGTCCGGGATTCACGGCGCCGCCCCTTGACTTGACCGGACATCGTCGACCGCCCACGATCACAGGATTCCGGCGACGTGATACCCGTCGCCGCCGAATCGATTCCAGTTCTTCCAGGACACCTGGACCAACGACCCGAACCCCGACAACCGCTACGCGTTCCCGCTGTCGATGGAGCCGTTCGGGCAGTTTTTCATCATCAACCGCGCCGCCTTCGAGGACGCGGGGCTCGACCCGGACATGGACTTGGGCGGCCACGGTGATCTGATCGCGATCTGGAAGCAGCTCCAGGAGGCCGGCTACATCCCGTACCTGCCGCAGCATCCGGTGGTCATCGCCGCGCACCTGACCATCCACCCGATCATGGCCGATTCGGTCATCGAGGTGGCGTCGCTGCCGTTCGATTGGCGCGTGCCCGGCGGTCGCATGCGCGACGGCGCGCAGCGGGAGGAGATCATCCGCGCCTTCTCGCAGAACGAGCTGCTGACCGCAAACGATCCGCGTGCCGTGGCGTTCTGGCGCTACGCAAAGGAGATGGCGGGCTACTACGCGGCGGGCAGATCAAGTTCTTCCTGGTGGTGGGCATCATCGACAGGTCCGAGCTTTCCGTTGTGGTTCTGGACCTACCGGCGGGCGGCGGTGGCGGTGATCGGCTACCTGGTGAACACGACCGTCAACGGCGTCATCACGCTCGTCGCCGTGCTGGTGCTGTCGTCGTTCACCGGGTACATCTTCGCCCGCCTGAAGTTCCCGGGCAAGGAGATCCTGTTCTACATGATCTTCTCGCTGCTGATGATCCCGAGCATCCTGACGCTGGTGCCCCAGTTCATGATCGTGAAGGGACTGGGGCTGTTGAACACGCGCTGGGTGCTGATCCTGCCGTGGACGGCCATCCACCAGGTGCTCGGCATCTTCCTGATGCGCACCTACCTGGAGGTGGTCGACGCGCCTCGCCTGTCCCCCGAGGAGGTGCAGAAGCGCATCTCCGGCGCCACCGAGACGACGGCTTCGACGGAGAGCGAGGAGGATTGACTCCGCGGGAGAGCCACGATAGGCGAGTATGATGTTGGCGAAGTTGTCGCGCTCGTCGATCAGCACGTATGGCGGGGTGCCGTCCGGTCGCGGTAGAAGTGTTCGAGGGCTCCACCGGCGATCCGGAGACCGTCGCCGCCCAGGTCAACAAGATTCGCCACCGCTTCGGCCTGCGTGGTGCGGGCGTACAAGGATCTGGCGTCGAGGTCGCAGCCGCCGCGGACTGAGGGGGGCGTGATTCAGTTGGAGGAGGAGGCGTCGGCGTCGTCGAATTGGTGCTTGAGGTGGGTGAAGGAAGCCTCGTCGATTCCGGTGGCCGCTTCGATGATGGACCAGGAGACGTCCCGTTCCACGAGCCCCTCGATGGTGTGCACCTTGCCGCGTAATTCACCTTCCTGGCGGCCCTCCTGGCGGCCTTCCTGGCGGCCTTCCTGCCGGCCTTCCTGGCGGCCTTCCTGGTGACCTTCCTGGTGACCTTCCTGCCGGCCTTCCTGGCGGCCTTCCTGGTGACCTTCCTGCCGGCCTTCCTGGCGGCCTTCCTGCCGGCCTTCCTGGTGACCTTCCCGCCGGCCTTCCTGACGGCCCTCACGCTCCCTCATGTCGCCGTAGATCTCGATCATCTCCTCGGTCTTGTTCATCAGTTCTCCGCCTCCCGGTACCTGGTGCCGTACCGCCGCCGCGAATCTCTGCCAGCGCTCCGGTTCCCGCGTCGTCATCGCAATGTACAGCACGATCTGCTGTACGTCTTCGCTGCCGCCCACCTGCGCCAACTCCCCCAGCAGCGGCACCAGCCCCCGCAACACCGGCCAATTCGCCCGGTACGCCGCCATCATCGCCTGTTGCGCGATGCGACCGAGCAACTCCCCGCCCAACTCCTCCGGCCCCACCTGCGTCTGGTCGATCAACAAGTGCGCGTAGCGCGGCACGCCCGGCCACCCCCGCACCGGCACTGGAAACAGCTCCGAGAACTCGCACGCGTGCCGCCAGACGCGACCGCCCTGATACAGTACCAGCGGCACGATCGGGCGCAACTGCTCCTCTCCCGGATGCCGCTGCCGATCACGCTCCCAGATCCGGATGCTGTACTTCAGCAGCCGCAGGCGCAGCCACCGGTCCGGCGTGGACTGGTGCTCCAGCAGCACGTAGAGCCACGCCGGTGCGCCGTCGGCCGTGCGCCGGATGGCGTACAGCAGGTCCGATTCGCTTGCGCGCAGGCGGTCGTCGATGAAGCTTGCCGACTGCCACTCGAGGCTGGACCAGAGCAGTTCGCGGCTGACCGCCGGTGGCAGGTATGCCTGCAGCAGAGCGACCGCCTCGGGTTCCCGGTCCTCCCCGAAAACGGAACGGAACAGGTGATCGTGGGGCTTGGAGACTTCGCCGGCCATGGCCTGGCGGCCACGGTAGGGAGCACCCGAGTCGATGTCAACGTGGTGCAGACTGGTGCAGACCGGTGGAAGTGCATTCTCATTCCCGCCACGTGGCACCTGCGCTCACACGCGGGTCAGCTCGTCCGGTGGCGGCGTCTGCTCGTACCGCTGCCAGAACGGGAATGCGCCCCAGCGCCCCAGTTGATCGGTGCGGGGGGTGCATTCCCATTTTGTGACGACCCGAGAAAAGAAGCCCTAAGAAGCCCTCCCAGAAACTGGCGAGATGCGGTAAGCATCAGTCAGTTCTGGGAGGGACAACAATGAATCAAGACTTGATAGCCGAGTTGCTCCGGGATCGCAAGAGCACGTTCGGGGTCGGGTGCATTCCGTCAGCGTGACGGCTCAGGCAGCCAAGCGTTCAGGCTCCTGTGGAGGTGAGAGGGGAACAGCCGTTCGTGATCGCTGTAGAAGCGGCGGCTCTTGAGGGAAGCGCGGAGTTGCAGCATGCCGCTCTGCTTCATCCGCGCCGCGACCACGTTCTTGCAGGCGCTTTCGACCGTGCCGCTGCCGATCGGCAGACCCAGCTCACGGTAGCGGCGGTAGTCCATGCGCTGCCGGTTGGCCGTGAGGTAGTCGATCTCACCTTGGAGATCGTCACCGAGCGCCGGGTGCTCGCCGCTGTCGCGCCGCTTCGTGAGTTCCTCGAACTCGTCGGCTTGGTGAGCGAGCAGCTACCTCCTGCGCACCTGCCTCCGAACAGGACAATCCCACGCTCGGGTCGTTGGTCGGGGCGGCGCGCTCGATCAGCGGCAGGACGATCAGCGGCGGGAGGAGCTCCTTGGGCGCCGACCGGAGACTGGACGGAGACCCTGACGGACGGAGGTATCGATCTGGGGGATGGTCGATCCGGGTGGGATTGCCCCTGTCTCAGGAGGCAATGCGAGCGATTGCCGGTCTGCGGGCGGAGAGCTAAGGGACGGCGCAAGAATAAATGCCGATTTTTGGTGTGCTCAAGAGCGGGGACAGATGGTGTAGTTGCGCAGTGGTTGAGTCTGGTGAGGTTGCAGGGCGATGGAGGCGAACTCGGCGTCGGCTATCTTGACGCCGGTTGGGTACTCCTGTTCGACCAGCTGGGCGACGACCGACAGGCCGGAGTCGGTGGTGGTGGTGCGGATGTGGTTGAGGATCGTCTCATAGTCGCGCAGCGGCACGCCGGCCCAGTTCTTGCTGATCTCACTGAACAGGCGGTGATCGATCGGATTCCACTTGGAGGCGCCACTGGGGTAGTGACAGACGGTGATCTTGAGGCGGTGCGGGTCGACGAGGCGTGTCTGGAGGGCATACTTGAAGCTTCTGATGCGCGGCGAGTTGCTGCCGCCGGAGTCGGCGAGGACCAGCAGTTCGCGGGCGTCGGGGTAGTGCTGGAGTCCTTCGTCTTGCCACCAGCGCAGCAGGTTGTCGGCGGCGAAGTCGGGGGTGTCGTGTGAGGTGCCGACGACCACGAAGCCGCGGTTGGCGCCCAAGTCGTAGACGCCGTAGGGGATGGCGATGCCGTCGGCCTGGGAGCGGAAGTCGTGGTCGTTGACGGCTTGAGGGGAACGTTCCCAGGTCGTGCCGTGGTTCTTGAAGTTGCCGACCAGTTCACGCTTCTTGGTGTCGATGCTGACGATCGGCAAGCCGCGTTCGGCGAACCTCCGCCGCTGCTGTGTGATGTGCTGGAACTGTTCGTCGCGGTCCGGGCCGGAGCCGGCCGAGACGCGCTTGTGGTTGACGCGCAGCCGATAGTCGAGGTCCTTGAGGAGGCGGGCCACGGTCCTGGCACCGACCTGGATGCCGCCTGAGGCCAGTTCGTCGGAGATCTTCTCGGTGGTGCGGCGTGTCCAGCGGATGCCGGTGATCGGGTCGCCGGCGGTGTCGGGTTGCAGCGCCTGTTCGATGGCGGCGATCACCTCGGGCGTTTTTTTTCCACCGGCGGCCGCCCGCCACCGGGGCGGCGCACGCGGGTGCGCTCGACGTCGCCGGCGATCAGTTGCTTGCGTCCTGTGGCCACGGTACCGGCATCGATGCCGAGCAACGATGCGATGCGCCGGTCGCCGCCCCAGCCGCATTTGAGCGATTCGAGGCCGGCGTACAGGCGGCGCTGACGTTCATCGAGCAAGCTGGCGAACAGCACGATTGCGGCGCGCAGTTCCTCGGGCACGAGGTCGGCATCCGGCAGCGGTCCGGTCAGCCCGGGGGCGGCCAGCACAGCGCGCCGGGCGCTCAGTTGCTGCGCCTTGCGGGTGCGGTCGGCGGCGCAGTACAGGAATCGACCGGCAAGGCTGTGACGGGTCAGCTTGCCGTCCCGCACGAGCGTACGCAAGGCATCCTGGGTGCCGACGTGCAGCCGGTTGTCCAACTCGTCGCTGAACTGTCCGGTCGGCGCATCGGTGACCATCGCTGCGGCGGTGGCCAGCAGGGTGCCGGCAGTCGAGAACCGTACGTTGCGGAACGACCACAGGCCGTGCTCATCGAAGTCGATGAGTTCTGCCAGGGTGTAGTAACCGCCGCGGTGGGAGTAGCTGGTGCGGTAGGGCAGTTGCTTGAGCTTGCGAAAGGCGGTGCGTCTGGCGCGGGTGCCGAGCGCCGCCATGACGTCCGGCAGCGAGGCGACGGTCTGCTGACGAAACAGGTCGACGATCGCGGCGGTCGAGTACTGGGGCGTTCTCATTGTGGCACTATTACGAATGTCATATTCGTAATAGTGCCACAATGATGCTGCGCTTTCCACCGGAAACGCCACGAGAGCCGTCATCCGGCCATCGCGGCCTACTGGGAGCGGCTTGATTGCGTCCGTTTACATGGACTTAATTCTGCGCCGTCCCTAAGCTTGGGCGATGCGTATCGCCAACCCGATGTACGACGCTGCCTTCAAGTACCTGATGGACGACCAGGCAGCCGCTCGCCTGCTGGTAGGCGCGGTGCTGGGCGAGGAGGTCGAGAGCCTGCAGGCGCTGCCGCAGGAGCGCGTTGGACGGTCGGCGCCAGCGGCGGCGCCCGGTGAGCCGCCGTCAGGCGAGCTGTTGACGGTGCGACGGGTGGACTTCGCGGCGACGGTGCGCACGGCAGCGGGTGAGCGGCTGCGCGTGCTGGTGGAGGTGCAGAAGGCGCGCTTCACCGACGAGGTGATGCGGTTCCGGGAGTATCTGGGCCGGCATTACGCGGACCGCGACAACTACGACGAGGCGGTCGACGGGCGCCGGCGGCACCGGTCGCTGCGCGCGATCTACATCCTGGGCGAGTGCCTGCCGCGCACCACAGCGACGGTGCTGCGGGTGGCGCGGGAGTACGTGGACGGGGTGAGCGGCGAGCGGCTGAGCGAGCGGGAAGAGTTCGTGGAAGCGCTGAGCCACGACTGCTGGGTGGTGCAGGTGCCGCTGCTGGCGTCGCGGCGGCGCACCGACCTGGAGCGGCTGCTGAGCGTGTTCGACCAGGAATTGCGGGTGCCCGAAGACCGGTACGTGCTGGAGGTGAACGAGCGCGAGATACCGGAGCGCTACGCGCCGGTGCTGAGGCGACTGGAGGGCGCCGCAGCGAGCGTCGAGGTGGCGGATTCGATGGCGCTGGAGGACGAAGTCGCGGAGACCTGGGGGCGGATGAAGCGGGAGAGCGCCGCGAAGGACGCGGCACTGGCCGCGGCGCTGGCCGAAAAGGACGCGGCACTGGCCGCGAAGGACGCGGCGTTGGCCGAGGCACTGGCCGCGAAGGACGCGGCACTGGAGGTAGAACGGGCGGAGCGCGCCGCGGCGGCGGAGCGCATCGCGGAACTGGAGCGCCGTCTGGCGGAGGCCGGCGGCGGCGATTGAGCTTCGTACCGAGATGACGGGCTCGACGAACGGCTCCGCGCCGTCGAAGTAACCTCCCGAACACGTGTCACGAACCATTGGAGTTGAGACAGTCCACCCTGTTGGTACAACGACTGGCGGCAGGTGGCGTTTCCGGCGCCCGGGGGCGTTCACGCCGGTGCTGCCGGTGAGCGTGGTCGTGCCGTATTACGCGGCACCGGCGGAGCTGGCGCGGACGCTGGCGGCGCTGGGAGGGCCAGACGTATCCGCCGGGTCTCTTCGAGGCGGGCCGGACCTTCACGGTGCCGCAATATGTGGTGACGCTCCGAGGGGACGGCATGCCGCTGTGCGGGGGGCGCCGGGCAACCGGTGTCCCTACCGCGATATGGGGGGCATGCCGGGAGCGACCGGCATGCTGCAACTCCGTGCTTCCCTCAAGAGCCGCCGCTTCGACAGCGATCACGAACGGCTGTTACCCCTCTCACCTCCACAGGAGCCTGAACGTTTGGCTGCCTGAGCCGTCACGCTGACGGAATGCACCCTGGTGCGGGTGCGGGTTGTGCTACCCTTCGGGGTTGTGCTACCCTTCTCGATGTGTCTGGACAGGGAAACTTGGGGTGGTCGATGAGGTCGCATTCGAGGGTGGCGAAGAGGCTCTCGGCCATCGCGTTGCCGCGGCACTCGCCCGCTGAACCCGTCGACGCGATGATCCTCGTCTCGCGGCAAGTCCGGATTATGGAGTCCAGATCATGGAAATGAAACCCAAACCTGAAGACGCCCCCCCCCCCCCCCCCCCGCGCGCGTTGTCCCCAAGGCATCGGGACCGGAGCGCCATGACGGCAACGGCTCGAAGCGGCGCCGCGCCGCATCGGCGGCTGGCGCAGGCGGCCTGCGTGCTGCTGGCGCTGGCGCTCGTCGGTCTGGCGCCGGCGCCGGCCCAGGCGCAGGTCGTGGACTACATCAGCAACTTGAGAAGCGCCTTGGGTGTCTCCACCGCGGGTGGGAATGAAATCACTCCCTCTCGTCGTTTTTCGCAAGAGTTTCGCACGGGAAGCCGGAGCGGCGGCTACCCGCTTTCGGAAGTCGTACTGCCCCTCGAAGACATCGGCACCGGAGCGATCGAGGTGACGATCAGGGAGAATTTGGTCCACGCTGGCCGCAACGTTCCCGGCACAACTCGCTACACGCTGACCAACCCTTCTTCCCTGAGCTCGGGCCGGAACACCTTCACGGCGCCGCCCAATGCCACGCTCGAGGCCGACACCGCCTACCACATCATGGCGGAGTCGACCAGTGGCAGCGCAGCGCGCTGGCGCAGACTCAGTCGCAGCTCCGCGACGATTGATAACGCGGGGGGCTGGGATATCGATTTTGACTATCTGAGGAAATCCGGCGAAACCGGGTGGCTCTCAGCGAGTCCAACTAGAGCACTCGCGGCCGCGGTCCGGGGCGAGCTTCCCGCGCCTCCGCCGCCCCCGGCGGATGTCCTTGTCAGCAATACGGGCAAAACGGATAACTCCCTTAGGGATAATGAATTTTTCAAGGCTCAATCGTTCACCACGGGGGACGCGCCCGGAGGCTACGACCTCTCCAGCGTGGTTCTTGAAATCGCCAACCCCCGCGGCAGGATCCAGGTGACGATCAGGGAAAGCAAAGCGGACGGAGCTCCCGGCGACATCGTCCACGACCTCGGCCGCTCCCCGTCCGATGAGGGCGGCGGTCTTTACGAGTGGCAGGCCCCGGCGGGCGCCATGCTCGAGGCCGGCACCGACTACCATGTCGTGGCGCGTGACTTCTCCCAGCCGGGGCAATTTAGATGGTGGGAGACTACCGCGGAAGACGGCACGGACCCCGGAGCCGCGTCCGGCTGGAGCATCGGCGGGCGCCGTACGAGCACGGGCGGAACGGCTTGGAGGGACCGCGACGGTTCCTACCAGTTCCAGATCAGGGGGACCGAAGCCAGCACCAACACCGCCGCGACGGGCGCGCCGACGATCGACAACGCGACGCCCAGGGTGGGCGATACGCTGACGGCGGACGGCTCGGAGATCTCCGACGCGGACGGGCCGGCGAGCCCGACCTTCACCTGGCAGTGGATCCGGGTGTCGGGCGGCACGGAGACGCGGATCCCCAGCGCGACCTCGGCGAGCTACACGGTGGTCGCCGCGGACCTGGGCGCGACGCTGAAGGTGGAGGCGAGCTTCACCGACGACGGCGGCACGGACGAGACCGTGCAGAGCGCGGAGACGGCGGCGGTGGGGGAGGCGCTGCCGACGGTCACGGTGACGCCCGGAACGACTCCGGTGACGGAGGGGAGCGACGCGGTATTCAGGCTGGCGCGGACCGGCGACACGGCCGCGCGGCTGCAGTTGTTCCTCAGCATTTCGGAAACGGGGGACATGTGCCGGGGTTCTTCCTGCGCGGGGGCAACCGCATCGGCAACCATCCCGGCCGGCCTTGCCTCGACGAATCTGTTCGTGAAGACCTCCGACGACAGCGACCACGAGGCGGACAGCGTGGTGACGGTGACGCTGGCGGCGAACGCGGCCTACGAGCTGGGGACGGACCGGTCGGCGGAGGTCACGGTCGAGGACAACGACAACGCGGCTCCGACGGGCGCGCCGACGATCGACAACGCGGCGCCCAGGGTGGGCGATACGCTGACGGCGGACGCCTCGGGCGTCTCCGACCCGGACGGGCCGGCGAGCCTGACCTTCACCTGGCGGTGGATCCGGGTGTCGGGCGGGACGGGCACGCCGATCAGCGGCGCGACCTCGGCGCGCTACACGGTGGTCGCCGCGGACGCGGGCGCGAAGCTGAAGGCGGAGGCGGCCTTCACCGACGACGACGGGACCGCCGAGACCGTCGAGAGCGCGGAGACGGACACGGTCGGGGGGGCGCCGCTCCCGGTGCTCTCGATCGGCGACGCGAGCGTGGCCGAGGGCGATACGGGCAGCACGACGCTGGACTTCACGGTGACGCTGGACAGCGCGGCGACGGAAGCCGTGACCGTGGACTGGGCGACGTCCGACGGGACGGCGACCGCCGGAACGGACTACACGGCGGGGAACGGAACCCTGACCTTCAACGCCGGGGACTCCAGCCGGACGGTCTCCGTGACCGTGGCGGGCGACGAGGTGGACGAGCCGGACGAGACATTCACGGTGACGCTGACGAACCCCTCGGGCGCGACCCTCGGGGACGATACGGCGACGGGGACGATCACCAACGACGACGACGACCCGACGCTGACGCTGGTCCTGACCCCGGACACGATCACGGAGAACGGCGGGGCGAGCGTGCTGAGCGCGACCCTGGACCACGCGTCGGGCCGGGACACGGTCGTGACGGTATCGGTCTCGCCGGTGGGGCCGGCCACGGCGGCCGACTACAGCCTGTCCCCGAACGTGGAAACCCTGGAGCTGGTGATTCCGGCGGGCGATACCGCAAGCGACGGCACGTTCACCATCACCGCCGTGGACAACAAGGTGGATGCGCCGCACAAGACGGTGACGGTGTCGGCCACGGCGGCGAACGAGGCGGGGGTCACGGCCCCGCAGGACGTGACGCTGACGATCACCGACGACGACAACGCGGCTCCGACGGGCGCGCCGACGATCTCCGACACGACGCCCAGGGTGGGGGATACGCTGACGGCGGACTCCTCGGACATCTCCGACGCGGACGGGCCGGCGAGCCCGACCTTCACCTGGCAGTGGATCCGGGTGTCGGGCGGCACGGAGACGCCGATCCCCGGCGCGACCTCGGCGGACTACACGGTGGTCGCCGCGGACCTGGGCGCGACGCTGAAGGTGGTGGCGAGCTTCCGCGACGACGGCGGCACGGACGAGGCCGTGCCGAGCGCGGAGACGGCGGCGGTGGGGAAGGCGCTGCCGGTGGTCACGGTGACGCCGGAAACGACTCCGGTGACGGAGGGGAGCCGCATGGTGTTCAGGCTGGCGCGGACCGGCGGCACGGGCGCGACGCTGTTTTTGCGGTACCACCTGTCGGAAACAGGGAACATGGTGGCGGGCTCCCAAGAGGGGGGGAGCAAGCCGATAAGCATCCCGGCCGGCCAGGCCTCGAACAGGCTGCACATTTCGACCGTCGATGACGGCGCCCACGAGGCGGACAGCGTGGTGACGCTGACGCTGGAGGCGGGCGCGGCCTACGAGCTGGGAGCCGACGTCTCGGCGGAGATCACGGTCGAGGACAACGACAACGCGGCTCCGACGGGCGCGCCGACGATCGACAACGCGGCGCCCAGGGTGGGCGATACGCTGACGGCGGACGGCTCGGGCATCTCCGACCCGGACGGCCTGACGGGCGCGAGCTTCGCCTGGCAGTGGATCCGGGTGTCGAGCGGTACGGATACGCGGATCCCCGGTGCGGCCTCGGATACCTACACCGTGGTCGCCGAGGACCTGGGCGCGACACTGAAGGCGCAGGCGTCCTTCACCGACGACGACGGGACCGAAGAGACAGTCGAGAGCGCGGAGACGGCGGCGGTGGCGGCGGCGCTGCCGGTGGTCACGGTGGTTTCGAACGGCGACTTCACGGAAGGCATCATCGGTACTTTCACGCTGAGGCGTACGGGCGACACGTCTTCAGCCCTGTGGGTGTTGTACGAGATTTCCGTAACCGGGGACTACGAGTCCACCGAATCTACCTTCCGCATAGTGCCGAAGAATAGCGCCACGGTTATAGTTACCCTACGAACGGGTGACGACGGCACCCATGAGCCGCACGGCACGTTGACGCTTACGCTGCGGCCAAGCGACGACTACAGGGTGGGAACCCCAGGCGCGGCGACGGCGAAGATCTTGGACGCCACCAACGTGGCCCCGACGGGCGCGCCGACCATCGACGACACGACGCCCATGGTGGGGGACACGCTGACGGCGGACGCCTCGGGCATCGACGACGCGGACGGCCTGACGGGCGCGACCTTCACCTGGCAGTGGATCCGGGTGTCGGGCGGCACGGAGACGCGGATCCCCGGCGCGACCTCGGCGAGCTACACGGTGGTGGCCGCGGACGCGGGGGCGACGCTGAAGGCGGAAGCATCCTTCACCGACGACGGCGGGACCGAAGAGACAGTCGAGAGCGCGGCGACGGCGACGGTCGAGGCGGCGACGCTGCCGACGGTGACGGTGACGCCGAGAAAGACTCCGGTGACCGAAGGGGACCCCGCCGCTGAATTCACGGTGACGCGAACCGGCGACACGACCGAGGCGCTGCGGGTGAGCATCAGCGTGTCGGAGACGGGAGAGATGGTTTCGGCCGGCAACGAGGGTGGGGGGACTCGAACGATCCCGGCCGGCCAGCCCTCGGCGGTGATATCCGTGCCGACCGTCGATGACGGCGTTCACGAAGCGGACAGCGTGGTGACGCTGACGCTGGAGGCGAATGCGGCGTACGAGCTGGGGACCGACGCCACGGCGGAGGTGACGGTCGAGGACGACGACGATGCGCCGCTGCCGACGGTGACGGTGACGCCGGTGACGAGTCCGGTGGTGGAGAGCGAGGACGCGCAGTTCACGGTGACGCGCACGGGGGTGACGACGGGTGCGCTGAGGGTGCGCTACAACGTGATTGAGACGGGCGCCATGGTGAGGTCGGGGGACAAGGGCGCGAAGACCGTCGACTTCTCGGGCGACACGGCGAGCGTGACGGTGACGGTGCCGACGGTGTTCGACAACGTCCACGAGGGCAACAGTCGGGTGACGGTGGCGCTGACGGCGGATGCGGCGTACGAGCTGGGGACCGACGCCACGGCGAGGGTGCTGGTCAAGGACGACGACGACTCCCCGGCGACGGGCACGGTGACGGTGACGGGCACGGCGAGGGAAGGCGAGACGCTGACGGCGAACACGTCGGACATCGCCGACGAGGACGGAGGACTGGACACCAGGGCCTATGTCTACCAGTGGGTGCGGACGCCGGCCGGCGGCAGTGACGAGGACATCTCCGGGGCGACCGAAGCGACCTACGTGCCGGTATTCGCGGACGCGGGGGCGACGCTGAAGGTGCGGGTGACGGTCACCGACGGCGAGGGCCACGAGGCGACGATCACGAGCGCGGCGACCTCGGCGGTGGCGGTGCTGCCGACGGTCACGGTGGCCTCGGACGGCGACGTGACGGAGGGCAGCGCCGCGGCGTTCACGCTGACGCGCACGGGCGGCTCGTCAGCACCATCGCTGATCGTGAATATCAAACGTTCCGTATCCGGAGACTTCGGGGTCGTAAAATTTAAAACGACCAGCTTCCCGGCCGGAGCGGCCACGACTCGGACTCGCCTTCATGTGGCTGACGACGAAGCCGACGAGGCGCACGGCGCGGTGACGCTGACGGTGCTGCCGGGCAACGGTTACAGGGTGGGAACCCCAAGCGCGGCAACGGCGAAGATCTTTGACGCCACCAACGTGGCGCCGACGGGCGCGCCGACCATCGACGACACGAGTCCGGTGGTGGGCGAGATGCTGACGGCGGATCCCTCGGGCATTGCCGACGCCGACGGTCTGACGAACCGGACCTTCACTTGGCAGTGGGTCCGGGTGTCGGGCGGGACGGAAACGCCAATCGACGGCGCGACCGCGGTGACCTACACGGTGGTCGCCGCGGATGTGGGCGCGACGCTGAAAGTGAAAGCGAGCTTCACCGACGACGGCGGAATCGAAGAGACAGTCGAGAGCGCGGCGACGGCGACGGTCGAGGCGGCGACGCTGCCGACGGTGACGGTGACGCCGAGAAAGACTCCGGTGACCGAAGGGGACCCCGCCGCTGAATTCACGGTGACGCGAACCGGCGACACGACCGCGGCGCTGCGGGTGAGACTCAGCGTGTCGGAGACGGGAGAGATGGTTTCGGCCGGCAACGAGGGGGGACAGACTCGAACGATCCCGGCCGGCCAGTCCTCGGCGGTGATACCCGTGCCGACCGTCGATGACGGCGTTCACGAAGCGGACAGCGTGGTGACGCTGACGCTGGAGGCGAATGCGGCGTACGAGCTGGGGACCGACGCCACGGCGGAGGTCACGGTCGAGGACGACGACGACCCGCCGGTGGTGTCGGTAGCGCCGGTGGCGAGTCCGGTGGTGGAGAGCGAGGACGCGCAGTTCACGGTGACGCGCACGGGGGTGACGACGGGTGCGCTGAGGGTGCGCTACAACGTGATTGAGACGGGCGCCATGGTGAGGTCGGGGGACAAGGGCGCGAAGACCGTCGACTTCTCGGGCGACACGGCGAGCGTGACGGTGACGGTGCCGACGGTGTCGGACAACCTCCACGAGGGCAACAGCCGGGTGACGGTGGCGCTGACGGCGGATGCGGCGTACGAGCTGGGGACCGACGCCACGGCGAGGGTGCTGGTCAAGGACGACGACGACTCACCGGCGACGGGCACGGTGACGGTGACGGGCACGGCGAGGGAAGGCGAGACGCTGACGGCGAACACGTCGGACATCGCCGACGAGGACGGAGGACTGGACACCAGGGCCTATGTCTACCAGTGGGTGCGGACGCCGGCCGGAGGCAGTGACGCGGCCATCTCCGGCGCGACCGAAGCGGACCTACGTGCCGGTATTCGCGGACGCGGGCGCGACGCTGAAGGTCAAGGTGACGGTCACCGACGGCGAGGGCCACGAGGCGACGATCACGAGCGCGGCGACGTCGGCGGTGGCGGCGCTGCCGCGGCCCGAGGTGACGGTGGTCTCGGCCGGCGACGTGACGGAGGGCAGCCCCGCCCTGTTCACGCTGACGCGCACGGGCGACACGGCGGAGACGCTGGACGTAGCCTACGCGGTGACGGCCACCGGGAACTTCGGCGTCACGACGGGCGCGGGCACGGCGACGTTCCCGGCGAACAGCACCACGGTGCAGGTGACGGTGGCCACGACGGGCGACAGCGCCCACGAGACGCACGGCACGGTGACGGTGACGCTGACGGCGGACACGGGCGCCGACCCCGCCTACCTGCTCGGCGATCCGGCGACGGCGACGGCGGCGGTGGAAGACGACGACAACGCGTCTCCGACGGGCGCGGTGACGATCACGGGCACGGCGACGGAAGGCGAGACGCTGAGTGCGGACACGTCGGGCCTCACCGACGGGGACGGACTGGACAACGCGGCTTACGTCTACCAGTGGGTGCGGACACCGGCCGGCGGCAGTGACGCGGACATCTCCGGCGCGACCGGCGCGACCTACGTGCCGGTATTCGCGGACGCGGGGGCGAAGCTGAAGGTGCGGGTGACGGTCACCGACGACGAGGGCCACGAGGCGACGATCACGAGCGCGGCGACCTCGGCGGTGGCGGCGCTGCCGCGGCCCGAGGTGACGGTGGCCTCGGACGGCGACGTGACGGAGGGCAGCGCCGCGGTGTTCACGCTGACGCGCACGGGCGACACGGCGGAGACGCTGGACGTAGCCTACGCGGTGACGGCCACCGGTGACTTCGGCGTCACGCCGGGCGCGGGCACGGCGACGTTCCTGGCGAACAGCGCCACGGTGCAGGTGACGGTGGGCACGACGGGCGACGGCGCCCACGAGGCGCACGGCACGGTGACGGTGACGCTGACGGCGGACACGGGCGCCGACCCCGCCTACTTGCTCGGGGATCCGGCGACGTCGACGTCGGCGGTCCGGAAGACGACGACAACGCGGCGCCGACGGGCGCGGTGACGATCGACGACACGATGCCGGTGGTGGGCGAGACGCTGACGGCGGACGCATCGAGCCTGGATGACCCGGACGGTCTGACGAGCCGGAGCTTCACCTGGCAGTGGCTGCGGGTGTCGGGCGGAACGGAGACAGAGATCACCGGGGCGACCGCGGTGACCTACACGGTGGTCGCCGCGGATGTGGGCGCGACGCTGAAAGTGAAAGCGAGCTTCACCGACGACGGCGGCACCGACGAGACGGTGGAGAGCGCGCAGACGAGCGCGGCGGAGCCGCCGTTGCCGGTGCTGACGGTTGCGGCGGAGTCGGAGCTGGTCATCGAAGAAGAGGGCGCGGTTGCGTTCATCGTGACGCGGACAACGGATGTGGATCTGTCGCGGAGTCTGACAGTCAATTTCCGGGTCACGCACATTGGGGGTACGTTCACCTCGGGGACGCTCACGTTCGCGGCCAACCAGTCCACCCTGCGGGTGGGCGGGAGTCCGGCGGGTGACGTCGACGGCGACGGCACGGTCGTGATGACGCTGCTGGACGGCGAAGGCTATCGGCTGGGCACGCCGTCTTCGGCGACGGTGACAGTGTGGGACGATGATTCCGTTCCGACTGTCTCGGTCGCCGATGCGGATGCGGTGACGGAGGGCGAGACCGTCACGTTCACGCTGACGCGCTCGGGCAACCGTGGGCGGACGTTTACCGTGGCTTACGAGACGACGTCCTCCGGGGACTTCGGGGCCGCGACGGGCGCGGGCACGGCGATGTTCCTGGCGAACGACGCCGCGGTGCAGGTGTCGGTGGCCACGACGGACGACAGCGTCCACGAGGCGCACGGCTCGGTGACACTGACGCTGACAGCGGATGGGGAAGCCTACAACCTGGGAGCCCAGGCCGCATCGACGGCGGCGGTCCTGGACGACGACGATTCACCGGCGACCGGGGCCGTGACGATCACGGGCACGGCCAGGGAAGGCGAGACGCTGACCGCGAACACGTCGGGCGTGGAAGACGCGGACGGCCTGAGCGCCCCGGCCTGGACCTACCAGTGGGTGCGGACGCCGTCGGGCGGCAGCGACGCGGACATCTCCGGTGCGACCGGCGCGACCTATGTGCCGGTGTTCGCTGACGCGGGTGCGACGCTCAAGGTGCGGGTGACGGTCACCGACGACGAGGGCCATCAGGCGACCTTCACAAGCGCGGCGACATCGGCGGTGGCGGTGCTGCCGCGGCCTTCGGTGACGGTGGCCTCGGGCGGCGAGGTGACGGAGGGCGAGACCGTCACGTTCACGCTGACGCGCACGGGGGGCACGGGGGACACGTCGGGGACGCTGGATGTGGCCTACATGGTGACGGCCTCCGGTGACTTCGGGGCCGCGACGGGTGCGGACACGGCGACGTTCCCGGCGAACAGAACCACGGTGCAGGTGTCGGTGACCACGACGGACGACGGCGCCCATGAGGAACACGGCTCGGTGACGCTGACGCTGACGCCGAATCCGGAAGCCTACAATCCGGGAGCCGAGGCGGCGGCGACGGCGGCGGTCCTTGACGACGACAACGCGGCCCCGACGGGCGCGGTGACGATCGACGGCACGGCGCCGGTGGTGGGCCAGACGCTGCGCGCTGATGCGTCGGGGGTGGACGATCCGGATGGTCTGACGAGCCGGAGCTTCGCCTGGCAGTGGCTGCGGGTGTCGGGCGGAACCGAGACGGTGATCGCCGGGGCGAGTACGGCGAGCTACACGGTGGCCGCCGCGGATGTCGGGGTGATGCTGAAGGTTCGCGTGGGCTTCACCGACGACGACGGCACCGGCGAGACGGTGGAGAGCGCGCCGACGGCTGCGGTCTCCGAGTACACGATCACGGTCGCCTCGCCGAGGGTCACGGAAGGCGACGCCGGCTCGGCGCTGCTCGATTTCGCGCTGACACGGTCCGAGACGGGGCAGAGAGTGGAGATCGGCTGGCGGGTAACGACGGAAGGCACGGCGCAGCCGGTAAGGCCGGTAACCGATTTTGCCGGCCCCATGGAAGGCACGCTCGTTTTCTCGCCGAACACGCGCAGCCGGAGCGTGTACCTCCAGGTGGTACCCGACATCGTCGACGAGACGGACGAGACGGTGGTGCTGGAGTTCTTCTCGGTGGCGGGCACTCCTGAGGGGGTGACGTTCCCGGCCAGGGTCACCGGGACGATTGTGGACGACGACACGGCGACGCTGTCGATCGCGTCGTCGAGCGTGGACGAGGGCGATTCGGGCACGAGGGAGTTGGTGTTCACCGTGAGCCTGGACCTTGAATCGGACCGGGAGGTGACGGTGGAGTACGACGTGGGGGGCACGGCGGAGTCCGGCACCGACTACGAGGCGCCGACGCCGGTTCTGGTGACGTTCCCGGCCCTCTTCTGGGAGCCGCAGAGGATCGTGTTCCGCGTTCTCGGCGACACCGATGCCGAGCGGCACGAGACGGTGACGGTCGAGCTCCGCGATCCGAGCGGAGGCGTGGCGCTGGGGACGTCGCAGGCTACTGCCACGATCCGCAACGACGACGGGCTGGTTGTGTCGGTCGACCCGCCGGAGGTGACCGAGGGCGATTCGCGTGCGGACGGTGCGCGGCTGACGTTCCGGCTGGAGCTGTCGGGTCAGGCGGATACGGACGTCACGGTGGACTACCGCGTGGACGCTGGTGCGGGCACGGCGACGCCCGGCGCCGATTTCAAGGACAAGTCCGGGACGGCGACGATCAAGAGCGGGCGGAGCTTCGCCGTGGTCAAGCTGGGGATCCTGGAGGACACTGCCATCGAGCCCGACGAGACGGTGGTGATGGTGTTCGAGAACCCGCAGGGTGCGGTGCTCGATCCCGACTCGGCCAGGGTGACGGGCACGATCCTGAATGACGACCTGTCGCTGGTGACGGTGGCCGCGGAGGCCGGCCCGGTCACGGAAGGCGAGGAGGCGGTGTTCGTGCTGACGCGCACGGGGGATGCGTCGGCGCCGCTGACGGTGACGGTGGACGTGAGCCAGGCCGGCAGCGTGCTCGCCGGGCCCGCACCGACGGAGGTGACGTTCGGGGCGGACGAGGCGCAGACGCGGCTGCGGGTCGCGACCGAGGACGACGCGACGGCCGAGGCCGACGGCCGCGTGACGGCGACGGTGATTGCGGGGAGCGGCTACACGGTCGCCGCGGGCGCGGGCACGGCCGGGGTGGACGTGTTCGACAACGACGCGCCGGCGGCCCCGGAAGAGACGGTGACGCTGTGGTCGACGACGATGACGGTGGCGGACCTCGGCGGCTCGGTGGGCGCCTCGGGTGCGGACCTGGCGGACCCCGACTGGTCGGAGGATGGCGTCGAGTACGCGATGAATCGGCTGCGGTGGCTCGGGTCGCCGAAGGACCGGGTGGTAGTGCGTTTCAACCGCAGGCCGCCCCTGGCCGAGGAGCTGACGCTGCACGCGGGCGAGCTGAGGCTGGCGCTGGCGGAGGGTGGCTCCGGGCAGGTTCTCCGCTGGCCGGTCGAGGGAGAACCATGGTCGGTGGGCGAGGAGGTGGAGCTTCGCCTGACGCGGACGGTGGCGGGCGAGGACCAGGACGGCGCCGCGGGTGCGGGCGTATCGGTGGCGGACGCACGGGTGAACGAGTCGGCGGGGACGCCGCTTGCCTTCCAGGTGACCCTGGCCGAGGCGCAGACAGCGGCGGTGTCGGTGCGCTATGCGACCTCGGACGGCAGTGCGGTGGCGGGCGCGGACTACGTGGCGGCGTCGGGCATGGTGCGCTTCGAGGCGGGCGAGACGGTGAAGACGGTGCACGTCGTGGTGCTGGAGGACGCGCACGACGAGGGCAAGGAGACGATGACGCTCACGCTGTCGCGCCCGTTCGGAGCGGAGGTCTCGGACGGCGTGGCGACGGGGACCATCGTGAACACCGACGCGATGCCTCGGGCGTGGCTGGGGCGCTTCGGACGCACGGTTGCCGGGCAGGTGGTCGATGCGGTGGAGGCGCGGATGGCGGCGGTCCGGCAGGCGGGGGCGGAGGTCTCGGTTGCCGGTCAGCCCCTCGTGGCCGACGAGGCGTTCGACGAGGCGGCGTTTCGTGACGGCGATTTCGCGGGCGGGGCCGATGCGGAGGAGCGGACGGTGAGCGGCCGCGAGTTGCTGACCGGGACATCGTTCGCGTTGACCGAGGGGACGGCGGAGAGCGGCTTCTTCTCGCTGTGGGGACGGGGCATGATGACGGACTTCGACGGCCGGGACGGCGAGCTCTCGGTGGGCGGCACGGTGGCGACGGGGCTGCTGGGGGCCGACTATACGTGGGCCGACTGGGCTGCGGGACTGATCGTGGGTCACAGCCGGGGCGAAGGCAGCTACCGCGGCCAGGGCGCCGGCACGGTCGTGTCGTCGTTGACCGGTCTGTATCCCTGGGGCCGGTGGGCGTTGCACGAACGGGTGACGGTGTGGGGGGTTGCGGGCTATGGCGTGGGGACGCTGACGCTGGAGCCCGCGGGCCAGGCCCGGATCGAGACCGACATGGATCTGGCGATGGCGTCGGCGGGGCTGCGTGGAGTGCTCCTGGAGGCGCCGGCGGAAGGCGGCGTCGAGCTGGCGGCGAAGACGGACGGGCTGATCGTGCTCAGCACATCGGAGGCGGCGCAGGGTCGTGACGGCGGGATGCTGGAGGCGGCCCGTGCGCAGGTGACGCGGCTGCGGCTGGGTCTGGAGGGCACGCGAGCGTTCCGCTCGGAGCGTGGGGGGACGCTGACGCCGTCGTTTGGGCTCGGGGTGCGCCATGACGAAGGCGACGCGGAGACCGGGTTCGGCGTGGAGGTGGGCGCCGGTCTTGCCTTTGCCGATCCGTCCTCGGGACTGACGGCGGACCTCCGGGGCCGCGGGCTTCTCACCCATCAGGCGTCGGGCTTCCGGGAGGTGGGCTTCTCCGGCTCGCTCGGCTTCGACCCGTTCTCCGTCCTCGGACCGGGGCGTGAGCATGAGTCTCAGCCAGACCCTGGGAGCATCGGCGACCGGCGGTGTGGACGCGCTCTACGGGCGCGCCACCATGGCGGGGCTTGGTGGGGCCGACGCCGCCGCGGGGCCGGTGGATCCACTCGGGCGCCATCGTCTGGAGGCACGGGTCGGCTACGGTCTATCCGCCTTCGGCGGTCGTTTCACGGGGACGCCGGAACTGGGCTTCGGGCTGTCGGAGAGTGGCCGCGACTACCGCCTCGGCTGGCGTCTGACCCCTGAGGGCGGTGCCGCCGGCTCGTTCGAGTTCAGTCTGGCGGCGACGCGGCACGAGGCTGCGAACGGCGACGAGCCCGAGCACGGGGCGGAGCTGCGGGCGACGATGCGCTGGTAGGGAGCTCGACCGGGACGTCTGCGAGGTTGCGGTCGGTCGTGGGGATGGCGCCCGAATCCGCTCGTTGCGCCGGCTGGCTCGTTCTGTCGAACTGCCCTCGCCACCACTTGGTCATGTCGGCGTCGCCCGACTTCCTTCAGCTCACGTACTGCTCGCCGGTGAGGCCCGTTTGGTAGCGAAGTTGCATCGGCCATGGCCCGGCGGGTTGTCTCCCCGCGCGGGCCCTCTTTCTCTTACGGGGTTGGTCCTCCAAGGATACCCTGTCCGCCGCCTCGCCAGCCGATGCCCTCTACGCGCTGCGGCCTTCCACAGCCCAGACCGCATTCGCCCGTCGTCCCGCTCGATCCGTCAGCGGATCATTCCGACCAATTCACCTGCTCCTCTGGCAACTTGATTCGGGATACAACCGGGGGGAGCCTGCCGACGGTCAGTCTCGGGCGATTTCGGCCTTGAGCGCCGCAATCTCGGTCGCGATTTCCACGTCGTCCGGCAGGTCGCGCTCGGCGCGCCGGTACCAGTAGCCGGCGTTGGAACGATCGCCCTCGATCAGGTGGACGATGCCGTGCGCCCAGCTCGCGAGTTGGGAGGAGTCTTTCTGCACGATGGTGTGGGCGGCCTGCCAGTCGCCGGCCTCGATCAGGCGCGCCGCGTCGTCAAGGGTAGCCATGGACCGATGGTACACCGTTTCGGTGCGGCATCGAGCACGGGGCGCTACGTCCGGGGCCGATATCCGCGGGGTGCGCTGCCTTTGCCGTCGGGGAACAGGTAGCGGATCTCCAGCTCGACGTCCACCGCATCGATGGGCGCTTCCTCCTGCACCTGAAGGGGGAGGTCGCGCGAACGCAGGCGGATGCCGACCTTGTTCGCTCCCTGGTTTATCAGTGGATGGTAGTGGCTCGCCGTGCCGTCGTCGTCGTTCCACATGACGCGATAGCGGCGGCGCAGCCGCCTCGATGGACTGCTCATCGTACGCGCATTTCAAGGCCGCCGACGGCGTCATGGTCCATCCCGTGGGCATGAATGGCCCCTTGCCTGCTGCACGCTGGGCGGGCATGGTGGGTCGGGGAGGCGCGGGGGCTGGACATGAGCGGGCAAACCATCGAGGCGAGGATGGTCGTGGACCAGGGCTATCTGATCGTGCGCGGCGCGATCGAGCCGGAGCAGCTTGAGCCGGTCCGCGCAACCGCCGAGCTGTTTCTGGACCGGGCGCGCAAGCGGTCGCGCGGCGACCCGAACGTCGGCTGGGACGCTCACCGCGTGCCGCACCCGGCGCTCTACGACTTCGTCGACCGGGACACCGCGACTCTGTTCGACCCGCTGGTGTCAGATCGGGTACTGGACGTCAACCGGCGGCTCATGGACGCGCCGGAGGCAGGACTCAACACGGCCTCCCTGTTCACGGAGCCGCGCAAGCCGCTCAGCAAGATCTTCCAATGGCACCGGGACTCGGTGCTGCGGCCGTCGTCCCCGCTTCCGTTGGGCGGCCTGCAGGCGGACTGCCAGGCCAACGCGCCCGGCGTGCTCTCGTGGAACATCGCCCTGCACGACGACGACTCGCTCTGGGTGGTGCCGGGAAGCAACCGGCGCGGCAACACCGCGGCCGAGCAGGAGGTGCTCGACCGCCCGGCGCAACTCGCCGACGAGCCGTTGCCGGGCGCGCGCCGCTGCGAGCTGGCCGCCGGCGATGCCGTGGTGTTCGACGCGGCGATGGTCCACTCCGGCAGCAACGACGCGGACCGCCGCAGGCGCACCTTCAACGTCGCCTACCGTGAGTTCGGCGGGCCGGTGCTCGCGCACAGCCGCGTCACCTGCTGGAAGCCGGATCTCTTCGCGCGGCTGGCTCCCGAGACGGCGCGGCGATTCGAGCGCTTCGAACGGTTGCTGCGCGACGAGCGGGACGCGATCGAGGCCGCCTTCCGTGCCGTCGTCAATCGGGACGGGGCCGCGTTCCGGGAGAATCTGGCGCGCCTGCATCCCGGGCGGGTGGGACGCATGGTCTGCGTGGTGCAACTCCACAAGGTCGCGCACGCGCTCTGGAAGCTCACCGAGGTTCACGCGGGAGCGCTGTCCGACGCCGACTATCTGAACGTGACGTTCGATCACCTCTACAACCGGTGGCGCACCGCCGCGTTGCTGGAGCGTTTCACCGTGGCGGAGGTGCAGCGCCTGCGGTGCTGCTTCGCTGAGCTCGACCGCAGACTGAGAGTCGACCGGAGTCAGGCGGCCGGCACCGCCGGCCAACCGCCCGAGTACGACCAGTACGACATGCCGCCGGACTTCGACATGGAGGACTTTGTGGCGAGCTGGCGATAGCCTTGTTCGGGCAGATCATCACCGATCAGCAGCCGGTTTCGGCGTATCAGGACTGGATCGACCGCTACCATGCAGACCCCGGTCGCGCGATCGAAGAAGCGGCGACCGCGAAGTGGGGGCGTCTGGTCAGGGAATGTCCATCGCCGTAAATACGGAAGGACGGCATCTCTTGAAGGAGATGCTGGCCGGGTGGATCCGTGACGACAGTCGTCACATGCCCCGTACGTCCACGTGCACCGCGCCGCAGGCGCGCTGCACGTGGCATGTCTTCTCCTCCCAGCTCCGGTTCTCCCGCTGATCGATCACGACCAGGTACCCCGCCTCGGCCGCGCAGCGCTCCACGTACCCCGCCGTCTGCTGCACGCCCTCGTCGATCACGCTCTCCAGACCGTCGCGTTCGCGCACCACCTTGCACTCCACCACGAACTCCTGCACTCGATCCGCCAACGGCCACACGATCAGCAGGTCCATCCGCCCACTCCCCAGCGCGTACTCCCGCTCGATGCGCCCACCGCCGTTCACCACCCGTTGCAGGTACGCTTGCAGCAGCAACTGCGGCCACGCCTCCTCGTACGCGAAGCGGTTCTTCCAGTGCTCGGAGTGGCGGCGGAAGAAGCTCTGGAACTCCGCCATCAGCAGCGCCGCGTCCAGACTGCCGTCCGCCTGCACGAACGGCGCCGGCTCCTGTTCCAGCTCTTCCTGCACCACCCACGCCAGTTCGCGCGGTATCGCCTCCGCGTAGATCGGGTTGGCGACGCGCACCGGCGCGTCCTGCGCCACCAGCCCCAGGTCGCGCGCGTACTCCACGTCGCGCCCGGAGGCGCGGCGCTCGCCGCCGCTCAGCATCGGCTCGATCACCCGCCGCACACGCTCTTCGCGCAGCTTGTCCGCCAGATAGTCCAGGTGCGTCACCCGGTTCACGATGAGCGCTTCGCGGACCGCGGCGACGTCACCCGCCACGACGGTGCGCGAACGGTCTTCGCGCAGCGCCTGGTTCTTGAAGCACGCTCCGTGCGCCAGTGCGTTCACCAGCCACGGCTGGCCGCGCGTCTGCGTCCACACCGCTTCCAGCGCCTCCGGCGCGAACGCCTGGCCGGTCTCCTCGGTGTGCTGGGCCAGCAGCGCCAGCGTCTCCTCGCGCGAGAAGTCGCCCAGCCGCAGCGACGCGGCAGCGATGTTGAAGGGGCTGCCGGCGGCGCCCATGCGGTAGTCGCGCACGTCGCGCATGCCGCACAGCACCACGCTCTGCGGGAAGCGCGCCGGGCGCTTGGGGTAGCCGGCGCGGAGCTGCTGCAACACGGACAGCAGCGAATCACCGGTCAGCGTGTCGATCTCGTCGATCAGCAGCACCAGCGGCTGCGGCGCCGCCTGCGCCCAGCGCGACAGCGCCTCGCCCAACGCCTCGTCCGCACCGGCGCGAGCCAGCACGTCCGGCCAGATGTCGTCCAGGAAGCCGTCGTCCAGCGTCTCCCGCGCCTCCGACGCCAGCCTGAAGAGCACCGTGCGCATCGCCCGCTGCACGTCGTCGCGGGCGGTGCGGGCGGTTTCGATGGTGGCGTATACGCAGTGGTAGCCTCGCTCTTTCAGCACCTCGGCCAAGGCCAGCAGCGCCGACGTCTTGCCGGTCTGCCGCGGCGCGTGCAGCGCGAAGTACTTCTTGTCCCGCACCAAGCCGAGCACTTCGTCCAGGTCGATCCTCGACAACGGCGGAATCAGGTAGTGATCGGTCGGATCGACCGGACCGGCGGTGTTGAACGAGCGCATGGTTCGATCTTCGCTTGACCGAGCCTGCTCTCGGCTACGGCACGCTCAGCGCGCCGGTCTCCCACTCCCGGCGGTAGATCCGCAGCAGCTCGTCCGCGGACGGCAGCCGGTAGTCGAGCCGCTCCGCGGTGGCCGCCGCCGCCATGCTGGTGTCGTGCGGAACCTGCGCCCCGGCCATCCCCACCCAGCTCGGCGGCCCGGTGGAGATCAGGCCGGCGTCCAGCTCGAACACCTCGGCGGCGGTCCGGATCGCCTCCATGCGCGAGAGGCCGGCCCCGGAGCAGCAGTGAAAGATCCCGCGCGCGTCGCGTTCGATGATGCGCATCATCATGCGGGCGCTCTCGCTGGCTAGGCTGAGGGTGGCATGCATGTTGATCTCGCCATGCCACATGACGAACGGCTGGCCGCGGCCGGCCGTCTCGAGAAGGGCGCCGATCAGGCTCCCGAAGCCGACGTTCTGGGTCTGCGGCTCCTCGGGGCGTGCCCAGTGCACGCCGTTCACGCCGGAGATGCGCGCCACCGCGCCGTCGTCGGCCGCCTCCAGCACCACCGTCTCGCCCACTACCTTGAGCAGGCCGTACAGGTTGACCGGGTTGGGAGGCGTCGCTTCGTCCGCGCCGCTCTGGGTGCCGTCGAACACCCAGTCGGACGAGATCAGGATCATCTTGGCGCCGACCTCGTTGGCGGCCTCGGTCAGATAGCGCGTCGAGTCGACGTAGGAGCGCCACGCCAGGGCGCGGTCGCGATACATCTGATCGAACCCCTTGAGGATCGCCGAGTGGATGATGGCGTCGGGCCGAAAGGCACGGACACTTTCCAGCACCTGGTCGCGGTTGGTCACGTCGACGCGGCCGAATTCGTAGGGGACCGGGCCCTCGGGCTGCCAGCGGTACACGGTCGTGAACACCGCCGCGCCGTGCTCCTCGGCGGCGACCTTGACGATGTTGCTGCCGACGAATCCCGCGCCACCGGTCACGTATACCTTCACCGCGTTCCCACCTCCCTCAGCGAGACGGGCATTCTATGCCGCCGTCAGTCCAGGGTCAGCCCGCAGTCCACCCACCCGCCACCGCCGGCCGAGGAGGCGAGCGCCGCCTCCACGAAGGCGAGCCCGCGCGCGCCGTCCGCGGCGGTCGGGAAGTGCAGGGCCAGCGGATCGGGCGCGCGCCCGGAGCGGCGGGCGGCGACCGCCTCGGCGACGTCCGCGTAGATGTTCGCGAATCCCTCGTGGAAGCCTTCCGGGTGGCCCTTGCCGACGCGGCTGCCGCGGGCGGACAGGGGCAGCGTCCCCGGACCGTTGCGGGTCCGCACCTGCGCCGGCCCGTCCAGCGGCAGGAAGCGAAGCTCGTTGGCGCGGTCCTGGTGCCACTCGACGGTGCCCGCGGCGCCGGAGCTCCGTCGGCTCGGGCGGCTTCGCGTTCGATCAGTTCCGTCCCGGAGCCGTACGCACGCTCGACCGGCACGCCGGCACGCCGATCCGCCGATCCGCCGGGCCGCCGCGCGCCCGCGCTCCGCGTCCGATGACAGGGCGGCGGCGACGATCCGGTAGCGATCGTCGAGCCGCGATGCCGCTCGATGCATCTCGCCGATGAAGGAGCCGGGTCCGCCGCCGATCACAGCCAGCCGCAACCGGCGCCCCAGGGCCTCCACAACCGGATTGGTGTCCACGATCCGCGATTCAGATGTTCCCATTTGCCACATCGTGCCCGCCCGGTCATCGTACCCAGCGAGCCGGAGGCTGTCCGGCGCCAAGGAGATACGAGTGGCAGACGCCGTCAGGTTCGCGATTGTCGGTCTGGGCATGGGCCGAGGGCGCGCAGACCGCTGCATGGAGACCGAGGGGGCGGAGCTGGTCGCGATCTGCGACCTGTCGGAAGAGCGCGGCACAGCCGCGTCCGGGGAGCTGGGCGTACCGTGGGTACCGAGCTACGACGAGCTGTTGGCGCGTGACGACGTGGACGTGATCGGGCTGTGGACGCCGAGCGGCACGCACGGGGCGATGGCGGTGCAGGCGCTACAGGCGGGCAAGCACGTGTGCATGACCAAGCCGATGGACATCACCGCCGCCGCCTGCGACCGCGCCATCCTCGAGGCCGACAGCCGCGGGCTGCTGCTGGGCATCGACTTCCAGGAGCGCTACCTCCCCGCGAACCATCGGGTCAAGAGCGCGGTCGACTCCGGCGCCGTCGGCCGGCTGCTGCGGGCGGACCTGCGCATGTACTGGTTCCGCGGGCAGGCCTACTACGACGCGGGCATGCCGCAGGCGTGGCGCAGCCGCCTGGACACCGAGGGGGGCTCGCTGGCCAATCAGGCCGCCCACTTCGTGGACCTGCTGCTGTGGTGGGCCGGCACCCCCGAACGGGTGGTGGGCTGCCGCGGCACCTACGGCCACGACATCGAGACCGAGGACGGCACCACCGCCGTCGTACAGTTCCGGGAGGGGGCGGTGGGGTCGATCGTCACCACCACCTGCGCGGTCCCCGACCGCGGGCACGAGGTCACCCTGAGCGGCACCTGGGGTACGCTCACCTGGGCCAACGCCGAGGAGATGACGCTCGACCACGTACCGGAAGGAGCCCGCTCGGCCGCCGACGCGTTCCGGATCGAGGGCAAGCCGGAGGTCGTCGCGGGCGATCTCAACGCCTACGCGGTCCCGCCGGATCTGCCGGACAACATCTTCGCGGACATGGTGGGCGCCATCCGCACCGGCTCCGTGCTGCAGTGCGACGGGCGCGAGGCGCGCCGCTCGGCGGCGCTGTTCGACGCCGTGTACCGCTCCTCGGACACCGGAGCCTGGGTCGAGGTGTGATCGCGCCGGAGCCTATCCGCACTCCCAATATTCTGTACATCCTCGCCGACGACCTGGGGTGGGGAGACGTGGGCTACCACGGCTCGGAGATCCGCACGCCCAACCTCGACCGGCTGGCGCGGGACGGTGTCGAGCTCGACCAGCACTACGTCTGCCCGATGTGCACGCCCACGCGCGCGTCGCTGTTGACCGGGCGCCACCCCGGGCGGTTCGGGCGGCACGCCACCGTGCCGTCGAATCCGCCGGTGCTCCCGGACGGCTACGAGACGCTGGCGACCGTGCTGCGCAACGCCGGTTACGCCACCGGGCTGTTCGGCAAGTGGCACCTGGGCTCGGACCCGCGCTTCGGTCCGAACCGGTACGGTTTCGATTACGCGTACGGCAGCCTCGCCGGCGGCGTCGATCCCTACAGCCACCGCTACAAGGAGGGCGAGCATTCCTGGACGTGGCGCCGCAACGGCGAGCTGATCGAGGCGCGTGGACACGTGACCGACCTGATCGTGGAGGAAGCGCTGCAGTGGATGGAGGCGCAGGCGCAGCCGTGGTTCTGCTACGTGCCGTTCACGGCCGTGCACGTGCCGGTCAAGGCGCCGGAGCGCTGGATCGACACCTACGAGGACCGGATCTACGATGCCGATCCCGCCCGCGACCGCTCGTTCAAGATGTACGCCGCCTACCTGAGCCACATGGATCACGCGATCGGGCGCATGCACCTGCTACCGCCGACGCCTTGAAGCGGCGCCGCCGTCGGACACGCTCATTGGCTATATAGTGGGAGGTGCTGGTGGCCGAGCCGGTGGTGCTGAGGGAAGAGGACGTAGGCCGCATCGGGGAGTACGTCAAGCCGTGGCTCCGGGAGGTGGTGGACCGGATGGTGCCGCGGACGGAAGCGGCCGGCCCGGACACTGCGTTGCTGGAGCGCATGGTGCGGGTCGAGGAGGAGCTCAGGGCGCAGCGGGAGCTGATGGACGAGCGCTTCGGGTCCATGGAGCAGCGCTTCGAGGCGGTCGACAGGCGATTCGAGGAACTGATCCGGCACACCGACAAGCGCTTCGAGGCGGTGGACAAGCGCTTCGAGGACCTGGTCGCGCATCTCGACAAGCGCTTCGATGCTGTCGACAAACGCTTCGAGGCAAGTGACAAGCGGTTCGAGGACTTGATCGCACACACCGACAAGCGGTTCGAGACGGTGGACAAGCGCTTCAACACGCTCACGTGGATGATCGGCGTCGGCTTCGTGGTCGTCACGTCGCTGACGACGGTGTTCGCCCTGCTCGCGTAGAGCTCCGGCGCGCCGCTCGCCGCCGTGATACGCTCGTCACTCGTAGATGCTCTTCATCTGCCACGCGTCGAGGGAGCGGAGCGTCGCCTCGCTCCCGCAGGCGCGGAGCGCCACGCCGGCCGAGTCCTCGCGTCCGGGATAGACGCGCAGCGCCACGCACTGGCGGCCGTTTGCGAACACCTCCACGACGCTGCGGTCGATGAAGATGCGGAGCGCCAGCGGCTCGTCCGGCGCGACGTACACCGGCCCCGTCTCCGGAGCCCGAGACAGCACGTCCGGCAGCTCGGACGAGCGCGCGTTGTCCAGGGTGATCAGGCTGTCCGCCGCCGCGGCGGCCTTGTCGCGATCGCCTCCGTCGTACCGCTCGCGGTTCCGGAAGCCGCGCCGCCGGTAGAAGCTGATGCGGGTGTACTCCTCGCGCCGCGGGGAGCGCAGCACGTCGATCTCAAGGGTTGGCACATCCTGCGGGTCGATCACGGCGGCGATCTCCAGTGACGTGCCGCTCACCTCCTCCAGCACCACGTCCCGGTTCGCCGGCAGCTTCGTCGGCCCCACGCGAACGTGGCGGCCGCGCAGCGATGCGATGTCGCCGGCCGGCTCCATCTCGATCTCGTCGTGCTCGGCCAGGGTGAGACGGCGCGGCAGGCTCATGACCTGGTCCCAGCCGTGCGTGGGCTTGGCGGGGTTCATGTTGAAGATGACGATCACGCCGTCGCCGTCCGGCGTGACCGACGGCGCGTGCACGCCACCCGGCTGCGCGGAGCCGAAGTTGAAGCGGCCGCCGGCCGTCACCAGCAGCTTGTCGTGCTGCGTATCGTAGTCGCCGACCAGGTACTTGCCGCCGCTCATGTGGCTGAAGTAGAGCAGCATATGGCGGCGGTTCGCGCCCGCGCCGATCGGCCAGAAGTAGGGGCAGGCGCCGTCGTCGCCGACCATTGAAAAGCGGTCGTTCTCGTCGAAGGGGTGCAGGTACTCCCAGTTCACCAGGTCGTCGGAGCGAAACAGGAAGTCGGCGCGGCTCACCTTGCCGGCCGGCGGATGGGGCAGGGTGCCGCCGCTCAGCGAGTAGTAGCGGCCGCCCTGCTTCCAGATGCACGGGTCGAAGACGCGGTAGGGAAGCGGCGAGCCATCCGGGCTCTCCACGGGAATGACCGGCTTGCCGGTGAGCTTCTCCCAGTTGAGCAGCAGCGGATCACTCGAGGTGGCCACCATGGTGCCGGCCTCGGTGCCGTGGTAGCAGGCGATGACCCGGTCATCCTCGACCAGGGTCGCGCCGGAAAAGCAGCAACGCTCCGGGTCGGGATAGATCGCGTAGGGGAGGTCGCGCCAGTGGATGAGGTCGTCGCTCACCGCGTGGCCCCAGTGCTGCCGCGGGTCCTCCGGCGGGTATCCCTGGTAGAACAGGTGCCAGCGGTCCTGCCAGCGGCACAGGCCGTTGGGATCGTTCAGCCGGTGCTCCGGGCTGACGAAGTGGTACCGGGGCACGTGCCGGTCGCGGGCGAGCTCCCGGCGGGACGCGCGGAAGCGCTCCAGCAACGGGTTGGCAGCCAGCTCACGTTCCTGAGACGCAGGCGTGTTGGAGAAGGTGAATCGGGGAACGGAGGACCGGTAGTCGGGCATGGCTGCCGACGGTAGCGCCGCGCACCGGCACCGGCAAGGCTGGCGAGATGAGCAACTCCGGGCATAATCACGGCACACATCGTCATGTCTGACGAGAACGGAGCGCGGTCGGCAGACGCCCCTCGCCAGCAGCTCAACGTCTACGCACCCACCACCCTCGACATCTACGTGAACGAGCCTCGGATCGCGCCCGAGCGCGCGGGGCCGGCCAACCTCCTGCGCCTGTGGTTTCCGGAGTCGCTCCAGGCCTACGACGCCGGGGAAAACCTGCTGTGGGAGCACACGTTCGAATCCCGCCCCTCCTGGCGCTACGTGAACGAGTCGATGGGGGACATGAAGGGCGGCCGCGCGATCCGCAAGGCCCTGCGGAGCGTCGAGACGGGTCGACGGACTGGCGCTGATCGATTGCAGCGTGCGGTGGCGGGGCGGCGACCTCGACCTCGACCTCACGATCACGAACACCGGGCCGATGGCATGGGCGCGCGTGGTCACCAGCACCTGCCTGCAGCGTCCGGCGGCCCGCGACTACCTGGACGCGGACGACACCCGCACCTGGCTGTGCACTGACCAGGGGTTCGTGTCCGCCGCCGAGCTGGCCTTTCCGCCGCGCCGCGACTCGCTCTACGGCTGGGTCGGCGAGGAGCTGCCGATGAAGAGCGGCGCCCGGAGGCGGCTGACGGAGCCGCCGCTGTTCGCGGTCTCGCTCGACGGGCGCTTCGTGCTCGGCTACGCATGGCGGCAGGCGCGGCGGCTCTTTCTGGGCGCCGGACGCGCCCGCTGCCTGCACTCCGACCCGGAGTTGGGGACGGTCGAGCCGCAGCGCCAAGTGCGGCGGCAGGGGATCCTGTTCGTGCAGGAGGGCACGTTGCAGGACGCCTTCGACCGCTACCGCTCCTGGAACGACGAGCTGGCGGCGGCCGAAGCGTGAGGCGCCGGTCCGGTTACCGGTTCACCACTTTGCCGACGTCCAGCAGGTAGATCTGCCGGCCGCCCTCGTGGGCGGAGTCGATGGTGACGTAGCGTCCGCCGGGGTCGGAGCGGGGGTGCAGGTCGCAGCGCAGCTCCCCCGTGTACTGCGCGGGCGCGTGGAAGGATCCGAGGTCGATCCGCCGGCCGGTGGGCACGTGATACAGGTACAGCTCCTGCATCCGTCCGCGGCCCTGGGGGTAGCAGTCGTTGAGGATCCAGGCGGGGTCGCCGCCGAGGAACGTGCAGTGTCCGTCGCTGGTCATCGTGCCGGAGCCGATGACGCTCACCTCGTCGCTCCGGTCCCGGTGGAGGTAGAACGCGCCTCCCGCGCTCGGCCGCCAGGACCATCCGAGGATGGTCTGCGGATCGCGCCAGATGAAGTGGGACATCCTGCCGTAGTCGTCGACGACGTGCAGGCCGGAGCCATCGCGGGCCGCGGTGAGCATCCTCGTCCTCCTGCCTTCGCCCCACCGCCAGCGGTGCAGGAAGATGAAGCGCGATCCGTCGGTGTTGAACAGCAGATGGTTGAAGTAGTGCTTGGTCGAGCCGATGTCGCCGTGTGGATACGGCAGCGCCGCCACCTCGGCCACCGTGATGACGAGCTCCGGCTCCGCTCCGGACGCCGTCAGGTCGAGCGTGTAGATGCCGGCGTCCTCCGGCGCCAGGACCTCGCGGTTGGGGTCGGGGATGCCGGCGTAGCCGTAGCCGGGCCGCATGTCGTTCAGCCGGCGGAAGTCGGTGCCGATCGCGGTCCGTCCGTCCGGGGCGATCGCATAGACCGCCGCCGGCAGCGTGCGCGATGCGCCGGACTCCAGGTCCAGGATGCGGGAGACGAACCGGTCTCCCTCCCGGTCGTTCCAGATGATCCGGCGGTCCGAGCCGGGAATCCACTGCAGCATGCAGCCCTGCTGCCAGCACCACGCCCGCGTGCGACCGACCTCCCGCCAGGCGTCGCCCGTCTCCAGGTCGATCACGCCCACCGCGATGCTGTCGTCCGGCCGCGGCTGGCGGCCCTCGAAATCCGCCCGCATCCCCAGCACGTAGCGGCCGGTGGGATCGAACTGCAGCTTGTCGTAGTAGCCGAACCAGTGCCGGCCGGGACCGGAGGTAATCGCTCGGATGGGTATCGCAGCTTGTGCCATCACCCTACGACCGGTACACGAACTGTGTTCCCCGCAAGGGAGCGCCCAGTTGACGCGGGTCGTCAAGCGAAGCCAGGCGCTCCTCAGGTACCTGCGGATTCGACTTCGTACGTCAGGTGTCAGCCTGCGTACGGACTTCCGAACCGACGCGGCATACTCAACCGTCCAGACCATGCCACATGTCTGCGGAGTTCAGACCTGTTCCTCGCCCTTGCGGATACGTTCCAGGACCGCCGCGCCGAGGTAGGCGTCTTCCATCTCTTCGAGCTTCTCGACAATGGCCTGCCGGGCGTAGTAGCTCTTGCTCCTGCCAGCGGCTTTCGCCAACGCCCGCAGCCGGGGCTCGATCTCCTCAGGGAGCCTCACCGTGAGCATGTCATACGTGTATGACATGCTCACCGTTCCGGTCAAGACGTGTGAGGCACGTGTCAGGCGCGCCCAAGTCCGTCCGTGTGACGTTGCATCGGGGATGAGGGGCACTCCTGCGACCGACGCGACGGGTCAGGTCCTGCATTGGTCGTTCGATCAGAATCACTCGCAGCAACAACCCGGCTTCGCTTAGCCCCGAAACCGTCGCCTGCGGCTCCGCTTTCGGCCCATCCCCACCTGTCGCTACGGAGTCTGTCGGCCTTCCCGCTCACGCGGCAATCCGACAGACTCCGTAGCGCACCATGCTGCTGTCCGCGTCGCGCCTGACCCTGCGCACCCGTCGGAGCCGCGGCCCCGACGGGACGGAGTCGGAGGAGATGGTGCTGGGGATGTCGGTCGGCTACCGCGTGATGATGGCCGGGATCGGCGTGATGCTGATCGTCGGCATGGTGGTGGCGACCGCTGACGGCGGCCGTCCGGTCACGCTGCCGGCGGACGCGGTTCCGCTGGGGATCATCGCGCTGTGCCTGTTCGGCGCGGCCTACCGCGACTGCTGGATCTTCAAGCCTGCCGCCGGAACCTGCGAGCGGCAGATCGGCCTGGCGTTCCTGTTCAAGCGCACGGGCATCCCGGTGTCGTCGATCCGGTGCGTCGAGGTCAGCGAGTACCTGCGGGGAGGCCCGATCGACAGCGCGCCGCTGGACCCGTCACGGTACGCCCCCAGCCGGCTGCCGCTCGGCCGCAGCAAGCCGCGCAGCTTCGTGACGCTGAGCCTGATCGACGCGGACGAGCGGACCATCCGCATCGATCACTCGGGCGGCGCCACCGCCGACCGGATGGTGACGGTGGGCCGTGAGCTGGCTGCCTTCATCGGCGTGGAGCTGGTCGACCGTACCGCGGGCGCCGCTCCGCCGCGCGCGTGAGGCGCCGCTCCGCATCGACGGCGGCCGCGCTGGCCGCGGCGCTGTGCCTGGCAGCCGCCGGAAATGCCGCGGGGGATGGCCCCGCCGTGCTGGTCGTGGAGAGCCGTCCGGTGGCCGCCGCGCCCGCGTGCACGGGCGCCTTCGTCGCGCACCCCCTGGACCACACGACCCAGGTGGACGAGCGGCCCGTCGGTTTCTATGCCTCCAACGGCTCGGGCGTTGCCGCCGGCGACCTGGACGGCGACGGCGACCTGGACTTGGTGCTCGGCAACCTGGATGGCCGCAACGCCATCTTCTGGAACCGGGGCGCGCTGCGCTTTCGCAAGGAGGAGCTGCCGGTCGGCAACACCCGGTCGGTGGTCGCGGTCGACGCGGACGGGGACGGCCGGCTGGACCTGTCGTTCACCCACCGCCTGCTGCCGCCCACGCTGTGGCGGAACCTGGAAGGATCGCCGCCGCGCTTCGCGGAGGTGCCGGGTTTCGGCGGGCGGGCGGTCCCCTACGCCGTCTCCTGGGCCGACCTCGACCAGGACGGCGATCTGGACATGGCGGCGGCCAGCTACGACACCGAGATCCCGGTCCCATCCACGGAACCGCCGCCGCAGCGGGAGGACTACCTGGGGCCGTCCGATCCGGTAAAGAGCGCGGACGACCCGGTCGCCCGCTGGCTGAGCGCCATGCCCGCGGCGAGCGGGACGCCCGGCGGCGGCGTGTTCGTCTATCTCCGGCAGGACTCGGGTGAGTTCCGGATCGTGCGGCTGGCGCGCGAGTCTCAGGCGCTGGCGCTCGCCCTGCAGGACCTGGATGGGGACGGACGCCTCGACATCCACGTCGGCAACGACTTCGCCCTGCCGGATGCCGTGTTCCTGGCTGCCGGCGACCGGTGGGAGCGGGCGGAGCCGCTCGCCGCGATGACGCGCAACACGATGAGCCTGGACGCCGGCGACATCGACAACGACGGCGTGGACGAGCTGTTCGCCACCGACATGAAGCCGTACCGGCCCACGCGCAAGGAGGAGGACCGGTGGTACTTCGTGGTGGTGGGGATGGAGGAGCTGCCGCCGGAGGACCCGCAGGTGGTGCGCAACGTGCTGTTGCGGCGGGCGGGCGGGGGCTACCGGGACGTCGCGGTACCGGCCGGCGTCGACGCCAGCGGCTGGAGCTGGTCTTCGCGACTGGGTGACCTGGACCAGGACGGCTTCCTTGACATCTACGTGGTCAACGGTATGGTCTCGGCCGAGCTGTTCGGGCAATTGCCGGGCGGCGAGCTCGCCGAGCGCAACTTGGCGTTCCGCAACCGCGGCGACGGCACCTTCACGGAAGCCGCGGAGTGGGCTCTGGACGACACCGCCGGCGGCCGCGGCATGACCATGGCCGACCTGGACGATGACGGCGACCTGGACATCGCCGTCAACAACCTGCTGTCGCAGGCGGTGGTGTTCGAGAACCGGCTGTGCGGCGGCGCCAGCCTGCAGGTGGCGCTGCGCCTGCCGGGGTCCGGCAACCGCCACGCCCTCGGGGCGCGCGTGTCGCTGGTCACCTCGGGGGGCACCTACGTGCGGCAGATGCGCAGCACCGCCGGCTACCTGTCCGGAGAGCCCCCGCGCCTCCACTTCGGCCTGCGAGCGGGCGCCCGCATCGACTCGCTGTCGATCGTCTGGCCCGATGGCCTCATCTCGCACGTGCGCGGCGACGCCCGGCTCGCACCCGGCCGCATCGTGACCATCGAACGCTCGTCCTGACGGGCGGGATTCGTCACGACGATCTGGCGAGCGCCAACGGCGTCGCACGGCTCACGAACGGTCTCCAGGCGCCAACGGCGGGCCCGGGGTGCAAGCCCGGGTTGCGGAAGACGAACGTCTCTTCGGTTTGCTGGCGGGTGATCTGCAGCGCCACCATGCCGTCAAGGTCCGGGCGTACAGGGATGCTTGCGGCGGGGGCCTACGAGCCCGCGCGGCTCACGCGGGCCAGGAAGTCGGCAGTCGTGGTGCAGTCCACGATCCACTCCCCCGCTTCGGCAAGGCGATCGGCGTCGGTCACGCCGTCGAGTACCGCCGACAGCCCTTCCGCCGCTGCCTGACCGAACCTCCGCTCCGCCAAACGGTGCAGCAACTCCCTTTGACGTTCGATGCCCTGTTCGATGCCCCGTTCGATGCCCCGTTCGATGCCCTGCTCCAGGATTTGCGCTTCCCAGCGATCGATCTTCTCCAACAACACGGCGCTTACCTCCTCGTACTCGCGGATCGACGGCAACTCCACGCCCCACTTCCGGCCCAGGACGCCAAGCCACAGGTCGAAGCTCCTCGTGAGCCCCGGTTCGCCCGCTTCCGCGAGCCATTCGCCCAACTCCCGTACCCGTTCCGGCAACGCGCCCGCCTGCGCACCCTGCTCCACCTCCGCGACCCATCGCAGCAGGTTCGCTCGCGGCAGATCATCCGCCGTCACCGCCAACAGATCAACCACGTCGTAGCTCACAGCGAGCTGCGCCGGACCGTCCCGCTCCGTCCGCTGCACCAGCCCGGCGAGCGTCAGCGGCGCGTCCCATCGCTTGTCGCCGTTGTACACCACCACGTGCAGCACCGGATCGGCCCGATCGTCCTTGCTCCACGTGGTCCTGTCACGGTACAGCCGCTGGTAGAGCAGGCTCGTGTAGTTCAGGAACCGTAGCGGCATCGAGTAGTCCACGCGCGACTGATGCTCGATCACCACGTGCAGCGTCTGCACCCCGCCGCGGCCGTCGCTCCGGTCGATCGACCAGACCACGTCACCGAGCCGCCGGCGCAGTGCGTCGGTGACGTTCTCGGTGGCGCGATCGCGGAGGGTGGCGAAGTCGAGCGCCTCTGCCCAGCCGGCGGGGCGCAACGGGGCGATGAACCCGATGAGCAGGTCCCAGACGATGCGTTGGTGGGTGAGCAGTCGCTTGTATGCCGGGTCGTCCATGATCGATTCCGATCGAGCACACCAACGACAGCCGTGTCGGCGAGGTGCCCGGTACCACTGACAATGGCCTCGGAGTCAGCGGCGCTTCAGGGATAGCTCGAGAAAGGGCAACCGGACGCTGCTGGCGACACCGCGGCTGGCTCCGTCGAGTAGAGTTCGAAGAGATGAAACGACCAAACGTCGTCTTCGTCCTGACCGACGATCAGGGCTACGGCGACCTGGGGTGCCACGGCAACGACGTGATCCGCACCCCCAACGTCGACCGTCACCACGCGGACGCGGTCCGGTTCACGGACTTCCACGTCGGCACCACCTGCGCGCCGACCCGGGCGGGCCTCCTCACCGGACACTACTGCAACAGCGCTGGCGTCTGGCACACGATCGGCGGACGTTCGCTGCTGCGGGAAGACGAGTGGACGCTGGCGGACGCGCTGCGTGGGGCGGGCTACCGCACCGGGCACTTCGGCAAGTGGCACCTCGGCGACAGCCAGCCGTTCCGGCCCCACGAGCGCGGCTTCGAGCGGACCGTCTACCACGCCGGCGGCGGCATCGGGAACACGGGCGATCCGTGGGGGAACGACTACTTCGACGACACCTACTACGTGAACGGCGAGCCCGAGCGCTTCACCGGCTACTGCACCGACGTATTCTTCCGCGAGGGGCTGCGCTTCATCGCCGAGCACCGGGACGAGCCGTTCTTCTGCTACATCGCCACCAACGCCCCGCACACCCCGCTGAACGTGGAGCCCCGCTACGTGGAGAGGTACCGCGACGCCGTTCCGCACGAGGACCGTGCGCGGTTCTACGGCATGATCACCAACATCGACGAGAACTTCGGCACGCTGATGCGAGCTCTGGAGGAACTCGGACTGGCCGAGGACACCATCGTCGTGTTCATGACCGACAACGGGACCGCCACCGGCGTGGAGCTCGACGCGGATGAGCACCCGCGCGAGGGGCCGGGCAGCTTCAACGCCGGCATGCGCGGCAGGAAGGGCTCACCCTACGAGGGCGGCCATCGCGTGCCGTTCCTCCTGCGCTACCCTGCCGGGGGCGCGGCCGGCGGACGCGACGTCGACGCCCTCACCAGCTACGTCGACTTCATGCCGACGATCCTCGACCTGTGTGGGCTCCAGCCGCCGTCCGGCCGCTCCTTCCACGGCCGCAGCCTGCTGCCCCTGATACGCGGCGAGGCGGACGCCGCATGGGCGGAGCGCATCGTGGTGAGCGACACCCAGCGGATCGCCCGACCCATGAAGTGGCGGAAGAGCTCCGTGATGCGCGGCCGGTGGCGGCTGGTGAACGGCACCGAGCTGTACGACCTGGAGCGCGACCCCGGCCAGCGCACCGACGTCGCCGCGGCCAACCCCACGCTGGTCGCCGAGCTCCGCGCCGGCTACGACCGCTGGTGGGAGCGGGTGTCCGCGCAGTTCGACCGCGACGCCGCCATCGCCGTAGGGGCCGACGCGCAGCCGGTGCGGCTCACCACCCACGACCTGCGCAACGAGGCCTGCCACACTGCGTGGAACCAGCGCCAGGTGCGCGCCGGACTGGCCGTCAGCGGCTTCTGGGCCATCGAAATCCGCCGTGCGGGCCGTTACCGGGTGGAGCTGCGGCGCTGGCCGGAAGACGCCGGCCACGCGCTGGACGCCGGCATCGACGGGGACGACGTGCCGTGGCGCAGGGACGCGATCCGCGAGGACGACGCACCGCACTACACCGGCGGCGTCGCCCTGGACATCGGCTGGGCGCAGCTCGCCGTGGGCGGCAGAAACCACCAGGTCGAGACCCCTTCCGGGGACTCGCTGGCGGCGTTCGAGGTGGAGCTGGATGCCGGCCCGGACGAGCTGTACGCGTCGTTTCACGACCGCCAGGAGCGCACCATCGCCCCCTACTACGTGACGATCCGCCCGGCCTGACACCGCCAATGCTTGACAGCGAATCCGGCCGAACGCTACCGTCAGCAGCAGTGCGGACCACCTGTGCTCACAGGACGGTGAGCATGGCCAGGGAGATCAAATAGCGTAACGAAACCGGAAGATAGCGCGACGACAAGGGCATCGTCCAGCCGGCACCCGTGCCCGGTTGCCGCTGACCGATGCGACACGACAGGAGTATCCGTCCGAGGAACACGGCGTGAAGAACACAGAGTCCGGCGAAGTATCATCCGCTATCGCGGACCATACTGCCGACGGCAGAGTGGGCACCTTCCTCCGCACGTGCGTCCGCCAAAGACACCTGCTGTACCTCGCCGCGCCGGCCTTTCTGGTCGTGTTCGTCTTCACCTACCTCCCCATGTACGGGGTGGTCGTCTCGTTTCAGAACTTCCACTTCGTGCGCGGCGTCTTCGGCAGCCCCTGGGTAGGGCTGCGGTGGTTCGAGTCGTTCTTCGCCAGTCCGTTCGCGTTCCGGATCATCAGAAACACGTTCCTGTTGGGGTTCCTCAACTTCGCGATCGGCTTCCCGGCCCCGATCCTGCTCGCGCTGTTGCTGAACGAGCTGACATCCCCGGGGTTCAAGCGGTCCATACAGACGCTGTCGTACTTCCCGAGCTTCATCTCGGCGGTGATCATCGTCGGCATGCTGAAGGAGCTCGCCGGGCTGGAAGGGCCGATAAACGCGTTGATGGTCCGGCTCGGCATCGAGCCCCTGCACTTCTTCGCGCTGCCGGAGTGGTTTCGCAGTCTCTATATCGGTTCCGATATGTGGCAGAGCATGGGGGTAGGGACGATCATCTACCTGGCCGCCCTGACCCAGCTCAATCCCGAGCTGTACGAAGCGTCCGTCATCGACGGCGCCAATCGGCTGCAGAAGATCCGGCACGTCACCATACCGGGCATCGCTCCCACCGTGATCATCCTCATGATCCTCAGCGTCGGGCAGATGATACGCAACGCGGACACCGAGAAGGTGCTGCTCATGTACAACCCGCAGACCTACGAGACCGCGGACATCATCGGCACCTACGTCTATCGGCAGGGCATACTGGGTGCGAATTTCAGTTACGCGGCCGCCGTGGGGCTGCTGATGAGCGTCGTGTCGTTCATATTTCTCTACCTCACGAACCTGATGAGCAGAAGGATCTCGGACACGAGCCTGTGGTAGCGGAATGGCGATGATCGAAGATAGGACCTTCGGGTCGGTGCTCTTCAACGTGGTCAACCACGCGTTCCTGGTGGTGATGGGCGTCGTGTGGCTGTATCCCATGGCCAGGGTCATCGCCCTTTCGCTGAGCGATCCCACGGCGATCCTGCTCGGAGAGGTCGATTGGTATCCGAAGAGGCCGACCCTGAAGGGTTATAGCTACATCCTCAGCTATCGCCTGCTGTGGCGGGCCTATGCCAATACCGTGCTGTATGCGGGTGTCGGCACGTTCGTCACCCTCACGCTGACGTCGATGATCGCGTACTCGCTGTCGATCAAGACGTTCGTGTTGCGGAAGTTCCTGACCGTCTACCTGGCGATCACCATGTTCTTCTCGGGCGGCTTGATACCGACCTTTCTGTTGATCAAGACCCTGGGCGGGATGGACACGTTCTGGGTGATGGTGATACCGGGTTCGGTAGCCGCGTTTACGGTCATCGTCTTCAGGACGTTCTTTCAGAATCACCCCGAGTCGCTGCGGGAATCGGCGTACATCGACGGGGCGAACGACATCACGATCCTCTTCCGCATCGTCCTGCCGATATCGACGGCGCTGCTGGCGACGTTCGCCCTGTTCACGATCGTCGGGCACTGGAATCGGTGGTTCGAGGCGCTGATATACCTGACCGATCCGGAGCGGCATCCGTTGCAGATGATCCTGCGGCGGCTGGTGGTGATGGAGGACACGCTGCACCACCTGTTCGACGCCGAGGATCCGCGCATACTGGCCATGATGGAGGGGGTCATTCATCCGAAGAACATACAGTTCGCGGCGGTCGTCATCGTCCTGGTGCCGATCGTGATCATGTTTCCGTACGCGCAGCGGTACTTCATGAGAGGGCTGATCGTGGGATCGCTGAAGGGTTGACCGGCGTGTGGCGGCAGGGAGGTGCGATGGAAGGAAACTGAACGAATGTTGTATCAAATCAGGAGATCGGAGCGGACGGCGTACGCGTCCGCGGGACACACACGAGCGAGGTGTAAACGTGACGAAGCTGAACAAGCACATGGTGCTGGGAGTGACATTTCTGTGCCTCTCAGCCCTGATCGCGGGCGCGAGCGCGAGCGAGGAGATGGCGGAAGGCATGCCCGAGGTGTTGCAGTTCTCCAGCTACATGGGAGAGCCGGGGGCGGAAGCCCATATCTCGGAGTGGCCATCGCAGATGGCGATCGTGGCGGCCGCAGAGAAATACCTGGGCATGCCGATCGAGATCGAGTGGGTGTTGCTGCCGCCGGGCGATCACCGGGACCGGCAGGCCGTCTACCTTGCCAGCGGTGATCTGCATGACGTCTTCAGCGCGAGCGGGAACGTGGAGACCATAAACAACCTCGGCGAGCTGGGCCAGATCATCAACATCCTGGACTACGAAGACGAGCTGCTCTACTACAAGAAGTGGCTGGGAACGGAGAACTACAACCTGGAGCGGGCCGGGTTCGACACCGGCAAGGTGTGGGGGTTCGCCTACGGGCAGGCTTCCCCGGACGAAGGATCGCAATGGGTATGGGCGGCCCGGATGGACACCTACGAGACGCACGATCTGCAGGTGCCGGAGACGCTCGATGAGCTGTACGACGTGCTCGCGGCGTTGAAGGGATTGTATCCGGAGTCGTATCCGATGGAGTCCTACGTCGCGCCCCAGTGGTACGGCATCCCGCGGGTCATCATGCTGATCAACCGGGTGGACTTCGGGGTCTACTACGACGGCAGCAAGTACATCTATGGTCCCATCGATCAGGAAGAGCGGTTCAGGCAGAGCATCGAATACGTGGCCAGGCTCTACGAAGAGGGGCTCCTGCAGCCGGAGTTCTTCACGCAGAACCCGGACGACCTGCCGGCCAAGTCGCTGCAGGACCGGACCTTCATGATCCCCAACCAGTTCGCCCTCAACGTGTCCAACCGGCACAACAATCCGGAATACCCCGAAGTCGTATGGGGGGTGATGCCGAGGCCCAGGGGATTCGACGGACAGCCGGGCTGGAAGCCCAACATCAACAAGAAGGGCAACAACTTCATCAGGGTGAACGCCCACATCAACGCCGATTTCGAGCATCCGGCGCTGCTGGTGAAGCTGCTGGACTTCGCGTTTTCGCAGGAAGTGATCGACTATGCCAACTGGGGCATCGAAGGTGAGACGTACACGGTGGACAGCAACGGCAAGAAGAGCTGGGCGCCGGTGATCATGGACCTGACGGGAGCGGACCGTTCCATCAAGCTGGCGGAGTGGGGAGCCATCGGCTCGGGATTCGGCTACCCGATGCTGTCGCTGCCGACCATTCTCGACTGGGAACCGCGCGGTCAGCTCTGGGAGACGCCCGTGGCGTACGGCGGCGGCGAGTTCTTCAAGCCGGCGAGCGTCTTCGCGTGGAGCGACGAGTTCGACGGCGCTCCGAGGGCACACGAGTACGCGCCGCCCATCAATCTCACCCAGGACGAGCTGGCTACCGTGCGAGAGATTCGGGGTGCCGTGGACACCGCGGTGGAAGAGGGCATGACCAAGCTGATCACCGGGCAGATGAGCTTCGACGACTGGGATGCCTACATCCAGGGAGTCAAGGACACCGCGGACTACCAGCGCGTGGTGGACATCCATAACGCCCACCTGAACTAGCACGGAGCGATCCGCGCTTTAGCAGGGACGGTGTTGCACGGGGAGCACGGCAGGAGGGTTGCCGTGCTCCCCCGGTGGTTCTTCGCGAGGAGCGAGCTCGGACCCGACGGACGGGAGGTCGAATGTGAATACGGCGGAACGGGACGGCAAGGGCGCGGCGGACATCGGCTCGAGGCTTGAGCCGTTCGTCGACGACTGGCTGATCGAATCGATGCGGGGCGTGGATCTCAAGCTCCATCCGCCCGAGCGGTGCGAGACGGCGCTCGCGTTCGACGCGCCGTGGGAGGGGTCGGGAAGCGCCTACGTGACGGTGTTCAAGGACGGCGAGCGCTATCGGATGTACTACCGCGGCTCGTCCGCCGACGGTGCGCGGCGGGAGGTCACCTGCTGCGCGGAGAGCGATGACGGCATCCACTGGCACCGGCCCTCGTTCGGCGCCTGCGAGTTCGATGGCTCGCGCGACAACAACATCGTCTTGACCGAAGTGGGGTCCCACAATTTCATGCCCTTCCGGGACGCCAACCCGCACGCGTCCGAAGCGGAGCGCTACAAGGCGATCGGCGGCGGTTACCATGGCTTCGTCTCTCCCGACGGCATCCACTGGAAGACGATCCGCGATGAGAAGATCATCGACCCGTTCGCCAAGTGCGTCGGGGACGGTGACTGGATCGGCCAGGCGTTCTGGGATGCCGGGCAGGAGCACTACGTGGCCTACGTCCGCGGGTGGCGCGGCTCGGACCCGATCCGGTTCCAGCACGAGTTGCCCGCCGAGCACGACGGGACGCTCTATCCGCTCTGCCACGTGCCCGACACGTACCGGCAGGTGCTGCGCTGCACCTCGACGGACTTCATCGACTGGACGGAACCGGAGTTCATCAACTTCGGCGGCACTCCGCCGGAGCACTTCTACACGAACGCGGTGACCCCCTACTTCCGCGCTCCGCACGTGTACCTGGCGTTCCCGAAGCGGTTCGCCCCGGAACGCAAGAAGGTGGAGGAGCACGACAAGGACGGTGTCTCCGACGCGGTGTTCCTGAGCAGCCGCGACGGCATGAACTTCGATCGACGGTTCATGGAGGCGTTCATTCGTCCCGGCCGCGACCGGCTGAACTGGACGCAGCGGAGCAACATGCCGGCATGGGGCGTCGTGCCGACCGGCCCGGACGAGATCTCCATCTACTTCAGCGAGAACTACGACCATCCGACCGGCCGCCTGCGCCGCGCCAGGCTGCGGACCGACGGGTTCGTGTCCGTGCATGCGGACTACGGGGGAGGCGAGCTCGTGACCAGGCCCATCGTCTTTCGAGGCGGCGCCCTGATCCTGAATTACGCGACCTCCGCGGTCGGCAGCGTGCAGGCCGAGATTCAGGATGGCGACGGACGGCCCGTCCCCGGACATGCGCTTGCGGATTCGGCGGAGATCTACGGGGACGAGATCGAGCACGCGGTCGCGTGGAAGGGCGGATCGGACCTGACCCGCCTGAGCGGCCGGCCGGTCCGCCTGCGGTTCGTGATGAAGGACGCCGACCTGTACTCGATCAGGTTCCGCTGACGCGCTCTGGGCCGTAACGGACTCCGGGAGACGAAGTGAACGACGACTGGACGCAGCCGTTCGAGCCGGACGAGCACACAATTGCGCTCTACCACTTCGACGAAGGCTCCGGCGACGAGGCCCACGACGCCTGCGGCGATCCGGCGTTGACCCTGCGCGCCTACCAGCAGGCCCTGTGGGGCAGCAGGCCCGGCTTCGGCTCCACGGCGCGCTTCGACCGGCAGAACGCCCACCTGCTGGTCGGACCGGCGAACAACGACAAGCTGGAGCTGCGGACCTGCACGCGGGAGTGGACGATCGAAGCCTGGGTTCGCTACACCGGGCCCGGCGGCAAGGACCGAGCCCGGAACTGGCCGCCGGGACAGGGCTACACCTTCGCCAACATCTGCGGCTCCGACGAGGAAGGATGCGCCCTGGCGGACGGATACCGCCAAGGCTGGATCTTCTACCTGAGGACGGCCGAGACGGGTCCTGAGTCGACGCGTTCGGACGGGCTGCTGCCCGGAGCCAGGTTCCTCGGTGCGCACAAGGGCAGAGATCCGAACAACGACGTGGGCACCGCGTTCTGGCCCGGGACCGGGCACGGCTGGCTGCAGGAGGACCGGGGCCGCTTTCGCGACAGCGGGTGGCATCACGTTGCCTGGCAGTTCCGCTACCGGGACCAGACCGGGTTCCTGTACGTCGACGGCCGAATGATCCGGAAGGTGCAGCTCCCCGCTCCCGGGCGCGCTTCCACTCGGATCGTCGCCAACGATGCCGAGCGGTGCGACATCCCCTTTCAGGTGGGCGGCTTTGTCCGTCCGGAGCATCGGGACGGCTGGGTCCCCGGAGACTTCGGCATGACCATGTACAACCTGGAAGGCGAGATCGACGAGCTGCGCATCTCGGACGTCATGCGCTACCCGGTAGCGGACCGGCTGAGCATCATCCCGCAGAAGCTGCCCGAAGCCGGCCTGAACCTGCCCTATCAGGTTCGGCTGGGCACGGATGCCGGCGCCGGCAGGGTCTCGTGGGAGCTGGCGGCGGGCACCCTGCCCGCGGGAATGAGCCTGGACCCGTCCGAGGGGGTGATTCGCGGCACGCCGCAGCAGACGGTGGCAAAGCCGGAGATCGCCATGCGGGCTCGCGATGAGGAGGACGCCACGGACGAGCACGTCTTCAGCCTTGCGGTGGTGCGCGGGCGGCTGGTCACGGAGTCGCTGCCCCCGGCCTGCGCGGGTGCAGGCTACCGCGCCAGGTTGACCGCCGAGCACATGGCCGGGCCGCTGGCGTGGGAGATCGTCTCCGGGACGCTTCCCGAGGGCGTGAGCCTGGACGGGCAGACGGGTCATCTGGCCGGGACCGCGGTGGAGGAAGGGTGGTCGACTCTGACGGTGCGGGTGACCGACGCGAATGGGCTGCAGGATCGGGCGGAGCTCACGCTCAAGGTGCTGCCGGAGGCGCTGCGTGTGGTCGATGCCGACGAGCACACCGTGGTGCTGTACGACTGGCAGGGACCGAGCGGCCGGCTGATCCCGGAACGGGTGAGCGGCGATCCCGAGCTGGCGCTCACCTACACCAACATGGGCGGGGACCGGCGGGTGTGCTGGCCGGGCCGGGACGGAAGGTTCCCGCAGGAGACCGGGCACGGCGAGCACGGCTATGCGGTCGTGGGCCAGGGCAAGGAGAGCTTTCCGAGGTTCGACGGCAGCCACCGGCCGGATCCCAAGCTCGATCTGAAGACCTGCGCCGGGGAGTGGACGGTGGAAGCCTGGGTGCGCCGCGGCGGTCCGTGGCAGGCGTTCGACGACGTTCCCCTGAAGCGGTTCGACTACGGCCACGTCTGCGGGACCTACGACAGCAGGGAGAGCGGGGTGTGGGAGCTGTATCTGTCCGATCTCAACTCGCCCGATGCCGGCATGGCGCCGGGCGTGCACTTCCGGAGCCGCGACCACACCTGGAAGTACCTGGACCCCTGGATGCGGCCGAAGGGAATGGTGGCCCGGCCCGACGTGGCGGGCATCGACAACACGGAGTGGCACCACGTCGCCTGGCAGTACGGCCATGCCGAAGACCTGCACCAGCTCTTCCTGGACGGCAGGCCGATCTGGGAGATGCGCAATCCCGACGGCCGCAGGCTGGTCAACGATCGAGAGCACGACGCGCAGTTCAGCGTGTTCAGCCGCCTGACCGGCTACACCCGATACGGAGGCGGGTTCAACTACCTGGGCTGGGGCAACTTCTTCGGTCAGGTCGGTGAGATCCGCATCTCCGATGTCCGGCGGTACTGACCGAGTGAGCTCGGACTGGACCGGCCGGTTCGAGCCGGATCGCCACACCGTGGCGCTCTACCGTTTCGACGAGGGGGACGGCCGCGAGGCGCATGACGCCTGCGGTGACGCTGCGCTGACGCTGACGGCCAGGCAGGCGCTCTGGGGCCGCGCACCGGATGGCGGCGCCGCGGCTCGCTTCGCATCTGTCGACGATGACGCCAACGTGTTCGTCGGCCCGCTCAACCACCCCAAGCTGATGCTGAAGCCCTGTACGCGGGAATGGACGGTGGAAGCCTGGATTCGCTACACGGGGCCGTGGGGCGGATTCGGCAGGTACGACGCCACCTATGCGCACCTCTGCGGGTCCTCCGAAGAGGGCTACCACCTCTCGCACATCGGGGTCCGCGGCGGGTTTCAGTTTCTGCTGGAAGGCGGCAACGCTCCCGGCGCCGGGCATGGATTGCTGCCGACCTCCCGCTACGAGGGGAACTTCGCGGGGAAGGACCCCAACTACGACGTGCACTACATGGCCGACCTCGAGCCGGCCCTTGCGGCAGAGGACGCGGACGGCATACGCGACGAGCGGTGGCATCACGTGGCTTGGCAGTTCCGCTTCCGCGACCAGGTGCACGTCCTGTTCGTGGACGGCATGCCGGTGCGGCGCATCCAGCCGTACCGCAAGATCCTCAACGACACCGACGAGCACGTCGGCGTGCCCTTCACGGTGGGCGGCTTCCTGTGCTGGAGTGATCCGCCGTGGGCCGGGAGAGGCAACTTCGTGGGGGAGATGTACGACCTGCGGATCTCCGACGTCATGCGCTACCCGGTCGCGGACCGGCTCTCCATCGTCGGTGGGCCCGGGTTCTCGCCCTGTGACGTCTACGACGACGAGTCTCTCCGTGCCGGCTACCGCTTCGGAACCGAAGCGCTGCCTTTCGCCGTCCCGGGCGTTCCGTACCGCGTCGAGCTCGCCGCGGACGGTGCGGAGGGGAGCGTCAGGTGGGAGCTCTCCGACGGCCGTCTTCCGAACGGGCTGGAGCTGCGGGAAGACGGCATCGTCGAAGGCACGGTACGCGGGTACGTCGACCGAGACACCCATTTCACGGTCAACGCCACCGACCAGGCAGGGCAGTGCGACAGCCACACCTTCGCCATCGGCATCCGCGCGGGCACGATCACGACCGCAGGCCTGCCGCCCGCGTTCGTCGGAACGGAATACCGATGGCTGCTGGAAAGCAGGTACACGGTGAAGCCCGACACATGGCAGGTGACCTCAGGAAGGCCTCCCGATGGGATCGTCCTGGAGGAGGCCTCCGGAGCACTGAAGGGCGTGCCGGTGGACCGCGGCACCTGCGAGTTCCGGGTGGCGGTCGCGGACTCCGCGGGTGCCGGGGCGACACGAGCTCTGCGGATGCGGGTGCTTCCCAGGGAGCTGCATCGCATCGAGGCCGATGCGGACACCGTGTTCCTGTACGGCTGGCAGGACGAGGACCTGCTGTACGCCAGGGACGCCCTGGGAGACGAGGAGCTGACCCTGACCTGTGTCGGCCGGCACTCGGACCGGCGGGTTGCGTGGCCCGGCCGGGAGGGACGGTTTCCGCAGGACACCGGTCATGGCGAGCACGGCTGGGTGAGCCTGAAGACCGATGCCGACAAGCACAATCTGCGGACGTGTCGTGAGGCATGGACGGTCGAGGCATGGATCCGGCCGGGTGGCCCGGTGCAGGGTTTCGGCGCCTCGCGACCGTTCGATTTCGGACATGTCTGCGGCACGTACGACACCTCCGAGAGCGGGGTGTGGGAGCTGTACATATCCAACCACGACTCGCCCGACGGAAGCTGGGCGCCCGGCGTGCACTTCGCATGCGGGCCGGATCTGGTGCTCAAGGACCTGCATCCGTGGAAACGGCCGGTCGGCATCGTGGGCGATCGCGAAGACGCGGGAATACGGGACGATCAGTGGCATCACGTGGCCTGGCAGTACGGCTGTTCGGACGACCTGCACCAGTTGTTCCTCGACGGTGCGTTGATCTGGCAGATGCATCAGCCGGACGGGATCAGGCTGGTCAACGAGCGCCGGCACCAGGCGCAGTTCAGCGTCGGTACCAGAATCGACCGCTACGCCTACTGGTGCACGGACGCGGACGGCCGTCACCACCATCCGAACTACCTGGGCTGGGGCAACTTCTTCGGTCAGATCGGCGAGATACGGGTGTCCGGCATCCGGCGGTACTGATCACACGGGAAGTCAGGCAGGAGGGATCGGCATGAGCTCCGACTGGACCGGACCGTTCGAGCCGGACGAGCACACGGTGGCGCTCTATCACTTCGACGAGGGCTCAGGCGACCAGGCGCATGATGCCTGCGGCGATCCGGCGTTGACCCTGCGGGCCTACCAGAAGGCACTGTGGGGCAGGCGGCCGGGCTTCGGATCCACGGCGCGATTCGACCGGCAGAACGCGCACCTCCTGGTCGGCCCGGCGAACAACGACAAGCTGGAGCTGCGGACCTGCACGCACGAGTGGACCGTCGAAGCCTGGGTGCGATACACGGGCCCCGGCGGCAAGGACCGCGCCCGGAGCTGGCCTCCCGGCAAGGCATATACCTGCGGCTTCATCTGCGCCACCGATGAGGAAGGATGTGCGTTGGCGGATGGATACCGGCAGGGCTGGTCGTTCCATCTGCACCAGACGAAGACCGAGGGGCTGAAGTGGACCCGCGAGGACGGGCTCATTCCCGGAGCCAGGTTCATTGGATCGCTCCGAGGAAGAGACCCGAACCACGACACGAGCAACGCCCTCATGCCCGAGACCCCGTTCGGCTGGCTGCAGGAGGACCGCGGACGATTCTGCGACACGGGGTGGCATCACGTCGCCTGGCAATTCCGCTACCGGGATCAGGCGAACTTCCTCTTCGTCGACGGAAGGCTCGTCAGGAAAGCGCAGCTCCCGGCTCCCGGAAGCGCTTCGACTCGGATCATCGCGGGCGACGCCGAGCGGTGCGACATCCCGTTTCAGGTGGGCGGGTTTCTCCGTCCGGAGCATCGGGACGGCTGGGTTCCCGGGGACTTCGGCATGGCCATGTTCAACCTGGAAGGCGAGATCGACGAGCTCCGTATCTCGAAGGTCATGCGCTACCCGGTGGCGGACAGCCTGACCATCATCCGCCAGAAGCTTCCCGAAGCGGGCCTGAACCTGCCCTATCGGGTTCCGCTGGGAACGGATGCGGCCGCCGGCAGGGTCTCGTGGGAGCTGGCGGCGGGCTGCCTGCCTGCAGGATTGAGCCTGGACCCGTCGGAGGGGGTGATTCGGGGCACGCCGGAGCAGTCGGCGGCGGAGCAGGAGTTCACCGTCCGGGCGCACGATGAGGCGGGAGCCACCGACGCGCACACTTTCAGGCTTGCGGTGGAGCGCGGCCGGCTGGTTACCGAAGCGCTGCTTCCTGCCTTCACGGGCGCTCCCTACCGGGCCGGCTTGACCGCCGAGCACATGGCCGGGCCGCTGGCGTGGGAGATCGTCTCGGGAACCCTTCCGGAAGGGGTGAGCCTGGACGCGAAGACGGGGCGCCTGGCCGGGACCGCGATCAAGGAAGGAAGCTCGAGGCTGGCCGTGCGGGTGACCGATGCCCTGGGGCTGGAGGATCGGGTGGAGCTCACGCTCAAGGTGCTGCCGGCGGCGCTGCGGGTGCTCGATGCCGACGAGCACACCGTGGTGCTGTACGACTGGCAGGGACCGAGCGGCCGGCTGATCCCGGAACGGGTGAGCGGCGACCCGGAGCTGGCGCTCACCTACACCAACATGGGCGCGGACCGGCGGGTGTGCTGGCCGGGCCGGGACGGGCGGTTCCCGCAGGAAACCGGGCACGGCGAGCACGGCTACGCGGTCATGGGCCAGGAGAAGGAGAGCTATCCGAGGTTCGAAGGCAGACACCGGCCGGATCCCCGGCTCGACCTGAAGACCTGTGCCGAGGAGTGGACGGTGGAAGCCTGGGTGCGCCGCGGCGGTCCGTGGCAGGCGTTCGACGACGTTCCCCTGAAGCGGTTCGACTACGGCCACGTCTGCGGGACCTACGACAGCAGGGAGAGCGGGGTGTGGGAGCTGTATCTGTCCGATCTCAACTCGCCCGATGCCGGCATGGCGCCGGGCGTGCACTTCCGGAGCCGCGATCACACGTGGAAGAACCTGCATCCCTGGATGCGGCCGAAGGGAATGGTGGCCCGGCCCGACGTGGCGGGCATCGACAACACGGAGTGGCACCACGTCGCCTGGCAGTACAGCTATGCCGAAGATCTGCACCAGCTCTTCCTGGACGGCCGGCCGATCTGGGAGATGCGCAGTCCCGACGGCCGCAGGCTGGTCAACGATCGAGAACACGAGGCGCAGTTCAGCGTGTTCAGCCGCCTGACCGGGTACACCCGATACGGAGGCGGCTTCAACTACCTGGGCTGGGGCAACTTCTTCGGCCAGATCGGTGAGATCCGCGTTTCCGATGTCCGGCGGTACGGTGGGAGGTAAGGGAGTGAGCTCGGATCGGACCCGGCGCTTCGAGCCGGATCGGCACACGGTGGCGCTCTACCGTTTCGACGAGGGGGATGGCCGCGAGGCGCACGACGCCTGCGGTGACGCGGCCCTGACCCTGAAGGCCAGGCACGCGCTCTGGGGTCGAGGACCGAAGGGCGGCGCCGTGGCGCGTTTCGCATCCGTCGACGATGACGCCAACGTGTTCGTCGGGCCGCTCAACCATCCCAAGCTGATGCTGAAGCCCTGTACGCGGGAATGGACGGTGGAAGCCTGGATTCGCTACACCGGACCATGGGGAGGATTCGCGCGGAACACCACGTACGCTCACCTCTGCGGGTCCTCCGAGGAGGGCTACCATCTCTCGCACATCGGGGTCCGCGCCGGCTTTCAGTTTCTGCTGGAAGGGGGGAGCGCTCCCGACGCCGGGCATGGGCTGCTGCCCACCTCTCGCTACGAGGGGAACTTCGCGGGGAAGGACCCCAACCATGACGTGCACTATGGCGTCGGCAGCGAACCGGCCCTTGCGGGAGCGGATGTGGACGGGATACGCGACGACCGGTGGCATCACGTGGCCTGGCAGTTCCGCTTCCGCGACCAGGTGCACGTCCTGTTCGTGGACGGCATGCCGGTGCGGCGCATCCAGCCGTATCGCAAGATCCTGAACGACACCGACGAGCATTCCGGCGTGCCCTTCACGGTGGGCGGCTTCCTGTGCTGGAGTGATCCGCCGTGGGCCGGGAGAGGCAACTTCGTGGGGGAGATGTACGACCTGCGGATCTCCGACGTCATGCGCTACGCGGTCGCGGACCGGCTCTCCATCGTCGGTGGGCCCGGGTTCTCACCCTGTGACGTGTACGCCGAAGAGTCCCTGCGCGCCGGCTACCGGTTCGGCACCGAAGCGCTTCCGTTCGCCGTCCCGGGCGTTCCGTATCGCGTTGAGCTCGCCGCGGACGGTGCGGATGGGAGCGTGACATGGGAGCTTGCCGACGGTCGGCTTCCGAACGGGCTGGAGCTGCGGGAAGACGGCGTCGTGGCCGGGACGGTACGCGGGCAGGTCGACCGCAACGCCCGTTTCACGGTCAGCGCCACCGACGAGGGAGGTCACCGCGACAGCCACGGCTTCGTCATCGGCATCCGCAGCGGCACGATCACGACCGCAGCGCTGCCGCCGGCATTCGTCGGGACGGAGTACCGACACCGGTTGGACAGCCGCTACGCGGTAGACCCCGTCAGGTGGGAGGTGAATGCAGGGGCACCGCCGCCGGGCATCGTGCTGGACGAAAGCACGGGTGAGCTGAGGGGCGTGCCGGTCGACCGCGGCATCGGCGAGTTCCGGGTGGCGGCCACGGACTCCGCGGGTGCCGGGGCGACACGAGCCCTGTCGATTCGGGTGCTGCCCGCGGAGTTGCACCGCATCGAGGCCGACGCGGACACCGTGTTCCTGTACGGCTGGCAGGACGAGGACCTGCTGTACGCCAGGGACGCCATGGGGGACGAGGGATTGACCCTGACCTGTGCCGGCCGGGCCGCGGACCGAAGGGTTGCGTGGCCCGGCCGGGAGGGACGGTTTCCGCAGGATACCGGCCATGGCGAGCACGGCTGGATGAGCCTGAAAACCGACGACGACAAGCACAATCTCAGGACGTGCCCTGAGGCATGGACCGTCGAGGCATGGATCCGCCCCGGCGGTCCGGTGCAGGCGTTCGGCGCCTCGCGCCCGTTCGACTTCGGACATGTCTGCGGCACGTATGACACGTCCGAGAGCGGCGTGTGGGAGCTATACCTCTCCAACCTCGACTCGCCGGACGGGAGCTGGGCGCCCGGCGTGCACTTCGCTTGCGGACCGGACCTCGTTCTGAAGGACCTGCATCCGTGGAGACGGCCTGCGGGCATCGTGGGCGATCGCCAAGACGCGGGAATACGGGAAGCTCAGTGGCATCACGTGGCCTGGCAGTACGGTCGCTCGGACGACCTGCACCAGTTGTTCCTCGACGGTGCGCTGATCTGGCAGATGCGCCGGCCGGACGGCATCACCCTGGTCAACGAGCGCCGGCACAAGGCGCAGTTCAGCGTCGCGACCCGAATCGCCCGCTACGCGTACTGGTGCACGGACGAGAACGGCGGTCACCACCATCCCAACTATCTGGGCTGGGGCAACTTCTTCGGGCAGATCGGCGAGATACGCGTGTCGAGCGTCAAGCGGTATTGATCAGGCAGGAGGCATCGGCATGAGCTCCGACTGGACCCGGCCGTTCGAGCCGGACGAGCACACGGTGGCGCTCTATCACTTCGACGAGGGGGAGGGCGACCAGGCGCACGATGCCTGCGGCGATCGCGAGCTGACGCTGCGCGCGCACAGGAAGGCGCTGTGGGGCAGCCGTCCCGGTTTCGGCGCGACCGCCCGCTTCACGGGGAGCGACGACGATGCCGACCTCCTGGTCGGGCCCGTGAACAACGACAAGCTGGAGCTGCGCGACTGTACTAGGGAGTGGACGATCGAGGCGTGGCTTCGACTGGCCGCGCGGCCCGGAGAACCGCGGGACGAAGCTTGGGCGGGAGCGTCCGGCTACCTCAATATCTGTGGTACCGACGACGAGGGATTCGGCATGCCCGAAGGCGTGCGTGCGGGCTGGAACTTCTACCTGCTCTGGCCGCATTGGCCCATCCTCAAGAAGCTTCGCCACCACGACCTGTGGATCAACGGCAACGGGCTGGCCCCGCAGGGCCGCTACATCGGCTCCTATGCGCGGGCTCCCCACAACGACGTGAACCAGGTCGGCGCGTTCGCCACGGCGCCGGCCATCGACGACGACCGCTGGCACCATGTCGCCTGGCAGTTCCGCTACGAAGACCAGATGCACTTCATGTTCGTCGACGGAACGCTGATCTACCGGGAGAGCAAGCCCGGAGGGCGGGCCGTGGCGAACGACGCTGCGCGGTGTGATCTGCCGTTCGTGGTCGGAGGGTTCCTGCACTCCCAGCACGACCCTTCGGACGAAGCTCTGGGCAAGGACAACTTCGGGGTCTACCTGGGCCGGGGTGAGTGCAACTTCGAGGGGGAGATCGACGAGCTGCGGATCTCCGACGTCATGCGCTACCGGCCGGCCGATCGGATGGCGGTGGTTCGCCGCGAGCTGCCCGACGCGGGCATGAACGTGCCCTATGCGGAGTCGCTGTCGGCGGATGCGGCGCAGGGAGCGGTGACCTGGCAGGTAGCGGCAGGCCGGCTGCCGGCGGGGCTGCGGCTCGATGAAGCCGGCGGCACGATCGAGGGCACTCCCACGGAAGCCTCGGAAGAAGCGGAGATCAGGGTTCGAGCGGCTGACTCCGCCGGGCACACGGATGAGCACACGTTCAGGCTGTGCGTGCGTCCGGGCCGGATCGTCGAGGAGTCGCTGCCGGTCGCCTTCGCGGGTCAGGCATATCGCGAGCGATTGACGGTCCGACACATGGCCGGGCCCGTGCGGTGGGAGATACGGGACGGTGCCCTGCCGGCGGGGATCTCGTTCGACCGTACGACGGGAGAGCTCGGCGGCATCGCGGCCGCCGTGGGTCGGGTGAGCGTGCGGGTCGAAGCCCGAGACGCCGGCGGCCAGACCGATTGCCGGGACCTGGTGCTCGCGATCCTGCCGGGCGCGCTGCGGCATATCGGGCTGGATCGGCACACGGTCGCGCTCTGGGACTGGCAGGGGGCCAGCGGCAAGCTGATACCGGATCTCGCCGGCGACGAGGAGCTGACCCTCACCTGGACCAACGTGAAGGGAGACACGCGTCTGCCGCGACCCGGCTGGGGGCGCTACCCCTCCTTCATCGGCGGCGGGGAAGGGGGGTTCGTCGGGCCGCAGCACAACGACAAGGTCGATCTGCGCACCTGTCGGGTCGAGTGGACGGTGGAAGCCTGGCTGCGGCGCGGCGGGCCGGTGGACGGCTACGGGCGCGAGTTCCACTTCGGGCACGTCTTCGGGACCTACGACAACACCGAGCGCGGGGTGTGGGAGCTGTACCTGTCCGACCACGACGCGCCGGATGGGAGCATGGCCCCCGGCGTTCACTTCCTGGGTGCCGAACCGGAACACGCGCTGCTGAACCTCCATCCGTGGTCGCGCCCGGACGGCATCGTCGCCGAACGGGAAGCGGTCGGCATACGTGACACGGAGTGGCACCACGTCGCCTGGCAGTACTCGCATGCCGACGAAGTCCATCAGCTCTTTCTTGATGGAACCCGCGTCTGGCAGATGTACCGCCCGGACGGGCGCCGGCTGGTCAACGACCGCCGGCACGATGCCCAGTTCAGCATCTCGTCCAGGCTGAAGGGCTACTCCCGCTACGGGGGAGAGTTCAACTGGCTGGGGTGGGGCAACTTCTTCGGGCAGATCGGCGAGATGCGCCTGTCGAACATCCGACGGTATTGAGCACAGGGAGGTGCGGACATGAGCGGCGACTGGAACGAACCCTTCGAGCCGGACGAGCACACGGTGGCGCTCTATCACTTCGACGAGGGCTCAGGCGACGAAGCGCACGACGCCTGCGGCGATCCCGATCTGACGTTGCGGTCCAGGGGGCGGGCGCTGTGGGGCGGCCGTCCGGGCTTCGGGTCCACGGCGCGGTTCGAGCGCAGCGACAGCAACATCCGGGTGGGTCCCGTGAACCACGACAAGCTGCAGTTGCGGACCTGCACCGAGGAGTGGACGGTCGAAGCCTGGGTCCGCTACAGCGGCCCCGGCGGCAGGGACCGGGTCGAGTGGGGCCGGTTCGACGCCGATGACGCCCTGCTGGGCCGCTACACCTACGCGTTCCTCTGCGGCACGGACGAGGAAGGCTTCAGCCTTCCGGGCGGGATGCGCGGCGGCTGGAGCTTCTACCTCAACTGCTCGGGCGTGCCGGGCACCCTGGAAGACGGACTGATGCCGGGCTCGCGGCTCCTGGGCTGGTCGGGCAGAATGCCCATCCACGGCGTCCTGATCACGCCCACGTCCTCGTACGGCTGGCTGCAGGAGGATCGGGGCCGGTTCCGCGACACCGGGTGGCACCACGTGGCCTGGCAGTTTCGCTACCGCGATCAGATGAATTGCCTGCTGGTGGACGGAAAGGTCGTCCGACAGGTGTGGCTTCCCGCGCCCGACCAGTCCTCGAATCGCATCCTCGTCAACGACGCCGACCGGTGCGACATTCCCTTCTTCGTGGGCGGGATTCCTCACTCTCGGGATCCGGTCGTCACATCGGGCCTGGAAATGGGCAACATGGACGGGGAGATCGACGAGCTGCGCATCTCGAGCGTCATGCGCTACCCGGTGACCGACCGGATGGCCGTCATCCGTCAGAGACTGCCGGATGCGGCACTGGGCATTCCCTACGAGGTTCGGCTGGGGGCGGACGCGGCTGGCGGCCGGGTCTCCTGGGCGATGACGGAGGGCGGGTTGCCGGCGGGGTTGGCGTTCGACTCCGGCGCCGGCGTGATTCGGGGGACGCCGGAAGAGACGGTGGAGTCCCGGCAGGCGACCATCGAGGCGCGGGACGAAGGAGGAGCGACCGACGGCCACACGTTCTCGTTCACCGTTCGGCGTGGCCGGCTGGTCACCGAATCGCTGCCGACCGCCTACGCCGGTGCTGCGTATCAGGCTGCGCTGAGCACCGAGCACTTGGCCGAACCCCTGGAGTGGGAGGTGGTGTCGGGGGCCCTCCCCGCGGGCATGAGCTTCGACCGCGTGTCAGGGTGCCTGGCGGGGACGCCGGTCGAGGCGGGACGCTCCCGGCTCGCGGTGCAGGTGACGGACGCGAACGGGTTGAGCGATCGCGGCGAGCTGCTCCTCAGGGTGCTGCCGGAGCACCTGTGGGTGATAGGCGCCGACGAGCACACGGTGGCGCTCTATGACTGGCAGGGCCCCGACGGCCGGCTGTTCGAGGAACGTGTCAGCCGCGACCGGGCGATGACGTTGACCTACACGAACACGGGCGGCGACCACCGGCACCCCTGGCCCGGCCGGGAGGGACGGTTTCCGCTCGACACCGGACACGGCGAGCACGGGTACGCCAACATCGGCACGGAGTGGGGCTCGCTGCCGAAGGCCAGGGCCGAATACGAATCGGTTCCGGAGCTCGACCTGAAGACGTGCCCCCGGGAATGGACGGTGGAAGCGTGGGTGCGCCGGGGTGGCCCATGGCAGGGGTTCGGCGACGTTCCCCTGAAGCGGTTCGACTACGGCCACATCTGCGGGACCTACGACAGCCGGGAGCAGGGGGTCTGGGAGCTGTACCTGTCCGACCTCAACTCGCCCGGTGCCGGCATGGCGCCGGGCGTGCACTTTCAGAGCGGCGACCACACCTGGAAGGACCTGCACCCGTGGATGCGCCCCGCGGGCATCGTGGCCGAGCGGGAGCAGGTCGGCATCACCGACACCGAGTGGCACCACGTCGCCTGGCAGTACGGCTATGCCGAGGATGAGCACGAGCTGTTCCTGGACGGCACGCCGATCTGGCGGATGCGGAACGCCGACGGCCGCCGGCTGGTCAACGACCGCGAGCACGACTGCCAGTTCAGCGTGATCACCCGCCTGACGGGCTACGCCAAGTACGGGGGCGGGTTCAACTACCTGGGCTGGGGCAACTTCTTCGGCCAGATCGGCGAGATCCGCATCTCCCGCGTGCGGCGGTATCGAGCGCAGGCGGAGGCGCGGACATGAGTTCCGACTGGACCAGGCCGTTCGAGCCGGACGACCACACGGTGGCGCTCTATCACTTCGACGAAGGCGAGGGCAACGAGGCGCATGACGCCTGCGGCGATCCGGAGCTGACGCTGCGGTCCTCCGGGCGGGCGCTGTGGGGCAGCCATCCGGGCTTCGGGTCCACGGCGCGGTTCGAGCGCAGCGACGGGCAGCTCCGGGTAGGTCCCGCGAACAACGACAAGCTGCGGTTGCGGACCTGCACGGAGGAATGGACGGTCGAAGCGTGGGTCCGCTACACCGGCCCCGGCGGCAAGGACAGGGCCCAGTGGAACAAGAGGGACGGCACGGACTCCAGGGAGGGTGGGTGCACGTACGCATTCATCTGCGGCACGGACGAGGAGGGCTTCAGCCTTCCCCGCGGGATGCGCGGCGGGTGGAGCTTCTGGCTCCGCAACGGTGTCACCCCGGGCACCCGCGAGGACGGACTCATTCCGGGAGTGCGTTACATGGGCTGGGTGGGCAGGGATCCGAACCACGACACCAGCAGTGCCCTCGGACCTACGACCTCGTTCGGCTGGCTGGATGAGGACCGGGGACGGTTCGGCGACACGGGCTGGCATCACGTGGCCTGGCAGTTCCGCTGCCGCGATCAGATGAACTGGCTGCTGGTGGACGGAACGCTCATCCGAAAGGTGCAGCTCCCCGCACCCGGTCAGGTCTCACACCGCATCATCGTCAGCGATGCCGAGCGGTGCGACATCCCCTTCTGCGTGGGAGGCGTTCATCATTCGCGGGATCCGGTCATCACGGCGGGCCTGGAGATGGGCAACATGGACGGCGAGATAGACGATCTCCGCATCTCGAAGGTCATGCGCTATCCCGTGGCGGAGCGGCTGACCGTCATCCGCCAGAGACTGCCCGACGCGGGATTGGGGATCCCGTACGAGGTCCGGCTGGGCGCGGAGGCGGCTTCGGGCCGGGTCTCCTGGGCCATGACCGAGGGCGGTCTGCCGGCGGGGTTGGCGTTCGACGTAGACACCGGTGTGATCCGAGGGACGCCTGCGGAAGCGGCGGAGTCCCGCCAGATGACCATCGGCGCGCGGGACGAAGACGGCGTGACCGACGACCATGCGTTCACGCTCACGGTCCGGCGCGGCCGGCTGGTCACCGAGTCGCTGCCGCCTGCCTACGCAGGCGCGGCGTATCGGGCCGCGCTGAGCACCGAGCACATGGCCGAACCGCTGGCGTGGGACGTGGTGTCGGGGGCACTGCCCGCGGGCGTGAGCCTCGACGGCGCGGCCGGATGCGTGTCGGGAACTCCGGTCGAGCCGGGGCGCTGCCGGCTCACGATCCGGGTGACGGACGCCAACGGATCGAGCGATCGGCGCGAGCTACTCCTCAGGGTGCTTCCGGAGCACCTGCGGGTCATGGCCGCCGACGAGCATGCGGTGGTGCTCTATGACTGGCAGGGTCCCGACGGCCGGCTGTTCCCGGATCGCGTCCGCGGCGACCGGACGATGACGCTGACCTATACGAACATCGGCGGCGACCGCAGGCTGTCCTGGCCGGGCCGCGAAGGGAGGTTTCCGCAGGAGACCGGGCACGGCGAGCACGGGTACGCCAACATCGGCGCGGAGTGGGGCTCCTATCCGCAGGCCAGAGCCGCGTACGAATCGGTTCCGGAGCTCGACCTGAAGACGTGCCCCCGGGAATGGACGGTGGAAGCGTGGGTGCGCCGGGGTGGCCCATGGCAGGGCTACGGCGACGTTCCCCTGAAGCGCTTCGACTACGGTCACATCTGCGGGACCTGCGACAGCCGGGAGCACGGCGTCTGGGAGCTGTACCTGTCCGACCTCAACTCGCCCGATGCCGGCATGGCGCCGGGCGTGCATTTTCAGAGCCGTGACCACACCTGGAAGAACCTGCATCCGTGGATGCGCCCGCGGGGCATCGTGGCCGACCGGGAAGAAGTCGGGATCACCGACACCGAGTGGCACCACGTGGCCTGGCAGTACGGCTACGCCGAGGATGAGCATGAGCTCTTCCTGGACGGTACGCCGATCTGGCGTATGCGGAACGCCGACGGCCGCGCGCTGGTCAACGACCGCGAGCACGATTGCCAGTTCAGTGTGTTCACCCGTCTGACGGGCTACGCCAAGTACGGGGGCGGGTTCAACTACCTGGGCTGGGGCAACTTCTTCGGCCAGATCGGCGAGATCCGCATCTCCGGCATTCGCCGGTATTGAGCGAGCGTCCTCATCGGCACAGCAGAGCCGCGACCGCGTGCTCGCCGCGCCGTACCGCGCTCTCGCATGCCGTCTCCTTCCGTGAGTCCCGGGCGCCGAGGTCGGCGCCGGCTTCCAGGAGTGCATCGACGATCGGTTCGAGATCGTCGATGTCGTCACGGAGGTAATGGAGCGGCGAGCCGCCCCCCGGAGCGGTGTCGGTCGCGAAGTCCGGATGTTCCGACAGGTACCGGCGCAACGCCACGACCCTGCCGAAGGAGACCAGGTCCAGACCGTCGGTGCAGTGGTCGAGCAGGTAGTCCCGCATGGCGGCGTGACCGGCGTGGTCGGCCCACCCCGCCGGCGTCGACCCGTGACTGGCGTCGCGCAGCGGACGCGCGCCGTGCGCGACCAGGACCTCGGCGACCTCGCGCTGGTCGTTCCACCCGGCGTGGTGCAGCGCGGTCGTGCCGTCCCCGGCGGTTGCGTTCGGGTCCGCGTCCAGGCTCAGCAGGCACCGTACGGCGGCCACGTTGCCCACCGAAGCGGCCGCATGCAGCGTGTCCGGGTCGTCCAGGCTCCGCGGCGCGGCTTCGAGAGCGGCGCGTGCGGAACCCTCGTCACCGCTCATGCAGGCGGCCCGAAAGCGGTCCTCCGGGCCCATCTCCGCCGGCACGGCTCCCGCGCGCTGCAGCATCTCGGCGACGTCTCCGAAGCCGTTCAGCAGGGCGTTGTCGTAGTGGGTCCGCCCGTCGTAGTAGCTGCGGCCGCGCGGATCGGCGCCGTGGCGGAGCAACAGCTCGACCCGGTCGGCGAAGCCCCTGGGCGCCGCGTGACCGAGCAGGAAGTTGAGCGTTCCGACCCGATTGCCGGTCTTCCAGTTGATCCTGTCACGGGCGGTGAGCCCGCGGTCGAGCAGCAGTCGCAGCCAGCGGTCGTCGGGCCGGAACATCGTGTTGTAGAGCCCCTGGGCGTCGTTGGGATCCGCCCCCGCGTCGAGCAGCAGCGTGGCCAGTGCCCGGGCATGCGGATGGGGCGGCTGGCTGGCGACGCCGCCCTCGCCTTCGCCCATCGCGCCGGTGAGGGCCGTGAACCGGTACGTGCGCCCCCACATGAAGTGGGCGTTCGGATCGGCCCCGTGCTCCAGCAGCAGCCGGGCGGTGCCGACGCTGTCGGCTTCGGGAAGGTCCTCGGTCACCCGCGAGTAGCAGAGGTAGAGCAGCGGCGGCCACCTGCGCGGCCCGCCGGCCCGGGACGCCCGTCTGGAGTCCTCGCTCAGGAACCGTCGCAGTGCCGCCACGCTGGCCGTGGCGGCGGCGGTATACGCGTCGGCCGCCGCCAGCGACGGCCGGTCGGCCAGCATCCGCCTGGCTCGATCGATCCTGTCCGTCGAATCGTTGCCGTAGGTCAGGCAGGCCAGGTCCAGGAACCGCGCCACTTCGCCCTGCTCGGATGTCACGGTGCGTTCCTCGACGTGCTCCGGCGCGGCTCGGACAACTCGCGCAGTGTGTACGCGATCTCGGCCTTGCCCTTCTCGCCACGCGCCACCGCCATCATGAGCGGGTAGAGCGTCCCGTCCGGATCGGTGATGGGAATGCCGCTGAGATCCAGAAACACCAGCGCCGAGGCCAGCGCGACGCGCTTGTTGCCATCGACGAACGGATGGTTCTGACACAGGTGAAAGGCATACGCGGCAGCCATCCCGAACAGGTCGCCGTGAAGCATCCGGCCGCCGAAGGATGCCTGGGGTACCGCTATCGCAGAGCTGACCAATCCCAGATCGCGTACGCCGAACTCACCTCCATAGCGCGCTGTCTGGTCCTGGAGAATAGACAGTACCTCCGCGAGGGTAAGGAACCGAGGCGTCTCCATCTCACTCGGCAAGCCGCTTAAGCCGGGAGTAGAGGATTCCGTATGGGAATCGATCGACGAGGGCGCGACGGGTGCGCGTCGCGATCAGAGTCCAGGCGTCAGGATGTTGAAGGATCCGCTCGACGGTCCGGTCGACCTCAAGAGCGAACTCATATCCAAGATTGGAGCGCTGGTCATTGTAATAGGAGATGGCTTCGGCCCACTCGGTTCGGGCCTGCGGAAGGAACTCAACCGTCACGGTTGAGAGAGCTGTCGCTTGATCTGCTCGTAAGGGACGGTGTCCGCGTGACCTGCAAGATAGGCATCGATCCGTCGCTCGGATTCGCGTGCCCAAGCCGATTCGATCTCCCTTTCGCATTCAGATCGAAGGCTCTGATAGAGCCGATCGATGAGCTCTGCCCGTTCAAAGGGCGGCAACGCGAGGGCATCGGCGATTACGGCCTGAGACCGCTCAGACATCGGGACCAAGGATACACGAAGACCGACCACCGGGCTACGGCGACTGGGATTGCCACGGCAGCGCGGAGATCTCGCATCCCGACCAGCGGGCGTGGCCACGTTCAGTCGGGTAAACCCGCTTCGCCCAGGAGAGCCACCGTCTCTTCGTCGAGATCAAGGCCGTGTCCGAACGGGGAGGCGAGGACGCTGCGGGTCGACAGGCGACCCGCAGCGATCCGCAACGAGGCGTAGCCTTCCGGCCTCATGGCATAGAGGTCGGGATGCGCCCGGCATACCACCTCCTGCAGCGCTTCCGGGAACATGTCGAGCCCTGCCAGGTAGTGGTGTCCGTTGCGCTCCACGTCGCCGATGCCCAGGACCGCCATCGCGGCCAGGTCGTTGAGCAGCGCCACCGGTCCCACGTTGGCCAAGTCCTCGCCGCTCATGTCCCAGGGTCCGGCCTGCGGACGGGTGCGCCGGTACCACTCGATCAGGCAGCGGTTCGCCAGTCCCTTGATCACTCCCTTGCAGTTCTTGTGGCTCGTTCCCCGGTACCCCAGCTCCAGCGCCCGGCGCAGCGAATCCGGCTCGCCGTCCGACTCGTCGATGATCATGGGCGGCGCCTCGGGCCAGGACGCCAGCGCCTCGCCGACATCACCGCTCAGCGCGACGTCCCGGTGCAGCGGCTGCTCCACGAACAGCAGCCTGCCGCCGCCGAACAGGGACCGCAGCGCCGCCTCCCCCTGATACGCCTCCCAGTGCTCCCGGAAGGTGCCGATGTCTCCGTACTGCTCGTTGCCGTCCAGGGTGAACCGGAAACCGGGAGAGCCGGCTTCGAGCACCTCGGCGACGGCTCGCAGCCGCGGCAGGTCGGTTTCCAGGCGCCCGGACACCTTGATCTTGAAGTGGGTCAGTCCGTACGCGGACACCGCGTCGGCGAGGGCGTGGGGCAGCCCGTCGGCGACGCGCTCCTCGACCGGAATCTGGTCGCGCAGCAGGGGATCGCCCAAACCCACGGTGTGGCGGGCGACGACCGAGGGGAGCGGCGCGGGCAGCCAGTCGGCGGGCCGGCTCCCCGCCAGCTCCGGATGGATCGCGCCCAGCTCGACGGCGAGCAGGTTGTCGTGCACGGCGCGCGCGAAGGTGGTCGAGCTTCCGCGGCAGAAGGCGTCGATCGCCGCCCGTTCCACCAGGCTGGTTCCCAGGTGCGCCAGCAGCGGGGGGATCTGCCCGCCGGCCCAGTCGGCCTGATCCGCGTGCAGCCGGTGCCAGAGCGCGAACACCGATTCGTGGGTTGAACCGGCCACCAGGTCGGCGGCGTGCCGGATGACCTGCACCATCGCCGGCAGATCCTCCTCGAAGCGCGTGCCGGGGTCCTTGGTGAACCACTTCGGCGGCAATCCCTCGGAGGCGAGACCGGCGCACGCGGTTCCGTCCACCGAGCCGCGCACCACGACGAACACGTGCGGCAACTCGGTCATGGATGCAATCCCGTACCGAAACGGAAACCTGGTGCGCATCCACTTGGTGCGAAACGAAACCGAATCGACGTTCAGCGACATCCTGGTCAGCGGGTGGGTGGCAGCCTCCTACCCGGATGCTCCAGACACTACCATGGAGGGACTGTCGATCATGGAACAGGATCCGAGGTGCCGGGGACATGTGGCACTATGGACGACATGTCACGCCTGACCGCTGAACAGATGCGTTCGTTCGAGGAGACGGGGTATCTGCTCGTGCCCGGCGTCCTGAGCGACGCCGACACGCAGCCGGTGATCGACGAGCTGGAGGCGTTCATCGACCGGCGGGCGGGCGAGCTCTACGATGCGGGCAAGCTCTCCGACCGCTGCGAGGGCGCGCCGTTCGATACCCGCTACGGACTGCTGCTCAGGCAGACCGGCGAGATCGGCGACGGCATGGACATCATGCAGATGCGAACCCCGGCGATGTTCGCGTTTCTGTCCAACGAGAGCCTGCTGGACCTGGTCGAGCCGCTGGTCGGCTCCGAGATCACCTGCAACCCCATCCAGCACGTGCGCGCCAAGCCGCCGTCGGAGTTCGGGGACAGTAGCTGGTCCCACGGCGTGCCGTGGCATCAGGACGCCGCCGTCATGATGAAGGAGGCGGAGGGCTCCAACGTGGTCACCTGCTGGCTGCCGCTCGGCGACAGCACCGTCGAGATGGGCTGCTTGCAGGTCCTTCCCGGCGTGTCGAAGCTGGGCTACCTGCGCCATCAGAAAGAGGGCGGCACGATGATCGTCCCGGACGTGATGCCTGCGGTGGAGCCGGTGCTGCTCGAGTGCGGGCGGGGCGACGTGGTCCTGCTCACGCGCTTCACGCCGCACTGCTCGGTGCCCAACGTCTCCAGCCGGTGCCGGTGGTCGCTCGATCTGCGCTACCAGCCGACCGGGCAACACACCGGCCGGACGGCGCACCCGGATTTCGTGGTGCGCAGCCGCACCGACCCGGACAGCGTCATGGCCAGCTACGACAGATGGCGCTGGCTGTGGACGGACGCCCTGGAGAATCCGCGGGAAGGGCAGACCCACCGGACCGACTGACCGGCCCACGTCAGGAACGCCGTCAACCGATCCCAAGCTACAGCCGATTCCATTCGTCGAGGGCAATCCTTCGTTCAATGATCCCTGCAACCTCACGAATCATCATCCGAAGCTGAGGGACCGAGTACTCGTCGTTGGACGGCAGAGCCAGTCGATGGTTGTCCCGGACCATGAACTGGTGCCGTGATCCCGACAGAGGGCCTTCGAAATCGAGTCGTCGCAGGCGCCGGATGAACAGCGTGCGCTTACACGGTGCCCAGCGGCTCACGGGCGGGCGTCCGGTTCAGGTCGATCCCGGATAGAACAGGGAGCGTGTGCCCCAGCTTCAGGCCGACGAGCACCCAGTCCTCCAACGTCGACCGCAACGACCGCTCGCACTCCTTCAGCGTTGCGCCGAAGGAAACCACACCCTTGCAGTCGGGGATCCTCCCCGCATAGGTGCCGTCGTCGAGCTTGTCGTACTCCGCCCCCGCGAGTGCCTGCTGAAGATAGTCCGTGAGGATGTATTGAGCCGTCATCCGCGAGCGATCCTGAGCCGAGCGTATCACGCAGCTCCCTCCTACCCCCAGTACGCGGGGCCGTAAGGCGTCGCCATCTCGCCGGAGGTTTCGCGCGCCGCTGAAAGCTCCGCGCGCATGGCCGCCAGGCGCTGCTGCTGGTCCGGGCGTCCCGCCAGGTCGTTCATTTCCCATGGGTCTTCGTCCAGGTCGAACAACTGGGTCACCGGCCCGTCGCCGGCCCGGTACTCGATGAGCTTGTAGCGCCGGTCCTTGATCGCGCGCTGGCTGTCCCAGTAGGCGAGGTAGAGCTGCTCGCGTGCGTGGTGGGCGGGGTCGGCCAGCGCCGGGGCCAGCGAGCGGCCGGTGACCGAATCGGGGACGGGCAGGCCGGTCAGGTCGCAGAGGGTGGGGAAGATGTCCAGGAGGTAGGCGTAGCTGTCGCGCGTCTGACCCTGCGGTACGCCGGGGCCGGCGAAGATCAGCGGCACCCGCACCGAGTGCTCGTAGAGGTTCTGCTTGCCATCAGGCCGTGCTGGCCGACCGCCAGGCCGTTGTCGCCGGCCATGACGATGATGGTGTCGTCGGCGAGGCCGCGCTCCTCCAGCACGTCGAGCAGCCGGCCGGTCTCCGCGTCCAGGTGGGTGATCATCGCGTAGTACTCGGCGATGTGGCGCCGCACCTCCGCCTCGTCGCGCGGGTGGGCGGCCAGCAACTCGTCGCGGATGTCCAGCGCGCCGTTGTCGAACGGGTGGCGCGACAGGAAGTTGGGCGGCAGCGTCAGCCGCTCCGGGTCGTAGCGTCGCAGGTACTCGGCCGGCATCGTGCGCGGGTCGTGCGGGGCCATGAACGACACGTACATCAGGAACGGGGTCGCCGGATCGGTCTGCCGGAGATGCTCGATCGCCGCGTCGCAGAACAGACGGCTGGAGTGCACGCCGGTGCGGATCCCGTCGCCGCGGCGGACGCGCACCTCGTTGGAGGAGAGCCAGTCCGGGACCTGCGGCAGCGTGCCGGCGTAGCGCCCCGTCGGGTCGTAGCGGAAGGCCGGCACGTTCCAGTGGTCCTCCATGCCGCCCAGGAAGATCTCGGCGCCGTCCTGGAAGCTGCGGTTGAAGCTCGCCGCGCCGTTGTGCCACTTGCCGGTGCCCCAGGTGCGGTAGCCGTGGCGGGCCAGGTGCTCGCCGAGCAGCACGTGGCCGGCGGGGATGTCCTCGCCCGTACCTTCGATGTGGAAGAGATCGCGCCCGGTGTGCAGCATCGCGCGGCTCGGCATGCAGATCGCGCCGGTGGTGCCGCCGGGGATGTGCGCGTGGGTGAAGGCGGTGCCGCGTTCGACCAAGCGGTCGAGGTGCGGAGTGTGGACCTCCGCGCCGAGGGCGCCGATCGTGTCGAAGCGCTGGTCGTCCGTGAACAGGACCAGAATGTTCATGGTTCATGGTTGTCAGACTGTCAAGCCTTACGTGTGATTCGTTACGACTTCTGCGAGGATTCTCCTCCGCCCTTGGTGCTGCTCTGCTTGTCGGGCGGAATTGTTATTCCAGCTTTTCGCAATCGCTCGCGTTCCTGCTGGACGCCCTGCTGGACTCCTTCTTGCCGAGCCTTGTCCTTTGCCCTTTCAATGATGAGTTTGGTTGTTCCCACGATTGCACCCTCCAACATCAGTATGATGCCAGCCAGTGATGCACTGCTTACGGCCACCCTCTCCGCTATCACGAACAATGCGGACCAGAACCCTCCCGGCGCTGTGGCGATTGCGGTTATGGTCAGAAATGATACAAGTACTGAATATGAAAGGAGATAGTACGGCAGCCTTTTGGCTGACACGTTCCATAGCGAGTCCGTGTCCAACGGATTGCGTTATCTCACGCACTCCATCGGGCCGCTACGGCCCGCTTGGCGATCTTGGATCGCCGCTCAGGTGTCTGGCTGGCAGCCCGCGTCTTGGCGCTCTTGCCGCGCCCGGCGGGCCGCCTCTGATCACTGAAGGCGGCAAGCACCTGTTCTTTGTCGTTCGGGACCTCGCCCGTGGCCATGTTCACGACCGGCGTAGCGAGTTCCACAGGATCACGGGGTCTCCGTGGTCGCTTCATCGTCGTCCCCCTCGTGTGGATACAAGAAAGAATGGTGCCAGTGCACAAGACTGTCAATGTCGGTCCAAGGACGCGCAATTTCAAACTGACCCACGACCTCGCTGTGTATCGACCTCAAGGCAACCGGCCTTGGGTCAGCCCACCGGCAGGGTGCGCCCGGTGTGGGCGCGGCCGATGCGGGCGACCTGCTCGCGCCCGCTGGACACGATGCGTACGCCGCGGTCGATCTGACGGGTGATGTCCTCCGCCGTGCCTCCTCCCAGGAACGCCACGCCGTTGGTGGCGCAGGCGGCGCGCACCCGCTCGTTTGCCTCGACCACCCGCGGGTCGTGCTGCCCCTCGACGCGTTCCACGCCGTAGGACATGTGCAGGTCGCCGGGACCGCATTCGGCGAACCCCAGCCCGGGCACGGCCAGCATCTGCTCGATGTGGGCCACCCCGCGCACCGATTCCACCTTGATGCCCAGCAGCAGCTCGCCGTCGGGATTGAGCGGCCACGGGTCGCACTTGGCGACGTACTCGGCGTCCTCGACGCCCCAGATGCGCGCCGCCTCCGGCTCGGAGCCGACGCCGCGCGTGCCGCGCTCCAGCCCGGCGCCCACGCCGATCATGTTGCGCGGGTAGCGGCACGACTCCACGAATGCGCGCACCGCGTCGGGGGTTTCCGCCTGGCACAGCAGGATGCCGTGCACGCCGCGCGCCAGGATCTGCCGGAACTGCCAAGCGTTGTAGCGGACCACCGGCTCGCTGGTGCCGTCGACCGGCGGCTCGACGATGACGGTGGGCGTGCGGTGCCCGCTCGCGGTCGGCCCGCCGGCGACCAGTCCCTGCATGTAGTGGGCCAGGCCGGTGAGGTCGAAGCAGCCGTGCTCCATGCCGACGTTGAAGTAGTCGGCCCAGGTGTGCGCGTCCCGCATGCCCTGTTCGTGGGTCAGCACCGCGCCGGTGTGGCCTCCGGTATAGTAGACCGGCTGATCGGCGGCCAGCAGCTCGATGGTCCGATTGATGCGGTGATCGCTCATACGCTCGCTACGCCTCCGTGTCCATCTCCGCCAGCTCCACCCAGGTACCGCGCTTCGCCGATGCGACCGCCGCCTCGGTGAACACCTGCGTGCGCCAACCATCGTACAGCCCCGGATGGTCGCAGTCGGCGCCCGCCGCCCGCTCGGCCAGCGCCGGCAGCACGAAGCTGGCCCAGCGGTTGACCCGGTCCTCCGGGATCTCCTCGACGCCGATCTCGCCGTCCGCTCCGGCCAGGTTGACGGTATGACGGACGCGGTCGATCGACACCGATGCCTCGCTGCCGTGCAGCTCCGCTTCCGGCGCCAGCCCCTTGCGCAGCGCCGGGGCGTGGGACAGCAGCAGACAGCCGACGGCGCCGTTGTGGAACTCCCAGATGATCGCCCCGTAGTCGTAAGCGGTGCCGGCGCGGGTGCGCGTGGCCGCGGAAGCGGGGTTTACCGCTCCCCACTCGAGGGCCTCGGCGAGGTCGATCGGCCCCAGGTCGGGCTTGGGCGGTGAGATGACCCCGGCCTGGACGAGCACCCGCCGCGCCTCGCAGCCGGTCAGCCAGCGCACCGCGTCGTAGGCGTGCGAGCCGACGTCGGCGATGCTGCCGGCGGCGGACAGGCTGGCGTCGTCGCGCCAGATGAAGGGGATGGCCGGCGGGCGCGGGTTGTGCCAGCGGTACACGATCACCTTGAGATCGCCGAGCGTGCCGGCGTCGAGCAGCTCCTTGACGCGGCGGAACGTCGGCTCGTAGCGCGTCCAGTAGGGGACGTAGTGCGCCAGGCCGCTGTCGCGGTAGGCGCGCCAGATCTCGTACGCCTCGCCGACGTCGGCGCCGACCGGCTTGTCGCAGAACAGGTGCTTGCCGGCGGCGGCCGCGGCCAGCGCCGGTTCGCGGTGCAGCCGGTCGGGCGTCGTCACTACCACCAGGTCGACCTCCGGGTGGTCCACCACCTGCCGCCAGTCGTTGGTGATGAAGCTGCAGCCGTCGACCTGCGCCGCCGCCTGCAGCCGGTCACGCCGGCGTGCGCACAGCGCGACGATGCGCGCGGCGTCGGGTGCGCCGCGTAGCTCTTCCCGGTACGGGGTACCGATGTAGCCGGTCGCCCCGATCACCCCAACGCGGAACTTCATGAGTCAGCCTCCTCGGCCGCGAGGTGCCGGCGGAACCAGGCCAAGCTGCCCTGCCACTGCGCGTCCTCGAACGCGTGGGCGACTCCGGAGTGCAACACCGCCTCGATCCGCTCCGGGCAGCCGGCGTAGATCTCGCGGCGCAGCGCGTCCACGAAGCGCGCCGAGCCGTCGGGGGGCACTTGGCGGTCGAGCGCGCCGTTCTGGAAGCTGATCGCCGGCGTGTGCCGGTAGGCGTCCAGGTTGGTGAGCGGGTTGCGCCGCCGGTAATCCTGCCGGGCCGCCTCGTCGGGCTCGCCCGGGGGCTCGAAGGAGCCGGGGCGCAGCCAGTCGGGCGTGGCGATGCCGGCCGCCACCGCCTCGATGCGACGATCGAGAGCCGCAGCCGCCACCGAGGCGTCCCCGCCGGCCGAGATGCCGCCCATGCCGACCCGCTCGCCGACGCCGAGCCGCTCGACGGCCCAGTCGATCACCCCGGTCACGTCCTCGGCAGTGCGGGCCAGGATCGGCCAGAAGTGGCGGCGGATGTTGCCCTTGATGCGGGCGCGCAGTTCGTCGAGCGTCTCGACCATGCGCTCGCCGTGCTGGTACGGGTCGTAGGCGAGCGCCACGAACCCCGCCGCGGCGAGGTTCCTCAGGTAGGGCTCCATCTTCTCCTTGCTGCCGCTGAAGCCCGGCAGCCAGATGACCAGCGTGCGCCGCTCCGCCCGCTCCGGTTCGATCCACGCGACGGGGACGTCGCCCGCCCGGTCCTTCCGCATCGGCATTCGAAGCCAGCTTAGCACCGCGGGGCCGATACCCGGACGCGCCGCGAGTCATCCTCGCGTTACGTTTCGAGGCATCCCCTACTCGGAAGACCTGCCAGAGCTCAGTGCTCGTCGGCATGATTATGGCTAATAGCGTGCCATGGGGTATGGCTATTAGATATATTCGACACGTGACGCAGCGCCGGCCCTACGAGCTGACGATCCGACGCGAAGCTGCTAAAGCGATGCGCAAGTTGCCTCGCGAGGTTGCCTCCCGGGTACGCGCCGCGCTGGAGCGTCTGAGAGAAGACCCGTTCCGGCGCGATTTGGACGTCAAGCCCATGCGGGGACGCTCTGAGTACCGGCTGCGGGTAGGTGCCGTGCGGGTACTGTACGAGCGCGATGACACTATCCGCGTGATCGCCGTGCTGCACATCGGGAGCCGTGGCGACATCTACAACGTAGGAGGATGACATGAACGGACCACAGATGATCGTCGATGACGCTGGTCGCCCGACGTTTGCGGTGATTCCCTGGAGCGAATACGAACGCCTCGCCGCACTCCAGGAGGACGCCGAGGACGCCGCAGCGTGCGACCGCGCAAGAGAGCAGGAGGCGTTTCCCGTTGGGGTTCTCGACCGCATGCTCGCCGGGGAGCATCCGATCGCCGTCTTCCGGAGCTATCGGGGGTTGACCCAAAAGCAGCTGGCGGAAGCTGTCGGCATCACGCCTCTGTATCTCTCGCAGATCGAGCGCGGCACCCGCACCGGATCCGTCGCCACCCTGCGGGCAATAGCCGACACGCTGCACGTCGAGCTCGACGACCTGCTCTGACGAGGCATCTGATGGCGACGCGCATGCAGCCGGCCGGCCTGGACCTGGTGGACGAGAGCGCCCCCGACTCCCAGCGGGTGGCCGTGCTGGAGGCGCCGTATCGGATCACCACGGCCCGCGCCAGGATCCCGGAACCGGGCGACGGCGAAGTGCGCGTCAAGGTCCGATGGGTCGGCGTGTGCGGCTCCGACGTCGAGGTGTACCGCGGCACCCGCAGGCCGGAGTGGCTGACCCTGCCCGCCCGGCTCGGCCACGAGGTGGCAGGCGTGATCGACAAGCTGGGCGCGAACGTGTGCGGCCTGGCCGCCGGCGACCCGGTGATCTGCCGCTACATCTGGGGCGGCTTCGCGGAGTACGTGGTCTGCCGGCCGTTCAACGTGAAGAAGCTGCCGCCGGGGTTCCCGCTCAAGGAGGCCAGCCTGATCGAGATCCTGCCCGGCATCCTGCACGCGGCGGAGCTGTCGCGCATCGACCCGGGCACGGACGTGCTGATCATGGGCCAGGGCGTCAGCGGCCTGACCCTCACGCAGGTGATCTCCCTGTACAGCCCCCGGAGCCTGGCCGTGACCGATCTCAAGGAGCGCAACCTGGAGCTCGCGCGAAGGTACGGAGCGACGCACGCCTACCGGTTGCCCACGCCGCAGACGCCGACCATGGAGGTGGCAGGCGAGGATTTCCCGGCAGCGTTCGACGTGGTCATCCCGTGCCTGACGGTCGGGCACGGCATGATCGACGCCGTGGACGCAGCCGCGGTCTGCGGCCGCATCGTCATGTACGGCTGCATCGAGACCTGCGATCGGCCGTTCGACTTCTACAAGGTCCACTACAAGCGCCTGACCATCCACACCACGGAGCCGCGGCGCGACATCGACATGCGGCGCTTCTTCCAGGAGGGCGTGCAGCTCGTGATGGACGGCTTGGTGAACACGGCCGGGATCCTCACGCACGAGGTGCCGCTGAGCCGCATCGACCAGGCCCTCTCACTGCGCGACGACCAAGCCAACGACGCCATCCACGTGCTGGTCGACTGCGAGGCTTGAATCGGGAGAGCTCTGCGGCCAAGTCTGGATCGGAGTTGGTCACGTCGCGGGCTTTGATTACGATGTCGCGATCATCTGCCCAAGCACGTCGAACAGCCGTTTGCAGTGACGGCAACGAGAGGTCACCGCCGAAACATCGATCCGCTTCAACAGATCGCTCGCGTGCCTGATCTTGTGGTACCGGCCCTTGCTGGTGCCCTGCGTCGCTTGGCGCAAGCCGCGCTCCAGATCCTGCTTGGACACATCTTCGAGGTTCTGTGCCTTCGGCAACGTGGCGGGACGGAAGCCCTGGCCATAGTAATTCGCGAGCGCCGGTGGATCCGCGACGACCCACGCCTCCATCGCCTGCACCATGAGATGAATCTGGTCCTCGGTCGTCCCACGCACGTCCCATCCGTCGCGACTCTGCAAGTGATGGCCAGCCGACTGGTTCACCGGTCCCTCGGCATCTACGAGCAGTATGCATACGCCGCCGTCGCCGTGGTCGAGGGCATTCCGAAAGCCGCGATGGGCTTCGTTGCGCGATCCGCAGCATACCAACCTCCAGCGCCAGCGTTTGGCGCGGGCACCATCCCGCACGGTCGCAGCAAGGTCACGAGGAGTAGCCGACAGAAGTTCCAGCGCTTCGATCAGGTTCGACTTGCCAGATCCATTCGGTCCGATGAGGACGTTGAGTCCACGTAGTTTGAACGGCGGAGAGTCCGGTGGGAACGAAAGCAAGCCCTTGAGTCGCAGTAACCCTATAGTCGTCATGTCGGTTCCTCATGTTGTGTTGTGCCACGTGCGCCGGTCTTGCGCCACTGCTGATTCATGCTGCAAACCCCACCGTGCCTCTCAGTGTTAACTGCTACGGTCCGAGGCGGCGGGTCGGCGCGTAGCCGAAGGTGCGCCGCGCGCGGTCGATGGACAGCAACGGGGCGCGGCCTTGCAGCGGAGGATCGACCGCCGCCAGATCCGGGCGGAAGCGGGCCAGCAGCTCCATGGTCGGCTCCGGGCACTGGGTGTCCCCGGCAGCGAGCGTGTAGACGCCGAAGCCGGGGAGGTCCCGCGCTTCCAGCGCCTGCCGCAGGCCACGGACGACGTCGTCCACGTGCACCCATTGGTAGAGGAGGTCCGACCACTCCTCGGTGGGCGGCGGGCCCTCGGCCAGCTTCTCCCGGTAGCGCTCCTCCGACCAGACGCCGGCAAAGCGGAAGGCGGCCGTGGTCATGCCGTAGGCGCGGTGGTAGGCGGCGCAGGTCTTCTCGTTGACCAGCTTGCTCAGGCTGTAGGGGTCCTCCGGGACGGGGTCGAATGTCTCGTCCAGGGGCAGCGTGGTGTAGGGGACCGGCCGGCCGCTGAGGCGCCAGTGGAAGGTGCCGAAGGCGTTGATGCTCGACGCGCAGAAGAAGCGTCCGGCTCCCGCCCGCCGCGCCGTGTCGATGGCCACGAAGGTGCCCAGCGCGTTGTCGCGGAAGGTCGCCACGCCGATCTCCGGCAGTCCGCGCGGCTCTCCCGCCAGGTGGATGACCGCGTCCATCCCCTCCATCGCCGCCAGCATCGCCGCCTCGTCGGTGACGTCGGCCTGCACGAACGGCCAGTCCGTCCGGAAGGGAGCGACCAGCCGTGTGGTGCCGGCGAACATGGTCGCCTCCTCCGGCCGGGCGTGGTCGAGCAGGCGCAGATCATGGGCCGGCTCCAGCTCGCGGATCAGGTGGCGGCCGATGAAGCCGGTGGCGCCGGTGATCAGGACCTTCATCCGCTGCGCCTCCAGTCCAGGGTGATGCCCAGGAACGGCTCCGCCTTGGCGGCGATCATGCGGTACATCTCCGGCGCCCGGGAGGCCGGCACCAAGTGGGTGATCAGGGGCTCCAGGCTGAGCTGCCCGCGCGCCATCAGGGCGAGCGTCGCCTCCATCCGCGGCCGCGTCCAGCCGGACACGAAGTGCGCGGTCAGCTCGCGCTGCTGCAGCAGCGCCATGTCCGCCCACACCGTCCCCGGCGTGAAGCCGCAGTAGACGATCTGCCCCTCGGCGCGCGCCAGCAGGGGCGTGTACTGCCGCTGCGCCTCCTCGGTCTGCACGGAGTCGAGGACTGCGGCGACGTGCTCGCTCCCCGCCGCGCGCCGGACCGCCTCGACCACCTCCCCTTCATGGCCGTTCACGACCGCGTCAGCGCTGTGGGCGGCGGCCAGCTCCAGCCGCCGGGCGCGGTGGCCGACCAGGATCACGCGGGCGCCGCGGGCGCGGGCGGCCTGCGCCGCGCATTGCCCGATCAGGCCGTCCCCATACACCACCACCGGATCGCCCGGCTTGATGACGGCGCGACTGGCGGCGTTGTAGCCGACCTGGGCCACCACCAGCCCCGAGGCATCGACCTCGCCGACGCCCGCAGGCAGCGCGAAGAGCTCGGAGGCCAGCGTGTTGCCGACCGCAGCGTGCGCGCCGGACCGTGCTGCCAGGGCGCCGGGCCAGTCACTGCGGGTCGCCATCACCCGGTCCCCGACCGACCAGCCGCTGATGCCGGGGCCCACGGCCTCGACCGAGCCGACCCGCTGGTAGCCCGGCACGCAGGGGTAGCGGGTGGGGGTCCAGGTGAAGCGGTCGTGGAGGATCCACCCCTCGGTCCCGGCGCTGATGGTGGAGAAGCGGGTGCGGACCCGCACCTGCCCGGGCCCGGGATCGCACACGTCGACCCGCTCGAATGCCGCCTCGCCCACGTCGACGAAGACCGCTGCCTCGGTCCGTGCCACGCTCATCCTCCTTGCCGGCCCCCCGTCCCCGTGGGTTGGAGTCCAGCGCCCGTTTCTGGTACGCATGGACCATGGACGGTCAGGAAATCCGCTACGCGACGATCGCGAAGTCGGGGCCGGCGAACCCGCGCAACGATACCGCGAGCGTGATCGAGCTGAACAACGGCGAGCTGCTGGTGCTCTGGCACAAGTACGAGGCGTCGGCCGACGGCGGGGCAGACCTCGCCCGCTGCCGGATCCACGCCAAGACCTCCGCCGACCAGGGGCTCACCTGGGACGGCGAGCGCATGGTCGTCGACATCGCGCCGGGCGACATGAACGTGCACTCGCCGGCGATCGCGCGGCTGCCGACGGGCGAGCTCCTCATGATCTGCCTGCGCGCCCACTCGGAGAGCAGCACGACCATGTGCGTGTATGTATCCGAGGACGAAGGCGCCACGTTCACGGAGCTCTGCACCGTGTGGGAGCGGTCGCCGGGCCAGTGGCTGCAGGGCGGCGCGGTCGACATCGTCGTGCTGTCGTCCGGCCGGCTGCTGCTGCCGTGCCACGGCGGCACGGGCGGCCAGTTCAGCCAGCACAACACGGCGTGGTGCTGGCTCAGCGAGGACCACGGCCGGAGCTGGGTGCGCTCGCAGGGCACCGTGGACCTGCCGCTGCGCGGCGCCATGGAGGCATCCCTGGCGGAGGTGGACGGCGGCCGGATCTACATGACGCTGCGGACCCAGTTGGGGGCGGTGTTCCTCTCGTACTCCGAGGACGGCGGCGACACGTGGTCGCTGCCGCAGACCACCGGGCTGAAGGCGCCGGAGTCGGGCACCTGCCTGCGCCGGGTGCCGGGCACGGACACGCTGCTCCTGATCTGGAACGACAGCATCTACGAGCCGGCGCACCACCACTTCGGCCGCAGGCGCCCGCTGTCGATGGCCGTCTCCACCGACGAGTGCCGGAGCTGGCGGCGCATCGGCGACATCGCCGGCGGCGAGTACGAGCTCACCAACGTCGGCTGCGCCTTCACGAGCGCCGGCAACGTTGTGGTGACCTACCTGCAGGTAGAGGATCGGGACTGGGAACGCTTCATCCGAACCGGCATCGACCTGCAGGCCGCCATCGTCCCCGTGTCGAGGATTCTCGACTCCTGAGAGGCGAGCGGTTCGGGAGGTCTCTCAGCGGCTGTCGGGCGGGTGACGGCCGGTGGCGCTCAGCGGACGAACGTCGGCAGTGGCGGATTTGTTTCGTCTGGAGCGACGGAGCTGCCTGGGAGGTGGAAATAGACGATTATCATTGAGTCCCGAAGCAACGTCGAAGATCTGTCGACAACAATTCAGAGGATATGACACGCACTATGAGCACTCAACACGTTACCCTTGATAAGCTGCCTTCCATTCATCCGGGAGAGATTCTCAGCGAGGAGTTTCTTCTCCCGATGAGAGTCACCCAGTACCGGCTTGCCAAAGCCATCGGCGTCGATCCGCGCCGCATTCACGCCATCGTCCACGGACAGCGGTCCATCACCGCTGAGACGGCCCTGCTGCTTTCTCGCTTCTTCGGGAATTCCGCCCAGTTCTGGATGGGTCTGCAGAGTCAGTATGACCTGGAGACCGCCGAGGACCGCCTCTCGAAGAAGCTGAATCTCGTGACATCACACGTGTCCGAGTAATCCGGTAGCCTTCGCTCACGCGCGCACGCCCGCCGGGTCCTCCGGGTCGCCATCGTCATCCCCGTCGACCGGCTCCAGGGCCGCTTGGCAGGCGCCGTCTCGGTCTGCGTGCTGGTGGCCATCATCCGCAAGCGGCTTGAAATCGACACGCCGCTCTACACTCTGCTACAGATTCTGTCGGTCATGCCGTTTGAGCAGTATCGATACAGGAAGCACTTACGATGACGGAATACAGCTCCGAGCCCGACCCGCCGGCTAAACAGTTGCAGCTACTCGACTTATGACCGGACAGTCGTGATCTCGCGTATCTGCTACCATCGCGGTATCCCGCCGAGCAGCAGCTTCTGTTCCGACGTGCCGTTCTCGCGCATGGCGGTCATCTTCGGTCCGTCGAAGGTCTCGCGCGACTTCATCCAGGCGTTCTGGTAGCACATCAGGCACACCCGCCGCTTCGCGTCGGAGTCGTTGGCCGCTCCGCGGTGGTAGAGCCAGCCGCTGAACAGCACCGCCTGCCCCGGCTTGGCCAAGACGTACAGCTCGTCCGGGAACTCCACGGGACTGTCCTTCGGCGGCCTGAAGATCGCCCGGTGGCTGCCGGGGAGGATGACGATGGCGCCGTTCTCCATGGTCAGCTCGTCCAGGTAGTAGCCGCAGTTGACCTGCCCCGGGATCGACCCGAAGGGGGTGCCGTCCGGGTCCTGGGGCCACGGCCCGTCGCGGTGCCAGTTCTGCTCGGGTGTCCCGGGCGGGGTGACCCGGCCGGTGGCGCTGTGGAGCTGCACCGCGTTGCCGAGGATGGCCTTCATGCGGGTGAGGACCGGCGGGTTGTCGAGCAGGAAGGCGAAGCGGTCATCCTCCTCCAGCAGCTCCCTGAAGAGGCTGCCGGTCGGCCCCGGGTTGGGCTCCCCGTTCCATCCGAAGGTCTCGCGCGCATCGGCGTCGTCCATGGCTTCGCACAGGATCCCGACCTGCTCAGGGGTGATGGCGTCATCGACGACCAGGTACCCCCACTTCTGAAAGAACCGGACCTTCTGCTCCAGGTCCGGCGTGAGCTCGGGGTTCAGTCGCTCCGGAACGATCGAGAGATCAGGGCGAGCCATGGCATGCTTCGTCCAAGGTCCCATGATTAGGTCGAGTGGCGATCGCGGTGGTCAAGCCGGGGATCCTCGTGCCAAGGTTTCAACGAGTCTCGAGTGTGACCGGGAGTCGGCACAGTGCACCATCATTGACCGCCGGTCGAACGAAGCAAATGACGCTCGGTGAGTTTCATCAGAAGCTGACGAACATCAGCGTCTGGAAGCGGGGCGAGCAGCGGGCTCCTCACAAGCCGTTGTTGTTGCTGCTGGCGATGGGACGGGCCGTGCGCGGAGAACCGCGTCTCGCCCTGTTCAGCGAGATCGAAGAGCGGCTTACCGGCCTGCTCCGGCACTTCGGGCCACCGCGGCGCGCGTACCATCCGGAATTTCCTTTTCGCTATCTGGCGAACGACGGGTTGTGGGAGATCCCCAATGCTTCCCTGATTGATGACACTCGTGGTGGATGGGGAAAGAAGGCGTTGAGAGACCTCGGAGTCATGGGCGGGCTCCCGAAGTCGCTATACCGTCTGCTTGTCGATGACTCTGCCAGCGTTCGCGAAGCTGCCGACCTGATCCTCGATGAGCACTTCCCCTTGTCGATGCACCAGCACATCCTGGAGACCGTGGGGTTGGAGGGCGCCGCCGGTAAGCAGAATACTACGAGCCTGCGATCAAAACGCGATCCGCGTTTTCGGCACTTGGTGCTGACTGCCTATGAGCGTCGGTGCGCGATCTGTGAATTCGACCTGCGCCTCAATGACGACCTGCTGGGGCTTGAAGCCGCGCACATCCAGTGGCACTCCCACGGTGGTCCGGACCGGGTCAACAACGGGCTGGCGCTGTGTTCCTTCCACCACGGAGCATTCGACCGGGGGGCAATTGGTCTCCAGAAGACCGGCGGTGTCGGCTATCGGCTGCTGGTATCGGCGGATGTGAATGGGACGAGCGCGGCCGTGCGCTGGCTGCTGGACTACCACGGTCAGCCAGTGCGTCCGCCACAGAAAGGCACTGGCGAGCCTCACCGCGAATACGTTGCGTGGCACACCAAGGAGGTGTTCCGGTCGCCGTCTCGCGGACTATAACCCGAGATGAGGAGGGCTAAGAGCCTTCCTCGTAGTCATAGTCGGCTGCTGATCCCGGGGGTCGCCTGCGGATCGTTACCGTCTTGGCGAGCGCCCGCCGGTGACCTCGGTAGACGTCGACGCGAGACTCGTCGACCTCCTCGCTTTCGTGGATCGACTTGATCACATCGAGACCGATCTGTTCGACGCTCTCCGGACGCAAGTCCTCGCATGAGATGCGAATCGTAAGCTCGTCGCCAAGGAAACCCGAACGGTCGATCGTGGCAGATCGGGCGTTCGTGTGCAGCCTGTACTCGTCGAGTGTCGTCATTTCGTCCCCTCCGTCCGCATCATCATACGAGGTATTGAGCACTTCCGCTGGTGGCGACGGCGCACCGCCGAGCAGTGCTCAGATATAGCCGGGCGAGCTGAGCAGGTCCGCCTGGTCGGAGAGGCGCTCCAGGACGTGGTCGGGGTAGATGGACATGTGCTGGAAGGGGAGGTTGTCTCGTCCGATGGCCGGCATGTAGTTGAAGAACACGGAGCGGCGGATGGAGTTGTTGGTGACCGGATAGGCGTTGTGGGTCATGCCCTCGGAGAAGATGACCACGTCGCCGGGGGCGGCCAGCACCGGGACGGCCATCGGGTTGCGGCTGGCGTCCTCCATGTCGAAGGGGCAGCGGAAGTTGGCCTTGTGGCTGCCGGGGATGGCCGCGAACGGTCCGTTCTCCACGCGCGTCATGTCGGAGAGGATGATCACGCTCTTGGTGCTCTTGCAGGCGAAGCGCCCGTTCGTGTGGTCGTAGCCGTAGTAGATGTCACGGTCGACCGGGAAGCCGCCGTTGTGCAGGCCGCCGCCGGGGGCCGGGCCGACCTTCTCGATGTAGTAGGTGGCCGAGAGGTAGACGGCGCCGCCGGCCAGCTCGGTGTGGATGGCCTTGAGGACGGGGTCGCGGACGATGCGGTCGAACCTGGCGGTGCCGCAGATCGCGTGGTCGACGCGGCCGATGCCGCCGGTGGCGGGATTGGGGGCGCGGTCGGCGCGATGCTCGCCCTTCCAGAACGGATGCTCGGGGTCGGCCATGGCCGGGTGCAGGAAGTAGCTGGCGACGCCCAGCCGCGTGTAGGTCGCGTAGTCGATGGGGATCGCCTGCAGCTCGTCGATGCCGGCGTGGAACTCCGCGACCGCTTCGGCGTCGAAGTGCTGCCGGAGCACGAGGTAGCCGCGCAGGTCGAACTCGTATTTCTGCTCCGGCGTCAACTCGTAGGCGGGGCCGTCGGCATCAGCCATCGGTGTCGCTCCCCGACTCGCGCCAGACCATGCGGCGCGCGGTGCCGTCCATGATCAGCGCGCGGTCCTCCTCGCCTATATCCGGCAGCAGCTCGTCGAGCACGCGGGTCAGCTTGCCATAGCCGGGATCCTCCTGGATCCAGGGGAAGTCGGTGGCCCACATGCAGTGGTCGGCGCCCATGTCCTTCACGAGCTGCTCGTGCCAGCGCCCAAGGTCCAGGTAAGGGTAGGGCTCCCGGCTGAAGGCATACTGGCCGGACAGCTTGACGCACACGTTCGGGAACTGCGCGAGGCCGAGCGTGTTGTGGCGGGTAAGCGGCATGTCGAAGGAGAAGGTGCGCCGGACCATCCGCGGCCGGCCCTGCTCGTCGGTCGCCATGGACCCGGCGGCCGGGCAGATCATCAGGTGGTTGAACACCACCGTGAGCTCCGGAAACGCGTCCAGCAGCCAGGGGGTCAGGTGCGCGTCGGCGGCGCGGGGATAGAGCCAGACGATGTAGTCCCTCTCGGCGGCGTGCTTCCAGAACGGATAGGTCGTGAAGGTGCGCACGTCCATCGGCGCCGTCGGATCGAGCGGGCCGCCGATCTCGTGCAGCCGGAAGCCGACGATGCCGCCGTCCTCGGCCAGCCGGTCCATGTGGTCTTCCGGCCGGCGCGGGTCCGGCACCAGGCCGATCCCCTTGAACCGGTCCGGGTAGCGCTTCAGGCAGTGGCGGAGATAGGCGTGGGTTTCGAGCGAGGTGCCCCCGATCTGCACCAGCGTGGCCAGCTCGACCCCGTGCTCCTCCATCAGGCCCAGGAGCTTCTCGGCGCTCTCCTCCCGGCCGGCGGGCATGGTATCGCTCACCTCGCGCGGGAACTCGCGCGATGCCTTGGCGAAGACGTGGACGTGGGCGTCGATCACGAAGCGGGCCTCCCGATCTCGTCGTCATCGCTCGTCGACTCGCGCCAGACCATGCGGCGCGCGGTGCCGTGCATGATCAGCGCGCGGCCGGCGTCGTCCAGGTCCGGTAGCAGCTCGTCGATCACACGGGTGAGCTTGCCGTAGCCGGGGTCCTCCTGGATCCAGGGGAAGTCGGTGGCCCACATGCAGCGGTCGGCGCCCATCTCTATCACCAGCTCGCTGTGCCGGCGCCGCAGGTCCAGGTACGGGTAGGGCTCCTGGCTGAAGGCGTACTGGCCGGACAGCTTGACGCACACGTTCGGGAACTGCGCCAAGCCCAGGGTGTTGTGGCGGGTCAGCGGCTGGTCGTTCGTGAACGTTCGCCGGATCATCCGCGGCCGGCCCTGCTCGTCGGTCGTCATGGAGCCCTCGGGCGGGCAGATCATCAGGTGGTTGAAGACCACCGTGAGCTCCGGAAACGCGTCCAGCAGAAACGGGGTCAGGTGCGCGTCGGCGGCGCGGGGATAGAGCCAGACGATGTAGTCCCTCTCGGCGGCGTGCTTCCAGAACGGATAGGTCGTGAAGGTGCGCACGTCCATCGGCGCGGTCGGATCGAGCGGGCCGCCGATCTCGTGCAGCCGGAAGCCGACGATGCCGCCGTCCTCGGCCAGCCGGTCCATGTGGTCTTCCGGCCGGCGCGGGTCCGGCACCAGGCCGATCCCCTTGAACCGGTCCGGGTAGCGCTTCAGGCAGTGGCGGAGATAGGCATGGGTTTCGAGCGAGGTGCCCCCGATCTGCACCAGCGTGGCCCGCTCGACGGCGTGCTCCTCCATCAGGCCCAGGAGGGTCTCGGCGCTCTCCTCCCGGCCGGCGGGCATGGTATCGCTCACCTCGCGCGGGAACTCGCGCGATGCCTTGGCGAAGACGTGGACGTGGGCGTCGATCACGAAGCGGGCCTCCCGATCTCGTCGTCATCGCTCGTCGACTCGCGCCAGACCATGCGGCGCGCGGTGCCGTGCATGATCAGCGCGCGGCCGGCGTCGTCCAGGTCCGGTAGCAGCTCGTCGATCACACGGGTGAGCTTGCCGTAGCCGGGGTCCTCCTGGATCCAGGGGAAGTCGGTGGCCCACATGCAGCGGTCGGCGCCCATCTCTATCACCAGCTCGCTGTGCCGGCGCCGCAGGTCCAGGTACGGGTAGGGCTCCTGGCTGAAGGCGTACTGGCCGGACAGCTTGACGCACACGTTCGGGAACTGCGCCAAGCCCAGGGTGTTGTGGCGGGTCAGCGGCTGGTCGTTCGTGAACGTTCGCCGGATCATCCGCGGCCGGCCCTGCTCGTCGGTCGTCATGGAGCCCTCGGGCGGGCAGATCATCAGGTGGTTGAAGACCACCGTGAGCTCCGGAAACGCGTCCAGCAGAAACGGGGTCAGGTGCGCGTCGGCGGCGCGGGGATAGAGCCAGACGATGTAGTCCCTCTCGGCGGCGTGCTTCCAGAACGGATAGGTCGTGAAGGTGCGCACGTCCATCGGCGCGGTCGGATCGAGCGGGCCGCCGATCTCGTGCAGCCGGAAGCCGACGATGCCGCCGTCCTCGGCCAGCCGGTCCATGTGGTCTTCCGGCCGGCGCGGGTCCGGCACCAGGCCGATCCCCTTGAACCGGTCCGGGTAGCGCTTCAGGCAGTGGCGGAGATAGGCATGGGTTTCGAGCGAGGTGCCCCCGATCTGCACCAGCGTGGCCCGCTCGACGGCGTGCTCCTCCATCAGGCCCAGGAGGGTCTCGGCGCTCTCCTCCCGGCCGGCGGGCAGAGCGTCGCTCACCTCGCGCGGGAACTCGCGCGAGGCCTTGGCCAGGACGTGGACGTGGGCGTCGACCACAAAGCCCGCCTCCTCAAAAAGCTCCTATCTTATTTTCGATAAAAGAATTGAACCATCTCGGCCGCATCTGCTACTCCCGAGCCATGCTGCCGCCGGTGTTGCCAACGCCCGGCACCGCAACGGCTGAGTCCTCGACGGGAGGGTATGCGCGTTCCGCCTGCTTGACAACGGTCCCGGTTTCTCCAAGGTACCCCGCAAGGCTGAGATTTCGGCCAACCACCAGCAAAGGAACTAAAGTCATGGCATCAATTGAGCAACCGACCCATCGTGAGCATCGCCCCGCCGGGTACGACGAAGACCGCCCAGCGCCCAACAGGCCGTACGAACCACCAACGATCCAACGCGTCGCAAACGTAATCAAGGACGCGCAGGGATGGTTTGGTTGGGGCCACGATAAGCATAGCCAAATCTGGATGAGTTAGCGGTAGCTAAGGCAGCTATACGCTAAGTGACCGGACATCTATGTCGGGCGCGTGCACGTCGTCGTTGAAGCCGCAATCACCTTACTCTGGGCAAAACGCACCATACGTAGTACACCGTGCCCGGCAGATCTCCGTAATGTTGTATCTGTGTACGCTAAGAATCGACCTTGGTTCTCAGGGCAAGCGGACGCCCGTCTGATCGCTAACGGAGTCTACGCTGCCGCATTTGCGTTTCCGGCGAATATCGATTGCCTGCCACTATCAATCGCGCGCTACGTCATGCTCTCTCGGCGCAGAATTCCCGTAGAGTTGTTACTCGGTGTTTCGCGCAAGGGAAGAGAAGTCCATGCATGGATACAATGCGCGGTCCCAACGATGGACGAGTCATACAATTCTGTTGTTTATCGGCCTATATTCTCCATTGGCTCTGTCAATTGATTCCGTGGCATAACGGATGCCTTCTCAAGCCTTCGACCTCTTCGGTCTCTCTCTGGAATCCGAGATCAACTTTGACCCATATTTGCCACGTTCCGCCGGGGACCGCCGTCATTACAGCGTAAAGGTAGATCTTTCCAGTAAGTACTTCCTTCACCTCGCTACAAAGGCGCCCAGACGCCGAACGGCAGTAGTAGACCAGGAAGGCATCTGCCATCGCGAGATCTCTTTATATACAAATCGCAGTACGTCATTCGTTGGGGACCCTCGTGCCCGACCTACGCGATAGTCGATCAAGCGTCTAGGGCATTGTATGTTCCGGAGCAGCTGGATGGGCTGTTTTTCGCTGGTTTCTTTTCTGCCGTATCGGCTCTGTTGTTGCTTCTGAACAGTTGCACCGCGCTTCACGGGAGCGTGCTCACTATAGAAGGTCGAGCATTCGTGGTATGCGGGCATTCCGGGTCTGGCAAGTCGACATTGGCTCGTGGCCTACTGTCGTCGGGCGCCAAGCTGTTGTCCGATGACATTGCCGCCTTCTCAAACTATCGGTCCGTAGTTCGTCGCGGACCGCCAGGCGTACGGCTTTGTCCCCACGACGCACCGCTATCGACAAATTTTCAAACCGAGCACGACAAAATACGATACGATACGCGAACATTAGATTGCTACGGCTTTGGCGACGCACCTGTTACGAAATTGATCACCTTAATAGTGCGCGATGACATTCCGCGCATACGCTCGTTCCAGTTAGACAGGGCGCGGGCGCTAGTCCTGATGGCAAATTTGCTCTATGCGCCGTATCTGTGGACGGACGGCCTGCGTGGGCGCCGTCAGCAGTCATCCGTTCTCCGTACGCTTGCTCGAATTTTGGGCCGAGCCCCAATGACCGTGATTGAGCGTAGCACGAACGAGGACCCTCAGCGAACACTCGAACTGGCCCTGTCGTGCGCGCTGACGGAATAGAGGGCTCGCAAGTCGGATGACGAGCTCCTTGTGCGTCCGGGACTACACGTTCAGAGTTGTCGAACATGCGCTTCCGTACCCCGTACTTCCGCCTATCCGTTTGTGTTGCCCGCATAGGGAGCTCGCATGACTCCGGATGACGTAGCGAAGTTCGCCGCAGCCGATAACTGGTTCAGTTACAAACCGTTTTACGATTTCGTAGCATCGCTTGATGATTTCCGTCGCTATGTCGAGCTCGGAGTCTGGAAAGGCCATTCGTTGTCATACTTGGCGAACTTGTTACGAGACAAGCCGGAAGTCGATGTCGTGGCTGTGGATCTTTGGGATGACTCCTACGTGCTGGAGAACTACACGAGATTCGTACCGGAATTAGGCGGACAAACCGGCCACCTCTACGAGCTTTACAACTACAATTTACGTATAACGGGAACGCGCGAATTGGTGCGGGACTGCCACGACTGCACGTACGTGGCGGCCGACAAGTTTCCGCACCGTTACTTTGACTGCGCATTCATCGACGCGGATCATAGCTTTGAATCGACGTTCCGCGACATAGTCGCGTGGATACCCCGCGTACGGGACGGAGGGATAATCGGAGGACATGATTATCAGCCGGATACTGGCGTCGTCCCTGCCGTGCACAGCGTGTTCGGTGCAAGTATTTGCAAGATGCCGACTTGCGTGTGGTATGTGAGGCTCGACGCGGAGATCCGCGCGCATATTCGCGGGCGCTTTTCTGAAGCCATACTGCAGGGGCAATGGGGCGTTGCGCGTAGCGCGGGCTGCCCGTGATCGCGGAGGGCCATCGGCGGGTCTGCGACCGTCGAAAGCCGTGGAGATGCGGTAGGAGGCAGGAACGGTTCAAAGCGGCTCGCGAGCGACTACGATGGCGATAGTAGGACAGTGGTCGACGACTAAGGGGAGGAGCGCTTGTTAGATGGTCTGCACGCGGGTTGCTCAGTTCCAGAGTTGAACGAAAGTGCGCGGCGATTGATCGCGAGCGTATCAAAGCGAAGGCTTACCGGCGAAGAGTTGACGGACTTGCCGGCACGATTTGCGCAGGCGGTCACGGATTACGGACTACGAGGGCTTTGTTCGGTAGCGTTCGAGGTGAGTACGATGCCGCTCGTGTGCCAGAACCTTCTGACCGGAGAGCTTCACGAAACCGTTCGCGAAGCGATAAGTGACGCCGAACTGAGATGGCTCAGAGAAATGCGGAAACGCTTCTTGGCAGCCGGGAGGGTTGGAGATTGGCAGCGGGGCTATCTGGCCGAGCGGTTTCGTCTACGAGGACGCGAGCTGTCGATAATCAAGGGATACGCGTTCGTGTTCCACGGATATGGCAGCACATGGCTCCGCCCCCAGCTTGATATAGATATTGTAGTGCCGACGGAAGATGTCTTGCCGATACATCGTATGTTGATGGCTGATGGTTTCGTTCCTGAGTTGTCGGGGGAGGAGTACTCTGGAGAGGTCGACATAGTTCGTATGATGTCACATAGGACGCATTTGTGTATCTACAGGAATCACCAGCGAGGAATGGTAATCGAGATGCACGGAGCACCGACGGGGAATGTTGGGGCAGACGAGGATCTTCGAATTCCGCTCCGGGCGGTCCATAGGTCCCGCGTATGGGCGAGCCGCAATGTGAGCGTTCCATGTCTGGTCGATACTTTTTTGATCGCGGTAGCCCACGTTGCTCATCACTTCCCGGAGTGCGCTGCGAATCTAGACGGGAATGGCCGGTCGCGCTTCATTCACTTGGTTGACGCTCACACGCTCTATTGGCGATTGGTTAAGAGGGAACTGCTCGGGGACGCAGTTGAGCGAGCACGAATGCTGGGGCTGCGGGCGCTTTGCGGACGCGTTATACAGGGTCTTGCACAGTTGTTCGACGATAGCCAGATGTTGGAGTATAGTGCACAGTGGCGGGTGCGCGGGTATGGAACGATTATGCGGAGTTGGCGCGGATCGCGGTACGATATGTGCTGCGCGGCCATGTAGAATCATGTTCGGCCGCTCTTGCGCTGCAACAGGACGTGTCGGACCAATACGGTATCAGCCGGTGTCACCCATACAGAAGCGGGCTCCTCACGGATTACATTGCGTCGCTGCAGCCGTCCCAGTGGTACCCGCTGGTACGCGGGAAGAGGATTTTGCGCATTATTGCTCGTCGCGCTTGGGGCGAGTGTGTGCCGCGTTTTGTGCGTAGCGACTTCACGGACGCGCACAGAAGCGGCATTGCGCGCGAAGCTCCGCGAGTCGAACATTGGATGCGGCACTCCGCGCTCGGTGAAATCAACTACATCGACGTCGACAGTTTCCTGACTGCGTTTCGAGCGTATGTGGCCGGCGACAACGCAGAAGCCACGCAAATTTACAGGGTATTGGCACTGGAAGCGTGGATGTTGAGAAACCGGTTTGCATAAGATGCGTCAGTAGAGAGGTGCGGTCTTGAGATTGCCAATACGGAAAGTAGCGATTGTGGGTGGAGGGGTGTCGTCGTGGTGGACTGCGGCCCACTTGCTAAGGAACCTTGGCTCAACGGGATTGCAAGTCTCGGTTGTGTGTTCTGGCCGGGCGGGACTTGCTGTGGGGGAGTCGACCGTCGCGGGTTTGCGACGAGCGATACAGAAGCTCGGAATCGACGAAAGGCAGTTGATAATCGGTACCGACGCGACGCTCAAGGTGGCGACGAGGTTCGAGTACTGGGACGGCGACGACCTTGGCGATTCCAAGTTCTATCACCCATTCGGAAGGCCGAGCGAGGTGGCGATGGGGATTGCGGCCAGTGATGTTGGCGTGATGACAGAGTTTCCACGGCGCGCATGGCCAGCGTTCATCATGGGGCCGTATGGAGCTATATGCGAGGAGCGACTGTCGCCAAAATCCGCGGATGATCGCCCTTACAGAGGGGCTATAGACTACGCTTACCATCTCGACAGCGGTGCGTTCTCCGATGTCCTAAGGAGATGCGCAATTACGGAGGGGGCAACTTGGATCCAGTCCGATGTTGTCAACGTCAAACTGCGCGGAGACGGAAGCATCCGTAGTGTGATTTGTGACGACGGAAGGACGGTAGACGCTGACCTTTTCATCGACTGTACTGGCTTCAGGTGCGTAGTAGCCAATAGTCTCGGTGCCGGATTCCTGAACATAAGCGATAATTTGCTTTGCGACCGAGCACTTGTGAGCCGTCGTGAGAACGGGCGCGAGCGCCAGCGCCCGTACACAACGGCAAGCGCGATGGCGTGTGGCTGGCGTTGGGAGATAGACCTATATACACGCACAGGAGTGGGTTACGTCTATTCAAGTGACTTTTGCTCTGACGACGATGCGGCCCAGGAGCTGAGGCCGTACGTAGATGGTGAAGGCGATATGATGACTATCCGCATGCGGTGCGGTAGATTGGAGCGGGCTTGGCATCGGAACTGTGTCGCGATAGGGCTTGCGGCAGGTTTCGTGGAACCGTTAGAAGCCACCGGCCTGTATTACTCTGAGGCTGGTGTGCGTCATTTGGTAGCGAACTGGCCATGGTCGAAAGGCGATTTACGGACACTTAGAGAAGCGTATAATAGACAGATGGCGTCATCCTTTGATCGCATAATGGATTTCACTATCCTACATTATGTTTTGAGTCCGCGAAGAGATACCGAGTTTTGGGTGGAGTGCACTGACACCAATAGGATTCCCGAATCGCTTTCTCGTCGATTGGATGTCTGGAAGGCGCGCGGCCCGGTAGCGACGGATTTTGATGGCGCCGACGAGCTGTTCGGATTGCCGAGCTATCTGTACCTGCTCCTTTCCAAGGGAATGGTGGACGGGAGAAAGAGCGCAATTGGGGGAATTCGGGAGAGAGCGATCGCGCGGGCGTTGGCGAGACGAGAGGTGAGGGCGCAATCTGCGCTGGTTGGTCGCAATTGCGGACATGAGGAGTATCTGCATTGGTTGAGAGAACAGAGCCCGTAGTGCTACTTTGGAATTTCGGAGCTCAAGGAATCTGCGGCCGCGCGGCCGCGGTGGTCCTCTTCCTCGACAGCCAACCCAGGGAACAGGTCGCGGAGGTGGTGAGCGGAGCCGCCGACCGCGGCGTGCCGGTCATTGTCGACGCTGCCGCGCAGTTGCCGGCGGGGTCCAGCCTGACCGAGCTCACCGGCGTGGGCGCGTCGCTTGCGGTGGCGTGATACATGGAGGACGTTGACGATCTCCGTGACGTTGGGCGCTTGATTGGTAGAAAAATCAAACAGTCTGTTGTGGCTCGGACGACGTTCGGAGGACGTGAAATGTTCGCGGCCAGTTCGGACGAGGCTGTGGGAACGGACGGGATGACGAATCCGTTTCCGAGTCTCCTTTGGACCAGGAGTCGATCGGGAGAGGACGCGACTACTCTGGATGACGAGACGATGACGGATTTGCGCGTTGACGTTTTGCTTCGTTCGGTGGTTCCACATCCGAGCCAGCTGGGGACTTTGTACGCGTTGGTTCGGGAGCTACCCTTGGGTGAGGACGTAGTATCCTATCGACAAGGAGTGTTGGCGGACGTTCTAGGGACGCCCACACTAGAGGGGCTCGTTGCTCAGATGGCGTCGGAACATGCGTATGCGCGGGGTGCCACGGCCGGGGAGGCGTCTGATGGTACGAACTTGGGGAGCGTGCTGGCCCGACTGGCGGAGCTCGACGACTTCGTCAACACGATAGGTCGTCTGCGAGATGCAATGGCTGTTGAGGCGGATCTTGAGCAAGGGCTAGCGGCACTCCGGGAGGCCGTGTGGGCTGTTTCGTCCGGAGACGGATTTGAGCGCCTGCGCAAGGTCGTCGGGGAAATGCTCAGGGAGTTCCGCGGTATTCGCAGTGTGAAACTGGGGATCAATCTGGACGCCGAGTTGAGACCGGCGGAGGTCACGCTTCTCTCTATAGATCGAGAGCGTGACCGCGGGTCTAAGCTCTTGTCAATGTTGCGTGGTACGTCTGAGAGCGAGGGCCGAGGGATCGGGGAGCTGTATTCGATGGTGCGGGCAAGTCACCGACATTCCCTTCTCGGGCCGTTGTTTAGGGAGCTACGGGAAGTCATGTCGCGGGCGGCGACGCTGATTGGCAAAGAGCTTCGGGCTTTCGCGCAGGTGGAAACGCGGTGGATTCGAAGACTAAAATACGAGTGCGTGTTATACGCGGCGGCTGTGAACTTCGTACGGAAGGTTGAAAAGCGCGGACTGGCGATTTGCCGGCCAGAGGTAGCAAGTCAAGAGGACAGCTCGTTTTGTGCTCGGAACATTCATAATCCAGAGTTGGCGCTTCATGGAGACGTGCCGTCTCTCGTCGCTAATCAAATTGCTTTGGGATCGACGGGACGGGTCGCAGTGCTCACGGGACCGAACGGAGGAGGGAAAACTACGTTTCTGCAGACGATCGGACTCTCGCAGGTGCTTTTCCAGTCGGGGTTTTGCGTCGCGGCTGACAAGGCAATGATCAGTGTCAAGGATGGCGTACTCACGCATTATCCAGCACCCGAGAAAGCGGGGAGTGAGAGCGGACGTTTTTCCGAGGAGGCGGGACGGCTTCGGAGAATATTCGAGAGAGTGAGCTCGAGGAGCTTGGTTTTGTGCAATGAGATGTTCGCAACGACCGGAGTGGGAGAGGCAGCATATCTACTATATGACGTCATACGTTGTATGGAGTACGTGAGGTGCATGTCGGTGGTCGTTACACATCACCATGACGTCGCGGAGCGGGTACAGAACAGGGAGCGTGGGCGGACGAATCGAGCTCACAATCTTGTAGCTAAAGTAACGCAAGGTGACGAGGGGTCGCTGAAGCCGGCCTATTGCATCGTGAGGGGACCGCCGGAGGGGAGGAGTTACGCTGAGTTGATCGCGAAGGGAAACGGAATCCTTTTTGAACAAATCGTCGAGGTGGTAGATCAGCGATTGGGGATGGAGAAGAACTGATGGAGTGGTGGATCGTAGAGGTTTCGACGTTGGTCGGGTAACGCCGGAACTGAAAGAGGAGTGGGCGGTTGGAGGCGCGGTATAGCACTGTTCCGCAGCAGGTCGTCGGTTGACACGCGAAAGGAGGTTCGGTGTGCTTGGAGTTGTGCGGGGATCTGGCTGTCTCTTACGTAAGGTAGCGAGCGAGAAACTCAGGGATGGCACTTGCGGCCGTACTTGGAATGATGGGGAGTAGGATGTTGCGCGGATGTGCCGTAGGTGGGGTTCGGTGGTTAGCCGTTAGAGTGTTGCGGACTATGCAACTCGTTTGCGTTGCGGCACGGCGGGGAGTCGGCATGGACGAGGCGAAGAAAAGATGAGGGCCGTGATGTTCGCGCGTTTTCTTGCGCGAGGGGTTGTTCTGTGTTGGGGCGCGGGAAAGGTGCTATTCCTTGCTAGCATGCTGTCCTCGGTGGTGGTCGGGGCGGTGGTGCCTCTACAGATCGTGCTGCTGGCGGCGACCGTCGATCTAGTTTCCGGCTTGGCCAGTTCGGGATCGACTGGTGAGGCGCTGAGGTCACTCGCGTTTCCCGTGGGCGGCATGGCCGTGCTATGGCTGGTGGGTGGAATGATGGCCCCGATCGGCGAATCGATCAGTCGGTTGTTCGTGCTGAAGCTGGGGCTACATGTTCAAGGTCGGCTTCTCCGGAAGGCATCAGAGCTGGACTTGGCGCTCTTTGACGATCAGCGGTTCTACGACAAGCTGTCGATAGCGCATCGGGACCACCAACGCGCCGGGGATATGCCACTGGCTCTCGTGTTCTCGGTGCGTTCCTGGATCACGCTGGTGTCGGTGCTGGCACTACTGGCCACGTTCACGCCGTGGGCCGTACTCATCTTGCCCGGCTTATTCACGGAGGAGTAGAGAAAGAGTAGGCGCGTCCGCCGATTTGCAGTAGAGTCAAGGTGTTACGCCAAAACCTCCGCAAAGGACGGGACACGCCGTGGGTGAGACTCTACCGATCTTTTCGACGACCTTCAACGGCTCGGTGCAGGTCGAGGCGCGGGCGGAGCATCTGAGCGCCGACAGCGGCGCGCTGCTGCTGCGCGAGATCATGGAGCGCACCGGCATCGTCGAGTGGATGGACGAGCGGCTGCTGGATCCGCGCAATCCGCTGCTGATCACCTACCCGCTGGCCGACGTGCTGCGGACCAGTCTGTTGCTGCTGGGCCAGGGCTGGCGCGACCAGGACGACGCTGACCGGCTGCGACACGACCCGAGCTTTCGCGTGGCCAACGACACGCGCCGCGGCACCGCGGCGTTGGAGCCCGACAGCGTGCTGCCCTCGCAGCCGACGTTGTCGCGGTTGGTGGGTCTGTTGAGCGCGCCGACCAACCAGGATGTGGTGCGTGAGGGGATCATCGAGCTGGCGGTGCGCCGGCTGTGGAAGGACAACGGGGAGCGGCGGTACAAGCGGTTGATGATCGACCTGGACGGCCTGCCGTTCGAGGTGCACGGGCAGCAGGCCGGCAGCCAGTACAACGGCCACTACGGGCAGCGGATGTTTCATGCGCTCATCGCCAGTTGCGCGGAGAGCGGCGACCTGCTCGACGGCACGCTGCGGCCCGGCGCGGTGGGCTCGGCCGACGGCGCGCTTGAGTTTATCCAGCGGGTGGTCGAGCGCTGCCGGCCGCGGGTGTGCGAGTCGGTGCTGGTGCGTATGGACGCCGGGTTTCCCGATGGAAAAACGCTCACGGGCCTGGAGTCATCAGGCATCGACTACGTGGCGCGCATCCGCAACAACGCGGTGCTGGACCGCATGGCGCAGCCGTATCTGCGCCGGCCGCCGGGGCGTCCGCCGCGCGAGGGGCGGGTGTGGTGCCACGAGCTGCGCTACCAAGCCGATTCCTGGGAGCACGCGCGGCGGGTGGTGCTGGTGGTGGTGGAGCGGCCCGGAGAGTTGTTCCTCGACTACTTCTGGCTGATCACCAACCTCAAACGCAACCGCTACAGCGGCGCGCGGCTGTTGGGGCTGTACCGCATGCGGGGCAAGGCCGAAGGGCACATGGGAGAGTTCATGGACGTGCTGGCGCCGGCGCTGTCCTCGGCGCCGCGTGCGAAGAGCCACTACCGGGGCCGCCGCCTGGAGGCGGCCACCGAGCCGCAAGAAGCAGGAGTGCGGGCCCAGAACGAGACGCTGTTGCTGTTGAATCTGCTGGCCTACGAGGTGCTGCACGCGGGGCGCTGTCTGATGCAGCGGGCGACCGGCGTCGGCTGGAGTTTGCGCCGGCTGCGCGAGCGGGTGCTGCGGGTGGCCAGCCGGGTGGTCCGCCACGGCCGGCGGGCGACCGTCGTGATCGCGCAGCATGCGGCGGCCGACTGGCTGCGGCTGTGGAACAAGCTCACCCTCCTGGACTGGGCGCCCAACGGCTGAGGCCGACAGGCCGGCACGTTCAGAACCTCTTCGTCGAGCACCTGGGCGCGGTCATCTGTGTCCTCGCCGGCGTGCTCGACGGCCGTCAGCCTTTCGGTCCCGACCAACCGCGCCCTTTCAACGCTGCACGCGCTCTTGGCCATCTGCTCCCAGCCGCGCCGTCACTCCTGCACGGCTGCGCCAGCACACCCATTTTCTGGAATAATCGTTCTTCCATCTCCAGGCATGGCTTGTCAGACCGACGCGTGAATAAGCCGGGCTTGGGGGCGACGGTGGTGCCGGAGTTGCTGTTCCGGGGCAGAGTGAGCGGTCGCATGTACGCGATGTGGAACGCGCAGGCGCCAATCCGCCGGCTATGCCACTACCTGGCATCACTGCTTGCGGAACGGGACCCCGCCAAGGAGATTCGTTTATTCGGGCTCGGCGGGTTACTGCTCGAGCGTTTTCGCCGTGCTCAGGTAGATATGTACAGGCAGGAGCGCCGCATCGCCGGCGTCGAGGTCCGCGGATTGGGCATGCTGGGAGTGCTGTCAGTGGCGGGTACGGTCGCGATCTGGGTCTGGGCCGCCGTGGACGCCGTGAGCGGCGCGCTGGCGATCGGCACGCTCGTACTGGTGTTCCAGTCCGCTGAAAGAGCACGGGCTCAGCTCCAGGATGCCGCCCGCGGAGCGGGCATGCTGATACAGAGTCGGCTGTACGCGCAGAGCTACTTCGACTTCATCGATCTGAACCCAGAGGACTACGCCGGCTCGCTGCGCCGGGCGGGGCGGGAGGTGACGGCGCCGTCCGGCGTAGCGAGGGGAATCGACCTGACGGATGTGACGTTTGAGTACCCGGGGACGGACCGGCCGGTGCTGCGTCAGCTCAACCTCAGGTTGCGCTCCGGTGAGCGGGTGGCGATCGTGGGCGAGAACGGGGCCGGCAAGACCACCCTGGTCAAACTGCTCACGCGCCTCTACGACCCGACGGCCGGCAACATCGAACTGGACGGCACAGACTACCGCGATTACGAGATCGGCGGGTTGAGGAAGCTCTTTGGCGTGGCGTTCCAGGACTACGTACAGTTCCATCTCACCGTCCGCGAGAACGTCGGCTTCGGCGATTTCGATCGGCTGGAAGACACCGAAGCGATCATGGACGCCGTCCGCGCTGCTGCTGCGCAGGAGATGGTCGAGCGGTTGCCGAGCGGGCTCGATACCATGCTGGGCCGCACGCTGGCCGACGGCATGGACCTGTCGGGAGGGCAGTGGCAGAAGCTCGGGCTGGCGCGCGCCTTCTTTCGCGACGGCAAGGTGCTGATCCTCGACGAGCCGACCGCCGCGCTCGACGCGCGCGCCGAGCACGAGCTGTTCGACCAGATCCTGGCGAGCAGCCGCGGGCGCACGACGATTATCATCTCTCACCGTTTCTCGACAGTGCGCAGCGCCGACCGTATTCTCGTGCTCCATGAAGGGGAGATCGTTGAGGACGGCGACCACGCCAGTCTGATGGAGCGGGACGGCCGCTACGCCGAAATGTTCCGGCTGCAGGCGAGCCGCTACACGGATCCTCCTGCCGAACCGGAAGAACAGTGAACACTCCCCCGGCGCGCCCCAACCTCGTCCTGATCTCGGCCCACCAGTGGCGCGGCGACGTGATCGGCGTCCCCGGCGCCAAGGCGACGAGTGGTAGTGGCGACACGGGTGCGATGAGGCGTACGCGCCCTCGCTGACTCGGTCGACGAGACGCTGTCTCCGCTGGAGCGCGGGGGCCACGGACCACTGAAGCAGGTGTTAGAAGGACACGACCGCAAAGGAACACGCCGTGGGTGAAACGCTACCGGTCTTCTCGACCGCGAACTGCTCGGTGGAGATCGATGTGCAAGCGGACCATCTCAACGTCGACCGTCGCCGTTAGGGAAGTCATGTGCATTGGTGGTGGTGATACCTCCGCGGATCCAAGGTAAGGACCTCCGCATCGCAGGTGGTTGTTTACTGCCGCAGCGAGGCGAGACCGAACTCAGCAACCACGGATCAACGCACTCCTGTCATTTCTTCTTCTTCTTTCGCGAGGGCACGGCGGTACAGCCGCAGGTCGCGGATCCTGCCGTCGAATGTGTCGATGGCGCCGGCGCCGATCCGCAGGGGCTGGTCCGTGGAGAGGTCGAAGGCCGAGGCGTCGAAGGCCGCCGAGGTCGCGACGCGGCTGCCGTCGACGTGGAGAGCTCCAGTCGCCCTCCCCTGCGGACGGCGGCGAGGCGGCGCCAGCCGGGCTCGAGCTCATGGTCGTGGGTGACGTTGGCGCCTGCCTGCAGGGCGCAGACGCGGCCCGAGGGGAGGGTGCCGACGAACAGCCGGCCGCGGTAGACGGCCATCGACCAGACGCGGCGGTACTTCACGTCCGGGGTGGTGTCGAGCTGCCCGGTGAGGGTCCAGGTGTCGCGGCCGTCGTAGCGGTAGACCTGGCCCAGCGGCAGGGTGCCGGCGTAGAGGTCGCCGTCGAAGACGCACAGGGAGGCCACGGTGTTGGCGGCGTCCGGGCTCCCGCAAGGCTTCCAGCCGGCCCTGCCGTCGTAGCGGTAGACGCCGCCGGCCTCGTCGGCGCCGGTCTCGAAGGTGCCCGCGTAGAGATCGCCCCGAAAGACGCACAGGGAGTAGACGCGCAGGTTGTTGCCGGGGCGGCCGCAGTCGGCCCATGCGCAATTGCTGCCGGCGTCGATGCCGAAGTGGAGGTGGCGGTAGTTGGCCTGGGCGGCGGTCACGCCGGCGTTGTTGAGCAGGCTGAGCTGGAAGCCGGTCCGGGTGCCGGGGGCGTAGCGGCTGACGATGTCGCCCGGCACGTCGTCGAGGACGGCGTCCGTGTGGATCTGGACGGCCAGGGTGAAGTCGCCCGTCCCCAGGTCCAGGGCGGCCGACGGGGGCACGAGGACGTGGGCGCCGCGGCCGTCGAAGACGGCGCCGCCGGCCGCAAGGTCAGCGCCCTGGTTCCGGCCGTGGTGGCCGTTTCCGGAGCGATCGCGGCAGTCGCCGGCGAGCGGCCAGTGCGCGAGCAGGCCTGTATCGGTGCCCATCGGGATCCTGTCCCGGCACCATAGGTCGCTCGGGGCGGGCCGTCAAAACGGGGACGCCCCGGCAGCCTCCGGCCGGCTCGACTACAATCGGGAGTTGCCATGATCGACTATCGACAGCTCGGAGCGCGTATCCTGATCAACGCCAGCGGCACCATCACCACGCTCGGCGGCAGCCTGATGCCGGCGGAGGTGCTGGAGGCGATGCGCACGGCGGCCGGCGCGTACGTCGACCTGCCGGATCTGCTCGTCAAGTCCGGCGAGTACCTGGCGCGGCGCATCGGCGTCCCGGCGGCGTTCGTCTCCTGCGGTGCGGCGAGCGGCATGCAGCTCGCGGCCGCGGGCTGTCTGACCGGTACCGACGTCGAGCGCGTACGGGCACTGCCGAACACGTCCGGATGGGCCAACGAGTTCGTGATCGGCAGCGTCGATCCGCACTTCTACATCCACCAGGGCATTGAGGCGTGCGGCGGCACGCTGGTCCGCGTGGGCACCAGCGCCGCCCTCAGCACCGAGGAGATGGTCGGCGCCATCGGCAGCAGTACGGCCGCCGTCGTCTTCTTCCTCGGCAGCCAGCCCATCGAACAGCTCGCCGAGGTGGCGAGCGGAGCCGCCGAGCGTGGCGTTCCGGTCATCGTCGACGCCGCCGCGCAGTTGCCGCCGCGCTCCAACCTGACCGAGCTCGTCGCCAAGGGCGCGTCGCTGGCCGTGTTCAGCGGCGGAAAGGGGCTGCGGGGTCCGCAGTGCACGGGACTGGTGGTCGGCACGCCCGAGCTGGTCGCCGCCGTGCGGCTGAACTCCAGTCCCGAGAGTGGCATCGGCCGGGCGATGAAGGTGGGAAAGGAAGAGATCATGGGGCTGCTGGCGGCGGTGGACCGGTTCCTGGCCTCCAGCGACGCGGAGGACGTGGCGCGCTGGCGGGCGCAGGCAGCGCACATCGCCGACACGCTCGTCGCGGCTTCCGCGGCGCCGGAAGCCGCGGTGTCGATCACGGGCCGCGGGCAGCGCGCGTTTCCGGACGTGGCGCCGCGCCTTCATGTCGAGCTCGATCCCGAACGGGCGGCCGCCGTCGTGGAGGAGCTGTGGAACGGCGAGCCGTGCATCGCCATGCGGCAGAGCGGCGCCGGCGTGGCCGTCGACCCGATGACGCTGGAGCCGGGCGACGAGCGGATCGTCGCGGCGCGCCTGTGCGCTGCTCTGGAGATGCGTGCCTGAAGCGGGTCAGCCGGTGGCAGCGCTTCTCATCGGCTCCAGGCTGAGCAGCTTGCGCCGCGCGGAGGTCGTGCACCGGTCCGCGATGCTCTTGTAGTCGTCCCTGTGCGCGTTTTTCTCGCTCCACTTCTCGTAGATGAGGATGATCGACTTCCGCGCCTGGCCGGTCCTGTTGACCATCGAGGTGTGCCATCCGTAGGAATTGAACAGCACGGCATCGCCGGCCTTGCCGGCGAAGGCCCGGTGGCCGGGCATGGTATCCAGCGGCCGGGGATTGGGGCACTCGCCGGCGTCCGGCTTGTGGCTTCCCGGCACGAAGCCGAACGCGCCGCCGTCGGCGGGCACGTCGTCGACGTAGATCTGCACCTTCATGTGCAGCGGGTAGGAGTGCGGGACGTCCGCGTGCCAGCGGAGGTAGCTGACCGGCTGCGCGGGCAGGGTTCGCACCTGCGGCGCGAGCAGCAGCAACTCGTCGTCGGCGAAGTCCATCAGGTAGGGATACCAGGAGGGGTGGTCGATCAGGTCGATGAAGGCGTCGTCCTTCTCGAACGGATCCGGGATGTCGAAGAAGCCGGCCGGCCGCGTGCCCTGCGCGATGCCTTCCAGCCACTGCGCCTTCTCCTCGCGCACGCAGCGGTCGAATGCCCGCTGCAGGCGAGTCAGCTCGGAGCCGGCCATGGCGCCCTCCAGGAACAGGTAGCCGTTCTCCTCCCAGAAGCGTCGCTCGCCGTCCGTCGGGTGCTGAGCCATCGCGGGTACGCACCGTAGCGTAGCACAGCCGACTCCGCGGTGCGCCGATTGCGGGCGCCCGCGCCCGGCAGGCAGGATGCCGGGACATGGATCCGACGACCGAACGCGGTGCCGGGCTGAACCGGCAACTCGTCCGTGACGGCTATTGCCACGTCCCCGGCGTGGCGCCGTCCGACCTGATCGAGCGGGTGCGGGCGTTCGCCGACGGCGCCGCCGACCGCCTGTCCGACGCACAGAAGGCGCGGACCCGCTTCCAGGGCTCGATGATCCAGGTGAAGGAACACGAGGAGATGCTGCCGCTGATCGCGCTGCCGGCGGCGCGCGAGGTGCTGGCCGGGATGGGCTACCCCGGCGCTCGCTTCATGTCCGGGTACATCATCAGCAAGCCGCCGATGGTGGCGCCGCCGCTGTTCTGGCATCAGGACGGCATCGTCTGGGACGACCCGACCAGCTACACCGACGAGCCGGTGCAGGTGTTCCTGATGTACTACCTGATCGACACCAACCGGCAGAACGGCTGCCTGCGGGTCATCCCGGGCTCGCATCGCCGCCGCCACCGGCTGCACGGCCTGCCTCCGGCCCATGGCGAGGAGCTCGCGGGCGCGGAGGAGCATCATCCGGCGCTGCAGCCCGACCCGGACGAGGTGGACGTGCCGGTCCGCGCGGGCGACCTGGTGATCGGCGACGCGCGCCTGCTGCACTCCGCGCACGCGAACGTCACGGGCCGGCGCCGCACCGTCGTCACGCTGTGGTTTCTGCCGACCTGGCCGGACCTCCCCGAGCGCCTGCTTGCGTTCTACGGCAGCCGCAATGCCCGGGAAGGAAGGCCGGAGGGCTGGAGCGACGCCGGCTGGCGCGCGCTGCGCGGCATGCTGGCCTGGTACGACGGCCCCGTGGGACCCGGGGAGGCCAGCCGGATCCCGGACGCCCGCCTGGCTTGGCGCCCCGAGCCGTAGCGGTCCGGGGTTCTTGCCGCGACGCGGATGCCGTGGTACGACAACCGGTCAAGATGGCTACGGCTTACGAACCCCTGTCGGATGTCCGCCGCAACCTCAAGGTGGGGTGGTACCGCAGCCCGATCGAGCCGGCGACGCTCAGGCGGCTGATGCAGCGCAGCGACCTGCAGGGATGGCTGCAGTCAGGCGGCCACCTGCTCCTCTACCTGGCGCTCGGCGCGCTGACGTTCCGGCTGTGGGCCTCTCAGGCGTGGGTGGCCTTCGCCTTCGCGCTGTTCGCCCACGGCACGGTGGCGAGCTTCATACGCGGTGTCGCCCCGCACGAGCTCGCGCACGGCACGGTGTTCCGCACCAAGTGGCTGAACCACGTGTTCCTCCACATCTACAGCGTGCTGAGCTGGTGGGATCCGTATGACTACGGCACCAGCCATACGTACCACCACCGCTACACGCTGTACCCGGAAGGGGATCGGGAGAACCTGCTGCCGCTCAACCCCAAGGTCGGCGGGCCGTGGTTCCTGATCCAGATCTTCACCGTGAACGTGACCGGCCGTCCCGGCCGCACGTTCGGCAAGGGCGGGCTGATCTCCACGCTCGTGGTCACCTTCATGTCCGCGATCGGCAGGGTCGGCTACGTCCGCACGCCGGCCGGCGAGTGGGTCAGCGCCCTGCACTCCGACCAGCCGGCCGAGGCGCGCAAGTCGATGTGGTTCTCGCGGGTGCAGCTCGCCTTCCACGGCGCCGTGGCCGTCTACGGGATCGTCTCCGGGTACTGGATCCTGCCGATCCTGGTCGGCGTGGCGCCGCACATCGGCAACTGGCTGGTATACCTGTGCGGCCTGCCCCAGCACTGCGGCCTGCGCGACAACGTGGCCGACTTCCGCAAGTCGACGCGCTCGATGAAGCTCGATCCGATCTCGACCTTTCTCTACTGGCGGATGAACTGGCACGCCGAGCACCACATGTACGCCGGGGTGCCCTGCTACAACCTCAGGAAGCTGGCGCGGGAGATCGCGCACGACATGCCCGAGCCGCGCACGCTGTGGGGGGCTTGGCGGGAGATGCGCGAGGTCTGGAAGCGGCAGCAGACCGACCCCGATTACCAGTTCGACACCCCGCTGCCCAACGAGGCGCGCGCCGCGGCGGACGCGCGGAATGGCCGTCCTGATCGGCCGGACGACCCGGAAGCCTCCATAGGCGAACTGGCGCCGCAGGGGCTGCGAGCGGCTCCCGAGCCGCGGTAGGACGGATGACGGCCGCGGAGCACGACGATCGGCCCGCCGGCGCGGCCTCCCTTGCGGGGGAAGGCTTCCCTTGCGGGGAAGTACGCGCTGGTCACCGGCAGCACGCAGGGGCTCGGCGCGGCCACCGCGCGGGCGTTCGCGGAGCGCGGCGCGGCCGGCGTGGTGGTCACCGGCCGCAACGCCGAGCGGGGCGAGTCGGTCGCGGGCGAGCTGGCCGGTCTGGGCTGCGACGCCCGTTTCGTGGCGGGCGACCTCGCCTGCCTGGACGACTGCCGGAACCTCGTGGAGGCGGCCGACCGCGCCTTCGGCACGCTGCACGTCCTGGTCAATGCGGGCGCCCTCACCGAGCGCGCCACGATCTGGGACACGACGCCGGAGTTCTACGAGCAGGTGATGAACATCAACGTGCGCGCGCCCTTCTTCCTGACGCAGGCGGCGGTCAAGGTGATGCAGCGCGAGGGTGTGGCCGGCTCGATCGTCAACGTGTCGAGCGTGGCCTCGCACGGCGGGGAGCCGATGCTCTGCCCGTATGCGATCTCCAAGGCGGCGCTGAACGCGATGACCAAGAATGTGGCCTACTCGGTGATGCGCCACCGCATCCGGGTGAACGCCCTCAACCTGGGGTGGATGAACACGCCGGGCGAGGACGTGATCCAGCGCCGCTACCACTCGGACGGCGCGGACTGGCTGGCCGCCGCCGAGGCCGCGCAGCCGTTCGGGCGGCTGATCAAACCGGCCGAGGTCGCCCGCACCATCGCCTACCTGGCCTCCGACGAGTCCGGCGTGATGACCGGGGCCCTGATAGACTACGACCAGTCCGTGTTCGGCGCCGGCCGCCAGCCCATCCCGCCCCCGATGGACGAATGGCCGGAGGTGGCCGGCGTGTCTTTTCAGTAGTGGTAACGGGCCGCAAGGAAGCGCACGCGGCCTTCGCTGACTTGATAGAGCAGACGGTGCTCATGGTCGATGCGCCGTGACCACGCGCCCGAGAGTTGACCACGAAGCGGTTCCGGTTTGCCCGGTCTGCTGAACGGATCGCGGAGCACAGCCTCAATCAGCTTCAGGGTGCGCAGTGCCCGCCGTCGGTCCGTGCGCACCCAGTGCTCCAGATCGTCGAGGCAGTTCGGATCGAAGAGCGCGTCCCGACGTCCGCTCTCCGTCACGCGCCTTCGAGGCCGAGTCGCTCGCGGAGTTGCTCGATGTTCAGCGGGATGCCTTCTCCGGCGGCCGCGCGCTGGCTGGCGTCCAGCAGGCGCCGGGCATTCTTCGGAGAACGGAGCAGGTAGGCGGTCTCCATCCAGCCGGCGAGCTCGTCGGCCGCGACCAGCGCAACCGGCTCCGCGCCGCGGCGGCGAATCACGATGGGCTCTCGGGTGTCCGTTACCTGATCCATGAGCGCCGCCAAGTGGGCGCGCGCATTGCTGTAGGTGGTTTCGTGGGTCATCTCAGAACGGTTGGGTACAGGAATACGGTACAAGTAGAGGGTGCGGTTGGTCAATTCGCGAAGGCCCGTGTGACAGCCATGCTTCGTGCTGGCCGCCTCGTCCGGCCTCTGTAGTACAGTTGGGGCCCAATGGGCCAGACAGCCGCGGTGCACCGGGTCGATTCTGTGATCGAGTCGTTTCTTCGCCGGATTGTCACGGTTCGCGGCGACGTAGTCGGTCTGTATCTGTACGGTTCGCGGGCGCGCGGCGATCATCGTCCAGACTCGGACTATGACGTCTTCGTAGTACTGGGCGAGCGCACCAGACCCGTGATCGATGCGCTGTACGACGCCGTGGTCGATGTCGTGTGCGAAACCGGCTCGCTCGTGTCGCTGAAGATCGTCTCCCGGGAGAACTTCAAGAGGTCGACGGCGGCAGGCAATCCGTTCGTCGCCAACGTCCTGCGCGATGGAGTGCCGCTTGCACTCGACTAGCAAGCAGCTCATTGCGGCTTACATGGAGAAGGCCCGGCAGAAGCTGGGAGTAGCTGAGCGTCTGCGCGACTCAGGGGATCACGAGGATGCGATTTCACGGGCCTATTACGCGGCGTTCCACGCCGTGAAAGCGCTGCTGACCAGCGCCGGCGAACAGCCGCGAACCCATCACGGGGCTGTGACGCTGTTCAATCTCCTGTTCGTGAAGACCGGGAAGATGAGCAAGCGAGCGGGCCGCTTCCTCGCCAACTTGAAGGACGATCGGGAGAGTGCCGATTACGAGCTGTTCTCGCACGCCGATGCGGACACTGCACGTGTCGCGGTCGAGGAGGCGCAGAGCATCATCGCCGAAACGACAAGCTATCTGGAGCGTTTGACCGCGGAGTAGGCGCGTCGGCTCAGCTACCCATCGCGGCGTTCCACGCCGCTCAAGCGGAACTGCAGAGCGACGACGCTCATGGCCGGGAGCGAGGCGTGGAGCATGCCGCTGGCGTAGCGCACGTCATCGAACGGAGCGATGCGCACGGCGTGCGGGTCATCGAAGGTGTTGTGCGCCTGCATGGTGTCCGCCGTCAGAATGCGGCCTGACACTGCGGGGCCGTTCGCGTCGCTCCATCCCGGGCCGCGGACCTCGGCGCTGACCTCGTGCGGTCGGCTCGGGTCGAGGTTGCTCATCGTCAGCAGCACCCGGCCCGTGGCATCGCGGGAGGCGGAGGCCGAGACGGCCGGAATCGATTCGTCCCCGATCCCGTAGCGCTCGGCGCCCACGTCCAGTGGCAGCGAGGTGGCGTCCTGGTGCCCCTGGTACAGGTCGAACACGTGGTAGGTGGGCGTGAGCAGCATCCGCTCGCCTTCGGTCAGCGCCATCGCCTGCAGCACGTTGACCGTCTGCGCGATCTGGGCGCCGCGCACGCGCGCGCAGTCGCGGTTGAAGATGTCGAGCGTCACCGCGGCGACCAGCGCGTCGCGCATGGTGCTCTGCTGGTACAGGAAGCGGGGGTGGGTGCCCGGCTCCGGATCGTGCCACGTGCCCCACTCGTCGACGATGAGGGCGACGCGCTTGTCCGGGTCGTAGCGATCCATGATGGTCGAGTGGCGGGTGATGAGCTCGTCCATCCGCAGCGCGTGCTGCAGCAGCCCGAACCAGTCCGCCTCTCCGAACCCGGTCGCCGTGGTCCGTGGCCGGCCGGGCGCGTGCCCGGTGTAGTAGTGGAGCGACAGCGCCTCCAGCTTGGGCGTCGCTGCATGAGCACCTCCGTCCAGCGGTAGTCGCTGCCGCTCGCCCCGCAGGCGATCGGGTACAGGCGGTTGCCGGCGAAGTCGCGCAGGTAGGTGGCGTACTGACGGTACAGGTCTGCGTAGTACTCGGGGCGCATGTTGCCGCCGCAGCCCCAGTTCTCGTTGCCGACGCCCCAGAAGCGGACCTTCCACGGCTCCGCTCGGCCGTTCGCGCGCCGCAGCTCCGCCATCGAGTCATCGCCGTCGGAGGTCAGGTACTCCACCCACTGCTGCATCTCGCGCACGCTGCCGGAGCCGACGTTGCCGCAGATGTACGGCTCGCACCCGAGCTGGTCGCACAGGTCCATGAACTCGTGGGTGCCGAAGTGGTTGGTCTCGATGACCCCGCCCCAGTGGGTGTTGATGTTCCTGGGCCGTTGCTCGCGCGGGCCGATGCCGTCCATCCAGTGGTACTCGTCGGCGAAGCAGCCGCCCGGCCAGCGGAGGTTGGGGATGCGGATGGCGCGCAGCGCCTCGACCAGGTCGTTGCGGATCCCGCGGGTATTGGGAATCGGCGAGTCCTCGCCGACCCAAAAGCCGTCGTAGATGCAACGCCCCAGGTGCTCGGAGAAGTGGCCGTAGACGTGGCGGCTGATGGTGTGCCGGCCGGCGTCGGAGTACCGCTCCGGCAGCATCACCGACCCTGGCCTCACCGTGGAGCAGATTCTCCAGCGACGCGGTGACCTCCTGGCCTGGCACCCGAACAGCAAGCTGGCCCCCGACGGCGAAACGATACGCGAGTTCGCGGCGCGGGTTGAGGCCGTGACCGACGAGATCGTCGCCCCTCATGTTAGCGAGCGTGTGGTGATCGTCTCCCATGCCGGAGCCATCCACATGATCATGCGGTGGGCGAGCGGCCTCGGCCCCGGCACCCCGGTGGTGCACGGCTTCCTGATCACCAACGCCAGCATCAGCGAGCTGATCCACTGGCCGGGCGGACGCATAACCGGAGGCGCGCCCCGTCACACCGAGTTCGCCAGCGTCGGATCGGTCGACCACATGCCGTCCGAACATCGCAGCGGCAACTGAGGGTGGCGCGGAGAGCGGCGCGGCGAAGGCCGCGCCCGTTACCAGCGGACCGCGCCGGGCAGCATGACGCCGTGCTCGACCGCGGCGCCCGATCCGAGATCCTCTTCGGCCAAGGCGCGCGCAAGCGCGTCTTCGGTGATCCGCAGGGCGCCGGGAGTCTTCGACGGTACCAGCGGCAGGGTAACCCGGTGCCCGGTACCGCCCAACGCGGCGTGGGTGAGGCGTTGCTCCAGCGCCTCGGTCACGTAGGCCCGCAGGCTCTTGCCGTCGAGCGACGCCGCCGCTTTCGCGCGGCGCAGCAACGGCTCCGGGATGTCGATGGTCGTTCTCATCAAAAGCACATTTGTGCAAAATGTGCCTCCCGTCAACCGGAGTCCGTAGGAGTCCTGATTGGGAGTCTGGGGCTTCGACGCGGAGTCGGCTACTCGCTGATCAGGTGGACCATGCCCTGGAACTCCAGGACGGTGGTGCCGCCGTCCTCCCCGGACGAGCTCGATGCGGGAGTGGCCCTGAGCCGTCGCCCGTCCCGGTTGGACTACGCGCGTCTCCTGTTACTGAGGGTGGCGCGGTGTCGGTTGGATTCCCCACGAATGAAGCTGTTTGTGTGGCGTATCACGGTACGCGGACGCAAAGACATCGAGATGCCGAAACGCGAGATTCGGACTGTCGTGGCTTCTTGCGGATTCAATCATGCCCGCCGACGGATCGATGCCAAGAACGAAGCCCCGCGGGACAGCCCCCGCGAGGCTCGCTGTCAGCGACGGGTTTCCGCAGCCGACATCGAGTACATGCTCGTTTCCGCGGAGATCGAGCTCGTCGTCAGACAGGCTCCCCACTCCTTCTGATGTGCCGAAGCGGCTCGATAGGGCGCTTCGTCGAACTCGACAGACATCGGATCACCTGCCCTGATGAGCTAATTCGATCGGTCGTAACGGACCCTGAACCGACGTACGGGCGGGTCTTCTCGATCCAGGTAATCCTCGAAGCTGGTCTGACCGAGAGGAGTCGCCGCTGGGAGAGCGAGTTCAGAGGGTGCGATCGGCCACGGTAAATCACCTTCATGGTCACCATCATCGCGCCCACGAGTGATCACTAACAGTGTGCCTGCCGGCGCCACGCATTGCGCAATGGCGGACAGTGACCGTTGTCGCAAGTGAGTTGGAAGGACTTGCAGGGTGTAGATCTCGGCGACAAAGTGGAAGTGTTCGTGCCAGTCGGCAGGCAGTTGGAGAAGGTCGCGGACTTGATAGTCCACAGAGGAGTTCGGGAACCGATCGCGGCAAGAGTCAATAGCCGTCGGAGCGACGTCAAACGCCGTCACGATAGCGCCCGCTGTCGCAAGGTACTCGCTGTCATCTCCCAGACCGCAGCCGACGATCAAGCATCTGCGATTCCGAAAGTCGCAACGGGTCTGGCGATGCCAACTCACCAGATGGGGATTGGGCACTCGGTCCGCCCACGGAATGACGTTGTCACCGTCTCGTCCCGCTTGGTATAGCCGCTCGAACCAGCCGAGGTGATCCCCCCGACAGGCGTGCTCTTGCTGCAAGAGCCGAACAGCAGCTCGGTTTGTGGTGGTCGACAACGGGAGTCTCAAGTAGGAGAATAGCGTAGCGCTTTCCGTGACGTCATGCCTGCTGGCATGACGCTCATCTGGAGCGGAACGGCCGTTCAGTCCGCCAGCAGGAGGGTGTAGAGGCGGAGGGGAAGGTTCGCGGACAGAAACCATCGCCACGTCCCGGCGTCAGCGGCGGTACGGAGGGGTACGTCCAGGCCGCCGGCGAGCGCGAGTGGCAGGTCGATCAGCGAGGTGAGCCCGACGCTCAGCTCGATCCCCGCGTGCGGGCTCCACTGCCGCTGGTCGACAAGCGCCGGGAACGACGTGAAGCGGTTCTCCGCTTCGACGTAGAGCGCGGCCGTCAGGCTGCGGAACACCACCAGGTCCAGGATCCGGTCCTCGCGCCCGCCGATCAGGGGGACCAGCAAGTCCAGACCGCCGTATACGCGCCCCGTCGCCGCCGGCTCGCCGATCCCGCTCGGGCCGCCCCGCAGCCGGCTATCCACGCCGGCGGGAGGCGCGGTGCCCAGTCCGAACAGCCGCCAGTCGGCGCCCAGGTCAACGCTGGGCACCACGTACACGCGCGGCACGATGCGCAGCGGCACGGCCGCCGACAGGCTCGACTGCAGGGACCAGGCACCGTCGGTCGGCAGCACGGTGGCGCGCTGGCGCAGGGAGGCGAGGTGAGGCATGGCGCCCAACAGTCTCACCGAATCCAGCCCGATCCACGGCTCCAGCGCCGGGCGCTGGTCGGCGTCCAGTCCGGCCGCCAGCGACAGGCCGGTGTCGTAGAACGTCGGGCGGGTGCCGATCTCCAGGGGCGTGCGCAGTGGCTGCCGGAACGCCAGCGAGCCGTTCCAGTCTCCCTCCGCATACCAGGTGAACGCGGCGCCGGCCTGCGCGCCGCGCGGCAGCGACAGCTCCGCGACGGCATACGCGCCGGGCTCCACCATCGGAACGCCGGTCAGCCACCGGCCGGGCTCGGCCGGCTCGATCCGGGCGGCGGCCCCCGCGCTCAAGCCGTACGACACCATCCCGGTCGACCAGTAGCCGATCCCGGCGCCCAGACTCAGCGCGTCCGCCGACAGCTCGAACGGGCGCAGATCGATGCCGATCAGGTCGGCCTCGAACCGGCTGTGTTGGCGCAGCACCCAACTCAGCTTGCGCGGGTGGTGGTTGTTCCTGCGGTCGATGTCCAGCGTGTACCAGTCCGGGTCGACCTCCACCGAGCGCACGCGGCCGGCCACCTCCAGCACCTCCGTGCCGCGCACCGCGAAGTCGAGCGTGCGCTCGCCGCCGCCATCGCCCGCCACGATGACCCGCACCGGCGTGGTCAGGCCGCTGTCGAGGAGGTCACGGATCGTGATCCTGACCATGTTCCCCTCGTCTTCCACCCGGGCCACGGCGTAGTCGGGATAGCGGACGGTGGTCAGCACCCGCTCGCCGATGGTCCGCATGCCCGGCCGGCGCTCCTCCAGGTGGGCGAGGAACCGCTCGGTGTCCACGAACCGGTGGCGGTACCGGCGGGCGTACTCGCCCAGGGCATCATCGAAGGCGTCCTTGCCCATCTCGGTGGCGAGCTGGCGCACGGCGAAGGCGCCCTTGCGGTAGATCACCGCGGCCAGCCCGTTCTGGTTCTGCGCGTCCACCTCGCTTGCCACCGGAAAGTCGAATCCGGACTTTCGTAGCGCGAGGAAGCTCGCTGTCAGCAGCTCCCGGAAGCTGCGGTACGACAGGACATGACCGGCGATCGCCCCCACCGGCCCGGCTTCCTCGCCGAACGCGTTGTCGTCCGCTCCGTACTTCCGCTCCAGGTAGTCGAGCGTCACGTACTGGGTGAGCGACTCGCTCAGCCAGTTGTCGCTGACGAAATCCACCGCGGTGCCAATGCCGAAGTAGAAGTGGCCGATCTCGTGCGCTACCAGGAACTCCAGCAGGCGGTTCCAGAGTTCCGGGGACGGCACGTCGGCGTTGAACGCACCGCTGCCCAGCATCACGAAGGCGTCCGCCGCCATGCCCCAGGCGCCGGGCCGCACCCCCTCCACGATGGTGACGCGGCGGTAGTCCAGCGGCCCGAGGACGGCGGCGTAGTGGTCGAGCGCCGCGGCGGCGTAGCCGGCGAGCTTGCGCGCCTGGCGCTCGTGGCCGGGACGGTGGAACACGCGGACCGCGACGTCGGCGGACGCGGTCTCGACGAGCCGGAAGCGGTCCTCGGGAAAGATGGTCAGCGGGATCGTCGTGACGGGATCCCGGCTCTCGATCACGTAGGCGATCCCGTCTGGCGCGGGCGAGGCGCGCTCGTCGTGCGAGATCACCCGGTAGCCGGGCGGGACGACGATGCGCACGCGGTAGCCGTCGTTCGGCGGCAGCGTGAAGCGGGTCGGATCGGGGTAGAGGCGCGGATACCAGGCGAAGCGCTGCACGAACACGCCGTCGCGGCTGGTGAGATCTCCCTCGCGCAGGGCCGGCAGGCGAGTCCGGAACGTCACGGTGAGCCGGTAGCGGTCGCGCGGCGGCAGGCGCAGCCGCACGGCAAGGCCGGGTATGGGATAGGTGAACAGGCGGCCGTGCGCCGGCGGCGTGAACGCCTCGAACGGCACCTCCGCGCCGTGCGCGTCGACGATGCCGGTGATGCGCGTGTAGGCCGCCTCGAACCCGGACTGGTAGCGCAGGTCCTCGATCAGCGGGTTGTCATGCGGGTTGGGGACGGCGCCGGCGTTGTTGAGCAGGACAAGCACCGCTCCGTCGCCCATCTCCGAGCGGCTGAAGGAGATCACCTGCGTGCCGGCGATCACCGATTCCGCCGGGTCGTAGGTCAGGTCGAACTCGTACGTGACGGCACTGAGCGGCGCAGGCTGCAGCAGGGCCGCCATGGCGATGGCGATTGCGCCGAGAAGATTCAACGGCTTCCCCATCAGTTGCCTCCGGTCGTACCGCGACGTTCCCCATCTGTGGTACATTCTCGCTGCACGGAGGCGAACATGGCGAAGACGGCGATGATACGAGCTCGAGTGGAGCCGGAGTTGAAGCAAGAGGCGGAAAAGGTGTTCACCGCGTTGGGGCTCTCACCCACCGCCGCGATAACGCTGTTCTACAAGCAGACGGCCTTGCACAACGGGCTCCCGTTCGAGCTGAGGATACCGAACGAAGAGACGCTCGCAGCCGTTCGCCAAGTTCGCTACGGAAAAGGGCTTAGTAGCTACTCCAGCGTCGAGCAGATGCGCGCGGACCTGATGAAGGATGCGTGAACTGCGCCTCACGGCGCAGTTCCGGAAAGACGATCGGCGGCTTCGCAGACGAGGCAAGGACACCGACCGTATCGATCTCATCATAGAGAAGCTGATGGCTGGCCAGCGACTGGAACCCAGACACCGCGCCCATCGGCTCTCGGGTGACCTGTCACCGTACTGGGAATGTCATATCGAACCGGACTGGCTCCTGATCTGGGATGACGACGGGACCACGATCACGCTGATACGTACCGGAACCCATTCCGACTTGTTCCGCTGACCAGATCTCGCCACTTGGCGACGGCCTGAGGTCGTTCACGGACGTATTGCGCCTCGCCGTGTCAGCAGCTATGCCCGGCGTTTCCGCATGCGGGCGTGGGTGCGGGCGCGCATCCTGGCGTGCCCCTCGTCGGTGCCGTCGTGGAAGCTGCCGAACATGCGGTCGAACATCATGCCGTTGTCGCCGGCGTAGTTGCACTCGAAGTAGCGGTGGTGGAGGTAGTGGTAGTAGCTGCCGTGCTTCATCGCCAGCGACTCGTTGCCCAGCTCGGCCTTCTCGTAGCCGGTGTGGCCGGTCGCGGGCGAGAGCGCGGCGTGCTGCAGGTGGAAGATGGCGTGCAGCGGGTGGGACGGCAGGATCCAGTGCAGGAACACCCCGGTGAAGTAGAGCAGGTGCTCGACCGGGTGCATGGACAGCCCGGACCACGGACCGACGTTGATGTTGCGGTGATGGAGGTAGTGGGCGGCCTTGTACAACGGCTTCCAGTGCAGCAGGCGATGGATCCAGTAGAAGTGGATGTCCCGGATCAACGGAATCAGGACCATCAGGGCGACGAAGTACACGGGGTTGGTGCGCAACTCGACGAACGGCAGGTAGTTGTTGGCGTAGGCCCACAGCGTCAGGATCTCGTACGCCGACCAGACGCTGCCGCCGGACACGACGGTCCAGAAAAGGTTGTCGCGGGTCTGGTCATTGAAGGTGAAACCGCGGTGCCTGGTGCTCAGCCAGCGGTTGCTGTACTTGTAGCGCATCCCCTGCGCCCGCTGCACGTACAACCGCAGGTGCCAGAGGCCGAACCACACGAACAGCAGCGCCGCGTTGCGGACCACGATCCATGCCATCCAGCCGGGCCGGAACGTGGCCATCGACTCCAGGGGCGGGGTGAGCACGAACCAGGTCAGGGCCGTGGTTCCGAACCAGAACGCGTTCAGAGGCCACAGGTAGCCGGGAAACCCGAACAGCCACTCGAGTATCGCCAGCGGCTTGATCGGCCACTGGAAGGGCGGCGGAAACTCGATCCGCTCCGTCGGTTTCCACTCGCCATGCGCGTCGCGAGCACCAAGGTCAGCAGACGCCATAGCCTTCCGGAATCTACCCCATGCCGCATGACCGCGCAACGGAATACCGCTTCATCGCTTCATCAGAGCTCGGGCCGTGGCTCCTCGATGCCCGGTCCGGGTACCGGCCGGTGATGATCGACGCGCGCGTCGGCGTGCAGGTCAGGTTGGGGCAGTAGGCGCGGGTGAACAGCGTGCCGCGCGCCGCGAGCCGGTCCAGGTTGGGCGTGCGGAGCTCGCCGTTCAGGCAGCCCAGGGTGTTCCAGTGCTGCTGATCGGAGGTGATCAGCAGGACGTTGCGGGCGCTCGGCATGCCGGTATCTGTGGCCGAAACGCGGGGCGCTGTCCATGCGCGGCGCTCGCGTGGCAGTGTCCGCTGCGATCGTGGATCGCCAGGAAGAGAGGGCCGTACGGGTCAGCGCGGACGTCGGCGGGACCTTCACCGACGTCGTGCTCACCGGCGGGGACGGAAGGACCTGGACCCACAAGCTGCCGTCCACGCCGCCGGACTTCGAGCAGGCGGCCCTGGAGGGAATCCGGCTGACGCTGCAACAGGCGGGGGTTGACGGCAGCGCCGTCGGCCTGGTCTCCCACGGCACGACGGTCGCGACCAACGCGGTGCTCGAAGGCCGCGGCGCGCGCACCGCGCTGATCACCACCGCCGGATTCCGCGACGTGCTGGAGCTGCGCCGCCTGCGCGCCCCGCAGCTTTACGACCTGTTCTTCGAAAAGCCGCCGGCCCTGATCGAGCGCCGCCTGCGGTTCGAGCTGGACGAGCGGGTCACGGTGGCGGGCGAAGTGCTGCGCGGCGTGCGGGAGGACGATCTCGAGCGCATCGCGGCGGAGCTGGTCCACGAGGGGGTGGAGTCGGTCGCCGTCTGCCTGCTGCACGCCTACGCGTACCCGGAGCACGAGCGCCAAGTCGGTGCCTTCCTGAGCAGGGAGCTGCCGCATCTCCAGGTATCGCTCTCCTGCGACATCCTGCCGGAGCGGCGGGAGTACGAGCGCACGGCGACCACGGCGGTCAACGCCTACGTGCGCCCGACGATGGCCGCGTACCTGCTGGCCATGCGGCGGGGCCTGGACGAGCTGGGCATCGCCGCCCCGTTGCTCATCATGCAGTCGTCCGGCGGCCTGGCCTCGGAAGCGCACACCGCCCGGCGGCCGGTCTTCATGCTGGAGTCCGGTCCCGCCGCCGGCGTTCTGGCCGCCAACCTGACCGCCGGAAGACTCGGGGTGGACAACATCGTCACCCTGGACATGGGCGGCACCACCGCCAAGGCGTCGCTGGTCGAGGCCGGGCGCGTGAGCTATTCCGCCGAGTACGAAGTGGGCGCCTCGCTCTCCTCGGGCAGCCGCCTGGTGGGAGGCGGCGGCGAGCTGATCCGCGCCCCGACCATCGACATCGCCGAGGTCGGCGCTGGCGGCGGCAGCGTGGCCTGCGTGGACCCGGCGGGCGGCCTGCGCGTGGGCCCGCGCTCGGCCGGAGCGCGGCCCGGTCCCGCCTGCTACCGCCGCGGCGGCGAGGAGCCGACGCTCACCGACGCCAACGTCGTGCTCGGTTACATCCGCCCCGGTCCCCTGGCGGACGGCGACGTCGTGGTCGATGCCGAGCTCGCCCGGCGCAGCGTGGCCGACCGCATCGCCGGCCCCCTCGGCCTGGACCTGCCGGCCGCCGCGTTCGGGATCCATCAGATCGCCAACGCCACCACCATGCGCGCGCTGCGTCAGGTGTCCACCGAGCGCGGCCGCGACCCGCGCGAGTTCACGCTGGTGGCCTTCGGCGGCGCCGGCCCCATCCACGCCGCGGGCCTGGCCGGCGAGCTGGCGATCAGCCGCGTGGTGGTCCCGCCGCTGCCCGGTCTGTTCAGCGCCATGGGGCTGCTGTTTTCCGGCATCGAGCACCACGCCGTCCGAAGCTGCCGACTGTCGCGGCAGGACCTGTCGGCGGAGGCGCTGGAAGCCGTTCGCGCCGAGCTGCGCGCCGACGTGCTGGACACGTTTGCCGAGGAGGGGCATGCCGCGGACGAGGTCGCCGTGCGCTATACCGCGGACGTGCGCTTCCGCGGCCAGACCTCGGAGATCAACGTGGCGCTGGCCACCGGCCCGTGGGGGGCGTCCGGGACGCTGGGGCCGGCCGAGCTGGCGGCTCTGCAGGAGGCCTTCGCGGACGAGCACGAGCGCCTGTACGGCCACCGCTCCGATCCCGACAACCCGGTGGAGGTGATCGCCCTGCGCGCGGTCGGCCGCGCCGAGGTCCCGGACTCCAGCGACCGCCTGCGACCGGGGGCCTCCGTGGCGGGCGAGTCGCGCGACCGCAGCGCCTGGTTCGGGCCGTCGTGGGGCAGCATCGACACGCCGGTCTGTCGCCGGGAGGACCTGGGACACGGCGAGCACGGCCCCCTGCTGATCGACGAGTACGACACCACGATCGTCGTGCCCCCGGGCATGCGGGCGCGGGTCGACGACCGGCTCAACGTCCACATCGAACCCGAAGGCATCAAGAGGGTCGAGCAACAGGAACTCGAGAGGCCGTCATGACGACGCAGCAGCGGGACTTCTTTGCGGCCAACGGGTTTCTCAATCTGGGGCCGGTTCTGGACCGGGATGAGACCGCCCGCTTCGAAGCGATGTTCGACGACGATCGCCGGAAGCATCCCTTTTTCTGGCACGCCTACGGGCATCATCAGCACGTCAATTATGACGCTCTGGTGTCCTCGCCGCAGTTCGACGAACTGATTCGGCATCCGCGTCTGCTGCCGTCGATAGAGGAATTGATGGGTGGGCCGGTCTGCTTCGGCGAAATCGGGTTGCGTTCCATGGGGCCGTACGATGGCACGCTGCATCGGGACTGGCACCGCGACCGGGCGCATTGGCATGACCATCCGTTGCGCATGGACTACCTGCAACTGGTGGTCTACTTCCGCGACGTGCATGCGGGCACCCACTGCCTGTCGCTGTCGCCCGAGTCCATTGCCGATCCGGTGCTGGACGACCAAGCGGCACAGCTTGCCCGCGGCGGCGTCCATGACCTGCATGGTCCGGCGGGCACCTGTGCGCTGTTCAATGTATCGGTGCTGCACACGGCGACCACCCGGCCGACGCAGCAGATCCGCAAGACGGCGCAAATCTATTACGGCCATCGGCACCGCGACCCGCTGGCGAACGACTCGGCGATTCCCGCCACGTTCTGGCGCGACTCTCCCGACGCCGAGACACGAGCCTTCTACGGGGTGTTGAACGACCGTACGCGGCTGTACCTGAAGGCATTCGGCACACCGCCCGAACCTCCGTCAGCGGGGGGAGCTGAGGAGGCACGCCCGTAATGGATCACGGCGTAGACCCGGTCACGCGCGAGATCGTCAAGAACGCGCTGGCCGCCGCCGCCGACGAGATGGCGATCGCGCTCTACCGCACCGCCTACTCGACGATCGTGCGCGACTGCCTGGACTACTCCACTTCGCTCTGCGACGGCGAAGGCCGGATGATCGCGCAGGGGGTGACCATCCCCCTGCACCTGGGCTCGGTGCCGTTCGCGATGGAGACGCTGTTCGCCAGGTACGGCGACGACATGGAGTCCGGCGACGTCTTCATCCTCAACGACCCCTTCGAGGGCGGGATGCACATCCCCGACATCTTCATCGTCAAGCCCATCTACTGGGAGGGAGCGCGTATCGCCTTTTCCGTGTCCACCGCCCACCACCTCGACCTGGGTGGGCGGCTGCCGGGCAGCTCGGCGTGCGACAACACCGAAATCTTCCAGGACGGGCTGCGCATCCCGTGGCTGAAGCTGTACCGCCGCGGCGAACCGGACGAGGCGTTGCTGGCGATGATACGGGCCAACGTGCGGGTGCCGGAGATGACGCTCGGGGACCTGCGCGCGCAGGTGGCGGCCTGCCACACCGGCGAGCGCGCCGTGCACGAGCTGGTGCGCCGCTACGGCCCCGAGTCCTTTCGCGCCTGCACGGCCGACCTGATCGACTATACCGAGCGGCTGGTGCGCGCCGAGGTCGCGCGCTGGCCGGACGGCACGCACACCTTCACCGACTACATGGACTCCGACGGGGTGGGCGGCCCGCCGGTGAAGCTGCACGTGGCGCTGACGGTCGAAGGCGACAGCCTGACGGCGGACTTCACCGGCAGCGCGGCGCAGGTGCCGGGAGCGATCAACAACACCTATTCCTTCACCTTCTCGGTGGCCGCGCTCTGCGTGCGCGCCGCGTTGCGCCTCGACCTGCCCAACACGGCCGGCATCTTCCGGCCGATCTCGGTCATCGCCCCGGAGGGAACGGTGCTGAACGTGGTGATGCCGGGCGCATCGTCGATGCGCGGCATCACCGGCTTCCGGCTGGCCGACCTGATGTTCGGCGTGCTCGCGCAATTCGTCCCGCACCGCATCCAGGCGGCGGGCGAGGGCGGCAACTCGCTGGTCGTGCTCGGCGGCCTGCACCCCGACCGGTCGCCCTACGTCTACTACGAGCTGATGACCGGCACGTGGGGCGGCCGCCCGGACCGCGACGCCAACGACGGGCTGTGCAATCCGGCCAACGTCGCCAGCAACATCCCGGTCGAGGAGGCCGAGAGCAACTACCCGTTGCGGATCGAGCGCTACGGTCTGGTCCGCGACTCGGGCGGGCCGGGCAGGTTCCGGGGCGGGATGGCCGTGGAGCGGGAGTGGCGGCTGCTGGACGGACGCGCCCACTTGGCGATTCGCTCCGACCGGCGCGACCACTTGCCGTACGGGCTGTCCGGCGGCCGGCCGGGCACCGGCTCGATCAACGTACTGAGCCGGAAGTCGGGCGAGGAGGAGACGCTCATCACCATGGTCTCCACGACCATGGAGGCCGGCGAGCGGCTCTATCACCGGCAGGCCGGCGGCGGCGGCTGGGGCGGTCCGCTGGAACGGGACCCGGAGCTGGTGGCGCAGGACGTCCGCAACGACAAGGTGTCGCTCGCCTCCGCGCGCGAGGATTACGGCGTGGTGCTCGACGCCGACACCTTCGCCGTCGACCACGAGGCTACGGATCGAGCCCGACGGAAGCGTGCGGCGCAGCACGAGGAGATCTGGGCAGACGAGGCTGACCGCCGGGATGTGGAGCGTGACGCTGCAGACCTGCCTGCGGAGGAGGCGTTCAAGGAAGTGCGCGGACAGCTTCCGTAGATGCAGAGGCTTACGCGTCAGTGCTCCCGCCGCTTGAGCCGGTCGACCAGCTCGCGCGGCCGAATGACGATCACGTTGGTGTCGACGACGAGTTTCACCCGGACCGCACGGCGCGAATCGCTGCGGAGATGTCCGATTGGCGGAGCCCGGCTTGGCGCGCGGCGCGTGCGGCATGGGCGATGATGTCATCGAACTCGCGCATCGAAGGCGCACTGATCGGCTTGAGCACTACCGTGTCGTCTTCACCAAGCACCACGAACTGAGTGCCGGGCTGGAGCCCAAGCCGCGTGCGGATCGTTTCGGGGATGACGACCTGACCCTTCGAAGAGAGCCGCGTAGTTGCGATTTCGTCCATGCTCGATCCTACTGGTAAGACGGAATGAAGGGCAAGTGGCCGTGCGCGGGTCGGGTCAGCCGGTGAACGGGTGTCCGCGGGTGTGGTGGATGATGTCCGGCCGCACCCGTACGCTGCCGTCGGGTGAGCGCAGGATGATTGGGCCCTCGCGCCAATTGTAGATGGTGTTGATGCGCATGTAGGGGTGGTCGAGCAGCAGCGACGCCATGTACAGCGGGATGCCGAGGTTGTGCTTGCCGTGCCAGGTGCCCTCGCGGAACCAGCCGGCCGCATCGTCCCAGTTGTCCAGGAACGTCAGGAACGTGGCGGCGGTAACGGCGTCCACCTCAGCGGCGCGGTAGTCGTTGCCGCGGCAGCGCAGCACGTACAGCACTTGCATCGGGTCGAACACGCTGCAGCCCTTCCCGCCGAAGCCGCGCTCGCGGTCGGCCCCGCCGAGCACGAAGTCGACGATGGCGCGCTGCCGCGGTATCTCCCAGCCGAGCCGCTCGTAGGTCACGAACAGCTTGAAGATGCCGTTGACCACGTTGTGGTGCGGGGCCTCCACGCCGGCGTACCACGCGCCGGTTGCATGATCCTGGCGCGCTTCCAGCCACTGCCGGACGAAGTCGACCACCGCCGGATCGGCCTGCAGGGCCAGGTGGGTCTCCACCGCCCGAGAGGTCCAGCTTCCTGCTGTCCACGGAGCGTGTGCGGCCCAGGTCGCTTCCAGCCAGCCGCGCGCCTCGTCGACGGTCGCCAGGTAGTCGCGGTTGGACTGGGCGCCGGGCGGCAGACGGTAGCGGTCGGCCATGAACACGCGGTTGCGGAGTTGCCATTCGAAGCCGGACGAGACGTAGCGTTCCGGCGAGGCGACGGCACCGCCGATGGTGCCGTCCCCGTCCGGGACACGCAGCAGGTCGGTAGCCGGATCCAGGTGCTCCAGGATGGCGTCGGTCCATTCGGCCAGCACTTCCTCGTCCGAGCTCCAGGGCGGATGCTCCGGCGGCGTGAAGCCCATGGCGCGCAGCTCGCCGAAGGCGCCGAGGGCCATGCTGGAGACGAACAGCGCATGCGCCCCTTCGGCAGGCGCGGCGGTGAACAGCCACGGGTGCCGGGCACTGCGGGTGGCGTCGAAGAACCCGAACGCCCGCTCCAGGCGGACCGCCATCTCCGCGAAGACGTCACGCAGCGGATGCCGCCCGCACGCGGGGCAGGCCGCCTGCGCCGCGGCGGCCACCGCGCGTACCGCGCTGCAACGCGGGCAGAAGTAGTACACCCGCCCGCGCGGCCAGGCGCTCGCCGGGAGCAGCAGGTGACATACCGCCACGTCCATGGTCGGGAATCCTGCCGGCAAGGCGATCCGATCTGCAATCTGCCGCGCGCCCGCGGCGCTCGGGTTTCCGAGTCGCGGTCCGCCCGGTACCCTGCGCGGCGACCTGAGGAACAAGGAGACCGAGTGTGAGTGACGTGCCGACGTACGTGCTGGAGCGGGAGTTCGACGCGCCGCGCGAGCTGGTGTGGAAGGTCTGGACCGACGCGGAGCTGTTGCCGCGGTGGTACGGGCCGGGGGTGGAGACGATCGTCCATCACCTGGAGGTGAAGCCCGGCGGGCTGTGGCTGGACGAGATGCGCATGGGAGGCGGATCGCACTACGAGCGGATCGAGTACACCGAGGTCACGCCGCCGGAGCGGCTGATCTGGCTGCACTCCGTCTGCGACGCGGACTGGAACGTCACCGCCAACCCGATGGTTCCGGACTGGCCGAGGGTGCTTCTGACCACCGTGACGTTCGACGAGGACGGTAACCGCACGCGGCTGCGCCTGACGTGGACCCCGCACCAGGCCGGCGACGCGGAGACCGCCGCCTTCGCCGGCGCGATGAGCGGCCTGGACCGAGGGTGGGGCGCCGGCATGGAGCTGATCGAGGAGTTGCTCACCGAGCTGCAGGCATGAGCCAAGCCGGCAGACGGCTTGTCAGCCACCCGGAGGGACGTTGTAGGCTACCCGTATCAATCGATGACCGTGCCAGGATGAGGAGGCCGAAATGAAACGATTGGTTCTCGTAGCCGGAGCGCTGACTCTGGCCGCCGGGGGCGCCTTCGCCGCTGCCGAAGCGGAGGGAGCGGCGGCGGACGCGATCTACGACGTGAAGGTGTTCTACGAATTCTCCAAGGATCGTCTGCCGCAGGAGTACCCGTACCACGCCGACGTCGCGCTGGACAAGTTCGGGCTACGCTTCGAGTACGACTTCGTGGCCGGCGGTTCCACCGTCGAGAAGACCAACCTGCTGTTCGCGGCCGGCGACTACTACGACATGCATCCCTACGGACTGCGCGTCTGGGAGGTCAACCGCTGGGCCATGGACGGCCACATCGTGCCGCTCTCCGACCACTGGGAGGACCTGCCCAACTACCGGAAGTGGTGGACGGATGACGAGTGGGCAACGGTCGAGGCGTTCAACGCGGCCCCCGACGGCAAGATGTACATGCTGCTGTCCAAGAACCCGCGCACCATCAGCCGCGGCTTCGTCTACCGGCAGGATCTGGTGGAGGACGCCGGTCTGGAGTGGCCGACCACCATCGACGAGTACACGGAGTTGCTCAGGGCGCTGAAGGCCAACAATCCCGATCACTACCCGCTGTTCACGCGCGGCCAGGGCGGCATCTTCACCGACGTCTTCTACAACACCTGGCGGACCACGGCGGGCGTGCACTTCGACATCGACTCGGGTGAGCTGGTCTACGGCGCGGGCACCGACAAGATGCGGGAGTTGCTCAAGTACTTCACCGGGATCTACGCCGAGGGCTTGATGGATGCGGAGTTCCTGACCAACACCCGCGAGCGGGAGAACGAGATCCTGTACGTGGCCAACACTGCCATCACCACCCCGAACTGGACCGGCAACGTCCCGTACATGAACAACACGTCGCGCAAGGCCACCCCGGAAGTCACCTGGACGCACTCCTTCATTCCGCTGCTGTCGGCGCCGGGGGCCGAGGCGATCGTCAACCCGGAGCAGGTGTTCTATCCGTGGGGTCCGTTCCTGACCACCAACTCGGAGGGTGAGAAGCTGGACCGCCTGCTCGCCTACCTGAACTGGATCATGGACGGTGAGGGCCTGGTCGCGCGCTACTTCGGTGAGGAGGGCGTGGAGTTCGAGTACCAGGACGGCAAGCCGGTCTACCTGCCGCACATGCGCACGCCGGACAACCCCGATGGTACCGAGGGCTGGATGATCGGGCTGGAGAACTATCCGATCTTCCACCCCGACCGCCCCTTGAGCGAGGGCGACCGGATCTACAAGGAGATGACCGAGTGGGCGGTGGGCAAGCCGTTCATCAGGAAGATCGCCTGGGGCTTCAACGAGACCGAGGAGAAGGACCGCGCCGACGTGCAGACGGTGGTGGACGACACCTGGAAGCAGTACCGCGCCAAGTTCGTGCTGGGCGAGCTGGACGCATCCGACGACGCCCACTGGCAGGAGTACCTGGACGCGCTCGACAACGCCGGCGTCGACCGCCTTCTGGAGCTCTACCAGGGAGCTTACGACCGCAACTATTGAGCCGCTTTCGGCTTGAACGACTTTCGACGGGCATCTCCGATTGGAGATGCCCGTCGTGGTCATGAGGTGATGGTGAAATGCGGTCCGCGGTAGCGGCCTCCGAGACCCCCATGCCGGGCGCACGTGTGGAGAGCGTCTGGCAGCGTCAGGCGCGCAAGGTCCGCGCCTCCAAGTACCTGCTGCTGCTCGTGCTGCCGGGCTTCGTCTGGTACGTGATCTTCCAGTACATCCCGATGTACGGGGTCACCATCGCCTTCAAGGACTTCAGCCTCCGCCAGGGCGTTCTGGGAAGCCCGTGGATCGGGTTCGACAGCTTCATTCGGTTCTTCAACTACCCCCACTTCTGGGGGCTCATCCGCAACACCTTCCTGCTCAGTTTCTACACCATGCTGTTCGGCTTTCCGGCGCCGATCATCTTCGCGCTGGCGCTGAACGAGGTGGTCAACCGCACTTACCAGCGCACCGTGCAGACGATCAGCTTCCTGCCCCACTTCATCGCCATGCCCGCGGTGGTGGGCATGCTCGTCCTGGCGCTGTCCCCCTCTACCGGGTTCGTGAACGCGATCCTGGGCGCGTTCGGGATCGAGCCGATCTACTTCATGATCAAGCCGCGCTGGTTCCGCCCGATCTACGTGATCTCCGACATCTGGCAGAACGTGGGCTGGGGGGCGATCCTCTACCTGGCCCAGCTCTCGCGGGTTGCCCCGGAGCTGTACGAGTCGGCGACCGTCGACGGCGCGTCGCGCCTGCGCAAGATGTGGCACATCAGCCTGCCGGAGTTGACGCCGGTGATCTCGATCCTGCTCATCCTGCGCATCGGCGCGCTGCTCTCGGTCGGCGGCGAGAAGGTGCTCCTGATGTACAACGACCTCACCCTGGAGACCGCCGACGTAATCTGGACCTACGTGTACCGACGCGGTCTGCTCCGGCAGGAGTTCAGTTACGGGGCCGCTGTAGGTTTGCTCAACTCCGTGGTCAGCCTGGTCCTGGTCGTGCTGGCCAACACGGCGGCCAAGCGGTTCACGGGATATAGGCTCTGGTAGCATGATCCATGACGTTTCGGTCTCCGGTCGGCTGAGCGGGGTGGCAGTGCACCTTCTGGTGCTGCTGGTGCTCCTGACCACGCTCTACCCGGTGCTGCACATCGCGAGCGTATCGTTCAGCGACGACGTGTCGGTGATGGGCAACCGGGTGACCTTCTTTCCGGTCAACTTCAACCTGCGCGCCTACCAGCTCATCTTCTCCTCGCCCCTGATTCCCAATTCGTTCAAGAACGCGGTGATCTACACCGTGGTCGGCACGGTCGTGAACATGCTCCTGACCACCACCATGGCCTACGCCCTCTCCAAGCGGCGGCTGGCGTTCCGGGGCGTGATCACCGCCGCGGTGATCGTCACGTTCTTCTTCAGCGGCGGACTGATTCCCACGTTCCTGCTGGTGCGCGGTTTGGGGATGTACAACACCATCTGGGCGCTGGCCGTGCCCACTGCCATCAACACGTTCTATCTGATCGTCATGCGCACCTTCTTCCAGACCCTGCCGCAGGAGCTGGAGGACTCGGCGGTCGTGGACGGCGCCAACGACATCACGGTCTTCGTCAGGATCATGCTGCCGATCTCCAAGGCCGCGGTGGCGACCATCACCCTGTTCTACGCGGTGAGTCACTGGAACTCGTGGTTTCCGGCGGTGGTCTATTTCAGCAAGGCGGAGCGCTACCCGCTGCAGGTGATCCTGCGCCAGATCGTGATCGAGAACCAGATGACCGAGGCGTTGCTGGAGCGCGGCGAGATGGCGGCGGCGCGGGCGCTGGATGAGCAGCAGCAGAGCAGCGACTACCTGATCGCGTCGGTCGACCGCATCAAGTTCGCTACCTTGTTCGCCTCCATCGTGCCGATGCTGGTCATCTACCCGTTCATCCAGCGCTATTTCGTACGAGGCCTGATGATCGGCTCCCTCAAGGGCTGAGAGGTCAGCGCCCCGAAACCGTCGCCTCCGGCTCCGCGTTCGGCCCATCCCCACCTTTCGCTACGGAGTCTGTCGGCCTTCCCGCTGACGCGGCACATCCGACAGACTCCTATGCGACGCCCTCCCGCGGCTTGTCGGGAGGCTGGTTGCGGCTGCCCCAGAACATGCCTTCGATGATCCCCTCGATTCTCGACAGCCGGTCCCCGATGTCGACCATCCGAGCGGATAGTTCCTTGAAGCCGGCCCTCATCTCCTCCCGGAGGGATTCGTCGCTTGCCTTCATCTCCTCTCGAAGGGAACGGTCGCCTGCCTCGATCTTCGATCTTCGGATGCGCGTTCACTCGGAGGGTATCCGCCAGGCGGGGGCGGCAAGGTCCACCTCGCGTCCCGCGCGGGCGCTGGCGTAGGCTCCCTGCACGAGCGCCACGTCGGAGGCCGACTCCCGGCCGGCGGGTCCCAGCGGGGTTTCGCCCTGCAGGCGGCGCAGCAGGTCGCGGTAGACCGGCTCGTAGGCGTTCCCGGCGCCGGGTAGCGGCTCCTGGTGCTCGGCTCCAGCCCGCGTGATCAGCCGCCAGCGCTCGTCGTCGAAGGTCACCATCCCTTCCTCGAACACGTAGTGGGCATCCAGGTGCCACCACGCCGGGCGTGGCACGTAGCCGAGTTCCTCGTAGTGCATGGCGCCGCCGGCCCGGTAGCGGATCAGCGCCGAGGTGCACGCCTCCACCGGATGCTCGGGCACGTGGGACACCGACGCGCTTACCGTCACCGGGTCGAGCCCCGGCAGGCAGGCGCGCGTCTGTGCCAGCCGATGCAGGCCCACGTTCGCGAACATCCCGCCGCCGCTGGTGGCCGGATCGAGGAACCAGGCGGGGCGTCCTTCGTGAAAGTAGAAGCGCGCGTTGTGATGGACCCCGCTGAGGAAGCGTCCCAGCGTCCCGCTCCTGAACCGCTCCCCGGTAAGCAGCGCTCCCGGGTGGTAGGCGGCGGTGTCGGTCACCGCCAGGATGCGCCCGGCGCCGCGCGCCGCCTGCAGCATGGTCCGGCACTGCTCCACCGAAACCGCGAGCGGCTTCTCTACCAGCACGTGGCAACCTGCATGCAGGGCGGCCACCGCCGCCCCACAGTGCAGGTGGTGGGGCAGCGCAACCACGGCGATGTCCGCCCCTTCCGCCAGCAGGTCGTGGTAGTCCCGGTACCCGGCCACCCCGTACTCGCCGGCGCGGCTGCGCAGGACGCGCTCGTCCCGGTCGCACACCGCCGCCAGCCGCAGCCCGTCCTGCGCGGCGATGGCCGGCAGGTGGGCCCGCGCGATGGCGCCCAGGCCGATGAGCGCGACGGCGTGGCTCATGGGACCCCGAGCATACCGCGCCGGCCGTTCGGCTCCGTGGTACGCTGCGGGCGATGCGAATCACCAACGTCAAGGTCGATCTGTTCGCGTGGAACAGCGAGGTGTGGATGACCGGCGGCGCCACGTTCGGCGGCGCCACGCAGCTCGGCGTGGTGAGCGTGGAGACGGACGCCGGCATCACCGGCAACGCCTTTCTCGGCAGCTCCCACCTGGGCGGACATCACTTGGCAGGCCCGCTCGTCGACTACCTCAAGCCGGTCGTCATGGGGCAGGACCCGCAGGACATAGGCCGGCTGTGGCAGAGGCTCTGGAAGAAGAACCGCCAGGCGTCGATCCAGTCGATCGGCGCGATCGACGTCTGCCTGTGGGACATCAACGGCAAGGTCGCAGGCCTGCCCATCCACCGCCTGCTCGGTACCTGCAAGGACTCCGTCCCCGCCTACTCCAGCACCGCCTTCCACGAGACCGCGGACGCGTATGTCGAGGAGGCGCTGCACTTCAAGGACGCGGGCTGGACGGCGCACAAGATCCATCCTCACGGGGAGCCTGCCGCCGACGTCGCGATCTGCCGCGCCGTGCGCGAGGCGCTCGGAGACGACTTCATCCTGATGCTCGACGCGATGTGGGCCTACCAGTATGCCGACGCGTTGCGCGTCGGCCGCGCGATGGAGGAACTCGGCTACTACTGGTACGAGGACCCGCTGGCCGAGGAGGACATTTACAACTACGTGGACCTGGGGCAGAAGCTCGACATCCCCATCATGTGCACGGAGTACGCTCCCGGCCGGTTTCCCGCCATGGCCGCGTGGATCACGCAGCGGGCCACCGACATCCTCCGCGGCGACGTCGCCGTCACCGGCGGCATCACGCCGCTCGTTCGTCAGTGCCACCTGGCGGAGGGCTTCGCCATGCGCTGCGAGATCCACCACGGCGGCAACAGCCTCAACAACGTCGCCAACCTGCATGTGACCATGGCGGTTCCCAACTGCGAGTTCTACGAGTTCTTCCCCTGTACCGGGGCGAACGTGTACGGCCTCGTCAGGGACATCGAGGTGGACTCCTCCGGCATCGTGCACGCGCCCGACGAGCCCGGACTCGGCTACCCGATCGACTGGGACTTGGTGAAACGGGACCACATCGCCACGGTCGAGTAGTCATCCTCTCGATTGATGCCGAACTCCTCTCCGACCCGAGAGGGCGCCGCCGCGGATAAGCCCGCGGCGGCGCTGGGAGTTCGTTCGAAGGCGAGCTCCTACATACCGATGATGCGGTCGTGCTGCGCCTGCTTGATCTCGACGTAGCGCTCGGAGCCCATCGACTTCAGGGTGCTGACGTAATCGTCCCACTCGGCGCCGAGGTCGGCGTCGCCGGTGATGAACTTGGTCATCATCTCGCCGACGTAGGTGTTGATGTCGGTCAGCAACGCACCGAGATCGGACGCCTCCTCGGCCGTGGGCATGAAGTTCGGCCAGATCGTGTCCGGCATGTGGTTCAGGTAGTCGGTGGGATCCATCCGGTAGACCTCCTCCTCCGGGGTGGAAGCGGTGAGGTCGTCGAGGATCTTCTGGCCTTCCATGGACAGCGCCAGGCCGTCCACCTGCGGCTCGAAGCCTCCGTACCAGCGCTCCAGGTGCTGGAACGCTCCGACTTGCAGGCCGTGCTCTTCGATGGATGCGGCGACGTCGCCGATGAACTCGTACGTCCCGTCCGCGCCCATCTGGAACGTCTCGCCCTCCAGGCCGACAGCCGTGAACAGGTAGCCGGGCTCGCCGTACCAGTAGTCGACCCAGCGCATGGTCTCGACCGGATGTTCGTTCTCCTTGGTGATCATGAACGACCAGTTGCCGCGCACGTTGTGGTCCACCCAACTGATGACGTGGTCGCCGCGCGGACCGACGAACTGGGAGACGCCGGTGAAGTGCTTCTGCGGCTCGACGCCGACGTAACCGGGGGTGACCCAGGTGAACAGGCCGATGCGATTGTCGGCCGCGTCGGCCTGCCAGCGCGCGACGTCGACACCGGAGAAGAACTCCGGATGGTAGTAGCCGGCTTCCCACCACTCGTTGAGCTGCGCCAGCATCTCCCGGTAGCGCTCGTCGGTCGGGATGAACCTGACCGTGCCGTCCGGACCCTGGTCGATGTGGGCGCCGAGTCCGGGCAGACCCCGGTTGCCGAGGCCGTAGGCGCCGAAGAAGGCCTGTCTCTGGATGAGCGTCGCGTTGCCGCTCTGGTGGATGGGGTACTCGTCGTCCGCGTCGCCGTTGCCGTTGGCGTCGTCGTTCTTGAACGCGGCCAGCACGTCGCCGAGCTCGTCGATCGTCCGCGGGACTTCCAGCCCCAGGTTGTTCAGGTAGGTCTGGTTGACGTAGAAGCGGACCATCGCGCTGTTCTTCTTGTACGCCACGTACGGCAGCGAGTGGATCTTGCCGTCCGGCATGAGCAGCGCCTGCTCGATCGACGGGTCGGCCGCGAAGGCCGCCCGAATGTTGGGACCGTGCTCGGCGATCAGGTCGTCCAGGGCGATCAGGTTGCCCGCCAGCGAGTGGCTCACGAGCTGATCCTGGTTGAAGATCATCTGGTAGAACGCGTCGGGGAGCTGTTCGGCCGCCAGCCTGACCTGCAGGGTCTCGGCGAAGCCCGAGATCGGCCACTCCTCGAAGTTCACGGTGATGTTCGACAATTCCGCGAACCGCTGCCACGTCCACGTCTCACTGGCGGGGCCACGGACTCCCGGCCAGCTCAGGCGCACCATGTCCAGCGTGATGGGGTCCCTGGAGAGCGGCAGCCCCATGGCGTCGCGCTCGAAGTCGTCCGCGAAAGTCGCGCCTGCCGCGAGTGCGGCAAGCAACAGAATGCTCGACAGCTTCTTCATGCTGTCCTCCGAATGGATATGTGTTGGCGCTCGCAACGCGAGCCTGAGTGTTCAGCCCTTGACGGCCCCCAGGGTGATGCCGCGTTCGAACGCCTTCCGCATGAACGGAAAGATGATCAGGAGCGGCGCCGAGGATACGACCATCGATACGTACTTGATCCCCTCGCGGATTCTGATCTGCAGGTCGTAGTCGATGCGGTCCGACAACATGGTGGCGACCGTCACCGAGTCGGCGGCGATGAGAATTTCCCGAAGTATCAGTTGCAGGGGGAACCTATCCCGCGAGGTGAGAAAGATCAACGCCTGGACGTACGAGTTCCAGTGCCCGATCCCGTAGCTCAGCGCCAGAAACGTCACCAGCGGCGTCGATACCGGCAGGACGACCCTGAGCAGGAGCTGGAAGTTGCTGCACCCGTCGATGCGTCCGGCCTCCTGCATCTCGTTCGGGACGGCGGTTTCGAAGAAGGAGCGCGCGATGATGATCATGAAGGCGTTCACGGCGTTGGGAGCGACCATCGCCCAGAACGTGTCCAGCATGCCGAGGTTGCGCACCACCAGGTAGGTCGGGATCAGTCCGCCGGACAGGTACAGGGTGACGACCAGGATCTTCAGGATGACCTTGCGGCCGCGCAGGTCCTTTCGCGACAGCGGGTACGCCGCGAGCACCGTCAGGAGCACGTTCAGCGTGACGCCGCCGATCATGTAGATCAGGCTGTTGCGGAATCCGCTCCAGATCACCGGCGTGGTCAGGATGCGGTCGTATGCGTCGAACGTCAGGCCCTTCGGCCACAGCACCATCGGCTCTCGCAGCAGCTCCTTGATGTCGCTGAACGAAGCGACGAAGACGTACCACAGCGGATAGATGATGACGAGCAGGAACAGGCCGATCAGGGTGACGTTCACGACGTCGAAGAGCCGCTCCGACCGCGTGCGGGCAAAGGCGTGCAGGCGGTTTTGGGGCGCGAGGGGTACGTCGGGCTTGCCGCGCGAGCGGGAAGGCTGGCGGACGCCGAAGCGAAAGGTGGGGATGGGCCGGGAGCGGAGCCGCAGGCGACGGTCTCGGGGCGTCATCCCCACAGACTCACGCCGCGGACGCGCTTGGAGACGGTGTTCGCCGCGACCAGGAACAGGATGTTGATGGCCATGTTGAAGATCGAGATCGCCGTGGAATAGCTGAACTGGGCCTGCAGCAGGCCGGCCTTGTACACATACGTCGAGATCACCTCCGAAGCCTCCAGGTTGAGATCGTTCTGCAGCAGGAGCACCTTCTCGAAGGCCAGCGTCATGATGTTGCCTATCTGCAGGATGAGCAGCATGACGATGATCGGCGAGATCGACGGCAGCGTGATGTGCCACATCCTGCGCACCTTGCGCGCCCCGTCGATCACCGCGGCCTCGTAGTAGGAATCGGGAATGGTGGCCATCGCGGCCGTGTAGATGATCGTCGAGAACCCGACCCGCTGCCAGATCGACGACCACACGTAGACGTGCCAGAAGTACTCCGGCTCGGCCAGGTAGTGGCGCGGCTCCAGCCCCAGTGCGCCGAGCAGTGCGTTGACGATGCCTGCGCTGGGCGAAAGAAAGTTCACGATCATGCCGGCGACGACCATCACGGAGAGGAAGGTCGGCGCGTACGAGGTGATCTGCGCGAGGTTTCTGAACCGGAGCGAGCGCAGCTCGTTGAACATGAGCGCCAGCACGATCGATGCCGGAAAGCCGACGGCGAGCTCGTAGAGATTGATGCCGATGGTGTTCTTGAGGGTTCGGAACAGGTAGAACGATCCGAAATAGCGGGCGAAGTGCTTCAGCCCGACCCAGGGGCTGCCCCAGAATCCTCCGGAGACGGTGAAGTCGCGAAAGCCGATCTGAATGCCGTACAGCGGCCAGAGCCAGAAGATCACGTAGAACAGGAAGACCGGCGCCAGCATCAGGTAGAGATCCGCGTTGCCGCGGATGCTGCGCGACTTCACGAACGATCGATTCCGCGGCTACGGCGAGAGGGGAGTCAGGCCGCCCCGGCCGCCGCCACTCGTTCGCGCGTGGACGGCGCCGCGGGCACCTCCGGGGCGAACTGGTAATCGGGGTCGCGTTTCTGCCGCTCGAGGATCCCGTCGATCTGCGCCCAGGTCTCGCGCAGGCCTCGCGTGCAGCGCGGCATGTCGTGCCGGATCAGCCGATGCAGGCGCCCGAGCCGGTAGCACGGCACGGCGGCGTACATGTGATGCTCGGTGTGGTAGTTCATGTGCCAGTACAGGAACTGCAGCGCCGGGCTCAGGTAGATCGTCCGGCAGCAGATCCGGAAGTCCGTGACCTTGTCCGTGAGGCCGATGTGCTGCGCCTCGTTGCAGAGCCGCTGGAGCCAGCCGCCGAATGCCCGCGGAACGGTGATCACCAGCGGCACGACCCACAGGCCGTGCGCGAGTGCCACGGCGGCGATGGCGAGGTGCCCGAGCAGCACGATGCGATCCCAGTTGCGCCGCAACCGGCGGAGCTCGGGCTCGCTCGGCGGGAACAGGTCCGCAAGCCAGGAGCCTTCCGGGCCGACGTAGCCCAATGCCGTGCGCGCGTAGCCGTGCAGCGCCGCGGGGATGTAGCGCAGGTCGACGATGCCCCCACTTCCAGATGCCCTTGAGGTCGAAGGTACGCGGGAATTCCACCTCGCGGTCGGCGGGGGGGTGCAGCGTGTACTTGTGATGCGCGGTGTGGCTGGCCCAGAACACATGATGGTTGTACCAGCCGAGGAACGCGTAGATCCGCAGAAACACCCGGTTCAGCCACCGGGTCCGGAACACCGAGTCGTGGATCAGCTCGTGAAAACCGTTGACCAGAAAGTGCCAGAAGTGGCCGTTGACGAGCACCAGCACCGCCGTGACGTACCAGGGCCAGTGAAGGGAGGAGTAGATCGCCGCTCCCGACGCTGCCGCCAGCACGGCCAGGAAACCGAGGGTCTGCGCGAACCCCAGCAGGTCGCTCCGCTGATTCAGCTTCTTGAGCTCGTCGCGCGGGACCGGGCAACGGTACCAGGTGATGCGGTCAGCCATGCGGGAGGAGCCTACGCGGAGCCGGCTACGGGCGTCCAGATTCCCGAGATCGGCATCATCGTGCGCAACCAGGGAGTGGCTGCGGTGAGCAGTCCCACCAGCGGCGAATACGGTCGGCGTTGTGGCGGGCGACCTTCTCGCGCCGGGCGGCGCTCCAGCCGCTCTCGATGACCGTGATCGGGCCGTCGTAGCCGTGCCGCCTGCAGGCGGACAGGATCGCCGGCCAGTCCTGCACGCCGGCCGCGTCCGGCAGCGCGTTGACCCAGCCCTGACCATCGTGCACGAGGAAGGGAGGCTCGGCGCCCGCGGCGTGCCGAAAGGAGTGCACGAGCACGTTGCGCGTATGCGGCAGCAACGATGGGATGCAGTCCAGGTAGTCCTCGCCCGCCATGCGCAGGTGGGCGGAGTCGTAGAGCAGTCCGTAGTTGGGATGGCCGACCTGCGCGAGCATGCGGCGGGTGCCGGATGCCGATTGCAGGTCGGTGCCGACGTGGTTGTTGCCGGCCAGCGCGACGTCGTGCGCCTGCGCCCGTTCCGCGGCCTCGCACAGCCAGGCGGGATCGGAGCTGATCTTCAGCAACCGGCAGTCGAGGTCGGCGCAGAGCTCCAGGTAGCGGTCGAGGAACGCGTCGCGCTCGGCACCGCGTTCAGGCAGTCCGCGCGCGGTCAGGCAGGTCACGGTCAACCCCTCGCCTCGGACGATGTCCAGCAACTCCCGGCGGCGGGCCGGCGGGGCATCCGGAGCGATCTGGGTCCGGCGAAGCTCCACGCCGCCGTATCCGGCCGACCGCGCGATCCGGCAGAACCGGGCGAACGACACCGACTGCGCCCGGTAGCGGTCCTCGAACAGGAGCCCGCTCAGCGCAAGCAGCATGTGACTGCCACGTCGTCCACGGCTCGACTCCCCGACCATCGTGATCGGTCGGGGCCATGCTCGATCGTCGGTGACGATCGCCGAGCCCGACGGTGCCTGCTCGGCGCCAATGGCACGGGGCTACGCCAGCGCCGCGCGCACCTCCGCGCCAAGGCGCTTGTAGGCCGTGTCGTCGTGCGCGTGCCCGTAGCGCCACGCGCCCCGCCAGCCGGTCTCCTGCTGGATGTCCAGCAGGTCGACGCAGATCGTGAAGCCCGCTCCGTAGATGGCCAGCCCGAACGCGTCGCCCTGGGCGACGGCCGGGGCCATGTCCCACATCAGCCACGTCGGGATGCAGTGGTCGGGGTAGCTCGCCAGCCCCTCGTCTGCCTGCAGGTGTGTGTCGAGGATGAACGCGATCCGGTGCGCGGCGAGCTTCAGGATCTCCTCCCTGCGGTAGCCGGGCGCGTGGTCGTTCGCCGCCGCCAGGTCGTAGAAGGCGTCGAACTCCTCGCACGGGAACAGGTTGTCGTCGTAGTCGGGGCGGTACATCTTCCCCAGCACCGAGTCGATGAGCGTGTCGGCGCGCGGCACCGGCAGTCCCAGCGGCTCGATCACGGCGATGATGATCTTGAAGGTCGTCTGGATGCCCCGTCCCCAGAAGCCGTTGTGCGGATCCTGCCGGGAGTACACCCAGCGCAGGCACTCCAGCAGCGGGTCGATCGGCGTGGTGCCGGCCAGGTGCCAATCCGCGAGGCGCTTGACCATGCGTCCGACCCAGCTCCAGTTCGGCTCGACGCTCTTGATCCAGGGCAGGACCCGCTCGGGCTCGTCCTGTTGCGGCCAGTCGGGCGGCGGCGGAATCTGCAACTGGTCGACGCCGTCCACGCCGTAACCGCGCAGGCAGCCGTGCGAGTACTGGTTCATCGCCTCCTTGTGGGCGGCGGTGGGCGGCCACGGCTCGGCCGTGTCGTCCCAGTTCGGCGGCTTGTAGGCGAGCAGGGCGGGGTCTTCGTAGCTCCCCGGAGCCACCTCCAGCGACTCGATCCAGCGGCGGCCATGCCGTTGCTGATCGGCGTCGAGCACCCGGTCCAGGATGCCCGCCTCCTTGAGCTGCCCCAGGATGTAGTTGGTGGCCGCCACGTTCGCGTCGCGGACCGAGTCGACCGCCCAGCTCATCCGGTACGGCGCCGCCGGGTCGCGCACGCGGTCGGCCCAGCGTATGAAGCCGTCGGTCGCCGCGGTGAGCCGCTGCACGGCCTCCGCTTTCAGTTGCTGCAGATCCCGCTCCAGGAATGACGTGTCCATGCCCGACAGCCTACCCTGTGACAAGAGAGCAGGTCGGGGTCGTGGCCGCTACAACTCCGCCGGGTCGGCGATCCGCATCGAGGGTGCGAGTCGCCGGAAGTCATCGACGTTGTACGTGGCGATAGCGTCTACGCCGGCTTCGTCAAGCAACTGGATGATAAACGCGTCGTAGGCGGCTCCGCCGGCTGCAGGCACGGCAACGATCCCGGAAACGAACTCCCATATCGACTCTGCCGTGAACGGGGCGATGCGGGCGTTCTTATGCACCGTCTCGCGAAGCACGATCTCTGCCTCGGATGGGGAGACGCGGTACGGGGCAGGGAGTCGCGTGAGGACCGAATACGTTTCGAGGATGGAGTGGTGGGCGACCACGACATCATGTGCATCGACCGCGGCGTCGAACCACCGTGCGGACGCGAGGTGCAGGGGATGATTCGCGTGGACGGCCGCCACGATGACCGATGTGTCCACCCCGAGCGTCACGTCAGACGCCGCCCTTTGCGTCCAGGTGTCGAGTTCTGACGCGGTCGACCGCGAAGATCTCCATCGGGGCGGACCCGGCCCCGGTGTCGACCGCGGCGACACGGCCGCGACGAAGGATGCGTCGGGCTGGTACCGCGGGCACCAGCGTGATGCCATCGGGTATCGTGACGATCTCGATCTCGACACCCGCCTCGAATCCGTATCGCTCGCGCAGTGCCTTCGGTATCACGAGTCGTCCGGCACCATCGATCTTTGTCTTCATGAGGACCGACGTTACCAATGCAGATGGCATTTGCCAAGTAATATGGTATCCATGGGGACGCAAGCGAAGCGAACGATGCACGATGATCGCGTAGCCTCCATGCAGCGCGTGTCCCCGTGGCCGATCGGCCCCGACGACGTCGACGATCTCCTGACCGACATCCGCCCAATGCGCGTGGCGGTGATCGGCGACTTCTGCCTCGACGTGTATCTGGTGCTCGACCCGGCCGCCGCCGAGATCTCCGTCGAGACCGGCCTGCCGACGCGGCCGGTCGCTGAGCAGCGCTACTCGCTCGGCGGCGCCGGCAATGTGGCGGCCAATCTCGCAGCCCTTGGCTGCGCGGAGGTGCCGGCCTTCGGCGTGATCGGCGAAGATCCGTTCGGCGCGGAGATGGCGCGTATCCTGCGCCGCATCGGCATCGACACCGGCGGCCTGCTGACCCAGGGCGACGAGTGGGACACCTGTGCCTACACCAAGGTGCTCGAAGCGGGCGAGGGAGGGAAGCGCGAGTCCAACCGCATCGACTACGGCATCTTCAACCGGCTGCGGGCGGATACCGCGGACCGGCTGGCCGCGGCGCTCGCCGGCGCGCTCGCGGGCAGGAGCGTCGATGCCGTGATCATCAACCAGCAGATGAGGCACGGCGTGCACACCGAGCGCCTGCGGAGCCGCCTGCGGGACCTGATCCGCCGGCACCCGGACACGCCGTGGGTGACCGACAGTAAGCGTCCGCTGAACCCCACCTTACGAGAAGGATAGGAACGGGCGATCGTCCCGGTAGGAGGGACGAACGATGCAGCAAGGACGCGAGTACTGGAGCCGGCATGTGGAAACGTGGCGGGGCAGCGGGCTGACGAAGAAGGCGTACTGCGAGCAGCACGGGGTGCCGTACTGGTCGCTGTGCCGTTGGGCGGGCAAGCTGTCGCCGTCGCAGCAGCCGCAGCCGCCGGGGCAACGGTTGGTGGAACTGGAGCCGATGGGCGGCGGGAACGTCGAGCAGGGGGCGGCCATCGAATTGGTGGTGGGCGAGCGGTACGTGCTGAGGCTGAGGCCGAATCTGCGTGCGGACCATCTGCGCGAGGTGCTGGCGGTGCTGGAGAGCCTGAGATGATTCATCTGCAACTGGGCACGGCGCGGATCTTCGTACGGCCGGGGGCGACCGACCTGCGCAAGCAGATCAACGGGCTGGTGCTTGAGGTGCAGGAGCAGATGCAGCTGAGTCCGTTCGAGGCGGCGCTGTTCGTATTCTGCAACGCGCAGCGGCGGGTCCTGAAGGCGGTGTACTGGGACCGCACGGGATTCTGTCTGTGGATGAAGCGGCTGGAGAAAGGGCGTTTTCCGTGGCCGCGAACGGCGGCTGAGGCGCGCCGGGAGATCGATGTCAAGCAGCTTCGGATGCTGCTGACCGGCATCGATTTCTGGCACGAACACGCGGAGCTTCGGTACCGGGAAATCGCCTGAAAGGGGTTGACATGTTCGGCGTATTTCGTGCTATGGTATCGATATGTCCAGCGCTCTACCGGTCGCCGAACAACGCGATGCGTTGCGCGAAGAGAATCGCCGTCTGATCCTGGAGAAGGACGAGCTGACGGCGAAAAACGGTGAGCTGGACACGAAACTCCGAGCACTGAACAAGAAGCTGGATCTCTACGAAGAGCAGGTGGCGTGGTTCAAGAACAAGCTGTACGGCCGCAGCAGCGAACAACTCACCGCCGCCGAGCTGCAGCAGATCCGGCTGTTCGATGAGATCGAACACGCCGCCGACACCGACCCCCCAGAGGACCAAGCGCCCGCTGAGCCGCCCCCGGATGAGGCGACCGCCGAAGTGCTTGAGCGAACCCGCCGTCGCCCGCGGCGCAGACCGCTGCCGCAGGCGCTGCCGCGCGTCGAGCAGGTCATCGACCTGCCCGAGCAGGACAAGCAGTGTGAGTGCGGCCACCCCTTGGTGCGCATCGGCGAGGACACCTCCGAGAAGCTCGACGTGATCCCGCCGCAGGTGCAGGTGATCCGCACGGTGCGGCCCAAGTACGCCTGCCATCACTGCGAGGGCTCCGGCGACGAAGGGCATCCGGCGGTCCGGGTGGCGCCGCCGCCGGCGGCGCTGATCCCGAAGGGGCTGGCCTCGGAGGGGCTGCTGGCGTTCATCGCCACGGCGAAGTTCTGCGACGCGCTGCCGCTGTATCGGCAGGAGCGGCAGTTCGCGCGCCTTGGAGTCGAGTTGTCGCGGCGCACGATGTCGGACTGGATGATCGCGGCCGCCGGTGCCTGCCAGCCGTTGATGGCGGCGTTGCTCGACAAGCTGCGCAGTGGGCCGACGCTGCAGATCGACGAGACCACCGTGCAGGTGCTCAAGGAGCCCGAGCGCGCCAACACCGATCGCAGCTACGTGTGGGTGGCCCGCGGCGGCCCGCCTGATGAGCCGGTGCTGGTCTATCGCTATGAGCCCAGCCGCGCCGCGCGGGTGGCCTTCCAGATCATCGACGACTACCAAGGCTACGTGCAGACCGACGGCTACGACGGCTACACGCGTCCGTGCGCGCAGCCCGGCATCGTGCACGTGGGCTGTTGGGCGCACGTGCGCCGAGCGTTCAAAGAGGCCGCCGACGCGCTGGGCAAGGTGTCCGGCCGCGTCGGAGCGGCGCTGCAAGCGCTGGGGTTCATCGCCAAGCTGTACCGCGCCGAGGCGCGGCGAGCGAAGCACCGCAAGGAGGATCCGGCGGGGTTCGTGGCCGCGCGGCGCGCACAGGTACAGCCGGTGCTCGACACGTTCCACCGCTGGCTGCAGGACAAACGCGATCAGGTGCTGCCCGGCTCGGCGCTCGGCAAGGCGGTCGCCTTCGCGCTCGGTGAGTGGCCGAAGCTGATCCGCTATCTGGAACACCCGCAGCTCACGCCGGACAACAACGCCTGCGAGCAGGCGATCCGGCCGTTCGTGGTGGGCCGAAAGAACTGGCTGTTCTCTGGAAGCCCGCGCGGAGCGGCGGCGAGCGCGATCCTGTACAGCCTGATCGAGACCGCCAAGGCCAACCGCCACGAGCCGTACTGGTATCTGCGCGAGCTCTTCGAGAAGCTGCCCCATGCGCGCACCCGCGCTGACTACCTTACACTCCTGCCCACTGCACGTCCGCCGCCGCCGGCTTCATAGAGACTGGTTTCGCCGGTCGCTTACGACCGACAGCCGGGACTTCGCGGACGACTTCGCGGGCACGGTCCGGAAGCTCAACGAAGCCGAGGCAGTGGCCGCGGCAGGCGGTGCGCTCGCCTCTGGCGACCGGCTGCGGTCCGCTCCGGCGGCCGCGCGAGAGCTGTTTCAGCGGTGGGGAACGCCGGTGTTCGTGACTCGCGGGGAGCGGGGCTGCCTGTCGTGCGACGGCGGCGGAGTGATCGAGTTGCCGGCGCCGAAGATGCCGACCGACGTCGACCCGGTCGGCGCGGGCGACGCGTTCCTGGCCGGCCTTACCGCCGCTCTCGCGGCCGGCCGTGAACCGGGTGTGGCGGCCGCGTTCGCGGGACTGGCGGCCGGCGTGACCGTCACCAAGCTGCACCGCACCGGCACCGCCTCAGCGTGTGAAATAGGAGAGCTGGCGCGCAGGCAGCATCAGTAGTGGTACCGGCACTGGACGACGACGCACCGGCCTTCCGCGACTCGGTAGACCAAGCGGTGCTCCTTCGTGATCCGGCGCGACCAGTAGCCGGCCAGCTCATGCTTCAGCGGTTCCGGCTTGCCGACCCCATGAAAGGGATCTCGCAGGCGCTCCTCGATCAGCCGCGCGATCCGGCCGGCCACCGCCCGGTCGTGCTGAATCCAGTACTGGTAGTCCGCCCAGGCTTGCCGGGAGAACGCGATGGCTGCCGGGTCTATGCGGCTCACCGCCGCTCCGTGAACTCCCCGTCGACGAGGTCGGCGTGCACGACGTGGCCCGCGTCAACGTCGGCGATAGCGGCGCGCAGGCGTTCCGCGTTTCGCGGTGATCGCAGCAGGTGGAAGGTCTCCATGGTCGCGTCGTACTCGTCCTTGGCCAGCATGACCACCGGGGCGCCCGTCGTCCGTGTGATGACCACCGGCACGCGGTCCTCGACGACGCTGTCCATCAACGACTTGAGGTTTTGCCTCGCCTCGGTGTAATTCGTGATCCGTTCAGACGCCATGCGCGTGCCTCCCTGAGCCGCCGGGCCAAGCCCTCTGTACTGGCTATTGTACGTACAGGCATTCGTGCGTCACTAATCCCGAGCGTAGTGAGGCTGATTGGATCATCGTGGTATGGTGAGGTGCTTCATTCGTGAGGGAACATGGCTGTCGATAGTGCCGCAGCCGCACGCTGGGTCGTCGCGCGACGGGCGCGACGACGCGAGGCGCTCCGGCGCCGGTTGCAGTCGGCCCGGAAAGACGCGGCCCGGATCATCGCCATGATCGTCGCGGAGCACCGGCCACGGCGCATCTACCAGTGGGGATCGCTGGTGCATACCGAGCGTTTCGCCGAAATCTCCGACATCGACATCGCTGTCGAAGGCATGAGCTGCGATGAGCACGTCCTTGCGACCATCCGATCCCGGGCGGATCGCATGACCGACCTGCACGTCGATCTGGTTGTCATGGAGCGGCTCGACCCCGGGAGGGCCGACCTCATCCGGCGTTTCGGCACCATAGCCTGGCAGGCCGACGAGGATGGCTGACCGAGGCCTCGATGAGTTGATCGCCGAGCTCGGGCAGGCGCGGGATCGCCTGCAGGCTGTCTACGCGAAGCTGGGACATGCGCGGGAGAAGACGCTGTCGCGCATCGGCCGAACCGATGACGGCGCTCTGGTCGTGGCCGGCTACCTGGAAACCTACTACACGGTCCTGGAGACGTTCTTCGTCCGCGTATCCGGATACTTCGAGAACAGCCTGCCGCCGGGGCGCTGGCACTCGGCCCTGCTGGAGAACATGACGCTCGAGATCGAAGGGCTGCGGGCACGGGTCGTCGGCGATCGCAACCTGGTTCGCCTGCGCGAACTGCTGCGGTTCCGGCACTTCCGTCGTTACTACGTGGAGATGGAGTACGACTGGGCCCGCATCGACTTCCTGCTCACCACCCTGGACGATGCGCATCCGACGGTACTCGGTGATCTCGAAGCGTTCGGCGCCTTCCTCCGCGACGTCCGCGACCGCGCCGGCGGCGGCTAGTACCCTGTCAAGCTGTAATTCATGGATAGACACGATGCCCTGTAGGAGGTTTCCGGCTTGTCCAGCGTGAGAATGAGCGACTCAGGCGGATTCCCGCATCCGTCAATTTCACGTTGACGTGGTACTAGTACCCTGTCAAGATGTAATTCATGGATAGACACGATGCCCTGTAGGAAGTTTCCGGCTTGTCCAGCGTGAGAATGAGCGACTCAGGCGGATTCCCGCATCCGTCAATTTCACGTTGACGGGGTACTAGCGTCGGCGGAGGCCTTGCCTACCGTCCGCCGGAGGTCGCGCCGTCGGGCGGCAGCCGCCGCTTGCGCCGCATGCGCTCGTAGGACTCCGGCGTGCCGTCGTGGAACGAGCCGAACCACCGGTCGAACGGGATGCCCGTGGTGCCGTAGTTGCACTCGAAGTGGCGGTGGTGCAGGTAGTGGAAGTAGTTGTCGATCGAGATCCGCGTGTCCGAGTCCTTCTTGAGGACGAGCTGGTCGAAACCGGCGTGTCCCACCGCCGGACCGATGGCGGGACGCTGCATCAGGTAGAGCATGTGGATCGGGTGGGACGGCACCACCAGCAGGATGAGCCAGCGGGTGAAGTAGAGCAGGTGCTCGATCGGGTGCATGGACAGCCCCGACCACGGGCCGACGTTGGTGTTGCGATGGTGCAGGTAGTGCGCGGCCTTGTAGAGCGGCTTCCAGTGCGTGATGCGGTGGACGACGTAGAAGTGAAAGTCCTGCCAGAAGGGCAGCGCCAGGAAGAATGCGAAATGCCACACCGGGTTGGTGCGCAGATCGGCGAACGGCAACACGCCGTGGCCGTACGCCCACAGCAGCAACACCTCGTACAGCGTCCAGATGGTCGCGCCGCTGGCGATGCTCCAGAACATGTTGTCCCAGGTCTGGTTGTTGAACAAGAACGCCTTGCTCTTCGTGCTCGGCCAGCGCTTGTTGTACTTGAAGCGGGTGTCCTGCGTGCGCCGCCAGTACAGGACCACGTGCCAGACGCCCGCGAGCACCAGAAGCATCACCACGTTGCGCGCGTACATCGGCAGGATCCAGCCGGCGCGCAACTGCGTGAAGGTCGTCAGGTCGGGAGCGCCCGGCTGCAGGAACCGCCAGGTGACCCACGCGAGCCCGTAGTAGAACGCAGCGCCGAACGGCCACAGGAATCCCGGAAACCCGATCAGGAAGCGCAACAGCTTCGCAGGCTGCGGCGGCCAGACGAAGGGTTGGCCCGGCTGCAGCACCCTGGGCGCCCATTCGCCTCTGGTGTCCCGAGTCGCCGCGCCGTCGTCGACGCGGCCGCGTGCTTCTTCCGGCGCCCGAACCCGAACGGTGTCAGCCATCGGCACACGATGGTCCGCGTATGCCGTGTTGTCAACGACGCGCACATCATCGGTGCCCGTGTCAGACGGCGAGGAACCCTCCGTCCACGGGAACGACGGCGCCGTGCACCATGTCGGCCAAGTCGCTGAGCAGCCAGGCCACGGCGTGCGCCACGTCCAGCGGCCGCGCGAACCGGCCGCGCGGAATACGGGCCATCATCGGGTCCCGTTTGGCCGGGACGCTCCACACCAGGTCAGCCATCGGCGTCAGCGTGACCGTGGGATTGACGGCGTTGACCCGGATGTCGTGCGGTCCCAGCTCCAGTGCCATCACGCGCGTGAGCTGGTCCAGGGCGCCCTTGGCTGCACAGTACGACGCGTGATCGGCCAGCCCCCGCATCGACGCCTGGCTCGACAGGTTGACGATCGCCCCACCGTCACGCGCGATCATGCCGCGTGCGATCACCTGGGTGACGACCAGGATGGCGCGAACGTTGACCGCCATCGTCGCATCGAAGGCGTCGACGGTCGTCTCCAGGAACGGCTGCGGAATGGAGATGCCGGCGTTGTTGACCAGCAGATCGGCATGCCCGGCTCGCTCGGCGGCCCGCCGGGCCTCCCGCGCATCGCTCAGGTCGGCGACGATCGTGCTGCAGCCTGTCTCTGCGCGCAGGGTTTCCAGGTCCTCCGCCGTGCGGCTGAGCGCCGTGACCCGTGCCCCGAGCTCGCCGAGCAGCGCGGCGATCTCCCGCCCGATCCCCTTGCCTGCGCCGGTCACCAGCGCGCGCTTGCCGCGGAAGTCGATCTCCATGGCGCCCATCTTCGCGACCGTCATCCCGCGTCCAGGTCGATCTGCACCTTGACGCTGGTCGGCGGCATGGCGCACGCGTAGTCGAACGCGCGCACGCTCTGGCCGAAGGCAAAGGTGTCGGTGATCAGGGGCTTCACGTCGATGCGGCCGCTCGCCATCAGCGCCAGCGCCCGCGGGTAGACGTGGGCGTAGCGGAAGACGGTCTCGATACGCGCCTCCTTGACCTGGGCCGCAACCACGTCGAAGGCGACCGGCTCTCCCGGCATGCCGATCAGGACCACCCGGCCGCCGGGAGCCAGCGGTTCGAGCATGCCCGCGGCCGCCGCCGGGTTGCCCGAGCACTCGAACACGATGTCGGCCCCCCAGCCGTCGGTGAGGCCGGCGGTCACCTCCGCCAGATCCTCCTGCGCGGGGTTTACGGCGGTGACCGGACCGAGCGAGGCGGCCAGCCCCAGCTTGGGCTGCACGGGGTCGGCGATCACGATGCGGCTGCACCCGCCGGCAAGCGCCGCCAGCGCCGTGACCATCCCGATCGGGCCGGCGCCGATCACCACTGCGACGTCGCCCGGCTGGATGCGGGCCTTGTTGGCGGCGTGCATGCCGACCGCCAGCGGCTCGACCATCGCCGCCTCGTCGAAGCCGACGCTGTCGGGAATCCGGAAGGTGAACGCCGCCGGGTGGACGACCGACGGGCGAAGCACGCCGTGTACGGGCGGCGTGGCCCAGAAGCGCACCGCGGGATCGAGGTTGTAGATGCCCAGGCGGGACGCCCGGCTCGCAGGGTCGGGGATTCCCGGCTCCATGGTCACGCGATCGCCCTCCTGCAGGTGGTGCACCGCGGAGCCCACTTCGACCACGACGCCGGCGGCCTCGTGCCCGAGCACCATCGGCGCGTCCACCACGAACGGTCCGATCCGCCCGTGCTGGTAGTAGTGCACGTCGCTGCCGCAGATCCCGACGGTGTCGATGGCGATGCGCACGTCGTCGGCCGCCAGCGGCTCATCGAGGTCGATCTCGCGCAAGGCGAGTCGATGTTTCCGTTCGAGCACCAACGCCTGCATACGCCCTCCTCCGTTCCCGTGCACGGATAGTGACGCAATGAAGCTCTGATACAAGGCCCAGGTCTGATTGACGAAGCGCCGGCAACCGGTCACCGTCGCGGCATGGCAACGGAAACACTGGTCAGCGCGGCGCCGAACGGCTCCGCCGTCGGCTCCGCTCCGCTCACTCAGGCCGACGTCGACTTCTTCCACGAGAACGGCTTTCTGCGGATCCCTGCCGTGTTCACCCCCCAGGAGAGCCAAGCGCAGGCCGACGACCTCGACCGCCTGGCCCACGACTGGGCGACCGTCGATCGCCGCTGGCCCGGCCCCTGGCGCAAGGTCTACATGGACGAGGATGAGGAGAAGGCGGCCAAGCTGGAGGCCATGCACGAATTGCACTTCTACTCGCGGGCGTGGCTGGACGCGGTGACCAGTCCCAGGCTGATCGCGTGCCTGGTGCCGCTCATCGGGCCGGACATCGAGCTGCATCACTCGGTCATGCACACCAAGCCGCCCGGCGGGCAGGTGTTTCCCATGCACCAGGACCATCCGTTCTACCCGCACGACGACGGGCGCTACCTGGACGTGCTGGTCCACCTCGACGACACCTGCCACGAGAACGGGGAGATCCGCTTCCTGGCCGGATCCCACAAGCAGGGCGCGCTTCATCACATCACCGGCACGGAGGAGGAGCCCTCGGCGCCGCACCTGCCGACCGACCAGTACCGGCTGGCGGACTCGGTCGCGGTGCCGGCCAGGCGGGGCGACGTGGTCGTGTTCAGTTATTACACCATCCACGGTTCCTACATAAACGGAACGGACCGGTCGCGGCGCATGGTCCGCGCCGGCTACCGGCACCCGCACAACCCGCCGAGCGACGGCGCGGTCCGCAAGCCCGGCCTCCTGGTGTCCGGCTACCGCGAGCGCCGCGGCGACGAACCCCTGCTGTTCTAGCCGAGGTAGTGGTGATGCTGTCTCAGAAACAGATCGACTGCTACCACGCGAACGGGTACGTGGGGGTCGAGGGCGTCATTTCCGCGCGGGAAGTCTCCGAACTCCAGCGCGTCACCGACGAATTCGTCGAACGGTCGCGCGAGGTCACCGAGCACACCGACGTCTTCGACCTGGAGCCGGGTCACTCCCGTGACCACCCGAAGCTGCGCCGCCTGAAGCGCCCGATCGTCCGGCACGAGGTCTACCGCGACCTGCTCCATCACCAGGACATCCTCGCCATGGTCTCGCAGCTCATCGGCTACGGTCTGCGGTGCAACGGTGACAAGCTCAACCTGAAGCTCCCCGAGTTCGGGAGCCCGGTCGAGTGGCACCAGGACTGGGCGTTCTATCCGCACACCAACGACGACCTGCTGGCCGTCGGCATCTGCATCGACGACATGACGGTCGAGAACGGAGCCCTGCTGGTAGTTCCCGGATCGCACCGCGGCCCGGTCTACGATCACCACATCGACAGCGGTTTCTGCGGCGCCATCACGGATCCCGCCTTCTCCGGCGAAAGCGCCGTGCCGGTCGAGCTCGCGGCCGGCGGCATCTCCATTCACCATGTGCGGACCGTCCACGGCTCGACGCCGAACCGGTCCGAGCGGCCGCGCCGCCTGCTGTTGTTCCAGTACTGCGCGATCGACGCCTGGCCACTGGTCCACTTCACGGACTGGGATGCGTTCAACGAGACCATCGTCCGCGGAGAGCCGACGAACGTGCCGCGCGTCGAACCGGTGCCGGTCCGCATGCCCATGCCGGAAGCGCTCCAGTCGGACGTCATCTACGAGCTGCAGACGGCCATGAAGGATCGCAAGCTCGCCTGATCGCGGCCGGCCGGGCCCGGGACCAGCCCCTCCTGGGACCACCGGAGTGGCGTCACGCCGTGGGCGAATGGGCACGACGCCGCTCCTCACGCGCTGACCGCGCGTCCGAATTGACAACGGCCGTCGGCTGGAGCCCCATGCGGTGTGGGCCGGTACCTCGCCATCGACCTTGGCTCCACCAGCCTGACCGCCTTGGCGCTGGACACCGAGCGGCGGGCATCGGTGGCGGTCGAGTCGGCCGCGAACCGGCGCGAGACCACCTCGCCAGCGGACCGCCGCAGAGGGCGCTCGGAGTGGGACCTGGACGGCATGGTCGCAGACGCCGTCAGCTTGGCGCGCCGCGTGGTCGAGCGCGCCGGCGGCGGGGGCTTCGACGGCATCGGGGTGACCGGGCAGCAGCACGGCTGCCAGGTGCTCGATGCTGACGGGCGTCCGGCCGGACCGCTCCTCAGTTGGCAGGACCGGCGGGCGGCAGAGCCGTCAGGCGGCGGCGCCGGCGCGCCCACGTACATCGACTTGGTGGCCGAGCGCGGCGGGGCGCGGCGGGAGGGCCGGAGCCTGCCGCGCTTCGAGCGGACCGGCTGTCCGCTGGATCCGAAACACACCGCCGCCCTGCTGTTCCGGCTGCGCGCCGACGGCGCTCTCGCGGACGGCGCGCGTGCCTCGACGGCCCCCGACTACCTGGTGCGCCGCCTCACCGGCGGCACTCACGCCCTCGACCCCACCATCGCCCACGGATGGGGCGTCTACGACGTGTTCGTCGGCGACTGGGACCGCGAGGTGGTCGCAGCGCTGGGGCTTGGCGAGTCGCTGCTCCCGCCGCTTGCCGGTGCTGCCCGGGTCGCCGGTCCGCTGGCGGCGCCAGTCGCGTCCCGTATCGCCCTGCCGTCCGGCACACCGGTCGCCGTCGCGTCGGGTGACCACCAATGCTCGTTCGCCGGCTCGGTCGCCCGCCACGCCGAGTCGGTGGCGGTCAACGTCGGAACCGGCGGGCAGATGAGTGTGTTCGTCGAGGAGCCGGTGGACCCGGGCTGGCTGGAGCTTCGCCCGTTCATGCAGACGGGCTACCTGCTGGCCGCCGTGGGCCGGGTGGGCGGCCGCAACTTCCGCTACCTGCGGGAGTTCGTGACGCAGGCCGCGACCCTCGGCGCGGCCGCGACGGACGCCGCAGCGCCGGCTCCGGGCGCCGATCCGGACACCGTATACGCGCGCTTGGTGGCTGCGGCGGAGGCGGGAGGCCGGGACGCGGGCGGCGTGCGCTGCGTGCCGCTGTTCGACGGGACGCCGGCGGATACCGAGGAGCGCGCTCGCTTCATGGGCCTCACCGCCGCCAACTTTACGCCGGGCAACCTGGCGCGGGCGCTGCTGAACGGCATCGCCCGCGAGTTGCACGACGCCTACAGCGAGGCGGTGGCGCTCGGCGCCAAAGAGCGGACCATCCTGGTCGGTTCCGGGAACGGCCTGCGGCTCAACCCCGTTCTCCGCGGAGAGCTGGCTCGCCTGTTCGGCCGCCGGCCGGTCATCGGCACGGTCAGGGAAGAGGCGGCCGTCGGAGCGGCGCTCTGCGCTGCGGTAGCCGCCGGCGAGCACGCCACGGTCCGCGAGGCGAGCGCCGCGCTCCTCGGCCGTCCATAGAATAGATGAAGGAAACGCTACCCTGGATCTGGCCTCATTGAGTCAACCAAGGGGCTTCGGAAGCCGTGCCGGCGGTACTGCTCGATCTGCTCGATGGAGGGCTCGGTCATCGATGGACCTCCTCAGCGGGTGTCGGGCTGCCAGATCGGGTTCGCGCGCGCCTCGAAGAACCCCTGGTTGGTCGGCTTCAGCTTCCAGATCTCCACGCTGCGGAGCGTCGTCGGGGCCACCTTGTCGCTGCGGCCGAAGACGTATCCCCGCAGCTCGCTGCCGCCGTCGCAGTATCGCATGAAGACGCTCACCGCGGCCTGTCGCCCGTTCGCGAATACCTCCACGAGGTACTTGTCGACGAAGATGCGCAGTTCCAGGTCCTCGCCCTCCGGCAGGTCGGCGACGGCGAAGGGCGCCTCCGTGTCGCCGACGCAGAGCGTGCCGGTCTCCGGCCGCAGCAGGATCAGGAGCCCGCCGTCGCGGTCGTCGGCGAACAGCCGGGCCCCGAAGCGCTTCCGTTCCGCCTGCGCGCGGTCGACGGTGATGCGCAACTCGAACGCGTCGCCGTCCAGGTCGGCGATGCGCGCGCTCGCGTGGTCCGGCGCGTCCCGGCCCGGCGGGGTGAGGGTGACGTCGCGGATCGTGACCGGCTCACGGCGCAGCGACTGAAGCTCCGTGAGCGGCTCGATGCGCAGGCTGCCGTCGTCGTGCAGGCTGAGCTCGCGCGGCAGGGACTGCACGGTCCGGAGATGGATCGCGGGATCGGCGGTCGCCAGCCACGCCCACATGACCCGCCTGCCGTCCGGTGTCAGCACGCTCTCCGGCGCGAAGAAGTCGCGGTAGACCGGATCGGTCAGCGACTGGCCGGCGCGCCGCCAGTTCATGCGCCCGTGCCGCTCCGGGACGAACTGCTCGGCACGGGCGTCCCAGTCGCCGAGGTAGTACCGGCAGCCGAGCTGATGGCTGATGCAGAGCAGCATCCACCGATCGCCGAGCGGGAACAGGTTGGCGCAGGAGGTGTCCTCGCCCAAGGCGACGTCCGGCAGCTCGCGCTGCATGAGCGGGCCCACGTAGGTCCAGTCGACCAGGTCCGTGGACTTGCACAGCTCCAGGTTGTCGCCGGCCGAGTAGACGTAGTAGGTGTCGCCGACCTGGAACAGGTCCGGATCGCCGAGCAGCCGCACGTCCTTGCCGGGCGGAACACTCCGCGGCACGACGGAGTAGGGCTTCTGCCAGGAGCTCAGATCGTTGTCGTCCGCGATTGCGATGAAGGTGTTGCCCGGTTCGCACACGCCGCAGTAGATCGCCGCCGGCTTCCCCTCCCTGGTGATGAACCCCGTGCCGCTGAACATCCCGTGGCCGGTGAAGGAGGGCTGCAGCTTCGTGGTCTGCCACGTCCAGTGCAGCAGATCCGGGCTGGTGACGTGGATGAACGAGAACGACGCCGCGCCGTGACGCGGTCGCGCCGGCGCGCCGCTCCAGGGGTGCCGCAGGATGTAGTGCAGGTGGTACGTGCCGTCCAGATGGTAGGCGGGGTTGGGGTCTCCCGGGGCGCTGTCGGCCCCCGGGTGCATGAGGTGGTAATTGAGCGCCAGTTCGTCGGTCACGATGGCCATGTATCACTCCTGATGACGTCGGACGGCATGGATGCCGGTGGCGTCCGCGACGACCGGTATCGGGTCGCAGACATGCCGTTGCCCGCCCTCACGCACGGTCCCGAGGAGGTGCCAGCCATGCTTCCACCGTACCAGACGGCTGGCGTACGGCCTTCCGTTTTGCCATGCCCGCAGAATCTCGCCCGTGCCGTGCATGGTAAACGGTCCGGTCGGAGACGCGCCCACCATCGCGTAGTCGGCATCGCGGAAAGGGTGGCCGGGGAACCTTCGCGTGAACGACGGCAGCAGCCAGGCGGCAGGCGAGCAGCACACCAGGTAGTAGCGGCCGGCGATGGGGTAGACCTGCGGGACCTCGATCTCGGTGGCGATCGGGTCCACCTGCAGCGGCGGCTGCACCCGCCACGTCAGCATGTCGTCGCTGACCGCCAGACCGACCGTGCCGCGGCGGCTCCGGTCGTCGGCCTTGCTTCGAGCACAGACGTACTGGTAGATGCGGTCGCCCTCGACCAGGAGATACGGGTCGCGCCACTGCCCGAAGGCGGATCGTGCGGGGCCGAGCCGCTCGTAGTGGCGCGGGTCGCGCTGGTTGACCGGCCCTGTGCCGCACTTGCGCCACCGGAACAGGTCGTCGGAGACGGCGATCCCGACGCGGTGCACCTTCCGGGTCGGCGGGTTCTCGCCCCGGCGGATGGCACTGTAGGTCATCCAGAATCGGCCCTGATGCTTCACCACGCAGCCGGTCGACAGCGTCTGACTGTCCCAGGCGCCGGAGCGGTCTCGACGCAGTGCCAGGCCGACGTAGCGCCAGCTCCGCAGGTCCTCGCTCACAGCGTGGCCGATGTCCCAGTGCCAGCTTGGATCGGGCTTCGGCGACGTGCAGAAAAAGCAGTGGGCTGCCCCCTCGTGGACCACGAACCAGCAGTCGCCGATGGTGTGTCCGGGCAGTTGGAACATGGTTCGAAGCGGCCGTCATGGTACCATCTATCCGCATCATGGGACGGGAATTGTGACCGCACCGGTGCTCGACCCCGACGACCTCCGGGGCTACGCCGCTCGCGATTGGGGAGCCGCCGAACGGCTCGCTCGAAGGCACCGGGCCAGTCTGCCCGTGGACCGCAAGGTTCAACTCGCCATCGACCTCTACGAAGCGGCTCGGGCTACCAGGCCCGGCTGGCCGGACGAAGGGACCCGCCGCGACGATCTGGCCGCCCATCGGCGTGCGGGGTCAGGAGAGCGGGGCGGTCGTCTCCGAGCCGGCGGCGAGTTTGAGGTCGTGCCACCGGCCGGTCGCCGTCTGGCGCCAGCGGCAGGCGAGGGCGTCGCCGGAGCCGTTGTAGAAGCGCACCGCGTCGTCGGACACCAAGGAGAGCAGGCCGGCCGGCGCATCGTCGAGCTCGATCCTGGGCGTCAGGGCGCCCATCCGGTCGCAGGTTCCCAGCAGCAGCGGCCCGTAGCAGCCAGTCACCGCACCGGCGCCCCAGTTGCGGCCGTGGCCGGCGGCCACCGAGCAGACGGCGCCGCCCATGTCGGCGTGCTCGCGGCCGCCACGCAGGACGCGGCGGGCCATCGCCAGCTTGCGCCCCGCGGTGTCGAGGGCGCGCGCCGCGTAGACGGCGTCGCCGGTCATTCGGTAGGCCAGCGTCAGGGCGGCGGTACACGGTTCGCGCATGGGACGGGTGGAGCCGTCTTCGTGGCACTCCGCCCAGTGGATCATGTCCTTGCGCCTGCCGACGCCCGCCACGACGCGGCGCTGCTCCTCGGGGAAGACCATCGCCAGGGGGCGCCGCGACGCCGGGGCGAAGCGCTCGAACTGCGCGCGAATGGCGCCGTCCAGAGAACGGTCGCCGAAGGTCTGGCGGTAGTAGCACAGCGCCGCGGCGGCGGGATCGCCGTACGGGTCGGCCAGCTCGGCAACCAGCGGCTCCGCCAGGCGGCGGACGGCGGCACGGTACCGGTCGGCGCCGGACGCGTGGTAGAGGTCGCCCAGGGCGTAGATGGCGCCGGAGGCCAGCAGGTTCTCCACGCCGGCAAGCGGATCGCCGGGAACGTGATGGCCCTCGCCTGCATCGGCGGCGATCGGCCGGCCGGCGACCCCCGCTTCGTGGACAGGCTCGCCGTCCTGGGTCCAGAGCAGCGGGAAGCGGTCTCCAACGGCGGCGATGCGGCGCGCCCACACGCTGCCGTAGCGGTCGGCCCATTCCAGGTAGCGCGCCTCGCCCGACACGCGGTAGGCGGCGAGCGCGAGGTGCAGGAAGCGGAAGTGCTCGGCGAGCTCGAAGGCGAAGTCGGGATCGTCTCCCACCACCCGCGAACCGATGTGGAAGGAGCGGAAGCAGCCGCGCCGGTGGTCGAACCAGGCCGGCACGTCCGCGCACCAGTTGCCGACGTGCTCGGCGGCGTCCAGCAGCAGCCGCACGGCGGTCCGGTCCTGCGGGAACAGGGCCAGGTAGCGCGGCAGGAACAGGATGAACGGCTCGGTGCCGTGGTGGGCCTCCGCCTCCGGCTCGTAGCCGTGGAAGCAGCTCGTTTCTACCCACGCGGCGAGAGCGGCAAGCAGCTCGCGGAACCGGTCGGCGGTCGCCGGCTCGCGGGTGACCAAGTAGTGCCCGAACCACGCTAGGGCGTAGTTGGCCTCGTCCTCCCCGCCGCCGTTGGGGCCGGGCCCGTCGCTGCGCACGCTCTGCGCCAGCCAGGCCGACAGCTCGGCCCGCAACGCGGAGTACCCGGTAAAGCAGGCCTGCAGGTCCGAAGAGTGATCGACGATGTCCTGGACGGCACCCGACGCGGGGCTCGCCCACGTGACGCGACTCACGTGGAGTTCAGGCGACTGCGTAGCTCGGCCAGATAGACCTGTGGGAAGCCGCTGACGTCGGAGGTGTAGCTCACGTAGCGTTCGGAGGGACTGAAGGCCGGGTGCGGGTGCGACCACTGCGGGCCGTAGACCGTGTCCGTGGGGGACTCCATCCAGCTCAGCGGCCCGTCCGTCTCCAGGTGCTCGCCCGCTTCGCGAGCCGCCCGCGCGAAGTCCTCTGCCAGCGCGTAGCGCGAGGTCCGCCACTGGGTGCCGCCGTTGGAGCTCTGCGGATGGCAGACTACGCGCCCTTCGCCGGTCGCCACCTCGACGATGAGCAGCCCCCGGTCGGGGTGGTTGGTGTCGCAGACGATGCGCGTCCCGGCCCGGTTGGGGGCGATGTGCCACGCGTTGAGCTCCGCGATCGTGTCCACGTCGCCCGAATCCCACCGCAGGCGGCGTAGCGCCCGCGGCCATTCCACGAACACCAGGTCCTGCGAGCGGCCGAGAAAGGTCTCATGCACGACGAACTCCTCGTTGTCGTGCTCGTACAGGCCCTCGAGCCCGGTGCCGTCGCGGCGGACCCGGAACATGCGCGGCGCCGGATCGCCGGCGAACTCGATCCAGTCTGCGTCGGCCGGATGGAACTGCGGATGGATCACCGTGCGCGGGAACTCCAGGGCGACGTGTCCGCCGGCCCCCGACGTGGCGGCGACCAGGAGCCCGTTGCGGCCGTCGCGTTTCATGGCCGTGACCACCCACCGGCCGTCCGAGGAGACGCTGCATTCGGCGAGTTGCGCGCCCGGCAGCCGATGGATGACGCGGCGCGAGAGGTCGCGGCGGCTGACCGCCTCGATGACGCCGGCCGGCTCGGCGCCCCCTTCGCTCCGCGTGTAGAGCACCTCGCTTCCATCCGCGGCGATGACCGCGGAGTAGGGGTGCAGGCCTTCGACGCCGGTGAGCCGGCGGATCGGGCCGTCCAGCATCTCGACCTCGTAGAGCTGCGGCGCGCCTGATCGGTAGGATGTGAACAGCACGTGCCGCTCGTCCGGCGTGAACGCGCTGGTCAGGAAGAACGGCGCGTGGTTGATGCAGGCGGCGCCGGTGAGCTGGTGGATGGCGGTGCCGGTCACCGGATCCGTGCCGCTGCTGTATTCGCTGGGCAGCACCGCTCCGACCGCGGATGTCACGGCGCCGAGGGTAGCGGAGGCCGCGTACGGTGTCGACGAACCCGGATTGATCGCCGTATGGGGCGGCGCTAAGCTGCCGGAGGACAAGGCGATGGCGACGCGAGAAGAGGTGCGGAGGGTGCTCCGCTGCGAACCGGCTCCCGCCGGTGGCCGGCGGCCGCTGTTCCTGCCGGCCGTCTACGAGCACAAGGCGTTCTTCCTGGACGACACGCCGTCGCGGGTGTCACGGGACGCCGACCTGCTCTCGCGCGCGGTGCTGGCCGAGTACGCCGCCCTGCAGCCGGACGCGCTCACCATCGGCCTGGACGTGTACAACCTGGAGGCGGAAGCCGCCGGCTGCCGGGTCACCTTCTACGAGGGCGACGACACCAGCATCCCCGGCATCCGCCCCGGCGACCACGTGGTGGACGCCTCCACGGACTTCGGGAGCCGCCCGGTCCCCAACCCGCTGCGCGACGGGCGGATGCCGGTCAACATCGAGGCGACGCGCCGGGTGGTCGCGGAGCTGGGCGGCGACGTCTGGATTCGCGGCGCCCTGTCGGGGCCGTTCTCGCTGGCGATCAGCCTGATGGGGGCGGAGGAGTTCTTCCTGTGCTGCTGGGACGATCCCGACGCCTCCAAGCGGCTGCTGGAGTACTGCACGGCCATCATCAAGGAGTTCGGCGCCGCCTACATCGATGCCGGCGCCGAGGTGATCCTGTTCGATTCGCAGGCCTCTCCCGACCTGCTGTCCCCGAAGATGTACCGGGAGTACGTCCTGCCGTTCACGCGATCGATCGTCGAGCACTTCCGGCAGCTCGGCGTGCCCGACGTGCCGCTCATCATCGGCGGCAACACCACACGCATCATCGACGAGCTGCTTGCGACCGGCGCCAACAACCTGCTCTGCGACTTCACCGCCGACTGGCCGACGTGGTCGTCGCGCTGCCGCGAGGCCGGCCGCTCGGTGCGGCGCAACATGTCGCCGCAGTTCGTGGCGTCGGCCACCCCGGACGAGGTGTTCGAGACCGCCAGGCAGGTAGTGGCGGAAGGGGCGGACCTTCTCGGCTTCATCGTCGGCACCGCCGTCGTCCCCTACGGCACGCCGACCGAGAACCTGCTGGCGGTCCGCAGGGCCTGCGCCGCCGACCACGGCGGCTGAGTCCTTCATCGCGTGAGCGCTCGCATCACGTCGTCCGGAGTGAGCAGTCGGTCGATGCGTCCGGTCGTCTGTGCGGTTCCGCCCAGCCAGCAACTCGTGACGATACGCTTGCCTCGTGCCGCAGGGATTCTCGCTCCCTTCTCTCGCAATTGTCGATCCACGGCGTCCAGGTCGAACCGCCTCTTCCTGTCGGACCACTTGCACTCGCCGAGCAGAAGCGACTTCCGGTCGAGCGAGAGTGCGACAACGTCGACGTCGGCCTGCTGGCCGCCGGTCGGGGACCAGGCCGATGCGGCGCCATAGGGTGGGTCGAATCCCGGAATCCATGGCACCGATGCGCGGCAGAGTTCCTCCCAGCATGCCGCGAAGAAACCCTGGCGGTGCCGCTGCCAATCATGGACGGCTTCACGCGCAATGCCCTGTGCGAGTGATGACTCGTATGGCAGCACGAATCTGAAATAGAAGCGCAGGAATGGGTCGTTGAGGCGATACAGGGCGCGCCGAGTCTTCTTCGGGTCCTCGCCGAACGGAACGTCGCGGCGGACGTAACCCAGCTCACAGAGCTGCGCCAGAGGCCGCGCTAGGCTGGAGAGGGGCTTGGCCATTCTGGCCGAGATCTCCGCAGGACGATGGCAACCGTTGCCGATGAGCGAGAGGATCGAATACGGCTGCACGGCGCTGCGCAGGTCGTCGAGCAGCAATCGTCCCGGCTCTTCGTGCAGGACGCCGCGCCGGTTCCACACGAGATCCTCCAGTGCTTCCTCCTGGCCGCGGTATTCCGAAGCCAGTTCCCAGTAGCGGGGAACGCCGCCCCAGGTAGCGTACGCTCGGACCGCATCGGTGGCATCGAGGGCCAGCGCATGCATCACCCAGCCGGCGGACAGAGGCTCGATCTTGAGGACTTCCCTCGCCCGTCCATAAAGGGGGGCACTGAGATCCATGACCATGCCCTGCATCATCCGCTGCGACGATCCGCACAGAATCCATGCGACCCGCCCGGCCTGACGGTCGATGTATCGCTGCAGGATGCTCGGAAGGGCAGGGTCGGCCTGCACCAAATAGGGGAACTCGTCGAGGCAGACGTGAACGAGTCGATCCGCCCGCGCGTAAAGTGACGCCAGAAGCTCGTCCCACGTCCGGTACCGGACCTTGTCGAAGTCGGTCAGTCGGAGGGACAGAACGGTAGCGAGCGACTCCAGTTGCAGTGGGGTTTCGCGCTCGTCCGCCTGGAAATAGATCTGCTGCGGCGAAAGCACCCGCTGCAGCAGGGTGGACTTCCCGCACCGGCGACGACCGTACACGACGGCAAGCTCCGCGGTTGCGTTCCGCAGGAATCGGTGGAGCCGGCGCGTCTCGTCGTCACGGTCGTGGAAGGCAATCCTCATGATGTATGTTTCTCAAGTTGTATGTTTGACAAACATAGTAAATGACAGCCGCCTGTCAAGGGCGGGTCGGAGAGCGCGGGCCGAGATCCCGCTCGACGGCAGCCGGCGAGCGCGCCTACCATCTTCGGACCATGAGTGAGGCGACGAAGGCGCCGGTCCGCCTGACAGACGAGCAGGTGGCCCGCTTCGACCGCGACGGCTTCCTGGTCGTGGAGAACCTGGTCGACCCGGAGCGGGTCGCGGCGCTCGGCGCGCGGGTCCGGGACTACACCCACGGGGGGCGGGACGCCGGCGCGCTGCGCGTGCAGATCGAGCCGCGGGTGACGCGGGGAGAGGAGCGGGTCGACCACCCCGGCGACGGCATCCGCAAGATCGACGGCCTGGTCGAGCATGATGACCTGTTCCGGGCGCTGGGCACCGATCCGTCGATCGTCACCGTCATCACCCAGATCCTGGGACCGGACGTGAAGATGTTCCGCAACGCCCTGCTGATGAAGCCCCCGCACGTGGGCTCCTCCAAGGGCATGCACCAGGACGCGCCCTACTGGCCGATCGAGCCGCAGAGTGAGTGCTCGTGCTGGTTCGCCCTGGATGACGCGACACCGGAGAACGGCTGCATGGGTGTGCTGCCCGGTGCGCACAAGCGGGGAGCGCAGCCGCACACGCACGTGACGGACGATTACGTCATCGAGGAGGACCGCTACTCGATGGACGACTTGGTGCTGGCGCCGGTCAAGGCTGGCGGCGGCCTGTTCTTCCATGCCCTGCTGCCGCACTACACGGCGCCGAACTCGTCCGACCACTGGCGCCGCGCCATCGCGCTGTCCTACATGAGCGCGCGCTCGCGCTACACCGGGGAGGAGGGTCCCGGGCCCGAATACCTGAGCATCGCCGGCCGGAGCTTTTCCGGCTGCGTGCGCTGACCCCGGACACGGGACTGCCGATGGAACGGGTGGCGACGGATACGGGGGCGCCGGTTCGCTCCGCGCCGCTGCCGGGCGGCTACCCGGGCGCGACCGCCATCGACGCCGACGAGGTGGCCGCCGTGCGCGAAGTGCTGGAGCGGCGCTCGCCGTTCCGGTACTACGGGCCGGAGGTGGCCGGGGCCGCCGAGGCGCTGGAACGGGCGTTTGCCGCCCGCTTGGGCGTCGCTCACGCCCTCGGGGTCAGCTCGGGGACGGCCGCCCTCATCGTCGCCCTGCGGGCGCTCGGAGTGGGGCCGGGTGACGAGGTGATCCTTCCGCCCGCGACGTTCGTCGGCTGCGCCAACGCGGTGGTGGCCGCGGGGGCCGTTCCGGTGTTCGCCGACGTGGACGATGACCTGCAGATCAGCCCCGCCGGCATCGAAGGCTGCATCACGCCGCGCACGAAGGCCATCATGGCCGTGCACTGGCGGGGGCTTGCGGTGCCGCTGCAGCCGATCCTGGAGGTCGCGAACGCGCACGGTGTCCCGGTCGTCGAGGACTGCGCGCAGTCGCTGGGAGCCCGGGACGGCGGATTCGAGGTTGGGGCGCGCGGCCGGATCAACGCGTTCAGCTTCCAGATGAACAAGGTGCTCACCGCGGGCGAGGGTGGGATGGTCGCCACCGGCGATCCGGATCTCGCGGCTCGGGCGATCGCCCTGCACGACAACGGCTCCGCTCGTAAGGGGAGCGGTCTCGTCCCGGAAGCGACCGAGCTGTTCGGCGAGAACTACCGCCTGACCGAGGTCGCCGCCGCCATCATGCGGGTTCAGCTCGGCAAGCTCGACCAGGTACGGCAGCGGCTGCGGAAGGTGTGCGGCATCATCGGTGCGGCCGCGGACGCCTGTGACGGAGTCCGCCAGCGCCGGCGCGCCGGCAGCGACGCGGACGTGGGCGCCTCCGCGATCGTGATCTTCGACACGGCGGACTTGGCAGCGGCTGCGAAGGAGGCGCTGGCGTCGGCGGGCATGCCGCTGTCGACCCCGTATGGCGGCCGGCCGATCTACCTGCGCGACGTGTTCCAGCAACGGCGGCTGTGGCATGCGGGCTCCGGCCCGTGGGATCCGCGCATCTACGACGGAGACGTCAGCTACGCGCCGGGCACCTGCCCGACAGCCGAGGAGATCCTCCCGCGGGTCGGGGAATACACGCTGTCCCTGGACTGGAGCGAGCGGGACGCGCACGAGGTGGCGTCCGCGGTCACCAGGGTCATGGGACGGCTGGGGTGACGCGACCCAACCTGCTCCTGGTGGTGCCGGACGGCATGCAGGCGCAGACCACGTTTCCCGAGTCGCCGTGCCGGACGCCCAACGTCGACCGGATCGCCGAGCGCGGCCTGCGGTTCCGCCGCGCCTATACCGTCCAGTTCACCTGCTCGCCCGCCCGCGCCAGCCTGATGACGGGGGTGCTGCCGCACAACCACGGTGTGCTGCAGGTGGAGCACACCGTGGACGACGATCAGTGCGTGCTGCGCACCGACTACCCGCACTGGGCGCAGCGGCTGTGCGATGCCGGCTACCGGACCGCCTACTTCGGCAAGTGGCACATCGAGCGCAGCAACGACCTGCGCCGTTTCGGGTGGCAGGAGGGGGGCAGCGATCACGCCGCTGCGCAGCGGGGGCTGGGGGCGGGGGTCACCGCTACCGCCGACCTCCTCGACGGAGCCGATCCGGTCCGCCACGACGAAGGCCCGGACGGCTATCGCTCGGTCCTGCACTACGCGGCTACGCACGTGCCGACCGAGCGGCGCGCCTTCGCGGCGACGACCCGTGCCGCGCAGGCGTTCGTGGAATCCGCGGTCGCGAGCGGCGGGCCATGGGCCTGCTGCGTCAGCTTCGCGGAGCCCAACGTCCCCCTCATCGCCAACCGCGACGCCTACCTTCGGTATGACCTGGACGCGATCGACCTGCCGGCCAGTCTGGGAGATACCTTCGCCGACAGCCCCGCGATCTACCGGCGCCAGCGCGAGGTGTTCGGCGCCATCGGCCAGCGCGAGTGGCGTCAGGCGCGGGCGGTGTACTACGCCCTCATCGGCGAGCTCGACGCGCAGGTGGGGGCGCTCCTGGATCAGCTCGAGCGGCTTGGCGTGCTGGACGACACGATCGTGGTGTTCATGAGTGACCACGGCCGCTACGTCGGCGCCCACGGGTTCGATGCCCACAACTTCGGCGCCTTCGAGGAGGCGTACCGGATTCCGCTGGTCGTCGCCGGTCCCGGCGTCGTGGCCGACTCCGACGTCGATGCCATCGTCTCGCTGGTGGACGTGGCGCCGACGCTGCTGGAGTTGACCGGCGCGGCCCCGATCGATGCGCCCGACTCCCGGTCCTTCGCCGACCTGCTGCGCGACCCGGTCGGCGCGGCCCCGAACCACGACTGCGCCTACGCGGAATCCTGCGGCAACCGATTCCTGATGACCCAGCGCATTCTCTGGCAGGGAACGTGGAAGTTCGTCTTCAACGGGTTCGATTACGACGAGCTCTACGACCTGGCCGCCGATCCCGGCGAGCTGGTCAATCTCGGCACCGATCCCCGCCACGCGCAGCGCCGCCGCGCCATGATGGCGGAGATCTGGCGGCACGCCCGCGCAACCGGCGACCGGAGCATCCTCGACACGCACTACGCGCCGATGCGGATCGCCGCGGTCGGTCCCGAGCTGTAGCCGGGGGTGCCGATCAGCGGCTCCATCACGCTGCGGCAGATGGCCGACACGGACATGTCGATCGCGGACCGTCTCCGCGATCTGGCCGGCTGGAACCAGTCTCTGCAGGACTGGCGGCGGTTGCTGCGGCACGACCCCGACGGCTGCTTCGTCGCCGAGTGGAGCGGCCGGCCGGCCGGTACGGCGACGACCACGACCTATTCCAAGGACCTGGCGTGGATCGGCATGGTCCTGGTCGACCCCGACCTGCGGCGGCGGGGGATCGGCAGGGCGCTGCTCGTGCACTGCATCGAGCATCTGCGGCAGTCGGGGGTGGGCTGCATCAAGCTGGACGCCACCCCGTTGGGCAAGCGCGTGTATGGTCCGCTCGGATTCGTTGCGGAGTGGAGCCTTTCTCGATGGCAGACAGCGAAGCTCGCGCCCTGCCGGGCGAAGGTCGACGCGACCTCCGACGTGGGTGCTCGGCCGCTGGACAGAGGCGACATCGGTTGCGTCGCGGATCTCGATGCCGGCGCGTTCGGCGTCGCCCGCGACCGGATGCTGGCGATGTTGGCCGCGCAGTCGGACACGCGCGTTCGCAGGGACGGTGCCGGGCAGGTGACGGGATACGGCATGTTGCGGCCCGGCCAACGTGCGCGCTACCTCGGGCCGATGGTCGCTCACGATGAGTCGAGCGGCGTCGCGCTGGCAGACGGCGTGCTGGGGAGCATTCAGGGTCATCCGCTGTACTGGGACATCCCCGATTCGAACCATGCCGCGGTGCGTGTGGCACAACGTTACGGCATGCATCGCCAGCGCACTCTGACGCGGATGTATCTCGGCAAGAACGTCCGTCCCGGCAGTCCTTCGGCCCAGTGGGCGATCGCCGCCCCGGAAGTTGGCTGACTCACGATGAGCGCGGCGTACGACGGCATCATCCTGGGAACCGGGCACAACGCCCTGGTGCTGCAGGCATACCTCTCGCGGTGCGGGTTCAAGACGCTGTCGCTCGAACGATGGGACGTGCCGGGCGGCGGGCTGGCGACGATCGAGAACCCGCGTGTCGCCGGCGTGATGCACAATCCGCACTCCTTCTATCACCGCGCCCTGAACCGGATGCCGTGGTACGACGACCTGCAACTGGCGGCCCAGGGCGTCCGCTACCTGGAGCCGGAGCTGAACGTGGCGCTGCTCACCGGCGAGGGGCGCAGCCTGACGTGGTGGACGGATTTCGAGAGAACCCGCGCGTCATTCCACGAGTGGTCGCCCGCGGATGCGGACGCGCTCACGAGGCTGGTCGACGAGTTCCGGCCGATCGTCGAGCACATCCTGGTCCCGGAGTCGCGGTCACCACCCCTGGAACCGTCGCTGCGGCGGCGCCTGTTGAGCCGGTCGAGCCTGGGCCGACGGCTGTTGGAAGTGTCGGCCCTTTCGCCCCTGGAGTTCGTCACGCGGAACTTCTCCGATGATGTGATCCGGGCAGGTCTGCTGTTCTTCAACGGATTGCGGGAGGTCGATCTGCGCATGAAGGGCTTCGGCCACTCGATTCCGGCGCTGCTGGCGTCCGCCGGCAAGGCCCAGATGTGCGTCGGCGGCTCGGCTCAACTCGCTCGAGGCCTGGTGGCTGACATCGAAGCCCACGGAGGCGAGGTTCGGTGCGGCGTGCACATCCGGCGGCTGCACCTCAGGCATGGCCGGGTCGGTGAGGTGGAGCTGGAGGACGGCGAGCGGCTGCAGGCGACCCGCTTCGTGGCCTCGGGCCTCAATCCTCAGCAGACGTTTCTGGAGCTGCTGGCGGAATCGGATGCCGGTCCCGCTCTCCGAAGAAGCGCGCGGGGCTTTCGCTACAACGTGATCGCGCCGCTGTTCGGCCTGCACCTCGTCCTGACCGAGCCGCCCGCCTACACCGCCGCGGACGCGGACCCGGAGCTGCGGAACGCGTTCATGGTCATCCTTGGCCTGGAGCGTTTCGATCAGTTTCATGACATCGTCGACGCGCACGAGCGGGGCCGGATTCCGCCGACCGTCGCCTGGGGGTCGTGCCACACGCGGTTCGACCCCACCCAAGCCGGATCGGGAGCCCACGCGGCGTTCCTGTGGGAGAAGGCTCCTTACCACCTTCGCGGGAACGCGTCCAACTGGAACGCGCACCGTGACGAGCACGGCGAGAGGCTGCTGCAGTTCTGGCGGCAGTTCGCGCCCAACCTCCGTGAGGACGTGATCCTCGATCGGTTTGCGCTCAGTCCCCCGGATACGGTCGCCCGGCTGCCGAACATGTCGCAGGGCGACCTGTTGGTCGGATCGTTCGCCAACGATCAGGTCGGCTACAACCGTCCGTTTCCGGGAGCCGGCTGCTATCGCACGGCGTTGGACGGCCTGTACCTGTGCGGCGGCTCCACGCATCCGGGAGGAAACGTGACCGGACTGTGCGGCTACAACGCCGCCTCGGTGATCGCCGCGGATCTCGGAGTCACGCCGTGGTGGAATCCACCGGACCTGATGTCGAAACTGAGCGGCCTCCGCGACTGACCGGCCGTGGACGAGGTCAGGGCAGCTCCCAGAACGTCCCGGTGATGCCGGTGACGCCCCGCCACTGCGCGTAGCTGGTGGTGAAGATGCGCGTGTCGTCGAGCTGGATCGACGAGGTATAGCCCTGATCGGCGAGGCCGGCCTCCGGCGTCTTTCGCACCAGCCAACTGGTGCGGCCCCAGCTCCAGCCGCCGTCGTCGCTGATGGACGCGTAGATGCCGTACGGCGGCAGGCGGCGGCCGTAGGTCAACAGCAGCCGGCCGTCGCGCAGCTTCAGCAGCCGCGGACAGGCACCCGACTGGATGGCGGTGGGCGCGGGGCGGCTCCAGGTGGCGCCGGCGTCGCGGGACTCGTTCTGCCAGAACAGGCTGCGCGCCTCGCGGTCGCCGGTGGTCGTGCGGTGCAGGCCGAGCAGGTGCCCGGGCTCGAGCTCGATCACCGCCGGCTCGTTGTAGTCGCGGGTGTCGGCGCTGCCGCGCGCCATCACCGTCCCCTCGGACCACGTGGCGCCGCCGTCGTGGGAGCGGTCACTCATCGGCGTGTCAGCCTCCTGCCAGCTCGGCGGCGAGCTCCCGGGCCCGCTCCAGGGTGGTGCTGCGCTCCTCCAGCATGCGCCGCCGCACCGCGTCGCGCAGGTCCGCGTCGGCGTGGGTGGTCACGTACAGCGCGCGGCTTCCGACGACCGCGTCGATCTGCTGGGCCGTGCGCCTCACCTCGGGTCCGCTGGTGTGCGCCAGCCAGTTGGCGTAGGCGCCCTGCGGCTGGTAGCGGAAGTCACACGACAGCCGCAGGCGGTCCGAGACGTTGGGCATGCCCTTGTGCAGGGTCATGCTGGCAAAGACGACCAGGTCGCCGGGGCCGTAGGTGGTGGTGACCCACTCCTCGTCCGCCGAGGGCAGCTCGAATACTTGGTCCTTGGCGGTCTTCAGGGAGCTGGACGCGGCCCCGGTCTGCGCGCGCACGCCGCCGCGATGGGAGCCGGAGACCACGGCCAAGCCGCCGAGCCGCTCGTCGATCTCGGTCAGCGGGATCCAGGCCGTGCAGAAGTCCTGCGTCAGGTAGCCGAGCTGCGGGCTGCCGTCCTGGTGGGCGCCGACGCCGAGCGGCGCCGCGCCGTCCGGGTCGGGCGGGATGATGCGCAGCAGCCGCTGCGTCCACACCTGCACCGGACCGTCGTAGATCGCCTCCATCACGGCGCGCACCTCGGGCGACTCCGCCAGCCCGTTGAAGGAGGCGAGCTGCACGGCCCGCTGGTAGTAGGCCATGTATTCCTCTTCGGTGGGCGGCGGTCCGCCGCTCCAGGTCGGCGGCGCTTCAGGGCTCTCCAGGATGTGGCAGTCGTGCAGGATGGCGATGAGGTCGTCCCGAACGCGCCGCACCAAGTCGGCGTCGAGCGCGCCGCGCAGCAGCAGGTAGCCATGCTCGGCCAGCAAGGCCCGGAGGCGGGCCTGGTCGCCGGCCGCCGCGGTGGCGTCGAGCATCGACGACCCCGGATCGGCCATCAGGCGCCCGGTTTCGCGCGAAACGCCTCGATGCCGGCGCGCGCCGCATTGGTGAGCAGCACGAAGTCCGGCCCGTACCCCAGGTAGGTGAGCCCGCGGTCGCGCCAGTGCGTGAGGTCTTCCGGGGTGGCGGAGCCGATCCCGAGGGCGACCCCGCTCGCCGCGCACACCTCGATCGCCCGCTCCACCACCTTGTCCATCTCCGGGTGCGGCATCTCGAAGGGGCTCACGCCGTGGTTCAGGTACAGGTCCCACAGGCCCAGGTACAGCGCGTCCACTCCGGGAACGGCGGTGATCTCCTCCAGGCTCTCCATCGCCTCCCGCGTCTCGAGCAGAAACGAGACCAGGATGTTGTCGTTGGCGCGGGCCAGGTAGTCCGGGTAGTCCAGGGTGTACTGCGACGCTCGCAGCGGGCCGAAGCCGCGAATCCCGTCGGGCGGATAGCGGGTCGCGTGCACGACCTCCCGCGCCTGCTCGGCTGAGCGCAGCAGCGGCACGATGATGCCCAGGGCGCCGATGTCCAGCGAGCGCTGGATGAACACCTGGTCGGAGCTGGGGATGCGGACGATGGGTACGGCGTCCGTGCCGTTGATCGCCATCAGCATGTGCTGCACTTCGGCCATGTCCAGGCCGTTGTGCTCCATCTCGATGACGATGAAGTCGAATCCGGAGTGGGCCATCTGCTCGGCGACGTTCGGGCTGCCCATGCCCAGGAAGCAGCCGACCGTCGCTTGGCCGGCCTTGAGTTTCTTTCTGACGTGATTGGTTTTCATGGTGGCGGGCGCCGGCGGCGCCGGCCGCCTGAGCATAGTCGGCAGCCGTCTTCCGGTCGAGCAACGCCGGCCGCCCACGGTCGGGTCGCGGTCTCTGCCTTGCCAGCGTACCCCTTTCCGTCGAAGGTATGGGCAAGATGGCGACCTATCCCGAATTGATCGACAAGGCGGTCGTGGTGACGGGCGCCGGCCGCGGAATCGGACTGGCGATCGCGAGGCGTTTCGTGTCCGAGGGCGCGCGCGTGCTCTTGACCGATGTCGCGGAGGGCGACAGCGCCGAGGTGCTCGCCCTGGCCGAGCAGCGCGGCGCGCGCGCCGCGTATCAGGCGATGGACGTGACCTCCCCGGAACAGGTGGACCACGCGATCGCCCGTGCGGTGGAGCTGTTCGGGCGCCTGGACTGCATGGTCTGCAACGCCGGCGTCTGCGAGGTGGCGCCGTTGGTGGAGGCGAGCGAGGCGAGCTTCGACCGGCAGATGACGGTCAACGCCAAGGGCGCGTTCCTCACCGCCACGGCTGCCGCGCGGCAGATGCTCCGCCAGGGTGACGGCGGCCGCATCATCGTCAACGCCAGCGGCGCGGGCAAGGTGGCGCCGGGAAAGGAGGCTCCGCTCGGCGTGTACGCCATGAGCAAGCATGCCGTGGTGGGCCTGACCCGCCAGTTGGGCGTGGAGCTTGCCGCCGACGGCATCCTCGTGAACTGCATCTGCGGCGGCATCGTCGACACCGGGATGTGGGACGTGATCGACCGCGGCGTCACCAGCCGGACCGGTGCGGAGGCGGGCTCGTTCAAGGCGGAGGCGGTGGCATCGGTGCCGATCGGACGCATCCAGCGGCCCGAGGACATGGCCAACGTGGCGGTCTACCTGGCCGGCGACGAGGCCGGCTACATCGCCGGGCAGACGCTGAACGTCTCCGGAGGCCGTCTCCCCTACTGAGTCCTGCACGCGCGCGTGTGATACGAAGGCGCACAGCCGGGGATCGGGCACGGCGGACATGCTCGACGCCTCGACGCTGCCGCCTGTTGACAATACAGACAGCATACTCTATATTTAAGAGTACCATCCATAAGAGAGTGACCAGAGGGGCAGGGGATGAGAGAGGGCGGAGACCATGACCACGGACGAGCTCAAGACGGACATCGCGTACGTGCGCGCCGCCACAGACCGATCGAACGGACCGCACGTCCCGTCCATCTCGCTGCTGTGGGCGGTCATAGGACTGTGCGGCTTCGCCGCCGCGGACTTCATCGAAGACGAGCGATGGATCGGTCGATACTGGCTGGTCGCGGCGCTCGTCGGCATCTGCCTCTCCCTGTGGTGGGGCTTTCGGGCGAGTCGCCGCCTCGGACAGGCCGATCGTCGCACGGGCGTGCGGTGGGGCCTGCACTGGCTGGCGTTCGTGGTGGCCGGTGTGCTCGGTGGGATGCTGGTCGCGGCCGGACACCTGCAGGCGTCGGGGGTCGGCCCATTGTGGGTGCTGCTCCTGAGTCTGAGCTACTTCCAGTCCGGTGTGCATCTGGACCGCCGGCACCTCCCGGTCAGCGGGGTGCTGGGTGTCAGCTTCCTGGTCACGCTGTTCGCGCCCGTGTACGCATCGACCTTGGCCGGAGTCCTCATGGCCGCCGCACTCGTCGGGGAGGCTCTCCTTGGGGCGCGGACGAGCGATGCCGCCGACTGACCCGGACCTGCCCGGCCTCGACGAGCTCGCATCGCTCGACGGACTCCTCCAGCACCGGGTGCGGCTGGCCATCTGCGTGCTGCTCTCGAAGCACGACACGATGTCGTTCAGCCGCCTGAAACAGGTGCTTGAAGAGCGGGACGGAAGTCTCGGCACGCATCTGCGCAAGCTGGAGGACGCCGGCTATCTGGCGATCGAGAAGTCCTACCGCGACCGTCGTCCGGTGACTTGGTATCGCCTGACCGGCGACGGCAAGACCCGCCTCACACAGCACATCGCCAACTTGATGCGGCTGATCGAGCGGGCACGCTGAGCCGTGGCGAACCGGATGTCCGCGGTTTCGTGACGCTCAAAAGATCGCGGGGATTTCGGCTGATCCGGTGGGCTTCGATCAGCTGGTGACGGATCCGCTCCCATATCCATAGCGGCTCGGACAGCGTCCAGGAGGTTGAAATGAAGATATTCGCGCATGTGCTTGTGGGGCTGACAGCATCGGCATGGGTGGGTTGGGGCGGTGGCGGATCCGAATTGCAGGACTATGATCCTTCAGCAACGGCCGTGGGGCTGCTGGCGGAGTACGTGCGAGTACGGGGCGACATCATGGAGACTCACTCTGATCGTTCGCGTGTGCTTGACGACGGGAGCATGTGGCTTGATCTTAGCGAAGGGTTGGCGGAGGATCGACCGGCGCTTTATTACATGCGTGCGAGGATCGAGTACGACACCTATAATCGGTTGGGAGGCGCTGAAGATGCTCGGAACGCGGTTCACTTGGATCGGGCTCTGGAGCACATCAAGCTATTCGTGGATTCAGGCGTTGCGTACGCCGACGGGCACGCGCTACACGGTGCGATCCTGGGGCAGAAGATAGCCGCCAATCCGGTCGACGCAATGCGCTACGCCGGGTCCGCTAAGCGGGCATCCGAGACTGCACTCCACCTGGACCCGGACAATCAATTGGCACACATCAGTCTGGGATTCAGCTACGCCAACGCGCCCCGGATGTTTGGCGGTGATCTCGATTCAGCGGTCAAACACTTTCGCGAGGCATTCGAGAATGGCAATGTATCCATGCGGGCGTTCGCGGGCGTGTGGCTTAGCATAACCTACGAACAGATCGGCGAAAGCGCTAGAGCGGTGGAGATAATTCAGGAGGTCTTGGAGCTCGTGCCCGGCTATTCACAGGCTGAAGCGACGGCGCGAGCGTTTGAGGACGGTGCTGACCCCGTCGTCTACTTGGAACGGCTTGAATCCGGTCGGGTGGATTCGATGAGGAGTGATCAGTGAGGAATGAGGATAGGGCGGCGCCGATTTTGCAGGCACGGGGCGCCACCAAGTGCTACCGAAGTCAGGGGGGAGACGTCGTCGCGTTGCGGAGTGTCGATCTCTCCATTTGGCCCGGTGATTTTGCCATGGTGATCGGCCCGTCGGGGAGCGGCAAAAGCACTCTGCTCAACGCGCTTTCGGGCATCGATACCATCGATGAAGGCGAGGTATGCTACCGGGGCAAGGCGTTGAATGCCTGTTCCGACTATCAGCGCACGTGGCTCCGGCGGAGTTCCATCGGGGTCGTGTTTCAGAGTTTCGAGCTCCTTCCGCTGATGAATTGCCGCCGCAACATCGAGTTTCCTTTGCTGCTTGCGCGTTTGCCTCGATCCGAGCGGCACCGTCGCGTAATGGAGGTCGCCGATAGCCTTGATATTGGTCGACTACTTGGGCGGCGGGTGAACGCCATTTCGGTCGGACAGCGCCAGCGGGTCGCCATAGCGCGCGCGCTGGTCATGGAGCCGGAAGTGATGTTAGGAGATGAGATAACGGCCAGCCTCGACTCGTACACGTCGCGCAAGATCTATGCGTTACTCCGGGAACAGCAGCGCACGGCGGGACGCACGTTCGTGCTGGTCACCCACGACCGATCGTTGGTGGAGCCGACCGACCGCCTGTTCGAATTGAACGACGGGGGTCTACAAGTAGTGACAGAGGGTTTGTGATGCTTGTCGTCCATGCGTTGCTCAACGTGGTGCATAACCTCAGGCGGACTGCCGCCGCGGTGGTGATCATCGCATTGGGGACCGGACTGCTGTTCCTTAGGGACGGCGCAAGAATAAATGCCGATTTTGGTGTGCTCAAGAGCGGGGACAGATGGTGTAGTTGCGCAGTGGTTGAGTCTGGTGAGGTTGCAGGGCGATGGAGGCGAACTCGGCGTCGGCTATCTTGACGCCGGTTGGGTACTCCTGTTCGACCAGCTGGGCGACGACCGACAGGCCGGAGTCGGTGGTGGTGGTGCGGATGTGGTTGAGGATCGTCTCATAGTCGCGCAGCGGCACGCCGGCCCAGTTCTTGCTGATCTCACTGAACAGGCGGTGATCGATCGGATTCCACTTGGAGGCGCCACTGGGGTAGTGACAGACGGTGATCTTGAGGCGGTGCGGGTCGACGAGGCGTGTCTGGAGGGCATACTTGAAGCTTCTGATGCGCGGCGAGTTGCTGCCGCCGGAGTCGGCGAGGACCAGCAGTTCGCGGGCGTCGGGGTAGTGCTGGAGTCCTTCGTCTTGCCACCAGCGCAGCAGGTTGTCGGCGGCGAAGTCGGGGGTGTCGTGTGAGGTGCCGACGACCACGAAGCCGCGGTTGGCGCCCAAGTCGTAGACGCCGTAGGGGATGGCGATGCCGTCGGCCTGGGAGCGGAAGTCGTGGTCGTTGACGGCTTGAGGGGAACGTTCCCAGGTCGTGCCGTGGTTCTTGAAGTTGCCGACCAGTTCACGCTTCTTGGTGTCGATGCTGACGATCGGCAAGCCGCGTTCGGCGAACCTCCGCCGCTGCTGTGTGATGTGCTGGAACTGTTCGTCGCGGTCCGGGCCGGAGCCGGCCGAGACGCGCTTGTGGTTGACGCGCAGCCGATAGTCGAGGTCCTTGAGGAGGCGGGCCACGGTCCTGGCACCGACCTGGATGCCGCCTGAGGCCAGTTCGTCGGAGATCTTCTCGGTGGTGCGGCGTGTCCAGCGGATGCCGGTGATCGGGTCGCCGGCGGTGTCGGGTTGCAGCGCCTGTTCGATGGCGGCGATCACCTCGGGCGTTTTTTTTCCACCGGCGGCCGCCCGCCACCGGGGCGGCGCACGCGGGTGCGCTCGACGTCGCCGGCGATCAGTTGCTTGCGTCCTGTGGCCACGGTACCGGCATCGATGCCGAGCAACGATGCGATGCGCCGGTCGCCGCCCCAGCCGCATTTGAGCGATTCGAGGCCGGCGTACAGGCGGCGCTGACGTTCATCGAGCAAGCTGGCGAACAGCACGATTGCGGCGCGCAGTTCCTCGGGCACGAGGTCGGCATCCGGCAGCGGTCCGGTCAGCCCGGGGGCGGCCAGCACAGCGCGCCGGGCGCTCAGTTGCTGCGCCTTGCGGGTGCGGTCGGCGGCGCAGTACAGGAATCGACCGGCAAGGCTGTGACGGGTCAGCTTGCCGTCCCGCACGAGCGTACGCAAGGCATCCTGGGTGCCGACGTGCAGCCGGTTGTCCAACTCGTCGCTGAACTGTCCGGTCGGCGCATCGGTGACCATCGCTGCGGCGGTGGCCAGCAGGGTGCCGGCAGTCGAGAACCGTACGTTGCGGAACGACCACAGGCCGTGCTCATCGAAGTCGATGAGTTCTGCCAGGGTGTAGTAACCGCCGCGGTGGGAGTAGCTGGTGCGGTAGGGCAGTTGCTTGAGCTTGCGAAAGGCGGTGCGTCTGGCGCGGGTGCCGAGCGCCGCCATGACGTCCGGCAGCGAGGCGACGGTCTGCTGACGAAACAGGTCGACGATCGCGGCGGTCGAGTACTGGGGCGTTCTCATTGTGGCACTATTACGAATGTCATATTCGTAATAGTGCCACAATGATGCTGCGCTTTCCACCGGAAACGCCACGAGAGCCGTCATCCGGCCATCGCGGCCTACTGGGAGCGGCTTGATTGCGTCCGTTTACATGGACTTAATTCTGCGCCGTCCCTTACGCACGCCTACCTTCAAGGCCTGTACAGCATCCTGAGCTCGAACATTCGCAATCAGTCCGGCGACCTGCAGGTACATGACGCTGATTTCGACCACGCCAGCGTGGATGTCCAGCCTCTCGTCCCGGGCGATGTGCTGGTCGCGGTGGAGGCACTCATAGCGGGTTTTCCCGAGGCGAGGACGGTGAGCCGGGAGCTGGTGTTTGGAGCGCTGTTTCAGATCGGCGACCGGAGCAAGGCGGTGACCATCGTGGGGGTGGAGGCCGATCGTCTGCACCGTGGGTCCGCCGCGAGCCGGATGCTCATGGCGGGTGCGGATCTACGATATGGCGACAGGTCCCACACTATCATCGGCGAAGGCGTGGCGCGCCATCTTGCAGTCCATCCCGGCGAGCGCGGGACACTCCAGGTCTATGGCGCCTCCGGCGATGCGCACCGGCTGAGTGTGCAGGTCAAGGGAATCATTCGCACGGGAAGCAGATTCAACGACGCGTACGCGATCTACGTGCCGTTGCCGTTCGCGCGGGAGCTGTTTGGCACTGACGGGGCACATCGGGTCCTCCTCTTCCTGCGTGAGGAAGGGCATCTGCCAGCGGTTCAGGACAGGCTGAGGGGGTCGATCGAGGAGCAGGAATTGCCGGTCGCGGTGTCCAGTTGGCGGGAGGTGCAGGACTTCTACGATCAACTCAAGTCGTTCTACGATTTTCTGTTCACGTTCATGATCGTGGTCGTCGCCCTGCTGTCGATGGTCGCCATCTTCGCGATCCTTTCGATCAGCTTCCTGGAGCGCCTGCGCGAATTGGGATCGCTGCGCGCCATCGGTACGACCAAGGCGGAGCTGTTGCTGTTGCTGCTGATTGAGGCGCTGGCGACCTACGTGCTCGGCGCCGCCCTGGCATCGGGTCTTGGCTTTGCGGCCGGCGCCATTGTCAATGCGTTGGACATCACCTTCGTTCCGATCGGGAGCAATCTCCCGGTCCCCTTTTACATCGACCTGAAACTCCGCTACTTCCTCGTGCCCGCCGCCATTACACTTCTGATGTCAGCCGGGGCCGTGCTGGTTCCCGTGCTCCGTACCGCCCGCATGAGCGTCGCCAACGTGTTGCGATACGAATAGGGGATTGGTGAACACGCGCTGGGCGCTGATCATCCCGTTCGCGGTGGCGGCGTGGCACATCATCATCACGCGCACCTACTTCCAGTCGGCGATCCCGGACAGCCTGCACGAATCGGCGCTGATCGACGGCGCCGGCAGGACCCGCATCCTGGTCAGCATCGTCGTCCCGCTGGCCAAGCCCGTGATCGCCGTGATCGCGTTGTGGACGGCGGTCGGGTTCTGGAACACCTACTTCTGGGCGCTGGTGTTCATCTTCGACGCGGACAAGCAGCCGATCCAGATCTTCCTGGTCAAGCTCCTGATCCAGGGGCAGGGCGCGGAACTCGGTCTGGGACGCGCGCCCGGCATGCTCACCAGGAACTCCGGCGTGGCCGAGCAGATGAAGTACGTCGCCATCGTCGTGACGATCGCGCCGATCGTCGCCATCTATCCGTTCCTGCAGCGCTACTTCATCAAGGGCGTGATGATCGGCGCGCTCAAGGGGTGACGGCTACTAGCCGGTCGGCGGCAGGGCGGTCGCAGGCGTGAAGTCCGAGAGGCAGTAGCCGATCAGGTCGTGCAGCATGAGGGCGGCGACCGGGTCGGTGCGCACCGCTGGCAGCAGGTCGAGCGTGACCACCACGATGCGGCCGGCCTTGAACCGGAACCGGGCGGCCAGCGCCGCCACTTCTTGCGGGACGGCCTCGTCCTGCAACCGTCCGGGCGATCGCGAGCGCAGCCACTCGGAGTAGCAGCCGATCAGGATGTCGTCCTTCACGGACGGCTCCAGGTCACCGATCATGCTGGCGAGCCGGGGCGAGGAGCCGGAACCGCCGGGGAGGGTCTCCTGGCCGGGGGGCGCCGCCAGCACCTTCAGGAAGGTCCAGCCCAGCGGGTTCCGGTACGGGATGGCGCCGAACAGGCCGTGGGCGGGGTTGACGTACGCCCAGAAGTTGCAGCCCGGCATCGTGCCCAGCGCGTAGCCGACCGTGCCGATCGCGATGCCGAGCGCGGGGTCGACCTGGGTGCCGTCCCCGGCGAACAGCAGCACCGTGCCGCCGGCGCCCAGGTACTCGTCGACCCGCGCGTCAAAGGCGCCGGCGACCGTGACGGGGATGTCGGGGTCGATTCCATCATCAGTCTCGTAGCCGGCGTCCTGCAGCGTCTGCCGGTCGGCGCGGTACACGTTGAACCGGCACCGGCGCGGGGCTCGCCTGCCGCTCTCCGGGTACAGGTACAGGTCGACGTAGTTGGCCGATCGCACTTCGTCGCCGTCGAGCATTTCCACGATCAGCCGCGCCCGCGTTCCCCGCTCCACTACAGGCGCCAAGAAGGAGATGCGGCCGATGGTCTGCACGCCTGCCGCCTCCATCGATACGCCGGTCACCGTGCCGTGGGGGTCGGAGCCGTCGAGCCGCCAGCGCACCGTGCAGCCGGCGATCGGGCGCGTGCCGTAGTGGGACAGAAGCAGGTTCGCGCGGACCGTCTGGCCCGGCCAATAATTCAGTTCCTCCCAGTCGACGATCAACAGGTCCGGGCTGTTCAGGCGCGCCAGCTCGCCGTGGAACGGCCGCAGGCTCAGGTCGTAGTCCAGCAGCCCGTGCACGTACGGCCCCATGTTGGAGAACATCGTGAACACGTAGCCGGTCACGTCCGGTCCCTTCCTGATCTGCTCGACCTCGTCCTTGATGTCCGCGAACGCCGACCAGTCGTGCCGCTCGGCCAATCCGGCGAAGCTGCCGTACACCTCGTCCAGACCCCAGGCGCGGAACCGCTCCTCGTAGCCGTCGGCCATCCGCTCGCCCAGGGCGCCCCAGCCCAGGCCGGCCGAGCGCAGGATCGGCCACGGCGTGCGTCCTCCCCACCGCCGCCGGAACTTGTCCAGGTCCGGGAAGTAGATGTAGCCGCCCAGCTCGCCGACGAGGAGCGGCTTGGGATCGGGGTCCGGCTGCCCGCTGATCGCACCGGGGACGCGGCTGACCCGGTCGGCGCGCAGGGTGGGGTAGTGCTCCCGCGATCGGCGGTAATACTGCGGTCCGGAGAAGCCGTAGCGCATCAGCGAGCGCACCTCGCTCCGGTAGAACTCGCCGCCCGCGGTGTCCATGACCGGCCGGGTCGGGTCCAGGCGCTTCACCAGGTCGTGGGCGACCCGGACCAGCTCCTCCCGCTCTGCGGGGGTGGTCGCCGCGCTCTCGTTCTCGGCCCGCTCGTCGTAGGCCGTGGGCATCGGCTCAAGGCCCTGCGCGGCGTTGAACAGCGTCCACATGAGCATGGACGGATGGCCGCGGTCCCGGCGCACCCACCCCTCGACCAGCCGGCGCCAGCGGCGCACCGACGCGTGGGTGATCCGCCGGTAGCAGGGCGGTTGCCCGTACACCAGGAGCCCCAGCCGATCGGCCCAGCGCAGGTAGCGGTGATCGTCGATCTGGTGGTGCTTGCGGATGCAGTTGAAGCCCATCTGCTTGGCCAGCAGCACCTCGTCCCTGATCTCTTCCTCCGTCGGGGCGTGGTACTCCGGGAGATAAATGTTCTTGTCGGGGATGTCCTGGGGGTCCATCGCGCCCATCAGGTAGATCGGCTGTCCGTTGAGGCGGATGTGGATGCCGTCGATGTCGATCGAGCGCATGCCGAACTCGCAGGAGGCGGCGTCGAGGGTGCGCTCGCCCTCGGTGAGAACGGCGCGCAGCCGGTAGAGCTGCGGGTCCTCGACCGTCCAGGGCTGCGGATCGTCGATGGCGAGGGCGGTCGCGACCTCGATCGAGAACGGTTCGCCGGCGGCCGGCAGCACCAGCTCCTGCTCCGCGGCATGCGCCCTGCCGTCCGGCCCGTCCGCCCGCACGCGCAGCCGCACGGTTCGCGCCTCCGCGTGCGCGGGCGCGGTGATGCCGATGTGCAGGTCGGCCCGCCCGGCGTCCAGGTCGGGGGCGACGAACAGATCGCAGCAGTGCGTGGTCCCGGTCACCTCCATCCACACGGGCCGCCAGATGCCGCTCCGGTGCGAGCCGGAGGTCTCGTCTCCGGGGATCTCCAGTTGATCCTCCGGCACCGAAGCCCGGACCGTGATCCGGTCGGGCTGATCGAAGGAGACGAGGTGGGAGACATCCACCGCGAACGGCAGATAGCCGTCCTCGTGGGTGCCGACCAGCCGTCCGTTCACCCACACCGTGGCGTGGTAGTCGACCCCGGCGAAGACCAGGGCGACCCGCCGGCCCGCGTGCTCGGAGGAGACGGTGAGCTGCCGCTCGTACCACACCGGCCCCCGGTACTCGCGCAGGTCGTCGAACACGAACTGCCAGGCGGCCGGCACCGGGCACGGGCGTCCCTGCACGCCGGTGCGGTGCCAGCCGTCGGCTTCGCCGCGGTCGTCGGGGTCCGGCGCGAACCGCCACGTGCCGTCCAGCGAAAGCGTGACCTCGCGATCAAGCGGCACGTGGAACGGATTGGGCGGGGTGATCGGAGCCGTCATCGCCATCCTCATCGCGGTGTGCCCTATGGCGACCGTTACCAGATACGGGTGATGGGGTAGGGGTCGAATGCCTGATCGACACTGACGATCGGGAGGTTCTCGACGACTGCTTGGGCGATAAGCAGACGATCGAAGGGATCGCGGTGGTGCAACGGCAGCGCCGCGACTTCGCTGGCATGACGGTACGAGATGGCCAGTTGCCGTATGCCATGCTCCTCCAGCAGGTCGGCGAATTCGGGATAGAGCGGACGCGACATGGCGAGCTTGCCCAGACCGAGCTTGATTGCCATCTCCCACACGGACGCGACACTGCAAACGACGGTATTGTCGGTGTCCTCGATGGCGCCCCGGGCCCGAGGGGAGAGGTCTGGCGCGTTTTCGACGAACCAGAGCACGGTGTGCGTATCGAGCAGCAGCGTCACTACCGGTAGTCGGCGAAATCGTCCAGTGGCGCGTCGAAATCCGGAGCGATGTAGGTGAAGGTGCCCTTGGCGAAGCCGGCGCGCCGGGTACGAGCAGGCGGCGCGACAGGCCTGAGTTCCGCGATCCGCTTGCCACGGCGGGTCAGGTAGAAGCTCTTGCCTTCAAGCACCCGATTCAGCAGCGCCGAAAGGTTGGTCTTGGCTTCCAGCGTGCCGATCTCCTCAATCTCCATTGCAGAAAGGAATGTAGTCAGAATGGTCAGAGTGGACAACGGGATGGATAGACGCCGGAGAGGGCCATCCCGGTTGTCCCGGCCCGTCACCGCGCTTGCCAATCCGTGGGGGCGAGACTACGGTCGCGCCGAGTGAGAGGGCCATGAAGCGGCTGGAGGGCAGGCGCGCGGTGGTCACCGGAGCCGGGCGCGGGCTGGGCTTGGCGGTGGCGGAGCTGTTCGTGCGCGAGGGAGCCGCGGTGGTGCTTGCCGACCGGGATGAAGGCTCCGCCACGGCGGCGGCGGAGCGGCTCGCGGCTGCCGGTGGCGAGTCGGTCGCCGTGCGCGCGGACGTCACCTCGACACGCGACGTGCAGGGGCTGATGGACGCGGCGGCCGAGCGCATGGGCGGCCTGGACGTCCTGGTGAACAACGCCGGGATCTCCAGTGCCGGCACCGTCACCGAAGTGGATGAAGCGCACTGGGAGCGAGTGCTGGCGGTCAACCTCACCGCCTCCTATCTGTGCTCCCGCTATGCGGTCCCGCACATGCAGCGGTCCGGCGGCGGGGCGATCGTGTGCATCGCTTCGGCCTCCGGTGTGACCGGGCAGAAGGGTCAGGTCGCCTACAATGTGTCCAAGCACGGGGTCATCGGCTTGGTCCGCTGCATGGCGCTGGACCATGCCGACGCCGGCATCCGGGTCAACGCCGTGTGCCCGGGGGTGATCGACACGCCGATGACGGACTCGCTCAGCGCCGAGCACCGCGCGAAGCTGGCGGCGTGGCATCCACTCGGCCGCATTGCCGAGCCGGTCGAGGTGGCCCGCACCGTGCTGCACTTGGCGTCCGATGAGTCGTCCTTCACCACCGGCGCGCTGTTCCTGGTCGACGGCGGTCTCACCGCGATGGAGCCGATCGGGTAGGATCGGCGCATGAAGGTACGGACATTCGACCATGTCGCGGTGACGGTCAGCGACACCAAGCGGGCGCTGGAATTCTACGTCGGCAAGCTCGGGCTGCGGCTGGTGGAGAACCACCAGCTCGAGGGCGACAAGATCGACGAGGCGAACGGCCTCCGGGGTGCGCGCGCCCAGTCCACGCGGCTGGCCGCGCCCGACAGCCCCGACATCCTGATCGACCTGCTGGAGTACTACACGCCGCCGATCGAACCGCACCAGCCGCCCATCGGGTCGGTCGGCTCCTGCCACTTCGCGCTGGTGGTCGACGACCTGCCGGGGGCGGTGGAGGAGCTCAGGGCGAAGGGGGTCCACTTCATCTCGGGTCCCGTCAATTTCGAGCTGACCGAGGGCTCGGTCAGCGTCTGCTTCTGCACCGATCCCGACGGCAACCACGTGGAGCTGATGGAGGAGTACAGGGCATTGTGAGTCGAAACGACGTGCCAGCAGTCAGAGGCGCGGGCCTGGGCAGTGCCGACGGGAAGCAGCTCACCGTCGGTGATTCCCTCGGCGAGTTCCGTGGGACTTGGTCCGAGCAGGACGAACGAGCCGTGCTCGATGCGGTGGCGGACCTCGATCGGATGGACGACGAGTTCTGGCGATGGGACTCCCGCTCGACACGAACGCCTGTGCCGGGTATCTGCGCTCTGAGCCGGCGTCACGGACAGGGTCCGCGCGCGATGGGAGACTGGGCAGCGCGAGGCCTCATTCCGGCAGATACAGGAAGAGGGCGTCGACCTCCGCGGGGCGTGGAGCGCTGTCCGCAAGCGCCCGGTAGGGCTTGCTCACGATGCCGGCGCGGCCGTCCAGCTCGATGAGCTGCGCCTCGTGGGTGCCGATGCCGGAGTCGATCACGACCTGCTCCATCCGGTCCCCTCGGCTCAGAAAGACCAACTGCGCCGGTGGGTGCGGGAGGGTCCAGTCTCCGCGCCCCATCTCGCCCACGTAGAGATCCGGGCGTCCGTCGCCATCGAAGTCGGCTACCTGCAGCGTGTGTGCGTCCAGCAGCCGGTCGTGCAACACCTCGTCTTCCCACACGTCCTCGACGTCCGCCCCCGGGCGAAACAGCGCCAGGCGTCCGTAGGTGCGGCCGATGTCCAGCGCCACCTCGGCGACCGCGATCTCCGGCCGCCCGTCACCGTCGAAGTCGGCGGCGACCACCCGCACGCCGCCGTAGTCCCGGGTGTAGACGTGCCGCTCCCATTCGCCGTTCGGCAGCAGGCGATACCACGAGCAGCCGGCGATGAGCTCCAGCCGGCCGTCGCCGTCGACGTCGGCGGCCGCGAGCGCCTGCTCGTCCACGCCGGTGACGACGGGCCGCACCTCCGGCCACGGAGTCGTGTACGGATCGTCCGGCAACGGGACGGTAAAGAGCGTCTCCGCGTCCTGGTTCCAGACGTAGAGCTCCAGCCGGCCGTCGCCGTCGATGTCCGCCAGCAACAGGTCGTGGGTGCGGGGCGCGGGCAGCGGGAACGCTTCCCGGCGCACCCACCGCCGGGTCGGATCGTCCGGGCACTCCCACCAGTAGACGCTGCTGCCGCGGTCGCTGGTGGCGCCGATCAGGTCCAGCCGGCCGCTGCCGGTCAGGTCGATCAGCGCGCCGCCGACACTGATGCTCGGGAAGGTGTCGTCGATCAGGTGCGGTTGCCATGCGCCGCCTTCCGTTCGACCGAACCAGTGGAGCTGTTCCGGATGGCGGGTCGAGACGATGAACTCGGATACGCCATCGCCGTCCAGGTCGCCGACGATGCACGACATGCGCTCGGCGGGACCACCCTGGTAGACGGTGTGGCGGCGGAACACGGGAACTTCGGCCATCCGGTCACTCCTTGATGGCGCCAGCGGCGATGCCGGACATGATCTTCTCCTGCAGGAGGATGTAGAGGATGATCGACGGCACCACGTAGATCACCAGGGCGGCGAACATCGCCGAGAAGTCGAACGTGAACTGCTGCATGAAGTAGCGCATCGCCAGGGGCAGGGTCCGGTTGTGCTCGGAGGAGGTCAGCAGCAGCGCGTACAGCAGCTCGTTCCACGATCCCAGGAAGGTGAGCACCGCCGAGCTGACCAGCGCCGGCTGCGTCAGCGGAAGCATGATCCGCCAGAAGGCGCGCGGCACGCTGGCCCCCTCCAGGTAGGCGGACTCCTCCATCTCGTAGGGCAGGTGCATCATGTAGCTGCGCAGCACGAACAGGCACAGCGGCATGGAGAATCCGGTGTATACCAGGATCAGCGCTGCCTTGGTGTCGTAGAGCCCGAGCCGCAGCACCACCTCGTAGACCGGCTGCACCATGGTGTTGACCGGGATCAGGATCGATGAGATCAGCAGCGTGAAGACCAGGGTGCGCAGGCGGAAGCGGAAGCGGGACAGGGCATAGGCCGCGAGCGAGTAGATCAGCAGCGAGATGGTGGTCGTGCAGACGGCCACGATCAGCGAGGTGACGAACTTGAGGTCGAGGCGCGCGAAGCGGAACGCGGTGGCGTAGCCCTTGAACGACGGCTGCGCCGGCAGGTTGAGCGCCGAGGACAGGATCTCGGCGTTGGTCTCCAGGGACGAGATCACCACCCACACCAGCGGCAGCACGGAGATGGCGATCACGAAGCCCATGACCGCGTAGCCGAACAGCGCCCCCGCCCCGGCGGCAAACCGCTCGTGCGGCGTGCGCAGGCCGACCTGCTCGGCCGCCCGGCTACTCACGGTAGCTCCTGCCCAGCCGGAACAGCCACTGCACCAGCAGGACCGACACCATGCCCATGACCAGCAGCACCACCGCCAGCGCGTTGGCGTAGCCGTACTCCTGGCTGTTGAGCAGCCGGTTCACCATGATCACGGAGATGTTCTGGGTGCGGTTGCCGGGACCGCCGCCGGTGGTGAGGAAGATGATCTCGAACGCCTTCAGCACCGCGGTGACGGCGATCACGATGCCGGTGCCGACGATCGGCCGGATCAGCGGCAGGTTGATGTAGAGGTCGACCTGCAGCGGGCTGGCGCCGTCGATGCGCGCCGAGTCGCCCAGCGAGTCCGGGATCGCCATCAGCTCCGACATCGTGATCAGGGTGATCACGGCGGCGAAGAACAGCCAGATCATGGTCACCGCCGTGAACGCGCTGGCGGGGTCGTAGAGCCAGTTGCGGTTGAAGTCCCGGAACCCGAGCAGTTGGATGAGCCCGTTGAGGATGCCGGCGTCGGGCAGGTAGATGAAGATGAACAGCATGGACAGAGCCGTCCACCCCAGGACGTTCGGGATCATGAAGACGGCGCGGGTGAAGCGCCAGCCGCGCGGCCGCTTGAACAGGACCAGCGCCACCAGCACGCCGAACGGCACGTGGATGAACGCCGCCGCCAGCACCCACTTGATGCTGTTGACGAACGCCGCCTGGAACTTGGCGCTGGTTGCCAGGCGCAGGTAATTGTCGAGGCCGATGAACTGCGGCGCCTGCACTCCGTTCCACTTGGTGAAGCTGGTGGTCACCGCCGTCACCAGCGGGCCCAGGTAGACCAGCAGGAACATCGCCAGCGCCGGCAGCAGGAACAGGACGATCCACAGGCGTCCGGGCTTGATCATCGGTTGCTCATGGGCGGGTGGGCAGGCGCGCCCGGTACCCCTTCAGGAGGTACCGGGCACCGTCACGCCACGCGGCGGCAGTCTACAGCGATTCCAGGTACTCCTTGGCCGATGCGGCGAGCATGGCCGCGTACTCCTCCGCCGTGATCTCCCCGTACAGCAACGCGGGGAGCTGATTGACGATCGTCTCGTTCTGGTTGATCGGATCCCACTGCGCCTGGAACCAGGGAATGGTCAGCTCGACCCCTTCGACCGCGTTGAAATACTCGAGATTCACCGGCCCGAGCCCGGCCTTCTCGTCTTCGTTCAGCGACACCAAGTGGGTCATGTGGCCGAGCGCGATCGCCTGCTGGGCGATGTTGTCGCGGGTGGCCAGGAACTTGATCCACTCCACCGCGCCTTCGCGCACCGGCAGGTCGTGGTCCATCGACACGCCACGGCCGTACTCGCGCCCGAGGTTGGTGATCATCATGTCGTTCGGGAAGCGGGCGTAGCCCACCTTGTCCTCGAAGCCCTCCGGCGAGTACTGCGTGTCGCTGAAACTGGCGATCATCCACGGTCCGTTGGCGATCATCGCGGTGTCGGAGGCCGAGAAGTGGTTGGCCGCCAGCGCATAGGTGCCGCCGATCGCGTCCGCGGTAGTGTATTCGTACAGGCGTTCGACCATGCGCACCGCGTCGATGTAGATCTCCGAGGTGAACTCGTCGGTCGGGTAGCGGATGTCCATGAAGTCCCGCCCTTCCCGGGTGCGGCCCAGGTAGGTGGTGAGCAGCAGGTTGGTGATCCAGCCGGTCTCCGTGGTGTGCAGCGACAGGGGCGTGAAGCCGGCCGCCTGGAGCGTTTCGCACGCCGCGAAGAAGCCGTCCCAGGTCGTGGGGAAGGCGTCGATGCCGGCCTCGGCGAACATCTCCTTGTTGTAGTAGATGCCGATGTAGGACGTGCCGGTCGAGGGGGAGGTGAACATCTTGCCCTCGGCGTCGGTGTTGAACTCGACGCTCTCCGGGAACGCCACCTGCTGCCACTCGGGGTCGGCGTCGAAGTAAGGCCGCTGATCCATCAGTCGGCCGTCGCGCATCAGCGCCTCGGCAAATGCCGCCTCCGGGCCGAGATTGGTGACCACCGCCGGCAGGTTGCGCGCCGAGTTGAGCGCCTTCAGTTTCTGCCGGATCTCGACCGCCATGCCGGGCACCCACTCGATGTCCAGCTCGTAGCGGCCGTCGTACTGCTCGTTGAACGCGTCGATGAAGCCGCGATACATCACGGTGTTGGCGTCGTTGCCGCCTTCCCGGAACAGCACCGGGATCTTGATCTCCTCCGCTGCCGCCGTCTCTCCCTCGGCACTGGCGAAGGCGGTTGGCGCCGCCAGCAAGGCCGCCAGCGCGGCAACTAGCGTGACCACGGCGCGGTTCTTCGTTCGATGCATCTTACAGTGACCTCCGTAGTGAGTCGTGGATTCCGCGGCGACAGTGCCCGCGGGGGGAGGCGAGGTCAAGCCTGCCGGCTTGCCCGCGGGCTGACAGCGTGCCGCGGCTCGGATAGAGTCTGGCGAGGAGAGCGATGACCGACGGCTTCCGAAGACTGACCGCCGAGCAGGTGAATGCGTTTCGCACCCACGGCTACGTCAAGCTGGGACCGCTGCTGGATGACGCCACCGTCGAGTTGCTGCGCCGCGAGTACGACCGCGAGTTCGCGCTCGCCCGCTCCGGCGCCGGCTCGTTCCGCAACCTGGCCATCGACGACACCGACGATGTGGAGGCCAAGAACGAGGCGGAGGAGCAGATGCTGCAGATCATGCAGATGTGCGAGCGCAACCTGCACTTCCGCCGCATGCTCTACCACGAGCCGATCCTGGACTGCATCGAGGATCTGATCGGCCCCAACATCCAGTTGTTCCACGACCAGGCGCTGTACAAGCCGGCGCACCACGGCGGACCGGTGTTCTGGCATCAGGACAACGCCTACTGGCAGTGCGTGCCGGCCAACCTGGTGAGTTGCTGGATGACGCTCGACGACGTCACCGTCGACAACGGCGCGATGCAGGTGATCCCCGGCTCCCACGTGCAGGCGCTGGAGCACGACCGCTCGGCGTCAACCAACGCGCTGCTGGACAGCGCCGAACAAGTGGACGCCTCGCAGGCGGTGGCGATCGAGCTGCCCGCCGGCGGCGCCATGCTGCATCATTGCCAGACCTTCCACTACACCGCGCCCAACAACACCGCGCGCGAACGGCGCGCCTTCATCATCCACTTCATGACGCCCGGCACGACGTCACGGCGCACCGGGGAACACCTCGCGGTCTCGTTCGCGCGTCCGATGCTGCGCATGAGGGTGTGAGCCGCGCTCAGTAGCGGTGATCGACGCTGCCGAACAGCGTCGGCTTGTCCCAGCTCGCGCCGCCGCGCTCGACCCAGCCCGCCACCGCGGCGATCAGATCCTCGACGCCGTCGCGCGGCTCGCCGAACCTCGTGCGGCACAGGCTGTCGTCGATCAGCGGCGCCGTGCCGCCCTCGCCGCCGGCCAGCTCCGGCTCGCGCCCGAGCGCGGCCCCCAGGGCGGACACGATCCCGGCGACCCGGTGGCCGGGACCGGACACGTTGACCGTCCACGGCGGATTCGCGCAGTGCTCCAGGCAGCGTAAGGCGACGTCGACGGCATCGCGCTGCGAGATGAGGTTGACCGCCGGCACCGCAAGCGAGATCGGCGCGCCGCGGTGGATCATGTCGGCCAGGTCGCGCAGCACGCCGTAGCACAGGTGCTGCGCGTAGCTGAGGCGGTAGTTGCAGATGCGCTGCCCGCCGTGCCGGGCGGCGGTGGTGGCGAACGAGGACTCGCGCGCCACGATCGACCAGCCGTAGACGCCGTGCGGCTGCACCGCCGCGTCTTCGCGGCTGCCGCCGGCCAGGGGCGGTCCGATGGCGGTGACTCCATGTTCCGTGTCGGCGGGCGTGGCCCGCGCGCCCGGCGCGCCCGGCACGTAGTCGACCCCGGCGTACGGGTTGGTCGACGAGAACACGACGATGTTCGCATCGCTGAACCGTTCGCCCACCAGGTAGGGAACGATCGAGTTGATGTGGAACGCGCGCCGCCAGTCGGTGCCGCTGCCGAACTTGAAGCCGAGCATGTAGACGACCTGCCGGGAATCGGGCAGTGCTTCCAGGAAGCGGGGGTCGGTCAGGTCGCCGCGGACGCAACGGATGCCGTCGGCCTCCAGCGCCGCGCGGGTGGCGTCGTCGCTGAAGGTCGACGCGACGACCACATCGCGTTCGACGCCCGCCGCCCGGTCGGCCCGCCGCAGCGTGGCGGCCAGCTCCGGTCCCATCTTGCCGCTGCCGCCCAGGACGAGCACCGGCCCGTCGATCCGCGCCGCCGCTTCGGTCAACGCCGGCGACGGCTCGGTCATGAACCGTTGCAGCGAGCGGTCGTCGTGGATCTCGGCGAGCGTCATGGGTTTCTCCCGGCGGAACAACGAAGTGGAATGTGGCGCAGAATTACTATAGGGGAGATCAGGGGCGTGCGGAGCCCATGCGCGGGACGGCCGCGTAGAGCTGCCGGGTGTACGAGTGCTGCGGGCCGGCCGCCAGCTCCTGCGCCGTGGCCTCCTCCACCAAGCGTCCGTCCTGCATCACGCCGACGCGGTCGCAGAAGTAGGTGACGACGGCCAGGTCGTGGGAGATGAACAGCAGGGTCAGACCCAGCTCGCGGCGCAGCGTCTGCAGCAGGTCGAGGATCTGGCTGCGGACCGACACGTCGAGGGCGGAGACGATCTCGTCGCAGATGAGCGTCTCCGGCCGGACGATCAGCGCACGGGCGATGGCGACGCGCTGGCGTTGCCCGCCGGAGAAGTCGGGTGGGCGCCGGCTCAGGTGGCGGGCGGCCAACCCCACCGCCTCCAGCGCGGCCAGGGCTCGCTCGCGTCCGTCGTCGACGCCGCGCCGGTCGGAGGTGTAGCGGAGCCCGGCGAGCAGGATCGACTCCACCCGCATGCGGGGGTTGAGGGAGCGGGCGGGGTCCTGGAACACGTACGCCAGGCGGGTGCGCAACTCGCGCCGGGCACGGGCCGTCGACCTGCTGACCTGGTGCACGACCCCGGCGCGGTCGCGGTAGGTGATGGCGCCGCTGTCGGGCCGGTACATGCCCACGGCAAGGCGGGCGGTGGTGGTCTTGCCGCTCCCCGACTCGCCCACCAAGCCGTAGGTTTCGCCCGCGTCGATCTGGAAGCTCACGTCGCGCACGGCTTGCACGTGCCGCCTGGCGGCGGCGAAGTAGCCGGCCTTCAGGGCGAACCGCTTGCTGACGGCCTCCAGCGTCAGCATCCGTCCAGCGTCAGCATCGGGCCTCCTCCCGGAGGCGGGGCAGCCACCGCGCCCGATTTGACCCCCGGAAGCACGCAGCGGTGGCGGAGCGTGAAATCGACGGCGCTGTCCGGCCCTTCCGCCCGTTCGTCGACCAGCGGCGGTATGGCGCGGGCGCAGCGCGCCTCGGCCAGGGCGCAGCGCGGCGCGAACGGGCAGCCCGGCTCCGGGTTCAGCGGATCAGGCACGGTGCCGGCAATGGTGCGCAGCGGCCGGTCCGTGTAGTGCACGCCCAGCTCCAGGTGGGCCTCCAGCAGCGCACGTGTGTAGGGATGGCGCGGCTCGCTCATCACCAGCGCCGCCGGACCCTGCTCCATCACCAGGCCGCCGTACATCACCAGGATGCGGTCGGCCACCTGGCTGACCAGCGCCAGGTCGTGGCTGATGAACAGGATCGCCAGCCCGCGCGCGGCGCGCAGCCGCAGCAGGAGCTCCACCACCTGCGCCTGCACGGTCACGTCCAGGGCGGTGGTGGGCTCGTCGGCGATCAGCAGCTCCGGTCCCGCCGCCAGCGCGTGGGCGATCATCACCCGCTGCAACATGCCGCCGGAGAACTGGTGCGGGAAGCTGCCGAGCCGGCGCGCCGCGTCGACGATCCCGACCTCGTCCAGGAGCCGGACCGAATGGTCGCGTACCGCGTCGTCCTGCAGGTCCGGCGCGTGGGCGCGCAGCGTCTCGGCCAGCGAGCGCTCGATGGAGTAGATCGGGTCGAACGATCGTGCCGGCTCCTGGAAGATCATCCCCACGTGTCCGCCGCGCAGGCGCCGCAGGTTCGCCGGGCGCATGGCGGTCACGTCCTCGCCCCGGAAGCGCAATCGCCCGGCCGTGGCGCGGGCGTGCGGCGGCAGCAGGCGCACCAGCGCCAGCGCGGTGACGCTCTTGCCCGAACCGCTCTCGCCGACCACGCCCAGGACCTCGCCGCCGTGGATCTCCAGGTCGACGCCGCGCACTGCCTGCAGCGGACCGCGGTCGGTGGCGAAGGTCACGGTCAGCCCGGCCGCCTCGCAGAGCGGCGGCTTGTACGACGGAGGTCCCACGCGGTCAGCCACTGGCCGGCTCCCGGTGGTAGGGGTCCAGCACGTCGCGCAGCAGGTCGCCCAGGAAGCTGAACGCCAGCGTGGTGATCAGCAGCGCCAGCCCCGGGTAGAGGAACCACGGGAAGCTGCGCAGGTTGCTCAGCGAGGTGACGTTGCGGTCCAGCATCGAGCCCCAGCTCACGGCAGGGTCGGTGATCCCCAGCCCCAGGTAGGAGAGCGTCGTCTCCCCCAGGATGAACGCCGGGATGCCCAAGGCGACGCTGACGATCAGGATCGACGCCATCTGCGGGATGATCTGGGTGACGATGATCACCAGCGGCGGGATGCCCTGCAGCCGCGCCGCGGCCACGAAGTCCTCGGTCTTGATGCTGTGCACCATGCCGCGGATCAGGCGCGCGGTACCGGGCCAGCCGACGAACGCCAGGATCGCGGTCATGACCACGAACGACTGCCCGGAGTCCATCTCGTAGGACAGGACCGAGCGCAGGAACAGAATCATGTAGAGGCCGGGGATGAGGATGAAGAACTCGGAGAGGCGCATGATGGTCCAGTCGGTGGCGCCGCCGTAGAAGCCTGCCAGCCCTCCCAGGACGATCGCCAGCGTCAGCGAGATGGAGATGCCGATGAAGCCGATGGTCAGGGAGATGCGGGAGCCGTAGAGGATGCGCGACAGGATGTCGCGGCCCAGGTGGTCGGAGCCCAGCAGGAACACCGGGTAGGCCTGCCGGCCGTTCCGCCACAGCTCGCGGCCGTCCTGTTCGTCGACGTACGGCGCGACGGTTCCGAACAGGTGTAGCCGCATCGGCAACAGTCCCCACAGCCGGTACTCCGGGCCCCGCACCAGCAGCCGGACGCGGTAGTGCTCGCCACGGATGCGCGCATAGCGGCGGGACACGTCGTCCACCAGCGCGCGGCGCTGCACCTGTGGGCCGAAGCCCACCTCCGGCGAGTACCAGTCGATCGAGGGCCGGTGGTGGGTGTGGAACCGGAAGGTGGTGGTGGGTTCGTAGGGCGCCAGGAACTCCGCGAACAGCATCGATCCGTACAGGAGGATCAGCACCGCCACCGCGGCCGCGGCCGCCGGGCGCGCGCGCAACCGTTGCAGGAAGACGCTGCGCCGCCGCTGCGCCGGCACTGGCTCAGTCATCCCGGCTGCCCGAGAAGCGGATGCGCGGATCGACCACCGCCAGCAGCACGTCGGCGGCGATCATCCCCAGCAGGATCAGGAAGCTGGTGAACATGATCACGGCCAATACCAGGTTGATGTCCTCCTGGCGCACTGCCTCGTACAGCAGCCGGCCGATGCCCGGATAGGAGAAGATGATCTCCAGGATCAGCGACCCCGAGATCAGCGACGCGAACAGGTCGGCGCTGCTGGTGATGTAGGGATTGAGGGTGTTGCGGAACGCGTGCACGACGAACACGCGCCGCTCGCTGACGCCGCGCGAGCGCAGCGCGGTCACGTACGGCTGGCCGAGCTGGTCCAGCATGGTGGCGCGGACGTAGCGCATGGTGCCGCCGACGCCGCCCAGGAACGCCGCCAGCAGCGGCATGGCGATGTGGTGCAGGTAGCTGAAGGAGAAGCGCAGGGGCGCCTCCCGGAACGGGAAGTCGGGGTAGGCCGTGATCGGGAACCAGCCGCTCACGAACGCGAAGAGCTGCAGCAGGATGAGGAGCAGGATGGCGGGGAAGGCGTGCAGCACCAGCGCCGCGAAGGTCGCCGCCACGTCCGTGCGGGTGCCGGTCTTGGAGGAGAAGTAGAGAGCGGCCGCGAACGACAGCACGGTGATGAACACCAGCTCGATCAGGTTGAGGATCAGCGAGTTGATCAGCCGCGAGCGGACCAGGAACAGGATCGGCGCGCGCGAGATCAGCGACCGCCCCAGGTCGCGCTCCACCACGACTTGGTACAGCCAGCGTGCGTACTGGGCGTAGAACGGCAGGTCCAGGCCCAGGCGGGCCTTGGCCGCTGCGATCTGTTCCTCGGTGTAGACGTTGTCCGCCTGCCGGTCGGCGGAGACCAGCATCTGGCTCCTGACGTAGTTCTCGACCATGTCGCCCGGCGCCAGCTTCATCAGCCCGAATACGGCCAGGCCGAGCAGCAGCAGGAGGGCCACCATCGACGCCAGGCGGGTGGCCAGGAACCGAAGCAGCGGGCGGCGGCCGCCGGCGCGCGGGCGCCGCGCAGCCGCCGGGGACGCCATCGCTTCCGGCTCGGGACTACGGTCGGGCTCGGCCATCCGCACCGGCGCTATCGCGGAGCGGCATCCATGCTATTCGCCGTCGAGCAGGTACAGGTACGTCGAGTCGAGTCCGTCCAGGGTGTCGTAGAACACGTTGCCCCACTTGTTGCGCACCGCCACGAAGCGGAACGGGTAGACGATGTACATCATGGGCGCCTGGTCGAGCAGGATGCGCTGGTACTCGTCGTAGATCGCCTTCGCCGCCTCCTTGTCGATCGTGAAGCGGCCCTCGTTGTAGAGGTAGTCGACGCGCGCCTCCCACTCCGTGTACGGCTCCTCCTGCAGAGGATGCCACAGGTGGAAGTTGCCCTTGGACTGCCACACGTTGCTGCCGCCCTCCGGCCAGTAGTTGGAGCCGAGCGAGGCGGTGGCCACGTGCCAGTCGTAGGTGCTGATCAGCATCTCGACCAGCTTCTGGAAGTCGACCGGCCGCACGTTGCCGGTGATGCCGATCGCCTTCAGCTCGTCGGAGAAGATGTTCATGATGTCGACGCCGACGTTGTTCTCCGCGCCGACGTGGATGTCGAACTCGATGTGGTTGCCGTCGGCGTCCTCCATCAGCCCGTCCGCGTTGGGACGGATGCCGATCTCGGCCAGCAGGTCGCGCGCCCGGTCCGGGTCGTAGTCGAACTCCTGCCGGATCGACTCGTCGAAGTAGGGGTTGGCACGGGCGAAGAAGTGCAGCGCCGGCTCGGCCAAGCCGCGGTACACCTGGCTGGCGATCCGGTCGCGGTTCAGCACCGAGCTCATGGCCTGCCGGAACCTGGTCTGGCTGAACCAGCTATGGACCAGCGGGTCCATGGTGTCCGGATTCTGGTTGAAGGAGATGAAGGCGGAGCCCAGCGTCGGGCCGCCGTTGTAGACGGTGTAGTCGGGATCCTCGGCGTTGAGGAGCTCGTCCATGTCCTCGGGCCGCAGCGTGAAGGAGTCCTTCTTGCCCTCCTTGAACAGCAGCAACTCGGTGTTCCAGTCCGGGACGATCTGGAAGACCAGCTTCTCAATGTAGGGCAGCGTGACGCCGGCCGCGTCCTTCTTCCAGTAGTTGGGGTTGCGCTCGGCCACCACGCGCACGCCGGGCTCGTACTCGGTGAGGTAGTACTCCCCGATCGAGGGAATGGTCGTCGGGTCGGTGTCGACGCTGAACAGGTTGAGCACGCCCTCGGCGCCGCCCTCGCTCTTGGCCGGCTCGTAGATATGGCGCGGGCCGAAGTCCATGTTCGTGGACAGGATCGGGTTGGCGACGACGCGCGGGTAGTGGAACGCCACCGTGAGCTCGTCGAGCTTCTCCACCTCGATGCGCGCCTCCGAGCCGTCCGGCATCTCGATGAACTGACCGGCGTAGCCGGGCTGCTGCAGCTCCTGATCGCCCTCGATCTCGTCGTACCAGAAGACGATGTCGTCGGCGGTCACCTGCACGCGGGTGTCGGGATCGGCGAGGGTCGTCCAGTACAGGTCGTCGCGCAGCGTGTAGACGACGGTGAGCGTGTCGGCTTCCTCGTCGACCTCCACCTCGAAGCTGGCCAGGTTGGGGAGGAACTCGCGCGTGTAGGGATCGTAGTCGGCCAGGGCGTCGAACAGCACGCCGACCACCGTGGCGGTATCGCCGTCGCGGGCGGACATGGTGTTGAAGGTCTTCGGGTCGTTGTTGATGGCGGACAGCCAGGTGCCGCCCACGGTGCCCAGGGCCCACTCCTGGCCGCCGGGGCGCGTCACGGTCTTGGCCAGGATCTCGGCGCGCGCCTTCTCGCGCTCCGACATCGCCTCGCCCTCGGTCATTTCTTCCTCGACCGCCCGGGCGCCGGCCGTCGTCGCCAGCAGGCCGAGCATGGCGGCGACGAGCGGCAGCAGGGAGATCGCTCGCGCGGCCCGGATCAGGCCGCGCACGGTCGTCGACTGATCGTTGTTCATACCATCCAGGCTACCGAATGCTCGGGTTTCTTACCGCCCCCCGGTGTCCAAACAAGGAACGCCCCACCCGGTGAGGGGGTGGGGCGTCTTGTAGCGCGCTCAGCGCGGCGCGATCAGCACCGGGTCAGCGGGCGGCGGCCTCCACGTTGTCCTTGTCGTAGACCGTGAACGGTCCCATCAGGACCCGCAGGCCCTGATCCCTGGTGGGATCCTTGTGGATGGTGTACGTGCCCATGCGGCCGGCCTCGAAGGACTCGCCCTCGACGCCCTCGATCTGCCCGGTGGCGATCAGGTAGGTCACGTAGTAGGTCAGGTAGCCCAGATCGACGAAGCTCCAGAGCGCGAACTCCGGCGCGCAGCCGTTCAGCGTGAAGCTCACCATCTCCGCCGGAAGGCCCAGGCCGCTCACCTTGATCTCGTCGCAGAGGTCCTCGTCCTGCAGCGCCTTCGAGGCGGCGGCGATGCCGACCGTGGTCGGGGCCATGAGCAGCTTCAGGTCCGGGTACTTGTCGATGAGCGCCAGCGCCTGGTTGTAGCTCTTCTCCGACTGGTCGTCGCCGTAGACGATGTCCACGAGATTGAGCGCCGCGTACGTGTCGTCCTCCAGGGCGGTCTGCATGGCGGCGATCCAGGAATTCTGGTTGGCGGCATCCGGGGTCGCCGAGAGCACGGCGAAGTCGCCGCCGTCCTCCCCGAGGATGTTGAGCGCCATGTCGGCCATCACCACGCCGGTCTCGTCGAAGTCGACCTGGGCCACGAACACCTGCTCGCCTTCCGCCGACGGGATCTGCGAGTCCCAGGTCACCACCGTCAGCCCGGCTTCGCGGGCCGCGACGGCGGCGGGGGCGATCTGGTCGCCGGCGTTGTTGGAAATCATGATGCCGTCCTGACCCTGCGTGGTGGCGGTGGTCACGATCTCGATCTGGCCTGCGACGCTGTTCTCCGGGGTCGGTCCGATGAACTCCAGCGTGCCCGGGTTGCCGAGCTCCTCGTGCGCCTCGCGCGCGCCGTGGTGCGCTTGGTCGAAAACCAGGATGCCGATGAACTTCGGCAGCAGGACGAGGTCGGCCTCCATGCCCTTGGTGGCCATGACCTGAGCCTGGGCGGCGCCCGCACCCAGGATCAGGGCGAGGGTCGATGCGGTAATCAGTCGCGTGATCTTCATGGTGCGAGCCTCGTATGGCTCCGATCAGGAAGTCAAGATTGACGCCCGATGGGAGAGCCTGCGACGCGGGCAAGGAAGCTGCGCACGTTCGGGATCATCGCCGAGAGGATCAGGAGGATGCCGATGACGCCGGCCTGCAGGTGCCCGGTGATGTTGCTGAGCGACATCCCGTTGCGCAGGTAGAGCACGATCAGTATCGACAGCAGCACGCCGTAGATGGATCCGGCGCCGCCGAAGATGCTCACCCCGCCCAGCAGCACGATGGTGATGATGTCCAGCTCGAAGCCCAGCCCCATGTCCCCGCGCACGGTGCCGAGGCGCGCCGCGAACAGGATCCCGGCCAGCGCGGAGAGCAGCCCGGACGTCGTGAACAGCAGCATCTTGACCCGCGCGACGTTGATGCCGGAGTAGCGAGCCACCTCCTGGTTGATGCCGATGACCTGCACCTGGCGGCCGAACCCGCTGTAGCGCAGGACGACCACCGCCACCACCAGCAGGCCGAAGAAGATCAGCAGGGAGAGCGGGAACGGGCCGAGCAGCGGCTGCTGGCCGAGGGCCTCGAACCACGCCGGAAACTCCTTGATGGAGCGGTCCTCGACGAGCACGCGGGCGAACCCCCGGAAGCCGATCAGCATCGCCAGCGTCACCACCAGGGACGGCAGGCGGACCACGGTGATCCAGAACCCATTGAACGCGCCCCCGGCGATCCCGATCAGGAGGCAGAGGGCCAGCGCCGCCGGCATGGGGGTCCCTTGCTGGATCAGCCAGCCGAGGGCGCAGGCGGACAGACCCATCATCGACGCGACCGACAGGTCGATCTCTCCGTTGAGGATGATGAAGGCCATGATGAGGACGACGATCACCTTCTCGATCGAGAGGGCGAACAGGTTGATCTGGTTGCCCATGGTGAGGAAGGACGGGGAGGTCAGGGCGTTCGCCGCGACGATGCCGAGCAGCAGCCCGGCCAGGAAGCCTTCCCAGGTCTTGAAACGGGCGCCGACCGCTGACGCCATGCCGGCGAGTCCGCCGCCGCTCACGAACTGCGCCTCCGCTTCATGAGCAGGCTGTCGACGGCTACCGAGACCAGGATCAGCAGGCCGAGCAGCGCGTCGCGCAGGAACTCGCTCACCTGCAGCGAGCGGATCAGGCTGTTCTCAAGCAGATCGATCAGGATCGCTCCCAGCACGGCGCCGAGCACGCTGCCCGCGCCGCCGAAGATGTTGACCCCGCCCACCACGACCGCGGCCACCGACTTGAGCTCCAGGCCGAGCCCGGCGACCACGGTGATGTTGCCGAAGCGGGCCAGGAACAGGAATCCGGCGAGCCCGGCCAGCGCCCCGCACAGCGTGAAGGCGGTGAACACCAGCCCTCGGGTGGGAAACCCGGCGTGGTGGGCGGCCTCCGGGTTGGAGCCGATGGCGTAGAGCCGGCGGCCGAACGAGGAGTACTTGAGCAGGAGCTGGAAGAACACGGCCACCCCCAGCATGACGACCACCACCACCCGCAGGTGCAGGCGCCCGAAGCTGACCACGTTGAGGCGGGGCAGATCGACCAGCCACTGCGGCAGGTTGACGGTCAGGATGGTCTGCGCGTCGGAGAACTCGACCAGCACGGTGCGGAAGAGGGCGAGGGTCCCGAGCGTGACGATGATCGCCGGTACCCGGCACCAGGCGACGATGGCGCCGTTGCAGGCGCCGAGCGCCGCCCCGATGCCGACGCACATCGCCACCGCCACCAGCGGGGGGATGTCGTTGGCGAGCGAGAGCTGCTGGCCCACGAAGTAGGCGGTGAAGCCCACGACGGAACCGACGGAGAGGTCGATGTTGCGGGTCAGCACCACCAGGGTCTGGCCGATCGCCAGGATGGCCAGGATCGTGACGCTCGCCGACACCCGGTTGAACAGGCGCGCGCTCAGGTAGTTCTGGATGATCAGGGAGAAGCCGACCAGCACCAGCACGATGAGCAGCACCAGCACGCCTTCGCGCCGGGTCTCGGCGCGCAGGCGGCCGGCGCGGAGTCTCACGGCGTCACGCCCCCGGCGGCGGCCGCCGTTCGTTCCCGCTCGCCGGTCGCGAGGGACATGACCGCCTCCTGGGTCGCTTCCTCCCGTTCCAGAATGCCCATCTGCCGCCCCTCGCGCATGACCAGGATGCGGTCGCTCATCGCCAGCACCTCCGGCAGGTCGGAGGAGATGAACAGGATGGCCATCCCCTGCTCGGCCAGCTCCCGCACCATGGCGTGCACCTCGGCCTTGGCGCCGACGTCGATCCCGCGGGTCGGCTCGTCCAGGACCAGGATCCTGGGCCGGGTGTTCAGCCACTTGCCGAACATCACCTTCTGCTGGTTGCCGCCGGACAGCTTGGCGACCACGTGCATGGTGGATGGCGCCTTGATCTGCAGCCGCTGCCGGAACCCCTCGGCCGCCTCCTCTTCGGCGGCACGGCGGATGAGGCCGAACCGCGACAGATAGCGGCGCAGCACCGGCAGGGTGATGTTGGCCGTGATCGACAGCGGCATCGCCAGCCCGAACTTTCGGCGGTCCTCGGTCATGTAGGCCACCCCGACCTGCTGGGCGGCCCGCGGCGAGGCGATGCGCCGTTCGCGGCCGCCGATCTCGATCGTGCCGCGGTCGGCGGGCTGCATGCCGAACAGGGCCAGTCCCACGTCCGTGCGGCGCGACCCCACCAGCCCGGCGAAGCCCAGCACCTCGCCGGCGTGCAGGTCGAAGTCGATCCCGGAGAACACCCCCTCCCGGCCGAGGCCGCGCACGCGGCACACCCGCTCGCCGACCGTCCGCTCATGACCGATCCCGTAGAACTGGTCCACCTCCCGACCGACCATGTCGCGGATGAGGAGCTCGCGGGTCACTTCCGGCGCCGGGCGCGTGGAGACGTGCTCGCCGTCGCGCAGCACCGTGATCCGGTCCGCAATCTGGAACACCTCCTCCAGCCGGTGGGTAATGAACAGCACCGTCACGCCTCGGTCGCGCAACTGGCGGGCCGCCCGGAAGAGCTGCCCGACCTCGTGCTCGGAGAGCGAAGCGGTGGGCTCGTCCATGATCAGGACCTTCACCTCGAGCGAGATCGCCTTCGCGATCTCCACCGCCTGCTGCGCGGCCAGGGTCAACCCCCGCGCCGGCGCCCGCACGTCCAGGCGGACGCCCAGGCTCGCAAGAATCTCCTCGGCCTCGGCGTACATGCGCCGCCAGTTGGCCAGCAGTCCCTGCTCGCGGTGGGTGATGAAGATGTTCTCGGCCACGTCCAGGTCCGGGAACAGCAGCGGCTCCTGGTAGACGGCGGCCAGCCCGGCCGCCTGCGCCTCCTGCGCGTTGGCCAAGTGCACCGGCGCCCCCTCCACGATGACCTCCCCGGCGTCGCTCTGCACGACGCCGGTCAGGATCTTGATGAGGGTCGACTTGCCGGCGCCGTTCTCGCCGACCAGCGCGTGGATCTCGCCCGCGTGCAGCGACAGGGACACGTCGCTGAGCGCCTGCGTCATGTCGAAGCGCTTGGAGAGGTTGCGCACCTCCAGCAACGGTGCGCCGCCGGCGGTCGCCGTCATCGGGCCGGGCTCACGGCCACGAGCATAGCCCCGGCCCCGGCCGGCCGCCTACGGCACCCGCGGGGCCAGCAGCTCCCGAGCCATGTGCGTTCGAGCGGCCTGCGCGTCGGTGTCGCCGATCAGCTCGGCAAGCGTGTCCCGCTGCACGACGCCGGCGTGGAGGAGCGCCCGACACAGTTCGAAGTCCTTCGGCCTCCCAGCCAGGGCCTTGGCTACCCACAAGTCCTCCGGAGAAAGACACCAGGCAACGACACCGGCGGTCGCCGGTGTCGCGAACCGAACGAGTCGCTGCTCCCACCCGCGTGGCAGCAGGGCCGTCGTGACCGAGACGCCATGCGCGTAGAAGCCGAAGGTCTCCTGGAACAGCGATGCTTCGCCGATCGAGCCATCGATGAGATCGGCCTTGCTGCCGTCGACGTCGTCGCGCAGCGCGACGTCCGCCTCTGCCGAGCGCATCGCCGCCTCGGGAACGTCGTTCTCCATCCAGGCATGAATCGCCTGGGATCCAATCACGATCACTTCGCGCTCACCCGCGACGGCCGCCGCCGCCCTGATCGCGTGCTCGAACTGCGCGCGGTTCATCGCTGCATCTCGTCGCGCCGGAACTCCCGATACACGACAGCGCGCTCCGATGCACTCAGCACGCCGGCGAACGGGGTGACGTGACGCAGGTCGCGATAGTGCAATCCGGGATTGATCAGCGCGTCTGCGAGTGCATCCGGGGAGCCTTGCAACAGGCGTTCCCACTCGTCGAGAAGGTCGGACGCGCCTGGATGAAGAGCACGCATGCGCAGGAGGTTCGCCTCCGCTCGGCACAGCGTCTCGGCGGGAGCAGCGCGTAGCCGTTCGGCGATCCGTTCATGCAGCGCCAGGCTCCGGCGGTCTTCCCGTGTCAGGTGCGGAACGAATGACACATGGACGCCAAGACCGACGGCAGAGGCCAGACGCTGGAGCGTACGCAGACTCGGGCGCTTGGTTCCGGTCTCGTAGGCTGCGATCGTCGGCTGCGAGGTCCCGGCCAACCGGGCCAAAGCGGCCTGCGTCAGACCGGCGCTGCGCCGCAAGCGGGCAACCAGACTCATGTCCTGAGTATATCCGATTGGATATAGGTCGACCGCCTTCGCCGACGGTTCTCCCGCGTGCGCTGATGATCCCTGTCACTCCCAGGAGAACAGCACGCCCAGCGCCTGCTCCGGGTGCTTGTAGAGCAGGTCGTAGCCGGCCTTCAGCTCCCGGCCGGGGAGGCGGTGGGTGATCAGCGGCTGCACCTGCACCTCGCCTGCGGCCATGGCCGCCATCGCGGTGCTGGTCATCGCGGCGCGGTCGGCTGACGGCGGGTAGCTGACCAGCACGCGCTTGCCCTGGAAGCTGTCGACGTCGAGCGGCAACGGCGCGTTCTGGTACTTGGCGTTCACCTGGATGAGCCCACCGGGGGCGAGCATCTTCTGCGCCTGCTCGAAGGAGGCGATGCCGGGCGGGCCGCCGACGCAATCGACGACGATGCTCGCCCCCTCGCCGCCGGTGAGCCGCCGCACCGCCTCCACGGGGTCCTCCTCGCCTGCGTTCACGACCTCGGGCGCGCCCACCTCGCGGGCGATTCGACAGCGGATCTCCAGCGTATCCACGGCGATGAGCTGGGCCGGCCGGAAGCGCCGGGCGAATTGCATGACCAGGTTGCCCACCAGACCCTGGCCGAGCACGGCGACGCGGTCGTCCGTGGTGATCTCGAGCGCCTGCGACCATCCCGCGCTGCTGCTCGCAAGCGGATGGAACGTCCCCTGCTCGAAGGAGAGCTCCGGATGCAGCCGGTGCAGGCGGTCCGTGCGCGCATCGGCGGCAAGCGAGCGCAGGGAGTATTCGGCGTGCGGGGCGGTGGCCACGACCCGATCGCCGGCCGCGAAGCCGGTCACGCCGTCGCCGGCCGCCTCGACGATCCCGGTGGTGGAGTACCCCATGGCCTCCGGGCTCACCGGCCCCTCCATCACGTAGCGCCGCCACAGCTCCGAGCCGCGGCTGATCAGGCTGACGCGGGTCCGCGTCAGCACCTCCTCCGGCCCCGGTTCCGGCACCGGCACCTGCTCCAGGAAGACGTTGCCCACGCCCTCACCCTTGGCCGCTCGCCACATCGTCTCCGCCATCGCCGCTCCCTCCTGTTACGGAATCCCGATGTTCATACATATCCGCGATCACGTCATCGATGCGCGAGCGGTGCGTCTCCACGTCGTGGATGGTGGTCTGTTCGGCCGCCTGCTGCAGGAGCGCCGGGATCGGCGTGCGCGCGGCGTCGAACGTGAAGTGGTGACGGTTGCTCTCGCTGCGGACGTGGCGCACGCCGGCGAGCCGCGGCGGCTCGATGTCCGCGGTCTCCAGGATCAGGTGGCGGCGGTCGCCGAACCGGCGGCGCAGGGCCCGGAAGTCGCCGTCGAAGGAGATGCGGCCCCGGTCGATCATGACGATGCGGCCGGCGAGCTGCTCCAGCTCGCCCATGTCGTGGCTCGTGATCATCACGGTGACCCCTTTCTCGCGGTTGAGGTCCTTGACGAACTGCAGGATGTTGCGCTTGGCCAGCACGTCGACGCCGATGGTCGGCTCGTCCAGGAAGAGGATCTCCGGCTCGTGCATCAGCATGAGCGCCAAGTCCGCGCGCATCTTCTGGCCCAGGCTGAGCTGCCGCGCCAGGCTGTGGAAGAACTCGCCGATGCCCAGAAGCTCCGTGACGAAGCCGAGCATGGACTCGTAGCGGTCGCGCGGGATGTTCCAGACCACCCGCTTCCACTCGAAGCTGGCCGCGACCGGCTGGTCCCACCAGAGCTCCGTGCGCTGTCCGAATACCACGCCGATGCGTCCCACGTAGCGGACCCGGTCCTTCATGGGGTCCATGCCCAGGCAGCGGACCGAGCCGGCGGTCGGCGCCAGGACGCTGGAGAGGAGCTTGACCGTCGTCGACTTGCCCGCGCCGTTGGGGCCGGCGTAGGCGACGATCTCGCCGCGGCGGATGGTCAGGTCGACGCCCCGTAGCGCATGGATCTCGCGGACGACCGGGCGGAAGAGGTTCCTGAAGACGTCGCGGACCTGCTCCGAGCGCTGCCGCTGATGGAAGGTCTTGTCGACGCCGGTCAGCCTGACCGCGATGTCCCCAGCCGACGTACCGCTGCGATCCGATTCGGTCATGGTTCTGCAGTCGCGCGCGCAAGGGTGCCATACTTGTCCCGTGCGGCACTTCAACACTGCCGGCCCTGTCGCATCCGCGGATCACTACTGCATCCCGCCGCTCTCCCGGCTGGACCTCGACGACGTGCTCGAACTCGTCCGAGACAAGAAGTACTTCGTGCTGCACGCTCCCCGTCAGACCGGCAAGACGTCGACGCTGCTGGCGCTGCGCGAGCTGCTCAACAGCGGCGACGCGGGGGCGTACCGTTGCGTGTACGTCAACGTCGAGGCCGGGCAGGCGGCGCGGGAGGACAAGGAGGCCGCGATCCGCACCATTCTTGGCGAGCTGGCCGACGAGGCCGCGCTGACCCTGGGCGACGAGTTCCTGGACGGCATCAGGCACGGAATCCTGTCGGACTTCGGACCGGAGAGCGCGCTGCGCGCTGCGCTGTCCCGTTGGGCGAGGGTCGATCCCAAGCCGCTGGTGCTGCTGATCGACGAGATCGACGCACTGGTGGGCGACGCCCTGCTCTCCGTGCTCCGCCAACTGCGGGCCGGATATGCCCGGCGTCCCGGCGGCTTCCCTCATAGCATTGCGCTCTGCGGGGTGCGTGACATGGACGACTACCGAGTCCACTCTCTGGACGGGGCGCCCGTCCTCACCGGCGGCAGCCCCTTCAACATCGTGGCCAAGTCGCTGCGCCTGGGCGACTTCTCGCGGGCAGAGACTTCGGCGCTCCTGGCGCAGCACACCGCGGAGACCGGACAGGCGTTCGACCAGGCGGCGCTGGATGCGGTGTGGGCGCAGACCCGGGGCCAACCGTGGCTGGTCAACGCACTGGCCGCCGAGATCTGCTTCGAGAACAAGGCAGGGAGAGACCGCAGCCGCCGGGTGACCGCGGACGCCGTATCCGCGGCGCGCGAGCAACTCATCCTGCGCCGGGCCACGCACCTGAAGCACTTGGCGAACAGACTGACGGAGGATCGGGTGAGGCGCGTGATCGAGCCGCTGCTGAGCGGTGCCGCCGAGCAGGGCTACTCCACGCCCGATCTGGAGTACGTCCGCGACCTAGGCCTGATCGCCCGTGACGACTCGCCGCGCATCGCCAATCCGATCTACGCGGAAGTGGTGCCGCGGGAACTCACCTACGCCTCCCAGGCGAGCCTGACGCAGGACACGGTCGAGTACGTGGATGCCGACGGCGGCCTTGACTTGGTCAAGCTGCTGGAGGCTTTCCAAGCATTCTTCCGCGAGCACTCGGAACACTGGGTAGAACGGTTCGAGTACCGGGAGGCCGGCCCGCAGCTACTGCTACAGGCATTTCTGCAGCGGATCCTCAACGGTGGCGGCCGCATCGAGCGCGAGTACGGCTTGGGACGCGGGCGCACGGATCTGCTGATCTTGTGGCCGCAGGGCGGGCGGACACGCAAGTTCGTGATCGAGTGCAAGGTGTTGCACCCGGGCCGAAACCTCGACCGCACCATCGAGGAGGGGCTATCTCAGATCGCCGGCTACATGGACCGTTGCGCCGCCGAGGCGGGGCACTTGGTGGTCTTCGACCGCGACCCGGCGAAGAGCTGGGGCGACAAGGTGTTCCATCGTGAGCCGGACGCCGACGTCGGCGTCCACGTTTGGGGCATGTGATTTCACATCCTCGGCGCTCGCCGCCAGCGTGGTCTTGTTGCGATAGGCATGAGCCTAACCGCGATGTCCCCAGCCGACGTACCGCTGCGATCCGGTTCGTGCATAGTGCTTCAGTCCTCTCCCGAAGACGAACGCCGCGACCAACGACGCGGCGAGCGCCGCCAGCGGCGTGTGCCAGAAATCGGGCGGCGCGATGCCCAGCAGTTGCCGGCACGGATACCACGCGACGAAGCCGACCGGCAGGACGGTCAGCATGCCGGCCAGCAGGAATGAGCTCAAGCCGTCGAGCGGGAATGACTTGAGCTGATACAGGAAACCAAATGCCCTGCTTGAGATCTCTTCGGCCGCGACCGGCGCCCAGAAGGCCAGGCTTCCCCAGAGCCAGGAGAAGGCGAGCACGACCACGCACGACGCAAGCAGACTGCAGGCGAGCATCAGCCACCAGCCGAGAGGCAGCGCCGCGCCGAGCTGCAGGATCGCCCAGACCGTGATGCCGATGCCGGCCAGCAGCGGCCACAGCCCGGAGAACGGCATGAACCCCTCGGTCAGCAGCGCCATCCAGAGCGGTTGCGGTTGCACGAGCGTGTGATCGAGCTGGCCGCGGCCAATGCGGCGGCTGATCGCCAGGACGTTGTAGCCGAAGCCCACCTCCAGGATGCCACGCACCAGGGCCGCGTAGCCGAGCATGAACAAGATCTGGTCGCGGGACCACGTGCCGATGCCGCCGAACCGCTCCGCCAGCAGAAAGACGGCGGTGACGCCGGCCAGGTTGAGGATGACGTCCGACACCACGTTGATGACGAAGAAGCGGAAGTCGCGCGTCATCCACATGAAGTCCAGCCGCGCCTGTGCCCGCCAGCGGGCGAAGAGCGCCGTCAGCGTTCGCACCACCTCACCCTCCGTGCGAGACCAGGCGCTCGCGGTTGACGGTCCAGGTCAGATGCGCGAGCGGCCACAGCACGGCCAGCCAGAACGCCTGCAGCCCGATCAGGAACGCGGGATCACCGGTGCCGGTATAGATGCGCAGGGGCGCGGACGCCAGCGACGCGAACGGCAGGTAGCCCAGCATCTCGCCGATGCCCCACGGCATCAGCGCCAGCGGGATGACGGCCCCCGACAGCAGCGCGGTGAGGGCGCTCCGGATCTGCATCACCGCGTAGACGTTCTGTTCCAGCAGGACCATCAGGCCGGCGAAGATGAAGTCGAGCGCGGCGCCGAGGCAGACGGCCAGGGCCAGGCTGCCCACGAACAGCGCCGCGGCGGCGGCGCTCGCCGGCAGCGGGGCGACGCCCAGCAGCGGCGCGATGCAGTACAGCGGCAGCGCGAACAGCAGCAGGCCGGTGACGCTGCCCCCGAACATCTCGGCCATGAACTGCCCGTAGATGCCGGCCGGCCGCAGGAAGCGGTTGGCGATGTCGCCGCGCCAGAGCGCCGCGTCCAGGCCGGAACGGGAGGCCAGCAGCCCGGAGAAGGCCTCGGCGACCAGCGTGTAGGTGAGCACCGCCCCGCGCGTCATCCCGGAGACTTCGCCGGTCTCCGGCAGCAGCATCCGCCACAGCGACAGCAGGAACACGACCCGCAGCAGGCGCAGCCCGAAGTCCACGGCGATCGCCCATCCCCGGTCGTCCAGCGAGCGCACCGCGACCATGGCGGCGGTCTTCAGGTGCTTGCGGGCGGCGAGGATCATGGGGAACGGCGGCACTCGGGAAGTCTCTCCGGACGATCGCCACGGCCTACCCGTGCTTGAGCAGGATCAGGTCATCAGCAGATTGCAGATTGCGCGGCGCTGCTCGCCGGAACCAGCTCAGGAAAGCAGGGCGAACAGCGTCGTCAACGAAGTGATGACGGCGAACCCGACACCGATCATCCACGTCAACATCCTGAAGCGGCTGTTGGTGTGCGCATGCGTCTCCTCGAAGCGCCTGTCCACGGTATCGAAACGGGCATTCATCTGACCGATCAAATCCTCGAAGCGGGTGTTGGAGTGACCGATCACTTCCTCGAAGCGCTTGTCCATCGCGTCGAAGCGCCTGTCCACAGCTTCGAATCGGCTGTCGACGGCCTCGAAGCGGCGCGCCATGAATCCGAAGCGCTCGTCCATCAACGTACGCTGCGCCTTGAGCTCTTCCTCGACTCTGACCATCCGCTCGAGAAGCCGGGTGTCGGCGCCGACCGGCTCCAGGCGCGGAACATCTCGTCCATCATCTGGCGCAGCCACGGCTTGACGTATTCTCCGATGCGGCCGACGTCTTCGTCCCTCAGGGTCATGAGCTCTGCCACAGCTACCTCCGGTCATTATCCAGGAACGGGCTCGGCGGCGCTACCGCTTCAGCCCTCCGGCGCGGCGTCCGCACGACGACGCCGATCGTGCCGGTCCCCGCGCAGCGATCGCGCCCGGCACCGCTGCCCGGCTCCAGGAGAGAACTCCAGACGCAAGCCGGGTCACGGGTCCACGGGACCATCCTGACTCGTTCCCGTGACCCCTCTGACAGTGGCCGACGATTTCCGCTCGACGACATGGCGCTCGTATGTCGATCATGTTGCGTGCGGGCTCCGATTCCTACCAAAGGTGTGCACTGCAGTCCGGCGACCAGACAGCGGAGCGGCGCCATACTGCCCGCCTGCATCGCGTCGCCCGCCAGATCGACCGGCTTGTATGAGGAGTGGGCCGGAGGCTGACGGCCCATGCCGTTCGCGACGTCCCCTTCGGTCGTTCCTGGGTCTGAACACGCCGGCACTCTTCGTCAAGGAACGTCGCGGTGTCTATCGGCTGAGAACGGATTCGACCAACGGCATCCAACGCGCGCTCCCCGGGATCTCGCGATGGAAGGATCCGTACCGCTTCGGGAACGCGACACTGGTACACGGCGATTGCTTCGACTGGCTGGACGCGCGCGAAGACAGTTCGATCCATGCCGTGGTCACCGATCCGCCGTACGGTCTTCAGGAGTACACCCCGAACGAGCAGTCGAAACTGAGAAAGGGTCGGGGAGGAGTCTGGAGAATACCGCCATCGTTCGACGGCCATCTGCGATCCCCGCTCCCGAGATTCACCACGCTGACGGATTCACAGCGGAACCATCTTCATGGGTTCTTCTTTGTGTGGACGCGTCTCCTGATCCCGAAACTGGTACCGGGCGCCAACGTCGTGGTCGCCTCCAGCCCCTTGCTGTCGCACATCGTCTCCGCTGCCTTGGCCGACGCCGGCCTGCAACGAAGAGGAGAGATCATCAGATTGGTGATGACGTTACGCGGCGGCGACCGACCGAAGGGAGCGCATGAAGAGTTCGGGGATGTCAGCGTGATGCCGAGGTCGATGTGGGAGCCGTGGGTCCTGTTTCGCAAGCCGATCGAAGGCAGGGTGCAGGACAACCTGCGCAAGTGGCGCACCGGCGGATTCCGCCGCCTCTCGGATCAGTCGCCCTTCGGCGACGTCATCAGGTCTGCCCCGACCAGAAAGAAGGAGAAGGCGATCGCTCCCCACCCCAGCCTCAAGCCGCAGGCGTTTCTGCGCCATCTGGTCAGGAGCGTGCTACCGCTCGGTGAAGGCTTGGTGGTCGATCCGTTCGCCGGAGCAGGGTCGACTCTGGCCGCAGCACAGACCGTAGGATACTCGTCCACGGGTGTCGAGAAGGATCCCTACTACTTCGATATGGCTACCACGGCGATGCCTCTCCTGGCAGACCTCTCGGTCGACAGCAGCGCATGAGACGCTACCCACGGTAGAGCCACTTCTCGATCGCTACCGGACTTGACGGAGTTTTGCGGATATCGACCCTGCACTACGAGGTCAGGATGGCCGTTGAAATATTCATTCTCCGCGAGAACCCGAGAGTGCTTGGCCAAGCTTGCCGTGATCATATCCGAAAGCACGCCGGACATGATCGCGGGTCGGAGCATGTCGTCGAGCCGCTGCAAGCCCTTGCTCACCAAGTGAGAATTAACGTCATGGAAGAAGTCATAAACGTCTTGCATGGCCGACTCGAAGTCGCTGATACGAAGCTCGTAAGGAAGCGGATGCTCCACATTGAAGGCGTTCCGGTCGACTTCGCTCTTGGTGATCGGCATCTATCGATCCTCGTTATGACCGATCGACAAGGGAGCGATCGTCTTTGGCGACCTCTACGCGGGGCTCGGTGGTCAGAGAGCCTCGGTCGCGTTCGAGGCGCTCCCTCAGCGCGGTGGTGGCGGCCGTGTCGACCCGGCCCGCTTCGTCCATCACCAGCCCGTAGGCGTCGTGCGCGTGGGCGGCGCTGATCTTGCCCTGCGCGGCGTCATCGCGCACCGCTTCCGGGTCTCGCTCCAGGGGATCGCCGTATCCACCGCCGCCCGGCTGCACCAGCCGGTAGATGTCGCCGCGCTCGAGCGTGCGCAGGAACTTGGCCGGCAGCCGTTCGCCGCCGTCGGCGCGGTCCGGGTTGAGGAGGTTGGCGCCGGCCGTTCCCGATGAGCCGCCCTGCGTGCCCCAGGGCAGGAAGCGGGCGCGGTCGGAGCGGATCTGCAGTCTGGCCTCGTCGTGCGTGAGCTCGTACTCCCGCACGAGTCCCAGGCCGCCGCGGAAGCGGCCGGGACCGCCGGTGTCGGGCACGAACCCGTAGCGGCGGATGAGCAGGGGCTGCGAGGCTTCGATGGTCTCGATCGGGGTGTTGGCCATGTTGTGCACGGGCGCGGTCAGGCCGTCGGCGCCGTCGGCGTCCGGCCCGCCGCCGCGCGGTCCGTCGTTGTTGAACTCCAGGAACACGAAGGCGCGGCCGTCCGGGTAGTAGCCGCCGAAGCTGACCCCGAACTCGCCTCCGCCCCATGCGGCCGGCACCCGGTCCGGCAGGGCCTTGGCCAGCGCGCCGAACACGGCCTGCGCGATGCGGAAGCCGCCGAGGCCGCGAGCGGCGACGGCGGCCGGATGCTGCGGGTTGACGAAGCAGCCCGGCGGCGCGCGCACCGCGATCGGCCGGAAGAAGCCGGCGTTGGCGTCGATCGCGGGATCGGTGAGGGTCTTGAGGACGGCGTACACGGCCGAGGTCGTGTACGGCAGGTTGGGGTTGATGGAACCGGTCGCCTGCGGCGAGGTGCCGGCGAAGTCGGCGGTGATCTCGTCGCCGGCGATGGTCACCCGCACGCGGATCTCGATCGGCTCGGGGCGGATGCCGTCGCCGTCGATGAAGTCGGAGAAGCTCCAGGACCCGTCCGGCAGGGCGGCGATCTCCGCGCGGGTGCGCCGCTCGGTGTGCTCGATGATGTCGCCCATGTAGCCGCCGAGCCGCTCGATGCCTTGGTCGGCGGCGAGCTCCAGCAGGTCCTGCTCGCCTTGCTCCAGGGCCGCCACCTGCGCGAGCAGGTCGCCGTGCACGAGCGACGGCACGCGGACGTTGCTGCCGATGATCCGCCACACCGCGTCGTTGCGCTGTCCTGCGGCGATGAGCTTCAGCGGTGGCAGGCGCAGCCCCTCCTGGTAGATCTCGGTGTTGTCGCAGGCGTTGCCGCCGGCGACGCGGCCGCCGATGTCGGTGTGGTGGGCGATCACGCACAGCCAGGCGATGAGGGTCCGTTCGGCGAACACGGGCTTGAACAGGAAGATGTCGGGCAGGTGGCTGGCGCCCGAGTAGGGGTCGTTGCTGGCGAGGATGTCTCCCGGCTCGACGTCCTCCTTGAACACGGCGAGGACGCCGTCCAGGGCCGGCTGCATGGCGCCCATGTGGAACGGCAGGGTGAGCCCCTGGGCCACCTGCTGGCCGGCCGCGTCGAACACGGCGGTGGAGAAGTCCATGCCGTCCTTGACGACGGCCGAGCGGGCGGTGCGCACCACGGTCACCGCCATGCTGTCGGCGGCGGACACCAGCGAGCTGCGGATGACCTCGCGCGTGACCGGGTCGCGGGGCGTGGATTCGCGCGCCATCACTCTGCCTCCAGGGCCATGCAGCCGTGATCGGCCGCGGCCGCGCGCCAACCGGGCGGCACTACCGTGGTCGAGTCGTACTCCTCGACGATCAGTGGGCCGGCGATGGCGCCGGAGCGCAGGGCGGGGCGGTCGACCACGGGCGTGTCCAGCCAGCGGTGCTCCGGGCCGAAATAGACGCGGCGGTCGGCCGGCGGGCGGGCCGGTCCCGCGGCGGTCAGGCCGTCGCCGTGGTCGGAGTCGGCCGGCGAGCGGTCCCGGTCCGCGACGCCGCGGCCGATCACCCGCAGGCTTACCACGTGCACCGGCTCCGGGACGCGGTAGCCGTAGGTGCGCCGGTGCTCGTGCGTGAACGCCTCCTCGATCGCCGGCAGGTCCGCGGCGCTGAAGCGCTCGACCGGCAGGTCGACGGTCAGCTCCGAGGTCTGGCCGTCGTACTTGGCGTCCATCTGGGTCTGCAAGCGTTGGCGGGCGCCGCCGAACCCTTCGCGGGTCAGCAGCGCCCGGCACTCACCGCCGATGCGGTCCAGGATCGCGTTCGCCCGCTCCACGTCGACCGCAGCCAGCGGCTGGTTGAGGGTCTGCACGAAGTGGTGCTCGACTTCCGCGAACAGCAGCCCGAAGGCGCTGAACACGCCGGGAGACCGCGGGACGATCACGCGAGCGATCCCCAGGCTCGCCGCCAGGCCGGCCGCGTGCACGGGACCGCTGCCGCCGAAAGCGATCATGGCGAAGCGCCGCGCGTCGCGCCCGCGCTCGCTGGAGACCGCGCGCAGGGCGCCGCCCATCTTCACGTTGGCCAGGGTGTGCACGCCCCAGGCCGCCTCGGTCTCCGTGAGGCCGGCCGGCTCGGCCAGCCGATCGCGCAGCGCCGCGCGCGCCCGTTCGGCGTCGATCGGGAAGGTGCCGCCCAGCAGGTGCTCGGGATTCAGAAAGCCAAGCGCCACGTCGGCGTCGGAGACGGTGGGTTCGGTGCCGCCCGCGCCGTAGCAGACCGGACCGGGCGCCGCGCCGGCGGAGTGGGGGCCGATCTGCAGGCCTCCCGCGCGGTCCACCCAGGCGAGGCTGCCGCCGCCGGCGGACACCTCGGCGATGTCGATGGTCGGCACGCGCAGCACGTAGCCGGCTCCGCGCAGCAGGCGGTGGCCGGCGTTCATGCCGCCGCCGACCTCGCACTCGGGCGCCAGCAGCACCTGGTTGCCCTCGACGATCGACGCCTTGGCCGTGGTGCCGCCCATGTCGAAGGTGATCAGATCGCCCTGGCCGAGGCGGGAGCCGATCTCTGCCGCGCCGATGACGCCGGCGGCCGGGCCGGACTCGATGCAGTACATGGGCTTGCGCGCGGCCAGCTCGACCGGCATCAGCCCGCCGTTGGACTGCATGACGGTCACCGGCGCGTCCGTGCCGGCGCGGCGCAGCTCGGCGACCAGCCGTTGCAGGTAGCGCTCCACGACCGGCCGGATGTAACCGTTGACGACGGTGGTGCTGGTGCGTTCGTACTCGCGGGCTTCGGGCAGGAGCTCGCTCGACAGGGAGACGTCCATCTCGGGCAACTCGGCGCGGAGCGCCTCACCTATCTGCTGCTCGTGATCGGGGTTGGCGTAGGAGTGCAGCAGACAGACCGCCACGGAGGAGACGCCCGCCTCCCGCACCGCGTCCACCGCCCGCTCCACATCGCCGGCATCGAGCGGCGCGAGCACGCGGCCGCGCGCATCGACGCGCTCCTGCACCTCCAGACGCAGGCGCCGCTCCACCAGCGGCGGCGGCTTGCGGTAGGTCAGGTCATAGAGCCGGGGCGTGCGCAGCCGGGCGATCTCCAGCACGTCGCGGAACCCCTCCGTGGTGATCAGCGCCATCGCAGCGCCCTTGCCTTCCAGGATGGCGTTGGTGGCGACGGTGAAGCCGTGCACGATCTCGGCCACGCCGGCGGCGGGCAGGTCCAGCTCGGCCAGCGCGTCCGCAAGGCCGCGCAACACCCCACGGCCATAGTCGTTCGGTGTGCTCGCCACCTTCACCACGGCGGACTGGCCGCTGGAGGTCAGGGCGACGACATCGGTAAAGGTCCCGCCGATGTCGACTCCGACGCGGCAGACTGGTCTCGATTCAGTCATGAACGGCTACCTCGAGGACCGGCCGATGCCGGGCGGATGCCGGAATCTGACGCGCCCGAGCGCGGCATTGGCCGGTCCCGGACCACCTGACCGGGCACGATCAGGTGGTCTGCCTCCAGGAGCGGCGATCGAAGCCGGCAACGTGATCGAAGTGCGCATCGTCGCTCACCCAGCGGCAGGCCGTTCTGGCGCACCAGCGAGGCAATCCACACGTCGTTCTCCGGTATCGGCGTACCGGCCGCCTGCAGCTCGTCACGCACCACGGCGTAGACGCAGGACGCAGCTTCATCGATCGCGAGGATGCGAACGTCGGCGAGGAACGCCTCCAGCTTGGCCGTCAACGTCGCCCGCCGCGCCGATCCCCCCGGTTCGTTCTTCAGGAATGCGGACAGGGAGTTGGTGTCGAGGATCACCGCCACTGAGACGGGTCCGCCGTCTCGAACTCCTCCTCGACGATGCGCTCGATGCTGTCCAGTTCCTCCGCATGATCGTGCAACGATCCGAGATGCCTCATCCAGGGCTTCGCGTCGTTGCCGTCCCGCAGCAACCGCACCGATCGGCGATGGCGTCACCGAGGAAAGCCCGAAGGGTCTGGCCGTGCGACGCCGCGGTTGCCTTCGCGTCACGGAGCAGATGGTCGGGCAACTCTACGGTCGTCTTCATCGCGATCCAAGGCTACCCGTACCTACGGGCGCCAAGCAACGTGTGGTCGTGAGCCGGCTTTACCTCGTGTCGAGGAAGGTCTCCGCCAGGGCATAGACGCACGAGCTGCGGTCGCCGCCGATGGAGGAGCGCCAGATGTCGCGCGTGAACGGCGCGCCGGGCACGCGGTGGCCGTTCAGGTGGATCTCCGCCTCCTCGGCGAAGTACAGGACGGTAAAGCACCAGTCGCCGGGGCGCAGGTGGCCGTGAGCGACGACCGGCGGCTCCCCGACGAACCAGCGAGCGGAGACCTCGGTGCCGGCGAACCGGTAGCGCCAGCCGGAGCCCGGCTGTCCGTCACCGGTGCGATCGAAGGTTGCCTGCCGCACCGGCAGGTCGCCGTGGTAGTAGTCCGACCGGCCTGCGAAGAACCGCTCCCTGGCGAACGTGGCCGCGTCTTCGTTGTCGGTGGCGATCGCGTGCGCGCCGTCCACACCCGGGACGTGAATGACCGCCACGTTCCCCGGCCCTGCCGGGGAGACGCGCAGGTGGTAGTGGCTGACTACCGACGTTTCGTCCGAGCCCGGCTCGCGGATCATGCAGATCCAGTGCTCGCCGCTCCAGGATAGATCGCCTCGTTCGATTTGCAGCGCCATCGTTACGTGCGAGTCTGAACGAATGATGCTGGATCGGCAAGAGAACCGGGCTGTTCCGTTCCGCGATCACGCGAGGTGGCGTACGTGGATCTCCAGGTTTTCTGACCGCGGCCCGGCTTGCGGGCGACATCGATTTCCCTTTCTGACGGTATGGTTGGAAGGAATAGTCTCATCTCTCCTCCACGGAGACACGAATTAAGCTCATCGCTTGCGACGGTCCCGGCAATTGCGAACGCGGTTGAATAGAGCAGGAACCCCAATGCAAAAAACCCGACTAAGGACACGAGCGTGATGGGCCGTACCAACGACGGTACGGAGGCGTCTTCGGTCGCGCCAAGCACTGCGATCACCAGTAATCCGATAAGCATCCAGGCCATGTACTGAGCTAGTGCTGCAATTCCCTTTCCCATCACCTTACCTGAAAGCAATGCGAAGGGACTTACCGAAGACAACATGATCTCGACGGTCTTGTCAGTTTTATCGGACAATACGGCGTGACCAATCGCTTGTCCGTAGAGCATTAGCATCATGTTCAGCATGCCAACGAACGCAATCACGACGACGAACGATGACTCAACGTCGTGCGCCGCAGCAGCGGACCAGCCCCAACGAACGCTATCGTCTGACCTTCAAGCGACGTCGCCTGCTCTATTATGTCGCGTTGCAGAAGTGCCGGCACCAAGACGAGCGCGATGACAATAAACGGCCCGGCTATCGTCGTGATAATATTGGCTTTGGTAGCTGCCATCATCCGAAGTTCTTTATGGGCTACCAGCCACAGCTTCCTCACCGCTGCGCGCGCTCCACGAAGATGCGGTGCAGGGAGGGAGCGACCACCTCGAAGCGGCGCACGCGCACGCGGCCGATCAGCAACTCCAGGACGCGCTCGGGCGCGACCCCCTCGGCCGGCTCGATCTCGTGACCCGCCACGATGCCTACGACTCGAGCTCGGCGAGGAGCTCGCCCGCGTCGATGCGGGAGCGGGTGGCGGCCAGCGCCCCGCGGAGCTCGTCCGGGTCGGGGAGGTAGCTGACGCCAGGGCGCAGGAAGTACAGCGCGGGGGCCGGCGCGTGGTCGACCGCCTGCTGCAGGGCGGCGGCATAGAGGGCGATCTGACCCAGATACGGGGCCGCTGCCTGCTTCAGGCGCCTGCGCGTCACGTCGTCGGTCTTGAAGTCGACGAGGTGCCAGCGGCCCTCCTGCTCGTAGGCCAGGTCGATGGTGCCGTGCACGGGCGCGCCGTCCCAGTACCAGCCGAAGGGAAGCTCGAAGTGGGCGCGCGTGCCGGGGCTACGCAAGGCCTGCGCCAGCTCGCTGCCGTCGAAGCGGTCGAGCATGTCGTCCACCTCGGCACGCGCGCGCAGCGCAGCCGGGTCGCCCGCGGACGGGTGCAGGTCCCCGAGCAGGGGCCTCAGGTCCGGGCGAGTCCCGGTGGTGAACCAGACCCGGATCGCCTCGTGCGCAAGGGTGCCCCGCAGCAGTGCCAGCCCGTCCCCATGGCCGGCGAATCCGGTGGGCGCGGACGGCGGGCGTAGCGAGGTGACCGGGGTGCTCGCGCGCAGCGGGATCACCGCGGGGCGGTCGATCAGCGGTGCGTCCACCGTCCGCTCGCCGGAGGCCGGTGGCATCGCGACCTCCGCGGGCGGACCGGCGCGCGCGATCGTGCCCGGCGCCGGCTCGCGCATCTCCACCCGAGACACGTCCATGGCGCGCAGCGTTTCCCGGCACATCGCCAGCCAGCTCCTGTCGCTGCCGCGGTCATCGCCGCTCAGGTACAGCCGGTCGGCGGCGCGGGTGGCCGCGACGTAGAGCAGCCGGCGGTACTCGGCGTCCTCCTCGTGCCGATCGAGCTCGAGCAGGTAGCGATACAGCCCGGGACGCCTGCGGCGGTCGACCGAGGCGGCATCCGCTTTCAGAGTGACGGAGATGCCGTCGTCGACGCGCCAGCGGATGCTGTCGTAGGTCTCCGGCGAGCGGATGTGCGCTTCGGGCACGAAGACGACCGGGAACTCCAGTCCCTTGGCGCCGTGGATGGTCAGCAGCCGCACCGCGTCGGTCCGGTCGACCACCGCCAGCCCTTCGCGGTCGACCAGCTCGTCGCGCCTCCGGCGAAGGTAGATGACCGTCTCGTCGATCGAGCGGCCGGCCAGCGTGCGCAGGATCGTCACCAGCTTGCGGATGTTGGCCAGCGCCTGCTCGCCGCCGCGTAGCGGCGCCCACGCGGCCTCGAAGCCGGTCAGGGCCAGCGCCCGCTCGACGATCGCATCCGGCGGCTCGGTCGCCGCCGCTTCGCGCAGCTCCTTGAGCACCGCCGCCGCGTGCGTGCAGCGCCGCCGCGCGGCGCCGGCCACCCCGTCGGGTGGATGGGCGAGCACGCGCGTCCAGCTCCGATCCGCGGCGTGGCAGGCCAGCAGCGTTCGGTCGTCGATCATGAACAGGGGCGAGCGCAGCGCGCCGACCAGGGCGATGTGGTCGTCCGGCTCCGAGAGCCATGCCAGCAGGTTGGTCAGGTCGCGGACCTCCTGCCGGGTGAAGAACCCGGCGCCCGCGGGCGTGACGTACGGCACGCCGTGGCCCTCCAGCGCCTGCTCGAACACATGCACGTTGGCCAGCCGGCGCATCAGGACCGCCACGTCCCGCGGGGTCGCCGGCCGCTCGCATCCTCGGCTTCCGTCCCACACCGTCGCGCCGCCGCCCAGTAGCCCGGCGATCTCGCGCGCCAGGAGGTCGGCCTCGACCCGCCGGCGGTTCTCGTCCGCGCTGCCGTCGCTGCCGGCGGAGGTCTTGGCGACCGGGATCACGGTGAGGTGGGGGCCGGCGCCCCCGGCCGGGCCGCGGCCCGACATGGGCTGCATGCGGACGCTGCCCGGGCCGTCGGCGCCGCCCGCGAACACGCGTTCGAACAGCACGTTGCACACCGACACCAGTTCGTCATGGGTCCGGAACGACTGCGTCAGGGCGCGGACCGAGCCGCCGGCCCGGCCGATCTCCGCGTCGTAGCGATTGAAGTGGGCGACGTCGCTGCCGCGGAACCGGTAGATGGACTGCTTGGCGTCGCCGACCAGGAACCGCTGCGGCCCGCTGCCGTTGCCGCCCGTGAGCAGGCGCAGCAGGCGGACCTGTGTCTCGTTCAGGTCCTGCGCCTCGTCCACCATGACGTGCCGGAGCCGTGTGCGGTAGCGGGCGGCGATCTCCGGGTGGCGTTCCAGGAGGCGGATCGCCTCCAGCTCCAGGTCCAGGTAATCGCATCCTGCAAGCTCGTCCTTGCGTGTGCGGTAGCGGCGGCAGGCATCCTGGAACAGGGACTTCAGCGCGGCGGTCACCCGCAGGGCGTCCGCTTCGAACGCCTCCCAGCGGGGCGCCTCCTCCAGGCGCCTGGCGGCTTCGCGGACCGACTTCAGGTGATCCTTGACGAGCTTCACGTCCTCCCAGTTCTTCCGACTGCCTACGTTGACCTTGATCAGGGGACGCTGTGCGGCGAGCGCCTCGGCGATCCGGCCGGGGTCCGCGGGAAGCGGATCGCCCAGCGCGTCGAGAAGGCACCCGACCTGCTGCGCCAGCTTGTCGGCAGGCGCGGCTCCCGCGTGGGCGCGGCGCAGGTCGGCGACCAGGCGCTCCAGCTCGGGACGCTCCGCGTCGACTGCGGCGCGCAGCGAGGCGTCGAGCAGCCGGCGGACGTGACGGGACCAGTCATCCACGGTCGAGCCGGCCAGCCTGCCGAACGCGGTCCGGACCTCGTCGCGGCGTTCGATCATCCGCGGCAGTTGCTCGCTCAGCGGGAACACGTTCAGCTCCCGGATCGCCAGGGCGCGGCCGTCGTCCGCCTGCGCCGCGTCCTCCAGGGCGTCGAGTGCGGCTCCGATCCGTTCGTACTCCGCCTCGTCGTCGGGCAGGATGCGCGCCGCGGCGATCGCCCCGGCGGCCACGGGATGCTCGCGCAGCACCTGCAGGCACAGCGAGTGAATGGTGCCGATCACGGCCTGATCGATGTCGGGGAGATGGTCGGCCAACTCCGGCCGGCTGCGCACCTCGCGGCGCACGCGCTCGCGCATCTCGGTCGCCGCGGCGTCGGTGAAGGTGACCGCCGCGATCTGCGGGATGCGGCAGTCGGCGAGCAGCGCGATGTAGCGCTCGACGAGCACGCGGGTCTTGCCGCTGCCGGCGCCGGCGGAGACCAGGATGTCGGCGTTGCGGTCGGCGACCACGGCCGCCTGTTGCCGGGTCAGCTCTTCCATCGGCTGAACTGGTTGACGCGGCACGCGTGCTGGAAGGCGCAGTACCGGGGACAGGGCTGGACGTTCGGGTTGACCCGGAAGTCGCCGGCCTCTACCGCTGCGCGCACCTCGCCGGCGCGCGTCACGACGCTGTCGATGAGCTCCCGGTCGGCAGGATCGTCGGAGTCGAGCTGCCACTGGGCGTGGCGTGCGCGCAGCCAGGCGTAGCGGGCGATCACCCGCTCGGCCCGCTCCCGCTCGCGCGCCAGGTACGCGTACAGGGGAAGCTGCACCCTGATGTCGCCGTCCAGCTCCTTGCGGCTGATGGATCTGCCCGTCTTGTAGTCCACCACCGCCGCCAGCCCGGAAGCCGTGTCCAGCCGGTCGATCTTGGCAGCAACCGCGAGCGGCGGCTCCAGCGGCAGCGCGGATGCGATCTCGGTCTCGGTGCCGAGCAGCGCGGTGACTCCGTCCGCGGCGCACCGCTCGGCTTCGGCCCGCAACAGGTCCTCCAGCCGTTCCAGCGCCGGCTCGCGCTCGATCCGCCACAGCCCCACCCGGCCGAACCCGTGCTCCTCCGGGGCCCGTTCCCAGATCCCCTTGCCGCTGGCATGGAGGCGTATGACGGCGCTGTCGACGGTCTCCGGCGTGAGCGGCGTGGCGGTGGCGTTCAGATCCGCGAGCGCGTCCTGCAGCATCGCGTGCATGACCGTGCCGCGCGTCGCCGCGTCGGCGGAGTCCTGCTCTTCGTCCAACTCGCGCAGCCGGAGCGCGTAGTGCCCGAAGAACTGGAAGGCGCAGGTCCGGTAACTCTCGAGTCGCGTCGCGCTCCACACGGCCCGTGCGTCGGTCAGCTCGGGACGCAGACCGGCGCCGACCGTCCCCTCGAACTCGCCGGCATGCACGAACGAGCGCCGCCGCTGTTCCATCTGCGCGGCGACACGGACGACCGCCCACGCGGGACCGGCATCCGGCCGCGCGGCGTTGCCGCGGCTCCACCCACTGGTGCATGCGATGGCCAGCTCCCGCCGCGAGGCGGCCTCGGCCGGCGCGGGCGCGCCGGTCTCGTCCGCCTGGTCGCCGGCGGCGTCGTCGAAATAGAGTGAGGCGGCCACCTGCCGGCCGCGCTCGTCCAGCCGCGTCCGCCATGCGGTGAGCGCCGTGTCGGCGCGACTGCGTACGGACAGCCACAGCTCGTCCTCGGTCGGTTCGGGAGGCGGCGGCAGCTCCAGCCCGGCCGCCGCCAGCGCATGACGCGCATCCCGGGACAGGAGCTGCGGTGCCGAGCGTGACGCGGGAAACTCGCCTTCCATCAGGCCACCGGCTTCCAGGCAGGCCAGCCGCAGACCCGACAGCGCGCTCATCGGCGCCAGGAGCACGCCGCCCGCTTCGCGCAGAATCGCCGCCGGCGCCTCCAGGCGCGCCAGGAGACGGTCCACGAACGCCGCGAATGACACCGGCCCCTCCTGGAGGGCGTCGTCCGTGGCGGCGATGTCGTCAAGGTGCCCGCGGAGCGCATCGATCTCGGCGATGAGCCCCGGGTGGGTGAGGACGCCGGCGCGGATCAGCGGCGGCTGCGTGAACAGGGCGGCCTTCACCTGCCGCGCGTGCGCGCCGGCCGGCGCGGGCGGCGGTTCCAGGACTGCGTAGAGGTACGAGAGCACGGCAGAGAGGCCGCGTGCCTCCAGGCCGGGGAGCGTCGATCCCCGCTCACGCTCGCCGCCGGTCCTGTCAGGCGATTCCTGTTCTTTCTTCGGCGCCAGCACCGCCAGCCGGTCCAGCGCGTCGCGTCCGGCCCAGAGATGGTGCTGCCGTCCGCAGCGCGCGATGCGGGTGATCTCCCACCGGTCGAGTCCGAAGCGGCGGCGGTCGATGAAGCCGCTTCCGAGCACCGTGATCAGGTCGCGGAGCCGCCATCCTTCGGCGGGCAGGCGCAGCAGCCGGCGGACCCAGACGCCGAGCGGGCGATTGGCGAGCGGCTCGCCGGCCACGGGGTCGAGCGGCAGGTCGTACTCGGCGAACACCTGCCGCGCAAGACCGAGGATCGGGCCGAGTCGGCGGAAGGTCACCCCGCAGTCCGACGGCCGCAGGCTGCGGTCGTCGTTCAGCCGCCGCTTGATGGCGCGCGCCATGGCGCGCAGCCCCGCTTCGCGATCGGCGGCAACGCAGCCGTGCATTCGCGGCGGCGGCGCGCGCCCGCCGGCGCGTTCGATGAGCGCATCCGGGAGCAGCCCGCGCAGGCGTTCGTACGAGTGGCGGGCGCGCTCACCGGCGTCGGGATCGAACGCCAGCAGCAGGTCGCGGTTGCGGGCGAGCGCGGCCAGCAGGCGGAGCTCACCGCCGTGAAAGAACCGGAAGCCGTCGACGATCATCAGGAACGGCAGTCCGGGCGCGTCCCCGGCAGCCGCGGCCGCGGCGGGCAGCGCCGCCGGCGCCAGCCACCCGTGCTCCTGCAGCTCGCGGCGCCAGGCTCCGTAGATGGCCGCGACCGCCGCGAGCTGCGGGTCGCCGGTGGCGGCCGCCGCCGACGTGAAACGGTTCGCGGAGACATCTTCGGCCAGCAACTCCTCCACCGCCGCCCACAGCAACGGAAGCGCGGCCGCTGCGCCCAGCGGCGCGAAGTGCGCGGCGGCGCCGGATTGGATCTCCCGGTACGCGACGCCGCCGAGCAGCTCGCGCGCGGCGCCGATCGAAGCGGTAGCGGTCCCGGTGTGGAGCCTGCGGGCCACTCCGCGTGGAGTCTCCACCTGCAGGTCGAACGCCACGCCGCACAGCGCCAGCAGCCGCCGCCGGAACTGGTCGCCGTGCCGGACCGTGGGCACGACCACCAGGGTGGCCGCGAACGGGTTCCGTCGGTACCGGTCCGCGGTTCGACGGAGCAGTATCTCGGTCTTCCCGGACCCGGCCGGCCCGATGACGAAGGCAGGGTGAGCGATGGCAGCTATCGTACCGCGCCGGGATCAGCCGCGCGTGCGTCAACGGTCCGGACCGGATCAGGTCCGCCTGCTGTTTTCGCGACAATGGTACAGAATCCGGTATAGTTGTATAATATGATGGCCTTTCGAAGGAACACGGGATGGCACAAGACGCGACCCTGCACGTGAAGATCGACCCTGCCACGAACGAAGAGCTCGCCCGCCTGGCTGCCGCCCGCAAGACCAGCAAGGGGCAGCTCGTGCGGGATGCCATCTTCGCCTGCTATCAGGTGCCGCTGAACGAACTGCCCATGCAACAGCGTCACGCACTGGCGGCCTTCGTGGGAGGCTACATCAGCATCGGCAAGCTTGCCGATGCGTTCGGCATGCACGCCCTCGATCTCAGGCGGTGGCTCTCCGAGCGCGGCATCGAACAGGACACGGCGATGTCGGCTGACGACCACCTGAATGCCTGATTCGCCGCAAAGGCGCTTCGTCGATACCGTAACGCTCTGCAACTTCGCCCTGTGCGGACGATTCGGGCTGCTTCTGGACAGGTACGGCGCATCGCTGTGCGTGACCGAGCAGGTACGCGTGGAGCTTGCCGCCGGCCGCGCCGCCGGATACGTCGGACTCGAAGCGGTGGAAGAGGCACTCGCGGGAGGCTCGATCCTGCCGGCGGAGCCGATGCAGACGGCCGAGCACTCCCTGTTCGCGGAGCTCCTGCGCACGCTCGGCGCCGGTGAAGCGTCGTGCATCGCGCTCGCCCGCCATCGGGGTGGGGTCGTGGTCACCGACGACCGTACCGCCCGCCGCCGGTGTTCCGAGCTCCGGATACCGGTCACCGGAACCATTGGCATCCTCACGGCGCTGTGCGTCGACCGCACGCTTTCCGCCGAGGAAGCCGACGCCGTACTTGGCCTGATGGTCGAGATCGGCTTCTACTCGCCGATCCGTCGAATCAGCGATCTGCTCTGATGCCGTCCGCTGTGGTCGCCATCGGCCCCCGGCGCAGGTACGCTGGGGCGCGATGAGCGGTACCGAGTAGCGGTCACGTCCACGGCGGGCGGTCGCAGCCGCGGAAGGGGTAGTGGTCGCCGGGGCGGAAACGGGGCCAGGGCGGGTAGGTGTTGATCCCCTCGACGGCGTGGCCGCGGCAGAGGTACGCCGGGTGGTCCTCGCGGAGGATGCGCGTGGTGGTAGGGATGTAGCGCAGGGTCAGACCGATGCGCCGCCGGTCGGAGCGGTTGGCTTCCGAGCCGTGGACGATGTACGGATCGTGCAGGGAGACGCCGCCGGCCGGGACGACCACGTCGACCGCTGCCGCTTCGTCCACCTCGCCGTCCACGGTCGAACTCAGAACGTTCGGTTCGTCGTCGGAACGCCGGTGCTCGTGGAACCGCCGGCTCCGGTGCGAGGCGGGAATCACGCGCATGCAGCCGTTCCCGGGCGTCGAGTCGTCTCCCGCCAGCCAGATGGTGATCACCTCCATGGGCTCCAGCGGCCAGTAGTTGCCGTCCTGGTGCCAGAGCACCGGCTGCCCGCTGCGCGGCGGCTTGCTGATGTAGTGGGCGGCGAACAGGGCGATGTCCGGTCCCAGGAACGGCTCGATCACGTCGATCAGGCGGGCATCCGTGCACAGGCGGATCCAGAACGGATCGTCCACGATCAGGCGATGGTGGAACTGCTCGGGCCGTACGTCGGGGTGCCTGCGCTCCAGCCACTCGACGTGGCCCTGCACCTCCGCCACCAGTTCCCGGTCGATTACCTGCGGGATCACGACGTAGCCGTCCCGCACGTAGCGGCTCACGATCTCGCCGTTCGTCATGGCCCGATGATGCGCCGCGCCCGCCGCGACGGGCAACGCTCCGCATCCCTGCACTACCGCCCCAAGGCCGTCGCTCCGCTCCGCTCTTCGCCCAGCCCACCGTTCGTTCCGGAGTCTGGCGGCCTTGCCGCTGACGCGGCCAATCCGACAGACTCCTGCACTCAGCCATGTGTCGCAGCATTCGCCCGCTCCACAATTTCGCCCCGCCGGCCAGCGCCGAGGAGATGCGCGCCGCGGCGCTCCAGTACGTGCGCAAGATCAGCGGCACCACCCGGCCGTCCAGGGCCAATGCCCGCGCCTTCGAACGCGCGGTGGACGAGGTCGCGATCGCCACGCGTCGGTTGCTCGACGCGCTGGTGACCGCGGCGCCGCCGCGCAACCGCGAGGTGGAGGCCGCCAAGGCGCGCTCGCGCGCGGCGCAGCGCTTCGGGGCCGGCGCCCGTCCGGCAGGGCAGCATCCATGACGCCGGCCGCTCCAGCCGTCGGGGTCGCTGACCTGGAGGTGTCAGTCGACGACCTCGACCTCCGGCGCGCCGCCGCCATCTTCGACGAGCACGGCTGCCTGGTGGTGCGCGGCCTGATGCGCGCGCACGCCGGCGCCCTGTACCGCGACATCATGGCCACGGTCGACGACGCGATCGCGGACCTGGACCGCTCGTGGCAGGTGCCCGAGGGGTGGGTGGTGCCGAACGGCAGTCTGTTCCTGCCGGCCCCCGAGCACTACGATCGGGACAAGCAGATCATGGTGGTCGGCATCGACTACACCACCAGCGCCGCCTTCCTGGCAGCCGCCCTCGATCCCACGTCGCTCGACGTCGTGGAGGCGATCATCGGCCCCAACATCGAGCTGTTCGGACAGGGGCAGTCGCTGGTCAAGGAGCCGGTCGGCGGCCACCCCAAGCACCTGCACCAGGACTCCGCCTACTTCGAGCACCGCTACCGCGGACCGGTGGCGATCCTCAGCTACACGATCGACACCGACCTCCGCAACGGCGCCCTGCACGTGGTGCCGGGCAGCCATCGCCTGGGACAACTCCGGCACGTCGACACCTTCTCCCACCTGGGGCTGGACGAGCACGAGTGGCCGTGGGAGAAGGCGGTCCCCGTCGAGGGCTCGGCCGGCGACTCGATCTTCTTCGACGTCAAGACCGTGCACGGCTCCAAGCCCAACTACGGCGACGAGCCGCGGCCGGTGTTCATCATCCGCTACCGCGACCCCGAGGACTACGCGATCGTCCGCGCCACGCGCACCGAGGTGCGCGCCGAGGCGGAGAAACAGGCGGCCGAGGCGACGCGCGCGGACGACCAGCGCGGATTGATGGTGCGCGGCTTCCGCCACACCGACTCGACGAGCGCCGTGCAGCGTTCGTCACCTCCCGCCTGATGGCAGAGCGGCCGACCGCCTCCGAGCGGTTCTTCTTCGACACCAACGGCTACCTGCTGCTCGAGGGCGTCCTCGACGCCGATCACGTCTGCCGGCTGCGTGGCGCCCTGGAGGAGGCCGTCGAGCGCCGCCGCGACCTCGCGCGCGCCGGCACGCAGGTGTTCCGCGTCAACCAGGACCTGGAGAACGGCACGCGGATCTTCTACCTGCTGGCCGAGGACGACCTGTTCCTGGACATGATGGACCTGCCGGCGGTGATGCCCTACGTCACCGGGCTGCTCAACGAGAAGCCGCACTTCCACGCCTCCGACGCGTTCTGGGAGCATGGCGCCAGCGACCACGGCGCCGGCTGGCACATCGACGGCGCGGACAACGGCTACCGCGGGCTCGGCCCGTACATCCCGCTGCTGCAGCTCAAGATCGCCTACTTCCTGTCGGACATGAGCACCCCCGACCAGGGCAACCTGACCGTGGCGCCGGGCTCGCACCGCGCACGGGTGCCGCCGGACGAGCGCGACCTGCAGGGGTTCGAGTCGCTGCCGGGGGCGCTGCAGCTCTGCTGCCCGCAGGGCTCCTGCGTGATGTTCCACAACGCCCTGTGGCACACGCGAGGTCCCTCGCGGCGCGCCGACGGCGAGCGGATCATTCTCTACTACGCCTACGAGCATCCGTGGATGGCGGCGAGTCCGGAGCCGACATCCTACCCGCCGAGCTTCTACGCGGGCCTGTCACCCGCGCGCCGGGAGTTCTTCCAACCGGTTGTGCTGCCCAGGGACTGAGCCGGGTCAGCTCTCGCCACGGCGGGTGCCGCCGAGCGATCCGAGCCGCCGCAGGTCCGCCGCCTCCACGGGGATCTCCAGCAGCTTGTCGCGCGACTGCCGGCCCCGGATCACACTCACCCGGCTCGGGCGATGCCCACTGCCCTGGCCAGCAGCCGGTCGCAGGCCGCGTGGCCGCTCCGTCCACCGGCGGCGCCGTCACGCGTACCGGCAGCCGTCCGCGGTCGTCGAAGCCGACGATCGCATCCCGCGCCGCCCTGGGCGTGAGCCGCACCGCCTGCGACTACCAGGCGATGCGGCGAACCTGGTCGACCACGTCGAAGTGCTCGTCCAGGCTTACGATCGGAAGGCGATGTTGGCGAGCCAGCGCGGCGATCCAGCAATCGTTGGCCGGGATCGGCGTACCGGCCTTGCGCAGTTCCGTGCGTACGGCCGCGTACTGGTCGATCGTCCGCAGATCGAGCGTCAGCACCTCGGCCCTCATCAGGAACCCCTTGAGCCAGGCTTCGAGGTCCGTAGCTGACCGTGATTGCCTGATGCCGTAGGTGAATTCTCCCAGGCTGATGATCGTCACGACCACTCGACGCGCGCTGCGGAGTCTGGCGACCAGTCGCGCGTCCTTCCCGGCAAGCGAGGACAGCGCATTCGTGTCCAGGATCACCGCCACATCTCGGGATCGACCGGCCGGAAGTCGGCGTCGCGCAGCGTTTCGTTCAGTTCCACGATGGATTTCGAAGGGACAGTCGGGAGACCCAGCGCCCAGTCCGCCCATGATGAAGAGTCCGGCTCTTCGTCTCTCAGGGCACGCTCCAGCGAGAGCTCGATGAAGCGACTGAGAGGCTGGCCGCGCAGCGCGGCCCTGGCCTTGGCCCGACGCAGCACGTCGTCACGAACGTCGATGGTGGTCTTCATGGACCATAAATACGGTATTTCCGTATTCATGTCTATGCCCTCCCCCCCCCACGGTCGCACGGCGCGCAGGCACCGGAACATGGCGGACGGGGGTTGTACCGTCCGTCCGGGCGGACGATATTTGCAGATGAGCGTCCGTCGCCGGCGCCCGCCGGTGACGGCAGGCTCGGCACACGCATCGGAGGAGTAGAACGTGGCAAAGAACGCCCCGACGGCCGCCGCCGAGACCGTCCAGCAGCCGGCACTGCCGGCCGAGCTGTTTCGCAACAGCGTCATCCCGTATGTCGCCATCGCCCTGGCGCTGGCCGGCGTCGTGCTCGGCTTCGTCCTGACTCGCAACTACTTCCAGCACACCGTCGTGGGCGCGGCGACCGGCTGCGCCATCAACGCCTACGTGGACTGCGACCGGATCAGCTCGTCGGCGTTCGCGGCGATCGGCCGCGTGCCGATCTCCGCCTTCGGGCTGGGGATGCACGCCGCCGTGCTGGCGGCGCTGGTGGTCGCGCACTTCAGCACCCGCGTCCGCCAGGGACTGATCGGCGGCGCCGCCGTCCTGGCGCTGGCCGCGACGGCGGTCTCGGTGGTGCTGGCGGTGATCTCCTTCTTCGTCATCCGGGCGCTCTGCCTGTACTGCACGGCGTTGCAGCTCGTGAACCTGGCGCTGGCCGGAACCCTGGTATTCGGCTTGGCCGGCGGCGCCGAGCGCCTGAAGCGGGCGGTGAAGTCGCTGGCCGGCCCGGCGATCGGGCCCGGAGTCATGGCCGGCTGCATCGGCATCGTGGTGGCGGTGGCCGCGACCTGGGGCCTGTCCTCGGGCGCGGAACGGCAGCTTCTGGAACAGCAGATATTCGAAGCGCGCGACTCGCAGCGGCTTGCCGACCGGTACCTGAGGTTCAGGAGCTTCGAGTTCCGGGTGAACGACAGCCCGCAGCTCGGCGATCCGAACGCGCCCATCACCCTGGTGGTGTTCGCCGACCACAACTGCCCGCACTGTCGCGAGTTCGATCCCAAGATCGCCGAGGTGGCAAACGCGTTCTCCGACGTGCGGCTGGTGTACAAGTTCTATCCGCTCGACGGCACCTGCAACCGGTCCATGCCGCGCACCAGCCGCAGCAGTTCCTGTGCGGCGGCGGCAGCAGCCTATGTGGCGTACCAGGAAGGAAAGTTCTGGGAATACAACGAAACGCTCTTCGCGAACTTCCAGCGGTACGGGCCGAACCGGCTGGTCGATTACGCCCGGCAGGTGGGCCTGAGCGATCCCGAGCTCGCGCGCACCGCCCTGGACGACCGCAAGGTGCGCGCGAAGATCGAAGCCGACATTGCCGAGGCGGACCGAGCCGGCTTGACGGCCACCCCTACGTTGTTCGTCAACGGCCGGCAGTTCCTCCTCGCCCGCGTGCCGCCTAACCGTGATCAGTTTTCGATCATCCGTTCCCTGATTGCCGAGGCGCGCGGCGGCTGAGGTGCGCGAGCGAGCCGACGCGGTCGCCGGGACTCTCCACGATGCCGGTGTCGACGCGCTGCTCTGCCTGCACGGCGAGGGATTGCCGCGCACCGACGTCCGCTACCTGAGCGGCTTCTCCGGCAGCTCGGCCGCGCTGCTGATCGCCCGCGGCCGGTGCGTGCTGATCACCGACGGCCGCTACCAGGAACAGGCCTCCGCCGAGTGCCCGGACTGGGAGGTGGAGATACTCCCCGCCGGAGGAAGCCCTGCCGAGATGATCGGGGAGTCCTGCCGCTCTCGGGGCTTCTCCCGCATCGGATACGAGCCGGAGGGCGTCACCGCCGGAATGCTGGACAGGCTCCGGGATGCCGGAAGCGCCTGCTTCGTGCCGGCCGAAGGACTGGTGGAAGAACGGCGCCGGTGCAAGGCGCCGGAGGAGATCGCCTCCATCGAGGCCGCCGCCCGCATCGTCGACCATGCGCTGGAGGCGACCGCCCGCCTGGCGCGCGCCGGAGCGGCCGAGCGCGACATCGTGCTGGAGCTGGAGCTGCAGATGCGGCGCCGCGGCTCGGAGGAGCCGGCCTTCCCGACGATCGTGGCCGCAGGCCCGCACAGCGCGCTCCCGCACGCGCAGCCGACCGACCGGCGGCTTGCCGCGGGCGACGTGGTGTGCATCGACTGCGGCGCCACGGTGGGCGGCTATCGCAGCGACCTCACCCGTGCCTGGGTGGTCGGCGAGCCCGACGCCGAGCAGCGCCGCGTGCACGCCGCGGTGCTGCGGGCGCACGACCGGGCGCTCGCGCTGGTCGGCCCCGGGGTCGTCAGCGACGCACTCAACGAAGCCGCCCGCATGGAGTTCGTCGCCGCGGGTATCGAGGACTGGTGGCGGCACGGCGTCGGCCATGGCGTCGGGCTCGACATCCATGAGGCGCCGAGCCTGCGCGTCGATACCGGCACCGAGCTGGCGGTCGGTGACGTGGTGACGATCGAGCCCGGCGCCTACCGCGCGGGATGGGGCGGGGTCCGGGTCGAGGACCTGGTGCTGGTGACGGAAACCGGCGCGCGCACGCTCAGCGCCGCGCCGACCGCCCTGCGGGCGATCGGCTGAGTCAGGCGATCACGATCTGGATCCGGTGTCCTGACTCCTCGTCCTGGTAGTCCAGGATGTCGCACGGCTCGCCCGACCGCAACGCCTCGCGGATGCGGTTGATGTCCACGCCGTGCTCGCCGAGCACGGCCGCATGGGGAAGGTCGAGCAGCGGCAACGCGAAGCGGGCAAGCTGCAGCGGCAGGACCAGCGTGACCACGTGGCCGTCCCCGCTGGCGAGCGCGATGCGCACCTGCACGTCATCGCTGGTGGCGGCGGCCTCCGCCGGAGCCTCGGCGTGCTCTTCGGGCGGCTCCCGCTCCTGCCGCTCCACCTGCTCTTCGATACCGAGCGCCATGATCAGCTTGGAGCCTTCGTCCGCGGTGATCGCGCCCTGCTCCACCATGCGCAGCACCTGCTGCCGCTCTTCGCTCAACGCCATCAGTCACCCCCTCCGACCAATGTAGCGCGCAAGCTCCGCCTCGCCAAACCCCGAGTTCTCGCATCTCAGCCTCCAGGAGTCGGCGCTGCGCGCGACGGTGACCACCCTGCCATTCGGGTATCACGTGGGATACGGTAGCGCATGGCACAGGCTACGGTCAGCGATCTTCGCAACCACGGTCGCGAGGTGATCGACCGCGTGCTGGCGGGGAAGCGCCTCACGATCACCCGGTCGGGACGGCCGGTCGCCGAGTTGCGGCCGCTCGGTCGGCGCGGCCCGGACGGCGCCACGTTGCTGGCGCGATGGAAGCGCGTTCCCTGCGTCGACGTGGACGACTTCCGGCGCGACCTCGACTCCGTGTTGGATCCGGATGCGGGCTCCTGAGTCGACACTCAGCGTCTTCCTCATTTTCTGACCGGGTACGTCCGAATCTGACGTACCCGCCCCGTACCTTGGTCAGGAGGAGGACGACAGCCATGCAGGACACGCTCGTTTCACTCGACCGCTTCGAAGACTCGGGGGACATCCTGAGCACGATCAAGCGCTCCATCCGCGACGCCGCCCAGGAGACGGGGAAGGTCAACGTCCTCATCGCCGGCCGCACGGGCGTCGGCAAGAGCACGCTGATCAACGAGGTCTTTCAGGGGCGGCTCGCCCAGACGGGACAGGGCCGGCCGGTCACGAAGGAGACCCGCTACTACACGAAGAAGGGCATCCCGCTGGGGATATTCGACACCAGGGGGCTGGAGCTGAAGGAGTACCGGCAGATCATCGACGAGCTGGCGGAACTCGTGAAGGCGAAGTCCGGCGAGCCGGACGTCAACGAGCACGTCCACGTCGCGTGGGTGTGCGTTGCCGAGGACGGCAGGCGCATCGAGGACGCCGAGATCGAGCTGCACGAACGGCTCGCGGACTTCATGCCGGTGCTGGGCGTCGTCACCAAGGCGCGTGCCGACGACGGATTCCGGACCGAGGTGCAGCGGCTGCTGCCCGAGGCCAGGAACGTGGTGCGCGTGCGGGCGCTGAGCGAGCGCTACGACGACGGTCACGTGGCGCCGCCGATGGGGCTGCAGGACCTCGTGGACGCGACGGCGGAGGTGATCCCGGAAGCGGTCCAACGGGCCTTCGCGGCTGCCCAGAAGGCGAGCATCGACCTCAAGAAGAAACGCGCGCACAAGGTCGTGGCGGGGTCCGCGGCGGCTGCTGCGGCCGCGGGAGCAAGCCCCATTCCGTTCTCCGATGCCGCGCTGCTGATCCCCATACAGATCGGCATGCTGGCCGGCATCTCGGCCGTCTTCGGGATCGAGCTCTCCCAGGCGTTTCTCGGCATGCTCGTCTCCGCCACCGCCGGCACGGCGGGCGCCACCTTCCTGGGGCGCGCCGTGGTCTCCAACCTGCTGAAGTTCGTGCCCGGCGTGGGCACGATCGCCGGCGGTGTCATCTCCGCGGGGACCGCGGCCGGCCTCACCACCGCGCTGGGCGAGGCGTACGTCGCCGTGCTGGCCAAGCTGTTCACCGCCTCCGAGGGCGAGGCGCCTGAGCCGGAAGCCATCGCCCGAGAATTCAAGGACCGTATGGCCAGGCGCGGTTGAGCGTGGACTGAACGAAGGAGAGGACACGTGCCTTACGACCGCGCGGCGGACATCGTGCGGCTGGCGATACGGCTGCAGGGGAGCTGGAGCGGTCTGACGCTGGACGACATCCGGCGCGATTTCGGCGTGAGCCGGCGTACCGCGGAGCGCCTGCGTGACGCCGTGGAGGACGTATTCGGACCGCTGGAACTGGTGGACACGGGGGAGGCCCGGCGCCACTGGCGGCTGCGGGCGCCCATCCTCCGCCACGCGGTCTCGGTATCCGCAGAGGAACTGGCCGAGCTGGACGCCGCCGCTGCGGCCCTGGAACGCACCGGCCTGGAGGAACGCTCGGTCATGCTCCGCCGCCTCGACGACAAGCTCCGCGCCCTGCTGGAAGCCGAATTGCTCCGCGGCATCGAGCCCGACGTGCAGGCGCTGACCGAGGCCGAGGGCCTGGCGATGCGTCCCGGCCCGCGGCCTCGCCTGGACGAGGGCCTGCTGGCGATCCTGCGCGACGCCATCAAGCTCCGCCGCGTCGTGGCGTTCGACTACGCGGCGCGCGGGACCGGGCAGAGCACCCGCCGGCGCGTCGAGCCCTACGGCCTGCTCTACGGCAACCGCGCCTTCCTGATCGGCCGCGCCGAACGAGACGCCGAGATGTGGCTGTGGCGCTTGTCGCGTATCAGCGCGGCCTCCTTCACCGATGAGTCGTTCACGCGCGACCCGGCGTTCGACCTGCGGCGCTTCGCGAGTCGTTCATTCGGGACGTTTCAGGAGAAGCCGGTGACCGTGGTGCTGCGCTTCGCCCCATGCGTCGTTGATGACGTGGCAGAATTCGTGTTCCATCCCGACCAGACCATGGATCGCAACGACGACGGCTCGATGACGGTCCGCTTCACTGCCGGCGGCCTTCACGAGATGTGCTGGCACCTGGTCACGTGGGGGACCGCCGTTACCGTCGAACAGCCCGAATCCCTGCGCCGTCGCCTGGCGGAGATGTGCGCCACTCTCGCCACCCACCACGGAGCGCCATCGTGACCACGATCGCACTCCCGGATCACCTGCGCCGTTTCCCCTGCATGCAGCCGTGGATCGGCAGCCGCTACCAGGACGAACGTCACAAGCGCCTGCTGGTCATCGGCGAGAGCCACTATCTGCCGCCCGGTTCGACCATCCACCACGACCCCGACCGCTGGTACCGCAGCAGCCAGGATGACCTGAGCCCGGAGGAGATCCGGTGGGCCTCCACGACCGGCAACATCACCGGCCGTCGGTACCGGGCGCACCGAATCTACCGCGCGATCGAGGACGAGATCGCCCGGACACTCACCGACGCGGGCGTGACGCCCGACGGCTTCCCCCTCAACCACATCGCGTACTGCAACTACTTCCTGCGCCCGGCGCCGACCGCCGGCGGCAGCATGGAAGGCAATGTACGTCGACGGGATCTGGAGGTGGCCGAAGAAGCGCTCAGGTGGTTCATCCTGTACCATCAGCCGGAACTGGTAATCGTCACGTCACGCTTCGCCGGCTGCCACGCGGAGCGTGTCACGCGGGAGCGCGGCATTCCGTCCACCAGCACGCCTCACCCCGGCAGTCGCTGGTGGAACACGACGACCCGAAGTTACGGCAACGTCCGAGGACGCGACCTGTTTTCGCACTTCCTGAAAGACCGCCTCTGGACGGCGGCCTCTTGACCGCGATGCAACTCGCCGGCGACGACAGCGGTTGTTTGTGACCGGGCCATGCGGACGACGTTCCGATTTCGGGCTGGTTGCCCATTTCCTGATGGGCGTAGCGGCTTGTTGTCACCGAGATTTCGAATGAGGAGACGCATACATGGAGACGTTGAGCCTGCCCCGTGCGCCAGAGGTCACGGCAGCGGTAGCTCCGTGATCAAGTCAGTCAGAGGAATTACCCTCGGCTGCTCGGCAGCTTGATAGTCGGCATCCTTTCCGCATAAGGTCCATGTGTCGTCCGTGAAGACGTAACCAGGCAATGAAACGGCCCGGGCAGAAACCTGAACGTGCTCCGCACAAGATATGGTACCGGGACTCCCGTGGTCAGCATTGGTGTGGCTACTGTATGAATACCGCTGCCGGGCTCTACAAGGGTTGGCCGATCGACAAGAGTGAACGTGATGAGATTTTCGGTAGAGTGGATTGACGGCGGCTCGAATGGCGCGGCCGAGGAGCGCGCGACGCTGTGCGATCTGCGGATCTACGTCTCGGATCAGAACGCCTGCCGCTTCTTCGACTTTGTGTCTAACGAAGACACCGAGGCTCTGATCGTTCCCGCTGTCCATCTTGCCGAAGGTCTCGCGACCGACTGGTGGATCGTGTTCGGCGGTCGCGACCGGGAGCATCGCATACAACGCTATCGAACCGGGTTTGCCCTCCCTGACCTGAGCTTCAGAGCCGACGGCTCGACGTTCGAGATTACCGGCAAGAGCTTCTACAGCGAGAACCCGCATCTGAGCTTCCCGTTCGCTGGAGACGAAACGCTTCCGCGAGGCGCTGCAGAGGCGACGCTGTCGGGGTTCATCGAGGCCGTCGTGGACAGGCTTGCCGGCGAAGGGCTTCGCAATAGCGAAGTCTCCGTGTGTTGGTCTCGGGTTGTCGAGTCTCGTAGCGATCCGGACGAGCTGGCGTTCTGCGAAGCGTCAGGCGCCTTGGGATTGGATCCGTACGCGATTCCGGAGGTTGACGCACGGTTCATCGAGCAGGCACACAAGCTGTTCTCGGACGCGCCGCTGATCGAGTTCCTGGCCGGTTTCAGGGGCAGGGCACGGTTGTGTGCGGTCGCGGATTACGTGGGGCAGGTGGAGGCGCGGCCGGCGGAGCAGTCGAGCCTGCCGGAGCTCGAGCACGTCGCCGATCAGATAGAAGACGCGATCCGATACCATCGGGATGATCGTCCGTGGGCGGTGGGATATCGCGCAGCGCGGGCGTTTCGCCGTGCGCTGGGCGTTGGGACGGACCGTCGCTCTACGTCGCAAGCGTTTCTTGCGCGCCAACTGGGTGGCGCAAGGTTTGAACCTGCCAGGCTGTTCAGCGGCGTGCGGGCGTTGGTGGCTCGTACCGACGGTGGAACCCGAATCCACCTGCACGATCATCAGCAGGGCAGCAGATCGGCGGACGCCGGCGCGAGGACGAACAACTTCGCGTTCGCGCGGGCGGTCGGTGACGCGGTATGCTTTCGCGATGCTCGGCGGTCGGTGATAAACGACCTTCACCATGCCGAACGGCAGGCGACCGGACGGGCGTTCGCCGCGGAGTTCCTTGCGCCGGTCGATGGCGTCGTCGATATGTACGAGGACCGTTACGACGAGGAGGAAATAGCGGATGAATTCGACGTATCGTCCTACGTGATCGAGAATCAGATTCGCAATCAGAACCGCATTCGGGGGGCATGCCGCGCTCTCGAATGAGCGATCTGCTACCGGTCGATTCGTGAGACGACGCCGGGGACTGCTGGTCACCGATCTGGACGGCACCCTGCTTGGCGGTGACCGGAGGCTGCGCGACTGCGACCGAGCGGCGCTCGACCGGCTGGGACGCGAGGGGTGCCGGCGCGCGATCGCCACCGGGCGGCACCTGCACTCGTTCGGAATGGTGGCGGGCGAGCGGTTTCCGGTCGACTACGTGGCGGTCTCTTCGGGGGCGGGGATCTACGACGTGCGACAGCGCCGACTGGTCCGCTCGCGCTCGCTCACCTGCACGGAGACGGAGGCGGCGGTGCGGGTGCTGGACGCACTCGACCTCGACTTCATGGTGCACCGGCCGATCCCGGACAACCACCACTTCCAGTACCGGTGGTCGGGCAGGCGGAACATCGACTTCGAAGGGCGCATGGAGCGGTATCGTGCGTTCGCGACCCCGCTCGACGGGCAGTTGGGCCCCAGCGCGCAGTTGCTGGCTGTCGTGCCGGCCGATCGTTCGGAGCCGTCCAGGGAGGATGTCGCCCGCCTGCTGCCGGATCTCACCGTGATCAGGGCCACTTCGCCGCTGGACCATCGCTCGACCTGGATCGAGGTGTTCCCGCGGGAGGTGTCCAAGAGCCAGGCGGCGGCGTGGCTGGCGGCCAGGCACGGCATTCGGCGAGGTGACGTCTGCGCGGTCGGCAACGACTACAACGATCGCGATCTGCTGGAGTGGGCCGGCGCCAGCTACGTGGTGGCCAACGCACCGCCGGAGTTGCGCGCCCGCCACGACGTGGTCGCGGCCGGCGGCCACTGCGGGGTTGCCGAGGCGATCGACCGCTGGCGGCCTTCCTGACGCATCGCCGCATCAAGCGAACAATGCGAACAATGCGCTCGCATGATGCGATAACTTGTATCCGTGGCACACTACGAGCCGAGACGAGTGCCCGCCGGCAGCACGTGCGGTGGTACGTCCGAATCTGACGTATTGCTGTGGTATGTATGGCTGTGGTATCCTGTCGGAAAATTCATGCGAGGTGAAGCGATGTGACTACGAAAGAACGTCCTGGATCGACCGTGCTGGACGTGCTCCGTGAGGTAGCGGGACGATGGGACCTGCGAATGTTGGACGAAGACATCACGAATCTTGTGAGCGATCGTTCGGTGCAGGTAGGCTTCCTGGGTGACTTCAGCAGCGGCAAGAGCACGCTGATCAACGAGCTGACGGGTGTCGACGATCTCATGCCGACGCAAGTGGAGCCATGCACCGCCCACGCCGGCGAAGTGGTTTCGACGCCCGACCTTGACGCACCGCAGTATTTTCGCGTCGATCCCGAAGGTGAGACGACGCCGATCAGCCGGCCCGACTTCGACGACTTGGCGCGTGGACGCACCGCTGGCCGCCCTCGCGTTCGTCTGCCATCGGGTCCGGGGTTCCCGGCAGGATTCGTGTTCCTCGACACGCCGGGACTTTCGACGCTTATCGAGCATCATACCGCGGTCACATTCGGAGAGTTGCCGAACGTGGATGCCGCCGTGATCTGCGTCGACATCCGCAAGGGTGGTCTGACGAGCAGTGTCACCACGTTTCTCGAGTCACCTGGAGTACGCCATCTGCAACATCGCTTTCTCATCGCGCTTACTTTCGCCGATCAGCTTCTGCCCTCCGAGCGGCAGGAGGTAGCCAAGAAGGTCGCCGGCACGCTGTCGCGGACCATCGGTTGCTCCCACGCTGAGGCCGCCGGCCGACTTGTCGTGGTCAGCGCGGGCCCGGACGCGGACGAACGAGACGTCAGCGCTCTGCGCACGGCCATCCAGGAGGTATTCGAGAGCCGTATGGAGTCACTTGCTGCCGAACGGCAGGCGCGGGCAGCCGAGCGGCTGATTCCCCGCACGATTACACTGCTTGATCACGTGCGTAGCGGCTTGCTGGAATCGGATGACGATTTCACGCGGAGGAGGACCCAGGAGGAGGACAAGAGCGTCCGACTGGACGACGAACTGCATCGGGAACGCCAACGGCTCGAACGATCGCAGGCCGAACTGCGTCACGAGGTCCAGGCGACCTGTAGCCGCTTTCGAGCCAGCTTTGCCGCCGCGGCGGACGACCGTGCCGTCGAAGAGGTGAGCGGCGCATTCGCGACCGCGATGGCGAATGTCGTTCGCGATCACTTGGCGAAATTCGGGCAGCAAGCGACCCCGCACGAGGAGGGCATCGACCTGGAAATCCAACAAGCGGTAAAGAACGCGAACAAGATAAGCGGCTGGGCAGCGACCGCCGCCACGGCGGTGCTCACGGCAGTGATCGTTCCCGGTGTAGGAGCCGCCGCCAGCGCGGGCAAGGTTGCGGGCGGCGCGGCGTTGCGTCACGGCGCTGCCAGAGCCGCTGTAGCTCCGGTAGGCCATGGCGCACTCAACAAGGTTCTCAAGGCGGTACATGTTTTCAATCCCATCAACATGGTCACCGACTTGATTGGCCAGTGGTGGAAGGATCGGAAGATCGAGCAACCCCTGGAGCACGTTGCGATCGATTTCTCTGAGCGCGCCGGCCACATGCTCGAGACCTATTTCGAGTCTGAGGTGTTTCAGCCAAAGGAACGTGAGCGCGACGAAGCGCGGGCAACCATCGATCAACTCGATGCGGACCGTCGGACCGACCTCGCCGACCGCACCGCCAAGGTGTCGCGAGTCGATATCGACGTCAAGCGCCTCCGGGACCTCGTGGTTCAGCATAGCTAAGCTAAGCTAAGTCAGAACTATTCCTGCTACTCATGACTTGGTCGCCACTCGGTTTCATACGGGGATTCTTCACGGCACGAGGGCAAGGGGAGGGCAAGGAGGGCAGTCGCTCAGCGCAAGCGAATTATTCACCCGGCGCCGTGCCGTTGGCTTCAGACGGAGACGCCGTGGTCCCGCTCTCTGACAGCGACCCCAACGGCACGCTGGAGTGTCTGCTCAACCTTCGATCCGTCCGAGACCAACTTGAGGATGCCGATCTCGGCGATCTCGGAGACCTCAAGGCCCGGTTGGCTGAGCTCGAGGAATCGCTTGTCGATCACCTCGTGGAGCAACGCGAGCACCGTGACGGAATAGGTCTGTTGACCGTAGCGGTAGTAGGCGACTTCAACTCCGGCAAGTCCACGTTCATCAACGCGCTGTTGGACCACGAGATCTGCCCGGTCGGCGAGCAGCCGACCACTGCATCCGTTACCTATTTCGTTCACGGCGACAGCACGAACATAGAACAGGAGTTGCCGAACGGGACACGCAAGCATCTCAAACAGGGAAGATATAGAGCCATGGTGTCGCACGAAAGGAACGAGAGCGCCGCCGCAACCGTTTTTCACGTCTCGATAGCCGCATCAGTGCTGGACCACATCAGGATCGTCGACACACCGGGATTCAATGCCCCACCTCCCAACGAAAATGACACCAAGTTGACCGAGGACGCTGTCATCGGCGCCGACGTACTGTTCGTCCTCGTGGACGCCACGAAAGGGAACCCCACAAAGAGCCTTCTCGAACAGCTCGTAACGCTGCAGCAAGGTACGTCGGACGACTCTCACAAGCCAATGTTCCTCTTGCTCAACAAGGCCGAGGAGTTGGCGCCAAGTGAACGCGCCGAGGTGAAGAAGCTGTGTGAGGATCGGTACGGCGAGAGGTTTCGCGCCGTATTCCTGGTATCAGCCTTGCAGTTGCAAGAGTCGCACGATACTACACCGCTCGAAGCCCTGGACATCGCGGCCCAACGAATTCGTGACGCATTCATGTCCCGATCTCAATTTGCGGAACGAATCTCAGCCGACGTAATCGAAATCTCAGAGGATTCCCGCTATCGCCTGGACGTCAGCGGCAACGTCTATGAGGTTCCCGTCTCCGATGATTTGGCTTCCCGGGAGCAGCTCGCCGACATGGTGCGATCCGTATCTTCGAAACGACATATCATTCTCGAGATGCGTTTTCAGAGGAAGGCGGCTCAGCTCAGCAGAAACTGGAGGAACACGGTGGCCGCCCTGTCTCAAAACTTGAACGACGTACGAACGGCGGTCGAAGAGCAAGGGGCAACGCACGTCGATCAGGAGAAGAGTATCTCCCTTAAGCAGATCGAAGATGTCAAGTCGAATCTCATTATCTGCATTCGCACAATTCTCGACGATGCTGTCGAGGGATTGCTCAAGAGGAATACACGCTTAGAGGAGGGTTTCTGGTCGAACCGCGTATTCTATCGCGTCGAAGTGGATCTGAACAAGATGGAGGCTATCGCAAAGGAACACGAACGTTGGGACGACATCAAGGCTCTGATCGACATGCTGGAATTTCATAAATTAGCTCGGTCTTTTCGGAGAAATACAAGGCGTGAATTGCTACGTAGCGTTAGCGAAATAGCAGGAGTAATGAACCAGATATATAACGAAGAAGACAGCGATTGGGAATACGATGACGACGACCAAGGCTGGTATTGTGAATTTAGCAAAGCAGATTATAACGCTCCGGAATTAGCGCGGGAAGAATTCTTCGAGCGGATCTTGCGACTAGTAAGCGACGAAATAAATGCCCTGAATGTGCGCATGATTGATTTGGTGATTCAACCTGCTATAGACCAGCTACAGGAATCGGTCATCAGCGACGCCGAGCGGGCGCACGCGCGGAAGCGGGAAACGGCGAAGGAGTTGACGAGATTGGAGGAGCGCATCGAGCTTATGGCGAGGTCCAAACTATGATAGATCTGAATAGTTATCAGAAGCGCAAGGAAATGCTTTGCCACTGGTATGATCGTATCATCGAGCATGCTGAATTGCTGCAGCCGGACGCGGATGTACTAAGAGATAAACTGGCCAATCTGCGTGCTGAGCGTTTTGTCGTAGCGGTTTGTGGGGAGATGAACAGCGGGAAATCAACGCTGCTCAACGCGCTTCTCTTTGGCGAAGAAGTACTGCCGGCCGCTACGACGACCATGACCGCCAAGATCGTGCTCATGGATGGGGCAAGCAGCGACGGTATAGAGGCGACTTTCTACACTCCGGGCGAATTCGAGCGGGTGCTAAGCGCCAGCGGAAAGGACTCTCAGGCGCACGCAGAACTCTCTGGCGCACGCGAGGCTGCTCGTACCGCGGGCGTCCGTGAATCAGACGTGGTGAAGACCCCCGCTCACGTGGAGTCCGCAGACAGCCTGAAGGAGCTCGTGCGATACGCCGCCGTGCATAGCAAGGGAGGTGTCTACAGCGCGTACGTCAACTCGATCCATCTGTACGCCGATCGGCCCTGGCTACATCAGGTGACCGTTGCGGACACCCCCGGTACCGACGACCCCAACCCCGAGCGTGACAAGATCACGCGTGAATGGATAGGTCGAGCTGATGCCGTGGTATACGTCACCTTCGCTGGACAGGCGGGAATGACCAAGTCCGACGTGAAGTTTCTTGATGAGAACTTGGCGCACGTGGATCCGCGTCGCCGTATCATCGCTGTGAACAAATGCGATCTGCAACCCAACGCAGAGGCGATACGGAGTCACATCAATCGCATTCGAACCAGCGGCGATCCCAGGATGGCGAGTCTCTTTGGCGACGACGAGGGAATCGTGCTTGTCAGCGGGCTTGGGGGCCTCATTGCATCTCTACAGAACGCCGGACACCCGCTTCGCGATGGCGACATGCGATTCCATGCTCGGAAATTGTCTCGGAAGGGCTATCTTGATGCAGAGCAGCACGGTGTCGATAAACTGCGCAACCTCGTCGAGCGACGGATCATTGCAAACAAGGCCACCAACATCATCGACTCTCATCAAGCGATGCTAGATAGTGTCTTGGAGCGCGCCGAACGACGTTTAGAGACGGAGGTCGAGGCGTTAGGAAAAGAACTCGAAGTTGTCGATACGTCGATCGAAGATCGAGATAAGCAACGAGAGGAAGCGAGGACCGCCATTCTCGAAGTCGACAAATTGTTTCGCGATATCCGAACCAAATTCGAGAAGAGCGTCCACGACGAGCTCGTCAAGCTGGATCGCGTGCTACGATCAGTGTCGGATGCCGTCTGTCGTGACACAATAGACCGCCTCAAGAAGGTTGATAACGTCAATAATATTCCGTCTCAAGCTCGCTGGATTGTCCACGGTGAACTTCGAAGTAGACGAGGGAAAATAGAAGAAAGACTGAAGGAATCGACAAAGAATATCGAGATATTTCTGAACGGTGAGGAGGTCAAATTATCGAGCCAGATCAACAGTTATGGCCATGGATTTCATCGCCCGAGTTATCACCTTCTTCCCTGGTCTGCTCGAACGATATGTGAGGCTGTCGAAGCATCACTGAAAGCCAGTCTCGACGCCATGCCGATGGAAGAGTTAGTCAATGAAGTGGCCAATTCGTGGCAGAGATTTTGGAACACCCGTAGGGGGCGCAGCGCCGGTGTAGAAGCGTTGATTCCGGAGCTCGATAAGAAGCTGGAAAATGAACTAAAAAATTTCTCGCAACAAGCCGAAAGAGATATGAATGAACAAGGAGGCCGGGCACTTTCTTCTATGGTGGACAGCTTTCGGGTTATCAACGAGAGGATAATGAAGAGAGTCGATGACCTCAAGAGATCTGATCAGTCGGAAAAAGCTAAGCGTGCCCAGATCAGTACTCAATTAGAGTTGAAAAAGCGAGAGTTGTGCCAAGTGAGCGTAATCCGCGCTGCGTACAAGGAGTCGTTAGGTGTCTGACAAGGTCCGGTGGGTCAAGGTCTATCCTCACAGGCAGGAGGGGCGGCATCGAGTGGGACTGGTCTCCGAACTCGCACGTGCAGACATAGATGAGGCCTAACAGCGGCAAGCCGCCGTCTCGGGACAGCTTCGAGCGCAAGCGACAGCAGCGCAAGAAGAAGCCAGGCAAACGCCGCGAGCGTCCGGGCGGGCAGCCCGACCATCCGGTCAAGCAGGTTTTCGACAAGGACGTCACCGATCGTTCTTTTACCGAGGAGTCGTCTGCGGACGGCGCCGGACGTACCGAAGTACTCCCGACCCGCGAGCGGTGCGAGTTTGTCCGGAAACGTGTCGAGGCCTATCAAAACGAAATGCTCAGTTATGAGATTGGCCTGGAGCGCCACCGGCGTAACGCGTCGCGTGAGGCGCTGATGAACGCACTCGCACTTGGCGAAGAACTGCCGAAAGTGGAGTCGATCCCGGTGTTGTCCCTGAATTCGGACGAGTGGGTTTGGGATCGACAGGAGCTTCGAAAAGCGGTATGCGATAGTCTCAAAGAGCTGAAGGTCCCGGTTCCCGAAGACGTGAACGAGCCAGCCGCCCAAGCGGCACGCGCGTGCGACCGATGGGCTGCCGCCGAAGCCAAGCGCCGGTTCGACCGGACTATGGATCTGGATACGCCAGCCACGCCAGCTGCGCCAAATCCTTAGAAACAAGCAGAATCAGGCAGTTTCCGGGACCAAGTTGAAGCCGAGTGCGCGCGCCTGATTGCGAAGTAGGCGCTCGTGGCGTTTTCGGTCCTGATGCTGTTGGCCGAACAGCATCCGGTCATCGTAGAGCTCGTGGCGGGTCACCAGATGGTAGATGATGCGCGCCATCTTGTGGGCCGTGTCGGTGATCGCCTGCGGGGTGCCGACGCGGGCACGTTTACATCGAAACGCGAGCCCGGGAAGCCGCCGAAGTCGGATTCGTGCTGTTCTGCTACGACAGTCAGAGCCAGCAGGCTGACGAGTTCGAGAAGTCGGCCGCTGGGTTCATATCTACCGTCGCTCTGCTTCGCAAGCGTTTCTTGAGCGCCAACTGGGTGGCGCAAGGTTCGAACGTGCCAGGTTGTTCAGCGGCGTGCGGGCGTTGGTGGCTCGTACCGACGGTGGAACCCGAATCCACCTGCACGATCATCAGCAGGGCAGCAGATCGGCGGACGCCGGCGCGAGGACGAACAACTTCGCGTTCGCGCGGGCGGTCGGTGACGCGGTATGCTTTCGACCCCATCGCGGCCCGGATTCGAGCACGCGCTCGCACGCCAGTCGTCCACGTTGGACTTGTCTGCGAACACATCCTGACCGCATCCGGGAGCGTGCCATACGCTCGATTGAGCAACCGGCAGCCGGTCGATTCGTGAGACGACCCCGGGGACTGCTGGTCACGGACCTGGACGGCACCCTGCTTGGGGGCGACCGGAGGCTACGTGACTGTGACCGCGCGGCGCTCGCCCGGCTGGGGCGGGAGGGGTGCCGGCGCGCCATCGCCACCGGGCGGCATCTGCACTCGTTCGGCATGGTCGAGCGCGAGCGCTTTCCGGTCGACTACGTGGTGTGCTCGTCGGGCGCGGGCATCTACGACATGCGCGATCGCCGGTTGCTGCGCTCTCACTCTCTGACGGCCGCGGAGACAGAGACGGCGGTGCGGGTGCTGGACGGCTTTGACTTGGACTTCATGGTGCACCGGCCGATCCCGGACAACCACCACTTCCAGTACCGATGGTCGGGCCGGCCGAACGCCGACTTCCACGGACGGATGGAGCGGTATCGCGCGTTCGCGGCTCCGCTCGACGGCGAGGTGGGGCCCAGCACGCAGTTGGTCGCCGTGGTGCCGGCCGATCGCACGGAGCCGTCGAGTGACCAAGTCGCGAACCTGCTCCCGCATCTCACAGTGATCAGGGCCACTTCACCGATGGACCATCGCTCGACCTGGATCGAGGTGTACCCCCGCGAGGTGTCCAAGAGCCAATCGGCGGCGTGGCTGGCGGCGCGGCACGGCATCCGCCGCGGCGACGTCTGCGGTCGGCAACGACTACAACGATCGGGACCTGCTGGAGTGGGCCGGTTCCAGCTACGTGGTCGCCAACGCGGTGCCGGAGCTGCTCGCTCGCTTCGACGTGGTGGCAGCCGGCGGCCACTGCGGCGTCGCCGAGGCGATCGGCCGGTGGCGGGCTCGCTGAGGTACGGGCCGTGTCGCGCGGCATCTCGTGATGCCGTGGGCGTTGGTTGGCGCGGGTGATGTATATGGCTAATGTATGCTTTGGAGTTTGACCGTGACGAGAACACAGATCTATCTGACCGACGAGCAGAGGGACAGCCTCGGGAACCGGGCTGCACGCGCTGGCCGACCCATGAGTGAGCTGATTCGAGACGCCCTGGACGAGTACCTCGGACGCCATGCAGACGAGCGCCGGCGGGACGTGCTGCGAGCCGCCGCCGGTCTGTGGGCAGATCGAGGCGACCTCGCCGAGTTGCACGGCGCGCGCACCACACTGGACAGAGACCTTTCGCGATGAGCCGCCTTCTCGTGGATACCGACATCGCGATCGACTACCTGCGCGGCGAGCGGGCAGCGGTCGCGTTCGTCCGGGAGCATGAGAAAGAGATCTCTCTGTCGGCGGTAACGGTGGCCGAGCTCTTTGCCGGCGTGAGAGAGGGCGATGAGACGTTCAAGCTTGAGGAGTTCGTCCGTTTGTTTCCCGTGATCCCGATTGATCTGGACATCGCGAAAGCGGCCGGTCTCCATCGTCGCGACTTCGGGCCGTCCCACGGCACAGGGCTGGCCGATGGGATGATCGCGGCTACGGCGGACGGTCACGAACTGGAATTGAAGACGTTGAACACCCGTCACTACCCGATGTTTCGTCGCCTTCGCCCACCGTACGTGCGACCTTCCTGAGGCCTGCCGGAGGTCGCGGCCTACTACGTTGCGTCCGCGGGCGCGCGTAAGGCTGGAAGTCGAAGCGCTCGCCCGAACCCCACGTGACGAAGTGCTACAATCAAGCCGGCCCGGAGCCGAGAAACGAAGAGAGGCAGGTGACAAGAGATGGCTCCACGATCGAGCTGGAGGGCGTTCCTGAAGCTGAGCTTGGTGTCCGTGCCGGTGCGCGGATTCACGGCGATCAGATCGGGCGGCGACATCCGGCTGAACCAGTTGCACAAGGATTGCAACACCCGCGTCAAGTACCAGAAGGTCTGCCCCGAGCACGGCGAGCTGGCTTCCGACCAGATCGTCAAGGGCTACGAGCACAGCAAGGGCGAGTACGTCATCATCGAGGACGATGAACTGGAGAAGCTGCGCACGCAGAGCGACCACTCGATCAACATCGAGGGGTTCATCCCGCCTGACGCGGTGGACCCGGTGTATCACGCGGGCCGCACCTACTACTTGGTGCCCGACGGCACGCCGGGGCAGAAGCCGTACGCGTTGCTGCACCGCGGCATGCAGGAGAACGGCGTGCACGCTCTGGCGCAGGTGGTGATCGGCGGGCGCGAGCAGATCGTGCTGCTGAGGCCGATCGGCGACCTGTTGGGGCTCACGGTGCTGTATCACCACGCCAAGGTGCAGTCGTCCGAGTCGCTGCGCGAAGAGGTGGTCGACATGGAGGTCTCCGACGAGGAGCTGGCGCTGGCCAACACCTTGATCGGCGCCTCCCGGATGCAGGACTTCGACTTGGCCACCTACGACGACCGGTACCACACCAAGCTGACCGAGCTGATCCGCATGAAGGTCGAGGGTCAGGAGGTTGTGCAGGCTGAGGACGCGGAGGAACCCAAGATCATCAACCTCATGGACGCTCTCAAGAAGAGCGTCGCCGAGGCGCAGAAAGCCGGCGCGACCGCCGAGGCCCCGGCCGAAGCGTCGCCGAGCGCGGGAGCGCGCCACTCGGCGGCGAAGAAGGCGGTGTAGGCATTCTGCCGGATCTGCCGCGTCTCATCGCCCCGATGCTGGCCACCAGCGGCAGTCCGTTCGATTCGGCGGATCACCTGTTCGAGATCAAGTGGGACGGGTTCCGCACCATGGCGCACGTCGAGCACCGCTCGCTGCGGCTGGTCAGCCGCGGCGGCCGCGACGTGACCGCCCAGTACCCGGAGCTCGCTCCCCTGGCCGCGTTGCCGGACGGCAGCGTGGTCGACGGCGAGATCGTCGCCCTGGGCGCCGACGGCGTGCCCGACTTCGAGTCCCTGCAGCCGCGCGATCAGGCACGCGGTACGCGGCGTGCCGAGGCACTGGCGGCGCGGCAACCGGTCGGGTTCATCGCCTTCGATCTGCTCTACCGGGACTTCCAGCCGGTCATGGCGGACCCGCTACGCGTCCGCCGGGAGCGGCTGCTGCAGCTCGATACCCCGGAGCCGATGATGATCTCGGAGGCGATCCCGACGGCAGGGCGCAGGCTGTACGAGCGCGCGTGCGCGAAGGGCATGGAGGGGATCATGGGCAAGCGCCTGGACAGCTCGTACCGGCCCGGGCGGCGCTCGGACGCGTGGATCAAGGTGAAGCGGCGGCTGCATGCCCTGTGCGCGATCGTCGGCTACCTGCCGCAGGAGACCGGCGACATCCAGAGCGTCGCGGTGGCAATGGACCGCGACGGCGTGCTGACCTATGCCGGCCGGGTCGGCACCGGCTATGGGGAGGGCGAGCGCTTGCGACTTGCGCGCCTGCTGCGCGAGCGCGTGACCGATGAGGCGCTGGTCGAGATACCGGCCGGAGCCCTCGCCGTGCGGCCGGGGCTCTACTGCGAGGTCAGCTTCGTGGATCAGACGCGCGTCGGCGTCCTGCGGGCGCCGGTGTTCGAGCGGCTGATCGAGGAGGCGTAGCGCCTGGAGCCGGACATCACCCTGCTGAACGCCGTTCCGGTCGGAGCCCGCGGCGTCAGAGCGAGACGCCGGCCGTGCCGCGCGTGAGCTGAAAGGCTACCGCTCCGCTCCGCAGTTGCGCCGGCGTGTAGTCGCCGGCCAGCGCCGCGGCGGCCAGCTCGGCCAGGCGCCAGCCGGCGGCTTCCGGCGATCCTGTCTCTGCGAGAGCCAGATCGAAGCCGCCGGCGTCCGCCGCGTCGGTGACCTGCAGCACCGGCACGAACGGGTGGGCGTGCAGGGGGCGGCTCGTGCTGAACGCCACGATCAACTCGGCGCCCGCCGCCACCAAGCCGCCGGTGATCTCGTCGACGTGGCCGGTAGGCGCGGCCATCAGGTGGAGGCCGCCGGCGGCCGGCCGTTCGGCGAAGCGGACCGTGGGCCGCGGCCGATCGGCGACGAGGCCGGCCGCGGCAAGGGCTGCCGGCGTAGGGCCGACGGCGGGCGCGATCACCGATCCGCCGGCGCCGACCACGGCGACCGCGAAGCAGGCCAGCAGGTCGGCCGTCGACGGGCCGCGCGGTTCGCCGGCAGCGACTAGGCCGATCATCGGCGGTCCGCCGGCCCGCTCTTGGAGGTCGCCGGCCACCGCTTCGGCGAAGTGGGCGGCCACCCGCTCGGTCACGGCCGCGATGCCGCCGTCGAGCTGGATGCTCGCCCAGCCGAAGCGGTCGGCGGACTGGCCGGCGTCGCGCAGCGCGGCGCGGAAGTAGTCGTTGTGCGTGCGCTCGCAGCCGTGCTCCAGCAGCAGCGCCGCCGCCACCGCCGGGTGCAGCACGTGGCCGACCAGCGTGCGCGTGTACAGGTCGTCGCTGCCGCCCGATCCGCAACCCTCGGTGTGCGGGAGGGCGACCACGCCGGCCAGCGCTCCGGCGACGGTGCCGCGCCGCTCGATGCCGGCGGCGATCAGGCCGGCCACCTGCCCGGAGCAGAGCGAGGTGGGGGCGATCAGGCCGACCCGCGGGCGCGCATCGGGCCACACCGGAGCGGGCATCCGGCCGTGGCGGCGGTCGCGGCGCGCCGCCGCGCGGTCAAGCGCCGGCGCGTCCGCGAGCGGCTCGGCCGCGGCGGCGACGTGGCCGAGCCGCTCGCCGGGGCCGCGTCCCGCAAGCCCTTCGCCGACCGCCCAGTCGCGCCAGATGGAGACCTGGCTGTGGCCCGCCAGCTCGCCCTTGGTGCGCTCGCCGGAGGCGACCCGCAGCGTCTGCGCCAGCACCTCGTCCGTCAGGGCGTCCATCGGCTCGCCGTCCAGGTAGCGGCCGGCGTTCACGTCCATCTCGCGCGGCAGCAGTTCGTAGCGCGGCGTGGTGGTCACGAACTTGACCGTCGGCACGAACGGGAAGTTCGTGATCGAGCCGTTGCCGGTCACGAAGAAAATCAGGTTGGAGCCGGAGGCGACCTGGCCGGCGACGCTCTCCAGGTCGTTGCCGGGGCTGTCCATGAAGTGCAGCCCCGGTGCGGTGACCGGCGCCGCGTAGTCGACCACGCCGGCCAGCGGCACGTCCGGAGCCTTCTTGGCGGCGGCGCCGATGGACTTCAGGGTGATGTTGTACAGGCCGCGCAGCTTGTTGCCCCCCGACGGGTTGCCGGCCGCCGACTGCCCGTGGCGGGCGGTCCACGCCTTGAAGCGCTCCACCTGATCCAGGAAGGCGGCGGCGGTGGCCCGGTCCCTGACCGACGACAACACGTAGCGCTCGGCGCCGATCAACTCGTCGGTCTCGGCCAGGATGGCGCCGCCGCCGGCGGCGATCACCTCGCGCGCCACCGAGCCGGCCAGCGGGTTGCCGGAGATGCCGGAGAAGGCGTCCGAGCCTCCGCACTGCAGCGCGACGTTGAGCGCCGACAGCGGGAGCTCGCACCGGCGGGCGCCGGCCGCGGCGCGCAGCAACGGCAGCACGGCATCGTCGTCCACTGGGTCGCCGGCAGTCGCGGCGACGATCGGCACCCGGTCGAGCCGGCGCTCCCGCGCGGCGGCGCAGGCGGTCACGTCCGCCCAGCGCACGGCGCCGGACGGATGGTCCAGCACCACGGCGCCGGCCACGTTGGGATGGACCAGGAAGCCGACCAGCACGCGCTCCAGCAGCTCGCGGTTGTTGGAAAGCTCGGGACCGCCGCCCTCCGTGTGCGCGACCGGCGCCACGCCGTCCGTGCCGCCCAACGAGCGCGCGATGCCGTTCAGCCGGTCGGCCAGCGCGGTCGCTGCGGCGCCCGCGTGCGAGTTGACCGCCAGCACGATCACGTAGTTGCGGGTGCCGAAGCCGCGATCGCCGCGGTCGTAGCCGGCGAACCGCAGGTCCCGCGGCGCCGCGGCAAGCGGCGCGGCCGGCGCGACCTCGTCCAGCCGCGCCGACTGCGAAAGCGGCTGGTCCTCGAAGTTGGCATCGGCCGGCAGCGCCAGCGGCAAGTCGCGCTGCGCCAGCGCCTCGATCATGCCGGCGTTGCGGATCCAGTCGCCGGGATCGATGTCGCGCAGCGCCCGCCCGAAGGGATAGCCCCAGGAGAGCAGATTCTCGCCGCGCCGGATGCGGGTGACCGCGAAGCGGTGCCCTTCCAGCACCGGGTGCGGCAGCTTGAACCGCGGGTTCCGCCTCGTCCCGCCGTGCTCGATCAGCCGGCCGGCGGGCAGGGCGGACAGCGCGATCGCGACGTTGTCCGCCGGGTCGGCGAGCCGCGCGACGGCCGACAGCGCGACCGGCCGGTCCGTGGAGGCGGCCATTCCGGAGGCGGTCATCCGACCCGCGCAGGCGAGGGAGCGGCGCCCCTCAGGAGGACTCGGCGGCCAGCAGATCGTCGAACACGTCCCGGCCATGCTGCAGCTCGTTGATCATGCCCATGAACTCGCTGCCCTGCACCAGGAGCTGAGCGCCCTTGGCGTGGATGTCCGCGGTCAGCGCCGCGTCGCCCGGCCGCCCCCACGCCTTGCCGTGGCGTGCTGCTGCGGCGGCCACCCGGTCGGTGGCGGCGTCGATATCCAGATCGCCTTCGTGGTGCCGAATACGCAGCGTGAGGTCGGCGGGCCCGATGAACAGCCCGTCGACGCCGTCCACGGCCGCGATCGCGTCGGCGTTCTCGACCGCCTGCGGGGTCTCGATCTGGACCACCACGAAGGTCTCGCGATTGACGTCCTCCGCGTAGGTCTCACCGGCGTCCAGGTAGTAGTCGCCGTCCAGGCCGGCGCCGTCCATGCCGCGGCTGCCTGTCGGCGGGAACTTGACCGCCTGCACGATCTGCCGAGCTCGCTCCGGGGTGTTGACCAGCGGGAACATCATCCCGGTCGCCCCGTCCTCAAGCACGCGATAGAGCTGTGCGCCGTCGACCAGCGGCACGCGCACCATCATGTCGATGTCGACCAGGTGCGACAGCACCAGCAGCGACTGCAGCTCGCGCTGCTCCATCGCGCGGTGCTCCAGGTCCAGCCAGATGCAGTCGAAGCCCAGGTGCGCCGCGTGGCGCAGGAAGGCCGGAATGTAGTGGCCCAGTCCGCAGATGCGTGCGGTGCGTCCGGCGCGCAGCTTGGCCAGGGTCTTGCTGACTCTCATGTCGAGCTCCTCTCGTTGTCTCTCACGTCTCGTCCACGAAGGGAATCTGGTTCGCCTCGCAGAACTTCCGGGCGCCGTCCAGGTAGCCGTCGAACAGTTCGCGGTTGCGGCGCCGGCGCATCAGCAGCGGCTCGATCTGGCCGCGCACGTGCAACTCCAGCACGTCGTCCTCCACGAACCGGTACACGGCGAACGCCCGCTTGCGGGTCATCCGGAACCGCACCAGGTCGTCGCGGCTCAGGTTGTGCACGGCCGGCTTCCGGGCTTCCATGTCGATCAGCACCAACTCGGTCTTGTCGAAGGTCAGTCGAGGGCGGGTGGCCATGCCTTAGCTTAGCGTACCCTGAGGCGGCCCGCGTTATCGAACCCCGCCGTCCGCGCCCGGCATGGACGGCAGCTTCGGGCCCCACTCCGCGGTGAGCTCCGCGATGACCTCGTCCAGCACCTGCCTGGCGGTGCCGTCACGGGCCGTGCGCTTCCCCCACTTCCAGTGCTCGAGGTAGGCGTCGCTGCCGGTCAGCCCTTCCCGCATGGCGACCCGGTCGATCTCGGTCTGGTAGCGGTCGGGCATCGGCGCGGACAGCGTTCTCCCCTCGCCGTACACCTTCACCTGAGCGGGGATGCCGCGCCACGATAGCACCCTGTACTCAGCCATCGGGTATCATGGCCATGCCTCAGGCCCCATTGTCGAGGTGCCCCCGGCGATGCGCGCGCAGGAACGCCTTGCAGCGGTCGTCGCGACCCAGCAGCAGGTCCTCCGCCATCTGGTAGCGGACCGATTCGCGGTCCATGCCGCGCACCTCTTCCAGGTGGCTGGTCACGGGATCGACGATGCCGGAGTCGGCGCCGGCCTGCAGCGCCAGGAGCAGGAACACGTCGTTGATCAGCCGCCGCTGCGGCATCCCGAACGACACGTTGCTGAAGCCGCCGGTGATGTGGATGTCGGGTCCGAAGCGGCCGCGGATCGTGCGGATGGCGTCCAGACAGTGGTTGCCGAACTCGACGTCGACCGAGATCGGGAAGACCAGCGGATCGACGAAGATGTCGGCCGCCTCGATGCCCTTGCCGAGCGCCGCCTCGATGATGCGGGTGGCGTTGTCCACCCGTTCGCCGGCGCCCGCCGGCATGCCGGAGTCGCCGGCGGCGGTGACCACGACGCGGGTGCCGAGTCGCTTCACGTCGTCCAGCACCTCGATCCGTTCCAGCGACGCGGAGTTCATCAGCGGCCGGCCCGCCCGGTCCGCGTCGACCACCTCCAGCCCCCTGCGGATCGTGTCGCTGTTGGAGGAATCGACCGACAGCGGCGTCGAGCCGGTGTCCTGCACCATGCCGGCCAGCCACGCCATGGCCTGCTGCTGTTCCTCCGGCTTGAGCGACACCTCGTCGACGTTCAGGTCCAGGTAGTCCGCGCCGGCGCGTTCCTGGCGGTCCACCAGGGTCGCCAGGTACTCCAGCGCCACCGGCGTGTCCGGCCCGTCGGCCATGGCCGTGCGTACCGCGATGCCCACGTGCTTGACGCGGCCCTCCTCGTAGTCCTGTCCCTTCTTCGCGTCGTCCGGGATCGGCAGGTAGCGGCTGCCGCCGCCGCGATCGCGAAAGCGCACGGACTCGCGTCCGTCGGGCGCTGCCACGATGCGCTTGCCGCGGCGCAGCAACACGCGGGTGGTGTGAATGTTCTCGCCAATCGTCGTGAATCGTCCGTTATGGTCGCCCAACCGTGAATCTCCTTTGGGTCTTCGTTCCTGGCGTCAGCGCGCCGCGGCGCCGAGCCGCATCGGCTCGAAGCGGCAACCGTCCACGAACAGATCGAAGAAATCCGGCTCCAGCTCCAGCTCGACGTGCTCGATGCGCTGCGCCAGCGCGTCGATGCGCTCGCGCTCCGCTTCGGAGAGTAGCGCGATTCGCGCCCCCTCGACTGCGGCGTTGCCCACCTTCTCGATCCGCTCGACGGGAACGGGGGCCAGCATGCCGACTTGAATCGCGTTGCGCGCGTCGACGTAGGTGGCGAAGCCGCCGGCCAGATAGAGGCGGTGCAGCTCCGCGGGGTCGATGCCGAAGTGGCGCATGGCGATCACTTGGCCGCAGTAGTTGGCCGCTTTCGCCTGCGCCATCGCGCTGGCGTCGGCACGCGAGAAGGTGATGCGGTCCGGCACCACGTCGATCTCCTTGAGCCGCCGGTCCGCGGTGAACACCCCCTTGGGGGTGATCAGGTCGTGGCGGCGCAGCTCCGCGATCAGGTCGATCAGGCCCGACCCGCAGATGCCTTCCGGCGGTCCGCCGCCGATGGTGTGAAAGGAGAAGCTCCCGTCCTCCCAGCGCAGCGACTCGATGGCGCCGTCGTAGGCGGGCATGCCGTAGGTGATCAGCCCGCCCTCGAACGCGGGGCCGGCCGGACAGGAGGCGGCGATCAGCCGGTCGCGGTGGCCGACCACCACCTCGGTGTTGGTGCCCACGTCGACCAGCATCACCGGCCGGTCCTGGTCGGCCATGCCGATCGCCAGCAGGCACGCGACGGTGTCGGCGCCGACGTGGCTGCCGATGATGGGCAGGCCGACGACGCGGGCACGCGGGTTCAGGTGCAGGCCGAGCTGCCGCGCGGGCGCCTGCAGCGCCGTGGTCGCGCGGCGGCCGGCGCGGAAATCCGCCTCCACGCTGGAGCGGTACGGGCGCTGGCCAAGCCCCTGCACGTCCACTCCGAACAGGATGTCGCGCATGGTCGGGTTACCGGCCACCACCATCTGCGTCACCGAGGTGCGGCGGAAGCCGCAGGAACGCGCCACGGTGCGGATCTCGGTGTTGATGGCGCTGACGATCGCGTGCTGCAGCTCGTCGGTGAAGGCGCCGGCGGCGTAGGAGATGCGGTGCATGATGTCCGAGCCCGCGAACCCCTGCGGGTTGGCGAAGGAGGCGGTGACGATGGTCGCTGCCGCTGCCAGGTCGATCACCTTCATCACCACCGTGGTGGTGCCCAGGTCGATGGCGAGTCCGAGCTCGCGGCCGCGGAAGCGGTCGCGCGCGCCGGAGGCCTCGCCAGCGGCGCGCAATTCCACGTCGGTGACGCGTTCACGGCCCGCGGAGCTGCCGTCCGTGAGGATGCGCGGCGAGCGCCTCAACGGCTGGAAAACGACGTCGGCGGCCAGGTCGGTGACCTCGGCCTGGCACGCCAGCCGGAACGGATCCTGCAGGAAGCGCTCCGCTTCCGTGCGCGGGCTCAGCGCGGCGATGCCGGCGTCGACGCGGACCACGCACTCGTGGCAGATGCCGGTCCGCGCACACGAGCTGGGCACCCGCATCGACGCGCGGTCCGCATAGTCGAACAGGGTGGAGCCTGCCATCGGGCTCAGCCGTCCGGCGCCGCAGGACACGGTCCCCGATCCGTGGCCGGCACTCTCGACTTCCCCGCCCGCACGGCGTCGCTGGCGCTCCGACGTGCGCCCGGCCGGCCGTTCCCGGGAAGTCGTCGCCTCGGCGTCGACTTCCCAGGCACTTCGGTAGTCGAGCTTGTCGTCGCCGGCACAGAGGAATCGCGGCGTGCCCGCCCCCGGCTCGAAGCGCCGGTCGCCGGCCGCGGGCCGCCGCTGGTTGCGGCAGCCGAAGACGGCGGTGCAGCGGTCGTGCCGGTCCTTGTACGGACAGCGCCACGTCGCCTGCTCGTTGGCATGGTCGGCGATCGGCGCCAGCACCGCGCTGAGGCGGTCCAGGCGCTGCTGCCACGCGTCCGCGTCCAGCCCGTCGGCCACCGAGCGGGCACCGCCGCTCCCGGAGCCGAATGCCTGAGACTCAGTCGTCGACCTGCTCCCGCTCGACCATCAGCCGCTTGGCCAGCTCCACGCAGGCGACCGCGTCCTTGCCGTAGCCGTCGGCGCCCATGTCGTCGGCGAACTCCTGCGTCACCGGGGCGCCGCCCACCATGATCTGCACGTCGTCTCGCAGGTCGGCGTCGATGAACGCCTCGATCGTCTTGCCCATGTTGGGCATGGTGGTGGTCAACAGCGCCGACATGCCGAGCAGCGGCGCCTCGTTCTCTTCCACCGCGTCGATGAACTCGTCGGGCGAGGTGTCGACGCCCAGGTCGATCACCGCGAAGCCGGCGCCGCGCAGCAGCATGATGCACAGGTTCTTGCCGATATCGTGCAGGTCGCCCTTGACCGTGCCCATCACCACCGTCCCTTGCGACGGCACGCCGGATTCCGACAGGATCGGCTCGATGTGGGCCATGCCGGCCTTCATGGCGCGGGCGCAGGCAAGCACCTCCGGGACGAAGATGATGTTCTCCCGGAACTTGATGCCGACGATGCCCATGCCCGCGATCAGGCCGTCGTCCATGATCTCGATCGCGGTGATGCCGCCGTCGAGCGCCTGCCTGGTCAGCTCGTCGACCTCGTCGTCCTCGCCCTCGATGAGGGCCGCCGAGATCTCCTGCATCGCCGGCCGGGCGCGCGCGAACATCTCGATCATGCGCTCGCGCTCGTCGGGCCGCTCGATGAACTCCTCGATCTCCTCTCGGATCAACTCATTGTCGATGTCTTCGATCTGCGCCATGGGTGGTTCCGTCCGTTCCTGTGGTGCGTGCTGACTCCGGCGGTCAGTTCGGGTGCTGCCGCGACCAGTCGGCGACCGCCGCGGGAATGGCCTTGAGGTTCGCAAGCGGGGTCTGCAGCGGAATCGCGCACTCCGGGCCGACCAGCTTGATGCCGGCGTCCAGGTTCTTGCGCACCTCCGCCTGCACCTCCTCGGGGCCGCGGGCGAACAGCGTCTCCGGGTTGTTGACGTTGCCGACCAGGGCGATGCGGTCGCCGGTCACCTCGATGGACTCGGCCGGGTCGTTCTTGGAGTCGTAGTGGAAGGCGGCGAAGCCGGTCTCGGCGATGTAGCCCATGCGGTCGATGGTCTTGCCGCAGATGTGCAGGATGAGCGGGATGGGCATGCGCTCGACGAACTCGATGTGCAGGTCGCGCAGGTAGCGCCGGTAGTAGTCGCCCGACACCAGATCGCCGGTGGCGTGGTCGGGCAGGGTCAACGCGTCGGCGCCCGCCTCGATCTGGGCGACGCCGAAGTCGATGGTCGCCTCCTTGAGCCGGTCCAGGATCAACTTGGTCTCGTCCGGATCGTCCAGGGACAGCAGCAGGAAGCGCTCCACGCCGAAGCAGTGGTAGGCGAGCGACCACGGCCCCATGGTCTTGCCGATCACGGCCACTTCGTCGCCGTACTCCGCCTTCAGCCGGCGGATCGCGTCGAGCACGCAGGCGGTGTCCTGGTGGGTGAGGAAGTCGCGCGGGATGACGATGTCGTCCGGCGTCTCCCAGATCGGCTGGCTCATCTTCACGGTCGGCCAGTTGTCCTTCTGCTCCCACTGGATCTTGCAGCCGAGCGCGGAGGAGTCCTGGATGATCGTGAACACCGGCATGATCGTGTCGAATCCCAGTTCGGTATGGCCGGTGGCCGCCAGGCGGGCCATCAGTTCGCCGTCGCGGTTGGCGTCCGGAAACGGCGCGTCCACCAAGTCCATCAACTCCACGGTCGCCACCGAGGTCGGATTGCAGACCGCCGGCCGGTCGACCGGCTCGCCGCGAAACGCCGCCAGTACCCGCTCCCTGCCTGTCATCGGTTGCCTCCCTTCATCGCGTGCCCACTCGCTGCCGGTACGGGCCACGCGCGCCGTCGCCCATCGCTCAGCCTGCTGCGACTCGCCCCGGGCGCTCGTTCATCGGTTCGACGCCACGGGACCCGTGCCGTTCTCCAGGCGACTGAGCCGGCGGTCCAGGTTGCCGAACCCGTCACGCATCTCGGTCATCAGGTCGCGTATCCGGGCAGCCTGATCGCGCACTTCGGTAGCCAGCGCGTCGATCCTGGAGTCCGTGCCGTGCGCATGCTCGACGACGATGTTCGTCAGCGTCGTGATCTTTGCGTCCGTGTTCTGCGCATGTTCGGCGACGATGTCGGTGAGCGTCCTGATGCTCTCGACAAGCTCGTCAGCACTGGCCACCGTTTCTCTCCTGCTCTCCGTGTCGTCGCTGAGGCCGGGCGGAGTCCGCCGGACACGCGGGCAACACCGGTGCCGCCGGCCGGCACCACCCCCGCCTGCGGCGTCAACTTCGCACGCGGATGCGAAATGGTCAAACGCGGTCCGGCGTGTCGGGCGCCGATAGCGCCCCGAAACCGTCGCCTGCGGCTCCGCTTGCGGCCCATCCCCACCGTCCGCGTCGGGGTCTGTCGGCGTTCCCGCTGGCGGCAATCCGACAGACTCCTATCGCTGCTGGCTCGGCGCGCTGAGCATGCCGCGCGCCGAAGCTGCCTCCTGCTCGCGCAACGCGCCGCGTACGTTGAGCGCCCGCGTGAGCAACAGTCCGATCAGCTCGTGGTGGTCGGTCCCGCACGGGAACCGCACTTCGTCGCCGTCCACGTCGAGCTGCGCCAGCTTGCCCAGGCCGGCGGCGACCGCCGCGACGCGCCGCTGATCGCGCGCGCCGTCCCGGTCGCCGCTGCAGCGGTAGCGGCCGTCTCCAAGCCCCTCGGCGCGTATGGTCAGGTCGTTCTTCTTGTCGAATACCTGAAGCTCGCGCCGCACCGGCTCGGTGCCGGGCTCGACCTTGCACGACTCCACGAACAGGCGCTTGAGCGCCGTCTCGTGGGCGTGGCCGCACGCGAAGCTCAGCGCCAGGGGAGTGCCCGCGGTACGCTCCATGCCTCCCATCGCCTGCATGACGGAGGCCAGGAACGCCAGCCGGTCGCCGGCACCCTCCCGCTTGCTGTAGCTGTGCAGCAGGTAGACGGCGCCGCCGCCGTCGTCGGTGCGGTAGACGGCGATGCTGATGTCGTGGCAGTGCGGGTCCATCGACAGCAACTCGATGCGGCGGCCCAGGTCCAGGGTTTCCATCGCGCGCGACGATCCTACGGCGGGGCCGACAGCGGGTCAAATGCGTTAGTATCCCCTTGATGGATCACCTGCGGATGATCTGCGACTTCAGCGAGATGAGCGGGCTGTTCCTGGGCTCGCTCAGTCTGAGGGCGTTCCTGGACAAGGCGGTGCAGATGGTCGCGCGCCGCATGCGGGCGGCGGTGTGCAGCATCTACATCTACGAGGAGGAGTCCGAGGAGCTGGTGCTGCGCGCCACCATCGGGCTGGAGCCGTCGTCGGTCGGCCGCGTGCGGCTGGCGATGGGCGAAGGGATCGTCGGCGCCGCACTCGAAGGCCGGCGGCCGATCGTGCAGCGGGTCGCCTCCGAGCACCCCAGCTTCAAGCCGGTGCCGGGGATCGCGGAGGAGCGCTACGAGGCGTTCCTGGCCGTGCCGATCACGCGCGGCATCGCCTCCATCGGCGCGCTGGCCGTGCAGCGCGATGTCTCCACGCCGTTCGACGAAGACGACGCGCTGGCGCTGCGCGCGGTCGCCAGTCAGCTCGCCAACGCGCTGGAGAACGCGCGGCTGCTGATGGACGCCGAGGGCGCGGACGAATCGGCGCGGCACGACGGGCAGCGCCGTCCGGCCCGCGGACCGCGCGGGCGGCAGGCGCGCTCCGGGGAGCGATTCTCCGGGCAGACCGCCGCCGAGGGACAGGCGGTGGGACCGGCGGCGCTGTTCGACCGCGAGGGGGTCTACGAGTCGTTCGCGCAGCGCCCCTACGACCGCACCTACGGGCGCGACGATTTCGAGTCGGCGGTCCTCGCCACCGAGCGCCAGCTCGAGGAGCTGCAGGCGAAGGTGGAGGACAAGCTGTCCGACGTCGCGTCGCTGATCTTCACCGCCCACCTGCTGATCCTGAAGGACGCGGAGTTCACCGGCAGGGTGCTGGCCCGCATCGAGCGCGGCGACAGCGCGCCGCGCGCCGTGCTGCAGGTAGCCTCCTCCTACCTGCAGCGGTTCGCCGCCAGCGAAAGCGCCTACATCAAGGACAAGGTGCAGGACGTCAAGGACGTGGTGGTGCGCCTGCTCGGCAACATCGTCGGCGAGAGCTCCGCGATCGATTCCCGGCCTGGCAGCATCGTCGTGGCGCGCGAGCTCTATCCCTCGGACCTGCTGGAGCTCTCCGCCCTGGGGGCCGCCGGGGTGGTGCTGGTCACCGGCGGCGCCAGCTCGCACCTGTCGATCCTGGCCCGTTCGCTGGTGCTGCCGCTGATCATCGTGCGCGATGAACGGATGCTGACCGTCACCGCGGGGGCCACCCTGCTCATGGACGGCAACGGCGGCATCGTGCAGGTCAATCCCGACGAGGAGGATCTGCAGATCTTTCACGACCGGCGGGCGCTCCTGGAGGACTCGAAACGGCAGGCGCCGGGGCAGCCGGTCACCAGGACGCTCGACGGCACCGGCATCCGCATCCTGGCCAACGTGAACCTGCTTACCGACGTGGAGCTGGCCACCGAGATGGGGGCCGACGGCATCGGCCTGTACCGCAGCGAGTTCCCCTTCATCGTGCGCAACGACTTCCCGACCGAGGAGGAGCAGCTCGCGGTGTACACACAGTTGCTGGCGCGATTCCACGGGCGCGAGGTCAACCTGCGGACGCTCGACATGGGCGGCGACAAGGTGCTGTCCTACTTTTCCGACGACACCCGCGAGGCCAACCCGTTCCTGGGCATGCGCTCGATCCGTTTCTCGCTGCGCAACCCGGACATCTTCCGCCAGCAGGTGCGGGCGATGCTGCGCGCCGGCGTGGGCCGCACCATCCGCATCATGTTCCCGATGGTGTCCGCGCTGGACGAGTTCCTGCACGGCCGCAGGATCACCCTGGACTGCGTGCAGGAGTTGCAGGAAGAGGGCGTGGCGTGCGATCTGCCTGCCATCGGCATGATGGTCGAGGTTCCGTCGGTGCTGCCGATCATCGACGCGTTCGCGGCAGAGGCCGACTTCCTGTCGATCGGCAGCAACGACCTGATCCAGTACCTGATCGCGGTCGATCGCACCAACGAGAAGGTGGCCGACCTGTATCGCCCGTACCATCCGGCGGTGTTGCGCTCGCTGCATCTGGTGGCCGCCAGCGCCGCCGAGCACGGCACCGACCTGTCGGTATGCGGCGACATGGCCCACCAGGCCGAGTACATCCCGTTCCTGATCGGCATCGGCGTGCGCACGCTGAGCGTGGAGCCGACCTACCTGCCGCGGGTGCGGGCGCTGGTGGCCGGCATCGAGTTGCAGGAGGCGGAGGCGGAGGCGGAGGAGATGCTGACTTGCACGACGCTGACCGACGTGGAGGAGGTGATGGGCGAACGGCTGTGGGCGCGCCGCGAGGTCACCGAGCTGTTGTAGGCGAACTGCACGACCGACGAGGGCGGGCAAGGCCTGGCATGTGCTTGTCCACAACCAGCAAGATGCTCGATCCGAAGTTCATCAAGCTGCACTGCGTGCTCTCTCAACTTCTCGCAGTCCCACACCGACAATCCGCCTTGCTTGAACGCTCCAGGTTTTGGACGCCCTTCACGCGTGCTCCAATCTTGCCGGCGAACGAAACGACATAACATATCATCGTTGGGAACAGACATCGCTCGGCTATACCTGAAGACGATCCAGGAATTGAGATTCGCTAGCCGACGGCACATGGTCCACCACGGAGGTCGTTGCCCTGCTGTCATCGAAAGTGGTCAGGCTGAGCGAGCCGTCGACGTGCAGTTCGGCGAACATCAATAGCCCATTTTTCAATCGTAGATCAAAGGCCAAGGCTCCGTCCGTGTCGACCGTGATTTCCGGCTCAGTCGTGCTGTCGATGACCGCTGCTGATAGTCGGCGGGCCAAGTCAACGACGTGCCGACATGGCGGGCGCTCATTCGATCCACAAGAGAACTCGTCGAGTGCGTCATCTGCGGTAGGTTGCGCAGCCGGATCCTCATCTACTACGTCGGTCAAGTCAACGATGTAGAAGGTCAATGGATACGTGTCGCCTACATGATCCTGGAACGATAACCTGCAAGTATGTTTGCCGGAAACAAGCGAAAACTCGGCTGCCTCCTCCGCATCGTACACCCAATGAGAAGCACCAAATCGATCCTCATGAAGGTTCTCCAATGTTTTCGTCGTCATCATTCATCGCTCGGGGTGTGGAACGTATCGTTCAAAACGGTGGCATCGGGGATGGGGCTCCCCGAATCGTCCACGGGGCTCACTTGAACTTCATAGTCGGTGTCGGGCTCCAACCCGACAAAAGTGGCTGCACTGTAAGGAGCAAGAAACCCTGGACCCCAATCGCCCGTACCCACCTTGCGGATCCGCATGTCGTACAGCACCGGGGGGGGGTAAAATGGATATCGACCCCGGTACCAGGATTGTGGGCTTTGTTCAGCACGAAACCCCGCAAGGCGACGATGAATCGTTTCTTTTCTGCGTCCCAAGTGACCGGGATTACACCCTTCTGACTGGCTCTCTGCAGAGGCCCTTTGCTCTCGTCTCCCATGACGGGCTCCTTCGCTTGATCCCATGGTAATAGCAGAGTGCGCAGTTTGCAATTCCAGCGCCCCGAGTCTGGTCTCCTGTGGGGTGGAACGGGGGTCAGTCGTCCAGCGGTGCCACGCCTTCGCGGATCGCGATACGGGTCAACTCGGCGACGCCTGGCCGCCTCCAGATTGTCCATCAGTGCTGGCGGTGGGTATCGACGGTCTTGACGCTGAGGTTCAGGGTGGCGGCGATCTCCTTGGCGGCCTTGCCCTCCGCCACGAGTTGAAACACCTCCCGCTCGCGATCGGTCAGCGCGGACAGGACCAAGTCGGGCTCGTCCACGCTCCGCAGCAGACCGATGACTGTGCCGGCGATGTCCGAGCCCAGGTACGTGCGTCCGCCCATCACCGTGACGATCGCCTCGTCGGACGCGCAGTCCCTGAATCAGGTAGGCGGAGACGCCCGCCCCTGATCATGCGTGCCACGAAGCGGTGGTCGTGGCGCTTCGACAGCGCCACCGTGCGCGTGTACGGCACCTCGGCGGGCGATGCGGGTGGCGACCTCGATGCCGCTCAGGCCGGGCAGGCTGATGTCCAGGATGACCACGTCGGGTCGCAGCTTGCGCGCCAGAGCCGACGGGTCACGACGCTCGTCCGCCGGACTCACGGCATCCACCGGTGCTGCATCGGACCGGGCATCAGCCGACCGGGCATCAGCCATTGCGAAGGGCGGTCTCAGCTTCAGCCTGATGTCGCCGGCTCTCCACAAGCGCTATGATGCAGGACGGAGGAGCGCAATGAATGTCGACATCCGGGGCGTGCACATGCCGGTAGCGCAGGATACCCGACGGTACCTGGAAAAGAAACTGCACCGACTCCATCACCTGAGTGATCAGATCGTCGATCTGCGCGTGACCCTGACCGCCGATCACGGATCGATCCTGTTCGGGGCCAACCTGCACCTGCGCTGGGGCAGCGATCTGCGCGTGGAGTTCGAGGGGTACGACGAGCACGAGGGGGTCGATCTGCTCATCGACAAGCTGGAGTCCGCGGCTACCAGGGACAAGGAGCGGATCCAGGAAAAGCGGGCCAAGAGGTAGCCACATGGGTGTCATCACGATCTCGCGGCAATTCGGGTCCGGCGCCGCCGACGTCGTCGATCTGATAGCCGAGCAACTCCGCTACGACGTGGTCGACAAGCAGCTCATCAGCGAGGTGGCGCGCGCCACCGGCGTTCCCGAGGAGCGGGTGAGCGAGGTCGACGAGCAGGACGAGCGGGGGCTGCGCGGCATCCTGGAGCGCTGGTTCGAGGCGGCCGCCGCCACCGGCGCCTACCGGGCATCGGGGTTCGGGGATGCGGCGATCCCGCCCGGCGCGCTCATGGACGAGCTGGGCGAAACCACGCACGTGCTGGACCGCGAGGTCTATCACGAAGTGGTCCGGCAGACGATCAGGAAGCTGGCCGAGCGCGGCGACGTGATCATCGTCGGCCGCGGCGGCATGATGGTCCTGCAGGACGTGCCGGGCGTGCTGCGCGTGCGGATCACCGCCTCCGAACAGTCACGCGCGGAACGCGTCGGGGCGCTGGAGGGGCTCGGCCCCCGCGAAGCGCTGCAGTTGGTCCGCAACAGCGATCGGCGGCGGGCTGCATTCATCGCCCGCAACTACCACGCCGACTGGGAGGATGCGTCGCTGTATCACTTGGTGATCAACACGGAGATCGTGCCGGGCTCGACCGCATCGAAGGTGATCGCGGCCGCCGCCAACGATCTGGCCAAGCCGCAGGCGGGCGCGGCGCGCATCCGCAAGCGCTGGTTCCGGCGCTGACGCCGCTCCCGGCGGGGAGCGTCAGTTCACGAGGTTGCGGGGCGTGCCGGCCAGGAAGGCGCGGATGTTCTCCGCAGTCCGGGTAATCAGGTTCTGGCGCGCTTCCCGCGTGGACCACGCCGAGTGCGGGGTGAGCAGGGCGTTGCGCGCGGTCAGCAGCGGGTTGCCCTCTCGTGGCGGCTCGCTGGTGAGCACGTCGAAGCCGGCGCCGGCCAGCCGGCCCTCGTTCAGCGCTGCGGCCAGCGCGGGCTCGTCGACGATGCCGCCGCGCGCGGTGTTGATCAGCAGCGCGGAGGGCTTCATCAGCGCGATCGCGCCGGCGTCGATCAGGTTGCGGGTCGCGTCGTTGAGCGGCGTGTGCACGGTGACCACGTCCGATGAGCGCAGCAACTCGTCGAGCGGCGTGTTGGGACAGGCGCCGTCGGGGATGCCCAAGGCGTCGTGGGCGATCACGCGCATGCCGAAGCCCTCCGCGATGCGCGCCACGCCGCGTCCGATCGTGCCGAAGCCGACGATGCCGATCGCCTTGCCGTGCAGCTCGAACGTCGGGTAGCGCAGCAGCGTGAAGCCGTCGGCCGCGGCCCAGTCGCCGGCCTGCACGTCGGCGGCATAGCGGTACGCCTGCGTGGCCAAGTTGAGGATCAGCGCGAAGGCGTGCTGGGGGACGGTGTTCTCGGCGTAGCCGGGCACGTTGCAGACCGGGACGCCGTGCGCCGTGGCCGCCTGCACGTCCACGTTGTCGTAGCCGGTGGCCGCCGCCGCCACCAGGCGCAGGTCGCTGCCCGCCTGGATCGCGGTGTCGGTCACCCTGGCCTTGTTGGTGATCAGCACGTGGGCGCCGCGCGCGCGCTCGATCCCCTCTTCCGGCGTGGAGTCGGCGTAACGCACGTAGTCGCCCTGAGAAGAGATGCCGCTGAAGTCGACGTCGCCGTCCAGCGAGTACATCGCATCGTCCAGGAAGACGATCCGCACCGGATCAGCCACGGGCGGCCGCCGCTCGACCGCGGTCGAGCGCCTCCGGGTTGACCACCACGCGGGGCGGCCGCTCGCCGGCGAGAACCGCGGCCATTCCTTTCGCCATCACCTCCGCCATGCGGTCCATCGCGCCGCGGGTCATCGCCATGGCGTGCGGGGCGGACAGCACGGCCGGGTGGCGGAAGATCGGGTGATCGAAGTCCGGGGGCTCGGGGTCGAACACGTCGAGCGCGGCGCCGGCCAGCGGCCCGTCCTCGACTCCGGCCAGCAGCGCGTCCAGGCTCTCCACCACGCCGCCGCGCGCCAGGTTGATCAGGAACGATCCCGGCTTCATGGCCGCGATCCGGTCGCGGTCGATCATGCCGCGGGTCTGCTCGGTCAGCGCCGTATGCAGGCAGACAGTGTCGGAACGCTTGAGGAGCGCGTCCAGCTCCACCAGCTCCACGCCGAGCGCGGTCGCGGCCGACGGATCCGCATACGGATCGTGAGCCAGCAGCGTGACTCCGAACGGGCCGAGCAACCGGGCGAGCGCCTGCCCGATGTTGCCGAAGCCGACGATGCCGACCGTCAGTCCGGCGACGTCGCAGGCCAGGAACTGCTCTCGCGACGCCCAGTTGCGCGCCTTCATCTGCTCGTCCCAGTAGGGGATCCGCTTGTTCAGCGCCAGCAGGTAGGCGACCGATGCCTCGGCCACGGTGGTCGCGTTGGCGCCGGGCGTGGTGATGAGCGCTACGCCACACTCGGTGGCGGTGTTCACGTCCACGGAGTCGTAGCCGACCCCGGTGCGACCGATCACGCGCAGCCCGGAGGCGCGGTGGATCAGGTCGCCGGGCGCGCCGGAGGCACCGCGCAGGATGAGCCCGACGACGTCCTCGTCGACCGACGCATCCAGCGTCGCCTGCTCGTTGTCGGCGGTCACTTCGATGGGTCCGTACGGCGCCAGGATCCGGTGCGTCACCTCCGGAACCTCCCCGGTGGCGATGAATCGGAGCATGGTCAATCCTCTCCGGCCTTGCGGCAGGACGCCAGCGCTGCGAACGCAGCCTTTGCGCCGCCTGCCACGTAGCTGCCGTCGGATCCGAGTGCGATGAAGGTGTAGCCGCGCTCGATGGCCGGCGGGACCTGATCGGGCGTCTGCAGCAGGATGCCGGCCGCCTTGCCTGCCGCCCGGGCGCCGTCCGCGACCCGGTCGAGCGCGTCGACGAAGTCCGGATGGTCGAACTGCTGCGGGATGCCCAGGCTGAAGCTCAGGTCGTTGGGGCCGACGAACAGCACGTCGGCACCGTCGACTGCGGCGATCTCGCGCGCGGCGTTCACGCCCTCGGCGGTCTCGATCTGCAGGACCGTGAGCAACCCGTCATCGGAGCCGGCGCGATAGGCGGCGAACTCGGCGCCGAAGCGCGCGGCCCGCACCGACGAGGCGACGCCGCGGATGCCGGCCGGCGGGTAGCGCATGGCCGCGACCGCCGCGGCCGCCTCCTCGGGCGCCTGCACGTACGGCACCATGATGCCGTCGGCGCCGGCGTCCAGCGCGCGCTTGAAACGCGGTGCCTCGTTCCAGGCGACCCGTACCACCGCCGCCACGGGGGTGCCGGCAGCGACCTGGAGCTGCCGGTACAGGGTCTCCAGGTCCCCGGCGCCGTGCTCGATGTCGAGCACCAGAAAGTCGAACCCTGCGTGGCCGGCTATCTCGACCGAGACCGTCGAACCCATGTTGCAGAAGCAGCCGGTGAGCACCTCTCCGGCGATCACCCGATCCTGAATGAATCTCATCACGCGCGATCTTACAGGAACGGTCAGCGACGACCAGGGTCGGGTTGCTCCGGCCGGTTGACCACGGCGATGCCCACGGCGACCAGGATGCCGCCGGCGATCAGGGCAGGACCGACGGGTTCGCCGACCAGGAGGCGGCTGCCGGCAAGGCCGGCCAGCGGCTGCAGGAAGAACAGCACCGACAGCCGGCTCGGGCTGTAGCGATGCAGCATCGAGAACCAGGACAGGAAGCAGAAGCCGGCCACCACCAGCCCCACGTAGGCCAGCGCAACTGCCGAGCGCGCGCTCAGTGGCGAGGCAAACGGCTCCTCGAAGATCAGCGCCAGCACCGCGTAGGGCGGCAGGCTCAGCGTCATCATCCAGAACAGGAGCTGCAGCGCGTCGACCCGCCCGGCAAACCGCTTGGCGCACACCGTGCGCAGCGCCAGCCCGATCGAGCTGCCGAGCAGGACCAGGTCGCCGAGGGCGGTGGCGCCGGTGGCGGTATCGCGGCCGATGAAGGTCACCGCCACGCCGCCGAAGGCGACGACGATGCCGATCACCACGGGTGGCGTCAGCCGGTCGCCGGGCACCAGCAGGTGGGCGAACAGGGCGGTGAAGAACGGAAACGCGCTCATGATGATCGTCGAGTGGGCGGCCGAGGTGTGATGGGTGCCCACCGTCAGCGCGATCGTCTGCACGACGAACAGCGCCGCGAACGCCGCGATCCAGCCCAGCTCGGACCGCGGCGCCGCCAGCGAGTGGCCGCGCAGCAACGCCCAGCCGCCGACCAGCAGCCAGCCGAGCGCGAACCGCAAGGTGGACAGGGTGATCGGCGGCAGCGACTCCAGGCCGATCTTCAGCCCGACCGAGTTGCCGCCCCACAGCAGCGCCAGCACCGCCACGAAGGCAAGGGCGCCGGCGGGCGGATGTTCGCTCTGCGCGGCTGCCGGCGTATCTTTGGGCTGGGAGGCAGCCCCTCCGGAGGTAGCACGGTGGCTCACGAGCGCAGCACGGACCCGATCATCGCGACGCTTCAGGAGGAGGTGGCGATCCCGAGCGTCAACCCGGGACTACCCGGCGGCGCCGACGGGGAGCGCGGCATGGCCGACTACCTGACCCGCTTCTTCGCCGACGCGGGAATCGAATGCGAAGAATGGGAGGCGCTGCCGGGGCGCCCCAACGTGGTCGCCACGCTGCCGGGACGGGACCCGAGCCGGGCCGTCCTGTTCGAGTGCCACATGGATACCGCCACCGCCGAGGGCATGACGATAGATCCCTTCCAGCCGGTCGTAAAGGACGGCAAGGTGTTCGGCCGCGGCGCAGCCGACACCAAGGCCGGCGGGGTGGCGATGCTGCACGCCATGCTGCGCATCGCCCGCTCCGGCGAGCCGCCGCCGATCAGCGTGATGTACGCCGGCGTGGTGGACGAGGAGTACCGCATGCGCGGCGCCGCCGCGCTGGCGGACGCGCTTTCCGCGTGTGGGACGCGCATCGTGGGCGCCGTGGTCGCCGAGCCGACCGAGCTGCGCATCATCCGCGCACACAAGGGGATCATCCGCGCCGTGATCGACGTGCACGGCGCCGCCGCGCACAGCTCCAAGCCGCACCTGGGCGCCAGCGCGATCAGCGCCGCGGCCCGGCTCATCACCGCCTTCGACGAGGAGGTCGGCGCCGGCTTCGCCGCGCTCGATGACGGCATCACCGGCGTGCCGACCCACAACGTCGGCACCATCCACGGCGGCCTGCAGGTCAACTTCGTGCCTGCCGAGTGCGTGCTGGAGCTCGACCGCCGGATCCTGCCGAGCGAGGACTTCGCCGCCGTGCTGGAGCCGTACCGGCGCATCGCCGCGCGGATCGCCGGCGAGCACCAGGGCATCACGATCGAGGTGACCGAAGACCTGTCGATCGAACCGATGGAGACGCCGGCCGACGCCCCGATCGTGGCCGGAGCCGTAGCGGCCGTGCGGGCGGTAACCGGCGCGGCGTCCGTCGACGGCGAGCCCTACGGCACCGACGCCGCCAAGCTCAGCGCCGCCGGCATCCCCTCCATCGTCCTCGGTCCCGGCAGCATCGACCAGGCGCACGCCGCCGTGGAGTGGATCGAGTGCGCCCAGGTGCTGCAGGCCGTCGAGGTCTACCACCGCATCATGTTGGACGCCGGCACATGCTCGGCTTCATGATCCGACGCGGTTACGGATTTCGGCGACGCGTGAAGCGTGGAGAACGTCTGAGACAGACCTGCCGTCGCGCCGGTTCAGCTCCACGGCACGGAACTCGGAAGCTTGGCGACGAGCATGGCTTCAGAGTAGATTTCCGAGCTATGGATCTCGTGGAGATGCTGCGCCGGCTTGAGGGCGCTCGCCGCACGCGCGCCTTCACCGCAGCATGGCGGCCAACCTCGCTCGATCGACGAGGTTGGCGATCGTGAGCGACACGCTTGCATGTCCCGTGCCTGAAAACGACGTGGGTCGGTGTCGTTCGTTGTCATCGGCGCACATTCGGTAAACAGGACTCGGGGACTCGTCCTGCCATGCCTGCCCGCCCGACATCGCACCGACGCCCCAATCCCAAAGGAAGAAAGGTGTTGCCTCCGCCCGCCGGCATATCCCTTGAGGAGCTGGCTTGTAATTGCCGGTATTTTTGCAGCCCATACCACAGGACCATGCCCGGTCCATGCGGGAAACCGGTGTACCGGCCCGGCAAGTCCAAGTGTCCGGACGAACTCCAAAGGGATCCGGGTCGCGTCCAGAGCTGGCTCGAAGACGCCGTCCGCGACGGAACCTTCGGCGAATTCGAGGGTGGATTCCCGCGGCTCGTCTGGCGTCGCGTAGGAGACACTATATTCGAAGCAAGGCAAGGGACTCCAGGATCGGGCATATACCACGGGTATCCCTTGGAATCCTTCCAGTTTGTAGAAGGGCTCTCATAGTGGCGATATTCGAATACCAGTGGTGTTCCGGCGCGGAGCCATCTCCGGACCGTGTTTCGCAGCACACGATGGCACGGATTACCATCACGGTCGGTGATCGGCAGGTTACATCAGTCTATGACCGGTACCTGAGGGAATACCGCAATCACATCTTCGTGCCTCTTGCCCATGTGGCCGAGTGGTTGGCCACCAATTGGTGGTACTTGTGGTACGAGCCCGCCAACGTAGCCGGTGATCAGCGCCCGGGGTTCTCTGCCAGACACGATCTTGCACACGCCGGCAACGGGTTCGTCCTTCCTCGGATGACATTTGTTCCGATCGGGAATCAGGTCCGCGTCGCTGCCAAGGGCTGGAGTCCGAAGCATGCTCCGCTGGAGTTTCGCTCCGAGTGCGACGAAGTCCTCCGTCGCGAAGACCTGGAGCAGGAGTTCCGAGCTCTGGTTGACGATGTCATCGCGCGGCTACGGGAGACGCGAACGCCATTTCAGGCACTTGAATCCGAGTGGCACGCCATCGAATCGCTTGATTCGGATGCCCGGGAGTTCTGCCAAGCTGTCGCGCTCATGGGGCTCGATCCATTCGACCTTGACGTACAGACGGCAAATCGTATTGCCGACGCTTGGAATCACACTCATCCTTCCATTCGCGAAGAAACGCTGGGGTCGGCCGATGAAGCCTCGCTCGAGCCGATCCGGGCTTGTCTGACCCACTGGCTCGAATCAGCCGAGCAGGCGCAGAGCGGCGAAGATTGGCACGCCGTCCGGCAGGCTGTCCGTGGCCGGGTAATGGATGGGGACCCGCCTTGGCGGAACGGACACGACGACGCCCTTGCCGTTCGCCAGGAACTGAGCGCAGCGCCGGGGCGGTTCGAGTTTGGCGACGAGGGCACTCTCACGATATGGAGTCAAGCGGTGGAGGGGTCTCCGTCTCCGCGAGTCCGAGGCTGTGTGGCGTCCGATTCTCCCTCCTGCGTTGTCGTCAGTACATCCGAGCCCGGAAAACGGTTTCTTCTGGCGCGCGCGCTCGGCGACTACATCGGGCGCGAACATCCCGGACCTGCGATTCTTGGGACTCTTGAGACTGAGCGGCAAGCGCGGTCGCGCGCCTTCGCGGCCGAGTTTCTCGCACCGGCCGAATGGCTCCGGAGCCAAGTGGGAGTCGCGCAGTCCATTGACGAACGAGCTGTGCGCGATTTAGCCGGAGAGTTGGGAGTATCGGAGATGGTGGTCGAGCATCAGGTCCAGAACTACCTGCATTGCGTGGTCGGTGAGCCGGTCGGTGAGTTGGAGTGGTCAGGCGAGATTTGATCTATCTGAGGTGGATCGGACTGCTGGCGGCGGGTTGTGGCGGTGTAGCGAACGTGTGCCCGTCGGCGGTGGTGGTGAGCGCCGGCATCAAGCGGCGGCACTCCGTCGATGGTCCTGCGGGCAGCGCGGGTGGAACGGACTTCAGGGACGCGTGGATCCCGAGCGTGAGCCCGGGACTACGACGGTGTGGAAGCTGAGGGCGGCATGGTCGAGCCATGAGGGCCGGCGTGCGCTACACTCCGCGCATGGACCGACCTGCGCCGCCGGGAGCCGGCATGACGCTGGAGGATGGCTTCGCCGCCGTGGAAACGGCTGCCGAGGCGGCGGAAGCGGCCGCCAGGGAGCTGGCGGCGACCGCCCGCAAGCTCAGGCGAGCCGCTCAGGAGGGCGCCATCGCCAAGCTGCGGCGCGAGGGCGCGAAGCTCACCGAGGCGCTGGCGACGGCCGGCCACGCGGTGAGCGGGGCGGCGGCGCGCTGGCCCTTCGCGGATGCCGAGGAGGAAGACCGCCTGGCCGGAAGCTACGGCGAAGAGCTGCGCGCCGCGGCCGCCATGCTGGGGCTGAACGTGACCGCCCGCGACGGGGCGCTGGTCTGCTCGCCTTCGATCATCCGCGTGCTGCCGGCCGAGCGGGCGCTGCGGATCGACGGCCGCAAGCGCACCGCCATTCGCCCCTCAAAGGTCGCCGCCGACCTGCAGGCGAACCAGCAGCGCGCCGGCGGCGGCAACCCGCAACGGTTCCTGGAGGCGTTGTTCAAGGCGTTCAGGATCGTCACCGGTCAGCCGCGCGGCGCCCTGTTCGACGCCACCCGGATGGTGGTCCTGAACGACATCTACCACGTGTTCACGTCGCTGCCGGGGAGCAGCCGCCGGTACACCAGGATGGACTTCGTGCGCGACCTCTACGTGCTCGACACGTCCGATGTGAAGACCACCAGGTCCGGCGCCCGGATCAGCTTCCACGCCTCGACCGGCGCGCGCTCGGCTGCCGGGACCTTCTCGTTCGTGGATCGCGCCGGCAACCTGATCCCCTACTACGGCATCCGCTTCAGCGAATCCGGCGAGGAGATGTGAGATGTACGCTGCCGAGTGGTTGACCTACCTGCAGCAGGAGTATCTGGCGGCCTTCATCAGGGAGGGCGGCGCCGCCGTGAAGTTCGCCGTCGGCGACGAGCAGCAACGCGCCGAGCTGCGGCAGGGACTCACCCGCGCGGCGTGCGAGGCGGACTACCTGGTGCTGACGGCCGACGCCGTGGCGCACCGCTTCCACATGCCGCAGGACCTGTTCTTCGCGTTCGCCCGGCAGGTGGACTGGCGGCTGGCGGCGCGGCGGTTCATCGTCGCGCTGGCGCAGCGGGAGGGATCGAACACCGCCGGCGTGGACCCCGCGCAGGAAGGGGTGTTTCACGCCATCGCAGCGCAGAGCGGCGAGGACGAGGGGTTCCTGTTCACCAGCCTGAAGCCTCGCTTCCAGCGCCATGTCTTCTTCGACCCGAACATGTGCAAGGACTTTCGCGTGGCCATGGCGCACCTGTGCCTGCTGGAACGATCGGCCGGGCAGCCGCATCCGGGGCAACCGATCATCGACTGGCTCACGGGCGCCAACACGCGCCTGTCGAACGTCAAGCCGTTCTCGATCTACAACCCGATCAACCGCACCACCGCGCGCCACCTGCTGCGTTCGGCGCTGTACTGGTTCCACGCCGCCGGCTACGCGGGTACGGTGTTGCTGCTCGACAACGCACGGGTCACCGAACGGCGCCGCCGCGGTGACGGCACGCGGCACTACACCAGGGCGATGACCATCGATCATTACGAGTTGCTCAGGGAGTTCATCGACCATGCCGACCGCCTGACGGCGACGCTGATCGTGACCTGCTCCGATCCCGCCTTCCTCGATCAGGAAGCGGACCGGCAGTCGCGCGGCGTCGGCATCTACCCGGCGTTGCAGACCAGGATCATCGACGACGTGCGCGACCGCACCATGCAGAATCCGGCCGCCGCGTTGTGCAGGCTCACCGCATGAGCGAGGCCGGCATGAGCGAGGCCCGCATGACCGAGGCGACCGAGGCGCCGGATCGGCTGACCTGTCGCCGCGCCGTCGAGGCGTTGCGCAACGGCGTTCCCAACCGGGAGGCGGTGGCCATCCTGGGCAGCACGCAGCCGCATGCCGAGGGCAAGTTCCGGCGGCTCCTGCAGCGCGCGGGAGACGGTGCCGGGGGGCGTCGCGGTCTGCTGATCTCCGGCGACTTCGGGACCGGCAAGTCACATCTCCTGGAGCACTTCGAGCACTTGGCGCTGGATGAGAACTTCGTCTGCAGCACGGTGGCGGTGAGCAAGGAGACCCCGTTCTACGACCTGGGCAGGATGTTCCGCTCGGCGGCCGACAACGGCGCCATTCCGGGCGGTCGCGTCGGCACCATGGTGGACGAGATCGGTACGCGGTTGCCGGGGCCGGAGGACGAGCGGTACGCGGGCTTCGTGCGGTGGGCGAACGGCCCCGACAGCGGTCTGCATCGCATCTTTCCGGCGACGTTGATGGTGCACGAGCGGCTGCCGGATCAGGAGCTGTGCAACGCCATCCGCTGGTTCTGGTCCGGCGACAAGCTGGCGGTGGGCGACGTCAAGCGCGGCTTGCGCGAGATTCAGCAGCAGGGCGCCTACACCTTCCGCGCGCCGAAGCTGAAGGAACTGCCTCCGCAGCGGCTGCGCTTCGTGCTGGAGATGATCAAGGCTGCCGGCTACCGCGGCTGGGTGGTGCTGATAGACGAATTGGAACTGATCGGCAGCTACAGCCTGCTGCAACGGGCGCGCTCCTACGCGGAGCTGGCGCGCTGGATGGGAGACGCCGACGATGACTGGCCCGGGTTGGTCGTGGCTGCGGCGATCACCGAGGACTTCGCCGAGGCGATCCTCGAACAGAAGGGGGATCGCGACAAGGCGCTGACGCGGCTGCGCGAGCGAGGCGACGAGCAGACGGCGAAGTGGGCGGAGAAAGGGATGCGGTGGCTCGATTCCCGGCACGCGCGGCTCCGCGAAGTGACCACGGATGCAGTGGAGGCTGCGATCGACACGATACGCGACATCTATCGGGTCGCCTACGCCTGGAATCCGCCGCCTGCGACCGCGCCTCCCGAAGCCGGCGCCGGCTACCAGCAACGCATGCGCTACAAGGTGCGCTGGGCCATCACGAGCTGGGACCTGCAGCGCCTGCACCCCGACGCCCGCCCCGAAGTGGAGAGCGAAGAGTACCACGCCTCCTATACCGAGAACCCCGATCTGGAAGTCGCCGCCACGAACGGAGCACGCACCGAGTGACGTACATCCTTGCGGCCTACCTCGAGCAGGCGCTCCCGGCGACGATATACGAACGTGACCACATCTTTGCGGTTCAATTTCAACGCTTCGATTCCTGAGGATGCGGCGGGTTGTGGCAGGCGAAGGTGTGGCCGTCGGCGGTGGTGGTCAGGGCCGGCATCGAGCGGCGGCACTCGTCGATCGCCTGCGGGCAACGCGGGTGGAACGGACAGCCGGGGGGCGGGTTCACCGGGCTCGGCACGTCTCCTTCCAGCGGCCGGTCGGCCGGCGGGGCGTCGGGATCCGCGACCGGCACCGCCGACATCAGGGAGATCGTGTACGGGTGGCGCGGGCGCTCGCAGACCGCCTGTGCGTCGCCCAGTTCCACCAGATGGCCCAGATACATCACCGCGATGCGGTCCGAAACGTAGCGGACGATGCTCAGGTCGTGGGCGATGAACAGGTAGGCCAGCCCTATCTCGCGCTGCAGCTCCAGCAGCAGGTTGACGATCTGCGCCTGGATGGAGACGTCCAGCGCCGACACCGGCTCGTCGGCGACGATCAGCGCAGGCTCCAGGGCCAGCGCCCGCGCGATGCCGATTCGCTGCCGCTGGCCGCCGGAGAACTGGTGCGGGTAGCGGCCGGCCGCGTGTCGTGGCATGCCGACCATGTCCAGCAACTTCGCGGTCAGCTCGCCGAGCACCGCCGCGCCGGTGACGCCGAACTCGCGCGGGCCTTCGGTGAGGATGTCGCCCACCAGCATGCGCGGGTTGAGCGACGCCCACGGGTCCTGGAACACGATCTGCAGCTTGCGCCGCGCCCGCTTCACCCGCGCGCGGTCCATGCTGAGCAGGTCCAGGCCGGCCGCCAGCGAGTCGGCGCGCGCACGGATCTCCCGGACCCGCCGCTTCGCGTCGGCTGACCCGTCCAGCTCGCGCGCTTCGCGGTCCAACGCCACCACCTGACCGGCGACCGCAGGATCGGCGTCCAGGAACACGCGCCCGCGCTCCGGTTCGTAGAGGCGCAGCAGGCAGCGTCCGACCGTGGTCTTGCCGCAGCCCGATTCGCCGACCATGCCCAGCGTCTCCCCGTGCCGGATGGCCAGCGTGAGGTCGTTCACGGCGGTGAGCGTCCCGCGGGACCGCCCGAACCCGCCTGCCCTGACCGCGAACTCCTTGCGCAGGTCCGTGACCTGCACCAGCGGCGCGTCGCTCACGGCAGACGCTCCTCGACCGGCCGCGTCGCCTCCCCGTGCAGGAAGCAACGCACCTGGCGGGTCTCGTCGAGCGGGGTCAGCGCCGGCTCCGCCTCGGTGCAGCGTGCCATCGCGTGCGGGCAACGCTCCGCGAAGCGGCAGCCGGAGATCCGACGGCGCGGGTCGGGCAGGTGCCCGGGAATGGCGCGCAGCGGCTCCCGCGAGGCCGGCCCGGTCAGCACGGGCACCGAGGCCAGCAACCCCTGCGTGTAGGGATGCTGCGGCTTCTTGAAGATCGTGCGCACCGGCGCCGACTCGACCACCACGCCGGCGTACATCACCACCACGCGGTCGACGAAACCGGCCACCACCGCCAGGTCGTGGGTGATGAAGATGATCGAGGTGCGCACCCGCTCCTTCAGAGAACGCATCAGCCGGAGGATCTGCGCCTGGATGGTGACGTCCAGCGCCGTGGTGGGCTCGTCCGCGATCAGCAGCGCCGGCTCGCACGCCAGCGCGATGGCGATCATCGCCCGCTGCCGGAGTCCCCCGGAGAGCTGGAACGGATAGTCGCGGACCCGCGAGTCCGGGTCGGACATGCCGACCAGGCCAAGCAGCCTGACCGCCTCCTGTCGCGCCTGCGCCCGGTCCATGCCGCGGTGCAGGGTCAGGGCCTCGCCGATCTGGTCGCCGATCGAGTAGACGGGGTTCAGGGAGGTCATCGGCTCCTGGAAGATCATGGAGATGGCGTTGCCGCGCACGGCGCGAATCTCGCGGTCGCTCAGGTCGGTCAACTCGCGCCCGCGCAGGCGGATGGAGCCGCGTTCGATGCGTCCCGGGGGTTGCGGGATGAGCCGCATCACCGCCAGCGAGGTCACCGACTTGCCGCAGCCGGACTCGCCGACCAGGCCCACCGTCTCGCCCTCGTCGACGTGAAGGTCGACCCCGTCCACGGCGCGCACCACGTGGTCGTGCAGGTGGAAGCTGACCTGCAGGTCCTGAACGTCCAGGACCGGGGCGCCGTTCGGGTCCGGCGTGGCGTTCACCCCTGGCGTGAGGTTCGCTTCGCTCACGCGCGGCTCCGCGGATCGACCGCGTCGCGCAGGCCGTCGCCGACGAAGTTCCACGCCATGATGGCGATGAAGATGAAGATGCCCGGCACCAGGATCCACGGAAAATCCTGGAAGATCCGGTAGCCGCGCGACACCGACAGCATCAGCCCCCAGCTCGACTGCGGCTCGGTGATGCCCAGCCCCAGGAAGCTCAGGGTCGACTCGCCCAGGATGAAGCCGGGGATGGTGAGCGTGACGTGCACGATCACGTAGGAGAGCGTGTTCGGCAGCACGTGCCGGACGATGATCTTGAACGGGCCGAGGCCGAGCGCGCGGGCGGCCAGTACGTAGTCCTCCGACCGCAGGGAGAGCACCATGCCGCGCACGATGCGGGCCAAGCCGCCCCAGATCACGAAGGAGACGATCAGGATGATCAGGAAGTAGACCTGCACGCTGTGGAGCGTCGGGGGAAAGGTGCCGCGCAGCGCCAGCAGCAGGTAGAACGCGGGGAAGGCCAGCAGCACCTCCGTGAAGCGCATCAGCAGGTTGTCGATCGCCCCGCCGAAGTAACCGGCGGCGCCGCCGATCAGCAGGCCGATCACCAGCGTGATGGTGGCGCCGACCAGTCCGACGGTAAGCGACACGCGCGCGCCGTGCAGCAGCCGCGACAGGAGGTCGCGGCCGGCGTGGTCGGTCCCGAGCGGGAAGAACCCGCCGGTCGGCGAGGTGAGCAGGTGCGTGCGCGCCGTGAACGTCCCCAGGAACCGGTAGGGCACGCCGCGCGCGAAGAAGCCCACGAAGTTCTTGTTGCCCTTGGCGACGATCAGCTCCGCGATCGGCGTGGCCGGCAGGCCCAGGTCGAGCCGCACGGTGCGGTGCACGTCGCGGCCGGGATCGCGCTCGACCTGCCCGATCGACGTGCGCAGTTCGGTCAATGCCGGGTGGTCCAGCCGCAGTCCGTAGTGGCGCCGGAACGTGGCGACCGCCGTGCTCGCGCGCGCGGCCGCCGACTCCTGCATGGCCACGGCGCGCAGGTCGCCGCGGCCGGCGACCGTCTCCTGCGAGATCACGCGGAGGGTGTGGCGCGGCACGCGGCCGTAGGTGCGCAGCGCCTGGTTGACGATGTGCATCTCGAAGACGAACGGCCGCACCACCACGGTGCCGCCGTCGAGGTAGCTGAAGTGGATGCGCGTCGGCGGCTGGTACGACTTCGTCTTGTCCGTCCAGCGCATGGTCGCCGGCGCCAGCGGGTCGGCCAGCAGCGCCAGGGCGTAGAGCACGAGCAGCGTCACCGCGCCGATCTTGCCCAGCGTGTGCCTGCGGAACTTTCTCGCGAAGCCCTGCAGCAGCGACTCGGCCCGTTCCTCTGCGGCGCCCCCGGCAGCCGTCGCGAGCGTGCCGCTCATGTCACGCGGATCCGGGGATCGGTGATCGCCAGCAGGATGTCGGCCACCAGGTTGCCGAGCATCAGCAGGATCACGCCGTAGATCAGGCTGCCGGACACCAGGTACGGGTCCTGGTTGAGCAGTGCCGCCAGGATCAGCTTGCCCAGCCCGGGCCAGCCGGTGACGATCTCCACCAGCGCCGAGCCGCCCAGGATGTCACCGATGCTGAAGCCCAGCAGGGTGATCATCGGATTGACCGCGTTGCGCAGCGCGTGCTTGAGGATCACCACCCGCTCCGCCAACCCCTTGGCGCGGGCGGTGGTGATGTACTGCTGGCCCAGCACCTCCAGCATGTTGGCGCGCATGATGCGCGTCAGCGACGCCGTGATCGCCGTGGAGATCACCAGCGCCGGCACCACCAGGTGCCTGGCCAAGTCCCACATCTTCCCGAGGATGGAGAGCTGGTCGTGGTCGATCGAGGTCATGCCGCCGATCGGCAGCCAGCTCCCGGTGGCCGAGATCACGTACAGCAGCACGGCGGCCAGGAAGAAGTTCGGGATCGACAGCCCGAAGAAGGCCAGCACCGCGATCGACTGGTCCTGCCACCGATACTGCCGCGCGGCGGCGATGATGCCGGCCGGGATCGAGAACCCCCACGCCAGCAGCAGCGACACCGCCGACAGCAGCAGCGTGTTGGCGGCGCGCTGCTTGACCAGCACGAACACCGGCGCCTTGAAGGTCTGCGAGAAGCCGAAATCGCCCTGCGCGGCGTTCCAGAGGTAGCGCCCGAACTGCACGTACCACGGCTGGTCCAGGCCGAAGTTGGCGCGGAACCGCTCCAGATCCTCGGCGCGGATCTCCGGGTTGAGCGCGTACTCGGAATAGACGTCCCCGGGCGCGAGCTGGATCAGCCAGAAGGCGACGGCCAGCGTGATCAGCAGGATCGGCACGGCGTTCATCAGCCGCCGGCCGACGACGCGCAGCAGCGACAGGCTCATGGGCCGCGGATACCTACCGTGGATGCATGCGAGGGTGCTCCGTGATCGAAATCAGATCTCTCATCGAAAGGAAGGAGCCCGGGACGTTCGTGCTCGTCCCGGGCTCGAATGTCGCGTCCGGCTACTTCACGAAGAGCCGGTCGGCGAGGCCTCGGATGCCAAAGCCGTTGAGCGGCTGTGGCTTGACGTTGCCGATGTTGTTGCGGTAGGCGTGCATCGTCGCCGGGGCGAAGGTGTAGGCCCAGGGGACCTCGTCGATCCAGAGCTCCTGCAGCTTGCGGTAGCCGCGGGTGCGCTGCTCCTCGTCTGTGGTCAGGTTGGCTTCGTCCCAAGCGGCGTCCACGGCGACCTCCCAGTCGCGGCGCGGCGACTCCTGGTTGGGCTCGATCATGTGCAGGGAGCCGTACGAGGGGTAGACGTTGCTGCCGCCGCACGGGTCGACCGATCCCGTCAGGCCGATCAGGATCATCTGCCAGTCGTACGAGGCGACCAGCCGGGTGACCAGCTCGTTGAACGCCTCCGGCTTGAAGGTGACATCGATGCCGGCGGCCTGCGCCTCCTGCGTGAACAGCTCGCCGATCTGCTCCCGCGTGGTGTTGCCGGAGTTGGTGTTGAGGATCAACTCGATCTTGTTGCCCTCCGGGTCCTCGCGGTAGCCGTCGCCGTCGCGGTCGGTGTAGCCGATCGAGTCGAGCAACTCCTTGGCGCGCTCCGGGTCATACGTGAGGGCGGCGTCCGGCGCGCCTTCCCAGTAGTAGGGCGAGACCGTCCAGACGAACGAGTACTGCGGGTAGCCGAAGCCGAAGGCGATGTTGTTGATGATGGTTTGGCGATCGATCAGGTGCGCCATCGCCTGCCGGAAGCTCTTGTTGGACAGCCAAGTCAGCGCCGGCGGCTCGATGCCGCCGTCCTCCTCGCCCTCGATCGGGTTCTGGTTGAAGGTGATGAACTGGGTGCTGGACGCGGGACCCACGTTGTAGATCAGGAAGTTGTCGGACTCCTGCCGGTCGACCAGGACGCCGTAGTCCTCGCCGCGCAGTGTCCATCGCGTCGGTTTCGCCGGCGATGAAGCGGGCCAGGCATGGTGTCCTGATCCTCCACGAACTCGATCACGAACTCGTCCAGGTAGGGGAGCTGCTGGCCCCACTCGTCCTTTTCGTAGTAGTGGGGGTTGGGCGTCATCACTACCCGCTGGCTGGGCACGTGCTCGCTGATCAGGAACGGGCCGTTGCCGACGATGGTGCTCACGTCGGTGTCGACCCCCCAGAAGGAGTTGACCGCGGCGGCGCCTTCCGCCTGGATCAGCGGCTCGAAGATGTGGCGTGGCATGGGTCCGATCGAGGCGATATCGGCCCAGCAGGCGTACACCGACGGCAACACGATGCGGTAGGTCAGGTCGTCGATCAGCTCGAACTCCGCGAACTCGCCGCCGACGACCAGCGCGTCGCGGGTGCTGGTCTCGACCTCCTCGTTCTTGTAGATCTCGTTGACGCTCCACACGATCTCGTCCGCGGTGATCGGGTCGCCGTCGGACCAGGTCAGGCCGCTGCGCAGATGAGATCGTGATGGTCTTCTCGTCATCGGAGATTTCCCAGCGCTCGGCCAGGCCCGGCTCCCAGCTCCAGGGTGTGCTGGTTGCGCCTGCATGACCCTCGGCGAACAGTCCGATCGGTGATGTCCGTGGTCGAGGTCTCCTTGGCCACGACCGTCGTTGAAGGTCTTCGCGTGGGGCGATGTTGGTCCACCACGAACCGGCCGCCGTGGCTGCCGCGCTCCCACCCGGAGCGATCGACCTGGGCGAGCACGTCGATCGGGCTCATCTCCTCGGCCATGACCGCCTCCTCCTGAACGGGAGACGCCCACGCGCCGGTCGGCGGCCAAGTCCTGCGATCAGGAATGGCCAGGATGCTCTTCGTCATCGTTCATCGGAAACCTCCTGCGGTATCGGAGAGATGCGCCGATCCTACCGCATGCTTACCCTTGTTTGCCCGCCCGCCGGCAGGATTTCAGGACAGGATGCCGACGGTGGGGCCGAAGCTGTCCTGGTAGGGTTGCGGGTCGACGCGCACGTCGATGAGGGTGGCGACCTCGGCGGCCAGCGCCGCGGCCAACTCGCGGCGCAGCGTCTCCGGGTCGTACACGGTGGCCCCGCGCAGGCCGCTGGCGCGCGCGATCGCGGCGTAGTCGACCGGCGCGAACTGCAGGGAATAAGGTTCGAGGCCGCGGGTCTTCTGCCGCGAGCGGATGGTGCCGTGCGCCTGGTCGTTGATGATCACGAGCGGCACCGCCGCTCCGGTGCGGGCGAAGGTCTCGAGCTCCCCCAGCCGCATGAGCAGGCTGCCGTCGCCGCCGATGCCGAGCACCGGGGTGTCCGGGCGCGCCAGCTTGGCGCCCAGCGCCGCCGGCACGGTCAGCCCCATCGTGCGTGCGCCACCCGAGCCGAAGAAGGTGTCCGGCCGGGTGACCGGCCACAGGTGGTCGAGCATGACGATGAAGACGCCGGTCTCCGAGACCAGGATTCCGTCCTCCGGAAGCAGCTCGCGGGCGATCCGCACCGCGTCCTGGGCGGCCAGGCGGGCCTCCGGCGGCCGGGCGAAGCAGCGCGCCAGGATGTCGGCGCGGATGGCCGCCACGCGCTCGGTCGGAAAACCCTCGTCGGAGCGCGGCGGCAGGGCGGCGGTCAGGGCCGGCAGCGAGGCGGCCAGGTCGCCGTCGACGCGCACCGTTGCCGGCGACACGATCTCGAAGTCGGGCCGTGCCGCAAGCTCGCAGGTTGGAATCCCGAGCGCGGTGTCCCAACTCCCTTCCACGGACAGGCCGTCGACGCCGATCAGCAGCGCGCCGTCCGATTCGGCCAGGATGCGGTTGGCAAGAATGTTCGGTCCGGGAAAGGCCATGAACACGCCGGCGAAGCGCGGATCGTCCTCCGGGATCATGCCGCGCGCGTGGAAGCCGTGCAGCACTGCCGGCCGCATGCGGTCGATCAGCGCGGGGACCGCACCGGAAGCGCCCGCCGGGGCGATGTCAGGGCCCAGGATGACGACCGGCCGCCGCCAGCCGCCGACCAGCCGCGCCGCCCGGGCGATCGCCGCGTCGTCCGGCGCCGGTCCGTCCAGTCGTGGCGCGGCGCGATCGGTGGGAGCGGCGCCCGCATCGGCCTGCGCCTGGTCGGAGGGCAACTGCAGCAGCGCCGGTCCCGGACGTCCGCCCGTGGCGGCGGCGAAGGCGGCATCGATGGTGCGGCCCGGATCGCTGCCGGCGTCGATCTCCAGCGTGGCGTTCGACACCGGGGCGAACAGCGGCTCCTGCGCGCACACCTGCGACATCTCGGCGCGCGCGCCTGAGCCCATGCGCTCGCACAGGCAGACCACCGGCATGCGCTCGAAGAAGGCGTTGACCGCGCCGGCGGCCAGGTTGCCTGCGCCGGCGCCCTTGATGCCGATCGCCAGCCCGGCGCCGCCGCGCAGATGGCCGTAGTAGGCGGCGGTGATGGCGGCGCTCGACTCGTGGCCCATCAGGACCAGGTCCAGCCCGACGTGCCGTCCGGCCTCCATCAGGTCCATCAGCGCCCCGGATCCGGGCAGGCCGAAGTAGAGCTCCAGCCCCTCCTGACGTGCGCGGTCGGCGATCCTCTCGGCGATGGTCATCGTGGCGCCCTCCGGGGCGATGTTAGACCACGATGTCCTTGCGCCGGTACCGGATCGCGGATGCGGTCAGCAGTGCGGCCGTGCCCAGCAGGAAGTAGGCGAGCCGGCCGAGGGTGATCCCGTAGTCCGGGTCCAGGACCGAGACGTCCAGGAACCGGTACGGGCTGAGATAGCCGATCGGCCGCGCCTGCTCGGTCGTCTTGGAGATCGCGTCCACGAAGAAGCCGCCCAGGGCGATCGCGACCGCCACGCCGGTCATGCTGCGCCCGCGGCGCACCGCCGCCGACAGCAGCAGGCCGAGGGCGGCAAGCAGCGCGGTCAGCAGCAGCACGTACACGTCGTAGATGAACAGGGCGCGCAGATCGACGGGATCCGGGCTGAAGCCGGTGACCGCGGCGGCCGAGACGGCGAAGGTCACGGCGTTGAAGGCGATCACGTAGACGTAGGCTGCGGCGGTCTTGCCGGCCCACACCTGCAGGCGCGACAGGGGCTGGGCGAGCAGGAACTCGGCCGTGCGGTCGCGCTCTTCCTTGAGCAGCAGGTTGGCGCCCAGCGAGGCGGCGAAGATGCCGCCCAGGATGGTGATCACGATGCCGCTCTCGGTGACGTGGAAGCCGAGCGGCGTCACGAACATCGCCGTGTCATCGATGTTGAGCGCCTTGAGCAGTCCGTCGGGATAGGCTTCCAGCATGCCGGCAAACGTGTCGCCGGATTCGGCGATCGACGGGAGGAACAGCGAGTAGAGCACGACCAGTCCGGCGACGATGCCGGTCCAGGCGATCGCCTGCCGGCGGTTGCGGCGCAGTTCGTGCGTGAACAGGTGCCAGGCCGGACTCATGCCGGGTCCTCCGCCGCGTCGCTGCCGTAGTAGTGCAGGAACACGTCATCCAGGGTCGGATCCTCGATGCTCACGTCGACCACGCGGCGCCTGGCCAGCATGGCGAGCAGCGCGCGGGGCGGTCCGGTGAAGTCGAAGCGCGCGCTGTCGGCATCCACGGACAGGTTGGCCACGCCCTCGATGGCCAGTGCGCGCGCGGGCGGCTCGCCCGGGAAGACGGCGCGCACCCGCTTGAGGTGGCGCTGGCGGAGCGCCTCGATCTCCGCCACCTCGACGATGCGGCCGCTGCGGACGATCGCCACGCGCCGGCACGTGCGCTGCACCTCGTCCAGCACGTGCGAGGAGAAGAAGACGGTGGCGCCGCGCCGGTGCTCCTCGCGCAGCAGGTCGAACAGGACGCCCTGCATCAGCGGGTCCAGGCCGGCGCTCGGCTCGTCCAGGATCACCAGCTCGGGGCGGTGCTGCAGCGCCAGCACGATGGCCAGCTTCTTGCGGTTGCCGGTGGACAGCTCGTCTGCCTTGCGCTGCAGGTCCAGGTCCAGGCGGCCGGCCAACTCCCGACCCCGGTCCGGGTCCACCTCGTGCATGCGGCCGGCCAGGTGAAGGATCGCCTCGCCGGTCATGCCGCCGTAGAAGCCGATCTCCGCCGGGATGTAGCCCAGCCGGCGGCGGATGTCGGTGCCGCGGCTGGTCACGTCCAGCCCGAACACCGTGGCGCTGCCGCCTGTGGGCCGCAGCAGCCCGAGCAGGGTGCGGATCGTCGTGGACTTGCCCGCGCCGTTGGGCCCGATGAAGCCGAAGAACTCACCGGCCTCCACGCTCAGATCCAGCCCGTCGATCCCGCGCGTGCGCCCGTAGTACTTGGTCAGCCCGGTTGTTTCGATCACGGTCCCGTCTCGCTGTTTTGACGAACCAAAATAATGTCTTTCCGACGCCAAAGTCAAGCGCCGACGCCAAGGCGACCTCGGACCACGGTGAAACGCTCAGCTTGATGCCGGGGTCTGCCGTTGATTTAAACTGACACATGAATCGGAGGTCATCCAGCACCGGACGCATCCTCGCGCTCGTCGTCGTGGTCGTTGTCGTGACTGCGATCATCGTGTTCCTCGCGACACGCGACAACGGGACGGCACCGCCCGAACCTGCCCCGGAGCAGGAGTCGGAGCAACCGGCAGACGCGGAAGCTCCCGCGCCCGCGGAGGAGGCGCCCGCGGAGGCCATGGAGGAAGCTGCCGAGGAGGCCCCGGCGGAGGCCGCTCCACCGGAAGAGCAGGACGAAGAGGCGGAGGCGCAACCGGCGGCTCCACAGCCCGACCAGGAAGCGGCGACCGGATCGCAGGAAGCGGCGACCGGATCGGAGGTCCGGGGACCGATCACGCGGGATCAGGATGGGGCTCGGGACGAGGAGCCTCGTTCCATAGAGAAGTAGCACGGCGTCCATGACCGGATCCCAGTCGGACAGCTCTCGGCGTGCGCACGCACCGCTCCAGGTCGTGGTGGTGGGCGCCGGCATGTTCACCCGTGATGTCATCCTGCCGTCGCTCTACCACCTGCAGCGGAGCGGCGAAGTGGGCTCCATCTCGCTCGCGGCCACCAGCACCGCCCGGCTGGCGCCGCTGGCCGCTGACGAGGAACTTGCCGAGGCGTTTCCCGGCCAGGAGTTCGCCGCGTACCCCGGCCTCGGAGACGCCGGCCGCGACCCGCGCGCGTACCTGCGCGCCCTGGATGCGCTGGCCCCACGGCAGTTGGTGTTCGTGGCCGTGCCCGATCACCTGCATTACCAGATCATCCTCGACGCGCTGCAGCGCGACCAGCATGTCTACAGCGTCAAGCCGCTGGTGCAGCGCTTCGAGCACGGCCGCCAGATCGGTGCGCTTGCCGCCGAGCGCGGGCTGTTCGTGGGGATCGACTACCACAAGCGCTTCGATCGCCGCTCGCTGGTCGCCTGCCGCCAATACGGGCGTGGCGACTTCGGGGAGTTCGCCTACGGCGAGGCCAGGCTGTTCGAGCCCTACTTCTACCGTCACTCGAACTTCCAGAACTGGTTCACCTGCGACAACAGCGACCCGTTCACCTACGTGGGCTGCCACTACGTGGACCTGGTGTACTTCATCACCGGCCTGCGTCCGGTGGCGGTCAGCGTCGCCGGCGCCACCGGCACCTTTCCCAACGGCAACACCGGCTACCTGTGGGCGCACGGACGGGTGCACTGGGAGAACGGCGCGATCCTGTCGGTGAGCGCCGGGCTGGGGTATCCCGACGCCGGCGCCGGCTCCAACGATCAGGGCATGACCCTGTACTGCGAGGGGGACGGCCGCACCGGGCTGATCGACCACGACGACCAGGACCGCGGTGTCGAGTACGCCTACGTGGCGGCGACCGGTCCGGGCGGCAGCCGGTTCAACTTCGTCAGTCCCGACTTCTTCCGGCTGGCGCCGCGGGAGGGGGCCGGCGCGGACGCGATCGGCTACGGCTACGAATCGATGGCCGCCGCCGTGCAGGCGGCCCGCGCGCTCCGCGACCTCCCGGTCGACGGGCGGCGCGCCCGCCTGCGGGAGCTCGACCGCACCGGGCTGATCGCCACGCCATTCAACAGCGGCATCAACGAGCTGGTGGTGGAAGCGGCCCGGCAGTCGCTGGCATCCGCCGGAGCCACGGTGAACATCGGCTACGAGGGGACGCCGGGGATCATCGATGCCTGCTGAGTTCTCGCTGGAGCCGGTAGCGGTTCCGCCGGTGCACACCAGCCACCGCCGCATCCGCACGCCGCTGCCGGTGCCGGAGTCGCTGCCGGTGCTGGAGCGCCTGCGGGCGGCCGAGCCGCGCGCGATGGCCGGTCAGCCGCCCATCGTCTGGGACCGAGCCGACGGCTTCCAGGTCTCCGACCGCTGGGGCAACACCTGGATCGACTGGTCGTCCGGCGTCCTGATCACCAATGCCGGCCACGGACGCCGCGAGATCCGCGACGCCGTGATCGAAGCCGTGTCGCGCCCGCTGCTGTCGGCCTACGTGTTCCCGCACGAAGGGCGCGCGGAGCTCGCCTCCCGCCTGCAGGCGCTCGCCCCCGATCCCGCGGGCTACACCGCGTTCGTGGTCACCACCGGCAGCGAAGCAAACGAGGCGGCCATCAAGCTGGCCAAGACCTGCGGCCTGCGACGGCACGGGCCGGCCAAGCGCGTGATCGTCTCCTTCCGCAACGCGTTCCACGGCCGCACGATGGGCGCGCAGCTCGCCGGCGGCATGGCCGCCCAGCACGAGTGGCTGAGCGGGGAGGGGGAGACCTTCCTCCGCGTGCCGTTCCCGGACGGGTTCAAGAACCAGGACACCTCCTTCGAGGGATTTCTGGCCGCCGTCGCCGAGTCCGGCGTCGAGCCCGCCGAGATCGCGGGCATCATCACCGAGTCGTACCAGGGGGTCGGGCCGGATTTCCTGCCTGCCGATTACGCGCAGGCGCTGTGCGCCTTCGCGGCCGAGCACGACATCGTCACCATCTTCGACGAGGTGCAGTCCGGCTTCGGGCGCACCGGCCGCATGTTCTGCTTCGAGCACTACGGCGTCACGCCTGACCTGATCACGTGCGGCAAGGGAATCACCTCCAGCCTGCCGCTGGCGGCGGTGATCGGCCGTCGCGACATCATGGACCTGTACCCGCCGGGGTCGATGACCTCCACGCACTCCGGCAACCCGATCGGCGTGGCGGCCGCGCTGGCCAACCTGGACCTCATCGAGCGCGAGCACCTGGTGGAGCGGGCCGGGAATCTCGGCCGGATCCTGATGACGGAGCTGGCCGCGATCGTCGCGCCGCACTCGTCGGCGCTGGCGTGCCTGACCGGCCGCGGGCTGGTTGCCGGCATCCGGGTGATGCGCCCCGGCCCAGGGCCGGCCGGCACGCGGGAGCCCGACGCCGCCACGGCGGCGGCCATCGTCCAGGCCTGCTACCGGCGGGGCCTGCTGATGTTCGCGCCGGTGGGGGTGGCGGGCGAGTGCGTGAAGATCGCCCCGCCGCTGGTGATTACCGAGGAGGCCCTGCGGGAGTCGCTCGCGGTGTTTCGCGAGGCGTGCGCCGACGTGCTGGACGCCCCCGATCCTGCTCCAGGAACGCAAGGACGATAACGGCCAGCGCGCCGACCACGAGGGCCAGCACCGTCCACTGCAGCGCGGTGTCGAGCGAGAACGCGTCCGCCAACAGCCCCGTGACCGACGCACCGATGCCGGCCGGCAACCCGCCCACCCCGATCACCAGTCCGGCCGCGACGCCGGTCGCATGCGGCCGGCGCTCCTGCGCCATGACGATGGCCACCGGCAGCGTGGCTCCGAGGGCGGCGCCGAGCACGGCCACCGCGGCCGGCTGCACCGCCGGCAACCCGTGGATGAAGGTCAGGTGCGCGGGAATGGTCAGGAGCGCGGCGCCCAGGAGGGTACGGGTCCGGCCAATGCGGTCGGACAGCCGGCCGCCCGACAGGCTGCCCGCGCCGACGGAGCCCATGAACAGCACCAGCGGCCAGGCCGTGGAGCCCAGCGATTCGGCGGTCCAGGTGGGCAGGAAGCTGGTGATCGAGAGCTGGAACCAGCTCCGTGACATCGCGAACATCACGATCAGGGCCAGCGGCAGGACGGGATAGACCCGGCGCTCCGCGCGCGGCCGCGCCGGTGACGGAGATGGCCCGGAGCCCGGCAGAGCGCCGTCCGCGGCCGCATCGCCCCCGGACGCGAGCGCCCGGGGCGCGAGCAGCCGCCACACCAGCAGCGCCGATCCCAGCCCGATCACCACCGCGGCGCCGGTGCCGGGCAGGCCGAACAGGCCGAGCGCCACGGCCATCAGGGCCGGGCTCAGCGCCGAGCCCAGGTTGCCGCCCACGGAGAACAGCGACATGGCAGCCCCGCGCCGCTGCCGACCCTCGGGTCCGGCCGCAATGCGCGCCACGCTCATCGCACCGGCCGGATGGAACGCGCCGCCGCCGAAGCCGCCCAGCCCGGCAAGCACCAGCGCCAGCCAGTACGAGCCGGTCAGACCGATCAGCCCCATGAACAGCCCCGACCACGCCAGACTGATGACGATGATCCGCTGCGGACCCCAGCGCTGCGCCAGCGCGCCCAGCCACGGCTGCGGCAGGGTGCCGCAGACGGAGTGCACCAGCGCGATCAGCCCCACCTGTGTGAACGAGAGGCCCAGCAGGGGGATCAGCAGCGGGTACGTGACCGGCAGGAAGTTGTTGGTGATCTCCAGCAGCAGGTGTCCGACCGCGCCCAGCGCGATCGGCCGTCGGCTCGCGCTCACCCGAGGTTCGCTTTGCTCACCCTTCGGGCGAGGTTCGCTTTGCTCACCCTTCGGGCGAGGTTCGCTTTGCTCACCCTTCGGGTGAGGTTCGCTTTGCTCACCCCAGGAGCGGCTCGGTTCTCTCCACAAGCTGCAGGGCGATGCCCCACGGATCGCGCAGAAAGATCAGCGTGTCACCGCCATCGGTCGCGCGTGGCTCACCGTGCAACTGCGCGCCGGCCGCGGCGAGCTGCCTGGCCTGCTCGACCGCGTTGGTGGAGGTGAAGGCCAAGTGCAGCACCATCGGATCCTGAGCGGCGTAATCAGGCACGGGCGCCGCGTCGAAGCGGTACAGCTCCAGGACGGTTTCGCCGTCGCTGTCGGCCAGGAAGGTGGTATGGGTAGGCGCCCCGCTCTGGCGGACGACCCGCATGCCCAGGTTGGCGACGTACCAGTCGGCGATCGCCGCCGGGTCGGGGACGTTCAGCGCAATGTGTTCGATCTTCATCGGTTCAGCAGTTCCTTGTCCCGCATTCTAACCGACGGGGCCGAGCCAACGGCCGTTCGGCGCCGTGCTACGCTGCGGGCGAGTCATGGGTACCGAACGCGTCGCCGTGCTGGGGGCCAGCCCGAAACCCGACCGGACCTCCAACCAGGCGGTGCGCCGCCTCCGGCAGCGCGGTCATCACGTGATCCCGGTCCATCCCGCGCACGACCAGATCGAGGGCCTCCGTGCCGCCCGCGATCTTGCCGCGATCGACGGCGCCGTCGATACGCTGACCGTCTACGTCGGCCCGCGCCATGGGGAGGAGCTGATCGAACAGATCATCGCCCTGGCTCCCGGCCGCGTGATCCTCAACCCGGGTACGGAGTCCGAGCTGATCGAGCGGCGCCTGCAGGAGCGGGGCATCCCGGTGATCCGCGCCTGCACCCTGGTGCTTCTGGCCAGCGGTCAGTTCGCGGCGTGACGCGCGTGCCCGACCCGACCCCGGAGTTCCTGTTCGACGGCCCTGACGGCGGGCCGCCCATCGCGCTCGCGCACGGCGCGGGGGTGGGGCCGCAGCACATCGCCATGGTCACGCTCGCGCGTGAGCTCGCCTCTCACGGGTTGCGAGTGGCCCGCTTTGCGTTCCCGTACATGGCAGCCGGCCGCACGGCGCCGGATCGGGAGCCGGTACTCGTCGAAACGTGGCGTGCGGTGATCGCGGCGCTGGGCGATCCGGCCCTGCTGGCGATCGCCGGCCGCTCGATGGGGGGACGGATCGCCAGCATGGTGGCCGACGAGTGCGGCGTGCGCGCCCTGGTGTGCTTTGCCTACCCGTTCCACCCGCCGGGCAAGCCGGAACGGCTGCGCACCGAGCACCTGGGTGACCTGCGTACGCCCGCGCTGATCGTGCAGGGCGAGCGCGACCCGTTCGGCCACCGCGAGGAGGTGCCCGGCTTCGGACTGCCGGAGCGCATCCGGATCGCCTGGATCACCGACGGGGATCACGGCTACATGCCGCGCAAGCGGTCGGGCGTCACCATCGAGGAAAACATCGCGGCGGCGGCCGGGGAGGCGGCCGCTTTCTTGCAGGATCTGCGGCCGGCGGAGCCGCGGTGAGCGCCGGGTACCGCGGCGCGTGCTTCATGGTGTATGCTGTGCTGTATGTCCGCGACCAGGACGCAGGTCTATCTGACCGCCGAGCAACGACAACGGTTGGATGTATTGACCAAGGCAACAGGGTTGACGCTGGCACAGGTGATTCGGCGCGCCCTCGACGAGTACCTGGCGACCCAGCACGCGGATGTCGACGCTACGCTTGCAGACACGTATGGGGCCGATCCGCAAGCCATGGCGCCGAGCCGGGACGACTGGAGCCGTGGCTAAGATCCTCGTCGATACGACGTGTTCGTCGATCACCTCAGGGGGAATCGTCGCCTGCGCGCAGACCGGCACCGGCTGCACTACTCGGTGGTAACGCGAGCCGAGCTGTTCGCCGGTACTTCCGGCACCCATCTGGTGACCAAGCTGTTGGCGCCGTTCAGGGAAATCGCGGTCGATCGTGCGATCGCCGAACGAGCCGGCCGAATTCGTCGGGAGTGCGATGTTCGCCTTCCGGACGCGTTGATCGCTGCGACGGCGATAGAGCATTCGCTCGGTTTGGCGACCCGAAATCAGAAGCACTTCGAGCGCGTGCGCGGCGTACGCCTGCGCGCAGTCGCTTGAGCGGCACCGACGCGCGTTCCGCGGTGTCCGCTCCTGTCCACTGCGGACGAAAGAGAACGAGTTTCAACAGCGAGGCAGGACGATGAGCGATTTCACGACCCGCCCGGAGATCATGGGCCGCCAGTACGTGGTCACGTCCGGGCATTATCTGGCCACGGCGGCCGGCGCGCACATCATGGAGCGCGGCGGCAACGCCATCGACGCGGCTGCGGCGATGTGCATCTGCCTGAACCTGCTGGAGCCGTTCGCCAACGGCATCGGCGGCGAGGCGCCGACCCTGGTCTACTCGGCCGCGGAGGGCAAGCCGTACGCGATCAGCGGCATGGGCTGCTCGCCGGCGGCGCTCACCATCGACTACTGCCGGGAGCACGGCATCGACCTGATTCCAGGCGACGGGTTCCTGCCGGCCTGCGTGCCGGCCACCGTGGACACCTGGGCGTGCGCGGTGGCGCGTTTCGGGCGCCTGCGCTTCGCGGACATCCTGGCCCCCGCCATCGAGCTGGCGGAAGAGGGCTTTCCGGTCTACCCGGCGTTCAGCCGCAGCACCGATGACAAGGCGAAGCTGTTTCTGGAACGCTATCCCTCCACGGCGGCCATCTACTGCCCCGGAGGCCGCATCCCGCGGACGGGCGAACGGTTCCGCAACCCGGACTTCGCGGCGACGCTGCGGGCGATGGCGGCTGCCGAGGAGGCCTCCGGCGGCGGGCGGGAACGCGGCATCGAGGCGGCGCGCGACGCCTTCTACCGGGGAGCGATCGCCGAGCGCATCGTGCGCTTCGTCGCCGAGCCGGTGCTCGACGCCACGGGCGAGGAGCACGCCGGCCTGCTGACCATGGACGACATGGCCGCCTGGCGCGCGGCGGCGGAGACGCCGTGCAGCGTCGAGTTCCGCGGCGTCGAGGTGCACAAGTGCGGCCCGTGGACGCAGGGGCCGGTCTTCCTGCAGCAGCTTCGCCTGCTCGACGGTTTCGATCTGCAGGGGCTGGGCCACAACTCCGCCGACTACCTGCACGCCGTGATCGAGTGCGCCAAGCTCGCCTTCGCCGACCGCGAGGCCTACTACGGCGATCCGGACCACGACCGGGTACCGCTGGACCGGCTGCTTTCGGCCGCCTATGCCGATTCCCGCCGTGCGTCCATCGGCGACCAGGCCTCCGCCGAACTGGTTGCGGGACCGCTGGGAGCCGAGGGGTTGCCGCTGGCCGACGTGGCGGCGGACAACCGGGCCGCGCTCGGGATCGCCGGCCGCGAGGCGGGGTCGGGCGCCGGCCACGCGCACATGGGCGACACCACGCACTGCGACGCGATCGACGCCGACGGCAACATGGTCGCGTGCACCCCGTCGGGAGGCTGGATCGGTTCCTCCCCGGTCGTGCCGGGGCTCGGGTTCCCGATCGGCACCCGCGCGCAGATGTTCTACCTGAACGCGAACCGGGCCAACGCTGCCGCGGGGCGAAAGCGGCCGCGCGCCACGCTGACGCCCAGCCTGGTCACCCGCGACGGCCGGCCGGAGATGGTGTTCGGCACGCCCGGCGGCGACGGCCAGGACCAATGGACGCTGCAGGTGTTTCTGAACCACGCCGTGTTCGGCATGCCGCTGCAGGAGGCGCTGGAGGCGCCGACCGTGCACTCCACGCACTTTCCTTCGTCGTTCTATCCGCGCAGCGCCGACCCGCTGGGCGTGTCGGCCGAGAGCCGCATGGACGCCGGCGTGCTGGAGGAGCTGCGCCGGCGCGGACACGAGGTGCGGATGACCGGGCCGTGGGGACACGGCAAGCCGATGGCCGTCCGCATCGACGCCGGGCACGGCGTGATCCGCGGCGGCGTGTCGCCCCGGGCCGTGATCGGCTACGCGCTCGGATGGTGAGGCGGCCTCAACTCGATGCGCTTCGCGTCCGGGTGGGCGTCGCGCTTCAGCGCGATGCGCCACCGAGACTTTCGCTACCTGTGGCTGGGCAACTCGATCGTCATGGGAGGCAACCAGGCCACGTTCATCGCCGCCAGCTACCTGGCCTATGAGCTGACCGACTCGGCGTTCATCCTGGGCCTGGTCAGCATGGGATTCGCGCTGCCCATGCTGACGCTGTCGCTGTTCGGCGGGGCGCTGGCAGACCGGTTTCCACGAAAGCGCATCCTGCAAATCGGGCAGCTCCTGATCGCCGCGAGCGCGGCCTCGGTGGCGGTGGCGATCAAGCTCGACGTGGTCGTCTGGGGTCACCTGCTGGCCGCATCCGCGGTCCAGGGGGTGGCGTTCGCCTTCGTGGTGCCCGCGCGCCAGTCGCTGATCGCGGACATCGTCGGCGAGGAACTGGCCGGCAACGCCGTGGCGCTGGTGTCGGTGTCGTTCAGCGTCACCGGCCTGCTGGGGCCGGCGGTCGCGGGGGTGCTGTACGACGCGATCGGTCCGTTCGGCGTGTATGTCGTGGTCCTGGCCTCCGATCTGCTCGCCGTCCTCTGCACCAGCCTGGTGCGCCATTCGGCTCGCCCGAGGGCGTCGACGTCATCCGGGAAGCGGTCGTTCCTGCGCGATATCGGCGCCGGGCTGCGGTACGTGCGCAACGACGGCCTGCTGGTGGCGCTCATCGTCGTGGCGATCGCCTTCACCGTGCTGGCCATGCCGTACCGGTTCCTGCTGCCGGTGCTGGTCGTCGACGTGTACGATCAGGGTCCGCGCACCCTTGGGTTGTTGTCCAGCATGATCGGCCTGGGCGCGATCGTCGGCGCGTCCTACGTGGCATGGAGCGGGCGCCGCCGGCGCGGCGCCCTGCTGATCGGCGGGGCGGTGGCGAGCGGCCTGGGACTGGCGCTGGTCGGGACGGTGCCGGTGCTGGCGGTGGCCGTCGGGCTGACGGTCATGGTCGGAGTCGGCGACGCGCTGCGGCGGGCGCTCAACCAGGCGCTGCTGCTGGAGGCGGCCAACGCGGAGTACCGCGGCCGGGTGGTGAGCATCTACGCCATGAACTTCGGGCTTACTCCGGCCGGCGCGCTGCCCGCGGGGGCGCTGGCCGAGCTGCTGGGCGTGCGCATGGCGCTGGTCATCTTCGGCGTGCTGCTGATCGTGCTGGCGGCATGGATCGGGTTCCGCAGCCCGCGACTGCTGCGCTACCAGTAGGTGGGCATGGCTGACTCGATTCTCGATCGCTGGGACATCACGGCCGAGGAGCTGACCGAGGTCATCGATCTGAATCCAAGCCTGCGCGGCATGATTCTTGGCTATTTGGCGGAACTGAAACTCGAGCGGCTCTGGCTATCCGGTGAGGAGGTTTCGAACGTGGTCAAGTATGACGATCACGATCGAAAGAAGAAGGGCGATCGCATGGTCCGGTACAAGGGCCACGAGTTCATTTTCGAGTCCAAGTCCTTGCAGACCGGCACGATACGGAAAACCGACGACGGCTGGACGGGCAAGGCGCAGGTAGACGCGAGCGACCGTCGTGAGGTCGTCCTCCCGGATGGCAGCACCGTCATGACCACGTGCCTGCTGAGGGGGGAGTTCGACGTTCTGGCGGTGAGTGTCTTTGCGTTCGACGGCATCTGGCGCTTCGTGTTTGCGAAGAACTCGGACCTGCCCGCGTCGAGTTTCAGGAAGTACTCGGAGTACCAGCGCCGGCATCTGCTGGCGACGCTGGTGGCAGTGCGTTGGCCTCCGGAACCACCGTTCCACGAAGAACCGTTCACGTTGATGAACGAGATCATTCAGAATCGCATCTGAGACGCCTTTTTCCCTATCGGAATCTTGACGAACACCAGAAAGTAGGAGTGGTTCTTGCGGGCGTGCACCTGTTTCAACAGCCTGCTCATCCCCGGCTTGTTCGGGCGCACGACCACGAACAGATCCTTGCAGAAGAAGCCCGTTTCCGCGTATGCGTTGATGATCTCCACATGGGTGAGGTTCTGCCGATTGGCGCTTACCTCATCCTGGCACTTGACGATGAATACACCGCCATCTCGCAGCACTCGACCGGCTTCCCGACCGCCTTCTTCGTAGAGTTCCACGACTGCGGCGTGCCATTTCCCGCCTCCGTCTTGTGGCGCCTCGTGACCGTTCGAGTAGTGATCGCGAAACGTGGTGTGCGTACCCGCGCCTGCCTTGGTCGCCTGACCGCTGCGATAGAACCCTTCCATGTACGGAGGATCGAAGACGATGCAATCGAACGATGAGTCCCTGTAGGGAAGGTCTCGACAGTCGATCCCGTCGGCGATGTCCGAGGCGTGCAGGTCGTACTGATCGACATCTACGTTCCGCCAGAAGACCCCCTTGCCAAACGTGACGTCCGCGATCCTGGCCCCTTCCGGGACGTGGAGCCGCAGCACGACGGGAAAGATGTCGGCGTTGGTCCCGACATACGCGGACACGACCAGATCCGTGGTGGCGACTCCGTCCGGTCGTTTCCGGCCCGATGGCGTGCGCCCTCCGCGTCCTGAAAGGAGATCCAGTTGCTGTTGCGGCATTGCCTACTTGTCGCCTCCGAACTCGCTTGCCAGGATGTCTCTGATGGCGTCTGCCATCTTGATGCCCCTGCGCGCGCAGTCGACCTTGATGGCGGAGTGGAGCTCTGCGGACACATCGATGGTCAATCGTTTCATCCTGCTCGTCATCGGCGCCTCGGGGGGCTGTTCACGGACGACCGAGCCTCTTCGCGGACTGCCCTCATCGTATTTCATTATTTCAGATAGTACGACGACGGTCAGGGCAGCGTCAAGGCTCTCGTCGTCCGAACGGTCGGTTCGTGACCTTACCAGCGCTCAAGGTCCGCCGGCAGGGGCTCGAAGCCGGCGGGCAGCGGCGTGATGGCGTACACCGCTTCGCTCGGTGACGCGCTCATCGGGAGCTCGCGGACCGTCTGCGCGCTCATTTCCACGACAAGGAGCCGGTTCCGCTCACCGACCAGCAGCCGGTCGTTACCGGCAGGGCAGAGGCCGCGCAGGAACCCGTGCGGCGCAGGCGGCGCCAGCGTCACGATGGCGGCGAGCGTGCCGTCGGCCCGCAGCACGCGCAGCGCGCCGGCGCCGGTGTCGAGCGTCAGGACCATGCCGTCGTCACGCGGCACGACGTTGTGGATCGGCACGGTCACGTCGTCGGCGGCCGGGGTCGGGGAGCCGCGTCCGTCGGGGCGCGCGATCACCCCGCGACGGTCCGCATCGTTACCCGGCACAGGTGCGCGCCCGAGCGTCACCAGCGGTGCGCCGTCCGCATCGAAGCCGATCCCGTTGGCATGCAGCAGGTTGCTCTCCGCCAGCGGGTAGCCGGCCGGATCGCGGTAGTCGACGGAACGGGCGAAGCGTGAGCCGTCGCCTGCCAGCCCGGCGGCCGGTCGCAGGTCGATCAGGTCGGTCAGACGGCCGGCCGGATCGAACGCCGCCAGCGCGTCGTTGGCGGTCGAGCACACCCACAGGCGTTCGTCGTGGACGGCGATGTCATGCACGTTGCCGCACCACGGGTGGCTGATCGCCGCACGCCGCCGCCAGGAGCGATCGAAGCGCAGCACCTGCGCGCCGTTGGCGACGTAGACCGTATCGCCGTCGCCGTCGCCGGCGGCGGCCAGTCCGCGGCCGCCGCGCAGGCCGCCGCGCGGGTTCGGCTCCCGGTGCAGGTGCTCACAAGGCGGCACCGGGCAGAAGCCCTGCACGCCGCGCTCCGGGTCGACGATGTACAGGTGTCCGGAGGTCTCGCCGGGCCGGCTGCCGCGGCAGATCGTCGACACCAGATAGCGGCCGCCGTCGGCCGCTTGCTTCCACCCGTCCATAGTCCGATATAGTAATGGAGTCCGCCGACCGGGGCGTAAGCGCGCCGCGACGGCCGGCATCGACAATACCAGCAAGCGACAACGGTCTGAGGCGATGATCGAGGTAACGAACGTCACCAAGCGATACGGCACGCACACCGCCGTCGACGACGTCAGCTTCCGCGTCGAGAACGGCGAGGTGGTCGGCTTTCTGGGTCCCAACGGCGCCGGCAAGTCGACGACCATGAACATCATCACCGGCTTCCTGTCCGCCACCGACGGCACGGTGACCGTCGACGGCATCGACGTCCTGGAGGATCCGATCGGCGCCAAGCGCACGCTCGGCTACCTGCCGGAGCTGCCGCCCCTGTACGTCGACATGACGGTCCGCGACTACCTGCGGTTCGTCGCGCGCGTCAAGGGCGTCGATCGCGGGGAACGCGATGACGCCAATGAACAGATCATGCGGTCGGTCGGCATCGAGCATGTCGCCGATCGCATGATCCGCAACCTGTCGAAGGGCTACCGGCAGCGCGTCGGCCTGGGGCAGGCGCTGGTCGGCGACCCCAAGGCGCTCATCCTGGACGAGCCCACCATCGGGCTCGATCCGCACCAGATCATCGAGATGCGCGATCTGGTGCGCACGCTGGGCGAGCAGCGCACCGTCATCCTGAGCTCCCACATCCTGCCGGAGGTGTCCGCGGTGTGCGAGCGCATCATCATCATCAGCCACGGCAAGATCGTGGCCAGCGACACGGCCGAGAACCTGGGCAAGGCGCTGGCCGGATCCGGCCGGTTCTCCGTCCGCATCAAGGGCGCCGCGGACGCCGCCCAGGCGGCGCTCAAGGGCGTGGACGGCGTGGAATCGGTACGGGTGACCGGACACAGCAACGCGACCGGCACCGTCGACCTGGAGGTGGACACCGGCGAGGCGGACCCGCGGGAGGCCATCTTCTACGCCCTCGCCAAGGCGAAGCTGCCGCTGTTCGGCATGCGGTCGCTGGAGGTGACGCTGGAGGAGATCTTCCTGCAGCTCACCGAAGACGATTCCGATCAGGAGGCATAGCCGTGGCAGCTATCTGGTGGCGCGAGTTGCGCGCCTACTTCCAATCGCCCTTCGGCTACATCTCGATGGGCCTGTTCCTGGTGCTGTTCGGCGTCACCGCCACCTTCAGCATCCTGTTCCCGCGCAGCCCGCTGTTCGGCGGCGTGCTGGCGCAGATGCGCTTCATGCTGATCTTCGTCGTCCCGGTGCTCACCATGCGGCTGTTCACGGAGGAGCGGCGGCTGCGCACCGACCAGTTGCTCCTGACCGTGCCGCTGCAGCTTGCCGACATCGTCCTGGGCAAGTTCGCCGCCGCCATGACCGTGCTCGTCGTCATGCTGCTGATCACCGTGACCTACCCGGTCGCGCTGTCGTTCTTCGGCGACTTGCCGCTGGGTGAGATCGTCACCGCGTACGTCGGCTTCCTGCTGCTGGCCTCCGCGTTCGTGGCGGTCGGCTGCTTCATCTCCTCGACCACGGAGAGCCTGGTGGTGGCGGCGATCGTCACCTTCGTCGCGCTGTTCCTGATGTGGGTGATGCCCGGCCTGCAGCGGCTGATCCCCGCCGACCAGTCGGCCGGCATCATCTTCACCGCGGCGCTGGGGGCGGGCGTGGCCGGGCTGACCTTCCTGGCCACCCGCAACATCATCGTCACGGCCGGGGCGGCGCTCGTCGCGGCGGCCGCGGTGGTGGTGATCGTGCTGGTGGACATCACCTTCTACGACACCTTCATCAACCGGTTCCTCGTGTGGTTCTCGCCCGTGGACCGCTACGACACGTTCGCCCGCGGCCTGCTGAACCTCAGTCCGATCGTCTACTACCTCACCTTCAGCGCCTTCTTCCTGCTGTTGACGGTGCGGATGATCGACAAGCGGCGCTGGGCCTGAGGAGGGGACGATGGCATTCAAGGATCTGATGTCGTTCGACTTCAAGGACCAGAAGAAGGTCCGCTACGGCGGCTACGCCACGCTGGTATCCCTGATCGCGGTGGCGGCGCTGGTGCTGGTCAACCTGGTGGTCGACCAGCTCGACATCGAGTTCGACCTGACCGAGAGCGGCATCTACTCGCTGTCCGAGCAGTCCAGGCAGGTGGCCGACGGCATCGAGGAGCCGGTGACCATCTACGGCGTCTACGCGCTGGGCGACGAGAACCCGGAGATCGACGACATCCTCAACCTGTACGCCGACCGGTCGAAGAACATCACCGTGAAGACCCTCGACCCCGAGCGCAGTCCCACGCAGGCCGATCGCTTCGACGACGAGGGCGGCCTGCGGGCCGGCGACCTGGTCGTGGCGACCCAGGACAAGCACCGCGTGATCAGCGTCTTCTCGCTGCGGCTCACGCAGAACAACCGCCAGATCGGGCTCAACGTCGAGCAGCAGGTCACCTCCGCGCTACTGTTCGTGACCTCCGACCAGGACCCCAAGATCTACTCGATCATCGGCCACCGCGAGCAGAACGTCACCGGCCTGGGGCTGCGCCCGATCCTGGAGATCGAGAACTTCGCGCTGGAGGACCTGAATCTGCAGCAGGTGGAGGCGATCCCCGACGACGCGACGATCGTGATGGTCACCGCGCCGACCACCGATTACACCGAGGATGAGGTGACCAAGCTGCGCACCTACCTGGAAGGCGGCGGCAAGGCGATCTTCGCGCTCAGCAAGGTCACCGACGTCGACCTGGTCAACCTCAACGGCCTGCTGCGCAGCTACGGCGTACAATTCCGCCAGGAGTGGGTATTCGAGCAGGACTCGCGCCGCCACCTGCCAAACCAGCCCAACCTGCTGGTGCCGGAAGTGGTGAGCCACCCGATCACCTCACCCATCTCGCTCGACCGGCGGCTGATCCTGCTGCCGGCGCCGGCGTGGATCGAGGAGCTGGAGGTGCGTCGCCGATCGCTGGAGATCCAGCCGTTGCTGCAGAGCTCCGCGGAGGCGTTCGCGCGCGCCGAGCTCATAACGACCGAAAGCGGCGAGTTGCTGCCGCAGGAGGGCGATGCGCGCGGGCCGTTCAACCTCGGGGTCGCCGTCATCGACCCGGCGCCGACCGTCGAGGGCGACGACACGCGCATCGTCGTCCTGTCCACCGCCTTCTTTCTCCGCGGGGACTTTCAGCAGAACTTTCCCGGAAACGTCGATCTGATCGTGAACAGCATCAACTGGGTCTTCGAGCGGGAGGAAACCATCTCGGTGCGGCCCAAGTTCACGCTCATGCTGCCGCTGCGCCTCAACAGCCTGTCGACCTGGATCTTCACCGGCGCGGTGGTGGTGGTGGTGCCGCTGATCGTGCTCGGCGCCGGCTTGGTGGTCTGGCTGCGGCGCCGCCACCTGTAGGGGCGGGACGTTGAAGCGCGGAATTCTGCTGGCCGTCTTCGGCGTCGCGGTCGCGGCGTTGGTGGGCGCGTACGTGTTCCTGATCAACCGTCCGCCGCCGCCGCTCCCGCCGCTCCCGGACGACAACGTCAAGGTGCTCCAGGTTCCGGACGAGGAGATCCTGGAGATCGACCTGCGCACGCCCGACACGGAGCTGTCGCTGCGCCGGGACGGCGAGGCATGGGTCGTGCCCGGACACGAGGATGCGGATCTCGACCCGAACCGGATCCTGACGATCGTGTCGATGTTCGCCCGGCTCTGGGCCCGCGATGTGATCGCCGAGGACCCGGACGACCTGTCGATCTACGGCCTGGACCGCGGCGACATCGTCGGCCGCGTGAAGCTGGCCGACGGTGCCGAGCGCACCGTCACGTTCGGCGACCGCACGCCGAGCCGGAACACCGACTACATCATGATCGACGGCGATCCGCGCGTGTTCACGGTCTGGCAGAACAACAAGAACCAGATGGCGTGGACGATCGAGGACCTGCGCGTGCGCCGGCTGCCGCGCGTGGAGACCGCCACCGTGAACCGGCTGATGGTGATCAACGACCACGGCACCACGGAGATCGTCCGCTACTTCGAGCCGCACGGGATGCCGCACGTGATGTCGCGCGACGTGATGGTTCAGCCGTACGCCATGCAGCGGGGGGCGGACGGCGAGAAGGTCGAGGAGCTGATCAACGCCGCGTCGGCCATCCGCGTGGACGAGTTCATCGCCGACCAGGCCGACGACGCGGCCGCGTACGGGCTGGCGCCGCCGCGCATGGAGATCGTCGTCAACCACGGCCGGGGCGTCCTGCACCTGCAGCTCGGCTCAGGCTACGGCCGCGACCGGCTGTACGTGAAGCAGGCCCAGGACCCGAAGATCTACGGCATCGACGCGCGCGACGTGCAGCGCTTCATGGACGTGGTGCCGTTCGACCTGGTCAGCCGCTTCCTGGCGCTGGTCAACATCACCGCGATCGACCTGGTGACGGTGGAGATCGGCGAAGAGTCCTATACGCTCGACGTGATCCCCGCCGCCTCGGACGATGAGGAAGAGACTTTCACCCTGAACGGCGCCGCGCTTGCGGAGGATCCCGCCAAGAAGCTGTACCAGGAGATCATCGGACTGCTCGCGGATCTGGAGCTGCCCGGCGAACCCCCCTCGGGCGACCCCACGATCCGCATCAGCTACGTGCTGGATCCCGGACCTCCCGAGCGCATCGACGTGGGCCTGATCCCTTACGACCAGGACTTCCATGCCGCCGATGTCGGCGGCGCCCGCGAGTTCCTGATCGCTTCTCGGGTCGTCCAGCGCCTGCCGGATGCGATCCAGCTCGCCCTGACCCAGACCGAATAGGCAGCCGGTCGCTGCAATGGAACCCGCCCATCTTCGCGTGCTCCAAGGGATGCGGCGTGCCGGCCACGGTGATACGCTTGGAGCCATTACCAATAGGAGGTTTTCATGAAGACATTCCATCGCGCCGCGCTGGTGCTGGCCGCCGTCGCGTGCGCCTTGCTGGGGGCGGGCGCCGCCGGCGCCGATCAGCTCGCCGTCAAGTTCTCGCTGGACTGGAAGTTCGAGGGGCCGAGCGCCGCCTACCTGCTGGCCGACGACAAGGGCTACTACGAAGAGGAGGGGCTGGACGTCACCATCGACACCGGCCAGGGCTCGCTGGAGGCGATCCCGCGCGTCGCCAGCGGCGTCTACCAGTTCGGCTTCGCCGACATCAACTCGCTGATCAAGTTCCGCGACCAGAACCCGGACGTGGGGATCAAGGGCATCCTGATGATCTACGACGCGCCGCCCTTCGCGATCGTGACGCTTGCCGGCACCGGCATCGAGGAGCCGCGCGACCTGGAGGGGCGCATCCTCGGCGCGCCGGCTCCCGACGGCGCCTACGCGCAGTGGAAGGCGTTCGTGAAGGAGAACGGCATCGACGCCAGCAAGGTGACGATCGAGAACGTCGGCTTCCCGGTGCGTGAGCCCATGCTGGTCGCGGGGCAGGTCGACGCCATCACCGGCTTCTCCTTCTCTTCGTTTCTCAATCTCAAGGCCAACGACGTGCCGCCCGACGAGATCCGCGTCTTCCTGATGTCCGACTACGGGCTCGAGCTGTACGGCAACACGATCATCGTCAATCCCGAGTTCGCCGCCGCGAACCCGGACGCCGTGTCAGGCTTCGTGCGCGCCACCATCAGGGGCTGGCAGGACGTGGTGGCCGATCCGGCTGCGGCCGTGAAGCACGTGCTGGAGCGCAACTTGGTGGCGAAGGAGCCGGTCGAGCTGGAGCGCCTGGAGATGTCCATCGCCGACAACGTCAACACGGCGTACGTGCAGGAGCACGGCTTCGGCGACGTCGCCCCGGCGCGTCTGGCCTCGTCGATCGAGCAGATCGGGGTCACCTACGATTTCAGCATGGCGCCGCCGGCACCCGAGGACGTGTTCACGAACGAGTATCTGCCGGCCGCTTCGGAGCGGATGCTACAGTAGCGCCGCCGTGGGGGCGGGTGGGAGCGAAGGGACACCGAAGGACGCGTTCGTCGAGCTGCGCGACATCAGCCTGACCTACGGCGGCGACCCCGCGGCCCCGCTCATTCTGCACGGTCTGGACCTGCAGGTGGGCCGGGGCGAGTTCGCGGCCGTGGTCGGGCCGAGCGGCTGCGGCAAGTCGACGCTGATGAAGCTGGTGTCCGGCCTGCTCCCCGCCCGCGCCGGCGACACGGTCGTGGCCGGCGAGCCGGTCAACGGACCACTGAAGATCGTCGGCATGGCGTTCCAGAACCCGACCCTGCTCCTGTGGCGCTCCACCCTGAACAACATTCTGCTGCCGATGGAGATCGTGCAGCCGCACCGGCGCCGCCTGCGCTCGCGGCGTGCGGAGTACGAGGCGGCGGCGCAGGAGTTGCTGGGGCTGGTGGGCCTGTCCGGGTACGGCGATCACTACCCGTGGCAGCTTTCGGGCGGCATGCAGCAGCGGGCGTCACTGTGCCGCGCCCTGATTCACGAGCCGGACCTGCTGATGCTCGATGAGCCGTTCGCCGCCCTGGACGCGTTCACGCGCGAGGAGCTGTGGTGCGTGCTGCGCGACCTGTGGCAGCGCAAGCGGTTCACGGTGATCCTGGTCACCCACGACCTGCGCGAAGCGGTGTTCCTGGCCGACACCGTGCACGTCATGAGCGCACGCCCGGGGCGAATCGAGATCAGCCGGTCGATCGACCTGCCCAGGCCGCGCGAGCCCGAGGACTGCTACACGCCCGCGTTCATCGCCATCGTCCAGGAGTTGCGCGACCACATCGCGCGCCACCGGGTCATCTGATGTCGACTTCGGCCGATACTCCTCCGCAAACGCCCGCGCAGCCGGCCACCACGGTGCGCCTGCGCTGGCGGGAGAAGCTGTCGCCGTGGGTGATGACCGTGGCCGGCTTCCTGCTCTGGGAGGCGGTCTGCCGGGTGTTCGGGATCCCCTCCTACGTGTTGCCGCCGCCGACCCTGATCCTCTCCACCTTCGCCGAGTTCCGCCGCGCGCTGTTCGTCAACTCCCTGCAGACCCTGTGGACGACGCTTGCCGGGTTCGGCATCGCGGTAGGATTCGGCCTGCTGCTCGGCCTGATCATCGGCTGGTCGAAGACCATCTACAACGGCCTGTATCCGATCATGATTGGCTTCAACTGCGTCCCGAAAGTGGCCGTGGTGCCGATCCTGGTGCTGTGGTTCGGCATCGGCTCGCCTCCCGCCATCCTCACCGCGTTCCTGATCTCCTTCTTCCCCATCGTCGTCAACGTCGCCACCGGACTGGCGACCCTGGAGCCGGAGCTGGAGGACGTACTGCGTGCGCTCGGAGCCCACCGGCGGGACATCATGCTCAAGGTCGGCATCCCGCGCGCGCTGCCGTACTTCTTCGGCTCCCTGAAGGTGGCGATCACGCTGGCGTTCGTCGGCTCGGTGATCTCCGAGACGGTGGCAGCCAACGTCGGCATCGGCCACATGCTGCTGATCGCGCAGGCCAACTTCGAGGTGCCGCTGGTGTTCGCCGGCCTGTGGGCGCTGGCCGTGGAGGGCATCGGCATGTATGCCGCTTTCGCCTGGCTGGAGCGGCGCCTCACCGGCTGGGCGTTCCGCCGCGACGCGGCCAACGGCTGAGCCCGGGGAACCGTTCGCTACGATCCTCTCCGCTGTCTCACGTGACGGAACTGAAGCGCCCGTATGGGGTCTCGATCTCCTCCGGCCGGCCGCTCGTGACGCTATTGGTGACGGGTACGAACTCCGGAATCATCCCGTGGTAGGCCAGAGCCGAGTGCAGGCTCACGTAGGAGGCTTTCTTGAGCGCTCCGGCGACCGCGAAGGTATGGGCGGACGCTTTCGCGTACGGCGAGCAGAGAAGGTAGACCCCGCGTCTCAGTTGGAGAATGGGGCCGCTGTGGGTCCACTGTGGCGGACTTGATACCACGCTTGTGCGGCGTGGTCCGCCAAGCAGACTGTCCCGACCCCGCACCGCGTGCCCCCGTGACACGACGGTCCGGCGACGGTCAAGATGAGGTCGATGGAGTTCCGGCAGCTCGGCACGACCGGCATCCGGGCGTCGGCGCTCTGCATCGGCGTGGCGTTTCGTGGCCGTCAGCGTCGCGGGCTCTCGGATTCGGAGTGCATGGCCACGATCGAGCGGGCGGTCGAGCGCGGCATCAATTTCATCGACTGCGCCAACGTGTACGGCCGCGGGTGGAGCGAGACGCTGCTCGGGCGGGCCGTGAAGCGCATGGGCAACCGTGACCGGCTGGTGATCACGACCAAGGTGGGCCAGGCGATGGGCGAGGCGCCGTCCGAGCGGGGGCTCTCGCGTGGCTACATCCTGCGCGAGATCGACGACAGCCTGCGCCGGCTGCAGTTGGACCATGTCGACGTCTATCTCATGCACCAGCCGGACGCGACCGTACCCCTGGAGGAGTCGCTGCGGGCGATGGACGACGTGGTCCGGCAGGGCAAGGCCCGGCACGTGGGAGTGAGCAACCACCACGCGGCGGAGGTCGTGGAGATGCTCTGGACGGCCGAACGCGAGGGGCTGGCCGCGCCGGCGATGCTCCAGTACCAGTACAGCCTGTTGCACCGGTGGCATACCGAGTACGACCTGGCGCCGCTGTGCGAGCGGCATGGTCTGGGGCTCATGACTTACAGCCCGCTCGCCATCGGCCTGCTCACCGGACAGGTGCGCAGGGGCCGGCCGCTGCCGGCCGAGAGCCACTGGCGCGACAGCGCCGACGCGGACCGGGTCCTGGACTACGCCGAGCCCGTGATCGCCGCCCTGGTCGACGTCGCCGGCGAGCTGGGCAAGACGCCTGCGCAGGTGGCGATCGCCTGGCTGCTGGCGAACCCGGCGCTCAGCGCGCCGATCCTGGGGCCCGACCTGCCGGAGCACGTCGACGAGGCGGCAGGGGCGGTCGGCTGGCGCTTGCCGCCGGAGCACAAGGCACGGCTCGACGACATCTCCGCCGGCGGCGGCCCGTTCGTGATGAACGCCGGCAGCCTGCGTCCCATGCGGCGCCGGGATCCGGCAAGCGGCGCGCGGTGAACTCCGGCTACCTGCCGCCGCTGCCGGCGCCCGACACGGCGCTGCGCATCACCCGGATCGAGACCTACCGCCCCAAGGACCTGTTTCCGGGCCTGATCTTCTGCCGCATCCACACCGACCAGGGACTGGTCGGCTGCGGGGAGAGCTATTACATCCCGGAAGCGGTCGAGGCGGTGATCCACGACTGGTTCCGCCACCGCCTGCTGGGCGCCGATGCGCTGGCGATCGAGAGCCACTGGCGCTTCCTGTATGAACGGGCCGCCAACTTCGGCGTGCGCGGCGCCGAACTGCGCGCCCTGTCGGCCGTCGACCTCGCGCTGTGGGACATCCTGGGTCAGGCGACCGGACAGCCGGTCCATCGCCTGCTGGGCGGGCCGGTGCGCGAGCGGGTGCGGGTCTACAACAGTTGCGGCCATCCGGGCTACGGAGCCGGCAGCGGCGCGCACGGCTGGCCGGGCATGGGATCGATCGGTGAGCCGGGGCCCCTGGCCGACACCTGGATGGCGCTGCACGAGCCGGCCGCGCTGGCGACGGAGCTGGCCGAGCTGGGGTATGCGGCGCTGAAGGTATGGCCGTTCGACCGGGCGGCCATCGAAGGCGGGCCGGGTCTCATCAGCCAGGCCGACATCGAGGAGGCGATGCGGCCGCTGCGGGCAATACGCGACGCGGTGGGCGGGGACCTGGAGCTGCTGGTGGACGGGCACGCCCACTTCCAGCTCCCGGCCGCGATGCGCATCGCCGAAGCGTTGCGGGAGGTCCGCCCGCTCTGGCTGGAGGACATCCTGAAGATGGACAACGTCGGCATGCTGGCCGAGTTCCGGCGGCAGAGCCGGATGCCGATCAGCGCCAGCGAGATGCTCCTGACCCGGCCCGACTTCGCGGAGGTGCTCCAGCAGCGGGCCGCCGACTACATCATGATCGACCCCACCTGGGTGGGCGGCATTTCCGAGGGCAAGCGCATCGCCGACATGGCGCAGGCCTACAATCTCCCGGTGAGCACGCACGACTGCACGGGGCCGCTGACGCTGTATGCCGGCCTGCATCTCAACGCCGCGCTGCCCAACTGCGTGCTGCAGGAGACGGTGCGGGCGCACATCCAGACCATATACCCCAAGCTCATCGACGAGGCTCCGCAGGTGTTGGACGGCCACGTCGCGCTGCCGGCCCGCCCCGGTCTCGGTGCCTCACTCGACGAGGGGTTCTTCGACCCGAAGCGCGAGCGGTACCGCGCCAGCTCGCCGTGACCGCCGGCGAGACGAAGCGGCCGCCCGCCCTGCGGGCGACCCTTGCGCTACGCTCCGGGGGCGGCGCCACGCTGCGCTGCCTGCGCGATGACGACGCCGACCGGCTCGGAGCCTACTTCGCGCGTCTGTCCCCTCGGACTCGGGACCTCTACGGACCACACCCGTTCGATCAGGAGACAGCCGAACGGCTCTGCCTGGAGACGCGAGCCGACACGGAGGTCGTACGGTTCGTGGCGACCGTGCCGGAACGTGACGGCGCGCGGATCATCGCCTACTTCATCGTCGGGCTCCGGATCGTCGGCGACTTCCAGACCAGGAAGGCGTGCTACGACATGATCGGCGCGCTCCCGGCGGCACCGCCCGGAGATTGAGCTCGGTCGTCGCTCTTCTCGGCTCCCGGGACCGACCGGTCCGGTATGGAGTACGCCATCCAGTGGGTGAGCGCCTCCTGGGCGGGGTTGAAGCGCGCCCGGATCGACGGGGGCATCCAGTAGTGGCGGGCGTTGTGATGGTCCCACATGGCGCTGCCGCGCTGGCGGTGAACGTGGTTGTACTGCAGCGTCGTCCGGCGCCGTGAGCTGGTCTTCGCGGCGCCGGCGTGGGTGAGCGCCTCGGTGAAGATCATCAGGTCACCGGGATCGCCGGTGATCTCGACCGCTCCGGGCGTGTCCAAGCCGGCGGTGCGCCAGCGCCGGTCGAGCTCGAAGTTCTTCTTGTGCGAGCCCGGAATGACGCAGAAGCATCCGTCGCCCGGATGGTTCGGGGTCAGCATGATGGCGACGTTCACCATGGTGGAGTTGATGACGCCGTCGCGCACGGTGTACTGCTCGGTCGGTATCCCGTGGTGCCAGCCGCTCGCTTCGCGGCCCTCGTACTTCGAGATCGACCACGTGTTGACGAGTTGCGGCTCGCCCATGAACTCCGTGAGACAGGGCATGAGCGCCGGATGGGCGATGAGCTCGTCGAAGATCGGGTCGAGCCGGGGCAGGCCGTTCAAGCGGATCTGGTGGTCGACCCAGGTGTCCTTGGTGAAGTGCGCGGCCGTCACCACCGGCAGTCCCTCCGCCCAGCTCTCGTCGTGGTCGATCGCCTCGTTCTCCACCACGGCCTTGTCGAGGGCCCGGATCAGGTCAAGGTCGATCGCCCCGCGCAGGATCAGGTACCCCTGCAGGTCGAACAGAAACTTCTCGTCGTCGGTTACCTGGCGCATCGGCTGCTCCTTCATTCGAATACTCGCGTGTCGCCGGGCCGGCGGTGTCGCTGTGCGTACGCCAGCCACTCCTGCTCCGTGGTGTACGGCAGCCATCCCTTGCGCGACACGTACGGCGTGCCTCGCGGCCTGAAGCGAAGCTCGAACGTCGCGCGCTCCTCGCCGAAGACGACGGGGCTGCGAATGACCACGTTCATGTCCAGCACCTCCTTCATCAGAAATGACCGGCCGTGATTGATCAAGCTCATGGCGCGCGGCATCAGGAAGTACAGGTTGCCGCGCTCGCCGGCCGGCCGCGTGGCGGTGCCGGCGAGTGTCATGCTCGCCTCGTCCCACGACAGGGAGGTGATCTCGGCCGCGCCCTGCTGGACGTGCAGGTCGGTGCCGAGCAGCCAGGGGTACGGCCGCGCCCGCGATATCCGGTACAGCCGAGACGCGGCCGGCGGTACGACCGCGCGGAACCGGTCCTTGAACGTCCCCCGGTATTCCTCGTTCCAGAGCTCGTAGACGCGGTACGCCGAGTCGGGCGCCAATCCCAGGCGTGCGAATGAGACGTCGGCGGCATACGCATCGTCGTCCATGTTGAAGACCGCCACGAGCAGGTATCGATCCCAGCCGGTGTCGATCGCCAGCTTCAGAACCCGTGCGTACCTGTCCGGATCGACGTCGTCGAACAGGTCGACCGGGACCGGCACGCCCCGCGTGCGGGGAAGGCAGAGCTTGACCAGGCGCAACCGCTCGGGATCGATCCGGCGGTAGTCGTCGCCGAGCATGAGGGGGCTGCCACCCAGGCCGAACACGGTGGCGGCGACCCGCGCGTGCTCGAGCGGCACCGGCTTGTCCACGGTCAGGAGGTTGAAGTCGTTGAGATAGGTCCGGCGGTGGGTGAAGAAGCTGGCCGCCGCGTTCTGCACCAGGTACTCGATGCTGCCGAAGTGGCGGTCGTGCAGCGCGTAGACGGCATTGCGCCAGTTGTTGTACGGCGGGAACAGCGGCCGCCCCTCGCCGAAGTCCCGGCCGACGCGGGCGGCGTCGATCAACCCCACGTACCCCGGAGTGGAGGAGACCGCCGTCTGCAGGTGGGTGTCGGGGCCCGCGGCATCGCGGATGACCTGAAGGATCGATCGCGCGGCCTGGAGCGGGGTGCGGGTCGGATCGTGCAGCCGGGCATCCTTCTTCACCGCCAGGAAGTCGAGCATGTAGTAGCGGACCCCCAACTCCCGGTACGCGGCGAAGATGCGGCGGACATTCGCGGCGGTCTGTGGGTGGGAGCCGTCCAGAAAGTACTGGTGGAGCCGGGGCGCATCGTCCGTATCCGAGTGGAGGTCGAACTCCCAGCTCCGCCGCTCGCAGATCGGTGCGCCGCTTCCGTCCTTCAGCAGGTTCTCGCGGTTCTCCTCGAGCGCTCCTTGCGCTTCGGCGAAGAACCAGAACGGGGCGACCCACAGGCCGGGGACGAATCCCCGCTCGGCGAGCTTCGCGAAGAACCCGTCCAGGCCGCTCGGGATCTGCCGCTCGTCCGCGCCCAGCCAGTCGCCTGGGATCCCGTCGGTGAAGTTGGTCTGACTGGTCCACAGGTAGCGGACGTCGAAGCCGCGCAGCTTCCGGCGCAGCGCGTCGGCGTTGTCCAGGGCCACGGTCTCCCAGCAGTCCTCCTCCGCGCTGAAGGCGTCGATCCAGGCGCCGCCGCACCAGCCGACCGGCGGGTCGGCGGCATACGCCGGGCGATAGATGCGGTGGACGGCGTCGGCCCAATCGACGAGCGCGTCGTATGGATCGTCGAAGAGGCCCACGCGGAGCCGCTCGGAGGTGATCGACTCGCCCGGCGGCAACTCGACTCCGCCAGCCTCGCACGTCGCCCGGTATTCCGCCACGCCGGCGCCGGCCTCGCGGACCAGCGAGTGTCTGCCCACCATGCGGTCGACGGTGACGAATCCGCACACCAGCGCTTCTCCCGTGCTCGGATCGAAGAGGTGGCAGAGGTTGTCGGAGTGGTGCCGGCCGGACGACAGCAGCTCCACGTGCATGTCCCACGGATGCCATGCGAAGAAGCGCACGCTGTCCGGGTCCGCGCCGACGCGCAGGCCGGCGCCATCGTCGGCGCGCAGGTCCAGCACGTGCCAGTCGCCGATCGCGATCGGATGCGCGGCGGCGTTGTGGAGCGATGCCGTCAGCTCGACCGCCGCTCCGTCGGGGACCGCCTCCCACCGCCAGACGAGATCCGGGCCGGCGAAGCGGAACTCCACCGTCGCGCCGCCCTCCGCGCCGGGACCGCGGGAGTCCCCGGCCGAGGCATCCGCGAGGTGCAGCGTGCTGCCGTCGACCTCCACCGAGCCGCCGGCGCCCTGCATCGCCATCGCGCCGCCGCGTTCCGCGGCCACGGAGAAGCCGCGGCCCTCGAACGTCCACGCCAGCCTCACCGCGGATCCCACGCGCTCATTCCCTCCTGCCTGTCCGGCCAGCCTTCCGAAAGAGAGCGCCGACCGAAAGCCGGCCGGCGCTCCCGGAAATCCCTCGGTCAGCGATCGGTTGTCTCAGTCGCCACGCAAGGGTCTCAATCGCCGGTTACCGGATCATGCCCAGCGCCTCGAACTGGCGTGTCGCCTCGTCCAGGAGATCCTGGCCGCCGGCCGCCAGCCACTCGTTCATGAAGCCCTCGTAGTCGTCCGTCTCACCGATGATGTACTTGTACTCGAACTCGGCAACCAACGTGTTCAACTCCCCGACGACCGATTGGTCCAGGTGCAGGAAGTAGGCATCGGGCGCATAGGTCTCCTCGGCAAGCGCGCCGTTGTTCAGCTCGATCTCGCTGAAGACCGTCGCCGGCAGGTCGTCGGCGCTGGTCGCGGGCGTGAAGATGGTGAAGTCGGCGCGGGTCGACATCCAGTTGCCCCAGTCGGCCGCTCCCAGGAAGTTCTCGGCCGACCGGTAACGCTCCGTGCCCGGCCCGGCGATGATGGCGGTGTAGCCGCCGGGCAGCTCGTGCGGCACTCCCTTGTCTATGCCGACGCCCCAGCGGATCGCGTAGTAGCCGGGATTCGGATAGGCGACTCCGTCGATGAGCGCCAGGATCCGTTCCAGCTTGACGGGGTCCTCCTCCGCCTGCCGGGACAGGGTGAACATGCGGTCGAAGAACCGCGGAGCGGCCAGCCTGCCTCCCTCGGGTCGTCCCTTCGGCATCGGCAGGTGCGTCCAGAGGTCCACCGATTCCTCGACGGTTCGGCCTCCCTCGTTGACGAACTCGGTGACCAGCACGCCGGGATACCAGGCGGTGCCGAGCACGCCCTGGAAGAGCGGCGCCTTCCGCTCGTTCCACGCGATCGTGTACCAGTTCGGCTCGATGACGCCCTCCGCGACGGCGGCTCGCATGAAGTCCAGGAACGCGTGCTCGGTTCCGTCGACGACGTAGTGAGATGCCTGTCCGTCGGCAATATGGAAGTCGATCGGACCCCACATCAGCTTCAGGTTGCGGATCTCGCCGACCCCCTGGCCGTTGCCGGCCGACGTCAGTCCCCACGTGTCGTCCTGGCCGTTGCCGTCCGGGTCGTCGTAGGTGAAGGCGCGGGCGACGTTCATCAGCTCGTCAGCCGTCGCCGGCACCTCCAGGCCCAGGTTCGCCAGCCAGTCCTTGCGGATCTGGAATCCCCAGATGTTCGGCGGCCCGGCGGTCGACAGGGCGGTCAGCTTCCCGTCCCTGGTGAGGTAGTCCTCCGCGTAATCGTCCATGTACTCCATCCACGTCGGCAGACTGGACGCGTACTCGTTCCAGTCAGACAGCAGGAAGCCCTCGTCGTAGAGCTGGGTGAGGAATGCTTCGCCGATGGCGCCGGCGCTGAACTTGACGATGTCCGGCGGGTCGTTGGTGGCAAATCGCGTCAGGATCTCGTTGTTGAACTCCGCGGTGTTGTTCATGGTGATGTCCACACCGAAGGTCTCGTTGAGATACGCGCGGAACGGGTCGTTCTCGTCGGTCGGCTGGTTGACCCAGCCGCCGAACATCAGCTCGATTTCCGGCACCTGGTCGGCGGCTCCCTCCTCCTCACCTGAAGCCCAGGCGAAGTTGGACAGCGCCATGAAGGTCGCGACCATGACGGCCACGAATGAGGTTCTTTTCATCACGATACTCCTGTGATCTTCGTTGCGGGAAGGCTTCCCGCCTTCCCAGGTCGATGCGGCCATGTGGATTCGGCCATGTGGATTCGGCCGGCCGAACGCCTGCCCTATTCCTTGACTGATCCCGTGTACACCCCCTTGATGAAGTAGCGTTGCAGAAACGGATAGACGCACATGATCGGCACGATCCCCACCACCGTCACGGCCATCTTCACGCTGACCGGCGTAGACCGGATCGCGGGATCCAGGAGGAGCTGTCCTCCTGCGAACGGGTTGCTCGCGATGTTGAAGATGCTGCGCAGGTACAGCATGAAGGGTCGGAGCTCCTGGTCCTTGGTGAACACCAGGGCCGTGAACCATTCGTTCCACAGATCGACGGCGGTAAACAGGGAGAGAGCGGCGATGACGGGCTTGCTCATCGGCGCGTAGATCCTGAAGGCGATGGTGATCTGGCTGGCGCCGTCGATGTCGGCCGACTCCTCGATCTCGCCGGGAACGTTCTGGAAGAACTGCTTGAACACCAGCACGTTCCACGCGCCGATCATGCCCGGCACGATCAGGGCCAGGAACGTGTTGTAGATGCGTGTGTGGAACACGGCCAGGTACGTGGGAATGAGCCCGCCGCTGAAGAGAAACGTGACCAGCACGAGCGTGATCAGCACGTTTCTGCCGATCATGTCCCGCCGCGACGCGGCGAAGCCGGTGACCATCGCCCAGAACACGCCGAGCGCCGTTCCGGACAGGGCGCGGAGCACGCTGACGAAGAAGCTGTGAAACAGAATCGGGTTCTTCAGCACCGTCTGGTAGCCGTTGAGGATGGGTCGGTCGACCCACAGGAGGATGCCTCCCTTGCTGACCCACTCCGCCTCGCTGACGAACGAGAGGACGACGACGTAGAACAGGGGAAAGAACGAGGTGAGCGACACCAGCGCCACGACCGAGATGACCCCGATCTGGTAGCTCAGCTCCGTGCCCTGCAGCTTCACCGGTCCGCCCCTGTGCCGACGGTCACCAGATGCCGACCTTGAGCCGCCTCTTGGCGAACTCATTGACGCCCAGGATGAGCGCCAGGCCGAACACGGACTCGATGAACGCCAGCGCGGTCCCCAGGCTGTACTGCAGCCTGGTGAGTCCCTGGCGATACACCCAGGTGCCGATCACGTCACCGACCTCCAGGGTCGCCGGCGAGTAGAACAGCAGGATCTGCTCCACGCCCGTGGACTGGAAGAGGCGGCCGATCGACAGGGTGAGCAGGAACACGACGACCGGCCTGATGCCGGGCAGGGTGATGTAGCGGATCCTCTGCAGGGGGCCGGTGCCGTCGATCTTGGCCGCGTCGAACAGGCCCGGATCGAGGTTCGACAAGGCGGCCAGGTAGATGATGGTGCCCCAGCCGACTTCCCTCCAGACGCCGGAGCCGATGAGCAGCGGCCGGAACGCGGCCGTGCTCACCAGAAAGTCCTTCGGCTCCCCGCCCAGGGCGGCGATGACGCTGTTGACGATGCCGGTCTTCGTGAACAGCGCGAAGGCGATGGCGTAGATGATCACCCAGGAGAAGAAGTGGGGGATGTAGAGGATGGTCTGACTGATGCGGCGCAGCGTGCTGGAGTGCAGGTCGTAGAGGAAGATCGACAGCACGATCGGCGGAAAGAAGCCCGCGACCAGGCGCAGCATGCTGATATAGACGGTGTTGACGAAGACTCGTTCGATGTCGCGTATGTCGAACAGTTCGCGGAAGTTTCCCAGGCCGATCCACTCGCTGCCGAACACGCCCGTCGACAGCTTGTAGTCCTTGAACGCGATCACCGCCTGCAGCACGATCGGGTAATAGCGATAGACCAGCAGGTAGGCGAGCGGGATGAGCAGCAGGAGGTAGACGCCGGCGTACTTGCGCAGTTTCGCCGTGGTGCGCGCACGGGATCTGCGGCGGAGCACGGCCGGGGGGGCGATGAATGCCGCGGCAGCGCCGCGCATGCCGGTTCCCGTGCGCCCGGCGATCACGGCTGTGCGGGTTCCGGTAGGAGGTTCACCATCCTGGCGGTCAGGGATTCCGATGGTCTCCCGGGCCGTTTGCGATGTCAAGGAGGGGACCGGTGAGGCCAATGTCGACCCAGTTCTCGATCGTCCCCGAGAACCACGGCGGATCGGGCTCCGGCGGCCGCGCGGCTCGCTCCCAGGTGCCGATGAGGGACAGCTCCTCGGAGCGCCGCTGCATGCGGGCGGCGATATCGTCGGGGTTCCAATCGCGCAGAACCTGCTCGGTCAGCCGTCGCTCGACGTCCCGGTGTCGTGCGCTCCCGGCAAGGTCGTTCGTTTCGCCGGGATCCTCCTGCATCTGGAACAGCTCCGGTTGCATGCCGTGGTAGTAGTTCAGCTTCCAGCCGCCGGAGCGGACCATGCGGCCGATCTCCGCATCTGCCGCGGATCGGCCGGACCGAGGGCAGGCTGTCGCAGGTCGGCAGGATGCTCTGCTATCGTCCGCGGGCCAGTGAGTGACCTCCCGAGCCTGCGGCTGTTCCTGGTGCGCCACGCGCAGGCGCGCAATGCCCCCGGCACCAGCTACGAGGACGCGTCGCTGTCGGCGATCGGCCGAACGCAGGCGGCCGCGGTTGCGCGCGCCTGGGCCGAGCGCCCACCCGACGCCCTGTATGCCAGCCCGGCGACACGGGCGCGCGAGACCGCGGAGCTGATCGGTGTCGCCGCCGGGCTGCCGGTGACCGTCGACGAGCGCCTGCTGGAGTACCGCTTCGGCAGCATCGCCGACCCCGGCCTCACCATGGAGCAGCTTCGCGAGCGCCGCGACGACCTCCTGGCGTGGCACCCGGACAGCAAGCTGGCCCCCGACGGTGAGACGATCCGGGAATTCGCGGTGCGGGTGATCGCCGCGAGCGACGACATCGTCGCCCGCCACCTCGGCGAACGCGTGGTGATCGTCTCTCATGCCGGCACCATCGACGTCACGATGCGGTGGGCGATCGGCATCGGCCCCGGCACCCCGGTGCTGCACGACTTCCCGATCGCCAACGCCAGCATCAGCGAGCTGATCCACTGGCCGTGCGGGCGGATGGCCGGCGGTGCGCCCCGCTACACCGAGTTCGCCAGCGTCGGGTCGGTCGACCACCTGCCGCCGGAATGTCGCAGCGACAACTGACGGCCGGCCACGGTGACGGCTGGCGACGGAGGGGAGACGGGCACATGAGAGTCGGGATCGTCGCCTTGCAGCACGAAACCAACACCTTCATCCGGGCGCCGACCGGCATCGAGGCGTTTCGCGGCAATCTGCTGGCGGCGGGCGACTCGTTGCGGGGCGCGGTCGCCGGCACCCGGCATGAGCTCGGCGGTTTCCTGGCCGGATTGGAAGAGGCGGCCGCGGAGGCGGTTCCGCTGTTCGGCGCGCGGGCACTGCCGTACGGACTGGTGTCGGCCGACGCCCATGCGGAGCTGAAGCGCCGCCTGCTTGCGGAGATCCGGTCGCATCTGCCGCTCGACGGATTGCTGGTCGCGCCGCACGGAGCCGCCGTGAGCGAGCGCGTGCGCGACGTGGACGGCGACTGGCTACAGGAGGTCCGTGCACTCGTTGGAGCCGACGTCCCGATCGTCGCCACCGGGGATCCCCACGCGAACCTCTCGGCACGGATGGCCGAGGCGGTCGACGCGATCGTCGCCTACCGGACCAACCCGCACGTCGATCAGTGGGACCGCGGCCTGGAAGCGGCGAGGCTGCTCGTCGGCCGACTGAACGGGACGGTCAGGCCCCGCATGGCCGCCGTGTTTCCGCCGGTGGCGATCAGCATCGACAAGCAGTGCACGGACGAGCCGCCGCTCGACGCGCTCGTTGCGAAGATCGAAGCCGTCCGCGACCGGCCGGAGATCTTCACCGCAAGCCTCTGGCTGGGGTTTCCCTACGCCGACGTGGCCGAGATGGGCTCCGCCGTGACCGTGGTCGCCGACGGCGATTCGCGGGCTGCCGAGCAGGCGGCCGGGGAGATCGCGCGGGCGCTGTGGGACATGCGGGCAGAGCTGCAGGTGGACCTGCCCGGCGTCGCTGCCGCAGTCGATCGCGCGGAGCGGATGGAGCCCCCGGTCTGCCTGCTGGACGTGGGCGACAACGTCGGCGGCGGATCGGCCGCCGACGCTACCGCCCTGGCCGACGAGCTCCACCGGCGCGGTGCCGGCCCGTCGTTCGTATGCATCTACGATCCCGAGTCGGTCGCTGCGGCCGAGGCCGCGGGCGGCGGCGCGGTGCGGAGGTTCCGGATCGGCGGCAAGACCGACCGCCTGCACGGCGAGGCGCTGGAGGTCGAGTGCCGGGTTCTGGACCTGTGCGACGGCCGCTTCCACGAACCGGAGGTCCGGCACGGCGGCGTCCACCACTACGACCAGGGGCGCACGGCGGTCGTCGAGAGCGCGACCGGGCTCGTGATCATGCTGACCTCGAAGCGCATGGTGCCGTTCAGCCTGCACCAGCTCACCGACTTCGGCATCGACCCGAAGACGTTTCGCTTCATCGTCGTCAAGGGGGTCAACGCGCCGCTGGCCGCCTACCGAGAGGTCTGCCCGTCCTTCGTTCGCGTCGATACGCCCGGCAGCACGGCGGCGAACATGACGGCGTTCGCGTACCAACATCGACGCCGCCCGATGTACCCCTTCGAGCCCGATCTGAGCTGGGCTCCGTAGCGTCCAGCTCCGCCGTCCACGTTCAGCGAACCTGCGCGATCAACTGCGGGAGCCGCCACGTGAGATAGTGGGGCAGGCTGAGGAGCTGGTAGCGGACGCGGTGCCCCTGCGTCGTCTTCACGTCGACGAGTTGCACGGAGGGCGGGTTGCGGTCGAGCCGCACGGCCACCGGCAGACCCTTCTCGAGCATGAACAGGTGTAGGCTCTTCATCGCTCCGGCCGCGCCGCTCTTGACTTCCACGGGCACGATGCGGGCGTCGATCTCCACCAGGTAGTCGATCTCGGCGTTTCTCCCGCCTTCCCGGCGCCAATGGTGGAGATGTGCCGTTCCGGCGGGGCCGGCGACCGCGGTACGCAGCTCCTGGGCGGCGAGCTGCTCGATCAGGCCTCCCTGCACCTGTGGCGGCAGTTCGCTCCACGGCGGGAATCCCCGTCCGGCCGGCGTGTTCCAGAGCCCGTGTGCCAGACCGACGTCGAGGAGCGCCACCTTGCGGATTCGGTCGTTCGTCTCGGCCGCAAGCGGGATGCCGTTGGCGGCGCTGTGCGGGATGAGCTGACACAGCCGCGCCATCGCCAACAGCTCCAGCGCCCGCTTCGCCTGCTGGAGCTTCACGCCCTCGCCGACGCGGCTGTATACGAGCTTGCTGCCGAGCGATGCCGCCACCGCCAGCAGCACGGGATCCAGCAGCCGGTGGTCCAGACGCCGCGCGTACTTGGCGAAGTCATCGCGGAAGGTCTGGATGAGGTCACGCTGCACCGATCGGCACCGTTCGGCTGCTGCGCCGCCCACATCCTGAGCGACCACAGCGGGCATGCCTCCCACCATCGCGAAGCGGTCGTACCAGGCGGTCGCCTGCCGGTGTACCGCCTCCGCCAGCGGGCGGCCCGGTTGATGCCGTTCGAGCCGTTCGTGCAGGATGGTCTGCTCGTGCGCCGCCAGGAACTCGGAGAAGGTGAGCGGTTCCAGGTGCGCGTACTGAATCCGTCCGACCGGCATGCTGTGCGCGAAGTCGCGGAGGGCAAACTCGAGCAGCGAACCGGCCGCGACCACCGGCAGTTCCGGCAGCTCCTCGGCGAACCAGCGCAGCTTGGCCAGGACCTCCGGCGCGGCCTGGATCTCGTCCACGAAAAGGATCGATTCGCCCGGGGAGGCTCTCACGTTCAGGTTCAGGGTCAGGTCGTCGAAGACGGCGCGAGGGTCGGGCTGGGCGAAGTGGCGGGCCAGGAGCGGGTCGCGCTCCAGATTGGCCTCGATCAGCACGCGTCCCTGCCGTGCCGCAAGGTCCCGCACCAGCCAGGTCTTGCCGACCTGTCTGGCCCCACGGAGGACCAGCGGCATGCGCGACCGGGAGTGGAGCCACTCCTGAAGATACCTCGACGCGCGACGTTTCATGCCAAGATCATAAAACAACGCGTTGTTTTTTCAAGTTGTATATGAATTATTGGATATGAATTATTCAGCTTGTGAAGAGAGAGCGATCTCTGGACGGAGCCGTCACTCCTGACGGGGTGTGCTCATGGCTCGCCCGCTGTGCGGGAACCTCCGCCGAGGTGCGGGTAGAGCGGCTGCAGCGCTTCGCCGGCGCGCTGGTAGGCGTCGAACAGCTCGGCGTACCGGTCGGCCAGCGAGCGGTCCGGCTCGAACTCGCGGCCGGGCCGCACCAGGGCCGCAGCCGCCGAGGCCAGATCCTCGAAGTGCCCCTCGGCGGTGAGGGCCACGCACGCGCAGCCGACCAGGTCGGCTTCCGGGTTGGCGAGCGTCCGCACCGGCACGCCGGTGACGTCGGCCTTGATCCGGTTCCACGCGTCGTGGCGCGCCGGGCCGCCGCAGGCGGTCAGCTCCTCCACGCGGCATCCGTGCCCGGCCAGGATGGCGATGATCTGGCGGATCGCGAACCCGACCGACTCCAGCACCGCGCGCGCCATCTCGTCCCAGCCGTGCCGGAGGGTCAGCCCCAGGAAGGCGGCCGATGCCTCCGCGTTCCAGTGCGGGGTTCGTTCGCCCGACAGGTAGGGCAGGAACAGGGCATGCCGGGCTCCGGCCGGCGCGGCGGCGCCGCGCTCCACCGCCGCGCTCACCTCCACGCGACTCGGCGACGCCGACTGCGCCAACCACGACAGTGCCCGGCCGCTGGCCGACGTCACGCCGCCCAGGTTGTGCAGGCCGTCGATCAGGTGCGGCGCGACGATCAGGCGCGGGTCGTCGACCGGCGCGGGGCTGGCGTGGTTGATGCCCTCGGAGCTGCCGCTGCGGTCCAGGGTGCGGCCGGGCTCGACGGTGGCCGACCCGATCAACGCCATCTGGAAGTCGGCGGCGCCCGCGTACACGCGCGCCCCTGCGCCGACCCCGAACGTCTCGGCCGCCTGCCGGGTGACCCGGCCGATCTCCTCACCGGCGACGGCGAACGGCGGAAAGCGGTCGGGGTCCAGGCCGAGCGTGGCCAGCGCCTCGCCCGACCAGTAGAACCGGTCCACGCCCTTGGCGCCGATCGCGGTGTGCGCGCTGCCCGTCAGCAGGAAGGCGACCCACTCCGCGCACGACAGCAGCCAGGCCGCGCTCTCGAACGTCGCCGGCCGCTGCCGGGACAGCCACAGCGCCTTGGGCAACGGAAAGGAGGCGTCCACGCCGATGCCGGTCCGTTCGGCCACCTCGCGCGCTTCCTGCCGGGCGCGGGCGTGCAGCCAGGTGAGCGCCGGACCGACCGGCCGTCCGGCGGCGTCGCACGGGATCAGCGTCGGCCCGTTGCCGGTGAGCACGCAGGCGGTGACCGCTGCGGCTGCCTGCGGCAGGCGCGCGACCGCCGTCTGCACCGCACGCGACCAGACGTGCGCGTCCGTCTCCTCCCGCACCCCCTCGGCCGCCACCGGCGCGCGCTCGACGGCCATGCACGCGCCCGGTGCCGTCGCGCCGACTGCGTCTCCGTCGCGCGCGAACAGGGCGCACTTGACCGCGGTGGTGCCGATGTCGATCGCCAGGATCATGCCGGTCGGTCCATGGCGCGGCCCAGCAGGCCCAGGAACGCCTGTTCGTCGACGATCTCGATGCCGGCCTCCCGGGCCTTGGTCACCTTGCTGCCGCCGCCGACGCCTGCGAGCAGGTGGGTGGTGGCGCCCGAGACCACGCCCGTCACCGCGCCCCCGCGGGCGCGGATCTCGTCCGCGGCCCGCGCCCGCGGCTTGAACGCCTCGAACGAGCCGGTGATGCACCACGTCTGGCCGGCGAAGGGCTGCTCGCCGTCGCCGGCGCCGTCGGCGCCCAGCGGATCGGACGGATCCACGGCGAAGCGCAGCCCCCGCGCGCGCAGCGCCGCGATCAGCCCGCGCGGCGTGGCCCGCCAGGTCGCCATGCGCGAACCGGTCAGCGGGTCCGGCTTGCCGAGTTGCCGCATGATGCTGTCCGCGGTGCGCTCGCCGATGCCGTCGATGCCGGTGAACACCTCCGGGTCGCCGCCGTCCACGGCCGCGTACAGGCCGTCGATGTCGCGGAACCCCGCCTGCAGCAGGAGCTCGGCGACCTTCGGCCCCAGCTCCGGCAGCCCCAGCGCCGGCAGCACGATCGCGAACGGCTTGGCCTTGCTGGCCTCGATGCCGGCCGCGAGCGCGGCGACCGACTTTTCGCCGAACCCCTCCTCGCCCAGCAGCCGCTGCGGGTCGAAGCGGTACAGGTCGGCGATGTCGCGCACCCATCCCCGGTCGACCAGCAGGTCGATCGTCGCCGGCCCCAGCCCGGCGATGTCCATCTGGTCGCGGGCGACGAAGAAGCGCAGGCGGCCGCGCACCTGATCCGGGCATGCGGGGTTCGGGCAGAACGAGTGCGCTCCCTGCACGGTGAGTGCGCTTCCGCACGACGGGCACTCCGCCGGCATGCGCCAGACCGGCTCGCCGGACTGGTCCTTCTCCAGCACCCGCTCCACTGCCGGGATGACGTCGCCTCGCTTGGACACGGCCACGGTGTCGCCGACGGCGAGCTCCAGGCTGTCGACGTAGTCCTGGTTGTGCAGCGTGACGTTGGCGATCGTGGAGCCGGCGATCGGCACCGGATCGATGCGCGCCACCGGCGTCACCCGGCCGGTGCGGCCGATCTGGATCTCGATCGAGCGCACCACGCTCACGCCTTCGGGCGCGTCGAACTTGACCGCGACCGCCCAGCGCGGGTGGTGGTCGGTCGAGCCCATGGCCTCGCGCGTCGCCAGCCGGTCGACCTTCAGCACCAAGCCGTCTATGTCGTAGGGGAGATCGGGGCGGGCCGCGGCCCGATCTGCCACATACTTCGCCGTCGAAGCCGCGTCGATCACCTCGAACTCCGGCTGATCCGCGTTGGGCGAGCCGTCGGCGTCGTCCCGGATCACCACCGTGCCGGGATTGATGCGGAAGCCGAGCAGGCTCAGGTGCGCCAACAGCTCGGTGTGCGTGGGCGGCGGGTCGGCCATGAAGCCCTCGTACACGAAGATCTCCAAAGGCATCGTGGCGACGTCGCCGCTCTTCACCCGCCGCAGGCTGCCGGCGGCAAAGTTGCGCGCATTGGCGTACGGGGTTTCGACGCCGGCGTTGAGCGCGTCGAAGGCGGCGCGTCGGATGAAGATCTCGCCCCGGACGACCAGCGTCTCCGGCTCGGCAAGCCGCAGCGGCACCGTGTGGATGGTCCGCACGTTGTCGGTCACGTCGTTGCCGGTGCGGCCGTTGCCGCGGGTGACCGCCCGCTCCAGCACGCCGTCGCGGTAGTGCAGCAGAATGGAGGTGCCGTCGATCTTGTCCTCGGCGACGAAGGCGGTGCCGGGGGCCGCGTCCCTGGCCTTGGCCATCCAGCGTTCGACGTCCGCCATGTCGTACGCCTTGTCCAGGCTCAGCACCGGCACCGTGTGCTCGACCTCGGGGAGCTCCTGGGTCAGGTCGGAGCCCACGCGGCGGGCAGGGGAGTCCATCCTGGCCAGGGTCGGGTACTGCTGTTCCAACCGAGCCAACGTGTCGAACAGGCCGTCGAACTCGGCGTCGGTGATCTCGGGCCGGGCGAGCACGTAGTAGGCGTGCTCGTGCCGCCGGATCTCCGCCGAGAGCCGCTCGATCTCCACTGCAGCCTGGCGCTCGGTCACGGTTCGCGCATTGTCATGGTCTCCGACACGATTGAGAAGGAGCGTGGGATCGCCGTCGAGCTGCCGTGCGGAGTCGGGGAATGGCGGTCACATCAGCGATGAGGTTGGCCTGGTCTGATGGCCGGCGCGGATGTCGGGTAGGGTCTCGCCATGCGACAGGTGGGAGTCGTCGGCGTGGGCGACATGGGGATCGGCCTGGCCGCCAACCTGATCAGGGCGGGGTATCCGCTCACCGGCTTCGACCTGCGGCCGGAGCGCCTGGCCGCGCTGGAGGAGTTGGGCGGCAGCGCCGCCGCCTCGGTCGGGGAGGTCGGGGCGCGGTGCGAGGCGGTGTTCGTCATGGTGCTCAACGGGCAGCAGGTGCACGCGGTGGCGGCAGAGCTGCTGGCGGAGTTGCGGCCGGGCGCGACCATCGTGGTCACCGCCACCATCACCCCGGACGAGATGCGGGCCGTGCTGCCGATGACCGCGGAGCGGCGGGTACGCCTGATCGACTGTCCGGTGAGCGGCGGCAAGGCGGGGGCGGACGGCGGCACCCTGACCCTGATGGCGGCGGCGCCGGCGGCCGTGCTGGAAGCCAACCGCGAGCTGCTGGAGGCGATCGGCAGTACCCTCTGGCACGTCGGCGAGGAGGTCGGCGCCGGGCAGACCGTGAAGGCGGCGCTGCAGGTCGTGATCGGCGCCAACTACACCGCCATCTTCGAGGCGCTGGTGCTGGGGGTGAAGGCGGGCGTGCCCGCGCAGACCCTGTACGACGTCATCGGCAGCACTGCGGTCGGCGGTCCGCTGTTCCGCAACTGCGTCTCCCTGATCATGCGGCGCCGCTTCCGCGGCACCGGCAGCCACCTCGGCACCATGTACAAGGACCTGTGCATCTCCATGGACGTGGCGCGCGCCGCAGGCGTGCCGATGTTCACTGCGGCGGCGGCCATGGAGCTGTTCCAGGCCGGCATCGCGCGCTTCCCGGGGGAGGACAACTGGGCGATCGTCAAGATACTGGAGGAGCTCGCCGGGACCGAGGTGCGGGGGCCGGAGGCGCAGCCGTGAAGCTGGGCGTCATCACCGACGGCATCAGCCAGGACCCGCGGACCGCCTGTCGCGCGCTGGCCGAGCACGGCATCGGGTACGCGGAGCTGCAGTTCGTGCTCGGCAAGGAGGTGGGCGAGCACACGGCGGACGAGGTCGCGCAGGTCAGGGCGGCCCTGCGCGAGCACGGGCTGCAAGTGGCGTGCATCTCCCGCCACAACTTCAACGGCATCCCCTGGGACACGCCGCTCGACAGCGAGTTGATCGCCCGCCACCGTGCCGGCCTGGAGCGCTGCTTCGCGCTGGCGGCCGAGCTCGGCAGCCCGCTGGTGCGGGTGATGAGCTGCCGCAAGGAGATGATCCTGTTCGGCGATCAGGGCGCCGAGAACTGGGTGGTGAAGGGCGGCGCCTGGCAGGCGCAGGTGCGGATCATGGAGATCGCGGTGCGCATGGCGGAGCGGGCCGGCGTCGACCTGGTGGCGGAGACCGAGAACGGCGGCATGGTCACGTCCTGCTTCCTGGCGTCCCGGCTGATCGGAGAGCTGGGCTCCTCCCGGCTCGGGATCCTGTGGGACCCGGCCAACTCCCTGTACTGCACGGAGGAGCCGTTTCCGACCGGCTACGAGAGGGGCCGCCGCCACATCCGCCACATCCACGTCAAGGACGTGCACGTGGATATCCCGCGGGCGACGGTGCAGTTCAGGGCGCTCGGCACGGGCCATCTGGCCCCCTATCTGGTCGACATCGCCGCCGCCCTTCGCCGCGACGGCTACCCCGGCGTGGTCTCCCTGGAGGCCAACTACCAGCCGCCCGGCGGTGCGCCGGGATCGGGCTTCGACGCATCGGTCGAGCACTTCCGCCGCGTGTTCGGCGATGGGGTATAGCGGCACGCCCCAAGCGCTTGCAACAGGCCCCGACCGGCAAAGCGGGTGAAGCCCAGGTAGTGATGGCGATCCGGGATCCTCCTGATCGCCGTCCGGGCAGTGTTGGCCGCCGGCGCCCGTGGTGCTATGCTCCGGCGGCCAAAGTCGACAAGCGCACCGCTTTGTCAATCAGGAGGAGAAATGAATCTGCAGCGTCGCACACAACTCAGAAATCTCGCCGTTGGGGTCCTCACGCTCGGTCTGGCGGTAACGCCGCTGTGGGCGCAACAGTATCAGGAGGCCCCGATGCTGGCGGCGAGGGTCGCCGCCGGCGAGCTGCCGCCGGTCGAGGAGCGGTTGCCGGACGATCCGCTGGTGATCACGCCCGTGGAGCGCATCGGCACGTATGGCGGCACGTGGCGCCAGGGCATGCGCACCATCGCAGACCTGGGGCTGGTCAACCGCCAGGCCACCCACCATGACGGGCTGGTCCGCTGGAAGATCGACATGACCGGCTGGGTGCTCAACGCCGCCAGGCAGATCGAGGTCAACGACGACGCTACCGAATACACCTTCCATCTGCGTCCCGGCATGAAGTGGTCGGACGGCGCGCCGTTCACGGCCGACGACGTCATGTTCTGGGCCGAGGATCTGGTGGGTAACGAGGAGTACGGGCTCAAGTACGCGCCGAGCAAGCGCTTCATGGCCGGAGGCCGGCCGTTCAGCGCCGAGAAGATCGACGACACCACGGTCAGGATCACGTTCATCAAGCCCAACGGCTTGTTCCTGCTGCACCTGTGCACCGGTGAGGCGAACGGCGAGCCGGTTCGCTATCCCAGGCACTACCTGGAGCAGTTCCATCCGAAGTACAACACGGAGAACCTTGACGATCTGGTCGCAGAGGCCGGCGTCACGAGCTGGCCCGAGCTGATGGGCATCAAGGGCGGCTTCTTCAACTCGCACGGCTCCACCGCCGATCCGCGCTACGATCCTGCGTTCCCGGTGATCGGCCCCTACGTGATCACCATCGGTCCGCAGCAGACCACGACCGCGCTGCTCTACGAGCGCAATCCGTACTACTGGAAGGTGGACACGGCGGGCAACCAGCTCCCCTACATCGACTACCAGGAGTACACGCTGTATGAGGATCAGGACGCGGTGGCACTGGCGGCCGCCAACGGCCAGATCGACATGGAGTGGCGTCACCTCAACGCGCCCAAGTTCCGGCCGCTGATCGTCGACAACCGGGAGCGGGGCGACTACCGCATCATCCCCACCGATTTCACGTACGCCAACGAGATCGCCATCAAGCTCAACCTGACCCATCCCGATCCGGTCAAGCGCGAGGTGTTCCAGAACAGGAAGTTCCGCATCGGGCTGTCGCACGCCATCGACCGGCAGGCCATCATCGATACCGTGTACAGCGGCGTGGGCGAGGCGGCCAACATCAGTCCGTTGCGCAGCTCCGGGTTGTACACCGAAGAGATGGCCAGGCAGTACACCGAGTACAGCGTGGATCTGGCCAACCAGTATCTGGACGAGGCGGGCTACGCCGACCGTGACGGCAGCGGCAACCGGCTCGGGCCGGACGGCAAGCCGATCCGCATCGCCTTCGAGGTCATCGCCGACTTCCTCGATGCCGGGGAGCTGATCGCCAACAACTGGCGCGCCGTGGGCATCGACGCGCAGTTCACGGAGATCGAGCGCTCGCTGCACATGACGCAGATCTTCGCCAACGAGCACGACGTGGTGCTGTGGTCGGGCGACGGCGGCACGCGGGGCGACCTGTACCTCAACCCGCGCATCTACCTGCCGACCAGCCCGTTCGAATCCGAGCACGCCACCAGGTGGGCGCTGTGGTACGACAACCCGGACGCGCCGGAAGCGATGGTGCCGCCGGAGTCGGTGCAGCGTCAGTACCGGCTCTACGACGAGTTCAACGCGGCAGCGACGGCGGAGGAGCAGGAGCGGCTGATGCGGGAGATCCTGGCGATCACCGCCGACGACTTCCACGTCATCGGCATCATGTTTCCGATCCCGACCATCACCATCGCCAAGAACAACTTCCGCAACCTGCCTGACCGGCTGATCCTGAGCTGGTCCTACCCCAGCGACTCGCCGGTGGGCGTCGAGCAGTTCTTCTTCGAGTAGACCTCCGGAAGCGGATTCGACCGCGATCCGGGGCCTGCCGGGGTTCCGCATGGAGCTCCGGCAGGAGCCCTGGAGCCGTGTGAGGGAGTGATGGGCCGTTACTTCGTCAGGCGCATCCTGTATGCGATTCCGGCGCTGCTGGTCATCTCGTTCATCTCGTTCCTGCTGATCCAGCTTCCGCCGGGCACCTTCGCCGACACGGTGGCGGCGGAGATGATGGAGTCGGCCAGCGTCAACGAGTCGGCCATTCGCGCCATCGAGGAGCGCTACGGTCTCAACCAGCCGGTGCTGGTGCAGTACTGGAAGTGGATCTCCGGGATTCTGCTGCGCGGTGACTTCGGCGAATCGTTCATCTGGAACCGGCCGGTGGCTTCGCTGATGTGGGAGCGCCTCGGCCTTACGCTGATCCTGACCGGCAGCGCGTTCCTGTTCGTGTGTCTGGTGTCGGTGCCGATCGGCATCTACTCCGCAGTGCGGCAGTACTCGCTCGGCGACTACATCGCCACGTCGCTCGGATTCCTCGGGCTGGCGGTGCCCAGCTTCCTGTTCGCCCTGATCCTGATGTACGTGGGGGTACGCTACTTCGGGACCAGCATCGGCGGCTTCTTCTCGCCCGACTTCGCGCGCGCCGAGTGGAGCTGGGCGCGGGTGCGCGACCTGCTGTCGCATCTGTGGATGCCGATGCTGGCGGTGGGGCTGGCAGGCACCGCGTCGCTCATCCGCATCGTGCGCGCCAACCTGCTCGACGAGCTTCTCAAGCCGTACGTGGCCGCGGCGCGCGCGAAGGGGTTGTCCGAGCTGGGTCTGCTGCTCAAGTACCCGGTACGGCTGGCGCTGATCCCGTTCGTGGCCACGGTCGGCTGGATGCTGCCCCAACTCGTGTCGGGGGCCACCATCGTGTCGGTGGTGATGAGTCTGCCGACCACCGGGCCGATGCTGCTGCGCTCGCTGCTCGGCCAGGACATGTACCTGGCGGCCAGCTTCATCATGATGCTGAGCGGCTTGACGGTCGTCGGTACGCTGATCTCCGACGTGCTTCTGGCCGTGATCGACCCGCGCATCCGGTTCAACTGATGGCAGCGTCCCCCGCGGCGACTCCTGCGGCCGCCGAAGCGCCCGCCGACGCCGGGGCGACCCTGCAGCTCGCCAGCCAGTGGCGGCTGATCTGGTGGCGGTTCCGGAAACACAAGCTGGCGCTGGCGAGCGGGGTGGTGGTCATCCTGGTCTACTTGGTGGCGGCCTTCGCCGAGTTTCTGGCCCCCTTTCCGACCGACCGCATGATCTCCAAGCTGGCCTACGCGCCGCCGCAGCGGCTCCGTTTCTTCGAGCGCACCGATCAGGGGATGCGGGCCGGCCTGTACGTCTACGGCTACACCGCCGAGATCGACGTCCTGTCCCTGCAGCGCATCTACGGCGTCGACGAGGATCAGCGCATAGACGTCCGCCTGTTCGCAACGGGGGAACCTTACCGGCTGTGGGGGCTGATCCCGCTGCAGCGCCACCTGATCGGCCCGGTCGATCGGAGCGCGCCGTTCTTTCTGCTGGGCGCCGACCGGCTCGGACGCGACCTGTTCAGCCGCATGATCTGGGGTACCCGCATCTCGATGACGGTGGGGCTGGTGGGGGTCACCCTGAGCCTGGTGCTGGGTGTGCTGCTCGGCGGCATCTCCGGCTACTTCGGAGGCACCGCCGACCTGCTGATACAGCGGGTCATGGAGATCCTGCGTTCGATGCCCACCATTCCGTTGTGGATGGGGCTGGCGGCCGCGATCCCGGACTTCTGGTCGCCGGTGCTGGTCTACTTCATGATCACCATCATCCTGTCCGTGATCGGCTGGACGTGGCTGGCGCAGGCGGTGCGCGGCAAGTTCTTCTCGCTCAAGACCGAGGACTTCGTGGTGGCGGCCAAGCTGGACGGCTGCAGCGAGCTGCAGGTGATCGTCAGCCACATGGTGCCATCGTTCGTCAGCCACATCATCGCCACGCTCACCCTGGCGATCCCGCAGATGATCATCGCGGAGACCGCGCTGAGCTTCCTGGGCATCGGCCTGCGCCCGCCGGTGGTGAGTTGGGGTGTGCTGCTCAGGGAGGCGCAGAACGTACGCGTGCTGGTCACCTCGCCGTGGCTGTTCACGCCCGGCCTGGCGGTGATCGTGGCGGTGCTTGCCTTCAACTTCCTGGGCGACGGCATCCGGGATGCCGCGGATCCCTACAAGTGAGCGGCGAAGGCGCCGGCAGCCGCGATCTGCTCCTGGAGATCAGGAACCTGAAGACCCATTTCTTCACCGAGGAAGGGGTGGTCAAGGCGGTGGACGGGGCAGACTTCCCGATCGCACGCGGCAGAACGGTGTGCGTGGTGGGCGAGTCGGGCTGCGGCAAGTCGGTGACCGCGCGCTCCATCCTGCAGATCGTCGACCGTCCCGGGCGTATCGTGGACGGCGAGATCCTGCTGCACCGGGAGTCGGGCGAGGTGGTGGACCTTGCCGCGCTGCCGCCGACCGGCAAGGCGATCCGCGCCGTGCGCGGCAAGGAGATCGCGATGATCTTCCAGGAGCCGATGTCGTCGCTGAGCCCCGTGCACACCATCGGCAACCAGATCGTCGAGATGATGCGCCTCCACCTTCCGTTGACGGCGCAGCAGGCACGGGAGCACGCCGCCGAGTTGCTGGAGCGGGTGGGCATCCCGCAGGCCGGCAGGCGCCTCGACTCCTACGTGTTCCAGCTCTCGGGCGGCATGCGGCAGCGGGCGATGATCGCCATGGCGCTGTCCTGCCGGCCACGCCTGCTGATCGCCGACGAGCCCACCACCGCGCTGGACGTGACCACCGAAGCGACGATTCTGGACCTGATCAAGGAGCTGCAGCGCGACCTGAACATGACGGTGATGTTCATCACCCACGACCTGGGCGTGGTGGCGGAGATCGCCGACGAGGTGGTGGTGATGTATCTGGGCAAGGTGGTGGAGACGGCCGCGGTGGATCCGATCTTCCACGCCCCCAAGCACCCCTACACGCGCGCGCTGCACCGCTCGATTCCCAAGTTCGGCGATACCGGGCGTGGCGCGCTGGAGGCGATCCGCGGCATGGTGCCGCATCCGTTCGCGCGGCCCGACGGCTGCACCTTCCACCCACGCTGCGAGAGTTTCATGGCGGGCGAGTGCGATCGCGTAGCGCCCCCCGCGGTGGCGCTGGAGTCGGGCACGACGGTGCGCTGCCTGCTGTACGGCGCGGGCGACGAGTCGCCTGCCGGGCCGGCAGCCCCGGTTGAGGAGCCGGCACGCTGATGCCCTCGGTGTCGCACGCGCAGACCGACGGCGGCCCGCTGCTGCAGCTTGAGCATCTCAAGATGCACTTTCCGATCACCCGCGGCCTGCTGCACCGGGTGGTCGGGCACGTGAAGGCCGTGGACGGCGTCGACTTGGCCGTGCAGGCCGGCGAGACCCTGGCTCTGGTCGGCGAGTCGGGCTGCGGCAAGACCACGCTCGGGCGCTGCGTGGTGCGTATCTACGATCCCACCGGCGGTGCGATCCGCTACCGCGACGAGGACGGCGCGTTCGCCGACCTGACGGCGCTGCAGGGCGCCAGCCTCCGCCCCTACCGACGCGCCATTCGCATGATCTTCCAGGACCCCTACGCCTCCCTCAACCCGCGCAAGACCGTACTGCAGATCGTCGGCGAGTCCCTGCGACGCCATGACGACATCCGCGGCCCGGAGCTCGAACAGCGGGTCGCCGAGTTGCTGCGCCGCGTGGGACTGCGTCCCGAGTACCTGCGTCGCTATCCGCACGCGTTCAGCGGCGGCGAGCGGCAACGAATCGGCGTGGCGCGCGCCCTGGCGCTGCGGCCACGCCTGGTGATCGCGGACGAGGCGGTGTCCGCCCTCGACGTGTCGGTGCAGGCGCAGATTCTCAACTTGCTGCAGGAGTTGCAGACCGAGTTCGACCTCACCTACCTGTTCGTGGCGCATGACCTGAGCGTGGTGGATTACATCAGCGACCGGGTGGCGGTGATGTACGTGGGCAAGCTGGTGGAGGTGGGTAGCCGGGCGCGCGTGTTCGCCATGCCCAGGCACCCCTACACCGAGGCGCTGCTGTCGGCGGTGCCAAAGCCCGACCCGCGGCTGCGCGGCGCCGGCGAACGGGTGCGCCTGACCGGCGACGTGGCCGATCCGGCCGATCCGCCTGCCGGGTGCTACTTCCACCCGCGCTGTCGCTACCGGCAGGATCGCTGCACCGTGGAGGCGCCGCCGCTGCGCGATCTGGGCGACGGCCACCGCGTCGCCTGCCACTTCGCCGAGGAGCTGGAGCTGGCCGGCGTCACCGGCGCGTGAAGCGCTCGGGCCCGGACCGTCGAGCATGACGACAGACGAGCACATCGAGCGGCTGATCGCGGAGTTGCGGCCGAAGTGCCGGGCGATCAAGGAGTCGCCGTGGCTGGAGGCGGCGGTGCGCTCCGTTCCCCGCCACCTGTTCGTCGAGCGGTTCGCCGCGGCGTTCAACGCCAAGGACCCGTGGGGTCCGGCCGAGTGGGCGACCGTGGATCGGACGAACCCGTCGCCGGAAGCGCTGGATGCGATCTACTCCGACCGGGGACTCATGATGAAGCCGCCACCGGAGCACAGCGCCGCCTCGCAGCCGGCCCTGGTGCTGATGATGCTCCACGAGCTGGGGTTGGAGCCGGGGATGAGGGTCCTGGAGATCGGCACGGGATCCGGCTGGAACGCCGCGCTGATCGCGCGCGGCGTCGGCAGCGACGGCCTCGTGCACTCCGTCTTCGGAAGGACGGAGCGGCCTTCACCGGCGGGTTCCGCGGGCCGTCGGGCTTCATGACCCTCCAGGGAGCCCATCACACGGACACCCACGACCAGATCATCATCGAAGACATACCGAAGGCGCTTCCCGTCACATCCGCTTCGCTGCCGGAGTCGATCAACGCCGGATTCCTGTGGTTCCTGTTCGCGACGAGTGACGCGTTCCGCTATGGCGTACGGCGCGGCGAAGAGATCCCCCACATCCTTCACCACGTGGACACCGCTTCCTGGATCACCTTCATGCCGGACGATCCGAGCGTCCGGATCGTGGGCGAATCCCGCGCATTCGGTGACATCAGAGCAGCTCAGGAGGAGTGGATGGAGTACGGGCGGCCGTCTCTGAAGTCGTTCGAGGTGGACGTGGTTTCCGCGGACCAGCCGCCGTCTGGCGGTTGGCTGGATGCCCGGCGCAGTCTCACACTCCGGTACCGGCTGCGGCCGAGTCTCCAGGGGTGATCCCTCCATCGCACGAGCCGGCCGGGTACCGCTGTCCGTTCTGCGCCATCGCGGCCGGCGCGGAGGCCGAGTTCACCGCATACCGCGACGACCACGTACTGGTGCAGATCTCCCTGCACTGGAACCCCGTCCATCCCGGCAAGGCGCTGGTGATCCCGCTGGCGCACCATGAGAACGTCTACACGCTGCCCGACGAGCTGGCCGGCCGCATCGCGCATGTGGTGCGCCGCGTGGCGGTCGCCATGCGCACCGGGTATCCGGCAGACGGCGTGACGGTGCTGCAGAACAACGAGCCGGCCGGAGATCAGGACGTCTGGCACATCCACACGCACGTCGTCCCGCGGTACGCCGGAGACCGGGAGGACCAGGGGCTGTTCGCGCGCGCCGACGATCGCGACCGCGCGTGCTATGCATCCCGCCTGCGCGAGCTATTGAACCGGTGAGCCGCAGCCCCCGTCGCTAGGCTGAGAATCGCATGCGTACGCCGCACGCGGCCGACACTTTCGTCAAGGTGTCGAGGCGTGGGATCCGTTGCCCTGTGAGCACACGGGAAAGTGCAACGCGATCCATGTCGGCTCTACGTGCGATCTCCGACACGCCGCCAAGCGCTTCGGCAACATTCCGAAACGCCTTCATGAGCAGGCGCGGGTCATCGCCCATCTCCTCGATCGCTGCGTTGAGATAGGCGACGATGTCCTCCGGCGTCTTGAGGTAGTCAGCGGCTCGGTGGTTTTTCACTGGCATCATCTCTCTCCTGTCTGTAGGCTCTCCAAAGAGCCTGGGCCGTCGCGATGTCGCGGCTCTGCCGTTTCTTGGTTCCGCCGCCAAGCAGGATCACGAGTGCGCCACCGTCACGGCCGAAATACACGCGGTAGCCGGGGCCGAAGTGGATACGCAGCTCGAATACACCTGCACCTACGCCCTTGTGATCGCCGAGGTTGCCGAGTTCGACCGGTCGATGCGCGCCTGCACACGGCCCCGTACCTCCGGCGACTGCTTCCTCAGCCACGCATCGAACGGGTCGGCACCGTCGGTGGCGACGTAGTGAAGGACCGTGATCACGCGGCAAGTGTAGCCAGAAGGCTACAGGGGGCCAAGATGCAGCGCTGTGACGTGGCACGGCCTCACGTGGAACAGGGGTCCTGGCGGTAGAAGGCGGCAAGCTGGGCGTAGACCGCCGGGTGCTCGTCGGCCAGGAGGTCCGGCACCTCGAAGAAGTACTCGCTGGCCACCGCGAAGAACTCCTCCGGAGCCTCGGCGGCGTAGGGGTCGAGCGCGAAGTCGTCGGGCGCCTCGCACAGCGCCGTGAACGCGTCGGTGAACGCGCGGGCCCACGCGCCTGGATCCATGCCGGCGTGCAGTGGCGGCCGGCCGTTGAGGCTGCCGTCGAGCGCATCGAGCTTGTGGGCGACCTCGTGGATGATGACGTTGAACCCCTCGCCCGTGCCGCAGGCGTCAATGTCGACCAGTGACAGGACGATCGGCCCACCCTCGTCCCAGAACTCACCGGCGGCATCCTCGGTCCATTCATGGACGACCCCGGCTTCGTCGACCTCCTCGAAGTCGGCCATGAAGCGGTCGGGCACGAGCACGACGGTCGACCAGTCGGCATACCAGTCCAGGTCGAGCGCCAGCACCGGCAGGCACGCCTGCGCGGCGACGCGGGCCAGCAGCTCCGGGTCGAGCTGGGCGCCGCGGGCCGCCTCGAACCGCTTGCCGGCCAGGAAGCGCTCCCCCAACTCCCGCAGCCTGACCCGCTCCGCGGGCGTCAGGCGCCGCAGGATCGCCAGGTCGCGGGTCGCGGCGTTCCACGCGTGGCCGTCTACGGCCCTCCCCGGCATTACGTGGAAAACTCCCGCCGAACGGGGTACCGTCGGGCCGTGCCGCAGGCTTCGGATTTCGTCCATCTGCACGTCCACTCCGACCACTCGCTGCTCGACGGCGCGGCTACCGTGGAAGGGCTGGCCGAGTGCGCGCAACGCCACGAGATGTCGCACCTGGCGCTCACCGACCACGGTAACATGTTCGGCGTCGCGCGCTTCGATCGCGCCTGCCGCTCGGCAGGGGTCACCCCGATCATCGGCTGCGAGTTCTACCTGGCGCCCGGTTCGCGCCACGACCGCGGCGGCGACCATTCGCGGTCGCACCACATGGGGCTCGTCGCTGCGGACGAGGTCGGGTACCGCAATCTCATGGCGCTTTCCACGATCGGCTACACGGAGGGCTTCTACTATAGGCCGCGCATCGACGACGAGGCGATCGCCGAGCACGCGGACGGCCTGATCGGCTTCTCCGGCTGCATGTCCGGCAAGATCCCGATGCTGCTGCAACAGGAGCGCATGCAGGAAGCGGAGGAGCTGGCCGGCCGCTACCGCGACATCTTCGGTCCGGACCGTTTCTACCTGGAGCTGCAGGACCACGGCGCCCCGGCGGCGCAGAAGGTGCAGAACGAGCGCCTGCTGGACCTGGCCGGGCGCACGGGGCTGCCGCTGGTCGCGACCAACGACATCCACTACTGCGGCCGCGACGACGCCGATGCGCAGGACGTGCTGATCTGCATCGGCACCAACAAGCGGCGCTCGGACGCCGACCGGCTCAAGCAGGAGCACCGCGAGCTGTACTTCAAGGGCCCGGAGGAGATGGCCGGCCTGTTCGCCGACCTGCCGCAGGCCCTGGCGAGCACGCGCGCGATCGCCGAGCAGTGCACGCTGCAGATCCCGATGCCGGGCCCGCAGATGCCCGCCTACGAGGTGCCGGAAGGCCACACCCAGGAGTCGTACCTGGTCGCGCTCGCCCGGGAGGGCCTGCGGGAGCGCTACGGCAGCCCCACGGAGGAGGCGCAGGAACGGCTGCAGTACGAGCTGGACGTCATCGGCTCGATGGGCTACGCCGGCTACTTCCTGATCGTCTGGGACTTCATCCGCTTCGCCCGCGATTCCCGCATCCCGGTCGGCCCGGGACGCGGGTCGGGGGCGGCGTCGCTGGTGGGCTACTGCCTGCACATCACCGACATCGACCCGCTGCGGTACAACCTGCTGTTCGAGCGCTTCCTGAACGCCGAGCGGGTGACCCTGCCCGACTTCGACAACGACTTCTGCTACGAGCGGCGCGGCGAGGTGATCGACTACATCACGCGAAAGTACGGCGCCGACCGCGTGGCCCAGGTGATCACGTTCGGCAGCCTCAAGGCGCGGGCCGTGGTGCGCGACGTGGCGCGTGTGCTGGAGATCCCCTTCGGCGAGGCGGACGAGATCGCCAAGCTGATCCCGGGCGGACCGCACTCCGACCTGAGCACGGCTCTCAAGCAGGAGGCGCGCCTGCGCGAGGTGAGGGAGCAGGGCGACACGCACCGCACGCTGATCGACACTTCGCTGAAGCTGGAAGGCCTCAGCCGGCACGCATCCACCCACGCTGCGGCGATCGTCATCGGCACCTCCGCGCTCACCGACTTCGTGCCGCTCTACCGCGACACGCGTACCGAGGCGATCTCCACCCAGTACTCGCACGAATACCTGGAGGACTGCGGCCTGGTAAAGATCGACATCCTGGGCCTGAAGACCCTCACCCTGATCGAGCGCACGCTGCCGATGGTGCGCGCGCGCGGCGTCGAGCTCGACATGCAGACCGTCCCGGAGGACGACGAGGCGACCTTCCGCATGCTGGGCGAAGGGCGGAGCGCCTGCGTGTTCCAGTTCGAGAGCGCGGGCATGCGCGCCGTCCTGACGCGCGTGAAGCCCACCTGCGTAGAGGACCTGATCGCGCTCAACGCGCTGTATCGGCCCGGGCCCATGCAGTTCATCGATCAGTTTGTCGACGCCAAGTCGGGCCGGCGGCCGATCCGCCACAAGGTCCCGCAACTGGAGCCGATCCTGCGGGAGACCTACGGGGTGATCGTGTACCAGGAGCAGGTGATGGAGATCGCCCGCGCCGTGGCCGGCTTCAGCCTGGGACAGGCCGACCTGCTGCGGCGGGCGATGGGCAAGAAGAAGATGGAGGAGATGGAGAAGCAGCGCTCGCGCTTCGTCGACGGTGCGGTCGCCAACGGCTTCGATCGCCAGGTCGCAGCCGAGCTGTTCGAGTCGCTGGTCCCGTTCGCGGAGTACGGGTTTCCGAAGACCCACGCCGCCCCGTATGCGGTGGTCGCCTACCGTACGGCCTACCTGAAGGCCAACCACCCGGCGGAGTTCATGGCCGCCAACCTCACCAACGAAATGCACGACACCGACAAGCTGGCGGAGTACGTGAACGAGGCGCGCGAACTGGGGCTGGAGGTCCTGCCCCCCTCGATCAACCGGTCGACGGCCGACTTCAGCGTCGCCGACGGCCGCATCCTCTTCGGCCTGCGCGGCATCAAGAACGTCGGCACCGGCGCCGTCGACTCCATCGTCGCCGAACGCGAGCGCGGCGGCCCGTACCAGGACTTCGTCGATTTCGTCTCCCGCACCGATCCGCGCGCGGTCAATCGCAAGGTGATCGAGACGCTGGTCCGCGTGGGCGCGTTCGACGGGCTGGGTCACAATCGCGCCACGCTGTGGGAGAACCTGGAACGGTTGCTGGAGTCGGCCGACGCGGAGCGGCAGCGCACCGCCCACGGCCAGCAGGATCTGTTCGCCGCTGACCAGGCGGTACTCTCGGCGCGGCCGGAGCTGGACCGGCACCAGGAGTGGGACCGGGCGGCGATGCTGGGGGACGAGCGCGACAACCTGGGCATGTACTTCACCGGTCATCCGCTGGACGACTACGCCGATCTGCGCCCGCAGAAGGGTATCGCCGAGCTGGCGACGCTCGATTCCCGCCCCGACGGATCGGATGTAGCGGCCGTCGGCATCGTCGGCGAGATCCGGGAGATCGTCACCCGGTCCGGCCAGCGCATGGCGTTCGCGCAGTTGGAAGACTACGGCGTCACCGCGGAGGTGGTGGTGTTCCCGGACGCGTTCGATGCCGGCCGCGAACGGCTCCAGACCGGCACGGTGATCGCCGTGAGCGGCAGGGTGGACCGCTCACGGGGCAGCAGCAAGATCCTGGCCGAAGCGATCACGGCCCCCGAAGGTCTGCCGGACCGACCCTATCGGAGCGTGCACCTGCGCCTGCAGGCGGACGACGAACACGGCCTGGTGGCGTTGCGCGACCTCTGCATGGATCGCCCCGGGCAGTGCCAGCTCTTTCTGCACTACGGCAACGGCGCGCCGGCGGACGGCGCCGGCAACGGCGACGAGGGAGCGGCAGGCGCCGTCGGGGAAGTGGTCATCCGCGCGGGGCCGCAGCTCTCGGTGTCGAGCGACAGCGAGATGCTGCAGGCATTGACGGCGTCGCCGCTGGTGGTGGAAGCATGGGCGGAATGACGGATCTGTTTCGATTTCTGCAGGCGGTGGTCCTGGTCTACCTCGTGCTGGTGGCGCTTCGGATCATCATCACCTGGTTCCGCGGCGCCGATCACCATGCTCCGACCGAGATTCTGGCGCGTGTCACCGATCCCTATCTGGGCTGGTTTCGGCGCCTGCGGTTCCTGCGCGTCGGCGTGCTGGACTTCTCTCCCGCGGCAGCCATTCTGGCCCTGATCGTTGCCGGCAACGTCCTGCAGCGGCTTGCGGCGGCGCAACGCGTAACCGTCGGCATCGTGCTGGCGCAGGTGCTGCTGGTCACCTGGTCGGCGGCGTCGGTGCTGGTGGTGGTGTTCATGATCATGGCCGTCGCGCGTGCGTTCATTGCCGCCATGCGCTGGGAGCAGGGCGGCGGACTGCTGAACATGCTCGACCACACGCTGCAGCCGATGGTCACCTTCGTGTCCCGCCGGATTTCGCTGGGCGAACGGCTCATGGAGCGGGGACAGACGGTGCAGAAGGTGGCCTACCTGGGGCTGATCGCCGTGCTGCTCCTGCTGGTGCTGATCGTCGGCAACATCGTGGTGCGGTGGCTGGTCGCACAGTTCCTGAGCTCCCCGTTCTGAGCGCCCCAAAGGCGTCGCCTGCGGCTCCGTCTTTGGCCCATCCCCACCTTCCGCTACGGAGTCTGTGGGATTGCCGCTTACGCGCCAATCCGACAGACGCCTCCGCGACACGTGGCTCCCGGCTTCGCCGGCCTTCGGCTCCATCTTTGGCCCATCCCCATCTTTTTCGCTACGGTGTCCGTCGGATATGCCGCTGGCGCGCCAATCCGACGGACTCCGCAGCGGGACTCCATGCGCACCGATCCTCGGGTGGGACGATGACGTAGCGGCGCTCCGCGGCGTCGGCCCCGCCACGCGGGATCGGCTGGGGCGGCTCGGCGTGCAGACCGTCGGCGACCTGCTGATGCACCTGCCGCGCGGCTACCAGGACCGCCGGCGGGTGCTGCCGCTGGCGCAGGTCGCCGCCGGCACCGACGCGTGCGTCAGCGCGACCGTGGTGCGCATCGGATCCTTCCGGTTCCGCGGCCGCCGCACGCCCACGATCACGATCGCCGACGCCGCCGGCGACAGGGCCACGCTGTACGCGTTCGGCCGGCCGCAACTCGGGAGGACGCTGACGGCCGGGCAGCCGGTGCTGGTGTACGGCAGGTTCGACCACCGCAACGGCGGGCTCCAGGCCGGCAGCTTCGAGTTGATGAGCCCGGAAGAGATGGCGGCCGGAACGCTGCTGCCCGTCTATCCGGCCGCCGCCGGGCTCGCGCAGCGCCTGCTGCGCCGCCTGATCGATGACGCCCTTGCGGGGGCCGCGCTCTTCGCCCGCTATCTGCTGCCGCCGGAAGTGGCCGCCGTCCGCCGCCTGCCCGACAAGGGGGCGGCCTTGCGTTGTGTCCATGGTCCGCCGGGCCCCGAGGAGGCCGAACGGGCGCGGCGCGCGCTGGCCTACGAGGAGCTGTTTCTGCTTCAGCTCGAGCTGGCGCGCCGCTCACCGGCCGGCCGGCCGCGCCCGGCGCCGCGGAGGCGGGCCGGAAGGCTGCAGGCGGCGATGCTCGAGCGGCTCCCGTTCACGCTCACCGGCGCGCAACGCGCCGCCCTGGCCGAGATCGAGGAAGACCTCTACGGGCCTCACACCTCTGCCCGGCTGCTGCAGGGAGACGTGGGCTGCGGCAAGACCCTGGTGGCGCTGCTGGCGGCCGCGGGCGTGATCGACGCCGGCCGACAGGTGGCGGTCGTCGTCCCCTCGGAGGCGCTCTGCTACCAGCATGCGGAGACGGCGTCGAGGCTGCTGGAGCCGCTGGGGGTGCGGCTCGGACTGCTGTCCGGAAGCACCGACCGGGCGGCCCGGACCCACCTGCTCCCGGCCCTGGCGGCCGGTGACATCGACATGCTGCTGAGCACTCACGCCGTGCTCTCCGAGCCGGTTCGCTTCGCCGACCTGGGGTTGGTGGTGATCGACGAGCAGCACAAGTTCGGGGTCGCCCAGCGAGCCGCCGTCGCCGCCAAGGCGCCCCGCGGCGACCTGATCCTGATGACCGCCACGCCGATCCCGCGGACGCTCGCGCTCACGTTCTTCGGCGACCTGACGCTGAGTTCGATCGACCGCCAGCCGCCGGGACGACCGGCGCTGCGTACCCACCTGGTGCGCGAGGAGCGCCGGGAGCGAGTGTACGCGCATGTCGAATCCGAGCTGGCCGCCGGTCGCCAAGCCTATTTCGTCTGTCCCTCCATCGGCAGCGACGGCACGGCCCCGGAGGCCGCGGCGGCGGACGCCAGCGGAGACCTCTTCGCCCTGGACGCGGATCGCGGCCCCGCGGCCACGCCCGCGGAAGATGCGGAGGGTCCCGCGGCTTCGGCGAACGCGCTCTTCGCGCGGCTCCGGCAGCGCTTTGCCGGTTTCCGCGTCGGTCTGGCCCACGGCGGCATGCCGGCGGCCGAGCAGCGGGCGACCTTGAGCGCCTTTCACGCAGGCTCGGTCGACGCGCTGGTGGCCACCACGGTCGTGGAGGTGGGGCTGGACGTTCCAAACGCGACCTGCATGGTGGTCGAGCACGCGGAACGCTTCGGGCTCGCGGCGCTGCACCAACTGCGTGGACGGGTGGGCCGCGGCACCGATCCCGCGTACGCCTTCTTCGTCTACGGCAAGGACCTCACACCGCAGGCGGGCGAACGGCTCCGCGCCGTCAAGGAGCACGCCGACGGCTTCGCGCTGGCGGACCTGGACCTGGCGCAGCGCGGTCCGGGTGAGATGGCCGGCACGCGCCAGGCGGGCCTGCCGCGGTTGCGTGCCGCGCGCCTGGCCGACGACCTGGACCTGATGCGTCAAGCGCAGGCCGACGCGCGCCGTCATCACCGCTGTGGTCAGGAAGTGTCGGTCGCCGGCGGCCGGGCATGCGGGTGACCGGCGGCGCGGCTCGCGGCCGCGCGCTCAGCGTCCCGGCGGGAGCGCGGCCGATGACCGCGCGCATGCGCGAGGCGCTGTTCGTCATCCTCGGCGGCGTGCTCGGCGGTGTGCCGGGCGGAATCGACGGCGGCGTACAGGGCCGTTCGTTCCTGGACCTGTTCGCCGGCTCGGGCCTGCTGTCCGCCGAGGCCGCCTCCCGCGGGGGGGGACCGATCGTCGCGGTGGAGCGCGACGCGCGCAAGCGCCGCACGATCCGGGCGAACCTCGACGCCGTCGGCGCTCGGGCCACGGTGATCACGGCGCCGGCCGAACGGTTCATCGCCACGGCGGGCCGGCGCGGGCAGCGGTTCGACGTGGTCTGCGTGGATCCGCCCTACGCGTACCGCCACAAGCAGGGGCTGTTGACCGCGCTGGCGCAGGCGGGTCTGGTGGAGACCGCCGGCTGCCTCGCGCTGCACTGCCCCGCGGCCGAGCCGATCGATCCCGCGATCCTGCCGCTTACGCTGGTCGACCGCCGGCGCTACGGGCAGTCGGCGTTGATGCTCTTCCGGCCGTGACCGGTGCTGCCCGCCGGCCCGCGGGGGCGGGGGTTGCAAGCGGTGGAGGAAGGTAGTAGAACATGAGACATGCACGAGGGGTTGCCTCTGTAGCTCAGGTGGTAGAGCACCTCCATGGTAAGGAGGGGGTCACCGGTTCAAATCCGGTCGGAGGCTCGTTTCGGGCCCGTTCCGCGCAAGGGTGACGTGGGCCCGCTTGACACGTGCCCGGCATTCCCGTATTCCTAGACGACCCTTCGGCAACGGAGTACTCTCGATGGCCAAGACCAAGGTGGTGGAGTTGGTGGCGCTGGCGTGCACGCAGCACGACGGCCTGGAGCTTCGCAACTACACGACGACCAAGAATCGTCGCAATACGCAGGGCAAGCTTGAACTCAGGAAGTATTGCCCCCGCTGCCGCACGCACACGGTGCATCGAGAGGCGCGAGTCAAGTAGCTGCAGAGTTGCTTGGGACCGAGCGGGCTGCCGAGACGAGTCGGATTGAACGCGAGCGGGCGCGGAACGAAGGCATCGGAAGGCCAGTAGCTCCAACTGGTTAGAGCGCCGGTCTCCAAAACCGGATGTTGCAGGTTCGAATCCTGCCTGGCCTGGAAGCGAGTTGAGGAAGCGATATCGTGGGTCGGATCATACAGTTCTTTCGCGAGAGCTATGGCGAGTTGCGCAAGGTGGCATGGCCGAGCCGCGAGGAGGTCGCCAGCTCCACGAAGGTGGTGCTCGTGTCGGTCTCCCTCATCGCGCTCGCGCTGGGGCTGATCGACTTCCTGCTGTTCCAGGCGATCGATCTGGTCTTCTGAGCGGCAGCACGCGCACGGAAAACGGCTGAGGAGCGGGTTTCGAGGAATGGCGAAGGGTTGGTACGTGGTCCACACCTACTCGGGGTTCGAGAACAAGGTGCACAAGCATCTGGCGCGCCTGATCGAGTCGCCGCGCATGCAGAACCACCTGTTCGACGCCAAGGTCCCGGCCGAAGAGGTCATCGAGGTCAAGGACGGCAAGAAGAAGGTGACGTCCCGCAAGTTCCTTCCCGGCTACATCCTGGTGGAGATGGACCTCGAGGGCGACGCCTGGATGGATGTCTGCGCCGCCGTCCGGCAGATACAGGGAGTGACCGGCTTCGTGGGGGCCACCAAGAACCGCAAACCGCAGCCCATCTCGTCCGACGAAGCGCGCGAACTGCTGCAGAAGGCGGGAGAGATCAAGAGCGACCGCACGCTGAAGCCCAAGCAGTCGTTCGTCATCGGCGAAAGCGTGCGCATCATCGACGGACCGTTCGACTCGTTCACCGGAGCGGTGGAGGAGATCAACGAGGAAAAGGCGAAGCTGCGGGTGATGGTCGGCATCTTCGGCCGCTCGACACCCGTGGAGCTCGATTTCATGCAGGTAGAAAAGGTCTGAAGGAGCGTAAGCGTGGCCAAGAAACGGATCGCTGCGGTGGTCAAGGTACAGGTGCCGGCGGGGCAGGCGACGCCGGCGCCGCCGGTGGGGCCGGCGCTCGGCCCGCACGGGGTGAGCGCGCCGATGTTCGTCCAGCAGTTCAACGAGCGCACCAAGGGTCTGGAGCCCGGGCTCACGACCCCCGTGGAGATCACCATCTACGCCGACAAGACCTTCACGTTCGTGACCAAGACGCCGCCGGCGGCGGTGCTGATCCGCAAGGCGTGCGGGCTGGAGAAGGGCTCGGCGGAGCCGAACAAGGAAAAGGTGGCCTCCATCACACGCGCGCAGTTGCTGGAGATCGCTCAGACCAAGCGCCCCGACCTCAACGCCGTCGACGATGATGCGGCCATCGCCATCATCGCCGGCACGGCGCGCAGCATGGGCGTCACGGTCGAAGCCTGATCGGACCGGGCGCGGAAAAGGAGAGAACGCAATGGCACGAAACGGCAAGCGCTATCGCGCCGCCCTGGAAGCCATCGATCGGCAGCACACCTATCCGGTCGAGGAAGGCTTGAAGCTGCTGAAGGGCCTGCCTCCGGCGAAATTCGACGAGACCGTGGAGATCGCGGTCCGGGTGACCCTCAGGGGCAACCAGACGGTGCGCGACACGATGGTCCTCCCGCACAGCTTCGAACAGGAGCAGCGGATCCTGGTGTTCGCCGAAGGCGACAAGGCACGGGAGGCCGAGGAGGCCGGCGCCACCCATGTCGGCGGCCAGGAACTGATCGACAGGATCAAGGACGGCTGGCTGGAGTTCGACGTGACGGTTGCCACGCCCGACATGATGCGCAACGTCGGCAGGCTCGGCCCGATCCTGGGACGGCGCGGCCTGATGCCCAATCCGAAGACCCGCACCGTCACCCAGGATGTCGCCGGCACCATCGCCGAGCTCAAGCGCGGTCGGGTGGAGTTTCGCGCCGATCGCACCGGCGTCGTCCACCTGCCGATCGGCAAGCTCAGCATGGACGGGCAGGCGCTGGCCGAGAACGCGCGGTCCGTGGTCGCGGAAGTGGAGCGCAAGCGGCCCGCCGACACGAAGGGCGACTTCCTGCGGAGCGTCGCGGTATGCACGACGATGAGCCCCGGCGTGAAGGTGGCCGTATGAGTGACGGCGCAGCCACTGTTCCCGAGGGCGCCCTTCCCGAAGGCGTCGCCGAGCGCGAACCGCAGCAGCACAAACGCGATGCGGTGGCACGCCTCCGCGAGATGCTTGAGCAGACGCCGGATGCCGTGTACGCGGACTACACCGGGCTGGACGTCAGCGCGATGACCGCGTTGCGGCGCGCCCTGGGCGAACAGGACTCCACCCTGCGGGTGGTGAAGAACCGGTTCATGCGGATCGCCCTCGACTCGCTGAAGTTGCCGGCTTCCGATGATTGCCTGACCGGCCCGACCGTGGTTGCCACGCTGGGAGCGGAGCCGGGCGCCGCCTGCAAGGTGCTGGTGGATGTGCGCCGCGATTCGCCGCTGGTGATCAAGGGCGCGATGGTCGACGGCCAGATCCTCGACACCGCCCAGGTGGAGGCGCTGGCCGACCTGCCGCCACGCGACCAGTTGTACGCGATGCTGCTCGCCGCCATGAACGGACCGATCCGCTCGGTGGCGGGGGTCTTGCAGGGGGTGATCCGGAAGCTGACAGGAACCCTGCAGGCCGTGGCGGACAGCCAGGCGGCCACGGACCAGCCCGGCGCACAAGAAACAGACGGTTGAGACAGACCGACCGAAAAGCCGACCGAAAAGCAAAGAGAACGTTTAGGAGCAGACGATGGGCAAACTGACAGCAGAGCAGATCATGGACGGGATCGCGGAGATGACCGTTCTGGAGGTGTCCGAACTGGTCAAGGCCTTGGAGGACAAGTTCGGCGTGACCGCCGCGGCGCCCATGGCCGCGGTGGCAGTGGCGCCGGTCGACGGCGAAGCCGAGGAGGAAGAGGAGCAGACGGAGTTCACCGTCATCCTCAAGAGCTTCGCGGACGGCAAGAAGATCCCGGTCATCAAGGAGGTTCGCGCCCTCACCGGACTCGGCCTCAAGGAGGCCAAGGAACTGGTCGAAGCCGGTGACAAGCCGGTCAAGGAGATGGTCGGCAAGGAAGAGGCCGACACGGCCAAGGAAAAGCTGGAGAGCGCTGGCGGCGTCGTTGAGCTCAAGTAGCCCGACTCCAGCACCGACCGACGACAGATCCGACGCGTCTCATCCCCGGCCTGCACGGCCGGTCTGACAGGAGGAGTATGTATGCCCGGTACGCTTACCAAGGTCCCGCGCCAGTTCATGGGCCGTGGCTCCGACGACGTGATGGCCATGCCCAACCTCGTGGACATCCAGATCTTGTCCTACGAGCGCCTGCTGCAGCGTGAACGGTTGCGCGACGGCGAGGGGCCGGACCGGCAGGGGCTCGAAGAGGTGTTCCGCGACGTGTTTCCGATCGAGAGTCCGAACGGAGACATGGTCCTGGAGTACGCCGGCTACTCGCTCGATGAGGCGAACATCAAGTTCTCGGAGAGCGCGTGCAAGACCAAGGGGCTGACATACGCGATCCCGATCAAGGCCAAGATCAACCTGGTCTTCCTGCAGACGGGCGAAATCCGGCAGAAGGAAATCTACATGGGCGACATCCCGCTCATGACCGAGCGGGGAACCTTCATCATCAACGGCGCCGAGCGCGTGGTGGTCAGCCAGATCCACCGCTCGCCCGGGGCGATCTTCTCGCACGAGAAGGGTGTCTACGCCTCTCGGATCATCCCCTACCGCGGCTCCTGGCTGGAGTTCGAGATCGACCAGAAGAAGGAGTTGATCTACGCCAAGATCGACCGCAAGAAGCGCCTGCTGGCCACGGTGTTCCTGCGCGCGCTGGGATTCGACAGCCGCGAAGCGATCGTCGACCTGTTCTACCAGCGCACCACCATGCCGGTGTCGGACGAGCCGGAGGCGAAGTCGCAACTGGTGGGCAAGATCCTGGCGCGGCCGTTGCACCGCGACGACACCCGACTCTACCGGGCCGGCGAGAAGCTGCTGTCCCACGACGTCGAGGAGCTGGTCAACCTGCAGGTGCCCGAGGTCGAGGTCATCGACTTCGACCATCCGGACAGCCTGCACTCACCCATCGTGGTCAACTGCTTCGAGCGCGAGGAGACCAGGCTGGTCCCAAGCGACGACGACGACGAGATGACCAGGGAAGACGCGGTGATCCGCGTCTATTCGGCCATCAAGCCGGGCGAGCCGGTCACGATCGAAAGCGCGGAGAAGGACCTGCACAGCATGTTCTTTTCCTCGCGCCGCTACGACCTGGGGCGGGTGGGGCGCTACAAGCTCAACAAGAAGTTCGATTACGCAGAGCCCCCGGAGACGCACACGCTGGTGCCGGAGGACATCGTCAACACGATGATCATGCTCACCAAGGTCTACATCGGCGAAGGCAACGTCGACGACATCGACCACCTGGGCAACCGCCGCATCCGCTCGGTCGGAGAGCTCCTGACCAACCATTTGAAGATCGCCTTCTCCCGCATGGAGCGCATCGCCAAGGAGCGCATGTCGCTGAAGGAGGCGGACACGATCCGGCCGCAGGATCTGGTGTCGATCAAGCCGATCGTTGCCACCATCAAGGAGTTCTTCGGGTCCAGCCAGCTTTCGCAGTTCATGGAGCAGGTCAACCCGCTGGCGGAACTGACCCACAAGCGGCGGCTGAACGCGCTCGGCCCCGGCGGCCTGTCGCGGGATCGCGCCGGCTTCGAGGTGCGCGACGTCCACTACACCCACTACGGCCGCATGTGCCCGATCGAGACCCCCGAAGGGCCGAACATCGGGTTGATCGTGTCGCTGGCCAACTACACGCGCGTCAACTCCTACGGCTTCCTGGAGACCCCGTACCGCAAGGTGATCGACGGCCGCGTCACGCGCGAGATCGAGTACCTGTCGGCGATCGACGAGGAGAAGTATTTCATCGCTCAGGCCGGCGCGCCGGTCGACGATGACGGGCAGTTCACGGAAACCCTGGTGCCGGTCCGGCGGGGCGGCGACTACATCACCCGCGAGCCCGACTCCATCCAGTACATGGACGTCTCGCCCAAGCAGATCATCTCGGTATCCGCCTCGCTGATCCCGTTCCTGGAGCACGATGACGCAAACCGGGCATTGATGGGGTCCAACATGCAGCGGCAGGCGGTGCCGCTGATCATTCCGGAGCCGCCACGCGTCGGCACCGGCATGGAGGAGAAGACCGCCTACGATTCCGGCGTGCTGGTGCTTGCCAGGCGCGGGGGCGTGGTCGACTACGTCAGCTCCCAGCGGGTGGAGATCCGTCCCGACGGCGCCGCCGACGGTGAGCTCGACACCTACCCCATGGTCAAGTACCAGCGCACCAACCAGGACACCTGCTTCCTGCAGAAGCCGGTGTGCCGCGTCGGCGACCGGGTGGCGGCCGGCCAGGTCCTGGCCGACGGGCCGTCCACCTATGCCGGCGAGCTGGCGCTGGGCCGCAACGTGATCGTCGCGTTCATGCCGTGGAACGGCTACAACTACGAGGACGCCATCCTGGTCTCCTCGCGCGTGGTCAAGGAGGACGTGTTCACCTCCATCCACATCAAGGAATTCTCGATCGAGGTGCGCGAGACCAAGCTCGGTCCGGAGAAGATCACCCGCGACATCCCCAACACGGCCGAGGACGCCTTCGAGCACCTGGACGCCGAGGGGATCGTGCGCATCGGCGCCAAGGTAAAGTCGGGGTCGATCCTGGTCGGCAAGGTCACGCCCAAGAGCGAGACCGACTCCACGCCGGAGTTCAAGCTGTTGAACTCGATCTTCGGCGAGAAGGCCAAGGAGGTGCGCGACACCTCGCTGCGCATCCAGCACGGCGTGGAAGGCACGGTGATCGACGTCCAGCGCATGCGCCGCTCGGCCGGCGATGAGTTGAGTCCGGGCGTCGAGGAAGTGGTCAAGGTGCTGGTCGCATCCAAGCGCAAGCTGCAGGAAGGCGACAAGATGGCCGGCCGCCACGGCAACAAGGGCGTGATCGCCCGCGTGCTGCCGGAAGAGGACATGCCGTTCATGGCCGACGGCACCTCCGTGGACGTGGTGCTGAACCCGCTGGGCGTCCCGTCGCGGATGAACCTGGGCCAGATCATGGAAACCCAGCTCGGCTGGGCGGGACTGAGGCTGGACGAGTGGTATGCGACCCCGGTGTTCCAGTCGGCGTCGAACGAGATGATCGAAGGCAAGCTGTCCCAGGCGGACCTCCCGTCCAGCTCCAAGATCACCCTGTACGATGGGCTCACGGGCGAACCGTTCGAGAACCCGGTCACCTGCGGGGTCATCTACATGATGAAGCTCAGCCACCTGGTCGACGACAAGATGCACTCCCGTTCCACGGGGCCGTACTCGCTGGTCACCCAGCAGCCGCTCGGCGGCAAGGCTCAGAACGGCGGCCAGCGGCTCGGCGAGATGGAGGTGTGGGCGCTGGAGGCGTACGGCGCGTCAAACACGCTGCGCGAGCTGCTCACGGTCAAGTCGGATGACATGAACGGCCGCGCCAAGGTGTACGAGAGCATCGTGAAGGGTGAGCCGTTCGAGTCCGGGGGCATCCCCGAGTCGTTCAACGTGCTGGTGCAGGAGCTGCGCGGTCTGGCGCTGGACATCACGATCTTCGACGGCAAGGGCAAGCCGGTGCCGCTCACCGAGCGCGACGAGGAGCTGATCACCCGCGAGGGAGCGCGCTTCTGATGGGCGGGCTGCCGATGCGGGAAGGCGGTCCGCGGTCGCAGAGATCCGACAGGAGGGGAGGAGCCCATGCGTGAGCACGACGATTTCGAGAAGATCACCATTCGCATCGCGGCGCCCGACGAGATTCGGGACTGGTCGTACGGCGAGGTGAAGAAGCCGGAGACCATCAACTACCGCACGCTTCGGCCCGAGAAAGACGGCTTGTTCTGCGAGCGCATCTTCGGCACCACCAAGGAGTGGGAGTGCTACTGCGGGAAGTTCAAGTCGATCCGCTATCGCGGCGTGATCTGCGACCGCTGCGGGGTGGAGGTAACCCATCCGCGCGTGCGCCGCGAGCGTATGGGACACATCGAGCTGGCCGCTCCGGTGTCGCATATCTGGTTCTATCGCTCGGTCCCCTCGCGGCTGGGGTTGCTGCTTGACCTGCCGATCGCGGCGCTCCGTTCGATCCTCTACTACGAGAAGTACATCGTCATCGACTCCGGCGACACCGACCTGAAGCGCATGCAGCTCCTCACCGAGGAGGAGTACCTGGAGGCGCGCGACCGGCACGCGATGGGCTTCACGGCCGACATCGGCGCGGAGGCGATCCGCACGCTGCTGGAGTCGCTCGATCTCGACGCACTGGCCGGCGAGTTGCGGCGCAAGATGATGGAAAAGGGGATCAAGAGCGACAAGAGGCTCCTGAAGCGCATCGAGATCGTCGAGAACTTCCGCGATTCCGGCAACGACCCGGAGTGGATGGTGCTCGACGTCATTCCGGTGATCCCGCCGGAGCTGCGGCCGATGGTGCAGTTGGACGGCGGCCGCTTCGCGACCTCCGACCTGAACGACCTCTACCGGCGCGTGATCAACCGCAACAACCGCCTCAAGCGGCTCCTGGCCCTGGACGCGCCCGACATCATCATCCGCAACGAAAAGCGCATGCTGCAGGAAGCGGTGGACGCGCTGTTCGACAACTCCAAGAAGAAGCGGGTCGTCAAGGGCGCGGCCAACCGGCCGCTGAAGTCCCTGTCCGACATGCTGCGCGGCAAGCAGGGACGCTTCCGGCAGAACCTGCTGGGCAAGCGCGTGGACTACTCGGGCAGGTCGGTGATCGTGGTGGGCCCGGAGCTCAAGCTGCACCAGTGCGGGCTGCCGACCAAGATGGCGCTGGAGCTGTTCAAGCCCTTCATCATGAAGAAACTGGTAGAGGACGATGTCGTCTACAACATCAAGAAGGCCAAGACGCTCGTGGAGGAGGAGACTCCCGAGGTGTGGGCGGTCCTGGAGGAGGTCGTCAGCGAGCATCCGGTCCTCCTGAACCGGGCTCCCACCCTGCACCGGCTGGGGATCCAGGCCTTCGAGCCGGTGCTGGTCGAGGGCAAGGCGATCAAGCTGCATCCGCTGGTGTGCGCGGCCTTCAACGCCGACTTCGACGGCGACCAGATGGCCGTGCACGTGCCGCTCACGCCCGACGCGCAGATCGAGAGCTGGACGCTGATGCTGTCCAGCCAGAACCTGCTCGACCCCGCCAACGGATCGCCGATCGTGGTGCCGACCCAGGACATGATCCTGGGCATCGCCTATCTGACCGGATCGCGTGACGGCGTCGCCGGCGAGGGCAAACACTTCTCCACCCCCGCGCAGGTACTGCGGGCGGCGGACGCGCGCTCGGTCGACTACCACGCCAGGATCAAGCTCAAGCTGGGCGACGAGTACGTGGACACCACGCCCGGGCGGGTCCTCATGAACGAGGACCTTCCCGACGAGATGGAGTTCATCAACGAGCAGCTCGACGACGGCAAGCTGCGCAAACTGATCGCGGACTGCTACCGCGACCACGGGCCGCACGTCACCGTGCAGGCGCTGGACACCATCAAGGAGCTGGGATTCCACTACGCGACGAAGTTCGGAGCGACCATCGGCATGGAGGACATCCTGGTGCCGGCTTCGAAGCCCGAGCTCATCGATCGCGCCAGCCACCAGGTGGAGGAGATCCACCACCAGTACCTGCAGGGCCACATCACCAACGAGGAGCGTTACAACCGCGTCATCGAGGTCTGGAGCACCACCAACGACGACATCACCAACGAGCTGATGGCAGAGCTGGAGTCGGACCGGCAGGGCTTCAATCCCATGCACGTGATGGAGGCGTCCGGCGCGCGGGGCAGTCGGCAGCAGATCCGACAGCTCGCCGGCATGCGCGGGCTGATGGCCAACCCGTCCGGCGAGATCATCGAGTTGCCGATCCGGAGCAACTTCAAGGAAGGCCTGTCGGTGATCGAGTTCTTCATCTCGACCAACGGCGCCCGCAAGGGGCTGGCCGACACGGCGCTCAAGACGGCCGACGCCGGCTATCTGACGCGCCGCCTGGTCGACATCGCCCAGGACGTGGTGGTGAGCGAGGACGATTGCGGCACCATCAACGGCATCGACCGGCAGGCCATCAAGGACGGGGAGGACATCGTCGAGCCGTTGCGCGACCGTATCGCCGGCCGCTTCACCCTGGACCGCGTCAAGCATCCGATCTCGGGCGCAGTCATCGTCGACTTCAACGAGGAGATCACCGACGAGCTCGCGGAGCACATCGAGCAGATCGGCATCGAGACCGTGCGCATCCGCACCGTGCTGACCTGCGAGTCGAAGCGCGGCGTCTGCCGCAAGTGCTACGGCCGCAACCTCGCCTCGAACCGAGCCGTCGAGATCGGCGAAGCGGTGGGCATCGTCGCCGCGCAGTCCATCGGTCAGCCGGGCACGCAGTTGACCATGAAGACCTTTCACATCGGCGGCGCGGCCACCCGCGTCAGCGAGGAGAACCGGGTGTACCTGCCGTATCCGTGCGTGATCCGGGAGATCCACGGCAACGTCGTGGAGCTGGACAACGGCAACCGGCTGTTCACGCGCAAGGGACACCTGATCGTCAACCGCGTGCTGCAGCAGATCACGCTCGACTCCGGCGACGAGCTCATGGCGACCGAAGGCCAGCAGGTGCTGGCCGGCGATCCGCTGGTGGGCCGCAACGGCGACAGCATCGACGCGACCGAGATCGGCTACGTGCACCGCATCGGCGAGCAGGTGCTGATCACCGCCCAGCCGCGCCGCGTCGACATCCGCAACGGCTCCGAGTTGATGGTGGGGACCGAGCAGATCGTCCCCGAGGACGAGACCATGGCCTACTTCGACCCGTTCGCCGAGCCGATCATCGCCGAGGTGAGCGGCACGGTGCGGTTCGACGACATCGTGCTGGGTACGACGCTGCGCGAGGAGATCAACGAGGATACCGGCAAGATCGAAAAGAAGATCACCGAATTCTCGGCCGAGACCCTGCAGCCCCGCCTCGTCGTGGAGACCGAGGCCGGCCAGGAGGCCGTCTACTATCTGCCCGGTTCCGCCTATCTGAACGTTTCGGAGGGGGATGAGGTCAAGGCCGGGCGCACGCTTGCCAAGCTGCTCAAGGAGAGCGTCAAGACCCGCGACATCACCGGCGGTCTGCCGCGCGTCGGCGAGCTGTTCGAGGCGCGCCGGCCCCGGAATCCCGCGGTGCTGGCCAAGATCGACGGCATCGTGTATTTCCGCGGCATCACGAAGGGCAAGCGCGTGCTCGCGGTCGAAGACTCCTTCGGGGACGAGCACAAGCATGCGGTACCCATGGGCAAGCATCTGCTTGTGCGGGACGGCGACACCGTGGAGGCCGGCGAGCCGCTCTGCGAGGGACAGACCGATCCGCACGACGTGCTGGCGATCCTGGGCGAGAACGCGCTGCAGGCATATCTGGTCAACGAGATTCAGGAGGTCTACCGGCTGCAGGGCGTGCGCATCAACGACAAGCACATCGGCATGATCATCCGGCAGATGATGAAGAAGGTGGAGATCGTGTCGGTGGGCGACACGGAGTTCATCTTCGGCCAGCAGGTCGACCGGTACCGGTTCCGCACGGAGAACGAGAAGGTGATTCAGGAAGGCGGTCAGCCGGCGGTTGCGCAGCCGATGCTGCTCGGCATCACGCGGGCTTCGCTGAACATCGACTCGTTCATATCCGCGGCATCGTTCCAGGAGACCACCCGGGTGCTCACCAACTCCGCGATCGCCGGGTCCTCTGACTATCTGCGCGGTCTGAAGGAGAACGTCATCATCGGCAACCAGATTCCGGCGGGTACCGGCATCCGCGCCTATCGGGACGTCAAGCTGTTCGACGAGAACATGGAGAACCTGGACATCACCGTGGAGCGGATCCTGGCCCAGAAGCGCAAGGAGCAGGAGGAGCGTGAGGCGCAGATCCGCGCCGAGATGATGTCCGAGGAGTTGGGCGATCTGGTGAGCGAGGTGCCTACCGCCTGATTCGTGGCCAACCGGCGGCGTGCGCGGACTCCGTTGACGAGCCCGGTTGACGAGCCGCGCCGTCGCTCGGTACGTTCTGGGGCAAGCAAGCCCCGAAGCGGATGCTGCGCGCCATCGTGCCCGTTGCCGTCGCAGAAAGGAAGGTCGGGGGTACTTGACTGTCCGTGTCGAAGGCGCGTACGGTAGTGGCTCGGTTTTCGCAAGCCGTAGACACCTGCGGTCAGCCTGAGTCGCATGTCGGCGGTTCCGCCGGCAGGCAGTTCCGGAAGGACATGTGTACCCGTGAAGTGGGCGGTTCGTTTGAGTGTGGGCGTTCGAGTATGAGGAGTCAGGAGTGCCGACGATAAATCAGCTTGTCCGGAACGGACGCAAGCGCAGCACCAAGGCCAGCAAGAGTCCTGCGCTACAGTCGTGCCCGCAGAAGCGCGGTGTATGCACGAGGGTGATGATCGTCACCCCGCGCAAGCCGAATTCCGCTTTGCGCAAGGTAGCGCGCGTGCGTCTGGTTTCGGGAGTCGAAGTGACCGCCTACATTCCCGGGATCGGGCACAACCTGCAGGAGCACTCCGTCGTCCTGATCCGGGGCGGGCGTGTCAAGGATCTGGCGGGTGTCCGCTACCACGTGGTACGCGGGGCCAAGGATACGCTCGGTGTCGACGATCGGCGTCGCGCACGATCGAAGTACGGCACCAAGCGGCCGCGGTCCTGAGGGTCGTATCCGGACAGCTCGTAGCGGGAGAATTCAGGGAGTCCACGGAAATGCCCAGACGTAGCGTAAGTACGCAGCGGCGCGACGTGCGCGATGCGCGGTTTCGCGACCCGCTTGCGGGACGGTTCATCAACAGCATGCTGCTGCGCGGCAAGAAGGCGCTGGCGGTGCGCACATTCTATCAGGCGCTCGACTTCCTTGACGGCAAGGGAGAGGGAGATCCTATCGAGATGTTCCACAAGGCGGTGGACAACATCAAGCCGATGCTGGAAGTGAAGTCGCGGCGCGTGGGAGGATCCACCTATCAGGTGCCGGTGGAGGTTCGCGAAGACCGCCAGGTCGCGCTCGCGATCCGCTGGCTGCTGCAGTTCGCGCGTGCCCGTCGCGGGCGCTCCATGGCCGAGCGGCTGGGCGCCGAGTTCCTGGACGCCTACAACAACACCGGCTCGGCTGCCAAGAAGAAAGAGGACACACACCGGATGGCCGAGGCCAACAGGGCGTTCGCCCACTACCGCTGGTAGAACGGATCGCTGGCAGACGGCAGGTCACAGGTAGATCACTATGGCGGAACGGACGAATCGGCGTGGATCGGCGCGGTCCCATCCACTGAACAGGACACGAAACATCGGCATCATGGCGCACATCGATGCCGGCAAGACCACCACGACCGAACGCATGCTCTATTACACCGGGCGCAAACACAAGCTCGGAGAGGTGCACGACGGCCAGGCCGAGATGGACTGGATGGAGCTGGAGAAGGAACGCGGCATCACCATCACCGCCGCCGCCACCTCCTGCCCGTGGCGGGACCATGACATCAACATCATCGACACGCCCGGCCACGTGGATTTCACGGTGGAGGTGGAACGCTCGCTGTGCGTTCTGGACGGCGCCGTGGCGGTGTTCTGCGCGGTCGGCGGGGTGGAGCCGCAGAGCGAGACCGTGTGGAAGCAGGCCACCCGCTACCGGGTCCCCCGGATCGTGTTTGTCAACAAGATGGATCGTACCGGGGCGCGTTTCGCGGCCGTCGTGGACGAGCTGCACGACAAGCTCGGCGCCGACGCGGTTCCCGTCCAGATTCCGGTGACGGAGGGCCCCGGCTTCGCGGCACTCATCGACCTGGTTTCCATGCAGCTCGTCGAGTGGGAGGATTCCGGCCAGGGTACCGAGTACCGCGCCCGGCCGATTCCGGCCGACCTTCTTCCGATCGCCGAGGGGCACCGCATCGAGCTTCACGAGAAGCTCGCCGACCACGACGATTCGTTCATGGAAGAGTATCTGGACGGCGCGGACCTCTCTCCGGAACGCGTGCGGCAGGTAGTCAGGCACGCCACCTGCGCCGGCGACCTGTTTCCGGTGCTGTGCGGCGCGGCATTCAAGAACAAGGGAGTTCAGTTGTTGCTGGACGCGGTCGTCGACTATCTGCCTTCGCCTCTGGACAAGGAGCCGGTGTCGGGCATACGCCCCGCCGACGGCGAGTACGTCGACCGCAAGCCCGCCGATGATGAGCCGTTTTCGGCGATGGCCTTCAAGGTGACCACCGATCCGTACGTGGGCCGGCTCACCTACGTGCGCGTCTACTCCGGCGTGCTGCCGTCGGGCTCATACGTATTCAACGCGACCGCCGATGTACGCGAACGCGCCACGCGCATCCTGCGCATGCACGCCAATCGCCGCGAGGAGGTCGATGCCCTGCGCACGGGCGACATAGGCGCCCTGGTCGGCGCGCGGCGCACTACTACCGGCGACACGCTGTGTGAGGCCGACGCGCCGTTGCTGCTGGAGTCGATGGTGTTTCCCGACCCCGTCGTGTCGATCGCCATCGAGCCCAAATCGAAGGCAGAGTCCGACAAGCTCGGCCTGGCCCTGCGTGCGCTGTCCGAGGAGGATCCGACCTTCCACGTGCGCTACGACGCGGAGGTCGGGCAGACGATCATCTCCGGAATGGGCGAGTTGCATCTGGATGTGCTGGTGCAGCGGCTGTTGCGCGAGTACTCGGTCGACGCCGACGTCGGCCGCCCCGAGGTGGCCTACCGCGAGGCGCTCACCAGGGTGGCGGAATCGGAAGGGCGCTTCGTGCGCCAGACCGGAGGCCGCGGTCAGTACGGTCATGTCGTGATGCGGTTCGAGCCGTTGCCGCCCGGTGCCGGGTTCGTGTTCGAGAGCAGGATCATAGGCGGCGCCGTGCCCAAGGAGTTCATTCCCGCCGTGCAGAAGGGTGTCGCCCATGCCAAGGAGACCGGCTCGGTCGCCGGCTATCCCATGGTCGACTTTCGAGCCGTGCTGCTCGACGGCTCCTACCACGAGGTCGACTCCAGCGAGGTGGCCTTCAGCGTGGCGGCCACGATGGCGTACCACGAGGCGGTGCGCCGCGCCGGACCGGCGATCCTGGAGCCGATCATGGATGTCGAGGTGTGCGCGCCCGATGAGCATCTGGGAGACGTGATCGCGGACCTGGGCGCCCGTTCGGGCCAGATCGGATCGGTGGACGATCGCTTCGGCGGCAAGGTCGTGACCGCCGCCGTGCCCCTGCGGTGCATGTTCGGATATGCTACCGCGCTGCGTTCGATGACCAGCGGGCGCGGCAACCATACGATGCAGTTCGCTGCCTACCGCCGCGTGCCCGCTGCGGTGCAGGAAGAGATCATTCAGCGCGCAGGACGCGCTGCGGAACGGAACCGGACTCCCGTAGCTTGAGGAGTCCAGGGTTAGTCGAGGAGAACAGGTCAAGGAGACACAAGGGATGGCAAAGGAGAAATTCGATCGCACCAAACCGCACATGAACGTCGGGACCATCGGCCACGTCGACCATGGAAAGACGACGCTGACTGCGGCGATCACCCAGCACTGCGCCAACAAGTACGGCGACAAGGTGATGACCTACGACCAGATCGACAACGCGCCTGAAGAGAAGGCGCGCGGCATCACGATCAACACCCGGCACGTCGAGTATCAGAGCGAGGATCGGCACTACGCCCACGTCGACTGCCCGGGTCACGCCGACTACATCAAGAACATGATCACGGGCGCCGCGCAGATGGACGGTGCCGTGCTGGTCGTGTCGGCGCCGGACTCGGTCATGCCGCAGACGCGTGAGCACATCCTGCTTGCCCGTCAGGTGGAGGTTCCTTCGATCATCGTGTTCCTCAACAAGGTCGACATGGTGGACGACGAGGAGCTCCTCGAACTGGTGGAGGAGGAGATCAAGGACGTCCTCAACCAATATGACTTCCCGGGCGACGACACGCCGATCATCAAGGGATCCGCCCTGGCCGCGATGGAGAATCCGGGCGACGCGGAAGCGAACCAGCCGATCGAAGAGCTGCTCACGGCCATGGATGCGTACTTTCCACTGCCGGAGCGCGACGTGGATCAGGACTTCCTGATGCCGATCGAGGATGTCTTCTCGATCGCCGGTCGCGGCACGGTCGTGACCGGCCGCGTCGAGAGCGGCCGCATCAAGGTCGGTGAGACGGTGGAGATCGTCGGCATCCGTGACACCGGCAAGACGGTCGTGACCGGAGTGGAGATGTTCAACAAGCTGCTCGACGAGGGACAGGCCGGCGACAACATCGGCGCGCTGTTGCGTGGCGTGGAGCGTGGAGACGTCGAGCGTGGCCAGGTGCTGGCCAAGCCCGGCTCGATCACTCCCCACAAGCAGGTGAAGGCGCAGGTGTACGCGCTCACCAGAGAAGAGGGAGGGCGCCACTCCCCGTTCTTTGCCGGCTATCGTCCGCAGTTCTACTTCAGGACGACCGACATCACCGGCAGCGTCACGCTCCCGGAAAGCAAGGAAATGGTCATGCCGGGCGACAGTACGGAGCTGAGCATCGAGCTGATCAACACGATTGCGGTCCAGCGTGGGTTGCGGTTCGCCATTCGCGAAGGCGGGCGCACCGTCGGCGCCGGCGCCGTGACCGAGATCCTGGACTGAGGCGACAGAGGAGACTGGCTGGTACCGGGCGATGGCTACGGAACGGATTCGGGTGCGGTTGCGCGGGTTCGACATAGAGCTCGTGGATCAGAGTTCACGGGCGATCGTGCAGACGGTGCAAAAGGCGGGCGCGCGCGTCGCGGGGCCGATCCCGCTGCCGACCCGGATCAACAAATTCACGGTGCTCCGATCCCCGCACGTCTACAAGAAGTCGCGCGAGCAGTTCGAAATGCGGACCCACAAGCGGCTCATCGACATCCTGGAGCCAAGCAGCACCGTCATGGATGCGCTGATGAAGCTCGAGTTGCCGGCCGGCGTCGACGTCGAGATCAGGCAGTAGGGAGCGTGCGGCGTGGTAGCGGTAGTTGGCGTCAAGGTGGGAATGACACAGGTATTCGATGACGCAGGCGCGTTGCGCCCGGTGACGCTGGTGCGCGTCGAACCCAATGTCGTGATCGGCACTCGCGTTGCCGCAGGCGACGGGTATGACGCCGTGGTGCTGGGCTGGGGGACGGCTCGCAAGCGGCGGTTGACGAAGCCGTTTGCCGGTCAGTTCCCGGAGGGCATCGATCCGACCCGCCGCATCATGGAGTTGCGCGGCTTCGACGGGGAGTTCGAGGTCGGGAAGCCACTGGACCTGTCCATCTTTTCCGGCCGGCGCTTTGTGGATGTCCGGGGCGTGTCGCTCGGGAAGGGTTTTCAGGGCGTGATCAAGCGTCACGGGTTTCGGGGCGGCCGCGCGACGCACGGCTCCAAGTTCCATCGCGCCGGCGGGTCCACCGGGCAGTCGGCGTGGCCGTCGCGGGTGCTGAAGGGCACCCGCATGGCGGGGCGCATGGGTGGCCGGCGTGCCACGGTGCAGAACCTCGAGCTGTTGCGTATCGACCGGGAGCGGCGGCTGCTGATGATTGCCGGACCGATTCCCGGCCGCCGCGGCGGGCATGTGTTGGTGGCGAGCGCGAAGAAGAAGCAGGGCGGACGGAACGGGAGGGCGGAGTGAAGGTTCCGGTTCTGGGCCCGGACGGCAATCCTTCCGGAGAGATCGAGCTGGACGACCGGGTCTTCGACATCGAGGTCTCGGACGGGGCGATCCACGCGGCGCTGCGCAATGAGCTTGCCAATCAGCGCGTCGGCACGGCGGCGACCAAGCGCCGTGGTCAGGTGCGCGGTGGTGGCCGCAAACCCCACCGGCAGAAGGGTACGGGGCGGGCACGCGCGGGATCGAGGCGATCACCGCTGTGGGTCGGCGGCGGCATCACCTTCGGCCCACAGCCGCGCGACTACCGGTATCGGATACCGCGCAAGGTGAAACGATTGGCGATTCGGTCGGTGCTCACCGCGAAGTGCCGGCAAGACCAGCTGATGGTGGTCGACGGCGTGCAGTCCGCTTCGGGCCGCACCCGTGAGCTCGCGGCGACGCTCGATACCCTGTCGCCGGGACTGAAGACCGTATTGGTGTTGGGCGCCGACGATCCGATGACGCGACGCGCAGGACGCAATCTGTCTTCCTTGCGCATTCTTTCCAGCCAACGGCTCCGGGTGCACGAACTGCTGTACGGAGACCGGGTGCTGCTGCAGCGCGAAGCGGTCGCGCGATTGAGCGCCGGATACGGCGGCGCAGATCTGGAGGCCGACGATGGCGGGTGAAATCATCATCGAGCCGCTGGTGACCGAGAAATCCAACTCCTTGCGCGAGTCGCGCAAGTACAGTTTCCGCGTTGATCCGCGCGCCTCCAAGCAGCAGGTGCTCGCGGAGGTGCGGCGGCTGTTCAACGTCAAGCCGGTTCGCTGCAACATCATCAATGTCCCCCCCAAACCGAAGCGGGTTCGCTACCGGCGCGGTTACACAGCCTCATGGAAGAAGGCGATCGTGACCCTGTCGGGTGACCAGACCATCGAAATCTTCGAGGGCATCTGATGCCGGTACGGAACCGCAAGCCGACGACGCCGTCGTCCCGCACTACGACCGTTCGCGACTATTCCGAGCTGAGCGATGAGAGGCCGGAGAAGCGCCTCACCGAAGCGCGTCCCTATCACGCCGGCCGCTCCAAGGGGCGGATCAGCGTTCGCCGCAAGGGCGGTCAGCACAAGCGTCAGTACCGCATGGTAGACTTCAAGCGGGACAACCACGGCGTGCCGGGTACGGTTCATTCGATCCAGTACGATCCGAACCGCAGCGCGGACCTGGCGCTGGTGGTGTTCGCCGATGGGGACAAGCGTTACCTCCTGTCGCCGCGCGGCCTGCGCGTCGGCGCGACCGTACAGAGCGGCCCCGGCGCGCCGATCGAGATCGGCAATGCCCTGCCGATCGGTGACTTGCCGCTGGGTATCGCCATCCACAACGTGGAGTTGACGCCGGGACGCGGCGGCCAGTTGGTGCGTGCCGCAGGCAATAGCGCGACATTGGTCGCGCGGGAGGGCAAGTACGCGACGGTGCGGCTGCCATCCGGGGAGACCCGTCTGGTCCATGTACGCTGCATGGCCTCCATCGGCGAGATCGGCAACCCGGATCATATGAACGTTTCGCTTGGCAAAGCCGGTCGGGCGCGCTGGATGGGGCGACGGCCAAAGGTTCGCGGAGTGGCGATGAACCCGGTCGACCACCCGCACGGCGGCGGCGAGGGCAAGGCGTCCGGAGGGCGCCATCCGGTATCTCCCTGGGGGAAGTTGACGAAGGGGATGAAGACGCGGAACAAGCGCAAGCGGTCTGGCGACTTCATCGTCGGCGGGCGCCGATGACCACCCGCGAGACCGGAAGGATGACGAGGTAGGTTATGTCACGATCGATCAAGAAAGGGCCGTTCGTGTCGCCGGGTCTGTTCAAGCGCGTGATAGAGGCATCCAGGTCCTCCGGCAAGCAGATGGTCAAGACGTACTCGCGCTGCTCGACGATCATCCCGCAGATGGTCGGGATGACCATTTCGGTCTACAACGGCAAGAATTGGATTCCGGTCTACATCACGGAGAACCTGGTGGGGCACAAACTGGGCGAGTTCGCTCCGACGCGGGTATTTCGCGGGCATGCGGGGTCGGACCGCAAGGCGGTGCGGCGCTGATGGTCAGGGGCAGGCAAGGCTACACGGCCCACAGCAAGTTCCTGCGTATCTCGCCGAGCAAGGTGCGCCCCCTCGCCGATCTGGTTCGTCGTCAGCCCTATGCCGAGGCGCTGGCGCTGCTGGAGACGATGCCGCACAAGGGCGCTGCGCTCCTGCGCAAGACGATCAAGTCGGCCGGCGACAACGCACTGTTTCACAATGAGGATCTCGACGAGGAGGCGCTGTACGTCCGCGAGCTGCAGGTGCTCGACGGTCCGCGCCTGAAGCGCATCTGGGTGCGTGGGCGCGGCCGAGCGGATCGTCAGATGAGCCGCCTCTGCCATATCTCGGTAGCGGTGGAGGAGATGAGTTAGTATGGGACAGAAGGTCAATCCGACCGGGCTGCGCATGGGGATCAACCAGTCATGGCGCAGCAAATGGTATGTGGACCCGCGCGAATACGCGGCCACGCTTCACGAGGATCTGTCGTTGCGCAAGACGATCGACACCGCTCCGGAGACGCGCGGCGCCGACATTGCCCAGGTGGAGATCATCCGCCATCCACAGCGCATCGCGCTGATCATCCACACCGGCCGACCCGGCGTCGTGATCGGAGCCAAGGGACAGAACATCGAGCGGCTGGGTGCCAAGCTGCAGCGCCAGGTCGGCAAGAAGATCCAGATCAAGATCAAGGAGATTCAGCGGCCCGAGACCAACGCTCAGTTGATTGCGATGAACATCGCTCGCCAGTTGCGAGGGCGGGCGTCGTTCCGGCGGGTCATGAAGATGGCGATCAACAACGCGATGCGCGCCGGCGTGCAGGGCATCAAGATCCGGGCCGGCGGACGGTTGAACGGCGCGGAGATGTCGCGCGTCCAGCAGTACAAGGAGGGGCGCATCCCGTTGCACACGTTCCGCGCCGACATCGAGTACGGATTCGCCGTGGCGGTCACCACGGTCGGAACGCTGGGCATCAAGGTATGGGTCTTTCACGGCGAGGTGTTCGGCCGCGACAAGAAGGACGACGCGGGGCTGCTCCTGAAGCGGCAGCGCGGCCGTGAGGAGGCAGCGTAACCGATGCTGGCTCCAAAGCGGGAGAAGTTTCGCAAGCGCCAGCGCGGCGGGCCGCTGCGGCGCGGCGGAGAGCGCCGGCAGGATCTGGCGTTCGGAGACTTCGGTCTGATCGCTCTCGAGCACAAGTGGATCACCAACCGGCAGATCGAGGCTGCTCGGGTGGCCATGACCCGGCACGTGAAACGGGGTGGCAAGGTATGGATACGGATCTTTCCTGACATGCCTTACACCATGAAACCTGCCGAAACGCGCATGGGGAAGGGCAAGGGCAACGTGGAATACCACGTCGCCCCCGTCAGCCGCGGCACGGTGATGTTCGAGCTCGCCGGCGTGGAGACCGATCTTGCTCGGGAAGCCCTCACGCTTGCGGGCAGCAAGCTGCCGATCAAGACGACGATCTGCGCTCGCGGCAGCCTGTTCGGAACGGAGGCAAGAGGGGTGTCGTCATGAGGACGGTGGCGTGAAGGAACAGTATGGCGAGCTCGCCTACCCGGAGCTGCTGCTCAAGCATGACGAGCTGGTGGCGGCGCACCGCAAAGCACGGTTCGACGCCGTGGTCGGCCACCTGGACAATCCGGTCAGCGTGCGCGTGCTGCGCCGACGACTGGCTCGCGCCAAGACCATAATCAATGAGTACGAACTGGGGATCAGACAGCGATGAGCAGGACGGGATGAGTAGCACGGAACGTCTCCGCGTACTGGCCGGAACGGTAGTCTCGGACCGCATGGACAAGACGATCGTGGTCCTGGTCAGTTCCCGGAAGCGCCATCCGATGTACGAGAAATACATCCGCAGGTCCAAGCGCGTGAAAGCGCACGATGCGGACAACGCCTGCCGCATCGGCGACCGCGTCCGGGTCGTGGAGTCGCGGCCGCTGAGTCGCGACAAACGTTGGCGGTTGCTGGAGATCGTGGAACGGAGCAGCTGATGGTACAGGCGATGAGTTATCTCAACGTCGCTGACAACAGCGGCGCCAAGCGCGTGCAGTGCATCAAGGTGCTCGGCGGCACGCGTCACGTGAGCGCCGGGGTCGGCGATCGGATCGTGGTGACGGTCAAGACCGCGGTACCGTCCGCCACGGTACGCAAGGGGACGGTAGTGCGGGCGGTGATCGTAAGGACGCGGAAGGAGACGCGCCGAGTCGACGGCTCCTACATCCGCTTCGACGACAATGCCTGCGTCCTGATCGACGAGGCCGGCAATCCGTCCGGAAAGCGTATCTTCGGTCCGGTCGCGCGGGAGTTGCGCGATCGCGACTACATGAAGATCGTCTCCCTGGCACCGGAGGTGCTGTAACATGGCGCGCAAGCGTGGAGCCGGTCGCGCGCAGGTGCGGGTACGACTGCGCCGTGACGACCAGGTGGTGGTGATCGCCGGCAGGGAGCGGGGCAAGACCGGCCGCGTGTTGCGCATCGACATCGATCGGCAGCAGGTGGTCGTGGAGGGGCTCAATCTGGTGAAGAAGGCGATACGACCCACTCAGCAGCGCCAGCAGGGAGGCATCTCCGAGATCGAGGCGCCGATCCACCTGTCGAACGTGATGCTGAGCACTCCGGAGGGACGCTCGAGGATTCGGTATGAGACCGGTGGTGCCGGTGCCTCCGGTGAGGGCGTTCGCCGCGTCGCCACGCGTACGGGGCAGGAACTGTGAGCAAGAACAAGGCCGGCGGTAGATCCGAAGCCGGCGATGGAACGGCAAACGGGAACGGCGGCGCCAGCTCCGGGTACATGCCGCGCCTGCGCGCCCTGTATCGGGACACCGTCGCGCCCGCACTGATCGAGGAGTTCAGCTACGACAGCGTCATGCAGGTGCCCAAGCTGACCAAGATCCTGCTGAGCATGGGCGTCGGCATGGCTCCCGGCAATCGCCAGCTCCTCGACACCGCGGTCAACGAGCTCACGCTGATCGCCGGCCAGCGCGCGGTGACCACGCGCGCGCGGCGCTCGATCGCGGCGTTCAAGATCCGGGCCGGGATGGAGATCGGCGCGATGGTGACCCTTCGCGGCGATCGCATGCTGGAGTTCTTCGATCGTTTCGTGAACATCGCCGTGCCCCGCATCAAGGACTTCCGTGGTCTGTCCCCCAACTCATTCGACGGAAGAGGCAACTACTCGGTGGGCGTCGATGAACAGATCATTTTTTCCGAGATCGACTACGATCGCATCGACTCGATTCACGGACTCAACGTCACCATCGTCACGTCGGCGCATACCGACCGGGAGGGCCGCAGTCTTCTCGCCGGATTGGGAATGCCGTTCCGCAGCGAGTGACGGCCTGGACGGCGGTGATGAGGATCACGATGGTACGGACCGCGACCGGCGGGCACGGGCAGGACGGAGTCCGGGCCCGCGCATGGACGATGGAGGTATAGGTGGCACGCAAGGCACTGATCGTGCGCGCGCAGCGCAAACCCAAGTTCTCGACACGCAAGGTCAACCGGTGCCGCTGCTGCGGGCGGCCACGGGGCTATCTGCGTCGTTTCGAGATGTGTCGGATCTGCTTCAGGGATCTCGCCAGCCGGGGACTGATACCCGGCGTGACGAAGTCGAGCTGGTAGCCCCATGGGTGTGACCGATCCGGTAGCGGACATGCTGGCCAAGATCCGCAACGCGGGCATGGCCGGCCACGAGAGCGTGGATATCGTGCCCTCGAAGTTCAAGTTGGAGATCGTCAAGACGTTGAAGACCGAAGGCTACGTGCGCAACTTCAAGCGCGCCGGCCAGGACGGTCAGGGACCGGTGCGCGTGTTCCTCAAGTACGACGACCAGCGCAGGCCGGTCATCCGCGGAATGCAGCGGATATCGAAACCGGGGCGTCGGGTGTATCGGAGCTATCGCACCATGCCTCGTATCCTGAACGGGTATGGGACACTGATCGTCTCCACCTCGTCGGGCGTGACCACCGGCCGCAAGGCCGCTCAGCAACAGGTCGGCGGCGAGCTGATCTGCAGCGTGTGGTAGCCGGATGTCACGTATAGGAGTGCTGCCGATTCCGGTGCCGACGGGAGTTGCAGTCGCGGTGCAGGACAGCCAGGTGGAAGTTGCCGGTCCCAGGGGCACGCTCAGCACGTCGTTGCCGGAGGTCGTACGGGTCGATGTCGCGGACGGAACGGTCGCCGTCAGCCGAGCCGACGATGAACGGTCTTCGCGGGCGGTGCACGGTCTGACCCGCAACCTGATCGCCAACATGGTGACCGGGGTGTCGACCGGGTTCACGCGGGAGCTTCTCATCAACGGAGTGGGGTACCGTGCGGAGGTTCAGGGGAAGACGCTGGTCGTCGACGCCCGCTACTCGCGGCCGATCCAGTTGCAGATTCCGGCCGACCTCGCCGTTCAGGTGGAGGGCGGCAATCGTATCCTGATCTCCGGCATCGACAAGCAGCGTGTCGGCCAGTTCGCCTCGGATGTCCGGTCGGTACGGCCGCCGGAACCGTACAAGGGAAAGGGCATTCGCTACGCGGACGAGCACGTGCTCCGCAAGGTAGGGAAGTCGGCCGTGGGAGGTGCCGACTGATGGGTGCGCCGGCCAAGGTGGTGCGTCGTCTTCGGCGCAAGCGGAGCATTCGTGGTAAGGTGCGCGGCACCGCCGTGCGGCCGCGGATGACGGTTTTCAAGAGCAACCGGTACACCTACGTTCAGGTGATCGACGACGACGCGGAGCGTACCGTGGTGTCGGTTTCGAATCGGGAAGCGGCGGTCGACGTGCCCAACCGGGTATCCGATCTCGGCCGGCTCGGTGAGCTCGCGGGCGAACGATTGCGCGCGAGCGGGATACGGAGTGTGGTGTTCGATCGCAACGGCTATCCCTATCACGGCAAGATCAAGGCGATCGCGGACGGCGCACGCAAGTTCGGCATCGCACTGTAGGATTCGAGGGGTAACGGTGGGCGACAGAGACCGGGAACGCGGCGACAGGGGTGAGGGATTCGAGAAGCTCGTTCGCCTCAACAGAATTGCCAAGGTAGTGAAGGGAGGCCGCAGATTCTCGTTCTCTGCGGTGATGGTGGTCGGCGACCGCAACGGCCATGTCGGCGTCGGGTTCGGCAAGGCTGCCTACGTGGCCGACGCCATTCGCAAGGGTTCGGAACGGGCGCGACGCAACATGGTGAGAGTCCCGATGCGGGGCGGCACCCTGCCGCACCAAGTCAACGGTGTGTTCAAGGGGGCGAAGGTGCTGCTGAAACCCGCGGCTCCGGGAACCGGCGTGATTGCCGGCGGTCCGGTGAGGGCGGTGCTTGAGGCGGCCGGCGTGCGTGACGCGCTCAGCAAGTCGCTGGGCTCGCAGAACTCGATGAACCTGGTGAAGGCCGTGTTTCAGGGTCTGGGTCAGATCATGGAAGCCTCGGAAGTTGCCGCCCGCCGTGGCAAGACCGTGCCGGAGCTGTGGCGATAGTGGCTGCCATCGGCACCGAAGGCCCCCTGCGGCTCACCGACGGCGCGCGCGTGCGCGTGACGCTCGCCCGCAGCGTCATCGGGCGTAGCCCCAGGCATCGGGCAACGGTTGAGGCGCTCGGGTTGCGCGGCATCGGATCCTCCGCCGAGCACACCGCCTCCGCGCCGATCATCGGCATGATCCGCAAGGTACGCTACCTGCTTGCGATCGAGGAGATCACATGAGCGAACCTGACAGCACTGTGGATGCGCCGCGGGTACGCCGGCCGGCGGGCGCCGCGCGCAAGCGACGCGTCGTCGGCCGCGGCTCGGCGAGCGGGCATGGCGGCACCTCGGGACGTGGAACCAAAGGACAGCGGGCACGCGCCGGCAGCGGCGTTCGCCCCACCTTCGAGGGCGGGCAGATGCCGCTGTACCGGCGTATCGCGCGCCGCGGCTTCAGCAATCACCCGTTCCGGAACGTCCACGATGTACTGGATGTCCGCGATCTCAACCGCTTCGGGGACGGGACCACCGTCGACCGGCAGGCGCTCCTGGAAGCCGGCATGATCGGGTCGGCAGGGGTACCGGTCAAGCTGTTGGGCTCGGGAAATCTCGAACGTGCGCTCTCCGTACGCATCGATCGCGCGTCCCGGGGCGCTTGCCGGAAGGTGACGGCCGCCGGCGGCACGATTCATCTGACCGATGCCGCCGCCGATGCTTCGCCCGATGACGCTCCGGCGTCGGATGGACCCGCGGGCGACGAAGTCCTGCCGGTCGCCGGCCGTCAGGCGGCGCCGCCGGCCGAGTCGGGCTGATGGCCAATCCGCTGCTCGACATCTTTCGGATCCGCGACCTGCGGGAACGGATCCTGTTCACGGTCATGATCCTGGTGATATTCCGGATCGGCGCCTTCCTGCCGATCCCCGGGATCGATGTCAGCACCGTCAAGAACTTCTACGCCGCGCAGCAGTCGGGCGGCATCGGCATCACGGATTACTTCGACTTCTTCTCGGGGGGCGCATTCACGAACTTCTCCGTCTTCATGTTGGGAATCGTGCCCTACATCACCACGTCGATCATGATGCAGCTCCTGGTCCTGGTGTTCCCGAAGCTGAAGAAGATCTCTCAGGAGGATGGCGGCAAGAAGCGCATCCAGCGGTATACGCGGATCGCGACGGTCGGCGTTTGTCTCGTTCAGTCCTTGACCGTCACGACCTTCGCCGGCCAGATCCCCGGTGCGATCATCATGGATCGCATCCCGTTCACGATCCTGGCTACCGTAGCCGTGACCGCCGGCACGATCTTCCTCATGTGGCTGGGAGAGCAGATCACGCAGCGCGGCATCGGCAACGGCATATCGCTGTTGATCTTCGCCGGAATCGTCGCCCGCATCCCCGATGCGATCTACCTCATGATCAACCAGGTGCAGCGTGGCGACCTGAATCCGGTCTTCTTCGTCCTCGTGCTCGGCGCGTTCGTCGGCGTGATCTCGCTGGTCATCTACGAACAGCAGGGACAGCGAAGGATCCCCGTCAACTACGCCAAGCGGGTGATCGGCCGCAAGGTATATGGCGCGCAGAACGCCTATCTCCCGTTCAAGATCAACCCCTCGGGGGTCATCCCGGTGATCTTCGCTTCCTCGGTCCTGATCTTTCCCCTGCAGATCGCGCAGAACCTGGGCGGCGGCGTGCCGTGGCTCTCGCGCTTCGCGGCATGGCTGACGCCGAACGGCGTGCCGTACATGCTGTTCTACGCGCTGTTGATCGTGTTCTTCGCCTACTTCTATACACAGGTCACACTGAACCCGGTAGAGATCAGCAAGCAGATTCGCGAGAACGGCGGCTCGATCCGCGGCATCAGCTCCGACAACATGACGGAGTACCTGACGCGGATCCTGAACCGGATCATCCTGCCGGGAGCGCTGTTCCTGGCGGTCATCGCCATCATTCCATCCATCATCCAGGCGTTGTTCCGGTTTCCCTCCAGCGTCGCCTTCCTGATGGGCGGCACGTCGCTGCTGATCATGGTCGGCGTCGACCTGGACACGATGAGTCAGATCGAGGGGCATCTGAAGATGCACCACCACGACGGGATCGTTCGCAAGGGCCGCGTACGGGCCCGCAATCTGTAGCGTAGAGGTGTCATCATGAAGGTCAGGGCCAGTGTGAAGAAGATGTGTGCGAAGTGTAAGGTCATCAGGCGTCGCGGCGTCGTCCGCGTCATCTGCGAGAACCCGAAACACAAACAGCGACAGGGGTAACGACATGGCGAGGATCGCGGGGGTCGACCTGCCGAACAAGCACGTGAGCGTAGGCCTGACCTACATCTATGGAATCGGAGCGCCTTCGGCGGCTGCGATCTGTGACAAGACCGGGATCGCCCGGGAGCGGATGCTGAACGACCTGGCGCCGGAAGAGGTCAACGAGCTGCGGCGCGTGATCGAGAGCGACTACGTGGTCGAAGGGTCGCTGCGCACCGAGGCGTCGCTCAACATCAAGCGGCTGATGGACATCGGCTGCTATCGGGGCATACGCCACCGGCGCGGCCTGCCGGTGCGCGGACAGCGTACGCGAACCAACGCGCGCGCCCGCAAGGGCAGCAAGAAGACAGTCGCGGGCAAGAAGAAAGCGCCCACCGCCAAGTGACGGACAAGACTGGTAAAGGACGGTTGCGAGTAACGTAAATGGCAAAATCGAAAGGCAAACGGGACCGGGCAGTCAGCGAAGGGAACGTCTATATCCAGGCGACCTTCAACAACACGATCGTGACGATCACCGACCTCATGGGGAACGCGGTGTCGTGGGCGTCGGCGGGATCTCTCGGGTTCCGCGGGGCGAAGAAGTCCACTCCGTTCGCGGCACAGACGACCGCCGAGACCGCTGCGCGGAAGGCGATGGACTACGGCCTGATGGAGGTCAATGTGTTCGTCAAGGGCCCCGGCGGGGGCGGCGAATCGGCCGTTCGGTCCCTCGGGGCGCTCGGCCTCCGCGTGCGCACGATTCAGAACGTCACGCCGATTCCACACAACGGCTGCCGGCCGCAGAAGAAGCGGAGGGTGTAGCGATGGCTCGCTACATCGGCCCTGCCTGCCGGCTTTGCCGGGCGGAAGGGGTAAAGCTGTTCCTCAAGGGATCGCGCTGTCATTCGGACAAGTGTCAGATAACCAGACGGCGCGGCAAGCCCGGCAAGGCGCCGCGGGCGCGCATGCAGAAACTGTCGGACTACGGCATGCAGCTCCGCGAGAAGCAGCGCGTGAAGCGCATGTACGGCATGCTGGAACGGCAGTTCCGCATCTTCTTTGATCGCGCCAATCGGCAGCGTGGCGTGACCGCGGAGAACCTGGTGCGCATGTTGGAGCAGCGGCTCGACAACATGGTATACCGCATGCACTTCGCCAGTTCGCGCAAGCAGGCGCGGCAGCTCGTCTCGCACGGTCACGTCATGGTCAACGGCAGGCGGGTGACCATCCCGAGCTATCTGGTACAGAAGGACGACGTGCTGGAGTTGCAGGAGCGGGGCAAGATGATGACCGCTGTCAAGGACAGCCTGAAGGAGTATTCCCGTTCCGGAACGCTGCCGTGGCTGGAAGTCGATCCGGATGCGGTCCGTGGTCGGGTCCTGGCTCTGCCACGGCGGGCCGACGTTCCGGATCTCGAAGGCGTCAACGACCAGCTGATCGTCGAGTTGTATTCCAAGTGAGGGGCTGATGGCGAGAAAAAACCTCTTGAAGGGGCTCAATCGGCCGACCGGCATGGTGTTCGAGCACACCGACGTGGATGCCTCCTACGGGAAGTTCATCGCGTATCCGTTCGAACGTGGCTATGGCGCGACCATCGGCAACAGCCTGCGGCGCATTCTGCTCTCGGGAATCCAGGGGTACGCGATCACGGCCGTGCGCATCGCCAGCCGCGAGGAGGACGGATCATCGCACACGGTTTCCAGCGAATTCGAGCCCATTCCCCATGTCGTCGAAGACACGCCGGATATCATCAACGCCCTGAAGCAGATCAGACTGGCGCTGGACGAAGGGGTGGAGGAGCGGACGGTGTACGTGGAAGTGTCCGGCCCCAGGATCCTGGTCGCCGGCGATCTGGCGGTGGACACGGGCATAGTGGTGACCACGCCGGAGCTGGCGATCGCCACCCTCATGGAAGACGCGAATCTCGAGTTCGAGGTGCAGATCGAGTTCTCGCGTGGCTATCTGCCGGCGGAGAACAGCGAACGCTTCATCGACGTCGTCGGCACGATACCGATCGACGCTCTGTTCTCGCCGATCACGCGCGTGAAGTACGCGGTCGAGAACACCAGGGTCGGCCAGCGGACCGACTACGACAAGCTGGTGCTGGAGGTGTGGACGGACGGCACGCTCAAGCCCGAGGACGCGGTCGCGGAGGCGGCCAAGATCGCCAAGGACCACTACGCGATATTCATCAACTTCGAGGAAGACGAAGTCGGCGACCATGAGGAGCTCGATGTCGAGGACGAACGGCTGCGCCGCTTGCTCGACACTCCGGTCGAGGAACTGGATCTGTCGGTACGCTCCAGCAACTGCCTGCGGAACGAGAACATCCGCACGATCGGCGACCTGACGCGCAGGACCGAGGAAGAGATCGCCAAGACGCGCAATTTCGGACGGAAGTCCCTCGACGAGATCAAGAAGCGGCTGGAAGAACGCGGGTTGAAGCTGGGCATGAGCGATTACAGCGCGGTGCGGCAGCAGCTTGCCAGCGCCGAATCCGTCGCCCCCGCCAGGGATGAGGGGGGCGATCAGGCAACGGTGGGCAGCACCGAGGCCGCGGCAGGCGCTGAGGTTCCGGCGCTTGACGAGACCGACGAGTGACCACCATGTACGGAAACCGGTGCATACCGGGGGATGGAGTGAAGTGAGACACCGCGTCGGCTACAATCCGCTCGGCCGCACGTCGAGCCATCGCAAGGCGCTCCATTCCAACATGGTGGCGGCGCTGTTCCGGCACGAACGCATCCGCACCACCCGTGCCAAGGCGCTTGCCGTGCGTCGCAGCGCGGAGAAGATGATTACGCGCGCCAAACACGACAGCGTGCACAGCCGGAGAATCGTCGCGCGGCGCCTGCATGATCCGGCGGTGCTGGCCAAGCTGTTCGATGTCCTGGGACCTCGCTTTCAGAGCCGTCCCGGCGGATATACGCGTGTGCTGAAGCTCGGCCCGCGATACGGTGATGCCAGCGAGATGGTGATCCTGGAGCTGCTCGACCGGCCGGTCGATACGGAAGAAGCTCCCTGAGCAGTCACCCGGGCGCCGCGTAGGCGGCCGATCGGACGAGTTCGCGTGCAGCCGGTCGACAGCGTCGCGTTCGTAGCTCGCGGCGGGTGCGGATGAAGCGCATGCGAGGCCGCATCGCTCGGGGTTGCCCGCGCTGAGAGTCGCCGCGGCCCGCTGGCTTGACGGCAATCTGTCGGCTTCAACGCGGTTGCTGGTGGGCCTGCTGCTGGCCGCCGGACTGGTGGCGCAGGACGACCTGATGCTGCGCGGAGCCCAGGCGCTGATCTTCGCCGCTCTGGGATGGCTGGTGCAACCGCGCCTGCGGCTGCGGCGCACCGTGTTGTTCCTCGGCGTGACGGTCGCGTTCAATCTGCTCACCCCGGCCGGTCGCGTCCTGCTTCGGATCGGCGGCCTCACGGTCACCGAGGGGGCTCTGGCCGTCGGCGCGGGCAAGGCCGCAAGCCTGGGAGGATTGATGTTCCTCTCGCGGCTCATGGTCGATTCGCGCCTGCGGCTACCCGGAGTGACGGGCGCGTTGCTCGCCTCGAGCCTCGCGTTCCTTGCGCGTCTCATGGACGACCGTGTGCGTTTTGACCTGCGCCATCCTGCCCGGAGCCTCGACCGCGCCTTGCTCTCCGCCCGGGACGCCGCGCCCCAGGCGCCACCGGCCGGAGGCGGCTCCGGCACGACGACGCTGCCGGGCGGGACGTGCGCGGCCGTGCTGCTTGCGCTCGCAGGCGTAGCGCTCGGCTGGAGCCGCCTGCGCGGCTGAGCCGTGACGGTGCTCGTCTCTGCGGTACACTGAGCCGGGGCGAGCGGAGCGGTGCCGGGAGCGCGAGCGGTAGAGGGACACCGGAAGTCGTGAGGCTGGAGCAACTGCCGGCCGTGGGTAGCCCGCGCAAGCCGGTGAAGCCGCCACCGGTGACCTCCACGGCTCGCGACGAGCACCTGGAGGAGTTGCCGCCTGCCCGGGAAGCCGAGGAGTCGCCGCGGTCGAACCGTCGCGCGGCGGCAGCGGAGAGCCGGCCGTCCGCCCACATCAGCGCCCATCCGATGCGGGAGTTGCTCGATCTGGCGGCCACGGACAGGCCGGCGGTCGCGGTCGAGGACGGGGTCTACCGTGTTCAGCCGCACGCCTACGGCGGGGGACCGGGGCGCGATCCGGATTTGCTCCGGCTGGCGGCGGCGGTGACCGGCGGCGCGGCGGACGCAGGTGGTCCGGCAGGTGGTGATGGTCCGGCCGGTGGTGAGGCGGACGTGGCAGGCGAACACGGCGACGCGCTGCAGGTGACCGGGTACGGCATCGAGATGGATGCGTTCCTGGCAGACGCGCGCGGCGACGAGCAGTCCGGGACCCGCGGCGGTCCGCTGGATCGCCTGGCTCGCCGTGTGGACGCCGTCGGCGCGGCTCTCCTGGTTCGTAGTCGGCACGGGGGATACCAGCCGCGGCAGATCGCCGGTATCCTGGGCCGGGCGGGCGCGCGGCTCGCGTTCGCGGATGAGGATCCGGTGGCCGCCCGTTATCTCACGCGTCGCGTGGCGCTCATCGTGGAGGATCCACTGCAAGCGATCCCCGGACTGGGACGCCGCTTCACCGCGTCAGTGCGCGACCGGATCGGTTGCCTGTCCTTCCTTCCCGCGCGGGCGGACGGCCAGCCCGCCTACCTCATGCTTGCCGGCGCACACGGTGCCGGTGCACACGGTGCCGGTGCACACGGTGCCGGCTCATGGAACGTCCACGTCCTCGTGCGACGGTTGCGGCTGGTGAGTGATGCCGGGACAGGCGGCCGGGCTCCTTGACTTTGCCCTGCACGGCCCGTACCGTGGAGCTCAGCCATTATGGAGGAACGAAGTGGGACTGGTATGGTTCTTCATTCTTCCTCTCGCCGGTTTGCTGATCGGCTGGCTCGTCCGATGGTCCTACGCAAGATTCGAGCTTGCCTCTGCGGAGCAGAAGGCAGGAAGAGTACTCCAAGACGCGATACGAGAGGCGCAAGAGAGAAAACGGGAAGCTCTCATCGAGACAAAGGACCAGCTCCTCGCCGAGCGCGAGACGCTGGACCGGGAGGCCCGTGATCAACGGCGCGAGATCGAGCGCTATGAGCGGAAGATTCGTCAGAGGGAAGAGAGCCTCCAGGAGCGACTTGAGACCATAGGCCGTCAGGAGCGAGCACTCGCGACGCGCGAGCAGCAAGTACAGGAGCGAGAGGACGCCGTCGACCAGGCTGGAGCGGTGTTGAACGCCGAGCTGGAGAAGGTCGCCCAACTCACGGTTGCGGAGGCCAAGCGGCAACTGACCGCGAACATAGAGACGGAAGCCCGCCGGGAGGCACACGACTTGGTGCGGCGCATCGAGGCGGAGGCGGCAGAGGGTGCCGAGCGGCGTTCCCGCGCCGTCATCATCTCCGCAATGCAGCGCTTGGCCACCGAGGTCACGGCCGAGACGAGCGTCACCTCGGTCGATCTCCCCTCTGACGAAATGAAGGGGCGGATCATCGGCCGGGAAGGCCGCAACATACGCGCCCTGGAGACCCTGACGGGCGTCGACATCATCATCGACGACACGCCTGAAGCCGTGATTCTCTCCTGCTTCGACCCGGTTCGCAGGGAGACCGCGAAGCTGGCTCTGCATCGGCTGGTATCGGACGGACGCATCCATCCGGCGCGCATCGAGGAGGTCGTACGCAAAGTGATGCGGGAGCTCGAGCAGACGCTGTTCGAAGAGGGGCAGCGAGTACTGTTCGAGGTCGGCATCCACGACATGCACCCGGACGGCGTGGCGGCGCTCGGTCGCCTGCGCTATCGAACCAGCTATGGTCAGAACCAGCTCGCCCACTCCAAGGAAGCGGCCGTGCTCGCCGGATTCATCGCCGTCGAGATCGGGGCCGACACGAAAGCCGCCAAGCGCGCGGCTCTGCTGCACGACGTGGGCAAGGGCATGGTATCGGACGGGGAGGTCGGGCACGCCGAGCTCGGCATGGATCTGGCCAGGCGGATCGGTGAGAACGATGTCGTGTGCAACGCGATCGGATCGCATCACAACGACATCGAGCCCGAGACGGTGGAGGCCATCATCGTCCAGATCGCAGACACCGTCTCGTCCTCGCGGCCTGGAGCGCGCCGGGAAGCGCTCGACAACTACCTCAAGAGGTTGGAGGACCTCGAGCGAATCGCTGGCGAGTACGAAGGGGTGGAGAAGACCTACGCGATCCAGGCGGGACGCGAGTTGCGCATACTGGTGAGCGCCGACTCGATCTCCGACCATCGCGCCGGCGAGCTGAGTCGAGCGGTGGCGCGCCGGATCGAAGACGAAGTCACCTATCCCGGCCGCATCAAGGTGACGGTGATCCGCGAGACGCGAATCACCGAGTACGCGCGGTAAGCGTCCGCGCACCTTCGCGTCCGGTTTTGTCCGCTGTGATCCGCCCCGACCCTGTGCCCATGGATCCAGCCCGGCCGGCCTCGGCCGCGCAGCTCCGAACCCCTCGCAGGGAGTCGTCGGCGAGGGTCGGAGTCCTCCTCATCGGGGACATCGTCGGCGACGCAGGCATGAGAGCCGTGTTCGCCGGACTGCGAGGCCTGCAGCGGCGAACCGGCGCCGCGGTAGTCGTCGCCAATGGGGAAAACGCCGTCGATGGCTACGGACTGACACCGGAGGTCGTGGACCGCATCCTCGGTTTCGGAGTCCAGGTGATCACGTCAGGCAATCATGTCTGGCAGCATCCCGTGTTGCATCACACGCTCGAACGGGAACAGCGGTTGCTGCGTCCCGAGAACTACCTCCCCGATGCGCCCGGACACGGATGGTGCGTGGTGCGGACGCCGGCGGCTGACGTCGGCGTGCTCAACGTGCAAGGCCGCCATGCGCTCCCGTCACCGCGCTGTCCGTTCCGGACGGCGGACAGCGCCGTCGCTGCCCTGCGCACCAGGACACCCGTGATCGTGGTCGACATGCACGCCGAATCCTCGGAGGAAAAGGAAGCGCTGGCGCTCCATCTGGATGGCCGCGTGTCGGCCGTGATCGGCACTCACACGCACGTGACCACGGCAGACGAACGTATGCTCCCGGGCGGCACCGCCTACCTCACCGATGTCGGCATGACCGGCCCTGCCGGTGGAGTGATCGGGTTCGATCAGCGGGTTTCGGTACGGCGCAGCCTGTCGCAGATGCCCCTGAAGCTTGCGGTGGCCGACGGCCCAAGCCTGTTGAACGCCGTCCATGTCGAGGTGGACGCCACCAGCGGCCGCGCGCTGGCGATCGAACGCGTGAGAGTCGGCGATGACCGATGACGCTCCGCGGTTTCTCGGGGCGGTTGGGTACGGCAGATGGGCGGGGAGTCGAGGGGTTCAGCGATCGAGCGAGTCCCGCGTGAGCGGTTCGCCGATGTAGATGCCTTCCGCCCCGAGGTAGTCGACGTTGATTCCATCGATGAGGACCTGCACCGCGTCGACGGTGGGAAGATCGGTGACCGAGTACACGAGCTGCTTCAGGCGGCCCAGGAGTGCTTCCTGGCCAAGCGAGCTGAAGCGGAATCCCTGGCCGAGATCGACGATCGCGGTTCCGTCCTGGACGGATACGCGGCGAAGCTCCACGTCTTCGGGCAGCAGGCTGATGAGATCGAGGCGCTGCTCGGCAGCCGTCGGTCCGGCCAGGAGTTCGCGCAGCGTCGCCGTGAGCGGCGCGGCATCGGCGCTGACCGTCCGCTGCACGCCGTGGAGCCGGATTTCGCCGGCCTCATCCACCATCACGAAGAACACCCGGGCGGTGCGCTGCGGCACGGGCGGTACGGGCTGGTCCTCACGGGCAGGCCGCGGCGCCGCAGGCTCCTTCGCCGGGTCGATCGTCCCGGCGCGGTCCGGCGTCAGGCTCCGATTCACGTACCGGTTCGAGGGCTGCCCCGATGGTCGCTGCACGACTACGGAGGAACCACTCCCCGGCCTCACCGCCGAGAAGAAGTCGGTCGACTCCAGCACCCGTTCGATGGTCGGACGGCTGAACACGAACACCACCAGCACCGCGGTAATCAGGCCCAGCCAGAAGACGAACCCCACCCACGACCGCTTGCGAGCCATTCCTATTGAGATCATCGGCACGCCGGTCGGCCGATTTGACGCGGTCAGCGGTCCGCGCCCGCGAGTTTGACAGTGCGGAGCCCGCGGACGTACCGTGAGCCCAGGGAGTGTTGCTGCTGCTGACGCTCCGTGCAGATCATGACTGTCGCCATCATCGGGCGGCCCAACGTCGGCAAGTCCACCTTGTTCAACCGGCTCTGCAACCTCCGCCGGGCGATCACCCACGCGGATCCCGGGGTTACCAGAGACCTGGGCTACGCGCGGTGGGACCTTGGCGGCGGCCTGACCATCACGCTGGTGGACTCAGGCGGTGTCGTCAGTGCCCGGACCCCTGACGAACCGCTTGCAGACCAGGTTTCGGCCCGCGCGCGCCAGGCGGCAACCGCGGCCGACGTGGTCCTGCTGGTCGTCGACTTCGACGGACCGAGCGCCGACGACCATGCGCTTGCGGAGGATCTTCGCCGCCGCGGAAAGGACCCGATCGTGGCGGTCAACAAGGCCGACCATGCCGCCCGTGACGTCGAGGCGGCTCGATTCCACGAACTCGGCTTCCGCGACGTCGTGGCGATCTCCGCAGCCCACGGCCGCGGGATCGATGCGCTTGCCGGGATCACCCGCACGCGTCTCGCCGCTGCGGGAGGGGGTCTCCATCGCGCTCACGACCCGGCGCCCGATGAGGACACGGCGGACGGAGTGATTCGTCTTGCGCTGCTCGGGCGGCCCAACACCGGCAAGTCGACGTTGCTCAACGCGCTCACCGGGCGCCCGCTGGCGCTGGTGGACGCCATGCCCGGTACTACCCGTGATCCGGTGAGCGGCCGCTTCGTCGCAGAAGGCGTGCGGTTCGAGGTCGTGGACACCGCGGGGCTCCGGCGGCGGACGCGCGTACGGGAACCGGTGGAGTACTACTCCACACAACGTTCCGTCGACGCGCTGGAGCACAGCGACGTGGTCGTGCTGCTGTCGGATGCCCGGGAGGAGATCGCCGACCAGGACAAGCGCCTGGCGTCCTTGGCGGTGCGCAAGGGAAACGGCCTGGTGGTAGCGCTCAACAAGTGGGATCTGTTCCAGCCGCACCAGCGCGACGGGGTGATCGCGCGCGCCCGCTACCATCTCCCGGCCCTGAACTACGTACCGCTCGTCACATTGTCCGCCCGCGAGCGAACCGGCATTTCGAGCCTGACCGAAGCGTGCGCGGCGGTGAGCAGGCAGCGCTCCCGGCTGGTCTCCACCAGCCGGATCAACGATGCGGTGCGGAAGTGGAACCGGGGGCCGGGCGCTTCGGAGAAAGGAAGGCGCGCGGCGCCGGGCCGCCAACCTCTGCGAGTCCAGTATGGGGTGCAGACCGGCACGAATCCCGTGCGCCTCCTGTTTTTCGTCAACAGGGTTCGTGTTCCGTCCCACTACCGCCGCTTCCTCGAGAACCGGGCGCGGGCGGACCTGGGCTTCGACCGGGTCCCGATCATCATCGACGTTCGCGGGCCTGCGAAACGCGACCGATCGGGCAGGCGCTGAAGGGGACCGGTACGTACTACTCGATCGGGCAGATCAGCGAACTGCTGGGGGTCAAGCCGCACATCCTGCGCTACCTGGAGCGTTCCATCCCGCAGATCGCTCCTCGCAAGAATACCTACGGCCGACGAGTCTACGGCAGTTATGAGGTGAACGCGCTGTTTCGCGTCCGCTACCTGCTGCAGGGGGCTCGCTTTACGGTCGACGGCGCGAGCCGTCGCCTGTGGCAGGAAACCGAACGGGTCGATCCGGAGCTGCGCGCCCGGCTCGCCGAGATCCGCGACGACCTGTTGGCCGCGCTGGTCGCCAGCAGGTCGGTACGGCGCGCCATCGAGGGGAGGGCCGGCAACGGCAGCGGTGCTGCTTCCGGCGCTTCGGACGATGCCGGCGCAGGCACGGGCATGAAGCCAACTATCTTGTAGTTCCACGTCAAGAGCGGGGCGGTTCGTACCGTCATTCAAGAGGTAGGATGAAAGGGTACGTGTCCGCGGGTGCCCGGGTGCTGGTCGCGATGTCGCGCCTCGCCGGAAGCAAGGTCTCCCGCCCCGGCGTGTGCCTGGCCCTGGCCGCGAGTGCCGTCGCTGCGCCCCTTGCGATCCTGGCCGACGAGCGTGAGCTCCTGAGCGAGGCCGCGCGGCGGATTACCGATGGCGACTACGAACTCGCCTTGCAGGTGTACGACACGTTTCTCGCCCGCTATCCGAAGTCCGAGTCGATTGCGGATGTGCACTTCGGCAGGGGGGTCTCGCTGTATCACCTCGGCCGCTACGAGGAGGCGCTGGAGACCTTCGCGACGATCGGAAGCCGCTACCGGCTCGCCACGTTCCTCGAAGAGATCCCCTATTGGACCGGAATCACCCGGTATCAGCTCGGTGCCTTCGAGGCCGCGGCGCTGGATCTCAAGCAGTTCGTGAGCTCGGGCGCCGCGCCGGCACGCCGGCCGCAGGCACTGCTGTACCAGGGCCTGGCCGAGTTGGGGGCCGGGCGCGTTGCCGCGGCACAGGAGTCGCTCGCGGAGCTGATGCGTCAGAGCGAGGGCATGTCCGACGGAACGATCGCCTATGCCGCGGTCCTGCTGGCTCACAGCTACCGTGCCGGCGGACAACACGAAGAGCTGGTCGCCTTCGCATCCGGCCTGCCGACCGCATCGTATCCCCCACGGTACCGGGAGCAGATCATGTTCTACGAGGCGGAGGCGCTGTGGGAGCTGGAGCGGGTGGAGCTTGCCACGGGGCTCTACCGGCAACTCGTGTCGGCCGCTCCCGAGATCGCGGCGGCCGCACACCGTCGGTTGTTCGCCGCGGCACGGCGGGCCGGCGACCTCGAAGCCATGCAGCGCTGGACGCACAGCGCCGAGAACCGCTTCGCCTCATCGCCCGGGATCCTGAGCGACTTCTGGTTGCGCCTGGGCACCGAGAGCTACGAGCGTGGCGCCGACGAGCTCGCCGAGCTGTTCCTCCGCAAGGTGTGGGAACGCGAACTGGCCGCCGGCAGGACGGACGGCACAGCGCCGCTGTACCTGGCGATGACCCTGATCCGCACCGATGCGTCCCCGGAGGCCGATCGCCTGTCGGAAGCGAAAGAGATCCTCGCGCATGTCATCCGGATGGCGCCGGGCCGCTCGGCAGCCGTGCAGATGATCCTCGGCGATATCGCACTGGAGGAGCAGCGGTTCGCCGAAGCCGCCGCTCTGTACAGCGATCTCCGCACGCGGCATCAGGGCGACCCGCGCGCCGCCGAGGTGGCCTATCTGGCCGCTTACGCGTTCTATCGGGCAGGCGACCTCGTGAAGGCGGATGCGGCTGCCGCGGACGCCGAGGAAGCGGTGAAGGGAAGCACCTATCACGCCGATCTGCTGCGCCTGCAGGCCAATCTTGCACGTCGTGAAGGCAGGCTGGAGGCTGCTCTGCAGCACATCGACGAGCTGATCCGACTGCTCCCGGAGGACATCTCCGCGCAGATCGACCGGATGAAGCTGGCATTCGACCTGGAAGATCACGCGGCGGTGACGCAGCACGCGGACCGGCTTCGGGAGGCGTTCCCGGATCTCGCCGAGAGCGATCCCGGCGCGGATGCCGTGGCCGCCTACCTGCAGGGCGTGTCGGAGATCGCACTCAAGCGTTACCGCGCCGGGATCGAGTTGATACGCCGGCCGGGGCTCCAGCAGGCATTGGGCGACGATCTCGCCGATCTGGCCGTGGACGCCGACTACTGGCTCGGGTGGGCGCTGTACCGGCTCGGCGAGTTCCGCGAGGCGGCTTCCGTCCTGGAGAGCCGGCAGAATGACGACGACTCTCTGTTCCTCGCGGCCTGGGCCTACTACAGCGAAGAACGGTTCGAGGAGGCAGCGCACCGCTTCGACAGCCTGGCGCGGCGCGTGGGGGCGGCCCTGGCTGGCAGAGCCCGTTACATGCACGCCAAGAGCCTCCGTAATCTGGGCCGCGTAGCGGGCGCGCAACATTCGTACCGAGAGGTATGGGAGCGCTATCCCAGCGATGAGGTGGCCGACGACGCGCTGTTCGAGTACGGGGAAACCGCCGACGAAACCGGAGACGTGGAGCTTGCAGTGACGGCGTTCGAGACGCTGGTGGACCGCTATCCGGACAGCACGCTGCGTGCGGAGGCGCTGTTCCGGAGCGCCGAAGTCCTCTTCGAGGAGGGCGACTACGCGCGCTCCAAGGACACCTTCCACCGGTACCGACAGGAGTATCCGTCCGGGGAGTCCGTCCCCGCCGCGCTGTATTGGGGCGGATTGGCGGCGGAGCGCTCGGGAGAGCGTTTCGAAGCGGTGTTCATGTGGTCGAACCTGATCGACCGCCATGCGGACAGCTCCTTTCATCCCGAAGCCCTGAACCTGCGGGCGACGGCATATCTGGCCGATGAGGAACACGGCGCAGCGCTGGAGAGCCTCGACGAGTTGCTGAGACTCCATCCGGAGCAGGCGAAGTCACTGGGCACGGAGCAGCGGATCGCCGAGGTCAAGCTGCTGATGTCCGGCTTCACCGGCAGGGAGGCCGAGCTGTCGGCTGCCGTCGAGCGGCTCGGCCGCGCGGAGACCGAGGCGGGGCGGAAGGCGATGCTGGAGTTGGCAGGCCTGTATCTGATCGACGAGTCGGCGCCTCCCGACCGCGCCTTTCGACTGCTGGAGGACGTGGCCTCGACCGCGAGCAACCCCACCCTTCGCGCACGGACCCGGGTGATGCTCGGCGAGTACTACCTGCGGCGCGAGGACCCGACAGCGGCGGCGAGGGCCTTCCTTGACGCCGCCTTGGTCCAGGGAGCCGGGGAGGAACTGCGCGCGGAGGCCATCCTGAAGTCGGCCGAGGCGGAGGCCGCCGCGGGGCGGTCCGACGCCGCAAAAGCGCTTGCGCAGCGGATTCTGGACAACTTTCCCGAATCGAAGTGGGCCGGGCAGGCGCGCACAATGGTAGGTGAGGAATGAAGGACATGAGAGTGCGGGCGGCGCGACGCGTCGCCGGGTACCCGCTGGCGACCGTACTGGCGGCGCTGACCGTAGCCGCCCATGGACAGGCAAGCGACTCGCAGCCGGCGGCCCGTCCGCTTGAGGTGCCTGCCGTTACGTTGAGCATCGAGGACGTGGCGGAGGTCCAGGTGGAACCGGGCCTTCCGCCGGAGGCGGAGCTGACGAAGCCGGATCTGGCCGTGCCGCTGCCGGAGGCCGATGAACTCCGGGTGGTCACGCCCGGATTGCCGGAAGTCCTGACCGACAGCGGCGAGGGCGGCACCGGGCTGCTGGGCCCCGGTCTCGCGTTGCAGGCGGCGGTCGCCACCGGCAACAACGGGCTGCTCAGGAGCGGCATCGCCCTCCAGCATGCCGGGGACGGACCCGACTTTCATCTGGGGGTGGACCACCAACTGCTGGAGGGATTCGGCCCGGCGGCACCCTTGCAGGGATACCATCGCACCGACGATCTGCAGGGCGCCTACAGCAGCGACATCGGCGGCGCGGAGCTCGGCGTGGCCGGCCGTTATCGGCGGGTCGAGGACGGCCTGCAGGATATCGGCGATCCCGCTCACGACCTGAGCCATCAGCTTGTCGACGGCACCCTGACGTTGCTGGTGCGGCCGAGCGATGTCGTCACGGTGAACGGCATGATCGGTGGCAGGGGCGCCTCACGAGAGTTCAGGGGCAGCGAAGAGTTGGCGGTGACCGAGTGGCAGGGACGCGCGGGCGCAGGCGTGACGGCGCGACTCCGTCAGTTGGAGATCGGCGTGACGGGGGACTACGAGTTCCGGCACATTCGTGTCGAGGAGCCGACCGCGCATCGGCTGCTGGGGCAGCTCGCGCTCGCTTTCGACCTCGGGGTGCCGGTCCGGCTCGGCGCTCGCGCCGGGGTGCAGTATGCATCCGAAGACAAGACCTCGGAGGTGCGCATCCCGTTCGAAGTGTCGATGGACGGAATGCCGACCGATCTGATCACCCTGCGGATCGCCGCAGGGCGGGAGATCATCGACCGCGACCTCGCCGGCATGTATGAGACGCTCAAGTTCGTCGAGGAGTCGACGGATCTGCGCGACACGCGCCAGTGGTTCGGCGACCTATCGGTGCGGGCGGCGGTTGGCGAGGATGTGCATCTGGTCGCCGCGGTGCGTGGCGAGTCCGGCACGAACCGGGTCGATATCACGGGTGATCTTGGCGCCTCCGGGCTGCACCAGGTGGCGCAGTCGGGCGAGGCCGGGACGCTGCAGACCGGCCTCGGATTGCGGTGGGACATCAACCCCAATGCGGCCCTCAATCTCGACTGGTCGGGAGCCTTCTTCGATATCCCGCTGTACCAGTCCCCGCACGTGTTCAGCCTCGGCATACGGGCAACCTGGGACGGCGGCCGCTTCGGCGTCGAGAACAACGTCGACTGGGTGTTTCCGAATGAACTCGAGACCGGCAGGTACCGTGCACCCGACGTAGGCCTGCCGATCGTCTCGGCCCGCGGCTTCTACAACGTCTCGGACAATTTCGCCATAGTCGCCGGTCTCGCCGATCTGCTGCAGCCGTTGTCGGAGGAGCCGCGCTACGAGCTGGCGCCGTACCAGGAGCCCGGTTTCCAGGCCTCGCTCGGCGTCGAAGTCAACCTGTAGGGGAAGGGAGCAAAGCCCGTGGACATCATTCAGAAAGGCGGTCCGATCATGGTCGTGATCATCTTTCTGTCGGTCGTGGCAGTGGTCGTGATCATCGAGCGGATGCTGTACTTCCGCCGCAACCGGGTGGATGAGGAGAAGCTGCTCAGCCGGCTGAAGAGCCGCCTGCAGGAGCGTCACTTCGACGAAGCAATGGCGATCTGCGAAGCGAACCCGTCGCCGATCTCCAGCCTGGTCTCGGTCGGCATCCAGCATCGCCACCAGCCGAACCGCGTGGTCCGGGAGATCATCATGGACGCGGCCAACGTCGAGATCCCCAAACAGGAGCGGTTTCTGCCAACTCTCGGAACGATCGCTCACGTGGCGCCGTTGCTGGGTCTGCTGGGGACGGTGACCGGAAACATCAGCGCTTTCGGTGTGCTCGGCGAGGCGGGTACGGTGGCGGACTCCTCCCAGTTGGCGCTCGGCATCTCGGAGGCACTGCTGACCACCGCTGCCGGCTTGATCGTCGGTATTCCGGTGATCATGTTCTACAACTACCTGGTCAGCAAGGCCAACAACACGATCGTACGACTGGAGAACCGGGTCAGCGAGCTGGTGCTGCTGCTGGGAGTTCAGGGGGAGTGATGACACCGAGCAGGCGGCGCCTGCGGCGCAGCACGACGGTCGACATGGTTCCCATGATCGACGTCGTGTTTCAGCTTGTCATCTTCTTCATGGTCTCCTCGACGTTCAAGATCACCCCCGCGATCGGATTGACCCTGCCGGAATCGGCGACGGCGGTGCCGACGGAGATGACGCGCCTGGTTATCACCGTGCACTCGCATGACGCGATCTACCTCAACGAACGGAAGCTCGACCTCGACGGTTTGGCGATCGCGTTCGGCAAGGATGGCATCGACCCCGAGTCGGTGGAGAGCATCATCGTCGAGGTGGATGAAGGAGCATCCTCGCAGATTCTGGTCCATGTGATGGACGTGTTGCGCATGAACGGAATACGCGCGGTAGCGCTGCGAACGCGTCTTGCCCCGGAGAGAGCGGTGCCGTGACCTTTCGCGAGGAATCGGAGCGGATGTTCGCCGGCGTTCTGGTGGCAGCCGTGCTGCACGGGGCGTTGCTGATCGGCGTGCACAATCTGTTCGATCTCCGCTTCGAGGACTATACGCGTCCCCTGACGGTTCAGTTGCTCGCTCCGGAGGCTCGCGACGCCACCGTCAGGGAACAGCGGCCGCTGCCGCCGAAGCAGGAGGAAACGACCCCGGCGGTGGCCATGCCCAAGCCCGCGCCACAACCGGTCGCCACTCCGCTGCCGGCCGCCCGGGTGCAACCGGCGCCGGAACGCGCAACCGCACAGGAGCCGGCTCCGGTCAGGACGCAGCCGCGAACGGAGTCCGCGCCGGCCGCGGCGCCTGCCGGCCCGGTTGCGGCGTGGACGCCGGCGCTCCGCCAATCGGTAGAGTCCGCGCCGGTACGCGGAAGTGGGGGCTTGAACGCGGTGACCGGCGACACGGTCAGGCAGGCGGAGCCGCGTACGGGCGCGGCGGCTCCGGTTGCGGCCCCGTTCACCGCGCAGGATGCGGCGCAGGCTGATCTTCCGACCACCTTCAAGGACGGGCTGGCGTTGCCGGTGGACGACTCGGTGTATGCCAGGAGCGCCGCGAGCCGGACGCCCGGCGCGAGTGGAGCACAGGGAGTCGGTTCCGACAACTCGGTGCCGGTGGTGCGCGACCCCGGGCTCAGCGGAAGGAGTCGGGACGCTTCGGCGCCGCTCGCTCCGGTACGCATGAGCGGGACCCCGACGGCCAGGAGGGGGGATGCCGCGGGCACCGAACCGGCCGCGCCGCTCGCCGATTCCGCGCCACGGGTGGCGGCCAAGCCGGCTCCGGTGGACGCCACGGTGTACGGAGGCGCGGCAGCACCGTCGGGCGAAGCCGCGGACGTCGGGTCGCGGATACCGGACCTCGACCGGGCGCTCCGAGCGAGCGGTCGCGACCGCACCGCCAGCGCGGGCGCGGATCGAGGAGCCAGCACGGCAGCCGACGGTGTCGCGGGTCCCGCAGTTGCTGACGTGAGGCTGCCCGAAGGCTGGAACGTGTCGGGACCCCTGGGACAGCGCCCGCTGTTGAACGTTGTCGATCCGGCTCTGCCGAAGCGATACCCGGCCGAGATCGTTCGTTCGACGGTGCGCGTGAAGATCCGCGTGGATCACCGGGGATGGGTGACGGTGGAGAGCTTCGAGCGGGACTCGGGTTCCACGGAGCTCAACAACGAGATCACGAAAGCGCTGCGTCAGTGGCGCTATGAGCCGGTTCGGAGTCAGGATCCGGTCTACGGCGAGGTGACCATCCAGATCCGTATCCGCTCCGCCGAGGTGGCCGTCAGCGGGCGATGAGCCAGCCGCGCGACCCGATCGCGGAGGCCGTGGTATTCGACCTGGACGGCACCTTGTATCCGACCCGCCGGGCGGCGGCGCGATCGTGGCGCCTGGTGTTGCGGAACGCTGCCCTGTTTCGCGCCTTCCGCGAGGTACGCATCGAGATTCGTTCGATCCGTCCGATCGCCGACCTGCATGCCCTGCAGGCGGACCTGGTAGCCGAACGCATGGGGATCACGGCGGCCGCCGCGCGCGAACTGATCGACGACGTGGTGTACACGCGGCTGCCGGCTGCGCTGCGGGGCGTGCGTCCGTATCCCGGCGTGTCGCGCGCGCTCACCGCGCTGAGGGATCATGGAGCGAAGGTCGGCGTTCTGTCGGACATGCCGCCGGCCGCCAAGCTGGGTGGCTTGGGCCCGGGAAGACTCTCCTGCGCGGTCACCTCGGAAGCGACCAACTACCTGAAGCCCAATCCGGAGCCGTTCGGGTACGTCTCCGACCTCCTGCAGGTGCGACCGGAGCGAACGCTGTACGTCGGGAATGACTACCGGTACGACATCCTCGGCGCTGGCGCGGCAGGAATGCTGACCGCGCATCGAGCGCGCCGGGCAGCGCCGGGCAGCCGTGCGAGATTCACGTTCCGACGCTACGATTCGCTGCTGCAGGCGATGGACTCCGCCGGCATCGGACTGCCGGCAGAACGTTCTTCCTGATTCGTTGACAGTCTTCGCTGGACGGCCATAGTATCGGGTCCCGCTGGGAGGGGATACATGCCTATCTTCGGGCCTGGAGATGCCATCACGCTTCTGGTTGTGCTGGCGGTCGTCCTCGTGTTTCGCCAGCTCGACCGCAACAACCGTTCGCTCGAAAAGGTGAAGCGGTACGGAGACCGGGTCATGCAGACCTTGTCGGCGTTCGTGGAGAAGAAGAGCTCCGAAATCAAGGACCTCGCCATCGAGGTGCAGATCAGTGTCAAGCAGGGCAAGGAGTTGCTGCGTTCCGTTCGCGAGGTCCAGGAGGACCTTGCCGCTCGCAGCCGGGATCTCGAGGAGCGTTCCGCGGAGATCGAGGCGATTCACAGCCGCATCGACGGGTATGACACCGCGCTGGCCGAGCTGGTCAAGATGAGCGAGCGGGTGGACGACAATCTGCGTCGGCTCCGCGGTGAAGACGAACGCCTGCGCCGGGTCGACGAGCAACGCTCGGCCCTTCAGGAGCGGATCGTCGGCCTGGACTCGACCGTAGCCTCGATCGAAGGACGGCAGTCCGGGTGGCACGCGGAGGTGGTCAAGCGCCTCGACGAGCTGCAGGACCGCATGGACGCGCTGGAGCGACGCGCGGAGCACGTCAGCGGCCGTTGTTGACGGTGCTTTCGGGGCCCTATTATCTTCCATCATCCACTTTTTGACGGCAACCGGGACGTGGGCCACTTTGGCCCGCAGGGTTGATCCATGCGGTCCATCTCGCCGTTCGGGCGGCGTTGATCGTGCCGGTCGTGCCGTCGGGGAGAGAGCCGGCAGGAGATGCCGGGCCGGCGGGCAGAGATGAGCGACAACGAAAACAGGACAGGACCGGTCGACAGGACAGGGCCGGTACCGGGGGACGACGCGGTTGCTGCACCGGCGGGAGATTCCCGGCGGCCGGATGAAGCGGCGGCCGATACGCCGCCGGCCGGGGAACCCGGCGACGGCAGTGACGGCCGCGAAGGCAGGACGGACGGCCAGGTGGCCGACGGGGCCGCTTCGGAACGCGATCTGGCCGCGGAGGTCGCTGCGCTCCAGGATCAGTTGCTCCGCAAGCAGGCGGACTTCGAGAATTTCCGCAGACGGCTGCATCGCGAAAAGGACGAAGCCATCCGTTACGCGAACACGGAGGTTCTCCTTGACCTTGCGGACATCATCGACGGCCTGGAGCGCGCCATCCAGACCGGCGAGGACGCCGACGTCGCATCCCTGCGCGACGGAGTGTCGTTGATCGAAAAACAGCTCACCGGTCTGTTGGAGCGCAAGTGGGGATTCTGTCGCTTCGTCTCCGCAGGTGAGCCGTTCGACCCGGAACGGCATCAGGCGATAGCGTCAGAGGAGTCCGGAACCCACGAGGTTGCCACCGTGGTGGAGGACTACCAAAGAGGCTACCTGCTGCACGATCGTGTGGTGCGCCCGGCGCGGGTCAAGGTCGCGCAACCGCTCTCAGGCTCGAATCAGGATCCGGCAGGCCCACAGGGCGATGGGTCTGCCGACACCGACACGAACGCGGACAAAGAGGAAGGCGAATAACATGGGAAAGATCATCGGCATCGACTTGGGAACCACCAACTCCTGTGTTTCGGTGATGGAGGGAGGCGAGCCGACGGTGGTGCAGAACTCCGAGGGTCAGCGCACCACGCCGTCGATCGTCGCGTTCACGGACAAGGGGCGTCTGGTGGGCCAGCCGGCGAAGAACCAGATGGTCACCAATCCGGAACGGACGGTGTATTCGATCAAGCGCTTCATGGGTCGTCGGTTTGCCGAGGTGCCGGAAGAGATCAAGATGGTGCCGTATCGGGTCACCGACTCGGGCAACGACGTCCGTGTCCATATCGACGACAAGCAATACTCGCCGCCCGAGATCGCAGCCGCGGTGCTGCAGAAGATGAAGGAGACGGCGGAGAACTACCTCGGCGAAACGGTGACCGAGGCGGTGATCACCGTCCCCGCCTACTTCAACGACTCGCAGCGGCAGGCGACCAAGGATGCCGGGCGGATCGCCGGCCTCGACGTCAAGAGGATCGTCAACGAGCCGACGGCCGCAGCGCTCGCCTACGGGCTCAACAAGGAAGGCTCCGAGGAGAAGATCGCGGTCTACGACCTTGGCGGCGGCACCTTCGACATCTCCATCCTCGAACTCGGCGACGGCGTATTCGAGGTCAAGTCCACCAACGGCGACACCCACCTGGGAGGTGACAACTTCGACCAGCGGGTCATCGACTGGCTGATCACCAGCTTCAAGAGCGACACCGGCATCGACCTGGCCAACGACCGGATGGCGCTGCAGCGCCTCAAGGAGGCGGCTGAGAAGGCCAAGATCGAGCTTTCCGGAACGCAGAGCACGGAGATCAACCTGCCGTTCATCACCGCGGACTCCTCCGGCCCGAAGCATCTTCAGTACACGCTGACGAGGGCCAGGTTCGAGCAGATGATCGAAGATCTGGTGCAACAGACGCGGCGCCCCTGCGAGCAGGCGATCGTGGACGCCGGTGTGAGCGCGGACGAGATCGACCAGGTCATCCTGGTGGGCGGCTCGACTCGCATTCCGGCGGTCCAGCAGTTGGTTGCCGGGTTGTTCGGGAAGGATCCGAACCGTGGCGTCAATCCGGACGAGGTGGTCGCGGTCGGAGCGGCCATCCAGGGCGGTATCCTGGGAGGAGACGTCAAGGATGTGTTGCTGCTGGACGTCACGCCGCTGTCGCTCGGCATCGAGACGCTCGGGCAGGTGTTCACCCGGCTGATCGAGCGCAATACGACGATCCCCACGCGCAAGAGCCAGATCTTCTCCACGGCTGCCGACAACCAGACAGCGGTCTCCATTCACGTGCTGCAAGGGGAGCGCGAGATGGCTACGCAGAACCGCACGCTCGGCAAGTTCGATCTGATCGGGATTCCGGCCGCGCCCCGCGGCGTTCCGCAGATCGAAGTCGCCTTCGACATCGATGCCAACGGGATCGTCCACGTATCCGCCAAGGATCTCGGTACCGGCAAGGAACAGAAGATCCGCATCGAGTCTTCCTCCGGACTCTCCGAGGACGAGATCGAGCGCATGGTGAAAGACGCGGAGGTCCACGCGGACGAGGACAAGAGCGCCCGGGAGGCCGCCGAGGCCAGGAACGAGGCGGACAGCCTGATCTATGCCACCGAGAAGTCGCTCGGCGACTTCGGTGACAAGGTGAGCGCGGACGACAAGGAGAAGATCACCGCCGCGATCGCGGAACTGAAGCAGGCCGTCGAGGGCAACGACAGCGCCACGATCAAGGAGAAGACCGAGGCGCTCAAGAAGGCTTCCCACAAGCTCGCCGAAGAAGTGTACCGGGACGCTCAGCAGAAGGCATCGGCCGAATCGGGCGATGCCGCCGGCGGCACGCAGAATGCCGGCGCCGGGAGCGACCCGCAGAGTGATGCCGACCAGGGAGCCAACGGCAAGGGGGCGGGTTCGGTTCAGGACGCCGACTACGAGGTGGTCGACGACGAAGAGAAGCGCGGCTAGGATCTGTCGGATGGCCCATGGTGCCAATCCGGACAGGCGCTCCAATCCGGACAGGCGCTCAGGGTGGACGGACTGACCACCAGCGGCGGTGACCGTCGCGGCGACACCGCAGGACGGTAGCTCAGGATGGCCAAGCGCGATTACTACGAGGTCCTGGGGCTGGACCGCTCTGCGGAGCTCGACGAGATCAAGAAGGCGTACCGCAAGCTGGCGGTGCGCTACCACCCGGACCGCAACGCCGGCGACGGGCAAGCCGAAGAGCGCTTCAAGGAGGCCACCGAAGCATACGACGTGCTGGCCGATCCGCAGAAGAGGCAAGCCTACGACCAGTTCGGCTTTGCCGGGGTGGACGGCATGGCCGGAGGCCAGGCGCACGACTTCTCACACGTGTTCCGCGACTTCGAGGACATATTCGGGGACGTCGGCAGCATTTTCGACTCGTTCTTCACGCGCACCGATCGGCGGCGTGGAGGAGGACGCCGCGCCGCGGCCGGCCGTGGAGACGACCTGCGCTACGATCTGCGCATACCGTTCGAACAGGCGGTGTTCGGCACCAAGGCAGGGATCTCCTATCGTCGTCAGGAGGCGTGTTCCCGCTGCGACGGCAGCGGCACCGAAGGCGGCAGTGGCCGCAGCATCTGTCCGACCTGTGGCGGCTCCGGGCAGGTGCGCCGCAACTCGGGGTTCTTCTCGATCGCCACGTCCTGCCCCTCATGCGGGGGGGAGGGGGAGGTGATCGAAAACCCATGCCGCGCGTGCCGGGGAACCGGACGCGAACAGAAGGAGCGAAGACTGCGGGTGACCATCCCGGTCGGCATGGAGGACGGCAAGCGCATCCAGCTCAGCGGACAGGGAGACGAAGGCATCGGTCGTGCGCCGGCCGGCGACCTGTATGTCGTCGTGCATGTGGAGCCGCACGCGTGTTACCAGCGCCATGGCGATGACCTGTACTGCGTGATCCCACTGGCGTTTACCCAGGCCGCACTGGGAACCTCGATCCTGGTCGGAACGCTCGACGACCGCCGCATCCGGGTCAAGGTTCCGGCCGGAACGCAACCCGGCAGACTGCTGCGGGTGCGGGGCGAGGGAGTGCCGCATCTGGACAACCCCGGTCGGCGCGGGGACCTGTATATCAAGGTCGCGGTAACGGTCCCGGACAGGCTCTCGTCGCAAGCCAGGAAACTGCTCGGCGAGGTGGCTGAAGTGGTCGGAGAGGAGTCGAGCCCCGAGCCGGTGCCGCTCGCCGAATTGGAGTAGCCGGCTACGGTACACCCCATCACCATCGGGGCGATCGCACTCATCACCCTGGCGGTGCCTCTGGGCGTGGCGGCCGCATGGCAGCGGCGCTGGACGTGGACCGGTGTCTGGCAGGTCGCGTTGCTTGCGACGCTGGCGGTGCGGGCGATCGGCAGGCTGATGCCCGACGGCACGGTCGTTGAGGTCCTGAGCGCCCAAGGGGTGATCTGGTTCTCCGGAGCGTGGTTGGCGGTCCGTGATCGCGGTGTCTCGCCTCGTGTGTGGCACGCGTTCTGCGTGTCACTGATCGTGCAGAACTGCCTGACTTCGGCGTTTGGCCTGCAAGGCACGGTACCCGCTTTGGCGCTGTCGTCGTTGACGCTTGCCGCCTCTGCGGCTGCCGGACCGCTCCGACTGTTGGCGTCGGGTGCGATCGCCACCCGACCTCGCGGGCGTATCGTCGTGGTTTCGTTCGCCGCTCTGGCGGTGGCGGGTGCGCTGTACGAGCGCTGGACGGACCAACTCGGTCTGCCGCGCCTTGCGCCTGGCCTCTGGAGTGAGCTGGCGTTGCTGGTTGCGGCGGTGGTGGCGAACCAGCTGTATACCGGCCCGTTCCGGCCTCGGTACGTGGATGCCGCGCGCGCCGAGCTTGCGGAGTCCGAAGAGCGCTTGCAGATGCAGAGCCGCCTCGCGTCGGTCGGCCAGTTGGCCACCGGGGCCGTGCATGGAGTCAAGAATGCGCTGTCCGCAATCGGCCTGGCGGCCGACTGGGGAACGGCGGCGGGCTCGGACGCTGACGCACAGCGCAGCCTGCAGCTCATCCGCCGCAACGTCCGCGCTGCGCATCAGGACCTGGAACGGTTGCTGCGCGAGATCAAGGACGACGAGGCGCGCGACGCGGACGTTACGGAGGTGGTCCAGGCGGTCGCCGAATCCATGCGCATCGCCGTGCGGCCGCATCGGGCGACCGTGCAGGTCGACCTGCAGCCGGGACTCATGGCCGCGATCGGGCCGAGCGACCTGACCATCGTGGTTTCCAGTCTGGTAGAGAATGCTGCCCGGGCCGGCAGAGGGTCGCCAACCACGATCCGCGTCGCGTCGCGGCGAGGGACGGCCGGCACGGTGATCGTGGACGTGATCGACGACGCCGGCGGGATGGACGCCAAGACCGCGACTGCCGCGTTCGAGCTGGGTAGCTCGGGAGACGAGAGCACGGGACTGGGTCTGCCCTTGAGCAGCAAGCTCGTCGAGAGCGCCGGCGGTGAGCTCAAGTGGCATCCCGTGGAGGGTGGCTCGCGCTTCACGATCGAGCTTCCCGAGGCATAGGCCATGCGGCATGCCATGGAGATCGGGGATCCACGCGTCGGCGCATGGACCGTCGCGGCGACCAGCCGGAAGTTCCTGGGCTGCAAGCGGCGTCTGGCTCGCTGGATCGCGGACTCCATGTTCGCCGTCGCAGGGACGCCCGCATCCTTTCTGGACGGCTTCTGCGGGACCGGTGCGATCGGCCTGGAGATGCTGTCCCGAGGGGTGGGCAGCGTCACGTGCGTCGACAATCTGCGTTCGAACACGTTGATCCTCGACGGAGTGCTGTCCCGCCCCGACCCGGAGCGGCTGCACGCAGCGCTGCGCGATCTCGACTCGATGCTGCCGAGGTCCGGCTATGCGACGCGGTGGTACTCGGACACCTACTTCACGCGCGAGAACTGCATGCGGATCGACGCCATTCGTCCGGGAGTGGACGTGCTCCGCGCCTCCGGCGTGATCGGCCCGGCCGAGCGGTCGTGGTTGCTTGCCAGCCTGCTGCTGGCATGCGACCGGGCTGCCAATACCGTCGGCCAGTACGACGCGTATCTCAAGCACCTCGGCAGCAGCCCGTTCCGGGGCGGCCGTCACGTGGTCGACGCACGCGTGTACGAACCTCTGCGCCTCGTGCCGATTCGCACGATCGACGCGCCGGAAGCGAACGTGCTCACCGGAGACCTCCTCGACATTGCACCGCGCATCGAGGCCGACATCGTCTACCTCGATCCTCCCTACACGACGCGGCAGTACGTCGACAACTACCACGTGCTGGAGAACATCGCGCGATGGCAGCGGCCCGAGCTGTCGGGGAAGACGCGGAAGTTCCCGCGTGGCCGGCTCAAGAGCCCGTTCAGCACGCGGCGCGGCGCGGCGGGAGCGATCGCCGCGCTGCTCTCGGCGTTGCGCGCGAGGTGGATCGCGATCTCGTACAATTCGGAGGGCATCGTGCCCATCGCCGATCTGGTCGCATCGGCTCGCCGGCATGGAACCGTACGCACGTTCTCGCGTCCGTACCCGGTGTTTGGACGCGGCGCGGGCGTGGCTCGGCGGCGGTCGGTGACCGAATACCTCGTGATGATCGGACCCCGGCGATGATCGGACCCCGGCGATGAGCACGGGCAAGCAGGAGCTGTTCCAGCCCGACGGCCGATCCCGCGGGTTCTACTCGGAGCGCAACCGGCTGAACGACCTCACCGGCAAGGAGTGGCTGTACTGGACCCGTTCGGTGATCAGCCGCCCCTATCCGATTGACCATCAGCACCATATCCGGCGAGCCCATGGCGGCCAGAAGCCGCCGGAGCTGTGCGCGGATCTGGTCCGCGTTTTCAGCAAGGCGGGAGAATCCGTGCTCGATCCGTTCATGGGCGTGGGCGGCGTGCTGATGGGGGCGGAACTCGCCGACCGGAACGCCACGGGGATCGATATCAACCCGCACTGGATCAGCCTGTATCGGCAGGTCTGCGGCCTGGAGGGGCTGGGAGGGCTGGAGACCCATGCGGGCGATGCCGGGGAGGTGCTCCCCAGGCTGCGCGGCCGCCGCTTCCAGTTGATTCTCACCGACGTTCCCTATTGGCAGATGGAGACTGCGCCGCGGTCGACAGGGGAGTTCAAGAGGGTCGGACAACCGGCCGCTCCCCGGCGGCCCACGCGGCTGCACGGCCACAGCGACATCCGATATCCGAGCAAGCAGGCGTGGCTCGATGCCATGGGACGGATCTTCACGCGAGCGACCGCCCTCCTGGACCGCAACCGCTATCTCGCGACGTTCATCGGCGACATGTATCTGCAAGGCCGCTACCATTGCCTGTCCGCGGAACTGGGCGACGCCCTCAGCGCCATTCCCGGCCTGGTGTGGAAGGCCAATCTCGTCTGGTACGACGTCGCCAAGGCGCTGCATCTGTACGGCTACCAATACGCCTACATCCCCTCCATGGTGCATCAGAATATCCTGGTGTTTCGCAAGGAGGGATGATGCGGGATGGGAGCGGGCAGGTGTGAGCCACGCTCGTCATCGGTACGTCCATGGATTCCGGGCGATCGAGGAACTGCTGTCGGCTCGTTCGCCCGGCGGCGTGCTCATGCTTGCGCGCGCCGGGGCTCGACACGGAAAACTGGCTCGACTGGCGGCTGAGTCGGGAGTGCCCGTCCGGCGAACGAGCGACGGTGAGCTGAGCCGGCACGTCGACCCGGAGCGCCATCGGGGCGCGTTGTTGCGGATCCGCTGCCGCCAACCACGAACGGATGACCGGCGACTGGAAGAGATCGCGGCTCGAACCGACAGCCACGCCCTGGTTCTGGCCGTCGACGGGGTCACGGATACCGGCAACCTGGGAGGGATCCTCCGTTCCGCGGAGTGCTTCGGCGTCGACATCGTGGTGCTGCAGGCGGACCGCGCCGCGGCCGTCACCCCGGCGGCGATTCGCGCGGCTTCCGGGGCCACGGCCTACCTGACGATCGCCACGGTCACCAACCTGGCGCGGGCGCTCACGCGTCTTCAGCAGGCTGGATTCTGGGTGGTCGGGGCCGATCTCGACGGACAACCTCTGGATGGGTATCGATTCGCGGAGCGCAGCGTCGTCGTCGTGGGGGCGGAAGGATCCGGGATCCGCCCGGGCGTTCGCGCGCATTGCGACGCGCTGGTGACCGTAGAGACGGCCGGCAGTGTCGGCTCGCTCAACGTGAGCGTGGCTGCAGGGATCGTGTTGTATCGAGCGGCGCGCTCCCATGCGGCCGCCTGTCGCACAGGTCCCGGGCCGAGACCGCCGCCGGCGACCGGATGACCGGCAGGTCCAACCGGATCCGGTGAGCGATATTCTCGGCGACCTCCGCGGTGCCGGGTGCCGGCGTTGCCGGGGCCGGCGTACAGCCGGCCGACCTTTCGAGCTGCGAGACAGGCCCCGAACCAGGCGCGCTCATCCGCGCCCCGATGAACGCTTCGGTCGGCCGGTCACGGAGCGGCGTCGGTCCCGCCGCCGTTCACCCGGAAGAAGCGCTCGCTGTTGGCGAACACGGCGTCCGCGAACTCCTCCAGCGGCATACCGCGCAGTTCGGCCACGAAGCGTGCGGTCTCTTGCAGATAGGCTGGTCGATTGCGCTCACCGCGGCGGGACGCCGGCACCATGAACGGGGTCTCGGTTTCCAGGAGCAGCCGCTCCAGGGGGATGGCGGCCGCCACCTCCTGCAGGGTGCGAGCGCTGCGATAGGTGACGTTGCCGGCGAAGGAGATGTACAGGTTGAGCTCCAGCGCACGCGTCGCGAACTCCAGGTCCTCCGAATAGCAGTGCAGCACGCCGCCGCGCTCCGGCAGCTTGTCCCGCAATACCGCCAACACGTCGGCGCCCGCATCCCGGTTGTGGATCACCACCGGCAGCCCGACGTGATCGGCGATCTCGAGCTGGCGAACGAACAGGCTGATCTGCGAGTCACGGTCGCCGTACTTGCGATAGTAGTCGAGCCCGGTCTCGCCGATCGCCACCACGCGTTCGCCACCGGCCAGATCGGCCAAGCGCGTCTCCCAGCCGGTCGGCAGGCGGTCTACTTCTGAAGGAGAAATGCCTGCGCTGTAATAAATTGAACGATCCTGTCCGAGCTGCTCGTAGGTGTCGGTGAAGTCGGTCAGGTCGTTCGAGATGCAAACGAACGCCTGTACGCCGGCATGCTTGGCTTCCTGCACCGCCAGGAGTTGCTCGATGGGGTCGTCGTGGATGAGAGCGAGGTGGGCGTGAGTGTCGAACAGTTGCATGTCTCTTCTTCGGCGGATGGGGATGGTCTGGCCGGGCAGCGTGCCGGTTTGACAGGAGAGCGAGCGGAACGCTACCGTGGCGGCCAGACTCCGGTCAAGATGGTGCCGGAGCGGAGTCCCCGAGCCATCACAGAGGCCCTACGTGCAATCAGGCTTTCATCGTCGCAACGACGTGTTGGCGGAGACGCCCGGCGGACTGCGTGCAGCCGCGGCGGCGCGCCGTTTCCGGCTTGCGTTGCGCTCGCTCGTACGCAGCGGAAGTCAGCGATTCACGGTGATGCTGATCCCCCACAGCGAACGCCGCACGTACCATCTGCAGCTCTCGGTCTTCACGCTGCTGGCGGCCGGCACCTTGCTGGTCGTCGTGCTCTGCGCGTTTCTGGTTTTCTCCACCCACTTCACCACCACCAATGAGCGGATGGCTGCTGTCAACCGTTCCCTGGTCGCAAGCGAGCTGGCGCTGGAATCGGTGGGTGACGAAGCGATCGCGCTGCAGGGAACGATGCAGGAATTCCGGGTGCTGATCGACCAGCTCCAGCGGATTCTGAGTTCCGGGAATCTCACCGCCTCTACGGCGTCCGCGGCGCGCGGCACCGGCGATCTGGCGGCATTCGTGGGCCAGCCCTCCGCGTTGGCGGGCGAATCGCCGGGCGTGACCGCGCTCCGGCAGCTCAGCGTCGCGCTCGACGCTGCGATGATGCCGCTGACCGAGCTCAACGAAACGGTAGCGGCTCAGCAGACGCTGCTGGCGGATGTGCCCACGCTGTGGCCGGTCCGCGGAGGCGGGTACGTAAGCTTCGAGTTCGGTCCACAGCGCCATCCGTTCACGGGCGCTTTCTACATCCATCGCGGCATCGACATCGCGATGCACCGCGGCGCCGAGATCGTCGCCACGGCCAATGGGACCGTCAGCCGGATCGCCTACGAGCGCTACAATCTGGGCAACGTGATCGAGATAGCCCACAGATACGGTTTCAGCACCCGCTACGGGCACCTGGACCGGGTGCTGATCGAGCCCGGCCAGACGGTGCAGCGTGGTCAGACGATCGGTCTGATGGGCTCCACCGGCCGATCGACCGGGCCGCACGTGCACTACGAGGTGAGCATCGGCGGGCAACTCCGCAACCCCGAGGAGTTCCTCGCGGTGTCCGCGATCACGGTGGCGGGGTCAGGATGACGACCGATCGGGACTCCGGCAGCGGTGCCGCCGACGGAACCATCGTCGACTCGATCGTGGGACAGGGCACCCGGATGAGCGGACAGATCGACCTGACCGGAATGCTGCGAATCGACGGCGAATTCCACGGCGAGGTTCGTGGAGGACGGGTCCTCGTCGGCCACGCCAGTCGAGCCGAGTGCCTGTTGCGCGCGGGCACGGTCGTCGTGGCCGGTAGCGTGCGGGGGGATGTCGTCGCCTCCGAGCTCGTGGAACTGCGCTCGACCGCCACCATGATCGGTTCGATCTGCACGCCGCGACTGATCGTCGAAGGAGGGGGGCGGTTCTGTGGACGGTGCCGCGTGGGAGTCGGAGACGGCCGGATGACAGCGTCTCGTCCGGCGTCGCCGTACTCGGCGAAACCGGCATGAAGACCGCCGCACCCGTGAGCGGTCGGGTGGTGCGGGTCAAGCTGCTGCACTCCAGCGAGACCTGTCTGTGTGTTCCGCCGACGGCCGTGGCGGTCGAACTGGACACCGATGCCAGCGTCATCGTACCGACTCGCCACGGGTCCGAGATCGGTCGCGTGCTGGGAGCGGTCCATGACGAAACGGAACTGCGAGGCGCCGAGCTGTTCGAGGTGATCCGCCAGGCGGAGGCCGAGGATCTGGACGACTACGAACGCAACCGCGAGCTCGCGGACGACTTGCTGCGGTCATGCCGACGGCGTCTCGAAGGCCTCAATCTGGCGATGAAGCTGGCCGCAGCCCACATCGTGTTCAGCGGCGGCACGCTCATCCTCTACTTCACGGCAGAGAAGCGGATCGACTTCCGCCGGCTGATCGGAGAGCTGTCGGAAGAGGTGGGCTTGCGCATCGATCTGCAGCAGGTCGGCATGCGCGACGAGACGCGGATCGTCGGCGGTGCAGGGATCTGCGGCCGGGTGCTGTGCTGCAATGGGGTTACGGATCGACGCCCGCGGGTGACGGTCCGTATGGCTCGGGACCAGGGACTCTCGCTGGATACACGGCGCATCTCCGGATTGTGCGGGCGGCTGCTGTGCTGCCTGTCCTACGAGTATGACTATTACCAGGAGGTGCGCCGCTCGGTGCCCAGGGAAGGCAAGTCGGTGTACTACCAGGGCGACCGCTTTCGGGTGATGGAGTTGAATGCGCTCACCAAGCGGGCCCGCATCAGCGGCGCCGACGGTGCGGTGTTGGGAGTCGGGTTCGGGGATTTCCGGTTCGATGAGGCGAACCGGCGCTGGGAGGTCAGCCCGTTGTGAGCACAGAGGTTTCGCGCCGCCAGCGCTCGACCTGTGCCGCGATTTCCGTGCGCATGTGCTGCACCATCTGGCGCAACTCCGCCTTGTTCTCCGGCGGCCGGTAGACCGACAGGAACCTCACCCGGTAGCGGGTCGTTCCCATGCGGGCAAGCCCGGCGAATCCGCGCAGGCGGTACCCGCCGTCGAGCGCGGCGGACACGATCGGCAACCGCCGCCCTTCCAGGACGATGGCCAGCCCTCCCGAATGGAAGCGATGGACCGCGCCGTCCCGTGAACGGGTGCCGTCCGCGAAGACGACGGGACAGGCGCCTTCGTCGGCGAGCGCCGAGAAGCGGCGGAGCTCGCGGATCAGCAGGCGAATCCGGGTCGTGTCGATACGGCCGCGCGGCCGAACGATCAGGGCGTCGCCGCCATAGCGAAGGCACTTCGACACCAGCGGCACTCCGTACTTCAGCGATCGCTTGGCGACGAATTTGAGAGTCCGGCCGGGCAGTGCCGTGATCAGCACCGGAATGTCCAGCAGACTCTGATGGTTGCTGACCAGCACGAACCGCCGCGGGAGATCGGGAAGAGCCGACTCGGTGACCACCGAGAAGCCGGTCAGTTCTCCCGCGCGACGGATGAGCCTTCGTCCCTCGCGGCGCATGAAGAGGGATACCGCGGCGCGCAACCGCCGCGCAGGATTCGGTTCGCCGTCTGGCCGGTCCTTCGCGCGTCCCGCTCCGGGGGCGACTCCCGAGACTTTCCAAAGGCCCAGACGCACGTCCCCGGCGAGGAAGCGGACCAGCAGGTAACCGACAAACAACAGTCCCCGGATCATCAGCCCCCGCCGCTCATCGCCCGTCCCAGCAGGTCGTGCAGCTTGGGGAGGTCCAGCGAAGGGACGCGCGGATCAGCCCGCCACTCCGGCTTGGCATACCCCCACGCGGCCAGATACACCTCGATGCGCGAGTCGTCGTTGCCGACCAGGTGGTCGAGCTGGTCATCGACCAGTGCGGCTCGCGCGGCCTGCCGTTCGTCGAGCACCGCGGCAACCATGTCCAGCTTCGAAACGGCAGCGGCGTGCAGGATCGCCTGCGCCGGCACCGGCACTTCGTGGAAGGCGAGGATTGCCTCGATGTAACGGGGGCGCTTGGTAGAGAGGATCCAGGTGCTGTCCCAGTCGGCGGCGTGCAGGAGCTCCGCGACGCCCGGGTACAGCGGGTTCAGTCGCAGCCAGTGGCTGCGATCGTGAACCATCAGCTCCTGACGGACCCGATTGAGCGTGTCCGCGTATCGCGCCAGCAGCCCCGGGCCGGCGTTGCGGCGGGCCTCGTCGAACTCCTCCTGATGTGCGGGCGTGCGTCCCGCGGCCAGCAGGTCCTGGATCAGGACGTAGTCGTCACCGGCGCGGATGAATGGGCGGAGCTCGAGGAAGCGCTCGCGCAGCGTGACCGGAACCGATGGCGGCGTGTCCGGGTCCGGCCCTGCGGGGACGTCAGGCTGCGCGTCGCGGGTAAGGCGGTCGTAGGCAACCCACGAGCTGAACAGGCACTCGGCGGCGGAATCGCAGATCACGCCATCGAAGTCGATGAACAACTGCAGTGGACTCGTCATGCAACCGAGTTCAGTCGGCCGCCGGCAGATGCAGCACCTCCCCGGCGTGCGGGACATAAAGGATGCCGGAATCCTCCCGGTCTCGATAGTCATCCAGTTCCATGGCAGCGGGGTCCCGGTACGCGAGCCCGATGCGCTCGCACAGCGCGCGCGGCAGGGCGGTGGCCAGTTCCACGTCGATTCGCGGGCGCTCGACGCCGTCACGGTACTCGCCGACGCCGCGCACCAGGGCCGAGTGAGCCAGTACGCCTCGCGGGACGTCGGCGAATCGGTGCCGTTCCGCCACCAGGTAGTCGGTGACGTGGTACCCGACCCGTTCCAGGTAGTCGCCCCAGGTGGCGGACAGCTTGTCGATCTGCGGGCCGTAGATGATCAGGCGTCCTCCGTCGGAGACCACCGACTCGAGCTTGTACATCACCTTTCCGCCCACCCACAGCTCGTCGTACATCGCGGGCGCGTGCCCGAGAACCGTGTGGTAACGGCGAGGCGTCCGGGCGATGTGGATCCGTGCGGAGTGGTCGGCCGCATCGCTCCACGCGTGCCCTGGATCGCCCACGTACAGCCCGGCAAGCTCCGGCGGCTCCTGCCCCGGCTGCACGACCATCGCGATCAGGTGACAGGCCGTGGGTACCAGGTCGGCGGCCTGCTCGATCACGCGGCGCGCCGGCGTGTCCTTGTGCCCGATCGTCCTCATGCAGGTGTTGACCGCACTCAGCCAGTGGAAGAAGTCCAGGAACTCGCCGCCGGAGATGCCGGGAAAAAGGTACTTGTGGCCGCCCGAGAAGCCGACGATCTCATGCGGGAACACGGGGCCGACGATCAGCAGCAGGTCATACTCGAAGATCGCTCGGTTGATGGTGATGTCCACGGCCTCGGCGAACCGGCCGTCGGTTGCCGTGGAGATCTGGCGCTCCGTGAACGACCCGATCCGCTGCAGCGTCCCGGGAGTGTCCCACCGGTGGTTGAGGAAGCGGCTGGCGCCGAAGCGCTCGACGCGCTCGGCAGGACTCACGCCGTAGAGCCGGGCGATCGCGTCGTCCGGCATGATCGGGTGCGTCCCCAGCGCCACCATGTAATCGAGTTGCCGGGCGTGTGCGCCGATGACCTCGTCCACCGCCCGTACCAGAGCGGGCAGCGGGGCGCTGCGGGTGGCGTCCGGCGTGATCGCGAGAACCCGCCGCGACTCGAACAGCGCGCGTGGCGTCCCCGCTTCGATGCGGCTGCAGATGTCCTCGTGGGTCAGCGTCTCGGAACGCTCCATCGTCATCAGGTCCGCCATGTCATGCCTCCCGTACGTCCTGCCTCCCGCATGTCCCGCGTCCAGGTGCTCCCGCGCATCGTTCCGGCATGGACGTTCAGATGCTGTCCACGAGAAAGCCGCCGTCGACCGGTATGGTCGCTCCCGTGACGAACCCGGATGCGGCTTCACTGGCAAGGAATATCGCCGCCCCGGCCAGCTCCTCCGGCTCGCCGAACCGCGCGAACGGCGTCCGGCCGAGCACGTGCCGGCCACGCTCGGTGGGTTGGCCGGTCGCTTCGTCCACGAGCAGCCTTCGGTTCTGTTCGGCGAGGAAGAACCCCGGTGCGATGGCGTTCACCCGGATGCGGTGGGGGGCGAATTCCCTGGCCGTCGCCTCCGTGAGGTTGACGACACCGGCCTTCGCCGCTCCGTAGGCCCACACGCCGGACAACGGCTTGTACGAGGCCATCGATGCGATGTTGATGATCGATCCCACTATCCGGTGATCGATCCAGTGCGCCGCGACGACCTTGGTCGGAACCACGCAGCCCGCGATCAGATTGAGCTCGACGGTCTGGCGGAACACGTCGATGTCGATCTCGGTGAACGCTCCCTTGCTCAGGTTGCCGCCGACCGCGTTGATCAGGACCGTCGGACATCCCAGCCGCGCTTCGGTGTGGCGCAGGGCACCCATGATCGCGTCCGGCGACCCGGCATCGGCCACGAAGCCGGTGGAGCGCTCGGGAGCGTTCAGTGTGGTCAGGGCGCGGTCGACCGTCTCGGCGCGTCGGCTCCAGACCGCGATGCGCGCTCCGGCGTCGAGCAGGCCGCGCGCCATCCCGATCGCCAGCGTCGCTCCGCCGCCCGAGATGGCCACCGTGGCGTCCAGCGAGAACAGTGGCGAAGGAGTCGTCATGTCGTCGCCCAGTTTGTGTGGAACGTGCCGGGGCGGTCGACCCGCTCGTAGGTGTGGGCGCCGAAGTAGTCGCGTTGCGCCTGTATCAGGTTGGCCGGCAGGCGGGCGGTTCGGTACGAGTCGAAATAACTCAGCGAGGAGGCGAACGCCGGGACCGGCACTCCGGCGGAGGTCGCCGCCCCGACGACCTGGCGCCATGCGGACTGCGCCCCGTGCAGCACGTCGGCGAAGTACGGGTCGAGCATGAGGTTGGCCAAGTCCGGTTCGCGGTCATAGGCCTCCTTGATGCGCTGCAGGAAGCGGGCGCGGATGATGCACCCTCCCCGCCAGATCATGGCGATCGTCCCGTAGTCGAGCCGCCAGCCGTGCTCCGCCGCAGCGGTACGCATCAGCGCGAAGCCCTGGGCATAGGAGCAGATCTTGGCGGCGTAGAGCGCCGTCCCGATCGCGTTGGCCAGGTCCTCACGATCGCCGCTGAGCGTGACGTCGGGACCGCGGAGCACGCCGCTGGCGGCCATCCGTTCCTGCTTCGCCGCCGACAGCGAGCGTGCGAATACCGCCTCGGCAATGGTGGGCGCAGGGGAGCCAAGCTCGAGCGCTGACTGTCCCGTCCACGTCCCCGTGCCCTTCTGTCCCGCCTTGTCGAGGATCACGCTCACCATCGGCGCGCCGGTCTCCGGGTCGGTCGCCGCCAGAATCCGCGCCGTGATCTCGATCAGGTACGAGTCCAGATCGCCCCGGTTCCAGTCCGCAAAGCGCTGCGCCATCTCCGGGAACGTCATGCCGCAGAGCTGCTGCAGCAGCGAGTACGCCTCGGCGATGAGCTGCATGTCGCCATACTCGATGCCGTTGTGCACCATCTTGACGTAGTGGCCCGCGCCGCCGGCACCGATATACGTGCAGCATGGGTTTCCGTCCACCTTGGCGGCGATCGAGGTCAGGATCGGGCTCACCTGACGATAGGCGGCCTCGCTGCCGCCGGGCATGATGCTCGGCCCGAGGAGCGCCCCTTCGTCGCCTCCCGAGACCCCGGTACCCAGGTACAGCAGATCCGCTTCCGCGTCGCGGCAGCGCCGTATCGTGTCCGCAAAGTGAGAATTGCCGCCGTCCAGGATGACATCGCCCGGCTCCAGCAACGTGCAGCTCGCCGAGCACCGTGTCGACCGCCGCGCCTGCCTGCACCATCAGCAGAATGCGCCGGGGGCGGTCGAGCGCCGCGACCACTTCGGGCAGCGTACGGCACGGCACGAGTCGCTTGCCGGCGCCCACGCCGTCGACGAAGGTCTCGAGCGTATGGGCAGTTCGGTTGTGGACCGCGACGGTGTATCCGCGGCTCTCGATGTTGAGGGCCAGGTTGCGGCCCATGACGGCCATCCCGGCCACGGCGATGTCGGCCATCAGGTGTGCATCCACATCATGGGAGAACGGGCTGAATCATAGGAGTGCGGGGCGGACGTCACCGCCCGCATTGACTCATCAAAAATCTAACCCTGCGGAAAGCATGCCTCACCTAAAAATCTAACCGAAGGGCTGGACCTGCGGGTCCGGTCCGGAGCCCCTCGCAGACCGCAGAGGAGGTTCCGAGGAAATGGGGCTGCGCAGCCGGATGAAGTGGCGCGGCGGTACCGCCGCGCCGGCAGGAAGGAGAAGGCGGTCATGCTCGGCGAGTTCGTCGAGTCGGCCACCCGCAAGTACGCGATCCATCTGCTGAACGCATGGGGGCGTACCCGCTTGGTGCGCATCGACGGTCAGCTGGTCAAGCTCGTCGTCGGACGCCCCCGGCGCGGCAAGCGCCGCGCGCGACCGCGCCGCTACGACCAGGAGGTGCTGAAGGCCCTCACGCAGATCTGGTACGTGTTCGACTTCATGTGCGGCAAGCGCCTGGTGGTCGTGCTGCGCACCATGCTGCCGGTGCTCGACTCGTTCGGCGAGATCCCGCTCACCGCAGAGGTGCGCGCCAAGCTGCTGAGCATCAGCGCCGCCACCATCGACCGGCTGTTGCAGCCCGAGCGCGCGCGGCTGCAGATCAAGGGCCGCACCCACACCAAGCCGGGCAGCCTCCTGAAGCACCAGGATCCGCACCTTCGCCGACTGGGACGAGCAGGAGCCGGGGTTCTTCGAGATCGACTTGGTGGCCCACGACGGCGGCGATGCCTCGGGCGACTTCTGCCAGACGCTGACCATCGCCGACGTCGACACCGGCTGGGTCCAACTGCACGGGCTGCAGAACAAGGCGCAGCGCTGGACCCACGCGGCCCTACAGGCCGCACGCCGGACGCTGCCGATCCCGATCAAGGGCATCGACACCGACAACGGCAGCGAGTTCATCAACCATCATTTGGTCGGCTACTGCCGCGAGCATCAGATCACCTTCACCCGCGGGCGCCCGTACCGCAAGAACGACACCTGCTACGTCGAGCAGAAGAACGGCCACGTGGTGCGCCGCGCGGTCGGCTACCACCGCTACGACACCGACGAGGAGCTGGCCGCTCTCCACGCCATCTACGGCACCCTCGGCCTCCTGGTCAACTTCTTCTACCCCTCGGTGAAGCTGATCAAGAAGACCCGCTACGGCAGCAAGGTGCGCCGCATCTATGACGAGCCCCAGACGCCGTATCAGCGCATGCTGCAATCCCCGGCGGTGGACGCAGAGGTGAAGGCGCGGCTCAAGCAGCAGTACGCGACACTGAACCCGGTGGCCCTCAAGCGCGAGTTGACCCGCTTGACCGAGCACCTGCTGCGGGTGCATGCCGACAAGACACCGCCCTCGGTGCGACCGAGCAACCGATGAGCGTTTGCCGCCGGCGGGTCGGACCGGTCTCTGGGGGGCGCCTCGCCCCTCGGCCGGTCGTGATCGGACCGTGACGCTGAGCCGTACGCGCTCGCTGTCGGGGCTGCACGCGCGCCCCGCGCCGCTGCCAGACCGAACCGGCCAAGCGTCCCCTCTGGGGCTACCGCCCGGAAACGATCGTCGGCCGCTCGTGGGAGCCGACCGCAGCCCCGGCGCGAGGCACGGTGGTGACCCTGGTTGGCGCGAACCGGCAGAGCCGCACGGATGATCCGGGTCCCGTTACGTAACGGTGTTCAATCGGATCAGGTAGGATGGCTCGATGGCTTTGAGTAACGCGGAACGACAACGGCGCTATCGACAGCGCCGCAACGCCGAGCAACCCCGGGTGCAGTATCGCAGGCGGCACGACCGCAGGTCCCGACCGCAACGCTGGCAGGATGCGGTACGGACCCTGCTCGACCTCCAGAGTGAATATCAAGCGTGGCTCGACCATCTGCCCGACAGCCTTCAGGAGTCGGTGGTTGCCCAGAAGCTGGAGACGATATGCGGGCTGGATCTTGCCGAACTGGAAAGCGTCGAGCCGCCGCGAGGGTTCGGGCGCGACTGAGCGGCCCGCAGCCCGTTCAGGTCGGGTCCCTGCGGGCTGCACGGCACCCCGGTGATCCATGCGGATAGAGCGATCTTCCCGCCCGCGTGCCACCGGCGCGGCCGCCTCCCGGCTGCCGGCGGCACTTATCCACATATCCACAGGCAGTTGCGCCCCCTCCCCCCGCACCCCCACCCCCTTTACCGCCGCCTCTGCTGCATTCCTTCTGAACTGCTGGGTATGCCTCTCTCTTGAGGGGGGAGAAAACCGCCCTTCGTTGGGTTAGATTCTTACGTGAGGCATGCTGCCTCTACGGTTAGATTTTTGGGTGAGGCAACACGCCGCCACGGGTCCCGGGTCAGCACGGGTTACGTCACCGTGCGCGTCGCGCTCGGCGGTGGCAGCAGGCCGGATCGATGGCCAGCACGGCTTGCATGCGATCGGCAACCTCGTTCGGCGTGGCGGTGCCGTCGATGCCGCGCAGCAGACCCGTCGATCGGTAGTACTCGACGACCGGGGTCGTCTGCGCCCGATAGGCGTGGAGCCGCCGTCGGATCGCTTCCGGATCGTCGTCTTCGCGCTGCACGGGTGCGCAGAAGAGGGCGGCATTCGCCGGCATCGAGGCGATGTTGAAGGTGGCGCCGCACCGGGCGCAGGCACGGCGTCCGGACAGGCGGCGAACGACTTCCTGTTCCGGCACGATCAACTCGACGGCGGCGTCGATCTGCGCGAACCCGGTCAGCGCGGCGGCCTGTGGGACGGTGCGCGGAAAGCCGTCGAGAATGAATCCCGCCGGGTCGTCGAGGGTCGCCAGGTGCTCGCGCACCAGGGAGATGGTCAGCAAGTCGGGGACCAGGCTGCCGGCCTGCAGCAGGTCGGCCACCCGGCGCCCGAGCAGGGTCCGAGCCTTCACCGCCGCGCGGAACAGGTCGCCGGTGGAGATGTGACGCATTCCGGAGCGGCCGGCCACGATGCCGGCGACCGTGCCCTTGCCGGCGCCGGGCGGTCCGAGGAGAACCAGCTGCATGAGATCGGGGCAGGCGAGCGAGCGACGCCGCGGTGGCTCCAGGGATCAGGTGCCCTGAGCGTAATCGGTACGGTACGCCTGCTGCTCGGCGGTGAGCTCGTCGGTCTGGATGCCCATCGTCTGCAGCTTGATGGCGGCGATCTCCCGGTCCTGCTCTTCGGGCACCGGGTACACGAGCGGCGACAGGGCGCTGCCCTCCTTGGCCAATCTGATGAGGGACAGAAACTGATTGGCGAAAGACATGTCCATCACTTCGGGTGGATGGCCCTCGGCCGCGGCCAGGTTCACCAGCCGGCCTTGCGCCAGAATGTACAGGCGGCGGCCATCGCCGAGCACGTGCTCGCGATTGTTGCTCCGGACCTCCTCGGAACGCACGGTAAGCTCTGTCAAGTCGTTCAGATTGATCTCGCAGTCGTAGTGGCCGGCGTTGCAGACGATCGCCCCATCCTTCATTCGCTCGAAGTGCCGGCGGGTGATCACGTCGCGGACTCCCGTGGTCGTAACGAACACGTCGCCGACGGCGCTGGCCTCATCCATGGTCGACACGTTGAACCCCTCCAGCGTCGCCTTGAGGGCCGCGATCGGATCTACTTCGGTCACCACGACGCTCGCGCCGAGGCCGCGTGCGCGCTGGGCGACGCCACGTCCGCAATGACCAAAGCCGGCAACGACCATCTGCTTGCCGGCCAGGAGTACCGACGTGGCGCGCAAGACTCCGTCGAGGGCCGACTGGCCGGTCCCGTAGACATTGTCGAAGTCCCACTTGGTGGTGGCATCGTTCACGGCGATGACAGGGTACTTGAGGGCGTGATCATCAGCCATGGCGCGGAGTCTGTGCACCCCCGTGGTGGTTTCCTCCGTGCCGCCGATGATGCCGGCGGTCAGTCGGTCCCCGGCAGCGTGCGCGCGAAAGATCAGGTCGGCGCCGTCGTCGAGGGTCAGCGTCGGGCCGACCGCAAGGGTCTGGTCGATACACCAATAGAACTCGTCCGTGGAAAGGCCGTGCCAAGCGTAGATCGGGACTCCTTCGGCCGCCAGCGCCGCTGCGACATCATCCTGAGTGGACAACGGATTGCAGCCCGACCAGGCGACATCGGCTCCCGCGTCCCGCAGGGCGCGGACCAGGATCGCGGTTTCCTTGGTCACGTGCAGGCAGCCGGCTATCCGCATGCCGGTCAGCGGCTTCGAGTCGCGATGCATCCGGCGCAGGTGCTGAAGCACGGGCATGCGCGATTCCGCCCACCGGAGCTTCAGCAAACCTCGATCGGCGAGCGCCGGCTCCTTGATCTTGTATTCGTTCACGGCGGCAGTTTAACCGCTCGCCCGCCTGCGGTCGACAGACCGTCGGCCATCGGTCACCTCAGGCGTTTCGCGCCGGCTGATGTGGCCGAGCTCCCGACCGTCATGGTAAACTCGCCAGCATGGCTGGGAGCGGCCTGTGGCGCGGCGTCGAACGGGCTGTCAATCAAGGGCTCCGGGGCTCGCGCGACGCCCTGGATCGCGCCCGATCGAAGGCGCGGGAGCTCGGCGAGCGGGGTGCTCTCAGGCTCGACCTGCTGCAGCTCGACCGGCAGCGATCCCGGCTGCTCGAGGAGTTGGGACAGCTCATCCATGACCGCCTGGGCACACAGGGCCAAGCCACGGTGTCGCACGGCACCCCCGGGGTCAAGGACCTGATGGCCCGGATCGACGACCTGGCCGAACGGTGTGCGGCGAAGCGGCACGCGCTGGAGCAGCTCGCCGTCCAGGGCCTGGCCGGCGAGCCGCCGGCGGGGGAGCCGGGAGCCGATGAAGAGAAAGATGAAAAAAAGGCTCCGAAGCCCTTGACGGAGCCACGCGACTGTACATAGACTCCTTCTCACGGTGCCCGTCAGTAGACGGGTTTCTGTAACGCGGACGGGCTTCAGCGTCCGTTCGCGAGCGGGATCCTGACCGGATCCCGGCGGTTCTTTGACATCATAGGGATGGGGAGAGTGGGGTCCTCGAATGTAGATTCGCAGGACGGATGCCTTCGGGCGGAAGTCCTGCTCATATCACGGAGAGTTTGATCCTGGCTCAGAACGAACGCTGGCGGCGTGTCTTAAGCATGCAAGTCGAACGAGAACCATGGTGCTTCAGTTTGCTGAAGCATCGGGGGACAGTGGCGAACGGGTGAGTAACACGTAGGTGATCTGCCCCGAAGTGTGGGATAGCCTATGGAAACATAGGGTAATACCTCATATGATCCGGGGAGTGGATTCCTCGGATGAAAGGCGCAATCGTGTCGCTTTGGGATGAGCCTGCGGTCCATTAGTTAGTTGGTGAGGTAATAGCTCACCAAGGCGATGATGGATAGCCGGCCTGAGAGGGTGAACGGTCACACTGGGACTGAGACACGGCCCAGACTCCTACGGGAGGCAGCAGCTAAGAATAGTCCGCAATGGGGGAAACCCTGACGGTGCGACGCCGCGTGGGTGATGAAGGCCTGATGGTTGTAAAGTCCTTTTCTCAGCGAAGAATAAGGTGAGGAGTGGAACGCCTCGTCGATGACGTTAGTTGAGGAAGAAGCCCCGGCCAATTACGTGCCAGCAGCCGCGGTAACACGTAAGGGGCGAGCGTTGTTCGGAATTATTGGGCGTAAAGGGCGCGTAGGCGGTGCAGCAAGCTTGGTGTAAAAGGCTCGGGCTCAACCCGAGGAATGCGCTGGGAACTGCTGCGCTAGAGTCTTGGAGGGGAAGCTGGAACTCCTGGTGGAGGGGTGAAATCTGTAGATATCAGGAAGAACACCGGTAGCGAAGGCGAGCTTCTGGCCAAAGACTGACGCTGAGGCGCGAAAGCGTGGGGAGCGAACAGGATTAGATACCCTGGTAGTCCACGCCGTAAACGATGTGCACTAGGCGTAGGGTGCGTTGAGTGCTCTGTGCCGGAGCTAACGCGTTAAGTGCACCGCCTGGGGAGTATGCCCGCAAGGGTGAAACTCAAAGGAATTGACGGGGGCCCGCACAAGCGGTGGAGCATGTGGTTTAATTCGATGATACGCGAGGAACCTTACCAGGGCTTGACATGTGCACGGAGATCCATGAGAGTGGGTTGTCCTTCGGGACGTGCACACAGGTATTGCATGGCCGTCGTCAGCTCGTGTCGTGAGATGTTGGGTTAAGTCCCGCAACGAGCGCAACCCTTACCGTCTGTTGCCAACAGGTAATGCTGGGGACTCGGACGGAACTGCCGGTGACAAACCGGAGGAAGGTGGGGACGAGGTCAGGTCATCATGATCCTTACGTCCTGGGCTACACACGTGCTACAATGGTCGGTACAGAGCGTAGCGATACGGCGACGTTGAGCAAATCGCTGAAAGCCGACCTTGGTTCGGATTGGAGTCTGAAACTCGACTCCATGAAGGTGGAATCGCTAGTAATCGCGCATCAGCATGGCGCGGTGAATACGTTCCCGGGCCTTGTACACACCGCCCGTCATACCACCCGAGTTGGGGGTACCCGAAGTCGTTTGCCTAACCGCAAGGACGGCGGCGCCGAAGGTATGCCTGGTAAGGGGGGTAAAGTCGTAACAAGGTAGCCGTACCGGAAGGTGCGGCTGGATCACCTCCTTTTCAAGAGTTCGGTGCCTGCTCCGATCCTCCGTTGGTCGGAGCAGGCCAGCAGGTTATCGCCTGCCCGTGGCCCCGCTCTTCCCCAATCCCTTTCGTTGTCACAGAGGCGCTCGGGCTTGAGTCGAGGCAGGAGAACGACGCGCGCTCGCAGCACCGGCGACCGGGGCAGGCGGCGCTCAACAGCGTCGATCATCTGTGCCGATCGACGGGGGCATAGCTCAGGTGGCCAGAGCGATGGCTTTGCAAGCCATAGGTCTGGGGTTCGAGTCCCCATGCCTCCACAGGTTCGGATTCGACGAGGGCCGTTTCGGCCGGGTCCGATTCGGGAGAGACGCCCACGCCGGAGCCGTTTTCCGGCCCAGGGGGCGGCTTGACGAGCCCGGCCGTTGAAGCCGAGAATGATGACGGCGTCGAGCGGCGATCCGCTGACGCCTTGTGACGACGGGTCTTTGACATCGGTGCGTAGGTTTGCGCCTGCGCACCTCCGGAGCCGCAGTTGATCTGACGGGGTCTTTTTCAAGCGGCATCGGACACAGGGAAGGGGAGATGGGTGATATGGCAAGCGGGCAAGGGTCTACGGCGGATGCCTTGGAGCTACTCGGTGAGGAAGGCCGTGGCAAGCTGCGATAAGCCACGAGTAGGAGCAAACATCCTGAGATCCGTGGATGGCCGAATGGGGTAACCCGTAGAGCTGTCAAACGCTCTACATCGCGGCCCGGAGGGGTCGTGAGGCGATACCGGGGGAACTGAACCATCTAAGTACCCCGAGGAAGAGACATCAACCGAGATTCCCTCAGTAGCGGCGAGCGAACGGGGAACAGCCCAAACCGCACCGACGTGACAGGCTTACACCGTTGTCGGTGGGGGGTTGCAGGACGCCAGCGAGGGAGGTTGTAAGGCCACCCTGCGGCGTGATCATCGGATAGTGGAACGCTTCTGGGAAGGGCGGCCAGAGCGGGTGAAAGCCCCGTACACGAAATCCGATCGAGCGCTGCTGTTGGCGCACCTGAGTACGGCGGGACACGTGAAACCCTGCCGGAATCTGGGAGGACCACCTTCCAAGGCTAAATACGAGGTAGCTACCGATAGTGAACAAGTACCGTGAGGGAAAGGTGAAAAGTACCCCGAGAGGGGAGTGAAATAGAACCTGAAACCGTAGACCTACAAGCGGTCAGAGCCTTGCTTCATGCAGGGTGATGGCGTGCCTTTTGCAGAATGAACCGGCGAGTTATGGTATGCAGCGAGGTTAAGGCATTGTAGTGCCGGAGCCGTAGGGAAACCGAGTCTGACAAGGGCGTATTAGTTGCATGCTGTAGACCCGAAACCGAGCGATCTATCCATGGCCAGGCTGAAGCGCTGGTAACACAGCGTGGAGGGCCGAACGGTAGTCTGTTGAAAAAGGCACCGATGAGCTGTGGATCGGAGTGAAAGGCTAAACAAGCTCGGAGATAGCTGGTACTCCCCGAAATAGCTTTAGGGTTAGCCTCGCCTTAGTGTCGCGGAGGTAGAGCACTGGATGGATTCGGGCCCTTCACCGGGTACCAACCCCAACCAAACTCCGAATGCCGTGACATGATGGGCGGGAGTGAGACTGCGGGCGATAAGGTTCGTGGTCGAGAGGGAAACAGCCCAGACCGTTGACTAAGGTCCCCAAGCGCGAGCTAAGTGGGAAAGGAAGTGCAGGTGCGAAGACAGCCAGGAGGTTGGCTTAGAAGCAGCCATCCCTTGAAAGAGTGCGTAACAGCTCACTGGTCGAGTTCTTGTGCACCGACAATGTAACGGGGCTCAAGTTCGCCACCGAAGTCACGGGTTCGTGAAAGCGCCTTGTGCGCTCCAGCGAACGGTAGGGGAGCGTTCTGGCAGCTGATGAAGGTGTCCCGTGAGGGGCGCTGGAGGCGACAGAAGTGAGAATGCCGGTATGAGTAACGAAAAGACGGGTGAAAAACCCGTCCGCCGAAAGCCTAAGGTTTCCTGGGTAAAGTTAATCTGCCCAGGGTTAGTCGGCCCCTAAGGCGAGGCCGAGAGGCGTAGTCGATGGGAAACGGGTTCATATTCCCGTACCTCTGGCAGGAGATGCCGACAGGGATGACGCGTCGGAGGACGTGCAGCCGGGCGATGGTAGTCCCGGTCCAAGCGGCGAGGACGTCGATGCGGGGAGGCAAATCCCCCCGCGGAGTTCGAGCCGCCAAGGCGAGCTGAAGCCTTCGGGCTGACGTGAAGTGCATAGAGGCTGGCGCCGAGAAATAGTCTCTAAGGGGTGCCTGCCAGGGACCGTACCGTAAACCGACACAGGTAGGCGGGAAGAGTATTCTAAGGCGCTCGAGAGAACCCGCGTTAAGGAACTCGGCAAAATGCACACGTAACTTCGGGAGAAGTGTGGCCTCGAATGGAGAGTCGGCCTTCGGGTCGATGATTCAAGCGAGGTTGCAGAGAAATGGCCCAGGCGACTGTTTACCAAAAACACAGGTCTCTGCTAATCGGTAACGAGATGTATAGGGACTGACACCTGCCCGGTGCTGGAAGGTTAAGAGGAGGGGTGAGAGCTCCGAATCGAAGCCCCAGTAAACGGCGGCCGTAACTATAACGGTCCTAAGGTAGCGAAATTCCTTGTCGGGTAAGTTCCGACCTGCACGAATGGTGTAACGATCTGGGCGCTGTCTCGACGCGGGACTCGGTGAAATTGTAGTATCGGTGAAGATGCCGATTACCCATGGTTAGACGGTAAGACCCCGGAACCTTGACTGCAGCTTGGCATTGGTACTTGATCTGCGACGTGTAGGATAGGTGGGAGGCTTTGAATTCTGGTCGTCAGGCTGGATGGAGCCGTTGTTGAAATACCACCCTTCGTCGATTAGGTATCTAACGCGTGGACCTGAAGCGGTCGCGCGGACCGTGTCTGGTGGGCGGTTTGACTGGGGCGGTTACCTCCTAAAGAGTAACGGAGGTGCGCAAAGGTCACCTCGCGCTGGTTGGAAATCAGCGTACGAGTGCAAAGGCAAAAGGTGGCTTGACTGCGAGACCTACAAGTCGAGCAGGTGCGAAAGCAGGTCTTAGTGATCTGGCGGTTGTGCGTGGAAGCGCCGTCACTAAACGGATAAAAGGTACTCCGGGGATAACAGGCTAATAGTGCCCAAGCGTCCACAGCGACGGCACTGTTTGGCACCTCGATGTCGGCTCATCGCATCCTGGGGCTGAAGCGGGTCCCAAGGGTTTGGCTGTTCGCCAATTAAAGCGGTACGTGAGCTGGGTTCAGAACGTCGTGAGACAGTTCGGTCCCTATCTTCCATGGGCGTCGGTTGCTTGAGAGGAGCTGCTCCTAGTACGAGAGGACCGGAGTGGACGAACCGCTGGTGTACCAGTTATCCCGCCAGGGGTAAGTGCTGGGTAGCCATGTTCGGAAGGGATAACCGCTGAAAGCATCTAAGCGGGAAGCCCACCTCGAGATGAGGCAACCCGTCCGCGCTTCGGCGCGGACTGAAGGTACCAGACAGATGATCTGGTCGATAGGCTGGAAGTGCAAGCACAGTAATGTGTTCAGCTGACCAGTACTAATTTACCGTTAGGCTTGTCCATATCACCTTTCTACCCTTCTCCGTGCGATGTCGCAGGCTTCCTGCGGGTTGGTGCGCGGTTTCAGGCCCACCGTTTTGCATGTGTGCCTGGTGACCATAGCGGAGGGGTCCCACCCGTTTCCATCCCGAACACGGAAGTTAAGCCCTCCAGCGCCGATGGTACTGTCCAGTAAGGGGCGGGAGAGTAGGTCGTCGCCAGGCTTTTTTGTGCCCACACGGGGCGAGAGGGGAGAGTGAGCGCCGGGGGAGGTGACGCGCCCCCTGGATTCCCGTGTAGTATGGAGGGCCTTGATGGACTTGGGTCCGTTGTACGCTGACGCGGACGTCGCGTTCGTACTGCACGCGGTGGCGCCTGCGCACGGCGTGCGGGGGCGCTTGGGTGACGCATTCCGCGAGGATCGGGAGATTCGCGAGAGTATGCTGGTGTCCGACGTGCTGGCGGATGCGGTCATGCAGGCCGAGGAACCGCTCCTCCGTGTCTCCCCGATGCTGTTCTTCTCGATGTTGGTGGCGCGGGTCCGGCGTGACCTGACCTCCCGTGGGTTCACGATCGAGACTGCGGGACGGCACGCTGCGGTGGTGTTCGATGCAGGCGCCGCCCTCGCGTTGCTGTCCAAACCGCACGTGTTCGACTACCTCGTGCTCCTGCTCGTGTCATTCGTCCGGGTACGCACGGTGACCGTTGCGGTTGCCGACGAGCGTGGTCGCGCGCGGATGGTGCGCTTCGACACGCTGGACCTGGACGGCATGGTCCAGGCGGCGGCGATGGCGGCCGGGCCCGAGCGGTTCTCGGCGTATCAGCGCGTCGCGGATCTGTGCCTGTTCACGACAGGGATCTTTCCGGAACGGATACGGGCCGTACGAGGCCGCAGCGCGGCGGTCGTGCGCGCCGAATGGGTCGATAACGGGGCACGTTTCTATCGTCTGGCATCCCGTCATCAGACCGCACACGAACTGCAGATGGAAGAGGTCCTGGCGGAGTTGGGCTCCAACTTCAACCTCGCGGCGAAGCCCCTCAACGTGCTGTCCGACCGCTACCTCCGGATGACGGGCCGGCCGATGCCGTTCCTGCCGTAGATCGTCCCCATGGGGCTGCTGCTGGTCTATCTGGCGTTCACGCTGGTCTTCTCGTTCCTGTGCTCGGTGCTGGAGGCGGTCATACTGAGCGTGCCGCCCAGCTACGTGGCCGCCCTGAAGCGTGTGGGGCGGCGCACCGGGCTGCTGCTGCATCGTCTCAAGGAGGACATCGACCGGCCGCTCGCCGCGATTCTCACCCTGAACACCGTCGCCAACACCGCCGGCGCTGCGCTCGTCGGAAACCAGGCGAATGCGGTGTTCGAGAACCTGTGGGTCGGCCTCATCACGGGAGGGCTGGTGTTTTCGGTGCTGGTATTTTCGGAGATCATTCCCAAGACGCTCGGCGCCACCTACTGGCGCCGCCTGGCAGCGCCGGCGGCGTGGACGATACAGGGGCTGATCGTCGGCCTGTACCCGATGGTCGCGTTCGCCAACCGCATCGCCGCGCTGATAGCCCGCGGCCGGCCGGCCGGCCGGGTAAGCCGGGGCGAGATCCGCGCCATCGCTGACCTTGGCCACACCCAGGGCGTCATTGCGGCGGACGAGTCCCGCATCATCGAGGGCGTGATGGAGTTCGGGGAGCTCGCGGTCAGGGGTGCGATGACGCCACGCACGGTGGTGGTCGCGCTCGATGAGTCGCTGACGCTCGCCGGGATGGCGGAGGCCGATCTGCGGCATTCACGGATACCGATCTACCGGGGCAGCATCGATTCGGTCACGGGATACGTGCTGCGCTACGAGTTGCTGCTGGCTGTCGCCCGCGGGGACGGCGAGCGCACCGTGGAATCGCTCCGCAGGGACATCCTGCCGTTGCCGGATACCACGTCGCTGCGCGACGCGTTCTCCAGGATGCTGAGCCGCCACGAGCACATCGCGCTGATCGTGGATCAGTACGGGGGGACCGCGGGGATCGTCACCGTGGAAGATATCGTCGAGAAACTGCTGGGACTCGAGATCGTCGACGAGACCGACCGCGCGACCGACATGCAGGAGCTGGCGCGCCGACGGTGGGCCGGGCGTGTGCGGCGGCGCGGCCTTGCGGTCGAGGGGGGCGCGTCGACGGCCCCCGCGGATGAGCCGACCTCCGACGACGGCGGGCGATGAACGCGGCGATGCACCGGAGAACCGGGCCGGCGGCAGGCACCCGCTCCCGTCTTGCTTTGAAAGGCAAAGAACTTGACGCCGGCCGCAATCAGTGTCACACTGTGCCGTGATGACCAGGCCGATTGCGATGGAACAGCACGCGGCGGACGAGTTGCGCTTCATCCGAACGACGATGGAGCGGGCGGTCCGCTTCGACGCGGTGCCCGGAGTCGGGATGACCCTGATGGGGACGGGCGCCGTCGTCGCCTACGGCGCCACCCTGCTGGCACCGGACCACTGGTTGACGATATGGCTCGTCACTGCTGTCGCCGCCTTCATCACCGGAGTGGCGGCGATGGCGTTGAAGGCTCGCCGCGGCGGCCTGTCGCTCTGGTCGCGGCCGGCGCAGTCGTTCGTCCTGACGTTCGTGCCGCCGCTGGCCGTCGGCGCGTTGCTCACCGGAGCTCTCGACGCGGCCGGCGTACACCTGCTGATGCCCGGCTCATGGCTCAGCCTGTATGGCATCGCCGCCCTCACCGGAGGAGCATTCTCCGTGCGGAGCGTGTCGTTCATGGGGACCGGGTTTCTGCTGCTCGGTGCCGCCGCCTTTCTTTACCCGCCGGCTGGTCCGGCGCTGATGGTGTGCGGCTTCGGGGTCCTGCACGTGGCGTTCGGCGTCCACATCGCCCATCGACATGGCGGCTGACCATGCTTTCGCCGCGGACCATGCTTTCGCCGAGGAGCGTGCCATGACCGCTCCCGCCGACGCCCTCCGGTCGCGGGACCTGGCACAGGGGCTGGCCGCCACCGCGCGGGCATTTGATGCCGTGGTGCACGAGCGCACCCGGCTGGCAATCCTGAGCGCGCTGTCCGCCGCCCGCTCCATGAGCTTTCGGGAGTTGAAGTCGCTGCTCGGCGTCACCGACGGCAACCTCAGCGTGCATGCCCGCAAGCTGGAAGACGCCGGCTACATCGCGGTGCGCAAGGGGTTCCGCGGGCGTCAGCCCCGAACCACGTTCGCACTGACTCCAGGGGGGCGCCAGGCGCTCCAGGCATACGTCCGGCACATGGAGGCGCTGATCTCGGCGATCGGCCGGATCGGCCGTGGTCCTGCGGATGGCCCGGATGCCGGGGCCGGAGACGCCCCGGCTGTGCATCCGCTACCGGCCGGCGCCATGGGAAGATCGTGATGCCGGGCCGCCAGGACGGGACGGTCAACGGTCACCGGCATGTCAACGGGGCCGGGGGCGGCGGCCCCAAGCATGTGGGCATCATCATGGACGGCAATGGGCGCTGGGCGCAGGCTCGGTCCCTGTCCCGGTATGACGGATACCGGGCCGGTACCGACGCGGTGCGCCAGACGGTAGAGTCCGCTGCCGATCTCGGCATCGATGTGCTGACCCTGTACGCGTTCTCGTCCGACAACTGGCGCCGTCCCTCCGGCGAGGTGCAGCTTCTGTTGTCCCTGTTTCAATGGTACCTGAAGCGCGAGACCAGCAACTGCGTCCGGCAGGGAGTACGTGTTTCGTTCATCGGCCGCCGCGATCGTTTCCCCATGGCGCTGCAGCGCGAGATCGAGCGCAGCGAGACCGCGACACGCGACTGCGCCCGGCTGCTCCTGCGCATCGCCGCCGACTACTCGGCTCGCGATGCGATCCTGTCCGCCGCCGCGTTGCTCGCCGCCGGCGACATGCCGACACGGCCGGACTTTGCCCGCATGCTTACCGGCGGCGACGGCGCACTGGGCGAGGTCGACCTGATCGTACGGACCGGCGGCGAGCAGCGGCTGAGCGACTTTCTGCTCTGGGAGGCCGCCTATGCGGAGCTGGTCTTCACGCCCACGCTGTGGCCGGACTTCAAGCGGGCCGATCTGGCGGATGCCCTGAACGAATTCCGCAGGCGGGAGCGGCGTTTCGGCGGGACCGTGCCGTGTCGGCATGCGCCTTCGGGTCGACGGAAGCCCGAGCAAGCGGTAGGGTGGCAGATAGCAGAGCATGCGGGGAAAGAGCTGGTCGCCGGCGCGAGCCAGCTATCCCCAGAGTGAGGTAATCCATGCCATACGACCCCGTGTTGGTGCAGCCCATGCGTGACGAGCTCGCGCGCATCGGCGTCACCGAGCTTATGGTTCCCGAAGACGTGGACCGGTTCATGGAGAGCACGGAAGGAACCGCGTTCCTGGTGGTGAACTCGGTATGCGGATGCGCCGCCGGCAGTGCCCGGCCCGCGGTGGCGTTGGCGCTGCAGCAGGACCCCAAGCCGCAGCGTGTCGGGACCGTGTTCGCCGGACAGGATCTGGACGCGACCGACCGGGCGCGCAGCTACTTTGCCGACTATCCGCCTTCAAGCCCTTCATTCGCGCTGTTTCGGGACGGCGAGCTGGTGCACCTGTTCCCCCGGCATCGCATCGAAGGGCGCGACCCGCGGTCCATCGCCGCCGACCTGAGAGAGGTGTTCGACCGTCATTGCGATTGAACAGGGCGATTGCCACGTCGGGCGGAGGAGATCCCGGGATGGGTGAGCGACAGCCGTTCGCGGCGCCCGAGCACCGGCACCTCGGCGAGTTGCATGGGATCACCGTCGTCGTCGACACCGACGGGCCGGTATACGTCGGCCGGTTCTTCGAAGAGCGCGACGGTGCCCTGCTGCTGCTGGACGCGGCGTCGCACGAGGAGGGCGCCGGCGGTGTCACGAAAGCGGCCTACCTTGCCAGAGCGGCCGAGTACGGAGTCTGGAAGCAGTATCCCAGCGTATCCGTGCCGCGATCCAGCGTGACTGCGGTATGTCCCCTGGCGGACATCGATACCCCGTGACAGGCGCCGGGCCTCGCGCCTGCGCTTGAACCGATCCGCGGCTGGCCCTACCTTGAACTGCGGGTTCATGGGTTCGACCACTCGACGGAAGCCCGTCCTCCTCGCGGTCACGCTGTTGGCGCTGTTGGCGCTCGCGGGCTGCGACCGCAGGGTCGAGATCCGAACCTACCGGGAGGTGACCGTGGCGCCCACGCCGGTCGGGGCCGTGTTCGATTCGACCGGCGGCGAGGCCGGATCGGCCGAGAGTGTGAACTGGCACTGGGTCACCCCGGCCGACTGGAACGAGCTGCCGGGAGACGGCCTGCGACTGGCCCGTTTCGGACTGCCGGGCGGAGGGGAAAGCACCTTGGTCGTGCTGACCGGTGACGCCGGCGGCGTGGAAGCGAACGTACGGCGCTGGCTCACGCAGCTCGGACTCGATCTGCCTCCGGAGCGGGTGCGCTCGCTCCTTGATGATGCGACTTCCGTACGGGGCGACCTCGATTTCACGCTCTTCGACTTCACGCCCCTCGTGTCCGGCCGCGACGCGACCGCGTTCCTTGCGGCGATCGCGTCCGCGGGCGGGCAGACGATGTTCGTCAAGGCCGAGGCGCCGGCCGGCGTGTTGGGCGAGCAGCGCGCAGCGTTCATCGAGCTCCTGAGCTCCCTCGGCCCGCGATCCTCCACCGGCGGGTACGGGAGCCGGGAGTAGCGCCGATGCTGGTTCAGGCGATCAGGCGCAGCCCGCTGCTCAGGGTCGCCATAGACCTGCGCGTCACCGTCGTTTCCCTGGCGCTGCTGTTCCTGCTGACCCTGCTCGGCACCTTTCATCAGGTGTCGCACGGCCTGTACGACGCCCAGCAGCGCTACTTCGGAGCCTGGATCACGTTGGTCGGCGGCATCGTGCCGCTTCCCGGCGCTCAACTCGTGCTCTGGGTGCTGTTCGTCAACCTGGTGGCGGTCACCGCCGTCCGCTTCGTGTATCGATGGTCGCGGGTGGGGATCCTGATCATTCACCTCGGCATGTTCGCGATGTTCTTCGGCATGTTCTTCACCTCCTATTTCGCACAGGAGTCCTTCCTCCGGCTGCAGGAGGGAGAGCGGCGCAACACCAGTGAGGACTACCACGAGTGGGAAGTGGCCGCGTGGCGCGAGGGGGCCGAGAGCCGCGATGTCAGCGCGGTCGACCTGCGGCAGCTCGCTCCCGGCGATCAGGTGACCCTGCCGGCGCTCGGCCTGACCATCCTGGTAGAAGAGAACCACGCGAGCGCGGACGCCTACCTGCCGGCGGAGGGCCGGAGCAGCCCGTTCCTGAACGCCCGCGGCATCGCCGAACTGCGGCCGCGGCGGCGCTCGGTCCGTCCGGAAGAGAATCAGCCGGGCGCCATCCTGCACGTCAGCAACGGCTCGGAACGCGCCTCACTCGCCTTGTGGGCCCTGGACCCGGCGCCGACCGGCTTGACCCTGGGCGGCACGCGCTACTCCTTCTCCCTGCGCCGCATGCGCTACGAGCTTCCGGCCCTCGTCGGTCTGCAAGATTTCCGGGCCGAGTTCTACCCGGGCACCGACACCCCGCGCTCGTTCGAGAGCGACGTCATCGTCGAGGCGCCGGGCACGCGGCGGCCGGTGCGTATTTCCATGAACAAGCCGCTTCGTTTCGGAGGCTTCACCTTCTATCAGGCGTCCTACGAGTTCGACGCCACCGGCGCCGCCTACTCGACCTTGGCGGTGGTGGAGAACCGCGGCCGCATCGTGCCGTACGTCGCGACCGCCGTGATCAGCATCGGCTTGATCGTCCACTTCATCCAGACGCTGGTGCGTCCCGGGCGCCGGCGCCGCACCGCCGAGCCGGAGTCGCCATGAGCGCGGACGCAGCCCCGCCGATCGGGTCCGCCGCCGGCATGACGCATTCCACCCGCATTCTCCTGCTCTGTCTGTTGGCGGTGCTCGGAGTGCTGGCGGTATCGATGATCGGACGCTTCGGGCGCGGTGACCGCGCGACCGGGTACGTTCCGCCCGAGCCGTGGCTGGCCAGCGCCGAGGCGCTCCGGCCGCTGCTGGTGATCGAGGACGGGCGGCCGAAACCGCTCGACAGCTACGCGCGCAATACGCTGCTGCGCTATTCGGGCCGCGAGCGGTATGCCGGGCAGACCGCGATCGACTGGTTGGCGCGGGTGCTGCTGGCGCCGCAGGAGACCTATCGCGACGAGGTGTTCCTGGTCGACAACCCCGAAGTGCTGGAGGCGATCGGCGTGACGTCGCGCGGACGCGCCCGCTACAGCTTCGAGGAGCTGCGGGCAGGGGCCGTCGAGCTCGAGGCGCTGGCCGGCCTGGCGTCCGGGTTGCCGGCCGAGGAGCGCAGCCCGGTGCAGCGCGAGCTGATCCGCGTCTGGAACAATCTGGTCGAGTTCTCCGGGCTGCTCGCCGCCTTCGGCTTCACCTATCCCGACGAACAGGCGTTCTTCGTCGACTCGGACCAGGCCGCGGAGATCCTGCAGTTGCCCGCGGTCGGCCCGTACAGCTACCTGGATCTGGCCCTTCGGCGGCCGCTGCTGGAGGAGCGCGCCGCCGCCGCCATCGACCAGCACGGCCGCTCCGGGACGCTCGATGCGACCGATGCGACGCTGTTGCGGCTGGTGCGGAACGTGCGCCTCTGGGATCAGACCTACGGCACGTTGCCGCTGCCGCTGATCCCGATGATGACGCCCGACGGCGAGCGCTGGCTGAGCCCGTGGCAGGCTCTGGGGCAGCCGCAGATCACGGCCATGGTGGCCGAGGAGCTGACCGCACTCCGGGACCTGCAGGTGGCCTACGTCGAGGAGCGGCAGGCGCGCTTCGACCTGGCGGCGCAGACCTTCGTGCGCGTCCAGGAGGAGCGGCTGGGAACCGCCATGGTGTTGCCCCGGCCCGCTCTGGAGCTGTTCTACCGGCGGGTCGATCCGCTCTCCTACGCCCGCTGGACCTACCTGTTGGCCACGGCGCTGGCGCTCCTGGCGGTGCTGGTCGTACGCCCGCTGCCCGAGCGGGCGAGCGTGGGCGTCCTGGCGCTGGGCTTCGTCATCCACACCGCCGGCATCCTGCTGCGCATGATCATCAGCGGCAGGCCGCCGGTCACCACGCTGTACGAGACGTTCGTGTTCGTGTCCTGGGGAGCGGCCGGAGCGGGTCTGTTTCTGCGCTACCGGGGCAATCGTGTAGGCGCCGTCAGCGGAATGGCGATCGGGTTCCTGCTGCTGTGGATCTCCGGCAAGTTCGCGGCCGAGGGCGACACGCTGCGGCAGCTCCAGGCCGTCCTGGATACGAACTTCTGGCTGTCCACGCACGTGGTGGTGATCACTCTCGGCTACTGCGCCTGCGTTTTCGCGGGCTTCGTCGGGCACGTCTACCTGTTCCAGTACGTCGAGGCCCGCGGCGACCCTTCGCGCCTGCGACCCACCTGCCGGCTGCTGTTCGGAGCTCTGGCGTTCGGGCTGATCCTGTCGTTCGCGGGCACCATGCTGGGCGGGATCTGGGCCGATCAGTCGTGGGGGCGCTTCTGGGGATGGGACCCCAAGGAGAACGGCGCACTGATGATCGTGCTGTGGTGCGCGATTCTGTTCCACGCGCGTCTCGGCAAGATGATCGGTGACTACGGCATGGCGGTCGGCTCGGTGATCGGCATCATGGTGGTGATGCTCGCCTGGTTCGGGATCAACGAGCTCGGCGTGGGCCTGCACTCCTACGGGTTCACCGAGGGGGTGCTTCCGGGCCTTCTGGTCTACGGGGGGATCGAGGTCGTATTCCTCTCGGCCATCGCCCTGCTTGTCCGCCGCCGGCTGCGGCACCCGTCCGGCGCGGCTGTGCGGAAGCCGAGAGCGCCGACGGTCCAGCGGGGATGAGCCCCACCGCGACCCGGCTGCGCTCGCCCGAACGCCACATGACGTTCCTGGAGCACGCCGAAGAGTTGCGGCGGCGGCTGATCGTATCCGTGCTCGCCGCGCTGGTGGCCGCCGGGGTCTGCTACGGGTTCTACGAGTGGATCCTGAACCTGCTGCTCGCGCCCCTGGCGGCGATCCAGGAGCGGCTCGGCGAGCAGCAGCTGTATGCGACCTCGCTGTTCGAGGGGTTCCTGGTGCGGATGAAGGTGGCCCTGCTGGCCGGGGTCGTCGCATCGCTGCCCGTGCACGCCTACAACGGGATCCGATTCGTGTTTCCCGCCCTGCAGCGCAAGGAGCGGCGGGTGATCGCGGCCGCGCTCTGGGCCAGCATGGTCCTGGTCTGCGCGGGGTTTCTCTACGGGTACCACCAGGTGCTGCCGTTGTCGGTCGACTTTCTTACCGGTTCGGGATTCATCCCGGAGCGGGTGGGAATACTGCTGAGCTACGACCGCAACGTGTTCTTTCTGCTGCAGATCCTGTTGATGTTCGCGCTCGTGTTCCAGATGCCGGTGGTGCTGCTTCTGTTGCTGCGCAGCGGCGTGGTGACCCGCCGCGCACTGCTGCGCGCGAGCCGGTTCGCGATCGTCGGAATCTTCGCGGTGGCGGCCCTGGTCACGCCTCCGGACGTCGTGTCGCAGATCGGTCTGGCGCTGCCGATGGTGGCGATGTTCTTCCTGACGATCCTGATCGCTCGCATCCTGAGGCTCGGAAACGGCTGATGTTCGGACTCGGGCTCTGGGAGATCGGCATCATCGCGCTGATTGTCGTGCTGTTCGTGAAGCCCAGCGAGTTGCCGCGTGCGGCGCGCACCGTCGGACGGGTCGTGCGGCGGGTCCAGACCATGTCCGCGCGAGCCAGGGCGGAGATGCGCCAGCTCGGGGCGGCTCTGGAACGGGCGGACGCGGAGCGCTCCGGGCCTGCGCCGCAGGACGACGAGATTCACCCCATGCAGACGCGGCCGGCGGAGGAAGACGCGGACGCGGGACAGGGGTATAGTGAGAGGACCTCATCCGGGACGCGGTAGAGAGGTAGCAAGCATGCTTGGTCATCCGGAGATACTGATCGTCGGCGTGATCGTCCTGGTGCTGTTCGGCGCCTCGGCGATCCCGCGATTCGCGCGCTCGATCGGCCGCGCCAAGGCGGAGTTCGAGAAAGGCCTGACGACCGGCCAGAAGGATGCCGACGGCGCCGAAGCCGACCGCAAGGCGCTGCAGGACGCGGCGGAGGCCGACGACAGGGCGAAGTAGCGGCGGGGCCGAAGGAGCCGGCGGGGCGAAGGAGCCGGACTTCAGGGGCCGAGCAGCGCCGCCACCCGATCCAGCAGGCGGTGCGCCGCCCGTTCCTTGGTCACCTCCGGCAGAGGCTCCTCGCTCCCGGTGCGATCGATCAGCGTCAGGGCCACCTTGGCGGCGCCGAACGGCCGGCGGTCGGCGCCGACCGCGTTGGCGGCGATCAGGTCCAGCCGCTTCGTCGCAAGCTTGCGGCGTGCTCCCTCCAGGAGCCGCTCCGTTTCGGCGGCGAAGCCGACCACCACCGGAGGCCGCTGCCAGCCGTCGCCGCCGGCCGCAAGCGAGGCCAGTATGTCGTCGGTCGGCTCCAGCTCGATCGTCAGGCCGGGCCGTCCCGCCTTCTTGATCTTGGCCTCCGCGGGCGCCGAGGGACGGAAGTCGGCGACCGCTGCCGACATGATCAGCGCATCCCGGCCCGGCAGGTGCTCCTTGACGGCGCGGGCCACATCGGCGGCGCTCTCGACATCCACCGGCGTGATGCCGGGCTCGGTCTCGGCGGAGGCGGTGGTGACCAGGATGACCTCGGCGCCGCGGTCGCGCGCTGCCGCCGCCAGGGCGCGGCCCATCAGGCCGGACGAGCGGTTGGTCAGCGTTCGCACCGGGTCCACGGCCTCCCGCGTGCCGCCGGCGGTGACCAGCATGGAGCGGCCGGCCAGGTCGCCGTGCGCGCCCAGGGCGTGGCGGACGTGCCGGGTGATCGACGCGGGTTCGGCCATGCGGCCGACTCCGTGGGCGCCGGACGCCAGCCGGCCGGTCGCAGGCGGAACGATGGTCATCCCGTCGGCGGCGATTTGCTCGACGTTGCGCTGCGTCGGCGGTTTCTCCCACATCGTGCTCTCCATCGCTGGCGCCACCAGCACCGGAGTCGGGCTGGCCAGCACGGTCGCCGCCACCACGTCGTCGGCCGCGCCGCGGGCCAGGCGGGCGATGGTGTTGGCAGACGCCGGCGCCACGACCACCAGATCGTGGGCGGTCGCAAGCTCGACGTGCTGCACGCCCGCGTGCTCGGGATCGAACAGGTCGGTGACCACCCGCTCGGCGGTGATCGCCTGGAAGGTGAGCGGCTGGATGAACCTGCGGGCTCCGGCCGACATCACCACGCGCACGCGGATGCCGAGCTGCACCAGCTCGCTGACCAGGGCAGCCGCCTTGTAGGCCGCGATGCCGCCGGTGACGCACACCAGCACCGACCGACCGGCGAACGGGCTTTGCAATGCGGCGTTCACGGCGTCCTCGCCGTCGTTCACGTCTTCCTCTCCGTCCCGGCACGGCCCACGTTCGCGTTCCAGGTCAGGCGCAGCCCCTTCAACGTGATCCACGGATCGACGGCGTCGATCACCCGTGTCAGCGGCGCGATGGTGTCGGCCAGCCCGCCGGTCGCCAGCACGTACGCGCTGCCGCCGAGCTCTGCCCGGAAGCGCGCCACCATGCCTTCCACCAGGCCCACGTAGCCGTAGATCAGCCCGGACTGCACCGCGTGCGTGGTGTTGGTCCCGATCGCGTGAGGCGGCGCCACCAGCTCGATGCGCCCCAGCTTGGCGGCGCGCTCCGCGAGCGCGTCCGCGGCGATCTCGATGCCGGGGGCGATGGCCCCGCCCAGGTACTGGCCGGACGCGTCGATCGCGTCGAAGGTGGTTCCGGTGCCGAAGTCCACCACGCAGATCGGGCCGCCGTGCTCGGCGAACGCCGCCGCCGCGTCGACGATGCGGTCGGCGCCCACGTCCCGCAGGCTGTCGTAGCGGACGCGCACGCCGGTCCTGACGCCGACGCCGACGATGAGCGGTTCCAGTCCCAGCCGACTGCGGCACAGCGTGGCGAACACGCCCTGCACCGCCGGCACCGAGCTGGCGATCGCGACCGCGTCGATCGCCTCCTCCGTCAGTCCCTCCAACTGCAGGAGCTGCCGGAGCAGCACCGCGTACTCGTCGGCCTGCGCGTTGGCGCGGGTCGACAGCCGCCACGTGGCGGCGGGAACGGCGTGCTCGGCTGCGTCGTGGGGAAAGGTCCCGAGCACGATGTTGGTATTGCCGATGTCCATGCAGAGCAGCATCAGCTCACCGGCTCCAGCGGCACGTTGTCGATCAGCCGCACGTCGCCCACCCGGGCGGCGACCGACGCCACGGCCGGGCGTGCGACGGTGTCCAGTTCCGCCATCGTGTCCGGATCTGCGACGCTCGCGTACTCCAGATCGACGCTGCCGCACAGCCGGTCGCGGAGCACCGCGCGCAGCGCCTCGGCATCCCGCTCGCCGGCGCCGAACCGCGCCCGGCATGCCTCAAGGGCCCGCGGGATCGCGACCGCGCGGGCGCGCTGTTCCGGGGTGAGCAACGCATTGCGCGAGCTCAGCGCCACGCCGTCATGGTCGCGAACCGTCGCGCAGACGACCAGTTCGACGTCGATGTCGAGATCGGCGACCATGCGCCGCAGCACGGCAACCTGTTGCGCGTCCTTCTGCCCGAAGTAGGCGCGCGCGGGCGTGACGATGTTCAGCAGCTTGGCCACCACCGTGCAGACACCACGGAAGTGGCCGGGCCTCCCGGCGCCTTCCAGCCGAACGCCTGCGCGTCCCGGCAGCACCGTGGTGTCGAATCCCGGCGGATACATCGTTTGCACCCGCGGCGCGAACACCAGGGAGGCTCCGGCGTCGCGGAACAGCGCCAGATCGTCGTCCCGCGTGCGCGGATAGGACTCCAGGTCGGCCTCTTCGGAGAATTGCGTGGGGTTGAGGAACAGCGTCCCCACCACCGTGTCACCGGCGGCACGGGCGTGCTCGACCAGTGACCGATGTCCGGCGTGCAGGGCGCCCAGCGTCGCGACCAGGCCGACCGTCGGCCGACCCACGGCGCGCACGAACGAGCGCACCTGATCGGTCCGTTCGACCACTCTCATGCCGTCCTCGTCCGCAGCCCCGCCCCGCGCCGCTCGGCGGCCAGCGCATGGTCGAAGCGGGCGATCTCCTCGGCCGGCATGAGGTAGGCGTGCTCCTTGTCCGGATAGACGCGGGTGCGCACGTCCCGGGCATAGTCGGCGATCGCGCGGCTGATCTCGGCGCCCGCCTCACCGTAGCGGCGCACGAAGCGGGGCGAGGGGCCGGAGTGGATGCCGGTGAGTTCATGGAACACCAGCACCTGCCCGGAGCAGCCGGCGCCCGCGCCGATGCCGATCGTCGGAACGGTCAGGTCGGACGTGATGCGGCTCGCCACCGCCCGTACGACCGCCTCCAGCACGATCGAGAAGCAGCCGGCGTGCTCCAGCGATAGCGCGTCTCGGTAGAGCCGAATGCCGGTCTCGGCGTCGCGGCCGGTGACGATGCGGGATCCGAAGCTGACCGCCGATTGCGGCGTGTAGCCGATGTGGCCCATCACGGCGACGCCGGCGTCGACGATGGCCCGCACGGTCTGCGCGCGGACCTCGCCCCCTTCCAGCTTGACCGCGTCGACACCGCTCTCCTTGACGAAGCGGATGGCGTTGCGCACCGCCTCTTCGTCCGAAATCTGGTAGGAGCCGAGCGGCAGGTCGCCGACCACCAGTGCGCGCGGTCGGGTGCGGGTGACCGCACGGCAGTGATGGAGCATCTCGTCGACGGTCACCGGGACGGTGCTGTCGTATCCCAGGGCGAACTCCGCCAAGGTGTCGCCCACCAGGATCAGGTCGACGCCCGCGCCGTCGGCCAGACGGGCGCTCGCCGCGTCGTAGGCGGTGATCATCACCAGCGGCTCCCGGCCGGGACGTGTGATGTCGGTCAGCGTGTGGCGGGACCGTTCCATGGGCATCTCCTTCGCCCAAGGCGGACCCGTGTGGAGCGTGTGCCGCATCTGCCGTGCCGTCCCGGTGGGTACGGCCGGCGCGTCGGCTCCGTGGGACCGGCTGGGGCTCGCCGCCTCATCGAGGTCGGCTGCTCTGTGTCCGCAGTATAGGCGTTGCGCGGGCGACCGCAAACGCCGCCCTCGTCCCCGTCGGGCAGCCTCAGGTCGCCGCGCGATCCGCGGCGTGGCGACGAATTCGCGAGCGCATTGCCGAACCGTTCTGCACGGGTTCCCTCGACAGCTCGTGCGCCGTGCGAGTCCGTTTCATGCCTTGACGCGAGCGGCCCGCGCCGGTAGGTTGCCAACCGATGGTGAGGCGCACTCCGATCGGGGTTATCGAGGGCCTTCGAGGGGCCCATGTGCGCTAGCTGATCGCGACGACGTGATCGAGGCAGGCCGTGGGCTCCCGGAGGCTCACGGCCTTTTCCGTATGGAGGAGCCCATGTCGCACCGAGCGTGAAGGGGGAGACGACGCGAAGATGATCGAGGTGATGGACACCACGCTGCGGGACGGCGAGCAGATGCGTGACGTCAGCTATACGCCGGACGAAAAGCTCTCCATCGCGCAGTTCGTGCTGGACGAGGTCGGCGTGGACCGTATCGAGATCGCCAGCGCGCAGGTGAGCGCCGGCGAGCGGGAGGGAGCGGACACGGTCCTGCGGTGGGCCGTTTCGCACGACGCCGCCGACCGGGTCGAAATCCTGGGGTACACCGACGGAGAGGCATCTGCGGGCTGGATCGCTGACCTGGGCGGGAAGGTGATGAACGTGCTGGCGAAGGGATCGCTCAAGCACCTGACCACGCAGCTCCGCAAGACGCCCGCGCAGCACGCCGCGGACATCGACGACACGGTGCGCAAGGCCCGGCGGCTCGGCGTGGCGTGCAACCTGTACCTGGAGGACTGGTCGAACGGCATGACCGACTCGCGCGACTATGTCCTGGACCTCATCGGCCGCCTGGCCGATACCCCCATCGTGCGCATCATGCTGCCGGACACCCTGGGGGTGCTGTCGCCGGCGATGGTGACCGAGATGGTGGAGCTGATCCTCAGCCGCTTCCCCGATCGCCACTTCGACTTTCACGCGCACAATGACTACGGCTTGGCCACTGCCAATACGCTGGCCGCGGTGGAGGCCGGGGTTGCCGGGGTCCACTGCACGGTCAACGGCATGGGCGAGCGCGCCGGCAACGCTCCACTGGACGAGGTGGTGGTCGGCATGCACGACTTTCTGGGCAGGACCACCCGCGTTCGGGAGAGCAAGCTGGTGCAGGTGAGCGAGCGCGTGGACGTGGTGTCCGGCCGGCGAGTGCCTCCCAACAAGGCGATCTCCGGCGCCAACGCCTTCACCCAGACCGCCGGCATCCACGCCGACGGGGATCGAAAGGGAGACCTGTACCAGGGCCGGCTCCTGCCGGAACGCTTCGGCCGGGAGCGCTCCTACGCGATCGGCAAGCTGGCCGGCAAGGCGACGCTGGAGCACCATCTGGACGCGCTCGGCATCGAGCTCTCGACCGAGCAACGCAGCGCCGTTCTGGAGCGGATCAAGGAACTGGCCGACCGCAAGGCGACGATCACCCGGCAGGATCTCCCCTACATCGTCGACGACGTGCTGGCACGCCCGCACGAACGCCACTTCGTCCTGGAGTCGGTGGTGATCGTGTCCGCCATCGGCCTCCGCTCGACGGCCACCGTCAAGCTGCGCTACACCGCTCCCGGCGGGGAGGATGCCGCGATCCACGAAGACTCGGCGCAGGGGGACGGCGGCTACGACGCGTTCATGAAAGCCGTCGGCCTGATTGCGGGCGAGATCGGACTGACGCTGCCGGAGCTGATCGACTACGTGGTCTCCATTCCTCCGGGAGGACACTCGGATGCGATCGTGCAGTGCACGATCACGTGGCGCGGGGACGGTGATACGCTGACGACCAAGGGAGTCAATTCGGACCAGGTGCTCGCCGCCGCGGATGCGACCGAGAAGATGTTGAACCTGTGGGTCGCCCGCGTCGGCGATGACGGTGCGTCGTGAGCGGGGCACGGGCAAAGCTCTGGGACAAGGGCGGTCATCTGGACCCGGCCGTCGAGCGCTTCACGGTCGGCGACGACCGCATCCATGACCGCAAGCTGCTGAAGGCCGACGCGGTCGCCAGCCTCGCGCACGCCGGCATGCTCGCCGCGATCGGCATCCTTCAGGCGGCCGAGCTCGCGGCGCTTCGGGCGGCGCTGCAGGAGGCGCTTGCCGAGATCGACGCCGGCCGATTCCGCATCCGCGGTGACGAGGAAGACGGCCATTCGGCCCTGGAGCGGTTCCTGACCGCACGGGTCGGGGACGCCGGCAAGAAGATCCACACGGGACGTTCGCGCAACGATCAGGTGATCGCTGCCCTGCGCCTGTATACGCGCGACTGGCTGCTCGACTTCCGTTCGGCGGTCGCCGAGCTGGTCGGCATGCTGCTGGACTTCGCCGACGCCCATGCGCGGACGCCGATGGCCGGCCGTACCCACATGCAGCCGGCGATGCCGTCCACCGTCGGTCTGTGGGCAGCCGCGTTCGCCGAGGCGCTGATCGACGACGCCGACCTGGTAGCGTGCGCCTATCGCCGCAACGACCGCAATCCGCTCGGTGCGGCCGCCGGGTACGGTGTCCCGTTGCCGCTGGACCGCCGGAAGGTGGCCAAGGCGCTCGGCTTCGCGGGAGTCCAGAACAACGTGCTGTACGTGAACACCAGCCGCGGCGTGGTGGAGGCGCAGGTGGCGGAGGCGGCCGGCCGCGTGTGCGCCACGCTCGCGCGGCTCGCCCAGGACCTGCTCCTGTTCACGCTGCCGGAGCTCGGCTACTTCCGCCTTCCGGAGGAGCTGACCACCGGCAGCAGCATCATGCCGCAGAAGCGCAACCCCGACCTGCTGGAGCTGGTGCGGGCCAAGGCGGCGTTCGTCGATGGTCAGGCGGCGACTATCCGGGCGATCACGCAGCATCTGCCCAGCGGCTATCACCGCGACCTGCAGCAGACCAAGGGCCCGTTCCTGGTCGCGCTGGAGGAGGCGGCGGGCTGCGTCACCGTGATGCGGCTGGCCGTGTCGCGGCTGACGGTCGACGAACGCCGGCTGCGGGATGGCTGCACGCCCGAGCTGCTGGCGACCGACCGCGCCTATGGACTCGTCGCGCAGGGCATGCCGTTCCGCGATGCCTACCGTCAGGTCGGCGCCGAGCTGCGCGAGACCGGCGACGGCACCCCATCGCAGGCCGACGCGGCGTTGGCCGCGGCCCTCGCCAGGCACTATCCCGGCGCGCCAGGCAATCTGGCTCTGGATGACGCTCGCCGGGAGCTCGACACGCTGCGGGCGGCCGTGGACGCCGACCGGTCGGCGGTGACGCGGGCGCTGGTGCGGCTCGCCGGGCCGTCAGCCGAGCGGCTGACGGAGGCCGGAAAGACGGAGTTCGGCGAGGAAGGCCCCTGATGGGTGCCGAGCGCGTGTTGCTGGTCGGCTGCGAGCTGACGCGAGACGGCGACGGATGGCCGCTCGATGCATCGCTCGCAGAGCTGGGGCAGCTGGCGCGGACGGCCGGCATGGCGATCGCCGGCCGGGAACGTCAGCGGTTGCCGCGGCCGAACCCGGCGACCTACATCGGGTCGGGCAAGGCGGCGCAGATCGCCGAGCTCGCCTCCAGCCTCGGCGTCGACACGGTGCTGTTCGACGACGAGCTGGCGCCGAACCAGCAGCGCAACCTGGAGCGGATTCTCGGTGAAGACGTCAAGGTGCTCGACCGCTCGGCGCTTATCCTGGACGTGTTCGCCTCCCATGCCCGCTCCCATGAAGGCAAGATCCAGGTCGAGCTGGCGCAGCTCGAATACCGCCTGCCGCGGCTGACCCGCATGTGGACCCACTTGGCGCGCCAGGCGGGCGGCCGTTCGGCCGGCAACGCCGGTGTCGGGGTGCGCGGTCCGGGTGAGACCCAGTTGGAGGTGGACCGGCGCCGTGTGCGCCACCGCATCAACCGGTTGCGCAAGGACCTGCAGAGCATCTCCGCCGCCCGTTCGGGCCACCGGGAGCGCCGGCGGCGCAGCCGCCTCCCGGTGGCTTCCCTGGTCGGCTACGCCAACGCCGGCAAGAGCACGCTGATGAATGCGCTCACCGGCGCCGGGGTGCGGGCCGAGAACCGCCTGTTCGCGACCCTGGACCCGACCACCCGCCGCATCCGCGTGAACGACGTGCCGTTGCTGCTGACCGATACCGTGGGCTTCGTGCAGAAGCTGCCCGCCGATCTCGTGGCCGCGTTCCGCGCGACGCTCGAGGAGGTGGTGGAGGCCGATCTGCTGATCCACGTGGTCGACGCGTGCCACCCGATGGCGCGCGAGCAGGCGGCCGAGGTGGTGCGCGTGCTGCGCGAGATCGGCGCCGCCGACCGCCCCACGGTGACCGTGCTCAACAAGGTCGACCGGGTGGCGGACGGCATGCCGTTGCCCGACGTCATGGAACCGGGCGAGTCGGCGCGAGCCATCCCCCTGAGCGCGCTGCACAAGCAGGGTTTCGACGAGCTGCGCGCCGCGCTGGCGCAGGCGGCTCTGTCTCGGGACGGGCGGCGGTGAGCGGCGAACGCATCCTGGTGATCGAGGACTCCGCTTCGGTGGCGCGCGGCCTGGAGTACGGACTGGGCAAGGAGGACTTCGTGGTCCGTTGCGCCCGCGACGGGACCAGCGGCCTGGAGCTGTTCCGCAGGTGGAACCCGCGGCTGCTGATCCTGGACATCCGACTGCCCGACATGAGCGGCTTCGACGTGTGCCGGACGGTCCGGGGCGAAGGCCGGCGCGAACCGATCCTGATGCTCACCGCACGCGACGAGGAGATGGACAAGGTGCTCGGCCTGGAGCTCGGCGCCGACGACTACGTGGTCAAGCCGTATCAGCTCCGCGAGCTCGTCTCGCGCGTGCGCGCCCTGTTGCGGCGCGCCTACGGCGAGCTGGCAGCGTCCGCCGGCAGCGAGCGCATCAGCTTCGGCGACCTGGTGATCGATCCCGACCTCATGGCGGTGGAGCGGGGCGGCCGGCGGGTGAACCTGACGCCGACCGAGTTCCGGCTGCTGCGCTACCTGGCCGAGCGGCCGGAGCGGCTGCTCAGCCGCGCGCAGATCATCGAGGCGGTGTGGGGGTACACCGCCGACATCGGCTACGATCGCACCGTCGACGTGCACGTGCGCCGTCTGCGGGAGAAGATCGAGGACGATCCGGGCTCGCCGCGCTGGATTCAGACCGTGCGCGGCTTCGGCTACCGCTTCGCGAGTGTTACGAAAACTTGATTCTGCGGAAACAGGCTCGTAATCCGCGGCTTCGATCGTTATGCCAGCTTCAATCGCATGGAGGGAATTGCGATGACGACGAGACGGACGAAGGTACTGGCATTCGCGACGGCGGCGCTGCTGGCGGTCAGCCTGCCGCTGGCTGCGCAGGAGGGCGGTGAGCCCGAGGCGGCCATGGGGGTGATCGTCACCCAGGTCGACCCCGACGGCCCCGCGGCGGCGGCCGGCATCGAGCGAGGCGACCTGATCCTGGGCATCGACGGGCACGATCTGGCAAGCGCGCGCGAGCTGGTGCAGGCGCTGGCGGAGACGGAAGGCTCGGAGGTGACGCTGAGCATCAAGCACGGTGACGAGATGCGCGATCAGGTCGTGGCGATCGAACGCATCTGGGGCCGGCCGCACATCGGACTGGCGATCACCGGCTCAGCGGGCGCCCGCGTGGACCGGCTGTCGCAGCGCGGCCTGCGCATGCCGATGGCTCCCGAACGGCGCGGATTCCCGTTCCGCATCGAGTCCGACAAGCCGGGAGTGGTCGTGGTGGAGGTCGTCGACGAGAGTGCGGCTGCGAACGCGGGGCTGGAACCCGGCGACTGGATCACCGCCGTCGGTGGCCAGACGCTGGATGGATCTCCGGGTCAGCTCGTGGAGATCATCGGCGGTCACGAAGCCGGCGCCGAGGTGAGCATCGACTACCAGCGCGACGGTGAGGAAATGACGGCGATGGTCACCCTGGGGGCAGACGCGGAGAGCGGGGCGGCCCTGCTCGGCATCCGCTACCAGGCATTTCCGGCTCTGGAGGACATGCGCAGGATGTTCGACGACATGAGGCAGCGCTTCGAGCGGCGCGAGAGGTCGCGGGGCGATCACGACGACGACAAGGACACCGGCGGCGACATGGACGCCGACAGCGCCCTGTAAGCCCGGTAGCCCGGTTCGGGCAGACCGATTCGGTGACCCGCGTGTTCGCGACGATCAGGTGGCGGCTGGTACTGAGCTTCGCCGTCATCTCGATCGTCGCGATCGCCGTCATGGGGGGCCTTTCCATGGCGGTCATCGGCAGGCTTGTGGAGCGTCGCGAGCGCGACATGCTGCAGGAGACCGCAGCCGTCATCGCGACCCAGAGCCTGCCGTACTTGTCTCCGATCCTGGACCAGCGACGCCTGCAGCACCTGGCGGAGACCTCGGCGCTCATGGGCGATGTCCGGGTCTGGATCCTGGACCGCTCACGGCGCGTGTGGGCCGACTCGGCCCGCATGAGCGACTACGAGCTGGTCTGGGCGTTCCCGGCGTTCGGGGACCTCGACCTGGGTTCGGCGGCCGTGCTGCTGCTGATGGAGCGCTCACGCCTGTCCGCGCTGGAGCAGTGGCGTGAGGAGATGTATCGGCGGTTCGGTCTGGAGTCCCACGCGCGCGGAATGCGCGTGAGGCGCGATCTGCTGGGCAATCGCCTGACCCTCGACCGGCAGGCGGCTTCCGCCCGCGCGGCGCTGGCGGAGCCCGAAGCCGAGATCGAGCCTGCGGTGACCGTGCCGATCGGCGATCCCGCGCGGCCCTTCGGCTACGTGCAGATCGGTTCGGCCCGGGGCGTGCTGCAAGAGGTCCGGCGCGGCCTGCGCGACACCTTCGTGGCGGCCGGCGTGGCGACCACGGTCCTGGCGGCCCTGATCGGGCTGGTGGTCGGGCGCCGCATGACCGCTCCGATCTCGTCGCTGACTTCGTCTGCCCGGCGCATGGGCGACGGCGACCTCGGTGTCCGCGCTCCGGAGCGCGGCAGGGGGGAGATGCGCGAGTTGGCCGTCGCCTTCAACGCGATGGCTTCCCGGCTCGGCACGACCATCGAGGAGCTCCGCCGGGAGCGCGACGTGCTGCGCCGCTTCGTGGGCGACGCCTCGCACGAGCTGCGCACACCGCTGACGGCGTTGCGGACCTTCACCGAGCTGATGAAGAAGCACCCGGAGGACGAGCAGATGCGCAGCGAATTCCTGCCGGAGTGTCTGCGGCAGATCGAACGCATGGAGTGGATCACCACCAATGTGCTCGACATCGCGCGCCTGGAAGGCGGGGTGGCCGGCCTGGAGCGGCGCCCCCTGCAGCTCACCGATGCTGCCAGGAACGCGATCGCGCTGCTGCGCGCCCGTGCCGAGTCCCGCTCGGTGCAGGTGGAGCTGATCGAGCGCGGACGCACCGCGATCGAAGGCGATCAGCGCTCGCTGGAGGCGGCGATCGGCAACCTGGTGCAGAACGCGATCGACTGGACCGCCCTGGGCACCACGGTGATCGTGGACATCCGCGAGAGCGACGATACGGTGCACCTGTCCGTGACCGACCGCGGACCCGGGATCTCCGAGCTGGATCTGCCGCACATCTTCGAGCGGTTCTACCGCAGCGAGCACGCTCCGGAAGGCGGCAGCGGGCTGGGGCTGGCCATCGTGCGGGCGCACGTCGAGGCGCACGGCGGCAGCGTGCGGGCGGAGAACCACGACAGCGGCGCCCGCTTCATCATCGAGCTGCCACGCGCGAGCAGCGGCGAGGAACGTTGAGCGCAGGTCCTGGCAGGCCGGAAGACCGTGCCGATTGTCGCACTCCGTTCGCGCTATCCGGCTTGCGGCCGGCGGGCCGCCCGTTCCTTCATGCGGCGCATCTCCGCATTCACGGGCACCGTGCGCCCGGGGTGCCGGCGTGCCGGGTCGTGCAGCCACGTGCCCTGGTTGTCCCGCAGCACCGGCAGACGCTGCGCCACAGGCGGCGGCTGAACGGCCGCGGCGGGCTCGGCTGCGTACCAGTAGGCGGTGGAAGACATCTCGTTGGCCAAGTGATTGCCGTGTCCGTGCTCGATGGTGACCTTGATCTCCTTGCGGAAGCGCACGGGGTTCTCCAGGTGCAGCACGTAGCTGGTCTGGTAGCCGCCGGTGTTCTTCTCGAAGATCGATGAGCCGTTGCGGAGGAAAGCGTTGTCCTGCATCCCCCACGCCTGGTTGAGGTAGTCCTCGCTGCCGGTGCCGTGCAGGTCCGGCGGCCAGCGGTAGCCGTCCACCCAGATCATGTCGTCCCCTTCGCCCCACCACGTGCCCTGGAAGTTGGTCACCGACAGGTTGCAGCCCAGGTAGTGGCCGCGCCCGTGCGTGTCCAGGATCACGTAGTTGTTCTCCCACGCGGTGCGGGCGCGGTTGACGATGCTGGATTCCGGCGTGTTGACGGGGATCTCGTGCCCCCAGCCGCCGAAAGGATTGGCGCGCCGGAACTCGGCGTGGAAGTACCCGGCGTCCTCGCGCGCTTCGGGCAGCCGCTCGTAGTCGACGTAGAAGTACTGCAGGTGCTCCTCCGAGCTCTCGTTCACGAGCTCCACCAGGGCGCGCCTTCGGAACGGCATCGGCACGTAGGAGTTGAGCGCGCAGCCGGAATCGAAGCGGTTTTCATGCGCGGTCGACGCCGTGAACAGCGCCGACTGGAAGCTCGCGACGATGCCGTGCCCCAGGCAGAAGAAGTCGCCGAGCGGCGCCGCCACGCTGGGGTGCGGAGCGTCGTCCCAGGTGATGCGAAGCAGGCACTCGCGGTAGTGGTCGCGCTGGGTGAACCACAGGTGCGTGATCATGCCGGGACCCTCGATGTCCGCCAGCACCCGGGTCTCGCCGGGACCGATGAGCCAGCGGTCCTGGTTGCGGCCAGCGGTGTCCCACGAGGAGCAACGGCCCGTGCGTCCGTCGGTCAGGGTGGCGATGTCGTCGTACATGCCGCGTACTCTAACGTGACGCGACGTATACCGTTCGTTCGTCCCAGATGCCGGCCCTGATCAGTTCGGCGGTTGCCTGCTCCGCCCATCCGGCGTTGGCGCGCGGATTGGCGGGGCTGGGGTGGAGCAGGCGGATCACTCCGGGAGTGAGGTTCGCTTCGCTCACGCGCTGTCCTTCGGGAAGGGCTCCACGGGCTCTCCGCTCGGCGTAGACGCCGAGGGCGATTACCCACCGGGGCCGCAGCGCCGCCACCGCCGCCCTCAGGTGGTGGTCGCAGGCGGCCTGCAGCGCTCTCATGGCCGGCCCCGAGAGCTTGTCCGGGGTGATGTTGCGGCCGGTGTCGTCCAGGAAGGCGAGCGGGCAGTAGTTGAGGACGAAATGTTCTGCGAAGAACCGGTCCGGCGTGCCGAAGCGCTCGGTGAACAGCCCCCACAGGCGCGATCCCGAAATCTCGACCCGCGTGCAGGCGAAGCCGAGCACCGGCCGTGCCGGGTGCTGGCGCGGGGGCGGGGGCGGCGACACGTCGTCGGCGATGCCCAGCCAGTCGGTCACGGTGCGCACGTCCCCGAAGGGGATGCCGGTCTGCACCATCCCGAACGGGCCGGGATTCATGCCCAGGAAGACCGCGCGGATGTCATCCTTCGCGTAGTCGGTGATGTAGCGCCGATACGCGGCGCCCGCGTATCGCAGCGGGTTGTAGACGCACGCGACCGGCGGCCCGAAGGCCGCCGCGTCGGCGGCCGTTGCCAGTTCCTCAGCGGCCGCGAGCAACGCCTCCGCCGCAGGCCCAGCCATACCCGGCCACCATAACAGAGCGGCCGGCGTTCCTGGTATTCTCCGCTCGTGACCCTGCGCGAGCTGATCGCGGCGGCCGACTCGGTGCGCATGCCGTTGCTGGTCGGGTTCTCTGCCGTCGTGATCGTCACGGCGCTGATCGGCGTGCTGCACGGCCGTGGACGCGGCGAACGGGCGCCCTGGCGCTACCTGTACGCGGTGATGGTGTATGCCGCCTGCGTGCCCGGGACGTTCGCCGCCGTGCTGGTGGCCTACGCCCTGTTCTTCTCCGGGGAGAATCTGCTCGACGTCAACGTGGTCATCTACCTGGCGCCGATCGTGGCGATGGCAGCCACCCTGGGCGTGATGCGGCGCAACGTCGACTTCGACAGCGTGCCCGGCTTCAACCGGCTGACCGGGCTCATGACCATGCTGCTGGTCGCCTTCCTGGTGGCGTTCGTGATGCTGCGCCTGCGCGTCTGGCTGTTCTTCGGTGCGCCGATGATCTGGTTCTTCGTGCTGGTCGCAGCGCTGTTCGCGCTGTTCAAGTGGGGCGGACGGCTGTTCTTCGGCCGGCGGCGCCCGTGACCGCAGCGTTGCCGAGGGCCGTGGCCGCGAGTGCGCCGCTCTCCGGAGTGGGATGGCGGTCGATGCGCACGTCCAGGAAACCGCGCGTCAGGCCGGGGTCGCCGCACGGCGCCTCGATCGGCACGTAGCACTCCCCGTACCCGCGCGCGATCCCGTCCTCGACCGATTCGACCAGCAGCCGCTGCCGGGCGCCGGACAGGCTCCGCAGGTAGGCGTCGCGGTTGGCGGCGGCCAGCCGGCGCACCGCGGCGCTGCGGCGCTGCTTGACCCGTTCGTCCACCTGCCCGGCCATGCGGGCGGCGCGCGTGCCTTCGCGCCGTGCGAACCGGAAGGTGTGACAGTGGGTGAAGGCGAGGGCCCGCACCGCGCGGCAGGTGTCTTCGAAGTCCTCGTCGGTCTCGCCGGGGAAACCCACCAGGATGTCGGTGGTGGCGTTCAGGTCGCCTCGGATGCGGCGCGCGCGATCGAGCAGCCGCTCGAACGTCCGCAGGTCGTAGAGCCGGCGCATGGCCAGCAACACGCGGTCGGAGCCTGACTGCAGGCACAGGTGCAGGTGGGGGCAGAGGCGGTCGTCGGCAAGCAGGTCGATCGCCGGCTCGACCTGCAGGTCCGGCTCCAGCGAGGACAGCCGCACGCGGAAGTCGCCGGGCAACGCAAGCACCGCCTCGAGCATCGCCGCGAAGCCCGTTCCGCTGTCCTGGTACCGGCCCAGGTTCACGCCGGTGATGACGATCTCGTGGAAGCCGTCGTCGACGATGGCGCGCGCCTCGTCGAGGATCGCCGCGAGCGGCCGGCTCACCGCGCGGCCTCGCACGAACGGGATGATGCAGAAGCTGCAGCGATTGTCGCAGCCGTCCTGGACCTTGAGAAAGCGCCGCGCGCGGGCGGCATGCTCGCCGCCGCGGAACGCGAACGGGCCGGCCGGGAGCGCGGACGCCGCGGCGATCTCGCCGGCACGGTGGGCTTCGACCAGGGCAGCGATGCCGGCCTTGTGCTCGTTGTCGACCACGTAGTCCACGCCCGGCAGGTCGGCGACGGTCGCCCGCTGGCCGGTCGCCATGCAGCCGGTGGCCACGACCAGGGGCTGCCGGCCGTCCCGCGGGCCGCCGGAGCGTCCGGCCCGGTACAGCGCGTTGCGCGACTTGCGGTCGGCCTGGTCCGTCACGGTGCAACTGTTGACGATCACCACGTCGGCGGCCGCCCCCGGTTCGACCACGCGATAGCCGCGCTCGGCGAAATCCGCCTTGAGGGCGTCGCTCTCGTAGGCGTTGAGGCGGCAGCCCAGCGTCTCGACCGAGACGCGCCGGGCGCGGCTCGCTGCGTTCATCGGGCCTGCCCCTCGTCGATCCCCAGCAGCAGGAGATCGAACACCGGCGTGACGTTGGGACCGACGAACGGCGGTCTGCCCCGTTCGCCGTAGGCCTGCTCGGGCGGGATGGCCACCACCCAGCGAGACTGGGGGCTCATCAGCGTCAGCACCTCGACCAGCCCCGGGATGAGGTCGCCGACCCGCGCGGTCTCGGTCTCCTCGGCCTCGAACAGGTCCCGGATCACCTGTCCGCCGGGGGCACTCGCCCGGTACTGGAGAGTCGCCCGCTGATCCAGGCGTGGCGGCGATCCCGTCCCCGACGATACCACCCGGTACTGCACGCCGCTGTCGAGCTCCGTGACGTCCGGATCGCCCCGGTTCTCGCTCCGCAGCTTCTCGCCGGCCGCAGCGTTCGCATCGCCGGCGCGGATGATCGACTGCGCAGCCTGCAGCGCCTCGTCCGTCTGCGTCGGCCCGAGCATGGCCGTGCCCGCCAGGGCGTCGCGGATGCCGCGTTCCACCCAGTACAGGTCCAGGTCGAGCGGCTGCTCCGCGAGGCCGCTGCCGACTTTCAGCCCGATGCTGTAGCTGGAACGGGCGCGCGGGTCGTCGGGAAGCCGTTGCGGTCCCGCGGGCGGTTGCCGGCAGGCGGTGCAGACGACGATCAGGGCGGCCAGCGCGGCCGCGGCGCGTATCATCGGAGCCGGAATCCTATCGGCACGGCGGGTCATCGGCCAGCCTCCGCACCGCTCGGGCTCAGGTTGCCTGTTCTGGCGCTTTTCCCCAACCTGACGCCGTGCGTCTTCCCCCTCGAACGCGTCCCGGCGGACTGCGCATTCCGGGACAGGACGTGCAGGTCGCTCGTGAGAGCTCCGGCACGCCGCGGATCCGCGCGCAGACGCTGATCGACGGCTACTACGGCCTCGGCTTCATGCACGCGACAGATCGCCTGTTCCAGATATTCGCCACCCGTGCGTTGGGCGCGGGGCGGCTGGCCGAGGCGTTCGGCGACATCCCCAAGCTCATCGACAGCGACCGGCGCTCGCGGGCGCTCCGTCTGCACCAGGTGTCGGGCGAGGATCTGGCTGGCCTGGGAGGGCACGCCATGGCGGTCGTTCGCTCGTATTGCGCCGGCCTCAACGACGTCATCGGCAGGGGCCATCGGCCGTTCGAGCTGCGGCTCACCGGCAACCGCGTCGAGCCGTTCACGCCCGCGGACCTCCTCCGCTGTCTGCGGGCCATCGCCTACATAGGACTCGACGACAGTCAGGGCGACATGGAGCTGGCGGTCGCGCGGGCTCTGGCTGCCGATCCGGGAACGCTGCGTGCGTGGAGGCAGTTGTTCGGCCGGCCCGCCGACGGATATCGGCAGGGGGACTACCGGCGCCTCGTGGTCGATGGCCACGGGGCGCCGGGCCTGGGGGCTGCGCGGCAGAATGAGGAGCGCATCGCGATCCCGCCGTCGCCCGGCGGCAGCAACGCATGGGCGGTCGCCGGCGGGCTGACGGCATCCGGCAAGCCGCTGCTGTGCAACGACCCGCACCTGGACATCACCAGCCTGCCGGCGGTCTGGTACGAAGCGGTGATGGAGACCCCGGAACTGTGGGTCATGGGAGCCACGGTGGCCGGCGGACCGGTGTTCGCGTCCGGGTGGAATCGTAACCTGGCGTGGGGAGTCACCTATGCGCACGCGGACAGCGAAGACCTGTTCGTGGAGGAGTGCCGCGACGGCCGCTTTCTGCGCGGCGGCCGCTGGCACCCGTTTCCGGTGCGGCAGGAGGAGATCCGCACGCGGTCCGGCAGATCGGAGCTCGCCGCCTTCTACGAGAGCGAGCACGGCGCTCTGGCCGGCAACCCGCACGCGGCCGGGCGCTATCTCACCCGCCGCTGGGCGGGCGAAGCCCCGCTGGCCGGGAGCAGCATGGCCGGGATCGTCGCGCTGAACGCCGCCCGCGACCTGGAGGAAGGGCTGGCGGCGATCGATACGATCCATCTGCCGGGCCTCCACTGGGTGCTGTCCGACCGGAACGGCCGCATCGGCCGGCGCATGAACGCTGCGGTTCCCGTTCGCGGCGGAGGCCTGAGCGGCCTGCTGCCGATACCGGCATGGCGGGACGGCGTGGGTTGGGACGGGCTGTGGGAGGCCGCCCGGTTTCCGCCGGAGCGCGATCCTGCGTCCGGCATCCTGGTCGTGGCAAATCAGCGGTTCGACGGCGACGGTTCGGCGCAGACCATGACCGCGTCAGCCGACCGCGCCGACCGGATCCGGCAGATGCTGCGGGCCGGTCACGACGGAACCGGCGGACCGCTGACCGAGCGTGACATGATGCGGATCCAGGCCGACGTGTACTCGCTGCGCGCGGAGCGGATCCTGCGCTTTCTGCGCGACCGCCTGCGCCTGCATCCGCTCGGCCGCCGGCTGTTGTCCTGGGACTGCCGCATGGAGTCCGACAGCCGCGAGGCGACCTCGTTCTCCCGGTTCGTCCATGGTCTTCTGCTGGCGACCTGCCGGGCCGTGCTGTTCCCGGCCGGGACGCTGGCAGCCGCCGACGACAGTCCGTTCTTCACGTTCAACTTCCGGCTCGTCGAGGAGGCGTGGATCGCCGCCCGTCCGCCGTTCGCGGCGGTCGACTGGGACACGATCGTGCCGGCCGTCCTGGACTGGGTGGGGGCGGAACAGCCGCCCTGGGGAGAGGACCCGATCGTCGTCAACCACGTGCTGCTTGGCGAAACGCCGATCGGGCGCTTTCTGCGGGCGGGACCCTATCTGGCGCGCGGCGACGCCTCGACCGTCCAGCAGGGAAACCGCTTCGGCCGCCGCGCCAAGGCGGCGGGTCCGTCGTACCGGCTGATCGTGGACTTCGCCGACGAGATCGCCTTCACGGCGATGCCCGGCGGCGCCAGCGGACGTCCGTCGTCGAAGCACTACCGGCACGGCGTCAGCGACTGGGCGGCCGGCCGTTACCGCCTGGTGGGACCGAAGGAATAGGAGTCTGTCGGCCTTCCCGCTGGCGCGGCACATCCGACAGGCTCCTATCGGTAGCGCTCCCGCGACAGCCCGGCGCGCCGCCGGCGGTACTCCGGCAACTCGATCATCGGCGGGCGCTCGATCTCCTCGATCTCGCTCACGATGTGCTCGTAGTCCCGGTCCCGTGACCGGAACTGGTGCAGCGCCGTGCCGAGATCCGGCGTCGCCCCGATCGTTCCGTGCGCGGCCGCCCGGCGCAGGAACGCCTGCAGGATCCGGAACGCCATCTTGCCCAGCGCCTGCGTGTCCTGGTTGTAGTGCACGCGCCGGTCCAGGTCGGTCTGGGCGATCGCGTCGAGCCCGTGCCGGTGGTAGATGTCGATCAGGTGCGAGGTCTCCACGCCGTAGCCGACCGGGAACGGGAGCTGTTCGAGTACGCTGCGCCGCGCCGCGTACTCGCCCGACAGGGGCTGGATGATCGTGGCCAGCTCCGGGAAGAACAGCGAGAACAGCGGCCGCACCAGGATCTCGGTGACGCGGCCGCCGCCGGTGGGCCGCATCTCCTTCGGCATCGCCACCGGACGGTCGTAGAACGCCTTGACGTAGCCGACTTCGGGGCGCGCCAGCAGCGGGCCGACCAGCCCGTACACGAAACGGGGATGGATGTTGCGGATGTCGGCGTCGATGTAGACGATGATGTCGCCTCGGAGCTGGTAGATCGCCTTCCACAGGTTCTCGCCCTTGCCGCGGTGGCGCGGCAGGTGCGGGAGGATCTCGTCTGCCAGGTAGACGTCGGCACCGAAGTCGCGGGCGACCTCCCGCGTGGCGTCCTGGGAGTCGGAGTCGAGCACGGCGATCTCGTCGATCAGCGGATAGCGCTGCATGAGCTCGGAACGAAAGACGACGACCTCCTTGCCGATGGTGAGCTCCTCGTTCAGGGCCGGAATGCACAGCGAGATGGAGGCGCCAAGCCGCTCCTTGGCCGCCACCAGCGCGCCCAGGTCATCGAAGTCGGAGTGATGGTAGGTGTTGCGCTGCAGCCAGGCGGCGCCGGTGCCGCCGCCCGCCTCGCGGTCAGTCGACACGGGAGCCCCCGTCGATGGCCGGCAGGATGCCTGTGAGCTGCGTGAGCCCGGTCGCCATCGGCTCGACGAAGGCCGTCTCGTTCGCTTCGCCGGGATGGCGCCGGGCGACGAGCTCACGCTCGACGTGCTCGCCGCGCTGGGCGGCGACCTGCTCTCGCAGCGACGGCAGCCGGCCCAGGATGAGCTCGAATGGCGGTAGGGCAGCCATCAGGTCACGATGAAGGTAGCGCGATGCGTTGCGGACCCCAAAGCACGCGCCTCACAGCGGGTCGAGCAGCAGGCGCTGATACGGCGCGGCGGCGAACCGTGCAGCCACCGAAGCGGCATCCGCCATGCCTTCGCCGCCGGCCGCCGGCTGCCACGACAGCGCCTCCGCGGCCCGCGCAGCGAACGCGGCTGTGCCGAACCGCCGCTCCAGCAGGTCGTCAGCACGGTCCGGGGCATGCGGCGGACGCACCGCTCGTACCCGCTCGATCAGGTCGGCGTTGGCGGCACGGTGACGGCGCAGCTCCGTGTCGCACGTGCAGCGAACGGCGACCGCCTGTTGCAGCTCGACGCTGAGGTACGAGTAGTCGACCAGCGGCCCGCCGGTGCCGGCAGCCACATGGTCGGCGACCTCGTCCAGGGTCGCCTGCGGTACGTACGGCCGCAGGCGCTTCAGGCGCGCGCGATAGCGGCCGCTCAGGTGCAGGCGGTCGGCGCGGGTCAGCGGACACTGGAGCCGGTCGTAGAGCACGGTCGCCGGGGGATGCAGCAGGTCACGAAACCCGTCGATCGCGTCGATGTCGCGGGCGATCAGGGGCAGACCCCACTGGCGGGCATGCAGAAACTGGTAGCCGAAGCCCTCCTCGATGGAGCTGGAGACGACCGCGTCGGCGCCGGCTGCGAGCGCGCCGAGCGACCGGTCGCGAAAGCGGGGCTGGCCGCCGAATCCGACCCGGCCGGGCAGCGTGCCGTCGCGAAACAGGGCGCCCGCCTGGCGATGGTAGGAGGCCTCCGCCGCCGAGCTCGCCGGCAGGGTGACTCCCACTGCCGCGCGACCGGCCATCCGCGCCAGCAGTCCCGCCTCCAGCACGTTCTTGCGCCGGCGGATGCGCACCGGATAGAGCCAGAGGCGGCGGCCGCCCGGCATCAACGGCGCCGTGCTCGCGCTTCCGACTTCGACCGGACTGGGCGCAACGGGGTTCCACAGCAGGTGCAGGTACCCGTGCGGGATACCCGCGGCGGCCAGCGCCGTGTGGTCGCGGCGGTTGATGACCGCGTAGCGAAGATGGGGTCCGAACGGATACAGCTCGGTCCCTACGGCAGCGCGTACCTGCTGGTATCCCTCGATCCTGCCGCACTCCGGGAAGTCGTGGATCTGCAGCAGGACGCGCGTATCGCCGCGTGCCGCGCCGCGCAGCAACGCCCGGGTGAACGGGACGTTCTTACCCACGTGATGGTTGTGGATCCACCAGATCGTATCCGGGCCGCTGACCGCGGCAAAGCTCCAGTCCTCCGGGTTCGCGGAGCGGCGGCCGTAATCCAGGAGCGGGTCGACCGTGGCCCGCACCACGGTGCCTGCGCCTGCGTCCACCGCGGTCGCATGCAGCGAGCGACGCAGCGCCTCCATGCCGTCGGGGCGTCCGGCGATGAGACGGATCGAGCGCAGCAGGCCCGGCCGGTGTTCGAGGATCGCCCGCAGACCGTCGCGGATGACGCTGGTGACCCCGCCCGGCAGCAGGTGATAGTGGACGACCTCGAGATCGATCATGCGGGTTCGACGGCAGTCAGGCAGACGAGCCGAGGCGCTGCGGTGCGCCGTGCTCAGAAGCTGCTGCCCACCGAGCGCGCCTTTTCGGAGTCCTCTTCTTCCTCGGCGTCCCGCTGCCGGCGTGCCGCATCGACGTACTGCTCCCACAGCTCGCGGTCGCGGTACACGATGTCCGCATTGCTGGACACCAGAATGTTCTGGAAGACCATGAGAAACACGTCGACGTCCGGCGCTTCCCAGATCGCTATCCGGGCCGCCAGGGCGAACAGTTGGCCGAACGGCTGGTACCCCACCTCGTAGCTGTCGGCGGTCAGCTCCAGGACGTCGCTGATCGTCTCTTCCAGCCCTTCCGACACGGCCCGGTGGCTGCCGGCGCCGGAGGTGTTCAGCGTCTTGCGCGCCATGAACAGCCGGTAGGAGTCGGGTTGATCGGGCGCATCGAGGTGCCTGAAGAAGTACAGCTCCAGGGCGACCACGTTCTTCCACGTGCGGTGGCTGACCCGGTACATGCGCGTGATCTCGGTGTTGAGCTCATGGGCGCCGAGCAGGTTCGGATACGCGCCGGCGGTGAAGAGGTCGCGCAGCACCTCGTAGTGGCCGATGAACTGCGCCGCACCCCCGTCGTCGGTATCGATCGTGGCGCCGCTCAGATCCCCCAGCACCTCGCGTGCGGTGGCGCCGAAGGGAATGGTGCCGTAGCCGTACTCGGGGGGCGTCGCCGCGGCAGAGGACTGAGCGACGGCGGACGGCGTGCCGGCGAGCGCGCACACCAGGACCACGGCGACCGTCCGGATCGCCGGCGGAACGAACCGTGGTCGGCACACGCGCGTCAGCTCCCCGTGCCGGAGGCGTCGGGCGTGCGCTCGGCGAGCTTCTGGTCGAACACGAACAGCCCCACTTCCGAGTCGCCGATCCGGTTGATCTGCGTGAGCAGCTCGCTGAACAGCGCTTCCTCTTCGACCTGCTCGGTCACGAACCAGTCCAGGAATACCTGGGTGGCGCGGTCCTTCTCCGCCACCGCCACCCCCACCAGCTTGTCGATCGCGTCGGACACCTCGGATTCCTCGCGGAACGCATCGGCGAATGCTTCGCGCGGAGATGCTGCCGGCGCCGGCGGAGCCGGGACCGCAGCGAGCATGACCGTGCCGCCGCGTGCCAGGATGTAGTCGAGGAGCTTCATCGCGTGCGCGCGTTCCTCCTCGGCATGGGTACGAAACCAATGGGCGAGCCCCGGCAGGCTCTGCGCGCCGAAGTGCGCGGCAAGGTTCAGGTACGTGTACGAGGAGGCGAACTCCGCGTTGAGCTGGTCGTTCAGTGCAAGGCTCATTTTCTCCGTCAGCATGCAGGAAAGATACCGTTGATGGTGCCCGGCGGCCATGCTAGCGTGCGCGGCGGGGGACCGGATTGAAGTATCGGGTGGCCGTCATCGACGACCGGTTCGAGGCACATGAGCAGGAGCGGGCGGTCCTGGCGCCGATCGCGACCATCGAGGTGGAGCGGTCCACCGATCCCGCCGATATCGCCGCGGCCTGCCGCGACGCCGACGCCGTGATCGTCAACCTGGAGCCGATCCCGCGGTGGATCATCGAGGGGATGCGGCGCTGCAGGATCATCTGCCGCTACGGTGTCGGCTACGACAACGTGGACATCGACGCGGCCACCGAGCGCGGCATCTGGGTCGCGCGCGTGCCGGACTACGGCATCGAGGACGTGTCCGACCACGCGCTGGCCCTGTTCCTGGGCTGCGTCCGCAAGATCCCGTACACCGACCGCGGCATTCGCGACGGCGGCTGGGGGTTTCCGCGCAACCGCCCGTCCTACCGCATCCGCGGCAAGACCTTCGGCCTGCTGGGCTACGGGCTGATCGCGCGCGCGGTGCACCGCAAGCTGTCCGGGCTGGGTCTGGCTCGGGTGCTGGCGCACGATCCGTACGTGGACGCCGCCGAGATGCGGGCCGCCGGCGCGGAGCCGGCGGGCGTCGAAGAACTGCTGACGGCATCCGACTACGTGTCCATCCACACCCCGCTGACGGCGGAGACTCGGGGCATGATCGGCCGGGCGCGGCTGGCGCGGATGAAACCGACGGCCATCATCGTCAACACCGCACGCGGCGGGATCATCGACGAGCACGCGCTGGCCGATGCGCTGCGCGCCGGCCGCGTCGGCTACGCCGCGCTGGACGTGTTCGAGACGGAGCCGCCGGCCGCCGACAGCCCGCTGCGCGAGCTGGACACGGTCATCCTCTCCGATCACCACGCCTACTATACGGAGGAGTCGGTGGTCGAGTTGAAGACCAAGGTGGCCGAGCGCGTGCGCACCGCCCTGGAAGGCGGGGTGCCCGAGGCGGCGATCAACGACCCACGCAAACCAGCCTGAACCGACCCGGCCAGCCTGAACCGACCCGGCCAGCCTGAACCGACCCGGCCGGCCTGAACCGACCCGGCCGGCGATCCGTCAGGCCGGCGTGAGCACCTCCGCCTCGGCCTGAGCCCGCAGGGACAGCTCGGCAGCCAGGAACGCGTGTTCCTGAGTCATCGCGTTCTCGGTCCGTTCCAGGCAGTCCAGGATCAGGTCGCCGAAGAACGGAAAGCCACTGGCGGCCACTTCCACGGTGCGTTCGCCCTGGCCGTCCACCAGGTTCAGCACCGGCCCGTCGCCGCGCGCCACGTCCACGTGCGCGCGCACCTCCAGGTATCCCTCGGTGCCCATCACGAACGTGCGCGCGTCGCCCCAGGAACGCAGGCCGTCGGGGGTGAACCAGTCGACGCGGAAGTAGCAGGTGGCGCCGTCGACGGCCATGGTGGTCTGGCCGAAGTCCTCCAGCTCCGGGTACTCCGGATTGCCGTAGTTGGCCACCGAGCTCGAAAGGACGCGCGCCCCTTCGGACCCGGCGAAGTGCAGAAACTTCTCCGCCTGGTGGGATCCCAGGTCGCAGATGATCCCCCCGTACCGCTTCCTGCGGAAGAACCAGTCGGGCCGGTTGTGCGCCTCAAGGCGGTGCGGGCCGAAGCTGGCCAGGTGCACGACCCGGCCGATCGCTCCGTCGTGGATGAGCTGGCCGGCGCGGATGATCGCATCATTGTGGAGCCGCTCCCCGTAGTAGACCATGAACTTGCGGCCGGTCTCGGCGGCCACCGCGCGGGCCGATTCGAGCTGCGCCAGGGTGGTGAACGGGCACTTGTCGGTGAAGTAGTCCTTGCCGGCGCGCATCACCCGCTCGCCGACGGCGCCGCGTTCCGACGGCACCGCCGCGGCGGCGACCAGCTTGATCTCCGGGTCGTCGAGCACCTCCTGCTCGCTGGCGGCCACGCGCGCGTCCGGGAAGTCCTCCCGGAGCAACGCCAGCTTGTCCGGGTTGCTGTCGTACACGACCCGCACCTCGGCGCCGGCGCCGGCCAGGGCCGCGCACATGGAGCGCAGGTGGTTGTGAGCCATGTGGATCGCCGCGATCGGAAACTCGCCGCGCTCGACCACGCGCCGGTACTCGCCCGCCGGCCGGTGGTCCATGCCGCTCGCTTGCTTGGCAGCCATCGTCATCTTTCTCCTTCGTGGGACATCGTTGCGCGGCGCACTATACCGGCGGTCGCAGTCGGCTACCATGGGCCGCCATGAAGATCACCGCCGTCGACCTCTTCGTCGTCGAGTTGCCGCACCCCCGGCCGTACCGCAAGGCGTGGTCGCCGCCGCAGGTTCTGGAGCGGTCTCGGGTGATGACGCTGGTGCGGATCCGCAGCGCGGAGGGAGCGGTGGGTTACGGGGCGATGGGCGGCGATGCCCGCGACGCGGTGGAGGCAGTGGCGCCGGCCCTGATCGGCGCCGACAGCGCCTGGCTGCAGGCCCACGCGCCCGCGATCGAGGCGGCGGCCGCGTGGGCGGTCGACGTGGCCTTGTGCGACCTGCTCGGCAAGGAGACCGGCCAGCCGCTGGCGCGCCTGTGGGGGATCTGCCGGGACCGGATCCGGGCGTACGTGTCTCCGGTGGTCGGCAAACCGGACGCCGAGCTGGCCGATGACGCGGCGCGCTACCTGGAAGAAGGATTCACGGCGATCAAGCTGCGCACGTCACGGCCGACCATGGCCGAGGACATCGCCATGGTGCGGGCGGTCCGCGAGCGGGTCGGCGACTCGATGGACATCCTGGCCGACGCCAACCTGGCGGGCGGGGCCGGACCCGGCTCGCCGCGTCCGGCCTGGGACTACCGCCGAGCGCGGGAGACGGCGCGCGAGCTGCACCGGCTCGGCGTCGGCTGGCTGGAGGAGCCGCTGCCGCGCGGCGACGTGGAGGCCATCGCCCGTCTCACGCGCGAGGCGGAGCTGGCGATCGCCGGCGGGGAGGGCGACCGCGGCACGGCCGCCTTCGCCCGTCTGATCCAGGCCGGCGCGTACGACGTGCTGCAGCCCGACTGCGCGGCCAGCGCGCCGCTGTCGCAGATGCGCAAGATCGCCTCGGCCGCGGAGCTCGCCGGCCGCCGTTTCGTCCCGCACCACGGCGCCTGCGGCATCGGCCTGGCCGCCCACCTGCAACTCTGCGCGACGCTGACCAACAGCCCGTACGTGGAGTACATGCTGGACCCGCCGTACCGCACCGTGGAGAGCTTCCAGCAGCTCCACGGCATCATCCCGGAGCCCATCGGCATCGACGCCGACGGCATGGTGCGCGTGCCGTCGGGTCCCGGCCTGGGGATCGAGATCGACGAGTCCCGGATCGACCGCTACCGCGTCGCCTGAGCGCGGGCCTTCCACAAGCGGACGGTGAAGCGGTCGTCCTCCTCGATCAGGTCCGGATCGGTGCCGTTGTGCTCGCGCATGCCACGCACGATCTTGCGCGGCACCCCGAGACCGGTCGCTTCGACGTACCGGTAGTCGCGCAGCACCTCTTTCACCAGCTCGTTGCGCGTGGCCCGGTAGCCGGCGCGCATCTTCTCCACGGTGACCGTGTTGGGCAGCCGGCCGGGAGAAACGATCTCCACGCGGTCGGCATACAGAGAGAGCTCGATGTCGCTGACGGTTATCGTGTAGTCACGGTGGGCGATCGCGTTCACGATCGCCTCCCGCACCGCCTGCAGCGGGTACTCCCATCGCTCCTGCCGCCGCCCGCCCGCATCGATCCAGGCCTCCACGCAGGTGTTCCGGCGTACGAAGTCGAGAGTTCGCTCGATGACGCCGCCCTCCGTGAATTCGCTGCTCTCGGAGAAGCTGCGCGGTTGCCTGGGATAGCGCGATCCGTCCGCTTCCGTGCGCTGAAACGCGAGCGACACCGCCGGCCCGCGCACCGTCGCCCGCTCCCTGGCGTCGTAGTCCTTCTCGGTGCCCGCGTATGCCGTCGCGGTGACGCCCGAGTGCGGCAGATACCGATTGGGCCGCGCGCCGAACAGGAGCAGGCCGGCGGCGCTCGCCATGGCGCGGCCGCGGCTCTCGGTCATGATTTCCGTGTTCACGAGCAGCCGGATCCAGGCGTCTCCGTCCTCCAGTTCGGGGTAGTCCTGCTGGCGCAGGTCGCGGAGGTAGTTGACGAGGCGGCGCCGATCGAGGTCGGCGAGCGAGGTGCCGGGTACGGGCTTGCGGTCATACTGGAGCCGGCCCGACTGTTGGTAAAGGCGGGCCTCCTCTTCGTCCGTGGCGTCGGAGCTCTCACCGGAGCGGATCAGATCGGACAGTCCGTCCCGATTCATCGCTCAAGCTCATCGAGATCGGCGACGATGCTCCCGTTCGACTTCTTGTCGTAGTAGATCATGCGTGCGTCGATTGTCTCGCGGAGCGCATCCATCGTCTGGTAAGTGCCTGGCTTCACCGACACAGGTCGTCCGTCGAGGTAGCCATCGATTCCCCGCGACTCGTCTTCCGGCGACGAGAGGCGCAACGTTCTGCCCAACCTCTGGGCGGCTTCTTCGAGAATCGCTCGCTCAACGCGCAGCCCAGCATACGTCTGCTCCAGTACGAGCTCCGTTACCCAACGACGGACGATATCGCGATCGATGTCGTCCATCGCGTCGCGCATTCGCTCCAGCATGGAAACGATGCGATCGGTAGCCTGGTCGATCGCCATCTGGTGACGGGCGAGATACCAGTCGCGCCAACCTTCATAGTCCTGAGCAGGACACCGGCGAATCAACTCCGAAACTTGACCAACCTGATTCCGCCTCGTTGCCTGAGCGAAACGATTGGCGAGGTTTATGAGAGGGCTGACGTATTTCTCGTATTCTGGGCGACTGCCGATGAGGCGTCCGCGCAGGTCCTGTGGCGTGAGCCTGATCGTCATGGTGCGCTCGCGAGCGGCAGCGCGATCTGCGCAGAACGAGTCGGCAGCGGGGCGGGTTCGTGGTAGGCGGAGAACGTTCCTGCCGACTCCGCCTCCGCGGCGCGGGGTACCGCGAACTGCAGGCCGGTCTCCTGCCTGGTCATCACGGGGAACCCGTAATGGCGGTTGACGTGCTGGCAGGGCCGTCTCGCTTCTTCCCGAGATCGCACGAAGTCGAGATGAGCATCCAGCCGTCGCTGCGCGTACGTGCGGCCCAGCGGCACGGCGGTCTCGATGGCGGTGCAGATCGGTCGTTCGAGGCTGTCCTCAATCTCGAATCCGACACTGGACCGCCCGCTGGCGATAGCAGCGGCGGTGGTCGTTCCCGTTCCGAGGAATGGATCGAGCACGGTGTCGCCGATCAGCGAGTGCATCTGGATGAGGCGATAGGCCAGTTCGAACGGAAACGCGGCGCTCCGCGAGCGGGCATCCAGATCGGCAACCTCGGTAGTGCCAAGAAGCTGTCTGGTTCCCACAAGATCGATCCAAACGTCGGAGAACCAAGTGTTGCGTTCCTCCCAGAAGAAGGCGCTGCGTCGCCGCCGCGCCCGATCGGCAGAGGAGAACTTCCGGGGGACGCCCTTGCGCACGATCAGGATGTACTCGTGTTCGTACGTGACATAGGCGCCTGCCGGCAGCATCCCGGAGCCCAGGAACTTGTTCGGCGCATTGGTCGGCTTGCGCCACAAGACGTCGGGCAGTACGGAGAATCGCAAGTCCGTCAGCGCCTGCAAGACGCGACTATGGTTGGAGTACAGGCGGAATTCACCGCCGATATTGCGCGTGGCGTCGCCGACGTTGATACATGCCAAGCCTCCGGGGCGGAGGACGCGATGACACTCGCGCCAGACGTCGTCGAGCACGGTGTGCATGCCGTCGAACGCCCGAACTCCGCCTCCTTCGGATAGTGCCCTACCGATCAGAGGGTCCATGCCGGCGAACTGCCCGTCCCACATCTCGATCATCGGGTACGGAGGCGAGGTCACCACCAGGTCGATCGTGTCATCACCGACTTCGGACATGCGTCGCGAGTCTGCGAAGTGGATCTCGTGCCGGCTGGTCTCCATCGCCTGCGAGCGAGTTACTTCCAGCCCCGCTCGCGGCAGAAGGCGTCGAGCCGCTCGAGCTGCGCGTCGTCCAGGTTGACCATGGGCGGTCGGCGCCAGCGCGGCACGACGCCGAACACCTCCAGTACGGCGTGGAAGCCGCCGTCGAAGCCGCCCGGCAGGGCCATCAGGTAATCGAACAGCGGCCAGTCGTCCTGCTCCACGACACGGGCCGCGGCGGCCCAGTCGCCGGCGCAGACCGCGTTCCAGTAGCGGCGGCTCACCTCGGGCTGAAAGCTTACGAACGTGGACATGTAGCCGACGGCCCCGTAGTGGACGAGATCGAGGTGCTGCTGCTTCTGGCCGCCGGCGAACACCGCCCAGCGATCGCCGGCCATCGCGGTCAGCTTGCGGGCCGGCTCGCCCCCCATGTCGTCCTTCAGCGCCACGACGCCCTCGACGCGGTCGAGGAGCTCGGCGGCGACCGACAGCGCGAGCTCCGGCATGCCGCCCCAGACGTTGGTCACCAGCATGACCGGGATCTCAGCCGCGACCGCGCGGTAGTGCTCGACGAACTCCTCCCTGCCCGGCGGGCTCCACACCGGCGGCTTGACCATCAGCACGTCGATGCCGATCTCCCGGCAGTAGCGGGCGAACTCCACGGTCTTGCCCGTCCACCAGTCCCTGTCGGCGGCGACGGTCAGGGCGCGCCCGCGGGCGTGGTCGGCCACGGTCGCGGTGACCTCCGCGACCTCGTCATCGGCCAGCACCGAGAACAGGCTGTCACCCCAGGTGAGCAGTGCGGTCCTGCTGCCGCCGGCCAGGTTGGCGTCGATCAGGCCGCGCAGGCCGTCGTGATCGACCGCGCCGTCGCGCGTGAACGGTGTGGTGAGCGATGAAATCGGTCCGGTCAGGCCGGCGCGAACCTCGTCACGATCGATCATCGGATTCCCCCAGAGACAGTGTCATCGTGCGTGGGCGAGAGGCTTCCCCAGGCCGGGTGCGTGGGGCGGCTCCAGCATGCGGCGCTGGCTCTCGGTGACCGGCAGGCCTTCCGGGACGGGATACGTGGACGCCCAGGACGCGCCGTGGTGGTGGTACTTGTAGAACAGCGTGCGGCGCTCGCCCGCCCCGGACCAGGGCAGCGCGCCGTGGGTCAGAGCCTCCGTGAACAGCACCGCGGTGCCGGCCGGCCCGGTCACGGCCTGCACGAACGGCGGCCGGGACGCCAGGTCCTTCCAGTCCTCCGGGAACGGGTAGTTGCTCTTGTGGCTGCCCGGCACGCAGCCGAAGCCGCCGTCGTCCGGGCCGACGTCGGCCAGATTGTAGGCGGCCACGAACAGCCCGCTGTACATGCGCCCGTTGCGGAAGTCGTAGGACATGATCGGATTGTACGGCGTGCCGCCCCCGTGCAGCGTGGCGCCGATCGGGCTCAGGCCGCTGCGGATGACGTCCAGGTAGATGTGGTCCAGGCGGAAGCCCTCGCCCAGGATCTCGCGCAGGCAGGGCTCGACCTTCGGGTTGTCGATCACGTCCAGGAACGGCTGGCCCCAGCGCAGCATGTCACCGAAGCGATGGGTGGAGTCGTCCGCGGCCATCTCCGCCGCGATGCGCTCGTCCAGGAGTGCGTTCATCGCCCGGAGCTGATCGCCATCAAGGGCGTTCGGTATCGTCAGGTAGCCCTGCAGATCGAACAGGTATCGGTCGTGGTCGGTCATATGCGACTCCCCGGCGGGTCGGATGGCGCGAGCCTACCAGCGGCAGTGCATCTCCGGCCACCGCGCCACGGCGCGCCGTCGTGTGCCATGGTAATCGCCATGCGGTTCTTCGACACCGAAGGGCAGGTGCCGTTGCTGAGCGGTGTGCGGAGCATGTGAGGATCACACCGGGACCATGCGCAAGTTCAACACCGAAGGCCCGGTCATCGCCGACCGCCATTACTGCATCCCGCCGCTGGAACGGCTGAACCTCGACGAGATCCTCGAGCTGATACGGGACATGCGCTATTTCGCACTCCATGCGCCCCGGCAGACCGGGAAGAGCTCCGCCCTCCTGGCGCTGCGTGACCTGCTCAACAGCGGCGCCGAAGGCGATTTCCGGTGCGTGTACGTGAACGTGGAGGCCGCCCAGGCGGTACGCGAAGACGTGGGCCCCGCCATGCGCGCATCATTCTGGGCAGATTGGCCTCCCGCGCACGCCTGTTGGGCGATGGGTTCCTGTACGACACGTCGAGCGGGAGTACGGCCTGGGGCGGGGACGCACCGATCTGCTGATCACCTGGCCGCAGGGAGCCGGGGCGCCGCCACATGCCGCAGGCAGGTTCGTGATCGAGTGCAAGGTGCTGCACGAGGGTCTGGAACGGACCATCCGTGAGGGTCTGGAGCAGACGGCGGGCTACATGGACCGCTGTGCGGCGCAAGAGGGGCACTTGGTGGTCTTCGATCGCAGCCCGGATAGGAGCTGGGAGGCGAAGATCTTCCGCCGCGAGGAAGCGGTGGCCGGCCGCACGATCACGGTATTGGGAATTTAGGGCGGGGCGTCGCGTCGGTCATTCGCGCTATTCATTCACCCGTGTGCCACCGATGTGCGAGCCATCGCGCGACTGCGTCGTCGTCGTTGGAGCCGATCATTGCGGTGGCGTGCTCGGCGAGATCGGGAACGGCGCCGGCCACGGCATACGCTTCGTCGGCCATGCGGAACATGTCGATGTCGTTGACTTGGTCCCCGAACACCACCACGCGGCAGTCCGCGAGGTCCTGTACACGCTTGATGCTGTCTACGCCCTGATCCTTGGTAGCGCGAGCGTCATGTACCGCAAGAATGTACCAGTGGGGATCGAACTCCTTGTGGAAGTGCAGATCGATCGATCCGCCGTGGCGCCGGCGCATCTCCTGCTCCAGGTGCCGGACCCGAGTCGGCGTGTCGATGGTGGTCAGGCATACGACTTGGTCCTCCAAGCCGTCGGCGAGATGGTCGAGCGGTGCCAGCCGTGGATCGCCGCACCCGCTGCCGGTCGTGCAGGAACCGTCTCATGCCGTCGTTGCGCAGGAGTCGCGGGCTGTTGCCAGGCCCAGCAGCGCGAGCGCTTTGCGGGCGAAGAAGTCGTCGGCCTCGTCTGCCGTCGCCGCGTGCTGCACCTCGACCGGTGCGACGTCACGGCGCAAGGCGTAGAGCCGCTCGAATCCCCGGCGCCCGTGTGTCATCAGCTCACCGGTCAACCAGAGATGTCGGAGGGCGCGGGCCGTATCCTTGTCCGAGCGGAACGTCCCCCGACGTCCGCGCCCGGCATAGTCCCGGTTTGCTACCGGCCCTCGTGACGAGACGTCCTCGCGGAGCGCCTCCAGAAGCTGCTCATGTTCTGCCGCGAACGCGCGCGACTTCTCCTCGGCCGCACGGCGCGCCATATGGACCCGCCAATAAGGGAGCTCGCCCATGGGCAGCACGTACAGCGTCCCGCCGTAGTCGAAGAACTCGCGGCTCGTGTAAAGCAGGTGGTCGAGATGCTCGGGGCGATAGTCCCACACACGGGCGTGCAGCGCGAGATCGTGGCTCCGGCCGACCACATTCAACGGGTCGATTTGGACCAGGCCTGACTGGTGCAGAGCCCTACGGGCACCGGGACGGCCGGCCGACCGCCGTCCGGGCCAGAGTCCCTGGCAGCCGAGGATGAACCGCCGGACGGTCTGAACCGAGACCGCAAGCGGGGTCATGCTCATTCGGAGATCTCCTCCCCGTTGCTCATCGGCCCGTTTCCCACCGATGTGCGAGCCAGCGCGCCACGGCGTCGTCGTCGTTGGAGCCGATCATGGCCGTGGCGTGGTCGACGAGCTCGGGAACGGCGCCCGCTACCGCGTAGGCTTCGTCGGCCGTGCGGAACATGCCGATGTCGTTGACCTGGTCCCCGAATACCACGACGCGGCATTTCTCGATGTTCAACAGCCGCCTCAGAGTGGCTACACCCTGGTCCTTGGTGGCGCGGTAGCCGTGGATGGTGAGCATGTGCCAGCGCGAATCGAGCCCCTCGTTGAACGGTTCGTAGCGGTGGGTCTGGACCGAACCGCCGTGGCGTGCTCGAACCGCGCGTTCCACTTCCCGCATTCTCAGCGGGGTGTCGATCAAGGTAAGGCACACCACCTCGTCATCGAGGCCGTCGCGCAGGTCCCTGAGCTTGCGCAGGCGTGGATCCCGGATGCGTTCCCGGTTCTCCAGGAAACGCCGCATGCCGTCGTTGCGCAGGATCGTCTCGTTGTAGTACACGCGATCGGCGGCACCGTCGAAGGTCATCAGGAAAGGGCTGCAGGCGGCGTCGTGCAGCAGTGACCACAGGTCGCGGGCGACCGACGGGTCGATCGCGTGGACAGCCAAATGGCGCCTTGAAGCGAGCTCCGACACGCATGCGCCGTTCTGGTCGATGACCGGCAGCCGCAGCGGCAGGTCGCCGATCGCGGCTCGAATCAGGTTGCAGCCTCGAGCGCTCGCCACCGTGAAGAGCATGCCCTTGTGGATCAGGCGGGCGAGCGTACGGAGGCTGTATGGCGAGAGCGATCCGTCGCTCCGCAGCAGCGTGCCGTCCAGGTCCGAGATGTAGAGCGCCTGACGAGGGTCCTCTGTCATCAGTCCGTGTGCCATCGATGTGCGAGCCATCTCGCGACGACATCGTCGTCGTTGGAGCCGATGATGGCGGTGGCATGCTCGGCCAGTTCGGGAGCGGCGCCGGTCACCGCGTACGCTTCGTCGGCCATGCGGAACAAGCCGGTGTCGTTGACCTCGTCGCCGAACGCCACGAGGCGACAGTGCGCGAGATCCAGCAGTCGCTTCAGCGCCGCTGCGCCCCGGTCCTTGGTGGCGAGCGCATCCTGAACGGTCAGGTGGTGCCAGAGCTCCCCGTAGTGCTCGTGGGTGTGGAGTTGCACGGCATCGCCCTGGCGTCGCCGGATCTCTCGCTCAAGATCCTGAATCCGCGGCAGGGAGTCGATGAGGGTGAAGCGCACCACCTGATCGGCCAGACCCTCGCGCAGGTCATCGATGCGATGCAGGCGAGGGTCCTGGCGAGCCTCTCGTTTCCGATGAAACCGCCGCATGCCGTCGTTTCGGAGGCTGTCGGCGGTGTAGTAGAAGCGGTCGGAACTCCCGTCGGTCGTGAACAGGAACGGGCTGTATCCGTGTCGGTCGAACACGGTCCACAAGTCGTGCGCGGTTCCGGGAGCCAACGCGTGGACGGCGAGGTGACGGCCGATCGCCAGATCGGAGACGTACGCGCCATCAAGGGCGATGACCGGCAGCCGTAGCCGCAGATCTCCCAGTGCGTTGCGGATAGGACCGCAGCCTCGAGCGCTCGCCACCGTGAAGTGCATGCCTTCCCGGATCAGGCGGTTCAGCGTCCGGACGGAGTACGCCGACAGCGACCCGTCGCTGCGGAGCAGCGTGCCGTCCAGATCGGAAACGTACAGCGTCTGCCGCGGGTCCGCGCTCATCCGGTGAGGGTCTGCGAGCGGTTCATGCGGCGCTGCGACTGCACCAGGCCGTGGTAGATGCCGCCGGCGGCCATCAGCTCGGCGTGGGTGCCAACCTCGGCGATCCGGCCCTTGTCCAGCACCACCAGGCGGTCGGCGTTGCGCAGGGTGGCCAGCCGGTGGGCGATCGCGAAGGTGGTGCGGCCGCGCATCAGGGCGAACAGGCCTTCCTGGATCATCTCTTCGGTCTCGCTGTCGACCGCCGCGGTCGCCTCGTCCAGGATCAGGATGCGGGGGTCGTGCAGGATGGCGCGCGCGATCGCGACCCGCTGGCGCTCGCCGCCGGAGAGGCGCTGCCCGCGCTCGCCCACCAGGGTGTCGTAGCCGTCCGCGAAAGCGCAGATGAAGTCGTGGGCGCCGGCGACCTTGGCGGCGTCGATGATCTGCCGGCGGGTCGCGTCCGGCTTGGCGTAGGCGATGTTATCCACGATCGTGCCGGCGAACAGGAAGGTCTCCTGCAGGACCACGCCGATCTGGCGGTGCAGGTCGCGCTGCTCGATGTCGCGCAGGTCGGCGCCGTCGATCGTGATCCGTCCCTCGTCGGGGTCGTACAGCCGCATCAACAGGTTGATGAGGGTGGTCTTGCCGGCGCCGGAGTGGCCGACGATGCCGATCATCTCGCCCGGCTCCACCCGCAGGGAAACGTCCTCCAGCACCGGTTCGTGACTCTGGTAGCCGAACACCACCCCCTCGAACCGGACCGTTCCGTCGATCGACAGGCGCCTGGAGCTGTCCGAGTCGGCAACCTCGGGCGACTCGTCGATGATCTCGAACACGCGCTCGGCGGCGCTCATCGACTCGGCGAACCGCCGGGGGAGGCCGGCGATCATGGCCAGTGGCCCGTAGATGATCATCGCGTACTGGACGAACTGCACCAGCTCGCCCACCTTCATCTCCGCCCCCAGGACCAGGTAGCCGCCGGCCAGGAAGACCAGGAACTCCCCGAAGCGCATGACGAAGGTCCAGGTCGGCGTCAGGACGGCCCAGGTCCGCTCGTTGCGCAGCGTGACGTCGCGCAGCTCGGCCGAACGCTGCCGGAAGCGGCCGACCTCCGACCGCTCGCGGCCGAACGCCTTGACCACGCGGATGCCGGCCAGGATGTCCTGCAGCAGCGTGTCGACCTTGTCGAGCATCCGGTGCTCACGGCGAAACAGCGTCCGCACGTGCTGCCACACGCTGTGCGTCAGCACGACCACCACCGGCACCGGGACCAGCACCAGCACCGCCAGGCGCCACTCGCGCAGGAAGAGGATCACGGCCACGCCGATCAGAGTGAGCACCTGAGCGAGGCTGTCGGTGAGCCAGAAGTTGATGAACGTCTGGATCTTTCGGGTGTCCCTGTTGACCCGGTTGAGGATGTCGCCGGCGTCGCGCGTGCTCAGATAGGCCAGCGACAGCTTCTGCACGTGCGTGAACACCATGCGCCGCAGGTCGCCGGACAGGCCGGTGGCGACCTGCGCGGTCGCCCGGCGGCTGAGGGAGGCCAGCAACGCGTTGCCGCCGTACGCCAGGGCCAGCGCGCCGATGAGCGCCAGTACGGCGCCCGGTTCGGCGCGGCGTGGCGTCAGGTAGTCGTCGATGAGGATACGGGTGAGCTCCGGCGGCAGGAGCGTCAGCAGCGTGTGGCCGGCGAACAGCGTCATCGCCGCGATGACCCAGCGGAGTTGCCGCCGCGCGACCTCCCACAGCCGGCGCACCATGGCCGCCCTGTTCGTGCACGCCCGGCAGACGCGGGTGCCTGCCTCCCGGCGCCGGCCGCAGGTGGGGCAGACCCCCTCGTCCGGCGCGTCGCGGTAGCGCGGCTCCTTGCCTTCGATCAACTGGTTGAGAGCGCGCGCGACGGTCGCGTAGCGCGGTGCGTGGCGCATCGAGTAGCGCGCCAGCGTGCGCGCCCCGTTGCCGCCGTGCCCGCCGGCGGCCGCCGGCTCGGCGATCAGGCGACCGCAGCCGACCATGGTGTCGGCCTGGAATCGCTCCACGTCGGCGAACGAGACCGTCCGCCAGCCGGAAGCGCCTGCCGGCCGCACGGCGATCCGCGTGGCGCCGACCACGGTCCAGCCGTCGCCGTACCGGGAGTCCGCGGTCAGGTCGGCCGGCACCGCGTAGCGGACCTCCTCGCCCGCCAGGACCTCGGCAACCTCGCCGGCAACGTCGGCCGGCAGGTCGAAGCGCAGCCTCACAGGAGCCCTTCCAGCGTGCGCAGCACCGAGCGGTCCAGGCGGGTGTAGTCGGGCACCTCGAAGCGGTTGCCGTCGACGTCGACGATCACCAGCCGCCCTGAGCCCACCATGGTGACGTTGTTCTTGCCGCTCTGCACCGTGAAGCGCCGCCGGCCGGCGCCGGTGTCGACGGTCCAGTAGGAGTAGCCGAACTCCTCCTTGAGCGACTCGACCCGTTCGATCAGCGGCGTGAAGTAGCGGCGGTCGAGCTCGTCGCGGAGGAGCGCCGCCTGCGCGGGCGCGAGGTCCTCGATCGACTCGATGATGCCGATTTCGTCTCCTTCGCGGTCGCGCAGCGAGATGTACTGGTCGGAGGCGCTCAGGGGAAAGCTGCGGAAGGCGTTGATCCGCTCGTAGCGCTCGGGCTCTTCGCCGCGCACGGTCAGCGTGACGAAGCCGCCGGAGGTGCGATCGAACTCCAGGTCTGCGGGGTTCAGCATGCGCGTCCGGTGGGACCGGCGGCGCTTCTCGGCGGCTGCCTCCGTCTTGTCGTCGCCGTTGCGGCGGTCGCTCATCGCTGCGCCCCTATGGCGATCACTTCGAGCGCGTCGCGCTGCTTGCGCACCAGCGTGGCGTAGATCCCGCCTGCGGCTTCCAGCTCGTCGTGGGTGCCTTGCTCGACCAGCCGTCCCTTTTCCAGGACCGCCAGGCGGTGCGCCATGCGCAGGGTGGACAGCCGGTGAGCGATGGCGATCGTGGTGCGCCCCCGGATCAGCCGTTCCAGGGCGAGCTGGATCATCTCCTCGGTCTCGGAATCGACCGAGGAGGTGGCCTCGTCCAGGATCAGGATGCGCGGATCGATCAGCACGGCGCGGGCGATCGACAGCCGCTGCCGCTCCCCGCCCGACAGGCCGTGGCCGCGGGGCCCGACCCGGGTGTCGTAGCCGTCGGGGAGCCGGGTGATGAAGTCGTGGGCGAACGCGGCCTTGGCGGCGGCGACGATCCGGGCATGGGTGGCGTCCGGCCGGCCGTAGGCGAGGTTCTCCGCCACGGTCCCGTCGAACAGGTAGGGATCCTGCAGGATGATGCCCACTTGGCGGCGCAGGTCGGCGATGCGCAGGTCGCGCACGTCGATGCCGTCGATCAGCACCCGGCCCGAATCGGTGTCGTACAGCCGGGTGATCAGGTTGATCAGCGTCGACTTGCCGGCCCCGGTGTGGCCGACCAGGCCGAGCACCTCGCCGGCGTCGACGGTCAGATCGATCTCGTGCAGCACCGGCTTGTTGGGCTCGTACGCGAAGGTGACGCCGCGCAATTCGACCGCGCCGTGCAGGTGCGGCAGCGCCACGGGGTCGCTGCGCTCTGCCACTTCCGGCACCGCGTCCACCACCTCGAAGATGCGGTGCGCGGAGTTCATGGCCATCGACCAGAACTCGACCACGATCGTCATGAAGCGCATCGGCTCGTACAGCAGGGCCGCGTAGGTGGCGAACGTGATCAGCACGCCCAGGGTGAGGGATCCGCCGATCACCTGCCAGCCGCCTGCCGCCCAGACGATCAGACCGCCGATCTGGGTCAGGAAGGCGACGGACGGGAACAGGGTGGCGAGCGTTCGCTGCGTGCGCAGCTCCGCGCCGCGCACTTCGTCGTTGGCAGGCGTGAACCGCGCGATCTCCTGCTGCTCCTGGCCGAACGCCTTGACCACGCGCACGCCGCTGAGCGAGTCGTCGACCACGCCGTTCAGGATCGCGAAGGAGCGGTGCTGGCGGCCGAACAGGCGCCACAGCTTCGGGAACAGGCGCTTGACGATGAGGACGACGGCCGGCGCCGGCAGCAGCAACAGCAGCGCCAGCCCCGGCTGCAGCGCGACCATGACGGCGACCATCGCCACGATTTGAACCAGGTTGACCACGAAGAAGGGCAGGCCGTCGATGAAGAACATGCTCAGGTTCATCGAGTCGTGGTTGACCCGGACCATCAGGCCGCCGGTCTGCTTGCGCGCGAAGAAGCCGAGCGACAGGCGCTGCAGGGCGCTGAAGATCTGCGACTTCAGGTCGTAGACCGTGTGCACGGACACCCGCGCGTTGAGCCGCTGGAAGATCATCTGGGCGCCGACGGCGGCGCCGTACACGGCGACGATCAGCAGCACCGTTTCCAGCACGCGCCCGTGGAAGCGCCCGGCCGGGGCGAGCACGTCGTCGAACAGCACGCGGCCGGAGAGCAGCGGCGTGACGGTCTTCAGCGCCGTGGAGGCGAGCATGGTGACGGCGACGAGCGCCGCCAGGCGCCGGTAGGGGCGCAGGTAGCCGAGCACGCGGACGAACAGGCCGCGCTTGTCGATGCAGCGCGGGCAGACGGCGCGCTCCTGATCGGGATAGCGCAGGCCGCAGGTGGGGCAGGTCTGCTCGCGCAGCGCCTCGGCGGCCGGGGCTTCGTCGCCCTTCTGGAGCGCGGCGACGGCGCCGGCGAAGGCGCCGAACTGGCGTGCCCGGCTGTTGCTGAAGCGCAGCAGCAGCCGTTCGGCGTCGTCCGGAGGAACGGCCCTGTCGGCATCCTCCGCATCCGGCTCGCGCCGGCCGGTGGTGAGCAGTCCCCCCGAAACCAGGCTCTCCACCTGCACCGGGCCGATGCGGTCGAGCGGCAGGCTGTCGATGCCGCCGTCGGTGACGATGTGCAGCGAGTCGCCCGTGGCGACGGCCCAGTCCTCGCCGAAGCGGCCGTCCAGGCTCAGGTCGGAGCCGACCGCGTGCAGGATGTCCCGCTCCGCGACCCCGGCGGCGGACAGTCGTTCCCTGACGGGCGCGGGGACTTCGGCGTTCATGGGGCGCAAACCCCCATCATACGACGGTTACGGCACGGCCCGGACGGCGTCGACGAAGCCGTCGATGAACTCCCTGGTCGTGTCCCACGTGGTCATCAGGCGCGCGACGCCCTGCTCCTTGTCGAACACGTAGTAGGGGAAGCGGCCAATGGTCGCTTCGATCACCGCCGGCCGCAGCCGCACGAAGACCCCGTTGGCTTCGACCGGGTGCAGGATCTCCACGTCGGTCTCCGCGCGCAGGCGCGCGGCCAGATGGGCGGCCATGGCGTTGGCGTGTGCGGCGTTGCGGCGCCAGAGATCGCCTTCGAGCAACGCGCTGAACTGCGCGGACACGAAGCGCATCTTGGACAGGAGCTGCAGGCCCTGCTTGCGCACGTAGTCCAGGTGGGCCAGCGGCGTGAAGGCGACCACCGCCTCGCCCATCAGCAGCCCGTTCTTGGTGCCGCCGAAAGACAGCAGGTCGACGCCCAGGTCGCGGGTGCACTGGCGCAGCCCCATGCCCAGGCTGGCGGCGGCGTTGGCGATGCGGGCGCCGTCCACGTGCAGCAGCAGGCCGTGCGCGTGGGCCAGCTCGGCGATCTCCTCGATCTCCGCCGGCGTGTACACCGTGACCACCTCGGTCGCCTGCGTGATGGAAAGCAGGCGTGGCCGGCTGGCATGCACGTCGGGCTCGGCGCTCACCAGGCGCCGCACCGCGTCCAGGTCGATCTTGCCGTGCCGGTGCGGGACCTCCAGCACCTTGCAGCCGACCAGGCGCTCGATGGCACCGCACTCCGCCCACGCCAGATGCGCGGCCGTGGTGGCGATCACGGCCTCGTACGGCTGGCAGCAGCCGGCGACCGCCACCACGTTGGCGGCGCTGCCGTTGACGACCGACAGCACCTGCGCGTCGTCGCCGAAGTGCCGGGCGAACGCGGCTTCGGCACGGCGCGTGTGCTCGTCTTCGCCATAGCCCGGGGCGTGCCCGCGGTTGGCGGCTTCGATCGCCTGAAGCACCTCCGGATGGGCTCCGGAGCTGTTGTCGCTGTAGAAGGAAAGAGAGCCGCTCACTCCGGGAACACCTCCACCTCGCTGCGGTCGATCTTGCTGCCCATGAGCACCGTCACGAAACCGCCTTCCGGGATCGAGTCGCTGTTGGCGTCCAGGCCTCCCTCTTCGACGATCAGCAGCAACGGGTTCGGGATGTCGGCCCGGGTCTCGTACTCGACCAGGATCACGGGGACGCGCTTGCCGTCGCGGTCGGCGTAGTCGCCGTACAGGGCACTGCCATGGGAGACGAAGTCCACCTCGACCTCATTGCCGTCGGCGTCCACGAGAGGCGGGGCGGCCGGATGGCGCGCGAACTCGAGCTCGGCCGGGACGAACCGGTTCGGGTCGGCGGGCTCGGCGAAGAGCCAGGCGCCTCCGGAGTCGATCACCGCCGCCCGCGAGCTCGGCGCCAGCCCCGTGGCGATGACGTAGGCGCGCAACTCCAGCGCGTCGCCGTGGATGACCGCCAGCAGGAACTCGATGGTATCGGCGCTGGTGAGATCGAACAGCAGGTACTCGGCGATGACGGTGCCGGCCGTGGAACGCACCTCAATGGCGCGCTTGTCAGCGATCTGGAAGTCGAGCCCGTCGGTGGCCAGGCCACGCTCGGCCGCGTCCGTCATCGCCTGAAAATCGCGCAGCGTCACCGCGCCGCCGCGCAATTGCCGCCAGAAGCGCGGATCGGCGGTGGAGGTCGCCTTTCCTTTCGGCTCGTGCCGGGATCTGCGTCCGAACAGCCCCCCCAACAGCCGGCGGCCCCGGTTGCCGGCTTCGGGCGGGGTGCGCCCGCTCATGCTCAGACTCTCCGCACGCGGCGCGCGATCAGTGGCGGCGACTGGCCGAGCGCAGCAGCACCCACATGACCCCGGCGATCAGCAGGATCAGGATCAGCCCGGTGAAGAACCCACCACCCCCTCCGTAGTAGGTGCCGGGGGCGCCGCCGTAGTAGTAGCCGCCGCGGCTCATGAGGATGCTCATCATGGCCGCGTCGGTCATCGCGTCGTACAGGATCCAGGTGCCCAGGGTCGGGTGCAGGTAGCCGTAGCCGCCGAGGCCGGCGTTGTAGGTGACGTTGACGTTGCGCCCGTCCACCCGCGTGCTCTGCGGGATGTGACTCGGCCGGGTGGACGGCTGGCTGGAGTAACGGGACGGGAACTGGCCGGCGTTGCGCTGCCGGAAGGCGGACTCGGCCTGCGAGCGATTCTGGAATGTGGTGCCGGCGGCGCGGGAGCGCTCGTACTGGGAGCGACTGACGCCGCTGGTGTTGGAACGCGACGACGCGCCGCGCGTGCCGGACAGCGTGCTGCGGGTCGTGGCCGTGCGGCTGCCGGAGCCGAATGCGGAGCGGGTGGAGCGTGAAGAGAAGGAGCGAGAGGAGCCGGAGCTGGAAAACGAGCGCCCACCGGAGAAGCCGCCCGCGCGCCGGGCGAAGGCGTCGTCGGCCACCAGCAGCAGGATGCTCGCGATCGCTATGGCGCAGGCCACCTTGCCGGCGGCCGGGCGAGGGCGGATCACGGTGTGGCGGCGCCCTCCGCGAGCGGTGCCAGCGCCACGTTCGGGTCGGCGGCTCCGGAGTACGTCAGCGCCACGACGATGAAGCTGGCAGCGGCGATCGCCGCGGCGGCCGTGTTGCGCTTGGCCCGCACCTCGTCGGACAGGGCGGCGCGCGGCAGAAACACCCGGTCGGCGATCACCCGGCCGATCACCAGCAGGATCAGGCCGCAGATGGCGATCACCACCGTGATCAGCACCTCGGTGCCCAGATCGCTGCCGGCGCCGGCGACCGCCGTGCGCACGATGACGCCCTGCGCGACCAGGAACCCGGCGAAGCTCACGCCGGCCGCAACGTTCTTGTCGTCCTCGATCACGCCGTGCACGTCGTAGCTGGTGATCGCCTGGAACACCAGGCCGTCCAGCACCAGCAACGCCTGGCCGACGAGCCAGTAGACGGCGATGTCGCGCAGCAGTGCCAGGTAGTTGGCGCTCTGCCCCTCCATCACGCCGGAAATCATCAGGCCGGTGGCCACGGTCATGCCGCCGACCACGACGCCGGTACCGGCGCTGCGCTCCTGCACCATCTCGTGCTCGGTCGAGAACGCGTGCAGCACCAGCCGGTCGTTGATGATGCCGCTCAGGCGCAGCAGGAGGATGGCGATGACGCCCACGACCACCAGGTTGACCAGGTCGGTGAGCATCTCTCCCCCGGACCCGCGGGCGGCGGCCGCGATCACGAACCCCAGTCCCAGCAGGTAGCCGCCGAAGCTGAGGCCGATGGCGTCGTTGCCGTTGTCCGCAATCTCGTGGTCGATGTGGTAGCGGGTCGTCAGGTTGTAGAAGAGCTTGCCCACGAACACCAGCAGCATGCCGACCGCGAAGTGGGGAACCTTCTCGACGACCAGCGTGAGCGTAGCCAGGATCGTCTGCATAGCGATGCGTTTACGCTAAACACGCCAGGGCTTACAGTCAACCGGACGATGGCAGTGCCGGTACGTCGGCGCCTGTACGAGGTGCTGGAGCGCGCGCGCGACGACGATCGGGTGAGCGCCGTCGTGGACATCGCCATCATCAGCGTGATCGGCGTCAACGTGCTGGCCATCGTCATCGAGACGCTGCCGTGGGTGACTCCGGGGCTGAAGCGCGTGCTGTACGTGCTGGAGGCGGTCTCGGTGGTCCTGTTCACGGTCGAGTACCTCCTGCGTCTGTGGACCGCCCGCTACCGGCGTCCGGGGCAGGGAGGGCTGGCCGGCGCGCTGCGCTTCGCGGTCTCGCCGGCCGGGCTGATCGACCTGCTGGCGATCGTCCCGTTCTACCTGCCGTTCCTGATCGCGGTCGACCTGCGTTTCGTGCGCGTGCTGCGCATCGCCCGGTTTCTGCGGCTGCTGAAGCTCGGCCGCTATCTGCGGTCCGTGTCGCTGTTCGGCAAGGTGGTGCGCGAGCGCCGCGACGAGTTGCTGATCACGGTCATGATGACCGCCCTGGTCCTGCTGATGGCTTCCATCCTCATGTACTACATCGAGGGCGAGGCGCAGTCGGACAAGTTCCCGAACATCCTGTCGTCGCTGTGGTGGGCGGTCGTCACCCTGACCACCATCGGTTACGGCGACGTGGTTCCGGTCACCGGCTGGGGCCGGCTGCTGAGCGGACTGGTTGCGGTGATGGGCATCGGTCTGGTGGCGGTGCCGACCGGGATCGTCAGTTCCGGCTTCATCGAGGAGCTTGCCAAGCGCCGCAAGGACGGCGGGGACGGGGAGGCCGAGTCCGGGGGCGGCTTCTGCCCTCACTGCGGTGCGCCCATGGAGAGCCACGACGGAGCCTCCGGGTCCGCGGAGCACCGGACAGAAGGCCGTTAGCGCACCTTGATCAGGACCACCAGCGAGACGAGCGTGAACATGATCTGCACGAGCGTGAAACGAACCATGACCTGGGGGCTGGACCAGCCCAGGTTGTTGCGCATGTGGTCATGCAGCGGAAAGCGCAGCTTGGAGAAGATGGAGATGCGCAGGAAGCGCAGCAACGCGACCTTGATCAACCCGGTGCCGCCGTTGACCAGCAGCACGCCGGAGACGATGAAGATCAGAAACGGATTGCCCGACTTGATGACCAGGACGCCGATCAGCAACCCGACCGCCCGCGATCCGGCATCGCCCATGAGGAGCTGGCTGGGGTGGGCGTTGTACCACAGGTAGCCGGTCAGGCAGCCTACCATCGCGAACGACAGGATGGCCCACTTGGCGCCGTCGGCGTAATGCGGCAGCAGCAGGTACGCGGAGATGTCGACATTGCCGAGCACGAAGTAGAGCAGTCCGCCAAGGCTCAGCAGCGCCTGGATCGCCAGCGTTCCGGAGAGGCCGTCGACGCCGTCCGTACAATTGGTGGCGTTGATGGCGGCCCATATCAGGACGGTGCCGCCGGCGATGCAGAGCCAGGCCGGAACGGTCACGACCGTCGTGGTGAACGGAAGCCAGATCTGCGCCGGATCGGTATTGCACAGCAGCACGGCGGCTACCAGCGAAGTCGCCAGGTCGATGAGGCCGGTACGGTACTCGTGCCAGCCGCCCGCGCTGCGGTCGTCCAGATAGCCGGCGACCATGGCCAGCGTCACGCAGGCCAGCACGCCGAGGTAGGCGAGCTCGAGCGGCGCGGTGAGTACGCCGACGATAGCGAACACGATGACGAATACCAGTCCCGCACTCGTCGGCTTGCCGAGCGCCGCCTCCCTGTCCACCGAGAATTCGCGTCCGCGATCGCGGGGCAGGATCGCGCTGATCCGGGGCAGCAGCAGCCACGTGGCCAGCGACGAGATGACCAGCGCGGCGCCGGCCACGACGAAGTGCGAGCTCAGCAGGCGAAACGGACCGTAGACGTTCTGCAGCGCCTCTCCGAGCAGAAACAACATTGCGGTGGGCCGATCCTACCCCGGTTTTCCCCGGCCACGCAGGCTGCGCGTCTGCGTTGAGAGGACCAAGTCCTGGTTTCGTTGACGGTGCTGCAGTGGGGGTCGCTGCTGGGCGGATCCCTGCTGGTCGGGATCACCAAGACCGGTCTGCCGGGGTTGGGAACGGTCGTTGCGCCCATCATGGCGACGGCGTTCCCGGTCCGTGCGTCGGTGGCGATCGTGTTGCCGCTGCTGATCGTCGCGGACGTGGTCGCGATCGTGTACTTCCGCCGCCACGTGGTCCGATCGTACCTGGTGAAGCTGGTGCCGGCCGCGTTCGGCGGCATCGTCGCCGGGACGGTGCTGCTGCGCGTGATCGACGACACGCAGCTCCGCCTGCTGATCGCGCTGATCGTCGTGACGACTGTCGCAGCGGGAGCCGTGGCGACGTGGCGGCCGCTGCGCAGGTTGCGCGGGGCCGCGGAGCGTCCGCCCGCGCAGCAGGGGGAGGCTGCCGGCAGCCCGGCCGCGGTCGCCATCGCGCTCGGCATCCTGGCGGGCGCCACCTCGATGATCAGCAACGCCTCCGGCTCGATCCTCACCGCCTACCTGCTGGCGATGCGGTTGCCCAAGCACGAGTTCATGGGCACCGGGGCCTGGTACTACTTCATCCTCAACCTGTTGAAGGTGCCGTTTCACCTGGCGATCGGGACCATGACCGGCGCCACGCTGGCGCTGAACGCGGCGGCGGCGCCGGTGGTGCTTGCCGGCGCGGCGCTCGGCGTCCTGATCGTCCGCCGCCTGCCCGAGCGCGCCTTCCGCGCCGCCGCCATGGGGCTGGCCATGCTGGCGGCGGGCAACCTGGCGGTTCGCGCGCTGATGGCGATGGGCTGAAAGCGCTACAGACCGGCCGCAAGGCTGCGCAGGTGGTGGGCGAAGTGCTCGGCCAGCACCTCGGTATAGGTGTCGGGGTGCGCCTCCAGCACCGATCGCACGGCCTGCCCGAGATCGGGATGGGTCAGGGTGGAGCCGAAGGTGCAGTGCAGGATCTGGCGTCCCGGCTCGCTGAATCCCGTGCCGGCGCTCACGTCCTGCCAGCGCTCCAGGTAGACGGTCTCAAGCTCCGGCGCGAGCAGGTCCTCCGGCGGCGGCACCCGCTCCACCGAGGCCGATATGTGGTAGGTGGCCTTGTCGGTGTCGTAGCGGGAGCGGGCGAAGGTGATGATCCGCCGGAACAGCGCCTCGTCATGCCGGGCGACCACGCGCAGGGCTTCCAGGTAGGAGGTGCCGGCGGTCTTCACGTGGAAGCATCCCTCGGTGGCGCGTGACAGCGCCGGGTACATCGACAGCTTGTCCGATCCCGAATGCAGGGACAGCTTGTACGGGCCGAAGTGGCGGGCGATGGCGAAGTGCTCCCGCAACGATCGCTCCAGGGCCTGCACGTCGCCCTTGTAGTCGACGCCCTTCTCGAAGTCGCCGATGTAGCGTGGCGCCAGAGCCACCAGCGGGACTCCGCGCCGCCGGCACTGGTCGGCGATGATGTAGTGCTCGGCCAGGGTGGTGGGCTGCTCGGTCTCGTCAACGGAGAGTTCGATCTCGTAGTCGCGGCCGGCGTTGCGGGAACGGATCACCCCGGCAAGGTCGGCCGCCAGATTCAGGGCAGGCCCGTACTTGACCGCACAGCGCAGGCACGCCTCCTCCGTGAACTCCAGCGTCAGGTCTCCCGGCAGCGTCACCGTGCGCCCGCGGTAGTCCGCAACCCAGTCGACCTGTGCGCGCACCGCCGCGTAACGCTCGCGCAGGGTCGCCTCGTCGTAGCGGTCCGCGTGCTCGTCCACCACGTCGGAGGGGTCGATCGTGAAGAAGCGGAATCCCGCCTCGGCGGTCACCGCCACGTCCTCCGGGGTCTTCAGGTGATCGGCGTCCGCCCCGGTCGGACCGTCCCAGCCGGCCTGCGCCATGCCGCTCAGCGCGTCGGTCATCACGTCCACGGGCGTCCGCCCGGTACGATGCATCTCCCGGATCGACTGCTGCGGGAAGATCGGCTGGATCGGCACCCCCGCGGCGCGCAGGGCCTGCACGTGGCCGGGCGTCGCCAGGCCGATCCGGTCGCCGAAGCCGAAGCTGGGATCAAGTCCGAGCGTGACCGCCGTGTCGGTGCCGCCGTCGTCATGAGCCATGCCGGCAACGTAGCATGAGCGTGCATGACCCGGCCCGAGATGCCGTCACTCGTCTCCCTGGCGTCCCGCTGGTCCGGGCGCTTCACGACCACGGCGGAGTGGCGGATGGAGGCGGGCCACCACGCCGCGGTCAGGACGATCGGCATCAGCGAGGGGGGGCGACCGGTGCTGGGGGCCGTGATCGGCACCGGTCGTCGTCACGCGACGCTGATCGGCGGCGCGCACGCCGACGAGCCGGTGGGCCCGGAGACGTTGCGGCTACTCATCGCGGCAGCCAAGCGTCCCGAGCCGGCCCTGGGAGCGGTGTTGCGACGGTGGAGACTGTGGGTAGTTCCCCACGTCAATCCCGACGGTGAGCACGCCAATCGCGCATGGATCGATCGCTGGCCGTCGGTCGACGCATTCCTGGGCAACGTGCTGCGTGAGCCGCCGGGACGCGACCTGGAGTTCGGGTTTCCTTCCATGCGGCCGGAGAACGCGGCGGTGACGGCGTTCATGGCACGAGCGGGTCCTGTTCGCCTGCACGCCAGCCTGCACGGGATGGCCTTCGCCGAGGGGGCCGCGTTGCTCATCGAGCGCGGCTGGGTCACCCGCACGACACGGCTGCAGCCGGCGTTCAGCGCTGCGGCGGCTGCGTGCGGGATCGGGCTGCACGACGAGGACCGTCGCGGCGACAAGGGATTCCACTACCTGGGAGCGGGATTCGCCACAACCCCGACCGGCGTGGCAATGCGTGCGCACTTCCGGGCTGCTGGCGACCCTGAGACCGCCACGCTGTTCCACGACAGCTCGATGGAGCAGGTCGCCCGCTCGGCGCCCGGGCCGCAGGCGCCGCTGTGCTTGGTCACGGAGATACCGCTGTTCCGCGTGTCGAGGCGGGCGGGTGGCCATGCGGCGCTTCGGGCACGGCTTCCCGAGCTGACGCTGCAGGCGCAGCGTGGATCCCCGGTAACGGACGAGCTTGCGTGTTTCGGCGTCGAACCGGTGGACGCGCGCGTGGCGATCCGACTGCAACTCCGCGCGATCGAGCTCGGGCTGGCCGCCTCGAAGGCCTGACAACTACCGCGATGCGTCGCGGTGGCAGGAAGCCCGCCGGCGGTACGCAACGACGGACGCGGGGTAGAATCGGTCCGGTGAACAGGCGCAGGCTGCCGATCGGCATGCAGACGCTCCGCGAGCTGCGCGAGGAGGGCTGCTACTACGTCGACAAGACACCCTACATCCTGCGCCTCGTCCGCGGGGGCAAGCACTACTTCCTGTCGCGGCCGCGGCGGTTCGGCAAGAGCCTGTTTCTGGACACGCTGAAGGAGTTCTTCCAGGGCAACGAGGCGCTGTTCGAGGGGCTGTATATCCACGACCGGCATGACTGGTCGAAGCGCCATCCGGTGGTGCGGCTGAGCTTCGGAGGCGGCGGCTTCGGGGAACGCGGCCGTCTGGACGAGGACGTGATGCTGCAACTGGAGTATCTGGAGGAAGAGGCCGGCATTGCGCCCCGTCAGGCAAGCGCTCCGGTGCGCTTGCGGCGCTTGCTGCAAGCGCTGCACCGCAAGACCGGGCAGCGGGTGGCTGTGCTGGTGGACGAGTACGACAAGCCGATCCTGGACGTGCTGGAAGAGCGGGAGATGGCGCGCGCGAACCGCGACTACCTGCGCGGCCTGTACGGGGTGATCAAGGACTGCGACGCGCACGTGCGATTCACGTTCCTGACCGGCATCAGCAAGTTCTCGAAGGTGAACCTGTTCTCGCAACTGAACAACCTCACCGATCTGACGCTGGACCGGCGCTACTCGGCGATCTGCGGCTACACGGAGGCCGACCTGGACGCGGTGTTCGCGCCGGAACTTACCGGCCTGGACCGGGAGCGGATACGCGAGTGGTACAACGGCTATGGCTGGCGCAGTGAGGAGAAGGTGTACAACCCGTACGACGTGCTGCTGCTGTTCGACACCCGCGAATTCGAAGCGCACTGGTTCGAGACCGGGACGCCGGCGTTTCTGGTGGACACGCTGTTCGAGCGCCGCGTTTCCTCGGTGTCACTGGACCGGATGGTGAGCACCTCGGCCCTGTTATCGGTGTTCGACGTGGGCCGCATCGGCACCGAGGCGCTGCTGTTCCAGACCGGCTACCTGACGATCACGGGGGAAGAGCGGCTGGGCGGCATGCCTCTGTATCGGCTGGGCTTTCCGAACCGGGAGGTGCGCCAGAGCCTGAACGAGCATCTGCTGAGCCATCTGGTGCAGGACGTGGAGCGCCAGACGGTGAACAGCGTGCGGCTGGTGCGCCTGCTGGAAGCGCAGGACTGCGCCGGCCTGAAGGAGCTGTTTCACGCGTTTTTCGCGAGCATCCCGTACGAATGGCACACCAGCAACGACATCGCGAACTACGAGGGCTACTACGCGAGCGTGTTCTACTCGTACTTCGCAGCGCTGGGCTACGACATCGCCGTCGAGGAGTCGAGCAGCCACGGCCGGCTGGACATGGCGGTACGCACGGGCGGGAACGTATACCTGTTCGAGTTCAAGGTGGTGGAGATGGCGCCGCCGGGGTCGGCGCTCGCCCAGTTGCAGGAGCGGGACTACGCGGCCCGGTACCGGGGCTCAGGCGAACCGATCCACCTGATCGGAGTGGAGTTCAGCCGCGAGACCCGCAACGTGACGGCGTTCGAGGTGGCCGGCGGCTGACGGCAGCGTCTCCCGCTACGGACCGGCTGGATCCCCAGGATCGGCCGGGTCGGCCGCGCACGGCGGCGGTGAGACGCCGCGTGACGCCATGGCTTCGGTCAGGGCGCGCCAGGTAGCCGCATCGATCGGGACGCCGCGGCGCTCGTTCTCGGCGGCGGCGCGGCGCTCCGGGTCCCCCGGCACCATGACCGCATCGACGCCGGGCGCGGGCGCCGCGTTCCTGATCATGCCGCTGTGCGCCGCGACGCCGGCCAGCACCTCGTTCAGCGGGTGCAGGCGGCGGATGTCGATGACGATGAACAGGACCCCGTTGCCCGCCACCAGGCCGGGCAGGGCGGGGGTGCCCTTGCCGGCCACGATACCGCCCAGGAGGTCGGTGACGATGGCGAGGCCCGAGCCCTTGTAGCCGCCGAACGCCAGCAGCGGCCCGCCCGCGTAATGGTCGCTCGGGTCGGTGGTGGGCCGGCCGTCGGGCGACAGCAACCATCCCTCCGGGACCGGCTGGCCCTTGTTCACGGCGATCTGCAGCTTGCCCTCCGCCACCGCGCTGGTGGCGAAGTCGCAGAGGACGGTGCGTCCGTCCGCGGACGGGATCGCAGCGGCGAACGGATTGGTCCCGAACACCGCCTGCACGCTGCCGTACGGGGCGACCCGGCCGTTGGCGCTGGTGGCCGTGCAGAAGGCCAGTCCGACCATCCCCGCGTCCGCGGCCACCTCCACGTAGTCGCCGAGCCGGCCGACGTGGGTGGTGCGGACCAGCGCCACGCTCGACACCCCGTGCTCGCGCGCCTTGCGGATCGCGACCTCCATCGCGAACCGCCCGGCGACCTGTCCGAACCCGTCGTGTCCGTCGACGCGCGCGGTGGCGCCCTCCTCGCCGGTCAGCTCGGGCCGTGCGCGCAGGTCGATGGAGCCCTCGTCGATCGCCTCCAGGTACGCCGGCGCGCGCAGGATGCCGTGCGACGCGTGTCCGGCCACGTCCGCCCCCACCAGCGCGCCCGCCACGCACTGGGCGTCCGCTTCCGTCGCTCCGGCGGCCCGCAAGCCCGCGGCGACGTAGCGCGTGAGGTCGTCCGCGGCGACGCGCACCGGCGGCATCAGGGCGTGCTCAGGCGAACAGCCGAGCGATCTGCTCGGCGTACAGCTCGGCTACGGCGGCGCGCTTGACCTCCTGCTTGTGCGACAGCTCACGGCCGACCTCGAACGGGCGGTGCAGCAGGTGGATGCGTGAAACCCGTTCGAACGGCTTGAAGCCGTTGGCGGCCGAGACGCGGGCTCCGACCTCCGACTGGAGGAGCTTCCGGATCTGCGGATGCTCGGCGAGCGCCTGCAGGTCGCCCTCGATCCCGGCTCCGGCCGCGTGCTCGGTGACCGCCTCCTCGTTCAGCACGACCAGCGCGGCGAGGGAGCGCTGGTCCTGGCCGACCACCACGGCGCGGTCCACGTACCTGGACTCCTGCATGCGCTCCTCGATCGGCGCCGGCTCCACGTTCTCGCCGCCCATCAGCACGATGGTGTCCTTGGCGCGGCCGCGGATGATCAGATCACCGTCGACCGTCGTCATGCCCAGGTCGCCGGTGTCCAGCCAGCCGTCGTGCAGGACCGCCTCGGTCAGATCGGGGCGCTTGAAGTAGCCCTGCATCACCTGCGGGCCGCGCACGTGCACGACGCCGAGCTCGCCGGGCCCCAGGTGCCGTCCTTCTTCGTCGACGATGCGCAGCCCGGTGCCGGGCAGCAGCCGGCCGACCGTGCCGGATACCGGCGCCGCTTCCGGGCGGATCGCCACGCCGGGGGCCGTCTCGGTCAGGCCGTAGGCGTTGAGCAGCAGCACTCCGGCAGCCGCGAAGAACTCGTCCACGTAGTCGGGAAGGGCTCCTCCGCCCGATATGGCGCCGCGGAAACGGCCGCCAAGCCGCGCCTTGATCTTCGAGAACACCAGCGCTGCGCCCAGCGCCTTCAGGGGCGACAGGAGCACGAAGGGGACCAGGCCGCCTGCCTGTTCGGCCCCCCGCGAGCGGGGCTTGAGATGCGCCACCAGTCCGCGCACCCGAGAGCGTGCGCGCGTGTGGGCGCTGCCGGCGGCGACGAACAGGCCGAACAGCGCCTTCTTGAGGCCGCCCTCGTGCTCGGCGTTGCGGTATACGGCCGAACGGACGGCGTCCCAGATGCGCGGGACCGACGCCATCCAGTGCGGGCGCACCGCCGCCATGTCCGCGATCAGCACGCTGCCGACCGGTTTGGAATAGGCCAGGGTGGTGGCGCTGGCGATCGTGCAGTACTCGAAGATCCGCTCGAAGGAGTGCCACACCGGCAGGACGCTCAGCCAGATCTGGCCCGGCTCGATGGTCAGGAACTCGGGAATGCATCCGGTCTGGAACACGAAGTTGCGGTGCGACAGCACCACGCCCTTGGGCTCGCCGGTGGTCCCGGATGTGAAGATGATGGTGGCGACGTCATCGGCCGTGCCGCGCTGGAGGTGCGCTCGATAGAAGTCGGGCTGCAGCTCCGTGACGATGCGCCCGGCGCGGAGCACCTGCGCGTACGGGATCACCAGCACCCTGTCGCGCTCCTCGCGCGACGAAATCTCCGGATCCAGCACCACGATGGTACGCAGCGCCGGCAGGTCCTCCCGCACCGACAGCACCTTGTCGAGTTGCGCGCGGTCTTCCACCAGGCACACCGGTGCCTCGACCTGCGCAAGGATGAAGCGGAACTCCTCGGCGGTGCTGTCCGCGCCGCGCGGCACGTCGGCCGCGCCCAGCCCCAGGATCGCCAGATCGGCGACCAGCCACTCCCGGCGATTGTCGGCCAGGAGGCCGACGCGGTCGCCGCGGCGTACGCCCATCTCCTGCAGGCCGGCCGCAAAGTCGCCGACCTCGGCATAGAGCTCCGAGTACGAGGTGGGCTGGAACCGGCCCTTCGGGTCCTTGCTGAGCTGGGCCGCCAGCAGACCGTGGTCATGGCAGACGCGCGCGAACAGCTTGGGAATCGTGTCCTCGGCTGCAACCGCCGCCACAGAGGCGGACGGTAGCGAGCCGCCGCCGGCATTGTCAATTTCGCCCGCGGGATCGGGAGCGCACGGTGCCGAAGATGTGCGGGCCTGTCGAAGATGGAGATGTGGGATTCGTCGGCGAGTGTCACGGCCGGCCTTGGCCCACGGCACTCGGGCGCCTATGATCGACAGCGTATGAAGATCACCGATGTCGAGGTGCGCTGCTACGCGTGGCCGCGCCCCGTGCCGATCAGCAACGGCAAGTACACCTACACCGACGTAACCTTCACGCCGGTCCTCATTCACACCGACGAGGGTGTCACCGGCGTCGGCTGGACCGGCGGTACCGCCGCCGGCCGCCCGGGCGCCATCGCCCAGGCGCTGGTCGGGCACTTCAGGCAAGCGCTCGTCGGCCGCGATCCATTTACCTATCGCCGGCTCTGGGACGACATGTGGGAGCCCAAGATCGTCGGGCGCCGGGGCATGTCGACGCAGGTCATCAGCGCGCTCGACGTGGCGATGTGGGACCTGATCGGCAAGGCGACCGGGCGCTCCGTCCACCACCTGCTCGGGGGCTACACCGATCGCATCCCCGCGTACATCGCCGGCGGCTACTACGAGGAAGGCAAGGGGCTGCGCGAGCTCGCCCGCGAGATGGAAGAGAATCTCGAGCTTGGCGCCCGCGCGGTGAAGATGAAGGTCGGCGCCGTGCCGATCCCGGAAGACGTCGAGCGCGTGCGCGCGGTGCGTGACGCGATCGGCCCGGACATCTCCCTGCTGGTGGATGCCAACAACGCCTACAGCGCCTACCAGGCGATCGGCTTCGCCCGGCGCATCGAGGAGTTCGACGTCTTCTGGTTCGAGGAGCCGGTGGCGCCCGACGACTACCGGGGACACGCTCGCGTGGCAGCGGCCACCAGCATCCCGGTCGCGACCGGCGAGAATGAGTACACCCGCTACGGGTTCCGCGATCTGATCGAGCACGACGGCGCGGCCATCCTCAACGTCGACGCCCAGATCGTCGGCGGCATCACGGAGTTCATGAACGTCGCCGCGCTGGCGGCGGCCCACGATCTCGCGATCGCCCCACACGGTGCGCAGGAAATCCACGTCCATCTGGTGGCGGCCGTGCAGGGGGGCCTGATCCTGGAGTATTACCGGGAGACGATAGATCCCTTGCGCGGGCGCCTGTTCAATCCCAAGCTGTCCCTGGATGACGACGGGCAGGTCGTGGTTCCGGATGCACCGGGACTGGGCATCGAGATCGACTTCGACGTGCTCGGCGAGCATCGCGTTGCCTGAACGGTATCGGTGGTAGCGCCGGCAGGATGCCTTCGGAAACGGCGCCTGCGCCGACTCGCCGCCTGGCCGTGGCGGCGCCGTGCGTCAGCCGCTGCCCGGTGAGCCGTGCCCGGCTCCTGATCGTCGGCGCCTTGCTGGTGGGCGCCACAGGCTGGCTGGCCGCACTGGGCGGTGACGAACAGCCTGCTCCGGCGGTGGCGGTCAACGCCGATCCCCCGCACTTCTCACCGGCTCACTCGCCGGGCGAACACGACACGACCAGGCTGGTGACCGCCGTCGACGTTCAGCAGGTCGGCGCAGTGGTCACGGCGTACCGCCTGGTGATCAGCGACGAGGCCGGCCGGCCGGTGCGCACCATGGATGGCGACAGCGGGGAGCCCATCCCCGACGCGGTGCCGCGTCTGCTGATCGACCTGGGGTTGCAGGAGCCCGCCTCGATCGAGGTGCCGGAGTCCTTCACCTGGGACGGCCGGGACGACCGGGGCGCCCGCGTTCCGGAAGGCGTCTACCGCTTCGTCCTCGAGGTCACCGACGACTTCGGCAACACCGGGCGCTCGGAGCCGAGGCAGGTCATGGTGGATGACACCCCGCCGACGGTCACCGTCGAGGCCGAGTACCTGATCTTCTCCCCCGACGGCGACCGGAGCAGGGACAACCTGCCGATCCTGCAGACCGGGTCGAGCGAGGTACGTTGGTCCGGGCGGTTTTTCGACCGCGTCGGGGCGGTGGTCCGCACGTTCGTGTGGGCCGACGGGCCACCGGCGGACTTCCTCTGGGACGGCCGGGACAACGACGGGCGGTTGCTCCCGGACGGAACCTACCGCTACCGGATGAGCGCACTCGACCCGGCCGGCAACGACACCGTCGTCACCGTCGACGGTATCGTCATCGACACCGCGACCAGACGGCTGGAGATCGATCTGGCGCTGCCGGCGTTCTCTCCGAACGGCGACGGCGTTCTCGACGAGATGACCTTTCCCGTCACCATCGACGTGGACGACGGTCTGGTCGACTGGCAGGCGGAGGTCCGCGATGCGGACGCATGGGTGATGCACACCATGTCCGGGCCGGCGCCGGTTCCGCAACCGCTGCGCTTCGACGGGCGCAACGACGAGGGAGCGGTGATTGCCGAGGGAGACTACACGCTGGTGCTCTCGGCCCGGTACGCGAACGGCAGTACGCGGGTCGTCGCGTCGCCGCCGTTCAGGCTGGATGTCACGCCACCGGACGCGTTCGTTCAGCTCCATTACGAGACGATCTCGCCCAACGGCGACGGCATCCGCGACGACCTGCTGGTGACTCAGGAGGCGTCCGGAGACGGGGCATGGCTGGTGTCGATCACGGATGAGCGCGGTGCGCCGGTGTGGTCGGAGCGCGCGCCGATCGCCAGCGCCACCTTCCGGTGGGACGGGCGCGACAGCCTCGGCAGACGGGTCGCCGACGGCCGCTTCCTCTACGAGCTGTCGGGGCGCGACGGCGCCGGCAACGGATTCTCCTCCGGCCCGCTCGCCTTCACCGTCGACACCCGCGAAGCGACGGCTTCGCTGCAGGCCGGCGGTACGCACTTCTCCCCAAACGGCGACGGGATTCAGGACACGGTGGAGATCGCTCCCGATCTCTCGGTCACCGACAGCATCGAGTCGGCACAGCTCGAGATCGCCGACGCGTCCGGCATCGTCTGGTATCGAGAACGTGGCCGCACGGCGATCGAGCGCTTCGCGTGGACGGGCCTGGCGGGAGACGGCAAGCCGTTTCCGGACGGCGAGTATTCGGTGCGGCTCGCCGTGCGCTACGCCAACGGCACCAGCGCGGCCGCCGAAGGCGGGCCGATCACGCTCGACACGACGTATCCGACGATCGAAGCGAGCACGGACGATCTTCTGTTCTCGCCGGACGGCGACGGCGTCAAGGACGAGCTGCTCATCGAGCAGGCGTCGAGCAGCGAGGAGATCTGGGAGGCTCGCTTCATCGACCAGGACGGCATGGCGGTCGCCAGCGCGAGCTGGCAGGGCCGGGTGGCCGATTACCGCTGGAACGGCATGAGCGATCAGGGGACGCCCGCGGCGGACGGGACGTACCGGTACCAGGTCACGGCTACGGACGCCGCCGGCAACAGCGTCACCGCGCTCCTGCCGGGAATACGGCTGGACACGCGTCAGACACAGGCTCGCGTGGACACAGCCGTTGCCGACCGGACCGGCGCCGCCGCCTTCTCGCCCAACGCTGACGGCGAACGCGACGAGATGCAGTTCATCCTGTCGGCGACGCCGGACGTCCCGGTGGAGACCTGGACGCTTGCGGTCCTCGACTCGTCCGAAGCCCCGGTGCGGATCTTCCGCGGCGGCCGGGAGCTGCCTGCGACACAGCGCTGGCTGGGCCGCACCACGACCGGCGACCTGGCGCGGGACGGCGAGTACGGCGCGGTGTTCACGGTCGTCTACCGCAAGGGCGACGTCGTCGAGGACCGGCTGGACGTGCCCATCACCCTGGACACGGTCTACCCGACGTTCGAGGTCGAGGCCGACTACCTCCTGTTCTCGCCGGACGGGGACGGCAACCGCGACGTGCTGCGGATCACCCATGCCACGGATGCCGAACACGAGTGGCACACCGAGCTGGTGGCCGCCGACGGCACGGTCGTGCGCGAGCTCACGGTACGGGATGACGCGCTCCGCGACCTGGTCTGGGACGGCACGGACGATGCCGGCGCCGCCGTGCCGGACGGCGAGTACCGCTACCGCGTGCGCGGCACCGATGTCGCCGGCAACGTCACCACCGGGGAGCTGCCGCCGATCCGCGTGGATACCCGTACGGGCGGCGCCTGGATGGAAGCGTCCACGACCGGCTTCTCCCCGAACGGTGACGGCGTGGACGACGAGGTGTTCTTCGAATTGCGGGTCACCGAGGACCTGCCGTTGCAGGCGTGGGAGCTGGTCATCGCCGAGGCCGGCGGCGATGCGGTGCGTACCTACAGCGGCGTCTCCGAGACGATCTTTCCGATGCGTCTGCCCTGGGACGGCAGTGACGACTCGGGGGATCGCGTGGACGACGGAGCGTACGCGGCGACGTTCACGGTCGAGTACGCGAAAGGGGACGTGAGCCGGGTTGCCGGTACGGCCGTGACGTTGGACACTCAGCCGCCGGCGGTGCGCGTCGGAGCGCCGTATCTGCTGTTCTCCCCCGACGGTGACGGGCGCCGGGACACGATCACGCTGACGCACGAGGCGACGCCCGGGGACCGGTGGGAGGCGACCATCACCGACGACCGGGACGGCGCCGTGGTCCTGCGGCGGGTGTGGCAGGAGGAGGGGTCTCTGCCGGACCTGGTGTGGGACGGCCGCACCGATGCCGCTGTCGCCGTGCCGGACGGCAGCTACACCTACCGTATCGCCAGCGTCGATGCCGGAGGAAACAGCGTCAGCGCGGTCCTGGAAGGAATCCGGGTCGACACCGTCACCACCGTGGCGTCGGTCTCCGCCGCCGGCGATGCCTTCTCGCCCAACGGCGACGGCGACCGCGACACGATCGACATCTTCATATCCGCCACCACGTCCGTGCAGATCGACCGCTGGGCGCTGACGATCTACGACGGCACCGCCAGTCCGGTGCGCGTCTTCGGCGGAGGACGGGGCGCCGCGCCGCTCCCGGAGGCGATCGTCTGGGACGGGCGCGGCGACAGCGGCAACAAGGTGGCGGACGGGTTCTTCCGCGCTTCCCTGGGCATCGAGTACGTGAAGGGAAACGTCATCGAAGCTGCCACCGATCCCTTCCTGATGGACTCGGAGCCGCCACGGGCAACGATCGAGACGCAGCTCGACACGCCGTCGTTGCCCTTCTCGCCGGACGACGACGGCGTGAACGACAGGCTGACGATCCTGCTGGACGCCTACGACGAAGGCGGCATCGCGTCATGGACGCTGCAGATCCTGGACCCGCGGGGACAGCTCTTCGACTCGTCGAGCGGCAGCGGCAGCGCTCCGCCGCCGGCTTTCGAGTGGGGCGGCTTCTCCAGGGAGACGGGTGAGCTGGTCGAGGCAGCGGTCGACTACACGCTGCAGATGGAGGTGTTCGATCACGTCGGCAACCGGACGGCGGTGTCGGCGGTCGTACCGGTCGACGTGCTGGTGTTGCGGGAGGGCGACCGCCTGCGCATCCGCGTATCCAGCATCAACTTCGCGCCGAACACCGCCGACTACCGGCGCCTCGGCGACGCGGAGAAGACGCGCAGGAACCTGCGGACGCTCGACCGCCTTGCCGAGATTCTGCACCGCTACGGCACCTACAGCATTCTGCTCGAGGGGCACGCGGTCTCCGTGCACTGGGCCGACGCGGAGAAGGCCCGCCGCGAGCAGGAGGAGGTGCTGCTGCCGCTCTCCGCGTCCCGTGCGGAGGCCGTGCGCGCCGCGTTGATCGAGCGCGGCGTCGATGGCAGCCGGATGACCACCACCGGACTGGGCGGCGCCGAGCCGCTGGTCCCGCACGGAGACGAGCGCAACCGCTGGAAGAACCGCCGCGTCGAATTCTGGCTGAACAGGCCGTGACCGCAGTCACCGAGTGACCCGCGGTCACGGAGTGACCGGCGACTGCGGTCTGCGGAGTGGCCGGCTTCAGGCGTTGGCGCGCCGGCTATGAAGTCGGGCGGGCCGATCAGGAGCCGCGCTTGCGGAACAGGCTGGAGAAGAAGGACACCGCCCCGGCAACGATCAGGCCGATGCCCGTCACCGCCGCCCCCGCCTGCAACAGGCCGCCCAGCAGGACCAGCACACCCGCGCCGGCAAGGCTGGCCAGTCCGGCGTTCCGGCGGGTCCGGTCGGTCAGCAGGATGTAGCCGCCCCAGATGGCGGCCGCGCCCGCTACCAGGTACTCGATCGGTCCGGCGAACAGGATTCCTTTCGCGAGGAGCACGATGGCCCCGGCGCCGGCCAGGAACAGGCCGTTCGATCCCGTCTTGATCAGGCTGCGCTGGTCTTCCATGGCTTCCCTAAGTGTGGGGAACCTGCGGTGCCGGCGGCAACCTCTCTACCGGTCATCCCCGGCCGGCGATCGTCAGGCGCAGCTCGGCAAGCCCGCGGATCACGAACGTCGGGTGGTAGGCCGGCTCGCCGTCCAGCTCCACGTCGGGGAAGTTGGCCGCCAAGTCGGCCAGGGCGACGGTCAGCTCGAAGCGGGCCAGGGGCGCTCCCACGCAGAAGTGGATGCCGCCGCCGAAGCCGATGTGGGCCGGGTCGCCGCGCGCCACGTCGAAGCGGTCCGGATGGTCGAACCGGCGGGGATCGCGCTGCGCGGACCCGAACAGCATGGCTACCTGGTCTCCCACGGCCAGCGGCCGGCCGGCGATCTCGACGCCCGGCTCGAGCACCCAGCGGGCGAACATCTGCAGAGGGGAGTCCCAGCGCAGGAGCTCCTCGACCGCCGTGGCCGCACCCACCTCGCCGGAGACGAGGCGACGCCACTGCTCGGGGTGGGTCAGCAGCGCCTTCGTCCCGTTGCCCAGCGCATTGACCGTGGCCTCGTGCCCGGCTTCGAGCAGCACCATGGTGGTGGAAACGATCTCGTCGTCGCTGAGGCGGTCATCCCCTTCGGAAACCCGCACGAGTTGCGAGACCAGCCGGCCGTCCGGTGAACGGCGTTTGTCGGCGATCAGCGCCCGCGTATAGTCGATGAACTCGCCCGCCGCCGTGTCGGCCCGCGCCTTGAGCTCGTCCGAGGCCGAAAGCTCATACATCTTGACGATGGCGTGCGACCAGTCCGCCAGACGCTGCGTGTCGGCGCGCGGCACGCCCAGCACCTCGGCGATCACGGCCAAGGAGTAGGGCTGTGCGTAGTCGGCCAGCAGGTCGAAGGTCCGCATCTGCCGGCAGCGGTCGACGAGTTCCCGTGAGAGTCCGGCGATCACCGGCTCCAGCCCGGCCACCGAGCGGGAGGTGAACACCTTGGAGACCAGCTTCCGGATGCGGGTGTGGTCCGGCGGTTCGAGGCTCAGCAGCGACCATCGCTCGTGCTGGTGAAAGGAGGCCCAGCGGGGGTCGGGAGGCGGCTGCCCCAGCTCGGCAGGGGTGTACCGGTGGTGGTAGACGCGGCCCAGCCGGCGGTCCCGCAACGTCTCGTACACGTCGGCGAACCGCGTGAGCATCCACTGCCCTGTCTGCTCGTTGCGAAAGATCGGCGTCGCCTCCCGGATCCGCCCCAGCTCGGGATACGGATCGGCAAGGAACGCGGGATCGTAGAAGTCCAGTCCCCGTGCCGCTCCTCGATCTCCGTACATACGTGCCCGGGTCAACGGCGGCGGGGCGAGGACTGGCTCAGGTAGCGCTCCAGCCGGCCGGCGGCGGCGGCGAGATCCTGGCCGTTCGCGAGCGCGTTGCGGAACAGGTCGCCCGTGCGCGCAAGCCGCTCGGGAACCGTGTCCAGGGTGAAGCGGGACGGCGACAGATCGGCGTCCAGCTCGTCCCAGGACAGGGGCGCGGATACCGTCGCACCGGCGACCGGCCGCACCGCGTAGGGCGGCACGACCGTCCGCTCCCGGCGGTTCTGCAGGAAGTCCACGTACACCCGGTCGTCACGCCGGGCGGCCGACCGCTCGACGGTGGCGATGTCGCGGTGCTCCCGGACGACGACCCGCGCCAGTCCCTCGCAGAACATGCGCGCCTGGTCGTAGGTGTAGCCGCCGGCCAGAGGGACGTAGACGTGCATGCCCGACTTGCCCGAGGTCTTCGGATAGCCGGCGGTCTCCATGCCGTGCAGGACCCTGGCCAGCGTTCGCGCCACCCGCACCACCTTCGCGAACGACGACCCCTTGGCGTCCAGGTCGATGACCGCCCAGTCCGGAGCGTCGAGGTCGTCGATCCTGGACAGCCACGGATGGAAGTCGATGCTGCCGAGGTTGACCATGTACAACAGCGTGTCGCGGTCTCCGCAGACGATGTAGCGTGCCTCCTGGTCACCGGTGGACACGTCGACCGTGGGAACCCACGACGGCAGATGCGGCACCTGTTTCTGATAGAACCCCTCGCCGGCGACGCCGTCGGGGTACCGCAGCAGGTGGATGGGGCGCGAGCGCAGGTAGGGGAGCAGCGAATCGGCGACCGCAAGGTAGTAGTCGATCAGGTCGCCCTTGGTATGCCCGCTGGCCGGCCAGTAGATCTTGTCCAGGTTGCCGAGCTTCACGCGTACGGCATCCGCGGGCGGCGCAGGCCGGCGTCGCAGCGCTTCGTCGATCGGCAGGCCGGCGGCGTCGCCGCCGGCGGGAAGCCGCACCCGCGCCCAGGCTTCCTGACGGCCCGGCCGATAGGCGGAGTCGATGCGCTTCGCCACCAGCGCCTGCAGGCCGGCGGCCGATGCGGCGGCGGCCAGCCGTTCACCGTCGGCGGCGACGTGGTCGACGTACAGCACGGCGCCGCCCGGCGTGAGGACGGACTTCAGCAGCGCCTTGCGGTCGAGCAGGGGCAACCCGCGCACGTCCCACTCCTCGTAGTGGAGGAGATCGAACGCGTAGAACGCGACACCGGACGCATCACCGTCCGCCGCGCGGCGGTCGAGCTCGGCACGCGACGGCCGCCCGTGTCCGTCCACCGCCACCAGCACGCCGTCGATCACGGCGTGCTCGGCGCGCAACCGGCAGAGAGCGGCGAGGATGGCGTCGAAGCGGTCCGCGGCTCCGCCGTCCGCAGCGAGCAGCTCGGCCTGCCCGTCGCGGATGACGGCCAGCGTCCGCCGGCCTGCGAACTCCATCTCGAACAGCCACGCCGCATCGGAGAATGCGGCCCGCTCGCCTGCCGGACGCATGGGCCGCGGCCGATCGGGGACGGTTGCGTGCCGGGCGTCTCGCAGGTCGACGACGGCAGGCGGATCGCCGGGCGAGCGCGCATAGCGGTCCCGCGCCTTGAACAGCAGCCAGTCGTCGCCGGCCCCGGCCGTGCGCACCAGGTGCCACTCGCCGCGCAGCCGACGGCCGCGCAGCACGACCTTGATCTCGCCGGACGCCAGCGCCGCGGCCGTGCTCGCCGCGCGCCGGACCAGGTAGGTGCCGTGGTCCCAGATCTCCATGGTGCCGCCGCCGTACTGGCCCTTCGGGATCACTCCCCGGAACGCGATGTAGTCGAGCGGATGGTCTTCGGTGTGGACGGCAAGCCGTTTGTCCGTGGGGTCATGGGAGAAGCCGCGCGGCACGGCGAAGCACAGCAGCACGCCGTCCATCTCAAGCCGCAGGTCGTAGTGCAGGCGCCGGGCTTCGTGGCGGTGGACGACGAAGCGCAACGCGCCGCCGCCGTCCGTGCCGACCGCGGCAGGCTCGGGCGTCCGGGAGAAGTCCCGCTTGGCGCGGTAGCGGTCGAGCGCCTGTGTGCCGGTGGTGTCGGCGACCGCCCTCGCCTGCCGGCGGTCGATCACCGCGCCGCCGCGGTTGCGGCCGCACGAGCCGGCGGCGGCGAATGGGTTCCGGTGAAGCACGCGGCGTTGCGGTTGCCGTGGATGCCGACGATCGCGCAGGTCCACCGCGGCTTGTCCAGAGGGTCGCGGGAGCCGGGCGTCCCGGCGTCTCGATGAGCGCGAGAGCGATGGGCCGCCGTCGTGCGCAGCTTGGCGCCCAGCCGGCGGACGATCAGCTCGGCCAGCCCGGCCGCCGCTGTGGTGATGCCGCCGTCGCGCGCGGCGGCCGCCAGCCACCGCCGCGCCTGCTCCTCGTCGACGTCGAGGCGGTAGAGCGCCGTGATCAGGCGGGCGCGATCGGTGCGGAGCAGCACGGCGAGTTGGCGCTGCAGGCGCGGGAGACCCTGCGCGGCCAGAGCCTGGAGATCGGCTGCGGCGACGGCCCGCGCCGGCAGGCCGTCAGCCACGGTTCGGTCCGTCCTCGATCGGTGCGTCGATGCTGAATCCGCGGGTTCCGGCGTCCGTGGTGACCGCGACCACCCCGGCCAGGCGGTCGCCGGCGACGGCCCCGGGCTCCACGGTCATGGCGACCGAGCCCGTGGCGGTCAACCGGTGCTCCTGCTTGCCGGCGTGCGCCACCACGCCGTCGGCGTGCGGAAAGAACCAGACCTGCCGGGCGTCCTCCGCATCGGGTAGCGGCACGGTGATGACCATCCGTTCATCGAACCGTCGCGCGCGCGCGCCGTCGAGCGCCGCCGGGATGCGCGAGCGCCATCGGTCGAACAGCGAACCGTTCCCGGCATCGGCCGGGCCGGGCCATGGGCGCACCCGCAGGGTCAGGCGGAGGTGCCCCTCTCCCGGAATGCACACGTCGGCGCACACCAGCCAGAGTGCCTCCGCGGCGAGCTCCACGCGCCCACGCTCGAGATCGGCCGGAGGGGTGATCATGACCGGAAGCAGCACTTCGCCGGAGTAGCCGAAGTTCATCAGATCGCCGTACGGCATGCGCTCGGGGACCGGCCAGTGGATGGATGACGCCGTCCATCCGTCGGGCAGGTGCCACTCGATTCGGGCCGCCGCTCCGGAGTCGCCGGGGTTGCGCCAGTAGGTGTGCCAGCCGTCGTCCAGGGTCTGCAGCAACCCCACCCAGAAGGGCTGGCCCGGTGTGACGGTGGTCTGCTCGCTGACGAGCCGGACGCGGACGTGCTGGCCGTCGACCTCGGCCTGGTCGGCGCAACCCGCCAGCAACCCAATCAGCATGACCGGCACCGCCCCGATGCGCAACGCGGCCGGCGACGCGCGATGCCGTCGCACGCCGAGTTGGTTCACGGCAACAGTCTACGGATCCGCCGGACTTGATCCAACAATGCGCCTTGATCCAGCAGTGCGCACTGCCTCGCGCGATTCCATCGGAGTGGGATTCCATCGGAGTGGAATGCCTGCTCTCTGCAGGTCAGGGTTGTCTGTCGCCCTCCCCGGGTCTTCCATGGCGCTTGTAGGGCAGCAACGCCAGCACGCGTGCCAGCTTGATCTGGCGTGCCAGGCGGCGCTGGTTCTTGGCCGAGGTTCCGGTCACGCGGCGTGGCAGGATCTTGCCGCTCTGCGTGATGAACCGCTCCAGGATCTCCGGCTTGCGATAGGTGATGTCCAGATTCCTGGTCCGGTCGACCTTGCGCCGGTAGTAGGGGCGCCGGCGCCCGCCGGGACCACCCGGCCCCCCGCGCTCGCCGCCGCCCTCACGCGGGCCGAGGCCCCCGCCGGGGCCCTCTCCCTGTTCGCGCTGCATCGGCTCGGTGGCCGACCTCGGCATCTTGTCTGACAAACCTATCCTCCGACGTATCAATGATGGCGCGGCGCCCGGCGCCGCGGCAAGAGCGTGGCGGGAAGCCTCCGGGAAACCTCACACGGGAAACAACAGATTCTGCTGGGTGAATACCTCGCTGACCGAACGCCGCTGGTGGATGCGCAGAATGGCGCTGGCCAGCAGCGGCGCGATGGAGATCACCTTGATCAGGCCGCCGGCACGACGGTCCTGCGGCACCGGGATCGTGTTGGTGACCAGCACCTCGTCGATCGACGGGCGGGTGAGCAATTCCGGCGCCTGCCCGATCAGCACCGGGTGAGTGACCGAGATGATCGCCGGCTGCGCGCCGTGCTCCATGAGCGTGTCGGCCTGCTGGTGAATCGACCCCGACGCGATCAGGTCGTCGATGATGATCGGCTTCTTGCCCTTGACGTCGCCGACCACCGCCTCCACTACCATGTTCGAGCCGCCGACGCCGTGGCGCCGTTTGTGCATCAGCACCATCGGCAGGCCCAGGATGTCCGTGTATTTCTCCGCGAGCTTGGCGCGCCCGACGTCCGGGGCGACGATCACGGCGTTGGACAGGTCGCGCTGGCGCAGGTGGTTGGCCAAGGTGGTGACCGCAGTCAGATGATCGGACACCTTGTTGAAGAATCCCTGGATCTGCGGGGCGTGCAGGTCGACGGAGACGATGCGGTCCGCCCCGGCATTGGCCAGCAGGTCGGCCACCAGGCGAGCGCTGAGCGGCTCCCGTCCGGTCGACTTGTGGTCCTGGCGGCCGTATCCGTAGTAGGGGACGACGACGGTGATCTGGTCGGCCGACGCACGGCGCATCGCGTCGACGATGATCAGCAGCTCCATGAGCGTCTCGTTTACCGGGCGGCAGGTTGGCTGCACCAGATAGATCTCCGCGCCGCGGACGCTCTCCTCGATCTGCACGTGGGTCTCGCTGTCCTTGAGCGACGTGATGCTGATCTCGCCGAGCTCGACGCCCAGGATCTGCGCGATCTCGATCGCCAGCTCCGGGTTTGCGCGCCCGCAGAACAGACGGAGTGTGTCCATGGAACGACCGTTTCGTGATGGCATGTCGGGGAGGGGCGTGAGCTTATCCATCGCGGTGCCGCCCATCAAGTCCGACCTTGCGGTAGCCGGGTCCGTCATCATGCGCCCGCCGCCACGGGCGGGGGCAGGTCTTTCATGGTCGCAAGACCGGGCGGCGCCGACGCCACGCGCGGAATGGCGTTGACCACGACCGCCGCCGTCCCCAGGTCGCCGTGCACGCCGCCGTCGATGCGCGCCTCCACCGGCGGTACGCCGTCGATCGACACCGCGTCGTAGGATTCGCCCAGTCCCACCGCGGCGCGGAACTCCAGGGTGACGACCTGCCGTACCCCGGCCAGCCCCACTGCCTCCTGTCGGACGCCCGCGACCTGACCCGCGGCGATCGACACATGCTCGGTGTGAATCGCGCGCGGCGCCATGATCGGCTCGATGGTCTCGGTGAGCTCTCTTAGTGGCCAGCCCATGCCGGCGGCGATCATGCGGGCCGACTCGGTGAGCCCGACGTGGCGGATCTCTCCGTCGTCGGCGCGCCGGCGAAACTCCGCCTCGTCGAGTCCGGCGCCGATCTTGCGCTGAAACGGGCCGCGGCGGTCGCTCGCGTCCTGGATCCGGGTTGCGCGGATGGCGCGCACTTCCTGACACGGAACGGTCATGTACAGCGGCCATGCGTCCATCACGTAGCCCGGGTTGATGCCGGTGCCGAGCAGCGTCACGCCGCCCGCGACCGCCTGCTCGTGCAGCTCGGCGGCGACCGCTGCGTTGGCGCCGTCGGGAAAGGCCAGCTCCTCGCAGGTGGACACCACGTCGACGCCGGCCTTCAGCAGGGCGAGAAGCTGGCCCGCCACGGCCTGCAGGCTGGAGCCGGTGGTGTGTATCGCCAGCTCCGGCGCCGCGTCGTCCGGGAGCCGGTCCCACGAGCCGACGATGGCAGCGCCGAGCGCCGCGCCGCCTGCGACCTCGCCGATGTCGCGCCCATGCAGGTCCGGATCGATGTCGATGCCGGCGACCAGGTGCAGGTGGGCGCGGCCGGCCGCCAGGCGGGCGATGCGGCAGCCGATCGGCCCGCAGCCGAACTGCACGACGCGGATCGTGGGTATCATCGACGCAAGCTCGGGGCGCTAACGGGTTCCCGCCGGCCAGCGCACCAGCCGCTGCGGATGGACGGGGTTGCCGGTGTCGATGGAAATGTTGCCGGCGATGCCGGTGAGGATGGACATCGCCCCGTCGACGTGCGACGCGGCGCGCCGCAGAGGGTCCGGCCGGGGCTCCCCGAACAGGTCCGCGGCCAGAAGCGGGTCGGCGCCCCCGTGGCCGCCTTCCGGTTCCGGGATCTCCACCTCGTACGGCTCCGCGAAGTGGGGGCAGATGCGCAACTCCCGTTCCTTGGCGACGCCCTCCTGCGACGTGGAGCCCTGGGCGTTCACGTAGCTCGACTCCCGCACGGTCAGCTCCAGGCGGCCGCGGTCGCCGGTCAGCGCGATCCGCAGCCCCTCCCACGGTGAGTAGGCGGTCAGCGAGTAGCTCATCATCGCGCCGGAGTCGTAGCGGACCAGCAGCGCCATGGTGTCCTCGATGCTGATGCCGTCGCCGAACACGCTCTGGTCGCGGAAGTAGCCGTCCTCGTGCTCGGCCTTGAGGTACATCTCGGTCAGCGCCTCGCTCTCTTCCAGGTGCAGTGCGAACGGGTCGGCCCTGGCCGCCTCCGAGCCGCGGGCGCGGGTGTAGAAGCTGGTGACGCCGCGCTCCTCGGCGTTCTCGTGCCCGTAGAAGCGCAGGTCCCCGAGCGCCATCACCAGCTCCGGCGCGCTGGCGAGCCAGAAATTGATCAGGTCGAAGTGGTGGGTGGCCTTGTGCACGAGCAACCCGCCCGAGTTGCGCTTGTCGCGGTGCCAACGCCGGAAGTAGTCGGCGCCGTGCACGAGGTCGAGCAGCCACTCGAAGTGCACGGCGGTGACCGTGCCGATCACGCCATCCATCAGGAGTTGGCGCACCAGCGACGCGTGCGGGGAGTAGCGGTAGTTGAACGTGACCCGCAGGTTCCTGCCCGTGCGTTCGACGGCATCCAGGATCTGCTGGCATTTGCCGGCGTCGACCGTCATCGGCTTCTCGGTGATGGCGTCGCAGCCGAGCTCCAGGGCGCGCACGATGTAGCGGTGGTGGGTGCGGTCGATCGAGGTGACGATGACCACGTCCGGCGTGCGCTCGGCCACCATGCGGTCGAACGCGTCCGCGCTGTAGGTGGGCACCGGCGCATGGCCGAATCGCTCCTGAAGCACGCGGTTGGCGTAGTTCATGCGGGTCTGGTTGAGGTCGCAGAACCCCACCAGCTCCGCCCGGTCGGTGTAGTCGGAGGCGATGGACTCGTAGAAGGAGCGGGCGCGGCCGCCCACGCCCACCTGTGCGTAACGGGTGCGCCTCATGCCCGGCTTCCGGGCCTCAGTCCTGCCGGCTGAACGCCGCGTCGAAGGCGATCGCGGAGGCGGACAGGTCGGTGCGGCGGGTGAAGGCGAGCGCTTCCGGCGCGCCCTGCTCGCGGTCCATCCCCGAGTCCTCCCACTCGATGGACAGCGGGCCCTGGTAGCCGATCGCGTTCAGGGCGCGGAAGACCCGCTCGAACGGCACGTCGCCGCGCCCGGGCGAGACGAAGTCCCAGCCGCGGCGCAAGTTGCCGAACGGCAGATGCGACGCCAGCGCGCCGTTGCGCCCGTTGTGATTGAGCTTCGATTCCTTGACGTGGGCGTGGTAGATGCGGTCGGCGAAGTCCAGGACGAACTGCTCCGGGTCCACCATCTGCCATACCAGGTGGCTGGGATCGAAGTTGATCCCGAACGCCGGACGGCGGTCGACCGCGGCCAGCGTCCGCTGCGTGGTCCAGTAATCGTAGGCGATCTCCGACGGGTGCACCTCCAGCGCGAAGCGCACTCCCTCGGCATCGAAGACATCCAGGATCGGGTTCCAGCGGTCGGCGAAGTCCTGGTAGCCGTCCTCGATCATGCCGTCGACTGCGGGCGGAAAGCCGGCCAGCGCGTACCAGACCCTGGAGCCCGTGAAGCCGGCGACCGTGTCGACGCCGAACGCGGCGGCGGCGCGAGCGGTCTCCTTCATCCGTTCCGCGGAGCGCTGCCTGACCCCCTCCGGGTCACCGTCGCCCCAGATCTCGGGCGGCAGCATGGACTGGTGGCGGGCGTCGATGGGGAAGTCGCACACGCACTGGCCGACCAGGTGGTTGCTGATGGCGAAGCACTTGAGTCCGTGCCGGTCGAGCAGCTCGCGCTTGGCGGCCACGTAGCCTGAGTCCGCGAGCGCCTTGTCCACCTCGAAGTGGTCGCCCCAGCAGGCCAGCTCCAGCCCGTCGAAGCCCCAGGCAGCCGCCTTGGCGGCCAGCTCCTCCAGCGGCAGGTCGGCCCATTGGCCGGTGAACAGCGTTACGGGGCGTCCCATGTCAGTTCTCCTCCAGCGAATACCACTTCCGGTCGCTCGCGGAGCTGGCGACGCAGGCGGTGATGAACACCATCCCGCGCACCCCGTCGTCGACCGTGGGGAAATCGAGACCGTCGGGCGGCTCGGTGCCTTCCATGCGCGCCTGCAGGGTCAGGGCGTAATTCCGGTACAGGTTGGCGAACGCCTCCAGGAAGCCCTCCGGGTGGCCGGGCGGCAGGCGGGTGTGGGCGCCGGCGGCGTCGGACAGCTCGCCCACGCCGGTGCGCCGCACCTCGCGGTGGCGGTTCGCCCACTTGACGATCAGGGTGTTGGGCTCCATCTGATGCCACTCCAGGCCGCCCTGCTCGCCGTAGACGCGGATGGCCAGCGAGTTCTCCTCGCCCGCGGAGACTTGGCTGGCGTACAGGACGCCCCTGGCGCCCTGCTGCAGGCGCACCAGCACGTTGCCGTCGTCCTCCAGCTTGCGGCCCTCCACGAACGTGGTCAGGTCCGCGCACAGCTCCATGATCGACAGCCCGGTGACGTACTCCATCAGGTTCTCGGCGTGGGTGCCGATGTCGCCGATGCAGGAGCTGATGCCGGCCTGCGCGGGATCGGTCCGCCACGCGGCCTGTTTCATGCCGGTCGCCTCTTCCAGCCTGGCCAGCCATCCCTGCGGGTACTCGACCACGACCTTGCGGATGCGGCCGATGGAGCCGTCGCGGGCCAGCCGCCGCGCCTCCTTCACCATGGGGTAGCCGGTGTAGTTGTGCGTCAGTCCGAACTGCAGCCCGGTGGAGCGGACCAGCTCGCGCAGCGCCAGCGCCTCGTCCACGTCGTAGGTCATGGGCTTGTCGCTCATGACGTGGAAGCCGGCTTCGAGCGCCGCCCTGGCGACCGGGAAGTGGACGTTGTTGGGCGTGACGATGGAGACGAAGTCCATGCGCTCGCCGTCCGGCAACGCCGCCTCCCGCTCCATCATCTCCTGGTAGGTGCCGTACACGCGGCCGGCCGGCAGGTAGAGGTCGGCGCCGGACGCGCGGGACTTGTCCGGGTCGCTGGAGAACGCCCCGCAGACCAGCTCGATGTGGCCGTCGAGGGCGGCCGCCATGCGGTGCACGGCGCCGATGAAGGCGTCGCGGCCGCCGCCGACCATGCCCATGCGGATCTTGCGGCTCATGGCTACTTCACCCGTGCGCCGCTTGCAGTATCGCCGGGAACCTCGACCAGCGCAAGGTTGCCGGCGTCGTCCTCGGCGGCCAGCAGCATGCCCTGCGACTCGATGCCGCGCAGCCTGGCCGGCTTCAGGTTGGCGACCACGACGATCTTGCGGCCCACCATCTGCTCGGGCTCGTACCAGGCGGCGACGCCGGCGACGATGGTGCGCTCCTCGTCGCCGATACGGACGCCGAGCCGCAGCAACCGGTCGGTCTTCGGTACGCGCTCGGCGGTCAGGACCTCCGCGACGCGCAGGTCGACGCGGCCGAACTCGTCGAACGTGATCAGATTGTCCGTGGTGTGGGTGTCGTCGCTCATCTCGGGCTCCTTGGCGGTGGGTTCGGGGCGCGCCGGTCTGGCGGTGTTCCGAGCCTTTGCCGCCGGCTTCCCGGCCGGACGGGTCTTGCCGGTGTCGATGCGCGGAAACAGCGCCGGCGGATCGGGGTCGACGGTGGTGCCGGGCGGCGTGAGCCCCCAGCGCGCGCCGTCGCGGACGGTCTGTTCCTGTGCGCCCAGCGCGGCCAGCAGCGTCGCCGTCTTGGCCGGCATGGCGGGCGCCATCAGCACCGCGGTGAGGCGCAGCCCCTCGACCGCGGTGTGGAGCACGGTATTCAGCCGCTCACGGGCTTCCGGATCCTTGGCAAGCGCCCACGGCTGCTGGTCGTTGACGTAGCGGTTGAGCCTTCGCACGAACTGCAGGATCTCCTCCAGCGCGCCGTTCAGGCGCATGCCGGCGATCAGCTCGCGCACCGTGTCGGCCAGGCCGTCGGCGTGCTCCTGCACCTCGCGCTCGGACGGCCCCGGCCGTGGGGCGCCGATGGTGCCGCCCAGGTGGCGGTTGACCAGGGTGAGAGTGCGCGACATCAGGTTGCCCAGATCGTTGGCCAGGTCGGCGTTGTAGCGCTCCACGAGCCCGTCCTCGCCGGCGTTGCCGTCGTTGCCGTACGGGAGGATGCGCAGCAGGTAGTAGCGGACGGCGTCGGTCCCGTAGCGGTCGGCCAGCTCGAACGGGTCGAGCACGTTGCCGAGGGACTTGCTCATCTTGCGGCCGTCGGACCCGGAAAGGTAGCCGCCGACCAGGATGCGTTCCGGCAGCGGCAGGCCGGCCGACTTGAGCATGGTCGGCCAGAACATGGCGTGCTGGCGCAGGATGTCCTTGCCGATCAGGTGCCAGGTCCGCGGCCAGAACGTGTGGTAGCGGGGATCGTCCGGGTAGCCGAGCGCCGAGACGTAGTTGATCAGCGCGTCGCACCAGACGTAGGCGACGTGGGAATCGTCCCACGGCAGCCCGATCCCCCACGGCAGCCGTTCGCGCGGGCGGGAGATCGACAGGTCGCCGACCGGCTCGCGCAGCAGGCCGAGCATCTCCGAGCGGTATCCGGCCGGATGGATCCAGCCGGGGTTGGACTCCAGGTGCTCGCGCAGCCACGCCCGGTACTTCTCCATGCGGAAGAACCAGTTGCCCTCGCGGCGCAGGATCGGCGGATCGCGGTCCTCCGGCAGCTTGCCGTCGACCAGCTCGTCCTCGCCCACGTAGCGTTCCTGACCGACCGAGTACAGCCCCTCGTACTCGCCGAAGTAGGCGTCGCCGGCGTCGTGGATGCGCTGCAGGATCGCGCGCACCACGCGCTTGTGGCGCTCCTCGGTGGTGCGGATGAAGTCGTCGTGGGAAATGTCGAGCGCCTTCCAGGCGTCGCGGAAGCGTCCGCTGACCCGGTCGACGAACGCCTGCGTGTCCCGGCCGGCCTCGGCGGCGGCGTTGTTGACCTTCTCGCCGTGCTCGTCGGTGCCGGTCAGGAAGTAGGTGTCGTGACCGTCCGAGCGGTGCCAGCGCGCCAGGAAGTCGGTGGTCACGGTCGTGTAGGCGTGACCGACGTGCGGCTGGTCGTTCACGTAGTAGATGGGTGTGGTGACGTAGCAGGGGGCTTTGGACATGGTGCGGCTCGACGGACCCGCGGCGCGGGTGCGTATCTTGCTGGATGCGGGAGTTCCGCGCAAACGCCTCCGAGCCGGCGCTCGTCCGCTGGAGCATCGCGATCATCGGCGTCTCCGCTGGCTCTTCCCGCCCTGCCGGCGCCGCTGCGATCCCGAACGGCTGTGGTACGGAACCGCGCCGGACACGACCAGCCTCAGAACAACCGCGTGAGTGCTTCCCGTGGGGTCATGGCCGGGATCGGCGAGCGGGCGAAATCGTCGACGTTTCTCGTCACGATGTGCCGCGCCCCGCACGCCCGTGCGGCGGCAACCTGCATCGCGTCTTCGAAGTCCGCCATCGGCAGCGAGACCGCGTAGCGGAGAGCGCGGGCATCCGCGGGCGCAACCGCCACGAACCGGACCAATTCGGAGATGAAGTCGCGAGTGTCGGCATCTCCGCGCGCGGAAGTCACGAGGTAGTAGAAGTTCGACAGCGTGTGCCACGCGACGAACGCCCGGCGGGAACCATGCTCCACCCGATCGAGGAACTCGGAAGAAGGTCCCGAATGAGGGCGCCGGTCGAGGGCGACGTCGATCAGCACGTCCGTGTCGATCAGCATCAGAGGTACTTGCGGGCGAGCACCTCGTAACGGCCGTCGCCTTGCGGCGCTGCTTCGAAACGGCCCCTCCACCGCGACGCGAACGAGGGAGTGCCCTCCGCCGTGAGCTCTCTGAGCGACGCTTCGATGAGGGACGACAGTGACACACCGCGAGAACGCGCGTACTGCTTGGCTCGAGGAAGCAGCTCGTCGTCCACGGTAATCGTCAACCTTTTCTTCTTCATCGTCGGCCGCCAGCCGGTTCACGCACCGCGCGTAGAGTATGCGTATATTCCGGGAACGACAACAGGCGTGGCTGTCCAAGCTCGCTGGTGGAGCGAGCGGCCCCCTCGAAGGAGGCCAGCGGTAGCGCCGCTGTTTCGATCAGTCCGATAGCACTTCTTCGAGGTTGGCAAGGGCTGCCTTTCCTTGTGCGTGCCAGCGTTCGAAGGCTTCGCGCGCCTGCCGGGTGGGAGCGGCGTCGGCGCTGGCGATGACCGGCGCCAGGCTGGCGATGCCTTCGAGCACGCCGCCCACGTGGTTGCGCGCCAAGTCGCCGGGCGGCACCACCCGGTGCAGGATGCGCTCGATTTCGTCCAGAGCTTCGGCAGGCGGTGTCTCCTGTTCGCGGCGGCGTTCGATGGTCGCAAGGGCGCCCATCACGTCCGCGATCACAGAGCGGAGCCGGATCAGGAGCTCCGTTTGTTCCTGGAGGTCCCGAGGATCGGCCCCGACCCGCGGGTCGGACGTCACATGCACGCTCGTGGCGCTGCTCGTGCCGTCGGCGATCAGTTCGATTCGGTACTCGCCTGGAGCGGCCAGTGGGGCCACACCGGTGTCGACCGGATCGCCTGCGCCCGGTGAGGGCGCGTACGGGCTGTAGGTGAGGTCCCAGATCAGGCGGTTGAGGCCGGCTGCCGAGGGGAGGGCGCCGGCGGTCCGGTCCGCGTCGCTCGCGAACCGGCGGACCAGACGCCCGCCGGGGTCGACGATGCGGATCGCAGCCGACCGGCAGCCTTCCGGCAGCCAGTAGTAGATCAGCGCTCCGCGCGGGCGCGGGCTGCCCGCGTCGAGGAACTCGCGGCGGCCGTCGGCGCGCTCGTGCTCGACGAAGGTGGCCTCCACGCCGAGCGAGCCGATCTGGTAGGTCTTCTGCGGGCCGGACCAGGGATCCCAGCCGACCTGCGGCAGCGTGCGCACCGCCAGGCGCGGCGGGACGAGTGACGGCGCGGACCAGGCGGTCGCGCGCCGCAGGGGGGTCAGGTCGTCGAGGATCCAGAAGGAGCGGCCGTGCGTGGCCGCCACCAGGTCGCCCTGGTGGACGCGCAGGTCGTACACGGGGACCGCCGGCAGCCGGCTCCAGCGCTCGGTCGCGTCGTTCATCCGGGTCCACGAACCGCCGTCGTCGAGCGAGGCGTACGCGCCGGTCTCGGTGCCGCAGTACAGGAGCCCCGGGCGCTCCGGGTCGCAGCGGATCACGCGGGTGAAGTCGTCGGCCGGCAGGTCGCCCGTGATCGACTGCCAGGACGCACCGCCGTCGTCCGTGCGGTACAGCAGGGGCCGCGTGTCGTCCAGCCGGTAGCGCGTGGCGGCCAGGTACCAGCGTTCCGGGTCGTACGGGGAGGGCTCCAGGCAGAGGACGGACGACCACTCCGGCAGATCGCCGGGCGTCACCTCCTGCCAGCTTTCGCCGCCGTCGCGCGTGCGGTGCACGCGGCCGTCGTCCGAGCCGGCCCAGATCTCCGGCGGCCGCTCCAGCGACTCGGCCAGCGCGATGATCGTGCAGTACACGTCGGAGGGACCCTCGCCGGTGATGGGACCGCCGGAGGCCACCGTCCGGTCCGGGTCGTCGCGGGTGAGGTCGGGGCTGATCGGCTCCCAGCTTCCGCCTTCGTCCGTGGAGCGGAACACCACGTTGCCGGCGGTCAGCAGCACGCGCGGGTCGTGGCGGGAGGAGAGCACGGGGAAGGTCCAGTTGAAGCGGGCCGGCCACTCGGCCGGCGGACTCGATCCGTCCATCCCGGGCACCGGTGAGATCAGGCGCACCTGGCCGCTGCGGTGGTCGTAGCGCATGAGGCTGCCCGGCCCGCCGGGGCTGCTCCCGGTCGCCCCGGCGTAGACGATGTCGGGGTCGTCGCGCTTGACGGCGATGTGGCCGCTCTCGGCACTGCCGGTGGTGTAGCAGTCAGCCCAGCGGATCGCGCCGTAGGTGCTGTCGGACGGGACGCTGACGGCGCTGGAGTCCTGCTGCGTGGCGTACACCCGATAAGGGAAGCGGTCGTCCACCTCCATCCGGTAGTACTGCGCCGTCGGCTGGTTGTAGATGCTGCTCCAGGTCTCGCCGCCGTCCAGGCTGACGGTGGCGCCGCCGTCGTTGCCCTCGATCATGCGCATCGGGTTGGCGGGGTCGATCCACAGGTCGTGGTCGTCGTGGTGGGGCGAGGAGATCACCTCGAAGGTGCGGCCGCCGTCGGTGGAGCGGTACACCTTCTTGCAGAGCGACCAGACCTGCTCGGGATCGGTGGGGTGGGCGTACACGTGGGTGAAGTAGAACGGCTTCTCCCGCAGCTCCGTATCGTCCGTGACCATCTGCCACGACTCGCCGTCGTCGTCGCTGCGGTACAGGCCGCCGGCCTCCGCTTCGATCAGCGCCCACACGCGGCCCGCACGGGCCGGTGAGGCGGCGATGCCGACGCGGCCCAGGATGCTGCGCGGCAGCCCCGGCCGGCCGGTCAACTCCTGCCAGGTGGCCCCGCCGTCGCTGGAGCGGAAGATGCCGGAGTCCGGCCCGCCGCTCCTGATGGTCCACGGCTTGCGGACCGTCTGCCAGAGCGCCGCGAACAGCACGTTCGGCCGGTTCGGGTCGAGACAGAGGTCGCCGGCGCCGGCCGATTCGCTGCGGTAGAGCACCCGCTCCCAGGTGGCGCCGCCGTCGGTGGAACGGTAGACGCCGCGCTCGGGGTTGCGGCCGAAGGCGCGGCCCAGCGCTGCCACGTATGCGGTGTCGGGGTCCTGCGGATGCACCCGGATGCGGCTGATGTGGCGCGTGGCCGCAAGGCCCAGGTGGCGCCACGAATCGCCGCCGTCGTCGCTGCGGTAGACGCCGTCGCCGTGCGTGACGTCGACCCGGACCTGCGTCTCGCCCATGCCGGCGTAGACCGTACGGTGCGCGGACGGCGCGACGGCGATGGCGCCCACGGAGCCGGTGCGGAAGGAGCCGTCGGAGACGTTGCGCCAGAACCGTCCGGCGTCGGTGGTCTTCCAGACGCCGCCGGCGCAGGCGCCGAAGTAGAACACCAGCGGCTCGACGGGATCGCCGGCGACGGCCACCACGCGGCCGCCGCGGTACGGGCCGATCGACCGCCAGCGCATCGCCGCCAGCGCACCGGCAGCGGTGCCCGCCGGGGACGGCGCGCGGCGGGCGGCTCCGCTCACCGCGCCGTGCCCGCCACCGTCGCGGCGCCGGCTTCCGAGCCGCCGGCGACGATGCGTCGGGTAGCGTCGATCACCCGATCGACCTGCGCGGGGCCGATGTGCCGGTTGACCACCAGGCGGACGCGGGTCGGCGGACGCGAACCGCCCAGCACCCCCTCGTCGCCGTAGCGGTCGAGCATCTCGTCGGCGGTCCAGCCCAGCCCGCGCACGTCCACCACCGCGAAGTTGGTCGGGATCGGCGGTTCGATCACCTCGATGCCGTCGATGGTTCGGAGCCCGGCACGCAGCCGCGCGGCGTTCGCGTGGTCCTCGGCCAGCCGGTCGACCATCTCCTCCAGCGAGACGATGCCGGCGGCGGCGATCACGCCGGCCTGGCGCATCGAGCCGCCGTGGATCTTGCGGGTGTCGCGGGCCGCATCGATGAAGGCCGCCTCTCCGCACAGGAGCGAGCCGACCGGAGCGGACAGCCCCTTGGAGACGCAGAACATCACCGAATCGACCTGCTCCACCAACTCGGCGGCGGGCAACCCCTGAGCGACCGCGGCGTTGAACAGGCGGGCGCCGTCGCAGTGCACGCGCATGCCGGCCGCGTGGGCGGCGCCGGCCACGGCGCTCACCTGCTCGGGGGTCACGGCGCCGCCGCCGGTGTAGTTGTGGGTGTTCTCGATACAGAGCAGCAGCGGCTCGGCCCCAGGGTGGGCGCCGATCGCGTGCTGCACGTGCTCGGGGGTGAGCACGCCCCACTCGGTGTCCACCGCGGCCGACTCGACCGGGAACAGGGCCCGCGCGAAGCGGTCGCGGTCGTTCGAGAACATGTGCGCATGCGTCTCGTGCACGGCCAGCGCCGGCCGGCCGGCGCCGGAACGGCTGCCGATCTCCAGGCAGGTGATCAGGGCGGTGCTGTTGCCCATGCTGCCGCTCGGCACGTACACGGCCGCTTCCTTGCCAAGCCGCTCGGCGGCCATCGCCTCCAGCCGTTTGACGGTCGGATCGTCGCCGAAGGTGTCGTCGCCCACCTCGGCGGCGTGCATGGCCTGCCGCATCCGATCGGTGGGGTGGGTGAGGGTATCGCTGCGCAGGTCCACGGGCGCGTCGGTGTTCATCGCATTCCTCCACAGGCGTCGATCAGCATCTCCTGCACGATCAGGTCGTGCTCGGGCGAGAAGCGCGGGGCGCGCTCGCCCCGGGCGACCTGGATGAACTCCTCCAGGTCGCCGACGTAGCGCGGGCGGGCTTCCACGTCGATGTGCTGCCAGCCTTTTCCATACGGCGGCCTCGGCTCGCGCAGGCAGAGCTGGATGTGCGGCGGCTCGATCGGCTCCAGGATCGCGCTGCCGCCCAGGCCGTGCACCTCCACGCGGCGGTGCGGGCCGGCCTGCGTCTCCAGGGAGGTGCCCTCGATCACGGCCAAGGCCCCCTGCCCGACGTAGTCGAAGACGATCACGCCGAGGTCGGTGCCGGCGGGCATCTCCTCGAACCCGCGGGCCGAGGAGCGCAGGAAAGGATGGATGGCGTCCGCCTTGCCGAACATCCAGGCGACCTGGTCGAACAGGTGGCAGTTCTCCTCGATCATGATGCCGCCCTGGTAGCGGTGGAGCTGGTTGCGGTGGTAATACTCCGGCTCGCTGCCGGCCCGGAAGCGGGCGAAGTTCACGCGGCCGAGCAGGCCGTCGCGCACCCAGCCCTGGATCATCTCCAGGCCCGGGTTGTAGCGCCACTGGTAGCCCATCTGGATGCAGAGCCCGGACCTGTCGGCCAGCTCGTGGAGCTCGCGCAGCTCCTCCACCGAAGTGCCCGGCGGCTTGTCCAGGTGGATGTGCTTGCCCGCCTCGATGGCTCGCCGCGCCCACGGGATGCACTCCCAGGGCCAAGTCTCGATGAAGACGAGCCGAATCGTGTCGTCGGCCAGGATCTCGTCGGGATCGTCGATGAAGCGCACCCCCTGCCAGATCTCGCGCCCGCCGCGCGCGGCCAGCATCTGCGGGTCCGGCTCGTGGACGCCGACCAGCTCGGCGTGGAGCCGGCGGAGCACCGGCTGCGACTCGGGCTGCACCACCTTGGTGGCGTGCGTGTGGGCGATGCCGATCTGTCCGATGCGCAGCGTCCGCGCCATGGGTACCCCCTGCCTGCGGCCCCAGTGTACGACAGGTCGGGAGTGCATCGCGCGAGCGCTGCCGCGGTCGCGTATGATCGGGCGCGACGACGATGAGCGACGGCTGGAAGCAGCGGGTGCGCGACCCCGTGCACGGCCTCATCATGTTCGGAGGCCGCGACCCGCGCGGGAACGAGACGGACCGGATCGCGTGGCGCCTGCTCAACACGAAGGAGTTCCAGCGGCTGCGCCGCATCCGCCAGCTCGGCTTCTCCGACATGGCCTACCCGGGGGCGACCCACACGCGCTTCGCCCACAGCATCGGCGTCTATCACGTGGCACGCCGGCTGCTGGACGTGATCGCTCGTGAGCAGGGAGCGAAGCACGACCGCGACCGGGCGCGCGTTGCACTCCTGGCCGCCCTCCTGCACGATGTCGGACACGGGCCCTTCAGTCATGCGTTCGAGAACGTCGCCCGAACGATGGGACTGTCCAGACGTCACGAGGATTGGAGCGCGGAGATCGTGCGAGGGGACACCGAGGTCAACCGCGTGCTGCGGGAGGTGGATGGGCAACTGCCGCAACAGGTCGGCGCGCTGCTGAAGGAGGAGGAGGCGAAGGACGTCTACGCTGCCGTCGTTTCCAGCCAATTCGACGCCGACCGGATCGACTACATCCAACGGGACCGAATGATGACCGGTGTCCAGTTCGGACATGTCGACAGCGATTGGCTGCTCGATTGCCTGGAAGTCGGCGCGGTCACCATCGGCGAGCAGGACTACGTTCCGGTCCAGTGCCTGTACATCGGGCCCAAGGGGATTGCGGTCGCGGAGGACTATCTGGAGGCACGGTTCCGGCTCTACTGGACGGTTTACATGCACAAGACGACGCGGGCGGCCGAAAAAATGCTCGAGGCATTGCTGGAATCAGCCGCCTCCGCGTTGCGGGAGAGCGAGCTGGCCCGCCGGGAACCCGTACTGCGGTACTTCACGTCCGAGACGCGGTCGCTTGATGCGTACCTCCGTCTTGACGACGCCGCGGTCTGGGCCGCGCTTGCCGAGTATGCCGATTGTCGAAGACCGCGAATCGCCGACCTCGCGAGGCGTCTTCGCGACCGTTACCTCTACAAGTGCCTGGAAGTCGGATCCTGGGATGAACCACAGGGCAACCTGTACCTGCGTTTTCGACGCGAACTGGAGGAGCGCCGCATCGAGTGGCTGGACGACCTGCTGTTCGACCAGTCGACGATCACGCCGTACACCTGGTATGACTTCGACGACGACGCGTCGGCTCTCAGCAAGGTGTTGGTGAAGGTGCGTTCGGACATGAACGAGCCGAACGATATCGCTGAGGAGTCTCCGATCGTAAGGGCGCTCCGCGACGAAACGCTCGGACGTGTTCAGCGTGTCTACGCACCGGACAAGGAAAAAGTCGCGGAACTTGGCGAGATCCTCAAGGAGGTGAGAGGGTGAACGTCGCAGATATTGTCGTCAACCTGATCGCGCAGCACGGCGGCCGGCTGATCGGCCGGACACGGCTGCAGAAGGAGACGTACCTTCTGCATCGCTGCGGAGCGAACCTGGGCCTCCCGTTCACCTATCACCACTATGGGCCGTATTCGTTCGCGCTTGTCGACGGGTTGGTCGACGCACGGGCAGATGGTCGGATCGAGATGGAGGAACGGCTCGGCTCGTACGGAATACGGTATGCGATCTTCAAATCGAAGGACGACGCTGGAGCTGCGGATGGTCTTGGGGACCTTCCAGCCACGTCCGTACGGTCGCTGCTGGAGAAGATGCAAGAGGTGTCCGATATCGTCCTCGAGCTGGCGGCAGCCATCGCCTTTCTGCGCGAAGACGGTGGCTACGGGTACGACGCAGTGGAGGAGACCAAGGCGCGTAAGCCGCTCAAGGCGACGAGGGAGCGCATGGAACAAGCGCTCGTGCTGCTGCGCAAACTGGGTCTGGAGCAGGAGGTGAGCGCAACTCCCGTCTGATCTGATTCCGATCGGGAGCCGGTTGATTCTGCGCTTCGGCCAGTGAACCGGACGAGTTCAGGTGAAACGGTCGGGGCGGTACGGATGCAGGTCGACCGCCGGCCGGCTGCCGCCGATCAGGGCGGCCACCGCCTCGCCTGTGGCGGGACCCAGGGACACGCCCAGCGTGCCGTGCGCGGTGGCCAGCACGACGTGGGGTTGCGCGCGCGGCCGGCCGATGATCGGCAGCGTGTCGGGGCTGAGCGGGCGCAGGCCGTGCCACACCTCGGCATCGGCGGCGCCAGCGTCGAAACGGGCGCCTGGCACCACCCGGCTGGCGCCGTCCAGGATGGCCTGCACGCGCCGCAGGTTGATCGAGCGGTCCAGGCCGGCCAGCTCCAGCGTGCCGCCGATCCTGACCCCGTGCGGCAGGGGCGTCGCCACCGCCCGCGCATCGCCCAGGTTGACCGGCCGGCCCGGCCGCCACGGTGGGTTGGAGAAGGTGACGGAGTAGCCCTTGGCGGCCTGCACCGGCAGGCGCAGTCCGAGACCGGCGGCGACCCGCGGGCTCCAGGAGCCGGCGGCGATCACGACCTGGCCGGCGGCGATCTCTCCGCGGGAGGTGAGCACCGACGTGCGCCCGCCGCGTCTTCCGGCCTGCACGCGGAGCACGTCGGTCTGCTCCACGACCTGGGTGCCGGATTCGAGCGCCTGCGCGTGCAGCCAGCGCACGAAGGAGCGGGAGTCGACATGGGCGTCGCCGGGGTACAGCACGCCGCCGACCACCCGCGGCGAGAGGGCGGGCTCCATCTGCCGCACCTGTTCGCCGGTGAGCTGCTCGAACGGGATGCCGTGCCGTGCGGCCCGATGGGACTCTTCGAGATGGTGCTGCATCCCCGGCTCGGTCAGGAACGCGTACAGCACGCCGTCGGCGGCGTAGCCGTAGGGATGGGTGCCGTCCGTGCTCGCGCGTGCCGCGGTGGCGGCGATGCCCGCGTGCAGCCCGGCACTGTGCTGCAGGAGCTCCGCCATCGCGGCGGTTCCCGCCTCGGTCCGCGCCGGCGCGGACGCCCGAGCGAAGCGCCACAGCCAGCGGATCATCTCGGGGCGCCAGGGGCTGCGGATGTACAGCGGACTGGTCGGGTCGAACAGCCAGCGCAGCCCCTGGGCGACCACACCGGGCGCGGCGATCGGCACGGCGTGACTGGGGCAGACCAGTCCCTGGTTGCCGTAGGAGCAGGCCAGCCGGTCGCCGATGGTCGCCGCATCGACCACCGTCACGCGGGCGCCGGCCCGCGTCAGGTACCAGGCGCAGCTCATGCCGACCACGCCGCCGCCCACGATCAGGACGTCCGGGCTGCGGTCCTCGATCACGACGCCGGTTTCCGGACCGTGCGGCGAAGCTGGCCGCAGGCGGCGTCCACCCGGCGGCCCATTTCCTTGCGGGTGGTGACGGTCACGCCGTGGCCGGCGACGATGGCGGCGAAGCGGCGCACCGCGGCGGCGTCCGGTTCGGCGAAGGGAAGTCCGGGGACCGGGTTGCAGGGGATGAGGTTGACCTGCGACCCGCTCCCGGCCAGCAGCCGGCCCAGGGCCTCGGCATGGTCCGGCTCGGCATTCCGTCCGGCAATCAGCGTGTACTCGTAGGTGACCCGCCGTCCGGTGGCGGCGAAGTAGTGGTCGGCGGCGTCCAGCAGCTCGGCGATCCCGTAGCGCTCGGCGACCGGCACCAGGCTCCGCCGCGTCGCGTCGTCGCTCGCGTGCAGGCTGACCGCCAGCCCCACGGGCAACCCGGTCGCCGCCAGGTCGTGAATGCGCGGCACCAGGCCGACGGTGCTGACGGTGAGCCGGCGCGCGCCCAGCGCGATCCCGTCAGGGTCGGTCAGGGCGCCGATCGCATCCATGAGGCGGGGAAAGTTCGCCAGCGGCTCGCCCATGCCCATGAAGACCACGTTGGTCACGGGACCGTGCTCGGCGGCGTACAGCACCTGCGCCACCATCTCGGCGGCGCTGAGGTTGCGGGCCACCCCGTCCAGTCCGGACGCGCAGAACGCGCACGCCATGCCGCACCCCACCTGGCTGGAGATGCAGACCGTGTGGCGGTCGCCGTCGCGGATCGACACCGCCTCGATCAATTCGCGGTCCAGCGCGCGCAGCAGCAGCTTTACGGTCTGTCCGTCGGGCGTTGGCCGCTGTTTCTGCAGGGTCAGCGGGGTGGCGGGGAGCTCCTCGCCCAGCCGATCGCGCAGGGCGGCCGGCAGATCGGTCATCTCGCCGTAGTCCAGCACGCCCCGGCGCAGCAGATGCGTGCGGATCTGCCGGGCGCGGTAGGCCGGCTGCCCCAGGGAGGTCAGGCGCTCCGCGAGCGCGTCCCCGTCCAGATCGAGCGCCGAAGTCATGGCCCCGAGTATGCACCGCGATGCGACGTACGTGTGCCGGCGTCGCGTCTTGCGGATGCGCGGGATCATGTGCTACATGTAGCACTATGGATTCCATAGGCGTCCGCGAGCTTCGTCAGCGGGCGAGCGACTACCTCCGTCGCGTCGAGGCGGGCGAGACGTTCGAGGTGACCAACCGCGGCCGGCCGGTCGCGATCCTGAGCCGGATTCCCGACGGGTCACCGCTGGAGCGGCTCCGTTCCGCGGGGGAGGTGATGGAGGCGCAGGGCTCGATGGACGATGCTCCTCCACCCCTCACGGCCGAACCCGGCGCCGAGTCGCCCTCGGCCCGGCTCGCATCGCTCCGTGAAGACGAGCGCTAGCCGCGTCACCTATCTCGACTCGTCGGCCATCGTCAAGCTGGTGGTCCGCGAGCCGGAATCGGCGGCGCTGCGGCGGTACCTCCGCCGGCGCCGGCCGGTTTCGAGCGCTCTGGCTCGCGCGGAGGTCGCCAGAGCCGTCATGCCGCTCGGGGAGACTGCGGCGCGACGGGCGCGGGACGTCCTGTCGCGCATCGATCTGGTCCGTATCAACGACCGGGTGCTCACCATGGCCGCGGCGATGGAACCTGCAAGCCTGAGAACGCTCGACGCCGTCCACCTTGCGACGGCATCGCTGTTTGGGGCCACCCTGACGTGCGTCGTCTGCTATGACGAGCGGATGTCCCGTGCCGCCGAGGCGGGCGGTTGGAGAGTCGTCGGTCCGGCGTGACCGCACGGGGCCACGGGGCCGCATCGCGTTGCGGGGCAGGGCGATTCGGCCTATGGTGATCGGAGCCCAGATTTCCGCTTCAGAGGATTCGCCATGTCCGCTCAGAAAGTGCTCTGCGTCCTGTACGACGACCCGGTGGGGGGATTCCCGCCGGACTACGCCCGCAACAGCATTCCCACGCTTCCGCAGTATCCGGACGGCCAGACGCTGCCCACGCCCGCCGGCATCGACTTCACGCCCGGCCATCTGCTCGGCTCCGTGTCCGGCGGACTCGGCCTGGGGCCGTTCCTGGCCGACCGCGGCCACCAGTTCGTGGTGACCTCGGACAAGGACGGACCCGACTCGAAGTTCGAGAAGGAGCTGACCGACGCCGGCGTGGTGATCTCTCAGCCCTTCTGGCCCGGCTACCTGACCGCCGAGCGGATCGCCAAGGCCCCCAACCTCAAGCTGGCCATCACGGCCGGCATCGGCTCCGACCACGTCGACCTGCAGTCGGCGATCGACCGGAACATCACCGTCTGCGAGGTGACGTGGTGCAACAGCATCAGCGTCGCCGAGCACGCGGTCATGCAGATGCTGGCGCTGGTGCGCGACTACATCCCGCAGTACGGATGGGTCGTCAGGGGCGGCTGGAACATCGCCGACGCCATCTCCCGCTCCTACGACATCGAGGGGATGGACGTGGGCGTCGTGGCGGCCGGCCGCATCGGCCTGGCGGTGCTCCGGCGGATGAAGCCGTTCGACGTCAACCTCCACTACACCGACCGGCACCGGCTGCCGGACGACGTCGAGCAGGAGCTTGGCGCGACCTACCACGACAGCGTCGAGTCCCTGGTCGCCGCCTGCGACGTGGTGAGCATCCACTGCCCGCTCCATCCGGAGACCGAGCACATGTTCGACGACGCCCTGCTCGCCAGGATGCGGCGCGGCTCGTACCTGGTGAACACCGCGCGCGGCAAGATCTGCGACCGCGACGCCATCGTGCGCGCGCTGGAGAGCGGCCAGCTTGCCGGCTATGCCGGCGACGTCTGGTTCCCGCAGCCAGCGCCGAACGACCACCCGTGGCGGTCGATGCCCAACCACGCGCTGACGCCGCACACGTCAGGCACCTCGCTGTCGGCCCAGGCCCGCTATGCGGCCGGGGTGCGCGAGATCCTGGAGTGCTGGTTCGACGGCACACCGATCCGGGACGAGTACCTGATCGTGCAGGGCGGCGGGCTCGCCGGCACGGGCGCCCACTCCTACAGCGAGGGCGACGCCACCGGCGGCTCGGAGGAAGCGGCCAAGTTCAAGTCCGGTTGAACAGGAGCGCGACACTCGGAGACTGCGACATGGCGACCTCGATACAGCTCTCGCCCGAGATTGAGCACCGGCTTGATTTCCTGGCTTCACAGACCGGGCGTGCCAAGGACTTCTATGTCCGTGAGCTTATTGAGCGCGCCGTTGAGGACATGGAGGACTACTACCTCGCCGCCGACGTACTGGAACGAATCCGCGAAGGTACCGAAGAAGTGTACTCCGTTGAAGAGGTGAGCAGATCGCTTGGCCTGGACGATAGTCTACACGAGGACGGCCAGATCTCAACTCCGGAAGCTTGACAAGCAGTCAGCTCAGCGCATCCTCGACTACATGAACGACCGCAATCGTTCTTGCACTCACGACGTGCGCATATCCTATCTTGATCTATCTGAGGTCAAGAAGCCGCGCTGGCGGCCTTGAGCTCCTGGAGGCGCTGCGCCTCGGGATGGTCCTTGTAGAAGGGGTCCAGCGGAAAGCAGCCGGAGATCAGTCCCTTGCGCGGGGCCGTGGTGCAGTCGCTGAAGGTGCGGCAGATGCGCTTGCGGGTGAGTGGCAGCCCGTTCAGGACATCGTGAGCCAGATCGGGGTAGGAGAGCATCATGCGGCCGAGTCCGACCGAGTCGGCATCTCCGCGGCGGACCACCTCCGCCGCGACCGCGGGCAGCCACTCCTGCAGGTAGCTGTACGCGGAGCCCACGAAGATCAGCGCCGGGAAGCGTCGTTTCAACTCGCGCACGACGTCGATCTGGCGCGCGACGCCCACCAGCGGGTCCTCCGGCGGCAGGTAGCCGTCGGACGGCGGGAACAGCGCCGGGCGCTGCAGGTGGGGGGTGTAGTAGGGGCTGCCGGCGGTGATGTTCACCAGCGGGATGTCGAGCCGCTCAAGCAGCTCCAGGAAGGCGAAGGTCTCGGTGAGGTCGAGGGCGGTCGGATCGTCCTGGCAGACGCCGAAACCGGAGCGGTAGGGCAGTGCGACCGGCGTCGGCTCGCCGGTGCCATCGTCTCCCGACGGCTGGAAGGGCACGGTGTCGAAGGCGCTCAGCCGCACGCCGATCATCAGCCCCGGCGCGCGGCGGCGCAGGCCGGCGACCACCTCGCGCAGGAACCGGGTGCGGTGCTCGAAGTCCCCGCCGAACCGCCCGGCGCGGTCGCGGCACCCCAGCAACTCGTGGCCGAAGTAGCCGTGGCAGTGCTTGACGTCGACGAACTCGAAGCCGGCCTGCTGCGCGAGCACGCCCGAGGCGATGAAGCGTTCCACCAGCGCCTCGATCTCCTCGTCGGTGGCCAGGGGATGGTCCCCGGCGATGCCGAAGCGCTGATCGAGGACGGGATGCCGCGCCGGGATCCAGGGCTCGGAGCGCGCCTTGTCCGTGGGCCGGCAGAAGCGCCCGGAGTGGGTGAGCTGGAGGCCGATCAGCAGGTCGTCGACCGTCCCGTAGCGCTGCCGGTGCTCGTCGACCAGCGTGCGGCGCAGGCCGGCCAGGTCGTCGATGGTGTCCTCGCCGATGCGGAGCTGGTTGGGGTTGGCGCGGCCGGCGTGCTCGACGGCCACCGCCTCGCACCCCCACACGAGCTTGGCGCCGCTGCGGCCGAAGGCGCGCCAGCGCCGCTCGACCAGTTCCGAGGGCCTCCCGTCGGCGGTGCCGTCCCATCCCTCCATGGGCTGCACGCAGAACCGGTTGCCGACGGTCCGGCCGTCCGGCAGGGTCAGGGATTGAGACAGCGGCCCGGCGGTATCGCCCTCGGCGAAGGGGAGTTGCCCGGCGATGCCGAGCCGGTCCAGGTGTTCGGCGAACTGCTCGGCGGACTTCAGCGACGCGACGCGACGGTACGTGGGTGCCACGCCGTCACTCTGGCCAGGATCGGCCGGACTTCGCAAACGACGCGAGCGCCGGCCGGCTGCTTGCGGGCGCGGCGACCCCTGCGGCACCCTTGGCGGGGGGCGCCGATGACTGAGGACGAGAATGGCGGGGGGCGCCGATGACTGAGGACGAGAAATACCTGTTCGACATCAACGGATACATCGTCGTCCGGGACGCGCTCTCGGCGGACGACATCGCGCTGGCCAACGCCGCCATCGACCGGCATACGGAAGAGATCCGCGTGCGGCTCGGCGAGCTCTCGCTCTCCGGCGGCTCGGAGGCGCTGCGGGGCAGCACCGGCCGCGGCGACCTGGACGGCGCGTTGACGTGGGAGGAGCCGTACGGCCGCCCGTTCCGGGACATGCTGGTCAACCGCAAGGTCGTGCCCTACCTGCATGAGTTGCTGGGCACGGGGTTCAGGCTCGACCACAACCTCGGTATCCTCACCATGAGCAAGGGCGCCGAGGGACACGTGCTGCACGGCTCCTCCGGGCCCGGCTTCGACCGCCACCAGTACTACATCGTGCGCGAAGGCAGGATGCACAACGGCCTGACCGTGGTGGCCTACCAGCTCACCGACATCAACCCCGGCGACGGCGGCTTGTGCGTGGTGCCCGGCAGCCACAAGGGCAACTTCCCGTGTCCGGAGGCGATGCGCCACGGCACGGCGTATGGCGAGTTCGTGAAGCAGATCCCCTGCAAGGCCGGGGACTGCGTGATCTTCACCGAGGCGGTCACCCACGGCACGCTGCCGTGGACGGCCGACCACCCGCGCCGCACGGCGCTGTTCCGGTACTCGCCCGGCAACATGGCGTACGTCCCGCACGCCTGGCCCGAGGAGATGCTGGCGTTGATGAGCCCCGAGCAGCGGCTGGTCATGGAGCCGCCCTATCACCCGCGCCTGAACCGGAGGGAACTGCCGGTGGAAGGCGAGCCCGCCGCGGGCGGGTCATCGTGATGAGCGAGCAGGCGGGCACCGTGCTGGTCACCGGCGGCAGCCGGGGCCTCGGCCGCGGCGTGGCGATCGCGCTGGCTGCCGACGGCTTCTCGGTGGCGATCTGCTACCGCAGCGACGAGGCGGCGGCGCGCGAGACGCTGGCGGTCTGCTGCCGGAAGGCCGAGGAGCGCATGGAGGCCGGCTCCCCTCAGGGGCAACGGTTCACCGCGCATCGCGCCGACGTGGCCAGCGCCGCCGACCGGCAGCGGCTGGTCGACGAGGTGCACTCCGAGTTCGGCGAGCTGGACGCGCTGGTCAACAACGCCGGCATCGCGCCGCGGCGGCGCGACGACCTGATCGACGCCACCGAGGAATCCTTCGACGAGGTGCTGCGGGTGAACCTGGCCGGCCCGCACTTCCTGACGCAGGCGGTGGCGCGCCGCTGGCTGGAAACGGAGGCGCGCCCGGCGCGAACCCGCAGCGTCGTGTTCGTGACGTCGATCTCGGCCGAGTACGCCTCGACCGCGCGCGGCGAGTACTGCATCTCCAAGGCGGGCCTGTCGATGTCGCGCGAGCTGTGGGCGGCGCGCCTCGCCGAGGAGGGCATCTCCGTCTACGAAGTGCGCCCCGGCATCATGCGTACCGACATGACCGCGGCGGTGACCGCCAAGTACGACGCGCTGATCGCCGAGGGCCTGGTCCCGCAACGGCGCTGGGGCACGGCCGAGGACGTCGGCTCCGCGGTGGCATCGCTCCTCTCGGGGTCGTTCCCTTTCTCGCAGGGCACGGTCATCGACGTCGACGGTGGCTTCCGCCTGAAGCGGCTGTAGGCGCGAGCCGATGCCGTTGCGGGCACGCGATGCCCGAACCTCAGCCATGTATGGAGAGCAGGAATCATGCAGATTGACATGACGGTGAACGCCGCCGACTTGGCGGACGCGGCGAACGGGGTGTTCGAGGCCGCCGCCGGCAAGGTACGCAACATCCACGAGACCAGGGACCCGAGCAGCGGCGCTCCGGTCTACACGGTCGCCGGCCGCTACACGCAGCGCGGCTGGACGGAGTGGACGGAGGGCTTCCAGTACGGCTGCGCCCTGCTGGCGTTCGACGGCGCAGGCGACGAAGAGCTGCTCGAACTGGGCCGGCGGCAGACCTGGGAGCACATGGCGCCGCACCTGAGCCACGTCGGCGTGCACGACCACGGTTTCAACACCATGAGCACGTACGGCAACCTGCTGCGGCTGGCCCGCGAGGGCCGCTGGCAGGCGAGCGACGGGGTCGTCGAGGCGTGCCGCGTGGCGATCAAGGTGTCCGGCGCCGTGCAGGCGGCGCGCTGGACCGGGCTTCCCGACGGGCTGGGCTACGTCTACTCCTTCAACGGGCCGCACTCGCTGTTCATCGACACCATCCGCTCGATGCGCGTGCTGTGTGCCGCGCACGACCTGGGCCACGTCCTGATGGGCGAGCGCGACCGCCGCATCTCGCTGCTCGGCCGAGCCCTCCGCCACGCGGAGACCACGGCCCGCCACAACGTGTACTACGGCGACGGACGCGACGCCTACGACATCGCCGGGCGCGTCGCGCACGAGTCGATCTTCAACACCAACGACGGCAGCTACCGCTGCCCGAGCACTCAGCAGGGATACTCGCCGTTCTCCACCTGGACCCGCGGCCTGGCCTGGGCCGTGCTGGGCTACCCGGAGCTGCTGGAGATGCTGGCGTGGTGCGATCCCGGCGAGGTGGCCGAGCTGGCCGTCCCGTCGATGGAGTCGGTGGGGGCGGCGCGCGCGCGACTGCTGCAGGCGGCGCGGGCGACCGCGGACTTCCTGATCGACCACTCGGCCAGCGACGGGATCCCGTACTGGGACACCGGCGCCCCGGGGCTGGCGCAGCTCGGCGACTGGCGCGGCCGGCCGGGCGAGCCCGACAACCCGGCCGAGCCGGTCGACTCGTCGGCAGCGGCGATCGGCGCGCAGGGGCTGCTGCGTCTGGGCGCACTGCTGGCCGGCAGCGACGCCGAGGCGGCGCGGCGCTACACGCAGGCCGGCCTGACCATGGCCCGCACGCTGTTCGCGGCTCCCTATCTGTCCGAGGACACGGGCCACCAGGGTCTGCTGCTGCACGCCGTCTACCACCGCCCCAACGGGTGGGATCACGTGCCCGCCGGCAGCGCAGTGCCCAACGGCGAGGCGTGCATGTGGGGCGACTACCACCTGCTGGAGCTGGCCGTGCTCGTGCAGCGCCTGGGCCGTGGCGGCCGGCTCACCTGGCTGGCGCCGCGCGCCGGCGCCGCCGACACGGGCCACTCCCGATAGAGGGAGCGATGGCGATGACGGTCCCGACGAGAGCGGTGGCGGAAGGAATCGAGAACATGGGCAGGGAGGAAGCCGCCTATTGGCTGGGCATGGCGCGGCACCGTCGCCATCCGCGCCGCGTCCTGACCGCGCTCCGATCCCTGCTCACCGAGCCCCGGTGGCGGGGCTCCGGTTGACGACGGCGCCTCATGTCCGGAGCCAAGGAGGTGTGGGACACGGAGTGCGTGGCGCGCCTCGACCAGTTGGAGCGGATCCACGCCGATGCCCGCGGAACACGCCGTGGCCGTCGCTGGGAAACTGAACAGTTGAACCGGAGCCTGTTCGTAGCCCTCGTCGGACAGTTTCAAGTGTACTGCCGAGATCTCCATGACGAGGCGATCAGCGTGTATCTGGCGCAGGCGAATCCGCGGCAAGTGTCGGCGATCGAGGTCCTGCTGCTATGGCGTCGCGATCTCGACAGCAGGAACCCTCGGCGAGACGCACTGAAGAATGACTTCGGGCGCATGGGAGTGCAGATTATCCCCGCTCTCCGGAGTATGTACGCCCGAGCGAACGACGACATAGATCGGCTTGAGCTGTTGGTCAGATTTCGCAATGCTATTGTGCATGGCAACGAGAGCGAGGTTGACTCGTTGGTCCAAGGCTACGGCATCCGGCCGACCTTGGGTTCATACCGCACGTTCAGAAGCACCATCAGCAGGCTGGTGGGCAAGCTCGACATGGTGGTCGCCGCTGAACTCGCCGGCGAGCTTGGCATTCGTCGGCCCTGGTGAAGGAGAGGAATCATGAAGGAAGCCAAGAAGGAAACCGAGCCTGAATTCGGAGAAATAGTCGAGATACCATGGGGCAACCGGTACACGGTCCGCGCCACTGTGAACGAGGTATATGGGCATAGAACGCGACATGTCGTGGTAATACTCACGCCGGAGTTGAGCGACGTCGTCTCGGAACCAACGACGCTGGCGATTCCCCTCAGCAAAGTAAAGCGCGTCACCGCGGCTTGACTTAGGGTCTATATTGCGAATTCACGTCGATGGAGGACGCGACTATTGCGATGGATAAGCAGGAAGGGATGCTATAAGATGCGGTTGAGTGCGATCGCGACGGGAGTTGCAATGATGTTCGGAGTATCGATGGCGGGGGCTATCGGCGTGAGCGAGGAAGGCTCGGGCAACCTGATCACGCAACGGCTTGCCCTCTCCGGCTTCAACGGGATCGAAGTTGCCGGCTCCTGGCAGGTCACCGTGCGTCCCGGTCCTTACGACGTGCAGGTGACCGTCGATGACAACGTGGCCGACGATCTGCAGGTCGAGGTGCGAGGCGATGCGCTCCACTTCGGGCTGCGGCCGCAGGTGAGGTTGCGGCGCGTAACGCTGCGCGCGCAGGTGACCATGCCTTCGCTCGAAGCCGTGGGAGTGGCCGGCAGCGGGGACGCGGCGTTCGCGGACTTCGATAGCCCCTCGCTGCGGCTCAGCGTGACGGGCTCCGGCGACGTGGAGGGCTCGGGGGGCTCCGTCGGCGCCCTGGTCGCGGGTGTCTCCGGCTCCGGCGACATCACGCTGGAGGGTTGCGCGAGCGAATCCGCCGACGTGTCGATCACCGGGTCCGGAGACGTCGCGCTTCAGGGCGCGGTCGATGAGCAGCCGGCCGGCGACCTGACGCTGCAGATCAGCGGGTCCGGCAGCGCCGACTTGGACGGATGCGCGTTTGCCTCCGCAGACATCGGCATCACCGGCTCCGGCTCGGCGAGGTTGACGCTGGGCAGCGGTGACCTTACCGGAAGCATCACCGGCTCTGGAGAGGTCCGCTACCGCGGCTCTGCGGCGCGGGTGGACGTACGTACCACGGGCTCGGGCCGCGTGATCAAGGACGGATAGGCCCTGCCTCATCGCTCCTTGCCAGCGACTCACGCAAGGCGTGAACCGTTCGCTGCGCAACCGAGACCGATCGATCGGCATCCTCACGCGTGCGTGTGCCCAACGGCAACGGACCCGACTCCTCCGGGTACCTGCCGCGATAGATCTCGTCCATCAGGTCGATGTCGGCAGTTCGCAGGGGGAGTTGCAGCAGATAATCCTCGGCTATCGCCGCGAGCCGATGAATAGTGTGGATCTTTTCCGACTCACCATGGCGCCACCGTACCACGCCGGAGGCCACGGAGTGGGCGATCGGCGGTTGACGCGAACGCAGCCCGGATGCAACAATCACTGCGGAAGTCGCCAAACCCATCCAAAGGATGGCCGGGATTCGGCCTGGTGGTGACGACCTCCAGGAGAATTCGTGTGAAGAAACTGTTTCTGTCGTTGGTGTCTTGCGTCTTCGCCGGCGCGTTGCTGTTCGCCGCGGGCACGGAGGAAGGCCAGGACCAGGACGTAACCCTGACCTACCTGACGTGGCTTACGCAGAACGAGGAAGAGGGGCTGCTGAACCGGTTCATGGAGGAACATCCGGGGATCACGATCCAGGTCGAGGCCGTGGACGGTGCCAAGTACGGCGAGATCTTCAAGCTGCGGATGACCGCCGGTGATCTGCCTGATGTGATCACCGCCAAGCAGAACTTCGTCGAGATGCTGCTCCGGGAAGGATGGCTGCTCGACATCACGGATGAGCCGGCGACGGCCCTGCTCGACCGGGCGCCGGCCGTTCGGGACGCCCTCACCTACCAGGGGAAGATCTACTCCGTTCCCCATGAAGCGGCTCTGGGGTACGGCCACACGTACTACAACAAGGTGATCTTCCGGGAGCTCGGCCTGCCGGTGCCGTTCGCGCCTGCGTCGATCGAGGAACTGGAAGCAGCGCTGGAGACGATTGCCCAGGCAGGCATCGAGCCGGTGCTGTTCGGCGCGAAGGACCATTGGGTCACGGGTTACTTCACCTTGCGCTATTTCGAGTCGGCCATGTACGGCACGCTCGCACAGATGAACGGCGGGAACCCGATCGAACCGAACGAGGCGTATTACGACGGAATCGCCAAACCTTCCGACGCCCTGCGCGCCGGGTTCGAGACCCTCAAGCGCTGGCAGGACAACGGCTGGGTCTCGCCGAACAGCCTGTCGATGACGTGGCCGGAGTCGCACGCCCACTTCGTCGCCGGGAACGCCGCCATATTCCCGCAGGGGTTCTGGGTTCCGGGGATGGAGTTGACCGCACAGGCCGACGCAGCGATGTTCGAGCTCGGCGCCTTCTACATGCCTCAGGAGAGCGTGGACGGCAACTACTATGCCAGCGGCATCACCGACAAGATGCTGATGGTGAACGGCAGGTCCGGCAATCTCGAGGCGGCGAAGACGCTGCTGAACTGGATGGCCTCGGAAGAGAACCTCGCGGATTACCTCAATTCTCGGAAGGCGGGAGGGTTCATCCTGCCGGTCGCGGGCATCGAGCCGCAGCCGGTCTTCGCGGAGTGGAACGAGTATCTCACCTCGCTGCAGCCGGTCACGCTGCTGACCGTGTTTCCCTTCGTTCCCGGCGATGAGCACACCAACTACGGTCAGTTCAGCCAGGCCGTCCTGGCCGGAGCGACGGTCGACGAAGCGCTCAGAGATCTCGACGAGTTCTACGCGGAGCACAAGGGGGAGATCGCCGTACCGGAGCGATAACAGAGGGAAGCCGATACCCGATGACGGTCGGGGGTGGATCCGGTCTGCCCCGGACCACCTCGTCCGGACAAGAGCGCCGAGGCGAACGTGACATGAAGCGGATGATCAGGCGCCGCGGAACGCTGGAACGACGCGAGTTCAGGGCGGCCCTGATCTCCATCCTGATTCCGTTCGTGGTCTTTTTCGTGTTCGTCTATTTTCCGCAGCTCATGAATATCTATCTGAGCTTTACGGATTGGAACGGCTACAGCAGCAGCTTCGATTTCGTCGGTCTGGCAAACTACGCGAAGTTCTTTACCTACGAGCCGATGATCTCGGCCATCGGCAACTCCTTCCTCTTCACCATCAGCGTCACGATCCTGGGTCTGGTGACCCAGCTCGGCATGGCCCTGGTGATCTACCGCGGTATACGCGGCGTCGGCGTCTTCAAGACCGTTTTCTATCTACCGCTGCTGTTCAGTTGGGTGATCCAGTCCGTGATCTGGAACAACATCCTGCGCTTCAACGGACTGTTGAACACGTTTCTGCAGTCGGCCGGGCTGGAGGCGCTCGTGCGCGACTGGCTCGGCGAGGTGGGAACGTCCATGGCCACCGTGGTGCTCGTGAACACGTGGGTAGGGTTCGGGTACGGCCTGATCATCTTTCTTGCCGGTCTCATGTCCATCCCGCGGGAGGTGGTGGAGGCCGCGCAGATCGATGGCGCGTCCGGGTTCCGGGGATTCAGGCACATCACGCTGCCGCTGATCATGTACTCGGTCACCATAGACCTGTTCCTGGGGATCCGGACGCTCAGCACCTTCGACCTGATCTTCATCATGACCCGCGGCGGACCTCGGGGCTCGACCAGGACCGTCGCGCTTGCGATCTACGAGGAGGCGTTCCGCTTCGATCGGGTGGGCTTTGCCGCGGCATCGGCCATTCTTTTCACGTGCATGGTCGGCGTGCTGGCGTTTCTGCAGGTCAGGGCGACGCGGCGCCTGGAGGTAGACTATTAGCTCCTCGAGACCTGCGGCGTTTGCGCGGACAGCCGACCCGGCCGGCGTGGCGATTCTCAGGTACCTGCTGGCATGCGCAGCCCTGGCGATCATCGGCATCCCCGTGCTCCACGGGTTTCTGAGCGCGTTCAAGCAGAACAGCGAGATCCTGTTGTCGCGGTTCCTGCCCGAGGCGTTGTACCTCGGCAACTTTCTGCGCGTGCTTGTCGACCCGCGGGTGCTGCGCGCGGTCATCAACTCCTTCCATATCTGTGCCTTGGCGCTGGTGCTCGGCTGCGCGCTGTGCCTGTTGGCGGCGGTGCCGATCGCGCGGCGTCCCGAGCGGGTCTTCCGGGTGTTCTACGCGGCCTTCCTGAGCTCGATGATCATCCCCGCGATCGCGGGTTTCGTGACCCTGTACGTGATGATGGCGAGGGCGAGGCTGGTCAACAACACCACCGCGGTGTCCGTGCTCTACGCGGCGCAATTCATGGTGCCGATCGGCGTGCTCATCTTCTCGAGCTTCCTCAGAACCGTCCCGCTGGAGCTGGAGGAGGCGGCGAAGATGGAGGGCTGCGGCTACTTCTCGCGGATCCTGCACGTGACCGCGCCGTTGATCCGGGCTCCCGTGCTGTCGTTGGCGGTGTTGCAGCTTCCGGCGGTCTGGAACGAGTTCCTGATCCCCCTGCTCTTCCTCCGCAAGCAGGAGGTGAAGCCGCTCACCCTGCTGATCTACAACTTCACGAAGGACCACGAGAGCGACTTCGGCGCGATCTTCGCGCTGATCGTGCTCGGCATGATCGTGCCGCTCACGCTGTTCCTCATCGCCCGCCGGAGAATCGAGGAGAGCATCGGGATCACCGCAGGTGCGGTCAAAGGCTGACGTCCGGGCCTTCGAGGCCGGAGCTCAGAGGCGGCCGACGGCGCCGGGCTGCAGGATGTCGCGCACTTCCAGCGGCTGCTCCAGCTCCTGGTTGGCCTCCTCCAGCTTCTGGCGGCTCGATACCACGCAGACCGACGCGCGCTCCGCGGGTGCCAGCAGGTCGGAGAGCGCTTCCTTCACCGCCTGCGGGGTGACGCGGCGCAGCGACTCGTAGCGTCGTTGCCGCAGCTCATCGGTGGCGCCGCTCAGGTGGCGTTGCAGCGCGGCGCCGGTCGCCTGCCCGGGGCGGACCGGGCGGAAGTCGCCCTTGGCGGTGGCGATGATGGCGCGGTCGATGTCGAGCTGGCTCCACTCGGAGTCGGCGACGTAGCGGTCCGTGGCGTCGAACACGCCCAGCGTGCGCGCCACGTGCGGGTCGCGGAACGAGCCGAAGGCGGCCCGCGCGGATCGCGAGTCGTAGGAGAAGCTGGCGCCGTAGGCGTTGCCCTTGAAGCGGACCTCGGGCAGCAGGTAGTCCATGCGGATCAGGTGGGCGCCCACCCGCAGCGGCGCCTCGGCCGGGTCGCAAGCGTGCGGCGCCGGGATCACCTTGGCGCAGTGGGCGACCTGGATCGGGCCGGCCAGCCCGGCGCGCGCAGGCGGCAGCGGGGCGAAGCCGGTGGGGGTCGCGACGACGGGGGCGGCCGGCATCGACTCGATCCAGGAGGCCAGGGCCGTGGAGGCGAGTTCGAAGGCGGCGTCGCCGCCGGTGAAGCTCACCGCCAGCCGCTCGCGGTTCAGCAGGAAGTCGCGGATCGACTCGATCCGCCCGATCAGCGCGTCGGCGTGATCGTCGAACGCTCCCGCGACCTCTTCGCACTGGTCGAGCTGCGGGAGGCCGCCCATCAGGTCGTGCAGGTAGCCGTCCTCGCTCATGCCGCGCGCCGCGTAGGTCTGGGCGGTGCCCAGGCCCTGATGCACCAGTTGGGTGCGGAAGCGTGAGCGCGTCTGCACCATGACTTCGCGCAGTCGCTCCCGGTCACCGGGATCGACCTCGAACAGCAGGTCGCGCAGCAACTCCAGCGCCGCCTCCATCTGTTCGTCCAGCGCCTTGAGGCGAACGGTCAGCCGCCAGACCGGCCGCTCGTGCGCCTCCGCATGGCAGCCGATGCCGGTCGAGGCGGCGATGCCGCCGGTGGTGGCCGCCGATCGCCGAGCGATCGCCGCGTAGTCCTGTCCCGCGGCGCCGAGCTTGCGAAGCGCGGACGTGTAGCGCGGCACGAAGGGCCAGAGCTCCGCCGGCAGTCCGACCAGGTCGAACGACAGCGCCAGGTAGTTGACGCCGTTGGCGTACACGTCGTTGCGCAGGAGGTCCACCCCGCCGACATCGTGCACGGCGGTGTCGATGTGCGTGATCTCTCCCGGCAGGTCGCCCACGTCAAGCTGCGGCAGCCGCGCGAGCGCCTCCGGGCTGTTGGGCTGGCTGTTGCTGCGCTGCAGCGCCGCAGCCTGCTCGGCGATCCGCTGGGTATCCTCATCGGAGAGGCCCCCGCGCAGCGTCCGCATCCGTTCCGTGAAGGCCGCGTCGGTCCGTTCCTGCATCTCCGGATCCGGACGCAGGCGGATGCTCAGGCGGTGCGGATTGGCAAGCAGCCGTTCGCGGATCATCCGCTCGAAGAGCCTCGGATCGTCACGGTAGCGCTGCCGGAACGCCTCCAGGTGCTCGCCCAGCCGCAGGAACGTCAGGGGGTCCATGCCGTAGACCCACGCGTCCAGGACCCGGTCCAGCATGTGCAGCGGGTACATGGGCTGGATCTCCTGGTAGTGGTAGGTGGCCTGCTGCAGGGCGGTGTCGACCTGCTCGGCGGTCACCCCGTTCTCGGCGATGTCGCCCAGGGTGGATACGACCAGGTCCGTGAACCGCTCCGTGCGGTCGGCCTCGCTGTCCTTGATACCCACGGCGAAGGCGATCTCCCGCCCCAGCGGAAACGCGCCCGAGGAGACCAGGTCGGCGCCGATGCCGCTGTCGATGATCGCCTTGCGCAGCGGTGCCGCCTCGTGGCCGAGCAGGATCGTGTCGAGCAGGTACCACTCGATCCCGGCATCGACGTCGGTGGCGTCGGCGGTCAGCCAGCCCAGAAACAGGTAGGTCTTGCCGTCCGTGGCCTCGCCCGGACCGATCGGATAGGTGTCGTCGAAGTGGCGCGGCTCGGGCCAGCGCGGCTGCAGGCCCAGGTCGATCGCCGGCGTGGCGCTGGTCAGGCCGGTGAGCCGCGGGCTGAGGAAGTCCAGGTAGTCCCGCGTCGGGATGTCGCCGTACAGGAAGAAATAGGCGTTGCCCGGCTGGTAGTGGTCGGCGTGGTAGCGGCGAAAGGCATCGTAGGTGAGGTCCGGGATCGCTTCCGGCTCCCCGCCGGAGGAGCGGCCGTAGATGGTGTCCGGCAGCAGCTTGCGCATGGCGCCGCGGTACAGCCGCGCCAGCGGGCTGGAGTACGCGCCCTTCATCTCGTTGTAGACGATGCCGGTCACCGACAGCGCGCCCGTCGGGTCGTCCGGGTCGGCGGGGGCCAGGTGGTGGCCTTCCCGCTTGAAGGAGTCCTCGGTGAGCAGCGGATGGAACACCGCGTCGAAGTACACCTCGGCCAAGTTGAACAGGTCCTGGCGGGTGTTGCTGGCCACCGGGTAGAAGGTGCAGTCCGGCGCCGTCATGGCGTTGATGAAGGTGGCCATGCTCATCTTCAGCATCTCGAAGAACGGCTCGCGCACCGGGAAGCGGCGGGAGCCGGCCAGCACCACGTGCTCGAGGATGTGCGGCAGTCCGGTGTCGTCCGGCGGCGGCGTGGGGACGTTGATCGAGAACAGGTTCTCCGGGTCGTCGCAGTGGACGTGCAGGATGCGGGCGCCGCTGGCCCGGTGGTCGACTCGGTAGGCGCGTCCGCGCACCTCCGGTACGGGGTCGACGGAGCGGACGGTGAAGCCGTCGATCGCCTCGCCGGCGGCGTGCAGTGCGTGGGGAATGGCAGGCATGACGAGCTCGATCATACCCGACGCGGGTACCGGGGAGCGGCCCCCGGTTTCAGTCTCCGGTCTGCGGGGCGATGCTTCGGTAGGAGCCGCCGAAGAACAGCAGCGGAGCGCCGTCTTCGGCGTTCCCGGCGACGATCCGGCCGATGAAGATCTCGTGATCGCCCCCCGGCAGCCGATCGGTCAGCCGGCAGTCCACCCACGCCAGCGCGTCGCGGAACACGGGGGCACCGGTTTCGGCGGTGCGCAGCGCGACGCCTTCCAGGCTCTTGGGGCCGGGGGTGGCGAAGCGCTGGGAGAGGTCTTCCTGGTCTCGGCGCAGGATGCTGACCGCGAAGGCGGCCGATTCGGTCAACCGCTCGCGCATGGCGTTGCGCAGGTCGACGGCGAACAGGATCAGGGGAGGAGAGAGCGACAGCGACAGGAGCGAGTTGGCGGTCATCGCCCAGCCCGCGTCTCCCTGTCCGGTCGTCACCACGGAGACGCCCGTGGCGAACATGCCCATGATGCGGCGCTGCTCGCGGGGATCGAAGTCCGGCATGGGGTGCTCCTTTACGGTATGGCCGACACGAGCGTGTCGAGTCCAGCGGCCGGATCGGAACCCAGGTCGACGCGGAGCACGCGCCGGCCGACATCAAGCAGGGCCTGCCGGTCGCCGAGCGCCTGCGCCTCGATCAGCACCCCGAACGACAGCGAGCTCGCCTCGGCGCCGGCGCGGTCCGGAATCGGCAGGTCGTCCGTGCAGCCGGCCGTGAGCTGAATGAACGCGCCGGTTCCGGCGTCGCCCTTGTGCAGTTGTCCGGTCGAGTGCAGGAACCGCGGGCCGTAGCCGCAGGTCGTGGCAACGCCGGTGAACTCCAGGATGCGCCGCCGCAGCCGGTCCAGCGCTGCGTCGGTGGCGGGAGTGGGCGCCAGGTAGGCGTGCAGCGCCACGTACCCGCGCGGTCCATCCGACTCCGGCGGACGCAGGAGCGCCGCCAACGCGCCGGGCACGTCTGCCGCATCACCGCCGTACACGGTGAGGCCGTCTTGGGCCGCCGTCGGGGTCGGCACCGGCAGGGAGCCGGTGTCGCGGTAGGCGTCGACCATGCTCCGCGCCCTCACCTTGGCCGATTCCACGTTCGGCTGGTCGAAGGGGTTGATGCCCATCACGGCGCCGGCCACGGCGGTGGCGATCTCCCACCGGTACATGACCGCGCCCAGCTCGTCGGGGGAGTCGAGGACGCACTCGGCCACCGGGTGGCCGGCTTCGGCCAGCGCATCCAGGCCGCCGGCCGGCTCGGTGCTCAGGCGATGGCCGACGAACACCCGGTCATCCGGATAGCGGCCGGCGCCGAGCTCCATCTCGCCGTCCACGGGCAGGATGCCGCGACCGTCCTTGCCGGTGCTCTCCGCGACGAGCTGCTCGATCCAGGCGCCGAGCGGCGCCAGGCTCTGCGAGGAACGCAGCATCAGCTTGTCCCGCCCGGACCCCTCGGCAGCGCCGAGCAGGGCGCCCAGGGCGACGCCGGCGCTGTCCTCGATCGGCTGCGCGGCCTCCGCCGCGGCGGCCTCCAGCAGCCGCGCGACATTCACGCCCATGAGCGCTGCCGGCACCAGGCCGAAGTTGGACAACGCCGAGTAGCGGCCGCCCACCTCCGGGTCCCCGTACATCACGTGCGCCGCCCCGAGATCGCGGGCCTCGCGCTCCAGGCCGGAGCCCGGATCGGTGATTGCCACCACGCGCGCCTGCGCCGCGTTGCGACCCAGCTTCCGGTCCAGCCACGTGAACAGGTGCCGGAACAGGCCGATGGTCTCCACCGTGCCGCCCGACTTGGTGGCGACCAGCACCAGCGTCCGCTCCGGCGGCGCCTCGGCGACCGCGGCGCGCACCGCGTCGGGATGGGTGCTGTCCAGGACCCGCAGGCTCAGGTAGTCGGGCCGGTCGCCCAGGACGCGGCCGAACACCTCCGGGGCCAGGCTGGAGCCACCCATGCCCAGCAGCAGCGCCCGGGTCAGACCGCCCGCCCGCGCGCCGGCGACCACCTGCTCGATCGCGGGCAGCTCGGCGCTCATCGCCGTGGGCAGCGTCAGCCAGCCCAGGCGGTCGGCGATCTCGGTCGGGTCGGGACCCCAGACCGTGTGGTCGCGCGCCCGCAACCGGTCGCCGATCCGCTCGGCGCGCAGGCGCTCCCGGCATGCCCGAACCTCCTCCGCGAGGGAGGACGGGTCGCAGTGGAACCTCAAGGAGCTTGCCGGGCAACCGGCAAGCTCCGCGAGAGGCCCGGCTGGGCGGGAAGCGGAGCCGCAGGCGACGATTCCCGGGCGCAAGCGGCCAGCTCGGACCGTTTGTGCTCGACCGACGCGAGCAGCGCGTCGAAGGACTCCGCGAACGCGGCCACGCCGGCCTGCTGCAGGTCGGCCGTCACCCGGTCCAGGTCGACGCCGGCGCCGGCAAGCTCGTCGATGTGGCGCCGCGCCTCGTCCACGCCCGCGGTCAGCGTAACGGCGGCCGTGCCGCCGGCGCGGAATGCGTCCAGCGTCTCCGGGGGCATCGTGTTGACGGTGTCGGGCCCGATCAGCTCGTCCACGTACCTGGTGGCCGGGTAGGCCGGATTCTTGGTGCTGGTGCTTGCCCAGAGCAGGCGCTGCACGCGGGCGCCGGCCGCTGCCAGATTCTCCCAGCGCTCTCCGGAGAAGATCGACTGGTAGGCCGCGTAGGCGATCCTGGCGTTGGCGACCGCCGCCGTGCCCAGGAGCGGCGAGCCGTCGGGCAGGGCGCCGTCGACCGCCGTGTCCACGCGGCTCACGAAGAACGATGCCACCGAGCCGATGCGGTTCACGGCGTGTCCGCCGGGCACCGTCGGGCCGTGCTTGGCGAGGGTCGTCAGGCCGTCCAGGTAAGCAGCCGCCACCGCACGGTAGCCGTCCACGGAGAACAGCAGGGTGACGTTGATGTTGACCCCGGAGCCGATCAGCTCGGCGATGGCGGGCACTCCGGCCGGAGTGCCCGGCACCTTGATCATCAGGTTCGGGCGGCCGACCGCCGCTGCCAGCCGCTTGGTGGCGGCCACCGTTCCCGGCGTGTCGTGGGCGAGCGCCGGGCTCACCTCCAGGCTCACGAACCCGTCGCGTCCATCGAGGCGGTCGTAGGTGGGGCGCAACTCGTCGCAGGCGCGCACGATATCGGCGATCGCCAGCGCCTCGTACGCTTCCTCGGTGGACGAGTCCCGTGGCACCTCGCGAAGTTGCTGGTCGTAGTCGTCGCTCTCGCCGATCGCCTTCTGGAAGATGGTGGGATTGGACGTGACCCCGCGCACGCCCTCGGCTACCAGCCGGGAAAGCCCGGCGTCGCGCAGGAAGCTGCGCTGGATGAAGTCGAGCCAGACCGCCTGGCCCAATTGCGTCAGGTCGTGTGGTGTCGGCACCGCCGTTCTCCTTTGATTACCGCCACATGGTACCGCGAGCGTTCCATGGCAGTCATGCGACGGCCCCCGACAGGAACGTCGCGCGGCGCCGTTTCGCAATCGGCCATTCTTGCGTGGATCGGCCGGCGCGGGTAGTCTCGATCGATGAAGCCGCAGTCCGCCCGCCCCCGCTACCTCGACGCCATCACGGCGCTGTTCGTGACCACGCTGGTGGTTTCGAACATCATCGCCGGCAAGCAGGTGGCCTTCACCGCGACCATCGTGCTGCCCGCCGCGGTGATCCTGTTCCCGCTGACCTACATCCTCGGGGACGTGCTCACGGAGGTGTACGGCTACCAGCGCTGCCGCCGGGTGATCTGGATCGGCTTTCTCTGCAACGCCGTGGCAGTCCTGGCCATCGCGATCGGCGGCTGGCTGCGGCCGGCCGGGTTCTGGGACGGCCAGGACGCCTACCTGCGCACCCTGGGCGCGGTCCCGCGCATCGTCGCCGCGTCGTTCCTGGCCTACCTCGCCGGCGAGTTCGTGAATTCGTTCGTGCTCGCCAAGCTCAAGGTGGCCACGTCGGGCAGGATGCTGTGGCTGCGCACGATCGGCAGCACGGTGGTCGGTCAACTGATCGACTCCGGCGTGTTCATCACGGTCGCCTTCATCGGCGTGTTCCCCTCCGGCCAGGTGCTGCGACTGGTGGTGGCGCAGTGGCTGTTCAAGGTGGCATACGAGGCGGTCGCGACACCGCTGACCTATGCCGTGGTCCGCTGGCTGAAACGGCGCGAGGGAGTGGATTACTTCGATACCGGAACCGATTTCACGCCGCTTCGCATCGGTCTGAGATCCCGTGGCTGACGATCCCGCCGCCGGAGATGACTTGACCCTGCTGGGCGCAGCGGGGGGCGCCCAGCCTTCCAGGACGCTGGAGACGTTCCCGAACCGTCATCCGGGCCGTCCCTATCTGGTCACCCTGGACTGCCCGGAGTTCACCTGCGTATGCCCGATCACCGGGCAGCCTGACTTCGCCACCATCTCGATCCGCTACATCCCCGACCAGCGCGTTGTGGAGTCCAAGTCGCTGAAGCTGTACCTGTGGTCCTACCGCGACGAGGGGACCTTCCACGAGCACGTGACCAACCGCATCCTCGACGACCTGGTCGCCGCGCTGCAGCCGATCGCCTGCGAGGTGACCGGCGCCTTCAGCGTGCGCGGCGGCATCTCCATCACCGTGAGAGCCTCGTTCGAACAACCCGGCAGCGGCGGCTGGTCCGTGCTCCCACCGCCGGCTCCCTGCATGGCGTAGCCGGCCGGGGACGGCACGCAGGCCACCGATCTACGATGCCACCGGTATCGCACCCCTTCAAGAGAGGAGCCGTGCTCGTTCTGATGAACTATGATGATCACGCGCCTCCTCATGTTCACGTGAAGTATCAGGGTGGGATGGAGTCCGGCAGGGGCGACCGATTTCGATCGTGGGGTGATGACGCCATGAAATGGAAAGGGTGCGGCTCTTTTGCGACGACCTCTATGTTCATGCCAATATGTGAGTTAGATGCGGTCGGCCACACGCGGAGGTGCCGTTTCGGGCAGCTTATGCCGTGGGCGGCGCCGTAGGTCCCCTGCAGCCGGGCGGGTTGCCGTCCCGAGAGGCTGGACAAATCCCGCTCATGCTCGTACCTTGCCCGTGCTCGTACGGGAGGGTGAGCGATGAATGCCAACGACAGGGGCTGCCTGCGGTGTGCCGGCAGAACGTTCAGCGAGGCCGAGGTGCGGGTCGTCGTCGAGGAGGTCGCCAACGGGGGCAGCCGCAGCCGTGCGCAGCTCATGGCGCGGGTGTGCGAGCGGCTGCGGTGGCGGCGGGCGAGCGGCGCGCTGAAAGTCCGTGAATGTCGTGACCTGCTGCTGAGGCTGGAAGGCGAAGGCCGGTTGCGGTTGCCGCCGAAACGCAACGTCGGGCGGCCGCTGGGCTCGCGCACGCAGGTGCCGCGCACGGCAGCCGGCGAGCCCGGGCGGCCGATGCTGGGCACGGTGGGGCAATTCGGGACCGTCAGCCTGCAGCCGGTGACGAGCGCTGGCGAGCATGGCTGGTGGCGTGAGTTGATCGGCCGCTACCACTACCTGGGCTACCGGGTGCCATTCGGGGCGCAGATGCGCTACCTGGGGTTCGTCAGCCGTCCGGCGCCGACGGTGGTGGCGGCGCTGCAGGTCTCCTCGCCGGCGTGGCGGCTGGCGGTGCGCGAGCGCTGGATCGGCTGGGACGATCCGACGCGTGCGCGCAATCTGCAGCGGGTGGTCAACAACAGCCGGTTTCTGGTGCTGCCGTGGGTGCGGGTGAAGAACCTGGCCAGCCGGCTGCTGTCGCTGCTGGCCGGGCGGCTGGCCGCCGACTGGCAGGCGCGCTTCGCCACCGAGCCGCTGCTGCTGGAGACGCTGGTGGACCGAGGGCGCTTTGCCGGCACCTGCTACCGGGCAGCGAACTGGATCGAGTTGGGCGACACGGCCGGGCGGGGTCGCATGGACCGCGCGCATGCGCGCCATGGGCAGGCGCCGAAGCGGGTGCTGGTGTATCCTCTGGTGGCCGATGCGCAGCGCCGGCTGGCTGGAGCCTGAGCGATGGGGGCGGCGATCGGTTGGGCGTGCGAGACTGCGGTTGACCCGTTTGCGGCCACGCGGGCGGCGTTCGAGCGGTTGCTGCGGGTGGCGAGCCGAGAGGAGACGCAACGGATGCAGCACAGTGATCTGGAGCGACTGTTGGCCAAGGAGGGCCAGGAGTTGATGCGCCAGCTTTACCAGGACTGCGTCGATGAACAGGCGCAGGCGCAGGCGGCCGACGAAGTGGTGGACGCGGAGGGCCGGCTGCGCACCCGCAAGCGCCAGCAGCAGCGCGAGTTGGAGACGATTTTCGGCACGGTCGTGGTGGGTCGCAGCGGCTACGGGGCGCAGGGAGCGCAGAGCCTGCACCCGCTGGACGCGCAGTTGAACCTGCCTGAGGAGCGCTACTCGCTGGAGGTGCGCCGTCGAGCGGCGCTGGAGGCGTCGAAGAGTTCCTTCGACGAGACGGTCGAGACGCTGAGCCGGTACACCGGCGCCACGATCGGCAAGCGGCAGGTGGAACAACTGGTCAGCCGAGCGGCCGAGGACTTCGAGGCGTTCTACGAGCAGCGCCATCAGGCGGCCGAGCAAGCGGCCGGCGAGCAAGCGGCCGAAGAACAAGCGGCCGACGCCCTGCTGGTGATCAGCAGTGACGGCAAAGGCGTGGTCATGCACCGGCAGGACCTGCGCCCGGCCACGCGCACGGCCAGCGAGCGCACGCCGCGCCGCACGATGGACACGCGGCTGAGCAAGGGCGAGAAGGGCAACCGCAAGCGCATGTCCACGGTGGCGGCCGTCTACTCCGTGGCGCCCCACGTGCGTACGCCCGAGCAGATGCTCGCCGTGCTGGCCAGGGACGAAGAAGCGCAACGGAACTCCCCGCAACGGCCCCGCCCGCAGCACAAACGGGTGTGGGCGAGTCTGGAGCACGAACCCCGGCAGGTGTTGGAGGAGGCGTTCCGCGAAGCCCTGGAGCGCGACCCGCACTGTTCCCGGCGCTGGGCGGCAGTGGTCGACGGCAACGAGACGCAGTTGGATATCCTCGAAGACTTGGCCGAGCAGCACGGCGTGCACCTGACGATCGTGCTCGACATCTTTCACGTGCTGGAGTACCTCTGGAAAGCTGGCCACGCCCTGTGCGCCGAGGGCTCAAGAACGCTGGAACAGTGGGTCTTGCACCGCCTCGGGCGAGTGCTGGAAGGCCGCGCCGTGCACGTGGCTGCCGGCATGCGGCGCAGCGCCACCAAGCGCGGTCTGACGAGTCGGCGGCGCGAGCCGCTGGACCGGTGCGCCAATTACCTGCTGAAGTACCAGGACTACCTGGCCTACGATCAGTACCTTGCCGCCGGGCTGCCGATCGGCTCGGGGGTCATCGAAGGCGCGTGCCGCCACTTGGTCAACGACCGGCTTGGTATCACCGGCGCACGCTGGCGGCTGTCGGGGGCCGAGGCGGTGCTGCGCCTGCGGGCGCTGCGCTCAAGTGGCGATTTCGACGAGTACTGGGCCTTCCATGAGGCGCGCGAGTGGCAGCGTACCCATCAGCAGCGCTACGCCGACGGACAGGTGCCGCACCTGCGGCCCACGCCCAGTGAACGAAGGAATCGCCTGAGACTCGTCAAGTAGAGCCGCAGCCCGCTGCGGTCCCAACGACCTCGCTCACCACCCTCGACCGCAAACGCCAGCGCGCCCCTGCTGCGTTCCCGCATCCGGCCGAACTCTCGCCAGCGGGATTATCGCCGCCGAACTCTCCTGGCGCTGCCGTCTGTTTCAGCGAAGGTCGCTCACTCCCAGCCCGACTCCCTCACACGCCCCAGGGCCTCCTGAGTGGTCGTCGCAAAGGAGCCGCACCCAAATGGAAAGAATGGCAAGCGCTGTCCGACGATGAAAGCAGGTGGGAGAAGCACCAGGAGAAAGGGATCCTCAAGGCTGATTATCTGGATGATTTCGTATTGCAGGTGTGGTTCGAGGAAGAGCTGGATGTATCCATCTACGAGCTCGATTTTCGTGCGCTGTTCATCGAAGAGAATCCCGGTGGTGTATTCGAGCTGTTGAGAGACAGGGAACGGTTTCGGACCGTGGTGGGCGACTATGCTCTGATCTGGCCGAATCCGGAGAGTGGTGCTTACGATGAGCATGCCATCGACCTTGCCCCTGAGTGTGTGCGCTTTTTCTGTGAGCGGTATGGGAAGCGAGTCAACCCTGCGCGATCGGTCGGTCGGCGAGGTGCTGCGGAAACGGGGATGGGAGCGAGACAGAGGAATGTGGGACGCTACCCTGCGCGGATCTTCTTCAGTTCCCGGACGAATCCGGACTCGTCCGGCTGCAGCTCGATCGCCTTGCGATAGGCCGCCGCGACGTCCCGTTGCGGCGCTCGCAGCCGGTCGAGCGACCTCGCCAAGTCCCGCCACGCCCAGGCGTGACGAGACGGCGGTGCATCGAGTTGAATCACCCGTTCCAGAAGCGCACGAGCCTCCGTGAGCAACCTGCGGTTCGTGTCGCGCTGCCGGCGCCGGTAGGCCTCGGTCGCCAACCGGAGCTTGGTCTGCGCGAACTCGTGCAGGGCACGCGGGTCGGCATGCACGGCGTCCCCGGCGCGCTCGAAATACCGGTGCGCGCCACGGGAATCCCCGGCGCGCCGGGCCAGGATGGCGGCGTCGACGGCGGCCTGACCCGACAAGGTGGGACGGTTTCGCGCGAGCAACCGCCTCGCTTCGGCTTCCTGACCCGCGTGCAGGAGGACGTCGATCAGCGTATTGGCGACGTGGGCGGCAGCATGTTCCGGTCCGTGCGCCTCGAACGCTTCCAGGATCTCCGTTGCCCGCCCGGTCTCGCCGCGCTCCCCGTACGCGCGGATCATCTCCGCGGCGATCACCGCCGAAGCGTGATTGGTGTTCCAGACCGACTCGATGCGGCGCAGCGCTTCCTCGTGCTCTCCCAGAGCGCGCAAATGGGCCGCGTCCCGCAGCGCGGACAGCGCCGCGTATTCGGGGTGAGCGGGCAACGTCGCCTGAAAGTAGGTCCGTTGCTCGTCGAAATCGAACCTCGGCGCCGGCGAACCGTTGGCTTCCATCGCCTGAAACACCTTGGGCAGCCCCGACAGCCGTCCCTCCGCCAGCTTCAGCTCCTTCAGGAACTCGCCGATGCGCCGGTTGCGGGCGGGAGCGGCCCGAATCTCCGCATCGGGGACCAGGTGGCGGGGCTCGATTCCCGGAACCGGTCCCGGATAGCTGATGACTTCGATCCGGCTCGGATAGAGATAGACCTTGGTGGGCTCCGGTTGGTCGACGTCGTAACCGCGGTGATAGACCGCGTTGACGAGGGTCTCGCGAACCGCCCGCAGCGGATAGCTGACCCAACCGCGCACTTGGCTTCGCTGACGCTGTTTCTGCAGATGATAGGTGGAGAGGTTCTCCAGGTAGTTCAGGCAGTCGCGAAGCTGATCCACCAGTCCGCCGCCGAAGGTGCGCTCCTCCTGTACGTCTCCGGCGCGGTCAGCGGCGAACTGCACGACCTCGATGCCGGCCCCTCTGAACCACGTCTCAGGGTCTTTCGAAAAGAACAGCAGGCCCACGTTCCTGGGCGACTCGTGATCGTTGACCCGCATCGTGAGGCGCATGCGCCGGTAGATCTCCCGTTCGCTCGGCTCGTCGAGGAGCCCGCTCCCGACGTCCCGCAGGTACTCGCGCACCTTCGCCTCGCGCAGGTCCTCGACCTGGGCGTCGGGCGCCCGGCGATCGTCCCACGGCACGCGGGCGGTCTGCTGGATGAGCCCGCGCAGCAGGTCGCCGCGCCGCTCGGCGTCGACGGTCTCGGAGCCGAGACGAACCCAGTACCGACTTGGCCCGCCGCCGCCAGCGGGTGCGCGGTGCGGTCTCATCTCGCTTGCCGGCGCCCACACCACCAGGACGAGCCGATCGCCGACCGCCTCGGGCGACAGGATCGGGGGATAGGGAGGATCGAGCCGGTTGCAGTGGCCGCGAATCCACTGCTGCGCCGCGTCCACCTCCTCGGCGGAAAGGCCGCGCGGGGGCAGGCTCGCTCGACGGCCGTGCTCGGCGATGCCGATGACGACGTAGCCGCCGTTCAGGTTGTGGTAATCGTTGGCGAAGGCGCAGATCGTGCGCAGCACCTGGGGGCCGGTCGTGCGCGCGTCCCACGACGCCTTGAACTCGACCCGTTCCGATTCCACCGTGCGGCAGTGGAGGAGATCGTCAAGATTGACGGGAAGGATCGCGCTCATGGATGAGATCGACAGTATCGCACGCTGCGGCCGTCCGGCCGTGTCGGTAGCGCGCAGAGCCCGCGATCGCCCGCTTCGCTCGGCGGAGGCGAGGCTGTGGGCAGGAAACGACGGCAGCACGGTTGACACATGCTCCGGTCTGTAGTATGAAATCGTGTCATAGTTATCAACAACAAATAGCGATATAGTGTGCTCACCTCACCTCACCTCACCTCACCTCACCTCACCTCACCTCACCTCACCTCACCTCACCTCACCTCACCGAAGTAGGCGGCTGGCTGGAGGCTGCTCCGGCACGTCCTGACCTTCCGGGACAGCACCGCACGGCCGAGCGGCGCGCAGGACGGTACGCGGTCGGAGCACCGCACCTGCGCGCAACCGTACGGACGCGGTAAGTGGTCGCTCATGCCGGCCGCCGGTTGCAGGGGGTCGTTACGGCCGCGAAGGCGTTCAAGTTCGTATTCGCGGCGCTGCTCCTGACGGCCGCCTTCGCAGTCACCTGCACGACGTCTTCGGCGGCCTTCTCCGGGTTCGACCTGCGGGCCATCATCGTGCTCGGCGCGGCGGTCAACGCCGTGCTCCTGCTCGGTGCGCTGCTGTTCCTGCGCCCCGGACCGGTCGCCAACGCCAGCTTGGCGCTGGTCGTGGCGGTCGGCGTCTTTACCCTGTACCTCATCCATACGGACCTCTACTATCAGAACAACAGGGCCGCCCTCATCGCCGTCGCCGGCGCGGCCTGGTTTGCGTTGTTCGTCGCCTTCCGGGTCATCGACGAGCTGCGCTGGGGCGGCGGCGCGCTCGCGGCGGCGGCGCTGCTGGGGCTTGCGCTGATCGTCGGCCGGTCGGCGCCGGCGGACGCCGCGCGCCGCGTGGACATCGATCTGTCGAACGTTCGGTCCGTCGCCTTCCGGGAGACGCCGAACCTCTACTTCATCTCCTTCGACGGGATCGCGCCGCTGGCGCTGCTGGGGCCGCACCTCGGTATCGAAACCACACGGTTGCATGACCTCTTCGAGGAGGAGTTCCGGCGCTTTCCGAACTTCTTCGCCAACGCCGTGTCGACGATCAATTCGCTCAACATGCTGCTGGCGCTGGACGAAGAGGTGTTCTTCAGCATCAAGAGCGGTCTGGACTCGGGAACCGCGAGCCTGTTCGCGGGCCGGCAGCCGAGTCCGCTGTTGGGCATCCTGCGCGACAACGGCTACGAGACCAGTGCGCTGTACGACGACACCTACCTGGGATACCCGAAAGGCCCGCATGTCGACCACCTGCTCATCAACGGCACGGAGGACGCGGTGTGCCCGTTGCTGGCCCCGGCGGTACGACCGTGGGCGTTCTACGGCTACTGCCGGATCATCCGGACGCGTTACCGGCCGACCATCGATGCGGGCGATTTTCTGGTGGAGCAGGCGATCGGCCTGGACCGGGGGCGGCCGCAATTCCTGATTGCTCATCTCAACGTGCCCGGTCATACGCAGTCCTACTTCAGATACGACGACCGGGATCATGTCGAGGAGTTCAGGGAGGGTTACACGCACGGGTCGAACGCAGCGGCCGGCTATCTGCGGAAGATCGTCGAGCATCTCGAACGCAACGATCCAGGCGCCATCCTGTTCGTGTATGGCGATCATGGACCCTGGCTGTCGCAGGGGATGCGATTCGATGACGACCCTGCGTTCTTCGTTCAGGACCGGTTCGCCATTCTGGGCGGCGTGTACCCGCGCGACCGGTGCGCCGACCACTTCGACGCCGCTGTGCAGCAAGGCTATCTGACCATGCTGGATGCCGCGCACGCGATACTCGGCTGCCTGTCCGGGGGGCACAGCGTGCTCGGCAGACCGCGGCAGAACCGACTTGGCGGGACCGGCGGAGTGCCGGCGGATTCCCGCTACGACTACGAGGATTTCCGGTATGAATAGCGCCCCGAAACCGTCGCCTCCGGCTCCGTTTTCGGCCCATCCCCACCGTTCGCGTCGGAGTCTGTCGGCCTTCCCGCCGGCGCGGCACATCCGACAGACTCCGGGAACCGGACAGAGCCGGTTCCCGGCCCCGGGGGCACGGCGGGAACGACCGCAGGCGCAGCGTCGCGTGCCGCGGATCATGCGGGTCGCAGCGAGGGTGGCGTGGCTGCTGGTGCTGGCGGCGCCGGCGGCCGTGAGCGCCGAGTCGGCGCCAGATCCCCGGACCGAAGCGTACCTGCGGGCAGAAACCGAGCGCCAAGTGGACGCGGCGCAGCCTGACCGGCGCTTTCGCGATTGCCGGGAGTGTCCGTGGCTGGTGGCGGCGCCGGCGGGATGGTACCTGATGGGTGCGCCGGAGAACGAAGCGGGGAGCTACGGGAACGAACGACCGCGGCATCGGGTGACGATCGCCGCACCGTTCGCGGTCGGCGTGCACGAGGTGACCTTTGCGCAGTGGGAGGCGTGCGTCGACGGCGGCGGCTGTAACGGGTATCGGCCGGACGACGAGGGTTGGGGCCGCGCGACGCTGCCGGTGATCAACGTGAGCTGGCTGGACGCGCAGGAGTACGTGCGCTGGCTGTCGCGGCGCACCGGACAGCCGTATCGGCTGTTGAGCGAGTCCGAGTGGGAGTACGCGGCGCGCGGCGGCACCACGGGGCCGTTCCACTTCGGGGAGACGATCTCGCCCACCCAGGCGAACTACAAGGGAACCCGCACCTATGGAGCGGGGCGCACCGGCCGATACCGGCAGCGCCCGCTCGCGGTGGGATCGTTTCCGGCCAATGCATTCGGCCTGCATGACGTTCACGGCAACGTCTGGGAGTGGGTGCAGGACTGCCACCACGACGGCTACGCCGGCGCACCGGCGAACGGGAGCGCGTGGGAAACGGGGCAGTGCGACCGCCGGGTGGCGCGCGGCGGCTCCTGGAACTTGGCTCCGAAGTACCTCCGCTCCGCCTATCGCATCAGCGAGAGCAGCGGCTACCGCCACAACTACGTCGGCTTCCGGGTCGCCCGGACGCTCGCCGAATGAGGTCTGAAATGATGACGATCGATACTCGCGGCGGGATGAGAACGATGTGCCCGCTGCTGCTGCCGTGCATCATGGTGGTGGCTTCGTGCGCTACCAGTGTGACCGTCGAACGGACTCCTCCGGATCGACCGGAACAGCCCTCCCCGCCCTCCCCGCCGCTCCACCAACCGGCGGCCGCCGATAACCCCGCTTTCGGCGTCGTGGTCGCCGACGGCGTGGAAGTCGACATGTCGAACATTCGGCGCATCGCGTTCCGGGAGACGCCGAATCTCTACTTCATCTCCTTCGAAGCGATGGCCCCGCGGGCGCTGCTCGAGAAGCATCTCGGCGTCGACGATACCTTGTTCCACGAAGTCTTCGATGCGGAGTTCCGGCGCTTCCCGAACTTCTTCGTCAACGCCGTCGGAACCTTCCATTCCCTCAACATGCTGATGGCGCTGGACGAGGACGTGTACGCCGGTGTCAGGGGCGCGATGAGTCCACGAAACGCGAGTTTCTTCTCGGGGTCGCTGCCCAGTCCGCTCCTGCGCATCCTTCGCGATAACGGCTACGAAACCAGTTCGCTGTACTTGGCCGACTACTTCGGAAGCTCCCGAGGAACTCATATCGATAACTATTTCATCGAACCTTTGGGGCGCAGGAAAAGTGACAACCTCGACTTCTCCATCGAGAATGTCAACGGTGTGAGAGACGGAGAATCCTGCACCGTAACGAGGGAAGTACCTGATGACGAAATCGCAATAATCAGAACCGGGCAGTACATCCCCGGCAGCAGAGGTCGGATATGGGAAGTGAATATCTATCCAGCTCTACACTGGCTGCCTGCAGCCATAGCTGCGGTCCCCCCATGGAATCCCGCCGACACCGCCGACCGATCGAAGAGCTGGGACGTGTATTTCGATGAAGAACGATCGACATTGACCTATGTCAGGAGGCAGTGCGGCCCGGCGGACGTCGACCTTCCATTTTTCCTGCGGGTGGAGACGATGGTCGGGAGTGAGGTTGGATTCCTGATGGACAAGCTGATCGATCTCGGTGCGGACAAGCCTCAATTCATGATCGCCCACCTCCATCCTCCCGGTCATGTGGCGTCGCACTTCAGATACGACGACCAGGATCATTTCGTTCAGTTCAGGGACAAATACATTCGTGAGTCGCACGTAGCCGGTTGGTATCTGAAGACTATCGTCGAGCATTTGGAGCGCAATGAGCCGGACGCCATGCTGTTCGTGTACGGCGACCATGGTCCCGCGCTGTCACAGGGAGTGCCATTCGATGAAAACCCGGAGTTCGTCGTCCAGGACAGATTCGGTGTCGTGGGCGGCGTGTACCCACGCGACCGGTGCGCCGGCTACTTCGACGCTGCGTTGCAGCAGGGGTACATGACCGTTCTGGATGCCGTGCACGCCATTCTCGGCTGCCTGTCCGGCGGACAAAGCGCACTGATCCGGCCGCGGGAGAACGAACTGGGCGGGTTCGTCGGAGTGCCGCGCGATTCCGGCTACGACTACGGGGATTTCCGGTATGAATAGCAACGACAGCAGCGACACCCGTTACGGCGCCGGGCGCGCCGACCGCCGTCGGACACGCGGAAGACCGGCGAGCCTCGTCATGCTCGCGGCCGCGACCGCGGCGGGCGCCATCTGGCCGGAACTCGCTCCGGTCGCGCCGACCGACGCGGTCGCGGGCGGTTCGCAGGTCGTTCTCGCCTACGTGGATCCCGGCTCGGCGGGGTTCCTGATCACCGTGGTCCTGGGCTTCCTGGCGGCGTTCGGCTACACGGCACGTTCGTGGCTGCGCCGTGTGCGGCGTCTGATCCTGCGCGGCACGCGAACCGATGGCGGCGCATCGAACGATGGCGCACCGCCTCGAATCTGACGCCGGGTCGTTCAAGGATCCGGCCGGCCGGGTGTACCGGCTTGGCGGGGAAGCCGACGGCATGCGCATCGTCCGCGGACTGAATCGCGCCGCCGCCGCTACCATGGAGCGACTGCTTGCCGAGCCGTTCTTCAGCGAGCTGGTCGCCGCCGGGCAGGTCGTTGCCGACCGCGCTGGCGGACCGCGCAGACCCGGATGTCCGGCGCGTGCTCGGCGAGGGCTGGCACGCCGCGGTCGAACACGAGGCGGTGGAGTTCGTCACGTGGCCCTACGAATGGCCGTTCTCGATGCTCAAGGACGCGGCGCTGTTGCACCTGCAGGTGCTGGAGACCAGCGTCCGCAACGGCTGGCTGCTCAAGGACGCGACGCCCTTCAACGTGCAGTGGATGGGCGCGCGGCCGGTGTTCATCGACGTCCCGTCCTTCGTGCCGCGGGAGGACGGCGCCTACTGGCACGGCTATCGCCAGTTCTGCGCCACGTTTCTGACCCCGCTGCTGCTGACCGCGCATCTGGGCATCCCGTTTCAGCCGCTGCTGCGCTCGCATCTGGAGGGTATTCCGCCGCAGGAAGCGGTCCGGTACTTCTCCGGGCTGCGCCGCTTCCGGCGCGGCGTTCCGTCCCACGTCTGGTTTCCCGCCCGAGCCGAGCGTCGTGTCCGCCGGCGCGAGCGTCGCGGTCGCCCCGCGCGGTCGCACGGCGCTCGGCAGCGTCAGCCCACGACGCTGCTGCTCGCCCTGATGGACAGCCTGAAGCGGCTCATCGGGCGCCTGTCCTGCGGGCCGGCGCATTCGGAGTGGTCAGGGTACGCGGGGAGCCATTCCTATGCCGCGGCCGATTTCGAGCGGAAGCAGGATTTCGTGCGGCGGCACAGCGCTGCGCGCCGGCCTGGCCTCACCTGGGACCTGGGCGCCAACACCGGCGTGTTCGCGCGCATCGCCGCCCGCCACTCGCGCCTGGTCGTGGCCGCGGACCGCGATGCCGAAGCGGTCGAGTTGCTCTACCGGGAGCTGCGCTCGGGCGGACCGCAGAACGTCATCCCCCTGGTGCTGGACGTGGCGAATCTGTCGCCGGGGCAGGGATGGGCGGGCCGCGAGCGGGCGGCATTCGACGCGCGGCGCAGCCCGGACCTGGTGCTCTGCCTGGCGCTGGTCCATCACCTGCGGGTCGCCGCCAACATCCCGCTGCCGCGGTTCGTCGACTGGCTGCGCAGCCTGGACGCCGCGGTCATGCTGGAGTTCGTCGGACGCGACGACGAGATGTTTCGCAAGCTTGTGGCGCACAAGACGGAGGACTACGCCGACTACACGGCCGAGAACTTCGAGCGGCAGGTCCGCCGCCGCTTCTCGGTTCGCGACCGGTTGCCGCTGAAAGGCGGCTCGCGGGAGCTGTTCCTGCTGGAGCCCGCGGGTTGCTCTTCTGCGCCGGCGTCCTCGTAGCAAGGCGGTGCGGGCGTGTGCCCTCGGCCCGTCTCGTCCCACGCCCGCAGCCTCCATGGTACGATGCCCGTACCACGGGATGGCAAAGCGCACGGTGAGGAGGCTGCGGTGATCAAGCGGATGGAGAAGAAGTCGGAGTTGCCTGCCGACTGTTACATCTACAAGCACTCGACCGCCTGCCCGGTGTCGGCGGCGGCGGCGCAGGTGGTGGAGAGCGCGGCATTCGATCTGCCCGTCTACTGGGTGGACGTGATCGAGCAGCGCAAGCTGTCCAACCAGGTGGCCGAAGCGCTACGGGGTGCGGCACGAGTCGCCGCAGCTCCTGAAGATCGAGCAGGGGAGCGCGACGACCGTCCTGAGCCACCACCAGATCTCGCCCGCGCAGCTCGCGCAGGCCATCGGCGGCTGAGGGGCCGGCCTTGTATATCGGCACGCAGTTCGGCTGCCGGCACGACACCGACATCGAGGTGCTGGCCCAGCTCGGTGTCATGCACGTGGACCAGACGCCGGCCGAGCCGTGGGAGGAGTGGACGGCGGACACGCTGAAGGCGCTGCGCGAACGCTTCGGCCGGTACGGGATCGAGCTGGAGATGATCCACGTCCCGCTCGGGTCGCGGAGCGCGTTCGTGAACGCCGCCGGGGCCATTTTCCTGGGGCCGAGCGACGAGCGCGACCGGCAGATCGAGCGCATGTGCGAGACGGTGCGGATCGCCGCGGAGGCGGGGCTGCGCGGACTCAACTACAACGTCACGCTGCTCGGCCACCTGCGCACGGATCCCCGCTACGGGCGCGGCGGCGCCAAGCTGTCGTCGTTCGAGCTCGACAAGCTGGACCAGTCGCTCGGCACGTTCGAGGGCGGTCCCGCCGACGAGGACACGATGTGGGAGCGCATCGACCACTGGCTGCAGCACATCATGCCGGTGGCCGAGGAGTACAAGATCCAGATGGCCTGCCACCCGTCCGATCCCGGCATCGGCTACGGCGTCGAATATCGCGGCGTGGCCCGCGTGCTCGGCATGGTGAACGGCTTCAAGAAGCTGATCGAGCTCTACGACAGCCCCTGCAATGGCCTCAACTTCTGCATCGGCTGCATGGCCGAGTCGCTGGAGAATCCGCGGGCGGACATCTACGAGGTGATCCGCTACTTCGGAGAGCGCGACAAGATATTCAACATCCACTTCCGCAACATCAAGGGTGGACTGGGAAACTTCGTCGAGGTGTTTCCGGACGAGGGCGACGTCGACATGCTCAAGGCGCTGCGGACCCTCAAGGAGGTCGGCTACCGGTACATGATCATGCCCGATCACGTTCCGGGTCTGTCGGGAGCCGAACCGCATCAGGTCGGCTTCGCCTACACCTACGGCTACATCCACGCCCTGCTGCAGGCGGTGAACGACGAAGACCGATAGGGTGGACGGCCCGCTTCGCGTCGGCGTCTACGGCGCCGGCAATTTCGCCAACCGCGAGCATCTGCCGAACCTGACGCGCATCGACGGCGTGCGCGTGGTCGCGGTCTGCGACATCGACGAGCAGGCGGCGCGAGCCACGGCCGCGCGCTTCGGCATCCCCGGCGTGTACGCCGACGGGATGAAGATGCTCGCGGGAGAGCGGCTCGACGCGCTGTGGTCGATCGTCCCGGCGGCCGCGCGCGGCGACGTGGAGGTGGCCGCCGCGGAGCGGGGCATCCACCTGTTCAGCGAGAAGCCGCAGGCCACGGAGATGAGGACCGCCCGGCGCATCGACGCGGCGATCCGCCGCGGTGGGGTGCTGTCCGCCGTCGGCTTCCGCGAGCGCTACCGGCCGATCTTCCAGGAGGCGAAGCGTCTGCTTGCGGACGAACGCGTCGTCCACATCCGGTTCCAGAGCTTCCGCGACCTGCCCGCACGGGACGACGCCGACGCCGAGCTCCGCAGCTACGGAGCCGCCTTCTTCGACTGGGGACCGCACGCCGTGGACTACTGCCGGTTCATCAGCGGGCTCGACGTCAGGACTGCGCAGGCGTTCTTCACCGAGCGCGCGCCGTACCTGACGCCGTTGTCGGCGTCGTTCAACTTCGTGATGGACGGCGGCGCGACCATGACCGTGGCGTTCGTCTGCGCCCATTGGGACGGTCCGGCGAACGAGCCCTGGTTCCTGGTCTTCTTCGAGGGAGGCTACCTCGGCGTGCACGGCTACCAGCGCATCGAGATGAACGGCCGCACCGTGTACCGGGCGGAGGACTTCAACCCCTGGTTCGAGCTGGACCGGCGTTTCTGCGAAGCGGTCAGAACCGGCGACGGCAGCGGGCTGCTGAACGACTACCGCGACGGTCTGTCCACGCTGGCGCCGCTGCTGGCGGGCCGGGAGTCGGCGAAGCGGGGTGGCGAGCCGATCGACGTCCAGGACTACCTGCGCGGCTGATCGCTTTCGTGTCCGGCGAGCTCGAACAGGGCGCCGAGCACCCGGTAGGTGAGGCCCCAGATCACCTCTCCGCCGCAGGCGATCCCGGGAAACACCAGACGGCGCATCGCGTCGGCGATCTCCACCGAGGTGCGGTGGGACGCGTCGGTCAGATGCTCGACCGGGATCCACATCGCCGCGGCGACCTCCGACGGTTGCGGGCGCAGCGCCGGCAGCTCGGGGGAGCAGAGATGGACGAACGGCTGCAGCCAGCCCAGGTGTGGCCGGCCCCGGCGGGTGATCGGCATGGGCGGCAGGGCGCCCAGGTACCGGCAGCGCGTCAGGTCGAGCCCGACCTCCTCGGCCGTTTCCCGCACTCCGGCCGCGCGAGGGTTGGCATCGGTCCGGGCGACCCGGCCGCCGGGAAACGCCATCTGGCCCGACCACGGATCGTCCGGCCGCTCCGAGCGCTTGATGAAGCAGAGCGCCGGGGCGGCGTCGGGACCGCCAAGCACCACGCAGACGGCGGCGGTAACTTCGTGCGGGGACGATTCGTCGGGACCGCGTCCGGTGAAGGCATCGACGACTCGCTGGGCGGTCACTCCCGTATAGTACGCTGACGCCGAAGACTGAGGGACAGCAGAGGGAGGATGAACGATGATCCTGACAACGGCCGCGAGCATCGCCGGCCATCGCATCGTCAAGACGGTCGGCTTGGTGCGTGGCAACACGGTCCGCTCCCGCCACATGGGCCGGGACATCATGGCCGGCCTCAAGACCATGGTCGGAGGCGAGATCGTCTCCTACACCCAGATGATGGACGACGCCCGCTCCGAAGCGGTGGACCGCCTGGCCGCCGACGCCCGGAAGCGCGGCGCCAACGCGGTGACCGACATCCGCTTCACCACCTCCGCGATCATGAGCGGCGCGTCCGAGATCCTGTCCTACGGCACCGCGGTGGTCGTGGAGCCGGAGTAGCCTCCCTGCGGTAGTGGACGGCCGGGGCGACCTCGCCCAACTGCCCGTGCCCCGGTTGATCGCAGATCACCCCGCCGGTGCCGGTAAGCTCCACCCGTCGTCCTGGGCGTAGTGGCGGGAATCGATTGCGTAGTCTTCCGAGTCGTATGAGCAGGTCGCACAGCCGCTGGCGGTCGGGCACGACTCGGAGGCCGACTTGCCAAACTATAGCACAAATGCTATATTCGGGAGTACATGGCTTGGACAGTCGAAACTCTGAGTACCGCCGTGGATGAGGAGCTTGAGGCATTACCCGCCGACATGCGGGCGAAATTCGTGCGTATCGGCAAGCTGATCGCTGACGTCGGCCTGGAGCATGTGGGAGCGCCCCATACCAAGCATCTGGTCGGTCCGCTTTGGGAGATGCGCATGGCCGGTCGGGACGGGATAGCCAGAGCGCTCTACGTGACCGTCCCAGCCAAGCGTGTCGTCGTGGTTCGAGTCTTCATCAAGAAGACTCGGAACACACCCCGGCGTGAGATTGAGTTGGCTCTCCGCAGGGCGAAGGAGGTCTTGGAATAGCAGGAAGTCAAATAGGCCGTCATTACAAATAAATGATATGTCGTAGCGCCCGGACATAAGTTCGAAAGCTACGTTTATAGGAGTCATCTTTGAGTAGAATTGGAAGTAACGTAGAGAGTCTGCACAAGAAGTGGAGCAGCGATCCGGAGTACCTGAGCGCCTACGAAGAACTCGGTCCGGAGTTCGAGATAGCTCGTGCGGTGATTCTGGCTCGCAAGGGAGCGGGACTGACGCAGGAGCAACTCGCCAAGCGGATGAACACGACCCAGTCGGTCATCGCTCGACTGGAGGGCGGACGCACATGCCCATCCACGACAACGCTGATGCGGTTCGCACAGGCTACCGGCACGCGCCTCAAGATCAGTTTCGAGGCCGGCTGACGCTTCAGATCCGAGTCAGCACCTCGCGCAGTCGACGGACGACCTGCGGCCTCGCCGGGTTGCAGAGTCAGCGAACGCGCGATCGGAACGCCGGCTCCGCAGCCGATGTCCAGCACCGAGTCTCCTTCCTGCAGCCGGCTCGACAGCGCGTCCAACTCGGTCCCGGGCTCGGTTCGCCGAGAGCTGTCGTACGCCTGCGCGCACGTGTCGTATCCTCTTCTTACCAGGGTGCGGTAGTCGGCGGCCGGATCGTTCGCGGGAGTCATGTCCGAAATCCTATCGTGTCCGGCTACACCCGAACGGCAGCGCCGGTCCGGGCGGACTCCTGCGCGGCGAGCGCGAAGCGCAGGATCTCGCGGGCGTCGCGGCCCGACAGGCGCGGCTGCTCGTCGCGCCGGAGCGCCTCGATGCCGTGGCGCGGTCGTCGACAGTCCCATCGGGCACGAGGACTTCAAGGCCGGCATCCTGGTGCGGGCAGCGGGCGGCAACCTGCCGGACGTGTTCAGCTACTGGGCCGGCGCCCGGACGCAGTTCGTGGTGGACGCGGGCAGTCTGGGCACGATCGACGACATGTGGGCCGAGCGGGGCCTGGATGACGTGGTGGCCAAGTCGGTGGCCGACGGCGCGACGATGTACAACGGCGACCGCTACCTGGTGCCGTTCGGATACCACTACGCCGGCATGTTCTACAACACCAAGGTGATGGCCGATGCCGGGGTCACGGAGTTCCCGACCGACTGGGACGGGTTCCTGGCCCTGTGCGAGAACCTCGAGTCGCAGGGGATCACGCCGATCGCGCTCGGCTCCATGAACCGCTGGCCCGCGCAGTTCTGGTTCGACTACCTGCTGCTGCGCACTGCCGGTCCGGAGTACCGCGCCAGCCTGATGGCCGGCGAGGCCTCCTACACCGACGACGAGGTGCAGCGGGCCATGCAGCTCTGGAAGGACCTGGTCGACGCCGGGTACTTCGCGGCGAACGCCAACGCCGACGACTGGAACCATGCCTCGGACAAGGTGTCGCGCGGCGACGCCGCGATGACCCTGATGGGGACGTGGATCACCGGCTACTGGAACGGCAACGGGCTGATGGCCGGCGACGACTACGACTTCTTCGAGTTCCCGATGATCGACGCTGGCGTGCCGAACGCCGTGGTCGGGCCGGTCGACGGGTGGCTGATCGCGGCCAATTCCGAGAATCGCGCCAACGCGGAAGCCCTCGTGGCCTTCCTGGCCAGCGACCCGGCGTCCCAGGCCACGTGGGCGCAGGTGCAGGGCGCGCTGTCGCCGAACGTCAATGTCGACGAGAGCACGTACACGTCGGTGATGTTGCGGGCGCTGGAAGCGGTCGGCAACGCCGACACGTTCGCGTTCAACTACGACCTGGCCACCACCCCGCCGGCGGCGGAGTACGGCCTGGACATGTTCGCGCGCTTCATGGACGACCCGGCCAACTACAGCCAGCACCTGGCCGACACCGAAGCGGGCGTCAGGACCGTATTCGACGGTTAGCGGACTCACCGGGCCGGGAGACGGCGTTCCCGATCGGACGCCGTCTCCGGCCGGTGGGGATGGGCCGATGAGCGACGCCGCAGGCGACGGTTATCGGGGCGGGTCGGACGATGAAGCAACGGGAGCTCTTCTGGCGGATAGCGTTGCTGTTCCTGCCGGTGTCGGTGTTCGTCGTCTTCGTCGTCTGGCCGCTGCTCAACACCTTCTACTACAGCTTCACGAACTGGAACGGCTTCAACCCGAACTTCCAGTTCGTGGGGCTCCGCAACTACGCCGGGGTGGTGACCGACCGGCTGTTCACCAACGCCACCCTGAACACGCTGATCTGGACGCTGCTGGCGATCGTCCTGCCGACCCTGGGCGGGTTGACCCTGGCGCTGATGCTGGACGTGCGCGTCCCCGGCGCCAACGTGTTCAAGTCGATCTTCTATCTGCCGATCTGCCTGGCGGCGGTGGTGGTGGGGCAGATCTGGATCTGGATCTACCAGCCCGACTGGGGGCTGCTGAACTCGGCCATCGGCCTGTTCACCGGAGAGCGTCCCATCTTCGCCTGGCTGGCGGAGCCGGAGACCGCCCTCTATTCCGTCATCGTCGCCTGGTCGTGGCAGCAGATGGGCCTGGCGATGGTGATCTTCCTGGCCGGACTGACGTCGATCCCGCCGTACCTGATCGAGGCGGCCGAGATCGAGGGAGCCACCCGCAGGCAGCGGATCCGCCACGTCGTGCTGGCGCTGCTGCGCCCGGCGACGGTGGTGGCCGTGGCGCTGTCGGTGATCAACTCGCTGAAGGCGTTCGACATCCTGTTCATCATGACCGGGGGCGGACCGTTCCACTCGTCGGACACGCTGGCCATGTACATGTACAGCGAATCGTTCAGGAAGTACCGGATGGGGTACGGCAGCTCGATATCGGTCGTGCTCTTCCTCATGACGCTGAGCGTGATCGCCGTCTACTTCCGTCAGCTCAGGAAGCTGGACGAGTTGTATGGACTGAGCTCGCCGCCGTCCCGACGCGGCGCCCGTTCCCGTGGAGTACGGTGTTGTTCGCGTGTCTGGCGGTGCTGGCCGTGCTGTTTCTGGCCCCGACGGTGGGGGTGATTCTGAGCGCGCTGAAGAGCAACCGCGACATCGCCTTCGGTACGTTGTGGACGATTCCACGTCCCCTCGACCTGTCCAACTTCTCGGTTGCGTTGAGCCACCCGTCGGTGAGGATCTACTTCGTCAACACCTTCCTGGTCACGGCCCCGGCGACCGCGGGATCGATAGCGCTGGGTATCCTGGGCGGTTACGTGTTCTCCAAGCTGCCATTCCGGGGGAGCGAGCTGCTGTTCCTGGTGATCGTTTCGGGGATGTTCTTCCCGCCCCAGATCATCCTCGTCCCCCTGTTCCGGCTGTTCAATCGGCTGCGCCTGCTCGACACCCTGTGGCCGATGATCATCGTGCACATCGCGATGGGCATCCCGATCTGCACGCTGCTGATGCGCAACTTCTTCGCCACCGTCCCCAACGCCCTGCGCGAGTCGGCGATCGTCGAAGGCGCCAACGAGGGTCAGGTGCTGCTCCGGGTCGCGCTGCCGATCAGCCTGCCGGCCCTGGCCGTGCTCGGCACGCTGCAGTTCACGTGGATCTGGAACGACTTCCTGTGGCCGCTGATCTTCGTGAACAGCGACGACAAGCGCACGATCATGCTGGGAATCGTCTCTCTGCGCGGCCAGTACAGCGTGGCGTGGGGCATCCAGGGGGCGCTGTCGCTGCTGGCCAGCCTGCCGACGCTGCTGGTGTTCCTGTTCTTCCAGCGCTTCTTCATCAAGGGCATGGCGATGGGGGCCATCAAGGGGTAGCGGGTCGGATCGGCAGCGAAGCGTTGCCGTCAGCGCAGGATGACGTCGAGGGACTGATCCAGCGGCTCTTCCAGTCTGGCGGGGGTGCGGCGAATGTCGTCGAGCAGGTGCAGCTCCTGCGACGACGTGGTGGCCCGGACGGCTCCTGCTGGCGCGGCCGGCAGCGTGTATGCCTCCGCGGCAGAGTAGTCGACGGAATAGCCAAGGTCCTCCAGCGCCCCGATGGTCACCGTGCTCAGCGGCTCATGCACCCCCCGGCTCGATGAACAGGGTGCTCGTCATCAGCTCGTGGCCGAGCACCGACTCGCGCCAGTGGCCGTCGAGCGCGCCGGGGCCGTATCGCTTCGTGTCGTTTTCCACCGGCACCTTGGCGCCCCCGGTATACGCGTCACCGCCGACGGCATCGAAGGCGGCGACGGCCGCCGGCCCGCTGAAGTGGGTGTCCGGGCCCGGCGCCTCGTCGATTCTCCGACCGATGGAAGGCTGCTGGAGAAAGGGAGGCCCCTCCAGCGGCAACCGATCCCAGATGGTGCCGAAGCCGAGCGCATGGGCGATCTCGTGCGCGACCACCTTGCCCAGAACGCCGTTGCGCTCCATCTCCGGCAGATCCGCGGTGTCGACCGTCACGGTGCCGATGAACGGCAGCCAGCCGGGGTCGCGCAGCAGGCATGGACCGGCTTCGGCCAAGGCTCCGTGGGGACCGTCCAGCGACTCCAGCCTGATGTACACCAGCAGGTCGTCGATGTAGGTTCCGAAGAGAGAGGGGTCGCCGGCCTCGCACGTCGCCTGCGACGAATCGATGAGCCGGTCCGGCAGCCCGCGGGTGATGACGCGTTCCCAGACATCCGCCGCCCCGCGGAACACGGCTTTCTGCGCGGGGGTCGGCGCGCCTCCCAGGTAGCGCAACTCGATGTCGAATGACGGATCGGCTGCGCCGTCGGCGATCCAGGGGTAGTCCTGTTCGTCGAGCACCCAGACGAACAGATCGTAGGGTGTGGAACCGTCGCTCGACACACGGATGTAGACTCTCACCGTGTCTGCCGCGAGCAGGCTGACTCGGCCCGCGTCCAGGTTGTCGTCATTGGTGGAGAATCCGCTGCCGCCATCGAGCCTCACGACGCAGTCGCGATAACCGGATCCCGGGTCGGCGGAAGTGCCGCGGTCGGTGGCGGCGACCACCAGTGCGCTGGATTCGACTTCCACAAAAAAGGCATGTACATCGTCTGCGGTCTCGATCTGCCCCGAGCGGGGTCCGGGATCAATGCGAATCGCCTGCAGGCGCGGATCGCCGCTGTCCAGAATTGTCCCGCTGGCCACGCCTCTCTCGCCCACCGTGGCGTTCTGGGCGTCACTCAAGCGTACGGTGAACACCTCCCGTTCGGCTTCGCGTACGTCGTCCGGCACCGTCTCCACCTCGATGACCTGCGCCTGCTGACCGGGCGCGAAGATCACCGAGCCGCTTGTGTGCGTGTAGTCGCCCTCCGATCCCGCGTGCGCGGTACCGTCCTCCGTCACGTAGCGCGCGGTCACCCGTGTCTCGCTCGCGTTGCTCAGCGTCACGGCGAACTCGGCGACATCGCCTTCCTCGACGAGACCCGCGTCCGCGACCGATAGAGACGGAAGAGGGGCCGGTGTCGGTGGCGGTGGGTCGTCGAGGTCCGGCAGGTCTTCACAGCCGCTGACGGAGAGCAGCAACAGCGCGTTCACCGGGATGAGAAGCATGGCGCGCCACGGGCCGGTATCGGTGTGCGTCGTCAGGCGGTTTCCGCGGGATTGGCGCGTGCGTGCGAGCCATCCGGCCATGGACCGGACTGTAGCGCACGAGTTGCGCGGCAGGCGAGCGGGCCGGACGGCGGATGGCTCCGCTGCAATGGGACGGTACACTGTCTCTCGGACATGAACCGGAGCGATCACCTGCGCCGCCTGGCCGACGACTCCTTCGACGTGCTCGTCATCGGCGGCGGCGCCACCGGTTGCGGATGCGCGCTGGACGCGGCCACGCGCGGGCTGCGGGTGGCGCTGGTCGAGCGCGGAGACTTCGCCGGTGGCACCAGCAGCCGCAGCACCAAGCTCGTGCACGGCGGCGTCCGCTACTTGCAACAGGCGATCAAGAACATGGACCGGACCCGGTTCCGGCTGGTTCGGGAGGCGCTGCGCGAACGCAAGGCGCTCATGGAGATCGCGCCGCACCTGGTTCGGGAGCTCGCCATCTTCGTCCCCCTGTATCAGCGCAGCCACCTGCCCTACTACCGCATCGGACTCACCCTGTACGACCGCCTGGCAGGCGAGTACGCGCTGCGCCGCTCGGAGTACATCCCGCAGGAGGAGGCGATCGCCCGCTTCCCGCATCTGCGTGAGCGGTTCCGGGGCCAGGGGCGGCCCCGGCAGATCTCCGGTGGCGTGGTCTACCACGACGGTCAGTTCGACGACGCCCGCATGAACTTGGCGCTGGCTCTGACCGCGGCCGCGCACGGGGCGGCCCTGGGGAACTACGTGGAGGTCGAGCGTCTGTGCAGGAACGGCTCGGGACGGATCGCGGGTGTCGCGGTACGGGACCGGTTGTCCGGCGCGGCGTGGGAGATCCGTGCCCGCGCGGTGATCAACGCGGCGGGGCCGTTCGCCGACGCGGTTCGCCGACTGGACACCCCAGGCGCAACGCCGCTGCTGCGGGTCAGCGCCGGCAGCCATCTCGTGCTGGGACCGCGGTTCCCGGCCGCCGAGACCGGTCTTCTCATCCCGCGCACGGAAGACGGACGGGTGATCTTCGTGCTGCCGTGGCTGGGAAGCACCCTTGCCGGCACGACGGAGGTGGCGGCCGAGGTGTCCGTCGATCCCACGCCGGACGGAGGGGAGCTGGCCTACCTGGTGAGCCACCTGCGCAGCTACCTCAACATGCAGGTGCGGCCGGATGACGTGGCGGCCTGCTGGTCGGGGCTGCGGCCGCTGATCGCCGCCTCGACCCGGCGGGTGGCCGCAGGCCGGGGACGCAACCGCGGCACGGCGACGCTGGCCCGCGACTACCTGCTGGAGCTCAGCGACTCGGGACTGCTGACCGTGGCGGGCGGCAAGTGGACGACGTACCGGGCGATGGCGGTGCAGGCCGTGAACCGTGCGGTGGAGGCGGGCGGTCTGGCCCCCGAGCGCGCCTCCCGGACGCGCCACACGCCGCTCGCCGGTGGCGATGGGTACCACCCGGATGCAGGACGCCTGCAACGCGACCACGGGCTCCCGGAGGATGTCGCCGGTCACCTGGACCGTGCCTACGGTACCGGCGCGGAGCGGGTCGCGGCGCTCGCCGGCGCCGGGCTCGGCAGCCGCCTGGCGCCGCGGCACCCGTACCTGGAGGCCGAGGTCGTGCACGCCGCCCGTCACGAGGCTGCCTGCACCGTCGAGGACATCATCGCCCGCCGAACGCGGCTGGCGTTCCTGGACGGCGATGCCGCTCTGGCAAGCGTACCCAGGGTGGCGTCGCTGCTGGCGCGGGAGCTGCATTGGAGCGGGACGGAGGAGCACGAGCAGGTGCGCGCCGTCACTTCCCGGCTGGCCGCGCTGCGCCGGTCGGCCGGAGACGCGCTGGCCGGGTTCCAGAAGATCGATCCCGGATAGAGGGAGAAGGTGACGATCTTTCCGAGCCGACCCTGGGTGATCATCAGTTCCGCTCCGCCGGTACGGAGCCGCCGATCGCCGGCCAATGAAAAGGAGGCCCTGCACCATCGGCAGGGCCTCCTTCACGTGCCGGGAACCGGCGACGTTGACCTACCGAATGGACATCTCCGGGGCGAGAGCCCACTCCGCCGCCGGATGGACGATCGGCGTGAGGATGCGGGCGCTACCCATGGATGCTGCCATACCTTCTACACCATCGGACAGGACGCGACAAGCCATGAGCGCATGCGGGAAATCCCTCAGGGTATGCTCGTGGTATGCGACTGCGGGACAAGGTGGCGATCGTCACGGGGGCATCCGGCGGGCTCGGGGGCGCGATCTGCCGTGAGTTCGCGGCCGAGGGCGCCGACAGCATCGTCGTGTATCGAGGCGACGCCGAGGGAGCGGAACGGACCGCCGAGGCGGTGCGCGCGGCCGGCCGGCGCGCGGAGGTCGTGCGGGCCGATGTCGCCTGCGAAGCGGAGGTGGCAGCGGCGGTGGCGAAGGCCGAGGAGCGCTTCGGGCGGCTGGACATCGCGGCGGCGGTGGCCGGCGTTGGCGGCGCGCTGAAGCCGCTGCTGGAGTTCGGCGCGGAGGAGTTCGAGCGCGTGACGCGGGTCAACGTGGTCGGCACCTACCTGACGGTGCGGCACGCGGCGGCGCTCATGGCCCGCACCGGTGGCGGCAAGATCATCACCATGTCGTCCATCCACGGCGTGTCGGGCACCCACTACGCGGCGCCGTACGAGGCGAGCAAGGCGGCGATTATCGGCTTCACCCGCGGCGCCGCCTTCGACCTGGCCGAGCACGGCATCCGGATCAATGCGATCGCGCCCGGCGCGGTGCCGGTCCCCAACGACCCGCCTCCGGAAGAGGGCTCGGCGCTGCACGAGGCGTGGATGCGCTACACCCCGCTCGGCCGCTGGGGGCTGCCGTCGGACATCGCCCGCGCCGCGGTCTACCTGGCGTCGAGCGACGCCGACTGGGTGACCGGGCAGGTGCTGCACGTCGACGGCGGCATCAGCGCCGGCCGGCTGCTACCGTCGTTCAAGCACTACGGCGCCAAGCCCAGGATGGACGATTGAGTTGAGCGCCGGCTTCGTTACAGCCGGCCCGCCGCCCAGCGGATGCCGCGGTGCAGGGTGGTCCGGTAGCTCGGCTGCGAGTACGCCTCGTCGTCGTGGCCGGGGGTCAGGCAGAACACCCTGGCGTTGTCCAGGCGATGGCACCACGCCATCGCCTTCGTCCGGGTCACCTCATTGTCGGTGGTCATGAGGACCGACGCGTCGGCCTTCGGCGTCCACTCCATGGTCGGCCACGCCTCGTTGACCACGTCCCAGGGCTCGAGTCCGCGGCCGATCGGGTGGCCGGGGTCGGTGACGCTGACCCGCATGGTCTGCCCGAACTCGACGGTGAACTCGGATCCTTCGCGCTGCTCGTGCGGGATGCCGAGCAGCGCCGACCACATCGGCCACGCCATGTAGGAGCGGATGGCGTGGTGCAGCATCACCACCCCCTGCTCGGCCTGGCCGACCGCCTCCACCGCCGCCGAGGTGCCCGCCCCCCACGTCGCGTCCATGTCCTCGGCCGTGTCGCCGCCGGCGTTGTAGAACAGCAACACGTCGTAGGCGTCGGGCGTCACGCCCCATGCGCGCGAGAAGTTGCTGATGTCCTGCGGGTAGGCGACGACGTCGTCGAACGAATCGAACAGCCGCTTGAACGCGGGCACGTCGTAGGCGTGGCCGCCGATGATGACGGCGACGGAGATCTTGTCGGGATTCAGCGGTTCGGGCATGTGTTCCTCCGGGTTCGCTGCGGATCGGCCGTCAATGCCGGCCGCCCGCGTGGAGACCGTGCCGGTAGTCGGCGTGGCAGATGTGGGAGTCGATGTAGGCGTGCGCCTGCTGCGGATCGAACCGGTCCGGCGCGAAGGCGCTGATGTCGATGCCGGTGCGGCCGTCCAGCGCCCACTCGGCTGCCAGCAGACCGGCCACCGGGTTGTAGGCGAAGCCGCCGGAGTGGAAGCAGCCGGCGCAGATCAGGCCGCGCACGCCGGGCACCGGCCCCAGGATCGGCTCGCCGTCCGCGGAGTAGGCAAGGAGCCCCACCTTCTCGATCTCCCATGACAGCGGCGCCACGTCGGGCACCACGTATTGCAGGCGGTCGAGCTCCCGCTCCCGGATCTCCGGGTCCACGGAGAAGCTCGACAGGTGCGTGTCCCGCTCCGGCGGCGGCACCTCCTCACGGTCCGGGGTCTCGATGCCGATCAGCACGCGGTTCCCGAACGCGGGCCGGTAGTAGCCGCGGCGCGGGTGGTCGTTGACCGCCGGCAGGATCACCGGCTTCGGCACCGGCGTGGAGACGTAGCGCTGGTGGACGAACACCTTCGACGGCATGCGCCAGCCGAACTGTTCCAGCAGCCGGATGGACCAGACGTGCGATGCGGAGACGACCACGTCCGCGTCGATGGTCCCGGCCGTGGTGCGCACTCCGGTCACCCGGTCGCCCTGCAGCGGGAACTCCAGCACCGGCTCGAACTCCCGGATCTCGACGCCCAGCTTGCGCAGGTGGGCGCCCATGGCGGCCACGTACTCGTCGGGCTCGCTGTAGCCGGCGATCGGATCGTAGAGTCCCCAGGCGTCGTCCGGGACCGCCATCAGCGGCCAGCGCCGGCGCATCTCGTCCGCATCCAGGATCTCGTAGGGGGCCTCCAGCCGGTCGTAGAGCGGCAGCATCTCCACCCGGCCCGCGCCCTGATCGTCCGCCAGGTTGAGGGTGCCGACGTCGTGAAAGGCGTAGCCGTCCACCTCGCGGCTGAACCGGTGGAACAGCTCCAGGCTGACCTTGCGGGTGCGGACGGCCGTCTCCGTGCCCATCAGCCCGGTGATGATGCCGCCGGCCCGAGAGCTGGAGCCGTCGCCGATCGGCCCCTTCTCGACCAGGATCACCTGGCCGGCGTTGCGGTCGGCCAGGTGGAAGGCCGTGCTCAGTCCGATCACGCCGCCGCCGACCACCACGATGCGCATGACGCCGCAGTGTCGGGGCAACCCTCCGGAGGGTCAACCCCGCCTTGCGGGCCGCTGGTGCGGTCGGTAGGCTCGCGCTCCTGATGGACAGAGCACTCATCGAAAGCCTCGGCGATTCGGAGACCGCCCTCGTCTGCAATGCCCTCTCGGCGCTCGGTCACTCGGAGCCGCACACGTACGCCATGGACGGGCGCGTCCAGTGCATGACGCCGGACCTGCCGCCGCTGGTGGGAGAGGCGATCACGATCAGGATCGACACCTGCACCCCGGAAGGCGGCCCGCAGACGGAGCCGTACTTCGAGATGATGGAGGCGATCGAGGCGAGCGAGCTGCCGCGCGTGATCGTGGTGGAGACGGTCGGCCCCGACCCGTACCGGGAGTGCGTGATGGGCGACGGCATGGCCAAGGGCTTCATGGCCGCCGGCGCCATCGGCATGGTGACCTCGGGCGGGGTCCGCGACCTGCCCGGCATCATCGACCAGGGATTCGGCGTGTTCGCGATCGCCCGCGTGATCCAGCACGCGGCGCTTCGCTGGTCGGGCTACGGCGAGCCGGTGCAGGTCGGCGGCATCACGGTGCGGACCGGCGACCTCATCCACGGCGACTCGGGCGGCTGCATCGTCATCCCGGAGCCCAACCACGCCGCCATCGTCGAGGCGTGCCGGCTGGTCAACGATTTCGAGAAGCAGGCGCACGTGATGATCCGCCGCACCGACCTGGACGGCGCGCAGAAGCGCGCCGGGATGGACGAGCTCGGCGGCCGGTTCGAGCAGGCGTTCGGTGACCTGCGGTAGCGCCGCATGACGCCAAGCCCGCCGTGCGGTAGGCTCAAGCGGTAGCGTCGCACGACCGCGGCGCTCTCCGAAGACCATCATGCACCGCGGCCGCAGGCGCCGGCGGTGCCGACAAGAGAGACGACAATGGGTACTGACCGAACATCAGGTACTGGCCGAACATCGGTTCCGGTTCGCACCGCCGCGCCCGCGGGCGCGGTCTCCGAACACAGCGTGCGGCTCCCCGCCTACGACCGGCAGCGGCTCGAGGACGTGGGCTTCCTGACCGCCATGACGCTGACCCTGCTCGGCAACTACGCGCAGACCGGCCACTTCGGCGGCCCGCTGGCCTACACGCCGTACAACGTCGCCCTGCACCTGGTGGGGCCCGAGCACGGCGGCATGCAATACGACTACCGTCGGCCCAAGCACCCGTTCGGGGACAAGCTGCTGCTGGCCGGCGGCCACAACATACCGACCCTGTACGCGCTGTGGATGGTCATGGGCGAGGCGATGGCGCGCCGCTACGCGGCGACCGGGCATGACCGCTACCAGGTCGATCCCGAGATCGCCATGCTGCCGATCGATTGCCTGGGCTTCCGGCGCGGAGCCGGGGCGCTGGCGACGCTGCTTGCGGACAACGGCCTGGCCGACGACCCGCTGTTCGCGCAGGCCGGGCTGCGCGGCATCCGCTCGCTGGCCGGCCACTCGGAGACCACCGACCTGATCAACGACGTCAACGGCGGCCCGTCGGGCATCGGCATCGCCACCGCCGCGGGCAAGGCCGCGTTCTGGGATTTCATGGGCGCCGGCGACTCCCCGAAGATCTTCGCCCTGGAGGGCGAGTTCGCCATGACTTCCGGCCACTCGCAGGAGATGAAGACGCAGGCGGTGGCCCAGAAGGTCGGCAAGCGCCTGCGCATCCTGCTGTCGTACAACAATGCCGGCATCGACGACTCGCTGATCGGCGGCGTGGTGTCGGAGTCGTTCGACGGCTATCGGATCGCCGAGCAGTGGTCGGCCTACGGTTGGAACGTGCTGACGCTGGACGACGGCAACGACTACGACCAGGTCGTGGGTGCGCTCAAAACCATGGAGGAATGGGACCCGGACGACCGGCGGCCCATGATCGTGGTCGGCCGCACCACCAAGGGCTGGTGGCCGTCCGCCACCAACGGCACCATCGCCGGCTTCGGCGAACAGTTGGTCGGCTATCACAGCCACCCCTACGAGATGAAGATGAACGTCCCGTACTTCGTCGCCCTGGCCGGCACCTTCGAGGAGCGCTTCGGCGTCACCTTCGAGGGGATCCACGACGGCCCGGTCTCGGACGAGGCGGAGCGCATCCGCCAGTTCAAGACCAACATCGACGTGGTCATGTCGGTGCTTGAGCAGGACGGGCTCGGCGAGTGGCTTGCCGACCGGCTGGTGGCCATCGGCGACAACGTGGGCGACGATGTCACGCTGCGGGTCGACCACCGCGCGGACCCGTTCCAGGACGAGCGCCTGGGCGTCTCGGCCATCCCGGTCGAGCCGCAGACGGTGAGGGCCCCGCACGCCGACGGTTCCACCGAAGAGGTGGGCATCGAGCTGTTCAAGCAGCCCGGCGAGGTGCAGGGCACCCGCCGCGCGATCTCGGAAGTGGTCAAGTGGCTCAACCACGTCACCGGCAACCGCTTCCTGACCGTGTCGGCCGACCTGTCGGGCTCGATCAACGTGGAGAAGGGATCGCTCACCGGACACTACGATCCGCTCGCCAACCAGGCCGGCACGCGGCTCAAGGCGGCCATCCAGGAGGCGGGCAACGCCTCGACCGCCATCGGACTGGTGGGGCAGAGCGCCTCGCTCGACCCGAACGTCCACTCCGGCGTGTGGGCGCTGAGCGGCAGCTACGGCGCGTTCACGCCGTTCATGTACCTGCCCGCGCGCGTGTGGAGCCAGCAGAATCAGGACAGCCCGTTCCGGGTCGGCGTCCTGCACATCCTGGCCGGCCACTCCGGCCCGGAGACGGCGGCCGACGCGCGCACGCACTTCGGCATCTTCGCGCCGCAGGTGTGGAAACTGTTCCCGCGCGGGCAGGTGATCACGCTGAGCTTCTGGGACTACAACGACGTGGCGCCCGGCTACTTCGCCGCCGCGGAGATCGCCGCCCGCGACCCGCTGGTCGGCGTGATCGTGATCGAGGTGGCGCGCCCGGACTTCCCGGTCGCCGACCGCTCGACGTTCGCCGACACCGACCTGAAGGCGGCTGCCAAGGGTTTCTACGTGATCCGCGACTTCGATCCCGGCACGCCCCGGCACGGCTACGTGCTCGCCCAGGGGTCGAGCTCGACCTTCAACCTGGTGCAGGCGCTGCCGCACCTGGAGGAGCAGGGGATCAACGTCAAGGTGGTCGCGGCCATCAGCGAGGAGCTCTTCGACCGCCAGCCGCAGGCCTACCGCGACGCGGTCCTGCCGGCCGCGGCCAGGAACGATCTGATGGTGGTCACCACCGGCACGCAGCGCATGTGGCCGGTGCGCGACGTGGGGCCGCTGACCTCGGAGTACTCCCTGGTCTCCGACTGGCACGACCGCTGGCTGACCGGCGGCACGGAGTCCGACGTGATCGCCGAGGCGCACCTGGACCAGCAGTCGATCGCGGCCGGCATCACCCGCTTCGCCGCCGACCGCGGCCAGCGGCTGGCCCGGCAACGGGAGGCGCTCGCAGCGCTGTAGACCCGGAGCCGATGCCCGATCTGCCACCTGCCGCACCACATGATGCGCTGTTCCGTGCGTTGCTCGGAGACCCCGGACGGGCCGACACGCTGGTACGAGAGTATCTGCCTCCCGCAGTCTGTCGGGGGTGCCGGACGGAAGCGAGTTGGAGCTACAGGTGCTCTCGTATATTGTGAGGACCTGCGAGCTGACGCCCGCGGCGCTGGAGACGGCGACGCGGGCAGCGAAGCCGGAACGCTGGGAGGCGCTGATGTCAACCGTCGCGGAAGCATGGGTGCGGCAGGGCAAGGCCCAAGGTCGAGCCGAGGGCAAGGCCGAAGGCAAAGCCGAAGGCAAGGCCGAAGGCAAGGCCGAAGGCAAGGCCGAGACGCTGCTTCGTCTTCTGCAGCGGCGATTCGGTCCTGTTCCGGGGAGTGCTCGGGCACGGGTGGCGGTCGGGTCGGCGGCGGAGATCGATGCCTGGCTCGATGCCCTGCTTGACGCGCAAAGCCTGACGGAGGTGTTCGACGCCCGACCGCATTGATCGTCGCCGATCGGTCACAGCGGCGGCGTAGCAGTGCTGCTACTGCTGCCGGGCCTCGGCGGCCATGGCAGCGATGAGCCGATCGACCTGCGCGGGCGAGACGAAGTAGTGCGTGGAGATGCGCAGCGCGTCGTGGCCGTCGCGGACATGGTCGTCGACCCGCAGGTTGTAGCGCTGCTGCAGGCGCGCTCGCCAGCCGGCGGCGTCGCCCCCCGGCGGCACGACCAGTGTCGTCCCGGGAGCCACGAACTCCCGCTTGGGTGAGTTGACGATGCTCATGCCGGGAATCTCCGCCAGTCCGGCGCGGAGCCGCTCGGCCAGATGATGGTTGCGCGCTTCGATTGCGCCCATGCCGATCTGGCGCAGCCACGCGACCGCCACGCCGATTCCGGCGCGCGTCGGCAGGTCGAACGTGCCTTCCTCCTCGTACCGCAAGGCGGTGGGGCCGGGCGGCGTGGTGATCGTGCCGAAGCGCTTCTGAAACTCCTGCCGGACGTAAAGCACGCCGGTTCCCGACGGCGCCAGGAGCCACTTGTGCAGGCTGGCGGCGTACAGGTCACAGTCGTAGGCGGTCACATCGACCGGGACGCGGCCGATCGCCTGCGCGCCGTCGATGGCGATGATCAGGCCGTGCTCGCGCCCCAGGCGGCACATGGCCTCGATCGGGTAGCGGATGCCGCCGCGGGTGACATGGCAGAACGCCAGCACCCGGGTGCGGTCGGCGATCGCGGCGCGCAGCGGCTCGATCAACTGCGCCGCGTCCTCGATCGGACTCGGCAGTTCCACCTCACGGACCACCAGCCCGTCGCGAGCCGCTCGGGCGCGCCAGGGCTCCACGCCGACCGGATGCTCGTGGCTGGTGGTGAGGATCTCGTCGCCGGCGCGCAGGCCGGTGACGCCTTCGGCGACCAGTTCCAGCCCGACCGAGGCGTTGCGGTTGATGGCGAGCTCCTCGGGCCCGGCTCCCATCAGTGCCGCCAGCTCCGGCACGGCGACCTCGTCGTTGTAGCGCCGGTAGTCGATCTTGCCGGCGTCCGGGTCCTGCGAGAGGCGCAGGTAGCCTTCGTGCACGGCGGCGATCACCGGGTCGGGCGGCACGCCGAGCGCGGCGCTGTTCAGGTAGACCAGGTCGGGGTCCAGCGGAAAGCGGGCACGGATCCGCTCCCAGCAGGACTCGTCGTCGGCGGCTCCCGGTCCCCGGGAAACGCTCATAGCGCGCTCGATCGCTGTATGGCTCATGGGCGGGGACTATGGGTCTGCAGAACCTGACGCGCAAGCGAGTCGGCGGGGACTCGGGAGACAGACCGAGGGTTCCCGCCAGCCTCCCGCAGGCGTACGTTGTAGACGTGTCCGACGCACGGCTTCCCTCGCTCGACGAGATCGAGAGCGCGGCGCAGATCGTCTACCGCGCCATGCCGCCGACGCCGCAGTACCGCTGGCCGCTGCTGTGCGAGCGGACCGGTTGCTCCGTGTGGGTGAAGCACGAGAATCACACGCCCATCGGCTCGTTCAAGCTGCGCGGCGCACTGGTAGCGGTCGACCGGCTGCGGAGCGCCAGACCGCGGGTCAACGAGGTAGTGGCGGCCACGCGGGGCAACTACGGCCAGAGCGTCGCCTTCGCCGCGCGCCGCGCCGGCCTCTCCGCCACCGTGGTGATGCCGGCCGGCAACAGCCGTGAAAAGAACGCCGCGATGCGCGCGTTCGGCGCCCGGCTCGTCGAGCACGGCAAGGACTTCGATGACGCGTATGCTCATGCCGCCGTACTGGCCGCCGGTGACCGCAGGCACCTGATGCCGTCCTTCAGCCCGGAACTGGTCAGGGGCGTGGCCAGTTACGGCATGGAGCTGTTCCGGGAGGTCTCGGATCTGGACGCCGTCTACGTGCCGATCGGCTTGGGCTCCGGCATCTGCGGGGTGATGGCTGCCCGCAACGCCCTGTCACCGACGACGGCGGTGATCGGCGTGGTCTCGGCAGCCCTGCCTGCCTATCAGCGCTCGTTCGTCGCGGGCGAGTCGCGCCCGACCGGTCCCGCGCCGACCATCGCCGACGGCATGGCGGTGCGTGTCCCCGACGAAGAGGCGCTCGCCTTGATCCTGGCCGGCGTGGACCGGGTGGTCGCCGTCTCCGAAGCCGAGCTGCGCTCGGCGATGCGCGCCTGCTACACCGACACGCACAACGTCGCCGAAGGGGCGGGAGCGGGGCCGCTGGCGGCGCTGCTCCAGGAACGGTCGCGGATGCGCGGCAGCCGCGTCGCGCTGACGCTCTCGGGCGGCAACATCGACCGGGAGCTCTTCGCGGAGGTGCTGGCCGGCTCGTAGCGGCGGCCACGAACGCCTGTCGCTTCTACGAGTGATGGGAATGTGGTTGGATCAGGTCCATGCGACTTGTCACGTGGAACACCGGGCATCGAGCCGACACACGGTCGCAGGCCGAGTTTCTGCGAGAGCTGTCACCGGACGTCATCGCGTTGCAGGAAATCATGCGAACTTCCCTCGATCGCTGGAAGCCGCTGCTGAGCGAGATCGGCCTTCCTCATTGGATGAGCCCCGTGAGGGACCCGATGCGTGCCTACAGCGGCGTACTCATCGCCTCGAAGGCCCCTGTCCGGATGCTCTCGCCCGCAGACGGCGCGATGGATACGGAGAGTCGATGGCCGAACATGCATGCTTCACTCTCGGTGCAACTCGCCAACGGAATCAGGTTGCACACCGCGTGTCTGTGGGGAGAGCTTCCCGATCGGAAGGAGGTGATTCACTCGGCCATGGCGCGCAGGGGCCGGCATCCGACCATCCTGGCCGGCGACCTGCACGGCGATGAATCGGACGATCCTCTGGCGCTGAGGAAGTTCGGGGTGCGCGACGTATACCTCGATCTGCATGACCACGATGAAGCCCCGTGCAGCTTCGTTGCGGGAACGCGGAGCGACCATGTCTTCGCGAGCTGTGACCTCCGCGTGCGTCGCGCGCAGTACTGGACCGAGAAGATGGGCACGATCGCAGAGGGCGGACTCAGCGATCACGCCCCTCTGGAGGTGGTGTTCGACCTCTGACGGGAGGGCGAGTCGCCGCCTGCGCTATCATCCCCGCGCATGTCACAAACCAACGGCACGATCCGCGTCGGCATCGTCGGCGCGGGAAACAACACCCGCAACCGCCACATCCCCGGACTGAAGGCGCAGCCCGATGTCGAGCTGGTCAGCGTCGTCAACCGCTCCCGGCAGTCTTCCGAGCGGGCGGCGGCCGAGCACGGCATCGGCCGCGTCCACGACCATTGGCGCGAGCTGGTCATGGCCGACGACGTCGACGCCGTCCTGATCGGCACCTGGCCCTACCTGCACCGGCCGGTCACGCTCGCGGCGCTGGCGGCCGGCAAGCACGTGCTGACCGAGGCGCGGCTGGCCCTGAACCTGGCCGAGGCGCGGGAGATGCTGGCCGCATCGCGCGCGCGTCCCGATCTGGTCACGCAGGTGGTGCCGGCGGCGATGACCCTGGGCATGGACGCGACCATCTGCCGGCACATCGCCGACGGATACGTCGGTGACGTGCTGGCGGTCGAGCACCTGGGCGGCGGCGGCTTCATCGACCGCGAGGCGCCTGCAACGTGGCGCGACAGCGCCGTCTACAGCGGGCTGAACATCGGCTCGCTGGGGATCACCTACGAGACGATCATGCGCTGGGTGGGACCGGCCACGCGCGTGGCGGCGATTGGCAGGACGTTCGTGACGACCCGCCACGATGAGGCGGGCGTCGCGCAGGCCATGCAGCTTCCCGACCACCTGGAGGTCCTGGCCGACCTGGCGTGCGGTGCCACGCTGCACCTGCAGCTCTCCAGCGTGATGGGCCACGGCATGGCCGGGACGACGATCTACGGCTCGGAGGGGACACTGCGCATCGCCGGTGGCCGACTGCTCGGCGCGCAGCGGGCCGGCGACGCGCTCGCACCGGTGCCGGTCCCGCCCGCCAAGCCGCGCCCGGGCGAGCAGATGCCGCCCGGCTGGCGGGTGGAAGAGGAGTTCTGCGCCGCCATCCGCGGCGACGGAGCGATCGAGCGCAACACGTTCGAGATCGGCGTGCAGTACATGGCGTTCACGGAAGCGGTCCATCGCAGCATGGCCGAGGGCCGCACCGCGCCGGTCGAACGGTGACGGGGCGGAACATGGAATACCGGACGTTCGGCAAGACCGGCATCGAGGTCTCGCGCATCGGCTTGGGCTGCTACCAGATGGGCGGCACGCACGGCGGCGGCGGGTGGCCCGGCATGGACGACGAGGAGTCGGTGCGCACCATCCACCACGCCGAGACGCTGGGCGTGAACCTGCTGGACACGGCCGAGGGCTACGGCGCCGGCCACTCGGAGCGGATCATCGGCCGCGCGCTGGCCGACCGCCGCAGCCGCTACGTGGTGGCGACCAAGGTGGCGCCGCCCGTCGACGGCGACAGCGAAGCCGCCGCGCGCACGCGCGTGCAGACCGCCTGCGCCGGCAGCCTGCAGCGCCTCGGCACCGACTACATCGACATCTACCAGCTCCATGGCGTGCCGCCGAGCGAGCTGATGCCCGCCGTGGTCGAGGAGCTCACCGCGCTGCAGCAGGCCGGCAGGATCCGCTGCTGGGGCATCTCCACCAACGACGGCGACGCCATGCGCGAGTTGCTGCGCCTGGGGGACCTGGCCATGGCGCAGGTGGGGCTGAGCATCGTCAATCCCACCGCGGACGACGCGCTGGGGCTGGCGCTGGAAGCGAACCTGGGCACGCTGATCCGCGTGCCGCTCGGCCAGGGAGCGCTGACCGGGAAATACTTCGACACGCAGCAACTCGACGGCGCGGACCGGCGCCACGAGCGCTTCACCAACCCGCGTGCGCGGGCGGCGCTCGCCAAACTGGCCGAGTTGCGCTTCCTGACCGAGCGAGGCCGCACGATGGTGCAGGCGGCGCTGCGGTTCGTGCTGGACACGCCGGGCGTGACGGCGGCGATCCCCGGCGCCAGGGACCGGGCGCAACTGGAGCAGAACGCCGGCGCCGTGGACGTGCCGCCGCTGTCGCCGGAGGAGCGGGAGCGGGCCATGCGCATCGGCGCCGAGTCGGGCTGGCCACAGCCGCCCTACGCGAAGAAGGCATAGCTGCCGTTGCCGGAGCCGGCCGACGCGCGTCGCCTGCACGACATCGACTGGGACACCTGGGTCCCGGTGGACGTCACCACCGTGGTGTTCGTCGTCGAGGACGGCCGCGCGCTGCTCATCCGCAAGAAGCGCGGGCTGGGGGCCGGCAAGGTGAACGCGCCGGGCGGACGTGTCGAGGCTGGCGAGACCCCGGCCGCGGGCGCCTCGCGGGAGCTCTGGGAGGAGGTGCGCCTGCGTGCCGGCCGGCTGATCCGCCGAGGCGTCATCTCGTTCCAGTTCCTGGACGGTTACTCGACCCGCATGCACGTCTTTCGCGCCGCGGCCGCGCACGGCACTCCCGTGGAGACCGAGGAGGCCGAGCCGATGTGGGTGCCGCTCGACGCGATACCGTACGAACGGATGTGGGCGGACGACCGCGAGTGGCTCCCCCGGTTCCTGGCGGGTGAGCGGTTCCGTGGCTGGGGGCTGTTCGACGGCGATACGATGCTGGACTTCAGGCTGCAGACGGAGGAGGACGGCGATGGGTGGAACGATGGTGACTGAGAGCACCTTCGCCGCGAGCAAGAGCGAGGCGCGCGGGGAGCGCGCCATGGTGGCCACCAAGCACCGGCTGGCCACCGCCGCCGCCCTGAGCTCGCTGCGCGCCGGCGGCAACGTCATGGACGCGGCCGTGGCGGCCGCGTTCGCGGTGGGGGTGGTGGAGCCTGCTTCCAGCGGCATCGGCGGCGGCGGATACCTGGTCTACCAGATGGGCGAACGCGGCGGCGTGTTCGCCTTTCCCATGCGAGCGTCGCTGGCCGCCGCTCCCGACATGTACCGCCTCACCGGCGTGGCGGCGGTGGGCGCGTTCGGCTGGCCGGGCGTGGAGGACGACGCCAACCTGGAGGGACCGCGCTCCATCGCCACCCCCGGCGCGGTCGCCGGCCTCACGGCCGCGCACGCGGCATTCGGGCGCCTGCCACTCGACGTCGTGGCGGCGCCGGCCGTGGAGCTCGCGCAGTACGGCTTCGCCCCGGAGTTCCACGACGTGATGGCGTTCGCGGGGCAGGTGGGAAAGCTCACGCGTTACCCGGAGTTGCGCCGCACGTTCCTGCCGGCGGGCGAGCTGCCGTCCGGGATCGAGATCCCCGAAAGCCCCTACACGCGCGGCGACGTGCTGCGCGCGGCGCCGGCCAGGATCCGCCAGCCGGACCTGGGCGACACGCTGACCGCGATCGGCCGGGAAGGGGCCGACGCGTTCTACCGCGGCGAGATCGGCCGCCGGCTGGTCGACGCGGTGCGTGATGCGGGAGGCATCCTCGACCATGCCGACCTGGAGAACTACCGGCCGCTCCACTGGCAGACCGGCGCCGACCCGGCGCCGCTGGAGGTGGCATACCGCGGCGACCGCGTGCGCGTGGCGCCGTTCGCCTCGGGCGGCATCACCAGCGCCATGACCCTGCAGCTCCTGTCCGGGAGCGACCTGAGCGCCTGCGAGCACAACGACGGCGAGGCGCTGCACCGCTATATCTGCGCCGCGCGGCTGGCCTGGGCCGACCGCTACGCCTACCTGGCCGACCCGGCGACCGCGGACGTGCCGTGGCGCGGCCTCACCTCTCCGTCCTATGCGGCCCGCCGTCAGGCCGGCATCGGTGACAGAGCGCCGGCGCGCTTCAGGGCGGGCGATCCGTGGCGCGAGGAGGGCCGCAAGGCACCGAAGCGTCCGCCGGGCAGCGCGCCGGCATACCACGACGGCACCACCCACCTGTGCGTGATGGACGGCGACGGCAACGCCGTGTCGCTGACCAACACGCTCGGCTCCGGCTTCGGCTCCGGCGTGCTGGCCGGACGCACCGGCGTCATCCTCAACAACGGCATGATGTGGGTCGACCCGGTGCCGGGTCGCGTCAACTCGATAGCGCCCGGCAAGCAGCCGCTGAACAACATGTCACCCCTGCTGGTGCTGGGGGAAGGAGGCGTGCGGGTGGCGGCGGGCGCCTCCGGCGGGCGGCGCATCACCAACTGCGTCACCAGCCTGGTGGTGAAGATGCTCGACTTCGGGCTCGGCCCGCAGGCCGCGATCGACGCGCCGCGCCTGGATTGCAGCACGCCACTGACCGCTGTGGACGGCCGCCTGGACCCGGACGTGGTGGAAGAGCTGCGCGCCCGCCGCCATCGCGTGACGGTGATCGACCCGCGCTACACCACCGAGGGTATGAGCCCGTTCGCCAGCCCGCTGGCCATCACGCGCGGACCCGACGGCCTCCGCGGCGGCGCCGACACCTTCCACACCGCCCACGCGGCCGGGCTGTAAGACTGTAAGACTGAGTCGCGCCGGGAACTGAACGAGATCCACGCCGGACGCATCTACTCCGTCCTGCGCCGCGACCCGGATCGCGACGGCTATCCGCGCGCCATACGCCGCGGGGAGTTGCGCCTGCGGACCTACGGCGCGATCACGGGCGAGATCTGCGCGGGCTCCAGCGGTGAAGGGGACGCGGCAATCCAGGCGTACAACCTGCGCCTCTGTCTGACCAACGATCCGCACAAGCGCCGCCTGCCGGCCAAGCCGGCCTGGTACCGCCGCGAGCTGTTCCACAAGCTGCGCGACCGGTGGCTCATCCCGGGCGATGTCCCGGTCCGCACGATGAGCTGGAACTCCGCCAACCTGCCGGAAGGCGGCTGGCGCTATCCGCTTGCCTCCTGGGAGGAGCGCCGCCGCATCGCCGAGCGCCATCGGGACTGGGCTCTGGGGCTCCTGCATTTCCTCCAGAACGACGCCGATGTGCCCGAGGAGCTGCGCAGCCGCGCGCGGCAGTGGGGCCTGGCTACGGACGAGTTCACGGACAACGACAACGTGCCGTACGAGATGTACGTGCGCGAGGCGCGGCGCCTGGTGGGGCGCTACCGGTTCACCGAGCACGACAGCACGCTGGCGCCGGGCCTTGAGCGCGCGCCCATCCACCGGGACAGCATCGGCGTGACCGAGTGGGCGCTCGACTCCCACGAGTGCCACTGGGACACCGTCGGCGGGTCCAGCCGGGAGGGAAAGATCCTGATGACCGAGCTGACCCGGCCGGGGCAGGTACCCTATCGCTGTCTGCTGCCGCAGGAGATCGACAACCTGCTCGTGCCGGGGTGCTGCTCGGCCAGCCACGTGGGCTGGGGCACCATCCGCGTGGAGCCCACCATGGTGCCTGTCGGAGAGGCCGCCGGGCACGCGGCGGCTCAGGCCGGCTCCGACGGGGTGCCGGTGGCCGACGTAGACGTCGCAAAGGTCCAGCGTACGCTGGTCGAGTCGGGGGCGATGCTCACCTTTCTCAACGACGGAAATCCGGGCGACGGCGTTGCGGTACCGGCGCTGCAGATGCTCGGCGTGCACGGCTTCTTCGCATCGTACGACGCGCGCCCGGCCGAGCCGCTGGACCGGGCCGAAGCCGCGCTGTGGGCCGACGGACTTGCAGGCGTGAGGGGCGGTGGCAGCGTGCCCGACGAGCTGGCGCGACGCATCCTGAACTGCGCGCCGGCGGGTCGAGGCGTGACGCGCGGCGAGTGGAACGAGTTGCTGCGCGTACGAGGCGTGCCGACGGAACGGCAGGGACCCGAGTCCGCGACGCCCCTCACCCGCGCCGAGGCGGCGGGGCTCGTCTACCACCTTCTGGCGCGCTGACCCGGCTTCAGCCGCCGGCCGCCGGCTGCCGGTGCGCTCAGACGTTGCCGGTGCGCAGGGCGTAGCGGCGCTCGGCGTAGGCGGCGTCCTCGACCCAGAGCCGGTGGGCTCGGCGCTCCATGCCGCGACGCACCAGGCCGGCGGCGTGACGGGCCAGGCGGAAGCCGAAGCGGTCGGAGGTGGCGACGGTCGCCTCGATGACGGCGGAGCGGCCGGGTGCGACCGGGGTGGCGTGGGTCTCCACCACCGAGCCTGCGCCCTCGCCGTCGATGATGGTCATGACGATGGTGCGCGGGTCGGGGCAGTCGAAGCGCGCGTCCACCTCCACGCCCATGCGGCGCGTGGCGCGGTAGGTCACCCGGACGACGATGCTGTCGGGGTGCTGCTCGATCACGCGCAGGCGGCCGAACGAATGGGGGTGGAAGTGCGCGCCGTGCCAAGGGTCCAGGCGGTTGGCGATCACGTCCTCGGGCTCGCATGCCGCCTCCATGCGGATCACCGCGTCGATGCCGCCGGCGGGGCGCACGCAGAGGCAGGGCTTTTCGGTGGACTCCTCCTTCGTGCCGTCCAGGCGCACCCAGAGGAGCACGCCGTCGTCGTGGCTGGGCAGCACGCGCCAGCCGCGGTGGCCTGCTTCGTCCAGGACCAGTCCGTGCCAGGGGCAGACCAGGCATCCGTCGCGCACCTGCCCGTCGGCAAGTGACGCGCCCAGGTGCGGGCAGGCGTTGGGCCCCACCAGGAGCCGGCCGGCGCCACGCCATGCCACCAGCTCACGGTCGGCGACGCGGTAGCGGCGCGGCTTCTCGCCGATCGCGCGGACGGCGTCGATGACGTGCCAGCCGCCGCCGGGCAGCGCCATCGCCCGCCGGAGCGCACCCCTGATCCACTTGGGATCCGACTGCTGCCAGTCGGGGAGCCGCTGCAGCTCGGCGGCGGACTCGAAGCCGGTCGGCTGCCGGCCGAACAGGAAGCCGCGCTCGCGGCGCTCGCCGCTCATGCCGCCGCCGCCGGCAGGATGCCGCCGGGGCGGATCGACGCCAGCGGCTCCGGGCGCAGGCCGTGTCGGGTGAGAATCGCGTTGGCGGCGGCGATCCCGGAGGCGGCCGCGCGCTCCATCAGTGCGCTCGGCTGCTCGATTCGTACGAAGTCGCCGGCCAGGTAGATGCCGGCGTGCGGGGTCTCCACGCCCGGACGGCCGGCGCGCGAACCGGGCGCGAACGCCGGGCAGTCGTCCCGCAGCAGGTACACCTCATCCAGCGGCCGGGCGTCGCGGGTCTCCGGATACAGCTCGTGCAGGCCGCGCAACATGGCGGTCCGCAACTGCCGCTCGGTAGTGCCGTCCGGCACGGCGTAGGCGTGCAGCTCGACCACCGAGCCGCCGTGCTCGTCGGCCCAGGCGCGGCTCTCGTCCTCGAACAGGTGGAACAGGGAGATGTTGTCCAGCAGCGGGAAGCCGGCCGTGCCGGCGAACGGCGCGCGCTCGGCGGCGATGGGGCGGTCCAGCCACAGGCGCCACACCGCGAACGGCAGGGTCGTGTCCAGAGCTCGCACGCGCGCCGCCCAGTCGCCGCGGTCGAACGGCGTGGCGGGCAGCAGCCGCTTCAGCCCCGCCACGTCCAGCGCCAGCACCACGGCACCGGCCGCCACCGGATCGGCTTCGCCGCCTGCGTCGATCGCCCAGGAACCGCCGGCGCGCCGGATGCCGCGGGCCTCGGTGCCGGTGCGGACCGTCGCGCCGCGCGCCTCGACGTAGCGGCGCATCGGCTCCCAGATCCCGGTGGAGAACGGCTGCCTGGCCACGTCGAAGGGCAAGCCTTCCGGATTCCCGGTGAAGTAGAAGTGGAACATCATCAGCAACTCGGCCGCGGACATGCCGCCTTCCGGATTGAAGAACGAATGCGCGAACACGTCGAACAGCAGTTGGCGGGCGTCCGGCGGGAAGCGCAACGAGTCCAGATACTCGGTGGCGGAGCGCCGGTCGTGGCGCTCGTAGGTGCGCTCGGCGTCGAACGCCAGCATCGACAGCGCGGAGCGCAGCCGCACGCGGCGCAGCGCGGAAAGGGTCAGCGATGGCGTGCACCGGGTGAGGGCGACGATGTTCCACGGCGCGCGCCTGGGAAGCCGGGCGAACGACTGCCGCGCCCCGCCAAGTCCCAGGATGGGATAGTCGTCCAGCGGCTCCAGCAGGTCGAGGTCCGGCGAGATGCGCCGCAGCAGCGCACGCAGGTTGTAATACTGGCGGAAGAACGCGTGGAAGCCCCGGTCCATCTGCATCGTCTCGCCGGTGGCCAGCCGCACCGGGAACGCCCCGGCGCGCCCGCCCAGCCCGGGCTCGCGCTCCAGCACGGTGACGCGGATGCCGCGCTCGGCCAGCACGACGGCCGCCGCCATGCCGGCGATGCCGCCGCCCACCACCGCCACACGCGGGGCTTCGCTGCCGGTCACCGGTCGGCTTCCGGGCGGCGGGCCAGAAACGAGTGGACGATACCGCGCTGCCAGCCGCCGGCCGGAAGCGTCCGCGCCGCCGTGAAGCCGGCGTCCCGCAGGCGGTTCTCGAACTGCCGCACGCTGTCGAACGCAAGGACGCTGTCGCGCAGGTAGCGAAACAGCCCGTCGTCGCCGGTTGCCACGCGCGCGGCGGGGATGATGATCAGCGCGGTCACCGCCTTCCACACGGCGGTGGCCAGCGGCGAGCCGGTCACCGAGTATTCGTGGAAGCAGACCGGCGCTCCGGGCGCCAGCAGGCCGCGCACGCGTTGCAGGCAGGTATCGGCGTCGGGCACGTTGCGGATGCCGTAGGCCATCAGGATGCCGTCGAACGGGCCGTGGACACCGGCGGCGCCCGGATCCATCGCGTCGCCGTGGACGAAATCGACGCCCGCGAGCTGCGGGCGGGTGCGCGCTACCTGCAGCATCCCGGCCGCAGCGTCCAGGCCGCACAGCGTTGCCTGCGGGTAGGCGGCACGCAGTGCCAGGGTCGACTGTCCGGTGCCGCAGCACAGGTCCAGGATGAGCGCATCCCGAGCGAGCTCCAGACGTTCCGCACTCCGGCGCAAGTGCCGGCGGTAGCCGGGGTTGAGTCCCACCAGACGGTCGTAGGCGGACGCGACCAGGTCGAAGTCCGCGGCTACCCGCCCGCCCGCCCGATCCGGTGCGCCATACGTTCGATCGGTCATCCGCTTCCGGATGCCTGCGTGAGGCGCCCGCCGGCCCTGGCCGGGAGCGACAGACCGGCCGGAGGCCGGCCGCCCAGGATGCGCATCTTGTCGGCGGGACGCAGTCGCATGGCGTAGTAGCGGGCGATGGTGGCCTCGGGGAGACGATAGAACCGCTCGAAGATGCCGCGCCGTGCCTCCGGCGGATACCACCGGAACAGCAGCCGGTTGAGCAGGTGGCAGAACCGGGCGCGCCGCCGCCGCTCGCACGCCGCGGCGGCAACCGCGGCCGGCAGGGCGTCGGCCGGCGTGGCCGCGATCAGCTCGGCAAGCTCGGCGGCCAAGGGCAGGGAGTAGCCGGTGCCGGGGTGAAACCAGCCCCCGCGGTATCCGCCGGGCACCACGGAGGGTCCGGCGGAGGGCGATCGATCGGGCAGGGGATCCTCCGGCGCCTCGGCCATCGGCATCGGCAGCACGCCGCGCTCGGTGCGCTCGACCCGGAGCGCCTTCCAGCCATGCTCCCGGAGCCACTCGGCGATCCGCCGCCGGCGCTCATCATCGTCCAGCTCCGGGCCGTCGGAGAAGGAGGTGTCCTCGACCAGTGCCCGCGTGGGGGTGAGGGGCAGGACGTACATGAACCGGTAGCCGTCGCGCTGCGCGATCGTGGCGTCCATCACGATCGGGCGGATCAGTCCGTGACCGTGCCGCAGCGTGATCTCCTCACCGTAGAACTTCTGCCAGCCGCACGGGACCGTCGTTTCGCCGGCGCCGCGCGCGTCGATCACGATCCCCGCGGCAAGCGTCCGGCCGTCCGCCAACCCCACGGTGCCGGTTTTCGTCAGCTCGGCCGGCACGTGCTCGCTCGCCGTCGAGCCGGGGCGTGCGGCCAGCATGCGCAGCACCTCCGACCGCAGGCGCTCGCTCGAGAGCATCGCGTACGGCGTGTCGAGCACGCGCCGGTAGCCGGGGAAGCGGACTTCGCAGGAGTTCCACCGGTGCGCCACGAACGGCTCGACGTGGCGCCGCATCGCCGGCGACAGGTCTCCGGCATGGAAGCACCAGGTGTGGTTGCCGCCGATCCGGTCGCGCTCGGCCAGCGCCACGGAGCCGGGAAAGCCCGTCCCGCACAGGGCGGCGACGATCAGCCCGCTCTGCAGGCCACCGCCCCACAGGGCCAGGTTCACGTTCGTCACGCCGGCATCCATGCCTGCCGAGCATCGTCTGTCGCGGTCCGTCCGGCAAGCGCGTCCGCCGGCGTCCGGCCGCCGACCGTTTGAACAAATCCCGGCCGGCCGGCACCATCGCCGCATGGATCCGCAGGAACTGCACCGCGACGCACTGGTCATCGACAGCCACAACGACTCGGTCGTCGCCAGCGTGGCGAGCGGCAGGGGGCTCGGCGGCGGGCCGACCCGCCATGCCGGCAGCGGCACCATCGCGCAGCTCCGCGGTGCGCTTCACGGGCCTTCCGACGGAGCCCGGACCCAGCTCGACCTGCAGCGCATGCGGGAGGGCGGCATCGACGCGGCGTTCTTTGCCGTCTGCGTCACGAAGGCGTGGAACAACCACGCCGCCTACGCCATGGACGGCTTCGGCATCCTGATGGCCGAGATCGCCGAGGATGACGGCTTCCGGATCGCGCGCACCGCCGCGGACCTTACGCAGGCGAAGGAGGACGGGGCGGTGGCGGCGATCCTGGCGCTGGAGGACTCCAACGGGCTGGAGCGGAGTCTGAACATCCTGTCCGCGCTTTACGCTCTGGGTCTGCGATCCGTGGGCATCACGCACAACCCCGTGTCCTGGGCGGCAGCCGGCGCGCACGAGCCCGCCTCCGGCGGGCTGACCAGCCACGGCATCGCGCTCGTGCACGAGCTGAACCGGCTCGGGATCCTGGTCGACGTGTCGCACCTGAACGACGCGGGGTTCTGGGACGTGGTCGCGGAGACCGACCGGCCGCTGATCGCCTCGCACAGCAACTGCCGCGCCCTGTGCAGCCAGCCGCGCAACCTGGACGACCGGCAGATCGAGGGGGTGGCCGCCACCGGCGGGGTGGTGGCGATCACCTTCGTGCCCAAGTTCGTCTCCGCGAAGGAGCCCGACCTGGAGCGCCTGCTCGACCACGTCGATCACGCGATCGAGGTGGCGGGACCGGAGCACGTGGGATTGGGATCGGACTTCGACGGCGGCGGCACGGTGATCCCGCACGCGGGAGAATACCCCTGTCTGACCGCCGGGATGGCAGCCCGCGGACACGACGAGCAGGTGATCCGCGCCGTCCTGGGGCTGAACTACCTGCGCGTGTTCCGCGCGGTGTGCGGGTAGGGCGGTGTGCGGGTAGGGAGGAGCGATGAACCGGCCGCTGACCCTGTGGGGAATCATCGAGTCCGACGGCGCCGCGCACTACATCGATCGCGCGGTCGATGCCGGCGTCACCCGCCTGATCGGCCCGCGGGCGCCGGACGTGGTCGATCTGGCCCGCGGCCGCGGCATGGAGGTGCATCCCTACGTGGCCTGCACGCCGTTGCCGACGCACGGACAGCGGCCGGTGTCCTGCACGTGGTCGCTCGACTACCTGGGGGTGGATCCTGCGTCTCCGGAAGCGCGCACGATCCTGGACCGCCACCGGCCGGTTCTGGTCGGCCCCCACCGCGGCGAGCCGAGCATCGGTCCGTTCGCGGCCGCGCATCCCGAGTACTGGGCCCGGACCGCCGACGGGGCCGACACGCTCGGCTACTGCGACCGCCTGGGCCTCAGCCCCGCGTTTCCCGAGGTGCGCTCGCGGCAGGCGGCGGAGATCGTCGAGGCGCTGACCGAAACCGGCGCCGACGGGGTGCAGGTGGAGTTCGTCAACGGCATGGAGGATGCCGGCGGGCTGGTGCCGGCCGGATACGAGGAGCGGTCGGTGGCCGAGTACCGCCGGGCGTCGGGACGGGACGCCCGCGCGCTGCCCCCCGACGACCCGCAGTGGCTGGCGTTCCGGGCCGGCTACGTGACCGAGATGCTCCTGGAGGCGCGCGAGCGGGTCAAGGCGATCTCGAAGCAGGCGGTGTTTTCGGCCACCATCATCGCCCGCGAGCGCGAGCGCTCCCTGCACGGGCTGCACGACTGGGCTACCTGGGCCGAGCGGGGCGTGCTCGACGAGCTGTACCTGTGGTTCCGCACCGAGAGCGACCCGGACGCGGTCGAGCGGCGCGTCGGCCATGCGGCGCGGGTGGTAGCCGGGCGCATCCCGCTGTACGCCGAGCTCTCCTGCTACCACGCGGGCAGCTTCCAGGAACCCGACCGGTTGCTGGAGGGAGCGCGGCGCGCGCTGGCGGCCGGCGCGGACGCCGTCGGGGTGTACCGGCACCACGCGGTCGACCAGCTCGACCTGTGGGACACGCTGGCCATGATCGGCCGCCTGCAGGCTTCCCGCAGCCGTCTCACGGCGTGACGGCGTGCTCTCGGGCGTTTTATAATCCGCTCGATCTGCCGAGCCGGTCGTCCCGGCCGGACAATTCCGCACGAGGAGCGACGATGAGAAAGCTATCGATAGTCATGCTCGGATTGCTGCTGCTTCCGACCGCAGGCCTGTTCGCAGCCGCCGAGGGGGAGATGGCGGCCGCCGATGCGCCCATGCCCATCACCTGGGCCGGTGTCGGCGGCGCCGGAGTCGGCGAGAACACGGTGATCGAGCAGCTTCTGGAGGAGAAGTTCAACGTCGAGATCGACACGATCCGCTACCACCAGAACGACCGCGAGAAGCACAACCTGCTGGTGGCTTCCGGCGAGCACCCGGATGCCTGGTACGTCTGGAACTTCCACGATCAGAAGTTCATGGAAGGCGCCTACCGCACTATCCCGCGCAGCATGATCGAAGAGGAGATGCCGTTCTACGTCGACGCCATGAACGAAATCGGCACGGCTGGCTGGGCCTACTTCCTGGCACCCGGCAAGACCGACGAGTACTGGGCGATCCCGCGCTTCCAGCAGCAGTTCGGGAAGGAGGGCAACGGCGCCCAGCACTACCTGCGCTACGACTGGCTGGAGCGGGTCGGCATGACCGACTTCTTCGACGCCGTCGACCAGAGCCCGGAGAACAAGCCCGACACCTTCTACTGGGAGCCCGCCGTCCACGACATCGACGAGTTCGAGTCCGTGCTGGCGGCGTTCCGCGACGAGCTGGACTTCGGTGACGGTCAGGTGCGTATCCCGTACGGATTCACCGGCGACCAGACGCAGGCGTTCATGTTCCGCGCTTCGCTGGTCCTCTACGCCTACGGTCTGAACAACAAGCCCAGCTACGACTACGACGGCGACACGGTGCCCCCGTACGGCGGCGAGCTGGTCATGGACGGCAACTGCCCGTGCTTCCGGGACGCCACCAAGCGGCTGCAGAAGTGGTACTCGGAAGGCTACATCGATCCGGAGCTGCCGGCTGTCGGCTTCGAGCAGTGGAAGGACCGCATCGCATCGGGTGTCTACGGCATCTGCACCACCTGCGGCGTCACCGGCTTTGGCTGGGCCCAACGCGACGGTGAAGGCCAGGGACAGGGATGGACGGCGGTGCGCGAAGACGGCGCCAAGTGGATGGCCTTCACCGGCCTCAGCCACAACGGCACGTACCGCACCAAGTACAACAACCAGGCGCTGCCGTTCGGCAGCCGCGTGGTCGCGTACACTGTCAACCGCAACGTGTCGGACGAGAAGCTGCGGCGCCTGCTGCAGATCTACGACTACGTGAACTTCGACCCGCTCGGACGGATCATGGCCGGCAGCCCCGGCGGCCTGGAGGGCGTGCACTGGGAGTGGGACGGCGAGCCCGATCGCTCCAGTGACATCGCGCTGTCCAACTCGCCCCGCAAGGCGCTCGAGGGCTGGACGTTCGAGAACGTCGGCGGCCATTACTTCACGCACCAGACGTTTCCGGCCCGGTACGCGGTCGCGCGCGCGACCAACGCCGACCACCAGGCGTGGATCGACCACTACTTCACCGGCCCCGGCCAGCAGTTCTCGCTGCCGCCGTACAAGGAAGACGTCTTCAACCAGACCGAGTACACGGCGATCGCCGGCGAGGTGACCGCCGCGCTCTGGACGATCCGCGACGAGTTCTACTTCAAGGCGATGACCAACGCCGACTTCGACGTGGACGCCGAGTGGGACGCTTACGTGCAGAAGTACCTGAACGCCGGCGCGCAACGCCTGCTGGATGAGCTCGGCAAGCTCACCTTCAACGTTCCCGACTTCAAGTCCGGGAAGATCTCGGTCGAGGAGGCCCTGGGGCAGTAACCCGCCTCACCGGCGACACGATCGGCCGGCCACACGATCGGACGGCGAAAGAGCCGGCGGGTTTCCGCCGGCTCTTTCGCGCTTGACGCTTCAGATCGCCGGGATGATCAGTCGCCAGTTGGGGTAGATCAGGTCGGGGTTCTGGATCAGGTCGCGATTGCGCCGCCAGATCCGCGGCCACAGGAACGGATCGGCGTACCAGCGGTCGTATTCCGCGATGCGCCACAGGCTCTCGCGCCGTTCCGGAATCAGTTGCACGGTATGGATGCCGAGCGCCGTGTAGAGCTTGTAGCGATCCAGGTAACGGCGGGCGTCCTCGAAGCGCTCGATGGCCTGACCGTACTTTCGGTCATCGAACGCCACCACGCCATCGATCCAGAGCTCCCGAGCCTTGAGCAGATCGTTGGCGGCCCGGCGCTCGATCCCGTCCAGGATCGCCCTGCGACCCGCCCCGCCGGCGCGCAACGCGTCCAGCACCGGCCGGCCCGACCATGGTTGCGGCGAGATGAAGTCGCCCTGTTCGGTCACCACCGTGAGCTCCGACGCCGCTTCCAGCTCCTCCATCACCGCCTGCAGCAGCGCGGCGGCGCGCTCCATGTGCTCGGTGTAGGCCTCGTCAGCCACGGCCATCAAGGTGCGGCACACCTCGATCGCGGCGCCGAACGCCTCTTCGGCGTCGGCCAGCCGGTAGGACTGGATGGCCTCCAGGCCGGTCAGGTACAGCGTGTTGAGCCGCTGGTACCGGGACTGCAACTCCCGTAGCCTCGCCGCGTCCCAGCCGCTTGTGTCGAGTTGCTGGACGGCGGCCAGACAGCGCTCCGCCTCCACCCGCGCTCCGTACAGCAGCTCCAGCCGGTCGAGGAGCGAATCGCGCACGTCCAGCATGTCGTCGGCGGTGGCCAGGGCCAGCCGGTACGCTCCGAAGTAGTCGCCTGACCGGTAGAGATCCTCGGCACGCCGGATGGCGTCGACCATTTCCTGGAAGGAGACCGGCACCCAGCGATCGGCCTGGATTCTCCGCAGATCGTCAAGCCGGCTCCGCAGCAGGTTGCGCAGGCGCTCGGCGGCCAGCCGCACCGAGTTCTCGAAGGCCGCGACGGCCCGCGCTTCCGCGACCTTCAGGGACGCGTGGGATCCACCCGGGTCGACCTCGCGGATTCGTCCGGAGGTGCGCAGAGCCTTGCGGGCCGAGTCCAGGTTCTGCGGGTCGTAGAGCGGCGCGGCCACTTCCTCGGCGCGCGCGATGAGCACGCGGACCCGGTCGAGATCGGCGTCCGTGGGCGGCCGAAGGATCGTCGGACCGGTGGCGCGCGCCGGCTGCGGGTAGGACGGGCGCACGGGCAGCGCCGCGCCCATGGCCGGATGTCGCGGCCGCTGCGGCTCCGCCTGTGCGCCCACGGCGGGAGCCGCACTGCTGCCAGCTCCTGCGGGCTTCACGATCGCACCCGGCATGATCGGTTGCGGCACCTTCCGCGCCGGATGCTCCGGACGCGCCGGCATGGTGTGCCTGGCGGGGCCCGGCGTCCCCTCGGCTCCGGCGCCTGCCGGCCTCCGGGGGACCCCGGCCTGGTCCATGGGTCCCCACGCCAGCAGTTCGGATCGTCGGGGATCTGGCGGCCGTTCGGGCTCGATGTGTGGCGTGACGTTCGCCGCGCCCCCAGCGCCGAACAGGCCGGCATCGATAGCCGGCTGGGCCACGTGCGGGACGGCCGCGAATACGATGAGGGGCGGCGGCGGCATCGCCGGCTCGTCCAGTTGGGCGGCCGGGAGCGTGGTCACAGACGGCGCTGCGATGTGAAAATCCAGGTCGACGGGAACGGAGACCGGTCGTGTCGCGCAGACCGTGAGCACCAGCGGTATGGCGGCTGCGATCGCGAGGTGACGCCATCTGGTCACCGACTGCGTGGTCATTGCGTACGTCCCTACCTTCGTCTTATCGGCGGCGCGGGACGTTGGCCGCAGTCCGAACGAGCGACGCCTCGACACACCACAAGAATACCGGCTCAGGGAGACTTCGGGGACTGTGGACGGCGCTGCAGCAGGCCTCCTGGGCGCGACGCCGGCGGGTCGAGCACCTCCTGGTCGAGAATGGTCGGCGGCGCGCTGCCGCCGCTACTGGACGCCCTTGAGGCTCAGCTCCTTGGCGAAGTGACAGGCGGCGAAGTGGTTGGGCGCCACCTCTTCCCAGGCCGGCTCCTCCGAACGGCACCGGTCCTGGGCGTACAGGCAGCGCGGATGGAAGTAGCAGCCTGACGGCGGATTGGCGGGATTGGCCACCTCGCCCGGCAGGATGATGCGGTCCATGTGCGTTTCCGGATCGGGCTGCGGCACCGCGGACAGCAACGCCTCCGTGTACGGATGCTTGGGATCGCCGAACAGCTCCCTGGTCTCCGCCAGCTCGACCATCTTGCCCACATACATCACGCCCACCCGGTCGGAGATATGCTCGATGACGCTGAGGTCGTGGGCGATGAACAGGTAGGTGAGATTGAACTCGGCCTGCAGGTCCTCCAGCAGGTTGAGGATCTGCGCCTGGATGGACACGTCGAGGGCGGACACCGCCTCGTCACAACAGATGAACTCCGGCTTCGGCGCGAGCGCCCGGGCGATGCCGATACGCTGGCGCTGGCCGCCGGAGAAGGCGTGCGGATAGCGCTTGAGGTGCTTGACCTCCAGGCCGACGATGTCCACCAGCTCCTTGACCCGATCTTCCAGTTCCTGTCCCCGCGCCAGGTTGTTGGCCACCAGCGGCTCGGCGACGATGTCCAGCACCGTCATGCGCGGATCCAGCGACGAATAGGGGTCCTGGAAGACCATCTGCATGTGGCGGCGGATCTGCCGCAACCGGCTCTTGTCCAGCTTGGTGATGTCGATCGGCGCGTCGGCGGCCTGGAACTGGAAGTTGATCGAGCCGTCGGTGGGCTCGATGGCGCGCAGGATGCAGCGCCCCAGGGTCGTCTTGCCGCAGCCGGACTCGCCCACCAAGCCGAGCGTCTCTCCCTCGTTGATGAACAGGTTGATGCGGTCGACGGCCTTGACGTGACCGGTGACGCGGCGCAGGAACCCCTTCTCGATCGGGAAGTACTTGCGCAGCTCATCGACTCTCAGGAGCGTTCGCGCTCCGTTTCCCGCCGGCGCTCCGCCCGTGGCGGCGGACTGCTGCGTGCCGCCGCGGCTGTCGGGTTCGCTCATCGTGCCGCTCCTGATGCTCGCCGGGACGGCTCCGGCGTCTCCGGGATGGGTTCGGTCTGCGGGCTGTGCAGATAGCAGCGCACCGAGTGGCCGGGGGCCACCTCGACCAGTCCCGGCACCTCCATGTCACAGGTTCCGGCGACGGCGTCCGGGCAGCGGCTGTAGAAGCCGCACATGCGCGGCGGGTCGAGCGGGATCGGCACGGTGCCTTCGATCGCCTCCAGGCGCTGCTTGGCGTCCTTGCCCATGCGCGGAATCGATTTCAGCAGCAACCGCGTGTAGGGATGCAGCGGGTTGCGGAACAGCTCCCTGGTCACCGCGTGCTCGACCACGCGGCCCAGGTACATCACCGCGACCTCGTCGGCGATCTCGGCGATCACCCCCAGGTCGTGGGTGATGTACAGGATCGCCATGCCGAACTCCTCCTGGAGATGTTCCATCAGGTCCAGGATCTGCGCCTGCACGGTCACGTCGAGCGCCGTGGTCGGCTCGTCGGCGATCAGCAGCTTGGGGTTGCAGGAGAGCGCCATCGCGATCATGGCGCGCTGGCGCAGGCCGCCGGAGAGCTGGTGCGGGTACTCGTTGATGCGCTGCGACGGATTGGGGATGCCGACCTTGTCCAGCATGTCCACGGCCAGCGAGTGCGCCTCCTGCTTGTCCCTGGTCTTGTGCAGGAGGATGGCTTCCTCGATCTGGTTGCCGATCGTGTGTACCGGCGACAGGCTGGTCATCGGCTCCTGGAAGATCATCGAGATCTCCTTGCCGCGGATGGCCCGCACCGAGTGGCCGAACGGGTCCATGTCGGCGAGATCGACGGCGGGGTCGCCGTCGCGGTGCAGCAGGATGTCTCCGGAGATGATGCGTCCGGGGGTCGGGACGATGCGCAGGATGGACTGGGCGGTCACGCTCTTGCCGCAGCCGCTCTCGCCGATGATGCCCAGGGTCTGCCCCTGGTGGACGGTCAGGCTGACGCCGTCGACGGCCTTGAGCGTGCCCTCGTCGAGCGAGAAGTGGGTCCTGAGGTCCCGGAGCTCCAGTACGGGGGCCTGGGTAGCGGTATTCACGAGAGGGGCCCCAAGTGTGTGCTGCCGTCGGCTTCCGGTCAAGTGCCCGGCACGGACGGTGAGGCAATGCGCCGGGTTGAACGTTGAGGATCGGCCAGGATAGTGATCACCTTCGTGCCGAGCCCGGATGAGGTTGCCGGCGACGGCGGGTAGGGATCGATAGCGGCGAGCGAAGTGAATCGAGCGCGACGAGGGGCACTGATCGCGTTGCTCGGTCCGTCATCAGGCGTTCGACGGCGGTGTCTACATGGAGCTTGGACCAACTACCGTATGGTCCTGCATCGTGCCGGGATTCGGATCGTGCGTCGTGTGGTCCGTACTCTCGCAGGGCGCTATGATGGGCTCTCGTCATGCTGCCGCTCCTGCTGGCCTTCGCCGCCGTCATCGCGCTCTTCACGCTCGGCGTCCGCTTCGGGGTGGTGATCGTCGGCAAGGTGCTCGGCCGCGTCGTCCACGAGCGGCATCACAACGCCGAGTACATCACCAGCACCGGCCAGGTGCCGGAGGCATGGACCCGTCCCTACTTCGAGCGGATCGACGAGTTGCAGGCAAACGCGGAGCTGGATGCCGCGGTGCGCGAGCGGCGGATCGCCCGGCTTGGATGCGCAGGCGAAACGCCGATCGATCAAGGGCATCGACGACCTGCTGCGCTACTTCTCCCGCGCGCCCGTGTTCGCCGACGAGCATTCGCGGCGCGTGTTGATGGAGGATCTCGAGTCCGCCAAGGAGACGTGGCTGGAGTACCTGCGGAAGGGAACGTAGCTCAGCCCGGCTCCACGTAGTCCATGGCCGGGTTTCTGCGCCAGACATGCTGCTCGGGTGCTCCGGTCTGCCGCGACCACCGTGCGATCAGATCGGTAGCCCGGCGCCGTTCGTCCATCTTCCGCTCGACGGCAGCGGGGTCCCAGTCGGCCAGCACGGCCGCGGTCAGATCCCTGACGAGCGCCGCGCACGCAGGGTCGCCGCTCCGGTCGGCCACCTCGTCCGGGTCTTCGCGCAGGTTGAAGAGTTGCGGCCGGTGGCCGTGGTAGTAGATGAGCTTCCAGTCGCCGCGCCGGATCATCCGCGTCGTCCAACCCTCGTACACGCAGTACTCGCAGAATGCCTGGTCCTCCCAGTCGGCCTGCCGGCCGCCGATCAGGTCCAGCAGGCTGCGGCCGTGAGATCCGGGCAGCGGCTCGGCGCCCAGCGCCTCCAGCATCGTGGCGTTGAGGTCGAGCGCGCTGACCACGCGGTCGCACCTCACGCCCTCGGGCAGCCTGCCCGGCCACGACACGATCGCCGGGATGCGCGCCGACGCCTCGTAGTGGCAGCGCTTCATCCACAGGTCGTGCTCGCCGGCCATGTCGCCGTGGTCGGAGTGGTAGACGATGAGCGTGTCGTCTTCGAGTCCGTTGCGGCCGAGCGCCTCCAGGATGTCGCCGATCAGCGCGTCCATCCGGTCGATCAGCGCCCAGTAGGCCGCCCGCGCCCGCAGAATGAGGTGGTCGGGGACCTCCTCGACGCTGCTCAAGGTGCGCCACCATGCCTCGAACGGATGCAGCCGGTCGTCGAACGGTGTGCGGACGCGGGGCAGCGTCACGCGGTCGCGGTAGCGCTCGAAGTCGGCGCGGCGGGCGACGTAGGGGGCGTGCGGGAGGATGAATCCCACCGACAGGCAGAACGGCTCGTCGGTCATGCCGGCGCGTCTGCGGATCCCGTGCCGGTTCAGGAAGTCGATGGCGGCCGCCGTGACGTCCTCGTCGTGCACCTGGTAGCTGCTCTGTCCGGCGCCCGAGTTTTCGAGTGATGCGCGCGCCTCCCCGGGCACCTCTCCGCTTCCCGGATGGTTGGAGCCGTGGTCGCCGATCGGCCGCTCGGCGTAGCCGTGGAGCTGGTCGATGCCGACCGAGTGCATGCGCCCCATCAGCACGGGCCGGTAGCCGGCGGCGCCCATCGCGTGCGCGAAGGTGGGGTGGTCGCTGCCGAGTATGTGGTGGTTGGTCCACACGTCGAGCTCGTGCGGGTACTTGCCGGTGAGCATCGCCATGCGCGACGGCACGCACACCGGTGACGGGCAGTAGGCGTTGGTGAACGTGACGCCGCGGCGGGCCAGTCCGTCCAGATGGGGCGTCCCCACCACCGGATCTCCGTAGCAGCCGGTCACGAACGGGTTGTGCTGGTCGGAATGGATGTACAGCAGGTTGGGCCGGAGGCCGGTGTTCGATGGGTTTTCCATGGTCTCTCTCACGTGGACGACGGTTCGACGTTGACCGAACCGGTGTCCCCTATCAGAATGTGAACATGAAGAATATCACAGTTTCTGTGAATGAAGACATCTACCACAGGGCGCGTATTCGGGCCGCGGAGCTCGATACGTCCGTGTCGGCCGCGGTCCGCGGCTTTCTCATCTCGTTCTCCGGTCAGGAGACCGACTATGAGCGCCGCAAACGCCTCGAACGCCGGACTCTCGACTCCATCGTTCGTTTCGATGCCACGGACCGTCTGCCTCGCGACCGGGTCCACGATCGCCGTGCCATTCGTTGACACCAACGTCCTGCTGTACGCGGTCTCGAAACCGCCGCAGGAAGAGCGGGAGGCACGGCGAAAGCGCGGCACCGCCCTGCAGATACTCGACCGCAGCGACCTCGCGCTGTCGGTGCAGGTGCTGCAGGAGTTCTACGTGCAGGCGACGCGGCCATCGCGGCCCGATCCGCTCAGTCACCGGCAAGCCTCCGACCTGATTCACGCCTGGCTGCGCTATCCGGTCCAGGAGAATACGGTCGAGGTGCTGCAGGCGGCACTCGCCACGAGCCACCGGTGGCAGATCTCGCTCTGGGACTCCGCGATCGTCGAAGCCGCGCGTGCCCTGGCATGTCCCGTGCTGCTCTCGGAAGATCTGCAGAACGGCATGGATTTCGCGGGCGTGCGAGTCGAGAATCCGTTCCTCATCTGAGGAGCATGAAGGTGGAGAGGGGCAGACTCACGATGCGTGGATCATCGACGGACGCAGCGTCGTCCTGCGTGATCAGCAGTCCGAAGGCGGCGTTGTTGACGGACTTCTCGAGGAACGAACGTATGCCGAGCGTATCCCGGAGTGGGTCGAGCCGGCGCTGATACTTGATCTCGACCGGCACGCGTTGGGCGCCGACGATCAAGACGAAGTCCACCTCACGGTCTGTTCCGCGCTCAGGGACGTGGGCGATGTCGAGGCCGTGTATGGTGGAAGCGACCGAGCCGAAGATGCTCTCGGCCAAGTGACCGGCGAGCGTGGTGAGTTCGGGGCGTGCCGCCAGAGCTTCCGGAGCCAACGGAACGTGCTCCTGAAGCCAGCTCGCCCTCAAGCCGTGATCCACCAGGCAGAGTTTGGGGCTTCCACGTTTCTTCTTGAGCCGGATCTCAAGCGGTGGAACCAAGTGCAACAGCAGGGTGTCCCCGAGGAACTTCAGGTACTGCACCACCCGCTGGACGCCGATATTGGCGGCGAGCGAGAGACGGGCCTCCTCGGCCAGGGTGGAGGCCGTGGGCGTCTGCCCGGCGTAGCGGCACGCCAGGCGGAACAGCTCCTCCAGCAGCACGGGATCACGGTTGCGCCCACGTGCGCCATGCCTGAGGTCGTGCTGAATGACGCGTTTGATCACCGTTTCGTTCAACTGGTCGGCGAGTATCGGCCAGTCGGTAGCCGCCTGCTTGTGGACGATCGGGTAACCGCCGCGCTCCGAAAAGTGGTGGAACGCCTCGTTCCTGACCGGTGCGTTCGTTTGTCCGTGCTCGCGCAGTTGCCGCCAGAATTCCTTGTCGATGAGAGGGCTCGGGCCGTTATCGGGGAGGAATGGGGGCGGCGCCGGCAGGTCGCGCAGCGCCCCGATCTCGGTGAGCGAGAGCACGCCCGCCTCGACCGTGCTGACGCGTCCTGCCAGGCTGTCGCGGCCGAGTTCGATCCGCAGCGCGGAGCTTCCCGTGACTACTGCCTGTACTGCGGAGTTGTCGACGAGAGACTTGAGCTGCGTATCCCAACCGTCGAGGTTCTGCACTTCGTCGAAGAACAGGCAGGCCCGGTGGCCGGAGCGCGCCAGCTCGTTGAATCGAGCCGTGCTCACGGTCCGTTCGAACCAGTCGGCGATGGAGATGATCGGCTCCTCGATCCCGCGGAGCGACGCGAGTTCGTCGAACTGGACTCGAAGGACGTTGCGTGCGGGAACGCCTTCGTCGAGCAGGTCGGAGATGATCTGGAACTGGGCGGTCGTTTTCCCGACCTGGCGAGGTCCGCGCACCGCGACGATGGGGGCGATCTGCACGTCCATGCGCCGGCGTATCCACCCGACCAGGTGGCGGCGCGTGTCCGGTTGCGGAGGCATGGGATCGTCTTCCCACCACGGATTCATGCGACGCAGGTCGCGCACCAGTTGCGGCGGGATCTGAGGAGCGAGCGCGTCGTCCGCAAAGAGCGTCCCTGGCCGGGTCACGTGTGACGTTCCGAGGTTGCCTCGACGTTCACCGCAGAGCCGCCGCCAGCTCGATCATGCGGTCGCGTTCGGCCGGCACCCCGCGCGCCATCATCTCGATGATGCGGAGCAGGAACCGCTGGGTCGTCCGGCCGGTCGAGCAGCTCGTTGGCGAGCGCCATCTGCTGGTACGGAGCGGGCAGTGCCATGGGAACGGTGACCGGAACGAGCCTATCGCGCGGCTCCGGCCTCGGTATAGCGCCCGGCAGCCGACATCGGCACGATGGCAGGCGAGCACAACGCGAAATCGGGAAGGATATGAAGACCAGACAACTGATCGTCGTGGAGCCCGGCCGCATCGAGCTGCAGGAGCTCGACATCGATCCCGCCCTGCAGCCGCACGAGGCGCTCGTGGAAGCCGAGTACTCGATCGTGAGCGCGGGCACGGAGGGGGCCGGCTTCACCGGCCTGGTGCGCGAGATGCCGTTCGGCGACGCGGGCACGTATCCTCGCGCCACCGGCTACGGCCACCTGGGCCGGGTCCTGGAGGTGGGTTCGGCGGTGGAGATGTGCCGCGCGGGCGACCGGGTGCTCTCTTTCTCCCGGCACGGATCGCCGGTCAAGGCGGACGCCGTCCGCATGGCGCTGCCGGTGCCGGAGGACGCTGCCGGCAGCCATCTGGTGTTCGCCCGCATGGCCGGGGTGAGCATCTCCGCGCTGCGCTCGTCCAGCGTGCAACCTGGAGATACGGTGCTGGTGACCGGCATGGGCCTGGTCGGCAACTTCGCCGCCCAGCTCTTCCGGCTCGCCGGGGCGGAAGTGATGGCCGCCGACCTCTCCGACTACCGCCTTGCCAAGGCGCGGGCGTGCGGCATCGAGCGCACGGTGAACCCCGGCTCGCACGGTCTGCAAGACGCGGTGCTGGAGTGGACGGCGGGCGAGGGCGTCCATGTCGCCGTGGAGGCGATCGGCATCAGCGAGGTGGTGGCGCAGTCGGTGATGGCCACCCGGCGCCACGGCGAGGTGATCCTGCTCGGCAGCCCCCGTGCACCGGCCACCTTCGACGTGACGCCGATGCTGCTGCGCATCCACCTGCAGGCGATCCGGATGATCGGAGCGCTGGAGTGGCGGTGGCCGGCCCATCCCGCCGAACGGGTGCGCGACGTGGAGACCAACTACCGCCGCCTGGTCGAGTGGATCGCCGCCGGCCGGCTGCGGGTCGATCCGTTGCTCGACCGGGTGGCATCGCCCGCCGACTGCCAGGCGGTCTACGAGGGGCTCACCAGCCGCAGGGACGGTTACCTGGGTGCGGTCTTCGACTGGATCCTTCCATGAGGTGTCGATAAGCTCAACATCGTTCATCGGTTTCGGGCTGCGGAAAGCGAGTAAGCCGATGCTCTTACCGATGCTGCGATTCGTCGATCCGCTTGCGCACGTCAGCGGCAACTTCGAGGACTTCGACCGGCGCATGAACCGTCTCGCCGGCGCGTTGCCGCAGTGCGATCATGAGCGGTGCCAACGCCGCGGCCTTGTCGGGTTCGAGTGACAGAACCGCGACGAGTTCACGCTCAGGGACACCGGCGGTGGCAAGCCTGGCTACACCCTCAACCATGTGAGAAATCACCATCTCATCCCTTGGATCCAGCGCTGCATACATGGAACAGAGCGATTCGGTAGCCGCGGCCCCATCTCCTTGCGCAATCAACGCGAACATCTTGATGCACGCGGGTTTCCACGCGTACGGACTTGTTGGCCCCGATACCGGTTCGCCGATCCATCGCTCGAACTTGTCGGAGGTGCGCAGCGCTTCATCAGCAAGGCCGATCTTGGTCTGGATGATTCCTTTGCGAAATAGTGCATCTTGTACCTGAATCCGCAACTCAGGCACACGGCTGCCTCCGAAGTGATCCACGATCTGGTCGCTGGTAGCGAGGGCTGCATCGAAGTCGCAAATCATTCTCTGAGATTCGCTCTTGTTGTTCATCGTCCGTGCCAGGATGTGCTGCAACTCCGGGTCATCGGTGAACACGTAGCTCGCGACTGCCTCGTCAGCGGTTGCGATCGCCTCAGCGTGTCGGTCGCGCGTGCCCAGTACAGCGCTTTTTTGAAGCAACGTGCCTGCGATGAGCACGCGAAACGCCGGGTCTTGTCTCTCTCCGTAATTCGCCAGTACGTGATCGCATGTCGAGATGGCGCCGTCGGCATCGTCCAGCCGATGTTGGGTCGCGGCTTTGAAGATCAACGACTCGGCGACCCTCTCCGACAATTCCGGCCCATCGTGTTCCGCATAGCGATCCGCGACTTCTTCGAATGTTACGAGGGCAGCCGAATACTCGCCGAGCTCGGCCTGCTCAACTCCTTTGTTGAGCAACGCACGGGCAACTCGACGTTCCAGCTCCGGGGCGTCGCTCGCACCATAGCGGGTGATGACCGTATCGTAAGCCACTATGGCGGCGTGGTGCCGGCCGGATCGAGTCAGAGTGACTCCTTTGTTGTAAAGCGCTCCGGCCACCTCGACCTGGATCTCCGGTATATCACTCCTGCCGTACTGACCGACCACTGTGTCGTAGGTGTCGATCTCCGCGTCATGGTCTCCGAGTCGGCCCTGCAAGTGGCCCTTGCTCACCATGGCACTGGCCACGGGCGTCTGCAACTCGGGGTCACCGTTCGTTCGGAATCGCTGGATCATGGGAGACTGGAGTGCGTCCAGGTGCAACGCGGCGTGCAACTCGTTGGTCTCGGTATCGCTGTAAAATACATCCATGAAGTGCAGGAGTTTCTGGACGATAGCGGCTTCGTCCCGTTCACGTCTGAGCTTGTAATAGATGCTGTAGAGCCGCTGAGCTACCGCGTACCGGCGGTGCGCGGTTCGTGGTTCCACGGCGCCACGGCGTACGAGGCGGCCGAGCATGGTGGACACGGTGCGGATGTCCAGGCGCGCTCGCGACGAGATTTCGCTGGTGGTCGACGGCTCCCATAGGTCCATCAGAGCGAGGTACACGCGGCGCTCGGTCTTCCCAAGGGTCTCCAGGTGCCCGCGGAAATACTCCGTGTGATCGTCGATCATCTGCACCAATTGCTCCATCAACTGCCGTATCGATCCATGACGTTGGAACTCGGCAACGATCACCAGGAGACGAGGGTCGCCGCCGGTTAGAATCTGGAGGGCACGGATGCGGCGGGCGCTCACGGCGTCGCCGCTGACCGCTTGCCACAAGCGACGGCACTGTTCCGTCTCCAAGGGTTGGAGACTGATGATACGGAACAGCTCGAAGAACGGGTCCTGCGCGTCGTCCAGCCCCTCGAAACGGCTCGTCGCGGAGGCGATCAGGATGATCTGGGGTTCCGACTGAAGCGTCTTGCGGAGACTCCAGCCGAAGTGTTCGTCCACGTTGTCGCACAGGCTTTGCATATTCTCGACCATGAGGACTAGCCGCTTTCCGAGCCTGTCGGCCACGTCAAGCACGGCCCCTCGGGCACGGTCGTCGAGTTCCCGTTCGCGCCACCGCGTCGTCAGGTCCGCATGCGTTTCTCGAAGGTTGCCCGCCAGTTCAGGATCCTGAATGGAGGTTTCTCGGGATAGATAAAACAACACCTCCAGCCAGAAGTCTGCCGCGCTGAATACCTCGTGACTCTCTTCCATGAATCGTATCGGCAGCAGGTGACTGGACAATCCGGGGTTCGTGCGCAGCTCGGCGGCGACACGGGCGAGGAGCATCGTCTTCCCGCGACCGCGTGGGGCGACGATCAACGTATGCTGACAGGAATCCGCGTCGACGTTCCCCCGCAGGACTTCGAGGACGACTGCGAGCTCGTGCTCCCTGACCACGAACTGGTCGATGATCTCCGCGTCAGACTGGAAGGTTCCGGGATTGAACGTCCGGATAGTGGGATGGCTGGTTTGCGTCATCGATCCGCCGCCGCGGGGCCGCTTGGCGAGCGCCGCTCGATGGGAACGTGGTGGTCGCGAAAGCGGGCTGCCCACCAGTCCTTCAACAGACGCGAGGGGAATTGGTAGTCGTGGTCACGGTCTTCCAGGTAGCCGTCGTGCACCAGCACGTCAAGGACCTCGGTGATGCGGCCGTTCGCGTCGTCGACTACACGGGAGTAGAGGTCACCGAGGCGAGCGCGGGCGGCGGCCGTGAACGCCCCTTGCGTGGCTGCTTCGGCAAGGATCTCCATGGCGATCGACCGGCTTTCATCGTCGAGTCCGTCATGGAGGCGCGTCTCGTAGTGTGCGAGGTCATTCTGGCCGGAGGGGCCGAGCAGGCCGGTGCGATATACCACGTCGACGTCGGCAACGGTCACTCGGTCGCGGTTCTCCATGATGGCGTGTTCGCGCAGCCGGGCGAAGAACGACTGTACGTGATGGGGTATGCCGATCCCGAGCGCGTCGTAGATCTCACTTGGTACGCCATCGTCTACCGACAGCCCGGCGCTCGTCGCAAGCTGGTCGAAGCAGGCGACGCTGGCTTCCCGGCTCCAGGGTTCCAATCGAAACGGCTCAAGGTAGTTGACACGGTCAGGTATTCCGAGGCGCTGCACCATCGGCATGAGTCCGATGCTGCCGGACACGATGAGGACCGGCGAGTCACCGCCGAGACCTTGAAACACACTACGCAACCAGCTCAGGAATCTCTCGACGCGCGTAGCTCCATCCTCCTCGCGCAGCATCCGCTTGAGGAATATGGGCAGTTCGTCGACCACCAGAAGAACGCGCTCCTCGTGCTCTGCGCATCCCCGGAGCAGCCGTTCGCCGTGGTGTCTCCAGTTCCCGGCGTTCATTCCTGCGCGAATCTTCAAGCGAAAACCCGTCACGCCAACTTCCTCGATGGCTCGAAATGTGCGCCGGGCTCCAGAAGCGAGGCCGCTCAGCCGCGATACAATTGGGCGAACGGGATACGCCGCCCGCGCGATGTCGGCGATCACGTCCTCCGGACAGGTGGCGTCCTCCACGTCGACGAAGAGCGCGATCCAGCCGCCGGACTCCGTGAGCCGCCTCCCGAGCTCCCGCGCGATGCTGGTCTTTCCCATGCGTCGCTGCCCGGTCAGCAGCACGTGGTTGCCTGCGTTCACCCGCTCTGCCAGGATCCGGAGCTCTGCTTCGCGATCGAAGAAGTTGGGGCCACTCACCCAGCGTCCGGTAGAGGAGGTCATCTGTCGGTGTCCGAGTCAAACGATACGTAGACTACGGAAATGGTGTCAACTGAATTGTTGACGACGATCCGGTTGATCTTGCGCTGCAGCCATCCAGAGGATGAGCGAGGTGCCCTGGAACCCGGTTCGAAGGTGGGTCAGCGGGGCACTTCCTCGCCCAGGACCTGGGTGCGCTTCATCAGGCGGCGCTGGTTGGCGGGGAACGGCTCGCGACGGTGCATGGTGGCTCGGTTGTCCCACATGACCAGGTCGCCGACGCGCCAGTGGTGGGTCCACACGAAGCGCGGCTGGGTCATGTGGGCGAACAGCCGGTCGAGCAGGGCGCGGCTCTGCGTCGGCTCCATCCCGACGATCGAGCGGGTCAGGTGCGGTCCGACGTACAGGGTGCGGCGGCCGGTCTCCGGGTGGGTGCGGACGACAGGGTGGTCCACCGGCTCGGGAGGGTTCTGCTCCTCGACCGGGTGGCGGTGGACGGCGCGGAGGCCGTGCACCCTCGCCTTGAGATCGTCGTCCAGCGCGTCGTACGCCGCGTAGCCGTTGCACCACTGGGTGCTGCCGCCGCTGTCGGGGACCTCGACCGCGTAGAGCAGGGACAGGGTGCCGGGGCGGCGCAGGTAGGAGAGGTCGGAGTGGAAGCTGAGTTCGCCGTGGCCCAGCGCGCCGATCGGCAGGCCGTTCTCCTCGATGTTGGAGATCAGGAAGATCTCCTTGACCGGCCGGTCGGGCTGGCGGCGGACGTGCTCGACCGGGGCGCCGAAGTAGCCGGTGAAGCGGACCTGGTCCTCCTCGCCGATGGCCTGATCGCGGAAGATCAGCACGCAGTGATCGAGCAGCGCACGGCGGATCTCTCCCACGGCCGCATCGTCGAGCGCCAGCCGCAGGTCCAGCCCGCGGATCTCCGCGCCCAGGGCGCCGCCGGAAGGGATCACCTCGACTCGATCGCTGGCGTGGTGCATGGCTGCGGCGTACGCGGCGCGAGCGTCGCGGCGCCGAGCCTACTCCGATCGAGCACGGCCGGTCATTCCGCGAGCGCCGGCCGTGTGCCACACTCTCTCCGTGGGCAGCCGGGATCCGCGGTTCCTGTCCGCCGGCGAGGTGGCGCAATTCGACGCGCTGGGGGTCGTGGTACGCCGCGGCGCGCTGAGTCCGGCCGAGGTCGGCGCCGCACTCCGCGAGATGGAGTCGGTGTGCGCGCAGGTCCTGGGCCATGCGCCGGGCGACGGCGACGTGGTCTGGGAGTCGCCATTCGTCGAGCGGAGCCCGATGCTCGCCGATCTGGTCGCCGACGACCGCATCTACCGGGCGGTCTGCGACCTGCTCGGCGAGGACGTGCTGTGGGACGGCTCCGAGGGCATGTGGGGCTTCGACAGCCTGGCCGACCACCACTGGCACGCGGACGGCGGCTGGCTCCGGGAGCAGATGGCGCCGTACCGGCTGAAGGTGATGCTCTACCTGGACCCGCTGCGCCGGAACACCGGCGCGCTGCGCGTCATCCCGGGGTCACACCGGGCGCTGCTGCACGAGTCGCTGCTGCCGTTTCACGAGGCGACCGCGGCCGGCGGCGACCGGCGGTACTTCGGCCAGCGTGGCGAAGACGTTCCCGCCTGCGCGATCGAGACCGATCCGGGGGACGTGGTGTTCTTCAACAACTGGCTGTTCCACTCCGTTTACGGCAAGATCCATCCGCGGCGGTCGATCATCCTCAAGTTCGTATGCATGCCCGGCACCGACCGGCACCGGGCCGAGTTGCGCGCCGACCCGGGCGTGCGCGCCGCCAACGAGCTGCTGGCGCGCCACGGGAACGCGCGCATTCGCGCGCTGACCGATCGGCTTCCGGACTACGCCGGAGCGGAGGCTCCGGTCAGTTGATCGACCAGCGGGTCGCCTGAATGCTCGGCTTCCGGTCGGGCGGGGGGATCTGGTAGTACACGGTCAGCAGCTCGCCCGGCGCCACGTGCTGGTCGGAGTGCCACATCGTGTCGCCCACGGAGTAGTTGCCGTCGCTGGCGGCGTGATGGCCTCGATCTCGGCCGCGAACAGGCCGGAGAGGCGCAGGAAGCCGAAGGTGCGGTAGAAGGCGAGTTGCTGTTCGCGGAGCCGCATGGCGTCAGGTACTGTAGGGGTCGGCGGCGTCGCGCAGCCCGTCGCCGACGAAGTTGAAGGCCAGGACCGACACGATCACGGGCCAGACCGCGGTCATCAGCCACGGCGACAGGGCGATCGCGCGCAGGTTCTGGGTGTCCTGCAGCATCACGCCCCAGCTTATGGCCGGCGGGCGCAGACCGAGCCCCAGGAAGCTCAGGCCGGTCTCCGCCAGGATCATCCCCGGGATGGCCAGCGTGGCGGTCGCGATGATGTGGCTGGTCATGGCCGGCACCATGTGCCGCAGGATGACCCGCTTCCTGGTCGCCCCCAGCACCTCGGAAGCCAGCACGAAGTCCTCCTCGCGCAGCGCCAGGAAGCGGCCGCGCACCTCGCGGGCCAGCGTGGTCCAGGCGAAGAATGACAGGATCACCGTGATCGCCAGGTAGCGCTGCACCACGCTCCAGCCGTGCGGCAGCGCGGCGGCCAGAGTCATCCACAGCGGGATGGTGGGAATGGAGCGCAGGATCTCGATCAGACGCTGAATGGCCGAGTCCACCACGCCGCCGTAGAAGCCGGAAATCCCGCCGAGCACGATGCCCAGGATCAGGCCGAGGACGACGCCGATCAGCCCGATGGACAGCGATATGCGGCTGGCGATCACCAGGCGGGAGAACAGGTCGCGGCCGTTGTTGTCGGTGCCGAGCAGGAACAGGCTCTCCTCGGTCGGTTTCTCCACGGTGCCGAGCAGATGCACGTCGGTCCGGAAGATCCCGAGCAGCCGGTACTCGTAACCGCGGGCGAACAGCCGCACACGGATCTTGCTGTCCGGAACCGGCGTGAACACGGTCCGGAAGGTGGCGTCGCGTCCGTGCTGGAGCTCCAGCACGTGCGGGCTGAAGCGCCTGTCGTCGAACAGCCGGATGCGCTGCGGCGGGATGAGCTGCCGGAACGCCTCATTGTCGTTGGGATCGGAGTAGGCGATGAAGTCGGCGAACATCGCGACCAGGTAGAAGCAGCAGAGCAGCACGCCGGAGACCACGGCCGCCTTGTGGCGCAGGAAGCGGATGCGCGTGAGCCGCCACTGCGAGTAGAGCGCCTCCTGCCGCTCGCCTTCCGTGGCGGTCGTGCCGGCGAGGACCGGTGCCTCCGCCATCAGCGCACTGACCCGGTCATCGCGCCCCCACTCGAATCCGAGGGTCGATCCACAACAACACCAGGTCGGACAGGAAGGTGCCGATCACGGTCAGGATGCTCACCATCAGCAGGATGTTGCCGGCCAGCAGCATGTCCTGCCGCAGCAACGCCTGGTAGAGCACCGGCGCCAGCGTGGGCAGGCTCATCACCAGCGCCACGAAGATGCTGCCGGACACAAGCTGCGGCAGGATGTAGCCGACGGTGCTCGCGAACGGATTGAGCGCCAGCCGCACCGGGTACTTGGCGATCAGCCGGCCTTCGGTCATGCCCTTGCTGCGCGCGGTCACCACGTACGGCTTGCGCAGCTCGTCGATCAGGTTGGCGCGCATGATGCGGATCAGGCCGGCCGTGCCGGTCAGGCCGACGATGGCGGTGGGGATCGGCAGGTGCTTGAGCAGGTCCCAGAGGCGTCCCAGGCTCCACGGCGCATCCAGATAGTGGTCGGAGAACAGCCCGCCGAGGTTCGTGTCGAAGATCAGGAACACCCAGTACATGACCGCCAGCGCCAGCAGAAAGTCCGGCGTCGCCAGTCCCATGTAACCGACTACCGTCGCCGCGTAGTCGCCGAGGGTGCGCTGGCGGACCGCGGAGTAGATACCGATCGGCAGCGCCACGATCCACGTGAAGACCAGCGAGCAGCCGGCCAGCACGACCGTCATCACCAGGCGGTCGGCGATGATCTCGCGGACCGGCCGGTGGTGCTGCATCGAGAACGAGGTGCCCAGGTTGCCCTGCAGCAACTGCGTGACCCACTTGACGTACTGCACGGGCAACGGCCGATTGAGCCCCCAGAGCTCCCGCAGGTGCTCCGCCTCCTGGAGGCTCACGTTCGCGCCGAACGACTCCAGCTCGCGGACGTAGCTGTCCACGAAATCGCCTTCCGGCAACTGGATGATCAGGAAGGTGAGCATTGAGATCACCACGACGGTCACCACCGCCATCACCAAGCGGCGGACGACGTAACTCGCCATCGATCACTCACGGCACGTCGAAAAACGCCGGGGCAGGTGCAGCCCGCCCCGGCGCCAACGGTCGATCGCTACCGTTCCTTGGGCGATGCCCAGTACCAGAGCTCCGGGTGGGAGGAGCCGGGATAGCGGCACTTGCCGTCCACGCACCAGCTTCCGGCCGCGTTGGCCAACTGGTTGTTGAGCACGCGTGGGTGGTACCACACCTGCCCGGCGATGCCGATCGTCCAGACCTCGTCGATCAGGATGCTCCAGATCTCCTTGCCGAGCTCGTAGCGCTCTTCGGCCGGCGTTTCGTGGCCCTTGTCGTACAGCTCCCACACCTTCAGGACGTCGCCTGCGGTCTCGGGGTCGGGAGCCTCGCCCTTCTCGCCGCCGGTCTCGTAGTAGAGGCCCCAGAGCTGCCCGTTGGTCGCGATGTTGGTCACCGGCAGACCGGCGGCTGGGGCGCCACCGCCCCAGAAGTCCTCGGAGCCCCAGTTGGCGCCCCAGGAGAACTGGAACTGATTGGTCGCCCGCCACTGACCCGACATCTCGTCGGCCAGCACGTCCAGCTTGATGTCCAGGTCCAGTTCCTTCATCTCCTCGACGAAGATCTCGGTCTGGCCTACCCAATCCGGATGCGACTGCACGACGGCCAGGCTGATCGTCACGCGGTTGCCGCCGGGGGTCAGCCGGAACCCGTCCGAGTCGCGCTCGGTCAGCCCCAGCCCGTCCAGCAGCTCATTGGCCCGGTCGGGGTCGTAGGTGTGCCACAGGGTCCGATACTCCGGGCCCGGGTTCATCGGGTGATGATCCGCCACCACCGGGGAACCGGGTATGGCCAGACCGAGCATCCACGCCTCGTTGTACTGCTCGCGGTCTATGCCGAGCGATACGGCGCGCCGGAAGTCCGCGGCGTTCAGCAACGCCTCGATCTCCGGGTCGCCGCGCCACGTGCGGTTGATCGAGATCATGGACGCGGAGCCGGCGTTGGCGTAGTCGAAGTAGACGTCGTAGTTGCCGCGATCCTTGTTCTCGAGCATGAACGGCACCTGGTCGAGCTTCGGCAGCCGCCAGTTGAAGTCGTCCTGCCGGCCCGCGAGCCGCAGGTAGACCATGTCGCCCGCCTCCACCTTGGGCAGCTCCCAGGTGTCGATGTAGGGGAGCTGATTGCCGGCCGAGTCGACCGCATAGAAGTACGGGTTGCGCTCGACCTTCCACAGCGCGCTGGCGTTGAGGTTTCCTGCCACGGTCTTGTACGGGGTGATCACCGGCAGGTCGGGGTTCAGGCCCCAGTTCATCTTGTTGCCGTACAGGCTCACCCAGCTCTCCAGCTCGGCCTCCGCGGCCATCTTGTCCACGGCGTCCTGGCCGGCGTACGTGGGATGGAACTGCTTCATGTAGTGGGCCGGGGCCACCGGGCCGCCGGGAAGCCAGAATCCCAGGGTGAATCCGCGGCCGACCGGGCAGAACGGACAGGCCAACTGCTCGGGGAAGGTCCAGTACGGCTCGTCGAACTCCCAGCGCAGCGTGTAGTCGTCGATGATCACCAGGCGGGCGGGCACGCCGTTGGGGGTGAGGACCGGCTCCGGCTCGGGCTGGATCTCCGTGTTGCGGTAGACGTCCTCGTACCAGAAGCGCACGTCCTCGGTGGTCAGCGGGTGGCCGTCGGACCACTTCAGCCCTTCGCGCAGGTGGAGGGTCACCGAGCGCGCGTCGTCGCTCTGCTCCCAGGCCTTGGCCAGCGCGGGCACCAGGCGTCCGCCGGTCGGATCCCAGAAGATGAGCTTGTCGAACGCGGACGCGTTGCGGTTCAGCGCCTCGGTCGAGCCCAGGGTGGACATGACGATCGAGCCGCCGTAGGTGCCGATGGAGGCGCCTTCGACGACGAGCAGATCCTCGCGCACCGGCAACCGCTCTTCGACCGGCGGCAACTCTCCGGCAGCCACCTTGGCGGCCAAGTCGGGCGCTTCGCTGAACGAGGTCGGGTAGTCGGCCACGTCCAGCACGTAGTTGGGCGGCGTGTACTCACGGCTGAGTCTCGCCTGCTGTGCCAGGACGAGCCCGGGCACCAGCGCGGCGAGCACGATGAGGGAGGCGATTCGCTTCATACCTGTCTCCTTGCGGTCGAGATCCAGGCCGCCCCCCTCCCGCGCGACCGGGATATGATCATGGTCCAGGCGCGGCAGGGGGTCAAGCGAGTCCGGTGGCCTGGTGGCCTGATGGCTTGGTGGCCTGGGTGCCGAGACCGACGGGCCTTGTTCGCGCAGCGGCAATCGGCCTTGACACCTGCCGTCCCATCGGCCCGTAGTTCGGCATGTATCGACTCCTGAGAGCGCGCGAGTCCGATCCCGGCGTTCCCGAACGCTTCGCCGCCGACGTGGTGGCGGTCGCCAAGCGCGACCTCCGCGCAGGAGAGGTGCTGGACGGCGAGGGCGGCTCGACCGTCTGGGGCCGCCTGATGCCGGCCGCCGACTCCCTGGCGGCGGATGCCCTGCCGATCGGCCTGGCGGCCGGCGCCTCCCTCAAGCGGCAGGTCGCCGCCGGAGAGGCGGTCGCGCGCGCCGACGTGGAATTGCAGGTTCCTGCTGATGTCCTGGAACTTCGCGGGGAGATGGAGCGAGATCAGAATTCGATTCTCGCGCTCCGCGAGCTCGAACAGAGCCGTGTCCTCAGTTGACTGCACGCACGCCCCGCCGCGCGCCTGGGGCGCCGCTCCGGGACTTCGGGGCCGGATACGGACGAGCAGCCGCAGGCCATCGTCAGGGACCGGCGCGGCGCTGGCAGGCGGCGAACGCCGCAGCCTGCGTCTCACGCAGCTTCGCCTCCAACTCGTCGAGCTCCTCACACTCCAGCGCGGTCGCGAGTTTCAGCCGCAGCGGCGCCGGGGCGTCGCGCACCGGAACACCCCGGCTCCACGTCAGCCGGAGCATCGCCTGGAGCGTGCGCTGCATCCGCACGGCGCCCGCGAGGGATCTCGCCTCGTCTTGCGGAATCACGCCGGCGGCGCCCAGTGCCTCGAAGCAGGACGCCGTCGCTCCCACGAGCACTTCGGGCGACTCGTGCGCATGCCGCAGGCGCAGGTACTGGGCCAGTGACTCGAGGTCACCCAGCCCGCCGCGCACGTGTTGGACGTCGAACGGGTCCTGGGAGGAATGTCCGGCGGCGATCGCCTCGCGCCGGCGCGCCATGTCTTCGAGCAGCCGCGCAGGGTCGCGCGGGCTGGCAAGCGCTCCCTCGATCGCCGCGGTAACCGCCGCGGACGTGGCAGGGTCGCCGCAGACGACGCTGGCCCGGGTCAGCGACATGAGCTCCGAGGCCGCCGCCGCCGTGTGATCGTCCCTGAACTCGTCGAGCGTCGACACCGGCAGCTCGATCTCCCCTGACGTCCGCAGGCGCTCATCCAGCTCGTAGAGCCGGCCGTACGTCGATGGACTGCGGAGGCGGGAGGTCAGTTCGCTGGCTGCATCTCGATAGAAGGTCCGGGCGTCGATGGGCGTCGGGCCCGCGGTCCTCGCCCCGGCCTCGAAATCCGCCGCGAACAGCAGATCCAGGTCGGAGCCGAAGACCATTTCCCCGGCGCCGAGCCTGCCCCTTGCCACGATCGCGCAGCCGCCGCCGGGCAGCGGTCCGTGGCGTTCGTGGAGCCCGTCCAGCACGTCCCCGAGCAGGCGCTCGATGACCGCCCGGGCGACGTCGGAAAGGGCCGCGGACGCCTCGTCCACGGTGACCAGGTTCTCCAGCGCCTGCACGGCCACCTGGAACCGGCGGTCGCCGGCCCAGGCGGCCACCTGCTCGACCCGTTCCGCGGCGGCCCGCCGGCCGGCCAGGCGCTCATCGAGCTCGCGGGTCAACTGCTCGCGCTCCGGGATCGGCAGGAAGAACGATGGATCCAGGACGGCCTGCAGGAGCCTGGGATTGCCCTCCAGGACATCGGCCATGCGGGGGGCGCTGCCCATCACGACGGCGATGAGGTTGAGGAGCCAAGTGTTGGCCCTGAGCATGGAGAAGAAGGAGAGGTCGTCCGGCAAGGCCGCCAGGAAGCGGTCCATGCGAGCCAGGGCGCGGTCAGGATCGGGGGTCCTGCCCAGCGCGTCGACGATCTCGTGAAGGATCTCGCGGATGATGGTGCGGGCACGCTCCGAGCCGGTCGACGCGTGCCCCCCTTCCGCCCATCCCCGAAAGGTCGAGATTGCCGCGGGAGCCCGCGTGAACCCCGCCGACTCGAGCTTGGCGACAGCGTCAGGGTGCTCGTCCGGTCCGTCCAGGAGGACGGCGGTGATGTCCTGATCGCTCTCCGGGACGTTGAAGCGCGTGCGGTAGAGGTCGTGGACCTCACCGGCCACGGACTCGATCCGGCGCACCAGCTCCTCCGCCGAGGCGAGTCCCATGAAGGCGGCGATGTGCTCCAGCCCTTCGTCGGAGTCCGGGAGCACCTGCGTCTGCGCGTCGTTCACCATCTGCAGGCGGTGCTCGACGCGCCGCAGAAGCAGGTAGGCGTCGCGCAGGGCAGCCGTCTCCCGCGGCATGATGTGGTGCTCGCCATCCAGCGTCTTCAGCATCGCCAGCAGTCGGGAACCGCGCAGCCGGCGGTTGCGGCCGCCGTGCGCCAATTGGTGCATGTGGACGAAAAACTCGATCTCGCGGATGCCGCCGCGGCCGAGCTTGACGTTGTGGCCGGCCGCGCGGACGGCGCCATGGCCGTGGAAGTCGTGGATCTGCTGGCTCACCGAGCGGATCTCCTCGACCGAGGTGAAGTCCAGCGCTTCGTCCCAGATGAACGGCGAAAGCCGCTCCAGGTAGGCCGCGCCGGCCGTCAGGTCACCGGCCACCGGCCGCGCCTTGATCAGCGCCGTCCGTTCCCAGGTCCGCCCGAAGCGCCCGTAGTAGTTCAGGGCGAATTCGACGGTGATGGCGACCGGCGTGGATGACGGGTCGGGGCGCAGCCGGAGGTCGGTGCGGAACACGTAGCCGTCGGCGGTGCGCGTCTGCAGGATGCGGACCAGGTCCTGCGTGACCCGTACGAAGCAGTCGCTGAGGGTTCGGGAACCGGTGTAGCGGGCCGAATCCGGGTCGTAGAGGACGATCAGGTCGATGTCGGACGAGTAGTTGAGCTCGCGGGACCCGTGTTTCCCCATCGCCAGGACGAAGTAGCCCCACCGGTCTCCGTGCGGCGCTTCCAGGTCGCCGCGCTCGACCCGGTCCAGGAGCAGGTGGGAGACGGTCAGGCGCACGGCGTGGTCGGCCATGTCGGACAGCAGCTCCGCGCACTCCATGACGCCGCGGATTCCGAAGCAGTCGTATGCCGCCGCAAGGACGGCCACGCGGTTCCGCTGGCGGCGCAGGAAGGTCATCAGTTGGTCGCGGTCCATGGCGGGATCCGCAGCGGCCAGGTCGGCGCGCACGCGGCCGGTGATGGCGTCGGGAGCTTCGTCCACGAGCGCCTGGGTGAGCTCCAGGTCGCGCTGCAGCAGCAGGCTCAGGTGCGGGCTGTTGCCGCAGAGGAACGAGAAGAAGACGTCTCCCGCATGCGTCTCCAGCGCCGCGCCGAGCGCGTCCCGGCCCTCCCGCGCCGCCGCGTCGCGCAGCCGGTCGATGCCGGCCTCGGCCTGATCCCGGTGGTGCGGCCGGAGCGTGTCGAAACCGTCAGCCTGAGAGGCCAGCGCCAGAACGCTCGGCGACGCGGGGGCAGCGACGATCAACGCTCCTGACCGGTGGTGCGCATGACGCGCGTGAGCGTTGCACGACTCGACCGTCGCTGACCACGCTCAGCGCGGCTCCTCCGCTCGCGTTGCCACCGGCACGGCCTCTCGCTATGGTCGGCGGTCATGGAACGGAGCTGGATGCTGACCGACGCGGCGTCGGGGTTGTGGGTCGAAACGCTGGAACTGGGACCGGAGCAGCTCGGCATTCCCGGCTGCGCCGTGCGCAAGCGGCGCCTGCGCGGCGGACTCCGCGACGGCGTGGATCTCGTCGAGGTGACCTGCGGCGAGCTGTCCTTCAGTGTGGTGCCGACCCGCGGCATGGGCGTATGGCGAGGGAGCTACGGCGGGCACGCTCTCGGCTGGCGGTCGCCGGTGCGCGGCCCGGTTCATCCGGCGTTCATCAATCCGTTGGAGCGTGGCGGCGTCGGCTGGCTGCGCGGCTTCGACGAGTGGATCGCGCGCTGCGGCCTGGACTCGAACGGCATGCCGGGGCCCGACATGCGGGTGGACGCCGGCGGCCTTGCGGAAACGGTCGAGTTGCCGCTGCACGGCATGATCGCCAACCTGCCCGCGCACACCGTGCAGGTCACCGCCGACGCCGCCGCGCGGGTGATCACCGTCACCGGACAGGTGGACGAGGCCGGCTTGTTCCTGCCGTCGCTGCGGCTGTCGACCTCGATCTCGGCCGGTCCCGACTCGTCGCGCATCACCGTCGCCGACACGGTGCGCAACCTGCAGGATACGCCGGCCGAGCTGCAGCTCCTCTACCACGGCAACTACGGCCCGCCGTTCCTGGAAGAGGGCAGCCGCGTGTTGCTGCCGTTCACCGAGGTGGCGCCCCGCGACGCCCGCTCGGCGGAGGGCGTGGCGGAGATCGACCGCTACCACGGCCCGGCCCCCGGCTTCGTCCAGCAGGCGTACTGGTTCCGGCCGGCCGCCCGGCCGGGCGACACGGCCACCCTCGCCGCGCTGGTCAACGCCTCGCGGACCGCCGCGGCGGTGATGCGCTTCGACGTCGGCGAGCTGCCCTGCTTCAGCCTGTGGAAGAACACCGCCGGCGAGCGCGACGGCTACGTGACCGGCCTGGAGCCCGGCACCAACTTCCCCAACCTCAAGAGCGTCGAGCGCGACGCCGGCCGGGTCGTGGAGCTCCCCGCCGGCGGGGAGTACGCCGCCACCCTGATGCTGGAGGTCGCCTCGGGCGAGGAGGCCGTGGCCGCGATCGAGTCGGAGGTCCGGGAGATCCAGGCGGGAGCCGCCGGCACCGTGCACGCAGAGCCCCAAGCAGCGTTCGGCGCCGTTGGAGCCGGGTGAGCTTCGGGCAACGGGCGTCTCGCCCACGGGCGGGTGCTGCTGTCCGGGAGAAAGGTTATCGTCATCCGATAACCCGGGATAACCTCCGTTGCATTGACGTGCTGGCCCTGCTTCAGGTCGGTCCCGTCGGCAGCGGAGGCGTGAACACGTAGTCGGGGTCGCGGCGCTGGCGCCACAGGATGGGGAGCATCTGCGCCCACGACCGCCACAGACCGTGCGTGGCGGAAGGCAGGTCGGCGGCGATGGCCTGCCGCAGCCTGCCCAGGTTGTAGAACGGCACGCTGGGGTACATGTGGTGCTCGACGTGGTAGTTCATGTGCCAGTAGAGGAAGCGCGTCACCGGTCCCAGCAGGACCGTGCGGCAGCACCTTCGGAAGTCCGGCACGTCCGAGCAGAGGCCGGAGTGCTGGGTCTCGATGAACAGGAAGCTCAGCCACGGCGCCAGCCAGCGGGCGAAGGTCACCACCAGCAGCAGCATCCACTGGCCGGTCGCGATGAACACCGCCGCCAGCACCACATGCCCTGCCAGCACAACCCGCGCCCAGCCGAACAGCGTCGCGCGCTTGGCGGCGTCGCCCTGCCCCTGGGGGCGGTCGGCGAAACAGCGCTGCTCCCATGGATCGTCGGCCAGCCGGCCCAGGCTCCACCGCAGCAGCGCCCTGATCTCCCCGATCATGCCGGGCACCGCCAGCACGAAGCGGCCGGTCCACTGCAGCGGCCGCAGCGGGCGCGGCAACCGCACCTCCTGATCGAGGTCGTCGTGCACGGTGTACTGGTGGGTGGCGCACGTGGCTGGCGCGAAAGTGGTCGGGGCTCGACCAGTGCAGGAAGGAGAAGAGGCGCAACACCTCGTTTAACTTGGCGCAGCGCGGCAGTTCCGCCAGTGCCGCCGGCAGGGACCGGTCAGCCCGTTGTCGCTGAGGTCCAGCGCCGTCAGGCCGCTCAGAGCCGCCGGGATCGAGCCGCTCAGCGACCGGCCGCCAGCCTCAGCTTGGTCACGCGGCCCGCCTCGACCGTGACGCCGTCCCAGGCGGTGATCGGCACGGTGTCCGCCCAGTTCAGCGTCCCGTTCTCAGTCGACCCGGTGCCGCGTAGCGCGTCCTTGGCGTCCAGCCGCACCGCACAGTCCGCCGTCAGCTCGGTGCGTCGGATCCGCCACCGCCCCGTTCGCGCACCACTGCTGCGTCACGCGCCTGCGCTGCCCCCGGCCGCCGCCAGCCCGAGCAGCAACGCCACCAGACCCAGCGGCGCCCGGCGCAGAACGGTGGATAGGAGATGCATGCGAAGCCTCGCCCTACAGCACCGTCCGTGCCAACCCCGGACGAAGCAACTCATCTCGTTCTTGAGAAACCAGTTACGAGCACCCCACGGCAGCCGCGCTAGTCGCCCCCGATGTCGCGATCTGAGACATCACCCACCGCCCGGCGTCCGCCCTCAACCGCTAACGCCTTCGCAGACAACCCTTTGCCGCGCCCCTGGCCGGGCTGTCTCAATCTGCGACATCAGACCCAATCTGCAACACCCGACTCCCCCCGTGGCCGCCATCGTTGCTCCATCAAGCGAGCATTGACAGGATGCCTGCCAGATGGTACACCAATTTCCATGATGGTCGGGATAATGAGGAAGACGACATGAGCAAGTATTGCGAGAATGAATCCTGCCCCATCGAGTCTTTTTCTCCGCGAAAGCTTGTCATTTGGTCGATTCTGATTTCCGGACTGATTGTAATTCCCAAGATGATCGACGAGGTCACGGTCGCCATCGGAATGTCTCAGTGGAGCATGCATGCTATCGGGGGTATCGTTGTATGGACTATAGTTTGGGTTGTAAGTGCTGCAATGGTAGTTCACGAAAGAACGAATTCCTTCATGACGCTGTTGTTATCCAGCTTGGGAGCACCTGGGCTCGTGGTCGGTCTATTCACACTCTTCGCTCGCTAGGACGCAGGATGAAAGGGCTTGCCGTGCTGCTTGGTGTCTTTCTCGGTCTCTGCGTAGCCACTGGCGTGGCATTCTCCCAGGATGGACTCGGAATCGTGCATGTTGACGAATCGACGCTCGAGCTTCCCGGATTCGTGCCTGCAAAGTATGGAGTTGTGACCGACGACTATAATTTATGGAACAAGTTTCGGGTGTTCGCTACCGCTATCGCGAAGCCCAGAAGCTTGCCTGCGCTCAAGACTGCATACGCCGTTCCCGGGGAAGAATACATCAGTGTGTCCGGCCAGCTAACGGAATTGGCCCAGGCAATGGCTGACTCAACCGCAATCATCGGACGGTTTATGGGCACGAAAGGAGATATATTTGTCCCGTTTGCACCGCCAGACATTGACAGTTGTGAAGATGACGTCGCGTGCTGGACTGCTGCTCTGTCGACGTTGAAGGACGCTGACGCCGATCCATGGTCTGTCTTGATGTTCGACAGGGCCGGCCGAACCTCGACAGCTACGTCGAAGGAAATCATATTCAACTACGGCGTCAGCAAATCTGAGATTCCTATCTTCGTAGCCTCTTCAGGTCGACCTTGATTGATTGGATCAGAAACTTTGGTTGACGACCCATCGTGGCGAAGGTACTTGAGACTGTTGGATCCCAGATCTTGGTACGCCCCCTACAGGCGCTCCTCGCCGGCTCCCTCACCGAAAACCGGGATTACCGGACAGGAACTAGGCAGGAAGGAGGCGGAAATGGAAGCATCGCCGACTTCCTGATCGCCCTGAGAGATCAGATCAGCTCATGGAGGCGCTATTGAGCCGGCGGAATCTCGGCGCCTCCCGTTTGATACGTGGTCGGCACAGAAATTTGTTCCCGTCGGCAGCGGAGGCGTGAACACGTAGTCGGGGTCGCGGCGCTGGCGCCACAGGATGGGGAGCATCTGCGCCCACGACCGCCACAGACCGCGCGTGGCGGAAGGCAGGTCGGCGGCGATGGCGTGCCGCAGCCTGCCCAGGTTGTAGAACGGCACGCTGGGGTACATGTGGTGCTCGACGTGGTAGTTCATGTGCCAGTAGAGGAAGCGCGTCACCGGTCCCAGCAGGACCGTGCGGCAGCACCTTCGGAAGTCCGGCACGTCCGAGCAGAGGCCGGAGTGCTGGGTCTCGATGAACAGGAAGCTCAGCCACGGCGCCAGCCAGCGGGCGAAGGTCACCAGCAGCAGCAGCATCCACTGGCCGGTCGCGATGAACACCGCCGCCAGCACCACATGCCCTGCCAGCACGACCCGCGCCCAGCCGAACAGCGCCGCGCGCTTGGCGGCGTCGCCCTGCCCCTGGGGGCGGTCGGCGAAACAGCGCTGCTCCCATGGATCGTCGGCCAGCCGGCCCAGGCTCCAGCGCAGCAGCGCCCTGATCTCCCCGATCATGCCGGGCACCGCCAGCACGAAGCGGCCGGTCCACTGCAGCGGCCGCAGCGGGCGCGGCAGCCGCACCTCCTGATCGAGGTCGTCGTGCACGGTGTACTGGTGGTGGCGCACGTGGCTGGCGCGAAAGTGGTCGGGGCTCGACCAGTGCAGGAAGGAGAAGAGGCGCAGGAACACCTCGTTTACCACCCTGGAGCGGAACACGGTGCGGTGCGACAGCTCGTGGCGCGAGTGCTGCAGCGTCCGGAACAGGGTGCCGTGCACGAACAGTGCGGGGATCAGCCACGGCCAGCTCAGGTGGCGCTGGACGAGCACCACCGCCGTGCCGGTCACCGTCAGCAGGGCCAGGAAGCCCAGGCAGTGCAGCAGCGGGCGGAGTGTCCGGCGTTGCGACAGGGCGCGGAGTTCGGCGATGGGCAGCGGCGATCGATACCACCGGATCTTCGGATTCGCGGCCCAGTCGTGCTCGACCGGAGCCGCCTGCGTGGCGAGGGCATCGGGAGCGGTCGTGCTCATGCTCATGGCAGCGGTTCCCGGTAGTCTCTCACGGAATCCGCCCTCCTGAAACCATTCACCACCCACCAACCTCTGTCAGTCGTCGAAGGTGCGCAGGGAGAGCTGCCCGTGGAGGTGGCACGCAACCTCGTGCGATGCGCCGCCTTCCGTGCCCGCCTCCACCAGCTCCGGCTTCTCCACGGTACAGCGCGGTTCGCGGTAGGGGCAGCGCGGATGGAACGGACAGCCGGTGGGGCGCATACCGTACGAGGGGCTCTCGCCCGCCTTGACCAGGTGCAGCTTGCGGGCGGTCGGGTCGGGATTGGGCGAGGAGGTGAGCAGCAGCTCGGTGTAGGGATGCTTGGGCCGTGCGAAGATTTCGGCGCGGCTGGCCAGCTCCACGATGCGGCCCAGGTACATGATCGCCACCCGGTCGCTCAGGTAGCGCACCACCGCCAGGTTGTGGGCGATGAACAGGTAGCTCATGGCGTGCCGGGCCTGCAGGCTGCGCATCAGGTTGAGGATCTGCGCCTGCACGGACACGTCGAGTGCCGACACCGGCTCGTCGGCGATCACCACCCGCGGCTGGAGGATGAACGCGCGCGCGAACGCCAGCCGCTGCCGCTGGCCGCCGGAGAACGAGTGCGGGTAGCGGTTCATGTAGACCGGGTCGAGCTGCACCAGGCGCAACATCGCCGCGACCCGTTCCTTGAGCTCGGCGCCGCCCTGGGCCAGATGGTTGTTGATCAGCGGCTCGCCGACGATGCGCAGCACGGTCATGCGCGCGTTGAGGGAGGCGAAGGGGTCCTGGAACACCACCCGCACCGTGCGCCGCAACGCGCGCAACTCGGCCGCCTCCATCTGCACGATGTCGCGCGGCGGCGCGCCGGGCCGTGGCGTATACCAGATGCGGCCGCCGGTCGGCTCCTCGCTGCGCACGATGCACAGCCCGGTGGTGGTCTTGCCGCAGCCGCTCTCCCCCACCAGCGCCAGCGTCTCGCCGCGCGCCAGCGTGAACGACATCCGATCGACGGCGCGCACCTCGCCCCGCCGGCGGCGCAGCAGGCCCGACTCCTTGAAGTAGCTCTTGCTGAGCCGCTCGGCCGCGATGATCGGCCCGTGGTCCGCCACTACCCGTCCCCTGTCGCCCCGGCTCCGCGTGCGGCGCTCACCGCTACCCCGCTCTCCCGCCGCGCTGCACTCATCCGCCGCGGATCAGGCACGCCACCCGATGGTCGGCCGCGACCGCCACCGGCACCGGCGTGTCGCGATCGCAACGCCCCGGCACGAACTCGTCGCAGCGGGTGTGGAACGCACACCCGGGCGGCACCTCGTACGGACTCGGCACCATGCCCCGGATCGGCGCGAGCGCCTCGATCGGGCCGCTGAGACGCGGAATCGACGCCAGCAGCGCGCGCGAGTAGGGGTGCTCGGGCCGCGCGAACAGCGGGCCGACCGGCGCCGTCTCCACCACCCGCCCGAGATACATCACCACGACGCGTTCGGTGATCTCGGCGATCACCCCCAGGTCGTGGGTCACCAGGATCACCGCCATCTGCATGCTGCGCTGCATCTCCAGCATCAGGTTCAGCGCCTGCGCCTGCAGCGTCACGTCGAGTGCGGTGGTGGGCTCGTCGGCGATCAGGATGCGCGGCTCGCAGGCCACGGCCATGGCGATCATCGCCCGCTGGCGCATGCCGCCGCTCAGGTTGTGCGGGTAGGCGGCCAGGATGTCGGGGTCGTTCAGGCCGACACGGCCGAGCACGTCGAGCGCGCGCTCGCTCAACTCGCGCTGCCGGCGCTGGCGGGGAATGCTCTGCGCCTCGTCCATCATCGCGATCGCCTCGGTGATCTGGTTGCCGATGGTGTGCACCGGGCTGAACGAGGTCATCGGCTCCTGAAAGATCATCGAGATGTCGTTGCGGCGCAGCGACTTCATGGTCTCGCTCTCGCGCGCTTCGTCGGTGATGGTCACCGTGCCGCCCGCGCCGTGGTAGCGGATGGTGCCGTCGGTCACCCGCGCCACCGGTGGCAGGATGCCGAGGATCGACAGCGCCGTGACGCTCTTGCCGCAGCCGCTCTCGCCGATGATGCCGAGCACTTCGTTGCGATGCAGGGCGAAGCTGACGCCGTTCACCGCCCGCACCGTGCCCTCCCTGGAGGGGAACGCCACGTGCAGGTCTTCCACCTCGAGCAGCGCCGCGCCCATCATCACACCTTGGAATACGGGTCGGCCGCGTCCCGCATGCCGTCGCCGATGAAGTTGAACGCCAGGATGGCGGCCACCACGAAGAATGCCGGGATGAACAGCCACTGCGCGGCGATCAGGTTGCGCAGATGGCGGCACTCCTGCAGCATCACCCCCCAGCTTATCGCCGGGGGCTGCAATCCGAGGCCGATGAAGCTGAGCGCCGTCTCGCCCAGGATCATGCCGGGAATCGCCAGGGTGAGCTCGGCGATGGTGTGGCTCAGGAACGAGGGCAGCAGGTAGGAGAAGATCAGCTTGCCGTCGCCGACGTTGTCGAGGCGGGCGGCGCGGATGTACTCCTCCCGCTTGAGCGCCATGAACTTGCCGCGCACGGTACGGCTGCCGCCGGTGACTACGCCGATCAACGCCAGGATCACCGTGATCAGCACGTAGCGCTGCACCACCGAGAGCCGCACCGGCAGCGCCGCCGCCAGCGCGATCCACAGCGGCAACGTGGGCACGCTCATGAAGGTCTCGGTGATGCGCATGATCACCTTGTCCACCGCCCCGCCAAGCAGCCCCGCCATGCCGCCGATGAACAGGCTGGGGAAGAAGCCGATCAGAATGCCGACGAAGCCCACGGTCAGCGAGATGCGCGACCCGTACACGATGCGGGAGAACAGGTCGCGCCCGAGCGAGTCCTTGCCCAGCAGGCTGAAGATGCGGCCGTCGCGCAGGCCGAACAGGTGCAGGTCGCCGGGAATCAATCCCCACATGCGGTACGGGTCGCCGCGCACGAACAGGTACAGCGGCTGCACGATGGTGGTGTCCACCGAGTAGAGGTACTCCCAGGTGTCGGGATCCACGGTCTTGACGATCGGGTGCACGAACGGGCGCAGGTGGAAGCGGCCGTCGGCGTCGAAGAACCTGATCCGCTGCGGCGGCGCCAGGGTGAACGCCTCGTCGTAGGCGCGGGGATCGTAGGGGGCGATGAACTCCGCGAAGATGACGCCGAGATAGAGGAAGCCGATGAAGCCGAGCGCCACCACGGCGACGCGGTGGCGCAGGAAGCGCCAGCGCATGAGCTGCCACTGGGAGGCGTAGGCGCGCCGACCGGTCGCCGCCTGCGGACCGCCTGTCTGCAGCGACGTGCCCGAGGTGCTCACACCGCGTCCCGGATGCGGGGATCGACGATCCCCAGCAGGATGTCGGAGAGCAGAATGCCCACCACCGTCAGGCCCAGCTCGATGAACAGGATGCTGCCGGCCAGGAACATGTCCTGCGCCATGACGGCCTGCAGCATGATCGGCGCCAGCGTGGGCAGGCCCAGGGTGACCGACACCATCAGCTCGCCCGACATGAGACTGGCCAGCAGCCATCCCAGGCGCACGATGAACGGGTTCAGGGCCACCCGGAACGGGTACTTCAGCAGCAGTCGCGCGCCGCTCACCCCCTTGGAGCGGGCCACCATCACGTAGGGCTTCTCCAGCTCGTCGAGCAGGTTGGCGCGCATGATCCGTACCTGCTCCGCGGTGCCGGCGGTGGCCATGACGATGGCCGGGATCCAGAGGTGGTTCAACAGATCGAGAACCTTGGGCAGGCTCCAGGCCGCGTCCAGGTACTGCTGCGACATCAGGCCGATGGTGGCGGTGCTGCCGGTGAGCGTGAACACCATCCACGACAGCACCAGGGCGAAGATGAAGTTGGGCACCGCCAGCCCGATGAAACCGATGAAGGTGATGCAGTAGTCGAGCCAGGTGCGTTGCCGCACCGCCGACACGATGCCGATCGGGATCGCCATCGCGTTGAGCAGCAGGAAGGAGATGAACGACATCAGCGCGGTGAGGGGCAGGCGCTCCGCCAGGATCACGCCGACCGGCTTGTTGAACAGCATCGAGTAGCTGAAGTCGCCGCGCAGGATGTTCCCCAGCCAGAAGAAGTACTGCACCATGATCGGCTTGTCGAGGTCGTACTGGGCGTTCAGCGATGCGATCAGCTCCGGGGTGATGTCGACGCCGCGGTTGCGCATCAGGGCGATCTTGGCCTCGATCACGGTGCCGGGGGGAAGCTGGATGATGACGAACACGATCACGCTGCCGATCAACAGCACCGGTATCATCATCAGCACGCGCCGCAGCACGTAGATGGTCATCGGTCAGAAAGGGCCGCGTCCGCCGCCACGCGGTTGCGCATGGCGGCGGACAGCGACGGGCGGCGGTCTACCGGCAGGCCGGTTTACTGGCCCAGGAACAGGACGTCGAAGAACAGGTAGCTGGCCTCGGAGCTCAGCGGTTCGTCCGGCACGTTGCCGACCCGGTTGTGGAAATAGTAGAAGGAGACCTGCGGGATGTCGACCTTCGACTCCAGCGGCGAGATCGACCACAGACCTTCGCTGAAGACCTGCACGACCTCCTGCTCGATCCGCTTCCGGTCGTTGACGGTCCGGGCACGCGGGTACTCCTCGGACAACTCGTACAGCCTCTTCACCCCGTCCGGCGGCTCCACTCCCTCGGCGCCGCCGGAGTGCAGCCAGCGCGCCCACGGGGTGGTGACGTGGTAGCCCTGCGGATTGCTCGGCACCACGTGCGGAAAACGCGCGATGCTGGCGGTCGGTATGCCGCGCCCGATATCGACCGGACCAACCAGGATGTCGTAGTCGCCGGTGGTCAGTTTCTCCCCGTACGCATCGCCGGCGTAGGGTCGAATCAGGAACTCGATGCCGACCTTCCTGAATTGTTCCTTGTAGATTTCGGACATCGAAACTTCGGCGCTCTTGTCGGTCTCGACCAGCCCGAACAGCTCCAACGGCTTGCCGCTCGGAAAGGTGCGCGCGGTGCGGTTGGAGTTCCACGCCAATCCCAGCTCGTCGAGCATGCGGTTTGCCGCGTCGAGATCGTGCTCCTTGTAGGGCTCGTCGGCCGGGTGCACCAGGTCACCCGCCACCGGCGTCTGCGACAGCGTGTACTGACCGCGGAACAGCAGGTCGTTGATTTCCTGTCCGTCGATCGCCAGGGCGACGGCGCGCCGGAAGTCGATGTCGTTGAACAGCTCTCGCCGCTCCGGGTCCTCGCTCGCAAAGTTGAAGTACACGGTGCCGTGATACATGATCGCCGACATCGCCGCGTGCAGTCTGAAGTTGCCGTCCTGCTCCGCGTTGCGCAGCACGCTGAAGTTCGAGATGTCGCCGAAGTCGCCGCGCAGGCCGAAGTCGATCTCGCCGGCCAGGCCCTGCAGCAGATAGGCATCGCTGCCCATCCCCATCAGCGGAACGCGGATACCGTCGATGTAGGGAAGCTGATTCCCGGCCACGTCCACCTTGTAGTAGTAGGGGTTGCGGCCGTACACGCCCAGGGTGTCGCTCTTGCTCTCCAGCCGCCACGGGTGGATCACCGGCAGCTCGGTGTTGAAGTTGCTCCAGATCACGTATTCCTTCCAATACGCCATCCAGGTAGTGAAGCCGGCTTCCCTGGCCGCGCTCTCCGCCTTGTCGCGTCCCGCCACGCCGGGATGGAACTGGCCCATGTAGTGTTCCGGCAGGAACGAATCGGGGAACCAGCGCATCATGTTGTTGGGCAGATTCGGGTAGGGGCCGGCGAACCGGAACTCGAAGGTGACGTCGTCGACCACGTTCAGGGTGGCCATCACCCCGCCGACCTTGAGGTTGCCGATGCCGTCCGGGTTGAGTTCGCTGTCCGCGGCATCGTGGTCGAACCAGAAACGGATGTCTTCGGTGTCGAACGTCTCGCCATCGCTCCAGCGCAGGCCGTCCCGCAGGCGGATGGTGTACGCCGAGGCATCCGCGGAGGGCTCGTACGATGCGAACACGTTGGGCAGCAGCGTTTCGCCGTTCACGGGTATGGTGAGGCCCCACTGACGCATGTACTCGTCGTTGATCCAGCCGGGATCGCCGGGAATCACCAGGGTGCCGCCGTAGACGCCGATCTGATGAGCCGGCGCGATGACGATCGGATCGTTCGGCAGGCGCTCCCCGACCGGCGGCAGATCGCCTGAGGCCACCAGCGCGGCCAGCATCGGCGCCTCGTCGTACTGCAGCGTGCGCCCGGTGGCCGCCTCGAAGTCGGCGGGGGAATTGTACTGCACCGGCACGCCCGACCCGACGAACCACTCGTCCTCCGCCTGTGCCAGCGTGACGAACAGCGACAGCGCCGCCGCCACCAGAATCGGTCTCTTCAGGAATGTCTTCATGGATGCCTCCGCGCCGTAGTCCGGCGAAGTTGCGCCACTTTCTCAGACCGGCCCAGGTGCGTCAACGGCGCGATAAGCTCATAAGCTCACGAAGCGCTGCTGCCGGCGACATCCGCGCCGTGGGTGAGCCACTCCAGGTTGAAGCGCGACAGGGTCAGCCGTCCGTAGGGGTCGTTGCCGGCGCCGCTCTCGTACAGGCAGCAGATCATCCCGTCGTCCGTCACGCACAGATCGGAGTACGCCGCCGCGCCGTCGTGCAGTACCCGCGCCAGCGGCCAACTGCGGCACCCGTCGTAGCTGAGGCGTACGGTCATGCGGCGCCGGGTGGTCGCCGCGGGGTTGCTGAACAGGATCCGCCGGCGCCCGTCGCCAGCGGGGTAGCGGCACATGCTCGCCTGGCAGATCGGTTCGGGAAGCGCCACGTCGCGCACGATCGGAGAGAACGTCTCGCCGCCGTCGTTGCTCCACGCCACGGCCCGATGCCGGCCGCCCCCGGCATGGCGCAGGATGCTCTTGTTGCGGCAGTTGAGGCACAGCCAGCCGTCCTCGGTCTGCACCGCGATCGACTCGTTGGTGCCCTCGTCGGCGCTGCCGCCGATGGTCCAGGTAGCGCCGTGGTCGTCGGAGTAGATGACGTGGGAGTGGCAGGGATCGTGCGCCTCGTAGTGGCGGGCGACGATGTGGTCGCAGGGGATCAGGAGGCGGCCGGAGGCGAGCTGGATGCCGTGGCCGGGACCGGTGGCGTACCAGGTCCAGTCGGGCTGCTTGACCTGTGCCGTAATCTCGACCGGCTCCTCCCAGGTGGCGCCGTCGTCGTGGCTGGCGGTGACCCAGACCGTGCGCGGCGCCTGCCCGTGGCAGATCATGCGCTCGTCGCCGTCGCGGCGGTTCTTGCAGAACGGCAGCCAGATGCTTCCGGTATCGCGATCCACCACCGGCGCGGGATTGCCGCAGACCCGGTCCGGCTCGGTGGCCACGAGCTGCGGCGGGGCGAAGGTCCTGCCGTGATCGCTTGAGCGCCGGACCAGCAGGTCGATCTGGTCCGAGTCACCGCCGGTGTACGTGCGGGCCTCGCAGAATGCCAGCACGGTGCCGGCGGCGGTCACCGCGAGAGCGGGAATGCGGTAGCGGAAGTAGCCGTCCTCGCCGCAGATCCAGAGGTGTCGGGTGTCGCGTCGTTGCATGGGACTCCGATTATGCCACCGCTCGTCCGGGACGTTGCCGACCCGGTTGTGGAAGTGGTAGGAGAAGGCGACCTGCGGAATGTCCACCTGACGCCAGCGGCGGGAGCGCCATGCACACGCGAACCTCTCTGACCCGGGATCTGCGCGCGCTCGGCGTGCGCGACGGCGACAGGCTGTTCGTCCACTCATCGTTCAAGAGCCTGGGCCAGGTGGCCGGCGGCGCGCAGTCGGTCGTCGATGCGCTGATGGACGCGATCGGCGACGGGTTGCTGCTGATGCCGTCCTTCAACCTGGACGGCGGGCGCGACTGGCGCGCGGCGAGCTGGAACCCGGACACCACGCCGTCGTCGGTCGGGTGGCTCACCGAGTTCTTCCGCCGCATGCCGGGGACCGTGCGGTCGGACCACTACTCGCACTCGGTCGCCGCGCGGGGCAGGGAGGCTGCGAGCTTCGTGGACGGCCACCGCCGTGACGAGGGGCTGCCGTCCGCCTGGGACCGTCCGCCGTGGGGCCGGACCTACGGGACGCACTCGCCGATGATCCGTGCCCGCGACCGGGACGGACGACTGCTGATGCTGGGGGTGGACTACCACTCGTCGACGTACGTGCACGTGGTGGAGGCGATGTGGTGGCAAGAGCGGCGCCAGTCCGACCCGCGAGCGCGGTTCATGGGGCTCGACCGGCCGCGCCTGGGGGCGCTGTGGGATCGCACGGGCCGTCTGCGGCGGGGATTGGTCGGCGACGCCGGGTGCCGGCTGTTCGGGATCCGCGACTACGTCGACACCCTGCTCGGCGTGGTGCGGCACTCGGGGACGCGATGGATCACCAGGAGCTGATCGTCATCAACGGCGCCGAGGTGCTGGCACGGCCCGACGATCACGGCGCGTACTGGCAGCGCATCCGGGCCGGTGGCACCACGGCGTTCGCGGCGACCGCGGTCCGGGCACAGCTCCCGGCGTGGTTCAGGCGGTTCCGCGGCGACGACACGCTCCTGCACGTGACCGAGCCGCGCCACGTCCGCAAAGCCAAGGCGGACGGACGGCTCGGCGTCATCTTCCACACGCAGAAGCCGCCGCCGGAGTTGGCCGACGATCCCGACGAGGCCTGGAACCTGCAGCGGCTCGGCATCCGCATGCTGCAGCTCACCTACAACGATCACAGCCCGTTCGGCGACGGCTGCACGGAGGCCGCCGACGACGGCTTGAGCGGCCTGGGCGCGCGCGTGGTGCGGGCGGCGAACGAGGCGGGGATCCTGCTCGACGTCTCGCACGCCGGTCGCCGGACCGCGTTGGACATCGTCGCCGCATCGTCCGAGCCGGTGGTCGCCAGCCACTGCAACGCGGACGCGGTCTGCCGCAACCCGCGCAACCTCACCGACGAGGCGATCGCCGCCATCGCGGAGCGCGGCGGCGTAATCGGCGTCACCGCCTTTCCCAGCATGGTCCGCTGGCAGGAACCGACGCTGGAGCGGATGCTCGACCACTTCGACCACGTCGCCGCGCTGGTAGGGGCCGAGCACGTCGGCTTCGGGCTGGACTTCTGCTCGATCCCGCAGGAGAGCTGGGACTCCGGGCGCTTCAGCCCGGCGGCGTACCCGCCGCCTCCGTGGATCTTTCCGGCCGGCATCGCCGGGCCGGAGGAGGTGCCCAACCTGACCGAAGGCCTCGTTCGGCGCGGCTACGGCGCGGCGGAGATCCGCGGCATCATGGGAGAGAATCTGCTGCGGCTGTTCGAGACGGTCTGGCGCTGACGCCCGGCGCCGCGCGCGGAAGCCGGCCGGTCCGTTCAGCCCTTCAGCGACCCCAGCATCACGCCCTTGACGAAGTACTTCTGCAGGAACGGGTAGACGAAGACGATCGGTCCGATGGTGAGCAGGACCGTGGCCGCCTGAGCCGCCTTCGGCGGAATGCGCATCAGCTCCCGGAACTGCTCGGACTCGCGCAGCTCCTCGGTCAGCTCGGAGATGAACTGGTCGGTCTGCAGCAGGCTGAGGTCCATCATCAGGTCGCGGATCAACTCCTGCAGCACCCGCTTGTCGTCGTCGTTGACAAAGATCAGCGGCAGGATGAAATCGTTCCAGTGGCCGACGGCCGCGAACAGCGCGACGGTCGCCAGCACCGGCTTCGACAGCGGAATGATGATCCGGAACAGCACGCGCCAGTAGCCCGCGCCGTCGATGACCGCGGACTCCTCCAGCGATTCGTCGATTGTCATCAGGAAGTTGCGGCAGATGATGATGTAGAAGACGCTCATCGCCGGCAGCAACAACAGGATGAGCCTGGTGTTGATCAGGTCGAGTCGGCGCACAACTAGGTAAAGAGGGATCAGACCGCCCTGGAAGAACAGCGTGAACACGAACAGGAACGTCAGCACCGCGCGGCCGGGCAGCAGCCTCTTGGACAGCGCGTAGGCGGCGCTGAAGGTGACCAGCAGGGTCGCCGCCGTACCCACCACCGTGCGGAAGATGGTGTTGAAGTAGGCCAGCCCGATCGTGTCGTCCTGCAGGACGAACCCCCACGCTTCCAGGTGCCAGGCGTCCAGCCAGATCCGGAGCCGCAGGCTGTTGACCGCGTCGATGGAGGAGAACGACTGCAGGATCAGCGTCCAGAACGGGTAGGCGATCGACAGGGCGAACAGCGCCAGGAACAGGTAGTTGACGCAGTCGAACAGCTTGCCGGAAGCCGAGGTGCGGATCGCTACGATCGCCATCCGGTCCTACCAGACACTGAAGTCGTTGTAGCGGCGGGTGATCTGGTTGACGACCACCAGCAGCACGAGGCCCAGCACGTTCTGGAACAGCCCGACCGCGGTGGTGTAGTCGAAGTCGCCGCCCTGGATTCCGACGCGGTAGATGTAGGTCTCCATGATGTCGCCGACTTCGTACACCGCCGCGTTGTACATCATGAACACGTGCTCAAAGCTCTGTTCGAAGAGGTTGCCCAGCCGCAGCAGGAACAGGATGGTGATCACCGGCACCAGAGAGGGCAGCGTGATGTGAACGGCACTCTGCCAGCGGCTGGTGCCGTCGATGGCGCCCGCCTCGTAGAGCTGCGGGTCGATCCCGGACAGGGCGGCCAGGTAGATGATCGAACCCCAGCCGACGCTCTGCCAGATCGCGGTGCCTACCAGCAGCCCCCGGAACGTCTCCACGCTGGTGAACCAGTTGACCGGGTCAAGGCCGACCTGCGTGAACAGCCACCCGGCGAAGCCGGTGCTCGGCGACAGGAACTCGCGCAGGATGCCGGACAGCACCACCCAAGACATGAAATGGGGGAGATAACCGATCGACTGCACGGTGCGCTTGTAGACAGTGTGCCGCACCTCGTTGAGCAGCAGTGCCAGGACGATCGGCGCGGGAAACGTGATCGCCAAGTGCAGCACGCTGAGGATGAGGTTGTTGCGGAACACCCGCACGAAGAACGGCTCCCGGAACAGGCGGCGGAAGTGTGCGAAGTCGTTCCAGGTGCTGCCCAGGATGCCGTCGTAGAAATTGAAGTCCAGGAACGAGATCGACACGCCCCACATCGGCGCGTACTTGAACATCGCCAGGAGCGCGAACGCCATCAGCAGCAGGCCGTAGAACGAGCGCATGCGCCACGCCCTGGCGCGGGTCTGCCGGCGCAGGACGCTCTTGTAGTCGGTCGTCGACAGGTGAGGCGCGGTATGAGGTGCGATATTCGCCATGTGCGGGGAGGAGGCTGGAAGCCGCGCGATTCTATGCCGGCCGGGGCCGGCCGGCAAGCCGAACCGCCGCGTCTATCGGATGAAGTAGCCGCTCACCCGCCACGCGTCGCCGTCCCAGGAGGCCGTGACGGTCTCCGTCGCCGCCTGCTTGCGCTCGTAGGAGGCGGCGAAGCGCATGACCCGGTAGCGGCCGTCCGGCGCGCCCGGCAGGGTTTCGTGGTAGTCGGCGCCGTCGAGGGACCGCGACTGCGGAGCGCCCATCGGTTCCAGCGCCGAGCGCAGCGACTTTGCAAGCTGGCCCGGGCTCACGGCCCCGCGCAGCAGCGCCGAGCCGCCTTCCCAGCAGGCCTGGTACTCGCCCGCGTCCAGAAGGGCCAGCTACTCCTTGGCCGCCGCTGCCGCATCGTCCCGTTCAGCCATCCTCGCTCCTCACCCGCGCATCGATTTGACTCTCACGAGATGCGCCCGGTGATCACGCCGCGCGGCTCCTCGCCGCGGGCGATGCGGTCCAGGTTGTCGGCGGCGAAGCGGGCACGGTTGTCCGTGGTCGACTCCGTGCCGCCGGCCGTGTGCGGCGTCGCGTACACGTTGGGGAGCGAGAACACCGGATGGTTGCTGTCCGGAGGCTCGGTCTCGAACACGTCCAGACCGGCGCCGCCCAGGTTGCCGGCAAGCAGCGCGTTGTAGAGCGCCGCCTCGTCGATCAGCGCCCCGCGGGCAACGTTGATCACCCACGCCGTCGGCTTCAGAAGGCCGATGCGCCGCCGGTCGATGATGTGGCGGGTGCCGGCATTCAGATGCAGGTTCACCGACAGGATGTCGCACTCGGCGATTACCTCGTCCATGTCCTCGGGCGATCCCAGGAAGTCCAGGGGCACCTGGTCGAGCACCTCGGTCGGAATCATGCGCACGTCGATGGCGGAGACCTTGATCCCGAACGGATGGGCGCGCAGGGCGAGCTGCAGGCCGCTCGCGCCGTAGCCGATGATCGCCAGCTTCTTGCCGTCCAGCCGGGTGCCCTCCGGGTGGTAGTAGGTGCCGCCGCGGAAGTTGTCCGCCGCCTGCTTGTACTGGGCGGCCAGCAGCAGGATGAACATCATGGCGTTCTGCGCCAGCGCGTCCGCGCTCAGATAGCCGGGGCAGTGCGAGAGCGTGATCCCCTTGCCCAGGATGTGCTCCACCTCGACGTGGTCCAGGCCGTTGGTCTGCACCTGGAAGTGGCGGACGCCGGCCGCCGCGGCAAGGTCGATCTTCTTCCTGCTGGCGTTGCCGCCCATGTCGACCACGACCTCGATGCCGTCGAACTGCGGCGCCGCGGGCATCGTGTCGTCGAACGCTCTGGTGTCGTGCCGTTCGCTGACCGCCGCCAGGTGCCGGTACGTGCGGCCTTCGGTAACCGGTACGCCCGGTTGCGTGAGAAAGAGAACTCGCAGGCGTCGTTCTGCCATGTCGGCGCATCATGGACGGTGATCGGCGGGTGCTGCTACCCTCCATCCGCCATCGCCCGCACCGGCACCAGTGCCAACCTCCTCACCGTGTACGTCGCGCTCAGCGGAGAAGACCGCGTCGCGCGGCTGGCGCTCGACCCCGACGACGGGGCACTTCGCCCCGCCGGTTCGTACGCGCTGGCCGGCGGCCCTGCGCCGATGGCGTTCGATCCGGGCCGGCGCTTCGTGTACGTCAGCCGCCGCCGCGACGAGTGCATCAGCACCCTGACGGTCGAGCCCGACGGGAGCCTGATCCCGGCAGGCGAGCTTCGGACCCCGTCGGGCGCCTGCTACGTGGCCACCGACCGTACCGGCCGCTTCCTGCTGTCCGCCTACTACGCGGACGGCGCGGTAGCCGTGCACGCGATCGGCGATGACGGCGTTGCCGCCGGCCCGCCGCTCTGCCTGCACGACACCGGCGTCGGCGCGCACATCCTGGAGACCGACCGCACCAACCGCTGGGCCTTCTCCTGCACCATCGCCGAGCCGGTCGGCTCGAACGCCGTGCACCAGTTCCTGTTCGACGGGCGGATCGGCACGCTGCGGCCCAACACGCCGCCGCGCCTGATCGGCGAGAACGGCTGCGGTCCGCGCCACTTCTGCTTCCACCCGCGGCTGCCGCTCGTGTACGTCTCCAACGAGCAGGGCGGGAGCGTCACGGCCTATCGACTCGACACCGGGAGCGGCACCTTGACCCGCTGGCACACGGTCTCCACGCTGCCGCCCGGGTACGACGGTGAGAACACCTGTTCGCAGATCCGCATCACCCCCGACGGGACCGGCCTGTTCGCGCCGAACCGCGGCCACGACAGCATCGCCAACTTCGCGCTGGACGCGCAGACCGGCGCGCTGTCGCTGCGCCAGATCGTGCCCACGGAGCCGGTGCCGCGCGCCTGCCGGCTCGACCCCGCCGGCCGGCTGCTGCTGGCCGCCGGTCAGGACTCGGGCCGCATCGCCGCCTACAGGATCGAGCCGTCCGACGGACGGCTGACCCCGCTGGCGGTGAGCGAGGTAGGAGAATCGCCCATGTGGATACTGTTTCGATCGGGCAAGGAGATGCACGCATGACCTATGGAGTGAACGACTCCGTTGGAGTTGGCGATTATCGCTATCGGCTGGTGCCCGATTGGGGCGACCAGGCGATCCGCGCGCAGATCGGTATCGTCACGGCGGTCGCGACCGACGCCAACGACCGCGTGTACGTCGCCGACCGGGAGCCGAACGACGTGATCCGCGTGTTCGAGCGCGACGGCACCTACGTGGAGACCTGGGGCCGGGACTTCCTGAAGCGGCCGCACTCGATCTGGATCGGGCCCGACCAGCTCGCCTACATCACCGACATCATCCACCACACCGTGGAGATCTGCCGGCTGGACGGCACCGTCGTGCAGACCATCGGCACCCGCGGCACACCCGGGGAGCCCGGCGCGCCGTTCAACAAGCCGACCTGGGCGGTGCGGGCGCCGTGGGGCGACCTGTACGTCTCGGACGGCTACGGCCAGGAGCGCATGCACCGCTTCACGCCGGAGGGCGAGCTGGTGCGCTCCTGGGGAGCCGAGGGCACCGGTCCCGGCCAGTTCCAGCTCCCGCACTGCGTCAAGGTCGACCCGCGCGGGCGGCTGCTGGTCATCGACCGCACCAACGCGCGCATCCAGGTGTTCGACCGGGAAGGCGACTTCATCGAGGAGTGGACGGACGTGAAGGCCGCCAACGACCTGGTGATCGACGACCGGCACGTCGTCCACTTGGCGGAGGCCGACGCGACCGTCGCCCTGGTCGACCTGGACGGCCGCGTCATCGGCCGCTGGGGGCAGAAAGGGGACGAGCCGGGCCGGTTCAAGGGCGCCCCGCACGGCATCTGGGAGGACTCGCACGGCGACATCTACGTCTGCGAGGTCCCGTTCGACCGTGACCGCCTGCAGAAGTTCGAACGTGTATAGCGTCGCGCTGATCGGCACCGGCCGCGTAGGCTACCAGTTCACGTTCAGCGATCTGCCCGACAACCACGCCGCCGCCGTGGCTGCCAGCGACCGCTGCCGGCTGGTGGCGGGCGTGAACCGCGGGCGCGAGAAGCTGGTCGAGTTCGGCGAGCGGTTCGGCGTCCAGGCGTTGTATCACGACTACCGGGAGATGCTCGCCGAGTGCTCGCCCGAGATCTGCATCGTCGCGACCCATCCGGAGTTGCACTGCGCGATGGTCGAGGACTGTGCGGCGGCGCCCTCCACGCGCGCGATCATCTGCGAAAAGCCGATGGCGCTCTCGCTCGGCGAGTGCGACCGCATGATCGCCGCCTGCGAGCGCGCGGGAGTGCTGCTGCAGATCAACCACAACCGGCGCTGGCATCCTGAGTGGGTCCTGGCCGGCGAGCTGGTCTCCGCCGGCGCCATCGGCGAGCTGAACTACATCGAATGCTCCATGGACGGCGGCAAGCCGACGCCGTCGTGGCGCAGCGACAACGAAGGGCCGTTGCTGCACGACTTCAGCCACTACTTCGACCAGATGGACGTGTTCGCCGGCGAGGTGGAGTGGCTGTGCGGCATGGCCGAGCAGCGCTCCCGGCCGTGGGCGGTGGAGGACTTCAGCGCCGCGTTCATGAAGTTCGCCTCCGGCGTGACCGGTGTCGTGCACGGCGCGGAGCTCTCCGACTACGAGAACCACTCCTTCATGCTGAGCGGTTCCACCGGCGTGATCCGCATGCAGGGCGAGCAGGTGCACCTGTTCCGGTCGCACCCCGGCGACGTGGAGCCCGACAGCGGCTTCGCGTGGCGGGAGCTGGCCGAGTCGCCGGTCGAGCGGCCGGCCCCGGCATCCACCTACTGCGCCGCCCTCGACGAGTTGCTGGACGCACTGGGGGGCAGAGGGACGCTGCGCAGCGACGGCCGGGTCGGGCGCCGCTCACTGGAGGTGATCATGGCGATCTACCAGTCGCAGCTCGACGGCAACCGCCCGGTGAAATTTCCGGTCACCATGGCCGAGTCCGGGGTGGAGGCGCTGCGCGCCGCCGACCATTTCGCCGACCGGAACGGCGGCGAGTGAGGGACAGGCGATGGCGATGACCGACTCGGAACGGTTCCACTTCGACTTGGCCGGGTTCATGGTACGCCCCGCGGTCCTGGCGGCGGACGAGATCGAGGCGATCGTCGACCAGATCGACCGCATCAAGCACGACCCGAAGTCGCTGCCGCCGGAGCATCGGGCGGTACCCGGCGGGCCGTCGAGCGTGCTCATCGATCACCCCGGGGTCATCGACGTCCTGCACGACGTGATCGGCCCCGAGATCCGCCTGGAATCGAGCTTCTGCGTGTGGCGCTCGAAGGGAGAGGCGCACGGCGACCTGCACGGCGGCGGCCCGCAGCAGGGGGACCCGATCTTCGGCTACCGGGTCCACAACGGCCGCATCCACGCGGGCATGGTGCGTGTGGTGTTCGAGCTGACCGGCGTCTCGAAGGATGACGGGGGCACCCACTTCATCGCCGGCAGCCACAAGAGCAATTTCCCCATGCACCCCGACCATCTGTCGCTGGAGCCGGGCAGGCGCAGCCCGTTCCTGACCACCTACGAGTGTCCGGCCGGCAGCGCCATCTTCTTCACCGAGAACGTCTGTCACGCCGGGCCGGAGTGGCGCCGCGACACGCCGCGGGTGGCGGTGCTCAACGCCTATGCGCACCTGGCCACCCATTGGCACCGGCTGACCCTCCCCGCGGAGGTCATGGAGTCGCTGCCGCGGGAGAAACAAGCCTACTTCCGCCCGCCCTGGATCGCCGACTTCCGCACCAGGCCGGCGACCCACAACACGATCGAGCGCTTCGTCGGCAACGACGAGGAGATGGTGAGCGTCGACCATCGGCCCTGAAGATCCGGCACGGGAGAGCGAAATAGCAGTTGCGATGCTGAGCGATGCGGAGCGGTCCCACCTCGACGAGCGCGGCTTCGTGGTCCTGGAGGAGGCGATCCCGGCCGACCAGGCGGATGCCCTGCGCGACCGGTCGATGGCCCTGGCGCGGCAGGAGCGCGCGGCGTCGGGCGAGCACGTGTACCTGGGTGAGAAAGCGCAGCGAGTCTGGAACCTGGTCGACAAGGGCGAGGTGTTCGAGCAGGCGATTCAGCACCCGCGCGTGCTCGGCGCGATGAGCTGCCTGCTCGGCGCGGACTGCACGCTGAGCTCGTTCACGGTCAACGTGATCGGCCCCGGCGCGCCGGACGGCGGCCTGCACATCGACCACCCGCTGGGGACGCTGCCGACGCCCCGTCCGGCGTTTCCGTTGTCAGCAAACAGCATCTGGTTCCTCGACGATTTCACGGTCCAGAACGGCGCCACGCGCTGCGTTCCCGGCAGTCACCGCCGGCTCGAAGCGCTGCCGGAGCCGGGCGTGCGCTACGCCGACGAGCTGCAGATCACCGGGCGCAAGGGCTCGGTGATGATCATCAACGGAGCGCTGTGGCACGCGTCGTCGGCGAACCGCACCGATCGCCCTCGCGTGTGCCTGCTCGGCTTCTTCTGCCGCGCGTTCCTGAAGCCGCAGCAGGATCAGATCAGGATCGTCTCCGACGAGGTGGTCGCGCGCGCGACCCCGACCCTGAAGCGCCTGCTCGGCTTCGACTCCAGGCCGAACACGCTCGCCTGAGCGGTCATGTCCAGCGCTCCAGGCGCAGCCCACCGATGCGCGCGAAGTGGCGGGAATTACCGGTGACCAGCAGCGAGCCATGCACGAGCGTGGTGGCGGCGATGAACAGGTCCGCGTCCGGCAGCAGCACCGACTCTCGCCACAGCTCGGTCTTGAGCTGACCGAATCGCTGCGCGATCGCGCGATCCGTTTCGACCACGAGGACCGACAGCAGCAGGACGTCCACCGCATGCCGGTTCCGGGCCGGCTTCGCCGAACGCTCCACGCCGTAGTACAGCTCGGCCACCGACATGAACGACACGCCGATCGCGTCGTCGGTCAGGGCGCGCTGCTCGATGACGCGCTCGTTCCCGCGCAGCAGTTCCACGCAGGTGTCGGTGTCGAGGATGATCACAGGCTGACGTCGCGTCCCGGGGTCCGGTGGTCGTAGATGTCGGTGATGATGCGCTCGGTCGAGCGATCGTCCTCCCACCACCCGGAGATGCTGCGCCAGATCCTCAGTTGGGTCTCCTTGGACACGGCGGCGGCGCGCCGGCTCTGTTCGGCATGCTCCACCTGGAGGGCACGGTCGATCAGCGTCAGCAGCTCGCCGTTTACGCTGCGACGCTCGGTCTGGGCGAGCGCCCGGATGCGCTGCAGGACATGCTCGTCCAGACCTCGGATGGTGATGCTCGGCATGGTGGAACCATTTTAGTTGCAATTCGCAACTATGCCAACCACGCGGAGCGTCGCGCGGCGCAAGGGAGCTGTAGCGCGGCAGCCGAGGTGCCGACGCGGTGCGGAAGAATAGAGTACCTTCACGGGCGGAGCTAACGGTGAGCGACAACGGGATCGATCGGGGAGCGGGCGGTTGCTGCATCTGCGGGCTGCAGTTCGGGGACGAGGGCAAGGGCCAGATCGTCGACTACCTGGCCGGCGACTTCGACGTGGTGGTCCGCTACAACGGCGGCGCCAACGCCGGCCACTCGGTCTGGATCGGCGACCGGCGCAAGGCGTTTCACCTGATGCCGTCCGGGATCCTGCGCGACGGCGTGCTCAACGTGATCGGCAACGGCACCGCCCTGGACCCCGCTCAGCTCATCAAGGAGATGGACGAGTTGCAGGCGGAGGGCTATCCCGTCGACCCCGACCGGCTGGCGATCAGCGATCGCGCCCACGTGGTGATGCCGTACCACAAGGTCGAGGACGAGCTCATGGACCGCGCCTTCGCGTCCGGGGAGAACGGCGAGATCGGCACGACGCGCCGGGGAATCGGCCCGTGCTACGCGGACAAGGCGCACCGCGTCACCGCCGTGCGCATGGCCGACGTCAAGGACCAGCCGTATCTCAGCGCGCGGCTTCCCCGCCTGGTGTCACTCAAGAACAGCCTGCTCGGCGCGTTGGCCACCGAGTGCGGCCGGGACTTCCGACAGCTCGCGTGCGAGCCGATCGTGGAGCAGTGCGCGGAGTGGGGCAGCCGGCTGGCCCCGTACATCACCGACACCGAGTATGTGCTGGACGACGCCCGGAGGAGCGGCAAGAACATCCTGTTCGAGGGAGCGCACGCGGCGTTGCTGGACGTGGACTTCGGCACCTACCCGTACTGCACGTCGAGCGTCTGCTCTCCGGGCGGGGCGCTGGCCGGGACCGGGCTGGCAGCCCGAACCCTGGGCGAGGTGGTCGGCGTCGCCAAGTTGTACATGAGCCGGGTGGGCGAAGGGCCGTTCCCGACGGAGATCCCGGGCGAGGCGGCGGATCGGATCCGGGAGGCCGGCAACGAATACGGCACCTCCACCGGACGGCCGCGGCGCGTGGGCTGGCTGGACCTGGTGGCCCTCCGGCACACCGCCCGGGTGACCGGGGTGACCGCGCTGGCCGTGACCGGTCTGGGCGTCCTGTCGACGCTCTCCGAGCTGCGCGTTTGCGTCGGCTACTCGATCGGCGCGGAGCGGGTCGACCGTGTGCCAGCCAACGTGCGGCGCCTCGCCGACGTCCAGCCCCACTACGAGGAGCTGGAGCCCGTGGGCGGCCCGCTCGACGGCGTCCGCCGGCGCGCCGACCTGCCGATCGGGACGCGGCGGCTGATCGAGCGCGTGGAGTCGTTCGTGGACGTGCCGGTCCGCTACCTCTGCGTCAGCAAGGGCCGCGCGGGCGTGATCGGCGAATAGGCGAATAGACGGTCGGAGCACGTTCGCTACATGCCCCACACGGTGATCGGTATGCCGGCTGCGTCTTCCGTGCGGCGGAAGAGCTTCTCGGCCCACGGCTTGCCGGCGGTGCGGTCGAAGATCACCAGGTGCCCTTCCGTGGCCGCGCAGCGGTCCAGGTAGGCGCGGGTCTGCTCCAGTCCCGTGCGGATGGTCTGGTCCAGGCTGCGGTGCAGCACCTTGCACTCGATTACCATCCGGCGGGTGCGGCCCGAGGGCGCGCCGGACGGCCAGACGATCAGCAGGTCGGTCCGCATCCGGCCCAGGCCGTACTCGCGCTCCACCCGGCCGCCCGAGTTGACGACACGCTGCAGGAAGGCCTGCAGAAGGAGCTGAGGACCGGCCTCCCGGTACTGGAAGCGCTCGATCCAGTGCTCGGAGTGCTCCCGAAAGAAGCCCTGGAAGGCGGCCAGCAACTCGGCGAGTTGCAGATTCCCCTCCGCGTCGACGTACCACGCGGGATCGTGCGTCAGGCCCTCCTGGGTGGTCCATGTCAGATCGCGCGGGACCACCTCCCGGTAGATGGGATTGGCGATGCGAACCGGAGCGTCCCGCGCCACCAGGCCCAGGTCGCGCACGTACTGCAGGTCGTCGGGGCGCACGTCGGTGCTCGCCTGACCGCCGCTCAGGACCGGTCCGATCACGCGCCGCACCCGTTCCTCCTCGAGCTTGTCGGTGAGCTGTTCGAGGTGGGTCTCGCGACGCGCGATGAGATGTTCGCGGGCGGTGTGGATCGCGTCGCCGGCGATTGCCCGGCTGCGGTCGCGCCCTGCTTCGTCTCCGAAACAGGTCTCCTGGGCCAGGGCGTTGACCAGCCATGGCTGGCCGGCCGTCAGCTCCCACACCGCATGCAACGCCTCCTCCGAGAACCGCTGCCGCGTCTCGGCCGTATGCTGGCCGAGCAGCGCGCGCACTTCGGCCTCCGAGAAGTCGCCGATGCGCAGCGACTTGGCCTTGATGTTGAAGGCGCTGCCGCCGGTGACGATCGCGTTCTCGGCCGACGAGCGGATGCGGTAGTCGCGCACGTCGCGCACCCCGCACAGGATGACGCTCTGCGGAAAGCGTCGCGGCCGGTGCGCGTAGCCGGCGCGCAACTGCCGGAGCACGGCCAGCAGCGTGTCGCCGATGAGCGTATCGATTTCGTCGATCAGCAGCACCAGCGGCGTCGAGTCCGCCTGCGCCCACCGCGTCAACACCTGCCGGAGCACCCCTTCCGGGCCGGAGCGCTCCAGCATCCCGGGCCACAGGCGCGCCGGCAACGGGTCGTCGAGCGTCGCTTCCGCCTCGATCTCCAGTTCGCTGAGGATGGCGCGCATCGCCCGTTCCACGCGCTCGCGCGACGCCTGGCCCGCCTCCACGTTCACGTAGACGCAGCGGTACCGGCCGTGGGCGCCGCTGTTCAGCAGATCGCGGAGCGCCAGCAGTGCCGAGGTCTTGCCGGTCTGGCGCGGCGCGTGCAGTACGAAGTAGCGCTTGTCGCCGATCAGGGAGAGAATCTCTCTCAGATCGAGTCGTTCCAGCGGCGGCACGCAGTAGTGATCGGCGGCCACCACCGGACCCGTCGTGTTGAAGAAGCGCATCTCCCTGTGAGTGTCCCCCCGGCGTGGCGCCTGTCAACCGATGTCCTGTCGTTCGATGTCGGCGTCCAGTCCTGCGACGCTTACCCTGAACGCCGCCGATCCTGCTATCGTACGTCCCATGAGCGAAGAACGTTGGACTGACATCTTCCCGGCGACCTGCTTGCCGCTGCACGACGACTACTCCGTGAACGAAGGCGAGTTGCGCCGCTACGTGCGCTGGCTGGCCGGCTTCGACGAGATCCGCGGGCTGGTCTGCAACGGCCACACGGGCGAGATCACCTCGCTGTCGCCCGCGGAGCGCCGCCGCGTCACCGAGGTGATCGCGAGCGAGGTCTCGGGCGACGTCCTGGTGGTCTCGGGCGTCTCGGCCGAGGGCACCCTGGAGGCGATCGAGCACGCGCAGGCGGCCCAGGACGCAGGCGCCGACGGCATCCTGCTGATGCCGCCGCACAACTGGCTGCGGTTCGGCATGAAGCCGGAGACGCCGCTGCGCTTCTTCCAGCGCGTGGCGGAGGCGATCGACATCGGCATCGTCATCCACCTCTACCCGTTCGCCACCAAGGCGTTCTACCCGGCCGAGACCGTCATCGAGATGGCGAAGATCCCCAACGTGAAGGCCCTCAAGACCGGCACCCGCCACATGGCGCTGTATGAGCGCGACTGCCGCCTGTTCCGCCGCCACGTGCCGGACCTGTCGCTCCTGACCTGCCACGACGAGTCGCTGCTGTCGTCCATGTACGTGGGCGTCGACGGCGCCCTGATCGGCTTCGCCGGCTGCATTCCGGAGCTGATCTGCGACGCGTGGAAGGCGATGAAGGCCGGCGACTTCGCCCGCACGCGCGAGTTGCAGGACTACATCTTCCCGATGGCGGAGGCGATCTACGGCATCGGCCAGCCCTCCGGCGAGGCGCACGCCCGCATGACCGAGGCGCTGTATCAACGCGGCGTGTTCTCGTCGCCGCTGATGCGCGAGCCGGTGCTGCCTCTCGACGAGGCGGAGAAGGCGCAGGTGCGCGCGGCGCTGCAGGAGGCACGGGTGGCGCCGGTGGCTCGGGAGCAGCCGCAGCCGGCGTAGGGCTCCCGCGATGGCCGAGCCCGGGCCGAACGCCGGCGACTTCCCGCGGCCGTTCCCGGCGCTGACCCCCGAGCAGCGCCTCCACCTGGAGATCTACGGCTACGTCGTCGTTCCGGGGACGCTGTCGGAGGAGGAGACCGGGCGCATCCTGGAGGCGTTGCAGCGGCTCAGGCGCGAGCTGCACGCCGCGCGCGACCGCACCGACGACCCCAAGGTCCGGGTGCGCGGCGCGAACCTGCTCGTGGACAAGCCGCACCACTCCTACATGGGCGCGATCGTCGAGTCCGATCCGGCCATCGCCGGATACGCCATCCACCCGCGGCTGGTGGGCATGGCCGAGGAGTTGATGGGAAGCGAGGCGCGCATCGTCGAGGTCAACGCCCACATCAACCGCCGCGACCCGGACGACGACCTGTCGGCCCCCGCCACCTACGGCTTCCACCGCGGCACCGACGTGCCGTTCGGGACGCACCGCGACGGCGACCTGTTCCACTGCACCTTCGTCAAGACCCTGACCAACCTCACCGAGCTGGGTCCGGACGACGGCGGCACCACCGTCATCGCCGGCAGCCACAAGCTCGCGCAGCCGCCGGAGGAGCTGATCGCCTGCGCCTACCGCGACCGCTCGCTGATCCACCAGGTGGTGGCGCCCGCCGGATCGACGCTGCTGTTCGGCGAGACCCTCATCCATGCCACCGGCCAGGTCCGCAGCGACCGCGAGCGCGCGATCGTCATCTGCGGCTACGCCCCCACCATGTACCAGAGCTGGGACGACGGCGAGCTCTCGGACGCCTTCGTCGCGGGCCTGCCGGAGCGCTACCGGCCCCTGTTCCTGGGCCGCAGGCACTGGCTGCGCGGCGCGCGGCGTCGCTCCCTCGCCGACCCGGTCGAGGAGGCGACCTTCGCGCTCCCCGAGTGGCCGAGCGAGCCCTTCTCGCACCGGCGCGCCTGCCCTGCGCCCGGTAGTCGTCCCCGGAGCGGACCTGCGAACGCCGATCGAACGTCGTAGGATGGCGCCATGGGCAGGCGCAGGCTCCCCATCGGCATCCAGACCTTCCGCCAGATCAGAGAGGAAGGTTTCTACTACGTGGACAAGACGGGCTACATCCGCCGGCTTGTGGATGACCACGGCAAGCACTTCTTCCTGTCGCGCCCCCGCCGGTTCGGCAAGAGCCTGTTCGTCGACACCCTCAAGGAGCTGTTCGAGGGCAGCGAGGCGCTGTTCCGGGGCCTGGCCGTCGACGACGGCTGGGACTGGTCGAAGCGCCACCCGGTGGTGCGGCTGGACTTCAGCAACGGCAACTTCAGGCGGCCGGGAGTCCTGGAGGAGAGTGCGGCCGTGCAGATCGAGGACGCGGCCAGGAGGGCCGGCGTCGACGCGCCCGGCGTCAGCCCCTCCGTGGGCTTCCGCCGCCTGATCGAGGCGCTGAGCGAGCGGGCCGGCCGGCGCGTGGTCGTGCTGGTGGACGAGTACGACAAGCCGATCCTGGACGCGATGGACGAGCCCGAGATCGCGCGCACCAACCGCGACGATCTGCGCGGGCTGTACGGGACGATCAAGGCGTGCGACGCCCACGTCGAGCTCACCTTCATCACCGGCGTGAGCAAGTTCAGCAAGGTGAGCCTGTTCTCGGACTTGAACAACCTTACCGACCTCACCCTGGACCCGGCCTATTCGGCGATCTGCGGCTACACGGAGGCCGACCTGGACGCGGTGTTCGCGCCCGAGCTGCCCGGCCTGGACCGGGACGAGATCCGCGCTTGGTACAACGGCTACCGCTGGCGCGGGGCGGAGCCGGTCTACAATCCCTACGGCCTGCTCAAGCTGTTCCGCAGCCGCGAATTCGAGGACCACTGGTTCGAGACCGCCACGCCGAGATTCCTGGTGGACACGCTGATCCGGCGCGGCTTCACGGCTCCGGACCTGGAGAGCGTGCATGCCGACTCCGCCCTGCTGTCGTCCTTCGACGTGGACCACATCGCCCCGGAGGCACTGCTGTTCCAGACCGGGTACCTGACCGTCGTGGAGGTGGAGACGAACGGCGGCCCGCCGCGGTACCGCCTGGGGTATCCGAACCGGGAGGTGCGCCGGGGCCTCAATGGGAGCCTGCTCGACTTCCTGGCGCCGAACTGGCGGCGCGCAGCGGACGGCGGGGCGCTGCGGCGCCTGCTGGTGACGGAGGACTGGGCGGGTCTGGAGGCGCTGTTGCGCACGCTGCTGGCGGGCATCCCCCATGACTGGCACCGCCGCAACGACATCGCCCGCTACGAAGGGTACTGGTCGAGCGTGTTCTACGCCTTCTTCCAGGCGTCATTGGACGGCGTGTCGGTGGAGGACGCCTCCAGCCACGGCCGGCTGGACCTGGCAGTGCGGGCCGACGGCAACGCGTTTCTGTTCGAGTTCAAGGTGGCCGAGCGTTCGGAACGAGGCGCGGCGCTGGCTCAGCTCGAGGAGCGGCGGTACGCGGACAAGCACCGTGCTCCAGGCCGCGCGGTGCACCTGATCGGCGTGGAAGTCAGCGCCGAGAGCCGCGACATCACGGCGTTCGACGTGCAACGTGCCTGACCGGCAGACCATCGACGGCGCGCTGCGAGTTCCGTATGATACCGACATGCCGAAGGCGCAGGCGCCGGAACGACTCGATCCCACGTCGCTCGTGGCGCGGATCATCGCCGAGTTGAACGAGAACCCTCAAGCTCAGCGGATGCTCTTGCGCGCCATGCTCACCAACGAGTTCCTGGGGATGCCCGCGCGCCTCGACGCCATCGAGGCGGACGTGGCGGAGATCAAGGGCAGACTCACTGCTGTCGAGGGCAGACTCACTGCTGTCGAGGACAGACTCACTACTCTCGAAGAAGACGTGGGCGCAATGAAGATCGACATTGCGGCACTCAAGGGAGACAGCCTGGAGATCAAGATACCGCGCATGATCAGGCCGTACCTGAGCCAGAAGATGGGGCTGCGCCGGGCCCGCATCATGCAAAGCCCGGTGTCCATCGATGCCGAGCCCGAGCTGCGTGATCCCGTATACGACGCCGCCGACACCGGGGTCATCACGACCGGTCAGGAGGCGCGCATCGCTGCGACAGACCTCGTCCTGCGCGCTCGGCGTCAGACCGATCGAGCGTCGGTCTGGGTGGTGGTCGAGGCGTCCAACGTCATCGACGGCCGTGACGTCGAACGCGCGCGGGAGTCGGCAGACGCCCTGGAGATCGTCTTCGACGAGCCTTCCCTGCCGGTGGTCATGGGCTACTCCATCCGGGAATCAGACATGCGCGCGGCCAAATCGGCCGCAGTGGAAGTGTTCATCGTCGAATGAGAACGCTGCACGCCGACCCCGGCACCGCGCCTCAGGCTGAACTCGTTTCCCTCAACCGTCCGTCGATCCTGCGGCAGTACTACCGCCATCGCTATCTGTTCGTTCTGCTGGCGGCTGCGCTCGTCTGGACCATCATCTTCAAGTACGGCCCCATGTACGGGATCATCATCGCGTTCAAGAAGTATCGGCTTTTTGACGGCATCTGGGGCAGCGAGTGGGTCGGCTTCCACTATTTCATACGGCTGTTCAACGGGACCACCGATTTCTGGAGAGTGCTCCGCAATACGCTCCTGATCAGCCTGTACCGAATGTTCTGGGGCTTTCCCGCGCCGATCATCCTGGCGCTGCTGTTGAACGAGGTGACGCAACGCCACTTCAAGCGCGTCGTGCAGACAGTCAGCTACCTGCCACATTTCCTGTCGTGGGTCGTCCTCGCCGGCGTCATCACGGCGATCCTCTCGCCGTCCACGGGCGTCATAAATTCGATCGCTACCCTGCTGGGCGGCGACAAGATTCACTTCCTTGCGGACTCCGAGTGGTTCGTGACGGTCCTGATCACCACGGGTGTCTGGCAGCAGGTCGGATGGGGGTCGATCATCTTCCTTGCCGCCATCGCCGGGGTGGACCCGCAGCTTCACGAGTCCGCGATCATCGATGGAGCCGGCAGGGTCCGGCAGGCGTGGAGCATCACGATTCCGTCGATCATGCCCGTGATCGTCATCCTCTTCATCCTGAGGGTAGGAGACATCCTGGAAGCGGGATTCGACCAGATCCTGAATCTCTACAACCCGGCGGTCTATGAAGTCGCCGACATCATCGACACCTACGTCTACCGCATCGGTCTGGAGGAGTTGAACTTCAGTCTGGCTGCGGCCGCCGGTCTGTTCAAGAACGTGATCGGTCTGATCCTGGTCGTGATCGTCAACCGTATCGCCAAGGCGGTCGGCGACTACGGGGTCTGGTAGGGAGGCGGCAGGCGTGGCGGTCCGCACTACCGGCGAGAAGGTCTTTGGGCTGTTCAACGGCCTGTTCCTGATTCTGTTCTCGATCACCATCCTGTTTCCGTTCATCAACCTGCTGGCGGTGTCCCTGACGCATGGATCGAGCGAGTACCTGAGCAATGTGATGCTCTGGCCGCGCCCCTTCTCCACGAAATCATACGAGGTGATTCTCGGTGACGGCGACCTCTACTGGGGCTACCTCAACACCATCGTGCGCACCGTCGCCGGCACCTTCGCGACGGTCGTGGTCCTGCTGTGCGCCGCCTATCCGCTGTCGAAAAAGTACCTGCCGCACCGCAACGTGTACACGTCGATCTTCGTCTTCACGCTGTTTTTCTCGGGAGGCCTGATCCCCACCTACGTGCTGATCCGCAGCCTGGGCCTGATCGACACGCGGCTGGTGTTCATCCTGATCAACCTGGCGCCCGCATTCTGGCTGCTCATCATGCGCAATTTCCTGATGACCATCCCGACGGAGATCGAAGACTCGGCGCGCATCGACGGCGCCAATGAGATCGTCACGCTGTTCCGCATCATCGTCCCCATGTCGATGGCGGTGATCGCCACCATCGGGCTGTGGAGCGCGGTGGGGCATTGGAACGCGTGGTTCGACTCGCTCATCTACATCAGAGACCAACAGAAGCACGTGCTGCAGATCTGGCTGCGGCGCATCGTGATCACCGCCAACGACACGCTCACCATCGAGGCGGAACAGGCGTTCGACGAAGCAGCGCTGCGGCCGGTGCGGCCGCAGACCCTCAACTCGGCGGCGATCTTCGTCGCCATCGCGCCGATCCTCATCGTCTATCCGTTCATCCAGAAATACTTCGTGAAGGGGGTGATAATCGGATCTCTCAAGGGGTAGCATCGCCCCGGCGGCCCGTGGGGCCGTAACTCAACCGCGTGTCTTGACGCGAGTAAACCGCGAAGCGCGCGACCAAAAACAACAAGGAAGGATCGAAGACTATGCGCAAGCTCTCACTATTGCTGGTCCTGGTGCTGCTCGGCGGGTTCGCCCTCGAGCTGGCGGCCCAGGAGTACACGTACACCAGCGCGGCGACCAACATGCATCGCCGGGACGCGGAACTGAACATGACCAAGCGCTGGCTGGACGAGTACTTCGACGTCCAGTTCGACTGGGTGGTCACGGAGAACCAGTTCGAGAAACTCAACGTGCTGCTGGCTGCCGGCGAGATTCCGGACATGATCGCCATGCGGATGAATCCCGTGCAATTGGCGACCTACGCCGACCAGGGCGTCCTGGCCGAGCTGTCGGTGGACACCATTCGTGAGGTGATGCCCGAGTACCACGCTCACGTCGAGTCGTTCGGCGACCCGCGGGTGTGGAAGTACGGCGAGATCGACGGCAAGCACATGGGGCTGCCGATCATCAGCCCGTGGAACGTGTACCGGCGCGGCATCGCCTGGAACGCGCAGTGGCTGCACAACGTCGGCATCGACACGGTTCCGGAGACGCTGGACGAGTTCGAGGAGGCGTACCTCAAGTTCCGCAACGACGACCCCAACCAAAGCGGCGCGAAGGACACCTACGCGTTCACCGCACCGGGTGACCAGGAGACCGCCCCTGCCGGCTTCTTCCAGGAGATCTTCGGCGCCCACGGGACGTTCGCGTTCCAGTGGATCGAGAAGGACGGCACGCTGCAGTACGGCTTTACCGACCCGGGCACCAAGGAGGCGCTCGCGCTGCTGGCCGACTGGTATGCGCAGGAGATCATCGATCCGGAGTGGGTCACCGAGATCGGGCGCAAGGACGGCGCCAACGACATCTCGTGGAAGTTCGCCAACGAGAAGATCGGCTACGTCTCCTCGCTCGGTTCCGACGACTCCGAGTGGGACGGCGGCGGCCACCTCAACCGCAAGTGGCACATGGCCCATCCGGAGCACCGTGCCTACATCTACGACGATCCGGACTGCTGGCCGGACAACTGCTCCGGCTTGGGGCACTACAGCATCATCGCCTTCACGGAGATCGATCCTGCCGCCCACGCGTCGGTGACCGACTACCATCCCTACGTGGCCGGCGAGCCGCCCATCGGACCGCGCGGCGACGCGGGCATGTCGGTACGCGGCCTGCAGCCGCTGTACGTCACGTTCGGACGGCAACTCGAGCGCGATGAGACAAAGCTCCATCGCCTGCTGCAGGTGTTGAACACCATTGCCACAGACCGCGCGCTGTACTATGCGGCGGCGCTCGGCTGTTTCGTCGGCGACACGACGGAGGTGTGCGAGGAAGCGCAGCCTTGGGAGTGGGTGCCGTTTGACGGCTCGGAGTACGGCGACAGATTCGCTCAGACCGAGGATTGGCTGGCCGACCCGCGCCGCCAGGGCGAGCTGGGCCAGAACCTGGCCGGCGGTTTCTCGACCAACCCGTTCTGGGTCTACGCGCCGTGGTACAACGTGAGCCGCGGGGCAAGCGGCGTGCAGCGCCAGACGCTGTACGACACCATCGCCAGCCAGAACACCGTGGAGCAGCCGCTGAAGGTGGCGCTGCCCTCGCAGGCCGAGTACGCGGACGTCGACAAGGTGCTCAAGGAGTTCTTCTACAAGGTGGTCCTGGGCACGCAGAGCGTCGACGACTACGACGACGTGGTCGCGCGGTGGCGGCGCAGCGGCGGCGACATCCTGACTCAGGAAGCCAACGCGTGGTTCGACACCGTCAAGTAGACGAACAGCAAGTAGACGGAACAGGCGCTTAGCCTGAGAAGACCTCGTACGAGGTCGACAAGAGCCGGGCCGGCTGTCGGCGGGCCCGGCTCTTTCATATCCGGACCGAAACCGGCCCCGATGGCCGGAGAGGAGATAGCGATGCAGCCGTTGGCGCAGGACTACGTGGTGGTGGCGGAGTCGCCCGACAAGGAGCGGCACTTCGCCGGGTCGCCGGGGATCACCCGGCTGCCGGGCGGGGAGATGGTCGCCTCCTACGAGTGGTTCCAACCCAAGCCGTACACGGAGACGTTTCCCGACCAGACCGAGGTACGGGTGAGCGCGGACGGCGGCAGGACCTGGGAGCTGCGCGGCAAGACGGACATCATCTGGCCGAGCTGTTTCGTGCACGCAGGCGCGCTGTACATGATCGGCAACCGCCGCCAGTCGCGGGAGGTGATCGTCAGCCGCTCGGAGGACGGCGGCCATACCTGGACGCCGGAGGTCGAGGTGTGCGACCGGCGCAGCCACGGCGCGCCGACGGCGGTGACGTTCCAGGGCGGGCAGGTCTATCGCGCCTTCGAGACCTGCCCGCGGGTGGGCCGCTCGGGCGGCGGGCGCTCCTCCTGGGAGTCGTTCGTGATGGCCGGCGACCTGGGCGGTGATCTGCTCGATCCGGGGGCGTGGCGGGCATCGCCGATGGAGCGCTTTCCCGGCGCGCCGCAGCCGATGAACACCTTCGCCTATCCGCCGGAGACCGGCACCGAGGACTGCTGGATCGAGGGCAACCTGATCTCGGTGCGCGGCAGGCTGCGCAATCTGCTGCGCCTGCACGTGCTGGGGCGCGCCACGGTGGGGCTGGCGGCCATCTGCGACCTGGAGGACGACGGCCGCACGATGAGCTACCGCTTCAGCCAGTACTGCCCGATGCCCGGCGGGCAGTGCAAGTTCCACATCGTCCACGACAAGGTCTCCGGCCTGTTCTGGACGTGCGTGAATCCGGTCTCCGACACGCTGACGCCCGTGAACGACAAGCTGGCGGAGATCGGCTTCCGCGGCATCGTCGCCAACGAGCGGCGCATCCTGATCCTGATCTACAGCGCCGACGCCCAGAACTGGTTCCAGGCCGGCTGCGTGGCGATGAGCCGCAAGATGACCGAGTCGTTCAGCTACGCCTCCAACCTGATCGACGGCGACGACCTGGTCGTGCTGTCGCGAACCTCGGTCGGGGGATCGAGCCAGCACGACACGAACCTGATCACCTGCCATCGCGTGCGCGGCTTCCGCGACCTGGCGCTCGACCTGACCCGCGACTTCACCCGGTGAAACGAGCCGGGGAGGACGTTGACTGACGTTGTGGGCGGTGGTTCAGTGTCTCGCGTACATGCCTCCCGTTCGTATCCCCGCATTCCCTACGGCGAGGCGGACTTCAGGCGCATCCGCCTGAACGGGTGGCTCTACGTGGACAAGACCCGCTTCCTGCACCGGTTGGAGGAGGAGCGCTACGCCTTCCTGATCCGCCCGCGCCGCTTCGGCAAGTCGTGCTGGGTGTCACTGCTGGAGAACTACTACGACCGCCGCTGGGCCGATGAGTTCGAGACCGTATTCGACGGCACCGACATCGGGCGGGAGCCCACCGAGAACCGCCACCGCTACGTCGTCCTGCGCTTCGACTTCTCGGTGTTCGACGACACGCTGGAGACCCTGCGGGAGCGCTTCGAGACCTACTGCCATATCGAACTGCGCGGCACGTTGGAGCGGAATCGGGATCTGTTTCCCGAGAAGGCGATCCGACGCATCCTCTCGCATCCCTCGATCGACGCCAAGCTCATCGAGTTGTTCCTGTATGCCGGCGATCACGACATCCCGTTGTACGTGCTCATCGACGAGTACGACAATTTCGCCAACACCGTCCTGGCGCATCGCGGAACGAAGGCCTACCAGTCCTTCACCCACGGCGGCGGCTTCTATCGCAACTTCTTCGCCACGCTGAAGGGGGCGACGGCAAGAAGCGGCGGCGGGCTGGAGCGTCTGTTCATCACCGGCGTGTCGCCGATCACCATGGACGACGTGACCTCAGGCTTCAACATCGGCACCAACATCAGCCTGATGCCGGAGTTCGCCGACGTGCTGGGGTTCACCGAGGACGAAGTGCGGCGCCTGCTGGTGACCTATCGGGGCCTCCGCGTGTTCGACCAGGAGGTGGACGCCGCTCTGGAGGTGATGCGGGAGTGGTACGACGGCTACCGGTTCGCCACCGGCGCCCCCGACGTTCTCTACAACACCGACCTGGTGCTCTACTACCTGAAGAAATCCATGCCGAACAAACCCCTGCCGGACGAGCTGATCGACACCAACGTGCGCATCGACTACGGCAAGCTGCGCCATCTGCTGGTGGTCGGCCGGCAGCTCAACGGCAACTTCGACCTGCTCCGCCGCATCATCGGCGAGGGCCGGGCGGAAGCCAGAATCCAATCCGGCTTTCCTCTCGAGGAGCTCGACCAACCCGACAACTTCCTCTCCCTGCTGTACTATTTCGGCCTGCTCAGCATTCGCAGCGCCGCGCGCGGGGCGTCGCGGCTGGGCATTCCCAACCAGACCGTGCGGCGGTTGCTGTACGGCTTCCTGCGCGACGCCTACCGGGACGTGGGGGCGTTCGCGGTCAGCCACTACGAGTTCTCCGGTTTGGTGCGCGACATGGCCTACGACGGGACGTGGCGTCCGGCGTTGGACTATTTGAGCGAAGCGATCACCAGGCAGACCCGGATCCGCGACTACATCGACGGCGAGAAGGTGGTGCATGCCTTCCTGGCGGCGTGGTTCAGCTTGGTGGACCACTTTCTGCTGCACGCGGAGTACGAACTGAACAAGGGCTACGCGGACCTGTACCTGGAGCCGTTCCTGGCCGGATATCCGGACGTCGCCTACGGCTACGTGATCGAGATCAAGTACCTGAAGCGGCGCGAGGCGGCGGCCGATGCCGTGGTAGCGGAGAAGCTGCGGGAGGCCGCGGCGCAGGTGCGGCGCTACATGGCGGACGACGGACTGCAGCGCCGCCACCCGTCGGTGCGGCACGTGGGCCTGGCGGTCGTCTTCCACGGCTGGGAGCTGGCCGGCTGCGCGGCGGTGGGCGACGAAACGGCGGCGGAGCCGATCCTGGACGAAGCGAGCGGAAAGGGCGAACGGATCGACGACGCGCATGCCGTCGAATAGGTCAGTCAGCCGCTGTCGACCGTGTGAGCTTCTGGCCGTGCGGTCGGCTGGATGGTGACGTCGTGACGGCGGGCGTTCGCGCAGGAGGCGCGCATTCGCGGTAGACTGCCGGTATGAGCACTGACAAGCCGTTGCGCGTAGCGCTGATCGGCGCGGGCAACCGGGCCAGCACCGTCTACGCGCCGATCCTTCCTCACCTCGGCCAGTGGCTGGACCTGGTCGCCGTCTGCGATCCGGTGGCCGAGCACGCGGACGCGCTGGCCGCGCAACTGGGCGCGCGGCCGTTCCACTCCATCTTCGATCTAATGGACTCGCAGGTGGCGGAGGCGGCGCTGGTGGTGACGCCGGTGCCTTCGCATCACTCGATCTCTTCGTTCCTTTCCGCGAACGGCATCCACCACGACGTGGAGACCTCCATGGCGATGACGCTGGCACAGGGCCGGGAGATGTCCGAGCGCGCCAGTGCCGGCAACGTCGTCCTGCGCATCGGCGAGAACTTCTGGCGCTTTCCGATCGACCGGATCAGCAAGGCCGTGGCGGCCTCCGGCGCGATCGGCGAGGTGCGGCGCGTGCTGTGCATGTACGACCACACCGGCTACCACAACAACTCGCGCTGGATCGTCTTCTACGAGTCGCACCCGCTGACGGCGCGCGCGGTCAGTCACACGATGCCGGTGGCGCCGTACAACTCGATGCCGCACCGCCACCACGTCGACGAACTGTTTCACTGCAACTTCTTCACGTTCCCGGGCGACCGCTTGGTCGTCGACCTGGCGGGCAACGTCAAGGGCAACCTGGGCCGGCACCCGCGGCCCGGGTATACGGAGTTCGCAGGGGCGCGCGGCACGGTCGTGCAGACGCCGGCCGAGAACTGGACCGGCGTTGCCGAGGTGCGCATCTGCAGCGACGAGTCGCTCGCCGCAGGCGGCAAGGCGGACGTCGTCTGCCCGGTCGTGCACGAGCAGGCCGACGACGTCTGGACCCGCTCCACGGTCGAGGTTCCGGGCAGGACCATCGAGTACGCCAACCCGTATCGCGTTCCTACCCGCACCGGCCGTCCCTACTACGGCGCCGCGGTGGCCGGCCACATCGTCGACTTCGTGCTGGCCGTGCGCCGGCACAACGGTTCGCAGGAGGCGGCCACGGAGCTGGCGAGCCGAGGCTGGGAGTACACCGACCGCGATGCGCTGGTGGCGCTGGAGATGACCCAGGCGTGCCGGGAGTCCGAGTTGCGCGGCGGCGTGGAGCTGGCCCTGCCGCTCGCGGACGACCTGGAGCTCCGCTCCGAGGCGGAGCAGCTCGCCTTGCTGCGCAAGGAGCTCGGGCGCGATCCGATGGACGTCGATGCCATGCTCGCGGTGAGCTACGCGCGCCCTTGAGCGGACCGCCGGAGGGTTCGCGCCCAGTGAGTGAAGACCTCGTCGGCCACGTCGACGTGGCCGGCGACGACCGGATCGACGCGATCGCCGCCCGCGACGGCATCGTCGTCGTGAACGCCGTCGAAGCGGAGACGCTCGACGGCTGGCAGATCAACGTCGGCCAGCGGAACATGCCGTTCCGGGTCGGCTACGGGGTCTACCGTACGCCGTCGGTGGCCGCGTCGGGGATGCCGGCGGTGCTGCAGCACCGGTTCTGGCTGTCCCCGGAGAAGGAGCAGGTGTGCGGCCGCAAGTACATCGGGTTGCTGCTGCACGCGTCCGAAGATGACGACTACCGCTTCACGATACAGGCCGGCTCGGAGTTGCTGGGGACGGTGCGCCCGCAGCGGTGGGACAACCGCCGGCACCTGATCGTCGCCGAGCGGCCGGCCGAGATCCTGAGCGGCGGCGTGCCGCTCACGGTCCGCGCGGACGGAACCGGTCCCTGCTACCTGGAGAAGGTCCTGTTCCTCACCGAACTGCCGGACGCTTCGTCGTTCGCGCCGCGTCTGGACCGCCTGAGCGCCCGCGTGACCGGCCCCGGAACGGTGGAGCTGCACGGCGCCGCCTCCGAGCCGGTCGCGGTGACCGC